>JASCNX010000011.1 GCA_029968055.1 Xenophilus aerolatus | reverse complement strand
TCCGGCGCCGCCCTGGCCCAGACCGCCACGGCCGACGCCGCGGCACCTGCCGCGTCGCCGCTGACCGCCAACATCACGCTCACCACCAACTACAAGTTCCGCGGGCAGGACCAGGACCAGATCGGCCACAACGGCTTCTACAAGACGCGCGGCGTCAAGCCGGCCATCCAGGGCGGCTTCGACTATGCCTTCGGTGACAGCGGCTTCTACGTCGGCAACTGGAACTCCAGCGTCAACTGGCTCTCGGGCAACAGCATCGAGATGGACTTGTACGGCGGCTACAAATTCAAGGGCGGCCCGATCGACTGGGACGTGGGCGTGCTGACCTACGTCTACCCCGGCAACAAGAACGGCAACACGACCGAGCTCTACGGCGCCGGCACGTACACCAACGACGCCCTGGGCTCCATCACCGTGAAGTACTCGCACACGGTGTCCAAGGACTACTTCGGCTACGCCGGTGCCAACACCTGGACCTGGTATGCCGACCCCTTCAGCTCGCGTCCCTCGGGCCGCAACACCGGCTACCTCAACGTCGCCTACAGCAAGGAGATCGTTCCGAAGCTGACGCTCAAGGCCGCGGTGGGCTACACCCGCATGAGCAGCGACATCCGTGCGCTGGGCTACAAGAGCTATGTCGACTACAACGTCGGCGCCACCTACGACTTCGGCGCCGGCCTGAGCCTGACCGGTGCCGTGGTCGGCGCCAACAAGAAGGACAGCTACCGCCTGGCCACCGGCAACGGCATCGACCTCTTCGGCGACGGCTCCTTCATCTACGGCGCGACCTCGCAGTCCGTCAACAAGGCCCGCTTCATCGTCTCGCTGACCAAGACCTTCTGA
>JASCNX010000010.1 GCA_029968055.1 Xenophilus aerolatus | reverse complement strand
AAATGGCAAAAGGCAAGTTCGAGCGCACCAAGCCGCACGTGAACGTGGGCACGATCGGTCACGTGGACCATGGCAAGACGACGCTGACGGCGGCGATCGCCACGGTGCTGTCGGCCAAGTTCGGCGGTGAAGCCAAGAAGTACGACGAAATCGATGCGGCGCCCGAAGAAAAGGCACGCGGCATCACCATCAACACCGCGCACGTCGAGTACGAGACGCAGAACCGTCACTACGCGCACGTGGACTGCCCCGGCCACGCCGACTATGTGAAGAACATGATCACCGGCGCAGCCCAGATGGACGGCGCCATCCTGGTGTGCTCGGCCGCCGACGGCCCGATGCCCCAGACGCGTGAGCACATCCTGCTGGCCCGCCAGGTGGGCGTGCCCTACATCATCGTGTTCCTGAACAAGTGCGACATGGTGGACGACGCCGAGCTGCTCGAGCTGGTCGAGATGGAAGTGCGCGAGCTGCTGGACAAGTACGAATTCCCCGGCGACGACACCCCCATCATCCACGGCAGCGCCAAGCTGGCCCTGGAAGGCGACAAGGGCAAGCTGGGCGAAGAGGCCATCATGAAGCTGGCCGATGCGCTGGACACCTACATCCCCACGCCCGAGCGCGCGGTGGACGGTGCCTTCCTGATGCCGGTGGAAGACGTGTTCTCCATCTCCGGCCGTGGCACGGTGGTGACCGGCCGTGTGGAGCGTGGCGTGGTCAAGGTCGGCGAGGAAATCGAGATCGTGGGCATTCGCCCGACGCTCAAGACCACCTGCACGGGCGTGGAAATGTTCCGGAAGCTCCTGGACCAGGGCCAGGCGGGCGACAACGTGGGCATTCTGCTGCGCGGCACGAAGCGTGAAGAAGTCGAGCGCGGCCAGGTGCTGTGCAAGCCCGGCTCGATCAAGCCGCACACGCACTTCACCGCCGAGGTGTATGTGCTGAGCAAGGACGAAGGTGGCCGTCACACGCCGTTCTTCAACAACTACCGTCCGCAGTTCTACTTCCGCACGACCGACGTCACGGGCGCCATCGAGCTGCCCAAGGACAAGGAAATGGTCATGCCGGGCGACAACGTGTCGATCACCGTCAAGCTGATCGCGCCGATCGCCATGGAAGAAGGCCTGCGCTTTGCCATCCGCGAAGGCGGCCGCACCGTCGGCGCCGGCGTCGTGGCCAAGATCATCGA
>JASCNX010000009.1 GCA_029968055.1 Xenophilus aerolatus | reverse complement strand
GTCGCCCCGTAGCGAAGCGAAGGGGTCGCAGCCAGCAGGGTCGCCTTTTCTTTGCCTACTTTCTTTTGGCGAAGCAAAAGAAAGTAGGTCGCCCGCCGGGGCGACATCCCGGCCCCTGCATCTCAACCCTGCGCAACGCCCAAATTCGCAACCAAGGAAAAGCCCCAGGACCGCCCGTCCAGCACCCGCCTCGGTAACAAAAACGCTACTGAAACGCCACCTCCGCAAAACTCCTCAACTTCCGACTGTGCAACCGCCCCGACCCCTGCGAGCGCAACACCTCCACCGCCTTGATCCCGATCCGCAGATGCTGCTCCACCCGCTCCCGGTAGAAGTGGTTCGCCATGCCGGGCAGCTTGATCTCGCCGTGCAGCGGCTTGTCGCTCACGCACAGCAAGGTGCCGTACGGCACGCGGAAGCGGAAGCCGTTCGCGGCGATGGTGGCGCTCTCCATGTCCAGCGCCACCGCGCGGCTCTGGCTGAAGCGGCGCTGCGGCTCGTTGTTGGGCAGCAGCTCCCAGTTGCGGTTGTCGGTGCTGGCCACGGTGCCGGTGCGCATGATGGTCTTCAGCTCCGCGCCCTGGCACTGCGTGACCTCGGCCACCGCGGCCTCGAGCGCGAGCTGGATCTCCGACAGCGCCGGAATCGGCACCCACAGCGGCAGCTCCTCGTCGAGCACATGGTCCTCGCGCACGTAGGCATGCGCCAGCACGTAGTCGCCCAGCTGCTGCGTGTTGCGCAGGCCCGCGCAGTGGCCCAGCATCATCCAGGCATGCGGGCGCAGCACGGCGATGTGGTCGGTGATGGTCTTGGCGTTGGCCGGGCCGACGCCGATGTTGACCATCGTGATGCCGCTGCAGTCGGCCCGCACCAGGTGGTAGGCCGGCATCTGCGGCAGGCGGCCGGGCGGCGTGCCCTGCATGGCGTTGAGGGCGGCCGCGAAGCTGCCCATCGCCTCGGGCTGCAGGTTGTGGCGACGCGTCACCACGTTGCCGGGCTCGATGAAGGCGATGTACTCGCTCGATTCGTCGGCCATCGCCTCGTGGCCCAGGCGAACGAACTCGTCGATGTAGAACTGGTAGTTGGTGAACAGCACGAAGTTCTGGTACCAGTCGGGCGCGGTGCCGGTGTAGTGGCGCAGGCGCTGCAGCGAGTAGTCCACCCGCGCGGCCGTGAACAGCGCCAGCGGCTCGGCCTCGCCGGGCTGGGTGCGGTGCGTGCCGTTGGCGATGCCGTCGTCCATGGCGCCCAGGTCGGGCAGGTCGAACACGTCGCGCATCAGCGCGCGCCGCTGCGGCGACATGGTGCCTTCGATGTGGTCGTTCTCGGCGAAGGAGAAATGCACCGGGATCGGCTGCGTGCTGGTGCCCACCTCGAGCTCGATCTGGTGGTTCTCCAGCAGCAGGCGGAACTGGTCGAGGTAGTAGCGCGCGAAGAGGTCGGGCCGCGTGAGCGTGGTCTCATAGCGGCCCGGCCCGGCCACGAAGCCGTAGCTCAGGCCTGCGTTGGCCGGCGTGGTGTGGCGCGACACCGTGTGGGTGTGCACCCGCACGAAGGGGTAGCAGGCACGCACCCGGCCCGGCAGCGTCTCGCCGGCCACGAAGCGCTGCATCGAGTCGCGCAGGTGCGCCAGGCCAGCGTCGTAGATGCGCCGGACCTGCGCCAGCGCGGCGGCGGGATCGGTGTAGCGGACGGGGGCGACGAAGGGCGGCATGTAGGGCATGGCGGCATTGTGCAATGGGCATGCCACCCGGCCATGACGGCCCGAAGGCCGCGCCGCATCACCCCGGCATCGGCTCGCGCATCGTCACGAACTCCTCGGCCGCGGTGGGGTGGATGCCGATCGTGGCGTCGAAGTCCGCCTTGGTCGCGCCCGCGCGCATGGCGACGGCGAAGCCCTGCACGATCTCGCCCGCCTCGGCGCCGACCATGTGCAGGCCCACCACGCGGTCGGACTTCGCATCGACCACCAGTTTCATGAAGGTGCGTTCGCTGCGGCCCGACAGGGTGTGGCGCAGCGTCTTGAACTCGCTGCAGAAGATGCGGACCTGGCCGAAGCGCGCGCGCGCCGCGGCCTCGGTGTAGCCGCAGGTGCCGACGTTCGGGTGGGTGAACACCGCCGTGGGCACGTACTCGTAGTCCATGCGGCGGTGCCCCTGGGCGAACAGGCGGTCGACCACCACCATCGCCTCGGCCAGCGCCACCGGGGTGAGCGGCAGGCGCGTGGACACGTCGCCCACCGCCAGCACCGAGGGCACCGAGCTGCGGTACTGGTCGTCGACCACGATGGCGCCGCGCTCGTCGAGCGCCACGCCCGCCGCCTCCAGCCCCATGCCGGCGGTGTTGGGCCGCCGGCCGGTCGCGAAGAGCACCGTGTCGGCCACGAGCTGCTGGCCGCGCGAGAGCGTGGCCAGCACGCCGTCGCCGGTGCGTCGCAGCATCTCGACCTGCACGTTCAGGCGCAGGTCGATGCCGGCCTTGCCCATCTCCTGCGCCAGAAAGTGGCGCACGTCCTCGTCGAAGGGGTCGAGCACATGCGCATTGCGCTGCAGCTGCGTGACCTGCGCGCCCAGGCCGCGGAAGATGGACGCGAACTCGCAGGCGATGTAGCCGCCGCCCACCACCACCAGCCGGCGCGGGAACTCCGGCAGGTCGAACATGTCGTCCGACACCACCGCGTGCTCGCGCCCCGCGACCTCGGGCACGAAGGGCATGCCGCCGGTGGCCACCAGGATGTGCCGGGCCGTGTGGCGCTGGCCGTCGGCCTGCACCGTGTGGCCGTCAACCAGCTCGGCCCAGGCCGGGATGAGGCGCACGCCGGCGCCATCGAGCAGGCCCTGGTAGACGCCGTTGAGCCGGCGGATCTCCTGGGCGCGCTGCGCCTTCAGCCGCTGCCAGTCGAAGCGCGGCGCCTCGGGCAGCGTCCAGCCGTAGCCCGGCGCCTCGGCGAAGGACTCGGCGTAGCCGGCCGCGTAGCTGTAGAGCTTCTTGGGGATGCAGCCCACGTTGACGCAGGTGCCGCCCAGTTCGGCGCACTCGGCCAGGGCCACACGGGCACCGCGCTGGGCCGCCATGCGCGCGGCGCGCACGCCGCCGCTGCCGCCGCCGATGACGAAAAGGTCGAAGTCGTACTGAGGCATGTCCAGGTCTCCGCGGGTCGGCCCGCCGCCGCACTGTAGCCGGCAGGCCGCGGCGGGCCGGGCGGCCCGGCGCCGACCGGTGCGATCGGTCCGCAGCGCCGCCAGGGCGGTCGCTGCGGCCGGGTTCGTCACCTTCGCGACCCCTCGGCCGAAGCGCCTGAACGCACACCGCGCCCGGCCATGGCCACAATGCATATCCCTGCATCGAGGAAGCCTGCCCATGACCACCGACGATCGAGACGACATCCGCCCCGCCGAGGGCTACGCCGGCGACGTGACGCCCGAGACCGCCGCCCGCTGGCTCGCCAGCGGCGAGGCCGTGCTGGTGGACGTGCGCACCGACGCCGAGCGCGAATGGGTGGGCTTCGTGCCGGGCGCCGTGCCGCTGGCCTGGAAGCAGTGGCCGGGCATGGCGCTGAACCCGGACTTCGACGCCGGCCTGCGCGCCGCGGTGCCCGCGGGCGGCAAGGCCGTGCTGCTGTGCCGCAGCGGCGTGCGCTCGGTGGCCGCCGCCAGGCGCGCCGCCGAGCTGGGCGTGACGGCCTACAACATCCTCGAAGGCTTCGAGGGCGACGCCGACGCCGACGGCCACCGCGGCAACCAGGGCGGCTGGCGCCGGCGCGGGCTGCCGTGGAAACAGAACTGAGCGGCGCGCATCGCGCCCGCGCGCCACGGGAATAATGCCGCCCATGCAGACCGCATTCCTCGCCATCGACATCGGCAACACGCGCCTGAAGTGGGCCCTCTACGCCCAGGGCGAGCCGGGTTCCACCGTGCTGGCGCAGGGCGCCGAGTTCCTCGACCACATCGAGCGGCTGAGCGAAGGCCCGTGGGCCGAACTGCCCGCCACGCCCACCGCCATGCTCGGCTGCGTGGTGGCCGGCGACGCGGTGCGCCGGCGCGCCGAGGAACAGATGGGCGAGGCCTTCGACTTCGCGCCGCGCTGGGTCGTCTCCAGCGGCGCCGAGGCGGGCCTGACCAACGGCTACGACCACCCGACGCGCCTGGGCGCCGACCGCTGGGTCGCGATGATCGGGGCGCGCCACCGCATGCTGGCCGCGCAGGCGGCGCGGGGCGGGGCGCCGCGCCCGATGGTGGTGGTGATGGTGGGCACGGCCGTGACGGTCGAGGCCATCGACGCCGAAGGCACCTTCCTCGGCGGCCTGATCCTGCCGGGCCACGGCATCATGCTGCGCGCGCTCGAGTCGGGCACCGCAGGATTGCACGTGCCCACCGGCGAGGTGCGCGAGTTCCCGACCAACACCAGCGACGCCCTGACCAGCGGCGGCACGTACGCGATTGCCGGCGCGGTGGAGCGCATGGTGCAGCACGTGCGCAAGCATTGCGGCGCCGAGCCGGCCTGCTACATGACGGGCGGTGCGGGCTGGAAGATGGCGCCGTCGATGTCGGTCGAGTTCGAGCTGGTCGAGTCGCTCATCATGGACGGGCTGCTGGTGATTGCGCAGCAGCGGGCGCTGCCGCGCTGAGTTGCGCTCCTGCTTCTTCAGATGGATGCGCTTGGTGCCTTGGGCCGGCGCTGGGTCGCGGGTGAGCAAAGGGTCTGGGAGGGTGAGCGGATTGCTTCTGGGGGTGTGCGTCGGGCCCGGGAGGGGTGAGCGAAGGGCTTGGGTCTTGAACCCGGCCGGCGGTGCCGGTATGCGTTCTCCGGCGCAGGCTCGCGCTGACTGTCGTGCGGTGCTGGGGATGTGCTCGCCTGGAATCGACGCGCTTTCGGCACTGCACGGCGCCGCGAATGGCGCCTGCGCCCGCACACCGGCACCACCGGCCTGGACCGGGCGCACGATCGGCCGGCATCCCTCCCCACCCGTTCGGGCTGAGCTTGTCGAAGCCTTGCGCAGCGCTTCGACAGGCTCAGCGCGAACGGGGATGGGGCACTCGAAGAGGGAAAGAAAAAAGTGAAGCACAGCGGTTCAGGGCGGCGGTCGCGGGCCTGCGGGCGCAGGCGCCATTCGCGGCGCCGTGCAGTCCCCCAAGCACGTCGATGGACAGCGAGCACACAGCCCGCACAACAAGCCAGTCAGCGCGAGCCTGCGCCGGAGAACGCAGGCCCGCGGCCGCCGCCAGCGCCCCCGCCCGCCGTACCGGCCGATCCACCCCGAGCGCCGTAATCAGCCCCCTTCGCAAGCCCCAAACCACCCAACCCGACAGCGGAGCGAGCGCAACGATTTCCAACCTTGGCGTAGATACGGCAAACACCCCCGCAGCCCGACCCCCTCAGACCACCGCGTCGCCAAAGCGCTCCCGAAATGCCTCGCAGAAGCCGCTCACCCCACCGATGGAGAGCGTGAAGCTGCGCCTGGGCGGCCGGCCCGGCTCGTCGCTCACCTGCAGGTCGGCGTCCCAGGCGCCACCCTCCTCCACCGGCCCGCGCGGGCCGGGAAAGCGCGCCGCCCAGTCGAGCACCGCATCGATCTCGGCCTGCACCGCAGCGACGCGCTCGGGCGCCACGGTGGCCAGCGCGTCGAACAGGCCGGTGTCGTCGTCGCCCTCGCTGTAGTCGAAGACGAGGTAGTCGAGGGTCATGGCGGACCCTTCGCCGCGGCCGCGGCGCGCAGCTTGTCCTTCTTGTTCGGCCGCCGGCCCTTCACCCCGCCACCGCCCGACGCTGCCTCGGGCGCCTGCTCCACCGGTTCGAACCCCGCCACCTCCTCGCGCGGCACGCGCCGGCCCTGGCGCTTTTCGATGAGGCGGAAATGCGCCTCCGCCGCCGCGGGCACGAAGCTCACGGCCAGGCCGCTCGCGCCGGCGCGGCCGGTGCGGCCGATGCGATGCACATGGTCGGCAGCGGCGCGCGCGAGGTCGTAGTTCACCACCACCGGCAGTTCGGCGATGTCGATGCCGCGCGCGGCCAGGTCGGTCGCCACCATCACACGCACGCGCCCGGCCTTGAAATCCGCCAGCACCTGCTCGCGCTTGCCCTGGCCCAGCACGCCGTGCAGCGGCTCGGCCGCGATGCCGGCCTTGCGCAGCTTGTCGGCCACCGTCTCGCAGGCATGCTTGGTGGCAACGAAGACCAGCGCGCGCGGCCAGCCCTCGGTGGCCAGCAGGTGGCGCAGCAGCTGCGTGCGCCGCCCGGCATCGACCGCGATGGCGCGCTGCGCGATGTCGGGCGCGTCGGCCGGCAGCGCGGCACCTTCCACGGCCAGCGGCTCGCGCAGCAACCGGTCGGCCAGGGCCGCCGCCGCCGCGGGGAAGGTGGCGGATAGCAGCACCGTCTGGCGCCGCGCCGGCAGCAGCGCGAGCAGCCGCGCCAGCTCGTCGGCAAAGCCCAGGTCGAGCAGCCGGTCCGCCTCGTCGAGCACCAGGGCCTGTACCGCCGACAGCCGCAGCGCGTTGTGCTCCACCAGGTCGAGCAGCCGCCCCGGCGTGCCCACAACGATGTCGGCGCCGCCGCGCAGTGCCATGAGTTGCGGGTTGATCGATACGCCGCCGATGCCGCGCACGACCTTGGGACGCACGGCCAGCGCCGCCCCGAAGCGCCCGAAGGCCTCGGCCACCTGGGTGGCGAGTTCGCGCGTGGGCACCACCACCAGCGTGTGCAGCGCCCGGCCGTCGCCGGCGCGCTGCGGCGCCCGCGCCCAGCGCTGCAACAGCGGCAGCACGAAGGCCGCCGTCTTGCCCGAACCCGTGTGGGCCTGCCCGCGCAGGTCGCGCCCTGCGAGCAGCGCCGGAATGGCGGCCTGCTGGATCGGGGTGGGCGCGGCATAGCCGTGGTCGGCGGCCGCGCGGGCCAGGGCGGGCGCGAGGCCCAGGGAGGCGAAAGGCATCGGCCGATTGTCGGCTCGGCGCCGCACGCGGCCGGCTTGCCACCGATTCGATGGTCGCCCGGGCCGCGGGAAGCGGGCACGCGGCCCGCTTCTTCGGTCGGGTCCCGGCGCTCAGCGCCGCGTGAGCGTGACCGCGGTGCCGTTGCTGAACTCGCCTGCCAGCGTCTTCGCGTCGACCACCTTCAGGTTCAGCCTGCGGTCGTCGCAGCCGCTCACCGTGGCCGACGCCTCTACGCGCAGCACCGCTGCGCCCGGGCCGCCATCGCTGAGCACCAGCGGGAAGGGCCGGCCCACGCACGGGTCCTTCTTGTCCTTGCCCGGCCGGGCCCGCAGCGCCCAGGTCCCCTCGCGGCCCGCGATGCGCACGTCCGCCTCGCGCGCATTGCCGCCGCCCGAGGTGTAGCTCGCGGTCCACTCGCCATCGAAGGCCGGCTCGGCCAGGACCGGCAGGCCGGCGAGCGCCATCGCGAAGAGCAGGACGCCGGTGCGCAGCGCGCAGTGGGACACGGGACGAGCCATGGCAAGACCTCCGGATCGACTTTGAGAAAGGGCGCCCTGCATGCAGCGCCGCACTGCGCCGATTGTGCGGCTCTGCGTCTTCCTGTGCGTAGAGGTGGCCGGGCAGCCAATGCATTTCCTGGCGAGGCCTGCCCCCGACGTCCAGGCCTGCGCGCCGCAAGCTGGTAGGCTGCAAAAACAATCAGGGAGATCCACATGACCGCAACCACCGGGCAGGCCGCCGGCCCGTCCACCCACGCCAGATCGGCCACGGCCGAACGCAAGATATCCCCTTTCGATGCCTGGAAGGACGGCATCGACAAGGCCGATGCAGATTGGGATGTCCACGACTGCGAAGGGCCGGTGTGCAGGTAGCACAACTGGGGGGATGGGTCTTGGCCGGGGTCATGCTGGCCGCGCCGGCGGCGGCGGACACGCGCTTCGCGGGACGCTTCGAGGGCACAGGGCGCGCCTGTTCGGGCGCGCTGATCCTGGCGCGCGGAACGCTCGATTGGAGGTCGACTTACAGCACCTGCAGAGCCCGGCGGTATGAAATTCAGGAACGTCGGCTGGACGACGACGCGAAGCGCCTGGTGCTTCGTCTTGTCGATGCCCCGACCCGTACTTGCCCCTATGCGGTGATCGAATTGGAGCAGGCGACGACCTACGGGTGGAACGTGAGCGGCTTTCGGTCGATGCAAGCGTACGAGAACCGGACACAGCCGGCGTGGAGCCGCTCGGCGTTGCCGGAGCGTTACGTCCTGTCTTCCCTCATGACCAAGGTGGATTGAGCCGCCAGAGGGGATCCGACGCAACGGGCCAACGTCCGCACACCCGCCTGCGAGGCATGCGGCCCGTGGCCCCGCCTTAGGGCAGGTAAGGCGACAGCGCCGCCGGCCCCCAGCGCAGCGGCAGGGCCGCGCGGCGGCGCAGCGCGCCGGTCACCTCGAAGCGCAGCCAGCGCTCGACCGGCGGCATGCGCGCCCTCACCGCGCCGTCGGTCTCGATGTGGCCCCGCACCTGCACGTGCAGCAGGTCGCCGCTTTCGAAGTCGATGAACAGCAGCCCGGCGGCCGGCTGCAGCAGGAGGTTGCCCAGGGTGTTGAAGAAGCGGTTGCCGTCGAAGTCCGGCACCGCCAGTTCGCCCTCGCCCAGGGGTAGCACGAAGCCGGGGGCGCCGCCGCGGTGCGACACGTCCACCCCTTCGTCGCGCGCCGTGCCGTGGCCTGCCGCCGGGTGCGCGGTCGCGATGAAGAAGGTGTCGGCCCCGGCGATGAGGCGGTGGGCCTCGTCGTCGAGCCGCGCGAGCCGCTCGGTGGCCGCAGGTTGGCGCGCCGGCACCGCCGTCGGCGCGCGCGCCTGGATGTAGCGCGGGCAGTTGCCGAAGCTCTGTTGCACGTCGATGGTGAAGCCCGCGGCGTCGCGCGCCGACACCGTGCCGTTCATGCGGTTGCGCCGGCGCGTGGGCAGTTCGATGCCGAGCACGCCCAGCGGCGCGCCGGTCGACAGCGCGGCGGCCAGCGGGTCGTTGGCCGCCGGCAGCGCACCGACGCGCAGGGTGCGCGCATCGGGCGCCTGCACGAAGCCGGGCGCGCCTGCCAGCACGCTGGCCCAGGGCTGGCCCTGGGCATCGACGCTGCCCAGCACGAGCAAGGGCAGTTGCGCGAAGAAGTCGCGGTGCTGCTGCGGCATGTGGTCGCGGATCACCCGCGTGCCCACCATGGCGAGCTGCTCGCGCACGCCGTCTTCGGCCTGCAGCGCGCGCTCGCCGGCGTGGAAGACTTCGCCGAGGGTCGGCTGTGTGGTCATGGTCGGGTCCCTGGGGAGTTTCAGGCGGCCGGCGTCGCAGCCGTCTCGGGCATCGGCACGAAGCCCGGCAGCGCCTCGACGCGGGCCAGCCAGTCGCGCAGGGCCGCATGCGGCTGCAGCGACACGCCGCCTTCCGGCGCGCGAACCACATAGGCGTAGTGGGCGAGATCGGCCAGCGTCGCGTGGCCCGCCGCCAGGAAGGGTTGCCGCGCCAGGTGAGCGTCCATGACGGCCAGCAGGCGCTGCGAACGCGCGACCAGTTCCGCCGGGTCGGTCGGCAGGCCGAACAGCGCGACCACGCGCGCCGCGGCCGGCCCGTACGCCAGCGGCCCGGCCGCCACCGACAGCCAGCGCTGCACTTGCGCCGCGCCAAGGGGATCGGCCGGCAGCCAGCGTGCCGGGTGGGGGGCGTAGCGCGCATTGAGGTACACGAGGATGGCGTTGGAGTCGGCCACCACGGTGTCGCCGTCGCGCAGCACCGGCACCTGCCCGAAGGCGTTGAGCGCGAGGAAGCCGGGCGTCTTGTGTTCGCCGGCGCGCAGGTCCAGCGCCTCCTCCTCGAAGGGCAGGCCGAGGATCGACAGGAACAGGCGCACGCGGTGCACATGGCCCGAGACGGGCGCACCGTACAGGCGCAGCGGGGTGGCGGGGTGCGGATGGGACATGGTGGGCTCCTGGGCAGGCCGGTTGGCAATGGGCGGATTGTTCTTTGATTCGTCCGCCGGATGAATGGGGCGGCACGCACAACACTGCTCCGCTTTTCGGTCTAATGGCGCATGGACCGACTCAAAGCCATGCACACCTTCGTGCAGATCGCCGAGCAGGGCAGCCTCACGCGCGCGGCCGACGCCATGGGCAGCTCGCTGCCCGCCGTGGTGCGCTCGCTCGCCGCGCTGGAGGCGCACCTGGGCGCGCGACTCTTCCAGCGCACGACGCGGCGCATCGCCCTGACCGACGAGGGACGCCGCTACCTGGCCAGCGCGCGCGAGGTGCTGCTCGCGGCCGATGCCGCCGACCGCGCGCTGACCGACGAGGCGCGCGAGCCGGCCGGCCATCTCAGCGTGACGGCGCCCGTGCTCTTCGGCCACATGTACGTGGCTCCGGCGATCGTGCGCTTCATGCAGCAGCACCCGCAGATCCGCTGCACCGTGCTGCTGCACGACCGCAGCGTCAACCTGCTGGAGGAAGGCATCGACGTGGGCATCCGCATCAGCCCGCTGGAGGACTCGTCGCTGGTGGCGCAGGGCCTGGGCACGATCCGGCGCGTGGTGGTGGCCAGCCCCGCTTGGCTGCGCGCGCGCGGCGGGCCGCCGGCGCATCCGAGCGAACTGGCGCACGAGGCGGTGGTGCACGGGCGGGCGGACGGCCCCTCGCACTGGACCTTCCACGAGCGCGGCAAGGCCTTCAACGTGCCGGTGACCAGCCGCCTGGCGTTCAACCACCTCGCGCCGGCCATCGAGGCCTGCGCCGCCGGCATGGGCCTGGGCATGTTCTTCTCGTACCAGGTGCTCGGGCACGTGGCCGACGGGCGGCTGCAGAGGGTGCTGGAGGACTTCGAGCCGCCGCCGCGGCCGGTGAGCGTGATCTACCCGCACGCGCGGCTGCTGCCGGCGCGCACGCGGGCCTTCGTGGACTGGATGCGGCGCGAGTTCGGCGGCCTGCGGCTGTGAGCCCCCGTCCGACGGGGTGGCCCCGGCGGCTTTGCCACAATCGCCGCGTGCAAGCCCCCCTCTTCCAGGCGCGACACCTGCGCAAGCGCTACGGCGACCACACGGTCGTCGACGACCTCTCGTTCGAGATCGCCGCCGGCGAATGCCTTGGCGTGATCGGGCCCAACGGCGCAGGCAAGACCACCACCATCCGCATGTGCCTGGGCCTGACCGCCGCCGACGAGGGCGGGATCGAGGCGCTCGGCGGCCTGCGCATGCCGCGCGATGCGCGCGCCATCAAGGCCCGGCTGGGCGTGGTGTCGCAGTTCGATTCGCTCGACCCGGACTTCACCTGCGCCGAGAACCTGGTGGTCTATGCCCGCTACTTCGGCCTCGGCGGCCGTGCCTTCGCCGAGCGCGTGCCCCGGCTGCTGGAGTTCGCGGCGCTGTCGCACAAGGCCGACGCCAAGCCCGGCGAGCTCTCCGGCGGCATGCGCCGGCGCCTGTCGCTGGCCCGCGCACTCGTGAACGACCCCGACCTGCTGATCCTCGACGAGCCCACCACCGGCCTGGACCCGCAGGCGCGCCACCTGATGTGGGAGCGCCTGCAGACCCTGCTGCAGCAGGGCAAGTCGATCCTGCTGACGACGCACTTCATGGACGAGGCGGAGCGCCTGTGCTCGCGCCTGCTGGTGATCGACCATGGCCGCAAGATCGCCGAGGGCAAGCCGCGCGAGCTGATCGCGCAGCACCTGGAGCCCGACGTGGTCGAGGTGTACGGCGCCGGCGCGCTGGCCCTGGCCGACGATGCGGCGCTGCGCGGCCTCGCGGCGCGGGTGGAAGTCAGCGGCGAGACGGTCTTCTTCTACACCCAGGACGCACGGCGCCTGCTCGATGCGTTGATGGCCACCCATGGCGGCCTGCGCACCTTCCACCGGCCGGCCAACCTGGAAGACCTCTTTCTGAAGCTCACCGGGAGACAGATCCGTGAAGACGGCTGACGACGCGCCCTCGATCTGGCGCCCGCCGCAGCTCTCGGCCCGCTGGGCGCCGGTGTTCCTGCGCAACCTGCTGGTGTGGCGCAAGCTCGCCGTGCCCAGCCTCATCGGCAACATCGCCGAGCCGCTGATCTGGCTGGTGGCCTTCGGCTACGGCATGGGCGCGCTGGTGGGCAGCGTGCAGGTGAACGGCACCGCGGTGCCCTACATCCTCTTCCTGGCCAGCGGCTCGATCTGCATGAGTGCGATGAACGCCGCCAGCTTCGAGGCGCTGTACTCGGCCTTCTCGCGCATGCATGTGCAGAAGACCTGGGACGGCATCATGAACGCGCCCGTGGGCCTGGACGACGTGGTCTTCGCCGAGATGCTGTGGGCGGCCTTCAAGTCGCTCTTCACCGTGACGGCCATCCTGCTCGTGATGCTGGCGCTGGGCATCAGCCACAGCCCGAAGCTCGTCGTCGCCTGGTGCGTGCTGGCCGGCTGCGGGCTGGTGTTCTCGAGCATCGCGCTGATCTTCAATGCGCTGGCGAAGAGCTACGACTTCTTCACCTACTACTTCACCCTGTTCATGACGCCCATGATGTTCCTGTCGGGCGTGTTCTTTCCGCTGGAGCAGCTGCCCGGCGTGGTGCGTGCGGTCGCGCACTGGCTGCCGCTGGCCAACGCCGTGGCGCTGGTGCGCCCGCTGTTCATGGACCAGTGGCCGGCAACGCCCTGGCGGCACCTCGCCGTGCTGGCCGTCTACGCGGTGGCGGCCTTCTGGGTCGCGCTGGCGCTCACGCGGCGCCGCTTCCGCAGCTGACATCGCACGTACTTCCGCATTGCGTGAACTAGTTCCGTCGATCGATGCGGTGAAAGCAAACCTTGGTCTTCACATCGGCCTGATTTGCGGACTTTTCCCGTAATTGCCGCGTCGGGGACCGGAGTTATCAAATTGTGTCCAGCGTGATGCCGCCGCTTCCGGCGGTGCGCGCCAGAAAGGACACACACCCATGGACCTCCAGGTCGGCCAGATCCTCCTTCCCAGCTACGGCTGGGGCATGGTGATCCTCTCCTTCCTCATCGCGTGTGCCGGATCGCTGGTCGCGCTGCTGTGCGCGCAGCGCATGTTCCGCCGCGACGGCACGCTGGACCTGGCGGTGGCCGTGGGCGCCGCCGTGGCGCTGGGCGGCATCGGCATCTGGTCGATGCACTTCATCGGCATGGTCGCGTACAGCCTGCCGGTGCGCGTCGCGTACGACCTCCCGCTCACCGCCGTCTCGCTCTTGGCGGCCGTCGGCATCTCCGGACTGGCGCTGTACCTCGCGGGCAGCGGGCGGCGCCAGTTCAACAAGGCCGGCTGGCTGGCGGGCAGCATCCTGGCCGGGCTGGGCGTGTGCGTGATGCACTACATGGGCATGTTCGCGATGAACATGCGCGCCTCGATGAGCTTCGAGCCGCGCATCGTCGCGCTGTCGGTCGCGATCGCGGTCACGGCCGCCGCCGCGGCCCTGTGGCTGGCCTTCAACCTGCGGCGGCTGTCGCACCAGATCGCCGCGGCGGCGGTGATGGGCCTGGCCGTGTGCGCCATGCACTACGTGGGCATGGCAGCCGCCACCATGGTGTGCACCGCCGCCGCGCCAGCCAACGACCTCACGATCAGCGGCCGGCTGATCGGGCTGGTGGTCTTCGGCGTGGCCGGCGTGGTGCTCATCGGCATCGGCTGGGTCATCTCCGAACGCAGCATCGACGACGCCGGCCGCGGGCAGGACGACCCGCCCACGCAGTTTCCGCGCACGCGCTGGGCCTGAACCGCGAACTCAGGCGCCCTGCCCGGGCGCCGGCCTCAGCGCACCTCAGCGCACCTCGGCGTTCGGCGCCGCCACGACGCGGCCGAGGTCGACGTTCAGCACCTCTTTCGCGAGGTGCTCCAGTTGCCGCAGTGACCACGCCAGCACCTCCCGCTCGCTGACCGAGCGATCGGCGAGCCAGGCCAGCACCAGCTGGTCGTGGAACCCGATCCATGCGCGAAGGCATGCGCGCGCGGCGCGGCTCGGCGCATCCAGACCCAGCACCAGGCACAGGCGCTGGATGGCCTCCAGCCGCGAGGCTTCCCAGATCTCGGCGATCCGGGTGTTGATGGCCACGTTGTGCGAGCGTGCCCGGAACAGCGCATCGCCCTCGCGCTGCTTGACCGCCCGCAGGTGGGCGCGCAGGAAGGACGCCACCTGCTCGCGCGCGGTCTTGCCGCGAAACGATGCGAGCTGGAGCTGGTCCATCCGCTGGGCCGCCACCTTGCTGACCTCGGCATAGAGGTCCTCCATCGAGCCGAAATGGTGGAACAGCAGGCCGTGCGCCACGCCGGCCTCGCGTGCGATCTCGGCGGCGGCCACGTTCAGGAAGCCGCGGTTCGCAAAGAGCCGCTCGGCCGCCTCCAGGATGCGCTGCTTGCCGGAAGGCGCTTTCTCCGAAGCGTCCTTCGTGCGGCGGGCCGGCGGGCTGGCGGGGTCACTCATGCACTCGATGATAGGTCGGGCCCGCCTCGCGGGCGCCCCGGGGTACAGGGAAAACCAGCATTCGACGGCGTGCGAGCCGCCATAAACTGACTGACAGTCAATCAATGATCGTCAAGCAGATCCATGCCGAAACTTCCCGCGGACAACGAAGCCCCGGACCATGACGTCCTGATCGTGGGTGGCGGCCCGTGCGGGCTGGCGGCGGCCATCGCGCTCGGCCGCTGTGGCGTGCGCACGCTGCTGGTCGAGAAGCACGCCTCGACCAGCTTCCATCCGCGCGGCCATGTGGTGAGTGCACGCACCATGGAGATCTTCAGGACCTGGGGCGTGGAAGAGGCGGTGCGGGCGCGCGGCATACCGCAGGACCGCAACCAGGGCGTGATCTTCGTGCGCTCGGTCGCGGGCGAGGCGATCGGCGAGATCCGCACCTACGCGGACCGCCAGCGCAACCGGCTGGCGGAGACCCACGGCCCCAGCGCCAAGACCTCCTGCCCGCAGGACGTGCTGGAGCCCGTGCTGCGGCGCGCGGCCGAGGACCAGACCTGCGTCGACCTGATGTTCGGCACGCAGCTGCAGGACCTCGCGCAGGACCGCAGCGGCGTGAGCGCGCGGGTGCGCGGGCAGGACGGCGTGTCCCGCACCGTCAGGGCGCGCTACGCGATCGCCGCGGACGGGGCCAGGAGCGAGCTCCGGGACCGGCTGGGCATCGCGCTCGACGGCGAAGAGGGCCTGGGCAACCAGATCGGTATCTACTTCGAGGCCGACCTCTGGCCCTGGGTGGCGCAGCGGCCCAACCTGCTCTGGTGGATCTACAACCGGGAGACCGTGGGCGTGATGATCGCCCTGGATGGCCGCCACCGGTGGACCTACAACTTCGGCTACGACGCCGCGCGGGAATCCCCCGAGCGCTTCACCACCGCGCGCTGCGAGGACATCGTGCGCGCAGCGGTCGGCGCGAAGGACCTGCCGCTGCGCATCCGCGACGTGCGCGCATGGCGCATGCAGGCACGCATCGCGCGCAGCCTGCGCAGCGGTCGCGTGTTCCTCGCCGGCGATGCCGCGCATCCGCTGCCGCCGACGGGCGGCCAGGGCATGAACACGGCCGTGGGCGACGTGCACAACCTGTGCTGGAAGCTGGCCCTCGTGCTGCAGGACCATGCGGACGAGGCGATCCTGGATTCGTACGAGACCGAGCGCCTGCCCGTCATCCGCTTCAACGTCGAGCAGAGCGTGCGCAATGCACGGCGCATGGAAAGCGCCGGCCTGGGCGGGATCATGAAGACGCACGAGGACTTCCGCGAAGAGGACATCGCCCGCATGCGCGATGCCATCCCGGGCCAGCGGGAGCACTTCGACTACCACGGCCAGACCTTCGGCTATGCGTACCGCTCGGCGCTGATGCTGGACGAGGGCGCGGCGGCCGCCGTGCCCGAGGTCGACACCTATGTGGCCTCGGCCGCGCCCGGCCGCCGCGCGCCCCACTGCTGGCTGCAGCGCGGCAAGGGCGGCGCCACCGTGTCGACCATCGAACTGTTCAAGGACCGGGTCTTCACCCTGCTGGCCGGCCGGCGCGGACAGCGCTGGATGGACGCCTTCATGAAGGCGGCGGTGCAGGCAGGGCCGGCCGCCCAGGCCTTCTGCGTCGGGCCGCAGGGCGACCTGATCGACCACGGCGGCGCGTTCCACGACCTCTACGAGATCGGTGCGGAAGGCGCTGTCCTCGTGCGGCCCGACGGCCATGTGGCATGGCGCGCCCGCGATGCAGGCGACGACGCGGACGCCACCATGCGGCAGGTGATGGACGCACTCACCGGCCGGGCCAGCATGCCGGCCCGACGCACCGAGCCACTCGCCATCGAAGAGGAGCCCTCATGAACCCGGCCACCACCCGTCCCACGCTCGCACCCAGCCGCCTCGCGCACATTGCCTTGAGAACCAACCGCCTGGCGGACCTCGTCGACTGGTACTGCAAGGTGCTCGGGGCGCACGTTGCGCACGGCTCCGACAAGGTGGCCTTCCTGACCTACGACGACGAGCACCACCGCATCGCGCTGATCGGCCTGGAGGACTACCCGCCGCGGGACGACACGGTCCGGGTGGGCCACTACCACACGGCCTTCGCCTACGACTCGCTGGCCGACCTGCTCGGGGCCTACCAGCGCCTGCTCGGCCTGGGCATCGCGCCGTACCGGTCCATCAACCATGGGCCCACGGTGTCGTTCTATTACGCCGACCCGGAAGGCAACCAGATCGAGCTGCAGGTCGACAGCTTTCCCGATGCACAGGCCACCAGCGCCTGGATGCGCAGCGAGGCCTTCCGCCGCAACCCGATCGGCATCGAGTTCGACCCCGACGAGATGGTGGAGAAGCTGCGCGCCGGCGTGCCCGAGGCCGAGCTGCTGCGCCGGCCCGACTCGCTGGCCTGAACCGTCCGGACACAAGGAGACACGCATGTCGAAGCACATCGTCCGACGCCTCGCGATCGGCGCCGTCCTGGCCGCGGCCTCGCTGGCTGCATGGGCCCAGCCGGTCAAGGTCCGGCTCGTCCTGCCCGCGGTATCGATCCTGTTCGCACCGGTGTACATCGCCGAGGACGCGGGCTACTTCAAGGACGCCGGCTTGGAGGCGGAGCTGAGCCAGCTGGCCGGCCCGGCGGCATTGAACGCACTGATCGGCGGCAGCGCCGACGTCACCGCCATCGCCGGGCTGCTGCAACTGCGGGCCGCACAACGCGGCCAGAAGACGCTGGCCATCGCCGGCCTGCAGGAGAACGCGACGACCGAGGTCGTGCTGTCCGCCGAGGTGGCGCAGCGGCTGTCCGCGGCGCGCACACCCGTGGAGCGCGCCCGCGCGCTCAAGGGCCTGACGCTGGCCGTGGACGCCGCGAACGGCCTGCCGCACGCCTTCCTGCGCTACGTGGGGCGGCAAGCCGGCATCGACGCGGACCGGGACATCCGGCTGGTCTTCGTCGCCCCGCGGGCATGGATGCCGCGTTGCAGAAGAAGGAGGTGGACGGCTTCGTCTTCTCGAGTCCGTTCACGCTCGAGGCGGTGCGCCGCGGCGCCCAGCTGTGGATCAGCGGTCCGCGTGGCGATTTCCCGGGCCTGAACCCGACGACCTACAACGTGCTGGTCGCACGCGACGGCTACTGCACGACCGCGGCGGCCACCTGCAGGAAGCTCGTGGCTGCGCTGGACCGCAGCCTGGCGCTCATCACCGCCGAGCCGCAGAAGGCGCTGGCCGTTCTGGCCCGGCGCTTCGACAGGATGGACCCCGAGCTCCTGAAGCAGGCCTTCGACAGCTTCCAGCGCAACACGCCCGCGCGCTCCCTGCCGATGGGCAAGGCCTTCGACCACACGGTGGAGACCATGTTCGGGCCGCAGGACGACAAGCCGGCACTGGCTGCGCTGGCCCGCACGCTCTACACCGACGAGTTCGTCGGCGGCTCCAGGTAGCAGGGCGGCGCAGCCATGGTGCATCGATCCTGGATCGACAGGGCGCTGCTGGGCGCGGCGCTGCTCGGCGCGTGGGAAGCCGCATCGAGGCTGCTCGGCGCCTACTGGATCAGCTCGCCGGTGCTGGTCGCGCAGCGGATCGCGTCGATGGCCGCGAACGGCGACCTCTGGTTCCACGGCCGCTTCACGCTGGCCGAGGCCTTCGGCGGCTTCGTGCTCGGCGCCGTGCCGGGCTGCATGCTGGCGATGGCCTTGCGGCGCCATCCCCTCGTTCGCGAGGCGGTGCTCGGCGTCGCGGCCATCGGCTACGGCATTCCCAAGACGGCGATGGTGCCGCTGTTCATCCTGTGGCTGGGCGTCGGGCCGGGCGCCAAGGTGGCGCTGGTGGCCACTGCCATCTTCTTCATCGTCTTCTACAGCACGCTGGACGGGGTCCGGGCGGTCGATGCCAGGCTGGTGGGCACGGTGCGCGTGTTCGGCGCGACGGAGCTGCAACTGCTGCGGCACGTGGTGTGGCCAGCGGTCGTGCCCTACCTCTTCGGCGGGCTGCGGGTGGCGGTGCCCTATGCGATCGCCGGCGCGATCGTGGGCGAGATCATCTCCTCCAACCGCGGCCTCGGCTACCTGGCCCAGTACGGCGCGTCGGACTTCGACACGACGCTGGTGTTCGTGGCGCTGGTGACGGTGATGGGCGTCGTGCTGGCCCTGAGCGCGGCCCTGTCGCGCTTGCAGGCGCGGTGGCTGCACTGGCAGACCGCGCAGCCGGCAGGCGCGCGTGCCCTCGGAGCCTGAACCATGCGACCCGGGACCCACGCCGTCGCGCACGCCACCGCCCTGCTGGAGCTGCAGAAGCTCGGCGTCTGCTACGACCCGGGCCCGGCCGCGGCGGCGCACTGGGTGCTGCGCGACGTGGACCTGGCGGTGCACGACGGCGAGTTCGTGACCCTCATGGGCTCGTCCGGCGCCGGCAAGTCGACGCTGCTGAACGTGGTGGCCCAGACCCTGGCCCCCTCGGCCGGCCGCATCGTCTTCAACGGCCGCACGGTGGGCGGCGAGGGCATGCCGGCCCAGCCCGGCAGCGGGCGGCAGATCGGCTACGTCACCCAGGACGACAACCTGCTGCCCTGGCGCACGGTGTGGGACAACGTGATGTTCCCGCTGACGCTGGCCGGCAGGCCGGCCGCATCCGACGTAGCGCGCGCGCGGCGGCTGGTCGAGCAGGTGGGCCTGGCGCAGTGGAGCGGGCACTACCCGCACCAGCTGTCGGGCGGCATGCGCAAGCGCGCGTCGCTGGCGCGCACGCTGGCCTACAACCCGCCCGTGGTGCTGATGGACGAGCCCTTCGGTGCGCTCGATGCGGAGACCCGTGCGCAGCTCCAGGCGGACCTGCTGGCGCTGTGGGCGTCGGAGCGCAAGACCATCCTCTTCGTCACCCACGACATCAACGAGGCCATCGCACTGGGCGACCGGGTCGTGGTGCTCTGCGGATCGCCAGGGCGGGTCGTGCTCGAGCGGCACCTGGACATCCCGCGGCCGCGCGACCCCGAAACGATCTTCAAGGCGCCGACCTTCGCCGGGCACTACGACGCCATCCGCGGCTGCCTGCGCGGCGGGGGCCGCCCGTGAGCAGGCGGCAGGCCCGGCTGGCCCGGATGCTGGGCCTGGCGGTCTTCGCGCTGGCCTGGCAGGGGGCGAGCGAGGGACTGGGCCCGTACTGGGTGCCCGGCATCGGCCAGGTGGCCGGGCGCCTGTGGGCCGAGGCGCAGACCGGGCGGCTGCTGGCCGACGTGGCGGCCACCACGGCCCTGCTGGTGGCGGGCACCGCGCCGGGCCTGCTCGCCGGCAGCGGCCTGGCCGTCCTGTTGCGCCTCTCGCCCCGGATCGATGCGATGGCGCAACCCTTCATCACCGCCGTGATGAGCATTCCCAAGCTCGGCCTGGTGCCGCTGCTCGTCCTGTGGTTCGGCACCGGCTGGATGCCCAAGGTGATGCTGGTGGCGCTGACGGTGCTGTTCATCGTCTTCTCGCTGACCCATGCCGGCCTGGCGACGGTCGACGCGCGCCTGCTGATGGCCGCGCGCGTGTTCGGGGCCGGCCGGGCGCAGCTCACGCGGCACATCGTCGTGCCCAGCGTGCTGCCCTTCGTCTTCACCGGCCTGCAGGTGGCGCTGCCCTGGGCGGTGAGCGCGGCGCTGGTGGGCGAGTACCTGGCGGCCCAGGTCGGCATCGGGCACGGCATCGAGGAGGCGCGGCAGCTCGGCGACTCGGTCGGCGTGTACCGCGGCATCGTGCTGGCGACCGCGCTGGTGCTGCTGGCCAGCGGCGGCCTGGCCGCCCTGCGCCGGCTGGCGCTCCCCATCCATCCGCTCGGAGAAAGACCATGAAGATCTGCAAGTTCATGCACGAAGGCCGCGTGCGCTTCGGAGTGCTCGAGGACGCACGGACCGTGCAGGCCCTGCGGGGTTCGCCCTTCGAGGGCGACACCACGCTCGGCGAAGAACGCTGGCCGCTGGACGAGCTGACGCTGCTGGTGCCGTCGGTGGAGCACCCGCGCATCTTCGGCATTGGCCTGAACTACCGCGCCCACATCCTGGAGACGGGCCGCACGCTGCCGGAGATCCCGTCCGTGTTCATGAAGCCGGACACCAGCCTGCTCGCGCCGGGCGGGCGCATCGTCTATCCCCAGGGCAGCACGGTGGTCCACTACGAGGCGGAGCTCGTCGCGGTGATCGGCCGCCGTGCGCGGCATGTCCGGCGCGAGGACGCCCTCGGCCACGTGCTGGGCTACACCTGCGGCAACGACGTCAGCGAACGCACGATCCAGCGCCGGGAAATGGCCATGGGCCTGATGACGGTGGGCAAGGCCTTCGACACCTTCGCGCCGGTAGGGCCGTTCATCGAGACCGCGGTCGACCCGTCGGCCCTGCGGCTGCGCGGCAGGCTCAACGGCCAGGTCGTGCAGGACTGCGACACCTCCGACCTGCTCTTCGGCGTGGACGCCCTGGTGGCCTACCTCAGCCGATCCATCACCCTGATGCCCGGCGACCTGATCATGACCGGGACGCCGGGCGGCGTGGGCCCGCTGCAGCCCGGCGACCTCTTCGAGGTGGAGATCGAGGGCATCGGCACGCTCGCCAACCCGGTGGTCGCGCAGGAGGCCCGCGCATGATGCCCATCACCGACGACCGGGCGTCGATGGTGCTTGCAGCGGACGAAGCGCGGTACCAGGCGCTGTACGCGCAGGACACGGCCACGCTCGGGCAGATGCTCGCGCCGGACTATGTCCACACGCATGCCAACGGCAAGACCGACGACAGGGCCGCCTTCCTGGCAACCATCGCTGCCGGCCGCTACCGCTTCGTCGAGGCCGTCCGCACCGACCAGCGCGTGCGCGCCGCGGGCCCGGCCATCGTCCTGAGCGGAACGACGCGGACCACCCTCGACGTCGGCGGCGAGACGAAGGTCATGCGCAATGCCTTCGTGACCGTCTGGGTGGAGTCGGATGCGGGGATGCTGTTGCTGCACTGGCAGGCCACCGCGCTGCCGGCCGCATGAACGGCGCGTCGTCCAAGCCGCCTACAAGACGAGGAGAGTCATCATGACGAAGACCGAGGGCCGGCGGGCGCTTCTTCTTTCGGCCGCCCTGTGCGCCGGGGCCCTGCCCTTCCCGGCGGCAGCGCAGGGCGGCTTCCCTTCCAGGCCGATCAGCCTGGTGCTTCCCGCCGGGGCCGGCACCGGGGTCGACATCGTCGGGCGCATCGGCGCCCAGCGGCTGTCGGAACTGCTGGGCCAGCCCGTGGTGGTGGAGAACGTGGTCGGCGCGAGCGGTGTCATCGGCGTGCAACGGGCGGCGCGCGCCAGGCCCGACGGCCACACGCTGCTTTTCACCTTCAACCAGACGATGACGATGAACCCGCATGTCGTCGCCAACCTGCCTTACGACCCGCTCAAGGACTTCGCGCCGGTCTCGCGCTTCGCCGCCTCGCCCTTCGTGTGGATGGTCAACACGCAGGTGCCGGTTGCGACCTTCGCGGAATTCGTCGCCTACGCCCGGGCCCACCCGGGCCAACTCGCCATGGGCGTGACCGGCTTCGCTTCGGCGGCCTACCTGGGCTCGCAGTTGCTGGCGCTGCAGACGGGCGCCGAAACGCTGGCCGTCAACTATGCCGGCAACTTCAGCACCGACCTGCTGTCGAACGTGGTGCAGGTCTCGATGAGCCCGGCCGCCCAGGTGCCCTCGCTGGTGGCGAGCGGCAAGGTGCGCCCCCTGGCACAGACGGGTGCCCGGCGCGCGGCCTCCCTGCCCGACCTGCCCACGGTCGGCGAGACCGTTCCGGGGCACGTCATCGACGCGTGGTACGGCGTGTGGGCGCCGGCCGGAACGCCCCGGGAGGTGCTCGACGTCCTGACCAGCGCGTGGCAGAAGGTGGCCGAGACGCCCGAGGTCCGCAGCCGCCTGGCGGCCGTGTCGGCCGTGCCGGTGGGCAGCACGGCGCAGGCCCTGGACGAACTCACGCGTTCGGAGTCGAGGCTCTGGGGCGACGTGGTGAAGGCACGCAAGATCGCGCCCGTGCAATAGCGGCGCAGGCCGCACATCGCACAGCCGTGCTGGCCGCGGGCGGCCCGCGGTCGGCCCCGATCGGCCCGCTCAGTCCACGCGGCGCGGCTTGACGCGCGAGGCCGCCTCCTTGGCGTTGCGCCGCGCGGTCTCCACGTCGTCGGCGTGCGCCAGCGCCACGCCCATGCGGCGCTTGACGAAGCTCTCGGGCTTGCCGAACAGGCGCAGGTCGGTGCCCGGCACGGCCAGCGCCTCGTCCACGCCGTCGAACACGATGCCCACCGCGTCGGCCCCGCCGTAGATCACGGCACTGGCGCCTGCGCTCTTGAGCGTGGTGTCCACCGGCAGGCCGAGGATGGCGCGCGCATGCAGCTCGAACTCGCTCTGCCACTGCGTGGCGAGCGTCACCAGGCCGGTGTCGTGCGGCCGCGGGCTCACCTCGCTGAACCACACCTGCTCGCCCTTGACGAAGAGCTCGACGCCGAAGAGGCCCAGGCCGCCGAGGTCGGCCGTGACCCGGCGAGCGATGTCCTGCGCCTTCTCGAGCGCCGCCGCATGCATGGGGTGCGGCTGCCAGCTCTCGACGTAATCGCCGCTGACCTGGATGTGCCCCACGGGCTGGCAGAACTGCGTCCCGATGCTGCCGTCGGCGGTGCGGGCGCGCACAGTGAGCAGGGTGATCTCGTAGTCGAAGTCGATGAAGCCCTCGACGATCACGCGGCCGTGGCTCACGCGGCCGCCCGCCATGGCGTAGTCCCAGGCCTTCTTCACGTCGGCCGGGCCGTCGATCTTGCTCTGGCCCTTGCCGGAGCTGCTCATCACGGGCTTGACGATGCAGGGGTAGCCGATGCCCGTGTCGATCGCGGCCTGCAGCTCGTCCAGCGAGTCACAGAACTTGTAGGGGCTGGTCGGCAGGCCCAGCGTCTCGGCGGCCAGGCGCCGGATGCCTTCGCGGTCCATGGTCAGGCGCGCGGCGCGGGCCGTGGGGATGACGCGCACCACGCCGGCGGCCTCCAGCTCTTCGAGCAGGGGCGTGGCGATGGCTTCGATCTCGGGCACGACCAGGTCGGGCTTCTCGGCCTCGATGAGCGCCCGAAGCTGTGCCGGGTCGCTCATGGTGATCGTGCGTGCATGGTGCGCCACCTGCTGGCCGGGGGCGTTCTCGTAGCGGTCGACGGCGAGGGTCTCGACGCCCAGGCGCTGCAGCGCGATCAGCACCTCCTTGCCGAGCTCGCCGGAGCCCAGGAGCATCACACGGGTGGCGTTGGGAGACAGGGGGGTGCCGAGGCGGGTCATGGTGGCGGGCTCGCTGCGTGAAAAGGGAGGAAGGGGCGAAGCGCCGATGGTAGCCACGCGCCGCGTGCGTCCAGCAGGTTGGCGCAAGCCCGCGGCGGGGCTGCCGCCTAAATTCGTCGGCACATGCCCGCTCCTGCCATCGAATCGCGCCTCGTGCCTTCGGGCGAGGACTTCGCCGCCAACCGGCAGGCGATGCTGGACCTGCTCGGCCAGGTGCGCGCCCACGAGTCGCGTGCTGCCGCGGCCTCGCAGGCCAGCGCCGCGCGCTTCGCGCAGCGCGGCCAGCTGCTGCCGCGCGAGCGACTGGCCCTGCTGCTGGACCCGGGTGCGCCCTTCCTGCCGCTGGCCACGCTTGCGGGGCTGGGCCACGACACGCCCGACCTGGGCCACAGCGTGCCCGGCGGCGGGCTGATCGCCGGCATCGGCATCGTCGAGGGCGTGCGCTGCATGGTGATCGCCTCCGACTCGGGCATCGACGCCGGCGCGCTGCAGCCGATGGGGCTGGACAAGCAGCTGCGCGTGCAGGAGCTCGCGCTGCAGAACCGCCTGCCCTACGTGCAGCTGGTGGAAAGCGCCGGCGCCAACCTGATGCAGTACCGCGTGCAGGACTTCGTGCGCGGTGGGCAGATCTTCGCCAACCTCGCGCGGCTGTCGGCCGCGGGGCTGCCGGTGGTGACGGTGACGCACGGCTCCTCCACCGCGGGCGGGGCTTACCAGACGGGGCTGTCGGACCACATCGTGATGGTGAAAGGCCGCACGCGCGCCTTCCTCGCGGGGCCGCCCCTGCTCAAGGCCGCGACGGGCGAGGTCGCGACCGAAGAAGAGCTGGGCGGCGCCGAGATGCACACCCACGTCTCGGGCCTGGGCGACCACCTGGCGGCGGACGACCGCGAGGCGATCGGCACCGCGCGCGCCATCGTCGGCGCCATGGACTGGCCCCGCGTGCTGCCACCGGCCGCCAGCGTCGAACCACCGCGTCACGACGCCGAGGAACTGTTGGGCGTGATGCCGGCCGACCCACGCCGGCCGGTGGACATGCGCGAACTGATCGCGCGCATCGTCGACGGCTCGCGCTTCCTCGACTTCAGCCCGGACTACGGCGCCGCCACCCTGTGCGGCCACGCCCGCATCGCCGGCCACGCGGTGGGCCTGATCACCAACAACGGCCCGATCGACAGCGACGGCGCGAACAAGGCCACGCACTTCATCCAGGCCTGCTGCCAGAGCGGCACGCCGATCGTCTACCTGCAGAACATCACCGGCTACATGGTGGGCAAGGCGCACGAGCAGGGCGGCATCATCAAGCACGGCAGCAAGATGATCCAGGCCGTGACCAACGCGACGGTGCCGCAGATCACCCTGCACTGCGGCGCCTCCTTCGGCGCCGGCAACTACGGCATGTGCGGGCGCGGCTTCGCGCCGCGCTTCTGCTTCTCGTGGCCCAACGCGCGCACCGCCGTCATGGGCGGCGAGCAGGCCGCGGGCACCATGGCCACGGTGATGGAAGCCGGCATGGCGCGGCGCGGCGCGGTCGACCCCGCCAGGATCGAGGCCATGCGCGCCCAGGTCATCGAGCGCTTCGAGCGGCAGACCAGCGTGTTCACCACCAGCGCGCTGCTGCTGGACGACGGTGTGATCGACCCGCGCGACACGCGGGCGGTGCTGACCGAAACGCTCGCGATCTGCCGCGCGGCCGAGGCGCACCGGCCGCGGGCGATGCAGTTCGGGGTGGCACGGCCATGAGGGAGAGACGTTCCCGAATTGGCTCCCTCTCCCAGAGGGAGAGGGAGCACGGCATGTTTGACTCGGTCCTGATCGCCAACCGGGGCGAGGTGGCGCTGCGCGTCATGCGATCCGCGAGGGCGCTGGGCCTTCGCACCGTGGCCGTGTATTCCGACGCGGACGCCGACGCCGAACACGTGCGCCAGGCCGACGCGGCCGTGCGCATCGGCGGCCCGCTGCCGGCGCAGAGCTACCTGCACATCGACGCCATCGTCGAGGCCGCGCGGGCCGGCGGCGCGCAGGCCGTGCACCCGGGCTACGGCTTCCTGGCCGAGAACGCCGACTTCGCCGCCGCCTGCGCCGCGGCCGGCCTGGTCTTCGTCGGCCCCTCGCCCGAGGCCATCCGCGCGATGGGCGACAAGGCCGGCGCCAAGCGCCGCATGCAGGCGGCCGGCGTGCCCTGCATCCCCGGCTACGAGGGCGAGGACCAAGGCGACGCGCGCCTGGCTGCCGAGGCCGCGCGCATCGGCTGGCCCGTGATGATCAAGGCCACCGCGGGCGGCGGCGGGCGCGGCATGCGGCGCGTCGATGCGGCGGAAGACTTCGCGGGCCTGCTGGCCAGCGCGCGGTCGGAGGCGCTGCATGCCTTCGGCGACGACACGGTGATCCTCGAACGCGCGCTGGCCGCGCCGCGCCACATCGAGATCCAGGTGCTGGCCGACCGCCACGGCCACGCCATCCACCTGGGCGAGCGCGACTGCTCGGTGCAGCGCCGGCACCAGAAGGTGATCGAGGAAGCGCCCTCGCCGGCGGTGGACGCCGCGCTGCGCGAGCGCATGGGCGCCGCCGCCGTGGCCGCGGCACGGGCCATCGGCTACGAAGGCGCGGGCACGCTGGAGTTCCTGCTCGATGCCGACGGACGCCACTACTTCATGGAGATGAACACGCGGCTGCAGGTCGAGCACCCGGTGACGGAGGCGATCACCGGGCTCGACCTGGTGGCGCTGCAGCTGCGCATCGCGGCCGGCGAGCCGCTGCCGCTGGCGCAGGAGGCGGTGCGCTTCGACGGCCACGCGATCGAGGTGCGCCTGTGCGCCGAAGACCCGCGCGCCGGCTTCGTGCCCGACAGCGGCACGCTCGTGCAGTGGCGCCCAGCGCCCGGCCTGCGCACCGAGCACGCGCTGCGCCCGGGCATCGCCGTGCCGCCCTACTACGACCCGATGGTCGCCAAGCTCGTCGCCCACGGCGCCACGCGCGAGGAGGCCCGGCGGCGCCTGCTGCGCGGGCTGCAGGACACGCAGGCGCTGGGCATCCGCACCAACCAGCAGTTCCTGCAGCGCTGCCTCGTGCAGCCGGCCTTCGTGCGCGGCGAGGCGAGCACCGCCTTCGTGGCCGAGCACCTCGATGCCCTGCTGGCGCCGGACGGCGACCCCGGCGCGGTGGCGCTGGCCGCCGTCGCGCTGCAGGCCGCGGGGGCGGGCATGCCGTCGTCGCTCGTGCACGGGCTCGCCTGCCCGCTGCGCTTCCAGCTCGACGGCGAGTTCCACACGGCGCGCGTCACGCCGCTGCGCGATGCGCGCTGGGCGGTGGAGGTCGGCGACCGGCACTGGCGCATGGCCCTGCTGGCCAGCCAGGGCGACGCGCTGCGCCTGGCCTGGGAGGACGAGGGCGGCGGCGCGACGCGGCAGGACACCATCCACGTCGCCCGCGAGCCCGCCACCGGGGCGCTGCTGCTGCACGCCCGCGGCCGCGCCTGGCGCGTGGAGGACCACAGCCGCCGCAGCGCCGCCCCGGCCGGGACGGCGGCGGGCGACGGCCTGCTGCGCGCCAGCACCACCGGCCGCGTGGTCGCGGTCCTGGCCGCCGAGGGCGACGCCGTGACGGCCGGGCAAGCCCTGATCACGCTGGAGGCGATGAAGATGGAACATCTGCACGGCGCGCCGCGGGCCGGCCGGTTGCGCGCGCTGCAGGTGCGCGTGGGCGACCAGGTCGCGGCGCGGCAGGTCCTGGCGGAGGTGGCCGATGCGCCGCCCGCCGAGGCTTGAGGCGGGCGCGCCCGGATGCGGCGCGCTCTCGAACCGGCCCACTTTGCCTTGAAGCATCCCGCATGACCCCGCCCTCCTCGCCCTCCCCGTCGTACCGTTCCGTGTTCGCGCCCGGCCTCTTCGCGGGGAAGGTGGTCGTCGTCACCGGCGGCGGCTCCGGCATCGGGCGCTGCACGGCGCACGAGCTGGCGGCGCTGGGCGCGCAGGTGGTGCTGGTGGGCCGCAACCGCGACAAGCTGGCGGCCGTGCAGGCCGAGATCGCCCAGGACTGCGCCGACAGCGGCGGCCGGGCCGAGGTGCAGGCCTGCGACATCCGGCAGGAAGGCCCCGTCAAGGCCACGGTGGCGGCGGTGATGGCGGCGCACGGGCGCATCGACGCGCTGGTCAACAACGCCGGCGGCCAGTACATCGCGCCGCTGGAGAGCATCTCGGCCAAGGGCTGGGACGCGGTGATCCACACCAACCTCACGGGCGGCTTCCTGTTCGCGCGCGAGTGCTACCTGCAGGCGATGAAGGCGGCCGGCGGCGCCATCGTCAACATCGTGGCCGACATGTGGGGCTCGATGCCCACCATGGGCCACAGCGGCGCCGCGCGTGCCGGCATGGTGAGCTTCACCGAGACGGCCGCCGCCGAGTGGGCCGTGAGCGGCGTGCGCGTGAACGCCGTGGCGCCGGGCTACATCGCCTCCAGCGGCATGGACCACTACCCGCCCGAGGCCGGCGACATGCTGCGCGCCATGCGCCGCACGGTGCCTGCCGGCCGCTTCGGCACCGAGGCCGAGACCTCCGCCGCCATCTGCTTCCTGCTCGGCCCGGCCGCCGCCTTCATCAGCGGCACCGTGCTGCGCGTCGATGGCGCCCGCCCCCAGGTGCGCATGGGCTGGCCGATGCAGGTGCCCGATGCGGCCGCGCAGCAGCGCCCCGCGGTGGCGCCGTTCGACGGATTCCATCGCGCGGTGACGCCGCGCGTGTTCGACACGCCATGAAGCCGGACCTCCGAAGCCGGACAGCCGAACGCAGAGGGCGCAGAGATTCCGCAGAAGACGCAGAGAAGACAAAGAAATCCGAATGAATTTTTCTGCGCCCTCTGCGAGACCTCTGCGCCCTCTGCGTTCGGCTGTCCGAACCTGAAAAGCCCCCATGCACTACACCCACGAACACCTCGAGATCCAGAAGACGCTGCGCCGCTACATTGACGCGCACATCAACCCGCACGTGGACGACTGGGAGGCCGCCGAGATCGCGCCGCTGCACCAGGTCTTCAAGGGCCTGGGCGAGCTGGGCCTGCTGGGGCTGAACAAGCCCGAGGCGTACGGCGGCGGCGGGCTCGACTACTCCTACGCCATGGCGATGGCCGAGGCGCTGGGCCACGTGCGCTGCGGCGGCGTGCCGATGGCCATCGGGGTGCAGACCGACATGTGCACGCCGGCGCTGGCGCGCTTCGGCAGCGACGAGCTCAAGCGCGAGTTCCTGGCGCCGGCCATCGCGGGCGACACGGTGGGCTGCATCGGCGTGAGCGAGCCCGGTGCGGGCAGCGACGTGGCGGGCGTGAAGAGCCACGCGCGCCAGGACGGCGACGAGTACGTCATCAGCGGCCAGAAGATGTGGATCACCAACAGCCTGCAGGCCGACTGGATGTGCATGCTGGTCAACACCAGCGACGGCCCGGTGCACCGCAACAAGTCGCTCGTCATGGTGCCGATGGACCGGCCCGGCATCGAGAAGGCGAAGAAGATCCGCAAGATCGGCATGCACAGCAGCGACACCGGCCTGATCCATTTCGACGAGGTGCGCGTGCCGCGGCGCTTCCTGATCGGCGAGGAAGGCCAGGGCTTCGTCTACCAGATGCAGCAGTTCCAGGAGGAGCGCCTGTGGGCCGCCGCGAGTTCGCTGGTGCCGATGGAGGACTGCATCGTCGAGACCATCGAATGGGCGCAGCAGCGCCGCATGTTCGGCGCCACGCTGGCCGACCAGCAGTGGGTGCAGTTCAAGCTGGCCGAACTCAAGACCGAGGTCGAGGCCCTGCGCGCGCTGACCTACCGCGCCTGCGACCTGTACCTCGACGGGCAGGACGTGCTGGAGCTCGCCTCCATGGCCAAGCTCAAGGCCGGCCGGCTCACGCGCCAGGTGGCCGACACCTGCCTGCAGTTCTGGGGCGGCATGGGCTTCACGCTGGAGAACCGCGTCTCGCGCCTGTACCGCGACGGCCGCCTCGGCTCCATCGGCGGCGGCGCCGACGAGGTGATGCTGGGCATCCTGGCCAAGACCATGGGCATCGCGAAGCGGGCGCCGCGGTGATGCGCTTCAATTCGGACAGCCGAACGCAGAGGGCGCAGAGGTTCCGCAGAAGACGCAGAAAAGGCATGAAAAGATTTCGAATGGATTCTTCTGCGCCCTCTGCGAGATCTTTGCGCCCTCTGCGTTCGGCTGCCCAGATTCACTGACATGACCCGATCCGACCTCCACCTCGAGCGCACCGCCCTGACCGACACGGTGCGGCGCTTCGCGCGGGACGAGGTCGCGCCGCATGCGGCCGCGTGGGACGAGGCGGGCGAGTTCCCGCGGGCGCTGTACCGGCGCGCGGGCGAGCTGGGGCTGCTGGGCATCGGTTACCCGGAATCGCTCGGCGGTACGCCGGTGCCGCATGCGCTCAAGGTGGCGCTGTGGGTGGCGTTCGCGCGCCACGGCACCAGCGGCGGCGTGCTGGCCAGCCTGTTCTCGCACAACATCGGGCTGCCGCCGGTGGTGCTGCACGGCAGCGACGCGCTGCAGCAGGAGGTCGTGCCGCCGGTGCTGCGCGGCGAGCGCATCGCGGCGCTCGCGGTCACCGAGCCGGGCGGCGGCTCGGACGTGGCCGCCATCCGCACACGTGCGCGGCGCGACGGCGACGACTACGTGGTCGACGGCGAGAAGATCTACATCACCTCGGGCCTGCGGGCGGACTGGATCACCGTGGCGGTGCGCACCGGCGGCAGCGACGAGAAGGGCGCGCGCGGCATCTCGCTGCTGCTGGTGCCCGGCGACAGCGCCGGCCTCACGCGCACGCCCTTGCGCAAGATGGGCTGGTGGTGCTCCGACACGGCGCAGCTGCACTTCGACGGCGTGCGCGTGCCCGCGCGCTACCTGCTCGGTGAGGAAGGCGCGGGCTTTCGCATGGTCATGGGCAACTTCAACGGCGAGCGGCTCGGCCTGGCCGCCAGTGCCCTGGGCTTCGCGCAGGCCTGCCTGGACGAGGCGCTGGCCTGGGCACGGCAACGCCACGCCTTCGGCCACGCGCTCATCGGCCACCAGGCGGTGCGCCACCGGCTGGCCGACATGCGGATGCGCATCGCCGCCACCGAGGCCTGGCTCGACGCCGTGGCCGCGCAAGGCGATGCGATGGAGGCCGAGGGCCAGGTCAACGCCGCGGCCTGGGTCGCCGACGTGTGCCTGCTGAAGAACCAGGCCACCCAGACCATGCAGTTCTGCGCCGACGCCGCGGTGCAGATCCTGGGCGGCATGGGCTACATGCGCGGCACGGCGAGCGAGCGCATCTACCGCGAGGTGAAGGTGATGATGATCGGCGGCGGCGCCGAGGAGATCATGAAGGAGCTCGCAGCGAAGCAGTTGGGCTGGATGTAGAGGCCCCGGCGGGCTTGGGTACAGTGCGGCGGTGCCCCTTCCCTCGTCCTTGCCGGAACCGCGCCGTGCGCGAAGACGCCTGCGCGTGGCCGCGGGCCTGCTGGCCGCCCTGCTCGCCGCAGGCTGCGACGGCCCCGCGGCCAAGGCGCCGACCGAGGCCTTCGCCGCCCCGCGCGACGCCGCGCCCGAACACGTGTTCCGGGGCACGCTGGCCGGCCAGCCGGTGCACCTGGTGGCGCACGACTGCGAGGTGTTCCGCATCGGCGCCGTCCACGGCACGCAGGTCGACTGGGAGCGCGTGCTGGCGCCCGAGCCCTACCCCTTCTTCACGAGTTGCGCGCGCCAGTCGCTCGTCGCCAACGCGGACGGCAGCGTGACGGCGACGCTGGGCCGCATGGCCTTCGGCGCCGGCGGCTGCTGCGCCACGGGCGGCACCTGGCGCTCGCGCGACGGCACCACCTGGACACCCACGCGATGAATCCCGACGACCTGCAACGCCTGGTGACCCTGCCTATGCCCTTCGGCAAACACACGGGCACGGTGATCGCCGACCTGCCCGGCAACTACCTCGCGTGGTTCGCGCGCGAAGGCTTCCCCAAGGGCGAGATCGGCCGCCTGCTGGCGCTGATGCTGGAGATCGACCACAACGGCCTCAAGCCGCTGCTGGCGCCCTTGCGCAACGCACAGGCACCGCGCTGAGCGGCACACGCGACGGCACCGCCGCCGCAGGCGCTCACTCGATGGTGGCGCCCGACGCCTGCACGATGCCCTTCCACTTCTGGTAGTCGGTCTTGAGCAGCGTGCCGAACTGCTCCGGCGACATCGCCTGGTACTCGGCACCCTGCTCGTGGATGGCGGCCTGCACGTCGGGGCGCGCCAGCAGCTTGTTCACCTCGGCGTTGAGCCTGGCGACCACGTCCCTGGGCGTGCCCGCGGGCGCGAAGAGGCCATACCAGGTGCTGACGTCGAAGTCCTTGCCGTAGCCCAGTTCGGCCACCGTGGGGATGTCGGGCATCGAGCTGCTGCGCTTTGCCGAGGTCACGGCCAGCGGCCGCAGCTTGCCCGACTTGAGCTGGGCGATGGCCGAGGGCAGCGAGGACACCATCAGGTCCACGTTGCCAGCCAGCACGTCCATCATGGCCGCGTTGCTGCCCTTGTAGGGCACGTGGCGGATCTTGATGTTGGCCGCGGTCTTGAAGATCTCGCCGGCCAGGTGGATGGTGGTGCCGTTGCCCGGCGAGCCGAAGGTCACGGCATCGGGCTGGGCGCGCGCAGCGTCGACCACGTCCTTGAGCGTCTTGAACTTCGACTCGGCGCGCGTGACGATGACCACCGGCGTGTACGCCACGTGGGCCACGGCCGTGAGGTCCTTCACGGGGTCGTAGCTCAGGTTCTTGTACAGCCACGGCGCGACGACCATGTTGTCCTTCTGGCCCATCACGATGTCGTAGCCGGTGGGCTGCGCACGCGCCGCCTCGGCGATGCCGATGGTGCCGCCGGCACCGCCGCGGTTGTCGGGCACCACGGTCCAGTGGCTCAGCTCGGTGAGCTTGGTGGCGACGAGGCGCGACAGGATGTCGGTGCCGCCGCCGGGCGGGAAGGGAACGATCAGCCGGATCGGCTTGGCCGGCCAGGCGGCCTGGGCCAGCGCGGGGCCGGCGGTGGCGGCCAGGGCCAGGCCACCGCCGCTGGCGGCGAGGCGGGCAAGGAGGGAGCGTCGGGTCAGGGTCATGGGGAGGAATCCGTTGGCTTGTCTCGTGGTGGGTGCCGCGCGCCACGCGGGCGCGCGCGAAGGCCGGAGTGTGCACGAGCGCCGAGGGCCGGGCCGATGCCGCATCGCGATGCCCCCGCTGCCGGGCGCCGATGGGCGTGCGCATCGCGGCGGCGAGGCCTTTCGACGCTATCACTTCGATAGCTTCACCTCTTGAAGGAACGGGCGTTGGCGCGTGATTGCGCTCACCTCGCCGCGACGGCTCTACGCATTTGTCCGTAGCGTGCGGTCAGCCAGGAGTCAGGCTCTGGCGACGACGCTCGTCAGTTCCTAGTCAGAGGTGGAGACATATGGCAATCAAGAGCCAGGCAGACTTTTTCTCAGGTGCGATGTTCGTGGTCGTGGGCGGCGTGTTCGCCGTCGGGGCGACCAACTACAACGTCGGCGATGGCGCCCGCATGGGCCCCGGCTACTTCCCGTTGATGCTGGGCATTCTGCTGGCCCTGCTCGGGGCCGGGATCATCTTCCAGTCGCTGGTCGTCGAAACGACCGACGGCGGCAAGATCGGGCGATGGGCCTGGAAGCCGCTGGCCTTCGTGCTCGGCGCGAACCTGGCCTTCGGCGTGCTGCTCGGCGGGCTGCCCAGCATCGGGCTGCCGGCGATGGGGCTGATCATCGCGATCTTCGCGCTGACCTTCATCGCGAGCCTGGCGGGCACCCAGTTCCGATTCAAGGACACGCTGATCCTGGCCATCGTGCTGGCCGCGGGCAGCTATGTCGCCTTCATCCTGGCGCTCAAGCTCCAGATCCAGGTCTGGCCGACCTTCATTTCGGGTTGAGCAGGGACGAGCGACCATGGACTTCAATCTTTTCGCCAACCTGGCCACGGGCTTCGGCGTCGCGGTCACCTGGACCAACCTGCTGTACTGCCTGATCGGCTGCATCCTGGGCACGCTGATCGGCGTGCTGCCGGGCATCGGCCCGGTCGCGACCATCGCGATGCTGCTGCCGGCCACCTACGCGCTGCCGCCGGTGTCCGCCCTCATCATGCTGGCCGGCATCTACTACGGCGCACAGTACGGCGGTTCGACCACCGCCATCCTGGTGAACCTGCCGGGCGAGTCGTCCTCGGTGGTGACGTGCATCGACGGCTACCAGATGGCGCGGCAGGGGCGCGCAGGCCCGGCGCTCGCGGCAGCCGGCCTGGGCTCCTTCTTCGCCGGCTGCGTGGGCACCATCATCCTGGCCGCCTTCGCACCACCGCTCACGGAACTGGCCTTCAAGTTCGGCCCGGCCGAGTACTTCAGCCTGATGGTGCTGGGCCTGATCGGCGCGGTGGTGCTGGCCTCGGGCTCGCTGCTCAAGGCGATCGCGATGGTGGTGCTGGGCCTGCTGCTGGGCCTGGTGGGCACCGACGTGAACTCCGGCGTGGCGCGCTTCTCCTTCGACATTCCCGAACTGACCGACGGCATCGGCTTCATCGTGATCTCGATGGGCGTGTTCGGCTACGGCGAGATCATCGGCAACCTGTCGCAGCCCGACGAGGACCGCGAGGTCTTCACCAGCAAGGTGACGGGCCTGTGGCCCACCGGCGACGACTTCAAGAAGATGGCGCCGGCCGTGCTGCGCGGCACGGCCCTGGGCTCGGCCCTGGGCATCCTGCCCGGCGGCGGTGCGCTGCTGGCCTCCTTCGCGTCCTACGCCCTGGAGAAGAAGCTCAAGATGGGCCCGAACGAAGTCGCCTTCGGCCGCGGCAACATCCGCGGCGTGGCGGGCCCCGAGTCGGCCAACAACGCCGGCGCGCAAACGTCGTTCATCCCGCTGCTGACGCTGGGCATCCCGCCCAACCCGGTGATGGCGCTGATGGTCGGTGCGATGACCATCCACAACATCCAGCCCGGCCCGCAGGTGATGACCAGCAACCCGGAGCTGTTCTGGGGCCTGATCGCCTCGATGTGGCTGGGCAACCTGATGCTGATCGTGCTGAACCTGCCGCTGATCGGCATGTGGATCAAGCTGCTGAAGGTGCCCTACCGCCTGCTGTTCCCGGCCATCGTGCTGTTCTGCGCCATCGGCGTGTACTCGACCAACAACAACACCTTCGACGTGTGGATGGTCGCGATCTTCGGCTTCATCGGCTACTGCTTCATCAAGCTGCGCGTGGAACCGGCGCCGCTGCTGCTGGGCTTCATCCTGGGGCCGATGATGGAAGAGAACCTGCGCCGCGCACTGCTGCTGTCGCGCGGCAGCTGGAGCGTGCTGGTCACGCGGCCGATCTCGGCCGGGCTGCTGGTCGCCGCGCTGGCGCTGCTGGTGATCGTGTTGCTGCCGGCGGTGAAGTCCAAGCGCGAAGAGGCCTTCGTCGAGGAGTGACACCGCACCTGGTGCAGGCGGGCGTGGGTGCTCGCCTGTCGCCTACGAAGGGGCCCTTTCGGGGCCCCTTTTTCTTGTGGGGGCGTGGGGTGACCGAGGTGTTAGTTCGCTGCTGCCGGCTGTAGCACCTTCCGGGGCGGTGGGCCGGCCCTGGTGCCGGTGAGGGGGCGGCGGCGCGCCGGTGGGGTGGTCGGCTTCGCCGACTGCCCTGCGGTGCTCGCGCGGACGGGCCGCGGCAGAACTCGCTTCGTTCACTGCGTTCACTGCGCTCGGACAGCTGCCGCGAGTCAGATCACGAAGCGGGCCTGTCCTTCGGCAGGCCCGCAGCCCGTCCGCGCTGCGCGCCTCGGCACCCCACAGGCGCGCCGCCGCCCCCTCACCGGCACCAGGGCCTCCGTCGGGGGGTCGATCGACCAGCGCGATCGACGCCCGCGGCTGCGGACCACCGCACCTGATGCACAACGGCCGCCTCCACGCGCCGGCGCCGGGCCCAGGGGGCGCGGGCGACTTCGGGGTCGGCGAGGCGCGCAGGGCGTGGGGCGGGCCTGTGTGCCGAAGGACACACAGGCTTCGTGATCTGGCTTGCCGCAGCTGTCTGAGCGCAGTGAACGAAGTGAACGCAGCGAGTTCTGCGGCACCGCCCCGCGCCCGAGCACCGCAGCGCAGTCGGCCCGCAGGGCCGACCGACCCCGCAGGAGCCCGCGCCCCCTGGGCCCGGCGCCGGCGCGCGCCCCACCTCCGCCCCCGCGCCCGCGCCCGCGTGCGGCCGATCCAGCGCCCGCTTCAAGCCAACCGCGCGCGCCTCACTGCGCCACGTAGTCCGACACCACCTTCCACTTCCCATCCACGATCTGCGACAGCCGCGACGCGTTGTTGCCCAGCCGCTGGCTCGCGGTGAAGGTCATCTTCGGCGCGCCGAACATGTCGGGCGGGAAGGTGCTGGCGTCCATGATCTTGATGAAGGAGTCGGTGCTCAGGTTGGCGCCGGCCTTTTGCGCCACCTGCGCGAAGGTGTCGACGATCATGTAGCCGTAGACCGAGAACACCGTCGGGTCCTCGTTGAACTTGGTCTTGTACTTGTTGGCCCAGAAGCGGATCTTCGGGTCGGCCTCGTCGGTGTAGGGGTTCTGCACCGTCATGGTCGCGTACATGCCGTCCATCGCCTTGCCGCCGAGCTTGTGGATGAGGTCGGTGTAGGCCGCGCTGGAGCCGAGGAAGGTCGGGTTGAAGCCCGTCTTGCGCGATTCGCCGATGGTGCCGATGGTCTCGCGGATGATGGTGCCTAGCACCACCAGGTCGCAGCCGGCGGCCTTCATCTTCGCGACCTGCGAGCTGAAGTCGGTCGCCCCGCGCTTGAACGAGGTCTTCTCCGCGAGCTCCATGCCCACCGTCTTCAGCCCTGCCTCGGCGCCGCGCTGCACCTCCAGGCCGAACTCGTCGTCCTGGTAGATGGTGCAGACCTTCTTGGCGCCCTTGTCCTTCACCATCTTGGGCAGCGCCATGCGGATCTGGTCGTAGTAGGTGGCCGCGAACGAGTACTTGAGCCGGTTCAGCGGCTCGTACATCTCGCGCGCCGCGGTGATCGGCAGGAAGTTGATGACGTTCTTGTCGAACTGCACCGGCATCGCCGCCATGTTCTGCGCGGTGCCGATGTGGCCCGCCATGATGAAGATCTTGTCCTGGTTGACCAGCTTCTGCGCGGCGAGCACCGCCTTCTTCGGGTCGTAGCCCGAATCCTCGACGTACAGCTTGAGCTTGCGGCCGTTGATGCCGCCCTGCTCGTTGATCTCGTCCACGCGCAGCTGCATGCCGTTGCGCGACTGCTTGCCGAAACCGGCCAGCGGGCCCGAGAGGTCCTGGATGGTGCCGATGCGGATCTCGTCCTTGCTCACGCCCTGCTGGGCGAAGGCGGACGGCAGACCGAGCGCCAGGAGGGCGATCGCGACGGCGGCGGGGCGGAAGGTCTTCATGGCGGTTGTCTCCTCGTGTTGATGGGAACCCACTAGGCGCGGTACATGGATTCGATCTGCGCCGCGTACTTGGTCTGCACCAGCTTGCGCTTGAGCTTCATCGTCGGCGTCAGCTCTTCGTCCTCGGCCGACAGCTGCGTGTCGAGCAGGAAGAACTTCTTGATCTGCTCGACGCGCGCGAACTTCGTGTTCACGCGGTCGATCTCGCCCTGGATCAGCTCCTGCACCTCGCGGGCGCGCGTGAGGCTGGCGTAGTTGCTGAAGGGCACGTCGTGGTCCTGCGCGAATTTCTCGACGTTCTCCTGGTCGATCATGATGATCACCGTCAGGTAGGGCCTCGCATCGCCGATGACCACCGCATCGGTCACGTAGGGGCTGAACTTGAGCTCGTTCTCCCATTCGCTGGGCGTGATGTTCTTGCCGCCCGCCGTGATGATGATGTCCTTCATGCGGTCGGTGATGCGGAAATACCCGTCCTCCTCCATCCGGCCGACGTCGCCGGTGTGCAGCCAGCCTTCGGCGTCGATGGTCTCGGCCGTCTTCTCGGGCTGGTTGAGGTAGCCCATGAACACGTTGGGTCCGCGCACCAGGATCTCGCCCGTGGCGGGGTCGATGCGCACCTCGTTGTAGCCGGCGGCCGGGCCGATGGAGCCGGGCCTGATGCGCGCCGCCGGCACCCCGGTGGAGGCGCCGCAGCTCTCCGTCATGCCCCACACCTCCAGCATCGGCACGCCGAGCGAGAGGTACCACTTGACCAGCTCCGGCGAGATCGGCGCCGCCCCGGTGACGAGAAAGCGCGCACGGTGGATGCCGATGAGCTTGCGCACGTTGTCCAGCACCAGCCAGCGCGCGAGCCGGAAGCGGAACTTCAGACCGGCGTCGACCGCCTCGCCGGCCAGCACCTTGTCGGCGATCTGCCGGCCGACGCCGATGGCCCAGGCATAGGCGGCCTGCTGCACGCCGCTGGCTTCCTTGAGCGCGATCATCACGCCGGAGTAGAACTTCTCCCACACGCGCGGCACGGCGGTGAAGACAGTGGGTGCGATCTCGCGCACGTTCTCGGGCACCGTCTCGGGGTTCTCGACGAAGTTGAGCACCGAGCCGGTGTACATCGCGAAGTACTCGCCGCCCATGCGCTCGGCCACGTGGCACAGCGGCAGGAAGCACATGCGCTCGTCGCGCTCGTCCTGCGCCACCAGCGTGTTGTAGCCGCGCATGGTGTAGACCAGGCCACGGTGCGAGTGCATCGCGCCCTTGGGCTTGCCGGTGGTGCCCGAGGTGTAGATGAGGATGGCGAGGTCCTCCGGCCGGCAGCCGTCGACGCGCTCGCGCACTTCCTGCGGGCGCGACTGCAGGTGCTCGCGCCCGAGCGCGCGCAGCGCGTCCAGGCTCATGACGCCCGGGTCGTCGAGATCGCGCAGGCCGTCCATGTCGAACACGACGATCATGCGCAGCAGCGGCAGGCCGGCGCGCACCTCCAGCGCCTTGTCGAGCTGCTCGTCGTCTTCCACGAAGAGCAGCGTGGTGCGCGAGTCCTCGCACAGGTAGTGCACCTGCGAGGCGGCGTCGGTCGGGTAGATGCCGTTGGCCACGCCGTTGCAGCTGAGCACCGCCAGGTCGCACAGCACCCATTCGACCACCGTGTTCGACAGGATCGACGCGCATTCGCCACGCGCGAAGCCCAGGGCCAGCAGGCCGGCAGCGATCTCCTGCACCGTCTCCGCGGTCTGGCGCCAGCTCCAGCTGCGCCAGATGCCGAATTCCTTCTGGCGCATCCACACGGCGTCGCCGCGCTGCGCCACGGCGTTCCAGAAGACGGCCGGGATGGTGTCGCCCGGCACCGCGATGTCGGTGCGAGGCCGCAGGTGGCCGAGGTCCCAGAGCCCGGCCGGGGCGTGGAGGGAGGAAGGGGATGCGCTCATCGCCAGGTCTTCTTCTTTTTCCAGCGTCGCTCGCCGCGCACGCCGTCGTCCTGCAGGCCGAGGTAGAACTCCTTGATGTCGTCCTTCTCGCGCAGGCGTTCGCAGGAATCTTCCATGACGATGCGGCCGTTCTCCAGCACGTAGCCGTAGTCGGCAGCGTTGAGCGCCATGTTGGCGTTCTGCTCGACCAGCAGGATGGTGGTGCCGCGCTCGCGGTTGATGCGCACGACGATCTCGAAGATCTCCTTGGTGAGCTTGGGCGAGAGGCCGAGCGAGGGCTCGTCGAGCAGGATGAGCTGCGGCGCGGCCATGATGGCGCGCGAGATGGCGAGCATCTGCTGCTGGCCGCCCGAGAGCAGGCCCGCATCCTGCGAGGCGCGCTCGCGCAGGATGGGAAAGTAGCCGAACACGGTCTCGATGTCGCGCGCGACGCCGTCGCGATCGCGGCGGGTGTAGGCGCCCATGAGGAGGTTGTCCCTCACCGACAGCAGCGGAAAGACCTCGCGGCCCTCGGGCACGTGCGACAACCCCTGCTGGACGATGAAGGCCGGGTCCTTGGCGGTGATGTCCTGGCCCTTGAAATGGACCGTGCCCTTGCGCGGATCGATGATGCCCGAGATGGTCTTGAGGATCGTCGTCTTGCCCGCGCCGTTGCTGCCCAGCACGGTGGCGATCTCGCCCTGCCGCACCTTCAGGCTCACACCGCGGATGGCCTTGATGGGGCCGTAGGCGCTCTCCACGTTGAGGAGTTGGAGGACTTCGGTGCTCATGCTTGGGCGCCTTCCAACGATTCGCCGAAGGGGGGCGCCGGCGCGGGGCGGCAGGCACCGGTCCGCTCAAACGCCGCGGGTCGCCTGCGGCGACTTCCCTGCGCTGCTCGCCAGGCGGGGGAAGGCCGCAAACTCGCTTCGCTCAAACATGCGTCCTTCTTTTTCCCCGCCTGGCTGCGCTGCTCGGCCGCGTCGATTCGCTCCCCGCTGCCTGCCGCCCCGCGCCGTGGATACCGTGCGCCCGAACCACGCGGGGTTGCCGCGGCGCCCCATAAGAAGCGACGCGTGCGCGCCACCGCGGAGCCCGGCATGCGCCGCCGGCCCTGCGATGCCTTGTGCGCCGCCAAGAAGCGCAGGCCGGGGCGAGGCACGCCTGCCGAAGGACAGGCGTGCTTCGTGCACTGACTCGTCGCAGCTGTTTGAGCGGAGTGAACGAAGTGAACGCAGCGAGTTCTGCGACGCGAGCCCCGGCCGAGCATCGCAGGGAAGCCCCCGAAGGGGGCCGGCGCACCGGCATCGCAGGGCCGGCGGCGCATGCCGGGCGGCCGGCCCATGGGGCACGACATCTCCGAAGCCTTCACGCCGCCCTCCGCAAGCTGCTCACATCCTCGACCGTCCCCAGGTAGGCCTCGACCACCTTCGGGTCCGATTGCACCTCGCGCGACGACCCCGTGGCCAGCACCTCGCCCTGGTTCATCGCCAGCACGCGGTCCGACACCTTCGACACCAGCGTCATGTCGTGCTCCACCATCAGTACCGAAATGCCCAGCTCGTGCTGGATGTCCTGGATCCAGAAGGCCATGTCGGCCGTCTCCTCGACGTTCAGGCCCGACGAGGGCTCGTCGAGCAGCAGCAGCTTGGGTTCGGTGCACAGCGCGCGGGCCAGCTCCACCACCTTGCGCACGCCGTACGGCAGGCCTGCCACCAGCGAATCGCGGTGGTGCTGCAGGTCCAACAGGTCGATCACCTGCTCGGCCTTCTCGCGCGCGGCCATCTCGGCCCGGCGCGTGGCGGCCGTGAAGAACAGCTCGCTCAAGAAGCCCGTCGCACGGTGCGTGTGGCGGCCGATCAGCAGGTTGTGCAGCACCGTCGCGTGCTCGAACAGCTCGATGTTCTGGAAGGTGCGCGCGATGCCCAGCGCCGCGATGGCGTGCGGCGGCTGGTCCGTGAGCTTGAGCGGCGCGGCTTCGCCGTGCCAGGTGATCTGCCCCGTGGTCGGCTGGTAGATGCGGCTGATCAGGTTGAACACCGTCGTCTTGCCCGCACCGTTGGGCCCGATCAGCGTGAACACCTCGCCGCGGCGCACGTCGAAGCTCACCTTGTTCACGGCCAGCACGCCGCCGAAGCGCACGCTCAGGTCCTGGGCCGAGAGGAGGACGTCGTGGCTCATGATGCGCGGGATGAATCCGGGCAGCCGAACGCAGAGGGCGCAAAGGACACGCAGAGGTCGCAAAAAAGAAAACCGAAAGACTTCTGGCTGTCCTTCTGCGCCCTCTGCGACATCTCTGCGCCCTCTGCGTTCGGCTGTCCGTTTTTCATTTCAGCCGGTCCGATTTGGTGAACGACTTCTGGCGCTTGAACATGCCCCGGCGATAGAACGGGAACAGCTGCAGGTAGGTTCGGACCTTGAGCCAGCGGCCGTACAGCCCCATGGGCTCGAAGAGCACGAAGGCGATCAGCACCACGCCGTACACCAGGCCCTGCAGCCCCGGCGCCTGGCCGATGGCAGCCGGCAGGAAGTCCTTCGACATCGCGATCAACTGCGGCATCGAGATCAGGAAGATCGCGCCGAGGAACACCCCGTGCACCGAGCCCAGCCCGCCGATCACCACCAGCAGCAGCAGGTCGATCGACTGCAGGATGCTGAACTGGTCGGGCGAGAGAAAGCTGATCTTGTGCGCATAGAGCGCGCCGCCCAGCCCGGCCAGCGCGGCGGAGATCGCGAACGACAGCGTCTTGTAGCGCGCCAGGTGGATGCCCATGCTCTGCGCCGAGATCTCCGAATCGCGAATGGCGACGAAGGCGCGGCCGGTCGGCGCGCGCAGCAGGTTGAGCACGCCCAGGGTGCACAGCACCGTGGTCACCAGGCACACGAAGTAGAAGGCCTCGCCGCTGCCGAAGTCCAGGCCGAAGAGCCGGGGCGACTTGACGTGCAGGCCGGCGTTGCCGCCCGTGACGCTCTCCCAGCGCGCGAACACCTCTTCCACGATGAAGCCGAAGGCCAGCGTCGCGATGCCCAGGTAGATGCCCTTGACGCGCAACGCCGGCATCGCCACCACCACGCCCACCGCCGCAGACAGCAGCGCCGCCGCCACCATGGCCAGCGGGAAGGGCAGGCCCAGGTTGGTCAGCACGCCCTGCGCGTACGCGCCCGTTCCCAGGAAGGCCGCATGCCCGATGGAGAACTGCCCGGTGAACCCCGCCAGCAGCATCAGCCCCAGCCCGACCACCGAGTAGATGAGCACGAAGTTCAGCTGCGCGAGCCAGTACTCGTCGAGCAGCCAGGGCGCCGCGATCAGCACCACGCCCAGCAGCGAGTACCAGAAGCGGTGCCCGCCATGCTTGGCGAGCGCGATGTCCTGCGCGTAGCTGGTCTTGAAGATGTAGCGCATCGAAGTCAGTCAGAAAAGCGGACTGCCGGACGCAGAGGACGCAAAGGTTTCGCAGAGGACGCGAAAGAATTCATTCAAGGTTCTCTTTGCCTCTTTTGCGCCTTCTGCGGATGTCGTGGACATGCTCACACCTTCTTGCGCAGCTTCTCGCCGAACAGCCCGTTCGGCTTGAGCATCAGCATCGCCAGCACCACGATGTAGGGCGCCGTGTCCTTGAAGCCGTCGGGCAGGTAGAAGCCCGCCAAGGACTCGACCACGCCGATCACCAGCCCGCCGACGATGGCGCCCGGCAGGCTGCCGAAGCCGCCCACCACCGCGGCCGGGAAGGCCTTGAGCCCGATGAGCCCCATGTTGGCGTGCACGAAGGTGATGGGCGCGAGCAGCATGCCGGCCACCGTGGCCACCCCGGCGGCCAGGCCCCATACCAGCCCGTTGAGCCGCTTGACCGGGATGCCCATGTAATAGGCGGCGAGCTGGTTCTGCGAGCTGGCCTGCATCGCGATGCCCAGCTTGCTGTAGCGGAACATCGCGAACAGCAGCACACACAGCACCGCCGTGGCGCCGATCACCACCGCCTGTTCCACGTTCACGACCAGGCCGCCCAGGTTCCACACCTGGTCCTTGTAGGGGACGGGCAGCGTGTGCGTCTCGGTGCCGATGCCGGGCACCATGGTGATGAGCCCGCGCAGCACGTAGCCGATGCCGATGGTGAGCATCACGATCGAGAACTGCGGCTGGCCGAGGATGGGCCGGATGACCGCCAGCTCGACCAGCATGCCGAAGGCCGCCATCGCCACCACGGCCAGGATGGCCGCCAGCCAGAAGGGCAGGCCGAAGATCGTCATGCCGGCGAAGGCCGTGAACGCGCCGAGCATCATCAGGTCGCCCTGCGCGAAGCTCACCGTCTCGGTGGCCTTGTAGATCAGCACGAAGCCCAGCGCGATGAGGCCGTAGATGCAGCCTTGCGCGATGCCCGAGAGAAGGAGCTGGAGGACTTGCAAGGCGCGCGCCTTTCGCTCAGTGCCCCGGGCCGAAGCGGCCCGAAGCGCCCATGCGGCGAGCGTGGGCCGCCGTCAATGGCATAGCACCCCGCCGGCCGCGTCGTGCAGCGCCAGGCGCCTCGATCCGGCGACGATCTCGCTGGGCTTGAGGCCGTAGATCTGCCGGATCGAGTGGCTGAAGTGCGTGGAGTCGGGATAGCCCGCCTCGAGCGCGATGTCGGTGAGGCTGGCCGACTCGCGCACGTAGCGCAGCAGGCTGCGCGCACGCTTCCAGGCGCGAAAGGCCCGGTAAGTCATGCCGGTCTGCGCCTTGAACAGGTGCAGGAAGCGCGAGAAGGACAGGTGCACGTCCTCGGCGCATTGCTCGGCCGAGCGGGCCGCGGCGGGGTCGGCGTTCACGCGCTCGACGACGCGACGGATGCGCGGGTCCATCGGCCGCGGTGCCAGCGTCTGGCCGAAGAACAGGGGGTCGAAGTCGATGCCGTCGAAGCACTCGCGGCCGGACGCATGCAGCAGGCGCGCATGGGCGGCGCGCACGCGGCGCACGAAGTCAGCGTCGTCCACCGGACCGCAGTGGCGCAGCACGGCGGGCAGCGCATCGGGGTCGGCCGCATCGGCTTCGACCAGCAGGTTCAAGATCAGCGGCTCGGCGCTCTGCACGCGATGCGGCACCTGCGGCGGCACCACGAAGAGCTCGCCGGACTGCCAGGCCCCGCCGCCGATGCGGATGCGGTTGGGCAGGCCGCGCGGCGACACGTAGATGCCATAGCCACCGAAGTTGCGCTCGCTCGCCACGCCCAGCAGGCCGGCGTAGAACACGCGCGTCGTCGTCAGCCACATCAGGCGCTCGCCGCCGTCGGCGTGCACCACTCGGGTCGTCTGCATGCTGCTCGGTCTCCTTGGCTTCTTCTCAAGACACTCGGCCCACCGCACCCCGCACCGCCGCGCTGGCGCGGTCCGGCGGATCGTATCGACGGCCCCCGCCGCGCGGCGTGCCGCCGGCACGGGGCTTTCCCTAAGGGCAGTCGACACGCCCACGCGCGGTGCGGCGCGATTGTTGAAGCGCATGCGTGGCCCGGCGTCGTCGAAACGGACGATTTTGGGTGGGGCCGTGCAATGCCGCATGCGCCTCAGTCCCGCGCGGGTGCGGCCAGTGCGCGGCGCAGCTCGGCGGCGCACAGCGCCACGGCGGTGTTCGCCTCGTCGAGCACGCGGCCCATGGTGATGAAGCCGTGGATCTGCCGCTCGAAGCAGACGTAGCTGACCCGCGTGCCGGCGGCGCTCAGGGCACGCGCATAGTCCAGGCCCTCGTCGCGCAGCGGGTCGTAGCCGGCCGTGATCACCAGCGCGGGCGGCAGGCCGGCGTGGCTCGCGGCCAGCAGCGGCGAGGCGCGCCAGTCCAGGTCGTGCTTCGGATCGTCGATGTAGTGGTCGTGGAAGTAGGTGATGGTGTCGGCCGTCAGCACGTAACCCTGGCCGTTGGTCGTGTGCGAGGCATGGCCGCGCCGCATGTCGGTGCCGGGGTAGACGAGCAGCTGGAACGCGATGGGCAGCGGCCCCTGGCCGTCGGCGCCGTCGCGCGCGGCGATCGACACCACGGCCGCGAGGTTGCCGCCCGCGCTGTCGCCGCCCACCGCCAGGCGCGCCGGATCGATGCGCAGGTCCTTCGCCTGCGACGCGACCCAGCGCGTGGCGGCCAGCACGTCGTTCACGGCGCCGGGGAAGCGCACCTCGGGGCCCATGCGGTAGTCGACCGCCACGACCGCGCAGCCGCTGCCGTTGCACAGCTCGCGGCACAGCACGTCGTGCGTGTCCAGGTCGCCGATCACCCAGCCGCCGCCGTGGTAGTACATCAGCACGGGCAGAACGGCGTCGGGCGCGGCACCGAGCGGGCGGTAGGCGCGCAGCGGGATGTCGCCCAGCGGCCCGGGCGCGCTCAGATCGCGCACCTCGGCGACCTCGGGCGCATCGGGCTGGGTGAAGCTTCGGCGCTCTCGGTAGAAGGCGCGGGCCTCGGCGGGCGGCAGGGTGTGGGTGGGGGGCAGGCCGCGCGATTCGATGAGGTCGATCAGGGCTCGGGCTTGGGGGTGCAGCATGGCGTTCGCGTCAGTGGTTGGCAAGGCCGGCATCTTCCGCTGCCTGCGCCGCCACGCGGGGCGGGACTTTCACGGGCATGTCCAGCAGCATCTGCGCCATGCCCTTGCCGAGCGGGTCGAGCCGCGGCGAGCGCGGGCCGCCGCCGGCCAGCGCGCCGTGCAGCAGCAGGTTCAGCGCGTGGATGCCGGGGAGGTGGAAGCGCTCGACCCGCCGCGTCGTCATGAGGTGGCCGAACCACTCGGCCACGGCCTCGGGCGTGAGCGCGGCCCAGAGCCAGGGCAGCCACTCGGGGCGCCGCGCAACGACGCCGATGTTGGCCAGGTCGCCCTTGTCGCCGCTGCGCGCCCAGGCCAGCGCGATGAGCGGCAGCTCGACCGCGTCGGCCGGCAGCGCCACCGCCTCGGGCGGTGCCACCGGCGCGGGGCCCGTCGGCGCCTGCAGGGCGGGTGCGGCGGCCGGGGGCAACTCGTCGCCCTCGATCAACACACGGACCGCCACCGCGTCCCGGGGCAGGACGAAGGCGAAGGGCTTGATCAGCGGCACGACCGGCGGCCGCCCTGCCATCGACCCCGGCGCGGTGGTGCCGGGCGACCACGAGGTGCCGGCCGGCGCGATCTCGCGTGCGAAGAGTTCGAGCGCCTTCCTGTCGGCATGGTCGACCACCACGCGCATCAGCACCTCGCGCGCCTCGGCGGCGCCGGCGCGCGCGTGCGGGCCATAGACGGATTCGGTGCCGAGCACCTCGACGTAAGTGGCCGTGTAGTCGGCCAGGCCGCGCGCACCGAACAGCGACCGTGTGCGTGCCAGGATGGCCTGCGCCGTGCGGTGCGCCTTGGCCGCCGCCTCGCGCCCGACGATCACCATCGCGGCCGCACAGCGCCAGCCGTCCAGCACGGTGGCCGACACCTTGTAGCCCGTGGGCGGCGGACCGCCGCGCGCACCGTGCACGCGCACCGCCTGGGCGTCGACCTGCTCGATGCGCACCTGCGTGAAGTCGCAGCGCACGTCGGGCAGCAGGTAGGCGGCCGGGTCGCCGATCTCGTAGAGCAGCTGCTCCGCCACCGCGGCGCGCAGGATCGCACCGCCGGTGCCGGGCGGTTTGCCGAGCGTGAAGCTGCCGTCCTCGGCCACCTCGACGATGGGGTAGCCGATGCCCGGCCAGTCGGGGATTGCCTGCCAGTCGGTGTGCAGGCCGCCCGTGGCCTGGCAGCCGCATTCGATGATGTGGCCCGCCAGGCTGCCCCCCGCGATGCGGTCCCAGTCGTCGTCGGCCCAAGCGAATTCGTGCAGCAGCGGGCCGAGCGTGACGGCGCTGTCGACGCAGCGGCCGGTGACGACCACGTCGGCACCGGCCGCCAGCGCTGCGCGGATCCCCTGCGCGCCGAGGTAGGCATTGGCGCTCAGGGCGCGCGCGGGCACCGGCTCGCCGCTGGCCATGTCCTGAACGCCGTCCGCGTGCAGCGCCGGCAGTTGCCCGCTCACGTCGTCGCCCAGCACCACGGCCACGCGCACGTCCACGCCCTGCTCCCGCGCCAGCGCACGCAGCGCCTCGGCGCAGGCTTCGGGGTGCACGCCGCCGGCGTTGCTCACCACGCGGATGCGGCGCGCCACGCAGTCGGCCAGCACGTCGCGCATGGCGACCTCGACGAAATCGGTGGCCCAGCCCATCTCGGGCTTGCGCAGGCGCGCACCGGCCAGCACCGCCATCGTGGTCTCGGCCAGGTAGTCGAAGACGAGGTAGTCGATGGGGGCACCGCCCCGCACGAGCTGCCCCGCCGCCACGCTGCTGTCGCCCCAGAAGCCCGAGGCGCCGCCGATGCGCACGGTGCGGCGGGCGGGTGGTCGGGGGGTGGGGGCGGTCATGGGCGGTGCGGTGGCTGGCTGCGCCGGAGCGTACGCAGGGCCCCGCCGGCCCGGCTTGCGCCAACTGGCTGCTGGACGGGATTGGCCGTCGGCCCGTGAGTTCAGGCCGGTCGGCACAGGCGCGACGCGCGTCACCGGCCGCTTCGGCGCGGGCGTTTGTCCCCTGGGTGACTGCGTGGCGAGCCCACGCTGCGAAGACTTCGCCTGCACCCACAACAACCTTCCGGAGACAGACCGCATGCCCATGTCAATGCGCCGCCGCACGGCCGCGTTCGCGCTCGCCGTTCCCGCCCTTTTCGCCGCACTCGCCGGCTGCAGCACGGCGCCGCCGACGCGGCCCGCGGCCTGGTCCGCGCCCGAGGCCCTGGTGCAGCCGTCGGCCTTCGCCGGCGTGCACGGCCTGGCGGTGGACGGCCAGGGCCGCCTGCTGGCGGGCTCGGTCGTGGGCAACAGCATGTGGGAGGTCGACCGCCGCACCGGCCAGGCGCGCGTGTTCATCCCCGCCCCCGAAGGCCAGGCCGACGACATCGCCGTCGGCCCGCGCGGCGAGCTGGCCTGGACCAACTACCTCATGGGCATGCTGCGCTACCGCGAGAGCGACGGCGCGCCGATGCGCGTGCTGGCCAAGGACCTGCCCGGCCTGAACTCGGTGGACTTCGACCGCCGCAGCGGCAAGCTCTATGCCTCGCAGGTGTTCCTGGGCGATGCGCTGTGGGAGATCGACCGTGCCGGCCAGCTGCCGCCTCGGCTGATCAAGAAGGACATGGGCGGCTTCAACGGCTTCGAGGTCGGCCCGGACGGCTGGCTGTACGGGCCGCTCTGGTTCAAGGGCCAGGTGGTGAAGATCAACCCGGCCAACGGCGACATGACCGTGATCGCCGGCGGCTTCCAGATCCCGGCCGCGGCCAACCTCGACGGCAAGGGCAACCTGTGGGTGGTCGACGCGCGCTCGGGCGAGCTGGTGCGCGTCGAGCTCGCCACCGGCCGCAAGACCGTGGCCAAGCAGCTGACGCCCTCGCTCGACAACCTCGCGATCGCCCCCGACGGCACGATCTACGTGTCGAACATGGCCAACAACGCCGTCGACGCCTTCAACCCCGCCACCGGCGAGCTGCGGCGCCTCACGGGCGGCGCCGTCGCGGTGCCCGCAGGCATGAAGGCCGAGGGCGACCGGCTCTGGGTGGCCGACGTGTTCGGCTTCCGCGAGGTCGACCTGAAGAACGGCGCGGTGAGCGACATCTTCCGCATGCAGCGCGAGCCGGAGCTGGAATACCCCTTCGCGGTGGGGCTGTCGAAGACGCGCTTCGCGCTGTCGTCGTGGTTCACCGGCACGGTGCAGCTGGTGGACCGCGCGACGCGCAAGACCACCGCCGTGATCCACGGCCTGAAGGCGCCCTACGACGCGATTCCGCTGGAGGACGGCAGCGTGCTCGTCGCCGAGATCGCCACCGGCAGCATCACGCGCGCCAGCGGCGACCAGTTCGCCACCCGGCAGGTGCTGGCCAGCGGCATCCAGGGGCCGGTGCAGATGGTGCTGGGCGCCGATGGCGCGGTCTACGTCACCGAGGCGGCGGGCCGGCTGCTGCGCGTGCCGCTGGCCGGCGGCGCGCCGGTGGCCGTGGCCCAGGGCCTGGCCATGCCGGAAGGCCTGGCGCAGACGCCGTGGGGCAGCTTCATCGTGGCCGAGTCGGCCGCCAGGCGGCTGGTGGAGATCGACCCGGCCGACGGCAGCAAACGCACCGTGGCCGAGAACCTGCCCATCGGCCTGGCCGCCGGCCCCGGCCTGCCGCCGCCCTACGTGCCGACCGGCGTGGCCATGGGCGCGGACGGCAGCGTGTACGTGTCTGCCGACCTGAACAACGCGATCTACCGCATCCGGCCCGCGCGCTGATTTGTTGCCCGGGCGACGGCCTGCGGCAAGGCGCGGCCGTTAGCATCCGTCCATTGCGTTCTTCCCACTTTCTCCAGGAGCATTCAATGGACATCCAGACCGTCGGCATCATCGGCGCCGGCACCATGGGCAACGGCATCGCGCAGGCCTGCGCCGTCTCGGGCATCCGCGTGGTGATGGTCGACATCGCGCAGGCGGCGGTCGACAAGGGCGTCGCGACCATCTCGGGCAGCCTCGACCGCCTCATCAAGAAAGACAAGCTCACCGAGGCCCAGAAAGCCGACGCGCTCAAGCTCGTCCAGGGCTCGACGAACTACGAGGACCTGAAGGCCGCGCAGCTCGTGATCGAGGCCGCGACCGAGAACCACGGGCTCAAGACCAAGATCCTGCAGCAGATCGATGCGCTGCTCGGGCCGGAGGTGATCATCGCGTCGAACACCTCGTCGATCTCGATCACGCAGCTGGCCGCCGACACGAAGCGGCCCGACCGCTTCATCGGCATGCACTTCTTCAACCCGGTGCCGATGATGGCGCTGGTGGAGCTGATCCGCGGCTACCTCACCAGCGACGCCACGCACGACGCGGTGAAGGCGCTGGCGCTCAAGCTGGGCAAGTCGCCCATCACGGTGAAGAACGCGCCCGGCTTCGTCGTCAACCGCATCCTGGTGCCGATGATCAACGAGGCCTTCTTCGTGCTGGCCGAGGGCCTGGCCACGGCCGAGGACATCGACGCCGGCATGAAGCTCGGCTGCAACCAGCCCATCGGCCCGCTGGCGCTGGCCGACATGATCGGGCTGGACGTGTGCCTGGCGGTGATGGAGGTGTACCTGGAGGAGTTCGGCGACTCCAAGTACCGGCCCTGCCCGCTGCTCAAGGAGATGGTGGCCGCCGGCCAGCTCGGCCGCAAGACCGGCCGCGGCGTGTACACCTACTGACCGGCCTGCGAGGCGCCGCGCTCAGGGGCGGCCGCCGGACTGATCCCTAGGAGTGCCGAGCGCTGCATGCGCAGCGTTCTCGCGCGCGATGGCGGCATCGAAGTGCGCCAGGCCGACCTCGTGGAAGACGCGCTTGAACTGGCGCGCCACGTCGGGCGCCAGTGCCGCAAGCTGGCGCGCCATCTGCATCGATGCGTCGTCCAGGGCCTCGGGCGCCACCACGCGCCACACCAGGCCCCAGGCCTGGGCCTGGTCGGCCCCGAAGGCCTCGCCCAGCAGCACCAGCGCCTTCGCACGGGCCACGCCCGCGCAGGCAGCCAGCGTGGCGCTCAGGCCGCCGGTGACGAACACGCCGAGCGAGGCCTCCGGCAGCCTGAAGCGCGCGTTGCTCGCCGCGATGACGATGTCGGCGTCGAGCATCCATTCCAGCCCGGCGCCGAGCGTCCAGCCATGGACGGCGAAGAGCACCGGCTTGTCCAGGCGCACCAGGGCCGTGGCCACCGCCTGCACCAGCGTCAGGTCGCGCTCGGTCGGCGGCGCACCCACGTCGCGGCCGGCACAGAAGGCACGGCCCTCGCCACGCACGCGCACGGCACGCACCGCGTCGTCGCGCCCGGCCGCTTCCACCGCGCCGAGCAGCGCCTCGGCCAGCGGGTTGTCGATGGCATTGAGCTTCTGGGGGCGATGGAGCGTGATCGTCATCACGCCGTCGTCCACGGCGGTCAGCAGGGGCGCGTCGGTCATGCGGGCATTGTGACCAGGCGCCGTGGCCACCGGCCCGGGCCTGCGTCGGCGGCCGGCGCGCATCGTCGTGGTTACACTTTGTAATCAATACGTCGAGGAGAAGTGCGTGATGGGACTGCGTGGGTGCGCCTGGGGCGCGATGCTGGGGGCCTTGCTGCTGGCCGGCGGATGTGCGTCGGTCACGCACGGCACGACGCAATCGGTGCGGGTCGACACGGTCACTGCCTCGGGCGAGGCCGTGGCCGACGCCGAGTGCCAGATGACGAACGACAAGGGCAGCGCCCTCACCCGCTCGGGCCAGCCCGCGCTGGTCCGGCGCTCGGGCGGCAACCTGATCATCCAGTGCACGGCCGACGGCCAGGCGCCGGCCAGCGGACAGGCGACTTCGCGCGTCAACGCGGGCATGGTCGGCAACATCATGGTCGGCGGGATCATCGGCGCGGCCATCGATTCGGGCACGGGGGCGGGCTACAACTACCCGACCTGGATGCGGCTCGTGTTCGGCGAAGTGCGCGACTACGACCGCAACCGGCAGGTGGGCGACGAGGTGCTGGTCGGCCTCAAGACCGGCGAGACGCGCCGCGCTGCGCTGGCCACCGCACCGGTGCCCGAGCCCACCGGCACGCCGCCGGCGGCGCCTGCCATGGCGGCGGCCACGCCGGTCATCGCTCCCGCACCTACGGCGCCATCGGCAGCACCCACGACCACACCGGCACCCGCCGCGCCGGCCGCTGCCATCGCCGTCGCGTCGGCGGCGCCCGTCGCGCCGGTCACCGCCGCACCGACCCCGCCGCCGCCCACCCCGGCCGCCGCGGCGCCCACGCTGGCCGCCCCCACGCCGGCCAGCCCCTTCGCCACGACGCGCATTGAAGACCTGCGCCAGCTGCTGCCGGTGAACCGATGATGACGATCCCCCTTCGCGTGGCCGCGCTGCTGGCTGCGGCGCTTCACCTCGGGCAGGCGGCGGCGCAGCCGGCCGCGACGGCCGCCACGCTGCAGCCCGACGCGCTCTTCGCACGGGTGTCGCCCAACGTCTGGGTGCTGCAGGCCACCGACGCACAGGGCCAGCCCCTCGGCACCGGCACCGCCGTCGCGACCGGCCGGGGCACGGCGGTGACGAGCTGCCATCTGCTGGCGCAGGCGCAGTCGGTCAGCCTGCGGCGCGACAACGTCAGCTACGGCGCCTCGCTGGAGTGGCCCGACGTCGAGCGCGGGCTGTGCCAGCTGCGCGTCGCGAACCTGCCGGCCGAGCCGCTGGCGCTGCGCGAGCTCGACGGCCTGGCGGTGGGCTCGCCGCTGTACGTCATCGGCGCACCGCGGGGACGCGAACTCACGCTCGGCACGAACCTGCTGGCCGGCATCCGGCGCACGGCCGAAGGCGCGGTCGAATCGCTGCAACTGGCCGCACCGGCCGAAGCGGGCCTGGATGGCGCCGGCATCTTCGACGCGCAGGGACGGCTGGCCGGCATGCTGGGTGCCTCGCCCGCCGCGGGCGCGACGCCATCGCCGACGCTGGCGATGCCGGCGGCATGGATGGCGCAGCTGCCCGAGCGCGGGCGCGCCGCGATCGCCGGCCTCGCCGCCGCGCCGGCCGCCGCGCCCACGGCCCTTCGGCCCGTCGCCGGTGCGCGCGTGCTGCGCCCCACGACGATCGAGTACGAACTGCAGGACCGGTTGACCGGCACGCGCCGCAAGGTGGTTTACCGCTCCGACGGGCCCTCCGGCGATCTGCTGAGCTTCAACGGCGGCAGCTGGATCGAGAAGCCCGGGGGCGAGGTGGTCAGCGTGACCAGCTCGGCCGCGGGGGAGTTCGATCTGGTGATGCCCCCCGGCGGCTGGGTACCCCGCAACCCGGCGCAGCATCCGTCGTGGTACACGAAGTACACCGCCAGCCGCGGCGGCGCGGCACGCATCGGCATGGAGCTCACCGCGGTGGTGAAGGGCAACGCCCGGCTGAGCGTCGGCGGCCGGGAGATCGACACGGTCCGCATCGAGTACGAGGGCTACACCGACCGCGTCGCCAGCAGCCTGGGCAGCGGCGGTTCGCAGGCCGGGCGCTACCGCGCCGAGGTCTGGTATGCGCCCGAGCTGGGCCGCCCGGTGCGCTTCGAGATGATGACCCGCGGCGGCACCAGCGGCGGTGCCTTCGTCATCAGCGAGGCACTCGAACTCGTGAGCATCCGCTAGCACGCCGCGGCGTGTTGCGCCGCATACGCCCGGAACTGCGCATTGCGCCGGTCCAGCGCCTCCTGCGTGGGCGGCACCATGATCGGCGCGCCCTCGTGGGCGAAGGCCTGGCACTGCTGCACGTAGGGCCGCAGTTGCGCGTGGTAGTGGGGCGAGGCGGCGGCCATGTCGCCGCCGTGCGCGGTCCACGTGGTCGCCAGCAGTTCGGCCGACACCATGGCCAGGGTGGTCCCCATGCCCGAGAGCAGCGCCGCGCAATGGCCCGCATCGCCGATGACCGCGACCCGCCCGCGTGTCCATTCGGGCATGTGGGTCTGGCTCACCGAATCGAAGTAGAAGCCGCGGGCGGCCGGGTCGGCGAAGGCGGCGCGCAGGGCGGGCACCTGCCAGGCATCGACGCGCGACAAAAACTGCGCGATCAGGCGCCGCTGCGCATCGGGGTCGCGCCAGTCGTAGTCGATCGGCGGGCTGGCCGCGAGCATCATGGCCTGGGGGCCGTCGCCCGCATCGCGCACCGCGACCGTGAGGCCGGGCACGTTGAGCATCGCGCGCTGCCAGTCGCGACCGTTCGGCAGGTCGACCAGCGCCACGTAATGGCCGAAGTGCCGCACGTAGTCCTTCTCGGGGCCGAAGGCCAGCCTGCGCACGTTGGAATGCAGGCCGTCGGCGCCGACCACCAGGTCGTAGCGTGCGGTTGCGCCGTCGCCGAACGCGACGTCCACACCGTCGGGGCCATCGGCCAGCGATGCGATCGACACCTTGAAGCGGAAGTCGACCCCCTCGGGAATGGCGTCGAGCAGGATGCGGTTGAGCCGGTCGCGCGTGATCTCGACATCCTCGTCCGTCTCGTTGGCGAACCAGCGCAGGTCGAGCGTGGCGACCTGCTGCCCGGTGCCGTCGAGCACGGGGCCGGGCTCGATCAGGCTGACCTTCTGCGCCTCGATGGTGCCCAGGATGCCCATGCGCTGCGCCGTGCCCAGCGCCTTGCCGCGCACGTCGATGGGTGCGCCGCCGGGGCGCAGGCCTTCGGCGCGCTCGACCACGCACACGCGATGGCCCAGCCGCGCGAACCAGTGGGCGGCCGAGAGGCCCGCCATGCTGGCGCCGGAGATGAGGACGTCCATGGGGCTGCTCCTGTGCGGCGCTTTACAGCTTGAATTCCCGCGCCATGCGGACGACGGCCTGCTTGTCGAAGGCATTGATGTCGTCGATGAGCTCGTTGGTGAACAGGCGGTTGGGGTCGCCCAGTTCCGCGGCCAGCTTCGGGTTCTTGCTGCTCTCGGCCGCCAGCTCGATGTTGCTCTTCCACTCGGCCAGCGACGAGGCGCCCATGCGCTGGTCGGGGTCGTCGGGGCGGCGCATCCAGCTGTTCTTGCGGTCCTTGAGGATGAAGTTCAGTTCCTTGCGTGCCTCGTCCAGGCTGCGGCCCTTGGGCTTGCTCTCGGGGTACACGGCCCAGTGCAGGTCGATCGCCGCATCGAGGTTGGCATTGGAGAAGATGGTCGACTTGGCGATGCCCTGGAACAGCGCCACCACGGCCTTGCGGTCTTCCTTGAGCAGCTTGCGCGGCACGCACAGCCAGCCCGAGCCAAGCTGGGCGAACCGAGGCGTCAGCGGCACGTAGCGCAGCGGGGTGCCGACCAGCTCGATGCGCGCGGTGGCGGTGTCGAAAGCCACCATCGCATCGACGCGGTCGCCGTCGATCGCGGCGCCGGCCGGCGCGCCGTCGCCGATGGCGATGTATTCGCATTGGTCGTCCTTCAGGCCCAGCTCGGCCAGCATGGCCTTGAGCACGACCACGCCGCTGTCGCCCTGGCTGCGCACGCCGATGCGCTTGCCGGCCAGGTCGGCCACCGATTTGATGGGGCTGGCCGGCTTGACCACCACCGTGTTCGCGTTGCCGGGCAGCCACTTGTAGACGCTCACCAGATCGAGCGACGGGTCCTTCGCCATGGCGGGCAGCAGGATGCCCGGCACCGCGGGTCCGAACTCGACATGCCCGGCGCGCAGGCTCTGCAGCGCCTGCGTCATGCTGGACATGTTGACGTACTCGGGATCGACGCCCTGGGGCTTGTAGAAGTTCAGCCGCGGGTGCTGCCCGGCGGTGACGAAGCACTGCTGCGGGTCGTTCACCGCGGCGGTGTTCGCCAGCCGCATCACCCGCACGTTCTGCGCGATGGCCGGCAGGCCCGCGCCCAGGCCCAGGGCGCCGAGGCCCAGGCCGAATTCACGACGACTCAACATGGCTCACTCCTTCACGAATGGAAAGCGGGGGGCGCGGCGGTCAGACGCTGACCGTGCGCTGGGAGGTATCGGAGGGCATCCAGTGCAGCACGCGGCGCTGGATGCGGCGCAGGAGGTCGGTCATCACGATGCCGATGATCGACAGCACCACGCAGACCGCGAAGCTGCCGCCGGTGTCGGCCTGCGCCTCCATCTGCAGGATGAGCACGCCCAGCCCGGCCTGCGCGCCGACGAATTCGCCGACCACCGCGCCCACCACGCTGAAGGCCGCGGCCATGTTGAGCCCCGCGAAGATGTAGGGCAGCGCGCTGGGGAACTTGGCCTTGCGGAAGATCTGCCAGCGGGTGGCCGACAGCGAGCGCAGCAGGTCGATGCGGTCGGCGTCCACGGCCTTGAAGCCGGCGATGCTCGTGACCAGCACCGGGAAGAAGGTCAGCAGGCAGATGATCATCACCTTGGAGCCGATGCCGAAGCCCAGCCACACCACGATGATGGGCGCGATGGCCACCTTGGGCACGCTCTGCAGCGCTGCCACGTAGGGCTCCAGCAGCCGCTCCACCCGGGGCATCTGCGACACCACGATGCCGATGGCCAGGCCGACGCCGCTGCCGATGAGAAAGCCCAGCAGGATCTCGGCCACGGTCACGCCGCCGTGGTACCAGAAGCCGTCCTTGGCCGTCGGGCTGGTGGCCAGCCCCCGCCAGAGCGCGACGGCGATGTCGCTGACCGGCGGCACCAGGTGCCCGGACACCTTGAACAGCCGCACGGCCCCTTCCCACGCGCCCAGCAGCAGGGCGAGCAGCAGCAGCGACTGCACCCGCGTCGACGCCAGCGGGTTGGCGCGGCGGCGGGGCCGGGTGGGCGGGCGGGCGACGGCGGCGGCGTTGGCGTCGGCCGGCGCCGCGGCGTCGGGGACGGAAGCGTTGTTGGCGAGCATGGCGGTGGTCATGGGAAGGCCCCGGTCAGTCGAACGAAGCGGCGTGCGAGAAGCGTTCGCGGATGGAGGCGGACGCGGCGGCGAACTCGGGATGCGACATCACGTCCATCGCGCGCGGACGCGGCAGGTCAATGGTCAGCACGCGCTCCAGCGTGCCGGGCCGCGGCGACATCACGAACACGCGGTCACCGAGGAACACCGCCTCGGGAATGGAGTGGGTGATGAGCACCACCGTCTTGCCGCTCTCCATCCAGATGCGCTGCAGCTCGAGGTTCATGCGCTCGCGCGTCATGGCGTCGAGCGCGCCGAAGGGCTCGTCCATGAGCAGGATCTTGGGGTCGTGCAGCAGCGCCCGCGCGATCGAGGCCCGCTGCTGCATGCCGCCGCTGAGCTGGCGCGGCAGCTTGTGCTCGAAACCCTCCAGCCGCACCATGGCCAGCAGCTGCATCGCGCGTTCGCGGGCCTGCTTCGCCGGGATGCCCAGCACCTCGGCCGGCAGCATCACGTTCTCGAGGATGGTGCGCCAGGGCAGCAGGATCGAGCTCTGGAACACCACGCCGACGTCGCGCCGCGTGCCGCGGATGGGCTGGCCGTCGAGCGTCACGCGGCCGATGTCGTAGTCGAGCAGCCCGGCCAGGATGCGCAGCAGCGTGCTCTTGCCGCAGCCGCTGGGGCCGACGATGGTCACGAAGCTGCCTTGCTCGATGGTGCAGTCGATGTCCTTGAGCGCCAGCACGCCCTCGCCGCCATCGCCGAAGTGCTTGGACAGGCCGTCGATGCGGATGTAGTCGGGGCGCCCGCGTGCGCGCTCGGGGTTCGTGCTCATGGCTTGGCTCCTTCGGGGTGGAGGAATCGGAGGATGTGCTGCGCCAGCACCTGCGGCGCCTGCAGCGCGGTGGCGTGGCCCACGCCGGGCAGCAGCACCGCGTCGGCGCTGCGGATGCGGCCGGCCATCGACAGCGTGACGCTGGGCGGCACCACGCGGTCGAGCTCGCCGGCCAGCACCAGCGTCGGAGCGACGATGTCCGCCACGCCGCGCTCCAGCGTGGTCCGCACCGTGGCGCCGCGCCGCGCCGAGCGGGCCGAGGCGGGCCGCGCACCGGCGAACATGCGGCGCAGCTCGGGCCGTGCGCGCAGGAAGTCCTCGGGAAAGAACCAGGTCGCCAGTTCCTCGGCCGTGGCCGGCAGGCCGGCACGCAACTCGGCCAGCCGGCGGGCGTCGGGGCACAGCTCCTCGTAGGGCCGCGGCAGCGGCCAGGTGCTGCCGAGCACCAGGTGGTCGACCGAGCGCGGATGCAGCAGCGCGAGCGCCTGCGCCACGCGGCCGCCGAAGGACGAGCCGAACACGTGGGCACGCCGCAGGCCCAGCGCCTGGATGAGCTGCTGCGCGTCGCGCGCCAGGTCGGCCAGGGTGGCCGGGCGTTCGGGCGCCTCGGTCTCGCCGCAGTCGCGCTGGTCGTAGGCGATCACGGTGAAGTGCGGGGCCAGCAGCGGCACCAGCGCGGCGAACATCTGCCGCGAGGCCTCGGCGCCGTGCATCAGCAGCAGCGCATCGCCCTCGCCCTCGAGGTCGAACGCGATGCGTGCCTCGCCGGCCTGGACGAAGCGCGTCATGCCGCGGCGCCCTCTTCCTGGTCCATCCAGAAGGTCATCTCGATGCGCAGGCCGCGCGGGTCGTGCACGAAGAGCTGGTGGATGGCCCAGCCGGCGATCGGCGCCTCGGTGAAGGGGACGCCCGCTGCATCCAGGTGGGCGCGCATCTCCTGCAGGCCCCGCGCGCGGAACGAGATGTGGTCGAGGTGGCCGGTGACCGGCTCGACCGGCGCGTCGGCGCTCGCCAGATGGGCATAGAGGTGCACGATCGGCTGCCCCTCGGCATAGAGCCAGGCGCCGGGCGCCGGCATCTCCGGCCGCGCGCCGGTGGTCAGCCGCATCACGCGGGTGTAGAAGTCCAGCAGCGGCGGCAGCTCTTCGGGCGTGCAGTTGATCGTGAAGTGGTGCAGTGCGGTGACGGGCATGGGGTGGCTCCTCTCGTTCGTGTCGCGGTCAGGCTGCGGCGCCGGCATCTGCCGGCTCGGTGGCATCGAAGCGGTAGCTCAGGCCGGGCGCGACCGGTACCCACCGCGCCGCCGCCAGCGCCAGCAGCCGGAACGCGAAGACCTGCTCCGGCTGCCAGCGCGGGGCCGTGCCGAAGACGTTGAAGGTCGCGTAGCTGAGCGGCCCCTGCATCAGCGGCACGTTGACCACGCTGCGCAGCCCGAAGGCGCGCATCTGCTCGAAGTCGTCGAAGTGCTCGGCCAACGCCGCCTCACCCTCGCCCACGAAGGGGCGGCCCTCGACGAACAGGCAGCGCGTCCAGCGCGTGAGGGTCTTGCGCTTGGTGCCGTTGACCGGGAAGGTGCCTGCCGCGGACGAGTAGAAGCGGCGCAGCAGCACCTGGCCGGGCGCGTCCTCGGCGCGGGTCACGTTCTGCTGGATGCTGAAGATGCCGCCGCCGGCGATCCGGGCGCGGCAGGCGTCGATCAGTGCCAGCGCCTGCGCGGCATCGGCGGCGCCCGCCAGCGTGTCCAGGAACCCGGCGTTGACGATGGTGGCGGCGGAGGCGGCGATCGGTTCTTGCGCTTGCATGCAAAAAGTCTAGGACCGCGGATTCACCAAAATGAAATAAATTCTGATGGATCGATAACCCCGGAGTTATGGGCATGCCCAGTGCGAAAGACCCCGCTGCCGAACTCCAGCATGCGCTGCTGTCGCGCCTGAAGCTGCGCCAGCTGGCGCTGCTGCAGACCATCGACCGCCACCGCTCGCTGGGCCGCGTGGCCGCCGAAATGCATCTGAGCCAGCCGGCGATCACCAAGGCGCTGCACGAGGTGGAGGACATCTTCGGCAGCACCCTGTTCACGCGCAGCAGCCGCGGGCTGGTGCCCACGCCGGCCGGCGATGCGGTGCTGCACTACGCGCGCCGCTGGCTGGCCGAGCTGGAGGCCACGACGCGCGTGCTGACCTCGATCGAGGCGGGCCGCAGCGGCCGCCTGCGGCTGGGCCTGACGCAGCAGGTGCCGCAGCAGCTGATGTCGGCCGCGCTCACGCACCTGCTGGACCGCTCGCCGCGCATCTCGGTGATGGTGCGCGAGGGCACGACCGACGAGCTGGTGGCGAACCTGCTGGCGCGCGAGATCGACTGCGCCATCGGCCGCTCCTACGACGGCGACGCGAGCGGACTGGTGCAGCAGGCGATCTACGAGCAGGAGCCCTGCCTGATCGTCGGCGCGCGCAACGTGAAGCGGCTCTCGCGCGGCCCGCTGGACTGGGCCCGGCTCGCGCAGCTCGACTGGATCCTGCCGCCGCCCAACACGCCCATGCGCCGGACCTACAACGCGGTCTTCGTCGGCGCCGGCGTGCAGCCGCCGATGCCGATCCTGGAGACCACCTCGCTGCGCGGCATCGAGATGGTGTTGCGCCAGGAGCCGAACGCCATCACCATCTTCGCCCGCGACGTGATGGAGGAAATGGAGCGCGCCAGCGGCTGGGCCGCCCTGCCCTACCGGCTGAACTGGAACCTGCCGCCGGTCAGCTTCTTCACGCTGAAGGAACTCGACGGGCATCCGACGGTGCAGGCCCTGCGCGAGGTGGTGGTCGCCACCGCGCGGCGCATGAAGCACCGGCCCGGCTGAAGGGGCGCGCGGCCGTCCTCTACGCGACTGGCCGGCGCGGCGCGTTCCACTATGGTTCGGCCCAGGAGACTCGACACCCATGGACATCCAGACCCCCACCCCGCCGGCCGAAGGCTGCATCAGCACCGAGGTGCGCGGCCATGTGCTGCTGATCGGCATCAACCGGCCGGCCAAGCGCAACGGCTGGACGCCGGCCATGTTCCGCCAGCTGGCCGAGGCGTACACCCGGCTCGACGACGACGATGCCCTGCGCGTGGGCGTGCTGCATGCCTTCGGCGACCATTTCACCGCCGGGCTGGACCTGCCGGTGATTTCCGAGTTCATGAAGGCCGGCGGCGTCGCCATCCCCGCCAACGGCACGCTGGTGGAGCCGCACAACATGGGCCAGCCGGGCTACCGGCGCCGCACCAAGCCGATGGTGGCCGCGGTGCAGGGCATCTGCTTCACGGTGGGCATCGAGCTCATGCTGGCGGCCGACATCACGGTGGCGGCCGACAACTGCCGCTTCTCGCAGCTGGAAGTGGCGCGCAACATCATGGCCTCGGGCGGCGCCACGCTGCGCATGGCCGAGCGCGCCGGCATGGGCAATGCGATGCTGCACCTGCTCACCGCCGACGAGTTCGACAGCGCGGAGGCCTATCGCCTGAACTTCGTGCAGAAGGTGGTGCCGGCCGGCCAGCAGCTCGATGCCGCCTTCGCCATCGCCGAACGCATCGCCGCGCAGGCGCCGCTGGCGGTGGTGGCCACGCGCCTGAACGTCATCAAGGCGATCGAACAGGGGCCGGTGGCCGCGACGGAGGACTTCGAGCCCGTCAAGCAGAAGCTGATCTTCAGCGAGGATGCGGCCGAAGGCGTGCGCGCCTTCATCGAGAAGCGGCCCCCGCGCTTCACCGGCCGCTGAGCGCCAGGCCTCCACGCCAGGAACTGCCCGCTCCCGCGCCCCGGCGGCCGGTCGTCGGGGGCGCCTTCACAATCACCAGGAATCGTTCCCATGCCCGCCTTCCGTCTCGCGGCCACCGCGGTGGCCGCGCTCTGCGTCGCTTTCATGAACCACGCCACCGCCCAGACCGCCGGCGCCGCCCCGCCGCCCCTGCCCGACCCGGCCGCCACCTCGGTCCAAGCCCTGGGCTGGATGCAGGGCTTTCCGCCCCCGCCCGACAAGGCCATCACCTTCGACGACCCGCGCGGCAACGTGTACCCGCGCACGCGCTGGACCTTCTCGCACATCCGCGAGCTGGTGCCCACCGCCAACGTGCGGCGGGGCCCGGGCGCCGCGCAGCCCTTGCCCGCGGCCGCCAGGCCCATCGACCCGCAGCAGGTACGTTTCAAGGCCCTGGGGAGCGGCGAGGATCTGGACTTCGAGCAGATGATCGCGCGCACCTACACCGATGGCATCCTCGTGCTGCACCGCGGGCAGGTGGTGCTCGAGCGCTATGCCGGCGCACTGACGCCAGAGCGGCCGCACCTGGCGATGTCGGTCACCAAGTCCTTCGTCGGCACGCTGGCGGCCATCCTGGTGGCCGAAGGGCAGCTCGACCCTGCCGCGCCGGTGACGCGCTACCTGCCCGAGATGGCCGGCACCGCCTACGGCGACGCCACGGTGCGCCAGGTGATGGACATGACCATCGGCGTGAAGTACTCGGAGGACTACGCCAACCCCCAGGCCGAGGTCTGGGACTACGCCCGCGCCGGGGGCATGCTGCCGCAGGGCCGCGACTACGCCGGCCCGAAGACCTTCTACGACTTCCTGAAGACGCTGCACAAGGAAGGTACGCATGGCGATGCCTTCGCCTACAAGACCGTCAACGCCGAGGTGCTGGCCTGGATCCTGCGGCGCGCGAGCAACCAGTCGCTGGCCGAGCTGCTGAGCCAGAAGGTCTGGCGGCGCATCGGCGCCGAGCAGGATGCGTACTTCATGGTCGACCGTGTGGGCACCGAGTCCGGCGGCGGCGGGCTCAACACCACGCTGCGCGACCTGGCGCGATTCGGCGAGGCGATGCGCAACGGCGGCCGCGTGGACGGGCAGCAGGCGATCCCGGCCGCCGCCGTGGCCGAGATCGCGCGCGGCGGCGAGCGCGCTGCATTCGCCAAGGCGGGCTATGCGCTGCTGCCCGGCTGGTCGTACAAGGACATGTGGTGGGTCACGCACAACGACCATGGCGCCTACATGGCGCGCGGCATCCACGGCCAGAGCATCTACATCGACCCGAAGGCCGAGACGGTGATCGTGCGCTATGCCGCGCACCCCGTCGCCGCCAACGCCGGGAATGACCCGCTGACGCTGCCGGCCTTTCATGCCATGGCCACGGCCTTGATGGCACGCTGAGAGGGTACGGGGCCGGCGCGTGCCGGCCCGCCGCTCGCCCGGGCAGGCACACCGTTACGAACGCTTTCCCTTCGTTGCGACAATTAAATTGCACACAATTGAATCGCTCGATATACTTCGTCCCATGCACTCCCGACCGGACACCGCCGAACTGCTCAAGCTGGACAACCAGCTCTGCTTCGCCGTGTATTCCGCATCGCTGGCCATGACCCGGCTCTACAAGCCGCAGCTCGACAAGCTGGGCCTGACCTACCCGCAGTACCTCGTCATGCTGGCGCTGTGGGAAGAAGACGGCCTCATGGTCTCGGCCCTGGGCGAACGCCTGTCGCTCGACTCGGGCACGCTCACCCCGCTGCTCAAGCGGCTGGAGGCCAACGGCCTCGTGGCCCGGGTGCGCGACGTGGCCGACGAGCGCCGCGTCCACATCACGCTGACGGCCGCGGGCCGGCGTCTCAAGGCCCGCGCCGCGAGCGTGCCGGCCTGCCTGCTCGCGGCCAGCGAATGCTCCATCGACGAGCTGGTGACGCTCACGCGCCAGCTGCAATCGCTGCGCGACCGGGTGCGCGGCGCCGCTGCCTGATTCCATTTCTCCCGCCAACCGGCATTTCTCAACCACCACCGAAGGAACGACCATGACCACGCAACTCGACAAGGTTCTGTACACCGCCGAATCCCACACCACGGGCGGCCGCGACGGCGGCGCCGGCAAGAGCAGCGATAGCGCGCTCGACGTGAAGCTCAACCCCCCCGGTTCGGGCAAGGCCGGCACGAACCCGGAACAGCTCTTCGCCGTCGGCTACTCGGCCTGCTTCATCGGCGCCATGAAGGCCGTCGCACCCAAGGTCGGCGTGAAGGTGCCGGAAGACGTGGCCGTCGACGCCAAGGTCTCCCTCGGCCCGACGAACGGCGGCGCGGCCTACGGCGTCGCCGTCGTGCTGAACATCAGCCTGCCCGGCCTGGACGCCGAAGCCAAGAAGAAGCTGGTCGACACCGCGCACCAGGTGTGCCCGTACTCGAACGCGACGCGCGGCAACATCCCGGTCGAGATCGTCATCGCCTGATCCGCACCGCCTGTCCACGGCGCCGGCGTGCCGTGACATGCTCGAACGCCACCTCCGGGTGGCGTTTTTCTTTGCACCGGCAGGTCGCGCAGGCGACGGCGGCAACGTGGCGCGGCCGGCTGCGGTCATGCCGGCGGGTTATGGTGCCGGTCGGTCATCCCCCGCCCCTCCAGGAGCCCTGCCATGAGCACCACCGAACTGATCGTCCGCAAGACCTCGCTGTCCGACGCCCGCCTGCACACCCGCGAGGACACGCCGCTGGCGCCCGGCCAGGTGCGGGTCGGCATCGATGCCTTTGCGCTGACCTCCAACAACATCACCTACGCCGCCTTCGGCGACGCGATGAGCTACTGGCAGTTCTTCCCCACGGCGGAAGAAGGCTGGGGCCACGTGCCGGTGTGGGGCTTCGGGCGAGTCGTGCAGTCGCTGCACCCGGGTGTGGCGGTGGGCGAGCGGCTGTACGGCTACTTCCCCATGGCCTCGCAGCTGGTGCTGACGCCGGACCGCCTCTCGCCCGAGCGCTTCACCGACGCGGCCGCCCACCGGGCCGAACTGCCGGCCGTCTACAACGTCTACTTCCGCTGCAACCGCGATCCGCTCTACACCGCCGACACCGAGGACGTGCAGGCCCTGCTGCGCCCGCTGTTCATCACCTCGTGGCTCATCGACGACTTCCTGGGCGACAACGATTTCTTCGGTGCCGGGGCCGAGGGTGCACCGACCGTGATCCTGTCCAGCGCATCGAGCAAGACCGCCTACGGCACCGCCTTCCAGCTCGCCCAGCGGCCGGGCGTGCGCGTGGTGGGCATCACCTCGGCGGCCAACCGCGCCTTCTGCGAAGGCCTGGGCTGCTACACGCAGGTGCTGGGCTACGACGAGCTCGACCGCCTCGGCGCCGCCACGCCCTGCGTGTACGTGGACTTCGCGGGCAACGGCGAGCTGCGCCGCGCCATCCACGAGCGTTTCGCGCAGCTGCGCTACAGCATGGTGATCGGCAACACGCACGTCGACCAGCGCGCGCCCGAGGGCAGCGCCAAGGCGCTGCCCGGCCCGCGGGCGACCTTCTTCTTCGCACCGGCCCAGATCAAGAAGCGCACCGGCGAATGGGGCGCCGAGGCCTTCGGCCAGAAGCTGGCGCAGGCCTGGTTCGCCTTCACCGCGCGCGCGACGCAGGGCGACGCCCCCTGGCTGCGCGTGCAGCAGCACCGCGGCCCGGAAGCCGTGGCGCAGGCCTGGCAGGCCGTGCTCGCCGGCCGCGGCGATCCGCGCGACGGCCGCATCCTCTCGCTGGCCGCCTGAGCACGCGGGGCGCGAGGCGGACAATGGCGCGATGCCCGACACCGCGCCCGCCACGTCCCACCCCTACGAATCGCTCACGCCCGACGCGGTGCTCGACGCCCTGGCCGGCGTCGGCCTGTACGGCGACGGCCGCCTGGTCCCGCTGAGCTCCTACGAGAACCGCGTCTACCAGGTCGGCATCGAGGACGAGAAGCCGGTGGTGGTCAAGTTCTACCGGCCCGGGCGCTGGAGCGACGCGCAGATCCAGGAAGAGCACGACTTCGCCCTCGAGCTGGCCGCGGCCGAGGTGCCGATGGTGGCGCCGCGCGTGATCGACGGCCGCACGCTGCACCACCAGGGCGGCTTTGCGTTCAGCGTCAGCCCCTCGCGCGGCGGGCGGGCGCCCGAGCTGGACGACTTCGAGGTGCTCGAATGGATCGGTCGCTTCCTCGCGCGCATCCACACCGTGGGCGCCAAGCGGCCCTTCGCCGTGCGGCCCGCGCTGGACCTGCAAGGCTTCGGCATCGCCTCGCGCGACTGGTTGCTGGGCCACGAGATGGTGCCGCTGGACGTGCAGAAGGACTGGGAGCGCGCCTGCAACGATGCTCTCGATTTGATAGCTGCCACCGCCCTGTCCACGGGCGCGGGAGGCCAATTTCATTCAGAACTCCGAAGCCTGCGCCTGCATGGCGACTGCCACCCCGGAAACATCCTGTGGACACCCACCGACCGCGAAGGCGGCGGCCCGCACTTCGTGGACCTCGACGACGCGCGCACCGGCTTCGCGGTGCAGGACCTGTGGATGCTGCTCTCGGGCGACCGCGCCCAGCGCACCGGCCAGCTGAGCGGCCTGCTCGACGGCTACGAGCAGTTCCGCGACTTCGACCGCCGCGAGCTGGCGCTGATCGAGCCGCTGCGCACGCTGCGCCTGCTGCACTACTCGGCCTGGCTGGCGCGGCGCTGGCAGGACCCGATCTTCCCGATCACCTTCCCGTGGTTCGGCAGCAGCGACTACTGGAAGGGCCAGATCCAGATGCTGCAGGACCAGTGCGAGGCGATGGCGGAAGCGCCGCTGTACGCCTGATACCGAGTTGCGATCGGGAAGGAATCCGTTCGGGCTGAGCTCGTCGAAGCCCTGCGCCGCGCTTCGACCCTTCGACAGGCTCAGGACAGGCCAAGCTCAGCGTGAACGGTTCCAGGACCTGGAACGCCGTCCAGCATGAGCCGCAAACGCGACGGGCGCCCGAAGGCGCCCGTCGGTTGGGGTGCGAGCTGCGTCAGTTGCCTGCAGGTGGCGGCGCCGCCGCCTTGTCGCTCCACAACACACCGCCGGTGGCCCAGTTGTGGCGCGGCACATCGAAGAACAGCACGTCGACCGCGCCGGGCGAGCTGCCCAGCGTGCGGACGGTGGCCTCGGTCAGCGCCTCGGCCAGGGCGCGCTTCTGCTCGGGGGTGCGGCCTTCGAGCAGTTCGACTCGGATGGTGGGCATGTCGCTTCCTTCTCTTTCCTGCCTCACACCAGCAGCGCGTTCACGCGCCGCACGTAGGCCGCCGGGTCGGCGGGCAGGCCGCCTTCGGCCAGCAGCGCCTGGTCGAACAGGATGTTCGCCAGGTCGTCGAAGTGGGCCGTGTCGTTCTCCAGCTTCTTCACGAGCGGGTGCTCGGCGTTCACTTCCAGCACGGGCTTGACCTCGGGCGCCTGCTGGCCGGCCTGCTTGAGCATGCGCGCGAGCTGCATGCTCATGCCGTGGTCCTGCACCACCAGGCAGGCCGGCGAGTCGACCAGGCGCGTGGTGATGCGCACGTCCTCGGCCTTGTCCTTGAGCGCTTCCTTGAGCTTGTCGAGCACGGGCTTGAAGCTTTCGGCCGCCTGTTCGGCCGCCTTCTTCTCCTCCTCGTCCTGCAGCGTGCCCAGGTCGACCGCGCCCTTGGCCACGCTCTGCAGCGGCGTGCCGTCGAAGTCCTGCAGGTAGTTCAGCGCCCACTCGTCCACGCGGTCGGTCATCAGCAGCACCTCGATGCCCTTCTTCTTGAAGACCTCGAGCTGCGGGCTGTTCTTCGCGGCGGCCAGCGTGTCGGCGGTGATGTAGTAGATGGCCTCCTGGCCTTCCTTCATGCGCGCCTTGTAGTCGGCGAAGCTCACCGTCGCCGCGTCGCTGGTGGTGGAGGCGAAGCGCAGCAGCTTGGCGATGCGCTCGCGGTTGCCGAAGTCCTCGCCCAGGCCCTCCTTGAGGACCGAGCCGAACTCGGCGTAGAAGGCGGCGTACTTGCCGCTCTCGTCGGCCTGGGGCGCTTCGGCCTCGCCCTCCTTCTTGTCGGTGACGTCGGTCACGCCGCCGGCATCGGCCGCCGGGGCGGACGCAGCCTTCTTGGCCAGGTCCTCCAGCATCGACAGCACGCGCTTGGTGCTGCCTTCGCGAATGGCCTTCACGTCGCGGCTCTCCTGCAGCAGCTCGCGGCTCACGTTCAGCGGCAGGTCGGCCGAGTCGACCACGCCGCGCACGAAGCGCAGGTAGCCCGGCAGCAGCGCCTCGGCATCGTCCATGATGAAGACGCGCTTGACGTACAGCTTCACGCCGCCCTTGTGGTCGCGGTTCCACAGGTCGTAGGGCGCCTTGGCGGGGATGTACAGCAGCTGCGTGTACTCGGTGCTGCCTTCGACGCGGTTGTGGCTCCAGGCCAGCGGCGCTTCCTGGTCGTGCGTGATCGACTTGTAGAACTCGACGTACTGCTCGTCGGTGATGTCCTTCTTGGGCCGCGTCCACAGGGCGCTGGCCTTGTTGACCGGCTCCCATTCGCCCGTGGGCACCATCTCGCCGCCCTGGTTGTCCTCGCCCTCCTTCCACTCTTCCTTCTCCATGAGGATGGGCAGGGAGATGTGGTCGGAGTACTTGCCGATGATCTGCTTGAGCTTCCAGGCGTTGAGGTATTCCTCGGCGTCCTCGCGCAGGTGCAGCGTGACGCTGGTGCCGCGCTGCGCGCGCGTGAGGGTCTCGACCTCGAACTCACCCGCGCCGCCGCTCACCCAGCGCACGCCCTCCTCGGGCTTGAGGCCGGCGCGGCGCGATTCGACGGCGATCCTGTCGGCCACGATGAAGCCCGAATAGAAGCCCACGCCGAACTGGCCGATGAGCTGGGCGTCGGCCTTCTGGTCGCCCGTGAGGCGGCTCATGAAGTCCTTGGTGCCGCTCTTGGCGATGGTGCCCAGGTGGTCGATCGCCTCCTGCTGGCTCATGCCGATGCCGTTGTCGGCGATGGTGAGGGTGCGGGCCTTCTTGTCGAAGGACACGCGCACCTCGAGGTTGGGCGCGTCCTCGTACAGCTCGGGATGGTCCAGGGCCTCGAATCGCAGCTTGTCGCACGCGTCCGACGCGTTGGAGATCAGTTCTCTGACAAAGATCTCCTTGTTGGAGTACAGCGAGTGCGTGACCAGGTGCAGAAGCTGTGCGACCTCGGCCTGAAAGGCATGTCGGGTGGATGCGTTGGAAGTGTTGGATGCCATCGTTCTGAATCAGGAAGTAGGTGCCCGCATGCGGGCGAAAAATTGTACGCAGCCGCCCTGCGTGGGCCACCGCCCCCTGGGGGGACCCGCCCACCGCCACGCCGGATAGGCCTTACGTTCTAAGCAAAAAGCAGGTCGACGCGCGAGCCAGATGCGGTCAATCTGTCCCATTGCAAGACTGTTTTATCCGAGGGGTCAGTGCGGGGTGACGCATGCACGGCATCAATGGCCAGACCGCGGTTGGGACGCCCGGGCGCCTGGCTGCTTCTTTCGCTGTTCGCGGCGCCGTCGGCAGCCGACGAGGGCACACCCTTGACCGACGCACGCATCCAGCCGCTGAGCCGGCAGGCGGCCGAGGCGTCGCGCCTGCGGGCGCTCGTCGAGGCCGAGCCGCCCGCCTACCAGGACAGGTTCATGGACCCCACGCAGGCCGAGGCTGAGGCAGCCGCGACCGGCGCGGCCGAGCCCGAGGGGCTGCGCTCCTGGCTGTTCGAGACCCGCGTCGGCGCGGGCAGCGGCAGCGGCACCGGACTCGGGCGGCGCAGCGGCACGGAGTACGGCCTGCGCACCGAATACCGGCAGGAAACCCGCGACTGGGGCGACCTGCTGATCCAGGTCGACGGCCGCACGCTGCAAGGCGACCTGCAGGCCGGCTGGAGCGGCATCGGCGGGCTGGGCTACGCGCGCGAGCGCAGCAGCGCCCGCGCCACCGTGCGCAGCCTGGGCCTGCCGCTGACCCCCTCGGTCTTCGCCGACACCACGCTCGGCGATGCCTACAGCGCGGTGACGGAGGGGCTCGCGCGCCACGACCGGCTGTCGCTCGGCACGACGGTGGTCCGCGGCCTGTCCACGCGCATCTACGGTCCGGACTTCGAACTGCGCGCGGGCACTGGCGAGCGCGGGCTGCTGACCGGCGGCCCCTTCGCCGGCTTCGAAAGCAGCGGGGGCCGCCTCAGCTGGCTGGGCGGCACGCAGCGCCTGGACGACCAGTGGTACCTGGCCGGCCAGATCGACGAAGCGCGCGGTGTTCCGGCCTTCTACCTCGACCCGCTGAGTGGCCTGGGCACCGGCGCCAAGGACGTCTCCAGCTGGGCGCTGTCGGTCGGGCGCGGGCCGCCCTCGACGGCCGAGGGCGCGCTGCGCTGGCGCGCCACCGCCATCGGCAGCCGCGTGCGCTCGGACACCCCCGGTGTCGCGACCGGCAGCGCCAGCGGGCTCTTCGTGGAAGCCAGCCTGCGGCTCGGCGGCTTCCGGCAGGAGGCGGGTGCCTACGCCGCATCGCCCAACCTGCACTTCGGCGACCTGCCGCTGCCCATCGGCACGCGCGGCGCCTACTGGCGGCTGGACCGCGCCGACAGCCGCCTGAGCTGGGGCGTGGGCGTGGACCTGGAGCACGCGGCCCCGGGCAGCAACTTCACCCGTGTCGGCTACGACCGGTCGGGCGCGAGCGGCTACCTGCAATGGACGCTGGACCGCCATACCTCGCTGGGCGGCAGCTTCAACGTGTACGACACCCGCTTCGCCGGCGACGGCGAGCTCATGCAGGGCCCCAGCCGCTCGCGCAGCCTCTACGCCAACGCCTACTACCAGACCCGCGTGTTCGGCCTGCCGCGCAGCCGCCTGAGCCTGACGCTGCACCGCAACGAGCTGGTCGTGCTCAACGGCACCGCGGCCACCGGCGAGGAACTGCAATGGGAGCAGGAATGGCTGGGCGCCCGCCAGGAAAGCCAACGCACCGAGATCATCACCACGCTCGGCTACGCGCGCGACCGCAGCAGCGGAACGACGCGCCGCTATCCCACCGCCGGCCTGCAGCTGCGCTACTGGCCGCAGCCCACGCTGAGCCTGGCCGGCAGCCTGCGCTACACCTCGCAGAGCGGCGACCTGTGGGCCAGCCGGGGACTGTCGGGCCAGCTGTCGGCCGAGCAGGAACTGGGCGGCGGCTGGCGCCTGGGGCTGGCCGCCAGCCTGAACCAGACACGCGCCGCCGCCGTGCCCGCGTCGTCCTTCGGGCCGCAGGTCTACCGCGGGACCGACAAGGGCGTCTACGTCTTCCTGCGCTGGGAAGGCAGCGCAGGCGCGCCCTACGCGCCGCTGGGCGTGCGGGCAGGCGCGGGCAGCGGCCGGATCGAGGGCCGCGTGTTCTTCGATGCCGACCGCGACGGCCTCGCGCAGGCCGGCGAAGGCAGCGCACCGGGCATCGAGGTGGTGCTCGACGGGCGCTACCGCACGACCACCGACCGCGACGGCCGGTTCGAATTCCCGCTGGTGACGACCGGACGCCACCAGCTGAGCCTCACGCCCGAAAGCGTGCCGCTGCCCTGGGGCGGCGGCGAAACGGGCACGAGCGTCGATGTGCCGCTGCGGGGCAGCGCGTACGCCTCGATCCCCGTGATCAGGGTGGCGCCATGAACCGCGGCACACGCCCGGCCGGTGATCGCACCGCGCCACCGGTCCCCACGGGCCGGCCCTCCACCGCCAGGACCTGAAGGACCCACCATGAACCCACCTCTCCTGCGTGCCAGCGCGCGTGCCGCGGCCTGCGGCCTGCTCCTCGTGGCCGCCAGCGCGCCGGCGCGCGCCGAAGCCACCTACGGCTACAACGACGCCGGCACCGGCACGGTCACCGCGACCGCCCGCGTCAATCTGTCGGTGCTCGTGCCCAAGCTCATCCTGCTGCGGGTGGGCAGCAACAACGCGACGGTCGACACGCTGACCTGGACCGCCACCGCCAGCATCCCGCCGGTGCCCACCGCCGCCGCCAACGGCACCAGCACCGCGGTCAACTGGGACGGCACCGCACCGAGCTTCGCGTTCGGCACGCAGCCGGGCGCGATCTCGGTCTACGCCTGGACCAACGCCGGCACCGCCACCATCAACTGCGCGCTGAGCGCCTGGCTGCCCGGCACCGGCCCCGGACCGACCGGCGCCAACTTCACCGTGACCGCCACCGGCACGCTGCCGCATCCGGGCGCCAACCTGGGTGCCTGCACGCCCACGGCCTTCCCCTCCAACGTCGTGGCGACCGGCACCTGGGCGTACACCCTGACCGGCACGCCGACCGGATGGGCCGCCGGCAACCACACGGCCACGCTGACCTACACCGCCACCGGCATCTGAGCCGTGCCTCCACACAGCGGCGCGCACGAAGGGCGCACCCTCCCCCTGGGCGCCATCGCGCTGGCCATGCTGCTGGCGCCGGCCGACGCTGCGCAGGCGGTCATCACGACCACGCTGCTGACGCTGTCGGGCAACCGGCTGACGCTGCGCGTGGGCGCGGCCGGCGGCACCATCGACAACGTCAGCTTCACGGTCAGCGGCGCCAACCTGCAGCCCAGTCCCACCCCGGTGACGCGGCCCGATACGGTGACCGTGCTGCTGACTGCCGACAAGGCGCTGCTGGCCCTGGCCATCAACACCGTGCGCCTGTCGGTCACGGCCGCGCCGGGCCTGGGCTGCACCACGCCGTCCAGCTGCGGCAGCACCAGCATCCCGTTCTCCGACATCGGCTGGGTCTCGACCAACCCCGACGCGAGCGGGCAGGACATCCAGAGCGGCAGCTTCAACGCCTCCGGCAGCCCGCAGCAGCTGGCGCAATTCCCGTTGCCCGTGCTCACGACGCTGTCGGCCCGCACCGAGATGAACAACGCGCTGCGCTTCAGCTATGCCAACAGCACGCTCTACCCCTCCGGCACCTACGCCGGCCGGGTGACCTTCACGGCCACGATGTTCTGAGCCATGGCACTGCCCTTGCACCGGCCCCTTTGCCGACGCGCGCGTGCGGGCGCGCTCGCCACACTGCTGCTGGCCATCGGCAGCGCGGCCGTGGCGCAGGTGCACCGGCTGGACGATTCGGCCTCGCCGCGCAGCCGGGTGCAGGCGCGCCCGGACGAGGGTGCCGATGCGGGGGCCAGCGCCGCCGCGTCGCCCTACATCACGGTGCGTTTCGACGGCATCGAATACCGGCTGGCGACTGCGCCCTTCGTCGGCCGCCGGGCCCGCATCTTCTACGTGGTGCCGCCCTTCATCCCCGGGCTGCGCTCGCCGGCGGGCATGCGGGTGGAGTGGCGCACGGGCGGGCTCTTCGCGCCCGGCACGGCCGGGCCGGGCGAGCGGCGGCTGGTGTGGAGCGGCACCGTTCCCGGCCCGTGGATGAGCGAGCGCTTCGACCTGCGGGTGCAGTTCGACCGCCGCGAACTGCGTCCGGTGCCCGGCGGTGCGCTGGATTACGAGTCCTACTTCGAAATGGAGGTGTTGCCATGACCGGCTCGCGTGTCGCGGCACTGCTGCTGGCCGGCGGCCTGGCCGCCGGTGCGGCCCCGGCCGCGCCCTTCGAGATGGCCGTTGCGCCCTCGCGCTTCGAGCTCTCGGGCGCGCGCAGCGGGCGGATCGGCCAGGCCCTGGAACTGCAGAACGTGGGCAACCAGGCCACCGAGGTCGCGGTCCGCACCATCGACTGGCGCCTGGGTGAGGACGGCACCGTGAGCTACCACGACGCCCTGTTGCCCGACAGCTGCCGCCCCTGGGTCCTGCTGGAGCGTCCCCGGGTGCGCCTCGCGCCGCGCGAGCGCCGCAGCTTCCGCTTCCAGATCGACGTGCCGCCCGACGCGCCGCGACGCGAGTGCCGCTTCATGCTGGCCGTCGAAGGGGTGGAGCCGGCCTACCAGGCCGCGGTGCAGGGCCGCGGCCTGAGCCTGGCGCTGCCCGTCACGGGGCGCATCGCGGTGGCGGTGTACCTGGCCGTCGGCGACGCGGCACCGCGGCTGTCGATGCTCGGCGTCGGCATGCGCGAAGGCGCGGGCGGGCGCACGCCGGTGGTGACGGTGCGCAACGACGGCGACGCCCACGGCCGGCTCGGCGGCAGCCTCGAGGGCATCGACGCACGCGGCGAACGGCAGGAGTGGCTGCCGGACAGCACGCCGGTGCTGCCGGGGCAGACCCGCGCGCTCGCGCTCACGCCGCGCGCGACGGAGGAAGGCGGGCCGCCGGCGCGGCCGAGCTTTCCCGTGCGTGCGCGCGGCACGCTCGACTGGGAGGACGGCAGCTTCGAGGTGGAGGCCGAATTCCGATGAGCCGCCTGGCACGCCTGCTGTGGCTGGCGCCGGCGCTGCTGGCCGCGCCCGCGCATGCCGAGGAGACGACCGACACCACCAGCCCCTATGCCGCCACCGCGCGCCTGGACTTCACCGTGACGATCGGCAAGTTCATCTACCTGCGCATCGGGCCGACCGGCGCCACCGTGCCCACGGTGGGCTTCACGCTCACGCCGTCGATTCCGGCGGCGCCGACCGCACCGGGCAACGGCAGCGGCGTGGCCGTGCCCTGGAACGGCGGCGCGCCGGGCTGGTCGGTCGCCGCCAGCAACGCGGTGCTGCCGGTCGAGGTGCGCAGCAACGCGGGCGCCGTCACCCTGCGTGCCAGCGTGGCGGCACCGCTGAGCAACGGCTCGGCCACCTTGCCGATGAGCACGGTGACCATCAGCTCCGACAACGCCGGCCTGCCCGCACCGCCGCTGCCGGCAAGCGGTTCGGGCACCGCGGTCAACGTGGCCGGCACCGCCTTCGGCAACCTGGTGACCCAGCAGAGCGCCAACTGGAGCTTCGCCTTCGCCGCAGCCAACCCGCCGGCCGGCCAGTACACCGGCCAGATCGGTTTCACCGCCAGCGCGCCCTGAACGGGCCCGGCACGCACGCAGGGCTCAGCGCGGCAGCGACTCGACCTCGCGGGTCCAGCGCTCGATCAGCCGCTTGCGCTCGGCCGCCTTGCCGTACTTCTCGAAGTCGTACTTGATGAGCTTCACGTCGGCCATCGACGGGATGCGCGGGTCGGGCTTGAAGGTGCGGTTGGCCGGCGACTGCAGGCTGCCGTTCTTCGCGCCCAGGGCCTGGCCGGCGGGGCTCATGAGGAAGTCGTAGTACCTGATGGCGTTGGCCTTGTTGCGCGCGCCCTTCACCAGCGCGATGCCGCCCACCTCGTAGCCGGTGCCTTCGCAGGGCGCCGCCGTCTTCACCGGGAATTTGTCGTAGCGCCACTTCTCGAAGCCGAAGATGAAGCTCACGCCGATGCCGACCTCGCCCTTGGCCACGTTGGGCGCCTGGGCCTGGCCGCTGCGCGTGTAGTTGCTGACGTTGGCGTGCAGCTTCCTGAGGTAGTCGAAGGCCGCGTCCTCGCCCATCTGCTGCACCAGGCCGGCGATCACGGTGTAGGCGGTGCCGCTGGTCGCGGGGTGGGAGATCTCGATCTCGCCCTTGTACTCGGGCTTGACCAGGTCGGCCCAGCATTTGGGCTCGTGCATGTGCTTCTTCTTGAGCACGTCGGTGTTGAAGCCGAAGCCGATGGCGCTGGTGTAGAAGCCGCCGACCATGTTGCCGCTCATCGCGTACTGGCGCACCGCCCAGTCGTACAGGTCGTTGATGTAGGCCGGGCGATAGGCATCGAGCAGGCCCTGCTCGGCCGCCTGCAGGAAGGGGTCGCCCGTGCCGCCCCACCACAGGTCGGTCTTGGGGTTCTGCGCCTCGGCGCGGAGCTGGGCCGCGATCTCGCCCGTGCCCTTGTGGGCCTGGTTCACCTTGATGCCCGTGGTGCGCGTGAATTCGGCCGCCGCGGCTTCGCACCAGCCGGCGTCGGTGCTGCACAGCGCGTTGACCACGCCCTGCGCCCGGACCGCCGGAGAAAACAGGGCGGCAGCGCCCAGCAGGGCTGCGCAGGCAGCCATCGTTCGGACAGCAATGGGTGGCATCGCAACGCGCTCCAGCAACGGCCCGCGGCCGGGGCGGCCAGCATAGCGCGCCAGGCCGCACGGGGGGCGCCATCGAAAACCCGCGGCCAGCGTGAAGAGCTGCTCGCAATGCGGCTGCGAAGCAGTTGGTAACGCCGGGCCCGTTCCTAGAATCCGCGCCCGAACGACGGCCCGGCGGCCGTCGTTCTTTTTTTTGCCAACCACAAGGACATCAGGGAATGGACACACAACACACCTTCAAGCCATGGGCCGCCGAGTTCGTCGGCACCTTCTGGCTCGTGCTCGGCGGCTGCGGCAGCGCGGTGCTCGCGGCCGGCTTCCCGCAACTGGGCATCGGCTTCGCGGGCGTGGCGCTGGCCTTCGGCCTCACGGTGCTCACGGGCGCCTATGCACTGGGACCGATCTCGGGGGGCCACTTCAACCCTGCGGTGTCGATCGGCCTGGCCGTCGGCGGGCGCTTCCCGGCCTCGCGCCTGGCGGGCTACATCGTGGCCCAGGTGCTCGGTGCCATCGCCGCAGCGGGCGTGCTGTGGCTGATCGCCAGCGGCAAGGCCGGCGTGCAGCTCGGGGGCTTCGCCACCAACGGCTATGGCGAGCACTCGCCCGGCGGCTACTCGATGCGCTCGGCGCTGCTGTGCGAGGTGGCGCTGACGGCGGTCTTCCTGGTCGTCATCCTGGGTGCCACGGCAAAACGGGCAGCCGCCGGCTTCGGTGGCCTGGCCATCGGCCTGTGCCTCACGCTCATCCACCTGGTGTCGATCCCGGTGACCAACACCTCGGTCAACCCGGCGCGCAGCACCGGCGTCGCGCTCTTCGGGCCCGGCTACGCGCTGGGCGAACTGTGGCTGTTCTGGGTGGCGCCGATCGCCGGTGCCGTGCTGGGTGCGCTGCTGTGGCGCGCGCTGCTCGCCGGCCGCAACGACGACTAGCCCCGCGGGCCGCGCCGCGCGCCCGGCCTACCACCGCACCTTCACGCCCAGGCTGGCGTTCAGGCCGCCGCGCACACGGGTGTCGCCGCCCGTGGCCCAGCTCTTTCCGACTTCGCCATAGAGGCTCGCGCCCGGCCTGAACTGCCAACTCGCACCGGCCACCAGCTCGGCACTGCTGCCCCCCCTGGCCGTGCCGAAGCCCGTGGCGCCGCCCAGGCCGACGAAGCGGGTCGTGTCGGTGCCCGAAGAACGCCGGTGCACGTTCACCTGCGCATACGGCTGCACCGGCCCGGCGGCCGTGCTCAGGTCGCCCTTGATGCGAAGCCCCGCGCGGGCGATCCAGCCGCTGTGCAGGTCCTGCTGCACCGTGGCGCCCGACAGCACCGCGTCGTCCAGGTTCAGCCGCTGGTGCACCAGCTGCACCTGCGGCTCCAGGCTCCAGCCGGGCGCGATGGCGAAACTCCGGCCGACTTCGACCGAAGCCAGCAGCCCGTTGCCCTTGCCGCCGCTGCGCGGCGCCAGCGCGGGCATCACGGTGTAGCGGTGGCGCGATGCCTGCAGCACGCCGTCGACATACAGGCCCGACTCGCCCTGCCAAGTGGCGTAGGCGCCAAGGAACTGGCTGCGCACGTCGGTCGAGCCCGCGTCGTAGCCCGCGATGCCGCGCGCGAAGCCGCGCACGCGCAGGTCGCCTTCCAGCTGGCCGACGTACACGCCGGCGCGCCATGGCCCATCGACCCAGAGGTCGGTGCCGGCCTGCAGACCCTTCAGGCGGCCGCGGCTGCTCGGCGCCAGCTCGCCGCCCTGCCGGATGTCCTTGTCCACCGTGATGAAACGCGCCCAGGCCCGGCGGCCCGGGCGGGCGTCGGCGTCGCCGCTGCGGGCCGGGTCGTCGCCGGTGCGCTGGCGCGAGCCACCGAGCATCGCCAGATCGGCCTGCCGCAACTGGGCACCGACGGCGGTATAGATCGGCGCCTCCGCCCGGTAGGTGGGGATCGCCACGCCGGGGATGCCGCCACCTCCACCTCCACCGCCAGGTCCTCCACCTCCACCTCCACCTCCACCTCCACCTCCACCTCCATCTCCGCCACCGCCACCTCCTCCACCTCCGCCGCCACCTCCCCCACCGCCGCCATCGCCACCGCCGATGCGGTTGGTGAGATACACCGCGCTGTCGGTCTGGGTGAGCCGGTAGTCGTAGGCACCCGCGGACAGCGGTGCTGCCAGCTGGAACACGCTGCCCGCGATCGCACCGCCGTTCGCGGTGCCGACGAGTTGGAGGCCATTGCCCGTGGTCGGCGCGCCCAGCCCCTGGTCGACGATGCGTACGTTGGTCGTGCCGCTGGCGCTCGCGCCCGCCCCGTCGAGAACCAGTTTGTCGGCCGTGGCGCCGGCGCCCTGCTGCAGCACGCCGCCGCTGCTCGCCCACGGCCCCGTGACGGTCAGCACGGTGCCGGGCGCGGTGCCCACCAGGCTGACCGTGCCCGCGTTGGCCACCGACGGGAGCGTCTGGTCATGCCCGGCGAGGTCCAGCGTCGCGCCCAGTGCAACGGCGTATGGCCCCGCCGCGCCGAAGGCACCGGCTGCGCCCGCCTGCAGGGTGCCGGCCGCGACCGTGGTGCTGCCTGCGTAGCTGTTGTTGGCCGCGGCGAGCTGCAGCGTGCCGAGCCCGTCCTTCAGCAGCCCGGCCGTGCCGCCGATGCCGCCGGACAGCACCGCCGAGTGGCCGGCCGTGTCGACGGTGAACGCGCCCGCGCCCGAGGTGGTGATGGGGTTGGCGAGCGCGATGCCGTCGGCCGCGACGCCGAGGGTGGTGCCCGCCGCTGCCGCGAGCGGACCGGTGCCCAGCGAGCTGCCCGTCCCCACGTTCAGGCGCCCGGCGTCCAGCGTGGTCCCGCCGCTGTAGCTGCTGCTGCCGGTCAGCGTCAGCGCGCCGGGCCCGTCCTTGACCAGGCTGCCGGTGCCGGTGAGCGCGCCGGCGAAGGTCGTGTCGACGGCCTGGTCGAGCGTGAGCGTCTGGCCCTGCAGTGCCACGCTGCCGCCCGCGCCCGCGAGGCTGGAGGCCGTCAGGTCCCAGCTGCCGAGGTCGAGCGTGCCGCCGTTCACCGTGTAGCCCGTGCCCTGCACGAACGCGCCGGCGCTGCCGGCGGCGAGCGTCCCGGCCTCGACCGTGGTGCCGCCCGTGAAGCCGTTGGTGCCGGTGAGCGTCTGGGTGCCGGTGCCCTGCTTCACGATGCCGCCCGCGCCGGCGATCGACCCCGCGAACACGGCGGTGGATGCGTCGCCGAATCGCAGGTCGTTGGCCCCCAGCTGCACCGTGGAGCCGGCCGCGCCGCTCAGCGCGCCGATCGTGCGGTCGCCGTCGGCGGCTGCGATGTCGAAGCCTGCGCCGCCCGCCAGGTCGACCGCGCCCTGCGCCGCCAGGCGTCCCGCACCCGACAGCGCCAGCGTGCCCGCGCCGATGGCGGTCCCGCCCGTGAAGCTGCTCGCGCCGGCGAGCGTCTGCGTGCCCGTTCCCTGCTTGACGATGCCGCCGGTGCCTTCGATGACGCCCGCATAGGTCTGGTTGCCTGCGTCGCCGAAGCTCAAGGTGTTCGCGCCGAGCTGCACGGCACCGCCGCTGCCCGCGAGCGAGCCGATCGTCTGTGGCGCCGATGCCGCCGCGATGTCGAGGCGGCCGCCCGTGTTGACGGTCACGGCGCCGCTGGGCGCGAGGCTGCCGCCGCCCGCCAGCGCGAGCACGCCGGCATCGACCGTGGTGCCGCCCGCGTGGCCCTGCGCGGCCGTGAGCGTCTCGGTGCCGGTGCCCTGTTTGACGATGCCGCCCGCGCCGGCGAAGCTGCCACCGAACACCCGGTCGCTCGCATCGCCGAAGGCCAGGTTGTTGGCGCCGAGTTGCACCGTCGTGCCGCCGACGCCGGCCAGTGCGCCGATGGTCTGCGAGGCGCCCGCGGCTGCGATGTCGAAGACGGTGCCCGGCTGCGCGAGCTCGACCGCGCCCGTTGCGGACAGGCTGCCGCCCGCGCCCAGCGCCAGCGTGCCGGCGTTGACGGTGGTGCCGCCGCCGTAGGTGCTGGCACCCGTGAACGTCTGCGTGCCGCTGCCCTGCTTGACCACGCCGCCGCTGCCGGCGATGGTGCCCGCGAACACCGTGTTGCTCGCGTCGCCGAAGACGAGCGTGTTGCCGCCCAGTTGCACGCTGGAGCCCGCAGCGCCCGACAGCGCACCCACCGTCTGCGGCCCCGAGGCACCGCCGATGTCGAACACCGTGCCCGGGTTCGACAGCGCCAGCGCCCCGGTCGGAAGCAGACTGCCGCCGGCGCCCAGCGCCAGTGTTCCGCCGGCGATGGTGGTGCCCCCGGCGAAGGTGTTGGTGCCGGTCAGCGTCTGCGTGCCGGTGCCCTGCTTCACGATGCCGCCAGCGCCGGTGATGCTGCCCGCGAAGGCCTGGCTGGTGGCGTCCCCGAAGTTCAGGCTGCCGCCACCGAGCTGCACGGTGGTCCCCGCCACGCCCGAGAGCGAGCCGATGCTGCGCGCGCCCACGGCCGCGCTCAGGTCGAAGGCGGCGCCGCTGCCGGTGAGGCCGAGCGCGCTGGCGGGCGAGATGCTCCCGCCGCCGGCGAGCGCCAGCGTGCCTGCCGCGATGGTCGTGGGGCCGCCGTAGGTGCTGGCACCCGTGAGCGTCTGCACGCCCGCGCCCTGCTTCACGATGCCGCCGCTGCCGCCGATGCTGCCGCCGAAGCTCTGGCTGCTGGCATCGCCGAAGGTGAGGCTGTTGGCGCCGAGTGCCACCGTGGTGCCGGCGGCCCCGGCGAGGGCCCCCACCGTGCGGTTGCCGTCCGCTGCGGCGATGTCGAAGACGGCGCCCGCGTTCGCCAGGTTGACGGCCCCTGTCGACGCCAGGCTGCCGGCCCCGGCCAGCGCCAGCGTGCCTGCATTCACCGTGGTGCCGCCGGTGAACAGGTTCAGCCCTGCGAGCGTCTGCGTGCCGGCGCCCTGCTTCACGATGCCGCCGCTGCCCGTGATCGTGCCAGCGAAGACCTGGCTCGTTCCATCACCGAAGCCCAGCGTGTTCGCACCGAGCGCGACGGTCGAGCCCGCCACGCCCGACAGCGCACCCACCGTGCGGTTGCCGGACGCCGTGGCGATGTCGAAGGACGTGCCGGCCGCGCTCAGGTCGACGCGGCTCGCCGCGGACAGGCTGCCTGCGCCCGACAGCGCGAGCGTGCCGCCGGCGATGGTGGTCGTGCCGGTGTAGGTGTTGGCACCGGACAGCGTCTGTGTGCCGCTGCCCTGCTTGACGATGCCGCCCGTGCCGGAGATCGCGCCCCCGAAACCCGTGTTCTGTGCATCGCCGAAGGCCAGCGTGTTCGCGCCCAGCGACACCGTCGAGCCGGCCGCGCCCGACAGGCTGCCCACCGTGCGGTTACCCGCCGCCGCACCGATGTCGAAGCCGGCGCCGGCGCCGAGCGTCACCGCGCCGGTGGGTGCGAGGCTGCCGCCGCCGGCAAGCGCGAGCACGCCACCGCTGATGGCCGTGCCGCCGCCGTAGGTGTTGGCGCCCGACAGCGTGAGCGTGCCCGCGCCGCCCTTGGAAAGGCCGCCGACGCCCGAGAGCACGCCCGACAGAGTGAAGGCGTTCGCGCCCTCCACGGCCAGCCCGCCTGCGTTCAGCGTGAAGGCGTTGCCCAGCGTGAGGCCGGGCGTCGCCGCAGCGATCGCGCCGCCGTTGGCGGTGACGGTGCCGGCACCGAATGCGGCGCCGTTGTCGAGGACGGCCAAGCCGCCGTTGAGGGTCGCGTCGCCGGACACGAGCGGGCCCTGGATGTTCCAGGTGCCGCTGTTCACGAAGAGGCGCTGGAAGTTGCGGTAGATGCCGCTGGACACCGAGCCCACGCCGCCGGTGCCGCTGCCGGTGCCGGCTTCGGGCAGCACGTTCTGCAGCACGAGCGTGTTGTTGCCGTTGGCGCCGCCGTCGACGACGCCCGTGGGCGCGAAGCCGAGCGTGACGCCGACCAGGCCCAGCACATCCAGGGCCGCGCCGAGGCCTCCGCCGGTGTTGACCGACGACCCCGACACCGCCGTGAAGGTGTTGCTGCTGTTGGCACCCATCGACACGCTGCCGTTGATGGTGCCGGCGTTTGCGAAGGTGTTGCCCGTGCCGGGCGCGCCCGAGGCCTGGAAGGCCACGCGCCCCGTGATGACGCCGGTGCCGGCGTTGACGAAATTCGTCTGCGCGCCGCCGTAGCTGGCGACCACCGGCGCATCGGCGCCCACCAGCGACACGCCCAGCAGCGCATTGCTGCCGATGGTGCCGTCGTTGCGGATCGAAGTCAGGCCGCCCGCGCTGTTCTGCGCGGCCAGCGCCATGCCCGTCAGGCTGAACAGGTTCAGGCCGAGCAGCCCGGTGGTGCCGCGCAGCACGCCGCCGGAATTGTTGTTGACGGTGACGGTGCTCGCCGACCCGTTGCCGACGACCGCGCCGGACGACAGCACCGACAGCAGTCCCAGCAGCGAAGGGTCGACCGTGCCGCTGTTGTTCAGCCGCGCGTTGTTGCCCGTCATGGTGAGCGCGCTGCCGCCGACGCCCAGGAGCACGCCCACCGTCGCCCCGGGCTGGACGTTCACCGTCGTGTCGTTGGTGCTCGTGGAGAAGCTCGGCGCCAGCGGGTTGGCCGCGCCGGAACACGTGACCGTGGCACCGGTGGTGCTGCACGCGCCCCATGCCGGTGGCGCTACCCAAGGCGCCGCCACCGCAAGCGCCGCGGCGGGCCACAGCAGCCTGCCGATGCGCGTCGAACACCGCCGCGAAGCATTCGTCGTGGGCATGCGCTGCGTCTCCTCGATGTCGTGCGCCGGGGCACGGAGACATCAAGGCTAGGGACGCAGCAGGGCTGCAACAAGCGGGTTGTTGTTTAAGAAAAGCAGAGTAGGAGAGCGACCTACTCCAGAGTGGGTAGGCCCTTGCGATGAAGACGAAGTGCGGCGCGCAGGCCGACGCTCAGTGCGTCGTGCTGGGCATCGGCAGCGCCGTCGACTGGCCGATCGCCTCGGTGCCGCTCGGATGCGCAGCGGCCACGGCGCCGTTGTAGACCTCGGTGTCGGACACACCGGACACCATCGCGGGCGCCCCGGTGGACTGGCCGATGGCCTCGGTACCGCTCGCATGCGCGGCGGCCACGGCGCCGTTGTAGACCTCGGTGCTCGACATGGTGGAGTTCAGCATCGGTGCGCTGGTCGACTGGCCGATGGCCTCGCTGCCGCCGCCGTTCCAGGCGTCCTGGGCCGATGCGGCCACCGAGCCGAGGGCGGCTAGGCTGCCGAGGGCCAGCAGGGCGGCGATGCGTTGGGTGCGTGTGGACATGGAAGTCTCCTCTTGAGGCGTTGGACCGGTCGCTTGCCGCAGCGCGACATGCGCTGGGGTGGACCTACCGCGGCCCACTCTAGGCGCCGTGTCTGAGGGCTGCGTGAGCAACGAATGAGAGCGGAATGAGCATGCCGCCCGAGCCCTGCGTCTCAGCCCGGCCAGTGCACGCGCGCCACGAGGCCCGGGCCGCCGTCTTCCGGGCCGCGGTTGCGCAACGCGATGTGCAGGCCATGCCGCGACGCCGCCGCCTGCGCGATCGCCAGCCCCAGCCCGCTGCCGCCCGGTGCCGCGCCGGGCGCCCGGAAGAAGCGGTCGAACACGCGGCCGATCACCGCGTCGTCGATGCCCGGGCCGTCGTCCACCACGTCGACCGCCACGCCACCGTCGACGCGGTGCAGCCGCACGTCCACGGTGCTGCCCGGCGCCGTGTGGCGCAGCGCGTTGTCGATGAGGTTGTCGAACACGCTGCGCAGCTCCTGCGGCTCGCCTTCGAGCGCGAAGTCGGCCAGCGCCGGATCGGCGACGAAGCCCAGGTCGACGCGGCGCCGGTCCGCGCGGTCGGCGAACTGCGCGATCGCCTCGGCGAGCAGCGGCGCCAACGGCACGCGCTGGGCATGCAGCGCGCCCGCGCGGCCGGCGGCCTCCTGGCGCGACAGGCGCAGCAACTGCTCCAGCAGATGCCGCGTGCGCGCAACGCCGGCCTCCAGCAGCGCGAAGCGCTCCTGCGCCTCGCCGGGCGGCATGTGGGCGCGCAGGTTCTCGACCTGCAGCGCGATGGCGGTGACGGGCGTGCGCAACTCGTGCGCCGCGTCCTGCACGAAGCGGCGCTGCGTGGCCAGTGCGTCGCGCAGCCGGCCCAGCAGCGAGTTGAAGGCGCCCACCAGCGGCGCGATCTCCTCGGGCACGCGCTCGGGCGGCAGGCCGTCGACGCTGGCCTCGTCCTGTGCGGCGACCTCGGCCGCGACCGCGCGCAAGGCGCGCGACGCCGACCACACGATGACCCACAGCAGGGCCAGCGCGGCCGGCAGCAGCAGTGCGATGGGCAGGCCCTCGATCAGCGCACGCTGCACCGAGCGATGGTGCCGCCAGGTCTCGCTCTGCAGCACCTGCACGCGCAGCCCATCGACCGCGGGGCCGGGCGGCGCGGTGTAGACGCGCCAGCGCTCGGCCGGCAACGGCCCCGCCGGCACGTCGGCAAAGCCAGCCGCCGCCTGCAGCGCCACCGGCACCGGCGCCGAGGCGGCCAGCAGCGTGCGGCCGTCGGCCTGCCACAGCTGCACGGCCAGTGCGCCGTGCTGGCGCAGCGCGCCCGCCGGCAGGGTGGGCAGCGATGGCACCTCGCGGTGGCCGGCATAGGACTCGGCCAGGGTGCGCATCTGGTCGTCGCGCAGGCCTTCGATCACGCGGTCGTAGATCGCGTACGAGGCCCACGCGGTCGCCGCGATGGCCAGCAGGTGCAGCAGCACCAGCCAGACCAGCAGCCGGCGGCGCAGCGAGGGCGGGCGCCGGGGCGCCGCGCTCACGGCGCCGTGCTCACGCGCCAGCCGAGCCCGCGCACGTTGCGGATCGCGTCCTGGCCGATCTTGCGCCGCATGCCGTGGATGAGCACGTCGACCGCGTTGCTCGTGACCTCTTCGCCCCAGCCGTAGATGCGATGTTCGAGCTGGTCGCGCGAGAGGATGGCGCCCGGCCGCTCCAGCAGCGCATGCAGCAGCGCGAACTCGCGCGCGGTGAGCGCTTCGCGCCGACCCTCGACCAGCACCTCGCGCGTCGTGAGGTCGAGCTGCAGGGCGCCGGTGCCCACCAGCGAATGCGCCGCGCCGTCGCGGCGGCGCACCACGGCCCGCATGCGCGCCAGCAGCTCGGGCAGTTCGAAGGGCTTGGGCACGTAGTCGTCGGCGCCCAGGTCCAGGCCCTGCACGCGTTCGCCCAGGCTGTCGCGCGCGCTCAGCACCACCACGGGCGTGCGGTCGCCGCGCTCGCGCGCATGGCGCAGCAGCGCGGTGCCGTCCTGCTTGGGCAGGCCGAGGTCGAGCAGCACGCAGGTGTAGCCGCCATCGGCCAGGGCGCTCTCGCCCAGCAGGCCGTCGCGCACCCAGTCGACCGACCAGCCGGCGCCCTCGAGCGCCTGCTGCAGGCTGCGGCCGATCATGTCGTCATCTTCCACGAGCAGGGCTCGCATGGCAGTCTCCGGATCCGTCCGGCGCGCAGCGTTGCGCCCGACCGGACCGGTGGAGCCTAGGCCGGCTGTCTTAGGCCAACCTGATCGGCGCGCATGCGGGCAGTCGCAGCCGGAACGGCGCGGGCCACGCCGCCAGCCAGTTCAGCGCCCGCGCGCCAGAGCACCGCGCTGGCTGCGCGCGTAGCGGGCCAGCAGCGCCCGGGCCGCCCAGGCGCTGAGCACGCCGCAGGCGCAGCCGGCGACGAGGTCGGCCGGGAAGTGCGCGCCCAGCACGATGCGCGACATGCAGACCCAGATCACCCAGGCCACCAGCGCGATGCGCCCGGCCGCGCCGGCGGGCCGCCAGAAGGTGGCCGCCACCAGCGCGGCGAAGGTCGCATGGCCGCTCGGGAAGCTGCCGGAGGTCTCGGCGCTGCCCAGCACGCGCACCAGGTCCTCGCCCAGCGCCATGGGCGGACGCGGCAGGTGCAGGCCGACCTTCAGCGTGCCGACCACGGCCATCGCCACGGCCCAGCCCACCACCAGCACCAGCAGCAGGCGCAGCACGGTCTCGCGCCTCGGCCAAAGGTCCGGCAGGCGCCGCGCATGCCGCCACGAAGGCGCCATCGCCACCGCGACGAGGGCCGCCACCAGCAGCGGAAGGTTCCAGAAATTGCCGATCGCCGAGCCCGCGCGCGCGAGCAGGTCGAAGACCGTCGCGTGGTGCTGGTTGATGGCCAGGAAGAGGGCCTCGTTGAGGCCGAAGAAGTGATAGAGCTCGGCGAAGAAATGCATGGACACGAAAGAAGACGAAGGGCGGGCCGCGCGCTCAAAATCGCTCGTCGGCCCCCAGGTAACGCCACTGCCCCTGCGGCAGTTGGCCGAGCACGACGTGGCCGATGCGGATGCGCTTGAGGCCGACCACCCGCAGCCCGACCAGCTCGCACATGCGGCGGATCTGGCGCTTCTTGCCCTCGGTGAGCACGAAGCGCAGCTGCTCGGTGTTCTGCCAGTCGACACGCGCGGGCTTGAGCGGCTGGCCGTCGAGCGACAGGCCGTGGCGCAGGCGCGCCAGCTGCTCGCGCGGGAAGACGGACTGCACGTCGGTCGTGCGCTCGGCACCGTTCACCGGGTAGCTCACGCGCACGAGGTACTCCTTCTCCATGCCGGAGTCCTCGCCGATGAGCTGGCGCGCGATGCGGCCGTCCTGCGTGAGCACCAGCAGGCCGACCGAATCGATGTCGAGCCGCCCCGCCGGCGCCAGGCCGCGCAGCTGCTGCGGCGAGAAGCGCATGCGCGAGCCGTCGCCGCGCCAGTGGTTGCGCAGCTGCACCAGGGTCACGGCGGGCTGGTGCCCGTCCTCGGCCTGGCCGCTCACGTAACCCACCGGCTTGTGCAGCAGGATGGTGACCTGCTGCGCCTGCTGGCCGCGGGCGCGCGGGTCGACCTCGATGCGGTCCTGCGGGCCGACCTTCAGCCCCATCGGCGCCACGGCGCCGTTGACCTTGACCCAGCCCTGCTCGATCCACGCGTCGGCCTCGCGGCGCGAGCACAGGCCGAGGTCGGCCATGCGTTTGTTGAGGCGGATCGGCTCGGCGGCGTCGGTCATGGATGGCAATGCTACTGAATTCATAGCGTCTCGCGCCGGGTCGGCGAGCGCAACCGGGGATTTTCGTTGACAAGTTCCGATGCGGCGATGCCGCACGCGCCCCGGCCCGCATCGGGAGGAGCCGCGCCGCGCAGCGGCCCGCCAGCACGATCGCGACCCCGTTCCTATACTGCCCCGGCCCCGCCGCCCCGAGGCGGCACCGCGCCCCATCCCTTCCCCCGCTGGAGACTCACCATGCCGCTGCAACTGCGCTCCCTGATCCGCCCCGACGCCACGCTGGAACTCTCGCTCGCCGAGGTGCCCATGCCCGAGCCCGGCTCGCCCGACGAGGTGGTGGTGCGCGTCGAGGCGGCGCCGCTCAATCCGTCGGACCTGGGCCTGCTCTTCGGCGGTGCCGACATGACGAAAGCGCAGGCCTCCGGCAGCGCCGAGCGGCCCGTGGTCACCGCCCCCATCGCGGCGCCGGTGATGGCGGCGATGGCCGCGCGCGTGGGCCAGTCGATGCCCGTGGGCAACGAGGGTGCAGGCACCGTGGTGGCCGCGGGCAGCTCGCCCGCCGCGCAGGCCCTGCTGGGCAGGAAGGTCGCGGTGCTCGGCGGCGCGATGTACTCGGAATACCGCGCCGTGCCCGTCGCGCAGTGCCTGCCGCTGCCCGAGGGCGCCACGGCGGCCGACGGCGCCTCCTGCTTCGTCAACCCGCTCACCGCGCTGGGCATGGTCGACACGATGCGCAACGAAGGGCATCGCGCCCTGGTGCACACCGTGGGCGCGTCCAACCTGGGCCAGATGCTCAACCGCATCTGCCTGAAGGACGGCGTGGGCCTGGTCAACCTGGTGCGCAAGCCCGAGCAGGCGGCCCTGCTGCGGTCCCAGGGGGCGCAGCACATCGTCGACACCAGCTCGGCGAACTTCCAGGCCGAGCTGGCCGACGCCATCGCCGCCACTGGCGCGACCCTCGCCTTCGACGCCATCGGCGGCGGCAAGCTGGCCGGGCAGATCCTCGTCGCCATGGAAGCGGCCGCCCTGCGCCAGCCCGGCCAGGAATACAGCCGCTACGGCAGCACCGTGCACAAGCAGGTCTACGTGTACGGCAGCCTCGACCGCGGCCCCATCGAACTGGCGCGCGGCTTCGGCATGGCCTGGGGCGTGGGCGGCTGGCTGCTCTTCCCCTTCATGCAGAAGGTCGGCCCGGCGCGCGTGCAGCAGCTCAAGCAGCGCGTGGCCGACGAGCTGACCACCACCTTCGCCAGCCGTTACACGAAGGAGCTGACGCTCGCGCAGGTGCTCGCGCTCGATGCCATCGCGGGCTACGGGAAGATGGCGACGGGCGAGAAGGTGCTGGTGCGCCCCACGACGGGCTGAAGGGCGAACGAGCCTTTCGCAGCCCGGGCTTCAGCGGTGCGCGGGCGCCGGCCCCTTCGCGCCCGACTGGAGCCAGGCGATCTTTCGGTCCAGGTACGACAGCATCGTGCGCAGCTCCTTCGAACGCCGCCGCAGTTCCTCGCGTTGAGCGAGCAGCGCCTTGAGCAGCTTCGCCTTTCCGTCTCCCGACCGCCGTCCGGCGATGAGCATCGCGATCTCGCTCAGCGGCATGCCCAGGGACTGCCCCGCTCGGATGGCACCCAGCAGCCGCAGATCCGCCTCCGTGAATTCGAGGTAGGGCCTCGACCCGCCCGCCAGGCCCGTGGCCGGCGTCAGCAGGCCTTCCCGGACGTAGTGGCGGACGGTGGTGGGCTTGACCCCGCCGCGACGGGCAAATTCGGCGATCCACATCATGGGCTCCGTGGCTTGACTATGCAGTCGACTGCGTAGTTATAACCCTTTCATGCACCCGCTCACCCCCCTGCTTCTTCTGCCCGGCCTGATGAACGACGAGCGCGTATGGGGGCCGATCGTCCCCGCACTGGGTGCCGGACGGCACGTGCACGTCGCCCCCACCCACCTGCACGACAGCGTGGGCGCATCGGCGCGCGAGGCCATTGGCGCGATGCCGCCCGGGCCCTTTGCGGTCGCGGGCTTTTCGCTGGGCGGCTACGTCGCCCTGGAGGTCTGCCGCCAGGCGCCCGGGCGGGTCGCGGGCCTCGCACTCCTGGACACGGGCGCGCGCGCCGACGCCGACGAGGCCAGGCAAGCCCGCGCGCGCATGGTGGAGGCGATCGGCGGCGGAATGGCAACCCTGGACCAGCTCGCCGCGGGATTCGCGCCGCGGGTGGTGCATCGCTCGCGCCTGCAAGACAAGCCGCTCCTCTCGCTGCTGGCCGACATGGCAGCGTCGGTGGGGAGCGAGGGCTTCGCGAAGCAGCAGCGGGCCGCCATGGATCGCATCGACAGCCGCGACGTGCTTGGCGATCTGCAGGTCCCGGCGCTGGTCCTGTGCGGGCGCGACGACCAGGTGACGCCCCTGCCGCTCAGCGAGGAAATGGCCGCCCTGCTGCCCGACGCCGAACTCGTCGTCGTCGAAGACGCCGGCCACATGACGACCCTGGAACATCCGGACGCCGTGGGGGCAGCCGTGCGAGGCTGGTTGAGCCGCGTGGACGCCGGCCTCGGCTGAAGGACGCGCGTCGGGCGCATTTTTTCGAAGGCACCCTGTCACAACGCGCAGGGCCGGTCCGTCTTGAAGGGGTCATCCACCCGTTCACCCCTCGACAAGGACACACCATGACCCAACGCCTCAACGCCATGCAGCAATCGCCCGAGCTGTTCAAGAAGATGGTCGACTACAGCCTCGCCATTTCCAAGGGCGGCCTCGACACCACGCTGCTGCTCCTGGTCGACATCCGCGCCTCGCAGATCAACGGCTGCGCTCTGTGCCTGGACATGCACATCAAGCAGGCCAAGCTGCATGGCGAAGGCGAACTCCGGCTGCACCACCTCGCCATCTGGCGCGAGTCGCCGCTGTTCGACGAACGCGAGCGCGCCGCCCTGGCGTGGACCGAGCGGCTGACCGTCCTGCCCGCGCACGGCGTGGACGACGCCGACTACGCCGCTGCGCGGGCCGCGTTCTCGGAGCAGGAACTGGTGCAGCTCACGCACGGCGTGATGGCGATCAACGCGTGGAATCGCCTCAACGTCGCCTTCCGCACCGAGCCGGGCTCGCTCGACAAGGCCTACGGGCTCGACAAGGCGACCTTCTCCTGAGCGCAGCCGCGCCCGGCCGTCGCCGCCGCGCTCAGCCCGCGTTCTTGAGCGACTGCTTGGCCTTCTGGGCCGAGCTCTTGGAGCGGTTCTTGTGGTAGCCCGACTTGACGTTGTTCACGGCCTTGCCGATGGGGCCGCTCTTCTTGGCGTCGCTGTCGGCACGCTTCTGGTCGATCTTGTGCTGGACCGCATCGGTGGCTTCGGACGCGGCCTTGCCGACCTGGGCAGAGGCACCCCCGGCAGCCAGCAGGGCGGCGGTGGCGGCAAGGGCGATCAGGACTTTTTGCATGGGAACTTCTCCATCCACGCCAACAGCGGCGCGCCCTGATCTTCGGTTTGCACGCGGGCGCAGCGTGTCAGCCGCCGCCGCAACGCCGTGACTGATCGGCGGCCGAATAGGCGGGCGCGCGCGCCGCCGCTGATGCTGATGTCGCTTGGCATCCCATGCCGACCCGCCGCCGTCGCGCGTTCGCTGCACGCTCAGGCGACCAGCCGGTAGCCCACCGCCGTCTCGGTCAGCAGATGCCTCGGCTGCGCCGGATCGACCTCCAGCTTGCCACGCAGGTGCCCCATGTAGACGCGCAGGTAGTGGCTTTGCTCGCTGTGCGCCGGCCCCCACACCTCGCGCAGCAGCTGCCGCTGCGTCAGCACGCGGCCGGCGTTGGCGACCAGCACGGTGAGCAGGCGGTACTCGGTGGGCGTGAGGTGCACCTCGGCACCGGCGCGGCGCACGAGGCGCGCGGCGCGGTCGACCTCCACCGCGCCCTCGCCTTCGCCGAAGCGGAACAGCGCCTCGTCGGCCGCCGGTGCCGCGCCTGCGGCGGCCGCCGCGCGCGGGCGCCGCAGGTTGGCCCGCACGCGCGCCAGCAGTTCGCCCGTGCCGAAGGGCTTGGTGAGGTAGTCGTCGGCGCCGGCATCCAGCGCCGCGATCTTGTCCACCTCGTCCACGCGTGCCGACAGAACGATGATCGGCACCGCCGACCAGCCGCGCACGTCGCGGATGAGGTCCAGGCCGTCGCCGTCGGGCAGGCCCAGGTCCAGCACCAGCAGGTCGGGCCGCCGCGTGCCGGCAGCCGCCAGCCCCTCGCGCTGCGTGGCGGCCTCGTGCACCTGCCAGCCCTCGGCCTCCAGCGCGCTGCGCACGAAGCGGCGGATCTGGGGTTCGTCCTCGATGACGATGGCGGTCGGGGCGGGCATGGCGGGCGGGGCTGCGGGGCCGGTGGGCAGGCGGTGGCGCAGTCTGCCATGCCTTCGCCTGCAGACCCGCCGCGCCGGGCCCGATTACCAGGCCCGCTAGTCCAGCCCTTCGCCCGCGTCGGCGGCGCCGGGGCCGCGCGCCGCGGCCTGCTCACGCGCCTGCCGTGCCGCCTCCAGCAGGCTGTCCGCCGTGCGCGCCGCGGCATCGGCCGTCATGGTGACGGCCACGCCATCGGGCCCGTCGAGCAGCACCACGCCGTTCTCGGCCGTGGCGCGTCCGGCATCGGTGCGGGGCGCGAGCATGGCTCGCCGGTCAGCCATGCGGTGCTCCGTCGATGCCGGTCGCACGCCGGGCGATGGCAGGCTGCAGGTACAGGTATTCGGGGTCGAAGAAAGCCATCTGCGTGAGGCTCCGGAGGTCGGTGATGTGGACGTGCGACGAGCGCACCTGGCACAGGCCGCGTTCGCGCAACTCGCGCAGCACGCGGCTCACGTGCACGTTGGTGAGGCTGCACACCTCGCCGATGTCGCCTTGCGTCATCGGCAGTGCGAAGTGCTCGCCATCCGAGGCACCGATCGCGAGCAGGCGGGCGTTCGTCTCGCACAGGAAGTGCGCCACGCGCTGGATGGCGTTGAGGCTGGCCAGGCGATAGATCCACTGCCGGTGCATCGCCGCATCGAGCAGCGTCTGGAACCACAGCCCGCGCGTGAGCCGCGGGTCCTGCAACTGCAGCCGTTCGAGCGCGCCATGCGGCACCACCGCCACGGTCACGTCGGTGAGCGCGCCCACGTCGTGGTCCAGCTTCTTCAACGCGTACGCATGCAGGTCGACGAAGTCGCCCGGCACATGCACCGCCACGAGATGGCGGCGGCCGTCGGGAGCATCGACATGGCGGGTCATCATGCCTTCGACCAGCAGCGTGCTCACCTCGATCGGCGTGCCCTGGCGCACCACCACCTGCCCCGCGGCGTAGTGGCGCGTCTGCGAGACAGCACCCTCGAGCAGGGCGCGCTCGTCGTCGGAGAGTTCGGTGAGACGGTTGCGAAGCAGATGGCGCGTGAGCATGGGATGGGCCTGTGGGGGCGCAGGGTGCGCCTTCGCGGGCAAGGGCGCATTAACGTGGATTAACTTCGAGATTAAAGGCATCGTCGCGGGCACAGAGGGTTCACGTCCTACGCTGACGATGCCGGCGCATTCCCTAACCTCGTGTCAGCGCTACTGCTCCACCCACGAGGATTCCATGCCCAAGACCAACCGAACGAAGACGGCGGCCGACATCGCCGCGCAGGCCGCCGCACGCAACACCGACAGTGCGCCCGCCAACCCTGCGCCGCCCTCGGCCGGGCGCGACGACGCGCCGGCCCGCAAGGCCATCGACACGCAGGCGCTGGCCGCGGCCATGCCCGCCAACACGAACAAGCCGCTCGAACACGGCGAAGCCAACGCGCTCGACACCCCCGTGGGCCTGAGTGCGCAGCCCGCCTCGCGCCTGCCCGGTGCGAGCACGCTGAGCGAGAGCAACGCATCCGACAAGGTCGGTACCGCGGCGGTCGATGGCGTCAATGCCACCATCGGCACGCTCGACCGCGTGCGCGCCGACGCCACCGGCCAGCGCCTGACGACCAACCAGGGCGTGCCGATCGCCGACAACCAGAACTCGCTCAAGGCCGGCGCGCGCGGCCCGGTGCTGCTGGAAGACTTCATCCTGCGCGAGAAGATCACCCACTTCGACCACGAGCGCATTCCCGAGCGCATCGTGCATGCCCGCGGTTCGGGTGCGCACGGCTTCTTCGAGTGCTACGCGCCGCTCACGCAGTACACCAAGGCGGCGCCCTTCAAGGAGGCCGGGAAGATCACGCCGACCTTCGTGCGCTTCTCCACCGTCGCGGGCGAGCGCGGCTCCAAGGACACGGCGCGCGACGTGCGCGGCTTTGCCGTCAAGTTCTACACCGACGAAGGCAACTGGGACCTGGTGGGCAACAACATGCCCGTCTTCTTCATCCAGGACGCGATGAAGTTCCCGGACCTGGTGCACGCCGTCAAGCCCGAGCCGCACCACGGCATGCCGCAGGCCGGCAGCGCCCACGACACCTTCTGGGACTTCGTGTCGCTGATGCCCGAATCCACCCACATGCTGATGTGGGCGATGAGCGACCGCGCCATCCCGCGCAGCTACCGGATGATGCAGGGCTTCGGCGTGCACACCTTCCGCATGGTCAACGAGGCCGGCGAGTCGGTGCTGGTGAAGTTCCACTGGCAGCCCAAGCTGGGCACGCACTCGCTGGTGTGGGAAGAGGCGGTGAAGATCTCCGGCGCCGACCCCGACTTCCACCGCCGCGACCTGTGGGAAGCGATCGAGGCCGGCGAGTACCCCGAGTGGGAACTGGGCCTGCAGATCTTCACCGAGGAGCAGGCGGCGCAGTTCAGCTTCGACATCCTCGACGCCACCAAGATCGTGCCCGAGGAACTGGTGCCGGTGCAGGTGGTCGGGCGGCTGGTGCTCAACCGCAACCCCGACAACTTCTTTGCCGAGACCGAGCAGGTGGCCTTCTGCACCGCGCACATCGTGCCCGGCCTGGACTTCACCAACGACCCGCTGCTGGCCGGCCGCATCCACTCGTACGTGGACACGCAGATCAGCCGGCTGGGCGGCCCCAACTTCCACGAGCTGCCCATCAACGCGCCCATCGCACCGGTGGCCAACAACCAGCGCGACGGCATGCACCGCCAGGCGATCCATCGCGGCCGCGTGGCCTACGAGCCCAACTCGCTGGCCGGCGGATGCCCGTTCCAGGCCGGCGCGGCGCAGGGCTTCGCCAGCGTGGCGCGCCGCCTCGACGCCAAGGAGAGCAGCGACAAGGTCCGCATCAAGCCGGAGAAGTTCGCCGACCACTACACGCAGGCGCGCCTGTTCTACGAAAGCCAGACCGAGGTGGAGAAGGCGCACATCGGCAACGCCTTCCGCTTCGAGCTGTCGAAGGTGACGGTGCCGGCCATCCGTGAACGTGTCGTCGCCAGCCTGATGAATGCCGCGCCCGACCTGGCCGAACGCATCGCGACCGACCTGGGCATGACGCCGCCCGCGCCGCTGCCGCGCGCGATCGAGAACCCGGCCACGCCGGAGGTGGAGCAGTCGCCCGCGCTGTCGCTGACGGCGCGGCCCGGCGACGGCGGCATCCGCACCCGCAAGATCGCCGTGCTGGTGGCGCCGGGTGTCGAGGGCAGCTCCATCGCCAAGCTGGTGGCCGCGCTGATGGCCGAGGGTGCGGTGCCGCGCCTGGTGGCTGCACGCCTGGGCCGCTGCGACGCCACCGACGGCAGCGCCTTCGACGCCGACGCCACGATGGAGAACTCCCCGGGCTTCCTGTTCGATGCGCTGGTGCTGCCCGACGGCGCGGACGCCGTGGCGGCGCTCGATGCCGACGCGCACACGCTGGAGTTCGTGCGCGACCAGTACTGGCACTGCAAGACCATCCTGGCCCTGGGCGCTTCGCAGGCGCTGCTGGCGGAAGCGCAGATCCCCATGAGCCTGCCCGACGGTTCGCCGGACCCGGGCCTGATCCTGGCCGACGCCAAGGACGCCGACCAGGCGATCACGGACTTCATCGCCACGGTCGGCATGCCGCGCCATTTCGCGCGCGAGAACGACCCGCCGCGCGCCTGACCGTGACGCGCAGCACGCCCCTGCGCCCCGCTCGCGGAGGCGCCCCATGCTAGGCATCGCGATTCCCGCCCACAACGAGGAGGAGCACATCGCCGCCGCGGTCGCGGCGGCGATGGCGGCCGGCCGGCATGCCGCGCTCGGCGGCGAGGCCTGCGAGGTCGTCGTCGCCCTGGACGCCTGCACCGACGCGACCGGGGTGCTGGCGCGTGCCGCCGGCGCGCGCACGGTGGAGGTCGACGCGCGCAACGTCGGCGTCGCCCGCGCGCTGGCCGCGCAGGCCCTGGTGCAGGCCGGCGCGCGCTGGCTCGCCTTCACCGATGCCGACACCCGCGTGGCACCTGACTGGCTGGCCGACCAGCTGGCGCTGGATGCCGATGCGGTGTGCGGCTGCGTGGGGGTCGACGACTGGTCCTGCCACGGCCTGGACGCGGAGCGCCTGCATGCGCACTTCCTGGCCACGTACAACGACCGCGACGACCACCGCCACATCCATGGCGCGAACCTCGGCGTGTCCACCGCGCTGTACCTCAAGGTGGGCGGCTTCAAGCACCTGGCCTGCAGCGAGGACGTGGACCTGGTCCAGGCGCTCGAACGCTCGGGCGCACGCATCGCCTGGAGCGCGCGTCCGCGCGTGGTGACCAGTGCACGGCGCCAGGCGCGCGCCGTGGGCGGCTTTGCCGATGCGTTGCTGCAGGCGCTCGCCGCGCCTGCGGGCGTCGTCGCTGCCGCGGCGGCTTGAGCAACTATCTGGATTCCGGCACCGCCGGCGCCTCGCGGCGCGGCAGCGTGAGCGTGAACACCGCGCCGCCGCCCTGTGCGTCGGGCTCGGCATCGCCCGCCACGATCTCGCCGCCGTGCGCCTGCACGATGGCCTTGCAGATCGCCAGGCCGAGGCCCACGCCGGGCGTCGCGGACTCGGCTTCGCCGCGCGTGAACTTCTCGAACAGCCCCTGCTCGCGGCCGCGCCATGTCGCCGGCAGGCCGGGGCCGTGGTCGCGCACGGCGATCTCCAGCGCCTGCGGCAGCGCCCGCGCGCTGACGACGATGGGTGGCGCGCCGTAGCGGGCCGCGTTCTCCAGCAGGTTGACCAGCACGCGTTCGATCAGCACGGCATCGAACTCGACCAGCGGCAGCTCGGGCGGGATGCGCGCCTGGACCTCGCGCGATGCGAGTGCCGGCGCGGCGGCGCGCAGCGCGGCACCCACCACCTCCTCCACCGACTGCCAGTCGCGCCGCAGGTTCACGGCGCCGCCGGCCACGCCGCTCTCGAGCCGCGCCATGTCGAGCAGGTTGCTCACCAGCGCGTTGAGCGCGCGCGCCTGCGCCACGATGGCCTGCACCGCCTGCGCCTGCTCGCCCGCCAGCGGTGGCGGCAGCGTGCGCAGGGATTCGGCCAGCGCGATGAGCGCGGTGAGCGGCGTGCGCACGTCGTGCGACAAGGCGCCCAGCAGCGCGTTGCGCAGCCGCTCGGACTCGATGTCGACCACCGCCTGCTGCGCCACCTCGACGTAGTGCACGCGCTCGACCGCGATGGCGATCTGCCGCGCCAGCGTGTCGAGCTGCTGCGCCTGCTCGGGGATCAGCAGCCAGCGCGGGCGCGCGGGCCGCAGCGCCAGCACGCCGCGCACGCGCATCGGCGCCGACAGCGGCACGTAATGCCACGGCTGCGCAGCGAGCGTGGCCGTGCCCAGCCCGGCCGGCTGGCCGTGGCGGAAGGCCCAGTCGGCCACGCTGAAGTCGAAGCCCTCGGGGGCGTCGGGCGGCGGCACCAGGCGGTCCTGCGACGCGGCGCCTGCAGCGCCCGGCGCCATGTCGGCCAGCAGGACGCGCGCCTCGCCGCCGAAGTGCCGCTGCACGGCGGCGGCACCGAGGGCCGTCACCTGCTCGCGCTCGAGCGCGGCCGACAGCTCGCGCGTGAGCTCGAACAGCGACTGCGCCCGCCGCTCGCGGCTGGCCGACACGCCGGCCGAGAAGCGCAGACCGGCGGTGAGCTGCCCCACCAGCAGCCCCACCCCGAGCATGACAGCGAAGGTCAGCAGGTACTGCACGTCGCTCACCGCGAAGGAGAAGGTCGGCTGCACGAAGAAGAAGTCGAAGGCCACCACGTTCAGCGCCGCCGCCAGCGCCGCCGGCCCGCGCCCGAAGCCCCAGGCCGCGCCGACGACGCCGAGCAGGTAGAGCATGACGATGTTGGTCAGCTCCAGCACGCCGGACAGCGGCGCTGCGAGCAGCGTGATGGCCACGCTGCTCGCCGCTGCCCAGGCGAAGCCGGGCCAGCGTGCCGGTGCGCGCTCGGCATCGTCCTCGGCGCCCGCGCGCAGGGCACCCAGGGCGGCGCGCGGCAGGCGCCGCATGCTGTCGGCCGGCGCGACCGAGATCAGGTCCAGGCCGGGCGCGGCGCGCGCGATGCGGCGCGCGAGCACCGGCCGCCCGAGCCGGCGCAGCCACGCCCGCCACGGCGTCGCGCCCGCGTCGGCCGCGCGGCCGAGCATCAGGGTCGCGCAGTTGAGTTGCTGCGCATGGTCGGCCAGGGCCTGCGCCACGTCGGCACCGGTGAGCACGGCGGTCTCGGCGCCGAGCTCCTGCGCCAGCCGCAGCACGGCGAGGATGCGGTCGCGCTGCGCCGCGGGCAGGCGCGCGAGGCGTGGCGTCTCGACGTAGGCCGCATGCCAGCGCACGTTGAGCTGGCCCGCCAGGCGCGCGGCGGCACGCACCGTCTGTGCCGCCTCTTCGCCCGCGCCGATGGCGGCCAGCACGGCGCCCGAGGTGTGCCATGCGGGCGGCGCGTCGCCGGCGGGTGCGCCCGGCGCGCCGGACTGCTCGACGCGCCAGTCGCGCACGTCGTCCTCCACGTGCTCCGCCGTGCGGCGCAGCGCGATCTCGCGCAATGCGATGAGGTTGCCCTTGCGGAAGAAGTTCTGCGCCGCGCGCTCGGCCTGCTGGGGCAGGTAGACCTTGCCGGCGGCCAGGCGCGCGGCCAGTTCGTCGGGCGTGGCATCGACCAGCACCACCTCGTCGGCCTGGTCCAGCACGCGGTCGGGCACGGTCTCGTGCACGCGGATGCCGGTGATGGCACCCACCGTGCCGTTGAGGCTTTCCAGGTGCTGCACGTTGAGCGCCGACCAGACCTCGATGCCGGCGGCCAGCAGTTCCTCCACGTCCTGCCAGCGCTTGGCGTGGCGCGACCCCGGCGCGTTGCTGTGCGCCAGCTCGTCGACCAGCAGCACCTCGGGCCGGCGCGCCAGCGCGGCGTCGAGGTCGAACTCGTGCAGCGTGCGTTCACGGTGCGGCACGGCACGCGGCGGCAGCACCGGCAGGCCCGCGAGCAGCGCGGCGGTCTCGGCGCGGCCATGCGTCTCGACCACGCCGATCAGCACGTCGCGCCCGGCGGCGCGCTCGCGCTGCGCGGCGCTGAGCATGGCCCAGGTCTTGCCGACGCCCGCATTGGCGCCGAAGTAGATGCGCAGCCGGCCGCGCACCGCGCGCGCCTCGTCGGCGCGCATCTGGGCCAGCAGCGCATCGGGATCGGGGCGTGCGGGTTCGGCCATGGCGCGGGCAGCTTAACGCAGCAGGGCGAAGCTCAGAAGGTCTTGGTCAGCGAGACGATGAAGCGGGCCTTGTTGACGGACTGCGAGGTCGCGCCGTAGATGAAGGAGCCGTCGCCGAAGAGGTCGATGCCGTTGCCGGTGGCCAGGCGGT
>JASCNX010000008.1 GCA_029968055.1 Xenophilus aerolatus | reverse complement strand
CTTGGCCGACAGCACCGTGGCGATCGCCGCCGTCAGCGTCGTCTTGCCATGGTCCACGTGACCGATCGTGCCCACGTTCACGTGCGGCTTGGTGCGCTCGAACTTGCCTTTTGCCATTTCTCAATCCTTGGATAAAAGAACACGCCCGTGTGTTGGTTTTACGTCTGCATCGGGTTGCTGGATCCCTCGCCACGGGCAACGAGGGGCACCTGATCGCAGACAAGAAGGACAAGGCGGCGCATGCCGCCCTGTCTGTCCGATTACTTCGAGCGGGCCGCGACGATGGCTTCTGCCACGTTGCGCGGTGCTTCGGCGTAGTGCTTGAACTCCATCGTGTACGTGGCGCGGCCTTGCGACATCGAGCGCAGCGTCGTGGAGTAGCCGAACATTTCCGACAGCGGGACTTCGGCCTTGATGGCCTTGCCGCCGCCGACCATGTCGTCCATGCCCTGCACCATGCCGCGGCGGGACGACAGGTCGCCCATCACGTTGCCGGCGTAGTCCTCGGGCGTCTCGACTTCCACGGCCATCATCGGCTCGAGGATGACGGGCGACGCCTTCTTGCAGCCGTCCTTGAAGCCGAAGATGGCGGCCATCTTGAAGGCCTGCTCCGACGAGTCCACGTCGTGGTACGAACCGAAGGTCAGCGTGACCTTGACGTCGACCACCGGGTAGCCGGCCAGCACGCCGGTGTTCAGGGCTTCGATCACGCCCTTCTCCACCGCCGGGATGTACTCGCGCGGCACCACGCCGCCCTTGATCGCGTCGACGAACTCGAAGCCCTTGCCGGCCTCTTGCGGATCGATGCTGAACACCACGTGGCCGTACTGGCCCTTGCCGCCCGACTGGCGAACGAACTTGCCTTCCACGTCCGACACCGACTTGCGGATCGTTTCGCGGTAGGCCACCTGGGGCTTGCCCACGTTGGCTTCCACGCCGAATTCGCGCTTCATGCGGTCGACGATGATTTCCAGGTGCAGCTCGCCCATGCCGGAAATGATGGTCTGGCCGGATTCCTCGTCGGTGCGCACGCGGAACGACGGATCTTCCTGGGCCAGGCGCTGCAGCGCGATGCCCATCTTTTCCTGGTCGGCCTTCGTCTTGGGTTCGACGGCCTGCGCGATCACGGGCTCGGGGAACTCCATGCGCTCCAGGGTGATGATGGCATCGGGATCGCACAGGGTTTCGCCCGTGGTCACGTCCTTCAGGCCCACGCACGCGGCGATGTCGCCGGCACGGATTTCGTCGACTTCCAGGCGCTCGTTGGCGTGCATCTGCACGATCCGGCCGATGCGCTCCTTCTTGCCCTTGACGGGGTTGTAGACGCTGTCACCCTTGGAGAGCACGCCCGAGTACACCCGCACGAAGGTCAGCTGGCCGACGTAGGGGTCGGTCATCAGCTTGAACGCGAGCGCCGAGAACTTCTCGTTGTCGTCGGCCTTGCGGCTGGCTTCCTTCTCGTCGTCGTCGGTGCCTTGCACCGGCGGGATGTCCAGCGGCGAGGGCATCAGTTCGATGACGGCGTCGAGCATGCGCTGCACGCCCTTGTTCTTGAAGGCCGAGCCGCACAGCATCGGCTGGATCTCGCCGGCGATGGTGCGCGTGCGCAGGCCGAGCGTGATCTCTTCCTCGGTGAGGTCGCCCTCCTCGAGGTACTTGTTCATCAGCTCTTCGCTGGCCTCGGCGGCCGACTCGACCATCTTCTCGCGCCATTCCTTGGCGGTCTCGAGCAGCTCGGCGGGGATGTCCTCGAAGGTGAACTTCATGCCCTGCGACGCGTCGTCCCAGAGGATGGCCTTCATCTTGCGCAGGTCGACCACACCCTTGAACTGGTCTTCGGCACCGATCGGGATCACGATCGGCACGGGGTTGGCCTTCAGGCGGTCCACCATCATCTGGCGGACGCGGAAGAAGTTGGCGCCGATGCGGTCCATCTTGTTGACGAACGCGAGGCGGGGCACCTTGTACTTGTTGGCCTGGCGCCAGACCGTTTCGGACTGGGGCTGCACGCCGCCGACCGAGTCGTACACCATCACGGCGCCGTCCAGCACGCGCATGGAACGCTCCACCTCGATGGTGAAGTCCACGTGGCCGGGGGTGTCGATGATGTTGATGCGGTGCTCGGGGAACGACATGTCCATGCCCTTCCAGAAGCAGGTGGTGGCAGCCGAGGTGATCGTGATGCCGCGCTCCTGCTCCTGCTCCATCCAGTCCATCGTGGCGGCGCCATCGTGCACTTCACCGATCTTGTGGTTCACACCGGTGTAGAACAGGATGCGCTCGGTCGTGGTGGTCTTGCCGGCGTCGATGTGCGCGGAGATACCGATGTTGCGGTAGCGCTCGATGGGGGTCTTGCGGGCCATAAATGCTCCATTCACTTGAAAGCTGCCGTCGGCTACTTTGAAGTGGGTTGATCAATCAGTTCGAGGAGGACCGGCAGAGCCGGTTCCTCCTCGAAGGGGAGATCGCGCTGCGCATTGCTTCGCGCGACCTGGGGGAGCCGCCTGCGGCGGCCTGCTTCTTAGAAACGGAAGTGGCTGAAGGCCTTGTTGGCTTCGGCCATGCGGTGCACTTCGTCGCGCTTCTTCATGGCGCCGCCACGGCCTTCCGTGGCTTCCATCAGTTCGTTGGCCAGACGCAGGGCCATCGACTTCTCGCCGCGCTTGCGGGCGGCTTCCTTGATCCAGCGCATCGACAGCGCCAGACGGCGCACGGGGCGCACTTCCACCGGCACCTGGTAGTTCGCACCGCCCACGCGGCGCGACTTCACTTCGACCATCGGCTTCACGTTGTTGATGGCGATGACGAAGGCTTCCAGCGGGTCTTTGCCGGGGTTCTTCTTCTCGATGAAGTCGAGCGCGCCGTAGATGATGCGCTCGGCAACAGCCTTCTTGCCGCCTTCCATGATCACGTTCATGAACTTGGACAGCTCGACATTGCCGAACTTCGGGTCCGGCAGGATTTCACGTTTGGGGACTTCGCGACGACGTGGCATTTTCTGAACCTCTTTGCTTCAGTTGGCAGCGCCTTCCGGCGATGCCGCGAGAGCCATCAGGACCCTCACTTACTCGACCCACGCCGACATGGCGCTTCGGGTCACTACGCTCGGACCGCCAGCCAGGCAGCCGAACACCGATTGATCGAAACCGATCAGGCCTTCTTCGGGCGCTTGGCGCCGTACTTGGAGCGCGATTGCTTGCGATCCTTCACGCCCTGCAGGTCCAGCGAACCGCGAACGATGTGGTAACGCACGCCGGGAAGGTCCTTCACACGACCGCCGCGGACCAGCACGACGCTGTGTTCCTGGAGGTTGTGACCTTCACCGCCGATGTAGGAGATGACTTCGAAGCCGTTGGTCAGGCGGACCTTGGCGACTTTACGAAGCGCCGAGTTCGGCTTCTTGGGGGTCGTGGTGTAGACCCGGGTGCAGACGCCGCGGCGTTGCGGCGAGTTCTGCATGGCAGGGCTCTTCGACTTGGTCGTTTCGACCTCGCGACCCTGGCGCACCAGTTGATTGATCGTTGGCATGAATGGATTGGTCCCAAAACTCCCGCGGCCCGCCCAAGACGTGAAGGCGAAGCACGGGAAATGACGAAAACGTGAAACCCTTCGGAAATTTCCGAAAAGCCCGCGATTCTAGCCCGGCGGCTGGAAGCTGGCAAATCCCGGGGGTCGCCAGAGGGCCGGCAGGCTCACCGGCGCGAGGAATTCACTTGATCCAGAGGCGCACCGCGTCCCAGGCGCGGCCGAGGATGCCGGCCTGCTCCACAGGCTCGAGCGCCACCAGCGGCACCTCGGCCAGCGGCTGGTCGTCCAGCGAAATCTTGAGGCTGCCCAGGGGCTGGTTCCTGGTGAAGGGCGCCACCAGGGGGTCGGGGCGCGCCACCTGCGTCTTGACCTTGGCCGCCTGGCCCGACGGCACCGAGACGACGATCGCCTCGGGGCGGCCGAGCTTGATGGTGTTCGTCTTGCCCTTCCAGACCTGCGGCGTGGCCACGGCCTGGCCGGCGTCGAACAGGCGCACGTCGTCGAAGGCGGTGTAGCCCCAGTTGAGCAGCTTCTGCGACTCGTTGGCGCGCGCGTTGTCGCTGGCGGCGCCCAGCACGATCGACAGCAGGCGACGGCCGCCCGGCAGGTTCGGAAAATCGCGCTTCGCGGTCGCGATCAGGCAATAGCCGGCAGCATCGGTGTGGCCCGTCTTCAGGCCGTCCACGGTGGGGTCGCGGAACAGCAGCAGGTTGCGGTTGGTGTCGTTGGACGCCGGCGTGCCCGGGTAGCGATATTTCTTGATCGCGTAGTAGTGCAGGTACTCCGGGAACTCGCGCATGAGCCGAGTCGCCAGGATGCTCAGGTCGCGTGCCGTGGTGGTGTGGCCCGGCGCCGTGAGCCCCTCGGGGTTCTTGTAGCTCGTGTTCTTCATGCCCAGGGCCTTGGCCTGGTCGTTCATGAGTTGCACGAAGTGTTCGGCCGTCCCGCCCACGCCTTCGGCCAGCGCCATGGTGGCGTCGTTGCCCGACTGGACGATCATGCCCTTGATGAGGTCGTCCACCGGCACCTGCATCTTGGGGTCGATGAACATGCGCGAACCGGGCATCTTCCAGGCACGCTGGCTCACCGGCAGGGTCTGGGTGAGCGTGATCTTTTTGGCCCGCAGGGCGTCGAAGACCAGGTACTGGGTCATGAGCTTGGTCAGCGACGCCGGCTCGATGGGCGAATCGGCATCCTTCTGCGCCAGCAACTGGCCGGAGGTGACGTCCAGCAGCAGATAGCTGCGGGCAGCCACCTCGGGCGGCACGGGCGCCTGCGCACCGGCAACGGAAGCGACCAGGGCGGCCGCGGCAAACACGAACGCGCGGAGCACGTCAGGGAAACGGGTCATGGAAATGCGAGGGAACGAAAGAAGGAGAAAGGGCCCGTGGCGGCGGCGCGCCGGGTTGTTCTTCTACTGGCCTGCGAGCAGGTGGCGCGTCACGAGCGACTTGAGCAGCGGCAATTGTCCGTGAAAGAAGTGGCCGCCCCCCGGGATCACGGTGACAGGAAGTGACTGCGGCCGCGCCCAGTCCATCACGGCGGAAAGGGCCACGGTGTCGTCGGCTTCGCCGTGCACGACCAGCGCGCGCAGGTGCGATTCGGTCGGCAGCGCCGGCGGCACCACGCGCGCCACGCTCGGGCCGACTAGCGCGATCTGGCGCACATCACGCGCCGGCCAGAGCGTCTGCACCGCGTTGATCGCCACGAAAGCGCCGAAGGAGAAGCCGGCCACGGCGATCGGGCCGCTGCCGGCCGCCTGCTCGACCACGCGCAGGTAGTCCTCGGCCTCGCCGCGTCCTTCGTCGTGCGTGCCGGCGGTGCCGCCCACGCCACGGAAGTTGAAGCGGATGGCCGTCCAGCCGGCAGCGACGAAGGCGCGCGCTAGGGTCTGCACCACCTTGTTGTCCATCGTGCCGCCGAAGAGCGGATGGGGATGGGCAATGACCGCCGTGCCCACGGGCGCGACGCCCTCGGCCGGCCGGTCGCGTGCCGCCTCGATGGCGCCCGCGGGGCCTTCAAGCTGCAGCTTCTCGGTCTGTGCGTTCATGGTTCTGCTACGAATTCAATGGCCGCTCCCGCAGGAGCGACGGGCGCTGGAGCCCCAAAAAGCTTGAAAAGTTCCGGCGCCGGGACCGCAACCGCGTCAGCGGCCCACGTCGGGCGGCAGCAAGAGGCGCTCGACCACCTGCCCGTTCTTCAGATGCGAGTCGACGATCTCGTCGATATCGGCCGCGTCGACGAAGCTGTACCAGACCGCGTCGGGGTACACCACGGCGACCGGCCCGCCGGCACACCGGTCCAGGCAGCCGGCCTTGTTGACACGCACCTTGCCCGCGCCGGACAGGCCTTCCTTCTTGACGCGCGACTTGCAATGCTCGAAGCCTGCCTGCGCGTTGTGCCGGGCGCAGGAGTCCTCGCCGTTGGTGCGCTCGTTCAGGCAGAAGAAGATGTGGCGGGCGTAGTAGCCGCCCGGTGCGCTGGGGGATGAACTGGCCATCCGCCGGATTCTAGGAGTGCACCGCGCGCGCCGGGCGCCGTGCCAGCGCCGCCAGCGCGTAGGCGATGGTGGCGAAGGGCCACAACCAGCCCAGCCATTGCGCCAGCCCGTGGAAGCGGATGAAGCGCCCCTGCTCCCAGGTGGCCAGCGTCTGCGCAAAGTACGCGCTTTCTGGCGCCTGGTTGAGCAGGCTCAGGTGCAGCACCAGCGCCAGCAGCAGCAAGGCCATGCACAGGCGGCGCGACAGCGGCGTGAGCAGCACCCCGACCACGACCGCCGCCAGCATCCCCACCCGCACCGGCAGGCCGAACCAGGCCCAGGCGTGTTCGGGCCCGTAGCTCAGCGCCGCCGACAGCGCGCTGGCCGCCAGGCCCAGCCCGAGCATCAGGGCCAGCAGGGACAGGCGCCGGCCGGCCGATCGCGCGACGGTGAAGGCCAGCAGGCAGGGCACCAGCGCGCCGAGCATGACGCACAACAGCTCGACCCCGGGCACCAGCGGCTCCAGTTCGAACTCGCGCACGGGCAGCCAGTCGAGGAACGGGGTGTCGGCCAGCCATTCGGCAATCGCCGTCTCCAGCCGCTCGAAGACCTGGCCCAGCCCAAAGGGCACGGCCGGTGGAAACAGCAGCGCCACCGGCCACAGCGCGAGCAGCCCCAGTGCGCCCCGCGCCTCGTCCACGAACCAGTTGGCGCGCGCACGGCTCCAGTGGGCGACGACGCCCAGCCGCTCCGCCGCGGCCGCCAGCATGGCGCCCAGCAGCGTGCCCAGGCTGTTCAGGCCGAGGTCCACGTTCGAAGGGATGCGCGAGGGCAGGTAGCTCTGCAGCGTTTCCATGCCGAAGGCCAGGGCCGCACCGGCGGCGCCGGCCTGCGCCACGGCGCGCAGCGCCCCCGCGCCAGGCCAGGTGCGCAGCACGACCAGCGCGATGAGGAAGCCCAGCGGCATGTAGCCGACCACGTTCACGCCCAGGTCGAAGCCCGTCCAGTACTTCGGCCAGGGCGCCGCCAGGTAGGCCCAGGGCACGATGCCCTGGTCGCGCCATTCGGCGAACGGGTACAGGCTGGCGTAGACGATCAGCGCCGTGTACGCGAGCGCCAGCGGCAGGGCAGTGGTCTTGTGGCGGACGGGACCGGGCGGCGGGCTCACGTCGTCAGAACGGCTTGACGACCACCAGGATGACGATGGCCACCAGCAGGAGCACGGGCGCCTCGTTGAAGAAGCGGTACCAGCGGTGACTGCGGCGGTTCTGGCCGGCCTCGAAACGGCGCAGCAGCACCCCGCAGCCGTGGTGGTAGCCCAGCACCACCGCCACCAGCGCCAGCTTGGCATGCATCCAGCCGTTGCCCGCGCCCCGGCCGATGCCGTAGCCCAGCCAGAGCCAGAGCCCGAACACGATGGCCGGCACGGCCAGCAACGTGGTGAACCGCATCAGCTTGCGCGCCATCAGCAGCAGCCGGGCGCGCTCGGCCACCGACTCGGGCGGCACCATCGCCAGGTTGACGAAGATGCGCGGCAGGTAGAACAGGCCCGCGAACCAGCTCGCGATGAAGACGATATGGAAGGACTTGACCCAGAGCATGGCCGGCAGTGTACGGAGCGCCTCCACCCGCGCCACGCGGGCAAAAAAAAGCCCGGCGTCGAAAACGCCGGGCCACGAAGCCCTTTTGCTGTCACACATCAAGGCACCCGCTCAGGGAGGAAAAGCGGGAGACGGCGAACCGTCCGAGATGAAATTTAACAAAGGCGTCCCACCCTATCAAGCGTGCGGGTAACTTTTTTTTAACCACGTGGTCGTATTAATTAGTTCTTTTTTATCACCAAGATGTGTCTTGAAGCGATGAGAACGATCGTACGAATCCACCCGCCCGCCAGCCCGACGCCTTGGGGCACAATTTTCCGCATGACCCTGCATGCCCCTTTTCCTGCCGGACGACCGCGCAGGCTCCGCCGCGACGCGTTCACGCGAAATCTCGTACGCGAGCACACACTTACCGCACATGACCTGATCTATCCGGTGTTCGTGCAGGAAGGCACGGGTCAGCGGCACGCCGTGGCCTCCATGCCGGGCGTCGAGCGCCTGAGCCTCGATCTGCTGCTGCCCGTGGCCGAGCAGTGCGTGGCGCTCGGGATTCCCGTGATGGCGCTGTTCCCGGTGATCGACCCGGCGCTCAAGACGCCCGACGGGGACGAGGCCTTCAACCCCGACGGCCTCGTTCCGCGCGTGGTGGCGGCGCTGAAGAAGGAATTTCCCGAGCTCGGCATCATGACGGACGTCGCCCTGGACCCCTACACCAGCCACGGCCAGGACGGCCTGCTCGACGAGAGCGGCTACATCCTCAACGACCCGACGGTCGAGGTGCTGGTGAAGCAGGCCCTGGCCCAGTCGGCGGCCGGCGTGGACATCGTGGCGCCCAGCGACATGATGGACGGGCGCATCGGCGCCGTCCGCACCGCGCTCGAAGCGCGGGGCGACGTGCACACGCGCATCATGGCCTACAGCGCCAAGTACGCCAGCGTCTTCTACGGGCCCTTCCGCGATGCGGTGGGCTCCGCCGCCAACCTGGGCAAAAGCAACAAGAAGGTCTACCAGATGGACCCGGCCAACACCGACGAAGCGCTGCGCGAGGTGGCGATCGACATCGCCGAGGGCGCCGACATGGTGATGGTCAAGCCCGGCATGCCCTACCTGGACGTGGTGCGCCGCGTGAAGGACGAGTTCCGCGTGCCCACCTTCGCCTACCAGGTGAGCGGCGAGTACGCCATGCTCAAGGCCGCCGCCCAGAACGGCTGGCTGGACCACGATGGCGTGGTGCTCGAATCGCTGCTGGCCTTCAAGCGTGCCGGCGCCGATGGCGTGCTCACCTACTTCGCCCTCGACGCTGCACGACTGCTACAAAAATCGTAGCTGACAGCGCCCGTCAGGTGGGCGATGCGACCGGTTCCGGGGCGCAATCCGGCGTATAACCCGCACCCATGCGCATCTTCGAGATCAGCGCCAGCCAGGCGCACGAACACGCCTCGCTCGCGCGCTTCATGCACCCCGGTGCCTGCGAGTCGAGCTTCCTGTGGCTGTCGCTGACGCGCAGCGAACTGCAGGCCACGCTCGGCCAGGTGCAGGAACTGCTGCAGACCTTGTGCGGCACGCAGCTCGTCGACCTGCACGTGAGCGACCTGCTCAACGACCAGCTGCCCTCGCACTTCGACTACACCTCGCAGTACGACCTCCTGGTGGTGCGCCGCCTGGCGGCCGGCCAGCCCGACAGCCCCGCCCCCTTGCCGCCTGGCGACGCCGCGCCGCAGCGCCATGCGGGGCCGCCGGCCCTGCGCCGCATCGACACCCGCCCCGTGGGTTTCGCGGTGTTCGACCGCGTGCTGCTGTCGGTGCATCCCGAGGACGGCGCGGTGCGCGATGCCGTCGCCGCCAAGCTCAGCGCCGCCAGCACACCCGCGAGCGCGCCGGCCATCGACGTGCGCGCCACCTCGGCCCGCCTGCCCACCGGCCCGGCCGACCTGATGCTGCGGGTGGTGAACCAGATCGTGGACAGCTACCTCGCGCTGCGTCGCGACCTCACGAAGCAGCTCGACCACTGGCAGGAAGAGCTGATCGACCCGAGGACGCGATTCTCGAACTGGGCGGCGCTGATGCAGTCGCGCCAGTCGCTCTACCACCTGGACGAGATCTGCGAGGACCAGCGCGCCGCCGTCCAGGACTGGATCGACGCGCTCGAAGCCCTGCCTGCCCCGGCCACGCCCACCGCTGCGCGAGAACGCGAGCTGCTGCTGGTGCGCAGCCGCGACGTGCTCGAGCACATCGAGCGCGTGGTGCACCACGTGCGCCGGCTCGAGCAGAGCGCCGAGACCGCGGTGCAGCTGCACTTCAACGTGCAGAGCCACCGCACCAACGACATCATGCGCGTGCTGACGGTGCTCACCGCCGTCTTCCTGCCGTTGAACCTGATCGCGGGCATCTTCGGCATGAACTTCGAATTCATCCCGCTGGTGCACAAGGCCGACGGCTTCTGGATCGCGATGGGATCGATGGTGCTGATCGCGATCGGGCTGGTGCTGGTCTTCTGGCGCAAGCGCTACCTGGCGCGCACGGCTCGCTGAAAGCGCACGTGAAAAAGCCCGCCGGTCGACGACGACCGGCGGGCTTAGCAGAACGAAGCGCGGCAGCGCTTACAGCTTGGTGGCGCCGCCCTGGGCGCGTGCGCGCACGTCGACCGGGTTTTCCATCGTCGAGATCACGCGGCTGTTGACGCGCGATCCACCGGTGACGTTCTGGTCGGGCGCGGCAGCGGCGCGCACGGCCTCGGCCTGCACCAGCGCACGGTCCTTCGACACGGCGACGGTTTCCGGACCACGCGAGCCACGGGTCACGTTCTGGTTCGGTGCCGAGGCGGCCTTGACGGCTTCGGCGTTCACCGCGTCGCGGCTGAGGGCCGAGGCGGCGGTGTGCACGCCGTCGTAGCTTTCGGCATGGGCGCCAGCGGCGGCCAGCAGGGACAAGGCAGCGGCGGCGATGAGTCGTTGGGTGTTCATGCGGGTCTCCAAAAAGATGGAAGGGGTCAGGAAAAGGACCGCCGTTCGGCAATCCCTGTGGGGTGGATCAGAGTGCGGCGCTGCGGGTGGCGGCGCGACGCACGGCCAGGCTGCCCTGGGTGTACTGCGACGGGATCGTGCTGTTCACGAATGCCTTGCGGTCCAGGTTCCAGGTCGGATCGTGGGCGGCAGCGACGGCACCGGCACGCACCGCATTGCGGTCGGCCTGCGACACCAGCGCGGCGGGCACGCCGGCGTTGGCACCGGTGGCGTAGGGGTTGGCCGAATGCGCGGCCACGACGGCCTGGCTGTTCACTTCGGCACGGCTGGCCACCGAGTTGACGGCGGTCACACCCTGGTATTGCTCGGCCTGGGCGATGCCAGCGGCGGCGACGAAGGACAGGGCGGCAACGGCGAGAATCTTCGAGGTCTTCATTTCATACTCCTGGGCAATACGGTCGACGACAGAACGGGGTCGGGGTGGGAGGCCGGCTCCGTCTCGTGGATCGGAGTGCCACCGCGCTCGGGGCCTGGTTCAACCCGGGTCCGCTTCATGTCGCTGGCCCGTGGGATGGATTGTGTGGAGATACCTTAGGTACAAACCCCCACAATTCGAACCACCGTGTTCGCGATGGAGAAACAATCGCGGGCCTTGAAACTCCCTTCCTCATGGACAGCCTCGACCTGATCCGCACCTTCCGCGAAGTCGCTGCACTGGGCAGCTTCTCCAAGGCCGCACGGCGGCTCGACATGTCCAAGGCCACGGTGAGCAAGTACGTGGCCGAGCTGGAGACGCGCTTCGGCGTGCGCCTGCTCAACCGCTCCACGCGCTCGGTCAGCCTCACCGACGCCGGGCAGCTGCTGCTGGACCGCAGCCAGCCCGTGCTGGAGATGGTGGAGCTCACGCAGGCCGAACTGCAGGAGCGTGCCAACGAGCCGCGCGGCCGGTTGCGTATCGCCGCGCCCTACGGCATGGCCAGCGGCGACCTGCCGAACCTGCTGGCCGAGTTCATGGGCTACTACCCGGAGGTCACGATCACGCTGCAGCTGAGCAACCACACCGACCTGGCCGAGGACGGCATCGACGTGGAGCTGCGCTTCGGCCCGATCGAGAACGAGAACCTCATCGTGCGCAAGCTACTGCAGATGCACATGGTGGTGTGCGCCTCGCCCGTGTACTGGAAGAAGCACGGCACGCCGGAGCACCCCGAGGACCTGGCCGGGCATGACGCGTTGACGCTGCTGCGCCAGGGCGCACACCCCGTGTGGCGCTTCGAGGACGGCGACCAGGTGATCGACGTGCCGGTGAAGAGCCGCATGGAGGCGACCGAGGGCGCGCCGCTGATCCAGGTGGCCATGCGGGGCTTCGGCGTGATCTACGTGCCGGCCCTGGTGGTGCAGCCGCACATCGACCACGGCGAGCTGGTGCCGGTGCTGCAGGACTATGCGCGCAAGGACATGTGGCTGTCGGCCGCCTACCTGCAGCGCAAGCACAACAGCGCGGCACTGCGCGCGCTGCTGGACTTCCTGCAAACGCGCATCAGCGCACGCGGCAAGTACGGCGAGGCCAGCGCCCAGCGCGCGCGCGCCGGGCGCAAGGGCGAGCAGGCCGTCTGAGCCGCAGCCTCAGCGCACGCCGAAGACCTGCGCCGCGTTGTCCCAGGCCACGCGCCGCGCCAGCGCCGGCGGCAGGTCGCCGAGCCACGTGCGGTAGCCCCGCATGATCTCGTCGTAGGAACTCCAGCGCTGGTTGATCCACGTGTCGGAGCCGACGAGGAAGCGGTCGGGAAAGGCCTCGATGAGTGCACGCCACTCGCCACAGAGCCGGCCGGCGTCGCAGGTGAGGCCGGGCCGGTACGACAGCTCGCCCATCAGCTTGGGGTAGCGCTCCATCATCTGCCGCACCCGCGCCACGGGCGCGCCACCGATGCCGGTGTGCGCCCAGATGAGGCGGGTGTCGCGGCCCTTCGACGGCGTGTGGGCCATCAGCAGGTCCACGGCCTCGTCGTCGACGTGCGCGAGCACGGCCAGCTGGCGCTGCTCGGCCAGCGCCATCAGCTTTTTCGCCACGGGCCCGTTGGCGTTCGCACTCTCGTACAGGTGGAACTCGCCGATGCCGCGGTACGGCCCGCTGGCCGTGCCGCGCGCCAGCTCGGCCAGCACCATCTCGTGGATGCTCTCGTCGCGGAACCAGTTCGTGTAGTCGGCCCGGGTGCGGTACAGCCGCACGAAGGGCACCACGGTGACGCCGGCCTCGCGCGTTTCGCGCAGCGCGGCCAGCGTGCGCGTGCCTTCGTTGGGCCGGGAGTTGCCGACGATGGCGCGCACGCCGTTGCGCTGCATGCGCGCCAGCGCCTCGGCAGGCGGGAAGGGGCCGGCGTCGCCGTTCCAGGCTTCCTCGTTGTAGTGCAGGTGCGTGTCGAAGATCGGGCCGGTGTAATCGGCCGACTGCGCGAGACCGGCGAACGCCATCGACACGACGGCCGCCAGCGCCCACCGGGCGGGCGCGGCAGGCCGGGGCGAGCTCGGAATGCGCCGCACCGCGCGACCGCCGTCAGCCGACGTACTTGCCGAAATGGTAGAGCGTGCGCTCCTTCGCGGTGGCCGCCGCGCCGGCGTCGTAGGAGCCCCGCTGGTCGCAGTTGAAGCCGTGGCCGCAGGCGTAGACGTGCACCTCGACCTCCGGATGCGCCTTCTCGAAGGACTCGACGGTGTCCAGCGGGATCCAGTGGTCCTTGTTGCCGAAGTGCGCCATCACGGGCACCTTGGGCTTGCGCGCGGCTTCCTCCGGCGAGGTCATGCCGCCGCCGTAGTACGGCGCCGCGGCGGCCAGGCCCTCGAGTTCGCAGGCCGCGCGCCAGGTCAGCAGGCCGCCCCAGCAGTAGCCCACGATGCCGACCTTGCCCGCCTTGCCGGCGTAGTCGATGGCGGCCTGGACGTCCTGCAGCACGCCGGGCGCGGGCAGCGCTTCCACGGCGGTCTTGAGCTCGAAGCCTGCCTTCATGTCGGCCTCGGTGTAGCCCAGCTCCACGCCGGGCTTGACACGGTGGAAGGTGGCGGGCGCCACGGCCAGGTAGCCGGCGGCCGCATAGCCGTCGGCGACCTCGCGGATGTGCGAGTTGACGCCGAAGATTTCCTGCACCACCACGACGCCGCCCTTGGGCGTGCCCGCGGGTTCGGCCACGTAGGCGGGGAAGGTGAAGCCATCCTTGGCGGTGAGATCGATGAACTGGCCCATTGCAATGCTCCTTGTGCGGGTGAGTGGTGGTGAGAACGAAGAAAGATGAGGGCGCGGTCAGCGGGCGAGCGCGCGTTCGACGAAGTCGAGCCGGTCCTGGCCCCAGAACATCTCGCCGTCGACCACGTACGTGGGCGCGCCGAAGACGCTGGTGTCGATGGCTTCCTGCGTGAAGGCCTGGTAGCGCTCCTGCACGAGCGGGGTGCGTGCGGCGTCCAGCCGCGAGGCCGGCAGGCCCAGGGCCAGCAGCAGTTCGGCGAGCACCTCGGCGTCGGCGATGTCGCGCTCGTCGGCCCAGACGGCGGCCATCACGCGGCCGGCGAGCTGCAGCGCGGCGAGCGTGCCGTCGGCCCCCTCCACGGCAAGGATCAGGCGCGCGGCCTCGTTGCCGTCGACCGGGAAGAAACGCGGATGCAGGTTCAGCGGCAGCTGCAGGTGCCTGGCGAAGCGCTCGAGCTCGACAAGCCGGTAGGCCTGCCGCTGCGGTGCGCGCTTGGCCAGCGGCAGCCCCCCTGAGGCCGGGAAGACCTGCGCCAGGTCCATGGGCTTGAGCCGCACCGTGGCGCCGGCCGCATCGGCCATCGCCATGAAGCGGGCATGGCCGAGGTAGGTCCAGGGGCTGTGGGGCGCGAAGAAGTAGTCGACGGTCGAGGGCAAGCAGGTCTCCGGTGCGCCGGACGGCGCGGCACGCGCGGGGCCGATGGTTTAATTCCGGCCCAGGAGGTGGATGGCGGTGGGAGCAAGCTTCCCGCGCCGGCACCGGTTGTACCCCAGGCGCCGCCTTCATGCAGGAGAAACCGCGTTGGACCCCCAAGTGCTCTTGATCACCGGCGCCAGCCGCGGCATCGGCGCCGCCACCGCCCTGGCGGCGGCCAGGCGCGGCTTCGCGGTCGCCGTCAACTACGCCGCCAACTCCCTCGCCGCCGACGAGGTGGTGCGCCGCATCCGCGCCGAGGGTGGCAGCGCGATCACGGTGCAGGGCGACGTCGGCGACGAGGCCCAGGTCGTGGCCATGTTCGAGAAGGTGGACGCCAAGCTCGGGCGCCTGACCGCGCTGGTCAACAACGCCGGCGTCGTCGACCGGCGTGCGCGGGTCGACCAGATGAGCGTGCAGCGGCTCGAACGCATGTTCCGCATCAACATCACGGGCAGCTTCCTGTGCGCCCGCGAGGCCGTGCGCCGCATGAGCACCGCGCATGGCGGCAGCGGCGGCGCCATCGTCAATGTCGGCAGCGCCGCCTCGCGCATCGGCTCGCCGGACCTGTACGTCGACTACGCGGCCAGCAAGGGCGCGATCGACACCTTCACGCTCGGCCTGGCCAAGGAAGTGGCGGCCGAGGGCATCCGCGTCAACGCCGTGCGCCCGGGCCTCATCGACACCGAGATCCACGCCTCGGGCGGCCTGCCCGAGCGCCACCACCAGCTCGCGCCGCAGGTGCCCATGCAGCGCGTGGGCACGGCCGAGGAGGTGGCCGCCGCGATCGTGTGGCTGCTCTCGCCCGAGGCGAGCTACACGACCGGCGCGCTGCTCGACGTGGGCGGCGGCAGGTAGCCCCCGCGCCACGAACGACGACAGAGGAAGGACGGAGCCGCCATGGCCACCTCGATGGACCTCATCAAGCCGCTGGTCACGCTGGTGGCCATCGTCAATCCGCTGGGCATCGTGCCCTTCTTCATCCACTACACCCAGGGCTACACGCATGCCCAGCGCATGCGCACGGCCAAGGTCTCGGCCATCAGCGCCTTCTTCGTCATCAGCATCAGCGCGCTGATCGGCCAGCAGCTGCTGGGCTTCTTCGGCATCTCGATCGCGAGCTTCCAGGTCGGCGGCGGGCTGCTGCTGCTCATCAGCTCGCTGTCGATGCTCAACGCGCAGCCGGCCGAGGCCAAGGCCAGCGCCGAGGAAGTGCGTGCCACCGAGGTCAAGGCCGCGATGGGCGCCTCGATCGCGGTCGTGCCCCTGACCATCCCGCTGCTCACCGGCCCGGCCACCATCTCGACCATGGTCATCTACGCCACGCAGACGCGCCAGTGGTGGGAGCTCGCGATCCTGGTCGGCTACGGCGTCGTGGTGGCCGTCATCACCCTCTTCGCCTTCCGCCTGGCCGACCCCATCGCCCGCGTGCTCGGCAAGACCGGCATCAACGTCATGACCCGCCTCATGGGCCTGATCCTCGCCGCACTGGCGGTGGAGGTGATGGCCAACGGGCTGGGGAAGCTGTTTCCGATTCTGGAGCGCACGGTCTGATCCGTTCGCGGCAGCCGGCCGGCGACTGACCCGGTGGCGATACGAGCGCGCGCCTGCGGGTCGAGGCCACTCCACCGTCGCGGCCGGCGACCACCGGCGCCGGCCGTCAACGCGCCTGGTTCACCCACGCCACCATTTGCGTCACCGCCTCGTCGCTCGCGGCGGTGAGCGCCTTCACGCCGCCGGCGGCGTCGTTCGTCGGCGCGGCCTGGCGCACGGTGAACACGCGCTGGCCCAGCACGCGCTCGCCGGCCGGCGAGCCGCGCACGAGCGTGGCGCGCACGCGCACCAGGCCCACGCTGGTGGTGGCCGATTCGAAGTAGTGGCTGAACTCGTCGAGCGAGATGCGCAGCACGTCGGTGCTGCGGCCCTCGCGGCTGAGGTTGGCGGCCTCCAGGGTGCCGAGCACGGTGCGGCTGGGCGTGAGGCCGTCGCGCAGGCGTTGGCGGAAGAGTTGCAGCGGCGGCTGCGTCCAGCGCGAGCCGGCGTAGGGGCGCAGTTCGTTCGCGTCCGCATAGCCCAGGCGGTAGTTGAGGGCGGTGCCCTCCAGCCGCGACGCGGCCGTGTCCAGGTCGGCCAAGGTGATGGGCGGCAGCGCGGCGCTGCCGGCCGCGGGCGGTGCCGCGGCGGCCAGCGGCCCCGGGCCGAAGTCGTAGAGCACGGTGCGCTGCGGCTTGTCGGGCAGCGCGCTGCAGCCGGCGAGCAGCACGAGGCTCAGGCCGAGAACGGCCGCGGCGCCCTTCCCGCCCGTGCGCAGGGCGCGGGGTTTCATAGCGAATCGCCACATCATCGGACTCTCCTTCTCACCGGCCTGCGGCCGCGGGCGCGACGAAACCGGCCTCGCCCGGGCCCGGTGCCGGCGTGCCGGTGCCGTAGACCAGCGACTGCGGGCTGTCGGCGATGGTGTCGGCCAGCCGGCCCACGCGGCGCGCGGCCAGCGAGGTGTCGTCGGCCGCACGGTTCAGGCGCGGCAGCGTGCCGTTGTTGATCGACTCGAGCGTCTGCTGCAGCGCCGCCGTGCCGCTGCCCAGCCGGTCCATGGTGCCGCCCTCGGCGTTCAGCCGCGCGATGGTGGTGTTGAGCGACTGCGCCACGCGCGCAAAGTCGGCGGCGGTGCTGCGCACGCTGCCGGCCAGCGGCGGGATGGCCGCGAGCGCGGGGTCGATGCGGGTCTTCAGGGTGTTGTCGAAGGCCTGCGTCACGCGGTTGGCGCTGGCGGCGACCTGCGCGATGTTCTCCAGCGCGTCGGCGATGCGCTGCTGGTTCTGGTCGTTGAGCAGCCGGTTGGCGCGGCGCGTGATCTCCTCGACCTGGGACAGGATTTCCTCGCCATGGTCCTGCAGCGACGCGAGCGCCGAGGGCCGCAGCGGGATGCGCGGCGGGTCGTCGTTGTTGGGCACCAGCGGCTTCTCGTCGCCCTTGCCCTTGTCGTCCAGCGCGATGAAGGCCAGGCCCGTGACGCCCTGGTAGGCCAGCGTGGCGAAGCTGGAGGTGGTGAGGGGCACGCGCTCGTCGACGCTGATGCGCACGCGCACGTAGCCGCGCTGCTTGGGGTCGAAGTCGATGCCCGTCACCTTGCCGACCATGATGCCGCGGTAGCGCACCGCCGCCTGCGGCTGCAGGCCGCTCACGGCGTCGCGGGTGGACAGCTCGTAGGTGTTGCGCACGGTCGTGTCGCGCGTGAACCAGAGGATCAGCGCGACGAGCACGGCCACCAGGCCGAGCACGAAGGCGCCGGCGGCGAGGGCATGAGCCTTGTTTTCCATGGGCGGGGTCCTTTCAGCCGGCGGCGGCACGCGTCGCGGGCGGCTGGCGATGGTCTTTCAGGGCGAGCAGGGCGCGCTGGCCCCGGCCGCCCAGGAAGTAGTCGTGGATGAAGGGGTGATCGAAGCGCGTCACCTCCTCGGCGGTGCCGGCGACGATCACCTTCTGGTCGGCCAGCACCGCGATGCGGGTCGACAGGTCGAGCAGCGTGTCGAGGTCGTGCGTGACCATCACCACCGTGAGCCCCAGTTCGCGGTGCAGGCCGCGCAGCAGGTCGCAGAAGCTGTCCGATGCGGCCGGGTCCAGGCCCGCGGTGGGCTCGTCGAGCAGCAGCAGCGGCGGGTCCATGATGAGCGCACGGGCCAGCGCCACGCGCTTGATCATGCCGCCCGAGAGATCGGCCGGCATCTTGTAGGCATGCTCCGGGCCCAGGCCCACCATCTGCAGCTTGACGAGCGCGGCGTCGATCACCAGTTCCTCGGGCAGCAGCTTGAGCTCGCGCAGCGGGAAGGAGATGTTGTCGATCACGTTGAAGGCCGAGAACAGCGCGCCGTGCTGGAACAGCATGCCCACCACCGCGGCGCCCTTGGCGCTGAGCGCGTTCGGCGGCGTGCCGAGCACGCGCACCTCGCCGCGCGTGGGATGTTCCAGCCCGAGGATCTGGCGCAGCAGCACCGTCTTGCCGGTGCCCGAACCGCCCACCAGGGACAGGACCTCGCCGCGCCCGATGGACAGCTGCAGGTCGCGGTGCACGACCTGCTCGCCGTTGTCGTTGGCGAACACGGTCCACAGCCCGCGGATGTCGACCACCGGCGCATCGTCATCCCCCAGGTGTTGCCAGGTCGAGGTGTTCATGTGCCGGCGCGGAATCCGATGCCGCGGAACAGCACGGCAAACAGGGCATCGACCAGGATCACCATGGTGATCGAGGTGACGACCGAGGCCGTGGTGCCGCGACCGAGGCTCTCGGTGTTGGGCTTGACGCGCATGCCGTAGTGGCACGCGATGAGCGCGATGAGCACGCCGAAGACGGCCGACTTGACCACCGCCAGCACGATGTTGCTGAAGGGCACGGCGCGCGGCAGCTGCTGCAGGAAGAACACGGGCGAGATGTTCAGCGTGGAGTCGGCCGCCAGCATGCCGCCCAGCAGCGCGGCGATCGAGGTCCAGATGCTGATTAGCGGCATCGCGATGGCCAGGGCCAGCACGCGCGGCATGACGAGCCGGAAGCCGTGCGGGATGCCCATCACGCGCATGGCGTCGAGCTCTTCGGTGACGCGCATCACGCCGATCTGCGCCGTGATGGCCGAGCCCGATCGGCCGGCCACCAGCACCGCCGCGAGCACCGGACCCAGCTCGCGGATCAGGGACAGCCCGAGGATGTTGACGATGAAGCTCTCGGCGCCATAGTTGCGCAGCTGGTTGGACGTGAGGTACGCCAGCACCACGCCGATGAGCATGCCCACCAGCGCGGTGATGGGCAGCGCCGTGGTGCCCATCTGGTAGAGGTGGCCCGACAGGTCGCGCCACGGCCCGCGGTGCGGCGCGCGCAGCAGTTGGAGCAGGTCCAGCACCAGTTGGCCGACGAGCAGCATCGCATCGCGCGCCAGGCGCAGCAGGGCCGGGCCCTTGGCGACATGGCGCCGGATCTCGTCCCAGAAAGTGAACTGCGGTTCCTTGGGCGGGGCGGTGCTGTAGCGGGCCACCTGGTCGAGCACGGCCTTCTGCGTCGGCGTCATCTCGATCTGCGCCGGCCACGCGCGTCCCCAGTGGTTCCACAGCAGCTGGGCGCCGATGTGGTCGAGCGCCTCGATGCCGCGCAGGTCCCAGCCGGTGGACCCGCCGGCCTGCGGGCCGACCGCGTCGTCCAGCGATTTCTCCAGGGCCGCCCACTGCCGCGGCGAGGAGAAGGCCAGCGCCGTCCAGCGGCCGCGCGGCGTCCAGGGGCCGTGCTCCTCGGCCTGCGCGCGCTCCACGCGCGGCGACGCGTCGTCACGGCGTTCCGTGAACGCGGGAGGCGGCGCGGCGGACGGCATGGAAGCGATGGCTGACCCGGTGCTGATCGACCGGGCATCCTAACCGCTGGTTACGACTGTCCGCATGGATCGCGCCCCTCTCCGACAGGGACTCAGGCACGCGGGCTGCCGGTCGGGAAGCCCTCGCTCATCGCTTCGCGCAACCAGGCCACGAAGACGGACACCGCCCGGGGCACGTGCGCCGCATAGGGCCGGATGGCGTATAGGTGCTCGCCGAAGGCGCCGACCGACGCCCACTGCGGCAGCACCTCCACCAGCCGCCCCGCCTGCAGCGCGGCCTGGGCGCTGAAGTCGGGCAGCAGCGCGATGCCCAGCCCGCCCAGCGCCGCATCGCGCAGCGCCTCGCTGTTGTTGGCGGCGAAGGGCCCGCGCACCGGCACGGTGATGCGCGGCGCCGAGCCTTGCGCACCGGGCGCGCGGAAATGCCAGGCCGGCGTGGCCTGCGCCCGCGGGTAGTAGAGGCAGTCGTGCGCGGTGAGCGCCTGCGGATCGGCCGGCACGCCGCGCCGCCGCAGGTAGGCGCGGCTGGCCACCAGCACCGTGCGCGTGCGGCACAGCGTCCAGGCCACATGCGTGTCGGGCGGCGCGGCGGTGTGGCGGATCGCGAGGTCGAAGCCTTCCACTGCGAGCGAGGTCAGGCGGTCCGCCAGGTCGAGTTCCACATGCACCTCCGGATGCGCGCGCAGGAAGTCGGGCAGGCGCGGCACGATCTGCTGGCGCGCGAGCGCGACCGGTGCCGTCACGCGCAGTTGCCCGCTCGGCAATGCGGCCAGGTCGCGCACGCGCGCGAAGCTGTGGGCGATGGCCTCGAAGGGCGCGCGGGTCTCGTCGACCAGGCGCTGGCCCGCCTCGGTGAGGCGCACGCTGCGGGTGGTGCGCTGCACCAGCGGCACGCCGGCCTCGCGCTCCAGCTCCGCGATGCGCTGGCTCACGCCCGCCTTGCTCACGCCCAGGCGCTGCGCCGCGGCCGTGAAGCTGCCCAGCTGCGCCAGCACCGTGAGCCAGTGCAGATGCGGCCACAGCGATTCGATCTTTTGTCGATCCATGCAGGGATTGTTCATCAGCTTGAACAATCAATTCAAGCGCTGCGCCCTAGTCGCGGGCCGCCGCCCTTCCTAAACTCCGTCGGTTGCCGCGCGCGCCGCGCCCCCCTCCTCCACGAACCCCTTCGCCATGCAGATCGCCAAGACCCCCATCAACCACTACATCGCCGGCCGCATGGTGCCCAACGCCTCGGGCCGCGCGCAGGACGTGACCAACCCCGCCACCGGCGCCGTGACCGGCGTGGTGGGCCTGGCCTCGACGGCCGAGGTGGACGCCGCGGTGAAGGCCGCGGCCGCCGCCTTTCCGGCCTGGGCCGACACGCCGCCGATCCGCCGGGCGCGCGTGATGTTCAAGTTCCTCGAGCTGCTCAACAGGCACCGCGACGAACTGGCGCACCTCATCACCGCCGAGCACGGCAAGGTCTTCACCGACGCGCAGGGCGAGGTCACGCGCGGCATCGACATCGTCGAGTTCGCCTGCGGCATTCCGCAGCTGCTCAAGGGCGACTTCACCGAGCAGGTCTCCACCGGCATCGACAACTGGACGCTGCGCCAGCCGCTGGGCGTGGTGGCGGGCATCACGCCCTTCAACTTCCCGGTGATGGTGCCGATGTGGATGTTCCCGGTCGCCATCGCGGCGGGCAACACCTTCGTGCTCAAGCCCAGCCCGACCGATCCCAGCGCCTCGCTGCGCATGGCCGAACTGCTGAAGGAAGCCGGCCTGCCCGACGGCGTGTTCAACGTGGTGCAGGGCGACAAGGTGGCCGTCGACGCGCTGCTGGAGCACCCCGACGTGAAGGCCATCAGCTTCGTCGGTTCGACGCCGATCGCCAACTACATCTACGAAGCCGGCGCACGCCACGGCAAGCGCGTGCAGGCACTGGGCGGCGCGAAGAACCACATGGTGGTGATGCCCGATGCCGACATCGACCAGGCGGTCGACGCCCTGATCGGCGCCGGCTACGGCTCGGCCGGCGAGCGCTGCATGGCGATCAGCGTCGCGGTGCTGGTGGGGGACGTGGCCGACCGGCTGCTGCCCAAGCTGCTCGAGCGCACCAAGACGCTCAAGGTGCTCGACGGCGAGAACCTCGAGGCCGAGATGGGCCCGATCGTGACCCGTGCCGCGCACGAACGCATCACCGGCTACATCGACCTCGGCGTGAAGGAAGGCGCCACGCTGCTGGCCGATGGTCGCGTGTTCGATGGCGCACAGGCCGGCAGCGGCTGCGACAACGGCTTCTGGATGGGCGGCACGCTGTTCGACCACGTCACGCCGGACATGCGCATCTACAAGGAAGAGATCTTCGGCCCGGTGCTCAGCTGCGTGCGCGTGCCCGACCTGAAGGAGGCCGTGGACCTCATCAACGCGCACGAGTTCGGCAACGGCGTGAGCTGCTTCACGCGCGACGGCAACGTGGCGCGCGAGTTCGGCCGCCGCATCCAGGTGGGCATGGTGGGCATCAACGTGCCGATCCCGGTGCCCATGGCCTGGCACGGGTTCGGCGGCTGGAAGCGCTCGCTCTTCGGCGACATGCATGCCTACGGCGAAGAGGGCGTGCGCTTCTACACCAAGCAGAAGTCGATCATGCAGCGCTGGCCCGAGAGCATCGGCAAGGGCGCCGAGTTCGTGATGCCCACGGCAAAATAACGCCCACCCCCAGCCTGCGCGGACCGAGGCCGCTCCGGCACCCCCCCTGCGAGGGGACGCTCCCAGCGGCCCGGCAAAGCCGGTTCCGCGAGAGCCCTGGTACAAGGCCCGCAGAGGCCCGCCACGGCCCACCACCAAGGCCGGAACCTGGAGACAACGCGTTGAGCGACAACACCACCTTCGACTACATCGTCATCGGCGCCGGCACCGCCGGCGCACTGATGGCCAACCGGCTGAGCGCGGACAAGAGCCTGCGCGTGCTGCTCATCGAGGCCGGCCGCAAGGACGACTACCACTGGATCCACATCCCGGTGGGATACCTCTACTGCATCGGCAACCCGCGCACCGACTGGCTCTACCAGACCGAGCCCGATGCCGGCCTGAACGGCCGCGTGCTGCGCTACCCGCGCGGCAAGACGCTGGGCGGCTGCTCGAGCATCAACGGCATGATCTACATGCGCGGCCAGTCGCGCGACTACGACCAGTGGGCAAGGCTCACGGGCGACGACACCTGGCGCTGGAACGAGGTGCTGCCCGCCTTCATGAAGCACGAGGACCACTACCTCGGCGACGCGGCCGAAGCCGCCCGGCGCGACCCCGACTTCGCGCGCTTCCACGGCCATGGCGGCGAATGGCGCGTGGAGAAGCAGCGCCTGCGCTGGGACATCCTGGACGCCTTCGCCCAGGCCGCGCAGGAAGCCGGCGTGCCGCACACCAGCGACTTCAACCGCGGCACCAACGAGGGCGTGGGCTACTTCCAGGTGAACCAGAAGGCCGGCTGGCGCTGGAACACGGCCAAGGCCTTCCTGCGGCCCACCTGCTACGGCCGGCCCAACTTCGAGCTGTGGACCGGCGCGCAGGTCACGCGCCTGACGATCGAGAACAATGCCGACGGCATGCGGCGCTGCACCGGCGCGACGGTGTGGAACGGCAGCGAGCTGGTGGCCGCGCACGCCACGCGCGAGGTGATCCTGTGCGCCGGCGCCATCGGCTCGCCACAGCTGCTGCAGCTGTCGGGCATCGGGCCGGCCGAGCTGCTGCAACGGCACGGCATCCCGGTGGTGGCCGACCTGCCCGGCGTGGGCGCCAACCTGCAGGACCACCTGCAGATCCGCGCCGTCTACAAGATCAACGGCGCGCCCACGTTGAACGTGCTGGCGTCGTCGCTGGTGGGCAAGGCGAAGATCGGGCTGGAGTACGTGCTGCGGCGCAGCGGGCCGATGAGCATGGCGCCGTCGCAGCTGGGCGCGTTCACGCGCAGCTCGCCCGATCGGGTGTGGCCCAACATCGAGTACCACGTGCAGCCGCTGTCGCTCGATGCCTTCGGCGACCCGCTGCACAGCTTTCCGGCCTTCACCGCCAGCGTGTGCAACCTCAACCCGACGAGCCGCGGCACGGTGCGCATCAAGAGCGCGCGGCACGAGGACGCGCCGGCCATCGCGCCCAACTACCTCTCGACCGACGAGGACCGCCAGGTGGCGGCCGATTCGCTGCGCGTGACGCGGCGCATCGCAGCCCAGCCGGCGCTGGCCCGATACCAGCCGCAGGAATGGAAGCCGGGCCCGCAGTACGAGAGCGACGAGGACCTGGCGCGTCTGGCGGGCGACATCGCCACCACGATCTTCCACCCGGTGGGCACCGTGAAGATGGGTGCCGCCGACGACCCCATGGCCGTGCTCGATGCGCGCCTGCGCGTGCGCGGCGTGCAGGGCCTGCGCGTGGTGGACGCGAGCGCCATGCCCACCATCACCAGCGGCAACACCAACAGCCCGACGCTCATGATGGCGGAGAAGGCCGCGGGCTGGGTGCGCGCCGAAGCCCGCGCCTGAGGCTGCGCGGCGCTGGTGCTAGCGCAGCCCGCCGATGTAGCGCGCCAGCGTGCGCTGCGGCGCGGTGGCCGTGCCGGCGGCCACGCTCTGCTGGGTGGCGGCGCGCACGCGCTGTTCGGCAGCGATCGGCGCCATCACCTCCTCCAGGCGCGTCGCGATCTCGGCCAGTTCGGTGTCTTTCGTGTCGGCCGCATGGGCGCGTGCGAAGCGCACCATTTCGGCCGCGTATTCCACGTTGACGGCCATCCATTCGGTGTCGGTCACGCGGCCGGTCTTGCGTCGCAGGGCGACATGCAGGCGAGCGGCGATGGCGACGCGTTCGCTCTCGGTCATGACGACTGCTCCTTTTGTAGTACTACACGCCCGCAGCGGCCTTTTCAGTGGCCCAGGCGCTCCCTGTGCTCAGCAAGATCGAGGCCCAGTCGCTCGGCTTCGTCGTCGACGCGCAGGCCCACCAGCACGCGCACGATGACGAGCACCACCGCCGTGCCCACGGCGCTGTACAGCGCCACGGCGCCGACGGCGGTGGCCTGGGTGAGCACGTCGCCGTTCACGCCCGAGATGCGCTTGTCGGCGAACACCCCGGTGAGCAGCGAGCCGACGATGCCGCCGATGCCGTGCACGCCGAAGACGTCGAGCGAATCGTCGGCCTGCAGCATCCGCTTGAGCGCCGTGGCGCCCCAGTAGCAGGCCAGGCCGGCGATGAGGCCGATGAGCGCCGCCGAGCCCGGCCGCACGAAGCCCGCCGCCGGCGTGATGGCCACCAGCCCGCCGACCAGGCCCGAGCACAGGCCCAGCAGCGAGGGCCGCCGGCGCACGGTCCATTCGGCCACCATCCAGCCCAGCGCGCCGGCGGCGGCCGCGATGTGCGTCACGGCCAGCGCCAGGCCGGCGCGCCCGTCGGCCGCCACGGCCGAGCCGGCGTTGAAGCCGAACCAGCCCACCCACAGCATGCCGGCGCCCACCATCGTGAAGGCCAGGCTGTAGGGCTCGAAGGGCTCGCGCCCATAGCCGGTGCGCCGCCCCAGCGCATAGGCGCACACCAGGCCCGCCACGCCGGCGTTGACGTGCACCACCGAGCCGCCCGCGAAGTCCAGCGCACCGAGTTCGGCCAGCCAGCCGCCCGGCTCCCACACCCAATGCGCGACCGGCGCATAGACCAGCACGCTCCACAGGGCGGCGAACCACAGCACCGCCGAGAAGCGCATGCGCTCGACGAAGGCGCCCACCACCAGCGCGGCCGTGATGATGGCGAAGCTGAGCTGGAACATCGCGTACACCGATTCGGGCACGTTGGGCGCCACGTGGCTCACCGCGAGGGTGCCCGCGTCCTTCACATAGTCCAGGCCCGCGAACCAGGCCCGGTCGAGGTTGCCGATCCAGCGCGAGCCGGCTCCGAAGGCCAGCGAGTAGGCCAGCGCGAACCACACGATCGACACCACGGCCGCCACGCCCACGACGTTGGCCATGGTGTTCAGCACGCTCTTCTTGCGCACCATGCCTGCATAGAACAGCGCCACGCCCGGCAGCGTCATGACCAGGACCAGCGCGGTCGAGGTCATGAGCCAGGCGGTGTCGGCGCCGTTGATGGTGGTCTGGGAAACGAGGGCTATCCGGACTCCTTGTGCGATGCAGAGGCTGAAGGCGCCCAGGCGAGCACGAGCCGTGCCACCTATTAACCTTTTGTCACTACTGCAACGCAATGCTGCAAATGGGTGCAATGTGCAGGGGGTTAGTACCAATGCACTGCCCCGGTGCACCCCCTACAGTCAGCGCACTCGCAACGGGCCTCCCCCGTGGCACGCGAGGGACCGAGGAGACAAACCCCCGTCGAAGAACCAGAACATAGACAGAACAAGGCGCCCGCCCTGCGAGGTGCCCGTCGATTTCAAAGCGCCGCTGGTCGGCGCTTTTTTCTTGCCCGCGCCGGCTGCGGCGACGATCCCGAGCACGCACCAAACTGCACTTGAGCGGCCGTCACTCAGGACTGATTCGCTATCAAAACGGTAGCATTTCAGATGGGGCACCCCCTGCATGGCGGCTGATCCTCGGCTTGGCTCCGCTCTTCTGGAGCTAGGGGGATTTCCATTGGGGACGCTGCCGTGGAGCGCGGCCCTGCCCTGTCTTCGGCGTTCCGTGCGCACCGGCATCGACACTGCCGGGCACCCACAAGAGTGCCTCGGCCAAGGGCACGGCGGCCGCCTTCCTGCGCTGACGCACCCGGGCGTCCACGCTTCGACAGCGTCCCGCGCACGCCCGACGGGCCCTGCGGTCCGTCGTCACGCGAAGCGCCGACTCAGCCGCGCAGCAGCCGCCGCAGCACCTTGCCCGTGCCGGTCGCGGGCAGCGCATCGAGCAGTTCGAGCTGGCGCGGCACCTTGTAGTGCGACATGTTCTCCTTGGCCCAGGCGATGAGTCCGTCGCGGTCGAAGGCCGGCGCGTTGGCCGCGTCGCCGTTGGGCACCACGAAGGCCTTCACCACCTCGCCCTTGTCGGGATCGGGCACGCCGATCACCGCCACCTGCTTGACGGCCGGGTGCAGGATGAGGATCGATTCGACCTCCTCCGGGAACACGCTGAAGCCCGAGACCTTGATCATCTCCTTCACGCGGCCGATGAAGGTGAGGTAGCCCTCTTCGTCCATCCTGCCGATGTCGCCGGTGTGCACCCAGCCGTCCTGGAGCACCTCGGCCGTGGCCTCGGGCCGGTTCCAGTAGCCGTGGAAGACGCCTGCGCTGCGCACCACGATCTGGCCCGCCTGGCCCACCGGCAGCGATTCGCCATCCTCGCCGACGATCTTGAGCTCCACGCCCGGCCCGGGCACGCCGTTGGTGCCCCAGCGCACCGCGTCGCGCGGCATCAGCACGTCGTTGGTGTGCGTCTCCGACAGGCCGTAGCCTGCTTCGTACACCAGGCAGCCGTTGGCGAAGGCGCTCCACTTGCGCGCCAGCTCTTCAGTCAGCTTGATGCCGAAGCTGGTGCCCATGGTGGTGTGCAGGCTGGACAGGTCGAACCGTTGCGCGCCGGGCTCGTTCATCGCCGCCACCAGCATCGGCGCCATGGCGTACCACCAGGTGACGCGGAAGCGCTCGATGGACTGCAGCGCGGCCAGCGCATCCAGGCGGTTGAGCAGCACGATGGTCGCGCCCGTGAAGGCCAGCAGCGTGACGCCGCAGATCATCCCGGCGATGTGATAGACCGGCGCCACGGCCAGCATGGTGTCCTCGTTGCGGATGCGGAACATCTGCGCGCCGACCGCCGTCTTGTAGAGCGCGTTGCGGTAGCTGAGCATCGCGCCCTTGGGCATGCCGGTGGTGCCCGAGGTATAGGTCATCAGGGCGACGTCGTCCATCGACAGCGCGGGGCGTGGTGGGTTCGGCGCCGGATCGGCCACGGCTTCGGCAAAGTCGACCGTTCCTTCGGGCACCGGGCGGCGCGCGACCACCTCGTCGGGCACACGGATGGGCGGATCGTCCGGCAGGAAGTCGCTGTAGCGCACGCTGTAGACGTGCGTCACGTCCACCCTGTCGCGCACCGACAGCACGATGGGCACCAGGTGGTCGGCCGCGACGATCGCCTTGGCGCCCAGGTCGCCCACCTGGTAGGCGAACTCGTGCGCCTTGAACATCGGGCTGCACGGGCTCACGATCGCGCCCAGCTTCTGGATGCCGAAGTGCGCGATCAGGTACTGCGGGCAGTTCTGCAGGAAGAGCGCCACGCGGTCGCCCTTGCCGACGCCGATGCGGTGCAGCGTCTGCGCGAAGGCGTCGCTCAGGCGGTCGAGTTCGGCATAGCTGATGGCGCGGCCGTACCAGACGAGCGCGGCCTTGCCGGGCTGGCGGCGCGCATGCTCGCGCAGGTACTCGTGCAGCGGCTGCTCGCCGAAGGGGTAGTCGATGTTGACGTGGCTCATGAGTGGCATCCAGGGCAATGCTCCCATCCGTTCATGCTGAGCCTGTCGAAGCGCCGCGCAGGGCTTCGACAGGCTGGGCCCGAACGGTCAGGACGATCGATGTCTCTTCATCAAAGCCCGAGCGCGTGCTTGGCCATGATGTTCTTCTGCACCTCGGTGCTGCCGCCGTAGATGGTCATCGCACGGCAGAACTGGTAGCTCGGCACGGGGCCGAGCGCGTGTTCGGGCCCGACCAGCGCATCGTCGTTCGCGCCCAGCAGCGGGCCGGGCTGGTAGCGCTGCCCGTCCGGGCCGGCCGCCTGCACCAGCAGCTCGGTGATGCGCTGCGCGATCTCGGTGCCGCGGATCTTGATGAAGGAGGACTTGCCCGGCCCCGCGGGCGCGCCGGCATGCATGTCCGACAGCATGCGCAGCAGGCCGATCTCCAGCGCCTTGAACTGCACCTCCACGCCCGCCACCTCGGCCGCGAAGGCCGGGTCGTCGATCAGGCGCCGCCGGCCGCTGCGCACCTCGCCCGCCACGCGCCGCAGCTTCTGCAGCTCCTGCGTGATGAAGCGCAGGTTCGCGTTCTCGACGCGCTCGTGCTCGAGCAGGAACTTCGCGTAGGTCCAGCCGCGACCGGCCTCGCCGATCAGGTTCTCGCGCGGCACCTTCACGTCGTCGAAGAACACTGCGTTCAGGTAGTGCCGGCCGTCGAGCATGCGGATCGGCTGCACGTCCACGCCCGGCGTCTTCATGTCGATCAGCAGGAAGGAGATGCCCTCCTGCTTGCGGCCCTCGCGGCCGGTGCGCACCAGGCAGAACATCCAGTCGGCGAAGTGCGCGTACGAGGTCCAGATCTTCTGGCCGTTGACGACGAAGTGATCGCCCTGGTCGTCGGCCTGGGTCTTGAGCGATGCGAGGTCCGAGCCCGCGCCGGGCTCCGAATAGCCCTGGCACCACCACACCGACGAATCGCGGATCGCCGGCAGGTGCTTCGCCTTCTGCGCCTCGGTGCCGAAGGTGTAGAGCACCGGGCCCACCATCGCCGGACCGAAGACCTGCAGCTCGGGGCAGTGCATTTCGCCGGCCACGCGGTTGAAGATGATCGTCTGCATCGCCGACCAGGCCTGGCCGCCGTGCTCGCGCGGCCAGGCGCCGGTGAACCAGCCCTGGCGGCCGAGGATCTGCTGCCAGCGCATGAAGTCGTCGCGGTCCAGGAAGCGGTCCAGCCGCACCTTCTCGCGGATGTCGGCCGGCAGGTGCTCGCCGATGAAGGCACGCACCTCGGCCTCGAAGGCCTGCTCGGCGGGGGAAAGCGTCAGGTCCATCGTGCGGCTCAGGCGCTCATGTAGCGCTCGACGTGCCAGTCGCTGTCGCCGAAGGTGGTGGCGATCATCGACAGGCGCTTGAAGTAGTGGCCCACGGCCAGTTCCTCGGTCACGCCCATCGCACCGTGCATCTGCACCGCCTCCTGGCCTACGCGCTTCGCGGTGCGGTCGATCTCGATCTTGGTGGCCGACAGCGCCTTGCGCCGCGCCGCGGCGTCGCCCTCGCGCAGCATCAGCGCGCCGTACAGCGCCATCGAGCGCGCCTCGTCCAGCGCGATGTACATGTCGACCATGCGGTGCTGCAGCGCCTGGTTGGTGCCGATGGGGCGGCCGAACTGCTGCCGGGTCTTGAGGTACTCCAGCGTGCTGTCCACCAGCACCGCCATCGCGCCGACGGCCTCGGCCGCGAGCGCTGCGATGCCCTGGTCGATCACGCGCTCCAGCGCCTCGCCGGCCGCGCCCTCCTCGCCCAGGCGGCGCGCGGCGTCGACGCGGACGCCGTCGAGCGCGAGGTCGGCGGCGCGCTGGCCGTCGTGCGTCGCATAGGGCGTGAGCGCCACCCCCGCGGTGCCGGCATCGACCACGAAGGCGCTCAGCCGGTCGCGGTCGCCCGCCGCACCCGCGGTGCGTGCGACGACGATGAACTGGTCGGCGGTGGGGCCGCCGTACACCAGCGTCTTGGTGCCGTCGATCACGTAGGCGTTGCCGTCGCGGCGCGCCGTGCTCTCGCAGTGCGTGGCCTCGTAGCGCGAGCCGGGCTCGGCGTAGGCCAGCGCCAGCTTGCGTTCGCCGCCCATCATGGGCTGCAGCCATTCGGCCTTCTGCGCCGCGCTGCCCAGCGCGCTGAGCATGCCGCCGCCCAGCACCACGCTGGCGAGGTAGGGCTCCAGCAGCAGGCCGCGACCGACACCTTCCATCACGATGCCGGTGTCGGTCGCGTCGCCGCCGATGCCCCCCTCCTCCTCGCTGAACGGAATGGCCAGCCAGCCGAAGTCGGCGTACTGGCGCCAGCAGCCCTCGTCGTGGCCGAGCTCGCTGGCGGCCAGCCTGCGACGGTGGGCGAAGTCGTAGGCCTCGCGCACGAAGCGCTCCACGCTCTCGCGCAGCTGGGTCTGTTCGGGTGTGTATTGAAGGTCCATGTCAAATCGGTTCGAGCACGCGGTGCGCAAGGAACGGGGGTGGGTCACAGCGCCAGGTAGCGCTGCTGGATCTGGGGGTTGGCATCGAAGGTGGCCCAGTCGCCCTCGAAGACGATGCGGCCGGTGTCGATGACGTACACGTGCTGGGTGCAGCGGCGCGCGAACCAGATGTTCTGCTCGCACAGCAGCAGTGCCACGTCGCGCTCGGCGCAGCTGCGCACCACGTCGTGCGCCATCTCCTCGACGATGATGGGCGCGAGCCCCTCGGTCGGCTCGTCGAGCAGCAGCAGGCTCGGGCTGGCCGCCATCGCGCGCGCCACCGCCAGCAGCTGCTGCTGGCCGCCGCTGAGCTGGCCGCCGTAGCGCTGCTGCAGCGGCGCCAGCATCGGGAAGCGCTGCATGATCTCGGCCACCGGCACGGCCGGGCGCTGCGGGCCGGCGCCGTAGCGCGCCATGGCGATGTTCTCGGCCACCGTCAGGTGGGTGAAGATGCGCCGGTCCTCCGGCACCAGCGACAGGCCCAGCCGCGTGCGGCGGTGGGTGGGCAGCGCGCCGATGTCCCGGTTGTCGAAGCGCACCGTGCCGCGCACGCGCGGGCCGGCGTTCATCACGCTCTTGAGCAGCGTCGACTTGCCGGCCCCGTTGCGGCCCAGCAGCGCGACGCGCTGGCCGGCGCCCACGGCCAGCCGCAGGCCGAACAGGATGTGGCTGTCGCCGTAGAAGGCGTCGAGGTCGCGGACGTCAAGCACCGACCATCTCCTTGCCGAGGTAGACCTCGCGCACCTTCGGGTCGGCCCGCACCTCGTCGACGGTGCCGGTGGCCACCACCTCGCCATAGTTCATCACCATGATGCGGTGCGCCAGGCCGAACACCACGTCCATGTCGTGCTCGGTCATCACCACCGTGATGCCGCGCTCCTGCTGGATGCGCGCGACCAGCCTCGCGATGTCGGCGCGGTCGCTGGGCGACATGCCCGCCGTGGGCTCGTCGAGCATCAGGATGGTGGGCCGCCCGGCCAGGGCGATGGCGAATTCCAGCCGCTTCTTGTCGCCGTGCGACAGGAAGCGCGCGCCCTGCTCCGCCTGGCCGTCCAGCTTGAGGTCGACCAGCAGCGCCATCGCCTCGGCCTGCACCTCGTCCGACGGCGCGCAGCGTCGCCACGGGCCCAGCGCCTCCTTCGTGTGGCGGCGGCGCGCCTCGACGGCGACGATGACGTTGTCGAGCACGGTGAAGTCGTGGAACACCCGGGCCACCTGGAAGGTCCGGCCGAAGCCGCGCCGCACGCGTTCGTGCGCCGGCAGATGGGTGACGTCCTGGCCGCCGAAACGGATGGTGCCGCCGTTGCTGCCGACCTCGCCGGTCATCACGCGGAACATGGTGGTCTTGCCGGCACCGTTGGGCCCGATGATGGCGAACACCTCGCCCTGCGCCACCGACAGGCTCACGCCGTGCAGCACCTCGATCGGGCCGTAGTTCTTGCGCACGCCCTCGACCTGCAGCAGCGGCGCGCTCACTGGACGCCCCCGGCCGGCTGCGCGTCGCCCGTGGCCACGGGTCGCGGTGCCGGGTGCGGCGCGCGCGGCGGGCGCGGCCCCCAGAGCCGGGCCTCCAGGCTGCGCCACAGGCCCACGGCGCCGTTGGGCGCGAGCAGGATGATGGCCAGCAGCCCGCAGCCGACGATGAGTTCCGACAGCCCCACCAGCGTGCGCGTGGCGTAGGTGATGGCCGCGAACAGCCCCGCCCCCACGACCGGGCCCCAGAACGAGCTCACGCCGCCGAGCAGGGTGTTGAGCATCGGCTGCGCCGAGGCGAGCCAGTGCACCTCCTCCACCGTGACGATGCGCGACCAGGGCGCGTAGAGCGCGCCGGCCACCGCCGCCACCGAGCCGGAGATCACGAAGGCCGCGAGGCGGTAGCGCGCGACGTTCGTGCCCATGAAGGCGGCGCGCTCCGGGTCCTGGCGGATGGTCTGCAGCGTGCGCCCGAAGCGGCTGTGCAGCACCCACCACAGCAGCGCCGTGATGAGCACGCAGGCCACCAGCAGGAAGAGGTAGTACGCGTTCGAGTTCGTGAGGTCGAACTGCACGAAGCCCAGGCCCAGCCGGGGGCGCGGGATGTCGGTGATGCCGTCCTCGCGGCCCAGGAAGGAACTGAAGCCGATGATCAGCCGCAGCGCCTCGGCCAGCGCCACCGTGAGCACGGCGAGGAACACGCCCGTCATGCGGCGCAGCGCCAGCACGCCGATGCCCCAGGCCGCCACGGCGCCGAACAGCGCGGCCGCCGCCAGCACGCCCAGGAAGGGCACGCCCTCGACATGGCGCAGCGCCAGCGCGGTGAGGTAGGCGCCGATGGCGAAGAAGCCCGCATGCCCGAAAGACACCAGCCCGGTGTAGCCGAAGAGGATGTTCCACGACAGCGCGAAGATCACCTGCACGAGCACCGTGCCCACCACGTACAGCGGCCCGGCCCCGACCCACAGCGGCAGCGAGGCCAGCACCGCGACCAGCAGCACGCCCAGGCCCTGCCACACGCGCCGCGGCACGCGTGGCCGGTGCAGGGCGCCGCCGCCGTGCGCCTCGTGCGCACCCTCGGCCTGCATGCCCACGGCGGGGAACAGCCCGTTGGGCTTCCACAGCAGGAAGGCCGCGAGCACCACGTAGATCGCCAGGCCCGGCACCGCGGGCAGCAGCACCGTGTTCAGGCTCTGCACCAGCCCCAGCACCAGCGAGCCGATGAAGGCGCCGCGGATGTTGCCCAGCCCGCCGATGATCACGGCGAAGAAGGCGTACATGAGGTACGAGTCGCCGAGGCCGGTGGACAGGCTCTGGTTGGGCAGCAGCAGCCCACCCGCCAGCCCCGCGAGGAAGAAGCTCGCCATGACGCTCAGTGCGATGCCGAAGGACACGTTCAGCCCCAGCACCCCCGACATCCACGGGTCGGCCGCCAGCGCCTGCATCAGCTTGCCGAACCACATGCGGTGGATGGCGACCTCCAGCACGATGTAGACCGCCACGCCCGCCGCGATCACGAAGATCTGGTAGGCCGAGAAGAACAGTCCGAAGGGGTTGAGCGGCTGGTCCAGTCCCGGCGGCGGGTTGACCGAGAAGAAGTCCACGCCCCAGACGAGCTTGGTCACGCCGGTGCACACCATCATCAGCGCGAAGGTGGCGATGAGCACGTAGTGCGGGTCGACATTGCGCAGCCGCCGCAGCACCAGCCGGTCGGTCACCAGCCCCAGCAGCGCGACCACCACGCCGCCGGCCAGGGCCGCGAGCAGGAACATGCCCAGCGACTGCACGTCGCGCCCCATGACCGAGTAGGCCACGTAGGCACCGATCATGAAGAAGCCGCCCTGCGCCATGTTCAGCAGGCGCAACAGCCCGAAGATCAGCGTGAGCCCCGCGGCCACCACGAAGATCGCCATGCCGAAGGCGGCCGCGTTGAAGAACGCGAAGAGGATTTCGTTGCTCATCAGATCTCGTACTTCTTGCCGGGCGTGGGCGGCTCGGCGATCTGGTTCTCGTCCAGGCGCACCACCTCCTCGAGCCCGTAGCCGGGCGGCGCGTCGCGTGCGCCGATCTTGGCGAAGTAGCACGAGCCGATGCCCTGGTGATCTTCCTTGCGGATGCGGTACGGCCCCGCGGCGGTGTCGAACTGCAGGCCCTCCAGCGCCTGGATCACGGCCGGGGTCTCGGTGCTGTTGGCCTTCTTCACCGCGTTGAAGATCGCCAGCGCCGAGCGGTGTGAGGCCTGCACGATGCCCGGCACGAAGGGCGTGCCCGCCACTTTCTGGATGTAGGTGGCGAGTTGCCTGCTCACCGGGAACTGGCTCTTGAACGGCTCCAGCTCTGGCGCCCAGAAGGTCACGCCCCAGAGATTGCCGGGCGTCGACTTGCCCATGGCCTTGGCGATCAGCAGCTCGGTGCCGGCCTCGCCGATCACCTTGAACTTCTTGTCCATGCCCACGCCGCGGCCCTGCTGCAGCAGGCTCACGCAGGGCGCGGCGGTGAGGCCGACGAACAGGCCCTCGGCACCCGAGTTCATCAGGCTGTTGATCTCGACCTTGTAGTCGGCCTTGTTGAGCGAGGCGTACACCGGCTCGACGAACTTCACCGGCCGGCCCGCCTTGGCGGCCGCGTCGCTCACGCCCTTGTTGAAGAAGCGCACCACGTCGCGGCCGTTCTCGCTGTCGGGCGCGATCACGGCCCAGGTCTTGACGTCGGCGAAGCGCGAGGCCATCACGCTGCCCACGCCGCCGTAGAGCATCAGCGCGTTCGATGCGGCGCGGAAGAAGTTCGGGCTGAAGTTCTCGTGCGTGACGGACATCACCGTGGGCGCTGGCGCCACGACCACGGCGTTGAGCTCGTGCAGGATGGGCGCGATGGCCAGCGCCATCGGCGACTGGCCGGCCCCGATCGACAGGTTCACGCCGTCGCCGGCCAGTTCGCGCACCGCGGCCACCGCGCCGGCGCTGCTGAACTTGTCGTCGCGCACCACGATCTCGATCTGGCGTCCCAGCAGGCCGCCGTTCTCGTTCCACTGCATCTGCGCGGCCTTGATGCCGTTGAGCCAGGCCGCACCGGCCTCGGCGCCGATGCCGCTCATCGGCAGCATGGTGCCGATACGCACCGGCCCGGACTGCGCCTGCGCAAAGCGCACGCCGGTGGCGCCGAGCACGGCGGCGGCGCCGGCACCGCGCAGGAGGGAGCGTCTCTGGATGCTCATGTCGGGGTCCTCCTCGCGCTCACAGCGCCACGGGCTTGCCCGGGCTGGGCGGCTCGGCCACGTCGGCCTCGCTGTAGGCGATGGCATCGACGATGCCGTAGCCCGGGTCGGCGTCGCGCGCACCCACCTTGGCGATGTAGGCCTCGCCCAGGCCCTGGTGGTCTTCCTTGCGGATGTGGTACTTGCCCGTCGCCGTCTCGAAGTCCAGGCCCTCCAGCGCGGCGATCACGGCATCGGTCTCGGTCGACTTCGCCTTCTCGATCGCGTTGAACAGCGCCAGCGCGCAGCGGTGGCTGGACTGCACGATGCTCGGCGGGTTGCGGTCGTTGGTGAGCTTCACGTAGCCGTCGTACAGCGCCGCGCTCATCGCGTGCTTCTTGCCCGCCTCGGTGCCGGGCACCCAGTAGCTGATGCTCCAGAGGTTGGCCGGCGTGGACTTCTGCATCGCCTTGGCGATCATCAGCTCGGTGCCGGCGTCGCCGATGACCTTGAACTTCCTGTCCATGCCAACGGCCCGGCCCTGCTGCAGCAGGCTGATGCACGGCGCGGCCGTGAGGCCGACGAACAGGCCTTGCGAGGGCGCGTTCATGAGGCTGTTGATCTCGACCTTGTAGTCGGCCTTGTTGAGGCTGGCGAACACCGGGTCGAGCACCTTGACCTGGCGCCCGGCCTTCTGCGCCGCGCGCTGCACGCCGATGGTGAAGAAGCGCGCCATGTCCCGCCCGTTCTCGCTGTCGGGCACGATGCACGACCAGGTCTCCACCTCCTTGAAGCGGCTGGTCAGCATGTTGCCGATGCCGGCGAAGGCGATGTAGGCGTTCCACGAGAGGCGGAAGAAGTTCTTCTGGAAGCCCTCGTGCGTGAGCGACATCACCGTGGGACACGGCGCGACCATCGCGGCCTTCAGCTCGGGCAGGATGGGCGCCGTGGCCAGCGCCATCGGCGACTGCGAGCCGCCGATCAGCAAGTTGACCCCGCTGCCGGCCAGCTCGCGCGCCGCGGCGACGGCCCCGGCGCTGGTGAACTTGTCGTCGCGCACCACCAGCTCGACCTGGCGCTTGAGCACGCCGCCCTTCTCGTTCCACTGCCCCACGGCCACCTTGGCGCCGGCCAGCCAGGCCGCGCCGGCCTCGGCGCCGATGCCGCTCATCGGCAGCATGAGGCCGATGCGGATCGGCCCGCTCTGCGCGAAGGCGGGGCGGGCGCCCACCGCACCCAGCACCGCGGCGGCCGCGGTGCCATGGAGGAACTGACGTCGCTTCATCTGCATGGCTCTTGTCTCCTGCCCACGTCGGCATGTGCTGCCTGCGTGTGATTTGTTATAACAGATTGCGGATGGTGGAGATGTGGGCGCGGGCTGTCACTGGCACAAACCCGTAGACGCGGCCGCGCCGGCACGCGCAAGGGCACGCCGAACGCAGGGGCGGGATGAATGCAGGAGGGAGAAGACGGAAGCCGGCGGTGCCGCGCTCAGCGCGCGTAGCAGCTGAGCATCACCGAGCGCAGCCAGCGGTTGGCGGCGTCGTTGTCGGTGCTGGCATGCCAATACATGTAGGCGTCCATCGAGGACACCGGCGCCGGCATCGGCAGCACCTGGTTGCCGAACTGCTGGTTCGCCATGTGCGCGTAGCTCTCGGGCATGGTGAGCACCAGGTCGGTCTGCGACACGGTGCGGCAGGCCGCGAAGTAGTACTGGCAGCGCAGCGCGATCTGCCGCTGCACGCCCAGGCGGCGCAGCTCGATGTCCTCGAAGCCCGGCCCCTGGCGCCGGGTGGTGACGAGGATGTGCCGCTGCGCCAGGTAGGTGTCGAGGTCGATGCTGCCGCGGATGGCCGGGTGGTCCTTGCGTGCGACCACGGCCACGCCGTCGACGCTGATGCGCGTGAACTTCACCGCGTCCGACAGGGGCAGCAGCACGTCCACCGCCAGGTCGAGCGTGCCGGCGGCCAGCTCACCTTCGAGGCTGCGGCGGTTGGCGCGCACGCTGGCGATCTCGACCTCCGGCGCCTCGCGCGCGAGCGTGCGCATCAGCGGCGGCATGACGGTCGACTCCATGAAGTCGCGCAGGCCGATGACGAAGCGCTTCTTGGTGCTGGCCGGCTCGAAGCTCTGCGTGTCGTTGAGCAGCGCCCCCAGCGACTGCAGCGAGCCGCGCAGCGGGTCGATCATGCGCTTGGTGAGCGCGGTGGGCACCATCTTGTGGCCCTGGCGCTCGAACAGCGGGTCGTTGAAGAGGTCGCGCAGGCGCCCGAGGGCGTGGCTGATCGCCGGCTGCGTGAGGTGCAGCTTCTCCGCCGCCTTGGTGATGCCACCCTCGGTGTAGATGGTGTCCAGGACGACGAGCAGGTTGAGGTCGACCCTCGAGATATGCATGGGCTGTATCCGGGCGCATGCCGCGCATTCATTGGCCGGCGCAGGCGGACGCGTTTAGCCTCGCCGGCTCGAGCCGCGATCATGCCCGCACGCGGCAGCCTGCGCATTCCCCGAGGAGACACGCCCGCCGGGCGCCCCCATGTCCGAAACCTTCACCGGCACCACCCCCGTCCGCGAGGGCCACCGCTTCGACGAGACCGCCCTGCGCGACTGGTTCATCGGCCATGTCGACGGCAGCGCCCGCCAGGACTTCGCCGTGTCGCAGTTCAAGGGCGGGCAATCCAACCCGACCTTCCTGGTCGCCACAGCCCGACAGCGCTACGTGCTGCGGCGCAAGCCGATGGGCGAACTGCTGCCTTCGGCCCATGCGGTGGACCGCGAGTTCCGCGTGATGCGCGCGCTCGAGGGCACCGGCGTGCCGGTGCCGCACATGCACGCGCTGTGCGAGGACGACGCGGTCATCGGCTCGGCCTTCTACGTCATGGACTTCGTCGAGGGCCGCATCCTCTGGGACCCGAAGCTGCCCGGCCTCGCGAACGCCGAGCGCAGCGCCGTCTGCGACGACATGAACCGCGTGATCGCCGCGCTGCACGAGGTCGACGTGCCGGCCGCCGGCCTGGCCGACTACGGCCGCAGCGGCCGCTACGTGGCGCGCCAGATCGACCGCTGGAGCCGCCAGTACCGCGCCAGCGAGACCGAGCGCATCGACGCGATGGAACAGCTCATGGACTGGCTGCCCGCCCGCCAGCCGCCCGAGGGCGCGACGCGCCTGGTGCACGGCGACTACCGGCTCGACAACCTGGTGTTCGCGGCCGATGCGCCGCGCGTGGTCGCGGTGCTCGACTGGGAGCTCTCGACCCTGGGCGACCCGCTCGCCGACTTCGCCTACCACTGCATGGCCTGGCAGCTGCCCCCGCCCTTCCGGGGCCTGGGGGACCTGAACGATGACGGGCTGCGCGCCCTGGGCCTGCCCACGGTGCCCGAGTACCTGCAGCGCTACCTCGCACGACGCGGCCTGCCGGCCATCGAGCCCGCCACCTGGCAGTTCTACGGCGCCTTCAACCTGTTCCGCGCGGCAGCGATCGCGCAGGGCATCATGGGCCGCGCGCTGGCCGGCAACGCCTCCAACCCGCACGCGCTGGAGGCCGGCCGGCAGGCCCGCCAGCTGGCCGAACTGGGATGGCGGCACGCGCGCGCCGCGGGCTGAGGCGGCGGTGGGCGCAGCGCATCCATCCATCCGTCCGGCCCTGCACGGACTGCGCCTGGGCTTCGCGGCGCTGGACCCGGCCGCGCTCGCGCTGGAGCAGGTGCTCGGCCTCACGCCCATCGCCGTGACGCCACCCGCGGCGAGGGGCCGGCCCGCGCGCCGGCACTATGCGTTGAGCGGGCTGCGCCTGGAGGCCCGCAGCGCGCCGGCCGCACCAGGCGGGTACGGGCCGGACGACGGCCGCCCCGCGAGCGCCGACGCGCTGCAGTGGCGGCAGAGCGACCTGGCCCGTCGGCGGCGCCACCTCGCCACCCTGGGCCTGGACGCCGTGGAGGGCGTCGAGTTCGGCTGCGGCGACTGCCTGCGGCTGGAGGCGGTGGACACCGGCGCCTGCGCGGTCGAACTGCGCGAGCCGCAGGACGTGGCCCCGCCCCCCGCCCTGCCCGGCCCCCGGCTGGCGGCCATCGACCTGCGGGTGCGTGCGCCGGAGAGCGTGGCCGTCCACTGGGCGCGGCTGCTGGGCGTGCCGCTGGGGCGCGACGCCGACGGCGCGCCCCGGCTGGAGGTGTCGCCGATGCCGGTGCGTTTCGTGGCGGCGTCGGCCTTCGAGGGCGCCGGCGTCGATGCGCTGGTCCTTGCCGGCACCGACGCCCTCGCCATCGCACAGCGGGCGGCGGCGCACGGGCTGCGGGTGGCCGACGACGCCTCGTGGACGGCCGGCGGCCTGCGGATGCGCGCGGCGCCGCGCTGAGCCGCGGCGTACCGGGCGGCCGGCGCCTCAGGCGAAAGGCCGGCCCTCGGCCACCAGCTTCTGGATCAGCGGTGCCGGCTGCCAGAAGGCCGCGTCGTCGCGCGGGTTCTTCGCGAAGCGCTTCATCGTCTCCGCCACGTTGTACAGGCCCACCTGGCTGGCGTAGTGCATCGGGCCACCGCGGTGCATCGGGAAGCCGTAGCCTGTGAGGTACACCATGTCGATGTCGCCGGACTTGCTCGCGATGCCGTCCTCCAGGATGTGCGCGCCTTCGTTCACCAGCGCATACACCAGGCGCTGCACGATCTCCTCGTCGCTGATCTTGCGCGGGGTGATGCCCAGTTCCTTGCGGTGGTCCTCGATCATCTTGTTGACCAGATCGCTCGGGATGGCGTCGCGCTTGCCCGCCTGGTAGTCGTACCAGCCCGCGCCCGTCTTCTGGCCGAAGCGGCCCAGCTCGCACAGCTTGTCGGCCGTGCGGCTGTACTTCATGTCGGCCCGCTCGGTGGCGCGGCGCTTGCGGATCGCCCAGCCGATGTCGTTGCCCGCCAGGTCGCCCATGCGGAAGGGGCCCATGGCGAAGCCGAACTTCTCGATCGCCTTGTCCACCTGCTGCAGCGTGGCGCCTTCGTCGAGCAGGAAGCCGGCCTGGCGGGAATACTGCTCGATCATGCGGTTGCCGATGAAGCCGTCGCACACGCCGGAGACGACCGCCGTCTTCTTGATCTTCTTGGCCACGGCCATGACGGTAGCCAGCACGTCCTTGGCCGTCTGCTTGCCGCGCACGACCTCCAGCAGCTTCATGACGTTGGCCGGGCTGAAGAAGTGCATGCCGACCACGTCCTGCGGGCGCTTGGTGAAGGCGGCGATCTTGTCGACGTCCAGCGTGGAGGTGTTGGAGGCGAGGATGGCGCCCTGCTTGGCGATCTCGTCGAGCTGGGTGAAGACCTTCTCCTTGACGCCCAGTTCCTCGAACACGGCCTCGATGATGAGGTCGCAGTCCTTGAGGGCGGCGTAGTCGAGCGTGGTGCTCAGCAGGGCCATGCGCTGCTCGTACTTGTCCTGCTTGAGCTTGCCCTTCTTGACCTGGGCCTCGTAGTTCTTTTTGATGGTGGCGACGCCGCGGTCCAGGGCCTCCTGCTTCATCTCGAGCATCGTCACGGGGATGCCCGCGTTCAGGAAATTCATGGCGATGCCGCCGCCCATGGTGCCGGCACCGATCACGCCCACCGTCTTGATCGGGCGCTGGGGCGTGTCTTCGGGCACGTCGGGGATCTTGCTGGCGGCGCGCTCGGCGAAGAAGGCGTTGCGCAAGGCCGCGCTCTCGGGCGTCCACACCAGTTCGGTCACGCCCGCGCGCTCGTAGGCCAGCGCCTGGTCGAAGGGCAGCCTCACCGACTGCGCCACGCAATCCAGGCAGCGCAGTGGCGCCGGGTAGTTCTTCGACATCGCAGCGACCATGTTGCGCGCGAACTGCAGGTAGGCCTCGGGCGCCGGGTGCGTGACCTTCAGCTCGCGCACGCGCGGCAGCGGGCGGGCATCGGCGTGCGCCTTCGCGAAGGCGATGGCCGCCTGGAGGACCTCGCCGTCGACGATGCGGTCGAACAGCTTCTGGCCCGGCATGGCAGCCAGCACCTCGCTCATCACCGTGTTGCCGGTGACGATCATGTTCAGTGCCGGCTCCAGGCCGATGAGGCGCGGCAGGCGCTGCGTGCCGCTGGCGCCCGGCAGGATGCCGATGCGCACTTCGGGCAGCGAGACCATGGTGCCTCGCTGCACCACGCGGTAGTGGCAGCCCATCGCCAGTTCGAGGCCGCCGCCCATCACGATGCTGTGGACGGCGGCGACCACGGGCTTCTCGCAACGCTCGATCAGGTCGATGACATCGATCAGGTCCGGCGCCATCGTCGCCTCGGGCTTGTTGAACTCCCGGATGTCGGCGCCGCCGCAGAAGGCGCGGCCGCGGCCGGTGAGCACGATGGCCTTCACGGCCGGGTCGGCCTCGGCGCGGCAAATCGCGTCGGCGATGAAACGGCGGTTGCCGATGCCCAGGCTGTTGACCGGGGGCGTGTCCATGGTGGCGACGGCAATGCCGTCCTGCACGTCGTAGCTGCCGCTCACGGGCGTCCTTTCAGAGTGGAGCGCCGATGTTCGGCCCGCGGGCGTGCCCAACGCATCAGCGCCCCGAATGGGTCCGATGAAAAGACTGCATGGCTCCCCGGCCCGGCGCCGGGCCGATGCAGGCACCATCGGGTGCATCCGAACTTCGCCCGGCCTGCGCGCCGGCCCCGCCATGCCCGTCCTGACCCGAGACAACCTGCAGCAGCACGTCGGCCAGTCGATCGGCACCTCGTCCTGGGTCGAGGTGCCGCAGTCGCGCATCGACGCCTTCGCCGAGTGCACCGAAGACCGCCAGTGGATCCACATCGACGTGGAGCGTGCCACGCGCGAGAGCCCCTTCAAGGCGCCCATCGCGCACGGCTTCCTCACGCTGTCGCTGCTGCCCATCACCTCGTACGAGCTGCTCGCCGGCCTCCAGCCGACGAAGTCGGTCAACTACGGCATGGACAAGCTGCGCTTCATGTCGCCGGTGAAGGCCGGCTCGCGCGTGCGCAACCACATCAAGCTGCTGGCGGCCGAGCCGCGCGAGGACGGCTGGGTGCTGCTGCGCTGCGAGAACACGGTGGAGATCGAGGGGCAGGACAAGCCAGCCCTCGTCGCCGTCACGCTGGGCCTTTTCTCCTGGTCCTGATCCCGCTTTTTTCCTCATCGCCGCCCACGAAAGAACATCGCATGGACTTCAACCACAGCCCCCGCGTCCAGGACCTGCGCGAGCGCCTGCTCGCCTTCATGGAAGAACACATCTACCCCAACGAGCAGCGGCAGGCCGAGGAGGCGCACCGGTCCTACCTCAATGCCGTGAACAACGGCGGCCGCTACACCGGCCTGCCGCTGATGGAGGAGCTCAAGCCCAAGGCCCGCGCCGCCGGCCTGTGGAACCTGTTCCTGCCTGAGGCGGAACACGGGCCGGGCCTGACGAACCTCGAATACGCGCCGCTGTGCGAGATCATGGGCCGGCGCTACTGGAGCGCCGAAGCCTTCAACTGCAGCGCGCCCGACACCGGCAACACCGAGGTGATCGCGCGCTACGGCAACGCCGAGCAGAAAGCGCGCTGGCTGCAGCCGCTGCTCGACGGCCAGATCCGCTCGGCCTTCGCGATGACGGAGCCGGCCGTGGCCTCGTCCGACGCCACCAACATCGCCACGCGCATCGAGCGCCGGGGCGACGACTACGTCATCAACGGCCGCAAGTGGTACATCACCGGCGCGATGAACGAGCGCTGCAAGCTGTTCATCCTGATGGGCAAGACCGACCCCGACAACGCCGACCGGCACCGCCAGCAGTCGATGATCATCGTGCCGGCCGACACGCCCGGCATCACCGTCAAGCGCGACATGGCGCTGGTCAACCACTTCGACGCGCCCTTCGGTCACCCGGAGGTGATCTTCGACAACGTGCGCGTGCCCGCCGAGAACATCCTGCTGGGCGAAGGCCGCGGCTTCGAGATCGCCCAGGGCCGCCTGGGGCCCGGCCGCATCCACCACTGCATGCGCATGATCGGCATGGCCGAGTCGGCGCTGGAGATGATGTGCGAGCGCGCGGTCTCGCGCGTGGCCTTCGGCAAGCCGCTGTCCGAGCAGGGCGTGTGGCGCGAGCGGATCGCCAAGGGCCGCATGCTGATCGACCAGACGCGCTGGATGGTGCTGCACGCCGCCTGGCGCATGGACACGGTGGGCAACAAGGTGGCGGCCAAGGAGATCGCGATGATCAAGGTCATCGCGCCGAACAACTGCATCCAGGTCATCGACGACGCGATGCAGGCCTTCGGCGCGATGGGCCTGAGCCAGGACACGCACCTGGTGAACTTCTGGGCCTATGCGCGCCACCTGCGCGTGGCGGACGGCCCCGACGAAGTGCACCGCAATGCGGTCGCCAAGCAGGAGCTGGCCCTGTACCGCCCCAAGGTGGCCTGAGGCGGCGCCTCAGGCGATGCGCGGGCCGAAGGGCAGGATGCCCGGCTCGCGCAGCATGCGCCGCAGCAGCTTGCCGTTGCCGGCCGCCGGCAGCCCGTCGCGAAACACGATGGAGCGCGGCACCTTGTAGTGCGACATGTGCTCCAGGCACCACTCGATGAGGCGCTGGTCGGTGCGGTCGCGCGGGCGGCCGAAGCCGTCGACGCGGATGTCGCGCGACGCCGCCTCCTTGAGCACCACGTAGGCCTGCAGCGCCTCGCCGCGGTCCGGGTCGGGCAGGCCGACCACCGCGGCCTGGCGCACGTCGGGGTGGGTGGCGAGGATGGCCTCCACCTCCTCGGGGAACACGCTGTAGCTCCAGACCTTGATCATTTCCTTGTGGCGGCCGATGAAGCGCAGGTAGCCCTCCTCGTCGATCGCACCGATGTCGCCGGTGCGCACCCAGCCGTCGACCAGCATGGCGCGCGTGGCCTCGGGCCGCATCCAGTAGCCCTTGAAGGGCACGGGGCTGCGCACCTGGATCTCGCCGGGCGAGCCGGCCGGCAGCACCGTGCCGGTGTCGGGGTCGACGATGCGCAGCTCGGTGCCGGGGATGGGTTTGCCGTTGGTGCCCCACTTCACGGCATCGGCGGGCATGAGCGCATCGGAGCTGTGGGTCTCGCTCAGGCCGTAGCCGGTCTCGAAGACCTGGCAGCCGCCGGTGAAGCGCCGCCACGCGTCGCCCAGCTCGCGCGTGAGCACGGTGCCGAAGCTGGTCGCGGCCGTGATGCGCAGCGACGAGAGCTCGTAGCTGGAAGCGTCCTCGCAGGCCATCACCGAGTCGAGCGAGGGCGCCATGGTGTACCACCAGCTCACGCGGCAGGCCTCGATGGCCTGCAGCACGGCCGTGGCGTCGAAGCGGCCGAGCATCACGACGGTGGCGCCGCAGTAGATGACGGCGTTCAGCCCAGTGATGAGGCCCGAGATGTGATGCAGCGGAACGTCGGCCAGCAGCACGTCGTCGGGCCGGATGTCCAGGCTGCGTGCCGTGGCAGCCGTCTTGTAGAGCGCGCACTCGTAGCTCAGCATGGCGGCCTTCGGCAGCCCGGTGGTGCCGGAGGTGTAGGCCATCAACGCCACGTCGTCCATGGCGAGGTCGGGCACGGACTCGAACGGGCCGGCCGCGGCCAGGGCCTGGGCGAAGCCGAGCGTTTCGGCCGGCCAGGGCGGATGCACGTCGCCGGCCAGCGCGATGCACGGCGGCACGTCGATGGCCAGCACCGCCGGCAGCATGTCGCCGTAGCGCACGGCGTACAGGTGGCAGCCGGCGCGCCCGCCGATGGCTTCGTGCGCCAGCGCGAGCCCCTCTTCGCCCGCCACCACCGCCGCCGCGTCCAGCTCCGTCAACTGGTGCGCCAGCTCGTACAGGCGCGCGTGCGGGTTGCAGGGGCTGACGATGGCGCCGAGCTTCTGCGCACCCAGGTGCGCGATCACGTACTCGGGGCAGTTGTGCATGAAGAGGGCCACCACGTCGCCCTGCGCCAGCCCGCGATCGCGCAGGCTCTGGGCGAAGCGGTCGCTCAAGTCGTCGAGCTCGGCATAGCTGATGCGCCGGCCGTACCAGACGATGGCCGCCTTGTGCGGTGTCGCGCGGGCATGCAGCCGCAAATACTCGTGCAGCGGCCGGCGGCCGTGGCGGTAGTCGATCATCCTGGCTTGTCTCCGGATCGGTCGGGCCTGGCGGCCCGGGCGGGTGTCGGGACGGCGTCTGTGCGCCGTGGGTCCAACCCCGCTCTCGTCCGGATGATCGGCCAGTGCCCTCGCCAGAGCAAGCGACCGGCAATGAATATTCGGCATGCCCGCCCATGTGGCGGCTGCATGCGGCGCCGCGGGCCGGCGGCGCCCCCGCTCAGGCGGCGGCGCGCGCGCTGCGCCGGACGGCCGCCTCGGGCTGCCCGTTGCGCTCGCGCAGGTAGGCCAGGATCGGCGCCGCGGTGCGCTCGATCTCGTCCTCGATGCCCTTGCGCGCGACCTCGCCGTCGCCCTTGCGCAGGCCGCGCAGCACGAGGTGGTGCGGGTGCTGCCTGCGCGGCTGCGCCAGCGCGTGGGTCTGCAGGGCACGCATCAGCGGGCCGCATTGCAGCCACAGGCCCTCGACCATGCGCTGCAGCACCGGCATGCGCGCCAGGGCATAGACCTCCATGTGGAAGCGTTCGGCCGCCAGCAGTTCCGCCGCGCTGTCGCCCGCTTCGCGCTGCGCGGCCATCTCGTCGTGCAGGGCCTCGAGGCGCCGCACGTCCGCGGGTGTCGCATGCCCTGCCGCGCGTTCCGCCGCCCGGCCTTCGAGCATCAGCCGCAGGCCTCGCACTTCCGCGAAGCGCTCCTCGTCCATCACCGGCACGCGCACCGAATGGTGGCCCACCTGTTCCAGCGCCTGCTCGGAGATCAGCCGCGCCAGCGCCTCGCGCACCGGCGTCGGGCTGATGCCCATCTCGCCCGCCAGGTCGCGCAGTTTGAGCTTCTCGCCCGGCGCGAAGCGGCCCGCCTTGAGGTCGCGGCACAGGCGCGCGTAGGCCTGGCCATTGAGGCTCTCACGGGTGAGCGGGGCGTCGTCCATGGTGGGGATGGGCCGGATGGCCTTCAATCTGAAATAGGTTATATCGTATGCCGACCCGGCCGCCGCTCAGCGGCCCGTGAAGTTCGGCGCGCGCTTTTCCAGGAAATGCGCCACGCCTTCCTTGAAATCCTCGCTGTCGAAGGACGCCACCATCGCCTCGTCGGCGCGGCGCCAGGCTTCGTCGAGGTCCTGGAACAGGCTGTCGTAGACCTGCCGTTTGATCACGCCGATGGAGCGCGGCGAGGCGCTGTGCACGAGCTCGCGCGCCACCGCCTGCACCGCCGCCAGGAAGCCCTCGGCCGGCAGGGCCTTGACCAGGCCGAGCTGCGCCGCCTCGGCGGTGAGCAGGGTGCGGGCCGACATGAGCAGGTCCAGCGCATTCGTCACGCCCACCAGGCGCGGCAGCATCCACGAGGCGCCATGCTCGGCGATGAGCCCGCGCTTGGCGAAGGCCGTGGTGAGCTTCTGCCCCTCGGCCATGTAGCGGAAGTCGCAGAACAGCGCCATGCACAGGCCGATGCCGGCGATGGGGCCGTTGATGGCCGCGAAGATGGGCTTGCGCACCTTGAGCAGGTAGCTGAAGCGCCAGGCGTAGTTGCGCTCGATCCCCTCGAGCGCGTCGGCCGCGGGCGCCGAGCGCGCGGCATCGGCATCGCCGCTGCCCGACGCGCCGGCCTCGAGGATGTCCATGTCCGCCCCCGCGCAGAAGCCCCGCCCGGCGCCGGTGACGACGATGGCGCGCACCGCCGAGTCGGCCTCGGCAGCGAGCACCGCCTCACGGTACTCGTCCTCCATGCCCTGGTTCCAGGCATTGAGCCGCTCCGGGCGGTTGAGGGTGATGGTGCACACGCCGTCCTGCGTGGCCACGGTGATGTTGCGGTAGGCCATGCGTCAGCCCTCGTCGCCGCCGCCGATGGTGGCGCCGCCGTCGATCACGATCGTGGTGCCGGTGATGAAGCGACCCGCGTGCGAGCCGAGCAACAGGGCCGCACCGGCGATGTCCTCGGGTTCGCCGATCATGTTCAGCGGGCTGGATTTCAGCGCGTTGGCCAGCGTCTCGGGGTTGTCCCACAGCGCCTTGGCGAAGTCGGTCTTGATCAGGCCGGGCGCGATGCAGTTGATGCGGATGCCCTGCTTGCCCCATTCGAGCGCGAGGCTGCGCGCGAGCGACATGTCGGCCGCCTTGGAGATGCCGTAGGCGCCCAGCACGCGCGAGCCGGTCAGCCCCGCGATGGAGCTGATGATCACCACCGCGCCGCCGCCCTTGGCCGCCATGCCCGGCGCCGTGCGGTTCACCAGCCAGAGGTTGGAGCGGATATTGACGTCCATCACCTTGGAGAAGGCTTCGTCGGTGATGCCGGACATCGGCCCGTAATAGGGATTGACGGCCGCGTTGCACACCAGCACGTCGACCGTGCCGTAGACCTTCTCGGTCTGCTCGACCAGGCCCAGCACCTCGTCCTTGCGCGAGATGTTGCAGGCGATGGCCGTGGCCTCCAGGCCCTCGGATCGGATCTGGTCGACCACGGCGGCGCAGGCGTCGGCCTTGCGGCTGGTGATGACCACGCGCGCGCCGGCGCGCGCGTAGGCGATGGCGATCGCGCGGCCGATGCCACGCGAGGAGCCGGTGACGATCGCGGTCTTGTTCTTCAGTGACAGGCTGTCCATGGCGGGTCTCTCTCTTGCTGGGTTCGTTCAACGGTTGGCGAAGACGGGCGTGCGCTTCTCGACGAAGGCGCGCGCGGCCTCGACGTGGTCCTCGGTCATCGCGCAGCGGATGTGGCGCACGGCCTCGTGGTCCAGTGCCTGCGAGAGCGTGGCGCCCTGCTCGGCCGCATTGAGGTTGGACTTGATGTGGCCCAGCGTGATGGTCGGCCCGTCGGCGAGCTGGCGCGCGAGCTGGCGGCCGGCGTCGTCGAGTTCCGCATCGGGCACCACGCGTGTGGCCAGGCCCAGCTGCAGCGCCTCGTCGGCCCTGAGCACGGGCGAGAGCAGCGCGAAGGCGCGCGCCCGCGGACCCAGCAGCTGGGTGAGGAACCAGGTGCTGCCGAAGTCGCCCGACAGGCCGACCTTGGCGAAGGCCGAGGTCAGCTTGAGCGTGTCCGACGCGACGAGCAGGTCGCAGGCCAGCGCCAGCGACAGCCCGGCGCCTGCGCAGGCGCCGCGCACCACGGCCAGCGTCGGCTTGGGCATCTCGCGCAGCAGGCGCGCGCATTCCATGTGCTCGCGCAGCTGGTGGGTGCGCGCCTCCAGCGTGGCCGGCGGGCCGTCGCTCTCGGCCATCGACTTGACGTCGCCGCCGGCGCAGAAGCCCCGGCCCGCGCCGGTGAGCACCACGGCGCGCACGGCCGGGTCGATGGCGGCGCGGCGCAGTGCGGCGAGCAGGGCGTCGGTCATGCCGGGCGTGAGCGCGTTCAGCCGCTCGGGCCGGTTCAGCGTGAGGGTGAGCACGCTGCCGTCGCGCGCTTCGATGAGTTCGGTCGTCAAGGTGTGTCTCCTGGGTGCGGTGTGTGTCAGAGCGCGCCGGCGGCCTGCAGCGCGGCCACGCGCTCGGGGCCGTGGCCCAGCCACCCGGCCAGCACCTCGGCGTTGTGTTCGCCCACGCGCGGCAGCGGGCTGCGGATGCTCAGCGGCGTGTCCGACAGGTGGATGGTCACGCCCTGCATGGGCACGGCGCTGTCGCCGAAGGGCACGTCGCGGATGGCCCCGCGGTGCGCGAGCTGCGGGTTGTCCACCACCTCGTCGACACGCGCGATCTTGGCGCAGGGCACGCCCTCGGCCTCGAGCCAAGCGACGATCCGGTCCGCGCTGTGGGCCTGCATCCACTCGGCGACGATGCCTTCCACGGCGTCGCGGTGTTCCAGGCGACTGGCCATGGTGGCGAAACGCGGGTCCTCGATGAGCGCGGGCCGCTTCATGGCACGCAGCACGCGCGGGAACATGTTGTCGTCGCCGCCCACCATCAGGACGTAGCGCCCGTCGCCGGCCTCGAAGGTGTTGGACGGCGCGACGTAGCGGTCGCGGCTGCCCACGCGGGTCATGGTCTGGCCCAGGAGCTTCTGCTGCGGGATGGCGGTCATCAGCATCGACAGCGCGCTCTCCAGCAGCGACACGTCCACCAGCTGGCCGGTGCCGGTGGCATGGCGCGCATTCAGCGCCGCCAGGATGCCCAGCGCCGCGTACATGCCGGTGGTGTAGTCGCACATGAACGAACCGATCATGGTGGGCGGGCCGTCGGGCTGGCCGGTCATGTCCATCAGGCCGCTCATGGCCTGTGCCACGCCGTCGAAGCACTGCTTGTGCGCCAGCGGACCGTCCTGCCCGAAGCCGGAGATGCGCGCCATCACCAGGCGCGGGTTGAGCGCATGCACCGCCTCCCAGCCCAGCCCCATCTGCTCCATCGTGCCGGGGCGGAAGTTCTCGACCAGCACGTCGGCCTCGCGGATGAGCGCCTTCAGCGTGGCCAGCCCCTCGGGATGGCGCAGGTCGATGGCCAGGCTCTTCTTGTTGCGGTTGACGATGAAGGTGTAGAGGCTCTGGCCCTCCACCGCGGGCAGCGCGCGGCGCGCGTACTCGCCTTCGCCGGGCGGCTCGATCTTGACCACCTCCGCGCCCATGTCGCCCAGCATCATGGCGCAGTAGGGCCCGGCGATGAAGCGCGAGAGGTCGAGGACGCGCAGGCCGTCGAGGGAAGTCATGGGCAGGTGTCTCCGTGGTGGCGCCTGTCTTGCCCGGCACATCGCCAGGGCGGCGTTTTTATTTAATTTGTTATATCATATTTTCAGGAGACAACTCGATGAACCAGGCTCAGCAAGGCCCCGCGGACGCACCGTCTGCCGCCGTCCCACCCTTCCTCCGGCTGCGGCAGATCTGCCTCGTCGCGCGCGAACTCGATCCGGTCGTGGACGACCTGTGCGCCGTCTTCGGCGTGCAGGTCTGCCACCACGACCCGGAGGTCGGCCAGTTCGGACTGCACAACGCGCTGATGCCCTTCGGCCGGCAGTTCATCGAGGTGGTGGCCCCGGTGCAGGACGGCACCACGGCGGGCCGCTACCTGGAACGCCGCGGCGGCGACGGCGGCTACATGGTGATCCTGGACAGCGAATCGCTGCCGCGCTGGCGCAGCCACGTGGCGCAGGTGGGCGTGCGCGTGGCCGCGCCGCTGGCGCTGGGCGACTACGAGGGGCTGCAGCTGCATCCGCGCGACACCGGCGGCGCCCTGCTGGAGATCAACTGCACCAAGAACGGCGCCAGCCTCGACGGCCCCTACTGGCCCGCCGGCCCGCACTGGCAGCAGCATGTGTCGACCGGCCGCGTCACCGGGCTTGCCGGTGCCGTGCTGCAGGCGGCCGAGCCGGCGCCGCTGGCGCAGCGCTGGGCCGACATCCTGCAACGCCCTGCCGAAGCCGGCCAGCAGGTGCCGCTGGACAACGCGCGGCTGCAGTTCGTGCCCGACACGGATGGCCGCGGCGACGGCCTGGCGGCCGTGGTGCTGCAGGTGCGCGATGCGGCGGCCATCCGCGCCGCCGCGCGTGCGCGCGGCCTGCCCGACGCCGAAGACCGCGTGACGGTCGGCGGCGTGCATTTCATCTTCTCACCGGCCTGAGCGCCATCACCAGGACAGCCATGGAACTCGCCTTCACCCCCGAGGAACAAGCCTTCGCCGACGAGGTGCGAAGCTTCATCCGCGACCACCTGCCGGCCGACATCTCGCGCCGCGTGGAACACGACCTGCACCTCACGCGCGAGGACCACATGCGCTGGCAGCAGATCCTGGGCGCACGCGGCTGGCACGCCTACACCTGGCCGGTGTCGCAGGGCGGCCCCGGCTGGACGGCGACGCAGCGCTACCTGTTCGAGACCATCAGCGGCGAGATGAACTGCCCGACCATCCAGCCCTTCGGGCCGCGCATGGTGGGCCCGGTGATCTACAACTTCGGCTCCGAGGCGCAGCAGGCGCAGCACCTGCCCGGCATCCGCGATTCGACGGTGTGGTGGTGCCAGGGCTATTCGGAGCCGCAGTCGGGCTCGGACCTCGCCTCGCTCGCCACCCGCGCCGACGACCATGGCGACCATTACGTGGTCAACGGCCAGAAGATCTGGACCTCGTACGCCCACCATGCCGACTGGATGTTCTGCCTGGTGCGCACCAGCCGCGAGGGCCGCAAGCAGGAAGGCATCTCCTTCCTGCTGATCGACATGAAGTCGCCGGGCATCGAGGTCCAGCCGATCCCGATGCTGGAGGGCACGCACTCCTTCAACGCCGTGTTCTTCACCGACGTAAAGGTGCCCAAGGCCAACCTCGTGGGCGAAGAGGGCCGCGGCTGGCACTACGCGAAGTTCCTGCTGGAGCACGAGCGGGTCGAGAACTCGAACATCGGCTTCTCGACCTTCGCGCTGCGCCGGCTGCACCGCATGGCCCGCACGGTGCAGCACCGCGGCCGGCCGCTGATCGAGCAGCCGCTGTTCCGCGCCAAGGTGGCGCGCGTGGAGGCGCAGCTCAAGGCGCTCGAGATGAACACGCTGCGCGCGCTGTCGAGCATGGGCAGCGGCAGCTCGCCGGGCGCGGGACTGGCCTCGTCGCTCAAGATCCGCGGCACCGAGATCGGCCAGCGCCTGACCGAGCTGCTGTACGAGGCGGCCGGCCCCGCGGGCCAGCGCCTGGACCCGGCACTCGCCCACGGCGAGGGCGACATGGGCGGCATCGAGGCCAGCGTGCGCGGCGCGCCGGCCAACTACTTCTGGCGGCGCGCGATGTCGATCTACGGCGGCAGCAACGAGATCCAGCGCAACATCATCGCCAAGCAGGTGCTGGGGCTGTAGCGACGGTACGCATGCAGGCTCAGTCCGAGTCCGCCAGCCAGTCGCGCAATGCCGAGCGGCTGCGCACGCCGGCACGCGCATACGCGTTGCGCAGATGGACCCGCACCGTGGCCGGCGACAGGCCCAGGCGCAGGCCGATGTCCTTGCTGGTGTAGCCCGCGCAGTAGGCGCGCGCGACCTCGGCCTGGCGCAGCGTGAGCGCCGCCGAGCGGCCGCGCGCGGGCCGCCGCTTCAGCGCGACCCGCAGGTGCTGCGCATCGGCAGCGATGTCGATCGTCCAGCCTGCCGCAGCCAGCCGCCGGCGCGCCGCCGCCGCCGCGGGCCCGGCGGACAGCCAGCCCGCGGGCAACTGCGGGGCCTCGGCACCTGCCAGGTCGGCCAGCTCGGGCCAGGCGGCGCAGAAGGCCCGGTTGGCGAACAGCACCCAGCCCTGCGCATCGACCAGCGCCATGGGCTGGGCCTGCTCGTCCAGGCCCTGCCGCGCATGTGCATAGAGCCGGTTGACCAGCAGCGCCTCGCGGATGTGCGGCGTCAGCGCGGTGAGCGCGCGCGCATCGTGCGGGGTGAGCGGTGGCGACGCGGGGCCGCGGTTGAGGTACAGGTGCGCGAAGGTCTCGCTGCCCTCGAAGGGAATGGCGACGCCCATCTGGTGGACGATGCCATGGCGCGTGAGGAAGGCGCGCCAAGCGGCCGGCGCGTGCTGCCAGCGCGGATCGTCGGCGTTGGCGAAATCGGCCTGCTCGGGCTGCGCGCGCATCGCGAAGGTGATGAAGTCCATCTCGCCGCCGCCGATGCGGTTCCACTCCTCGCTCATGGCGGCGAGGTCGTAGCCGATGCCGACCGAGGACACGAAACAGCGCGGGTGCCAGGTGTTGATGGCGCCGTGGTCGGCGCCGAACAGCGCGAGCAGGCGCTGCAGCAGCTGCTGCTGGAAATGCTCGCTGCGCGTGGTGCGCGCCAGGCGCAGCAGCGCGACGGGCTCGCCGTCGGCAATGCGCGGGCCGTGCGGGGCAGGCGATGGTGTGCGAACGGCAGGCATGGCACGCGAAAAGGCGCGCGAGGCTACCACAAAGCGCGGTATCGGCGCAGGCCCGCGCGGGCCCAGCATTCGGCGGGCGGCGGCATGCCGCGACGAGCGAGGAGCGCCCCGATGAACCCCATGAAACCCCTGAGCGGCCACCCACTTGCGGCCGCACTGGCCTGCGGCCTGCTGGCCGGCGCTGCCGGCCCGCTGCATGCGCAGGTGCTGAACCCCAACCTGTGCCCCGGCGGCACGCTCTACAGCAGCCGCGACGAGAACGCCTATTCGGGCTTCAGCACCGCGCGCGACGTGGTCCAGGCCGACTGCACCGGCAACATCGCCGGCGGCGCAGAGTCGATGGCCGGCATCGACCTGTCGCGCGGCAACACGGCCCTCGGTCGCAGCGCCAGGGCCTCCGGCGGCTCCGCCACGGCGATCGGGTCCAACACGCAGGCCAGCGCGGGCTCGTCGCTGGCGGCCGGCAACGTCGCCAACGCGAGCGGCGAGGCCTCCATCGCCCTCGGCTACCGCAGCGTTGCCGAGGGCGAACGCGCAGTGGCGAGCGGCGCCGACGCGAGCGCCACCGGGCAGTTCTCCACGGCCTCGGGCACGCGCAGCGTGGCCGACGGTGAACGTGCGGTGGCCAGCGGCGCCGACGCCAGCGCCACGGGACAGTTCGCCACGGCCCTGGGCACGCGCAGCCAGGCGCGCGACGAGCGCGGCACCGCCCTCGGCGCCGACAGCGATGCCCGGACCTTCGGCAGCACGGCCCTGGGCTCGTCGGCACGCGCGGCGGCCACGGGCAGCCTGGCCGCCGGGTATGCGGCCGCGGCATTCGGCGAGAACGGGGTGGCGCTGGGCCGCTCGAGCCAGGCCTATGCGGCGCAGTCGATCGCCATCGGCTGGGGCGCGTTCGCGGGGGGTTCGCAGTCGGTGGCGTTCGGCGCAGGAAGCTCGACCAACGGCACCGGTTCGGTGGCACTCGGCGCCGGCAGCAGCGACGACGGCCGCAACAACGTCGTGTCGCTGGGCAGCAGCGGCAACGGGCGCTCGCTCATCAACGTCGCCGACATCGAGACGAACGGCCGAGTGAGCGGGAACAGCCTGGTGATGTCTGGCAGTGCCAGCATTGGTGGCCGGCTCGTCACGCAAGGCGGCATCGACAACCGCGGCACGGGCATCGTGAACGCGGGGCGCATCAGCGGCGTCACGGCCGGCGAGGTGAGCGTCACCTCGACCGATGCCGTCAACGGCGCCCAGCTGTGGGGCGTGCGCAGCACGGCCGAACAGGCCTTGAGCCTGGCGACCAACCAGGGCGCCCAGGTGATCGACATGACCCAGCAGCTGCAGGCGCAGACCACGCAGTTGCAGGTGCAGAACACGCAGATCCAGGCGCAGTCGGTGCAGCTGCAGGCGGTGGTCAACGGCCAGCTGGGGGTGTGCACGGTGGACGGCGGCGCGCTGCGCTGCTCGGTGGCCGGGCAGGCCGCGGCGGCAGCGACCGGCAACGGCGCGGTGGCGGTCGGCATCGGCGCCTCGGCCGAGGGCGACGGGGCCCAGGCCATCGGCCGCCAGGCGCAGGCCCGCCATGCCGGCTCGGTGGCGATCGGCGACGGCGCCCGCGCGTTGGCCGACCCGACCACCGCCATCGGTGCGGGCTCGCTGGCCAGCGGGGTGAACGCGGTGGCGCTGGGCGCGAACGCCCAGGCGCTGGCGCCCGAATCGGTGGCCCTGGGCCAGGGTTCGATCGCCGACCGGCCCTCGACGGTCAGCGTGGGCAGCAGCGCAGCGCCGCGCCAGATCACGAACGTCGCACCGGGCACGGCGCCCACCGACGCGGTCAACCGCGCGCAACTCGACAGCGCAGGCGCCCAGCTGGCGGCCCGGCTGACCAGCCAGTTCAGCACCGACCTGCAGGGCGTGCGCGACTTCGCGGCGCGCGGCGTGGCACAGGCCATGGCGATGCCCACCGCGCCCGGCCTGCAGCCCGGCCGCCGCTGGATCGGCGCGGCAGCGGCGAGCTACGCCGGGCAGAGTGCGCTGGGCCTGGGATTCGCGTACCAGCTCGACACGAACTGGCAGGTCGGCGGCGGGCTGTCGGTGGCCACGGGCAACGGCAGCCAGGTCGGCGCGCGGCTGCAGGCGGGCTACCAGTGGTGAGGCAGCACGGGGGCCTGGGTCAGCGTCAGCCTCTGCGCTTGCGCTCGCGCCGCCGCGCTCAGGGTGCGGTGCTGGGCGACGATGACACTGGCGGCCACGGCATCTCGCTGGCCACCAGCGGCTTGCCGATGGGCGCGGCGGCCTTGCCCTGGCGCACCGCGGCCATGTCCTGCTCGTTGGGGTACTGGTCCATCAGCCAGTAGTCGAAGGCGCGGCGCACCATGGGCGCGGCGGCCGCGGCGCCGAAGCCGGCGTTCTCGACGATCACGGCGATGGCGATCTTCGGGTCCTCGGCCGGCGCGAAGGCCGCGAACAGCGAGTGGTCGCGCTGGTGCTCCTCCAGCGCCTTGGCGTTGTATTTCACGCCCTGGCCGAGCGACACCGCCTGCGCCGTGCCAGTCTTGCCGGCGGAGCTGTAGCCCGCACCGGCGAACACGCGCGTGCCCGTGCCGCCCTTGTTCACCGCCACCAGCGCGCTGCGCACGATGTCGACGTTCTTGGGCAGCCAGCCGAGGTCGTCGGCCGGCGGCTGGGGCACCAGCTCGACCTTGCCGCTCACCGTGTCCTTGATGGCGCGCACCAGGTGCGGCCGGTGCTTGAGGCCGCCGTTGGCGAGCGTGGCCTCGGCCACCGCCAGCTGCAGCATGGTGAAGTTGTTGTAGCCCTGGCCGATGCCCAGCGACACCGTCTCGCCCGAGTACCAGCGCTTCATCTCGGCGCGCTTGTAGGTGTTGCGCTTCCACTCGGTGCTGGGCAGCGTGCCGCGCACCTCGCCGCCCAGGTCGATGCCGGTGAGCTGGCCGAAGCCGATGGGCTTCATGAAGTCGTGGATGGCGTCCACGCCCATGTCCACGGCCAGCGAATAGAAGTACGTGTTGCTGGACATCTGGATGGCGCGGTGCATGTCCAGCGCGCCCAGGCCGCCCTCGTGGCTGCGGAAGGTGTGGCCGCCATAGGTGTAGAAGCCGGGGTCGTTCACGATCGCGCTGGGCGAGCGCTTGCCCAGCTGCAGCGCGGCCATGGCCATGAAGGGCTTGTAAGTGGAGCCGGGCGGGTAGGTGCCGCGCAGCGCGCGGTTGAGCAGGGGCTTGTCGATGGACTCGTTGAGCGCGGCCCAGCTCTCGGAGTCGATGCCCTCGACGAAGAGGTTCGGGTCGAAGGTGGGCTTGGAGACGAAGGCCAGCACCTCGCCCGTTCTGGGGTCGATGGCCACCATGGCGCCGCGGCGCTCGCCGAACATGTCCTCGATCAGCCGCTGCAGCTTGATGTCGAGGGTCAGCATCACGGTGTTGCCGGGCGTGGCGGGGTGGCTGCCCAGCTTGCGCACCGCGCGCCCGCCGGCGGAGGTCTCCATCTGCTCGACGCCGGTCTGGCCGTGCAGGACTTTCTCGTAGCTCTGCTCGACGCCCAGCTTGCCGATGTAGTCGGTGCCCTTGTAGTTGGCCTGGTCCTCTTCCTCCCAGTCCTCCATCGCGGCCTTCTCGCGCTGGTTGATGCGGCCGATGTAGCCCAGCACGTGGCTGCCCAGTTCGCCGAAGGGGTAGTTGCGAAAGAGGCGCGCCTTGATCTCCACGCCGGGGAAGCGGTAGCGCTGGGCGGCGAAGCGGGCCACCTCCTCGTCGGTCAGCCGGGTGCGGATGGGCACCGAGTCGAAGCTGCGCGAGTCCTCGCGCAGGCGCTTGAAGCGCCGGCGGTCGCGCTGCTGGATGTCCACCAGCTGCGCCAGCTGGTCGATCGTGTCCTCGACGTCGCCCGCCTTGGACGGCGTGATCTCCAGCGTGTAGGCCGAGTAGTTGGAGGCCAGCGTGATGCCGTTGCGGTCGAGGATGAGGCCGCGGTTGGGCACCACCGGCACCACGGCCGTGCGGTTGCTCTCGGCCTGTTCGGCCAGGTCCTCGTGGCGCGTGACCTGCAGGTAGAACAGGCGCATGCCCAGCAGCGCGAAGGCGCCGACGACGACCAGCGCGATCACCAGCACGCGGCGCTTGAAGCGCACGAGTTCGGCGGCGACGTTGCGGATTTCGGTCATGGGTGGGGCAGCGGCGAAGCGCAGCTTAGGCGCGCTGCATGTCCAAGGCAAATCGGCCCGCGGCGCGCGTCCCGCCGGCGCAACGCGCTATGAAATCAATAGTATTCATTCGGGCACGCGGGCGAGCATCACAGCGGGCGGTTCTCGTCCGGCTCCGGGGTGCGGCGCTGGGGCGCCAGCAGAAGCACCGTGACCAGCGGCCACAGGGCGGCCTCGATGGCCGGCGCCACGAACATCGTCCAGCCCGGGAACACGCCACCGCCGATCATGCGGATCACCAGCTCGATGACGTGCGAGATGGTGAACAGCGGCACCAGCTGCAGCGCCTGCGACACCACCGGGTACCAGAGCAGCCGCCGGTGGATGGTGACCGCGAAGAAGCTCAGCGTGGCATAGCTCAGCGCGTGCTGGCCCAGCAGCGCCGACTGGTGCACGTCCATCACCAGGCCGAAGGCGAAGGCCGCCCCCATGCCAATGCGCGCCGGCTGGTGCACGCCCCAGAACACGATCACCAGGGCCAGCAGGTCCGGCGTCCAGGCCAGGCGGCCCAGGGGCAGCAGGTTCACCATCAGCGCGGCCAGCAGGCTGCACCACATGAAGACGGGGCTGACGGGCAGCAGCAGCTGCTCTTGGCCGGGGCGCATGATCATCGCGTGGTGCCCTCCTGGCGGCCCGGACGGCCGGGTCCGGCCTTCTTGTCCTTGCCGTTGTCCGCCTTCCTGGCCTCGGACTTCTTGGACGAGGGCGCGGGGTTCGAGGCCGGTGCCAGCGCGGCGGCCGGCGTGCCCACCGGCGCGAGCACCATCACGTAGCGCGCCGCGTTCACCCGCGCCAGCGGCGTGCAGTGGATGCGCGCGAAGGCCGAGTCGGCCCGGCGGTCGATGCGGTCGACCCGGGCCACGGGCAGCCCGGCCGGGTAGACGCCGTCGACCCCGCTGGTGGCGAGCACGTCGCCCTCCTGGATGTCGGAGTTGGCGGCGATGAAGCGCAGCTCCATGCCGCCGCCGTGGGTGGTGGCGTCGCCGAAGGCCACGCTGCGCACGCCGGTGCGGGTGTTCTGTACCGGGATCGACAGGTCGCGGTCGATCACCAGCGTCACCTCGCTGGAGAAGGGCTGCACCAGCGTCACTTGGCCCAACACGCCCTGCTCGTCGATCACCGGCGAGCCCGGCGCGATGCCCTGCGTGAGGCCCTGGTCGATCACCACCTTGCGGGTGTAGGGGTCGGCGGTGTCGAACAGCACCTCGGCGGCACGGCCCGGCGCGGGCGAGTTCTCGCGCAGTTCCAGCAACGCGCGCAGGCGCGCGTTCTCGCGGGCCAGCGTGTCGGCCTGGCTGGCCCGCTCGGCCTGCAGCGCCAGTGCGCGGCGCGCCTCGGCCTCGTTCGACTGGGCCGTGCGCAGGTCCTCGAAATACTGGCTGCCGCCGACGATGGCCTGCACCGGCTTCATCGCGATCCACTGCACCGGATAGAGCAGCGCGCTGACGGCGGCGCGCAGCGGGTTGACGACGTCGAAGCGTGCGTCCGCCACCATCAGGAAGAGCGCGAGTGCGCTGAAGAAGATCAGCTTCGACAGCGCCGAGGGCCCCTGGTTGAACAGGGGCGGCGCGGAGCGGTCGAGCGTGCCGAGCGGCATGGAGAAGAGGGGAAAAGCGCTAGGTCAGATGGCAAAAAGCCGGCCTGGGTGGCCGGCTCGCGAGACTAGCGTGCAATCACTCGCTCGTGAAGATGCTGCCCAGGCGATCCATGCGTTCCAGCGCGATGCCGCAGCCTCGCACGACGCAGGTCAGCGGGTCTTCGGCGACCAGCACGGGCAGGCCGGTCTCCTCGGCCAGCAGGCGGTCCAGGTCGCGCAGCAGCGCACCGCCGCCGGTGAGCATCATGCCGCGCTCGGCGATGTCGGCGCCCAGCTCGGGCGGCGTCTGCTCGAGCGCGTTCTTGACGGCCGAGACGATGTTGTTGAGCGGATCGGTCAGCGCTTCCAGCACCTCGTTGGAGCTGATGGTGAAGCTGCGCGGCACGCCTTCGGAGAGGTTGCGGCCCTTGACCTCCATCTCCTTGACCTCGGAGCCGGGGAAGGCCGAGCCGATGCTCTTCTTGATGATCTCGGCCGTCGGCTCGCCGATCAGCATGCCGTAGTTGCGGCGGATGTAATTGATGATGGCGTCGTCGAAGCGGTCGCCGCCCACGCGCACCGAGCCCTTGTAGACCATGCCGCCCAGCGAGATCACGCCCACCTCGGTGGTGCCGCCGCCGATGTCGACCACCATCGAGCCGCTGGCCTCGCTCACCGGCAGGCCGGCGCCGATCGCGGCTGCCATGGGTTCCTCGATGAGGTAGACCGAGGTGGCGCCGGCGGCCTCGGCCGCGTCCTTGATGGCGCGGCGCTCGACCTGGGTCGACCCGCAGGGCACGCAGATGATGATGCGCGGGCTCGGCGTGAGCAGCGTGCGCGGGTGCACCATCTTGATGAACTGCTTGATCATCTGCTCGGTGATCACGAAATCGGCGATCACGCCGTCCTTCATCGGGCGGATGGCCTCGATGTTGCCGGGCACCTTGCCCAGCATCGCCTTGGCTTCGCGGCCGACGGCCTGGATGACCTTCTTGCCGTGCGGACCGCCCTCGTGGCGGATGGCCACGACCGAGGGCTCGTCGAGCACGATGCCCTTGTTGCGGGCGAAGATCAGGGTGTTGGCGGTGCCGAGGTCGATCGCGAGGTCGGTGGAGAAGTACCGACGGAAGGCTCCAAACATGGCGAGAGTCCTTGGGGGCACGGCGGCGCTTCGGCCGGGCGTCGCCCCTTGTTATTGGGTGGGAGAAGTAAGCAGATTTTGGGCAGGTTTTGCGGCCAGACGGGCCCTTGAACCTGCGCGATCGCGCGCGTTGCGGCAAAGGCGGGATAATACCCGAATCCCCCTGGATCCCGTGTTTTCCCGCCCCTGTGCGGCGTGCGACGGCGTCCTGTTTCGCGCCCTGCCGGGCGCCTTCTTCCGATGGCACTGACTTCCAACGACATCGCGCGCATCGCCTCGCTGGCGAAGCTGCAACTGGCCCCTGACGAAAGCGAGCGCATGCTCAGCCAGATCAACGGCTTTTTCGACCTGGTCGAGCGCATGCGCGCCGTCGACACCGCCGGCGTCGAGCCGCTGGCCCACCCGGTCGCGGCCATCGAGGACATCACCCTGCGCCTGCGCGAGGACGTGGTGAGCGAGCCCGACAACCGCACCGCCAACCAGAAGAGCGCCCCCGCCGTCGAGGCCGGCCTCTTCCTCGTGCCGAAGGTGATCGAATGAGCGCCGGCAAGGATCTTCACGAGCAGGGCGTCGCCGGGCTGGCGAAGGCGCTGGCGGCCCGCGAGGTGTCGGCCGTCGAGACGGCGCAGCATTTCCTGGCCCGCATGAAGGCGCACCAGGACCTGGCGGCCTTCGTGGCCGTCGACGAGGACGCCACGCTGGCCCAGGCGCGCGCCGCCGACGCGGCCCTCGCCGCCGGCAACGCTCCGGCGCTGGCCGGCGTGCCCATCGCGCACAAGGACATCTTCGTCACCACCGCCTTCCCGACCACCGCCGGCTCGAAGATCCTGGCCGGCTACCAGTCGCCCTTCGACGCCACCGTGGTGCGCAAGCTGGGGATCGGTGAGCCGGGCGGTGCCGGCATGGTGACCCTGGGCAAGCTCAGCTGCGACGAGTTCGCCATGGGCTCGGCCAACGAGAACGTCGCCGTGCCCGCCGTGGGCGCCACGCAGGCCGCGCCCGTGCGCAACCCGTGGGACGCGGCCCGCATCCCCGGCGGCTCCTCGGGCGGCAGCGCGGCCGCGGTGGCCGCCCGCCTCGCGCCCGCCGCCACCGGCACCGACACCGGCGGCTCGATCCGCCAGCCCGCGAGCTTCTGCGGCGTGACCGGCATCAAGCCCACCTACGGCCGCGCCTCGCGCTACGGCATGGTGGCCTTCGCCTCCAGCCTGGACCAGGCCGGCCCGATGGCCCGCTCGGCCGAGGACTGCGCGCTGCTGCTGTCGGCGATGTGCGGACCCGACCCGGACCGCGACTCGACCTCGCTGGACCGGCCGGCCGAAGACTTCGCCCGCACGCTGAACGGCTCGCTCGAAGGCCTGCGCATCGGCGTGCCGAGGGAGTTCCTCGGCGAGGGCGTCGCGCCCGGCGTGCGCGCGGCCGTCGACGCGGCCCTGAAGGAGTACGAGAAGCTCGGCGCCAGGCGCGTGGAGGTCAGCCTGCCGCGCACCGAGCTGTCGATCCCGGTCTACTACATCTGCGCCGCCGCCGAGGCCAGCTCCAACCTCAGCCGCTTCGACGGCGTGAAGTTCGGCCACCGCGCCGCGCAGTACAAGGACCTGGCCGACATGTACGCGAAGACACGCGAGGAAGGCTTCGGCGACGAGGTCAAGCGCCGCATCATGATCGGCACCTATGTCCTCTCGCATGGCTACTACGACGCCTACTACCTGCAGGCGCAGAGGGTGCGCCGCATGATCGCCGACGACTTCCAGAACGCCTTCAGGGACTGCGACCTGATCGCCGGCCCGGCCGCGCCCACCGTGGCCTGGAAGATCGGCGAGCACGGCGACGACCCGGTGGCCGACTATCTGGCCGACATCTTCACCCTGCCCGGTTCGCTGGCCGGCCTGCCCGGCATGAGCGTGCCGGCGGGCTTCGATGCGGGCCTGCCCGTGGGCCTGCAGCTGATCGGCAACTACTTCGCCGAAGCCAGGCTGCTCAACGCCGCCCACCGCTTCCAGCAGGCCACCGACTGGCACGCGCGCGTGCCGCAGGGCTACTGAAAAACAAACTTCCGGACGCAGAGGACGCAAAGGTTTCGCAGAGGACGCAAAAGGATTCAAGAAAAGAACTTCGATGGCTGTTCTTTTGCGTCCTCTGCGTGATCTTTGCGTCCTCTGCGTCCGGAAGTCCGCATTCAAAGCACCATGACCCCCCCGCCCCTCGTCCAAGGCTACGAAGTCGTCATCGGCTTCGAGACCCACGCCCAGCTCTCCACCGCGAGCAAGATCTTCAGCCGCGCCAGCACGGCCTTCGGCGCCGAGCCCAACACGCAGGCCTGCGCCGTGGACCTGGCGCTGCCCGGCACGCTGCCGGTGATGAACAAGGGCGCCGTCGAGCGCGCGATCAAGCTCGGCCTGGCGCTGGGCAGCACCATCGCACCGCGCTCCATCTTCGCTCGCAAGAACTACTTCTACCCCGACCTGCCCAAGGGCTACCAGATCAGCCAGTACGAGATCCCCGTCGTGCAGGGCGGCTCGGTGAGCTTCTACCTCGGCGACGAGCTGAAGACGGTGCGCCTGGTGCGCGCGCACCTGGAGGAAGACGCGGGCAAGTCGCTGCACGAGGACTTCGTCGGCATGAGCGGCATCGACCTGAACCGCGCCGGCACGCCGCTGCTGGAGATCGTGACCGAGCCCGACATGCGCTCCACCGCCGAGGCCGTGGCCTATGCGAAGGAGCTGCACAAGATCGTGACCTGGATCGGCATCTGCGACGGCAACATGCAGGAAGGGAGCTTCCGCTGCGACGCCAACGTGTCGGTGCGCAGGCCGGGCCAGCCCCTGGGCACGCGGCGCGAGATCAAGAACCTCAACAGCTTCCGCTTCATGCAGCAGGCGATCGACTTCGAGATCCGCTGGCAGATCGAGCAGATCGAGGACGGCATCGCGATCCAGCAGGCCACCGTGCTTTTCGACCCCGACACGGGCGAGACGCGCGCCATGCGCACCAAGGAAGACGCGGCCGACTACCGCTACTTCCCCGACCCCGACCTGCCGCCGCTGGCGATCGCCGCCGAGTGGATCGAGCGCGTGAAGCTCGGCATGCCCGAACTGCCCCGCGCGATGGCGGCGCGCTACGTGCGCGACCATGGCCTGTCCGAGTACGACGCGGCGCAGCTCACGCAGAGCCCGGCCCATGCGGCGTACTTCGAGGCGGCGGTGGCCGCCGGCGCGGCGCCCAAGCTGGCCAGCAACTGGCTGCAGGGCGAGATCTCCAAGCGCCTGAACGCGCAGGAGCTCGGCATCGACGCCGCACCCGTGAGCGCCGCTCAACTGGCGCAGCTCATCGGCCGCATCGCCGACGGCACCATCTCCAATAACGCCGCGCGCCAGGTCTTCGACGCCCTGTGGACCGGCGAAGGCCAGGACGTCGACGCCCTCATCGAGGCCAAGGGCCTCAAGCAGATGAGCGACACCGGCGCTTTGGAGAAGATCGTCGACGACGTGCTCGCGAAGAACGAGAAGAACATCGCCGAGTACCGCGCCGGCAAGGACAAGGCCTTCAACGCCCTGGTCGGCCAGGTGATGAAGGAGAGCAAGGGCAAGGCCAACCCGGCGCAGGTCAATGCGCTGCTCAAGGCGAAGCTGGGCTGAGCGTCACGCCATGGCGGCGCGAGCCGCCGCGCCTCAGGGTGCCGGGCGCTGCGCCGTGCCGCCTCGCTCGGGCGCCCACAGTTGCACGAGGCGCGTGCGCTCCTCGTCGAAGCGGGCGTTCACGCGGCGCTTCTCGGCGTCCTGCTCGGCGATGAAGCGGTTCTGCACCGCCACGCTCTGGTCGTTGTCGTCGAGCTGGCGGCGCAGCGAGGGCGGCGCCTTGCTCGGGTCCTTCTTGTAGAACTCCATCTCGCCGTCGATCTTGCGGCGCTCCTCGGCCAGTTCGCTCAGGCGCTTGCGCGCGGCACCGATCACGGCATCGATCTGCGTCATCGCCTCGGCACGCTCGCGCTCGTGGGTCGCGACGTTCGGGTAGCGGATGAGCAACGCGCGCTCGCGGCGGCGGTCCTCGCGCGCGCGCATGGCCGCCTGCTCGGCCTCGCGCTGACGCGCTTCGCGCTGTTCCAGTTCACGGGCCGTGTAGCGCGGCTCGATGCGGCGGCGCACGGTGCCGCTGGGGGTGAGCTCGACCTGCTCGCGGTCGAAGCACGCCGGGATCGGCCGGTCGGAGGTGATGGTGCGGCCGCTGCCGTCCACGCAGCTGTAGATGCCGCCGGCATTGGCCGCGTCCTGGCCCTGCTGCGCCCAGGCGCCGGCCTGGGCCAGCAAGGCGCAGATCCCGAGCGCGAGGCCCCGGACAAAGGGAACGAGGGGGGCATGGGGCGGCACGAACTCTCCGGGTCGAAACGGCATCAGACCGCGCCGTAACGGGTCCGGTAGGCCAATACTCCCTCGCGATGCGCGCGCAGCTCGTCGCTTGCGCGCTGGTCCAGATACTCTAGCAAGTCGTCCAGCGTGGCGATGGCAATCACCTGCATGCCCAGCTGGTTGCGGACATATTGCACTGCACTGTGCGGAACGTCCACCCCGTTCTCGGTCGCCATCTCCTGGCGGTCCAGCGCGATCGCCACCGCATGCGGCGTGGCGCCGGCGGCGCGGATGGTGCCGATCGACTCGCGCACGGCCGTCCCGGCGGACATCACGTCGTCCACGATCAGCACCCGGCCGGCGAGCGGGGCACCGACCAGCGAGCCGCCCTCGCCGTGGTCCTTGGCCTCTTTGCGGTTGTAGGCGAAGGGCACGTTGCGGCCGCGCCGCGCCAGCTCGGCCGCCACGGTGGCGCCCAGCGGGATGCCCTTGTACGCGGGGCCGAAGATCATGTCGAACTCGAGCCCCGAATCGATCAGGCGCGCTGCATAGAATTCCGCCAGCCGCGCGATGCGGGCGCCATCGTTGAAGAGCCCCGCATTGAAGAAGTAGGGGCTGATGCGCCCGGCCTTGGTCTTGAACTGGCCGAAGCGCAACACGCCGGCATCGAGCGCGAACTGCACGAAGTCCTGCGCCAGCGCGCCATCCGTTCTCACCTCAGCCATCGGGAATTCCTCGTCGTGTTCAAACTGACCAGCCTCAACCTCAACGGCCTGCGCTCGGCCGCCACCAAGGGGGTGGCCGACTGGGTCGCCGAAACGGCGCCGGATTGTATTTGCATGCAGGAGATCCGCGTCTCGGCCAGCGATGTCGAGGGCCGCTTCGAGGAAATGGCCGGGCTCAAGGGGCACTTCCACTTCGCCGAGAAGAAAGGCTACGCGGGCACGGCGATCTACACCAGGCATGCACCCAGCGACGTCGTCGTCGGCTGGGGCGACGCGGAGTTCGACGCCGAGGGCCGCTACCTGGAACTGCGCTTCGACACGCCGCAGCGCAAGCTGTCGATCATCAGCTGCTACTTCCCCAGCGGCAGCTCGGGCGAGGAGCGGCAGGCCGCCAAGTTCCGCTTCCTGGCCGGCTTCATGCCCTATCTCGTCGCGCTCAAGAAAGACCGCGAGTTCATCCTGTGCGGCGACATCAACATCGCTCACAAGGAGGCCGACCTGAAGAACTGGAAGGGCAACCAGAAGAACAGCGGCTTCCTGCCCGAGGAGCGTGCCTGGATGACGCGGCTGCTCGACGCCGGTGCCGAAGGCGCCGGCCTGGTCGACGTGTACCGCCACCTGCAGCCCGACACCACCGACGCCTGCTACACGTGGTGGAGCAACCGCGGCCAGGCCTACGCGAAGAACGTGGGCTGGCGGCTGGACTACCACCTCGCAACCCCGGCCCTGGCGCAGCTCGCGCGCAGCGAGCACATCTTCAAGACCATCAAGTTCAGCGACCACGCGCCGATCACGGTGGACTACGACATGCAGCTGTAGACCGGCTGGGCCCGCGCAACGCGCAGCACGCCCGTGGGCTTGTGCTTCGCGATCGAGCGGCCCGGGGGCGCTTCAGGCCTGGGCCTCGAACAGGGCGTCGTGAAAGGCCTGGACACCACCCGCCAACGGCCGGCCGCGCAGGCGAACGGTACCGACGCGGCGGCTCAGGGCCGGCTCCACCAGCGGCACGCTCACGAGCGACGCGCCTGCACCGCCGGCCAGGGCCAGGCGCGGAACGGCGCCCACCCCCACGCCGGCCTCGATCAGGCTGAGCTGGGCCGGCACGTGCTGGACCTCGCAGGTCCATCGGGTCGGCACCCCGGTGTGTGCAAGTCCCTGGTCGATCAGCAGCCGGTTCCCACTGCCTGGCGCCAGCACCACGCATTCGTAGTCCGCCAGTTCCGACCATCGCACGCGCTTTCTCGTGGCCAGCGGGTGGTCGGGCCGGCATGCCAGCACGAAGGGCTCGACCGCCAGTTGCTCGAATTCCAGGTCGGGCTCCTGCGCCCCGAGGTAGGTGATGCCGAAGTCCGCTTCGGCACGGGCAACGGACAGGAGGATCTCGGTGGCCGACTGGTCGAGCAGCCGCACGCGGATGGCGGGGAAGCGCCGGTGGAATTCGCGCACGACGCCGGCCACGAAATTGTTCACTGCCGAAGGGATGCACGCCACGGTGACCAGCCCCCGGATGCGGTCGGACAGCTCGACCATGCCCAGCAGCGCGCTCTCGAGTTCGCCCAGCACATGCCGCGCCCGCGGCAGGAAGGCGCGCCCCATGGCGTTGAGTTCCACCTTCCGGGTGGTGCGCTCCAGGAGGCGAAAGCCCAGGGCCTGCTCCAGCTTCTCCACCCGCCGCGACAGCGCCGGCTGGGACAGGTGCAGCGCGTCCGCAGCCGCTCGGAAGCTGGCCAGGTCCGCCACCATGACGAAGGCACGCAAGTCCGACAAGTCGAAATTCATGCGCGAAGAGTATCAATCGAACGGTTATTTGCAATTCACAGCGCAACGGCGTCCCTCGATGATTCCTGCAGCCCGAACCGCACTGGCGGCGCGGCCAAGACCCGACGGAGACAGACATGCCGAAATTCACCCCCGCCCGACGCGCGCTGCTCGCCACGCTCGCCGCCCTGCCCGCGATGGCCATCGCGCAGGGCCCCTGGCCCACAAGGCCGATCACCCTGATCGTGCCCTTCGCCGCGGGCGGCGGCACCGACAGCATCGCGCGCGACATCGCCAAGGGCATGTCCGACCGGCTCGGGCAGCCGGTCGTCGTGGACAACCGCGGGGGCGCCGGCGGCGCGATCGGTGCGACCGCCGTCGCCAAGGCGCCGGCCGACGGGTACACGCTGCTGTTCGCCACGTCGACCTTCGCGACCAACGCCGCCGTCGAACCCAGGTTGCCCTTCGACCCGCAGAAGGATTTCGCGCCGGTGGCGATGATCGGGCGCGGCCCGCTGCTGGTCGTCGCCAGCCCGGGCCTGCACGTCAAGAACGTGGCCGAGTTGATCGCAGCGGCCAAGGGCAGGCCCGAGGGCCTGAACTACTGCTCGGCCGGCAATGGGAGCATCAACCACCTGTCGGGCGAGATGTTCCGCCAGAAGACGGGGCTGAACCTCACGCACGTGCCATTCAAGGGCAGCGCTCCCGCGACCGTCGAACTGCTGGCCGGCCGCGTGGACCTTTTCTTCGCCACCGTGCCCACGATCCAGTCGCACCTGAAGGACAACAAGCTGAGCCTGCTGGCCGTCACGAGCGCCAGGCGCTCGCGGCTGTATCCCGACCTGCCGACGCTGAACGAAGCCGGCGTCACCGGCTTCGACGTCACGACCTGGTGGGGCGTGCTCGCGCCGGCGAAGACGCCGCAGTCCGTCGTCAACGCCTTGAACCAGGCCGTCAACGACGCCGCGGCCGCGGAGCCGGTCAAGGGTCGGCTCCAGCACGAGGGCGCGGACCCCGTGCGCCTTGCGCCCGCGGCCTTCGGCGAGGAACTCCGCAAGGAACTTGCCCTCTGGCGCGGCGTTGCGCAGCAGCCGGGCATGCAACTGCGCTGAAGCTGCCAAGCCGACACGGAGACCCCACATGCACGCCCCCACATCGAACAGGCGCCGCTTCATCCAAGCCGGCGCATGGCTCGCCGCCCTGGCCATGACGAACGGCACGCACGCTGCCAACTGGCCCGAACGCACGCTGACCGTCGTCGTGCCCTATGCCCCGGGCGGCCAGGGCGACGTCTTCGCCCGCCTCGTGGCCGACCGGCTCGCTCGCGCACTGGGGCAGCCCGTGATCGTGGACAACCGGCCGGGTGCCAGCGGCGCGCTCGGTGCCCGGCTCGTGGCGAAGGCCCCCGCCGACGGGTACACGCTCCTGCTGGGGCAGACGGGCGAGATGGCGATCAACCTCAGCGCCATGAAGAACCCCGGCTACGACACGGTGAGAGACTTCCGCGCCGTGGCACTGGTGGGCGACGCACCGCTCGTGCTCGCGGTGCCGGCCAACTCGCCGTTCAAGAGCCTGGGTGACCTGATCCAGGCTGCAAGGGCCCTGCCGGGCGGCGTCGCCTACGCGTCGTCGGGCACCGCGACGCCCGGCCATCTGGCCGCGGTGGCATTGGCCTCGGCCACCAAGACGGAGATGACCCACGTCCCGTACAAGGGCGCGGGACAGGCCATCACCGACCTGATCGGCGGCCAGGTGCAGTTCTTCTTCGCCAGCGCCTCGTCAATCATGGCCCACGTGCAGGGCGGGCGCGTCCGCGCCCTGGCCGTGTCGAAGCCGGGCAGGCTGGCGAGCCTGCCGAGGGTGCCTTCGGTGGCCGACACGGTCCCGGGCTTCGACTTCAGCCTGTGGGGCGGATTCTTCGCACCGCGCGCGACCCCCGATGCGGTGGTGCAACGGCTGTCTTCGGAGATCGGCCGCATCCTGGCCGACCCCGAATTGCGCCAGCGGCTGGAGGCCGACGGCAGCGCCGTGGCGCCGGGCAGCCCGGAGAGCTTCGAGCGGCGGGTCCGCGACGACGCCGACAAATACGCGCGGCTGGTGAAAGCCACCGGTGCCGCGCTCGACTGAACCACTTCCACACAGGCGATCTCATGAAAATCATCGTTCTCCCCGGCGACGGCATCGGGCCCGAAACCATGCAGGCCACGGTCCAGGTGCTGGAGGCCGCGTCGTCGCGCTTCGATCTCGGCCTGGTCTTCGAGCACGACGTGGCAGGGCACGAAAGCCTCAGGCGCCACGGCGCCACCGTGACGCCGGCGCTGCTGGACAAGGTCAAGGCCGCCGACGGCCTGATGCTCGGGCCGATGGCCACCTACGACTTCAAGGACGAGGCCAAGGGCGAGATCAACCCGTCCAAGTTCTTTCGCAAGGAACTCGACCTGTTCGCGAACATCCGGCCCGCGCGGACCTGGAGCGGCCTGCCCCAGAAGGTGGGCGAGTTCGACCTGGTGGTGGTGCGCGAGAACACCGAAGGCTTCTACGCGGACCGCAACATCGAATCGGGCAGCAGCGAGATGCTCGTCACGCGGGATGTGGTGGTCTCGCTGCGGCGGATCACCCGCGCATGCTGCGAGCGCATCGCACGCTCCGCCTTCCAGCTGGCCGCGACGCGCAAGCGCCACGTGAGCATCGTGCACAAGGCCAACGTCCTCAAGATCGGCGACGGCATGTTCATCGACGAATGCCGGCGCGTGGCGCAGGAGTTCCCCGACGTGCAGGTCGACGACTTCATCGTCGACGCCATGATGGCGCATGTGGTGCGGGCGCCCCGTCGCTTCGACGTGATCGTGACGACCAACATGTTCGGCGACATCCTGTCGGACCTGACGGCCGAACTCTCGGGCAGTCTGGGGCTCGGCGGCTCGCTCAATGCTGGCAGCGCGCACGCCATGGGCCAGGCCGCGCACGGATCGGCGCCCGACATCGCCGGCCAGGACATTGCCAATCCCTTCTCGCTGATCCTCTCGGCGGCGCAGCTGCTGGGCTGGCACGGGCAGCGGCGCGGCCTGCCGGCCTTCAATGCGGCGGCGCTGGCCATCGAGCAGGCCGCGGCCGACGCCATCGCGGACGGCGAGGCCACGCGCGATGTGGGCGGCCGGCTCGGCACGGCCGCCACCGGCCGCGCATTCGCGCAACGCCTGGCGCGCCATGGTGAGCCCGTCGCCGCCTGAGCGCGAGCCGCTCCTTCCACCCGGTGCGTGCGACTGCCACGTCCACGTCATCGGCCCGCCCGAACGCTATCCCATGGTCGCGGACCGGCACTACACGCCGGGTCCGGCGCCGCTGCCCGCATTGCAGGCCCACATGACGGCCCTCGGCCTCGAACGCGCGGTCATCGTCCAGCCCAGCGTCTACGGCAACGACAACCGGTGCCTGCTCGACAGCCTGGACCAGTTGCAGGGTCGCGGCCGAGGCGTCGCCGTGCCGCCGGACGATGTCTCCTCGCGCGAGCTTCGCGACATGCATGCGCGCGGTGTGCGCGGGGTGCGCATCAACCTCGAAAGCGCCGGCACGCGGGCGGCCGATGCCGCAGCCGCGCCGGCGCAACGCTGGGCGGCGCGCGTTGCGGATCTGGGCTGGCACCTGCAGCTGTATGCCTCTGCCCCGGTCCTGCAAGCGTTGTCCGAGCACCTGGTGCGGCTTCCGGCACCCGTGGTGCTCGACCACTTCGCACTGGTCGACGGCGTGCCTGGCGCCAGTGCCACCGCGTTCTGCGTGGACCTGCTGCGCACGGGCCGCGTCAGCGTGAAGCTGTCCGCACCCTACCGGCTGGCCGTGCCCGATGCGGCCCGAGCCTGGGCCGATGCCTTCCTGGACGCCGCACCCGAGCGCGTGCTGTGGGGCAGCGACTGGCCGCACACGGCGCGCCAGCCCGGCCTGGGCCCGCTGGAGGTGAGCCCGTACCGCTTCATACGCAGCGAGGAACTTGCGACCTCGTGCCGTGCGTGGCTGGCCACGCCCGAACGGCGTCGCCGCGTGCTGGTCGACACCCCGAAGATGCTGTACGGATTCTGAACGCGACACGGCAGCAGCACCGGAGGGCGTGGTGGCGCTGGCAGACCTTCACGCCGAAGCGCATCGCGGCACGGATGCGCCGAACCGTCGTGCCCGCCCAACAGCCGGGGGCACGAATCGGATTTTTTGATACCAACTGCCTACATTCGCTCCCCCGCTGGTGAAAATTCCCGCTTCGAGATCCACGGCGCAGCGATGCGCACAACGAGACAGGAAAGAGCGCCATGCGGTTGGAGTTGACACGCCGGCTGGACCTTCAGGAGAGGCTGTTCGGCGGCATCGAGAAAGAGTCGCTGACCTTTCTCACCTCGTCCACGGGACTGATCCAGCTGATCGACCGTGCGAGCAGCGACGACTGCACCATCGACGACGTGGCCCGGCTGGTGCACAGCGAGCCGCTGGTCTCGGCCAAGATGGTCGCGATGGCCAACAGCGCCGCCTACGGCCGGCCCGGCCGCGTGGTCACGAACGCGCGCGAGGCGCTGAACATCCTCGGGCTGAAGATGCTGCGCGCCGTGGCCGCCGCCCTCGTCACCGCCCAGCTGGCCGACCGCGCCGCGCAGGTCAACCAGCCGGCCGTCGGGCGCCTGTGGGCGCACAGCACCGAAGTGGCGGCACTGGCCGCGGTGCTGGCGCGGCGCTTCACCCACGTCGCCCCCGAGACCGCATTGTTCGCAGGCATGCTGCACGACATCGCCGGCTTCTACGTGCTGGCCAAGGCGCAGGACCAGGTGCCGACGCTCAGCATCGACCTGGCCGGACGCGCGCAGGGGGGCGGCGTCGAAGCGCCCGAGCGCAGCCAGTCCGTGCTGGCGGTCGGCACCCGGCGCCTGCTGTCGGCGCTGAACGTGCCCGACGAGCTGTCCGACGCCATGGAAACGCTCTGGCGCGGCTACGTCATGGCGCCGCCCGAGACGCTGGGCGACGTGCTGCAGCTGGCCAACCTGATGGCGCAGACGCAGTCGCCCTTCGAGGAGTTCTCGCGCGACCCGGCGCAGTGCGGCATCGACCTGGACGAGGTGCTCGAGCGCGGCGAGGCGGCGCAGGTGGTGCGCCAGGCTTACGACGAGGTGCGCGCGGTGCAGCAGGCGCTGACGCGCAAGCACTGACGCCGCCCGCAGGGGCGCTGGACGCACCTCGCCGAACCCGGGATCGCTCCCCGAGGCACTCCGAAGGCCCTGCCCGGTGCCCTGCCGACCTGCTGATCCGACGGATCAGCAGCAGCCACCCAGGAAGCGGCCGTCGCGGCAGAAGGGGGCCATGTCCTCGGCGAAGGCCTGCACGGTGCGGCGCCAGCCCGCATGGGCCGTGTCCGCCGCAAGGGCCGCCCGCATGCGGGCCCGCAGCTCGACCTGCAGGGCCACCTCGTCCACGCCCAGGACGCGCCCTGCCTCGACCACCGTGCGCCCGCCGGCGATGACGGTGTGCACGTGCCGGCCGGTGCCGCGGGCGAGCAGCAGATCCAGCGGATCGACATCGTCGAACAGGGCGTCGTCGTCCAGCGCGTCCCAGTCGAGCAGCACCAGGTCCGCCGGCTCCCCCGGCGCGATGCGCCCGCGCGAGGCAAAGCGCCAGAGCTGGGCCGCCGTCATGGTGGTGTCGTAGCCCCAGCCGCGGTGCAGCGCATAGGCCAGGCGCGCCTCGCGCAGGGCGTCGTCGTCCTCGTCGAAGGCCATGCCGTCCAGCCCCATGGCGACACGGCAGCCCTGCGCCAGCATCTGCGCGAGGGGCGCGATGCCCGATTGGAGGCCCAGGTTGGAGCTGGTGTTGACCGCGATGGTCGCGCCGCGCTCGGCGATCAGGGCCAGTTCCTCCGGCCGCGCCCAGGTGCAGTGCGCCAGGGTGAGGCGCGGGCCGAGCAGGCCGATGTCGTCCAGGAAGCGCACGATGCCGCCCGGATGCACGGCATCGGCCCAGGCACGCTGGTACTGCGTCTCCAGCAGGTGCATGTGCACGCGGCGGCCGGTGTCGGCGGACGCCTGCGCAATGGCTTCGAGCAGCGGCGTGCTGCACCACTGCACGCCGGTGGGGCCGTACTGCAGGTCCGCGTGGGCGTCGAGCCCTTCGTCGGCGAAGCGCTGCGCAACCTCCTCCACCAGCGCGAGCTGCTGCGCGGGCGCCGCCGACGGCGCCGACAGCCGGCGGGCGATGTCGTCGCGGATCGCCGGGCGCAGCGCGGCCAGCACCGTCGCATCATCCGCATAGCCCAGCCCGTGGCGGTCGCGCATGGCGACGGCGAAGCCGATGCGCACGCCCACGTCGCGTGCGGCCCGGCCCACGGCGACTGCCTCGTCGACGTAGGGCAAGCCGCCCTGCACGCGGGTGTAGTGCACCATCAGGTCCACCACGCCGTTGCGCAGCGATCGGGCGAAGGAGGTCGCGGCGCACAGGTACGGGTCCATGCCCGGCACCACGCCCAGGAAGGGCAGCCAGCTTTCGAGCGGCTGGCCGAAGGCGCCCAGCGTGGCACTGCGCACGGTGCGCGCATGGTCGTGCGCATTGGCCAGCGCCGGCAGCGCCAGACGTCGGCGGCCGGGCACCGGGGCGGACAGCGCCTCGATGACGGCGACGCGGCCGCCTTCGATGCGGATGCGCCGGTCGCGCTGCGCGGGCGCTGCACCCGGCTCGGCCAGCAGCCAGGCGCAGTCGATGGCGGCAGAGGCCGCTGCGTCGCTCATCGCCTGGCCACCGTCCGCTCGGCCAGCGGCGGCAGGAAGCGGCGATCGAATACCTCGGCCGCCGTGGGCACGCGCGGCAGGTCGAAGGCCTCCTTGAGCTGCAGGAAGGCGCGGGCGAAGCGGGCATCGCTCACATCGCCCAGGCCCTGGGTGGCCACTTCCGGGGTGAGCATGACGGTCTTGAGCGTGTAGAGCAGGCGGCGTTTCTCCAGGTCCTTGTTGAGCAGCGGCTCGCGCTTGACCAGCGCGGCGATGGCCGCGTCGGGATCGGCGATGGTGTCGCGCACCGCGTGGTGGATCGCCCGCACCAGGCCGGCCACGGCCTCGGGCCGCTCGCGCAGCAGCTGCTGCGACACCATCACGCCGTTGCCGTAGAGCTCGACGCCATAGTCGCCGTAGTGGAACCAGCGGATGTCCTTGTCGGGGTCGATGCCCTGCGCCACGAGGTTCATGTAGCTGGTGACCGAGAACACGGCCGCGGCGTCCACATGGTCCTTGAGCAGCAGTTGCTCCTGCAGGTTCGGCGCGACGTTGGTCCAGGCGACCTTGGCGGCGTCGATGCCAGTGCGCGCCGCGATCACGGGGAACATGCGGGCCGCCGCCCCGCCGGCCGGCGTGCCGACGGTGCGGCCCTGCAGGTCCTTGGGGGTGCGGATGGGTCCGCCCGCCTTGGCGATCAGCGCGAAGGGCGCGCGGTTGTAGAGCATGTAGACCATCACTGGCGCCTGGCCGGGTTTGGCGGTGGCGTTTTGCACGATGGCGTTCACATCGCCGAAGCCGGCCTGGTAGGCACCGGCCATGATCTTCGTGACGGTGGCGGCCGAGCCGTCGCCCTGGTCGATGGTCACGGCCAGCTTCTCGCGGGCGAAGTAGCCGCGGTCCTGCGCGAGGTAGTACCAGGCATGCACGCCCTGCAGCTTCCAGTCGAGGACGAACTTGATCGGGGTGTCGGTCTGGGCGGCGGCCGGTGCGGGCGCCAGCGCGGCGCCCAGGGCCATCAGCAGGGACAGGGCCGACAGCGCCAGGCGGGCGGCGCGACGGGAGAGGAAGCGGGACATGGAAGCTCCTTGAAAGGGGAAGAAGAACGGCATCCGTGCGCCGGTCCGCACCGGGTTGCCCGTTCGCCCTGCGCTTGTCGAAGGGCTTGCACGCCTGCGTGCCCCGGCTTCGACAGGCTCAGCCCGAACGGCTGTTGGTTGAACCGGACGGCTGTGGGTTGATCCGAGCGGGGACGGGGTGACCAGAACGGTGCTGGGTCCACTGACCCGCATTGCATTGAGGGGGCGCGGTGCCTGAATCCGGCACTGGGGCTCAGGCACCAGCCGCCGCCGCATCTCAAGCGCCGGTCGCCGCCAGGTCGGTCTTGCGCTGCGACCAGCCGGTCACGCGCCGCTCCACCAGCGCCGACAGCGCATAGAGCACCACGCCCATGGCCGCCAGCAGGAAGAGCCCGGCGAACACCATCGGCACGTCGAAGTTGCCGCTGGCGATCATCATCACGGTGCCGATGCCGCGGTTGGAGGCCACGGTCTCGGCCAGCACCGTGCCCACGAAGGACAGCGTGATGGCGATCTTGAGCGAGGCGAACAGGTAGGGCATGGCGCGTGGCAGGCCCACGTTCCAGAGGATGTCGCGCTTGCGCGCGCCCAGCACGCGCAGCACGTCCTCCAGCTCGGGCTCGGTGCTGGCCAGGCCCGTGGCCACGTTGACCACCACCGGAAAGATGCTGATGACCATCGAGGTCAGCACCGCCGGCACGGTGCCCGCGCCGAACCACACGACGAACAGCGGCACCACCGCCACCTTCGGGATGCTGGAGAAGCCCACCAGCAGCGGATAGGTGACGTCGTAGGCCAGGCGCGACGAGCCGATGCCCACGCCGATGACGATGCCCGCCGCCACGCCGAGCGCGAAGCCCAGCAGCGTGGTGTAGAGCGTCTGCACCGTGTGCGGCCACAGGAGCGGCATGCGCTCGATCAGCACGCGGGCGATCTGGCTGGGGCGCGGCAGCACCAGGTCCGAGATGCCGCTGGCCAGGCACACGAGTTCCCAGACCACGAAGAAGCCCACCAGCGCGAGGCCGGAGAGCAGGCGCTGGCGCACCACCGGGGACAGCCGCAGCACCGCGGGCGCGGCGGCTTCGACGGCGGGTTCGACCCCGTCCGCGACGTTCACGCGCGCGTTCATGCCGCCACCCCCTGCAGCGCAGCGGGCACGGCAGCGGCCACGGCGGCCGTGTCGCTCTCGCAGCGCGCCTCGGCGATGCGCATGCGCAACTGCTGCACCAGCGCGCCGAAGGCCGGGTCGTAGCTGGACTGCAGCGTGCGCGGGCGGGCGAAGTCCACGTCGCGCGTCTCCAGGATGCGGCCGGGCCGCGCGCTCATCACGCAGATGCGGTTGGCGAGGTAGGCCGACTCGCGCAGGTCGTGCGTCACCAGCAGCACGGTGGGCCGCTGGGTCATCCACAGCGTCTGCATGATGTCCCACAGCTCCTCGCGGGTGAACTGGTCGAGGGCGCCGAAGGGCTCGTCCAGCAGCAGCAGCTCGGGCTCGTGCACCAGCGCCCGGCACAGCGAGGCGCGCTGCAGCATGCCGCCCGACAGCTGCCAGGGCCGCTTGTCGCCGAAGCCGCGCAGGCCCACCTGGGCCAGCAGCGCGTCGGCGCGCTCGGCGTACTCGCCGCGCTTCTTGCGGGCGTAGTCCTGCCGGAAGGGCTCGACGATCTTCAGCGGGATCATCACGTTCTCCCGGATCGTGAGCCACGGCAGCATGGTCGGGTTCTGGAAGGCCAGGCCGATGCGCAGCGCCGGCCGGCCGGCCACCACCGGGCGTGCGCCGGCCGGCCCGACCTCGCGGCCGCCGGCGATCACTGCGCCCGAGGTGGGGCGCAGCAGGCCGGCCAGCAGCTTGAGGATGGTCGACTTGCCGCAGCCGCTCGGGCCGACCAGCGCGACGAAGTCGCCGCGGTCGATGCCCAGCGTGGTGTGGTCCAGGGCGATGGTGCCGCCGCCGTAGCGCAGCATCACGTTGGAGAGTTGGATGAAGCTCTGGCTCATGGGATGTTCCAGCAAAAAGAATGGAAGCTCAGGCCACGCGCACGAGCGCGGCCACCGGGCCGCCGCCGGGCGGTCCCTGATGCTCGGCACCGCCCGAGACGTACAGCGCGGCGCGGCCCACCACCGACGCCAGCACCGCGCCGACGGCGGCGCGCGCGTGGCGGGTGGAGTGGATGTCCGAGTCGTTCAGCATGGTGTGGCGCAGGCCGCGCACCCGGCCGTCGGGGCTCGCCTCGGCCTTGGCCAGCAGGTTGACCAGCCGCTGCGCAATGCGGCCGGCATCGGCCTCCGGGTCCAGGCCGAAGTGCTCGCGCAGCAGCGTGCGCAGGCCGGCCGTGTCGATGGCGTCGCGCATCAGCGCATGGCCGATGCGCAGCGGCGAGGCGCTGCCCGTGGCCTCGCCCAGCACGATGACCACATTGCCCTCCAGCTCGATGCCGGCCGACACGGAGGCCCGTGCCGAATGCAGCGTGGCGTCGTGCAGCACGGCCGCATCGGTGGCGCGCGCCGGGTCGATCTCGCCCAGCGCCACGCCCACGCCCAGGGCCGAGGCGCCGCGCGAATAGCCCATCGACTCGTAGGTGTCGCGGGTGACGGTGTCCTGCCCGCGGCGCAAGGCGTCGTCCACCTTGGCCGAGGTGAGCAGCGGGCACTTGACCTGCACGAAGTGCACGTCGGCAGCGCTGTCGATGCCGGCGTCGCGCATGGCGGCCTGCACCGCCTCGGCCGTGGCGGCGATCTGCGCCTGGCGGCCCATCTCCTCCGGCGCGAAGTCGCGCGTGTGGGCGATGCCGACCACCAGCCGCTTCTCGCCCTCGACCACCTCGTGCGGCAAGGCCGGGCGGCGGGTGAAGACGGTGAAGTGCGGCGACAGCACCCCCTCGGTGCCGCCGGACATCACCAGTGCCACCTGCGCATGCACCGCCTGCGGCGTGCAATCGCGCCAGGGCGCGAGGAAGTGGCACCAGGCCAGGGTGGCGAAGTCGCGCGTGTGGTCGTTGACGCAGCCGTTGCCCTCGGTCTTGCCAATCACGGCGACGATGTGGCGCGGATCCAGCGTGCCGGCCTCGACCAGCGCCTGCACGCCGCTCAGGTCGCCGGGGCCGCGGCAGGGCACCACATGGGCATCGACATGCTGGGGGGCGCCAGCGCTCATGAAGCGCTCCAGTCCACCTCGCCCACCGGCACGGCGGTGGGCGGCACGCCGGGCGGCGTCTCGAGGATGGCGCGGCTGTAGTGCTCGGTGTTGCGCGGCCGGGGCGTGGGCATCTTCTGCACCGCCTTGACCGAGCGGCCCCAGCCCACTGCGTCTTCCACCAGCCGACCGTCGCGCATGACGAAGCGCCCGCGCAGCAGCGTGTGCAGCGGATAGCCCTGCACCGGCCGGCCGTTCCAGGGCGAGATGCGGCTGATGCTCTGCAGCCTGTTCTGCGACAGCACGCCCTGGCGCGCCATGTCGACGATGGCGATGTCGGCATGGGCGCCGGGCGCGATCACGCCCTTGGTGCCGTACAGGCCCCAGGCCTTGGCCGGCGCCACGGCGCTCCAGCGCACGTAGTCCATCAGCGTGGCGCGGCCGCGGTTGACCTCGGTGAGCATCAGCGGCATCTGCGTCTCCACGCCCGGAAAGCCGCAGTCGCAGTCCCAGATGCTCTCGCGCGTCTTTTCCTCGGGGGCGTGCGGCGCATGGTCGGTGGCGATCATGTCCAGCGTGCCGTCCATCAGCGCGTCCCACAGCGGCTGGTTGTGCCGCGGCTCGCGGATGGGCGGGTTCAGCCGCATCACGCCGCCGAGCGTGCGCATGTGCTCGGTGTTGAGCAGCAGGTACTGCGGGCAGGTTTCGGCCGTCACGTCCACGCCGCGGCGCTTGGCCTCGCGCAGCAGGAAGAGCGAATCCGCCGCGCTGTGGTGCGCGATGTGCACCCGCGCGCCGGTCCATTCGGCCAGCGTCAGCACGCGGCCGATGGCCTCGATCTCGGCCACGGCGGGCCGCGCCGCCAGGTGGGCCATGGCGTCGATGCGGCCGGCCTCCTGCATCTTCTTCTGCCGGCGGAACAGGATCGACGAGTTCTCGGCATGCACCACCGTGCGGATGCCCCGCGGCGCGAGGATCTCGAAGCCTTCGAGCAGCGCGCCGTCGGTCGGCGCCGGCAGGTTGCCGAAGGTGTTGCCCACGAAGGCCTTGAAGCTCGTCACGCCCGCGTCGAGCAGCTCCTCGAGCCTGTCGATGCTGTCGTCGCCGAGCAGCCCGTGGATGCCGAAGTCGCAGTACGAGGATTCGGCCGCCTTGAGCTTGATCTTCAGCGCCTCCACGGTGCCGGTGGGCGGATTCGTGTTCGGCATCTCGAACACGGTGGTCACGCCGCCGAGCGCGGCCGCGGCCGAGCCCGTCTTCCACGTCTCCTTGTTCGGATAGCCCGGGTCGCGGAAGTGCACGTGGCTGTCGATCGCGCCGGGCAGCAGGTACAGGCCATCGGCGCGCATCTCGTTGCGCGCCGGCGGCATGGTGTCGTCGTGGCCCACCGCGACGATGTGCTCGCCCGCAATGGCGACCGAGGCTTCGATGATGCGATCGGGCGACACCACCTGTGCGCCGCGGATGACGAGGTCGACGTCCTTGCTCATGGGGATTCCTTCGTTGCGGGTCAGAGGGCGGCCCAGCCGCCGTCGACGGGCAGGTCGACGCCGGTGATCTGCCTGGACACCTCGCTCGCCATGAAGAGGCAGGCGTTGGCGATGTCGGCGTCGGTCGACACGCGCTTGAGCGCGTAGTCGGCGGCGTGGCGCGTCATCGCTTCCTCGAGCGTGATGCCGAGCTTCTCGGCCATGTTGGCGCACACCTTCTCGCGAAAGCGCGGGCCGTCGACCATGCCGGGCGCGACGTTGTTGACGTTGATGTTGTACGGCCCGGCCTCGAGCGCGAAGCTCTTCGTGATGCCGCGCAGGCCCCACTTGGAAGCCGAATAGGCCAGGCGCCCGGCCCGGCCGCGCAGCCCGAAGGTGCCGCCGACGTTGACGATCTTGCCGCTGCGCCGCGCGATCATCGCGGGCAGCACCGCATGGATGGTGTTGAAGCAGCCAGTCATGTTGAGCTGCACGATCTCGTCGAACTCCTCGGCCGTGGTCTCCCAGCCCGTCTTGCCGATCGGGCCCGAGCCGCCGGCGACGTTGACGAGCACGTCGACCTGGCCGAAGGCCTCGATGGCCCGGGCCGCCAGTGCCTCGGTCTGCGCGGCCACCGTGAGGTCGCAAGGCACCACGATCGCCTCCACATCCAGCGCGCGCGCCGCGGCGGCCACCGGTTCGATCGCGGCGGTGTCGCGCCCCGCCAGCACCAGCCTGGCGCCTTCGCGCGCGAAGGCCAGCGTGATGGCGGCGCCCATGCCCTTGGCGGGGCCGGTGATCAGGGTCACCTTGTCCTTGAGTTGCAGATCCATGTCGATGCCTCGGTCGTCCTGTCAGTTGGAGGTGGTGCTGGCGGGCCGGTCGGCGCGCGCCGGCAGGAAGCTGCGGTCGAAGATCTCGCCCACGGCCGGCGTGCGGGGCAGCGCGTTGGCCTCCACCACGATCGCGATGTCCTTGGCCAGGCGTGCGTCGTCCACGTCGCCCAGGCCGATGCGCGCGATCTCGGGGTGGCTCATGTCGTTCTTGAGCGTGGCGAGCAGCTTCTCCTTCTCGACCTCGCGTTTGAGCAGCGGCTCGCGCTTGATCGCGAAGTCGACACCGGCGTCGGGGTTGGCGATGACCTCCTTCACCGCGCGGTTCAGCGCCTTCACGAAGCCGGCCACGGCCTTCGGGTTCTCCTTGACGAAGCTCCTGGCGAAGAACACGGTGTTGGCATAGAGGTCCATGCCGTAGTCGCCGTAGCGGATGAAGCGCAGGTCCTTGGCCGGATCGAGTCCCATGCCCTTGGCGCTGAAGCTCACGGTGGTGACGTAGCCGAAGCCCGCGTCGATCTGCCCGCGCATGAGCATCTGCTCGCGCAGGTTCGGCGCCATGTTGGTGATGGTGACCTTGCCGGCGTCGACCTTGGCGAGCTTCGCGAAGGCCGGGAACAGCTTCAGGGCGCCGTCGTTGGCCGGGCCGCCGATGGTCTTGCCCTCGAGGTCCTTGGGCGTGCGGATCGGGCTGTCGCTCTTGACCACCAGCGTGAACGGCGGCGTGTTGTAGAGCATGTACACGGCCACCGGCGCGTCGGCCGGCCGCCGCGAGGCCAGGTCGACCAGCGCATTGATGTCGCCGAAGCCGGCCTGGTAGGCACCGGCCGCCACCTTGGGGATCGACGCGGCCGAGCCTTCGCCCTGGTCGATGGTGACGTCCAGGCCCTCTTCCTTGAAGTAGCCCTTGTCCTGGGCGAGGAAGAACCAGGCTTGCGCGCCTTCGTACTTCCAGTTCAGCACCATCTTGATGGGCGTTTGCGCGGCGGCAGGTGCGGCGACGACGGCCAGCGCGAGGCCGCAGGCGGCGAGCAGGGATTTCATGGGTCAGGACTCCTGGGTTCTGGAAGCGGTGGATGAAGGGGTGAGCGAGGAAAGCAGTCCCGCGGCGGTGGCGACGAAGCCGTGCAGCAGCTGCACGATGTAGAGCACGCCCTTCGTGACGTAGGCGGGCGAAGGCGTGGCGCAGGCGTCCTGCAGCAGCACGCAGTCGTAGCCGAGGAAGTTGGCGTCCTGCAGCGTGGAGAACACGCAGCGGTCGGTGTTGATGCCCGCGAACAGCAGGGTGGTGACGCCCTGCTGGCGCAGCAGGGTGTCGAGTTCGTTGTCCCAGAAGCCGCTCAGGCGGTGCTTGTGCACCGTGATGTCGGTGGGCGCCACGGCGAGCTCGTCGACCACGGCCGCGCCCCAGCTGCCCTGCACCAGCGACGGGCCGTGGTCGATCGGCGAGTGCTCGCCATAGCCCACGGCCCCGGCCGTGCGCTTGCCCTTGAACTGCACCGTCGGCGAGAGGTTGCGCCGGTCGCCGCGGATGCCCCAGTTGAGCCAGACCACCGAACCGCCGGCCTCGCGCCACGCCGGCAGCAGCTTCTGCAGCACCGGGATCGGCCGGCGCGCGGCCCGGGTGCCCAGGCCCTTCTGCCCGAACCAGCCCTCGGGATGGCAGAAGTCGTTCTGCATGTCGACCACGATCAGCGCGCTGCGCGCCAGGTCGATCTCGACCGCCTGCGGCGTCGCGTCGGCCAGCAGCAGGGGCCGCGGCCTGCGGGCCCGGCGCACGAAGCTCACGCGCTGGCCGTCGGCCTGCAGGCGCCAGGCGTTGTGCACCGCCGGGCCGAACGATGCGGCGGTATCGGGCGGCGTCTGCGCCATGCTGGGGCGCGGGGAGCGTCTGGAGGCGGTCATGCCGGCACACACGCAGCCGACGTGCCACCGAGCGCTCTTCTTTGCCGCTTTATCGCGCTAGCGGCGTTGCCGTAACGGCAACACTTCGCGGCCGCGTCAGAGGTTGGCCGGCAGCGGCTGCTTGAGCCAGCGCGTGGCCATGCCGGCGAGGCGGCCGTTGCCCTTGATCTCGGCGATGGCGGCGTTGATCCGATCGAGCAGGCGCTGCTCGCCCTTGGTGACGGCCGCGCACACGGGCGAGTTCATCAGCAGGAACTTCTGCTCCGGCTTGCGCGGCGGGTTCTTCTCCATGATGGCGGCGGCCACGATGTTGCCGACCGACATCAGGTCGCTCTGCCCGCTCAGGAACGAGCTGATGGTGTTGCTGTGGTCCTCGTAGCGCTGGATGGCGGCCTCCGGCGGCGCCATCCTGGTGAGCAGCTGGTCCTCGAGCGTGCCGCGCGTCACCGCGATCTTCTTGCCGGCCAGGTCGGACACGCCCGTGGCGGTCTGGTCGACCGGGCCGAACACGCCGATGTAGTAAGGCGCGTAAGGCTGCGTGAAGTCCACCACCTTGGCGCGCTCCTCGTTGCGGCCGATGTTGAGCAGCAGGTCGGCCTTGCGCGTGGCCATGGTCGGGATCTTGGACTGCGCCGTCACCCGCACCAGCTCGGCCTTGACGCCCAGCGCGGCGGCCATCAGGTTGGCGAACTCCACGTCGTAGCCCTGCGGACTCATGCTGGCGTCGACCGAACCGAAGGGCGGGTAGTCGAGCGTGATGGCGACGCGCAGCACGCCGGCCTTCTGCACGTCGTCGAGCGTGTCGGCCTGCGCGGCCGGCATCGCGAGCAGGGAGCCGCAGGCCGCCATGGCCAGGGCAAGGATGGAGCGTCGGAGCATGGTGGGGGTCCTCATCGGGTTTCGAGCAGGAAGGCGTGCAGTGCGGCATCGAAGGCCGCGGGCGTCTCGACCATCGGCGTGTGCCCGCTGTCGGGCATGCGGGCCAGGCGGCTGTCCGGGATGCCGGCCAGCAGCGTGTTGGCGTGATCGATGGTGCGGCCCGCGTCGTGCGCGCCGAACACCACCAGCGTCGGCGCCGCGATCTTCGGCAGCAGCGGCCGGCAGTCGGTGTCGAGCAGGCTCTGCTGGACGTCGATCATGGCGCCCAGCGGCGCCGTTTCGGCGCGTGCCACGTAGCCCTCGAAGAAGCCTTCGGGCAGCGCGCGGAACCAGTGGGTGCTGATCTCGCGCAGGCTGGCGTGGCCCTTGTCGCGCAGGTCCTGCAGCAGCACGCGGCCCAGGGTGTGGTTGGTCATCACCGCGCCGGTGCACACCAGCACCACGCCGCCGTAGCGCCCGGGGTCGTTCGACGCGGCGATCTGGCACACCACGCCGCCCATCGAATGGCCGCCGATCACCGGCCTGTGGAGGTCCAGCGCATCGACGAAGCCGCGCACGCGCCGGGCCAGCGACTGCACGCTGTAGCCGTCGGGCGGCGCGGCCGAGCGCAGGAAGTTGTCGATGGCGTAGCCGCGCCAGCCGGGCGGCAGCGCCTGCAGCGTGCGTTCCCAGAGCTCCGAGGAGCTGCCGAAGCCCCCGTGCAGGAAGACGATGGCGCGCTCGCCGCGGCCGGACTCGATGTAGTGGACGGGCATCCCGTCGACGGAGATGGTGGGCATGTTCGTTGCGTGACCTGTTGCGATGGCCGGGTCAGCGTAGGCCGGCCCGACCGGCGTCACAACGTGCAATTTCGCGAACTGACTCATTAACGAGACGGCAGCCCCATGGCCACCACCCACCACTACGCCCACATCGGGGAGCGCCTGCGCAGCCGGCGCCAGAACGCCCGCCTGAGCACCGAGCAGGTGGCGCGCGCGGCGGGCATCTCGCGCGCCCTGCTCTACCGCTACGAATCGGGCGACGTGGTCAAGCTCGAGGTGCTGGAAAGGCTGGCCCGGCTGTACGAGACCTCGACCGGCGCGCTGCTCGGCCTGGGCAACGAGTACATCACCCACGGCATGCTGTTCTTCGACCGCCAGCAGCGGCTGGAGGCCGAGGCCACGCAGATGACCGTGGTGTTCGGGCCGCAGGCGTACGTGCTGAGCTCCGACGCCTACGACACCGCACTGGCCGAGCGCCTGGTCGAGCGGCGCAGCGACCAGACCGCCCTGAGCCCGGCCGAGGCCGACCGCCTGATGCACCTGCTGGCCAAGCGCAAGGCCGCCTTTGCGCGCAACCGGCCGGCGCTCGTCAACATCGTGCCGGTGGCGGACATCGAGCGCTACCTCACGCATGGCCTGGGCGGGCATCCCTTGCTGCCGGCGGCCGACCGCGCCACCCGGCGGCTCGCGGCGCGGCGCGAGGTGCAACGCCTGGCCGGCCTGATCGCCTCGCCGCCGATGGGCGTGCAGATCGTGCTGACCACCCAGCCGCTGCCGACCAGCGGCTTCCAGCTGCTTCAGCTGCCGCACGGGCGCCGCGTGCTGGCGACGAGCCCCTTTCGCATCGTCGAGCCGACCAACCTGCACTACGGCGTGGCGATGATCAGCGAGGACGAGGAGGTCCTGCGCCTGCACGAGACGCTCGCCGCGACCCTGTGGGCATCGGCCCTGAAGGGCGCCGCCGCCAGCGCCGAGGTGGCGCGGCTGCTGCACGCGCAGGCAGACACCACAATGGACGCATGAACCACCTGCGCCTGCTGCGCTACGTCGACGAAGTGGCGCGCATCGGCTCCATCCGCCAGGCCGCCGAGCGGCTGCACGTCGCGCCCTCGGCCGTCAACCGCCGCATCCAGGACATCGAGGAGGAGCTGGGCACGCCGATCTTCGAGCGCCTGCCGCGCGGCATGCGGCTGACGGCCGCGGGCGAGCTGTTCGTGCGCTACATCCGCGACCGCGGCGCCGAGCTGGAGCGCGTGCGCTCCGAGATCGAGGAGCTGCAGGGCCTGCGCCGCGGCCGGGTGCGCGTGGTGGCGAGCCAGGCGCTCGCGCCACGCTTCCTGCCCGCGGCCATCGCGGCCTTTCGCGAGACGCACCCGCTCGTGGCCTTCGACGCGCGCATCGGCGACCACGTGCACGCCGCCGAAGCCCTGCGCAACCTCGACACCGACCTGGTCCTGGTCTTCAACCTGCCGGCCGAGTCGGACATCCAGCGGCTGGACGTCGCCGGCCAGCGGCTGATGGCCATGATGCATGCGGCGCACCCGCTCGCCGGCCGCCCGGCCCTGCGGCTGCGCGATTGCGCCGACTACCCGGTGGTGCTGCCCAACCGCGACATCGGCGGGCGGCAGCTGCTGGAGCGCTTCCTGGCACGCAGCTCCACGCGCTTCCAGCCCATGGTCGAGAGCAACAGCTTCGAGTTCCTTCGCGGCTGCCTGGCCGACCGCCGGTCCATCACCTTCCAGATGGCGGTGGGCACCGAGGTGGGCGACGCCGACCTGGTGGCCCGCACCATCGAGGACCGGGCCTTTCCGCAGGGCGAACTGGTGCTCGGCTGCCTGCGCGGGCGCCAGTTGCCGGTGATTGCCTACGCCTTCGCCGAGTTCCTGCGCGGGCGGCTCGCCGAGCTGGCCGGGACCGCAGCGGCCTGAGTCCCTGCGCCGGCCTTCACGAGCGCCGCACCCGCGTGCGCCGGCGGCTCAGCAGCAGGCCCAGCAGCACCGACGTGCCCGCGGCCCAGGCCAGCTTGCGCAGCAGGCGCGGGCGGTCGTGCTTCCAGGCGGCGCCCAGGCCCATCTCGGCCACCAGGTTGGGCACATGGCCGCGTCGCAGGTCGTCGATCACGCCCTCGACCATGTCGGTGCGGTCGGCCAGCAGCAGGATCAGCCAGTGGCGCAGGTCGTTCTCGCTGAAGCGGAAGGCCGCGCGGCGCAGGCCACCGCTCGCGCCCTGCGGCGGCAGCGTGCTGCCGAAGACGGGCGTGATCGTGCCGTCGCGCTCGGTGGAGCACAGCACCTCCACCGTCTGCGGCTGCTGGGCGGGCTGCGTCCAATGCACGCCCTCCAGCCGCGGCGGCGTGCGCTCCATCGGCACGGCGGGTCGGCTGGCGCGGTCGCGGTCCACGCCCCAGCCGGGAATGTGGGCATGGCGCGAGGATGCGGTGGTGGCGGACGACGCGTCGTCCGGCGGGGTGTCGGTGTCTGCCATGGAAAGCCTCCGTGTGTGTGCGTTCAGGCGCGCGCCGAGGGCGGCAGCAGCACGACCTTGATGCAGTTGTCCAGCTTGCTGCTGAACAGGTGGTAGCCCTCGGCCACCTCCTCCAGCGGCAGGCGGTGGGTGATGATGTCGCTCGGGCGGATGCGGCCGGCCTGGACGTGCTCGATGAGCTTGGGCAGGTGGCGCTTGACCGAGGCCTGGTTCATCCGCAGCGTCAGCCCCTTGTTGACCGCGTTGCCGATGGGCAGCGCATTGAAGGTGGGCCCGTACACGCCCACGATGGACACGTGCCCGCCCTTGCGCACCGAGTTGATGGCCCAGTGCAGCACCGTGGCCGCACCGCCCTGCAGCTTGAGCTTCACGCCGGTCAGCGTCTGGGCGAAGCTGCCCGCGGCCTCGGCGCCCACGCAGTCGATGCACACGTCGGCACCCAGGCCGTCGGTCATCTTCTTGATGTGGATCGCCATGTCGCGCACCGACTTGAAGTCCACCGTCTCGCAGTGCGCGAACTCGCGCGCGAAGGCCAGGCGGTACTCCACATGGTCGACCACGATCACCCGGCCCGCGCCCATGAACCAGGCCGAGCGCGCCGCGAACAGGCCCACCGGCCCGGCGCCGAAGACGACCACCGTGTCGCCTTCGCGGATGCTGCCCATCTCCGCGGCCTGGTAGCCGGTGGGAAAGACATCGGTCAGCAGCACCGCGTCGTCCTCGTCCAGGTCCGGCGGCAGCACCGTGGGGCCGATGTCGGCCATGGGCACGCGCACGTACTCGGCCTGCCCGCCGGCGTAGCCGCCGGTGGTGTGCGAATAGCCGTAGATGCCGCCCACGGCGGTGGCTTCGGGGTTGACGTTGTGGCAGTTGCTGAACAGCTCGCGGCTGCAGAAGAAGCAGGTGCCGCAGAAGATGTTGAAGGGCACCAGCACCCGGTCGCCGGCCTTCAGCCGCTGCACGCCGGGCCCCACGCGCTCGACCACGCCGGTGAACTCGTGGCCGAAGGTGGTGCCCACGCGGGTGTCGGGCACCAGGCCGTGGTAGAGGTGCAGGTCGGAGCCGCAGATGCAGCTGCGGGTGACGCGCACGATGGCGTCGTTCGGGTGTTCGATCTCGGGCTCGGGGCGTTCGTCGAGGCGCACCCGGTACGGGCCGCGGTAGTTCATGGCAAGCATGGGAAGGTCCTCGGTGAGGTGGCAGAGCCGCGTCCACGCGCCGGCGCCCGGATGCCGTGCGAACGGACGCCGATGCCATCGGGGTGGGAAATGCACACGGGTTGCGCATGCGGTGCCGCATGCGGTGGGCGTCGGGGTCGAAGCCCATCCTCGCGGCCTGCGGCGGCCGCCGTGTAGGACGTCGGCGCAAGGGCCGTAGGCGGTGCTGCGCCAGCCCGGCGCGGCGGCGCTCAGGCGCCCGGCTGCTGCTGGCGGCGCGCCAGGTAGACCTGGTGCAGCGTGATCTTGCGCACCTCGGCCTGGCTGGTCTCGATGTGGGCGCGCAGCATCATGGCGGCCTGGTCGCCCCGGTTCGCGCGCACGGCCTTGAGGATCTTGGCGTGCTCGTCGTAGGTGGCGTCGATGCGCGGCTGCTGCGTAAAGTCGAGCCGGCGGATGATGCGGATGCGCTCGGTCACCTCGCGGTGCACACGCGCCATCTCGGCGTTGCCGGCGGCCTCGACCAGCGCGCAGTGGAAGGCCTCGTCCCACTGCGCGACCTGCGCGCCGTCGGTGTGGCGCTCGGCCGCGGGCACCAGCCAGATGCCCATGAGCGAATCGAGCAGCGCACGGTCGATGCGGCGGTCGTTCTCGCACAGCCGGCGCACGGCGGTGGTCTCCAGCACCATGCGCAGGTCGTAGAGCTGCTCGAACTGGTCGAAGTCGAAGGGCAGCACGCGCCAGCCGCTGCGGAACAGCACCTCGACGAAGCCCTCCTGCTGCAGCCGGAAGAGCGCCTGGCGCACCGGCGTGCGCGAGACGCCCAGGCGTTCGCTGATCTCGTTCTCGGTGAAGCGGTCGCCGGGCACGAGCGTGAACTCGGCGATGTCGCGCTTGAGCTGGGCATGGACCTCGTCGGCGCGCGAGCGGAAGGCGCCGCTGTCGTCCGGGGTCGATCGGCGGGGAGGGCGCAGGACGGTGGACACCACGGAATGGTACGCGCTCAGCCCGCGGCCAAGGCCGCGTGCAGCGCGGCGCTGGGTGCCGTCCAGCCGACGATCGCGCCCTGCGCACGGATCATCTCGATGGCCGCCGCCTTGAAGCGCGGGAAGTAGCTCTCGGTGCAGTCCTCCAGCAGCAGGCCCTCGTAGCCGCGGTCGTTGGCCTCGCGCATGGAGGTCTGCACGCACACCTCGGTCGTCACGCCGCCGAACAGCAGGTGCGTGATGCCGCGCGAGCGCAGCGTCTCGTGCAGGCCGGTGGCGTAGAACATGCCCTTGCCCGGCTTGTCGATGACGAGTTCGCCGTCGATGGGCGCCAGCGCGTCGATGATCTGGTTGCCCGGCTCGCCGGCCACCAGGATGCGGCCCATGGGGCCGACGTCGCCGATGCGCAGGCTGGGGTTGCCGCGATCGCGCTTGGCGGGCGGGCAGTCCGACAGGTCGGGCCGGTGTGCCTCGCGCGTGTGCACGACCAGCCCGCCGGCCGCGCGCCAGGCCGCGAGCACGGCCTGCGTGGCGGGCACGATGGCCTCGAGCAGCGACACGTCGTTGCCCAGCGTCTCGCCGAAGCCGCCGGGCTCGATGAAGTCGCGCTGCATGTCGATCAGCACCAACGCTGCGTGCGGCAACTCGAATTCGTAGGCGAAGGGTTGGGCGTCGATCTTCATTCAGTGCGCTCCGCCGCCCATGAAGGCGCCGAGTTCGTGCCGGTCGGCGGTCGCGGCGGCCGTCTCGTGCACGATGCGGCCCTCGCTCATCACCACGATGCGGTCCGACAGCTCCAGCAATTCGTCCAGGTCCTCGCTCACCAGCAGCACCGCGCCGCCCTGGTTGCGCACCTGCACGATGCGGCCGTGGATCTCGGCCACGGCCGCGAAGTCCAGGCCGAACACCGGGTTGGCGGCGATGAGCACGTTGATCTCGCCGGCCAGCTCGCGCGCCAGCACCGCGCGCTGCACGTTGCCGCCCGACAGGCTCTTGATCGGCGCGCCCTCGCCCTGCGTCTTCACGCCGTACTCGGCGATCCATTCGCGCGCGCGGCGCTTCCACTGGCCGAAGCGCAGCAGGCCGCCCGAGGCCAGCGGCGGCTGGTCGAAGTCGCGCAGCGCCATGTTCTCGGCCACGCTCAAGTCGCCCACGCAGGCGTTGCGCAGCGGCTCCTCGGGCAGGCTGCGCACCTTGAGCGCGCGGTTCTCGCCACGCCTGGCGCTGTACGGCTGGCCCATGACGCGCACCGTGCCGCCGGCGCGCGGGCGCTGGCCCACCAGGGCCTCGACCAGCTCGCGCTGGCCGTTGCCCGACACGCCCGCCACGCCGAGGATCTCGCCCGGCCGCACCGCGAGGCTGAGGCCGTCGACGGCCAGGGTGCCGCGGTCGCCCTCGGCCTTCAGGCCCTGCACGTCCAGCGCGGGGGCAGCGGCGCCGCCGGCCCGCGATGCGCCGGCCGCCGGCGCAGCCACGGCGCGCGCCGCAGCCTGCGCGGGCCCGGTGCCCGCGGGGTGATGCTCGGCCGCCGTCTCGCCCTCGGGCGGCGGCGCGATGCCCTCGCCCATCATGGCCTGCGCCAGGCGGCGCGGGTCGGTGTCGGCCACGCGGGCATGGTGCACCGCCTTGCCCCGGCGCAGCACGGTCACGGCGTCGGCGTAGCCCATCACCTCGCGGAACTTGTGCGTGATGATGAGCACGGTGCACAGCCCGCTGCGCGCGAACTCGCGCACGTGGCCCAGCACCTCGTCGGCCTCCTGCGGCGTCAGCACCGAGGTCGGCTCGTCCAGGATCAGCAGGCGCGGCTTGAGGTAGAGCTGCTTGAGCAGTTCGAGCTTCTGCTTCTCGCCCGCCGCGAGTTCGGCCGGCCGGGCGTCGAGGTCGAGCGAGAAAGGCGTGGTCGCGAGGAACTGCTCGAGCCCCGCGCGCTGCGCCTTCCAGTCGATCAGGGCCGGCGTCCTGCCGCCGGCGAGCAGCAGGTTCTCGGCCACCGTCATGCCCGGCGCCAGCGTGAAGTGCTGGTAGACCATGCCGATGCCCAGCTGGCGCGCGACGATGGGGTTGGCGATGTCCTGCTCGCGCCCGTCGATGAGGATGCTGCCCTCCTCCGCGCGCTGGAAGCCGGCCACGCACTTGACCAGCGTGCTCTTGCCCGCGCCGTTCTCGCCCAGCAGCGCGTGCACCGTGCCGGGCTCCACGCGCATCGTGACGCGGTCCATCGCGGTGAAGCTGCCGAAGCGCTTGGTCAGTTCGTAGGTGTCGAGCGCGAGCGCGCCGGCGGCGCGTGCGGGGGCGGCGACGGGGGCGATCATGGCCGCAGAGCCTCGATCAGCGCGTCCGAAGTCGCATGCGCGCCGAACACCCCGCCCTGCATGGTGATCATCTTCAGCGCCGCCGCATGGTTGCCCGGGTCGGTCGCGGCCGTGCAGTCCGACAGCAGCAGGCACTCGAAGCCGCGGTCGTTGGCGTCGCGCATCGTCGTGTGCACGCACACGTCGGTGGTGATGCCCGTGAGCACGATGTTGCGGATGCCGCGAGTGCGCAGGATCATCTCCAGGTCGGTGGCGTAGAAGGAGCCCTTGCCCGGCTTGTCGATCACCACCTCGCCCTCGATGGGCGCCAGCTCGGGGATGATCTCCCAGCCCGGCTCGCCGCGGATGAGGATGCGCCCGCACGGCCCGTCGTCGCCGATGCCCACGCCGTCCTGACCGATCTGGCGCGAGCGCCAGCGCTTGTTGGCCGGCAGGTCCGACAGGTCGGGCCGGTGGCCCTCGCGGGTGTGGATGATGGTGTAGCCCAGCGGCCGCATCGCGGCGAGCAGCCGTCGGATGGGTTCGATGGGCGCCTGCGTGAGCGAGATGTCGTAGCCCATCACGTCGACGTACCCGCCCTTGCCGCAGAAGTCGGTCTGCATGTCGATGACGACGAGGGCCGTGTTGTCGGGCCGCAGGTCGCCGTCGTAGGGCCAGCGGTAGGGTTCGGCGGCGGCGAAACGCGGCGCGGCGGGGGTCGGTGTCGTCGTGGCGTCCATCGTTTCAGTCCAGCGTCTTGAGCCGTTCCTTCTCGGGCACGTCGGGCGCGGGCGGCGGCACCAGCGGGTGCGAGCCTGCCCCACCGTACAGCCGCACCGGCGCCGGGAAGCCGCAGGACGTGCCGTCGGTGACCTGCACCTTGTCGCTCCACGGCAGCCGGTAGCGGCCGGTCGCCATGTCCTGCATGTAGGTGTAGGGGCAGTCCTGGGCGCCGCCCTTCACCGCCACGTAGCCGCGGTGGTAGAGCTGGTAGATGTTGTTCTCCACGCCCCAGCCGGTGCGCGCCTCGCGCACCAGGTCGGGCCGCAGCTCGGCCGTGATGATCTCGTCGGGCCGGCCGCCGCCTTCCACCATCACGGTGCCGTCAAAGCTGCAGAACATGCCCTCGCCCATGGAGTCGAAGGTGCCGTCGCTGCCGCACATGCACACGCTCGCGGTGTAGGCCAGGTTGCAGAAGGCGTTGGCCTGGTTGGTGATCTTCCAGGCGTGGCGGATGGGCGCCGTGTAGCCGGCGGTGCGCAGGATGATCTCGGCGCCCTTGTATGCGGCCTCGCGCGCCATTTCGGGGAACATGCCGTCGTGGCAGATGACGAGCGCCAGCTTGCTGCCGTTGGGGCCGTCGCACACAGGCACGCCCAGGTTGCCGGGCTCCCACGGTTCCACCGGCACCCAGGGGTGCAGCTTGCGGTAGTACAGGCGGAGGGCGCCCTGGTCGTCGATGACGAGGCCGCTGTTGTACGGGTTGCCGCCGGGGTTGGCCTCCATGATGGAGAAGCACCCCCAGATGCGGTGCTCCACGCAGGCCGCGCGGAAGGCCGCCACCTCGGGGCCGTCCAGGCTGCACATGATCTCGGGGTTGGTGTCCATCGAGAGGCCGTGCAGCGAATACTCGGGAAAGACCACCAGGTCCATCGTCTGCTGGTTGCGCCGGGCCTTGCCCACCAGTTCGCAGATGCGCTGCGTCTGCGCCGCGAGCTGCTCGCGCGTGGCGACCACCGGCAGCTGCAGCTGCACCAGCCCCACCACCACGCCGTTCGCCGATTTGTTGAGACCGCCCAGGCCGCTCATGGATGCATTCCTTGTGTTGTGTTCATCGCGTCGACGACAGCTCGCCCGGGCTGCCCGCCGCGACCTTGCCCGGCCGGCAGGTGGCCACGAGGATGACCAGCGTGAGCACGTACGGCACGGTGTTGAAGAGGTGGTAGCCCCAGCCCACGCCGATGGACTGCAGGGCTGGCCCGATGGCGCCGGCGCCGCCGAAGAGCAGCGCCGCATAGACGCAGCGCAGCGGGCTCCAGCGCGCGAAGATCACCAGCGCCACGGCGATCAGGCCCTGGCCGCTGGAGATGCCCTCGTTCCAGCTGCCGGGGTAGAAGAGCGTGAGCGACGCACCGCCCAGCCCGGCGATGGCGCCGCCGGCGGTGGTGGCCGCGATGCGCAGGCCCGACACCGAGTAGCCCAGCGCCCGCGTGGCGTTGGCCGAGTCGCCCGCCATGCGCACCAGCAGGCCGGCGCGCGTGCGTGCGAAGCCCCACCACAGGCCCAGCGCCAGCAGCAGGCCGATGGGCACCAGCGCATTGACCTGCAGCGCCGCGCGCACCGCGCTGTTGTCGCTCCAGTTGCCCAGCGCGATGGCCGGCAGCTGCGGCGCCTGCGGCTGGATCAGCGGCTTGCCCAGGTAGAAGGCCAGCCCGGTGCCCAGCAGCATCAGCGCGATGCCGGTGGCCACGTCGTTGACGCCGTTGAGCGAGCACAGCAGCCCGTGCAGCAGCGCCAGCATCGCGCCCGCGAAGGCGCCCACCAGCACGCCGATCCAGGGCGAACCGCTCCAGTAGGCGCCGCCGAACGCGGCCATGGCCGACAGCACCAGCACGCCTTCGAGGCCGAGGTTGATGCGGCCCGACTTCTCAGTCAGGCACTCCCCCAGGCTCACGAACAGGAAGGGCGCGCCCACGCGCAGCGCGCCGCCGACGATCGCGGCGACCAGCGCCACCCATTGGTCCGCCGTCATGCGAACACCTCCTTGCCTGCCGAGGGCGCGTCGCGCCGCTGCGGCGTGTGGGCCCCGGGCTCGGCCGCGCGCACCGGCAGCTGTTCCAGTTCTTCGAAGGGCCGCGCGAAGAGCTTGGTGGCGACGGCCTTGCCCGTGGTGCCGCGCAATGCCTCGCTGGCCAGGATCAGCACGAAGGCGATGCCCTGCAGCACCTGCACCGACGCGTCGGGCAGCCCCAGCCGGCGCTGCAGCAGGCTGCCGGCAGCGCCGAAGCCGCCGAAGAGGATGGCCACCGGGATGACGGCCAGCGGGTTCTGCCGCGCGATGAACGCCACCAGGATGCCCGCATAGCCGTAGCCCGCGATCAGCGAGGCATTCGCGTTGGTATGCACCGCCGCCACCTCCACGGCACCGGCCAGGCCCGCGCAGGCCCCGCCCAGCGCGCACGCCAGCAGGATCAGGCGGTTGGCCGGCAGGCCCACCAGCTGCGCGGTGCGCGGGTTGCCGCCCACCACGCGGATCGAGAAGCCCGAGGCCGTGACCCGCAGCCACAGCCCGAGGCCGATGCAGGCCAGCACGCCCAGCACCAGGCCCCAGTGCACGTCCGAGCCGGCGATGCCGCCGATGCGCAGGCCCTCGGCCAGCGCATAGGTGGAGGGCTTGTTGAGGCTGGCCGGATCGCGCAGCACGCCTTCGACCAGGTGCTTGAAGATGCCGATGGCGATGTAGGCCAGCAGCAGGCTGCTGATGGTCTCGTTGATGCCGCGGTACTGCCGCAGCCAGCCGGCCAGCATGATCCACAGCGCCCCCGCCACGGCGCCGGCGAGGCAGACCGCGGCCGTGCCGGCGATGTTCGCGGGCAGCGGCACCAGGTAGGCCGCCGCCGCGCAGGCCAGCCCGCCCAGCACCAGCGCCCCTTCGCCGCCGATGATGACCAGCCCCGCGCGCGCCGGGATGACGACGCACAGCGCCGTGAGCATCAGCGGCGCCGCGCGCTGCAGCGTGTTCTGCCACGAGAACCAGCTGCCGAAGGCGCCCTGGAACAGCACCGACCAGGCCTCCACCGGATCGGCGCCCGCGGCGATGGCCACGAAGATGCCGAAGATCAGCAGCGCGGCCGCGATGGCCAGCACCGGCAGCAGGGCTTCACGCAGGGCGGCGCGCATCCCGGTCATTCCGACGCGGTGATGCGGCCCAGCGCCGGGCCGCCCCAAGCGGGCCGCGCCCTCCCCCCGGGGGATGGCGTTACACGACCGCAGGGAGTGAAAAGCCGAGGGGCCGACATGACTAACCGATCGAGCCCATCACGCCTTCGACGAGGTAGTTCATTTTTTCCAGCTCGATGTCGGTCTGCTTCTGCACCTGGCCCGCGGCGACCACTTCCTTGCCCTTGTTGTCCTTGAGCGGACCCTTGAAGATGTCGAAGCTGCCCGCGATCATCTTGGCCTTGATGTCGTCGGCCTGCTTCTTCGCCGCGTCGGTCACCATGGCGCCATAGGCGGAGGTCTTCACGTAGCCTTCCTTCAGGCCGCCGCGCAGGAAGTTCGGGTGCGGCTTGCCGGCGCGCGCCGCGTCGATGATGGTCTTGTAGGCGGTGAGCCAGTTCCACTCGGCCCCGGTGAGGTAGGCGTTGGGTGCGAGCTTGGCCTGGCTGGCGTGGTAGCCGCACACCATCTTGCCGCGCTTGGCCGCCGTCTCGACCACCACCTTGGGGCCGTCCACGTGCATGGTGAAGACGTCGCAGCCCTGGTCGGCCAGGCTGTTGGTGGCCTCGGCCTCCTTCACCGCCATCGACCAGTCGCCGGTGAAGATCACGCTGCAGGTGATGCCGGGCTTGACCGAGCGCGCGCCCAGGGTGAAGGCGTTGATGTTGCGCAGCACCTGCGGGATCGGCTTGGCGGCCACGAAGGCGATCTTGTTGCTCTTGGTCATGTGCGCGGCGACCACACCGTTGAGGAACTGGCACTCGTCGATGTAGCCGAAGAAGCTGCCCACGTTCTTGGGATTCTTCTCGGTCCACAGCCCGCCGCAGTGCGAGAAGCGCACGTCGGGGTTCTTCGGCGCCACGGCGAGGATGTGCGGGTCGAAGTAGCCGAAGGAGGTGGGGAACAGCAGCGACGCGCCGTCCTGCTGGATCATCCCGCTCATCGTCTTCTGCACGGCCGCGGTCTCGGGCACGTTCTCTTCCTCGACCACCTTCACGCCGGGCATCTTCTTGACCTCGGCGGCCGCCTGCGCGTGCGCCTGGTTGTAGCCGTAGTCGTCGCGCGGGCCGACGTAGATCACGCCGACGGTGAGCGGCTTCTGCGCCCGCGCGAGCGGGCTGAGCATGCCGAGGCTGCCGGCAGCGCCGAGGGCGGCCAGGGACTTGAGGGAATCGCGGCGGTTGAACTGGCTCATGGGTGGGTGGCTCCAGAAGGTTCGATGGAAGTCGGCGAAACGGTCCGCCTTGGTGCACGAGACATGCATCTCAACTTGGATACAAGTGCGTACGCATAAAGCATGCCCGAGGAAGCCGGTGAGGTGCGGGCCGCCGGACGCGGTGTGGAGCGCTGCTGTAAACTAGTCAGATAACTAGTCATTTGGAGAGTTGTCATGCAGACATGGCCCGTGCAGGACGCAAAGGCGCGCTTCAGCGAGTTCCTGGAAATCTGTCTGGCCGAGGGGCCCCAGATGGTGACGCGGCGCGGCACCGAAGCGGCCGTCCTGGTGTCGGTCGACGAATGGCGCAGGCTCCAGGCCTCTGCGCGCCCATCGATCAAGCAACTGCTGCTGTCCGACGCGGCGCGCACCGAACTCGTGGTGCCGCCTCGCGGCCATGCCCGCCGCCGCTCGGCCCCCGTCGCCGAATGAGCAGCCTGGCGATGTACCTGCTGGACACCAACGTCATCTCCGAACTGCGCCGGCCCAAGCCGCATGGCGCGGTGACGGGCTGGTTCGCGGCGCTGGACGAACGGCAGATCCACCTGAGCGCCGTCACGATCGGGGAGATCCAGGCGGGCATCGAGATCACCCGGGAGCAGGACCGCGAGAAGGCGGCCGCCCTCGAGGCGTGGCTCGATGCCGTGGCGGGCACGTACAACGTGCTCGCGATGGACGGCACGGCCTTCCGGGGCTGGGCGCAATTGATGCACCGCCAATCCGACACCCTCTACGAGGACGCCATGATCGCAGCGACCGCGAAGGCGCATGGGCTCACCGTGGCCACGCGCAACGTCGCCGACTTCAAGAGCTTCGGCGTGCCGCTCTTCAACCCGTTCAAGGCGTGACACTGCAGACCTGCTTCGTCCTGTTGGCCGTCAGTCCAGCAGGCTCACATGCGCCGCCACCACGCGCCAGCCTTGTGCGGTGCGCATCCAGGTCTGGCTCTGGCGCCCCGTTCGGGTGCTGCCTTCGCGGCGGAACTCGCAGTTGGCGGTGGCGCAGTCGCGGCCGTAGGTGGTGATCTCCACGCGCAGCAGGTCGCGCATCAGGCCTTGCGAGGGCCGCGCGGCGCGGAAGGCGGCGATGGCCTCGTAGCCATAGAGGTTCTCGGTCGCGCCGTAGCGCAGGGTGTGCGGGCTGTTCCAGAACAGGGCGTCGAGGATCTCGACCTTGTTGTGCACCAGCGCGTCCTCGTACAGCGCGAAGGCGCCGCGCACCTCGGCCACCACGTCGGGCAGGTTGATGTCGGCGATGTCGATCATGTCGGGCTCTCTTCCAGGTCGGCGACCGGCGCCTGGGTGATGCCGGCACGCTCCAGCACGGCGGCGACGCGCAGCGCGAGGTCTTCGCGCCAGGGCGCGGCGATCACCTGCACGCCGATGGGCAGCGTGGCATGGGCGCCCCACACCGGCACCGCGGCGACCGGCAGCCCGATGCACGAGATGGGCTGCGTCATCACACCCACGTTGGGGCGCAGCGGCAGGCGCTGGCCGTCGAGCTCGAAGAACTCGGTGCCCAGCGGTGTGGCGGCGCAGGGCGTGGCCGGCGCCAGCAGGATGTCGAAACGGCCGAAGACACGTGCCGCCTCTTCGGCATAGCGCTGGCGCACGCGCTGGGCGCGCGCCACCCAGGCCGCGGGCAGCAGCGCGCCGGCCAGGAAGCGGTCGCGCGACAGCGGCTCGAAATCCTGCGGCCGGCGGCGCAGGTCGGGCAGGTGCAGCGCGGCGCCTTCGGCGTTGGTGATGAGGAAGGCCGCAGCGCGCCCGGCCTCCACCAGCGGCAGCTCGACCATCTGCCGGGCGCCCAGCGCCTGCGCCACGGTGTCGACGGCGGCGATGGCCTCGGGCTGCGCCCACTGGCGGAACCAGCCGCCGAGCACGCCGATGCGCAGCCCCTCTGCGCCGCGTTCGAGCAGCGGTGCGACGGCCTCGACCGGCCGCTGCGCGCAGCCGGGGTCGCGCGGGGCGCGCATCTCCGGGCCCTGCAGCGCGTCGTAGCACAGCGCCAGGTCGCGCACCGAGCGGGCGAAGGGGCCCAGGTGGTCGAGGCTGGCGACGAAGGGGTAGCTGCCGGTGCGCGGCAGCCGGCCGAAGGTGGGCTTGAGGCCGTACACGCCGTTGAGCGAGGCCGGCACGCGGATCGAGCCGTTGGTGTCGGAGCCCAGGGCCAGCGGCACCTGCCCCGCCGCCACCGCGGCGCCCGAGCCGCCCGAGGAGCCGCCTGCCGTGCGCGACAGGTCGTGCGGGTTGCGGCAGGGCCCGGCGTGGCTGTTCTCGGTGGTGAAGCCGTAGGCGTACTCGTCCATGTTGAGCGCGCCGACCAGCACCGCGCCGGCCTGCTCCAGCCGCCGCACCAGCAGGCCGTCGGTGCGCGCGGGCGCCGCGGTGCGTTCGATCTTCGAGCCGGCCAGCGTGGGCAGGCCCGCGACGTCGAACAGGTTCTTCACCGCGAAGGGCACACCCAGCAGCGGCAGCGCGCGCGCCCGCTCGGCCAAGGGGCCGGCCAGCGCGGCATCGACCTGCGCGGCGCGACGCAGCGCACGCGGCCCGACCACGTCGGTGAAGGCATTGACGCGTGCGTCGGTCGTGTCGATGCGCGAGAGCGCCGCCTCGGCCAGCGCCACGGCGCTGAGCGTGCCGCTGCGCACCGCCTCGGCCATGGCGGCCGCATCCTGGCGCAGCCACTCCGCGGGCGTCATTCGGCCGGCTCCGGCGACACCGGCGTGAAGCTGATCGCGCTCTCGTGGTGCGGCTCGAGCGGCACCGCCTCGACCAGGGCGGCGAAGCCGGCGGCCAGGCCGAAGTAGCGCAGCACGCCGGGGCGGTGGTCGCTGCGCAGCGGCAGGCCCAGCGCGGCAGCGGTCGCGTCGACGTACTTCTCTGCCTCCTGCGGTGTCATGGGTGCCCCCATGCTTCGCACCGCGTGCCGCCGCTGCCGCCAGAGGGGACGCAAGCTCGACGGGCGCGGCCCGGCGCGGCGCTCATCGGCGCACCTCGCGCTGGAAGATCTCCAGGCTCAGCTTCTTCATCGCGACGAAGCTGGGCGAGCTGAGCGTCTCGAGGGTGCGCGGGCGCGCGTCGGTGTAGCTGAGGATCTCGGCCACCTTGGTCGGCCGCTTGGTCAGCAGCAGCACCTGGTCGGCGAGGTACACCGCCTCCTCCAGGTCGTGCGAGACCAGCAGCATGGTGGTGCCGGTCTGCATGAAGACCTCCTGCAGCTTCTCGCGGATGAAGAGCGTCATCTCGAAGTCGAGCGCCGAGAAGGGCTCGTCGAGGAACAGCACCTCGGGGTTGGGCGCGAGGGCCCGCATGATCGATGCCGTCTGCTGCTGCCCGCCCGAGAGCTCGTAGGGGTAGCGGTTGAGGTCGAACTTGACGTCGAAGCTGGCCACCAGCTCGGCCATGCGGCGGTCCACCTCGGCCTTGCTGCGGCCTTCGAGCTTGAGCGGGTAGGCGATGTTGTCGATGGTGCGCATCCACGGGAACATCGCTTCGCGGTAGTTCTGGAACACGTAGCCGATCTTGGTGTCCTTCAGGCTCTTGCCGTCGAACAGGATCTCGCCGCGGTCGATGGGGATCAGCCCCGCGATCATGTTGATCAGCGTCGACTTGCCGCAGCCGTTGGGCCCGAAGACCGAGACGATCGCGTGCTTGGGGATGTCGAGGTCGAAGTTCTCGTACAGCGGCCAGCCGGCGAAGTACTTGGTCAGGCCGCGGATGGTGATGTGCGTGCCGGCGGGGCCGGGCGCGAACTTCGGCTTGGGGACGTCCGCGTAGACCGGACCGTTCAACACGATGTCTGCCGCCATTTTCATCTTCCGCTCCAGTGGACGATCTTGCGTTCCGCGACGAGGAACAGGATGTTCAGCGCATAGCCCAGCGCCCCGGCCGCGAGGATCGAGGCGTACATGCTCTTGACGTTGAGCACCTGCTGCGAGTTGATGATGCGGTTGCCCAGGCCCGAGTCGGCGCCGATGAACATCTCGGCCACGATCACGATCACCAGCGCCATCGACACCGCCGAGCGCAGCCCGACGAAGCTGGGCTGCAGGCTCTCCCACACCAGCACGTCGCGAAAGGTCTGCCAGCGGGTGGCGCCCATCACCTTGGCCGCCATCACGCGCTGCTTGCGCGCGTTGATGACGCCGTAGGCGCTGTTGAACACCACGATCAGCAGCGCGCCGAAGGCCGCGATGGCCACCTTGTTGACGTCGGAGGTGCCGAAGATCATCAGGAACAGCGGGATCAGCGCCGAACTCGGCGTGGAGCGGAAGAAGTCGATCAGGAACTCCACGCTGCGGTACGCCTTCTCGTTGCTGCCCAGCAGCACGCCCAGCGGCACGCCGACGACGGCGGCGATCAGGAAGGCCTGCAGCGTGCGCCACACCGTCACCAGGAAATCCGACAGCAGCGGCCCGCCGGCCAGGCCGGTGACCAGTGTGCTCACCGTGTCGGCCGGCGCCGGCAGCAGGATGGGCTTGATGAAGCCCAGCCGCACGACCAGGTCCCAGACGATGAACAGGGCCACCGGCCCGATGGCCGGCAGCAGGCGCTCCAGGAGCGGCGTCTTCGGCACGGCGCTCGCGGTGGCGGCCGGGGGCGTCCAGGGCGTGGCGGTGGTGGTGCTCGCGTCGGCCATGGCTCAGCCCCTGTAGAGAAGGCCGTCCACCGTCACCTTCTTCTCGAAGATGCCCTTCTCGGTGAACAGGTCGTAGAACTTCTGGAAGTAGGCCGCGTCGCTGGCCTTGAACTCGTTGAAGAGCATGTACGAGGCCAGCGGCACCTCGTTGGTGAGCGCGCCCTCGATGGCGGTGTAGCCCTTCATGTACTGCCGCGCCTCGGCCGGCTGCGTGCGCACGAACTCGACGCCCTTGGCGTAGGCGGCGATGTACTTCTTCGCGAGCTCCGGGTTCTTCTTGATGAAGTCGGTCGTGAGGCTGGCGGCGCCGCCGTGCCACGGCGCCATCGGGTCGCCCAGGATGTAGTGCGCCACCACGCCCGCTTCCAGCAGGCGGGTGGTGCCGTTCAGGCGGCCCACGGTGCCGGTGGGTTCCAGCGTGTAGACGGCATCGACCTGGCCGGCTGCCAGCGCGGCCACGTGCTGGCCGATGGGCAGCTCGGTCACGGCGATGGTGCCCGCACCGGCACGCTCCAGCATGGTCTTGGCCAGCGTCACGTTCTGGATGCCGGGACCGGAGGCGACCTTCTTGCCCTTGAGCTCGGCCACGCTCTTGATGGGGCTGTCCTTCGGCACCAGGAACTCCTCCAGCACGAACTTGGCATTGCTCGGGTTGGTGCAGAAGATCTTGAACAGGCCCGGCTGCGCGATCTCGCCGATGGCGAGGTTGGCCGAGCCGGTGCCGTTGGCACTGCCGTCGCCGCGGCCGGAGAGCATCGCCTCCATGACCTGCTGTGCGCCGGCGAACTTCAGCGGCTCGACGTCCAGGCCCGCCTCCTTGAAGAAGCCCTTCTCGACCGCGGCGAAGAAGGGCAGGCCCGCGGCCACCGGCCAGTAGCCGATGCGGATCTTGGTCGTCTGCGCGCGAACGATGGCGGGCGCGGCCAGCACGGCCAGTGCGGCGCTGCCGCCCTGCAGCAGCTGCCGGCGCGAGGGGCTCGAAAGGGACATGGCAAGGACTCCTGTACGTCTGTGTATGGAAGGGAAGAAGGCGGCGCCTCAGGCGGCAGTGCGGCTGCCCATGTAGGCGCGCCAGCCGCCGTGGTGGGTGATGTCCTGCGCGCCGGCCAGGGCCTGCGCCTCGCAGAGGAAGCCCTGCACCGCCGAGCCGTCGGCCAGCGTCAGCGTGCCGATGCCCAGCGGCGCCGGGATGAGTGCGACGAAGCTGCCGTACTGGGCGGCGGGCAGCTCCCACACCTCCAGCGCGATGGCGGCGCCCTCGCCCGCTGCAGCACGGATCAGGCCGGGCTTGGGCGGCGTGGTGCCGGGCAGCGCGAAGAGGCGGTAGTCGGGCGCGGTGTGCGTGGCCTGCAGCAGGCGGCCGCCGCGCTCCTGCAGCTGCACGTTCAGCGGCATGCCCGACAGGTGAGCGCCGACCACGGCCACGCGCACCGTCGGCCCCGTGCCCGGCGGCTGGGGCAGCGCCTGCGCCGCAGGCAGCGGCTGGCCGGTGGCGCCCAGCGGCAGCGCGCTGGCCTGGTGGTAGCGCTGGCCCAGGGCGGCGAGCGCGAAGTCGCTGCCGCACGGGCCGATGAAGGTCACGCCGAAGGGCAGCCCGTCGGAGCGCAGGCTGGACGGCACCGAGATGGCGGCGTAGTCCAGCAGGTTCACGAAGTTCGTGTACACGCCCATGCGGCTGTTGCGCGCCACCGGGTCGGCCTGCATGTCGGCGATGGTGCAGTGCGTGGGTGCGGTCGGCACCATCAGCACGTCGATGCCGTCCCACATGGCGGCGGCCCGCTGGCCCAGCGCCCGCAGGCGGGTCAGCGCGTCGACGTGCTCGGCGGCGCTGTAGCCGGTGCCCTGGGCGAGGATGCCGCGCACCGGCTCCATCACCGCCTCGGGGTGCGCGTCGAAGAAGGGGCGCACGGCGGCGTAGCGCTCGGCCACCAGCGCGCTGTCGTAGAGCAGCGCGGCGGCCTCGGCCAGGGGTGCGTAGTCGATCTCCACCGGCGTGCCGCCGAGCGCCTTCAGCTGTTCGATCGCTGCGTCCCACGCCGCCTCGGCCTGCGTGTCGCCGAAGAAGGCGCGCAGCGAGGGCACGCCGAAGCGGAAGCGCGCCGGCCAGTGCGCCGGCGCCAGGGCCAGCGTGCGCGAGTACGGATCGCCGGCATCGGGCCCCAGGGCCGCGGCCAGCACCTGGGCGGCGAGCTCGACGGTGCGCGCGAAGATGGACACGCAGTCCACGCTCTGCGCCGCCGGCACCACGCCGCGCGCGCTCAGCAGGCCGCGCGTGGGCTTGATGCCGACGATGTTGTTCAGCCCCGCCGGCACGCGGCCCGAGCCGGCCGTGTCGGTGCCCAGCGCGAAGTCGACCTCGCCGGTCGCGACCACGTAGGCCGAGCCCGAACTGGAGCCGCCCGAGACGTAGCGCGCGTCGAAGCTGTTGGGCACCGCGCCGTAGGGCGAGCGCGTGCCGTTCAGGCCGCAGGCGAACTGGTCGAGGTTGGTCTTGCCGGCCACCGATGCACCGGCGGCCAGCAGCCGCTGCACCACGGTGGCGTGGGCCGGCGGGTGGTAGGCGAAGGCCGGGCACGCCGCCGTGGTGGGCAGGCCCGCGACGTCGATGTTGTCCTTGACGCCGAAGCGCAGGCCGGCGAGCGGGCCGGCCGCGGCACCGGCCACGGGCGCCGCCGGCCGGCTGATCCACGCCGCCTCGGGCCGGCCGTCGCGGGGGACGTCGGGGACAGGGACCGAGGCAGGCCTCGGCGTCGCATCGGAAAGAGGGACTTCGTGCACCATATCAAAGCATCCATACTTGGATACAAGATGCGATGCAAGCAGCGTGCCATCGGCATGCGCTGCGTTTCGACGAAGCCCGCCGAGCCACCGGGCACGCGCCGCCCCGCCACGCCTCGGGGTGCGCGCGCCCGGGCGTGCCGGACGCCGGGCGCCGCGCCGGCGGTCAGTCCAGCTTCACGCCCGCGGCGCGGACCACCTTGCCCCACATGGCGCGGTCGGCCTGGATGAAGGCGGTGAACTCGGCCGGGGTGTTGCAGCGCAGTTCGCCGCCGTAGTCGCGCCACTTCTTCGCCAGTTCAGGCGACTGGCAGACCTTCGCCATGGCGCCGCTGAGCTTCTCCAGGATGGCCGGCGCCGTGCCCGCCGGCGCCAGCAGGCCCTGCCAGGCGATGGGCGTGTAGTCGGGCAGGCCCTGCTCGGCGAAGGTGGGCACGTTGGGAAAGCTGGGATGCCGCTCGCGCCCGGTGATGCCCAGCAGCTTGAGCTTGCCGGCCTGCACGTTGGTGGCCGCCGCGGGCAGGCCGTCGAACATGAGCTGGATCTGGCCGGCCAGCAGGTCGGCGTAGGGGCTGTTGCTGTTGTAGGGCACCAGGTTCGACTTCACGCCCGCCACGCTGTTGAACCACACCGCCGACAGGTGCGAATAGCTGCCGATGCCCGCCGTGGCCACGGTCACCGAATCCGGTTTGGCCTTGAGCTGAGCGACCAGTTCGCGCGCGTCCCGGGCCGGCACCGAAGGCGTGGCGATGAGGCCCGTGTTGAGCACGCCCAGCAGGCTGATGGGCGCGAAGTCGCGCTCGGCATTGAAGGGCAGCTTGCCGTAAAGGTGCGGCACGACCGACAGCGAGCTGGTGGTGCCGATGTAGAGCGAGTAGCCGTCGTTGGGCGCCTTGGCCGCCACCTCGGTGCCGATGATGTTCGAGGCGCCCGGGCGGTTCTCCACATAGAAGGACTGGCCCAGGATCTTCGTCAGTTCCGCGGCCAGTTCGCGGGCGTTGGCGTCGGGGCCGCTGCCCGCCGGGAAGGGGGCAATGATGCGCACCGGCTTGGTGGGGTAGTCGGCCTGGGCGCCGGCCCAGGTGGGTGCCAGGGCCAGGGCCGCCACGAGCGGCAGGGCAGACACGCCGGCGGCGAGCCTCTTGAGGATGGTCATGAATGTCTCCGTTTGCGAACGCGTGCCAATTGCACCGGCTTGAATCATACGAATACATCGTATATTGTCAAAATACGATAATCACAATAACATTTGATCCATCGACGGGTTCGCCATGCGCCTCGTTGTCGCCAGGAGACAAAGTTGAATTCCCATCCCCCCTTGCAGCTGCAGTTCAGCCACATCGGCCTGTACGTCACCGACCTCGAACGCATGGCCGGCTTCTACCGGCGCGCCCTGCGCTTCACCCAGACCGACGCAGGCGACCTGGGCCCGGTGCAACTGGTCTTCCTGAGCCGCGACCCGAACGAGCACCACCAGCTGGTGCTGGCCACCGGCCGGCCGGCAGACATGGCCTTCAACGTGGTCAACCAGCTGTCCTTCCGCGTGCCCGACCTGGCCACGCTGCGCGCCTTCCATGACCGGCTGCTGGCGGAGGGCGCGACCGAGATGAATCCGGTGACGCACGGCAATGCCATCTCGGTCTACTGCCGCGACCCGGAGGGCAACCGGCTGGAGCTGTTCATGGACACGCCCTGGTACTGCGACCAGCCCCTGCGCGAGCCCATCGACCTGACCCGCAGCGACGAGGCCATCCTGGCGCAGGCCGAGGCCATCGCCAAGCGCCTGCCCAAGTTCATGAGCCGCGCCCAATGGCAGGCCGAGGTCGCCCGCCGCATGCAGGAAGACCAGCGTGTCTGAGCGAGCGCCCGTCTACGACGTGGCCATCGTGGGCCTCGGTCCCACCGGCGCCACGCTGGCCAACCTGCTGGGCGCCGCCGGGCAGTCGGTGCTGGTGGTCGAGAAGGAGGCCGGCATCTTCGCGCTGCCGCGGGCCATCCACTACGACGGCGAGGTGCTGCGCATCTTCCAGGCGGCGGGTCTGCGCGAGCAGGTGCTGGCCATCTCGCGGCCTGGCACGCAGGGCATGCATTTCCTCAATGCCGCCGGCCAGACCCTGCTGATTCGCGGCGGCACCGCCGCGCTCGGGCCGCACGGTGGCGCCAACAACTACTACTTCCACCAGCCCGAGCTGGAGGCCGTGCTGCGCGAGGGCCTGGCACGCTTCCCGAACGTGGACGTTCGGCTCGAGACCGCCGTGTCGGCCGTCGAGCAGGATGCCGAAGGCGCCACCTTGTCCTGTGAGCACGCCGCCAACGGCACGCGCGTCCAGGCCCGCGCCCGCTGGGTGGTGGGCTGCGACGGTGCCCGCTCGCCGGTGCGCCAGCACATGGGCAGCCCGATGGTGGACCTGGGCCTGCGCCAGCCCTGGCTGGTGTTCGACGTGGTGCTGACCGAGCCGGTGGACCTGCCGCCGCACACCGTGCAGCACTGCGACCCGCGCCGGCCCATGACCTACTGCAACGTGGTGGGCAATCGCCGACGCTGGGAGATCATGGTGCTGCCCGGCGACGACCGCGACGCCCTGGTGCGGCCCGAGACCCTGTGGAAGCTGGTCGCGCCCTGGGTGCGGCCCGATCAGGCCCGGCTGGAACGCGCCGCCATCTACACCTTCCATTCCGTGATCGCCGACGGCTGGCGCCAGGGCCGGCTGCTGCTGGCCGGCGATGCCTGCCACCAGACCCCGCCCTTCCTGGGCCAGGGCATGTGCGCGGGCATCCGCGATGCCTCCAACCTGGCCTGGAAGCTGGACGCCGTGCTGGCCGGCCGCGCGCCCGAGGCGCTGCTGGACACCTACGAGTCCGAGCGCAAGCCGCACGTGCGTGCCCTGATCGAGCTAGCCGTCCGCCTGGGCGGCATCATCCAGACCACCGACCCGGCCGCGGCGGCCGAACGCGATGCGCGCTTCGCCAGCGGCGCGCCCGAGGTCTTCGAGCTGCCGCCGCAACTGCTGGGCGCGGGCGCCTTCGACGTGCTGCAGCAGGACCTGGCGGGCCGGCCCTTTCCCCAGCCGCGCCTGGCCGACGGCCGGCTGCTGGACGAGTTGCTGGGCCGGCGCAGCGCCGTGATCGGCCGGCGCGAGCTGCTGGCCACCGCGGCGCCCGGCACCGCCGAACGCTGGGCCCGCAGCCAGGCCCTGGTCATCGACGAGCCCGATGCGCCGCTGGCGGACTGGCTGCGCAGCCACGAAGCGGGCGCCGTGATACTACGGCCCGACCGCTACATCGTCGGCGTGGCGCGCACGGGCTCCGAGCTGGACCGCATCTCCCAGTACCTCCCGGTGGCGCCATGACGACCCACATCCCGGGGCCCCACCTTGTCCGAACCTTCGTCCTCGTCCAGCCTGGAACGCATGCTGGGCGTGCTCGACCTCTTCGACGACCACCACATCACCCGCACCGCGGAAGACATCGCCAAGGCGCTGGAGGTCTCGCTGCCCACCAGCTACCGCTACGTGCGCCAGCTGCTGCAGGTGGGGCTGCTGCAGCGCGTGGAGGACTCGCACTACGCGCTCGGTCCGCGCATCATCCTGCTGGACCACTACATCCGCCGCGCCGATCCGGTGCTCAAGGTGGGCCTGCCGGTGCTGCGCGAGCTGGTCGATGCCACCGGCTTCGACTGCGTGGTGACCGAGGCCTTCGGCCAGCAGGTGCTGGACACGCACCGCGAGATGGGCGGCGCGCCCGCCACGCTGGCCTACACACGCGGGCGGCCACGGCCGCTGTTCCAGGGCGCGGCGCCCAAGGTGCTGCTGTCCACGCTCGGCACGGTGCCGCTGAAGAAGGTGTTCGACGCGCGCCGCGACGAGGCCGTGCGCTGCGGCCTGCCCGGCGACTGGCCCGAATTCCGGCGCTACTTCGCGGCCGTCCGCAAGGCGGGCCACTATGTCTCCAAGGGCGAGCTGGAGCCCCAGCTGGCGGCCGTGGCCGCGCCCGTTCTCAAGTCGGATGGCGGCGCCTGGGCCGCCATCTCCCTCGTGTTCGATACCTCGCGCCTGGCGATCGTCGACCTTGAAAAGATGGTCCGTCTGATCACCGAGGCCGCGACGCGGATCGGAGGTCGGCTGGCCTAGCACCCACCCCCCTCCCCTTCCCAAGGAATCCCATGAGACTCATCAGCTACCAGTACAACGGCCAGGACGACTACGGCGCCGTCGTCGGCGACCGCGTGGTCGACCTGCGCGCGGTGTTCGGCGCGCAGGCGCCGGACCTCAAGGCCTTCATCGCCGCGGGCCTCGCATCGCAGGCCGCCGCGCAGGTCGAGGCCGCACGTGCCGCGCTGCCGCTGTCCGAGGTGCAGCTGCTGCCGGTGATCCCCAACCCGGGCAAGATCTTCTGCATCGGCCTGAACTACGGCGAGCACATCCGCGAGACCGGCAAGACCGAGACCGAGAAGCCGGTGATCTTCCTGCGCGTGGCCGACTCGCAGCTGGCCCATGGCGAGGACATCGTGCGGCCCCAGGCCTCCGAGCGCCTCGACTACGAAGGCGAGATCGCCATCGTCATCGGCAAAGGCGGCCGCCACATCAGCGAGGCGGATTCGTGGTCGCACATCGCCGGCTACAGCTGCTACAACGACGGCAGCGTGCGCGACTGGCAGGTGCACACCTCGCAGTGGGCACCGGGCAAGAACTTCTGGAAGACCGGCGCCTTCGGCCCCTGGATGGTCACGGCCGACGAGATCACGCCCGACCGGAAGATGACGCTGGTCACCCGGCTCAACGGCCAGGAGATGCAGCGCGCCACCACCGACATGATGGTGCACAGCATCCCGCGCCAGATCGCCTACATCTCCACCTTCATCCCGCTGGAGCCGGGCGACGTGATCGTCACCGGCACGCCCGGCGGCGTGGGCAACAAGCGCACGCCGCCCGTGTTCATGAAGCCGGGCGACGTGTGCGAGATCGAGGTCGACGCCATCGGCGTGCTGCGCAACGGCATCCGCGACGAGTGAGGCGAGCGCGCGGCGGCGCGCGCATGCGGCCGCGCCGATCGCGACAATGGTCGGCTTCGATTCCCGCGACCCCTTGCCATGCTGAAGTACCAGACCGTCCCCGTCACCGCCTTCCAGCAGAACTGCTCTATCCTCTGGTGCGACGCGACGATGAAGGCCGCCGTGGTCGATCCCGGCGGCGAGCTGGACCGTTTGATCGCGGCGGCACAGGCGCTGGGCGTGTCGCTCGAACAGATCTGGCTCACCCATGCCCACATCGACCATGCGGGCGGCACCGGCGAGCTGGCGCGGCGCCTCGCGCTGCCCATCGTCGGCCCGCACCCGGGCGACCAGTTCTGGATCGACGGCCTGGTGCAGCAGAGCGCGATGTTCGGCTTTCCGCCGGCCGAGCCCTTCTCGCCGACGCGCTGGCTGCACGACGGCGACACCGTCACGTTGGGCGACGAGACGCTCACCGTGCGCCACTGCCCCGGCCACACGCCGGGCCACGTGGTCTTCCACTCCGCCACGGCCGGGCGCGCCTTCGTCGGCGACGTGCTCTTCGCCGGGAGCATCGGCCGCACCGACTTCCCGGGCGGCAACCACGACCAGCTGATCGCCAGCATCACCGAGCGGCTGTGGCCGATGGGCGACGCAACCGTGTTCATCCCCGGCCACGGGCCCGAAAGCAGCTTCGGGCGCGAGCGGCGCAGCAATCCCTACGTGGCGGGGACCTGAGGCCGCATCGCGCTCAAGCGCCTCGAACCATTCACGCTGAGCCTGTCGAAGCGACGCACCAGGCTGTCGGCTCCGCAGCCAGCGGTCGGCCTCAGATGACGCGGAAGTGGTGCGTGCCGTCGCGCCCCAGCTGCGCGACCAGCCCGAACTCCCAGTCCAGGTAGGCCTGCATGGCCTCGCGCGGCGCGTCGGTGCCTTCGTAGGGGCGGCGGTAGCGGTCGGTGCGCGGGGTGGCCAGGCGCGCCTCGCCGGCTTCCTCGGGCAGGCCGGCGGCGAACCAGGCGGCGTTGCCGCCATCGAGCACACGCACTTCGCGCGCATCGCCGTTCGCATCGAGCCACTCGCGCACGTCGTCGGCCGCATGGCGCGCCAGCAGGCTGCTGCCGCAGGTGAGCACCAGCGTGCCGGTGCGCGGCAGCCGCGCCAGCGCCTGCGGCAGCTGGGCCCGCACCGCGAACCACGCGCCCGGGATGTGGCGCTTCACGTAGTTCGCACTGGCGCCGACGTCGAGCAGCACCGCGTCGCCCGCCTTCAGAAGCGCGGCGAGCGCGGCCGGCGCGATGCCGTCGACCTCGTAGCGGTGGGGCGGCAACTGCGCAGGGGGCACACCGGCCTCGCTGCCATCGGGCGGGCCCTGCAGCACGAGCACGTCCCAGCCCATCTGCGCGAGCCACGAGGCGGTCATGGGTGCGCGCACGCCATCGCCCTCGTCGGACAGCACGATGCGGGCGCCGCGCACCGGCACGTGGTGGTCGGTCTCCTGCACCAGCTGGCCGCCGGGCGCGCTGACGAAGCCGGGCCGGTGGCCGGCGGCGTATTCCTCGGGCGTGCGCACGTCGAAGCGGTACACGGTGCGGTCGGGCTCGCGCAAGGCAGCGAGCGCACCCGCGTCGACCCAGCGCACGCCGGCGCGCTCGGCCACGCGGCGTGCATCGGCCTGCGCCTGCACGCGCAGGGCCGGGTCGACCTCCGCCGGCGCGCGGCGGTCGGCGCCGTGGTCCAGCGCCTGGCCGGCCAGCGTCCAGCCGATGGTGCCGTTGCGCAGCGCGGCGATGGGGTTGGGCAGGCCCGCGTTCACCAGCGACTGCGTGCCGATGATGCTGCGCGTGCGGCCGGCGCAGTTGACGACGATGCGCGTGCGCGGATCGGGCGCCAGCGCCCGCGCGCGCAGCACCAGCTCGGCACCCGGCACGCTGGTGGCGGTGGGGATGCTCATCGTCTGGTACTCGTCGAAGCGGCGCGCGTCGAGCACGACCACGTCGGCCTGCGCGTCGATGAGCGCCTGGACCTCCTCCGCCGGCAGCGAGGGCGTGTGCCGCTCGTGCTCCACCAGCTCGCCGAAGGCCTTGCTGGGCACGTTGACGTCGCGGAAGAGTTCGCCGCCGGCGGCCCGCCAGCCGTCCAGCCCGCCGTCGAGTGCATGCACCTGCGTGTAGCCCAGGCGCCGCAGCACGGCCGCGGCGCGCGGCGCGAGGTCGTCGCCCGCGTGTTCGCCGAAGAGCACGATGCGCGTGTCGCGGCGCGGGATGCGGCGCCAGGCCTCCAGCTCGATGCGCGAGAGCGGCAGGTTGGCGGCCCACAGGGGGTGGGCCTGCGCGTAGGGGTCTTCCTCGCGCACGTCGAGCAGGGCGATCTCGGTGTCGCGCGCGAGCAGGTGCGCACGCACCTGGGCGGCACTGAACGTGGGGAGGTCGGGCGCGGCCTGCGGGGCGGGGCGCGTGGCGAGCAGGGTGTCGGTCATGCAGCGGTGGATCGCAGCTCGGCGCTGCGGTCCCAGAGGTTGGGCAGAACGGTGTTGGAATAGCCCGAGACGAAGGGACGGCGTCCCCCCTCGGGCGGGTAAGTATGGCGCCGCACGGCGCCGATGTTGGCGCCATAGACGTGGATGCTGATCGACACGCGGTCGTCATGCGCATTGCGCACGCGGTGCACATCGCCGATGCGCGGCGACACCGCCTCCACGCCGCCCGGCGCGAGCAGCACCGCCTCGCCATCGGGCACCCAGGCGCCGTCGCGCTCCACGTAGCCCTGGCTGTACTCGCTGCCGCGCAGCATGCCGATCAGGCCCCACACCGTGTGGTCGTGCACCGGCGTGGCCTGCCCAGGTCCCCAGACGAAGCTCACGACCGAGAAGCGCTCGGTCGAATCGGCATGCAGCAGGTACTGCCGGTAGTGCTCGGGGTGCGGCTGGGCAAAGGCCTCGGGCAGCCAGTCGTCGCGCGCGACCAGCGTGCGCAGCAGTGCGCTGCCCTGCGCCAGCAGTTGCGGCTCGTCGGGGCGGCCGTCCAGCAGCAGGCCGAAGGCATGGACGAACTCGCGCAGCGGCCGCGTCATGCCGGCCTGCGCCACAGCGTGGCGTCGGTGATGGCGCGCACGTCCACGCGCTGGGGCAGGATGCCGTCGCGCGCCGCGCGGTCGGCCACGCGCTGCAGCGCCACGATGTCCTCTTCGCTCACCGGCCGCGCCGCGACGGCGGCGTTCGCGGTGATGGCGCGGGCCGACTCGATGGGCAGGCGCGACAGGCCCGCGTAGACCTGCGCATAGTCCTCGGCGTGCGCCTGCGCCCATTCGCCGGCGCGCGCCAGCCGGTCCAGGAACTGCACGATCGCGGCACGCCGCGCCGGGTCGGCCAGGGCCTGCTCGCTGGCGGTGATGAAGCCCAGCGCCGTGTTGATGCCCCGCCCGTCGCGCAGCACGCGGCCGCCATGCTGGCGCGCCACCGTGTAGTAGGGGTCGAAGGTGGCCCAGGCCTCGATCTGGCGCGACGCGAAAGCCGTCGCCGCGTCGGTCGGCAGCACGAAGCGCACCGTGACTTCGGCGAGCGGCACGCCCGCCTCTTCCAGCGCGCCATAGAGCTGGTATTGCGAGATGCTGCCGCGCGCGGACGACACGATCACGGTCTTGCCGCGCAGGTCGGACACGCGCTGCAGCGCGGAGTCGGGCTGCACCACGATGCCGAGCGACTCGGGCCGGCCGGCGCGGGTGGCGACGATCTTCAGCGGCGTGCGCCCGACGGCCGCCGCGAGCACCGGCAGGTCGCCGGCCACGGCCGTGTCCACGGCACCGCTGCGCTGCGCCTCGAAGAGCGGCGCCGCGCCCTGGAAGTTGGCCCAGCGGAACTCGAAGGGCGCGTCCTTCAGGGAGCCTGCCGCCTCGAACAACGCGCTGAGGCCGCGTGCCTGGTCGCCGAGCACGAGCGCCGTGCGGGCCTGGGCCTGCACGGTGGGCAGCAGCCAGGCGGCCGCGAGCGCCGCGCCGCCGTGCAGCCATTGCCGGCGGCTCGCCCGGAAGCGCACGCCATTCTTTCGAGCACCTCCGGCTCCGCCTGCGGTGCGAGCCCCCTTCGGAGCGGCCGCGCGGGGGCTCACGACGCCACCTCCGCCAGCGCACGCCGGCCGGCCGCCACCAGAACCGCATCGTTCTGCGGCGTGTGGATGCGGCTGCACAGCACGTCGCGGTGGTGCCGCTGCAGCGGGTTGCGGCGCGACAGGCCGTGGTTGCCGCTCAGTTGCAGCGCGATCTCGACGGCGCGGATGGCCTGGGTGGTGACGCTGTACTTGACCAATGCGCTGTCGGCCGGCGGCGGCGTGCGGCCGGCATCCACATCGGCGGCGAGCGCATCGAGTTGCACGCGGTTGCTGCGCAGCAGCGCCTCGATCTCGCCGACGGCCTCCTGCACACGCGGCAGGCCGGCCAGCGGCGCGCCCAGGCTGCCGGGCGCGCGCGTGCGCAGGAAGTCCAGCAGCCAGTCGCGCGCGGCCTGCGCCACGGCGTCGTAGAGGCTGCCCAGCAGCGTCACCATCCAGGCCTGCTGGTTCGCGTGGGCATCGATGTCGGTCTGGCTGCCGGCGTCCGGGGCCCAGTCGGCGGGCGCGCGCAGGTCGACGGCGTGGTCGAGGGGGATGCGCACGTCCTCGAACACCACCTCGTGGCTGCCCGAGGCCCGCAGGCCCAGGTGGTCCCAGCTCTCGATGATGCGCAGGCCGGTGGCCTCGCGCGGCACCAGGAACACGCCGGTGCGCGGCGCGGGCTCGTCGGTCCGGCCCCACACCGTCAGCCAGCTCAGGCCCTCGATGCCGGTGGTGTAGAGCTTGTGGCCCGAGATCAGCCAGGACTCGCCCTCGCGCCGTGCCACCGTGCCCGGCAGGCCGCCGCGTGCTGGCGAACCGAGCGCCGGCTCCACGCGCAGCGAATTGATGAGCGCGCCGTGCGCCACCGCGTCGCGCACCACGCGCTCGGCCAGGTGGCGCGGCCAGCGGCTGCCAGGACGGGCCAGGCCCTGGTGCTGCAGGTAGGTCATGACCAGGATGAGCGCGGTGGCGGGCTCGCCGCGCGCCACCGCCGCGATCACCGCGCGCGCCTGCGCCAGCGTGGCGCCGCCACCGCCCCAGGCCCCCGGTGCCACGAGGGCCACGAGTCCCGCGGCCTGCAGGGCGCGGAAATTGGCATGCGGAAAGGCGCCGCTCGCGTCGAGCGCGTCGGCCGTGGCGGCGAACTCGCGCGTCAGCCGATCGAGCAGCGCGCGGTCGGGCCAGGCGGCGCCGGACGCCGGCGTGAAGGGAGGTTGAAGGGAATGGGCAAGCACACGCATGCCGCGCACCTTAGGCGCGCGGCGCCGCGCGGTGAACGACGCAAGCCGCATATGCAAGCGCGTTTTTCTACGTTCACGCCGCGGCGCGTGCCCGATACGGTGACGCTCCGCTTCTCCCGGTCTGCGCATGCCGCGCGCCGGCCCCTCATTCACAAGGAACACAGCATGAGCCAGAACGACGTCGAATTCATCGGCATGATCCAGGGCCAGAAGGTCTCGGAGATCCATGCCCCGCGCGGCCCGGTGTTCGACCCCGCGTACATCCGCGCCTTCGCGCAGGCCCACGAGGCGGCGGGCTTCGACCGCATCCTGGTGCCGCACCACTCGACCAGCCCCGACGCCACGCTCACCGTGGCGCATGCGGCGGCCGTCACCGAGCGCATCCACTTCATGCTGGCGCACCGGCCGGGCTTCGTGGCGCCCACGCTGGCGGCGCGGCAGTTCGCCACGCTCGACCAGCTCAGCGGCGGGCGCCTGGCGGTGCACTACATCTCGGGCGGCTCCGACGAGGAGCAGCGCCGCGACGGCGACTGGCTGGACCACGACCAGCGCTATGCCCGCACCGACGAGTACCTGGACGTGCTGCGCAAGGTCTGGACGGCCGAGAAGCCCTTCGACCACGAGGGCGCGCACTACCGCGCACAGAGCGCCTTCTCCGAGATCAAGCCGCTGCAGACGCAGGGTGGCAAGCCGCACGTGCCGGTGTACTTCGGCGGCGCGTCCGAGGCCGCCATCCCGGTGGCCGGCAAGCATGCCGACGTGTACGCGCTGTGGGGCGAATCACTCGACCAGGCCCGCGAGCTCACGGCCCGCGTGCGCGCCGAGGCGGCCAGGCACGGCCGCAGCGTGCGCTTCTCGGTCTCGTTCCGGCCCATCCTGGCCGACACCGAAGAGGCCGCCTGGGCGCGGGCCGACAGCATCCTGGAAGAAACGCGCCGCCTGCGCGTGGTGGCCGGCTACGCACGCGGCGGCCCGCAGCAGAGCGAGGGCGCGCGCCGCCTGCTGGCTGCGGCCGAGAAGGGCTCGCGCGTGGACAAGCGCCTGTGGACCGCGATCGCGCAGGAGACCGGCGGCCGCTCCAACAGCACAGCGCTGGTGGGCACGCCCGAGCAGGTGGCCGACGCGCTGCTCGACTACTGGGACCTGGGCGTGAGCACCTTCCTGATCCGCGGTTTCGACCCGCTGGAGGACGCCACCGACTACGGCCGCGCGCTGATCCCGCGCACCCGCGAGCTGGTCGCGCAGCGCATCGCCGGCCAGCGCCGCGCGGCCTGAAGCCGTGCACCCGCAAGCCCTACGGAAGACACGCATGAGCGCCGCGCCGGGCCGCCCCAAGCAAGCTCGCACCGCAGTGCGAAGCACGGAGGTTTTCAATTGACCGCCATCCTGTCCATCGAGCGCCCGGCCGCCGCGCCGCGCGGCCTGCGCGAACGCTTCAACGCCGCCCCGCGCCAGCACTACTGGTTCGAGGCCCCGCCGGCCCGCCCGAGCGTGGAGGCCGAGCGCCGCCACCGCCAGGAGCGCCTGGCCGGTGCCTTCCGTCTCTTCGCGCGCTTCGGCTTCGCGCAGGGGCTCGCCGGCCACATCACGGCGCGCGACCCCGAGCTGACCGACCACTTCTGGGTCAACCCGCTGGGCGTGCACTTCTCGCGCATCAAGGTGTCGGACCTGCTGCTGGTCAATGCACGCGGCGAGACGGTGATCGGGCACCGCCCGCTCAACAAGGCCGCCTTCGCGATCCATGCGGCGATCCACGAGCGCCACCCCGGCGTGGTCGCCGCCGCGCACACGCACTCGACCTTCGGCAAGGCCTTCTCCACGCTGGGCCAGCCGCTGGCGACGCTGACGCAGGACAGCTGCGTGTTCCACGGCGACGTGGCGCTGTTCGACGACTTCACCGGCATGGTGGTCGACACCAGCGAGGGCGACCGCATCGCGCAGGCGCTGGCCAAGGACGTCGGCGTGGCCAAGGGCGCGATCCTGAAGAACCACGGCATCCTCACCGCGGGGCCGACGGTGGAGGCTGCGGCGTGGTGGTACATCGCGCTCGACAACGCCTGCCACACGCAGCTGCTGGCGCAGGCCGCCGGCACGCCGCAGCCCATCGACGAGGCGACCGCCCGCCACACGCACGGCCAGATCGGCGGCCCCGAGGGCGCGCTGCATGCCTTCGAGAGCCTGTACGAGGGCCTCGTGCAGGCCGAGCCTGAACTGCTGGATTGATTCACCCCCTTCTCGCCCCACGACCATGACCCACCCGACCCTCAACCGCCGCGGCGCCCTGCGCATCGCCGGCGCCGCCGCCACCGTGGCCGCCAGCGGCCTGCTCGCCTCGCGCGCCTGGTCGCAGCCGCGCAAGCTCACCTTCGCCTGGAACGCCAGCGCCTTCTGCCTGTCGCCGGTGGTGGTGGCGCAGGAGCGCGGCATCTTCGAGAAGAACGGCCTGCAGGTCGACCTGATCAACTACACCGGCTCCACCGACCAGCTGCTCGAATCGCTGGCCACCGCCAAGGCCGATGCCGCGGTGGGCATGATCCACCGCTGGCTCAAGCCCTTGGAGTCGGGCTTCGACGTCAAGATCGTCGGCAGCTCGCACGGCGGCTGCGTGCGGATGGTGGGCGTCAACGAGGCTGGCGTGACCAGCCTGCAGCAGCTCAAGGGCAAGACCATCGGCGTGTCGGACATCGCCAGCCCCGGCAAGAACTTCTTCTCGATCCTGCTCAAGAAGAACGGCATCGACGCCGACAAGGACGTGCAGTGGCGCCAGTACCCGGCCGACCTGCTCGACGTCGCCGTGAACAAGGGCGAGATCCAGGCGATCGCCGACGGCGACCCGACCCTCTACCTGATCGAGAAGCGCAACAAGGGCCGCTTCACCGAGCTGGCGACCAACCTCTCGGGCGAATACAAGGACAAGGTCTGCTGCATCGTCGGCGCACGCGGCGAGCTGGTGCGCAAGGACAAGCCCACCGTCGCGGCGCTCGTGCGATCGATCGTGCAGGCTTCCGACTACGTGGCCGAGAACCCGAACGAGTCGGCGAAGCTCTTCGCCAAGTACTCGCCCAAGGTGGCCGTGGAGGACCTGCAGGCATTGCTGGGCACGCTGACGCACCAGCACCATCCCGTGGGCAGGAACCTGCGCGATGAGGTCGAGTTCTATGCGCGCGACTTCCGCTCGGTGGGCGTGCTCAAGTCCTCCACCGACCCGGCGCGCCTCGCGAACCACGTGTCGGTGGACGTGCTGGCCTGAAGGAGCAGCAGGCATGACCGCCATCGACGGGACGCTCGCGCGCACCTACGACACGAGCGCCGCGGCGCCCCGCGCGCACCGCGCACCGGCCATCGCGGCCGAGGCTGCATCCCGGCCGCGGCGCATCTGGCGCACCGGCATCGTTTCCGCCGCCGCCTGGGCCGGCCTGGGCGCGCTCACGCTCGCCTGGCCCAACCGCGAGGTGGGCTTCTCGGACTGGAACTTCACCACCGAATTCGGTGTGCTTGCGCTGGGCATCGCCGCGGCGGTGCTGGCCTGGGCGCTGGCCGGCCCGCGCACCGGCCGCCTCGCACAGGCACTGCACCGCGCGGGCCAGTGGCTGGTCGCCGCGCCGCTGCTGCTGGCGCTGTGGGAGTTGCTGACGGCCAAGCTGGGCGCGCTGCCGCCGCCCTTCTTCGCACCGCCGCAGAGCCTGATCGACGTGGCCTACGAGGACTGGGCACGCCTGGGCCTGTCCACGGCGCATTCGGTGCGCCTGCTGGCGCACGGCTTCGTGCTCGGCGCGCTGGTGGGCTTTGCGACCGGCGTGTGGATCGGCTGGTCGCGCATCGCCGGCTACTGGGTGCACCCGGTGCTGCGCTTCCTCGGGCCGGTGCCGGCGTCGGCGCTGCTGCCGCTGGCCTTCTTCTTCGCGCCGTCGAGCTATGCGGCGGCGGTGTTCCTGATCGGCCTGGCGACCTTCTTCCCGGTCGCCGTGCTGGCGTGGTCGGGCGTGGCCTCGGTGCACAAGAGCTACTACGACGTGGCGCGCACGCTGGGCGCGAGCGAATGGTTCCTGGTGTGGCGCGTGGCCGTCCCGGCCGCGCTGCCGCAGGTCTTCGTCGGCCTCTTCATGGGGCTGGGCGCGTCGTTCTCGGTGTTGGTGACGGCCGAGATGATGGGCGTGAAGGCCGGCCTCGGCTGGTACCTGCAGTGGGCCCAGGGCTGGGCCGCCTACGCCAACATGTACGCGGCGCTGCTTGTCATGGCGGTGCTGTGCTCGGGCCTGATCACGCTGCTCTTCACGGTGCGCGACCGCGTGCTGTCGTGGCAGAAGGGGACGGTGAAATGGTGAACCCCGTGCAATCCGCGCCGGCCGCGGCCGCCACGGGCGCGCGCATCGGCATCCAGGGCGTGAGCCACTGGTTCGGCAGCGCGGCGGCGCCCCTGCAGGTGCTCGATGACATCGACCTGGAGGTCGCGCCGGGCGAGTTCGTCGCGCTGCTGGGACCCAGCGGCTGCGGCAAGTCCACGCTGCTGCGGCTGGTGGCGGGGCTGGAGCCGGCCACGGCCGGCCGCCTGACGCAGGACGGCGCGCCGATCACCCATCCGGACCCCTCGCGCATCGTCGTCTTCCAGGACCCGACGCTCTACCCCTGGCGCAGCGTGCGCGACAACGTGGCGCTGGGGCTGCAGGCGCGGGGTGTGCTGACAAGAAAACGCTGGGCCGCCCCAAGTTTTCTTGCTCCCCTCGGGGGACGGGCCAGGCGCAGCCCGGCCCTGGGGGCTGTCGGTCCGCAGGGGCACCGCGTGGACGAGGCCCTGCAGCGCGTGGGCCTGGCCGACTTCGACAAGGCCTTCCCGCACCAGCTCTCGGGCGGCATGGCGCAGCGCGTGGCGCTGGCCCGTGCGCTGGTCAACGACCCGCGCCTGCTGGTGCTCGACGAGCCGCTGGGCAAGCTGGACTCGCTCACCCGCATCGCGATGCAGAGCGAGCTGGTGGCGTTGTGGCAGCGCAGCGGCTTCTCGGCCCTGCTGGTCACGCACGACGTGGAAGAGGCGCTGTTCCTGGCCAACCGCGTGATCGTGCTCAGCGCCCGCCCGGCCCGCGTGGTGGCCGAACTCACGGTCGACCTGCCTTACCCGCGCCACCGCGGCCACCCGCGCCTGGCCGAACTGCGCCACGAAGCGCTGCGCCACCTCGGGCTGGACGCGAGCTGGTGAGCGGTGGATGCCGCGACCGAGGCGCAGCAATGGCTGCAGGCGCTGATCGACGGCCTGCAATCGGCACAGCTGGCCCTGCTGCGGACGCTGCACGCGCTGGGCCTCGTGGGCGACGTGCACGGGCAGCCGGCCTGGCCCTGGGCGTGGCGGCTGTCGGGCGAGAACCTGCTGATCGAATTCGGACAGGCGCGGCGGCTGGCCGCGGCGCTGGCCTTCGTCGCCTTCGCGCTGCTGGCATTGGCCGTGGCCTGGGCGTGGCGGCGCGGTCGCTGGTACCTGCTGGCCACGCTGCCGCTGGTGGCGATCGCCGTGCCCTGGCCCGATGCGTCGGCCCTGCGCGTGCCCGCGACACCGGCCAGCTTCCACGTGCCGCCCGGCCTGCCCACCGCCGCCGGCGTGGTGCGCGGGCAGGCGCTCTATGCGCAGCACTGCGTGCAATGCCACGGCGCGGACGGGCGGGGCCAGGGGCCGCAGGCCGCGTCGCTCGCCGTCTGGCCGCCGAACCTGGCGGGTCCGCTGCTCTGGCGCCGCGCCGACGGCGATCTGCTGTGGCATCTGCAGCACGGCCTGCGCGACGCGCAGGGTCGGCCCACCATGCCGGGCTTCGGCACGCAACTGAGCGACGCCGATGCCTGGGCGCTGATCGACGCCATGAAGGCCCAGGCCGCCGGCGAGATGCTGCGCGCCACCGGCCAGTGGGGCCGGCCGGTGCGCCTGGCCGATGCGCCGGTGCAGTGCGCCGATGGCCGCACGCGGCTGCTGTCGAGCTGGCGCGGCCAGCGCCTGCGGCTGGTCGCGATGGCCGACGGCGCGCCGCCGCCGCCGGAGGACCCGCGCCTGGTCACGGTGCAGGTACGCCCCGGCGACGGGCCGGTGGCCGAGGGCTGCGTGGCCCGTGCGCCCGAGGCCTGGCAGGCGCTGGCGCTGGTGGCCGGGACCGATTCGCCAGCCGGCCTGCAGTTCATCGTCGACCGCGACGGCTACCTGCGCGCGCGCAGCAGCCCCGCGCGCACCGGCTGGTCCGACGACGACCTGCTGTGCCGCAGCGACGCGCCGCCGACCTCCGCTGCGGCAGCAGCGGCACCGGCGGACGGCCTGGGCGCGCTCATCGCCCGCATGGATGCGCAGCCGGTGCGCTTCGCCAAGGGCGGCTTCATCCACTGACCTCTTCCTTCTTCATCGCACGACACCCGGAGCTTTCATGATTTCTCGCCCACCCTCTTCCCTCGGCCGTCGCCGCCTGATCGCCGGTGTGGGCCTCGGCGCTGCCGGCCTGGCGCTCCCGGCCATCGGCCTGCACGCCCAGGGCCGGCCCCTGCTCAAGGCCGGCGACCAGAAGGGCGGCCTGCGCGCGCTGCTCGAGGCCGCCGATGCGCTGCAGGGCCTGGCCTACGACATCCAGTGGTCGGAGTTCCCGGCCGCCGCGCCGCTGGCCGAGGCGCTGAACGCCAACGCGGTGGACAGCGGCCCCATCGGCGATGCGCCGCTGATCTTCGCGCTCGCGGCCGGCACCCGGGTCAAGGCCATCGGCGCGAATCGCAGCGACGCCTACGGCACCGCGGTGCTGGTGCGGCCCGACTCGCCGCTCAAGACCGCCGCCGACCTCAAGGGCCGCAGTGTGGCCACCAACCGCGGCTCGATCGGCCACTTCGTCACGCTCAAGGCCGTGGTCGCCGCCGGCCTGAAGCCGGAGGACGTGAACCTGCGCTTCCTCGCGCCGGCCGATGCGAAGCTGGCGCTCACGCAGGGCTCGGTCGATGCCTGGGCCACGTGGGAGCCCTACACCGCGCTGGCCGAGACCAGCGGCCATGCGCGCGTGCTGGCCAGCGGCCGCGGCCTGCTGCCGGGCCTGAGCTACCTGGCCGCGACCGACGCCGCCATCGCCGCCAAGCGGCCGGTGCTGCAAGACTTCCTGCAGCGCGTGGTGCGCGCCCAGGCCTGGTCGTACCGCAACGTGGATGCGTTCTCGGCCACGCTGGCACGCATCATCGGCATCCCGCCCGAGGCCGCCAAGCTGCAGTTCGAGCGCCGCCAGCAGAAGTGGGTGCCGATCGACGCCGCCGTGGTCGCCGACCAACAGCGCACGGCCGACTTCTACCGCGAGGTGGGCCTGATCCGCCAACCGCTGCAGGTGGCCAATACCTTCGATACCGGGTTCGCGGTCACCGCGGGCTGATCCGGGCGCCATTCGGGCCCTGTCGGTGATAGGCTCCATGCAACCTTTTGTTTCAAGGAGCCGCTTTGAAGTACTTCGGCAGGAAGCGCGAGGGCTACAGCCGTTTCGGGCGCCACCGCAGCCGGCGCAGCCGCCGCCGGGCGCTGGTGCGGGGCGTGGCCTTCGCGGTGCTGGTGCTCGCGATCGGCGCGATCGCCTGGTATTTCGCGGAGTCGCCGCCCGACAGCGCGCCGCGCCTCGCGCAGGCCGATGCACCGGCCCGCACGGTGAAGGCGGCGGTCACGTCGGCCGAACGCACCGCCGCCCTGCCGCCGCTGAACCTGCCCACCGACGAGGCGCCGCACGGCTCGGCCATGGAATGGTGGTACTACAACGGCATCCTCGACGCCGACGACGGCCCGCGCTATGCCTTCCATGTGGCGGTCTTCGTCGCCAGCAGCCTGGTGCGGCACACGGTGATGCACGTGGCACTGACCGACCTGCGCACCGGCAAGCGCTACGACGGCCAGTACAAGACCGCCGGCGTCGCGACCGCGTCGGTGCGCGAGGGCTTCGACTTCCGCCAGGCCAACTGGCGCTTCGCCCGCCTGGCCGGCTCCCACACACTGCAGGCCGACCTCGACGGCGGCGCCGCCTTCACGCTCGACCTCGCCGACGCGCCGCCGCTGGTGGCCCACCGTGCGGCCGGCTCGGACACGCCGGGGCTGCTCGACTTCGGCAGCAGCGGCGTCAGCTACTACTACTCGCGCCCGCGGCTGCCGGCCAGCGGCATGGTCGAGATCGGCGGGCGGAGTACGCAGGTGCGGGGCACGGTGTGGTACGACCACCAGTGGGGCGAGTTCGACGTGCTGGAGCTGGGCTGGAACTGGTTCGCGCTGCACCTCTCGGACGGCTCCGACCTCATGATCTACGAGCTGTTCGACCGCGCCGGCCGCCCGGTGCTGACCGCCGGCACCCACACGCTGGCCGACGGCAGCTCGACCCCGCTCGCGCGCGACAGCGTGCAACTGCAACCGGTGCGGCAATGGACCAGCCCCGCGACCGGCATCAAGTACCCGGTGGCCTGGCGCGTGAGCGTGCCGGCCGGCACGCTGGACGTGGAGCCCTTCGTGCCCAATGCCGAGTTCGACGCCGGCATCACCAGCGCCAACGTGTATTGGGAAGGCGCCGTGAAGGTCGGCGGCGCGCTCACCGGCCAGGGCTTCCTGGAGCTGAGCGGCTACGAGCGCCTCAAGGGCCTGCCGGCGCGTTCGCCCTGAGCCTTCCTGCAGGCTCCGCACCCAAAGACAGTTTGCTCATGAGCAACCTGCGAAACGGTCGTTCCCGTGCACGACGCCGCTTCGCACAATGGCGGCCCGGCAGCCGCGCCCTGCGCTGCCGTGTCGATTGCGTTGCCACCATGAACTTCCAGCAGCTGCGTTCGGTCCGCGAGGCCGTGCGCTGCAACTTCAACCTCACCGACGTCGCCCAGGCCCTGCACACCTCGCAGCCCGGCGTGAGCCGCCAGATCCGCGAGCTCGAGCAGGAGCTGGGCATCGAGCTCTTCGTGCGCGCCGGCAAGCGGCTCACCGGGCTGACCGAGCCGGGCGGCCACGTGCTGCCCATCATCGAGCGCGTGCTCATGGAAAGCAGCAACCTGCGGCTGGCCGGCGAGGAGTTCGCCGCGCAGCAGACCGGCGTGCTGTCGATCGCGGCCACGCACTCGCAGGCGCGCTATGCGCTGCCGGTGGCGGTGCAGGAGTTCTGGGAGCGCTTCCCGCAGGTCAAGCTGAACCTGCACCAGGGCTCGCCGCGGCAGATCGCGCAGATGCTGCTCGACGGCGAGGCGGACGTGGGCATCGCCACCGAGGCGCTGGCCGACATCCCGCAACTCGTGGCCCTGCCCTGCTACCGCTGGACGCACGCGGTGATCGTGCCGCCGGGCCATGCGCTGCTGCAGGCGCCGCTCACGCTCCAGACGCTGGCCGCGCACCCGCTCATCACCTACGACGCCGGCTTCACCGGCCGCACGCGCATCGACGCGGCCTTCGCCGCTGCCGGGCTGGAGCCGAACATCACGCTGGCCGCGATGGACGCCGACGTCATCAAGACCTACGTGCAGCTCGGCATGGGCGTGGGCATCGTCGCCAGCGTGGCCTACGAGACCGAGCGCGACACGGCCCTGCGCGCCATCGATGCCGGCCACCTCTTCGGCATCAACGAGACCAAGCTGGCGGTGCGGCGCGGGGGCTACCTGCGCAAGTACGTCTACGCCTTCATCGAGTCCTTCGCCCCCACGCTGACGCAGGAAGTGATCGAGCAGGCGCTGGCGCAGGCCGATCTGGCGGCCGAGCCGTGATGCTCCCGAGTCGATGTCTCCCTCGCCCCCACTGGACGGGCGTGTGGGCGCTTAGATGTTTGTGTTGTTAGCAACCGAAAAATCAGTCGTTCCCTCGGCGGCATGCGCTGCCTAGAGTGCAGGTCCTTTCCACGCGGCGCCCGCCGCCGGCCTGCACCATGTCCGCCCTCGCCTCGTCTCCCGTCCGTCCCGAATCCACCGCGTCCGGCGCGGGCCTCGTCATCCGCACCCTCGACGCGCCCTTCGGTGCCGAAGTCATCGGCCTGGACCTGAGCCGCCCGCTGGCCGACGAGGACTTCGCGCGCATCCACCGCGCGCACCTCGACCACCATGTGCTCGTGTTTCGCGACCAGCGCATCACGCCCGCGCAGCAGGTCGCTTTCAGCCGCCGCTTCGGGCCGCTGCAGATCCACGTGCAGAAGAAGTTCCAGCTCGCGGGCCACCCCGAGGTGCTGGTCGTCTCGAACATCAAGGAGAACGGCGAGCCGATCGGCCTGGGCGATGCCGGCCACTTCTGGCATTCGGACCTGTCGTACAAGGACAAGCCCAGCCTCGGCTCGCTGCTGCACGCGCAGGAACTGCCCGCCGAGGGCGGCGACACGCTCTTCGCCAACCAGCACGCCGCGTACGACGCGCTGCCCGAGGCGCTGAAGACCACGATCGCCCCGCTGCGCGCCGAGCACAGCTATCTCGCCAAGTACGAGGAGCTGCGCGCCCGCAGCCCCTGGCGCCCGAAGCTCACGCAGGCCCAGCTCGACGAGGTCAAGCCGGTGGTGCACCCGATCGTGCGCACCCACCCCGAGACCGGCCGCAAGGCGCTGTTCGTCAGCGAGCACTTCACCACCCGCATCGTCGACCTGCCCGAGGACGAGAGCGCCGCCGTGCTGGCCGAACTCTTCGCGCTGGCCGTGAAGCCCGAGCTGCAGTACCGCCACCCCTGGCAGCCGCACGACATGGTGTTCTGGGACAACCGCTCCGTCCAGCACCTGGCCGCCGGCACCCCGGACCACCTGCGCCGCAAGCTGTATCGCACCACGATCGAAGGCGACGTGCCGTATTGAAGGCCGCCTGAAAGCGGACTTCCGGACGCAGAGGTCGCAAAAGCACGCAGAGGACGCAAAAGGAAACCTACAAGTTTCTCTCCTTTTGCGTCCTCTGCGAAACCTCTGCGCCCTCTGCGTCCGGCAATCCGTATTTGTCCCCCTTACCCCATCGCCCCTCCCATGAAACCCATCACCCGCCGCGCCGCCGCGCTCGTCACCGCTTCACTTACCGCGTTCGGCCTGGCCACCGCCTCGCTCGCCGCCCACGCTGAAGGGCAGATCCGCATCGCGCAGCAGTTCGGCATCGTCTACCTGCTGCTCAACGTGGCGCAGGAGCAGAAGCTGATCGAGAAGCACGCCAAGGCCGCGGGGGTGGATGCCAAGGTCGAGTTCCTGCAGCTGTCGGGCGGCTCGGCGGTGAACGACGCGCTGCTGTCGGGCAGCATCGACATCGCGGGCGCCGGCGTCGGCCCGCTCTTCACGCTGTGGGACCGCACCAAGGGCAGGCAGAACGTCAAGGGCGTGGCCTCGCTGGGCAACTTCCCGTACTACCTGGTGACCAACAACCCGTCGGTGAAGACGATTGCCGACTTCACCGAGAAGGACCGCATCGCGCTGCCGGCCGTGGGCGTGTCGGTGCAGTCGCGCGTGCTGCAGCTCGCGTCGGCCAAGCTGTGGGGCGACAAGGAATTCGCCAAGCTCGACAAGATCAGCGTCGCCGTGCCGCACCCCGACGCGGCCGCCGCCATCATCAAGGGCGGCACCGAGATCACCGGCCACTTCGGCAACCCGCCCTTCCAGGAGCAGGAACTCGCCGGCAACCCGAATGCGCGCATCGTGCTCAATTCGTACGACGTGCTGGGCGGCCCCTCGTCGGCGACCGTGCTGTACGCGACCGAGAAATTCCGCGCCGAGAACCCGAAGACCTACAAGGCCTTCGTCGCCGCGCTGGACGAGGCCGCGCAGTTCATCCGCAAGAACCCGGAGCAGGCGGCCGACATCTACCTCAAGGTGAGCGGCGCCAAGACCGACAAGGCCCTGCTGCTCAAGATCATCAACAACCCCGAGGTGCAGTTCAAGACCGAGCCGCAGAACACCTTGCTGCTGGGCCAGTTCATGCACCGCGTGGGCGCCATCAAGAACGAACCGAAGGCGGTGAAGGAGTACTTCTTCGACGACGTGGTGGGGGCGGGGGCGAACTGAAGGCTGCCTGAAGCCGAACTTCCGGACGCAGAAGTCGCAAAGGTTTCGCAGAGGTCGCAGAAAAGACATCCAAAAAGAACTTCTTCTTTTGCGTCTTCTGCGAAACCTTTGCGTCCTCTGCGTCCGGATGTCCGAATTTGAATCCACCACCCGAACCTCCTCCATGACCCCCATCACCCGCCGCACCGCGGCCGTCCTCACCGCCCTGGGCCTGGCCGCGGCCTCGCTGGCGGCGCATGCCGAAGGGCGCATCCGCATCGCGCAGCAGTTCGGCATCGGTTATCTGCTGCTGGACGTGGTGCGCGACCAGAAGCTGATCGAGAAGCACGCCAAGGCACAGGGCCTGCCGGTGGTCGAGGTCGAGTGGTCGGCCATCTCGGGCGCGACGGGCATGAACGAGGCGCTGCTGGCCGGCTCGCTCGACATCGTCTCGGCCGGCGTGCCGCCCATGCTCACGCTGTGGGACCGCACGCAGGGCAAGCAGAACGTGAAGGCGGTGGCGGCCCTGGGCTCGCTGCCCAACTACCTCATCACCAACAACCCGAACGTCAAGACGCTCAAGGACCTGAGCGACAAGGACCGCATCGCGGTGCCGGCCGCGGGCGTGGGCTTCCAGTCGCGCACGCTGCAGATCGAGACGGCCAAGCTCTACGGCGCCGCCGACTTCAAGCGCTTCGACACCATCTCGGTCAGCCTGCCGCACCCCGACGCGACGGCAGCGCTCATCAAGGGCGGGTCGGAGATCAACACCCACTTCTCGAGCGCGCCCTTCTACTACCAGGCGCTGGCGGGCAACCCGGCGGTGCACAAGGTGATCAGCAGCTACGACATCCTGGGCGGGCCGGCGACCTTCAACGTGCTCTACACCACGCAGAAGTACCGCGACGAGAACCCCAAGGTGTACCGCGCCTTCTACGCCGCGCTGGTCGAAGCCGCGCAGATCGTGAAGGCCGACAAGGCCAAGGCGGCCGACATCTTCATCCGCGTGCAGCAGTCCAGGCTCGACCCCGCGCTGGTGCGCCGCATCATCGAAGACCCCGAGAACGACTTCACGGTGTCGCCACACCGCACGCAGGTGTACGCCGACGAGCTGCACAAGCTCGGCGTGCTCAAGAACAAGGCCGCGTCGTGGAAGGACTACTTCTTCCCCGAGGCCTACGCGCAGCCCGGCAGCTGAGCCTGCCCCACCCCATCGATCGGACCCATGCCATGAGCCTTGCCGCCACCGCATGGCGCGCCGTGCCCGGCCATGCGCCGGTGCGCCCCGCGCCCACGCCGTCCCCCGTGCCGGCCACGCCCGCGCAGGGCCTGCACGCCGACACCGCCGCGCTGCTGCAGGTCGACGGCGTGAGCCTGGAGTACCGCACGCCCGAACGCGTGGTGCGCGCCACGCACCGCGTGAGCTTCGACGTGCACCAGGCCGAACGCTTCGTGCTGCTCGGCCCCTCGGGCTGCGGCAAGTCGACGCTGCTCAAGGCCGTGGCCGGCTTCATCCCGCCGGTGGAAGGCGCCATCCGCCTCGACGGCCGCACCGTGACCGCGCCGGGCCCCGACCGCATCGTCGTGTTCCAGGAATTCGACCAGCTGCCGCCGTGGAAGACGGTGAAGCAGAACGTGATGTTCCCACTGCTGGCGTCACGCACCCTGGGCCGCAAGGAAGCCGCCGAGCGCGCGCTGCACTACCTCGACAAGGTGGGCCTGGCCCAATTCGCCGACGTGCACCCGCACCAGCTGTCGGGCGGCATGAAGCAGCGCGTGGCCATTGCCCGCGCCCTGGCCATGCAGCCGCGCGTGCTGCTCATGGACGAGCCCTTCGCGGCCCTGGACGCGCTCACGCGCCGGCGCATGCAGGAAGAGCTGCTCGCGCTGTGGGACGAGGTGCGCTTCACCCTGCTCTTCGTCACCCACTCGATCGAGGAGGCGCTCGTCGTCGGCAGCCGCATCGCGCTGCTGTCGCCGCACCCGGGGCGCATGCGCGCCGAGATCAACAGCCACGCGTATGGGCTGGAGAGCCTGGGTGGTGATGACTTCCAGGCCACGGCGCAACGCATCCACCGGCTGCTGTTCGAACACGAAGAAGGGGTCGTGCAATGAGCGCCGTGCTGCCGCCCACGCCGTCGGTGCCGCCCGTGCGGCCCGAATACGAACGCCCCCTGGAGCCCTGGACCGGCGACGCCGTAGAACGCGAACTGCCATGGACCACGCGCCTGTGGTCGCAAGTCTGGCTGCGCAAGGGCTTGATCCTCGTGGTGCTCGCCGTGCTGTGGGAGCTGCTCGCGCGCTGGCAGGACAACGACCTGCTGCTGCCCACCTTCACCGCCACCGCCAAGGCGCTGGTGCAGGGCATCGCCAGCGGCGAGCTCGTCGCCAAGACCGCGATCTCGCTGTCGGTGCTGCTCAAGGGCTACGTGGCCGGCGTGCTGCTCGCCTTCGCGCTCACCACCCTCGCCGTGTCGACCCAGATCGGCCGCGACCTGCTGAGCACCCTCACGTCGATGTTCAACCCCCTGCCCGCCATCGCGCTGCTGCCGCTGGCGCTGCTGTGGTTCGGCCTGGGCCAGGGCAGCCTCGTCTTCGTGCTCATCCACTCGGTGCTGTGGCCGCTGGCGCTGAACACGTACGCGGGCTTTCAGGGCGTGCCCGAAACGCTGCGCATGGCCGGCCGCAACTACGGCCTCACCGGCCTGCGCTACGTGCTGCAGATCCTGGTCCCCGCCGCCCTGCCCGCCATCCTCTCGGGCCTGAAGATCGGCTGGGCCTTCGCCTGGCGCACCCTCATCGCCGCCGAACTCGTCTTCGGCGCCAGCTCGGGCAAGGGCGGGCTGGGGTGGTACATCTTCCAGAACCGCAACGAGCTCTACACGGACCGCGTGTTCGCGGGGTTGGCGCTGGTGGTGCTGATCGGGCTGGCGGTGGAGAGCCTGGCCTTCGCGACGCTGGAACGCGTCACCGTGCGGCGGTGGGGGCAGCAGCGCTGACGGGCACGTGATCCCGCCGGCGTTCCCGGAACAAGTGCGCTAGCGGGTACTTAGAATTCCGCCCGCTGGGGATATGCAAGATGCGAAGAGGGTGCCTCCTCGCTCAACTGCCCCAGCCCTCCGGCCCCCTAGGGGGCTTTTTGATAGGCCGACTGTCACCGGCCTCGTAATTTCGAAGGGAGAGCGATGCACAGAAGAATCCTCGTGGTGGGAGACCCGCCAGTACCCGGCGGTCACGTCCTCCCATACAGCGGACCCGAGTTCACCATCCATGGACATCGAGTAGCCCTCATTGGCGGGCGCGCCTACTGCGAGGGATGCAACAGCATCGGCATCATCGCGAAAGCTGGCGGCCCGCGCCGCAATGGTTTCTATGGGGCCGAAGTGGCTCTGGAAGGCGATGTGGTCGTCTGTCATTGCCCGGTTCCGCCACTGATCCTGTCGACCTTGCAGACCACGTCATACGTGGATGACCTGGGCGGCGACAGTCGGGAGTTCGACGTGAACATTGCTGCCAGCGATTGGTACGCCCTGAACCATCAGGAACAAGCCGCAAGCAAGAAGATCGTTGACGACTTTGTCGACCATCCGCCAGAAGCGGAGCCGACGGAGAACATCTGCCCGAACATGACGAACAAGGAGTTCGCCACACTGGCGATGAAGCTGCGCGACATGGCGCTCGACCACATCACCAAGAAGAGGCTTCCCGAGTTGGATCGCTGGGACAAGCCGGCGCAGGCCCGAGTGAAACTGTGGTTCGGCGTGGCCGATCAGGGCACCCGCGACCATCTGCAAAAAGGTTTGACCTCATGCGCTCGCGTGCTCCAAGGACTGGAGCCCAAAAATTTCGTGCGGTACATCGGTGGCGGTAAGCTGGCAACTTGCGTTCTAGAAGCTGACCGTGGCACTGCGGCAGCAGCGTGCAAGCCCGACACGGCCACACACACCATTGCCATCGCGTTGGAGTTTTGCAGCTTTCGATACGACAACAGGGTCAACTTCGACACGGGCGAGGCACTCGATGGTGACTCCCGCCTCTTGACCTTGGTCCATGAGGTCACCCACTTCGATGACACGTTCGGCTCGTTCGATCATTGGTACGGCACGCGGAATTCACGAGCTCATGCGAAAGAATCGAAATCGCAGATGAACGCCGACAGTCTTGCGTCTTACATCCTGGGCGTGGTGGGGGACTGAGCGCCATGTGGAAATTCGGCCGTCCCCTTGTCAATTTGCTACTACCGGTGATGGCGGCTCTGGGGCCGGGGGGGGTGCTTGCCTGCAGCCCGGTCAAGTCCATCGCGGTGACCTTCTATCCCAACTCGTCCGTGGTGCCTGCCGATCAGGTGCTGAAGTTGGCGGATTGGATGGCCGGGCTGGAAGAACGATACCCAAACCATGAATCGATCGATGTAGAGGCTTCGGTTGAGCCGTGGGAGCGTGACCACAGGCCTGAGGGGCTTGGCTTGGAGCGTGGGCGCAATGTCGCTCGCGTCCTGAAGGAAAACCTGCAGTCCAAGGCCCGAATCGATCTCCCACGAAGAGGCTACGTCGTGGTGCCGAATTCTTCGGCAGCGGGGGCAAGCGAGAGCACACGCGTAGTGGGTGTGCAACTCGACTTCTTGCCGGCATGTCCACATGAGTGCCCCTGCCAAATGGGCGACCCGCTCTACCAGCCGCGGCGTTGAGGTTGCGGGACTGCAGTCTCACTCCCGAATCGCCAGCGGCGAGTTCGTTGCCAAGGCTGCGGTCTCGCCATCTTGCTGCCCGAGGGCTATGCGGCCGGCGTGCCGCTGAGCAGCGCAGCCTCGCCGCCCCCGCGCGCTCAACCGCGCCAGGCGGCCGCCGCGGCGTCGGCGATCTGCGGCGCGCGGCCGGTGTAGGCCCGCACGTCGAGCAGGTCGGGCTGCTCGGCCAGCCAGGGCGCGATGGCCGGGTCGTCGCGCGCGGCGTCCTGCAGCGAGCAGCCGCATTCGCGCGCGGTGCGCACCAGGCGCTGCACCGCGTGGTGCGCGCTGTGCTTGCCCATGCGGGCGGCCAGCGCGAAGGTCAGCGCCTCCGACAGCACCATGCCCTGCGTGCGCTGCAGGTTGGCCGCCATGTGCTCGGGCATGACCACCAGCACATCGAACAGGCGATCGAGCTGCGCCAGCAGGTCGGCCATGCCCACGCACTGGTCGCGCAGCACGTCGCCGTGCTGGGCCGAATCGCGGTCGTAGACCATGCCGATCCAGTCGAGCAGCGGCTGCAGCCGTGCACTGACTTCGCGCGCACGCGAGACGACCTCGATGCACAGCGACGGGTTCGACTTGTGCGGCATGGTCGACGAGCCCACGGCGCCGTTCGCCTCGCGCAGCTCGTCGATGTCGTCGCCGGCCAGCAGGAAGACCTCGTGCGCCATGTGCCCGCAGGTGCGCGCCGCCAGCGCGACGACGCAGCCGAACTCGGCAAAGCGGTCGCGGCTGCCCTTCCAGTCGACGGCCTCGGGTTCGGCCAGGCCCAGCTCGGCCATGACCTCGCGCTCGATGGCCGGGCCCGCGGCGCCGAAGGACGCATAGGTGCCCACGGCGCCGCTCAGGATGCCGGTGCGGTACTGCGCCAGCCAGTGCTGCAGCCGCGCCGTGCTGCGCCCGTGCTCGGCCAGCCAGGTGCCCACCTTCATGCCGAAGGTGAAGGGCAGCGCATGGCGGCCCAGCGTGCGCGCGACCATCGGCGTGGCGCGATGCTCCACGGCCAGGGCCGCGAGGCGCTGCGCGACGCCCTGCATCTGCGCCACGAGCGCATGCCCGGCCGCCTGCAGCTGCATCACCAGCACGGTGTTGAACAGGTCGGCCGTGGTCGCGCCGTAGTGCAGCCATTCGCGGCTGTCGGGCGCAAGGCGGCTCGACCAGGCTTCGAGGATGGCGACCAGCGGGTGCCCCACGCGCGCGCGCTGGCGCTCCCATTCGTCGACGGGAAAGTCGGCCAGCGTCGCGCAGGCCGTGATGTCGTCGGCCGCCGCCTGCGGCACGATGCCGTGGCGTGCCTGCACGCGCGCCAGCGCCGCCTCGACCTGCAGGATGTGCGCCACGCTGGCCTGCGCGGAAAAGAGGGCGCGCATCGCGTGGCCCGCCGGCGTGGACGCCGGCTCGTCGGACAGGCAGATCATCGGCAGGCCGCTTCGGCGTTGTCGTCGTTCATCGGTCGAGCTTCACCGTCGCGGCCACCTCGCGGTAGCGCTTGTCGTCGCGCGCCATGCGCTGGGCGAAGTCGGCCGCGCTGCCGGGGTTGACCTTGAAGCCGATCTTGACCAGGCCCTCGCGCAGCTCGGGCTTCTTCAACACCTCGGCCAGCGCGGCGTTGAGCCTGGCCACGACGGGTGCGGGCGTCCTGGCCGGCGCCAGCAGGCCCAGCCAGGCGTCGGTGCTGAAGTTCTTGATCTCGCGGCCTTCGTTGATGGTCGGCAGGTCGCTGGCGCGCTCGTCGCGCTGCAGGCTCATCAGGCCCAGCGACTTGAGCTTGCCGTCGGCGATGTAGCCGATGGCCGAGGGCAGCGTGACCACCGCCAGGTCGACCTGCCCGCCGAGCAGGTCGGCATTGAGCGGCGCCGCGCCCTTGTAGGGCACCGTCGTCCAGTCGAGCTTGGCCTGGCCGGCCAGGGCCGCGACCGCGATGTGCTGCAGCGTGCCGATGCCCGGAATGCCGACGTTGACCTTGCCGGGGTTCTTGCGCACAAGCGCCAGCAGCTCGTCAATCTGGCTGGCCGCCACCTTGGGGTTGGCCACCAGCACGAAGGGCGTCGAGCCCACCTCGCCCACCGGCGCCAGGTCCTGGTACTTGTAGGGCGTGCCGGTGCTGACGATGGGCGCCAACACCACCTCGTTGATGGTGCCGGCCAGCAGCGTGTAGCCGTCGGGCGCGGCCCGCACCACCTTCTGCGCCGCGATCGCGCCCGAGGCGCCCGCCACGTTGTCGACCACCACCGTCTGCCCCAGCACCTGGCCCAGCTGCGTGGCGACCAGACGCGCCGCCGCGTCGGTAGCGCCGCCGGCCGGATAGGGCACCACGAGGGTGATCGACTTGGACGGGTATGCCTGCGCCTCGGCCGGTAAGTGCAGCGTTGCGGCGCCGACGCCGAGCACGGCCAAGGCTGCGAGCAGGCAGGCGCGGCGCCGCGCGAGGCGGGCGGGCAGGAAGGAATCGGGGGTCGCGGGCGTGCGGGTGGTGGTGATGCGGTGCATCGGCATGTCTGTCTGTCTCCGTCGGTCTCGTCGTTGTTCAGGGAAGCGCGACGCGATCTTCTCGGCCCCGGCTGCAGGCCGCAACGGCAGAATGCAGCCCAGCCATCGAATTGGCCTATACCTTGCCGGAGCGCCCGCCCATGCCCCCTGCCCTGCCCGACGCGTCTGCCAGCCTTGCCCGCCGCCTGCTGCACTACGCGCGGCCGCGGCAGCTGCAGCTGGTCGTGCGCATGGCCGAGCTGGGCGCGATCCAGAAGGCGGCCGCCTCGCTCGGCATGGCCCAGCCCTCGGCCACCGAGGCGCTCAACCGCGTCGAGGCCCTGCTGGGCGTGACCCTGTTCGACCGCCACGCGCGCGGCGTGCGCCCGACCCGGGAAGGCGCCCTGCTGCTGCCCGCGCTCAAGCACGCCATTGCCGGCTTCGAGCGGCTGGCCCACGACGCCGCGCAGGTCGGCCAGGGCGCCGCCGGCGTGGTGCGCATCGCCGGCATCGCGGCCGCCAGCACCGCCATCGCCGCGCCCGCCCTGCCCGCGCTGTGCGCCGCCCACCCCGAGCTGTGGATCGACTACCGCGAGATCGAGGCCGCCGACATCCCTGCGCTGTGCCAGGACGACAGCGTCGACATCGTGCTGTGCCGCGCCGGCGTGGAAGTGCCCGCAGGTTTTGTCTTCACGCCCCTGGTGCACGACCGCCTGGCCGTGTATGCCCCCGTCGACCACCCGCTCGCGTCACGCCGCAGCGTGAGCGCCCGCAGCTGCACCGCCGCCACCTGGCTGCTGCCGCCCGTCGATTCGCCGCCGCACCGCGCCTTCGTGCAGCTGTGCGCGCAATGGGGCACCACGCCGCCCGTGGCACGCGTCGACACCCGCACCGTCGCGCTGAGCGTGGCGCTGATGCAGCGGCTGCAGCTGCTGTACGTGGGGCTGGAGAGCCACATGGGGCGGTCTGTGGAGGGTGGGCAGTTACGGCGGTTGCCAGTGGCGGTGCCGGGGGCGCCGGAGGCGATTGGGGTGCTGTGGCGGGGGGATGAGCGAGGGGAGGGCGTGGGGGCGGTGGTGCGGGAATTGAAGCGGTGGGCGAGGGAATAGATGATGGGCACGCTGGCGCTAAACAAGTATGGGGGCTTTCAAGGCCTGCCCGAAACCCTGAGCATGGCCGGCCGCAAGGACGACCTGACTGGGCTGCGCGAAGTGCTGCAGACGACGGACCCCGCCACCCTGTCGGGCCTGATGAAGATCGGTTGGGTCTTGGCCTGACGCACCCTCATCGCCGCCGAATTCGTCTTCTGCGCCAGCTCGGGCAAGGGCGGCTTGGGCTAATACATCTTCCAGAACCGCAACGAGCTCCACACCGACCGCGTGTTCGCCGAGTTGGCGCTGGTGGTGCTGATTGGGTTGGAGGTGGAGAGTTTGGCCTTCGCGGCGGTGGAGAGGGTGACGGTTAGGCGGTGGAAGCAGCAGCGATAGATTTGGCCTACAAAGCTCAATCCGACGACCATTAATTAACCTCTGCAACTGCTGTGGTGTCGGCTCCAGGCTAAGAGCCGCCTGTCATGGCCAGGTCGCGAACGCCAACTTTGACTAGCAGCGGACTCTGCATCGACAGCAAGCTTCGCCTGGTCGCAGGCGCGGATCTAGTCGAGTGAGCTCATGGCTTGCCAATACTGGATAAATAACCAGTATGATTCGCAAATGGACCAACTCATTCCTAGCCAATGATTGCGAGCCGCGCGGCGCAGCGGGGGAGCGCTGGCGCATCATTCCCCTACCCGAGCCGGCAGCAGCGGGGATCGAAGTCTGGCGTGACGAGAAGCTATGCGAACCTCCGCCTGACGAAGCCGTCTGGCGTCTGGCTCTGGTTAAAGCTGGTTGGGGACGACTAACGCGCGCGCAATGAGTGCAGAAACATGCATGCGCTCGAAAGTCAGCTTTCGCTCTTCGATAGCTATGATGAGCTGAAAAAACCGCCTCCGGCGGTTTTGTTATTGGCGCCGCCGACAGGCGCGCTCGCGAGGAGAAACATGGATTACGAGCAGATGCCCAAGGCGGCTCTGATCCGCCTGTTGCAAGAGCAAGAGGCGGCGAACCGCGAAGCAGGCAAAAACGGGATCGTCATGAACTACACAGGGCGCACGGCGCCTTGGCAGATCATTCGGCAAGTCAAGCCGAAGATGAGCAAGATCGTCAAGAAGTATTCGCACGGCGAAGAGCATCGTCAGTGCGAGAACGAGATCTGGGACGGGGAGAACCTGTCGACGATGGTGACGCTCTACAAGTATCGCGGCCAAGTCGACCTGATCGTCGCCGACCCGCCCTACAACACCGGCTCAGACTTCCGCTACAACGACAAGTGGGATAAGGATCCCAACGACCCGGACCTGGGCGACATCGTGCCGGCCGACGACGGATCGCGCCATAGCAAGTGGCTGAAATTCATGACGCCGCGCCTCTGGATGATGCGCGAGATGCTTAAACCAGGCGGCGTGATCGCGATTTGCATTGACCATCGGGAGCTCTATCGCCTCGGCATGCTAATGGACGAGATTTTCCTGGAAGAGAACCGCCTCGCGGTGATTAACTGGCAGAAGACGACGCCGAAGAACCAAGCTGCCCACATCACGGTCACGACCGAATACGTCCTGGTCTACGCGAAGTCCGTCGAGCGGGCCAAGACCGGGACGGTTGAGCGCTCCGCGCTCGCAGACGCGAGATTCAAGAAGAGCGTCGACGAGGATCCCCACGAATGGAAACAGGGCGACTTGACCGGCAAGGGTCCAAGCGCCGCGGCTAACTATGCGATCCAGTCGCCGTTTACCGGAGACTTCCACGACCCCGGCGAGCGCCACTGGGCAGCCAAGCGCCTGACCATTAAGACATGGGCCGAGGAGTGGGACGTCAAATACGAGGATATAGACCTCGGCGATGGACGCGGTAAGGCACTGGCTCTCGTTGGCTGGAAAGCGGCCAAGAGCACGGCGCAGAAGAAGGCCGTCATCGCCGCGGCTCGTAAGAGAGCTCAGGCCCGCCATCAGAAAGGCACGTGGCCCGTGCTGTATTGGGGCCAAGACGGGGAGCAGAAGCCCGTCAAGAAGGTCTACAAGAATCTTGTCAAGCAAGGCGCGGTCCCGCAGTCGTTCTGGGTAGACGACAAGGAGGGCCCCGCGGAACTCGACGCGGTGTCCTGGCTGCGCAACATGAGTGGGCGCTCGCGCGACGGGGTCGAGGAGCTTGACGCGATCGTTGGTAAGGGCCACAAGTTTGAGACCGTGAAGCCGTTGAAGTTGATCAAAAAGATCATCTCTATCTGGTGCCGGCCAAACGGCATAGTGCTCGATCCTTTCGCGGGGTCGGGGACGACCGGGCACGCCGTTTTGGAGCTCAACTCGGAGACAGAGGCCAATCGCCGCTTCATCCTCATCGAGCAGGGCAACACCGACAAGGGCGACCACTACGCCAAGAGCCTGACAGCCGAGCGCATCCGCCGCGCCATTACTGGCGAGTGGGCTGCCCCTGGCAAAACGAAGGCGAAGCCGCTCGCCGGAGGCTTCCGTTTCTTGGAGCTGCGGCGCGACGTCATCGACGCGAGCGCCGTCAACGCGCTCGCGCGCGAGGAAATGATCGATCTTCTACTTACTAGCTATTGGGACAAGACGGAGAAGTCGCGAAGCTACTTGAAGCGCCTGCCGGCAGGGTCGCACCGACACTTGTTCGCCGTTAACGCCCGCGAGGAGGGCTTCTTCCTGGTCTGGGACGCGCCAGACAAACCGTCGCTGCTGGACTCCGAGGCGTTCCGGCGTGTCGTCGAAGAGGCGCGCGCGAGCAAGCTCGCGACGAGGTATCACATCTACGCGTCGCTCGCGACCTACACCGGCGCCGGTATCGAGTTCTACAAGATCCCCGACTCGGTGCTCGAGCACATCGGCTTCAACAGCCGCACCGACGCCTACAACAACGAAGCGGTCCACGAGCAGGCGCATGCTTGAACTAAAAGCCTTCCAAGCGGAATCCGCCAAACTCATCGTCGACCGCTACGCCTTTTTCGCGAACCACGAGTACCGACCCACATACAAGGGCCGTCATCGTCCGTTCTTCCAGGGCTTGTCGGCGCTCACGGGCGCTGGCAAGACCCCCATCCTCGCGCAAGCGGTGGCGCTGATGCGAGCGCACTTCGCGTCGCAGCCGATCGTGTTCTGGATGTCAAAGGCGAAGTCGGTTGTGGGCCAGACCTACAACAACTTCTCAGCCGGCGGCAAATACAGCGAGATCATCGAGGGCTTCCGCGTCATCACCGTGCCGCAGCTTGCGCCGAAGCTGATCGAGGACGGCACCACGCCGCTGATCGTGATGGCCACCACGGGCTTGTTCAACAATAAGGACCAAGCCGAAGGCTCTCTCAACATCTACCAGAAGGACGAGGACCAGTTCGGTGAGAAGTCCGCGTGGGACCGACTGCGCGAGCGGCAATTCGAAAGCAAGCGGCGACCCCTCTTGATCGTCTACGACGAGGGCCACAACCTCTCAGAGCAACAGGCGGACATTCTCGCGGAGCTCGAGCCCGACGCCTACCTGCTCGCCTCGGCCACATTGCGCCTACCTGAGAACTTCAACAAGAACGTCGTGCGCCCCTTCGAAGGTTGGATTGATCAAGCTGACAGCGGCGACGACCTGGCTGACTTTCAAACGCTCGGGGCCACGGACGAAGGCGGCAAGCCGGCGGTGGAGCTCTTCATCACGACGACGGTGCCAAGTGGCAAGGTGGTCGACGCGCAGCTCGTGAAGAAGTCAATCCATTTCGACGGCACCACCGCACAGATGGAGTTCTGCCTGGACGAGCTCGTCGCCCGTTTGGAGTCGCTTGAAGCTGAGATCAAGACGCTGGGCCTTCGCATACGCCCCAAGGCGTTCTACGTCTCGAACACCAACATGGTCGGCAAAGATGAGAAGGACAACCCGAGCGATGCGTTCGAGCACCGCAAGGCGCCGCCGATCCGCATCTGGCGATACTTGGTGGAGAAGAAGAACGTCGACCCGAAGGACATCGCGATATACGCGAATCTCGCCTTCGACGGCAATAAGCCGAAGCAGGTCAACTTGTTTTCAAAGGGCGACGACGATTTCGACAAGTTCTCTGCCGGCGACTTTAAGCACATCATCTTTAACCAGGCGCTGCAGGAGGGCTGGGACGATCCCGAGTGCTACTGCGCCTACATCGACAAGAGCATGGGCTCTGCGGTGCAGGTTGAGCAGATCATCGGGCGCGCTCTGCGCCAGCCTGGCGCCAAGCACCATGGGTCGCCGCTGCTGGACACCGCGCACTTCTTCCTCCGGGTCGACAGGGAGAGCGTCTTCACCGACACCATCCGCAAGGTGCGCGAGAGACTGCAAGCTGAGGGCGCTCCGATCGAGGTCGTGGAAAACTACGGCTCGAAGGGGTCGGCGGCCGAGGATCTCTGGCCTAGGGACGGCGTCGACGCGCCTTTGGGACATGTGAACGTGGATTCGACGGCCGCGAGTGAAAAGATCGCTGAGATCGTCGCGGAGTTCCCTACGTTCAAGGCAGGGGACGAGAACACCACGGCGCAAGCGCGAGCTGCCTCGAACGTGATCGACCTAAAAATGCTTAAGGTTGCCGAAGACTCGCCGAATTGGATTGTTAAGGGCAACACAAACCCCGTGCGGCTGCGTTGGCTTGCCGCCCTGGCGTTAAAGGCGCGATCAGGTGGCGCGCTCGCTGCCACGCACCTAGACGATCCCAAATTCGACGTGCGGGTGCAGATCCAGAGCACCGCCAACAAGCTCGCGGAGTCCTACGCCAGCCGGATCGCCGAGGCCTACTTCCAGCTTGCCGAGCTCTCATACGCGTCATTCCAACCGTTCCACTTCGGACCAATCCGGGCCAAGAAGGGTTCGCCGGCCTACGAGAACTCGCTCTATGAGCGCTACTCGGGGCTTAACAAGCTAGAGCTGCCCTGCGCGGCGGCCCTCGACCAGACAGGCCTCCCCTGGCATCGCAACGCAGTGTCAGGAGGCTTCAGCATCCCGCTGCTTACCGAAGGCGACACCGGAGCGTTCTATCCGGACTTCCTGGTCTGGAAGGGCAAGAAGGTCTTCTGCATCGACACCAAAGGCGGGCACTTACTGTCCGACGCCGTAGCCCGGAAGCTTTTCGACATCTTCGAAGACGACCAAGTGAAGCTACATGTTCGCTTCATCACCGAAGGCAAGCAAAAGAAACTGATGGAAAAACCGGCAAAGGAAGGATTTACCGTCTGGAAGATGAAGAGCGGCAATCCAGCGCCAATTCACGTCGGGACAATGGAGGACGCGATCAAGGAATGCTTGAAGTAGCGCACTCCATATGCTCGGCAATAGCTGCACCACGTCGTTGAGCTGACTCTGCGCTTCTCGGCAATTCAGGTCGCTCAGGACAAGACCGGAGCCGCGAACATCCTAGTGGCCCCCCACGCTGACAATTAAAAGCTTTTGCTCCTTCATGGCGCGCCGCTGGAGAGCTTCAGCACAAGCCCGTGCACTTCCTCGGGTGTCGCTCCAAACCATTCGACTCCAGGCGCGTCTTTAATGTGGCGGTCTTGCTGCTTCAAAGCCCGGTGGACGATGCTCTCTAAGGTTCGAGAGCTCACCACGCGGTAAGCGTAAAGGCAAACCAACGTTGAGTGGGCGGCAGTGCTGCCAGCTTGAGCAGCGATGCGGTCCGTGTAGTGGTGCTTTGTGCTGCCAACCTTTAAAAGCGGCCTGATGCCGTGCTCCGCATGGTTGCTGAGTTCTCGCGCTGTGGTGTAGATATACACCCACTCGGTGCCTTCAGGGCTCAAGTCAAGTTCCTGACTTGCTATGTACTTTAGTGCTTTAGATCGCGCCGATCCACTAGAGCTTGTGTTGCCCGCCGCGTCTCGACGCTCGGCACGAGGCTTCATAAATTCAGCGGGGTCCCGCGGCACCAAACCTTGCTCAACAAGGCGCGCATACAAAGGCGTTGGTCCCACCCTCTTGCCGTCAAAGAGCTTGTCCAACACTTCAGCGCTGCGCACCGTATGTCTAAAGGCTACCCGCCACAGCGGGTGACCTTCTGGACCGGTCTTACGGTCAATTCGGCGAACCTCGGCTTGCTCGCGAACATCTGCAGATACATGGCCCCCGTCTATGAGCCATGCCCACATTGCTTTCCCGATGTGGTGCTTTTTATTGAATCGGAGCTCGCTGTTCGCGCAGGCAAACGCCTGAACGTGCTCTTTGAAAAGAGCCTTAAGCATACCAACGACGTCAGCGCAATCTTGGCTCTCAGATTTCATGGTGAAGAGGACCTGTTCCACTGCTGGTGCATTGAGACCTCCTTGGGTTGTATACGGACCCACAATCTCGAAAGCTGATCAATAGTGCGCTGTACGCTGAGGCCCAACTTTAGGAATCAACCGACTAGGCGAAGGTGTCGCCGTGTAGCTGCGCACGAATTCGGGAATCCAAAGGGGATCAGCATCCTGCCCCCCGGGACATGCCGCAGGCGAGAATATCAGGCATGAGCTCTAGCTTCGCTTCCGCCAATCTGAAGTTCGGGGAAATGGTGCGCAAAGCCCTGGGTAGAGCCCCGGACGCCGAGGCACACGAGACCGGGGTGCCAGATGTTTTTGTCGGCTGCCTCCAGAGCTTGCCGCTCATGCTGCCGGCCAGTGATCTGGGTCGTTGGCTCATAGCGGACACTGCGACCGCGCGCATCGCCAGGCCAGCGACCAAGTGCTTGGTCATGGTGCTAGAGTCCCCGCACGTCGATGAATACGATCCGACGCACTGCTACACCCCGTGGCCAGCAAACGGAGCGACGGGCGAGAACATCCAGAGCCGAGCCTTGGAACTGGCGGACCTCCTCAGCGTGCCCTTGGACATCGGCTTGATTCTTTTCAACGCCATTCCCTACCAGTGCTCCCAGGGCGATTCCCGCCCTGCGAAAGAATGGAAGATGCGCAGGGACAGAATCTTTGCTCATGCGTGGGAACAAGATGCGACGAAGTTTCTGTTCCGCGCGCGGTTGAACCATTGGGTTTCGCCTGGCGACGTCGTGGTCAATTGCTGTACTGCAGGTTTTAACTGCAAGCCAAAGCTCCGCGACCTGGTGGAAACGGAGCTCGTTGGTTCTTTGGGCAAAACGGTCACGCGCTTTCGCATGCATCATCCGGCGAGTTGGATCAAGGGCAAGCCGTTGTCCAAGTGTCTAGTCAATGCATGAGACTTGGAGCTCTTCGAATAGCGGAGGCGTACGGCAATGCTCAGCATCCTTTCACGCCAACTCCATCAACAACTCACCCCTCTCCTCGATCACCGCCACAATGAGCTCCCACAGCGCCGACAGCGACCTGTCCTTGCTGACACGGCCCAGCCGTCGGGCAGGCGGCGGATGTCGTAAGCGCCGGCGTTGAGCGTGGGCTCGATTGTGAAGGCCGTGCCGGGCTCGAGCACGAGGCCTTCGCCGCGGCGTCCGTAGTGCAGCACGTTGGGTTCGTCGTGGTAGATGCGGCCGATGCTGTGGCCGCAGAACTCGCGCAGGATGTCTTCGTGACCGCCGGCCTCACGCCGCCGAATGCCACAACGCCGCAAAGAAGTGACACATGCTCCCCCCCAGCACGAACAGGTGCCACACGAAGTGCGCATACCGCACCCGTGAATCGAGCAGGAAGACCACCGCCCCCAGCGTGTACGACACGCCCCCGGCCAGCAGCCACCACAGCCCCGCGGCCGACATGCGCTCGATGAGCGGGACGGCGGCCACCACGGCGACCCAGCCCATGGCCACGTAGAGGCCCGTGGACCACAGCGGGTGCTTCAGCCGGTCGAGCAGCTTGGCGCCGACGCCGATGGCGGCGGCGGCCCACACGATGGCGAAGAGCGACCAGCCCCAGGCGCCCTTGAGCACGCCCAGGACGAAGGGCATGTAGCTGCCGGCGATGAAGAGGTAGATCGACGCGTGGTCGAGCCGGTTGAACCAGAGCTTGGTGCGGCCGGGCGGCAGCGCGTGGTACAGGGTGGAGACGAGGTACAGCAGGATGGCGGTGCCGGCGAAGACGCTGGCGGCGACGACCTGGGCCGGGTCGCCGCGCTGGGCGGCGTGCTGCACGAGGATGGGGAGCGACGCGATGGCGAGCAGGCAGCCCAGGCCGTGGCTGATGGCGTTGGCGATCTCTTCGCCGGGGGTCTGGTCACGGATGAGGGTGGCGGCCATGGGGGGAAGACGGGCGGGCGTGTGCGTTTTGCAAGCTGGCAAGCAACACGCGGGCCATGTCGGGGTGGGTGCGGCAGGCCATCGATGCTAGCGGGGTGGGATGACAGGCGGGCGTCAGCCCACACACACCCGTTCGGGCTGAGCTTGGCCTGTCCTGAGCCTGTCGAAGGGTCGAAGCCTTGCGCGGCGCTTCGACAAGCTCAGCGTGAACGGATGGGGGTGGACTCGGCACGAACGGATGGCGCTTGCTCAGCCCTTGCCGGTGGCGGCGCGGTACAGGCCCTCGACCTTGGGCACGTTGGCTTCGAGGCGCTTGATGCGGTCGGGGCCGGTGGGGTGGGTCGACAGAAAGCTCAATGCGCCAGGCGTGCCCTTGCCGTTGCCGACCTGGGCCATCTTGTTCCACAGGCTGACGGAGGCCTTGGGGTCGTAGCCGGCGCGGGCGGCCAGTTCCAGGCCGACGAGGTCGGCCTCGGTCTCGTCGTCGCGGCTGAACTTGAGCGCCAGCAGCTGCGAGCCGCCGCGTGCGGCCAGGTCGCCCCAGTCGCCCAGGCCCAGCACGGACGCGCCCAGGCGCAGGGCGGCGCTGGTGCCGGTGGTCTTGGCCAGGCGCTCGCGGGCGTGCTCGCGCAGGGCGTGCGCCATTTCGTGGCCCATGACCATGGCGATCTCGTCGTCGCTGAGCTTGAGCTGGTCGAGGATGCCGGTGAAGAAGGCGATCTTGCCGCCGGGCATGCAGAAGGCATTGACCTGCTGACTGCCGATGAGGTTGACCTCCCACTTCCAGCCCGCGGCGCGCTCGTTCCACTTGGGCGCGAAGGGGATCATCTTCTTCGCGATGGCGCGCAGCTTTCGCAGTTGTGGGTTGCTCTCGCCGGCCAGGGCCTTCTTGGCCTGGGCCTGCTGAAGGAGCTGGCCGTACTGCTGCACGGCGGCGTTCTCCAGCGCGTCGGCGGGGACGAGGGTGCGCGTCATCGAGGGTTTGCCGACCTCGACCTGGGCGAGCGCGGGCGTGGCCGCCACGGCTGCGGCCGCGAGCAGGAAGGCGCGGCGCGGCTGCCAGGCGGGGTGGGCGGCCGATGGCGATGAATAAGAAGGAGAAGAGAAGGCGGAGGCGCAGCGTTGGCACATGGGCGGGAAGATAGAGGCGCGGCGGGGAAAACCCAAGGGATGGGTGGGTGGGGGCAAGGGCATTGGTCGGGCGGGGGCCGGTGTGGAGGGTGTGGGCCCTCACCCCGGCCCTCTCCCCGGGGGGAGAGGGAGGAATGCGGGTGCGCGGTCAGGCCGAAGGCCGCACGGCTCGGGGAGAATGGCGGCCCATGTCCGTTCCCCCACGCAGCGCTGCCGACACGGTGGCCTCACGCGCCGAGCCGGCCGCATCCACCGAGGCGCCGGCCAAGCTCCCCTGGCACGAAACGCTGAAGGTGTACGTCGAGCCCGCGACGCTGCGGATGTTCGCGCTGGGTTTCGCGGCGGGGCTGCCGCTGCTGTTGGTGCTGGGCACGCTGAGCTTCCGGCTGCGCGAGGCGGGCATCGACCGCGCCACCATCGGCTACCTGAGCTGGGTGGGCCTGGCCTACGGCTTCAAGTGGGTGTGGGCGCCGCTGGTCGACCGGCTGCCGCTGCCGCCGCTGACCACGCTGCTGGGGCGCCGGCGCGGCTGGCTGCTGTTCGCGCAGGCGATGGTGGTCGTGGGGCTGGTGGGCATGGCGATGAACGACCCGCGCGCGGGGCTGGAGCCGCTGGTGTGGTGCGCGCTGCTGGTGGCCTTCGGCTCGGCCACGCAGGACATCGCGCTGGACGCCTTTCGCATCGAATCGGCCGAGTCGCGCAAGCAGGCGGCGCTGGCCGCGGCCTACCAGACGGGCTACCGGCTCGCGATGATCTGGGCCGGCGCGGGCGTGCTGTGGGTGGCGGCCTGGGCCGAGACCTCGGCCGCTCCGGCCACCGCCGCCGGCTACCAGGACGGCGCCTGGCGCACGGCCTACCTGGTGATGGCCGCGTCGATGGTGGTGGGCGTGCTGACGGTGCTGCTGTCGCCCGAGCCGGCGCGGCGCGCGCTGCCACCCGCCAAGAACGCGGCCGACTGGCTGCGCAGCGCGCTGGTGGAGCCCTTTGCCGACTTCATCCGCCGCTACCGCTGGCAGGCGGCGCTGATCCTGGCGCTGATCGCCATCTACCGCATCAGCGACGTGGTGATGGGCATCATGGCCAACCCCTTCTACGTGGACATGGGCTTCACCAAGGACGAGGTGGCCACGGTGAGCAAGATCTACGGCGTGGTGATGACGCTGTTGGGCGCCTTCGTGGGCGGCGTGCTGTCGATGCGGCTGGGCGTGATGCGGGTGCTGATGCTGGGCGCGGTGCTCAGCGCGGCAAGCAACCTGCTCTTTGCGTGGCTGGGCACGCGCGGGCACGACGTGACGGCGCTGGTGGCGGTGGTGTCGGCCGACAACCTGGCCGGGGGCATCGCCTCGGCGGCCTTCATCGCCTACCTGTCGAGCCTGACGAACGTGAGCTACTCGGCCACGCAGTACGCGCTGTTCAGTTCCATGATGCTGTTGCTGCCGAAGTTCATCGCGGGCTATTCGGGCGTGTTCGTCGATGCTTTTGGTTACCAGATGTTCTTCGTCGGCACCGCCCTGCTGGGGGTGCCGGTGCTGGTGCTGGTGGCCCTGGCGTCGCGGGCCAAAAAGGCCTGAGTGCCCGTCAGTCGGGCACGGGCAGCTATCGATCCGATAGCGCTACGCCTCGCCCTGGTTTGCGCTGTGCGCCGACAGCCGCCGGCAGGCGGGCTGGTACGCTCTGCGCTCCCCCTCCCGGCCACATTCCTGACACACCGACCGTGCCCCAGCGAATCCCCCCCCTGAAGATCAGCGCCTTCACGGCCACCACCGCCCTGGGCACCGGCAAGGCCGCGCTGCTCGAGGGGCTCGAACACTCCAGAAGCGGCCTGCGCGCCAACGATTTCGGCGAACCGGCCGAGCAGCGCCTGGCCACCTTCATCGGCCGCGTCGACGGGGTCGAGGACGTGCGCCTGCCGCCCGAACTGTCCACCTGGGACTGCCGCAACAACCGCCTGGCCTGGAAGGGGCTGAACGCCGACGGCTTCATCGAGGCGGCCCTTGCCGCCCGCGAGCGCTACGGCGCCCACCGCGTGGCGGTGATCGTGGGCACCTCCACCTCCAGCATCGGCGACACCGAGCTGGCCTACACGCAGATGGACGCCGAAGGGCGCTTTCCCGAACGCATGCGCCACAGCGAACTGCACACCACGCACTCGCTGGGCCTGTTCGTGGCCGCCGCGCTGGGCCTGGAAGGGCCGAACGAGACGCTGTCGACGGCCTGCTCGTCCAGCGCCAAGGTGTTCGCCTCGGCCGAGCGGCTGATGCGCCTGGGCCTGATCGACGCGGCCGTGGTCGGCGGCGTCGACACGCTGTGCGGCAGCGTGCTCTTCGGCTTCAACTCGCTGGAGCTGGTGTCGAACAAGCCCTGCCAGCCCTTCGACGTGGACCGCGGCGGCATCTCGCTGGGCGAAGCAGCGGGCTTCGCGCTGCTGGAGCGTGGCACCGGCCCGCTGGAGCTGCTGGGCTACGGCGAGGCGAGCGACGCGCACCACATGTCGACGCCGCACCCCGAGGGCGCCGGCGCCGAGCGCGCGCTCAACGATGCGCTGGCGCGTGCCGGCCTCGCGCCCGACGCGATCGACTACATCAACATGCACGGCACCGCGAGCGCCAAGAACGACGAGGTCGAGGCCGCGCTGGTGGCGCGCCGCTTCCCGGCGCGCACGCATGCCAGCTCGACCAAGGGCTTCACCGGCCACACGCTGGGCGCGGCCGGCATCGTCGAGGCGGTGGTGAGCCTGCTGGCGCTGGAGACGGGCCTGATGCCCGGCACCGTGAACAGCGTGACGCCCGACCCGGTGTGCGGGCCGCAGATCCGCCTTGAGCCGGCCCGGGGCGAGGTGCGCTATGCGCTGTCGAATTCCTTCGGCTTCGGCGGCAACAACTGCGCGCTGATCTTCGGCAAGGGAGCGGCGGCATGAGCACTCCCACGCTGTACATCGAAGGCGTTGCCTTTTGGGCACCGACGCTGCCCGGCTGGGACATCGCCCGCGCCGCCTTCCGCGGCGAAGGCGCGCCGGCCGACCCGCCGGCCAAGCGGCCGTCGCCCCAGGTGCTGGCACCGGCCGAGCGCCGCCGCGCGCCCGACACGGTGGCGCTGGCGCTCGAAGTGGCGGGCGCGAGCGTCGCCGCCTCGGGCCGCGCCGCCGCCGACCTGCCCTGCGTGTTCGCATCGGCGCATGGCGACCTGGCGATCAACGACTACATGTGCGCCACTCTCGCCACGGCGCCCACGCAGCTGTCGCCGATCAAGTTCCACAACTCGGTGCACAACGCCGCCGTGGGCTACTGGACCATCGGCACCGGCTGCCAGCAGGCCAGCAACTCGCTCAGCGCCTTCGAGAACACCTTCGCCGCCGCGCTGCTGGAGGCCGCCGCCCAGTGCGCGGCCGACGCGCAGCCGCTGCTGCTGGTGGGCTTCGACGCCGAGGCGGTGGGGCCGCTCAAGCAGGTGCACGTGAGCGAGGGCCTGCTGGCCGGCGGCTTCGTGCTGGCACCGGAGCGCACCGAGCGCACCGTGGCTGCGGTGGACTGGACGCTGGTGCACGGGCCGAGCGAACGTGCGCCGCTGCAGTCCGGCGCCGCGCAGGCGCTGCCGCCCAACGCGATCTCCGACCTGCTGCCGCTCTTCGAGGCGCTGGCCGCCCTGCCGCCCGACGGCACCCAGCTGCGGATGCCGCTGTCGCCGCAGCTCGCGCTCGAACTGACCCTCCGACCCGTTTAGGACACGCCCCATGACCGCTGCCGCCCTCGACCACCACGACGTGATCATCATGGGCGGCGGGCTGGCGGGCCTGACGCTCGCGCTGCAACTCAAGCAGCGCTTCGAGGGCATCGACGTGCTGGTGCTGGAACGCCGTGCGCACCCGGTGCCGCATGCGGCGCACAAGGTGGGCGAGTCGTCGGTGGAGATCGGCGCCCACTACTTCGACACGGTGCTGGGCCTGAAGGACCACCTCGACCAGGCGCAGCTGCGCAAGTTCGGCTTCCGCTTCTTCTTCAGCGAGGGCCGGCGCGACATCGACCGCGTGACCGAGATCGGCGCCAGCCGCGTGTTGGCCACGCCCAGCTACCAGATCGACCGCGGCATCTTCGAGAACTACCTCGGCGAGGAGGCCGCCGCGCGCGGCGTGCGCTTCGTCGACAGCGCGCTGGTGCGCAGCATCTCGCTCGACGCCGCCGCGGGCAGCCACCGCATCGGCTGGACCGAGAACGGCGAATCTCACGAGGCCGAATGCCGCTGGCTGATCGACGCCTGCGGGCGCGCCGGGCTGCTCAAGCGCAAGCTGGGGCTGGCCGAGCCCAACGCGCACGACGCGAACGCGGTGTGGTTCCGCATCGGCGAGCGCATCGCCATCGACGACTGGAGCGACGACCCCGCCTGGCGCGCGCGCTGCGAGCCCGAGGGCCGGCGCTGGCTGTCGACCAACCACCTGTGCGGCGCGGGCTACTGGGTGTGGCTCATCCCGCTGGCTTCGGGCTCGCACTCGGTGGGCATCGTGGCCGACCCCAAGCTGCACCCGCTGGACACGATGGACAGCTTCGACAAGGCGATGGAATGGCTGCGCACCTACCAGCCGCGCCTTTTCGACGCGCTCGACGACAAGCGCCACCTGCTGCAGGACTTCGCGTTCTTCCGCAAGTTCTCGTACGGCTGCAAGCAGGTCTTCAGCGGCGACCGCTGGGCGCTGACGGGCGAGGCGGGCCTCTTCCTCGACCCGTTCTACTCGCCGGGCAGCGACTTCATCGCGATGAGCAACACCTTCATCTGCGACCTGATCGCGCACGACCGCTCGGGCCGCTCGGTCGATGCACGGGCGCAGCTGTACGACCAGATCTACCACTCGTTCTACGAGAGCACGCTGGCGCTCTACCAGGACCAGTACCCGCTCTTCGGCGACCCCGAGGTGCTGCCGGTCAAGGTGATCTGGGACTACACCTACTACTGGGGCGTGCTGTCGCAGCTGTTCTTCCAGGAGCGGCTGACCGACCTCGCGTCGCTGGGCAACCTGCGCGAGGAGCTGCAGCACTGCCAGCAGCTGAACATCGCGATGCAGGCCTTCCTGCGCGACTGGTCGGCCGTGAGCGAGCGCGCCAACCCGCCGGCTATGCTGGACCAGGCCTCGCTGCCCTGGTTCGCCGAGCTCAACGCCAGCCTGCGCCGGCCCTGCGCCGACAGCCGCGAGTTCCAGGCCCGGGTGCGCGGCTGCGTGGCGCAGTTGCGCACGCTGGCGGCGCAGATCCGCGACGAGGCGCAGGGCGCGCATCCGCAGCTGCAGGCCGCGGCGCTCGATGCGCTCCTGGCGCAGGACATGCCCGCCACCCCGGTGGACCGGGCGCAGGGCGCCATGCTTTTCGCCGCGGGCTGAGGGTGAGGCGCAGCCGCGCTTTACGGCAGCTTTACAGGGCATTCAAGACCCCTTGCCCGCGCGCGGGCAGCATGAACGCATTGGCCCGGCATTGCGGGCCGCGAAGAAAGAAGAGACCGCATGACGACGCCTCAACTCCTGATGATCGAAGACGACGTGCGCCTGGCGCAGATGGTGAGCGAGTACCTCACCCAGTCGGGTTTCGAGGTGGTGCACGCCGGCGACGGCGCCAAGGGCCTGGAGCAGCTGCAGGCGCGCACGCCGGACCTGGTGATCCTCGACCTCATGCTGCCCGACACCGACGGGCTGGACGTGTGCCGCCGCATCCGCGCGCTGCCCGGCGCGCAGGCGAAGGTGCCGGTGCTGATGCTCACGGCCAAGGGCGACCCGATGGACCGCATCATCGGCCTGGAGCTGGGCGCCGACGACTACCTGCCCAAGCCCTTCGAGCCGCGCGAGCTGCTGGCGCGCATCCGCGCCGTGCTGCGCCGCCGTGGCGAAGGCGCGCAGGCGGCCGCCGCGGCGCCGGCGACGCTGATCCGCTTCGGCTCGCTCGAGATCGACCGCGATGCCCGCACCGTGACGGTGGCCGGCCAGCAGGCCGAGCTCACTTCGTACCAGTTCGACCTGCTCGTGACCATGGCCGAGCGTGCCGGCCGCGTGCTCACGCGCGACCAGATCATGGAGGCCGTGCGCGGCCGCGAGCTCGAAGCCTTCGACCGCAGCATCGACGTGCACATGGGCCGCATCCGCGCCGCCATCGAGGCCGACCCCAAGAACCCCAAGCGCATCCTGACGGTGCGCGGGGTGGGGTACGTGTTCGCCAAACAGCAGGACTGATTCAGACCCAGCGCACCCCGCCCTGATGATCAAGCTCTTCACCCGCCACCTCTACGTGCGCATCTGGCTGGCCGTGCTGGCCGGGGTGGCGGTGGTCGTGTTCGCGGCCGGGTGGGCCTGGCGCGAGGCGGACGAGCAGCGCACGCAGCCGCTGCCGCGCGACGTGACGCTGCACGACACGCAGGACCAGCTCATCGGCACCGGCAAGTCGCTGCGCACCAGCCGGCCCGGCGAACCGCTGGAGTTCACGATCACGCTGAACAACGGCCAGCAGTTCGTGATGGAGCTGGGGCCGCGTGGCGAGCGGCGCCCCTCGCCGCCGCCCTGGCTGAACCCGCGCACCGGCATCTTCTGGCTGCTGGGCATGGTGGGCCTGGCGACGGCGCTGGGGCTGTTCCCGATCGTGCGCCGGCTGACGCAGCGGCTGGAGAGCGTTCAGCGCAGCGTGCAGCGTTTCGGCGAGGGCGATCTGAGCGCCCGCGCGCGCGACGACGGCGAGGACGAGGTGGCCGACCTGGCGCGGCGCTTCAACGACGCGGCGACGCGCATCGAGCAGCTGATCCGTTCGCACAAGTCGCTGCTGGCCAATGCGTCGCACGAGCTGCGCTCGCCGCTCACCCGCATCCGCATGGGCCTCGAACTCATGGGCGACAAGGCCAGCCCCACGGCCAAGGCCGAGATCTCGCGCAACATCGCCGAGCTGGACCAGCTGATCGACGAGATCCTGCTGTCCAGCCGGCTCGATGCGCGCGAGGCCGACATGGGCACCGTCGAGGCGGTGGACCTGATGGGCCTGGCCGCCGAGGAATGCGCGCGCGTCGAGGCCGACCTGGACATCGCCGAGGGCACCGACATCGCCGCGCTGACGGTGCGCGGCGTGCCGCGGCTGCTGCGCCGCGCGGTGCGCAACCTGCTGGAGAACGCGCGCCGCTACGGCGACGGCACGCCGATCGAGGCGCAGCTCGCCGCCAGCGCCGACGGCACGCGCGCCGTGGTGCGCGTGAGCGACCGCGGCCCCGGCGTGCCGGCCGCCCTGCGCGAACGCATCTTCGAGCCCTTCTACCGCCTGCCCGGCGCCAGCGAGCGCGAAGGCGGCGTGGGCCTGGGGCTGGCACTGGTCAAGTCGATCGTCGAACGCCACGGCGGCCAGGTGCGCTGCGAGGACCGGCCCGGCGGCGGCGCGAGCTTCGTGATCGAGCTGCCGAAGGGATAAAAGCATCCCCCATGCCGCTTCGCGGCTCCCCCTTCTCCCGCACGCGGGAAGGGGGCGCACCCATCGATGCCTCTCCGACTAGCAGCGGGCATCGAATCGGCCGCCAGCGCCCGCGCTGACTGCGCGGTCAGCTACGGTTTCGATAGCGCGCCGAAGAAGGCCACCGCCTAGAATCGCGGCCAACATGCGCAGACTTCTCCTCCCCCGCGCCGCAGCGTGCCTGTGGGGCGCGGTGGTCTTCATGCCGGTCGGCGTGAACTACCTCGGCTTCTTCCTGCTGCTGCTGGCCATGCTGGTGGCCGGCGACTGGCGCGAACGTGCGGCGCGCGTGCGCCAGCACCCGCTGTGGTGGCCGGTGATGGCCTTCCTGGTGTGGCAACTGGCGGTGCTGGCCTTCGGCCGCCACTACCCCGAGACGCCGGTGAACCTGTGGCACGGCCTGCGGCTCACGGCCACGATGCTGATGGCGCTGGCCCTCACGCGCGACGAAGCGGTGTGGGCGGCGCGCGGCTTCCTGGCCATCGCCTTCTTCAACATCGTGTACTTGGCGGTCTTCTACGCCATCCTGCTGAAGCTGGGCGTCATGCCGCCGATGCCGGCGCTGCTCAAGCCGATGATCATGCTGGTGGGCAACAAGTCGATCAACAACGCGCTGCTGTTCACGCTGCTGGGTGCGGCGGCCGCCGCCTACGGCTTCCACGTGCTCACGCAGCAGCGGCCGTACCTGGCCTTCGCGTCCTTCGGGGTGACGGTCGCGGCGCTGGTCATCGTGAACTCCAACCTGCCTTCGCGCACCTCGCTGCTGGCGCTGCTGCTGGTGCTGCCTGCCATCTGCATCCACCACTGGCGCCGGCGCTGGCGCGTGTTGCTGGCGGTGCTGCTCGCGGGCGCCGCGGTGCTCGCGGTGGCGGTGTGGAACGCGCCGCCCTTCATCGAGCAGAAGCTGGCCACCGGCGTGCAGGAGATCGAGGCAGCCAAGTCCGGCACGGTGTCCGAAGGCAGTTGGGTGGTGCGCTACTACATGTACACCGAGACGGCCCGCATGATCCTGGAGAAGCCGCTGACCGGCTGGGGCATCGGCGCCTGGAACAGCGAGTGGCGCCAGCGCGGCCCGGCCCTGCTGGCCGACTACAACATGCCGCACAACGACTACCTGTGGATGGGCTCGCAGACCGGCTTCCCGGGCCTGCTGGCGCTGCTGGCGATCGTGCTCACGGGCGTGTGGCAGGGCTGGAAGCGGCCCGACCTGACCGGGCGCATCGCCTTCGCCGCCATGCTGGTCCTGCTCATGGCCACGAGCGTGAACTCGGCGCTGCGCGACGCGCAGATCGGCCTGTCGCTGCTGTGGATCGCGATGGTGTGCCTGCGGCTGGCGCGCGAACCGGTCGACTCGGGCGAGCCGTGGCGCGAGGTGCCGCCCGTGCGCTGGCAGCGCGCCGCCTGAGGTCCACCGCCCGGGCCTGAGACCAAGCACCCGCCACGAACCCTGCGGTGCCGCGCGCGCCGTCGCTGCCTGCGGCTGGGTCAAGAAATGGCAGCCGCTGGGTCAACGGCAACGGCGGGACTGTCCCTACGATGAAGGCCGCCCGAGGGGCCGGCGACGGCGGCCATCGATCGCCCCGCCGTGCCACCCCGGGTGCCGCTTCCTTCATCGACCAACGTGCACCGGCCCGAGCCGGCGCCTGGAGACAGACATGCCCCGCTTCGTCATCACCCGCACGGCCCGCGCGGCCCTGTGCATCGCGGCCCTGGCCGCCGGCTCGCTGGCCGGCGCCGCCGAAACCGTCAAGATCGCCTTCATCGAGGTGCTGTCGGGCCCCTTCGCGCAGACCGGGATGGGCTCGCTCAACCAGCTGCGCGACGTGGTGAGCCAGCTCAACGCCTCGTCGGGCCCGCAGGACCCGAAGTTCGAGGTCGTGCCCTTCGACGGCAAGGGCACGCCGCAGGAAAGCACCAACGTGCTGCGCTCGGCCTACGACCAGAACATCCACTACGTGACGCAGGGCGGGGGCTCGGGCGTGGCCTTCGCACTGGTCGACGCGATCAACAAGCAGACCCGACGCGATCCCAACAGCGCCATGGTCTACCTGAACTATTCGGCGATGGACCCGGGCCTGACCAACGACAAGTGCAACTTCTGGCACTTCCGCTTCTACCCGTCGAGCGAGATGAAGATCGAGGCGCTGAGCTCGTACCTGCAGGGCAAGCCCGAGGTGAAGAAGGTCTTCCTGCTGAACCAGAACTACACCCACGGCCAGCAGACGGCGAAGGCCGCGCGCGCCTATCTGGCGAAGAAGCGGCCCGACATCGAGATCGTGGGCGAGCAGTACGTGCCCATTGCCACCGTGCGCGACTTCGCGCCCTACGTCACCAGCATCGCGTCGTCGGGTGCCGACACGGTCATCACCTCCAACTGGGGCAGCGACCTGGGCCTGCTGCTCAAGGCCGCGCGCGACTACGGGCTGAACATCAACTTCTACACCATGAACGCCAACAACCCGGGCATCCCGACGCAGATGGGGTCGTGGGGCGCGGACAAGGTGGGCGTGATCTGGAACTGGGGCTCGAACGCGCCGACGCCCGAGCTGGAGAAGATCGCCGTGGCGTACAAGGACAAGTACGGCGAGGACTTCATCTACGCCGCGCACTGGAACAGCATGCACATGCTGCGCGAGGCGATGCGCCAGGCGAAGTCGACGGACCCGAAGAAGGTCGCCTTCGCGCTGGAAGGCATGAAATACAAGAGCCCCATGGGCGAGATCGAGATGCGCAAGGACGACCACCAGCTGCAGGCGCCGCTGTACCTGGGCATCTGGGCGAAGAAGGGCAGCCCCGGCGTGAAGTACGAGGCCGAGCGCACCGGCTACGGCTTCCGCTCGGAAAAGGTCTGGAGCCCGGCCGAGAGCATGCAGCCCACCACCTGCCAGATGGAGCGCCCGCCGGCCTGAGGACGCACGCATGAGCGCTCACCCCTGGATCGACGCCTACCCGCCCGGCACCCGCTGGGACGCGCCCCTGCACCCCCGCGCCCTGCCCGAGGTGCTGGCGCGGGCCGCGGCGCGGTGGCCGACGCGCACGGCGCTGCGCTTCGAGGGCGCCGCACTGAGCTATGCCCAGCTCGACCAGGCCTGCGACCGTTTCGCGCGGGCGCTGACGCGGCTGGGCGTGCGGCCGGGCTCGCACGTCGGGCTGTACCTCCCCAACACGCCGCACTACGTGATCGGCTTCTTCGCGGTGTTGCGGGCGGGTGGCACGGTGGTCAACTACTCGCCGCTGGATGCCGGCCCCGTGCTCGCCCACAAGATCGAGGACAGCCGCACCGACCTGATCCTGACGCTGGACGTGCCGGAGCTGGCCGACCGGATGCGCGGCTTCCTGGACAGCACGCGGCTGGCCACGCTGGTGCTGGGCGGGGTGGAGGACTTCCGGCCGGCCGCGCCGACCGCACCGGCCCGGCACCCGCCCGCCGCCGATGGCGACGCGCGCTGCGTCCGCTTTGCCGACGTGCTCGCCGCCGAAGCCGCTGCCCAGGCGCAGGACGGCATGCCGCGGCCCGCCACGGCGCGCCCGCCGGCCGACCTGCAGGCGCTGGCCGTGCTGCAGTACACCGGCGGCACCACCGGCCACCCCAAGGGCGCGATGCTCACGCACGCCAACCTGAGCAGCGCGCTGGGCCAGCTGCGTGCCATGTGGCTCGACGGCGGGCTCGTCGCCGAGGGCGAAGAGCGCTTCCTGGTGGTGCTGCCGCTGTTCCACATCTACTCGCTCGTGGCCAACATGCTGTTCGGGCTGAGCGTGGGCGCCGAGCTGACCCTGCACCAGCGCTTCGACACGCCGAGCGCCGCGAACGCGATCGAGCACGAGCGCATCACGGTGTTCTTCGGCGTGCCGACGCTCTTCGTGGCGCTGGCCACGCACGAGGCCGTGACCCACCGGCACTTGCGCTCGCTGAAGCTGTGCAACTCGGGCGGCGCCCCGCTGTCGCAGGAAAGCTATCGCCGCTTCGTCGACAAGGCGCGCTGCCGCCTGCTCGAAGGCTGGGGCATGACCGAGACCTGCGGGCTGGGCACGCTGTCGACGGGCTTCGGCGAGCATGCCATCGGCTCGGCCGGCGTGCCGGTGGCCCATGCCGACGTGGTGTTCCTCGACACGCAGACCGGCCGGGAGGTCCCGCCGGGCGAGAAGGGCGAGCTGTGCATCCGCGGCCCCAACGTGATGGCGGGCTACTGGCAGCGGCCCGACGAGACGGCGCAGAGCTTCCACGGCGACGGCTACCTGCGCACCGGCGATGTCGGCTACATGACGGCGCAGGGCCTGGTCTACCTGGTGGACCGCACCAAGGACATGATGATCTGCGGCGGCTTCAACGTGTACCCGCGCCACATCGAGGAAGCGATCTACCAGCATCCCGCGGTGGAAGAGGTGATCGTGATCGGCCTGCCCGATGCCTACCGCGGCCAGACGCCCAAGGCCTTCGTCAAGCTCAAGGCCGGCGCCGCGCCGCTGTCGCTGGACGAGCTGCGTGCCTTCCTGCGCGAGCGGCTCGGCAGGCACGAGATGCCGACGGCCCTGGAACTGCGCGAGGCGCTGCCCAAGACGCCGGTGGGCAAGCTGTCGAAGAAGGAGCTGCACGCCGAAGTGGCCGCGGCCGCCACAGCTGCGGCCGCCGCCGGCTGAGGCGTGCGCGGCCGGGCGGCGCTCAGTGCGAGGCCGTCGCCTTCGCGGCTTCGGCGCGCAGCTCGCCCGGCGTCACGCCGAAGCGGCGCTTGAAGCGACGCGAGAAATGCGAGGGGTCGCTGAAGCCGGCCTCGTAGGCCAGCGTCTGGATCGGCACCCGCCGGCGGCGCGCGTCGCCCAGCAGGCGGCGCGCGGCGTCCAGCCGCTCCTCGAAGATGGTGTCTTCCACGCCGGCATCGCGGCCTCGGAACACCTCGTTGAGGTACCCCAGCGAGATGCCGCAGGCCTGGGCCACCCGGGCGGGGGTCAGCTCGGGATCGCGCGCGTGCGTGCGGATGTGGTCGAGCGCACGCTGGCGGTGGCTCGCGCGCAGCGAGGACTCGGACCCGGCGGCCGCGCAATCGCCGGTGGTGAGGAAGAGCGCCAGCAGGTCCAGCAGCTGGCCGGAGAGGGTGTCGACCTCGTCGTCAGACCACGTGGCCGCGCCCTGCGCGAAATGCTGCGCGAACACGTTGACCAGCTCCAGGCCCGCGGTGCTCCGGGTGCAGTCGGCCAAGGCATAGAAGGGCCGCAGGTCATGCACGCGCCGCCGCAGCAGGCCGCTCGGAAAGGCGATGCTGCGCGTCTTGTAGGCGCTCGGCGGTTCGGTGCGGTAGGGGGCGGCGTGATCGAACAGGTAAGAGCGGCCGCCCTGCAGCTCGAGCGCCTGGCCGCCGCGTTCGACCCGCAGGCTGCAGGACGGCTGCGTCAACGACAGGGCGAACATTTCCTTGTCCATCCTCGCCACGTCCACGGGCCGCCGCCACAGGCGCATGCCGCTGTAGCACATGTCGTAGAAGGCGATGGCGCCGCGGCGCACCAGCTTCAGCTCGCCCATGAACGGCTCGCCGGGGATCGGGTCGACGCTGATCGGTCCTCCGATGTCCGAGAGGATCTGCTGCCAGGCGTCGATGCGGTCGCGCTCCGGGATGCGGCGGGTGTCGACGGCAAGGTGTTCCACGGCCGCCATTCTTGCCCCGCCCCGCGGGACGCTGCACCGCGTTAACCCCACTCCCCGCGGACGCGCATGCGACAGGCCGCTCAGTGCCCCGCGCCGAAGTGCTCGCCCGCCTTGAGGCGGTACACCGTGCCGCAGTACGGGCACTTGGCCTCGCCGGTGCGGCCCACGTCCAGGTAGACCTTGGGGTGGCTGTTCCAGAGCTTCATGTCGGCCTTGGGGCTGGGGCAGAAGATGCCGCCCTGGTGGTTCAGGTCCTTGGCGGCCAGCTCGACCAGCGAGCGGCGGTCGGCGGACTGGACCTGGTCGACGAGCGTGCTGTTGTGGGTGGACATGGGGGTCAGACCTTCGTGAGCCAGTGGGCGTACTTGGGGTTCTTGCCGTTCACGATGTCGAAGAAGGCCGACTGGACCTTCTCGGTGACCGGGCCGCGCGAACCGATGCCGATCTCGATGCGGTCGAGCTCGCGGATGGGCGTGACCTCGGCGGCGGTGCCGGTGAAGAAGGCCTCGTCGGCGATGTAGACCTCGTCGCGCGTGATGCGCTTCTGCACCACCTCGATGCCGAGGTCCTTGGCGATGTGCAGGATGGTGTTGCGCGTGATGCCGTTGAGCGCGCCGGCCGACAGGTCGGGCGTGTAGATCACGCCGTTCTTCACCACGAAGATGTTCTCGCCCGCGCCTTCGGACACGAAGCCGGCCGAGTCGAGCAGCAGGGCCTCGTCGTAGCCGTCGTCCAGCGCTTCCATGTTGGCGAGGATGGAGTTGCTGTAGTTGCTCACCGCCTTGGCCTGCGTCATGGTGATGTTGACGTGGTGGCGGGTGTAGCTGCTGGTCTTGACGCGGATGCCGCGCTTGAGGCCTTCGTCGCCCAGGTAGGCGCCCCAGGCCCAGGCCGCGACCATGGCGTGGATGGTGTTGCCCCGGGGCGAGACGCCCAGCTTCTCGGAGCCGATCCACACCAGCGGGCGCAGGTAGCAGCTCTCGAGATTGTTCTCGCGCACGACCTGCTTCTGCGCCTCGTTGAGCTGCTCCTTGCTGAAGGGGATCTTCATGCGCAGGATCTTGGCGCTGTTGAAGAGGCGCTCGGTGTGCTCTTCCAGGCGGAAGATGGCCGTGCCGTCCACGGTCTTGTACGCGCGCACGCCTTCGAAGGCGCCGCAGCCGTAGTGCAGCGTGTGGGTCAGCACGTGGATCTTGGCGTCGCGCCAGTCCACGAGTTCACCGTCCATCCAGATCTTGCCGTCACGGTCGGCCAGCGAGGGGAGCGCGCTCATGTCTTGTCCTTGGGGGAATGCGGGGGGGAGCCGGCGATTTTACGGCGCCCGACTCCCGGCACCTTTACTCGGAATTACATGCCGCCCGGCCGCGGCGCCGCGCCACGCCGACGCACAATCGGCGGCTTTTCACCGACACCGAGACCCCCTTCACGTGCCCCGTTTCAAGAACGTCATCAGTTTCCGCATCGAACCGAGCTGGACGCCCGCCTTCGACGCCGCACAGGAACAGCTCGCCGCCGCCGCCTTCGTGCCCTGCGGCCCCTCGCAGGAGAGCGCCTCGGGCTGGGTGCCTCCCCGCGGCCAGGAACATGGCCTGCTGCTCGAATCCGTCGGCGGCCAGTGGCTGCTCGAGTACATGGTGGAGAGCAAGGCCCTGCCGGCCTCGGTGATCCGCCGCAAGGTGGACGAGCGCGCCGCGCAGATCGAGGCCACCACCGGCCGGGCGCCCGGCAAGAAGGAGAAGAAGCAGCTCAAGGAGGACATCACCCACGAGCTGCTGCCGCTGGCCTTCACGCGCCATGCGCGCACCGCCGTGTGGATCGACCCCGACAAGCGCCGCCTCACGCTCGACACCTCGAACATGGCCCGAGCCGACTCGGTAGTCACGGCGCTGGTGCAGGCGATCCCCGGCTTTGCCGTCGGCGCCGTGAACACGCAGGTGGAGCCGGCCAGTGCCATGGCCGGCTGGCTGGCCACGCAGGAGCCGCCGGCCGGCTTCAGCATCGACCGCGACTGCGAGCTCAAGGCCAGCGACGACTCCAAGGCCGTGGTGCGCTACGCCAAGCACCCGCTGGACATCGACGAGGTGCGCGAGCACATCGCCGCCGGCAAGCGGCCCACGCGCCTGGCCATGACCTGGGAGGACCGCGTGTCCTTCGAGCTGACCGAAGGCGGCCAGTTGCGCAAGGTGGCTTTTCTCGAAGGCGTGTTCGAGGGCGGCGAGTCGAAGGGCGGCAAGGGCGCCGACGAGAACTTCGACACCGACGCCGCCATCGTCACCGGCGAGCTGGGCCAGCTGCTGCCGGCCCTGGTCGAGGCGCTGGGCGGCGAGATGGCCTTCGGTGCCGCGCCGGCCGCGCCGCGCGACGAGGCCCCGGCCGCCACCGAAGCGGCGACCGAAGACGCGCCCTTCTGAGCGCAGGCGCTCAGGCCGGTGGCAGCTCGCCCATCGCGGTCGCGGGTGCGTCGGATGCATCCCCCGGCGGCCGCGTGAGCTGCCACTGCACCAGCTTGCCGCTGGCAAAGGTGGCGTCGACGTACGAGCCGCCGCCGTCGGTCCAGCGGTAGACCTCGGGCTGCTCGTCCTTGGGCGTGCGCTGCAGGCCGAGCGAGCGCGTCATGGCCACCACGTGCAGCAGCGTCATCTTGGGCTTGAGCTTGGCGTTGAGCATCACCGCGCTGCCCACGTAGCCCATCGGCCGGTCGGCCGCGCGCTTGAGCACTGTCATCGTGCGGTTGAAGTGCAGCAGCAGGAACATGACGATGCCGGTGGCCACGAACGCCACGCCCAGCCAGCCGTAGGAGCGCCAGGCCGCGATGAGCAGCCCGATGCCGACCAGCGGCGCGAGGATCTTCTGAAGGGTCATGGGGGGTGATTGTCGCTGTGCCGCAATCGGGTACGGGAGCGGGCAGACGATGCGGGAGCGGGCAGCCGAACGCAGAGGGCGCGGAGGATTCGCAGAGGGCGCAGAAGAACAGCCGAAAAGGGGGGCTTGCGCTTCATTCGTGGTCCGGGCGAAGCGGACGACTGTGGTGGGCGGCGATTCGGAGTCCTGAGATCGATCGGCCTGCGTCGCGGGTCCGCGAGGGTCCACGGTATCCAGCGGGCGACATGTCCGATCAGAAAATTTTTCTGCCTTCCTTCTGCGCCCTCTGCGAACCCTCTGCGCCCTCTGCGTTCGGCTGCCCGATTTCAGCAGCCCTTCACTCCAGCCCCCGCACCGCGTCGAGCGCCTGCTCGATGCGCTCCACGGCGTGGATCGTCAGGCCCTCGATCGCGCCCTTCTTCGGCGCATTGGCCTTGGGCACGATGGCGACCGAGAAGCCGAGCTTGGCCGCTTCCTTGAGGCGCTCCTGGCCGCGCGGCGCCGGGCGCACCTCGCCCGCCAGGCCGACTTCGCCGAAGGCGATGAAGCCCTTGGGCAGCGGCTTGCCGCGCAGGCTCGATGCGATCGCGAGCATGACGGCCAGGTCGGCCGCCGGCTCGGTGATGCGCACGCCGCCCACGGCGTTGACGAACACGTCCTGGTCCATGCAGGCCACGCCGGCGTGGCGGTGCAGCACGGCCAGCAGCATGGCCAGGCGGTCGCGCTCCAGGCCGACCGACAGGCGCCGCGGGCTGGGCCCACCGTCGTCGACCAGCGCCTGGATCTCCACCAGCATCGGCCGCGTGCCCTCGAGCGTGACCAGCACCACGCTGCCGGGCACCGGCTCGCTGTGCTGGGACAGGAAGATCGCGCTCGGGTTGGCCACGCCGCGCAGGCCGCGCTCGGTCATGGCGAAGACGCCGATCTCGTTGACGGCGCCGAAGCGGTTCTTGATGGCGCGCACGAGACGGAAGCTCGAGTGCGTGTCGCCCTCGAAGTACAGCACCGTGTCGACCATGTGCTCCAGCACGCGCGGACCGGCCAGCGCGCCCTCCTTGGTCACGTGGCCCACCAGCACCACGGCCGTGCCGCTGGCCTTGGCGAAGCGCGTGAGGTGCGCTGCGCACTCGCGCACCTGCGCCACCGACCCGGGCGCCGAGGTGAGCTGGTCCGAGTACACGGTCTGGATCGAGTCGATGACGGCGATGGCGGGCCGGTTCGCATCCAGCGTGGCGATGATCTTCTCGAGCTGGATCTCGGCCATGACCTGCACCTGCGAGCGCTCCAGCCCGAGCCGGCGCGCGCGCATTGCGACCTGCGCGCCGCTTTCTTCGCCCGTCACGTAGAGAGCGAGCTGGCCGGCGTTCTGCAGCGCGTCGGCCGCCTGCAGCAGCAGGGTCGACTTGCCGATGCCGGGGTCGCCGCCGATCAGCGTCACGCCGCCGGCCACGATGCCGCCGCCCAGCACGCGGTCGAGTTCGTCCAGCCCGGTGGGCGTGCGTGCGACGTCGCTGGCCTCGATCTCCGACAGCACCGCCAGCTCCGACGCGCCGGCCAGCGCGGCGAACTGCGTGCCGAAGCGGTTCTGCCCGCCGCCGGTCGGCGCCGGCGACGACGCCTGCTCGATCAGCGTGTTCCAGGCGCCGCAGCTCGGGCACTTGCCCAGCCACTTGGGGCTGGTGCCCCCGCATTCGGTGCAGACGTAGACGGACTTTTCCTTGGCCATCGGGCGAGTGTAGGGAGCACGGGTAAACCCGAGGACGCGCCCGCCGCCTCATTCATTTAACATGTTAAATAAATAGAACGAGACAGACCGCACCGTGGCCACCACCTTCTCGCACCGCAACCTGCCGCGCCTGCTTCTGCAGGCGCGCGAAGCCGTGATGGCGCACACGCGGCCCAGCCTGCGCGAGCATGCGCTGTCCGACCAGCAGTGGCGCGTGCTGCGCGTGCTGGGCGAACACGGCGCGGTGGAAACCGGCCGCGTGGCGCGCGAGGCCTTCATCCTCGGCCCCAGCCTGACCGGCGTGCTGGCGCGCATGGAGCGCGACGAGCTCATCACGCGCTACCGCGACCCCGAAGACCAGCGCCGCACCGTGATCGAGGCCACGCCCAAGGGCAAGCGCCTGGTCAAGCGCCTGTCGACCAGCATCGAGGCCCACTACCAGTGGCTGGAACGCTCGCTGGGCAAGGCCAAGCTGACCCAGCTGTATGCCCTGCTGGACGACCTGATCGCGCTGGAACAACCCGCATCGGCAACGGCGCAAGCCGCGGCCGCACTCGCGCAGGAAGCCGACGAATGAGCTACTGGCCCACCGGCACGGTGTACGGCGTGCTGCTGAACTTTCGCGCGGAGGTCGAGGCGCTCGCGCCGCAGATGGACCAGCCGCCCTACAAGGCCCCGCCGAAGGCGCCCGTGCTGTACGTGAAGACGGCCAACACCTGGACGCCCAGCGGCGCCGCCGTGCCCGTGCCGGCGCACGTGCCCGAGGTTGAAGTCGGCGCCACCGTCGGCATGGTGATGGGCGAGCGCGGCACGGTGGCCGGCCATGTGCTGATGAACGACTTCTCGGTGCCGCACGCGAGCTTCTTCCGCCCGCCGGTCAAGTTCAAGTGCCTCGACGGCTTCCTGGGCATCGGCGGCGCGCTGCGCACGGGCGGCGACCCGGCCGGCTTCGTGGTCGAGGTGCGCATCGACGGCGAGCTGCGCCACACGGCCGACTTCTCGCACCTGGTGCGGCCCGCCGCGCGGCTGCTGGCCGACGTGGGCGAGTTCATGACGCTGCGTGCCGGCGACGTGCTCCTGCTCGGCTGCAACGCAGGGCGGCCACTGGCCAAGGTGGGCCAGCGTATCGAGGTCAGCGCGGCGGGCTTCGAGCCCCTGTTCAACACGCTGGCGAAGGAGGCCGCATGAGGAACGCGCGTGTCATCTTCGAGGGGCGCACCTTCGACGCCACTGAGCGCGACGGCCGGCTGCTGCTCGCCGACGGCCGCGCGGCTGCCTTCGACGCCGTGACCTGGCTGCCTCCGCTGGCGCCGACGCCGCGTCCGCGCACCGTCCTCGCGCTGGGCCTGAACTACGCCGAACACGCGAAGGAACTCGAGTTCAAGGCACCCGAGGAGCCCCTGGTCTTCGTCAAGGGCGAAGGCACGCTGATCGGCCACCGCCAAATCACGCGCCGCCCCGCAGGCGTGCAGTTCATGCACTACGAGTGCGAGCTCGCGATCGTCGTCGGCCGCACCGCGCGCAAGGTGCGCCGCCAGGATGCCTACGACTTCATCGGCGGCTACACCGTGGCCAACGACTACGCGATCCGCGACTACCTCGAGAACTGGTACCGCCCCAACCTGCGCGTGAAGAACCGCGACACCTGCACGCCCATCGGGCCCTGGCTCGTCGACGCCGCCGACGTGCCCGACCCGATGAACCTGGCGCTGACGACCACCGTCAACGGCACGGTCACGCAGCGCGGCAGCACGAAGGACATGATCTTCGACGCGCCCTTTCTCATCGAGTACTTCAGCGCCTTCATGACGCTGCAGCCGGGCGACCTGATCCTGACCGGCACGCCCGACGGCGTGGTGGACTGCAGGCACGGCGACGTCGTCGTCACCGAGATCGAGCGCATCGGCGCGCTCACGAACACCATCGAGGAAACATGAAGCAACCCCCAGGCTTCGCGCTGCGCGCTTCGCCAACCCCCTTCTGCTGCGCGAAGGGGGCGCACCCAGAGGCCCGGCAAAGCCGGTTCCTCGGGTGCCCTGGCGTGGCCTGCTCCGCGGCCTTCGGTGCACTTTCCTTTCATGCGCAGCCGGCGATGGCCGGCGACAGGAGCCATTGACATGCGTATCGACCACCTCATCGCCGGCAAGGCCGTCGCCGGCAGCGACTACTTCCAGACCGTCAACCCCGCCACGCAGGAGGTCCTGGCCGAAGTGGCCCAGGGCGGCTTGTCGCAAGTGAACGCGGCCGTGGCCGCCGCCAAGGAGGCCTTCCCCAAGTGGGCCAACACGCCCGCGCCCGAGCGCGCCAGGCTGATCCGCAAGCTGGGCGACCTGATCGCGAAACACGTGCCCGAGATCGCGCAGACCGAGACCAACGACTGCGGCCAGGTCATCGCGCAGACCGGCAAGCAGCTGGTGCCGCGCGCGGCCGACAACTTCCATTACTTCGCCGAGATGTGCACGCGGGTGGACGGCCACACCTACCCCACGCCGACGCACCTGAACTACACGCTGTTCCACCCGGTGGGCGTGTGCGCGCTCATCAGCCCGTGGAACGTGCCCTTCATGACCGCCACCTGGAAGGTCGCGCCCTGCCTGGCCTTCGGCAACACGGCGGTGCTGAAGATGAGCGAGCTGTCGCCGATGACGGCCGCGCGCCTGGGCGAGCTGGCGCTGGAAGCCGGCATTCCCGCCGGCGTGCTGAACCTGGTGCACGGCTATGGCAAGGAGGCCGGCGAGCCGCTGGTGGCGCACCCGGACGTGCGGGCGATCAGCTTCACCGGCTCCACGGCCACGGGCAACCGCATCGTGAAGAGCGCCGGACTGAAGAAGTTCAGCATGGAGCTGGGCGGCAAGTCGCCCTTCGTGGTCTTCGACGACGCCGACCTGGCGCGTGCGCTCGATGCCGCGGTGTTCATGATCTTCAGCAACAACGGCGAGCGCTGCACGGCGGGCAGCCGCATCCTGGTGCAGCAGTCGATCTACGCCGACTTCGTGGCGAAGTTCGTGGAGCGCGCGAAGAAGATCACCGTGGGCGACCCGCTCGACGAGAAGACCATCGTCGGCCCGATGATCAGCCAGGGCCACCTGGCCAAGGTGCGCAGCTACATCGAACTGGGCCCCAAGGAAGGCGCGACGCTGCTGTGCGGCGGCCTCGACACGCCGGCCGGCCTGCCCGAGCGGGTGAAGAAGGGCAACTACGTGGCGCCGACCGTGTTCGCCGACGTCGACAACCGCATGAAGATCGCGCAGGACGAGATCTTCGGGCCCGTGGCCTGCCTGATCCCCTTCAAGGACGAGGCGCACGCGATCGAGCTGGCCAACGACATCCAGTACGGCCTGTCGAGCTACGTGTGGACCGAGAACATCGGCCGTGCGCACCGCGTCGCGGCGGCCATCGAGGCGGGCATGTGCTTCGTCAACAGCCAGAACGTGCGGGACCTGCGCCAGCCCTTCGGCGGCACCAAGGCCAGCGGCACGGGGCGCGAGGGCGGCACCTGGAGCTACGAGGTGTTCTGCGAGCCGAAGAACGTGGCGGTGTCGCTCGGCTCGCACCACATTCCGCACTGGGGTGTCTGACGACGCGGCCCGACCCGAGCAAAGAAGAACGACGGAGACGACCCGATGCCGCCATCCCTTTCCCGCCGCACGCTGCTGCAGGCCGCCGCCGCGCTGGGCGCCTGGCCGCTGCTCGCGCATGCCCAGGGCGCGTGGCCCGGCAAGCCGGTGCACCTGGTCGTGCCCTTCCCGCCCGGGGGCACCACCGACTACGTGACGCGCCTGGTCGGCACCGAGCTGGGCAAGGCGCTGGGCCAGCCGGTGATCGTGGACAACAAGCCCGGCGCGGGCACGGTGATCGGCGTCGACTACGTGGCCAAGTCGGCGCCCGACGGCGCCAACTTCGTGACGGTGGCCAACAGCTTCTGTGCCAATGCCACGCTGGTGAAGAAGCTGCCCTACGACACGCTGAAGGACCTGCGCCCGGTGGCGCTGATGGGCATGTCGGAGCACGTGCTCGCCACGCACCCCGGCAGCGGGCTGAAGACGATCGCCGACCTGCGCGCGGCGGCGAAGGCCCGGCCGGGCTCGATCAGCTATGCCTCCTTCGGCAGCGGCACCTCGGCCCACCTCTCGGGCGCGCTGCTGGCGCAGCAGATGGGCATCGAACTCATCCACGTGCCCTACAAGGGCCAGGGCCCGGCCCTGACCGACCTGCTGGGCGGGCAGGTGACCGTGATGTTCGGCAACTGGCCCGAGTTCCGCGGCCATGTGCAGTCGGGCAAGCTGGTGGCGCTGGGCATGGCGACCCGGCAGCGCTCGGTCTATGCGCCCGACATTCCCACGCTGGCCGAACAGGGCGTGGCGGTGGAATCGAACTCCTGGAACGGCCTGCTCGCGCCCGCGGCGACGCCCGACGCCGTGGTGCAGGCCATGAACGCCGCGGTGAACCGCGCGCTGGCCGCCCCCGCGGTGACGGCGGCCTTCGAGAAGGGCGGCATCGCCTCGCTCTCGGGCACGCCCGAGCAGTTCGCGGCCTTCATCCGCAGCGAGATCGCCAAGTACGCCGAGGTGATCCGCAGAGGCAACATCACGCTGGAGGGCTGACCGATGGGCAAACTCGCCAACCAAGGAGGTGCTCGCCATGGGTAGGCTCGCACTCGCCGCCAAGATCACGCACGTGCCGTCGCTCTACCTGAGCGAGCTGGACGGCCCGCGCAAGGGCAGCCGCCAGGCCGCCATCGACGGCCTGAAGGAGATCGGCCGCCGCTGCCGCGCGCTGGGCGTGGACACCATCGTGGTGTTCGACACGCACTGGCTCGTCAATGCCAGCTACCACCTGAACTGCGCGCCGCATTTCAAGGGCGTGTACTCGAGCAACGAGCTGCCGCACTTCATCAGCAACATGCCCTACGAGATCCCCGGCAACCCGGTGCTGGGCAAGCTGCTGGCGCAGGCGTGCAACGACTGGGGTGTGGAAACGCTGGCACACGACGCGACCACGCTGGGCCCGGAGTACGGCACGCTGGTGCCGATGCGCTACATGAACGAGGACCTGCACTTCAAGGCGATCTGCGTGTCGGCCCTGTGCACCAGCCACTACCTCGCCGACAGCGCGCGCCTGGGCTGGGCGATGCGCCGCGCTGTGGAAGACCACTACGACGGCACGGTGGCCTTCTTCGCCAGCGGATCGATGTCGCACCGCTTCGCGCAGAACGGCCTGGCGCCGCAATTCGCCGACCGCATCTGGAGCCCGCTGCTCGAACGCATGGACCACGACGTGGTGAAGATGTGGGAAGACGGCGAGTGGGCCGACTTCTGCGCCATGCTGCCCGAGTACGCGGCCAAGGGGCACGGCGAGGGCTTCATGCACGACACGGCCATGCTGCTGGGTGCGCTGGGCTGGTCGGCCTACGACGGGCGAGGCGAGGTGGTGACGCCGTACTTCGGCTCGTCGGGGACGGGGCAGATCAATGTGGTGCTGCCGGTGACGCCGCAGGATGGGCGGGCGGTGCCGAAGGCGCAGGCGTCGAGTGCTGAAGGGTTTCAGGCGGTGTCGCGGTTGTGAACGGCTTGGTTTTCTGTGGTCCGGACCGGGCCCCGCCAAGGGGGCGGTGGCGCGCCGGTGGAGCGGTCGGCTGCGCCGACTGCCCTGCGATGCTCGGGTGGCCGGGCCGGCGCAGAACTCGCTGCGTTCACTGCGTTCACTTCGCTCGGACAGCTGCGCCGAGTCAGATGACGAAGCATGCCTGTCCTTCGGCAGGCATGCAGCCCGGCCGCCCTGCGCTTCTCGGCGCTCCACAGGCGCGCCACCGCCCCCTTGCCGGGGCCCGGTCCTGCGCTCGGGTTGAACGAGCGCTGTCGCGCACCGCCGGGGAAAGATGCACCCCCGCCCTTTCCACGCGCCGTGGATGGGGGCCTGGGGCGCGGGCGATTTCCGGGGCGGCGAGGCGCGCAGGCCGTGGGGCGGGCGTGCCAGCGCAGCATGGCACGCTTCAACATCTGACTTGCCGCAGCTGTTTGAGCATAGTGAACGAAGTGAACGCAGCGAGTTCTGCGGCACCGCCCCTCGGCCGAGCACCGCAGTGAAGTCTGCGAAGCAGACCGCCCCGGTATGAGCCCGCGCCCCAGGCCCCCATCCACGGCGCGCACCCACGGACGATAAAAAAGCCCATGCCCCACCTCGTCATCCTCTACACCCCCAACCTCGACGGCCGCACCGACATGACGGCGCTGTGCCGCCGGCTGGCCGACACGATGCTCGAGCAGCGCGACGAGGACGGCCGCCAGGTCTTCCCGACCGGCGGCACGCGCGTGCTGGCCTTCCCCGCGGCACACTACGCCGTGGCCGACGGCAAGGACGACTACGCCTTCGTGTACCTCAACCTGCGCATGGGCGCGGGCCGCTCGGACGCGGTCAAGGCGAAAGCCGGAGACGCACTGCTGGCGGCCGTGAAGGCGCACTTCGACCCGATCTTCGGCCGGCAGCTGCTGGGCTGCACCCTGCAGATCGACGAGAGTCCCGGGCAGGTGTACGACGGCAAGCACGGCAACCTGCATCCCCTCTTCAACAAGGCCTGATACCGATGCTCCCATCCGACGTCATCGACCAGCTCGCGGCAGAGCTCCATGCCAGCGAGCGCTCGCGCGTGCAGGTCGAGCACTTCTCCAAGCGCTTTCCCGGCATGACCGTCCAGGACGGCTACGCCATCTCGCGCGCCTGGGTGACGACCAAGCTCGCCGAGGGCCGCACCGTCAAGGGCCACAAGATCGGCCTCACCTCGCGCGCCATGCAGATCGCCAGCCAGATCGACGAGCCCGACTACGGCACGCTGCTGGACGACATGTTCTTCGCGCCCGGCGACATCCCCACCGAGCGCTTCATCGCGCCGCGCGTGGAGGTGGAGCTGGCCTTCGTCCTCAAGTCGCGGCTCGAGGGCGAAGCCGTCGGCGTGGACGATGTGCTCGCGGCGACGGAGTACGTGCAGCCGGCCATCGAGATCATCGACGCGCGCATCGAGCAGTTCGACCGCCACACCCGGGTCATGCGCAAGGTGTTCGACACCATTTCCGACAACGCCGCCAACGCCGGCATCGTGCTGGGCGGCGAACGCGTGCGGCCCGGCGATGTCGACCTGCCCTGGTGCGGCGCCGTCCTGCGGCAGAACGGCGCCGTCGAGGAGACGGGCCTGGCCGCCGGCGTGCAGGGCCACCCGGCCGTCGGCGTGGCCTGGCTGGCGCGCAAGCTCGCGCCCTGGGGCGAGGCCCTGCTGCCCGGCCAGGTGGTGCTGGCCGGCTCCTTCACGCGGCCGGTGGCTGCGAAGCGCGGCGACGTGTTCGATGCCGACTACGGGCGGCTCGGGCGCTTCGAGTTCAAGTTCGTCTGAAAGGGATCCGCATGAAGACCCCCACCAACACCTTCAAGCAGGCCCTCGCCGACAAGCAACCGCAGATCGGCCTGTGGGTCGGCCTGGCCGACGGCTACGCCGCCGAGATGCTCGCCGGCACGGGCTACGACTGGCTGCTGGTCGATGGCGAGCACGCGCCCAACGACGTGCGCTCGGTGCTCGTGCAGTTGCAGGGCATCGCCAGCGCCGCGTCCGCGCTGCCGCCCGGGGCCAGCCGCTCGCATCCCATCGTGCGCGTGCCGGTCGGCGACACCGCGCTGATCAAGCAGATGCTCGACATCGGCGCCCAGACCATCCTGGTGCCGATGGTCGATACCGCCGAGCATGCGGCGCAGCTGGTGCGGGCGATGCGCTACCCGCCCGACGGCATCCGCGGGATGGGCAGCGCCCTGGCGCGTGCCTCGCGCTGGCAGGCCTACCCGCAGTACCTGCACGAGGCCAACGCGCAGACCTGCCTGCTGGTGCAGGCCGAGACCGTCGAGGCGATGAAGAACCTCGACGCCATCGCCGCCACGCCCGGCGTGGACGGCGTGTTCATCGGCCCGGCCGACCTGTCGGCCTCGATGGGCCACGTGGGCAACCCCGGCCACCCCGAGGTGCAGGCGGCCATCGCCGACGGCATCGCGCGCATCCTGAAGGCCGGCAAGGCGCCAGGCATCCTCTCCACCACCGAGGAGCAGGCGCGCAAGTGGCTGGCCGCCGGTGCGCTGTTCGTGGCCGTGGGGGTGGACACCATCCTCCTGACGTCGGCCGCCCGACAACTGCTGGCCAAGTACAAGGCGGCGCCCGCCGCAGGCCCGAACAGCTATTGATGCCCGGAGATCGTTCCATGACACGTCCACGCCTCGTCGCCCTCCTCGCTGCCACCGCCCTGGCCCTCGCGGCCTGCGCGCCGATGGGAGCCGGCCGGCCCGCCGGCAGCGCCCAGCAGGAAGCCAACCGCCAGGCGGTGCTGGCCTTCTACGAGAAGGGCCTGAACCAGAAGGATGCCGACGCCGCCCTGCAGTACCTCGGCCCGCGCTACGTGCAGCACAACCCCACGGCGCCGGACGGGCCCGAGGGCTTTCGCCAGTTCGTCAATTTCCTGCGCGAGAAATTTCCGAAGTCGCACAGCGAGATCAAGCGCAGCTTCGTCGATGGCGACCACGTGATCCTGCACGTGCACTCGGTGCGCGAGCCCGGCACGCGGGGCAACGCCATCGTCGACATCTTCCGGCTCGAGAACGGCAAGATCGTCGAGCACTGGGACGTGGTGCAGCCGATCCCGGAGAAGGCCGCGAACACCAACACGATGTTCTGATGGCGGACCGCGCTCAAAAACATCGATCCGTTCACGCTGAGCTTGTCGAAGCGCTGCGCAGGACTTCGACCCTTCGACAAGCTCAGGACAGGCCAAGCTCAGTCCGAACGGTTCGTTTTCATTGCACCCTGGCATAGCCGCGCGCTTCGCCCTTTCTCGCCATCCTTCCTCGCCAACCTCGACGCCAGCCCGATGACCACGCGCCCCACCGACCCCGCCGCCCCGGGCTTTCGCTCCGAGATCATCCGCCGCGGCACCATCCGCGCGACCACGCGCAGCTTCCTGCATGCGCTGGGCCAGGACGACGAGGACATCGCGCGCCCGCACATCGGCGTGTTCCACACCGGCGGCGAGATGAGCCCGTGCAACCTGAACCTGCGCGACCAGGCCCAGCACGCCAAGACCGGCATCTACGCCGGCGGCGGCACGCCGCACGAATGCCCGGTGGTGTCGGTGAGCGACGGCCTCACGATGGCCCATTCGGGCATGCGCTTCTCGCTGATCTCGCGCGAACTCATCGCCGACAGCGTCGAGGCCTCGGTGCGCGGCCATCAGTGGGACGGCATCTTCGCCATCGGTGCCTGCGACAAGAACCTGCCGGGCCTGATGATGGGCATGGTGCGCTGCAACGTGCCCTCGGTGTTCGTGCACGGCGGCTCGGCGCTGCCGGGGCAGATGCCGGGCCCCGACGGGCGTGACCTGAACGTGGTCGACACCTACGAGACCATCGGCCAGGTGCTGGCCGGCACGGCGACCGAGCGCGACCTGGAGGCGATGAGCCAGGCCTGCCTGCCCACCGCGGGCGCCTGCGCCGGCCAGTTCACGGCCAACACCATGGGCATGGTGAGCGAGGCGCTGGGCCTGGCGCCGATCGGCTCGAGCATGGTGCCGGCCGTGTTCAGCGAACGCGCGCCGCTGATGCGCCGTGCCGCGAAGCAGCTCATGCAGGCGGTGTGGGCCAGCGCCGAGGGCCGCGGCCCGCTGCCGCGCGACATCGTGACCCGCAAGGCGCTGGAGAACGCCTGCGCCGTGGTGTCGGCCACGGGCGGCTCGACCAACGCCGCGCTGCACCTGCCGGCCATCGCGCACGAGGCGGGCGTGAAGTTCCACCTCGACGACGTGGCCGAGGTCTTCGCGCGCACGCCGCTCATCGCCGACCTGCGCCCGGGCGGCCAGTACCTGGCGCGCGACGTGTACTACATCGGCGGCGCTGGCGTGATCCTGCGCACGCTGCTGGAACAGGGCTTCCTGCACGGCGACGCGCTCACCTTCACCGGCCGCACGCTGGCCGAGGAAGTGGCCGGCGCCAACGAGCCGGACGGCCGCGTGGTGCGCCGCGCCGGCGAGCCGATCACGCGCGACGGCGGGCTGGCGGTGCTCAAGGGCAACCTGTGCCCCGAGGGCGCGCTGCTCAAGACGGCGGGCCTGAAGACGCTGGTGCATCGCGGGCCGGCGCGCGTCTTCGAATCCGAGGAAGAGGCGCAGGCGGCCGTGCAGCAGATGCGCTATGCGGCCGGCGATGTGATCGTGATCCGCAACGAGGGCCCCAGGGGCAGCCCCGGCATGCGCGAGATGCTGGGCATCACCGCCCTGCTCTACGGCCAGGGCATGGGCGACAAGGTGGCGCTGCTGACCGACGGGCGCTTCTCGGGCGCCACGCGCGGCCTGTGCATCGGCTACGCCGGGCCGGAGGCGGCGGCCGGCGGGCCGATCGCGGCACTGCGCGACGGCGACATGGTGTCGATCGACGCCACCGCCGGCGCCCGCAGCATCTCGGTCGACCTGACGGCCGATGAAATAGTGATGCGATTGAACGAACGGGGCGGTGTAAACGCGGGGGTGCCGCACGGTGGGCTGCTGGAAAAATACGCGCTCTCCGTCCGTCCGGCGCACCAGGGCGCGGTGACCCACTCGGGCGCCGTGACCTGGCTGCGGGACGAATCCTGACCCCTCCCCTCCCCGCAGGAGACATGCCATGAACTTCAACCGCCGCCAACTGCTGCAGACCACGGGCGCGTCCGCCCTGCTCGCCGGCCTCGGCCAGCAGGCCTTCGCCCAGGCCGGCATCGAGACCGCCACCATCGTCACCGGCTTCGCGGCCGGCGGCACCTCCGACACCATCTGCCGCCGGGTGGCGCAGAAGATGCAGCCCGACTACGCCAAGGCGGTGGTGGTCGAAAACCGCACCGGCGCCGGCGGCCAGATCGCCGTGGGCTACGTCAAGGGCCGCGCGCCCGACGGCACGGCCATCCTGCAGACGCCGACCTCGATCCTCACGATCTACCCCCACATCTACAAGAAGCTGCCGTACGACCCGATGGTCGACCTGACGCCGGTGACCATCGGCTGCATCTTCGACTTCGGCTTCGCGGTCGGCCCGGCCGTGCCGGCCAGCGTGAAGTCGGTGCCCGAGTTCCTGGCCTGGGCCAAGGCCAACCCGGCCGGCGCCAACTTCGGCTCGCCCGCCGCCGGCTCCACGCCGCACTTCATCGGCGCGCTGCTGGGCAAGCAGGCCGGCGTCGAGCTCAAGCACGCCGCCTACCGCGGCACGCAGCCGGCCATGCTGGACCTGCTGGGCGGCAACATCTCGGCCGTCTCGGGCCCCATCGGCGACATCACCCAGCACCTGCCCACCGGCAAGGTGCGCATCCTGGGTGTCTCCAGCGAGAAGCGCAACCGCTTCGCGCCCGACGTGCCGACCTTCAAGGAACAGGGCATCGACATGGCGCACAGCGAGTGGTTCGCCTTCTTCCTGCCCGCCAAGGCCAGCTCCGACCTGGTCATGCGCGTCAACACCTCGATGAAGAACGCGCTGGCCCAGAAGGACGTGATCGACGGCCTGGGCACCTTCGGCCTGGAAGCCATGTCGTCCACGCCGGGCGAGCTGGCCGAGCTGATCAAGAAAGACACCGCCAAGTGGGCGCCGATCGTGAAACAGGTCGGCTTCACCGCGGAGGGATAACCACCGTATGAAGGAACTGCCATGACCCCTCTCGCCACCCCCGCATCGTCCGCGGCACTGGTCCACCCGTCCATCCACCCCGACGAGCGCGCCGCCCGCGTGCAGCTGGCGGCCTGCTACCGCATCTTCGCGATGCTGGGCTGGACGGAGATGATCTACAACCACATCACGGTGCGGCTGCCCGACAGCGTGACCGGTGGCGAGAAGCAGTTCCTCATCAACCCCTTCGGCCTGCACTACAGCGAGGTCACGGCCAGCAACCTGGTCAAGATCGACCTGGCCGGCCGGGTGCTCGACGGCTCGACCCACCCGGTCAACCCGGCCGGCTTCACGGTGCACGCCGCCATCCACGACGGGCTGGACGGCGCGCACTGCGTGATGCACACGCACACCACGGCCGGGGTGGCCGTGGCCTGCCTGGAAGGCGGCCTGCAACAGACGAATTTCTACACCGCCCAGCTGCACGGCCGGGTGGCGTACCACGACTTCGAGGGCATCACGATCCACGCCGACGAGGGGCCGCGCCTGCTCGAAAGCATCGGCAACCGCCCCGCGGTGATCCTGCGCAACCACGGCCTGCTGGCGTGGGGCCACACGCTGCCGCAGACCTTCGTCACCCTCTGGACGCTGCAGCGCGCCTGCGAGATCCAGCTGGCCACGCTGTCGATGGGCCGCCCGATTCCGGTGAGCGAGGCCATCGCCGAGGGATGCGCGCGCGACGCGCTGCAGTTCGCGCCGGCACGCGGCGCCGGCCAGGACGTGTTCGACGCGCTGATGCGGCAGGTGGACCGGATCGACACCGGCTACCTCGCCTGAACCCCTTTTTCGCCCTGCGGCGTGTACCCTAGCGGCCCGCATCTGCTGCGCGGGCACTGCATTCACCTGTTCCTATGAAGATCTGTATCTACGGCGCCGGCGCCATCGGCGGCTGGATCGCCGCGGCGCTGGCCCAGGCCGGCGCGCGCGTCAACGCGGTGGCGCGCGGCGCAACGCTGGCCGCACTGCAACGCGACGGGCTGGCCATCGTGCGCAAGGCGCCGCCCGGCGAAAGCGGCGAGACGCGCACGCACGTGCCGGTGCATGCGGTGGACGACCCCGCCGCGCTCGGCCCGCAGGACTTGGTGGTCATCGCGGTCAAGGCGCCTGCGCTGGCCGCGGTGGCCGAACGCATCGGGCCGCTGATCGGGCCCGACACCGTCGTCCTCACGGCCATGAACGGCGTGCCGTGGTGGTTCCTCGACGGCGGCTTCGGCGGCCCGCTGGCCGGGCGGCGCCTGACGTCCGTCGACCCCGACGGGCGCATCGCCGCGGCCATCCCCGCGCAGCACGTCATCGGCGGCGTCGTGCATGCGAGCTGCTCGCTCGACGGCCCGGGCGTGGTGCGCCACCACTTCGGCAACGGCCTGATCCTGGGCGAGCCCTCGGGCGAAGCGACGCCGCGCGTGCAGAAGCTGGCCGCCATGCTGGTCCAGGGCGGCATCCAGGCCACCGTGTCGCCGCAGATCCAGAAGGACGTCTGGTACAAGCTCTGGGGCAACATGACCGTGAACCCCATCAGCGCACTGACGGGCGCCACCACCGACCGCATCCTGGGCGACGACCTGGTGCGCGGCTTCATCTCCACCGTCATGCTCGAAGCCAAGGAGATCGGCGCCCGCCTCGGCGTGCCGATCGCCGACAGCCCCGAAGACCGCCACAACGTGACGCGCAAGCTCGGCGCCTTCAAGACCTCGATGCTGCAGGACGTGGAGGCCGGCCGGCCGGTGGAGCTCGACGCGCTGGTGGGCGCGGTGCGCGAACTGGGCCAGGGTGTGGGCCTGCCGACGCCCTTCACCGATGCGCTGCTGGGCCTGGCGCGGCTGCAGGCGCGCGAACGCGGCCTGTATTGACGACGCGCGTGAGCACACCCGGCGCGCGGGCCCTCAGCGGCGGCGCCTTCGCGACGCTGCTGCTCATCGCCCTGATGATGGGCGCCAACCACGTGTCGGCGCGCTTCGCCTTCAACCACGGCGCCGACGTGGCGACGGCGGTGGTCATTCGCAGCCTGGTGACGGCGGGCGTCGTCGCATTGATCCTCGCGGCCTCAGGCGTGCGGCCGCGCTTCACCGCGCACCACCGCCGCATGCTCCCCGTGATCGGCGGGCTGATCGGGGTGCAGAGCCTGTGCCTGTATTCGGCCGTGGCGCGCCTGCCGGTGGCGCTGGCGCTGCTGGCCTTCAACACCTACCCGATCTGGACCGCGCTGTGGGCCCGGCTGCTGTACCGCCAGCGGCCCGAGCGCGCGCTGCTGCGTGCCATGCCGGTGATCCTGGTCGGACTGGCGCTGGCGCTGGACGTGTTCGGCGCCGCCTCGGGGCTGGGCGCCTCGGGCCAGTGGGCGCGCATCGGCGCCGGCGTGGGTTTCGCGCTGGCCGCGGCTGCCACCTTCGGCCTGGCGCTGGTCGTCACGCAGCACGAGGCAGGCGACGTGGACGGCCGCGTGCGCACCGCCACCACGATGGCCATCGCGGGCGTCGTGGCCCTCGCCATGGTCGCCACGCGCGGCGGCTTCCACTTCCCGACGGCTGCGCCGGGCTGGTGGGGGCTGGCCGTCCTCACCCTGCTCTACGGCACGGCCTTCACCATCATGTTCACCGTGCTGCCGCGGCTGGGGGTGGTGGGCAACTCCGCGATCATGAACGTGGAGCCCGTTTTCGCGCTGGTGCTGGCCTGGCTGCTGCTCGACCAGGCGGTGGCTCCGGTGCAGGTGCTGGGTGCGCTGCTGGTGGTCGGCGCGGTGATGGCGCTGGGACTGCGCAGGCGCTAGGCTAGCCCCCGGGCGCGCCCTCGACCACCACCGGCACGCGCGGCGCCACGGCGCACATCAGCTCGTAGCCGATGGTGCCGGCCGGCTGCGCGACCTCGTCGATGGGCAGCACCACGCCGTTGCCGGCCCGGCCCCACAGCGTGACCTCGCTGCCGAAGCCGGCGGCGGGCACCGGCGTGAGGTCGACCGTGACCATGTCCATGCTGACGCGGCCGACCACGCGGGTGCGCACCCCGTCCACCAGCACCGGCGTGCCGTTGGGCGCATGGCGCGGGTAACCGTCGGCATAGCCCACGGCGGCCACGCCGATGCGCATCGGCGCCTCGGCCGTGAAGCGCGAGCCGTAGCCCACGGTGTCGCCCGGCTGCAGCTGCTGCACGCCGATGAGGCGGGTGGCCAGCGTCATGGTGGGCTGCAGCTGCCAGTGCGCGCTGTCGTGCTCCGGGAAGTCGGGCGCGCCGCCGTACAGCACGATGCCGGCGCGCACCCAGTCGGCGCGCGTCGCCTCGGCATGGCGCAGGGTGGCCGCGCTGTTGGCCAGGCTTCGCTCGCCGGGCAGGTCCTGGGTGACGCGCTCGAAGTCGCGCATCGCGGCATCGATGCCCTTGGGCCCGTCGGCGTCGCTGAAGTGCATCATCAGCGACACCTCGTCCACCTGCGGCAGCGCCGACAGGCGCGTCCAGGCGGTGCGCAGGCGATCGGGGGTGAAGCCCAGGCGGTTCATGCCCGAGTTCATCTTGAGGAAGACGCGGTGCGGCACCTGGGTCTTGTGGGCCGCCAGCCAGTCGATCTGCTCGTCGCAGTGCACGGCGTGCCAGATGTTCAGGCGCGAGCACAGCTCCAGGTCGCGCGGCTCGAAGACGCCTTCGAGCAGCAGCACCGGGCCGCGCCAGCCCAGCGCACGCACGCGCTCGGCCTCGGCCAGGTCGATCAGCGCGAAGCCGTCGGCACCGCGCAGGCCGTCGAATACGCGCTCGATGCCGTGGCCGTAGGCGTTGGCCTTGACCACCGCCCAGACGCGCGACTGGAGGGCCGAGCGGCGCACCCGCTCGAGGTTGTGGCGCAGGGCCTGCGGATGGATGGTGGCGAGGATCGGACGGGGCACGGAGACGGGCGCGAACAGCAGCGGCGAAAGGGGGGAAAACACCCATCGACGGGATGGGGCCACGGGTCATTTTGGCACCGTACCCCCATGCTATAACCACGGACCCGTTCACGGGCGCAACCACTGTTACCACCGCCAGCCCCCAGCCTGCCCGGCCAGCCAGCCTATCGATGAAGCGCGGTTTCTACACCATCATGTCGGCGCAGTTCTTCTCGTCGCTGGCCGACCAAGCGCTTTTCGTTGCTGCCGTGGAACTGCTGCGCACCGCAGGGGCCCCGGAATGGCAGCGCGCGGCGCTGGTGCCCATCTTCGCCATCTTCTACGTCGCCCTGGCGCCGCTGGTGGGCGCCTTCGCCGACGCCCTGCCCAAGGGGAAGGTGATGTTCATCAGCAACGCGATCAAGGTCGTGGGCTGCCTGATGATGCTCTTCGGCGGCCACCCGCTGATGGCCTACGCGATCGTGGGCCTGGGCGCCGCCGCGTACTCGCCGGCCAAGTACGGCATCCTCACCGAACTGCTGCCGGCCTCGCAGCTGGTCAAGGCCAACGGCTGGATCGAGGGGCTGACGATCGCCTCGATCATCCTGGGCATCGTGCTGGGCGGCCAGCTGGTGGGCCACGCGGTGTCGAGCCGGCTGCTGGCCTTCGACTTCCCCTTCATCGACACCGGCGTCGACACGCCGCCCGCGGCCGCCATCTCGGTGCTGATCGGCGTGTACATGCTGGCGGCCTGGTTCAACACCCGCATCCCGCACACCGGCGTCGAGATGCGGCCGCTGCGCAGCAACCCGAACCACAGCTTCGCGCGCAACCTGGTCGCGCTGCTGCCCGACTTCTGGTCGTGCAATTCGCGCCTGTGGCGCGACAAGCTGGGCCAGATCTCGCTGGCCACCACCACGCTGTTCTGGGGCGCGGGCGGCAACCTCAAGTACATCGTGCTGGCCTGGGCCTCGCTGGCGCTGAACTACAACACGGCGCAGGCATCGGCGCTGACCGGCGTGGTCGCCATCGGCACCGCCATCGGCGCGGTGATCGCCTCGGTGCGCATGCGGCTGGACATGGCGACGCAGGTGATCCCCATGGGCATCGGCATGGGGCTGCTCGTGATCGCGATGAACTTCATCGACAACGTGTGGGTGGCCATTCCCTTCCTGATCCTGCTGGGCGGCCTGGGCGGCTTCCTGGTGGTGCCGATGAATGCGCTGCTGCAGCACCGCGGCCACAACCTCATGGGCGCGGGCCGTTCCATCGCGGTGCAGAACTTCAACGAGCAGGCCTGCATCCTGCTGCTGGGCGCCTTCTACAGCGCCTGCACGGGGCTGGGCCTGTCGGCCTTCGGTGCCATCACGGCCTTCGGCATCGTGGTCGCCGGCTTCATGTGGATCATCCGCGCCTGGCACCGCAACAACCTGCGCAGGTACCCGGAAGAGGTCGAGCACCTGCTGCACATCGCGCGCAGCGACAAGCATCACTGAGTCCGGCACCGGGCGCACAATCCGGCACCGCATTCCAGGAGGCGAGCATGACCGACATCTACGATTTCGAGGTCCGGCAGATCGACGGCGCGCAGGTGCCGCTGTCGCGTTTCAAGGGCCAGGTGCTGCTGATCGTCAACACGGCCAGCCATTGCGGCTTCACGCCGCAGTTCGGCGGGCTCGAGAAGCTGTACGCGCAGTACCGGGACCGCGGCTTCACGGTGCTGGGCTTCCCGAGCAACCAGTTCGCCAACCAGGATCCGGGCAGCGACGACGAGATCGGCGCCTTCTGCACCAAGAACTACGGCGTGAGCTTCCCGATGATGTCGAAGGTGGACGTCAACGGCAGCGGCGCCACCCCGCTCTACCAGTGGCTGGTGAAGGAGAAGCCGGGCCTGCTCGGCAGCACCGCCATCAAGTGGAACTTCACCAAGTTCCTGGTCGGCCGCGACGGCCGAGTGCTCCAGCGCTATGCGCCGCTGGACAAGCCCGAGTCGCTCGCCCGCGACATCGAGGCCGCGCTCGCGGCCGCCTGACGCCCCGCCCCGCGCCCGATGCCGCCGCCGGCCCGCAGCACCCGCCTGTGGGTCGAGTGCGTGCTGATCGCACTGCTGCTGCCCGCGCTGTTCGGCTGGCTGGCGCAGCGCCCGGGCCTGCAGGAGGCCAACCTTTTCGTCTACGACCGGCTGCTGCACCTGCGGCGCCCGGCGGTGGACCCGGGCATCGCGATCGTCGGCATCGACGCGAAAAGCATCGACGCCCTGGGCCCCTGGCCCTGGCCGCGGAGCCTGGAGGCCGACCTGCTCGACCGCCTGGCGCCGGCCGCGCCGCGCGCGGTGATGTTCGACCTCTTCATGACCACGCCCGCACTGCGTGCCGACGACGACACGCGCCTGGCCGCGTCCATGGCGCGGGTGCCGGTGTTCCTGCCCGTCCGCTTCGACGCCGCGACCGCCGCCCGGCCGCAGTCGCGCTTCCTCGAACCGGTGCCGACGCTGGCGCGTGCGGCCGCGGGCGTCGGCCATGTGAACCTGCTGGTGGACAGCGACGGGGCGGTGCGCGAGATCAACCGATTCGAGGGCGATGGCCGCCGGCAGGTGCCCTACCTGGGCATGCTGGTGGCCGCGCGCAGCGGCGTGGACCTGCCCGCCACGCGCGGCCATGCCGGCGAGCGCGGCGACGGATGGCGCATGCAGGGGCGCTTCGGCTTCCGCTTTGCCGGCACCGCAGCCTCGTACCCGGTGCTCTCCTTCGTCGACGTGCTGCGGGGCCGCGTGCCGGCGGAGCAGTTGCGCGATCGCATCCTGCTCGTGGGCACGATGACGGACTCGCTGCTCGGTGACGACCTCAACGTCCCGGCGCGGCGCTTCGTGGCGCCGATGCCCGGGGTGGAGGTGCATGCCAACGCCATCCAGGCGTTGCGCGCGGGCCGCACCATCGGCTTTCCCGAGGGCGCGGCGCGTGCCGCGTGGATGGCGCTGCCGGTCTGGCTGGTCCTGCTGCTGTGCGTGTGGCGGCCCCAGGCCGCAACGGCGTGGGTGATCGGCATGCTGGCGGCCACGTTCCTCGCCTGCACCGCGGCGCTGGCCTGGGGCGCCCTCTGGCTGCCGCCCGCGGTGCCCCTGCTGGGCATTGCCACGGCGGGCGTGCTGTGGAGCTGGCGCCGCGCGGTGGACGCGCTGCGTCACGCCCCGCCGTGAAGGCGCGCGCTCAGAAGCGGAAGTCGAGCGTGCGCGGCCCGCCGCCGAGCGTGACCGACTGGCTCTTGCTGCGGCCTTCGGTGCTGGCATCGACGGTGTACTTGCCGGCCGGCAGGTCGACCAGGCACACCGGGCCGTTCGCGCGCAGGCGCAGCGCCGAGCCGCCCTCGCCCTTGATGTCGACATCGACGTTGGCCAGGTAGGCGCCATCGGGCCGCGCGAAGAGCAGCGACAGCGGATGGTCCTTCATGGCGGCGCGCATGGCCGTCGACTCGTCGGAGCCGATGCCGCCGCAGACATAGCGTGCATTGCCCTCGCCGCGCATGCGCGGCATGCCGCTGGCGGCCATGGGTGCGGCGGGCGCGCCGGGGGCCATGGCGGGTGCGGCGGGCGCAGCGGGCTGGGGCGGCATCACCGGCGCGGGCGCCGTCATGGTCTGCGCCTGCGCGAGGCAGGCGGTGCCGAGGGCCAGGGCGGCGGCGAGGGACGAGAAGCGGAACGAAGACGGTCGGCGCATGGCGGGTTCTCCTGCGGGTTCTGGATGTGCGCCGCAGCATGGCGCCGGCACGCGTGCCGCGGGGTCGGACCCGGCCGCCGCGCCGTGTCCGACGGCAGCCCCGCAGCGCCTCCCGGCGCCGCGTTCAGGCGGGCAACAGCGCCGCGTCGAGCCACTCCACCCAGTGCCGCACCGGCAGCGCGGTGCCGCTCTGCAGGTGCGTGATGCAGCCGATGTTCGCGGACGCCACGGCGCGCGGCTGCAGCTGCGACAGGTGCTCGAGCTTGCGGTCGCGCAGCTGGTAGGCCAGTTCGGGCTGCAGCACCGAGTACGTGCCGGCCGAGCCGCAGCACAGGTGCGACTCGTTGCGCGCCACCTGCACGTCGAAGCCGAGCTGGCGCAGGTGCGTCTCGACCCCGCCGCGCAGCTTCTGGCCGTGCTGCAGGGTGCAGGGCGGGTGGTAGGCGACGACGCCTTCGGGCGCGCGCACGCGGGCCTTGAGCTGCGGCACCAGGTCGGGCAGCAGTTCGCTCAGGTCGCGCGTGAGTGCGCTGATGCGGCGCGCCTTCTCGGCATAGGCCGTGTCGTGGGCCAGCGTGTGGCCGTACTCGCGCACGGTCACGCCGCAGCCCGACGCGTTCATCACGATGGCCTCCACCTCGCCCGCCTCCACATGCGGCCACCAGGCGTCGATGTTGGCGCGCATCTGCGCCTTGCCGCCCTCCTGGTCGTTGAGGTGGAACTTCACGGCGCCGCAGCAGCCGGCCGCGGGCGGCACGATGCACTGGATGCCCGCGGCATCGAGCACGCGCGCGGTGGCGGCGTTGATGTTGGGCGCCATGGCAGGCTGCACGCAGCCGGCCAGCAGCAGCACCTTGCGCGCGTGCTCCCGCGTGGGCCACAGGCCCGGGTCCTGCGCCGCGGGCACCTTGGCCTTGAGCGAGGCGGGCAGCAGGCCGCGCACCGACTGGCCGAGCTTCATCGCCGGCGCGAACAGCGGCGAGGGCAGGCCTTCCTTGAGCGTCCAGCGCACGGCCTTTTCGACGGGCGGGCGCGGCACCTTGTCGTCGACGATCCGGCGGCCGATGTCGACCAGGTGGCCGTACTGCACGCCGCTGGGACAGGTGGATTCGCAGTTGCGGCAGGTCAGGCAGCGGTCGAGGTGCAGCTGCGTGGCGCGGGTGGGCGCCTTGCCTTCGAGCACCTGCTTGATGAGGTAGATGCGCCCGCGCGGGCCGTCGAGCTCGTCGCCCAGCAGTTGGTAGGTCGGGCAGGTGGCGGTGCAGAAGCCGCAGTGCACGCACTTGCGCAGGATGGCCTCGGCCTCCTGGCCCTCGGGCGTGCCCTGGAATTCGGGGGCGAGTTCGGTTTGCATGGATGTCTCGTGGATGTCGTCGGGAACCGCGGGCTACGCGGGGGGACGCGGCGCGTCGCCCGGCGGCGGGTGGCGCCGCCGCAGGCGCAGCACGTCCGACGCGGCCTGCAGGGCCTGGCGCAGTTCGCGCGAGCGCCGCACGTCTTCGAGAAAGGGCGGCAGCGACAGCGACAGCAGCAGTGCCGCGAGCGGCAGCACGCAGATGAATCCGAGGTACTTGAAGCCTGCGGCGCCCGCCAGTCCGCCGGCCACGAACATCAGCACCAGGGCGCCGAAGAAGCGCAGCCGCGGGCTGTCGTGATGCACGCGCTCGCCGTCCGTGCGGTCGCGCCGGTTCCAGTACAGCATCTTGCCCAGCTCGATGCCCAGGTCGGTGAGGTTGCCGGTCATGTGCGTGGTGCGGACCTTGCCGGCCGAGGTCTTGGCCGCCAGCGCGTTCTGCAGGCCCATGGTGAAGGACAGCAACAGCACGGTCAGCGGCACGGCGAAGGGCGTGTGCCAGTTCAGCGTGAGCGCGCCCATGAGGCCGAAGGGCAGCAGCAGTGCGGCTTCGAGCAGCAGCGGCAGCGCGTAGGGATGGCGCAGGCGGTGCTGGCGGCCCCAGTTGATCTGGATGGCCGCCACCGCCGCGCCGCAGACGAAGGCCAGGATCGCGCCCAGCGCGTTGAGCAGCAGCGTGCTGTGGCCCAGCACGATCGCGTCGGCGATCTGCGAGGCGAAGCCGGTCATGTGCGAGGTGTACATGTGCAGCACCAGGAAGCCGCCCGCGTTCATCGCGCCCGCATTGAAGGCCAGCAGCAGGCCCAGCATCCGGTTGGTGGACGGAGCGCGGTGGCGGCCGGTGAGGTGGCGCAGGCGTCGCACGAGGGGATGCCCGCGATCAGGCCAGCAGGCGGCCGGGGTTGAAGATGCCGGCCGGGTCGAAGCGCTCGCGCAGCGATTGCTGGATGCGCGCCAGCGCCGGGGCGGGGCTGTCGAAGCGGCTGGCCGCGTCCGCATCGGCTCGGCCTGCAGCGCCCGCGCGCGGCACCGTGAAAAGCGTCGCGTGGCCGCCTGCGGCACGTGCCGACGCGCGCACCGTGCCGGCCGCATCGACCGGCAGCGCATACCAGCGCTGGCCGCCATGCCATTCGACCAGCGGCTGACCCGGCAGCGCCAGCACCGGCGCCGTCTGCGGCACCGACACGCGCCACAGCGCGAGGCCCTGCGCCGTGGCTTGCGCGAAGAAGGGCAGGCGCTGGTCGCGCAGCGCCGCCCAGTCCTCGGCCGCATGCGCATGCGCGCGACGCTCGCCGCCCAGATGGCGGCAGGCCGATTCCACCGCCGCCGCGGCGCCACGCAGTCGCAGCCACAGCGTGCCGCCGGGGCCGTCGCCGGTCGCCTGCCAGGCGCTGGCGTTGAGCGGCCACGGCTGGCCGCCCCAGCCGTGCAGCAGCGTGAGCGCCTCGGCCTGCGTGCACGCGAACTCGAGCGTGGCTTCGGCCAGGGGCACCGGCAGCACCTTGAGGCTGACCTCGGTGATGAGCCCGAGCTGCCCCATCGAGCCGGCCAGCACGCGCGAGACGTCGTAGCCCGCGACGTTCTTCATCACCGTGCCGCCGAAGCGCAGGTGCTCGCCGCGGCCGTTGACCAGGGCGGCGCCCAGCACGTAGTCGCGCACGCAGCCGGCGCTGGCGCGGGACGGGCCGGACAACCCGGCAGCCACCATGCCGCCGACCGTGGCGGCGCCGGCGCCTTCGGCATGCGTGAAGTGCGGCGGCTCGAAGGGCAGGCACTGGTTCTGCCCGGCCAGGAGCGCCTCGAGCTCGGCCAGGGACGTGCCGGCACCGGCCGTGACGAAGAGCTCGCTGGGCTCGTAGGCCAGCACGCCGGCCAGCGGCGCCGTGTCCAGGCGCTCGCCGCCGACGGGCGTGCCGTAGAAGTCCTTGGTGCCGCCGCCGCGGATGCACAGCGGCGTGCGGTCCGCGGTGGCGGCGCGGATGCGGTCGATGAAGGGCTGCAGGTCCATCAGTACCTCGGCAGCCCGGGATGCGGCAGCACGCCGCCGCGCACCACCTGCTTGCCGTACTCGGCGCAGCGCGACAGCGTGGGGATCACCTTGCCCGGGTTGAGCGTGCCCGCGGGATCGAAGGCGGCCTTGATGGCGAGCATCTGCGCGTTCTCCTCGGCCGTGAACTGCACGCACATGCTGTTGAGCTTCTCCACGCCCACGCCGTGCTCGCCCGAGACCGTGCCGCCCATCGCGACGCTGGTCTCGAGGATGTCGGCACCGAAGAGTTCGCAGCGGTGCAGCTCGTCGGGGTCGTTGGCGTCGAAGAGCACCAGCGGGTGCAGGTTGCCGTCGCCCGCGTGGAAGACGTTGCAGCAGCGCAGGCCGTATTTCTTTTCCATCTCCTGGATGGCAAGCAGGATGTCGGCCAGCCGCTTGCGCGGGATGGTCGAATCGAGGCACATGTAGTCGGGGCTGATGCGGCCGGAGGCGGGGAACGCGTTCTTGCGTCCGCTCCAGAACTTCAGGCGCTCCTCCTCGCTCTCGCTGCACTGGATGGCGGTGGCGCCGGCGGCGCGCAGCACCTCGGTCATGCGGCCGATCTCTTCCTCGACCTCCTCGGGCGTGCCGTCGGATTCGCACAGCAGGATGGCGGCCGCCGCCAGGTCGTAGCCGGCATGGACGAAGTCCTCGACGGCGGCGGTCATGGGCTTGTCCATCATCTCCAGCCCGGCCGGGATGATGCCGGCCGCGATGACGGCCGCCACCGCGTCGCCCGCCTTCCGCACGTCGTCGAAGCTGGCCATGATGCAGCGCGCGAGCTGCGGCTTGGGCACCAGCTTGACGGTGACCTCGGTGGTGACGGCCAGCATGCCCTCGCTGCCGACCACCAGCGGCAGCAGGTCCAGCCCGGCGCAGTCCAACGCATTGCTGCCGAACTCGACGGCCTCGCCCTCGGCCGTGAAGCCGCGCACGCGCAGCACGTTGTGCAGCGTCAGGCCGTACTTCAGGCAGTGCACGCCGCCCGAGTTCTCGGCCACGTTGCCGCCGATGGTGCAGGCGATCTGGCTCGACGGGTCGGGCGCGTAGTAGAGGTTGAAGGGCGCCGCCGCCTCGCTGATGGCGAGATTGCGCACGCCGCACTGCACGGTCGCCGTGCGGCTCACCGGGTCGATGGCCAGGATGCGGTTGAACTTGGCCAGCGACAGCGTCACGCCCTCGGCATGGGGCATGGCGCCCCCCGACAGGCCGGTGCCGGCACCGCGCGCCACCACCGGCACGCCCAGGCCGTGGCAGGTCTTGAGCACCGCCGCGACCTGCGCCTCGGTCTCGGGCAGGGCCACCACCAGCGGGCGCTGGCGGTAGGCGGTGAGCCCGTCGCACTCGTAGGGCACGGTGTCCTCGGACTGCCACAGCAGCGCGTGCGCGGGCAAATGAGCCTGCAGCGCCCGCACCACTTGCGATTGGCGCTCCGATTTTTGTAGCACGCGCTGTTCGGGCGCGGTGAGGGGGGCATTCATCGTGGAACCTTTGGGGCGCCGGCGCGTGCGACGCGCCGGCTTCGGGTGAACGCCTAACGTACCACCATCAGCGTCATCGGCCACACATAGGCCTGCGCCGTGACGTACAGGCCGACCAGGCAGGCCAGCGCGATGGAGTGGAAGAACACGTAGCGCAGGATGTCACCTTCGTGGTTGAACCAGCGCGTGGCGGTGGAGGCGACCACGATGGACTGCGCGTCGATCATCTTGCCCATCACGCCGCCGGAGCTGTTGGCCGCGCCCATGAGGTTGGCGGACAGCCCCAGCTGCTCGGCCGCCACCTTCTGCATGCCGCCGAAGAGCACGTTGGATGCGGTGTCGGAGCCGGTCAGCGCCACGCCGATCCAGCCCATGAGCGTGCCGAAGAAGGGGTAGAACACGCCGGTGTTGGCGAAGGCCAGGCCCAGGGTCGTGTCGGTGCCGGAATAGCGCGTGAGCGTGCCCAGAGCGAGCATCAGCACGATGGTCATCAGCGAGTACTTCACCAGCCAGATCGTCTTGAAGAAGGTGCGCACGATGGCGACCGGGTTGTACTTCATGAGCAGCGCGCTCACCAGGGCCGACAGCAGGATGCCGGTGCCGGTGGCCGACAGCAGGTTCAGCACGTAGACGGCGCCCTCCTTGGTCGGCTGCGGCACGACGGGCGGCATCTTCTCGATCAGGTTGTGCAGGCCCGTCATCGGGAAGGACGGTGCGAACAGCCCGTTGAGCCAGGCCTTGACCGAGGGCAGGCCCCAGATGAAGACGAAGACCGACAGGATCACCCAGGGCATCCAGGCCTGCATCAGCGCGGCGCGGCTGTGCTGCTTGATGGGCTGCGGCGGCTTGGCCTCGGCGGCGCTCGGGTCCTTGCCGCGCAGGGAAGGCGAGGTCCACACGGTCTTGGGCTTCCACACGCGCAGGAAGCCGACCAGGCACGCCATCGACACGATGGCCGCGATGATGTCCACCAGCTCGGGCCCGATGTAGTTGGACACCAGGAACTGCGGCACCGCGAAGCTCACGCCCGTGACCAGGATGGCGGGCCAGATCTCCTTCATGCCCTTCCAGCCGGCGAAGGCCCAGATCAGCCAGAAGGGCACCAGCAGCGAGAAGAAGGGCAGCTGCCGGCCGATCATGGCCGTGACTTCCATCAGGTCGTAGCCGTGCACCTTGGCCAGCGTGATGACCGGCGTGCCCAGCGCGCCGAAGGCCACCGGCGCGGTGTTGGCGATGAGCGAGAGGCCGGAGGCGGCCAGCGGCGAGAAGCCCAGGCCGATGAGGATGGCCGCGGTGACGGCCACCGGCGTGCCGAAGCCGGCCGCGCCCTCGAAAAAGGCGCCGAAGCAGAAGGCGATCAGCAGCAGCTGGATGCGCCGGTCCTCGGTGATGCCCGAGAGCGAATCCTGCAGCACGGCGAAGCTGCCGTTCTGCTCGGTGAGCTGGTGCAGGAAGATGATGTTCAGCACGATCCAGCCGATGGGCAGCAGGCCGGTGAAGCCGCCGAAGAGCGCGGCGCGCCCGGCCATGTCGACCGGCATGCCATAGGCAAACACCGCCACCAGGATGGCGGCCACCAGCCCCATGCCGGCAGCGATGTGTGCCTTGATGTGGAAGAGGCCGAGCGCGGCCAGCATCACCACCACCGGGATCGCGGCCAGCGCGGTGGAGATGAACATGTTATGGAAGGGGTCGTAGATCTGCTGCCAGGTCATGGCCTTGTCTCCGGTGGTTGTTGTCAATCGTTGTAGGACGCCCCGTGCGTCCGCGTGCGTGTGCCGCACACCGCACTGTCGCGCCGACGGCCGTGCACGGCAAGCCCGCCCGGCCCGTCGGCACTGTAGAGGGCCGGCCGGGTCGGGCATTTGAAGTTTCTTCAGCGCGGGTTTGAGATTTTTTCGCGGCCGGGCGGCAGGTCCCGGTGCAGCAGCCAGTCGACGAAAGCGGCGCATTCCCAGCGCTCCAGGGCGCCGGGCCGCCAGCAGATGTAGTTGGCGTGCGGCGACGGCGCGGTGCGCGAGCTCAGGCGCACCAGGCGGCCGCTGTCGAACCAGGCGGCCGCCATCTCGGCACGCACCAGGGCCACGCCGAAGCCGCTGGCGGCCGCGTCGTAGACCAGCCCCAGGTCGTTGAACTGGGCGCCGCGCTGCGGCTCGGGCAACGCCAGGCCGCAGGCGGCGAACCAGGTGCTCCAGGGCGCCAGCGGGCTGCGGATGAGGCGCGCCGCGGCCAGTTCGGCCTCGGTGTCGAAGTTGGCGAAGGGGCCGTGCTCGCTGAGATAGCCCGGGCTGCAGGCCGGGGTGACCTCGTCGGGGTTGACGATGCGCCACTCGCGGTCGGTGTAGTTGCCGGTGCCGTAGCGCACCTCGAGGTCGGTCTCCTCGGCCGTCACGTCCATCAGCGGGATCGAGACCTGCAGCGTGAGCTCCACCTCGGGGTAGGCGGTGCGGAAGGTTTCCAGCCGCGGCATGACGTAGGTGCGCGCGAAGGTGGGCGTCACGGCCACCCGCAGCCGCGTGACCGGCTGCGCCGCATCGCGCGCGGGCAGCCGCTGGAAGGCCGCCAGCCCCGCGCGCACGTTGGCCAGGTAAGCGACGCCCTCGGCGGTGAGCGTGAAGTCGCCGCGTGCGAAGAGCTTGAAGCCCACGTGCGCCTCGAGCTGGCGCACCCGGTGGCTCACGGCGCTGACGGTGACGCACAGCTCGTCGGCCGTGCGACTGGCGCTGCGCAGGCGTGCCAGCGCCTCGAAGGTGACCAGGCACTGGATCGGCGGGATGGAGCGGAAGGACATGCGCGGCGGGCGATTCGTTCGGGCCGCTCAGTCGTCGAAGAAATCGACCGGGCGGCCGGCCGCGTCGGTGCGGGTGAACAGCACGTGGCCGGAGGCGGGCATGCGCGCCAGCTCGTCGGCCGGCCGGCCCTTGCGCGCACTGGTGACGAAGAGCGTGCGCAGGTCCTCACCGCCGAAGCAGGGCATGGTGGGGCATTGCGCCGGCAGCGGCGAGGCGCGGACGGTGCGGCCCTGTGCATCGAGCTGCTGCAGCTGGGCGCCTTCGTACATGGCGGCCCAGTAGCCGCCCTGCGCATCGAGCGTTGCGCCATCGGGCCGGCCGCCATAGGGCACGCCGGTTGCCGCGGCCTCGGCCTTGTCCTCGAAGCGGCGCCACACGCGCGCGGCACCGAGCCGGTTGGCGGCCGCCTCCCAGTCATAGACGCGGATCGCATGCGAGGGGGTGTCGGCCCAGTAGAGCGTGGCGCCGTCGAAGGCCAGGCCATTGGCCGTGAGCGCGTCGTTGGCCATCGGCTGCAGGGCGCCGGGCTGCGGCCCGCGCGGGTCGAGGCAGTACAAGGTGGCGATGCGCTCGGTCTTGGGCTCGTGCAGCGTGCCGGCCCAGAAGCGACCGCGCGGGTCGCACTTGCCGTCGTTGAAGCGCAGCGCCGCAGGATCGTGCAGCGCGGGCGCCATCAAGGTGAGGGCCCCGCCCCATTCGCGTGCCCGGTAGACGCCGTCGCGCAGCGCGACGACCAGGCCGCCGCTGCGCGCGGGCGCGATGCAGCCGGGCTCCTGCGGCATCGCCCAGCGCTCCACGGCGACGCCCGGCGCGATGGCGCCGCGGGTACGCAGCACGGCCTTGCCGGCGATGTCGACCCAATAGAGGGACTGTTCGTCGGGATGCCAGAACGGCGATTCGCCGAGCTCGCAGCGGCTGTTGTCGAGGGCGGTCCACATGCGGCCTATTGTGGCCCGAGGCGCAGGCACGGGCGCGCGCGACACCGGCAGCGCTGCGACAAAAAAAGGCCCGCTGGCGCAAGCGCTGGCGGGCCGAACATCCAAAGGAGACTCTCGCTAAAACTCTTTGGTGATCTGTTCTCTGTACGTTGCAAGCAACCGGCGGGCCTGCCGAAGCGGCCCGCGCGGTGGCGATCAGCGGTTGTAGGCGGTTTCGCCGTGGGACGTGATGTCGAGGCCTTCGCGCTCTTCTTCTTCCGTCACACGCAGGCCCACGGTCAGGTCGGCGATCTTGTAGGCGATGAAGGCCACGACGCCGGACCACACGATGGTGAAGAGCACGCTCTTGACCTGGATCCAGACCTGGCCGCCCATGCTGAAGGTGTCGGGCGTGGGGCCGCCCGTGCCGCCCAGGCTTTGCGCCGCGAACACGCCGGTCAGGATGGCACCGACGATGCCGCCCACGCCGTGGACGCCGAACACGTCGAAGGCGTCGTCGGCCTTGAGCATGCGCTTGAGGCCACCCACGCCCCACAGGCAGACGAAGCCGGCGATGATGCCCAGCACGATCGAACCCATCGGGCCGACGAAACCGGCGGCCGGCGTGACGGCCACGAGGCCGGCAACGGCGCCCGAGGCGGCACCCAGCATCGAGGCCTTGCCCTTGTGCATCGCTTCGCCCAGGATCCAGGCAAGCGCAGCGGCGGCGGTGGCCAGCACGGTGTTCACGAAGGCCAGGCCGGCCTGTGCGTTGGCGGCGCCAGCCGAGCCGGCGTTGAAGCCGAACCAGCCCACCCACAGCAGCGAGGCACCGACCATGGTCAGCGTCAGCGAGTGCGGCGTGAAGGCTTCCTTGCCGAAGCCGATGCGCTTGCCCACCATGTAGGCACCCACCAGGCCGGCGATACCGGCGTTGATGTGCACCACGGTGCCGCCGGCGAAGTCGAGCGCGCCGTCCTTGGCCAGCAGGCCGCCGCCCCACACGATGTGGGCCATCGGCAGGTAGCTGAAGGTGAACCACAGCACCGAGAACACCAGCACGCCGGAGAACTTGGCGCGCTCGGCGAAGGCGCCGACGATCAGCGCCACGGTGATGGCGGCGAAGGTGCCCTGGAAGGCGATGAACACGTACTCGGGGATCGTCGTCAGCGCACCGAAGGTCTCCTGGGTCACGCCCTTGAGGAAGATCTTGTCGAGCGTGCCGAAGAAGCTGCCCTCACCCGTGAAGGCGATGGTGTAGCCGTAGATGGCCCACAGGATGCTGATGAGCGAGAAGATCACGAAGACCTGCATCAGCACCGACAGCATGTTCTTGGAGCGGCCCAGGCCGCCGTAGAACAGGGCCAGACCGGGGATGGTCATCAGGATGACCAGCAGCGTGGAGGTCAGCATCCAGGCGGTGTCGCCGGAATCGACCTTGGGTGCGGGCGCGGCAGCCGGGGCCGCGGCAGGTGCGGCGGCGGCGGGCGCAGCGGCCGCGGGTGCGGCGGCCGCGGGTGCGGCGGCCGGCGCGGGCGCGGGCGCGGGCGCGGGCGCGGCAGCGGCCGGTGCCTCGGCGGCGGGCGCGGCGGTCTGCGCGAAGCCGGTCACGCCGGCGGTGAGCACGCTCAGGCCGAGCGCGAGGGATACGAGAAATTTTTTCATGTCGATGTGCTCTCTTGTGCCTTCTTCTTGGTTGTCAGAGTGCCTCGCGGCCGGTCTCGCCGGTGCGGATGCGCACGACCTGCTCCAGGTCGTACACGAAGATCTTCCCGTCGCCGATCTTGCCGGTGCGCGCCGCGCTCTCCACAGCCTCGATCACGCGATCGACCAGTTCGTCGGCGATGGCCGCCTCGATCTTCACCTTCGGCAGGAAGTCGACGACGTACTCCGCGCCGCGGTACAGCTCGGTGTGGCCCTTCTGGCGCCCGAAGCCCTTGACCTCGGTGACGGTGATGCCCTGCACGCCGATGGCCGAGAGCGCCTCGCGCACCTCGTCGAGCTTGAAGGGTTTGATGATGGCTGTGATCAGCTTCATGGGTTCTTCTCCTTGGAATGGTTGGCGCTGACCCGGAGCAAGTGCCGGGCCTGCGCCGCCGGATGGTCAGAAGGTCTTGGTCAGCGAGACGATGAAGCGGGCCTTGTTGACGGACTGCGAGGTCGCGCCGTAGATGAAGGAGCCGTCGCCGAAGAGGTCGATGCCGTTGCCGGTGGCCAGGCGGT
>JASCNX010000007.1:180000-284378 GCA_029968055.1 Xenophilus aerolatus | reverse complement strand
GACAACGTGTCGATCACCGTCAAGCTGATCGCGCCGATCGCCATGGAAGAAGGCCTGCGCTTTGCCATCCGCGAAGGCGGCCGCACCGTCGGCGCCGGCGTCGTGGCCAAGATCATCGAGTGATGCTGTTTGCAGCCATGCGGTGCGCGACGGCGTGCCGCAGGGCTGCAGATCGATGGATGCCGTAGGGGTATAGCTCAATTGGCAGAGCGTCGGTCTCCAAAACCGAAGGTTGTAGGTTCGATTCCTACTGCCCCTGCCACCTGAAGGTGGCGAAGAAGAAAAGCAAAGCCCGCCGTGACCCGGCGACGAATGCAAAAAGCCCGCCGTGCCCCGGCGGGCTTCGGCGTCTCCAGCAGGCGCCCGCAGTGAAGGCCGCGAGGCCGCAGGAAAACCGCCCAAGATGGCCACCTCTCAAATCGAAACCGTCAGTACCGGCGCCGACAAGGCCAAGCTGGCTGCAGCCGTCGTCCTGGCGGTGGGGGCCATCGTGGCCTTCTACGTGCTGAGCCGCCAGGGAGCGCTCGTCCAGTGGGGTGCGCTCTTGATCGGCCTGGCGGCGGCCGTGGGCACGTTCGCCAGTTCCGAGAACGGACGCCGCCTGTGGAGCTTCGGCCGCGATTCGTGGCGCGAGGTGAAGAAGGTCGTCTGGCCGACCCGCAAGGAGTCGCTGCAGATGACGGCCTACGTGTTCGGCTTCGTGGTGATCATGGCCATCTTCCTGTGGCTGACCGACAAGACCGTCGAGTGGGTGTTCTACGACCTGCTGCTGGGTTGGAGAAAGTGATGAACGACACCGTGGACAACACGACGACGACGCTGGCGGCCCCCGCCAATCCCGACCTGCGCTGGTATGTGGTGCACGCGTACTCGGGCATGGAAAAGGCTGTCGAGCGCAACATCACCGAGCGCATCAACCGCGCCGGCATGCAGAGCAAGTTCGGCCGCATCCTGGTGCCCAGCGAAGAAGTGGTCGACATCAAGAACGGCCAGAAGCGGACGACCGAGCGTCGCCTCTTCCCCGGCTACGTGCTGGTCGAGATGGTGATGGACGACGAGAGCTGGCACCTGGTCAAGCACACCAACAAGGTCACGGGCTTTGTCGGTGGTGCGAAGAACCGGCCGGCGCCGATCTCCCAGAAGGAGGTCGAGGACATCGTGAACCAGATGCAGCAGGGCACCGAGAAGCCCCGCCACAAGGTCGAGTTCATGGTGGGCGAGCTGGTGCGCGTCAAGGAAGGCCCGTTCACCGACTTCAACGGCACCGTCGAGGAAGTGAACTACGAGAAGAACAAGGTGCGCGTGTCCGTGATGATCTTCGGTCGCGCGACGCCGGTCGAACTCGGGTTCGCGGAAGTCGAGAAAACCTAAAGCAGCGGTGCGGCCTGAGGGCCGTGCCGGTGCAGAACCTGCTTACCCGACTCGGCCGGTTCCTGGAGAGAGAGAAAGAGTCGATAACCCCGGGGAGCTGTGGCCTGCGTGCCCAGCGTCAATACCCGCAAGGAGAAAAGCATGGCGAAAAAAATCGTCGGCTTCATCAAGCTGCAAGTGCCGGCTGGTAAAGCCAATCCGTCGCCGCCGATCGGTCCCGCTCTGGGCCAGCGCGGTCTGAACATCATGGAGTTCTGCAAGGCGTTCAACGCCCAGACCCAGGGCGTCGAGCCCGGTCTGCCGCTGCCGGTGGTGATCACCGCCTTCGCGGACAAGAGCTTCACCTTCATCATCAAGACGCCGCCGGCGACGACGCTGATCAAGAAGGCCATCAAGCTCGACAAGGGCTCGGCCAAGCCGCACACCGACAAGGTCGGCAAGATCACGCGCGCCCAGCTCGAGGACATTGCCAAGGCCAAGATGAAGGACCTGACCGCTGCCGATCTGGACGCAGCGGTTCGCACCATCGCCGGCTCCGCCCGTTCGATGGGTGTCAACGTGGAGGGCGTGTGAGATGGCCAAGCTGACCAAGAAAGCCAAGTCGCAACAGGGCAAGGTCGACACGACCAAGCTGTACCCGCTGAACGACGCCATCGCGCTCGTCAAGGAAGCCGCCACTGCCAAGTTCGATGAGTCCATCGACGTGGCCGTGCAGCTCGGCATCGACGCCAAGAAGTCCGACCAGGTGGTGCGCGGCGCCGTCGTGATGCCCAACGGCACCGGCAAGACCAAGCGCGTCGCCGTGTTCGCCCAGGGCGCCAAGGCCGAGGAAGCCAAGGCCGCCGGCGCCGACATCGTCGGCATGGACGACCTGGCTGCCCAGGTGAAGGCGGGCGACATGCCCTTCGACGTCGTGATCGCCGCCCCCGACGCGATGCGCGTCGTCGGTACGCTGGGCCAGATCCTCGGCCCGCGCGGCCTGATGCCCAACCCCAAGGTCGGCACGGTGACGCCCGACGTCGCCCAGGCCGTGAAGAACGCCAAGGCCGGCCAGGTGCAGTTCCGCGTCGACAAGGCCGGGATCATCCACGGCACGATCGGCCGTCGCTCGTTCGACACCGACAAGCTGCAGGGCAACCTCGCCGCGCTGATCGACGCACTGGTCAAGGCCAAGCCGGCCTCGAGCAAGGGCGTGTACCTGCGCAAGGTGGCCGTGTCCTCGACGATGGGTGTGGGCGTCCGTGTGGACACCCAGACCATCGCCCAGTCCTGATCCAGGGCTGACGTGATTTGCCGCCGGCCTCGCCTCGTGCGAGGGCGGCGGCGGATGTGGTGGGTCGGCGCGGTTCTCCGCGCCGGGCCATCCAAGACCGCTGGTGGACGGCTTGCCGTTCTTAATCGGTCCCGAGTCTTGCGACGACGGGCCGGCCAGCGCAGATGGCGATCCCGCTGCAAGGAATTTCGTTTCCGGAACAGTTGGTCGCTGCATGAAGGCGCTGCCGGGCGCATTTCGCAACCGGTGGCATTGAAAAGGAGTAGACCTTGAGTCTGAATCGCAGTGAGAAAGAAGCGGTCATTTCCGAAGTGACCGGCCTCGCCGCTAAAGCTCAAACGCTCGTGATGGCGGAATACCGTGGCATCACGGTCGCCGACATGACCCGTCTGCGCAACAACGCCCGCGCCCAAGGGGTGAGCCTGAGTGTTCTGAAGAACACGCTGGCCCGCCGCGCCGTGGCAGGCAGCGCATTCGAAGTCGTCGGTGACCAGATGACCGGTCCGCTGATCTATGGCTTCTCCGAAGACGCCGTGGCCGCCGCGAAGGTGGTGGCCGATTTCGCGAAGACCAACGACAAGTTGGTGATCCGCGGTGGCGCTTTCGGTGGCAAGGCCCTGGATGTCGAGGGCGTGAAGCAACTGGCGAACATCCCTTCGAAGGAAGTCCTGCTGGCCCAACTGTGCGGCCTGCTGATGTCCCCGATCTCGCGCACGGCCGTGGTGCTGGGCGCGCTGGCCGCGAAGAAGGGCGAAGGCGCTGCAGAGCCTGCAGCCGAAGCCGAACCCGCCGCGGCCTGATCCATCGCTGGATTTCGCGGCAACCAACCCAATCTGTTTTAGGAAATCAAAATGGCATTCGATAAAGACGCATTCCTGACCGCGCTCGACAGCATGACGGTCCTCGAGCTCAACGACCTGGTCAAGGCCATCGAAGAGAAGTTCGGCGTGAGCGCCGCTGCAATGGCCGCTCCGGCCGCCGGTGGTGGCGGTGGCGCCGCTGCCGCCGTCGAAGAGAAGACCGAATTCAACGTCGTGCTGACCGAAGCCGGCGCGAACAAGGTGTCGGTCATCAAGGCCGTGCGTGAAATCACCGGCCTGGGCCTCAAGGAAGCCAAGGACCTGGTGGAAGCCGCTCCCAAGGCCGTCAAGGAAGCCCTGCCGAAGGCAGACGCCGAGGCCGCCAAGAAGAAGCTGGAAGAAGCCGGCGCCAAGGTGGAACTGAAGTAATTCAGCCCTCGTGCGAGGCTGGAAGTGCCCGAAGGGGCCTTCCAGCCTTTGCCGCTTTCAGAGCGCACCCGAAAACCGGCTTTTCGCCGATTTCCCCGCAGCCGGCAGGTTGATGGGAAGCCCAGGAAAATACGGCTTTCGAGTGTCTTCTGACCCCGACTACAGAAGACCCCTTGGTTCGGGCGATGTGCAATGCATCGCCGTCCGCCATCGCTGGTAGTGGCCAGCCGCCAAGCAGGAACGCCGCCCCGCGCGCCTGACCCCAGTCGCTGATGACCTCAAGCCCCGGAGCTCTCATGGCCCAAGCATCGACCTACAGTTACACCGAACGCAAGCGCATCCGCAAAAGCTTCGGCAACCGCGACAGCGTCGTCGAAATCCCCTACCTGCTGCAGATGCAGAAGGACGCGTACACCGCCTTCCTGCAAGCCGGCATCGCCCCCCAGAAGCGCACCGACGAGGGCCTGCAAGCCGCCTTCAACGCGGCCTTCCCGATCGTCTCCCACAACGGTTTCGTGGAGATGAAGTTCCTCGAGTACAACCTGGCCAAGCCGGCCTTCGATGTGCGCGAGTGCCAGACCCGCGGCCTGACCTTCGCCTCGGCCGTGCGCGCCAAGGTGCAGCTGATCATCTATGACCGCGAATCGTCGACCTCGCAGTCCAAGGTGGTCAAGGAAGTGAAGGAGCAGGAGGTCTACATGGGCGAAGTGCCGCTCATGACCGACAAGGGCTCGTTCATCATCAACGGCACCGAGCGCGTGATCGTCTCGCAGCTGCACCGTTCGCCGGGCGTGTTCTTCGAGCACGACAAGGGCAAGACGCACAGCTCGGGCAAGCTGCTGTTCTCGGCCCGCGTGATCCCCTACCGCGGTTCGTGGCTGGACTTCGAGTTCGACCCGAAGGACATGCTGTACTTCCGCGTCGACCGCCGCCGCAAGATGCCGGTCACGATCCTGCTCAAGGCCATCGGCCTGAACCCGGAATCGATCCTGGCGAACTTCTTCGTCAACGACAACTTCCGCCTCATGGACAGCGGCGCGCAGATGGAGTTCGTCTCCGAGCGCCTGCGCGGCGAAGTCGCGCGCTTCGACATCACCGACAAGTCGGGCAAGGTCATCGTCGCCAAGGACAAGCGCATCACCGCGCGCCACACGCGCGAGCTGGAGCAGTCGGACACGACGCACGTGAGCGTGCCCGAAGACTTCCTGGTCGGCCGCGTGCTGGCCCGCAACATCGTCGATGCCGACTCGGGCGAGATCCTGGCCAAGGCCAACGACGAGCTGACCGAAGCGCTGCTCAAGAAGCTGCGCGCCGCCGGCGTGCAGGACATCCAGTGCATCTACACGAACGAACTGGACCAGGGCGCGTACATCTCGCAGACCCTGCGCATCGACGAGACGGCCGATGAATTCGCCGCCCGCGTGGCCATCTATCGCATGATGCGCCCCGGCGAGCCGCCGACCGAGGACGCGGTGCAGGCCCTGTTCCAGCGCCTGTTCTACAACCCCGACACCTACGACCTGTCGCGCGTCGGGCGCATGAAGTTCAACGCCAAGATCGGCCGCGAAGAGTCGACCGGCCCGATGGTGCTGACCAACGAGGACATCCTGGCCGTGGTCAAGATCCTCGTGGACCTGCGCAACGGCCGCGGCGAAGTCGACGACATCGACCACCTGGGCAACCGCCGCGTGCGTTGCGTCGGCGAACTGGCCGAGAACCAGTACCGCACCGGCCTCGCCCGCATCGAGAAGGCCGTCAAGGAGCGTCTGGGCCAGGCCGAGCAAGAGCCGCTCATGCCGCACGACCTGATCAACAGCAAGCCGATCTCGGCCGCCCTGAAGGAATTCTTCGGCGCCTCGCAGCTGTCGCAGTTCATGGACCAGACCAACCCGCTGTCCGAGATCACGCACAAGCGTCGCGTCTCGGCCCTGGGCCCGGGCGGTCTGACGCGCGAACGTGCCGGCTTCGAAGTGCGCGACGTGCACGTCACCCACTACGGCCGCGTGTGCCCAATCGAGACGCCCGAAGGCCCGAACATCGGCCTGATCAACTCCCTGGCCCTGTACGCCCGCCTGAACGAATACGGCTTCATCGAGACGCCGTACCGCCGCGTGGTCGACAGCAAGGTCACGATGGACATCGACTACCTGTCGGCCATCGAGGAAGGCAAGTACGTCATCGCGCAGGCCAACGCGGTGCTGGACAAGGACGGCAAGCTGATCGGCGACCTGGTCTCGGCGCGCGAGAAGGGCGAGTCGATCCTGGTCGGCGCCGAGCGCATCCAGTACATGGACGTGTCGCCCGCGCAGATCGTGTCGGTGGCCGCCTCGCTCGTGCCTTTCCTGGAGCACGACGATGCGAACCGCGCGCTGATGGGCGCCAACATGCAGCGCCAGGCCGTGCCCGTGTTGCGCCCCGAGAAGCCTTTCGTCGGCACCGGCATCGAGCGTGTCTCGGCCGTCGACTCGGGCACCGTCGTCACCGCCACCCGCGGCGGCGTGGTGGACTACGTCGACGCGACCCGCATCGTGGTGCGCGTCAACGACGACGAAGCGCAGGCCGGCGAGGTGGGGGTGGACATCTACAACCTCATCAAGTACCAGCGCTCGAACCAGAACACCAACATCCACCAGCGTCCGATCGTCAAGCGCGGCGACAAGATCGCCAAGGGTGACGTGGTGGCCGACGGCGCCTCGACCGACCTCGGCGAACTGGCCCTGGGCCAGAACATGCTGATCGGCTTCATGCCCTGGAACGGCTACAACTTCGAAGACTCGATCCTGATCTCCGAACGCGTGGTGGCCGACGACCGCTACACCTCGATCCACATCGAGGAACTGGTGGTCATGGCCCGCGACACCAAGCTGGGCGCCGAGGAAATCACCCGCGACATCCCGAACCTGGCCGAGCAGCAGCTCAACCGCCTGGACGAGTCCGGCATCATCTACGTCGGCGCGGAAGTCATGCCCGGCGACGTGCTGGTGGGCAAGGTCACGCCCAAGGGCGAGACCACGCTGACGCCGGAAGAGAAGCTGCTGCGCGCGATCTTCGGCGAGAAGGCCTCCGACGTGAAGGACACCTCGCTGCGCGTGGACCAGGGCTCGCAGGGCACCGTCATCGACGTGCAGGTCTTCACCCGCGAAGGCATCACCCGCGACAAGCGCGCCCAGCAGATCATCGACGACGAGCTCAAGCGCTTCCGCCTCGACCTGAACGACCAGCTGCGCATCGTCGAGGCCGACGCCTTCGACCGGATCGAGAAGCTGCTGACCGGCAAGGTCGCCAACGGCGGTCCGAACAAGCTGGCCAAGGGCAGCAAGCTCGACAAGGCGTACCTGTCGTCGGTCGAGAAGTTCCATTGGTTCGACATCCGTCCGGCGGACGACGAGGTCGCGGCCCAGCTCGAGTCGATCAAGAACTCGCTCGAGCAGACCCGCCACAGCTTCGACCTGGCTTTCGAAGAGAAGCGCAAGAAGCTCACGCAGGGCGACGAGCTGCCCGCGGGCGTGCTCAAGATGGTCAAGGTCTACCTGGCCGTCAAGCGCCGCCTGCAGCCCGGCGACAAGATGGCCGGCCGCCACGGCAACAAGGGCGTGGTGTCCAAGATCGTTCCGGTCGAGGACATGCCCCACATGGCCGACGGCACGCCGTGCGACATCTGCCTGAACCCCCTGGGCGTGCCTTCGCGCATGAACGTGGGCCAGGTGCTCGAGGTGCACCTGGGCTGGGCCGGCAAGGGCATCGGCCAGCGCATCGGCGACCTGCTCCAGCAGGAAGCCAAGGTGGCCGAGCTGCGCAAGTTCCTGGAACAGTTCTACAACGGCTCCGGCCGCAAGGAAGACCTGAGCCAGCTGAGCGACGGCGACGTCCTCGAGATGGCGCAGAACCTGCAAAGCGGCGTGCCCTTCGCGACCCCGGTGTTCGACGGCGCCTCGGAAGAGGAAATCCGCGCCATGCTGAAGCTGGCCTTCCCGGACGACGTCGCCAAGGCCAAGGGCCTGACCGACACCCGCACGCAGGCCTACCTGATCGACGGCCGCACGGGTGAACCGTTCGACCGCCCGACCACCGTCGGCTACATGCACTTCCTGAAGCTGCATCACCTGGTGGACGACAAGATGCACGCCCGCTCGACCGGCCCGTACTCGCTCGTCACCCAGCAGCCGCTGGGCGGCAAGGCGCAGTTCGGCGGCCAGCGTTTCGGGGAAATGGAAGTGTGGGCGCTGGAAGCCTACGGCGCCTCGTACGTGCTGCAGGAAATGCTCACCGTCAAGTCCGACGACGTGCAGGGCCGTACCAAGGTGTACGAGAACATCGTCAAGGGCGAGCACGCCATCGAGGCCGGCATGCCGGAATCGTTCAACGTGCTGGTCAAGGAAATCCGTTCGCTGGGGCTCGACATCGAGCTCGAGCGTTCGTAATCAGGAAGAAGAGGAAAGAGTCTTATGAAGTCGCTACTCGACCTGTTCAAGCAATTCACGCCGGATGAGCATTTCGATGCCATCAAGATCGGCATGGCTTCGCCCGAGAAGATCCGTTCGTGGTCCTTCGGCGAAGTGAAGAAGCCCGAGACGATCAACTACCGCACCTTCAAGCCCGAGCGTGACGGCCTGTTCTGCGCCAAGATCTTCGGGCCCATCAAGGACTACGAGTGCCTGTGCGGCAAGTACAAGCGCCTGAAGCACCGCGGTGTCATCTGCGAGAAGTGCGGCGTCGAAGTCACGCAGACCAAGGTGCGCCGCGAGCGCATGGGTCACATCGACCTGGCCGCGCCCTGCGCCCACATCTGGTTCCTGAAGTCGCTGCCGTCGCGCCTGGGCCTGGTGCTCGACATGACGCTGCGCGACATCGAGCGCGTGCTGTACTTCGAAGCCTACGTGGTGACCGACCCCGGCATGACCCCGCTGAAGAAGTTCAGCATCATGTCCGAGGACGACTACGACGCCAAGCGCAAGGAATACGGTGACGAGTTCATCGCCAAGATGGGCGCCGAAGGCATCAAGGACCTGCTGCAGGGCATCGAGCTCGAAACCGAGATCGAGAAGCTGCGCGGCGACCTGACCGGCTCCGAAGTCAAGGTCAAGAAGAACTCCAAGCGCCTGAAGGTGCTGGAAGCCTTCCGCAAGTCGGGCATCAAGCCCGAGTGGATGGTGCTGGACGTGCTGCCCGTGCTGCCGCCCGACCTGCGTCCGCTGGTGCCGCTGGACGGCGGCCGCTTCGCCACCTCGGACCTGAACGACCTGTACCGCCGCGTCATCAACCGCAACTCGCGCCTGCGCCGCCTGCTGGAGCTCAAGGCCCCGGAAATCATCGCGCGCAACGAGAAGCGGATGCTGCAGGAAGCGGTGGATTCGCTGCTGGACAACGGCCGCCGCGGCAAGGCCATGACGGGCGCGAACAAGCGCGCCCTGAAGTCGCTGGCCGACATGATCAAGGGCAAGAGCGGCCGCTTCCGCCAGAACCTGCTGGGCAAGCGCGTCGACTACTCGGGCCGTTCGGTCATCGTGGTGGGCCCGACGCTCAAGCTGCACCAGTGCGGCCTGCCGAAGCTGATGGCGCTGGAACTGTTCAAGCCCTTCATCTTCTCGCGCCTCGAAGCCATGGGCATCGCCACCACCATCAAGGCGGCGAAGAAGGAAGTCGAGAGCGGCACGCCGGTCGTGTGGGACATCCTGGAAGAGGTCATCAAGGAGCACCCGGTCCTGCTGAACCGCGCCCCGACGCTGCACCGCCTGGGCATCCAAGCCTTCGAGCCGATCCTGATCGAAGGCAAGGCCATCCAGCTGCACCCGCTCGTCTGCGCGGCCTTCAACGCCGACTTCGACGGTGACCAGATGGCCGTCCACGTGCCGCTGTCGGTGGAAGCGCAGATGGAAGCCCGCACGCTGATGCTGGCCTCCAACAACGTGCTGTTCCCCGCTTCGGGCGAACCGTCGATCGTGCCTTCGCAGGACGTGGTGCTGGGCCTGTACTACACCACCCGCGACCGCATCAACGGCAAGGGCGAAGGCCTGATCTTCTCCGACATCGGCGAAGTGCAGCGCGCCCTGGACGCCAGCGTGGTCGAGCTCACGGCCAAGATCAGCGTGCGCATCACCGAGTGGAACCGGAACAAGGACACGGGCGAATTCGAGCCGTCGACCTCGCTCGTGGACACCACGGTCGGCCGCGCGCTGCTGTCGGAGATCCTGCCCAAGGGCCTGGCCTTCTCCAACATGAACAAGGCGCTGAAGAAGAAGGAGATCAGCAAGCTGATCAACGCCTCCTTCCGCAAGTGCGGCCTGAAGGAGACCGTGGTCTTCGCCGACAAGCTGCTGCAGAACGGCTTCCGCCTGGCGACCAAGGCCGGCATCTCGATCGCCATCGACGACATGCTGGTGCCGCCGGAGAAGCACAAGATCATCGAGGACGCCTCCAAGGAGGTGAAGGAGATCGAGCAGCAGTACGTCTCGGGCCTGGTCACTGCCGGCGAGCGCTACAACAAGGTCGTGGACATCTGGGGCCGCGCGGGCGACGCCGTGTCCAAGGTCATGATGGCCCAGCTCTCCAAGCAGAAGGTCACCGACCGCAACGGCAAGGAAGTCGACCAGGAGTCCTTCAACTCCATCTACATGATGGCCGACTCGGGTGCCCGCGGTTCCGCCGCGCAGATCCGCCAGGTGGCCGGCATGCGGGGCCTGATGGCCAAGCCGGACGGCTCGATCATCGAGACGCCGATCACGGCGAACTTCCGCGAAGGCCTGAACGTGCTGGAGTACTTCATCTCCACCCACGGCGCCCGCAAGGGCCTGGCCGACACCGCGCTGAAGACGGCGAACTCGGGCTACCTGACCCGCCGCCTGGTCGACGTGACGCAGGATCTGGTCGTCACCGAGCAGGACTGCGGCACCCACGACGGCACCGCCATGCGCGCCATCGTCGAGGGCGGTGAAGTCATCGAATCGCTGCGCGACCGCATCCTGGGCCGTTCGGCGGCCGACGATGTGCTGCACCCGGAGAACCGCAGCGTGCTGGCCAAGGCCGGCGACATGCTGGACGAAGACGTCATCGAGGTGCTCGAGACGGCGGGCGTCGACGAGGTCAAGGTCCGCACGGCGCTCACCTGCGCCACGCGCTTCGGTTTGTGCGCCAAGTGCTACGGCCGCGACCTGGGCCGCGGTGGCCTGGTGAACATCGGCGAAGCGGTCGGCGTGATTGCCGCCCAGTCGATCGGCGAACCCGGCACCCAGCTGACGATGCGGACCTTCCACATCGGCGGCGCGGCCTCGCGTGCGGCCGTGGCCTCGAGCGTCGAAGCCAAGTCCAACGGCGTGATCGGCTTCAACGCCACGATGCGCTACGTGACCAACAGCAAGGGCGAACTCGTGGTGATCGCGCGTTCGGGCGAGATCGTCATCCACGACGAGCACGGCCGCGAGCGTGAACGCCACAAGGTGCCGTACGGCGCGACGCTGACCGTCAAGGCGGACCAGCAGATCAAGGCCGGCACCATCCTCGCCAACTGGGATCCGCTGACCCGCCCGATCATCACGGAGTTCGCCGGCCAGGTGCGCTTCGAGAACGTCGAGGAAGGCGTCACGGTGGCCAAGCAGGTCGACGAAGTGACCGGGCTGTCCACGCTGGTGGTGATCGATCCGAAGCGCCGCGGTGCGACCAAGGTCGTGCGTCCGCAGGTCAAGCTGCTCGACGCCTCGGGCTCGGAAGTGAAGATCCCCGGCACCGACCACTCGGTGACGATCGGCTTCCAGGTCGGCGCCCTGATCCAGGTGCGCGACGGCCAGGACGTGGGCCCCGGCGAAGTGCTGGCCCGCATCCCGGTCGAAGGCCAGAAGACCCGCGACATCACCGGCGGTCTGCCGCGCGTGGCCGAGCTGTTCGAGGCGCGTTCGCCCAAGGACAAGGGCCTGCTGGCAGAGATGACCGGCACCGTGTCCTTCGGCAAGGAGACCAAGGGCAAGATCCGCCTGCAGATCACCGACCCGGAAGGCAAGGTCTGGGAAGAACTCGTGCCGAAGGAGAAGAACATCCTGGTGCACGAAGGCCAGGTGGTCAACAAGGGCGAGTCGGTGGTCGACGGTCCGGCGGACCCGCAGGACATCCTGCGCCTGCTGGGCTCCGAGGAACTGGCGCGCTACATCGTCGACGAGGTGCAGGACGTGTACCGTCTGCAGGGCGTGAAGATCAACGACAAGCACATCGAGGTGATCGTTCGCCAGATGCTGCGCCGTGTCGTGGTCGAGAACTCCGGCGATTCGGGCTACATCCAGGGCGAGCAGGTCGAGCGTTCCGAAATGCTCGACACCAACGACCGCCTGCGCTCGGAAGACAAGCTGCCGGCGACGTACACCAACCTGCTGCTGGGCATCACGAAGGCCTCGCTCTCGACCGACAGCTTCATCAGCGCCGCATCGTTCCAGGAAACGACGCGCGTGCTGACCGAGGCGGCGATCATGGGCAAGCGCGACGAACTGCGTGGCCTGAAGGAGAACGTCATCGTCGGTCGCCTGATCCCCGCCGGTACCGGCCTGGCCTACCACCAGGCACGCAAGGTGAAGGACGCCATGGACGAGGCCGAGCGCCGCGCCATTGCCGACGCCGAAGCGGCCGAACTGGCGGCGTCCTCGTCGGCGCCCGAGGCGGCGACTGCGGAGGCCGGCGAAGGCACGGCGGACCGCGCCGAGTGATCGTCCCGCGTCGTCGCTGACGCCCGCATGGCCATGAGCGGCCTCCAGCGCCCCCCTTCCTCCCCGGGAAGGGGGGCGTTTTTCGTCGTGGCGCCAGGCCCCGACCGCCTCGGGAGCCCGCCGTGAGCTGGCTCGGCAACCCGCTGCTGAGCTGGGCGGGGGCTGCCGTGCTGCTGTTCTGGTTCGTCGGGGCGCACAACCGGCTGGTGCGGCTGCGCTCGACCGCCTTGCAGGCCTATGCCGCCCTGGATGCGCTGCTGGTGCGCCAGCTCGACTTCGTGCAGGCGTCGCTCGATGTGCCGCCCACGGCGGACGACTTGTCGCGCACCGCCGCGCCGGCCTTGAAGGCGGCAGCCGGCCAGGCCCTCACCGTGCTCGGCGCCACCCGCGCCAAGCCCCTCGATCCGGCCGCCATGGGCGCACTGGCCACCGCGCTGCGTGTGCTCCTTGCCGCGTGGGAGCGCGCGCACCCGGATGAGGTCGTGAGCTTCGAGGCCGACGGCACCCTGTCGCGCCCGGCCAGCCTGCTCGGCCCGCGCGAGAGCGGCGCGGGTGCCTCGCCGGCGCCTGCGGCCACGCCCATGGCCTGGCCCGAACCTTCGGCGCTGGTCGAAATCACACGGGCGCAGTTCAATGCCGCCGTGCGCCAGTACAACGCGGCCATCCGCCAGTTCCCGGCGGTCTTCGTCGCCTGGGCCTTCCGGCTCACCGCGGCGGCGCCCCTGGTCTGAACGGCACCGCCCCGACCCCTTACCATCCCCCGACCTTGCCCGACCCTTCCCAGTCCAGCGGCGACACGCCGCCTTCCCATTCGCCGCTGGCGCCAGCGCTGTGGCGCCAGCTGCAGCAGGTGGCCGGCGCGCTCGCTGCCATCCGTGCCGGCACGTCCGGCAGCGTCGCGCTCGACGCCGTCGATCCCGAACTGCGCCCCGGCGTGCAGGCACTGCTTTTCCACGCCCTGCGCTGGCTCGGCCGCGGCGAGGCCCTGCGCCGACACCTGGCCAAGCGCACGCCGCCGCCGGCCGCCGACGCGCTGTTGTGCACCGCACTGGCCCTGGGCTGGGACGCGGCACGCGCGCCCTACGAGCCCTTCACCCTGGTCGACCAGACCGTGGAGGCGGCCAAGCGCCAGGCCGGCACGCGGGCCCAGGCCAGCTTCATCAACGCCTGCCTGCGCCGTTTCCTGCGCGAGCGCGACGAACTGGTGGCGGCCACCGACCGTGAGCCGGTGGCGCAGTGGAACCACCCGCGCTGGTGGATCGAGCGCCTGCGGCGCGCCCATCCGCAGGCCTGGCAGCGCGTGCTGGAGGCCGACAACACCGCGGCCCCGCTGACGCTGCGAATCAACGCCTCGAAAACCTCGGTGGCGCAATACCTGCCTGCGCTGGCAGCTATCAATCTGGGAGCAAAGCCGGTGGCCGAAACGGGCCTGGAACTGGCCCGGGCCCGGCCGGTGCAGCAACTCCCGGGCTTCGAGGCCGGCGAATTCTCCGTTCAGGATGCGGCGGCCCAGCTCGCCGCGCCGTTGCTGCTGGAGGGCCTGACGGCGTCCGGCGCCGGCCCGTTGCGGGTGCTCGACGCCTGCGCGGCGCCGGGCGGCAAGACCGCACACCTGCTCGAGCGCGGCGGCGATCGCGTCACGGTGACGGCGCTCGAGGTCGACGCCGCGCGCAGCCGCCGCATCGACGAGACGCTGGCGCGGCTGGGCCTGTCCGCCGACGTCCGGGTGGCCGATGCCTCGCGCCCCGCCGAATGGTGGGACGGGCGCCCGTACGACGGCATCCTGCTCGACGCGCCCTGCACGGCCTCCGGCATCGTGCGTCGCCATCCCGACGTCCGCTGGCTGCGCCGGGAGAGCGACATCGAGCAACTGGCCCTGCAGCAGGCCATGCTGCTGGCCGCACTGTGGCCGCTGGTGCGGCCTGGCGGCCGCCTTCTCTATTGCACCTGCTCGGTCTTCCGCGAGGAAGGCAGCGCGCAGATCGATGCGTTTCTTGCACACAACACCGATGCCCGATTGCTTCCGTCGCCCGGCCATTTGCTGCCCCAAAGCGGGGCAGGCGCGCGCGGGGTCCTGGAGAATGACCTGGGTGAGCACGACGGCTTCTTCTACGCCCTGCTGGAAAAACGACCCCGCTGAGCCGCGGGCCGGGTTCCTGTGGCTGGCTGCCCTGTGGGTGTTGGCGCTGGTGCTCGTGCTGCTGCCGCTGCGCGGCCATGCGCAATCGCACACCGCCGAGGTGACGCAACTGCGGCTCGAGCGTGGCGACGACGGCGTGTTCCTCAGTGCCGCCGTGAAGTTCGACCTGCCGCCCTCGGTGCTCGAGGTGCTCGACAAGGGCATCGCCATCCACTTCGTGGCCGAGGCCGAGCTCTACCGTGAACGCTGGTACTGGGCCGACCAGAAGATCGCCCAGGTGGCACGGCACATGCGCCTGACCTACCAGCCGCTCACGCGGCGGTGGCGGCTCGCCATTTCCCCGGTCCCGATCTCCAACGCGGTGGCCGGCATCACCCTCAACCAGAATTTCGACACCCTGGACGAAGCGCTGGAGGCGGTGCGCCGCATCGGGCGCCTGCGCATGGGCGATGCGTCCGACATCCCCGACGACAGCCCGCAGACGGTGGTGTTCCGCTTCCGGCTCGACACCTCGCAGTTGCCCCGGCCCTTCCAGATCGGGCTGGTGGGGCAGTCGGACTGGAACGTTTCGGTCGAGCGCACGGCCAAGCTGCCGGTGGAGAAGCTGCGGTGAACGAGCCGGCGCCGCCAACGGTGGCGCTGCCGCGGCGTTCGCGCGGCGTGCGCTGGGCGATCGGCGTCGGCGCCGCCGCCGTGACCGCGATCGGCCTGGTGCTGATTTTCCTGCTGGCCCAGGCGACCAACAACCGCGCCCTTTACGAGCGCAATTACGCGCGCCTGTTCACCATCAACGTGGTGGTGGCCGTGCTGCTGATGCTGGTCATCGGCTGGGTGGCCTTCCGGCTGGTGCGGCGCCTGCGGCAGGGCAAGTTCGGCAGCCGTCTGTTGATCAAGCTCGCCGCCATCTTCGCGCTGGTCGGGGTGGTGCCGGGCATCCTGGTCTACACGGTGTCCTACCAGTTCGTGGCCCGCTCCATCGAGAGCTGGTTCGACGTCAAGGTCGAAGGTGCGCTCGATGCCGGCCTGAACCTCGGCCGGGCCACGCTCGACTCCCTGTCCGACGACCTCGCGGCCAAGACCCGGGCGGCGGGGGCCCAGCTCTCGCAGGTGCCCGATGCCAGCGCGGGCCTGGCGCTGGACCGCCTGCGCGAGCAGATCGGTGCCAGCAACGTGATGCTCTGGAACTCCTCCGGCCAGCTCATCGCCAGCGCCGGCAGCTCCCGCTTCGAACTCAATCCCGAGCGGCCCTCGCCACAGCTCTTGCGCCAGGTCCGCAGCGACCGTGTCGTGTCCCACATCGAGGGCCTGGAAGACACCGCGGAGGCCGGTGCCGCCGCCGGCGCGCCGCCGGCGCCCGCGCTGGTCAAGGCGGTGGCCGTGGTGCCGCGGCCCGGCTTCGACCTCAGCAGCGAGCCGCGCTTCCTGCAGGTCACGCAGCCGCTGCCTCCAGCCGTGGTGGCCAACGCCCTGGCGGTGCAGGAGGCCAACCGCGAATACCAGGAGCGCGCCCTGGCCCGCGAAGGCCTGCGCCGCATGTACATCGGCACGCTCACGCTGAGCCTGTTCCTCGCCGTCTTCGGCGCGGTGCTGCTGGCCGTTCTCTTCGGCAACCAGCTCGCGCGGCCCCTGCTCGTGCTGGCAGACGGCGTTCGCCAGGTGGCCGCGGGCGACCTGCGGCCCACGCAGGTGTCGCAGGGCCGTGACGAACTTGGCGGCCTCACACGCTCGTTCGCCGTGATGACGCAGCAGTTGGCCGACGCGCGCGCGGCCGTGGAGCAGAGCATGGGGCAGGTCGATGCCGCCCGGGCCAATCTGCAGACCATCCTGGACAACCTCACCTCCGGCGTCATCGTGCTCGATGCGGGCGGCGTCATCCGCTCCACCAACCCGGGCGCGACGCGCGTGCTGCGCGCGCCGCTGGCCGCCTACGAGGGCCGGCCGCTGGCCGAGGTGCCGGGGCTCGCCGAGTTCGCGCTCGGCGTGCAGCAGCAGTTCGATGAGTTCGAGGTCGATGCCGCGCAGCATGGCCTCGACCACTGGCAGCACGCCTACGAGTTGCATGCGAGCGGCGTCGGCGTCGAGCGCAACGCCGTGAACATCGTCGCCCGCGGCGCCAGCCTGCCCGGCGCCGGGCGCCTGCTGGTGTTCGACGACATCTCGGAGATCGTGTCGGCCCAGCGTGCGCAGGCCTGGGGCGAAGTCGCGCGCCGGCTCGCTCACGAGATCAAGAACCCGCTCACCCCCATCCAGCTGTCGGCGGAGCGCCTGGAGATGAAGCTCAGCGGCAAGGTCGCCCCGCCCGAGGAGGCCGTGCTGACCAAGTCCGTGAAGACCATCGTCGACCAGGTCGACGCGATGAAGCGGCTGGTCAACGAGTTCCGCGACTACGCCCGCCTGCCCACTGCGCAGTTGCAGCCGGTGGACCTGAACGCGCTCGTGACCGACGTGCTGCACCTCTACGGCACCGAGAACGCCAGGGTGCCGGTGCAGGCCGAGCTGGACCCGCGCTGTCCCCCTATTCGAGGGGATGAACAACAACTTCGACAGGTAATTCACAACCTGTTGCAAAACGCCCAGGACGCGACCGAAGCGGCCGCTGCAGGCGCCGATGCGGTGCATCCGGTGATCATCCGCACGCGGCTCGGCGACTCCGGCCAGCGTGTGCGGCTCACGGTGCTCGACAGTGGTTCCGGCTTTGCGCCGCACATCCTCCAGCGTGCCTTCGAACCCTACGTCACCACCAAGAGCAAGGGCACCGGACTGGGGCTCGCGGTGGTCAAGAAGATCGCCGACGAGCACGGCGCGCGCGTCGAACTGTCCAACCGCAGCGCGGACGGGGCTGTGGCGGGTGCACAAGTGTCGCTATCATTCGTGATCGCAGCCCAGCGGACGGCCAACACATCGAAGAACGAGCCTAACGCGTCCGTCCCCACCACCTGATCGTCTGCTGTGCGGGCGACCCGATCACGCAACGCGAGCAAGCACACAAACATTCATGGCAAACATCCTGGTGGTCGACGACGAGTTGGGAATCCGAGACCTGCTCTTCGAAATCCTCAACGACGAAGGCCACAACGTCGAGCTTGCGGAGAATGCCTCCGAAGCCCGTGCTGCCAGACAGCGTGCCCGTCCCGACCTCGTGCTGCTCGACATCTGGATGCCCGACACCGACGGCGTCACGCTGCTCAAGGAATGGTCCACGGCCAACCTGCTGAGCATGCCGGTGATCATGATGAGCGGCCACGCCACCATCGACACCGCGGTGGAAGCGACGCGCATCGGCGCCTTCGCTTTCCTCGAGAAGCCCATCACCATGCAGAAGCTGCTCAAGGCCGTGGAGCAGGGCCTGGCGCGCGAGGACGCGCGCCGTGCCGCGGCCGCCGTCGTGCCGCCGGCCAGCGGCTTCGCGCCCACCGTCACCAGCGGGAGCATCCCCGGTGCGATGGCCGCGGTGCTCGCGCCGGTGCCGGTGGTCGATCCGGGCCCGCAGGCCATGCAGAGCTTCGACCTCGACCGCCCGCTGCGCGATGCACGCGATGGTTTCGAGAAGGCCTACTTCGAGTTCCACTTGGCGATGGAGAACGGCTCCATGACGCGCGTGGCCGAGAAGACCGGACTCGAGCGCACCCACCTCTACAGAAAACTCAAGCAACTCGGCGTCGACCTGTCGAGGGGCCGCAGAAGCGCTGTATAATCTGAGGCTCCCTCGGTTCCACCCGGAAGCGAGATGGCCCGGTAGCTCAGTTGGTAGAGCAGCGGATTGAAAATCCGCGTGTCGGTGGTTCGATTCCGCCCCAGGCCACCAAACAGCAAGGCCCTTGATTCGTCACCGGATCAAGGGCCTTTTCTCTTTGCGCTGTCAGGCGAGGGACGCGGGCCGATGACCCGCGTGTGCATCGTCGCCCCTAGAAGTCCACCAGGCTCACCCCCACACTGAGCACCGTGCGCTTGCGGTTGTAGTCGACGAGCGTATCGCCGTAGCCGTGAAAGAGCTGCGTGTGAAAGCGCAGGTTGCTCTTGGCCGGGTCGCCGATGGCGCGCATCCATTCCAGCTTGACCGAGCCGCGGCCGGTGCCGCCGATGGCGCCGCGTACGGTGGCGGCCAGCGTGTTGTCCTTGTTCACGAACCAGCTGCCGGTGATTTCGCTGTGGCCCAGGTAGTCGGTGATGTCGGGGTTGTCGTCGTTGGCCGCGCTTTCTTGGATGCGCTTCCAGATCTTGGCGGTGATGGCGAACTGGTTGTCCAGCTCCATGCCGCCCATCAGGTAGACGCGGTTCCAGCTGCGCGACAGCGGCAGGCTCTGCCCGTTCGACTGGTGCACGATGCCCAGACCCGCGTAACGCCAGCGCCAGCCGCCCGGCAGCTTCACGTCGGTGGGATAGACGTACATCAGCTCCGGCTCGTGGTCGGTGGTGCGGAAGGGCCGCGAGATGTCGCCGTTGAAGAGCTGCCAGGTCGACTGCTGCGAATACGCGAACCACAGCGAATCCTTCTTCACCGGATCGCCCTGCGTCAGCATCCCCTGCGCCAGCTTGGTCCGCACCGACAGGCCGATGCGCATCTCGTTGGCCTGGTAGTTCACCGGCTCGGCGGTGTGGCCGGGAGAGGGCGAGGTCGGCGTCTGGGGCTTGTCCGTGGCGGCCGACACCGACAGGTTCAGCGGCCGGTAGCCACGGAACGTGAAGGTGCCGCAGTCGGTGCCGTTCTCCAGTTCCCAGAAGCGCGAGAGCGTGGAGTACTGGCGGTTGCGGCAGCCCTCGTCGTCGACCGTCACGACCCGCGTCGCGGGCACGCTGGCATCGACCGGCTGGCTCGCGGCGGGCGCGCCTTGCGGCTGTGCACTGGCCAGGGCCGCGGGGGCCGCGGGGACGGCAGCGGCAGGCAGCGTCTGCTGCTGCGCCCAGCGGTCGAAGCAGGCCAGGCGCGCGTCCTTGTCGGTGCCCAGCCGCGCGCACTGTTGCCAGGTGAGCTGCGCGTCGACCAGCGGGCTGGCCGGCTCGCCCGAGGGCGCGGTCTGCGCCTGCGCGCCGGCGGCGCACAGTGCCGCTGCAGCGGCCAGTGTCCAGGGCTGGAAATGGAAAAGGCGCCGCTTCATCAGGGCGCCGGTGAAATTCGGGTCATCACGACGGGCCGTTGGGCCTCGTCGCCTGCGTGTTGCCATGTGCCTTTGAACTCCTTGCCGCAGGAGTCGGGCTGCACCGCCAGCGTCCAGGTGGCGCTGATGGTGCGGCCGTCCTCCGATTCGTCGAGGGCGAGCGTGCCCTCGTCGTCGATGTCGCCCGCGAGCTGGGCCATGCCGGCGGGGCGGGCCAGTCGACCGCGCACGCCCGCGTACTCGGGATGCGGGCCCAGTTCCGCCGTGGCCTCGGGTTGTCCGTCGATGCGGACGCGCCAACGGCCATACAGAGTGTCCGTCGCCGAAGCGGAGGTGTCGCGTGCGCACCCGGCGCTCTTGCGCGTAGGCGCAGCGGCTCCATCGGGACGGGTGCCATTCTGGCCCGCAACGCCTGCGCAACCTGCGCATGCAGCCATCAAAAATGTCGCGAACAGTGTCTTCATGGCATGCCGGTGGCTGCGGCGGCCGCAGCAGCGGCGCTGGCCTGCGCCTTTCGGGCGAATTCCTCGCGCAGGGCCTTGAGCTTCGCGCGCGGGTCCTCGCGGGCGGTGGTCTTGTCCAGCGCCATTTCGGCGATGAAGCGGCTGGGCAGGGCCTGCACCATCTCGCGGCCCTTCTTGCGTCGCTTGGTCCAGCTCACGGCCAGGCTGCGCTGCGCGCGGGTGATGCCCACGTACATGAGGCGGCGCTCCTCCTGCAGCCGTTCGACCACGCTCTCGTTGACCTTCTCCTGCCGGCCTTCGTCGTCGTCGAGCTTGAAGGGCAGCAGGCCCTCGTTCACGCCGATCAGCAGCACATGCGGCCACTCCAGGCCCTTGGACGCGTGCAGCGTCGACAGGGTGAGTACGTTCTGGTCCTGCTCGCGTTCGCTGATGGTCGAGAGCAGCGAGATCGTCTGTGCCACTTCCAGCAGGCTCTTGGGCTCGTCGCCCACCGCGTCGGCGCCGCTCGCATCGGCGAGCTTGCCGCCGCAGCGCTGCGCCATCCAGTCGCAGAACTCCATCACATTGGTCCAGCGTGCGGCCGCGGCCTGCTCGCTGTCCTCGCCGTCGTAGAGGTGCTGCTCGTAGCCGATCTCCTTGAGCCAGGCGTCGAGGAAGGCGCGTGCGTCCTCGGCGCCCTTGGTGTGGCGTGCGCGGTACTCCAGGTCGTTGATGTAGCGGCCGAACTCGTGCAGCCCCTCGATGCCGCGCTTGCCGACGGCGCTGGGCAGCGAGTTCGAGAACAGCGCCTCGAACAGGCTCTGCTTGTACTGCGTGGCGAACACGCCCAGCTGCTGCAGCGTGGTGTGGCCGATGCCGCGCTTGGGCGTGGTCACGGCGCGCAGGAAGGCCGGGTCGTCGTCGTTGTTGACCCACAGGCGAAACCAGCCGCACAGGTCCTTGATCTCGGCGCGGTCGAAGAAGCTCTGGCCGCCCGACACCTTGTACGGAATCTGCGCCCGACGCAGCGCCTGCTCGAACACGCGCGCCTGGTGGTTGGCGCGGTAGAGGATGGCGAAGTCGCGCCACTCCTTGTGCTGCGAGGTCTCGCGCAGGCCGAGGATGCGCGCGACGGCGCGTTCCGCTTCGTGCTGCTCGTTGTCGCAGTCGACCACGCGCACCGGCTCGCCCTCGCCGAGTTCGCTGAACAGCGTCTTGGGAAAGAGCTTGGGATTCGGCCCGATCACATTGTTGGCCGCGCGCAGGATGGCGCTGGTGGAGCGGTAGTTCTGCTCCAGCTTGATGACCTTCAACTGCGGGTAGTCGATCGGCAGCTTCTTGAGGTTGTCCAGCGTCGCGCCGCGCCAGCCGTAGATGGACTGGTCGTCGTCGCCCACCGCGGTGAAGCTGCCGCGCGTGCCGGCCAGCGCCTTGAGCACCTCGTACTGCGTGGCGTTGGTGTCCTGGTACTCGTCCACCAGGATGTGGCCCAGCTGCTTCTGCCACTTCTCGCGCACCGCGGGGTGCTTCTGCAGCAAGGCCAGCGGCATGCCGATCAGGTCGTCGAAGTCCACGCTCTGGTAGGCCACCAGGCGCTCCTCGTAGCGGGCCATGATGCGCGCGGTGACGCGCTCGTTGTCGTCCTGCGCCTGCGCCTCGGCCTCGGCGGCATTCAGGCCCATGTTCTTCCATTTGCTGATGGTCCACTGCCAGGTGCGGGCGGTGGCCGCATCGGTGGTGCCGCCGGCGTCCTTGAGGATCTTGGTCACGTCGTCGGCATCGAGGATGCTGAACTGCGGCTTGAGGCCCAGCACGCCGCCGTCCTCGCGCATCATGCGCACGCCCAGCGCATGGAAGGTGCAGACGATCACGTGCCTGGCGTCGCGGCCGATCAGGCCCTTGGCCCGCTCGCGCATCTCGGCCGCGGCCTTGTTCGTGAAGGTGATGGCCGCAATGCGTTTGGGCTCGAGCCCGGTCTGGATCAGCCGCGCGATCTTGTGCGTGATGACGCGCGTCTTGCCCGAACCCGCCCCCGCGAGCACGAGGCAGGGGCCGTGCAGGTAGTTGACGGCGTCCTGCTGGGCGAGGTTGAGACCGGACATGGAGGCAGGAGCGATGGCAGGCGGCGCGAGGCGCCGGGTGGCGTACGGGCCGCGAGAGCGAAGCGCCGAATCATACGGAAGGCGCTTTCCGCGATGCGGGTTGGGGCGTACGGTGCCGGCGGCGCGCGGTGCCAGCGGGCACAATCGCGCGTCGCCGTGCTCGCCATCTTCCTCGTCACCTTTCCGTTCTTCGCGCTGATCGCGGCCGGCTATGGCGCGGCGCGTGCGCGCATCCTGCCGCTGGAGGCGATCCCCGGGCTCAACAGCTTCGTCCTGTACTTCGCGCTGCCGTGCATGCTGTACCGCTTCGGTGCCAACACGCCGATCGCGCAATTGCTCGACGGCAGCGTGGCGCTGGTGTGGGGCGTGGCGGCCTTCGTCGTCGTCGGCCTGGCGGTGTGGCTGGCGCGACGCGGCGGGCTGGGCTGGAACGACGCGGCCTTCGGCGCGCTGGTCGCTGCCTTCCCGAACACGGGTTTCATGGGCGTGCCGCTGCTCGCGGCCATCCTAGGCGCTTCGGCCGCGGGCCCGGTGATCATCACCATCGCCTTCGACATGGTGGTCACCTCCTCGCTGTGCATCGCCCTGTCGCGCCTGGATGCCGGGACGGGCGCGGCCGGCGAGCGCGCTGCCGCACAGGCCGTGCGCAAGGCGCTGGCGGGCATCCTGCGCAACCCGATGCCGTGGTCGATCCTGCTGGGCGCGCTGGCTTCGGCGCTGCAATGGCAGCTGCCCGGCCCGATCGACCGGACAGTGGCCATGCTGGCCGAAGCCGCCTCGCCGGCGGCGCTCTTCACCATCGGCGCGGTGCTGGCACGCTCGGCGCTGCTCGCACGCGGCGGCGGCGCGCGGCCCCGGCGCCGCGCCGTGCTGCGCGACGTGCTGCCGGTGGTGGCCGTCAAGCTGGTCGTGCACCCGCTGCTGGTGGCGGGCCTGTGCGGGGCCGTGCGGGCGGCGGGCCTGCCGCTGTCGGGCCCCGCCGTGGCGGCGCTGGTGCTGGTGGCCGCGCTCTCGAGCGCGAGCAACGTTTCGATGCTGGCCGAGCGCTACGGTGCCGACAACGGGCGCATCGCGCGCATCATCCTGTGGACCACGGTGGGTGCCTTCTTCAGCTTCCCGCTGGCGGTGGGCTGGGTGCGCTGAACGGCCGGTCGCGTCCGGTCGCTCAGGGCGTCAGCACGCCGAGCTTGTACGGGTCGGCATCGCTGAGCAGCGCGCACTTCGACGGATCGCGCCCCTGCGTGCCGTCGCACCAGTAGCTGTTGTAGATGCGACCGAAGAGCGTGGGCGTGGCGGTGAAGAGCAGGCCCTGCGCGGGCAGCCAGGGCTCGCGGGTGGGCGCCGGCGCGCTGCCGGCGGCCGGCACGGCGGGCGGTGTGCGGAACTCGACCAGCGTTTTTTCGATGTCCGCCGCGGTGGTGCGGGTGCGCAGCGGCACCAGCAGGCTGTTGACGTGCAGTCCGCGGCCGAAGCGGTGCTCCCGGCCCGCCAGGAAGGCGTACGCGCAGGCGTCGTGGCACATGCCGCGCACCTCGGTGCTGGCGCTGGCGCGGCGAATGGCCTGGGCATAGCCCTCGGCCACCTCGAAGGAGCCGCCGGTCGAATCCTCGAAGACGACGGTCCGCACCTGCCCGCCGGCCAGTTGCTCGGCGAAGGCGGCGGCGCTCTCGCCGTCGAGGGTGCCCGTGACGTGCAGCCGCGCGCCGTCGGCCTCCAGTTCGGCCGCCTGCGCGGGCATCGCGGCGATGCCCGCAACGCACAGTCCCCACACCACCATCGTCTTGACCACGGCCGACCTCCAGCTGTCGCCCAGGGGGGCGCAGATCATTGTTGAGCGTATTTCCTACCGGTCACTGACCGCAATAGAGTGATAGTGTTACTTCGTGCGTCGCCGTCCCCTGTCGAAGGGACCGGCGGCGGGTCTGGTCTGGAGGCTCCGATGGCTGCATTGATCCATCTCGTTCTCTGGTGCGCCGTGCTGGTGACGGGCGCACTGCTGTGGCGCACTGGCGCCGGTGGTCTGACGGGCACGGCGGTGCTGGCCGCACTGGCCGCGGTCGCGGTGTGGGCGGCCTGGCGGGCGCGCCGCGCCGCGCGGCGCCGCCGTGGCTCCCTGCAGTACGTGCAGATGGCCAAGCAGCCCATCGCGCTGGGCTGACCCCGGCCGATTCCTGGCCCCTCGAGGCGGCGGGCTCAGATCGCCTGCGGATCCACGTCCACCAGCCAGCGGATCACGCCCTTCCCCTCGGGCGTTCGCCGCAGCCCGTGAAGGAGCGGCTGCCAGGCCGCCAACAGGCGCTGCAGGGCCGCACGCGAGCCGCTCTCGATCAGCATCTGCGCCCGCTCGACGTTCGCCACGCGCTGGATCGCCAGCGGCACCGGCGGATAGCGCGTGACCGCGGCGGCATCGGGCAGCGCATCGGCCACAGCGCTTGCGGCCTGCAGGAAGGCCTGCGCCGCCTCCTGCGTGCGCGCGTCGGCTCGAAGCAGCGCCTGGAAGGCAAATGGGGGCATGGCGGCCATGCGCCGCTCCTCGAGCTGCTGCTGCGCGAAGCTGGCGTAATCGTGCCGGCGCAGCGCCGCGAACAGCGGGTGCTGCGGGTGGTGGGTCTGGATCCACATCTCGGCGGTGCTGCCCTGCGCCTGCAGCCAGGCGCCGTCGCGGCCCGCGCGCCCGGCGGATTGCATGAGCAGGCTGAACAGCCGTTCCGGCGCGCGGAAGTCGCTCGAGAACAAGGCGCCATCGGGGTTCACCGCCGCCACCAGCGTGATGCGGCGGAAGTCGTGTCCCTTGGCGATCATCTGTGTGCCCACCAGCACGTCGACCTCGCCGCCGTGCACCTGCGCCAGCTGCTGCTCCAGCGCGCCCTCGTGGCGCGTGCTGTCGGCGTCGATGCGCGCGATACGCACCGGGCCGCCGTCGGGCCGCGTCACCGGGGCGAGCAGTTGCGCGAGCTGTTCTTCCAGCCGCTCGGTGCCGCGGCCCACCGGCGCGATGTCGGGGTTGCCGCAGGACGGGCAGGCGCGCGGCACGCGTTCCGTGAAGCCGCAGTGGTGGCAGCGCAGCGTGCGGTCGATCTTGTGGAAAACACGGTAGGCGCTGCAGTGGGGGCATTCGCTCTTCCAGTCGCAGTCGCCGCACGCCAGCACCGGCGCATAGCCGCGGCGGTTGAGGAAGACCATGCTCTGCTCGCCGCGCGCCACGCGCTGGCCCAGCGCCTCGAGCAGCCCCGAGGACAGCACCGTCTTGGGCGGCTGCAGGTTCATGTCGACCAGCCGCACCTTCGGCAGGGACCCCTCGCCCACGCGGGAGGGCATCGCCAGCCGCCGATAGCGGCCGCCCGGGTCGTCGGCCCCCGATGGCCGGCTCTGGTGCCAGCTCTCCAGCGACGGCGTGGCCGAACCGAGCAGCACCTGCGCGCCTTCGCGCCGCGCGCGCCACACCGCCAGGTCTCGCGCCGAGTAACGCGCGCCTTCCTGCTGCTTGTAGCTCGGGTCGTGCTCCTCGTCGACCACCACCAGCGCCAGCCGGGGGAGCGAGGCGAACACCGCCATGCGGGTGCCCAGCACGATGCGCGCGTGCCCGCTGTGCGCGGCCAGCCAGCTCGCCAGGCGCTGTGGCGGCGTCATGCCACTGTGCATCGACACCACCGCGCCGGCGCCGAAACGCGGCGCGAAGCGGGCGATGAAGCGGGCCTCCAGCTGCGGCGTGAGGTTGATCTCGGGCACCATCACCAGCGCCTGGGCCTGCGCGTCGCTCGCCAGGCGCGCCTCGACGGCGCGCAGGTAGACCTCGGTCTTGCCGCTGCCGGTGCTGCCGAAAAGCAGGAAGGGGCCGGGGTCGGCCGCCAGCGCGTCCAGCGCGGCCTGCTGCTCGGCCGTGGGCGGCGGCGGGGCGTCGCCCGGATGGGTGGGCACGGCACTGGTCGCCGCGCGCGCCTGGCGCTTCAGCCGCCGTGCGAGCTGGTCCACGCCCAGCCCTCGCAACTGCGGCGGCAGCGCGGCCAGCGCCACCTCGCCGAGCGAGCGCTGGTAATAGCGCGCCGCGAAGGCCACCAGGTCGCGCCAGGCCTCGGGCAGGGGGGCCAGCGCGTCCAGCGCGGCCGCGACCGGCTTGAGAACCACGCCGTCCTCGTCGGCACCCCCGGTCGCCGGCGCGCAGGCCCACACGACGCCCAGCACCTCGCGCCGGCCCAGCGGCACCCGCACCAGCGTACCGGGGTGCAGCACCTCGGGGGCGGCGTAGCTGAGCAAATCGCCGACCTGGCTGTGGGCCGGCGTCTGCACCGCCACGTCGACGCGGAAGTACAGGCCCGTCATGGCGGGCAACGGTTGGGAAACATTCTTGATGTGCGATGGAGCAAGAAGGCCTAAGTCGTTGATTTCACAGCGCTTTGGAAGCCATCCAGAGATACTGTGGATAACTTTGTTGATATCGCCCTTCGAAGCGCGCGAAAGGCCCGCGAATCAAGGCTTCCACTGATTTGCCCGCAAAAAGGGCAAAACTCAAAAGCCTTTAAATTCAAAGACTTACAGTCGCTATCGCTTTGGTAGCAACGAAGTGCCCACCACAGATGATTTTGCGCACCGCAGCACGGGTTTTGTGCATAAGTCAAGCGGGACGGCCCCTCGACTCTTGACAAATGCGTTGGCTAGCCAATCGGTCTTACAAACGGTCACGCCAGTAAGCAACGGCTCACGCGGAAGCCCGTTGTGTGCGGGAATGCCGGTGCACCGCCTCGACCAGCACGGCCACATGCTCGGGCGGCGTGAACTGGCTGATGCCGTGCCCGAGGTTGAAGATGTGCGTCGCGCCGCGCGTGGCCGTGTCGGTGTGCGGGCGGCCGAAGCTGTCGAGCACCTTGCCCACTTCCGATGCGATCCGCTCGGGCGGCGCGAACAGCACGTTGGGGTCGATGTTCCCCTGCAGCGCCTTGCCGTCCGGGCCCTCGCCCACCCGCGCGCGCGCCGCGCCGAGGTTGGCCGTCCAGTCCAGCCCCAGCACCTCGCAGTCGAGCGTGCGCATCGCATCCAGCCAGAGTGCGCCGCCCTTGGTGAAGACGATGCGCGGCACCGGCTTGCCGTCGGCGCCCTCGCGCTTGAGCTGCCGAAGCACGCGCGCCGTGTAGGCCAGGCTGAATTCCTGGAAGGCGCCGTCGGCCAGCACGCCGCCCCAGCTGTCGAACACCATCACGGCCTGGGCACCGGCGTCGATCTGGGCGTTCAGGTACGCCGCCACCGCGTCGGCGTTGACGGCCAGCAGCCGGTGCATCAGGTCGGGCCGGCCATACAGCATCGACTTGACGAGGCGGTAGTCGCTCGACCCCGCGCCCTCCACCATGTAACAGGCCAGCGTCCAGGGGCTGCCGGAGAAGCCAATAAGCGGCACCCGGCCATCGAGCGCACGGCGGATCGAGGCCACGGCATCGAACACGTAGCGCAGCCGGTCCAGGTCGGGCACTTCGAGCGCCCCGATCGCCGCCTCGTCGCGCACCGCGCGTGCGAAGCGCGGGCCCTCGCCGGCCTCGAAGGACAGGCCCAGGCCCATCGCGTCGGGCACGGTGAGGATGTCGGAGAACAGGATCGCCGCGTCGAGCGGGTAGCGCGCCAGCGGCTGCAGCGTGACCTCGGTCGCGTAATCCACGTTCGTCGCCAGGCCCATGAAGCTGCCCGCCTTGGCGCGCGTGGCCACGTACTCCGGCAGGTAGCGCCCGGCCTGGCGCATCAGCCAGACGGGGGTGTGGTCGGTGGCTTCGCGCCAGCAGGCGCGCAGGAAGGTGTCGTTCTTCAGGGGGGCGAAAGGCATCGAGCGATTGTCGCCGTCCGCGCGCCGTGCCGTCGCCGACGGTGGCCGTGCGCCCCCGTCTCAGGCAGCCGGCACGCGCACGGCCTCGGGCGCGGCCATCCGCCGCTGGTGTCGGTACAAGGTCAGCGTCGCGATGAGCCCGAACACCGCCGCCAGGGTCATCCACAGGCCGGGGGCGGCCTTGTCACCCGTCATCTCGATGAGCCCGGTGGCGACCGCCGGCGTGAAGCCGCCGAAGAGGGCCGTCGCCAGGCTGTAGGCCAGCGAGAAGCCGGCGGTGCGCACGCTCACGGGCATCACCTCGGTCAGTGCAACGACCATCGCGCCGTTGTAGCTGGCATAGAGGAAGGACAGCCACAGCTCCACCTCGAGCATGTGCGCGAAGCTCGGTGCCGCCACCAGCCACTTCATCGCCGGGTAGGCCGTGAGGATGGTCAGCACGGTGAACGCCACGAGCAGCGGCTTGCGCCCGACGCGGTCCGACAAGGACCCCATGATCGGCAGCCAGATGAAGTTGGAGACCGCCACGCACAGGGTGACGATCAGCGCGTCGGTGGTGCTGAGGTGGAGCACCGCCTTGCCGAAGGTGGGCGTGTACACCGTGATCAGGTAGAAGGACACGGTCGTCATCGACACCAGCAGCATGCCGGCGATGACCAGGCCCCAGTTGCTCAGCATCGACCGGAAGATCTCGCGCGCGTCCGGCCGGTGCTTGCGCGCCATGAATTCTTCCGTCTCCTGCAGCGAACGCCGGATGACGAACAGCGCCGGGACGATCAGGCAACCGACGAAGAAGGGCACGCGCCAATAGAAGTCGCCGATCTCCTGCGCGGTGAAGGTGACGTTGAGCCAGTAGCCCAGCGCCGCGGCCGCCACGATCGCGACCTGCTGGCTCGCCGACTGCCAGCTCACGTAGAAGCCCTTGTGCCCGGGCGTGGCCATCTCCGACAGGTAGACCGACACGCCGCCGAGCTCGACACCGGCCGAGAAGCCCTGCAGCAGCCGCCCGACGAGCACCAGCAGGGGCGCAAGCGCGCCGATGGTCGCGTAAGACGGCACGCAGGCGATCAGCAGCGTGCCCGCGGCCATCAGCGCCAGCGTGACGATCAGGCCCTGGCGGCGGCCGACGCGGTCGACGTAGGCGCCCAGGAAGATGGCCCCCAGCGGCCGCATCAGGAAGCCGGCGCCGAAGGTCATGAAGGTCAGCATCAACGAGGCGAACTCGTTGCCGGCCGGGAAGAAGGCGCGGGAGATCTGCGTGGCGTAGAAGCCGAACAGAAAGAAATCGAACATCTCCATGAAGTTGCCCCCCGTGACGCGCAGCACGGTGGCGAACTTCGAAGATGAATGGCTGGCGGGGGCGTGCATCGACCTGTCTCCTCATCCGGTTCACACGAGAGTGGCGGATGGTAGAGACGGGACCTGCCCCCGACCTGACTGGAAAGTCAGGTCCTTCTGCGCGCAGGGTCTTGCGTCAGGTCTTGTACTTGATCGAGCAGCCGTAGGCCCGCGTGCTCGCCGCAGAGATGGGCCTGCCGCCGAAGGCCTCGCCCAGGGCCTGGCTGACATAGTTGGTGGCCTGCTTGATGTCGTCCGCGCGTGCGGAGGCGATGCTGTCGATGCCGCCGGCGTACACCAGCACGCCCTTGGGGTCGATGATGAAGATGTGCGGCGTGGTGCGCGCGCCGTAGGCCTGGCCGATGACGCCGTCCTCGTCCATCAGCACGGCAGTCGCAGCGGCCGAATGCTGCTTCATCCAGGCCGACAGCTTCTCGGGTGCCAGGTAGTCGCTCGCCGCACGCTCGGTCGAGTTCACGGCCAGCCAGACGACGCCCTTGGCGGTGGCGGACTTCTGGGTCGCGGGCATGTTGCCGCTGCCGTAGTGCTTGCGCACGAAGGGGCAGCCCGGGTTGGTCCATTCGAGCACCACGTACTTGCCGGCGAAATCGGACAGCTTGTGGCGCTGGCCGGCGGTGTCGACGGCGACGAAGTCGGGCGCGGGCTGGCCCACCGCCGGCGCGGCGTGCGCGGGCGTGCTGATCAGCATGCTGGCGCCCAGCGCCATGGCGGCGGCCATCACGGCACGGCGCGAGGCGCGGGACAGTGCGGCGCGCGCGGCCCGCACATTGTTCTGGGCGGCGCGCAGCGATCGCGCACCGGCGTTGGACGACGACGTCTCGGTCGACATGTGGACAGAAGCTCCTGTGGCTGGAAGAGCGCACCCAGCACTGGCCGCAATGGCGACTGGCAGCGGGCGCAGCTCCGTTGAAATTCGAGCAACGGCCACAGCTTAGAACGCTTTGTTGAAGCCCTTGCGACAACCCGTATCCGGCGGGGGTCTTCGCGCGGGCGAGCCCCAACCGCCGGCGTTCAGAGCCCGCCGAGCGCAGCCTTTACGTCGCCGGGCGACAGCAGCTCGCTCAGCACCACCGGCGGTTTGCCGGGCGCCGCCAGCACGTACAGCGGCACCCCGCTGCGGCCCAGCGCGCCGAGGGCCGCGGTGATGGCCGGGTCGCGTCGCGTCCAGTCGGCGCGCAGCAGCGCGACGCCGCGGCGGTCGAAGTCGGCCAGCACCGCGCTGTCGGTGAGCGTGGTGCGCTTGTTGACCTGGCAGGTCACGCACCAGGCGGCGGTGAAGTCGATGAAGACCGGCCGGCCATCGCCATGCAGTTGCGCCACGCGTTCGGTCGACCAGGGCTGCCAGCGCTCGCCGGCCTGCGCCGCCACCGGCGACGCGGCGGGCTGCTGCACCACGTTCGGCCCGAGGATGGCGATCAGTGCCGCAAAACCGGCCAGCGACAGCGCCGCCAGCACGACGCGCGTGCGCCCACGCAGCGTGAAGGCCCAGACCACCGCCGCGCCCGCGACCAGCAGGCCCAGCAGCGCGGCGGCGCCATCGATGCCGCTCTGCTGCCCCAGCACCCACACCAGCCAGGCCACGACGGCGAACATCGGGAAGGCCATGACACGGCGCAGCGTGTCCATCCACGGGCCGGGTCGCGGCAGGAGGCGGGCGACGGCGGGCACGAAGCCAGCCACCAGGTAGGGCAGCGCCAGGCCGAGGCCCAGCGCCGCGAACAGCAGTAGCGCCTGCGCGGCGGGCAGGCCGATCGCCAGGCCCATCGAGGCGCCCATGAACGGCGCGGTGCACGGCGAGGCAACGACCACCGCCAGCACGCCCGAGAGGAAGTCGTTGGCGATCGGGTGCTTCACCTGGGCCGAGCAAACTGACGCCGGCGCCAGCATGCGGACCTCGAACATCCCCGCGAGGTTCAGGCCGATGGCGGTGAACAGCGCCGCCAGCACCGCGACCACCACCGGCGACTGCAACTGGAAGCCCCAGCCCAGCTGGGCGCCCATCGCCCGCAGGGCCAGCATGGCGCCGCCGAGCGCGAGGAAGGAGGCCAGCACGCCGGCCGTGTAAGCCAGCGCCGCACTGCGGTGGCCCTTGCAGTCGTCGCCCTGCCGGGCGAAGCCCAGCACCTTGATCGCCAGCACCGGGAACACGCAGGGCATCAGGTTGAGCAGCAGGCCCCCCACCAGCGCGCCCAGCAGGGCGGCCCAGAAGGTGGCGCCCGTGACCTGCGCCGGCGCTGCCGCTGCCGCTGCCGCTGCCGCGGCGTTGCTGTCGAGCGCCGCCTGCAGTTCGGGCGACACGGTCGCGCGCGGCGCCGTGCTCGGCCAGGCGCCCGACACCGGCGCCTCGGCACGCCAGCCCACCGAGCGGCCTTCGGCTTCGGCCGCGCGGCGGTCCTCGCCGTCCAGGGCCAAGACGACCGGCAGGGTGGTCGGGCTGGCGGCGCGCTGCTCGGCCAGCGGCAGCGTGGCGGTCCACACGCCGTCGGCCCAGCGCTGCGTCCAGTCCTGGCCCGACACCGCGCCGTTGCGGATCACCTCGCCGGTCTCGGGGAAGAAGGCCAGCGTCTTGCCGGCGGCGGCCGCGGGCAGCCCTGCGACGCGCACCTGCAACTGCTGGCCTTCGACCGTGACCGAGGCGGAGCCGCCGGGGCCCAGCGCGGCGGGCCGGCCGGCAAGGGCGCGGTCGAACTCGCCGGCATGCATCGCCGTGGAGCCCTGCGCCGGCAGCTGCAGCGTGAACTCGCCCTCCTCGGGGATGCATTCCTTGCGACACACCAGCCACGATGCCGACAGCTTGACCGGCACGGTGGCGGCGCCGGCCAGAGGGACAGGCGGCTTGAAGTTCTCGGCCACCTGCACCGGCACGGGCAGCAGCACCGTGTTCTCGTAGCCGTAGTTGGCCAGGTTGCCGATGGGAATCTTGTGCGGCGTCGGCCAGTCGATGTCGCCCGCGACCAGGCCGGCCGGCAGCGTCCAGCGCAGCTCGGTCGGCAGGCCGGAGTCGCCGGCGTTCTTCCAGTAGGTGTGCCACTCGGGCTGGTGGGCGATCTGCAGGCCCAGCCACACCGTGGCGCCGGGGGTCAGGCCCTGCGGCGCCTGGGCCAGCAGTTCGGCCCGCACGTGCGGCGTCGTGACGACTGCGCCGGCCGCTGCGCTCTGCGAGCCCAATTGGGCTGCAGCCGGCAGGGACGCTACAGCGGCCGCTAGCAAAAAAGGAGCGGCCAGCCAGGCGGTCAGGGACGAGGTACGGGGGCGCATGCGGCGGGTCGGAGCAAGGGCGGGGCGCAAAGTTCCGATGGGGCGCTCAGCCGCCCCATCCCAACACCACCCTGCGGGTGGTCGCGCTCTTCTTCTCGATCTTGGTCACCAGCACGGCACCGATCTCCTGCGTGTTGGCCACGTGCGTGCCGCCGCAGGGCTGCAGGTCGATGGGCGCCTCGCCATCGCCGATGCGGATGGTGCGCACGGTGCCGCTGCCGCGCGGCGGTTGCACGCTCATGCTCTTGACCAGCGCCGGGTTGGCATCGAGCTCGGCGTCGGTGATGGCGCCCACGGTCAGCGCGTGCGCCTGCCCGACCAGGCGCGCCAAGCCCTGCGTGAGCAGGTCCTTGTCGAGCGGGTCGGTCATGTGGAAATCGAGCCGCGCGTAGTCCGGCGTGATGGAGCAGCCGTTCACCGGCTGCGCAACCAGGTGGCACAGCAGGTGGGTGGCGGTGTGGAAGCGCATCAGCCGGTGGCGGCGCGCCCAGTCGATCTGCGCCGTGACGGTGTCGCCCGCAGCCAGCCGCCCGAGCAGCTCTTCCTGGCCCGGCGCCGGCACATGGACGATCTCGGCGGTGGGCCGGCCCTCGGCGTCCTTGCCCTTGCGCGTGTCGGCGATCGCCAGTTCGGCACCGCCGGCCAAGCGCAGCACGCCCGCGTCCCCGGCCTGGCCGCCCCCCAGCGGGTAGAAGACCGTGCGGTCCAGCACCACGCCATCGGCATCGGCGCGCAGCACGCGCGCCTCGCAGTCGCGCAGGTAGGCATCGGTGCGGAACAGATCGAGCGTCATCGGGGGGGTGAACGGGGGAGAGCCAGCCGGCATGGTAGTCGCGCACGGCCGGACGGGCCGGAGGACGACAGGACAACCCGTTGCGCCGCAGGATGATGGTGGCCGTGACCGCACCCCTCCGGAGACCCCCGATGCCCCTTGCCGCTGCCCTTCCTCGATCCTGGCTGCCCGCCCTCGCCCTCGGCGCGGGCCTGCTCCTTGCCGGCTGCGGCGAGACCGCGCGGCTGCCTTTCGAGGCCGGCACCGGCCCCAACCCGCAGCTGCCGTCGCCCAACAAGACGCTGATCCCCACCGTCCACGTCGCCAAGGCGGTGGGCTGGACCGACACCGCCGGCCCCACGGCGCCGCCGGGCTTCAAGGTCACGGCGCTGGCCCGCGGGCTGGACCACCCGCGCTGGGTCTACACCCTGCCCAACGGCGACGTGCTGGTGGCCGAGAGCAACAAGCCCGCCGCCCAGGCCGAGACGCCGCCCGGCCTGTGGGACCGCATCCGCCGCAAGGCCATGAACGCGGTGATGAAGCGCGCCGGCGCCGGCGTCCCGAGCGCCGACCGCATCACCCTGCTGCGCGACACCAACGGCGACGGCGTGGCCGACGTGCGCACCGTGTTCGCCAGCGGCCTGACCTCGCCCTACGGCATGGCGCTGGTGGGCAAGGAGCTCTTCGTCGCCAATGCCGACGCGCTGGTCAAGCTGCCCTACACCGAGGGCCAGACGCAGGCTGGGGGCGCGCCGGCGAAAGTCACCGACCTGCCCGCCGGCATCAACCACCACTGGACCAAGAACGTGATCGCGAGCGGCGACGGCAGCAAGCTGTACGTCACCGTCGGCTCAAACAGCAACGTCGGCGAGAACGGCCTGCCCGCCGAAGAGGGCCGCGCGGCCATCTGGGAGGTCGATCCGAAGACCGGCGCCAAGCGCCTCTTCGCCACCGGCCTGCGCAACCCCAACGGGCTGGGCTGGGAGCCCGACACGCAGGCTCTGTGGACCGTGGTGAATGAGCGCGACGAGATCGGCAGCGACCTGGTGCCCGACTACCTGACCTCGGTGAAGGACGGCGCCTTCTACGGCTGGCCCTGGAGCTACTGGGGCGGCGTGGTCGATGCGCGGGCCCAGCCGCAGCGGCCCGATCTGGTGGCCAAGGCCATCGCGCCCGACTACGCGCTGGGCACGCACGTCGCGCCGCTCGGCCTGGCCTTCTCGAACGCCCGCGGCATGCCGGCGGAGTTCGCCAACGGCGCCTTCGTCGGCGAGCACGGTTCCTGGAACCGCAAGCCGGCCTCGGGCTACAAGGTGGTCTTCGTGCCCTTCATCGGCGGCCGCCCGAGCGGCGCGCCGGTGGATTTCCTCACCGGCTTCCTGAACGCCGACGGCCAGGCGCAGGGGCGGCCCGTGGGTGTGGCGCTGGACCGGTCGGGCGCATTGCTGGTGGCCGACGACGTCGGCAACGTCGTGTGGCGTGTGGCGCGGGCGCGGTGACGCGGCGGCCCACCCATTGCGCATGGCGCGCGCGAGTCGGCGCCTGAATTCGAGGCTCAAGGTGCGGACACCGATCGGTGGACCGTGCCCAGGAATTGTTCGATGCTGTCTTCGTTCTGGATCGTCGTGTTGACCGGGGCCGTGGTCGCGGCGCTCGTGGCTGCGACCTGGCTGCTGCTGCGCCGGCGTCGGCTGGACAGCGGGCGCACCAAGACCGTGGCGTTGGTGCGCCGCCGCCGGGAGCTGATCGAGCGGCTGCACGAGCTGGCCGGCGAAAGCGGCGGCAGCGAACTCGCGCGCCTGGAGGCGCGCCGCCTGCGTGACGCCAGCAGCAGCATCCCGGTCCTGGAAGCCGCCATCGCCCGTGCCGAGCGCCAGCTGGCGCGGGAGCGCGAAACCGCCGCCCAGACGCTGCGCTGAACCGCCGCGGCCTAAGATGCCGCCATGGCTGCCGCAGCAACCCACGCTTTTCCTCCCCGTCGCTTCTGGGCCGAGCTCGGCACGCGCGATTTCGCCGCGCTTGATCCGGCGGCCACGGTGGCGGTGCTGCCGCTGGGCGCGACCGAGCAGCACGGCCCGCACCTTCCCCTGGGCGTCGACACGCTGCTGGCCGAGGGCATCGTGCGCGCCACGCTGCCCCTGCTGCCGCCCGAACTGCCGGTGCTCTTCTTGCCCACCCAGCCGGTGGGCCTGAGCCCGGAGCACGCGCGCTTTGCCGGCACGCTCACGCTCTCTTCCGAGACGGTGATGCGGCTGTGGAAGGAGATCGGGGCCGGCGTCGCGCGCGCGGGGCTGCGCAAGCTGGTGCTGTTCAATGCGCACGGCGGCCACGTCGGGGCCATGGACATCGTCGCGCGCGAGCTGCGCGAAGCCCACGACCTGCTGGTCTACAGCGTGAGCTGGTTCCACCTGCCCCTGGTCGATGCCGGCGGGCAGCCGCTGGTGACGGAGCGCTTCGACGTGCACGCGGGCGAGTCCGAGACGGCGCTCATGCTGGCCCTGGCGCCGGAGCTGGTGCGTTCCGACGCGGCAGAGGATTTCCGGCCGAGCTCGGAGCAGCGGGCGCGCGACTACCCCATTCTCGGCAACGGGCGCAGCGCCAAGCTGGGCTGGGCGATGCAGGACTACCACCCGGCCGGTGCCGCCGGCAACGCCGCCGCGGCCACGGCCGGGCAGGGCCGGGTGTGGCTCGAGGCCGCTGCGCGCGGTTTCTCGGCGCTGCTGGCCGAGGTGTCGCGGCTGCCGCTGTCGACGCTGGGGGACGATCCGCCGCGCTGAGAGCAGCCGGCGTCCATCGCTCGGAAAGCCGCGTGTGCCCGGCCGGCGGGCGCAGCCGCTCCTCGTACCGCGTTAGCCGGCCACGGCCGGGGCGCCGCCCGCGAGCGGAATCTTTCCGTCGGGCCGCTCGTAGGTGCCGATCAGCAGCCCGCTGGCCAGCGCGCGTTCGCGCACCGCATCCAGCACCTCGTCGCGCCCGGGGGTGTCGGAGAACGGTGATCCCTCGGCCAGCGCATAGAGCTGAAAGGCATAGCGGTGCACACCGTGGCCCGGCGGCGGGTCGGGCGGCAGCCAGGCGGTCTGCAGGTAGGAGTTGCGGCCCACGTGCATCGCGTCGGGCCCACCCTCGCCGTCGTCGGCCAACGCACCCTCGGCCAGGGCCCCGTCGCCGGGCGGCAGGTCGACGGCGATCGCATGCACCAGCGGGCTGGGCGTCGGCGAGTCGGCGTCTTCCACGATCAGCACCAGCGAGCGCGCCTGCGCCGGCACGCCGGTCCACGACAGGGGCGGCGACAGGCCCTCGCCGTCGGCGGTGTAGCGCGCCGGGATCGGCGCGTGGTCCGCGAAAGCCAGACTGGCCAGCTGCAAGGTGCCGTGGCCGGCGCGCAGGCCCAGCGTGTTGAAGGCAATCTCGTCCAGCCCCGCGCGGACGCCGGACAGCACATGGCCCACCACATCGGGAAGTTTCTCGAGCATGGGCACGACATTAGCCGCCCGCCGCCCACGCGTTTGTAGGACGTTGGGTGACACGCCATGCCATGCGCCACCCCCAGAATTCGAACGACTCAGGAGATGCCAGGAGAAGCCATGCCCCTTTCTTCCGTGCCGGCCCGGTCCCAGGCGCGTGCGACCACCGGCATCGCCGGACTCGACAACGTGCTGGGCGGCGGCCTGCCGCGCGGTCACCTGTACCTGGTCGAGGGATCGCCGGGTGCCGGCAAGACCACGCTCGGCCTGCAGTTCCTGCTCGAGGGGCGTTCTCGCGGCGAGTCGGGCCTGTACATCACGTTGTCGGAAACCCGTATCGAACTCGCACTGGTGGCCGAGTCACACGGCTGGGCGCTGGACGGACTGGAAATCTTCGAGCTGGTGAGCGAGGAGGGCCTGTCGCCCGATGCCGAGCAGTCGATCCTGTACCCCTCCGAGGTCGAACTCGGCGAGACCACGCGCGCCGTCATGGACACGGTGCGGCGCCAGAAGCCCGAGCGGGTGGTGTTCGACAGCCTGTCCGAGATGCGCCTGCTGGCGCAGGACCCGCTGCGCTACCGGCGGCAGATCCTGGCCCTGAAGCACTTCTTCGCCACCCAGGGCGCCACGGTGCTGATGCTCGACGACATGAGCGGCAGCAAGGGCGAAGGCGACCTGCAGCTGCACAGCATCGCGCACGGCGTGGTGGCACTCGACCAGTCGATGGCCGACTACGGCCCGGTGCGCCGCCATCTGCGGGTCGTCAAGATGCGGGGCGTGCGCTATCGGGGCGGCGAGCACGACCTGAGCCTGGACACCGGCGGCCTGAGCGTGTTCCCGCGTCTCATCGCCGCCGAACACCGCAGCGATTTCGAGTCCTCCTTCGCGTCCACGGGCACCACGGCGCTCGACGCACTGCTGGGCGGCGGCCTCTCCCGCGGCAGCAACACCCTCTTCATCGGCCCGTCCGGCGTGGGCAAGACCACCACCGCGGCGTCGGCGGTGACAGCGGCGTTGCGGCGTGGCGAGCACGTCGTCTACTACATCTTCGACGAGGGCCTGGGCACGCTGCTGCACCGTTGCCGCGCGCTCAACCTGCCGCTGGAGCGCTATGTCTCGTCCGGCCAGCTGAAACTCCTGCCTCTGGACCCGGGCGAGATGTCACCGGGCCAGTTCTCGAACATGGTGCGCGACGCCGTGGAGGACGGTGGCGCCGGCATGGTGGTCATCGACAGCCTCAATGCCTACATGCAGGCGATGCCGGGCGCGAAGTTCCTGCTCTTGCAGATGCACGAGCTGCTGAGCTACCTGAACCAGAAGGGCATCGTCACCATCCTCGTCATGGGCCAGCACGGACTGATCGGCGAGGGGCGCAGCGAGCTGGACCTGAGCTACCTGTCCGACGCCATCGTGCTGTTCCGCTTCTTCGAGGCGCGCGGCCGCCTGCTCAAGGCCGTGTCCGTGGTCAAGAGCCGCACCAGCCGTCACGAGCAGACCATCCGCGAGTTCAGACTGACGGAGGAGCGCGGCGTCGAGGTGGGAGCCGCGCTGACCGACTTCCGCGGCGTGCTCAGCGGCGTGCCTTCGTACGACGGCGAGGTCGAGCTGATGGCAGAGGCCGACCAACGCCGCGGCGGCGGCCCGGAAGCCTGAGGCATGGAGCGTCGGGTCCTGGTCCACGCCCCGCGCGGGCGCGATGCGCTGGTGGTGCAGCGCGTGGTCGAACAGATGGGGCTCACCGCCGTGGTGTGCGGCTCCCACGACGAATTGCTCACGCGCATGAGCGAAGGTGCTGCCGCGGCGCTGCTCACCGAGGAGGCCCTCCTGGGCCTGCCCGAGGAACCTCTGCACGCCTGGCTCACGGCGCAGCCGAGCTGGTCCGATTTCCCCTTCATCGTGCTGGCCACGCGCGAGGCGCGCTCGATGCGCGCCCTGGGCATGATGCAGACGCTCGGCAACGTCGTGGTGCTCGAGCGGCCGGTGCACACGCAGACACTGGCGCGCGCCACCGACGCCGCCGTGCGGCAGCGGCGCCGCCAGTACGCCACGCGCATGCACCTGCAGCAGCTGGAGGACGCGCGGGCCGAGGTCGAGCGTCTCAACGCCCAGCTGGAGGAGCGCATCACCGCCCGCACCCGCGAGCTGGCGAGCGCCAACGACCGGCTCATGGCCGAGATCGCCGAGCGCGAGCGCGCGCAGGCGGCGCTGCTGCAGGTGCAGAAGATGGAGGCCATCGGCCGCCTGACCGGCGGCATCGCGCACGACTTCAACAACCTGCTGCACGTGGTGAACATGAACCTCGACCTCCTCGGCCGCGTGTCGAAGGACGCGAAGGTCGGCGAGATCGTGGGCCGTGCCAAGGGCGCGGTGGGCAAGGGCTCGCGCCTGACGGGGCAGCTGCTGAGCTTCGCACGCAACCAGTCGCTGCTGCCCAGGCTCACCGACGTCAACGCATTGATCGAGGGCGTGCGCGACCTGGTCAGCGTGTCCGTGGGGCCGCAGATTCAGGTGCTGCTCGTGCTGGCCGATGCGCCCTGCTGGGCCGTGCTCGACGCCAACCAGCTCGAGATGGCGGTGCTTAACATGGCCGTCAATGCGCGCGACGCCATGCCTTCTGGCGGCACGCTGCGCATCGAGACCGCGCTGCGCCGCGACCCGGAAGGCGATCTGCCCGCGGGCGAGTACGTGAGCGTGTCGGTCAACGACACCGGCACCGGCATCGCGCCGCATGTGCTGGCGAAGGTCTTCGATCCCTTCTTCACCACCAAGCCGGTCGGCAGCGGCACGGGCCTGGGCCTGAGCCAGGTCTACGGTTTCGCCAAGCAGTCCGGCGGGGTGGCCTTCGTGCGCAGCCAGGAGGGGCAGGGCACGCGCGTCGAGATGCTGTTCCCCGCTTCGGCCGACCGTGCCGTCGCCGAGGCCATGCCAGCCACTGCCGAGGCGGCGGCCGCCGAGCAGGGCCACCACCACGTGCTGGTGGTGGAAGACGACGCCGAGGTGCGCCGCGCCATCGTCGAGAGCCTCGGGCTCCTGGGCTATGCCGTCACCGAGGCCGCCGACGGCGATGCCGGCCTGGCCGCGCTCGCGCGTTCCGTGCCCGACCTGATGGTGGTCGACTACGCCATGCCCGGCATGAACGGCGCCGAGTTCATCGGTCGCGCCCGCGAGGCGGCCGGCCGCATCCCCGTGGTGCTCGCCACGGGCTACGCCGACATGGCCGAGGTGGGCCGCGTGCTGGGCACGCAGCGCATCCTCATCAAGCCCTTCGACATCTCGACCCTGGCGACCACCGTGCGCCAGGCCCTGGTAAGCGGCGCGCCGGTATCATGAATCCGGCAGCCGCTCGCCCGACAACAACGTATTTCAACCACCGCTGCCACTTCTAGGGAATCTCATGAGCATCATCTGGACCATCCTGATCGGTTTCGTCGTCGGCCTGATCGCGCGCGCCATCAAGCCGGGCAACGACTCGGCCGGCTTCATCGTCACCACCGTCATCGGCATCGTCGGTTCGCTGATCGCCACTTACCTCGGCCAGGCCATGGGCTGGTACGCGGCGGGCCAGGCGGCCGGCTTCATCGCCTCGGTGGTGGGCGCGATCGTGCTGCTGTTCATCTGGGGCCTCATCAAGCGCAAGACCTGAGCAAGGTCCTTCGCGCCTTCAGCACTCGACCACGTTCACGGCGAGGCCGCCGAGCGAGGTCTCCTTGTACGTGGACTTCATGTCCTCGCCGGTCTGCTTCATGGTGCGGATCACCGTGTCGAGCGACACGTAGTGGTTGCCGTCGCCGCGCAGTGCCATGCGCGCGGCGTTGATGGCCTTCACCGCCCCCATGGCGTTGCGCTCCACGCAGGGGATCTGCACCATGCCGCCCACCGGGTCGCAGGTCAGGCCGAGGTTGTGCTCCATGCCGATCTCGGCGGCGTTCTCGACCTGCCCGGGCGTGCCGCCCTGCGCGGCCGCCAGCGCACCGGCCGCCATCGAGCAGGCCACGCCGACCTCGCCCTGGCAGCCGACCTCGGCGCCCGAGATGGAGGCGTTGGTCTTGTACAGCATGCCGATGGCCGCGGCCGTGAGCAGGAAGTCGACCACGCCGGCCTCGCCGGCCCCGGGCACGAACTTCATGTAGTAGTGCAGCACCGCGGGCACCACGCCGGCGGCGCCGTTGGTCGGTGCGGTGACCACGCGACCGCCTGCGGCGTTCTCCTCGTTCACTGCCATCGCGAAGGCGTTGACCCAGTCCATGACTGCCAGCGGGTCGGCGCTCGCCTCGCCCGTGGAGAGGCTGCGGTACAGCTCCGGCGCACGCCGCCGCATGCGCAGCGGGCCGGGCAGGGGCTCGGCCGCCTGCGGGTTGCCGATGCCGAAGCCGCGCTGAACGCACGCCTGCATCACCTGCCAGATGCGAAGCAGCCCGGCGCGCACCTCGGCCTCGGGCCGCCAGGCGCATTCGTTGGCCATCACCAGCGAGGCGATCGAGCGCTGCTGCGCGGCCGCGTGGGCCATCAGTTCGTCGCCGGTGCAAAAAGGGAAGGGCAGCGACACCGCATGCACGGTGGACGCTGGCGCCTCGGCGCCACCCTCGACCACGAAGCCCCCGCCGACCGAGAAGTAGTAGGTCTCGCGCAGCGGCGCGCCCCCGGCGTCGAAGGCCGCCACGCGCATCGCGTTGGGGTGCTCGGGCATCGAACGTTCGCCGAGGAAGGCGATGTCGCGCCGCGGATCGAAGGCGACCGGGTGCGTGCCCAGCAACGCCAGCATGCGCTCGCGGCGCACGGCGGCCAGGCGCGTGGCCACGCCCTCGGGCTCGACCGTGTCGGGCGCCTCGCCCATCAAGCCCAGCAGCACGCCCAGGTCGGTCGCGTGACCGCGGCCCGTGGCACCCAGCGAGCCGAAGAGCTGCACCTCGATGCGCGTCACGCGCGCCAGCAGGCCCGTCGCCGCCAGCGAGCGCGCGAACATCAGCGCGGCCCGCATCGGGCCCACGGTGTGCGAGCTCGAGGGACCGATGCCGATCTTGAAGATGTCGAAGGCCGAAAGCATCAACGCATCATGAAACAGGAAGCTGCTGCCTGACCAGCGCCACCCAGTAGGCGGCGCCCAGCGGCAGGATGTTGTCGTTGAAGTCGTAGTACGGGTTGTGCACCGGCGGATCGTTCCGGCCTTCGCCGGCGCCGATGCCGATGTAGGCGCCCGGGCGCTTCTGCAGCATGAAGGCGAAATCCTCCGAACCCATCGCCGGCGGGATGTCGGTGTGCACCTGCGCCTCGCCCACCAGGCTGGCCGCGGCGGCCACGGCGGCGGCGGTTTCGGCGGGCGTGTTCACCACGCCCGGGTAGCCGCGCATGTACTTGAGCGCGACCTGGGCGCCGTGCGTCCGGGCCACGCCCTCGCACACCTGCCGCATCGCGGCTTCGGTGCGGTCCTGCACGGCCGGGTCCAGCGTGCGCACCGTGCCGCGCAGCACGGTGGTCTCGGGAATCACGTTCCAGGTGTCGCCGCCGTGGATCTGCGTCACGCTCACCACGGCCGATTCGGTGGCGCCGGTGCGGCGGCTCACGATGGTCTGCAGCGCGTTGACCAGCTGCGAGGCGACCACGATCGAATCGATGCCGGTCTCGGGCATGGCGCCGTGGCTGCCCTTGCCGGTGACGGTGATCTCGAAGGTGTCGAGGAAGGCGGTCATGGTGCCGGTGCGGATGGCGAAATGGCCGCGCGGCATCTGCGGAAAGTTGTGCATGCCGTACACCGCATCGGCCGGGAACTGCTCGAACAGGCCCTCGTCGACCATCACGCGGCCGCCGCCCTCGTTCTCTTCGCCGGGCTGGAAGACGAAGTGCACCGTGCCCCTGAAGGGCTTGTGCCGCGCCAGGTGCGCGGCGGCGCCCAGCAGCATGGCGGTGTGGCCGTCGTGGCCGCAGGCGTGCATCTTGCCCACGCACTTCGACGCATGCGAGGGCGACCCGAGCTCCTGCATGTTCAGTGCGTCGAGGTCGGCGCGCAGCGCGATGCTCGGGCCCTCGCCGTTCTTCAGCGTGGCCACCACGCCCGTCACCGCCAGGCCACGGTGCACCGGCAGGCCCATCAGCATCAGGGCCTGCGCCACCACGTTGGCGGTGCGGTGCTCCTCGAAGGCTGTTTCGGGGTTGGCGTGGATGTCGCGCCGCCAGGCGACCATGCTCTGGCGGATGTCGTCGGAAATCTCGGGTTCGCGGTACATCGTGGTCTCTCGAAAAGGGTCAGTGGAAGAATTCTGCGATCAAGGTGGCGCCCAGGAAGGTCCCGGCGGTGGCCGTCAGGGAAACCACCACGATGCGCCAGCCCAGCTGGCGAAAGAGCGGCAGGTCCTTGGCGACCGAGAAGCCCGCCAGCGCCAGCACCGGCGTGGTGAAGGCCAGGAAGTTGAGCTTGCCGGTGAGCGCGAGCACGGTGTCGGTGAAGGGGAACAGGCCCGGGATGCCGACCCCCGTGGCCACCACGGAGAGCACCAGCACCAGCGGCAGCCTCGGCAGCAGGCGTTTGATTGCCTCGACCACCGCGACGATGGCCACCACCACCCCCATGCCTTCGAGCGACACCAGCGCCGGCACCTTGTACGAGAGCGCGTTGGCGATCACCACGCCGCCCGTCATCACGACCCAGGCCAGCACCGTGTCGGCCAGGGAGCTTGCATGCGCGGCGGCCGGCTGGCCCAGCGCCGCTGCGGGCGCCGCCTCGGCCACCGGGGCGCGGCCGCGCTTCGTCAGGCGGCCCAGCACCGGCTCCAGCCGCCCGTAGAGCCACGAGCAGGCCGGCAGCGACAGGAAGAGCGTGAAGTAGAAGCCGACCACCGAGGTCAGCAGGTTCGAGGCGGCGGCAATGGCGGTGAGCTGCGGCACCATATCGGCCGGCTGCTGCGCGGTGATGGCGCCCAGTGCGGCCGCCATGAGGCTGCCCGAGCCCACGCCCGCGCCCATGGCCAGCGAGCGCGGGTCGAAGATGTGCAGGCTGGCGACGAAGCCTGCCAGCACCGCGATGAAGACGGCGCCCAGCACCGTGCCGGTGATGTACTCGGCCAGCACGCCGCGGCCCTCGGGCGAGGCCATGCCGTACTTCTCGCCGATGATGACCAGGTTGCCCTCGCGCCCCACCGAGAAGGTGGCGCCCACGGCCTCGCGCTTGATGCCCAGCAGCAGCGCCAGCGGCAGCCCCAGCGCCAGGGTGCCGAAGGCATGGCCGAACTCCTGGAAGAACAGGGCCCAGCCGGCCTGCCGGACCATCGGCAGCGCCGCGCCCACGGTCAGGCCGAGCTTCACCACGAAGAGCAGCAGGCCGGCGTTGAGCAGTCCGCCGGCCAGCGTCTGCAAGCCGGTGTCGACGCGCGCCGCGGCCGGCACGCGCCGCTGCGCGATGCCCCACACGGCCGCGAGCAGCAGCGCCCACAGCATGGGCAGCAGCACCACCTTGCCGGGGCCGAGCTTGAACTGGGTCGCGCCGATGGACTCGGCGACTGCGACGACGGCCAGGGTGACGAGCAGCAGCTTCAGCTTGCTGCCGACGGTGACGGAGAACGCGGGGGCGCCCGGCAGGGCGGCGGACGGGGGCACGGCGGGATTCATGGGGCGGTGGCGTCTGTTGGAGGGGTGCTTCGCCGGCAACTGCGCAGCGGCAGACCGGGAGTCTCGCCACCGGCAGCCGTTGCATCAATGACCGGAACTTGAGATATTTGTTGCATGCAATGCAACACTCGCCGCCGCGCGCCATGCTGAGTCCGATGGACGACCGGCTCGACACCCGCCGGGTGCGCTACTTCATGCAGGTGCTCGACAGCGGTTCGGTGCGCGGCGCTGCCGAGGTGCTCGGCATGGACCCCTCGGCCGTCAGCCGCGCCATCGGCGTGCTCGAGGACGACTGCGGCACGCGCCTGCTCGAGCGCCGCGGCCGCGGCGTGGTGCCCACCGATGCGGGCGAACTGCTGGCCGGCTACGTGCGGCGCCAGCACAGCCAGAAGCAGCACCTGCTGGCGCAGCTCGACAGCATCCAGAAGGTGGAGCGCGGCCACATCGACGTCGTGGCCGGCGAGGGCTTCGTCGATTGGCTGATGCGCCACAGCCTGCGCGACTTCATGGCCTCGCACCCGGGCATCACGGTGGACCTGTCGGTCGGCAGCACCGACGGCATCGTCCAGCACATCGTGGACGAGCGCGCCCACATCGGCATGCTCTTCCAGCCGCCGAAGGACGAGCGGCTGCGCTCGCACCATTCGCATTCGCAGCCGATCCAGACGCTGGTGCTCGACACCCACCCGCTGGCGCGCATCGACCGCCCCCTGCGCCTGGCCGACCTCGCGCCGCACTCCGGCGCCACGCTGCACCGCAGCTTCGGCGTGCGCCAGCACATCGAGGCGGCCGAGGTGAGCGAGGGCGTGCGCCTGCAGACGCTGCTGACCACCACCTCCTTCAGCGCCGTGGGGCATTTCGTGGTGGCGGGGCTGGGCTACGCGCTGTCCACGCGCATGTCGCTGCCGCCGCACCTGGACAGCTCGCGCGTGGTGGCGCTGCCCATGAAGAACCCGCTGCTGTCGCAGGGCCGGGTGCATGTGGTGTCGCGCCATGGGCGGGTGCTGTCGCCGGCAGCGGCCACGCTGCTGCGGCAGATCGTGGCCGACATCGGTGCGCCGGCTTCGCGCGAGGGCTGATGGGCCGCCCGCACCACCACGTCTACGTGGTCGAGCTCGACGACCGCGTCTGGAACAGCGCGCGCTTCCGGCGCGCCAACCCCGGCTGGCAGCTGGGCAGGCCCTTCGTCTACGTCGGCATGACGGGGCTGGACCCCGACGTCCGCTTCGACAAGCACAAGGCCGGCATCCAGGCCAACGCCTTCGTGCAGCAGCACGGCCTGCGGCTGCTGCCGGCGCTCTACGAGCGATACAACCCCATGACCTACAAGGAGGCGCAGTCGATGGAGGTGGAATTGGGCCTTCACCTGCGCGCGCTGGGCTATGGCGTGTGGCAGGGCTGATTTTCAGGACCAGGAGCCCTTCGATGACCGACACCGCCTGCATCGTCATGACCACCGCCGGCACCGAGGACGAGGCCGACCAGCTCGCCGACGCCATCGTCGAGGCCCGCCTCGCGGCCTGCGTGCAGATCCAGCGCGTGCGAAGCGTCTACGCCTGGCAGGGCGAGACCAAGCGCGAGCCCGAGTGGCTGCTGATGGCCAAGACGCGCACCGGCCGCTTCGCCGAGCTCGAGGCCTTCATCCGCGAGCGGCACAGCTACGAACTGCCCGAGGTCGTGCAACTGCCCATCACCGCGGGCTCGGCGGCGTACCTGCGATGGCTGGGCGAGGCGACGGCCTGAGGCGCGTTCGCCTTCTCAGGAGTAGGTGACCCAGTCCTCGTAGGCCGGACCGTCCAGGTGCGGCAGCGTGTTGTAGGTCACCAGCATGTGCCGCTTGGGCGTGAAGGCGAACTCGGTCACCGAGGTGTTGCGGATGCGCAGGTTCAGCTCGATGGTGGTCTCGGCGCTGGTGCCCAGCACGTGGCCCACCGCCGTCGAGATGGGGCCGCCGCTGCTCACCACCAGCACCTTCGCCCCGTGGTGGCGGTCGCGCACGTGGTCCAGGGCCGTGGTCACGCCGGCCAGGAAGTCGACGTAGCTGGGCATGCCCACCGGCGCCGTGCGGCCCTGCATCCAGGCTGAGAGGCCGTCGCGCAGCAGCCGGAAATGCATGCGGTACAGCTCGGGCGTGTCGGGCCTGGGCAGTTTCTCGGGGTGGATGGTGGCGACCACCGCCTCGCTGTCGTATTCGTTCAGGCCGGGCCACGGCAGCACGTCGTGGTCGGTCAGGCCCAGGCCTTTCGCGATGCCTTCCCAGGTCTCGCGGTGGCGGCGCAGCGTGCCGGTGATGACGGCGTCGAAGCGCATGCCGCGCTCGCGCCAGTACTCGCCCAGGCGCACGGCCTGCCGGTGGCCAAGCTCGCTGAGCTTGTCGTAATCGTCTGCGCCGAAGGAGGCCTGGCCGTGGCGCACGAGGTAGAGCGTTCCCATGCGCCCGATTCTCGCGAGCCCGTCCGCCGCATTTGTCCCGGCGGCGACGGCCGCAGGGCGGCCAGTCGCGCCGGCGACGCGCCCGCGGCCCATGCACCGTGAACTTTTCCCGGCGCCCGACCGCTTTTTCAGGCTTCATCCGACGCCCGGTAAACTTCACAAACTAATACTTCAGTTTTCTTTTTTCGAATCCGTCGCGCGCATCTGACCGGTGCGGCGACGGTTTCGGCCTTCAAAGGGTCTCTACGTGAACAAATGTCATAGAAGTGTGTGGAATGCGGCCCTGGGCACGTGGGTCGCGGCACCCGAGACCAGCCGCCGCAACGGGCGCGGCAGTCGCGCCGTCCTGCCGCTGGCCACCCTCGTGCTGGCCCTGCCGGCCATGGCGCAGACCACCATCAATCCCGGCGACACGCTGGACGTCACGAACCCGGGTGCGCAGGTCACCGGCAACCTCATCATCAACGGCGGCACGCTGCGCGGCGGCGTGACCCTGCCCAACAACGTCCAGATCAACGGCCCCTTCGTGATCGATCCGCTCGATCCCAACAGCGCGCAGCCCTCGGCGGAATACGGCATGACGTGGACCGGCAACGTGTCGCTGGCCAACACGCCGACGATCAGTTTCCGCACCCCGCCGAGCTCGGTCACCTATCTGCTGACCCTGTCCGGCGCGATCTCGGGCAATTCGGGGCTGACCATCGAGTCGAACCAGCCCGCGCCGGAATGGGGCGACGTCGATTTCGTCGGCAGCGCGTCCAACACCTACACCGGCCTCACCACTGTCCGCGGCAACGCCGTGCTGGCACTGCGCCGCACGGGCGGTGCCACCTCCATCGCCGGCGACCTGCTGGTCGAGGGCACGTCGACGGTCGCTGTGCAGCAGAGCGAGCAGATCGCCGACAACGCCACCGTGACCATCAACAGCCAGGGCGGCATCAAGCAGGGCTTCGTCGTGCCGCTGCCGGGGCTGCTGTTCTACGGCCCCAACCTCACCGAAACCATCGGCACGCTCAACGGCAACGGCACCATCGGCCTGGGTTCGAGCACCCTGGCGGTCGGGGCGGGCGATTTCAGCGGCGTGATCTCCGACCCGTCGCTGACGTTCCCGGTCACCGGCACCGCCTCGGGCAGCGGCGGCAGGCTCGTCAAGTACGGCCCCGGCACCCTCGCGCTGGGCGGTGCCAACACCTACTCGGGCGGCACCACGCTGAACGCCGGCACGCTGCTGGCCAACAACGACAGCGCACTGGGCACCGGCGCGCTCACCATCAACGGCGGGGCGCTGGGGACGGGCCTGGCCGCCACGACGCTGGCCAACGCCGTGACGGCGAACGGCGGCTTCGACATGCTCACCACCGCGCCGGGCAGCGCCAGCCTCACGCTGAACGGCAACGTGGCGCTCAACGGCCCGGTGCGCATCAACGGCGCATCCGCGGGCCAGAGCACCTTCGGCTTCGGCGGCGCGATCAGCGGCGGCCAGGGCCTCACCTTCGACGCCACGGGCAGTGGCACCAACACCTTCAACCTTTTCGGCGCCACCAGCAACACCTACGGCGGCCCGACGAGCGTGCTGGGCAATGCCGCCCTGGTGCTGTCCAAGAGCAACGGCGCGACGGCCGTCCCCGGCGACCTCGCCATCAACGGCGCGGCGTCCGTTCTTGTCGCGGGCAGCGAGCAGATCGCCGACGGAGCCACCGTGACCGTCAACAGCACCGGCCACGCGACGCCGCTGGCCGGCAGCACGGTGCCGGTCGAGGGCCTGGCGCTCTACAGCAGCGCGGCCCCGGTGGTCGAGACGCTCGGCGCGCTGCAGGGCAGCGGCTCGGTCGGGCTTGGCGCGGGCACCCTGCGCGTGGGCGCCGGCGACTTCGCCGGAACGATCTCCGACGGCGCGTCGGCCGCCACGCTGAGCGGTCCGAACACCGTCGGCGGCACGCTTGAGAAGTACGGCCCCGGCGTCCTGAGGCTCAGCGGCGCCAACAGCTACACCGGCGCGACCCGGGTGAGCGGCGGCACGCTCCAAGCCGGCGCCGCGAACACCTTCGCGCCCGCCAGCGCCTACTCGGTGGCCAGCGGTGCCACGCTCGACCTGGCCGGCCACAGCCAGACCATCGGCGCGATGGCCAACAGCGGCACGGTGTCGCTGCTGGGCAGCGCGCCGGGCACCACGCTCACGGTCAACGGCCCGTGGGTCGGCAACGGCGGCCTGCTGTCCATCGGCACGGCCCTGGGCGACAGCGCCAGCGTGAGCGACCGGCTCATCCTCAATGGCCCCAATGCCGCCGCCACCGGCACCACCAACCTCCGGGTCACCAACCTGGGCGGGCTCGGTGCGCTGACCAGCGGCAACGGGATCGAGGTCATCAGCGCCGCCAACGGCGCCACCACCACCGCGCAGAGCACGAAGAGCGCCTTCAACCTCGTGGGCGGCCATGTCGATGCCGGCGCCTTCGAATACCGCCTGTACGCGGCCGATGCCAGCGGCGCGGGCGAGAACTGGTACCTGCGTTCGACCACCACCGTCACCCCGCCTGCCGGTGGTGGTGGCGGAGGTGGCAGCACGGGGGGCGGCACGCCCGCCACGCCTGCCACGCCTGCCGCGAGCCTGCCCACCTACCGCGCCGACGTCCCCCTGTACGCCGCACTGCCCGAGCAGCTGCGCCAGTCCAACCTGGCCATGCTGGGCAACATGCACCAGCGCATCGGCGACGACGGCGGCACGGGCACCAATACCAGCGCGCCCGATCAGGGCTACCGCCAGGCCTGGGGCCGCGTGATCAGCATCGACCGCGACATCCAGCAGTCGGGCACCGTCTCGCCCGGCAGCTCCGGGCGCCTGACGGGCTTCCAGGCCGGCACCGACCTGTGGGCCAACGCCAACTGGCGCACCGGCGTCTACGTCGGCCAGCTCGAGGGCGACATGAGCGTCACCGGCTTCGCCCGTGGCGTGCTGAACTACGCGGCCGGCTCCAACGACCTGCGCAGCCAGTACCTGGGCGCGTACGCCACCTGGAAGAACGAATCGGGCCTGTACGTCGACGGCGTGCTGCAGGCCGGGCGCCATCGCTACACCGCCAGCCCCACGCTGGCCTTCTCCAGCAGCGGCAAGGGCGACAGCCTGCTGGCTTCGATCGAGGTGGGCCAGGCCTTCGCGATCGCGCCGAACTGGACGATCGAGCCGCAGCTGCAGCTGGTGCACCAGCGCCTGAGCCTGGACGACACGTCCATCACCGGCGCGTGGGTGCAGCAGAACACCGACGGGGGCTGGCTGGCGCGCGCCGGGGTGCGCGTCAAGGGCGAGTTCCAGACCGGGCTGGGCACCTTGCAGCCCTATGCGCGGGTGAACGTGTACAAGCGCGGCAGCGGTACCGACACCACGACCTTCATCGGCCCGGCGGCCAGCACGCCGATCCTGACGAGGACGGGCGGCACGAGCAGCGAGCTGGCGCTGGGGGCGACCTGGCAGCTGAGCCCGGCCACGAGCCTGTATGGCGAGGTGGGCAAGCTGTGGGCCTCGGGCGGCGACGCGCGCACCAAGAGCGGCGTCAACGGCAGCCTGGGCGTGAAGGTGCGCTGGTAAGCGGCAGGGCTGCCCTGATGGGCGGCCCCGTTCCGCGTGTGGTCAGGTCAGCGCAAGATTCGTGAACTAGTTCACTCGATTTCTCGGGCATCTTGCGCTGGGGCAAAGCCTGCAATCGATTTCTTGTCGCAACCCGCCCGGCGGGGACTCGGCCGGCCTTTAGACTCTGCGGCCTATGTTCTCCCGCAGCCGTGCAGTTCCGGCGGCTGGCGCGACCCCCGTCCCACCGGCGCAGGCCGGGCGCGTTGAGCGGTGGATGCGGCGGCGGCTCCTGTCCTTCGCCCGAAAGACCTTCGTCCCCCATGCCCTGTCGGCTGCGCTGGTCGGGGCGCTGTACTGGTCGCTGACCCACCGCCGGGCCGTGTTCCTGTGGCTGGGTCTGGCCGCGGTGGCCATGGTGGCCCGGCTCGCGGTCGCCCTGGCCAACGAGCGGCGCTATCCCGAGGCCGAGCACCCCGACGGACCGCCCGCCGGCCAGCGCCCCTACCTGGCGCCGCTGCTCGCGCTGTCGATCGTGTGGGGGCTCTCGCCCTTCCTTCTGCTGCCGCCCGGGCCGCTGAACGTGGAGCTGTCGGCGCTGCTCGGGGTGGCCCTGTGCGCGATGCTCATGGGTTCGGTGCCGGCCGTCGCGCTGTGGCGGCCTGCCATTGCGGCCTGGCTGGTTCCGCTCACCGCGGGCATGGCCACATACGGCGCGATGCACGGCGGTGCCGCAGGCTGGTTCCTGTGCCTGGGCATCCTGCTGTTCTCGGCCTGGATCGCCCGCCTGGCGCTGGCGCAGCGCCAGATGATCGCGCACAGCGTCGCCATGCAGTTCCAGACCGAGGCGCTGAGCGAACAGTTGGCCGCGCAGAAGGGCGACCTGGAGCGACTCAACCAGGAGCGCACGCGCTTCTTCGCCTCGGCCAGCCACGACCTGCGCCAGCCCGTGCATGCGCTGGCGCTGCTGTCGGACGCGATGCGCCGCGAACTGGCCGACCACCCGGCCCGCCCGATGGCCGAGCAGGTGGGCGCCGCCGCGGCCTCGGTCGGGCACCTGCTCGACGCCATGCTCGACATCTCGCGCATCGACGCCGGCACCGTGCAGCCCGCGCCGCGGCCGGTGGCGCTGGTGGACGTCTTCGCGCAGCTGTCGCAGGTGCAGGGGCCGCGCGTGGAGGCCGCCGGCCTGAGCCTGCGCGTGCAGGCCAGCGGCCACACGCTCGACACCGATCCGGCGCTGCTGCTGCGCATCCTGTCCAACCTGGTGGACAACGCCATCAAGCACGCGCCGCGCGCGCTGGGCGGCCGCCGCATCCTGGTCACCGCCAGGCGCCGGGGGCCCGGCGTGCGCATCGCCGTGCGCGACGAGGGGCCCGGCATGGCGGCCGAGCACCTGCCGCGCCTGTACGAGGAGTTCTACCAGGTGGGCAATGCGCAGCGCGATGCCGCGCAGGGGCTGGGCATCGGCCTGGCGATCGTCCGGCGCCTCGCGCTGCTGCTGGGCGGGCGCACCGGCGTGCATTCCGTGCCCGGGCGCGGCAGCGCCTTCTGGGTCGACCTGCCGCTGGCCGCGGGGCAGGGGCCGGTCTCGGGCTTCGGCGACAGCACGCTGGCGCCGATGGTGACCACGGCCAGCGGGCCGATGCACCTGGAGCCGGTGCATTCGCACACGCACAGCCTGGAGGCGCGGCGGCCCAACGTGCTGCTGCTGGACGACGAACATGCCGTGGGCGATGCCATGCGCCTGTGGCTGCAGCCCTATTGCAGCGCCGTGCACGCCACGCGCACGGTGGCCGAGGCGCAGGCCGTGGTGTCGCGCGAGGGCGCCGCGCTCGACGTGATGCTGGTGGACTTCCGCCTGGCCGGTTCGGTCACCGGCATCGAGGCCGTGCGGCGCCTGCGCCGCGCAGCAGGCCGCGAACTGCCGGCCATCCTGATCACCGGCGACACCGAGCCGGCGCGCGTGCGCGCCGCCTACGAGAGCGGCCTGGCCGTCGTGTTCAAGCCGGTGCAGCCGCAGCTGCTGGCGCAGATGCTTCAGGCGGCGGCTGCAACACCCGGCTGAAGACGGCGGCATCGACGTTGCCGCCCGTGAGCGCGATGCCGATCCGCCGGCCGGCCCAGCGCCCGCGCTGCTGCCATGCCGCGGCCAGCGCGGCGGCGCCGGCACCCTCGGCCACGTTGTGCGTGGCGCTGTAGAGCAGGCGCATCGCATGCGCCACCTCCTCGTCGCTCACGGCCACCACGTCCTCGGCTTCGCGGCGGATCACGTCCAGCGACTCCGGCACCGGCGTGCGGCAGGCCATGCCGTCGGCCAGCTGGGTGGTCGGTGGCGCATCCATCGGCCGGCCGGCGCGCCAGGAGTCGAGGTACGCCGTGGCGTGTGCCGACACCACGCCCACCAGCTTCGTCTTCACGCCCACGTGCGCCCGCGCCGCCGCCGCGCCGGCGAAGCCCGAGCCCAGGCCGATGGGCACGAACAGCACCTCGGGCGGCGCGTGCTTCAGCGCCTCGAAGAACTCGACGTACGCCGTCGCCACGCCGCGCACCAGGTCGCGGTGGAAGGAGGGCACGCGGTGCAGGTCCTGCGTCACGGCCAGCGCGGCCGCGTGGTCGGCCGCGGCCTGGAAGTCGTCGCCGTGTTCGACCAGGGTGACGCCCAGCGCACGCATGGCCGCGTTCTTCTCGATCGAATTGCCGTGCGGCACCACGACGGTCGCCGCCAGGCCGTGGCGCCGCGCCGCGAAGCCGACCGACTGGCCGTGGTTGCCGCGCGTGGCGCTGATCACATGGCGCACCTGCGGCTGCAGCCGCGCCAGGGCCTCGAAGTAGGTCAGCCCGCCGCGGATCTTGAAGGCGCCGGCGGGCGTGTGGTTCTCGTGCTTGACCCAGGCCTCGGCGCCGAGCGCCTCGGTCAGCAGCGGCCAAGCGTACTGCGGCGTGGGCGGCAGCGCCGCGTAGACGGTGCGCTGCGCGTCGGCGATCTCGTCGCGGGTGAACTGCATGGGCGCGTCCCTCACCGGCGGTCCGGCAGCGCGATGCGCACGGCCAGCAGGGCCAGCACGCTGCCCATCACCCAGCGCTGCGCGCGCAGCCAGGCCTCGCTGCGCGACAGGAAGGCCGTGATGCCCGCCGCGCCCATCACCAGCGCGCAGTTCACCGCGCCGCTGATGCCGACCTGCACCATGCCCAGCTGCAGGCTCTGCAGCAAGACCGAGCCCTTCTCGGGGTGCAGGAACTGCGGGAAGAAGGACAGGTAGAACATCGCGACCTTGGGATTGAGCACGTTGGTCACGAAGCCCATGCTGAAGAGCCTGCCGGGTGGATCGTGCGGCAGGGTGCGGGCCTGGAACGGGGCCGTGCCGCCGGGGCGCACCGCCTGCCAAGCGAGCCACAGCAGGTAGGCCGCGCCGGCGAGGCGGATCGCGTCGAAGGCGAAGGGCACGGCGGCCAGCAGGGCCGTGAGGCCCAGCGCTGCCGCCAGCAGGTGCACCACGAACCCGAGCAGCACGCCGCCCAGCGAGATGAGCCCGGCCGCGCGCCCCTGGCACAGCGCGCGCGAGACGCAATAGATCATGTTCGGCCCCGGCGTGAGCACCAGCACCAGCGCGGCGACGGAGAAGAAGAGGAGGTCGTGCAGGGAGAGCATCAGAGTCCTTTCGATTCGAGGGTGACGGGGCCTTTGGGCGTCATGAGCCGGGCCTTGAAGTTTGGTGCACCCGCTTCGACCGCGATGGCATCCTGCAGCCCGACCCGCGCCAGCGCGGCGTGCAGCACCTCCGGCCGCGGGTGCGCGGCCTCGAGCCCCAGCAGGCCCAGTCCGGAGGGCTCGAAGCCGTCGGCCGGATGCACGCTGCCCCACTGGATCAGCGTCGGCAGTGCGCCGTAGAACAGGCGCTGGCCGTCGTCGCGCACGGTGATCTGCCAGTCCAGCCGGCCCCGCGGCGTCTCGCGCGATGCGGCCAGCACGTGGCCGCGGTCGATGTGCGTCGGCTCCGCCGCGAGCGCGTGCACGGCGGCCCGCGCGTCGGGCACGCGCGCGACCCAGTGCACCAGGCGCGGCCCGTCCTTGGCCAGCGCCGTCTGCAGCGCCGGATCGTCGAGGTCGAACCAGCGCCGCTGGTGGCGCGCCCGTGCGGGCACGGCGGCGGGGTCGATGGCGATGATCTCGAAATAGCAGCGCGGGAAGCGTTCGCTGCCCAGGCCCAGCAGCCGGTTGTGGGTGCCCATCAGCGGATGCTCGCCGCCCGGCCCGGGCAGCACGCCCAGCGTGGCCTCGCACCAGGCCACGCCTTCGTCGAGCGTGGCAGCCGCAACGACCAGGTGGTCGATGTGTGCGGCGGGCGTCACAGCGTCACCCGGCCTTCCACGCAGCTCACCGAGTGCCCGCCCACCCACACCTGGCCGGCCTCGTCGCGCTCGATGAAGACCCGGCCGTCGCGGTCCAGGCACTGGCCCTGGCCGGCCACGTAGTTGGCAGGCAGGTGGCCGTCGGCGATGAGCCATTGCGCCAGGCCGGCGTTGAGGCTGCCCGTCACCGGGTCTTCGTCGACGCCGACCGGCGCCGCGAAGGCGCGCACCTCGAGGTCGACCTGGTGCTCGGCGATGCGCCCGGCCACGGCGGCAGAGGCGCCGCCGCCGAAGGCCCGCGCCTCGCGGTTCGATCTTGCAATCAGGGGCGCCGCATCCGGTGCGCAGGGCGCGCCGGCCACGCCCACCTTCTGCCCCAGTTCCCGCAGTGCGCGGTGGTCCGGCCGCAGCGACAGCACGGCCTCGTCGTCGGCCAGCAGCAGGCCCAGCCACACGGGGCCGTTGTCGAGCAGTTGCGCCGCCGTGATCTGCGCCGCCTTCAACCCGAGCGCGTTCGCGACCTTGGCCAGCAGCATCGGGCTGGGCGCGCTGCGCTTGAGGGGCGGCGCGGCGAATGCCAGCCGCTCGCCGGCCGCATGCCCGGTTTCTCGCCGGATCTGCACCAGGCCCGCGCCGCACTGCTGCACCACGCGGCCCGGGGTCTTCGGCGCGCCGCCGGCGCGCAGCCACGCATGGCAGGTGCCCAGCGTGGGATGGCCGGCGAAGGGCAACTCGCCGCCGGGCGTGAAGATGCGCAGGCGGTAGTCGGCGCCCGGGTCGGTGGGCGGCAGCACGAAGGTGGTTTCCGACAGGTTCGTCCAGCGTGCGAAGCGCTGCATGGCCGCGTCGTCCAGGCCCTCGGCATCGAGCACCACGGCCAGCGGGTTGCCGCGGTACGGGGTGTCGGTGAAGACGTCGACCTGCTGGAACGGATGGGACTTCATTGTTCGAGTCATTCAAGCCCCAGGTCGAGCACGCCGCGCGCGCCGGGGCGTTGCAGCATCTGCGCGAACCAGCGCTCGAGGTTGGGCCAGCTCGGGCGCCGGTAGTCGGCCACGGGCAGGCCGAACCAGCGGTGCACCTCGCAGCCGATCGGGATGTCCGCCATGGTGAAGCGCTCGCCGGTCATGAAGCTGCGCGTGGCCAGGTGTGCATCGAGCAGCGCGAAGAGGGGCTCGGTGGCGCGCACCGATTCGTCGATCACGGCGGCATCGCGCTGCTCCGGTGCCACGCGCACCAGTTGCACGAAGGCGCCGCCGCTGGCGCGGTTGAGCGTGGTCTGCTGCCAGTCCATCCAGCGCTCGGCGTCGAAGCGTTCGGGCAACTGCTCGGGGTACATCTGGTAGGTCCAGTGTTTGGCGCAAAGGTAGCGCACGATCACGTTCGATTCCCACAGCACCACGCGGGCGTCGCCCTCGCCGTCGTCGATGGTCGGCACCATCGCGTTCGGGTTCATGGCCCGGTACTCGTCGGACTGGACGATGCCGAATTTGCCGCCGGCCTCGGTGCGCTGGAAGTCGAGCCCGAGCTCCTGCGCGCACCACACCACCTTGCGCACGTTGATCGAGCTGATGCGGCCCCAGATGTTCAGCATGTCGCGTGTTCCTTGAATCGAGTCAGACGCCGATCATGCGCGCGGTGCCGCCGACGCGCACGGACGACCCCGGCGCCGGCGGGATGTCGACGTGCAGTCGGCAGACGGTGCCCATGTCCTCGCCCTGCACGATGTCGATGCCGCCGCCGTGCGGCCAGCCGAGGTCGCGCACGTAGCCGCCCAGCGCGGCGGCGGCCGCCCCCGTGGCCGGGTCTTCGTACACGCCGCCGCCGGCGAAGGGGTTGCGGGCATGGAAGCGTTGCGGGCTCTCGGCGTGGACGAGCGCGACGGTGGCAAGGCCCAGCCGCTGCATCAGCGCGCGGCCGGCCTCGAAGTCGTAGCGCATCGCAGCCAGCGCGGCGCGGGTGCGCAAGGCCAGCACGATGTGGTCGGCCCCGCCGTGCGCGAGGGCCGGCGGCAGGCGCGGGTCGAGCTCGTCCTCGGCCAGGCCGAAGAGCGCGAGCGCCTCGGCCCGCAGCGCCGGTGCGAGCGGCTCGCTGCGCGTGGGCGGCGATTGCAGCGCGGCGTTGACCAGGGCGCCTTCGCGCCGGCCCTCGACCGTGATGCGTGCGTGCTTGATCGCGAGCTCGAACACGCCGTCGCCCTGCGCCTGCGCCAGCGCGGCGCCGAGCGCGATGGTCGCGTGGCCGCAGAAAGGCACCTCGGCCGCGGGCGAGAAATAGCGCACGCGCCAGCCGCCGCCGGGCTGCGGGGCGGCGAACACGCTTTCTGAATAGCCCAGCTCGGTGGCGAGCTGCTGCATCCGTGCGTCGGGCGGCAGGTGCTCGCCGATCACCACGCCGGCGGGGTTGCCGCCGCGGGTGCCGTCGGAGAAGGCGGCGATGTGCTGGACGTTCATGGTGTCGGCAAAAGGCAACGGGAGTTCATGCCGCGGCCGGCCGTGCCATGACGAGCAGCCGCAGCGCCAGGCCGAACATCACGCCCGCGAGCAGCCGCTGGCGCAGGCGCGCGCCGCGCTCGCTGGCCGCCACGCGCCGTGCGACGACGCCCGCGACGCTGCCCAGCGCGGTGTTGAACAGCAGCGACACGAGCGACATCACCGCGCCCAGCTGCACCATCTGCGCGCTCACCGAACCCTGCGCCGGGTGCACGAACTGCGGCAGGAAGACGACGAAGAAGACCAGCGCCTTCGGGTTCATCAGCGTGTTGACGAAGCCCATGCGCGCCACCCGCGCGAGGCCCGTGGCCGGTCCGCCGGCCGCACGCGCGCCGCTCGTGCCCGGGCGCAGCGCCTGCACGCCCAGCCACACGAGGTACGCCGCGCCGGCCCAGCGCAGCAGGTCGAAGGCCGGCGCCCAGGCCGCCATCAGTGCCGCGACGCCGCTGGCGGCCGCCAGCGCGAGCGCGAAGTCCGCCAGCGCGATGCCGATGGCGCCCGCGAAGGCGCCGCGCGGGCCGTGCGCCGCACCCTGCGCCAGCACGAAGGCCATGTTGGGGCCCGGTGACGCCATCAGCGCGAGCGCCGCGAGCACGAAGAGTCCGAGGGTGGGGAGCGTGACCATGGCGTCGTGCCTCAGCCGATTGCCGCCGTGGCCGTCAGGTAGGGCGTGACGGCGGCCAGCGCCCGGGCGACGTAGCTGTCCTTCTCGCCCACGGGCGCGACGTAGTGCAGCGCCGATGTCGCGGCCTCGACGCCTTCGCTGCGCGCGATGAGCCAGGCCGCGAGGTAGGGCGAGGCCAGGCAGCCGCCGGCGGTCGCCACGTTGCCTTCGGCGAAGAAGGGCTGGTCGAGCACGCGCACGCCGGCCTCCTGGACCCAGGGCCGGGTCGTGAGGTCGGTGCAGGCGGGCACCGCGCCCAGCAGGCCCAGCCTGGCGAGCACCAGCGTGCCGCTGCATTGCGCACCGATCAGCTGACGAGAGGGGTCGAGCTTAAGGCGCGCCATCAGCGCCGCATCGGCCACGATCTCGCGCGTGCGGATGCCGCTGCCCACCAGCACCGCGTCGGCCGTCGCGGCCTCTTCCAGCGAGGCCGTGGCTTCGAGCGTGACGCCGTTCATCGAGGTCACGCGCGGCGTGGGCGCCGCGAGCGTCACACGCCAGCCGGGGCGCTTGATGCGGTTGAGCACGCCGAACGCGATCAGCGAATCGAGTTCGTTGAAGCCGTCGAAGGTGAGGATGGCGGTGTGCATGGTGTGCATGGTGTGCATGGTGTGTGAGGGTGGGATGCGCGCCCCGCCGTTCGGGCCGAGCTTGTCGAAGCCGGGGAGCAGGCCTTCGACAGGCTCAGGCCGAACGGGTGGGCGTTGACGCAAAAAGCATGGCTGCCTGCGGCCATCCGGTGGGCGCTGGCGGCCGATCTCGCTGGAAAGCGGGTCCCGTCAGGCGGCCGCTGCGAGCTGCTGCGTGATCTGCCCCGCCATGCGGTGCGCCAGCGCCTCGCGCACCGTCGCGGCCAGGGCGCCGACCGCGGTGTCGATCTGCTCCACGGTCGCGGTCACGAAAGACAGGCGCAGCGTGCGCGTGTCGGGCTCGCCGGCGTAGAAGGGCGCGCCGGGCACGAAGGCCACGTTGCGCTCCACGGCCTGCGCCAGCAGCGGCGTGCTGTCGATGCCTTCGGGCATGCGCAGCCACAGGAACATGCCGCCCTTGGGCACGTTGAACTCCACGTCCAACCCCTTCATGTCGCGCTGCAGGGCATTCACCATGGCGTCGCGCTGCTGCTTGTACAGCGCGCGGATGGTGGGCACGTGGCGGTCGAGGAAGCCGTCCTTCATCACCGCCGACACCATGCGCTGCGTGAAGATCGGCGTGTGCAGGTCCACCGCCTGCTTGGCCTGCAGCAGCTTGGGGTAGATGGCCTTGGGCGCGACCAGGAAGCCCAGGCGCAGGCCGGGCGCGAGGATCTTCGAGAAGGAGCCCAGGTAGATGCAGCCTTCGGGGTTGCGCGCCGTGAGCGGCAGCGGCGGCGCCTCGTCGAACCACAGGTCGCCGTAGGGGTTGTCTTCGACGATCGGCAGGCCGGCGGCCTGCGCGGCGGCGCTCACGGCGGCGCGCCGCGCCTCGCTCATGGTGCGGCCGGTGGGGTTCTGGAAGTTGGGCAGCAGGTAGACGAAGCGCCCGTCCTTCGATTTGGCCGCCAGGTCCTCGGGCAGCACGCCTTCGCTGTCGCTGGCCACGCTCACGGCGAGCGGCTCCATGGGGCCGAAGGCCTGCAGCGCGCCGAGGTAGGTCGGCGTTTCCACCAGCACCTTGCTGCCCGGGTCGAGCAGCACCTTGGCGATCAGGTCCAGGCCCTGCTGCGAGCCGGTGGTGATCAGCACCTGGTCGGGGTTGACGTCCCAGGGCAGCATGTCGGCCACCGCGCGGCGCAGCGGCGCGTAGCCTTCGCTGGCGGCGTACTGCAGCGCAGCCTGGCCGTCGTTGGCCAGCACCTCGGCGCAGGCCTGCGCGAAGGCGCTCACCGGGAAGGTCTTCGGCGAAGGCAGGCCGCCGGCCAGGCTGATGACGTTCGGCCGCTCGGTGACCTTGAGGATCTCGCGGATCGCCGAGGGGTTCATTTTTTCCGCGCGTGCGGCAAGGGTCCACTTCATGTCGTCGTGCTCCTGGGATGTGCCGCCGTGGGCGGTGAAGTCGGGGGTTGGGAGAGTCGCTTGCCCACCACCACCGTGGCGACCACGGCGGCGGCGAAGCCGAGGGTGACCGGGTCGAGCGGTTCACCCAGCAGCGGAATGGCGGCGAGGATCGAGAGGAAGGGTTGCAGCAGCTGCGTCTGGCTCACGCGCAGCGCGCCGCCCATCGCCAGCCCGCGGTACCAGGCGAAGAAGCCCATCCACATCGAGAACACGCCGAGGTAGACGAAGCCGACCCACGCCGAGGTGGCGACCGGCTGCGCGGGCCACAGCAGCAGCGTGGCCGGCAGGGTGAGCGGCAGCGCCATCACGCAGACCCAGCAGATCACGCGCTCGGCGCCCAGCGCCGGCGTGACCTGCGCGCCGTAGATGTAGCCGAAGGACGCGGCGATGACGGCGCCCACCAGCAGCAGGTCGGCCCACTCGAAGCCGAAGCCGTGGCCCTGCTGGCCGGCGCGCAGCAGCGAGAACGCCACCACCAGCGCGCTTCCCAGCACCGCGCAGACCCAGAAGCCCAGCCGTGCGCGCTGGTGCAGCACCCAGGCGGCGACCATGGCCGTGACGAGGGGCAGCAGCGCCGTGATGACCGCCGCGTGGCTGGCCGTGACGACGCGCAGCGCATAGGCCAGCAGCAGCGGGTAGCCGATGACGTTGCCCAGCACCGCCATGCCCAGCGGCTTCCACTGGTGGCGCCGGGGCAGCGGCGAGCGCGTGGCGAGCAGGAAGGCGGCCGACAGCCCGCCGGCCAGCGCCGCGCGGCCCAGCGTCACGAACCAGGGCGAGAGCTGCGGCGCGTCGGCCGTGCCGGTGGCCAGCCGCGTCATCGGCAGCGTGACGGCGAAGATCGCGACACCCAGCACGCCGAGCCACAGGCCCCAGGTCTCGCGCCGCGTGGGGTGGGCATCGGCCGGTGCACTCATGCCTTCACCATCCAGGCCGCCGTCAGCACCAGCACCGCCGCCATGCAGCGGTTGAACCAAAGCAGGCGCCGGCCCTGCGCCAGCCAGGCCCGCAGCAGCGCACCCATTGCGGCGTACGCGAGGTTGCTCGCGAAGGCGAAGACCAGCATCACCGCCGTCAGCACCGCCACGCGCTGCGCCGGCTCGGCCTGGCCCGCGACCCAGCCCGCGACCAGCGTGAGTGCCAGCAGCCACGCCTTGATGTTGACGAACTGCAGGCCCACGCCCTGCCAGAAGCCCACCTGCATCCGGCCGGCGTCAGCCTGGCCGAGCTGGCCGCTTCGCGCCAGCCTGAAGGCCAGCCACAGCAGGTAGGCGATGCCCAGTGCCTTGATCGCCACGCGCACCGTGGGCGCGGCCGCGACCAGCGCGCCGACACCGCCCGCACACAGCAGCAGCAGGGCGCTCCAGCCCACCGGCACCGCCACCACGAAGCGCATGGCGCGCTTCAGGCCGCCGTTGGCGGCCAGTGCGGTGGACAGCGTGGTGTTGGGCCCCGGCGAAAAACTCATCGCGGTGGCCAGCACCAGCAGCGCGGTGAATTCTTGCCAGTTCATGGAGACAGACTCTAAACTCGAGACCATTACAGTACCAGTACAGATGATCGGACATGGCACCCCATCTGTACTGCCCGGGGCACCGACACACATGCTCACCCGCACCTCCGCCCAGACCCTGACCGACCAGCTGGCCGAGCGCTTTGCCGAACGCATCCGCAACCGGCTGATGGCACCTGGTGCGCGCCTGCCCTCGGTGCGCGAGTGTGCGCGCCAGCAGGGCGTGAGCCCGCACACGGTGGTGGCCGCCTACGACCAACTGCTGGCGCAGGGCCTGGTCGAGGCGCGGCGCCAGCGCGGCTTCTATGTACGAAACGATGCCGCGGCGCCCGCCGCGCGGGCGCCGGCGGCCGTGCGCAGCGTCGCGGAGCCGGCGCAGCCCGTCGCCACCGTGCTGGCGCGGGCGCCCGCCGACGCGAGCACGCTGATCCGCGGCATGTTCCACCGCCAGAGCGCCAAGCCGCAACCCGGCATGGGCGTGCTGCCGCCCGACTGGCTGGAGAGCACCTTCATGCCCACTGCCGTGCGCAAGGTCACCAGCGTGAAGGCGCTGCAGGAGTTCTCGCTCCAATACGGCGACCCGGCGGGCGACGCGGGGCTGCGCAGCAGCCTCGTGCAGAAGCTCGCCGGCATCCAGCTCGAGGTGGCACCCTCGCAGATCGTCACCACGGTCGGCGCCACCCACGCGCTCGACATCGTCAGCCGCACGCTGCTGCGCGCGGGCGACCCGGTGATGGTCGAGGAACCCGGCTGGGCGGTGGAGTTCGCGCGGCTGGAGGCGCTGGGCATGCGCGTGCTGCCCGTGCCGCGCCTGGCCGACGGCCCCGACCTGGCCGTGATGCAGCGCTACTGCGAGGCCTACCAGCCCAAACTCTTCGTCAGCGTGAGCGTGCTGCACAACCCCACGGGTTACAGCCTCAGCCCGGCCGGCGCGCACCGGGTGCTGCAACTGGCCAACCAGCACGATTTCCACATCGTCGAGGACGACACCTACAGCCACCTCGCGCCCGAGCATGCGACCCGGCTGTCCACGCTCGACGGCCTGCAGCGCACCATCTACGTGAGCGGCTTCGCCAAGATCCTCGCGCCCAACTGGCGCATCGGCTTCCTGGCCGCTTCGCCGTCGCTGGTGGAGCGCCTGCTCGAAACCAAGTTGCTGGCCACGCTGACCACGCCGGCCCTGTTCGAGCGGGCGCTGGCCTGGTGCATCGACCAGGGTCAGCTGCGGCGCCATGTCGAGCGCATCCGCGTGCGACTCGAAGGCGCGCGCAGCCGGGCGGTGAAGCTCGCGCTGGCGCACGGCTGCACGCTGGCCTCCGAGCCCGCGGGCCTGTTCGGCTGGATCGAGACCGGCGCCGACACCGATGCGCTCACGCAGCGCCTGCTCGACGAGGGCTACCTCATCGCGCCGGGCTCGCTCTTCCATGCACGCCGCCAGCCCACCACGCTGATGCGCATCAACTTCGCGACCACCCAGGACGCCACGTTCTGGAAGGTGTTCTGCCGCGTGCGCGACGGGCTCTGAGCGCGCGCTCGTCGATTTTTCAGGCGACTGTGCAGCAATGCACAAGGCCTTCCGTTGGTCTCGTGTCACTGCATTACGATTCTTTGGCATCGACCCGCCGCACAGGTTTCGGCGGATCGTTGGCGCTGAGTCCAAGAACGAGCCGTAGGGAGGCCTGTCGATGTCCATTTTTCGTGGCGTGCGAGCTCGTACGCTTCAAGTCCAGAGTGAAGCGATCCCGCAGCACCTGGGCGCCCCGGCTCTGGAAATCTGGCGCATCGATGGCCGCGAATTGCTCAACGGGCTGTTCGAGTACGTGGTGTACCTGCGCACGCCCGACGCGTTGAACGTCAACGCTGCGGGCGCGGCCGACTACAACCTGGACGGCTTCATCGGCCGGGAGATCAGCGTCACCATCGAACTGGACGGCGCTGGCGAATTCGTCCCCGGCGTGGTCGGCGCCAGCACCGACCGCATTGGTGCCGGCGTGCGGGAAATCAATGGCCTGATCACCGATGCGCAGCTTTGGGGTGAAGAAGGCCGGCATATCCAGTACAGGCTCGTGGTCCGCCCCTGGTTGCACCTGGCGACCCTCACGACCGACTGCAAGATATTCCAGAACAAGACGGTCGTCGAAATCCTCGACGAAGTGCTGCGCGACTATTCCTTCCCGGTAGCCAAGCGGCTCATCGAAACGTACCCCGCCCGCGACTACCAGACCCAGCTGAACGAAACGGACTTCGCGTTCTTCGAGCGCTTGTGTCAGGAATGGGGGATCAACTACTTCTTCGAACACAGCGACGGCAAGGGCCTGCGCAGCAGGCGCATGCAATCCTTCGAGCCGGCCCAGATGATCGAGGGGGCGCGGCATGCCCATGGCGCCCTGGCCAGCAAGGACACCCTGGAAAGCGTGCTCGAATATGCCCCGGCCATGAACACCAGCCTGCTGCCCTACGGCGCGGAAGTGGGCAAGTTCAGCGACGAGTCGGGCGGGTACGACCTCGACCTGCTGCTGCGGGAGAGCACCCGCTATCCCTGGGCCATGCGCCAGCACCGTGCCGAGGCCACCGTCAACCACATGGCCAGCCGTGCCAAGGCCGAAGGCGGCAAGCCCGGCTCGGCCCATGTGCTGGCCCTGTGGGACGCCATGGGCATCGCGCACGAGCTCAACGGCTACCGCAACGACGCCGCCGGGCTCATCAAGAAGTACGCCGACGAGCGCGACGTGCAGATCAGCGCCCTGCAGACATTCGAAGGGCTCAAGACCGTCGCGGCCGAACACGTCCGCCAGCAGGCCGAAGACCACATCCGGCGTGGCGTCAACGACGGGCTTCCTCGACGCCCTGCACGACTACCACGGCAGGAACATCGAAGACGGCCTGCTGTTCGAACACGACATCGGCGAGGCGATCTTCGGCATCGGCTCCTGCCGCGCCGGTGACGACAAGCTGCAGGCGTGGGTGGCCCAGTGCAAGGCCAGCGTCGACAGCAACCTGCTGTGGCGCGTCATGGCCTTGAACCAGGACGCGGTGCGCGCCGAACTCGACAGCGCCCTGGAGGAAGCCAGGCAGCACGCGGCCGCGCAGACCGTGGCCGCGACGCTCACCTGGGTCAACTACACCAACAAATCGCTCAAGGCCTTCGCCGACGCCTACAAGAAGGTGCAGGGCTTCTACGACGCCAACCAGAAGGCCATTGCAGAGGGCGGCAACAAGGCCTTCGGCGTGCGGCTGACGGGCATCAAGAAAGACCTGGGCATCGACAAGTTCAGCATCACCGCGGGCGACAGGATCTTCAGGTTCTTTCGCATCGACGCGATGGCCGACTTCGCCAGCGAAAAGATCATTCAGCACATGTTCAGCATCCGGGCCCTGGTCAACCCGCTGGACTCCATCAAGCTGATCGAAGCGCAGGCCCGCAATGCCAAGCCGGAGCGCGAGGCCCTGCTCGGGCGGCTCAAAGTCAGCCGCACATTTCTCACGCGCAACACCCCGGCCGGTGGCATGAACGCGGCGCAAGCGCGTGAGCTGAGCGAGGCATGGGAAGGCATGAAGGCCAAGGGCGGCGACACCGCCGCCGCCGCCGTCAAGGACCCGCGCCTGGCGCTGGTGGTCGGCTTTGTCGAGGGGATGAACTTCGCCAAGCTGCTGGTCGAATGCAAGACCAAGGGCGATGCCAAGACCTACGCCAGCTTGCTGGCCTCAGGCATGGGCATCGGTGCTGCGATGCTGGACATTGCGGCGACCGTGGTGAAGAACACGGCGACGGCGAGTTCGGCGTCTTGGAGCTATCAGCAGTTGAAGCTGTGGGGTGGGACGCTGAGTGCGGGGGCGACAACTATTGGCGCAATCCTTGATGCTGCAGATGCTATCAAGTACAACGAAAAGGGCTACTGGCTGCTAGCGGATTTGTACGCCGCTAAATCAGGGGTTGGCGGGTTGGCCGGCCTTGTCGCCGGTGGAGTCACCTATTCCTACGCGGCTCCTTTGATAAGTCGTTTGGGTGGCAAAGTGGCTTTGAGCACGGCGACGCGGTTAGGGGCCGCCGGGGCAGCCGAAGCCGTCATTGGCTTGCGGATCATCGGCATGGCAACAGGATGGTGGGCGACCGTCACCTTATTTGGCATCCAACTCGTCATCTGGAAAATTGCACCTAACGCGATTGAGGAGTGGGTCGACCACACGCCATTCGGCAAACAGCGAGCGCGCGAGTATGGGGGCTATCAAACCTCTGAAGATCAAGACAAGGCGCTGAAGGCGGCCTTGATTGAAATGGGGTGGGCGTAATGAGTGATACACAGCATCCGGTCGGGCTGGTCAAACTCAGCGGCACCATCACGCGGTACACCTGCCAGCGTGCGGACGCTAGTTTCTTCTTCACCGAATCCGATGACATGAAGATCGGCGTGGTGGCTGTGGCTGCCGCGCTGGCCGGCGTAAGCGGGCCGGCCATCGCCACAGCGTCCTACGCGAGTGCGGAAGAGCCGGCGGACTATCTGGAGTTCGAACTCGAAGGCGAACCGGTGAAAGGGTGGGTTTGGCGCAGCCCCTTCAAGGACGGCGATGCGGTCGACGTAGCGGCTGAATGGCAAGATGACCACTATGAAATAGCTGCCGTTGCTCGCCCTGCGGACGGCATTATTGCTTTGTACCCTCATTGCTCCAGAGGCACCGTAAGGCACGTCAAGAATGCCCTTAAGTGGTGGTTTTGGGGAAGTATTGCGTTTAACATTTTTTTTATCGCATTCTTAACGTTATTGTTCTCCTTTAGTACCCGCCCGCTAAAGAGTGCGGAGATTCCCACTCACTTGATTGTCAGTGGGACGCTGTCTGCTGTCTTCGCACTTATGACGTTCAGCTTGGCGCGCAGATGGATGCCGTTTGTCCGACTTACCGAAAGGATCTGTCAAGTTTTGGACTTTCCCAACCCTGGCAACATAGATCTGGTCAAGTCTTCCAAGTTGCTGCGCAAGCCAGAAGATGACGGCGCGTACGGGCACCTCTACTTCCGCTATCGATGAGCACTGCGCAGCATTCGGCTGGGCTCGTCAAGCTCAGCGGCACCATCACGCGGTACACATGCCGGCGTGCGGACGCGAGCTTCTTCTTCACCGAGTCCGATGACATGAACATCGGCGTGGTGGCTGTGGCTGCGGCACTGGCCGGTGTGAGCAGGCCGGCCGTTTCTACGGCGTCATACGCGAGTGCGGAAGAGCCTGCGGACTACTTGGAGTTCGACTTAAATGGACAACCCGTAAAAGGGTGGGTGTGGCGCAGTCCGTTCAGGGAGTGCGACGTGGTTGATGTGGCAGCCGAGTGGCGCGGTGATCACTACGAACTGGCCGCTATTGCCCGCCCCTCGGACGGCACCATTTCTTTGTACCCCCACTGCTCTAGAGGCACTGCGAGGCACGTCAAGAATGCGATTAAGTGGTGGTTTTGGGGAAGCATTTCTTTCAACTTATCTGTTATTGCATTCATGACGGTATTGTTCTCCTTTAGCACGCGTCCCATTGAGATGGAGGACATGCCGACTTACCTTACGGGCACCTCTACTTCCGCTATCGATGAGCGGCGTCGAACGGGGCCAGAACCAAGCGGGCCGACCCGGTCTTGCCGCCATCCTCGCACGCTGATTTTTAGACATCGCCAGCAAGGCTCCCATGGACACTTCAGGACAGCACCACGACGCGCCGCGAATTTCGGATTGCGATTTTTTCGATGAGCTTCAGGAGGCGGTGACGCTGCACCCTTTGGACCCGGTCGCCCTCAAGCGGGCGACAGCGCCCAGGCCACCGCCCAAGCCCCTTCTGCAAACGCCGCAGGTGTTGGTGCGCCAGTCTCCCCAACCCGACCGCCTGGTGGCCGTCCGCGCCGCGCCCTCGCCGTTGCTCGAGGCTGCGGGTTCATTGCTCGATGAACTGACGGTGCTGACCCGCGTGTGGGGCGGATTGGAGCAAGCACGCGCCGACACGCTGCGCCTTCGCCTCGTGAGCGAAATCTCTTCTTTCCAGTCCATCTGCCAGGATGCCCAATTGCGTTACGAACACATCGTCGTCGCAAGCTACGGCCTTTGCACTGCACTGGACGAGGCCGCCTGCAACGCGATGCAAGGGGACGTTCGCCAGCCGGCCGAGTCCATTCCGTGGATAGCGCATCCCCTGGCCGTTCAGTTTCACGGCGACAGCCAGGGGGGCCGCCACCTCTTCGTCATGATCGCAAAGATGATCGAGTCCCCACAGACGCATGCCGATGCGCTGGAGCTGATGTTGGTCATCCTCAGGCTGGGCTTCACGGGGATGTACGGGCATGATCGCGCTGGCCGGCGGCACCTCGATGAGGCGCTCTCTCGGGTACGTAATCTTCTGATTGCTTGCAGGCGCAACGGTCCCGAGCACCTGCAAAAACATTGGGAGCAGATGGAACGCTATCTCGCCGACCCCAGCCCGCAGACCCGGCCCTCTCGCTCCGCGGCTGCATGACGGTACGCTTTTTCGCGTGCGGTGCGGCGGCGTCTGCATGACGGGGCCTTGCAGCGCGCGCGACGGACTGTAGATTGCTGCCGTGTGCGGCACAGGCGTGCGCCGCACGCCTGCCAACGGCGCGATACTGGCCACGCGGCAACGCCGATCCGCACGGAGGCTTCCTTGGCCAGGCTGGACCCCCTGAACACCTCGCGCTACCGGCATGCCCCGCAGGTGCCGGGCATGGACCTGCTGCACGCGGACTTCACCACGCACGAATACGCGCCGCATGCGCATCCCTCCTTCGTCATCGCGGTCACGGAGGTGGGCGGCGCGGCGTTCAGGAGCCGCGGCCGCGCGGGTGTGGCCGAACCGCAGGCGCTGCTGGTCTTCAACCCGTCCGAGCCCCATTCCGGGCACATGGGTGGCAGTGCGCGCTGGCGATACCGCGCCTTCTACCTGGCGGAGCCCGGCATCCGGCACCTGATGGCAGCGCTGGGGCTCGAGCAGGCCCGGCATTTCGACTCGAACGTCCTGGGCGACCAGGCACTGATCGACGCCTTCCTCGCGCTGCATCGCGCCTTCGACGCCGACCCGGGGCCGGACGACCCCTTGGCGCGCCATGAGCGCTTCGTGCACACCTTCGGCACGCTGTTTCAGCGACACGCCGTCTCGGGGCAGCGCCTGCCGGCGGCGCCGACCGGCGCTGGCCTGCTCGCACCGGTGTTGGAACTGCTGCACGATGCTTTCGCAGAGCGGCTGAGCCTCGAGCAGATGGCGGCCGCGGGCGGCCTGACGTCCTTCCAGCTCATCGGCGCGTTCAAGCGCACGACGGGCCTGACGCCCCATGCCTACCTGACGCAGTTGCGGCTGCGCGCCGCCATCCGCCACCTCGGCGCCGGCCAGCCGTTGATCGACGCCGCCGTGGCGAGTGGCTTCTACGACCAGAGCGCGCTGACCCGGCATTTCAAGCGCACCTTCGGGATGACGCCGCTGCAGTACGTGCGCGCCAGGGCCGGCTGAAGACCCGCCGACCGGCGGGCGCCGGCGGGTGCGCCGCGCCCCCAGCGCACAGCGCCCGCAATTTCAGCCAATACACGGCGCGGCGCGCCGTCTACCGTGCGGCCCAGGCGTCGGCCTTGTCCCTTGCGCGGTCCGCAGACCGCCCGGGGCCGTCGCCGGGCCACGCACATGACCAGCACCCTCGCACGACCCGCCGCCTCGACCAGCAGCCTGTTCTCCTTCCTGGCCCTGGTGCTCGGCGCAGCAGCGCTGGCACTGGGCGGCGTGTTCCTGCGGCACAGCGAGCTGCCGCCCACGGCGAGCGCGGTGTACCGGGTCGCCCTGGCCATTCCCGTGTTCTTCCTGCTCGACAGGCTGTCGGCGCGTGGCGAAGCGGCCGGTGCGGCAGATGCGCCGGCGATTCCGGTCCGCCTCGTCCTGGTGGGCTTCATCTTCTCGGGCAACCTCGCGCTTTACCACTGGTCGATGACGCTGACCACGCTGGCCAATGCCAACCTGCTGGCCAACCTGGCGCCGATCTTCGTGGTGCTCGGCGCCCGGCTTTTTCTCGGCAAGCGCTTCAAGCCCGGCTTCCTGCTCGGCATGCTGTGTGCGCTGGCCGGTGCCTTCGTCCTGATCGGCCACCGGCTCGACTTCGGCTCCAGGCACATGGCCGGCAACCTGCTGGGGCTGCTGTCGGCGGTGTTCTACGGGGCTTACCTGCTGGCCGTGAGCCTCGTGCGCTCTCAGCACCGGACGATGACCGTGATGGCCTGGAGCAGCGTCGGCACGCTGGTCGTGCTGCTGCCGCTGACGCTCGCGCGCGGTGAGTCGCTGGTGCCGCACACGCTGCACGGTGTGCTGATGCTGGTGGCGCTGGCCCTCGTGTCGCACGTCGGGGGCCAGGGCCTGATCGCCTATGCGCTGGCCCGGCTGCCGGCCGCGCTGTCCTCGATCACGCTGCTGGTGCAGCCGGTCATCGCGACGGTGCTGGGCGGCTGGCTGTTCCACGAGTACCTCAGCCCCGTCGAGTTCGCCGGGGCCGTGGTCATCCTCGCCGGCATCGTGATCGCCCGGCGTTTTTCATGAGCGGGCCGCGCGGCCCCGACGAGGAAAGCATGTCCCCCTACCTGTGCCACATCGACCCCGACTGCCTGCGCTTCGAGGCCCGCGTGGTCGCGCGCCGGCCCGATGCCGTGCTGCTCGACCGGTCGTTCTTCTACCCCGGCGGCGGCGGTCAGCTGGCGGACCGCGGCACGCTCGCGTGGGAAGGCGGCACGGTGACGGTCGACCGCATCGAGACGCAGGGTGCCAACGCCTGGCACTGCTTCGACGCCGCCGACGCCGGCAACGTGCCCGGCGACCGGGTCGTCGCTGCCGTGGACGCGGACTTCCGCTTCCTGATGAGCCAGCTGCACACGGGCCTGCACCTGCTGAATGCGCTCGTCTACCAGCGCTTCGAGGGCTCGCTGGTCACCGGCGTGCAGATGGCGGCCGACGGCACGGCCCGCATCGACTTCGACCTGCCCGCAGCGGACAACAACGCACTGCGCGCGCTCGAGCCGGCCCTCAACGGCCTGATCGCGGACGGCCGGCCGGTGAAGGCGCTGTACCTCGACGCCGCGGCGCTCGCACGCGAACCCGGGGTGTTGCGCAGCCGTTCCGTCGCGCCGCCCGCCCAGGCCGACGGCACCACGCGGATCATCGAGATCGAGGGCCTCGACCGGCAGGCCTGCGGCGGCACGCACCTGTCGAACACCGCGCAATCGGCGCCGCTGCGCATCCTGAAGATCGAGAACAAGGGGCAGCACAACCGGCGCATCCGGATCGGCCTGGCCCGCTAGGGCGGGGCGCGGCGCATGACCACCACCGAGATCCTTCGGCGCCTGGTGGGCTTCGACACCACCTCGCACCGCTCCAACCTCGGCCTGATCCACTGGGTCGCGGATTACCTTGCCGGCCACGGGGTGGACGCACAGCTGCTGCCCGCCGAGGACGGCCGCAAGGCCAACCTGCTGGCCCGCATCGGGCCCGACGCCGCGGGCGGCATGGTGTTCTCGGGCCACAGCGACGTCGTGCCCGTGGACGGCCAGGCCTGGCGCTCCGACCCCTTCGTGCTGGCCGAGTGCGACGGCCGGCTCCACGGGCGGGGCTCGGTGGACATGAAGGGCTTCATCGCCGCCTGCCTGTCGGCGGTGCCGGCGTGGCAGCGGCAGCCCTTGCGGCGCCCGATCCTTCTGGCCGTCTCCTACGACGAGGAGGTCGGCTGCCTCGGCGTTCCGCACCTGGTGGAACGGCTGCGGCAGCAGGCGCCCGCACTGGCCATCATCGGCGAGCCGACGCAGATGCGGATCGGCGTGCGGCACCGCGGCTTCTTCGGCCACCGGGCGCTCTTCACCGGGCTGGCCGCGCATTCCGGCGATCCGTCGCTGGGTGCCTGCGCGGTCGAGCCGGCGGCGCACCTGGTCACCCGCCTGGCCGGCCTGCGGCGCCGCTTCGCCAGCGAGGGCAGCCCGGCCACCCTCAACGTCGGCCGCATCGACGGGGGCACCGCGATCAACATCGTGCCGGGCCGCTGCGAGGTGCTGTGGGAATGCCGCCCGCCGGACGAGGCCACCGCCCGGCGTGTGCGCGACGCGGTCCGCGACGCACTGGCCGACCTGCCGGCCGGCGTCACGTTCGAGTCGCAGCAGCTGGCCGCCGTGCCGCCCCTGTCGGCCCATGGCAACGATGCCGCGGTGGCAGCCGCGCACCGGCTGGGCGCGCTCCGGCCCGAGGCGGAGCTGCCCTTCGGCACCGAGGCCGGCTTCTTCCAGCAGGCGGGCATCCCGGCGGTGGTGTGCGGCCCCGGCGCCATCGCGCAGGCGCACCAGCCCGACGAGTGGATCGCTTCGGCGCAGCTGGAGGCCGCCGACCGCTTCATGCAGGCGGCGGGCGTCTGGGCGCTGGCAGGGCCGGCTTCTGGCTAGATTCCCGGCAGCGCAGGACACCGGCCTCGGCCGGTAGCGCCTGTGCTCAGTCGCCCGCGGCCAGGCCCAGGCTGTAGTGCACCCAGCCCCAGTAGTGGTCCAGCGTCAGGCCCTCGCGCTGCGCCTGGGCCCATCGCTCGCGGGTGAAGACGGGGTGCTGCGCCCCGTGCCGGGCGGCCAGCGCGGCGGGATCGAGGCCGAAGTCGGTGGCCAGCCGTGCGTCGGCCGCGGCGCCGGGCGATGCCGGCACGCCCTGCGCACGGGCCGGCGCGAACGCGCTGCCGACACGGTCGCGCCCTTCGGCCTTGGCACCCAGCAAGGCCATGTCGGCCCGCCGCAGCGTGTCGGTGGGCGCTTCGTGGGCTTCGCGGGCCGCCACGCCGAGGCTGGCGGTGACGACGAGCGGGCCGCGGTCGAGCGCCACCGGCTCGGCGCTCACCGCTCGCCGCAGAGCGTCGGCGCGCGCCATCACCTGGGCCTCGTCGGCGCTGCACAGCAGCACCGCGAACTCGTCGCCGCCCAGGCGGGCCAGCAGTTCCCCGGGGGCCAGCGCCGCGGCGAGCCGCTTCGCCAGTTCGGCCATCACGCCGTCGCCGGCGTCGTGGCCGAAGCGGTCGTTGATGGCCTTGAAGTGGTCGACGTCGACGAGCGCGATCGCCGTCACATCGTTCCTGTCGTCCAGGGCCTGTTCGAGCGCGCGGCGGTTGGGCAGGGCGGTGAGCGTGTCGGTCAGCGCCATGCGCCGCAGCCGGGCGTTCAGGCCCGCCAGCTCGGTCACGTCGGTCCACATCGAGGCGATGCCGCCGTTCAGGGCGTGCTCCTCGATGCGGTAGCTGCGGCCGGTGGTTCCGCGCAGCGTCACGGGCGCGGGCAGCGGGCCGCCCTGCCGGCTGTCGCACAGCGCGCGGAAGGTGTCGGAGGGCTCGAACATGGCCGCGTAGCGGCGCCAGTAGTCGCCCTGCACGTGGCGCTCGCGGATGTCGGGCACCTCCCGCAGCACCGGCAGGAAATGCTCCGAGAAGAAGCGCGAGTTCACGTAGCGCAGCCGGCCCTGCGCGTCGTGCAGGATCAGCCCGAGGTTGGTCACCGTGAGCAGTTCCAGCAGCACGCTGGCGTCGGTGCCTTCGGTGCCGCTGTGGGTGACATCGGTCCACAGCTTGATCCGGCCCTGCGGCACGGGAAACATGCGCAGCTCCAGCCAGCGGCCGCTGTCGGCGCGCTGGTAGCGCAGCGGCCCCTGCTCCTCGCGGTGGCGCCACATCGCGTTGGCCAGGGCGGCATCGAGTTCCGCCGCCGTGGCGCCCGGATGCTGGCGCTCGAGGAAGGGGCGGATGGTGTCGGCCGCGGGCAGGCCGACGCGCACGCGTTCGCGCATCTCGGGAAAGAACTCCAGGTAGCGCCCGTTCCAGGCGCTGACGCGTTCGTCGGTGTCGTAGCAGCACACGGCCGAGGCGCCGAAGGCCAGCAGCAGCCCGCCGGCGGCCTGGGTCCAGGGGCCGTCTTCGCCATGGAGCGGAGGGAGATCGGGTGCGGACACTTCTTTCGATGACAACCTGAAAGGCCGCCGCTGCACATCAAGCGCAGGCAGGCGGCCGTTTGAAGGACAGGAGTATCGCCGTCCGCCTGCCGCATCGGCACAGGGCCGAGCCCAAATGCCAGGCCGGGAGCACCACATCGCCCTTGTTAAAATCGCGGGTCCGGCACAGGCCCCCCGGCGTCCCGACTGCGCGACGCCGGCCCGCCCCCAGGTCTGCCGGCCCTTGCTGACAGCGCCACCCATCGATCGGGTCGCGATCTCTGGCACATCGGGCCGCCCTGTCTTGCCACTCCGTCTCAAACCCCGCCGGCGCGCCGATCCAGGTCGGGCCGTTCGCATCCGCCCTTGCGCGTGCGGCCGCCGGCATTCCAGGGAGGAGCCATGCAGCTCATCGTTTCCGCCGGATTGATTCTGGCCATCGTCGTCTGGGGCGTCGCCGCTCCCGACCATCTCGGCGCCGTCTTCGAGGGCGCGCTCGCCATGATCATCCGCAACTTCGGGTGGTTCTACCTGTGGGTGGTGCTGGGCCTCGTGGTGCTGGCCCTGGTGCTCGCCTTCGGCCGCTTCGGCCGGCTCAAGCTGGGCGCCGATGACGAGGAGCCCGAGTTCTCGCTCGGCTCCTGGTTCGCCATGCTGTTCGCGGCCGGCATGGGCATCGGACTGGTGTTCTGGGGCGTGGCCGAGCCGGTGTCGCACTACGGCACGCCGCCGCCGGGCATCGCGCCGAACACGCCCGAGGCGGCCGGCGCGGCCATGCGCTACAGCTTCTTCCACTGGGGGCTGCACCCGTGGGCGGTGTACAGCATCGTGGCGCTGGCGATCGCGTTCTTCCAGTTCCGGCGCGGCGGCTCGGCACTGGTCAGCACGGCGGTGCAGGCGCTGCCCTGGGCGCCGGTGCGGCGCCTCGGCCCGGTCGTCAACGTCCTGGCGGTGATCGCCACGGCCTTCGGCGTGGCGGCCTCGCTGGGCATGGGCGCGCTGCAGATCAACAGCGGCCTGAGCGCCGTGGTCGGCGTCCCGGTGAGCGAAACGGCGCAGCTGCTCATCATCGCCGTGACCACGGTGCTGTTCGTCACGTCGGCGGTCAGCGGGGTCGACCGCGGCATCAAGCTGCTGTCGAACTTCAACCTCATTCTGGCGGCCCTGCTCGCGCTGGCGGTCTTCGTGCTCGGCCCGACGGTCGCGATCATCGACACCTTCACCTCGACCCTGGGCAGCTACGCCAGCGAATTCGTGCGCATGAGCCTGCGCATGACGCCCTTCCGCGACAGCAGCTGGGTCGGCACGTGGACCCTCTTCTACTGGGCCTGGTGGGTGTCCTGGTCGCCCTTCGTGGGCCTGTTCATCGCGCGCGTGTCGCGCGGGCGGACGGTGCGCGAGTTCATCCTCGGCACCGTCGCCGCGCCGACGATCGCCGCCTTCCTCTGGTTCTCGGTCTTCGGCGGCACCGCGCTGAACCTGGAAATCATGCAGCACGTACCGATCGCGCAGGCGGTGAAGGCCGACGTCTCGACAGCGCTGTTCAGCATGTTCGGGCAACTGCCGCTGGGCACGCTGCTGTCGGGCATCGCCACCGTGCTGGTGGTCGTGTTCTTCGTGACCTCGGGCGACTCGGCTGTGCTGGTGCTCGGCATGATGAGCAGCGGCGGCAAGGAAAACCCGAGCGCGCGCATCAAGATCGCGTGGGGTCTCCTGGTGGCCGGCGTGGCCGCCAGCCTGCTGATGGCCGGCGGCCTCAAGTCGGTGCAGACGGCCACCATCGTCTTCGCGCTGCCCTTCACCGTCGTGATCGTGCTCATGGCCGTGGCCTTGTGGCGCGGCCTGCGCGAAGACCACGAGGCCGAGGAGCGGCGCGAGCGCGCGCTGCGCCGACGCTTGCGCGAGCTGTCGGACCCCGCGGCCTCCAAGGCCTGAAGACGGCGCCATGACGCTCGAGCTGCTGGGTGCCCTGGGCAAGAGTTTCCTGTTCGTGCTGGCGGCGCTGCTGCCCATCCTCAACCCCGCCGCCACGGCGCCGATCTTCCTGGGCGGGGGCATGATCGTGGCCGCCAATGCCTGGCGCATGCTCACCACCAGCCAGGCCGGCAGCGACTCGCGCACCCAGCTGGCCGAGGCATTCACGCCGGAAATGGCGAGCCGCCAGGCCTTTTACCCGCTCACCTTCCCGATCAGCTGCGGGCCGGGGTCGATCGCCGCGGCCATCACGGTGGGCGTGTCGCTGGCCGACCTGCGCTGGACCCTGACGCTGGCGCGCAGCACCGGCGCCGTGCTGGCGCTGATCGCCATCGGCGGGCTCACCTTCCTGGCCTTCCGCTATGCGCAGCAGCTGTTGCGGCCGCTCGGTGAAGCCGGCACCGTGATCTTCCTGCGCCTGTCGGCCTTCATCCTGCTGTGCCTGGGGGTGCAGATCGTGTGGGACGGCGTGCACGAACTGGGCGTGGGGCTGCTGCGCGATGGATTGGCGCCGATCGCGGCATGAGCCCGCTCGCACGCCTCGGGCCTGTCAAGGGCGCGGCGGCGCGACGCCGTCGAGCTCGAAGGGCGCGATCTGGCGCCCGTCGATGTCGGTGAAGCCGTACTCGCGGGCGAGGTCGCCCACGCGCAGGACGCGGCCGGTCTTGGCCATGACGGCGGGATCGGCCGCGAGCGCCGCCACCGCGCGTCCCACGTAGTGCGGCGACTCGGTGCCGGCGAGTTCGGGCCGCTGGCGCCAATGCGCTTCGTCGGTGTGATGCCCGGCCAGCACGAACTCGGTCCGCATCCAGCCCGGCGACAACGCCACCGAGGCCACGCCCTGCGGCTTCAGGTCCTGCGCCATGCCGAAGGCCAGTCGCGTCATCGACGACTTGGCCAGGTCGTAGAACAGGTTGCCGGTCATGTAGCGATCGCGGTCCCAGAAGGTGGTGGTGACGAGTAGGCCGCGCCTCCGTCGCACGAAAAGCGGCGCGGCGCTCCGGCTGGCCAGCAGGTGGTTGCGCACGCCGCGGTCGAACATGGCGTCCCATTGCGTCATCGGGCGCTCCCAGAACGCCGACTGGAACACGCCGTCGAAGTGCTCGTGCCCACCCCAGGCGTTGTTGACCAACAGGTCCAGCCGCCCCCGCTGCTCGTCCTCGACGCGCTCGAACAGGGTGGCCACCTCGTCTTCCTGCGTGTGGTCGCAGCGCACGGCGATGCCGCAACCGCCGGCGCGGCTCACTTCGGCCGCCGTCTCGTCGATGCTGCCCGGCAGCCGGTCCAGGCCCGACAGGGCCATCAGTTCGCCGTAGGCGCGCGCCGGCGCGTCGCGCGTGCTGCGGCCCGTGACATAGACTGTCGCGCCGGCCGCGCCCAGTTCCACGGCGATGCCGCGGCCCGCGCCGCGGCTGGCGCCGGTGACCACGGCGACGCAGTGTTCGAGATTCATCATGCTTGCGGTGCTCCTCGTGAGTGCCGGTCATGATGTGGCGCGTTCACGCGCGCGTCTTGGACGATTCCGAAACGCCACGCCGACGCAGGAACTGCCCCGGCGTCAGGCCGCAAAGTGCCTGGAACTCCCGTACCAGGTGGGCCTGGTCGTAGAACCCGCTCTCCAGCGCCAGCTCGCTCCAGCGCGGCGGCCCGGCACCGCGCAGGCGCAGCAGGCAGGCGTGCAGGCGAGCCAGCCGGCGCCAACTGCGCGGCGACAGGCCGAACTGGGCGCGAAAGACCTGCTGCAGCCGGCGCTCGCCGAGGCCAACGGCCGCCGCAATCTCGGAGATGCGTGGTGGCGAGGCGGACGTGCGCAGCAGTGCGGCGGCCTGTGAGGCCTGGCCCAAGGGCACCGGGTCTGCCGGGCGCATCAGGCCATGCAGGGTGGACATCAACAGCCGGGCACGCGTCGTTTCGTTGTGCTCCTCCTGCCATCGCAGGGGCAGGCTGCGGTGGCGCGCGGCCACGAGCAACTCCCAGTCGACGACACGCTCGGCCAGGGCATGCGCCGGGACGCCGAACAGCGCCTGCGACGCGCCCGGCCTGAGCGTGAGCGACAGTCCAAGCTGCCGACCGCGCAGCGCCAGCAGCACCGGCTGCACGCTCGGGCCAGCGATCCGGGCGCGGCCCTGGACGAGGTCCACGATGAGGCGCAGCGCACCGTCCGGCAACACGCGCTCATGGACGTCGGAGTCCATCGGCAGGACCTCGTCGTAGGCGATCATGTTCGCCACTCGGGGGCGTAGCGGCGCAGGCACGGTGATGGCCTTCAGGGTCCCGGCCGGCACGGTGGTTTCGGGAGCATGGACAGGATCGCCCTCCAGGCGCAGGTAGAGCCGCTCGGACGCCATCGGCCTCTTCCTCCTGCGCTACACCACCGACACGCCCGACTTCAGCGGCCGCATCACGAAGCTGGTCTTGCAGTCCTGCACGCTCGGGTGCTTGAGCAGGGTCTCCATGACGAAGCGCGTGTAGTGGTCCATGTCGGCCACCACCACCTTCAGCAGGAAGTCCATGTCGCCGCTGAGGGACACGCACTCCACCACCTCGTCCCAGGTGGCCAGCTCGGCGGCGAAGTCGTCCATGGGCGTGCGCTTGCCGCGGCCGCTGTGCTTCTCCAGGCGCACGTTGATGTACGCCGTGAGGCTCAGGCCCACGCGCCTGGCGCTGACCAGGGCGGCGTAGCCGGCGATCACGCCGGCGTCCTCCATGCGGCGCACCCGGCGCAGCGCGGCCGAGGCCGACAGGCCGACCTGCCCGCCCAGCTCGTCGAAGGAGATCCGGCCTTGCTTCTGGAGTACAGCCAATATGCGCCGGTCCAGTGAATCGAGCTCGATCATGTCGTCCATCCGGCAATGCTCGCACGAATCCCGCGTACGAGCACCGAATCGATCCCGAGTTTGCAGGATAAATGCGTCGCGGAATGCCTAAAGTCGATGGATGCCCCGGCCGCCGGCCGCCTCACCCCGGAGACGATGAAATGACCGACCTGTTCGACAACCCCATGGGCCTGTGCGGCTTCGAGTTCGTGGAGTTCGCTTCGCCCACGCCGGGCGCGCTCGAACCGATGCTCGAGAAACTCGGCTTCACGCTGGTGGCCCGCCATCGGTCCAAGAACGTGCTGCTGTACCGCCAGGGCGGCATCAATTTCATCGTCAACAACGAGCCGGGCCTGGCCGCGTATTTCGCCGCCGAGCACGGCGCCTCGGCCTGCGGGCTGGCCTTTCGCGTCAAGGATGCGCACAAGGCGTACCAGCGCGCGCTCGAACTGGGTGCGCAGCCGGTGGAAATCCCGACCGGGCCGATGGAGCTGCGCCTGCCCGCCATCAAGGGCATCGGCGGCGCGCCGCTGTACCTGATCGACCGCTACGAGGACGGCAAGTCCATCTACGACATCGACTTCGAGTTCCTGCCCGGCGTCGAGCGCAATCCCAAGGGGCACGGCTTCCAGGTGGTGGACCACCTGACGCACAACGTGTACCGCGGCCGCATGGCCTACTGGGCCGGCTTCTACGAGAAGCTGTTCAACTTCCGCGAGATCCGCTACTTCGACATCTCGGGCGAGTACACGGGCCTGACCTCCAAGGCCATGACGGCGCCCGACGGCCTGATCCGCATTCCGCTGAACGAGGAGTCCAAGCAGGGCGGCGGCCAGATCGAGGAATTCCTCATGCAGTTCAACGGCGAGGGCATCCAGCACATCGCGCTGCTGACCGACGACCTGCTGAAGTCGATCGATGCGCTGCAGATGGCCGGCATCCCGCTGCTGACGGCGCCCAACGACGTGTACTACGACAACCTCGAGAAGCGCCTGCCCGGCCACGGCCAGTCGGTGGGCGAGCTGCAAGCCCGCGGCATCCTGCTGGACGGCACGACCGAAGGCGGCCAGCCGCGCCTCTTGCTGCAGATCTTCTCGGAGCCGATGCTGGGGCCCGTGTTCTTCGAGTTCATCGAGCGCAAGGGCAACTACCGCGAAGGCTTCGGCGAAGGCAACTTCAAGGCCCTGTTCGAATCGCTCGAGCGCGACCAGATCAACCGCGGCGTGCTCGCCGTGGACGACAAGAAGGCGCCGAGCAAGGCGACGGCCTGACACCCGCGACGGGTCTGCGAAGGGAGTCCCCGTGCTCAAGCAGCAACTCAAGGAATCCGCCAAGCACGGCTTGGCGGCGGGACAGGAGCATGCGCCCGATCGTCCCGACTGGACCATCGACCAGGGCTGGTCGCAATACACGCCCGAGGAGCATGCCGTGTGGCGCACGCTCTTCGAACGCCAGTCGAAGCTGCTTCCGGGCCGTGCCTGCGACGAATTCATCCTCGGCATGCAGGACCTGCCCATCGGGCCCGAGCAGATTCCCGATTTCGAGCAGATGTCCAAGGTGCTGAAGAAGCGCACCGGCTGGGAGGTCGTCGCGGTGCCGGGCCTGGTGCCCGACGACGTGTTCTTCGACCACCTGGCCCACCGGCGCTTTCCGGCCGGGCAGTTCATCCGCAAGCCGCACGAGCTGGATTACCTGGAAGAGCCCGACGTCTTCCACGACGTGTTCGGCCATGTGCCGATGCTCATGAACCCGGTCATCGCCGACTACATCCAGGCCTACGGGGAGGGCGGGCTGCGGGCGCATCGCCTGGGCGTGCTTGACAAGCTGGCGCGGGTGTACTGGTACACGGTGGAGTTCGGCTTGGTGCAGCAGGCCGACGGCCTGCGCATCTACGGCGCCGGCATCGCCTCGTCGGCCAGCGAGACGCGTTTCGCGGTCGAGGACGACTCGCCCAACCGCGTGCGCTTTCGGCTCGAGCGCGTGATGCAGACGCGCTACCGCATCGACGACTTCCAGGAAACGTACTTCGTGCTGGGAAACCTCGACGAACTGCTGGAGCTGGCGCGGATCGATTTCGGGCCGCTGTACGAGCGCCTGGCCGGACGGCCGGAGCACGAGGCCGGCCAGGTGCTGCCCGACGACACGGTGGTCACGCGCGGCACCGGCCGCTACCACGCGGCCCGGCGAGAGGCAGTCGGCGCCCAGACAGCGGCGGCCTGAGCGCGGCGCCGCGTGGCGCACGGCGGGCTGCCGTCCGGCCGGGCGGCGCCGCTTTGCCCGACAGACGCGCTCGCGCCCGGCGGGCAAGCTGCCTCGCCATGAAGCGCATCCTCGATCTCTTTCCCATCGTCCACGCCCTCATGGCCGTGGTGTTCGCCGCGGCCGCGCTGATGCTGCTGGTGATCGCGGCGCGCATCGGCTGGGATGCCTTCGGCAGCGGCCTCGACCGCGGTTCGGCCGCCAGCATCATCGAGGCGCTGGGCGTGCTGGCATCGGCCGTGGTGGCCTTGCAGATCTCGCGCACCATCGCCGAGGAAGAGGTCGTTCGCGAAGCCCACATCAGCGGGCCGACGCGGGTGCGCCGCTTCCTGTCGCGCTTTCTGGTCGTGCTGGTGGTGGCGCTGGCGGTCGAGGGGCTGGTGGCGGCCTTCAAGGCGCAGAAGGAGCCCGCCGACATGCTTTACGCGGGCGTGCTGATCGTCGCCGTGGGCGTGCTGCTCGCCGGCTGGGGTGTGTTCATCCACTACAACCGTGAGGCCGAGGAACTCGAGCCCGAGGCCATGGCCGAAGCCAAGGAAGAGGACGACAAGGTCAGCTGACTGGTGAGGCTGGCGGCACGCAGTCGTGCCCGTCCACCTCCACGTCCTGCAGGGGCGGTGCGTCTGCCGTCGGCACGATCCAGTAGCGCACCGCGATGCGGTGGTGCGCCAGCACCCAGTCCTTGAACACCGCCGCGCGCTGCCCGGCCCGCGTGCGGCAGTCTTTGTAGACCGCCTGGCCGGGGGGCAGCGCCTCCAGCGGCGAGACGTAGTGCAGAGTGCGCGTGCCCGTGTCGAAGCCGCTCACCGACGCGCAGCCGGCCAGCGTGGCCGCGGTAAGCAGCAGGATCGGCGACGGGCGCTGACGCATCGCCTCAGCGCCCCTGGCCGACCAGTTCGCGCGGCAGGTCGGCGCGCGCCCACCACCCGCCGCCCAGCGCCTGGAACAGCGCCGTGACGTCCGCATGGCGCGCGGCCCGCGCCTGGACCAGCGACAGGCCGGCCTGGATGCGCGCCTGCTGCGCCGCCTGCACGGCAGGGTAGGCCGCAGCGCCGGCCTGCCATTGCCCCCGTGCGATCAGCCAGCTGCGCTCGGCGGCGGCATCGAACTGCTGAGCGAGCGCCAGCGTCCGTGCGTCCGCCTCGATGGCATGCAAGGTGTCGGCAACGTTCTGGAAGGCGGCGAGCACTGTGCTGCGGTACTGCGCGGCGGCCTGCCGCTCGCCGGCGCGCGCCGCCTCCTCGCGGTGGGCCAGCGCCCCGGCATCGAACAGCGGCTGCGCCAGGTCGCCGGCGACGCCCCAGAAGCCGCTGCCGGCGCGGCCCAGCTGGCCGAGCGTCAAGGCCGAGGCGCCGAGGTTCGCCGTGAGGTTGAGGCTGGGCAGCCGGGCGGCGGTGGCGACGCCGATCTGCGCGTTGGCCGCCTCGAGCTGCGCCTGCGCGGCGCGCACGTCCGGGCGCTGCCTCACCAGCTCGGACGGCAGGCTCAGCGGAAGCGTCGCGGGCAGGTGCAGGTCCTGGAGCTCGATCGCCGGCAGCTCGGCCGCCTCGGCCGGCGTGCGCCCGGTCAGCACCGCCAGCTGGTCGCGCAGCAGTGCCAGCTGCTTGTCCAGCGGAGGCAGCAGCGCGGCCACCTGGGCCTGCGCGGCTTCCTGGGCCGCCACGTCGGCGGGCCCGCCGGCGCCGGCGGCCTGCTGGCGCCGCACCGCGTCGAGTTGCTCCGCGGCCAGTCGCGTCATCTCGCGCACGGCATCGCGCTGCGCCCGCGTCGACGCTTCCTGGATGGTGGCCGCCACGACCCCGGTCGCCAGCGTCAGGCGCGCCGCTTCGCGCTGGAAGGCCTGCGCCTGGGCCTGGGCCCCTGCGTTCTCGCGCTGGCGCCGCCCACCGCCGAACAGATCCGGCGCGTAGGCGATGTTGAGCTGTGCGGTGTGCAGGGTGTAGATCGACGCGCCCGAGGCCAGCGGGCTGGAGGTGGACGCGGCGATGGACTGGCGGGTCGGCTGCAGGTGCAGGTCCACGGTGGGCCAGAGCGTCGCCTGCTGGGCCTGCGCCAGCGCACGCGCCGCCTCGAGCGCGGCGTCGGCGCTCTGCAGGTCCGGGTTGCGCGCCAGCGCGTCGTCCACGAGGCGGTCGAGTGCCGTGCAGCCGAAGGCCCGCCACCAGCGCGCGTCCACCGGCGCGCCCGAGGCGAACCGCTGTGTCTCGCCGTCCGGCCCGGGGGCGCTCGCGGTCGCGGCGGGCAGCTCCTGCGCGGTGTAGCGGTCGACGGCGGGCGGCTGCGGCGCGCGGAAATCCGGCCCGGCGGTGCAGCCGGCAAGCGCAGCGAATGCGCCGGCCACGCACAGGCTGCCCACGCGCATCGCTCGCCGGCTCATGTCGCCGCTCCCATCGGCTCGGGGGCCTCGGTCGGGACCGGCGCGCGGCGCCTGCGCCCTTCCATGTGCGCCTCCACCAGGTAGTACAGGGCCGGCAGCCACACCAGCGTCAGGCCGGTGGCGGTGAACAGGCCGCCCACCACCACGGTGGCGAGCGGCCGCTGCACGTCGCTGCCGAGGCCGCGCGCCAGCGCCGCCGGCAGCAGGCCCAGGGCCGCCACGCTGGCCGTCATGAGCACCGGCCGCAGCCGTTCGCGCGCGCCCCGCACCACCGCCTCGCGCAGCGGCGTCCCCTGATCGCGCAGCCGGTTGATGTTGGACACCACCAGGATGCCGTCCATCACGGCCACGCCGAACAGCGCGATGAAGCCTACGGCGCTCGACACGTTGAGCGTCATGCCGCGCAGGTACAGCGCCAGCAGCCCGCCCAGCGCGCCCAGCGGCACGATCAGCAGCACGAAGGCCGGCTGCCGCAGGTTGCGGAACTGGGCGAACAGCAGCACGAACATCAGCGCCATCACCATCGGCATGATCAGCGCCAGCCGGGCCTGCGCGCGCTGCTGGTTCTCGAACTGGCCGCCCCAGGTGATGCGGAAGCGGCTGGGGTCGTAGTGCAGCTGGTCGTCGACGCGATGGCCCGCCTCGGCCAGGAACGAGGCCAGGTCGCGGTCGCGCAGGTCGAGCCGGACGGTCAGGTGCCGGTGGCCCATCTCGCGCGTGATCGTGCTCTCGCCCTCGTCGAGCCGGATCGAGGCCACCTGCGAGAGCGCGACGCGCGCACCGCCGGGCGTGGTCAGCACCAGCGCGCCGATCGCGGCCGGGTCGCTGCGCGAGGCGCCGTTGAAGCGCACCGCGATGTCGTAGCGCCGCTCGTCAATGTAGAGCTGGTCGACCGGCGTGCCCGCGATGCCGGTGCCGATGAGGTCGGCCACGTCGGCCACGTTGATGCCCAGCCGTGCGGCCGCCTCGCGGTCGACGACGATGCGCACCTGCGGCAGCGGCGGCTCCTGGTCGATGGCCACGTCGCGTGCGCCGGGCACATCGCCCAGGATGTCGCGCACCCGGCCGGCGAGCGCGCGGGTTTCGGCGAAGTCGCTGCCGTAGATCTTGACGACCAGGTCGCTGTGGGCGCCGGCAAGCTTGTCCAGCACGCCGTCGATCATCGGCTGCGAGAAGCCCACGGTCATGCCCGGCAGGCGCGCGAAGCGGGCCGACAGCCGGTCGATGAGCTGCGCCTTGGTGTCACCCGATTTCCAGGTGGCATAGGGATGCAGCCCCACGCTGGCCTCGATGTGCGACGGCGTCCACGGGTCGGTGCCGTCGTCGTTGCGGCCCAGCTGCGTGACGATGAAGGCCACCTCCGGGAATTCCAGCGTCGCCGCACGCAGCGCGTTGGCCATCGAGGTGGCCTTGTCCAGCGAGATGCCCGGCGGCAGCGTGACCTGCAGCCAGATCGATCCCTCGTCCAGCGTGGGCAGGAAGTCGCGTCCGATCGCACCGCCCAGCACCAGCACGCCGGCCACGGCGGCGGCCAGCGCCGCGATCCCGATCGTGCGACGGCCGACCACGCGTTCGAGCAGCCGCCCGTGCCAGGCCTGGAGGCGTTCGAGCACCGGGTTGTGGAAGACGCGGCGCGGCCTGCGGTAGGCCACGTAGGCCAGGCCGGGAATGAGCGTCAACGCCACCACCAGCGCGCCCAGCAGTGCGAAACCCACCGCATAGGCCATGGGCGCGAACAGCTTGTATTCGATGCGCTGGAAGGCGAAGAGCGGCAGGTAGGCGGTGATGATGACGACCATGCCGAAGAACAGCGGCCCGGCCACCTCGCGCACGGCCGCCAGCACCTGGCCGGCCTCCAGAGGCTGCCCCTCGTTCTCCTCGCGGATGCGCAGGATGCGCTCCATCACCACCACGGCGCCGTCGACCACGATGCCGAAATCGATCGCGCCCAGCGACAGCAGGTTCGCCGGCACATGGAACTGGCGCATGAGCGCGAAGGCAAACAGCAGCGCCAGCGGGATGGTGAGCGCCACGATCAGCGCCGCCCGCGGGCTGCCCAGGAAAAGCAGCAGCACCAGCGTGACCAGCAGCATGCCTTCCGTGAGCGTGCCCGACACCGTGTGCAGCGTCGCGTCCACCAGCGTGGTGCGGTCCAGGTAGGGCACGATGCGCACGTCGGCCGGCAGCACGTGCGCGTTGAGGTCCTGCACGGCCGCGTGCACACCCTCGAGCACGCGCGAGGGGTTTTCGCCCTTGAGCAGCAGCACGATGCCCTCGATGGTGTCCGGGTTGCGGTCCTTGCCCAGCACGCCCTGGCGCTCCTGTTCGCCGAGGCGCACGGTGCCCAGGTCGCGCAGCAGCACGGGCGTGCCGCCCTTCTGCGTCACGGCGATGCGCTCGATGTCGGCGATGCCGCCGATCAGGCCCACCCCGCGCACCACGAAGCCCTGCTCGCCGCGCGTGACGACGCTGCCGCCCGCACTGGCGTTGTTGGCGTTGATGGCCTGCCGGATCTGCGCCAGCGAGACGTTGTACTTGGCCAGGCGCGCCGGGTCGAGGTCGAGCACGAACTGCGTCGTGATGCCGCCGAAATTGCTCACGTCGGCGATGCCCGGCACCTGCTTCAGGCGCGGGATCACCTTCCAGAACTGCAGCTCGGACAGCGCGCGCAGGTCGCGCGTCTTCGACTCGAGGGTGTAGCGGTAGATCTCGCCGATGGGCGACGTGAGCGGGTCCAGGCCGGGCTGCGCCTTGTAGGGCAGCGACACCGCGGCCAGGCGCTCCTGCAGGCGCTGCCGCGACCAGTAGTCCTCCACGCCGTCGCGGAAGACCACGGTGATGAGCGACAGGCCGAAGGTGCTCTTGGAGCGCATGACCTGCATGCCGGGCGTGCCCATGATCTCGCGCTCCAATGGCACGGTGATCTGCTTCTCCACCTCTTCGGCCGCCAGGCCGGGCACCTGCGTGATCACCTGCGAGGTGGTGTCGGCGATGTCGGGGTAGGCCTCCAGCGGCAGCTGCGTCCAGCACCAGGCGCCGTACAGCGCCGCCGCCGCGAAGACGAGCCAGGCGATCGCACGGCGCTGCAGGCAGACGGCGACGAGGCGGTCAATCATTGAGCAGCACCCCGTCCCTGACCACCACGCGCTCGCCGGCGCGCAGGCCCTGCGTGATCTCCATCCGGCCGTTCGAGGGCGCGGCGGTGCGCACGGCGCGGGCCTCGAAGGTCCAGGGCGCCGTCTCGACGAACACGCGGGTGTCGAAGCCGCTCTGCACCAGTGCCGTCTCGGGCACGGTCACCGCCGGGTGCGCCGGGCCGGCCAGCACCACGTGCGCGAACATGCCGGGCCGGTAGCGGCCCTGGGCGTTCGCCAGCGGCAGGCGCAGCTTGACGCTGCGGGTATCCGGGTCGAGCAGTGCGCCGACGTAGCGCACCGTGGCGTCGACGGTCTCGTCGCCGTAGGCGTCGAAGGCGATGGTCGCGGCCTGGCCGGCCGACACGGCCGCAAGGTCCCGCTCGCCCACGCTCGCGACCACCCACTCCTTCGACAGGTCGGCGACCACGAGGATGGGCGCGGTGGTGTCGGCCCAGAACGCGCCGCGCGCGCCTGCGACCTCCACCACCTGGCCGGAGATCGGCGACTTCTGCACGTAGCGCCGCGACGCGCCCGCGGCGGCGTCCGCGCTGCCGCCCAGCTGCGACAGCCGTTGCTGGGCGCGCTCGGCTTCGGCGGCGGCCTGCTGCAGGTCCGACTGGGCCTGCTCCAGGTCGCGCCGCACCCCGATGTGCTGCTCGTCGAGCTGCGTTTGCCGCTGCAGGTTCTGCCGGGCCACGGCCACCGCCGCGCGCGCCTTCTGCGCATCGGCATTCGCGCTGGCCATGTCGGGCGCATCGAGCACGAACAGCGTGTCGCCGGCCTTCACGGGCTGCCCGGGCTGGTCGGTCAACTGGACGATGCGGCCTGCCACCGGCGGCACCATGCGCACCAGCCGGCCCGGATCGGCTTCGACCACGGCCGGCAATGTCAGCGAACGCTGCACGCTGCGTTCCTCGGCGGCGGCCATCTGCAAGGACTGGCGCAGCGGCGAGGACTCGGGAATGAAGAGCGCACCGTCGCGCCGCTCGATCGCGCGTGCGGCCGTTGCGTCGCTGCCGGTGGGCTTCGCCGCGTTGCCGGCATGGCAGGCGCACAGCGCGGCGGCCAGTGCCGCAGGCAGCCAGGGGCGGGTGGCCCGCCATGCGCCAAGGGCGTTCGGCAGGGAGCTTGTCGTCGTTGTCATGGTGATTCGCCGCGGTATGCGCCGGGCTTCGGCGCGGGCCGGGAAATCTTAGAAAGCCCCACCTGTATTTCCGATGACGAACGCCTGAATTGTTCTTCATGCCGGCCCCAGGACCCTGAAGAAAAACTCAGCCTGCGCGCCGCGCACGCCGCGCAGAATCCGCGGTGCACCGCGACGCCGTGGCGCGCGTTGTCGTGCACGGTGCGCGCCTTCGCGCATTCCTTCCCGACGATCGCTCCCATGTCCTCCGCCAGCGCTGCCAGCGCCCCGTCCGAACCGGTCCGCCGGCCCGCTGCAGCGTCGAAGCCGGACGAGGGCCAGGCGATGCAGCGCCACGTCGTCGTCGCGCTGTGCGCGATGGCGCTGGTATGGACGCTGTCTTCATCGATGCTCCTTCCGTCGCCGCCCTGGGACAACGTGGAAGAGCTCTTCTGGGCCAGGAGCTTCGAGCTCGGCTACTACAAGCACCCACCGCTGCCCAGCTGGGTCATGGGCGTGCTGGTGCGCATCGCCGGGCCGCAGCCCTGGCTGGCCTACGCGGCGGGCGTGGCCTGCGGCACCGCGGCGCTGGCCATCGTCTGGATCTGGGCGCGCGAGGTGGCGGGTGTGCACCGTGCGGCGCTGGCCCTGTTGCTGGGCACGCTGGTGACCTACCACATGCAACGGGCGGTGGTCTTCAACCACAACACCGTGCAGCTGTGGTCCATCGCGGGCTACTGGTGGATGCTGTGGCGTGTGCTGGCGCGGCCGCACGCGCGGTGGCGCCAGTGGGCGGCACTCGGCGCCTTCGCGGGACTGGCGCTGCTCACCAAGTACAGCGCTGTCGTGCAGCTGGCCGTCGGCTTCGCCTTCATCGCGCGGGAGGGGCTGTGGCGCGAGGCCCGCGTGCGCCGCGGCATGGTCGTCGCCGGCGCGGTGGGCCTGCTGCTCGTCACACCGCATCTCGTGTGGGTGCTCGGGCACGGTGGCGAGTCCGCGGCCTATGCGATGGCGTCGGTCCATCCCCACGCGCACACCGCCCACAGCCAGGTCGCATTGCTCAAGATGGTGCGGCTGCAGTTCGTCCGCCTAGCGCCGATGCTCGCGGTGATGGCGTGGGCCTGGTGGGCCCGACCTCGGCAGGCGACGGCGCTGGACACGGTGCCCGGGCCCGGGCGCGGCACCGCCTTCGACCGGCGCTTCCTGACCTGGGCCGCGTTCGGCCCGCTGCTCGCGGTCGTCGTGGTGGCCGCGGTGTTCCAGGTGCGCATCGTGCCGGCCTGGCTGACGACCTTCTTCCTGCCGCTGGCGCTCTGGGCCGTGCTGTGCTGGCCGGGGCTCGAGGCCGAAGGCTGGTCAGCGCGGCGCTGGCGCATGCTGGTGGCCGTGGTCGTCGCAGCCCATGCGGCGGCTGCGCTCGGGCAGGGGGCGTTCGACGGCGCGGCAGGCCGTCGCGTCGGCCACGCGGCCCGCACCAACCTGCCGGCCGACGACATCGCGGCGGCCCTGCAGGCGGTGTGGGCCGAACGGGTCGGCGGGCCGCCCCTGCGGCTGCTGGCCGGCGACACCTGGTTCGCCGGCGCCGTCGCGCTGAAGGCCGGGCCGCAGGTCGACCTGCTGGTCGACGGCGAGGCGCGCAACTCGCCGTGGCTGGCGCCCGGCACGCTGGCGCGCGATGGCGCCATGGTCCTCATCCTCGACACGCCCGGCTTCGAGTCCGAGGGCGTGCCACTGCCGGCGCTGCTCGCCTCGGCGGCCTGCAGCGGCAGGCTGCAGTTGCCCTGGACCGGTGGCCGCGCGCCCACCCAGGTGGACCTGCGCTGGGGCATCGTGCTGCCGGAGGGCGCCGCAACGCCCGCCTGCGTGCGCTAGCGCGAGCCCTCCCGGGCCGTGACGCCGCAGGCGCGGCCGATGGCCTGCTGCGTGGCGAGCACCGCCGGCGCGACCTGCGTCTCCAGCGTCTTCGGTGACAGCGCATAGGCCGGCCCGCCGCAGCTGAGCGCATACAGCTCGCCGCGCGGCCCGCGCAGCGTGAAGCCGATCGCGTTGATGTCGCGGTGCCACTCCTGGTAGGAACGGCCGTAGCCATGGGCCTCGACGTCCGCCGCGCCGCGCAGCAGCATGTCGCGCGCGGCCTTCCAGCGCTGGGCCGCCTCACGGCGGTAGTCCTGCAGCAGCGCCTCGCGCTGCGCCGCCGACAGCGCGCCGAAGTAGGCGCGCCCGCTGGCCGAGGTGGCGATGTCCATGCGCGTGCCGATGTCGGTGCGCGTGAGGATGACGGCCGAGCGCGGGCGCACGGTGTCGATCATGAGGATGTCCAGCCCGTCGCGAACGCCCAGGTGCACGCTCGCCTGCGCGCGGTCGGCCAGCTCGGCCAGGTAGGGCCGGCACAGCGCGCGCATGTCGAAGTTGCGCAGGTAGGCGCTGCTCAGGTCCAGCAGCGCCGGGCCGAGCTGGAAGCGCTCGCTGTCGGGGTCCTGCTGCACGAAGCCGCCGGTCACCAGGGTGGCCGCGAGCCTCGACACGGTGGCCTTGGGGATGCCCGTCGCATCGGCGAGGGCGCGATTCGACAGCGGCCCCGGCGCGTCGGCCAGCGCCCGCAACACAGCCAGTCCGCGCGCCAGCGCCGCCACCTCGTCGCGCGCGGCTGGGGCCGAAACCTCGGCATCGTCGGGAGGGGCGTGGGTCGCGGAACGGCGTGGCATGGCGGACGCGATTGTGGCGCGGCGCTGGACAGGGATCAGCATCGATGACATTATTTCGGAACACTGTTCCAAAATAATTAGGAGACACGATGCAACGACGCCGATTCCTGCACGGCGCGGCCCTGGCCGCGTCCGCCGCCGGCCTCCCCGCGGTGCCCTGGGCCCAGCCCGCGGCTGCGGCCTTCCCCAAGCAGCCCGTGAAAATGATCGTGCCCTTCCCGCCCGGCGGACCGACCGACACCATGGCCCGGCTGATCGCGGTGAAGCTGCAGGAGGTCTGGGGCGGCCAGACCGTGCTGGTCGACTACAAGCCCGGCGCCGGCACCATCATCGGCATGGACTACATCGCCAAGTCGGCGCCCGACGGCTACACCTTCGGCATTGCCAACTCGTCGCTGGCCGTCAACCCGTACCTGCACAAGACGCTGCCCTACGACACGGCTCGCGACCTGGCCGGCATCACGCAACTGGTGCTGCTGCAGCAGGCCATCGTGGCGCGGGTGGATGCGCCCTTCAACAACCTGGCCGAGATGATCGCGTGGGCCAAGAAGAACCCCGGCAAGCTCACCTACGGCACGCCGGGCGCCGGCAGCACCACGCACCTGGGCGGCGAGCTGCTCAAGCGCGAGGCCGGCTTCGACATGCTGCACTCGCCCTTCAAGGGCAGCGCGCCGGCGCACACCGAACTCATGGGCGGGCGCATCGACATCGTGATCGACCCCTTCCTGTCGGTCATTCCCTATGTGCAGGCCGGCCGCATGAAGATGATCGCCACGCTGGGCGACAAGCGCGTGCCCGGCTACGACTTTCCCATCGCGGCCGAGACGGTGCCCGGCTTCTCGGTCATCGGCATGCTGGGCTTCGTCGCGCCGGCGGCCACGCCCCGGCCCGTGCTCGACAGGATCCAGGCCGACACCGCGCGCGTGCTCGCCGTGCCCGAGACGCGCAAGCGCATCGAGGACCTCGGCATGCAGGTGGTCGCGTCCTCCCCGGCGCAGTTCGACGCCCTGCTGCGCAGCGAGATGAAGCGCTGGTCCAAGGTCGTCGCCGACGCCCGCATCTCCCTCGATTGAATACGGAGCCTTTTCCATGTCCTCCCTCCACCTGCAACCCCTGCACCCGCATTTCGCCGCCGAAGCCTCGGGCATCGACCTCGCGCAACCGCTGGCCGACGCCGACGTGCGCGCCATCAACGCCGCCATGAACCGGTACGCTGTGCTGGTGTGGCGCGGCCAGCCGCTCACGGCCCAGCAGCAGTTGCGCCTTTGCGGCAGCTTCGGTCCGCTGGACATCGGCCTCAAGCGCGTCTTCAAGCGGCCCGAGCGGCTGGAGGACGAGCGGCTGATCGACATCTCGAACGTCGACGCGCAAGGCCAAGTGGCGCGCCGCGATTCGCCCAAGAACCTGTCGAACTTCGCCAACCAGCTGTGGCACAGCGACAGCTCCTTCATGAACCCGCGCGCGGCCTATTCGATGCTGCATTCGGTCATCAACCCGAGCTGGGGCGGCGAGACCGAGTTCGCCGACCTGCGTGCCGCGCACGATGCGCTGGACGCCCGCATGCGCAACACCATTGCCGGCCTGAGCGCCGAGCATTTCGCGCTGCACACGCGCCTGCTGCTCGGCGACGAGGCCTACACCGACGCACAGAAGAAGGAGATCCCGCCGGCGATCTGGCCGCTGATCGACACGCACCCGGGATCGGGGCGCAAGGTGCTCTTCGTGGGCGTGCACGCGCGGCAGATCGTGGGCTGGCCGACGGCCGAGAGCCGCATGCTGCTGCTCGACCTGCTGGAACATGCCACGCAGCGCGAGTTCGTCTACCGCCACGAATGGCAGGTGGGCGACACCGTCATGTGGGACAACCGTGCCACGCTGCACCGCGGCCGGCGCTACGACATCGCCGAGCGCCGCGAACTGCGCCGCACCACAGTCAACGACACGCCCGAGGCGATGCTGCAGGCGGCCTGAGCGCCGCAGCGCTTCACCGCGCCGCGGACTGCTGCGGCCGCAGCGCGGTCTGCGCGACGGCCCGGCCCACCTGCTGGAAGATGGCGTCCACGTCCTTGTGCTCGTCCATGCCGGCCGCGCACACCGCGACCACCACCGCATCGGCCCCGCGATCCTGCGGGCGCAGCACGCCGGCATGGCAGGCGCGCTCGTACTGCGTGCCGGTCTTGTGGATGAAGGGCTCGCTGCGCGGCAGGCCGGCCTGCAGCCGGTGGTTGGTGAAGGTGCCCAGCTTCATCGCGGCATACAGGCGCTGCAGGCTGGCGGGCTGCAGCAACTCGCCGCGCACCAGCTTCTCCAGCATCGCGCCATAGGCATCGAGCGTGGCCGCGTTGATGTCGTGCCGGTAGTAGCGGTCGTAGGCCTCGTCGATGGTGCGCGCCTGGAGCTCGCCGTCCTTGAGCTTCAAGGCACGCTGCACGGCCCGCACGCGGCCCGGGCCCAGCGGTGCGTCGGCCACCTGCACCAGCGCGGTGTTGGGCAGCCCGCGCGCCGAGGGATGGATCTCGGCGTAGACGTCGCGCCGCATGGTCGCGAAGTTCGTGATGCGCTTGAAGCCCTGTGTGCCCAGCGCCTGCGCGGCGCTGCGCTGCACGGTGTCCTCGCCCACCGTGCGGATGAGCATGTTGGCGGCGGTGTTGTCGCTGTCCTTGAGCATGCGGTCCAGCAGCGCGTCGACGGTGTAGCGCCGGCCCGTGCGCTCGCGCACCACGCGGCTCACGTCGATGCGGTCGGCATCCTGCAGTTCGACGCTGTCCGACAGCTTGAGCTTGCCCGCATCGACCTGCTGCAGCACCGCGATGGCGATCGGCACCTTGGTCATCGAGCCGAGGTACCAGAAGCGCTCGGCGCCGTGGCGGTACGTCTCGCCGCCATTCAGGCGCTTGACGTACACGCCGAGCTCGCCCGGTGTGGCGCGGTCGATGCGCTCGATCTGGGCGTCGAGCGCATCGCGCCAGTCGGCCGCACGCGCGTCTTCAGCGAGCGGCAGCAGGAGCAGCGGCAGGCACAGCAGCAGGGCAAGTCGGCGCATCGGGAACTCCTCGTGTCAGCAGGCCGGAGCGGCACAGCGCGGCGCCCACCTGCTGCAGCGCCCCTTCGGAGCGCTCCAGCGAGAGGTCGCCCCGCACGCAGGCCACCACCAGCACCCGTGCGGCATCGGCATGGCGCGGCGTGGTGATCAGTCCGGCATCGCAGATTCGCCGGCGCTGCGTGCCGGTCTTGTGGGCGAAGCGCGCATCCGGCGGCAGGCCGGCCTTGATGCGGCGCGTCCCGGTGGCGGTGCGCGCCATCACGTGCAGCAGGTAGTCGGTCATCGGACGGCCCAGGGCGCGGCCGTCCACGAGCAGCGCCAGCAGCTCGCCGTAGGCGTCGAGCCGGCCGCTGTTGACGCCGCTGGCGTAATAGGCCGTGTAGGCGTCTTCCAGCGGCATGCGCAAGCGCGACGCCGGCACGTCCAGCAGCTGCGACACCTTGCGCACCCGCGCCTCGTCGCTGCGTTCGCGGTGGATGGCCAGCAGGTCGACGCCCGACAGGCGCGACGCGGCCGGTGTGAGCTGGCCGTAGACCTGCCGCCGCACGTCGCCCAGCGTGGTGATGCGGCCGATGCCCTCGGGCACCAGCGACTGCACCACCTCGTTGACGGCCTTCAGGCTCACCAGGTCGATCAGCATGTCGCTGGCGGTGTTGTCGCTGTGGATGATCATCTGGTCGATCAGCGCGCGCACCGTGCGCTGCGCGCCCACGGCGGCGTGGTTGGTGCTGCCGGCACCATCCACGTAGTCCGATGCGCGCACGGTCACCGGGGTGTCCAGCGTCAGCCGGCCCGCCTCGACGGCGCGCAGCACCGCGATGGCGACCGGGACCTTGACCATCGACGCCAGGTACCAGCGCTCGCCGGCGCGGTAGCTCGCGTCCTCGCCGCTGGCCAGGTCGCGCACGTACACGCCCAGGGCCGACCCGTCGGCGCGGTCGATGGCGGCGAATTCGCCCATGAGCCGCGCATGCCAGTCGGGCAGGGCGTGCGCCGGCAGGGCGGCCGCGAGGACGGCGGTGCCCGCGCAGCAGGCCGTCAGGCGGCGGCGCAGCGAAGAAAGGAGGAGCCCGAAGGCAGGCGCACGGCGGCGCGGCGGTGCAGGCAACAGGGGCATCGACGCGTGAGGCGGGGCGAGTTGAACACGCAGACATGCTGTCGCGGATCCGATCGCGGCGGCGCAGGCGATCACGCCGTCCGCTTGTCCCGCGGCCCGCGTCCTGGCCGCGTCGTCGTGAGGTTTTCGGGCTCCGGCGCGCGCGCCATCGGCACGAGCCGCTAGGACATGGACAGCAGTGGAAACCGCTGCACCACCATGTCGTACAGCGCCTGCGCCGCCGCCGACAGGCTGCCCTCGCGCCGGCGCACCAGCAGCATGCGCCGGCGCAGGGCGGGCAGCGGCAGCACACGCGTCACGATCGTGTCGCGCCGGAACTGGTAGAGCGTGAGCGTGGGCACCACGCTGATGCCCAGGCCGGCCTCCACCATGCCCATCACGGTGGCGAGCTGTTCCACCTCCAGCACCGTGCTCATCTGCAGCGGGTGCAGCGCGGCCTCCAGCGCCTGCCGCACGCTGGAATTGCGCGTCATGTGGATGAAGGGCCAGGGCGCGAGCTGGCGCAGCGTGAGGCGCGGTGCCGTGGCCAGCGGATGGTCGGCCCGGCACACGAGGTGGAAGCGCTCGCTGCCGAGCACGCGGGTGTGCAGCTCGGCCGAATCGCTGCCGCGCAGGCCGGCCGCCGCCAGCGCGAAATCGGCCTGGCCGCCGCGCACGAGGTCGATGCAGGCGTCCGACAGAAGGTCCGACAGCGCGATCGTCACGCCCGGCCACGCCGCACGGTACTCGGCGAAGAGCGCCGGCAGCCAGCCTGCGGCCAGCGAGGGCAGGGCGGCGACGTGGACGCGGCCCTTGCGGCGCTCCACGTGGTCGGCCAGGTCGGCCAGCGCGCGCGTGGTATCGGCGAGCAGTTGGCGCGCGGAAGGCTCGAAGAGCCGGCCTTCGGGCGTGAGCTGCACGCTGCGCGTGTTGCGGTCGAACAGCCGTGTGCCCACCGCGTCCTCGAGCGAGCGGATCAGCGCGCTGAAGGCCGGCTGCGACAGGTGCGTGGCCTGCGCGGCGCGGGTGAAGTTGCGCAGCTCCGCCAGCGCCAGGAAGGCGCGCAGCGAACGGGTCGACAGGTCGGGGGCGGCCATTGATCTGCAATGCGGATCAATCGATCCGAACTTTCGATTTTACGGATGGGCATGCGCTGCCTACATTGGCGGCACAACGACCAGCTCCGGAGACATGACGAGCCCTGCGCCTTCCCCCTTGCTGATCGGCTGCGCCGCCGGCTTCTCGGGCGACCGCACCGATGCGGCCGGCCCGGTGGTCGACACGCTGGTCGCACGGCTTCGCGCGCCCGGCGCGCCGGCCGGCCAGCGCGCCTTCCTGATCTTCGAAACGCTGGCCGAGCGCACGCTCGCGCTGGCCCAGCTGCGTCGGCGTGCCGATCCCCAGTCGGGCTACGAGCCCTTGCTGGACGACATGCTGCGCCCGGTGCTGGCGCGCTGCGTCGCCAACGGCATCCGCATCGTGAGCAATTTCGGCGCGGCGAACCCGCGCGCCGCGGCGCGGCACATCGCGCGCATGGCGGCCGAGCTGGGACTGGCCGTGCCGGCCATCGCCGTGGTGGAGGGTGACGACCTGTGCGCGCCGGCGCAGCGGACCCTGTTGCGCGAGCAGCTCGGCGCCGGCTTCGACACGCTGCAGGTCGTCAGTGCCAATGCCTACATCGGCGCCGAGTCCATCGCCGCCGCGCTGCGTGCGGGCGCGCAGGTCGTGGTCTGCGGCCGCGTGGCCGACCCCTCGCTCACGGTGGGACCGGCCCTGGCGCATTTCGGCTGGGCCCCGGACGATTGGGACCGCATCGCACGCGCGACCATGGCCGGCCACCTGCTGGAGTGCGGCGCGCAGGTGTGCGGCGGCTACTTCGCCGACCCCGGCTTCAAGGACGTGCCGGCACCGGAGGCGATCGGCTTTCCCATTGCCGAGATCGATGCCGACGGCGGGGTGGTCATCGGCAAGGCCGACGCGCCTGGCGGTCGGGTCAGCGAGGCCACGGTCAAGGAGCAGTTGCTGTACGAGGTGCACGACCCTGCGGCCTACCTCACGCCCGATGTGGTGGCCGACATCGGCGATGCCGAGGTCGCGCAGGTCGGGCCGGATCGGGTGCGGCTGACGGGTGTGCGTGGCCATGCGCGTCCGGCCAGCCTCAAGGTCAACGTGTGCCACGAGGGCGGCTGGCTGGCCGAGGCCGGGATCTCCTACGCCGGTGCGCGCGCCGAGGCCCGCGCGCGCCTCGCCGCCGACACGCTGCGCAAACGCCTGCCGGGCCTGAGCCTGCGGGTGGACCTCATCGGCGCCGTGAGCCTTTTCGCCGACGACGGCGGCCGCCTGCTGGCGGACACGCCCGCCGGTGAGGCGCGCGACGTGCGCCTGCGCGTGGCTGCGGCGCACGCCGAGCGCGCGCAGGCCGAGCGCGTGGCGCGTGAAGTCATGGCGCTGTACACCTGCGGCCCGGCCGGCGGGGGCGGCGTGCGCAGCGCGCTCACGCCGCGGCTGAACACGATGTCCTGCCTGCTGGCGCGCGAGGCGGTGCCGACGCGCTTCGAGATCGTGGAAGGCCTGCCATGAGTTCGACACTGCTCGTGCCCCTCGACCGCATCGCGCACGGCCGCACCGGCGACAAGGGCAACCGCTCCAACATCAGCGTCATCGCCTGGCACCCGGCACTGTGGCCGCTGCTCGTCGAGCAGGTGAGCGAGGCGCGCGTGGCCGCGCAATTCGCGCACCGCCGGCCGACGCGCGTGCAGCGCTTCGTGCTGCCGAGGCTGCAGGCGATGAACTTCGTCATCGACGACGTGCTCGACGGTGGCGTGAACGACGCGCTCAACCTCGACACGCACGGCAAGGCGCTGTCGTACCTGCTGCTGGCGCTGGAGGTCGAAGTGCCCCCGGAACTGGTTCGGCACCTTGCCGGGCCCGTCTGACGCGTTCCCATTTTTCAAACCAGGAGACAAGAGACATGCACCGCATCACCCGCCTCGCCGCCGCCACCGCGCTGGCCTTCACCGCCCTCGCCGCCGGCGCGCAGGGCTTTCCCGACAAGCCCATCACCTTCGTCGTGCCTTTCGCCGCCGGCACCGCCACCGACCAGATCGCCCGCGCGCTGGGCAACGCGATCACCGCCGAGACGAAGCAGTCGGTGGTCATCGACAACAAGGCCGGTGCCAGCGGCTTCATCGCCTCGCAGTTCGTCGCCAAGGCGCCGGCCGACGGCTACACGGTGCTCGTCACCACCAACACCACGCACGCCGCCAACGAGCACCTGTACAAGAAGCTGCCCTACGACCCGGTGAAGGATTTCGCGCCCATCACGGGCCTGGGCAAGGGCGGGCAGATCATGGTGGTGGCACCCACCTTCCCGGCGAAGACCGTGGCCGAGTTCATCGCGCTGGCCAAGAAGGAGCCGGGCAAGTACAGCTTCGGCAGCGGCAGTTCGTCCAGCCGCATGGCCGGCGAGCTGCTGCAGCAGATGGCCGACATCAAGCTGCTGCACGTGCCGTACAAGAGCAACACGCTGGCCGTGACCGACCTCATGGGCGGCCAGATCCACATGATGATCACCGACACCGCGACCGGCCTGCCGCAGGTCAAGGCCGGCAAACTGCGCGCGCTGGGCATGTCGAGCGCGAAGCGCTCGCCGCTCGCGCCCGATGTGCCGACCATCGCCGAGGCGGGCGTGAAGGGCTACGAGATGGGCTACTGGTTCGCCGCCTATGCGCCGGCGAAGACGCCGACTGCCGTGGTCCTCAGGCTCAACGAGTTGCTGGTGAAGGCGGCGAAAAGCGAGTCGGCGAAGGCGGCCTTCTACGAACCGACCGGCACCGAAGTCTTCACCACCACGCCCGACGAGATGGCGAAATTCCAGACCGCCGAGTCGCAGAAGTGGGGCCGCATCGTCAAGGCGGCGGGCATCGAGGCGGAGTGATCGCTGCGGCAGCAGCTTCCAAGCCAAAAGTGCCTCCAGCGCCCGCGGGGCGAGCGCGAGACGCTATCAATTCAGGAGCGGCGCTCGAGCGCGCCGCCAGCGTCACGGCACCTTGATGCCGAAGTGGACCGCCACGGCCCGCACGCCCAGCGCCGGGCTGGCCAGCACCTCGACGTCCAGGTCGCCCAGCGCGGCGGCGGCTGGCGCCATCGACGCCTGGGCCAGCACCACCACGTCGGCGTCGCCGCATTGCTGGCGCACGTCGCGGGCCACGGCGGCCACGTAGCCGAGCAGGTCGCCGCGCTCGAAAAAGGGCCACGCATCGGGCACAACGCGGGTGCGCAGCGACACGGGGGCGCCGAGCGCGTCGGCCGATTCACGGATCAGCGCTTCGGTCGGGCCGACGGTGCTCGCCAGCGCGGCGACGACCAGCACCTTCGGCCCGCGCCGCACCGCGCGGTCGGCCATCGCGCGATCGATGCGGGCGGCCACGTAGCGGCCCGCCGTCGGCACGCGCTCGGCCAGCCCGCCGAGCGTGGAGCAGGTGCACACGACGAGCGAGGCGCCACCCTCCGCGGCCCGGGCCATCGTCGCCTGCACACGAGCCACGAGCGGCGCGTCGTCCAGGCCCACGCGCTGCGCGTCGGCGAGCAGGGCCTCGTCGACCAGGTGCGTCACCGTCACGGCCGGTGCGAGCGCCTGCATCAGCCGGTCGAAGGTGGCAATGTGCACGGGCGAGGTGTGGAGGAAGGCGACGCGGTGCGGCATGGTCCGGTAGGGGCGGGGTGCAGTCTGCCATTGTGGGCCGGCAGCAGTGGTCGCACGACTTGCAGGAGCTAACCTGTACGGATGTACAGTCGCGCGGTGACCGACTCCATCCCGGCCCATGTGGCGCCCCTAGCGCCGCTGCCCGTCTCCGTGCGCGCCCTGTGCGCGTTCGCGGCGCGGGCGGGCGACCTGGACCTGCGCTTCACGCCCGCGCCGACGGGGCTCGAAGGCGCCGAGGGCCACCGGCGCGTGCAGGCGCGGCGCGGCGCAGCTTACGAAAGCGAGATCGGTCTGCGGCTGGCGTGCCAGGGACTGCTCCTGCGAGGGCGGGCCGACGGCTTCGACGCCGAGGCTGGCCGCCTCGAAGAGATCAAGACGCACCGTGGGCCGGTCGCACGCGTGCGTGCGAACCAGCGCGCCTTGCACTGGGCGCAGGCCAAGGTCTATGGTGCCATGCTGTGCGCCGAGCGCGGCCTCGATGCGCTGGAGATCGCGCTGGTCTACCTCGAACTCGACAGCGACGAGGAGACGCCGGTCGAAGCCCGCTTCGGTGCTGCCGAACTCCAGGCCCATGCCGATGCGCTGTGCCGCCGCTATGCCGAGTGGGCGCGGCAGGAGCGCCAGCGACGGCGGGCATTGGACGACGCGCTCGGACTGCTCGCCTTCCCCCTGGCGCGCTTTCGCGACGGGCAGCGCCGGTTCGCGGCCGGCGTGTACCAGGCCGTGCGCGACGGCCGGCCACTGCTGGCACAAGCGCCCACGGGCATCGGCAAGACGCTGGCGGCGCTCTTTCCCGCACTCAAGGCCCGACCGGGCGCGCGCCTGGACAAGGTCTTCTACCTCACCGCCAAGACGCCGGGCCGCACCGTCGCCCTGGAGGCGCTGGAACGCCTGCGCCCCGGCGCGCCGGCGCTGCGCGTGCTGGCCCTCGAATCGCGCGAGCGCGCCTGCGTGCACCCGGGGCGCGCCTGCCATGGCGATGCCTGCCCGCTCGCCAGGGGCTTCTTCGACCGGCTGCCGGCGGCGCGCGCCGCCGCGGCCGAGGCCGGCTGGCTCGATGCGCCGGCGCTGGCCCGCGTCGCGGCCGACACGCAGGTCTGCCCCTACTACCTGTCGCAGGAGATGGTGCGCTGGGCCGACGTGGTGGTGGCCGACTACAACCACTGGTTCGACCCGCACGCGCTGCTCTTCGCACTGGCGCAGGACGAGGAATGGCGCGTCGCGCTGCTGGTCGACGAGGCGCACAACCTGCTCGAGCGTGGGCGGGCGATGTACTCCGGCGGGCTCGACGGCGCGGCCTTGGGGCGGGCGGTGGCGATGGCCCCGCGCGCGGTGGCCGGGGCGCTGCGCGTCGTGCAGCGCGAGTGGGCGCTCGCCGGGCGCGCTACCCGCGCCGACGATGCGGCCAGTCGCTTCCGCACCCGCGTGCCCGAGGGGCTCATGCAGGCCGTGCGCCAGGCGGTGGTGGCGCTGACCGAGCACCTCGCCCAGGACCCGACCACCGCCGAGGGGCCGCTGCACGCGAGCTTCTTCGAACTGCTGCAGCTGGACCGCCTGATCGAGGACTTCGACCGCGACTTCCTGCTGGAAGTGGCCGGCGATGCCGACGACGGCTGCCTGGCCGTGCGCAACCTGGTGCCTGCCACCCCGCTGCGCGGCCGCTGGGCCGCGGCGCATGCAGGCGTTGCCTTCTCCGCCACTTTCGCGCCCTTCGACTTCTACCGCGACACGCTGGGCCTGCCGGGACGCACCGCGACGCTGGACGTTCCCTCGCCCTTCGGCCCCGAGCAGCTCGAGCTGCATATCCCCGAAGGCCTGTCGGGCCGCGCGCGCCATCGGGCGCGCGCCCTGCCGCGGCTGGTGCACGCGGTGGCCGAACGCTGCCGCGAACAGCCCGGCAACTACCTCGTCTTCCTGGGCAGCCTGCAGTACGTTGGCGCCTTCTCGGCAGCCCTGGCGCGCGCGCAACCGGGCCTTCCGGTGTGGACACAGACGCCGGCCATGGACGCGGGCGCGCGCCGTGCCTTCATCGACCGCTTCGCGCCGGGGGGACAGGGCGTGGGCGTGGCGGTGCTCGGCGGCGCTTTCGGTGAAGGCGTGGACTTGCCGGGCGACCGCCTGGTGGGCGTGTTCATCGCGGGGCTGGGGCTGCCGCCGCACGACGCCTTCAACGAGCAGGTGCGCCAGCGCATGGATGCGCGCTTCGGCGCTGGCTACGACTACACATACCTCTATCCGGGCCTGCAGAAGGTGGCCCAGGCGGCGGGCCGGGTCATCCGCACCGAGACCGACCGCGGCGCGCTGTTCCTACTCGACGACCGCTTCCGCGACCCGGCGGTGCAGGCACTGCTGCCGGCGTGGTGGGCGGTGGAACGCGCGCTGCCGTCGCCAGCGCGGGCCGCGCCCACGGCCTGATTCTCAGCGCCGAAGTTGTCCATGGCGCGCGCCTCGGGCACGCTACGGGACAAGAGGCAGCCGTCGTCAGAGCATCGAGTCGGGTGCCAGCGGCCCGATGACCTTGAGCAGCATCCGCAGGCCCACGCTCGCGTCGGGCTCGCTGCGCGCGTCCTTCAGGCCGCTGCCCTGGGGCGCACGCCAGACCAGCCCGGCACCGTCGGGATTCTTCTCGACGTGCCAGGCGCCCTCGCGCAGGCTGGTCTCGATGAGATCGGTCGCCTCCTTCGACAGCGCGGTGCTGCGGATGAGCAGCGCGATCTCGGTGTTCTGCTCCTGCGAGCGCAGGTCCAGGTTCATCGAGCCCACCACCAGCAGCCGGCCGTCGAGCACCAGCACCTTGGAATGGAGCATGGCGCGCGATTCGCCGGTGACGCCGGCGCCCGAGGTGCCCAGCGCGCTGCCGACCGTGGCCTGTTCGCTGCGCATCTCGTACAGCTCGAGGCCCATGCCCAGCATCTCTTCGCGGTGGCGCGCGTAGCCCACATGGGCGATCGGCGCGTCGTTGGAGGCCAGCGAATTGGTCAGCACGCGGATGCGCACGCCGCGGGCACGCGCGTCGGCAAAGGCCTTCTTGATCTCCGGGCCGGGCACGAAGTACGGCGAGATGATCAGCAGGTCGCGCCGGGCCTGGCCGATGAATTGCAGCAGACCTTCCACCACGGTCTCGCCGATGGGCAGCTCGCCGTTGGGAGGCCGCGGCGCGCTGGGTGCGGGCCCGGCAGCGGCCTGCGCGTCGGCAGCGATCTTGGCCGGACCGTCGGCGATCAGGGTGGCCGGCGCCCAGACGAAGGGCAGGGCCTTCAGGTCCAGCGCTTTCTGGTCCCACACGCGAGAGCGGCGCCGGGCGTCGGCCTGGGTCTTGGCGGCGTCGCCCTCGTAGGCGCTGCCCGAGGGGCGCGGCTCGCCGTCGGGTGGCTTGGGCGCGTCGGACGAGTCCTTGCCCTTGTCTTGCTCGGCGCGCGCCTTGTCGCGGATCTTGTCGAGCTCCTCGCGGCTGACGAGCGACTGCACCGGGTAGGCGCGCTCGTTGTTCCAGTAGCTGTCGAAGCTCTTGGACATCTCGCGCACCACCGGGCCGGCGGCGATCACGTCGAGGTCGACGAAGTTGCCCGCGTCGCCATGGCCGAAGTAGGCGTCGCCCAGGTTGCGCCCGCCAGTGATGCCCATCGCGTTGTCCGCGATGAAGAGCTTGTTGTGCATGCGCTGCTGGATGCGCTTGGCGTCGCCGAGCGAGTTCACGATGCGCCCCAGGGAGGAGGAGCGCGCGCCGGCCAGCGGGTTGAAGAGGCGCACCTGGATGTTGGGCTCGTAGGCCAGGCCCAGCACCAGGGCGTTGCGGCCGGTGCTGTGGAAGTCGTCGACCAGGATGCGCACGCGCACGCCGCGTGCCGCCGCCTCGCGCACGCTGCGCATGAGGCGGCCCGTGCTGGCGTCGGCATGGATGGCGTAGTACTGAAGGTCCAGCGTCTTCTGCGCGCTGTCGGCCAGAGCCAGCCGCGCGCCGTAGGCCGCCTGGGGCCCGTCGAGCAGCGAGAAGCCGGAGGGGGCGGCTGCATTGCCCCGCCGCGCCGCGACCAGGTCGCCCAGCGCCGTGCCCGCCGGCGAGGCGAGGGCCACCGATTCGGGCCGATCGACATTCTTGGGCAATTCCGCGCAGGCCGACATGGCCAGGGCGATCAGCAGGCTGGCGCTGGCGCGCAGGGTGGTGGGCAGCCAGCGCCCGGCGGCGCGCAGTCGAGGGGGCATGGCGGAAGGTGGGGGGTGGAAGGGACCCCGGGTATAGCAAGCGCGGCGGGCTCCCCGTGTCGGACAACCGGGCGCGCGGGATGCAGCCGCCGCCGCGTCGTGGAGGCCCGGCGCGGGCTCAGGCAGCGCCGAGTGTTTCCCAACGCTCCAGGGCAGTCAGCAGTTCGTCTTCGATCTGCGTGTGGCGGGCGGCGAGCTGCGCGGCGCGCGCCGGGTCGGTGCCATAGAGGGCGCCGCCGCCTTGGGCCAGCGCGGTGTTGATGGTCTTCTGCTCGGCTTCGAGGGCGGCGATGCGCTCGGGCAGGCCGTCGAGTTCGCGCTGTTCCTTGTAGCTGAGCTTCTTGCGGGCGCCCGTCGAGGCAACGGCGAGCGGGGCCGGTTCCTGGACGGGGGCGGGTGCAGAAGCGAGTGCAGATCGCGCATTGGGGGCCACGGCTGCCTGGCGCGCCTCGGCCGCTTGCGCGATCTCGCGCGCTCGGCGCGATTGGATCAGCCAGTCCTGCACGCTGCCTTCGTACTCGCGCCAGCGGCCTTCGCCCTCGAACGCGATGGTGCTGGTCACGACGTTGTCGAGGAAGGTGCGGTCGTGGCTCACCAGGAAGACGGTGCCCTCGTAGCTCTGCAGCAGGTCTTCGAGCAGTTCCAGTGTGTCGATGTCCAGGTCGTTGGTCGGCTCGTCGAGCACGAGCACGTTGGCAGGGCGGGCGAACAGCCGCGCCAGCAGCAGGCGGTTGCGCTCGCCGCCGCTGAGCGAACGCACGGGCGAGGCGGCACGTGCGGGCGAGAACAGGAAATCGGACAGGTAGCTCTTGACGTGCTTGCGCTGGTTGCCGATCTCGATCCATTCGCTGCCGGGGCTGATGAAGTCCTCCAGCGGTGCGTCGAGGTCCAGCGCCTCGCGCATCTGGTCGAAGTAGGCCACCTCGAGGTTCGCGCCGCGGCGCACCTTGCCACTGTCGGGCGCCAGCTCGCCCAGGATGAGCTTGAGCAGCGTCGTCTTGCCGGCACCGTTGGGGCCGATGAGCCCGACCTTGTCGCCGCGCAGGATCGTGGCGCTGAAATCGCGCACGATCGGCCGGCCGCCGTATGACTTGTTCACTTCCGTGAGTTCCGCCACGATCTTGCCGCTGGGCAGGCCGCTGGCAACGTCCATCTTGACGCTGCCCAGGGTCTCGCGCCGGCTCGCACGGCGCTGCCGCAGGTTGTCCAGCCGGCCGATGCGGCTCTGGCTGCGCGTGCGGCGCGCCTCGACACCCTTGCGCACCCAGACCTCCTCCTGCGCCAGCAGCTTGTCGGCTTTCGCGTTGATGACCGCCTCCTGCGCGAGCTGCTCGTCCTTC
>JASCNX010000007.1:0-177500 GCA_029968055.1 Xenophilus aerolatus | reverse complement strand
CAAACCGGAGGAAGGTGGGGATGACGTCAAGTCCTCATGGCCCTTATAGGTGGGGCTACACACGTCATACAATGGCTGGTACAAAGGGTTGCCAACCCGCGAGGGGGAGCTAATCCCATAAAGCCAGTCGTAGTCCGGATCGCAGTCTGCAACTCGACTGCGTGAAGTCGGAATCGCTAGTAATCGTGGATCAGAATGTCACGGTGAATACGTTCCCGGGTCTTGTACACACCGCCCGTCACACCATGGGAGCGGGTTCTGCCAGAAGTAGTTAGCCTAACCGCAAGGAGGGCGATTACCACGGCAGGGTTCGTGACTGGGGTGAAGTCGTAACAAGGTAGCCGTATCGGAAGGTGCGGCTGGATCACCTCCTTTCTGGAAACTGCCACTCAAGTTAAACGCCCACACTTATCGGTTGTTGGAAGAAGTCGATTCGCGAATCGATCATGGGTCTGTAGCTCAGCTGGTTAGAGCACCGTCTTGATAAGGCGGGGGTCGTTGGTTCGAGCCCAACTAGACCCACCATTTCTTCTGATACTCAAGTGAGGACATCGGGGGATTAGCTCAGCTGGGAGAGCACCTGCTTTGCAAGCAGGGGGTCGTCGGTTCGATCCCGTCATCCTCCACCAATTCCGGGCGGCTCCCGGTACCTGATTTGTCAACACCAAAGCGGCTTCATGCGTGCATGAGGCTTCTTTGTTGTTGGTCAATATTGATTGATCAATCGGCTGTTCTTTAAAAATTCATAGAGTCGAATCAGCGTTGCTGGCGGAAAGAGCAAATTCGTAAAGGTTTTAGCTCACCGTGCCGCCAGCGACAATTTTTTGATTGCGTCAAACGAACTTCATCTTCGTCGAAAGACGATTATTGAAGACGGCATAACGCGCCAGGTGAAAGACCTGGCAATTCCTTGATTGACTTTGGTTTCTGTGAAGAAACGTCAAAGTTATAGGGTCAAGTGAATAAGAGCATGTGGTGGATGCCTTGGCGATGATAGGCGACGAAGGACGTGATAGCCTGCGATAAGCTTCGGGGAGCTGGCAAATTAGCTTTGATCCGGAGATTTCCGAATGGGGAAACCCACCGAAAGGTATCTGCAACTGAATTCATAGGTTGCAGAGGCGAACCGGGTGAACTGAAACATCTCAGTAGCTCGAGGAAAAGACATCAACCGAGATTCCGAAAGTAGTGGCGAGCGAAATCGGAACAGCCTGCTAGTGATAGCACAGAACTTAACAAAACGACTTGGAAAGGTCGGCCATAGTGGGTGACAGCCCCGTATGTGAAAAGATCTGTGTGGTACTGAGCTAGCGAAAAGTAGGGCGGGACACGTGTAATCCTGTCTGAACATGGGGGGACCATCCTCCAAGGCTAAATACTCATCATCGACCGATAGTGAACTAGTACCGTGAGGGAAAGGCGAAAAGAACCCCGGGAGGGGAGTGAAATAGATCCTGAAACCGCATGCTTACAAAAAGTAGGAGCCCGCAAGGGTGACTGCGTACCTTTTGTATAATGGGTCAGCGACTTACATTCAGTGGCAAGGTTAACCGAATAGGGAAGCCGTAGAGAAATCGAGTCCGAATAGGGCGTTCAGTCGCTGGGTGTAGACCCGAAACCAAGTGATCTATCCATGGCCAGGATGAAGGTGCCGTAACAGGTACTGGAGGTCCGAACCGACTAGTGTTGCAAAACTAGCGGATGAGCTGTGGATAGGGGTGAAAGGCTAAACAAACTTGGAAATAGCTGGTTCTCTCCGAAAACTATTTAGGTAGTGCCTCAAGTATTACCTTCGGGGGTAGAGCACTGTTTTGGCTAGGGGGTCATGGCGACTTACCAAACCAAGGCAAACTCCGAATACCGAAGAGTACAGCTTGGGAGACAGAGCACCGGGTGCTAACGTCCGGACTCAAGAGGGAAACAACCCAGACCGCCAGCTAAGGTCCCTAAAATTGGCTAAGTGGGAAACGAAGTGGGAAGGCTAAAACAGTCAGGATGTTGGCTTAGAAGCAGCCATCATTTAAAGAAAGCGTAATAGCTCACTGATCGAGTCGTCCTGCGCGGAAGATGTAACGGGGCTAAGCCAGTTACCGAAGCTGCGGATTTGCAATTTATTGCAAGTGGTAGGAGAGCGTTCTGTAAGCCTGTGAAGGTGGCTTGTAAAGGCTGCTGGAGGTATCAGAAGTGCGAATGCTGACATGAGTAGCGTTAAAGCGGGTGAAAAGCCCGCTCGCCGTAAGCGCAAGGTTTTCTACGCAACGTTCATCGGCGTAGAGTGAGTCGGCCCCTAAGGCGAGGCAGAGATGCGTAGCTGATGGGAAACAGGTCAATATTCCTGTACCGATATGCAGTGCGATGTGGGGACGGATCTTAATAGCTCATCCGGGTGTTGGATATCCCGGTTTAGCTGGATGTAGGCGTGCAGTAGGCAAATCCGCTGCACATATACCGAGGCCAGTGATCGAGCGAGCTTGCTCGCGAAGTGAGTGAACGAGGTTCCAGGAAAAGCCACTAAGCTTCAGCTGCATACGACCGTACCGCAAACCGACACTGGTGCGCGAGATGAGTATTCTAAGGCGCTTGAGAGAACTCAGGAGAAGGAACTCGGCAAATTGACACCGTAACTTCGGGAGAAGGTGTGCCCTATTAGTGTGAAGTGAACAACGGAGCATGAACGGGTTGCAAAGAATCGGTGGCTGCGACTGTTTATTAAAAACACAGCACTCTGCAAACACGAAAGTGGACGTATAGGGTGTGACGCCTGCCCGGTGCTGGAAGATTAAATGATGGGGTGCAAGCTCTTGATTGAAGTCCCAGTAAACGGCGGCCGTAACTATAACGGTCCTAAGGTAGCGAAATTCCTTGTCGGGTAAGTTCCGACCTGCACGAATGGCGTAACGATGGCCACACTGTCTCCTCCTGAGACTCAGCGAAGTTGAAATGTTTGTGATGATGCAATCTCCCCGCGGAAAGACGGAAAGACCCCATGAACCTTTACTGTAGCTTTGTATTGGACTTTGAACAGATCTGTGTAGGATAGGTGGGAGGCTTTGAAGCCAGGACGCTAGTTCTGGTGGAGCCAACGTTGAAATACCACCCTGGTGTGTTTGAGGTTCTAACCTAGACCCGTTATCCGGGTTGGGGACAGTGCATGGTAGGCAGTTTGACTGGGGCGGTCTCCTCCCAAAGCGTAACGGAGGAGTTCGAAGGTACGCTAGTTACGGTCGGACATCGTGACGATAGTGCAATGGCATAAGCGTGCTTAACTGCGAGACTGACAAGTCGAGCAGATGCGAAAGCAGGACATAGTGATCCGGTGGTTCTGTATGGAAGGGCCATCGCTCAACGGATAAAAGGTACTCTGGGGATAACAGGCTGATACCGCCCAAGAGTTCATATCGACGGCGGTGTTTGGCACCTCGATGTCGGCTCATCTCATCCTGGGGCTGTAGCCGGTCCCAAGGGTATGGCTGTTCGCCATTTAAAGAGGTACGTGAGCTGGGTTTAAAACGTCGTGAGACAGTTTGGTCCCTATCTTCCGTGGGCGCTGCAGATTTGAGGAAGCCTGCTCCTAGTACGAGAGGACCGGAGTGGACACACCTCTGGTGTATCGGTTGTCACGCCAGTGGCATTGCCGAGTAGCTAAGTGTGGAAGAGATAACCGCTGAAAGCATCTAAGCGGGAAACTCGTTTCAAGATGAGATCTGCCGGGGCCTCGAGCCCCCTGAAGAGTCGTTCAAGACCAGGACGTTGATAGGTCGGGTGTGGAAGCGCAGTAATGCGTTAAGCTAACCGATACTAATTGCTCGTGCGGCTTGACCCTATAACTTTGATCCGTCGATCAAGGTTGTTATGCCAAGTGACGCAGTCAAACAAATAAGCTGATTTGCTCTATGAATTCGTCGTCTTGACCCAGTCAAGGCGACAACAAGTTATGCCTGATGACCATAGCGAGTTGGTCCCACTCCTTCCCATCCCGAACAGGACAGTGAAACGACTCAGCGCCGATGATAGTGCGGGTTCCCGTGTGAAAGTAGGTCATCGTCAGGCTCTTACAGCCCAAGAACCCCCAACCAGATCGCCTGGTTGGGGGTTTCTTATTTATGTGAGCACTGTGTTTTACAGGGCTTGCAGCGAGACCGAAAGGTTGTTTGACAGTGGGCTCGAACCCGTGTCATAATCGCAGGCTCGGCTGAAACGAGGCTGTTGCTGAAGACGACTGACGAGTTTGGGTTGAGTGGGGAAGGTTGAGTTGATCGCAAGGTTGACGCAAAGACCCCGGAAGTTGACAGGTCTTCTAAAAACGTGTGATAATCGAAGGCTTCGCTGATCGCAGCGAGTCGGGCAAAACGAATAAAAAGTTTTGCTGGGTTCCTTAAAAATATACAGCCGATAAGCGTGGGCGTTTGAGGCGAGTGGCCAAGTTCTTCGGAACGAAGTCGCAAGACTTTAAAACGCTCATGAGAATAGAAGTGAAGTTCACTTCAATTCCGTTTTTATGAGTTGCTTCGAAAGAAGCGAAAATTCAAGATCGAACTGTAGAGTTTGATCCTGGCTCAGATTGAACGCTGGCGGCATGCCTTACACATGCAAGTCGAACGGTAACAGGTCTTCGGATGCTGACGAGTGGCGAACGGGTGAGTAATACATCGGAACGTGCCCAGTCGTGGGGGATAACTACGCGAAAGCGTAGCTAATACCGCATACGATCTATGGATGAAAGCGGGGGATCGCAAGACCTCGCGCGATTGGAGCGGCCGATGGCAGATTAGGTAGTTGGTGGGGTAAAGGCTCACCAAGCCGACGATCTGTAGCTGGTCTGAGAGGACGACCAGCCACACTGGGACTGAGACACGGCCCAGACTCCTACGGGAGGCAGCAGTGGGGAATTTTGGACAATGGGCGCAAGCCTGATCCAGCCATGCCGCGTGCAGGATGAAGGCCTTCGGGTTGTAAACTGCTTTTGTACGGAACGAAAAGTCTCTTTCTAATAAAGAGGGATCATGACGGTACCGTAAGAATAAGCACCGGCTAACTACGTGCCAGCAGCCGCGGTAATACGTAGGGTGCAAGCGTTAATCGGAATTACTGGGCGTAAAGCGTGCGCAGGCGGTGATGTAAGACAGTTGTGAAATCCCCGGGCTCAACCTGGGAACTGCATCTGTGACTGCATCGCTGGAGTGCGGCAGAGGGGGATGGAATTCCGCGTGTAGCAGTGAAATGCGTAGATATGCGGAGGAACACCGATGGCGAAGGCAATCCCCTGGGCCTGCACTGACGCTCATGCACGAAAGCGTGGGGAGCAAACAGGATTAGATACCCTGGTAGTCCACGCCCTAAACGATGTCAACTGGTTGTTGGGAATTCACTTTCTCAGTAACGAAGCTAACGCGTGAAGTTGACCGCCTGGGGAGTACGGCCGCAAGGTTGAAACTCAAAGGAATTGACGGGGACCCGCACAAGCGGTGGATGATGTGGTTTAATTCGATGCAACGCGAAAAACCTTACCCACCTTTGACATGTACGGAATTTGCCAGAGATGGCTTAGTGCTCGAAAGAGAACCGTAACACAGGTGCTGCATGGCTGTCGTCAGCTCGTGTCGTGAGATGTTGGGTTAAGTCCCGCAACGAGCGCAACCCTTGTCATTAGTTGCTACATTCAGTTGGGCACTCTAATGAGACTGCCGGTGACAAACCGGAGGAAGGTGGGGATGACGTCAAGTCCTCATGGCCCTTATAGGTGGGGCTACACACGTCATACAATGGCTGGTACAAAGGGTTGCCAACCCGCGAGGGGGAGCTAATCCCATAAAGCCAGTCGTAGTCCGGATCGCAGTCTGCAACTCGACTGCGTGAAGTCGGAATCGCTAGTAATCGTGGATCAGAATGTCACGGTGAATACGTTCCCGGGTCTTGTACACACCGCCCGTCACACCATGGGAGCGGGTTCTGCCAGAAGTAGTTAGCCTAACCGCAAGGAGGGCGATTACCACGGCAGGGTTCGTGACTGGGGTGAAGTCGTAACAAGGTAGCCGTATCGGAAGGTGCGGCTGGATCACCTCCTTTCTGGAAACTGCCACTCAAGTTAAACGCCCACACTTATCGGTTGTTGGAAGAAGTCGATTCGCGAATCGATCATGGGTCTGTAGCTCAGCTGGTTAGAGCACCGTCTTGATAAGGCGGGGGTCGTTGGTTCGAGCCCAACTAGACCCACCATTTCTTCTGATACTCAAGTGAGGACATCGGGGGATTAGCTCAGCTGGGAGAGCACCTGCTTTGCAAGCAGGGGGTCGTCGGTTCGATCCCGTCATCCTCCACCAATTCCGGGCGGCTCCCGGTACCTGATTTGTCAACACCAAAGCGGCTTCATGCGTGCATGAGGCTTCTTTGTTGTTGGTCAATATTGATTGATCAATCGGCTGTTCTTTAAAAATTCATAGAGTCGAATCAGCGTTGCTGGCGGAAAGAGCAAATTCGTAAAGGTTTTAGCTCACCGTGCCGCCAGCGACAATTTTTTGATTGCGTCAAACGAACTTCATCTTCGTCGAAAGACGATTATTGAAGACGGCATAACGCGCCAGGTGAAAGACCTGGCAATTCCTTGATTGACTTTGGTTTCTGTGAAGAAACGTCAAAGTTATAGGGTCAAGTGAATAAGAGCATGTGGTGGATGCCTTGGCGATGATAGGCGACGAAGGACGTGATAGCCTGCGATAAGCTTCGGGGAGCTGGCAAATTAGCTTTGATCCGGAGATTTCCGAATGGGGAAACCCACCGAAAGGTATCTGCAACTGAATTCATAGGTTGCAGAGGCGAACCGGGTGAACTGAAACATCTCAGTAGCTCGAGGAAAAGACATCAACCGAGATTCCGAAAGTAGTGGCGAGCGAAATCGGAACAGCCTGCTAGTGATAGCACAGAACTTAACAAAACGACTTGGAAAGGTCGGCCATAGTGGGTGACAGCCCCGTATGTGAAAAGATCTGTGTGGTACTGAGCTAGCGAAAAGTAGGGCGGGACACGTGTAATCCTGTCTGAACATGGGGGGACCATCCTCCAAGGCTAAATACTCATCATCGACCGATAGTGAACTAGTACCGTGAGGGAAAGGCGAAAAGAACCCCGGGAGGGGAGTGAAATAGATCCTGAAACCGCATGCTTACAAAAAGTAGGAGCCCGCAAGGGTGACTGCGTACCTTTTGTATAATGGGTCAGCGACTTACATTCAGTGGCAAGGTTAACCGAATAGGGAAGCCGTAGAGAAATCGAGTCCGAATAGGGCGTTCAGTCGCTGGGTGTAGACCCGAAACCAAGTGATCTATCCATGGCCAGGATGAAGGTGCCGTAACAGGTACTGGAGGTCCGAACCGACTAGTGTTGCAAAACTAGCGGATGAGCTGTGGATAGGGGTGAAAGGCTAAACAAACTTGGAAATAGCTGGTTCTCTCCGAAAACTATTTAGGTAGTGCCTCAAGTATTACCTTCGGGGGTAGAGCACTGTTTTGGCTAGGGGGTCATGGCGACTTACCAAACCAAGGCAAACTCCGAATACCGAAGAGTACAGCTTGGGAGACAGAGCACCGGGTGCTAACGTCCGGACTCAAGAGGGAAACAACCCAGACCGCCAGCTAAGGTCCCTAAAATTGGCTAAGTGGGAAACGAAGTGGGAAGGCTAAAACAGTCAGGATGTTGGCTTAGAAGCAGCCATCATTTAAAGAAAGCGTAATAGCTCACTGATCGAGTCGTCCTGCGCGGAAGATGTAACGGGGCTAAGCCAGTTACCGAAGCTGCGGATTTGCAATTTATTGCAAGTGGTAGGAGAGCGTTCTGTAAGCCTGTGAAGGTGGCTTGTAAAGGCTGCTGGAGGTATCAGAAGTGCGAATGCTGACATGAGTAGCGTTAAAGCGGGTGAAAAGCCCGCTCGCCGTAAGCGCAAGGTTTTCTACGCAACGTTCATCGGCGTAGAGTGAGTCGGCCCCTAAGGCGAGGCAGAGATGCGTAGCTGATGGGAAACAGGTCAATATTCCTGTACCGATATGCAGTGCGATGTGGGGACGGATCTTAATAGCTCATCCGGGTGTTGGATATCCCGGTTTAGCTGGATGTAGGCGTGCAGTAGGCAAATCCGCTGCACATATACCGAGGCCAGTGATCGAGCGAGCTTGCTCGCGAAGTGAGTGAACGAGGTTCCAGGAAAAGCCACTAAGCTTCAGCTGCATACGACCGTACCGCAAACCGACACTGGTGCGCGAGATGAGTATTCTAAGGCGCTTGAGAGAACTCAGGAGAAGGAACTCGGCAAATTGACACCGTAACTTCGGGAGAAGGTGTGCCCTATTAGTGTGAAGTGAACAACGGAGCATGAACGGGTTGCAAAGAATCGGTGGCTGCGACTGTTTATTAAAAACACAGCACTCTGCAAACACGAAAGTGGACGTATAGGGTGTGACGCCTGCCCGGTGCTGGAAGATTAAATGATGGGGTGCAAGCTCTTGATTGAAGTCCCAGTAAACGGCGGCCGTAACTATAACGGTCCTAAGGTAGCGAAATTCCTTGTCGGGTAAGTTCCGACCTGCACGAATGGCGTAACGATGGCCACACTGTCTCCTCCTGAGACTCAGCGAAGTTGAAATGTTTGTGATGATGCAATCTCCCCGCGGAAAGACGGAAAGACCCCATGAACCTTTACTGTAGCTTTGTATTGGACTTTGAACAGATCTGTGTAGGATAGGTGGGAGGCTTTGAAGCCAGGACGCTAGTTCTGGTGGAGCCAACGTTGAAATACCACCCTGGTGTGTTTGAGGTTCTAACCTAGACCCGTTATCCGGGTTGGGGACAGTGCATGGTAGGCAGTTTGACTGGGGCGGTCTCCTCCCAAAGCGTAACGGAGGAGTTCGAAGGTACGCTAGTTACGGTCGGACATCGTGACGATAGTGCAATGGCATAAGCGTGCTTAACTGCGAGACTGACAAGTCGAGCAGATGCGAAAGCAGGACATAGTGATCCGGTGGTTCTGTATGGAAGGGCCATCGCTCAACGGATAAAAGGTACTCTGGGGATAACAGGCTGATACCGCCCAAGAGTTCATATCGACGGCGGTGTTTGGCACCTCGATGTCGGCTCATCTCATCCTGGGGCTGTAGCCGGTCCCAAGGGTATGGCTGTTCGCCATTTAAAGAGGTACGTGAGCTGGGTTTAAAACGTCGTGAGACAGTTTGGTCCCTATCTTCCGTGGGCGCTGCAGATTTGAGGAAGCCTGCTCCTAGTACGAGAGGACCGGAGTGGACACACCTCTGGTGTATCGGTTGTCACGCCAGTGGCATTGCCGAGTAGCTAAGTGTGGAAGAGATAACCGCTGAAAGCATCTAAGCGGGAAACTCGTTTCAAGATGAGATCTGCCGGGGCCTCGAGCCCCCTGAAGAGTCGTTCAAGACCAGGACGTTGATAGGTCGGGTGTGGAAGCGCAGTAATGCGTTAAGCTAACCGATACTAATTGCTCGTGCGGCTTGACCCTATAACTTTGATCCGTCGATCAAGGTTGTTATGCCAAGTGACGCAGTCAAACAAATAAGCTGATTTGCTCTATGAATTCGTCGTCTTGACCCAGTCAAGGCGACAACAAGTTATGCCTGATGACCATAGCGAGTTGGTCCCACTCCTTCCCATCCCGAACAGGACAGTGAAACGACTCAGCGCCGATGATAGTGCGGGTTCCCGTGTGAAAGTAGGTCATCGTCAGGCTCTTACAGCCCAAGAACCCCCAACCAGATCGCCTGGTTGGGGGTTTTTGCTTTTTGACGTTTCAGGCGTTGGCGACGTATTCGCCGCACAGACTAAGCGCGCCTGACAAAGCGAGCTCATCGAGCAACTGACCGAATGCGGATTGCGAAGACAGCGTGCTGAAATACCGGCCCTGCACCAGCGCCATGTAAGGCGTGCCGCTAAACCAGGCACCCAGGGCGCTGCGCTCGATGCGCCCCAACTCCAGCAGCTTGAATTTCAGCAAGACCTTCATTGCGTGCCAAGCGTGCTTTTCCGGCGATTTGGCTTGGCGTGCAAGTCTCCCCCGTGCGGTATTAAGGGCGGTCGTGACATCGGTAAAGACCGGGCCGTGGCCCGGGATCACAACGCGCGGCGCCAGCCCTTCGATGAGGTCGAAGGTTGCCGCTACCTCGTCAAAGCCCGGCTCTCCCAGGAGCTCAGGAAAAACAACGCCGAAACCGTTCTGCCACAGTGCATCGGCAGAGATCAGGGTCCGCGATTGCGGCTCGAACAGGATGACCGAATGCGGATCGTGGCCGGGTGCGGCATGTACCTGCCAACTCTGACGACCCAGTACCCACTCGGTGCCAGGGACAAGCAGATGCTCGTGGTGGAAACGGGGGCAGTATTGCCCGGTGCCCTCGAAGCTGAGCACGCTCTGATCCCAGAGCGCGACTGCTTCGGCCTCGCCCGGCGGGATCGCGGTCTGCAAGGTCGGGTACTGCGCCTGCAGCGCAGCGTTGCCGCCGCAATGGTCGCTGTGCAGATGCGTGTTGATCAGCAGATCGAGCGGCGCGCCCCGCAAAGTAGCGCGCGCCAGCGCCAGCGTCTGAGCGGCGTGGATGAAATAGCCGCTGTCGACCAGAGTCGCGGGGCCGGCGTCGCCGCGCAGGACGACGTTGTTCGACGACAGCCAGCCCCGCTCGAACACGGTCAAGCCCGGGGGCAGCACGGGTGAGGTCAATGTGCGTGAGCGCCAGGCGCTGTCGCCGCTGGTCGCAGTTCGCGCCGCAGGATTTTGCCCACGTTGGTCTTGGGCAGCGATTCGCGAAACTCGATGTACTTGGGCCGCTTGTAGCCCGTCAGCTGGTCTTGGCAAAAGCGCATCACCGCGTCCTCATTGAGGCTCGCGTCCTTGCGCACGACGAAGACCTTGATCGCCTCGCCCTGCTTCTCATCCGGAACGCCCACCGCCGCACATTCGACCACGCCGGGGCACAGGGAGATGACGTTTTCCAACTCGTTCGGGAACACGTTGAAGCCGCTGACGAGAATCATGTCCTTTTTGCGATCGACGATGCGGGAGTAGCCGTCGTGCTGCATGACGGCGATGTCGCCGGTCCGCATGAAGCCATCGGCCGTGAACGCGGCAGCCGTCTCGGCCGGCTGGTTGTAGTAACCGGTCATCACGTTCGGGCCCTTGATGCACAGTTCGCCCGGCTCGCCGTCGGGCAGCGTGTGGCCCTCGTCGTCCTTGATCGCGATGTCGATGCCAGGCAGCGGGAGGCCGATGGTGCCGGTGAAGCTCGTGTTCATCACCGGGTTGTTGGTGCCGATCGCGCAGGTCTCGCTCATGCCCCAGCCCTCGATCATGGGGCAGCCCGTCACCTCCATCCAGCGCGTTGCCGTGCCTTCCGACGCTGCCATGCCGCCCGCCTGGGAAACGAAAAGGCTGGTGAAGTCCACGGTCTTGAATTCCGGATGCATGAGCAGGCCGTTGAAGAGCGTGTTGACGGCCGGCAGCATGTGGAAGGGACGCTTCTTCAACACGGCGATGAACTTGCCGATGTCGCGCGGATTGGGGATCAGCGTCAGGTGCGAGCCTTGCCGGATCGCCAGCAGAGACAGCGTGAGCGCGAAGATGTGGTACAGCGGCAGCGCGGCGATGCTGTTCACCTTCGACAGGTCGCCGGCCCGGGACAGCGCCGGGGTGAACCAGGCCTCTGCCTGCAGCGTGGCCGCCAGGATGTTGCGATGCGTGAGCACTGCGCCCTTCGAGCGGCCCGTCGTTCCGCCGGTGTACTGCAGGAAGGCGATGGAATCCAGCGTCGATGTATCGGGCGCGAGCGGCCGGCCATGGCCCGCCGCCATCGCCTTGGGCCACGCCGTGACCGTGCGCCCGCCGCCCACGGGCAGCTTGAAGGGGGGCACCATCTTCGCGAGATGACGCACGGCCGTGGTGATCCATGCGCCGTACAGCCCGCCCAGTTGGTCGCCCATTGCCGTGACGAGCACATGGCGCACGGCAGTCTTGGCGATCACCTGCTCCAGCGTGGCCGCGAAATTCTCCAAGATGACGATCGCCGTCGCCCCCGAGTCGTTCAGCTGGTGCTCCAGTTCACGCGCGGTATAGAGCGGGTTGACGTTCACGCAGGTGTAACCGGCGCGCAGCACGCCCACCATCGTCACCGCGAACTGGGGAACGTTGGGCAGCATGATTGCCACTCGCGCGCCGGGTTCGAGGCCCAACGACTGCAGCCATGCCCCCAGCGTGCGCGACAGGGCATCCAGCTCGTGGTAGGACATCCAGCGCTCCATGCAGACGGAGAACGCTCGCTCTCCATGGCGCTGGAACGCCTCCTCGAACATCTGGCCCAGCGAGCGGTATTGCTCGGGGTGGACATCGCGGGGCACTCCCTCAGGGTAATTTTTCAGCGCTGACGGCAGCATGCATTTCTCCGGTCTCTCCAGGGTGGCGCGCATTGTGGATGCGCTGTCGCCTCCGCCGTCCCGGGGCTTGTCCTAGGGACGCGCGGTGGCTGTCGCGCGTGCGATAGTGAGCGCATGATCGCCCGCCTGCAGCGCGCGCTGCTGCTTGTCGCCGCCTTGGTCGTTGCCGCCTGGTGCGCATACTGGGCGCGCCGCGCGCCCGCGCTCGCTTGGACGGCCCTCGTGGCGGCAGCGCTCGCCCACGCGGCGTGGCTGGCCGTCGAATTCATCGCATGCCGGAGCGTCAACCAAGGTCATCCCCCGCGGCCTCGATCCGCGGCACTGGTGCGTGCGTGGGGGGCCGAGAGCCTGCTCGCCGTGCGCGTCTTCGGCTGGCGGCAGCCCTTTCGTGCGGACGCCGTCCCCGACCAGTTGCCCGATGGCGATCGGCGCCGAGGCATCGTCTTCATCCATGGCTTCTGCTGCAACCGCGGGTTCTGGACGCCGTGGCTGCGCGTGCTGCAACGCGAGGGCCGCGCCTTCGTGGCAGTGAACCTCGAGCCGCCCTTCGGCTCGATCGACAGCTATGCCGGCACGATCGAGGCCGCTGTGCAGCGGGTGCGCGCCGCCACAGGGCAGGCGCCCATGCTCGTGTGCCACAGCATGGGTGGGCTCGCGGCGCGGGCTTGGCTGCGCGAGCACGGGCACGCGGGGGCGGTGCATCGGATCGTCACGCTCGGCACGCCGCATGCGGGGACCTGGCTCGCACGTTTCGGTCGATCGACCAACGGTCGCGAGATGCGCATCGGTGGCGACTGGCTGCAGCGCATGGCCGCGGATGCGGACAGCGCGCGCCACTCGCGCTTCACCTGCTGGTACTCCAACTGCGACAACATCGTGTTTCCCACCCCGACGGCCATGCTGCCCGGCGCCGACAACCGCCCAGCCCATGGTCTGGCCCATGTCGAGATGGCCTTCGACGCCCGCGTAATGCGCGAAACCCTGGCGCTGCTGGACGACGACGAGTAGGCGGGAGGCATGAGAGGGCCGCCATCGGCACCGCCGGCTCGACGCCTGCTCACTTGAGCCAGCGGTCCATCGTGCGCTGGAACTCGCCACCCGCCTGCTGCAGGTGCAGCCACTGGTCGACGTAGGCCTTGAAGGCGACGTCGTCCCGCGGAAGCATCCAGGCCATCTCGCCGTACTGCAGCGGCTTGTCGGGGTTCACGGCGCACAGGCCTGGCTTGAGGCGGCTTTGCACGATGGCTTCGGCCGATTCGGTGACGAACACGTCGGCGCGGCCCGCCAGCACCTCGTCGAATATCGTGATGTTCTCCCCATGCAGCGTCAGCTTCGCCTGCTTGAAACTGGCACGTGCGAAGCGTTCGTTGCTGCCGCCGGGATTGAAGATCACGCGCGTGGTCGGCTTGTCGATGTCTGCCACCGTCTGGTACTTGCGCACGTCGGCGCAGCGCACGATCGGGGTCTTGCCGTTGACCATGTACGGTGCGCTGAAGAAGGCGCGCTTCTGGCGCTCGGTCGTCACCGAGATGCCGCCGACGGCGATGTCGCACTTGCCCGCCGCCAGATCGGGCAGCAGGTTGGCCCACGTCGTCTTCACCCACTCCGGCTTCGCGCCCAGGCTGCTGCTGAAGCCTGCCATCAGGTCCACGTCGATCCCTTCGTAACTGCCGTCGGGCTTCTGGAAGCTGAAGGGCTTGTAGTCGCCTGGCGTGCATACCCGCAACTGCGCAGCCTTCTGGACGGCGTCGAGGTGCGATGCGGAAGCGGCCGGGCCGCCCGGAGTGGCGCAGCCCGCCAGCAGAAGGGCCGACAGGGCTGGGACGGTGGTCAGGGCTTGGGCAAGACGACGTGGCTGCATGGGCTTTCTCGAATGGGCGTTTCGGACAGGAGGGCTGCCATTGTGCGGCGGCCCGAGCGTGCAGACGAGCCGCCCCACGCCTGCCCGCCCGGTTGCGGCAGCGCCACGCCCGGCTGGCATTTCGTCACCAATCGGGCCACAGTTGTCCCGAGAGTGTCCCGCCACCCGCGAATGATTAGGGAAAACCCTAAAATCATCCCATGCGTACCTTTCTGGCCATTTCCCGAGCCCTCGTCGGTGCCGGCAGCTTCCTGCGCCCGCCGGTGGTGGAGGCGCGCGCGGCTGGCGGGGTCGCGCCGCGGCCTGCGCAGCCGGTGCTGGTGCCGATCCGCTCGATCGGCCCGCGCGAACGCGGCCGCATCCTCAAGCATCTGCTCGAACTGTCCGAGCGCGACCGCTACCTGCGTTTCGGCTATGCGGCGTCGGACGAGCAGATCGGCCGTTACGTCGAGAACCTCGATTTCGAACGCGACGAGATTTTCGGCATCCACAACCGCCGCCTCGACCTGATCGCCATGGCGCACCTGGCTTTCGCGCCGGGCGACCAGCACCGCGACTGCGCGGAATTCGGCGTCTCGGTCTCGGCCCATGCGCGTGGCCGCGGCTACGGCGCGCGGCTCTTCGAACGCGCCGTGGTCGCTGCCCGCAACGAGGGCGTCGGCATGCTCTTCATCCATGCGCTGAGCGAGAACACCGCCATGCTGAAGATCGCCCGCAACGCCGGTGCCAAGGTCGAACGCAGCGGTTCCGAATCCGAAGCCTTCCTCAAGCTGCCCGAAGCCACTTTCGACAGCCGCATGAACGAGATCGCGCTCGACCACTTCGCGCAGGTCGACTACCAGCTCAAGGCCCGCGCCAAGCAGTTCTGGTCCCTGCTTGCCGGGCTGCAAGAGGTGCGCAGCGGCGTGCGCGAAGCCCGCGACCGCACATCGCCCTGAATGGCGCGGCGCCTGCGGTCGCGGCGCTTCGGGGCTTCCGGTATCCTTCTCCTTCCGCAACTACCGCCCTCCCGCAGTGGCAGACCCCCATCCTGAGCGCCCCTCCGCGTCCCGCGAAGACAAGCGCAGCTTCCTCCAAAAGCTTGTCGAATTCATCAATCCGGGCCCCGACTCCCGCGACGAACTGATCGAAACCCTGGCCGACGCGGAAGACAACGACGTCATCGGCGCCGAGTCCCGCGTGATGCTCGAAGGCGTGCTGCGCATGGCCGACATGACGGCCGGCGACGTGATGGTGGCCGCCCCACGCATGGACCTGGTCGACATCGACGCACCCTACGAGGCGCTGCTGCACCTGGTCATCGACACCGCGCACTCGCGCTTCCCGGTCTACGAGGGCGACAAGGAAAACATCATCGGCATCCTGCTCGCGAAGGACCTGCTCAAGCTGCAGCGCTCTCCCGAGCTCAACATCCGCGCGCTGCTGCGGCCCGCCACCTTCGTGCCCGAGAGCAAGGGCCTGAACGACCTGCTGCGCGAATTCCGCGGCAATCGCCAGCACCTGGCCGTCGTCATCGACGAATTCGGCCGCGTGGCCGGCCTCATCACGATCGAGGACGTGCTCGAGCAGATCGTCGGCGAGATCGAGGACGAATTCGACATCGCCGAAGACGAGGGCGACATCTTCGGCCTGGCCGACCACACCTACCGCGTGAGCGGCGACACGCCGATCGAGCGCGTGGGCGAGGCCTTCGGCATCACCTTCGACGCCGAACAGCTCAGCGAGGACTTCGACACCATCGGCGGCCTCATCGCGCACGAGATGGGCCACGTGCCCAAGCGCGGCGAGCGCCACACGGTCGGCGGCTTCGACTTCGTGGTGCTGCACACCAAGGGCGGCGCGGTGCGCTGGTTCAAGGTTTCGCCCGCCCGCGGCGAAGACGCGGCGGATTGAAAGCGACTCTGCTGCGCGCGCTGGGCTTCGGCACCGCCGGCCTGGCGCAGGCCTTCTCCATCGCCAGCCCCTGGAACGGCCAGCCGCAATGGTGGCTGCAGCTGTTGTCTCTCGCGGGCCTGGTCGCCCTGCTGGACGGCCTTCGCAGCCAAGGCGCCCGCTGGCGCCGCGCGGGGCTCTGGGGCTGGCTCTTTTCCACCACCTGGCTCACCGGCACCTTCTGGTGGCTCTTCATCTCGATGCACACCTACGGGGGCCTGCCGTCGCCGCTGGCGGCCCTCGCCGTGCTGGCGCTGGCGGCGGGCTTGGGGCTGTACTACGCGGCGGCCTGTGCGGCTTTTGTGGCGTGCGCTCCTGCCAGCCGAGCGCGGGCGGCCGTCTTTTTTGTGGCGCTCTGGCTGCTGGCCGAGCTGCTGCGCAACAGCTGGTTCACCGGATTCCCGTGGGGCGCGGGCGGTTATGCGCATGTCGACGGGCCGCTGTCGGGCTATGTGCCGTGGCTCGGTGTGTACGGCGTGGGCGCCGGGGCGTCGGCCATCGCCGTTGCCGTGGGCTTGGCGTGGCGTGCGCCGCCTCGAGCGCGAGGCTGGAGCGCCGGTGCGGCAGCCGCGCTGCTGGCCGCGCCGCTCGCACTGGGCCTGCTGCACGACGACGGCGGCGACGCCAACGCGCGCGGGCACCTGGGCGTGGCGCTGCTCCAGGGCAACATCCCGCAGGACGAGAAATTCATCCCCGGCAGCGGCATCGCCACCGCGCTGCAGTGGTACGCGCAGCAGCTGCAGGTGGCGCGCGCGCCGCTGGTCGTGACGCCCGAGACCGCGCTGCCCCTGCTGCCGCGCCAGCTGCCGCCGGGCTACCTCGACGCCATCGCCCGGCGCTATGCACTGGGCACGCAGGCGGCGGTCGTCGGCCTGCCCTACGAGGACAAGCCGGGCAGCTACAGCAACACGGTGCTGGGCTTCGCGCCCGGCCAGTCCACGCCCTACCGCTACGACAAGCACCACCTGGTGCCCTTCGGCGAATTCATCCCCACGGGCTTTCGCTGGTTCATCGACATGATGAACATCCCGCTGGGCGACTTCGCGCGCGGCGCGCTGCCGCAGCCGCGCCTCGATTGGCAGGGCCAGCGCATCGCGCCCAACATCTGCTACGAGGATCTGTTCGGAGACGAGATCGGCGCGGCCTTCCGCGATGCGGCCGCCGCTCCGACGATCCTGCTGAACGTCAGCAACATCGCCTGGTTCGGCGATTCGATCGCCATCGACCAGCACCTGGCCATCTCGCGCATGCGCGCGCTCGAATTCCAGCGGCCGATGCTGCGTGCCACCAACACCGGTGCGACGGCGGTGATCGACCACCGCGGGCGCGTCACGCAGCAGCTCCCGCGCCTCACGCGCGGCGTGCTCGAGGCCGAGGTCGAGGGACGCGCGGGCATCACGCCTTTCGCCTGGTGGGTGTCGCGCGCGGGCCTGTGGCCGCTCTGGGGGCTCTCGCTGCTCGGCACCGCGCTGGGCCTTGCCGCCGCGCGTCGGGCGCGGCACCGAGGGCGCTGACCGAGCCGCACCCGAGCATCAGGTTCAGATCGCCACCGGCCAGCCGCGCAGCTTCCCCGGGTTGAGCAAGGCGAGCGGATCGAAGCGCGCCTTCATCGCCAGGATCTCGGGCGGCAGGTCCCCACCGGCCTTGCCGTCCTCGACGACAAAGACATGCGGGTTGTTGATGCGCACGCCGTAGTCGCGATGCTCCTGGATGATCTGCGTCAGCCGCTCCTCGGTGCTGAAGCGCACCAGTTGCAGCGCGCTGCAGTTGATCAGGCCATCCATGCCGCGCAGGAATTCGGCATGCATCAGCACCTCGCCGGCGTAGCGCCGCGTCAGCTCGGTGATCTGCTGCACGTACTGGCCGGGCGTGAAGCTGGTCTGCAGGTAGGTCAGGCCCTTGTCGATGCGCAGCGCATGCAGCGTGGTGTGGTTCCAGGTGAACTCCATCAGCGTGCGGTTGCTCTTGTGCACCTCCTCGGCGCTGCGGCGGTAGGTCACCGTGCCGCCATGCGCGGCCACCAGTTCCTGCAGCGCCTCTTCGCCCCCTTCGGACACCAGCGACAGCACGGCATGGCACCCGCGCGGCAGGTACTCCGACAGCTGCCCCAGGTGGTCCGGCACGGGGCTGGCGAAGAAGGCGACCTCGCGCTTGGCCAGGCCCGGCGCGCGCGCCAGTGCATCGCCGAAGGCCAGTGCCGCATCGAAGTCGGTGAAGGTGGTCAGCGTCTCCAGCCAGGGCAGCGCGGGCGCCAGACCGATCTCCAGCTCCAGCACCAGGCCGTTGGTGCCCCACAGGTGATGCATGCGCATCGCCTCGGCACCCCGCAACTCGACCACCTGCGGTTCGGGCTCGATGGTCATGGCCTTCACGCCGAGCACGTTGCCGGGCGCGGCCAGCGGGCCGTAGTTGATCGAGCCCACGCCGCCGAAGCCGCCGCCGAACAGGCCGCCCAGCGTGGCGCTGCGGTAGGTCGAGGGCATGCAGCGCAGCTCCTGGCCCTGCGTGCGCGCCTGCTTCTCGATGTCGTTCAGGCGGATGCCGGCCTGTGCGCGCGCCACGCCGGGGCGCACCCACAGCAGCTGGTTGTAGCCCGTCATGTCGAGCACCACGCCGCCGGCCAGCGGCGTGGTCTGACCGTAGTTGCCGGTGCCGCTGCCGCGGATGGTGATCGGCACCTTCAGGCGGGCGCAGGCGCCCACCAGGCGGCGGATCTCGTCCTCGGTGCGCGGGCGCACCACGCTGTCGGCCAGCTTGCCGTCGAGCTGGCGCTTGAGCACCGGGCTGAACCACGAGAAGTCCTGCGACAGCCGCTCGATGCGGCCGGGATCGGTGATCCAGTCGAGCTCGGGCAGTTCGAGGTGCAGCTGTTCGATGGGGGTCACGGGGGCGTTCATGCGAAAGAAAGAAAGGGAGTCAGTCTTGGGAGAGCTCGCTGGCATGCCACGAGCCGAGGGCGGCCTTCGTCGCCCAGGCCATCAGCGCGAACAGCGCCACGCCGGTGAGCGAGATCAGCAGCAGCGCCGCGAACATGCGCGGGATGTTGAGCTGGTAGCCGGCCATGAGGATCTGGTAGGCCAGGCCGGTGGCCGCGCCGCCGGTGCCGGCGACGAACTCGGCCACCACCGCGCCGATCAGCGCCAGCCCGCTGGAGATGCGCAGGCCGCCGAAGAAGTAGGGCAGCGCGCTGGGAATGCGCAGCCGCACCAGCGTCTGCAGGCGCGTTGCGCGGTTCATCTTGAAGTACGCCTGCAGGTCGGGGTCGATGCTGCGCAATCCGAGCGTGGTGTTGCTGATGATGGGGAACAGCGCCACCAGCGTCGCGCAGATCACCAGCGAGGCCGTCGGGTCCTTCACCCAGATGATGATCAGCGGCGCCACCGCGACGATGGGCGTGACCTGCAGCAGCACCGCATAGGGGAACAGCGCAGTCTCGATCAAGCGGCTCTGCACGAAGACGAAGGAGATCAGCACGCCCACCACCGTGGCGACCACGAAGGACAGCACCGTGATCTTCAGCGTCACCAGCAGGGCCATGCCCAGCGTGGCCCAGTCGGTGAAGAGCGTCTTCATCATCAGCGCCGGCGAGGGCACCAGGTAGGGCGGCAGTTCCATGCCCACCACCAGCGCCTGCCAGGCGCCGATGAGCACCAGGCCCACCAGCACCGGCAGCAGGACGCGCTGCGCCCGGGGCTGGCGCAGCAGGGGCACGGTGGCGGCGGGGCGGGGCGGTTGGCTGGGGGCGGGAGCGATCACGGCAGGGCTCGGTGCGGGGGCGGGAGACGAGGCAGAGGGGTCGCGCGGGGCGACGGGCGCGTTCCAGGTGATGCTCATGACAGCGCCTCTTCCTCGTTGGCCTGGCTGGCGGCCAGCAGGCTGCGCTGCAGGTGCTTGGCGTAGTGGGTGAACTCGGGGCTCACCATGAAGTCGGCGCTGCGCGGGTAGGGCTCGTCGATGCGCACCTCTTCCACGATGCGGCCCGGGCGCGCGGCCATCATGACCACGCGGCTGGAGAGGAACACCGCCTCGTGGATCGAGTGCGTGACGAACACTACCGTGAGCTTCTTCTTGCGCCAAAGCTCCAGCAGGTCGGCGTCGAGCTTGTGGCGCGTGATCTCGTCCAGCGCGCCGAAAGGCTCGTCCATCAGCAGCAGGTTGGGCTGCACGACGAGCCCGCGCGCGATCGACACGCGCATCTGCATGCCGCCCGAGAGCGCACGCGGCAGCGCCTTGGCGAACTTGGCCAGGCCCACGAGTTCCAGCGCCTCGGCCACGCGCGCGTCGGCTTCGGCGCGCGGCACCTTGGCCAGGTCCAACGGCAGGCGCACGTTGGCCTGCACGCTGGCCCAGGGCATCAAGGTGGGGGACTGGAAGACGAAGGCCATCTTCTTCGTGGCGCTGTCCTGCGCCGCTGCCACCGGCTTGCGCCACAGCAGCAGCCGCCCGTCGGTGGGCTCGAGCAGGCCGGCCACCATCTTCAGCAGCGTGCTCTTGCCGCAGCCCGAGGGGCCGAGCAGGGTGACGAATTCGCCCTCCTGGATCGTGAGGTCGACCGGCTGGAGCGCGATCGTGCCGTTGGGGTACGTCTTCTGCGCCGAGAGAACCTCGATCGCAGGCACGGGGGCGTTGTCGTTCATCGCGGCCTCGCTCGGACGGGCGTTCAGGGCAGGACCTTGGCGGCCTTGATGAAGCTCAGGTCGAAGGCCTGCGCCAGGTCCACCTTGCTGCCGTCGATCAGGCCGGCCGACACGGCGAAGTCGTAGTTCTGCTTCACGCGCGCTTCGGTCATGGTGCCGATGCCCTGCTGGAGCGCGTCGCCGCTGGCGACGATGCCCATCTCCTTGAGCTTGGCCACGCTGTACGCGAGCTGCTCGTCGGTCATGTTGGGGTTGTCCTTCTTGATGAGGGCGTTGGCCGGCGCGGGGTCCGCGAGGTAGGACTTCCAGCCCTCGGCCGTGGCCTTGACGAAGCCGTCGACGGCCTTGCTACGCTCCTTCACCGTCTTGTCCATGCAGGAGATGGTGGTGGCGTACGAGGGGTAGCCGTTGTCGGCCAGCAGGATGGTGTTGGCCTTCACGCCGGCCTTCTGCACCGCGAAGGGCTCGGACGTGAGGTAGCCCTGCTGCACCACGTTCTTGTCGGCCACGAAGGGCTGGATGTTGAAGGTGTAGGGGCGCGTCTGCGCATCGGTGAAGCCGTACTTGGTCTTCAGCCACGCGTAGTAGCCGCGCTGGGCCGAAGGCGCGATGAGGATGGTCTTGCCCTTCATGTCGGCCAGGGTCTTGACGTCCTCGTGCGCGATGAGCACCTGCGGGTCCTTCTGGAACAGTGCCGCCACGGTGACGACCGGCAGGCCGCCGCTGCGCGCGATCATCATCTGCAGGTCGCTCGAGCCCATGATGCAGTCGGCCTGCCCGGCGCCCATGATCTGCAGGATGTTGACCTGCGGGCCACCCATCTTGATGGTCACGTCCAGGCCGTACTTCTTGTAGATGCCCGTGGCCACCGCCTGGTAGAAGCCGCCGTGCTCGGCCTGCGCGTACCAGTTGGTCATGTAGGTGAACTTCTCCTGTGCCTGGGCGCCGGTGGCGGCGAGGCCGAGCACGGTGGCGCCCAGGGCCAGGGCGGCGCGGGCGGCGAAGCGGGTGATGCGAGGGGTCAAGGCAGGGCTCCTGGAAAGGTCAGACAAATCAGTGCAGGGAAGGGGGAATGCGCAGGACGCAGTGGATGCGCTTCAAGCAAGAGCCGGACCGCGCGCGGTCTCGATGTGGCCCGTGTACTGGCCGCGCTCCCAGGTCGCTTCGTCGCGCACCAGCCAGCGCAGGTGGTAGAGCTCGGTCAGCGCCTGCACCCAGCTGTCGGCCAGCGTGCTGAGGATCTCTTCGCCCTGCTCGCGCGTGGCCGAGGTCGGGTCGCCGATCACGCCCGTGGGGCCGAAGTCGCGTGCCGTCCAGGCGCAGGCCGGGCGGCCGTCGGCCGACAGCAGCTTGATCGGGAAGGGCGGCGGGAAGTTGGCCACCGCGCGTTCCATGTGCACCGTCTCGGGCGCGAGGGCAAGCATCAGCGCTGTTTCCGAATGCCCGGCATGCATGGCGAGCCTCTTCTCCTGCTCGCTCACCTGCTTGCTGGCCGCGCTCGGCAGGCGCGACACGCCGTGCGGCACGATCACGAAGTCGCCATGGCGCAGGCGCAGTTCGCGCGCCGCCATCTCCAGCACCTGGGGCTGGCCGCCATGGCCGTTGGCGAAGAGCAGCTTGCGAAAGCCCGAGCGATACACCGACTCGCCGATCTCGACGATGGTCGACAGCAGCGTCGTGCCGGTCAGCGTCATCGTGCCCGGGAAGTGCAGGTGCTCCTCGGACTTGCCGTAGGTGATGGTGGGGAGCGCGAAGGCGCGCACCTCGGCCGGCAGGCGTTCGAGCGCCTTGCCCATCACGCCGGACGAGATCACGCTGTCGACCGAGCAGGGCAGGTGCGGACCGTGCTGCTCGATGGCGCCGCAGGGCAGCACGATGACCGTGTTCTCGCGATCGGGCAGCGCGTCGATCTCGGTCCAGCTCAGGTAGGGCAGAAAGCGGTGGGGAGGGATGTAGCCGTGCAGCATGGCGTTTCGTTCTCAGGTGAGGGCAGGAATCGGCGAGGCAGCGCTGGCTCGCCAGTCGGCGGGCAGGTCGCCGTGTGCGACGCGGCCGGCGCGCAGCACCACGCGCCGCGCGGTGCGCGAGGGGAAGCCGTGCGCATCGGCATCGGCGAAGAGCACGAGGTCGGCCGGGGCGTCGGCCAGCGTGGGACGCGCGGCAGGCGCGCGATCGAGCCAGTCGCTGCGGCAGATCGCTTCGGACCAGCGGTCGAAGGGCTCGGGCAGCTGCGCCACCAATGCGCCGGTCGCCAGCGCCTCCATCGGGTCGTAGCTGCCGACGCGGCAGAAGGGGTCTTGCACGTTGTCGCTGGCCAGCAGCAGCGGGATGCTGCGCTCGCGCGCTTCCTTCACCAGCGTGATGCCGCGCTGGCGCGGCGTGCGGCCGGTCACGGCGTCCTGCAGCAGCAGGTTGGTGGCGGGCAGCGACACGAGCGTGATCGGCGCGCGCGCCACGGCGTCGAGCGTGGCGAGCGCCACCGCCTCGTCCTGCGCGGCCAGCGCGCACACATGGCCGCAGACGATGCGGCCGTCGAAGCCGATCTCGCGTGCGATGCGGGCGATCGTCGCCAGGCCCTGCGCCGAGGGTTCGAGTTCCTCGTCCACGTGCAGGTCGACGTCCAGCCCATGGCGCTGTGCCGCAAGCAGCAGTTGGCGCAGGCCCGGCTCGTTCCAGTGCGCCGTGTGGACGAAGCCGCCGAGCAGCGCATCCGGGCCGCTCGCGGCCACGGCGCTCGCCAGGCGGTCGGCCTTGGCCGTGTCCTCGAAGAAGGCCAGGCGCATGAGGCTCACGCGCTCCAGGCGGACGCGGCCGCGCCAGTCCTGCGCCAATTCGCGCAGCACCGGCCAGGCGACGGGCGTGCGGTCGGCTTCCCACCAGTCGACATGGGTGCGCAGGCGCGTGCTGCCGGCAGCGAACGCCCACTGCAAGGCACGTTCCGCGCGTTCACGCACGTCGGCGGCGGTCCAGCCTTCGCGGTCGGCCAGCATGGCGTCGATGGCGCCGAGCAGGCCCGGTTCGATGTGGCGGATGCGCGGCAGCGTGAAGGTCTTGTCCAGGTGCACGTGCGCATCGACGAAGCCGGGGAGCGCGAGGCCGCCGTGCAGGTCCCAGTCGCCCGCGTCGGCGGTGCCGCCCGAGGGTCGAACCGAGGCAATCCGTCCGTGCGCCAGCGACAGACGCGCCAGTGCGGGCGCGCCGCCGGCGTCGACGGGCCACGCCGCCGGCAGCAGCCAGCGCGGCAGGCGCACGCGGTCGATGACGCCGGGCGCGCTCAAGCGAACCTCGCCATGGCCTGTCCGACGCGGGCCTTGAAGCGCTCGAGCTGCGGGCGCGTTGCCACGTTCATGTGGTAGTGGGCGTGGTAGTCCACGCGTGCCTGCTGGGCTGTGAGCCGCTTCATGTAGCGCGTGACCATCTTGCGCGGCGGGTCGCCCATGTACCAGGCCATCCAGCGCGGCCGGCCGTAGGTGACGACGGCGCTGATGCGCTGGATGTTGGTGAGCATCGGCTTGACGTTGGCCGGGTCCGAGAGGTCGAAGGCCACGCCCGGCATGAGCAACCGGTCGAACCAGCCCTTGAGCATGGCCGGCAGGCCGAAGCACCAGGTGGGAAAGCAGAAAACGATGGCCTCGGCGCGGTGCAGGCGGTCGATGTAGCCCTGCAACGGCGCGCGGTTGGCGGGCACGTCGTGGTAGCCCAGGCGTTCCTCGCGAGACATCACCGGGTTGAAGCCCTCGGCGTACAGGTCGCAGTCGTCCACCTCGTGCCCGGCCCCACGCAGCTGCTGCACCACTTCGGCATGTAGGGCGGAAGCGAAGCTGGTTTCGACCGGGTGGCAGTAGACGACAAGCACGCGCATGGGACTTTGACCGCTCAATCAGAGCAACTGGTCAGGTTTGCTCGCAAAGCGCGTGCCAGGGGGTGTGCACCGAAGTGGTGAGTTGGTCTGTTGCCTTTTTTGGGGCTGTTTGCGCGTTGGCCGGCACGACCGGCACGGGCGCTGGCGGCGGCCGCGGGCCTGCGTTCTCCGGCGCAGGCTCGCGCTGACTGGCTTGTTGTGCGGGCTGTGTGCTCGCTGTCCATCGACGTGCTTGAGGGGCTGCACGGCGCCGCGAATGGCGCCTGCGCCCGCAGGCCCACGACCACCGCCCTGAACCGCTGTGCTTCACTTTTTTCTTTCCCTCTTCGAGTGCCCCATCCCCGTTCGCGCTGAGCCTGTCGAAGCGCTGCGCAGGGTTTCGACAAGCTCAACCCGAACGGGTGGGGGAGGGCCAGGGGAAGGGGAGGGGCAAGGGGTAGGGCGCCGCTACCAAACCGAACGCACCCGCCCCATGCCGGCCGGGTTCAAGACCCGGACCGCCAAAACCACCCAAAAAAATCGCTCGACCGGCTAGCCAGTCTCCATCCTTGCTCGCACGAGCAGGACCGCGAGGACCAGACTCAGGCCCGAATCCCACACCCCGCCAGCACGAACGCGATCAGCTCCCGCGCCACCGGCTCGCGGTCCACGTGCGCGTCCTCGGGCAGCCCACCCATCGCGCGCACCTGCAGCGCGTAGTCGGCGTGGTACTGGGTCATGGCCCAGATGTGCTGCAGCAGCAGCCGGGCGTCGAGCGGGCGCACCAGGCCACGCGCGATCCAGCCGTTGATGATGTCGATCTTCTTCTGCGTCCACAGGCGCGAATTGGGCCAGTAGCGTTCGAGGTTGCGGCCGCCGTCCAGCACCTCGCGCGTGAAGATGCGCGACATCTCCGGCTTGTCGAAGGCGTGGTCCAGCTTCTGCCGGATGTACGCGGCCAGCACGCTGCCGGGGTCGTTCGCGTTCTCGTCGAAGGAGAAGACCACCTTCCAGTCGTGCAGCACCTGCATCAGCAGCTCGGCGTAGAGCTCCTCCTTGCCGGTGATGTAGTAGTGCAGCTGCGGCTTGGTCAGGCCGGCGCGGTCGGCGATCGCCTGGGTGGAGGTGCCCTTCAGCCCATGCAGGCTGAATTCGGTGATCGCCGCGGCGCGGATGGCCGCCAGGATGCGCTCGCGCCCCGGCCGCGCCCGCGACAGCGGCCCCTCGGGCGCCGGCATGTCGGGCGGCGCGGCGGTCACTAACGGGGAGGCGGTGTCGGAATTCATCGGCGTGACGGCAGGGCGCCGATGGTACTGCGCGGGCCGCTGCGCCGGCCTGCGGCGCCGGCGGTGCCGACCTGACCATGCTGCATGCGCGGCATCGCCGCATGCGGACACGGCATCGCGGCTGCGTGCAGTGCGGCACGCTTCCTGTATCTTTCCGCGCGGCTGCCGGGGCCGCGCCACGAGGCGCACCGCCCTGAAGCATGCACTCGCACCGTGCGGCTGGCGGCCGCCAGAAGATCAACACCTCTCAGGAGCTTCCATGTACCTTTCTCCCCGCTTCCGCGCCCTCGCGGCCGGCGCCGCACTGCTGGCCGCCAGCGTCGTCGCGCAGGCCCAGCAGGCGCTGCCCAACGTCGTCATCCTGGCCACCGGCGGCACCATCGCCGGCGCCGGCGCCTCGGCCGTCAACAGCGCCACCTACGCCGCCGCCAAGGTCGGCGTCGAGAAGCTCATCGCCGGCCTGCCCGAGCTGTCCAAGATCGCCAACGTGCGCGGCGAGCAGGTCTTCCAGGTCGCTTCGGAAAGCCTCACCAACGACAACCTGATGACCCTGGCCAAGCGCGTCTCGGCGCTGTCCAAGCAGAGCGACGTCGACGGCATCGTCATCACCCACGGCACCGACACGCTCGAGGAGACCGCCTACTTCCTCACGCTGACGGTGCACACCAACAAGCCCATCGTCGTCGTGGGCTCGATGCGCCCCGGCACGGCCCTGTCGGCGGACGGCGCGCTGAACCTGTACGACGCCGTGAGCGTGGCCGGCAGCAAGGACGCCATGGGCAAGGGCGTGCTGGTGACGATGAACGACAACATCGACAGCGGCCGCGACGTGAGCAAGAACGTCAACATCAAGACCAGCGCCTTCTCCAGCCAGTGGGGCCCGCTGGGCATGGTGGTCGAAGGCAAGAACTACTGGTTCCGCGCGCCGGTCAAGCGCCACACGATGAACTCCGAGTTCGACATCGACACCATCACCGCGCTGCCCAACGTCGGCATCGCCATGGGCTACGAAGGTGTCGAGCCCACGGCCATCGAGGCCCTCGGCAAGAGCGGCGTGAAGGCGCTGGTGCATGCCGGCACCGGCAACGGCTCGGTGGCCAACCGCATCGTGCCGTACCTGCAGAAGGTGCGCACCGACGGCGCCATCGTCATCCGCTCGGCCCGCGTGCCCGACGGCTTCGTGATCCGCAACGCCGAACAGCCCGACGACAAGTACGACTGGGTGGTCGCGCACGACCTGCGCCCGCAGAAGGCCCGCATCCTCGCCATGGTGGCGCTGACCAAGACCAGCGACACCAAGGAGCTGCAGCGGATCTTCTGGGAGTATTAGCCCACCCCCGTTTGGCCGGCCTCACTTCGTGTGGCCGACCGATACCCCCTCAAGGGGGCAACCCCAACGGCCCGGCAAAGCCGGTTCCGTGGGGTTCCTGAACGAACAGCCCTTACTTCAAGCGCCGGTGGCCTGCGAGGCCCTATGCGCCCTCATCCGCCTGTGGTGCCGTGCGGCTTCGAGGCTGGCGATGCAGACGGCGAGCCAGGCGGTGCCGGAGCACAGGCCGGCGAGGATGTCGGTGAGGTAGTGCACCTGCAGGAAGACGCGGCTGGCGGCGATGGACAGGGCCATGGCCACGGCGAGCACCAGCACCGGGACCTGCCAGCGCGGCGGGGCCAGGCGAAGCGCCAGGTAGGCCAGCATGCCCCACATCACCACGGCGCTGGAGGTGTGGCCGCTCGGGAAGCTGAAGCCCGGCGCCTGTGCGAGCGCGGTGTCGTGCACCGGGCGCACGCGCTCGAACACGTTCTTCAGCGAGAGGTTCAACGCCGCGTTGCCGCCGTTGGCCAGCACCCAGCCGACGGCAAAGCTGCGGTGCCCGTGGCGCCACAGCAGCAGTGCTGCGGCGGTGCAGTAGACGGTCATCGGCCACGGGTCGCCGAGGTGGGTGAACCATCCGAAGGCCTGCCGCACGGCCATGGGCGTGTGCAGTCCGATGGCGCGGCTCAGTGCATCGTCCATCTCGCCCATGGGGCGGCCGTCGCCCAGGCCGCTGGCCAGTCGCGCGAAGAGCATCGCCAGCACGACGATGGCGGCAAAGCCCAGCACCAGGCCGATGACGAGGTCGCGCGGCCGGGGCTCGGCACGCCCCGCACGCTGGCGCAGAGGGCCTTCGAGGCGCCGGCCGGTGAGGGCCAGCACCGCCACGAGCGCCGCAAGCACGATCGGGAAGCCGGGCCAGGCCAGGGTGCCGATGCGTTCGCCCAGCGCCGCCCAGTCGGCGTGCTCAGCGGGCATGGAGCGGCGAGGCAGCGGCGGGCAGGGCGGATGGCATGGGCGACAGCTCCAGGGTGCGGACCTGCGCCGGCTCGAAGCGGCCCGTGCGCGCATCGTGGTCCCAGCGCTCCAGCGTACAGGAGCGGGCGCCGTCCACGCCGATGACCGGCCCCCGGATGAGGTTGACCGAGTTGGGTGCGCCCGCGCGCACGCGGGACGAAACGGCCGTGCCCGCCTGCACCGCCCAGATGGCGTGCTCCGCGGACAGCCGCAGCGCGTAGGGCAGGTGGATGTGGCCGCCCAGGACCAGGTCGGCTCCGGCCTGCGACGCGTGCTGCGCGAGCGCCGCGTGGCCGCGCAGCAGGTTCTTCTCGTCCTCGGGGCGCGTCACCGCCACCGGCTGGTGCACGGCCACGATGCGCAGTTGCGCGGGCGAGGCCCGGGCCAGGCGCCGCGTGACGTCCGCGATCTGCCGCTGCGACACCTCGCCGTTCTCGTGCCGCCACCAGCGCGTGGTGTTCAGGCCCAGCACCAGGCAGTCGGGCCGTTCGACCACCGGCGCCAGCTCGGTGCCGAAGGCCGTCGCGTAGCGGCGGTAGGGCGCGAAGAGCCGCGCCCACAGCGCGAAGAGCGGGATGTCGTGGTTGCCCGGGATCGCCAGGCACTGCGCCACGCCCAGCCCGTCGACGAAGTGCCGTGCCGCTGCGAACTGCGCCGCCGTCGCGCGCTGCGTGATGTCGCCGGTTAGCAGCAGCACGTCGGGCGCCTGGGCGCGCACCCAGTCCGCGAGCGCGCGCACGACGGGGGGCTGCTCGGTGCCGAAATGCGGGTCGGAGATCTGCACCAGCACCGTCATGCGGCGCGCTCCCGCTCGACGGCCGCAGGCTTGACCAGCCACAACGGCCGCGGCGACACCTCGAAGCGCAGCGGCATCTGCATCCACTGCACCTCGCCGTCGGTGGCGACGCGCACGCGCCGCTGCGCCGGACCGCGTGCCGGCGCGACATCGAGGCGGCGGAACGAGAAGCTGTCGACCTCCTCGGCCTCGCCCAGCCGGCCCATCGCCGCCTGCGCGAGCAGGCCCAGCATCGCGAGCCGGCCCAGCGGCCGCAGCGCGATCACACCCAGCTCGCCGCCTTCCACCGATTCGGCCTCGGGCACGCCCACCTGCTCGAACTGCAGCGGGTTGTTGCCCACGAAGAGCGTGGGCGTGCGCAGCCGCTTCGGTTGGCCGTCGTCCACGACCTGCAGGTCCCACAGCCGGAAGCCCTTGAGCAAGGTGAGCAGCGCCGCGCCCATGGCGACGCTGCGGCTGCGGCCGTAGCGCGCCTTGAAGGTCTCGCGCTCCTCCAGCAGGCGCGCATACAGGCCCAGGCTGGCGTTGACCAGGAAGACGCGGCCGTTGACCTCGCCCACCTGCACGGCGCGCGGCTGCCCGGCCAGCAGCAGGGCCAGCGCCTCCTCGACCGGCGCCGGCAGGCCGTGCGCCCGGCTGAAATAGTTGAAGGTGCCCTGCGGCAGCACCCCGAAGGCGCAGCCGCGCGCCACGGCCTGTTGGGCCACGGCGTTGATGGTGCCGTCGCCGCCCGCCGCGACGGCAATGCCGCCGGCATCGAGCGCGCCTTGCACCGCGCGCTCCACCGTGGCGGGCAGCGGGTGCGCGCCGTCCAGCGTCAGCAGGGTCAGCGGCCGGCCGGCCTCGCGACATCCGGCCTCGATCGCGGCGCGCGTGCGCTGCGCGTCGCCGCGGCCGGAGCCGGGATTGAAGACGACGAAGAGCGGCGCGTCGGGGGCCAGGCGGGGAGGGGTCATGGAAGAGCGAAGGGGCGGCGTCGCCGCGACGGCGCATTGTGGGCGGCATGCCCTGCAGCGCACCTGGGACAACGGCGCCTGGCGCTGTCGGCGCGATGGCCGTGCAGGGCGCCCGCAGGCCGCGCTCCTAAAATGACCGGTTCGCCGCCTTCCACCCGCTCGCACCGCCCGCGCGGCGGGTGCCCGATGCGCGGCCTCGATCCGGCCCATCCATGCTGACCTTCCAACAGATCATCCTCACACTGCAGTCGTACTGGGACGCCCAGGGCTGCGCGCTGCTGCAACCCTACGACATGGAAGTCGGCGCGGGCACCTCGCACACCGCCACCTTCCTGCGTGCCATCGGCCCCGAGCCCTGGAAGGCCGCCTACGTGCAGCCCAGCCGTCGCCCCAAGGACGGCCGCTACGGCGAGAACCCCAACCGCCTGCAGCACTACTACCAGTACCAGGTGGTGCTCAAGCCGGCGCCGGCCAACATCCTCGAGCTGTACCTCGGCAGCCTGGAGGCGTTGGGCTTCGACTTGAAGAAGAACGACATCCGCTTCGTCGAGGACGATTGGGAGAACCCCACCCTCGGTGCGTGGGGCCTGGGCTGGGAAGTCTGGCTCAACGGCATGGAGGTCACGCAGTTCACGTATTTCCAGCAAGTGGGCGGCATCGACTGCCGGCCCGCGACGGGCGAGATCACCTACGGCCTGGAGCGCCTGGCCATGTACCTGCAGGGCGTGGACAACGTCTACAACCTGAAGTGGACGGAAGGACTCAGCTACGGCGACGTGTACAAGCAGAACGAGGTCGAACAGTCGACCTACAACTTCGAGCATTCGGATGCCGACTTCCTGTTCACCGCCTTCGCGGCGCACGAGAAGCAGGCCAAGCACCTGATGGAAGCGCAGCTCGCGCTGCCGGCCTACGAGCAGGTGCTCAAGGCCGCGCACAGCTTCAACCTGCTCGATGCGCGCGGCGCCATCAGCGTGACGGAGCGCGCCGCCTATATCGGCCGCATCCGCAACCTTGCGCGCGCCGTCGCGCAGAGCTACTACGACAGCCGCGAGCGCCTGGGCTTCCCCATGGCGCCGCGCGAGTGGGTCGCGCAGATCCCGAAAAAAGAGAAAGCGGCGGCCTGAGCGATGACCATGGAACCCAAGAACCTTCTCGTCGAACTCTTCGTCGAAGAACTCCCGCCCAAGGCACTGAAGAAGCTCGGCCAGGCCTTCGGCGACGTGCTGCTGGCGCAGTTGCGCGCGCAGGGGCTGGCCGATGCCGGCTCGCTGCTCACGCCCTATGCCTCGCCGCGCCGGCTGGCCGCGCACATCACGCGGGTCGCGGGACGCGCGGCCGACAAGGCCGTGTCGCAAAAGCTCATGCCGGTGTCGGTGGGGCTCGACGCTGCAGGCAACGCCACGCCGGCGCTGCTCAAGAAGCTGGCCGCGCTCGGCGCCGACGCGTCGGCCGTGGCGTCGCTCAAGCGCACGCTGGACGGCAAGGCCGAGGCGCTCTTCCACGAAAGCGTGGTGCCTGGCGCGACGCTGGCCGAAGGGCTGCAGAAGGCGCTGGCCGAAGCCATCGCCAAGCTGCCGATCCCGAAGGTGATGAGCTACCAGCTCGAAACGAACTGCGAGCTGCCGGGCTGGACCAGTGTGAGCTTCGTGCGCCCGGCGCACGGCCTGGTCGCGCTGCACGGCGACGCCGTCGTGCCCGTCACCGCGCTGGGCCTGGCGGCCGGCCGCGAGACGCACGGCCACCGCTTCGAGGCGGCGGTCGACCCGGTGGTGCTGCGCAACGCCGACAGCTACGCGCTGCAGCTGCAGGACGAGGGCGCCGTCATCGCCGGCTTCGAGGCGCGCCGCGCCGAGATCGCGCGCCAGCTCGCCGAGGCGGCGGTGTCGGTGGGCGGCGGTGCCGAACCGATCCAGGACGAGGCCCTGCTCGACGAGGTCACGGCGCTGGTCGAGCGGCCCAACGTGCTGGTGTGCCAGTTCGAGCCGGAGTTCCTCGACGTCCCGCAGGAATGCCTCATCCTCACGATGAAGGCCAACCAGAAGTACTTTCCGCTGCTCGACGCCAAAGGCCGGCTCACCCACCGCTTCCTGGTGGTGAGCAACATCCGGCCCGACGATGCGAGCGCCGTCATCGGCGGCAACGAGCGGGTGGTGCGCCCGCGCCTGGCGGATGCCAAGTTCTTCTTCGACCAGGACCGCAAGAAGACGCTGGCCTCGCGCGTCGAGGCGCTGGGCAAGGTGGTCTACCACAACAAGCTGGGCACGCAGGGCGAGCGCGTCGAGCGCGTGCGCGCCATCGCCCAGGCCATCGCGGCGCAACTGGCGCAAGGCTCGGGCGATGCATCGTTCGTGGCCCAGGCCGACCAGGCCGCGCAACTCGCCAAGACCGACCTCGTGACCGACATGGTGGGCGAGTTCCCCGAGCTGCAGGGCACCATGGGCCGCTACTACGCCCTCAACGACGGCCTGCCTGCCGCGGTGGCCGATGCCATCGAGGACCACTACAAGCCGCGCTTCGCCGGCGACGAACTCCCACGCGGCCACGTCGGCCTGGCCGTCGCGCTGGCCGACAAGCTCGAGACGCTGGTCGGCATGTTCGGCATCGGCAACCTGCCCACCGGCGACCGCGACCCCTTCGCGCTGCGCCGCCATGCGCTGGGTGTGGTGCGCATGCTGATCGAGCGCGACCTGCCGCTGGAGCTCTCGCAGCTCGTCGGCATCGCGGCCGAGGCGATGGGCCCGCTGCTGACGCAGGCCGACGCGCAGACCCAACTGCTCGACTTCATCTACGACCGCCTTGCCGGCAGCCTGCGCGAGCAGGGCGCCAGCGCGCAGGAGGTGGATGCCGTGCTGGGCAACCGCCCCGAGCGCCTGGCCGAGGTGCCGAAGCGCCTAGCGGCGGTGCGTGCCTTCGCGCAGTTGCCCGAGGCACCCGCGCTGGCCGCGGCGAACAAGCGCATCGGCAACATCCTCAAGAAGTCGCCCGAGGCCGACGCGCACGTCAACGCGCAGCTGTTCCGCGAGAGCGCCGAGACGTCGTTGTACGACGCCATGCAGCGCGCGGTGCCCGAGGCCAACGCGAAGTTCGACGCCGGCGACTACACCGCGTCGCTGCAGGCGCTGGCCGCGCTGCGCGCGCCGGTCGACGCCTTCTTCGACGGCGTGATGGTTAACGCCGAGGAGCCCGACCTGCGCCTGAACCGCCTGGGCCTGCTGGCGTCGCTGCACCGCGCGATGAACCGCGTGGCGCTGCTGGAGCGGCTGGCGGCCTGAGGGCGGCGCGTCCATACTCGCCGTGATCGCAGCAGCCACAGCCCCGCCATGAAACTCGTCATCCTCGACCGCAACGGCAGCATCAACGTGCACCGCGAGGACTTCGTCAAGAGCGAGACGGAGTGGACGCCGCTGCCCGGCGCGCTGGAGGCGATCGCGCGGCTCAACCAGGCGGGCTGGCATGTGGTGATCGCGTCGAACCAGTCGGGGCTGGGCCGCGGCCTGTTCGACGTGGCCTCGCTCAATGCCATGCATGCCAAGATGCACAAGATGCTGGCCGCCGTGGGCGGGCGCATCGATGCGATCTTCTACTGCCCGCACAGCCCCGACGAGGACTGCGACTGCCGCAAGCCCAAGCCCGGCCTGTTCCACCAGATCGGCGAGCGCTACGGCATCGACCTGGCCGGCGTGCCGACGGCCGGCGATTCGCTGCGCGACCTCGTGGCCGGTGCGGCCGCGGGCTGCGAGCCGCATCTGCTGCTCACCGGCATGGGCGAAGCCTGCCGCGGCGTGCACCCGCTCCCGCCCGAGTACCCGGCGGGCACCGTCGTCCACGAGGACCTCTCCGCTTTCGTCAAGCACCTGCTCGCGCGCGAGGCGCGCGAGTCCCTCAAGATCTCCGTCTGATGGCCTTCCTGCGCTCCGTTCTGCATCTGCTGTGGATGCTGGTCACCGTCGTGCCCTGGGCCATCGTGCTGCTGCTGGCCTCGCTCTTCACCCGCGGCGAGCCGCTGTACTGGTTCGCGGCCGGCTGGCTACGCCTGGCGATGTGGGGCGCGCGCTGGATCCTCGGCATCCGCCACCGCGTGCAGGGCATGGAGCACCTGCCGCAGGACCAGCGCGCCGGCGCGGTGCTGCTGGTCAAGCACCAGTCCACCTACGAGACCTTCCTCATGCCCACGCTGATGCCGCATCCGCTGGCCTACGTGTTCAAGAAAGAGCTGCTCTACATCCCCTTCTTCGGCTGGGCCATGGGCCGGCTGGACATGATCCACATCGACCGCAGCCAGCGCGCAAAGGCCTTCAACAGGGTGGTGCAGCAGGGCAAGCGGCTGCTGGAGCAGGGCGTGTGGATCATTATGTTCCCCGAGGGCACGCGCATCCCGCGCGGGCAGAAGGGCCAGTACAAGACCGGCGGCTCGCGCCTGGCGATCGACACCGGCGCGCCGGTGATCCCGATCGCCGTCACCTCGGCCAAGTGCTGGCCGCGCAAGGCCTTCGTGAAGTACCCGGGCGTGGTCGACGTGTCCATCGGTCCGGCCATCCCGAGCGCGGGCCGCAGGGCCGACGAGCTGATGGTCGAGGTCGAGGCGTGGATCGAGGCCGAGATGCGCCGGCTCGACCCCGAGGCCTACCGTTGAGCCGGGAGTTCGCGTGCGCACGCTGGTTCAATTGACGCTCGATCTGTTCGAAGGCCTGCGCGAGACGGCCCCGCCAGCGCCGACTGCACCGCCCCGCCCCAGGAGAAAGAAGGCCATCGCGCCCGTCCCGCCTGTGCAGAGTGTTCCGGAAAAGATCGCCGTCGACCTGCCGCCGCTGCTGCCGGCGAGCCCCGCGCTGCCGCCCATGTCGCTGCCCGATGCGCTGGCGCCGGCGCGCTTCGCGCATCCGCGCGCCAACCGCGAGGCGCGGCTGGGCCATGCGCAGGTGGCCTACGAATTCGCGCGCGGCCAGCGCCGCACCATCGGCTTCCTGGTCGGCGTCGACGGCCTCACGGTGCGCGCGCCGCGCTGGGTGGCGCTGCGCGACGTCGACGCGGCCCTGCAGGAGAAGTCGGCCTGGATCCTGCGCAAGCTGGTGGAGGTGCGGCAGCGCGATGCGCAGCAGCAGGCCGGGCGCATCGAGTGGCGCGATGGCGCCATGCTGCCCTTCCTGGGCCGCCAGGTGCAGTTGCGCATCGACCCCGGCCACCGCTTCGAGGGCGTGGGCGCGATGCTCGACGCCGCCGAGGGCGACGGCCCCGCGGTGCTGCGCCTGGCCATCGCGCACAGCGCCGATGCCTCGCAGATCCGTGACGCCGCCCAGGCCTGGCTCATGCGCCAGGCGCGCCGCATCTTCCTGGAGCGGCTGGAGCATTTCGCGCCGCAGCTCGGCGTCCGGTGGACCAAGCTCTCGCTGTCCAACGCCGCCACGCGCTGGGGCAGCGCCAGCGCCGACGGCTCCATCCGCCTCAATTGGCGGCTGGTGCACTTCCGGCTCGACATCGTCGACTACGTGGTGGTGCACGAGCTGGCCCACCTGCGCGTGATGGACCACAGCCCGCGCTTCTGGGACCAGGTCGAGCGCGTGCTGCCCGACTACGCCCAGCGCCGCAAGGTGCTCAAGGACGAGCCCGCGCCGCGCTGGAACTGAAGCGGCCGCCCGGCGTCAGGCGGTGGGGTAGGTCCCCGGCAGCAGGATGCTGCGGTCGACGTTCCGGATGTCGGTGTGGCCGCAGAAGGCCATCGTCACGTCCAGTTCCTTGTGGATGATCTGCAGCGCCTTGGTCACGCCTGCCTCGCCCAGCGCACCCAGGCCGTAGGCCATGGCGCGGCCGATCATGGTGCCGCGCGCACCCAGGGCCCAGGCCTTGAGCACGTCCTGGCCGCTGCGGATGCCGCCGTCCATCCACACCTCCAGCCGGTGGCCCACCGCGTCGACGATGGCCGGCAGCGCCGAGATGCTCGAGGGCGCGCCGTCGAGCTGCCGGCCGCCGTGGTTGCTCACCACGATCGCATCGGCGCCCACGTCGGCCGCGAGGCGCGCGTCCTCCTCGACCATGATGCCCTTGAGGATGAGCTTGCCGCCCCACTGCTGCTTGACCCATTCGATGTCGGCCCACGACAGGCGCGGATCGAACTGCTCGTTGGTCCAGGCGGCGAGCGAGCTCATGTCGCTCACGCCCTTCACATGGCCCACCAGGTTGCGGAAGGTGCGCCGCTGGGTGCCGGCCATGCCCAGGCACCAGGCCGGCTTGGTCATGAGGTTGAGGATGTTCCTCAGCGTCGGCCGCGGCGGCGCGGTGAGGCCGTTCTTCAGGTCCTTGTGGCGCTGGCCGATCACCTGCAGGTCGAGCGTGAGCACCAGCGCGCTGCACTTGGCGACCTTGCAGCGCTCGATCATGCGGGCCATGGCGTCGCGGTCGCGCATCATGTACAGCTGGAACCAGAAGGGCGCGGTGGTGTTCTGCGCGATGTCCTCGATCGAGCAGATGCTCATCGTCGACAGCGTGAACGGGATGCCGAACTTCTCGGCCGCGCGCGCCGCGTGGATCTCGCCGTCGGCATGCTGCATGCCCGTGAGGCCCACCGGCGCGATGGCCACCGGCATCTTCGCCGCCTGGCCGACCATCGTGGCCGCCGTGGTGCGGTTTTCCATGTTCACAGCCACGCGCTGGCGCAGCTTGATCTTGTGGAAGTCGGCCTCGTTGGCGCGGTAGGTGCCTTCGGTCCACGAGCCCGAATCGGCGTAGTCGTAGAACATGCGCGGGACGCGCTTTTCGGCCTGCACGCGCAGGTCCTCGATGTTGGTGATCACGGTCATGGCGGGGATTGTCTCCGTTGCCCGTCGGGCGGGCGATGCACTGGCAGGCCGGGCGTTGCCTGCGTCCGGGACGCACTTTAGGGGTGGTTCCCAGGCGCGTGGATGAAATCCGGCACCCCGGCGCATGAAAGTTTTTCAGCCGGGGCGGACCCGGCCCGTGCCGCTCAGCGCAGCGCCTGGCGCAGCCAGTCGACGAAGGCCGCGCACTCCCAGCGCTCCAGCGTGCCCGGCTTCCAGCACAGGAAGTAGTCGTGCGGCGAACGCACGCTGCGCCGCGACAGGCGCACCAGCCGGCCGCTGTCGAGCCAGCTCTGGCCCAGCCTGAGCCGCATCAGCGCGACGCCGAAGCCGGCCACCGCGGCATCGAGCACCAGGCCCAGGTCGTTGAATTGGTTGCCCGAGGCCGGTTCGGGCAGGCCGATGCCGCAGGCGCGGAACCAGGTGCGCCACGGTTCCAGCGGCGAACGGATCAGGTGCGCACGGCCCACCGACCCGGCGCTCTCGAAGCCGTCGTCGAAAGGCCCCGCCTCGCGCAGGTACTCGGGGCTGCACACGGGGCACACCTCGTCCGACAGCAGGTGCATCGACTCGCGGTCGGGAAAGGGGCCGGTGCCGAAGCGCAGCTCGATGTCGGCCTCTTCGGCCGTCACATGATGGATCGGGATCGCCACCTGCAGCATCAGCTCGATGTCGGGGTACGCATGGCGGAACAGCGCCAGGCGCGGCAGCAGCAACTGCCGCGAGAAGGTGGGCGTGACGGCCACCCGCAGCCGCACCGGCGCGGCGCCGCCGCCCGAAGCCGCGGACGGATGGTCCTGCAGGGCCGCCAGCGCCTCGCGCACGCGCGCCAGGTAGGCCGCTCCCTCGGGCGTGGGAAGCCAGTCGCCGCGGCCGGAGAAGAGCTTGAGCCCGAGCTGCGCCTCGAGCTGGCGGATGCGGTGGCTCACCGCGCTGGGCGTCACGTTCAGCGCGTCGGCCGCCTGCGTCATGCTGCGCAGGCGGGCCACGGCCTCGAAGGCCAGCAGGGCCTGGATCGGCGGAATGCGAGGGGCCGGTGCGCTCATGGGCCGCATTGTGGCGGCGCCCCGGCGGCTGCGGCCGGCCTCAGCGTCCCCAGGCGCAGCCGCCGTCGACCACCAGGGTCGAGCCCACCACGTAGTCGCCGGCACGCGAGGCCAGGTACACGGCAGCGCCCGCCATGTCCTCGGTGGTGCCGATGCGGCCCAGCGGCACGCGCTCGGCCACCTCGTCGCCGTGGTCGCGCGCGTCCTTGTTCATGTCCGACGCGAAGGGCCCGGGGGCGATGGCGCTCACCACGATGCGCTCGGGCGCCAGGCGCAGCGCCATGCGTTTGGTCAGGTGGATCAGGCCGGCCTTGCTGGCGGCGTAGGAGTACGTTTCCCAGGGGTTGACCGAGATGCCGTCGATCGAGGCGACGTGGATCACCTTGGCCAGGTGGTCGGTGGCGGCCTTCTTCAGCATCGGCGTGAACGCTTGCGTGAGGAAGAAGGGCGTCTTCATGTTGAGGTCGGTCACCTTGTCCCAGCCGCTTTCCGGGAATTCGTCGTAGGGCGCGCCCCAGGCGGCGCCGGCGTTGTTGACGAGGATGTCGAGCGAGCCCTCGTGGCGGCCGTAGGCCTCGACCAGGCCGCGCATGCCCTCCATCGTCGACACGTCCGCCGGCAGCGAAACGCAGTGGCCGAGGGCGGACAGCTCCTTCGCGGTCTGGTCGCAGGCTGCGGCCTTGCGGGCCGAGATGTACACGCGCGCGCCCGCTGCGAGGTAGCCCTCGGCAATCATGCGGCCGATGCCGCGCGAGCCGCCGGTGACGAGGGCGGTGCGGCCCTTGAGCGAGAAGAGCTGGTTCATGTCCATGGGTGTCTCCTGAGGGTGGGATGCACGCCGGTGGCGGCGTTCGCGGCGCAGCTTAAGCGGCGTGCGGGCCCCGCGGCGTCGCGCAGGCGCCAGCCGGCCGCTTGCAAGAAAACGCCGGGCCGCCTCAGGTTTTCTTGTCCCCCGCGCGGGCGGGCTGGGCGCAGCCCGGCCCTGGGGGCGCTCAGGATGCGAGGCGGGCGTGCACCTGCGCCATCGTGGGCCGCGCGGCGGGGTCGTCGGCCAGGCAGGCATCGCGCACCGCAACCAGGTCGGCCAGCGCGTCCGGCGCGTCGGCATGGGCGAGCAGTTCCTCGAGCAGGCAGCCGAAGGCGCGCAACTCGGTGCGCTGGACGGCCGATGCCATGGCCTCGGGCAGCAGCGCGGCGGCGCCGAAGTCGCTCAGCAGCGCCTCGCCGGGGCGCCACAGGATGTTGTGGCCGTAGAGGTCGCCATGCACCATGCCGCGCGCATGCAGGTGCGCCACGGCGGCGGCGATGTCGCGGGCGACCGCCCGCGCCGTGGCATGGGGCAGGCGCAGGCCCTCGGCGTACACGTCGCGCGTGCAGCTGGCCAGGCTGGGCGGCCCGGCGAGGTTGCGCCAGTCGGGGCCGATGCGTTCGAGCACCAGGCCGTCCGTGCCGCTGGGGTGTCCGGCCAGGCGGCCGCGCACGCGCACGGTGTGTGGCGCCCCGCCGGCCGCCAGGCTGGCCGCCATCTCGCTGACCGGCCAGCCGTCGCTGGTCAGCTCGCCCTTGAAGAGCTTCACCGCGACGGCCGAGGCCCCGCCGGGCCCGTCGTGCCGTGCCGCGTGGATCACGCCCGAGGCGCCTTCGCCCAGGCGCTCGCCCAGCGAGAGTTCGGCCCAGGGCACGAGGGCGATGGGTGTGTCGGCCAGGGCGGCCGCCTCCAGCGGCGCGTTGAAGCCGTTGCCGGCGCAGGCCAGCCAGGCCAGGCGCGGCATCTGCGTCAGCCAGTCCGGCAGGGCCTCGAAGCGGTTGGCGGCGATGCGCAGCAGCTCCAGACCCTGGCAGCCGGCCAGCGAGGCCGGCAAGGCGCCCAGCCGGTTGCCCGCGAGCATCAGCTTCTGCATGCGCGTGCAATGCGCCAGCGTGTCGGGCAGCGCCTCGATGGCGTTGTCGGTCAGGATCAGCCAGCGCAGCGCATGGCCGGGGGCGAAGCAGGCGGCCGGCACCTGCGCGATGCGGTTGGCCTTGAAGCCCACCATCTCCAATTGCGGGCAGGCACCGAGCGCGGCCGGCAGTTCGGTGAAGGCGTTGTCGGAGGCAAAGAGGATGCGCAGGCGGTGCAGCCGGTGCAGGTCGTCGGGCAATGCGCTCAGCCGGTTGCCCGAGAGGTCGAGCACGTCGAGCGTGTCGGCGAGCGCGAACACCTCGGGCGGGAACTCGGCGAGGCCGGCGCCGCGCAGGTCGAGGCGCTGTGCGCCCACCAGCCCGCCGGCCCGCAGTGCGGCAAGGGTCTCGTGTCCGGCGGGCGTGGCGCTCACGCTGCGGCGCTGAAGCGGTAGATGCCGTCCTCGCCCTTGCGGCGCTGCAGCTGGCCGCCGAACCACAGCAGGTGCAGGTGGGCGATGGTCTCGCCCAGCGCGAAGGTCATCTGGTGCAGGTCGAGCTCGCGCTTGAAGAGGATGGGCAGGGCCTCGGCCGCCGTGTGCGGCTTCTGCGTGCAGGCGGCCAGCAGCTCGGCCAGGCGGTCGCGGTGGTGCTCCTGCAACTGCTCGACGCGGCGGTGGATGCCGGTGAAGGGCTTGCCGTGCGACGGCAGGCCCAGCGTGTCGCCCGGCAGGTCCATGAACTTCACGATGCTGTCGAGAAAGAGCTTGAGCGAGTTCGCCTCGGGCTCGCCGGCGTGCACGCTCACGTTGGTGGAGATGCGCGGCAGCATCATGTCGCCGCCCAGCAGGGCCTTCAGCTCATCGCAGTAGAGCGCGATGTGCTCGGGCGCGTGGCCGTAGCCGACGATGCAGCGCCAGTCGCGCCCGCCGATGCGCACGGTGTCGCCGTCGAGCAGGCGCACGAAGCGCTCGGGGACGGCCGGCACCATGTTCCTGTAGTAGCTGGTGCGGGCGCGGATCTTCGCGACCGCGTCGGGGTCCGTGAGCCCGTGCATGGCGAAGAAGTCGGCGGCCGCATCGCCGCCGGCCAGCGTGTCCCCGGCCTGGGTGAGCACGCGCGCCACGTGGTAGTCGGTCGAGCTGATCCACAGCGGCGCGTTCCAGCGCGTGCACAGCCAGTCGGCCAGGCCGATGTGGTCGGGGTGCATGTGGGTGACGATCACGCGCAGGATCGGCAGGCCCTGCAGCTGGGTCTCGAAGATCTGCTCCCACTGCGCCTGCGCCTCGGGCCGGGCGATGCAGCAGTCCACCACCGTCCAGCCCTCGACGCCGTCGATCGTGTCGCGCAGCAGCCAGAGGTTGATGTGGTCCAGGGCGAAAGGCAGCGCCATCCGGATCCACCGCACGCCGGGCAGCACCTCGATGGTTTCGCCAATGCCGGGGAGGGTGTCGCCCAGCGGGTAGTGGAGTTCGCGTTCGAGGAGGTTCATCGGTGGGGTCCGCTCGCTGGGGTGCGGGCCGCGCGCTCACGTGCAGACGCGATGTCGCGGGCGGCCGGATTCGGGTACGATTGACGTTTACGTAAACGTCATCAGGCGAGCCTCATTGTAGGCACCTGCCGGCGTCCGCGTTGTCGCGTCGGGTACCCCGACACAAGGCCCACCCACCGATGCCTGCCCAGACTTTCACCATCAGCGAGCTCGCCAGGGAGTTCGACCTCACGACGCGGGCGATCCGCTTCTACGAGGACATGGGGCTCATCGCGCCCGAGCGTGCCGGCCTGCAGCGGGTGTACAGCGCGCGCGACCGGGCGCGCCTGCTGCTCACGCTGCGCGCCAAGCGCCTGGGCCTGAGCCTGAGCGAGGCCAAGGCCATCCTCGACATGTACGACAGCCCGCGCGACACCGTGCCGCAGCTGGAGGAGTTCCTGCGCGTGCTCGGCGACCACCGCGCCCAGCTCGAAGCGCAGATGGCCGAGCTGCAGGCCAACCTGATCGAGGTGCGGGCGCAGGAGGCGCAGGCACGCGCCGTCCTCGCCCGCGCCCGCAAGAGCACCCCGGCGCGCCCGTCGCCGGTTCCCGCCGCCACCAAGCCGGCCCGCAAGGGCCGAAGGAGCCCGTCCGAAAGCGTCGCCGCACGCTGACCCTGCCCGTGTCCCCTTCTTCCCGCCTCCCCGTTCGCCAACCGGCATCCAAATACAGAAAATCGACGCCATGACCTCTTCCATCCAAGACCTCTTCGTCCACAACCGTGCCTGGGCGGCCCAGATGGAACGCGATCGCCCGGGCTTCTTCACCAGCCTGGTCAAGCAGCAGACGCCCAAGTACATGTGGATCGGCTGTTCCGACAGCCGCGTGCCGGCCAACCAGATCACCGGGCTGGACCCGGGCGAGGTGTTCGTGCACCGCAACGTCGCCAACGTCGTGGTGCACTCCGACCTCAACGCGCTGTCGGCCATCCAGTTCGCGGTCGACATGCTCAAGGTCGAGGACATCATGGTCGTGGGCCACTACGGCTGCGGCGGCGTGAAGGCCGCGCTCGACGGCATCCGCGTCGGCCTGGCCGACAACTGGATCCGCCACATCCAGGACGTGCGCGACCGCCACCACGTCATGCTGGAGTCGCTGCCCGAGGACGTGCGTGCCGACGCGCTGGTCGAACTCAACGTGGCCGAGCAGGTCGTCAACGTCGCGGTGAGCACCGTGATGGTCGACGCCTGGAGCCGCGGCCAGAAGGTCACCATCCACGGCTGGGCCTTCGGCGTGCACGACGGCCTGCTGCAGGACCTGGGCATCACCGTCGACGGCAGCAAGCCGCTCGACGGCATCTACAAGGCCGCCGTGCAGCGCATCCGCCACAAGTGGAGCGCCCCCTCCGAAGCCACACCGGCGCCGCGCAGCGCCAAGTGAATGCGGGCAGCCGAACGCAGAGGTCGCAAAGATCACGCAGAGGACGCAGAAGGAAAACGATGACATTCAATGTCTTCTTCTGCGCCCTTTGCGGAACCTTTGCGCCCTCTGCGTTCGGCTGTCCGGCTCGTTGACCCTTTCCAGGAGACCCCTCATGTCCGAATCCATCGTCATCCTCGGTGCGGCACGCACCCCCATGGGCAGCTTCCAGGGCGACTTCGCGTCGCTGGCCGCGCACGACCTCGGCGGCGTCGCGATCCGGGCTGCGGTCGAACGCGCCGGCATCGCGCCCGACGCGGTGGGCGAGGTGCTGTTCGGCAACTGCCTGATGGCCGGCCAGGGCCAGGCGCCGGCGCGCCAGGCGGCCTATAAGGGCGGCCTGCCCGACAGCGCGGGCGCGGTGACGCTCAGCAAGATGTGCGGCTCGGCCATGAAGGCCGCCATGCTGGCGCACGACCTGCTGCTGGCGGGCACGCACGAGCTCATGGTCGCGGGCGGCATGGAGAGCATGACCAACGCGCCCTACCTCATGCTCAAGGGGCGCGGCGGCTACCGCATGGGCCACGACCGCATCTTCGATCACATGATGCTCGACGGCCTGGAAGACGCCTACCAGCCCGGCCGCAGCATGGGCACCTTCGGCGAGGACTGCGCCGCCAAGTACAGCTTCACGCGCGAGCAGCAGGACGCCTTCGCCATCGCCAGCGTGCAGCGCGCGCAGCATGCGACGAAGGACGGCCTCTTCAAAGCCGAGATCGCGCCGGTGACCGTGAAGGGCCGTGGCGGTGACACCGTGGTCGCCATCGACGAAGGTCCGGGCAAGGTCAAGCTCGACAAGATCCCCACGCTCAAGCCGGCGTTCAAGAAGGACGGCGGCACCATCACCGCGGCGTCCAGCTCGTCCATCAACGACGGCGCCGCCGCCCTGGTCATGAGCACCGCGTCGCACGCGCAGAAGATCCGCGCCAAGCCCATCGCGCGCATCGTCGCGCACAGCACGCACGCGCAGCAGCCCGAGTGGTTCTCCACCGCGCCCGTGGGCGCCGTGCAGAAGCTCTTCGCCAAGACCGGCTGGGGCGTGAAGGACGTCGACCTGTGGGAGGTCAACGAGGCCTTCGCCGTCGTGCCGATGGCGCTGATGACCGAACTGGGCGTGTCGCACGACATCGTCAACGTGCACGGCGGCGCCTGCGCGCTGGGCCACCCCATCGGCGCCAGCGGCGCGCGCATCATGGTCACGCTGATCCACGCCCTGCAGTCCAGGGGCCTGAAGCGCGGCGTCGCCACGCTGTGCATCGGCGGCGGCGAGGGCACGGCCGTGGCCATCGAACTGCTCTGATCTTCGATGGCTGCCGCGCCCGTCCGGCGGGCGCTGCAGCCAGTTTTTGTTCACAGAACCGCGCCCCGACAAGAAAGACACCTGCATGTCCGCACTCCGCCTCCACCGCTCCCTTCTCGCCGGCCTGCTGGCCACCGCCTTCGTTGCACCCGCCGCCTTCGCGCAGCAGCGCGACGACGCCCTCTTCAAGGCCGCCACCGACGAGCAGCCTGCCGTCGTGAAGACGCTGGAACAGCTGGTCAACATCGAAACCGGCACCGGCGACGCCGAAGGCATGGCCGCGGCCGGCAAGTACTTCGAGGACCAGCTCAAGGCGCTGGGCTTCACCGTCACCCGCAGCAAGTCGGCCGGCCTGGTGGTGGGCGACAACATCGTCGGCAAGCTGCAGGGCCAGGGCGGCAAGAACCTGCTGCTGATCTCGCACATGGACACCGTCTACCTCAAGGGCATCCTGGCCAAGGCGCCCTTCCGCGTCGAGGGCGACAAGGCCTACGGGCCCGGCATCGCCGACGACAAGGGCGGCAATGCCGTGGTGCTGCACAGCCTGAAGCTGCTGAAGGCGCGCGGCTTTCGGGGCTTCGGCACGATCACCGTGCTGTTCAACACCGACGAGGAGAAAGGCTCCTTCGGCTCGCGCGACCTGATCCAGGAAGAGGCCGCCAAGGCCGACTACGTGCTGTCCTTCGAGCCGACCTCGGCGCTCAAGGAAAGCTTCACGCTCGGCACCTCGGGCATCGCCTACGTGCAGGCCAACATCAAGGGCAAGGCCTCGCATGCCGGCGCCGCGCCCGAGCTGGGCGTCAACGCGCTGGTCGAGGCGGCCGACCTGGTGCAGCGCACGCTCGACATCGACGACAAGGCCCGTGGCCTGCGCTTCAACTGGACCATTGCCAAGGCCGGCGCGGTGAGCAACATCATTCCCGACAGCGCCACGCTCAACGCCGACGTGCGCTACGCGAGGAACGAGGACTTCGAAGCCGCGATGAAGACGCTGGAAGAGCGTGCCCAGAAGAAGAAGCTGCCCGATGCCGAGGTCAAGCTGCTGATCACGCGCGGCCGTCCGGCCTTCGACGCCGGCGCGGCCGGCAAGGTGCTGGTCGACAAGGCCGTGGGCTACTACAAGGAAGCCGGCGGCACGCTGGCCATCGAGGAGCGCACCGGCGGCGGCACCGACGCCGCCTACGCCGCGCTGTCGGGCAAGCCCACGATCGAGAGCCTGGGCCTGCCGGGCTTCGGCTACCACAGCGACAAGGCCGAGTACGTGCAGATCGACGCCATTCCACGCCGCCTGTACATGGCCACGCGCCTGATCATGGACCTCGGCCAGGGCCGGTGATGAGAACGGCCGGTTGCCGATGATCACCGACCTCGCCCAGCTGCGCAGCCTCTACGCCGAACCCGGCGAGCGCGCCGTGCGCAAGCAGCTCGACCGACTCGATGTGCACGGCCGGCGCTTCGTGGCGCTGGCGCCCTTCTGCGTCATCGCCAGCGCGGGGCAGGGCGCGTCGCTGCTCGACGCCTCGCCGCGTGGCGGTGCGCCGGGCTTCGTCAAGGCATCCCAGGATGGCGGCACGCTGCTGCTGCCCGACGCGGGCGGCAACAACCGCCTCGACACGCTGGAGAACCTGCTGGTCGATCCGCGCGTGGCGCTGATCTTCATGGTGCCCGGCGTGGACGAGACGCTGCGCGTCAACGGCACGGCGCGGCTGCGCGACGAGGCCGAGTTCGTGGACGCCTTCGCGCAGGAGCGCCAGCGGCCCAAGCTGGTGATCGAGGTCGCGGTGCGCGAGGCCTACCTGCACTGCGCCAAGGCCTTCATGCGTTCCCAGCTGTGGCAACCCGACAGCTGGGGGCCGCGCGATGCGCTGCCGACCATGAACCAGATGATCCACGACCAGATCGGCGCCGGCCCGGTGACGGAATCGCAGGAGCAGATGCTGGCGCGCTACCGCGACCAGCTCGCCGGCGATCGGGCACCGGCATCCGCCTGAGCGCCGATATTCAAAGCCAAAAGTGCCTGCAGCGCCCGCCCGGCGGGCGCGAGCAGCGATCGAAACATAGCGCCCAGGGCGCGCCGGAGACTGTCCCATGCTGCTGAACCCCGACCAGGAAGCCATCCGCGACGCGGTGCGCGAGTTCGCCCAGGCCGAGCTGTGGCCCCACGCCGCGCTGTGGGACCGCGAGCACCACTTCCCCAAGGACGTGCACCGCGGCCTGGCCGCGCTGGGCGCCTACGGCATCTGCGTGCCCGAGGACCACGGCGGCGCGGGGCTGGACTACCTGACGCTCGCGCTCGTGCTCGAAGAGATCGCGGCTGGCGACGGCGGCACCAGCACCGCGATCAGCGTCACCAACTGCCCCGTCAATGCGATCCTCATGCGCTACGGCAACGCGCAGCAGAAGAAGCAGTGGCTCGAGCCGCTCGCGCAGGGCCAGATGCTCGGCGCCTTCTGCCTCACCGAGCCGCAGGCCGGCAGCGATGCGTCAAGCCTGCGCACCACCGCGAAGAAGGACGGCGATGGCTACGTGATCGACGGCACCAAGCAGTTCATCACCAGCGGCAAGAACGGCCAGGTCGCCATCGTCATCGCCATGACCGACAAGGCCGCGGGCAAGAAGGGCATGAGCGCCTTCCTCATGCCCACCGATGCGCCCGGCTACACCGTGGCGCGGCTGGAGGACAAGCTGGGCCAGCACTCGAGCGACACCGCGCTCATCCAGTTCGACAACTGCCGCATCCCGGCCGAGAACCTCATCGGCCAGGAAGGCGAGGGCTACAAGATCGCGCTCGGCGCGCTCGAAGGCGGGCGCATCGGCATCGCGGCGCAGAGCGTGGGCATGGCCCGCAGCGCCTTCGAGTTCGCCGTCAACTACGCCAAGGAGCGCACGGCCTTCGGCGGCCCCATCTTCGAGCAGCAGGCGGTGGGCTTTCGCCTCGCCGACTGCGCCACGCAGATCGAGGCCGCGCGCCAGCTCATCTGGCATGCGGCCGCCCTGCGCGACGCCGGCCGGCCCTGCCTCAAGGAAGCGGCGATGGCCAAGCTCTTCGCCAGCGAGATGGCCGAGCGCGTGTGCAGCGCAGCCATCCAGACGCTGGGCGGCTACGGCTACGTCAATGACTTCCCGCTGGAGCGCATCTACCGCGACGTGCGGGTGTGTCAGATCTACGAGGGCACGTCGGACATCCAGAAGCTGCTGATCCAGCGCGCGTTGGCTTGAGCGAAGAGCGGCAGCGGCGCCGCGGCCCTGTCATCGATTTCGACGACAGACAGGCGCGCCGTGGCGGCGCACGATGGCGGCCCTGTCCGTTCATCGATGCCGCCGCCATGACCCTGCCTCGTTCCGTCCACCTGGCCGCCGCCGCGCTGGCCGCTGCCGCCGCCTGCGCACACGCCCAACAGCCGCCTGCCGCGGCCGACCTCACCAGCCTGACGGCCAGCGAGGCCGTGCGCGCGATCTGCGCCGGCCGGCTCGGCAGCGAACAGCTCGTCGCGGCATATGTTGCGCAGGCCAAGGCCCGGCCCGCGCTCAATGCCTTCATCACGCTCGACGAGGCCGGCGCCCTCGCCGCCGCGCGTGCCGCCGATGCCGCGCGCAAGCCGGGCGCGGCCTGCAAGCCGCTGGAGGGCCTGCCGATCGCGGTCAAGGACAACATCCAGGTGCGCGGTCTGCCCGCCACCGCCGGCACGCCGGCGTTGAAGGGCTTCGTGCCTGCGGCCGATGCGCCGGTGGTGGCCAGGCTGGGCGCAGCCGGCGCCATCGTGCTGGGCAAGACGCAGATGCACGAGCTGGCCTTCGGCGTGACCGGCTACAACCCTGCCTTCAATACCGGCCCCGAGGTGGGTGTGCGCAACTCCTATGACCCGAAGCGCGTCGCGGGCGGCTCGTCCTCGGGCAACGGCGCGGCGCTGGGCGCGCGCATCGTGTCTGCGGCGCTGGGCACCGACACGGGCGGCTCGGTGCGCATTCCCTGCGCGTTCAATGGCTGCGCGTCGCTGCGGCCGTCGATGGGCCGCTACCCGCAGGCTGGCATCGCGCCGATCTCGCACACCCGCGACACGGCCGGGCCGATGGCGCGCGCGGTGGCCGACCTGGTGCCGATGGACCGCGCGATCACCGGCGGCGGTGCGGTGAAGCCCGCTTCGCTCAAGGGCGTCCGCCTGGGGGTGGTGCCGTACTTCTACGAGCACCTCGATGCCGACACCCGCGCCGCCACCGACGCCGCGCTGGCCAAGCTGCGCGCCGCGGGCGTCACCCTGGTCGACGTGGACATGCCCAAGCTCGCCGAGCTCAACGGTGCGGTGGGCTTCCCGGTCGCGCTGTACGAAGCCAACGACGACATGGCGGCCTATCTGGCGAAATACCCGACCGGCATCGACCTGGAGCAACTGGCCGCAGGCATCGCCAGCCCGGACGTCAAGGGCACCTTCGATGGGCTGGTGCTGCCCCGCAAGCTGCCGGCGGCCAGCGGCGTGGTCGATGCGAGGCCGGTCTACGAGCAGGCGATGCGCGTGGCGCGTCCGGCCTTGCAGAAGCTGTACGCCGACACCTTCAAGCGGCACCGGCTCGATGCGCTGGTTTTCCCAACGGTGCCGCAGGTGGCGCCGGTCGCCGCGCCCGAGGTCAGCAGCCCGGAGAACTTCGGCACGCTGATCCAGAACACCGATCCCGGCAGCAATGCGGGCATTCCCGGCCTGCAGCTGCCCGCCGGCCTGGGCGCCTCGACCGGCCTGCCCGTGGGGCTGGAACTCGACGGCGCCGCCGGCAGCGACCGGCGCCTGCTGGCGATCGGCCTGGCGATCGAGCCGGTGCTCGGGCGGCTGCCGGCGCCGAAGTAGCCCGGGCCCGGTTCAGCGCGGCGGGGGCGGCACGGCGGCCGCCAGGGCCGAGCGCCGCTCGATGCCCAGCTTGTCGAAGATGCGCCGCAGGTAGGTGCGCACGGTGGGCACGCCCACCGCGAGGCGGCGTGCGATGTCCTTGTCGGTCAGGCCCTCGCGCACCGCGCGTGCCACCTCCTGCTCGCGTGCACTGAGGCCGAGCCAGGCCGAGCGGGCCTTCTGCATCGCCGTGTCGTCCGGGCGCATGCGCTGCTGTGCCCGCCGCAGGGCGCCCGCGAAGGCCGGCTCGATCAGGTCGAGCATCAACGCCTCGCGCTCGCCGAAGTCGCCGCGCGCCTTGCGGCGCCAGATGCGCAGGTCACCCAGCGCGCGGTCGCCGTCGAAGCTGTGCAGGTTCAGGCCCCAGTGCAGGCCATCGCGCGCGAGGAAGTCGTTGAAGAAGGGCGTGCGCATCAGCTCGCGCTGCGGCATGACCTCGGTCACGCGCGTCGCGCGGCGGCGCGACTGCAGCACGAAGGTGATCGGGTCGTGGTGCTGGTGCCACTGCGCATAGGTGTCGAGGTTGGACGGCGCCATGTTGATCGCGACCCGGGCGCCGAAGCTGCCGCGCCCGGCATCCCACACGAAGGACGCGAACTGGTCGGCTCGCAGCAAGCCGAGCAGGGCGTGGCCCAGACGCTCGCGGATCTCCTGCTCGCCGCAGTCGTCGCGCGTCAGCAGCGTCAACACGCCGCGCAGCGATTGCTGTTCCGAAGCGCTGAGGTACATGGAGGGATGCCTTTCGGTCGAGGTGCGGGCCGACGGGTCGGGCGCCAGCGAGAACTTAGCGTGAAGCAAGCACCACGCCAAGCGTGCTTGTCCGCGGGGCGGCGCGCGGGTTGACGTTGCCGCACACCCTCCGCACAATCGGCCCCGCTCCGGGGTGCACGTAGGGCGTGCTGAGATGGCGGACCTGACCGCCGGAACCGCGAACTTGATCTGGTTAGTACCAGCGTAAGAAGAGCTGCAGCGCCGAGGCTGCCCGAGGTCCGTCCACCGTGGCGGGCGCGGGCGCATCCACCCTCGGCGCCCATGGCGGGGCATCCATCCACGTGCTTTGGAGAGACCGCCCCATGAACGCCCCCGACAAGACCGTCCATTCCTTCGCGCAGATGCTCGCGCTGACGCGCGAACCCTTTCCTGCGTCCACCAAGGGCCGCATCGCCGGCAGCCGGCCCGACCTGCAGGTGCCGGTGCGCGATGTGCGCCTGACCAATGGCGAGACGGTGTCGCTCTACGACACCTCCGGCCCCTACACCGACCCCAACGCCGAGATCGACGTGCGTCGCGGCCTGCCCGACGTGCGCGGCGCATGGATTGCCGAGCGCGGCGACACCGAAAGCTACGAAGGCCGCATCCGCCAGGCGCTGGACGACGGCGCCAGGCAGGCCGAGCAGCAGGCGCCTCACGAGCACGAGCGCATCGCCCAGCTGCGCGCCGAGGCGGCCGCGCTGCAGCGCCAGCCGCGCCGCGCCAGGAGCGGCATGAACGTCACGCAGATGCACTACGCCCGCCGCGGCATCGTCACGCCCGAGATGGAGTACGTGGCCCTGCGCGAGAACGGCCGCCGTGAATGGATGGCCGAGTACCTGGCCGACGAGGAGCGCGCGCGCCGCGTGGCGGGCAATCCGCTCGGTGCCGCCATCCCCAAAGTCATCACACCCGAGTTCGTGCGCGACGAGGTGGCACGCGGCCGCGCCATCATCCCGGCCAACATCAACCACCCCGAGGTCGAGCCGATGGCCATCGGCCGCAACTTCAAGGTCAAGATCAACGCCAACATCGGCAACTCGGCCGTCACCTCCAGCATCGAGGAAGAGGTGGAGAAGCTGGTGTGGGCCATCCGCTGGGGCGCGGACAACGTGATGGACCTGAGCACCGGCAAGAACATCCACACCACGCGCGACTGGATCGTGCGCAATTCGCCGGTGCCCATCGGCACGGTGCCGATCTACCAGGCGCTCGAAAAGGTGGGCGGCGTGGCCGAAGACCTGAGCTGGGCCATCTTCCGCGACACGCTGATCGAGCAGGCGGAGCAGGGCATCGATTACTTCACCATCCACGCCGGGCTGCGGCTGCCCTTCATTCCGATGACGGCGAAGCGCATGACGGGCATTGTCTCGCGCGGCGGCTCGATCATGGCCAAGTGGTGCATCGCGCACCACCGCGAGAGCTTCCTCTACGAACACTTCGAGGAGATCTGCGACATCATGAAGGCCTACGACGTGAGCTTCTCGCTCGGCGACGGCCTGCGCCCCGGCTGCGGCGCCGACGCCAACGACGAGGCCCAGTTCGCCGAGCTGCGCACGCTGGGCGAGCTGACGCAGATCGCCTGGAAGCATGACGTGCAGACCATGATCGAAGGCCCGGGCCACGTGCCGCTGCACATGATCCAGGCCAACATGGACGAGCAGCTCAAGCATTGCCACGAGGCGCCCTTCTACACGCTGGGCCCGCTGACCATCGACATCGCGCCGGGCTACGACCACATCGCCTCGGCCATCGGCGCGGCCATGATCGGCTGGATGGGCACGGCCATGCTCTGCTACGTGACGCCCAAGGAGCACCTGGGCCTGCCCGACCGCGACGACGTGAAGCAGGGGATCATCGCGTACAAGATCGCGGCGCACGCTGCCGACGTGGCCAAGGGCCACCCGGGCGCGCGGGCACGCGACGACGCGCTGAGCAAGGCGCGCTTCGAGTTCCGCTGGGAAGACCAGTTCAACCTGGGCCTGGACCCGGACACGGCGCGCGACTTCCACGACGAGACGCTGCCCAAGGACTCGAGCAAGGTGGCGCACTTCTGCTCGATGTGCGGGCCCAAGTTCTGCTCGATGAAGATCACGCAGGAGGTGCGCGAGTACGCGGCGCAGGGCATGGACCAGAAGTCGCGCGAGTTCCGCGCGGGCGGCGGCGAGTTCTACGTGCCCATCGCGACCGCAGGCACCTGAGCGACGCCGTTGAAAGGGCGTGCGTGCGCCTCCATCTGTGCCCTTCAAGCAGGACATGGCCATGGGCGCACGCGACGATTTCTTTCCCGACTCCTACTCCGCCACCGTCACGCGCGTGGCCGAAGCCGCCAGCGCGGCGGTGGCGCACATCAAGGTGCGCAGGAAGGGGCGAGACGGCGCGGCTGCGGCGGGCGGCAGCGGCTCGGGCTTCCTGTTCACACCCGACGGCTTCGCGCTGACCAACGCGCACGTGGTGGAGGGCGCAGGCGAGTTGCGCGCCGCCTTCGCCGACGGCAGCGAGGGCACGGCGCGGCTGGTGGGGCAGGACGCCTCGACCGACATCGCCGTGCTGCGCCTCGAATCGCACCCGGCCGTCTTCCTGCCGCTGGGCAGTTCGGCGCAGCTGCGGCCCGGGCAACTGGCCGTGGCGGTCGGCAACCCGCTGGGCTTCGACTTCACCGTGACTGCCGGCATCGTCAGCGCGCTGGGCCGCAGCCTGCCTGCGCGCGGCGGCCGGATGATCGAGGACGTGGTCCAGACCGACGTCGCCCTCAACCCGGGCAATTCCGGCGGGCCGCTGCTCGACGGTGCGGCCCAGGTCATCGGCGTCAACACGGCCGTGATTCCCGCCGCGCAGGGCCTGAGCTTCGCGGTGTCGGTCGACACCGCGCGCTGGGTGGCCGGCGAACTGATGCGCCACGGCACGGTGCGGCGCGGCCGCCTGGGCGTGCAGTGCGCGGCGGTGCCGCTGCCGCGGCGCTGGGTGCGCGAGAACGACTGGCCGGTGGCCACCGGCGTGCGGCTGATGGGCGTGGCGGCCGGCTCGGCGGCGGCGCGCGGCGGCCTGCGCGAGGGCGACATCCTGGTCGGCTGCGACGGGGTGCCGCTGGCGCAGCTGTCGGACCTGCTCAAGCGCCTGGCGGGGGAGGGCTACGGCCGGCCGCTGCTGCTCAAGCTGCTCCGGCCGGTCGCAGGTACGCTCACGGCCATGGTTCTGACGGTGATTCCTGGTGGCTGAGCAAGGCACCGCCTCTTCCCATTCCTCCAACGCGGGTTGGCCACGGCCCGCGCAGGCGGACCCGTGTCCCTGTGGTCGCCCGGCCGTCGGCGGCAAGGGCAAGGTGCGGGCCTTCGGCGATTGCTGCGGCCGCTTCGTCGGCCCGCTGACGGACGAGGGCGGCGCCGCGCCCGATGCGGAGTCGCTCATGCGCTCGCGCTACACGGCGTTCGTGCTGGGCGATGCCGGCTACCTGCTTGCCACCTGGCACCCGGACACGCGGCCCGAGACGCTCGCGCTCGATCCGGCGCAGCAGTGGCTGGGGCTGCAGGTCAAGGCGCACCTGCCCCGGGACGCGACGCACGCCGAGGTCGCCTTCGTCGCCCGTTCGCGCGATGCGACGGGCCGGGCCTCGCGGCTGGTCGAGCACAGCCGCTTCGTGCGCGAGGGCGGACGCTGGTACTACGTCGACGGGCGGCTCGGCGGCTGACGCAGCCCCTGCGGGTTGCCAGGTCGGATCGGCCTGCGGCGCCCGCCACGCGCGGGTGGGCTGCTACGAAAAACAGAGCTTTCCTGGGCGGATTGTCCGCACCAGGGAGACAAAGTGATTCCTTTTGGGGGATTTATCCGCGTACTGCGCTGCGGCACACTTTCTCCCATGCTCGCGCGCGGTCCTTTCCGGCCGCGCCGAGGCCACAACACCAAGAAACTCCATCGCCAGGGACCCGACCATGCAGCTCGCCACCGCTTCCACCTTCGCCCGATCCGCAGCCCGCCGCGGCGCGGGCCTGCTTGCGGGCGCGCTGCTGGTGCTGGGCCTGGCCGCCCCGCACGCGCGGGCCGAGGAGCCGCATTCGCTCACACCGTTCTCGGCCGCGGCCGGCACCGCCCCGCCGGCACCCTGGCACTTCAGCACGCTGCCGAACAAGACGCCCACGCGCTTCGAGGTCGTGTCCGAGGAAGGGCGTCGCGTGCTCAAGGTCGAGGCCAGCGATTCCTACGGGCTGCTGTCGCACCGCGTGCAGATGCCGCTGAACGAGTCGACGGTGCTGAGCTGGCGCTGGCGCGTCGACCAGTTCGTCGACGGGGCCGACCTGCACACCCGCGCGGGCGACGACGGCGCGGCCAAGCTGTGCGTGTTCTTCGACTTCCCGACCGACCGGCTGCCGCTGATGGAGCGCACCCGGCTGTCGCTGGCGCGCAGCGTCTCGGGCGAGGACGTGCCCAGCGAGGCGCTGTGCTACGTGTGGGACGGCAAGGAAGCCAAGGGCCAGATGCTGGTCAACGCCTTCACCAACCGCATGCACATGACGGTGCTGGAGTCCGGGCCCGCGGCACGGTCCGGCACCTGGGTGGGCGAGCGCCGCAACCTGCTGGCCGACTACCGCCGCGCCTTCGGCGGCGAGGCGCAGGGCGCCACGCCCGATGTGGTGGCGGTGGTCGTCTCGGCCGATGCCGACAACACGCACGGCCACGGCCTGGCCTACTTCTCCGACCTGAGCCTGGTCGGCTCGACCGCACTGCGCGCCGAGGCGCGGCCGACGGGCACCGGCACGGCCGAATGACGGGACGGCCATGAACGATCTCGTCTCGCTGCTCGCCACCCAGGGGCCCGCCGTGGTTTTCCTGGTGACGCTGGCCGCACGGCTGGGCGCGCCGGTGCCGGCGGTGCCCTTCCTGGTGCTGGCGGGCGGGCTGGCGGTGGGCGGCACGGCGCTGAATGCCGCGGCCGTCATTGCCGCCTCGCTGCTGGGCAACCTGCTGGGCGACGGCGCCTGGTTCCTGGCCGGACGGCGCTGGGGCTACCGGGTGATGCGCCTGCTGTGCCGCGTCTCGCTGTCGGCCGACACCTGCGTGTCGCGCAGCGAATCGATCCTCGGACGCTGGGGCGGCCTGTCGCTGATCGCGGCCAAGTACGTGCCCGGCGTGTCGGTGGTGGCGCCGCCCATGGCCGGCGCCTTGGGCATGTCGAATGCCCGCTTCCTTGCCTACGAGACGGCCGGCGCCCTGGTCTGGACGCTGGGCTACCTCCTGCTGGGTGCGGTGTTCCACGCCGCGATCCGCGACGTGCTGGCGGTGCTGGCCGACATCGGGCTGGCAGCCACCGCGGTGGGCGGGGCCTTGCTGCTGGCCTTTCTGGTCTGGCGCTTGCGCCAGCGGCGCCTGGCGCGGCGCGCCGACGACATCGTGACCATCAGCGTCGACGCGCTGCGCAGCGCCTTGGCCCAGGGGCGCGCACCGACGGTGGTGGACGTGCGCGGCGAGCAGGTGCGTGCGCTCGACCCGCGGGCCATTCCGGGTGCGGTCGGCTTCGCGCTTCGCGAGCTTCCGCATGCGCTCGGGCCGCTGGCCGATGGCCGCGAGCTGGTCGTGTTCTGCGATTGTCCGGACGACGCGTCGGCGGTGGCCGCGGCACGCGTGCTGATGGCGGCGGGGCTGCCGCGGGTGCGCGTGCTGGCCGGCGGCCTGTCGGCCTGGCTGGACTCGGCCGATGGGTCCGATGCGGCCGAGCCGGCGCCGGCCGTTCCCGCATCGCTGGGCGCTGCCGGCGCCGCCTGAGCCGGCCGAAGGCCTTGCAGCGCCGCGGCACGGGTCGCGCGGTACGATGCCCCGTCCCCGCGCGTCGGCCTGCCCGGTGCGGCGCGGGGCGCCCGAATCCCGTTGTGCTGCAAGGAGCCCTCACGCGATGGCCGCGCTTTCCTTCGATGCCGTTCTCTTCGACTGCGACGGCGTGCTCGTCGACTCCGAACCCATCACCAACCGCGTGCTCACCGAGATGCTGGGCGAGCTGGGCTGGCATCTCACGGTCGAGGAGACGATGCGCATCTTCGTCGGCAAGGCGGTGAAGGACGAGATGGCGCTGATCGAGGCGAAGACCGGCTTCAGGCTGACGCAGGACTGGCTCTCGATGTTCTGGGCGCGGCGCAACGACGCGCTCGAGCGGGAGCTCACCGCCATCCCCGGCGCCGCCGAGGCGGTGCGCGCGCTGCATGCGCAGCTGGACGGCCGCATCGCCTGTGCCTCGGGCGCCGACCGGCGCAAGGTCGAGTTGCAGCTGGCCAAGATCGGCCTGCTCGACGCCTTCGAGGGCCGGATCTTCAGCGGCCACGAGACGCCGCGCAGCAAGCCGCACCCGGACGTCTACCTGGCGGCCGCCCGCGCGCTGGACGTCCATCCCTCGCGCTGTGCGGTGGTCGAGGACACGGTGACCGGCGCCAGCGCCGGCATCGCCGCCGGCGCCACCGTCTTCGGCTACAGCCCGGGCGGGCTCGGCCACAGCGGCGCCGATGCGATGCGCGCGATCGGCGTGGCGCGCGTGTTCACCGACATGGCACAGCTGCCCGGCGTGCTGGCCGCCTACCGGCCGACGCACCGCGCCTGAGCCGCGGGCGCAGGCCCCGCGGCGCCGGACGAGCTCCCTTCGAATGGGTGTGGCGAACGCGATAGGCCGCACCCCGCTCATCGGCCGCGTGCCCGACCGGCCGAAGGAGGTATGTACGACGTGAGCAAGCACTTCTAGAGTTCGTCGCATCCCGTCGGGCCGCGTGCCACCGGGCCGCGCAGCCGGGCGCCGTGCCGGCGCCCATCGAAGAGGCAGGCAGCATGTCGCACCAGATCTTCCTGATCGCACTCAAGGCCGGCGCGCAGGACGACGACGCCGTCCGCGAAGAGCTCGCGAGCGTGCTGCACCGGCTGGGCGGCTTCGTGCTCATGGCGACCGGCTCGGGTGCGCTCATCGCGGCCTTCGACGACCGGTGGCAGCCGTTCTTCCTGCGCCATGCGGCCGTCGAGTCCTGCGGCGCGCTCAGCCTCGATCCCCAGGGTGCAGCCGCCACGAAGCTGCGCCACCTGTTCGCGGCCAACGTGGCGGCCCAGCTGGCCGCACGCGGTGGTCCCGAAGCGGGCGTCCCGGCGCCGGGCCCCGCGTACCGCCCGCTGGTCTGGCACCGGCCCGCGCAGCATCGGCCGGACGGCGCCTCCGGCATCCGCATTTCCACCCAACCCGTCGCGAGGTGAAATCATGAGCATCGGTCAGGAGCTTCTGGACGTCCCGTTCCCGGACATGATCTACAAGATGGCCAATGCCATCGCCCAGGGCCAGCGCAAGCTGGACAAGGCGTCGCTGGACACGGCGCGCGCGCTGGCCAAGGCGAAGGTCAAGGTCATTCCCGACATCTACGAGATCGTCGAGAAGAAGAAGCTCTCGGACGCCCTGGAGCCCGGCACCAGCCTGCCCGGCGATGCCGGCGACACCGACACCATCGCCGTGCGCACCGAGGCCGCCAAGGCCGTCGACATGACGCTGATGCAGGCCGGGCTGCTGCCGACCTTTTACCAGTTCACCGAGTCGCTGATCGAGGTGAAGGTGTCGATCAGCCATCGCAGCTCGAGCTCGCGCGAATTCGAGGCCGGGGCCGAGTTCGAGATCAGCACCGAGGCCGAGGCGCACGGTTCGCTGTTCGGCTTCGGTGGCTCGGCCTCCGTGTCGACCACCTTCGCGTCGCACGTCAACTACAAGAGCTCGTCGACCTACGACTACTCGGCCGAGGGCTCGAGCCTGCTGCGCACCACGCTCAAGCCCGTTCCGGCGCCGCCGCGCATCATCCCGCGCATCGTCACCGTCGATGCGACGGTCACGCCGCCCAAGGTGACCTTCGGCGCCTGAGCGCCGCAGCCGGCAGGCGTCCCATGTCGCGACCACGGTTTCCGGCACTGGTCCTGGCGCGCCGCCAGGAGCGGGCCCGTCGTCCACGTTCGGTCCCACCACGTGCCGCCGACTCGCCGCGCGCGGGGCGGCCTCCCAGGGACGCCGGTGGGCGCGCGGCTTCACGGCCGGCGCCGACGGCCCGTGCGCTGCCGCGGCGTGCCACCGCGGCGGCCCGCAGCCCGTCACGCGGCCGTGCACGGCCTGCGGCGGCACGTGTGGACGTTGCGGCCCGACTGCCCCTGCCGCCCCGTCGCGCAACGGGTGCCGCGCGAGCCGCCACACGGACCGCGCGGCCACCCCGGCCCGAGCTGCAGCGGCCCGCACCTGCGCGCCCTGCGCGCCCTGCGCGGGAGCGGCCCGCGGCCGGCGGACCCTCGCGGGGACGCACTTCGCCGCCGGCACGCGGGCGGTCCGTGCCCTTGCCATCGCGCGAGCGCGCCGTCGCGTCCGGCACGGCGCGGCCGGCCCCGGAGCGCAGCGCGCGCGAGCGTGCCGTTGCGCCGCGGCCGCTCCGGGCGCCCAGGCCGCGTCCGCCGTCGGCCCAGGCCGCGCATCGTCTCGCGCCTCCCGCGCGCGCCATGGCCGATGCGCGGGCCCGTCGCCCGGCGCGCACCTCCCTGTCGCCGGCGTCCAGCCGCCCACCCGCAGGGCCACGCGGCGCGAGCCGGCCGCCGCGCGCTGCCACGGCGCCGATACGCGTCTTGCGCCCGGCAACACGTGCGGCAGTCGTCGCCAGCGCACGGGCACCGATCGGCGCGTCGACGCCGGACTGGCTGCGCAGCGAAGGCGGCCACCTGCTGGCTGCGGACGGCTCGGCGCTGCGACTGCTGGGCCTGCGCCTGTCGCCGGACGCCACCGGCGCCGATGCGGACGATGCGGCCGATGTCGCGCGCGTCGACCAGCTGCTCGCCGACGTGCCGCCCGGCCGGCGCTGCGTGGCGCTGTGCCTGTCGCGGGCCGCGCAGCTCAAGCCGGCGGCGCTGCAGCGGCTCGACGCGCGCATCGACGAATGGGCGGGTCATGGCATCTACACGCTGCTGCGCTTCGATGCCCGGCTGTGGCTGCACGGCCATCACCTGCGCCTGGCGCAACGCCATCTGCAGCGCTCCGCGGTGCTCTTCGGCCTGATGGGCCGCCCGCCGCTGGGGGCCCGGCTCTGGGCCGCCACGCGGGCGCTGCAGTCGCTGCACCCGCGCGCGCTGGTGTGGCTGCCGCTCGACGCGGTGGCCGCATCGGCGCCGGCGCGCTCGCTGCCGGGCGTCGGCCTGCTGTGGGACGCCACACGGCCGCAGGCGCCGCCGGCCGCGGCGCTGGCCGGCATCCTGCGGCAGCCCCTGCTGCTGGACGGCTGGCAGCCGCTGATGCAGGCGCCGATGGCCCACGAGCGGCTCATGGCCCTGTGCCGGCAGGGCAACGTCGGCTGGCTCGCACACAGCGCGGCGGGCTGGTTCGGCCGCTCGCGTGGCATGCCCGTGCCGACGCGGGCCGTGCATGCGCTGCAGCGCGCCGTGCATGCCAGCGCCGCGGGCCCCGCCTTGACCTGACGCAACGCTTCCCCGATTCCGAAGGAGAACCCCATGGCCGTAGGACAGGAACTTCTGGACGTCCCCATCGCCGACATGGTGCGCGATCTCGCCGCCGCGGTCGCCGAGGGACAGCTCGCGCTGGACCGCGCGTCGATCGACACGCTCAAATTCCTCGCCAGCGATGCCAACGCCATCGACCTCATCCCGCAGGTGACCGAGGTCATCGCGCCCGCGCCGACCACGCTCGCCGTGGCCGGCAGCAACGTCACGGTGCCCGGCGTGAGCGTGACGCAGCAGCCCGTGGCGCCCGTCAAGACCACGCTGCTTCAGGCCGGCCTGCTGCCCACCTTCTACCAGTTCACCGAGGCCCTGATCGAGGTCAAGATGTCGGTGAGCCTGAAGCAGGCCAGCGCCACGCAGACCGAGGGACGGCCGGGCTTCGGCAAGCGCGGCGTGATCGCCTTCGCCTCGCCCGTCAACTTCCGCAATCAGAGCACCTACACGCACACCGCCGAGGGTTCGAGCCTGCTGCGGGTGACGATGAAGCCGGTGCCGCCACCGGTGCGCCTGGCGCCGGACGTGGTCACCATCAACGCGACCGTGACGCCGCCCGTCGTCACGCGCACGGAACGCTGAGGAGATGCCATGGCCACCGACGTGAACATGGACGAGGTGCTGATCTCGCCGCTGTCGAGCATGGTGCGCGAGATCAGTGCCGGCGTGGCCGCCGCGCAGCGCGAGCTGGATGCCGCGGCGCTGGCCTCGCAGGCGCAGCTCGCGGCCGAGCACCCCGAGTTGCAGGCGCTGGGCTACCAGGTGACCTGGTACCAGATCCCCGAAGCCACGGTGGAGATGCGCATGGCGCTGCACTTCGAGAAGAAGGCGCCGCAGGCCGCCCCGCGCATGTACGTGGCGCCCTTCAACACCAAGTACCGCAGCACCTTCGCCTTCACCGCCGAAGGCACCAGCACGCTCAAGCTGCGCATCGTGCCGGTGCCGCCGCCGGCCAGCACGGTCTAGCGAAGGAGGCAACGCCATGGCCACCCGTTTCGTGCCCTTCGACCCGGGCACCATCACCGACACCAGCATCCGCAACGTCGACTTCGTGCGCGGCAAGTTCAACGAGGCCGTGCAGGCCGTGGCGGTGCGCGACACCGAGATCCAGCGCCTGGGCGATACCAACACCGAGCTGCAGAAGCAGCTCGCCACGGCGACGCAGACGGTGGTGAGCCGCGACGCCGAACTCGGCGGCCTGCGCAAGGAGGTCGCGACGCAGGCCGAGCGCAACCTGCAACTCGCGGCCGAGCTGGAGCAGCTGAAGACGCAGACGGCAAAGATCGGCGTGCAGGACCTGGTCACGCAGGTCAAGCTGGGCATCGATCGCGTCAACACCGAGGTGATCGCGAAGAAGGTGCCCGGCATGCTGGTGGAGGGCGTGGACGTCGAGGTGCGCGGCGGCATCGACGTCAGGGACGGCTTGCAGATCACCCAGCTGCCCGCCTCGGCGCTGGCGGAAAACAGCGTCAGCGTGCTGCGCTTCCAGTTGCGTCCCAGCTCGCCGCTGAAGATCGTCGACGAGACGGACGAGCGGGCGTGAAAGCGGCGGCATCCCTGCCGAACGTAGGGGCGCGGCACCGTGGCACGACGAAGTCCCTAGACTGGCGGGCCGCAGGTCCCGCAGGGCCTGCATTCCCCGAACCAGGAGACGCACGATGAGCTATGTGGACGGATTCGTGGTGCCCGTGCCCAAGGACAAGGTCGAGGCCTACCGCCAGCTGGCCACCACCGCCGGCCAGGTGTGGCGCGAGCACGGCGCGCTGGAGTATCGCGAGTGCATCGCCGACGATGTGCAGGTCGGCGTGCTGACCTCCTTCCCGCGCAGCGTGCAGCTCAAGGACGACGAGGTGGTCGTCTTCGCATGGATCACCTACGAATCGCGCCAGCACCGCGACATGGTCAATGCCAAGGTGATGGCCGATCCGCGCATCGCGGGCATGGACACCGAGGGCATGCCCTTCGACAGCAAACGCATGATCTGGGGCGGCTTCGAGACCCTGGTGCAGGCCTGAAGCCACCGCCGCGCAAGGTGCGGCGCGCGGGGCATGGAGCAAGCGCTAACACCTATGGCTTATCTTGCCTCGCCGCATGAAGCGCAGAAGAATCGTGGCTCCCGCGAGGAGAACACGCATGCCCCTGGAACTGCTTCATGCACTGGCCCGCGCACCGCTGCCGGTGCGCATCACCGACCCGGTCGACGTCGACAAGCTGCGCGCCCTGCAGGCGGCCGGCCAGGTGCGTGCGCAGATCCCGCCGGCACGCCAGGGCCTCGGCGGGCAGGAGGAACAGCCGCCCGCGGTCGTGTTCGAGATCACGCGCCTGGGGATGATGGCGGTCCAGACCTTCCGTCCGCCCACACCGGCGCCGGCGGCCTGGGCGCCGGGGATGCCGTTGCCCGCGTCCCAGCCCGCCTTCCAGGCCTCGATGCGCTGACGCGCGTACCCTGCGCACCACACCCATCGGCGAATCCGGCTGACAGTCAGGCCCCGGTCGGCCGCTCACGATGAAGGCATGACCCACCCATCCGTTCGACTCCAGGTCCAGGAAGCCAGCCCCGGCGCCTTCCTGTGGACCTTGATGGAAACCGATGCCGACGGCACGCCGACCCAGGTCGCGCGCCGGTCGGAGGACGCATTCGAGTCCTACGAGGCCGCTCTGGCGGCCGGCACGCGCGCCCTCAACGCGCAACTGCATCCGCCCACCACCGCCGGCACCTGAGCCGACATGGCGGTCAGGCGGCACGCCGGCGCATCTCGCCCGGCGTCACGCCGGTCCACTGGCGGAAGGCCCGGGCGAAGCTCTTTTCGTTGCGAAAGCCCACTGCCAGTGCGATCTGCTTGATCGGCCTGTCGCTGCGGCGCAACTGGTCGATGGCGGTGTCGTGCCGCACCTCGTCCTTGAGCGCCTGCAGCGACAGCCCTTCGGCCTGCAGTTGCCGGTGCAGCGTGCGGCTGGAGACGTGCAGCGCCGTGGCGATGGCCTCGGCATTCGTCAGTTCCGTGCCGTGGGTGCGAAGCAGTTCGCGCACACGCTGCCCCAACAGCCGGTCGCGCCGGTACTGCAGCACCGTCAGCGGCAGGGCGCGGCGCAGCATCGTGCGCAGGGCCCGTTCGTCGCGCATCATCGGCAGCGCCAGGTAGCGTTCGTCAAAGCTGAAGCTGGCGTGATCGGCATCGAACTGCACGCGGCCGGTGAACATCAGCGGGTACGCCTCGGCATGCGGCGGCGCCGGGTAGGGAAAGCGGGCCGCGCGCAGCGACACGCGCGAATCGATGGCCCAGCTCGCGTAGCCGTGCAGGAAGCGCAGGCTCGACACCAGGCAGAACTCGCGAAAGGCGCCGAGGTCGCGCCGCTCCTCGATACGAACGGTGGCTTCGCCATCCGCCACCGCGAGCGACAGGGCGATGTCGTCCACCAGCAGCCGATGGTGGCGGCACCAGCGCCGGATGGCCACGCCCAGGTTCGGCGAGGTGAGCGAGGCGCGGCACAGCATGCCGTAGCTGCCCCAGGGCAGCTTGCGGCCGAACCAACCCAGTGCCTCGTCGTCGAGTTCCTGCATCGCATGCTCGTTCAGCGCCTCGAACTGCGCCGCCGTCACGCGCGCCCCGGGCCGCCACAGCTCTCGCGGCGTGATCTGTGCCACCCGCAAGGCCGCGCCAGGGTCGACGCCATGCCGTGCGTACCCCTTCACGATCGCCTGCACGAAGGCCATGGGTGTGGCGGCGCGGGGCGGCTTGACGAGTGTGGAGGCAGTCATTCCGGAGCGGCTGGATGTGGCGCGATTTGCAACCATTGTGGCGCCAAATGCGGGCGGGGGCGGCGTAAGCTGCGGAACTTCCGAATGCGGACATCCGGACGCAGAAGACGCAAAGGTTGCGCAGAGGACGCAAAAGAAACCAGAAAAATCTTCTTCGGATTCTTTTGCGCCTTCGGCGAAATCTTTGCGTCCTCTACGTCCGGAAGTCCGATTCCTGAACCCCAAGGAGACAACGCATGAGCCAGATCGGCCTGAATTTCGACCTGGGCGAGACCATCGACTCGCTGCGCGACGCGGTGGCCGACTTCTGCGCCCACGAGATCGCGCCGCGTGCCGCCGAGATCGACCGCGACAACCTGTTCCCCCACGACCTCTGGGCCAAGCTCGGCAGCCTGGGCCTGCATGGCATGACCGTGAAGGAGGAATACGGCGGCACGGAACTGGGCTACCTCGCGCACATCGTGGCCATGGAAGAGGTGTCGCGCGCGTCGGCCTCGGTCGGCCTGTCGTACGGCGCGCACTCCAACCTGTGCGTGAACCAGATCCACCGCAACGGCAGCGAGGCGCAGAAGAGGAAGTACCTGCCCAAGCTGGTGAGCGGCGAGCATGTCGGCGCGCTGGCCATGAGCGAGCCCAATGCCGGCTCCGACGTGGTGAGCATGAAGCTGCGGGCCGAGAAGAAGGACGGCTGCTACGTCCTTAACGGCGGCAAGATGTGGATCACCAACGGCGGCGACGCCGACACCCTGGTCATCTACGCCAAGACCGAGCCCGAGATGGGCGCGCGCGGCATGACGGCATTCATCGTCGAGAAAGGCTTCAAGGGCTTCTCGGCCGGCACCAAGCTCGACAAGCTGGGCATGCGCGGCAGCAACACCTACCCGCTCTTCTTCGACAACTGCGAAGTGCCCGAAGAGAACATCCTGGGCGGCGAAGGCAACGGCGCCAAGGTGCTGATGAGCGGCCTGGACTACGAGCGGGCCGTGCTCTCGGGCGGTCCGCTGGGCATCATGGCGGCCTGCATGGACGCGGTGATCCCCTTCATCCACGACCGCAAGCAGTTCGGCCAGAGCATCGGCGAATTCCAACTCATGCAGGGCAAGATCGCCGACATGTATTCGACCTGGCAGGCCACGCGCGCCTACGTCTACGCCGTGGGCAAGGCCTGCGACCGCAACGACCATGCGCGCACCTTCCGCAAGGACGCGGCCGGCGCCATCCTCTACTCGGCCGAGAAGGCGACGTGGATGGCCGGCGAGGCGATCCAGGCCCTGGGCGGCGTGGGCTACACCAAGGAATTCCCGGTCGAGCGGCTGTGGCGCGATGCCAAGCTGTACGAGATCGGCGCAGGCACCTCGGAGATCCGGCGCATGCTGATCGGGCGCGAGTTGTTTGCCGAGACTTCTTGAAATCGGACTTCCGGACGCAGAGGACGCAAAGGTTCCGCAGAGGACGCAAAAGGAATCCACAAGATTTCTTTTGCTTCTTTTGCGCCTTCTGCGAAGCCTTTGCGTCCTCTGCGTCCGGTACCCGAATTCGATGGAGCAGCCATGACCACTGAACTGAGCTACGCCCGCGGCGCCACCGAGCCGCCGCTGATCGAGCAGACCATCGGCGATTTCTTCGATGCGATGGTGGCGCGCCAGCCCGCTGCGCTGGCGCTGGTGAGCCGGCACGAAGGCGTGCGGCGCAGCTATGCCGAGCTGCAGGCCGAGTCGAACCGGCTGGCCAGCGCGTTGCTCCGCTCGGGCCTGAAGCCGGGCGACCGCATCGGCATCTGGTCGCACAACAACCTGGCCTGGGTGCTGATGCAGGTCGCCACCGCCAAGGCGGGGCTGATCCTGGTGAACATCAACCCGGCCTACCGCAGCTCGGAGGTCGAGTACGCCCTGAACAAGGTGGGCTGCCAGGCTTTGGTGACCATGCCGCGCTTCAAGACCAGCGAGTACCTCGCGATGCTGCGCGAGCTGGGCGCGGCGAAGCTGCCGCAGCTCAGGAACGTCTGGTGGATCGATCGTGCCGGCGATGCCGAGGAAGCGGGCGGCGACATCCCGCTCGCGCGCTTCTCGGCCCTGCTGGCCAGCGGCGACCCGGCCGACCCGCGCGTGGCCGAGGTGCAGCGCACGCTGACGGCCACCGACCCGATCAACATCCAGTTCACCAGCGGCACCACGGGCTTCCCCAAGGGCGCGACGCTGACACACCGCAACATCCTCAACAACGGCTACTTCATCGGCGAATGCATGAAGCTCGGGCCCGAGGACAGGCTGTGCATCCCCGTGCCGATGTACCACTGCTTCGGCATGGTGCTGGGCAACCTGGCCTGCCTCACGCACGGCTCGGCCATCGTGTACCCCAACGACGGCTTCGACCCGCTGCTCACGCTCGAAGCCGTGCAGGCGGAGAAGTGCACCGCGCTGCATGGCGTGCCGACGATGTTCATCGCCGAGCTGGACCATCCGCGATTCGCCGAGTTCGACCTGTCGAGCCTGCGCACGGGCATCATGGCCGGCACCGCCTGCCCGATCGAGGTGATGAAGCGGGTGGTCGAGCGCATGCACCTGTCGCAGATCACGATCGCCTACGGCATGACCGAGACCAGCCCGGTGAGCTGCCAGAGCAGCACCGACACGCCGCTGGAGAAGCGCGTGGCCACGGTGGGCACCGTGCAGCCGCACCTCGAAGTGAAGATCGTCGACCCCGAATCCGGCGCCACCGTGCCGCGCGGCCGGTCGGGCGAGCTGTGCACGCGCGGCTACTCGGTCATGCATGGCTACTGGGGCGACGAGGCCAAGACCCGCGAGGCGATCGACGCCGAGGCGTGGATGCACACCGGCGACCTCGCGACCATGGACGACGAGGGCTACGTCAACATCGTCGGCCGCATCAAGGACATGGTGATCCGCGGCGGCGAGAACATCTACCCGCGCGAGATCGAAGAGTTTTTGTACCGCCATCCGAAGGTGCAGGACGTGCAGGTCGTCGGCCTGCCCGACCGCAAGTACGGCGAGGAACTGTGCGCCTGGATCATCCCCAAGCCCGGCCAGCAGCCCACCGAGGACGAGATCCGCGCGTTCTGCCAGGGCCAGATCGCGCACTACAAGGTGCCGAAGTACATCCGCTTCGTGACCGAGTTCCCGATGACCGTGACCGGCAAGATCCAGAAGTTCAAGATCCGCGATGTGATGAAGACGGAGCTGGGGCTGGTCGAGGACAGGACCGCATGAATACGGACAGCCGAACGCAGAGGGCGCGAAGGTTTCGCAGAGGGCGCAGAGGAAACAGCCAAAATTTTCGGTTTCATTCATTGGCCTTTTCTGCGTTCTCTGCGAAATCTCTGCGCCCTCTGCGTTCGGCTGCCCGCTCCCGCATTCGGTAAACCTATGACCCAACTCGAATCCAAACTCAATCCCCGCAGCGCCGAGTTCCAGGCCAACGCCGCCGCGATGCGCGCGCTGGTCGAGGACCTGCGCGGCCAGTTCGCCAAGGTGGAGCAGGGCGGCGGCGAGGCCGCGCGGGCCAAGCACACGGCGCGCGGCAAGCTGCTGCCGCGCGAGCGCGTGAACCAGCTGCTCGACCCCGGCACGCCCTTCCTCGAGCTGTCGCCGCTGGCGGCCCACGGCATGTACGACGGTGCGGCGCCGGGCGCGGGCGTGATCACCGGCATCGGCCGCGTCAACGGCGTGGACTGCGTGATCGTGTGCAACGACGCGACCGTCAAGGGTGGCACCTACTACCCGATGACGGTGAAGAAGCACCTGCGCGCGCAGGAGATCGCCGAGCAGAACCGCCTGCCCTGCATCTACCTGGTCGATTCGGGCGGTGCCAATCTGCCGAACCAGGACGAGGTCTTCCCCGACCGCGAACACTTCGGCCGCATCTTCTACAACCAGGCCAACATGAGCGCCCAGGGCATCGCGCAGATCGCCGTGGTCATGGGCTCGTGCACGGCGGGCGGCGCGTACGTGCCGGCGATGAGCGACGAGTCCATCATCGTCAAGAACCAGGGCACCATCTTCCTGGGCGGCCCGCCGCTGGTGAAGGCCGCCACCGGCGAGGTGGTCTCGGCCGAGGACCTGGGCGGTGGCGACGTCCACACGCGCCTGTCGGGCGTGGCCGACCACCTGGCGCAGAACGACCTGCATGCGCTGGCGCTGGCGCGCAGCGCGGTCTCGCACCTCAATGCCCAACGGTTCGGGAGTGCCACCCGAACCGTTCGGGCTGAGCTTGTCGGAGCCGGGGTCGGCACTTCGACAGGCTCAGTGCGAACGGTTGAGGTGACTCCGCCCGCCTTCGATGCAGAAGAGCTCTACGGCGTCATCCCCACCGACACCCGCAAGCCCTTCGACGTGCGCGAGATCATCGCCCGCATCGTCGACGGCAGCGAGTTCCACGAGTTCAAGGCGCGCTTCGGCGCCACGCTGGTCTGCGGCTTCGCGGCCATCGAGGGCATGCCGGTGGGCATCGTCGCCAACAACGGCATCCTGTTCAGCGAGTCGGCGCAGAAGGGCGCGCACTTCATCGAACTGTGCGGCCAGCGCAAGATCCCGCTGGTGTTCCTGCAGAACATCACCGGCTTCATGGTCGGCCGCAAGTACGAGAACGAGGGCATCGCGCGCCACGGGGCCAAGATGGTCACGGCCGTCGCGACGGTGAACGTGCCCAAGTTCACCATCATCATCGGCGGCAGCTTCGGCGCCGGCAACTACGGCATGTGCGGCCGCGCGTACTCGCCGCGCTTCCTCTGGATGTGGCCCAACGCGCGCATCAGCGTGATGGGTGGCGAGCAGGCCGCGAGCGTGCTGGCCACGGTCAAGCGCGACGGCATCGAGGGCAAGGGCGGCAGCTGGAGTGCGGAGGAAGAGGAAGCCTTCAAGGCACCCATTCGCCAGCAGTACGAGGACCAGGGCCACCCCTACTACGCCACGGCGCGGCTGTGGGACGACGGCATCATCGACCCCGCCGACACGCGGCGCGTGCTGGCGCTGGGCCTGACGGCTGCGCGGCATGCGCCGATCCCCGAGCCGAAGTTCGGCATCTTCCGCATGTGAGGCGAGCGCGGTGCAACTCGCGACCTACTTCGCCGCGCTCGCGCGCTACCACGCGTGGGCCACATACAAGCTGCTGACACAGGACCTCGCCGGACTGAGCGACGCGGACTGGCACCGCGACCTGCGCCTGTTCTTCGGCTCGGTGCATCGCACCGTCAACCACCTGCTGGTAGCCGATCACCTCTGGTACGCGCGCTTCGCGGACAACACCTCGCTGCGGCTCGCGCTCGATGCCGAGCTGCACAGCGACCGCGCCGAACTCGTCGCCGCCCTGGGCGCCGCCGCGGACCGCTGGGCGCCCTGGGTAGAGGCCATGGACCCGTCGCGGCTCGACGGCGAACTGGTCTACACCCGCACCGACGGCCAGGAGGCGCGCATCCCCTATGCGCCGGCCCTCGGCCATGTGTTCAACCACGCGACCCACCACCGCGGCCAGATCACGGCCGGCGTGACGGCACTCGGCCACGAGGGCCCGTCGCTGGACTGGTCCCGTTTCCTGCAACTCGACGCGAAAGCCAAAGCATGAGCGACTTCACCACCCTCGAACTGCACCTGGACGGCGCGGTGGCGCGCATCTGGCTCAACCGGCCCGAGATGCGCAATGCGATCGACGACGTCTTCATCCGCGAACTCTCGGCCGCCTTCGCGCAGGCCGAGGCTGCGCCCGAGGTGCGCGTGGTCGTGCTCGGCGGGCGCGGCCCGGCCTTCTGTGCGGGCGCCAACCTCAACTGGATGAAGAAGGCCGCCGAGTACACGCAGGCGCAGAACCTGCAGGACGCCGCCGGCCTGGCGACCATGCTGCGCACACTGCACCACAGCAGCAAGCCGGTGGTCGCGCGCATCCAGGGCGACGTCTACGCCGGCGGCATGGGCATCGTCTCGGCCTGCGACATCGCGATCTCGGTCGACACGGCGAACTACTGCCTCAGCGAGGTGAAGATCGGCCTCATCCCGGCGACGATCAGCCCGTACGTGATCCGCGCGATGGGCGCGCGCGCGGCGCAGCGCTACTTCCTCACGGCCGAGCGCTTCTCCGCCGCCGAGGCGCACCGCATCGGCCTCGTGCACGAGGTGGTTCCGGCCGAGGCGCTCGACGCGAAGGTGGACGAGATCGTGAAGTCGCTCTCGGGCGCCGCGCCGGCCGCGCTGGGCGAATGCAAGCGCCTGCTGCGCGACGTGACCGGCCAGCCCATCACCGACGAACTGACGCAGGAGACGGTCCGCCGCATCGCCGCCATCCGCGCGACCGACGAGGCGCGCGAGGGGCTGCGGTCCTTCCTCGAGAAGCGCAAGCCGTCGTGGTTGCTTTCCTGAAAAGCGGACTTCCGGACGCAGAGGACGCAAAGGTTTCGCAGAGGTCGCAAAAGGAATTCAGAAACATGAAAAGGTTTTTTCTGCGTCCTCTGCGTTACTTTGGTTTTCCTTCTGCGTCCGGTAGTCCGTATTCGACAGGGCCCCAACGATGACCAACCTCGACATGCCCCAGCTCATCGCCCTGGCCGGCGCCATCGGGTGGGCGAGCGGCGTGCGGCTGTACCTCGTGGTGCTGCTCACGGGCCTCGCCGGCTACCTTGGCTGGGTCGCGCTGCCGGGCGGGCTGCAGGTGCTGGCGCACCCGGTGGTGCTCGGTGTGGCGGGCTTCATGGTCTTCATCGAGTTCTTCGCCGACAAGATTCCCGGCCTCGACTCGCTCTGGGACATGGTGCACACGGTGATTCGCATCCCGGCCGGCGCGGCGCTGGCGGCCGCGGTCTTCGGCACCGACCACACGGTGATGGCGCTGGTCGCCGCACTGCTGGGCGGCGGCTTCGCGGCCACGGCGCATGCGGCCAAGGCCACCACGCGCGCGGCCATCAACACTTCGCCGGAGCCGTTCTCCAACATCGGCACCTCGCTGGTGGAAGACGCCGCCGTGCCCACCGGGCTGTGGCTGGCGGTGGCGCATCCGCTGGTCTTCCTCGTGCTGTTCGTGCTGCTGCTGGTGTTCAGCGTGTGGCTGATCCGCAAGAGCTGGCGCTTCCTGCGCGGCCTCGTCACGCGGCTGACGCGCATCTTCAGCGGCAAGCCCGACCCCGGCGTCGAGCCGGCGTTCCGCCTCAAGAAGTCCTCCACGGGAGACACCCCGAATGTTTAAGAAGATCCTGATTGCCAACCGCGGTGAAATTGCCTGCCGGGTGGCCGCGACCGCACGCCGCATGGCCATCCGCACCGTGGCCGTGTATTCCGATGCCGACGCGCATGCCAACCACGTGCGCGCCTGCGACGAGTCGGTGCACCTGGGCGGGAGCGCGCCGAAGGACAGCTACCTGCGCTGGGAGAAGATCATCGCGGCGGCCCAGGCCACGGGCGCCGAGGCCATCCACCCGGGCTACGGCTTCCTGTCCGAGAACGAGGACTTCGCGCGCGCCTGCGCCAAGGCCGGCCTGGTCTTCATCGGCCCGCCGGCCGAGGCGATCCTGGCCATGGGCCTGAAGGCCGAGTCCAAGCGGCTGATGGAGCAGGCCGGCGTGCCGCTGGTGCCCGGCTACCACGGCGCCGACCAGGACCCGGCGCTGCTGCAGCGCGAAGCCGACCGCATCGGCTACCCGGTGCTCATCAAGGCCAGCGCGGGCGGCGGCGGCAAGGGCATGCGCATCGTCGAGAAGAGCGAGGACTTCGCGGCGGCGCTGGCCAGCTGCCAGCGCGAGGCAATCAACAGCTTCGGCAGCGACGCGGTGCTCATCGAGAAATACGTGCAGCGCCCGCGCCACATCGAGATCCAGGTCTTCGGCGACACGCAAGGGAACTGCGTCTACCTCTTCGAGCGCGACTGCTCGGTGCAGCGCCGCCACCAGAAGGTGCTCGAGGAAGCGCCCGCACCCGGCATGACCGAGGCCATGCGCCAGCAGATGGGCGAGGCGGCCGTCAACGCGGCCCGCGCGGTGAACTACGTCGGTGCGGGTACGGTGGAATTCATCGTCGAGCAGACGGGCGGCTACGACGCGCCCGACCAGATGAAGTTCTACTTCATGGAGATGAACACGCGGCTGCAGGTCGAGCACCCGGTGACCGAGGCCATCACGGGCCTCGACCTCGTCGAATGGCAGCTGCGCGTGGCGGCCGGCGAGCCGCTGCCGCTGCGGCAGGAGCAACTGCAGATCCACGGCCATGCGATCGAGGCGCGCATCTGCGCCGAGAACCCCGACAACAACTTCCTGCCCGCTACCGGCACCCTGCACGTGTACCGCAAGCCGGCGCAGCACACGGCCTTCCAGAGGAGCCGTGTGCGCATCGACGACGGCGTCCGCGAGGGCGGCGAGATCTCGCCTTTCTACGACTCGATGATCGCCAAGCTCATCGTGCACGGCGCCACGCGCGCCGAGACGCTGGCCCGGCTCGATGCGGCGCTGGCCCAGGTGCACATCGTGGGCGTGGCGACCAACGTGCAATTCCTGCGCGGCGTGCTGGCGACCGAGTCCTTCTCGCAGGCGAAGCTCGACACGGCGCTGATCGAGCGCGAGCGCGCGGTGCTGTTCGAGCGCGAGCCGCTGGGACTGCCGCTGGCGGTGGCCGCGGCGGTCACGCAGCAGATCCTGGGCGAGTGGCCGAGCACGCAGGGCGGGCCGGCCACCGGCTTCGCGCGCCGCGACGGCTGGCGCGCGCTGGGGACGTATACGCGGCCCTTCGAGTTCGAGTTCCACGGCGAGCCCGTGAGCGCGAAGCTCAGCTACAACCACGATGGCGGGCTTCACCTCGCGGTCGGCGACACGGTCGGGCCGCTGGCCATCGGCCGCTTCCCCGATGGGCGCATCGACGTCGGGTTCGCCGGCGGCCGCCACACGCTCGACGTGTACCGGCTGGAGTGGGCCGCCCACATCTTCGGCACCCAGGGCGCTACACGCATCACCGCGGTCGACCGGCTGGCCCACGCGGGCGACACGCAGGCCGAGGGCGGGCGCCTCACGGCGCCGATGCCGGGGAAGGTGGTGTCCTTCGCCGTGCAGCCCGGCGACAAGGTGGCCAAGGGCCAGGCGCTGGCGGTGATGGAGGCGATGAAGATGGAGCACACCATCGCCGCGCCGGCCGACGGCACGGTGGAGGAACTGCTCTTCGCCCCCGGCGACCAGGTGACCGAGGGCGCCGAACTGCTGCGCCTGGCTGTCGCCTCCGCCGTCGCGGCCTGACACCCAGCCGCCCGCAGAATCGGGGCATGACGACCAAGATCATCCTCTGCCTCACCGATACGAAGGCCGCACCCTGGATCGAGGGCCTGCGCGCCGCGCTGCCCGATGCCGACATCGCCGAGTGGCAACCCGGCGCGCCGCAGGCCGACTTCGCCGTCGTGTGGGCGCCGCCGCAGCCGTTCATCGACGAACAGGCCGAAGGACTGCGGGCCATGTTCAACATCGGCGCCGGCATCGACGCGATCCTGGCGCGGCGGCTGCCGCCGGACCTGAAGGTGGTGCGCCTGGACGATGCGGGCATGTCGGTGCAGATGGCCGAGTACGTGTGCCATGCGCTGATCCGCCACTTCCGCGAGTTCGACGTCTACGAGGCCGAGGCGCGCCAGGGGCGCTGGGTGTACCGCAAGCCGCTGGAGCGGGCCGACTTCCCGGTCGGCATCCTGGGGCTGGGCGTGCTGGGCGAGCGCGTTGCGCGGGCGGTGCGGCAGTTCGAGTTTCCGGTGCTGGGCTGGAGCCGCACGCCCAAGGCCATCGAGGGCGTGCGCACCTTCGCGGGCGAGGCGCGGCTGGGCGACTTCCTGGTCGGCACGCGCGTGCTGGTGAACCTGCTGCCGCTGACCGACGCGACGCGCGGCATCCTGAATCGGCAGACGCTGTCGGCGCTGCGGCCGGGCGGCTACCTGATCCACATCGCGCGCGGCGGCCATCTGGTCGAGGAGGACCTGGTCCCGCTGCTCGACAGCGGCCAGCTCGCCGGCGCGACGCTCGACGTCTTCCAGCAGGAGCCGCTGCCGCCGGAGCACCCGTTCTGGCGCCACCCGAAAATCACCGTGACGCCGCACGCCTCGGCCCGCACGCTGCGGCGGGAGTCGATCGCGCAGATCGCCGGCAAGATCGGCGCGCTCTCGCGCGGCGAGCCCATCGCCGGCGTGGTGGACCTCGTGCGCGGGTACTGAGCCCCTCCAGGGCCGGGCTGCGCCCAACCCGCCCCCGCGGGGGAGGAGAAGACGTCGGGGCGGCCCGGCGCTTTCTTCGAAAGCGGGCGCAACAAAGCCCTTGGCTTGCCCGGGGTCGGCCGCAACGGGCTGGGCAAGCGGCGCCTGCGCGCACACACTGGCGCTTCCACTGACACGAGGAGCCGCCGCATGAACCCTCTCTCCATGCCGAGCCTGTCGCGCCGCCGCGTGGGCATCGCCTGCACGGCCGCGCTCTGCCTGGCGGTTGCGCCGTGGGCGCAGGCCCACCATGGCTGGTCCTGGGCCGACAGCGAGCAGATGACGCTGACCGGGCAGATCGAGCGCATCTCGATGGCCCCGCCGCATCCCACGCTGCATGTGAAGGCCGCCGACGGACTGTGGCAGGTCGACCTGGGCAACCCCTCGCAGACCGAGCGCTCCGGCTTCACCGGCACCACCGGCAAGGTCGGCGACGCGGTCGTGGTGCTGGGCAACCGCGACAAGGACCGCCAGCAGCGCCACATGAAGGCGGTGCGCATCACGCTCGCCGGCAAGAACTACGACATGTACCCGGAAAGGATCAAGGAGTAGCCAGGCGCGAAGCCGATGCCCGAGGTGCTGCCCTGGCTCGACGCGCTGGCCCGCTGGCCGGGCGCGCGCTGGCTGCAGGGCTCGGGCACGGCCTACCTGGTCGTCAACGCGCTGCACATCCTGGGCATCGGGCTGTTGCTGGGCGCGATCCTGCCGCTGGACCTGCGCCTGGCGGGTTTCTTTCGCAGCACGCCGCTCGCGCCGCTGGTGGATTTCCTCGCGCGTGCGGCCGCGGTCGGCGTGGTGCTGGCGCTGACCACGGGGCTGTGGCTCTTCACCGTCAAGCCCGGGGACTACTGGGTCAACACCGCCTTTCGCATCAAGGTGCTGCTGCTCGCTGTGGCGCTGCTGAACGTGGCCTGGCAGCACCGCGGCGGCGCGCTTGCGGCGGCGGCCGCATCGGGCAGGGTGCCCGCCGGCACGCGGTGGCGTGCGCTCGCGTCCTGCGTGCTGTGGCTGGCGGTGCTCCTGGCCGGGCGCTGGATCGGCTTTCTCTGACGCGTCGCTGGCAGCATTTGCAACCCACTCGGCACGCAATGGCAAGGCATTTGTCGTAGGCTCGCTTCCCATGCGCCGGCGGCCCTGGCCGCGTACGCAGCTCCCAACGACCCCGCGAGACATGCCCATGCCCCTTCCCTCCCGCGTCCGCCTCATCGACGTCGGCCCGCGCGACGGCCTGCAGAACGAGAAGCAGCCGGTGCCGGCTGCCACCAAGATCGAGCTCGTGCACCGCCTGCAGGACGCCGGCCTGCGCGAGATCGAGGTCACCAGTTTCGTCAGCCCCAAGTGGGTGCCCCAGATGGGCGACAACGCCTCCGTGATGCACGGCATCCGCCGCCGCGAGGGCGTGCGCTACTCGGTGCTCACGCCCAACATGAAGGGCTTCGAGGCCGCCATCGCCGCGCCGCGCGCCGAGTGGCCCGACGAGATCGTCGTCTTCGGCGCCGCCAGCGAGGCCTTCAGCCAGAAGAACATCAACTGCTCGATCGCCGAGAGCATCGAGCGCTTCGCGCCCGTGGTCGAGGCCGCCCGCGCCAAGGGCATCGCAGTGCGCGGCGCCATGAGCTGCACCGTCGGCTGCCCGTACGAAGGCGACATCGCTCCTGCGAAGGTGGGCTACCTGGCGGGGCTCATGAAGGGCATCGGCGTGGCGCGCGTGGACGTGGCCGACACGATCGGCGTCGGCACGCCGCGCAAGGTGCAGGCGGCGCTGGAGGCCACGCTGGCGCATTTCTCCGTCGACGAGGTCTCGGGCCATTTCCACGACACCTATGGGCAGGCGCTGTCGAACACGCTGGCGGCGCTGGAGCTGGGCGTGTGGAATCACCAGTCCTCGGTGGCCGGCCTGGGGGGCTGCCCCTATGCCAAGGGTGCGACGGGCAACGTCGCGACCGAGGACGTGGTCTACATGCTGCACGGCATGGGGATCGACACCGGCATCGACCTCGACGCATTGATCGACACCGGCGTGTTCATCAGCCAGGCGCTGGGCCGCGAGCCCAACTCGCGCGCCTCCAAGGCGATCCGCACCAAGCGCGCGGGCTGATCGGCGCCGCCGATCGTCAGGAACGCGACGAACCCGGCCGCGGCGCCTGTGCCGCGTGCGCCGCGGGTCGACGGCGCCTTGGCCCTCAGCGGCCGAATGCGCGCAGGCCCAGCAGCACCACGACCGCCACCGCCAGCAGCAGCGTGCTCCACTGCCAGAACAGCACCGGGTGGCGTTCCACCAGCGGCAGCGTGCCCGCGCGAAGAAAGGCGGGCCCCGGCTGGTGCAGGTCGAACACGAACTCGGACACCGTCTCCTGCCGCCGCAGTGGGTCCGGCTGCAGCGCCTTGTGCAGCACCGCGTCCAGCCAGGGCGGCAGCTCGGGCCGGAACTGTCGCAGCGGCACATAGCGCAGCCGGCGCACGTCGGCCGGCGTGCGCACGCGCGCGGCGTCCAGGCCGTAGGGCAGCTGGCCACCGAGCAGGTGGTAGGTGAGCACGGCCAGCGCGAACAGGTCCGAGCGCTCGCTGCCGCCGGGGCCGACGAAGTATTCGGGCGCGGTGTACTGGAGCGTGCCCACGACCTCGCCGACCCCCGCGGCAGCGCCCGCCTCCGCGAGCCCCGCGACATGCACGCCGCCCAGGTCGATCAGCCGGACGGTGCCGCTGCGGTCGATCATCACGTTCTCCGGCCGCAGGTCCTGGTGCAGCATCTCGCGCCGGTGCAGGGCCTGCAGCCCGCGGGCCACCTGGGCGACGAGGGCGCGCACGGCCTCCAGCGCCGGGCGCGGGTGGTCGGTGCGCCACTGTGCGAGCGTGATGCCCTCGATGTAGTCCAGCGCCACGCACAGATGGCGGCGCGGGCGCTCGGCCGCCGCGGCCCGCACCACGTGCGGGCTGTCGATGCGCCGTGCCACCCATTCCTCGAGCGCGAAGCGGTCGAGCTGCGCCGGCTGCTCGCGCAGGTCCGAGGCCGGCACCTTCAGGGCCGCGGACCGCCCCGTGGCCTCGTCGGTGGCCAGCCAGACCTGGCTGCGCGCGCTCTGGTGCAGCTCGCGCACGAGCGTGAAGCCTTCGAAGCACTGGCCGGCCGACAGCGCGGGCGGCCACGCCAGCCCCTCGCGCGCGGCGATGTGCAGCGTGGCGTCGGGCGGCGGCAGGGCGTCCACCCGCAGCAGCTGCACGGTGGCGTCGTCCTCGCTGCCGCGCGCATGGGCCTGCGCGACCAGCGCCTGCGCCGCGGCATCCAGCGCGCCGCCGCAGTCCGCCAGCGCGGCCTGCACGGTGGCGGCGTCGAGGCCGTCATGCACGCCGTCGGTGGCCAGCAGATACAACTCGCCGGCCTCGGCCTCCCAGCAGTCGTAGTCGATCTCCACGTGCGGCCCGGTGCCGAGCGCGCGGGCCAGGTACGACTCGGCCGACGAGAGGTGCACGCGGTGGTCCAGCGTGAGCTGCTCGAGTGCCTGCGCATGCACGCGGTACACCCGCGCATCGCCCACGTGCAGCAGGTGCATCCGGCGGCCCTTGAGGACCAGCGCCGTGAAGGTGCAGACCTGGCCGCGGTCGCGGTCGAAGCGGGCGTCGCCGCGCTGGTTCTGCGCATGCAGCCAGGCGTTGGTGGCGTTGAGCACCTCCTGCGCCGAGCGGCGCGTGGACCAGGCCTCCGGCGTGGCGTAGTAGTCGTCGAGGAAGCAGCGCACTGCGGCGGCGCTCGCCATCTGGCTCACGGCGCTGGAACCGATGCCGTCGGCCAGCGCCAGCGCGATGCCCTTGGTGGCCAGCAGGTGGCCGGCGGGCAGCATCGCGCCGTGGAAGTCCTGGTTCGGCCCCATGGGCCCCGGGGCCGAATGCTGGCCGATGGCGACGCGCAGGCTGTCCGCCATCGCGGCCGGGCTCAGGCGGTGGCGCGCGGCGCCGTGCTGCGCGCGGCCACCGGTGCGGTGGTCGTCACCACGCGCTTGGGCGCGGTCTTGTAGTGCGTGGAGTAGAGCGTGGCGCCGACGAAGGTCAGGCCGCCGACGAGGTTGCCCAGCACCGTCGGCAGTTCATTCCAGATGAAGTAGTCCATCAGCGTGAAGTTGCCACCCAGCATCAGGCCGGTGGGGAACAGGAACATGTTGACGATCGAGTGTTCGAAGCCCATGTAGAAGAACACCATGATCGGCATCCACATCGCGATGGCCTTGCCCGACACGCTGGTGGACATCATGGCCGCCACCACGCCGGTGGACACCATCCAGTTGCACATCACCGCACGGATGAACAGCGTGAGCATGCCGGCCGCGCCGTGGGCCGAGTAGCCGAGCGTGCGGCCCTCGCCGATGTGGCCCAGCTTCTGGCCGATGGCGTTGGGCGCCTCCGAGAAGCCGAAGGTGAAGATGATCGCCATGAACACCGCCACGGTGAGCGCGCCGGCGAAGTTGCCCACGAACACCAGTCCCCAGTTGCGCCACACGCCGCGCCAGGTGGCGCCGGGGCGCTTGTCGATCACGGCCAGCGGTGCCAGCGTGAACACGCCGGTGAGCAGGTCGAAGCCCATCAGGTACAGCATGATGAAGCCGACCGGGAACAGCATCGCACCGACCAGCGCGTTGCCGGTGTTGACGGTGACGGTGACCGCGAAGGCGGCGGCGAGCGCGAGGATGGCGCCGGCCATGTACGAGCGGATCAGCGTGTCGCGGGTGGACATGAGCAGCTTGGATTCGCCGGCGTCGACCATCTTGGTCACGAATTCGGCAGGAGCGAGATAGGCCATGGTTGTTCCTTGAAGGGTGGGGCGGGGGTCCGGCGTTCAGGCGGACGGCGCGAGGGAGACGAAGACGCGGCCGTCGTCGGCACGCACGGCATGGGCGCGCACCGAGTGCTCGGCGGCTTCCACGCACTCGCCGGTGGCGAGGTCGAAGTGGTTCTTGTACAGCGGCGAGGCGACGACGATGCGCTCGCCGAGGTTGCCGACCAGGCCGCGCGACAGCACGCTGGCGCCGGACTTGGGGTCGACGTTGTCGATGGCGTAGAGCCGGTCGGCACCGACGCGGAACACCGCGACGTGGCGGCCCTGCACGCGGGCGCAGACGCCGGTGTCGGGCAGGATGTCGTCGAGGCGGCACACGGGCGTCCAGCCGGTGGCGGCCTCGAGGGTCCATTCGGGGGCAGGCATGTTCATGGTGGGGTCCTCAGGGGCAAGGGGTGGGCCATCGAAGGCCGTTCGGGCTGAGCTTGGCCTGTCCTGAGCCTGTCGAAGGGTCGACGCCGTGCGCCGCGCTTCGACAGGCTCAGCGTGAACGGTCAAAGTGGCATCAGGCGGGTTCTTGGGAGCGCTCCTCGGCGCGTGCCGGGCGGATCTGCCCGCGCTCGTTGACGAACACGATGTGCTCGTCCGGCTTGTCGCTGTTGACGAAGCTGCGGAAGCGCTGGCGCACCTCGGGCGTGGTCACGGCGGTCTTCCATTCGCACTGGTAGGTGTCGACCACGTGCTGCATCTGCGCCTCGAGTTCGGCGCCCAGGCCCAGGCTGTCGCCGACGAGCACGTCCTTGAGGTAGTCCAGGCCGCCTTCGAGCGACTCGCGCCAGGTGCTGGTGCGCTGCAGCCGGTCGGCGGTGCGCACGTAGAACATGAGGAAGCGGTCGATCAGGCGGATCAGGTCGGCCTTGGAGAGGTCCGACGCGATGAGCTCGGCATGGCGCGGCTTCATGCCGCCGTTGCCGGCCACGTAGAGGTTCCAGCCCTTGTCGGTGGCGATGATGCCCACGTCCTTGCCCTGCGCCTCGGCGCACTCGCGCGTGCAGCCTGAGACGCCGAACTTGATCTTGTGCGGCGCGCGCAGGCCCTTGTAGCGGTTCTCCAGCTCCACCGCGAGGCCGACCGAGTCGTCCACGCCGTAGCGGCACCAGGTGCTACCCACGCAGCTCTTCACCGTGCGCAGCGACTTGCCGTAGGCATGGCCCGACTCGAAGCCGGCGGCGATGAGCTCCTCCCAGATCAGCGGCAGCTGCTCCAGCCGCGCGCCGAACATGTCGACCCGCGCGCCGCCCGTGACCTTGGTGTACAGGCCGTACTTCTTGGCCACGGTGCCGACGGCGATCAGCCCGTCGGGCGTCACCTCGCCGCCGGGCATGCGCGGCACCACCGAGTAGGTGCCGTCCTTCTGGATGTTGCCCAGGAAGTAGTCGTTGCTGTCCTGCAGCTTGGCCAGCTGCGGCTTGAGCACGAAATCGTTCCAGCACGAGGCCAGCACGCTCGCGGCCGCCGGCTTGCAGATGTCGCAGCCCAGACCCTGGCCGTGCTTGGCCAGCAGCTCGTCGAAGGTGCGGATCTGACCCACGCGCACCAGGTGGTACAGCTCCTGGCGCGAGTACGCGAAGTGCTCGCACAGGTGGTTGTTGACCGCCATGCCGCGGCGCGCCATCTCGAACTTCATCACCTGCGTGACCAGCGGCACGCAGCCGCCGCAGGTGGCGCCGGCCTTCGTGCAGGCCTTGAGCTCGGCCACGGTGCAGGCGCCTTCGCCCACGGCGGCGCAGATCTGGCCCTTGCTCACGCTGTTGCACGAGCAGATCTGCGCGCTGTCGGGCAGGGCCTCCACGCCCAGGCCCGGCTTGGCCTTGCCGTCGCTGGACGGCAGGATCAGGAACTCGGGCTCCTCGGGCAGCGCGATGCCGTTGAGCGCCATCTGCAGCAGCGTGCCGTACTCGTCGGCGTTGCCCACCAGCACGGCGCCCAGCAGTTGCTTGCCGTCCTCGCTGACGACGATCTTCTTGTAGACCTGCTTGCGCTCGTCGATGTACTGGAAGGCGCGCGAGTGCGGCGTCTTGCCATGGGCGTCGCCGATGCTGGCGACGTCCACGCCCATCAGCTTGAGCTTGGTGCTCATGTCGGCGCCGGTGAAGGCCGCGTCGGCCTCTCCGGCGATGTGGCGGGCCGCCACGCGCGCCATGTCGTAGCCGGGGGCGACGAGGCCGAAGACCTGCTCGTTCCAGGCCGCGCATTCGCCGATGGCGTACACGTCAGGGTCGCTGGTGCGGCAGTGGCTGTCGATGGCGATGCCCCCGCGCGGGCCGACGGCGAGCTGGGCCTGGCGGGCCAGTGCGTCCTGCGGGCGGATGCCGGCCGAGAAGACGATCATGTCGGTCTCCAGCCACGTCCCGTCGGCGAACACCATGCGGTGGCGCGCCGTGGCGCCGTCGGTGATCTCGACCGTGTTGCGGCTGGTGTGCACCTGCACGCCGAGCTGCTCGATCTTGCTGCGCAGGGTGCGGCCGCCGCCGTCGTCCACCTGCACGGCCATCAGGCGCGGCGCGAACTCGACCACATGCGTTTCCAGGCCCAGGTCGCGCAGGGCCTTGGCGCATTCCAGGCCCAGCAGGCCGCCGCCCACCACCACGCCGGTCCTGCTGCGCGCGCCGCATTCCTGCATGGCCTCCAGGTCCTCGATGGTGCGGTAGACGAAGCAATTCGCCCGGTCGCGGCCCGGCACGGCCGGCACGAAGGGCACCGAGCCCGTGGCCAGCACCAGCTTGTCGTAGGGCAGCACCTCGCCGTCGGCGGTGGTGACGGTGTTGTTGCGCCGCTCGATGGCCACGGCGCGCGCCGCCAGGCGCAGCGAGAAGCCGCTCGCCTCGAAGAAGCCGGGCTCGACCAGCGACAGGTCCTGCGCGCTCTTGCCGGCGAAGAATTCGGACAGGTGCACGCGGTCGTAGGCCGCGCGGGGCTCTTCGCACAGCACGGTGACCTCGGTCCCGGGCAGTGCGAGTTCGTGCAGCTGCTCGAGGAACTTGTGGCCCACCATGCCGTGGCCGATGACAACGATCTTCATGTGTCGGATCTCCTGCTCGCGCACGGGCCGGCGGGCGTCCGGCCGCAGGGCGGCGGCCGGGAAGCTCGGGGTGGGTGCGGATGGGCACCCCCGCAGGCACACGAACGCGATTCGTGTTGGAACAACCGGGCTGGCTGCCCTCGACCTTCTGGCCGGGTGGGCGTCAGCTCGCTCGGGGTTCCGCCTTCGTTAGCGGAGGTGCTGAGTCAGGACCGGGGCAACGATGCCCGCGGATCAGCGTTCAGGGTCATGCAAGTTGCGTGCCCGGCTTTTCGGGGGCTTTGGCGCCTCTTTTGCCGCGATCGGGTGCACCGCACCCCCTGCGCGGCCCGGCCGGTGCCCGCGGATGGCGCAGCGGCGGTCCGCCATGGTGCGGCGGCGCGGCGGGCTTTTGCGTAAGCTCGGGGCCATGTGCGGTTCCGAACTCCATTCCCTGCCCGAGGGCGTCCAGCGCGTCGCCCGCCACCTCGAGGCCAGCGGCCATCCCCATGCCCCGGTCATGCTTGACGACGCCGCGCGCACCGCCCAGCAGGCCGCCGATGCGCTGGGCATCGCCGTAGGGCAGATTGCCAAGAGCATCATCTTCCGCCGCAAGGCCGACGAGGTCGCCGTGCTGGTCGTCACCTCCGGCGACCGGCGGGTGGACGAGAAGAAGGTCGATGCGCTGGTCGGCAAGACCGGCCGCGCGGATGCCGAATTCGTCAAGGCCCGCACCGGCTTCTCGATCGGCGGCGTGTCGCCGGTGGCGCATGCGACCGCGCCGGTGGTGCTGATCGACCGCGAGCTGTTCCGCTTCGACGAGATCTGGGCCGCGGCCGGCCATCCGCATGCCGTGTTCAAGCTGCGCCCCGCCGACCTCGAGGCCCTCACCGGCGGCGCCCCGGTGGCCGACGTGGTGCAGGCGCCGGCGGGCTGATGCCATGCATCCGATAGTCGATCGCGCAGCGCTGGTGCGCGCTGCGGTCGCGAAGGGCCTGGAGCCCGTGCCGTCGCCATGCACCTCGGTGTGCCGCATGGATGCGGCGACCGGCTGGTGCCTTGGCTGCTGGCGCACCCTGGACGAGATCGCGCACTGGAGCGCGATGGACGACGCGCAGCGCCTGGCGGTGTGGGCGCGGCTCGAACAACGCATCGACGACACGGAGACACACGGCCCATGAAGCACATCGATTTCTACCTGGATTTCATCTCGCCCTACGCCTACCTCGCCTTCGAGCACCTGCCGCAGGCGCTGGAGGGGCTGAGCTACAGCGTGGCCTACCGGCCGATCCTGCTCGGCGCGCTGCTCAAGCACCACGGGCAGCTCGGGCCGGCCGAGATCCCGGCCAAGCGCACCTGGACCTACCAGCACGTGCTGTGGCTGGGCCATGCACACGGCATCCCGATCGAGATGCCGGCCACCCACCCCTACAACCCGCTGCCGCACCTGCGCCTGGCGCTGGCCACCACCGAGGACGGCGAGATCAACCGCTACGTGGCCGAGACCATCCTGCACGAGGTCTGGCGCGGCGGCACCGAGGCGGGCGACCCGGTGCGCTACGAGGCGCTGGCGCAGTGCCTGCCTCTGGTGCGCGAGCTGAACGGCGACGCGGTCAAGGCGCAGCTGCGCGCCGGCACCGACGCGGCTGTGGCCGCGGGTGTGTTCGGCACGCCGAGCTACGTCGTCGACGGCCGGCTGTTCTGGGGCTTCGACGGGCTGGCCATGCTGCGCGCCTACCTGGCGGGTGACGAGTGGTTCGACAGCCCCGCGTATCTGCAGGCGGACCAGCGCCCGGGGCTCACGCGGCCTCGCGCGTGAGGCCGTTGCGCGGGTGCGATGGTCTCGTACTTTGCTGACGATTCCACGTCGCCCGCGGCCTGCGCGTGCAGCGCTCTACGGGTGATCCCGGAGCCTGCATCGCGAGGTTTCTGCATCCTGAAAACGGGCGATGGGGTTAGCCCCTAAATCGACAGCGAGCCGTCAGTTTGGCGAAAGCCTGTGGTCAGTCGCTCCTCCAAGAATCCCGCACGGCCCGCGAAGGGCCGGCCAACCAATTCACGAGGAGACAGCAATGGCAGCCACACTGGATTCACGCGGAGGGCCTTCGGCCGCACCGCGCCCCATGTCGTCGGAGGAGAAGAAGGTCATCTTCGCGTCCTCCCTCGGCACCGTGTTCGAGTGGTACGACTTCTACCTGTACGGCTCGCTGGCGGCGATCATCGCCAAGCAGTTCTTCAGCGGCCTGGATGCGGGCGCGGCCTTCATCTTCGCGCTGCTGGCGTTCGCGGCGGGCTTTCTCGTGCGGCCTTTCGGCGCCATCGTGTTCGGCCGCCTGGGCGACATGATCGGGCGCAAGTACACCTTCCTGGTCACCATCCTGATCATGGGCCTGTCGACCTTCATCGTCGGCCTGCTGCCCAGCTACGCCACGATCGGCGTCGCCGCGCCGGTGATCCTGATCGCGCTGCGCATGCTGCAGGGCCTGGCTCTCGGCGGCGAGTACGGCGGTGCCGCCACCTATGTGGCCGAGCACGCGCCGCACGGCAAGCGCGGGGCCTACACCTCGTGGATCCAGACGACCGCGACGCTGGGCCTGTTCCTGTCGCTGCTGGTCATCCTGGGCGTGCGCGTGGGCCTGGGCGAAACCGTCTTCCAGGACTGGGGCTGGCGCATTCCCTTCCTGGTCTCCATCCTGCTGCTGGGCATCTCGGTGTGGATCCGCCTGTCGCTGAACGAGTCGCCCGCCTTCCAGAAGATGAAGGCCGAGGGCAAGACCTCCAAGGCGCCGCTGGCCGAGTCCTTCGGAGAATGGAAGAACCTCAAGATCGTGATCCTGGCGCTGGTGGGCCTGACCGCTGGCCAGGCCGTGGTCTGGTACACGGGCCAGTTCTATGCGCTGTTCTTCCTGACGGCGCAGCTCAAGGTCGATGCCAACACCGCCAACCTGCTGATCGCTGCCGCGCTGCTCATCGGCACGCCCTTCTTCGTGGTCTTCGGCACGCTGTCGGACAAGATCGGCCGCAAGCCGATCATCATGGCGGGCTGCCTGCTGGCCGTGCTGACCTACTTCCCGGCCTTCAAGATGCTGACCGAGGCCGCCAACCCCGACCTCGCCGCCGCGCAGGCCAAGGCGCAGGTCACGGTCACGGCCGACCCCGCCACCTGTTCCTTCCAGGGCAACCCGGTGGCGCGCGAGATCGACTTCAAGAGCTCCTGCGACATCGCCAAGCGCTATCTGGTGCAGAACTCGGTGAGCTACGAGAACATCGCCGGGCCGGCCGGCTCGCCCGCGGTGGTGAAGATCGGCGAGAAGGCCGTCACCGCGCCCGAGGGCAACGTCGTGAACTTGAAGTTCGACGAAGCCTCCGCCAAGGCCATCGCCGCCTTCAAGAAGGAGATCGGCGACGACTTCAAGACCGCCGGCTACCCGGCCAAGGCGGACCCGGCCAAGATGAACAAGGTGATGATGGTCGTGATCCTCGCGTACCTCGTGCTGCTGGTGACCATGGTCTACGGCCCCATCGCCGCGATGCTGGTGGAGCTGTTCCCCACGCGCATCCGCTACACCTCGATGAGCCTGCCGTACCACATCGGCAACGGCTGGTTCGGCGGCCTGCTGCCCACCACCTCGTTCGCGATCGTGGCGTCGACCGGCAACATGTACAACGGCCTGTGGTACCCGATCATCATCGCGGGCATCACGCTCGTGGTCGGCACGCTGTTCATCCGCGAGACGAAAGACGTCGACATCTACGCCAACGACTGACGTTGAGGTTCTCCACGGCGGCACGGCCGCTGTGGAGGTTCGACAAAAGGGCTTCGTGCCGCGCCTGCGGTGGCGCCGCGAAGCCCTTTTCTCGAGCCGGCCCGCTGCAGGCCGTTCAGCGTTTCCAGTTCAGACTTGAAGGACCCGTTTCCATGTGGAAGATCGCCATCGGCTTCGCCGTGTTCGCCGCCATTGCCCTGTTCGTCATCCTCAAGGCCGGCGACAAGGTCGACATGAGCGGCGAGAAGCACGGCGGTGACGTGCACGCGCCGGCGGCGCCCGCGACGACCGGCACGGGCAAGTAGCCCGCGCAGCAGCCGGGGCGGGCCGCGCTGCGCGTCAGCGCTTGAAGCGGCCTTCGCTGATGATCGACAGGTCGGCGAAGTCGATGCCCGAGTGGTCCTGCGGCGAGTAGCTGACCTCCATGCCGCCGACGTCGTAGCTCTTCAACCCGTCCAGCGCGGCCAGCACCTTGGCCCGCGTGGGCTTGGGCCCGGCGCGGCGCAGCGCCTCCACCATCACCTTGGCCGACGCGAAGCCCTCCAGGGCCGCCGGCGAGAGCTCCATCTGGCCTTTGGCCTTCGCCAGCGTGGTGGCTTCCTTCACCATCGGCTGGCCCATGGCGCGTTCGCTGGGAAAGACCTGCGTCACGATCACGCCGCGGCTGGCGTCGCCCAGCTGCTTGATGAAGCCCGATGACGCGTTGTTCGACAGCGTCACCACCTGGGCCGCCGAGCCGGCCGCGCGCAGCGCCTTCACGCCCTCGACCACGGCCGTGCCCGAGCCGATCCACAGCACGGCCTGCGCGTTGGATTCGACGATCTTCGGCACGATGGCGGCGTAGTCGGGCTTCTCGCGGTCGGCCTGGATGGCCGCGGCCGGCTGCCCCTTGACCGCCTTGAAGCCGTTCATCGCGCCTTCGAGCGCGTCCTGGCCGAAGGAGTCGGTCACGTACACCACGGCGATGCGGCTCATGCCGACGGTGCTCAGGTGCTGCACCGCCTTCTCGGCCTCGCGCTGGTAGGTGGCGCGCACGTTGAACACGTGCCGCTGCACCGGCTTGTGCAGCGCCATCGCACCCGTCGACGGGCCGACCAGCGCCACGCCGTGCCTGTCCAGCAGCGGGATGATGGCTTGCGAGTGCGGCGTCCCGCGCGTCATGAACAGGGCCACGACCTTGCGCTCCTCGATGAGCACGCGGCCGTTCTCCGCCGCGCGCTTCACGTCGAAGCCGTCGTCCAGCCGCACCATCTCGATCGGCTCGCCATGGATGCCACCCTGCGCGTTGGCCGCGTCGATGACCAGCTGTGCGCCGGCGATGGTCTCGTTGACGCTGGCCGCGACCGGTCCGGTCATGCCCGCGGTCTGTCCGATCAGCACCTGCGCCTGGGCGGCGTGGTGGGCGGCGAGGGCAAGGCCGAGCGCGATGGCAGCCAGGCGGAAGGGTCGGCGCATGGTCGATGTCTCCAGGGTGGTGCCGCTTTCGCGGGCGAATGCGGGTAACAAAGAACGCGTATTTGTTACTTAAAGTGACGCGAATGCGATCCGGACAAACCCCTGCGTGGCGGCGGCGCATCCGGCGGCGGCCGGACGGCGCCGACCCCCATTCCTAGAATGCTTGCCCCCCTTCCTCCCGCCACCCACAAGGCACGCATGACCCAGGGCTCCATCCGCATCCGCGGTGCTCGCCAGCACAACCTCCGCAACCTCGACCTCGACATCCGCACCGGTGAACTGACGGTGGTGACCGGCCCCAGCGGGTCCGGCAAGTCCAGCCTGGTGTTCGACACGCTCTACGCCGAAGGCCAGCGCCGCTACGTGGAGACCTTCTCGGCCTATGCGCGCCAGTTCCTCGACCGCATGGACAAGCCGGCGGTCGACAAGGTGGAAGGGGTGCCGCCGGCCATCGCCATCGACCAGACCAACCCGGTGCGCAGCTCGCGCTCCACGGTCGGCACGATGACGGAGCTCAACGACCACCTGAAGCTGCTCTTCGCGCGGGCCGCCCAGCTTTTCGACCGCAAGACCGCGCTGCCGGTGCGGCACGACACGCCCGACACCATCTGCGCCGAGCTGCAGGCGCGCTCCGCTGCTGCGGGGGATCCGCGGCTGGTGGTCACCTTTCCGGTCGAGTTGCCGGGCAGCACCACCGAGGCCGAGATCGAGCAGTGGCTGTCGGCCAGCGGCTTCACCCGCGTGCAGGCGCAGCGCGAAGTGGCGACGCCCACCGGGCCGCGCCGGGTGCTCGACGTGGTGGCCGACCGCTTCCGCTTCTCCACCACCGAGCGCGCGCGGGTGGTCGAGGCGATCGAGGTGGCGCTCAAGCGGGGCACGGGGCGTGTCACCGTGTATGCGGTGCCGGGGGAAGAGGGCGGCGACGTCCAGCAATGGAAGTTCTCGACCGGCCTGCACTGCCCCGAGAGCGACATCCGCTACGCCGACCCCATCCCGTCGATGTTCAGCTTCAACTCGGCCGTAGGCGCCTGCGAGGCCTGCCGGGGCTTCGGCCGCGTGATCGGGGTGGACTTCAACCTGGTCGTGCCCAACGACAAGCTCACGCTGCGCGCCGGCGCCATCAAGACCATCCAGACGCCCGCCTGGAAGGAGGCGCAGGACGACCTCATGCGCCATGCCGAGAGCGCCGGCATCCCGCGCGACACGCCCTGGAACAAACTCACCGACGCGCAGAAGCACTGGGTGATCGAGGGCACGCCCAACTACAAGGAAGGCAACTGGAACAAGCAGTGGTACGGCATCCGCCGCTTCTTCGCCTACCTGGAGAGCAAGGCGTACAAGATGCACATCCGCGTGCTGCTGTCCAAGTACCGCAGCTACACGCCGTGCCCCACCTGCGGCGGCGCCCGCCTGAAGCTCGAAAGCCTGCTGTGGCGCCTGGGCAGCCAGGCCGACGCGGACGCGGTGCTCGAGCCGGGCAAGCGCTTCATGCCGGTGGGCGTGGACTGGTCGCGCGAGCGCCTGGAGGCCCTGCCGGGCCTGAGCCTGCACGACCTGATGCTGATGCCCATCGAGCGGCTGCGCGCCTTCTTCGACCGCATGGAGCACACCGACAACGCCGGCTCCGGCGGCGAAGGCGAGGCGCAGGCGCTCAAGCTGCTCTTCGAGGAAATCACCACGCGCCTGCGCTACCTGCACGACGTCGGCATCGGCTACCTCACGCTCGACCGGCAGAGCCGCACGCTCTCGGGCGGCGAGGTGCAGCGCATCAACCTCACCACGGCGCTGGGCACCTCGCTGGTCAACACCCTGTTCGTGCTCGACGAGCCCAGCATCGGCCTGCACCCGCGCGACATGGACCGCATCACCGAGGCCATGCAGCGCCTGCGCGATGCGGGCAACACGCTGGTGGTGGTGGAGCACGACCCGGCCGTGATGATCGCCGCCGACCGCGTGATCGACATGGGCCCCGGCCCCGGCGCGCGCGGCGGGCAGGTCGTGTTCGACGGCACGGTGGACGAACTGCGCGGCGCACACACGCTCACCGGCGACTACCTGGGCGGGCGCAAGCAGATCGGCATGGGCTTCAAGCGCGCGGTGGCCGACAGCACGCCGCGCCTCATCCTCGAAGGGGCGCGCGAGCACAACCTGAAGGACGTCACGGTCGAGATCCCGCTGCAGCGCCTGGTGGCCGTCACCGGCGTCAGCGGCTCGGGCAAGTCGACGCTGATCCAGGACGTGCTCGCGCCCGCGCTGATGCGCCACTTCGGCAAGCCCACCGAGGGCGCCGGCGTGCACGACCGGCTGCTCGGTGCGGACCACCTGAGCGACGTGGTGTTCGTCGACCAGTCACCCATCGGCAAGACCGCGCGCTCCAACCCGGCGAGCTATGTCGGCGCCTGGGATGCCGTGCGCGAGATCTTCGCTGTCGCGCCCCTGTCGAAGCAGCGCGGCTACACGGCCGCGAAGTTCAGCTTCAACTCCGGCGACGGCCGCTGCCCGACCTGCGGCGGCTCGGGCTTCGAGCATGTGGAGATGCAGTTCCTGTCGGACGTGTACCTGCGCTGCCCGGACTGCGACGGCAAGCGTTACCGGCCGGAGATCCTCGAGGTGACCATCGAGCGGCCCCGAACCGTTCGGGCTGAGCCTGTCGAAGCCGGGGCAGGCCCTTCGACAAGCTCAGGGCGAACGGGGTTGGGAACCTACAACGTCGCCGACATCCTCGAACTCACCGTGGCCGAAGCCCTGGCCGTGTTCGCCAATGACCGCGAGGTGCAGCGCGTGCTGCAGCCCATCGTCGACGTGGGCCTCGACTACGTCAAGCTCGGCCAGCCGGTGCCCACGCTCTCGGGCGGCGAGGCGCAGCGCCTCAAGCTTGCGGGCTTCCTGGCCGAGGCGGCCAACGGGGCCAGCAAGTCGCGCCAACCGCTGGCCAGGAAGGGCCAGCTCTTCCTCTTCGACGAGCCCACCACCGGCCTGCACTTCGACGACATCGCGCGCCTGATGCGCGCGCTGCGCAAGCTGCTCGATGCCGGCCATTCCATCGTGGTGATCGAGCACAACCTCGACGTCATCCGCGCCAGCGACTGGGTGATCGACCTCGGTCCCGAGGGCGGCGAAGGCGGCGGTCAGGTCGTGGCCGTGGGCACGCCCGAGGAGGTGCGCGAGATGACCGGCACGCACACCGGCGCCGCGCTGGCCGCCTACGAGACCGCTCTCGGCCCGGCCGCGCTGGCCGTGCGGGAGAAGGCACCGCGTTACGAGGTGGCACCCGCGCCCGGGCGCGACGCCATCGAGATCGTAAACGCCCGCGAGCACAACCTGAAAAACCTCAGCGTGGATATCCCGCGCGGACGCTTCACCGTCGTGACGGGCGTCAGCGGCTCGGGCAAGTCCACGCTGGCCTTCGACATCCTCTTCAACGAAGGGCAGCGCCGGTACCTCGAATCGCTCAACGCGTACGCGCGCAGCATCGTGCAGCCGGCCGGCCGGCCCGAGGTGGATGCGGTGTACGGCATCCCGCCCACCGTGGCCATCGAGCAGCGCCTGTCGCGCGGTGGGCGCAAGAGCACGGTGGGCACCACGACCGAGGTGTGGCACTTCCTGCGGCTGCTGTACGTCAAGCTCGGCGTGCAGCACTGCATCTTCGACGGCGCGGCGGTGCAGCCGCAGACGCCCGACAGCATCGCGGCGCAGCTGCTGCGGCACTTCAAGGGCCAGCATATCGGCCTGCTCGCGCCGCTGGTGGTCAACCGCAAGGGCGTCTACACCGAGCTGGCCGACTGGGCGCGGCCGCGCGGCTACACCCACCTGCGCGTGGACGGCGAGTTCCTGCCCACCACGGGCTTCCCGCGCATCGACCGCTTCAAGGAGCACACCATCGAACTGCCGGTGGCCAGCCTCGACATCGAGCCGGCGCGCGAGGCCGAGCTGCGCGAGGCTCTCACCCGCGCGCTGGAGCACGGCAAGGGCGTGGTGCATGTGCTGCACGGCCTCGCGGGGCTGAAGGCGGCCATGCTCGCCGGCAGTTCCACCGCCGGCATCGGCCGGGTGCAGGTCTTCTCGACCCTGCGCGCCTGCCCGGTGTGCGCCACCTCGTACGCCGAGCTGGACCCGCGCCTCTTCTCGTACAACAGCAAGCACGGCTGGTGCCCCGACTGCGTGGGCACCGGCGTGAAGCTGACGAAGGAACAGCGCAAGGCGCTGGACGATTCGACCATGGCCGAGGACAACCGCGGCCGCGAGCAGACCTTTGCCGAGCCGGACGTCGAGGACGTCGCCGACGTCGCCTGCCCGACCTGCGAGGGCACGCGCCTCAACGCCACGGCGCGCGCCGTGCGCTTCGCGGGCGTGGGCATCGCCGACATCGCGCACCTGTCGGTCACCGACATCCGGAAATGGGTCGAGACCCTGGCGATGAGCGGCCGCGAGGCCGAGATCGCGCGCGACCTGCTCCCCGAGATCCGCAGCCGCCTCGAGTTCCTCGAGGAGGTCGGGCTGGGCTACCTCACGCTCGACCGTGGCGCGCCGACCCTCAGCGGCGGCGAGGCGCAGCGCATCCGCCTGGCGGCGCAGCTGGGCAGCAACCTGCAGGGCGTGTGCTATGTGCTCGACGAGCCGACCATCGGCCTGCATGCGCGCGACAACCAGATCCTGCTCGACGCGCTGCACAAGCTGGGCGACAAGGGCAACACGCTGGTGGTGGTGGAGCACGACGAGGACACCATCCGCCGCGCCGACCACATCATCGACATCGGCCCCAGCGCCGGCAAGCGCGGCGGCCGGGTCGTCGCCCAGGGCACGGTGGACGAGGTCCAGCGGTCCGAGGATTCGCTGACCGGCCGCTACCTGCGCGATGCGATCCGCCACCCGCTGCATGCGCGGCGCTTCGTGTCGGAAACCGCCGAGGAGGGCGAGGGCGCGGTGTCATGGCTCGCGGTGGCGGGGGCGAACCTGCACAACCTGCAGTCGGTCGATGTGAGCATCCCGCTCAACCGCCTGGTGGTGGTCACCGGCGTCAGCGGCTCGGGCAAGTCCACGCTGGCGCGCGACGTGCTGCTCGACAACGTGCAGGCGATCGTGCAGCAGCGTTCGACCCGGGCCGGGCGGGAAGCCGACGCGGCGGGCAAGCGCCCCCGCTGGGCCGGCTGCACCGGCGTCGCGGGCTACGAGGAGATCGATCGCGTGCTCGAGGTCGACCAGACCCCCATCGGCAAGACGCCGCGCAGTTGCCCCGCCACCTACATCGGCTTCTGGGACACCATCCGCAAGCTCTTCGCCGACACCCTGGAAGCCAAGGCCCGCGGCTACGGGCCGGGGCGCTTCAGCTTCAACACCGGCGAGGGCCGCTGCCCGACCTGCGAAGGCGCGGGCGTGCGCACCATCGAGATGAGCTTCCTGCCCGACGTGAAGGTGCCCTGCGAGAGCTGCCACGGCGCGCGCTTCAACCCCGAGACGCTGGCCGTGACTTGGCGCGGCAAGAGCATCGGCGACGTGCTGCAGATGGAGGTCGACGAGGCCGTCGAGTTCTTCGCCAGCATGCCCGTCATCAGCCACCCGCTGCAGCTGCTCAAGGACGTGGGCCTGGGCTACCTCACGCTGGGCCAGCCCTCACCCACGCTGTCGGGCGGCGAGGCACAACGCATCAAGCTGGTCACGGAGCTAAGCAAGGTGCGCGACGACGTCACGCGCCGCGGCAACAAGGCGCCGCACACGCTCTATGTGCTCGACGAGCCCACGGTCGGCCTGCACATGGCCGACGTGGAGAAGCTCATCCACGTGCTGCACCGCCTGGTCAACGGCGGCCACAGCGTGGTCGTGATCGAGCACGACCTGGACCTCATCGCCGAGGCCGACTGGATCGTGGACCTGGGGCCCGAGGGCGGCAGCCAGGGCGGGCGCGTCGTGGCATCGGCACCGCCTGAAGAGGTGGTGCGGCTGGGCACGCACACGGGGGCGGCGCTGGCGCCGGTGCTGGCGCGCTGAGGGCGTGGGTCCGGGCTCGCCGGGTCATTGACGAGAGTCGCGCCAGCGCCCGTGGGGGTGGGCGTTTGTGGCAGGCGGCGCGCACAGCCGCTCGCCAATGATTCCGCGGCGGCGTGCTTCAGTTCTGCCGAGTGCTCGTGGGGAACTCGGCGTCGGCGCCATCACCGCTTCGACATGCGTGGCAGTGAGCTACTCCTCAAGGCGGAGTGCCCGGAACCGGGGCAGAGCCGCAAGCGGGCGGATCGATCGGATACAACTGAATGACCGCATAGTCCCGCTTCGACTGCATCGACGGTGGGTACGAGTTTGCGCTGGAGCGGATTTCCAGCCCGTCGTAAAGACTGTGGAGCGCACGTGCGGTGATTTGCGCCCTTCGCCTTGCCAGCGCCTTGCTGCCTGGCGCGTCCGTGCTGGCAACCCCTTCTACGTCAGCGTCCTCATAGCGGTACCAGCCTTTCACCTTGGTCAGCCAGTTGGCGAGACGAATGATCTGAGTCCGATCCAGCTCCGCAGAGTGTTTCTGGAAATCGAGCGTGATTTGGATCGAGATCGAGCAAGCCTGCGCAGCGCACGGCGCCAGCGCCAAGGCAAGCAGCCAGGCGGCAAGCTTTGGATTGCGCCTCACGATGATCTTGCGCAACATGTTGAAAGTCTCCCGTTCGAGGTTGGCGGCTTGTACGCGGGATCTGACGATTCCGGCGTCGATCGAAGAATGGTCTGCCGGCACTGCGACGAATTCATCACAGGCTGCGACCATTTCGGCCGGCTGGGAGGCTCGCACCGGTTCAACTCGAAGGCGTCCGGTGCCCCACGCGAGAATCCACCCAATGACCGACACGTCGCCGCCCGCACCCGCACCGCCACCCGCGCAGCCCCGCAACCCGCTGCACGGACTGACGCTGGAGACCATCGTCACGGCGCTGGTGGCGCGATACGGTTGGGCCGACCTGGGGGCGCGCATTCCCATCCGCTGCTTCACCGCCGACCCGAGCATCGCGTCGAGCCTCAAGTTCCTGCGCAAGACGCCCTGGGCCCGCGAGAAGGTCGAGAGCCTGTACCTGTTCATGCTGCGCGATGAGCGACGTGCGCGCGCGGCGGGCAGCGATCCGGCCTGAGGTCGGGACGAGGCACACCCGATGCGCACGATCCTCAACGACCGCCACAGCCGGCACCGGGGCCGCTTCGAGATGTTCCGCGGCGAGCTGGTGCCCTGCTTCGAGAAGCCCGACCGGGTCGACCACGTGCTGGCGGAACTGCAGCGCCGCGCGCTCGGGCCGGTGGAGGCGCCCGATGCCTTCGACGAGGCCCTGTTGGCGAAGGTGCACAACGCGCGCTACCTGGCCTTCCTGGCCGGTGCGTGGGACGAGTGGGTGGCGCTGGACCCGGCCAACGCGCAGCACAACGTGCTGCCCTCGTACTGGCCCGCGCCGGGGATGCGGCGCGATGTGGTGCCCGAGCGCTTCGCGGCGCGCCTGGGCCTGTACTGCTTCGATGCCGGCTCGCCGCTGATGGCCGGCACCTGGGACGCCGCGCGCCACGGCGCGGCCTGTGCATGGACGGCCGCGCAGCGGGTGCTGGCCGGCGAGCGCGCGGCCTTCGCGCTCACTCGGCCGCCGGGCCACCATGCGGGCGCGGACTTCTTCGGCGGCTACTGCTTCCTCAACAACGCCGCCGTTGCGGCGCAGGCCTTGCGCGACGGGGGCGCGGCGCGCGTGGCGGTGCTCGACATCGACTACCACCACGGCAACGGCACGCAGGCGATCTTCTACGCCCGCAGCGACGTGCACGTGGCCAGCCTGCACGGCGACCCGCGCAACGACTACCCCTACTACCTGGGCCATGCCGACGAGCGCGGCGAGGGCGCGGGCCTGGGCTTCAACCACAACCTGCCTCTGCCGCGCGGCACGGAGTTCGACGCGTGGCAGGGCGCATTGGCCGAGGCGCTCGCCGGCATCGCTGCGGTGGGCGCGCAGGCGCTGGTCGTGTCGTTGGGCGTCGACACCTTCGAGGGCGATCCGATCTCGGGCTTCGTGCTGCGCAGCGCCGACTACCTGCGCGTGGGCGAGCAGATCGCGCGGGCCGGCCTGCCGACGGTGTTCGTCTTCGAGGGCGGCTATGCAGTCGCCGAGATCGGCGTCAACGCGGTGAACGTGCTCGAAGGCTTCGTCCAGGCGGACTGAGCCCGGGAGACCGGGGTCGTTGCGCGGCGCGCGCTGCCCGAGCCGGGCCGAGCCGCGGCGCACGTCCGTCCGGCCGGCGCGGGCGGCCGGCCGCACGGGGGCCTTTCGCCAACGCGACACGGGCCGGGACTTCACCGATTGCCGCATCGCGGCGTGGCCGGCCCAATGGCGCCTTCGTTCCAACTCCACACACCGGGAGACCCCACCCCCATGTTCCGTCGTTCCCTGCTGGGCGCCGCCGCGATGGCCGCCGTCTGCCTCGCCGCGCCCCACGCCCACGCCCAGGCCTGGAAGACCTTTCCCGAGAAGCCGATCAAGCTGGTGATCGCCTTCCCGGCGGGCGGGCCCACCGACATCACGATGCGTTCGCTGGCCGACAACGCCGCGCGCGTGCTGGGCCACCCGGTCATCATCGAGAACAAACCCGGCGCGGGCGGCACGCTGCCGGCGCAGCAGCTGCAGACGGCGCCGGCCGACGGCTACACCATCGCGCAGATTCCGCTCGGCGTGTTCCGCCTGGGCTACACGACCAAGATCAACTGGGACCCGGTCAAGGACATCAGCTACGTCATCAACGTGACGGGCTATGCCTTCGGCATCGTGGTGCCGACGGACAGCCCGCTCAAGAACTGGGCCGACTTCGTGGCCTATGCCAAGGCCAACCCGGGCAAGCTCAGCTACGGCTCCACCGGCACGCTGACCAGCCCGCACCTCACGACCGAGATCGTGGCCCAGCAGGCCGGCATCGAGCTGCAGCACGTGCCCTACAAGGGTAGCGCCGACCTGATGCTGGCGCTGGTCAGCGGCCAGCTCATGGCCGGCGCCGACAGCACGGGCTTCGCCCCGCAGGTCGAGGCCGGCAAGCTGCGCGTGCTCAACACCTGGGGCGACAAGCGGCTCGCGAAGTTTCCCGATGCGCCCACGCTCAAGGAACTGGGCTACGACATCGTGCAGAACTCGCCCTTCGGTATCGGCGCGCCCAAGGGCACGCCGCCCGAGGTGGTCAAGCGCCTGCACGATGCCTTCAAGAAGGCAATGGAGGACCCCAGCTACGTCGCCACGCTGGCCAAGTACGACATGCAGCCCATCTACATGAACAGCGCCGACTACGCGAAGTTCGCGCAGGACACGGTGCAACGCGAGAAGGCCGTGATCGACAAGCTGGGGCTGGCCAAGCCGCAGTGAAGCGCCTTTTCCCGGCGCCGAAATAAAAACGCCGGCTTGAAGGCCGGCGTTTTTCATGGAGCGCGTGACGCGCGGGCGATCAGACCCCGACCACGGCCACGGACTTGGTGTTGAGGTAGGCCTCCATCGCCTCGGGGCCGCCCTCGGTGCCGTAGCCCGAGTCCTTGATGCCGCCGAAGGGCAGCTCGGCCGAGGGCAGGGCGGGCTGGTTGATCCAGACCATGCCGGCCTCGACCTTGTTGGCCAGCAGCTGCACGTTCTTGAACGACTTGGTGTACGCGTACGCGGCCAGGCCGTAGGGCAGGCGGTTGGCTTCGGCGATCGCGTCCTCGAGACGGTCGAAGGGGCGAATGCCGGCGATCGGGCCGAAGGGCTCGTTGTTGAACAGGTCCGACTCGAGCGGCAGGTTGCTGATGATGGTGGGCGCGAAGAAGTTGCCCGCGTCGCCCACGCGTTCGCCACCGGTCAGCACCTCGGCGCCGCGCTTGCGCGCGTCGTCCACCACGCCGGCCATGGCCGTCACGCGGCGGGAATTGGCCAGCGGGCCCAGCGTGGTGCCGTCGGCCAGGCCGTCGCCGAGCTTGAGCTTCTGCGTGTAGGCGACGAAGGCCTTGGTGAACTCGGCCTCGATGCTGGAATGCACCAGGAAGCGCGTCGGCGAGATGCAGACCTGGCCCGCGTTGCGGAACTTGGCGGCGCCGGCCGCCTTCACGGCCAGGGTCACGTCGGCGTCCTCGGCCACGATGACCGGGGCGTGGCCGCCCAGTTCCATGGTCACGCGCTTCATGTGCTGGCCGGCCAGGGCGGCCAGCTGCTTGCCGACGGCGGTGGAGCCGGTGAAGGTCACCTTGCGGATGATGGGGTGCGGGATCAGGTAGTTGGAGATCTCGGCCGGGTTGCCGAACACCAGGCCCACCACGCCGGGCGGGATGCCGGCATCGACGAAGCACTTGAGCAGGGCGGCGGGCGAGGCGGGCGTTTCCTCCGGCGCCTTGCACAGGAACGAGCAGCCCGTGGCCAGGGCGGCGCCGATCTTGCGCACGATCTGGTTGATCGGGAAGTTCCACGGCGTGAAGGCCGCCACCGGGCCCACGGGCTCCTTGAGCACCATCTGCGTCGCGGCCAGGTTGCGGCCGGGGACGATGCGGCCGTACACGCGGCGGCCCTCGTCGGCGAACCACTCGATGATCTCGGCGCCGGCATTCACCTCGACCTTGGCTTCGCCCAGCGGCTTGCCCTGTTCCTGCGTGAGCAGGCGCGCGATCTCGTCGGCGCGCTCGCGCAGCAGTGCGGCGGCGCGGCGCATGACGGCCGCGCGTTCGTACACCGAGGTGTCGCGCCACACCTCGAAGCCCTTCTGCGCCGCGGCCAGTGCGCGATCGAGGTCGGCGATGGCCGCGTGGGCCACGGTGCCGATGGCCTTGCCGGTGGCGGGATTGAGCACGTCGAGGGTCTTGCCGCCCTGGGCGTCGACCCATTCGTTGGCGATCAGCAGTTGCGTGTTGGGGTAGGTCATGAAGCGTCGTTCCTTGGGTCCGTGAATGACAGGGAGAAGCGAAAGCGGGACTGCCCCGGGGGCGTGGGCCGCGCGGCGCGGGCCGGCGGGCAGAACACGCGATCCTACTCCGATGCCGCCGCCCCCGCCGCGCCCGGGGTGCGCGCGGATAATCGCGCTCCCCCGACCGTTCCGCCCCGCCGCCTCATGCCGTCCCGCCGCGCAGCCGCCCCCTCGCCCAACGATCCGGAGCAGGGCGCCGCACGTGCCGCCATCCTGGAGGCGGCGCGCGCGGAGTTCGCCGCCAAGGGCCTGGCCGGCGCACGCGTGAACGAGATCGCGGCGCGTGCGGGCGTGAACAAGCAGCTCATCTACTACTACTACGGCAGCAAGGAAGACCTCTATCGCACCGCGCTCGAGGTGGTCTACAGCGAGATCCGCTCGCTCGAGCGCGACCTGCACCTGGGCGACATGGCGCCGGCCGAAGCCATGGCGGCGCTGATCGGCTTCTCCTTCGACTACCTGGCACGGCACCCCGACTTCATCGGCCTGCTGAACCACGAGAACGCGCACGGCGCCGTGCACGTGCGCGACTCGCGCGCCATCCGCGAGACCAACTCGCCGCTGATCGAGCTCATCGCCCGCACGCTCAAGCGCGGCATCGCGGCCAGGCTCTTCCGCAAGGGCATCGACCCGGTCGAGCTCTACGTGTCGGTGGCCGGCATGTCGTACTTCTTCTTCTCGAACCGGCTCACGCTCTCGTCCATCTTCGGACGCGACCTCACCGAGGGCCGCGCGGTCGAGTCGTACCGGCGGCACGTCGTCGAGTTCGCCATGGCCGGCCTGCGGCCCTGAGCGGGCAACCGCTCCATTCCTGACGCCTTCGGCCGCGCCTCGTGGCGGCACGGCCGGCCTTCCGCCTTGTTTCAACCAAACGGTTGACACGTGCGCGGGTGCCACCTAAGCTTGTTCCAACGCACACGATTTCTGGAGTTCCGAGCCATGTCGATCGCCAACGCGCAGCGTCCGAAGAACGCGTCTGTTCCCCTGTTGGATCCGGCGCACCTCCCGGCGGCGTTCGCGTCGGTCGAGGCGCTCGACGACTTCCTCGCGCGGCCCACGCAGGCCCTGGTCGACGACCTCGCCCAGGTGGAGGGCGACCTCATGATCCTCGGCGTGGCCGGCAAGATGGGCCCCACGCTCGCGCGCCTGGCGAAGAACGCGGCGCCGCACAAGCGCGTGATCGGCGTCGCCCGCTTCAGCGACCCGGCGGTGCGCGAGCGGCTCGGGGGCTGGGGCATCGAGACCATTGCCTGCGACCTGCTCGACCGGGCCGCGCTCGAGGCGCTGCCGCGCGTGCCCAACATCGTCTTCGCCGCCGGCCACAAGTTCGGCGCCAGCGGCAACCAGGCCCTGACCTGGGCCATGAACACGCACGTGCCGGCGCTGGTGGCCGACACCTTTCGCGATGCGCGCATCGTGGCCTTCTCGACCGGCAACGTGTACGCGCTCACGCCGGTGGGCCGGCAGGGCGCGAGCGAGCTCGGCACGCCGGCGCCCATCGGCGAGTACGCGCAGTCGTGCATCGGCCGCGAGCGCATGTTCGAGTACTTCGGTGCGAAGCACGGCACGCCGGGGCGGCTGTTCCGCCTGAACTACGCCATCGACATGCGCTACGGCGTGCTCTTCGACATCTGCGCGAAGGTGCACCGCGGCGAGGCGGTCGACCTCACCATGGGACACGTCAACGTGATCTGGCAGGGCGACGCCAACGCGCAGGTGCTGCGCAGCCTGCGCCATTGCACCGTGCCGCCCACGCCGATCAACTGCACCGGCCCGGAGACTATCTCGGTGCGTTGGCTGGTGAGCGAGTTCGCGCGGCGCCTCGGCGTCGAACCCAAGGTGACGGGCCAGGAAGCGCCCACCGCGCTGCTGTCGGACACGACGCTGGCCAACCGGCTTTTCGGCTACCCGGTCGTGCCGCTGGGCGCCATGCTCGACTGGGTGGCGGACTGGGTGAAGAACGAGCGCGAGAGCTTCAACAAGCCCACCAAGTTCGAGGTGCGCGATGGCGCCTTCTGAGGCCGCCGAGGCCGAGGCACTGCAGGCGGTGCACCTGGCGGCCGCCGACGTCTTCGCGGGCGTGGGCCTGTCGTCCGCGGCAGGCTGGAATCAGACCACCGACGACTGGGCGCTCTTCATCGCGCAGGGCGAGGCGATCGGCCTGCGCACCGCACGCAGCGAACTCGTTGCGACCGCGGCGACGCTGCCCTACGGCGGCGGCCATGCCTGGGTCTCGATGGTCCTGGTCGACCCGGCCTGGCAGCACCGCGGGCTGGCGACACGCCTGCTCGCGCAGTGCATCGGGTCGCTGCGCGCACGCAAGCTGGTCCCGACGCTGGACGCGACGCCGGCGGGCGAGGCGGTGTACCGCAAGCTCGGCTTCGTCCGTGGGTTCGGCTTCTCGCGCTGGGAGCGCGAGGCCGCGGCACCCGCGCCGCGCGAGGCCGGCGATCCGCGGGTCCGCGAGGCCACGCAGGACGATTTGCCGGACTCGGTCGCCCTCGACACGCAGGCCTGCGGCCTGGGCCGTGCGGCGCTGCTGGCCAGCCTGGCGGGCCGGCAGGGCAGCCGCGCCTGGCGCATCGACGGTGCCCACGGCCGCGCCACCGGCTTCGTCATCGCGCGCGAAGGCCGACGTGCCACGCAGGTGGGCCCGCTGGTCGCCGCCAGCGATGCGCAGGCGATCGCGTTGTTGCGTGCGGCACTGGCCGCCACGCCCGGGCCGGTCTTCATCGACGTGCCGGACGCGAGCGAGGCGATGTCGGGCTGGTTGATCGCACACGGCTTCCGTCTGCAGCGTTCCTTCGTGCGCATGGCGCTGTGTACGCAGATGCCGCCCCACCTGGCCGAGGCGCCGTCCTCGCTTTTCGCCGTCGCCGGCCCCGAATTCGGATGAGTGCCCTCATGTCCTACGACACCTTGCCTTCCCTCGTCGCGCAGTCCCGCGCGCTGCTGCAGCGCGGCCTGGCCATTCCTGCGCATCCGCTGGCGCTCGATGCCCACCGCCGGCTCGACGAGCGCCGGCAGCGCGCCTTGACGCGCTACTACCTCGACGCCGGCTCCGGCGGCCTGGCCGTGGGCGTGCACACCACGCAGTTCGCGATCCGCGAAGCCGGGCTGTACGAGCGCGTCCTGTCGCTGGCCGCCGAGACCGCCCGCGACTGGGCGCCGGACCGCGAACTGGCCCTGGTGGCCGGCGCCTGCGGCCGCACGGCGCAGGCCGTGGCCGAAGCGCAGACCGCGCGCCGGCTGGGCTACGGTGCCGTGCTGCTGAGCCTGGCCGCGATGAAGGGCGAGAGCGACGATGCGTTGATCGCTCATTGCGAGGCGGTGGCCGAGGTGATGCCGCTGATCGGCTTCTATCTGCAGCCCGCCGTGGGCGGCATGGACCTGGGTGCCGGCTTCTGGGCCCGCTTCGCGGCCATCCCGAACGTGGTGGCGATCAAGGTCGCGCCCTTCCACCGCTACCGCACGCTCGACGTGGTGCGCGGCCTGGTCGCCGCGCGCGCCGAGGAGCGCGTGACCCTCTACACCGGCAACGACGACCACATCGTGCTCGACCTGGCCACGCCCTTCACCGTGATGCGCGACGGCGCGCCCGTCACGGTGCGCTTTCGCGGCGGCCTGCTGGGGCATTGGTCGGTGTGGACGTCCAAGGCAGTGCAGCTGCTGGCGCGCTGCCAACGGGCCGACGGCGCCCAGGTGCCGGCCGAACTGCTCGCGCTGGACAGCCGCGTCACCGACTGCAACAGCGCCTTCTTCGATGTGGCGAACGACTTCCATGGCTGCATCGCCGGCTGCCACGAGGTGCTGCGCCGCCAGGGCCTGCTCGAAGGCATCTGGTGCCTGGACCCGCACGAGGGCCTGAGCCCCGGCCAGGCCGAGGCGATCGACCGCGTGTGCGCCGAGCATGCGGACCTCGCCGACGACGACTTCGTGGCCGCGAACCTCACTCGCTGGCTGGCCTGAAAACTGCACACCGAGGCCCATGAGCATGTTTCGCAAGACCCTGGCGCACTACCTTCCCGCGGTGGGCATCTTCGTCGCCTTCATCGCGCTGTGGCAGCTTGCGGTCACGGTGTTCGACATCCGCGAATACCTGCTGCCCGGCCCCTGGGCGGTGCTGCAGGCGATGGGCAGCCACGAGATCCCCTGGCTCAGCCATGCGTGGATCACCGCGGTGGAGATCGTCGGTGCCTTCGTGCTCGCGGGCGCGGCCGGGGTGTTCCTCGGCATGGTGATCGCCTGGTCGCCGGGGCTGTCGCGCGCGCTCACGCCTTTCCTGGTCTTCGTCAACACGCTGCCCAAGGTGGCCATCGCGCCGCTCTTCCTCATGTGGCTGGGCTACGGCATCCTGCCCAACATGCTGATCGGCGCGCTGATCGGCTTCTTCCCGGTGGTCATCAACACGGCGGTGGGCCTCACGCAGATCGACCAGGACCTGGTGGACCTGGGCCGCGTGTTCAGCGCCCCGAAGTGGAAGGTCTTCCTCAAGATCCGCATCCCCAACGCGTACCCGTACATCCTCAGCGCGCTGAAGGTCACGGCCACGTCGGCGGTGGTGGGCGCCATCGTGGGCGAGTTCGTGGCCTCGCAGAAGGGCCTGGGCTACGTGATCATCACCACGCAGAGCAGCATGAACACGCCGGCCGCCTTCGCGGCGCTGGTGTGGATCTCGCTGCTGGGCCTGCTGCTCTACGGTGCCGTCGCGGGCCTGTCGCGCCTGCTCGCGCCCTGGGCCGAGGACAAGGCCTCGTGAACGCACCGGGTTCCCCTTCCTCTCTCCTTCCCCCGCTCCTGCCCCCTCCCGCCCCTCCAGCCGAAAGGACGTTCCCATGAGCCTGCGCCCCCTGACCCTGTCCGCCCTCGCCGCCGGTGCGATGGCGCTCGCCCTCGCCGCTGCACCGGCCTCGGCCCAGCAGCCGCGCGAGAAGTTCACGCTGGCCCTGAACTGGTTCGCAGTGGGCGACCATGCCGCCTACTGGGTGGCGCTGGAGAAGGGCTACTACGCGCAGAAGGGCCTCGACGTGAGCATCGAGGCGTCCAAGGGCTCGGGCGATTCGATCGCCAAGGTGGACACCGGCCGTGCCGACGTCGGGCTGGCCGACGCGGTGCCGATCATCTCGGCCACCTCGCGCGGCGCACGCGTGAAGATCGTCGGCATGGTGTTCGACAAGACGCCGATGACGTTTTTCTCCCATGCAGACAAGCCTGTTCCTACGCCCAAGGACTTGGAGGGAAAGACGATCGGGGCGCCCGCCGGCGACAGCCAGCGGCTGGCCTTTCCCGCATTCGCCCGGATCAACAAAATCGATGCTTCCAAGGTCACTTGGGTGAACATCGAACCGACGGCCAAGTACGCCTCGATCGCCGAGAAGAGGGTGGACGCCATCGCCGACTACACGACGGGCCAGCCGTTTCTTGAGAAGGCCATCGGCGGCGACAAGGTCGTCCGCCTGGCCTGGGCCGACTACGGCTTCGACCTGTACGCGATGTCGATCATGGCCAGCGACAAGACCATGAAGGACAAGCCGAAGCAGCTGAAGGACTTCCTCGAAGCCTCGTACATGGGCTGGCGCGACGTGATGGCCAACCCCGACGAGGCGCTGGCGATCTACAAGAAGCGCGTGCCCGAGATCGACGTCGCCATCATCAAGGCCAACATGCTGCTGGGCTTCGAGCTCATGCGCACGAAGAACTACGCCGACCATGGCATCGGCTTCGTCGACGACAGGAAGATGTGCGGCTCGGTCGACATCGTCAACACCTACATGGGCCTGCCCAAGAAGGTGGAGTGCAAGGACGTCTACGCGAAGGACTTCTTCACCAAGGTGGCGATGCCCCTGCCCGTGAAGTGAAAGCGTCGCCCGAGGAAAGAACCGGCATGCCTGCCACGCCCCCGTCGAGCGCCCCGCGCGCGCTGATCGAAGTCGACCATGCCGGCATGGTCTACCAGGCCGAGAGCGGCCCGGTGGAGGCGCTGCGCGACATCTCGCTCACGGTGTACGAGGGCGAGTTCGTCGCGCTCGTGGGGCCCAGCGGCTGCGGCAAGTCGACGCTGATGCGCGCCATGGCGGGTCTGCGGCCGGTGACCAGCGGCGAGGTGCGCGTCGATGGCGTGCCGGTGGTCCGCCCCATTCCCAAGGTCGGCATGGTGTTCCAGGCTGCGCTGCTGCTGAAGTGGCGCAGCGTGCTCGACAACGTGCTGCTGCCGGCCGAACTGGCGGGGCTGGACCGCGAGAAGTACCGCGAACGCGCGCACGAACTGCTCCGGCTCGTCGGTCTCGCGGACTTCGCGGCCAGGCGGCCGGGCGAGTTGTCGGGCGGCATGCAGCAGCGTGCGTCGTTGTGCCGAGCGCTGGTGCTCGACCCGCCGATCCTGCTCATGGACGAGCCCTTCGGCGCGCTCGACGCGATGACGCGCGACGACATGAACCTCGAGCTGCTGCGCATCTGGGGCGAAGACCAGGCGACGCTCGGCGGCAAGCGCAAGACCATCGTCTTCGTCACGCACTCGATCCCCGAGGCGGTCTTCCTGGCCGACCGCGTGGTCGTGATGTCGCCGCGACCGGGCCGCGTCGCCAACATCCACGAGGTGGCCATCGAACGGCCGCGCACCGCACGGACCCGTGCGTCGCAGGAGCTCGGGCGCATGGCCTTCGACATCTACACCGAGCTGTCGGGCAGCGCGGGCCGGGGCGACGAGGGCCGGGCCGGCCCGCACTGGTAGGGCAGGCGGACGCGATGGGCAGCAGCGTGGCGCCGCGTGTGCGTGTGGTGGCGGTCGATTGCTTCGAAGTGCCGTACCGGCTGCGGCTGCCTTTCCGCTTCGGCGCGGTGACGATCACGGAGGGACGCCAGGCGGTCGTGCGCACGCGCGTGCGCTTCGAAGGCGGGGCCGAAGCCGAGGGCTATGCCGCCGACGCCCTGGCGGCGAAATGGTTCGACAAGTCGCCCCAGCTCAGCGATGCGCAGAACCTGGACCAACTGCGCGCCGCGCTGGCGAATGCGCGCGACGCCTACCTCGCCGCCGGGCCGGCCACGCCCTTCGCGCTCTTCGCCGACCAGTACCGCCCGCTGCAGCAGGCGGGCCTGGCGATGGAACTGCAGCCGCTGGTGTCGGCCTACGGGCCGGCGTTGCTCGACCGCGCGGTGTTCGATGCGCTGTGCCGCCACCACGGACTGAGCTTCTCGGAGGCCATGCGGGCCAACCTGGCGGGCATGGGCGCCCATGCGGTGGTGCCGGACCTGCAGGGCTTCGACCTCGATGCCTTCCTGGCGGCGCTGCGGCCGCTGCAGCGGCTGGAGGTGCGCCACACCGTCGGGCTGCTCGACCCGATCGTCGCGGCCGACCAGACCGCGGGCGAACGCGTAGGCGACGGGCTGCCCGAGACGCTGGAGGAGGTGGTCGCCGCGTATGGCAATCGGTACGTCAAGCTCAAGCTCTCCGGCCGCGGCGACGAGGACATGGAGCGCCTGTGCCGCATCGCGGCCGTGCTCGACACGGTGCCCGGTGCGTTGCAGGTGACGCTGGATGGCAACGAGCAGTTCGCCGATGCGCAGGCCGTCGCGTCCTTCTGGCAGCGCATGGCCGCCGAGCCGCGGCTGCAGAAGCTGTGCGCGGCGACGCTGTTCATCGAGCAGCCGGTCGCACGGGCGCGCGCCCTGGTGCAGCCGATCGCCGATGCGGCGCTGTACCGGCCCGTCATCATCGACGAGTCGGACGGTTCGCTCGATGCCTTCCCGCTGGCGCGGTCGCTGGGCTACACCGGCGTGTCGACCAAGGCCTGCAAGGGCTTCTACAAGTCGCTGGTCAACCTCGCGCGCTGCCGAAGCTGGAACGACGCGACGCCAGGGCGGCCGTATTTCATGTCGGCGGAGGATTTGACGACCCAGCCCGGCACCTCGCTGCAGCAGGACCTGGCGCTCGTGGCGCTCATGGGCATCGGGCACGTGGAGCGCAACGCGCACCACTTCATCGACGGCTTCGACCGCCGGCCGGTGGCGGAGGCCGAGGCCTTCCTGCGTGCGCACCCGGACCTGTACCACCGCCAAGACGGGCGCGTGCGGCTGCGCGTCGTCGATGGGCGGATCGCCCTGGGCTCGATGGAGGTGCCGGGCTTCGGCACGTCGGTGTCGCCGGTGCTCGACGGCGCGGCGGTCATGCCGGCCGCGGACTGGCCGCCGCGTGGCGGGGCCAGGGCGAACTGATCTGCGGTTGAGACGGAGACAATTTGCGCCCACCAGGCGGGCGGGTCAGGCTTTCTCGATCTAAATGTCGGCGCCGGTGCGCGCCTCGAGGATGGCGCGCGCGACCTCGACGAAGCCCGCCCCGCGCTCGCTCGGCGTCACGTAGCGCGGCAGCTGCGACAGGTGCGGCACGAAGCGCGCGATGTTGGCCACGCCGATGCTGTGCGGGAAGGCCTGGAACATCAGCTGGTCGTTGGTCGAGTCGCCCACGTAGGCCCAGCGGTCGATCTCGTCATCGAGATGTCGCCCCCACAGCGCGCGCACGATCCAGCGCGCGCCCTCGAGCTTGTTGTGGTCGCCGTACCAGCCGTTGACGTGGATGCTGCTCACGGTGGCGTGCATGCCCTCGTGGCGCATGGCCAGCACCACCTTGTCGATCTGGGCGTCGCTCAGCTGCGTGAATTCGCTGTGGTCGATGGCGATGTCGCACTCGCGGCCGGCCGAGTCGGTGGCGCGGCGTGCCCCGGGGATGTCATGCTCGATCTGCGCCAGCACGGCCTGCATGCGTGCGAAGTTGGCGGCGCGCATGGCGGCGTCCTGCTGGTAGCGCCGCGCGAGCGTGCCGTTGGCCTGCGGCACCAGCGCCATCGCACCGTTCTCCGGCACGATGGCGTCGACCGGCCAGGCAGCGGCGAAGGGCTCGCTCCAGCCCACCGGGCGGCCGGTGATCGGCACCACGTGCAGGCCGGCCGCCTTCAGCGCGCCCAGCGCCTGCACCACCTCGGCCGGCACGGCGCCGTCGGTGGTGAGCGTGTCGTCGATGTCGGTGAAGAGGCCCACCAGGCCGCGGCGCGCCTCGGCCGGCCACGTGGCCAGCGGCGCCATGGTGCGCGCGACCATCAGCCGGCCGTCTGCAGGGCCAGCCCGGCGTGCTCGCGCAGCGGGTGGAAATGGATCTTGGGGAAGCGCTCCTGCGCCAGCCGCACGTCGTACGGCGAGGTGCACAGGTAGGCCAGCGTGTCGGCCGCGTCCTTGGCCATGCGCTGCGGGTAGGCGTTGACGAACTCGCGCAGCTCGGCCGGGGTGTCGGCCGTGATCCAGCGCGCGCCGGTGTACTGGCAGCCCTCGAGTCGCACGTCGGCGTCGTACTCGGCCTTCAGGCGGTGCTGCACCACTTCGAACTGCAGCTGGCCCACGGCGCCCAGCAGCATCGGACCACCGACCTCGGGGCGGAAGACCTGGATCGCGCCTTCCTCACCCAGTTGCGCCAGGCCTTGCTGCAGCTGCTTGGTGCGCAGCGGATTCTTGAGGATCACCGTCATGAACAGCTCGGGCGCAAAGAAGGGCAGGCCGGTGAACTGCAGGCTGGCGCCGTCGGTGATGGTGTCCCCCAGCTGCACGCCGCCGTGCGTGGTGAAGCCCACGATGTCGCCGGCATAGGCTTCTTCCACCGCCTCGCGGCGCTGGCTCATGAAGGTCACGACGCTGGTGGGACGCAGTTCCTTGCCGGTGCGCTGCACCTTCAGCTTCATGCCCGGCGTGTACTTGCCCGAGGCCATGCGCACGAAGGCGATGCGGTCGCGGTGGTTGGCGTCCATGTTGGCCTGCACCTTGAACACCACGCCGGCGAAGTCGTTGTCGTCGGGCCGGATCTCCTTGGTCACCGGCTGGCGGTTGACCAGTGTGGTACTGATGCGCGGCTGTGGCGGCGGTGCCAGGTCGACCAGCGCGTCGAGCACTTCCATCACGCCGAAGTTGTTCACGCCGGAGCCGAAGAAGACGGGCGTCTGCTTGCCGGCGAGAAAAGCCTCCTTGTCCCAGGCGGGCGAGGCGCCGGTGGCCAGTTCCATGCTGTCCATGGCCGAATCGAACTCGGAGCCGAAGCGGGCCCGCAGCGTGTCGCGCTCGGTCAGCGGGATCGTCTCGAAATCCTGGGGGCGGCGCTCGCTGCCCGACTCGAACACCGTCATGGCCTGCGTGCGCAGGTTGATGATGCCGCCGAAGGACTTGCCCTGGCCCACCGGCCAGGTCATCGGCACGCAGGGCATGCCGAGTTCGCGCTCCACCTCGTCGAGGATGTCCAGCGGCTCGCGCACCTCGCGGTCCATCTTGTTGACGAAGGTGATGATGGGCGTGTCGCGCTGGCGGCAGACTTCGATCAGCCGGCGCGTCTGTGCCTCCACGCCGTTGGCCGCGTCGATCACCATCAGGGCGGAGTCGACCGCCGTGAGCACGCGGTACGTGTCTTCCGAGAAGTCCTTGTGGCCGGGCGTGTCGAGCAGGTTGATGACGTGCTCGCGGTAGCTCATCTGCATCACCGACGAGGCCACCGAGATGCCACGCTGCTTCTCGATCTCCATCCAGTCGGAGGTCGCGTGGCGCGAGGCCTTGCGCGCCTTGACCGACCCCGCGATCTGGATCGCGCCCGAGAACAGCAGCAGCTTCTCGGTCAGCGTGGTCTTGCCGGCGTCGGGGTGGGAGATGATGGCGAAGGTGCGGCGGCGGCGGGTTTCGGCGGCGTAGGGGGAAGACACGGGGTTACTCCAGGCAACCCGGGATTTTCGCAGAGGCGCTTGCGCCGTCAGAACGCCTGCCCAAAGCCCACGAACAGATGGCGTCCGTTGCCGCCTCGATGGCGAATCAAGGTGTTGCGGCCTTGATGATGGACGTAGCTCGTGGTGTCTGCCGGGCTGAAACGTATCGCGGGTGCAAGGTCGTACGTGAGCGCCGACAGCACGAACCAAGGGAGTGTCTGGCCGGATGTCGACGTGAACTGCGCGGCGCTGCATGTCGCAGTTGTGCACAGGGCGGACTCGATCGCGATATAAGAAGGGTCGTAGGGGCCATACGACTGGCTGACGCCGAGGGCGCCGATATTGCGCCACGGAGCGGCGACGCCCATGCCGATGCGGAACACATTGTTGGCCGCCTGGAGAAAGACCAGGTCGGCACCGATTCGCGCAACCTGAAAATCGAAGAAGCTGTCATCGCTGGCCAGGGCGCGCCAGGTGCCTGCGTCCGCGCCGGGGGAAACACTGTACGAATTGAGCCTGTCGGCGGGACAGGCTTCGAGCGGCGTGCCGGGCACGTACAGCAGGTGCACGCATTCGAGCAAAACGGTGCCCGACTGGCGAAATCCCATGCCGGAAGACATCTGCAATGGGAAACCCGAGGGCGACGTGGACAGCGTGTAGGCATAGAGCGTCGAGAGCGCGCTCAAGCCCGACTGCGCGGTCACGAAGTCGCGTGCGGCGACGAAGGGTGTCGGCTCTGACCCCGCGCCGCCGGGTGCTGCGGTGGGCAGGCTTCCCGAGATCGCGAAAGCGTCGACCACGAATTGCGAAACGGTAGGTGCTGTTGCACTGTCAGTGCGTACGAATTCGGAGGCACCGGCTGCCGCAGCGCCCTGCAGTGCCCTGCGCACAATGCCCGAGGATTGCTGCGTCCCGCCGTCGGTGAGCGAGTAGGCTCCACGGTCGAAGTCGATCTGCAGTCTGTAGCGGTGCCCGGTCAGCCCGAATGCGGTGTACTGGCCATTCCGGCTGTCTGATCGCGTGCCGGCGATCTGCGCGATCGACAGGCCTGGCACCGTACCAGGCGGCGCTGCCCACGCGAGGAACACGGTCCGGTTCTGCACGGCGTAGCCGGAGGTGCTGCCCGCGCCGAAACCGAGCACGGCGACGCCTGGCAAGGCGCTTGGAAAACTTCCGGCCGGCGTCCAGGCTGCGGCAGTGATGGCGCCCGTGTTTCCTCCAGCGTCGGTGAACGCGGCTTCCAGTTTCGCCCCATCGAGTGCATATCGGCCCCACCGGCCATTTCCCACGGCGCCTGGCCCGTAGGTGAGGGGCCATTCCACCGAGGTGGCCGCAACGCCCACCCGCAGGCCCGTTCGAGCTTGGCCGCCAAGATCCACGAGCTCGCGAAAGACGCCGCCGCTCACATAAATCTTTTCGCCGTTCACCAGAGCAATTCGAAAGTCGAATTGATCGCTGGGTGTGGCGATGCTCGTGGCGTGCCAGAGATCGCCGCGCTGCTGTAGCACATACGTCCGGCCCAGCCCGTTTGGGCAGCTTTCAAGGGTATATGGACCGCTGGCCATGCACGTCTGCATGCGCGTTCCCGCTCCGGTGATCAAGGTCGAGATCAATCCGCCACCCCCGAAGCCGGTCGACACCCTGTTGGTTTCCAGCGCCGCGTAATAGCCGTCGATCGCGGCGCCTTCGGTCACGAAATCCCGTGCGGCGATGAAGGGTAGCACTTCGAGCGTCTGCGCACTGGCGTACGCCGGACGCACCGGGAACGCGCCGATCACCGTGTCGCCGACCTGTCTGAATCGTGCCGTGTTGTTGCTGCCCGAGTCTCGCGGGCTGGTAAACACGAACGTCCCCGGCTCCGATGCATCTTCGCTGAAGGCGCCGGACACGGAGGCCGAAGCGCCCAGCAACTCGAACCTGCGCGACTGGAAGTCCAGCCTCAGCACCTGCTCCGTGCCATTGGCCGAAAAGAACTGGTAAGTGTTCTCACGCGAGAAGGAGCTCAGCGCCAGCGGCCTCAGCGCGAATTCTCCGCCGCTCTTGGCGGCGACGGCGGTCGATGCCAAGCCTTCGCTCGCCACGTCCGCTGACTTGATGTCGGCCGAGGAGGGCATGCCGACGGCCATGCTGCTGCCGCTGCCGTCCCCTCCGCCGCACGCGGTGAGACACACCGCAGTCACCCATGCAGCCCACGTCAGGCGCAATCGCATTTCTCGCTCCCGTGTTGTAGGGGCAGCCTTGCCGCTGTGCCCCCCGGTCAGCGCGCCCAGCCCCGTCTCGTCCTCGTGTAAATGTAACGCTAAGTGTTATATGTGGATGCGGATTACTTCACGCCGCGCGCGACGAGGTGCTTCCTCGTCCAGGGCCGCTCCCCCGTGCGCGCGGTCGCTAGAATCGAAAGTTCCGAGGAGCGTTGCAGCGCCATCAGGCGTGAGGCTCGGATTTCCATGCAACCACGCTCACCCGCTGTCCCCGCGGTGAGTTTCATACCTCTCCCCCGAACGCAGTGGCATCTTTCAAACCCGTTTTGGAGTCCGCATGAGCGCCGTTCTCAAGTCCCCCGTTTCTCCCGCCGACCAGGCGATCGCCGACATGTCCCTTGCCGCCTGGGGCCGCAAGGAAATCAAGATTGCCGAGACCGAGATGCCTGGCCTGATGGCCATCCGCGACGAGTTCGCGAAGTCGCAGCCGCTGAAGGGCGCGCGCATCACCGGCTCGCTGCACATGACGATCCAGACGGCGGTGCTGATCGAGACGCTGCAGGCGCTGGGCGCCGACGTGCGCTGGGCCTCGTGCAACATCTTCTCGACGCAGGACCATGCGGCGGCGGCCATTGCCGAGCGCGGCACGCCGGTGTTCGCGATCAAGGGCGAGACGCTCGAGGACTACTGGGACTACACGCACCGCATCTTCGACTTCGGACCGAAGGGTTCGAAGGGCGAAGGCCCGAACATGATCCTGGACGACGGCGGCGACGCGACGCTGCTGATGCATCTGGGCCAGAAGGCCGAGAAGGACGCGTCCCTCGTGGCGGGCAACGGCAGCAGCGAGGAAGAGCGCATCCTGTTCGCGGCCATCCGCAAGAAGCTCGCCGAGGACGGCACCTGGTACTCGCGCAAGTCGGCCGAGATCATCGGCGTGACCGAAGAGACCACGACCGGGGTGCACCGCCTCAACGAGATGTCTGCCAAGGGCACGCTGCTGTTCCGTGCCATCAACGTGAACGACTCGGTCACCAAGAGCAAGTTCGACAACCTGTACGGTTGCCGCGAATCGCTGGTCGACGGCATCAAGCGTGCAACCGACGTGATGATCGCCGGCAAGGTGGCGGTGGTGGCCGGTTACGGCGATGTGGGCAAGGGCTCGGCCCAGGCGCTGCGCGCGCTGTCGGCCCAGGTGTGGGTGACCGAGATCGACCCCATCAACGCGCTGCAAGCCGCCATGGAAGGCTACCGCGTGGTGACGATGGAGTACGCCGCCGACAAGGCCGACATCTTCGTCACGACCACGGGCAACAAGGACGTGATCCGCCACGAGCACATGGCCGCCATGAAGGACCAGGCGATCGTCTGCAACATCGGCCACTTCGACAACGAGATCGACGTCGCCTCGCTCGAGAAGTACGAGTGGGAAGAGATCAAGCCGCAGGTCGACCACGTGATCTTCCCCGACGGCAAGCGCATCATCCTGCTGGCCAAGGGCCGCCTGGTGAACCTGGGCTGCGGCACGGGTCACCCGAGCTACGTGATGTCGTCCTCGTTCGCGAACCAGACCATCGCGCAGATCGAACTGTTCACCAAGCCCGATGCCTACCAGCCCGGCAAGGTCTACGTGCTGCCCAAGCACCTCGACGAGAAGGTGGCCCGCCTGCAGCTGTCCAAGCTGGGCGCACAGCTCACTGTGCTGACGGACGCGCAGGCCGCGTACATCGGCGTCGACAAGAACGGTCCGTACAAGCCGGACACCTACCGCTACTGAAGCGGGAGCTGCGCCGCGTCATGCGCGCAGACCAGTTGCTCGTCGACCGCGGACTGGCGGTCTCCCGTTCGCAGGCAGCCCGGCTCATCGCCGGCGGCCTGCGCTGGCGCCTGCATGGGGGCGAGGCGTGGCGCGCCGTCGCCAAGAACGGCGACGCGGTGCCCGAGGGGGCCGAACTGGAACTGGCGGACGCGGCCGAGGTGCGCTTCGTTTCGCGCGGCGGGCTGAAGCTCGAGGGCGCGCTGGACGCCACAGGCATCGACGTGCGCGGGCGCCTGTGCCTGGATGTCGGCCAGTCGACCGGGGGCTTCACCGACTGCCTGCTGCAGCGCGGCGCCGCGCATGTGGTGGGCGTCGACGTCGGCCATGGCCAGCTGCACGGGCGTTTGCGCGCCGATGCGAGGGTGACGGTCGTCGAGCGCGTCAATGCGCGCACATTGGGCGCTCCTGACCTGATCGCTGCCCGTGCAAGCAGGGCGGGCGCTGCAGCCCGAGCTGGCGCTGAAGACGAGCTGGCCTTCGACCTGATCGTCGGCGACCTGTCCTTCATCTCGCTCACGCTGGTGCTGCCTGCGCTGGTGCCGCTGCTGGCGCCGGGCGGTGACCTGCTGATGCTGGTCAAGCCCCAGTTCGAGTTGCAGCCGGCGCAGATCGGCAAGGGCGGCATCGTGCGCGATCCGGCGCTGTACGCCGTGGTCGAGGAGCGGCTGCGCACAGCCTGCGAGGATGCCGGGCTGCGTGTGCTGAAATGGCTGGACAGTCCGATCGCGGGAGGCGACGGCAACCGCGAGTTCTTCATGCACGCGGCGCGTACCTGAACGACACCTACACAACGACAAGACACGAGAGGACCCTGGCGATGGCCACCCCCGAACGTTTGCCCCTGAGTTTCGAGTTTTTTCCGCCCAAGACACCCGAAGGCGTGGTCAAGCTGCGCGCCGTGCGTCAGCAGCTGTACGCCTGGCGACCGGAGTTCTGCTCGGTCACCTACGGGGCGGGTGGGTCCACCCAGGCCGGCACCTTCGGCGCCGTCCGGGAGATCCTGGCCGAAGGCGTTGACGCGGCGAGCCATTTCTCGTGCATCGGCGCCACGCGCGACACCGTCCGCACCCAGCTCGCCGAGCTCAAGGGCATGGGCGTGCGCCGGCTCGTGGCCCTGCGCGGCGACCTGCCCAGCGGCTACGGTGTGGGCGGCGAATTCCACTATGCGAGTGATCTTGTCCGCTTCATCCGCGAGGAATGCGGCGACGATTTCCGCATCGAGGTCGCCTGCTATCCCGAGGTGCACCCGCAGGCCCGCTCGGCCGAAGCCGACCTGCAGGCCTTCGCCACCAAGGTGAAGGCCGGCGCCCACTCGGCGATCACGCAGTACTTCTTCAGTGCGGATGCGTATTTCCGTTTTGTCGACGATGCGCGCCGGTCGGGCATCGACGTGCCGATCGTGCCCGGCATCATGCCCATCACGAGTTCGACGCAGCTCATGCGCTTCTCCGACGCCTGCGGAGCCGAGATCCCGCGCTGGATCCGGCTGCGGTTGCAGGGGTTCGGCGACGACACGGCCTCGATCAAGGCCTTCGGCATGGAGGTCGTGACGCGCCTGGTGGAGCAGTTGTCCGCCGGCGGCGCACCGGCGATCCATTTCTACACCATGAACCAGGCTGCGGCGACCTTGGGTGTGCTGCAGGGCCTGGGCTGGCGCGCATGACGGTGGCCGGCTGGGGCCTGCATCGGGGGGCGCAGTGGCTGGGCTGCGCCGGGCTGGCTCTGGCGCTGGCCGGCTGCACCACGCCGCCCGGCGAATCCGGAACTGCCACGAAGGTCGCGGAAGCCGTGTCCCCGGCGGCACCCTTGCGGCCGCTGGCCCGGCAGGGCGGGGCTTCGGCCGATGCGCCGCGCTCCCGGGTCGCGTCGGTGCGCTACGACCTGAGCTTCGGAGCCGAGGGCGATCTGCCTCCGGACGACGGCCTGCCCGGTGACGGGCCGCCGGGCGAGGTGATCCAACGCGGCGGCGCGTCGTGGTACGGGCTGCAATTCCACCTGCGCAAGACGGCCAGCGGCGAGCGCTTCGACATGGGGGCCTTCACCGCCGCCCACAAGACCCTGCCTTTCGGCACCCGCCTTTGCGTTCGCAGCCTGCTCAACGGACGCGAAGTGATGGTGCGCGTGAACGACCGCGGCCCGTATGCGGCCGGCCGCATCATCGACCTGAGCCAGGCGGCGGCGGAGCAACTGCAGATGGTCGGCCTGGGCATCAAGCAGGTGGCGCTGACGCGCATCGGACCGGAAGGCGGACGCTGCAACGGCGTGGCGGTCGCGCCGGCCGACGACGCGGGCGGCGCGGTCCTCGCCGACGCACCGAAGCCGGACGCACGCCCGAGGAAGACGGTGCAGGCATCGCGGCGTCGCCGATGAGCGCTGAGCGCTGAGCGCGGTGGAGGCCTCGGCCGCTGTCAGCCTCCTGCTTCGACCGTGAAGGCCGCGTGGCGGTCCTGGGCCAGCACCTCGGCCAGGCGGGCGAGCGCCGGGCGCAACTGCTCGGCCAGTGTGTAGGGCGGGTTGATCAGAAACATGCCGCTCGCGGGCAAGCCCGGCCGTCGCGTCTCGCCCTCCGCGTTGGTCGTGATCTTGCTCGATTTGACCGTCAGCGTCGCATGCAGCCAGGGCTTGCCGGCCTTGTTGGCCAGCGTCTTGAGCCTGCGCGGCAGGTCGTGCGCCTCGGGCCGGGGAATGATCGGGTACCACACGGCATAGACGCCGGTGGCGAAACGCTTCACGGCCTCGCCGACGAACGCCGCCGTGCGGCCGTAGTCGGTCTTGAGTTCGTAGCTCGGGTCCACCAGCACCAGCGCACGCCGGGAGGGCGGCGGCAGGAACTTGGTGGCGCTGCCGAATCCGTCCTCGCGCAGCACGGCGATCTGCCGGCCGGCGTCGAGCTGGGCGATGTTGGCGTCCAGCGTGCGCGCGTCGGTCGGGTGCAGCTCGTACAGCTTGAGCTTGTCCTCGTCGCGCAGCAGGTGGTGGGTGATGAAGGGCGAACCGGGGTACACGCGGGCTTGCCCCCCGCGGTTGAAGCTGCGCACCACCTCGAGGTACCGGGCGAGCGCCGGCGGCAGCGGTTGTTCCGGCGCGCCCTCGGCCGCGGGGCCCAGCAGGCGCAGCACGCCGTCGGCCGCTTCGCCGCTCGTGCCGGCGTAGTCGCCGTCGAGCCGGTACAGGCCGGCCCCGGCATGGGTGTCGACCACGGTGATCGGCGTGGGCTTTTCGAGCAGATGCTCGAGGGTGGCGATCAGCACCGTGTGTTTGAGCACATCGGCGTGGTTGCCGGCGTGGAAGGCGTGGCGGTAGCTGAACATGGATGATCGTGCAGGTCGGCAGGGAAGGCGCACCGCCGTGGCGGCCGCCCGCGGCCCGGGCTCGGATCGCGGCCCCGATTGTCGCTACCCTTGTGCCCGGTCGAAAAACCCTTCCCGGCGGCTCGCAGCGGTCAGCCGGTTGGGGGCGCAGCCGCCCTGCTTGGCGGCCCAGCGCCGTCGTCATATAATGGCGGGCTTTGCAGCGATTTTCGGGCCCCGCGGCAAGACACTCCACTCCCACCTAAGAGCTTCCCTTCAGAGGAAGGCCGACCGTGGAAAAGGGCCCTCAGCAAACCTCCTCCTTCAGGAAAACTCATGTCTACTTTCAGCGCAAAGCCCGCTGAGGTCGTGCACGAGTGGTTTGTGATTGACGCGACCGACAAGGTCCTCGGACGGGTAGCCAGCGAAGTGGCCCTCCGACTGCGCGGCAAGCACAAGGCCATTTACACGCCTCACGTCGACACCGGCGATTTCATCGTCATCGTCAACGCCTCCAAGCTCAAGGTCACCGGCACCAAGTCGCTCGACAAGGTGTACTACCGCCATTCGGGCTTCCCCGGCGGCATCACGGCCACCAACTTCCGCGACATGCAGGCCAAGCACCCCGGCCGTGCGCTCGAGAAGGCTGTCAAGGGCATGCTGCCCAAGGGCCCCCTCGGCTACGCGATGATCAAGAAACTCAAGGTGTATGGCGGTGCAGAGCATCCGCACACCGCCCAGCAGCCCAAGGCGCTGGAAATCTAAGGAGCCTTGAGATGATTGGTGATTGGAACAATGGCACCGGCCGTCGCAAGTCCAGCGTCGCCCGCGTGTTTCTCAAGAAGGGCACCGGCAAGATCACGGTGAACGGCAAGGCGATCGAAGAGTTCTTCGGCCGTCAGACCTCGATCATGATCGCCAAGCAGCCCCTGGTGCTGACCGACAACGTCGAGAGCTTCGACATCCAGGTCAACGTCCACGGCGGCGGTGAGTCCGGCCAGGCCGGCGCGACCCGCCACGGCATCACCCGTGCGCTGATCGACTACGACGCGAACCTCAAGCCGGTGCTGAGCCAGGCCGGTTTCGTCACCCGCGACGCCCGCGAGGTGGAACGCAAGAAGGTCGGCCTGCACTCCGCACGTCGCCGCAAGCAGTTCAGCAAGCGCTGATCGGGTCCTGCCCACGGAAAGACCGCCCTCGGGGCGGTTTTTCTTTGTCTGGGGTAGCATTCCCCACATTGGTCGCCCGCGTGCGACCCCCACGGAGAACCATCCATGAGCGCAGTTGCCGAAACCATCAGCACCCCCAGCCAGATGCCCGAGCCGATCGTCTTCACCGACAGCGCGGCTGCCAAGGTGGCGGACCTGATCGCCGAAGAGGGCAATCCCGACCTGAAGCTGCGGGTGTTCGTGCAGGGCGGCGGCTGCTCCGGCTTCCAGTACGGCTTCACCTTCGACGAGATCACGAACGACGACGACACGACCATGACCAAGAATGGCGTGTCGCTGCTCATCGACGCGATGAGCTACCAGTACCTGGTCGGCGCCGAGATCGACTACAAGGAAGACCTGCAGGGTGCGCAGTTCGTGATCAAGAACCCGAACGCCACCAGCACCTGCGGCTGCGGCTCGAGCTTCTCGGCCTGATCCGCATCTTGACCGGGCGGGCGTACACCGACCACCACCCCGCGCCCCACATGCCACCGGTCCAGCCGCCTTCGGGCGGCTTTTTCGTTCCCGCGGCACCCGTCGCCTGCCGGAACGTCCCGCTCCAGAAAGCCCGAACACCATGAGCGCACCGACGCCCGCCGCCACCGACCCGTCGTCCAGCCCCGCCGACCGCCGCGTGCTGCTGTGGCTGGTCGCGATCGGCTTCTTCATGCAGACGCTGGACGCGACCATCATCAACACGGCGCTGCCGGCGATGGCCGCGAGCCTGGGCGAGAGCCCGCTGCGCATGCAGTCGGTGATCGTGGCCTATTCGCTGACGATGGCGATGCTGATCCCGGCCTCGGGCTGGCTGGCCGACCGCTTCGGCACGCGGCGCGTTTTCATGCTGGCGATCGCGTTGTTCTCCTTGGGTTCGCTGGCCTGCGCGGCGTCGCGCGGGCTGGGCGAACTGGTGGCGGCGCGGGTGCTGCAAGGGCTTGGCGGCGCGCTGCTGCTGCCGGTGGGGCGACTTTCCGTGCTTCGCACATTTCCGCGCGGCGAGTTCCTCCAGGCAATGAGCTTCGTGGCCATTCCAGGGCTCATCGGGCCGCTGCTGGGTCCCACGCTCGGCGGCTGGCTGGTGCAGTACGCGTCGTGGCACTGGATCTTCCTCATCAACCTGCCGGTGGGGCTGATCGGCCTCGTCGCCACGCAGCGCTTCATGCCCGATGCGCGTGCCGAGCACACCGGGCGCTTCGACCTTTGGGGCTATGCGCTGCTGGCCTTCGGCATGGTCGCCATTTCACTGGCGATCGAGGGCGGCTCCGACCTGGGCCTGCGCCATGCCGGCACGCTGGTGCTGGGCGTCTTCGGCTTCGCGGCGCTGGTGGTGTACTGGCTCCACGCGGTGCGGCACCCGCAGCCGCTGTTCTCGACCCAGCTGTTCCGGGTGCGCACGCTGTCGGTGGGGCTGCTGGGCAACCTGTTCTGCCGGCTAGGCAGCGGAGCGATGCCCTTCCTGATCCCGATCTCGCTGCAGATCTCGCTGGGCTATTCGCCGCTGCAGGCGGGCCTGATGATGCTGCCCACCGCGCTGGCCGGCATGGCGATGAAACGGGTGGCGACGCCGCTCATCCTTCGCTTCGGCTACCGCAACGTGCTGGTGGGCAACACCGCCATCATCGGGCTGCTGATGGCCAGCTTCGCCCTGGCGACACCGGGCGAGCCGCTGTGGCTGCGCGTGCTGCAACTCGCCGCCTTCGGCGCCTTCAACTCGCTGCAGTTCACGGCCATGAACACCATCACGCTCAAGGACCTGGACGGCGCCAGCGCCAGCAGCGGCAACAGCCTGCTGTCGATGGTGCAGATGCTGGCGATGAGCCTGGGCGTGGCCGTGGCCGGCGCGGTGCTGTCGGGCTTCAGTGCGGCCTTCGGCGGAACCGGCACGCCGGGCGCCGCGCTCGAGGCGTTCCAGGCCACTTTCGTCACCGTGGGCTTGATCACGCTGGCCTCGGCGGCGGTGTTCTGGCAATTGCCTGCCGAGGCGAGGGCACCCCAGCTCGATGGCCCGGAAGTGTCCGGGCACGGCTGATCGCTCCACGGTGGATTGCTGCTCGCCCTTCCGGCGGGCGTGCAGTCACTTTAGGCTTGAACCTCAGGCCGGGTAGATGGCGCCCAGCACCCGCGCCCCGCGTGCGCCGGTCACGCTCGCCAGGTTGCCGGGCTCCCGCCGCACGGTGCGGCGCGCCAGCCAGGCAAAGGCCGTGGCTTCCACCTGCTGCGGCGGCAGGCCGCGTGCGTCGGAGGAAAGGACTGCCACGCCGGGCAGCAGCGCCGCGAGCCGCGCCATCAGGTGCGCATTGAGCGCGCCGCCACCGCAGACGACCAGCGTGCTCGCCGCGGAGGCGGCTTCCCGCACGGCCCGTGCGGCACTTTCCGCCGTGAGTTCGGCGAGGGTGGCCTGCACGTCCTGCGGTGCGAGCGGCGCTTCCTGGGCGAGCGCCGCAGCGAGCCACTCGGGATGGAAGAGGTCGCGGCCGGTGCTCTTGGGTGCGGGCCGCGCGAAGTAGGGTTCGGCGAGCAGGCGCGCGAGCAGCCCCGGGTGGACCCGGCCGCCAGCGGCCCAGGTGCCGCCGGCGTCGAAAGGCTCTGCGCGGTGCCGTTGGCACCAGTGGTCCATCAACGCATTCGCGGGTCCGCAGTCGAAGCCCAGCACCGCACGGCCGTCGGCCTGCAAAGCCGGCGGCAACACGCTCAGGTTGGCGATGCCGCCAAGGTTGAGTACGGCCACCGTGTCGTCGGGCCGGCCGAAGAGGGCGGCGTGGAAGGCTGGAACCAGCGGCGCACCCTGGCCGCCCGCCGCGAGGTCGCGTGTGCGGAAGTCGGCCACCACGTCGATGCCCGTGAGCTCGGCCAACAGGGCAGGGTTGTTCAGTTGCAGCGTGTAGCCATTGCCGTCGAATTCCCCGGGGCGGTGGCGGACCGTCTGGCCATGGGCGCCGATGGCGACGACCTGCGTAGGCTCCTGGCACGCTTGCGCCAGCAGCGTGCGAACCACCTCGGCATAGACGCGCGCGAGCCCGTTGCCGGCCAGCGCCGCGCGGTGAAGTTCGTCGCTGCCCTGTGGCCGATTGAGCGCCAGCAACTCGGCGCGCAGCGGGGCGGGGAAGGGCGCGGCCACATGCGCGCGCACGGCGATGCCGCCCCCAGCCAGGTCGGCCAGCACGCCGTCCACACCGTCGAGCGAGGTGCCCGACATCAGCCCGATGAAGAGTTCTGCGGCCATGGCTGCGAGGTCCCTCAAAAAGAAAAGCGCCGCAACAGCGGCGCTTCGGATTGTGACGGTACGCGCGAGGCGTTCAGTCCGCGCTGGCCTGGACCACCGAGAAGGCGGCTGCCAGCTCGGTGCGCGTGGCCCGGGCCACCTTCTCGAAGGCCGGGCGCGCTGCGGTCGAGATGGGCACGCCGCCGTCCTGCTGGGCGATGGTGGTCGGGTCGTGGTATTCGCCGTTGATGCGGAACTCGAAGTGCAAGTGCGGCCCGGTGGCCCAGCCGGTGGAACCCACGGCACCGATCGACTGCCCCTGGTTGACGGACTGGCCTTCCTTGACGTCGATACGCGAAAGGTGGGCGTACGCCGTCTGCTGGCCGTTGCGGTGGCCGATGATGACGATGTTGCCGTAGCCGTTCTGCTGGCCGGCGAAATCCACCGTGCCGTCGCCCACCGTGCGCACCGGCGTGCCGGTGGGCGCCGCGAAGTCGATGCCGTTGTGCTGGCGCCAGCTGTTCAGGATCGGGTGCATGCGCATCGCGAAGCCACTGGACACGCGTGTGAACTCAACCGGCGAGCTCAGGTAGGCCTTGCGCAGGCTGTCGCCGTTGGGCCGGTAGTAGCCGCCCTTCTGGCCGGGCTCCTGGTACCACATGGCCTGCCAAGTCTTGCCGTTGTTCTCGAACTCGGCCGACAGCACGCGGCCCGTGCGCATGGTCTGGCCGTCGGCTTCGAAGGTTTCGTAGACCACGGCGAAGCGGTCGCCCTTGCGCAACTGCCGGAAGTCCACGTCGCCCTGGAAGATGTCGGCCAACTGGCTGGCGACGGCATCCGGGATGCGGGCATCGTCGGTGGCGGCAAAGAGCGAGCTGCGGACGATGCCGCTGGCCAGGCGCGTGCCGGGAGTCAGGGTGTCGGTCTCGATGCGGGCAACGAAGCCGGCCGGGAGCCGCTCGATGACGAAGCGCTTGAAGCCGCCATCGCCGTCGGGAATCCAGCGCGCCGTGAGCTTGCGCAGGCTGTTGTCCTGCCCGACCTCGGCGTTGATGGTGCGCCCGACGCGGTTGAAGAAGGCCGCACGTGCATCGCCATTGCCCCGCACGAAGGCGGCGGCGGCAGGGTCGCTCACGCCCAGGCGCTTGAGCAGCGCCTCGGCCGTGTCGCTGGAGCGGCTCTGCTCGCTGCGGAACAGCGTGAAGCTGAGTGCGTCGAGCACTTCGCTCTGGCTCGCGACCGGCAGCGGGGCCACGGTCTCGAGCACCTGGTGAATCGGGAGGTCGGACGCGTCGGGACCCAGCGAGGCGACGGCGAATGCGCCGCCCCCGGCGCACAGCAGCATCGCGGCGATGGCCGCTGTCAGATGGCGGGGGTAGGTCTTGACGGTGTAGGCGACGCGAGAGGCGACAAGCTCCTCGGCGGCCAGGATGCCGTTGATCAGTTTGGACAACTCAGAAATCCAGCTCGGGTTCGGCGACCGCCTGTGCCAGCAATTTGCGGGCCAACGAAGGTCTTCAGGCGGGGCGAAAAAGGAGCGGCGCTTAGAATGCAGCGCTCAAGAAACCGGCTGGAGTATAGCTTTCGGCCGTTGCTTTCCCCACAAAAGTCCGAATGAATCCCGAGTTTGTTACTGGTCAGCCGCTGTCCGATGGTGTAGGACGTGCGCTCGAAATCTCCCTACGCGGCGCCGACGAGTTGCTGCCTCAGGACGAGTGGGTCAAGAAGCTGCAGCGTGCCGAGGCCACCGGCCAGCCGCTGCGCATCAAGCTCGGGCTTGACCCGACGGCGCCGGACATCCACTTCGGCCACACCGTGGTGCTCAACAAGATGCGCCAGCTCCAGGACCTGGGGCACACGGTGATCTTCCTGATCGGCGACTTCACCAGCCTGATCGGCGACCCGTCCGGCCGCAACAGCACGCGTCCCCCGCTCACCGCCGAACAGATCCGCGCCAACGCCGAGACGTACTTTGCCCAAGCCAAGCTGGTGCTGGACGAATCGAAGACCGAGATTCGCTACAACTCCGAGTGGAGCGACCCGCTGGGCGCGCGCGGCATGATCCAGCTGGCGGCCAAATACACGGTGGCGCGCATGATGGAGCGCGACGACTTCAACAAGCGCTTCAAGGCCGGGCAGTCGATCTCGGTCCACGAATTCCTCTACCCGCTGATGCAGGGCTACGACTCGGTGGCGCTCAAGAGCGACCTCGAGTTGGGCGGCACCGACCAGAAGTTCAACCTGCTGGTCGGCCGGCATCTCCAGCAGGAATACGGCCAGGAGCCGCAGTGCATCCTGACCATGCCGCTGCTGGAAGGGCTCGACGGCGTCGAGAAGATGTCCAAGAGCAAGAACAACTACATCGGCATCAGCGAGGACCCGAACGCGATGTTCGCCAAGACGCTGTCGATCTCCGACGAGTTGATGTGGAAGTGGTACACGCTGCTGAGCTTCCGTTCCCTGGAGGAGATCGCCGCACTCAAGGCCGAGGTGGCGGGCGGGCGCAATCCCAAGGACGCCAAGGTGCTGCTTGCCAAGGAGCTGACGACGCGGTTCCACAGCGCGCAGGCGGCCGAAGCGGCCGAGCAGGACTTCATCCACCGCAGCAAGGGCGGCGTGCCGGACGAGATCCCCGAAGTCGCGCTTTCGGGTGCGCCCCTGGGCATCGCGCAAGTGCTCAAGCAGGCCAATCTGGCATCGTCGACCTCGGAGGGCAACCGCCTGATCGACGGCGGCGGCGTGCGCGTCGATTCGGCGGTGGTGAGCGACAAGGCGCTCAAACTCGCAGCCGGCAGCTACGTGGTGCAGGTCGGCAAGCGCAAGTTCGCGCGCGTGCAGCTCGCCTGACGCATCAGCGCACTTCGATCGTCACCCGCCGGTTGCGCGGCTCGTCGACCTCGTCGGCCGTCGGCACTGCCAGCTCCCGCTCGCCCCGGCCCGCGGCCTCGATGCGCTGTGCCGGGAAGCCGCGCTGAATCAGGAGCTGCCGCAACTCCTCGGCCCGCCGGCGCGAGAGCTGGTCGTTCTGCGGACCGGAACCAACGGTGTCGGTGTGCCCGGTGACCACGATGTCGGCGCCCGGCCGGGCAGCTGCAGCGGCCAGCATCTCCTGCACCTCGCGTTGCGAGGCTTCGGTCAGTACCGTGCCGCCGGCGTCGAAGTACACGGTGTAGCGCTGGGGGCCCGGCGGCATCAGGTCGAACAGGGTTGCGTTGTCCCTGCGGACCTGGAGCGGGTCGGCAGCATCGACCGCAGGCGCGCCGGTGGCGCCCGCGGCGGCCGTGGCGCGCTGGTAGGGCTTGTCGAGCGTCTGCTCGCCGCCCTTGGTCCGCACCACAACGGCCGAGGGCCGGCCATCGGCCTGCGGCAGCAGCACCACCCGTGTCGCCGGTGTGGAACACGCGGCCAGCAACACGGCGAGCGCGCAGCCTGCCCAGAAGGCGATTCGGCGGCGGATCGTCATCACGGCTGGGCGTCGGCCGTGACGATGAAGTCCGTGCCGCGGATGCCGATGGTGGCGGTCTGCGTGTCGACGCGCACCGCGTCGGGGTTGGTCTTGCCGATCAGGCCGCTAACCATGCGCAGCGATCCCCGCAGCAGCGAGACGAGCAGCCCCCCGTCCTGCGTGGTCGAGTCGAAATGGAACTGCTTGAGGTCCAGGCGCGAATCGGGGCCGAGGACCAGCGCCGTGCCGTCGCGCAGCACCAGGCTGGCCGCACTGGCCGGGCCGGTGGAGATGCGATCGATGGGCGAGACGCGGTCGCCCGGCCTGGCAAGGCGTGTGTCGCCACCGGCGCTGAGCACATGGACGTCACCTTGCACGGACTTGATGAAGCCGGCATGGGCGTCGGCCGCAGGTGCAGGCGCGGCCACTGCGGGCAGGGCCGTCACCGTGGGGGCCGGGGGCGCTGTCTGCGCCCCGGCCGTCGCATTGGCCAAGGCCAATGCGCAGACAGCGAGGCCGGGCATCGGGCGGAAAGACATGCGATGTCTCCAGGGGAAGCCGAGAGGGGCGCAATGGTACGCGAGGCGTGTCCGGGGACCGGATAATCCGCCGCCTGTCCCCCGTCATATCGCCCGCCGTGCCGTCCGCTCCCACGCCCACCCCCCGCAGTGCCATGAGCCCGAAAGCGCTGCTGCGCCTGTCCGTGGCCGTCGCGCTGCTGACCATCCTGCTCAAGGGCTGGGCCGGTTACATCACGCATTCGATGGGCCTGATTTCCGATGCGATGGAGTCCTTCGTCAACCTGGCGAGCGCGGTGTTCGCGCTCGGCATGGTGACCATCGCCACCCGTCCGGCGGACGACGAGCATCCGTACGGCCACCACAAGGCGGAGTACTTCTCCTCCGGCTTCGAGGGCATCCTGATCATCGGTGCCGCGGTAGCGATCGGCTGGGCCGCCATCGACCGCCTGGTCCACCCCCATCCACTGGAAAAACTGGGCTGGGGCCTGGCACTGTCGGTCGTGAGTTCGGCCTTCAACGCGGGTCTGGCTTTCATGCTCTTCCGCGCCGCAAAGACGCACCGTTCGATCGCGCTGGAGGCCGACGGCCGCCACCTGATGGCGGACGTGTGGACTTCGGCCGCCGTGGTCGTCGGGCTGCTCGCCGTTCTGGCAACGGGTTGGCTGTGGCTGGACTCGGCGCTGGCGCTGGGCGTGGCGCTGAACATCGTGCGCGAAGGAGCGCACCTCGTCTGGCGCTCGAGCCAGGGGCTGATGGACCAGGCGCTGGAGCCGGAGGCCCAGGAGGCCCTGCACGCCGCGCTCGCACGCTTCGTCGCCCGGGTGCCCGAGGGGCCGCAACTGCGCTTCGACGACATCGTCACGCGCCGGGCCGGCCAGCGACGCTTCGCTGACCTGCACATGCATGTGCCAGGCGACTGGTCGCTCCAGCGCGCGGCCGCCTTGCGCGATGGCGTGGAGCAGGCGCTGATGGATGCCGTGCCCGGTCTGCGCGTGACGCTGCAGCTGCTGCCGCTGACCATGGAGGCGCGCTCGGTGCAACTCGACGGCCATGCGCGGGTCGATGCGTCGGCCGGCGGCCCGCCATGAAGGCCGTGCTGCAGCGCGTGAGCGAGGCGCGCGTGGAGGTCGGTGGCGAGGTGGTCGGTCGCATCGGCCACGGGCTGCTGGTGCTGGTGTGCGCCGAGCGAGGCGACACCGAGGCTGCCGGCAAGCGCCTGCTGGCCAAGATGCTGAAGCTGCGGATCTTCAGTGACGAGGCTGTCGCCGCCGGGCCGCCCCAAGGCGACAGCTCCTCCCCCGCGGGGGGTGGCGAAGCACACGCAGTGGCGATCCGGGGGGCTGTCAGTTCGGGCAAGATGAACCGCAGCGTGCAGGACGTCGGCGGCGGCCTGCTTCTGGTGAGCCAGTTCACCCTGGCGGCCGACGTGAGCGGAGGCAACCGGCCCAGCTTCACCGGCGCGGCACCGCCGGACGAGGGCCGCCGGCTTTATGACCTCTTCGTGGCCGACGCGCGCGCGGCGCACCCCGAGGTGGCGACGGGCATCTTCGCGGCCGACATGAAGGTGCACCTGGTGAATGACGGGCCGGTCACCATCGCGCTGCAGATTTCCTAGCTGCGCCGAGCGGTCTTGGCGGCGGGTCGGTGCCGGGCGGTCAGCGCCGGCGGTAGGGGTTGCGCACGCCCAGGCCGGCGAGGATCTCGATCTCGCGCGCTTCCATCGCCTCGGCATCGGCGTCGCCGGTCTCATGGTCCCAGCCCTGGGCATGCAGCGTGCCGTGCACCAGCAGATGGGCGTAGTGGTCGGCCAGCGTGGCACGAAGGTCCTTGGCCTCTTGCGCAACCACGGGCGCGCACAGGACCAGGTCGGCCATGACCACGGGCGACTGTGTGTAGTCGAAGGTCAGCACGTTGGTGGCGTAGTCCTTGCCGCGGAATTCGCGGTTCAACCGCTGGCCTTCCTCGGCGTCGACGATGCGCACCGTCAGCTCGCCGGGCAGCGCCAGCGCATGGCGGATGCAGCGCGCCACGCGGTGCCGGGCCAGCGCGGCGCGATGCCGGGCAAGGCCATCGAAGCGGCCGAACTGCAAGGACAGCGAAAGCTCGGGCAGCGCCATGGCGTCAGCAGGCCCTCGTGCGCAAGTGGGCCACGGCGCCTGTCTGTGGCGCGCCGGCCGTCGCCCAGTCCGGCGCGACCACCTCAGCGTGTCCGCTTGCCATTGGCGTCGTAGGCATCGACGATGCGCGCCACCAGCGGATGACGCACCACGTCGCCGCTGTGGAAGTGCGTGAACGCCAGGCCCTGCACACGCTTGAGCACGCGCTCGGCGTCGATCAGGCCGCTGGTCTGCGTCTTGGGAAGATCGATCTGGCTCACGTCGCCCGTCACCACGCACTTGCTGCCGAAGCCGATGCGCGTGAGGAACATCTTCATCTGCTCGGGCGTGGTGTTCTGCGCCTCGTCAAGGATCACGAAGGCGTTGTTCAGCGTGCGTCCGCGCATGAAGGCCAGCGGCGCGATCTCCAGTGCGTTGCGCTCGAAAGCCTTGGCCACCTTCTCGAAGCCCATCAGGTCGTAGAGCGCGTCGTACAGCGGGCGAAGGTAGGGGTCGACCTTCTGCGTCAGGTCGCCCGGCAGGAAGCCCAGGCGTTCACCCGCCTCCACCGCCGGGCGGGTGAGCACGATGCGCTGGACGGACGAGCGCTCCAGCGCGTCGACCGCGCAGGCCACGGCCAGGTAGGTCTTGCCGGTGCCCGCCGGACCGATGCCGAAGGTGATGTCGTGGTTGGCGATGTTGTCGAGGTAGACGCTCTGGTTGGGCGTGCGGGCGCGCAGGTTGGCGCGCCGCGTGGCCAGCGTCATCGCGCCGTCCTCGTCCTCGGCCATGCTGCTGTCGCCGGCCAGTGTGAGCTGCACCACCGCCGCGTCGATCGGCCGTTGCGCGATCTCGTAGAGCGCCTGCAGCGTCTCCATGGCCCGCTCGGCCTTGGCCTTGGGCCCGTCGACCTTGAATGCCTCGTGCCGGTGGGCGATCTTCACGTCCAGCGCGTCCTCGATCTGCCGCAGGTGCGCATCCAGCGGGCCGCACAGGTGGGCCAGGCGGGTGTTGTTGGGAGGGGTGAAGGTGTGGCGGAGGAGCAAGGGAAGGACGCGGTGATGGGCGGGCGGACCGCGCATGATAGGCAACTGGCGCCGCCGCCGTGGCGTGAAGCATTGCGCACTGCGTCGCGATCCCGCGACGGTCGTATGTAAGAAGCTGTTTCGTGCCGCAGAATGCTTGCTTGTCGATGAATTTCGGGAGCGAACATGCATACAGGCAGGGGGTGGTTGGCGGTCGGGTTGGCTGCCGTATTGGCGCTGGCGGGGTGCGGGGGAGGATCTGGCGGCGCCGGTGGCTCTTCGACGGCCACCGCGGAGTCGGCGGTGTCGGGATCTGCAGCACAGGCCAAGCCGGTCGAGTCCGCGGTCGTCTCCTCGACGTCGGCCCCCTCCGCTGCAGCAGCGCCCGAAAGCACTCGGGCTGCCCCGGCTGCTGCGGCGGCGCCGACCCACCTGATCGAGGGCTGGACCAGCGACGGTACGCAGAAAGCTGATGTCAGCCCCTTCGTGCGCCACGATGCCACCGAGGCACCCGCTGCCCGGCTCATTCGCCTTGGCGTCCTGCCGGCCGGCGAGGTGTCGGTCCAGAAAGCCGCGGCGAGCGGTCCGGTGCCGGTGCGCATCGGTCAGGGCCGAGCCCTGGCCGACACGGCCGACAAGGCGAAAGTTGCAGCCGCACTCGACTGGAAGACCTCGCAGCGCGGGGGCAAGGTGGCGTCGTTGCGCTTTCAGTCCGAAGGCGCACTCGGCGTGCGCGTCGGCTTGCGGGTCTACAGCCTGCCGCTCGGCGGGCTGGTGCGTTTCCACGCCGATGGCAGCAGCCAGGCTTACCAGGTGGCGGCGCAGGAAATCCAGGCCGCGATCCAGCGGAACCTCGACGCTGGTGACACCGGCGAGGATGCACACACCTGGTGGTCGCCCAACCTGGGCGGCGATGCGATCACTGTTGAATTCGAGGTGCCTCCCGGCGTGCCGACCGACACGGTCGAGGTGGCGGTGCCGGCGCTGTCGCACATCTACCGCGATGCCAAGGATGTCGCCAGCGCGCAGAAGGCTGCAGGCTCGTGCACCCAGGACGTGAACTGCTACAGCGGCGAACAAGGCGTGAGCGCCACGTCGCAATCGGTGGCCCAGTTGGACTTCCTCGTCGGGAGCACTCCGTACGCGTGCACCGGCACGCTGCTCAACGACGACAAGTCGTCGGGTACCCCCTACCTGCTGACCGCCAACCATTGCATATCCACCCAAACCACGGCCAGCAGCCTGTGGGTCTTTTGGTTCTACCGTTCGTCCGGCTGCAACAACCCGACCATCGCCTCCGCAGCGTCGCAGACGAAGGCGGGCGCCACGCTTCTGTACAACAGCAGCCAGACCGACACGAGTTTTCTGCGTCTCAACGGCGCGCCGCCTGCCGGGGTTCGCTATGCCGCCTCGGCGCCCGGCGGGCTGTCGGGGACGACGCCCGTTTTCAGCATCCATCATCCGGACGCCGATTTTCAGAAGTACAGCTCAGGCACATCGTCGGGACCCACTTCCAACTGCCTCTCCGCAGATGGTCGTAGCACAGGCGGGTGCGGTAGCGCCCCGCCCACCAACTTCCTTCGTGTGAACTGGAGCGTGGGCACCACCGAGGGAGGCAGCAGCGGAGGTGGTCTTTTCAAGACGGTCGACGGCGCGCCTTACCTGGTCGGCCAGTTGTACGGCGGCTTCGCGTCCTGTGCGGCGCCGAACGACAACGACTACTACGGGCGGTTCGACGTGGCGTACAACGCGGCGCTCTACCAGTGGCTCGGGGGCACGCCTGCAACGCCGGCGCCGACGACGACGCCAGCCGTCGCCCGCACGCCGATCTATCGCCTGTACAACAACAAGACGCAAACCCACTTCTACACTGCGAGTGCGACCGAGCGCGACAGCACCATTGCCCAGTACTCGCAGTTCACCTATGAGGGGATTGGCTTCTACGCCCAGGCCAGCGCAACTGCGGCAAACACCCCGGTCTACCGCTTCTACAACACCAAGACCGGTGCGCATTTCTACACGGTGAGCACGACCGAGCGAAACAACGTGCTCGCGACCCTGCCCCAGTACAACTACGAGGGGGTGAGCTGGTACGTCTATCTGGCACCGAACGATCAGGCGACCGCGATGTACAGGTTCTACAACACGGACACGCAGACCCACTTCTATACCATCAGCAGCACCGAATCCCAGAACGTTCAGTCGAAGTACCCGCAGTACAAGTACGAAGGCGTGGGCTATTACGCCTGGACATCTCCTTGACCCATGATCGGCAAACTCACCGGCACCCTCTCCGAACGCAATCCCCCCCAGGTCGTCATCGACTGCCATGGCGTGGGCTACGAGGTCGACGTGCCGATGAGCACCTTCTACAACCTCCCACAGGTGGGCGAGAAGGTGTCGCTGCTCACGCACTTCGTGGTGCGTGAGGACGCGCAGATCCTCTACGGCTTCGGTTCGACGGACGAGCGGGCGGCCTTCCGGCAGCTCATCAAGATCGCCGGCGTGGGGCCGCGTACAGCGCTGGGGGTGCTCTCGGGCATGAGCGTGAACGAGCTGGCGCAGGCGGTGTCGTTGCAGGAGGCGGGCCGGCTGGTCAAGATCCCCGGCATCGGGAAGAAGACCGCCGAGCGGCTGCTGCTGGAGCTCAAGGGCAAGCTGGGCGACGCGCTGGGTGCCTCCGCGGGCGCCGCGCAACCGGCGAGCGACGCGCAGGCCGACATCCTGCAGGCACTGGTCGCGCTCGGTTACAGCGACAAGGAAGCCGCTGCCACGCTCAAGACCTTGCCCAAGGACGTGGGTGTGAGTGAGGGCATCAAGCTGGCGCTCAAGGCGTTGGCCAAATAGCGTTCGAGCGTCAAAGCCGGTCCGTCGAACGCAGCAGCCAAAGAAAAAGCCCGCCAGAGCGGGCTTTTTCCTTGGGCGTCGAATCGGGTTGGGCGCCCCCAGGACGAGCGCCTGGGGCCATCCGATGGCGTCGCCTCAGTTGGCCAGCAGCGACTTCGGCTGTGCCAGTCGGTCGGCGTGCATCCAGGCGCGGCGCAGCACGGCGGGCGAACGCGATTCCTCGGGGATCAGCAGGAAGTTCGCTTCACGCATGCTGGTGCCCAGGGCGATCTGGCTGGTCACGACGGCCATGGGAATGGCCAGCAGCAGCGGCAGGGCGACGGGCATCAGCCACACCAGCGCGCTGGCGTCGATCAGGGCCACGGCCACGCCCAGGGCCGCCACGATGCCGCTCATGGGCAGCAGGCGCGAGGCGGCTTCACGCCACGGCACGGCCACGGCTTCCCGCGGAGGCGACTTCCAGTCCAGCTTGATCCCGGTCAGGGCCACGACCACGAACAGCGAGTGGGCCAGCATGCGCACGGGGGCCTGAACGATCGCCATCGCGCTTTCGAGCACGGCGCTCTTGAGCAGGCTGGCCACGCCACCGTACTGCTTCTGCTCGCCACGCATGATGACGGCGGTCAGGCCCAGGATGCGGGGCAGGAACAGCAGGCACAGGGTCCACAGCCACAGGCCGGCCAGTTCCATCGGCATCACCATCCAGTGCTCGACCAGGCTCGAGCCGGTCAGCCACAGGGCGGTGCCCAGGGTCAGGAAGGCCAGCCACAGGGGGGCCGACACATAGGCCATGGTGCCGGTGACGAACATCGCACGATGGACCGGGGCGATGCCGGGTTCGGCCATCAGGCGGGCGTTCTGCAGGTTGCCCTGGCACCAGCGGCGATCCCGCTGCAGTTCGGCCAGCAGGTCCGGCGGTTGCTGCTCGTAGCTGCCGACCAGATCGGACACCAGCCACACGTGGTAGCCGGCGCGGCGCATCAGCGCGGCCTCGACGAAGTCGTGCGACATGATGCCGCCTGACATGCCGCCGGTGCCCTTGATCGGCGCCAGCGCGCAGTGCTTCATGAAGGGCTCGACGCGGATGATCGCGTTGTGGCCCCAGTAGTGCGACTCGCCGAGCTGCCAGAACTGCATGCCCAGGGTGAACAGACGGCCGGTCACGCGGCTGGCGAACTGCTGGGCGCGGGCATGGAGCGTCACGTGGCCGATGGCCTGCGTGGCGGTCTGGATGATGCCGGCGCTCGGGTTGGCTTCCATCAGCTTGACCATCGAGGTCAGGCAGTCGCCGCTCATCACCGAGTCGGCGTCGAGCACGACCATGTAGCGGTAGTCCTTGCCCCAACGGCGGCAGAAGTCGGCCACGTTGCCGGCCTTGCGGTGCGTGCGGCGGGTGCGCAGGCGGTAGTACACCTCGACCTGCGGCTGGTTCGGGTGCTCGGCCAGGGCGGCGCGCAGGTCTTCCCAGGCGGCGCGTTCGGCCTTGGCGATGTCCGGGTTGTAGCTGTCCGACAGCACGAAGACGTCGAACTGCTGCGCGTGGCCGGTGTTGGCGACCGACTCGCAGGTGGCCCGCAGGCCGGCGAAAACGGTGGCGACGTCCTCGTTGCAGATCGGCATGATGATCGCCGTGCGCGCCTCGGGGTTCATCGGATGATGGGCCACCTGCTTGGCCGACAGGGCGTGCTTGTCACCGCGCACGGAGACATAGAAGCCCATCAGCGCCGTCACGAAGCCGGTCACGACCCAGCCCGACAGGAGGCCGTACAGGCCGATCTGGCCGTATTCGAGCCAGAGGTTGTCGTAGTCCGGCTGCACCTGCGCGAAGAGCGTCGAAGCCATCACCGTGCTGAGCAGGGCCAGCAGCATGAAGACCGCGCGGCGCTGCTTGGCGGCGCGCTCCCAGGGCTGCTTGGGGAAGTTGGCGACTTCAGGCGCCACCTGCCGGCCGCCCGCGCCGAGCTTGAGCAACAGGGCGGTGCCGATGCTGTTCCAGAAACCGCGCCACGGACGCGGCGTCATCGAGCCGCGGTTGACCGGCGGGGCCGTGACCGAGTTCGGGTGGCGCTCCTCGCGCACCGGGCTGCGGTGCGAGAAGTCGGCCGGGGTCAGGACCTTCAGCTGCGAGAAATCGTTCGGTTTCATGGACGCAGTCCTTCTTACCAACGTTGCTTGGACGAGGAGGGGGTGTCGCCGATGGACGGGAAGCGCTTGAAGACGCTGTCCGGGGCGGTGCCGTTCGCCGCGCTCAGCGCGCCGAGGGCCTGGCCGGCGGCGCGGGGCCGCGCGGCGTGAATGTGTTTCTGACGCGCGCCATCGCGCTGCGGGCGCAGTGCGAAAGAGGGGCTGGTGAGGGTGCTCATGCCCACTAGGCTGCAAAGCCTGTGCCAGAGCAAATTATTCTTTTAAAATCAACGGGTTAGGTCGATTTTCAAGCCGTTTTTTGCCTGTTTTTCAACCCGGGGGCCCCAAATCCCCCGATTCTGTCGCCAAAGCCCGACAAGCCCGGAGCGCTGGCTGACGAACTTCAATGAAATCAACGACTTAGGCCTGTCGCTACTCGGCGACAGCATCGCCCGCCCCGGCGACACCCTCGGCCTTGAAGTGGCCCGGAGTGAGCTCATGCTTCTGCAGGAGGCGGTAGAACTCCGTGCGGTTGCGGTCCGCCAGCCGCGCGGCGTCGGCGACGTTGCCGTCGGTGAGTTTCAGCAGACCCACCAGATACTCCCGCTCGAAGCGCTGCTTGGCGTCCGCATAGGTCTGCACCTCCACCGACGGCACCCGCAACGCGCGCTGGACCAGCGCCAGCGGGATCAGCGGCGAACTCGACAGTGCGCACACCTGCTCGACCACATTGAACAGCTGCCGCACGTTGCCAGGCCAGGGCGCGGTGGTCAGGGCCTTCAGCGCCTCGGGCGCGAAGCCCGAAAGCCGTTTGCCGTACTTGCCGGCCAGGCGTTGCAGAAAGTGGTTGGCCAGCAGCGGGATGTCCTCGCGGCGCTGTGCCAGCGTCGGCAGCGTGAGCGTGACGACGTTCAGCCTGTAGTACAGGTCCTCGCGGAACTGGCCGCTCTCCATGGCCATGTCGAGGTCGCGGTGCGTCGCCGAGATGATGCGCACATCCACCGGGAAGGTCTGCGTCGACCCCACCGGCCGCACCGCCCGCTCCTGCAGCACCCGCAGCAGCTTCACTTGCAGCGCTGGCGGCATGTCGCCGATCTCGTCGAGCAGCAGGGTGCCGCCGTCCGCCTGCTGGAACAGGCCCTTGTGGTTGGCGTGTGCGTCGGTGAAGGCACCCTTGACGTGGCCGAACAGCTCCGACTCGAGCAGCGCTTCCGGAATGGCGCCGCAATTGACGGCCACGAAGGGCTTCTTTGCCCGGTCGCTCGCCTTGTGGATGGCGCGCGCCAGCACTTCCTTGCCCGCGCCCGAGTCGCCCCGCAAGAGCACGCTGGCATCGGTCTTGGCCACCATGCGGGCCTCGGCCAGCACCTCGGCCATGCGGCTGGAGCGGCTGACGATCTCGCTGCGCCAGCTTTCGTCGCCGCCGGCGGCCGGCGTGGCCGCAGGCGCGCCCAGGGCCAGCGCCTGCTGGATCTTGTCGAGCAGCTCGCGCGCCTCGTAGGGCTTCGTGAGGTAGGTGAACACGCCACGCGCCGTCGCCTCCACCGCGTCGGGGATGGTGCCGTGCGCGGTGAGCAGGATGACCGGCAGCGTCGGGTGGCGCTTGCGGATCTCGTCGAAGAGCTGCAGCCCGTCGCGTCCGGGGAGCTTGACGTCGCTGAGGACGAGCCGCGGGTGCTCGATCTCCAGCTGCGTCAGCGCCGACTCGGCGGAGGTGACGGCGGTGACCTGGTAGCCCGCGCCCTGCAGGCGCAGCGACAGCAGGCGCAACAGGTCGGCGTCGTCGTCGACGACGAGGATGCGGGCGCCGTTGCCGGGTGCTGCGGGCGATTCGGCCATCCGTTCGTCCTCAGGGCTTGGCGCCGTTGGGCGCCGGTGCGGGCGCGGGGGCGGCCGGGCGGCTGAAACTGCGCTCGATGGCCCGCAGCGCCTCGATCCGGTCGTTGAGCTGGTCGATGCGGCGCTGCGCGTCGCGCAGCTGCTGCACCTGCCGGTCGCGGTCGTCCTCCACGCGGCGCTGCTCCAAGTAGCGAGAGGCAAGAAGCCGGGCCAGCGGCTGGAGGGCCAGGCCGTCGGCCGTGTTGTTGGCCGCCGCGCGCTGCATGAGGCCCAGGGCGCGCGCAAGGTCCGGCGAGGAGCGCGTCTGCGACAGCGCCAACCCAAGCTGCATCTGCAGCGCCGGCATGTCGCCCGCCTCGCCCAGCCGGTTGATCTCGGCCTGCAGGTCGCCGGAGGACAGCCCGCGGACCCGGTCCGCGTAGGCCAGCATGGCGCCGATGGGCCCGGGCGAGGGCGGCACCAGCTGCGTCGCCGGCGCCCTCGGCTCCGCCTCGACGGGCAGGATGGGCGGCGGCGAAACGGGTGCGGGAGCCGGTGCGGGCGCGGCCGCCGGTGTGGGCGCTGGCGCCGGTGCGGGCGGAGCGTGGGTGGCGCAGCCCACGAGTAGCAGCGGCACGGCCAGTGCCACGGCGGCGGAGGATCTGCGAGCGATCGGATGCAGCATGGTGTGGGGAGAGGGGAGGCTCAGGCGGAGCGCGGCAGTTCGATGCGGAAACGTGCACCGGGGCCATCGGACGCGCTGTTGTGCAACAGCTCGATGCGTCCGCCATGGGCTGCAATGTACTCCTGCACGATGGACAGGCCGATGCCAGTGCCTTTCACGGCGTGTTCGGGCTGGCGCTCGCCGCGGAAGAAGGGTTCGAAGATGCGGTCGCGGTCGTCGGCGGCGATCCCCGGCCCGGCGTCGGCCACCTCGATGATGGCCAGGTCGACCGTGCTGGACACGGTGAACTGGATCGTGCCGCCGCGCGCCGAGAAACGGATGGCGTTGGACAGCAGGTTGGCCAGCACGGTGCCGATCTTCACCGGATCCACCACCACCGTGAGCGGCTCGCCCTCGGCGCGCACCGTCAGGCCCTGCGCCTGCCACTGCAGGCGCTGCGCCTCGATCTGCTGTTCGATCAGCGGCAACAGCGGCGTGCGCTGGCGGCTCAGTTGCCGCGCCTCGAAGGCGGCGGCATTGAAGCGCAGCAGCGCCTCGATCTGACCCTGCAGCGCGATCGTGTTCTGGTTCAGGATCTGCGCCACCTCGCGCTGCGCGGGCGTGAGGGCGCCGGTCACGCCGTCCTCTAGCAGCGACACGCCCTCGCGCAGCGCGGCCAGCGGTGTCTTGAGTTCATGCGAGACGTGCCGCAGGAAGCGTGCCTTGTCGGCGTCCAGCTCCATCAGGCGCAGGCGCAGCCAGTCCAGTTCCTGTGACACGCGCCGCACGTCGGCCGGGCCTCGGATGTCGATCGGATCCTCGAGCCGGTTCTCGCCCAGGCCGTGGATCGCGCGTTCCAGCCGCTTGAACGGCCGCGCCAGCCAGATGCCGAAGGCCAGCGCCATCGCGATCGCCAGCCCGCTGGCCGCGATCACCTGCTGCATCAGCCGCCGCCGCGCGCGTTCGAGGCGCTCGGCCAGCGCATTGTTCTGGGTCTCGATGAGGAACTGCGCCTGCTGCGCGATCTGCGTGTTGAGCGTGTCCAGTTCGCGGAACTGGATCGCCATCGAGCCCTCGCGCGAGAGGGCACTGTCCTGCGGCCCGTTCATCAGGCCCTCGATCACGCCCAGTTGCGTGCGCCACTGCTCGGCCGACTGCGGCAGCAGCCCGTTGTCGACCAGCCGCTGCACCACCGCCTGGGCATCCCTCGCCGCGTCGTTGAAGCGGCGCCGCAGCACCGCGTCGTTCAGCACCAGCGACTGGCGGCCCGAACGCTCCATGGCCGCGCTGCGCTCGGCCAGCGTCTGTGCCGCGCCCGACAGCTGCAGTGCGCTGCGAGCGGCATCGCGGCTCTGCACGATCAGCTTGTCGTACTGCGACACCGCGCGCAGCACCACGCCGAGCAGCAGCGCGGTGATGAGCAGGAAGGCGAAGAGCAGCAGCTGCTGGAAGGAGCCGCGAGCGCGATGACGGGTGGGCATCAGCCGCGGCTCTCTTCGGCGCGAAGGCGAACGGCCGAACGCACAGGGCGCAAAGGTTGCGCTGAAAGCGCAGAAAAAGCCTTCATGAATTCCTTCTGCGTCCTCTGCGAAATCTCTGCGCCCTCTGCGTTCGGCTGCCCGTATGTCATGCCACCTCGCCCCGCAGCGTATGCGACAGCGATCGGGTGATCTTCACGTCCACCATCTGCCCAACCAGCTGCGCGGGCGCCTCGAAGTTGACGACGCGGAAGCAATCGGTGCGGCCCATCATCTCGGCGGCGTTCTTCTTCGACGGACCTTCGACCAGGATGCGCTGGGTGGTGCCGACCAGCGCGTCGGACAGACGCCTGACGTTGTCGTCGATGGTCTTCTGCAGATGCTGAAGGCGCTGGAGCTTCACCTCGTGCGGCGTGTCGTCGTGCAGCTGCGCTGCCGGCGTGCCGGGGCGGGGGCTGAAGATGAAGCTGAAGCTGGCGTCGAAGCCGACGTCCTCGATGAGCTTCATCATCCGTGCGAAGTCGTCGTCGGTCTCGCCGGGGAAGCCGACGATGAAGTCGCTCGACAGGGCCAGCTGCGGGCGGATCGCGCGCAACTTGCGGATCGTGCTCTTGTATTCCATGGCCGTGTAGCCGCGCTTCATCGCCATCAGGATGCGGTCGCTGCCGTGCTGCACCGGCAGGTGCAGGTGGCTCACCAGCTGCGGCACCTTCGCGTACGCCTCGATCAGCCGCGGGGTTAACTCGTTCGGGTGGCTGGTCGTGTAGCGGATGCGCTCGATGCCCGGGATCTCGGCGATGTACTCGATGAGCAGCGCGAAGTCGGCGATCTCGCTCGTGTCGCCCATCCTGCCGCGGTAGGCATTCACGTTCTGGCCCAGCAGCGTGATCTCGCGCACGCCCTGGTCGGCCAGGCCCGCCACCTCGACCAGCACGTCGTCCAGCGGGCGGTTCACCTCTTCGCCGCGGGTGTAGGGCACCACGCAGTAGCTGCAGTACTTGGAGCAGCCTTCCATGATCGACACGTAGGCCGTCGCGCCCTCGACGCGCGCCGGCGGCAGGTGGTCGAACTTCTCGATCTCGGGGAAGGAGATGTCCACCTGCGGGCGCTTCTCGGCTTCGCGCCGCGCCAGCATCTCGGGCAGGCGGTGCAGCGTCTGCGGGCCGAACACCACGTCCACGTAGGGCGCGCGCTGGATGATGGCATCGCCCTCCTGGCTGGCCACGCAGCCGCCGACGCCGATCTTCACGCCCTTGGCCTTCAGGTGCTGCACGCGGCCGAGGTCGGAGAAGACCTTTTCCTGCGCCTTCTCGCGCACCGAGCAGGTGTTGAACAGGATCAGGTCGGCTTCCTCCACGTCCTGCGTGGGCGTGTAGCCCTCGGCGGCGGCGAGCACGTCGGCCATCTTGTCCGAGTCGTACTCGTTCATCTGGCAGCCGAAGGTCTTGATGAAGACCTTGCGGGAAGGGAGGGTGGGTGTGGTCATGGTGCAACTCCCGTTGCTATGGAATCAATGGCTACTCGCGCCCGGCTGGCGGACGCCGCAGCCCGGAGGGGTTCGAAACGGAAAGGCCTGCCTCAGCGCGCTTCGTTTTCGGCGGCGGAGACGAAGGGCCAGAAGTTCAGGAAGGGCTTGTTCAGCTGCGCGCGATCGGCGCTGGCCTCGGTGGGCGTGAGGATCCACACATCGCTCACCAGCCCCGCCGCATCGCGGCGGTAGTTCACCGCCAGGTACTGGCCGGTGATGGTGGCCGGCTGGACGATCATGTTCTGCGTGTTGCGGATGCGCGCGCCGGGCGCCAGCCGCTCGGCGATGCCGTCGAGCTGCATCTCGGGAAAGCCGGTGATCACCATCTTTCCGCGCAGCGTGTTGATCGGGAAGTTGCGCCCGCCCAGGGCGGCTTCGTTCTGCGTCTGCGGGATCGGGTTCTGGGCCCAGGCGTTCGCGGCGAGAAAGCCCGATGCGCCTGCGAGCACGGCGCTGGCAGCCAGGGCCTTCATAGCAATCGCGAGGGTGGGACAGCGGTTCATGGGGTTCATCCAGAGGCTGGCGAGCCGGCAATTCTAGGCGCCGCCCCGGTCCCTGCCCTTTGCCCCCCGCCCAGGGGCGCCCGGCGGCGCGGCCTCAGCCGGCTGCCATGTCGGGCAGCGCGCCCTTCTGCGCGGCCACCACCTGCACGCGCTGCACCGGCGGTGCGCCGAGCGCCGGCTTGGAGGCCGGGCGGCCGCTGGCCACCCGCCGCACCCAGTCGCCGACCTCGTCCAGGAAGGTCTGCTGGCCCGCGATCGATGTCAGGGTGTGGTCGATCTCGCCGATGAAGCGGTACTCCAGCTGCTTGGCGAAGGGTTCGTCGGCGACGGAGCCCAACTGGTCGCGACCCAGGTCGCGCACGTGCAGGGTGCCGGTGTACATGACGAACACCGCCACGCCGCGTTCGACCAGCTGCCGCACGGTGGTGGCGAAGTAGCGCTGGGTCTCCTCGATCGGCTCGTCGTCGAAGAGCTGGGCCGAGGGCTGCCTGGGCCCGAGCTTGCGCCGCAGCCAGCGCCCGACCTTGCCGTACACGGAGGCGTTGCCCGCCAGCGCCAGCATGCGGCGCAGGTCGCGCTCAATGCGCGCGCGCGGTCCCGGAAAGGCGTAGCTGTCGAACATGAAGAGGCCGACCACGCGCGGGTCCACCTCGGCCAGCGACAGGCCGCGTCCGCCCCCCGAGCACAGGCCGATGACGATGAAGCGCTGGATGCCCAGCGTCGTCTCCAGCAGCTTCATCGCGGCCTGCAGGTCCAGCACCGCCTGCTGCGTGAAGCGCTCCTGCCCCTTGGGCGCGCTGCTGTCGCCCAGCCCGGACAGGTCCATGCGCAGGCTGCTGATGCCGTGCTGCGCCAGGCGCCGCGCGAGCTTGACGTTGATGCGTCGCGGCCCGATGCGGTAGCCCGCGCCCATGTTGAGCATCAGGCAGGCCACCGGCGCGGTGTCGCCGCTGGCGGGCGTCGTCACCATCCCCATCAGCGGGGCGTCTTCGGGGCCGAACAGGATCGGGAACTCTTTCATGTGTCGAATCCTCGTGGGCTTGGGCGGCGGCGGACGTCGGTCTCAGCCGCGCAGCTCGGCCAGCAGGCGCTGCAGCGCCTCCGCCGGCACCATGGCGTTGTTGGGTTGCGGGTCGGTGGTCCAGACCAGCGGGTGGCGGAAGGGCGCCAGCGTGACCGGCAGCTCGCGTGCGACCTGCGCCTGCACCCAGGCCTGCACCGCCGCGTTCTCGGGGTCGGCGAACACCGTGGTGTCGTTGCCGGCGCTCACGGTGACGTTGAGCGGCGTGATCGCGCGCATCTGCTCGCGCAGCCGGGCCGACATCTCGAAGCCCAGCGGGCCGTCGGTGAAGGCGTCGGGGTCGCGGACCAGCTGCTGGCGCAGCGTGCGGTCGGGAATGCAGAAGGACTGCTCGAGCGCTTCCACATGGGCGGCGCGCAGTTCCTCGAGGTAGGCCTTGCCGTCGACGACCAGATCCCACAGCACGATGCGCGTGGGGTCGGCCCGCTCGTGCTGCGCGGCCATCAGCGCGATGGTGGCGCCGAGCCGCGCGCCGAACCACAGGATGGTTCGCGTGTCCGCCAGGCGCCGCAGTTCCTGGTGCGCGGCGCCGACGTCGCGCTGCCAGCCGTCCAGCTCGCCGTCGGCGTCGTCACCGGGCGAGTCGCCGGTGCCGTGGTAGTCGAAGCGCAGCACCGACAGGCCCGCACGCGCGAGCCGGTCGGCCAGAACGCGGTAGAAGCGCTGGCTGCGCATGGCCTCGTGCCCGTACGGGGCACACATCAGCACGGCGGCCTTGGCCGCGCGCTGGCTTTCGGCCGGGTGATACAGGCCCACCAGCTGCCGGCCGGCGGGGCCGAAGACGAGTGGCGTCATGCGAGGGCCTCCGCCGGGCATGATGCCTCAGATGCGGCACGCCGAGGCCGCGTGCTGGCCACCGAATACAGCAGGTCCGGCGCCAGGCGGCCCGAACGCAGGTACAGGGGCCCTGCGCCGTGGGTGGCGTCGTCCAGCCAGGCCTCGTCGGGCGCGCCGGCGCGGGCCGTCTCGAGCTGCCGCGCGTCCACGCTCAGTCCGGTGCCGATGGCCTTGAGGCAGGCCTCCTTGCGCGTCCAGGTGCGCAGGAACGCGCTGGCGCGGGCGGGCGCGGGCGTTCGCTGCAGCGCATCGCGCTCGGCGTCGGTGAAGTGCGCCTGCGCCATGGCGTCGATGTCGTCCATCGCGCGGTCGATCTCGACGTCCACACCCACCGGTGCGCTGTCGTCGATGGCCAGCAGGGCCGCATCGCCGCTGTGGCTCAGGCTGAAATGGCAGCCGGGCGCATCGGCCAGTGCAGGCTTGCCGACCGCGTTGTGCACGAAGCGCAGCATGGACGGATCACCCGGCCCCGCTGCCTGGGCCAGCAGCGCGCGCATCGCGACGTGCGCGGCGTGGTAGCGGCGGCGGTCGTCCTCGAACACGAAGCGGGCGGCGCGTGCGCGCTCCTGCGCGTCGAGGCTGGACAGCCCCTCGGGCGTGGGCGCAAGGCGCAGGTCGATGCGCCACAGGGCGCACCCTTCCCAGGGATCGGGCAGACGCAGTACGGGCACCGTCAACGCCGCCCCAATCCGGAGAACATGCGGCCCAGCAGGCCCTTGCGCTCCGCCGACGGCCGCTCGGCCGCGGGCGACGCCACGGGCAATGCCGGCAAGGCGAATTCGGCCGATGCCAACTGCGCCAGGCTTTCGAACACGTAGCGCCGGGCCTCGATGCGAAAGCCCATCACCGGCTCGGCCTGCTGCATCACGCGCATGGCCATCAGCGAGTCGCCGCCCAGGTCGAAGAAGTGGTCGTCGGCGCGGATGTCGTTCACGTCGATGCCCAGGGCGCTCGACCAGATCTGCGCCAACTTGGCCTGCTCCGGCAGCAGCAGGCGCGCCGGCGTCGCGTCGCGCAGGGCGGCGGCGGGCTGCAGCCGCGCCTGGTCCTCCTGCGCCTGCGCCCGGCTGGCGAGTGCGCGCAGGTGGGCCGCGCTCGCCGAGCCTTCGCCGGCGAGGATTTCCTCGAGTCGGGCCTGCGGACGCGCCGCGAGCTGGTCCAGCACCTCGACGAAGCGGTCCCGGAAGGCGGTGGCGGTTTCGTGCGTGTACAGGTCGGCGTTGTAGCCCAGCGGGCCCTCGATGCCCTTGGCCTTGTCCAGCAGCCACAGCGCGAGGTCGTCGGTGACGCCCTTCTGCCGCAGGTGCACCTGCTGGTGGCCCAGGCCGCCGATGTCGGCCGGGCGCTCGCGCGCATCCTGGAAGGAGAACAGCGTCTGGTACAGCGCCATGCCCTGCGTGCGTTCCGCGAATTCGGGCTCCATCACCAGGCGCTCGAACGGCACCAGCTGGTAGTTCATGACCGACAGCAGTTCCGACTTCACGTAGCGCAGGAACTGCTGCCCCGTGGAGGCCGGGTCGAACGAGAAGGACAGCGGCAGCACGTTGTTGAAGAAGCCCATGACGACTTCCAGTTCGGGCTGTTCGCGCGCCCGCACCGGCATCGCCACGACGACGGACCGGTTCGGGTTGATGTCCGCCATGGTCAGCACGTAGGCTGCGAAGGCGAACATGCTCAGCGTGAGGTCCTGGCGCTGCGCGGCTTCGCGCAGTTCGTCGGCGCGTGCGCGCTCGATCTGCACCCACACGGTGCCGCCTTCGCCGCTCATGGCGGCACGGCGCGGACGGTCCGAGGGCAGGGGCGTCGGCGCCGCCGCCTTGGCGAAGCGCGACTTCCAGTGGTCGAGCTGGCGCTGGAAGTCCGGCGTCGCCTGCCAGTCCTGGAACCACTGCGCATAGTCGCCATGGGTGACGGCCAGCTCGGGCAGGCCGTGCGGGCAGCCCTGCACCAGGGCGCGGTAGATGGTCGACAGCTCGGACTGGAACACGTCGAAGGACCAGCCGTCCCACACCAGGTGGTGCGGCACGAAGATGAAGGCATGGTCGTCCACGCCCATCTGGTAGAGCGCGAAGCGGAACAGGGGCGCGCGGGCGATGTCGAAGGGCGCATCGGCGGCGGCCTGCAGCAGCATCATGAGGCGCGCTTCGCGCTCCGAGTCCGGCACCTCGCGCAGGTCGACCACCTCGAGCGCCACCGGCACCTCGGACAGGATCGACTGCACCGGCTCGCCGCTCTGCGCGTCGCGGCCGACGCAGGTGCGCAGGCTGGGCTGGCGGCGCACGATCTCCTTCAGTGCGGCATGGAAGAGGTCGATGTCCAGCGGCCCGCGGAAGCGATGGCCGGACGGCGCGTTGTAGACCGAGCGGCCGGGGTACAGCTCCTCCATGAAGCGGATGCGGTCCTGGGCCACGGTCAGCGGCGCGCTGCGCCGGCGCGGAACGACGCGGATCGCGTCGTCGGCAGCGGCCGGTGCGGCCCCCGACTTCAACCGGGCCACCACTTCGGACAATCTGGCCGCAGTGGGCGCCTCGAAGAGCGTGGCCATCGGCAGCTTGATCTCGAAGTGCCGGCCGAGCGTGGTCGTCAGGCGGGCGGCGAGCAGCGAGTGGCCGCCCAGCGCGAAGAAGTCGTCGTGGATGCCGATGCCCGGCAGGCTCAGCACCTTCTCCATCACGCCCACGACCTCGCGTTCCAGGTCGTTGCGGGGCGGCACGGCCTCGGCACGGTCCGGTGCCGCGCCTGCGCCCTGGGGCGCCGGCAGCGCCTTGCGGTCGATCTTGCCGTTGGGCAACTGGGGCAGCGCATCGAGCACCACCACATGCTGCGGGATCATGTACTTGGGCAGCGCGGCCTTCAGGTGCTCGTCCAGGCGGGCCAGGTCGATCGTCCGGCCCGGCGTGCGTGCCAGGTAGGCGACCAGGCGCACATCGCCCGGCCGGTCCTCGCGCGCCAGGAGCACGCTGCGTGCGACGCCGTCGACCTCGTTGCAGCGCGCCTCGATCTCGCCGAGCTCGATGCGGTAGCCGCGCACCTTGACCTGGAAGTCGAAGCGACCCAGGTGCTCCAGCAGGCCGTCGTTGCGCCAGCGGCCGCGGTCGCCGGTGCGGTAGAGCAACTGACCGCGGGCGGCTGCGAACCCGGCGCGCACGAAGCGTTCGGCCGTGAGTTCGGGGCGGTCCAGGTAACCCAGCGTGACGCCGGTGCCGCCGATCCAGATCTCGCCGGGCACGCCGACCGGGCAGGGCTGCCCGTCGGCACTCACGATCCACACGGTGGTGTTGGCCATCGGCGTGCCGATGGACACACGGCCCTGTGCGACCACGGCCGGATCGAGGCGCCAGCAGGTCGACCAGACGGTGGTCTCCGTCGGGCCGTACATGTTCCAGGTCTCGGGGCAGCGCGCGAGCAGTTCGCGCGCCAGGTCCGCCGGCAGCGGCTCGGCACCGACCAGCGCCTTGAAGCCCGCCGGCGGCGTCCATTGCGAATCGAACAGGATGCGCCACATGCCGGGCGTGGCCTGCAGGATGGTGGTGCCGGTGCGCTGCATGTGCTCGGCCAGTGCGTTGCCATCTGTGGCGACCTCGCGCTGGACGATCTGCACCTCGGCCCCTGCGGTCAGCGGCAGCATCAGCTCGGGCACGGCCATGTCGAAGGACAGCGTGGTGACGGCGGCCCAGCGGTCGCTCGCCACGACGCCGGGCTGCGCGCGCATGCTGTCGAGCAGGTTGGCCGCGGCACGGTGCGGTACGCACACGCCCTTGGGTTGGCCGGTCGAGCCCGAGGTGTAGATCACATAGGCAGCGTCGTCGGGCTGCGGGTCCAGGGCCTCGTCGGCGGCCAGGGCCGCGGCGGGCCGGTCGCGCCATGCGCTGTCGGCATCGACGCGGATCGCGTCGAAGCGGGCGCCGGCGCCCGCGGTGGGGGCGTTGGGCACACGCGCGCTGGTCAGCAGCAATGCCAGGCGGGCGTCCTCGGCGTAGTAGTCCAGGCGCGACTGCGGGAAGTCCGGGTCCAGCGGCACGTAGGCCGCGCCGGACTTCAGGGTGGCGAACACGGCCACGATCATGTCGGTGCCGCGCGGGATGCAGATCCCCACGCGCTGGCCGCGGCCGATGCCGCGGGCGCGCAGCTCGTGCGCCAGCCGGTTCGAGGCTTCGTCCAGTTGCCGGTAGCTCAGGCGTTCGTCGCCGTCGCTCAGCGCCGCGCGGTCGGCGTGCAGCGTGGCCTGGCGGACGAAGGCCGCATGCATCAGGGCGGGCTGGCTGGGCGCCGTCGGGGCGGGCTGCAGCGCCTGCAGGCGTGCCAGTTCCGCAGGCGGCAGGAAGTCCAGCTGGCCGACCGCCTGCGCGGGGGCCGCAACGGCCGCACGCAGCAGGGCCTCGTACAGGCCGAGCCAGCGGCGCACGGTGGCGTCGTCGAAGAGGTCGGCGTTGTACTGGGTCTCGACGCGCAGGCCGTCCGGGCTGGCCACCACGTTGAGGAACAGCTCGAAGTTCTCGTACAGGCGCGGCAGGCTGCTCTGCTCGATGCTCAGGGCAGGGAAGCAGTCCGGCGCCGGTGCGTCGCGGTCGAGGTTGAAGAGGATGTTGACCAGCGGCAGCCGGCTCGGATCGCGCGGCACCGACAGCTTCTTGAGCAGCGCGCCGTAGGCCATCTGGTGCTCGGTGGCATCCAGCAGCGTGCCGCCCGCCTGGCGCGCGAGCTGCTCGAAAGGCATCCTGCCCTCGACCGAGAAGCGCAGCGGCAGCACGTTCACGCAATGGCCCACGAGGCCCGGCATGCCGCTGGCGAGCTGGCCGGCCGAGGCGATGCCGACCACCAGGTCTTCCTGCTCGGTCACGCGGTGCACGGTGGCGGCGAAGCCGCCGAGCAGGGTCGAGAACAGGCTCTGCCCGAGGCTGGCGCCCAGCTTGCGGACGGCCGCGGCGAGTTCGCTGCCGATCGTGTAGTCGATACGTCGCGCGGTGAAGGTGCGCACCGGCGCGCGGGGACGGTCCACCGGCAGGTCGAGCACCGGCAGGCTGCCCGAGAAGCGCGACTGCCAGTAGGCCTCGTGCGCCCGCATGTCCGGGCTGTCGGCCTCGTCGGCTTCCCAGCGGGAGAAGTCCGAGTACTGGGCCTGCGGTGCAGGCAGCGAGGGCCCCAGCCCCAGCTGCTCCGCGTACAGCTCGCCAAGGTCCTGCACGATCACGCCCCACGACCAGCCGTCGCACACGGCGTGGTGCGCGGTCATCATCAGCACGTGCTCGGTCGGCGACAAGGCGAAGAGCCGGGCGCGAAAGAGCGGGCCGTCGGACAGCGAGAAACGCTCCAGCACCGCGGCCTCGCCGGCCTGGGCAAGCGCCCGGGCCTGGGCATCGGGCGCCAGCGCGCGCAGGTCCACGGTGGGCAGCGGGAAGGCGCCGGGCGACGCCACCAGCAGCTGCATGCCGTCCGGCGAGATGGTGGCGCGCAGCGACTCGTGCCGGGCGACGACGGCGGCCATGGCAGCGGACAAGGCCTCGGTGTCCAGCGTGCCGCGCATGCGCAGCACGGTCGATTCGTTGAAGGCCAGCGAGGCCTCGGCCGCCAGCTGGTCGCCCAGCCACAGTTCGCGCTGCGCCTCGGTCGTGGCGACGACGCGTTCGACGGCGCTGCCGGCAAAGGGATCGAAGTCGTCGCCCGCGACGGCGCGTTCTTCCATGACGGCGCTCATCCTTCCACCTTCATGAACTTGCCGGGTGCGGCCGGGTCCGGCACGAACCATGCGGGCTGGCCGTCCTTGTCGCGGCCCAGGCGCGCATGCGGCACCGGCGGGTGCGCGGCGTCGAACACGGGCGTGGCGGCCGCGCGGCGCGGAATGAACTCCGCCTCCTGCAGCTCGGCCACCGACTCCTTGAAGGCGGACTTGATGACGGCGATGTCCTGCTGCGTGTGGGCCGTGGTCATGAAGCAGGGGAAGTTGTCCAGGATGTGGACGCCGCGGCTGCGCATCATGGCGAAGAGCAGGTCCTGCAGCGGATGGTCCTCGAGCCAGCTCACGCGCCACAGCGACGCGAAATAGCGCACCTCGATCGGGGCGCCGACCTCGCGGCAGAAGGCCGTGAGCTCGTCGGCCATGGCCGCCGTGTGCGTGTTGAGCTTCGCCTGCAGCGCCTGGCCCGAGCCGGCCAGGTGGTCCAGCGATGCCTTGGCCGCGGCCAGGGCCAGCGGGTGCCGCACGAAGGTGCCGGCGAAGTAGGTGACGCCGACCACCGGGATGGACTCGTCGCCGTAGTTCCAGGCGCCGCCGTCCAGGGCGTCCATGAACACGCGCTTGCCGGCGATGGCGCCGATGGGCATGCCGCCGCCGATGACCTTGCCGTAGGTGGCCAGGTCGGCGCGGATGCCGAACAGCGCCTGCGCGCCGCCCGGATGCGAGCGGAAGCCGGTGATCACCTCGTCGAAGATCAGGCAGGTGCCGCTCTTCTCGGTGATGGCGCGCACCTCGTGCAGGAAGTCCTTGGGCTGGAAGTCGGGGCGGCGGCTCTGCACCGGCTCGACCAGCACGGCGGCCAGGTCGTCCGCGTGTTCGCGGATGAACTCGAGCGATTCGGGCGTGCCGTAGTCGAGCACCCGCACGTCGCCGAACATGCCGCTCATCACCCCCGGGGTGGCCGGAATGCCGCGCGCACCGCGGCCGGCACGCACCAGCACCTCGTCGAAGGTGCCGTGGTAGGAGCCGCTGAACAGCACGATGGTGCTGCGGCCGGTGCTGGTGCGCGCGATGCGGATCGCGGCCATCACCGCCTCGGAGCCGGTGTTGCACAGCGCGGCGCGGTCGAAGCCGGTGAGTTCGCAGATGCGTCGAGTGACGTCGGCCGCCAGCGGGTGCTGCGGGCCGATCTCGTAGCCCAGGTCGAGCTGCCGGCGCACCGCGTCGTTGATGAAGTCCGGCTGCCAGCCGAACATGTTCATGCCGAAGCCGTTGAGCGTGTCGACGTACTCGTTGCCGTCGATGTCCCACACGCGCGAGCCCTTGGAGCGGTCGACCACGATCTGGTAGACGATTTCCTTGGTGGCGGGGCGGAAGCCGTTCACCACGCGCGGGTCGGCCATGTGCGAGCGGTTGGCGGCGGTGAACTCCTTGCTCTTGCGGGTGCGCTCGACATAGCGCCGCACGAAGGCGTCCAGGCGCGCCTGCTGGCGGCCGGTGATCTCGCGGTTCGGTGCGGTGTGGATGCGGGCGATGGCGCCGAAGGCCTTCTTCACGTCGTAGCTCACGCCGCCCTTGACCGGCTCGTCCGTAGCGGGCTGGGTCGTGGCGGCCGCGGCCGCAGGCGTAGCCGGGGTCGGCTCGGGCATCGCCAGGGCAGGCGCGGCCTGGGCGACGGGTTGGACGGGCACGGCGCCAACGCCCGCCATCAGCGCCAGCTGCTGCTGCATGAGCTGCATCTGCTGCGCGATGAGCTGGTGCAGCGGCGCGGCGGCGCCGGCGGCCAGCGGCATGGGCATCGCCAGCGTGGCCAGCGGCATGGCTTGCACCGTGGCCTGGGCGTGGACCGCCGGTGCGGGCACGACGGCGGTTTGCGCGACCGGTGCGACCGGTGCGGCAGGTGCTGCGGGCGCAGCTGCGGCGGGCTCCGGCGGCAGGGTGTTGTCCAGGTGCTCGGCCAGCAGGTCGAAGCTGCGGCAGCCTTCCATCAGCTGGCGGAAGCTGATGTTGGTCTTGAACTGCTTCTTCACCTGGAGCGCGGCCTGGGTCAGCACCAGCGAGTCGAGGCCGAGGTCGATGAAAGGCGTGGCACCGTCCGCGTCGGCCATGGGCGTACCGGAAATGTCTTCGAAGACTTCGCGCAGCTTGGCTTGGAGGGTGGCGCGGCGTGCGGGGACGGTGGGCATGGAAGGCTCCAGGGGAATTTCAACGGAAGGGGTGGGGGCGGCGAGCGGCAATGGGGTGGTCGAGGCGATGTCGACCCAGTGGCGCTTGCGTTCGAAGGGGGTGGTCGGCAGGCACACGCGGCACTTGCGTTCGCGCGCGTCGAACACGCCGAGGTCGGGCGCCAGGCCGAGCGCCCAGGCGCGGCCGAAGGCCAGGCGCAGGGCGACCAGTTCGTCCTCGGGGCTCGCCCCCAGGCAGGGGAGGGCCACCGGCGCCGGCTGGCCGCGCAGCGCATGCTGGCGGGCCAGCGTGCTCAGCGTGTTGCGCGGGCCGAGCTCCAGCAGCAGCGGCTGCGGCAGGTCGGCCAGGGCGGCACGCAGCGCGGGCGAGAAGCGCACGGTCTCGCGCAGGTGCCGCGCCCAGTACGCCGGATCGGTGGCCTGCGCATCGGACAGGCGCGCGCCGGTCGAGGTCGAATAAATGGCGATGCGCGGCGCGCTCAGGGCGATTCCGCACACCAGCGCCTCGAAGGGCGCCACGGCCGGTTCCATCATCTGCGAGTGGAACGCGTGCGAGGTCTGCAGCGCGCGCGAGGCGATGCCGTCGGCCTCGAGGCGCGCCTGCAGCGCCTCGATGTCTTCGGCCGGACCGGCGGCCACGCAGGCGTTCGGCGCGTTGTCGGCCGCCAGGGCGAGCGAGTTGTCGAGGTAGGGCGCGAGCCGTTCGGCCGCGCAGCGAACCGACAGCATGCGTCCGGCCGGCAGGGCCTGCATCCATTCGCCGCGGCGCGCGACCAGCAGGGCCGCGTCGGGCAGCGACATCACGCCCGCGACGACCGCAGCCGCGAACTCGCCGATGCTGTGGCCGACCAGCGCCTGTGGTGCGATGCCCGCGACCAGGGCGCGGCGGGCCAGCGCGTATTCGAGTGCGAAGGTGGCGGGCTGGGTGACGGAGGTGGGCAGCAGCGCCGCGTCGTCGTCGCTGAACATCGCTTCGCGCAGGTCGTAGGGCAGCAGCGGCGCGAAGGCAGCGAAGCATTCGTCCAGCGCGGCCTGCACCGCCTCGTCGTGCACGTACAGCGTGCGGCCCATGCCGGCGTACTGGGCGCCCTGGCCGGGGAAGAGGAAGACCGGCGCATGGGCACGAGGCGCAACGGCGCCTGCGACGCGGCGCGGCGACGCCGGATCGCCCAGCGCCTCGGCGGCCTGCACGGCGCTCTCGGCCACCACCGCCAGGCGATGCGGGAAGGCCTTGCGTCCGACGTACAGGGTGTGCGCCACGTCGCCGAGGTTCTCGTCGGGATGCGATCGCAGGTGGTCGGCGAGCCGCGCGGCCGCCTGGTTGAGCGCGGCCGGCGAGCGCGCCGAGAGCACCAGCAGTTGCGGGCCGGCGACGGCCTCCGAGGGCTGTGCGGACGGTGCTTCTTCGAGGATCACGTGGGCGTTGGTGCCGCCCACGCCGAAGGAACTCACGCCGGCGCGCCGCGGTGCGTCGGCCGTGCGCGGCCAGGCGCCGAGCTCGCTCTGGACGCGGAAGGGCGTCGCCGCGAAATCGATCGCCGGGTTGGGCGATTCGAAATGCAGCGTCGCCGGCAACTGTTCGGTGTGCAGTGCCAGCGCGGTCTTGATGACGCCCGTCGCGCCGGCTGCCATCAGCAGGTGGCCCACGTTGCTCTTGACCGAGCCGAGGGCGCAGAAGCCGGTGTCGGCGGTCTGCAGCGCATAGCTGCGGGCCAGTGCCTCGACTTCGACCGGGTCGCCCATCGGTGTCGCGGTGCCGTGCGCCTCGACGTAGGAGATGCTGCGGGCCTCGACGCCGGCCGAGGCCAGCGCCGCGGAGATCACCGCCACCTGGCCATCGACGCTCGGCGCCGTGAAGCTCGCCTTGACGGCGCCGTCGTTGTTGACGCCGACGCCCCGCACCGTGGCGTAGATGACGTCGCCATCGGCCTGCGCGTCCGACAGGCGCTTGAGCAGCACCACCGCCGCGCCGTCGCTGAAGACGGTGCCGCCGGCCTGCGCATCGAAGCTGCGCGTGCGGCCGTCCGGCGAGAGCATCGCGCCCTCCTGGTGCACGTAGCCGCTGTTCGGCGGGCAGGTGATCGCGACGCCGCCGGCCAGCGCCATGTCGCACTGGCCCGAGCGCAGCGCATGGAAGCCCTGCGCCAGGGCCACCAGCGAGGTGGAGCAGGCGGTGTTGAGGCTGATCGCCGGGCCGGTCAGGTTCAGGCGGTTGGCCACGCGCGTGGCCAGGTAATCCTTCTCGTTGCCGAGCATCACCGTGAACTCGCCCACCGACTCGATGAGCTCGGGGCGGGGCATCAGGTGGCGCTGGAAGTAGGTGCCGTTGTACATGCCCGCATACACGCCGACCGGGTCGCTCTGCTGGTCGGGTGCGTAGCCTGCGCGCTCCAGGCATTCCCAGCAGATCTCCAGGAAGATGCGCTGCTGCGGGTCCATCAGCGTGGCTTCCTTCGGGTTGATGCCGAAGAAGGCCGCGTCGAAGTCCTCCACGCCGTCGATCACGCCGCGGGCGCGCACGTAGGCAGCGTCGTTGCGCAGCGCGGCGCTCACGCCCGCATCGAGCTGCGCGTCGTCGAAGAAGCGGATGCCGTCGCGGCCCGCGCAGAGGTTGGCCCAGAAGGCATCGACGTCGGCGGCGCCGGGGAAGCGGCCGGCCATGCCGACGATGGCGATCGGCTCCTGCGAGCCGTGGGCGGCGGACCGCGCCGCACGGGGCGCGGCCTGCACGGCCTGCTCGCCCGACAGCTCGCGCGCGATGGCCGCCGGCGTCGGGTCGCGGAAGAACAGGTTGGTCGACAGCCGGCGGCCGGCGGCGGCCTGCAGGTCGGCGATCACCTTCAGCACGCGCAGCGAATCGCCACCGAGGTCGAAGAAGTTGTCGATGCGGCCCACGCGGTCGATGCGCAGGGCGCGGGCGAAGGCGGCGCACACCTGATGCTCCGCCTCGTCGCGCGGCTCCTCGAAGGGCTGGGCGATGTCGGGCCGCTCGGCGGGTGGCGTCGGCAGCGCGCGCCGTTCGATCTTGCCGTTGGGCGACAGCGGCATCGCGTCCAGCACGACGAACTGCCCCGGGACCATGTAGGGCGGCAGCAGTGCCTGCAGGTGCTGGCGCAGCACGTCGCGCGAGGGCCCGGCGCCGTGCCCCGAGACGTAGGCCACCAGCCGTGCCTCGCCGCCGCCGTCGCGCGGCGCGAGCACCGCCGCCTCGCGCACCGACGGGTGCTGCAGCAGCGCGCTCTCGATGTCGCCGAGTTCGACGCGGAAGCCGCGCACCTTGACCTGGTGGTCGTTGCGGCCGAGGTATTCGATCTCGCCATCGGCGCGCCAGCGGCCGATGTCGCCGGTCTTGTACAGCCGGGCGCCTTCGCCGGGCGCGAAGCGGTCCGCCACGAAGCGCTCCTGCGTCAGTTCGGGCCGGTGCAGGTAGCCGCGGGCGACGCCCACGCCGCCGATGTAGATCTCGCCCACCGCGCCGACGGGCAGCTCGCGCCCCTTCGGGTCGAGCACGTGGATGCGGTTGTTGGCGATCGGCGTGCCGATGGTGGGCAGCGGCTCCCACGTGGCCGGGTCGGCGGCCAGGGTCAGGGCCGTCACCACGTGGCTTTCTGTCGGACCGTACTGGTTGTGCAGGCGGCAGCCCGGCAGGCGCGCGAACAGGGCGCGGATGGCGGGGCTGGCATGCAGCTGTTCACCGGCGGTCATCACATCCTGCAGCGGCGGCAGCGGGTCGCCCGAGGCCAGGGCGTATTCGGCGATGTTCTGCAGCGCGATGAAGGGCAGGAACAGCCGTTCGACCGTCTGCTCGCGCATGAGCTGCAGCAGCGCCTGCGGGTCGCGCCGCGTCGCCTCGTCGAGCAGCACCAGGGTGCCGCCCGTGGACAGGGTCGCGAAGATTTCCTGGAATGCGACGTCGAAGCCCAGCGCAGCGAACTGCAGCGTGCGCTGCGGCGCGGGCACCTGCGGGTGGGTCGCCTGCCAGCGCAGCAGGTTGACCAGGCCGCGGTGCGGCATGGCCACGCCCTTGGGCTGGCCGGTCGAGCCGGAGGTGAAGATGACGTAGGCCAGGTGGTCCGGCGTGGGCCGCACCACGGATGCGGCCGGCTCGGTGGGCCCCGCCGACGCGTCGGCGTCGTCGAGCACGATGACAGGCGCCTCGCTGGCCGGCAGTTGCGCCTGCAGCGCCGCCTGCGTCAGCACCGCTGCAGGGCGCGCGCCCTGCAGGATGAGCAGGGTGCGATCGGGCGGGTGGTGCGGGTCGAGCGGCACATAGGCACCGCCCGCCTTGAGCACCGCCAGCAGGCCCACAATCATTTCCAGGCTGCGCTCCACATAGAGCGCCACCGGCACGTCGGGGCCGACGCCCAGGTGCCGCAGCCGCGCAGCCAACGCGTCGGCTCGCGCGTCGAGCTCGCCATACCCGAGGCATGTGGCGCCCATCTGCACGGCCGTCGCCGTGGGCTGCCGCCGCGCCTGGAATTCGACGAGTTCGTGGACGAGATCGTCCCCGCCCAGGGACTCGGCCGTGGCGTTGAACCGGTCGAGCAGCGCGCGCTCCGCCGGGCCGGCCAGCAGCAAGTCGCCCACGCGCGTTGCACCGCCGGCGCACAGGCCGCCGAGCGCCTGCGACACGGCGTCGGCCCAGCGGGCGACCGTGGCGCTGTCGAAGCGGGAAGGGTCGAAAGCCAGCACCGCCGAAGCGCCGGCCGGGCCCAGGCGCAGTTCGATCGAGCCGGCCTGCGCCGGCGCGTCGCCGGGTGCTTCGTCCCAGCCGAGCACCGCGGTCACGCTCTCGGCGGGCGCCGGCGTCGCCTCGGGCACGGCCGTGGCGGCGCGAGCCAGCACGTCGTGGCAGCGCTGCAGCCACTGGTCGACCGTCGGGTCGTCCTCGAGCGAGACGGACAACGCGATCCCTTCGCCGGCCCGGCGCCCGTGGACCACGAAGGCGTCCTGGCCCGAGAGGCGCCAGAGCACGAGCGCCCAGGCTGCCAGCCAGAGGGCCGGCGTCGGCGCGGCAGAAGCGGGGGCTGTCGGGGGCGTCACGGAGACGGCGGCGGCTGCTGGCGACGCATTGGGCCGGCAGGGGGGCAACTCGAGGGTGCGTGCGGTCGGGGCGGGCAGGGCGGTGCCGTCGTGCTCGGTACCGCTCGTGAGGGCGGACCGGGTCTGGGCCGCCGACCCGGTGAGCGAACCTGCCGGCTCTAGCTTGTTCATCCGCTGTGCCCCTTCGCGTCTATCGATCGGCGGGCCAGCCCGCCGATGTCGTCGTTTCTTCCACCTTTGTTCTATTTAGTAATAACAAAGGACTCATTTTTAGGCGATCTTCGGAGTTTCTGCATTGCCGTGCCATCGGCCAGAGGCCCAGAGCAAAGGCATATGTCGTTCGAAGAATTTGTCACTGGCTGTCGCAACTGGTTGCGCACTGCCCGTTGACAACTTCACAGACCGCCGCCGTCAGGACACATTGTGCGCCCAAAACTGTAAGAAATGAATACTAAACACTGAGTTTTGTCCTCGGAAATGAGGACTTTCGGCACGCAAAACTTGTGGAAGGCGTTACAAGTTTGCCGCGTTGGCCGCTGCGCTGCAGCAAACGCGGGACAACGCGGCGCCCGCGTGCGTCTTCAGGCGCTGGTTTCGTCGAGCAGGCCAGCCGCCAGGTGCGCCACATCGCCCCAGCCCACCAGCGAAAAACCCTGGGGCGTCCAGAGCAGGCGGTTGATGGCGGCGTTGCCGAGTGCCCACGTGCGCGGTGCCTGGATCTCCTGACCGGTGGCGGCGCGGTACAGGACGTCCATCACGCCGCCATGGGCCACCAGCACCACCAGTTCGCCGGTGTGGCGCGCCGCGAGTTCGGCGGCGGCGGCGGTGATGCGCCGACGGAACTCGATCAGGTTCTCGCCGCCGGCAGGGGCGAAGTGCGGGTCGCGCTGGCGCCAGAGGCGCGCGTCGTCCGGGGTTTCCGCTTCGATGGCGGCGAAGGTGCGGCCCTCGAAGCTGCCGAAGGCACGCTCTCGCAGGCGCGGGTCGGCCACCACCTGCACCGGCGGCGCCTGAGCGCCTGCGATGGCCTCGGCCGTCTGCCAGGCCCGTTGCAGGTCGCTGGCATAGATGGCGGCCACCGCCTCGTCGGCCAGCGCCTCGCCGGCGCGCGCCGCCTGCCACCGTCCCGTGTCGTTGAGCGGGATGTCGATGTGGCCCTGGATGCGCGTGTCGGCGTTCCAGGCGGTCTCGCCATGGCGCACGGCAATCAGGCGGGTGGCTTCCATCAACGCGATTCTAGGAAGGCCGCCCGAATCGTGCTGCGCTGCGGCATGGCCGAGCGCTCAGCGCGGGGCCGCCGCCGGCGCGGCGGGCTGCGCGCCCCGGGGCGGCAGCGTGATGTCCACCCGCCGCTCGCCCTGGGGTGGCGTCGGGAACCCCTGCAGCGCCGCCTGGAACATCACCGGCAGCACCGCGCGGCTGTCGTTGTAGGGCCCGTCGTTGCGGGCCCGGGTCTCGTAGACCACCTGGTTCGACGGCAGCTCGCGCATCACCACGGCGACCTCGCGGCCGTACCACGGGTCGGCCGGTGGCCCGAATCCGGGGCCCCAGCCCCAGCCGCCGTACCAGGCGCCGCCGCGCCAGCCGCGGCCATAGCCCAGGCCCCCTCCCCACCCTGGCCCCCACCACGGGTCGGCCCAGGGCGACAGCTCGGGCGCGACCCGGGCCGTCACCTGGACGGCATAGCGCGGCCGGGCGTCGTCCCGGCGCAGGCCGACTGCCGCCAGGGCGGGCACGGCCATCGCCTCGACCTCGTCCTGTGCCGCGCCATGGGCCTGCTGCGAGGGCAGACGGTCGAAACGGTAGGTGGCTTCCGGTGGCAGGGCCTGCAGCTGCGAGAAGCTGCGGACCTGGCTGTCGACCGTCCAGGATGTCGCACAGCCCGCCAGGGCGATCGTGGTGGCAATCAGGAAAGGAGCGTACAGCGCTCGTCGCATAAGGCCTCCAGGCATGGGTCGCCTGACATCGGGTCCTGCGCCACCGCGGGCCGCAGGGCCGGTCAGCTGGAAATCCGCACCACCTGCAAGGCCGGCATCGAGGACGACGGTGCCAGGGGCGGCAATTCCGGCGGGTCGAAGGCCTTGTCGCCCTCTTCGTCGGCCACGCCGGTCGCCTTCAGACCCTTGAAGTCGTGCAGCGTTCCGTCCAGCAGGTGCGACGGGGCCACGTTCTGCAGCGCACTGAACATGTTCTCGATGCGCCCGGGGAATTTCTTCTCCCACTCGCGCAGCATCTCGCCGACCTGCTTGCGCTGCAGGTTTTCCTGGCTGCCGCACAGCGTGCAGGGAATGATCGGGAATTGCCGGTGCTGCGCCCAGCGGATCAGGTCCTTTTCCGCCACGTAGGCCAGCGGCCGGATCACCACGTGCCGGCCGTCGTCGCTCACCAGCTTCGGCGGCATCGACTTGAGCTTGGCCGCGAAGAACATGTTGAGGAAGAAGGTCTGCAGCATGTCGTCGCGGTGGTGGCCCAGCGCGACCTTGGTGGCGCCCACCTCGTCGGCCACCCGGTAGAGGATGCCGCGGCGCAGCCGCGAGCACAGGCCGCAGGTCGTCTTGCCCTCGGGGATCACGCGCTTGACGATGCTGTAGGTGTCCTGCTCCTCGATGTGGAAGGGCACGCCCAGCTGCTTCAGGTAGGTGGGCAGCACTTCTTCGGGAAAGCCGGGCTGCTTCTGGTCGAGGTTGACCGCGATCAGCTCGAAACGGATCGGCGCGCGCGCCTGCAGCTTGAGCAGGATGTCCAGCAGGCCGTAGCTGTCCTTGCCGCCGGACACGCACACCATGACCTTGTCGCCTTCCTCGATCATGTTGTAGTCGCCGATGGCGCGGCCGACCTCGCGGCACAGGCGCTTCTCCAGCTTGTGCGTCTCGCGTTCGATCTTCGCGGTGTTGCCGGGTGCTGCCGGCGCCGCCGAGGCTGCTTCGTCGATCCAGACTGCGCTCATTTCATTTGCTCCCGAAGACCTCGACGCCCACGGCGTCGCAGTCGGGGTACACGTCCGGCTTGGCCGTCGACACCCGCGCGGCCTGCACCTTCGGGTGCGCCAGCATCTGCGCCAGCAGGTCGTCGCACAGCGTCTCCTGCAGGTGGATGTGGCCCTTGGACAGGCGCTGCGCCACGGTGCGGCGGATGAAGTCGTAGTCGACCACCTCGTCCAGTTCGTCGGCCTGCGGCGTCGACACGTCCAACGGCACATACAGGTCGACGTTGATGATCACGCGCTGCTCGGCGCGCTTCTCGAATTCGTGCACGCCGATGTTGATCCACACCTCGTAGTTGCGCAGGAACACGCGGCGGCAGCGCGTTAGGAGGGGGTCGAGGGCGGTCATGGGGCGGGTGGGGTCTGGAGCAACTCGTCGACGACGAACATGATGTCGCGCGGCAGCGGCACGAGGTGCTGCCCATTGTCGACGTTCACCGTCGTGCCGGTGAGGCTGGGGGTCTCTGCGAGGAAGACGCAGGTCTTCGCCACGTCGGCCGGGTCGATCGGCCGGCGCAGCAGGTTGGCGCGCGCGGCGCGCTCGAAGTTGGCCTCGCCCTGCGGCCCGCTCACGTACAGGATGCCCGGCGCCACGCCGCACACCCGCACCCGCGGCGCCAGCGACTGGGCCTGCAGCGCCACGGCCCGCTCCAGCGCCAGCTTGGAGACGGTGTACGAGAAATAGTCGGGGTTGAGGTTGTGGACCTTCTGGTCCAGCACGTGGATCGCGCTGCAGGCGTGCTGCCCGGGCTGTGCGCCCAGCAGCCGGGCGAAATCCAGCGGGGCGATCAGGTTGACGCCGATCTGCCGCAGCGCCGCGTCGGCCTCGAAGTCGGCGCCGGTGTCGGGCTCGAAGGACGAGGCGTTGTTGACCACGCAGGTCAGCGGCGCGCCGGCGGTCACCTCGGCCATCAGCGCGCGGCGGCCGGCCTCGTGCGTGATGTCGCCCGCCACCGCCTGCACGGCCAGGCCCTCGGCGCGCAGCCGCTCGGCCAGCGCGTGCGCCTCGGCGGCCGAGGCGCGGTACTGGCACCACACCTGCCAGCCGGCGCGGGCAAAGGCCTCGCAGATGGCGGCGCCCAGCCGACGTGCCCCGCCCGTCACGAGGACGGCCGGGCGCGGACGATCGGTGGCGGGTGGGGCAGGCATGGCGGGCAGGACGGGCAGGACGGGCGGAAGGGACAAGGGAAGCCCGGTCTCGATAATGGCCGCATGACCCAGGAGCCCGGCGCCTCGAGCGCCTCCCCCTCGGCCAGCCCTTCGGACCGGATGGCCCGGATTATCGACGCCGCCCTCGTGCGCGCCGGTGGCTGGCTGCCCTTCGACCAGTTCATGGCGCTGGCGCTGTACGCGCCCGGTGCGGGGTACTACGCCCATGGCAGCCGCAAGTTCGGCCACATGCCGGCGTCGGGCAGCGACTTCGTGACGGCGCCCGAACTCACCCCGCTCTTCGGCCGGACCGTGGCCGCGCAGGTCGGCGAAGCGCTGGAGAAGACCGGCACGCAGGAGGTCTGGGAGTTCGGCGCCGGCTCGGGCGCGCTTGCGGCGCAGCTGCTGGAATCCCTCGCGTCCATGGGACAGGCGGTGCAGCGCTACACCATCGTCGACCTGTCGGGCAGCCTGCGCGCCCGCCAGCAGGAGGCCCTGGCCCCCTGGGGCGACAAGGTCCGGTGGGCCGACCAGCTGCCCGAGCGCTTCGAGGGCGTGGTCGTCGGCAACGAGGTGCTCGATGCCATGCCCGTCAAGCTGCTGGTGCGCAAGGACGGCCGCTGGCACGAGCGCGGCGTGTACCGCACACCCGAAGGCCCATTGGCCTGGATCGACTGGCCCACCGCGCTGCGCCCGCCGGTCGAGGTCGAGAGCGACCACGACTACCTCACCGAGATCCACCCGCAGGCCAGGGCCTGGATCGGCACCCTGGCCGAGCGGCTGCGGCGCGGCGCGGTCTTCCTCTTCGACTACGGCTTTCCCGAATCGGAGTACTACCACCCGCAGCGGCACATGGGCACCGTGATGTGCCACCAGGGCCACAAGGCCGACAGCGACCCCCTCGGCGCCGTGGGCGACAAGGACATCACCGCGCACGTCGACTTCACCGGCATCGCGCTGGCCGGCCAGGACGCCGGCCTGCACGTGCTGGGCTACACCAGCCAGGCGCGCTTTCTCATCAACGCCGGCCTGCTCTCGAACATGGAGCAGGCCGCGCCCGCCCAGCGCGCGCTGGCAGCCCATCTGATCCATGAGCACGAGATGGGCGAGCTGTTCAAGGTGGTCGGCTTCGCGGCCGCCGGCAGCGCGCCATGGGACGCGCTGGGCTTTCGCGAGGGCGACCGCAGCCACACCCTTTGAGCGCATCCTGCCGCGCCCCTTTCTTGCTTCGATCTCTTCCATGACCGACCTCCTTCGCACCGCCCACGCCCTCGCCGACGCCGCCGCTGCCCAGTCGATGGCGCACTTCCGCCAGCCGCTGGACATCATCACCAAGGCCGACGAAAGCCCCGTCACGCTGGCCGACCGCGCGGCCGAGCTGGCCATGCGCGCGATCCTCGCGGCGCAGCGGCCCGCCGACGGCATCTACGGCGAGGAGCACGGCCAGGAGCGGCTCGACGCCGAGCGCGTGTGGGTGCTCGATCCCATCGACGGCACGCGCAGCTTCATCACCGGCTCGCCGCTGTGGGGCACGCTCATCGGCGTGGTGGAAGGCGGGCGCGTGGTGCTCGGCATGGTCGACATGCCGGTGCTGGGCGAGCGCTGGGTCGGCCAGGGCGGCGTGGCGATGCGCAACGGGCAGCCCGTTCGCGTGCGCGACTGCACGCAGCTGGCCGAAGCGCGCATCTTCACCACCTCGCCCGACATCTTCGGCGCCGCCGACTGGGCGGCCTTCGACCGCCTGAGCCGGCAGTGCGCCATGCGCCGCTTCGGCGGCGACTGCTACAGCTACGCGCAACTGGCGGGCGGCAGCATCGACCTGGTGGTCGAGAGCGGGCTGCAGCCCTACGACTACCTGGGCCCGGCCGGCCTCGTCGAGGCCGCGGGCGGCGTCATCACCGACTGGTCGGGCCAGCCGCTGGGATTGAGTTCCGACGGCCGCGTGGTCGCAGCGTCGACCCCCGAACTGCACCGCCAGGCGCTGGCCGTGCTTGCCGGCTGACACGACGGCGGCGCGGCCCACCCTAAACTGGTCGCATGCTCCGCTGGCTCATCGTCGTCGTTCTCGCGCTCTTGCTCATGAGCGGGCTGACGGCGTGGCTGCGGCGCTTCGGCTTCGGTCGCCTGCCGGGCGACTTCGAGTTCCGCGCCTTCGGGCGCGATTGGCAACTGCCCATCGCGAGCACGCTGGTGCTCAGCATGATCGCCGCGGCGATCGCGCGATGGATCTGAGAAGGTGTGAACGAACCCGCCATGCCCGCTCGTTCTGCCAAAACACGCCCACTCTGCGTTGCAAATGCTCGCCATAGCCCGAGCTATGGCTGCGCTTTGCGCCTTGATTGGGCGCGTTTTCGCAGCCCGCTCGGCCACGTCGGATTCATTCACACCTTCTGACCGGAAGACTTCCCCCAAGATGAAAGCCTGCGTCGACATCGGCGGCACCAAGGTGGCCGTGAGCCTGGCCGAGGACGGCCGCCAGGAACTGCTGGCGCGCCAGCACGCGCCCACCGCGAAGGAGGGCGCCCACGACGCCGTCGCGCAGCAGGTGCTGCGGCTCATCGATGCGGCGTGCGCGGAGCACGGCATCTCGCCCGACGCTATCGACGGCGTCGGCGTGTCGGCGGCCGGCCCCTTCATCCTCGATGCCGGCGGCGCCGTCGAACTGGCCACGCCCAACATCTGCGGCGGCCTCGCCGGCCCGGCGCGCGGGCTGCCCAACGACTGGACCAGCGCCGTGATCGAGGCGCCGCTGGCCGCGCGCTTTCGCAAGGTGCGGGTCGAGAACGACGCCGTCGCCGCGCTCGAAGCCGAGCGCCGATGGGGCGCGCTGAAGGGCCTGGACCACTGCGCCTACGTGACCTGGAGCACCGGCGTGGGCGTGGGCCTGTGCGTCGACGGCCACTCGCTGCGCGGCAAGAAGGGCAATGCCGGCCATGCGGGCCACACCTTCGTGGCCGACGACGACAACCACGACGCGCTGTGCGGCTGCGGCAACGTGGGCGATGTGGAAGGCCTGGTGGCGGGCAACGCCATCGCGCGCCGCTTCGGCATGGATGCGGCGCAGCTCTTCACGGCCGTGCAGGCCGGCGACAAGCGGGCGCTCGACATCGCCGAAGGCCTGTGCCGCGTGATGGGCCGGCTGCTCTACAACCTCATCGTCACGCTCGATCTCGAGCGCGTGAGCCTGGGCGGCAGCGTGTTCTGGCACAACCGCGACTGGCTGCTGCCGCGCCTGCAGGCGCAGGTCAACGGCAAGTTGCCGGCCTTGACGGACGGCGTGCAGATCGTGGGCGCAGGGCTGGCCGACGCGGTGGGCGACTACGCGGCGTTGGCGCTGGTCGACTGATCCGCCGCCGAATCCACAGGATGCCGCGCAGGCGGGGCGAGCGCTGCGGGCCGATCCGGCGCTGAAGCCGGGGTGCGCGCCGCAGCCGCCGACGCGATCTCGCCCAGCCGCCGCAGCCCGGCCTCGATGGCCGGCGACCAGGGCCAGCCGCAGTTGATGCGCAGGCAGTGGTCGAAGCGCGCCGAGTTCGAGAACAGCGTGCCCGGCGCGAACAGGATGTGCTCGCGCAGCGCGGCATCGAACACCGGCACCGAGGACAGCCGCTCGGGCAGTTCCACCCACAGCTGCAGGCCGCCCGGCGGCAGGTTCAGACGCGTACCGGCGGGGAAGTGCTGCGCGATGGCATCGGCCGTGCGCTCGCGCTGCACGCGCAGCCGGTCGCGCAGCTGGCGCAGGTGCCGGTCGTAGGCGCCGGTGGCGATGAACTGGCCGGCCGCCCATTGCGACAGCTCTTCGTTGCTGCGCGTCTGCGCGTACTTGAGCATCTCCACCCGCGCGTGCCAGCGGCCGGCCGTGATCCAGCCCAGCCGCAGCCCCGGCGCCAGCACCTTGTGCAGCGAGGCGCAGTGGATCACGTGGCCGCCGCGGTCGAAGGACTTGACCGCGCGCGGCGGCATGGGGGCGTCGAGCAGCTCGGTGTAGGTGTCGTCCTCGATGAGCGGGATGCCGTGCCGCTCGCACAGCCGCACCAGCCGTTCCTTGTGCGCGTCGGGCATCACGCTGCCCAGCGGGTTCTGCAGGTGCGGCACCACGACCACGGCCTTGATGTTGCCGTAGGCGCCGATCGCCATCTCCAGCGCCTCCACCGACAAGCCGGTCTGGGGGCTGGTGGGGATCTCCAGCGCGCGCATGCCCAGGCTCTCCAGCACCTGCAGCAGGCCATAGAAGGTGGGCGATTCCACCGCCACCGTGTCGCCCGGCTGGGCCACCGCGCGCAGCGCGAGGTTCAACGCCTCGATGCAGCCATTGGTGGGCAGCACCTCGTCGGGCGACAAGGTCATGCCGGCCCGCAGCGCCCGCTTGGCCATGGCTTCGCGAAAGGGCGTGCGGCTGCGCGAAGGCGCGGCGGTGGTCAGCATCTCGGGCCGCTGGCGCAGCAGGCGCGCCATCGCAGCGCGCAGCGCCTCGCCGGGGTACAGCACCGGTGCGCCGCGGGCGACCGACAGATCCAATTGCACCTCGCCGTAGCGCCGTCGCGTGACGAAGTCCGACACCTTCTCGTGGATGCCGACGAACTGCGCCGGGTCGGGCGCGCGGTCGGTGGCCGGCTCGTCCATCGGCGGCGTGGCCAGGCGGCGCGGGCGGCGCACGAAGTAACCCGAGCGGTCGCGCGCCTCGGCCCAGCCTTCGCTCTCGAGCGTGCGGCACAGTTGCAGCGCCGTCGACAGGCTCACGCCGTGGCGCTTCATCAGGTCGCGCAGCGAGGGCAGCCGGTCGCCGGGTTGCAGCGATCCGGCCCGGATCGCGTCGAGGTAGTGCTGGGCCAGTTGGCGGTAGCGCGGGGGCGTGTCCATGGGCGGTGTCCGTGGCGCCAGGGCTCGGCGGCGCCTGGGCCCATCGTGCGCCGCGCGGGCGTGCGGCAACAGATGCAGATCGGGCCAAAAGGACCATAACAGATGGCTCCATCGCCTGACTGCTGCGGTGCAGAAAGGGGTGCCATGTGCCTGTTTTCCGACAGGCCGGATTCCTACGATGGCTTCACCTTCCCACCCCGCCGAAAGAAGCTGCCATGCATTGCTCGACCTCCCCCTGCGACACCGCCCGGCTGGCACCGGGCCAGAGCCTGCACATCGCCGTCGATGCGGGCACCGCCTTCGCCGTGACCGCGGGCCGCCTACGCATCGACGAGGCGCCGCGCTGGCTGGCCGACGTCTGTGTGCCCGTGGGTCGCACGCTCGACGAAGGTACGCAGCACGTGGTCGAGCGCGCGGGCTGGATCACGCTGAGCGCCCTCGGCGCGCCGGTGGCGTGGCGCCGGCTGCCGGCGCCGTGGCCCGCACCGCGCCGCCGCTGGTCCGCGTGGGCCTGGACGCGGCGCAGCGCCGGCGCCTGACACCGCGGCTTGCGCTGCGTCAAGGTCGATGGGGCGCGACCGGCACAGACTGGGGCTCCATCCACTCCGGAGCTCACCATGTACCAGCGCATTCTTGTTCCCGTCGACGGCAGCGAGACCTCGCGCCGCGGACTCGACGAGGCCCTGCGGCTCGCCGCCGCCCTCGGTGGGCGCGTGCGCGTGCTGCACGCGATCGACGAACTGTCCTTCGCCCTGGCCATGGACGCCTATGCGGGCAACCCCGGCGGCTGGCTGGACACGCTGCGCGAGCAGGGCACGCGGCTGCTCGCCAGCGCCGCGGCACGGGCCGCCGAAGCCGGCGTGCCGGCCGACACCGTGCTGCGCGACGAGTTCCGCAGCCCGGTGCACCAGGTCGTCAACGACGAGGCGCGCAACTGGGGCGCCGAGCTCATCGTGCTGGGCACGCACGGCCGCCGCGGACTGGGCCGCCTGGTGATGGGCAGCAGCGCCGAGCAGGTCCTGCGCACGGCGCGCGTGCCGGTGCTGCTGGTGCGCGCCGCCGAGGAGGCGCAACCCGGCAAGGCGCCGGCGGCCGAAGAGCGCATCGTGATCCACCAGCCGACGGCCGCTCTGGCCTTCGAATAGCGCCGCGAGGCTCGCACGGCCGACGGCGAATGCCGGTGCCCCGCTGCCGGCCGCTCAAGCGCTGGCGGGCGACGGCTTGTGAGTGGGTGGACACATGCTCCCTCGTTCGGAGGACGACCGCTTGGCTGCCCAGGCCTACGCTGGAATCCCCACCCCACGAGGAGACCGCCATGCCGATCAAGCTCTCGCAACCCTTTGACGACACCGTCATCAGCACGCAGGAAAAAAGCTTCCTGCGCAACCTGCAGGCCAACATCCTCAAGGGCCATGGCCGCGAGCATGTCGCGCTGCTCTTCCTCGAAGTGACCGATGTGCCCAAGGCGCGCGCCTTCCTGCATGCCTTCCCGGTCTCGGACGCGCACACGCAACTGCAGGAAGCGTTGCAATTCAAGGCCACGCGTTCGCCCGGCGGTGTGGTGCGGCTGGCGTTGCTGAGCCAGACCGGCATGACGAAGTTCGGGCGCCAGGGCGCCTTCCTCGGCTTTGGCGCCTTCGCCGGTGGCATGGCGGCCGACACCCAGGTGCTGGACGACGGCACCACGGCGAGCTGGCAGCACGAGCTCAAGCGACCCCTGGACGTGCTGCTGCTCGTGGCCTATCACCACGACGCCGATTTCGCGCGCATCGTCGGCAAGCTCGCCGCCGATCTGGGCGACGAAGGCAGCGGCTTCGAGATCCGCTTCGTGCAGGAAGGCAGGGCCTACAAGAACGCCGATGGCGAGGGGATCGAGCACTTCGGCTACGTCGACGGCCGCTCGCAGCCGCTGATGCTCCAGAGCGAACTGGCGAAGGAGCCGCACACCGTGTACGACCCGGCGGCGCCGCTGTCGCAGTTCCTGGTGCCCGACCCGCTCGACCCGGCCGGCACGGCGAGCCACGGCAGCTTCTTCGTCTTTCGCAAGCTCGAGCAGAACGTTGCCGGCTTCAAGCAGGCCGAGGAGGCCCTGGCCGCGGACGTCGGCATGACTGGCGCCGACGAGGAACGCGCCGGCGCACAGGTCGTCGGCCGTTTCGAAGACGGCACGCCGCTCACGCTGCACCAGGCCGCAGCGGGCGTCCCTGTGGTCAACGACTTCGACTATTCGGCCGACGCCAAGGGCGGCAAGTGCCCCTTCCATGCGCACATCCGCAAGTCCAACCCGCGCGGCTCGAGCCCGGGGGGCCTGGCCTTCGACAAGAGCGTGCAGATGGCGCGCCGCGGCATCACCTACGGCGTGCGCCTGCAGGACCCGGACACCAAGGAACTCGTCGACCAGCCCAACGACGGCGTGGGACTGCTGTTCATGAGCTACCAGGCCTCGATCGAACAGCAGTTCCACTTCATGCAGACCGCCTGGGTCAACAACGAGAACTTTCCCAAGGCCAGCATTGGCATGGACCCCATCATCGGCCAGCGCGGCACGCTCGGGCAGCACTGGCCGCCGACCTACGGGTCCGACGCCGGCGCCATCCAGAAGCTGTTCGCCGGCTTCGTCACGCTCAAGGGCGGCGAATACTTCTTCGCGCCCTCGATCGCCGGCCTGCGCAACCTCTGACCGGCGCGCGCCGCTTCAGAGGAACATGCCGCCCGACACCTCCACGCGCTGGCCGGTCATCCAGCCGTTGCCCGGCTGCAGCAGCGCCGCGATGGCCCCGCCGATGTCGTCGGGCAGGCCGACGCGGCCCAGCGCGGTCTGCGCTGCGATGGCGGCGTTCAGGTCCTTGTTGTCGCGCACGGCGCCGCCGCCGAAGTCGGTCTCGATGGCGCCGGGGGCGATCACGTTCACCGCGATGCCGCGCGCGCCCAGCTCCTTGGCCTGGTAGCGCGTCAGCACCTCGATGCCGCCCTTCATCGCCGCGTAGGCGCCGTAGCCGGGCAGCGCGAAACGCGCGAGGCCGCTCGACACGTTCAGGATGCGGCCGCCGTCGGCAATCAGCGGCAGCAGCACCTGCGTGAGGAAGAAGGGGCCCTTCAGGTGCACGTCCACCAGTTCGTCGAACTGCGCCTCGGTGGTCTGCGCGAGGGGCGCGTTGACGCCGACGCCGGCGTTGTTCAGCAGGTAGTCGAAGCGCTCGCGCTGCCAGGTGGTGGCCAAGGCCTGCTCGAGTGCCGCGGCGAAGTCGGCGAAGGACTTCGACTGCGACACGTCCAGCGGCAGCGCCACGGCACGTCGGCCCAGGGCCTCGATCTCCTGCACCACGGCCTGCGCTTCGGCGCTGCTGCTGCGGTAGGTGAGCACGATGTCGACGCCGGCGCGCGCCAGGTGCAGCGCCGCATTGCGGCCGAGGCCGCGACTGCCGCCGGTGATGAGGGCGATGGGGGTGGAGGTGGAGGATGTGGAAGAGGTGGTCATGTCGGTCCTTTTCTCGGAGGTGGGTTGGCAATGGACTGAACTTTATGGGCCGACAATCGCCGGATAAAGCCCTCCGGAATCGCTTCACTGTTCATCAGAAATTGACAAAAAGCCGGCCCATGGACCTCGACGCCTTGCGCATCTACCTGCTGGTGGCCGAATCGGCCAGCTTCACCCGCGCGGCCGAGCGGCTGGGCCTGACGCGGGCGCGCGTCTCCGCGGTCGTGCAGCAACTGGAGGCCGACCTGGGCACGCGCCTCCTGCAGCGCACGACGCGCAGCGTGCGCGTCACGCCCGACGGGCAGCTCTTCGCCGAGCGCGCGCAGGCGCTGGTCGGCGAGGCGGACGAACTGCAGGCCTTGTTCCAGCGGCAGCCGGCCGCCCTGCGCGGGCGGCTGCGTGTCGACATGCCGGGCCAGCTGTCGAGCCAGGTGCTGATCCCGCGGCTGCCGGAGTTCCTCGCCGCCCATCCGCAGATCGAGCTCGAGCTCAGCAGCACCGATCGGCGGGTCGACCTGGTGCACGAAGGCTTCGATTGCGTGATCCGCGCCGGCGCGCTGCGCGAATCGGGCCTGGTGGCGCGGCCCCTGGGCCTGCTGCCGCAGATCAACGTGGCCAGCCCGGCCTACCTCGCCGTCCATGGCATCCCGCACACGCTGGAGGACCTGGCGCGGCATCGCCTGGTGCGCTATTCGTCCACCCTGGGCGGCACGCCGACGGGCTGGGAGTACACGACCCCCGAGGGTCCGCAGATGCTGCCGATGGCCGCGGTGCTCGCCGTGAACAACACCTTCGCCTACGAGTCGGCCTGCCTCGCGGGGCTGGGCATCATCCAGGCGCCCGCGCTGGGTCTGCAGGCGTGGATCGACAGCGGCCGACTGGTGGAAGTGCTGCCCGCGTACCGTGCCGATCCGCTGCCCGTGACGCTGCTCTACGCCCACCGCCGCCAAGTCGCGCGGCGCGTGCAGGCCTTCATGGACTGGGTGGCGGCGGTGATGGGCGAGGTGCTGGCGCATCCACCCCGCGATTTGCTATCAAAAAAATAGCTGTGAGCGCTTGCTGGACGGGCGCTGCAGCCTTTGCGCGAAGCATGTACTTGACGTACCTTTAAAAAAATCAGCGGTATTTTTTTCACACCGAAAGAAGATCATGGCCGAAGCAATCCTCAACCAACCTCAGTTCCAAGACGCAGACAAGGCACGCGAATACCTTAAAGCACTGCGCTGGCCCAATGGTGTTGTGTGCCCGCACTGCGGCGTGGTTGGCGCGGCTGTGTGACGACCGCCACCGTCGAATCATCGTTCGCCATCCTCAAGCGCGGCGTGAATAACAGGTTCCACTGCTTGAGCGAACAACACCTGCAGCGCTTGCAACGAGTTTGACTTTCGCTGGAACAGGCGCAGGTCAGTGGGATCGGCGGCAAGCGTCTTATGTATCGGAGACTTGGTCAGCAGTGAAAAGCCGACGCTCCACAACGTTTTGCGCTTGTCAATGAAAAACCCGCCACGATGACCAACATCATGGCGGGCAAACGGTCTACCGTTTAAGCCGGGAACAGCTCGAGCTGGCCTGGGTGGCTCCGGAAGTGCTGGCGAACACTCTCCCACTTCCCGAGACGGAAGCGGCGATATGCGCGCACGAACACATCCTTGATCTTGGTGTAGCGCATGGCTGACTCCAATCAAAGAAGCGAGGCCGCTCATTGCCGAAACGCATCCCCGGCGATAAGATCACCGCCGCTCTGCACAGAGTATGGATACGGCTCAGGATGGCTCAGTGGGCCACGGAAACGTCACCATCAAATCCAGCGCCGTTGATGCGATGCTGGTCGCTTTCACCAAGGCGTAAGCCTTGGGTCGTAAGTGGCTACCTCAGGCCCTCACATCGCCCGTTCTTGACGGGGTGGACGTTGTGAGGGCCTTCTCTTTTCCGCCCCGGCTGCAGTAGCCAGATCACCGGGGCCGACATCTCTCCGCATGCGAGAGCTCCTTCCGAAATCGACGCCATTATGTCTTATGGCTGGGTGGAGTCAAGCTCATCTGATAAGATGCCCGTGTCTTTTTCTTTTATCAGAGGAGCAGTAATGGTAGACGAAGCGAAGAAGTCGGCCCCTCCGGTCAGCAAGCCAGGTCGTGACCGCAGCCCTCCATATCCATTCATATCACTTCGCGTAGCGGTTGATCGCCTTGCGAAGTTCGAGCAAAAGTTCGGGCGCCACAATGCGCCCATGGACAAGCTGGGCATCGCTTGGGGGATGAACCCAAAGAGCAGCCAAGCCTTGCAAACAGCAGCGGCACTGAAGGCATTCGGGTTGGTCGATTACACAGGAACAAGCAAGGAGCGCGGCGTAGCGCTTTCAGAGGACGGCCGCAACTATCTCCGCGCACAGCAAGATTCGATCAAAACCGAAATTCTCAAGCGATGCGCAGTAAAGCCGCGAGCGATCGCCCTGTGTTGGAATCGTTGGGGCGCGGACCGTCCACCGGACGAAGTTTGCCTTGACGAGCTGATCTTGAAGAACAAGTTTACGGATCCGGCAGCGCGCACCTTGCTTCGTGTCTATGACGACACTGTGGCCTTCGCAAAACTCCAAGGTAGTGATAGCGTTGCGGTGGCGGCAGGGCTGCTGGGCGAACATGACGAAGGCGACGACGAGCCTGCTGCTGGGGGGGTCGATCGTCCAGCATCGGGACCGAATGTCGGCGACTTCGTTCGTTGGGAGAGCGCCGGAGTAGTGATGTTTGATGCTCGCCGTGTACTAGGGCGCTCACCTGACGGCGAGTATGTTTTCGTTGAAGGCAGTCGCACCGGGCTGCCGTTGAAGGAGATTGCCATGGTTGAAGCTCCAGCCGCGCCAAGTTCATCGCCACCGTTGTCGCCGTTTGCCTCAACTAGTGTGGCTGCCGAGTCTTCTGCCGTACCCGGGGAACGCGAATGGTTGCGAGGGCCGTTGTCCAAGGAAGCGAGTTATCGGCTGATAGTTTCGGGAAATTTGGGCTCCAAGGAGCTTGGAAAGCTAATCAAACTGCTTGAAGCGCAAAGACTTGTGCTCGATGACGAGTAGCGAAAATCAGGCGCGCGCCGATGCTCCCGATGAGGAGCCGGCCAAGCCTACTGAGCAGGAAGTGTTGAGACGGATGCTGAATACGCCTCCGAAGCCAAAACCGGCACCACCAGCGCAGCAAAAGAAAACCGGCCGCTGAGCCGGTTTTTTGCATTTCGGGAGACAGTTCAGGCTTAGTTTGTCACGTACATACCTCGCCGTTTCCCCTGAAGAAATGCGGCTGCTGCGCCCGCCGCGTGGCGCTCACCCGGCGTCGCGCGGCGCGTCGTTCAGCGCCTGGAGAAAGGTCTTGCGCCACCAATGCACGTCCTGCTCGCGGATGCGCTGCAGCAGTTTCTTGTGGCGTGCCCGGCGCTCCTCCAGCGGCATCTGCAGGGCCTGTTGGACCGTCTCGGCCGTGCCGTGGGTGTCGTAGGGGTTGACCAGCAGAGCCTCCTTCAGCTGCTCCGCCGCGCCGGCGAAGCGCGACAGCACCAGCACGCCGGGGTCCTCCGGATCCTGCGCCACGACGTACTCCTTGGCGACCAGGTTCATGCCGTCGCGCAGCGGCGTGACCAGCCCGACAGCAGCCGCGCGGCACAGGCCCGGCACGCGCTTTCGAGCCACCATGCGGTGGATGTAGCGCACCGGCATCCAGTCCAGCTCGCCGTAGTCGCCGTTGATGGCGCCGCACAGCGACTCGAGCTCGCGCCGGATGTCGCCGTATGCATTCACATCCTCGCGCGTGGGCGAGGCGATCTGGATCAGCGTGGCGCTGCGCCGGTTCTCAGGGTAGTGCGCCAGCAGCTCGCGGAACGCGCGCACCCGCTGCGGGATGCCCTTGGAATAGTCGAGCCGGTCGATTCCCAGCAGCAGGCGGCGCTTGCTGTACTCGTCCTTCATGGTCGTGTACATGTCGCGCGCGTCCTTGGCCTGCGTCAACGCCTCGAACTCGTCGACGTCGATGCCGATCGGGAAGGCGCTGGCGCGCACCGTGTTGCCCCAGGCGCGGAACATGTCGTGGCCCAGCGATTCGCCGTTCGCCTCGTTGAGCACGTAGCGCTCGAAGTGCTGCACGTCCTGGTTGGCCTGGAAGCCGATCACGTCGTAGGCGAAGAGCGAGCGCATCAGCCATTCGTGCTGCGGGATCGCGGCCATGATGATCTGCGGCGGCAGCGGGATGTGCAGGAAAAAGCCGATGCGCTGCCTGCAGCCCATGGCGCGCAGCTCGGCCGCCAGCGGGATCAGGTGGTAGTCGTGCACCCAGAGGATGTCGTCGTCCCGAAGCAGCGGCAGCAGCTTGCGCGCGAAGAGCTGGTTCACGCGGCGGTAGCCGCCGATGTAGCCGGCCTCGAAGTTCGCCAGGTCGAGCCGGTCGTGGAACACCGGCCACAGCACGTTGTTGCTGTAGCCGAGGTAGTAGGCGTCGTGGTCCTCGCGGCTGAGGTCGAGGGTGGCCAGCATCACCTTGCCGGCCTGGTGCTTGTGCAGCTCGCCTTCACCCGTGGGGCCGTCCTCGACGATGGTGCCGCTCCAGCCGAACCACAGGCCGCCGCTTTGCTGCAGCGATTCGCCCACCGCCACCGCCAGGCCGCCGGCGGCGGGTTTGCGGGGGTCGGCGACGCGGTTGGAGATGACGACGAGACGGGGCATGCGGTGGGTCCAGGGTAGAGCGGCGGGCGGGTCGGCTCAGGAATGCACGAGCGCGTCGCGCAGCGACTGCAGCCAAGCGTGCACGGCCTGCGGGCCCTCCAGGCGCTGCGACGCGCGCGTGCTGCCGGGGCCGATCTTGATGCCCATGCCGCCGGGGCGCGACTGCACCACGGCGAAGCCGGTCTCGTCGGTGGTGTCGTCGCCGGCGAAGACCGGGTGGCGGCCCTCGAAGGGCGCCTCCTTCAGGAACGCGTCGATCGCGATGCCCTTGTTCACCCCGGCCGGCTTGATCTCGACCACGCACTTGCCGTGCAACAGCTCGAACTGCGGCTGCGTGCCGATCACCTCGGCCATGGTGTCCAGGCACAGTTGCTCGAGCGCCGGCGCCATCCGGTAGTGCAGCGCGACGGCGGCATGCTTGCGTTCCACCAGCAGGCCGGCATGGCGCGAGGCCAGCGCGTTGGCGGCTTCGAGGACGCCGGTGAGGTCGGGCGCAGCGGCCTCCTGCATGCGGCCGTCCGCATCGCGGCGCTGCACGCCATGCTCGCCCGCGGCGGGCAGGCGCAGCGGCGCGAGGAAACGGTCGAGCACGTCGATCGGGCGGCCCGACACGACGGCCAGCGCGCCGCCGAGGAGCTCGTGCAGTTCGATCAAGAGCGGCACCAGGCCGGCAGGTACTTCGACGGCTTCGGGGGTTTCGGCGATCGCGACGAGCGTGCCGTCGAAATCGAGGAACAGGGCCGCATCGCGGCCCGGGAGTGGCGGGGTCGTCTGCATCTGCAAGGACCTTAGCATGCGTAGCTGTGGCCGCGCGTCGGCCAAAGCCGGCAGTTGGCGCGGGCCCTGGCGGCCCGGTGAGGGCTGCTAGACCGCGGCCGACGCCACGGCGGCCACGCGCGCGGCATGGATCGCCTGCCCGATCTGCGGCCCCTTGGCACCGCGTGCGGCGGCCTCGCGCGCGATGCCGTCGGTGGCCACGGACTGTGCCGCCGACAGTGCGCGCAGCAGGCGCGGCCGCTGGGGGTAGGGCGCGTCCTCCATGCCCAGGCGCCCGCGCGCGTCGCATTCGCATGCCAGCAGCGCCGCGTCGAAGCGTTGCGGCTTGCGAAAGGCGTCGCAGCGCTCCAGCAGCCGCACCAGCGCGGCGGCGTCGAAGCCTTCGCTGCGGTGGATGTTGCCGTGCTCGCGCGCCACCACGTCGGCCAGCTCGCGCACCTCGGTCGGCACGCGCCAGCGCTCGCACACGCCCGCCAGCAGCCGGGCGCTGCGCTGCTCGTGGCCGATGTGGCGCGGCAGCACGTCGGCCGGCGTGGTGGCCTTGCCCAGGTCGTGCGTGAGGCAGGCGAAGCGCACGGGCAGCGGCGCCGCCAGGCGCGCGCTCATGTCCAGCACCATCATGAGGTGCACGCCGGTGTCGACCTCGGGGTGGTGCTGCGGCGGTTGCGGCACGCCCCACAGCGCATCGACCTCGGGCAGCAGCACCTTCAGCGCGCCGCACGCGCGCAGCACCTCGAACATGCGCGAGGGCTTCGCTTCCATCAGGCCGCGCGCGAGCTCCTGCCACACGCGCTCGGGCACCAGGGCGTCGACCTCGCCATCGGCAACCATGTCCTGCATGAGCGCCATCGTCTCGGGCGCCACCGCGAAATCGTGGAAGCGCGCGGCGAAGCGCGCCAGCCGCAGGATGCGCACCGGGTCTTCGCGGAATGCCTCGGTCACATGGCGCAGCACCTTGGCCTGCAGGTCGCGGCGGCCGTGGTACGGGTCGACCAGCACCGGGGTCCCGGGGTCGAAGTCGCCTGTCGCGCCTGCCACGTGTTCGGGAACGGCCATGGCATTGATCGTGAGGTCGCGCCGCGCGAGGTCCTGCTCCAGCGTGACGTCGGGCGCCGTGTGCACGGCGAAGCCACGGTAGCCGGGGCCGCTCTTGCGCTCGGTGCGGGCCAGCGCGTGCTCCTCGTGCGTCACCGGGTGCAGGAAGACCGGGAAGTCGCGCCCGACCGGCACGAAGCCCTGCGCGACCATGTCGTCGGGCGTCGCACCCACGACCACCCAGTCGCGGTCGGACACCGGCAAGCCGAGCAGGCGGTCGCGCACGGCACCGCCGACGAGGTAGATCTCCATGGGGCGAGTGTAGGAAGGCTTCGCATACAGCGCCGCCAGCGGAACGCCGGCCCTTTCCGCCGGCTCCAATCCGCTCCGCAAAACCATTCCTACAAGGAGCTTTCATGGTCAGGAGACAACATGCAGCGGCGCTGGGCGCCGTGGCGGCTGCGGCCGCCTTGGCCTCGGTGCCCGCGATGGCGCAGCAGGCCGGCGACTGGGTCGTCGGCGCCGGCTGGATTCACCTATCGCCCCAGGATTCGAGCAAGCCGCTGACCTTCACCGCGCCGGTGCCCGCCGTGGTGCCCGGCTCGGGCGCGCGCGTGAGCGATTCCGACACGCTGGGCCTGAGTGCGACCTATTTCATCGACCCGCACTGGGCGGTGGAAGGCGTGTTCGGCATCCCGCCCAAGTTCAAGCTTTACGGCACCGGCACGCTGGACCGGGTCGGCGAGCTGGGCCAGGCCCGGCAGTGGAGCCCGACGATCCTGGGCAAGTACTATTTCAACGACGCCGAGGCGCGCTTCCGGCCCTTCGTCGGCCTGGGTGCGACCTACGTTTGGTACAGCGACGTGAACCTGACGTCCAGCCTGCAGGGCGCGCTGGGCGGCCAACTGCACCAGGCACCGCTGTCGACGGTGACGACCGCCAAGCTCGACAGTTCCTTCGCGCCGGTCTTCAACGTGGGTGCGGCCTGGCAGTTCGACCGGCACTGGGGCGTGTCGCTGTCGGTGTCGTACATCCCGCTCAGGACCACGGCCAAGCTGACGACGACGAGCAGCTTCGGCCTGCCGGTCGGCAGCAGCCAGGCCAGCCTCAAGCTCAATCCGGTGGTGACCTACCTGGCTGCGACCTACCGCTTCTGACCCGCGCTCAGCGCGCCGTGCGGTAGGGCTCGTCGAAGGGCACGAAGTCGTGCTCCTTCAGCGCGTCGTCGATCCAGGCCTGCACGCTCGGAAGCGCCAGCAGGCGCTCGGCGTACGCCTGCGCTTCGGCGGGCACGGGCAGGCCGTAGGTGCGGATGCGCGAAGCCACCGGTGCGAAGTAGGCGTCGGCGATGCCGAACTCGCCGAAGAGCATCGGGCCGCCGTGGGTGGCGAGCAGTTCGGTCCACATGCTGCCGATGCGCTCGAGGTCGGCACGCACCGCGGGCTGTTCGCGCACGACCTTCTGGCCGACCTCGCGCAGGTCGGCCTCGATGTTCATCGGGCAGTGGCCACGCAGCGCGGTGAAGCCGGCGTGCATCTCGGCGCACACGCTGCGGGCACGGGCCCGCGCCGCCACGTCGCGCGGCCACAGCGCCTTGTCGGGGAAGCGCTCGGCCACGTACTCGGCGATGGCCAGGGTGTCCCACACGGCGAGGTCGCCGTCGACCAGCACCGGCACCGTGCCGTTGGGGTTCAGCGCCTTGACGGTGGCCTTGAAGGCGGAGTCGGCGTCGAAGGAGTCGAATCGCACCATCACTTCCTCGAACGGGATGCCGGCCTGCCTGAGCAGCACCCACGGCCGCATGGACCACGAGGAGTAGTTCTTGTTGCCGATGTAGAGCTTGAGCGTCGCCATGTCCGGATCCCAGGTGCGGAGTGAAGGCGCCGATGCTAGCGGCTGGTCCGCGCCGCGCTGATGCCGGATCGGCCGCGGATTGATGCCGAATCCGCGACGATGCGCTCAGGCCGGCGGCTTGGCCCGGTCCTCGTCCGGCGAGGCGATGACCTGCGGCCGCGGGCGTTCGTCGCCGTCCCGCGGCGGCCCGACGAGGCGCTCGAGGCCGCTCACGATCCGCGGCACGAGCTGCAGAACTGCCAGCGCCAGCAGCGCGCTGAGGACGGCCGTGGCCTCGCGCCCGAGGCCGCAGGCCATGCCGATGGCGGCGGTCATCCACAGGCCGGCCGCGGTGGTCAGGCCCTGCACCTGCTGCTCGCCGGCCCCTTGCTTGAGGATGGTGCCGGCGCACAGGAAGCCGACGCCCGCCACCAGGCCCTGGATCACCCGGCTCATGTCGGACGGCTCGATGCCGGTCTGCTGCGGCACCAGCACGAACATGGCCGAACCGATGGCCACCAGCATGTGCGTGCGCACGCCGGCCGCCTTGCCCTGCTGCTCGCGCTCGAACCCGAGGACGAAGCCGAGCACCGACGCCAGCAGCAGGCGAACGGTGATGCGCACGAATTGGGTGAGGTCGGGAACGTCGGAGAACTCGGTGACGACCACCTCGGTGATCTCGTTCCACCAGGACGAAGCGGCCATGGGCAGGGCGGGAGTGGGACTGCCCGGGAGTGTGGCGTGGCAGTTGGCCCACCCGCTGTAGGCAGAAGTCCTATCGTGCGCTGCGGGGCGCGGGGCCGCTCAGGGGCCGGGGCGAGCGGGCGGGGAGGTCCCGGCAGCGGCAGGTGCGGCGGCCATGCCGACCGCGGGCGGCACCGGCGGGCGTCGGCCGTGCCAGCGGCGCACGGAGCGCTGGAAGAACAGGCTGTTGGGAATCTGCAGCGTGGTGCCCTCCGCCTCGCCGCCGCTTTCCTCGAGTGTGGTGTAGACGAGGTTGATGTCGAGCACGCGGCCACGCAGCCCGGGCTTCTCGCCGTTCTCGAGCAGTTCCACCACGTCGTCGATGCGGAACATGCGGGTGGTGAAGATCAGCAGCGCGCAGAAGATGTTCGACAGCACGCTCCAGGCCGCGAAGAAGGCCACCGCGCCGACGGCCGCGAAGCCGGTGAAGGCGGTCCACAGCACGGTGCCCGAGACGCCCAGGCGCTCCAGGCTCCACAGCAGCGCGCCGCCGTAGATCAGGAAGCCGGCGACGCGGCGCGAGACCACGGCGACTTCGATCGGCAGGGCATAGGCCCCCGTCACGCGGCGGATCAGGCGCGCGGCCAGGCGGAAGAGCAGCCACGCGCCAAGCAGGATGAGGGCGACCTGGCCCGTGGGGATGAGCACGTCGAGCCACTCGACCGCCCAGCGGGGCAGCGCGTCGCGCAGGGCTTGCAGGTAGCGGTTCATTCAGCAGGCAGCCACGTCGGCGGCGAGGCGCGGCCGCGGCCGGCCGCCGTGCCGGTGCGGCTCAGGGCAGGTCCTTGTTCGGCTCCGGCTCGCCGGCCATGCGCGGGCCCACGCGGCCGAGCCGCTCGCGCAGCGACTGCGGGCGACCGGTGATGATGGCGGCGTAGTTGGTGGTGTTCGCCAGCACCTTCTTCACGTAGTCGCGGGTCTCGCTGAAGGGCACGTTCTCGGCCCAGATCGCGCCGTCGAGCACCGGGCCGTTGCGCCAGGAGCGCGGCCGGCCGGGGCCGGCGTTGTAGGCGGCGGCGGCCAGCGGCATGGAGCCGTCGAAGTCGTCCAGCGCCAGCTTCAGGTAGTTGGTGCCGATGGTGATGTTGGTCTCGCGGTCGGTGATCATCGAGGGCGAGTAGGGCAGGCCGATCTTGTTGGCCGTCCAGCGCGCGGTGGCGGGCATCACCTGCATCAGGCCCGAGGCGCCCACGCCCGAGCGGGCGTCCATGATGAAGCGCGATTCCTGGCGGATCAGGCCGTAGACGTAGGCCGGGTCCAGGCCGATGTCCTGGCTCTTGCGCAGCACCGTGTCGTGAAAGGGCATGGGGAAGCGCTGCTCGACGTCGATCACGCCCTTGGTGCGTTCGCTGGTGTTGATGCAGCGGTCGTAGATCTCGCGCTGGCAGGCCAGGTCGGCCGCCGCCAGCAGGGCGCGGTCGTCCATGCCGCCCTTGTCGTGCAGATTGGTGGCGTAGTTCCACTCGCGCACGCCCTCGGGCCGCAGGCCGATGCCGATGGCATAGAGCGCGCGCTGCAGCGACGGATTGGTGCGGGCCGCGGCTTTCTCGTCGGGCGTGAGCGGGTCGGGTCTCGTGGCCACCTGGGCGCGCTGGCCCAGGTCCTCGAGCGCCAGCAGCTCGTAGAAGCCGCGCGTGCCGGCGATGCCCTGCAGCAGCTCGCGCGCCTCTTCCGTGCGGCGATCACCGCCCTGCGCCATCAATGCGCGGGCCTTCCAGTAGATCCAGGTCGGGTCCTGGCGGCCTTCCTCGCTCATGCCGTCGATGGCGGCGGCGACGTCCTTCCACTGGCCCATGCGCAGCGCGGCGCGCACCTTCCAGCCCAGCATGTCGTCCGTGAGGTCGCTGTTCTTCGTCACGTTGGCGAAGTAGCCCGAGGCCTGTGGCGACAGCTTGTTGGCAGCCTGGCGGCCGATGTGGCCCCAGAGCCAGTTGCGCTCCTCGGGCGAGAGCATCGGGCCCCACTTGGAGTCCAGCTGCAACGCGGCGGCGTCCGGGTCGGCCGAGGCCATCCGGATCAGCGCCAGCACGACCATCTCCTTGCGCGCCTTCGAGGCCGCCGACGCCGCGCCGGTGAGGAACTTCACCGCGCCGGCGTTGACCTGGTCGAAGGTGGGGAGCGCATCGGGCGCGACGAGGTTGACGGCCGCGCGCGCGGCGCCGGGCCGGTTGGTTTCCATCGCCAGGCGGGCACGCTTCCAGGCGTCGTTGGGCGAGAGCATCCGGGCGGAGATCAGGCGGTCGGCGGCGGTGAGGCAGCCGTCGTCCCCCTCGCGCTGGCCGAACCAGTTGCGGCGCACCGTGTCGGCCTGGGCCTTCGTCGCCTGGCCGGTGCGCAGCACGTCCACCACGATCGCATAGCACTGCACCTCGCGGTCGTCCTGCATGCGGTAGGCCGAATGCATGGCGAGGAAGTCGTCCCACTGGCGGCGCTGGCCCAGCAGCAGCAGCCAGTCGTTGCGCAGCCGGTCTTCCTGGTAGGTGCCGGCGTAGCGGGCGAGGAAGGCCTGCACCTCGTCCGGGGCGGCCTGCGGCAGGCGGGCCTTCAGCTCCCAGTAGGCGGCCCAGGGTTCCAGCGCATGGCCCTGTGCCTGCGGCAGCAGGGCCGCGAGCCGGGCCTTGTCGCCGCGCTGGAAGGCCTGCTTCATCTGCAGCAGCACGTCGTCGTTGGTGTTGGTCTGGGCGCAGGCCGGCTGGGCCAGGGCCGCCAGGGCCACCGCGAGGCCGGAAAGAAGATGTCTACAGGGTGCCAAAATGCTTCGAAACTGCATCGACGGATTATGGACAAAGCACCTGACGAAAAACGCGAAGACACGGCATCTTTCCTCAAGGCCCAGGTCCGCGCTGCGCTGATCGAACAGCGCCTGGCCATGCCCGACCGGCAGCACAAGGCCGACCTGCTTCAGCGCGTGATGCGCATCTGGCTGGTGGGCCGGCCCGACACGGTGATCGGCGCCTACTGGCCGATCAAGGGCGAGTTCGATCCCCTGCCCGCGCTGCACCGCTGGAAGGAGGACGGCGAGCTGCTGGCCGAGTCGCAGCGCCGCCGCATCGGCCTGCCGGTGGTCAATCGCGAGCACAAGACGCTGACCTTCCATGCCTGGTACCCGGGGTGCCCGATGGAGAACGACGCCTACGACATCCCCAAGCCCAAGGACACCGAGCTGATCGTGCCGACGCTGCTGTTCGTGCCCTGCCTGGGGTACAGCGCGGGGGGGTACCGGCTCGGCTATGGCGGGGGCTTCTACGACCGCACGCTAGCGTCGCTGGAGCCGCGGCCCTTCACCGTGGGGCTGGGCTTCACCAACGGGTTCATCGATGACTTCGAGCCGCAGGCGCATGATGTGGCGTTGGATGCGATCTTGAATGACAACGGGGTGGTTTGGCCGGTGGGGTGAGGTGCAGCGGCAGGGGCCGGGATGTCGCCCCGGCGGGCGACCTACTTTCTTTTGCTTCGCCAAAAGAAAGTAGGCAAAGAAAAGGCGACCCTGCTGGCTGCGACCCCTTCGCTTCGCTACGGGGCGAC
>JASCNX010000006.1 GCA_029968055.1 Xenophilus aerolatus | reverse complement strand
GACAACGTGTCGATCACCGTCAAGCTGATCGCGCCGATCGCCATGGAAGAAGGCCTGCGCTTTGCCATCCGCGAAGGCGGCCGCACCGTCGGCGCCGGCGTCGTGGCCAAGATCATCGAATAAGGACGGCACCATGGCCACCAAGCAGAAGATCCGCATCCGCCTGAAGGCGTTCGACTACAAGCTCATCGACCAGTCGGCCGCCGAGATCGTGGACACCGCCAAGCGCACCGGCGCCATTGTCAAGGGCCCGGTGCCCCTGCCGACGCGCATGAAGCGTTTCGACATCCTGCGTTCGCCGCACGTCAACAAGACCAGCCGCGACCAGTTCGAGATCCGCACGCACCAGCGCCTGATGGACATCGTCGATCCCACCGACAAGACCGTGGACGCGCTGATGAAGCTCGACCTGCCGGCCGGCGTGGACGTCGAGATCAAGCTTCAGTGATCGCTGCGGGCCGGCCCACGGCCCGGACCGAAAGCCCGGCTGCTCGCGCGGCCGGGCTTTTTTTGTGGCGTTTCCGTGGGAGCCAGGCCTGCTTCGGTGGCGAGCGCTTGCACAAAAAGACGGCAACGCAGTAGAATCGTGGGCTCTGCCGTTTTTGCGGCCGGCATGCCTATGGCGTACCGGCGCATTCGACGGAGTCCTTATCAACCTTCTTTCGCTGGGTTCTCACGGCGCAGGCCGCGAAACCCGAACGCTGTCGCCAATTGAAGTGGCAGCGGCGAAAGTTTTGGAGAAACAACATGAGTCAAAGCAACTCCCTCGGGTTGCTGGGCCGCAAGGTGGGCATGATGCGCCTCTTCACCGACGACGGGGACGCAGTGCCCGTCACGGTGGTGGACGTGTCCAACAACCGCGTGACCCAGGTCAAGACCCACGAGACCGACGGCTACGTCGCCCTGCAGGTGACGTTCGGTGCGCGCAAGGCATCGCGCGTGACCAAGCCGCAGGCGGGTCACTTGGCCAAGGCCGGCGTCGAAGCCGGCGAAATCATCCGTGAATTCCGCGTCACCGCCGAAACGGCTGCCCAGCACAAGGCGGGCGCCGTGATCGCTGCGCAGGGCGTCTTCGCCGTGGGCCAGAAGGTCGACGTGCAGGGCACCTCGATCGGCAAGGGCTTCGCGGGCACCATCAAGCGCCACAACTTCAGCTCGCAGCGCGCGTCGCACGGCAACAGCCGTTCGCACAACGTGCCGGGCTCGATCGGCATGGCGCAGGACCCCGGCCGGATCTTCCCCGGCAAGAAGATGACCGGCCACATGGGCGACGAAACCGTCACCACCCAGAACCTCGACGTGATCCGCGTCGACGAGGCCCGCCAGCTGTTGATGATCCGCGGCGCGATCCCGGGCTCCAAGGGTGGCTTCGTCACCGTGCGTCCCGCCGTCAAGGCCAAGCCGCAAGCGGCCGAAGGAGCGAAGTAATGCAACTCGAACTCCTGAATGAACAGGGCCAGGCCGCGTCGAAGTACGACGCGCCCGAGACCGTGTTCGGTCGTGACTACAACGAAGACCTGGTCCACCAGATCGTCGTCGCCTACCAGGCCAACGCGCGCCAGGGCACCCGTGCCCAGAAGGACCGCGAACAGGTCAAGCACTCGACCAAGAAGCCGTTCAAGCAAAAGGGAACGGGCCGTGCCCGCGCCGGTATGACGTCCTCGCCGCTGTGGCGCGGGGGCGGCCGGATCTTCCCGAACATGCCGGACGAGAACTTCACCCAGAAGATCAACAAGAAGATGTATCGCGCCGGCATGGCGTCCATCTTCTCGCAGCTGGCCCGCGAAGGCCGCCTGGCTGTGGTTGATTCGCTGACGGTCGATTCGCCCAAGACCAAGCCGCTCGCGGCCAAGTTCAAGGCGATGAATCTCGAGTCCGTGCTCGTGATCGCCGAAGAAGTCGACGAGAACCTGTACCTCGCTTCGCGCAACCTGGCCAACGTGCTGGTTGTCGAGCCGCGTTACGCCGACCCCGTGTCGCTGGTGCACTACAAGAAGGTGCTGGTGACCAAGGGTGCCGTCGACAAGCTCAAGGAGATGTTCGCATGAGCCGCGTGAACCCCACCCCCGCTCAGCGTGAATTCGACGAAGGCCGCCTCATGAGCGTGCTGGTCGCCCCGATCGTGTCCGAGAAGGCCACGATGGTCGGCGAGAAGTCGAATGCCGTGACTTTCAAGGTGCTGCAGGACGCCACCAAGCCCGAGATCAAGGCCGCCGTCGAACTGATGTTCAAGGTCGAGGTCAAGGGCGTGTCCGTGGCCAACATCAAGGGCAAGACCAAGCGCTTCGGCCGCTCGGTGGGCCGCCGCGACAACGTTCGCAAGGCCTACGTGACGCTCAAGCCCGGTCAGGAGCTCAATCTCGTTTCGGAGGCCGCGTAATCATGGCCGTCATCAAGCTCAAGCCGACCACCCCGGGTCAGCGCGGTACCGTCAAGATCTCGCGCGATCACCTGCACAAGGGTGAAGGTTACGCGCCGCTGCTGGAGCCCCAGTTCCAGAAGGCCGGCCGCAACAACAACGGCCACATCACGACCCGTCACAAGGGTGGTGGCCACAAGCACCACTACCGTGTGGTGGACTTCAAGCGCAACAAGGACGGCATCCCGGCCAAGGTCGAACGCATCGAGTACGACCCCAACCGTTCCGCCCACATCGCGCTGGTGTGCTACGCCGACGGCGAGCGCCGCTACATCATCGCCCCGCGCGGTGTGGAAGCCGGCGCGACGCTGCTGAGCGGTTCGGAAGCCCCGATCCGTGCCGGCAACACGCTGCCGATCCGCAACATCCCCGTGGGTTCGACCATCCACGCGATCGAACTGCAGCCCGGCAAGGGCGCGCAGGTCGCGCGTTCGGCCGGTGCCTCGGCGACGCTGCTGGCCCGCGAAGGCGTCTACGCCCAGGTGCGCATGCGCTCGGGCGAAGTGCGCAAGATCCACATCGAATGCCGCGCCACCATCGGTGAAGTGGCCAACGAAGAACACAGCCTGCGCCAGTACGGCAAGGCCGGCGCCACGCGCCACCGTGGCATCCGCCCGACCGTTCGCGGTGTGGTGATGAACCCGGTGGACCACCCGCACGGTGGTGGCGAAGGCAAGACCGGCGAAGGCCGCCACCCGGTCGATCCGTGGGGCAACCTGACCAAGGGTTATCGCACCCGCAACAACAAGCGCACGCAGGTCTTCATCGTGTCGCGTCGCAAGAAGTAAGGGACAGCCATGACTCGCTCTCTCAAAAAAGGTCCCTTCGTCGACCACCACCTCGTCGCCAAGGTCGACAAGGCCGTGACGAACAAGGACAAGAAGCCGATCAAGACCTGGTCGCGCCGCTCGATGGTGCTGCCCGAGTTCATCGGCCTGACCATTGCCGTGCACAACGGCAAGCAACACGTGCCCGTGTACGTGACCGACCAGATGGTCGGCCACAAGCTTGGCGAATTTGCGCTCACGCGCACGTTCAAGGGCCACCCCGCGGACAAGAAAGTCCAGAAGAAGTAAGGAGCAGAGAACATGTCTGAAACACGTGCAGTTCTCCGCGGCGTCCGCCTCTCGGTGGACAAGGGCCGCCTCGTTGCCGATCTGATCCGCGGCAAGAAGGTCGACCAGGCGCTGAACATTCTGGAATTCACCCAGAAGAAGGCCGCCGTCATCGTCAAGAAGGTGCTCGAGTCGGCGATTGCCAACGCCGAGCACAACGACGGCGCCGACATCGACGACCTCCGCGTCAAGACCATCTATGTCGAGCAAGGTGCCACGCTCAAGCGTTTCACCGCGCGCGCCAAGGGCCGCGGCAACCGCATCAGCAAGCCCACGTGCCATGTGTACGTGACGGTCGGCAACTAAGGTCTGGAAGAAACATGGGACAGAAAATCCACCCGACCGGCTTCCGCCTCGCGGTCAGCCGCAACTGGGCCAGCCGCTGGTACGCCAACAACCGCGACTTCGCGGGCATGCTGGCCGAAGACATCAAGGTGCGCGAGTACCTGAAGAAGAAGCTCAAGAACGCGTCGGTGTCGCGCGTGCTGATCGAGCGCCCCGCCAAGAACGCCCGCATCACGATCTACTCGGCACGTCCGGGCGTCGTGATCGGCAAGAAGGGCGAGGACATCGAGAACCTGAAGAAGGAACTCGGCAAGCAGCTCGGCGTGCCCGTCGCCGTGAACATCGAGGAAGTGCGCAAGCCCGAAGTCGATGCCCAACTGATCGCCGACAGCATCACGCAGCAGCTCGAGAAGCGGATCATGTTCCGCCGCGCCATGAAGCGTGCCATGCAGAACGCCATGCGTCTGGGTGCCCAGGGCATCAAGATCATGTCGGCCGGCCGCCTCAACGGCATCGAGATCGCGCGCACCGAGTGGTACCGCGAAGGCCGCGTGCCGTTGCATACGCTGCGCGCCGACATCGACTACGGCACGTCCGAAGCCAAGACCACCTACGGCGTCATCGGCGTCAAGGTCTGGGTCTACAAGGGCGACACGCTGGGCCGCAACGACGCCCCTTCGCTGGACAGCACCCCGCGTCCCGAAGGCGAGGAGCGTCGTGGTCCGCGCGGTCCGCGCCGTGACGGCCGTCCCGGTGGCAACGACCGCCGTGGCGGTCCGCGCTCGGGCGGCCCCGGTGCCCGCGGCCCGCTGGGTGGCAATGCCGCCCCGGCCGACGGCAGCGACAAGCCCGCAGAAGCCACCGGTGCAGCCGGTGACAAGCCCGCCGTTAAGCGCGTCCGCAAAGCCGCGCCCGCTGCAGCAGCGGACGGCGCCCCGAAGACCGAGTAACTCGAACAACCCGGTCTGAGATAGACGGAGAAATCAAATGCTGCAACCTGCACGCAGAAAGTTCCGCAAGGAACAGAAAGGCCGCAACACCGGCGTCGCGACCCGAGGCAACTCGGTCGCTTTCGGTGACTTCGGCCTGAAGTCGGTGGATCGCGGGCGCCTCACGGCGCGCCAGATCGAAGCCGCCCGCCGTGCCATCTCGCGCCATGTGAAGCGCGGTGGCCGCATCTGGATCCGCGTGTTCCCCGACAAGCCGATCTCGACCAAGCCCGCCGAAGTCCGGATGGGTAACGGCAAGGGCAACCCCGAGTACTACGTGGCCGAGATCCAGCCGGGCAAGGTCATCTACGAGATCGTCGGCGTGCCCGAAGAGCTCGCTCGTGAAGCGTTCCGCCTGGCTGCCGCCAAGCTGCCGTTGCGCACGACTTTCGTCGCACGCCAGCTCGGCGCCTGATCGAGGAGAACTCTCATGGCAACGAAGAAAAAGCAAACCGCGAAGGTCTCCAAGGCCGCCGCGCTGCGTGAAAAAGACGTCGCAGGCCTCCAGGCCGAAATCAAGGACCTGCAGAAGGCCCATTTCGGCCTGCGCATGCAGAAGGCCACCCAGCAGCTGAGCAACACCGGCACGCTGGGCGAGACCCGCCGCGACATCGCCCGCGCAAAGACCATCCTGGCGCAGAAGCAAGCTTCGGCTGCTGCGGCCAAGTAAGGAGTGAACATGACGGAAGCCAAGCAATCCCTCAAGCGCACTCTGGTCGGCAAGGTCGTCAGCGACAAGCGCGCCAAGACCGTGACCGTGCTCGTCGAGCGCCGCGTCAAGCACCCGATCTACAACAAGATCATGATTCGTTCGAGCAAGTACCACGCGCACGACGAACAGGGCGAGTTCCACCTGGGTGATCTGATCGAGATCACCGAGTCGCGCCCGATCTCGAAGTCGAAGAACTGGATCGCCACGCGTCTGGTCGAGAAGGCCGCAGCGGTCTGATCTGATCCAACGGCGCCCGCCCTGCGCGGCGCCTTTCCCGGAAACGGCCCACAATGTGGGCCGTTTTTGTTTTTCCACCCATCCTCTATTCCCCAGGAGCATTCCATGATCAAGATCGGCGACACCCTTCCTTCCGTGACCCTGCAGGAATACTCGGAAGTCGAGGGCGAAGGGTGCAGCATCGGCCCGAATCCGGTGGACGTGGCGAAGGCCTCCGCAGGCAAGACCATCGCGCTCTTCGCGCTGCCCGGTGCCTTCACGCCCACCTGCTCGGCCAAGCATGTGCCGGGCTACGTGCAGCACTTCGACGACTTCAAGGCCGCAGGCGTGGACGAGATCTGGTGCCTGAGCGTGAACGACGCCTTCGTGATGGGCGCCTGGGCACGCGACCAGCAGACCAACGGCAAGGTGCGCATGCTCGGCGACGGCAGCGCGGACTTCGCCAAGGCCACCGGGCTGACGCTCGACCTGACGGCGCGCGGCATGGGCCTGCGCAGCAACCGCTATTCGATGCTGGTCAAGGACGGCAAGGTTGCGACGCTCAACGTCGAGGCACCCGGCAAGTTCGAGGTGAGCGACGCCGACACGCTGCTGGCGCAGGCCAAGGGCTGAGCGCTCCCCAAGGCCTCAGAGCTCGACCTTGAGGTAGTGCGAGCCGGCGATCGGGTTGTGGTAGTAGGGCGGCACCTCGACGAAGCCGAGGTCCTCGTACAGCGCCCGGGCCGATTCCATGTCGTCCAGCGTGTCGAGCAGCACGCAGGTGTAGCCGGCGCCGCGGGCGGCATCGAGCACGGCTTCGACGAGCTGGCGTCCCAGCCCCAAGCCGCGGAAGCCGGGGCGCACGTACAGCCGCTTCATTTCGGCGGCATTGGCGTAATCGACCGTGTCCAGTGGCCGCAGGGCGCAGCAGCCGGCCACCTGCAGGGTGCGGCCATCGGGGCGCACCAAGGCGGGCGCGGCCGATGGCGTGGCCGTCGCACCGGCCTCCACCAGGGCCAGCAGCAGCGTGCCGCGGGGCTCGGCGTAATCGCCCGGCAGGCTCGCCAGTTCGGCGTCGAAATCCTGGAAGCACAGGTCAACCTTGAGCGACGCCGCGTACTCGCCGAAGATCGCCCGCGCCTCGGCCAGTTCGTGCGCGTCGTCGGGCACGGCCAGCACGATCGCGGGCGTGTCGGCCAGCGGCAGGGGGCGGGAGCCGAGCACACTCATGGCCGCACCTCCCGCGCGGCGAAGCAGGGTCGCATGGCGGATTCCGGCTTGTTCATGGCTGCAGGGTGGAGACCCACGCGGACAGCCCCGCGCTGAGCGCAAACAGCACCAGCGCGAGCAGCCGCGAGCGCCCGTCGTCGCGGCTCGGCGCAGGGGCGTGGCCCGGTGCCAGCGCGCGGTCGCCCGACAGCATCGGCCTCACCATCCGCACCCGCTTGACCCCCGCGTAGAACAGCACGGCGAGCACATGCAGCGCCGTCAGCGCGATGAGCAGCCACTGGCCCGCTCCCTTGTGCCAGCTGGTCGCGGCATCGGACCAGCTGCCAGGCACCATGGCGGCCAGGGGGCCGGTGAAGGTGATCGCGTCGTCCGACACCAGCCCCGTCGCCACCTGCAGCAGCAGTGCGGCCAGCAGCGCGAACACCGAGACGGCACCCAGCGGGTTGTGTCCGACGAAGTGGTCGGGATGGGAGCGTCCGCGCAGGTAGGCGAGCATGCTGCCCGGCGCATAGAGGAAGCTCGAGAAGCGCGACCAGCGCCCGCCCACGAAGCCCCACGCCAGCCGAAAGACCAGCAGCGCCATCACCGTGTAGCCAAGGCGGAAATGCCAGTCCATCGCGCCCGTCTTGGCCGTCGCGACGAGTCCGATGACGGCGGCCGCGAGCGCCCAGTGGAAGAGGCGGGTGGGCAGATCCCAGACACGCACCGTGCGCGTGCCGGCGGAAATGACGGCGGGGTGGGAAGAAGAAGCAGGGGCTGGCATCGGCGGTCGGGCAGGGGCGGCGCGGCATCCGGCGGCTGTGGGCGGCCCGCCAGATTAACAAAAACGGGCCGCGCGCCGCGTGGGCGTGTACCAAGACGGGCTTTCTCCGGCCTGGGGCGCCTCCGGCCCCTAAACTCCGCCCCGCCGCATTTGCGGCCCACCCACGAGAAGGAAGAACCCACGATGCCTTGTTCCCGTACCGTTGTCACCGCCGCCTTTGCCCTTGTTGCGGCCCTCTCCGCCGTGCCGGCGTTGGCCCAGCCGACCTTCGCCACGCCGCAGGACGCGATCAAGTACCGCCAGCAGACCCTCAAGGAGATGCAGCAGAACTTCAAGCGCGTGGCCGACATGGCCAGCGGCCGCGCCGATTTCGACGCCAAGGTGGCCGAGACCAGCGCCGCGCGCGCGGCCGAGCTGATCAAGATGCCATGGGTCGGCTTCGGCCCCGGCACCGAGGGGGGCAAGGCCAAGCCGGCGATCTGGAAGGAACAGGACAAGTTCAAGGCCGCCGCCGTGCGCGGCGAAGAGGAAATGGCCAAGGTGGCCGCCGCCGCCAAGACCGGCGATCTCAACGCCATCAAGGCCGCGATCGGCGGCGCGGGCGCGGCCTGCAAGGCGTGCCACGACGTGTATCGGGAGTAACACCCCTCAAGCCGCGTCGCGGCTCCCCCCTTTCTGGCGCCTTCGGCTTGGAGGGGGGCGCACCCAGAGGCGTAGCCAAGCCAGTTCCTCGGGTGCCCTGGGGCTTCGCTATGCTCGCGGACCGACGGTTCGATCGCTATAAATCGGTGCCAATTCGCGCTCGCCCAACGGACGCTGCAGGCCGAAAAGGCCTGAAAGCCCGGCCGATCAGGCCTCGGCCAGCAGCTTCTCGATCAGGCGGTGCAGCTCGTCGAAGTCGGGCTCGCCGACGTAGCGCTTGACGATCTCGCCCTTCTTGTTGACCACGTAGGTGGTCGGCGTGAGCTGCACGTCGCCCCAGGCCTTGGCGACGGCACCGGTGTTGTCGATGGCGACCTTGAAGGGCAGCTTGCGCGTCTCGGCGTAGTTGATGACGTAGCTCGGCGGGTCGTAGCTCATGGCCACCGCCAGCGTGTCGTAACCCTTCGCCTGGTACTTGTCGTAGGTGGCGATCACCTTGGGCATCTCGCCCACGCAGGTCACGCAGCTGGTGGCCCAGAAGTTGACCAGCGTCACCTTGCCCTTCAGGTCCTCGGTGGTCTTTTTGCTGCCATCGAGCAGCACGAAGGTCGAGGCGGGGGCCGGCGAACTGCCGGTGCTCACGTACACGCCCACGCCGACAGCCAACGCGACCGCGATTGCGGCACCATAGAGGGCTTTATTCATCGCCGGGCCGCCCCAAAATGAAATGCGCCCCTCGGGGGGCAGCGAACCACACGAAGTGGGGAGCGTGGGGGTCATGTTTCATCGCCGGGCCGCCCCAAGATGAAAAGCGCCCCCTCGGGGGGCAGCGAACCACACAAAGTGGGGAGCGTGGGGGTCATTTCTCATCGCCGACCGCCCCGGGCATGAGGACGAAGCGCTCCCGCAAGGGGCACCGTACACGGGGCAGGGAGAGCGTGAAGGCGGAGATGCATGGAGCGGATCGATGAAGCAGCGCAATTTTAGTTCCGCAGGCGACGGCGTGCTGCCGATTCGGCGGGCGGCCCTGCTTGCGGCCGCAGTGGTGCTGGCCGTGGCCTGCAGCCCGGTCTTCAACTGGCGCGAGGTGCCGGTGGGCGAGTCGCTGGTCGCCATGCTGCCCTGCAAGCCCGACCGCGCCGAGCGCAGCCTGCCGATGGACACCGCCACCGTGTCCATCGACATGGCCGGCTGCGAAGCCGGTGGCGCCACCTTCGTCGTGGCCCGACTGCCGGGCGGCGATGCGTCGCAGGCCGAGGCGCGGCTCGCTGCCTGGCGCCGGGCCGCGCGAAGCCCCTGGACCGGCGCGCAGCTCACCGAGGCCCCATGGAAGCTGCCACGCGCTGCCGCCGCGCCCGCGCCGTGGGCGCTCGATGTGGCGAACACCGCGGCCGACGGCCGCCCGCCGGAAGCGCACCTGCGCTGGTTCGCCGGCCCCGACGGCCAGGGCGGCACCACCCTCTACCAGGCCATGGTGCTCGGCCGTCCTTCGGCCGCGGACGCGGCCGAGACCTTCTTCGACGGCCTGCGCCTGCGATGAAAGCCCGCTCCTGAAGGCCGGGTCGGCCCCAGGCGCGCCCGCATAATGCTTGCGAGCCCACGCCGCCCGCATGAACAGCATCCTCCTCATCGCCCATTCGCCGCTGGCCCATGCGCTGCGGCAATGCGCGCTGCACGTCTTTCCCGAGGCCGAGGACTGCGTCGGTGCCCTCGACGTGCTGCCCAACGTGTCGCCCGAAGAGACGCTGGGCGCCGCGCGCATCATCCTCGCGCAGCAGCTCGGACGCGCCCCCCGTGCCCAGGTGCTGGTGCTGACCGACGTGTTCGGCGCCACGCCCTGCAACGTGGCGCAGCAGCTCGTCGACGGTGCGCGCTCGCGCCTTGTCGCGGGCGTCAACCTGCCGATGCTGCTGCGTGCCGTCACCTACCGGCACGAGCCGCTCGATGCCCAGGTGCAGCGTGCGATCGCCGGCGGCACGGCCGGCGTCATGCAGGTGGCCGTGGCCGCCCCCCAGAACCAGGTGAGAAGAAAATACAGTGATCAAGACATCCGTGACCATCAGCAATAAGCTGGGCCTGCACGCCCGCGCGTCGGCCAAGCTCACCAAGCTGGCCGGCAGCTACCCCTGCGAGGTGTGGATCTCGCGCGGCGACCGGCGCGTGAATGCCAAGAGCATCATGGGCGTGATGATGCTGGCCGCCGGCCTGGGGGCCACCGTCGAGCTGGAGACCAGTGGCGACAAGGAGCAGGAAGCCATGGATGCGCTGGTCGCGCTGATGAACGACAAGTTCGGCGAGGGCGAGTGATGTCGCCCCCACGCTTCCCCGCTGTGCGAGGTCCGCTGCCCTCCGAGGGGGCTGGCCGCGCTTGGGGCGGCCCGGCGCGCGTCCGCATTCACGACGTCGCCATTCCATGACCTTCGCGCTCCACGGCCTCCCCGTCGCCCGCGGCATCGCGATCGGGCGTGCGGTGCTGGTCGTGTCCAGCCGGGTCGACGTGGCGCACTACTTCGTGCAGCCGCACGAGGTCGAGGCCGAGATCGGCCGCGTGCGCACGGCGCGCAACGCGGTGGCCGAGGAGCTGCAGCGCCTGCAGGCCAACGTGGCGCAGATGACCCCGCAGGAGGCGCCGCACGAGCTGTCGGCCCTGCTCGAGGTGCACCAGATGCTGCTGCAGGACGAAGCCCTGACCGATGGGGTGAAGCACTGGATCACCGAGCGCCTCTACAACGCCGAATGGGCGCTGACCACCCAGCTGGAGATCGTCGCGCGCCAGTTCGACGAGATGGAGGACGAGTACCTGCGCGAGCGCAAGGCCGACCTGGAGCAGGTCGTCGAGCGATTGCTGCACCAGATGAAGGGCACGGCCGCGGTGCTCGCGCCGCCGCCGCCCAAGCGCAGGGCACGCACCGGCGAGGAGGGTGACGACGGCGCCGACGACGGCTTCGACGTGCCGCTCGTGCTGATCGCGCACGACCTCGCGCCGGCCGACATGCTGCAGTTCAAGAAGAGCGTGTTCGCCGGCTTCGTCACCGACGTCGGCGGGCGGACCTCGCACACCGCCATCGTGGCGCGCAGCATGGACATCCCGGCCGTGGTCGGCGCGCGCGGTGCCAGCCAGCTCGTGCGGCAGGACGACTGGGTCATCATCGATGGCGACGCCGGCGTGGTCATCGTCGACCCCTCGCCCATCATCCTGGCCGAATACGGCTTCAAGCAGCGCCAGGGCGAGCTCGAGCGCGAGCGCCTCTGGCGCCTGCGCCACAAGCCGGCCGTCACGCTCGACAACCAGCGTGTCGAGCTGCTCGCCAACATCGAGCTGCCCGACGACACGGCCGGCGCCGTGAAGGCCGGTGCGGTGGGCGTGGGGCTGTTCCGCAGCGAGTTCCTCTTCATGGGCCGCACCGAGCGTGGCGAGAAGCTGCCCGACGAGGAGGAGCAGTACGAGGCCTACCGCCGCGCCATCGACGGCATGCAGGGCATGCCGGTCACCATCCGCACCATCGACATCGGTGCCGACAAGCCGCTGGACGCCAAGAGCACCAAGCAGGAGTACCTCAACCCCGCGCTCGGCCTGCGCGCCATCCGCTGGAGCCTGGCCGAGCCGGCGATGTTCCTCACCCAGTTGCGCGCCATCCTGCGCGCCGCGGCGCACGGCGCCGTGCACCTGCTGATCCCGATGCTCGCGCACGCATCGGAGATCCGCCAGACGCTGGCGCTCATCGAGCAGGCGCGCGCCGAGCTCGACATGCGTGGCCAGGCGCACGGCGCCGTCAAGCTCGGCGCCATGATCGAGGTGCCTGCCGCGGCGCTCACGCTGAAGCTCTTCCTGCGGCACTTCGACTTCCTCTCCATCGGCACCAACGACCTGATCCAGTACACGCTGGCCATCGACCGCGCCGACGAAGCCGTGGCCCACCTGTACGACCCGGCGCACCCGGCGGTGCTGCGCCTGGTGGCCGACACCATTGCCGAGTGCCGCCGCCAGGGCAAGGGCGTGAGCGTGTGCGGCGAGATGGCTGGCGACGTGCACTTCACGCGGCTGCTGCTGGGCCTGGGCCTGCGCAGCTTCTCCATGCATCCCTCGCAGATCCTGGCCGTCAAGCAGGAGGTCCTGCGCGCCGACACGACCAAGCTCGCGCCCTGGGCGCAGCGCGTGCTGGAGTCCGACGACCCGGCCGGCATGATTGCCGGTTGAGCCTGCGGGCGCGCCCCTGCGGCGATGCCCAGGCTGCGCACAGGACAGGACCCGAGCGCCCCCGCCTGCGCGAACAGCGATCCATTCCACGGCGCTGAAATCAAACGAAACATAGCGCGACCGCATTGAAAAGACGGCGCCCGCCCGCGTGCGCACCATCGAGGCTCCTTCATCACTTTCACCCGAAAGGCCTCGACATGAACAGCATCCGCGCCACCTTCCTCGCCGTTTCCGCCCTGGCTCTGCTGGGCACCACCGCCGCACAGGCCGAAAGCTACGACGGCGTACATGCCCCCGCCGGCGCCCTGGGCCGCAGCGCGGTGCAGGCCGAGGCCGTCCGCACCGCCGCCGCACGCGACCAGAACGTGGTGCGCGGTTCGCGCGGCGCCGAGACGGTCGCCGTCTCGCAGGCCCGTGCCGGCGTCCAGGCCGAGGCCGTGCGCACCGCCGCCGCGCCCGACCAGAACGTCAGCTCGGGCTCGCGCGTGAACAGCCGCGTCGTCTCGACGATGCGCAACCCGGTCGACGTGCGCGCCGAGGCACAGGCCCGCAACACCAACGCAGCGCAGTGACGCGCTCCCCGCTTCCCGCTCCCTCATCACTCAAGGACACACGCATCATGAAACCCTGGATCCGACGCGCCCTCTTCGGCCTCTTCGGCGGCGCCCTCGTCGCCGGCAGCATCGCCGGCTGTGCCGGTCACCGCCACGGCTGGGGCGCGGCCGACAGCACCGAGTTCCGCGCCAGGATGGTCGAGCGCGTGGGCAGCAAGCTCGACCTCGACGCCGCGCAGAAACAGAAGCTCGACGTGCTGGCGCAGAAGCTGCAGGCGCAGCGCCAGGCCATGCGCGGCACAGGCGATCCGCGCGCGCAGTTCAAGGCGCTCTTCGCTGGCGACCGGCTCGATCAGGCCGCGGCCACGAAGCTGGTCGAGGAAAAGACCGCCGCCGTGCGCAGCGGCAGCCCCGAGGTCATCGCCGCCATGGCCGACTTCTTCGATCACCTGAACCCCGCGCAGCAGCAGAAGGTGCGCGAGTTCATGGACCGCGGCGGGCGCCGCTGGTCGCGCCATGGCTGAGCCGCTCGCAGCTGCTGCGGCCACCGCGTCGTGGCCCGCGCGCAGCACCTGGCGCCGGGCCGCGGCCAGCGCCTCCGGCGACGGCGCGGCGCAGGGCGGCGTGCGCACGCTGCTGCGCCTGGAAGGCCTGGCGCTGCTCGTGCTCGCCGTCGCGGGCTATGCGCAGCTCGGTGCGGGCTGGGGCGGCTTCGCGCTGCTCTTCCTTGCGCCCGACATCGCGTTCTTCGGCTACCTGGCCGGTCCGCGTGTCGGCGCGGTGCTCTACAACACGACGCACAGCCTCGTCGGCCCGGCGCTGCTGGGCGGTGCGGGCCTGGCCTTGGGCGCGCCGGTGGCGATGGCCTTCGCACTCGTGTGGGCCGCGCACATCGGCTTCGACCGCCTGCTGGGCTACGGCCTGAAGTACACACGCGGCTTCGGCTTCACCCACCTGGGCCGGCTCGGGCCGCGCGACGCGTGGTGACGCACGGATGCCTGCCGGCCTCATGCTCGCCGCCCTGTTCTCGCATGGGCACAATCCCGCCATGCCGCGCATCCTGCTGATCGACGACGACGCGCACCTCGCGCCGCCGCTCACCACCTACTTCGCGCGTTTCGACTGCACGCTCGACAGCGCGCAGCGGCCGAGCGAGGGGCTCGCCAAACTAAGGGCCGGCGATTACGACGCCGCCATCCTCGACGTCATGCTGCCCGAGATGGACGGTTTCGCGCTGTGCCGGCAGATCCGTGCCGAGAGCGACATCCCCATCGTCATGCTCACCGCGCGCGGCGAGGTGATGGACCGCGTGGTCGGCCTGGAACTCGGCGCCGACGACTACCTGCCCAAGCCTTTCGAGCCGCGCGAACTGGTGGCACGCGTGCAGACCATCCTGCGCCGCCAGCGCGTGCGCGCCGCCGTGCCGGCGGCATCGGCGCAGCGCCTGGTGTTCGACGGCCTGTCCATCGACCTCGACCGCCGTGAGGTCCACCGTGCCGGCGAGCGCGTCGAACTCACCGGCACCGAGTTCGAACTGCTGGCGCTGCTGGCGGCCGAGCCTGGCAAGGTCTTCAGCCGCGACGACATCCTCAACCGCCTGCGTGGCCACGAGGCCGACCTGTACACGCGCGCGGTCGACATCGTCGTGAGCCGCCTGCGGCGCAAGCTCGAGCCGCTGGACTGCATCAAGACGCTGCGCAACGCCGGCTACACGCTGGCCGTGGCGCCCGGCACCTCCGGCGCAGCAGCGGCGTGAGAAGTCGCGAGCATCCGCGCGAAGGAAAGTGGCGACATCGCCACCGCCCGCGCTGGCGCCGCTCGCTGCGCGTGCGGCTGGTGATGTGGTTCCTGGTGCTGGCGCTGGTGATGGCCGGCATCTTCCTGGGCGGCATGAAGCGCTCCTTCTCCAACGGATGGGGGGCGGTCGCGCAGCCGCTGCTGATGGACTACGAGGACCGCATCGTGGCGGAGCTCGGCACGCCGCCCGACGTGGCGAAGGCGCAGGCCCTGGTCGCGCGGCTGCCGATCACGCTGCGCATCAGCGGCCCGCGCGTGAACTGGGATTCGCATCCCCACCAGCCCGAGCACGGCCTGCTGCGCGACGCGCGCCCGGCCGGCGAGGACGAGCGCTGGTACGTGCGCCAGACCGCCGACGGCCACCGCGTGGTCTTCGGCTGGGCGCCGCGCGTGTGGGAGCAGGCGCCGCGTGCGGCGGGCTGGGGCACGCTGGCCGCACTGCTGCTGCTGGTGGTGGGTGTGTATGCCGGCATCAGCCGGCTGCTGCGCCCGCTGATCGACATCCGCGAAGGGGCCGAGCGCTTCGGCCGCGGCGAGTTCGAGACGCCCATTCCCATCCGGCATTGCGACGACCTGGGCGATCTGGCGCAGCGCATCAACACCATGGCCCACGACATCCGCGCCATGCTCGATGCCAAGCGCACGCTGCTGCTGGCGATGAGCCACGAGTTGCGCTCGCCGCTCACCCGGGCGCGGCTCAACGCCGAGCTGCTGCCCGAGGGCGGCGAAGGCGCGGCCGAGCGCGAGGCGCTGCTGCGCGACCTGGGCGAGATGCGCGAGCTCATCAGCGACCTGCTCGAGAGCGAGCGTCTGGCCAGCCCGCACGTGGCCCTGCAGCGCGAGCCGGTCGACCTGCCGGCGCTGGTGCGCGAGGTGCAGGACGAACTGGCCGCCCGGGGCGTGCCGATGGCGCAGGCAGTGCAGCTCGACGTGGCACCCGGCCTGCCCACGCCGGCGCTGGACCGGTCTCGCGTGCGCCTCTTGCTGCGCAACCTGCTCGACAACGCGCTGCGCCACGGTGCCGGCGGCGTGCAGGCACCGACCGTGTCGCTGCGGCCCGCGAGCGCCGACAGGGGCCCGGACGGCGGCGGTATCGAGATCGAGGTGCGCGACTTCGGTCCCGGCGTGCCCGACGAGCAGCTCCTGCGCCTTGCGGAGCCCTTCTACCGCCCCGACAGCGCGCGCACCCGCAGTGCCGGCGGCGTGGGCCTGGGCATGTACCTGTGCCGGCTGGTCGCGCAGGCGCACGGCGGCCGGCTCACGCTGCGCAACGCCCAGCCGGGCCTGGCCGTCACGGCGCTCCTGAATTCCTAGTGGCCCGGGCGGCGTGCAGGGCGCCGCGCGCCGATTTTTTCGCTCAGAGCTCGGGCACCAGACGCTGCAGGTGCTCCGCAAAGGCGGTGACGAGCGCGGGCGGCCGGGGCAGGCCGAAGCGCACCTGCAGCCCCACGGTGGGCAGTGGCGGCAGGCCGTCGCCGGCCGACAGCACCTGCAGGTCGGCCGGCACCGCCGACTGCGTGAGCACCGCGATCGCCTGGCCCGAGCGCACCACCGCCAGCAGCCCCGACATGCTGCCGCTCGCGTACGCAACGCGGTAGGGCCGCTGCGCCGCGTCGAGCTGTTCGCAGGCGGCCCGGTGGTCCAGCGTGTCGGGGTCCGACAGCGCGATCTGCAGCGGCTCGCGAAGCGCCGCCGCGTCGTGGCGGTGGCCGACCCACACCAGCGGCTCGCGGCGCAGCGGCGGCGCCGGGTCCTCCGCGTCGGACGTGGAGACGAGCGCCAGGTCCAGCCCATGCTGCTGCAGTTGCGTCAGCAGCCGCGGCGTCGGCGCGCACACCACCTCGACCAGCACGTGGGGGTGCTGGCCCGCGAAGCTGCGCAGGATCGCCGGCAGGAAGGCGGCCGCGTAATCGTCGGGGCAGCCGAAGCGCAGCGTGCCGGCCAGCCCCGTGCCCGACAGGTCGGCCACCGCCGCATCGTGCTGGCGCAGCAGCGTGCGCGCGTGGCCCAGCAGGCGCTCGCCATGCAGCGTGAGCGTCACGCCGCGGCCGGTGCGGTGGAGCAGCGGCTGGGCGAGCATGTCTTCGAGCTTCTTGACCTGCATGCTCACCGCGGCCTGCGTGCGGCCGATGCGCGCGGCCGCGCGGCCCAGCGTGCGGGTTTCGGCAATCGCGACGAAGGTGCGCAGCAGGTCGACGTCGAGCACGGGTTTCATCCGGATGGGCAGTGGTTCGTCGGCAGACGGAGTGCCGAGTGTCGGTCCGCTCGAGGCCGTGGACTGCCGCCTTCGTCGCGAACCCCCGTGGCAGCCGTGCGCCGGGGGCCGGCCCTCAGGAGAACTCGCGCGCCGGGACCAGGCGCCAGTCGCCGCCGCCGCGCAGCTCCAGCACCTGCGTGTGGTAGCGCAGCACGGCCTGCCGGTGCGCGATGCTGACCAGGGTCGCGCCGGTGTCGCGCAGCCTTTGGTAAAGCGCGGCCTCGGTGGCGGCGTCCAGCGCACTGGTGGCTTCGTCGAGGATGACGGCGCGGGGCCGGCGCGAGAACACGCGCGCGAAAGCCATGCGCTGCTGCTCGCCCATGGATAGGAGCTTCTCCCAGTCCCGCACCGCGTCGAGTCCGCCGACGCGCTCGGCCAGCCCCCCGAGGTGCGCGGCGTCCAGCAGTTCCAGCAGCTCTTCATCGGTGTGCGCGCTGCCATCGGCCGGATAGAGGATCTGGTGGCGAAGCGTGCCCAGCTGCATGTAGGGCCGCTGCGGCAGGAAGCACACCTGCTCCGGCGCCAGCGTGCGCACCATGCCGCTTCCGCTGTGCCACAGGCCGGCCAGGGCACGCAGCAGGGAACTCTTGCCGCAACCGCTGGGCCCGGCAATCATGAGCCCATCCCCAGGCCGAAGGCGCAACGACAGGTCACGGATCAGCAGGCGCTCGGAACGCGGGACGTACAGCGTCACGTTCTCCACGCAGAGCTCGTCGTCGCCGCATTCGCTGCGTATCCTTCCCGCCATGCCGGGCCCTGTCTCGCACGCGGGCTCGACCGGAACCACCGCGCGGGCCAGGGCGTGCAGGCGATCGATGCCGGCCACGAAGCGGCTCAAGCCCTCGAAGTTGTCCACGATCAGGCCCACGGCGCCCAGCACGGCGGCGAAGGCGCCGCCCGCCTGCACCGCCCGGCCCACCTCCATCCGGCCCGACAGCACCTCGTTGGCGAGGATGATGCTGGGCACCACCAGCGTGAGCTGGCTGAAGGCACGCTGGAAGAGGTTGAGCGTTCGCTGCTTGCGGATCAGGCGGCCGTAGTTGGCGAACGCCGCCTGGAAGCGCGTGTTCAGTTCGGCCCGTTCCTGGGCCTCTCCGCGGTAGAACGCGATCGATTCGGCGTTCTCGCGAAAACGCATCAGGCCGAAGCGGAAATCCGCCTCGCGCCGCAACTGCCAGAAGTTGAGGCGGATCAAGGGGGCGCCGAACACGTACAGCGCGACGAAGGTGCCGAAGGCCGCATAGACGGCCAGGAAGATCACCAGCGTCTTCGAAATCGACCACAGGACCGCGCTGAAGGCGACCAACTGCATCAGCGAGCCCAGGAAGATGAGCGCGTAGTTGATCGAGCGGCCGGTGAAGGTGTTGATGTCCTCGCTGATGCGCTGGTCCGGGTTGTCCAGGTCCTCGCGCGAGCCCAGCTCGTAGTAGCGCCTGCGGTGCAGGTAGCCGTCGAGGAAGTGGTGCGTGAGCCACCGGCGCCAGTGATTGCCCAGGTAATCGCGCAGGTAGTAGTAGCCTGCGTACATGGGCGCCGCGAAGGCCAGCACCACCAGGCTCCAGCGCACGGCGGTCCAGAAGCGGTCCGCATCGCGTGCCGCGAGCGCCGAGGTCATGTCGCCCGCGCGGGAGATCAGCATCACCGCGAGTTGCGTCTCGCACAGCATCACCACGATCAGGATGCCCAGCAAGGCCCACGCGCCCCGCCGCTGTTCGCCCACCCAGTAGGGCCGGGCGACCTCCATGAACTGCTTCCAGGCGGCCATCGACAGCGTCGGCGGCCGGCGCGCATGCCGCCTCGGGTCGGGTGGCGGGGCGGCCGGAGCGCTCGCTCCAGGATGGGGTGGCGCGATGGCGGACATCAGGCGTCCGAAACGGTAAAAGGACAGGAAAGGCCCGCGCGCTCGAGCGCTGACGGGCACGGGCGCCTTTCAGGCCGGCGCACCCGGGGGCCGCACGTTGCGCGACGTATCGACACTCAGCGCGACAGGTGGGCCTGCATGGCCCGGGTGGTCAGCCCGGCGCTCTCCGCCGCGCGCGTCAGCAGCACTTCGTCCACGCCCCACTCCTGCGCGACGTGGCGCACCTCGTACGGGTCGTTCACGTTGACGTCGGAGTGTTCGCCCCTGCGCAAGGCGAACGGGTCGAGCGCCAAATATTTTTCCATCGAGTGCATCGCGGGCTCCCAAGCATCTGGATCGTCTGGATCGGTGAGCGCCAATGATCTGTCCCGCCATGCGCCGAATGTGCGGACTGAGGCGCGACGGAGTGCAGGCGGCGGCCTACGGTGGACGCGGTACGGGCGCCGTGCGGGCTCGGGCCATCACGCCGGTTGATGGCTGGGTTCAGAAATACTCGCTTTGCCGGCGGCGCCAGGGTGCTTACGCTCGTGGCATCCGACCCGCATCCCCTGGAGTTCCACGCCAATGTCCCGCAACGACGACCCCGCCTTCTGGCACAACGCCCGCCGCCACCTGATCCGCTACGGCGGCACCTTCGAGCCGCTCATCATCGAGCGTGCCGAGGGCAGCTTCGTCTACGACGCGGACGGCCGCGCCATCCTGGACTTCACCTCGGGGCAGATGAGCGCGCTGCTCGGCCATGGCCACCCGGAGATCGCCCAGGTGGTGGCCGAGCATGCGCAGCGGCTGGACCACCTCTTCAGCGGCATGCTCAGCCGCCCCGTGGTCGACCTGGCCACGCAGCTGGCCGAGATCACGCCCGCCGGCCTGGACCGCGCGCTGCTGCTGACGACCGGCGCCGAGGTCAACGAAGCCGCCATCAAGATGGCCAAGCTCTACACCGGCAAGTACGAGGTCGTGAGCTTCGCGCAGTCGTGGCACGGCATGACGGGCGGCGCCGCCTCGGCCACCTACAGCGCCGGCCGCAGGGGCTATGGCCCGGCGGCCGTGGGCTCCTTCGCCATTCCCGCGCCGTACCCGTACCGCCCGCGCTTCGAGCGCAACGGGCAGTTCGACTGGCAGGCCGAGCTCGACTACGCCTTCGACCTCATCGACCGGCAATCCAGCGGCAACCTCGCTGCCTTCATCGCCGAGCCCATCCTCAGCTCCGGCGGCCTGATCGACCTGCCCCTGGGTTATCTCGCAGCCTTGAAGGCCAAATGCGTCGAGCGCGGCATGCTGCTCATCCTCGACGAGGCGCAGACCGGCATCGGCCGCACCGGCACCATGCTGGCCTGCGAGCGCGACGGTGTCGTGCCCGACATCCTCACGCTCTCCAAGACGCTGGGCGCCGGCCTGCCCCTGGCCGCGGTGCTCACGTCCGAAGCCATCGAGGAGGAATGCCACCGCCGCGGCTTCCTCTTCTACACCACGCACGTCTCCGACCCGCTGCCCGCCGCGGTCGGCCTGAAGGTGCTGGAGGTGGTGCAGCGCGATCGACTCATGGAGCGTGCGCGCGTCGCCGGCCAGCGGCTGGAGAACGGCCTGCGCGCGCTGCAGGAACGCGTGGACTGCATCGGCGACGTGCGTGGCCGCGGCCTGCTGCTGGGGGTGGAGATCGTCCAGAGCCGCGCCGGCAAGGAGGCCGCACCCGAGCTCGGCGCCGCCATCACGCGCGAATGCATGAAGCTGGGCCTGTCGATGAACATCGTCAACTTGCCCGGCATGGGCGGCGTGTTCCGCATCGCGCCGCCGCTCACGGTGAGCGACGAGGAGATCGACCTGGGCGTACGGCTGCTGGGCGAGGCGATCGAGCGGGTGGCCTGATCCCGCACCGGCGACGGCAACTGAATCGACCGCTGCTCGCGCCCGCACGGCGGGCGCTGCAGATCGGCCGGTTGCGATCCATCGGCATGTCTCCTGCGTGCCTGCGGCACCCCGGGCCCACGGCTAGGATGGCCGCCCGCTGTCCGACATCCAACAAGGAGACCCCGCCATGAGCACCGCCATCGCCGCCACCAACCACCAGTTCAAGCTGGCCAGCCGCCCCACGGGCGCTGCCACGCGCGAGAACTTCAGCTACGGCGAAGAGCCCGTCGCCCAGCCGGCCGAAGGCGGCGTGCTGGTCAAGACCCTGATGCTCTCGCTCGACCCGGCCATGCGCGGCTGGATGAACGAGGGCAAGAGCTACATCCCGCCGGTGCAGATCGGCGAAGTGATGCGCGCCGGCGGCGTGGGCCGCGTGGTCGCGTCGAAGAACCCGGCCTTCGCCGTGGGTGACGTGGTGTACGGCACGCTGGGCGTGCAGGAGTACGCGCTGGTGTCGGCCGACGAGGTCAAGCGCAGCGGCCTGGTCAAGATCGACCTGAAGGCCGGCACCGCCGGCCAGTGGCTCAACGTGCTGGGCATGCCCGGCATGACCGGCTACTTCGGTTTGCTCGACGTCGGCCTGGCCAAGGCGGGCGACACGGTGGTCGTCTCCGGCGCGGCCGGTGCCGTCGGCCAGACCGTCGGCCAGCTTGCCAAGATCAAGGGCTGCCGCGCCATCGGCATCGCCGGCGGCACCGCCAAGTGCGAGTGGGTGGTCAAGGAACTGGGCTTCGACGCCTGCATCGACTACAAGGCCGGCCCGGGCGCCGTGCGCGAGGGCCTGAAGGAACACGCGCCCAAGGGCGTCGACGTTTACTTCGACAACGTCGGCGGCGAGATCCTCGACACCGTGATGGCCAAGCTCGCGCGCAAGGCCCGCATCGTCATCTGCGGCGCCATCAGCCAGTACAACAACGCGAACAGCATGCCCGCCGCCGGGCCCAAGAACTACTTGAGCCTGCTCGTGAACCGCGCGCGCATGGAAGGCATGGTGGTGTTCGACTACGCCGACCGTTATCACATCGCCATCGCCGAGATGGCCGGCTACCTGAAGGACGGCCGCATGAAGAGCCGCGAGGACATCGTGCAGGGCATCGAGAAGTTCCCCGAGGCGCTGGGCAAGCTGTTCTCGGGGGAGAACTTCGGGAAGCTGGTGCTGGAAGTGGCGAAGGACTGAAACGCACCCCGCGCCATGTGGCGCCATCAAGCGCGGGCCGGTTGTCGCACCTCTTGTCCGAGGTGGTGCTTGCCGGCCTGCAGCGGCTATCGCCGCGTCGCCTAGGCGAGCAGGTCCTCGTAGCGCGCGATGGCCACGTGGCGACTGGCGGCATGCGCAATCGCCGGGTCGCGCACCACCAGTGCATCGGCCTGCAGCCGGGCCAGCGCCACGTACTCCGCGATGAACGTGTCATGCCACCCGAGCTGCTCCGCGAAGTCCCAGGCAGTCCGCTGCAGCACGCGGTCGCCGAGGAGCCGGATGTCGAGCCGCCGCAAATGGTCGAGGCGCTCGTTCGCTTCCTTGCGGTCCGATCGGCCAGCGCGAACGTCCGAGAAGAGTTGTGCAAGCACCTGCGAACGCAGCAGGGTCGGTGCGAGCAAGCGGTGCTGGTCGCTCACGCGGGCACGCTTTTCTGCCAACATCAACGCCACGTCCGGTCCGATCACATAGCGAGTCATCGCATCATTCCTTGGGTAGCAGCCGGTGGGTCATCCATGCTAGTTCAACCTCCGGTGCCGTGTGAGGCTGCAGGCAAGGCCCGAGGGTGAGGGTCGAGCAGGCCCGCAGCCGTACCGAACACTGGCCACGCGTCGCCCACCCGCATGAAAGCGGCGGCTGGTGGGAGGGCGAGACCGGCCCCGGCGCGCGCGGCATCGATCCGTCGCTGGCCAATGCATCGCGACCAGGTCAAGGTCTGGGCACGCTGCTGGTTCGTGCTCTGGTGGCCACGCGGCGTTTTCCCGCTTGCGCCCGGCCATCGGCCTCGGTGCAATGGTGAGCGTCATGCACCGTTTTCTCCTTCTTGCGTTGTGGCTGTTCGCCAGCGCGCTGCCTGCGATGGCCGCGCCCCCGGCACCGGGCGCCCGCGCGTCGATGGCCGCGCTGGGCATGCAGCCGGCGCAGGTCGAGTACCTGTCCAACGATGCGCCCTTCGTGGTCTTCGACGTCAGCCCGCGCAGCCTCTCGGCGGAGGATGCGGCGCGCGGCGTGTCGCAGGTGTCGCTGAGCTACGTGGCGGTGGATGCCCTGTCGCGCGTCGAGGTGAGCACCTTCACGCGCAGCGGCCCGGCAGGTGACGTGCAGGTGCACGGGCTGCCGGTGCGCATCGATTGCGGCGGGGGCATCGCCGGCTATCGCCAGTGCACGGTACCGGCGATCGGCGCGGCTGCCCGCGCGTCGGGTGACCTGCAGTTCGGCCTGCGCGTGGAGGCCGAAGGGCTCGACGGCGAACGCAGCGTGGTGCTGGTGGTGCTGCCCGTGCAGCGGCCGGCTGCTCCGCCCGCACGGCGCGCGCCCGCGACGGCGCGTCGTTCGCCATAGACGTTTGCGTCAGACGCATATCACCACTCGGTCGTTGGTGATCGCTGGGCAGCGCCGTACATTGAAGCTGCAAACTCTGACGGAGCGGGGTTTGTCTCCTCGTCGTCACCGTGACGGCGTTGCGCGGGTCCCCTCGGGGGCCCGTTTTTTTGACTCGACCGCCTCAGCCGCCGCTCTTGTTCGGATTGCGCCAGGCCCGCTCGAAGGGCAGCCGCCATGCATGCGGCGCGATCAGCTGGTGCACGGGCTTGGGCCCCCACGAACCGGGCTCGTACAGCCGCACGGGCGGCGGTGCGTCGAGCAGGGGCTGCGACACCTCCCACAGCCGCTCGATGCCCTCGGCCGTGGTGAACAGCGTGCGGTCGCCGCGCATGGCGTCGAGGATCAGGCGCTCGTAGGCCTCCAGCACCTCGCCGGCCAGGCCGGTGTCGGTCATCGCGAACTGCAGGCTCAGCTTGTCCAGCCGCATGCCGGGGCCGGGGCGCTTGCCGTAGAACGACAGCGACATCTTCGACGCGTCGGCGAGGTCGAAGGTGAGGTGGTCGGGCCCCTGCGCACCCACGCCGCTGCCGGGCGGGAACATGCTCTTGGGCGGCTCGCGAAAGGCGATGGAGATGATGCGCTGCCCCTCGGCCATGCGCTTGCCCGTGCGCAGGTAGAAGGGCACGCCGGCCCAGCGCCAGTTGTCGATGTGGCACTTCAACGCGATGAAGGTCTCGGTGTCGGAGTCGGGGTCGACGCCTTCCTCGCCGCGGTAGCCGCTGTACTGCCCGCGCACCACGTCGCCGGGCAGGATGGGCAGCATGCTGCGAAAGACCTTGTTCTTTTCCTCGCCGATGTGCTCGGGGTCGAGCGAGGTCGGTGGCTCCATCGCCATGAAGCCGAGGATCTGGAAAAGATGGGTGACCACCATGTCGCGGTAGGCGCCGGTCTGCTCGTAGAAGCCCGAGCGCTTGCCCAGGCCCAGCGTTTCGGGCACGTCGATCTGCACGTGGTCGATGAAGTTGCGGTTCCAGATCGGCTCGAACAGGCCGTTGGCGAAGCGGAAGGCCAGGATGTTCTGCGCCGGCTCCTTGCCCAGGAAATGGTCGATGCGAAATATCTGCGATTCGTCGAAGACCTGGTGCAGCTTGGCGTTGAGCACGCGCGCGCTGGCCAGGTCGGTGCCGAAGGGCTTCTCCATCACGATGCGCGAGCGCTCGACCAACTCCGCTTCGCCCAGCATGCGGACCACCGGCAGCGCGGCCGAGGGCGGCACGCTGAGGTAGTGCAGGCGCCGGCACTCGACGCCCAGCGAGGCCTCGGCGCGCGCCACCGCATCCTTCAGCGCGGGCGCCCCGGCCGCCAGCGGCACGTAGTCGAGCTGTGCAGCGAAGCGCTCCCAGGCGGCGGGGCTGGTCTTGCGGCTGCCGAATTCGTCCAGCGCGTTGCGGGCGATGGCCTTGAAGCCCTCGACGTCGATGTCGTCGAGCGAGACGCCGACGATGCGCCAGTCGGGAATGAAGCCCGCGCTGCACAGGTGGAACAGGCCCGGCAGCAGCTTGCGCCGCGACAGGTCGCCCGTGGCGCCCACGAGCACCACCACCTGTGGAAAGCGCGGCCCGACGCCGGCAGGGATCTTGGCCATCAGCGAATCTCCGGAGTTGTTGTAACGGCCGGGCAAGCGAATTCGATGCCACCGCGCCGCGCGAGCCGCTCGGCCGGATCAGCGCGCGCGCGTACCCACCCCGGCCGCCGCGACGATCATGGCCGCCGCCAATGCGATGCTCCAGCTCAGGGGCCGACTCGTCACCACCATCAGCAGCGCGGTCGACGCCAGCGGCGTGATGTAGCTGAGGATCCCGATCTGCCGCGCGTCGCCGCCCTTGAGCGCGCGGTCCCACAGGAAGAAGGCGGCGCCCAGCGGCCCCAGCCCGCACAGCGCGATCAATGCCCAGTCGCGCACCGAGAGCGCCACGGCCGGTTCCAGCAGCGCGTGGCACAGCAGCGACAGCGCGCCCGACACCAGCCCAAACAGGCCGATCGCCGCGGTCGGGAAGGGCGGCACCCGCCGTGTCCACAGCGAGTAGCTGGCCCAGATGAAGGCCGAGCCCAGCGCCGGCACGAAGCCCCAGTAGCCAATGCCCGCCGCGGTCGCGTCCGTGCTGCCGCGCGCACCCAACGTCGCCAACGCCGCGCCCGCGAAGCCCAGCAGGGCCGCTCCCACATGCACCGGCCGCAGCGCCATGCCCGGCAGGAACAGCGGCGCCATCACCACCATCCCCAGCGGCCAGAGGTAGTTGACCAGGTTGGCCTCGACCGGCGGCGCATGGCGCAGCGCGATGAACAGCAGGAAGTGGAAGCCGAAGAGGCCGTAGATGCCCAGCGCCAGCGTGCGCGGCGGCACGCGCCATGCCGCACGGTCGCGCAGGACGAGAGGCCAGCTCGGCACGCTGCCCACGATCAGTGCGGCGCCGGTCAGCAGGAAGGGGGGCACGTGCGCCAGGGCGGTGCCCAGGCTGGCGAGGGTGGCCCACAGGGCGATGGCGGCCAGGGCGCAGGCGGTCGGTGACATACGGCGAGCCTAGGACGCGGCGTCGTCGCGAGACGACGCCCTGTCGTCGCGCAGCCACGGTTGCACCGGAATGGACCTTGTCCGACACGCACCGAAATCGGGAAGGATTGCCAACCTGTAATAAAAATAGCTACATTTCAACTGCTCACATTTGTTTCCCACGTAACCAATTTTGTTGCGTTCGGAGTTTTCGTCCTACCAACTCTTGCCGGATTCCAGCCCGATGAACCGTATCCACCGCGTCGTTTTCAACCAGTCCCTCAACAGCTGGCAGGCCGTCAGCGAGACGGCGCGCGGCCACACGCGCGGCGGCCGCAAGGCGCGCGCCGCGCGCCTGCTGGGCGCCGCAGCGCTGGGCCTCGTGGCCTGGTCGGTGCAGGCCGCCGACGGGGGCGTGGGCGGCAATCCTTACCCCACCGGCACGCCGGGCAATCCAGCGTACCAACTCCACGCCGGCAACGGCGGAGCCACGGGCCAAGGCGGGCTGGGCGGCACCAATGACAGCGACTTCCAGTCCGGCGGCGGCAATGGCGGTAGCGCGCCGCTCTCCGGGCCCACGGCCGGCAGCGCTGGCAATGGCGGCACCTTCAGTGGTTCCTTCGGGCCGGGCGGCGCCGCGGGCACCGCTCCTGGCGGCGCCGGCGGCGCGGGCCAGGGCACGGGCGTGGACTACGGCGGCGGCGGCGGCGGTGGCGCGACCGGCGCGAACAACCTCGGCACGAACGCCGCGGCGATCGCAGGCGGCCAGGGCGGCGTTGGCGGCAACGGCGACAACCCCGGTGCCGGCGGCGGCGGCGGCGCTGGCGGCTGGGGTGCCATCCAGATCGGGCAGGCTGTCGCCAACACCGGCAGCATCACCGGCGGTGCCGGTGGCGCCGGGGGCAACAGTGCCGCCCAGGGCGGCGGCGGCGGCGGGGCCGGCACGGCGCTCTACCTCGACCATGCAGGCGCGACATCGACCAATTCCGGCGTGGTGACCGGCGGCAACGGCGGCAACGGCGGCAACGGCGGAACCTGGTCCAACGGCCCGAGCGGCGGCGGCGGCGGTGGCGGCGGCAACGGCGTCCAACTGGTGTCGGGCGGCGTGCGCAACGAAGCGGGCGGCACCATCACCGGCGGCAACGGCGGCAACGGCGGTTCGAACGGCTCTGGAACGACCGCGGCAGGCACGACCACGGCAGGTGCAGCCGGCAGCGGCGGTGCAGGCGGCGATGGCGTGAACGCCGCAGGCACCGGCCTGCAGATCTACAACGCCGGCACCATCACCGGCGGCAACGGCGGCGCGGCCGGCACCGTGGTCGTGGCCAACCCCGCAGGTATTCCCGGCACGGCCGGTGCGGGCGGCGTGGGCGTGCGCGTGACGGGCGACGGCAACACGCTGATCAACGCAGGCAGCATTGCCGGCGGCACGGGCCTGGGCGGCCAGGCCAACGCCGTGGCCATCACGGGCAACAACAACGCCCTCGAACTGAACGCCGGTTACGCCTTCACCGGCGGCGTGGCCGCCGCGGGCACGGGCAACGTGCTGCGCCTGGGCGGCACCGCCAACGCCAGCTTCGACGTCTCCGGCATCGGCGCGCAGTACCAGGGCTTCAGCGGCTACAGCAAGGTCAACACCGGCACCTGGACGCTGACGGGCACGAACGCTGCCGTCACGCCCTGGACCGTGTCCGGCGGCACGCTGTCGATCTCCAGCGACGGTGCCCTGGGCGACGTGGCCGGCGGCCTCACGCTCGACGGCGGCACGCTGCAGACCACGGCGAGCATCGCGACCGCGCGCGCGGTCACGCTGGGCGCCGCAGGAGGGAGCCTGGCACCGGATGCCGCGACCTCGCTGAACCTCAGCGGCAGTGTCTCCGGCGCCGGCACGCTCACGATGTCGGGCGCGGGCACCCTGGTGCTGAGCGGCCTCAACACCTACAACGGGGCCACCGTCGTCAGCGCCGGTACCCTGCAGGTCGGCAATGGCGGCACCAGCGGCAACCTGGGTGCCGGCGGCGTGGTCAACAACGGTGCCCTCGTCTTCAACCGAAGCGACGCGGTCATCGTGGCCAACGACATCATCGGCACCGGCACGCTGACGCAGGCGGGCGCGGGCACGACGGCGCTCACGGGCAACAACCTCTACAGCGGCACCACCACCATCAGTGCAGGCGCGCTGCAAGTGGGCGCCGGCGGCACCAGCGGCACGCTGGGCACCGGCGGCGTGACCAACAACGCGGCACTGGTGTTCAACCGCAGCGACGTGGCCCTCGTGGCGAACGCCATCAGCGGCACAGGAACGGTGACGCAGGCCGGCACCGGCGCGACCGTGCTGACGGGCAACAACACCTACGGCGGCACCACGACCATCGGTGCAGGCGTCCTGCAGGTCGGCGCCGGCGGCACCAGCGGCACGCTGGGCACCGGCGCGGTGACGAACAACTCCGGCCTGGTCTTCAACCGCAGCGACAGCGTGGCTGTGGCGAATGCCATCAGCGGCACCGGCTCGCTGACGCAGACCGGCACCGGCACGGTCACGCTGACGGGCACGAACACGTACACCGGCGGTACCACCGTGCTGGCCGGCACGCTGGCGGCCGGCAGCGCAGGCGCACTCGCGCAGAACACCGCGTACACCGTCAACGGCGGCACGCTGGACCTCGGCACCGCGGACCTCACCGTTTCGAGCCTGTCGGGCACGGGCGGCTCGATCGCGCTGAACGCACAGACCCTCACCGCCAACCAGGCCGCCGCCAGCACCTACGCGGGTTCGATCACCGGCGCAGGCAACTTCGTTAAGTCGGGGGCAGGCACGCTGACGCTTGCGGGCGCCAACGTCCACTCCGGCACCACCACCGTGTCCCAGGGCACGCTGCTGGCCGGGGCGGCCAATGCCTTCAGTGCCGCTTCGGCCGTGAATGTGGCGGCGGGCGCGACGCTGGCCACGGGCGGCTTCAACCAAAGCGTCGGCGGCCTGACCAATGCCGGCACCGTGTCCTTGCTGGGCACCGCCGCAGGCAGCACGCTGACCGTGAACGGCAACTACGTCGGCAACAACGGCCTGCTGCGGCTGGGCACGGTGCTGGGCGACAGCTCCAGCGTGACCGACAAGATGGTCGTCACCGGCACCGCCAGCGGCACCACCGCCGTGCAGGTCACGAACCTGAACGGCCTGGGCGGCCAGACCACGGGCAACGGCATCCAGGTCGTCAGCGCGGCCGGCGGCATTGCCGGCGGCGCCTTCAACCTGGCCGCGCCCGTCTCGGCCGGCGCCTTCGACTACCAGCTCAACACGGTGGGCGGCGGCGCCTACCTGAGCTCGACCACCGCACCGGCGCCGGCACCGGCTCCCGCGCCGTCGCCTGCGCCGGCTCCGTCACCCGCACCGGCTCCGTCGCCCGCACCGGCACCTGCACCCGTGCCTGCGCCGCCGCTGCCCCCGGTCGGCGGCCTGCCCACCTATCGCGCCGACGTCCCCCTGTACGCCGCGCTGCCCGAGCAACTGCGCCAGTCCAACCTGGCCATGCTGGGCAACATGCACCAGCGCATCGGCGACGACGGCGGCACGGGCACCAACACCAGTTCGCCCGACCAGGGCTACCGCCAGGCCTGGGGCCGCGTGATCAGCATCGACCGCGACATCCAGCAGTCGGGCACCGTCTCGCCCGGCAGCTCCGGGCGCCTGACCGGCTTCCAGGCCGGCACCGACCTGTGGGCCAACGCCAACTGGCGCACCGGCGTCTACGTCGGCCAGCTCGAAGGCGACATGAGCGTCACCGGCTTCGCCCGCGGCGTGCTGAACTACGCGGCCGGCTCCAACGACCTGCGCAGCCAGTACCTGGGCGCGTACGCCACCTGGAAGAACGACTCGGGCCTGTACGTCGACGGCGTGCTGCAGGCCGGGCGCCACCGCTACACCGCCAGCCCCACGCTGGCCTTCTCCAGCAGCGGCAAGGGCGACAGCCTGCTGGCTTCGATCGAGGTGGGCCAGGCCTTCGCGATCGCGCCGAACTGGACGATCGAGCCGCAGCTGCAGCTGGTGCACCAGCGCCTGAGCCTGGACGACACGTCCATCACCGGCGCGTGGGTGCAGCAGAACACCGACGGGGGCTGGCTGGCGCGCGCCGGGGTGCGCGTCAAGGGCGAGTTCCAGACCGGGCTGGGCACCTTGCAGCCCTATGCGCGGGTGAACGTGTACAAGCGCGGCAGCGGTACCGACACCACGACCTTCATCGGCCCGGCGGCCAGCACGCCGATCCTGACGAGGACGGGCGGCACGAGCAGCGAGCTGGCGCTGGGGGCGACCTGGCAGCTGAGCCCGGCCACCAGCCTGTATGGCGAGGTGGGCAAGCTGTGGGCCTCGGGCGGGGACGCGCGCACCAAGAGCGGCGTCAACGGCAGCCTGGGCGTGAAGGTGCGCTGGTAAGCGGCAGCACCCTACACGTCAAGCCAGGCATGGCTGCCGGCGCCCGCGGGGCGGGCGTCGGCGCCTTTGGATTCAAACGCGGCGCTGCACGCTCACGTCGCCCGCCGCATCGCAGCGGTGAGCGCCGAGGGCGATCGGTAGCCCGTTCGGCGCGCGGCCTCGGCCACGCCCATGCCGCTCAGGCGCAGCGCCCGGGCCTGGGCCAGGCGCTGGCCGCGCAGCCATTGCATCGGGCTCAGGCCCGTTTCCCGGCGGCAGCGTTCGGAAAACTGGCTCGGGCTCAGGTGCACCTGCCGGGCCAGCTCGGCCACCGTCAGCGGCAGGTGCCAGCGCGCACGCAGCCAGGCTGCCAGCGCCGCCCAGTCGATGGGCCGGCCGCCCGCCACCGGCTCGCCCGACCCCCACGCTTCGCACAGCAGCGCCGGCCCCTGCAGCAGGGCCAATGCGGCTGCTGCCTTCGATTCGAGGCTGAGAGCGAGATAGCGCGCCAGCGCGGCCGCGCGCGCATCGGGCGGCATGCGTCCGGCGCGGGCACCCCAGGCCGTGTCGGCCGTGTCCAGCACCAGGCAGCGGCTGCCGCGGCGCGAGACGGCCTCGAAGTCGTGGCGGTCGCCCGGCGCCACGACCACGCCCTGGCCCGCGCCGACGCGCTGGCCGCGGCCTTCGACCTCCAGCTCGAGCGTGCCGCGCAGCCCGACCAGCACCTGGAAGTGGTCGTGCGCATGGCTGCCGCGCGAGGCGCCGTAGTCGCGCACGGACAGGGAAGCGGCGGGCACGCTGCGCATCGGGGTCAGCCCAGCCGCAGCAGCACCGCGCTCAGCGCGCACACGATCAGGAAGGGGACGCTGATGCGGTGGAACTCTGCCAGCCCGTTGGGCACGCGCGCCAGGCGCAGCGCGATCAGGTTGGCCAGCGAGCCCAGCACGCAGCCGAAGCCGCCGACGCTCACGCCCGCCGCCAGCGCGGGCAGGTCCTTCACGTAGCCGTCGAGCAGGATGGTGGCGGGTACGTTGCTGATGAACTGCGAGCTGACGATGGCCGCGAGGTAGGCGCGCCAGCCTTGCTCGATGGGCCAGTGCTTCAGCAGCGCCGACACCTGCGGCAGCTCGGCCAGCTGCCGCAGGTCGACGAACATCAGCGCGATGATCGCCAGCAAGGCCCAGTCGATGCTTCGCAGCACGCGCGGGTGGACGATGGCGAAGGCAACGGCGACCACCGCCAGGCCCGCGACCAGCCAGTGGCGGTCGAGCGCAATGACGAAGGCGACGAAGAGCGCAGCCGACACCCACAGCAGCTTCGGCCGGACCGGCGCGCTGTCGGTGCCCGGGCGCAGCGTGATCGCATGCCGCGGCACGAGCAGCCACACCGCCACCGCCAGCCAGGCCAGCATGATCGCCACCGTGGGCGCCATCATCGCCATGAAGCCGAAGAAGCTCTGGCCGCTCTGGTGCCAGAGGAAGAGGTTCTGCGGGTTGCCGATGGGCGTGAGCGCCGAGCCCGCGTTCACCGCCAGCGCCTGCAGCACCACCAGCCGCGCCAGCGGCAGGTGGGCCTGCGTGGCGAGCACGCGCGTGAGCGGCACCAGCAGGAACAGGCTCACGTCGTTGGTCACCAGGGCCGACAGCAGCGCCGCCCCGCCCGACAGCCAGAACGCGAGTTGCCGCTGGTCGGTCACGCGCGCCAGCAGGCGCTGGGCAGCCGACTGCAGCACGCCGCTCTTCTCCACGCCCTGCGTGATCGCCAGCAGTCCCGCCAGCGCACCCACGGTCTGCCAGTCGACCAGCCGCAGCCACTCCATCGGCGGGCGGGGTCGCAGCAGCGCGAAGAGCACGGCCACGGCCAGCAGCACCCACAGCAGGCCGTTGCCCGAGGCCGGGGCATCGGCGTCGGTGGCAGCAGGCGCGGGGGTCGAGGCGGGTGGCGGTGCGTTGGCGGACATGCGAGGAAACGAGGAGGGCGATCAGGCGCGTGAGTGTGCCCCAGGGCCGTGGGACGCGCGGCGTCGTCCGATGGATGGCGTGCGTCCGGGTCGCAAGAATGGACCGACGAGGCCGCGTCTTGCGCGTGGCCGCATCGATAGCGAGGAGGACGGATGCGGGTGTGGAAGCAACTGTGGATGGAACGGCGCAACCGCCTGTGGGTGCTGCCGGCGCTCAACAGCGTGATTGCGGTGGCGGTCGCGCTCGCCGCCGCCTGGGTGCCCGAGCTGCTGCCCGGCATCCGTCTGCCGGTGGTGGAGGCCAAGACGCTCGACAGCCTGCTGGGGGTGGTGGCCTCGAGCATGCTGGCGGTGACCACCTTTTCGCTGTCGATCATGGTGTCGGCCTTCGCGTCGGCCAGCAGCGGCGTCACACCGCGCGCCACCGAGCTGGTGATGGGCGACGAGGGCACGCGCGCCGCGATCGCCAACTTCCTGTCGGCTTTCATGTTCTCCATCGTGGCGCAGATCGCGCTGGGCATGCGCTACTACGGCGACAACGGGCGCTTCATCCTCTTCGTGAGCACCTGCCTCGTACTGGCGTGGCTGATGCTGACGCTGCTGCGCTGGGTGCGCACGCTGTCGTCGCTGGGGAGGCTGGGCAACACGCTGGCGCGCATCGAGACAGCGGCCTTGGAGGCCATGGCCGGCCACTGGGCGCAGCCCTTCATGCGCGCCCGCCCCGGCGAAGCCGACAGCCGGCCCCTCGAAGCCGCGCCAGGCAGCGTCTGCATACGTGCGGACGACTTGCGCGCATTGCGCCGTGTGGACGTCGATGGCCTGCAGGACTGGGCCGGCTCGCACGCCTGCACCGTGCACGTGCGCGTGCGCGCCGGCGAGCAGGTCGGCCCGGGACGGCTGCTGGCCATCGTCGTGCCGGACGCGGCAACTGATACGCAGGCCGAGGCCTCGCGAGCGTCGGTCGCCAAGGCCGTGCTTGCCCATCTGCAGTTCGACGCGGAGCGCACCTTCGACCAGGACCCGCGCTTCGGCGTCATCGTGCTGCGCGAAGCGGGACAGCGGGCGCTGTCGGCCGCCATCAATGACCCCGGCACCGCCATTGCCTGTCTGAACGCCATCACGCGCGTCATCCTCAAGGGCCAGCACGAGGGCATGGCGGCACCAGCGGATGTGTCGCAGCGGCACGACCGGGTGACGGTGCCGCCTCTGGATGCGACCGATTTCCTCGAGGACGGCTTCGACCCGCTCGCGCGCGACGGCGGCGCCTGCTTCGAGGTCATGGTCCGCATGCAAAAGCTGCTGGCGCTCATTGCCGATGAGAGCCGTGACGCCGCAATGGCGGCCGACGCGCGTCGGCGCGCTGTGTTCGCGCGCGACTGCGGCCTGCAGGGCCTGGCTCAGGCCCAGGACCGCGACGCCCTCGCGGCATTGCACCACCGGTTCTTCGGCAGCTCCGCCTGAGCAGCGGCGCTCAGGCGCCTGCCGAGGCCCAGGCCTCCCGCAGCTCGCGCTTGAGCACCTTGCCGATGGCGCTGCGCGGCAGCTCGTCGAGGCGGCGCAGGCCGGCCAGGCGCTGCGTCCTGCCCAACTGCGCGTTGGTCCAGGCCAGCAGCTCGTCGTCGCTCGCGGCGGCGCCCGGGCGCACCACGACGAAGGCCACGGGCGTCTCGCCCCATTGCTCCGACGGGATGCCGATCACCGAAGCATCGGCCACGTCGGGGTGGCGGCGCAGCACCGCTTCGAGGTCGCTCGGGTAGATGTTGAAGCCACCGCTGATGACCATGTCCTTCTTGCGATCGAACAGGGTGAGGAAGCCGTCGGCGTCGAAGCGGCCGATGTCGCCGGTGCGGATGAAGCGCTTGCCGTCGGGTGCGAACCACTCGGCCTCGCGCGTCTTCCCGGGCTGCTTGTGGTAGCCGTTCATCATGCCGCCCGAGTGGCCGACCACCTCGCCGGCCTCGCCTGCAGGCACCTCGCGGCCCGCGTCGTCGATCAGGCGGATGTCGCTGCCCGGCGCGGCCTGGCCCACGGTGTGGAGCTTGTCGGGATGCAGGTGCGCCTCGAGGATGCAGGTGCCGCCGCCTTCGGTCATGCCATAGAACTCGATCAGCCCGCCGGGCCAGCGTTTCAGGATGTCGGCCTTGAGCGCGGCGCCGAAGGGCGCGCTGGTGCAGAACTTGGCCTGAAAGCTCGACAGGTCGAAGCGGCCGAACTCCGGGTGCGCCATGAGCCGCTGGTACTGCACCGGCACCAGCATCGTGTGCGTGGCGCGGTGGCGCTGCGCGAGCTGCAGGTAGCCCGCCGCGTCGAACTTCGGCATCAGCAGCACGCAGCCGCCGTAGGCCAGCGTGGGGAAGAACACCACCAGCGTGGTGTTGGAATACAGCGGCGTCGACAGCAGCGTGACCGTGTCGGGCCCGTAGCCGTACACCTGGCCGCGCTTGACGTGCGCCCAGCGCATGCCGTGGCCCTGCACGATGCCCTTGGGCTCGCCGGTGGTGCCCGAGGAATAGATGATGTTGAAGGGCCAGGCCGCTTCCGGCGCGACCGGTGCCGGCCGTGCGCCGGCGGGCGCCATCCAGTCGCCCACCAGGGGCACTGCGCCGCCCGCGAGCGCCACGCGCGGCAGGTGGCCGCCGGCATCGCCCAGCGCCAGCGTGCCGGTGTCGTCGATGAAGAGCAGGCGCGCTTCGGCATCCTCCAGCATCCGCGCCAGGCTGGCCGAGGTGCTGCTCGGCGCCAGCGGTGCCACCGCGATGCCGGCGCGCAGCGCGCCCAGGAACACCGCCGCGTACTCGACCGAGGCGTCGGCGCAGATCGCGATCGTGTCGCCGGGCGCCAGGCCCTCGCGCTGCAGCGCGGCGGCGATGCGGTCCATGCGGGCGTCGAGCGTGGCGTAGTCGATCTGCTGCCTCGCGTCGGCGAGGGCAGGGTGCGTGGGCCGCTCGCGCGCATGGTCGCGGATGAAATCGGCGATCACGCCGTAGTCGCGCTCGAGCGCCGCTTCGAGGGATGTCATGGGGTCGGTCTCCGGGTTCCGTCGTTCTTCGCGCCGCGCTGCTCGCGCGCGGCGGCGGTCCAGCATAGCGACGCCGGCGCGCGGGCGCCGTCACGCGCACGTCATGCGACCGTCAGCCCCTGCTCAGGCCGTGCGGCCGAGCATGGCCGCTTTTCCACAGGGGGACCGCATGGGCCTGTTCGACGTGCTCCAGCAGATCACGCAACTCACCGGCGCCAACGCCGACCAGCACTTCGACCAGGCGGCGACGCATGCGTCCGACGACCAGCTCGGCGCCGGCCTGGCGGCGGCGCTGCGCTCGGACCAGACGCCGCCCTTCGGGCAGATGGTGGGCCAGATGTTCGGCAACTCATCGCCCGAGCAGCGCGCCGGCCTGCTCAACCAGGTGCTCGCCACGCTCGGGCCGGCTGCCGCGTCGGCGCTGGCCGGCGGCGTGCTGGGCCGCGTGCTGCAGCCGGGCCAGACGCAGCTCACGCCCGACCAGGCGAGCCAGGTCAGTGCCGCGCAGGCCAGCGAGATCGCGACCCATGCCGAGCAGCAGCATCCGGGCATCGTCGACGCGGTGAGCGGCTTCTATGCGCAGCACGCCGGACTCATCAAGACCCTGGGCGGTGCGGCGCTGATGATCGCGCTGGCGAAGATGAAGGAGAACGCTTCGCGCCCCTGAGTGCGCCGCACGCCGGCGGTCGCAGCGGGTGTCGCGAAGTCGGCGCGGGGCGCCCGCCCGCGGGCGCTGCCGGCCGACGGCCTGTCGTCCTGCCTGGCGCTGCTCAGCCCAGCGGGCGGAGCAGGTCGCTCACATCGTCCTCGGTGAACAGCGCGGCCTCCCTCGGCACCACGCCGTGCAGCAGGCCGTGGGCCAGCGCGGCCTTGCGCCCCTGCAGCGCCAGGATGCGTTCCTCGATGGTGCCTTCGGCCACCAGCCGGTAGACCAGCACCTGCTTCGTCTGGCCGAGCCGGTGCGCGCGTGCCGTCGCCTGCGCCTCGACGGCCGGGTTCCACCACGGGTCGTAGTGGATGACGGTGTCGGCCTGCGGCAGGTTCAGGCCCGTGCCGCCGGCCTTGAGGCTGATGAGGAAGACCGGCACTGCGCCCTCGGTGAAGCGCGCGATGGCGGCGTCGCGGTCGCGCGTGTCGCCGGTCAGCGTGCTCCAGGCCATGCCCGCGGCGCGCAGCGCGTCCTCGATCAGCGCGAGCATGCGGGTGAACTGCGAGAACACCAGCACGCGCCGGCCCTCGGCGCGCAGCTCGTGCAGCAGCTCCATCAGCAGCGCGAGCTTGGCCGAGGGGGCGTCGGCGGCGCCAGGCGACGACGCCGGCAGCAGGCGCGGATCGCAGCACACCTGGCGCAGCTTGAGGAGCGCGTCCAGCACCTGGATCTGCGAGCCCGCCAGGCCGCGGCCGGCCAGGGCGTCGCGCACGGCGCGCTCGCTGCCCAGGCGGATGGTTTCGTAAAGGTCGGCCTGCGCGCCCTCCAGCGTCACCGGCACGGTGCTCTCGATGCGCTCGGGCAACTCGCCGGCCACCACCGATTGCGTGCGCCGCAGGATGAAGGGCGCGACCCGGCGCCGCAATTGGGCGAGCCGGCCGCTGTCGCCCTGCTTCTCGATCGGGCTGCGAAAGCGCGTGCGAAAGCGCGCGGCGCTGCCGAGGAAGCCGGGCATCAGGAAGTCGAACAGGCTCCACAGCTCGCCGAGGTGGTTCTCCATCGGCGTGCCCGACAGCGCGAGCCGTTGGTGCGCATCGAGCGCTGCCACCACCTGCGCGGCCTGGGAGCGCGCGTTCTTGATGTGCTGCGCCTCGTCGAGCACGACGATGTGCCAGCGCCGGCCGAGCCAGCGCGCGCGGTCGCGATGCAACAGCGAGTAGGGTGCGATGACGAGGTCGCAGTCCTCGGCGAAAGCGCCGCCTTGGCGCGTGGCGCCGTGCCACACGCGCGTGCGCAGCGCGGGCGCGAAGCGAGCGGCCTCGCGCCGCCAGTTGCTCAGCAGGCTCACGGGCGCGACGACGAGGCAGGGTGCATCGAGGCGGCCGTCCTCCTTCTCGCGCAGCAGATGCGCCAGGGTCTGCAGCGTCTTGCCCAGGCCCATGTCGTCGGCCAGCACGCCGCCCAGGCCGTGGGCGCGCAGGTGCTGCAGCCAGGCCAGGCCGTGCCGCTGGTAGGGCCGCAGCGTGGCCTGGAGGCCGGCGGGCGGTGCGACCTCGGGCAGCGGCTGCGCACCGGTCAATGCGCGCAAGGCCGGCAGCATCGCCACCGGCGACGGCGCGGCGGCGCCCGCCGGCAAGGCGCCCGCGAGTGCCGCGCCCAGGCCCAGTGCCTCGCCGCGGGAGAGCAGCAGGCGAGTCGCCTCCCAGTCGGCGGCGGGGCGTTCCTCCATCAGCGCGAGCAGGGCATGGAGCCAGGGCTGCAAGGCCGCGGACGGCAGCCGCAGCCAGCGGCCGTGCGCGTCTTCGCGCCACAGCCAGTCGGGCAGCAGGGGGCCGTCGGGCGTCGCGCGGGCCTGGGCCAGCAGGCCGGGAAGCCAGGGCAGCACGTTCTGGCGCACGCCGTCGATGGCGAGGCCGAGCGAAAGGCCGAACGCATGCAGGCCCTCGGCAGCGAAAGGCGCATCGGCCGACGACGGCAGCGGCGCGGCGTCGATCGACAGTTCCAGCGCGTCGGCCGTGCGAAACAGCGCGTCGAGCGCAGGGTCGGCCTCGATCGCGAAACCGGCCGCGCGCAGCGCCGCCCAATCGGTGGCGGCCCAGGCGAGCCAGGTGCGGGCCCCGATGTGGTGGTAGCGCCCCAGCGCATCGCCCAGCAGGTGCAGCGACATCAGCCGCCGCCGGGCGGCGCGCTCCGCATCCAGGTCGCGCGACAGCCGCACGCGGAGTCCGCCCTGGTCGACCTGCGCGACCGGCTGCTCGTCGGCCCAGTGGCCGCGCAGGCCGTCGTAGTCGAAGTTCAGCGTGGCGACCAGCAGCCCGCGCCGCGCCCGCTCGCCGAGCGGCACCGGCGCCAGATGCAGGACGGGCTGCGGTGCGCAGGGCGGCCATTCCAGCGCCGGCTCGGGCACGGCCGGGAACGGCAGCCCCGACAGCCGCTGCCACTGCTGCGCCTGCGCCGTGTCGAAGGCCGAGGCCGGCACGGGCTGCGCGGCCAACAGCAGTTCCAGCGCGGCCGCGTCGAGCCCCTGCGCATCGACGGGGCCGCATTGGCCGGCGGCCGTGTCCAGGTACAGCGTGGGCGCGCCGGGGCACAGGCGCACGGCGCCGGTGGTCGACGTGCCGTCGAGCAGCGGCCGCAGCCACCACAGCGGCGCGGCCTCCGTGCCTGCGGGTTGCCAGGCCCAGCCCAGACGACGCGGGGGGCCCCAGCGCAGCGGCCGGCCCTCCAGCTGGCCCGAGGCCGCAGCGAGGTGCAGGCGGCCGGTGCCGGCGGCGAATTCGAGCGCCTGCGCGCCCGCCATGCCCTGCACGCGGCCCCATGGTCCGGCATCGCCGGCATGGCGCTCCTGCGCCAGCGACTGGATGCGCCGCACGCCCTCGCGCTCGCCGCCGGGCGCGTCGGGCTGAAGCGCCGCGACGCGTTGCAGCGCGTCGGCAGCGGGCAGCTTGGGCGTGGCCCAGCCGCCCCGGCGCAGCGGGCGCGACAGACGCCAGGCCAGCGCGAGGCGACCGGGCTCGCGCGCATGGCGCGCCGTGTCGGCCAGCAGGTAGACGGGCAGGTCGGCACTGGCGAGGGCGCGGCCGGCGGGCGCTGCGGGGTCGCCGAAAAGGTCGGCTGCCGCGTGGCCGCGGTCGTCGAGTGGCAGCGACGCGGGGGCCGGTTCCGCATCCTCACGCACAGCGGGCGCGGCGGGCGCAGCCATCGGACGCTTGTACGCCGCCTTGATGGCGATCGCCACCGCGTGCCGGCAGTCCCGGCCAGCGGGGCAGCTGCAGTCGCCGGCGAAGCCCAGCAGCCGGCCGTCGCTGCCAACCTCCAGCGTGGCGCGGGCCTCGACGGGCGGCTGGCCGGGGTCGTGCACCTCGCCGTCGAGGTGCCATTCGCTCGCGCTGGCGGGTGTCAGCGTGACGTCGAGCACGCGCTGCCGTCGGTAGAGATCGAGCGCGCGGTCGAAGACGGACGCCGGCACCCGCGCGCGCAGCGACTGCGCGTCGAGCTGCAGGACCATCAGGCGAGGACGGAGACGGCGCTCAGGCGGCCGGCTGCGGCACGGGCTGGGCCGCGGCGGCCGGCAGCCCTTCGAGCACGTGGCCGGCCTGCTGGTCGGCGTGGTACGAGCTGCGCACCATGGCGCCCACGGCGGCGTGCGAGAAGCCCATCTTGTAGGCCTCTTCCTCGAACATCCTGAAGGTGTCGGGGTGCACGTAGCGACGCACCGGCAGGTGGCTGTTGCTGGGCGCGAGGTACTGGCCGATGGTCAGCATGTCGATGTCGTGCGCGCGCATGTCGCGCATGACCTGCAGGATCTCCTCGTCGGTCTCGCCCAGGCCGACCATGATGCCGCTCTTGGTCGGCACGTTGGGATGCAGCGCCTTGAACTTCTTCAGCAGGTTCAGGCTGAACTGGTAGTCCGAGCCCGGCCGCGCTTCCTTGTACAGGCGCGGAATGGTCTCGAGGTTGTGGTTCATCACGTCCGGCGGGGCGGCCTTGAGGATCTCCAGCGCGCGGTCGTCGCGGCCGCGGAAGTCGGGCACCAGGATCTCGATCTGCGTCGTGGGCGACAGCTCGCGCGTGCGCTGGATGCACTCGACGAAGTGGCCGCTGCCGCCGTCGCGCAGGTCGTCACGGTCGACGCTGGTGATCACCACGTACTTCAGTCGGAGCTTGGCGATGGTCTTGGCCAGGTTGAGCGGCTCGTCCTTGTCGAGCGGGTCGGGCCGGCCGTGGCCCACGTCGCAGAAGGGGCAGCGGCGCGTGCACTTGTCGCCCATGATCATGAAGGTGGCCGTGCCCTTGCCGAAGCATTCGCCGATGTTGGGGCACGACGCCTCTTCGCACACCGTGTGCAGGTTCGACTCGCGCAGGATCTGCTTGATCTCGTAGAAGCGCGTGGTGGGGCTGCCGGCCTTGACGCGGATCCACTCGGGCTTCTTGAGCGCCGGCGCCTGCTCGACCTTGACCGGGATGCGCGAGAGCTTGGCGGCGGCCTTCTGCTTGGCCGATGCGTTGTAGTTCTCGGCGGATTGCGCCTCGCGGACGACTTCGGGGGTGCTCATGGGAAATCCTTCAGGGCGCCAGAAAAGCGACGAGTTTCTGGCTCAGCACCTGGGCAGCTTCGTCCCAGGCCACGGGGACACCGATTGTAGAAAGGTCGACCGTTCGCAGCCCCGCGTAGCCGCAAGGGTTGATGCGCGAGAAGGGTTCCAGGTCCATCGCCACGTTGAGCGACACGCCGTGGTAGGTGCAGTGGCGGCTGACCTTGATGCCCAGCGCCGCGATCTTGCCGAGGCCGCGAAAGGGGTCGGCGCCGGGATGCGGGCCGCGATTCGCCGCCGGGCCGCCCCAAGGCGAATCAGCGCCCTCGGGGGGCAGCGACCCGCGCAGCGGCGGAGCGTGGGGGCCTGTCAGCGCTGCATGGCTGAAGGGGTCGTCCAGGCGCACGTAGATGCCCGGTGCGCCGGCCACGCGATGGCCGGTGACGCCGAAGTGCGCCAGCGTGCGCAGCACCGATTCCTCGATGCGGTAGACGTATTCCTTGACGAAGTAGCCCGCACGCCGCAGGTCGACGAGCGGGTACGCCACCACCTGGCCCGGGCCGTGGTAGGTCACCTGCCCGCCGCGGTCGGTCTGCACCACCGGGATGTCGCCGGGCAGCAGCAGGTGGTCCTGCCTGCCGGCGATGCCCTGCGTGAAGACGGGCGGATGCTCGCAGATCCATAGCATGTCGCGGGCGTCGGATGAACGCGCCAGCGTGATCTGCTTCATGGCGGCGAAGGTCACTTCGTAGTCGGCGCGGCCGAGCAGGCGCAGCTCCGGCGCCCAGGCGGCGACCGTCGCCGCGTCGCTCACAGCACGACCTTCACCATCGGGTGCGAGGACAGCGCGCGGTACAGGTCGTCGAGCTGCTCGCGGCTGGTGGCCGTCACGGTGATCGTCACGCCCAGGTAGTTGCCGGCCTTGCTGTCGCGCAGTTCGATGGTGGAGGCGTCGAAGCCCGGGTCGAACTGGTGCGCGATCTGCGTGATCGCATGGACGAAACCGTCGGCCTTTGCGCCCATCACCTTGATCGGGAAGGCGCTGGGGTATTCGATCAGCGAGTCCTTGCGCGGATCAGTGGCGGAGGAGGTGTTCGTGTCCATGGTGGGCCTTTCTGTGTGTGTCACGCCGCGGCGGCCTGCTTGGCTTGCTGGTAGGCGGCGTACAAGCGTTCGTAGATGGGGCCGGGGCGGGCATTTCCAATCGGCCGGTCGTCGAGGGTGGTCACGGCCAGCACTTCCTTCGACGCGGAGGACAGCAGCAGCTCGTCGGCGCCGAAGACTTCGTCGCGCGCGATGTCGCGCAGCTCGTAAGGGATGCCCGACTGTCGGCACAGGCGTTCGAGCAGGCCGTAGCGGATGCCGCGCAGGACGCGGTGGTCGGGCTGTGGGCCGGCGACGACGCCGTTCTTCACCACCCACACATTGCTCGAGGACGCCTCGCTCAGCAGCTCGCCCCGGAACATGACGGTTTCGGCCGCGCCGGCTTCCACGCTGATCTGCCGCGCGAGCACCGCGCCGAGCAGGCTCGTAGCCTTGATGTGCGCCTTCTGCCAGCGGAAGTCCTCGGCCGTGACGCAGCGCACGCCGTTGGCGCGCGCCTCGGCCGCCACGGGCTTGAGCGGGTTGACCATCGCGAAGACGGTGGGCACGAGGCCGGCGGGCATCGCATGGTCGCGCATGGCCACGCCGCGCGTCACCTGGATGTACACCGCCTGCGTGTCCGTGGGCGGTGCCTCGCGCACCAGACGCTCCGCAATGGTGCGCCAGCCCTCCGATGCGTGCGGGTTGGGGATGCGCAGCTCGGCCAGCGAGCGGTCCAGGCGGGCCATGTGCTCGTCGAAGCCGAAGAGGCGCCCGCCGTAGACCGGCACAACCTCGTAGACGCCGTCGCCGAAGATGAAGCCGCGGTCCAGAACGCTCACCTTCGCATCGCGCAACGGAAGGTAGTCGCCATCGAGATGGCACAGGGTGGAAGGCAGGGCAGATGCGAGCGCAGGAAGCATCGGCAAATTATCGAAGGCACGGCCGTGTCGCGCCCGCGCCAACGCTTCGTCCGGTCAGCGGCAGATCAGGACGGGTTTTTACTTATAATGAGAGGCTTTGTAGAATTCCCGGGACCGAGGGGCTGCCATTCCAATGACAACCGAAGCCTCCGTTTCCGAGATCGATGCCGAAGTCTCCGATTTCAAGCCGCTGACCGCCGATGAGGCCCGGCGCTTGCGCGAGCAACATCCCGAACTGTCGCCCTGGTGGGTGATCGGCGCCCAGGTGGCGGCGGGCTTGGTTGTGGCGGCGGTGGCTTGGGCCTGGACGCAGGCGCCTCTGGCGGCGGTGTCCGCTTTCTACGGCGCGATGGCGGTGGCTGTTCCGGCGGCACTGTTCATCCGAGGGACTCGGCCGATGCATGGCGTGACGTCACAGTCCGCTGCCATGCTGAAGTTTTTTGTCTGGGAACTGATCAAGATCGCCCTGACCGTCGCCTTGCTGGCGGCGGCGCGCTGGGTGATCAAGGACCTTCACTGGCTGGCCCTCGTGGCCGGCGTGGTGGTCGCGCTGAAGATGTACTGGGTCGCGCTCGTGGTGCGACCCCGTTTGTTGAACCGGATCTGACTGTTTAGAGAAGAGACGTTGAAAGATGGCCGCCGAAGGACACGCCCCGACCGCCAGTGAATACATCGTTCACCACCTCCAGCATTGGCAGGTCGATTGGGGTTTCAATCCCGTGGTCCAGAAGGCCATCGTCGACTTCAATGTCATCAACCTCGACTCCGTCCTCTATGCACTGATCATCGGCGCATTGGGCTGCTTCGTCCTCTGGCTGGCCGCGCGCAAGGCCTCGGCCGGCGTGCCGGGCCGCTTCCAGGCCGCGGTCGAGATCCTGGTCGAGATGGTCGACAACCAGGCCAAGGCCAACATCCACAACGCCACCAGCCGCAAGTTCATCGCGCCGCTGGGCCTGACGGTGTTCGTGTGGGTGTTCCTGCTCAATGCCATGGACATGCTGCCGGTCGACCTGCTGCCGGCCATCTGGGCAAAGCTCTTCGAGGCCGCCGGCCATGATCCGCACCATGCCTACATGCGCGTCGTGCCCACGGCCGACCTGTCCACCACGCTGGGCCTGGCCGTCGCGATCCTGATGCTGCGCTTCTGGTACAGCCTGAAGGTCAAGGGCGCCGGCGGCTGGGGCCACGAGCTGGTGACGGCGCCTTTCGGTGCGCACCCGGTGCTGTGGCCCGTCAACCTGCTGATGCAGTGCATCGAGTACCTCGCCAACACCGTCTCGCACGGCATGCGTCTGTTCGGCAACATGTATGCCGGCGAACTGGTGTTCATGCTGATCGCCCTCATGGGCGGTGCCATGGCCCTGAGCCTTCCCGGTGTTCTGCTGCCCATCGGCCACATCGTGGCGGGCACCATCTGGACGCTGTTCCACATCCTCGTGATCACGCTGCAGGCCTTCATCTTCATGATGCTGTCGCTGATCTACCTGGGTCAGTCGCACAGCGCGCACTGAGCGGGCGGCTCGCCGCTCCCCTTTTTCTCTTTCCCTTTCTTTTTTCTCGCGTTTCAACCAAGGAGTCATCATGGAAGCATCCAACGTTCTCGGTCTCGTCGCCCTCGCTTGCGGTCTGATCGTCGGTCTCGGCGCAATCGGCGCCTCCATCGGCATCGCGCTGATGGGCGGCAAATTCCTGGAGTCGTCGGCCCGCCAGCCCGAACTCATGAACGACCTGCAGACCAAGATGTTCATTCTGGCCGGCCTGATCGACGCGGCTTTCCTGATCGGCGTGGCCATCGCCCTGCTGTTCGCGTTCGCCAACCCGTTCCTGTCCGCGCTGCCTCGCTAATTCGGTTCCAACGCCACTCTAGAAAGGTGTTGCCGTGAGTATCAACGCGACCCTGTTCATTCAGGTCGTCGTCTTCCTGATCCTGGTCTGGTTCACGATGAAGTTCGTGTGGCCGCCGATCGCGAAGGCGCTGGATGAGCGAGCCCAAAAGATCGCCGCGGGCCTGGCGGCCGCCGAGAAAGCCAAGGCCGAACTGGCCGCCGCCGACAAGCGCGTCGAACAGGAACTGCAAGCCTCGCGCAACGAGACGAGCAACCGCCTGGCCGATGCCGAGCGCCGTGCCCAGCAGATCATCGAAGAGGCCAAGGCCCGCGCCACCGAGGAGGCCAACAAGATCGTGGCCGCCGCACGTGACGAGGCCGAACAGCAGGCCGTGCGCGCCCGCGAAGCCCTGCGCGAGCAGGTCGCTGCGCTGGCCGTCAAGGGTGCCGAGCAGATCCTGCGCAAGGAAGTCGATGCCGGCGTCCATGCCGACCTGCTGTCGCGCCTGAAGACGGAACTCTGAGGACGACATGGCCGAACTCGCGACCATTGCCCGTCCTTACGCCGAGGCGCTGTTCAAGGCCTCGGCCGGCAACGCGGCGGCGACCGCCGGCTGGCTCGAGCCGCTGGCAGCCGTGGCGGGCGACGCGCAGCTCCAGGAGTTCGCGTCCAACCCCAAGGTGTCGTCCGACCAGGTCTTCGACCTGATCGCCGGTGCGGTGCCCGGCGGCCTTCCGGCCGCGGGTCAGAACTTCCTGCGCACCGTGATCGAGAACGACCGCCTGGCTGCGCTGCCCGAGGCTGCCGCCCAGTTCCGCGTGCTGCTCAATGCCAGCTCCGGTGCGGCCGATGCGGTCGTCTACAGCGCCTTCCCGATCGATGCGGGCGCGCTGGCCGATGTGTCGGCGGCGCTCGAGAAGCGTTTCGGGCGCAAGCTCACGACGCGCGTCGAGGTCGATCCGTCCCTCATCGGCGGCATCCGTGCCGTGGTGGGCGACGAAGTGCTCGACACCTCGGTCAAGGCCCGACTCGAACAAATGAAGGCGGCGCTCACCGCCTGAGGCGGCGTGCGTGCCGGTCGTCACACTGATTGAAAGAAGGAAAGAGTCATGCAACTCAATCCCGCAGAAATTTCCGAGCTGATCAAGAGCCGCATCGAGGGTCTCGGCGTCAGCGCCGACATCCGCAACGAAGGCACCGTCGTTTCGGTGACCGACGGCATCGTGCGCATCCATGGCCTGTCCGAGGCCATGCAGGGCGAAATGCTCGAGTTCCCCGCGACGGCCAGCGGCCAGCCGACCTACGGCCTGGCCCTGAACCTCGAGCGTGACTCGGTCGGCGCCGTGATCCTGGGCGAGTACGAGCACATCTCCGAAGGCGACACCGTCAAGTGCACGGGCCGCATCCTGGAAGTGCCCGTCGGCCCCGAGCTGATCGGCCGCGTCGTCAACGCCCTGGGCCAGCCGATCGACGGCAAGGGCCCGGTCAACGCCAAGCTGACCGACGTGATCGAGAAGGTCGCTCCCGGCGTGATCGCACGGAAGTCCGTCGACCAGCCGATGCAGACCGGCCTGAAGTCGATCGACTCCATGGTGCCGATCGGCCGGGGCCAACGCGAGCTGATCATCGGCGACCGCCAGACCGGCAAGACGGCCGTGGCGATCGACACGATCATCAACCAGAAGGGTCAGAACATGACCTGCATCTACGTTGCGATCGGCCAGAAGGCCTCGTCGATCAAGAACGTGGTGCGCGCGCTCGAGCAGGCCGGTGCGATGGACTACACCATCGTCGTCGCCGCTTCCGCTTCCGAATCGGCCGCCATGCAGTACGTCTCGGCGTACTCGGGCTGCACGATGGGCGAGTACTTCCGCGATCGCGGCGAGGATGCGCTGATCATTTACGACGACCTGTCCAAGCAGGCCGTTGCGTATCGCCAGGTGTCGCTGCTGCTGCGTCGCCCGCCGGGCCGCGAAGCCTACCCCGGCGACGTGTTCTACCTCCACAGCCGCCTGCTGGAGCGTGCCGCGCGCGTGAATGCCGACTACGTCGAAGCCTTCACCAAAGGTGAAGTCAAGGGCAAGACCGGCTCGCTGACGGCGCTGCCGATCATCGAAACACAGGCCGGCGACGTCTCCGCCTTCGTGCCGACCAACGTGATCTCGATCACCGACGGCCAGATCTTCCTGGAGACCAGCCTGTTCAACGCCGGCATCCGTCCCGCCATCAACGCCGGTATCTCGGTGTCGCGTGTGGGTTCGGCCGCGCAGACGAAGGTGATCAAGGGCCTGTCCGGCGGTATCCGTACCGACCTGGCGCAGTACCGCGAGCTGGCGGCTTTCGCCCAGTTCGCCTCCGACCTCGACGCTTCGACCAAGAAGCAGCTCGACCGCGGTGCCCGCGTGACCGAACTGCTCAAGCAGGCCCAATACAGCCCCCTGCCGATCTCGCAGATGGCCGCATCGTTGTTCGCGGTGAACAAGGGCTTCATGGACGACCTGGACGTCAAGAAGGTGCTTGCCTTCGAACACGGCCTGCACCAGTTCCTGAAGACCAGCCACGGCGCCCTGCTCGACAAGATCGAACAGGCCAAGGCGCTGGACAAGGACGCGGAAGCCGAACTGACGGCGGCGATCACCTCGTTCAAGAAGTCCTTCGCCTGATGGCGGACGGACGGCACACCGCTTAAGGAGCATCGATGGCAGCCGGCAAGGAAATCCGCGGCAAGATCAAATCGGTGGAGAACACCAAGAAGATCACCAAGGCCATGGAAATGGTGGCCGCGTCGAAGATGCGCAAGGCGCAGGACCGGATGCGCTCCGCGCGTCCGTACAGCGAGAAGATCCGTTCCATCGCAGCCAACCTGAGCCAGGCCAACCCGGAGTACACGCACGCCTTCATGAAGACCAACGACGCCAAGTCGGCGGGCTTCATCGTGGTGACGACCGACAAGGGCCTGTGCGGTGGCATGAATACCAACGTCCTGCGCGCCGTGACGACCAAGCTGCGCGAGCTGCAGTCGGCCGGCGTGTCGGCCGAGGCGGTGGCCATCGGCAACAAGGGCCTGGGCTTCCTCACGCGCATCGGTGCGCGGGTGGTGTCGCACGTCACCCAGCTGGGTGACACGCCGCACCTGGACAAGCTGATCGGCCCCGTCAAGGTGCTGTTCGACGCCTACGCGGAAGGCAAGATCAACGCGGTGTACCTGAGCTACACCAAGTTCATCAACACCATGCGCCAGGAATCGGTCGTCGAGCAGCTGCTGCCGCTCAAGGCCGAGTCGCTGCAGGCCGAGAAGGGCCAGCACAGCTGGGACTACATCTACGAGCCCGACGCGCAGACCGTCATCGACGAACTGCTGGTGCGCTACGTGGAATCGCTGGTGTACCAGGCCGTGGCCGAGAACATGGCGTCGGAGCAGTCGGCCCGCATGGTGGCGATGAAGGCCGCCACGGACAACGCCGGCAACGTGATCAACGAGCTCAAGCTGGTCTACAACAAGACCCGCCAGGCCGGCATCACGAAGGAACTGTCGGAAATCGTGGCCGGTGCGGCTGCGGCGACCGGCAGCTGATCCAAGGCGCTGCGCCCTCGTTCACGCTGAGATTCAAGACAAATTTACTGGAGCACACAATGGCTCAAGCACAAGGCAAGATCGTTCAATGTATCGGCGCCGTGGTCGACGTGGAATTCCCCCGTGACCAGATGCCCAAGGTGTATGACGCCCTCAAGTTCGAAGGCGGCGCCCTGACCCTGGAAGTGCAGCAGCAGCTGGGCGACGGCGTGGTGCGCACCATTGCGCTGGGCTCGTCCGACGGCCTGCGCCGCGGCCTCATCGTCACCAACACCGGCGCGCCGATCACGGTGCCGGTGGGCAAGGCCACCCTGGGCCGCATCATGGACGTGCTGGGTTCGCCCATCGACGAGCGCGGCCCGGTCGGCCAGGAACTGACGGCCTCCATCCACCGCAAGGCGCCTGCCTACGACGAGCTGAGCCCCTCGCAGGAGCTGCTCGAGACCGGCATCAAGGTGATCGACCTGGTGTGCCCGTTCGCCAAGGGCGGCAAGGTGGGCCTGTTCGGCGGCGCCGGCGTCGGCAAGACCGTGAACATGATGGAGCTCATCAACAACATCGCCAAGGCGCACTCGGGCCTGTCCGTGTTCGCGGGCGTGGGTGAGCGCACCCGCGAGGGCAACGACTTCTATCACGAGATGTCGGACTCCGGCGTCGTGAACCAGGAGAACCTGTCCGAGTCGAAGGTGGCCATGGTCTACGGCCAGATGAACGAGCCCCCGGGCAACCGCCTGCGCGTGGCGCTGACGGGCCTGACCATCGCCGAGTCCTTCCGCGACGAAGGCCGCGACGTGCTCTTCTTCGTCGACAACATCTACCGCTACACGCTGGCCGGTACCGAAGTGTCGGCACTGCTGGGCCGCATGCCTTCGGCCGTGGGCTACCAGCCGACGCTGGCCGAGGAAATGGGCCGCCTGCAGGAGCGCATCACCTCCACCAAGGTCGGCTCGATCACCTCGATCCAGGCCGTGTACGTCCCTGCCGACGACTTGACCGACCCGTCGCCCGCCACGACCTTCGCCCACCTGGACTCCACCGTGGTGCTGTCGCGCGACATCGCGTCGCTCGGTATCTACCCTGCCGTGGACCCGCTGGACTCGACCTCGCGCCAGCTCGACCCGAACGTGGTCGGCGAAGAGCACTACGGTGTGGCCCGCGCCGTGCAGGGCACGCTGCAGCGCTACAAGGAACTGCGCGACATCATCGCCATCCTGGGCATGGATGAACTGGCCCCCGAGGACAAGCTGGCCGTGGCCCGCGCCCGGAAGATCCAGCGTTTCCTGTCGCAGCCCTTCCACGTGGCCGAGGTGTTCACCGGTTCGCCCGGCAAGTACGTCCCGCTGTCAGAAACCATCCGCGGCTTCAAGATGATCGTGAACGGCGAGTGCGATCACCTGCCGGAACAGGCTTTCTACATGGTCGGAACCATCGACGAAGCCATGGAAAAGGGGAAAAAGGTCGCCTGAGCGGCGCATACGGGCAGCCCGCGTCGTTGCCGTGCTCGCCGTACACCAGTACGGCTGTGCGCGGCGCGCCTAGCGGGCCCTCCCGTCTGCTTGCTCATCCGACCTTTTTCAGCTGAAAGGAACGCATATGGCCAACACCATTCAAGTCGACGTGGTCAGCGCCGAGGAGTCCATCTTCTCGGGCCAGGCGCGCTTCGTGGCGCTGCCCGGTGAAGCCGGCGAGCTCGGCATCTACCCGCGCCACACGCCGCTGATCACGCGCATCCGCCCGGGCGCCGTGCGCATCGAGACGGCCGACGGCGGCGAGGAGTTCGTGTTCGTGGCCGGCGGCATCCTGGAGGTGCAGCCCGACGCGGTGACCGTGCTGTCCGACACCGCCATTCGCGGCAAGGACCTGGACGACGAGAAGGCCAGCGTCGCGAAGAAGGCGGCCGAGGAAGCCCTCAAGAATGCCAAGAGCGACATCGACATCGCGATGGCGCAATCGGAACTGGCCGTGATGGCCGCGCAGATCGCTGCGCTGCGCAAGTACCGCCAGAAGAAGTGAGGACGGCGGGGCGCGCAGGTTGCGCGTCCGGTTGACCTTCGAAAAAGAAGCCGCCCCGTGGGCGGCTTTTTTCGTTCCGGTGCCTTCCGTTGTGATCTCACTTCGGCCAACATCTGGCCGAAGTTCGGCCTTGTCCGGCCGAAGGCGCACTTCTAGGATGCGTCCCACGCCGCGACGAGCGCGCAACCGCGCGTGCCGAATCGCAGAGAGAACATGCACGGAGACAAACGCTTGGCACCCTGGAACGGCCTGTCCGCGCCCGAGATGCAGTTGCTGCAGACCACCTTCTGGTCGGCCGGCGGCTCGCGCCATGGCATGGCCGAGCGCCTCGGCTTCTCGCGCAGCAAGGCCAATGCGCTGATTGCCGGCCTGCTGGACCAGGGGCTGCTGGCCGAAGCCGGCCCGCGCGCATCCTCGGGCGGCCGTCGCGCCGAGCACCTGCGCCTGCATGACGGCCTCGGTGTGCTGGTGGGCATCGACGTCGGCGCCACCAGCGTGGACGTCGCCATCCTCCAGCCCGACCTCACCGTGCTCGCCCACCACCAGGAGGCGGCCGACGTGCGCCAGGGTCCCGGCGTCGTGCTGGCCCGCGTGCGCGCCATCATGCGCGAGCTCCTGCTGGGCCAGGGCATCGCGGCCGCCCAGGTCCTGGGCATCGGCATGGGCGTGCCCGGCCCGGTGAATTTCGAGGCCGGCCAGCTCGTGAACCCGCCGCTGATGCCGGGCTGGGACAGCTTCTCGATCCGCGACTACCTGCGCGAGGACTATGCCGCGCCGGTCTTCGTCGACAACGACGTCAACCTCATGGCCCTGGGCGAGCTGTGGCGCCTGCAGCGGCAGCTGTCCAACTTTCTCGTGATCAAGGTCGGTACCGGCATCGGCTGCGGCATCGTGTGCCACGGCGAGGTGTACCGCGGTGCCGCTGGCTCCGCGGGCGACGTGGGCCACATCTGCGTCGACCAGGACGGCCCGTGCTGCCATTGCGGCAACGTGGGCTGCGTGGAGGCCATGGCCGCGGGCCCCGCGATCGTGCGGATGGCCATGGCGGCTGCCGAGGCCGGCGAGAGCCCGATGCTGGCCGAGCATCTGCGCCTGCACGGGCGCATCGAGGCGGTCGACGTCGGCCAGGCCAGCCGGGCGGGCGATGCGGCCGCCAACAGCATCATCCAGCGCGCGGGCACCCACATCGGGCAGATGCTCGCGTCGGTGGTCAATTTCTTCAATCCTTCGCACGTGTTCATCGGCGGCGGCATCACGCACATCGGCCCGCTGTTCCTGGCGGCCGTGCGGCAGAGCGTGTACCAGCGTTCGCTGGCGCTGTCGACGCGCCACCTGGAGATCCAGTACGCCCCGCTGGGCGAGCAGGGCGGCGTGATCGGCGCCGGCGTGCTCGCGATGCACGAGTCGCTCAAGGTGCGCGGGGTGGCGCCATGACTGCCGGCATCGCGCACGACGGCGCGAGCGGCGTGGCCGTCGAGTTCGACCAGGTCACCAAGTCCTTCGGCCCGGTCGAGGTCCTGCACGGCGTGAGCTTCGCGCTCGCGCCGGGCCGTGTCGTGGGCCTGCTCGGCGAGAACGGCGCGGGCAAGTCCACGCTGATGAAGATCCTGGCCGGCTACGAGGGCCTCACGGGCGGCGCGCTGCGCGTCAACGGCCAGCCGCAGCAGTTCCGCAGCTCCCGCGACGCCGAGGCCCTGGGCATCGTGCTGATCCACCAGGAGTTCAACCTCGCCGAGGATCTGAGCGTCGCCGACAACATCTTCCTGGGCCACGAGAAAAAATTCTGGCCCCTAGGACGCCGCGCTGCGGCGCCCGTCCCCCATGGGGAGCAAGGCCGCTTGGGGCGGCCCGGCGCGTCCTCGGGCCTCTTCCTCGACGACCGCGCGATGCACGCCGAAGCCGCCGCGGCGCTCGCCCAGGTCGGCCTGCAGGTCGACCCGGCCACCAAGGTGCGCCGCCTCATCGTGGCCGAGAAGCAACTGGTCGAGATCGCCAAGGCCATGGCCCGCCAGGCGCGCCTGCTCATCATGGACGAGCCGACCGCCACCCTCACGCCCGGCGAGACGGAGCGCCTCTTCAAGCTGATCGCCCAACTGCGCGCGGAGGGCGTCACCGTCGTCTACATCTCGCACAAGCTCGACGAGGTGGAGCGCATCACCGACGAAGTGGTCGTCATGCGCGACGGCCGCTTCGTCACGCGCGCCGAGACCGCCGACCTGACGCGCCACCGGATGGCCAACCTCATGGTCGGCCGCGAGCTGTCCGACCTCTACCCGCCGCGCGACCGTGTGAACCCCGACGGCGCCCCCGCGCTGCGCGTGCAGGACTTCAGCGTGCGCGGCTGGGCGCAGCAGGCGAGCTTCGAGGTGCGGCCGGGCGAGATCCTCGGCTTCGCGGGCCTCGTGGGCGCCGGACGCACCGAGCTCTTCGAAGGCCTGCTGGGCCTGCGCCCGGGCAGCGGGCAGGTCGAACTGGCGGGGCAGGGGGTGCATCTGCGCTCGCCGCGCGATGCGGCCCGCCATGGCCTCACCTACCTCAGCGAAGACCGCAAGGGCAAGGGCCTGCACGTGGCCTTCGGCCTGCGCGAGAACCTGACGCTGATGGCGCTCGACCAGTACGCGCGCCCCTGGCTGCGCCCCGATGCCGAACGTGCCGCGCTCCACACGGCGGTGAAGGACTACGGCATCCGCACCGGTTCGCTCGAGGTGCGCGCCTCCTCACTCTCGGGCGGCAACCAGCAGAAACTCGCCCTGGCCAAGGTGCTGCAGCCGCGGCCCAAGGTCGTGGTGCTCGACGAGCCCACGCGCGGCGTCGACGTCGGTGCCAAGCGCGACATCTATTTCCTCGTGCAGCGCCTCGCGCGCGAAGGCCTGGCCGTGATCGTCATCTCCTCGGAACTGATGGAGCTCATCGGCCTGGCGCACCGCGTGGCCGTCATGCGCGCGGGCCGCATCGTCGCCACGCTGCCGGCCGAGGGCCTCACCGAAGAACAACTCATCGCCCATGCGACAGGGACAGCACATGCCGACGCCTGAAACCTCCACGAGCGCCGCCGCCGAGGGCGCGCAGCACCGCGCCGCAGGCAAGCCGCGCTGGACCGAGCGCCTGCACGGCTTCGGCCCCGTCATCGGGCTGGTGCTGCTGTGCATCGCCGGCACGCTGCTCAACAGCGACTTCGCCACCCTCGACAACGCGATGAACGTGCTCACGCGCACGGCCTTCATCGGCATCATCGCGGTGGGCATGTGCTTCGTGATCATCTCGGGCGGCATCGACCTGTCGGTGGGCTCGATGGCGGCGCTCATCGCGGGCAGCGTGATCATGTTCATCAACTGGGCCGGGCCGGCCACCGGCTCGCCGCTGATGGCGGTGGTTCTGGGCGCAGCCCTGGCGATCGTGCTGGGCGCGATGTTCGGCCTCGCGCACGGCCTGCTCATCACCAAGGGGCGCATCGAACCCTTCATCGTCACGCTCGGCACGCTGGGCATCTTCCGCGCCTATCTCACCTACTTCGCCGACGGCGGCGCGCTCACGCTCGACAACGATCTCTCGGACCTGTACGCGCCGGTCTACTACGCCAGCCTGCTGGGCATTCCGGTGCCGGTGTGGGTGTTCGTGGCGGTGGCGGCGGTGGGCGGCGTCATCCTCAACCGCACGGCCTATGGCCGCTACGTGCAGGCCATCGGCTCGAACGAGCAGGTGGCGCGCTACGCGGCCGTCGACGTGGACCGCGTGAAGATCCTCACCTACGTGCTGCTGGGCGTGTGCGTGGGCATCGCGACGTTGCTGTACGTGCCGCGGCTGGGCTCGGCCTCGCCCACCACGGGCCTCTTGTGGGAGCTCGAGGCGATCGCCGCCGTGATCGTCGGCGGCACGGCGCTCAAGGGCGGCGCGGGCAGCATCACCGGCACGGTGGTGGGCGCCATCCTGCTCTCGGTCATCAGCAACATCCTCAACCTCACCAGCATCATCAGCGTGTACCTCAACGCGGCGGTGCAGGGCTTCGTGATCATCGTGGTGGCCTTCCTGCAAAGGGGGCGGCGTTGAGCACCATGCATTCGAATCCTTCCCGACCGTTCGGGCTGAGCTTGTCGAAGCGCTGCTCCGGCGCTTCGACAGGCTCAGCCCGAACGGGTGTTCTGTGCCAGTGACTTTCATCCAACCAAGGAGACTCCCAGCATGACCTTCATCACCCGCCGCCTCGCGCTCACCGCCGTGGCTGCCGCAGCCGCCTTCGCCAGCGTGCCCGCACTGGCCGCCGAGAAAGTGAACCTCGGCGTGTCCATCCCGGCCGCCACGCACAGCTTCATGGGCGGCATCAACTACTGGGCCAACCAGGCCAAGAAGGACCTGGAGAAGCAGTACAAGGACCTGAAGATCACCATCAAGACGGCCGCCAACGCGCCCGAGCAGGCCAACCAGCTGCAGGACTTCAGCACCGTCACCAAGATCAACGCGCTGGTGGTGTTCCCCTTCGAGTCCGCCGCGCTGACCAAGCCGGTGGCGCAGGTCAAGGCCAAGGGCGCCTACGTCACCGTGGTGGACCGCGGCCTGACCGACACCAGTGCGCAGGACGCCTACGTGGCCGGCGACAACACCGCCTTCGGCAAGATCCCGGCCGAGTACATCGCCAAGAAGCTCAACGGCAAAGGCAACGTCGTGGCGCTGCGCGGCATCGCGACCACGCTGGACAACGAGCGCATGGACGCCTTCAACGCCGTGCTCAAGAACTACCCGGACATCAAGCTGCTCGACGCCAAGTACGCCAACTGGAACCGCGACGACGCCTTCAAGGTGACGCAGGACTACCTCACGCGCTTCAAGGAGATCGACGCCATCTGGGCCGCCGACGACGACATGGCCGTGGGCGTGCTCAAGGCCATCGAGCAGGCCAAGCGCAACGACATCAAGATCGTCTTCGGCGGCGCCGGTGCCAAGGGCATGGTCAAGACCATCCTCGACGGCAAGGACCCGCGCATTGCGGCCGACGTGAGCTATTCGCCCAAGTTCATCTACGACGCGATCAAGCTCACGGCCGAGGCGCGCCTGAAGGGCGAGAAGCTGCCGGCGACGACCATCATCCCGTCGGTGCTGATCACCAAGGACAACGCGAAAGATTTCTATCACCCCGACTCCCCGTTCTGAGGAAGGACGGTCCATGCCGCGCCCCATCACCCTGTTCACCGGCCAGTGGGCCGACCTGCCGCTGGCCGAACTGGCGCCGCTGGCGCGGCGCATGGGCTACGACGGCCTGGAACTCGCCTGCTGGGGCGACCATTTCGATGTGCAGCAGGCGCTCGAATCCGAGCGTTACGTGCAGGACAAGTGGACCCTGCTGCGCGAGCACGGCCTCACCTGCCTGGCCATCGGCAACCACCTGGTCGGCCAGGCGGTGTGCGACCGGATCGACGAGCGCCACCGCGCCATCCTGCCGGCCCATGTGTGGGGCGACGGCGAGCCCGAAGGCGTGCGCCAGCGTGCGGCACGCGAGCTGGCCGACACGGCGCGCGCCGCCGCGAAGTTCGGCGTGAAGACCGTCACCGGCTTCACCGGTTCGTCGATCTGGCACGCCACCTACGCCTTCCCGCCCACCACGCAGGCCTACTGGGACGCGGGCTTCGCGGACTTCGGCCGGCGCTTCGGGCCGATCCTCGACACCTTCGAGCAGCAGGACGTGAACTTCGCGCTCGAGGTGCACCCGACCGAGATCGCCTTCGACATCGCCTCGGCCGAGCGGGCCATCGAGGCCGTCGGCGGGCACCGCCGCTTCGGCTTCAACTTCGACCCCAGCCACCTGGCCTACCAGGGCGTGGACTACGTGCGCTTCATCCGCGGCTTTGCCGACCGCATCTACAACGCCCACATGAAGGACGTGTGGTGGGGCCGCGGCGACGGCACCGTGGGCGTCTTCGGCGGCCACACGAGCTTCGGCGATGCGCGCCGCTTCTGGGACTTCCGCAGCGTGGGCCGCGGCATGGTGGATTTCGAATCGATCATCGTCGCGCTCAACGACATCGGTTACGCCGGCCCGCTCTCGGTAGAGTGGGAGGACAGCCGCATGGACCGCGTGCACGGCGCCACCGAGAGCGCCGCCTTCTGCCGCCGGCTGGACTTCCCGGCCGCGGCCGGTGCCTTCGACGCCGCCTTCGACAAAGCGGCCCAGGGCGGGATGGCCGGCGCATGAGCGCGCGCCCGAACGTCCTCCGGGCCGTGGCATCGCATTCCGGGGCGGCCACGGCATGACCAGAAGACTGCGCTACGCCATGGTCGGGGGCGGCCAGGGCGCCTTCATCGGTGCGGTGCACCGCAAGGCGCTGGCGCTCGACGGCCAGGCCGAACTGGTGGCCGGCGCGCTGGCCTCCACACCCGACCGTGCCCGTGCCTCGGGCCGTGAGCTCGGCCTGGCCGACGATCGCAACCATGCCGACTGGCAGTCGCTGCTCGACGACGAGCTCGCACGAAGCGCCGACGAGCGCATCGACTTCGTCTCCATCGTCACGCCGAACCACCTGCACCACCCGGTGGCGAAGGCCTTCGCCGAGGCGGGCATCCACGTCGTTTGCGACAAGCCACTGGTCCACACCAGCGAGCAGGCCGAGGACCTGCTGCGCACGGTCGAGCGCAGCGGCAGCGTCTTCGGCGTGACCTACAACTACAGCGGCTACCCCATGGTGCGCGAGGCGCGCACACTGGTGGCCGCCGGCGCGATCGGCGAGGTGCGCAAGGTGGTGGTCGAGTACCACCAGGGCTGGCTGGCCACGAAGCTCGAGGGCAGCGACAACAAGCAGGCCGGCTGGCGCACCGACCCGGCCCGCAGCGGCGCGGCCGGCGCGCTGGGCGACATCGGCTCGCATGCCGAGAACCTGGTCGCCACCGTCACCGGACTGGAGCTCGACAGCCTGTGCGCCGACCTCGGCGCCCTCGTGCCCGGCCGCCGGCTCGATGACGACGCCAGCCTGCTGCTGCGCTTCCGGGGTGGGGCGCGCGGTGTGCTCATGGCCACGCAGATCGCCGTGGGCTGCGAGAACGACCTGCGCCTGCGCGTCTTCGGCAGCACCGGCACGCTCGACTGGCGCCAGGAGCAGCCCGACACCCTGGTGCATGCGCCCATCGACGGCCCGCGGCGCCTGCTCACCCGCGGATCGCCCTGGCTGGGCGAGTCGGCGCGCCTGGCCACGCGGCTGCCCGCCGGCCATCCGGAGGCCTTCATTGAGGCCTTCGCCAACGTGTACCTCGGCGTCATCGCGCGCATCCGTGCAAGGCAGCAGGGCGTCGCGCCCGACCCGTTGCACGCGGACCATCCCACCCTGGCCGACGGTGCGCGCGGCGTGCGCTTCATCGAGCGGGCGCTGGAGAGCGCCGCCAGCACGCAGAAGTGGACGGCTTTCTGAGCCAGGGCACGGCCTAGCCCGAACGCCAGATGGGCGGCTGCGCGCCTGGGCGGTAGAAACGGCGGTCGTCGTTCCTCTGCCTCCGTCATGACCCGTCGCCCCGCCTGGCTGCCCGCCCTTTCGCTGGTCCTCGTCGTTGCCGCGCCCGCGCAGGCCGGCCCGACCTTCCCCGAGCGCAAGGCCGGCCTGTGGGAGATGCGCTCGACGCCCAAGACCGGCGCCAAGGACAGCATCGTCGTGCAGCAGTGCGCCGATCCGGCGACCGACAAGGCCTTGCAGGAATACGGCCTCTCGCAACCGAAGATGAACCGCAGGTTCTGCAAGGAAGAGATGCGCAACGAGGCCGGCAAGATGCTCGTGCACACCGAGGTCTGCAAGCAGAGCGAGACCACCATGACGCGGCGCATCGTCATCTCGGGCGACTTCAACGTGGCCTACCGCGTCGAGTCGCACACCGTCTACGACCCCGCGCCCAAGGTGGCGCCGCGCGACGACGACATGGTGGCCGAGATGCGCTGGCTCGGCGCCTGCCCCGCCGGCATGAAGGCCGGCGACATGATGCTGCCCGGCGGCATGAAGACGAACATCGCCGACCTGACGGCCATGGGCGCCACGGCCGGCAAGGTTATGCGCACCGGCCCCGACACCAAGCCCGGGGAGATGACGCTGCCCGACGGCACCCAGGTCGACATGGAGGCCATGAAGCGCATGGCCGAACAGATGCAGAAGCAGATGGCGCAGCAGCCAGGCCCGAAGCGCGCCGGCGGCAAGTAGCCGGCAGGGCCGTCAGCGCGGCCGTTCGCCCGTCGCCTCCAAGGCGTCCAGCGCTGCCAGCGCCGTGCGCAGCCCGTCGGTCAGCCGGCCCGGGTAGTGCAGGCGGTCCTCCAGCCCCGCGAAGCCGGCGCCCCCCAGCACGCAATCGGGGGCGCCTGCCGCGGCCAGCGCGTCGAGCGCGGCCTGCACCTGGCGCACGAAACCGGCGCGGTCCTGGCTCGCCGCCAGGCCGGTCGTGTCGAGCGTGGTGACGCCGTCCAGCAGCGTCGTGGCGCCAGGGTGCCGGGCAACGGTATCGCGCAGTATCGGGCCCCATTCGCGGCCCGCCGTGAGGATGTGGAAGGGCCGCCCGCGCGCCAGTGCGTCGCGCACGCTGCTCTCGGCCATGCCCAGCACCGGCACGGGGCTTTGCGCGCGCAGCGCGTCCAGTCCCGGATCGCCGTAGCAGGCGAGCAGCACCGCGTCGGCCCAGACGTCGGACACGCCGGCCAGTGCGCGCTGCGCGGCGGCGGCGCCGGCCGCGAACGCCTCGCGCGTGGCGATGACGGGCGGGCCGTCGGGCGCGGTGAGGCCGCGCAGCACGATCCGCTCGCCCGCCAGCTGCTGCAGGCGCGCGAGCACGCCCTCGGTCATCGCCGCCGTGCGGTTGGGGTTGAGCACCAGCAGCCGGCGGGGGCGCGGCGCATGGGCAACGACGCTCGACACGGGCCGGTCGTCAGGCGGCCTGCCGGCCCCGCGCCTGTTCGGCCGCCCAGGCGCGCTCGACCTCGCGCTCGACGTCGATTGCCGCTGCTGCGTCCGGCCTCGGCTTCAGGCGCGTCTCGATGAGCGACAGGTGCACGTGCATCGCCTTCATGGCGCGCGCCACGTCGCCCAGGCGCAGCGCGGTGAAGATCTCCTCGTGCTCCTCGCAGCCGCAGGCCGAAGCGCTCGCCGGCTCGAAGAAGGCCACCAGCATCGAGGTGCGGCTCACCAGTTCCTGCAGTTGCCGCAGCACGAAGGGGCTGCCGGTGAATTCGGCCAGCAGCATGTGGAACTCGCCCGAGAGCCGGATCGACGCGGCGCGATCGCCGGCGTGCACGGCCTCGTGCTCGTGGCGTGCGTGCGCTTCCAGCCGCGCCAGCTGCGCGGCGTCCAGGCGCCCGGCCAGCGCACCGACGATGCCGCCCTCGATCACCCGGCGCGCGTCGTAGATCTCGCGCGCCTGCACCAGCGAGGGGCTGGAGACGAAGCAGCCGCGGTTGGGCACCAGGTCGAGCAGGCGCTCGTGCCCCAGGCGGTGCAGCACCTTGCGCACCCGCTCGCGCGAAACGCCGAAGATCTGCGCCAGCCGCATCTCCACCAGCTGCGAGCCCGGCGCCAGCCGCCCCGCGAGCAGGATCTGGGCGAGGGTGCGGTGGATGGCTTCTTCCTGCGGGCGCATGCGGACGACTTTAGCGCAGCGTCCGCGCATGCCGCGCGCTTCAGCCCGGTGCGTGCGCGGGCGCATGCGCGATCCAGTGGCGCGCGATCTGCTCGCGCGTGGCGATCCAGGCACCACCGCGCCGCGCCAGGTGGGCGAGGATCAGGTCCAGCGCCTTCATGCGCGCGGGCCGCCCGATCATGCGCAGGTGCAGACCCACCGACATCATGCGCGGGGCCCGCTCGCCTTCGCCGTGCAGCCAGTCGTAGGCGTCGCACACGTACTCGGCGAACTGCGCCGCGGTGGCGAAGCGCTGGGTGTGCTGGAACTGCATGTCGTTGGTGTCGAAGGCGTAGGGCAGCACCAGGTGAGGGCGCCCCGCGGCCTGCACGAAGTAGGGCAGGTCGTCGTTGTACGCGTCGCTGTCGTAGAGGAAGCCGCGCTGTGCCAGCAGCGCCCGCGTGGCCGGCGTGCACGCCGAGCGCGTGTGCCATCCGAGCGGGCGTCGGTCGCACACGGCTTCGAAGGTGCGGATGCAGGCGTCCATGTCGGCGCCCTCGCGCTCGGGCGTGAGGCCGGCGTGGCTCTCCCAGCGCCAGCCGTGCGCCGCGAGTTCGTGCCCGCGGGCCACCGCGTCCTGTGCGAGCCAGGGGCTGCGCTCCACCGCGCGGCCGCAGGCGCTCACGGTCATCAGGGCGCCATGCCGGTCGAAGGTGTCCGCGATGCGCCACCAGGCCGCGCGCGTGCCGTACTCGAAGTGGCTGTCGATGCACGGGTCCCAGCCCGTGCGCGGGTCGATCACCTCGTAGACCGACTCGTTGTGCGCATCGCCATCGGCCACCGAGAATTCGGCGCCTTCCTCGAAATTGAGCACGAAGGACACGGCCACGCGTGCTCCGCCGGGCCATCGCACGGCGGGCGGGCGGTGGGCATAACCGGAGAAGTCGCGAGGCGATGCAGGCAGGGCAGGGGGGGTCATGAAAAGAGTGCGGTCAGTCGGCCTTGATGTTGCGGTCCTTGACCACCTTGGCCCAGCGCGTGAACTCGGCGTCGAGGTAGTCCCTGGCTTGCGGCGCCGTCATGCTCACGGCCTCGCCGCCGGTGTCCTCGATGCGCGTACGGAAGTCCGGCGCCGTCGCGATCTTGCGCAGCTCGGCGTTGACCTGCTCGATCACGGCCTGGGGCGTGCGGGCGGGCGCCAGCAGCATGTACCACGCGACGAAGTCGTAGCCGGGAATGCCGGCCTCGGCCACGGTGGGCACGTCGGGCAGCTTGGGCGCGCGCTTGGCGCCGGTCACGGCCACCGCGTTGAGCTTGCCGCTGGTCACCAGCGGCAGCGACGAGGTGATGATGTCCACCGACAGCGCGACGCGGTCGGCCATCACGTCCTGCAGGGCCGGCGCTGCCCCCTTGTAGGGCACGTGCGACATGCGCACGCCGGTCATCGACTCGATCAGCGCCGCACCCACATGGCTGGTGGTGCCCACGCCGGAGGAGGCGTATTGCAGGTCGTCGGGCTTGGCGCGCGCCATGTCGAGCAGGTCCTTCAATGTCTTGCCCTTGAGCGCCGGGCCGGTGACGACGACGCTGGGCACCTGTGCCACGACGCCCACCGGCACGAAGTCGGCCTTGGTGTCGTAGGGCAGCTTGGCGTACATGAACGGGTTGACCGCGTGCCCGATCGTCACCATGAGAAAGGTGCTGCCGTCGGCTGGCGACTTGGCCGCCACGTCGGTGCCGATCACGCCGCCGGCGCCGGGCCGGTTGTCGATCACGATGGGCTGGCGGTTGCCGGTGGCCGCGGCCAGCTTCTGGCCGACCAGGCGCGCATACACGTCCGCCGCGCCTCCCGGCGGGAAGGGCACGACGATCTTCACGGGGCGGTCCGGCCAGGCACCTTCGGCGGCATGCACTTCGGGCAGGGACGTCAGGGCGGTGACGGCGAGGAGGGCGCTCATCAGAAGGCGGCGAGCGGTCGGTGCGGACCGGAGGAAGGAGGAACGGTGCATGGCGGGCTCCAGCAGAGTGAATCGACGGGAGGTGCCTGCACGCCGTTCAGCAATCGGTGAAGTGCCGCACCTGTATTGTGCACTTCAAGATATTAATTGTGCACAATTGCTGAAGAATGCAGCAATCGTGCCAGCCGCGGCCTGCCAACGAGCCATCGGGTCGTCGCCTCTTCGCCGACACGCGTTCGCGCGCCGGCGGCAGCGCGCTGCCCCGGGGCCGAGGCCTACCATCTACTGCGCATGACCCCGCCTCCGCCCCTGGAAGACGCCCCGACCCTGCTTCGCGACCGGGCCGAGCCCCTGGTCATCGCCCGCCCCGAGGGCCTGTACTGTCCGCCCGGCGACTTCTACATCGACCCCTGGAAGCCGGTCGGGCGCGCCGTCATCACGCACGGCCATTCCGACCACGCACGCTGGGGCCATGCGCACTACCTGGCACACGTCGACAGCGAAGGCACGCTTCGCCAGCGCCTGGGCGCCGACATCGCGCTGCAAACGCTGCCCTATGGCGAAGCGATCGAGCACCATGGCGTGCGCATCTCGCTGCACCCGGCCGGCCACGTGCTGGGCTCGGCCCAGGTGCGGCTCGAACATGCCGGCCGCGTGTGGGTGGCCTCGGGCGACTACAAGACCGAGCCGGACGGCACCTGCCCGGCCTTCGAGCCGGTGCCCTGCGACACCTTCATCACCGAGTCCACCTTCGGCCTGCCCATCTACCGCTGGCCCACGCAGCCGGTGCTCTTCGCCGAGATCGACGCCTGGTGGCGCCGCAACGCCGAAGAGGGCCGCGCCTCGGTGCTCTTCTGCTATGCCTTCGGCAAGGCGCAGCGCATCCTGCATGGTGTCGACGCCAGCATCGGCCCCGTCGTCGTGCACGGCGCGGTGGAGCCGCTCAATGCCGTGTACCGGGCCGCCGGCGTGGCCTTGCCGCCGACCCTGCGCGTGACCGACCCGGGCGTCGATGCCGCACTGCTCAAGCGCGCGCTGGTGCTGGCCCCGCCGTCGGCCCAGGGCACGCCATGGATGAAGCGCTTCGGCCACTATGCCGATGCCTTCGCCTCGGGCTGGATGCAACTGCGCGGCACCCGCCGCCGCCGCGGCGTCGACCGCGGTTTCGTCATGAGCGACCACGCCGACTGGCCCGGCCTGCAGAAGGCCATCGCGGGCACGGGCGCCGAGCGCGTGTTCGTCACGCATGGCAGCGTGGCGGTGCTGGTGCGGTGGCTGAACGAGAACGGACTCGATGCGCAGGGCTTCAAGACCGAGTACGGGGACGAGGACGCTACAGAAGCCGGACTTCCGGACGCAGAGGTCGCAGAAGTCACGCAGAAGGAACAGCCATGAACAGCTTCCTTTGGTTTTGCCTTCTCTTCTCCCTTTTGCGTCCTCTGCGAAACCTTCGCGTCCTCTGCGTCCGGAAGTCCGCTCCCGCTCCCGCATGAAAGCTTTCGCCGCCCTGTACCGCGAGCTCGACGCCAGCACGTCCAACCTCGCCAAGCAGGCCGCGCTGCAGCGCTACCTGCGGGAGGCGCCCGCGCCCGACGCGGCGTGGGCCGTGTACTTCCTGGCCGGCGGCAAGCCGCGGCAGCTGGTGCCGGTCAAGCTGCTGCGCCTCCTGGCGCAGGAGGCAGCGGGCCTGCCCGAGTGGCTGTTCGACGAAAGCTACGAGGCGGTGGGCGACCTGGCCGAGACCATCGCCCTGCTGCTGCCCGCGCCGACCGATGCCCACGACCTGGGCCTGGCGCAGTGGGTCGAGCAGCACCTGCTGCCTTTGCGCGGCGCCCCGGCCGACGAACTGCCCGACCGCCTGCGCGCGCAGTGGCGCCAGCTCGCGCCCGACGAGCGGCTGGTGTACTTCAAGCTCATCACCGGCGCCTTTCGCGTCGGCGTGTCCAAGCTGCAGGTCACGCAGGCGCTGGCGGCCGTGGGCGCCGTCGACGCCAAGCGCGTCGCGCAGCGGCTCATGGGCTACACGCACATCGGGGCGCGGCCCGATGCGGCCGCCTACGGCGCGCTCATTGCGCCCGAGACCGAGGGCGAGCAGAACACCGTCACCAGCGGCCAGCCCTACCCGTTCTTCCTGGCGCACCCGTTCAACGTCGGCGTCGAGCAGTTCGATGCCCTGCTCGGCCCGCCTGCCGACTGGGTGGTGGAATGGAAGTGGGACGGCATCCGCGCCCAGCTGGTCAAGCGCGCGGGACAGGTGTGGCTGTGGTCGCGCGGCGAAGAGCTCGTGACCGAGCGATTTCCCGAACTGGCCACCATGGGCGCAGCCCTGCCCGACGGCACCGTGCTCGACGGCGAGATTGTCGTCTGGCGCGAGGATCGCGTGCAGCCCTTTGCCGAACTGCAGAGGCGCATCGGCCGCAAGACCCTGGGCCCCAAGCTGCTGCGCGAACTGCCCGTGGTGCTGCTGGTGTACGACATCGTCGAGTGGCAGGGGCGCGACCTGCGCGCGATGCCGCAGGCCGATCGGCGTGTTGTGCTCGATGACCTCGTCGCGCAGGCACAGCACCCGCAGCTCATCGCCAGCCCCATGCTCACCGGCACCGACTGGATGGACCTGGCGCGTCAGCGCGAAGCCGCGCGCAGCCTGGGCGTCGAGGGCATGATGCTCAAGCGGCGCGACGCCCAGTACGGCGTTGGCCGCACCAAGGACGTGGGGGTGTGGTGGAAGTGGAAGATCGATCCGCTTTCGGTCGATGCCGTGCTCATCTATGCGCAACGCGGGCACGGACGGCGCGCGAGCCTGTACAGCGACTACACCTTCGCGGTGTGGGACGGGCCGGCCGAGCAGCCCGATCGCAAGCTGGTGCCCTTCGCGAAAGCCTACTCGGGGTTGACCGATGCGGAGATGGCGCGCGTGGATGCGGTCATCCGCAAGACCACCATCGAGAGCTTCGGGCCGGTGAGGTCGGTCAAGCCCACGCTGGTGTTCGAGCTGGGGTTCGAGGGGATCGCGCGCAGTCCGCGGCACAAGAGCGGGATTGCGGTGAGGTTTCCGCGGATGTTGCGGTGGAGGGAGGACAAGTCGGTGGAGGAGGCGGATACGTTGGGGACGTTGGAGGCGTTGTTGCCTTCATGAAACCTTGCAGTTGGTTTGAGGCAGGGGCCGGGATGTGCGCCCGGCGGCGCACCTACTTTCTTTTGCTTCGCCAAAAGAAAGTAGGCAAAGAAAAGGCGACCCTGCTGGCTGCGACCCCTTCGCTTCGCTACGGGGCGACCTGCGCCGCGGCGCTGTCGGGGTGCGCTGCAGAACTCGCTACGCGCTACGCGCTGCGCTCAGACAGCTGCAGCGAGTCAGATGACGAAGCAGCTGTTGCCGCACGCGGCACAGCTGCCACCCCGCCAGCGCCGCGTCGCAGGCGCATCCAGAAGGGCAAGGGCACACGGGCCATCGCTGCGCTCGGCCTGCCAATGAGTGAGCCGCTGCGCGGCTCGGTCTTACTCCCTCTCCCTCTGGGAGAGGGCGGGGGTGAGGGCGCTGGGCGGTGGGTGAGGCGTGTCGTGCCCAGGCTGCATGCCCTCACCCCAACCCTCTCCCAGAGGGAGAGGGAGCAACGCCAAGCCGAAGGACAAGGCTGCGCAGCAGCCTTGTTGACCCGGTTCCCGGGCCCCCTCTGTGTGCGCCGAGGAGCGCAGCGGCTGGCGGACAAAGGGCCGCGCATGTTTGAGCGAAGCGAGTTTGTGCGGACCCCGCCAGCCGCGAGCACCGCAGGTTGCCCGCAGCGAAGCGGAGGGACGCAGACAGTGGGGTCGACTTCTCTTTGGTTACTTTCTCTTGGCGAGACAAGAGAAAGTGACTGCGCCGCCGGGCGCACATCCCGGCTCCTGCGGTCGCCAGCGCCCAAAACTGAGCCATGACCAGCAAAGCCCTCCAACAGTGGTTCAAGCAAAAAGCCTGGAAACCCTTCCCCTTCCAGCAAGCCGTCTGGCGCGCCCTCGCCGCCGGCGAATCCGGCCTCCTGCACGCCACCACCGGCGCCGGCAAGACCTACGCCGTCTGGCTCGGCGCGCTGCAGGCCCTGGCGCAAGTGCCGAAGACGCTCAAACCCAAAGTGCCCGCGACGCCCTCTGCACGGGCGCGAACCGCAACGAAATCCATCGGCCCGCCACTGACGGTGCTCTGGCTCACCCCCATGCGCGCCCTCGCCGCCGACACGCTGCGCGCCCTGCAGCAGCCGATGGAAACGCTGGCCCCGCACTGGTCCGCCGGCGCCCGCAGCGGCGACACCTCCAGCGGCGAACGCAGTGCGCAGAACGCACGCCTGCCCACGACGCTCGTCACCACGCCCGAGAGCCTGTCGCTGCTGCTGGCGCGGGCCGATGCGCAGGAGGTCTTCCGGCACCTGAAGCTCGTCGTGGTCGACGAATGGCACGAGCTGCTGGGCAACAAGCGCGGCGTGCAGATCCAGCTCGCGCTGGCGCGGCTGCGCCTGTGGAACCCGCTGCTCATGACCTGGGGCATGTCGGCCACGCTCGGCAATCTGCAGGAAGCCATGGGCACGCTGCTCGGCCCGGACGCATCGGGCACCCTGGTCCAGGGCCAGGTGCCCAAGCAGCTCGTCGTCGACTCCTTGCTGCCGGGCCGCGCCGAGCGCTTTCCGTGGGGTGGGCACCTGGGCATCACGATGCTGCCGCAGGTGGTGGCCGAGGTCGCCTCGAGCAGCACCACGCTGGTCTTCACCAACACGCGCTCGCAGGCCGAGATCTGGTACCAGGCCATCCTGGAAGCGAAGCCCGAGTGGGCGGGCCTGATCGCCCTGCACCACGGCTCGCTGGACCGCGCGGTGCGCGAGTGGGTCGAGCTGGGGCTCAAGAAGGGCGAACTGCGTGCCGTGGTCTGCACCTCCAGCCTGGATCTCGGGGTCGACTTCCTGCCGGTGGAGCGCGTGCTGCAGATCGGCTCGCCCAAGGGCGTGGCGCGGCTGCTGCAGCGTGCCGGGCGCTCGGGGCATGCGCCGGGGCGGCCGTCGCGCATCACGCTCGTGCCCACGCACAGCATCGAGATGGTCGAAGGCGCCGCGGCGCGCGCGGCCATCGCCGCCGGGCACATCGAAGCGCGCCACACGCCGCAGCAACCGCTGGACGTGCTGGTGCAGCACCTGGTCACGGTGGCGCTGGGCGGCGGCTTCGCGCCGGACGCGATGCGCGCCGAGGTGCAGCGCACGGCGGCCTACGCCCACCTGTCCGACGAGAACTGGCAGTGGTGCCTGAACTTCGTGCGCCAGGGCGGCCCCTCGCTCGCGGCCTACCCGGACTACCGGCGCGTGGTGCCCGACGACGAGGGCGTGTGGCGCGTGCCCGACGCGCGGCTCGCGCGGCGGCACCGCATGAACATCGGCACCATCGTCAGCGATGCCAGCATGTCGGTGCAGTACGTCGGCGGCGCACGCATCGGCAGCGTGGAGGAAAGCTTCGTCGCGCGCATGAAGCCGGGCGACTGCTTCCTCTTCGGCGGCCGGATGCTGGAGCTGGTGCGCATCCACGACATGACGGCCTGGGTCCGCCGCGCCAGCGGCGCCAAGCCGGCCGTGCCGCGCTGGAACGGCGGGCGCTTTCCGCTGTCGACCACGCTGGCCGATGCGGTGGTGCAGCAGCTGGGCGAGGCCGCCGCGGGCCGCTGGGACTCGCCCGAGCTGCAGTGCGTGCGGCCGCTGCTCGAGATCCAGCAGCGCTGGTCGGCGCTGCCCACGCCCGACACCCTGCTGGCGGAGGCGCTGCACACGCGCGAAGGCTGGCACCTCTTCCTCTATCCCTTCGCCGGGCGCTCGGTGCACCTCGGGCTGGCCAACCTGCTGGGCTGGCGCGCCGCCCAGCAGGCGCCACGCACCTTCTCCATCGCCGTCAACGACTACGGCTTCGAGCTGCTCAGCGCCACCGAGCTCGACTGGACCACCCTGCTGCCGCAGGTGCTGGCGCCGCGCGAGCCGGCCGAGCTGCTGCACGAGGTGCTGGCCAGCCTGAACGCGAGCGAACTGGCGCAGCGGCGCTTTCGCGAGATCGCCCGTGTCTCGGGCCTCATCTACCAGGGCTATCCGGGCGAGCGGCGCAGCAACAAGCAGCTGCAGGCCTCGTCCTCGCTCTTCTGGGAGGTGTTCCGCAAGTACGACCCGGCCAACCGCCTGCTGGCACAGGCCGAGGCCGAGCTGCTGGCGCAGGAGCTGGAGATCGGGCGCCTCGCGGCCAGCCTCACGCGCATGGCCGGCCAGCGCCTGGAGATGCAGGCGCTGGCGCGGCCGACGCCCTTCGCCTTTCCGCTCATGGTCGAGCGCTTTCGCGAGAAGCTCAGCAACGAGAGCGTGGCCGACCGCATAGCGCGGATGGTCGCGCAACTCGAGAAGGCCGCGGGCGGTGCGGTGCCGGTGGGCGACGCGACCCAGGTGCGCGAGACGCTGGCCTTCGGGCAGGAGGCGGCGGGCGGCCCGCGGGCCGGCAAGCCTGAAGAGGGTGGGCGGGGCGGGACCGCTGCGCGCGAGCGCCGCCGTCGGCGGCCGCCCTCCAGGCCCTTGCCACCCCTGTGACGCCCGGCCGCCGGTGCTCGATACACTCGTGCCTCCAGGCCGGTACGAAGAAATCATTCTTTTGCGACACTGCGTGCTTCGTGTCCCATTCCTTTCCGTCTTCCATCGCCCCTCCCGCACATTGCGAGGTCCTGTGGGCCGGCGAGCAGCTCCGGCTGCTGCCCGAGCGCGCGCTGTGGTGGCCTGCGCAGGCCACCCTCTTCGTCGCCGATCTGCACATCGGAAAGGCCGCAACCTACCGGGCGCTCGGCCAGCCCGTCCCGGGCGGCACGACGCAGGAGAACCTGGCGCGGCTCGACGCGCTGATCGCCACGCACGCGCCCGCCCACCTCGTCTTCCTCGGCGACTTCCTGCATGCGGCGCAGGCGCGTACCGCGCCGGTGCTTGCGGCGCTGCAGGCCTGGCGCTCGGCCCATGGCGGCATCGCGATGACCCTGGTGCGCGGCAACCACGACAGCCGCGCCGGCGACCCGCCGTCGGCGCTGGGCATCCGCGTGGTCGAGGAGCCCTTCGTGCTCGGCCCCTTTGCCTGCTGCCACCACCCGCAGACGCATCCCACGCACTTCGTGCTGGCGGGCCACCTGCACCCGACCTGCTGCCTCTACGGGCGCGGGCGCGACAGCCTGCGCATGCCCTGCTTCGTGAGCGACGCACACCAGGCCATCCTGCCGGCCTTCGGCGAATTCACCGGCGGCTGGGCGATGCCCGCCGCGCCGGGGCGGCGCTTCTACGGCGTGGGTGGTTCGGCCGTGTGGGCGCTGCCGCCGTCGCGCGGGGAACTGGCGGCGTGAGCCGCCGGCCGGCCATGGTGTGCCACCGCGAGGTTCACGCATGACGACCCGCCGCCCCGGCCCGCTGCGCGACGAGGCCGCGCGCATGCTGATGCATTCGTCCATCGTCGCCGAACTCGATGCGCACGAGGCCAGGCTGGTCATCGACGCCATGAGCCCCATGCTGATCGAGGCGGGCACCGTCATCATGGAAGAGGGCCAGACCGACGATGCCGACTACATGGCCCTGCTGCTCGAAGGCCAGGTGCGCGCCGAGACCGCCTCGGGCGTGCCGGGCGAGGAGGTGGTGATCTCGATCCTCAACCCCGGCCAGCTGATCGGCGAGATGGGCCTGCTCGACGGCTCGCCGCGCTCGGCCACCTGCACCGCACTGACCGACGTGAAGATGGCGACGCTGTCGCGCGCCACGCTGCGCGGCCTGGTGGAGGTGCAGCCCGCGGTGGCGGCACGCCTGCTGCTGGGCGTGGCGCAGTCGATGGCGCAGCGCGTGCGCGAGAGCAACCGCCGGCTGCGCACCCTGTCGCAGGTCACACGCGCGCTGCAGCGCGAACTGGATGCGGCGCATGCGGTGAACCGGCGGCTGCTGGACGACGGCGAGTTGAGCTCCTGATTCCGGATGGATGGGCCTGACGGGCGCCTCCGCTCGTTCGGCCTCGGCATTCATCGACTTCAGCGCTGAAAGCCGGGAATCGGCACCGGGTTGCAATCGGGCAGGTCTTCCTGGAAAGGCACCAGGTCAATGCCGGCGTAGTTCCCTCTCCTGAAGGTAGAGGACGGGGCGCTCAGATGCGAGCTGGTGCGGACTGGAACGCCGTCGAGCAACTGCCGAACGGCTCGCGTCGCGGCCTCGGCCCGGCGTTTTGCCAGCAGCTTGGCGTCCTGGGCGTCGGCAGGGGCCAGTCCATCGACGGTGACGCTCTTCAAGCGCGGAAACTCCTTCCTCCACGTGTCGAGCCATGCCACGAGCTTCACAACTTCGGCCCTGTCGAGGTCTGCAGAGTTCGCCGCAAAATCAAGATCTGTCGCAAACGATCTCGAGCAGGCTTGGGCAGATCCCATCGCCAATGCGGCCAGGGCCATGGGCAGCAAGAGTCTCGCTCGCAGAGCCAACACCATCAGGCTGTCCGCATTCCTCGCTGCCTGTTGGCTCTCATGGGCCGACGCTGGTGCGGGAGGGGCCGGGAGATCATTCTCAAAGCACCACCGGCGCATCCGGCAACTCATTGCTCCGATCCGGGCCCTCCGGCGGTGCCGGGAAGTGCGCCACCAGCAGCGCCGACACCTCTTCGAGCGCCTGCGTCACGCCGTCCTCGAAGCGGCCTTCGCGGAAGGCCTGGGCCATGCGCTTCGTCATGGCCGCCCAGTCCGAAGCATCCACATGCAGATCGATGCCGCGGTCGGCGACGATCTCGATCGCGTGCTCGGCCAGCAGCAGGTAGATCAGCACGCCGTTGTTCTGCGCCGTGTCCCACACGCGCAGCTTGCCGAAGAGCGTGATGGCGCGCTGCCGCGCCGGCGCGCCGCGGCGGATGTAGCTCCAGGGCAGGCCGGCCTCGATGCACACGCGGATCTGGCCGGTGTGGCGCCGCTCGCTCGCCGTTACGCGTGCGCCGATGCGCGCCAGCGCCTCGGGCGGCAGTGCGCGACGCAGCGTGGCCTCGTCGGTCCAGCGGTGGCGCAGCAGGCGCTGCAGGCGGCCCATGAGGCCTGGGGAATGGGTTGCCATCACCAGTCTCCCGAGGCGCCGCCGCCGCCGAAGTCGCCGCCGCCGCCGGAGCTGAAGCCGCCGCCCCCGCCCGACGACGAGCCGCCGGACCATCCGCCGCCGCCCCCCGACCATCCGCCGCCGCCGAAGCCGCCGCCGCGTCCCCCGGATGCCAGCATGCGCGCCCCCGAGAACAAGGTGAACAGCAACGCCACGAAGCCCGCGATGCCCGCGATCACGAGGCTGCTGGTCAGCACGAAGGCGACCACGCCTGCGATGCCGCCGGTGGCGAATGAGCCCAGCTTGCCGCCCACGATGCTGCGCAGGATCGGGCCGCCGATGGCGACGAAGAAGAACAGGAAGATCGCCAGGTGCTCCCAGTCGAGGTCGAGCAGGCCGCGGTCGCCGTCGCCCACGGGCGGCGCCACCTCGGGCAGCGCCTCGCCGTCGATGCGCGCGATGAGCTGGTCCACGGCCGCGTCGAGCCCGCCTGCGAAGTCGTTGTTGCGGAAGGCCGGTTTCATCTGCTGGTCGATGATGCGTGCAGCCGCGAGGTCGGGGACCGCGCCTTCGAGCGTCTTCGCCACCTCGATGCGCATGCGCCGCTCGTCCTTCGCGACGATGACCAGCACGCCATCGCCCACCTCGCGGCGGCCGATCTTCCAGGTGTTGGCCACGCGGTTGGCATAGGCCGAGATCTCTTCCGGTGCCGTTCCCGGCACCATCAGCACGACGATCTGCGAGCCCTTCTTCTGCTCGAAGGCGGCCAGCTTCGCGTCGAGCGCCTGCACCTGCGCGGCCGTGAGCGTGCCGGTCTGGTCGATGACCCGGCCGGTCAGCGTGGGCACCGGGAGCAGGCCCTGCGCCCACGCGGCCGCCATGAAGGCCGTGTTCAGGCACAGCGCGGCCAGGACGGCCCGGAAGACACACCAGACCGCGGCGCGTCCCAGGGGCGCGGCGAGATCGGGGAACACCGCGGAACCGGCTTGGCCGGGCCGCTGGTGTTGCCCCCTCGAAGGAGGTTGGCGGAGCGACACGAAGTGCGCGAGGACTGGGGGCGGGCTATTTCTTGTCGAAGTTCACGACCGGCGGCTTGGAGATCTCCGCCTCGTTCTGCACGCTGAAATTGGGCTTGGGGTCGTAGCCCATCACCTTGGCCGTGAGGTTGGTCGGGAAGCTGCGTGCCAGCACGTTGTACTCCTGCACGGTCTGGATGTAGCGGTTGCGCGCCACCGTGATGCGGTTCTCGGTGCCCTCCAGCGTCACGCGCAGGTCGCGAAAGGCCTGATTCGCCTGCAGCTGCGGGTAGCGCTCCGACACCACCATCAGGCGCGACAGTGCACTCGAGAGCTCGCCCTGCGCCTGCTGGAACTTGTTGAAGGCCTCGGGGTTGTTCAGCGTTTCGGGCGTGACCTGGATCGAGGTGGCCTTGGCGCGCGCCTCGATCACCTTGGTCAGCGTGTCCTGCTCGAAGTTGGCCTCGCCCTTGACCGAGGCCACGATGTTGGGCACCAGGTCGGCGCGGCGCTGGTATTGGTTGAGCACTTCGCTCCAGGCCGACTTGCTGGCCTCGTCCAGGCGCTGGAAGTCGTTGTAGCCGCAGCCGGTGAGCACGGCGGCGAGCATGAGCATCGGCAGCCAGCGTTTGATCATCGTCATCATGGTTCGGTCCTCCAACGGCAGGTCACTCGACAAGGGAGCGCAAAGGTAGCATAGGTCCATGGCTGCGGATTCCGTTCAACCCCTCCAGGCGCTGCAGGCCGCCATGCGGCCGGCGGCCCGTCCTACCGCGCAGTCGCAAACGCTGCTCATCGCGGGCGCCACCGGCGCGCTGGGCAGCGAACTCGTGCGCCGACTGGCAGGCACGCACCGCTACGCGCACACGCGCGTGCTGGCGGGCGAGTCCATGCATGACGGGCTGCGCGGGGTCGAGTCCGTCACCGTGCCGGCGGCCCAGCCGGTCGGCGCCTGGCCGGCCATGCCGCATGCGCGTGCCGACGTCGCCGTGGTGGCCTTCGACCCACCGCGGCTGTACCACGGCCGCGAGCGCGCGCTGTGGGCGCCGCTGCCCGCGCAGCTGGGCGACCTTGCCCGTTGGCTGCATGCGCAGGGCGTGCGCACGCTGGCGGTGGTGCAGCCGCACGACCCTGGCAGCCTGCCCGGCGCCCTCAAGCATGGCCTGGCCACGATGGACGAGCATGCGCTCGCGGCGCTGGACTTCGACTGCGTGCTCATCTTGCGCGCGGCGCGCAAGCCGGCGGCGCTGAAGCTCGGCCTGCTTGAGCGCCTGGCGGCCTGGATGCTGTCCGTCACCCGCTTCATGGTGCCCAGCACCGAGCGGCCGGTGCGTGGCGCCAAGGTGGCCGAACTGCTCGACGTGGCGCTGCAGATCGCGCCGCCCGGCGTGCATGTCGCTGCGCCGGAAGTGGTGTGGGCCGCCTCGCAGGGCCACGCCCGTGCGGTGGCCGAGCGCTGGCTGCTCGGAACGCAGTCCGCGGGCTCCGACCCCGTGCCGGCCAAGGACGCCTGGAAGGCGGTCTGAGGCCTGAAGGCGGCGAGAGCAGCAGGCACAATCCGCGCTGCCATGTCCACCAAGTCCAAACTCCGTGCCGCGGCCCTCGGGGGAACCGCCGATGAGGTCGAAGCCGCCTTCTACGAGGCGCTGCACCGCGGCGATGTCGATGCGCTGATGGCGTGCTGGGCCGACGAGGACGAGGTCTTCTGCGTGCACCCGGGCGGTCCGCGCCTGGTGGGCAGCGGCGCGATCCGCGCGGCCTTCGAGCAGATGTTCACCGACGGCGGGGCGATCCATGCGCAGCCGGCGCGCGTGCGCAAGATCGACTCGCTGGCCAGCAGCGTGCACAACGTGCTCGAGCGCATCGAGGTGCTGACGCCCGAAGGCCCGAAGCACGCCTTCGTGCTGGCCACCAACGTCTACCACAAGACCGCGCAGGGCTGGCGCATGGTGGCCCACCACGCCAGCCCCGGCACCGCGCAGGCGCCCGATGACTCGCACGAGGTGCCGGCGCTGCTGCACTGATCCTGCGCGGCCTTTTGCGCGCCGGTTGTTCTTGCCATGGAACGCTACGTCTCTCCCCGCTGGCTGCCCGGCGGCAACCTGCAGACCATCTGGCCGGCGCTCTGGTCGCGCCGGCACGACGGGCCGTCCCCGGTCTACCGCCGTGAGCGCTGGAGCACGCCCGACGGCGACTTCATCGACGTCGATTTTCAGGATGCTGTGGCCCCCACGCTCCCCGCTGCGCGAGGTTCGCTGCCCCCCGCGGGGGTGCTCGCGCCGGGCCCCGGCCAAGCCGGGGCGGGCAATCCTGCGGATTGCGCGCTCGGGGCCGCGGCGCCTTCCGCGACACCGCTCCTGGTGCTGTTCCACGGCCTCGAGGGTTCTTCGCACAGCCACTATGCCGAGGCCTTTGCCGCCTTCGCCGCGGCGCAGGGCATGGGTTTTGCCGTGCCGCACTTTCGCGGCTGCAGCGGCGAGATCAACCTGGCGCCGCGCGCCTACCACTCGGGCGACCATGAGGAGGTGGGCTGGATCCTGCAGCGATTGGCCGGTCAGGCCGCAGGGCGCCCCCTGCTTGCTGCCGGCGTGTCGCTGGGCGGCAATGCGCTGCTGCGGTGGGCCGAGGAGGCCGGCGAATCGGCGGCCCGCGTGGTGAAGGCCGTGGCCTCGGTCAGCGCCCCGCTGGACCTCGCGGCCGGTGGCGCGGCCATCGGGCGCGGCTTCAACCGGGTCGTCTACACGCGCATGTTCCTGTCGACCATGAAGCCCAAGGCGCTGGCCAAGCTGGCGCAGCACCCGGGGCTGTTCGACGCCGAGCGGCTGCGCGCTGCCCGCGACCTGTACGCCTTCGACGACGTGTTCACCGCGCCGCTGCACGGTTTTCGCAACACCGAGGACTACTGGGCGCGCGCGTCCGCCAAGCCGCACCTGCGCGCCATCCGCGTGCCGGCGCTGGTGGTCAACGCACGCAACGATCCCTTCGTGCCCGGCAGCAGCCTGCCCGGCCCGCACGAGGTGGGTGCCCATGTGACGCTGTGGCAGCCGCTGCACGGCGGGCATGTGGGCTTCCCGTGGGGGCGGCCGCCGGGCCACGTGCGCACGATGCCCGAGGCGGTGGGCGGTTGGCTGCGCGCGCACCTGTAGGCGCACCCTCCGACAGCCCGCACCGGGGCCGCGGCGCACAATCCCGCCCATGGACGACATCGTCAGACAGGCACTGGCCAAGTGGCCCAACGTGCCCCATTGCTATGGCTGGCTGGGCCTGGACGCGCGTGGCAACTGGTACATGCGCGACGACCGCACCCAGGCGGCCGGCCCCTTCCCCGCGGCCAAGGGCTCGCTGCTGCGGCACGACAAGCTGATCGACTTCATCCACCGCAACTACGAGCACGACGAGGCCGGGCAGTGGTTCTTCCAGAACGGGCCCCAGCGCGTGTATGTGGAACTGGAGCTGACGCCGCTGGTCTGGCGCGTGGCGGACGACTTCCACGTCACCGCCCACACCGGCGCCGACACCGAGCCCACGGCCTGCCTGCTGGACGAGGACGGGCGCCTGTACCTCGCCTCGCCGCTGGGCCTGGGCCTGGTGCACACCCAGGACGTGGGGATCGCGGCCGATGCCATCGAGCAGGGACGCTGGACGCCCGAGACGGTCGAAGCGGCCGGCCTGCCGGCACGCTATGGCTATGTGACGAGCCCCCAGCTGCTGGCGAAGAAATAGCTCGAGGCGCGAGCGTGGCGGGCGCCGTGGCGCCCCGGTGGCTTGACGATCGACCAAAGAAAAGCCGGCCCGAAGGCCGGCTTGTCGCTGGTGCGCGGATCGCCTTACTTGGCAGCGCTGGCCGCCGGGGCCGCCGGCGCGGCGGCTGCCGCGTCCGATGCGCCAGCGGCGGGTGCCGCCGCTGCCGGGGCGCCATCGGCAGGCGCTGCGCCCGCTGGGGCGGGTCGCTGGGGCTCGGGGAACTTGGCGCCGCCCGCGTTGGCCATGTAGACCACGGCACGGCCGATCTCGGGGTCCTCGAAGTCGCCCCCGCCCTGCGGCGGCATGGCGCCCTTGCCCTTGAGCGCGTGTTCGAGCAGCGTGGCGTAGCCCTGGCCGATGCGCGGGCCCCAGGCAGCCGCATCGCCGTAATGCGGGGCGCCGGGAATGCCGGGGGAACCATGGCAGGCGGCGCACTGGGCCTTGAAGACGGCCTCGCCAGCCGCCAGGGGGCGGTTGGCGTCGCGGATCTCGATCGCGCCCACCTTCCTGATGCGGTCGGCCACCTCGCGATCGCGCGCCTCCTGCGACACGCCGTACAACGACATGTTGTCGCCCTGCGCCGACCCGGAGGGCTTGAGGCCCGACACCACGTACGAAACGAGGCCCACGATGATGAGGATCGGCACGATGAAACTGAAGAACACCGCCAGCAAGAGCTGCTTGGGGTTCTTGATCGGACCGGTGTGGGCGTCTTCCGTTGCGTGGTATTGCGCGCTGTCGCTCATGGCGTCCTCGTTATCGGGGGGCTTTTTCGGATCAACCGCGGATTATAGGGAGGGGTCCCCGCCGCCCCTGTCCGGTGCGTTGCGGGGACCTACCGGCCCTCAGGCCGGTGCCTGGACCGGCGCGCGCTCGGTCCATCCGCCGCCCAGCGTGCGGTACAGCGTCACCCGGTTCTGCAGTTCCAGCAGTTGCGCCTGCACCGCCGACAGCTGCGCCGAGAACAGCGAGCGCTGGGCGTCCAGCAGGTCGAGCGAACTGGCCACGCCGTTGCGGTAGCGCAGGTCGGACAGGCGGAAGCGCACGCTTTCGGCCTCGGCCGTGGCGCGCAGGGCGCGCGCCTGCTCGGTCAGCGTCTCGCGGCCGGCCAGGGCGTCGGCCACCTCGCGGAAGGCGCTCTGGATCGACTTCTCGTACTGGGCCACGGCGATCTCGCGACCGGCCCGTGCCGAGTCGAGGTTGGCCTGGTTGCGGCCGGCGTCGAAGATCGGCAGCGTGATCGACGGCGCGAAGCTCCAGGCCTTGGTGCCGCTGTCGAACAGGTTCGAGAACTCGCGGCTTTGCGTGCCGATGGCGGTGGTGAGCGCCACGCGCGGGAAGAAGGCCGCGCGCGCCGCGCCGATGTTGGCGTTGGCGGCGATCAGCTGCTGCTCCGCGGCGCGGATGTCCGGCCGCTCGGTCAGCAGGTCGGAGGGCAGGCCGGCCGGCACGTCGGGCATCGGCTTGACGGCCGCCAGACCGCCGTTCAGGCCGGCCAGCGCGGACGCGGGCACCGGCGCGCCCAACAGGAGGGCCAGGGCGTTCTCGTCCTGCCGGCGCAAACGCTGCTGCTGCGCGTAGGTGGCGCGGGCACTCTCGGCCAGCGAGTTGGCGAGCTGGAAGTCCAGCTCGGACGACACGCCGTTGTCGAAGCGCAGCTTGGTCAGCTTGAGCGTGTCCTCGCGGGTGGCCAGTGTCTGGCGCGTGATGGCGAGCAGCTCCTCGTCGGCGATCAGCGTCAGCCAGCCGTTCGCGACATTGGCGATCAGGCTGATCTGCGCCGACTTGCGCGCTTCCTCGGTCGCCAGGTACTGCGCCAGTGCCTGGTCGCGCAGGCTGCGCACGCGGCCGAAGAAATCGATCTCCCAGGCCGAGACGCCGAGGTTGACCGAGAAGGTCTGGGCCACGCTGCTCGCATCGGGGTTGTAGGCCTGCGCCGGGTTGGGGCTCGAGCGCGAACCGGAGGCCGACAGCCCGACCGCCGGGAAGAGGGCGGCGCGCTGGATGCCGAACTGCGCGCGCGCCTGCTCGATGTTCTGCACCGTCACCCGCAGGTCGCGGTTGTTGGCCAGCGCCGTCTCGATCAGGCCCGCGAGCCGCGGATCGGTAAAGAAGTCCTGCCAGGGCAGCATCGCCGCCGCCGGGCCGGCCGGCTGGGCCGGGTCGCCCGGGAAGGTGGTGGGCACCGGCGCCGCGGGGCGCTCGTAGGTCGGTATCAGCGAGCAGCCGGCGGCCAGCAGGGCCGCGGCCAGCGCCACGGGGATCAGTCGCATGGTGTTTCGTCGCTCAGTCATGGCGGGATTCTTCCTGAATGCCGGCCGCTTCCGCGTGCTTCTTGTTCAGTTCCTGCTGGCGCTTGCTGCCCTTGAACAGGCCGCGCACCACCACGAAGAACACGGGAACGAAGAACACGGCCAGCGCCGTGCCCGTGATCATGCCGCCAATCACGCCGGTGCCGATGGCACGCTGGCTGGCCGAGCCGGCGCCGGCGGCGATGGCCAGCGGCACCACGCCCAGGCCGAAGGCCAGCGAGGTCATGATGATCGGACGGAAGCGCAGGTGGGCCGCGGTGAGCGCCGCCTCGACGACGCCCTTCCCCTGGGCCTGCAGGTCCTTCGCGAACTCGATGATCAGGATGGCGTTCTTCGCCGACAGCCCGATGATCGTGATCAGCCCGACCTGGAAGTACACGTCGTTCGAGTAGGCGCGCAGCAGGGTGGCCAGCAGCACGCCCAGCACGCCCAGCGGCACCACCAGGATCACCGCCACCGGGATCGACCAGCTCTCGTACAGCGCGGCCAGGCACAGGAACACCGCCAGGATCGCGAAGCCGTACAGGATGACGGCCTGCGAGCCCGCGAGCTTTTCCTCGCGCGAGGTGCCGGTCCATTCGAAGCCGAAGCCCTGCGGCAGCTGCGCGGCGAGCCTCTCCATCTCGGCCAGCGCGGCACCCGAGCTGTGGCCCGGTGCCGGCTCGCCGCTGATGCGCATCGCCGGGTAGCCGTTGTAGCGCACGGTCTGCTGCGCGCCCTTGACCCACTTGGTGGCACCGAAGGCCGACAGCGGCACCGGCTGGCCCTGGCTGTTGGTCGCGTTGATGCGCAGCAGGTCTTCCGGCTGCATGCGGCCGGGCGCGTCGGCCTGCACCACCACGCGCTGCATGCGGCCGCGGCTCGGGAAGTCGTTCACGTAGCTGGAACCCAGCGCCGTCGACAGCGCGCTGTTGATGGCATCGAAGCCCACGCCCAGCGCCTGCGCCTTCTCGCGGTCGATCTCGATCTGCAGCTGCGGCGCGTCTTCGAGGCCGTCCGGGCGGATGCCGGTGAGCACCGGGCTCTTCATCGCCATGCCCAGCAGCTGGTTGCGTGCGTTGACCAGCGCATCGTGGCCGGCCCCGCTGCGGTCCTGCAGGCGGAACGAGAAGCCGCTGCCGGTGCCCAGCTCGGGGATCGGCGGCGGGCTCAGCGGGTAGATGAACGCGTCGCGCACCTGCGACAGGGCGCCGAAGGCCCGGCCTGCCAGCGCCGACGCCGCATGCTGTTCGCCCTCGCGCTCGTGCCAGTCCTTCAGCGTCACGAAGGCGATGCCGGCGTTCTGGCCCTGGCCCGAGAAGGAGAAGCCCAGCACGCCGACGATGCTCTGCACCTCGGGCTGCTTGAGCATGAACTTCTCGACCTGTTCCATCGCCGACAGCGTGCGCTCCTGCGTGGCGCCGGGGGGCAACTGCACGTTCACCAGGATGTTGCCCTGGTCCTCCTGCGGCAGGAAGGCCGTCGGGATGCGCGTGTACACCAGCGCCACCGCCGCGATGATCGCGAGGTACACGATCATGTAGCGGCCGGCGCGCCGCAGCAGCCGCGACACCAGGCCCTCGTAGCCCTTGGCCGTGCGCGAGAAGCTGCGGTTGAACCAGCCGAAGAAGCCGCGCTTCTCGACGTGGTGGCCGGCCTCGACCGGCTTGAGCAGCGTGGCGCACAGCGCCGGCGTGAGCGACAGCGCCATGAAGGCCGAGAAGCCGATCGACGCCACCATCACCACCGAGAACTGGCGGTAGATGTTGCCGGTGGAACCGGCAAAGAAGGCCAGCGGCACGAACACCGAGATCAGCACCACCGTCACGCCGATGATGGCGCCCGAGATCTGCTGCATCGCCTTGCGCGCGGCCTGCAGCGGCGGCAGGCCCTCCTCGCTCATGATGCGCTCGACGTTCTCGACCACCACGATGGCGTCGTCCACCACGATGCCGATCACCAGCACCATGCCGAACATGGTGAGCACGTTGATCGAGAAGCCCAGCGCCGCCAGGACGGCGAACGTGCCCAGCAGCGCGATCGGCACCACGATGGTCGGGATGATCGTGTAGCGCCAGTTCTGCAGGAACAGGAACATCACGACGAACACCAGCGCGACGGCCTCGAACAGCGTCTTGACCACTTCGGTGATGGAGATCTGCACGAAGCGCGAGCTGTCGTAGGGGATGGAGTACTTCACGCCCTGCGGAAAGTACTTCTGCAGCTCGTCCATCTTCGCGCGCACCAGGCGCGCGGACTCGAGCGCGTTGCCCGTGGGCGCGAGCTGCACGCCCAGGCCGACGGCCGGGCTGCCGTTGAGCCGGGCGGAGGTCGCGTAGCTCTGCCCGCCCAGTTCGATGCGCGCCACATCCTTCAGGCGCACCGACGAGCCGTCGGTGTTGGTGCGCAGCGAGATGTTGCCGAACTGCTCGACGCTGGAGAGCTGCCCGCGCACCACCACCGTGGCCGCGATGCTCTGGCCGGTGATGTTGGGCAGGTCGCCGATGGTGCCCGAGGCCACCTGCGCGTTCTGCGCGCGGATGGCGTTCGTCACGTCGGCAGGCGACAGGTTGTAGCCGCGCAGCTTGTCCGGATCGATCCAGACGCGCATCGCGCTTTCGCTGCCGAACAGCTGCACCTGGCCGATGCCCTTGACGCGCTGCAGGTCGGGCTGGATGTAGCGGGCCGCGTAGTCGCCCAGCTCCACCGGCGTGTAGGCCGGGTTGTCGGAGGCGAGCATCGCGAACATCAGGAAGTTGCTGCGCGACTTGTCCACGCGCACGCCCTGCTGCGTCACCACCGCGGGCAGGCGCGGCGTGGCGCGCGACAGGCGGTTCTGCACGTCCACCTGCGCCAGGTCGTCGTTGGTGCCGGTCTCGAAGCTGATGGTCAGCGTGCCGGTGCCGTCGGCCTGAGCCACCGATTCCATGTAGATCAGGCCGGGCGTGCCGTTCATCTCGCGCTCGATGACGGCCAGCACGCTGTCTTCCAGCGTCTGAGCGGAGGCGCCCGGGTAGGCGACGTTCACCACGATCGTGGGCGGCGCCACGGGCGGGTACTGCGCGATCGGCAACTGCGTGATCGACACCGCGCCCATCACGATGATGAACAGGGCGATCACCCAGGCGAAGATCGGTCGTTCGATGAAGAACTTGGCCATATCTGCTCGCGGTCCTTACTGCTTGGGCGCTTCGGCCGGCGCGGGCGCCGGGGCGGCGGCCGGTGCGCCGGCAGGCGCGGGCGCCGGTGCCGGCGCGGCGCCGGGCGGCGTCCAGGGCACGGGCTTCACGGGGCTGCCCGGCGGCATCATCTGCAGCTTCTGGAAGCCGTCGACCATCACCTGCTCGCCGGCCTTGAGGCCTTCGGTGACGATCCAGCGGTTGTTCTGGCCGGCCGTGATCTTCACGTCGCGCTTGCTCACCTTGCCGTCGGCGCTCACCACCATGAGGCTGTCGCCCTGCTGGGTGCGCGTGACGGCCTGCTGCGGCACGCTGATCGCGTTGTCGGCCTGGGCCTGCTCGATGCGCACGCGCACGTACAGGCCGGGCAGCAGTTCGCCCTTGGGATTGGGCACCTCGGCGCGCAGGGTCACCTGGCCCGTGGTCGGGTCGACCGTGAGGTCGGAGAACAGCAGGCGGCCCGGCTGCGCGTACTCGGTGCCGTCTTCCAGCACGATGCGCACGCTCGCGCCCTCGCTGCCGCTGGCGCGCTTGAGCTTGCCGTCGGCCATCGCGCGGCGCAGGCGCAGGGCGTCGTTGGCCGACTGCGTGAAGTTCACATAGAGGGTGTCGATCTGCTGGATCACGGCCAGCTCGGTGGCATCGCCCTGGCCCACGAGGGCGCCTTCGGTCACCAGGGCACGGCCGATGCGGCCCGAGATGGGGGCGGTCACGGTGGCGTAGCCCAGGTTGATCTTGGCGGTGGCCACGCTCGCGCGGCCGGCGGCCACGTCGGCTTCCGCGGCCTTCCAGGCGGCCACGGCATTGGCGTATTCCTGCTTGCTCACAGCGTTGGCCTCGACCAATGGCTTGTAGCGGTCGGCCAGGGCCTTGGCCTGCACCGCGTTGGCCTCCGAGCGCGCCAGGCTGGCCTGCGCACTCTGCGACGCGGCGAGCAGCGGTGCCGGGTCGATGCGGAAGAGCGGCTGGCCGGCCTTCACGTCGCTGCCCTCGCGGAACAGCCGCTGCTGCAGGATGCCGGCGGCCCGCGCCCGCACCTGCGACACGCGGGTGGCTTCCAGGCGGCCCGGCAACTCGGTCACCAGCCCGACCTCGCCCGGCGTCGCGACGATCACGCCCACGGCGGGCGGCGGGGGCGCGCCACCCCCGGCACCGGGTGCGCCGGCGCCCGGTGCGGCGTCCTTCTTGCCGCAGGCCACAAGGGCCACCACCACCAGCACTGCCGCAGCGACGCGCGTGGCACGCGGCATGAAGGTCGAATCGTGTGAGACATGCAGTTCGGGCATGCAAATCCTTTGGAGGGCTGAGATCGGAAGGGCAACACCGACGTCGGCACCGGGCGTGCCGAAGGCACGGGTGCGTCAGGGAATTTGCCGAAGCGGCGAGTTTACATACATTCATGCATGTATATTCATGACCTCGCGTTTCGTTGTTCGCATCCCCAGGAGACATCGTGGTCCGTCGCACCAAGGAAGAGGCCCTCGCCACCCGGCATCGCCTGCTGGACGCCGCCGAGGTCCTGTTCCAGGCGCAAGGCGTTTCGCAGACCACGCTGCAGGAGATCGCGCAGCAGGCCGGCGCCACGCGCGGTGCCATCTACTGGCACTTCAAGGACAAGGCCGACCTGTTCAACGCCATGATGGAGCGCGTCACCCTGCCCATGGAAGACGGCGTGCGCGTGGCCGCCAGCGGTGCGCAGGACGACCCGCTCGCCGTGCTGGAGCAGGGCATGCTGTCGGCGTTGCGGCTGGTCACCACCGACCCGCAGGTGCGGCGCGTGTTCGAGATCGCGTCGCACAAGGTCGAGTACACGCAGGAAATGGCGTCGGTGCAGGAGCGCCATCTGGCCGGCCGGGGTGCCTGCATCGAGGATTTCGAGAAGGCCCTTCGACTGGCGGCGCAGCGCAGCAGGCTGCGGCTGCCCATCCCGGCGGCCACGGCCGCCCAGGGGCTTCACGCCCTGATCGCCGGCCTCATCCAGGACTGGCTGCTGGACCCCTCGGGCTTCGCGCTGGTGCAGGCCGGCCGGCGCGTCTTCCATGTGTACCTGCGCGGTCTGGGCTTCGAACGCGCGGATGAGGACCTGGCGCACTGCACTGCCTGCGGCGCGGCCACCCAGGCAGGCGGCCTGGCAGCGCCGCCCGGCGCGGCGTCGCCGCGATCGGCCATAATGCCGGGTTCGCGCCGCCGCGTGGCGCACCCTCCTCGCCGTATTTCAACGGATAGAATTCGGCCCTCCGAAGGCTGAGATCCAGGTTCGATTCCTGGCGGCGGGACCAGAACACTTTCTCACGGCATCTCACGCCGTCTCAAAACCCGCTCCCTCCATTGGCGTAGCGGGTTTTTCTTTGCCTCGGCGCGTCCAGACCCGTAGCATCCCATCTCAACGTTTTGTCGGTACCTCTGTAGGTACCTACAGCCTCTGGGAAAGTTAGGTACCGACAGGTCCGGGATGAATGATGGCGTTGACCGATACGTTCGTTAAACAGGTGAAGCACCAAGGGTCCGCGATCGGCGAGCGGTACGCCGATGGCGGCGGCATGTACCTTCGGGTCAAAGCGGCTGGAAAGTATTGGCGACTGGACTACCGTGTGCATGGCAAGCCGCAAACCTTGGGGTTGGGCGTGTACCCCGAGGTGTCGCTGGCAAAAGCTCGTAAGAGGCGGGATCGGGCTCGCGAGCAACTGGCCGACGGCATCAACCCTGGAGCGGCCAAGCGCGCCGAAAAACTCGCGTTGGCGAGCGCCGCAGCTAACACGTTCGAGGTCGTCGGGCGGGACTGGCTTCGCACGACTTCGAACAAGCGGGCGGACGTTACGCAGGCCAAGGTGACGAGTTGGTTGGAGAGGGATGTGTTCCCGGCCATCGGCCGTATCCCAGTGGCTGACCTCACCGCGAAAGACGTGTTGGAACGGGTCGCCCGAAAGATGGAGACCCGGGGCGTTCACGAGAGTGTTCACAGGGTCGTTCAAATTTGCTCTCAGGTGCTGCGCTTCGGCGTTGCGACGGGCCGCGTTGATCGAGATGTAACTGCCGACCTTCGCGGGGCTCTCGTCCCTGTGGAGACGTCGCACTATTCAGCGATCACTGACCCGAAAAAGGTGGGGCAACTCATGCGCTCCATAGCGGGGTATTCGGGTCACCCGACGACGGCGGCTGCTCTGAAGCTCTCTCCGCTGGTTTTCCTTCGGCCTGGTGAATTACGCGCAGCGGAGTGGACCGAATTCAATCTTGATGCGGCGGAATGGCGCCTCCCGGCCGCCAAGATGAAGATGGGCGTCGAGCATCTTGTCCCTCTTTCTCGGCAGGCTGTAGAAATCCTGCAGCACATTTGGCCCGTTACCGGCCACGGACGGTACGTGTTCCCCTCAATCCGGACGGGCGAGCGCTGCATGAGCGAGAACACAATCAACGCGGCCCTTAGGGCAATGGGTTACGGCGCTGATGTGATGACTGCTCATGGGTTTCGCGCGATGGCGCGCACCGTGCTCGACGAGGTACTGGAGCAGCGCGTCGACTTGATCGAACACCAACTTGCCCACGCCGTCAAGGACGCCAACGGGCGTGCCTACAACCGCACTGCTCACCTTCCGGCGCGCAGACAGATGATGCAGCGATGGGCGGACTACTTGGACGAAGTGAAGAATGAACCCCTCTAAGCGGACTGTCGTTCACTGGACGCCCGATGCCGATGCCATTATTTCCTTCGTAGCCAACGAGCCGGGAGGAGATCGCGCAGTCCTCGAGCGCGTGGCCGAGGCGGTCGTCAGCGGGCAAAGCCTTCACCCGGATCTGCAGGAATTAGCGAATGCTCTGATCGCCCAGGCTTTGCTTAAGGGCAAATTGCCGCCCAAGGCCTCTGGACGCCCAGAGGCAGATCCTTTTCACGGCCATGGGGTGGCGTTTCGCTACTTCGAGCTTCTTGATGCAGGACAGCAAAGGCATGAAGTGCTCGATGAAGTTAGCAGGAATTTCGGAATCGAGCCGCGCCATGTTGAGCGTTTGGTGCAACAGCACCGCGCCGCGGTCGGGTGGGACGTGGATGAGCGAGCTGCACATCGGGCTTTCAAGCGTTCCTGCGAAGAGACAGGATTCCAGGATTACGAAGAAGACGTGCGTATGCGGCTCAGGCAGGCCGCAGGCCTTAGCGCGCTGCCTCCGGCAACCGGTGAGGCAAAGTTGCAATCCATCAATGCACTTCTCGCCAAACGCAGGGCGGATTTAGCCGACGTCTTCAAACCTGAATAGATTTTTGTCGGTGACTGTTGAGGGGGTGGGAGTGAAAGTTGAGTTTGTCTCAACGCATCGCATCCCATGCAACCGAATCACACCCCCAACTTCGACGAACTGCCGGATAGCGCGTTTGTTCGTCAGGCTCAACTGATCCCGGGGCTGCTGCCCTTCAGCAATGCGACGCTATGGCGCATGGTGAAGCTCGGCACCTTCCCCAAGCCATTCGAGCTTGGCTCGAACTGCACCGCCTGGAAGGTGGCTGACGTCCGCGCTTGGATCGAAAAGCGCACCACCGCCGCAGAGGCCTCTGCCGGAGCTGAGGGTGGCCTCCAACGCCGCCCTGCCTAAGGGGGCGCACCAAATGTGTCCGACCGTCTCGCGACATGCGCCGCCAGTTAGGGGCCGGCGCACTCGACCCGCCCTGCGTTGGTTTAAGGACAAACGCGGGCTGCGCATCACCGCACATGACCGCGCTCGCCGTCGTGACGCAACGATCACTTCATCGCAACTCGATGGAGCGGGTATGACCCACACCGATCACATGGCAGTCGAAATCGCCGCGGCCCAGGCATGCGACGACGCACTGGTGCGCAAGCCCGTGGTTGTCGCGCTGGTTGGGCTGCGGGATTCGCACATCCGCACGCTGGTGAAAGCTGGCACGTTTCCGGCGCCTTTTAAGCTTGCGCCTCGGTGCGTGCGCTGGCGCGCTGGCGATGTGCTGTCTTGGCTGCGCGCGCAGACAAACACCGCCTGAAAAGGCGAAAGCCCGCGGGCAAGGCGGGCTTTCTAGTGCTTGCGGTGGAAACAAGCTGGTGAACAGCGTGAATTCTCGGATCACGTCCGGTCGGCCGCAAGCGTCTCAAGCAATCTTTTTTGAGGCGTCACATGATGACCAAGAAAATGGGCCAGAAGGAAAGTGGCCCGTATGCAAGTCAGAGCGCCGCTGGAGCGCTCGTCCCGAGCAGTGGTTCGTTCGTGTCGTGGGTGGCAGAAACGTACCCTGGCCCCGACGCCGTGATGGCCGCGCTGCTTGATCACGCGGCGACCGCAGCGGCAGAGGTCGGGGCCGTACTGGAATCTGTGCCGAACCTTGACGACGTCTGGTATGACCTGCCGAGCGCCGAAAATGGCAAGTCGGACAAGCGTCAGTCCTACCGTGGTCGATGGTTCACTTGCCGGAACGGCCTGATCTTGCCAGCCATCACTTTTCACACATTCCGTCATGGTGGCAAGAGCGTCTGGTGGATGCCCCGGGACGTGCTCTGGCGGGCGTATGAGCAACGGAAGCGCGCTGGAGCGCGCAGTCAAGCTCCTTCGGCCGAATACGCGGTCCGTGCTGCCGACCTGCGCCAGACGGCGATCGCGAATGCAGCACAGCGTGCAGCACACGAGACGGCAGCGAAGGCTCGGAAGCTGAAGAAGCTTCAAGACGACTGGGACAACGGCGACCTCGCCCCTGCTGCGCATGCCTACATCGAGCGCAAGCATGGCCAAGTCGAAGGCATGCGCGTGGTCTGCTGGCCGCTGGATGGTTGGGGAGCCTTCTACAGCACCAATTTGCTGGGCTGGCTGATGGTGCCGGCGTACAGCAGCGTCGGCAACGCTGGCGGGCTCATGTCGGTGCAGTTCATCGGCCCGAACCGCGGCGAAAAGCTGAATGCATGCGTGCCGATCAAGGGCGGATCGTTCACGGTCGGCGAACTGCGGCCGGGTGATGTGGCCTACGTGGTGGAGGGCGTTGCTCACGCCTGGACCCTTAACGCCGTCACGTACAGGGCCGCAGTGGTGTGTTTCGGTGCCGGCAACCTCGAAGTCATCGCCGAGGCCGTCATGGCCGCAGGCGCGGTTGCGGTCATCGTGCCTGACCGTGGCATGGAGGTGAAGGCCGCTCGCATCGCAGAGCGTCTGGGCTGCCGCTACGCGCCGCTGCCGGCCGACCTGCCTCATGGGCATGACGTGAACGACCTCTTCATCCAGCGCGGTGCAGCAGCGGTTCTGGAGGTGGTCGCATGACAGCGCCTCATGTCTATCGAAGCGCCGGTGAGATCGAAACTCACCTGGGTGCGCACTTCCGGGTTCTTGGTTATCAGAAGGACCGCTACTACATCTATCACTTCAAGAAGCAGCAGGTGCTTGAACGGACTCGCCTTCAGTTCTCCAAGCCCGGCCTCTTCGAGCTCGCGCCACGTGAAGTTTGGGAGCTCAACTTTATGGCGAAGAAGGAGGGCGGGGGCAAGTTCGACGAGGATGCAGCGGCGACGTTTTTGTATGACCTCGCGCACGCCATGGGGCTGTACGACCCCACGTGCAACAGGGGACGAGGCGCCTGGATGGATCAAAAACGCATGATCTATCACAGTGGCGATCGGCTGTTCATCGATGGCATCGAGTCCGATCTACATCGTATCGAAAGCAGGTATGTCTACGAGCGCGGCCTGCCGCTGGGATTCACCGATGTTGGACCGATCACCGATGCTTACGCGCGAAAGATTTGCCAAGTCGCGACCAGGTTCAATTTTGTGAAGCCCGATGCAGCAAAACTTCTGATGGGATGGATTTACCTTGCTCCACTGGCGGGCGCTTTGAAGTGGCGGCCGCATCTGTGGGTCTGCGGGCCGGCGGGGTGCGGCAAGAGCACACTGCTCAACAATTTCGTCAGTGTGCTACTGGGACACGGTAAGGTGTTTGTTCAAGGAGACTCTACCGAGGCCGGAATACGGCAGACCCTCAAGACGGACTCGCTGCCGCTCATGATCGACGAGAGTGAAGCAAGCGACAAAGGTGGGTTTGCGCGGGTGCAACGGACGCTCGTGATGCTGCGCCAGGCGTCGTCGAGATCATCGGCAACGACGCTGCGAGGGACGGTGGGAGGGCAGGCCCAGGAGTTTCATATTCAGTCGATGGCGCTGCTGGGAAGCATCGCGGTCGCCATTGCCGAAAAGGCCGATAGTGATCGGTTCTGTCGTCTTGAACTCAAGCCTCGATCTGGGGCCGCAGACTCTCAACAACAGTGGGGTAAAACGGCTTCGATGCTTTTTGACATTCGATCAGATGAGGACATCTCCCTGCAGCTGCTGGTGCGTGGCTTGAAGAATTTCTCTCAAATTCAGGCAAACATTCGCCACTTCACGCGAGCAGCCACCGAGAAGTTTGGTGACCCTCGCCACGGCGATCAGTACGGCACGCTGCTGGCGGGTTGGTGGTCTCTTCAGAACTCGATGGAAGTCACTCCGGACGTGGCCGCGTCCGTTCTCGCTGAGTTCAATTGGGCAGATCAGCTTGATGAGCATGGCGAATCGGATGGCGAGAAATGCTTGCGGCATGTTCTCCAAACGATGTTGAATACTGGCTTCGGCCAGTACTCGGTGATGTCGCTGCTTGCGCAGGCAGCGGACCTGCACACTGATGGCCTTGGTGTTGACTCGAAGCGCGCGCGACAGCTGCTGAACGATCATGGGATCGGGCTTACTACCAATCGTCTTGTGGTGTTCGCCAACAAACACCAGGGCCTGAATCGGCTTCTGGCCGATACCAAGTTCGCCGTTGACCCGCGCAGCTTCCTGCATCAGGTGAAGGGGGCCGTCGCGGTGCCGGCCCGTCGGTTCGGTGCCGGACCGAGCCAGCGCGCTACAGGCATCCCCTTCTCGGTGATCGGGCTGGAACGAGATCCTGCGCTGCCCGACACGGCAGTCTGAACACGGCGTCTACGCTTGTTGACGCCAATGTGGAAGGACAGACTCGTGGAAACGCCTGCTCTGCGGGGCTTCTGCGGATCTGTCTACACGTCTACGCTGCGCCAGAATTGAAGCAAGGATACCGATCTCTGGCCCTCGATCTCATGCTCAACGTCTCTATGTGTAGACATCGTAGACAACGTAGACGGTTCGGGTGTTTTGCTGGGACTCGCCGGCTCAACTCTGTCTACACGATGTCTACGTCAACCCATCGGGCGGTCTCCGTGACAAACGGCGCTGGGATGGTCATTCGTCACCCTCTCGCTCGGTCTGCGCCAGCACTTCTAAAAAAACACGCGCGCGCGTGAACGGACTGGCCGCTGAGGCCCGACCGACGGTAGAGTGCCGACCCCGCCGCGGTGGCGGGCTGGAGGGCAGGGCATGTGGGTTTTCACGCCGGCAGGCGGATTCGTCTCTGTGGTGCGGGAGCGTGAAGACGCGGCGCGTGGCACCGTCACCATCCGACCGCGCGTCAAGCAGGATCTGGTCGACCTCCGGCAGTTCATCGCCTCCATGGACCAGATCGAGTCCGGCGCCGGGTCGGACTACGAACACCGCTTGGTGGTGGCCGCGGCGGACTTCGAGGCCGGGATGGCGGCCATGGCTCGCGCGGTGACGTACTCGACTACAAGGATGAGGTTTCGCGGGTGAAGGGGGCTTGGCGGGCGCGGGCGTACCACACGATCTGGGGCGTGTTGCGAAAGCTCCAGCGACCGTGACCCAGCAATGGCACCCGCGTCGCGATGACGCCGGCCAGCTCGTGCCCATCCGGCGGCCAAGCAAGCCGAGCGCGCCGGGCACGTGGCACGATCCCCAGGCGACTGCGGCCTTCGTGCCCGGCGGGCCCACGCCGGCGACCCTGGGCTGCGTTCCGGTGGCGCCCTGGCACCCACCCCACGACGACGCGGCTTGGAGCGCCCTGGCGTCCAGCATGCGCGTCGCCGAGCCCCCATTCGCATGCCCCGCTGGGCTGCAGCCGGCCGCGGGCGCGCTGGTGGTGGAGCCCGATGGCCGTGCGTGGTGCGTCGCACCCTCCGCCTGCTTCGGCGGCCACGCACTGGTGCTGCCGAAGGGCCGAGCCGATGGGCGCAGCCTCGCCGTCACGTCGCTGGTCGAAGTGTTCGAGGAAGCCGGCCTGCGCGTGCGGCTGCTCGCCTACTTGTGCGACGTGCGGCGCGCGGTGACGTGCACACGGTTCTTCTTGGCCGAGCGCATCGGCGGATCGCCGATCGACATGGGGTGGGAGTCGCAGGCAGCCGTCCTGGCGCCGCCGGCGGCCCTTCGCGGCATGCTGACGCATCCTGGCGATCTGGCGGCCCTAAATGCCTACAACGCGATGTGCAGCCCGCGGCGCCACCACTGATCCCGTTCGCTGGCACGGCCCGGTCGACACCTGCGATGTGTGCCAGCGCCCCCGGCCGGCGAGCCCAGCATCGGCGATGTCGCTGTGCCCGGCGACCGCGGCCGCTGAGCCGTGCTGTGGCTGCGGTGCTGTGCTGCGCTGGGCCTGCGGTAGGGCTGGGGTGTCGGGCGGCGCTACGAGCGCGGCGAAGGAGCAAGGTGGTGGTGGCGCGCGCCCACGCCTGCATCATCCCGCGACCATGACGCTGAAGTCTCGCTTCTCCCATTTCCAGCCCTACCTCACGCACGTTTCGATGCCGACGACGAACAGGCGATCAGTGATCTGCTGGCGCAGGTCTTGTCGTTGATAGGCATCGCGGCGATGCAGTTCAACGCCCTGGAGGTCGAACTGAAAACTGCCATCTGCATGGGCTTCACCAGTCGAATTCGACCAGAAGGGACTTGTGGTCATTAAGGGCATGCCGTACGTCCCGAAGTGGATGGCGCTCCTAGGGATAAACCAGTTGATCTTGGGCTCTGCGACGACTTGAATTTAGTTACTTTGTGATACATTCCGTCGGGCGTTTTTAGCACGAGGTATTTATGTCCGTCTTTGGCAAAGGCTTATCGATCGGAAATTTTAGAGACAGGCTGGGGGACGCCAAAAGCAAGGCCGCCGAGGCTGCCGGAACGTTGATGGACGCTGCTGCGGGTGCTAGCGCCGCGGCCTTTGAGATCGGCAAAGAATATGGCGGGAAGGCAATCGAGGCAGGGCGCAGCGCCAGTGATCGGACCACCGATAAGGCAAAAGAGATAGTCGGGGATGCATCGGATGCCGTCCGCAACTTTGACTTCGAGACGAGCAAGGAGAGGGCGAGCGATTTGATTGCTCGAGGTGTTGAAAAAATGGGCGACTACCTAAAGCGAACGCTGGAGGTCGACAGAACCACCATGGAAGTGATCCAGGAGTTGCGCTCTCGCCTTCCTACACCAGTCTCTACAGTAGACGAGATCTTCGACCAGTGTCGCGATGAAGCGATTCGGCGAGCCGTAGCTGCTTTCATGCTGGGATCAGTGCTCAATGGCATAGATGACCGCAGCTTGCTGAAGTACGACAAACTGTCAGATAGCTGGAAAGACTTCCGCACTGCCGATTCGAACAAGGCGATCGTAGGGCGTGACCACGCGAACTACAAGGCGATGAGTGACGCAATTGCGTTTGAGGGGACAAAGGTCGTTAACGGCTATAACCGTGATGAGGTCTTGACAAAGAACGGCGCGAATATTCATGTTGACCACGTTACTTCGCGCAACGAGCTATTCACCGATCCACTTCTGAGCATTGGACTCACGAATAGCGAACTCGGGGATGTCATGAATGACAAGCGCAATTTGGTGTACGCCGAGAGAAAAACAAATAACCAGAAGAGCGATCTTGACCTTTGGGATTGGGTCGAGAAGCACAAGGATGACTATCAGCCAAATGATGACAAGATAGTCATCACCATCCAGAAGACTGGTGAGAAGCGCGAGCTCGACAAGCGTGACCTGGAAGAGGCCTACGAACGGAGTAAAGAGGTTGAAACGGAAGCTCGGCGCGATGCAGCCATCGAGGTTGCAAGCACTGTCGCGAAAACCGGCGCCGTCATGGCCGTCCAGCAGGTGGTCGGCCTAATTCTTGTAGAGACGCTTGATGTCTTTATGGAAGAGATAAAAACGTTCAAGCTACTGTCCGAAGACGGGTTAGTTAGCGATCTTAAGGAGAGGGCCGAGCGAATTCGCGCCCGCTTAAACAAACGATTTGAGGAGCGCCGGATATGGGCGCGCGCGCGTGAATTGGGAGTTGAGGCTGGTGTGGCCGGTGCACTTAGTGTCCTGCCACAAATCGTTATCTCGCTCTTCGTGAAAATGCCGGCATTCGTATATGCCATCATCCGAGAAAGCACCCTGAGTGTCGCGCGTAGCGTGCGCGTATTGTGCAGCAACGACGATGGGAAGCTCGACAGCCTCAAGGTAATCATGTTCGGCACCGCGTCAGCCATCGCCGGCGTCTATGTTCAGCGCGTCATCAATACAGCGATAAGTGGGGTCCCACTATTGCAAAAATTTGACAGCCAAATTTCGTCAATCCTGTCTGGAATGATTGTTATGGCGATTCCGCTTGTAGCAATCTATTTGTTCGATCAAAACAAGCAGAAGATCATGTTTCGGATCAGGGGAGTGCCATCAGACGGAAGTCCCGACGAGCCAAGTGCCTTGCAACCTGCTCCTGGATTCTAGAGTCGGGAGCGGTCCCGCAGGACTGGGCCACTCTGCCGCAAAGCCCGACCAGACATCGCTTGGCCGTTCAAGGAATGCTCGCTCCGAGTGCCTTGCAGTCAAGGTGCGGCTGCCGGGACAACATGTGCCAGCGCCCCCTGGCGGCGGCCGCTGAGGCGTGCTATGCCTGCCCTGCTGTGCCGCTCTCGGCGTGCGCTGGGGCTGCGATGCCGGGCAGTGGTACGAGCGCGCTCGCGGTGGCGGGTGGCTACTGGCCGGTGGCCGCCACCGACGGCGCGGGCATGCAGGCCGCGTGCTTCTCCATCAGCAGGCGCATGCGCGGCACAAGGTGCGGCTCCTGCGCAGTCATGACGGCACAGTTGGCCGTGAACCAGTGCAGCAGGTTTCGGTTCAGCAGCACGCCGGCCATCTTGTCAGCTGTGTAGCCGCCCTGCAGGGCGTAGCCCACCATCTGCAAGCCGCTGTGCAGGAGACTGTTCATCGCCGGTAGGGTGGTCGCCAGTCTTCTGAACTCGGCTGCGACGTGCGGCGCGTGCCGGCCGAACGTCTCCAGCATGCTGGCGATAGGCGGCCCCATGATCGGTTCCTTGTGCGTTCCATTTGGGGCATCAGTCGGCGTGGTGAAGGTCTCGATCCATTCGTCCGTGGCGCCTTGCCCTGTCCACGCTGCCCGGACGACGGCCTCGAAGTGTGGGCGGCACAGCACCAGCGCGCTGCCCGCAAGGCCTGCCTCCATCAGCATCCGCTGGCTGACGCCGTGCTCGAAGGCCGCACCGCACAGCGCGAGCGCAATGACTCCGCGCTTGGTCCGTGGGCGGCACCTGCCCAGCAGTGCGGCGACGCTGCTGTCCAGCGCTTCGCTGGCTTCCAGCAGGGTGGCGAGGCGGTCTTCGTCGATGGTCGTCATAGATGCTCTCGGCGCTTCGCCGATTGACACTTTCAATGAAGGTTTCCTTTACCAAATGGTAAACTCAATTGTGGATAAAGCTGTGAATAAACGGTGTTTATCGGGGGAAAAGCTCAATGGCTAACATTTTTGACGTCGCAAAGTACATCACCGAACAGCTCGGCGATGTGTCTGCAATGAAGCTCCAGAAGCTGATGTACTACTCGCAGGCGTGGAATCTCGTTTGGGATGAGCAGCCGCTGTTCAGCAACGATTTTCAGGCTTGGGCCAATGGGCCGGTACTGCCGGAACTCTACGCCGCCCACCGTGGGATGTTCAAGGTCGGCCCGGCTTTGTTTGCAGCAGCGAACTCGAAAGCCTTAAGCGAAAGCGAGCGTGCTAATGTCGACAAGGTCCTCCGGTTCTACGGTAACAAGACCGCGCAATGGTTGAGCAACCTCACTCACCAGGAAGATCCTTGGCGCATCGCACGAGGTGACGTTCCCGCCGGCGCGCCCTCAGGCAACATCATTTCGCAATCGGCGATGCACGAGTACTACTCTGCTCTTTGAGTTGGATGGGCAAGAAGGCGGCTGCGCGTCAGGAACGTAAGGCGCGTCTTTTCGAAAAGTTCGAGGCCGCCAAGGCGTCCCTCGTAGCTCGCGTGAATGTGGGTGATGAGCCGAAGGTCGCAGAGATTCTTCCATCGGACGCAACTCCGCGCCTGGCACCCCACTTGATTCGTGAGCTGGAGCGAAAGGAGAGGGAGCCGAAGGCTCAGAAGGACGGAAGTCGCTTCGAGTCGCGGATGACGTGGTGCATCACCCAAGCTGATCGCGAAGGCCATTGGCCGTGGAAAGAGCCTCGTGATTGGACAGCGCACGAATGGGAAACCTTGATTCGTCCCCCGCTCACCGACTTAGCTGCTCTGACCTGGGCCGAAATTGATCGTCTGTCCTCGGATACAGGTCATCGAATGCACCATGGACACGAACTCAGCGAAATTCGCATTGAAGCGCAGCGCCGTTGGTTAGAACTTGACCTTGAGCAATTCGACACTGTGTTTCGATTTCGGATCGGCGGGCAGAAATCCCGCGCTTGGGGCTTCGTCGCGCAAGCTCACTTCCATCTTGTGTGGTGGGATCGCGAGCACTCGATCTATCCGACCGACGGGGAATGAGAAGGAGTGCACCTCGCTCGAAACAACGCCACTTTAATGTATAAATTCAGACAACGACCGTTGACTGGATTTATACGATGCCCGCCGCACCCCTCTTCGCCTACCTCCGTGTGTCCACAAGCCAGCAGGGCAAGTCCAGCCTGGGGCTGGATGCCCAGCGCGAGGCCATCAAGCGCTTCGCCGACGCGGAAGGGCTGCACGTGGTGGGCTTCTTCGAGGAAGTGGAGACGGGCAAGGGCGCCGACGCGCTGGACCGGCGGCCCCAACTTGCGGCGGTGCTGGCCGCGGCCAAACTGGCCGGCGGCGCCGTCTGTGTCGCGAAGCTGGACCGCCTGTCGCGCGACGTGGCCTTCATCGCTGGACTGATGGCGCAGAAGGTGCCCTTCGTGGTGGCCGAACTGGGCGCCGACGCCGATCCCTTCATGCTGCACCTCTACGCCGCCTTGGCCGAAAAGGAGCGCAGCCTGATCGCCACCCGCACCCGCGATGCCCTGCGGGCCGCCCGCGAGCGCGGCGTGGCGCTTGGTGGGTGGCGAGGTGGTCCGGTGGTCGACCAGCGCCTGGGCGCCGATGCTGCCCGTCGTGCGGCCGACGACTTCGCTGGCACACTCGCGCCCATCGTGGCGCCCATGCGCCAAGCCGGCCAGAGCCTGCGCGCCATTGCGGATGCACTGGAAGGGAAGGGCGTGAAGACCGCGCGCGGCGGGCACCGCTGGACGCCGACCGCCGTTAAGAACGTGCTGGACCGGCTGGCCGAGGACGACGTCGCGGCAACCAACTGAGGACGCACCCATGGATTGGTTCACCCGCCTCACGGGCTTTGCGGAAGCCTCCTACGCCGACACCCAGGCCCGCCTGGAGGTCAGCGGCAACACCCTGCGCTCCAAGGTCAACGGCAAGACCTACGGCATCGGCAGCTTCGAAATGGCATCCCTGGCCGATCTGCGTGCTCGTGTGGCCGCCGGCAGTGGCGCGGCAGGGCGTACCCGCCTGAGCGTCGTTCAAGGCGATGTGCGCCGTATGCACCAAGCGCCGGAATATGCCGGGGCGCTGTTCCAAGTCGCCAGCCAGTTCAACGCGCTGGAGATGGTCGGCCCAAGTGTCACGCCCGAGGACGGGGTCACGCGGTACGAGCACGATCGCACCCAGGGTCCGGCCTGCGCGATCGCGGCCGGCGGGGCGACGGTGTACCGCAACTACTTCGCGCCGGTGGGCGACCAGCCTGGTCAGACGGCGCGGCGCCAGCTCGACGGCCTCGCCGACCTTGGCGCCGAACTCAGCCGCACCCTGGGCCGGCCCGTCGCCGACCTCTGGGACTGGCGCAACGGCTATGCGCTGTGTACGCGCGAAGGCCTCGATGCGATCGCCGACCATCTGCGCGCCATCGGTCCCGCGGGCGCCGACGCGCTGGCCGGGAAGCTCCGGATCGGCCTGCACCTGGACGTGGAAGCGACCGAGGGCGCGTCGCCTGGGCCGCTGGTGTCGCAGGCCTTCTGCTCAGCCCTGCCCGTCGCCTACGGCCGCGTGCCGCAGCAGCACTGGGCGGCCTTCGCGCAGTTGGTGCTGGACGCCGCCTACGAGGCGACGCTGCTGCAGGGCGTGCTCAACGCTCGGCGTGAGGCGTCGAACATCGTGCTGCTGACGCTGTTGGGCGGTGGCGCCTTCGGCAACGCGATGCCGTGGATCTTCGATGCCATCCGCCGGGCAGTGCGGCAGGTGGCGGCCTTCGACCTCGACGTGCGGATCGTGAGCTACGGGCCGCCGTCGCCCGAACTCGTTAGGCTGACAAGCGAGATTGCTTAACGCCCTCAGGCAGCCATTCTTCGGCATGCACTTGTGGCAGGATTCGGCCGAGGCTGTGTGAAAACTCGCCACGAGCCCCGCACGGTCGGCGTGCCCGCATTGTGTCGCGATCGGCCTGCGATGCGATGAGGACATGAAAGGGCTCACGCCCCGAGCAGCCTCATCGCCCTGATCGTCTTCTCGACCCCCAGGATGCTGATCACCCGCTTGAAGTTGTACGCCAGCACCTGAAGGGTCATCTCGGTGGCCCCTTGCGCCTTGGTCTTCATCAGGAAATGCGTGGCGCCCATCCAATGCTTGAGCGTGCCGAACACATGCTCCACGGTACTGCGTTGCACCGTCATCGCCTCCGGCTCTCGGTCCAATCGCCGCTGAACCCGCTCCAGCACCGCCTCGTGCTCCCAACGCCTGATGCGTCGATAGTTGCTGGTGGTGCATTCGTCCTTCATGGAACAACTGGGGCAGTCGCTGGACCAGTACACCCGGGTCTTCAAGCCATTGCGTTCTTCGGTATCGAAGCGGTGCATGGCGCGGCTGTTCGCCGGGCACTGGTACTCGTCGTGCCGGGCGATGTAGATGAAGTCGCTCTTGTCGAAGCGACCCTCGGCCCGCGCGCCGGAGGTCATGGGCTTCGGTACGAGTGCCGTGATGCCCGCGTCCTCGCAGGCCTTGATCTGAGAGCCGCTGAAGTAGCCACGGTCCGCCAGCACGCGAAGCTTCTTCTTTACCATTGCCTCCCGAGCGGCGTTCGCCATCGGGGCAAGCTGGCTGCGATCGTTGCCTTCGTTGGTCACCTCGTGGGCCACGATCAAATGATGCTCGGCTTCGACTGCCACTTGCACGTTGTAGCCCACCAAGCCCGAGCCCTTGGCCTGCGAGACCATGGAGCGTGCGTCGGGGTCGGTCAACGAGAGTTGCTCGTCGGGCTCTCGCTTGAGTTGCTCGCGCAGGCCATCGAGTTGGCGCATCTGCTCGCGCAGCTTCTCGATCTTCTCGCCCAGCCGTTCGGTCTTGGCCTGGACCACGTCGGCATCCTGCGTGCGATCGGCTGTCTCCAGGGCCTTGAGGTAGCGCTGAATGCTTTGCTCGATCTGCTCCTGGCGCTTATCGATCTTGCCAGGAGTGAAGTTGCGATCGCGGCTGTTGACGGCCTTGAACTTGCTGCCATCGATGGCTACCAGGGCTTGGGTGAACAGCTTGAGTTGGCGGCACAACTGAACGAAGCGCGTGCAGGCGTTGCGGATGCCAGGACCGTTGTCGTGCCGGAAGTCGGCGATGGTCTTGAAGTCCGGCGTCAGGCGCCCGGTGATCCACATGAGTTCGACGTTGCGTTGGGCTTCGCGCTCCAGGCGCCGACTGGAGGGGATGCGGTTGAGGTAGCCGTAGATGTAGAGCTTGAGCAACACGCCGGGGTGGTAAGAAGGGCGCCCGGTGATGGCCGGGGTGGTGCCTGCGAAGTTCAGCGCCGAGAGATCCAAGGCATCGACGAAGGCGTCAACGGCACGAACCGGGTTGTCCTCGGCAATGTAGTCATCCAGGCACTCTGGCAGCAGCGTGACTTGTTGACGGTCCTGGCCCTGTATGAATCGCTTCATCGCCACCTCGCTTTGCTTGCGTCGTGGCAATATAGGTCAGGAGGAGGTTTTCACACAGTCTCGGCCACAACCAGTCATTCACCAGCAGGTTAGATTTGCTCCCTATGGCACGCCCACGAAAACCCCTTGAGGCCGCGGCGGGAAAGCTGATTGCGGCCATTCAAAAGGAGTAGAGCAGGGAAGCTGGCGAGGCTCGATCGGCTCGGAGCGAGGCCGCGATGCATGCAGTCCATGAGCTTCTTCAGGCCGCATCCAAGTTCGACTCGATTGTGAGCGTCGTCGGTTCAGGTTCGGTGTCGACGTTCTTGGGCGAGGAGTGGGTGCAAGCGCATCCGGCAGTTCACCCGTACATTGCGGTCCTTGAAGCCGCTGCTTGAGCAGCGGACGGCAGCAGCCAAGAGCAGGCCATCCAGCCCCGTCCCATTCCCCTAAATGCCACGACCCCTTTCACCCGACCGCGAACGCGAATTCCAAGAATTGCTGGCGTTCGTGTCCTTCTATGCGACCCGTGTGTCGGGCGTGACACCGACCTCAACATTGAGTATCGAAACCGTGTGTGCGGGCATCATCGAGCAGCACGGTAAAGCAAAGGCTCTGGAGGGACTTCGCCAAGCGGCGAACGACGTCATCGAGGAGTTGAGTGACAAGCCGGCAGCGGGCGTCGCGGCGCTTGACGAGGCTCTTCGCGCCTCAGGATTGATAACGGCGTCAGAGGTCCGGCGTCGATATGCCTCATCGTACAAGCGCATCGTGAAGCGGGGGACCATTCGAAATGACACCGAGTACTACCTCGTCAACGGTATCGTCGTTGATCTCGGGAACGGTATTGCTGACACGGAGCGTGCGACTCTCCAACGGCTTTTGAACAGCTACGAGGCCGAAGGCAGGAAGAACCCGTAGTCGCTTTTGCTGGCATGGCAATGTCTGCTTTGGCGTACTCGCTATGTCGGCGTCGGGCCCAAAGCGGCTGTACGCCTTGCTCCGAAGCGGGCACTCAATTTGCTCAGGCCAGCGTCGTCACCGCCTTCGCGAAGGCTTGCATGGAAGCCATCTCGAAGCTCCCTTCGTTCGAATCAGTTTGATGAAATGAGCCTGCCACCACGCGGACAAGTAGGCCATCGGGGCTGTACCCAGCGAACTGAGCGTCAGGTTCGAACGACCGTTGGACACCCCGGTAGACGGCGTCATTGAACATGCCTGGAATCTGCTCCGGCAGCACCTCCCAAGCGAATGACAGGTCGGTGCCGGCCGAAGTCTCCACGACCAGAACGACGTGACCGTACCGATGGAGTCCGCCGGATTGCCTCACGATTCGACCTTCACCAGTCACTGGGGCCGGAACGACGAGTCTCTCCATAGCTTTTAATGTCCGTTCGTCGCCGAATCCTGCCACATCAGCGCGGCGGCTGGCGCGCTCTAATGCGGTCGTGCCTCGACCACCCATTGCGCGCCAATTTCGTGCGCACTCGGTCCAGAAGGTTGCGCCGGTCGACTGCTCCAAGCACTCGCTGCGGACGCCGTAGGAGCGCCCCAGGCTCCGACCTCTACTCGTACTTGCTGGGAACAGGTTGAGACCGGGGGAGGGCCGCCATGCAGCTTTCGAACGAGCGGTAGTAGGTCCAGTACCTAAAGCTTCCGCCACCTTGCTCGTAGCCGACCTCGACTGCCCCGCCGAACTTGTCCAAGGTCTGGGCGTTGAAGCCTGCCTCTTGCAGCATGCGAATGCGATCAGCAGGCGAGCCCGACTGCCGGCAGCTTGAGCTGTTGACATCCGCGGTAAACCAAGACGTCGCCGCTGCCGTCGCCGTCGCCGCCCGAGCAGCGTCATCGCGCTGGCGCTGCAGCTCTGCTCGACGTTGTTGCCTCAAAGCTTCAATCTTCGGATCTGGTGGCTGGCATCCAGCGACTGCCATCGCCAAGAAGCAGAGTGTCAAGCTACAGGTACGCATCATCGCAATGTCACGATTAGTGTGTTCACGATTAGATCACATGACAGCACGATCGAGGACCGATGAAAAGCCTCCGTCGTCGTTTTGGAAGTCGAATCCGTGAACTGCGGATGGCCTCCGGCATGACGCAGGAAGAGTTCGCTGAAAAGTGCGGGTTTGCGCGCACCTACATGAGTCGGGTGGAGACGGGCGGGGCAAACCCGTCCCTTGACGCGATACACACCCTGGCGACTGCTCTCAAGTTGCCGCTTTCCGCAATCTTCGCTGACCTTTAGTGCGCGGCACTCGCGCACGACGACGTGGAAACGTGGTCGATCGGCGACACGGAACTGTGCGCTTGTTGAAAGTATCCGGGCCTTAGCTGCTGCATATCGAGGTCGTGACAGCACGATGCCCGCATGCAAACGCTTATTCCACCCCCCACCAGCCCCGCCCTGGCGCAAGCCCTGGCGGCCGTTCAACAGGCCGAAGCCGAAGTCGACACCGTGCTGCTCGCCGGTGAAGACTCGACCGCCGCGCACACGGCCCTGCACCACGCGAAGGCGGCGCTGCAGGAAGTTCGCGCCGCCGAGCGCGCCGCAGCAGAAGCCGCTACTGCCGAGGCCGCCGCCGCGCGCCAGCAGGACGAAGCGGAAGCCCTGCAGCGCGCCCAGCAGGAGCACGCCCAGGCCGTCGCCGCCATGGCGTTGCCGGAGGGTGTGGAAGCGCCGGCAGAAGCCCTGCCGCAGGCCGTCGTGCATGCCCTGGCCGGCGTGCAACGTGCCAAGGCCGCATTCGACCGCGCCCGGGCTGCCCAGGCCGAGGCGGCAGCGCCGCGCGATCGCGTTGCCGGCCGGCTGGCGCAGGCACGCGAGGAACTCGACTCCATCGGCGCGCGCCGGGCCACTGGCGACGTGCGCGATGGGGATGAAGCCCGGATCAAGACCCTCGACCTCGATGTCAAGCACCTCGCCGCCGCGCTCGCGCCCCTGGAAACCACGCTCGCAGTGGTCGCCGAGCCCGTCGCGGCCGCACAGCACGCCCTTCAGGCCGCCGAACACGCCCTGGCCGACGCCCGCAAGAAGGCCGAGGTGGAGGCTCTCGTGGCCCGCATGCGCGTGGCCGAGGCGCACCTCGTGGAGCAGGCCCGCGTGCTGCGCACCGAACTCTTCGCCCGCGGCTACCGCAACGTCGGCAGCCACTACACCCCTTCGCAACAACTCCGCGACGTCGCCGCGGGGAAGTGGATCTGATGACCGCCTCGACCAACAAGAGCCGCAAGTCCGCGGCCAAGACTCCCGCCCGCTCCACCTCGAAGCTCGAACGCACGCCCGGCCACGGCGCGCTGGAGCAGGAGCGCATGCGTTCGATGCTTCCGCGGTGCCGCTTGGTCCTCGGGCCGCGTGGCGCCGACCTGTCGCCGCGGATCATCAAGATGGCTGCGCATGCGTACGGCAACTACGACCTGGCGATGATCGACCTCGTGGCGCGCGTGATCGCCCTTGCGCTGCCGCATCCTGCTCCGGTGGACGACGACAAGGCGGAAGAGTCCAGCCTCGTGGGCGTGTCGGTGTCCACGCCCGACGCCGCGTCGGCGACGCAGAGCGGCCCGTCGGCTGGGCAGGAGCAGGACAATCCCGATGAAGATACCTTGTTCTGATCGCCCCCCAAACGCCGGCCGCTTCGCCGTCGGCGGCCGCTCGGGCAACCTGAAGGGCCGACCCTCGAATCTCGAACTGGCGCGCCGGCGCATGCAGCCGCTGCTGAAGCTCGGTGTTCGTGACGATGAAATCGAGGCGCTGGCAGCCGCCGCGCTGGGCGGCGATCCGCTCTGCTGGGCTGCTGCCCTGGCGCTCGTGGCGTCTCGCCTTCGTGTCGATTCGGCGGCGCTGGAGGCCGCAGCCGCGCCAGCATCGCCGAAGGAGGGCGCATGAAGTTCGAACGATACCGAGTCGTCACGTGGCGCGATGCCATCGAAGCCGCCGACCGCGAAGATGCGGCGCACGGCTGGACCGACAGCCCCCTCGCGAAGGCGGTGGTCGCCGATCTGCTGGTCTTCTGGGGCCGCAAGCGCGAGGCCGCCCTCACGAAGTCCATGGCGCTGCGGCCCGCGCGGCTGCTGGTGCCGAACCGGCTTCGGCGTCTCCACGGCGAAGTGCTCACGAAGTCCGAAGCCGCGGCCATCGATCGCCGCCGGCTGATGCTCGGACGCACCTGAACCCCGCGCACGTCCCAGGCGGCCCGCTGCGGCGATGCACGGGCCGTTTTTTCGTGCAGGTGCGGAGCTACCCCTCGGCGTGGTCGCCGCAGTGCTCACAGCGCACGGACATGGCCTTGCCGCGCCGGCCGCGCCGCGACTGCAGGATGCCGCGCCCGCACGTTGCGCAGCCGAGGTCCGTGTAGGCCCACTGGTCGGCCTCATCTCACACCATGGGCGGCACCTCGATGGGCACCAACTGCAGCCACGAGCGCGCGGCGCCTGCGCTCAGAGGTGCAATGGTGCTTGCCGACGCGCTCCAACATGCCCGGCGTGCCGCAGGACGCGCAGACCAGCCCAAGCCCATCACCCTGGGCGCCCAGCGGCGCCACGCATGCGCGCGGCCAGGTGCCAGCCGCTCGCCGTCACGTAGCCGAAGGCGTGCCACCACGCCCGCGGCCTCGACGGCGTGCCGGGCCTCGACCGCGTGGTGCACGCGCTGCCCGTGGCATAGCAGCGTCGCCTTTCTGCGCTTTGGAGAGACCAGGGCGCTGTGCTTGATCGGCGGTCCGCCCTCAGCGTTGAGGCTCTATTGCACTCGTAGCCTAGGTTCGCGCAACTCCCGCGGATCCTGCGACTGCCGATCACGCACTGCTGCAGTGCAGTAGCCAATACGACCGGCAACAACAGCACCTTGCGAATGACATCTGCAACCCGCTACCTCGGCCGTGAAATATTGCGCTAACAACCCCCTGCACCCCGCACGAACACGCGCGCCCAAGTTACTATTGGTAACTCGGATGTGGAGTAGGAGGCAAAGTTGGGAATCTACGTTGCAGAGTGCGGCAAGGTCACCGGTGCCCTGGCGGTCGTTGCCCTTTCAGCCGTCGCAAAAGCCTACGTCAAAGCTGAGTGAGCTTCGAGGGCGCTCCACCCGGGTCCAACTGGAGCTGGGCGGCAACACCTTCACTCCGAGGTCAGCAGCAAGGCCTGCGGGATCGGCAGCTTCGAAAGGTCTTGAGCATGATTGGAAGTGACGCACCCGGATTTTTGGTGTGGCAAGGTGTGGCACTTGCTCATGACCCAGCCCCGGCTGCCGTTCGGGGGCGTGCTTGAGGATCTATCCCCGCCATCAGCTCCGACCGCGCTACCGTGGGGAAGCGCGGGTCTATGAGCTGTTGTCGGCACTGACGTCCGAATCGGGGTTCGCAGTTCACTCGGTGAATCTGCCAGAGCATGAGTACAAGCGCTGGGGGGAAGCAGACTTTGTCGTGGCATCTAGGGAAGGGCTCACGGTGCTTGAAGTCAAAGGTGGAACCGTGAGCCTGGCTGGACGGGAATGGTTTTACGAAAATGCTCGGGGGCGGGCGATCGTGTCGACAGAAGGGCCGGCGCGCCAAGCGCTGTCTGCCGCCATCGCGCTGGAGGCGCTTCTGCACACGCACCTGGGTCGACGCGTGCGCTGCCGTTGGGGCGTTGTCTTTCCGCTCTGCAGCTTCAGGCGGGACTTGGCCGAACTTCCTTCGACGAGGCTTGCGGACATCCGGACGTGCCAAGACGCCGCAAGCTTCGCGAATTGGCTGGGCCGGATTCCCTTCGATCAGCACGACGCAAGTGATTTTGAACTGAAGGACGACGAGATCGAGGTCATCCGCGACGTTCTCGTGCCCGAGTTCAGTGCGGCAATCTCCCTAGGTCTTTCCGCTCGCGCGGCACAAGACCAAGCCTTCAGGCTAACGGGCCAGCAATTCGCCATCTTGGAGAGCCTGGAGTCCAGTGCTCGCCTCTGCATCACCGGCGGGGCAGGTACTGGAAAGTCCGAGCTCGCCGTCTTGTGTGCTATTGCAGAACAGGCGGTTGGCCGAAGACCTGCGATTTTCACCAGCGAGACGCCGTTTGCTGCGGCGCTGCGGGCAAGGGTAGGGCTTCGTGGTATTCAGGTCGTGTCCGGCGCGCTGCCGCCTGGGACGGACGTCCTGATCGTTGACGAAGGGCAGGACCAAGCACAGCCGGCACGCATGGAGCAGCTATTCCGTCAGCTCCCAGGTGGCTTGGCGGCAGGCCGCTGGCGCTGGTTCATGGATCCGAACCTGCAGTTCTTGACGGATCCTCCCGACCCTGGCGCGCTGCATTTGCTGGCCCAGCACGCCGTCCAGGTTGCGCTTCGCCGAAACGTCCGCTCGACTCGTGAGATCGTAAGCGTGATCCAGACTTTCTTGGATGCCGACATTGGAACCTCGCAGGTCGACGGGTTCGGTGTCAAGGTAGGGTTGCGGTTGGTGCCGGACTTCGACGAAGAGGTCGCGGCCGTGTGCTCTCGCGTGTCTGACGCCTTAAACGATGGTATCCAGCCGTTCGAGATTGCCATCTTAGGGGCGGACGGCATTCGGGGGCCGGTATGCAGGCGGCTAGCGCGCCTCCTCGATCATGCCTGCCTGCCTCTGTATCCCGACGGGCAGGTGCGCTCGTACAGCCACGGCATCGTCGCGGGCATTCGGGACTTCCGAGGCATGGAGGCGCGTGTGGTGATGCTGGTCGATCTGGATCGGCTGCCGGCGGGAAGGCTGGGCGAGTCGCTACTTTATATGGGTATGTCGCGAGCCGGTGCGTCGCTCTTTCTGCCGGTGCAACCGTCTTTCCGCGAGTTTCTCGAGACTTTGGCCAAGGTATCTTTCGAACAAAAGCGAGGAGAAGATGAGCAACGATGAAAATCAGCAACTGAGGCGGGAGTTCTTGAAGGAAGTGCGGTGGCGCCTGATCGGCCCTGGCACGATCGACGAGTCCATGAGGGAGAAGCCCAATAAGCGCTACCTGACCGGAATGATCTTTCCGAAGGGTGCAAGTAGTGGCAGGGCAACGGCCGATGAACAGGAGTTCGCCGAGGACTTGGCGGACGGCGACGAGCAGGAAGAGCTCGAATCGCCAATGGACATGGTCTTTCAAAAGCTTCCTGCATCGGTCGGGCTCACCTTTGCGATTGCTGAGGCTGAAGAACGAATCGTCGTCCAAGTCGCTGGTGCGCGCTACGAGCGCTCCAGCGCGGAGCTGGTGGCCGCACCGGCGGCGGATGCGGGCGGCGCGGGGCCGGGCCGCGGCCGAAGCCCGCAGGTGTGGCAGCGGCGTCCGCTGGTCGAGTCAGACGCGGAACTCGCCGTCACTTTCGATGTGCGTCAAGAGGGGCGACAGTCGACTGAGGTCTTCGGCGGGCGCGCCAGCGTGCATCTGTTCATCCGCCGGGCGCAGGGCGTGCGTATCGCCACCGTTTCGCTGGTCAATGAGCGGAAGACGGCAGAGGATGCACCGGTCGAGGTGACGGACATCCTCTTCCAAGTACGCATGAAATGCCGCCCGGATCTGGGCGTGCCCTCATATCCCGACCCGCCGACCATCAGCGAGGATGAAGAGGCGGAGGAACTGGCGCTGCAATACCGCTCGATGCCGACCTTTGCCGTCGGCCACGGTTGCGGAGTGGCTTGGTCGGACCCGGTGTTGGGCCAAGTTGAAGACGTAGCGGTGGACTTCATGCCCACGGTCGAGGTGCCGCCCGTGACGACCGACATTGACTCTCTGCCGGTGTCCGTGCAGAGAGCCTTGTCGATCTTCCGCCTGCAGGATGCAGCCTTCGACCCCGCACCTGCTTTCGCGGCTTTCATCGACGCTTACGTGCAGTGGCGCGACCGCCTCGCATCAGTCACGCTGCCCGCCCGGTTCGACCCGCCGCGGGCGCGGGTGCTCGACCGCATCGACGCGGCCGTCGAGCGCATGAAGGACGGTGCGCGACTGCTGGCGACGGAGCCGGCGGCATTGGACATCTTTCGATTGGCCAATCGGGCCATGCTCCTGAGCGTCGCGCGCGCGTCAGCCAATCGCGGCCGGGCGGAAGGCACGACCTGGCGTGATGTCGATCTGCAAGCGCTGCCTCCAAACGATTTCCGGTGGCGGCCGTTCCAGCTGGCGTTCTTCCTGCTGTCACTGCGCGGCCTTTGGCAGCCAAATCATCGCGATCGCGCCATCGTCGACCTTATCTGGTTCCCCACCGGCGGCGGCAAGACCGAGGCGTACCTAGCCGTGGCGGCCTTTGAGATGCTCCGCCGCCGATTCGTGGAAGGAAAGCGCGGCGGCGGCACCGCGGTGATCAAGCGTTACACGCTGCGGCTGCTGACGATTCAGCAGTTCGAGCGTGCCGGCGGGCTCATCTGTGCCCTTGAGACCTTGCGCCGCGCCGGACATCTTCCGGGCCACGCGCCTTTCTGCCTCGGGCTTTGGGTGGGAAAGGACTCCTCGCCCAACGAACACAAGTCAGCCTTGGCCGACTTGGACAAGATCCAGTCGACGATCGGGAAGGTTGAGGGAGTCAAGGTGCCGCTTAAGCAGTGCCCGGTCTGTGCCACTCCCATCGTGCCCGCGCGCAAGAACGAAGGCATGGCCGGCGTGGGCATGCGGGCCGTGAGCGGCAGCTTGGAGCTTTTCTGCCCTGACGCGCATTGCGCCTTTCACGGCGGCTTGCCTATCAGCTATGTCGACGAGCAGCTCTATCGCCATCCGCCGACGATGCTGCTCGGGACCATCGACAAGTTCGCCATGCTCGCCTGGCGCGACGAGGCGCGTGCTTTCTTCGGCACGGGCCTGGACGTGGTGCCGCCCTCGCTGATCATCCAGGATGAACTGCACCTGATTTCGGGGCCGCTCGGCACGCTGGCCGGCATCTACGAGGCGGCCATCGATACCGCGATCTCAAGCCTCGGGCGCGGCGCCAAGTACATTTGCGCCACGGCCACCATCCGACGTGCCGACGACCAGATCCGAAAGCTGTACGGCCGGCAGGCCGCTCTGTTTCCGCCACCGGGGCTTGATGCCGCCGACTCCTTTTTCTCCAGGGCGCAGAAGCAAGTGGCCGGCCGGCTGTACGTCGGTGCGATGGGGCAGGGGCACACGCCCACCTTCTCGAATGTGATCGCCTCGACCGCGCTACTTGCCGCCGGCGGTGTCATGCGCAAGAAGATCGGCGACCTGACGGACACCTGGTGGACGCTGGTGGCCTATCACAATAGCAAGCGCGAGCTCGGCAAGACGCTTTCGCTGGCGCGAGACGACATCCCGGCGCGGCTGCATGCGCTCGGCGAGCCTCGGTCCATGTCAGGGGCGGGCGTCAAGGAGCTCTCGGCCAACCTGCGCGACAGCGAGATCCCCGAGGCGTTGCACCAACTCGCTACCGGCCTGCCGGACAAGGCGACACTCGATTTCGTGGCCTGCACCAACATGCTGTCGGTGGGCGTGGACGTACAGCGGCTGGGGTTGATGCTGGTCAATGGCCAGCCCAAGACCGTGTCGGAGTACATCCAAGCCTCGAGTCGCGTCGGGCGCGACGCCAGACGACCGCCGGGCATCGTGTTCGCCCTCTTCTCGCCCACCAAGCCGCGCGATCGATCGCACTACGAGTTCTTCGGTGCCTTCCACAAGGGCTACTACCGCCATGTCGAGCCGACGAGCGTGACCCCCTTTGCGCCGCCGGCGCAGGACCGCGGTCTGCACGGTGCCTTCCTGGTGCTAGTGCGCATGGTGTCCAGCCTGCATGCGAACACCCATGCCTCCAAGATCGACAGGCAATCCGACGAGGTGAGCCGGCTCGCCGATGCATTTCTTGCGCGCATCGCGGCGGCCGAAGATGGTGACATCGCCGAATCACGCGAGCATCTCGACCGGTTCATCAGGGAGTGGACGGACTTGGCTCGGGCAAAGGGAGCCAATCTTCGCTTCCAGAGTGGCGGCAGGCAGCACGCGCAACTGATCAAGCCCTACAGGGAGCAGGGAGAGGGACGGGAGACGCTTCAGTCGTTGCGGCATGTAGACACACCATTGAAATTGTTCGTACCGATGGTCCAGACAGGGGTGCCGGCATGAAGCGCGAAATTCGTTCGAGTGCGGTGGCCGGCGTGGCTGGTCCAGGCGCCATCGTGGACGTAGGGCAAGAGTCATTCTTGGTCCCCGGCATCGATCAATGGAAGCAGGCTCAGTTGAAGCTCATCGAGCTCCAGCGCCTCTCGTCGCGCCTGCGCAAGATCCTCAAGACGCCCAAGGCGGAAAAGCCTTCGCTGATGGTCCGCCGCTTTCCGCGGTCGATGTTCTGCGAGAAGTGTCGCGAACTGGTGCACTGGCGGACGGAATTGGAGGAGAAGGACAGCGAACCGTCATGCCCCAGCAAGGGATGTACCGGCAAGCTGGTCTCGATGAGATTCGTCTGCGCTTGCGAGAACGGCCACCTCGACGACGTCGACTGGCGCTTCTGGGCTCACAGCGGAAGCGGGGCCGACCGAGGGTGCAAGTCGCGGGACCGGCTTTCATTTGTCGTCGACCCCACGGCCGCGACGGGTGGCTTGGCGTCGGTGCGCGTCAAGTGCGCGTGCGGAAGTTCCCGGAGCTTGGAAGACCTTTCCAACAAGACCATCATCAAGGAGACCTTCAGAAGCTGCAGCGGCAGGCATCCGTGGATCCACGGCAAACAGGAGTCGTGCGATGCTGACGTGGTCGTGCTGCAAAGAGGCGCAACCAATCTTCACTACCCGGTGACGATTTCGGCGCTGGACATCCCGATGGCTGTGGTGGAGAGCACGGCGGCCCAATATGCGGGGCAGATCCGTCAGCACGCCGTCTATCAGAAGGTGCTGAATCTCCTGCGCAACACTGAAGGCGACACGCAGGACCTTGTGGCCACCTTCGCCGAGCTTCTGGCCCAAGTCATCGGGTGTTCGTCGGCCGACATCCTAGAGGTGGCCCGAGCCGAGATCAGCGGGCGCATGCTGGGGCAGGAGGGCGATGCTGCCACCTCAGAGGCGCTCGATCAGGCCGTTCTGCTCGACGAGGAGTGGCAGACGATCGAAGGGGCCTTGCGTGGAGGCGGATTGGTCAGCGCGGGGTTCTCTGCCGTCACAGAGGAACTGGCGCCGTCCGCGCCGCGCTGGATGAAAGCGATGGTCGAGGGCATCCTTCTCGTCCGCCGGCTGCGGGAGGTCCGGGCCTACCAAGGCTTTCAGCGCGTGACGCCCGGCGCACCAGACAGGATGGTCAGCCCAGATGTAGGCGCCTCGGAGAACTGGCTGCCCGCTGCCGAGGTGTTCGGCGAAGGCGTCGTGTTGGCCCTCGACTACCCGGCGCTGCACGCTTGGGCGCAGGCCCTTCCGTCGACCGAGCGCACAGCGATCGAGGCGCTGGAGAGCAAGCGGCTGGACGACAACTTCTGGTTTCTCCCGAAGATCGACGCGGTGTATCTGGCGGTCCACACGCTGTCACATCTGCTGCTGCGGCGCATCACCTTCGAGTGCGGGTACTCATCCTCTTCGCTGCGGGAGCGCCTCTACGTCAATGCCGAGAAAGGCTACGCGGCGATCATGATCTACACGGCCGACGGCGATTCTGAAGGATCGCTTGGCGGCTTGGTGCGTCAGGGACGCAAGGACAGGCTGGCCCAGTCGCTGATCGAAGCGATCGACCAAGGAGCTTGGTGTTCGTCGGACCCGGTCTGTTCCGAAACGGCGGGGCAGGGGCTGGGGGGCTTCAACCACGCCGCCTGCCACGCGTGCAGCTTGGTGTCGGAGACCAGTTGCATCGCCGCCAACACCTTGTTGGACCGGCGAATGCTCTTCGACCCCGTGTGGGGCCTGCTGCGGCATCTGGAGCAGCAGCCATGAGATTGCCGAAGCTTAGGCAGTTCACCGAGGCCCAGAAGCAGGTCTACCTCTACGCGCCCACCGACAAGCATGTGCTCGTGAGCGGGCCGCCCGGTACAGGAAAGACCCTGATCGCGTGCCAGCGGGCCATCGAGCTGGAAAAGCGCAAGGTGCCGGTCATGCTCGGCATGTTCAATCGGGTGCTGGCCAAGTATTCCGCCAACGCGGCAGATGGGAGCCGCATTCCGTCCGCGACGGTGCTGACTTGGTTCGGAGACTGGTGGAAACGCAAAAGCGGCCTTCCGCCGCACCCAGCTGACGCAAACCGGATAGCGATCGAAGTTCCCTATGAACAGAGGGGGGCGGCCAAGGAGGCCGGAGCGCAGTGGCACGCGAAAGAATGGCGTCCGTGGGAGAAGAGAACGGGCGTCTGGATGGTTGATGCTCAGGCGTACCTTGCCAATCCCGAAGCGTTCTCCGCATGGAAGCTCTGGCATGAGCCGCCGCGCGCGCAGGACAGCACTTCAGGTGTGGACTGGGATGCGGCGTCGAATCACATTCTCATGAACGTGGAGTGCATTCCCGACGAGGCGCTGGAGCTTGGCTCACTCCTCATCGACGAGGGGCAAGATTTTCCGCCCGGTTTCTACAAGACGCTACGTATGCTGTCCGCGGTGGCTTCGGCACGTGGAGCGCGCATCAAGCACCCGCCGCGCTGCTTCGTGTTGGCCGACGAGAACCAGCAGATCACCGCCAACAATTCGACGCTCGACGAGATTGCCGCCGCTCTCGGCATTGCGGCTGACAACCGTTACCAGCTTCTTGACAACTTTCGCAACACCCGCGAGATTGCCGAACTCGCCCGCTCCTTCTTTGCCGACGTCGGTGTGATGCCGAACCTACCGGCACGCTCCGGCGAGCGGCCCATTCTCAGCGTGGTGGCCCATCGGGCTCAAGTGGCTCAGCGCATCCGGATCTGGCTGACGAACAATCCTGGCAAGGAAGTAGGCGTCCTGGTCTTCGGCGAGGCAACGCGCAACGCGATGACTGCCCTGTTGAATAGCACTTTGAGCGACCAGCTCGGCCGACTAGTCACGGTACAAAGCTACTCGTGGGAGTCTAGGCGAGAGAACCCCGCGGATAAACTGCAATTTGACGCGCCGGATGTGGTCACTGTCCTGAACATGCAGAGCTGCAAGGGTCTGGAATTCGACGCAACCTTCATCGTCGATCCGCACGAGGCGCAGATCGGGCTCTACGGAGCTGACAGGTACCGCATGCAGATGTTCGTGGCGACATCGCGGGCGCGCGACTGTGTGCAGTTGATCGACTCGGGGCCGCACGCTGGCACGGGACCTTGTGTCGAGCTGCTGCCCGGAACCGATGTGTTGGAACGCGAAGCGTTGTCCGAGGGAAACGCTCAGGTCGCACCGCCCGATGCCGGGCGGCCTATTCCAGCGCCAGTCGCCGCCGGCGAGGGCGACGGCGACGGCGCATGGGTCGCGCAACTGCAGCGCATCGCCATGCGGATGTCACTGCAGTTCGACGACCATCGTGCCCGCGGCGGCGCCATCTGGGTTGGCGGCGGGCCCGAACTAAAACCGCTTCTTGGCCCGTTGGGCCTCACGTACTCGCAAAGACGCTCTGCATGGTGGAGAAAGCAATGACGCAAAACGGCACGGAGGCCGAGGAGAAGCCTCTGGCGGCCGCGCAGCAGCGCAAACTGGACATTCCGGCATCCGAGCGGACGCGACGCTTCTTCCCCTGCAATCGGGAGGATGCGCTGGTTCTGCTGGGGGGGTTGTGCATTTCGGACAGCTTTCCCGATGAAGGCGTGCGGCTGCCCGTTGCATCGGGCCACATCGCGCTCGTCGAAGTTGGCCTGCGAACGACCGAAGTCGCGCTGCTCGAGGCGGGGCGCAGCGAGCGTTTTCCGGTGCTGCTGGAACTGAACCACGATATCGATGCAAGCGCGCGCCATAGCATCGGCTACGCGGACATCGAGCGCTTGGTGTTCAGATCGAACGACGAGGCCGATGCCTTCCGCTTGCGGCCTGTGGACGAGTTCGACCCGGAGTGCTTGGCTTGGCAAGTCGAATCGGCTTGTTTTGGTCTGGAGGGGCCGGCGAGATTTGAACTGGCCGAGCGGCGCGATGCCGATGCCCTGCGCGCTGGGTATTTGGTCGATCGCATCGTGGCCGGCATTCATTGCATGGTGGCATTGACTGAGTTGCAGCCAGCGTGCCTTCCCGCAGTGGGTCGCTTCTTGTCGAATCCGGCCAGTGCCGACGCGTTCAACTTTGCTGGCGCGCTGGCGGCGCTGACGGGGTCGGGGGAGGTGGCCGGCGTGCCACTGGTCAGCGCGGTCGTTCACACCTTTGCACAGGCCCGCGATGCGTCGCCGCGGGAATTGATTGACGCGTTGGCGCAGGGGTTCGCAGCATCCGGCGCCCAGGATGACCGGCAGCGTAGGGAGATAGAGGAAAGGTGGGTCCAGATCGCCCGCGATGTGGCGGCCAGTCGTATGGTATTAGACGGGGATCGGCTCGCCGATGACAAGTCGGTTCTGCTAAGAGCTGCGCTGCTGGCGCTTCAGGCCGACGGACCATCCGCGCTCGCTGCATTTTTGGCTGCGCCAAAGCCGGCCGGCCTCAAGGTCGCATCGGCCGCTGCATTTCTCGTCGGCCTGAAGCAGGGCCTTATCAACGCTTCTTGGCGGTTGAAGGGGCCGCATGCCCCATCGTTGTCATCCATTGCGGGAGCGCTGCTAGAGTTCCTCTCGCAGAGCGGTGGCGAGGACGTCGCGCAGTTACATTCCGTGTCCTGCGCCGATACTGATAACGCCACGCGCTTTAGCCTCTCGATGACGGGGTGTCCGCTGATCGAATGGGAGGAGGAGAAGACGCCCGATCCGCTGGAATTGGACTGGCGCGCAGACTTCAAGCGTCAAGGCTACCAAGTTGTTGGCAAGGGCGAAACCGAGTATTCATGGCTGGTGACATTGCCTGGCGACCAGCGTGTCGAGGTGGTTCACTGCAGCCTCGGCGGTGCGCGGTTTCCAATCCTGCGCTACAGGCTTGAGGCCGATCGCAAACCAAGGACGGGCAAAGAGGTCGCGATGAATTTCGAGGGAGGAGGCCGGCTCTGGTATCCCCGAGTAGATGCCAACAAGCAGCGCCTGCTGTGCTGCGACCTCCCGACCCTTCCCCCCGTGGCGGAACTCGGTGTTATTGTGGATGCGCTGCACGAGGCGGTCCACCTTTTCAGCCTTCCGGCAAAACCGGCGGCGCGTTCGAGGAAGAAGTCCCTCCCGCCACCAGCTGGCTGAGCCAAGTCCAGCCGAAGCCGCAGGAGTCACTGCAATGTGCGCAGATATCGTCACTCCCGTCCAACGCAGCGCGATGATGTCGCGCATTCGCGGCAAGAATACACGGCCCGAATTGGCGTTGCGGCGCCAATTGTTCTTCGCGGGCTACCGGTTCAGGATTCATCGGCGCGACTTGCCGGGAACGCCGGATGTCGTGCTGCCGAAGCATCGTGTCGCGCTGTTCGTGCACGGCTGCTTCTGGCACCGGCACCCTGGCTGTCCAATGACGACGGTGCCTTCGACCAATGCCGCAGTCTGGGCGGCGAAATTCTCGGCCAATGTCGAGCGGGACGCCACCGCCGTGCGACGGCTCCAAGAACTAGGCTGGCGCGTTGCAGTCGTTTGGGAGTGCTCGATCGGCCCAGAGGGGCTGGCCATCCGTCAATTCGACAGGCTAGCGGCTTGGATTGCTCAGACGACCGCGGCTTCACCCGCGACTCGGCTACTGGACCTGCTCGAGCTGCCCTGACCCGCGGACTGGTCCACAATCCTCCAGACAATCCTCGCTAGGCGAGCGGCCAGCAGCGGCGGGACGGCGTTGCCGACCTGCACGTATTGCTGGGTACGGTTGCCCTCGAAAAAATAGTCGTCTGGAAAGGTTTGAAGACGGGCAGCTTCCCGCACGGTGAGGCTGCGGCACTGCATCGGATCGTAGTGGATGTAGTAGTGGCCGTCCTTCGCGATATGCGAGACGATGGTTGATGCCGGGTCGTCGCTGCATTGCACCCGAAATCGGTCCGTGAAGGGGATGGGTGCGCCATCACTGATACCTGCGTTGCGATGCGCCGGCAGGAGACGGGGCGGATAGGCGGGGAGCTTCGGGGAATGACCCGTCGCCTTAGCGCAGGTGGCCGCAAACAGGTACCTAGCCAGATCCGCTTCCATGTGCGAGCGTGCCTCATGCTGCAGCACGCCACCCACCTTAGGACGTAGCACCCACTGGCGATACGCCGTTGCGGTCGCGCCAGCGCGCGGAGTCGAACGGCTGGCCGGCGCTTTCAGGAAGGCGCCGCCGGTGCCGTAGACCGAAGCTGCATTGGCGGCGGCTTCCCTCATGGACTCGGCGAGCCCACGCGCATGCTCAGAACGCCAGCCTTTAAGTGCCTTGTGCGCACTGGACACGGCGCGGTGCCAAGCTTGGTGCGAATCGTCACCGCGCGAAATCCGGCTGCGAATGACCGGGAGATCCCAGATGGCATCACGCACGCCGATCGAGCGCATGGGCTCGAGCAAGTCGTGCCTGATGAACGAACCCGACTTGCGCACGCCCAATAGGATGATTCGATGGCGTGTCTGTGGGATGCCGAAGCGTTCGGACTCGATCAGGTAGTCTTGCGGTGAGAGGCCCAATCCTTGGTCGTCGCACACGAATGAGCGAAGCTCGTATTCGACTCCGTCGTGAGGCGTCGACAGGTCTTCGAAAATGCGGCCGAACATCGACCGGCCTGAATGCTTGGAGGAAAGTAGCCCCTTGACGTTCTCCATCACAAAGATCGCGGGACGGTGCGCCCGGATGATGCGCAGGTACTCGCGATAGAGGAAGTGCTTGACGTCCTTCGAGAAGCTGGCGTCATTAGTGCGCCGGGCGCGGCCAGCCAGCGAATAAGCCTGACAGGGCGGGCCGCCAATGAGCACCCACGACGTGTTGCCCTGGAGCGCACGCCGGATCTTCTCATCGATTTCTGTCTCGGGCGTCTTGCCCAGTTCAAACGGATGAGCCTCGTCGCGTGCCTCCTTGAATGCCCACGCGATCGCTGGGATCGCCCGGAACTGCTCAGCCGTGATCGCGCCCGTGACGTAGTCGTAGTAGTGACGTTCGTCCTGCGTGCCGTCCAATAGACGGTAGACCGCCCGCAGCAGCAGAGTGGCGTGGGCACTGGCCTCTTTCTCGATCGACACGCGAAGACGGAACACCGGCTCCCCTCTCGCGTCCTTCAGAGAGGCGAAGCCCTCGCCAAGGCCGCCAGGTCCGGCGAACAGATCGATGATGGGAATGGGCATTCTGAGGAGGCGTACTTAACATTTGATCTTACCAGGCGCGGTCGGGCAAAGCTGAGTCGCCGGCTTCAACGGGTTGGACAAGCAAGTCCCGTGGCGCGTGTGGCAGGCGCCTGGCCCGACTTCCTTGGGGTGTTGCTGGCGCTATCCGGTGGGCGTCTCCGACGTGCAGATGCTTGTGGGGCGGATTCGGCTGGTAGCCGGCAGCGATGCACGAGCCGCTTACCACGTGTGGGTGCGGGACTACCCCTCGGCGCGCTCGCCGCAGTGCTCACAGCGCACGGACAGAGCTTTGCCGCGCCGGGCCTGGCGGGTCTGCAGAATGCAGCGCCCGCACGTCGCGCAGCCGAGGTCGACGTAGGCCCACCGGTCGGCCTCTTCGCGCACCACGGGCGGCACTTCGCTGGGCACCAACTGCAGCCACGTGCGCGCCGCCCCGGCGGTCATCAGCGGGAGCACCAGTCGGGCCAGCGCCACGCGCCATCCGCTGCTCTGGGACTCGCCTTGGCACACAGGGCAGTGGTGCTCGATCCTGGCCTTGACGACGCGCTCCAACATGCCCGGCGTGCCGCAGGACGCGCAGACCAGCCCAAGCCCATCACCCTGGGCGCCCAGCGGCGCCACGGCATGCGCGCGGCCCGGTGCCAGCCGCTCGCCGTCGCGAAGGCGCAGGCGCGCGACCACGCCCGCGGCCTCGACGGCGTGCCGGGCCTCGACAGCGTGGTGCACGTGCTGGCCATGGGCGTCAATGGCTTGGACGTGCAGGGTGAGCAGCGGGCCATGCTTGACCGGCGGGCTGCCCTTGGCGTTGCGGCCGCGCTCCACTTCGTAGGTGCGATTCGCGCAGGAGACGCAGATCCCGCGGCTGCCGATCAGGCGCAGCCCGACGCCGTTGCATCTCAAGCACGTGCCGACGCGCCCGCGGCTCGGCTCGGCCGGCTGCAGCCCGTGGTGCTGGGCGAAGTGCTCGCGGCCGATCGGGCAGCCGCGGCAGGGCGACGCGTCGCGGTGGGTGGAGGCAGTCCACTGCGCGGCGCACCCGCCAACGCTCAACGTGGCCGAGAGGCGGGCGCAGGCGAAGTAGCGCCCCGGCGCGTCAGCGGGGCCGGGGATGTAGTCGACGGCGCTCACGCTGTGCTGCCCGTCCGCGCGGTGCTGGAAAGCTCGCGCACGGCCAGCAGCGATGCCAGCTTGAGCACCTCGCCCAGTGGCTCGCCGTGCTCGCGCGCAAGGCCGCGCAGCCGGGCGGCCGTCGCGCGGTCCACCACTGCGCCGAAGCTCACGCCGCCGCGCCGGGCAACGCCCTCGCGGTACCGCCGGTTTCGATCCGCCCTCGTGTTCGCCATGCTCGACCTCCGTCTTGAGAAGACGGAAGGGTCGTGTCACGACGCCCGTCTTTGTGAGACGGGCCGAGCGCGCTCAGGTCTCTGGCTGGTGTCGATCGAGCAGGGCGCTCAGGGGCTCCCTGGATTCCTCGTGGTGGGCGCGCGTGCGGCATAACCACACCTGCCCGTGCTCGCGCACGCCCTGGCCGGTCGGGGCGGAACACAGTTCGATGCCCGCGATGAGTAGGGCGCCGTCGACGCTGGGCAGGAAGTACGGATCGAACAAGCTCGCCGCATGACGCACTGAGCCCACCCCGATCTGCTCATGCAGCGTGAGCGAGCGCATCAGGCGCCTGAAGTTGCCGTGCGCGTTGTCCTGCACCTGCACCAGCCCGTAGACCGGTGCCGGCCACTCGCGCTGGGGCAGGCGCCGGCCCTCGCGGCGCAGCAGGGTGACTTCGGCGTAAAACACTGGACAAATATACAGTATCGGTTCGAGAATGAACCCATGGACGAGATCCCTCCACCCCTCTGGATTGCGGCCTGTGCACACCACCTGCACCAGCATTGGCGCACCCTCGGCCCACAAGAGTTGGAGGACACCGCGCGCGAGCTGATGCGCGATCCCCGGCTGCGAAAGATGCCGCCGGCCGAGGCTGCAGCACAGTGGCTGCAGCCCATCGAAGGCAAGGCATAGGTATGGAACAGGTCGCGATCGCCGTTTTGGGCGCTCTGGCCGCCTGGCTGTCTCAAGATGGGCGACCGCGGTGGGCGCGCTGGGCATGCATCGTCGGCCTCTTGGGCCAGCCGCTGTGGGTCGTTGCGACCTGGCGTGCCGGGCAGTGGGGCATGTTTGTCCTGTCGGTCGTGTACACGGCCGCCTGGCTGCGGGGGATCTGGATGCACTGGGTAGTTCCGGCTCGCGAGCGGGCCGCAGGGGCGATGTGATGGATGCGATCAAGCTCACCGTGCCGGGTGCAACGCGCGCCCAGTTGGAGGCCGGCTTGGCGGCCGCTCTCGCGTTTCTCCGGGACCGCGGCGTCACCCCGGAGGCCGCGTTCGGCGCTCATGCCGAACTGGAAACATGGGATGACGAAGGCATCGATGAAAGCAGCGAGCCCCCAGCAGGGCCGACCGCCGTCATGAAGATATGGGATGAGGCCTTGGCGGTCGCCATCGCAGCCGCCTGCGCAGGCCGCGAGGGTGATCCGCCATATGGGTGCAAGCTGGTGCCGTTCGACGCGTGGGAGTAGCCGCGCACAATGCGCGCATGTGCACTCGCTACATTCCACCCGAAACACGCGAGATCGAGGACTTTTGGCAGATCGGCGCCGGCAAGCGCATGCCCGCGGGCTTGTTCAATGCGCGGGAACTGTTTCCGCTGTCCACCGGCCCCATCGTTCGCTCCGACGGACAGGGCGAGCGCATGGCACACCTGGCGCAGTGGGGAATGATCCCGCCGGACAGCGAGACTCGCATCCCGATGAGCCGGCCGCGCGGTCCGGGCGAGAAGCCCAAGCGCATCAGCACCGTGAATGCACGGCAGGAAACCATTGCCAGCCGACCGACCTATCGCGATGCCTGGAAGCGTGGGCAGCGCTGCATTGTCCCGGCGCGGCTGTTCTTCGAGCCGAACTGGGAGACGGGCGCGAATGTTTGGTGGCGCTTCGCGCGTGCAGACGGCCACCCCTGGAGCGTGGCGGGCCTGTGGAGCGAGTGGACCGACCCGGCGACGGGCGAGGTCGTGCCCAGCTACACCATGGTGACCGTCAACGCCGACGCGCACCCTCTGATGAAGCGCATGCACAAACCAGATCCGCGGCTTGGGGCCGACAAGCAGGACAAGCGCAGCCTGGTGCTGCTCGAACTTTGCGATGTCGACCAGTGGCTTTTCGGCACGGTGGAGGACGCGAGGGCGCTGATCAAACTCACGCCCGTGGAGCTTTTTGACGCTGCGCCAGCGTAGGACACGCATGGGCAGCCGAATGCCAGCGCGACCGGATCAACAAGCGGGCCGGCCGATCTACATCCGCTGGGGCTCGGTGACGCACAGGGTCGCCCAGGCAAAAAAAAGCCCGCCGTGAGGCAGGCTTGAAGGCCAGCGGTTGCCTCCGCCGGCCAATGAGCATCCAGTTTGCTCGCTGGATGCCCGCATCGTGCCGTCACGACGCGGGCCGGTATGGCGTCGCTGAGCATCGAACTCAGCCTGCATCAATATCATGGGCGGGCTGGTCGCCTGCCCATGAGCGCCGCTTCCTTCAGGGGATAGACCGAGATGCCGCCCGGGTTGAATGAGGTGGCGAAACGGCACTGACGGCGGCTAGTGATGTCAGCCGAGCTGTGGTGGTGCTATGCGGCGGCATACGACAGATTTCATCGTGCGTGGTACAAACCCAACGCCTCAATTTTGTCGGTACTTACGTCGGTACCGATGAAGCCTGCTCCCGGGGACTCAAGCGTTGGTGCGGCTTTCAAAGGAATTTGCGGTCCCTGGCGGCGGGACCAGACGACGAAAAGGCCGGAAGCTGCAACAGCTTCCGGCCTTTTTCTTTGGGTCGACGCGCCTTCGTGCGACGCGTCTGCGTGGGGCCTCAGGGCCCGTAGAAGGTCACGCCGGAGGGGCGGTAGTACCCCGGTGCCGGACCGTAGTACACGGGGGCGGGCCGGTAGTAGGCCGGTGGGGGCGGACGGTAGTACACGGGGGCCGCGGGCCGGTAGTACACCGGCGGCGGGGCGTAGTACGCGGGCGGCGCGCTGTAGACCGGGGCGGGCGCGTAGTAGGGCTCGGCCACGCCGACGGCGACGCCGGGCAGGCCCACACCGACCGACCACGACACGTGGGCCTGGGCCGCGCCCACGGCCAGCAGGCCCGCTGCCGCGATCGCAGCGGCGACGAATTTGGAAACACGGGAAGACATGGAAGGGCTCCTGCAAGCGGCGGTGCGATGGACCGCCCAGGCCTTCACAACGCAGCGGCGATCGCCGCCGCCGACGCGGCATGGTGTCCAAAGGTAAACCGGCGGATGGCCGACTTGCGCTCGCAAGGCATCACGGCATCCTTCGCCCATGACCCGGTCCACACCTGCTCCCGCTCCCGCTTCCCATCCCGAGCCCTATCGCCTGCACTACTGGCCCACGATCCAGGGGCGGGGCGAATTCGTGCGCCTGGCCCTGGAGGCCGCCGGCGCGCCCTATGTGGATGTGGCGCGCGGCACGCCCACCCAGGGCGGCGGCGAGGACGCGCTGATGAAGTCGCTCGGCGATCCCCGCACCACGCGACCGGCCTTCGCACCGCCGTTCCTGGTCGACGGCGACGTCGTGGTGGGCCAGACGGCGGCCATCCTGCTGTACCTCGGCCCACGGCTGGGGCTGGTGGGCGAATCCGAAGCCGACCGCGTATGGACGCACCAATTGCAGCTCACCATCGCCGACGCGGTGGCCGAGGCGCACGACACGCACCATCCGCTGGCCACCAGCGCGTACTACGAGGACCAGCGCGAGGCGGCGCTGGAACGCAGCCGTGCCTTCCGCGAGGAGCGCATCCCGAAGTTCCTGCACTGGTTCGAGCGCATCCTGCAGCGCAACCCGGCGGGCGACACGCACCTGGTCGGCGATGCGCTGAGCTATGCCGACCTGTCGCTGTTCCAGCTCGTGGCCGGCCTGCGCTACGCCTTCCCCCGCGCCACGGCGCGCGTGCTGGCCGACACGCCCGCGGTCGCGCGCCTGCACCGGAACGTGGCGCGTCGCGAGCGCGTGAAGGCCTACCTCGAGAGCCCGCGTCGCATCCCCTTCAACGAGGAAGGCATCTTCCGCCACTACCCCGAGCTGGACGGCTGAGTTTCAAGAGCCGACCGCCTGCGACGTGCATCGCGCCTGTGCAGCCGCGGTCGAGAACCGGCCCGCCGCGTCAGCCCGAGTGGCCGTCGCCCTTCCATTGCAAGGCCAGGGCATAGAGCGCGTTGCGGGACGCCTTCGTGATGTCGGCCGCCAGCTTCACCGCTGCCTTGGTCGGCATCTCGGCCAGCAGCAGGCGCAGAACGCGCTGCGCCTCGGCGTCCGGGCCGGTGCCGTCGATCACCTCGGCGAGCGGATGCAGCACCAGCGCGAACTCGCCGCGCGTGCGCTGCGGCGAGGCCGACAGCCAGCCCGCCAGCGCCTCGGCCGGCACGGTATCGATCTCCTCGAACTGCTTGGTCAGCTCGCGTCCCACGGTCACGTCGCGCGGCCCCAGCACCGCCAGCGCGCGCGCCAGGGCTTCGATGCGGTGCGGCGCCTCCAGCAGCAACACGGGGCGTGGCTCCGTGGAGAGCGCCTGGATCGCGCGGTCGCGCTCGGCCGCCTTGTTCGGCAGGAAACCGGCAAAGATGAAGCCCGTGCCTTCGGCCTCGCCGCCCACCAGGCCGGCCGCGCCGACCAGCGTCGTCACGCTGCTGGCGCCCGGCAGCGGCAGCACGCGCCGGCCGTCGGCGCGCACGGCGGCCACCAGCCGTGCGCCGGGGTCGCTCACGCCGGGCGTGCCGGCATCGCTGACGTAGGCGATGCGTTGGCCCTGCTGCAGGCGCGCGACGACGGCCTGCGCGGCCTCGGCCTCGTTGTGCTGGTGCACGGCGATGAGCTGCGCGCCCGGCCGGTCGATGCCGTAGGCCCGCAGCAGCTGCTGGGTATGGCGCGTGTCCTCGCAGGCAATGGCATCGGCCACGTGCGCCAGCACGTGCAGCGCCCGCAGCGTGATGTCGGCCAGGTTGCCGATGGGCGTGGCGACGACGTAGAGCGTGCCCTGCGGATAATGCTGCGCACCCGCGGCATCTCGCGCGGCCTGCAGGGCAGCGCCGAAACCGGCGGAGGAGGGGAGGGCATTCACCATGGGTTTTCTGTTCGGCCGCAGCCGCACCACCAAGGCCGTGGGCGACGCGGCGGAGGACGCCGCGCTCGCGCACCTGCAGGCGGCAGGCCTGCGGCTGGTGGCGCGCAATTATCGGACGCCGGGCCGCGGCGGCGGCGAGGTGGACCTGATCCTGCGCGAGCGCGACGGCACGCTGGTCTTCGTCGAGGTCCGCCGCCGGGGCAACGCCGCATACGGTGGCGCGGCGGCGAGCATCACCGCCACCAAGCGGCGGCGCATCGTGTTCGCGGCGCGGCACTACCTCATGCGGCTCGCGTCGCCGCCGCCCTGCCGCTTCGATGCGGTGCTGGTCGAGGATCGCATCACCTGGCTGCGGGCCGCCTTCGACGCCGAGTGAGGGTGAGGGCGATCTATCATTCCGGCTTTATTCGGCACCGTGCGCCGCCACCACAACGCAAAGCCGAACGGCGAGCGCAGCGAAGCCCTCAGGGCACCCGTGGAACTGGCTTGGCCAGGCCACCGGGTGCGCCCCCTTCCCGCGTGCGGAAGAAGGGGGAACCGCGAAGCGGCATGGGGGATGTCAAATCTATCCCCATGCTCGAGCAACGCATTCAGCAGCATTTCATCGACAGTGCCGACCTCAAGTACCAAGGCGGTCCGTCCCTCAGCAAACCCCTCTCGCAGGCCGTGCAGGCGCTGCTGGCCTGCGTGACCAGCGGGGGCAAGGTGCTGGCCTGCGGCGCCGGCGTATCCGGCCTGCTGGCGGCCCAGTTCGCGGCCCAGTTCGTCGGCCGCTTCGAGCGCGAGCGTCCTGCCCTGGCCGCCCTGGCCTTGCCCGGCATCGCCGACGACCCGGCCGCGGACACGCGTGCCGCGGCCGATCCGCAGGCCTTCGCGCGCCAGCTGCGCGCGCTGGGCGAGGCCGGCGACGTGCTGCTGGTGCTCAGCCCCAGCGGCGAATCGGCCTGCGTGCTGTCGGCCGTGCTGGCCGCGCACGAGCGCGACATGACCGTGATCGCGTTGACTGGCGGCGTCGGCAGCGGTGCAGGCGGTGCCGTGGGCCGCGCCTTGCGCGAGACCGACGTGCAGATCTGCGTGCCGCACGAACGCGCGCTGCGCGTGCACGAGGTGCACCTGACGGCACTCCACTGCCTGTGCGACGGTGTCGATGCGCAATTGCTCGGCGACCCCGACGGCGACGTGCTGGCGGTCGAGTGAGTGAACCCCGTGGCACCGGCACCCATTGACACAGGCGCGGCGCGGTCGCTGGGCTAAACTTTCTGCGGCCCCTGCGCCCCGAGTCAGCCGCGCCCCCGCGCCCAGCGCTGCACGTCCCAACCGCATCCATTGCATCCAGCCCAGGAACCTCCTCATGACCCGCATCCAAGCCACCTTCCGTCCCCTTGCCGCCGCGCTCGCCGGTGCGACGCTGGTCGCCTCGCTGTCGGGCTGCGTGCCGCTGGTGGTCGGCGGCGCGGCGGTGGCCGGTGCCGGCATGGTCGCGACCGACCGCCGCACCTCGGGTGCGCAGCTCGACGACCAGTCGATCGAGCTGCGCTCGGCAGCGCGCATCCGCGACATCGCCAACGACACCATGAACATCACCACCGTGAGCTACAACCGCCAGGTGCTGATGATCGGCACCGTCGGCAGCGAGGCCGACAAGCGCCGCGCCGAGGAGGTGGTGCGCAGCACCCCCAACGTGCGCTCGGTGGTCGACGAGGTGGTGGTCGGCCCCGCGCTGGGCATCGCGCAGCGCTCCAACGACACCTACATCACGGGCAAGGTGAAGGCCTCGCTGCTCGACGCCAAGGACATCTTCGCCAACTCCTTCAAGGTCGTGACCGAAGGTGGCGTGGTCTACATCATGGGCCTGGCCACGCGCCGCGAACTCGACCGCGCAACCGACATCGCGCGCAGCGTGTCGGGCGTGCAGAAGGTGGTGCGCGCGGTGGAAGTCATCAGCGAGCAGCAGCTCGGCCAGGGCGCTGTGGAAGGCGGCACGGGCCTGCAGCCCTCGGCCGTCGACGGCAGCAACAGCAGCGGCTCGCGCGTGCCGCTGCCGCCCATGCAGCCGCTGCCGGGCCAGCCGCAGCCCGGGGCGCCGGTGCAGGTCTCGCCCCAGCCGCAGCCGGGCGTGGTGACCACGCCGGTGCGCTGAGGGAAATCTTTCAGGCCGAAGAAGCGCGCGCCTATTTCAGGCGGGTGATCAGGCTCGACGTGTCCCAGCGGCGGCCACCGGCCTGCTGCACGTCGGCATAGAACTGGTCCACCAGCGCCGTCACCGGCAGGCGCGCGCCGTTGCGCTTGGCCTCGTCCAGGACCAGGCCCAGGTCCTTGCGCATCCAGTCCACCGCGAAGCCGTAGTCGAACTTGCCGGCGATCATGGTCTTGCCGCGGTTCTCCATCTGCCAGCTCTGGGCCGCCCCCTTGCTGATGACCCCCAGCACCTGCTCCATGTCCAGCCCCGCGCGCTGGCCGAAGGCGATGGCTTCCGAGAGACCCTGCACGAGGCCCGCGATGCAGATCTGGTTGACCATCTTGGCGAGCTGGCCGGCGCCGCTCTCGCCCAGCAGGGTCACGGCGCGCGCGAAGGCGTCGACGACCGGCTGCACCTGGGCGAAGGCGGCTGCGTCGCCGCCGCACATCACGGTCAACACGCCGTTCTGTGCGCCGGCCTGGCCGCCGGAGACCGGCGCGTCGATGAATTGCAGGCCTTGCGCACGCGCGGCCTGGGCCAGTTCGCGCGCCACGTCGGCGGACGCGGTGGTGTGGTCGACGAACACGGCACCGGGCTGCATGCCGGCGAATGCGCCGTCGGCGCCGAGCACGACCGAGCGCAGGTCGTCATCGTTGCCCACGCAGCAGAAGACGATCTCGGCGTTCGCGGCGGCTTCGCGCGGCGTGGCCGCAGCGGCGTGCGGTGCGCCGCCGAGCTCCTGCACCCAGGCGGCAGACTTGGCCGGCGTGCGGTTGTAGACCGTGACGGTGTGCCCGGCCTTGGCCAGGTGCGCCGCCATGGGGTAGCCCATGACGCCGAGGCCGAGGAAAGCCACGCGGCGGGGCGGCGTGGCGGCGTAATTCTTGGGGGTGAAGGAGGGGGTGCTCATGCGGCGAGCTTAGTGCACAGCGGCGGCCCCGCGCACTGATCGGGCATGCGCCGTGTGCGCGGCCGGCGAGCGCAGCGAAGCCCTCAAGGCACCCGCGGAACTGGCTCTGCCAGGCCGCTGGGTGCGCCCCCCTCCAAGCCGAAGGCGCCAGAGAGGGGGGAGCCGCGAAGCGGCATGGGGGGAGTCAATCGAGCTTGATGCCCGCGGCCTTGATCACCGGGCCCCAGCGCTTGGACTCGGCGCGTGCCAGCTGCTGGAACTGCTGCGGCGTGCCGGGCATGGCTTCCATGCCGAAGTCGGCAAAGCGCTTGAGCACGGCGGGCGTCGACATCGCCTTGTTCAGGTCGCCGTTGAGGCGGCTCACCACGTTTGCCGGCAGCCCGGCCGGACCCAGCACGCCCTGGAAGGCGAACACCTCGGCATCGCGCACGCCCACCTCGGCCAGCGTCGGCACGTCGGGCAGCAGCTTGTTGCGCGCACCCGAGCCGATGGCCAGCACGCGCACCTTCTTGCCCTGCATGATCGGCAGCCCCGAGGCCAGGTCCAGGAACATGCACGGCACCTGGCCGCCCATCACGTCGGCCATGGCCGGCGCCGCGCCGCGGTAGGGGATGTGCGTGATGAAGGTGCCGGTGCGGTTCTTGAACAGCTCCATCGCCAGGTGGTGCGGCGAACCGTTGCCGGGCGAGGCGTAGTTCACCTTGCCGGGGTTGGCCTTCACGTAGGCGAGGAACTCCTTGAAGTCCTTGGCCGGGAAGTCGGGGTTGACGACGAGCGCCAGCGGGAACTTGCCGATCGCGCCGATGTAGCTGAAGTCGCGCTCGGGGTTGAAGGGCAGCTTGCCGAACAGGTGCTCGTTGAAGGCCAGCACGGCGTTGTCGGCCGACATGACGGTGTAGCCGTCGGGCTTGCTCTTGGCGACCAGGTCGGCACCGATGTTGGTCGAGGCACCGGGGCGGTTGTCGATCACGATCTGCTGCCCCAGCGTCTGGCGCATGGCCTCGGCCAGCGAGCGCGCGATCACGTCGGTGCCGCCGCCGGCCGGGTAGGGCACCACCCACTTGATGATCTGGTCGGGGTAGTTGGCGCTCTGCGCGCGGGCGAAGGGCGAGGCGGCCAGGGCGGCGCCGGAGGCCAGCGTGGCCAGCAGATGTCTGCGTTGCATGGATTCAGTCTCCTTGTGGTTCGGATGCGGACAGCGATGGTACGGGCAGGGCTTCGAGCGCGTCGGCCAGCGCGCGATGGCCCCTGGCCTCGTCGCCGATCTGCTCGAACAGCAGCAGCGCCAGGCGCGCGAGGAACAGCGATTCGCGTTCGGGACCGGCCTCGGAGATGGCGTTGGCACAGGCCGCGTAGAGGCGGTCGCGGGCGTCGGAGGCGAGTGTGTGCGGGCTCATGCGTTCACCTTCCGTGCGGCGGCGCGCTGCTGCGCGGCACCGATCTGTTCGCCGCTCGGCCGGCGCCAGCGTGCGGCCACGTGGCCGTCGGGCCGCAACAGGTACACGGCGCCGGCCGTGGCACCCAGCGCCTCGAAGGTGGTGGGCGGGCACTGTGCGTCGCCCAGAGTCACGACGTGCACCGGCAGGTCGGCCGGCAGCGGCAGCACCTCTTCGCCCGGCTGCAGCACCAGCAGCGTGAAGCGTGGACCGATGTGGTCGGTGAGATGGCCCGCGCGCAGCGGCTGCTCGCCCATCACCTCGCCCGGCCGCGGACCGGCGCCGAGGTCGTCGCCGGCACTCGACAGCGGCGACCCGTCGTAGCGCACGGCCTGTGTCTGCCGCGGGTTGATGAGCTGCGCGATGCCGCGGTGCCTTTCTGACAGCGACAGCGCCGCCTCGCGCAGCAAGTCGAAGCCGCGCGAGGGCGGCGACATGAACTCGGTGCTGCGCATCGCGGCCTCGGCGTTGATGTGGAAGGCGGCGATGCGCTCCTGCGAATAGCTGTCGAGCAGGGCCGCATCCGAGTCGCCGCGTGCCACGGCGGCAAGCTTCCACGCCAGGTTGTCGGCATCGTCGAAGCCCGAGTTGAGCCCGCGCACGCCGAAGATCGGCATCGCATGCGCCGCATTGCCGGCGAAGAGGATGCGCCCGTGGCGGTAGTCGGCCAGCGTCATCGCGCCGGCGCGGTACACCGAGGTCCACACCGTCTTCCACGGCAGGTGGCCCTCGCCGATGGCGTCGAGGTGGCGCTGCACGAACTCGGTCACCGCCTCGGGCGTGAGTGCGGCCTCGGTGCTCTGGCCCGGTCGCAGCTGGTAGTCGATGCGCCAGATGTCGTCGGGCTGGCGGTGCATCAGCACCGTGGAGCCGCGGTTCCACGGCGGATCGAACCAGGCGCGGCGCTCGGTCGGGTAACTGCTCGGCAACTCGATGTCGATGATCACGTAGCGGCCCTCGTACGCCGTGCCTTCGAGCGCGAGGTTCAGCGACTTGCGCACGAAGCTCTGGCCGCCGTCGCACGCCGCCAGCCACCCGGCGTGCAGCGTGTACGCGCCCAGCGCGTTGCGCGCCCGCAGCGTCGTGCCGCGGTCGTCCTGGGTGAAGCCCGTGAGTTCCGTGCCCCAGCGGATGTCGATCAGCCCGGGCTCCGCCGCGTTGCGCCGGGTGATCTCGTCCAGCAGGTACTGCTCGATGTAGTACTGCTCGAGGTTGATCATCGGCGGCAGCTTCTGCTGCGCGTGGGTGGGCATCTCGAAACGGAACACCTCGGTGGTCTGGTAGTAGCTCGTGCCCGCGCTCCAGGGCAGGCCCTTGGCCAGGAAAGCCGGCAGGGCGCCCAGGCGTTCCACGATCTCCAGGCTGCGGCGCGAGATGCAGGCCGCGCGGCTGCCCACGCACACCGTGTCGTCGGCTTCCAGGATCACGCTGCGCACGCCATGGTTGGCCAGGCCCAGCGCCAACGCCATGCCCACCGGGCCGCCGCCGGCGATCACGACGGGGTGGCGCTGCGGCTCGACGCCGCTGTCCAGCACGGGCAGCCGGGGTGCGAAGCGGGTGTAGTGGAAGGCGCCGACCGAGGGCGGCAGCGCGTCCGTGGGCGCGGGCGGCACGGGGCCGCCAGCGGCGTCGCCCGCGCGTGCGGACGGCGCAGGGGTGGGCGATCGGTCGTCGATGGCGGTGTTCATGCGGTGCCTTTTGGAAAAAGGTGGCGTTGTCTCGGCGTGGCGGCAGGCGGAATTGTCCCGATGCGCATTCGCCGCCGATGTCCTAACTTCTCATGAAGTGTTTACCCTGAGCATCTCCAGGCCCCCCGCATGAAGCGATGGCGCATCCGCCCCTGCGTCGAAGCGCTGGCGCCTGCCGTCGTCAGCGGCGTGCTGTCCGGCGTCGGCACCCCGCAGCTGGCCGTCAGTTATCTGAAGGCCATGCACGGCGTGCTGCCCGTCACCTTCTGCACCGTCTTCGCGGTCGGTGCCACGGGCCGCATCGAAACCGTGTCGGCCGCCAGCAGCTATGGCAGCACGGCCGAACGGACGGCCGAGCGCTATGTCGCGCAGCGCTTCGACCTGCTCGACCCGCACATGGCGTGGCTGGCCAGTCGCCCGCGGCCGCGACGCGGTGCGCAGCTCTGGCTGGGCCACCACCGGGGCGACGAACTGGCCGATGCCGACTACCGCGCCGCCTGCTACGGCGATGTCGGCATCCGCGAACGCGCGTCGGTGCTGCTCTTGTTGCCCACCGGCCAGCGAGCGGCAGTGAGCTTCTACCGCAGCCTGGCGCAGCGCGAGTTCGACGCGCGCGACTTCGCGCTGCTCGAAGTGCATGCGGCCCTGCTGGCCGACGCCACCGCCGCGCACGGCCGCATCGCCCTGGCCACCGGCAGCGCAGTCGAGCCCGCCTTCGCATCGCGCCTGCTCACGCTGAGCGTGCGCGAGCGCGAAGTCATCGGGCAGCTCATGGCCGGGCGCACCGCCAAGGAGGCGGCGCGTGAGCTCGGCGTGGCGCTGAGCACGGTGCGCACCCACCAGTACCGCGCGTTCCGGCGGCTGGGGATCGGGTCGGTGAAGGCGTTGCTGCGTGGGGGCGCCTGAGCTCGCGTGGGTCGAACGTGGGCCGCCGCCGCGGCCGCGTTCGGCGCGCTGGGCGTCGTCATGCGGCTCGGGTCACTCGGTTTGGAGAAGGCCGAGATTGAAGCTCGTCGTCATGGCTCGCCTTTGCCCGCGTTGAATTGCGCCTCGGCTTCCGCCAGCCGGTCGAGGACCCGGTCGAACGCCGGCGGCGCGTTGATGAACATCGGTTGCATGGCGGCGTAGTCCTGCGCCAGGACGGCACGACGTTCGTCCGGCGGCAGCAAGCGGAAGCTGCCCGCCCTGGCCAGGTCGTAGCGCGCCCACGCGCGCGGAAACACGCGCCCTTTCCAGTCGACCACATGCGCGCAGAGCGCCTCGTCGGCCAGATACGTCATTGCATCGTCCCGTTCCAGCAGACGCGCCATGTCCGAGTAATGGCGTGCGTAGCGATCCGGGATCGGCTGATCCGGCGGCCGGTAGAACTCCGAATGCAGGATCGTCGCCTTCTCCCAGAAGGTGCGCTCCAGCGCGAGCGCCGTGACCTCGCATTGCCAGTCGTCGAACAGCGCGGGAAAAGCGTCGGCCACCAACGGGCGAATCGGATGCCGACCGGTGGGCTGCTGGTCGGTCAGCGTGCCGAGTTCGAGCTTCACCTCGCGCTGGATGTACGCAAAGCCGGTTCGTTGCTGCGTCGGGTATTGAAAGTACAGCACCGGGGAACGGGCTGCGGCGTCAAGCTCGTAGCGCAACCACGCTGCGGCATCGCCCTGCGGTGCGCCCAGAGCGTCGCGAAGGACAGATTCCAGCAGCGGCTGGACCACCTCCTGCACCTTGACACCGCACAGACGCTGCATTTCCGCGACTGCCGCATCGCGACGCGTGCGGCTGCCCAATGCGTCGAAGGCCTCTGCGTCGGCGCCCACGAAAGCGGGCAGCAGGCAGAGGTCGATGTCTTCGGAGAAGCGGTCGATCACCCCATAGACCTTCGAGAGCGACGTGCCGCCCTTGAAGACGAAGTGCGGCGCGATTTCGGACAGCGTGAAGAGCACGCCCAGCAGCCAGCTGACCCAGAAGTCTTTCTCCAGCATGACTTGCTGACCGGCACGCCCAGCGGCTGCCTGCTCGAATGCGAGGGCACGCCGGTCTCGTGTGAGCGCAAGAAAGCGCTTTGCCGGCGTTACCCAGGTCACGTCGACTTCTCCTCATGCGCGAGCGCGCGCAAATGCGGCTGCATCCATGCGGGCGCCAACGCCACATCGTTCAGCAGCCTGGCACGCTCGGCGTGCGGCAGCATCTGCCGCAGCCGCTGGATGCGCTCGGGCGTCACATGCGGTGCGCCCAGGCTCTTGAACGCCTGGATCACCAACCCGCTGAGGCGGCCCGCAGTCGCCATGTCGCGCGGCGTGGTGCGCTTGAGCGTGATCTGCAGCGGCCCGGCCTGCACCGAGCGCGCGGTGCCATCGGTCAGCAACACGACCTTGGCGGGCACCTGCTCCGACAGTCCCAGCAGATTGGCGGCATACGCCCCGGCCGGTTGGGTGCGGATGCGGTCTTTGCCCGTCAGGGCGCGTACCACCGCATCGACGGTGGGCCAAAGGGTGCCCAGCACCTCGTCATGCCGGGGCTTGTCGTACAAGCCGCGTGAAAGTCGGCGCAAATGGCCTGCGGCGACCTGACGCTGCAGCGCCTTGTCGATGGCCGCGCGGCTGCCCAAGCTGGCAAAACTGGCCGGGGTGAACACGGTGCCGCGCGGCGCCCGCTGCACCCTGCGTGCAAGCAGGGTGTCGATGCTGTGAGCGGAGGCGGCGCGTGGCATGGGCAACGTTTATTTGTCCGAAAAATACCATATTTTTCGGACAAATAGAAAGATGAAAAGAAGCCGCTAACGCCAGCAGTTATTGCGCGAGCGCCACCTCTGATCCTTACTCACCTGAGGCACGAAGTCGTCACCAGAGGGACGATTTGCCACGAAAACGAGCCAGCCCTGGATTCATATTCTTTGGCAGTCGAGGATGCACTTGGCAATATCCATGCGCGCTTGCTCATGCGCAACGTCGGTGTCGTAGAACAGCGCGCTCAGTCTTCCAGCGCCTCGTCCTCGGCACGCCCCGGCGCAGCGGCAGCCACCGCCTTCACCCGCCCGCCCACCGGCACCACCTCCTGCTCGATCGCCCCGAACAGCGACTTGCCGTCCAGCCCCTTCATCTCGATGCGGATGGTGTCGCCGAACTTCATGAACTCGGTCTTGGGCGCGCCGTCCTGGATCGTCTCGATGCAGCGCTTCTCGGCGATGCAGGAGTAGCCCTTGGGCCACTCTATGCGGCCGTCCTTCTCGACGCCGGGATTGCTCACGGTGCCGCTGCCGACGATGCTGCCGGCGCGCACGTTGCGCGTCTTCGCGATGTGGGCGATGAGCTGGCCGAAATGGAAGGTCATGTCCGGGCCGGCGTCGCACAGGCCGACCTTGCGGCCGTTCCAGGTGCTCTGCAGGGCCAGGTGCACGCGGCCGTCCTGCCAGGCGGGGCCCAGCTCGTCAAGCGTGACGGCCACGGGGCTGAAGGCGGTGGCGGGCTTGCTCTGGAAGAAGCCGAAGCCCTTGGCCAGCTCGGCCGGGATGAGGTTGCGCAGGCTCACGTCGTTGGCCAGCATGACGAGGCGGATGCCGTCCAGCGCCTGCTCGGGCGTGGCGCCCATCGCCACGTCGCCGGTCACGACGGCGACCTCGGCTTCGAAGTCGATGCCCATCGCCTCGCTGGGCACCACGATGTCGTCGCAGGGGCCCAGGAAATCATCGCTGCCGCCCTGGTACATGAGCGGGTCGGTGTAGAAGGTGGCGGGCACCTCGGCGTTGCGGGCCTTGCGCACCAGCTCGACGTGGTTGAGGTAGGCCGAGCCGTCGGCCCACTGGTAGGCGCGCGGCAGGGGGGCCATGCACTGCCCGGGGTTGAAGGGAAAGGCGTGGCGCGCCCGTCCCTGGTTGAGCGCGGTGTACAGGTCCTGCAACTGCGGGCTCATGAAGCCCCAGTCGTCCAGCACCTGCTGCAGCCGGTGGGCGATGCCGGTGGCGTAATGGGCGGTGGTCAGGTCGCGGGAGACGACGACCAGCTGGCCGTCGCGCGAACCGTCCTGGAGCGTGGCAAGTTTCATGGGGTGCGCGTAAAGGCCGCGGCGGGGAATGCCCGCCTGCGAGCCCACTAAACTGGATGAAGGCCGGGAGTTTAGTGGCGGGCCATCCCCCTGCGCCTCTTGCGCCGCCTGCGCGTTCGCTCCTGCCCTGACCGTCCGTCCATGACTTCCCTGCGCCCGATGATCGTCGTGCTGCCGCGTCCGCGGCGGCCGTGGCGCGCGGTGGCGGTGCTGACGGTCGCCGTCACGCTGGCGCACCTGCTGGTGATGGGCGCACTGCCACACGGGACGCAGAGCGATGCGCTGCCGCTGGCGCATCGCTTCAGCACCCGCACCATCGTGATCGCGCCGCCGGCAGCCACCGGCGGCGGCTCGCCGGGTGCCGCGGCGGCGCCGGCGGCCACGCCCACGCAGGCCGGCCCCGCACCCACCGCGCGCCTGCGCACGCATCCGCGCAAGGCGGTGCCGGCGCGTCCCAAGCCCCCGCCGCCTGCCGCCGTGCCCGCGCCGGATCGCGCAGAGGCGCAGGTGCCCCCCAAGCCCGAACCCGAGGCGCCGGCCGAAGCGCTGGCGCAGGGCGCGCCGCCCGACACGGAAGGGCCGCCCTCGGCCCCCTCGATGGGCCAGGATGCGCTGGCCCGCGCTCCCGATGCGGAGCCGGAGGGCACCCCCGCGGGCGGCGGCGGCACGGGCACCGGGCAGGGCGCGGGCACGGGCGCCGGCGCGGGTGCGGGCGTGCCGGGCGCGACCGAGGCGCTCAAGGTGCCGCCGTCGGTCAAGCTGGATTTCACCGTCACCGGGCAGCAGGGCGTGCAGCCGATGTCCGGGGTCTTCGGCGAGCTGATCTGGCTGCAGGACGGCAGCCAGTACAACGCGCGGCTCGCGCTGCGCGTGCTGTTCCGCACCATCCGCTCCCGCACGAGCGTGGGACGCGTCGGGCCCGGGGGACTCGAGCCGGAACGCTTTTCCGACACCCGCCGCAGCGAGGTCGCCACGCATTTCGTGCGCGAGAGCGGCCAGATCGTGTTCAGCAGCACCACCACGCCCGCGCCGCTGCAGCCCGGCGCTCAGGACGAGCTGAGCGTGATCCTGCAACTGTCGGCCCTGCTGGCCGGCGACCCGGCGCGGCACGCCCCCGGGAGCAGCTTCAGCGTCCAGACGGCGGGCACGCGCGATGCCGAGGTCTGGAGCTTCAGCGTCGACGGCGACGAAGCGCAGGCCACGCCGGCCGGCGAGTTCCAGGCCCGCAAGCTCACGCGCCTGCCGCGCAAGCCCTTCGACCGCAAGATCGAGCTGTGGCTGGCACCGGAACTCGGCTGGCTCCCGGTGCGCATCCGCCAGACGGAGCCCAACGGCGACTGGGCCGACCTGCAACTGCGCAGCACGGGCACGCCCTGAGGGGCGCGGGCGGCCGTCGGCGACCGCAGGGTCGGACTCCGCCTACGGCCGCAGGCGCATGTCACCGTTGCCGGTGGCACATTCGCCCACGCCATGTCGGCGCCTCTTGAATCTGGCGCGTTGATTGCTACATGGTGACCATGTCCCTCATCGACTCCATGAAGCACCCCGCCATGCACATGCTTTACGACTCCGACGCCTTCGTCGTCGTCCACGTGCAGCCGACAGAAGACGACGCCCCGGCGGCGCCGCATCTGCCGGTGCTGGCGCGCGATGGCTTCGAGATCGTCGACAAGCGCTCGGGCAAGGAGGTCTACCTCGACGGCTCCTGGGCCGACCTGTTCCAGAAGCAGATCGCGGCCTGGCAGCTCAACACGCCCACGCAGGAAGAGGTGGAGGACACCCTCGAAGGTTACGCCGAGCTGGCCCAGAACCCGGTGCTGATGCACTGAGCGCAAGGCCGAAGCCGACACGCCGAAGGCGCCCCGCGGGGCGCCTTTTTCGTTGGACGCAAGCCGGCGAGCCCCTTAGCCGGCGGGCGGGACGGTGGTCCGCGCGTCCAGCACCTCGGGATTGACCAGGTTCCGCGGCTGTCCGTGCGCGAAGGCGACGATGTTGTCGAAGGCCATGCCGAAGTAGCGCTCGTAGTTGTCGCGCTCCACGTAGCCGATGTGCGGGGTGCACAGGGCGTTGGGCAGCGCCAGCAGCGGATGGTCGCCACCCAGCAGCGGCTCGGCCTCCTGCTCGAAGACGTCGACGGCCGCGAAGCCGGGCCGTCCGGCGCGCAGCGCGGCCTCCAGAGCGCCCGGCGCCACCAGCTCCCAGCGGCTCGTGTTGACCAGCACGGCGTCGGGCTTCATGGCGTCCAGGTCGGCGCGCGTCACGAGGCCGCGGGTCTCGGGCACGAGGCGCACATGCAGGCACACGACGTCGCTCTGCGCGAAGAAGGCCTCCCGCGACGGCGCGACCTCGAAGCCGTCGGCGCGGGCCGCTTCGGTCGATCCCTCGCGCCCCCACACCCACACGTTCATGCCGAAGGCCCGCCCGTAGCGGGCCACCTGCTGCCCGATGCGGCCGTAGCTCCACACGCCCAGCCGTTGGCCGAAGAGCTGCTGACCCAGGTGGCCCTGCCACCGGCCCGCGCGAAGACGGTTGGCTTCGTCCACCAGGTGCCGCCGGCTGGCCAGCAGCAGGGCCCAGGTCAGTTCGGCCGTGGCGGCGCCCGACCCGCGGCCATCGGCCACGGCGACGCCGCGCGCGGTGCACGCCGCCACGTCCACGTGGGACGCGATTCGGCCGGTCTGGCTGACCAGGCGCAGGCGCGGCAGCCGGTCCAGCAGGGCGGCATCGATGCGGGTGCGCTCGCGGGTGAGCACCACGGCGTCGAAGTCCTGCAGGCGCCGGGCCAGGGCGTCGGTGCCGTGCACGGTGTCGTTGAACACAGTGACCTCGTGGCCCGCCAGCCGGCCGAAGCACGCGAGGGTGCGCACGCAGTCCTGGTAGTCGTCGGGAATGGCGATGCGCATGGCCGCCTCAGTCCATCTTGATGCCGAGCTCGGCGATGGTCTTCTTCCACTGGGCCAGGTCCTTGCGGATCACCTGCGCGTATTCGGCCGGCGGCATGCCGCCCGGCTCGATGCCCTGTGCGCGGAACATCGCCCGCAGGTCGGGTTGCGCCAGCGCGGCCTTCACGCCCTGGTAGAGCCGGTCGACCACCGGGGCCGGCGTGTCGCCCGCCACCAGCAGGCCGTACCAGCCGTGCACGTCGAAGCCGGGGTAGCCCTGCTCGGCCACCGTGGGCACCTGCGGCAGCCCTGCAAAGCGGTTGACGGGCGCGACGGCCAGCGCACGCAGCTTGCCGGCCTGGATCTGCGACAGCGCCGAGCTCATGTCCAGGAACATGAACTGGACCTGCCCACCCAGCAGGTCCTGCACGGCCGGCCCGGCGCCGCGGTAGGGCACGTGCGTGGCCTGGATGCCGGCGCGCTGTGCGAACAGCGCGCCGGCGAGGTGGGCGGAGGTGCCCACGCCCGAGGACGCGTAGGAGAGCGATCCCGGCTTCTCCTTGGCCATCTGCACCAGCCCCTGCAGGTCGCGCGCCGGAAAGTCGGGCTTCACCACCAGCGCATGCGGAATGAAGCCGACGATGGTGATGGGGCTGAAGTCCTTCACCGTGTCGAAGGGGTAGTTGGGCATCAGCGTGGGGTTGGTGACCGCGAGGATCGAAGGCATCACCAGCGTGTAGCCGTCGGGCGGGTTGCGGGTGATCTCGCCCATGCCGATCACGCCGCCGCCGCCGGGCTTGTTGTCGACGATGAAGGGCTGCCCCATGGACTGGCCCATGGCCTTGGCCACGGCACGCGCCATCAGGTCGGTCGGCCCCCCGGCCGCGAAGGGCACGACGATGCGCACCGGCCGGCTGGGGAAGGGGGCCTGGGCCCAGGCCGCCGGGCAGGCGGCGCCGATGGCCGCGGCCTGCAGCAGCGTGCGGCGGCGCAGGCGCGCGCCAGGTTCGTTCGGTTCCATGCTTGTCTCCTTGTCGGTGCACGTCCTCGCGGGCATGCTTGCAGGCACCTTAGGAGAAATGCCGCCGCGACGAAACGCGGCTGTTCCACTCCTTGGAACGTGCGGCCGTGGCCTGCGCTCAGCGTGCGTCGCCCGCGCGGCGCGCATAGAGCCGTTCATAGAGCGGCCCGGTCAGCACCAGCACCGCAACCAGCCGGCACACCTGGAAGGCCGTGACCACCGGCACTCCGAGCTGCAGCACCTTGGCGGTGATGGACATCTCGGCGATGCCGCCGGGCGAGGTGCCCAGCACCAGCGTCGCCCAGTGGATGCCGGTGGCCCAGGCCAGCGCCGCCGCGAAGGCGCCGCACAGGACGAGCATGCCCAGCGTGCCCGCCACCACCGAAGCCAGCCAGCGCGGCGCCGTGTGCAGGAACTCGCGCGAGAAGCGCACGCCCAGGCTGACCGCGATGACCAGTTGGGCCGCGTTGGACAGCCACAGCGGCACGGCCGACAGCGTGTGCCCGCTCATCGTGATCGCCATCGCCACCCCCAGCGGGCCGATGAACCAGGGGTTGGTGCGGCCCAACGCCCGCATCGCCAGGGCGCCGGCGAAGGTCGCTGCCGCCAGCAGCGCGAAGCCCTCCCAGCGCACCTCGCGCACCGCCGGCGGCACGCTGTCCAGGCCGTGCAGGCCGCTGTATTGCATGGCGAAGGGAATGGTCACGGTGACGAGCACGAGGCGCAGGCTGTGGGCCGCGGCCACCAGGTCGGTGCGCGCGCCGGCCTTCTCGGCCATCATGGTCATCTCGGAGGCGCCGCCGATCGCGCCTGCGAAGTAAGTCGTGGCTCGCATGGCATGCGGCGGCACGTGGGGCATGCGGTGCGCGTGCAGGCGCTCGAGCCAGCGGCCGAAACCGAAGCCCAGCACCAGCGCCCACGCGATGGCGAGCGCGATCGCCCACCAGATGCCGGCCACCAGCGCCGTCACGTGCGGCGTGAAGTACAGGCCCAGCGCGGCGCCGATCGTCCACTGGCCGGCGTTGCGCAGCGGCGTGAAGCTGGCGGTCGGCAGCCCGGCGATCGAGGCGATCGACACCGCCAGCAGCGGCCCGATCATCCAGGGCAGGGGCGTGTGCAGCCACAGGCACAGGCCGGCGGCAGCCAGTGCGAGCAGCAGCGTCGCGGCGACGCGGGCGGGATAACGCAGGGTGGGGAACGACAAGACAGGAAGGCGAAGGACGGCAGCCGCGCCGGCGGCGGCTCGCATAGTATGGCGCGATGGCTGCCGCCCCTTCCTTGCGCCGCACGTGTGCGCTGCCCATCGCCCTCCTCGCCCTGGCCGTGGTCCTGTCGGCCTGCACCGCGCTGCGCGGCGCCGACGACGGCCCGGTGCCCGGGCGGATCGCCCGGCTGCTGCCGGCCGACGTGGTGCTGCTCGGCGAGCAGCACGATGCCCCCGAACACCACGCGATCGAGCGCGAGAGCGTGGAAGCGCTCGTCGCGCAGCGGCAACTGGCCGCGCTCGCGCTGGAGATGGCGGAGGAGGGCCGCACGACCGCGAAGCTGTCGACCGCCGCCACCGAAGCGCAGGTGCAGGCCGCACTGGCGTGGGACGCCAAGGCGTGGCCGTGGACCGACTACGCGCCCGCCGTGATGGCCGCCGTGCGTGCCGGCGTGCCGGTGCTGGGCGCCAACCTGCCGCGCGCCCGCATGCGCGACGCCATGGCCGACGTGTCGCTCGACGCGCAGCTTTCCGAGGCGGCGCTGCGCGCGCAGCAGGCGGCCGTGCGCGACGGCCACTGCGGCCTGCTGCCCGAGGCGCAGATCGTCCCGATGACGCGCATCCAGATCGCACGTGACCGTGCCATGGCCCACACCCTGGCCGAGCAGCCGCGCGGGCCCGGGCAGGTGGTGCTGCTCGTCACCGGCGCTGCGCATGCCGACCCCGCCCTGGGCGTGCCCCAGCACCTGCCCACCGACCTGAAGGTGCGCAGCGTGCGCATGGCGGCCGGCGGTGCGGCCTCGGGCCGCGGCGGCTTCGACGCGGTCTGGGCCACGCCGGCGCTGCCCGCACAGGACTATTGCGCACGCGTGCAGCCGCCGGCTGCCCGCCCCGCCTCCTAGCCAGGCAAGGAGGGCGGCGAGCGGCCCCGATGGCCGCCCGCGGCGCGGCGCCGCACGCGCTGCGACAATCACCGCCCTCATGAGCGCGTACATCCTCACCCTGTCCTGCCCCGATCGCGTGGGCATCGTCCATGCCGTCTCGGGCTTCCTGCTCGAGCGCGGCGGCAACATCGAAGAAGCGGCCCAGTACAACGACCACGGCACGGGCCTGTTCTTCATGCGCGTGCGTTTTGCCTGCGAGAGCGTGCCGGAAGCGCAGCTGCGCGAGCAACTGGCCACGCTGGCCGGCGATTTCGGCATGGCCTGGAAGCTGCACGCCGCGCAGCAGCCGATGAAGACCGTGATCCTGGTCAGCAAGGAAGGCCACTGCCTCAACGACCTGCTGTTCCGCTGGAAGAGCGGGCTGCTGCCGGTGGACATCCGCGCCATCGTCAGCAACCACCGCGACTTCTACCAGCTCGCGGCGAGCTACAACGTGCCCTTCCACCACATCCCGGTGACGGCCGCGACCAAGCCCCAGGCCGAGGCGAAGCAGATGGAGATCATCGAGGCCGAGGGCGCCGAGCTGGTGGTGCTGGCGCGCTACATGCAGGTGCTGTCGAACGACATGTGCGGCAGGCTGGCCGGGCGTGCCATCAACATCCACCATTCCTTCCTGCCCAGCTTCAAGGGCGCCAAGCCCTACTACCAGGCGCACGACCGCGGGGTGAAGCTCATCGGCGCCACCGCCCACTACGTGACGGCCGACCTCGACGAGGGCCCGATCATCGAGCAGGACGTGGCCCGCGCCGACCACACCGACACGGTGGAAGACCTCACGGCCCGGGGCCGCGACACCGAGAGCCTCGTCCTCGCACGCGCCGTGAAGTGGCACAGCGAGCATCGCGTGCTGCTCAACGGCCACCGCACGGTGGTCTTCCGCTGATGCAGGGCTTGCGCGGGCTGGCCTGGCTGCTGGTCTTCCAATCGGTGGGCGAGCTGCTCTCGCGCGGGCTCTCGCTGCCGCTGCCCGGGCCGGTGCTCGGGCTGGTGCTGATGCTCGTCGGCCTGCGCTTCGCCCTCGTGCGCGAGCCGGTGGCCGAGTGCGCCGGTTTTCTTCTCACGCACCTGTCGCTGCTCTTCGTGCCCGTGGGCGTGGGCGTGATGACGCACTTGGCGCTGCTCACGCAGTACGGCCTGCGCATCCTCATCGTGATCGCGCTGTCGACCTGGATCGGGCTGGCGGTGACGGCGCTGGTGCTCTACGGCTTGCCGCGCCGTGCCCCTGGCTAAGACCGACATGCCGCACTTCGTCGAACTCTGGATCTACCTCTCGGCCACGCCGCTGTTCGGCCTCACGGCCACCCTGGTGGTGTACCTGCTGGCGCAGGCCTTCTATGCCCGCATGGGCAGCGCGCCCTGGGCCAATCCGGTGCTGTGGTCGGTGGTCACGCTGGCGGTGCTGCTCACGCTCACCGGCGTGAGCTACCCCAGCTACTTCTCGGGTGCCCAGTTCATCCACTTCCTGCTCGGCCCGGCCGTCGTGGCGCTGGCCTGGCCGCTGTGGCAGCGGCGCGCCGAACTGCGCGCCCGCGGCGTGCGCGTGCTGCTGGCGGCCCTGCTGGGCGGCGCGGCGGCGGGCGGTTCGGCCGTGGGCCTGGCCTGGGCCTTCGGGTTGCCGCACGACGTGGTGCTGTCGATGGCGCCCAAGTCCGTCACCGCGCCGGTGGCGATGGGCATCGCCGAGAAGATCGGCGGCGTGCCGGCGCTGTCGGCCGTGTTCGCGGTCATCACCGGCATGGTGGGCGCGCTCACCGGCAAGTACCTGTTCGACCTGCTGCGCGTGCCGGCGGCGGGCGAGGGCTGGACGGCGCGCGGCTTTGCGCTGGGCACCGCCTCGCACGGCATCGGCGCGGCGCGGGCGCTGCAGGTCAATGCCGACGCCGGCGCCTATGCGGGGCTGGCGCTGGGGCTGCAGGTGGTGCTGGCGGCCCTGCTGATGCCGCTGGTGTTCCGCTTCTTCTGAACGAAGGCGAGCGCCAACGAAAAACGCCTGCCGGTCGGCAGGCGTTCCTGTGTCAGCAGAGGTGCGGGCGCGAGGCCCGCGGGTCCTCAGTTGCGATAGGGGTTGTTGGGCCGGCGATCGACGCGGTCGGGCACGCCGTCGCGGTCACGGTCCCAGCGCCCGCGGTTGTATTCCCAGCGCCCATTGTTGTCGCGCCACTCCGGCGGACGGTACGCGTAGCCGGGGCGGGCCCTCACCCACACGCCGGGCACCCACACGTGGCCACCGCGGCGCCATTCCCAATGGCCGGGCGCCCACACGTAGCCGCGGCGCGGCGGGGGCACGCGCTCGACGCGCGGGGGCGGCGGCGGGCCGAACTGGACGTTGATGACCGGCTGCGCCTGCGCTGCGGTCGGCACGGTGAAGGCACCGACCGACAGGAGTGCCGCGGCGCCGGCGGCCAGGGTGATCTTCGAGAGTTTGTTCATGGGATGGCTCCTCATGCGTTCTGTGGAGCCTTCATCGTGGGCGGCCCATGTCAATGCGGTGTAAGCGGCGCGCGAAATCTTGTGTAAAGCTGTATCGCGACGCCGAAAGCACTCACTGGCGCCCGAGCAGCTTCAGGTCGACCGCCCGGGCCATGGCCGCGGCGCCAGCGGGGTTGGGATGCAGGTGGTCGCCGCTGTCGTACGCGGCGTTCAACGACTGCGGGTCGGCGGCGTCGCGCAGCGCCGCATCGAAGTCGACGACGCCGTCCGCGGCACGTTGGCTGCGGATCCACGTGTTGAGCGTCTGCCGCTTGGCCTCGTTGCCGTTGTTCCAGTAGCCAGCGCCCTTGAAAGGCAGCAGGGTGCCCAGGAGTACCTTCACGCCGCGTGCGTGGGCGCGGTCGACCAGGCTCTGCAGGCCGGTGGCCAGTTGCTCGGCGCTGGGTGCCATCACGTTGGGCAGGATGCCCGCGAAGGTGCCGTAGCCGATGTCGTTGACGCCGATGAGGATCAGCACGTGCGACACGCCGCTCTGGCCCAGCACGTCGCGCTCGAAGCGTTCGAGGCCGCTGGGCCCGGACCGGTCTGCCAGCAGGCGGTTGCCGCCGATGCCGGCGTTGACCACCGCCACCGCGCCGCCGCCCGCACCGGCCGATTCCTGCACGCGCCGGGCCAGCCATTGCGGATAGCGCGCGGGTGCGGGATCGCCGTCGGCGCCCGAGCCCTCGGTGATCGAGTCGCCGAACGCGACCACGGCCCGGCCCTCCAGCGGCGCGTCCACGTCCAGGCCGGTGACGAAGTAGTTGTAGGGCGAGCGCTGCGCGCCATCGAGCTTGGCCGCCGAAGCCCAGCGGCCCGGCGCCATCCAGGTGCCGTTCAGCGGCAGGCGGTGCACGGTGCTCACAGCGGTCTCGCGCGGCAGCTCGAAGCTCACCGCCACCGCCTGGCCGGCCTGCACGCGCAGCGGGGCGCCGTCGCTCCACACCTCGCGGCCTGCCGGCACCGTCACCTCGGCATGCCCGCCGAAGCGCAGCGGCTGCAGCGTGGCAGGCTCGATGCCGTCGGCGCCTGCGCTGAGCGCCACCGAGGCGCCGGCCACCACCAGCGGCCGCTTGCCGAAGACGTTGGAGAAGCGCACGCGCACCCGGGGCCCGTCGAGGGTGGGCACGATGCGCTGGCGCACGGTGCCTTCGATCTCCAGCCCGGCCGCGTTCACGCCGGGCGAGGCGGCCAGTTCCGCGAAGTTCTGCGGTGCCGCTGCCCAAGCCGCCACCCAGGCGGCGAGCGCATGCAGCGGCAGGCCCGCGCCGAGCAGCAACACGGCAACGAAGCGGCGAAGCGCGGCGCGCCGGAAGAAGAAGGTCGGGGGGCGGGTGGAGGCGGCCATGCGCGGGAGCAAAGCGCTGCAGTGTAGGCAGCGCCCGTGCCCCCACGCCGGTCAGGGGTCACCAGGTGTCGACGTAAGCCTTGGGCGACTCCACCGCACGGCTCGCCGATGCCAGGCCGCGCAGCAGCCATGCCCGCGTCTCGGCCGGGTCGATCACGGCGTCGATCTCCAGCGTCTGCGCCATGTGCATGGCCTCGCCGTCGGCGTACTGCCCGGCCACCAGTTCCTTGAAGAGGGCGTCGCGCTCCGGCCCGGCGGGCACGGCCTCGAGTTCCTTGCGGTAGCCCAGGCGCACCGCGCCTTCGAGGCCCATCGCGCCGAACTCGCCCGTCGGCCAGGCGACGGTGAAGACCGGCGCGTCGAAGCCGCCCGCCGCCATCGCCTGCGCGCCCAGGCCGTAGCCCTTGCGCAGCACCACCGTGAAGTAGGGCACCCGCAGGTGGGCCTCGATCATGAACATGCGGCACACGTGGCGCACCTGCGCCTGCGCCTCGATGTCGGGCCCGACCATGAAGCCGGGCGTGTCGCACAGCGAGACCAGCGGGATCGCATGCGCGTTGCACAGCTGCATGAAGCGCGCGGCCTTGTCGGCGGCCTCGGCGTCGATCGCGCCGCCCAGATGGTGCGGGTTGTTGGCCATCACGCCCACCGGCTGGCCGTCGATGCGGGCCAGCGCCGTGACCATGCCGGCGCCGAAGCCCGCGCGCAGTTCGAGCACCGAGTCCTCGTCGAACAGGCCGCGCATGACGGCGCGCACGTCGTACACGCGCAGCCGGTTCTCGGGCACCGCGTGGCGCAGCGCGCGCTGGTCGGGACAGCGGCCGCCGCGCGTGCGGCCCTGGAAGTACGACAGGTACTGCTTGGCCACGCGCACCGCCTCGGCCTCGTCCTCGACCAGGATGTCGATCACGCCATTGCGCGACTGCACCGGGCTCGGGCCGATCTGCTCCGGGGTGAACGTGCCCAGCCCGCCACCCTCGATCATGGCCGGGCCGCTCATGCCGATGTTGCTGGCCCGCGTGGCGATGATCACGTCGCTGCAGCCCAGCAGCGCCGCGTTGCCCGCGAAGCAGCGCCCGTGCACGATGCCCACCACCGGCACCTTGCCCGACAGCGCCGCGTACTGGCTGAAGGTGTGGTTGTTCAGGCCCGCCACGATGGGCATGTCGGTGTCGCCCGGGCGCCCGCCGCCACCTTCGGCGAAGAGCACCAGCGGGAGCTTTAGCTGGTGCGCCAGCGCCAGCATGCGGTCCTTCTTGTGGTGGTTGCGCATGCCCTGCGTGCCGGCGAGCACCGTGTAGTCGTAGGCCATGACCACGCAGCGCGAGGCCTCGGCACCGAACGCGTCCGCATTGACGCTGCCGATGCCCGTGACCATGCCGTCGGCCGGCGTGTTGGCGATCAGGTCGTCCAGGCTGCGCCGGCGGGTCTGCGCGGCGATCGCGAGCTGGCCGTACTCGATGAAGTTGCCCGGATCGCGGTCCAGCTCGCACAGGTCGGCGATGTTCTCGCGCGCGGTGCGGCCGCCCTGGGCATGGCGCTTGGCGACGGCCTTGCCGCGGTTCGCGTCGAGGGTGAAAGCGTGGCGATCGATCACGCGCTGCAGGTCGGGGCGGATGGTGTCCGGGTCCACGGCCTCGCTGGCGTGCGCCTGCACGCTGTCGGCGTCCACCGGCTCGAGCTTCACCAGCGACTGGCCTTCGACCAGGTAGTCGCCCGGCTGCGCCAGCAGCGCCACCACGCGGCCGGCGGTGGGCGCGTGCAGCAGGTGCTCCATCTTCATCGCCTCGAGCACGCCGACCTGCGCGCCGGCGGGCAGCACGTCGCCCACGGCGACCTCGAACTGCACCAGCCTGGCGGGCATCGGCGCGCGGATGACGGGGGCGCCGTCCTGGTCGTCGCGGGCAGGCGAAGCGGCTGCTGCACCCGCCGTACCTGCGGGCGCAGCGACGGGCCTCGTCGCATGGGCGATGCGCTCGGCGGCGCCCAGCAGGTCCGCCAGGTGCTCCTCCACGAATCGCGTGTGCACCGCCTGCGTGGCGAACTCCGGGCGTTCGCCGATGGCGCGCAGCAGCGCGAGGTTGGTGGCCAGGCCCTCGATGCGGCACTCGGCCAGTGCGCGCAGCGAGCGGCGCTGGGCATCGGCAAATTGCGCCGACGGGCTGGCCACGATGAGCTTGGCCAGCAGCGTGTCGTAGTGCGGCGAGGGCGCCAGGCCGGCGTAGCCCTGCGTGTCCACGCGCACGCCGGGGCCGCTGGGCAGGTCGAAGCGCGCGAGCGTGCCGCTGGCGGGGCGCGCGTTGCCTTGCGCGTCGAGCGTCTCGGCATTGATGCGCCACTGGATGGCAAAGCCCTTTTGAGCGGCGGTCGCGTTGGGCGTGATCCCGAGCCCGGCCAGCGAGCGGCCGGCCGCCACGCCCAGCTGCAGCTGCACCAGGTCCAGCCCGGTGACGGCCTCGGTGACCGTGTGCTCCACCTGCAGGCGCGGGTTGGCCTCGATGAAAACGAAAGGCAAGGCCGTGGAGTGCTCGTCCACCAGGAACTCGAAGGTCCCCAGGCCCAGGTAGCCGACCTGCTGCGCCATGCGCAGCGCGGCCTGCGTGATGCGGTCGCGAAGGGCGCTACTCAGCGACGGGCTGGGCGCGATCTCCACCAGTTTCTGGAAGCGCCGCTGCAAGGTGCACTCGCGCTCGCCCAGGCTGGCGACGGCGCTGCCATCGCCCAGCACCTGGATCTCGATGTGCCGCGCATGGCGCATGAGGCGCTCGACATACACGCCATCGACACCGAAGGCGGCCTTCGCCTCCGACACGCAGCGTGCGTGGGCCTCGGGCAGGTCCTCGGCGCGCTGCACCGCGCGCATGCCGCGCCCGCCGCCGCCACCGATGGCTTTCACCATCACGCCGGCGCCGTCCTTCGCCTGCTCGGCGAAGAAGGCCTGCGCTTCGGCCAACGTGACGGCGCCGGGGCTGCCAGGCATCACCGGCACATCGCATTGCTGCGCCAGCGCACGCGCACGCGCCTTGTCACCGAAGAGCGCGAGCTGCTCGGGCGTCGGGCCGATGAACACGAGGCCTGCGTCTGCACAGGCCGCGGCGAAATCGGCGCGCTCCGACAGGAATCCGTAGCCGGGATGCACCGCATCGCAGCCCTGCGCCTTGGCCACCGCGATCAGCGCCGGAATGTCGAGGTAGGCCGAGGGGCCGGTCGCGTCGAGTGCGACGGCGGTGTCGGCCAGCTGCGCATGCAGCGCCTGCGCGTCGTCGCGCGAGTGCACGGCCACGCTGGCGATGCCGGCGTCCTGCAGGGCGCGCACCAGGCGCACGGCGATTTCGCCACGGTTGGCAATCAGTACTTTGTTGAGCATGGGTATGGGGTCATGAAAGCGGGCAGCCGAACGCAGAGGCCGCAGAGATCACGCTAAGGACGCAGAAGGAAGTCAGAAAAATCTGATTTCTGGTGTTCATTTCTGCGCCCTCTGCGAAACCTTCGCGACCTCTGCGCTCGGCTGCCCGTATCCGCATTCAGTCCAGGTCCTTCAGCATGCGCCGCAGCACCTTGCCGGCCCCGGTCGCGGGGAGCGCGTCGATGAAGCGCACGTGTTTGGGCGTCTTGTAGGGCGCCATGTTCTCGCGCGACCAGGCGACGAGCTGCTCGGCGGTGATGTCGGCGCCGGGCTTCTTCACGATGAACGCCTTCACCACCTCGCCCTTCTCGGCGTCGGGCTGGGCGATGACTGCGGCCTGGGCCACCGCGGGGTGCTTGATGAGGATGGTCTCGACCTCCTCGGGGAACACGCTGTAGCCCGAGACCTTGATCATCTCCTTGAAGCGGCCGATGAAGCGCAGGTAGCCGTCGGCATCGAAGCTGCCCATGTCGCCGGTGTGCACCCAGCCGTCGCGCAGCGTGGCGGCCGTGGCCTCGGGCTTGTTCCAGTAGCCCTTGAAGGTGCCGGGGCTGCGCAGCACGATCTCGCCCACCTCGCCCGCGGGCAGTTCCCGGCCGGTGTCGGGGTCGAGGATGCGGATGGTCACGCCCGGCACCGGGATGCCCTGCGTGCCCCACTTGGCCTTGCCGGCCGGGGTGTAGGTGTCGCAGGTGTGCGTCTCCGACAGGCCATAGGCGGCCTCCTGCGAGGTGCAGTGCTTCGCGATCGCCTGCCACTGCTTGGCCAGCGGCTCGGTGAAGGCGATGCCGAAGCTGGTGACCGGGTTCATCTTCAGGCTGGACAGGTCGAAATCCGCCGCGCCCGGCACCTGCATGCAGGCCACGTTCATCGGCGCGATGCTGTACCACCAGGTCACGCGGTAGCGCGCGATGGCCTGCAGCGTGGTGCGCGGGTCGAAGCGGTGCAGCAGCACGCTCGTCGCACCCGTGACCACGGGCACGTTCACGCCCATCAGCATGCCGGCGATGTGGTACAGCGGTGCGATCGACAGCAGCACGTCGTCGCCGGTGACGCCGTTGCAGTCGGCGCACATCGTGGTCTTGAAGAGCGCATTGCCATAGCTGAGCATGGCGCCCTTGGGCAGGCCGGTGGTGCCCGAGGTGTAGGTCATGAGCGCCACGTCGTCGAGCGCGATGTCCACCGGCGCGGGCTTCGCGTCGCCCTGCGTGGCGGCGAGGAAATCCTCGCAGCCCGTGGGCACGGTGCGCGGCTCGGCCTGCGCGGCGGCCAGCTCCGCGGGCAGGTCCAGCGTGGGGGAGGGTGGCAGCAGGTCGGCGTAGTGCACCGCGAAGACGTGCGCCAGCGCACTGCCGGGCCTGACCTTGTCGACCACCGGCAGCAGGTTCGACGCCGCGACGATCACGCGGGCCTTCAGGTCGTTCACCTGGTAGGCCAGCTCGTGCTCCTTGTTGAGCGGGCCGCTCGGGCAGACGATGGCACCGATCTTCTGGATGCCGTAGTGCGCGACGATGTACTGCGGGCAGTTGTTGAGGAAGAGCACCACGGGCTCGCCCTTCTTCACGCCGAGCGCCTGCAGGCGGGCGCCGAAGGCGTCGCTCGCGCGGTCGAGCTCGGCCCAGCTCATCGCGGCGCCGTACCAGATGCAGGCCGGATGCTGTGGCCGCTCGCGCGCATGGGTGCGCAGGTACTCGTGCAGCGGTTGCTGCGGGCGCACGGGCAGGGCGGGCGACGGGGTTTGGCTTGTCTCCATGGCGTCAGGCTCTCAGGGTTATCGATAGCCGCGCGGCTGCTGCCGCCGCTTGTCATCGCAAGATGGTGCACCAACAATCCTACCGATGGGTAGAACATCGGAGACACCGCACAAACCCCTGCACGCCGCACCTGCCGCGCAGGCGGCGCACATGCCCCAGGGCACGGGACGGCAGCGGGCCAGCACGGCCGGCACCGACGTTCAGCGCGAGCGCATCCTGCAGGTGGCCACGCGCCTCTTCGCGGCGCAGGGCTATGCCAACACCACGCTGGCGCAGATCGTGCGCGAGCTCGGCGTCACCAAGCCCTTCGTCTACTACTACTTCCGCGACAAGCAGGAGATCTTCGAGACACTGTCCTGGCGCCCGGCGGTGGAATGCTTCACCTCGCTCGACTTCGCCGAGCACGACCCGCGGCGCGCGAGCGAGAAGGTGATGGACGGCCTCGAGCGGCTGATCCGCGCCACCATCGCCCATCACCCGGCGGCCTTCTTTCCCTATCGGGAGCCGCAGGTCTACCGGCCGGAGTACCTGGACGCCGTGCGCAAGCTGGCCAACCACTTCTACGACCGGCTCTGCCCCCTGCTCGAAGAAGCGCGGCGTGACGGCGACCTCGACTTCCGCGACACCCGCATCACTGCGCTGGCGGCCTGCAGCCTGCCGGGCTTTCTCTACAGCTGGTACCGGCCCGACGGCCGCCTCGCGCCCGACGCGCTGGCCACCGAGCTGGCGCAACTGGCTTCGCGTGTGATCGGGCTGCGGCAGCGCGATGCGCCCTGACCGCGGCACCGGTTCCCCTCTCGTTCCGCTCTTCTTCCTACGACTACACCGGAGACATCCATGACCCTGCATCGCCTGCTCACGCCCGTCGCCCTTGCGGCGGCGCTGTTCGCTACCGCCGCCCAGGCCCAGGAGACCTACAAGATCGCCTACATCGACCCGCTGTCGGGCCCCTTCGCCAACGTGGGCGAGCTGATGCTGGCGCACGTGCAGTACGCGGTGGACGACGTCAATGCCAAGGGCGGCATCAAGGGCACCAAGCTGCAGCTGCTGCAGTTCGACAGCAAGCTCTCGGCGCAGGAGAGCCAGAGCGCGCTGCAGGCCGCGATCGACCAGGGCGCCAAGGCCATCGTCACGGGGGGCTCGGGCTCCTCGGTGGTGTCGGCCCTGGTGCTGGCGGTGAACCGCTGGAACCAGCGCAACCCCGGCAAGGAACTGATCGTGATGAACCATTCCTCGATCGATCCCGAGCTCACCGGCAAGCAGTGCAGCTTCTGGCATTTCCAGACCGATGCGAACACGGCGATGAAGATGAAGGCCATCGCCAACTACATCAAGAAGACGCCCGAGGTGAAGAAGGTCTACCTGCTGAACCAGGACTACGCGCACGGCCGCCAGTGGGCGACCTACGGCAAGCAGATGGTGGGCCTGGCGCGGCCCGACGTGCAGTTCGTCGGCGAGGCCTTCCACCCCATCGGCCGGGTGAAGGACTTCGCGCCCTACATCGCCAACATCAAGGCGGCGGGCGCCGACTCGGTCATCACCGGCAACTGGGGCCAGGACATGACGCTGCTGCTCAAGGCGGCCGGCGATGCGGGCTACAACCTGCGCTACTTCAACCACAGCGCGGGCGCCGTGCCGGGCACGGTGACGGCCGTGTCGCAGGCCAGGCTGGGCGAGCTGACCTGGGTGGCCGAATGGCATCCGGGCCAGGCCGACTCGCCCAAGGTCGATGCGCTGGCCAAGGCCTACAAGGCCAAGATGGGCAAGGACTTCCTGGCGCCGCGCATCGACCTGGTGCCGCGCATGCTGGCCGCCGCGATCACCAAGGCCGGCAGCACCGACAGCGCCAAGGTCGCGAAGGCGCTGGAAGACATGACCTACGACTCGGTGGTCGGCCCGGTGCGCATGCGCGCCGAAGACCACCAGCTGCTGATCCCGCAGGTGGTCAACACGATCGCGCCGGTGGACGGCAAGACGGTGAAGGTGGGCTACGAGGGCACGAACTATGGTTTCCGGACCGACGCCATCTACACCGGCAACGAGATCGCGCAGGGCACCGACTGCAAGATGCAGCGCCCCTGAGGTTGCTATACAAAATGTAGCGGGCCGCGCCCATTCATCGGGCGCGGCAGCCATTTTTTGCACGGAGGCGCGCCGCCTCTAAGGGAATATCCCGGCCCGGCAGGCCGGGGCGCGCTCGGGATACTCCCGGCGTCACATTCCCTCCAACAAGAGACGAGGCGCCCCGATGGCCGGCAAGAATCCGCTGCACCCCATTCCCCACCCGGCCCGCAAGCCGATCGTCGGCAACCTGCTGTCGATCGGCTCCGACTCCCCGGTGCTCGACATGTGGAAGATCGCCCAGGAGCTGGGCGGCATCTACTGGCTCGACATGCCGGGCATGCCGGTGGTCGTCATCTCCGACCACGAGTTGGTGAACGAGCTGGTCGACGAGAAGCGCTTCGACAAGAGCACCAACGGCGCACTGCGCCGGCTGCGGGCCGCGTCGCACGGCCTCTTCACCTCTGACACGCACGAGTCGACCTGGAGCAAGCCGCACAACATCCTGCTGGCCAACTTCAGCCAGCGGGCCATGCAGGCCTACCACCCGATGATGCTCGACATCGCCGAGCAACTGGTGGCCAAGTGGGAGCGCCTGAACTTCGACGACGAGGTCGACGTCACGCGCGACATGACCGCGCTCACGCTCGACACCATCGGCCTGTGCGGCTTCGGCTACCGCTTCAACTCCTTCTACCGCGAGGGCTTCCATCCCTTCGTCGATGCGATGGTGCGCACGCTCGAGACGGTGCAGGACCGGCGCGGCCTGCCGCTGGAAGAGCTGATGATGAAGAAGCAGCTCGCCCAGCAGCGCAAGGACATCAAGTTCATGCACACGATGGTGGAGGACATCATCCGCGAGCGCAGGGCCAGCGGTGCCGACATCGCCACCAAGCCCGACCTGCTGAGCTACATGATCGCGGGCGTCGACAAGAAGAGCGGCGAGAAGCTCGACGACAAGCAGATCCGCGACGAGTGCATCGAATTCCTCATCGCCGGCCACGAGACCACCAGCGGCCTGCTGTCCTTCGCCATCTACTACCTGCTCAAGGACCCGGCCATCCTGGCCAAGGCGCAGGCCGAGGTCGACAGCGTGTTCGGCACCGACCTCACGCAGCGGCCCACCTATGCACAGGTCAACCGGCTGCAGTACATCGGCCAGATCCTCAAGGAAGCGCTGCGCATGTACCCGACGGCCCCGGCCGTGGCCAAGCGCGCACTGGCCAACACGGCCATCGGCGAGGGCGGCAAGTACACCATCCACAAGCGCAACATGGTGATCCTGCATGCGCTGGCCATGCACCGCGACAAGCGCGTCTGGGGCGAGGATGCCGACGCGTTCAACCCCGAGCATTTCAGCCGCGAGGCCGAGCGCGCGCTGCCGCCCAACGCCTTCAAGCCCTTCGGCACCGGCCAGCGCGCCTGCATCGGCCGCCAGTTCGCGCTGCAGGAGGCGACGCTCACGCTGGCCATGGTGATCCAGCGCTTCAAGCTCGTCGACCATGCGAACTACCAGCTCAAGGTCAAGGAGGCGCTGACCATCAAGCCCGAGGGCTTTCGCATCAAGGTCGAGCCGCGCGATCCGGCCGCCTTGCGTGCCACGCATCCTGCGCCCGGCACCACGGCGGCCACCGGCGGTGCGGGTGCCGCGCCCGAGGTGCCGCATTCGTCGGCCGCGAGCGAGCGGGCGCGCCATGGCACCTCGCTGCTGGTGCTGCACGGCTCCAACCTCGGCAGCGCCGAGGATTTCGCGCGCCAGCTGGCCGAGGCCGGCACGCTGCGCGGCTATTCGACGCAGCTGGCGTCGCTCGACGATTACGCCGAGCGTCTGCCTGCGGCCGGCGCCGTGGCCATCGTGAGTGCCTCGTACAACGGCGCGGCGCCCGACAACGCGGTGGAGTTCTGGCGGTGGGTGGAGGGTGCCAACGATTCGCCGGAAGCCGCGCCGGGCCGCGCCCAAGTGGCTTCGCTCGCCTCGGGGGACGGCCCCGGCGTGCCGAGGGCCAAGGGGCCGTTGAACGGGGTCCGCTACAGCGTCTTCGGTTGCGGCAACACCGACTGGGCCTCCACCTACCAGGCGGTGCCGCGGCGCATCGACGATCGCCTGGCCGAGTTGGGCGCCGAACGCGTGCATCCACGCGGCGAAGGCGACGCGCGCGAAGACATGGACGGCGCCTTCCAGGCCTGGGCCGACGCCTTGTGGCCGGCGCTGGGCGAGCGCTTCGGCCTGCAGGCCGGAGCCGGCGCGCCCGAGATCGCGCCGCCCCTGTACACCGTCGAGGAGATGCCGCCACCGCAGACCAGCGGCCTGGTCGACTCGCTGGGCGCGGTGCCGCTGCGCGTGCTGGTTAACCGCGAGCTGCAGCGCGGCGAGGGCGACGCGGCCCCGGAGCGTTCCACGCGCCACATCGAACTCGCGCTGCCCGAGGGCGTGCGCTACACGTCCGGCGACCACCTCAGCGTGGTGCCGCGCAACGGCGCCGCGACCGTCGAGCGCGCGATGCAGCGCTTCGGCTTCGCGCGCGATGCGCACGTCCGGCTGACGGGTGCGCCCGGCCGCAAGACCTTCCTGCCGGTGGACGAGGTGGTCCCGGTGGAGCGCCTGCTGTCCGACTATGTCGAGCTGCAGGACGTCGCCACCCGCAAGCAGATCGGCGTGCTGGCGGCGGCCACGCGCTGTCCCTTCACGCAGAAGTCCCTGGGCGCCTTCGTCGGCAGCGACGAATCGGTGGCGGCGCACTACAAGGCCGAGGTGCTGGGCAAGCGCAAGTCGCTGCTCGACCTGCTGGAGGAATTTCCGGCCGTCGAGCTGCCCTTCGCGGCGTATCTGGAGATGCTCTCACCGCTCACGCCGCGCTACTACTCGATCTCGTCGTCGCCGGCCGTCGACCCGGCGCGCGCGAGCGTCACGGTGGGCGTGGTGGCGGGCCCGGCGCGTTCGGGGCGCGGCCGCTTCGAGGGCGTGTGCTCCAACTTCCTCGCGCGCGCGGAGGCCGGCGATACGGTGCACGGCTTCGTGCGCGGCACCACGGCCGAGGGCTTCGGCCTGCCGGACGACGCCGGGAGGCCGCTCATCATGGTGGGGCCGGGCACGGGCCTCGCGCCCTTCCGCGGCTTTCTGCAGGAACGGGCTGTGCGCAAGGCGCAAGGCCGGTCGCTGGGCGAGGCGCTGCTCTTCTTCGGCTGCCGGCATCCGCAGCAGGACTTCATCTATGCCGACGAACTGCAGGCCTGGGCGAAAGACGGCGTGGTCGAACTGCACACCGCCTTTTCGCGCGCCGACGGCAAGAAGGCCTATGTGCAGGACCGCCTGCGCGAGCAGGCCGACACGGTGTGGCGCCTGCTGCAGGCCGGCGGCCACGTCTACATCTGCGGCGACGGCTCGCGCATGGAGCCGGACGTGCGCCGCACGCTGGTCGACATTGCCCGTGCGCACGGCGAGGACGGCGAGGCCTGGATGGACACCATGATCGCCGGCCAGCGCTACGTGCTGGACGTGTGGGCCGGCCATTGATCGGCACCGGCCGGCGCCGGCTCATTCGCTGGCGCGGAAGCCGCGCATGTCGGTGATGCGGCGCTTCAGGGCGTCGATGAAGGCCGTGACGCGCGCGGGGCGGTGGATGTCCGGGGGCAGCGCCACATGGATGCCGACCGGTTCCAGCGCGAGTTTCGGCAGCACGCGCCTGAGCCGCCCGGCCTTCAGGTCGGCTTCGCAGATCCAGGGCGCGGCGGCGCCGATGCCGCCGCCGTTGAGGATGGCGCGGTAGCTGGACAGCAGGCTGTCGGTGCGCAGCGGCGTGTCGATGGACACGGTCTGTGAACGGCCCTCGCGGTCGATCAGCCGCACCGTGCCGGCGAAGTAGGGCACGAGGCCGACGCAGGGCATGTGCGGCAGGTTGGCCACCGTGACCGGGCCGAGACGGCGCAGCAGGGCCGGGTGCGCCACGAGGATGCGTTCCATGTCGCCCAGGTGGCGCGACACCAGGCCGGGGTCGCGCACCTCGCCGACGCACACCCAGCACTCGGCGCCGGTGGCGACCATGTCGATCACACGGTCGGTCAGCGTCAGCTCCACGCGCAACTGCGGCCATGCCGCGCGCAGGTCGGTCACGGTGTCGGTGAGGAAGCCCGTGCCGTAGCCGGACGGGCCGATCACGCGCAGGGTGCCTTCGGGCCGGCTGCGGCCGCCGGAGATCCGCTCGGCCAGGCTGGCCCAGCGGTCGGAGACGGCGCGCGCCTCGACCATCAGCGAGCGGCCCTCGTCGGTCAGCGAAAAGCTGGCGGTGGTCCGCAGGGCGAGCTTGCAGCCCAGAAGGCGTTCCAGCTCGAGCAGGCGCCGGCTCGCCGTAGGCTGGGTGATGCCGATCAGCCGCGCGGCCTTGCTCAGCGAGCCGGTCTCGGCGATGCGCAGGAAGGTGGTGAGCAGATCGATGCGGTCATGGACGAGCTTCATGCGGCTAGCGTATAGGACTTCATCGTTCCATGCGCCTTCTTTCCTGCCCGCGATCGGCCTATCGTGCCGCGCAAATGAGTCCTCCCGCCGCTTCGTCCGCCACGCCCCACTCCGCGCCCCACTCCGCGCCCCACTCCGCGCCGCGCCTGCTGGGCGACCAGCCCCAGGGCGGGTCGGTGCTGTCCTTCTACAGCCCCAAGGGCTCGCCCCGACCGCCGCGGATCGGGCGGGCCGAGGGGGTGTACCTGTGGGACGCCGACGGGCGCCGCTATCTGGATGCCACGGCCGGTGCCGTGGTGGCGAACATCGGCCATGGCAACCCGCACGTGCTGGCCGCCATGCAGGCGCAGGCTGCGCGGGTGAGCTTCGCCTACCCGAGGTTCTTCGAGAGCGAGCACAACGTCGCGCTGGCCGACCGGGTGTGCGCGCTGGCGGGCCCGGGGTTCGATCGCGCCTTCTTCGTTTCGGGCGGGTCGGAAGCCAACGAGGCGGCCATCAAGCTCGCGCGCCAGTACGCCGTGGTCACGGGCCAGGCGAGCCGCTGGAAGGTGATCTCGCGCAACCCGAGCTACCACGGCTCGACGCTGGGCGCCCTGGCGGTCACCGGTGACGAGCACACCTCGTCCATCTACGGCCCGATGGTCCGCACGATGCCGAAGGTGCCTGCACCGCTGTCCTATCGCCTGCCGGAGGGCGAAAGCGTGGAAAGCCATGCGATGGCATGCGCCGATGCGCTGGAGCGCACCATCGAGCAGGAGGGGCCCGAGTCGGTGCTGGCCTTCATCCTGGAGCCGATCGGCGGGCTCTCCACCGGAACGGTGGTCTCGCCGCCGGCCTACTTCGAGCGCGTGCGCCGCATCTGCGACCGTCACGGCGTGCTCGTGATCTACGACGAGATCATGAGCGGGGCCGGGCGCACCGGTAAATTCCTGGCCGCGCACCATTGGCCGGCGGCGCGGCCGGACATCGTCACGCTGGCCAAGGGGCTGGCGGCCGGCTACACGCCGCTGGGCTGCGTGCTGGTGCCCGATCGCATCGTGGACGTTGTGGCCGGCAGCGGCGGCTTCGTGCATGGGCACACGTACTTCACCAATCCGCTGTCCTGTGCCGTGGCCAATGCGGTGATGGACGAGGTCGAACGCCTCGACCTGGTCACGCGGGCGCGCGAGCGCGGCGAAAGCCTTCGCCGCCGGCTCGAGGCGCTGGCGCAGCGCTCACCGCTGGTCGGCGACGTGCGCGGCCTCGGCCTGCTGGCCGCGATCGAGATCGTGGCCGACAAGGGCACGCGGCGCGCATTGCCGGCCGCCTTCAATGCACCGGCCCGGCTCACGGCGCACGGGCTGCGGCATGGCATCGCGCTCTACAACCGGCGCGCCAACCTGGGTGCCTTCGGCGACTTCCAGATGATCACGCCGCCGCTGACGATCAGCGAGCTCGAACTCGACGAACTGGTCGAGCGGCTGGAGCGGTCGCTCGACGACCTGGCCGCCGAAGCCGCCCGCGCGAAGCTGGCCTGAACCCCGCAGGCCGTCCCCACACCCGCCCGCTCAGCCCGGCCTCACGTTTCTCCCGACCTTCACCCAACCCACTTCAAGGACTGTCATGCGCCCGCCTGCACTGCTTCGCTTCCTGCTCGCCTGTACCTGCCTCGCCGTCGCCGGCGTGGCAGGCGCCCAGGTGCCCACCCAGAAGGGCGCCCTGCGCCTGATCGTCGGCTACCCGGCGGGCGGATCGGCCGACGTGCAGGCCCGCACGCTGGCCGACAAGCTGGCTGCGGAACTGGGCACTGCCGTGGTGGTCGAGAACCGCACCGGCGCCGGCGGCCAGATCGCGGCCGACTACGTGCGCGCCGCGCCGGCCGACGGCCTGACCGTGCTGCTCGCCAACATGCACATGATGGTGATGCTGCCGCTGACCTCGAAGTCGGTGCACTACGACCCGGTGAAGGACTTCCAGGCCGTGGGCCGCATCGCGACCTTCTACGAAGGCATCGCGGTGCCGGCCGCGATGCCCGTGCGCGACGTGCGCGAATGGCTGGCCCTCGCCCGTTCCGACAAGTCGCGCGCCAGCTACGGCGTGCCTGCGGCCGGCAGCGTGTCGCAGTTCATGGGCTTCCGCCTGGGCAGCGACGCGAAGGTCGAGCTCACCGCGGTGCCCTACCGCGGCGCGGCGCCGCTGGTGCAGGACCTGGTGGGCAACCAGGTGGCGTCGGGCATCACGCCGATCGCGGACCTGGTGCCCTACCAGCAGTCGGGCAAGCTCAAGGTGCTGGCGGTCAACGGCGATCGGCGCGCCTCGCTCCTGCCCGACGTGCCGACGCTCAAGGAACTGGGCCAGCCCCACTTCGACAACCTGGAGTGGACCGGCCTGTTCGTGCCCGCCGCCACGCCCGCGGCCACCGTGCAGCAGCTCAACGCGGCGCTCGGCAAGGCCCTGGCCCTGCCCGAGGTGCAGGACCGCCTCGCCCGCCTGAGCAGCGACGCCAACCCGAGCACGCCGCAAGCCCTGTCTGCATTGATCGCCGATGACCTCAAGCGCTGGGGGCCGGTGGTGAAGGCGTCCGGATTCACCAGCGAATGAGTCTTCCGATTCCCCCGCATCGCCCGGTCTGGGTGCCGGGCGTGCACGGCTACGCAAGCGCGAAGACGGTCCACGCCGGCGAGCGCATCGCCTTCCACATCAGCAGCGACCGTTCCTATTCGCTCGAGGTGTGCCGGTTGGGCCCCGATCCGGACAGCCGCGCCAGTGATGCGCGGGTGGCCGATCTGGGCCTGCACGATGCGCGGATGCAGCCCATCCATCCCGGCTCCTATGTGCACGTGGATGCGGGCCTGCCCGCTGGCCAGCCGCTGGCCGGGCTGACGCTGGAGGCCTGGGTCATGCCCTGGCGCTGCGACGGTCCGCGGCAGGCGCTGCTCACGCAGGGCGACGCCAGTGGTGGGCGGAGCTTCGGACTGTTCATCGACCCCGATGGCCACCTGGCCTGGCAGCTGGGCGAGGGCGCGCTGCCGGCCGCATCGCCGCTGCGCGCAAGCCGTCCGCTGACGCCGCGCCGTTGGCAGCATGTGGCCGCCACCTGGGACGGTCGCGAAGCAGCGCTGTGGATCGATGGCGAATGCCAGGCGCGCGTCGGCCCCGAAGGCGCGCCGCGGCCTGCAAAGGCACCCCTCCGTTTGGGCGCGGCCGGCAGTGCCGAGGGCGCCGGGGCCTTTGCGGATGTGGACCTGGCCATGGTCGCGATCCACGCCGGTGCCCTGACGCCCGAGGTGCTGGCGGCGCGGGTGCGCGAGCGTGCGGCCGAACTGCCGATGCCGGACGGCCTGCTGGCCTGCTGGCCGCTGCGGGACGGCGGCGGGGATGCGGTCGCCGACGTCGGTGGTCATGGCTGGCATGGGCGCGTCGTGAACCACGGCACCCGGTCCATCCTCGGTCCGGGCTTCGATGCGGCGGGCGCGCAGGCATCCCACACCAAAGATTCAGCGCCTGCGGGCCAGGGCTTGCGGCTGGCGAGCGACGATCTGTACGACTGCCGATGGCACGCCACCGCGCATCTGGACGTGCCTGCCGACACGCGGCCCGGGCTGCACGTGGCACGCCTGCGCTTCGACTGGGAGGGGCGCGAGGCGGCGTACGACATCACTTTCCTGGTCAAGCCCCGCGCGGGCGCGCGCCCGGCACCCTTGCTGGTGCTGTGTGCCATGAGCAGCTGGCTCGCGTATGCGGCCACGCCCTTCGCGCGCAACCAGGTGGACGACCCGGTGTGGCCGCGCCGCTCCACGGGCCTGGACAACAGCCATCCGGAGGCGCCGGCCTTCTGCAGCTACACCTACCACCGCGCCGGCCAACCCAGTTACTTCACCGGCCTGCGGATGCCATGGCCGAATGCCAGTCCCGCAGCGCTCTACGACCCGGCTGGCAGCGGGTTCTCGCAGTGGACGCGGCTGGAGCGCCGGCTGCATGCCTGGCTCGAGCGCGAGGGCCACGCGTTCGACGTGCTGGCGGATCTCGACCTGCATGCCGACCCGGCGATCCTCGCGCGCTACAGCACGGTGGTCGTGAACGGCCACAGCGAGTACTGGTCGCTGCCGGTGGTCGACGCCTTCGACGACTGGCTGCGCCGGGGCGGCAACGCGCTCGTGCTGTCCGGCAACACCATGTACCTGCGCGTGAGCTTCGATGCCGACATGTCGGTGATGGAGCAGCGCAAGAACGACGAGCGCGGCGCCGATCCGGCCAGCGCCGCGCTGCGGCCGCCGGCCGGCCCCTACGGTGAGGAGCGCCATGCGCAGGACGCCCTGCGCGGCGGCCAGCTGCGCACGCTCGGCCGCTCCGCCGCCAGCATCATCGGGCTGGAGACCGCGGGCTGGGGCTTTGCGGACGCGGAGGATTTCGGCGTCTACCACGTGTGCGAGCCGGCGCACCCGTTTTTCAACCAGCCCCAAGCGCTGGGCCTGTCGCGCGACCAGACCTTCGGCCATGCACCCGGTGGCGGGTTGCCGCGGGCCATCGGCCATGAATGGGACTTGAGCGTGGCGACCCTGATGCGCATGACGCAGGGCTCACACGAAACGGCGGTCCTGCCGGAACCGCCACGCGGCCTCACCGTCATCGCGCAGGGCCGGCGTGCGCCGGGGCGGATGGACACCTACCTCGACTGGCATTCGCGGGTGTGCGAGCCCATCGATGGCGTGTCGGCCGAGATGATCTACTGGGAGCGTCCGCAGGGGGGGCGGGTCTTCCACGCCGGGGCCGTCGGTGCGGCCTGGGTGGTGGGCAGCGACCCCGTCTTCGAGGGGCTGCTGCGCAACGTGCTGCACCACTTCGGCTGCGAACCCGGGCAGCCGGCCGGATAAGGCTGCCCGTGGGCGAGCCGCCGGGACGGCGACCTCAGCGCTGCTGGCGGCAGATGTTCGAACCCGTCGCGGTCAGCTTGAGGGAGCCGCCGGTCCATTCGAGCCAGGAGAGGCTCACGAGGTCATCGATCACGGCTTCCTCGATCTCGGCGGCGCGCCGCAGTCGCAAGAGGTCGACCACCTGCGGGAGCTGCGCACGCAGTGCGTCGCGGCGAAGCGAGGTGAAGGTGGCGCCGTTCATGCTGACCTTTCGAACCGTTGAAGCGGATCAGAGTAACACCTGAGCATGCATTCCCGGAAATAAAAAGCACGCTGACGCCAAATCGCCTACACTAGTGCGATCGACTGCAGCGTGCTCGTTGCTGCAGCCCTTGATTGACTCCTCGCGGCATCGCTGGCCGCACAGGCCCCGGCCAAGCAGGCTTCGCTCCCGCAGCAAGCTTCGTTTCTGTCTCCGCCCCGGCGTCACTCCTCCTCGGCGAGCTTCATTCGCGGTCCGTTCAACAAGAACACGCATCGGGCCGCTCCTACCCCCGATCCATTCGCGTGCAGCTTCGGCCATCGTCCGACGCGCACGGGTCGCGCGGCACCCAGAAGCCGCCTTTCGATTCCATGCAGACACCCCAGACCCACGAAGTGGGCCGATACCTGGTCACTCCGATGACCAAGCTCACCGAGACCGGCCAGTACGCCGCCTCGGTCTCCATTCGCCGCGGCATGCACGACCGGGTCTTCCGGCTGATCCCGCGCTTCGACTCGGCCACGCGTGCCGCGGTCTACGCGCTGGCCCAGGGCCGCGCGTTCGTTCTCAACAACCAACTGGCCTGAGCGCGGCTCGGGTCCATCAACCAAGGAGCTTCGTGGCCAAGGAAGAACTCATCGAAATGCAAGGCCGGGTAGAGGAAGTGCTGCCCGATTCGCGATTCCGCGTCACGCTCGACAATGGCCACAGCCTCGTGTGCTACGCCGGCGGAAAGATGAAGAAGCACCGCATTCGCGTGCTGGCCGGCGACAAGGTGTCGCTCGAGATGTCGCCTTACGACCTCAACAAGGGTCGCCTGACCTTCCGTCACCTGGAGCAGCGCTCCGGTGGCGGCTCCTCCGCCATGCGCCGTCCGGCGCGCTGATGGCGCATTCACAGACCATGAACCGGGCCACGGTGGCCCGACAAACCGATCAAGGAAACACCATGGAAAACAGACTCTACGTTGGCAATCTCTCCTATTCGATGCGCGACGATTCGCTGCAGCAAAGCTTCTCCTCCTTCGGGCACGTCGTGTCCGCCAAGGTCATGATGGAGCGCGACAGCGGCCGTTCGAAGGGCTTCGGCTTCGTCGAGATGGGCTCGCCCGCGGAAGCGCAGGCAGCCATCGAAGGCATGAGCGGCAAGGAAGTCGACGGCCGTGCCCTCACCGTGAACCTGGCCCGTCCGATGGAGCCGCGTGGCGGCGGCTACGGCGGCGGCGGTGATCGTCGCGGCGGTGGCGGCGGCTACGGCGGCGGCAACCGCTATTGATGACGGTCGGCGAAGCCGGCGTCATCGATGGTCCTGCCAACGGGCGTGCCGACCGGCTCGCACGTGAGCAGATGAAGAAAGGGGCGCTCTCAGCGCCCCTTTTCTTTTGCGTGAGAGGCGAGCGATTCGCCCCTGAACTTCACCTGCGCGACGGGTCCGGATAGACCAGCGGCCCCAGGCGGCTGCCGTCGAAGGGCTTCCAGTCGTCCTCGGGCTGGGCCAGGCGGTCGGCCAGCGCATACAGCACCGCCGGGTGCGTGCCCATGCCCACGTGGCTCGCGAGCACCTCGATGTTCTCGTTCTGCGGGCCGGGACGGTCGACACTGCACTGCCAGGCCACCACGCCGTCGGTGCGGCTGAAGATCGAGGTGGTGGGCACCGGCGGCACGGGGCTGATGTGTTGCATGCGTTCGGGGTCGCGCGAGCTCTGGCCGCTCACCATCTCGTACACGCGCCAGGCGTTGGTCGCGCGCGGGCTGCCGGCAAAGGGGCTGCCCAGCGTGACCACATCGCGCACCAGGTGCGGGTGGCGGCTGGCCAGCAGGCGCGCGAACACGCCGCCCAGGCTCCAGCCCACCAGGCTGACCTTGCGGCCTTCCTTGTCGTGAAGGGCCTGCAGCCGGGCGACCATGGCAGCCTCCACGCCGGGGCGCGGGCCGAAGTTGTTGCCCAGGCCCCAGCCGTGCACGTCGTGGCCGCGGCTGCGCAGGTAGCGGCGCAGCAGGCGCGTGGAAATGTCGCTGGCCACCAGGCCCGGCAGCACCATCACGGGATGGCCGTCGCCACGCGGCGCGAACTGGAGCCAGGGCCACATCATCAGGGTGGCGCCGGTTTCCCAGAAGGCGCGGCCCTCGGCCAGCATCAGCAGGCGGGAGGGCGGGGCGACGGGGTCTTCATGGACGGCGTCGAAGGTGGTCGTGCTCATTCGGTGGTTCTCCTTGGTGTGTCGTTGGCTCGACATGGTTGTTGTGATGTGGGTTGCTAGCCGAGGTACTTCGACCGCAGGTAGTCAAGGTACGCCCTGGATTCGCTGGAAACATAGGGAGAAACGAGCGTCAGCGTGTAGTACGCCGCCATCCCGGGGTCGGCGTGCGCCATCTCGCTGCGCCCCGGCACCAGGCGCTCGAAGGACAGCCAGCAGGTGGTGGTGAAGACGATCTGCAGTGCCAGCATCTGCGTCTGCTCGGGCGTCGCCTCGATCACGCCGTGCGCTGCGAGCGTCTCGCACAGTGCCTGCGCCGACAGCAGGTTCTGCGCCGTCAGCGCCTGGGCGCGCTCGCCGAGCGCCGGGTATTCGGCGGCCAGATGGCCCATGTCGCGGTAGATGAACCGGTAGCCGTCGATGGCCTCGAAGCGCAGGTGCAACGCGAGCCAGAGGTCGTCGATGGCACGGATGCCCGCGGCCGAATCGTTGAGCGACAGCAGCCGTTCCTCGAAGCGGCGGAACAGCCACTCGACGATCGACTGCTTGGTCTTGAAGTGGTAGTGCAGGTTGCCGGGGCTGATCTCGGCTTCGGCGGCGATGCGGTGCGTGGACACCGCTGCCAGCCCATGCGTGTTGAACAGCGCCAGGCTGGCCAGCAGGATGCGGTCGCGGGTGGAGGAGCCGGCCACGGGACGAGGACGGGAGGCGGTGCCGCGGGGCGTCAACGCGTCTTGCCGCCGCTGCGCTTGCGCGCGGGCGGCGTGCCGCCCTGCAGCCGTTCGATCTGTCCCAGCGCCTCGTCGAGCTGCGCTCGCAGCGCCGCCATCTCGTCGCGGGTGGGCACGCCCAGCCGCTCCAGCGCCGTCGCGACGCGCTGGTCGAACACGTCCTCGAACTTGCGCAGGCCCAGCGTCTCGAGCCCGGGGAAGCTGCGCGGTGCCTGCTTGCCCTCGGCGTCGGCGCGTGGCGGTGCGATGCCCAGCAGCGTCTCGATCACGTTGGTGTGGCGGCGGGTCACGTCCTGGCGCACGGTGTCGAGCGCCTTCAGGCCGGCGCGCCACAGCCCGGTGGGGGCGGGCGCTTCCTGGTTGTCGTTCGGGGCTGCATCGGCCGGCGGCGCCGCGCTCTTGCGCGCCGGCTTTTTGGCCGCGGCCGCGGGCGTCGCGGCCTTCTTCTTGCGCGCTACCGGGCTTGCGGCCTTGCCGGTGGCGTCGTCGGTGCCGGTGCCCGGTTCGGGGCGGTTGCGTCGGGTGGCCATGGTGTCTCCGTCGATGCGATCAGGGCCTCATCAAGGTGGCCGCCGCGTCAGAGGCGCGGCGGCTCGGGCGCGCTGGGCTCAGGCCCGGCGGGCGCTGCGCGAAGCGCGGCGTGCCGGCTTCGCACGCACCGTGGTGGCTTCGGCCGATTCTGCCTTGTCGCCTGCCACGCGGGCTTCGATCTTGCCGGCGCCTTCAGCGACCTTCTCGGCGACCTTCAGCGAGATCTGCGCGAAGGGCAGGTGCACGGCCTGCAGCGTGTTCAGCATCGAGGTGCCGACCTGCGAGTTCACGCGTTGGCTGGCATCGGCCACGTACTGGATGCCGCCGGCGGTGCGCTCGGCCACGGTGTCCATCAGCTTCTCGGTGAAGGCGGTGTCGCTTTCGAGGCGGGTCGCCAGGAAGCCGGTGACCTTCTCCTGGGCGCCGAGCAGGCGCGCCTTGACGTCGTCGCTCACGAAGGGGAGCTTGCTGGTGCCGACGGCGTCGGCGTAGCGGGTGCTGGCGCCGCCGATCACACGGCCGGCACCGGCGCGCCAGGCGTTCAGCAAATGCTTGCCGGCGGTGTTGTATTGGCCGACGACGTCGATGGCAACGGTGCGCAGGGTGGTGGTCATGGTGGGATCCTTCGAGGTGGGGAGTGAGGCGGACGGTGCCGCGATGGATGAATGATCCCGCCAAAGGCCTAGGCCATGAAAACCAGAACTTCCAGAAACTTAGGGCAGTTGGCCAAATGGAGAGCCACCCCCCAAGCCGCTTCGCGGCTCCCCCTTCTCTGGCGCCTTCGGCTTGGAGGGGGGCGCACCCAGCGGCCTGGCCAAGCCAGTTCCGCGGGTGCCCTGGGGGCTTCGCTTTGCTCGCCGGCTGGATGAAGGCAATTGCTATCAGAAGAGTAGCTGACGGCGACCGTACGGCGGGCACTGAAGGCCGATTTGCCTTGAAACTCTGGGCGCTCCGTACACTCGAACGGCCACCATGCCACGGAGTTCCAAATGACCACCATCCGCCTCATCGGCGCCCCCACCGACGTGGGCGCCAGCGTCCGCGGCGCCGGCATGGGGCCGGATGCCCTGCGCGTGGCCGGTCTGGCCGAGACGCTGGCGCGGCAGGGCTTGACGGTGATCGACGGCGGCAACCTGGCCGGCCCGGCCACGCCCTGGGGCGAGCCGCTCGAGGATGGGCTGCGGCATCTCGACGAGGTGGTGGCCTGGAACCGCAGCGTGTACGACGCCGCCGATGCCGCGCTGGGCGCGCGCGAGGTGCCGTTGCTCATGGGCGGCGACCACTGCCTCGCGATCGGCTCCATCAGCGCCGTGGCCTGGCACGCGCGCAAGCGCAACAAGAAGCTGCGCGTCATCTGGCTCGATGCGCATTCCGACGTCAACACCGAGACCACCAGCCCCAGCGGCAACATCCACGGCATGCCGGTCGCCTGCCTGCTGGGCCACGGGCCGGCCGCGCTCACCGGCTGGAGCGGCGAGCGCGCCGCGGTGGCGCACGATGCGCTGCGCTTCATCGGCATCCGCAGCGTCGACGCCGACGAGCGCGAGGCCATCCGCACGCTGGGCCTGCAGGTCTACGACATGCGCCACATCGACGAGCACGGCATGCGCACCACCATGGTCGAGGCGCTGCAGGACGTGGACGAAGACACGCACCTGCACGTGAGCTTCGACCTCGACTGTCTCGACCCCGACGTGGCGCCCGGCGTGGGCACCGGGGTGCGGGGCGGGCCCACCTATCGCGAGATGCAGCTGTGCATGGAGATGATCGCGGACACCGGCCGGCTCGGTTCGCTCGACGTGGTCGAGATCAACCCGGCGCTGGACGTGCGCAACCGCACGGCCGAGCTGGCGGTGGAGTTCATCGAAAGCCTGTTCGGCAAATCGACGTTGGTGCGTTGACGGCGGGGGCGCTGACCTGGCAATGGCTGTGCTCCTACACGCGCGTCCGTCCTGCAGGAGACCCGCGCCGCCGCCGTCCAGCTTTACATTGGGCAACCGCCATGAGACCCGCCCCCAAATCCGACCCCGAAGGCCCCTTGCGCGTGCTGGTGGTCGAGGACGATCCTGCCACCCTCGCCACCACCGTCGAGATGTTGCAGGCTCTGGGACACTGGGCGACCGGGGTGGGTACGGCCGAATCGGCGCAGTCGCGCTACTTCGATGGCGCCTTCGACGTGGTGATGACCGACGTCGGCCTGCCGGCACTTTCCGGCCTGGACCTCGCCGCCTCGCTGCGCGCCAAGCACCCGATCCGCATCCTCTTCGCCACCGGCCAGCCTGCACCCGCCAAGCCCCTGCCGGGGGAGCGCTGGCTGCAGAAGCCCTTCGGCATCGAGGCGCTGGCCCAAGCGCTCGAGGCGTTGCGCTCGGGCGGCGGATGTCCTAACCGCGATTCGCCGTCAAAGGCACCGGCACACTGACCGGCGCGGTCGCTTCGCCCGGCTCCTGCTTCGCTGGGGCAGGCGAATGCGGCGTGTCGGGCGACAGCGGCTGTGCCGCCAATGGCTCGGCCGCGAGCGCCGAAGCGGGCGCCACGGGCGTGGCCACCGGCCCGCTGAGCGGGGGCGGCTCCGGCGGGCCGCGGCGCGATTCGGGCGGGTAGGGTGCGCCGAGGTAGCGCTCGATCAGGGCAAAAAACCGTTCGTAGAAGCCTTCGTCCGTCAGTGTCTGGCTCGCCACCTTCACCATCGCGTCGTTGCTCGCGTTGAAGGGCAGCGACACGGAGCCGAGCGCGCCCACGCCCACGCTGGCCGAGCTGTTGACCTTCTTGAGTTCGTAGCGCTCCTGCACCGCGGTGGCGAAGGCGATGGAGCCACGCGCGCCGGCCTGCTCGTTGGCGCAGACCACGCGGAATTCCACCTCCAGGTGCACTTCGCCTTCGGGCTGGAAGTTCTTTCGGCCGGTGACCTGCTCGCTGGTGGCGGTGGTGACGAGGTAGCCCTGGCTCAGCAGTGCGCGCCGCGCCGCCTCGCAGGTGCGGCCCTGCTCGACGCCGTAGGTGCGGGTGTGGGTGCTGGTGGAGTCGAAAGCCTCGGGGTCGTAATGCTTCACCGGCCGCGGACCCGAGGAGCCGCAGGCGGCAAGCAGCAGGGCGCAGGCTGTGACCACCGCCGCGCGCCGGGCACGCGGGGCGCGCCACCATGCAGGCCGCTGCGAGGCGGCGGCGGGGAAGGGCGCAGGCGGCGGGGTCATGGGCATGGGTGCCTATCGGAGAAGGAGGGATGGCGTCGTGCAGGCGGCGGCCGCGTTCGAACGCCGAGTCGCGCCGGAGGTTCCCGCATCGGCTGCATCGACTGCACGCTACCAAAATGATAGCTGCTCGCGCCAACCGCCCGCCCGTTGCGGGCCTCGTTGCGCGAGAGTTCAGCCTGCCGGTGGTCGCAGCGGGAAGCGCGCCGAGAACACGACGTAGGGATCGGCGTGCGTGTAGTCGATGGTTCCACCGTGTGCCACCGCAATCGCGCGGGCGATGTGCAGCCCCAGGCCCAGACCGCCCTTGTTGCGCACGTTGGGCTGCGTCTGGCGCTTGAAGGCGCTGAACAGGTGCGGCACCAGCTCGGGCGCGATCGGCGGGGCGCTGTTGCTCACGTCGAAGTGCACCTCGTCGCCCTGCACCGACAACTGCACGATCACCGCTTCGCCCGGCGTGCCGTGGTGGCGCGCGTTGCTGATCAGGTTGGCGAACAGCTGCGCGACGCGGTCGGCGTCGGCATGGGCGAGCAGGCGCTCGGGCACTTCCTTGATCAGGCTCACGCCCGGGTGGGCCGTGTGCGCTTCGTCGAGCAGGTCTTCGAGCACGCGCGAGAGATCGACCTCGGCGAACTGCATCTGCAGGCCCAGCCCGGTCTGCAGCCGCGAGGCGTCGAGCACTTGGCCGATCAGCCGCGCCATGCGGCTGCTGGATGACTGGATGCGCTGGCCGATGCGGCTGCCCGCCGTGCCATCGGGCGAGTCGGCGGGGCTGCGCTCGAGCACGCGCGCAGCCATCGCGATCGATTGCAGCGGATCGCGCAGGTCATGGCCCAGCATGGCCAGCAGCTGCGTGCGGGCGCGGTTGATCTCGGTCATGCGCGCGGCATTGGCGCGCGCCATCTCGTCGAGCAACTGGCGGCCCAAGGTACGCTCGCTCTCCGTCCAGGGCACGCTGGTGCCGCGAACCTCCTGCTTCCAGACGTCGAAGGAGCCCCGCGGCGTGAGGCGCGGCCCGAGCGGGCCGCTCACGTACTCCTTCTCGGGCCGGCCGCCCCAGTGGATGGTCTCGATCTGCTCCTTGCGCATCAGCACCAGCCAGCCGCCGGCCAGTTCGTCGAAGCGCAGCGCCAGCATGCCGGCCCACACGCCGGCATCGTCCGCCAGCATGGGGGAGAGGTCGGCGAGGCGGTGGCTTTCGATCATCGGGCCCGACGGCGCGTCGGGGCCGGTGAGCCACTGCACCAGCCGGGTGGCCGCTTCGCGGGGCAGGTCGCCATGCACCACCAGCTTGGCGTCTTCCGCCACGATCACCGACTGGGCATCGAAGGCCTCGCCGATGTCGCCGATCATCGAAGCCAGCGCACCCAGCGGGTCGTCGGCATGCAGCACCGCCTCGATGAGGCCGGCGCGCAGGCGGGCGCCCTCGTCGGCGCGCCGGGCGTCCTCGCGCGCCAGCAGGCTCTGCACGTTGGCGGCCAGCACCTGGGCCAGGACGTCGCAGGCCATGCGCACCGAGTACGGCACCTGCAGGGCGGTGCGGTGGTGGCAGGCCAGCATGCCCCACAGCTTGCCCTGCACCACGATCGAGATGCTCATCGAGGCGCCCACGCCCATGTTGCGCAGGTACTCGATGTGGATGGGCGACACGCTGCGCAGCAGGCAGTGGCTCATGTCCAGCGGCGGCAGTGCGGCGCTGGCGGCCGTCACCGCCACCGGCGCGGCCTGCACGTCGGCGATCAGCCGCAGCGTGTTGACCACGTACAGGCGCCGCGCCTGAGCCGGGATGTCGCTGGCCGGGTAGCGGCGGCCGGCGAAGGGCTCCAACTCGTCGACCTTCTCTTCCGCGACCACCTCGCCGCTGTCGTCATGGCGGAAGCGGTAGGCCATCACGCGGTCGAAACCGGTGAGCGCGCGCACGGCGCCGACGGCCAGCGCCAAAAGGGCATCGGTGCTGGTCTGGCGCTTGAGGCGGTCCATCGCCCGGTGCGCCTTGAGCGCGAAGTCGGCCACCGCGTCATCGGCCACGGGCCGCAGCTCAAACTCGGCGACCGCCTCGGTGCCCACGCGGTGGGCGACGAAATCGAACACGCGGCCCCCCAGCCGCACTTCGGCCGCCTGGGGCTGCCCTTCGGCGGTATCGGCCAGCGCCGCGGCGATCAGGCCATGCACCTCGGCGTCGCCGCCGAAATCGGCGGGAGCCAGCGTGGCGCCCGGCTGCGGCAGCGCCACACCCAGCAGGGCTGGCGCGTTGGCGCTGACGTGCGTGGCGCGGCCCTGCGCATCGAAGGCCAGCAGTGCGCCGTGCGGCTGCACCAGGCCCGGGATGTGGATCGGCTCGCGGTCGCAGTTGTCCAGCGTGACGGGCGCGGCCACCGCGGGCGCTGCGGTCGGTGCTGGCGTCATGTGGCGCGCTCCCGGGCCCGGCCACAGGCCAGCAGCAGGGCAAAGGCCTGGGCCGCCCCGTCGCAGGCGGCATGGATGTCGGCTTCGGTGCGCAGTTGCCGGCGCAGTTCGGCCAGGAACGCGGTCCACCGGGCGCCCGTCTCGCGGCCCGCACCCTGGAGGTAGGTCAGGGGGTGGGGCGCCAACGCATCGGCCAGGCGGCGGTACATCACCTGGCCGCCCAGGCGCGAGCCCTCGATCACGTAAGCGACGCCCCAGCCGAACGCGCCGTGAGCCACGGCCGCTCGCTCAGGGGGCTGCGCTGCAGCCGTAGGTGGGAGATTGAGCAGGCGCTCACATTCGCTGAGATCCGCGTCCACCCGCCGTGCCTCGTCGTTCAGCCGCGCGGCGTCCACGGGCAGCGCTCGCAGGGCTTGCACCCAGTCGGCCAGCAGGGCGAGGTGGTGCCGGTAGTCGGCCAGCGAGGGGTTCGGGCGCGCCAGCGGCATGTTTGCATCCACCTCCGCGTGCAGGTGCGCCGTGGCCCGCCGCAGCGCATCGCGGGGGTCAGGGGCGCTCGCCGGAGCGCGGCGGGCATCGGTGGCGGGCAGGGCCATCAGGCGAAAGCGGAGTAGGAAAGGATCGTGCCCAAATCGGCACAACCTGGTGACAATCATGGATCATACGGGGCCCCTACCGCGGCGCGCTGCCCGCCGGGCCAGCAAAAGACATGGTCGGCCCGCCCCCGCGTGGCGGCAATTCGGCGGGCATTGGGCTCGTCGGTGCCGGCCACCCAGGCGCGCGCATCCGCCGGGCTGCGGCCGAAGGCCTCGTGCCGGGCAACCAGGCGCTGCAGCCGCAGATCGTCGTCGCCGTCGACATACCAGCAGGCGTCGAGCAGCGGGCGCACGCCGGCCCAGTCGCCTTCGTCGAACAGCAGATAGTTGCCTTCGGCGATGAGCAGCGTGGTTTCCGCGTGGATCGGGATGCTTCCCGCCACCGCCTCTTCGATGTCGCGGTGGAAGGCCGGGGCGTAAATAGCCGCGTCGCCCGGGCGCTGAGCGCGCGCCCGTGCCAAAAGGGCCGCGTAACCCACGGCGTCGAAAGTGTCAGGCGCGCCCTTGCGGCCAGCGCGGCCCAGCCGCCGAAGTTCGGCGTTGGCCAGGTGGAAGCCGTCCATCGGCACCACCTGCGCACGGGCCCCATAGCGCGCCGCCAGCGCCTCGGCCAGCGTGGACTTGCCCGCGCCCGGCGGCCCCGTCAGCCCCAGCAGCACCCGCCGGCCGGGGGCGAGCAGGGCATCGATGCGGGCGAGGGCGTCGGGTGGGAGCGGCGGCAAGAGCATCGCGCCGATTGTGGCGCTGCTCCCCGCCGCGTCTGCCCAGCTCAGGGGTACAGGCCGCGCTCTTCCCGAGCGATCAGGATCCGCTCGCAAGCCACCGCGTAGGTGGCAGTGCGCAGCGAGATCTTGTGCTGCTCGCCCTTGGCCCAGATGTGGTCGAAGGCGCCCACCATGATGCGGTCCAACCGCTGGTTGATCTCGTCCTCGGTCCAGAAGAAGGAGGAGAAATCCTGCACCCACTCGAAATACGACACCGTCACGCCGCCGGCGTTGCAGATCACGTCGGGTACCACCAGCACCCCGCGCTCGGCCAGGATGTCGTCCGCCTCGGGCACCGTCGGGCCGTTCGCGCCCTCGAGCACCAGACGCGCGCTGATCTTGCGCGCGCGCTCGGCCGTGATCTGGCCCTCCAGCGCGGCCGGGATCAGGATGTCGCACTTCACGTCCCAGAAGGCGTCGTTGTCGACCTTTTCACCGTCCTTGAAGCCCATGATGCCGCCTTGGTCCCTGGAAAAGGCCATCAGCGCCGGCATGTCGAAGCCCTTGTCGTTGACCAGCGTCCCGGTGTGGTCCTGCACCGCCACCACCTTGGCGCCCGCCTCGGCGAAAAGCTCGGCCGCCACCGAGCCCACGTTGCCGAAGCCCTGCACCGCGACACGCGCTCCGCGCAGGTCCAGCCCCATGCGCCGAGCCGCCTCGCGCCCGGTCACGAACACGCCGCGGCCCGTCGCCTTCACCCGGCCCAGCGAGCCGCCCAGGTGGATCGGCTTGCCCGTGACGACGCCCGTGGCCGTGGAGCCGGTGTTCATCGAGTACGTGTCCATCATCCAGGCCATGATCTGGCCGTTGGTGTTCACGTCGGGGGCGGGAATGTCGGAGTGCGGGCCGATGATCAGGCCGATCTCGCTCGTGTAGCGGCGCGTGACCTTTTCCAGCTCGTTGCGCGACAGCGTCTTGGGATCGACCCGGATGCCGCCCTTGGCGCCGCCGTAGGGCAGGTTCACCGCCGCGCATTTGACGGTCATCCATGCCGACAGCGCCATCACCTCTTCGAGCGTCACGTCAGGGTGAAAGCGCACGCCGCCCTTGCCCGGGCCCCGGCTCATGTTGTGCTGCACGCGGTAGCCCTCGTAATGGGCGATCGTGCCGTTGTCCATCTCGATCGGCACGTCCACGATCAGCGCGCGCTTGGGGCGCTTGAGCGTCTCGGACCAGCGGGCCAAGTGGCCGAGGTAGGGGAGAACGCGGTCGACCTGGGAGAGGTAGGTGCCCCAGGGGCTGGTGGGGGAGGGGTGGACGTAGGAGAGTGCGGACGAGTCGGACATATTTTCTTAAAGACGGCAAGAAGAGCAAACCATATCCACTTGGCTTTTGCTTTCAAGGCGTATGCGCCGAAACTCTGTATGTATGCGCATTTTGCAGCTACACACCTATGCATCACCACGCGGGCTAACTTTCGTATCGCAAAGTTACCACCCGTCCAAAGGCAGCAAAGTCTCCATCTCTCCATCAGATCTTCGAATCAAAACTATCCAATCGCCTTTTACGTGCGAGCCGACAAGAGGTAGAAATCCGAAGTTCCGCGGATGTGCGCGAATTTGCAAACTGGGACTAGATTCGAGAATCGAACGTTCGGTGAGCGGTTTCAGATTTCTGAGTACTTCAAATTTCTGGTCCGCGTACTGGAGCCATCGCGACTGTCGGAAAGAAGGATGCAATCCGGCCGCAGACAGTAGAACACTGTCCGCGTAACCTGGGTCGCCCGCACTCAATAGTTTGACGCCTAGCAGTTGTGGCCCGCTAAATATATTTCTTGCTCGCGTAGATGAATCGGCTTCAGTGGTATCGTCCACTATTTCGTGCGCCTCGACCACTCTGAACCTATCGCCCTCAAAGGCAAGGTAAACCGGGCGCACATCCAAAAGAAATTTAACTGCGGCAAGTAGGCAAAGGAAAACAATTGCGGCGACTTGGACGAAGCCTCGCCTCAAATCCTTTTGCGTTTTTCGCGTACAGCCAACTGCGGTACTAAGTGTCGCGATGATTAGGACGGCACCACAACCTAGAACGAAAATGATTCTTGGAATTCCCAAGGCTACACGTAGTTCACCAGGAAACCATACCTGCAATAGAATGAAGAGAGCCAGCGCCACTAACGCGCTGGCGGCAACGAAAAAAAAGAGGGATGATTTAAGGCGTTGGCCAAGTTGCAGCATAAATAAAAAAGGGCGCCATGCGCCCTTTTAGTACAGCCGAGTTTATCGGTAGTTAAGCGCGGCATTCGGCCGGAGCGTACTTGCCCAGCAGTGTTGCAGCAGCAGGGGCCCCCGTCTTGCCAGCTGCAAAACAAGTCCATGTAATGGGGCCGGTGGGCGGGGTGCCAGCAACCAGCGCTGCGCCGTTGGAAAGCGGAACGAGAACAATGGTGTTCGCTGTGGGCGCAACCCGGGCGGTGTAGATAACGTTGATCTGACCAGAGCCGGTAAGGACCTGGACGCTGGTCACGTTTTGCGAGTTGATGGGGTTAGTACAAGTGCCGTTCGTCGTGCAGGTAGATGCTGCACCCGTACGCATGCCAGCACCCAAGCCGCCGTTCGCAGCCGGGGTGGCGTTTGCCGCGTTGTCAGCAACCGTAACCTTTGCTTCCGAAGCAAGACTCAAACCTTCAGCTACTCGGCTGCGGATCGTGTAGTCCTGATACGCCGGCAGCGCCACGGCGGCCAAAATACCAATGATCGCCACGACGATCATCAGTTCGATAAGGGTGAAACCCTTTTGCACATTACGTGCGATGGAACGACGGTTCATTTGAACTAACTCCTTGAAGAAACGACAAGCCCTGGATTGGGTGATCCGTGACGGGTCACCGCCTCGGTGCCATCCTCTTTGCAGTCGGCGTGCCAGCGTCGATCTGCGGTGCAAAGTGTGATTTTGTATTCATCTGTAACGGCTCTGGCGCTGTGCGCGTGTCACCATGTCACGCTTGGCGTGACAGTGCGTGCCAGAATCGTGTCATCCGACGTCCGCTGCGCATGACAGAACTGCCCACCATCACCATCGAAACAGCCATGGCCATCACGGACCGGCGCAGCAAGCGCACGTGGATGCGTCGGCTGGAGGAAGGCGCGGTACGGCAGGTCGGGCCCGATGCGGGCTTGCAGACGCGACTGGTGCTGGAGGACGTGCTGCCCGCAGCGGCGATTCCTTTTACGGCGGACATGGAGCCGTTGCTGATGCAGGCCAGCATGGGCCACGCCGAGGCGCAGGCCGAACTGGGCCAGATGTTCTGTCTGGCCGACCGGAACGATCTGGGCGCCTATTGGCTGCAGCAGGCGGCGGAGCGGGGCAGTGCCGACGCGATGCAGTGGCTGGCAGTGTTGTCGGCGCGGGGCGTGGGCGTGGCCCAGGACCATGGCGAGAGCCTGCGCTGGCTGCGGCGGGCGGCGCAACTGGGCCACGCGATTGCTCGGGAGCAGTTGGGAGGATTGCAGGCGGCGTGACTTTGGGGGCGTGGCTTCGACAAGCTCAGCCCGAACGGGCGGCGGGCTGCGGCCGTCCGCCGAAGATTGCTGTTCCCACCCGCACCATCGTGCTGCCTGCGGAGATGGCGGCCTCCAAGTCGGCGCTCATGCCCAGCGACAGGGTGTCGAGCGCCACGCCCGCCTGGCGTATATCGTCGAAAACGACTGCGGCGCGCATGAACAGGTCGCGCTGCGCTGCGAAATCGGGCGCGGGTTCGGGAATGGCCATGATCCCGCGCAGCCGCAAGCGAGGCAGTTCGGCCACTGCGCTGGCCAGGGCCATTGCTTCCGCGGGCGTCACGCCCGATTTGTTGGCGCCGCCGTCCACGTTCACCTGAAGGCACACCTGCAACGGCGGCAACTCGGCGGGGCGCTGCTCCGACAGGCGCTGCGCGATCTTGAGCCGGTCCACGCTGTGGACCCAATCGAAGTGCTCGGCCACGGCGCGGGTCTTGTTGCTCTGCAGCGGACCGATGCAATGCCACTCGAGTTCAGTGCGCAGGTCGGCCAGGGCCTCGATCTTGCTGAGGGCCTCCTGGACGTAGTTCTCGCCGAAGGCGCGCTGCCCGGCGGCGTGGGCGTCCCGGACGGCCTCGGGGCCGAAGGTCTTGGAAACCGCCAACAGTTGCACGCCCGCTGCATCCCGGCCGGCCGATTTGCACGCTTTGGCGACGCGAGCACGTACTTGTTGGAGGTTGTCGCCGATCGTCGTCATAATCTTCCAAAATCGTATCAAAACGTCACGGAGCTGGAATTCAGCCGGTTCGGACGTCCAGTCAACCGAGGAACCGCGCGTGGACATCACCCAACTGCTGGCCTTCAGCGTCAAGAACAAGGCGTCCGACTTGCACCTGTCGGCGGGCCTCCCGCCCATGATCCGGGTGCACGGCGACGTGCGGCGCATCAACGTCGACGCGCTCGATCACAAGGCGGTGCACGCCATGGTGTACGACATCATGAGCGACACCCAGCGCAAGCACTACGAAGAGTTCCTCGAGGTCGACTTCTCCTTCGAGATCGAGGGCCTGGCGCGTTTCCGCGTCAACGCCTTCAACCAGAACCGCGGCGCGGCGGCGGTCTTCCGGACCATCCCGTCGAAGATCCTCACGCTGGAGCAACTCAATGCGCCCAAGATTTTCGGCGAACTGGCGCTCAAGCCTCGCGGGCTGGTGCTGGTCACCGGCCCCACGGGCTCGGGCAAGTCGACCACGCTGGCCGCGATGATCAACTACCTGAACGAGACGGAGTACGGCCACATCCTCACGGTGGAAGACCCGATCGAGTTCGTGCACGAATCGAAGAAGTGCCTGATCAACCAGCGCGAGGTGGGGCCGATGACGCTGTCCTTCGCCAACGCCTTGCGCTCGGCGCTGCGTGAAGACCCGGACGCCATCCTGGTGGGCGAAATGCGCGACCTCGAAACCATCCGCCTCGCCATGACGGCCGCCGAAACGGGCCACCTCGTGTTCGGCACGCTGCACACCTCCTCGGCCGCCAAGACCATCGACCGGATCATCGACGTCTTCCCGGGTGAAGAGAAGGAAATGATCCGCGCCATGCTGTCCGAGTCGCTGCAGGCCGTGATCTCCCAGACGCTGTGCAAGACCAAGGACGGCTCCGGCCGCGTGGCCGCGCACGAGATCATGCTGGGCACGCCTGCGATCCGGAATCTCATTCGCGAAGCCAAGGTGGCGCAGATGTACTCGTCCATCCAGACCGGTCAGGGCGCCGGCATGCAGACGCTGGACCAGAACCTGACGGACCTGGTGCGCCGTGGGGTAATTTCTGCCGCCGAAGCGCGCGGTAAAGCGAAGATCCCGGAAAACTTCCCCGGCTGAACCACGGAGCAACTCCATCATGGAACGCGATCAAGCCAGCCAGTTCATCACCGACCTGCTCAAGCTCATGGTCAGCCGCAACGGCTCCGACCTGTTCATCACGGCCGATTTCCCGCCGGCCATCAAGATCGACGGCAAGGTGACCAAGGTGTCGCAGCAGGCGCTGTCGGGGCAGCACACGCTGGCACTCACGCGCTCGGTGATGAACGACCGGCAGACGGCCGAGTTCGAGCGCACCAAGGAGTGCAATTTCGCCATCTCGCCCTCGGGCGTCGGGCGCTTTCGCGTCAACGCCTTCGTGCAGCAGGGCCGGGTGGGCATGGTGCTGCGGACCATCCCGGCCAAGCTGCCGACCATCGACGGCCTGAACATGCCGCAGGTGCTGAAAGACGTGTCGATGACCAAGCGCGGCCTGGTCATCCTGGTGGGCGCCACCGGCTCGGGCAAGTCGACCACGCTGGCAGCCATGATCGACTGGCGCAACGAGAACTCGCAGGGCCACATCGTCACCGTGGAAGACCCGGTGGAATTCGTGCACCCGCACAAGAACTGCGTGGTCACGCAGCGCGAGGTCGGCATCGACACCGATTCCTGGGAAGCGGCGCTGAAGAACACGCTGCGCCAGGCCCCCGACGTGATCCTGATGGGCGAGATCCGCGACCGCGAGACGATGGAGCATGCCGTCGCCTTCGCCGAGACCGGCCACCTGTGCATGGCGACGCTGCACGCCAACAGCGCCAACCAGGCGCTGGACCGGATCATCAACTTCTTCCCCGAGGAGCGCCGGGCCCAGCTGCTGATGGACCTGTCGCTCAACCTGCGGTCGCTGATCTCGCAGCGCCTGGTGCCGACCGAAGACGGTCGCGGCCGGGCCGCCGCGGTGGAGATCCTGCTGAACACGCCGCTGATTTCCGACCTCATCTTCAAGGGCGAGGTGGGGGAGATCAAGGAGATCATGAAGAAGAGCCGAAACCTCGGCATGCAGACCTTCGACCAGGCGCTGTTCGACCTGTTCGAGCAGCACACGATCTCCTTCGAGGAGGCACTGCGCAACGCCGACTCGGCCAACGACCTGCGCCTGCAGATCAAGCTGGGCAGCCAGCGTGCGCGCTCCACGGATCTCTCGGCGGGCACCGAGCACATGGCCATCATCTGACCCAAAGGACCGGCGCCTTCTATCGCGCGTAGGCCTTGCGCGATCCGTCCTCGAACACCTCGTCGTCGCGCTGCAACAGCCCGTCGTCGCCCCAGGTCCGCTCGCGCGTCACGCGGCCCCGGGCATCGAAGGTCGATTCCGCCACCAGCCGGCCCTGATCGTTGAAGCGCTGGTGCGTGCCCGTGGGCAGCTGGCGGCCGCGGCCGGCGGCGGTGTAGCGGCCCTGCGCGGCGCGCTGGCCGTTGTCGAAGTACTCCGTCACCTCGCGCACGCGCGCGTCGCCGCTGCCGCTGTAGGCGGCCTTGCTGCGCGGCTGGCCGTTCAGGTAGTAGCTGTCGTCGCCCATCGGTTCGCCCTCGGGCGTCCACCGCTGCTCGCGCACCAGCGTGCCGCGTTCCGAGAACTCCGCCTCGCGCTGGCGTACGGCGCCACGCTCGACCAGCAGCGACACCACCTCGCGGCGCTTCACGCCCTCGCTCGAAAAGCGGCGCTCGATGCGCTGGTTGCCCGACTGCTCCATCTGCGCCGACGGCTGGCCGTTGTCGTAGAACTCCTCGGACCGCGCGCGCTTGCCGGCGGTGAAGCCCAGGCGCGAGCGCAAGGCGCCCTTGCCATCGAACAGCTCGACCGTCGATGGCGTGGGACCCGAGTGTCCGCAGGCGCGTGCATCGTCGAAGGCCGGCGCCAGCACCGGTCGGTCGGCGCAGCGCAGCGTCGAAAGTTGGCCGCGCTCGGTGAACTCGGCCGATGCCCGCTCGCCGCCCGGCTCTTCGTGGAAGGACACGCGCCGCAAGGACCCCGCGGGATGGAAGCTGCGCACCAGCCCGACCGTGCGCCCGTCGTCGTAGGTGGCCTCGCGCACCACCTGCCCCGAAGGCGCGAACTCGCGCGCACGCCCGTCCATGTTGCCCTTGGCGTTCACGCCATGTTCCTTGGCGAGCCTGCCCTGCTCGTAGAAGCGCACCAGCCCCATGAAGACGCCGTTTTTCAGTTCCTGCTCGCGCTGAACGACGCCGCTGTCGCGGTCCTTGCAGCGCATCAGGCCCGTCTTGCCGGCCGTGGTGTTGCCGTTGGCCGGGTTCACGCTCTGGCCGTTGAGCTCGCAGTCCTGCACGGCGTGGGCAGTGCCCGCTGCGAGGCACAGCATGGCGATCGCCGGCCCCAGGCCAGCGCCCAGGCTGAAGCGGCGCGTCATTTTTCGTACACCGCTTCCAAAGAGCGGAAGCCCTTGACCTCGATCGGATTGCCGAACGGGTCGCAGAAGAACATCGTCCACTGCTCGCCGGCCTGTCCTTCGAAGCGCACCTGCGGCTTGAGCACGAAGTCCGTGCCGGCCGCCTCCAGCCGCTGCGCCAGCGCCTGCCAGTCGTCCAGTTGCAGGACCAGGCCGAAGTGCGGCATCGGCACCAGGACGTCGCCCACCTGGCCGGTACGCGCGGTGGCGAAGGGTTCGCCCAGGTGCAGCGAAATCTGGTGGCCGAAGAAGTCGAAGTCGACCCAGGTGTCGGTGCTGCGCCCCTCGGCGCAGCCGAGCACGCCGCCGTAGAAGCGCCGCGCCGCGTCCAGGTCGCGCACGTTGAAGGCGAAATGGAAGATGCTCTGCATGGCGCGATCATAGGCAGCGCCCTGTCGCAGGAGAATCGCGGCAGCCCCGCCTGTCGCCTGCGACTCCCACCATGCTGCGTTCCCTGTCGATGCTGAAGACGTTCGCTGCGCGCATCGCGCGCGCTGCGGCGATCGGGCTCGCCCTTGCCGGCGTCGCAGCTGCGGCACCAGCCGCCGCGCCGGCCTGCCCGCCGAGCGCCGAAGCACGCCTCACGCCGCAGGTGCTCGAGCAGGCGCGCCGCCGGCCGGTCGATCGCGGCTACCTCTGGCGCATCGAGAAGGACGGACGCACCTCCTGGCTCTACGGCACCCTGCACCTGGGCCGCGCCGACTGGGTGGTGCCGGGGCCGCGCATCGCGCAGGCGCTGCGGCGCAGCGATGCCGTCGCGCTGGAGCTCGACCCGCTCGACACCGAGGCCATGCAGCCGCTGTTCGCACCCGGCGACCCGGTGCGGCGCGCCGAGGTGATGACGCCGGCGCGTGTCGACCGCCTCAACCGGCAGTGGGCCGCCGCCTGTGCGCGCGAGACCGGCGACCCGCATCTGAGGCTCCAGCCGATCCTGCAGACGACCGCACTGGCCGGCTACGTGGCGCGCCGCGACGGCCTGTACACCGACTTCGCCATCGACACCGTGCTGGCCGGCTACGCACGCCGCGCGAAGCTGCCGCTGGTGGCGCTCGAGAGCGTGCAGGCGCAGCTCGCGCTTTTCACCGCCGACAGCGCGCAGGAAGAGATCGAGCAGGTCGACGACGCCCTCGACGAACTCGAGAACGGCAAGCTGCGCCAGCGCATGCTCGCGCTGGCCGACATGTGGTCGCGCGGCGACCTGCCGCGCCTGGCGGACTACGAACGCTGGTGCGACTGCATGCAGACCCCGGCCGAGCGCGCGATGATGAAAAGGCTGCTCGACGAGCGCAACCCGCACCTGGCCGACGGCATCGCGGCCCTGCACGAGCGCGGCCAGCGCGTCTTCGCCGCCGTCGGCGCGCTCCACATGGTCGGGCCGCAGGGGCTGGTGGCGCTGCTCCGGCAGCGGGGCTTCACCGTCACTCGGGTGGTGCCGGCGACATGACCTGGAGCGCGACGCGGGCGCACGGGCCGCATAATCGCCGCTTCCCATGCCTGTCCTGCCCCGCCTCCGCGTGATCCAGCTCGGCCGCCTCGTGCTGCTGTGGTTCGTGCTGTCGCTGGGTGTTGCGATCGCCTCGCCGGTCGTGAACCCGCAGGCCATGGAAGTGGTGTGCTCCAGCGCCGGTGCGGTGAAGGTGGTCGTCAAGACCGACGACGGCGCGCAGGAGATGGGCGCCTCGCACCTCGACTGTCCGCTGTGCGTGCTGACCGGTGCGCCGCCGCCGGCAACGCCCGTCGTGCAACTGCCCCGGCCGCAACCGCTCGGGCATGCGGTGCAACCGATCCCCGCCGCGCGCATTGCCGCGGCCACCGCTGCGCCGCTGCCGGCGCGCGGGCCGCCCGCCCTCTGATTTGCCGTTGATGTCGTAGCGCCTCGCGCCCCAACCCGGGCGCCGCGGCGCGAGTTCATTCGCAAATCGCGGCCCGCATGCATCGGGCCGCTGAGGGTTCATCCATGAAGAGATCCGTGCTGTCGCGCGCCATCGGTGCCGCCACAGTCCCCCTGGTCGTGTGCGGCTGGAGCCTGGCGAGCCTGGCCATGGCCCAGCAGGCCGCGCCTGCCGAGGACGCGCCCGAGCGCACCAAGTCGCTGGGCATCGTGACCGTCACCGGCGGCCAGCCGACTTCGCTGCCGACGCAGATTCCCACCACCATCGAAGGCATGACGCGCGAGGAGATCGACACGCGCATCAACGCCACCGACAGCGAGGACGCGCTCAAGTACCTGCCCAGCCTGCTGGTCCGCAAGCGCTACATCGGCGACTACAACCACGCCATCCTGTCCACGCGCGCCTCGGGCACCGGGAACAGCGCGCGCTCGGCCGTGTATGCCGACGGCATCCTGCTGTCCAACTACCTGGGCAACGGCATCGCCAACGGCACCAATTACGCGCCCCGCTGGGGGCTGGTGTCGCCCGAGGAGATCGAGCGCGTCGACGTGATGTACGGCCCCTTCTCGGCCGCCTACCCGGGCAATTCGGCCGGCGCGGTGGTCGATTACGTGACGCGCATGCCGACGCAGTTCGAGGCGCACGTGAGCGCCGGCTATTCCTCGCAGCCCAACGACCTGTACAACACCCGCCAGACCTTCGACAGCTGGCAAACGAGCGCCTCGCTGGGCAGCAAGGCGGGCGACTGGTCGTGGTGGCTGCACCTGTCGCGCACCGACAGCGAGGGCCAGCCACTGACCTTCACCACCGCCACGGCCGCCTCGGGCCGCGCGGGCCCGGCCGGCACGCCGGTGGCGGGCTATGTGGGCGGACTCAACACCACCAACACGCCCTGGTACATCCTGGGCACCGGCACGCAGTACCACACGGTGCAGGAACAGGCCAAGCTCAAGCTGGCCTACGACTTCTCGCCGACGGTGCGCGCCACCTACACGCTGGGCTGGTGGCAGAACACCGGCGAAGGGCGTCCGCAAAGCTACCTCACGGCCGCCAACGGCCTGGCGGTCTACAGCGGCAACGTCAACATCCTCGGGCGCAGCTACACGCTGGCGCCCACGGCCTTCCCGCTCACCAACGACGACCAGACGCATGTGATGCACGGGCTGTCGGTAAAGAGCCGGACGAATGGCGTATTCGACTGGGAAGTTGCCGCCAGCCTCTACGACTTCCGCAAGGACCAGCAGCGCGCACCGACGGTGGCGCTGCCGCTCGCGGCCTTCGGCGGCGCCGGCACGCTGCAGGACCAGAACGGCACGGGCTGGAACACGCTGGCGCTCAAGGGCACCTGGCGACCGGGCGGCCCGCAGGGCGCGCACATCGTCGACTTCGGCGTGGGGCGCGACAGCTACGAGCTCGCGATCGACAAGAACAACGTCGTCGGCAGTTGGCTCGCAGGGCCGGCCAACCCGCTGTCGGTGGTGAGTGATGTCGGTGGCCGCACGCAGACCACCAGCGCCTGGGTGCAGGACGCGTGGCGCTTCGCCCCCGACTGGAAGGCGGTGCTGGGCCTGCGCTGGGAAGACTGGAAGGCATCGAGCGGCTTCACGGCCACCGCCAGCAGCCTGCAGCGCTACGGCGAGCGCAGCGAGTCGCACCTCTCGCCCAAGGCCGCGCTGGCCTGGCAACTCGCTTCCGACACCGTGTTGAAGGGCTCGGTCGGGCGCGCGGTGCGCTTTCCCACCGTAGGCGAGCTGTACGGTGCCACCTCGGGCGGCGCGCTGTCGTTCATCAACGACCCGACGCTCAAGCCCGAGAAGTCGTGGACGGGCGAGCTGAGCCTGGAGAAGGACCTGGGCCACGGCCTGGCGCGCGCCACGCTGTTCCACGAGACAACGAAGGACGCGCTCTACAGCCAGCTCATTCCCAACAGCACCGTCTCGCGCGTGCAGAACGTCGACAAGGTGCGCACCACCGGCCTCGAACTGGCCTACAGCGGTACGGACGTGTTCGCCGCCTGGGGCTTCAAGGGCGTGGACCTGGGCGCGAGCCTCACGTATGCCGATTCGAAGACCGTGGCCAACGCCAACAATCCGGCCAGCGTGGGCAAATGGCAGCCGCGCGTGCCGCGCTGGCGCTCCACCGTCTACGCCACCTACCGGCCCGACGACCGCTGGGCCTTCACCGTGGCGGCGCGCTACAGCGGCCGGCAGTACTCGAACCTGGACAACAGCGACGTCAATGCCAACGCCTACTTCGGCGCCAGCAAGTACTTCACCGTCGACCTGCGCGTGCGCTACCAGATCACGCGGCAATGGTCGGCGTCCTTCGGCATCGACAACGCCAACAACGACCAGTACTGGAATTTCCATCCCTATCCGCAGCGGACGTACACGGCGTCCGTGAAGTGGAATCTGTGAACAGACTGCCATGCGGTCTCACCTCCCACGCCTCCGCATCCCCTAGACCGTTCACGCTGAGCCTGTCGAAGCGCGTCACCTCCTCACATCTATCCATCATGCAATTTGCTCCTCAATTCATCGCTGCCTGCGCCATGCTGTCGGGCGCTGCAATCTCTTTTGCCCACGTGGTCCTGCCGCCCGGCCCGGCCGTGGCAGGCAGCACGTACGAGGCCGCCTTCAAGGTCGGCCATGCCTGCAAGGACGCGCGCAGCACCACCGGCCTCACGGTGCGCCTGCCGAAAGGCTTCGTGCTGCAGGACGTGCCGGCGCGCGCCGGCTGGAAGGTCGACATCGACCGTGGCGGTGCCTCCGCGAACGGCGCCGTGCGCTGGACCGCCGACAGCCCCGCGCAGGCCCTGGCCGGCGACCAGAAGAGCGAATTCGTGCTGCGCGGGACGCTGCCGAGCGCGCCGGGGCCGCTGTACTTCGCCGTGTTGCAGACCTGCGACGTCGGCAGCGCCGACTGGGCGCAGCTGCCCACCGGCGCGGCGGGTGAGAAGCTGCCCTTTCCAGCAGCGCGCCTGAACGTGGTGGCACCCGGCAGCGCGCCGGTCGACGCCAGCGGCGTGTGGGTGCGTGCGGCGGTGCCGGGCCAGAGCGGCACCGGCGGCTTCATGACGCTCGCGGCCGGCGTGCCGCTGCGGCTGGTCGGCGTCGCCACCCCCGCGGCCGGCGTGGCCGAGGTGCACGAGATGAAGATGGAAGGCGACACCATGAAGATGCGCGCCGTTCCCTCGCTCGCGCTGCCGGCAGGGCAGGCGGTGGAACTCAAGCCGGGCGGCTATCACCTCATGCTCATGGACCTGAAGCAGCCCATCGCCGCCGGCGGCGTCATCCCGCTCACCCTCAGCTTCGAAGACGCGAAGGGTGCGAAGAGCACGCTCCTCGTGCAGGCGCCGGTGCAGGCCGCGCCGGCAGGCGGCGCGGGCGCCGAGGGCCACAAGCATTGACGCGCCCCGCCCCGCCATGGACAGTGGCCGCATGACGCCGCCGCCCGATGCCTCGCCCCCGCCCGCCGCGCGCCCGCGGCGCTGGCGTGCCATGCGTGCCGTCGCCGTGGTGGCGCTGGTATCGGTCGTCGGCATTGCGCTCGGCCTGGCGGCCCTGCGCTTCGTGACCGAAACCGACGGCTCCACCGACCGCGCGCTCACGCGCTGGGTCGAGGTCTGCACGCAGACCGGCAGCTACCTCATCAGCGTGGCCGTCGGCCGGCCGACGCCGGCCAAGGATTGATCCTCTTGCTCCCGAGAACACCCTCAATGACTTCTTCACTTGCCATCAAGTTCTTCGCGGCCTGCGCCCTGTGCGCCACCGCAGCCGCTTTCGCCCAGAATGCCGCGCCCGTCGAAGCCACCGGCGTTTGGGTACGCGCCGCCGTCCCGGGCCAGAGCGGCACCGGCGCCTTCATGAAACTCACTTCGCAGGCGCCGCTCAAGCTGGTGGGCGTCGCCACGCCCGCGGCCGGGGTGGCCGAGGTGCACGAGATGAAGATGGAAGGCGACACCATGAAGATGCGCGGCGTCCCGGCACTCGACCTGCCGGCACGCCAGCCCGTCGAACTCAAGCCCGGCGGCTACCACCTGATGCTGATGGACCTGAAGCAGCCCATCCAGGCCGGCGGCACCATCCCGCTCACGCTCACTTTCGAAGATGCCAGGGGCGTGAAGAGCACGCTGGCGCTGCAGGCGCCCGTGCAGGCCAGCGCGCCGGGTGCCATGGCAGGCCACAAGCACTGAGCGAGAGCGCGCCCCGCGCCGGGGTGGCCGGGGTTTCCGGTTTCTGGCGCACGGCAGTCGGGTTAAGCTGGCGCGACTTGTCCCGACCCCAGAACCACAGCGCAGGAGACCCCCCATGACCGAAGCCGCCAAACCCTTCGCCTTCAGCCAGCTCGTTCCGGGCTTCGATTTCCTGAAGAGCCTCACGGGCGCGGCGGCCAGCGGCACGGTGCCGGGGCTGCCCAGCCTGTCGAACTGGGTGGCGCCCACGCTGAGCGTGGAAGAGCTGGACAAGCGCATCAACGAGCTCAAGACCGTGCAGTACTGGCTGGAGCAGAACGTGCACGCGCTCAAGGCCACCATCCAGGCGCTGGAGGTGCAGAAGATGACGCTGTCCACCCTGCGCGGAATGAACGTGCGCATGGAAGACCTGGCCAACGCCTTCACCCGTTCCACCGCCAGCGCCGCTGCCGCGGTGCGCGATGCGGCAAGCCCGGCCGTGGCGCCTGCCGCGCCGTCACCTGCACCCGCGCCGAGCCCCGAGGAGGAGCCCGTGGAGGACGAAGACGCTCCGCCGGTCGGCCCCGCCCCCGCGTTCGCCCGCACCCGGTCCGCCAAGGGCGAAGCCCCTGGCGACGCTGCGGACAAGCCCGCCGGCGATGCGCCGGGCGTCGTCGACCCGCTCCAATGGTGGAATGCGCTCACGCAGCAGTTCCAGCAGATCGCGAGCAACGCCCTGCAGGACGCGGCGCAGCTGAAGATGCCGGGCGTGCCGTCCACGACCTCCAAGCCAAACGCCCCGACCGCCGCCCGCAAGGCCGCGCCGCAGAAGAAGGCTGCGGCCACCAAGTCGCCGGCCCGCAAGGCTGCGGCGAAGAAGGCCACCGCGGCCACCCAGCGCCCCGCGTCCCGAAGAACGCGCGGCTAGTCCCTCACACGATGCCGGCGCCGGTGCACCCGCCGCCGGCGCCCAGAAAGTCCGCATGAAGCTCTTTCCCTCCGGCCACGCCACCCATCCGCAATGGCGCATGGCCGCCGGCCTCGTGCTCGCGCAGCTGCGGGCGCAGATGGCGCTGCCCGACCACGAGTCGGCACCCACGCTGGGCCTGCTGTACATCACCGATCACTACGCCTCCGATGCGCAGGACATCCTCGAGCACTTCGGCGCCGAGCTGCCCGAAGTCACCGACTGGGCCGGCACCGTCGGTGTGGGCATCGTCGCCAACAACGTCGAGTACGTCGACGAGCCGGCGCTCGGCGTGCTGCTGTGCGCGCTGCCGGCCGACCAGTACCGCGTGTTCTCGGGCGTGGCGCCGCTGGCCGTGGCTGACGGCGATGGTGCCAACGGGCCCAACCAGCACTTCCGCGCCCACACGGCGCTGGTCCATGCCGACGGCGAGACGCCCGAGCTGCCGGAGCTGATCGCCGAGGTGGCGGGCCGCACCGACACCGGCTATCTCTTCGGCGGCCTGTCGTCCGGCCGGCGCGGGGCGCTGCAGTTCGCGGTCGGCGGCAACGGCACGATCCGGGGCCAGGGCGCGGCCAGCGGCGTGTTCAGCGGCGGCCTCTCGGGCGTGGCCTTCGGGCCGCAGGTGCGGCTGGTGTCGCGCGTCACGCAGGGCTGCCAGCCGATCTCGTCCGAGCGCGAAATCACCGAGGCCGACGGCAACCTCGTCCTGCGCGTGGGCCAGCAGCCGGCGCTGGACTGGCTGCTCGACACGCTGAAGGTGTCGCTGGAAGAGCCGCAGGAGGCCATCGACGCGGTGCGTGCGACCCTGGTCGGCCTGGTGGCCGCCGGGGCGGACGGCCGGCGCCGCACCGGTGACCTCGGCGCCGACGTGCTGGTGCGCCACATCATCGGCCTGGACCCGAATCGCCGCGGCATCGCCGTCGCCGACCAGGTGGAGGTCGGCATGCGCATGAGCCTGTGCCGTCGCAACGCGGTGGCGGCGCGCGCCGACCTGATGCGCATCTGTGCCGAGATCCGCGAGGAACTCGAGCCCGAGGAGCAGACCCTGGCCGTGGCCCAGGCCGTGGCCGCCGGCGAGGCCGAGGCCGCGCCGCACCCGGCCCGGCGCATTGCCGGCGCGGTCTACGTGAGCTGCGTGGGCCGTGGTGGCGCGCATTTCGGCGCGCCCCATGCCGAGCTGCAGATCCTGCGCCACGCGCTGGGCGACGTACCGCTGGCCGGCTTCTTCGCCGGCGGCGAGATCGCGCGCCACCACCTCTATGGCTACACCGGCGTGCTGACGGTGTTCACCACCGACTGAGCACGAGGCGCACGCCATGCCTGGGGCCGGCCCCCCGTCGTCGCCACCGGTTGCGCACACCGGCGCACGCCGGCCGTGGGTGCTCCCGGTGCTGGCCCTCGTGCTGGTTCTTGCGGGAGCGAGCTTCGCCTGGCTCGGGCCGCTGCGCACCCCGCTCGGGCGCTCGGAGCAGGGCGTGCCGGTGCTCGACCCGACCCGGGTGCTGGTGCTGCGCACGCCCGGCGGGCACCTCGAGGTGTCGACGCTCGTGAAGGTCGAGGAATTCGGCTGGCGCTCCTCGCGCACCTGCCTGTGGCGCGACTGCGGCTGGCTCTTGGGCGAGCGCCTGGGCACCGTTCGCGCGCCCGTGCACTACACCTACCGCATCCCGCTGGCCGACACCTGGACGCTGAGGCCGGCCGGCGACGGCTACGTGCTCAGCGTGCCCGCGCCGCAGCCGCTGCTGCCGCCGGCCGTCGACCTCGCCAAGGCCGAATTCCGCAGCGAGAAGGGCGGCCTGCTGGCGCCCGACGGCGCCGCCAACCAGGCGCTGATGATGCGCAACCTCGGCCCCGAGCTGGAACGCCGCGCCGGGCGCAGCGAGTACCTGCGCGCGCAGGCGCCGATGGCCGAGCAGACGATCCGCGAGTTCGCGCACAAGTGGATGCGCGAGCAGCTGGGCGGCGCGGCCGCGCCGCTGCGCATCGAGGTGCGCCTGGGCGGGGACGCCTAGGCCTGCCGGTACGCCGCGACCTCGGCCTCGAGCCAGCGCGCGAAGTCCTCGCGCTGCGCGCTGGCACGGCCTTCGGGCCACACCAGCCAGTAGGGGTACGCGTAGGGCACGCGGATGTCCGTCAGCGCCACCAGCTCGCCGCGGTGCAGCAGGGCATCTGCCACGCTGCGGCGCTCCAGCGCCACGCCCTGGCCCAGGCGGGCGGCTTCCAGTGAGAGGTTGGAATCGTTGATCCACAGGCCGCCGCGCGTGCCCGGGGGCTCGGGCAGGCCCGCGGCCTGGCACCAGGGCGCCCAGGGTTCGGCCGAGCGGATGGGCGTGCATGCGAGCACCTCGGCCGGCGTGCGCGGGAGCGCACCGCCGTTCAGGCGGGGCGACGCCACCATGAGCAGTTCGTCGTCGAAGAGGTGCTGCTGCGCGAGTCCCTCCCACGGGCCCTGGCCCATGCGGATGGCGATGTGCGCCGCGCCCTGTCGCAGGTCCTGCACTTCCAGGCTGGCCTGCAGGCGCACGCGGTGCCCGGGATGCAGGGCCAGGAATCGTGGCAGGCGAGGCAGCAGCCAATGCAGGCCGAAGGAGGGCACCACGGCCACGACCAGCTCGCCGGCGCGCGGGCGGACGCGCAGCGCACGCGTGGCTTCACCGATGCCCTGCAGCGCGGCCCGCACCTGCATCGCATAGAGGCGCCCGTTCTCCGACAGGCGCAGCCCACGACCCGCGCGCTCGAAAAGCGACAGGCCCAGCAGTTCCTCCAGTTGCCGCACCTGCTGGCTGACGGCCGAGTGCGTGACGTGCAGCGCCTGTGCGGCGCCCGTGACGCTGCCCAAGCGCGCCACCGCCTCGAAGCAGCGAAGCGCCTGCAGGGGTGGCAGGTCGGTGGGGGTGCGGGCGTCGGGCGGTGGTGTTGGCATGTCAGGATTTCTAACGCATCCGGGCAGAAGAAGTCGATGGTCTTCGCCCTCTTGGCGGGCTAGATTTCGAACCTGGCATGCGACGGCGCGTGCAGCAAAGAAAGCGCAACTGAAATGATGCAACTCATCGGCATGCTCGACTCGCCTTTCGTCCGGCGCACGGCGATCTCTCTGCAACTGCTCGGGCTGGGCTTCGAATCGCGGCCGGTGTCGGTCTTTCGGCAAGTCGATGAATTCCGCCGCTTCAATCCGGTCGTCAAGGCGCCCACGCTGATGCTGGAGGACGGCACGGCGCTGATGGATTCCAACCTGATCCTGCAGCATGCCGAGGAACTGGCCGGGCCGGCGCGCAGCCTGTGGCCCGCGGCGCCGTCCGAGCGCGTGCGGGCGCTGCGGCTCACCGGCCTCGCGCTGGCGGCCTGCGAGAAGGCGGTGCAGCTCGTGTACGAGCGCGAACTGCGCCCCGCCGACAAGCGCCACGTGCCGTGGACCGACCGGGTGCACGGCCAGGTGCTGGCCGCCTGGGAGGCGATCGAGGCCGACATGCGCCGCGCCGCATTGGCCCCTGCCGCCGGCGGACAGCCGATCGGCCAGGCGAGCCTGACGATCGCCGTGGTCTGGCACTTCACGCAAGCCCTGTTGCCCGGCGTGGTGGCGCCCGCGGACTTTCCGCTGCAGGCCGCACACTCGTCGCAGGCCGAGGCGCTGCCGGCGTTCGCGGCCTGGCCGCACGGCTGAGCCACGGGCGGCCTGGACAGAGAACGCTCGGCCTCCGACGCCGGTGATCGCCGGCGGCCGGCCGCCGGACGCCGGCGTCCTGCGAAGATCGCGGCATGCGCACGCCCACCGCCGCCCTTCGCACCGTCGCCCTGTTCGAAGCCTTCAAGGGCGTGCTGGCGCTGGCCGCGGCCTCGGGCCTGCTGACGCTGCTGCACGGCGACCTGCACGGGCTGGCGGTGCGCCTGGTGCACCACCTGCACCTGAACCCCGCGGCGCACTACCCGCACGTCTTCCTCGACTTCGCGCAACATCTGCAGGATTCGCGACTCGGGCTGTTGGCGCTGGGCGCCTTCGCCTATGCCGCGGTGCGGCTGGTGGAGGCCTACGGCCTGTTGCGCAACCGCGCCTGGGCCGAGTGGCTCAGCGCGGCCAGCGGCGCGATCTACGTGCCCTTCGAGCTCGCCGGCCTGCTGCGCCACGCCGATGCGCTGCATGCCGTGCTGCTGCTGGCGAACCTGGCGGTGGTGGCCGTGATGGTGCTGGCGCTGTGGCGCCGTCGCAGCGCCGACGTGGCGCCGGCCTGAAGGCGCGTCAGCGTGGACGCGGCGCCAGCGGCCGGGCGTCGACGGCCTCGCCATCCACGATGAAATGCCCGCCCGCCACATGGTGCAGCGTGCGCCGTGCATCCTGCCCGTCGAAGTGCCAGCGCCCGGCGCTGAAGACGCGCGGGTCGGCCTGCGCGGCGACCACTTCGCCCAGGAACAGGTCGTAGCGCTGCTGGATCGCCGGCTCGGGCAACAGCCGGCATTCGAGCCAGGCCGCGCAGCCTTCGAGCAAAGGCGCGCCGACGGCGCTGCCTGAGAAGGCCGAGAGGCCGAAGGCGTCGAACTTGTCGCGCCCGCCCAGCGCTTCTTCATTCGAGCCCGAGACGTTGCCCAGGGCCTCGACCAGGTCGAGCTGCGCGCGTACCGGCACTTGGAGCACGAACTCGCCGCTGGCTTCGATGAGCCGGCGCGTGTAGGTCGCCTTGTCGAGCACCACCGCCACCTTGGGGGGCGCAAAGTCCAGCGGCATCGCCCAGGCCGCGGCCATGAGGTTTCGGCGGCCGTCGGCCGCCGCGCTCACCAGCACGGTCGGGCCGTGGTTGAGCAGCCGGTAGGCCTTGGAAAGGTCGACGGATTCACGGGGCGTGGTCATGGATGTCGATGGGGTGGATCGGGCGGGATGTCGACGATAGGCGCTTCGGAGGGGTTGGGGGACGAGAGGGGGGATGTGGGGCTGATTTCGGCGCCGTCGGCCGGGTTCAGCCCAGCATCCCTCAACCACCAAAGAAAAAAGATCAAAAAGCCAACACGCAACGGCCCTCCCGCGCCACTGAGCCAGGCAGCACGCCCGAACGCAGCGCAGACTCGACGATCACGCCGCCACGGGCCGCGCGACGCCCGATGCGCCTTTCTCCACGCCGTGGAACGCGAAGTCCACCTCCGGCGTCAGCCCGGTCACGATGCGCGCGATCGACTTGCCCGAACCGCAGGCATGCGTCCAACCCAGCGTGCCGTGCCCGGTATTGAGGAAGAGGTTCGGCACCTTGCTGCGACCGATGATCGGCACGTTGCTCGGCGTCGCCGGGCGCAGGCCGGTCCAGAACTGCGCCTGGGTGGTGTCGCCGGCGCCGGGGAACAACTGCTCCACGCGCCGCACGATCGCCTCGCAGCGCACCGCGTTGAGGTCGCGGTCGTAGCCGTTGAGTTCGGCCGTGCCCGCAATGCGAAGGCGGTCGCCGTTCGGGCCCGTGAGGCGCGAGAACACGAGCTTGAACTCGTCGTCCGTCAGTGAGACCTGATGCGCCTTCGACGCGTCCTTCACCGGCATCGTCACCGAGTAGCCCTTGGCCGGGTAGATTGGCAGCCGCACGCCCAGCGGCGCGGCCAGCATCGGGCTGAACGCGCCCATGGCCAGCACGAAGGCGTCGGCCTGCAGGCGCTGGAAGCGCCCCTCCGTGTCGGTCACCTCGACGTGGTCGATGCGGCCGCCGACTTCGCGCAGCGCCGTGACGGTATGGCCCAGGCGGAACTGCACGCCTGCGGCCTCGGCCCGCTGCGCCAGTTCACGCGTGAAGCGGTTGGCGTCGCCCGACTCGTCTTCGGCGGTGTAGGTGGCGCCGGCCAGCTGCGGGCGGATGTGCGCCAGCGCCGGCTCGAGCAGCACGGCCTCGTCGGCCGAGATCACGCGGCGCTCGCAGCCGAGCTGGCGCATCTGCTCGGCAGGCGCGAGCGCGCCGTCGAACTCCTTCTGCGTCGTGTAGAAGTGCAGGATGCCCTGCGTGCGCTGGTCGTAGTCGATGCCGGTGTCGCGGCGCAGCTGCTGCAGCGTGTCGCGGCTGTAGGTGCCCAGACGCACGATCTGCTCGATGTTGTGGCGCGTGCGCGCCGGCGTGCATTCGCGCAGGAACGAGAGGCCCCACAGCCACTGGCGCATGTCGGCGCGGATGCGAAAGAGCAGGGGTGCGTCTTCCTTGCCCAGCCATTGCAGCACCTTCAGCGGCGCGCTCGGGTTGGCCCAGGGTTCGGCATGGCTCACCGAGATCTGCCCGCCGTTGGCGAAGCTGGTCTCGGCGCCGGGCGTGGCCTGGCGGTCGACCACGGTCACGTCGTGGCCGAGCTGGGAAAGGAAGTAGGCAGAGGTGGTGCCGAGCAGGCCGGCACCGAGGACGATCACGCGCATTGGAGAACCTTCGGAGGTTGCAGCGCTTGAACGGCGGGCGGGAGCGGCTATGAAAACAATAGCAACCCGAACGCACGGTTCAAGTTGCCGCTCCCCCTGTCCTCGGTACCTGAGAGATTCACACGCTGCACCCGCAGCGGGTTTGCTCCTTCGGTGCATCCCTGGCGGGATGGCTCTCCAGACGGCTCTGACGATGGCTTGCAGTACGGGCCCGCGCGTCGTGCGCGGCGGGCAGACCTGAGCGTTTATGGGAGTTTGCGCCTTCGGTAGGGCGCCGCCGGCGGCGTCGCCCGTTCTCCTGCAAGGCCGCGATTGTATGGACGCAGGCGCCGATCGCCAAGCGCCGACGGCAAACTCAACGAACGATCCAGAAATGGAAGATCGAATGGTCGGTGCGCCGCTGCGCGCTGCCGACGAACACATGCTGGTTCATCCAGTCGTGCGGGCCGACGGGTGCCTCGAAGAACGGGGCGAGCCGCATGTAGTACTCCTCGGGCTCGACCGGGTCCAGCCGTTCCATCCGGGCGCAGACCTCGGCCGGCGCATGGCGGAAGCCGCGGTTCTTCAACAGGATCGGCGTGCCGTCTTCAGCCCGCAGCATGTACTGGGCCGTGAACTCGACGGTGCCGTTGTCCCAGTACGCGGGCCAGTCGCCGCCGCTGTGCGGAACCACCTCGCCGTTGAGCATCGGGCCGACCACCTCGCCGCCCACCACGCCGGTGTAGCCGCGCACGAAGCCGTTGGGCATGCGGCCCATCTTCACGCGAGGCGAAAACTGAAGTCGCATGGCGAAGGCGAAGTCCAGGCCGGGTGGGTCGCGGGGAGGGGGTTCGAAACGCATGGGCGATGCAGGGCGGGGGTGAAAGGAGCCTTCAGCTTAGCGCCGCGATGCCGCGCCGCTGTCGTAGGCGAAGACGACAGCCCGGCATGCGCCGGCCCGGCGCCTGTCGTATTCGGCGACGACATCGGCGGGCGCATGCCCTCCACACAATGGCTTCGCATCGACCAACACGGAGACACACGCATGCGCATGAAGCCACTGCTCGGGGCCTTGCTCGCCGCTGTCATCGCCTTCCACGCTCCCGTCGGCCGCGCAGCCGATCCTTACCCGTCGCGGCCGGTGCGCCTGGTGGTCGGCTTCGCGCCGGGCGGTGGGGCAGACGGCATCGCGCGCGTGCTGGCCGACAGCATGACGCGTTCGCTCGGGCAGGCGGTGGTGGTCGAGAACCGGCCAGGCGCCAACACCACGCTGGCGTCCGCCTACGTCGCCGGTGCGGCACCGGACGGCTACACGCTGCTGCTGGTCCTCGACGCTGCGTTCGGTGCCGACAAGGCCCTGTACGGCACCGTGAAGTACGACGGGGCGAACTTCACGCCGATCTCCAAGGTGGCCAGCTCGTTCTTCGTGCTGGCGGCCAGCCGGCAGTCGGGCATCCGCAGCGTCGAGGACCTCTTGCGCGCGGGCCGGGGCAGCGGCAAGCCGCTGTTCCTGGCTTCCCCGGGCGGTGCCAACCTGAGGATTTTCGCGGCCGACGTGCAGCGGGTGGCCGGTGTCGGCCTGGAGGAGGTGCTGTACAAGGGCGGCGCGCCGGCCGCCATGGCCGTGGTGAGCGGCGAGGCGCCACTCACGCTGATGGGGCCTGCCGCCCTGCTTCCACTGGCGAAGGAGGACAAGCTCACCGCCGTGGCGATCACCAAGGACCGGCGCTCGGGCCTCACGGGCGAATTGCCGACGCTGGCCGAGTCGGGGCTGCCCGGCGTCGCGCTGAGCTACTGGTACGGCCTGGTCGGACCGGCGGGACTGCCGGCGGACGTTTCGCGCAAGCTGTTCGATGCGGCGGCGTCCGCGTTGAAGGATCCCGCCGTGCAGCAGCGGATGCAGGCGCTCGGCTTCGAGGCAGAACCCTCCGCGTCGCCCGAAGACTTCAAGGCGACCTCGCTGCGCGAAGGCGAAGCGCTGCGCCTTCGCGTGGAGCAGGCGGGCATCAAGCCCCAGTAGCGAGCGGCTGCGGTGCGCTCGCCTGCCGGGCTGTGCGCAGCGCAGTCAGGCGGTGAGCGCGAGGCTGGCACTCGCACGCGCGATCACGTCCTCGGGCGCGTCCTCGCCCACGAGCAGCGCCGAGGCGAAGGCCATGCGCCCGCCCAGCCGGTCGACGCGGGCCTTCACGCGCACCGCGGCCGGCGCGTGCAGGGCGCGCTCGTACTGCAGGTGCAGCGTCGCGGTCACGGCGACGCGCGGCGGCGCCAGGCAGGCCAGCGTCGCAAAGGCCACACCGAAGTCCAGCATCGTCGCCAGCACGCCGCCGTGCACGGCGCCGTTGCCCTGCAGGTGTTCCGCCGATGCGGTGAAACCCACGGTGAGGCAGCGCGCATGCGCGTCCCAGTCCAGCAGGACGGCGGCGAGCGCGCGTGCCACGGGGTTGGTGTCCACGGGTGCGGGCACCGTCGGATGGCGCAGGAAGTCGAGGATCCGCAGCTGGTCGGCATTGGGTGGCCGTGCACCCACCGTGCGCATTTCAGATGCTGCGCTCGTGCGCACGCCAGAAGGGCGCACGCAGTTCGCTCTTGAGCACCTTGCCGGCACCCGACAGCGGCAGGCGCTCGCGCCGGACCTGCACGCTGCGCGGCACCTTGTAGCCCGCGATGCGGGCACGCGCCCAGGCCTGCACCGCGGGCTCGTCCAGCTGCGCGCCCTCGCGCGGGACGACGATGGCATGCACGCGCTCGCCCCACTTGTCGTCGGGGATGCCGATCACCGCCACTTCGGCCACGCCGGGCATCAGCGAGATCGCGTTCTCCACCTCGGTCGAATAGATGTTCTCGCCGCCGCTGATGATCATGTCCTTCAACCGGTCGACGATGTAGACATAGCCGTCCTCGTCCATCACCGCGGCGTCGCCGGTCTGCAGCCAGCCGTCGCGCAGCGCTGCGGCGCTCTCCTGCGGACGGCGCCAGTAGCCGAGCATGACGGTCGGGCCGCGCACGACGATCTGTCCGGTGGTGCCGCGCGGCACCTCGCGGCCCTCCGCATCGACGATGCGCAAGTCCAGGTTCGGCATGGCCTGCCCGCACGAGCGCAGCCGGTCGCCGGCCACCGCCGGCCTGCGCATGGCCAGCGGCAGCATGGTGCCGATCGGCGCGAGCTCGGTCATGCCCCAGCCGTGCAGGAACAGCATCCCGGGCCAGATCGCGACGGCCTGGTGCAGCGTTGCGTCGGGCATCGGCGCCGAGCCGAACATGAACTGGCGCAGGCTGTCGAGCTTCATCCGCTCGATGCCCTCGACCTCGAGCAGCATCGCGATCATGGTGGGCACCAGCGTGAGATGGGTGACGCGGTGCAGCTCGACCTGCCGCAGCGCCTCGCGTGCATCGAACTTCGGGGTGAACACGTGCGTGCCGCCGGCCATGGTCAGCGCCACCGTGGACATGCCGTCGGTCAGGTGGCACATCGGCGCCGCGTGCAGGAACACGCAGTCGGGCTGGTAGCCGATCATGTAGACGGCGTTCACCGCGTTCGACACCAGGTTGGCATGCGACAGCATCACGCCCTTGGGCCGGCCGGTGCTCCCGCCCGTGTAGAAGATGCCGGCCAGTGCGTCGCCCGCGGCGCAGGCATCGTCCAGCAGCTCGCCGGCGGCCAGGGCGTCCCAGGGCATCGCTCCGGCGGGCTGGGCGCCGGTGTCTCCCAGAAAGACGACGTGGCGCAGCAGTGGGCAGCGCTCGCGCACCTGCGCTACCAGCGGCAGGAAGGACGCGTCCACGCACAGCACGGAGGCCTCGGCGTCGCCGAGCATGTAGATCACGTCGTCGGTGGTCAACCGGGTGTTCAGCGGCAGCATCACGCCGCCGGCCCAGGCGATGGCGTAGTAGGCCTCCAGGTAGCGGTCGCTGTTGAGCGAGAGGATCGCGACGCGCGCGCCCTCGGCCACGCCCAGGGCGCGCAGGCCGCCGGCCGCGCGTGCGACGCGCGCTTCCACCTCGCGCCAGGTCCGGCGCCGGTCGCCGTCGACGGTGGCCATGCCGTTCGGGTTCGACTGCGCCGCCCGGCGCAATGTCTGGGTGAGTCGTTCGTTCAAGTGGGCTCCTCGAAGGGCAGGGGGAGTCAGTGTCCGCAGAACCGCGGTTTGCGTTTCTCGCGAAAGGCCGTCACGGCCTCGATGAAGTCCTGGGTCCGGACGAGGGCGGCCTGCGCGTCCCGCTCGCGGTCGAGCTGCGCGTCCAGTCCGTTCGTCAGTGCGTCGGCCATGAGGGCGGGCAGGGCCGCAAGCGCGGCTGGCGCGCCCGCGGCAAGGCGGCCGGCGACGTCGGCCGCCGCCGCCGCGAGTTCGCCGTCCGGCACGCAGCGCCAGATCAGGCCCCAGTCGGCCGCTTCGCGCGCGCCGAGGCGTTCGCCGAGCATGGCGAGCGGCAGAGCGCGCCCCGGACCGAGCCGGCGCATCAGTTGCCAGCTCGCGCCCATGTCGGGCGCCAGCCCGAGCTGCGCCGTGAAGGGCTGCTGCAGGTAGGCCGTTTCCGCGGCGAGCGTCACGTGCGCCGACAGTGCGAGCGCGGCGCCGCCGCCCACGGCGGCGCCGTTGACGGCCGCCACCAGTGGCTTGCGCAGGCCGGCCAGCGCGCGTGCCAGCGCATGGATGCCGGCGTCCGCACTGGCGAGGAAGCGTTCGGCGCGCACGTCGGGCGGTGCCTGCGTGTTCATCATCGGGTCGGACAGGTCGGCGCCGGCGCAGAAGGCGCGCCCGCGGCCCGTGAGGACGATGGCACGCACGGTGTCGTCCGAGCTCAGCTGGGCGAGGCGCTGCAGCAGCGCGGCGATGAGTTCGCCGCTCAGGGCGTTCAGCACCTCGGGCCGGTCGAGGGTGAGCGTGGCGACGGCGCCGGTGGTCTGCAGCTCGAGCATGGACCTCAGCCGATCTCGATGCAGACTTTGCCGAACTGCTGGCCGCTGGCCACGTGGCCGATTGCCTCGGGCAGCTCCGCCAGGGGGAACACGCGGTCGATCACCGGCTCGATGCGGTGCTGCGCGCAAGCCTGCAGAACCTCCTGCAGGTGCCGGCGGCTGCCGACGGCGATGCCGTGCAGGCGCAGGCTGCCCATCGCCACGAGCGGCAACTGAACCTCGGCGACCGGGCCGCCGACCATCCCGATGACGGCGATCATGCCGCCGAGCGACACGGCGCGCATCGACTGCTTGAGCGTGGCCGCGCCCGCCGTCTCCACCACCAGGTCGACGCCGCGGCCCTGCGTGCGCTTGCGCGCGGTCTTGCCCCATTCGGCATCGCTGCGGTAGTTGATGCCGTCGTCGGCGCCGAGTGCCGCCAGGCGCGCGAGCTTGTCGTCGCTCGAAGAGATCGCGATCGCGCGGGCGCCGGCGGCCTTGGCGAACTGCAGCGCGAAGATCGCCACGCCGCCGGAACCCTGCGTCAGCACGACATGCTCCGGCCCGACACCGCCATGCGCGCGCACGGCGTTCCATGCGGTGACGGCGGCACAAGGCAGGGTGGCCGCCTGCAGGAAGTCCATGCCCGCGGGGATCGGCAGCAGGCCTTCCTGGGAGAACAGCCGCATCTCGCAGGCCACACCGTCATGCAGGCCGCCCACGTCCTCCTCGAGAAAGGCTTCGGCGGGCGGGCCCGCCAGCCAGCCGGGAAAGAACGTGTTCACCACCCGGTCGCCGGCCTTGAAGCGCGTGACGCCGCTGCCGACCTCCAGCACCTCGCCCGCGCCGTCGGACAGCGGCACCAGGCCGGCCTGCTTCTGGCGCGAGCCGTAGCCGCCGCGCAGCGCGAGCACATCGCGGAAGTTGAGCGAGGCCGCGCGCAGGCGCACGAGCACCTGCCCCGGGCCGGGGCGCGGATCGGGCCGTTCCTCGATGCGGAGGTTCTCCAACCCCGGCGCTGCCATCACCATTGCTCTCATTGCTGAAATTCCTCGAAGAATCGGTCAAGTGTGGAAGGTCTCGCCGGCATCGGCCATGCGGCGCAGGCGGGCGGGCACGTCGAAGCGCGCGCCGTAGCGGCGCGCCAAGTCGTCGGACTCGCTGCACAAACGCGCGGCCCCGAGGCGGTCGATGTAGGCGAAAGGGCCTCCCAGGTGGCTGGGGTAGCCCCAGCCGAGCACGGCGGCCACGTCGCCGTCCAGCGGATCGTCCAGGATGCCGTCGTCCAGGCAGCGCACCGCCTCCAGCGACTGCACGTGCAGAAGCCGGCGCCGGATCGTCTCGAGCTCGGGCGGCTCTCGCTGAGGGAAATGCGTGGCCAGGCCGGGCCAGGCGGTGCGGCCCTCGGGCCCGTAGTCGTACAGGCCGCCGCCCGCGGCCTTGCCCACGCGGCCCAGCGCCAGCAGCTGCGCGACCGTCTCCTCGGCCACGTTGCCGGCGTTCGCGATACGGCGCCCGTCGCCGCGCATCGACTGCAGGATGTCGCGCAGCAGCGGCAGCGTGGTGAGCTCCGCGAGCGAGGCCGCACCCAGCGCGAAGCCGGCGCCCACCGCCGCGTTGTCGATCCACTGCGGCGGCACGCCCTCGCCGACCAGGTTGAGCGTCTCGCTCGAATAGGTGGTGACGATGCGACTGGTGTAGAAACCCAGGCCGTCGCGCACGACGACCGGCGTCTTGCCCAACTGCTTCATGAAGTCGAGTGCGCGCGCCAGGGTCGCGTCGTCGGTCTGCGCGGCACGTACCACCTCGACCAGCGGCATGCGGTCCACCGGCGAGAAGAAGTGCAGGCCGATCGCGCGGGCCGGGTTCGGCAGGTCTGTGGACAGCCCGCCGATGGGCAGGGTCGACGTGTTGCTGGCCAGGGGCACGTCGTCGCGCACGACGCGCGCCATGCGCTGCAGCACCGACTGCTTCAACGCCGCGTTCTCGAAGACCGCCTCGACCACGAAGTCCACATCACGCAGGGCGCCGTCCTGCGTCGCCAGGGCAATGCGATCCATCAGCGTGTCGACCGGCATCCGGAGCCGGCCGCGTTCCGCCTCGCGCATCGCATTGCCGCGGATCGCCTCGATCGCCCGCCGGCCCGCGGCCTCGTCCACATCCATCAGCGTGACGCGCACGCCGGCCAGTGCCGCGATGTGGGCGATGCCGCGGCCCATTACGCCGCCGCCGACCACGCCCAGGTGCCCGACCTGCGACGCCGGCACGGCTTGGGGACGCGCCTTCATGGCGCGCGCGCGGTTGACGCCGGTGAAGAGGGTGCGCACGCGCTGACGTGCGGAAGCGCCGGCCGCCAGCCGCGCGAAGTGCCTGGTCTCGATCGCGATGCCCGCATCCAGCCCGCGCTGTAGCCCTTGGTGCAGCACCTGCAGGATGGCTTGTGCCGCTTCGTCGGTGCCGCCCGCCGTCTTGCGCATGCGCGCCCAGGCGCCCGCGAAGAACTGGCGGCCCGCCGGCGACTGGACGCCGAAGCCGGGCACCGTGAAGCCCTTGCGGTCCCAGGGCTGCGAGGCGTCGGGATGCGCCAGCGCCCAGGCCTTGGCGCGGGTGAGCAGTTCGCCTGCAGGCACGATCTCGTCGACGAGGCCGAGCTCGTGCGCCTGCTCGAAGGTGATGCGGCGGCCCTCCAGCAGCAGGGGCGCCGCGGCCGCGATGCCGATCCGGCGCGGCAGCCGCTGTGTGCCGCCGGCCCCGGGCATCAGCCCCAGCGTGGCCTCGGGAAATCCCACGCGCGCGCCAGGGTTCTGTGCCGCGATGCGGTGGTGGCAGGCCAGCGCGAGTTCGAGCCCGCCGCCCAGCGCGGTGCCCGTGAGCGCGGCCACGACCGGCTTGCCGCCCGTCTCCAGGCGACGCAGCGCCTGCAGGAAGGGTGCGACGATGGCGCGTACGGCGTCCGGGTCGCGCGCACGCATCAGCTCCTGCAGATCGCCGCCGGCGATGAAGTCGTCCTTGTCCGAGCCGACGACGATGCCCTTGACGGACCCGTCGGCCATCAGGGCGGCGCTGCGTTCCGCGAGTTCCTCGTTGAGCGCGGCGTCCAGTGTGTTCACGGCCTTGTCCGAGCCGTACATCAGCGCGATCACGCCGTCGCCAAGGTCCTGTTGTCTGATCATGGTGGGTGGCTCCCGGGGTTCAGGTGCGTTCGATGAGGGTCGCCACGCCCAGGCCGAGCCCGGCACACAGCGTCACGATCCCGGTGCGGGCGTCGCGCCGCTCCATCTCGTCGAGCAGCGTGCCCACCAGGATGCCGCCGGTGGCGCCGATGGGATGGCCCATGGCGATCGCGCCGCCGTTGACGTTGACCCGGTCGTGCGGCACGCCGGTCTCGCGCATGAACCGCAGCACCACCGACGCGAAGGCTTCGTTGACCTCGAACAGGTCGATGTCCGCGAGCGACATGCCGCGCCGCTGTGCCGCATTGCGCGCAGCGGTCGCGGGCGCGACCAGCATCAGGCAGGGGTCGCAGGCCGTGGTGGCGGCGGCGCTGATGCGTGCGCGCGGCGAAAGGCCGAGCTTCCTGCCCGCCTCGCGCGAACCGATGAGCAGCGCGCTGGCGCCGTCGACGACGCCCGAGGAATTGCCGCCCGTGTGCAGATGCCGAAGGGTGTCGACCTCCGGGTACCGGCGCTTGACCGTCTCGCCGAAGCCGCCCTTGAGGGCCAGGTCGGCGAAGGCCGGCCGAAGCTTCGCGAGCGCCTCGGCCGTGGTGCCCGGGCGCATGTGCTCGTCGCGATCCAGGCACAGCGCACCGTTGACGTCGCGCACAGGCACGATCGACCTCGCGAAGCGTCCTTCGGACCAGGCCGTCGCGGCGCGCGCCTGCGATTCGGCCGCGAATGCGTCCACCTGCTGCCGCGTGTGACCTTCGAGCGTACCGAGCAGATCGGCGGCCACGCCCAGGGGCGTGAAGTTGGAGGTCGTGTTGAAGGCCGGGTCGGTGCCCCACGGGCCGCCCGTGCCGGCAATGGGAATGAGCGACATCATTTCCACGCCGCCGGCCACCAGCAGTTCGCCATGGCCGGCGGCGACGCGTGCCGCGGCCATGTTCACCGCATCCAGGCCCGATGCGCAGAAGCGGCTGACGGTGCAACCGGGGATCGATTCGTCCAGCCCTGCATGCAGGGCGGCCGAGCGGGCGAGGTTGGCGCCCTGGTCGTCCACCCCGTCGCCCACGCCGAAGATCACGTCCTCGACGGCATGGCGGTCGAAGCCCGTGCGCTCGCGCAGCGCAAGGAGGACGGCGGCACCGAGGTCGATGGGTGAGAGGGTGTGCAGCGATCCGGTGGATCGACCGGCGCCGCGCGGCGTGCGCACGGCGTCGTAGATGAAGGCATCGGTCATGCCGGCACGATAGGAAATAGAGCCCGTCCCGGCTGTCGTTTGCAACTAGGACACGTCGTGTTCTCGAAGGACAGGCCGTGCGCGTGCGCGCCACCAGAATGATCCGACGGCGACCACCACCGGCGGATCCTGCCCCGGGGCTGCGGCCGACCACCGGAGACACATCATGAATTCCTCGCATCCCTGGACCCGGCGCGCGTTCGGCGCGGGTCTGCTGGCACTGTCCTGCGCCGCTGCGGCACAGGGCGCCTATCCCAACAAGCCGATCCGCCTGATGGTGGGTTTCGCGCCGGGCGGCGGGGGCGATGCCGTGGCGCGCATCATGGCCGAGCATCTGGGCCGAACGCTCGGGCAGCCGGTCATCGTGGACAACAAGCCCGGCGCCGGAACCACGCTGGCACCTGCTGCCGTGGCGGCCGCCGCGCCCGACGGCTATACCCTGGCGCTGGCGCCGGACTCGGTGTTCGGCGCCGACAAGGCCATGTGGCCCGCGCTCGTGAAATACGACGGCGCGAGCTTCACCCCCGTGAGCAAGTGGGCCCGAACCTTCTTCGTGCTGGCCGTGAACCCCGCCGTCGGCGCAGGCGGCTTCGAGCAGTTGCTGGCCAAGGCGCGTGCCACCGAAGGCGGCCTGTTCGTCGCCTCCACGCAAGGACCCTATCCGGCGTTGATCCTGGAGAAGTTCGCACGCCAGTCCGGCGTGAAGCTGAGCCAGGTGCCGTACAAGGGCGGTGCACCGGCGGTGCTTGCGGTGGTCGCGGGCGAGGTGCCGGCCACCTTCGCGGTGCCGAGCTCGGTGATGCCGATGGTGCGGGACGGCAAGCTGCAGGCACTGGCCATCACGGCCGCCCAGCGCTCGGCGCTGGCGCCGGACGTGCCGACCCTGTCGGAACTGGGACTGCGCGGCTTCGACGTGGGTTACTGGTTCGCGTTGGCGGGACCCGCCCATCTTCCGAAGGACGTGCTGCGCAAGCTTTTCGACGCCAGCGCGCGGGCCCTGGCCGACCCCGTCGTGCAGGCCAAGCTGCAGCAGCAGGGCTACGAGCCGGCGCCGTCGGCCTCGCCCGAAGAATTCCTCCAGCAGGCGCGCCAGGATGGCGCGGCACTGCAGCAGGTGGTGGAGGCGCTGGGCATCAAGGGCAACTGAAGCGGCGCTGCGCCTTGGCGCGTGGGCGCGGCGTCCGCGCGCCTGTTCAGTCCGCCAGCAGCTTGTCGAGCAGGCGGGCGAGTTCGCCGCGCTCGCACGGGTCCAAGGCGCGGAAGACGCGCTGCTCGTGGCGATGCACCGCCTGCTCGTAGTCGGCCAGCTTGGCATGGCCGAGCGCGGTGAGGGCGAGGGCGCCGATGCGTTTGTCCGACGGGATGGAATGGGCCTCGACGAGCCCGAGCGCGATCAGGTGGTTCACCACTTTCAGCGCAGCGGGCCGCGCGACCTCCAGCGCACGCGCGACGTCCACCTGCCGCGCGCCCGGGTTGTGGCCGATGATCGACAGCGCCGTGAAGCGCGATGGCGTGATGTCCTCGCCGCCGAGTTCTTCGATGAAGCTCTCGTAGATTTTGTTGTCGAGCCGCCGTACCAGGTAGCCGAGGTAGGCATGCATCGGGTCGGTGTTGAGCAGGCCGGGAGCGGCGTAGGTGTGCGGATCGATCACGCCACCGTGACCCAGGCGGGCGCTGCCGCCACGTGGTGGCGTCGCCTGGGCGTGCGGCGCCGCGGGTGTCCGAGCTGCGATGGTGTGGTCCTTCAAGCATGGCTCCGTTGGCGTCAGGCAGCGTGCGCGAGCGACGTCGCACGGCCCGGGCGCAGCCGCTCCGGTGCGACTGCGCGTCGCTTCAGTATCGCGGCGAACAGTTCCTGCCGCGACGTGACGCCCAGCTTCTCGTAGGCGCGCAGGCGATAGGTCGCGACCGTCGTCGGCCGCAGTTTGAGGTCTTCGGCGATACGGTTGACGGTGACGCCGTCCAGGATGCGCGTCAGCACCTCGCGCTCGCGATCAGTCAGCCGATCGCCGAACTCGCGGACGCCTTCGCTGACCCGACCGCGCAGGGTGCCGACCCCGGTCGGGTCGCTCAGATGGTGGCGCGCCATGCAGCCGGCGACCAGGCGCGCGATGCTGGCGCCGGCCTCGACGTCGTCGGGCCCGAACGGGCCGGTCTCGCCATTCCGATAGAGGTGGGCGGCCAGCCATTCGGCCTCGCCCACCCGCGCCAGCACCGTCAGCCGATCGGTCAGGCCGGCCGACTCCAGGCAGTCGCTGCGCAGCCGGTTGGGCCGCATGTCGTGCAGCGGCTGATGGCAGATGAACACCGCGCCGACCTCGCCGGCCGCAGGCCTGCGTTCGATCACCGGCTGAAGCTCGTCCTGCCCGTCGAATTCGCGCGCATGGATGGCGGCTCGCCGCGTCGCATCCCACGGCCCCTGGTCGGATGCTGCGGACAGGAAGCGCGGCGGACGCTGGGCTTCGTGCGCGAACACCGTGCACTCGCAGGCATGCAGCAGCGGCCTGACAGCCTCCAGCAGGCGTGCCGCGAAAGCTTCCGGATCGGGTGAACCGATCACGTCGATCAGGCCCGCGACCGCTGCTGCGTCCACGAGTCGCCGAGGCGCGGAATGTTCGATCAGCTGGAAATGCACGGGTTGTCTCCTTGTGCAGGGGCATGCGCTCCGAGCGCGATGCAGTTCGTGAACTGGGTTTACTGTAAACCTGGTTAACGATAAATCGAGGGGCGGTCGCATGGGCTAGGGCAAACCCGATCCGCCTTCAGAGAGAAGGCGTTGCTGTGTGGGAAGGGCGCTCCGCCGGCCGATGTTCGGGCGGCAAGGCTGCAAGGACGGCCTCAGGCGCTCAGGTCGCCCGCCGGGCGACGACCACCCCGGGACCGGGCGGCATCGCGAACAGGGCACTCACCAGCGGGGCGCGGTTGGCAAGAAATGCGCGCTGGTTGACCGAGCCCTTGTCCGTCAGCTCGCCGGCGGCGGCCGAGGGCGGCTCCTCGAGCACCAAGGCGCGCCCGACGAAGGTCGAGCTTCCCGTGCCACGTGCCGCCAGGGCGTCGACGGCGGACTGCACGCGCTGCTTGAACGCGGGATGCGACAGCAGCGCGGGCCAGGACAGCTCGGGGTCCGCCTCGCAGCAGGCTGCGGCGGCGGCACGGTCGGCGACGATGAAAGCGCCGACCTCGTCCTGGCCTTCACCGGCCATCACGGCATCCAGGAACAGGCCGTCGCCGGCCTGAAGAAGCGCCGCCCGCAGTCCGCCCACGCTGACCCAGGTGCCTGTGCTGAGCTTGAAGTCCTCCGCGATGCGGCCCTCGAACGCCAAGCCCTGCTGGGGGTCGTCCGGTGCGACCCACGACAGCGCATCGCCGAGCCGGGCAAAGCCTTCGTCGTCGAAGAGGCGAGCGTCGGCCTCGGGCTGGGCCCAGTAGCCGGGCGTGACGTTCGGCCCGCGCAGGCGCGCCTCGAATCGGCCGGGCGCGAGGGGCACGAGCTTGAGCTCGCAGCCGGGGATCGGCAGGCCGGCCAGCCCGCTGCGCTCCGTGAGCCAGTTGGCCGCCAGGGCGGCGGGCGCCGTCTCGGTCGCGCCGTAGCCCGACATCATCGGCGTGCGCACGCCACAGGCTGCCACCGAGAGTTCGGCCAACTCCCGCGCGAGCGAGGGGTTCAAGGCCGCGCCGGAGTAATAGAGCATGCGAAGCCGCGAGAAAAAGCGGTCGCGCAACGCGTCGTCGGCGCGAAGGAAGGGCAGCAGCATGGCGAAGCCGCGCGGCACGCTGAAGTACACGGTCGGCGCGACCTCGCGCAGGTTTCGCACCGTGCGTTCGACTTCGCCCGGTACCGGCCTGCCGTCGTCGAGATACAAAGTCCCCGCGCAGTGCAGGGTCAGGCCCAGCATCTGGTTGCCGCCCGAGGTGTGGTGCCAGGGCAGCCAGCTGAGGATGATCAGCGGTTCGACGCCGATCGCAGGAAACGCCTGCACCATCATCTGCTGGTTGCAGGCCAGCATGCGCTGCGTGTTGATCACGCCCTTGGGCATGCCGGTCGAGCCCGACGTGAAGAGGACCTTGGCCACCGAGTCGGGGGTGACCTGCGCGGCGGCGCGCACCATGGCATCGGTGGGTTCACGTTCGAGCAACGCGGACCACGGCGTGCTCGAACGCCGGGCGCAGGCGCGCTGCACGTGCACGACTTCCGCCTGCGGCGGTGCTGCGCGTTCGATCGCCGTCTCGAAGGCGGCAGCGTCGTCTGCGAACACGAGGCCGGGCTGGAGCAGCCCCAGCACGTGGCCGAGCTTCGCATGGTCTGCAGACAGCAGCGAATAGGCGGGCGTGACCGCGCAGTAGGGGATGCCGACATGCAGCGCGGCAAGGGCGAGCAATGCATGTTCGATGCCGCTCTCGGACAGGATCGCGACTGGGCGTTCGGGTCCGAGACCGCGCTCCACCAGCGCCTGCGCGATGCGCTGCACGTCGTGCCAGGCCTCGGCATAGCGCAGCGTGCGCCAGGCGCCCGTGGCCGGGTCGCGACTGGCCAGGAACACGCGCTCGGGATGCGTCCGGGCGTGGGCTTCCAGAACGTCCGTGAGCCGGCCGGCATGCGGACCGAGCGCTTCGGTGGCGCGCACCAGGATGCTGCCGTCCCCGCGCCGATCGACCTCGACGCAGCGACTGCCAAGCGGAATGTCGCGGTACGGCGCGTGCGACGCGCTCGCGGGTGCCCGACTTGTCACAGCACCTGGTAGTACCGGATGACGTTGCCGGTCTGCAGCCGGGCACCGACGCCGATGAAGATATGCCGCGTCAGCCAGTCGTGCTTGCCGGGCGGGGTCTCGAAGGTGGGCGTGCAACGCAGGTAGTAGCTGCGCGGATCGACCTCCATGCCCGGTGGCAGCTTCAGCAGGGTTTCCATCACGTCCGGCGGACCGTGCCGGAAGCCGCGGTTCTGGATGTAGATCAGGGTGCCGTCGTCTTCCTGCATGAAGTAGCGGGCGTCGAAGCAGAAGACGCCGTCGGTGCGCACATGCGGGAATTCGCCGCCGTGGGCGAGGACGCGCCCGCGCAGCCTTGGCCCTTCGAAGCGGCCGTCGAGCACCGGGACCGACATGCGGGCGCCGCCCGAGGGCGGGTCCTGCAGGACCAGCCGCGGCGCCAGCGTGAGCGTGGTCTCGAAGGCGAATTCGAAACGCGGCTGGAGCGGGTGTTGATCGGGTTCGCGAGGGGCGTCGTCGTTCGTCATGCGGCAAGCGTATCGGTGGGAGTTGCCGCGCGATGTCGTATGCGGCGAGGACAAGCGTTGTCCTGTTCCGGTAGGACGGTAGGCCGGTGCGGGGCGCACTAAGGTACGGCGTGCGGCCCCTTTGGAAGAACAGATGCATGCAAAGAGACGGACCCTGATCGGCGCAGGCCTGGGCTGCCTGGTGGCAGCCCCGATGCCGGGATGGGCGGCCGATGCCCCGGCACCCGAGGCGGCAAGAGGCTCGGCGATGCGCTTGGTCGTGCCCTACGCAGCCGGTGGCACGACCGACGTGGTCGCGCGCCTGGTCGGCGCACGCCTGGCGCGCGTGCTGGAGCGGCCCGTGGTGGTCGAGAACCGGCCCGGCGGGGGTGGCACCCTGGCCGGCACGCAGGTCGCCACCGCCGCGGCGGACGGCCTCACGCTGCTGCTCGGGGGCATGGAGATCGCCACCGCGCCCAGCCTGATCGGCAGCCGGCAGTTCCTTGCGACCCGGGATGTGCGCGGCGTGGCGGGGCTGACGCTCGGCCCGCTGGTGCTGGTGGTCCATCCCGAGACGACCGAGGCACGCACGCTGCAGGCGCTGATCGCCCAATGCCGGGCGAGGCCCGGCGAATTCACCTTCGCGTCGGCTGGCATCGGCAACGTCACGCATCTCTTCGGGGAGATCTTCAAACGCACCGCCGCCATCGACATCCGCCACGTGCCGTACCGGGGCGCGGCAGGAGCGCTCACCGATCTGCAGGCCGGGCTGGTCACGATGATGCTGGGCGGCACGGCCAGCGTGCAGCCCCTGGTGTCGGCCGGGAAGCTGCGCGCCCTGGCGATCACCGGCCGGCAGCGGACATCAGGCCTGCCGGGTGTTCCCACATTTGCAGAAGCAGGGCTGTCGATCCCGGCCACCGACAGCGGTGCATGGCTGGCGCTCTTCGCGCCCGCGCGCGCTTCCGCAGAGGCCATCGCCCCGGTGCATCGGGCCATCGACGAGATCCTGACGCAGCCGGAGCTCCTGGGCCAACTCGCCGTGCAGGGCCTGGTCGCGCAGCCGATGTCGCCCCTGGAGGTGGACGGGCTGCTCAGAACGCAGACGACGGTGTGGTCCGAGCTGATCGCGCAATCCGGCATCACATTGAACTGAGGGCAGGCAGATGGGACATGTTTCGATCGACATGCACGGGCCGGTCGCGCTGCTGACGCTGGATGCACCGCCCATGAATCCGCTGGATCGCGCGATGGTGGCCCGCCTGGGCGAGCGCGTTGCCCAGTGCGCGCACGATGCGCGCGTGCGTGCCGTCGTGTTGCGTGGCGCGGGCCTGCGCAGTTTCAGTGTCGGATCCGACCTCGCCGAGCTTGCGGGCATCGTCGCGCAGGGGCGAGAGGCCATCGAGGAAAAGTTCGCCCAGGACGAGGCGGTGTTCGGGGCGCTGGCCGGCCTGGGCAAGCCGACCATGGCCGCCATCGAGGGCACGGCGGTCGGTGGCGGGCTGGAGCTCGCGGTGTGCTGCGACCAGGTGCTCGTCGGCCGGAGCGCTCGCCTGGCCCTGCCGGAGATCCTGCTCGGGGCCTTTCCGGGCAGCGGCGGCACGTTGCGCATCACGCGGCGCGTCGGGCCCGGTCGTGCGCGCCGCATGATGCTTCTGGGCGACCCGGTCGGCGTGGAGGAGTCGCTCGCCTGGGGCCTGGTCGATCACGTTGTCGACGACGGCCGGGCGGTCGACGAGGCATTGGCACTCGCGACGCGGCTGGCGGGTGGGCCGGCCTTGGCCATCGCGGCGTGCAAGGCGGCGATCGATGCCGCGCTGGACCAGCCGCCTTCGCAAGCGCTGGCCTTCTCGCGCGAGCGCGCGGTCGAGCTGGCTTTCTCGACCGATCTGCGCGAAGGCCTGAACGCCTTCCTCGGCCGGCGTCGCCCGCGATTCGGCGCCAGTGAGGCCGAGTGAGCGCTGGGGTGCGGCGGCTCAGGCCGGCCGCACCCCGGCAACCCGCGCGTGGGCCGCAGTGCGCGAGGCGCGCGCCGTGATCTCCCCGCGCCGCAGTTGCGTGAAGGCCTCGAACTCCCAGTTGCGCATGCCCAGGAGCAACGTGTAGCCCTCCAGGTGCTCCGGCGGCAGCTTCTGGTCGGTCTGGTGCTGCTGCGCGAAATCGGCTGCCACGCGCTGCAGCCGCTCCAGGAAGGCCGGCGCCAGCGCCTTGCTGATGGTGCCGTGCACCAGCAGCAGGCCTTCGGCTGGCCCGTCGAAGCCGCCGCGGTAGTAGTCGAGCACCACGTGGTCGCGAAAGAACTCCATCACCGGGCCGTTGGGTCGCCAGCGGAAGGTCTTGGCTAGCTTCAGGCGGTAGCGGTTCATCGGCCGCAGTTCGATGATGCCGATGCGGTCGAGCTGGGCCAGGAAGCCGATGCACTCGGCCTCGGTGATGCGGTAGGCGCCCACGATCTGCTCCAGCGTCCATTGGCTCAGGACGCTGATGGCCACCAGCAGCAGCTTCTTGTCCCTGACCACCGCCTTCTCCTGCTCCTGCGAGAGCTCCTTGAGCAGCGGCTGCGCGTCGGCCACGCGGCGCGCGAGTTCGGCGAAGTCGATCTTCAGCGCGCGGCAGATCGCATCCACGCGAGACAGCGGCATGTCGCCCTTGGCCAGCATGCGTTTGACGCTCGATTCCGCCATGCCCAACGCACGCGCCAGGTCGGCGTAGGTCATGCGGGCGGTTTTGAGTTCGTGCTTCAGGGCCTGGACGAGATCGACGGTGGTGCTCATGGCTGGGTACAGGAATTCGATACCGAAAATGTCACGGATGGGTGCCGTATCGATTTTCGATGCTTCGCAGCGCCCGGTCTACCTACATTGCGGCCGAACCCTTCCTTGTGCCCACCGGAGTTCCGCCCATGACCGCTCCCTTCCCCCTGAGCCGCCGCGAATGTCTTCTGGCCGCGGCCGCACTGGCGCTGCTGCTGACCGCCGTGCTGGCGCCGGCGCTGCCCGCCGAAGCCTTTGCGTTGCGCGCTTTTGCCGACCAGCGGCCCTGGCACGGCGTGGACAACGCCATGGACGTGCTGAGCAACCTGCCCTTTGCCGTGTTCGGGCTCTGGGGCCTGTGGCAGCTGCGGCGCTTCGACGCCGCGGCCGTCGCCGACGAGCCGCCGGGCAGCACGCTCGATTGCGCCTGGTTGTTCTTTGCCGGTCTGCTGGTCACGGCGGCCGGGTCGGCCTTCTTTCACCTGCAACCCGACGAGATGCGCCTCGCGGCCGACCGGGCCGGCATGACCGTCGCCTTCGCCGGGCTGGTCGGCCTGGCCGCCTGCGAACGGGTGTCGCAGCGCGCCGGCTGGGTGCTGGCCTGGTCCACGCTCGGCGGCGGCCTGCTGGCCGTGGCGTGCGCCGCGGAGGCCGGCAACCTGATGCCGTGGGGGGCGGTGCAGTTCGGCGGCATGGCGGTGGTGCTGGCGCTGGCGCTCACGCCGAAGGTGCCGGGGGCCGTCGGCCTGCGCCTGGGCGGGGTCATCGCCCTGTACGCGGCGGCCAAGCTGCTGGAGGCTGGCGATGCGTGGGTGTACGAAGCGACCGGCCACCTGGTCTCGGGCCACACGCTCAAGCACGGCGTGGCGGCGCTCGCGGCGCTGCCGGTGATCGCGGCGCTGCAGCGCGGCCGCGCCAGGGGCCTGCGGCACAATCCGGGCGCGGCTGCGGCAACTGCCTGAGGCCATCCAAGAAGAAGGTGCGGCGGCACGCAGCTGCCGCCGGTCGACGCCGAGGGACCCACCGATGAGCACCACCGCCAGCAACCCCACGCACCCGGGTGCGAACGCGCACGCCAACCAGTTCGCGCTGCTGGGCCAGCGCCGCTTCGCGCCCTTCTTCTGGACGCAGTTCGCGGGCGCGGCCAACGACAACCTGTTCAAGTTCGCGTTCACGGTGATGGTCACCTACCAGCTGCAGGTGGCCTGGATGAAGCCGGCCATGGCGGGCCTCGTGATCGGCGCCCTGTTCATCCTGCCCTTCCTGCTCTTCTCGGCCACGGCGGGGCAACTGACCGACAAGTACGACAAGACGCGGATCATCCGGCTGGTGAAGAACCTGGAGATCGCGATCATGGCGCTCGCGGCCTGGGGCTTCGTCGCCGCCAACGTGCCCGTGCTGCTGGCCTGCGTGTTCCTCATGGGGCTGCACTCCACGCTTTTCGGCCCGGTCAAGTTCGCCTACCTGCCCCAGGTGCTCGATGCGCGCGAGCTCACCGGCGGCAACGGCATGGTGGAGATGGGCACCTTCGTCGCGATCCTGCTCGGGCAGGTGGCGGGCGGGCTGCTCGTGGCGCTGCCGGGCGTCGGGCACGCGACGGTCGCGGTCGGCTGCGTGCTGCTGGCGCTGGTGGGGCGTGGCGTGGCGCAGGCGATCCCCGACACCGCGGCCACCGACCCGGCGCTGAAGATCAACTGGAACCCCGTCAGCGAAACCTGGCGCAACCTCAAGCTCGCGCGCGGCAACATCGTCGTCTTCCGCTCGCTGCTGGGCATCTCGTGGATGTGGTTCTTCGGCGCCGTGTTCCTCAGCAACTTCCCGGCTTTCGCCAAGGAGGTGCTGCACGGCAACGAACAGGTGGCGTCGCTGCTGCTGGTGGTGTTCTCGGTGGGCATCGGCATCGGCTCGCTGCTGTGCGAGACGCTGTCGCGCCGCCAGGTCGAGATCGGGCTGGTGCCGCTGGGTGCCATCGGCATGAGCGTGTTCGCGATCGACCTGTACTTCGCCTCGCGCGGGCTGCCGCCGTCCGCCGAGATGGGCGCCGCCGCGTTCGTCTCGCAGACTGCGCACTGGCGCGTGATGGCCGATCTGGCGCTGCTGTCGCTCTTCGCCGGCCTGTACAGCGTGCCGATGTACGCGCTGATCCAGTTGCGCAGCCAGCCCACCCACCGTGCGCGCATCATCGCGGCCAACAACATCCTCAACGCGCTGTTCATGATCGGCAGCTCGGTCATTGCCGGCGCGCTGCTGGGTGCGGGCTTCAGCATTCCGCAGATCTTCCTCGCCACCGGCATCGCCAACGCGGTGGTCGCGTTCTACATCTTCATGCTGGTGCCGGAGTACCTGCTGCGCTTCGTCGCGTGGGTGCTGTCGCGCTTCGTCTACCGCTTCGAGATCCAGGGCGACGAGCACATCCCGAGCGAAGGTCCGGCCGTCCTGGTGTGCAACCACGTGAGCTTCATCGACGCCGTGCTGCTCATGGCCGCGAGCCCGCGCCCGATCCGCTTCATCATGGACCACCGCATCTTCAGGGTGCCGGTGCTGGGCTGGATGTTCCGCCTCGCCAAGGCCATCCCCATCGCGCCGCAGAAGGAAGATGCGGCCGCCTACGAGCGCGCCTTCGCCGAGGCCGCGAAGGTGCTGCGGGAGGGCGACCTGCTGGCGATCTTTCCCGAAGGTGCCATCACCCGTGACGGGCAGCTGCAGCCTTTCAAGGGCGGCGTGATGAAGATCATGGAACTCGCCCGCGCCGAGGGCATCGAAGCGCCGGTGATTCCGATGGCACTGACCAACCTCTGGGGCTCCTTCTTCAGCCGCATCGAGCAGCGACGCGGCGAAAGCGTGGCCATGGTGCGCCCGTTCCGCCGGGGCATGTTCAGCCGGGTCGGCCTCAACGTGGGTGCGGCCGTGCCGCCTGTGGAGGTGCAGCCCGAAGCCCTGCGCCAGCGCGTGAGCGGCCTGCTGGCCGCCTGACCGCGCCTTGACGCCGCGACCTCGCCCGCTCCGCCTCGCACGCCCTCGCGGGCGCCGGCATGCCGCGCATGCTTGACTGGCACACCTTCACCTGGTTGGGCGACAGCGGGCTGCTGCTGCCGGCCGCCGCCTTCGTCCTGGTGTGGCTGGCGTCGTCGCGGCGCACCTGGTATTCGGCCGTGCTGTGGACGCTGTGCTTCGGCGCGTGCGGGGCAATCGTCGCGCTGTCCAAGCTCGCCTTCATGGGCTGGGGCCTGGGCGATGTCGCCTTCGACTTCACCGGCTTCAGCGGCCACACAGCGCTTTCTTCCTGCTTCTGGCCCGTGGCCCTGTGGCTGCTCGCCTCACGGGGCGGCCATCGCCTGCGCGTGGCCGCCGCCTGTGCGGGCTGGCTGCTCGGGGCGGCCATCGGTGTCTCGCGCCTGGCGATCGACGCGCACAGCGTGTCGGAGGTGGTTGCCGGTTTCCTGGTGGGCGCTGCCGCGAGCGGGCTGTTCCTTGTGCTGCAGCACACCCGGCCGCACCCGCAGTTGCCCGCATGGTGGGTCGCGGCCAGCCTGGCGGTGCCCATGGTTTTGCTGCCGCCCGGCCAACGGGCGCCCACGCACGGACTGCTGGAGCGCGTGGCGGCGGGCGTGGCCGGGCTCGAGCGCCCGTACACGCGCGTGGATCTGCACGCGGGCACCCACCCGATGCCCCGTGCGCGCGCCGGGAAAAGTATCTTCTGAAGGTACTTGTCGCGTCGAATAGGCAGACTGGTGCAGTCTGATGAGGCTGAGCGGTGCAGGAGCCATCCATGATCCGCGCACCTTCACTACCGCCGCGAGGCCCCCATGCACTCCACCTCTTCGCACCTCTCGATCCTGCGCGACACCCGGGCCTGGACCGTCCAGGTCTGGCTGTCCTTCGGCCTGGCGGTGTTCCTGTGCGCCACCGGCCTGAGCTGGCTGCCCGGCCAGAACCTGGAGCGCGCCTTCATGGTGATGGGGTACGTGTTCTGCCTGTCGGCCGCCTTCGTGCTGGCCAAGTTCGTGCGCGACAGCCAACGCCCCTCGCTGGCCGGCGACACGCCGATGTGGAAGCTGGTCGTCTGGGGCGGCTTCTTCACCGCCATGGGCCTGACCGGCTGGGGCCTGGTCCGCATGGAGATCAACGATGCCTACAAGGCCTACCTGGGCGTGAGCTGGCTGTTCCTCATCAGCTCGGCCTTCACGCTGGCCAAGACGCTGCGCGACCGGCACGAGGCCGACCTGGCCGAGGCCCGTCAGCAGGGCCGACGCGAAGTGCGTGCCGATGCCCCGGCCGCCGAATGACGCCAACCCGGCACCTTCCTCAGGAGATCCGACCATGACATTCCTGCGTTCTTCCTTCGCCGCCCTCGGCCTGGCTGCCTGCGCCGCACTGGCCGGCCTCGGGGCGGCAGCGCCCGCCCGCGCCCAGAGCGAGGCCTCGGCAGCGTTGTCCCTGGTGCCGGTGGCCTCGGTCGTCGGCACCGCCTCGGTGGCCGGTGCCGCGTCCACCGCCGTGGTGGCCGTGCCCGCCGTACTCTCCGTGGGCGGCGCGGTGCTCGGCGTGGTGGCCGTCGAGGCGGTGGCCGAGGGCACCGTCTACCTGCTCGAGCGCGCCTCCGACGGCGCCCGCGCCAGCGTCAAGGTGCTGGATCGTGGCAGCCGGCGCGCCTCGATGGCCGTGGGCGGCTCGGTCGAGGTCGGCGTCGTCGGCAGCGGCATCGTGCTGTCGGCCGCCGGTGAGGTGCTGGCTTTCATCCCCAATGCCATCGGCCAGGCGTTGCTGTACAACGAGAGGGTGCTGTGAAAAACGAGCCCCGTACCAACTTCGGCCCCTACGACGAGGAGGCGCAGGCCAACGAGCCGCGCCTGCGCCGGTTCGTGCGCACGGTGCTCCATGCCGCCGTGCTGATCGTGCTGGTGGTGCTGGCGGGTCTGTTCCTGTTCCCCGTGCATGCGCATGCCGGCCGCTCCTGCGAGTCGGTGAAGCCGAGCCCGGCCGTGGTCGCCAAGGGCATGCAGCTGGCCGAACGCACCGCGCAGGCGCTGGACGCCAGCGGTGCCCGGGTGGTCGTGCTGGCCCGCGCGGGACAGGACCTGAGCAAGTACGGCCTGCGCTACTCGCACCTGGGCCTGGCCTACCGGAGCGCCGAGGGGCCCTGGCGCGTGGTCCACAAGCTCAACCGCTGCGGCACGGCCGAGGCGACGATCTACCGCCAGGGGCTGGGCGAGTTCTTTCTCGATGACCTGTGGCGCTACGAGGCGGCGTGGGAAGTCCCTTCGCCGCAGGTGCAGCAGCAGTTGCTGGGCCTGCTGTCGCAGCCCGCTCCACGCCTGGGTGAAGCGCTGGCCCGCGTGCACACGCCGGCCTACAGCCTGGTGAGTTACGCCTGGGGGCAGAAGTACCAGCAGTCGAACCAGTGGGCCATCGAGACGCTGGCCGCCGCGATGGAGCCGGAGACCATCCGCACCCGCCAGCAGGCCCAGGCCTGGCTGCAGTTCAAGGGCTACGCGCCGACCACGCTGCGCCTCGGCCCGCTGGCGCGCCTGGGCGGTCGCGTGGGCTCGGCCAACGTTGCTTTCGACGACCACCCGAGCGAGAAGCGCTACTCGGACCGCATCGAGACGGTGACGGTCGATTCGGTCTTCGACTGGCTGCCGCGCGCCGGATTGGCCGCGCCGGTGCAACGCCTGAAGATCTGAGCCCAATGGGCCTGCCGCGCCCCACGGGCGGACGCAGGCTGCCATCCACGAATGAACAAGCAAAGCGAGGAGTGAGCATCCATGAGCAAGTCCCTGCGCCTGTCCGAGAAATGGTTTCGCCGTGGCCTCTGGCTGGTGGCGGTGGTGTTCGCGAGCTTCCTGATCGGCCTGGGCGGCACGGTGGTCGGCGACCTGCCGCGCGTCGAGCGCGCGCTGCAGCTCGACGACTTCATGCCGCCCGGCGCCGCCGAACCGCTGCGCGCCGCCGTGCGCGAGGCGGGCGACAAGGAGGTCGCCGCACGCCGTGCGCTCGAGCAGGCACAGCTGCGCCTCGATGCCGCGGAGCAGGCCAGCCGCAATGCGCGCGAGACCTTCTCGAACTGGATCGCCACGCGACGCGCCACGCAGGCGCCCGACCAGGACACCGAGCTGATCGCGCGCACGCGCCAGCTCGACGCCTTGAAGGTCGCCGAAGACGCAGCGCAGAAAGCCCTGGGCCTGCAGCGCCAGCAACTGCTCGATGCCCAGCAGGCACAGGAGAGCGAGCAGCACAAGCTGGACCTGCTGGAAGAAGCTGCGGCGCAGCGCATGGTGGCCGAGCAGCGCCGCGTGGAACTGCGCGTGTTCGGCTACCGCCTCGCACTCACGCTGCCGCTGCTGTTGGTCGCGGGCTGGCTGTTCGCGAAGAAGCGCCGGAGCACCTGGTGGCCCTTCGTCTGGGGCTTCATCTTTTTCGCGCTCTTCGCCTTCTTCGTCGAGCTCGTGCCCTACCTGCCGAGCTATGGCGGCTACGTGCGTTATGTCGTGGGCATCGTCGTCACCGTGCTGGTGGGGCGCTATGCCATCGTGGCGCTCAACCGCTACCTGGCGCGGCAGAAGCTGGCCGAGGCGCAGCCCGACCAGGTGCGACGCGAGGAGCTGAGCTACGACACGGCGCTCGCACGGCTGGCCAAGGGCGTGTGCCCCGGCTGCGAGCGGCCTGTCGACCTGAAGAACACCGCCATCGACTTCTGCCCGCACTGTGGCATCGGCCTGTTCGACCACTGCCGCGTGTGCGAGACGCGCAAGAGCGCGTTCTCGCGCTTCTGCCACGGCTGCGGAACGTCGGCGCAGGCGGTACCCGCGTCATCCGCGCCTCCGTCGGCGCCGGGGCCGGTCGCGCTGGCCTGAACGCCCCCGGCGTGTAGGCGCCGGACGCTTTTTGCGCGCCCGGCCGGGCAATCTGCACGCCTGACCCCAATCTTTGGCAGGCCGGTCGCGCCGAAGTGTTAGAACCTCGGTCTGCGCTGCATTCGGCGCGCAGTCGGCGATCACTGACGTCGTCGCCGGCCCCGCAGAACCAACGTCGAGGACCCATCCATGAGCTTTTTCGGCAAGATTTTTTCCAAGATTTTCCCCTCGGCCAACGCCGCCGAGGTGCAGGCCGCACCGCCCGCACCCGCACCGTCGGGCGCCCCGGCCGTGGCCGCACCGCCGCCGTCCATCCCGCTGGGTGACGTGCCTGCGATCCTGGACGCCATGCCCGGTGCCGCTGCCCTGAACTGGCGCACCTCCATCGTCGACCTGCTCAAGCTGCTGGGCCTGGACAGCAGCCTGGCCGCGCGCAAGGAGCTGGCCAACGAAATCCTCTACAGCAACGGCGAGCCGGGCTCGGCCGAATGGAACATCGGCCTGCACAAGCAGGTGATGACCCGCATCGCCGCCAACGGCGGCACGCTGCCGCCCGAACTGCGCGACTGAGCGAGCCCTGCACCACGCCGCTGCCGGTCAAGGCTGCGGGCGCCGGGCGCTGAAGCCGCCGCGCAGGCAGGCCTGGCCGCTCAGTGCGGCACTTCGGCCGGACCGGCTGCCGCGCGCTGCGGCTTGCGGATCAGCAGCAGCAGGGGGATCGCGATGGCCGTGATGACCATCATGATCCAGAAGTCGTCGAGGTAGCCGATCATCGCGGCCTGGCGCGTGACTTCGGCGTTGAGCGCCGCCAGCCCGCTCAGGCTGCCGGGGTTCATCGACGGCGGCAGGGTGGCGAGCGCCGCATTGCCGGGCGCGACGAGGGCGGCCAGGTTGGCATGGGCGCTCACCGTGTCCTCGGTCAGCAGCGCCTGCACGATCGAGATGCCCACGCTGCTGCCGATATTGCGCAGCAGGCTGAAGATCGGCGTGCCCTGGTGCCGCAGATGCGGCGCCAGCGTGGCGAAGGTGGCGGTCGACAGGGGCACGAAGGTGAACCCGATGCCCAGGCCCTGGATGAAGCCCGAGGTGATGACCAGCGTGCTGTCCATGTCGGGCGTGAAGCGGGTCATCTGCCACAGCGAGAAGGCCGTGAGCCCGAAGCCCACCGCCATGATCCCGCGCACGTCGATGCGCTGCACCAGCCGCCCGACCACGATCATGGCGATCATGGTGCCCACGCCGCGCGGCGCCGTCACCGCGCCGGTGTAGACCACGGGGTAGCCCATCAGTCCCTGCAGGAAGGTGGGCAGCAGCGACATCGTGGCGAACAGGATCATGCCGACGATGAACGCGAACAGCAGGCCGGTGACGAAGTTGCGGTCCTTGAGCAGCGCGCGGTCGAGGAAGCTCGTGCCCTGCACCGTCCAGGTGTGGACCGCGAAGAAGGCGAAGGCAACGACGGCCGTGGCGGCCTCGAGGCGGATCTCCCAGGAGTCGAACCAGTCGAGCTGCTCGCCGCGGTCGAGGAACATCTGCAGCATGCCGATCGCCAGGCTCAGCGAGACGAAGCCGAAGAGGTCGAGCTTCTCGGCCTTCGGCCGGCTCTCGGGCAGGTAGCGCGCGATGCCCCAGAGCGCCACCAGGCCCACGGGCAGGTTGATGAAGAAGACCCAGCGCCAGTCGAACTGGTCGGTGAGCCAGCCGCCCAGCAACGGCCCGAGGATGGGCCCGACCATGATGCCCGCGCCCCAGATCGCCATCGCCTGGCCGACCTTCTCGCGCGGGTTGATGTCCAGCAGCACGGCCTGCGACAGCGGCACCAGCGCCGCGCCGAAGACGCCCTGCAGCAGCCGCGCCGCGACGATCTCGACCATCGAGCCGGCCAGCCCGCACAGCGCCGAAGCCACCGTGAAGCCCACGACCGACACCAGGAACACGCGCCGCCGTCCCCAGTGCCCGCACAGCCAGCCCGTCAGCGGCAGCGTGATCGCCGCTGCCACGATGTAGGAGGTCAGCACCCAGGTGATCTGGTCCTGCGAGGCCTGCAGGCTGCCCTGCATGTGCGGCAGCGCGACGTTGGCGATGGTCGTGTCCAGCGCCTGCATGATGGTGGCGAGCATGATCGACACCGTGATCATTCCGCGGTGGGCCACCGTGTTCGGCGTGGCGGTGTTCATGGTGCGACCTTCGGAGCGGCCGGGCGTGGGCTCATGCGTCCTCCGCCGTGCCGGCTGCGCCCGGCTCCCAGGCCAGCAGGCCCTCGCGCGCCTTGCGCAGCAGCGCGATCAGTTGCTTGCGTTCCGCGGCACTGAGGTTGGCCAGGCCGTGCGCCAGCACGTCGTCACTGATCGCCAGCGCGTCATCGAAAGCAGCCAGCGCACGCGGTTCGGGGTACACCCACTTCACGCGACGGTCGGCGGTCGAGGCCTCGCGACGGATCCAGCCTGCGGTCTCCATGCGGTCGCACAGGGTGGCGACGCCCATGGCGCTCATGTCGAGGCGCTGTGCCAGTTCGGCCTGGGACAGCGGCGTCGCGTCCCCGTGCCGGACCAGGGCGCCGATGAGCCGGCACTGCGCCAGCGACAGCCCCAGCCGCTCGCGTGCCAGGCGATCGAAATGCGCGCCATGCAGCCTGGCGACGTGGTTGACGAGGAAGCTGAAGCGCTGCGTGTGGTCGCTTTTCATAAGCACACTGATTGTAAGCGTGCTTATGAATTGCTGCGCGGCGCTAGATGCCGCGGGCGCGCTCGGCGCGGAACCTTTCTCGGAATGCGGTGTAGGTGCCCGCGTCCAGCGCCTCCCGGATCTCGCGCATCAGGTTGAGGTAGTAGTGCAGGTTGTGCACCGTGGCGAGCATCGGGCCGAGCATCTCGCCGCAGCGCTCCAGGTGGTGCAGGTAGGCGCGGCTGAAGCCGCTGCGGCCGCCTTGTTCCCAGCTCACGCCGCTCGTGCCGGCGCACGCATGGCAGGTGCAGCTCGGGTCCAGCGGCTGGTGGTCGGTCTTGTGGCGCGCGTTGCGCACCTTGAGGTCGCCGTAGCGCGTGAAGATGGTGCCGTTGCGTGCATTGCGCGTCGGCATCACGCAGTCGAACATGTCCACGCCGTCGGCCACGCCCTGCACCAGGTCCTCGGGTGTGCCCACGCCCATCAGGTAGCGCGGCTTGTGGGCCGGCAGCCGGTGCGGCGTGTGGGCCATGATGCGCAGCATCTCGTCCTTGGGCTCGCCCACGCTCACGCCGCCGACGGCATAGCCGGGGAAGTCCAGCTCGACCAGCTGCGCCAGCGACTCCTCGCGCAGGTGCTCGAACATGCCGCCCTGCACGATGCCGAAGAGGGCGTTCGGGTTCTCCAGCCGCGCGAACTCGGCCTGGCAGCGCTTCGCCCAGCGCAGGCTGAGCTCCATCGACGAACGCGCCTCGGCGTCGGTGGTGACGTGGCCGTTCGTGTCGTAGGGCGTGCACTCGTCGAACTGCATGACGATGTCGCTGCCCAGCACCGTCTGGATCTGCATCGACACCTCGGGCGTGAGGAACAGCTTGTCGCCGTTGACGGGCGACGCGAAGCGCACGCCCTCCTCGCTGATCTTGCGCATCGCGCCCAGGCTCCAGACCTGGAAGCCGCCGGAGTCGGTGAGGATGGGCTTCGTCCACTGCTCGAAGTCGTGCAGCCCGCCGAAGGACTGCATCACGTCCAGGCCCGGCCGCATCCAGAGGTGGAAGGTGTTGCCCAGGATGATCTGCGCGCCCATTTCCTCCAGGCTGCGCGGCATGACGCCCTTGACGGTGCCGTAGGTGCCCACGGGCATGAAGATGGGCGTCTGCACCACGCCATGGTTGAGCGTGAGCGTGCCGCGGCGGGCATGGCTGTCGGGGTCGGTGGCCAGCAGGTCGAATTGCAGGGCGGTCATTTCTTCGGTGGCGTCGTAGGGATGGTGGCCGGTGTTGGCGCGGGCAGCAGCATGAGCACGGTGCGGTTGAAGTCCTCGACCACCAGCAGGCGGCCGGCGCCGTCGACGGTCAGGCCGGTGGGGCGGCCCATCGGCCGCACGCCTTCCTGCGCGTGCCAGCCGGACAGCCAGTCGATCGGCTTGCCGGCGGGCAGGCCGTCCTTGCCGAGCCGGAAGCCGACCACGCGGTGGCCGCTGGCCTGCGGACCGCGCCAGGCGACGAGCAACTGGCCGGCGAAAGGCGTGTCGGCGGGGCCGAGGATCATCTTGAGCGGCGCCGCGTGGGCGGGCCACAGCGCCAGCGGCGCCTCGGTCTTGCCGCAGTCGTAGCGGCCTTCGTAGCCTTGTGCCGCCTGGCGCTTGCCGACGCAGTAGGGCCAGCCGTAGTGGCGACCGCGCTGCAGCAGGTTGAGTTCCTCCGGCGGGCTCTGCGGTTCGCGGTAGTCGATGGAGTTCTCACCCTGCAGCAGCCTGCCTTCCTTCGCATTGGCCGTAGCGGGCAGCACCGCCAGCGCCATGCTGTTGCGCAGGCCCGTGGCGAAGGGCGCGAAACGCTGCACCGTGAACTGCGGGCCGCCGAGCTGCGCCTCGTACACGGCGCCGCGTGGCTTGGCACCTTCGCCGTCGGGGCAGGGCAGGGCGGGCGCATCCTTGCCGGTTCGGCAGTCGTCGGTGCTGGAGCCGACGTTCACGTACAGGCGGTTGCCCGGGCCGAAGGCGAGCTCCTTGAGCGGGTGCGTGCCGTCGTCGGGCAGCTGGTCGAGCACGGTCTCGCGCTGGGGTGCGGCGCCCGGCGCGCCCACGGGGGTGCGCCACACGGTGCCGGCCTCGCCGACGTAGGCCTTGCCGTCCGGCCCCAATGCCAGTCCCGAGGGCCGGTCGAGTCCGCTGGCCAGCACGGCGATGCGTGCGCGGCGCGGTGCGGCGCCGTCGGTGGGCAGCGTCATCTCCAGCAGGCGGCCGCGTCGGGGCTCCCACGAGCCCATGTCGGCGATCCAGTAGCGGCCCGGCGCCACCTCGAGGATGCGTCGCGGCGCACGCAGGCCCTCGGCCTCGTCGGCCAGCAGTGCGACGCAGGTGCCGGCCGGACTGGTGATCGGCAGCCGGGCGAAATCGCCGCAGCGGCCGTCGGGCATGTAGCCGCGCGCGGCGGCGAGTGCGGGCAGCAGCAAGGCGGCCAGCGCGGCGGCGCGAAGCAAGCCCCTGATGCGGGCCCCGTCGGCTTCGCCTGCGGTGCGAGCCCGCTCCGGAGCGGCCGGGCGGGGGCTCATGGCGCCGCCCTTTCCAGCAGCATCGCGTCGCCATAGCTGAAGAAGCGGTAGCGCTCGCGGATGGCGTGGGCGTACAACGCCATCACGCGTTCATAGCCCGCGAGGGCCGACACCAGCATCATCAGCGTGCTCTTGGGCAGGTGGAAGTTGGTGATGAGCAGGTCCACATGCCGAAAGCGAAAGCCCGGCGTGATGAAGATCTGCGTGTCGCCCTGCGCCCGGCCGCTCGCGGCCCAGGATTCGAGCGTGCGCACGGTGGTCGTGCCCACGGCCACGATGCGGCCGCCGCGCGCACGGCAGTCGGCAATGGCCTGCTGGGTGGTGGGCGGCACGTCGTAGCGCTCGGCGTGCATCGTGTGCTCGGCAATGTTCTCGGTCTTGACGGGCTGGAAGGTGCCGGCGCCCACGTGCAGCGTGACGTTGGCGCGATGCACGCCGCGCGCGTCGAGCTCGGCCAGCAGCGCTTCGTCGAAATGCAGGGCGGCGGTGGGCGCGGCCACGGCGCCGGGCACGCGAGCGAACACGGTCTGGTAGCGGCGCTCGTCGTCTTCGGAATCGCCGTGCTCGATGTACGGCGGCAGGGGGACGTGGCCGCAGCGGGCCATCAGCGCGTACGGATCCTCGCCGGCGGGGCTCTGGAAGGCGAAGCGGAAGAGGGCGCCATCTTCCTCGGGCCAGCGGCCGAGCAGCGTGGCCGTGAAGCCGCCCGCCATCTGCAGCACGGTGCCGACCGGCGGTTTCTTGCTCACCTTCATGTGCGCCACGACCTCGGCGCCTTGCAGCACGCGCTCGACGAGCAGCTCGAGCTTGCCGCCCGTCGGCTTCTCGCCGAACAACCGCGCCTTGACCACCTGTGTGTCGTTGAAGACCAGCAGATCGCCCGCCCGCAGCAGCCCGGGCAGGTCGCGAAAGATGCGGTCGGTCGGCACGTCTGCCGTGCCGTCCAGCAGCCGGGACGCGCTGCGTTCGGCGGCGGGATGCTGCGCCACCAGCTCGGGGGGCAGGTCGAAATCGAAATCGGAAAGCGTGAAGGGGCGCATGCGCTTGAGGGCCGGACGGACCCGTTCCAAGGAAGGTGATGGTGCCGGGCCGAGTGCCGCGCAGGGCGGGGGCGCCAAACCAAAGGGCAGAATTCTCCCATGCCCGCCAAATCCGCCGTTGCCCCTGCCCCCGACGCGCCCCCGCGTGCACCGGGCAGCGGCGAGAGCCAGGTGCAGCGCGCGCTCAAGAAGCTGGGGTTGGTGCGCGACATCGATTTCGCGCTCTACCTGCCCATGCGCTACGAGGACGAGACGCGCGTCGTGCGTCTGGTCGACACGCGCGACGGCGACACGGTGCAGGTCGAGGGCGTCATCACCGACAGCGAGGTCGTGTTCCGCCCGCGGCGGCAGCTCATCGCCACGCTGGACGACGGCAGCGACACGGTGCAGCTGCGCTTCTTCAACTTCTACCCTTCGCAGCAGAAGCAGCTCGCGCCCGGTGCCAGGGTGCGCGTGCGAGGCGAGATCAAGGGCGGCTTCGTGGGGCGGACGATCATGCATCCGACGGTCAAGGCCGCCGGCACGCCGCTGCCGCTGGCGCTGACGCCGATCTATTCGACCATCGCCGGCCTCGCGCAGCCGGTGCTGCGCCGCGCGGTGCAGGCCGGCCTGGCGCGGGCGCCGCTGCATGCCATCGTGCCGAACCCCATGATGCCGGAGGGCGCATGGGGCCTGCGCGAGGCACTGTCTTTTCTGCACTACCCGGCGCCCGACGTGGCGGTCGCCACGCTCGAGGACCACAGCCACCCGGCCTGGCAGCGGCTCAAGGCCGAGGAACTGCTGGCGCAGCAGCTGTCGCAGTTGCAGGCGCGGCGCGAGCGGGCGGCGCAGCGGGCACCGGCGCTGCGCGCGCCGGCCGACGCGGGCTCGCTGCACGCGCAGTTGCTGGGCGTGTTGCCCTTCCAGCCCACGGGCGCCCAGCAGCGCGCCGACCGCGAGATCGCCATCGACCTGGCGCGTACCCAGCCCATGCACCGCCTGCTGCAGGGCGATGTGGGCTCGGGCAAGACGCTGGTGGCGGCGCTGGCGGCGGCACGATGCATCGATGCGGGCTTCCAGTGTGCGCTGATGGCGCCGACCGAAATCCTCGCATCGCAACACTTCGGCAAGCTGGTCGGCTGGCTCGATCCGCTGCTGGCCGCGCGTGGGCTGCGGGTGGCCTGGCTCACCGGCAGCCAGAAGAAGAAAGAGCGCGAGGCGATGGAGGCGATCGTCGGCAACGGCGAGGCGGCGCTGGTCGTCGGCACGCATGCCGTCATCTCGGAAAAGGTGCGCTTCAGGCGGCTGGCGCTCGCGATCGTGGATGAGCAGCACCGCTTCGGCGTGGCGCAGAGGCTGGCCTTGCGGGGCAAAGCGAGCCCTGCGCCGGACGCACGCACTGTGACCGCCGCGTCCCCGGTCCCCCCCCTCGCGGCGGAAGGAGGCGCGCTCGAACCGCACCTGCTCATGATGAGCGCCACGCCCATCCCGCGCACGCTGGCGATGAGCTACTACGCCGACCTCGACGTCTCCACCCTCGACGAGTTGCCGCCGGGCCGCACACCGGTGGTCACCAAGCTGGTGGCCGAGCACCGGCGCGACGAGGTGATCGAACGCATCCGCGGCCAGCTCGCGCAGGGGCGCCAGGTGTACTGGGTGTGCCCGCTGATCGAGGAGAGCGAGGCGGTCGATCTGCGCAATGCCACCGCCACGCGCGACGAGCTGGCGGAACACCTCGGGGACGCGGTGCGCGTGGGCCTCCTGCATTCGCGCATGCCCACCGCCGAGAAGCAAACGGTCATGGCCGACTTCACCGCCGGCACGCTGCACGTGCTGGTCAGCACCACGGTGATCGAAGTCGGCGTCGACGTGCCCAATGCCTCGCTGATGGTGATCGAGCATGCCGAGCGCTTCGGCCTTTCGCAGTTGCACCAGTTGCGCGGGCGCGTGGGCCGCGGCGCGGCGGCCTCGGCCTGCGTGCTGCTCTACGCCACCGGCGACAGCGGGCGCGTGGGCGAAGCGGCGCGCGCGCGGCTCAAGGCGATGGTGGAGACGGGCGACGGCTTCGAGATCGCGCGGCGCGACCTGGAGATCCGCGGGCCGGGCGAATTCCTCGGCGCGCGGCAGTCGGGCGCGCCGCTGCTGCGCTTCGCCGACCTGAGCACCGACCTGCTGCTGCTCGACTGGGCGCGCGATCTGGCGCCGCGCCTGCTCGACCGGCACCCGGAACTCGCGCGCGAGCATGTGGATCGCTGGCTGGGCACCAAGGCCGAGTACCTCAAGGCCTGAGCGGCTTCGTTCGATCCCCTGGGCCCGCGGCGCTCGTCGGGGCGCAAGCGCCCATGGAGTCAAGGCGGTGGCAGGTGGCCCGCTTCAGGTGGGACGCCGTACCGTCGCCAGCAGCAGCCCGAAGCCGATCATCATGGCGCCGCTCGCACGGTTGAACCAGCGCATGACCGGCCCGCCGCGCGCCAGCCGCCGCACGCGTGCACCCAGCAGCGCATAGAGCGCGATGGCCACCACTTCCAGTGCGAGGAAGGTCAGGCCCAGTTGCAGATAGCTCAGGGCGTAGGCGTCGGCCACCACGAACTGCGGAAAGAAGGCGGTGAACACCAGGATGGCCTTCGGGTTGCCGATGGCGACACCGAACTCCTGGCGCGCCAGTGCGCGCAGGGCCGGCACCTCGTGCGCGGCGGACGCCGGGTCGGCGGCCATCGGCGGTGCCGGCGCCCGCAGCAGCTTGATGCCCAACCACACCAGGTAGGCCACGCCAGCCCACTTCACAGCGCTGAACGCCAGGCCCGAAGCAGCCAGCAGCGCGCCCATGCCCACGCCGGCAATCACGATCATGATCGCGAAGGCCACCAGCCGCCCGCTCGCCGCGGCGACTGCCGGCCCGATGCCGTAGCGCGCGCCGTTGGTGACCGACAGCAGGTTGTTGGGCCCGAAGGCCATGTTGATGGCGAAGCAGGCGGGCAGGAAGAGGAGGTAGGCGGCGAGGGTCATGGTCGGGGTCGGTCTGCAGGAGGCCTTCGGATTCTGCGCCCGCTCGTCCGGGCGCATCGGGGTCCGTCGCATAATTGACGCAAGCTATGACCCTGACCGAACTCAAATACATCGTGGCGGTCGCGCGCGAGCGCCATTTCGGCAAGGCGGCCGAGGCCTGCTATGTCTCGCAGCCCACCCTGTCGGTGGCGATCAAGAAGCTCGAGGACGAACTGGAGGTCAAGCTCTTCGAGCGCAGTGCCGGCGAGGTGGCCGTCACGCCGCTGGGCGAGCAGATCGTGCAGCAGGCGCAGACGGTGCTCGACCAGGCGGCCAGCATCAAGGAGATCGCCAAGCGCGGCAAGGACCCGCTGGCCGGCCCGCTGAACCTGGGTGTGATCTACACCATCGGCCCGTACCTGCTGCCCGACCTGGTTCGCCAGAACATCGCGCGCACGCCGCAGATGCCGCTGATGCTGCAGGAGAACTTCACCGCCCGGCTGCTGGAGATGCTGCGCTCGGGCGAGATCGACTGCGCCATCATGGCCGAGCCCTTCCCCGACACTGGGCTGGCGATCGCACCGCTGTACGACGAGCCCTTCATGGCGGCGGTGCCGGCTTCGCATCCACTGGCCGAGCGCGAATCCGTCACCTCCGACGAACTCAAGAACGAGACCATGCTGCTGCTGGGCACCGGCCACTGCTTTCGCGACCATGTGCTGGAGGTGTGCCCCGAGTTCGCGCGCTTCTCGAGCAACGCCGAAGGCATCCGCAAGAGCTTCGAGGGCTCGTCGCTCGAGACCATCAAGCACATGGTGGCCGCGGGCATGGGCGTGACGCTGGTGCCGCGCCTGTCGGTCCCGGCCGACGCGCTCAAGCCGCGCGAGGGCAAGGGCAAGGGACGCGCCAAGGAGCTCGAGCCCATCGTGCGCTACATCCCCATTCGCGACGGCCAGGGCGGCGAACCGCCCACGCGCCGCGTGGTGCTGGCCTGGCGCCGCAGCTTCACACGCTACGAGGCCATCGCCGCGCTGCGCAACGCGATCTATGCCTGCGAGCTGCCGGGCGTGACGCGCCTGTCGTGAAGCGCCGGCAAGTTGCGGCACACACCTACGCGCCGCATCATCGGCCGGGCGCATCGCTGCGATAGAGTCCGGCTGTTGCGAAGCGGCGGCGCCGCTCCTAGAGTCAGATCTTTACGTTCGAACCGCAAGAGGAACCGACATGGCGAAGAATCCCAAGGACATCAAGAAGAACACCAAGGCCGCGATCGCCGATGCGCCGGCCGCCGCCAAGGGCACGGTGCCCGCCAAGGGTGGCGAGCGCGTGGCGCCCGAATCGGGCAGCCGCAGCGCGCCGATCATCAACATCGGCATCGACCGCCAGGACCGTGCCGCCATCGCCGAGGGCCTGTCGCGCGTGCTGGCCGACACGTACACGCTGTACCTCACCACGCACAATTTCCACTGGAACGTCACCGGCCCGCACTTCAACTCGCTGCACGCCATGTTCATGGCGCAGTACACCGAGCTGTGGAACTCCACCGACGTGATCGCCGAGCGCATCCGCGCCCTGGGCCACTATGCGCCGGGCTCGTACGCCGAGTTCAGCAAGATCGCCACCGTGCCCGACGTGCCGCAGCAGCCGCCCAAGGCCATGGAGATGGTGCGCATCCTGGTCAAGGGCCACGAAACGGTGTCGCGCATCGCGCGCGAGTTCATTCCGGTGGCCGAGGAAGCCGGCGACGACCCGACGGCCGACATGCTCACCGCGCGCTGCACGGTGCACGACCAGACGGCGTGGATGCTGCGCTCGCTGCTCGAGGAATGACGCCGCGGTGAGCACCGACGCGCTCCAGCCGCCCGCCCCGCGCGGGCGGTTTGTCATGTACCTGGACCTGATCCGCTGGAACCGGCCCGCCGGCTGGCTGCTGCTGCTGTGGCCTTCGCTGAGCGCGCTGTGGTTCGCGGCCGGGGGCTTCCCGGGCTGGCATCTCGTGGTCGTGTTCGTGCTCGGCACCATCCTCATGCGCAGCGCCGGCTGCTGCGTCAACGACGTGGCCGATCGCGACTTCGACCGACACGTCAAGCGGACCGCGAAGCGACCCGTGACCACGGGCGAGGTGTCGGTGAAGGAGGCGCTCGCGCTCGGCGCCGTGCTGGCGCTGGCCGCCTTTGCCCTGGTGCTCACGACCAACGTCCCGACCATCCTCTGGTCCTTCGCGGCGCTGGCGGTGGCCTTGGTCTATCCCTACGCCAAGCGCATCGTCTCGGTGCCGCAGGCGGTGCTGGGCGTGGCCTTCAGTTTCGGCATCCCGATGGCCTTCTCGGCCGTGACGGGCGAGATGCCCTGGCTCGCGTGGTGGCTGCTGGCCGGCAACCTGTTCTGGGTGCTGGCCTACGACACCGAATACGCCATGGTCGACCGCGACGACGACCTGAGGATCGGGATGAAGACCTCCGCCATCACCTTCGGACGCTTCGACGTCGCGGCGGTGATGGCGAGCTACGCGCTGTTCATCGCCATGTGGGGCTGGGCCGGCGTGAGGCTGGGCCTCGGGCTGCTTTTCTATGTGGGCCTGGCTGCGGCCGCGGCGCAGGCGGTGTGGCACTGGACGCTGATCCGCCAGCGCACGCGCGAAGGCTGCTTCACCGCCTTCCGGCTCAACCACTGGGTGGGCCTGGCGGTGTTTGCCGGGGTGGTGGCCGACGCGCTGCTGCGCTGAACGCGTCGCTGGGTGGCCGGAACTGGGCTCAGCCCATCCTCGGAAGGAAGGGCGCGCTACGCAGGGAGCGCAGCCTGCCCTTGAGCCGAGCGATCCGGCTCAGGCGGTGCGGCCGAACTCGGCCGCCAGTTCACCGGCGCGCCGCTGCGCGGCATGGATCGCGGCCCGGATCTTGTCCTGCACGCCCGCCGCCTGCATCGAGGTGATCGCCGCGTGCGTGGTGCCGCCCTTGGACGTGACGCGCTCGCGCAGCACAGCCGGCGACTCGGCCGAGGCCGCGGCCAGCGCCGAGGCGCCGGTGAAGGTGCCCACGGCCAGCCGGTGGGCCTGCTCGGGCGTCAGTCCCATTTCCACGCCGGCGGTCGCCATCGCTTCCAGGAAGAAGAACACGTAGGCCGGCCCCGAACCCGACAGGGCCGTCACGGCGTCGAGCGCGCTCTCGGGCTCCACCCACAGCAGTTGGCCGGTCGGGGCGAGCAACTGTTCGACCTGTGCGCGGCCCGCCGCATCGACCGCCGCGCGCGCGAACAGCCCCGTCGTTCCCTGGCCGACCAGCGCCGGCGTGTTGGGCATGGCGCGCACGATGCGCTCGGTGCCCAGCCAGGTGGCGATGCTCTGCGAGGGAATGCCGGCGGCCACGCTCAGGTGCAGCGCCTGGCCGGTGAAGGGACGCACGGGCGCCGCCGCGTCGGCGAAGGCTTGTGGCTTCACGGCCCACACGACGATCCCGCAGCGCGCCAGCGCCGGGCCGGCCTCGGCCGCTGCCGCGATGCCGAAGTCGCGTGCCAGGCGCTCGCGCGCCTCGGCCCAGGGTTCGACCACCTCGAAGTGCGCGGCCGGCAGGCCCGCCTTGCGCAGCCCGCCCAGGATGGCGCTGGCCATGTTGCCCCCGCCGACGAAGGCGACGGGCGGAAGGGAGTCGAAGGAAGCGGTCATGCGGTCAGGTCCTTGAAGGCGAAGGCGGCAAACTGGGTGATCTGCAGCGGGTTGAAGTTGTCGTCGCTCACCACCACCAGCAAGCGGCGGCCGTCCGGCAAGGGCGGGCCCCAGCACATGCCCTCGCTGTTGTCCAGGCGCGCCAGGCCCAGCGTGGCGAAGTCGGCGACCAGGGTCTTGGGCGCGGGGCGGTGGTTGCCGGGGCGCAGCGCGGCGACGTCCAGCGTGTCGCTCGCTTCGCGCGTGTCGATCGCATACAGACGCAGCGAGTTGCCGCGCCCGGCCGCGTAGGCGCGCTCGAGCACCAGCAGGCGATGGGCGTCGAGCATGAGGATTTCGCTCACCCCGTTGTCGGCATAGGTGCCGGGCACCAGCGGCCGCAGCGGGATGGCGTCGGGCACGTAGGCGATCTGCCGCACGGCGCTGCCGCGGGCGAGGTCGATGCAGGTGAAGCGGCAGGCGCCGCCGGCCGCGTCGAGCGTGGGGGTGGGGCCGTCCTCGATCAGCGCGTTCTCCATCGCGACCCAGGCCTGGCGGGCGTCGGGCGTGAGCGCCAGTCCCTCGAAGCTCAGGTTGTCGCGCGGGCCGCGGCGCCCGGACGGGTCGGCGTCGAACATCGCCGGCAGGCTGAACATCCTCAGCAGGCGCCCGTCGCGGCTGCTTTCATACAGCGCGGGGCCGAAGCCGCGCGGCACGTCGCCCTCGCTGGTCCACAGCAGGGTGTCGGTGTCGGGCCGCAGGCGCAGCGCCTCGGGGTCGGGCACGGGCACCCTGGCGATCGCACGGGCGCGCGGCGGCCAGGGGCGGCCGTCGGCCTGCAGCAACGGCTGCACGCGCAGCGGCGTCGGTGCCGAGCCGTCAGCGGGGCGGTCCCAGCGCGCCGCGTAGTAGCGGGCGGGCGCGTTGTCAGAGCGGTCGTCGCTCAGGAGCAGGTACTCGCCGCGCCGGATGTCGTAATCGATGCCCGAGAGGCCGCCGGCCGGGGTGCCGCCCACGTCCAGCCTGTGCGCCCAGCGCGCCTCGGCCATTCGTTCCAGCGCGCCGGCACCCGGTGCGCCCGGCGGGCGGCGCGAGCCGCACCCCACCAGGGCGAGCGCGCCCAGGGTGTGAAGCAGGGCGCGGCGCGTGGTGTCGGTGGCCGGGGCGGCGGGCGGACTCATGGCGCGGAGTCTAGGCGGGCCGGTCGAACCTGTCGGCCCGGGAGGCGTTGCGGTCCGACCCTGCGGCGGGTTGCAGATTTGCCGCATGGCCAGAAATCGGTTGGCGGGGTGTTTGACAACCCGCCCGCCGGATGCCACAATCGCGGGCTTCGCTTTCAAAAAGCGAGGACTTCCGCCCAGACGAAGGCGTGCCGATGTGGTTTCGGCGCTCCGACGACGGGCCCAAGACTGACCGGTGACGCTTTCGCAGTCTCTGCAAGGCGCAACGGTACAAGTTGGGAACTACTAGCAATGATCCAGACTGAATCCCGGCTCGAAGTGGCCGACAACACGGGCGCGAAATCCGTCCTGTGCATCAAGGTGCTCGGTGGCTCCAAGCGTCGCTACGCCAGCGTCGGCGACGTGATCAAGGTCAGCGTCAAGGAAGCCGCGCCGCGTGGCCGCGTCAAGAAGGGCGAGATCTACAACGCCGTGGTCGTGCGCACCGCCAAGGGCATCCGCCGTGGCGACGGTTCGCTCGTCAAGTTCGACGGCAACGCCGCCGTGCTGCTCAATGCCAAGCTGGAGCCGATCGGCACCCGCATCTTCGGACCCGTGACGCGCGAACTGCGTACCGAGAAGTTCATGAAGATCGTCTCGCTGGCTCCCGAAGTTCTCTAAGGACAACGCCATGAACAAGATTCGCAAGGGCGACCAGGTCATCGTGTTGGCTGGCCGCGACAAGGGCAAGCGCGGCACCGTGTCGCTGCGCGCCGACGACTCGCATGTCGTCATCGACGGCATCAATCTGGTCAAGAAGCACACCAAGCCGAACCCGATGAAGGGCACGACCGGCGGCATCGTCGAGAAGGCCATGCCGATCCACCAATCCAACGTGGCGATCTTCAATGCGGCGACCGGCAAGGCCGACCGCGTGGGCATCAAGCTCGTGGACGGCAAGCGCGTGCGCGTCTTCAAGTCCAGCGGCGAAGAAATCAAGGTGGCATGACCATGGCACGACTGCAACAACACTACCGCGAAAAGATCGCGAAGGACCTGACCGAGAAGTTCGGCTACAAGTCGCCGATGCAGGTCCCGCGCCTGACCAAGATCACGCTGAACATGGGCGTGAGCGAGGCCGTGGCCGACAAGAAGGTGATGGACAACGCCGTCGCCGATCTGACCAAGATCGCCGGCCAGAAGCCCGTCGTGACGAAGGCCAAGAAGGCCATCGCCGGCTTCAAGATCCGCGAAGGCCAGGCCATCGGCTGCATGGTCACGCTGCGCGGCGTGAAGATGTACGAATTCCTGGACCGCTTCGTCACGGTGGCCCTGCCCCGCGTGCGCGACTTCCGTGGTATCTCCGGTCGTGCCTTCGACGGTCGTGGCAACTACAACATCGGGGTCAAGGAACAGATCATCTTCCCCGAGATCGAGTACGACAAGGTTGATGCCCTGCGCGGCCTCAATATCAGCATCACGACGACGGCCAAGTCGGACGAAGAAGCCAAGGCGCTTCTCGCCGGTTTCCGTTTCCCGTTCAAGAACTGAGGTGGACTTGTGGCTAAAGTAGCTTTGATCGAGCGCGAGCTCAAGCGAGAAAAACTGGTCGCCAAGTACGCCAAGAAGCACGAAGAGCTGAAGGCGATCGCCGGCGACGCGAAGAAGAGCGACGAAGAGCGTGCGGCTGCGCGCCTGGCGCTGCAGAAGCTGCCGCGCAACGCGAACCCGACCCGTCAGCGCAACCGCTGCGAAATCACCGGCCGTCCGCGCGGCACCTTCCGTCAGTTCGGTCTGGCCCGCGCCAAGATCCGTGAACTGGCCTTCGCCGGTGACATCCCCGGTGTCACCAAGGCCAGCTGGTAAGCGCAGGCAGGAGCAAGAAACATGAGCATGAGTGATCCCATCGCCGACCTGCTGACGCGCATCCGCAATGCGCAGATGGTCGCGAAGCCCACCGTGTCGATCCCGTCTTCCAAGGTGAAGATCGCGATCGCCCAGGTGCTGAAGGACGAGGGCTACATCGACGGCTTCCAGGTCAAGACCGAAGACGGCAAGAGCAACCTCGAAATTACGCTGAAGTACTACGCCGGCCGCCCAGTGATCGAGCGCATCGAGCGCGTGAGCCGTCCCGGCCTGCGCGTCTACAAGGGTTCGAACGCGATCCCCCAGGTCCAGAACGGCCTGGGCGTGGCGATCGTCACCACCCCCAAGGGCGTGATGACCGACCGCAAGGCGCGTGCCGATGGCGTTGGCGGCGAAGTGCTGTGCTACGTCGCCTGACCGGAGGTAACTGAACAATGTCCCGAGTCGGAAAAATGCCGGTCGCCATCCCGCAAGGCGTGGATGTGGCGATCAACGAAGGCCAGATCAGCGTCAAGGGCGCGGGTGGTCAGCTGTCGATCCCTGCCAACGCGTTGGTCAAGGTGTCGAACAAGGATGGCAAGCTGAGCTTCGAGCCGGCCGATGAATCGCGTGAAGCCAACGCGATGAGCGGCACGGTGCGCCAGCTGGTCAACAACATGGTCGTCGGCGTGAGCAAGGGCTTCGAGAAGAAGCTCAATCTCGTCGGCGTGGGCTTCAAGGCCCAGGCCCAGGGCGCCAAGCTGAACCTGTCGGTCGGCTTCTCGCACCCGGTCAACAAGGACATGCCTGCGGGCATCACGGTGGCCACGCCGGCGCCGACCGAAATCGTCATCAAGGGTGCCGACCGCCAGCGCGTCGGCCAGGTGGCCGCTGAGATCCGTGCGATTCGTCCGCCCGAGCCCTACAAGGGCAAGGGGATCCGTTATTCGGACGAGAAGATCGTGATCAAAGAGACCAAGAAGAAGTAAGGGGCAGCATGATGTTGACCAAGAAGGAACAGCGCCTGCGCCGTGCCCGCCAGACCCGCATCCGCATTGCTACGCAAGGCGTCGCGCGTCTGATGGTGAACCGCACCAACCTGCATATCTACGCCGCTGTCGTTTCCGGCGACGGCACCAAGGTGCTGGCTTCGGCCTCCACCGCGGAAGCCGAGGTGCGCAGCTCGCTCGGCGGTGCCGGCAAGGGCGGCAACGCCGCTGCCGCGCAGATCATCGGCAAGCGCATCGCCGAGAAGGCGAAGGCGGCCGGTGTCGAGAAGGTGGCTTTCGACCGTGCAGGCTTCGCCTACCACGGCCGGGTGAAGGCCCTCGCCGAAGCGGCCCGCGAAGCCGGTCTGCAGTTCTAAGCGCAGCTGAGTTCAGGAATTCAAGATGGCAAAGATTCAGGCAAGAACGCAGAACGAAGGTCCCGAGGACGGTCTGCGCGAGAAGATGATCTCGATCAACCGCGTCACCAAGGTGGTGAAGGGTGGTCGGATCCTGGGTTTCGCAGCGCTGACCGTGGTCGGTGACGGCGATGGCCGCGTCGGCATGGGCAAGGGCAAGTCCAAGGAAGTGCCCGCTGCCGTGCAGAAGGCGATGGAAGAAGCGCGTCGCAACCTCATGAAGGTGTCGATCAAGAACGGGACCCTGCACCACCAGGTGACGGGTCACCACGGCGCCTCCACCGTGATGATGTCGCCGGCCCCGAAGGGTACCGGCATCATCGCCGGCGGCCCGATGCGTGCCGTGTTCGAAGTGATGGGCATCACCGACATCGTGGCCAAGAGCCATGGTTCGTCGAACCCCTACAACATGGTTCGCGCCACGCTAGACGCGCTCAAGAATTCGACCACGCCCGCCGAAGTGGCGGCCAAGCGCGGTCTCACGGTCGAAGAAATCTTCGCCTGATTGCGAGAAACGCTATGACGACCCAACAACAGACCGTCAAGGTCCAACTGGTTCGCAGCCCCATCGGCACGAAGCAGTCGCACCGCGCCACCGTGCGCGGCCTGGGCCTGCGCAAGCTCAACAGCGTGAGCGAGCTGCAGGACACGCCCGCCGTGCGCGGAATGATCGACAAGATCGCCTATCTGGTGAAGGTGCTCTGACATGGAACTCAATGGCATCAAGCCCGCAGCGGGCGCCAAGCACGCCAAGCGTCGCGTCGGCCGTGGCATCGGCTCCGGCCTGGGCAAGACCGCAGGTCGCGGTCACAAGGGCCAGAAGTCGCGCGCCGGTGGTTTCCACAAGGTGGGCTTCGAAGGCGGCCAGATGCCGCTGCAGCGTCGCCTGCCCAAGCGTGGCTTCAAGTCGCAATCGCTGAAGTACAACGCCGAAGTGACGCTGGCCGCGCTCGAGAAGCTCGGCCTGGCCGAAGTCGACGTGCTCGCGCTCAAGCAAGCCGGCCTGGTGGGCCAGCTGGCCAAGGTCGTGAAGGTCGTCAAGTCGGGCGAGCTGACCCAATCGGTCAAGCTCACCGGCATCGGTGCCACCGCAGGTGCCAAGGCTGCCATCGAGGCAGCCGGCGGCAGCGTGGCCTGAGCGGCTGACAGCAACTCACAGGAAGCACCTGAACGTGGCAACCAACGCGCTGACCAAGCAGCAAGGGCTGGCCAAGACCGGCAAGTTCGGCGACCTGCGTCGCCGGCTCGTCTTCTTGCTGCTCGCGCTCGTGGTCTACCGCATCGGCGCGCACATCCCCGTGCCCGGCATCAACCCGGACCAGCTCGCGCAGCTGTTCCAGGGCCAGCAGGGCGGGATCCTGAGCCTGTTCAACATGTTCTCGGGCGGGGCGCTGTCGCGCTTCACCGTGTTCGCGTTGGGGATCATGCCGTACATCTCGGCGTCGATCATCATCCAGCTCATGACCTACGTGCTGCCGCAGTTCGAGCAGCTCAAGAAGGAAGGCGAGGCGGGACGTCGCAAGATCACCCAGTACACGCGCTACGGCGCACTGGGCCTGGCGCTGTTCCAATCCTTCAGCATCGCGGTGGCGCTCGAGTCGTCGCCTGGGCTGGTGGTCTCGCCGGGCTTCGGCTTCCGCATCACGGCCATGGTCAGCCTCACGGCCGGCTCGATGTTCCTGATGTGGCTGGGCGAGCAGATCACCGAACGCGGCCTGGGCAACGGTATCTCGATCATCATCTTCGCGGGCATTGCCGCGGGCCTGCCCACCGCCATCGGTGGCCTGCTCGAGCTGGTGCGTACCGGTGCGATGAGCGTGATCGTGGCGCTGTTCATCGTGGTGGTCGTGGCGCTGGTGACCTGGTTCGTCGTGTTCGTGGAACGCGGCCAGCGCAAGATCCTCGTGAACTATGCGCGGCGCCAGGTGGGCAACAAGGTGTACGGCGGCCAGGCTTCGCACCTGCCGCTCAAGCTGAACATGGCCGGGGTGATTCCGCCGATCTTCGCATCGTCGATCATCCTGCTGCCGGCCACGATCGTGGGCTGGTTCAGCTCGGGCGACAGCATGCGCTGGCTCAAGGACATCGCCGGTGCGCTGGCGCCCGGCCAGCCGATCTACACCCTGCTGTATGCGGGTGCGATCGTGTTCTTCTGCTTCTTCTACACGGCGCTCGTGTTCAACAGCCGCGAGACTGCCGACAACCTGAAGAAGAGCGGTGCGTTCATCCCCGGGATCCGTCCCGGCGACCAGACCGCCCGCTACATCGACAAGATCCTGGTTCGGCTCACGCTGGCCGGCGCGGTGTACATCACCTTCGTCTGCCTGCTGCCCGAATTCCTGATCCTGAAATACAACGTGCCGTTCTATTTCGGCGGTACGTCGCTGATGATCATCGTGGTCGTCACCATGGACTTCATGGCCCAGGTGCAGAACTACCTGATGTCACAGCAGTACGAGTCGTTGCTCAAGAAGGCGAACTTCAAGACGTCCTTGAACGGCTGAGTTCCACGGAACGCGGAACGACAGGTCACCATTGAATCGACGCCCTGCGGGTCGGCCCGGGCGCAACATGTGTTTCGGGCGATGCAGGTCGCCAAGAGAGAGTTTCAGGAGAAATCAAATGAGAGTTTCGGCTTCGGTCAAAACCATCTGCCGCAATTGCAAGATCATCCGCCGCAAGGGTGTTGTGCGCGTGATCTGCACCGACCCGCGCCACAAGCAGCGCCAGGGTTGATCGAGAGTTCTAGAGGACGCACATGGCACGTATCGCTGGCATCAACATTCCGCCGCACAAGCACGCCGAAATCGGCCTGACGGCGATCTTTGGCATCGGCCGCACGCGCGCTCGCAAGATCTGCGAAGCCTGCGGCATCGACTACGCGAAGAAGGTCAAGGACCTGACCGACGCCGACCTCGAGAAGATCCGCGACCAGATCGCTCAGTTCACGATCGAAGGCGACCTGCGTCGCGAGACGACGATGAACATCAAGCGCCTGATGGACATCGGCTGCTACCGCGGCTTCCGTCATCGCCGCGGCCTGCCGATGCGCGGCCAGCGCACGCGCACCAACGCACGCACCCGCAAGGGTCCGCGCAAGGCCGCTCAGGCCCTGAAGAAGTAAAGAGAGAACCGCATGGCCAAAGCTCCTGCCAACAACGCTGCACAGCGCGTCCGCAAGAAGGTTCGCAAGAACGTTGCCGACGGCATCGCGCACGTGCACGCCTCGTTCAACAACACGATCATCACGATCACCGACCGCCAGGGCAATGCCCTGTCGTGGGCGTCGTCGGGCGGCCAGGGCTTCAAGGGCTCGCGCAAGTCGACCCCCTTCGCCGCCCAGGTGGCGTCGGAAGTCGCCGGCCGTGCTGCGGTCGAACAAGGCATCAAGAACCTGGACGTCGAGATCAAGGGCCCCGGCCCGGGTCGCGAGTCGTCGGTGCGCGCGCTGGCCGCGCTGGGCATTCGCATCACGTCGATCTCCGACGTGACGCCCGTGCCGCACAACGGCTGCCGTCCGCAGAAGCGCCGCCGCATCTAAAGGCGTTGGCGACTGGCGCAGTCCGCCTTCGGGTGGCTGCGCATTTTGCTTTTATCCAAGCCCACCGCCATCGACCGAACGACTGATGGCTCCCGCAGGCAACTGCGGCAGATGACACAAGGAAAACACCGTGGCACGTTACCTCGGCCCCAAGGCCAAACTTTCCCGCCGTGAAGGCACCGACCTGTTCCTCAAGAGCGCCCGCCGCTCGATCGCGGACAAGGCCAAGTTCGACTCCAAGCCCGGCCAGCACGGCCGCACCTCGGGCCAGCGCACCTCCGACTTCGGCCTGCAGCTGCGCGAGAAGCAGAAGGTCAAGCGCATGTACGGCGTGCTCGAGAAGCAGTTCCGCCGCTACTTCGAGGAAGCCGACCGCCGCCGCGGCAACACCGGCGCCAACCTGCTGTTCATTCTCGAATCGCGCCTGGACAACGTCGTCTACCGCATGGGCTTCGGCTCGACCCGTGCCGAAGCGCGCCAGCTGGTGTCGCACAAGGCGATCACGGTGAACGGCCAGTCGGTGAACATCCCCTCGTACATGGTCAAGACCGGCGACATCGTTGCCGTGCGCGACAAGTCGAAGAAGCAGAACCGCATCGTCGAGGCACTGCAACTGGCGCAACAGGTCGGCATCCCGGCCTGGGTCGAGGTCAACATCGACAAGGCCGAAGGCACGTTCAAGAAGGTGCCGGACCGCGACGAGTTCGGCGCGGACATCAACGAATCGTTGATCGTGGAACTGTACTCGCGCTGAGCGAGTGCCGAAGGAAAAACGGGGCGGCTGCGCTGCCTCGTCCTTGAAGTTTTTGTTCCCCCCTGGAGGCATCCAGGGCGGGCGCTTCACCAGCCTTACCGGTGTAACGAGCCGGGGGTATTGAGAGGAAGTCTGCATGCAAACCACCCTGCTGAAACCCAAGACCATTCAGGTCGAGCAACTGGCTGCCAACAAGGCGAAGGTCACGCTCGAGCCCTTCGAGCGCGGCTACGGCCACACGCTCGGCAACGCACTGCGCCGCGTCCTGCTGTCGTCGATGGTCGGCTATGCAGCGACCGAAGTCACGATCGCCGGCGTGCTCCACGAGTACTCCTCCATCGACGGCGTGCAGGAAGACGTCGTCAACATCCTGCTCAACCTCAAGGGCGTGGTGTTCAAGCTGCACAACCGTGACGAAGTCACGCTGTCGCTGCGCAAGGATGGCGAAGGCCCGGTCACGGCCGCCGACATCCAGACGCCGCACGACGTCGAGATCATCAACCCCGAGCACGTCATCGCGCACCTGTCGCAAGGCGGCAAGCTCGACATGCAGATCAAGGTCGAGAAGGGCCGCGGTTACGTGCCGGGCACGATGCGCCGCTACGCCGACGAGCCGACCAAGTCGATCGGCCGGATCGTCCTCGACGCCTCGTTCTCGCCCGTCAAGCGTGTGAGCTACACGGTCGAGAGCGCTCGCGTCGAGCAGCGCACCGACCTGGACAAGCTGCTGGTCGAGATCGAGACCAACGGGGCCATCAGCGCCGAAGACGCCGTGCGCGCCTCGGCGAAGATCCTGGTCGAGCAGCTCGCCGTGTTCGCGCAGCTCGAGGGTGGCGAACTCGCCGCGTTCGATGCACCCGCACCGCGCAGCGCCCAGCAGTTCGACCCGATCCTGCTGCGCCCCGTGGACGAGCTCGAGCTCACCGTGCGTTCGGCGAACTGCCTGAAGGCCGAAAACATCTACTACATCGGTGACCTGATCCAGCGCACCGAGAACGAGCTGCTGAAGACCCCGAACCTGGGTCGCAAGTCGCTCAACGAAATCAAGGAAGTGCTCGCCTCGCGCGGCCTGACCTTGGGCATGAAGCTCGAAAGCTGGCCGCCCGCCGGCCTCGACAAGCGTTAAACCGCACGGGGCAGTACCTGATACGGCTGCCCCGACAACAAAGTCAAAGGAATCACCATGCGTCACGGACTCGGACTCCGCAAACTCAACCGCACCAGCTCGCACCGCCTCGCGATGCTGCGCAACATGATGAACTCGCTCATCGAGCACGAGGCCATCAAGACCACGGTCCCCAAGGCCAAGGAACTGCGCCGCGTCGTCGAGCCGATGATCACGCTGGCCAAGAACCCCACCGTCGCCAACAAGCGCCTGGCCTTCGACCGCCTGCGCGACCGCGACAGCGTCGTGAAGCTGTTCAACGAACTGGGCCCGCGTTACCAGACGCGCCCGGGCGGCTACACCCGCATTCTGAAGATGGGTTTCCGCGTCGGCGACAACGCGCCCATGGCCCTCGTCGAGCTGGTCGATCGCCCGGAAATTTCCGACGCCGCCGACGAGCAAAGCGACGCGGAATAAGCTATACTTTCTCTTCTGACGCGCGATGGAGCAGCCTGGTAGCTCGTTGGGCTCATAACCCAAAGGTCGCAAGTTCAAATCTTGCTCGCGCAACCAAATCCCAGAAGTTCAAAGGCCCTCGAAAGAGGGCCTTTTCTTTTGTCCGATTCGTCCGTTTCGTGATCCGCCACGCTGCGTGGCGGCCGGCGGAGAACACACTGCGCAAGCATCGGTGCCCGCGTCGCGCACGCGGTCAGTCCGGCACCACCGCCGTCACCTCGATCTCGATCTTGGCGCGCGTCTCGACCAGTGCAGCCACCTGCACGCAGGTCATGGCCGGAAAGTTGCGCCCCATCACCTCGCGGTACACCGGCCCCAGCTCCGACAGGCGCCGCACGTACTCGTCGCGGTCCGTCACGTACCAGGTCATGCGCACCATGTGCTCGGGGCCGGCGCCGCCTTCCTTCAGCACTGCCGCGATGTTGCGCAGCGCCTGGGCGGTCTGCGCAATGAAGTCGTCGGTTTCGAACTGCTGCTCGGCGTTCCAGCCGATCTGCCCGCCGACGAAGATCATCGTGCCGCGGGCGGCCACGCCGTTGGCATAGCCCTTGGGGGTCGCCCAGCCGGGCGGTTGGAGAAGTCGATTCATGGTGTCGTCGTCGTCGGGATGTCGCCGAGCTGGCGCAGCTTGAAGCGTTGCAGCTTGCCGGTTTCGGTGCGCGGGAGCGCTGCCACGAAGCTCACCTCCCGCGGGTACTTGTAGGGCGCGATGGTGGCCTTGACATGGTCCTGGAGCGCCTTCACCAGCGCCTCGTCGCCCACGTGTCCCGGCTTGAGCACGCAGAACGCCTTCACGACCATGCCGCGCTCGTCGTCGGGCTTGCCGATGACGGCGCACTCGGCCACGGCGGGGTGTTGCAGCAGTGCGTCCTCCACCTCGGGGCCGCCGATGTTGTAGCCAGCGCTGATGATCATGTCGTCGGCGCGTGACTGGTAGAAGAAGTAGCCGTCGGCGTCCTGCACGAAGGCGTCGCCGGGGTAGTTCCAACCCTCCTTCACGTAGCTGGCTTGCCGCGCATCGTCCAGGTAGCGGCAGCCGACGGGCCCGATGATCGCGAGCTTGCCGACCGTGCCGCGTGGCACCTCTCGGCCTGCGTCGTCGACCACGCGTGCGGTGAACCCCGGCACGGCCTTGCCCACTGCGCCGCGGCGCACCTCGTTACCCGCCGCCGAGATGTAGATGTGGAACACCTCGGTGCCGCCGATGCCGTCGAGCATCTCGATGCCCGTCGCCTCCTTCCACAGCTGCCGCGTCGCGTCGGGCAATGCCTCGCCGGCGCTCACGCTGATGCGCAGGCTGGGCACGCCCAGGCGCTGTGCGATCGGCGCCATCTGGCGGTAGAAGGTCGGCGCCGTGTAGCTGATCGTGGCCCCCACCTCGCGGATCGCCTGCACCATCGATTCGGGTGTGTAGCCCCGGTCGTGGAAGTAGACCGACGCCCCCGCCCACATCGGGAAGATCAGCAGGCCGCCCAACCCGAAGGTGAAGGCCAGCGGCGGGGAGCCGATGACGATGTCCTCGGGCGTCGCCTTGAGGATGTGGCGCGGCCAGGTCTGGCACATCGCGAGCACGTCGCGGTGCGTGGTCACCGGCGCCTTGGGCTTGCCCGTGGTGCCCGAGGTGAAGGCCAGCAGCGCGATGTCGTCCGCCGCGGTCGGGCAGGCAGGCACGTGTTCGGGCTTGCCGCGTGCCATCGCCTCCAGCGAATCGGCCGCCTCGGGCGCATGGAAGGCGATCACGCGTGCCAGCACCGGCTGCGCCTTCTGCGCGGCCAGCAGTTCGTCCAGCAGCCGCGCATCGCACAGTGCAACCGTGGGCCGCGACTTCTCGATGATGTCGCCCAGTTCCTTGGCACGCAGCAGCGGCATGGTCGCGACCGCGATCAGCCCGGCCTTCACCACGGCCAGCCAGGCCAGCGCCATCGATGCCGAGTTGCCCCCGCGCAGCAGCACGCGGTTGCCGGGCACCAGGCCCAGCTCGCCCGTCAGCACCTGGGCGATACGGCTGACCTCGGCCGCGGCCTCGCGATACGTCCAGGTGCGGTCCGCCTCGCGCAGCATCGGGCGGTCGCCCCAGCCCTTGTCGCTCACCGCCTTGTCCAGCAGCTCCTCCACCAGGTTGAGCTGATCGGGCAGCTGCAGCTCGGGCAGGTCGTAGCGGAAGATCGGCAATTGCTCCGGCGGCGGCAGCCGGTCGTGCACGAAGCGGTCGGTCTGTGCGCTCGGGTGGGTCATGCCGCAGTCCCTTTCAACACGGCCTTGCCGATGATGAGCTGCTGCACCTCGGTGGCGCCTTCGTAGATGCGCAGCGAGCGGATGTCGCGGTACAGCGACTCGATCTTGGTGCCGACCTTCACGCCCAGGCCGCCGTGCAGTTGCAGCGCCATGTCGATCACGCGCTGCGCGTTTTCCGTGGCCGTCATCTTGGCCATCGCAGCGGCCGTGGAAATCGAGGCTGCCGCAGCGGACACATCACCGCGCGCCTCCGCATCGTCGCGCAGCCAGGCCGCGCGGTAGGTCAGCAGGGCGCCGGCGTCCACCAGTGCGGCCATCTCGCCCAGCTTGGCCTGCGTGAGCTGGAAGTCGGCCAGCGTCTGGCCGAACATGCGGCGCGACTGCGCATGCGCCACCGCCTCGGCCAGCGCGCGCCGGGCCATGCCCAGGGCCGCGCCGGCCACCGAGGCGCGAAAGATGTCGAGCGTGCGCATCGCCAGCTTGAAGCCGCCATTGCGCTCGCCCAGTTGGGCGTCGGCCGGCAGTGCGCAGCGCTCGAAGCGCAGGGTGGCCAGCGGATGCGGCGCCATCAGCGCGATGTGGGCCGAGGTGTCGAGTCCGGGTGCCTGCGCGTCGACGATGAAGGCCGTGATGCCGCGCGCGCCGGCGTCGGGCTCGGTCTTGGCGAACACGCAGTAGAAGTCGGCCAAGCCGCCGTTGCTGATCCAGGTCTTCTCGCCATCGAGCTGCCAGCCTTCGGCCGTGGGCTGTGCGCGCAGCGCCATCGCCGCCACGTCGGAGCCCGCCTGCGGCTCGCTCAACGCGAAGGCCGCGATCTTCTCGCCGCTCGCCACCGCGCGCAGGTAGCGTGCCTGCTGCTCGGGCGTGCCGGCCAGCGTGATCGCCCCGCTGCCCAGGCCCTGCATCGCGAAGGCGAAGTCGGCGAGCGGCGAGTGGAAGGCCAACGTCTCGCGCAGCAGCACCAGGGCACGCGAGTCGAGACGCTCCAGCGCGCCGCCTGCGGCCGAGGGCACGCAGTAGCGCAGCCAGCCGCCCGCGCCCAGGCGCTGGACCCAGTCGCGGCAGGCGGCGCGGTCGTCGTGCTCGTCGACCCTCTGTGCAGCGGCCCAGGGCAGCAGCTCGCGCGCCAGGGTGCGGTGCGCCTCACCGAAGAAGGGCAGCGCGAGGTGCGCCGTGGGCGGCACCAGCGTCGTGGGGACGAAGCTCATCGAAATACCTCCGTGCTGCAGGTGACGGTGTCCGAGGTGCGGGCACGGCCCGGTAGGACGCGCATGGCTCAGTCGCCGCCGAACTCGGGCTGGCGCTTCGCCGAGAAGGCCTCGTAGGCGCGCCGGAAGTCCTCGGTCTGCATGCAGATCGCCTGCGCCTGGGCTTCGGCCTCGATGGCCTGCTCGATCGTCATGGCCCACTCCTGCGACAGCATGGTCTTGGTCATGCCGTGGGCGAACGTGGGCCCGCGCGCCAGGTCGCGTGCCACGGCGGTGGCGGCGTCGAGCAGCGCGCCGCTCTCGTGCAGCGCGTTGAAGAAGCCCCACGCAAGGCCTTCCTCGGCCTTCATGGCGCGGCCCGTGAAAAGCAACTCCGACGCACGCCCCTGGCCGATCACGCGCGGCAGCAGGGCGCAGGCGCCCATGTCGGCGCCGGCCAGGCCCACGCGGGTGAAGAGGAAGGCGGTCTTGGTCGCCGGCGTGCCGTAGCGCAGGTCGCAGGCCAGCGCGATCATCGCCCCCGCGCCGGCGCACACGCCGTCGATCGCGCCGACGATCGGCTGCGGGCACTGGCGGATGGCCTTCACGAGGTCGCCCGTCATGCGCGTGAACTCCAGCAGCTCGGGCATGCGCATCCGCGTGAGCGGGCCGATGATCTCGTGCACGTCGCCGCCCGAGCAGAAGTTGCCGCCGGCGCCGGTGACCACGATCGACTTCACATCCGTCGCATAGACGAGCGCACGGAACAGGTCGCGCAACTCGGCGTACGAGTCGAAGGTCAGCGGGTTCTTGCGCTCGGGCCGGTCGAGCGTGACGGTGCCCACGCCATCTTCGAACTGCCAGGCGAAGTGCTTCGCCACGTAAGGCGCCTTGGCCTCGAACTGCGCGCGCATGGGGTTGCCTGCGCCGATGTAGTGTTTCATGCGGTCTCCGGGGTGGCTCGCTGGCCGGGGGTGGATGCGGGTTGGTGGCGGCTCTGGACATCGGCCTTCACCTTGCCGAGCAGCTTGTGGAGCTGGGCGATCTCCTTGTCGTTCAGCGCCGCAAAGGCGTCGACGATCCAGCCCTCGTGCTGCTGGGCCATGTCCTGGAAGGCCTTGCGCCCGCGCACGGTCAGGCGAACGCGCCAGGCGCGCCGGTCGCCCGAGACCTGCACGCGCTCGACCAGCCCTTCGGCCACGAGCTGGTCGGTGATGCCGGTGACGTTGCCACCCGTCACCATCATCCGGCGCGAAAGCTCGCTCATCTTCATGCCATCGGGCGCACGCTCGAGCTGCGACATCAGGTCGAAGCGCGGCAGCGTGGTGTCGAAGCGCTCGCGCAGGCCGGCGCGCACCTGCTTCTCGATCAGCTGCGTGCAGGTCAGCAGGCGCAGCCACAGGCGCAGCGCTTCGGGGTGTTCGCTGTGGGCGCGGGCTTCGAGGTCCATCAGTGGCGCACTCCTGGGCAAGGGGATGGGGTTTGCAAGCGGCGCATCTATTCCTCGTTCGCTGTCTTTTTCGTCACGGCCTGGGCACTGCCCGCGGACCCTGCGGCCGCCTTCTGCTTCGAGATCTCGCGGACCATCTGGTCGCGACCCGCCAGGTACTGCACCGGCCAGTCCACGTCGTGGCTTTCCAGCTGCGCCGCCTGGTGCAGCGTCCAGGCCGGGTCGGCCAGATGCGGCCGCGCCACCGCGCACAGGTCGGCGCGGCCGGCCGCGATGATGCTGTTGGCCTGGTCGGCGTCGGTGATGGCGCCCACGGCGATGGCCCCGATGCCCACCTCGTTGCGGATGCGGTCGGCAAAGGGCGTCTGGTACATGCGGCCGTACACCGGGCGGGCGGCCCGCGTGGTCTGGCCCGAGGACACGTCGATGAAGTCGCAGCCCGCGTCCTTGAACAGGCGGGCCATGGCCACGGCGTCGTCGGGCGTGTTGCCGCCCGGCGCCCAGTCGTGCGCCGAGATGCGCACGCTCATCGGCCGCCCGGCCGGCCAGGCAGCGCGCATGGCGGCGAAGACTTCGAGCGGGTAGCGGCAGCGGTTCTTCAGGCTGCCGCCGAACTCGTCGGTGCGCTGGTTGGTCAGCGGGCTCAGGAAGGACGCGAGCAGGTAGCCATGCGCGCAGTGCAGCTCCAGCCAGTCGAAGCCCGACTCGGCCGCCCGCCGCGTGGAGGCGACGAACTGGTCGCGCAGCAGTTCCATCTGCGCGCGCGTCATGGCGGCCGGCACCTGGTTGTGCGCGCCGTAGGCCAGTGCGCTGGCGGCCATCAGCGGCCAGTTGCCCTCGGGCAGCGGCTCGTCCGTGCCCTCCCAGCCCACGCGTGTCGAGCCCTTCGGGCCACTGTGGCCCAACTGCAGGCCGATGCGTGCGCTGGTCTGCGTGTGGACGAATTCGACGATGCGCCGGAAGGCCGAGGCCTGCGCCTCGTTGTACAGGCCGGGGCAGCCGGGCGTGATGCGGCCCTCGGGCGTCGGGCTCGTCATCTCGACGAAGACCAGGGCCGCCCCGCCCAGCGCGCGGGCACCGAGGTGCACGAGATGGAAGTCCTGCGGCACGCCGTCCACGGCGCTGTAGGTGGCCATGGGCGAGACGACGACGCGGTTCTTCAGCGTCAGCCCGCGGACTTTGAGCGGCATCAGCATCGGCATGCGTGCCCGGCCCCCGGCCAGCCACTGCTCGTAGCCATCGAGCCAGGCCGCGTCGCGCAGGCGCAGGTTCTCGTGGCTGATGCGCTGGCTGCGCGTGAGCAGCGAGTACGCGAACTGCTCGATCTCCATGCCGCTGTAGCGCTGCACGTTCTCGAACCACTCGGTGCTGTTGCGCGCGGCGTTCTGGATCTTGAGCACCTCGACGCTGCGTCGCGCCTCGTAGGCCTGCAGCACCTCGTCGATCGATTCATCACGCTCGAATTCGCGCGCCAGGTCGATCGCATCCTCCAGCGCGAGCTTGGTGCCCGAGCCGATGGAGAAGTGCGCCGTGTGCGCCGCGTCGCCCATCAGCACGACCGGCACGGCCCGGCCGTCGACGTCGATGCGGTGCGTCCAGCGGCCGCACACCACGCGCGGAAAGCGGATCCAGATCGCCGAGCCGCGCAGGTGCGCCGCGTTGCTGATGAGGGCGTTGCCATCGAGGTATGTCGCGAAGAGCTTCTCGCAGAAGGCCACGGCCTCGGGCTGCTCCATGCGATCGAGGCCGTGCGCGCGCCACACGTCCTCGGGCGTCTCGACGATGAAAGTCGAGGTGTCGGCATCGAACTGGTAGGCATGCGCCTGGAACCAGCCGTGCTCCGTCTTTTCGAAGGCGAAGGTGAAGGCGTCGAAGCGCTTCTTCGTGCCCAGCCACACGAAGCGGCACAGCCGGGTGTCGACGTCGGGCTCGAAGGCTTCGGCATAGCGCTGGCGGATGCGGCTGTTCAGGCCGTCGCTGGCGATCACCAGGTCGGCCCCGTACTCGCGGGCCAGCGCCTGGTCGTCGGCCACGTCGCGCTCGAAGACGAGTTGCACGCCCAGGGCCAGGCAGCGCTCCTGCAGGATGTTGAGCAGGCGCTTGCGGCCGATGCCCGAGAAGCCGTGCCCGCCCGAGCGCACGCTGCGGCCCTTGAAGAAGACCTCGATGTCGTCCCAGTGGTGGAAGTCGCGGCCGATCTCGGCGGCGCTCGGCGGGTCGGCCTCGCGCAGGTTGTCCAGCGTCTGGTCCGACAGCACCACGCCCCAGCCGAAAGTGTCGAAAGGCCGGTTGCGCTCCACCACCGTGATCTCGAGCGCCGGCCGACGCGCCTTCATCAACAGCGCGAAGTACAGGCCGGCGGGCCCGCCGCCGATGCAGAGCACGCGTTTCATGGCAGAAGTCGGGCTGTTCATGGCTCAATAGTTTAGGCTTCAAGCATTGACTGTCAATGGGGCCCGGCCCGTGCTGGCGCGCGGGGTGCGTCGCCCCGGCTGGCGAGCCGGCCGCGTTCGCTCCCTGCAAAGTCGCGCGGCTTGTGCCACCATTTGCAACGTGCCGATGCCGTTGTGAAAATTCATTGCCATGTTGAGCCTGGTCCCCAAGATCGAATCCCAACTCGCCTCGCTTCCGGTTCCCGTCTCCATCCAGCTGCCCGGCGGCGGGCGCATCGACCAGCCCGGTGCGCGCGTGCGGCTGAGCTTCTCCTCCTGGACTTCCCTCGCCAAGCTGGCGGCCCAGCAGGTGGGCGGCATCGGCGAGGACTACGTCGAGGGCCGGGTGGGCATCGAGGGCACGATGCGCGAACTGATGGCGCTCGCCGCCGCCCTCGTGCCGGGCAAGCCCATCGAGAGCAACAGCGGCTGGTGGACGCGCCTCTTGAGCAACGCCAAGTCGCGGGGCACGCACACGCAGCGCAAGGACGCCGAGCAGATCCAGTTCCACTACGACGTCTCGGACGACTTCTACGCCCTGTGGCTCGATCCGCGCCGCGTGTATTCGTGCGCCTACTTCCGCACGCCCGAGCTCGACCTGGCCGGTGCGCAGGAGGCCAAGCTCGACCACATCTGCAAGAAGCTCATGCTGCAGCCGGGCGAGCGCTACCTCGACATCGGCTCCGGCTGGGGTGGCCTGCTGCTGTGGGCTGCCGAGCACTACGGCGTGGACGCGACCGGCATCACGCTGTCGAAGAACCAGCATGCGCACGTGACGCGGCTGATCGAAGAAAAAGGCCTCGCCGGTCGGGTGCGCGTCAGGCTCATGGACTATCGCGAACTCAAGGCCGACCAGCCCTTCGACAAGATCTCGTCGGTCGGCATGTTCGAGCACGTGGGCAGCGCGAACATGGGTGAGTACTTCCGCGACGTGCATGCGCTGCTGCGCCCGGGCGGCCTCACCCTGCAGCACGGCATCACATCGGGCCACCTCGACCACAAGCAGATGGGCGCCGGCATGGGCGACTTCATCGAGAAGTACATCTTCCCCGGCGGCGAGATCCTGCACGTCACGCGCATCCTCACGGACACCGCGGCGGCCGGGCTGGAGATGGTCGATACGGAGAACCTGCGGCCCCACTATGCGCGCACGCTGTGGGCCTGGTCCGATGCGCTGGAGGCGCGGCTGGACGAGGCGCGTGCCGTGCTCGAACGCACGGCAGGCGCCGAAAAGGGCGAGCGCATCCTGCGCGCGTACCGCCTGTACCTGGCCGGCTCGGCCATGAGCTTCGAGCAGGGCTGGATCGCCCTGCACCAGATGCTGTCGGCCCGACCCGACGGCGCGGTGTCGTCCCACTCGATCCGCGGGGCCCAGTCGGTGTACCCTTTCGCCCGCGACTACATCTACAAGTAAGAAAGGGGATCGCCCATGCTCTATCGCTTCAAGTCCCAGGCCAGCGCCGACGTCGTCATGCTGGAAACCAACGCACGGCAACTGCTCGACATCATCGGCAAGACCTCCGGGGCGGCCGGCGTCATCACGGTCGAGCAGATGTCCGGCGCGATTTCCGCGCTCGAGGCCGCCGTTGCCCGCGAGGCCCAGAACGGCAAGCACAACCACGATGCGCACGCCGCCGAGGACCACGACGCCCAATCCGAGGCGCAGCACGTGGGCCTGCACCAGCGCGCCACGCCGCTGCTGCACATGCTCAAGGAGTCGCTCGGCGAGCAGAAGGACATCGTCTGGAGTACATGACTCTCCCCCGTTTGGATGGCCTCACTGCGTGTGGCCATGCGATACCCCCTCAAGGGGGCAACACCAGCGGCCCGGCAAAGCCGGTTCCGCGGTGTCTCCCGGTCCGGCGCCGCTGACGCGGCACCATCGGAAGAAAGAACAAAGGCCGCGCCTATCAGAGCGCGGCCTTTGTCGTTTGGGGCGACTCAGTCGACCGTCGCGCCCGAGTCCTTCACCACCTTGGCCCACTTCACGTGCTCGTCGGCGATGAGCTTGGTGAACTGTGCCGGCGTGTTGCCGCTGGGGATGGCGCCCTGTGCCTGCATCTTCTCCTTCACCTCCGCCGTGCCCAGCGACTTGGCCACGGCCTGCTGGATCTTGTTCACGATCTCGGGCGAGGTGCCGGCCGGCGCCAGCAGGCCGAACCACGAACTCGCCTCGTAGCCCTTGAGTGCGGGGCCACCGGCCTCCTCGACCGTCGGGATGTCGGGCAGCGCGGCCGAGCGCTGCGAGCTGGTCACCGCCAGCGCCACCAGCTTGCCACCCTTGATCTGCTGCATGGAGGAGGGCAGGTTGTCGAACATCACGTCGGCGTTGCCCGCCACCATGTCCAGGAGGGCCGGGCCGGAGCCCTTGTAGGGCACGTGCGTCATCTGCGTGCCGGTCATGCTCTTGAACAACTCGCCCGCGAGGTGGATCGAGGTGCCGCTGCCGCTGGACGCCATGTTCAGCTTGTTTGGGTTGGCCTTGAGGTACTTGACGAAGTCCTGCACGTTGGCGATGCCCAGCTGCTTCGCCTTCTCGGCGTTCATCTCCATCACGTTCGGCACCGCCGCCACCAGCGTGATGGGTACGAAGTCCTTGATCGGGTCGAAAGGCAGCGACTTGTACAGCGCGCGGTTGATGCCGTGCGTGCCCACCGTGCCCATGAGCAGCGTGTAGCCGTCGTTGGGCGCCTTGGCCACGAGCTCGGCACCGATGTTGCCGCCTGCGCCGGCGCGGTTGTCGACGATGAACTGCTGGCCGAAGGCCTTCGACAGCTCGGGCGCCACCGCACGTGCCAGGATGTCGGTGGTGCCGCCGGGCGCGAAGGGCACGACGATCTTCACCGTCTTGCTCGGCCAGGCGTCGGCGCTCGCCGGGCTGGCGATCAGCAAGAGGGCTGCCGCCGCAGATGCGGCAAGCGTTGCGCGCCGGTTCGGCTTGAAAGTCATCAGGAGGTCTCCTCGGGATTCACGGACGGGGACGCGGGCGCCTCGCGCCGCGGTGCCCGGCACCGGTAAGCGGGTCGACGACGCGCAGGCACACCGGCATGGCGTCGTTTGTAGCGGCCCGATGCCGATCCGCCGCGGGTGGAAACCCCGGGGCGGGTGGGGTCGCGCCAGGGCCTAGCATGCGTGCCACACACAACATCCGGAGACCTGCCATGAAGCCCACCACCGTGCTCGCCGCCCTCGGCCTGGCCGTCGCCCTCGTCGCCACCGCGCGTGCCGAGGTCTACCCCAAGGAGAGCCTCATCAAGGCCGACAAGAAGGAGGCCGGCGGCGGCAAGGGCACGCTCGTCGGCGACTATGCCTTCACGCGCGACAAGGCGACGAAGGACCAGGCCATCAAGGAGATCAGCTGGCTCACGCTGCAGCCGGGCGACTCCATCGGCTACCACAAGCACATCACGAACGAAGACACCTACGTCATCGTCTCCGGCACGGGCACCTTCAAGGACAAGGACGGCAAGGACGTGCCCGTGAAGCCCGGCGACGTGACCATCGTGCGCAAGGGCGAGTCCCACGGACTCGCCAACACGGGCAGCGTGCCCCTGGTGTTCGTCGACGTGATCGCCGAGCAATAGACGGCGCGCGCTTCGTCAGTCCGCCCGCATGCGCCGCGCGAAGCCGTCGGCCTCGAAGCGCGCCAGCACGAAGTCGACGAACACGCGCGTTTTCGCGGGCAGCAGCGTGCGGCTTGGGTGGTAGAGGTACACGCTTCCGACCTCCTGGTGCCGGCCCGGCAACAGGCGCACCAGCGCTCCGCGCGCCAGGGATGCGGCGACGAAGGGCACCGGCAGCAGCGCCACGCCGAGCCCGAGGCGCGCCGCTTCGGCGATCGCTTCGGGGTCGTTGAAGATGGCGCGCGGGCGCGGGCCTTCCGCCGTCACCTCGCCCTGCGTCGCATGGCGCAAGGTCCAGCCGCGCACACGGCCGGTGGGCGTGGAGCGGCGCAGCAGTCCGTCCAGGTGTGCGAGCTCAGCTGGAGCCAACTCCAGCTGCAGCGATACCCGCGCGCGCGACACGGAATGCGCGGCTGATGCACGCTGCATGGGTCGTCGTCGTTGTTGTCGGCGACTGCAAGGAGCTTCAACGCATGCGCTACATCCCCCTGGGCCGCACCGGCCTCTTCGTGTCCGAGCTGTGCCTCGGCACCATGACCTTCGGCGGCGGCGACGCCGGCATCTGGGGCCAGATCGGCCGGCTCGACCAGGCCGAGGCCGATGGCCTGGTCGGCCGCGCGCTGGACGCCGGCATCAACTTCATCGACACGGCCAACGTGTATGCCGACGGCAACTCCGAAGTCATCACCGGCCAGGCGCTGAAGAACCTGAAGGTGTCGCGCGAGAACGTCGTCGTCGCCACCAAGGTGCTGGGCGAGACGGGCGCCAAGGGACCCAACTCGCGCGGCCTCTCGCGCTATCACATCCTCGAAGCGTGCAAGGCCAGCCTGAAGCGCCTGCAACTCGACCACATCGACCTCTACCAGGTGCACGGCTTCGACCCGGCCACGCCGATCGAGGAGACGCTGGAGGCGCTCGACACATTGGTGCGGCACGGCCACGTGCGCTACGTCGGCGTGTCCAACTGGGCGGCGTGGCAGATCGCCAAGGCGCTGGGCACCTCGCAGCGGTTGGGCCTCGCGCGCTTCCAGTCGCTGCAGGCCTACTACACGATCGCCGGCCGCGACCTCGAGCGCGAGCTGGTGCCGATGATGCAGAGCGAAGGTGTGGGCCTGATGGTGTGGAGCCCGCTGGCCGGGGGCCTGCTCAGCGGCAAGTACGGCCGCGCGCAGCAGGCCGAGGCCGGCAGCCGCCGCACCGCCTTCGACTTCCCGCCCGTGAACAAGGAGCGCGCCTGGGACTGTGTCGACGTCATGCGCGGCATCGCCGAGGGCAAGGGCGTGTCGGTGGCGCAGGTCGCACTGGCCTGGCTGCTGCACCAGCCGGTGGTCACCTCGGTGATCGTGGGCGCCAAGCGTGTCGACCAGCTCGACGACAACATCGCCGCCACGCAGGTGCGACTGAGTCCGGACGAGCTCAAGGCGCTCGATGCCGTGAGCGCGCTGCCGCCCGAGTACCCCGGCTGGATGCTGTCGCGCCAGGGCGATGCGCGGCGTGCGCAGATCGCCGCCGGCGCGCCGGCCCGCTGAGCGCGCTCAGGCCCCGGCCTGCCCGTCGGCCGCCACGCTGGCCAGCAGGCTGTCGAGGATGCCGTCGAGCCGGCCGAGGTCGGCCGGCTTGACCCTGGCGAAGAGCGCCGCCTCGCGCGCCTTCGCCAGTTCACCGACCGTGCTGCACAGCGTCTTGCCGGCGCTCGTGAGGTACAGCCGGCTGCGGCGCTGGTCGGCCGGATCCTCGCGCCGCTGCAGGCGCCGCCGGCGCGACAGGCCCGCGATCGCGCGGCTGGCGCTCATCTTGTCCATGCCCGTCAGCTCGGCCACCTGGGTGGCGGTGAGGCCCGGTTCGGCGCCGAGCAGCGATAGGACGCGCCACTCGTTGAGCGTGAGCTGGTGCTGCCGGCCGACCGATTCCTGGAACGGCCGGGCCGTGAGGTTGACCACGCGCACGAGCTTGAAGAAGAGCGGGTCCATGCGTCTTGGTGGCGGCGTGCGGTGCTCAGCCCGCCAGGCGCCGCGCCGCTTCGGCGATCGCCCCGGCCGTGATGCGCGACTGCGCTTCCAGCACCGGCGCGTAGCCCACCGGGATGCGCGGCGCACCGAGCCGCGCGATGCGGCAGCCCGTGGCCTCGGCGGCGGCGGCTGCCACCTCGGCGCCGAAGCCCGCCGCCTGCACCGCCTCGTGCACCACCAGCAGCCGGCCGGTGCGACCGCAGCTGTCGAGCACCGCCGCGCGGTCCCACGGCCACAGCGTGCGCAGGTCGATCAGGTCGACCGCGATGCCTTCCTGCGCCAGCGCCTCGCAGGCCTCGGCGCACACCTGCACCTGCCGGCTCCAGCTCACCATCGTGAGCGCATCGCCGCTGCGCAGCCGCGCCGCGCGGCCCAGCGGCACGGCGAGCGATTCGTCCACCGGCGCGCGCGTGCCCCACAGCGACTTGTGCTCGATGTAGACCACCGGGTCCTCGCAGGCGATGGCCGCGCGCAGCAGGCTGAAGTTGTCCTGCGGCGTCGACGGGCACACCACCACCACGCCCGGCAGGTGCGCGAACCAGGCCTCGAGCGACTGCGAGTGCTGCGCGGCCGACGCGTCCCAGATGCCACCGGGCATGCGGGCCACCAGCGGCACGCGGCCCTGGCCGCCGAACATGAAGCGGTTCTTCGCCGCCTGGTTGACCAGCTCGTCCATGCCGCACAGCGCGAAGTCGACCACGCGCATCTCGATCACCGGCTTCAGGCCCGCCAGCGCCATGCCCACCCCGGCGCCCATGATGGCCGCCTCGCTGATCGGCGTGTCGATGATGCGGTCGGCGCCGAAGCGCGGCTGCAGGCCCTTGTACTGGCCGAAGATGCCGCCGCGGCCGACGTCCTCGCCGAGCACCACCACGCGCGGGTCGGCCTGCATCTCGTGCGTGACGGCGCGCACGGCGGCGTCGGCGTAGGTGGTCTCGATCATGTCCATTGCCCCTCGCCGAGGGTCTGCACGTCGGTGAAGGCGGCTCCCGCCTCGGGCCAGGGCGCTGCATCCGCAGCGGCCAGCGCGGCGTCGACTTCCGCGTGCGCCTCGTTCTCGACCGCGGCCAGCGCCGCGGCGTCGATGCCGCCTGCGAGCAGTCGGTTGCGTGCGCGTGCGATCGGGTCGGTCTGCAGCGCGGCCTGCAGCTCGGCCGGGTCGCGGTAGGCCGCGGGGTCGACCGAGACATGGCCCTTCACCCGGTAGGTCAGCGCATGCAGCAGGCGCGGGCCCTCGCCGGCGCGCACCTCGGCCACCAGGCGCCGGGCGGCGTCGTGCACGGCGAAGACGTCGTTGCCGTCGACCTGCGTGGCGGGGATGTCGAGCGCCCCGGCGCGCGCAGACGCGCCGTCGCCCGCGGTCATCGGCCCGCTGGCAGTGGTGGCGCTCCAGCGGTTGTCCTCGCACACAAAGAACACCGGCAGCGCGTACACGCGCGCCCAGTTCAGCGATTCGAGGAAGGGCCCGCGGTTGATGGCGCCGTCGCCGAAGAAGCAGGCCGTGATCGCGGGCTGGCCCTGCAGCTTCTGGGCATGCGCCGCGCCCACGGCGATCGGCAGGCCCGCCGCCACGACGCCATTGGCGCCCAGCATGCCGACGGAGAAATCGGCGATGTGCATCGAGCCGCCTTTGCCGCCGTTGAAGCCCGTGGACTTGCCGAACAGCTCGGCCATCATGCGGCCGAGGTCGGCGCCCTTGGCCAGCGTGTGGCCGTGGCCGCGGTGGGTCGACGTGAGGTAATCCTGAGCATGCAGGTGCGCGCACACGCCGGCCGGCACGGCCTCCTGCCCCGTCGACAGGTGCAGCGGCCCCCGCACCTTGGCGGTACCGCCCGCCTGCTGCCCATAGGCGCTCACGCCGCCCTGGCTGGCCGCCTCGGCGGCGTTCTCGAAGGCGCGGATGCGCACCATCGTGCGATAGAGATCCAGGGCCTTGGGCCCGGACAGCGAGGAATGCATCTTGTCTCCAGCACACATGCAGCGTGTGATGCAGCCAAAATCGTAACGAACGTGACTAATCGGGGCGAGGGGGCTAACCCAGGGATGCGTCGCGTGGGCGACGACGCAGGCGCTCAGCCGTCCGCGCCGCGCAGGCGCCGATACAGCGTCCCCCGAGAAATACCGAGCTGCCGTGCCGCGCGCGACACATTGCCGCCGTGCGCATCGAGCGTGTCGGTGACCAGCTTTCGGCTGTGTTCGCGCAGCGTCTCGGCGCTTCCGGGCGTGGCCATGGGGCCATCGTCGGCCTGCGCCTGGGTGACGACGTCGTCCATGGCGGGCGCGCAGGCCATCGAAGTCCCCGACCCGGCCACCGCATGCCGGAAGTCGATGCCGTCGGCCGCATGCAGCCGCGCCTGCATCCACACCCCCAATCCGCTGGCGAGCCGCATCGGTTGAGCAGCCTCGCGGCGGCCCAGGCGCAGCAGGCTGCGCAGGTCGTGGCCGAGCAGCGCGTCCACCCGGCGTTCGCCGGCCTCGGCAGGCAGGCGGCCGAGCAGGCGCGCACCGGCATCGTTGAGCCAGGCCACCGTGCCGTCGGCCGCGATGCCGGCCAGCGCCTCCAGCGGCGTGCCCAGCAGCGCCGGGCTGGCCTGGAAGCGCAGCACGAGGTGCACGCCCGACTGGGCCTGCAGCAGCCGGTTCTCGATCGTGGTGGCATACAGGCCCACCATCGAGCCCGCGTCGAAGCCGAAGCGCTGGCCTTCCACCGACAGGTCCAGCACGCCGGCCAGGCGTCCGTGCACGTCGCGGATCGGCGCGGCGGCGCAATGCACCTCGCGCAGCAGGTCGAAGTAGTGCTCCGCACCGCTCACGGTGCAGGCCTGTCCGGTGCTGGCCACGATGCCCGGCGCGGTGGTGCCCACCCGGTGTTCGGCGATGTTCACGCCCACGCGGGCCGTGTGGTGCAGCACCGGCTGCCGCGGCGCCATGGGGTGGTGCGTCACGTGCAGCATCACGCCGTCGCAGTCGGTCAGCAGCACGCGGCAGTCGGTCCCGGCCAGCGCCGCCTCCATCGTCTGCAGGTCGGCCTGGGCCGCGGCCAGCAGCTCGCGGTTGCGGCCCAGCGCCGAATGCAGGCGGCTCGGCGTGACGGGGTCGAAGGCCACGGGCTGGCGCGTGTCGGCATGCGTGCGGCGGCAGCGCATCCACGACTGGATCACCGCTTCGCCCACGAGGCCGGAAGGGCGCCGGCCTTCCTCGAAGAACTGCTGGCGCGCCATGGCCACCCGCTGGGCCGGCGTGGTGCTGAACAGTTGGCGCGGCGCATCGGCACCGCTGCGCAGGGCATGGGTCATCGAAGGGGCTCCGGCCGCCGGGGCGGCTGCGCCGAATGTGTTCCGCAATGGAACAGGCCCCCACTGGGGAAATCCCGAGGGTGAACGCTGTCGGCCGACGGCCGATCCTTCGGCCCACAACGACAGGAGACATCGCGATGAAAGCTCAATGGCTCGCCGGCCTCGCGCTCGGCGTGGGGATGGTCCTCGGGACGGGCGGTGGCGCCTTTGACGCGCATGCGCAAAGCGACGCCGCCGCGCGTGCCGCTGCCGCGGCGAAGAAGGTCGACGGCAACTTCATCCGCAGCAACGCCGCGAAGACGCCCGACTGGCCCAGCGTCGGGCTGGACTATGCCGAGACGCGCTACAGCCGCCTGAGCCAGATCGACACCGGCAACGTGAAGCAGCTCGGCCTGGTCTGGTCGTACAACCTCGAATCGACGCGCGGCGTGGAGGCCACGCCGCTGGTGGTGGACGGCGTGATGTACGTCACCGCCTCGTGGAGCGTGGTGCATGCGATCGACGCGCGCACCGGGCAGAAGATCTGGACCTTCGACCCGCAGGTGGACCGGTCCAAGGGCTTTCGCGGTTGCTGCGACGTCGTCAACCGCGGCGTGGCCCTGTGGCAGGGCAAGGTGTACGTCGGTGCCTACGACGGGCGCCTGATCGCGCTCGATGCCGCCACCGGCCAGAAGGTGTGGGAGAAGAACACCATCGAGGGCCAGAGCGGCAGCTACACCATCACCGGCGCGCCGCGCGTGTTCAAGGGCAAGGTCATCATCGGCAACGGCGGCGCCGAGTACGGCGTGCGCGGCTACATCACGGCCTACGACGCGGCCACCGGCGAGCAGAAGTGGCGCTGGTTCACCGTGCCCGGCGATCCGGCCCGGCCCTTCGAGGACGCATCGATGGAAAAGGCCGCCAAGACCTGGGACGCCGACGGCAAGTGGTGGCAGGCCGGCGGCGGGGGCACCGTGTGGGACACCATGGCTTTCGACCCCGAGCTCAACACCATGTACATCGGCACCGGCAACGGTTCGCCCTGGGCGCACCGCAAGCGCAGCCCCAAGGGCGGCGACAACCTGTACCTGGCCTCGATCGTCGCGCTCGACCCCGACACCGGCAAGTACAAGTGGCACTACCAGGAGACGCCGGGCGACAACTGGGACTACACCTCCACGCAGCCGATGATCCTGGCCGACATCCAGGTCGGCGGCAAGGCGCGCAAGGTGATCCTGCATGCGCCGAAAAACGGCTTCTTCTTCGTCATCGATCGCACCAACGGCCAGTTCATCTCGGCCAAGAATTTCGTCGAGGTCAACTGGGCCAGCGGCTACGACAAGAAGGGCCGCCCGATCGAGATCGCGGCGGCGCGCGACGGCGCCAAGCCCTACGACGCCATTCCGGGGCCCTTCGGAGCGCACAACTGGCATCCCATGTCCTTCAACCCGCAGACCGGGCTGGTCTACCTGCCCGCGCAGCACGTGCCGCTGAACCTGATGGACGACAAGGACTGGAAGTTCAACGAGAGCGCGCCGCTGCGTCCGCACTCCGACATGGGCTGGAACACCGCCAAGTTCGTCAACGCCGAGCCGCCCAAGAGCAAGCCCATGGGCCGGCTGGTGGCCTGGGACCCGGTCGCGCAGAAGGAGGCCTGGGGCGTGGAGCACGTGTCGCCCTGGAACGGCGGCACCTTGACCACCGCGGGCAACCTCGTCTTCCAGGGAACGGCCGACGGGCGCATGGCGGCCTACAACGCCAAGACCGGCGAGAAGCTGTGGGAGACGCCCACCGGCACCGGCGTGGTCGCGGCGCCTGCCACCTACATGGTCGACGGCAAGCAGTACGTGTCGGTGGCCGTGGGCTGGGGCGGCGTCTACGGCCTGGCCCAGCGCGCCACCGAGCGCCAGGGCCCGGGGACGGTCTACACCTTCGCCGTCGGTGGCACGGCCAGGATGCCCGACTTCGTGCAGTACCGCATGGACAAGCTGGTGCAGGGCGTGAAGTACGACCCGGCCAAGGTGGAGAAGGGCACCGGTCTGTACGTGGCGAACTGCGTGTTCTGCCACGGCGTCCCGGGCGTGGACCGGGGCGGCAACATCCCGAACCTGGGCTACATGAACGCGGCCTTCATCGAGAACCTGGACAAGTTCGTGCTCAAGGGGCCGGCGATGGCGCGGGGGATGCCGGACTTCACGGGGAAGTTGTCGATGGAGGACATCGAGGCGATCAAGGCGTTTGTGCAGGGGACGGCGGATGCGGTGAGGCCGAAGTAGGGATTTTTTGACTTTGCTGGTTGTTCATGAGCAGGAGCCGGGATGTGCGCCCGGCGGCGCACCTACTTTCTTTTGCTTCGCCAAAAGAAAGTAGGCAAAGAAAAGGCGACCCTGCTGGCTGCGACCCTTCGCTTCGCTGCGGGCAACCTGCGCCGTGACGCTGACGGGGTGCGCCGCAGAACTCGCTGCGTTCACTGCGTTCACTTCGCTCAAACAGCTGCGGCGAGTCAGATGACGAAGCAGCTGTTGCCGCACGCGGCACAGCTGCCACCCCGCCAGCGCCACGTCGCAGGCGCATCCAGAAGGGCAAGAGCACACGGGCCATTGCTTCGCTCGGCCTGCCAATGAGTGAGCCGCTGCGCGGCTGGCTGTTACTCCCTCTCCCTCTGGGAGAGGGCGGGGGTGAGGGCGCCGGGAGGTGGATGAGGCCATGCCGTGCCCAGGCTGCATTCCCTCACCCCAACCCTCTCCCAGAGGGAGAGGGGGAAAAACACCACGAGGACAAGGCTGCGCAGCAGCTTGTTGACCCCTGTCCCCCGGGCCCCCTCTGTGTGCGCCGAGGAGCGCAGCGGCTGGCGGAAAAAGGGCCGCGCATGTTTGAGCGAAGCGAGTTTGCGCGGACCCCGCCAGCCGCGAGCACCGCAGGTTGCCCGCAGCAACGCTGCGGGACGCAGACAGTGGGGTCGCCTTCTCTTTGGTTACTTTCTCTTGGCGAGACAAGAGAAAGTGACTGCGCCGCCGGGCGCACATCCCGGCCCCTGCCTCAACCCAACAACAACACCAAAAAAGAACCCGAAAAGACCAACCAAAAAAAAGACCGTTGCCCCCCAAAAGAGGCAACGGTCCGCGCAACAGAAACCGAGCGAAAAACTCAGTCGGCGTACACCCCCGCCGCCTTGATCACCGGCCCGAAGCGCGCCACCTCGGCCTGCACGAACTTCTTGTGCTCCGCGGGCTCGACGCGCTTGTCGTTGATCACCACCGCACCCAGCGCCTCTTCACGCTTGATGAAGTCCGGGTCCTTCAGCGCCACCTTGAGCGCGTCGTTGATCTTCTTGAGCACCGGCGCCGGCGTGCCCTTGGGCGCGTACAGGCCGTGCCAGATCGTGACCTGGAAGTTCTTCAGGCCCGATTCGTCCAGCGTCGGGATGTTCTTCAGCGCGGGCGTGGTCAGGCGCTTGGCCGTGGTCACGCCGTAGGCCTTCACCTTGCCGGCCTCGATCTGGCTGGTGGTGTTGGTGGTCTGGTCGCACAGCAGGTCGATCTGGCCGCCCATCAGGTCGGCGATGGCCGGCGCGGTGCCCTTGTAGGGCACGGTGGTCATCTCGGCCTTCAGTTCGCTCTGGAAGAGCAGCCCGCACAGGTGCGACGCGGAGCCGATGCCGGCGTTGCCCAGGTTCACCTTGCCGCCCGCCTTGCTGATCCAGTCGCGCAGTTCCTTGAAGTTTTTCGCCTCCAGCTGCGGCTTGCCGATGAGCGTCATGGGCACGTCGTTGATCATGCCCAGGTACTCGAAGTCGGTTTCCCAGTTGTAGGGCAGCTTGCGGTAGAGCACCGGCGTGGTGGCCATGCCCACGTGCGTGAGCAGCAGCGTGTAGCCGTCGTTCCTGGCGCGGGCCACCTTGGCGTTGCCGATGGTGCTGCCGGCGCCGGCGGTGTTGTCGACGATCACGGTGGTGCCCAGGGGCTTCTGCAGCGCCTCGGCCAGGTCGCGCGCGACCTTGTCGGTCGGGCCGCCGGCGGCGAAGGGCACCACCAGGGTGACGGGCTTGCCCGCCGGGAAATCCTGGGCATGGACGCCGGTGGCGGCAACGGCGATCGCCGCGAGGGCGAACAGTTTCTTCATGGTCTCTCCGCTAATGCAGGTCGTGGTGAAAGGCCCCCGGCCCGCCGCGGGTCGCGGCCCGGCCTCGAGGGGATGCCTCTGGCACCGGAACAGCCGGCGGCCAAAAAGGGTGCGCGATCTTATCGGCTGACAGGGCGCTGACCCATAGCGGATTGCCCTGAGAGGCCTTCTGCCAGCGGCGCACAGGCATCGATCGTCGGTCTGCCCGTCGCCCGCCATGCGGTGCCGGACGACAGTCCCCGCTCACTCGAGAACGCACAGTGCAGGCACACGACGCAGCCCAGGCCGCCAAGCCTGTAGCAAAGGCGCTGCATTCCCTCACGCAAGCCCAGGATTTGACATGGCCAAGACCCCCCCTTCTTCCTCCCGCAAGACCACCGGTTCGCTGCCCGAGCGCCACCGCGCCGCCCAGCGCCGCCAGAAGTCGCGCGAGGCGCAGGCGCCGAAGGCGCCCGCCGCCGGCGGTGCCGTGCAGGTGTCGGGCCGGCGCCAGCCCGAAACGCTGCCAGGCCAGCAACTCGCCAAGCCGGGGCGCGAGAAGGACATGAGCCTGCGCCCGCGCTTCACGGCGCCGGGCTACGTCGGCAGCGGCAAGCTGGCCGGCATGGCCGCCATCGTCACCGGGGGCGACTCCGGCATCGGCCGCGCCGTGGCGGTGCTGTTCGCGCGCGAGGGCGCCGACGTGGCGATCGTCTACTTGAGCGAAACAGCCGACGCGGAGGAGACCCGCGCGCACGTCGAGGCCGAAGGCCGGCGCTGCCTGCTCATCAAGGGCGACGTGCGCAAGCGCGCCTTCTGCGAGAAGGCCGTGCAGCAGACGGTGAAGGCCTTCGGCCGGCTCGACATCCTGGTGAACAACGCGGCCTTCCAGCTGCATGCCGACCGGCTGGAGGACATCGACGACGAGCGCATCGACCTCACGCTGCAGACCAACATCGGCGGCTACCTGCGCATGGCGCGCGCGGCGCTGCCGCACATGCAGTCCGGCGCGTCGATCATCAACACGGGCTCGCGCACCGGGCTGCAGGGCAGCAAGAACCTGATCGACTACTCGGCGACCAAGGGCGCGATCCACGCCTTCACCAAGGCGCTGGCGCTGAACGTGATCGACCGCGGCATCCGCGTCAACGCGGTGGCGCCCGGGCCGGTGTGGACGCCGCTGAACCCGGCCGACAAGAAGCCGGCCGACGTGCGCCAATTCGGCAAGGAGACCGACTTCAAGCGCGTGGCGCAGCCCGAGGAGCTGTCGCCGGCCTACGTGTTCCTCGCCTCGCCGGTGTGCGCGGGCTACATCACCGGCATCGTGCTGCCGGTGACGGGGAGCGTGGCGGCGATCTGATCCGTGGGGCGCGGTGCCCCGGGCTGGCACGGTGCGCGCTACATTGCCGGCGCCGACACTCCGATGCACCACCATGAGCAGCAGCCCCGCCCCCACGCGCGACATCTACACCGAGCCGCACGACGTCGACTACAACACGCTGGCCCACCTCGGTCCGCTCACCGGCATGGCCGGCATCTGGCAGGGCGAGCGCGGCCTGGACGTGAAGCCCAAGGCCGAAGGGCCGAAGAAGCAGGCCTACGTCGAACGCATCGAGCTGCAGCCGATCGACCCGACCACCAACGGGCCGCAGCTGCTCTACGGCCTGCGCTACCACACGCACATCACCAAGCCCGACCAGGTCAAGACCTACCACGAGCAGGTCGGCTTCTGGCTCTGGGAGCCGGCCACCTCGACGGTGATCCACACCCTGACGATTCCGCGCGCGCAGATCGCGATGGCGGCCGGCGTGGCCGCGCCGGATGCGAAGCGCTTCGAGGTGGTGGCGACGCAGGGCGCCGACACCTACGGCATCTGCTCGGCGCCCTTCCTGCACGAGGCCTTCCGCACCACCGAGTTCCGCATCACGGTGACCATCCACGACGACGGCACCTGGGGCTACGAGGAAGACACGGTGATGCAGATCCTCGGGCAGGCGGCGCCCTTCCACCACACCGACCGCAACCTGCTGCGCAAGGTGGCCGAGCCGACGCCCAACCCGCTGGCCCGCGGCTGAGCGGGAAGGCAATCGGACGCGCACCGCGCGACCCCGCCCGGCCGGCGCTGGCGCCCCGCCCGGCTCGACGCGCCGAGGCGCTCAGCGTCCCGACACCAGGTCGTCCAGCTCGCGGTAGTCGGGCAGCGTCGTGTCGATGGCGCGGCCGGCGCGCAGCACGGTGCGGTCGAACTGGTGGCGCGCCAGCATCTCCGAGTAGCTGCGGGCGCGCAGCACCATCAGGTCGGCCGGCGCACCGGCGCGCAGCATGCCGCGATCGGGCAGGCCCATGATGGCGGCGGGCGTGGCGCTCGCCGCGCGGATCCAGTCGCCGAAGGGGTGGTCCAGGTGCAGGATCTTCACGGCCTGGGTGTAGGTGTCCAGCATGTCGTGGTCGCCGTAGGCGTAGAAGGGGTCGCGGCAGTTGTCGCCCGCCACGGCCACCTGCACGCCGCGCGCCTTCAGCTCGTGCAGCACCGTCACGCCGCGCCAGCGCGGCGTGCGCGTGGCGTCGGTACTGCGGTCCTGCAGGTACATGTTGACCGTGGGCAGACTCACGATCGCGATGCCGGCCTCGCGGCAGGCGGCGATCGTCTCCTCGATGAACTCGTCGGTCTGCAGCGCCAGCGAGGTGCAGTGGCCGCAGAGGATGCGGCCCTTGAACTGTTGCGCGATGGCGGTGCGCGCCACGCGGATCAGCGAGCGCGCCCGCGGGTCGGTCGACTCGTCCACGTGCAGGTCGACGTCCAGCCCGCGCTCGGTCGCGAGCTGGAACACCCGCGCCAGCGCATCGTCCAGGTCGGGCGGCATCGGGTCGCCGGGGAAGCGCTGGGACTTGGTCACGCAGCCGAGGTTGCCGCCGCTCTCGGCCACGATGTCGGCCAGCCGCACGCCCTCGTCGCCGAGGAAGATGTCCAGCGGCGCGATGGACGACACCTGCAGGTCGATGCGCCCGGCCCACTGCGCGCGCACCTCGCGGAACACGGGGAACGAGATCGATGCCTGGGGCGCCAGCGAGTCGAGGTGCGTGCGGATCGCCACCACGCCCTTGGCGTAGGCGGTGCGCAGCGCGAAGTCCATGCGGCGGCGCACGTCCTCGGCATGCCAGTTCGCGGTGCGGTCGCGCTGCGTGGCAGCCGCGGCACCGGCGCCGTCGCCGGTGGCGTTGGGCTGGCGCGGCCAGATGTGGCCCTTGTCGAGGTGCGTGTGCACGTCGACGAAGCCGGGCAGGACCAGCGACGCGTCGAGGTCGGGCCCCCGGTCGGCCGCGAAACTGCCGCCCGGCGCGATGGCGGCGACGCGGCCGTCGGCCACCTGCAGGTCGACGGCCACCAGGTCGCCGTCGCCCGCGGGTGCCAGCGGCCCGGCGTCGGCGGCGTCGACCAGGCAGCGCGGCGCGCGGGCGTTGCGCAGGACGTAGGGGCCGGCGTCCGGCGGGGCGAAGAAGGCGTGGGTCATCGGCGGTGGGTCCCGGGTGGTCTCAGGCCGTCTTGCGGCCCAGGAACTGCAGGGTGTAGACCTGCTTCACGTCCAGGCCGGGCGCCTGGGCGCCGGCGGCCACCATCGCATCGTAGAAGCTCTTCCAGCGCGCCTCGCTCATGGTGCCGATGCCCTTGGCCTTGGTCTCGGCGGTCTCGACGATGTTGTACTTCTTCATCGCGTCGATCGCGTAGGCGATGGTGTCGCTGGCCATCTGCGGGTTGTGCTTCTGGATCATCGCGTTGGCGGCCGAGGCGTCGCCGTTCAGGTAGGTCGACCAGCCCTTGGCGGTGGCATCGACGAAGTGCTGCACCAGCTCGGGCTTGTCCTTCACCAGCTTGGGGCTGGCGATGGTCACGTTGGCGTAGTTGTCGAAGCCCTGGTCGGCCAGCAGGTGCACCACGGGCTCGACGCCCGACTTGCGGGCGTTGAAGGGCTCGCTGGTGAGGTAGCCCTGCACCGTGACCTGCTTGTCGACCAGCCAGGGCGCGAGGCTGAAGGCGTAGGGGCGCAGCTGGTCGTCGGTCATGCCGTACTTGGCCTTGAGCCACAGCCAGTAGGTCTGCCGCCCGGTGGTCGCGACCATCAGCGGCTTGCCCTTGAGGGCGGCCAGCGTGTCGTTGCCGGTGCCGGGGTGCGACATGAGCACGCGCGGGTCCTTCTGGAAGAAGGAGGCCACCGCCACCGCGGGCAGCTTGTCCTGCGCGAAGGCGAAGGCGCGGAAGCTGTCGGCATCGGCGAAGTCGCAGGTGCCGGCCAGGAAGAGCTGCACCACGTTGACCTGCGGGCCGCCGGGGCGGATCTCCACGTCCAGGCCATGCTCCTTGTAGATGCCGGTGGCCAGGGCCTGGTACAGGCCGCCGTGCTCGGCCTGGGCCAGCCAGCCGGTCTGCACGCTGACCTTGGTCAGGCCCTGCGCCGTGGCACGCGGCAGGAAGGTGGGCATGTGCGACACGACAGCGGCACCGCCGAGGGCGACGATGGCCCTGCGGCGCGTGAAAGCGGGGGTGCGGGGCGCGGAGACGTCGGTCATGGTGGGGTCCTTTCGGTGCCGGGTCAGGCGGTGGCTTCGGTGGTTTCGCGGGTGCCGGCATCGCGGAAGCGCCAGCCGGCGCTGGGCAGGTCGCCGCCCGTGCTCTCCTTCGGCGCCGCGGCGTCGAAGCGCAGCTTGCCGGGGTTCATGAGGCCGTGCGGGTCCATCGCGTGCTTGAAGGCGGCGTCCTCGCCGTCGACGGACTTCATGCCGCCTTCCTTGACCAGGAAGGTGTGGTTGTTGGCGACCATGGCGCCGTCCTCGGCCATGCCGCGCATGACCTCGGCCAGGTGCGCGTCGCCCTCGTAGCGGAAGAAGGGCGAGCCCTGGAAGCTCAGCCGCCCGTCGAAGCGCTTGGCCTCGAAGTGCATGCCGGACAGGTGCGCGAAGCGGCGGTGGCTGCGGCGGATGGCGCCCACCAGGTCGGGGTCGAGGTACAGGCCGACGTTGCTGACGATCTCGGGATGCTCCCGGTTCACGTGCATGCGCGTGTGGCCCCAGGCCATCTCGTACAGCGGGATGCGGTAGGGGCCGCGGCCCTCGGGCGCCTCGCAGGTCACGGTGCCGCCGAATTCGCGCACCAGCGCGTGGAAGGATTCGAGGAAGGGCTCGGCCACCATCGCCAGCACCATGCCCTCGGTGCCTTCCCGCCCGTAGGGGCGCAGCACGCGCATCATGCGCCAGATCGGCCCGCCGATCACCGAGACCAGCTTCTTCTCGATGCCGTCGGCCGTCGCCAGCGCATGCGCGAACTCGACCGAGGTCATGAACTCGGGAAACACGACGATCGCCTCGCGCCAGTCCCAGGCCGGCGCCAACGGCATCTCCAGCTCGGTGATGATGCCGTTGCTGCCGTAGGCGTGGTGGACCAGGTTCACCCGGTCGCCGGTGAGCTCGACGGTGCGCGGTTCCTCCTCCACGCTCACCACCTCCAGGCCGAGGATGTTGCCGCGGTCGCGCAGGATGCCCCAGGCGCAGCTGCCCACGCCCGCATGCCCGCCGCCCACGAAGCCGCCCAGCGTGGCGACCTTCTTCGTGGATGAGTGGATGCGCAGCTCCCAGCCGGTGGGCCGCGTGGCCTCGTCGATGGCCGCGAGCCGGGCACCGGCCTCGGCGCGCACCCGACCGGCGCCGGTGCGCAGCACCCGGTCCAGGCCGGTCATGTCGACCATCGCGCCGCCGGCCAGCGGAATGCCCTGGCCGAAATTGCAGGTGCCGGCGCCGCGCATCACCAGCGGCATGCGGGTGCGTGCCGCGGCCGAGGCGATGCGCAGCACGTCGGCCTTGTCGCGCGGCTGCACGATCAGGTCGGCGACGTGGCCGAGCGCGTCGTCCTTCATCACGGGGCTGAAGTTGGCCGTCATGTCGCGGCTCTTGCGACGGACGATGTCGGGGTCGGCAATGGCCGGGACGTCGCCCAGCGCGGCGAGGAAGGCAGCGGTGTCGTTCATGCGCAGGTTCTCCACAAGAAGGGTTGTGGCGCCGTCGCTGCGGGGCGGTCGTCGTGCGCGGGGCGGCACGGGCAGCCGCCGCCGTGCACGAACCCTGGGCTCGTCACGTCGTCGGAGAATCGCGTTGCAAGGAGCATGCCTGTACGTGAAAATGCACGCATCGGGAGGCGCCATGGCATGGCGCTTGCGGCGCAGGGACGGTCGGCATATTTGGAGGCAGGAGGGGCCGCGATGGAACTGGAAGACCACATCTTTTTTCTGTGCACCCAGGTGGTGTACCGGCGCGACCGCGCCATCGGCGACGCGCTGCGCCCGCTGGGCCTGCTCAACACCGAGTGGCGCACGCTCGGCACGCTGCTGCGCAAGGGGCCGCTCACGATGCAGGAGCTGGCCCAATGGACTGCCTACGAGCGCACCCGCCTCACCCGCATGCTGCACAGCATGGAGGAGCGCGGCTGGGTCGAGCGCACCGGCTCCGACCAGGACGGGCGCTCCGTGGTGGTGCGCCTGGCCCCGAAGGGGCGCAGGGTCTACGAGAAAGCCGAGGCAGCGGTGGATGCGCTGACCGAGGACGTTCTTTCGGTCTGCTCGCCGGCCGAGATCACGCGCGTGCGCAAGTCGCTGCAGGCACTGCGCGCGCGCCTGATCGACAGCGGCTACTGACGCGTCGCCTCAGCCGCCCCGCAGGAAGTGCCCGCGCGCCGCGCGCGTGATGGCCGCCACGCAGGGGTGGGTGATGCGCCGCTCGACGGAAATGGCGAAGAATTCCTCCTCGAGCTCCGGCGCGCGGCCGATCACCTCCACGCCGTACTGCGAGCAGGTCTCGTCCTCCAGCACCGCGGGCGACATGAACACGCCCCGGCCCTCGCCGCCGAAGGCCTTGAGCAGCGCCGCGTCGTCGAACTCGCCGATCAGCTGCGGCCGCAGGCTCTGCTCGGCCAGCCAGACGTCCAGCCGCTGGCGCATCGCCGAGGCCGAACCCTGCATCAGCATCGGCATGCCGTCCAGGCAGGCGGGAAAGCTGCCCTGCAGCTCCCGCCGCAGCACCGGCGCGGCGAAGAAGGCCATGCCGGTGGTGCCCAAAGGATGGTTGAAGGCCTTGACGCTGGTCTGCCGGCCCATCGGCTCGTTGGCTATCACCAGGTCGAGCCGGTGCACCGACAGCTGGCCCAGCAGGTCGCGAAAGTGCCCCTCGTGGCAGATCAGGTGCACCTGCTCCTCGATGCCCAGCGCGGGCTCCAGCAGCCGGTAGGCGATGGCCTTGGGCACCGCATCGGCGATGCCGACGCGGAAATTGAGCGTGCGCGCCTCCCCGCGCTTGCTGCCCACGGCAGCCTCCAACTCGGCGCCGAGCGCGAAGATCTGGTCGGCGTAGACCAGGGCCGTGCGGCCCTCGGTGGTGAGCTCCACGTTGCGGCCGGTCTTGCGGAAGAGCTGGCATCCCAGCGATTCCTCCAGCAGCTTGATCTGCGCGGACAGGGTCTGCGGGGTGATGTGCAGCTGCTCGCCCGCGCGCACGATGCCGCCCGCCTTGGCGGCCGCCCAGAAGTAGTGCAGGTGCTTGTAGTTCATGGTGCCGCCGCCATGTAGGCCGGAACCCCGCTCGCCCGCGGATCAGGGGAAACCCGCGGTGGCTCTACAGGGGAGGCAGTGGCGAAGATCAATTAAAGACGAATGGATGATGCCAAAAAAACGACTTTTATCGAAGCGTCATCGTCCCTACATTCCAACCCGAGGCTTTCTCTTTTGTCCGGCCGCCTCGGCCGGAACTCTCGGACCGGTCGACGGTCTGTCAAGGACTTCCATGAACCAGACGCTGCCCACTTTCCATCATTCCGGCACGCTTTCCAGCAGTGCCGAGCGCAACCGCGTGCTGCGCAACACCTACTGGCTGCTCGCGCTGTCGATGATCCCGACCGTCCTGGGCGCCTGGATCGGCGTGGAGACCGGCATCGCGCGCGCCATGTCGCCGGGCATCGGCCTGGTGGTCTTCCTGGCCGGCGCCTTCGGCTTCATGTTCGCGATCGAGAAGACCAAGAACTCCGCCGCCGGCGTGCCGGTGCTGCTGGCCTTCACCTTCTTCATGGGCGTGATGCTCTCGCGCCTGGTCGGCACGGTGCTCGGCATGGCCAACGGCGCCAGCCTGGTGATGACCGCCTTCGCGGGCACGGGCGCGGTGTTCCTGGGCATGGCGACGCTGTCCTCGGTGATCAAGCGCGACCTGTCTTCCATGGGCAAGTGGCTCTTCATCGGCGCCATCCTGCTGCTGGTGGCCGGCATCGCCAACTTCTTCATCCAGTCCGGCGCGCTGATGATCACGCTGTCGGTGATGGCCATCGGCATCTTCTCGGCCTTCATCCTGCACGACCTCAAGCGCGTGAAGGACGGCTACGAGACCAACTACATCAGCGCCACGCTCGGCGTGTACCTGAGCCTCTACAACGTCTTCCAGTCCATCCTCATGCTGCTGGGCCTGGGTGGCGGTCGCGACGAATAAGGCCTGTCCCCCGGCCGCTTCCTTCCATCCACACGCAGACAACGACACAGGAGAACCCATGCGACTGAGTACCAAGGGCCGCCAGGCCGTCGTGGCCATGATCGACGTGGCGCTGCACCGCAAGTCGGGGCCGCTGTCGCTGGCGGTGCTGAGCCGCCGCCAGCGCATTTCGCTGTCGTACCTGGAGCAGATGTTCACCAACCTGCGCCGGCACGGCCTGGTGGCTTCCACGCGCGGGCCGGGCGGCGGCTACTCGCTGGCCCGCGCCGCGAAGGACATCACCGTGGCCGACATCCTGTACGCCGTCGATGCGCTGGAGACCACCGGCGTGCCCCCGCTGCCCGCCGGCCACCAGAGCGACGACCCCATGCGCTGCGCGGCCCCCGAACTGTGGGCCTCGCTGAGCCAGCGGGTGGTCGAGTTCCTCGACTCGGTGTCGCTGCAGAAGCTGGTGGACGACCAGGTGGCCGCCGGCGTCCAGCTGCATGCCGAAGCCGCCAAGCCGGTGAAGAAGCCGCTGCCCGGCCCGGTGAAGCCGCTGCTGCCCAACGCGCCGAACTCGGTGTTCCAGCTCGGCCGCATGGTCTCGGCAGGCTGAGCGCCCTGCGTCCTGCGGCCGCGACAATCGGCCGCATGGACCCCGCCCAAGCGACCGACCACCGCCTCACCGAACTCGAGATCAAGGCCAGCTATACCGAGGACCTGCTCGAGCAGCTGAACCTCACCGTCTTTCGGCAACAGCAGCAGATCGACGGCCTGCTGCGCCAACTGGCCGAGCTGAAGCAGCAGTTGCCCGAAGCCGGTCCGGGCGGCCCGCGCAGCCTGCGCGACGAACTGCCACCGCATTACTGAAGAAGAGGCGCGGCGACGCGCCGCGCCGCGCTACTTGTAGCTGCGCGCGTCCTCGATCACCTTGCCGTCGTTGGGCAGGCTGCCGACGGCGCCGAGCGTCACCTCGCCACGCAGCTTGGTCACGTCCCGGATGGCCTCGGCCACGCGCGCGGCCAGGCCTTCCGGTGCGTTCCCGTCGCATTCGAGCCGCAGCGTCATGCGGTCCTCGCCCGTTTCGCCCTCGACCACCAGGCGCGCCTTGCGCACTTCCGGAAAGCGCCGCGCGATCTCGGCCACCTGCGAGGGATGGACGAACATGCCGCGCACCTTGGCGGTCTGGTCGGCGCGGCCCATCCAGCCCTTGATGCGCGTGTTGGTGCGGCCCGTGGGGCAGGCGCCCGGCAGCACGGCCGAGAGGTCGCCGGTGCCGAAGCGGATCAGCGGGTAGTCGGGGTTGAGCGTCGTGACGACGATCTCGCCCACCTCGCCCTCGGGCACCGGGTCGCCCGTGCCGGGCCGCACGATCTCGACGATCACGCCCTCGCCGAGCACCAGGCCCTCGCGCGCCGCCGTCTCGTAGGCGATCAGCCCCAGGTCGGCCGTGGCATAGCACTGCGTGCCCCGCACGCCCAGCGCGGCGATGGCATCGCGCAGGCTGGGCGGGAAGGCCTCGCCGGAGACCAGCGCCTTGGTCATCGACGGCAAGGGCGTGCCGCGCTCGGCCGCTTTCTCCAGCAGGATCTTCAGGAAGCTCGGCGTGCCGGCGTAGCCATCGGGCCGCAGTTCGGCCATGGCATCGACCTGCTGCTCGGTCTGCCCGGTGCCGCCGGCGAAGACGGTGCAGCCGAGCGCATGCGCGCCCGTCTCCATGATCGAGCCGGCCGGCGTCATGTGGTAGCTGAAGCTGTTGTGGATCAGTTCGCCGGCGCGAAAGCCGGCCGCGAACAGGGCGCGCGCCGTGCGCCAGTAGTCGCGGGCCGTGCCCTCCGGCTCGTAGAGGGTGCCGGGGCTGGCGAACACCCGCGGCATGCGCGCCCCACGCCCGATGGCCGCGAAGCCGCCGAAGGGGTCGCTCGCGCGCCGTTCCTTCTGCAGCGCCAGCAGTTCGGACTTGCGCGTGACGGGCAGCGCCGCCAGCGCGGCGCGGCTGCTCACCTGTGCCGGCTTCACGTCGGCGAGGAGGGTCGCGAAGGCCGGTGCCGCGGTCTGCGCCTGCAGGATCTGCCGGGGCAGCGCCCCGAGCAGGTCGCGTTCCCGCTCGGCGGGGTCGCGGGTCTCGAGTGCGTCGTAGAAATCCGTCATGCCAGCCACCTCTTGCGCCGCTTGTAGCTCTTCACGTCCCGAAAACTCTTGCGGTCCGCGCCGCCGACGCCGAGGTAGAACTCCTTGACGTCCTCGTTCTCGCGCAGGCCCGCCGCCGGCCCGTCCATCACGATGCGGCCACTCTCCAGGATGTAGCCGTAGTCGGCGAAGCGCAGCGCCATGTTGGTGTTCTGCTCGGCGAGCAGGAAGGTCACGCGCTCCTTGGCGTTGAGGTCCTTCACGATCGCGAACACCTCCTCCACGATCTGCGGCGCCAGGCCCATCGAGGGCTCGTCGAGCAGCACCATGTTGGGGTTGGCCATCAGCGCGCGGCCGATGGCGCACATCTGCTGCTCGCCGCCGGAGGTGTAGGCCGCCTGGCTGGTGCGGCGCGTCTTCAGGCGCGGGAAGTAGGCGTAGACCTTCTCCAGCGTCTCGGCCACCGCGGCCTTGCCGTCGCTGCGCGTGTAGGCGCCGGTCATCAGGTTCTCCTCGATGGTCAGGTGCGCGAAGCAATGGCGCCCCTCCATCACCTGCACCAGCCCGCGCTTGACCAAGTCGGCCGGCGTCAGCGCCTCGATGCGCTCGCCGCGCAGCGTGATGCTGCCCTTGGTCACAGCGCCGCGCTCGCCGGCCAGCAGGTTCGACACCGCGCGCAGCGTGGTGGTCTTGCCCGCGCCGTTGCCGCCCAGCAGTGCCACGATGCCGCCCTCTGGCACCGTGAGCGATACGCCCTTGAGCACCAGGATCACGTGGTTGTAGATGACCTCGATGCCGTTGACGTCGAGAAGAATGTTGCTTTGGCTCATCGTTGTCCTTCGAGCATGTGGAAGCACACAGCGTCTGCTTCCACATGCCGCCTCCTGATCGGTGGCAGGCACCCCTCCCGCTCGGCGGGAGGGGCAGGGGAGGGTGCCAATGGGGGCGCCCCGCGCCTGCAGCCGCGCCGTGCAGGCGCGTCTGTCAGGCGCCGCAGTCAGCCGTGTCTCGACGCGTCAGCTTCTTCTCCGCCGCGTACTTGTCGCCCGCGGCCTTCACCATCGGCTTCATGATCGACTCGTCGGCCTGGTACCAGTCCGACATGCCGCCCCACTTGGCGCCGTCCCACACGTGCACGCGCGCCCAGCTCGAGCCCATGTGGTCCTGGCACGAGGTCGAGAGCGGCCGCATCACGCCCGCGAAGCCCAGCGCGTCCAGCTTCTTCTGGTCCAGCGCCAGGTTCTCGAAGCCCCAGCGCACCTGCTCGCCGGTCATGACCTTGCCCTTGCCGAAGCGCTCCTGGGCGCGCTTGACGGCCTCGACGCTCAGCATCTGGATGATCACGCCGCGCGTGTACAGCACCGAGCCGACCTCGTCCTTCGGCCCCGTGCCCTGGCCCTTGTCGTGCACCTGCTTGAGGATGTCCTGGATCACCTTGGGCTCGGTGCCCGAGGTGTTGAGCGCCAGGGCGTTGTAGCCCTTGGCGTTGGCGCCCACGTCCTTCACGTCGGGCTCGGCACCGGCCCACCACACGCCGTACATCTTCTCGCGCGGGTAGCCGGTGGCCACGGCTTCCTTCAGGGCGGTGGAGTTCATCACGCCCCAGCCCCACAGCAGCACGAAGTCCGGGCGCTGCTGGCGCACCTGCAGCCAGGCCGACTTCTGCTCCACGCCCGGGGCCGTCACCGGGATCAGCGACAGCTCGAAGCCGTTCTGCTTGGCCCGCTCCTGCAGCAGCGGGATCGGCTCCTTGCCGAAGGGCGAGTCGTGGTACACGAGGGCGATCTTCTTGCCCTTGAGCTTGTCCATCCCGCCTTCCTTCTTGCCGATGTGCTGGATCAGGATGTCGGCCGCCGTCCAGTAGCTGCCCATCAGCGGGAAGTTCCACTTGAACACGTTGCCGTCCTGCGAAGCCGCCAGGCCGTAGCCCAGCGTGATCAGCGGGATCTTGTCGGCCGGCACCTTGTCGGTCAGCGCGAAGGTGATGCCGGTGGCCTGCGGATCGAACAGCGCCACGCCGGGGCGGCCCTTCAGGCGCTCGTAGCACTCCACGCCCTTGTCGGTGGCGTAGCCGGTCTCGCATTCCTCGAAGGCGATCTTCACGCCATTGATGCCGCCCTGGGCGTTCACCAGCTTGAGGTAGTCCTGCTTGCCGTTGGCCCAGGGCGTGCCGTTGGGCGCATAGGGGCCGGTGCGGTAGACCAGCAGCGGGAAGAACTGCTCCTTGGCCTGCGCGAAGGCCGTGTCGGCGGTGCCCGCCAGGGCCGCGACCGCGGCGACGGCGAGAGCGAACGATTTCAGCTTCATGGTTGTCTCCTGGTTGGAAAGGGCACGTCGAGGTGCGGTTGCGAAATCAAGGCGAAGGATCAATGGGGGAAGGGCCAGAGGCGCAGCTTCTCCTTGGCCGTCGACCACAGGCGTGCGAGGCCGTGCGGTTCGACGATCAGGAAGAACACGATCAGCGCGCCGAAGATCATGAATTCGAGGTGCGAGGCCAGCGCCGTCGACATCGACACGCCGAACCAGCCCGGCAGCTGGTTGAGCAGGATCGGCAGCAGCACGATGAAGGCCGCGCCGAAGAAGCTGCCCATGATCGAGCCCAGCCCGCCGATGATCACCATGAAGAGCAGCTGGAACGAGCGGTCGATGCTGAAGGCGGCGGGCTCCCAGGCGCCCAGGTGCACGAAGCCCCACAGCGCGCCGGCCACGCCGACGATGAAGCTGCTCACCGCGAAGGCCGTGAGCTTGGCGTACACCGGGCGGATGCCGATCACCGCGGCCGCCACGTCCATGTCGCGCATCGCCATCCACTCGCGTCCGATCGCGCTGCGCACCAGGTTCTTGGCCAGCAGCGCGAACACCACCACCAGCGTGAGGCACAGCAGGTACTTCTGCGCCGGCGACTCCACCGGCAGGCCGAACACGTTCAGGCCCGCCACGCTCACCGAACCCGAGCTCGAGTTGTTGGTGAAGAAGGGAATGCGAAGAAAGGCCCAGTCGACGAAGAACTGCGCCGCCAGCGTCGCCACCGCCAGGTACAGCCCCTTGATGCGCAGGCTGGGAATGCCGAAGAACACGCCCACCACGGTGGCGCACAGCCCGCCCAGCAGCAGCGAGACGATGAGGGGCATGCCCTCGATCCGCACATGGAAGTTGTAGGCCGCGTACGCACCCACCGCCATGAAGGCGCCCGTGCCCAGCGAGATCTGACCGCAGTAGCCCACCAGGATGTTGAGCCCCAGCGCCGCCAGCGACAGGATCAGGAAGGGCACGAAGATGGCGCGCAGCCAGTACTCCGACGCGAAGGCGGGCACCACGGCGAAGGCCACCACCAGCAGCGCGAGGATCGCGACCCGGTCCTGCACGATCGGAAAGATCTGCTGGTCGGCGCGGTAGCTGGACTTGAACTGCCCGTTTTCTCTGTACAGCATGTCAGTGAGCCATGGAAAGCGAAAGCGGACTTCCGGACGCAAAGGACGCAAAGGTTTCGCAGAAGACGCAAAAAAAGAACTCGATCAATGGGTGCTCCCTTTTGCGGCCTCTGCGCAACTTCTGCGACCTCTGCGTCCGGATGTCCGATTGCGGCTTCATACCCGGTCGATGATCTTTTCGCCGAACAGCCCCTGCGGTCGCACCAGCAGGAACACCAGCGCCAGCACGTAGGCGAACCAGATCTCGATGCCGCCGCCGAGCATCGGGCCCAAGTAGATCTCCGACAGCTTCTCGCCCACGCCGATCAGCAGGCCGCCGATGATGGCGCCCGGCACCGAGGTGAGGCCGCCGAGGATCACGACCGGCAGCGCCTTCAGCGCCACCAGCGAGAGCGAGAACTGCACGCCCAGCTTGGAGCCCCAGATGATCCCGGCCACCAGCGCCGCGAAGCCCGCCACCGACCACACGATGACCCAGATGCGGTTGAGCGGAATGCCGATCGACTGCGCGGCCTGGTGGTCGTCGGCCACCGCGCGCAGCGCCCGGCCGGTGGCCGTCTTCTGGAAGAACAGCGCCAGCACCACCACCAGCGCGGCAGCGACCGCCGCGGCGATCAGGTCCTCCTTCGACACCAGCAGGCCGCCCTGGAAGGTGCCTTCCATGACCATCATCGGGTCCTTGGGCATGCCGACGTCGATCTTGTAGATGTCGTTGCCGAACAGCGTCTGGCCCAGGCCGTCGAGGAAGTAGGCGATGCCCAGCGTGGCCATCAGCAGCGTGATGCCTTCCTGGTTCACCAGCTTGGACAGGGCCAGCCGTTCGATCAGCCAGGCCACCACCACCATCACCGCCATCGCCGCGACGAAGGCCAGCACGTTGGCCAGCAGCAGGCTCTCGAAGCCGAACCATCGCGGAAACCATTCCGAGAAGCGCGCCATGGCCAGCGCCGCGAACAGCACCATCGCGCCCTGCGCGAAGTTGAAGACGCCGCTGGCCTTGTAGATGAGCACGAAGCCCAGCGCGATCAGCGAATACAGCATGCCCACCATCAGGCCGCCGAAGAGGGTTTCGAGGAAGAAGCCCATGTCAGTGTTCCGTCCCCAGGTAAGCCCGGATCACGTCCTCGTTGCTGCGCACCTCGTCGGGCGTGCCGTCGCCGATCTTCTTGCCGTAGTCGAGCACGACGACGCGGTCGCTGATGTCCATCACCACGCCCATGTCGTGCTCGATCAGCACGATGGTGGTGCCGAACTCGTCGTTCACGTCGAGGATGAAGCGGCTCATGTCCTGCTTCTCCTCCACGTTCATGCCGGCCATCGGCTCGTCCAGCAGCAGCACCTGCGGCTCCATGGCGAGGGCACGGCCCAGGTCCACGCGCTTCTGCAGGCCGTAGGGCAGGCGGCCGACGGGCGTCTTGCGATAGGCCTGGATCTCGAGGAAGTCGATGATGTGCTCGACGAACTCGCGCTGCTGCAGCTCCTCGCGCTCGGCCGGGCCCCAGCGCAAGGCCTGCGCCAGGATGCCGCTCTTCATCTTGAGGTTGCGGCCCGTCATGATGTTGTCCAGCACGCTCATGCCCTTGAAGAGGGCCAGGTTCTGAAAGGTGCGCGCCACGCCCATCTCGGCCACCTGGCGCGAGTTCATGTGCCTGAAGGTCTGGCCGCGGAAGGTGATCCGGCCCTGCTGCGGCCAGTACACGCCGTTGATGCAGTTGAGCATCGAGCTCTTGCCTGCACCGTTGGGTCCGATGATGGCGCGCACCTCGTGCTCGCGCACGTCGAAGCTGATGTCCGTGAGCGCCTTCACGCCGCCGAAGGACAGCGAGATGTTCTGCACGTCCAGGATGACGTCGCCGGTTCTTCTAGCCATGGCGGCCTCCTGAAATCGGACTTCCGGACGCAGAGGACGCAAAGGTTTCGCAGAGGGCGCAAAAGGAATTCAAGAATTCTTCCTGGCTGTTCTTCTGCGTCCTCTGCGTAACTTCTGCGCCCTCTGCGTCCGGAAGTCCGATCCCGCATTCCGTGCTCATGCCGCCGCCCTCACCGCCGCAAAGCGCCTTGCTTCCACGATGCCGAGCGTGGCGCTGACCTTGCCGGTGCGGCCGTCCTCGAACTTGACCTGGGTCTCGATGAACTGCTCGGCCTTGCCGCCGTAGAGCGCATCGACCAGCACCGCGTACTTGTCGGCGATGAAGCCGCGGCGCACCTTGCGCGTGCGGGTCAGTTCGTCGTCGTCGGGGTCGAGCTCCTTGTGCAGCACCAGGAAGCGCGCGATCTGGGTGTCGGCCATGCCTTCCTCGGCAGCCAGGTCGGCGTTCACCTTCTCGATGCAGTCCTTGACCAGCTGCAGCACGTCCGGCTTGCCGGCCAGGTCGACATAGCCGCCGTAGGCCAGCCCGCGGCGCTCGGCCCAGTTGCCCACGGCCTCGTAGTCGATGTTGACGAAGGCGCAGACCTCCTCGCGGCCATGGCCGAAGCACACGGCCTCCTTGATCTGCGGGAAGAACTTGAGCTTGTTCTCGATGTAGTTGGGCGCGAACATCGCGCCGCCGGCCAGGCGCCCCACATCTTTGGCGCGGTCGATGATGCGCAGGTGGCCTTCCGCGTCGAGCACGCCGGCGTCGCCGGTGTGGAAGTAGCCCTCGGCGTCGAGCACCTCGGCGGTGGCATCGGGGCGCTTGTAGTACTCCTTGAGCACCGACACGCCGCGCACCAGCACCTCGCCGTCCTCGGCGATCTTCAGTTCGATGCCCGGTGCGGCCGTGCCCACGCTCGTGAGCTTGACCTTGCCGTCCTGCTGCAGGCAGACGTACGCGCAGGTTTCGGTCTGCCCGTAGAACTGCTTGAGGTTGACGCCGATGGAGCGGTAGAAGCGGAACAGGTCGGGCCCGATGGCCGCGCCCGCCGTGTACGCCACGCGGATGCGGCTCATGCCCAGCACGTTGCGCAGCGGGCCGTACACCAGCAGGTTGCCCAGCGCATACATCGCCCGGTCGCCGAAGGACACCGGCGCGCCGTTCAGGATGGCGGCCCCCACGCGCTGCGCCAGGGCCATGAACTTCGCGTACATCCAGCGCTTGGGCGCGGCGGCGTCCTCCATGCGGATGGACACCGCGGTCAGCAATCCCTCGAAGGTGCGGGGCGGGCCGAAGTAGTAGCTCGGCCCGATCTCGCGCATGTCGTTCATCACTGTCTCGGCCGACTCGGGGCAGTTGAGCGTGAAGCCGCCCACCAGCCACTGCGCCACCGAGAACAGGTGGTCGCCCACCCACGCCATGGGCAGGTAGCTCATGATGTTGTCGCCCGGGCCGAGCCGGTCGGTCACCACGCCGCCCCGGCCGGCGGCGATGAAGCTCGCATGCGTCTGGCACACGCCCTTGGGGCGGCCGGTGGTGCCCGAGGTGTAGAGGATCACGCCCACGTCGCCGGCCCGGCCGGCGGCCACGCTGGCGTCGAAGACGCCGGGGTGGGCCGCGTCCCAGGCGCGGCCGAGTTCGCGCAGCTGCTCGTAGCCCAGCAGGCCCGGCTGGTCGTAGTGGCGCAGGCCGCGCGGGTCGTCGTAGACGATGTGACGGATGCGCGCGTGGCCGGCCTGCGCCTGCAGCTCGCGGCATTCGAGCAGCTTGTCGACCTGCTCCTGGTCCTCGACCACCACGAACTCCACCGCGGCGTCGTCGAGCATGAACACCATCTCGGACGCGACCGCGTCCTGGTACAGCGGCACCGGCACGCCGCGCAGGCACTGCGCCGCGATCACGGCGAAGTACAGGTGCGGCCGGTTGGCGCCGACGATCGCCAGGTTGTGGCCCGCCGTGAAGCCCAGGCTCGCGAGCCCGCAGGCGATCTCGCGCACCTCGGTGGCGGCCTGCGTCCAGCGCCAGGTCTGCCAGATGCCCAGGTCCTTCTCGCGCACGGCGGGCGCGTCGGGCTGCTGCTTCGCATGGGCGAGCAGCAGGCGGGGAAAGGTGTCGGCGGCGGTGTCCACGCGGCGAAATGTACGGGTGCGCTTTGACGCCAAGTTGTCGTTGTGACGACAATCCTAGGGACACCACTCTCCGGACTTTCCCGATGGCTGCACCGTCCTCGCCTGCTGCGCGCAGCTCGATCCGCGACCGTGTGCGGGCGCCGACCGCGGAAGAGCTCGAGGCGATTCCGTGGCTGCCGCTGCTCACGCCCGCCGAGCGGCGCAGGGCCGAGGCGGCACTCGTGGTGGGCGAGGCCGAGGTGGGCGACGTGGTGTGCCGCATCGGCCGGGCGCCGACCTACTGGTTCGGCGTGATCGAGGGCCTGCTCAAGATGAGCAACGACAACGCCGACGGCAGCTCGGTCACGCACAGCGGCCTGTCGGCCGGCGGCTGGTTCGGCGAAGGCACGGCCATGAAGCGCGAGCCCTACCGCTACAGCATCACGGCACTGCGACGCAGCGTGGTCGCGGGCCTGCCGCTCGATCCCTTCCACTGGCTGCTCGATCACTCGATCGGCTTCAACCGTTTCGTGATGAACCAGCTCAACGAGCGCCTCGGGCAGTTCATCGCCGCGCTGGAGATCGACCGCCTCAACAACCCCGACGCGCGCGTGGCCCGCAGCCTGGCGGCCCTGTTCAACCCGGTGCTGTTCCCGCGCGTGGGCGAGGTGCTGCGCATCACGCAGCAGGAGCTGGCCTACCTCGTGGGCCTGTCGCGCCAGCGGGTGAACGAGGCGCTGTCGCGCCTGCAGGCGGAGGGGCTGATCCGCATCGAGTACGGCGGCCTGCGCGTGATCGACCTGCAGGCGCTGCGGGCGGGCTTTCGTCCGCGCTCGCGCGCCTGAATGCCGGTGTCGCCGGACGCACTGCCACATGCGCTCGGGATAATCCGCCGCGCTGTCACTCCCTGCACCTCGAATGAGCTCGTCCCGCATCCTCGTCCTCAGCGTCAGCGCCGGCAACGGCCATGTGCGCGCCGCCCAGGCGCTCGTTGCCACCGCCGAAGGGCAGTGGCCCGGCTGCACCGCCGTCCACGTCGACGCCATGGCGCATGTGGCGCCGGGCTTTCGCAAGGTCTACACGGACTGGTACATCCGGCTGGTCAACCGCGCGCCGGACGTGTGGTCCTACCTGCACCAGAAGAGCGACGCGACGCCGCACACCGCGACCTCGCAGCGCCTGCGCCGCGGCATCGAGCGCCTGAGCACCACGGCGCTGCTGCGCGAGATCCACCGGCAAAAGCCCGATGCCATCGTCTGCACCCATTTCCTGCCGGCCGAGCTGCTCATGCGCGAGCAGAGCCGCGGCCGCATCGGCTGCCCGGTGTGGCTGCAGGTGACGGATTTCGACCTGCACAACATGTGGATCGTCCCGGGCATGGCGGGCTACTTCGCCGCCACCGAGGAGGTCGCCTTCCGCATGCGCGCACGGGGCCTGCCCGCCGACCGGGTGCACGTGACCGGCATCCCGGTGATGCCGGCCTTCGCGCAGCCCGACGCGCCGGCGCTGGCGCGCGATGCCTGCGTGGCGGCGCTCGGGCTGGATCCGGCCCGGCGCACGCTGCTCATGGTGTCGGGCGGTGCGGGCGTGGGCGACCTGCCGAGCATGGTGCGCCGCGTGCTGGCGCTGCAGGGCCCGGACTTCCAGCTGGTCGCGGTGGCCGGGCGCAATGCGGCCGCCCATGCGGCCCTGCAGGAGCTGGAGCGCGCGCACCCCGGGCGGCTGCGCGCCATCGGCTTCACCGGCGAGATGGAGAAGCTCATCGCCGCGGCCGACCTGGTCGTGACCAAGCCCGGCGGGCTCACGATTTCCGAATGCCTGGCGCTCGGCCGGCCGATGCTGCTCGCCTCGCCCATCCCGGGCCAGGAGGAGCACAACGCCGGCTACCTGATGGAAGAGGGCGCGGCCTGGCTGGCCTATGACGCGATCGGCCTCGAGTACAAGGTCGCCCGCCTGATGGCGATGCCGGCCCAGGTCGATGCGATGGCAGCGCGCAGCCGCGCGCTCGGGCGGCCGCACGCGGCCCGCGACGTGCTGGGCCGCGTGCTGGGCAGGGCCGGGGAGGCCGGCGCATGAGCGGCCGGCGCTCGGGCACCGGCGACTGGCCGCGCACGGCCATGTACTTCGCCTGGGTGGTGCTCATGGCCTTCTTCTTCGCCAACGCCGAGATCCAGATCGAGGGCGGCGCCGGCTGGGCCGGCTCGCTGCCCACCTGGCGCATCGAGAAGCACTGGGCGCTCGACATCTTCTGGGGCGGGCGGGCGATGACGGGCTACCACGCCTGGGTCTTCAGCTTCATGGCGCTGGCGTTCTTTGCGCCGCTGGCCTTCAATGGCCGCTGGCGCTGGAGCGACGTGGTGCTCGCGCTGGGCGGCCTGTCGGCGTTCTGGGTGATCGAGGACTTCCTCTGGTTCGTCATCAACCCGGCCTACGGCGTCGCCCGTTTCGACCCCGTCCACGTGCCCTGGCACCCGCGCTGGGTGCTGGGCCTTCCGCTGGACTACTGGTGGGGTGGCGTGGGCGCCACGGTCCTGGCGGGGTTGCACGTGCGGCTGGCGCGTCGCGAACGGCGAGGCGCAGCCGATGATTCCGTGTGGTGACAACCAGTTACCGTCGACTCCTCAAGCCGATTCGGCCAAGAGTCCTTGCTCACGTCGGTGAGTTGTAACCAGCTTGGAGAAATTAATACAAAGGTGAACAATTGTGGCGAACTGGAAACGCCACATGGACTACGTCGAATTCGCCCTCACCGTCATCGAAGCCGAAGAAGGTCAGTTCCACTGGGTCCTGATGGAGCCGGTGGACGCCGACATCGACGACGAACTGCGCTACCGCCCGGTCGACAGTTCCGCGCAGCCCTACCCGACCTACGCCGAGGCGCTGCTTTTCGGCAGTGCGGCCATGCGCACCCGCCAGGGCAACCTGCGCGAGGCGCTGCTGCAGCGCCAACACCAGCAGCAGGCCGCCTTCCGCCCGTCCGCCATGGCGGCCTGATCCAGCTCAGGCCGGCAGGTCCAGCGCACGGCGCAGCAACGCGAGACGGTCGCCGACAGGGGCAGCGCGGAAAATCAACCCGACGGGCCCCGGCGGAATCGGTGGCTGCACCCGCACACGCCGCACGCCCTCGGCGGCCGTCGCGTCCAGCGTCGCACGCGGCACCGCGCTCAGGCCCAGGCCCGCTGCCACCAGGCGCAGGTTGGTGACGGGACTGGTCGACTCGATCACCGGCACCGGCGGCATCACGCCCTCGCGGCGGAACACTTCCTCCATCATCCGCTGCACCATCGAGATGCGGGCCGGCATGATCCAGCGCTCTTGGGCGAGCTGGGCCCAGCCGACGCGCCGCGCCCGCGCCAGCGGATGGCCGGCGGGCGCGATGACGTCGAACTCGGCATCGAACAGCTTTTCGTGCCGCAGCTCCCGCGCGTCCATGCCCGCCGGCAGATCCGCCGGGAAGCTGGTCAGCAGCGCGTCGAGCCGGCCTTCCGCCAGCGCCTGCAGCAGCATCGGCACGCGCTCTTCCATCAGCTTCACGCGCAGCCTCGGCTCCAGTTGCGCGAGCCTCGCCATCGTCTGCGGAAAGTAGCCCTGCGCGACGAAGGGCGGGGCGCCGATGCGCAGCAGCGTGAAGGCCGGTTCGGCCGAGGCCTCGGCCTGCAGGTGGGCCAGTTCGGCCATCAGCCGCGCCGCGCCCTGCACCACCAGCGCGCCCTGCGTCGTCGGCGTCAATCCCCGGGCGCCGCGCGTGAAAAGCAGCAGGCCGAAGGCCGACTCCACCTCGCCGAGCGCCTTGCTCAGCGCCGGCTGGGTCAGATTGAGCATGCCGGCCGCTGCGCGCAGGCTGCCGCCGCGTTCCAGCGCGACGAGCAGTTGCAGGTGCCTGAAGCGCAGCCGCGCGAGCAGCCGGCGCAAGGCCTCGGGCGTGGCGTCCGCAGGCGGCGAAGGGTGATCACCAAAAGCTTTCATGGGTTGAAAACATATCACTCGTGGATATCTCGCATCCTTTCTATGCTGGCGCCGACAACCACAGCCTCCGGAGACATGCCCATGGATCGCCGTTCCTTCTGCGTCGCAGCGATGGCTGCCGCCTCGTTGCCGGCCGCCGCCGCCGCCGCCGCCGGCTACCCCGACAAGCCGGTGCGCGTCATCTCGGCCTATGCGGCCGGAGGCGGTCCCGACGTGCAACTGCGCCAGGCCGCTCCCGCGCTCGGCGCGGCGCTCGGCCAGCCCATCGTCGTGGAGAACAAGGTGGGCGCCGCCGGCGTGCTGGCCGCGCAGTACGTCGCACAGCAGCCGCCGGACGGCTACACCCTGCTGATGGGCTCGAACACGCACCTCATCCAGAAGGTGCTCCAGCCCGCGCTGCGCTTCGATCCCATCGCCGACTTCGCGCCCATCGGCAACCTCGCGGCGTCGCCCACGGTGCTGGTGGTCAGCGCCGATTCGCCATGGAAGAGCGTGGCCGAGCTGGTGGCCGCCATGAAGGCCCGGCCCGGCACGGCCAACTACAGCTCGGGCGGACTCGGCACCTCGGCGCACCTTGCCGGCGCGACGCTGGTGTCGCTCGCCGGGCTCCAGGTCACGCACATCCCGCTCAAGGGGTCCGTGGACATCCCGCTGTCGCTGCTGCGCGGCGACACGCAGTTCGCCTTCCCGGTCGCAGGCACCGGCATGCCGCAGGTGGCCGCCGGCAAGCTGCGCGCGCTGGCCGTGACCAGCCGCAAGCGCCTGCCCCAGCTGCCCGACGTGCCGACCCTGCAGGAGGCGCTCGGCGGCAACGAACTGGCGGTCCAGGAGTCGTGGTTCGGCCTGTGGGCGCCGGCCGGCACGCCCTCGGCGGTGCGGGACAGCGTGTTCTCGGCCCTGCGCAAGGCCGTGGCCGACCCGGCCGTGAAGAGCGCCTTCGAGGCCGCGGGCAACGAGGCGACCACGCTGGGCGACTCGCCTCGGGCGTTCTCCGACTTCGTCAGAAGCGAGCAGCGCAAGTGGGCCGAGATCATCCGGCTCACCGGCGTGACCATCAACACCTGACCCCCGTGTCCACCGAACCGAACAAGGAAGTGCAGCCCATGTCCAGACCGCTGGAAGGCGTTCGCGTCATCGACCTCTCGCACGTGATCGCGGGGCCCCTGGCCTCCCTCTACCTGGCGCAGCTGGGCGCCACCGTCATCAAGGTCGAGCCGCCGGGCGCGGGCGAGGTGATGCGCGCCAGCCGCACGCGGGGCGACGGGCCGGGCTGCGGCGACACGCCGGCCGGCTTCGCGGCGCTCAATGCGGGCAAGCAATCGCTGGCGGTCGACATCCGCACCGCCGAGGGCGCGCAGATCGTGCGCGACCTGGCGCGCGATGCCGACGTGTTCATCGAGAACTTCCGCCCCGGCGTGGTGGCGCGCCACGGCCTGGACCGCCCATCGATCCAGGCCGTGCGGCCCGACATCGTCTACTGCTCCATCTCCGGCTACGGCCAGGAGGGCGAGTGGGCGGGACGCGGCGCCTACGACCACGTGGTGCAGGCGCTGACCGGCATGATGCTCATGTCGGGCGAGCGTGCCGACGCGCCGCCGCTGAAGGTCGGCTTCCCGGTCATCGACGTGGCGGTGGGCATGCTGGCGGCGCTGGCGGTCACGGCGGCGCTGCGCCGGCGCGACCAGACCGGCGAAGGCCAGTACGTGGACGCCTCGATGGTCCAGGCCTCGTTGATGCTCATGTACCCCAACGCGAGCAGCTACCTCACGCACGGCATCGAGCCGCAGCGCGTGGGCAACCGCGGCTACACCGGCAGCCCCACGGCCGACACCTACCGCTGCGCCGATGGCTGGCTGGCCACCGCCGCGAACACGCCTGCGCAGTTCCGCGCGCTGGCACGCGTGCTCGGGCTCGAGGCGCTGTGCGACGACGCGCAGGCCATCGACCTCGATGCCTTCCGCGCACCCGGCGGCGGCTTCGTGATCGCGCGCGACCTGCCGCGGCTGCAGCAGACCTTCCGCGACGCCTTCGCGCAGCGCAGCGCTGCCGACATGGAGGCCAGCCTCAACGCCGTCGGTGTGCCGGCTGCACGGGTGCGCCGGCTGGGCGAGTTCCTGGACGAGGCGCAGGCCACGGGCACGCTCGTTCCTGCGGCCTACACGCAGGGCGACGCGCAGGTGCGCACGCCGGGTCTGGGCTTTCGCTACAGTGAGGACGGTGCCTGGCCGGCCCGCGGCGCGCCCTCGTTGGGCAGCCACACGCAGGCCGTGCTGGCCGGACTCGGCATGCAGGCACCGCAGATCGAGGCGCTGCGCGCGGCCGGCGCCGTCGGCTATCCCATCCCCTGATTCCCGGAGACCCACCCATGTTCCGTGCCCTGCTGCTGACCCAGTCCGACGACCGCGCCACGCACGCCCAGGTCGTCGACCTCGACCCGTCGCAATGGCCCGACGGGGAGGTGCGCGTGGCCGTCGCGCATTCCACGGTCAATTACAAGGACGCGCTCGCAGTCACCGGCAAGTCGCCGGTCGTGCGCAAGTTCCCCATGGTGCCCGGCATCGACTTCGCCGGCACGGTGGTCGACAGCGCCGACGCGCGCTTCAAGCCCGGCGACCGCGTGCTGCTCAATGGCTGGGGCGTGGGCGAGACGCATTGGGGCGGCCTCGCGCAGCAGGCGCGCGTGAAGGCCGACTGGCTGGTGCCGCTGCCCGCTGCCTTCGACACCCACGACGCCATGGCCATCGGCACCGCGGGCTACACCGCCATGCTGTGCGTCATGGCGCTGCAGGCGCACGGCGTGGCCCCGCACCACGGCCCGGTGCTGGTGACGGGCGCCAACGGCGGGGTGGGCACGATCGCGATCGCGCTGCTGTCGCGCCTGGGCTTCGAGGTGCATGCGTCCACCGGCCGCCTGAACGAATCGGCGCACCTGAAGGCGCTGGGCGCGGCCGAGGTCATCGACCGCGCCACGCTGTCGGCACCGGGCAAGCCGCTGCAGAAGGAACGCTGGGCGGCCGCGGTCGACAGCGTGGGCAGCCACACGCTGGCCAACGTGTGCGCCAGCCTGAAGTACGGCGGCACCGTCGCCGCCTGCGGCCTGGCGCAGGGCCTGGACCTGCCGGCCAGCGTGGCGCCCTTCATCCTGCGCGGCGTCACGCTCGCGGGCATCGACAGCGTCATGGCGCCGCACGCGCGCCGCATCGAGGCGTGGGACCGCCTGGCCAGGGAGCTCCCGCGCGAGGTGCTGGCCGCCAACACCGAGACCGTGGGCCTGGCCGAGGTGCCGGCGCTGGCGCAGCGCCTGCTGGCCGGCGAGGTGCGCGGCCGCGTGGTGGTCGACCTCGCCCGCTGACGCGCGCTACAGCGCGAAGGCATCGCCCAGCCGCTGCACGCCCGCGGCGGCGCGCGCCCGCACGTCGTCGAAGGACTGCGTGCGCACGATCTCGCCGTTCTCGAACACCGTCTGCAGGGCGTCGTCGGCCGGTGCGCCATCGGCGCCGTCGATGCGCTCGGTGCGCCAGCCCGCGGCCTGGCTGCCAGCGAGCGTGAGCCGGCCCTTCTTCGACGCCTTCGACGCATCGCCCACCGGCTGCTTGTAGACCTCGCGCCACTGCCCGTCGACCTGCATGGCCGAGCACTTCATCGCCCACTGCATGGTGTCGCGGTTGCAGTGCTGCAGCAGGCCGCCGCCCATGCCGAAGGCGATGTTCTCGGCCGCGAAGCCGTTGTGGTGCAGGTTCGACAGGCACAGCCGCAGCGAGCGCAGGTCGATGCCGTCGCCCTGGATGATGCGCACCGTCTTCAGCACCCGGTAGCCCTTGGCGTTGGTCGTCGTGCCGAAGCGCGCGGCGAGGATCTGCGCCACCTTCAGCACCGTCTGGGCCGGGTCGCCCGAGTCGGGACGCACCACCAGCGTGGCGCCGCTCTGCTCGACCAGCTCCTTCAGCTGCGTGCCCCAGATGCGGTCGCAGGCGTTGAAGATGTCGTAGCTGTCGCTCACCACCGCGAAGATGGCGCCGGGCGTGCCGAACTGCCGGACCATGTTGCGGTAGGCGTCGGCCTCGTGCGCGGCGCCCCAGCCGGTGATGGTGCTGTGCTCCGCCGCGGGGATGGAAAAGCCCGCCATCTCGCAGTCGTACCCGCGGCGTGCCGCGACCAGCGCCATCACCGTGTCGGTGCCCAGGAAGTTGACCAGGTGGGCCATGCCGCCGAGCGCCGCCGACTCGTTGCTCGACACGCCGCGCGCGCCGAAGTCGTGCAGCTTGAAGCCGATCTGTCCGGCCGGATCGTCGCTGTTGGCCTCCAGGTAGCGCAGCAGCGTGGCCTTGGCGGCGGCCGACACGGTGGCCACCGTGGTCGGGTACCAGACGGCGCGCAGCAGCTCGGTCTCGAGGTAGCTGGTGAGCCAGAAGAAGTCGGGGTCGGTGTTCTCGACCGTGGCCAGCACGTTGTGCGCCGGCACCACGCTGCCTTCGGGCACGGCGCGGATGCGCAGGGGCAGGCGCCCGCCGTGCCTGTCGACCAGGCGCAGCCAGCCCTCGCGGTTGAAGGGCTCGCCATGCAGCTTGAAGATGGCGTCGGCCTCGTCCACGTCGGCCCGCGTGACCGGCGTCGACAGGTATTCGCGCAGCCAGGCCTGCAGCCCGAAGAACACACCGTGCCCGAACGCGCCGCCGCGCGACTCGATGTAGCTGAACACGGTCTGCGTGCCGGGCGGGTACTGCTTCCAGTGCGACACCTTGTACGAGTCGGTGCGCAGCAGCAGGTTGCGGCCGAGGGGAGAAGCGGGAAGTGCGGTCATGTGAAAGCTCCTTTCACGGTGGTGCCGTCAGCCGGCGCCGTTGCTTGCCAAGGGCGCGGTCAGCGAGGACCGAGCCCGCCCAGGAAATGGTTCGCGATGAAGAAGTGGTCCTCGTACATCTGCGCCTGCATGCCGAGGAATTCCGAGATCGGCACCCAGCGTGCCTGCGCCGCGTCGTCGTTCGCGCGCACCCCCGACAGGCCGGTCCACTGGTTGTGGGCCAGCTCGAAGAAGAAGCCGTGCGTGAGGGTGCGGCCGCGTTGCGAGCGCTCTGGAGCGTCGAACACATGGCTGCCCTTGACGCTGCCTACTAGCACGGGCGCGGGAACCTTCAGCCGCGTCTCTTCCTTCAGTTCGCGGATGGCCGCGTCGAGCAGGCGCTCCTGCTGTCCGACGAAGCCGCCGGGCAGCGCCCAGGTGCCGCGACCCGGATGGAACTTGCGCTGCACCAGCAGGATGTGGCCGGCCTCGACGACCACCGCGTCGACCGTGGTGAAGATGGGCGGGAAGTCGCTGCCCGCGTAGCGGTACTTCTCGCGATAGTCGGCAAGAAAGCTGCGTTCGTCGCACAGCGCCGCGTAGTCTGCCGTGCTGGCGAATTGCGCCAGGAAGCCGGCGGTGCCATCGGGCAGGGCCTCGGCCGGAATCCGGTCGCGGCGCTCGGGGTCGAAGTAGAGCTGCCGCACGTCGGTGGCGTGGATGCTGTCGACCGCCTCGTGCGGCACGAACTCCCACTTGGGAAAGAGCCGCAGGTAGTAGCTGCTCGAGTCCTTGAGGTGGCCGACGAGGGCGATGCGTGCGCTCGCGGGGTCGGCCCCGTCCTGAACGACGAGGCGATCGACGGCGGACTGGATGGACGCGATCCAGAGCTGGTCGTTGTAGGGCGAGTCGCTCACCCCCACGACGCTGACGCGCATCTGTTCGCTGCCGCGCAGGCAGGCGCGGACCATGCGTTCGCGCTCGTCGAGGGTGAAGGGGTTGCGGACGCTGCGGGGCTGGCGGTCGGAGCCGACGACCACGACGACGCGCTGGGCGGCGCGCAAGGCCTCTTCGATCAACCGCTGGTGGCCGAAGTGGACCGGCTGGAAGCGGCCGATGACGACCGCGTAGGCGAACTTGCGCTGGGTGGTGGTGTGCATCTGGGAATCCCCCAAAAAGAGCGCCCTTCGTGGGTGCCGTGGGGTGAAAGATAGCGGGTCTTCGGGGATCTGTCCAATTAAGTTGCGTTGTGCCACTTAATGGGATGTGTCGGGCGGCCGCGGGCATGGGCATGGGCATGGGCATGGGCATGGGCTTGGGCTTGGGCTTGGGCTTGGGCTTGGAGGGTGTGGGTTGATTGGGGCGCACGACGGGTGGGGGCGCTGGCGGCGGCCGCGGGCCTGCGTTCTCCGGCGCAGGCTCGCGCTGACCGGCTTGTTGTGGTTGCTGTGTGCTCGCTGTCCATCGACGTGCTTGAGGGACTGCACGGCGCCGCGAACGGCGCCTGCGCCCGCAGACCCACGACCACCGCCCTGAACCGTCGGGCTGCACTTCCGCGTCACTTCCCCCGTTGCTTCCCCTTTACATCCCCTTGCTTGGAAGCCCCATCCCCGTTCGCGCTGAGCCTGTCGAAGCGCTGCGCAGGGCTTCGACAAGCTCAGCCCGAACGGGTGGGGGGAGGATCAGCCATCGCGCGCCCGCCCCATGCCGGCTGATCGCGCGCCCGGTCCAGGCCGGTGGTGCCGGTGTGCGGGCGCAGGCGCCATTCGCGGCGCCGTGCAGTGCCCCAGGCACGTCGATCCCAGGCGAGCACACACGCTGCACCGCACGCCAGTCAGCGCGAGCCTGCGCCGGAGCACGCATACCGGCGCCGCCGGCCGGCTTCAGACCCACAGCGTCAAGCCCCCGAGTCAAAGCCCCGAGTCAAAGCCCTAAGTCAAAGCCCCAGGTCAAAGCCCCAAGTCAAAGCCCCAGGTCAAGCCGGGCAAGTCAAAGCAAATCGAGAAGTCAGCCCCACCCAAGTCCCCCCGCGTTTTGACAGCTTTTTGACACCGCCCCCGCCACTCTCTACCCCGTTTTGACGCCCCGACTCCGAGACTGCCCCCATCGTTTTGCAGGAGTGATGCATGGACATCGTCTGGATCGGCGGCCTGGCCGTCTTGTGGATCGTCGTGGCGGAACTGGTGGTGGGGTTGAACCGCCTCGACCGGCAGGCCCGCCCGTCGGGAGAGCGCCCGTGATCGCGCTCGAAGCCCTCTACGGCCTGGGCGGCCTGCTTGCCGTGCTGCTGCTGGCCTACCTCGTCTTCGCACTCATCTGCGCCGAGGAGTTCTAAGCCGTGACCGCATCCGCCTGGGGCCTGCTGGCCCTCTTCCTCGCCGTGCTGGGCCTCCTCGCCTGGCCGCTCGGCCGGGCGCTCGCCGCCCTGTGCAACGGCAGCCTGCCGCGCTGGATGCAGCGCGTCGAGGCACCGCTCTACCGCCTCGCCGGCGTGCGGCCCGACCGCGCCATGGGCTGGCGCGCCTACGCGCTGGCCCTGCTCGCCTTCAATGCCATCGGCGCGCTGGCCCTCTACGCCCTGCAGCGCCTGCAGGGCCTGCTGCCCCTCAACCCGGCCGCGCTGCCCGCCATCTCGCCCGACTCCGCATTCAACACCGCCGTGAGCTTCGTCACCAACACCAACTGGCAGGGCTACGCCGGCGAAAGCACCATGAGCTACCTCACCCAGATGCTGGGTCTCACGGTGCAGAACTTCGTTTCCGCCGCCACCGGCATCGCCGTCGCCTTCGCCCTCATCCGCGGCTTCGCATCGCGCGGCCAGGCCAAGGCGGAAAAAAAGGGCGCGCCCGCCCCCGAAGGCCTGCTCGGCAACTTCTGGGCCGACCTGGTGCGCATCACCCTGTGGGTGCTGCTGCCGCTGTCCTTCGTCTTCGCGATCTTCCTGGTCGGCCAGGGCGTCATCCAGAACTTCGACCGCTATGCCGAAGTGCGCACCGTCGAGGCCGTCACCTACGCGCAGCCCAAGGTCGGCGCGGACGGCCAGCCCGTGCTCGACGCCAAGGGCCAGCCGGTCACCGAGGAGGCCCGCACCCGGACGCAGACCCTCGCCATGGGCCCGGTCGCCTCGCAGGAGGCCATCAAGATGCTCGGCACCAACGGCGGCGGCTTCTTCAACGCCAACTCGGCGCACCCCTACGAGAACCCCACGCCGTGGAGCAACTTCGCGCAGATGGTGTCGATCTTCCTCATCCCGGCCGCGCTGTGCTTCGCCTTTGGGCGCGTGGTCGGCGACGTCCGCCAGGGGTGGGCCATCCTGGCGGCGATGACGGTGCTCTTCGTTGCCGCCGTGGTCGTCGCCACCTGGGCCGAGCAGGCCGGCAACCCGCTGCTCACGGCGCTCGGCGTCGACCCGTCGGCCGGCAACCTCGAGGGCAAGGACCTGCGCTTCGGCATCGCCGCCTCGTCGCTCTTCGCTGTCGTCACCACCGCCGCGTCCTGCGGCGCCGTCATCGCCATGCATGACTCGCTCACGCCCGTGGGCGGCCTGGTCACGCTGGTCATGATGCAGCTGGGCGAGGTCGTCTTCGGCGGCGTCGGCTCGGGGCTGTACGGCATGCTGGTCTTCGCCGTGCTGGCCGTCTTCATCGCCGGGCTGATGATCGGCCGCACGCCCGAGTACCTGGGCAAGAAGATCGAGGTCCACGAGATGAAGCTCACCTCGATCGCCATCCTGGTCACGCCGCTGCTGGTGCTGCTGGGCACCGCGGTCGCCGTGAGCGCCGCCGCCGGCAAGGCCGGCATCGCCAACCCCGGCGCGCACGGCTTCTCGGAGATCCTCTACGCCTTCAGCTCGGCCGCCAACAACAACGGCAGCGCCTTCGCCGGCCTGTCGGCCAACACGCCCTTCTACAACGCCATGCTGGGCATGGCGATGTGGCTGGGCCGCTTCGGCGTGATCGTGCCCGTGCTGGCGATCGCGGGGGCGCTGGCGCGCAAGCCGCGGCTGCCGGTGACCAGCGGCACGCTGCCCACGCACGGCCCGCTCTTCGTCGTGCTGCTCATCGGCACGGTGCTGCTGGTGGGCCTGCTCAACTACGTGCCGGCGCTGGCCCTGGGCCCGATCGTCGAGCACCTCATGCTCTGGAAGTGAGGCTGCAATGACCTCGATGAAAAGCTCTCTCTCCCTCTTCGACGCGGCGCTGCTCAAGCCGGCCCTCTGGGGCGCCTTCGCCAAGCTCAGCCCGCGCGTGCAGTGGCGCAACCCGGTGATGTTCGTCGTCTACATCGGCAGCATCCTCACCACCGTGCTGTGGGCGCACACGCTCAGCTTCCCCGGCGACACCGGCATGCGGCCGGGCTTCGTGCTCGCGATCGCCGTCTGGCTGTGGTTCACCGTGCTCTTCGCCAACTTCGCCGAAGCGCTGGCCGAAGGCCGCAGCAAGGCGCAGGCCGCCTCCCTGCGCGGCCTGCGCAAGGACACCTGGGCCAAGAAGCTCAAGGGCGAGCACCGCCAGGACGGCTTCCTGCCGGTGCAGGCCCCCGACCTGCGCAAGGGCGACGTGGTGCTGGTCGATGCCGGCGACATGATCCCGCTCGACGGCGAGGTGATCGAGGGCGTCGCCTCGGTCGACGAGAGCGCCATCACCGGCGAGTCCGCGCCCGTGGTGCGCGAATCCGGCGGCGACTTCTCCTCGGTGACCGGTGGCACGCGCGTGCTGTCGGACTGGCTGGTGGTGCGCATCGGCGTGAACCCCGGCGAGTCCTTCCTCGACCGCATGATCGGCATGGTCGAGGCCGCGCGCCGCAGCCGCACGCCCAACGAGATCGCGCTGACCATCCTGCTGGTGGCGCTGACCATCGTGTTCCTGGTCGTCACCGTGACGCTGCTGCCCTTCTCGATCTTCAGCGTGCAGGCCTCGAACGCCGGCACGGTGGTGTCGCTCACGGCGCTGATCGCGCTGCTGGTCTGCCTCATCCCCACCACCATCGGCGGGCTGCTGTCGGCCGTGGGCGTGGCCGGCATGAGCCGCATGATGCAGGCCAACGTCATCGCCACCTCGGGCCGCGCGGTGGAGGCCGCGGGCGACGTCGACGTGCTGCTGCTCGACAAGACCGGCACCATCACGCACGGCAACCGCCAGGCGAGTGCCTTCCTGCCCGCGCCGGGCGTCAACAAGGCGCGGCTCGCGCACGCTGCGCAGCTCGCGTCGCTGGCCGACGAGACGCCCGAGGGGCGCAGCATCGTCGCGCTGGCCCAGCGCGAAGGCATCGAACCGAAGCCCGTCGACGGCGCGGTGTTCGTCGCCTTCACCGCGCAGACCCGCATGAGCGGCGCCGACCTGCCCGCCGCTTCGCTCGACCTCGCCGGCTCGCCGGTGGCGCTGCGCAAGGGCGCCGTCGAGGCGGTGCGCCGCCATGTCGAGGCCCTGGGCGGGCGCCTCCCGCCCGAGGTGGCCCAGGCCGCCGACGAGGTCGCGCGCCGCGGCAGCACGCCGCTGGCGGTGGCCGAGGGCGCGCGCGTGCTGGGCATCGTGGAGCTCAAGGACATCGTCAAGACCGGCATCCGCGAGCGCTTCGCCGAACTGCGCCGCATGGGCATCCGCACCGTCATGATCACCGGCGACAACCGGCTCACGGCCGCCGCCATCGCGGCCGAGGCGGGTGTCGACGACTTCCTCGCCGAGGCCACGCCCGAGGACAAGCTGCGCCTCATCCGCCAGCACCAGGCCGACGGCCACCTCGTCGCCATGACCGGCGACGGCACCAACGACGCCCCGGCGCTCGCGCAGGCCGACGTGGCGGTGGCCATGGGCAGCGGCACCCAGGCCGCCAAGGAGGCCGGCAACATGGTCGACCTGGATTCCAACCCCACCAAGCTGCTCGAGGTGGTCGAGACCGGCAAGGCGCTGCTGATGACGCGCGGCTCGCTCACCACCTTCAGCATCGCCAACGACGTGGCGAAGTACTTCGCGATCATTCCCGCGATCTTCGTCAGCACCTACCCGCAGCTGGCGGCGCTCAACGTCATGCGCCTGGCCAGCCCGTCGTCGGCCATCCTGAGCGCGGTGATCTTCAACGCGCTGGTGATCGTGTTCCTCATCCCGCTGGCGCTCAAGGGCGTGCGCTACCGGCCCGTGGGGGCGGCCGCGCTGCTGCGCCGCAATCTGCTGATCTACGGCCTGGGCGGCCTCGTCGTGCCCTTCGTCGGCATCAAGCTCATCGACCTGCTGCTGGCCGCGGCCGGGTGGGTCTGATGCGCGCCGGACCGGAAGTCACCCGAACCGTTCACGCTGAGCCTGTCGAAGCGCTGCACCAGGCTTCGACAAGCTCAGCCCGAACGGCGGGGTGATCTGATTAGCCCTCTCCAAGGACACACCATGAACGACAAGCACCTCATCCTTCGCCCCGCGCTCACCGTCTTCGTGCTGCTCAGCGCGCTCACGGGCATCGTCTATCCGCTGGCCGTCACCGGCGTCGCCCGCACGGCGTTCCCCGAGCAATCCGCCGGCAGCCTCGTGCTGCGCGACGGGCAGGCCGTCGGTTCGACGCTGATCGGCCAGAACTTCAGCGACCCGAAGCACTTCTGGGGCCGCCCGTCGGCCACCTCGCCGATGCCCTACAACGGCGCCGCGTCGGGCGGCAGCAACCAGGGCCCGCTGAACCCGGCGCTGGCCGACGCGGTGAAGGCGCGCATCGAGGCCCTGCGCGCCGCCGACCCCGGCAACACGGCGCCCGTGCCGGCCGACCTGGTCACCACCTCGGCCAGCGGCCTGGATCCCCACATCAGCCCCGAGGCGGCCCGCTGGCAGGCGCCGCGCATCGCACGCCTGCGCGGGCTGCCGCCGGCCGAGGTGGCACAGCTCGTCGATCGCCACACGGAAGGCGCAGGCCTCTTCGGGCTGATGGGCGAGCCACGCGTGAACGTGCTGGCCCTCAACCTCGCGCTGGACGCGCTGCCGGCGCGCTGATTCCCATGGGATACGCCGCCTACCGGGAGCACCCCGGCATTCCGCGCACCGGCCATCGCACCGCCTTCGGCGTGCTCGACGTGGTCGTGCCCTGCAGCCACGCCACGGCCGTGCGCCGCTGCGTGGCCGCGAACGAAGGCGCCGGTGTCGTGCGTTGCGAACCGCTCCTGCACGACAGCGCATCGGCCGACGCGAGCGGCTTTCGCGTTCGGCTCATGGTCCGTCTGCCGTTGGCGGACTACGCGAAGGTGCTGCACGGGCTCCTGCTGTGCGCGCCGCAGGGCGAGATCGGCCGCCTCGTGAGCTGGTCCTGCCACCTGGCACGCTGCGAGGCCGCCCGTGGCTGACGACGTGCTGCGCGTGCTGTGCGCGCTGGCGGCCTTCACCGTGCCGATGCTCTTCGCCTGGGTGGCCGTGCACTTCGGCGTGCGGCGCCACCGCCGCGGCCGATCGACCGCCGCCAACGGTGCGAGGCACCGCCCGCCGACCTGATGACCCCTCCTGCGCCTACGCGCCATGACGCATCGCATTTCGCGGTGCGTCGTTTCGTCCCGGCCCTTCCTTTCCATACCTGCTCCAACCTGTCGCTTCGCATGCTCCGCCTCCACACCATGGCCCTCGGCCTCACGGCTCTCGTTCTCGTCCCCTCCGGCGCCGCCCTGGCCCAGACCGCCACGGCCGACGCCGCGGCACCTGCCGCGTCGCCGCTGACCGCCAACATCACGCTCACCACCAACTACAAGTTCCGCGGGCAGGACCAGGACCA
>JASCNX010000005.1 GCA_029968055.1 Xenophilus aerolatus | reverse complement strand
TGTGCCGCGTGCGGCAACAGCTGCTTCGTCATCTGACTCGCTGCAGCTGTCTGAGCGCAGCGCGTAGCGCGTAGCGAGTTCTGCAGCGCACCCCGACAGCGCCGCGGCGCAGGTCGCCCGCAGCGAAGCGAAGGGTCGCAGCCAGCAGGGTCGCCTTTTCTTTGCCTACTTTCTTTTGGCGAAGCAAAAGAAAGTAGGTGCGCCGCCGGGCGCACATCCCGGCCCCTGCCCACAAACAACCAACAACGCAAAAACAAAGCCCCAGGTGCCCTCACCCCCACCCTCTCCCAAAAGGAGAGGGAGCAATTCCGGCGCAAGGAGCAACCCCTCAGCCTCATGCCACCGACGTGTCGTACACCGCCCCCGGCCGCTCCCCCGCCAGCGCCTTCAGCAGATTCGTCACCGCCAACTCCGCCATCGCATGCCGCGTCTCATGCGTGGCCGACCCGATGTGCGGCAGCGGCGTCACGCGCGGGTGCGTGCGCAGCGCCGAATCCATGGGCAGCGGCTCCTTGGCGAACACGTCCAGCCCCGCAGCGCGCAGGTGCCCGCCGTCGAGCGCCGCCAGCAGCGCCGCTTCGTCGACGGTGGCCCCGCGCCCGCCGTTGATGAACACCGCGCCGGCCTTCATCTGGCCGAACAGCGCCGCGTTCACCATGCCGCGCGTGCTGTCCGACAGCGGCAGCATCGCGACCACGAAGTCCGACTGCGCGAGCAGCGCGGGCAGCGGCGTGTGGCGGGCCCTGTCCTGTAGCTCGGGCGCCTGCGCCGCGAGGTCGACCGGGCGCCTTGCGTGGTACAGCACCGGCATGCCGAAGCCCAGCGCCGCACGCCGCGCGATTGCCTGGCCGATGCGGCCGAAGCCGAGCAGGCCCAGCGTCTTGCCGTGCACGTCGAAGCCGAACAGGTCTTCGCCGATGTTCTTCGTCCAGCGGCCTTCGCGCACGAGGTTCGACAGCTCGACGACGCGGCGGCTCGTGGCCATCAGCAGTGCGAACACGGTGTCGGCCACCGTCTCGTCGAGCACGCCCGGCGTGTGCGTCAGCACAATCCCGCGGCGGTGCAGTTCGGCCAACGCGTAGTTGTCGACGCCGACCGACACGCTCGAGACCGCTTCCAGCTTCGGCGCGCGGTCGAGCACCGCCGCGTCGATGGGAAAGCTCGACCCGATGAGCCCCTGCGCTTCGGGCAACGCGGCGTCGAAGGCGGCGCGGTCCTTCTTCGGGTCGGCCACGGTGACCTGGTGGGTGGCCTGCAGGCGCGCGAGCTGGTCGGGCGGCAGTTCACGGAAGACGAGGACGTTCTTGCGGCTCATGGAAGGCTCGGTCTCGGCAGAGTGGAAGAAACGGCGGTCGTCAGATGCCCGCCGCGTCGAGTTCGGCGCGGGTGGGCAGTCCCTCGGTGTCGCCCAGCACCTGCACGGCACGGGCGCCGATCCACGCACCGCGTCGCACCGCCTCGGGCACCGGGCGGCCTTCGAGCAATGCACTGACCACGCCCGCCGCGAAGCCATCGCCGGCGCCCACGGTGTCGATGACTTCCTTCACCGGGAAGCCCTCGACGCGGCCCGTGCCCGCCACATCACTGTCGTAGTACGCGCCGGCCGGTCCGAGCTTGACGACCACCAGCTTCGCACCGCGTTCGCGATAAAAGCGCGCAACGCCCTCCGGCGTGGTCTCACCGGTGAGCAACGTGCCCTCCTCCATGCCCGGCAGCACCCAGTCCGCGCGTGCCGCCAGGTCGTTGATGCATGCGCGCATGCGCTCGGGCGAAGCCCACAGCGTGGGCCGCAGGTTGGGGTCGAAGGAGATGGTGCGGCCGGCAGCGCGCGCGATCTCCAGCGTCCGGATGGCCGTCGGCAGCGTGGTGTCGGACACGGCGGCGAACACGCCCGTGGCGTGCAGGTGGCGTGCCGAGCGCAGCCAGGGCTCGTCGATGTCCTCGGGCCGCATGTGGCTCGCGGCCGAGCCCTTGCGGTGGTATTCGACCGGCGGGTCGCTGCCGTCGGTGACGCGGCCCTTGAACTGGAAGCCGGTCTTCTGCGCGGCATCGCAGATCACGTGCGAGCAGTCGATGCCCTCGCCCTGCATCGTGGCCAGCAGCGCGCGGCCCATCGAATCGGTGCCCAGGCGGCTGGCCCAGCCCACCTTCAGGCCCAGGCGCGCGAGGCCGATGGCGACGTTGGTCTCGGCACCGGCGGTGCGCTTGTGGAACATCGTCGCGTGCTCGATCGGGCCGGGCTCGGCCGCCACCAGCAGCAGCATGGCTTCGCCGAAGGTGGCGACGTCGAAGGCGATGGGCTCGGTCATGCGAGGCTCCGTGCGGCGCGGATGGCGTTCAGCTCGGCGCGCGTGACGGCCACGAGTGCGTCACCCACCAGCGGGTATTCGATGGCGTGCGGCACGTCGGCGGGCAGCGCGCGCAGCACGGCCCGCCAGGGCGCCGCCGACTCGGCCAGCGGCACGGCCACCCACTTGTCGGGCCGCCGCTGCACGCCCTTGCAGTGCACGTAGCGCACCTGCGGCGCGAACAGGCGCGCCGCCTCCAGCGGGCATTCGCCCAGCCAGTGCCAGTTGCCCATGTCGAAGGTCATGCCCAGGTCGAGGCCCGCATCGCGCTGCGCGGCGAAGAAGCGCTGCAGCGCGCCGAGCGTGCCGGCGCTGTCGGTCTGGTCGTTCTCGATGACGAGTTCGACGGCCTGGCCCGCGAGCTGCTCGCGCAGGGCGTCGAGGCCGGCGCGTGAATGCGCGGCGTCGAAGCCGCCGATGGCCATCTTCAGGCGCGGCGCCTGCAGCGTGGCGGCGCGGTGCAGGCCGTCGGCCAGTGCGGCGGCATCGAGCGAGCCATCGGTGCGGAACAGGCCGTCGGGGCTGGAGTACACGGCCGCGCGGCCGCGCAGTGCGGCCAGTTCGGCCGCCGGGTCGCGCAGCATCTCGCCGCGCACCTCGACGCCGTCGGCGCCGGCCTCGGCGGCCAGGTCGGTGCACCAGCGCTGGCCATGGCGGCCGACCTCGGCAGCGCCGAAAGAGGAGAGGGAAATCAACAACGGGAACATGGCTCGTCTATCTTTGGCACGCGAGTGGCACCCCTGCCCGTTCACGCTGAGCCTGTCGAAGCGCGGCAATCGGCTTCGACAAGCTCAGCCCGAACGGCAGAGGTGGTTCGGCCTTGAGCTGAGCCTGTCGAAGCGCGGCGCCGCGGCTTCGACAATCTCAGCCCGAACGGCCGGGGTGGTTCGGGCCTGCGTTCGCATCAATGCCCCGACGTGAGGATCTGCCCCAGGAACTGGCGCGTCTTCTCGTGCTGCGGGTTGCCGAAGAACTCGGCCGGCGGCGCCTGCTCCAGGATTTTGCCGTCGGCCATGAAGATCACACGGTCGGCCACGCTGCGGGCAAAGCCCATCTCGTGCGTCACGCACAGCATGGTCATGCCGTCCTCGGCCAGGCCGATCATGGTGTCGAGCACCTCCTTGACCATCTCGGGATCGAGCGCCGAGGTCGGCTCGTCGAACAGCATGATCTTGGGCGCCATGCACAGCGCCCGCGCGATCGCCACGCGCTGCTGCTGGCCGCCCGAGAGCTGGCTGGGGTATTTGTTGGCCTGCTCGGGAATGCGCACCCGCGTGAGGTACTTCATCGCCACCTCTTCCGCCTGCGCCTTCGTCATGCCGCGCGAGCGCATCGGCGCGAGGGTGCAGTTCTGCAGGATGGTGAGGTGCGGAAACAGGTTGAACTGCTGGAACACCATGCCCACCTCGGCGCGCACCGCATCGACGTTCTTGCCGCCGGCCGTGAGCTCGATGCCGTCGACCACGATCGTGCCCTTCTGCACCGTCTCGAGCCGGTTGATGCAGCGGATCAGCGTGGACTTGCCCGAGCCCGACGGCCCGCAGATCACGATGCGTTCGCCGGTGCGCACGGACAGGTCGATGCCGGTGAGCACCTGGAATTCACCGTACCACTTGTTCACGCCTTCGAGGCGGATGATGGGGTCGCTCATGATGTCGTGGGAGTGCATGAAGGAATTCGGACTACCGGACGCAGAGGTCGCAGAAGTTACGCAGAGGACGCAAAAGGAACCAAGACAATTTTGAAATTCTCTTTTGCGACTTCTGCGAAACCTTTGCGTCCTCTGCGTCCGGAAGTCCGATCCCGTATTACTGGAACTTCGGGAAATCGCTCTTGAGCCACTTCTGGTAGAGCTTGTTCAGCTCGCCATTGGCGGTGTTCTTGGCGATGAAGTCGTTCACGTTCTTGAGCAGCTCGTCCTGGCCCGGGCGCATGGCGATGCCCATGGCCTGCTGCACGAGGGTGAACTTGTTCTCGAAGGTGTTGGCGGGCACGCGCTGCGCGATCTGGGCGGCGACGGTGATGGAGCAGCCGATGGCATCGACCTGGCCGGAGATCAGCGCCTGCATGGCCGACGCGTCGTCGTCGAAGCGGCGGATCTCGGTGCCTTCAGGGGCGGCCTTGGTCACGGCCACGTCCTGGGTGCTCGCACGGGCCACGCCCACGCGCACGCCCTTGAGGTCGGCGGCCGACTTGATGGCGGCACCGGTCTTGCCGTAGAGCACGATCGTCGCGGCCGCGTAGGGCTGGGAGAACTGCACCTGCTTGGCGCGCTCGGGCGTCACGGCCAGCGAGGCGACCAGCAGGTCGACCTTGTTGGTCAGCAGGAAGGGAATGCGGTTGGGGCCCGTCACCGGGACGATGTTGGCCTTCACGCCCCACTCCTTGGCCAGCAGCTTCGCCACGTCGGCGTCGTAGCCGTCGGGCTGGTTCTGCGCGTTGGTCGTGCCGTAGGGCGGGAAGTCGACCAGCATGCCGATCGTGATCTCGCCCTTCTTCTTGATGTCGGCCACCGACTGGGCCGAGGCGAGCGGTGCAAAGGCGGCGGCCACGAAGCCGGTGCTGACGGCCAGGGCGAGGGCCAGGGTGGCGCGGCGGGAAGTGTTCATGCGGGTCTCCTTGGATTGAGGAACGGACGAAGAAAAAAGGAAGAAAGACTGGAAACGGAAAGAGCGGATTCAGCGCGCCAGCGCACGGGCGCGCTTGCGCTCCATGTGTGCCGCCAGCAGCGACAGCGGCCAGCAGATGACGAAATAGATGGCGGCCACGGTGGCGAACACCGGCAGCGGCTGGAAGGTGGCGTTGTTGATGATCTGCCCGGCGCGCGTGACCTCGGTGAAGCCGATGATGGCCGCCAGCGAGGTGCCCTTGATGATCTGCACCAGGTAGCCCACGGTGGGCGGCAGCGCGATCTTGAAGGCCTGCGGCAGCACCACGTCGCGCATGCGGTCGACGTAGCCGAGGTTGAGCGCCTCGGCCGCCTCCCACTGGCCGCGCGGGATCGCCTCGATGCAACCGCGCCAGATCTCGGCCAGGAAGGCGGCGCTGTTGAGCACCAGCGCCGCGCCGGCAGCCACCCACGGGTTGATGTCCAGCCCCAGCACCGGCGCGCCGAAGAAGATCAGGAACAGTTGCAGCAGCAGCGGCGTGCCCTGGAAGATCTGGATGAAGGTGCGCGATACGCCGCGCGCCGCGGCGTTGTCGGACACGCGCATCAGCGCGATCAAGAGGCCGAGGACGGCGCCGCCCACGAAGGCGATGGCCGAGAGCGCCAGGGTCCACTTGGCGGCCTCGAGGATGAAGAGGAATTCGGGAAAGCCGAAGGTGCGCATGGTTCAGTCCTTCGGGGGTTACCGGCGGTCCGGGTAGTTCAGCAAGCGCTGGTAGATCAGCTTGAACAGGCCCGAGAAGGCCAGCGCCAGCGCCAGGTAGATGCCGGCCACGACGATGTAGATCTCGAAGCTGCGGAAGGTCTGCGACTGCAGGTTGGCCGCCACGGACGTGAGGTCGTCGGCCGAAATGACCGACACCACGGCCGAGCTCAGCATCAGCAGGATGAACTGGCTGGTCAGCGCCGGGTAGATGGCCTTGAGCGCCGGCTTGATGATGACGAAGCGGAAGATCTCGTGGCCCTTGAGGTTGAGCGCGCGGCCCGCCTCGATCTGCCCCTTGGGGATGGACTCGATGCCGGCGCGGATGATCTCGGTGGCATAGGCGCCGAGGTTCACCACCATGGCCGTCAACGCGGCCGTGTAGGGCGACCAGCGCAGCCCGATGGCCGGCAACGCGAAGAAAAAGAAGAACAGCTGCACCAGGAAGGGCGTGTTGCGGATCACCTCGATGTACGCGTTTACGATGAAGCGCAGCCAGGCGGGGCCCGACGTCTTGCCCCAGGCGCACAGCACCGCCACCGCGAGCCCGATGAGGGTGGCGGTGAGCGACAGCTGGATGGTGATCCACGTGCCCTTGAGCAGCAGTGGCCATGCCGCGAACACGGCGTCGAACTGGAACTGGTAGTTCACTGAAGCAAGCGCCTGCGGCGCGTTTGTCTCCGAGGGCACGATTCTATGAAACCGGTTTCAGCGCCGTCGATCAGGGTTTTACCTAGGGCCGCATCCAGGCCGGCGTCCGCGGCGCACGCCGGGACTGCGGATGGCGCGCGCAGTCCTACACTGCCGCGCACCGTCACACATCCGCTCCAGCACCACGGCCATGGAAGACCTTCGCATCGCCCCGGATCCCGCGGCGGCAAGCCACGCCCCGCCCGCCGTCCGCCACCTGCGCCAGGCGCTGCTGTGGCCGGTCCGGCTGATGCGGCCCGATACCGACCCCGACGCTGCCGACGCGCGGCTCACGCCCTGGCAGCGGCTGCGCGACATGGGCAGCAGCTCGCCCTGGCAGGAGGTGGTCGACGAATACACCGGCGACGCCAGCCGCTTCCACGAGCGCCACTACAACGAGTTCGTGAGCTTCCTGCCCTACGTGCAGCGCTTTCTCTACGGCGAAGGACGCTCCGCGGGCCGCGCCGACCACGATGGCGACTCGCCCATGCGCGTCTTCCGCTGCCATGACATCGCGGCGCTGCGCGTGGTCGCGCGTGCGGGTGAGGCGCCGCGCACGCTGCAGGTGGTGCACATCGACCTGTACTTCTTCTACGACGTCGACGTGGTGATCCTCAACGTCGAGGTGGGCACCGACGACCTGAGCCTGCCGCAGGCGCAGGAGCAGCTCTACCGCTTCGGGCGCGCCTACCCGGCCGGCTGGGCCCCCGATGGCTCGGCGCTGCACTGCATGCACAGCGTCGAGTGGCTGGATGCGCAAGGCCAGGTGCTGGCGTGCTCCGACGCCCAACAGCGCGACGCCTTCCTGTCGCACGTGGCCGAGCACCGCGCGCCGCGCGTGGCCGGCCACTGGGCGCACGTGATGCAGCCGCTGGTGGCCGACCACTCCGGCGAGCCCGGCGCGCTGCGCTACCGGCAGATCGAGTACTACCGCATGCCCGTGATGGCCTACCTGGCGGTGGACGATCCGCGCCGGCTCACGCGTGCCGACTTCGTGCGCCTGGGCCTGGTCACCGGCGCCGGCGAGGGCGAAGGCGCCCTGCCCTACGCCGAGCAGCACGTGAGCGACTTCGAGGCGAACTACTGCTACGACCGCTTCTGGTCCGAAGGCGGTGCCGCGCCCCACACCCGCTACCTGTGCAACGGGCATGCGCTCATCGTCGTGGGCGACGCGCAGTCCGACTTCTTCTGCTGCCGCGACCGCGGCGTGCTGGCGCAGTTCCGGCACCAGCACTTCATGCTGTTTTTGATCGCGCACTTCCAGAAGGCCTCGCTGCTGATGTTCTCGGCGCAGCTGGTGGAAGCGCTGCAGCGTCTGCACATCCACGACGTGCAGAGCGTCAAGCGCTTCAAGCGAGCGATCCGCGCGAGCTTCGAGCGCTTCCTGCGCTTCACCCACCGCTACTGGTTCCACGAGATCTCGGAGCAGGCCCATGTGCGCGCGCTCTCGCAGCTGTGTGCGCGCCACCTGGGCACCGACGCGCTCTACGACGAGGTCAAGGAGCGCATCGCGGACATGAACGGCTACCTGGACGCCGACAGCCTGCGCCGCCAGGCCAACACGGTGGTGCGCCTCACGGTGGTCACGCTCTTCGGCCTCATCGGCACCATCACCACCGGCTTCCTGGGCATGAACCTGCTGGCCGAGGCCGATGCGCCGCTGTGGCGCAAGCTGGCCTGGTTCGCCGTGGTGGGCGTCTTCACCAGCTGGCTCACCTTCTACACGCTCATCAAGTCGCAGCGGCTGTCGGACTTCATCGACGCACTCTCCGACAAGCGCCAGACCTGGCGCGGCAAGCTCGCCGCCCTCGCCAGGGTGTGGCGCGCCGGAGGCGATTGACGCCCTGCGCCTGCGCCCTCAGTGGGCCGCATAGCCGCTCGTGCGCGGCAGCCACACCTCCAGCGTGCCGGGCGTCGGCTTCAGGCGCGCAGGCAGCGGGCGCAGCGACCAGGCGCCGGCGGACGCGCCGCGCAGCGCCAGCAGCTGGGCACAGGGCTGCGATGCGGCATCGTGGAACACGATCGTCGGCCGCGCGTAGCCCGTCGGCGGTGCGCGGCCCGCGTTGCGCGACGAGGCCAGCACGTCCTCGATGGGAGGCACCGTGGCGCCCAGCGCCCGCCAGGGCTCGCGCAGGGCGCGGGCCGCCTCGCGCTGCTCGGGCCCGTAGGCCTGAATGTAGACGAGCCTGCTGCGGCACGCGTCGGAGGGCACGAGCGCCGCAGGTGGCGGCGCGGCGGGCACCGGGGGCGCGGGCGAGGCCGCAGCAGGCCGTTCGGGCCTGCCTTCGGCTGCAGGCGTCGGGTACGGTTGGCCCGCCGGGGGAACGGCGCCGGCTGCGGCATCGCCCGTCCTCGGCGGCTCATCCACCACCTCCACGTCGCGGAAGCGGACCTCGAAGGGCGCGCGCAGCCGGCCCCAGATGGCGGCCACCATCGAACTCGCGCCCGAGGCGAAGCCGCTGCAGTTGGCCTGCGGCGGCGTGAGGCCGCTGTAGTCGCGCGCCCAGTAGCGAGGCGCGCAGGCCGGCGCTCGCTCGGCCTGCAGGCAGTCGATGCCGTTGCCCGGATCGAGCAGGCGCGCGCAGGCCGGGCTGCTGCTCACCCGCGCGGGCGGCGCATCGCCCACCGCGCGCGCGGCGTTGTCGAGTTCCTGCTGGCAGGCCGCCTTGGCGTCGTCGACGATGCGCACCGACAGGCGGAAGTTGGCCATGAAGTTCTCGCCACCCTCGCGGCACAACAGGTCGCCGGTGCGCAGCAGTTCGGCCGCCAGCGAGGCCGGTGCCTCGCCGGGCGGCGCGTTCACGCGCAGGCGCGACCAGCGCTCGGTGAGGTCCTTGAAGGCCAGGCTCTCGGCGCGCAGCTTCTCTGCGTTCTGCGTGCGCCAGGTGTCGATGCCCTGCCAGGCCGCCACGCCCAGCGTGGCCGCCGTGCCCAGCCCGAGCGATGCCGTGACGGCGCCGGCCCTGAGGACGCGCGACTGCAGGCGGCTGACGGCGATCGCGGTGCTCGCCGCACTGGCGCCGGCGGCCGGTTCCCCGGCGGCGGGCGAGCCGGCCACGGACCGTGCGGCCTGGCCGTCGTCGAGCTCGAACAGGCCGTGGATGTCGCCGGCCACGCGCGCGAGCAGCTCGCCTTCCAGCCGGTGGCCGATCTCGGCGCCCAGGCGGAAGTAGCTCTCCCACTGGGCCTCGTCGAAGAACTGGTCGGTGGTCGGCTGCTGCGGAAAGAGCGGGTGCGCGGCCTTGAAGTTCACCAGGTCGACCGGCAGTTCGGCCGACATGTTGGGCTTGACCAGCACGATGCGGCCGGTGCGGCCGCTGGCGTAGCGCACCTCCGCCAGCGCCAGGCAGGCCTGGCTGCTCTGCGAGGCCAGGTCGCCCAGCGAACCGAACACGCCGTCGATGCCCGGCCCGACGCCGGCACAGGGCCGCAGGAAGTCGATGTCGGCATGCAGGTCGATGCGGGCGCGGCGGATCAGGTTCTCGACGTCGCAGAAGAGGTAGTTGGGGTCGGCGCCGCAGTCGGCGATGACGACGAGCTCGCATTCCTGCTGCAGCAGCGCGTAGGCGCCGGTGTTCTCGAAATGGCCGCCGTCGCTGAGGTACCACTGCGGCGAACTGCTGCCGGGAAAGGCACCGAAGCATTCGAGCAGCATGAACTGCGTCTTGCGCACCAGGCTGCCGCCGCGCCGGCCGGCACCGCGCTGCGCGAGGCCGGCCTCGCGGCTGTTCCACCAGTAGCCCAGCCGCAGGCCCGCGAAGACCGACAGCGCCGCCAGCCCCCGCCGCGTGAGCCGCCCCAGGCCCGGCGACACGGCGGCCCCCGAGATGGCGGCCCAGGCGCCCAGCGTCATCGCACCGTCGCCGCGCGCCTGCGTCCAGGGGGTGCCCGCGGCCTGCATCCAGCCCTGGGGCGCGATGGTCAGCGGCAGGCTCTTGCGGTCGCGGTTGAAAAGGCGCTGCCGCGGGTCGTGCGTCTGGTTGACGCAGACGTTGATGAGGTGCACCGGCCCGCCGCCGAGGTGCGGGGCGTACTGGCGCATCGCGATGTCGTCGCCGGGATCGACCTCGCCCACCGGAACGTCAGGCGGGTCCTGCGCCGACAGTTCGGCCAGCGGGTCGGCGCCCAGGCGCCGCGCATTCGCCGCACCCAGGTAGCCGCGCACGATGCGCGCCTTGTAGAACATGTGCAGCGACGAGAGGTTGAGGAACGCGAAGTTGCGCCCCGTGAGCAAGGCATAGGCCGACACCACGCCGCCGAGGATCGCCAGCCAGACCCAGCCGCGCGCGAAATCGAGGCCGGCCGGCGTGAACACCGGCAACAGCACGCCGGCGTAGAGCACGCCGATCCACCACGCCGCCAGCACGAAGGCCACGGCCAGCCCGACGAGGCTGGCCAGCGCCATCGCCGCCTGGCGGCCGATGCCGGGCGCCTCCTGCTTGCCGCTGAGCAGCAAGGGCAGCACGCCGCGCAGGCCGGCGGCGCCCACGAGCAGCACGCCGCCCCAGGAGGCACGCGTCTTCTGCGTGTGCGCCGCGAACCACCAGGCCGCCCAGTCCAGCAGGCCGAGCAGCGCGAGCACCAGCGCCAGCATCAGCAGGCTGGCCAGCCAGTCGGTGAGTCGGTTGCGCAGCGCGCCGGCCTGGGCACCTTTGCGGTTGCACACCGCGACGCCGGCCAGCGCCAGCACCCAGCCGGCCGCGAAGGCCGCGAAGAGCGGCGCCAGCCAGCGCGGCGCGCCGAACTGCTGCTGCAGCCCGTCGCGGAAGACCCAGGCCAGCGTGCCGCCGAGGGCCCACATCGCGAGCTGCCGTGCCAGGAAGAACCACGAAGGGCGGTCGCGCACCGACCAGTAGGCCTGCGCCAGCACGATCGACAGCACCCACGGCACGAGCAAGCCGAGCCACAGGGTGGGCAGGTGCGTGGCCTGCACCACCAGCGGGTCGACCGCCTGCGCGCCGTCCAGGTCGACGGTGGCGGCCATTGCCTCCCACATCAGCAGGTTGACCGTGGCGAGCAACGCGCCGGTGAGCATGGCGGCGATCGCCAGCTCGATGTGCGTGCCCAGCAGGTTGCGCAGGTACAGGGCAACGGCGAAGAGCGTGTCGCGCATGCCGCCGGGGATGAGGTAGCGTCCGTTGGCACGCAGCCACCAGCCCAGGCGCACCTTGTCGATCTCGGCGAAGCCCCCCTCGATGGCCCGCACGTCGTCGCCGCTGGCGGCGCGGGTGCACAGGCGCCCGAGCGTCGCGCCGATGTAGCCGCCGCCCGAGACGGTGGACATGAGGTCGAAGCGCAGCAGCTGCCGGCGCTGCGCCAGCGCCTTGAGCAGGCCCAGGCAGAAGGTGGCGCTGCGGATGCCGCCGCCGGACAGCGCCAGGCCCCAGGCCCGTTGCCCGGTGTCGGTGCCGTGCAGCGCCTGGCGGCGCTGCCTGACCATCTGCGCGATCGTGTCGTCCATGGCGGTTGGGTCGAACCGTGAAATCCTTCACGCATCCCGGGCCGCTGCCCATCCGGCAAATGGCCTATGACGGTGGGCAGCCGCAACCGGATGGGCGGCGGGTGGCTGTGCGCGTCTCACGGGCGCTGGCGCGCTTTCTTCGATCGAAACCGGGCGGGTTTCAGTGCCAGGCGCTGACCTGCAGCCGCACCTTGCCCGTGATGCCCGGCCGGCTGAGCGCCGCGCCCTGGGTGGACAGCGGCACGACGAATTCGAGCCGGTCGTCCTGCACCCGCTGGTAGCTGATGGGCAGCGACGCGCGGCCCGCGGTGTCGGTCTGCCAGCCGTACTTGACGTTCCACTGGCCGCCCACGACGCCGTCGGGCGGCGGCGCCATCTCGACCACCAGCGTGTCGCGAAAGAGCGAGCTGCCTTCGTAGTGGCCGTCGAGCCAGAATTTCTTGTTCACCTGGTAGTCGGGCACGCGCACCCCGAGCGTCATGGCATAGGCCAGCGTCGGCCGGTCGCGCCGCACGCGCCCGCGGTTGGCCAGGAAGACCGTCGACAGGTAGATCGAGCGGCGCCCGGCGCTGGCCGGGTCGGTGAGTTCCTTGTGCGTGCGGCAGGCGGGCGAGTCTTCCTCGGCGATGCGCCGGCTGAGGTACCAGCGCTTGCCGCGCGGGGCGGCCAGCAGTTCGACCTGGTAGAGCGCGTCGACATCGGCGCCGGCCGGGATGTCGGGCGGCAGCGCGACCTGGTCGACGTCGAACCACAGGTCCACGCGCACGTCGCCGAAGAGGAAGCGGGTGAGGTTCTGGTAGGCCTCCTCGGAGTTGACGATGCCGAAGTAGCCCGAGTGCGAGCGGTAGGTGTAGGCCGTGGCGACGGGCGTGCGCTGGCCGTTCGCGCCGGTACCGCACAGCGTGGCGTTGTCGATGCGCACGAGGCCATCGCTGCCGTGCCCGGCGAACATGCGCGCCACGCCCTGGGCCGCCTCGTAGTCGCCGCGGTTGCTGCCCACCATGCAGAAGAAGCGGCTGGCCGGCGGGCGGATGTCGGCCGGCAGTGCATCGACGCGCCCGTCGACCGCGGGGCTGCCAAGGAAGTCCGCCATCTTCTCGCGGTTGAAGGTGTTGATCTCGGCCACCGAGAGCCAGCCTGGCACGTTGATGCCGGCCGCATCGATGCCGTTGTGCGGCGTCGCATAGGTGAAGACCTTGTCCACGCAGTCGCGCGCGGCGTCGTCGCCCAGCGCGGGGTTCTGCAGGAAGGCACGCACCACGAGGCCGCCCATCGAGTGCGCGACCAGGTAGCAGCGGAAGTCCTCCTGGCGGTAGCCCGGGCCCTCGCGCTGCACCACCAGGTCGCGCACGCGCAGGATGAGCCGGCTCAGCCCCTGCGCGTAGAAGCGGATGTCGCGCGCCTGCCCGTCACCCAGCAGCCCGGAGCCGCTGTCGTAGTAGCGGTAGACGACGATCGACGCGGCCGGCATGCCGTCGGCATCGGCGCCGTCGTCGCCGGGCGGCGGCTTCCAGTCCTCGTCGAGGATGTCCAGGCCGTTCTGGTAGCAGTTCTGGTAGCCGAAGTCGGAGATCAGCCGCACCACCGGCGACTCGAACACGAACTTCTGCGCCGCCGCCTTCCTGTCGACCGTGGCGCGGTACACGGTCGAGCCGGCGTTGAAGCCGCAGAAGGGGTCGGCCGCGGTCTCGTCGCGCTCCGAACTGGTCATCGCGTAGCCGCGGACGTAGATGATGGGGTGGCGGTTGTCGGGCATGGGCGTACTCCTGCACTGGCGGCGGGCACTATGGCGCCGCGCGCCGCGCCTGCCCATCCGCCGCATGGCCTAGCCGCAGCGTGGAGATGCGCCTGCCGCAACAATGCGAAACACGCCGATACCGGGTCGACATGACGCGCCCCGACAGCGCGACGATGCTCGGCCGTCGCCATCGCACACCGCCCGCACCACCGTTGGACCCCATGACCGCTGCCCCTACGCCCCCCGACCCGGCCCCGAGCCGCGCCCCCTTTCGCCGCCTGCGCAGCGGCTGGATGCTCGCAGCCGCCTGCGCCGCCGGCGGCTGCGCGACCGGGCAGGCCGACGACCTGGCCCGGCGCTACGAGCAATCGCCGCAGTACCGGGCCGAAGACCGCCGCTTCCACAACCCGCCCAACCCGGACGCCAAGCCGACGCAGAGCGCCTGGCGCATCTGGTCGCGCTTTCTTTTCAGCGGCAAGACCGGCACCGTGCCGGTGGATGCGATCCCGGTGCGGGCCGTGACGCGCGCCCAGCTCGACGCGCTGCCCGACGACGCCAACCACGTGATCCGCCTGGGCCATTCCTCGCACCTGCTCAAGCTGCACGGGCGCTACTGGCTGATCGACCCGGTGTTCGGCGAACGGGTGTCGCCCTTCAGCTTCGTCGGGCCCAAGCGCTTCCATCCCACGCCGCTGAAGCTGGAGGACCTGCCGCCGATCGAGGGGCTGGTGCTCTCGCACGACCACTACGACCACCTCGACGTGCCGACCATCGAGTACCTCAACGGCAAGGTGCAGCGCTACTTCGTGCCGCTGGGCGTGGGCGCGCGCCTGAAGGACATGGGCGTGGCCGCCGAGCGCATCGCCGAGTTCGACTGGTGGCAGTCGGCCACGCATGCGGGCGTGCAGCTCACGGCCACGCCCTCGCAGCACTTTTCGGGCCGCAGCCTCAACGACCGGGACAGCACGCTGTGGTCGTCCTGGGTGCTCGAAAGCGGCGGCCAGCGCATCTTCTACAGCGGCGATTCGGGCTACTTCGGCGGCTTCCGGCAGATCGGCGAGCGCTTCGGCGGCATGGACCTCGCGCTGATGGAGAACGGCGCCTACGACGCCTACTGGCCGATGGTGCACATGACGCCCGAGGAGACCGTGCAGGCCTTCCAGGACGTGCGCGGCAAGGTGCTGTACGGCGTGCACAACAGCACCTTCGACCTCGCCTTCCACACCTGGCAGGACCCGCTGGACCGGCTGTCCGCACTCGCCCGGCAGAAGAACATCGCGCTGGCCACGCCGGTCATCGGCGAAGTGCTGACCGTCGGCCAGCCGCGCAACAACCAGCTGTGGTGGCGCGGCCTGCGCTGATCACCCGCACAGCCGCCCGGGCAAGGCGGCGGTCGACCGCCGTCACGGGTGCCTGAACGCCGACCGCGGCGGCGCCCCGGCTCAGGCCTCCACCACCCGGTCGCGGCCCTGCGCCTTGGCGCGGTACAGCGCCGCGTCGGCACTGGCGAAAAGCGCATCCACGCTGGTTTGCGTCGACGCCGACGCCGAGGCCGAGGCCGAGGCCGAGGCCGATGCCACTCCGATGCTCACCGACACCGGGCCGACCGGCTGCAGCGGCGAGCCGGACTCGAAGGGCGCAGCCACCGCCCGGCGCAGGCGGTCGGCGTGCTCGAGCGCGGCCTGCGCGTCGACACCGGGCAGCAGCAGCGCGAACTCCTCGCCGCCGTAGCGGCCGAGCACCCCCGCCTGGCCGGTCGCCTGCTGCATGCGCTGCACGGCCTCGCGCAGCACGGCGTCGCCCTGCTGGTGCCCGAAGCGGTCGTTGATGCGCTTGAAATGGTCCACGTCGATCATCAGCAGCGCCAGGCCTCGGCTGCCGGCGCGCGCCAGGCGCCGCACCTCGGCGTCGCAGGCATCGAGCAGCGCACGGCGGTTGAGCACCCCGGTGAGCGGGTCGCGGCTGGCGAGGTATTCGAACTCGGTGTGCACGCGGTCCGTTGCCATGAGGATGGCCGCGATGCTCAGCAGCAGCACCGTGAGCGAGTACATGGTGATGTAGAGCGACTGGAGCCAGGTGGCCTCCATGAGGTCGCTGCCGGCGAGGCCGAACACCGCCGACACGAAGCGCAAGCCCGCCACCAGCGCCTGCAGCAGCAACAGCCCCGTCATCAGCGCCATGCCGAACACCCGGCCGCGGTGGCGCACGTAGAGCCCGGCGTGGTTGAGGAACAGCAGCGTCACCAACAGCGTCACCACCAGCAGCCGTGCTTCGTAATCGGGCCGCACCAGCGTGAACCAGGCGAGCACCGCGCCCATCGCCAGGTTGACCAGCGTCCAGCCACCGGTGCGGCTGCGGCCGAGCAGGAACTGCTGGCTGCCGGCGTAGTACAGGATGCAGGCCTGGAACAGCACCATGTTGGCGAGCACCACCGTCGCCAGGTCGGGCAGCACGCCGCGCGCGGCGAAGAGCATGGTGCTCACGAAGGCCACCAGCGGCGCCCAGGCCCACTCCCGCAACCCGCGGATGCTGGGCGGGTAGCTGCGCCGCATGAAGAACACGACGATGGCCATGACGATGCCCATGATCCCGGCCAGCAGGATGATGGAGCGAGGGTCGATGACGGTCGGCAGGCTGCCCATGTTGGCGGAATTCTGCCGTGCCCGGCAGGCCGTGCAGCGTGACGACTTTTTCGCTTGTGGGCGTGGGATGCGGTGCGGCCCGCGCGTCAGGCCGGCCCCGCGAATGGGTGCCGGCGCCCTACCGGCCCTGCTCGCGCCGCTCGCGCGCTCGGCGAGCCTGCCGGCTTTCGCCGGCGAGCGTCGCGGCACGGTCGCGCTCGCGCCGCTTGTCCAGGCGCTTGCGCCGCAGCTTGCGGCCGATCCAGAAGCTGAACACGCCGCCCACCGCGCCGACGAGCAGCCCGACCGCGCTGAAGTCGATGCCGCCCATCACTCGACCCGCAGCACCGTGTCGGGCGCGAAGGTGAAGGCGCCCGGCTTGCCCTTGCGCGCCCGCGTGCCGCGTGCGTTGTTCAGCGTGCGGATGTCGAGCTGTTCGTCGCGCCGCTTGCCGCGGAAGTCGCCCTCGATGCGCACGCTGCGGGTGTAGGCCGCGGCACCGGCCAGCGTGGCCTTGGGCGCCAGGTCCATCAGCGTCAGGCCGCGGCCGCCCTTGGGCAGCACCTTGAGCTCGGCGATGTCGAAGGTGAGGATGTGGCGGTCGCTGGCAGCGCAGCACACATGGGTGGCCGGGGCGGCCGGCGCGCCTCCGCCCGCGCCGCCGACCAGCGACGGGCGGTTCAGCGACTCGCCCTCGCCCACGTCGATGAAGGCCTTGCCGCCCTTCTGCCGCGACACCATGTTCTCGACCGCCGCGATGAAGCCGTAGCCGCCGCTGTTGGACAGCAGCAGCTGCGCCGACAGCGGGCCGGCGAAGAAGTGGGCCACCTGCGTGCCGGCCTCCAGTTCGATCATGGTCGTGACCGGCTGGCCGTCGCCGCGCGCCCCCGGCAGGCTGGACACGGGCACGGTGTAGACGCGCACCCCCTTGTGCTTGGCCGTGCCGAAGACCAGCAGCGTGTCGACCGTGCGGCATTCGAAGGCGCCGTACAGGCCGTCGCCGGCCTTGAAGCTGTACTCGGGCTTCGCGCCATCGGCCGCCTTCTCGGTGGCCCAGCCCTTCTGTGCCCGGACCCAGCCCTTCTGCGAAACGATCACCGTCACCGGCTCGTCGACCACCTTCACCTCGGCCACCGCGCGCTTCTCGGCCTGGATCAGGGTGCGGCGGGCGTCCTCGAAGGTCTTGGCGTCGGACTCGATCTCCTTGACCAGCAGCCGGCGCAGGGCCGCGGGGCTGCCCAGGATCTCCTCGAGCTTCGTGCGCTCGTCACGCAGCTTGGCCAGCTCCTGCTCGATCTTGATGGCCTCCAGCCGCGCCAGCTGGCGCAGCCGGATCTCGAGGATGTCCTCGGCCTGGCGGTCGGTGAGGTTGAAGCGCGCGATCAGCGCCGCCTTCGGGTCCTCGGCCGCGCGGATGATGGCGATCACCTCGTCGATGTTGAGCAGCACCAGCTGCCGACCCTCGAGGATGTGGATGCGGTCGTTGACCTTGTCCAGCCGATGGCGCGAGCGCCGCTCGACCGTGGTGGCGCGGAAGCTGATCCACTCCTCCAGCATCTGGCGCAGCGACTTCTGCACCGGCTTGCCGTCCAGCCCGACCATGGTGAGGTTGATGGGCGAGGAGCTTTCCAGCGAGGTCTGCGACAGCAGCGTGGCGATGAAGTCTTCCTGCGGAATGCGCGAGGTCTTGGGCTCGAACACCAGGCGCACCGGCGCGTCCTTGCTCGACTCGTCGCGCACGCCGTCGAGCACCGCCAGCAGCGCCGCCTTGACCTGCTGCTGCTCGGTGGTCAGGGCCTTCTTGCCCGCCTTGACCTTGGGGTTGGTGAGTTCCTCGATCTCCTCGAGCACCTTCTGGCTGCTCACGCCCGGCGGCAGCTCGTTGACGACGACCTGCCACTGGCCGCGCGCCAGTTCCTCGACCTTCCAGCGTGCACGCACCTTGAGCGAACCGCGGCCGGTGCGGTAGGCGTCAGCGATGTCGGCCGCGGGGCTGATGATCTGCGCCCCGCCGGGATAGTCGGGGCCGGGAATGATCGCGAACAGCTCCTCGTCCGTGAGCTTGCCGCTGCTCTTGATCAGCGCCACGCAGGCGTCGGCGATCTCGCGCAGGTTGTGGCTCGGGATCTCCGTGGCCATGCCGACCGCGATGCCGCTGGCGCCGTTGAGCAGCGCGAAGGGCAGGCGCGCCGGCAGCTGGCGCGGCTCGTCCTCGCGGCCGTCGTAGTTGGGCACGAAATCGACCGTGCCTTCGTCGATCTCCGACAGCAGCAGCTGCGTGATGCGGGCCAGGCGCGCCTCGGTGTAGCGCATGGCCGCCGCGCCGTCGCCATCGCGGCTGCCGAAGTTGCCCTGGCCGTCGACCAGCGGGTAGCGCTGGCTGAAGTCCTGCGCCATGCGCACCAGCGCGTCGTAGGCCGCGGTGTCGCCGTGCGGGTGGTACTTGCCCAGCACGTCGCCCACCACGCGGGCGCTCTTCACCGGCGCGGCGGGCGTCGCGCCGTTGGCGCCGCCGAAGCCCAGGCCCATGCGCGACATCGAGTACAGGATGCGCCGCTGCACCGGCTTCTGGCCATCGCACACGTCGGGCAGCGCGCGGCCCTTGACCACCGAGAGCGCGTATTCGAGGTAGGCCGTCTGCGCGTAGTCGGCCAGCGTCAGCGCGTTGGGGTCTTCGGGTTCCTGGAGGTCCAGGGTGGGTTGAATGTCGTCCATCGTCGGTCGGTCACTGGAATGTCGAGAGGCCGCGCGTCAATCGTCGCGCGGCCGGGCGCTGTCGAGCCGGAGCTCGGGCAGCGGCAGGGGATTGTCCGCGGGCAGGTTGCCGCGGCCGATGGCGCCGCCAGCTACGCCAGCGGATGCGCCGGGCAGCTCCATGCGGATGCGGCCCGGCACCTTGCCGCCGCCACGTCGCCCGCCGGTGGTGGCGCCGGGCTTGAGGTAGGCATAGATCTGCAGCACGGTGCGCACGTAGTTCTGCGTCTCGCGGTAGTTGGGGATCTTGTTGCCGGCCCGCTGCACGGCACCCTCGCCCGCGTTGTAGGCGGCCAGCGCCAGCTCGAGGCTGCCCTCGAACATGGCGATCAGGTCGCGCAGGTAGCGGCTGCCGGCCGCGATGTTGATGCGCGGGTCGTAGAGCTTCGATTCGAGCGTGCGCTTGCGGTCGGCCTGCACGCCGTAGCGCTGCGCGGTGGCCGGCATGAGCTGCATGAGGCCGATCGCGCCCTTGGGCGACACGGCTTGGGCGTCGAAGCCCGATTCGGTGGCCACCAGCGCCTGCAGCAGTTCGTAGTCGATGCCGTGGCGCTTCGACGCTTCCTGCAGCGCGGCCTTGGCGGGTCGGTAGGCCGACGACTTCTCGAACAGCGCGAGCAGCGTCTGCGAGGCCGGCGGCAGCTGGCCGCCACCGGGCAAGGCACGACCCAGCCCGAGGCCATCGGCCGTGTCGAAGCTCTGGCCCCCCTTGAAGAAGAGCTGGTAGCGCGGATCGAGCTTCTCCGACGCGAAGTGCGCCACGCCGCGCTCGTCGACGTAGCCGTAGATGTCGGACGCGCGCACGCCCTGCTGCATGCCGAACAGCAGCAGCAACGCAGCCAACACACGCCAGAAAGCGAAGGGTTTCATCGCGACAGGAAGGGCCTGCGCCGCACCGCCCGCAGCGGCGCGACGCCCTGGCCCCATGGCAGCGGGCCTCAGCAGCCCGCCGGCTTACACATCGATATCGACATCGTCGGCGCGCAGCTCCATCAGCTCGCGCCGCGCGGCGGCCTCGCCCTTGCCCATGAGCTTGGTGATCTCACCCTGCGTGCCCATGAAGTCGAGCCGGCCGAGCCGGACCTGCAGCAGCCGCCGCGTGTCCGGATTGAGTGTGGTTTCCCACAGTTGTTCCGCGCTCATCTCGCCCAGGCCCTTGAAGCGGCTGATGGTCCACTTGCCCTCGGGCACGCCGTCCTTGCGCAGCTTGTCGAGGATGGCGGTGAGCTCGCCCTCGTCGAGCGCGTACTGCTTGGCGGCCGGCTTCTTGCCACGCGCCGGCGCGTCGACACGGAACAGCGGCGGCTTGGCCACGTACACGTGCCCGGCCTCGATGAGCTTGGGAAAGTGCCGGAAAAAGAGCGTGAGCAGCAGCACCTGGATATGCGAGCCGTCCACGTCCGCGTCCGACAGGATGCAGACCTTGCCATAGCGCAGCCCGCTCATGTCGGGCGTATCGGCCGGCCCGTGCGGATCGACGCCGATGGCCACCGAGATGTCGTGGATCTCGGTGTTGGCGAAGAGCCGGTCGCGCTCCACCTCCCAGGTGTTGAGCACCTTGCCGCGCAGCGGCAGGATGGCCTGCGACTCCTTGTCGCGGCCCATCTTGGCGCTGCCGCCCGCGGAGTCGCCCTCGACCAGGAAGACTTCGTTGTGCGAGATGTCCTTGCTCTCGCAATCGGTGAGCTTGCCCGGCAGCACGGCCACGCCGGAGCCCTTGCGCTTCTCGACCTTCTGGCCCGCGCGCTGGCGGGTCTGCGCCGCCTTGATGGCCAGCTCGGCGAGCTTGCGGCCGTAGTCGACGTGCTGGTTCAGCCACAGCTCGAGCGCCGGGCGCACGAAGCTGGACACCAGGCGCACCGCGTCGCGCGAGTTCAGGCGTTCCTTGATCTGGCCCTGGAACTGTGGGTCAAGCACCTTGGCCGAGAGCACGTAGCTGGCACGCGCGAACACGTCCTCGGGCAGCAGCTTCACGCCCTTGGGCAGCAGCGAGTGCAGTTCGATGAAGCTCTTGACGGCGTTGAACAGGCCGTCGCGCAGGCCGCTCTCGTGCGTGCCGCCGGCGCTGGTGGGGATGAGGTTGACGTAGCTCTCGCGCACCGGGGAGCCGTCCTCGGTGAAGGCCACGCACCAGTCGGCGCCCTCGCCCTCGGCAAAGTTGTCGGCGTTGCGGTCGGCATGGCCCGCGCCCTCGAAGAGCGGGATCACCGGGTCGGCCGACAGCGTCTGCATCAGGTAGTCGCGCAAGCCGCCCTTGTAGAGCCAGACCTGCTGGTCCTTGGCCTTCTCGTTGACCAGGGTGACGGTGACACCGGGCATCAGCACGGCCTTGCTGCGCAGCAGGTGCGTCAGCTCGTGCAGCGGGAAGGCGACCGATTCGAAGTATTTCGCGTCGGGCCAGGCGCGCACGGTGGTGCCCTGCTTGCGATCGCCGGCGGTCTGCGCCCGGATCTGCAGCGGCTCGGCCACGTCGCCGCCGGCGAAGGCCAGTTGGGCAACCTGGCCTTCGCGGTGCGAGACGACCTCGAGCCGCGTCGACAGCGCATTGGTCACCGACACGCCCACGCCATGCAGGCCGCCCGAGAAGCTGTAGGCGCCGCCCTGGCCCTTGTCGAACTTGCCGCCCGCGTGCAGCCGGGTGTAGACCAGTTCGATGACGGGCGCGCCCTCTTCAGGGTGCAGGCCGAAGGGAATACCGCGGCCGTCGTCCTCGACGCTGACCGAGCCGTCGGCGTGCATCGTGACCTTGATCTTCTTGCCGTAGCCCGCCAGCGCCTCGTCGGCGGCGTTGTCGAGCACTTCCTGGATGATGTGCAGCGGGTTGTCGGTGCGGGTGTACATGCCCGGCCGCTGCTTGACGGGCTCCAGTCCCTTGAGGACGCGGATCGAGCCCTCCGAATAGGCCGGCGGGGTCTTGGGGGGGGTTGCCATGGCGGCGGATTGTAGTCAGCCGAAAGCACCGATGCTGGATATAAAACCAGTCCCTTCGAGATTGCGCTGCTAATTTCCTTCTCGACGGCCGAACTAATACTCAATCTTGATGACGCATTCCAGCCCATGGCTGCCATGATCTTGTGTGACTATCCCAGCTTGAGTCAGGAGGGCCTAGTGATTACATTGAAAAATCTTCTGTTGCAAACAAAAATTGCAATATCTAAGACATGGAAATTTTTTGCTGGCGGCATCGTGACACTGGTGGCTTTTTTTGGTAATTTTATGGACTACCGGCAGCCCGCAATTTCCGTGGAAATCACTGCGGTGACCACCACCAGTGCCGATCCAATCGATATCATAAGGATTACAGATCTTTCCCTGCTAAAAGAGATGCTTGATCTGACTGGACCAATTGGGATTATACGACTATCTTCCTCAACTGGGCGCGAACCGGGACTACCAGTAGATGAAATTGAGAGACAAATATCAATTCAGACCGGCAACATTCAAGCCGAAGGAACCGAGATCGAACGTCACGCTCGCAATTTCGATTTAATCATTTCCGGCTCCAAACAGGATCAAGAAACCCAATTAATTGAGTTGGAAAACTTGCTAACCTCACCCTTCGATAGGGTTGCTGGAAACACTCCGAATGACAATTCAAAGCTGAATCCACAAGAAAAAGTCGAAGCGCTCGGCAAGAGAATAAGAAAAATCTTAGAAACTAGGAGAAAGACCTATGCAGAGAAGAAGAGCAAAGCCGAAGAAGCGATAAAACAATGGAGCCAATATAAAGAAAAAATATTACCAAACAAGGCTAGGCTGATACTGACCGCCGCCATCGGCAACCAAGGAAGTGGCGCCACTTCATTGAAACCACAAGGACTTCTTCGCGCCAACCTTGGAGATGGCAATTATCTCGATTTGCCAATGAAGCTCAGTGGGTATGAAAACTCGGGAGATTTAGGCGTATTACCTGCTCGCGCCTATAAGGTGATGCGATATCAGTCCGATGAAGTTCAATCCATGAATCCGGCCGATCGCCTGCGATATAGTACATTTCTTGGCAACGTTTCCCCCGCCACGTTATACATTACGGACGTAAGGGGAAATCAATACGCATCCAACTCTGTTCCCTTTTCGCCGGGGGTTTACGAGCAAAAAGTCTATGACTCTCTGAAGCAATTTGCGTCAAGACAAAATCGTTGAGAGAACGCCTCACGCGTCGAGAAATGGTAGACTTCAGTTGTGAGTGTCGCAATCTTTCCAATCTCTTAATTCAAAGTTCTCAGTGCATTTACGGCAAATCCTTTTGTGCGGCGCCCTTGTTGTCACTCTATCGATGGGCATTCGGCACGGATTCGGCCTGTGGCTGCAGCCGATCACCCAGGAGCAGGGCTGGACGCGCCAGACCTTCTCGCTGGCCATCGCGATCCAGAACCTGGCCTGGGGCGTGGCCGGTGTGTTCGCCGGCATGCTGGCGGACAAGCTGGGCGCGTTCCGCGTGCTGCTGATGGGCGCCGTGCTCTATGCGCTGGGCCTGGCCGGCATGGCGCTGTCGCCGACGCCGATGCTCTTCGCCCTCACGGCCGGGGTGCTGATCGGCATGGCGCAGGCGGGCACCACCTACGCCGTGGTCTACGGCGTGATCGGCCGCCAGCTGTCCGCCGAGCGCCGCTCCTGGGCCATGGGCGTCACGGCGGCGGCCGGCTCCTTCGGACAGTTCTTCATGGTGCCGGTCGAAGGCCAGCTGATCCTGCACCTGGGCTGGCACAACGCGCTGCTGGCGCTGGCGGTGCTGGTGCTGATGATCGTGCCCCTGGCCTTCGGCCTGCGCGAGCCGCAGCGCGGCGCCGGCGCCGCACAGCGCGAGCAGACCATCGCCCAGGCCGTGGCCGAGGCGTTTCGCTACCCGAGCTTCGTGCTGCTGATGGCCGGCTATTTCGTCTGCGGCTTCCAGGTGGTGTTCATCGGCGTGCACATGCCCAGCTACCTGAAGGACCACGGCCTGTCGCCGCAGGTGGCGGGCTATGCACTGGCGCTGATCGGCCTGTTCAACGTGGTCGGCACCTACATCGCTGGCTCGCTGGGGCAGCGCCTGGCCAAGCGCAAGATCCTGGCCTTCATCTACCTCGGCCGGGCGGTGGCGATCACCGTCTTCCTGCTGGTGCCGCTGACGCCGTGGTCGGTGTACGTGTTCGCGGCGGTGATCGGTGCACTGTGGCTGTCCACCGTGCCGCCCACCAACGCGATCATTGCGCAGATCTTCGGCGTGGCGCATCTGTCGATGCTGGGCGGCTTCGTGTTCCTCAGCCACCAGGTCGGCTCCTTCCTGGGCGTCTGGCTGGGCGGCTACCTGTACGACCGCACGGGCAGCTACGACATCGTCTGGTACATCTCGATCGCGCTGGGCGTCTTCGCGGCGCTGGTCAACCTGCCGGTCAAGGAAGGCGCCATCCCGCGCGGGGCGGCGCAGCCCGCATGAACCCCGAAGCGTCCGCGCCGCAGACACGCCCCCCCCAGGGCCCGCGCCGGGGTCGCTGGGCGCTGTGGGTTGCCGCCGCCGGCGCCCTGGGCGGGGTGTTCATGCTGTATGCCCAGCCCGGCTTCCTGGTGATGCTGGTCGACCAGCTGTGGTCGTGCTTCTAGCCGTGCGTCGGGTCGAATCCGCCTGCGCCGCCCGGCCAGCCTGGCGCCGGATGCCATGAGCAGCGCAGCGCCTTCGCACGCTCCGGCCAGCGGCGCCGGGGCTCCTTCGTCCTGGCTCGTGCGCTGGGCGCACCTCATCCCGGCCGGCGGCAGCGTGCTGGACGTGGCCTGCGGCGCCGGCCGCCACACGCGTTTCCTGCACGGGCAAGGCCACCGGCTCACCGCGCTCGACCGTGACCCGGCCGCGATCGCCGCCGTCGCGGGCGTGGCCGAGGCCCTCGAGGCCGACATCGAGGGCGGGCCCTGGCCCCTGGCCGACCGCGCCTTCGCCGGCGTGGTCGTCACGAACTACCTGTGGCGCCCGCGACTGCCTGACATCGTGGCGGCCGTCGCCCCGGGCGGCGTGCTGCTGTACGAAACCTTCGCCCAGGGCAACGAGAGCGTCGGCCGGCCCGCGCGGCCCGACTTCCTGCTGGCGCCGGGCGAACTGCTGGCGGCCGCGGCCGGGCTGCGCGTGGTGGCCTACGAAGATGGTTTTCTCGCCGCTCCCGACCGCTTCGTCCAGCGCATCGCCGCCGTGCGGCCGTCGGCGGCGCCTGCGGGAACACCCCCAAGGTACCCGCTGGGGCCGCCCGCCGCGCCTCAGTAGAATGCCGGTTTACCTTTTACCGACAAAGAGACCTCCTTGGAGCAACTGACTGGCAGCATCGTCGCGCTCGTCACGCCGATGCACGAAGACGGCAGCGTCGACTACCCCGCGCTGCGGCGGCTCATCGATTGGCACATCGCCGAAGGCACCGACTGCCTGGGCGTCGTCGGCACCACGGGCGAATCGCCCACGGTGGATGTCGAGGAACACTGCGAGATCATCCGCGTCACGGTCGAGCAGGCGGCGGGCCGCGTGCCGGTGATGGCCGGTTGCGGCGCCAACTCGACCAAGGAGGCCATCGAGCTGGCCCGCTACGCCAAGGGCGTGGGCGCCGATTCGCAACTGCAGGTCGTGCCCTACTACAACAAGCCGACGCAGGAAGGCCAGTACCGCCACTTCAAGGCCATCGCCGAAGCCACCGGCGACCTCCCGATGGTGCTGTACAACGTGCCGGGCCGCACGGTCGCCGATATGGCGCACGACACGGTGCTGCGCCTGGCGCAGGTGCCGGGCATCGTCGGCATCAAGGAAGCGACGGGCAACATCGAGCGCGCCCAGTGGCTCATCAAGGAAGCCCCCAAGGGCTTCGCCATCTATTCGGGCGACGACCCGACGGCCGTGGCCCTCATGCTCTGCGGCGGCCAGGGCAACATCAGCGTCACCGCCAACGTGGCACCGCGGCAGATGCACGAGCTGTGCGTGGCGGCGCTGGCCGGCGACGCGCGCAAAGCCATGCAGATCCAGTTCTCGCTGATGCCGCTGCACCGCCAGCTCTTCGTCGAACCCAACCCCATCCCGGTCAAGTGGGCCCTGCAACGCATGGGCCGCATGGGCGGTGCGATGCGTCTGCCGCTGACCGAACTGGCCGAGGGCAACCGCCCCGTCGTGGAGGCCGCGCTGCGCGCCTGCGGGCTGATCGGCGACTGAATTTCTCCGCTTTCGGCTGGCAACCTTTGGCCGCCGGAGCACTCAGAACACGCGGGCGCGCCCGCTCCCCCCGACCGACCGATTTCATTTCCGCTGAAGGAAGACTACGTTGAAAACCTGTACGCGACTCGTTCTGCTGGCCCTGGTGGCCAGCCTGGCGGCCTGCTCTGTCCTGGAAAGCGACAAGATCGAATACAAGAGCGCCGGCAAGGCCCCGACGCTGGAAGTGCCGCCGGACCTGACCCAGCTCTCGCGCGAGAACCGCTACGCCATCCCGGGCGGCGCCGTGTCCGCCAACGCCTTCGAGGCCGGCCGCGCGAATGCGCCCGCCATTCCGACGGCCGTGGCGAATTTGGGCGACGTGCGCATGGAACGCGCCGGCCAGGAGCGCTGGATCGTCGTCAACCGCCCGCCCGAGCAGCTCTGGGACACGGTGCGCGACTTCTGGCTTGAGAACGGCTTCCTGCTGACCATGGAGCAGCGCAACCTCGGCATCATGGAAACGGACTGGGCCGAGAACCGCGCCAAGATCCCGCAGGACATCATCCGCAGTTCGCTGGGCAAGCTGATCGACAGCGCCTACTCCACCGGTGAACTGGACCGCTTCCGCACCCGCATGGAACGCACGCCCAACGGCACCGAGATCTACATCAGCCACCGCGGCATGGTCGAGGTCTACACCACCCAGCGCAAGGAACTCACCAACTGGCAGCCGCGCCCGGTCGACCCCGAACTCGAGACCGAGTTCCTGCGCCGCCTGATGGTCAGGCTCGGCGTGACCCAGGAGCAGTCGAAGGCCGCCGTGGCCGCGACCCCGCCGTCGGCCCGCGCCGCCCAGGTCGCCAACGTCGGTGGCCAGCCGGTGGTGCAGATCAGCGAAGGCTTCGACCGCGCCTGGCGCCGTGTCGGCCTGGCGCTGGACCGCACGGGCTTCACCGTCGAGGACCGCGACCGCGGCGCCGGCATCTACTTCGTGCGCTACGTGACGCCCGACGCCGACCGCAAGGAGCAGGGCTTCTTCGGCAAGCTCTTCAACCGCTCCCGCGATGCGGAGAAGCCCGCGAAATACCGCGTCCAGGTCAAGAGCCAGGGCGAGTCGACCACGGTGTCGGTGCTCAATGAGGCCGGGGCTCCCGAGACCTCGGCCAATGCCCAGCGCATCGTGCAGGTCATTGCCGACGACCTGAAGTGATGGTCCCGCGCCGGGCAGGCCCCCTGCCCGCGCGGTCCGCCCGCGATGCCGGCAGCCGCCGGCATTCGCATTTCTAGGAACCGCGCATGCTTCGCTTTCGCAGCCTGGGCAGCGGCAGCACCGGCAACGCGACGCTGGTGGAGGCCCACAGCGCCGGCCGGGTGTCGCGCCTGCTGGTCGACTGCGGCTTCGGGATCAGGCAGCTCGACGCACGCCTCGTGCGCGCGGGCCTGGCGCCCTCGGACATCGACGCCGTGTTCGTCACGCACGAGCACAGCGACCACATCGGCTGCGCGCACGCCTTCTCGCGCAAGTACGGCGCGGCCGTGTGGATGAGCGAGGGCACCTGGCTGGCCACGGGTGCGCCCGACTACGCGGGCCGACTGCAGTTCGCCCGCGACGGGCAGGACATCGTGGTGGGCGAGCTGATGCTCACGCCCTTCACCGTGCCGCACGATGCCCGCGAGCCGCTGCAGCTGCGCTGCACCGACGGCGCCCGCACGCTGGGCGTGCTGACCGACCTGGGCCATGCCAGCGCGCATGTGATGGCGCGGCTGCAGGGGCTGCAGGCCCTGGTGCTGGAGTCGAACCACGACCCCGAGCTGCTGGCCCAATCGTCCTATCCGCCCTTCCTCAAGCGCCGCGTCGGCGGCAACTACGGGCACCTGTCGAACCAGGCGGCGGCGGAGATCGCACGGGCCGTTCACCACGCCGGGCTGCGCCACCTGCTGGCAGCGCACCTGAGCGAGCAGAACAACCGGCCCGAGTTGGCGCAGGCCCTGCTCGGCGAGGCGCTGGGCACGCGCCCCGAGGACGTGCTGACCGCCAACGCTGCCGAGGGCAGCTGCTGGCTCGACGCCTAGAGCCCCCCGGGCCAGGCTTCGCCCGGCACCCCCGCCCGAGGGGGTCCGGAAAACTTGGAACGCCCCCGCGTCTTCCTGCGAGGAGGCCGGCGCGTTAGAGCCCGAGCACCGACGCCGCGAAGGCCGGCCGCCCCTGCTGGAATCGCTCCTCGAGCGCCTGGCGCAGCCCCACGCGGGCCTCGGCGTCCAGCCCGCACACGCCCCTGCAGCCTTCGGGATCGATGCGGTGCAGGAACCAGCCCGGCGTCCACAGCGCACTGGGCACCTCGCCGCTGCCCTCGCCCGGGACCGCCCGCGCCTGCACGATGTGGTCCCACATGCGCCGCCACTGGACGAAGCGCGCATGCTGGCGCTCGATGCCGTCGAAGCGCCGCGCCAGCAGGCGAAGGCTGCGCCCCGAGGCCGCCCAGGCCTGCAGTGCATCGACCACCTCGCGCTCGCCCAGCGGCCAGTCCAGGAAATCCGCGTCGCTCAGCAGCATCTCCTTCCAGCCCTGCTGCGCGGCGGCGGCGAAGGCCGTGCGCAGGTGGGCGATGAAGGCCTGGCGGCCGTCGAAGGCGCCTTGCGGCAGTTCACCAGCCATGCAGCCACCCCGCTTCGCGCCAGTCCTGCAACAGTTCGAGGGCCTGCACGCTGGCATGCCGCAGCTCGCGCGGCTCCAGCAGGCGCTCGTCGCTGAGCCGGCGCATCAGCGTCGCATCGCGGCCGCCGGCACGAAAGCTCTCGCCGTTGATGAACACGTGGCGGGCGTCGTAGAGCATGCGCGTGCGGCGGTCCAGCCGCACACCCTGCATCAGGTCGTCCTCATCCGACGGGTCGAACCACACGTTGGGCTTGGGCTCCGTCAGCGCTTCTCCCAGCGCGCGGTCGATGGCCTCGTCGCCGGCCACCGCGCGGCGCACCGCATCGCGCGCGAAGGCCTGGAGGGCCGCAGGAATGGCGCCCGGCCGCTCCACGGCCGGCTGCGACGCATCGCCGTAGCGGCGGGCCGGGGCGCCTTCGCCCAGTTCGTCGCTGGCCGCGTCGGCCACGCGCGCCAGCAGGTCGGCCGCCAGTTCGGCGTCGGTGGCCGCGCGCAGGCCGATGGAGTAGGTCATGCAGTCGCCGCCGACCGCCACGCCATCGTGCGCATAGCGCGGCGGCAGGTAGAGCATGTCGCCGGGCTCGAGCACGAAGCGCTCTTCCGGCTCGAAGTTCGCGAGGATCTTCAGCGGCAGGCCGGGCTCGAGCGACAGGTCGCGCTGGCGTCCGATGGCCCACTCGCGCCGGCCGCTGACCTGCAGCAGGAACACGTCGTAGCTGTCGAAGTGCGGCCCGACGCCGCCGCCGTCGCTGGCGTAGCTGATCATGAGGTCGTCCAGCCGCGCGTCGGGCATGAAGCGGAAGGCCTGCAGCAGTGCGTGCGCGGCCTCGTCGTGCAGGTCGACGCCCTGCACCAGCAGCGTCCACGCACGCCGCGCGAGCGGCGGCAACGCGCGACGCGCGAGGGGGCCGTGCCGCAGGCGCCATCCGCGTCGCGCGTCGTGCTCGACCAGGCGCGACTCGACGCCCTCCTCGCCGGCGAGTTCGAAGAGCCGCTGGCGCGCCACCGGCGGCACGAGGCCCGGGAAGGCCTGACGCACCAGCAGCGGCTTCTTCTGCCAGTGCCGGCGCATGAATCGGTCGGGCGTGAGGCCGCCCAGCAGGGGCAGCGGTCGGGAGATGTCCATGGGAGAATTCTCCCCCATGGAAATCACCCCCCAATGCGTGGTCGGCCTGACCTGGACGCTCAAGGACACCCTGGGCGACACGCTCGATGTGCTGGACGAACCGGTGGAGTTCCTCATCGGCGGCGACGACCTGTTCGACACGGTCGAGGCGGCGCTGCAGGGCCACGAGGTGGGCGACGTGGTGTCGCTGCACCTGGAGCCCGAGCAGGCCTTCGGCGACTTCGACGACCAGTTGCTGTTCCTTGAGCCGCGTTCGCTCTTTCCCGCCGAGGTCGAGGAAGGCATGACCTTCGACGGCGCCGCCCTGCCGCAGGGCGTGAGCGACAGCATCCCCAAGACCGCGCTCTACACCGTCGCCGAGATCTATCCGGAGCACCTCGTGCTCGACGGCAACCACCCGCTCGCCGGCATCGCACTGCGCCTGTCGGTCACGGTGCGTTCGGTGCGCGAGGCGACGGAAGAGGAAATCGGCAAGGGCACCGCGGGCACGGGCTTCTTCCGCTTCGAGCCGATGGCCCCCGGCAACGACCGGCTGCACTGAGCAAAGCCCGCACACTCTCCCGCTCAGGTGGCCGCGCAGCAGGCCATGCGGGAACACGCATGGAACCGGCTTTGCCGGGCCGTCGCGTGTGCCCCCTCGAGGGGGTTGGCGGAGCGGAACGAAGTCCGCGAAGACGGGGGGTGGGTCAATACCGCGATATCTGCCCGTTGTCGATGCGAACGCGGTCGCCGATGCGCAGGTCGCCCGGGCTGGGCACGTCGAAGGCGCGGTAGGCGCCATGGTCGGTCTGCACCGAGACGCGGTAGCTCTGGTAGACGCGCGGCGCGTTGTTCTGCGCCTCGATCGTGTTGCCCAGCAGGGCCCCGCCGATCACGCCCAGCGCCGTGGCCGCCGCACGCCCGTTGCCGCGGCCGAACTGGTTGCCCACCACGCCGCCGAGAACGCCGCCGGCCACCGCGCCGCCGCCCGAGGTGCCATAGCCTGGCGTCTGGGACTGGATGACCTCGATGTTGGCCACATGGCCCAACTCGACGTACGGGTTGGCGCCGTAGCCGGCCGGGTAGGCCGGCTGCGCAGGCTGGTAGGGATAGCTCGACTGCTGGTAGTACACCGGCGCGGGCGCCACGCAGGCGGTGAGCAGGGAAACCGCCACGGCGGCGGCGGTGATCGACAGGATGCGGGTCAGGCGTTGCATATGCATGGCTCCTCGGGCGAGCGAAGCGCCCGCCAACTGCTGTTGCTCCTTCAACGTCGGCGCACGCCGGGCGATGACAGGACGAACATTCTGAGATCTTCGATACGCAGTCGCCTGACCGGGTTCACGCCTTTACCCGGCACTCACAGTTGCAACGAGGCGCGTTTCAGCGCGTGCCGGTGGAGCCGTAGCCGCCCTCGCCCCGCTCGGTGGGCGCGAAGGCATCGACCAGGTTGAACCGCGCCTGAACGACCGGCACGACCACCAGCTGGGCCAGGCGTTCCATGGGCTGGATGACGAAGGCGGTCTGGCTGCGGTTCCAGGCGCTGATCTTGAGCTCACCCTGGTAGTCGCTGTCGATCAGGCCCACGAGGTTGCCCAGCACGATGCCGTGCTTGTGGCCCAGGCCCGAGCGCGGCAGGATCAGCGCCGCGAAACCGGGGTCGGCCAGGTGGATCGCCAGCCCGGTGCCGACCAGTTCGCAGGCGCCGGGCGCCAGGGTCAGGGGCTCGGCCAGGCAGGCCCGCAGGTCCAGGCCGGCGCTGCCGGGCGTGGCGTAGCGCGGCAGCTCGTCCTTCATGCGGGCGTCGAGCACGCGCACGTCGATCTTCATGGCTTGTTCTTTCCTTGTCGGTTCTGCGCGGCCTGCTGCCGCGCCATGTCCTCGAGTGCCGCCTTGAGCCCGGCCGCACCACCCGGTGGCAGCAGCCAGCGCCGCAGCTGGAAGCCGGCCCACAGGCCGGCGACCAGCACGCCCAGGGCCGCGACGGTGGCACCGCTGCTGAGCAGCACCAGCAGCAGGCCGGCCCAGCCGATGGCCACGGAGCGCGCGAAGCCGCGCATGGCGCCATCGCTGCTGGCGGGCCTGGCGGTCGATCCGGCAGTCGGTGCCGGCACGGTCTTGCCGCGCGGCGGCGGCGCCGGAACGTGGTCGCCCATGCCGACGTCCATCTGGTGCTCGTGCGATTGCGGCGCGCTCACCTCGCGCAGGGAGCGCGCCGTGAGCTGCTCCACGTAGCGGGCGAAGTCGCCGCCGGGCGGCGTGTTCCAGTCGGGGTTCATGGCGTGGGCCGGTTGCGTGGCAGACGGGCCGCGATCTCGGCCACCAGCTCGCGCGCCAGTTGCAGCTTGGGGGCACGCGGCAGCTCGCGCACGCCCTGCGCGTCGACCAGCAGCAGGCTGTTGTCGTCCTGCCCGAAGGTCAGCGGCCCGATGTTGCCCACCAGCAGCGGGATGCCCTTGCGCTCGCGCTTGGCCCTGGCGTGCTCGACCAGGTTCTCGCTCTCGGCCGCGAAGCCGACGCAGAACAGCGTGCCCTGCCGGGCCCGCTCGCTGCGGGCGACCTGGGCCAGGATGTCGGGGTTCTCGACGAAGTGCAGCACGGGCGTCTGGCCGTCGCCGTTCTTCTTGATCTTCTGGCTCGCCTGCTCGGCCGGGCGCCAGTCCGCCACCGCGGCGGTCGCGATGAAAACAGTCGCTGCCTGCGCGGCGTCCACGACGGCTGCGAGCATTTTTTCGGCGGAAAGCACATCGGTGCGCTGGACGCCCCGCGGGGTCTCCAGGTGCACGGGGCCGGCGATCAGCGTGACCTGCGCGCCGGCCTCCCGCGCGGCACGCGCGATGGCGAATCCCATCTTGCCGGACGAGTGGTTGGTGATGCCGCGGATCGGATCGAGCGCCTCGAAGGTCGGGCCGGCCGTGACCACCACATGCTGCCCGGCCAGTACCTTGGGCTGGAACTGGGCGACGATCTCCTCGAGCAACTGCGCCGGCTCCAGCATGCGGCCGTCGCCCGTCTCGCCGCAGGCCTGCCAGCCGGTACCCACGCCGAGCACGCGCGCGCCGTCGGCATCGAGCTGGCGCAGGTTGCGCTGGGTGGCCGGGTGCGCCCACATCTCGCGGTTCATCGCCGGCGCCACCAGCAAAGGCACGCGGTCGATCGGGCGCGCCAGGCACATCAGGCTCAGCAGTTCGTCGGAGCGGCCCTGCACCAGCCGCGCGATGAAGTCGGCGCTGGCGGGGGCCAGCACGATCGCATCGGCCTCGCGGCTGAGGTTGATGTGCGGCATGTTGTTGGGCTCGCGCGCATCCCATTGCGACAGGTACACCGGCCGGCCCGACAGCGCCTGCATCGTCACCGGCGTGATGAACTGCGCCGCCGCCTCGGTCATGACCACCTGCACCTGCGCACCGGCCTTGACCAGCAGCCGGCACAGCTCGGCCGACTTGTAGCAGGCCACCCCACCGGTGAGCCCCAGGACGATGTGTTTGCCGGCGAGGTCTTGCATGGCGCGGAATGTAGCAGTCGCCCCCGGGCAGGAATGGCCTTGGCCCTGCGCGGCCGCGCTCCCCCTCGGGGCATTGGGGTTGGGGGGCGCACCTATAATCTCAATTTCCCACTGCCGAATGGCGCGCAAAACCCCGGTTCTGGCGCGCGTTCGCACAAGGCAATGACCAAATTCGTCTTCGTCACCGGTGGTGTGGTGTCTTCCCTGGGCAAGGGAATCGCCTCCGCCTCGCTCGCCGCGATCCTCGAATCCCGCGGCCTCACGGTCACCCTCATCAAGCTCGATCCCTACATCAACGTCGACCCCGGAACGATGTCCCCGTTCCAGCACGGCGAGGTGTTCGTGACCGATGACGGCGCAGAGACCGACCTCGACCTGGGCCACTACGAGCGCTTCATCACGACGCGCATGCGCAAGGCCAACAACTTCACCACCGGCCAGATCTACAAGTCGGTGCTCGAGAAGGAACGCCGCGGCGACTACCTCGGCAAGACGGTGCAGGTGATCCCGCACATCACCAACGAGATCCAGGAATACGTCAAGCGCGGCGCCGGCATCGGCACGCCGCACGAGGTCGACGTGGCCATCGTCGAGATCGGCGGCACGGTGGGCGACATCGAGTCGCTGCCCTTCCTGGAGGCCGTGCGCCAGATGAGCCTGAAGGCCGGCCCGAACAACAGCGCCTTCGTGCACCTGAGCTACCTGCCCTGGATCGCGGCGGCCGGCGAGCTCAAGACCAAGCCGACCCAGCACACGGCCAAGGAACTGCGCGCGATCGGCATCCAGGCCGACGCGCTTCTGTGCCGCGCCGACCGCCCGATCCCCGAGGAAGAGCGCGCCAAGATCTCGCTCTTCTCCAACGTGCCCGAGTGGGGCGTGATCTCGATGTGGGACGTGGACACCATCTACAAGGTGCCGCGCATGCTGCACGAGCAGGGCCTGGACGGCCTGATCTGCGACAAGCTGCGCCTGAACACGCCACCGGCCAAGCTGCAGCGCTGGGACGACCTGGTCTACGAGGTCGAGCACCCGCAGAAGGAAGTGACCATTGCCATGGTCGGCAAGTACGTCGACCTGTCGGACAGCTACAAGTCGCTGAACGAGGCGCTGCGCCACGCCGGCATGAAGAACCATGCCCGGGTGAAGATCGAGTACCTCGATTCCGAGACCATCCAGCCGGACAACGTGTCGCGCCTGGCCAAGTACGACGCCATCCTCGTGCCCGGCGGCTTCGGCCAGCGCGGCGTCGAGGGCAAGATCACCGCCGCGCGCTACGCCCGCGAGAACAAGGTGCCCTACCTCGGCATCTGCCTGGGCATGCAGGTCGCGACCATCGAGTACGCGCGCAACGTGGCCGGCCTGAAGAACGCGAACAGCACCGAGTTCGACCCCGACACGAGCTGCCCCGTCATCGCCCTCATCACCGAGTGGAAGGACGCCGACGGCAGCATCAAGACCCGCAACGAGAAGTCCGACCTCGGCGGCACCATGCGCCTGGGCGCGCAAAGCTCGGACGTGGCCCCCGGCACGCTCGCCCACAGCATCTACGGCGATGTGGTGACCGAGCGCCACCGCCACCGCTACGAAGCCAACGTCAACTACCTCGACCAGCTGCGCCAGGCCGGCCTGGTGATCTCCGCCCTCACCCAGCGCGAGCACCTGACCGAGATCGTCGAATTGCCGCAGACGGTGCATCCCTGGTTCATGGGCGTGCAGTTCCACCCCGAGTTCAAGTCCACGCCGTGGGCCGGCCACCCGCTGTTCAACGCCTTCATCAAGGCGGCGCTGACGCACCAGGGCGAAGACAAGTTGCCGCTCAAGGCCGTCGGCTGATCGGGCAGGGAGCGCACATGAAACTCTGCGGCTTCGACGTCGGCCTGGACCGGCCCTTCTTCCTCATCGCCGGCCCCTGCGTGGTCGAGTCCGAGCAGTTGCAGCTCGACACCGCGGGCACGCTGAAGGAGATCACGGCCTCGCTGGGCATCCCCTTCATCTTCAAGAGCAGCTTCGACAAGGCCAACCGTTCGTCGGGCACGAGCTTTCGCGGCCCCGGCCGCGAGAAGGGCCTGGAGATCCTGGCCAAGGTCAAGCGCGAGCTGGGCCTGCCGGTGCTCACCGACGTGCACTCCGAGGACGACATCACCGAAGCCGCCAAGGTGGTCGACGTGCTGCAGACCCCCGCCTTCCTGTGCCGCCAGACCGACTTCATCCGCGCGGCGGCTCAGTCGGGCAAGCCGGTGAACATCAAGAAGGGCCAGTTCCTCGCGCCGCACGACATGAAGAACGTGATCGACAAGGCGCGTGCAGCCGCCAAGGAAAAGGGCCTGCCCGAAGACAGCTTCATGGCCTGCGAACGGGGCGCGAGCTTCGGCTACAACAACCTCGTCTCGGACATGCGCGGCCTGGCGATCATGCGCCAGACCGGCGCGCCGGTGGTGTTCGACGCCACCCATTCCGTGCAGCTGCCGGGCGGCCAGGGCACCAGCTCGGGCGGCCAGCGCGAGTTCGTGCCGGTGCTCTCGCGCGCTGCCGTGGCCGTGGGCGTCGCGGGCCTCTTCATGGAAACGCACCCCGACCCGAACAAGGCGCTGTCCGACGGCCCCAACGCGGTGCCGCTCAAGCACATGAAGGCGCTGCTCGAAACGCTCGTCGCGCTCGACCGCATCACCAAGAAGAACGGCTTCCTCGAGAACGCCTTCGACGCCTGATCCATCCACCGATTCCCCGGAGACCCATCCCATGGCCAGCGGCTACGTCATCGCCTACGTCGACGTCACGAATCCCACGCAGTACGAGGAGTACAAGAAGCTGTCCTCCGCCGCCATGCAGGTGCACGGCGCCGAGGTGTGCGTGCGGGGCGGCGAAGTGCAGCCGCTGGAAGGCGAATGGCAGCCCAAGCGCGTCGTGCTGCTGAAGTTCCCGAGCTTCGAGAAGGCCAAGGCCTTCTACGAGACCGAGGAGTACCGCAGGGCGCGCGACGCGCGCGCCGGCGCGGCCGTCATGAACATGATCGCGGTCGAAGGCCTGTGAACGCCGTCACCCCGCTGCACACCGATTTCAAAAAACTGGAGAGCCACTGAATGAGCGCCATCGTTGACATCGTCGGCCGAGAGATCCTCGACAGCCGCGGCAACCCCACCGTCGAATGCGACGTGCTGCTGGAAAGCGGCACCATGGGCCGTGCGGCCGTGCCCTCGGGCGCGTCCACCGGCTCGCGCGAAGCCATCGAGCTGCGCGACGGCGACAAGGGCCGCTACCTGGGCAAGGGCGTGCTCAAGGCCGTGGAACACATCAACACCGAGATCTCCGAGGCCGTCCTGGGCCTGGACGCGAGCGAACAGGCCTTCCTCGACCGCACGCTGCTGGACCTGGACGGCACCGACAACAAGAGCCGCCTGGGCGCCAATGCGACGCTGGCCGTCTCGATGGCCGTGGCGCGCGCCGCGGCCGAGGAATCCGGCCTGCCGCTGTACCGCTACTTCGGCGGCATGGGCGGCATGCAGATGCCGGTGCCGATGATGAACGTCATCAACGGCGGCGCGCACGCCAACAACAGCCTGGACCTGCAGGAGTTCATGATCATCCCGGTGGGCGCCCCCACCTTCCGCGAGGCGCTGCGCTACGGCGCCGAGGTCTTCCACGCGCTCAAGAAGATCATCGACTCGCGCGGCATGCCCACCGCCGTGGGCGACGAAGGCGGCTTCGCGCCGAACGTCGAGAACCACGAGGCGGCCATCCAGCTGATCCTCGAAGCGATCGACAAGGCCGGCTACACCGCGGGCGAACAGATCGCCCTGGGCCTGGACTGCGCTGCCAGCGAGTTCTACAAGGACGGCCAGTACGTGCTGGCCGGCGAAGGCGGCCTGCAGCTCTCGGCCGCCAGCTGGACCGACATGCTCGCCACCTGGTGCGACAAGTACCCGATCATCTCGATCGAGGACGGCATGCACGAAGGCGACTGGGACGGCTGGAAGCTGCTGACCGAGCGCCTGGGCAAGAAGGTGCAGCTGGTGGGCGACGACCTGTTCGTGACCAACACGAAGATCCTGAAGGAAGGCATCGACAAGGGCATCGCCAACTCGATCCTCATCAAGATCAACCAGATCGGCACGCTGACCGAGACCTTCGCCGCCATCGAGATGGCCAAGCGCGCGGGTTACACCGCCGTGATCTCGCACCGCTCGGGCGAGACCGAGGACAGCACCATCGCCGACATCGCCGTGGGCACCAACGCCGGCCAGATCAAGACCGGCTCGCTCTCGCGTTCGGACCGCATCGCCAAGTACAACCAGCTGTTGCGCATCGAGGAAGACCTCGGCGACGTCGCCAGCTACCCCGGCCGCGCCGCCTTCTACAACCTGAAGTAGCCGGCAGCCGCGGCGGGCCATGCGCTCCCGTTTCGTCGTTCCGATCGTCCTGGTCCTCCTGCTGGTGCTGTTGCAGTTCCAGCTGTGGACCGGGCGCGGGAGCGTGCCCGAGGTGGCCCAGCTGCAGAAGAAGCTCAACGACCAGAAAGAGGCGAACGCCAAGGCGCAGGTCGCCAATGAGCGCCTCGAATCCGAGGTGAACGACCTCAAGGAAGGCATCGAGATGGTCGAGGAGCGCGCGCGTCAGGAACTGGGCATGGTCAAGCCCAACGAGATCCTCGTGCAGATCGCCAAGTGAACGGTGCGCGCCCCGCGCGCACCGTTCGCCCCGACAACGGCCAGCACGCCCTTCCATCATGACCTGGCTGCTCGACCTCCTGGCCGCCCCCGCCTTCCACATCGGCGGCGCGCCGGCCTCGTGGCTGGAACTCGTCGCCGCCCTGCTGGCGCTGGCCATGGTCGCGTGCAACATGCGCGAGGTGCACTGGGGCTGGCCGCTGGCGATGCTCAGTTCGCTGCTCTACGTGGGCGTGTTCGCCGCGCACCGCATCTATGGCGACGCCAGCCTGCAGGTCTTCTTCGCCGCGATGGCCGCCTGGGGCTGGTTCCAGTGGCTGCGCGGGCATCGGGCCGACGGCAGCAGCCTTCAGGTGGCGCGGCTCTCGGCGCGCGGCTGGCTCGCCGTCGCGTGCGCGGCGGCGCTGCTGTGGCCGGCGCTGGCCCTGTTCCTGCACCGCTTCACCGACACCGACGTGCCCTGGTCCGACGGCTTCGTCACCGGGTTGAGCGTGGTCGGGCAGGTGCTGCTGGCGCGCAAGTTCATCGAGAACTGGGCGGTGTGGCTGGCCGTCAATGTCGTCAGCGTCGGCCTCTTCGTGCACAAGGGGCTGTGGCTGACGGTGGGCCTGTACGCCGTGTTCGCCGCCCTCAGCGTGGCGGGTTACCTCGCGTGGCGCCGGCGGCTGCCCGCGCTCACGGCGGCCGCGCAACCGGCATGACGCCGCGCCTGCCCGCCGGCTGCGTGATCGCGGTGCTCGGTGCCGAGAGCACCGGCAAGACCGAGCTGGCGCGCGCGCTCACGGCACGCCTGCAGGCACGCGGTGTCGGCACCAGCCTCGTGGGCGAATACCTGCGCGAGTGGTGCGACCGCGAGGGCCGCACCCCCCGGCCCGACGAACAGGCCGCCATCGCCGACGAGCAGACCCACCGCATCGCCGTCGCCGCAGCGGCCGGCGTGGCCGTGGCCGACACCACGGCCCTCATGACGGCCGTCTACAGCGACCTGCTCTTCGACGACCGCTCGCTCTACGACGCGGCGCTCGCGGCCCAGCGGCGCTGCACCCTCACCCTGCTCACCGCGCTCGACCTGCCCTGGGTGGCCGACGGCCTGCAGCGCGATGGGCCGCACGTGCGCGAACCGGTGGATGCGCGGGTTCGCGCGGCCCTGGCGCGGGGCGGCGTGCCCTACGCGGTGGTGCATGGCAGCGGGCCCGAACGGCTCGCCAACGCCTGGAATGCGATCAATGCCATGGCCGACCGCGCGGAGCGGACGGGCGCCCCGGGGCGAAAGGGATCCGAATCGCCGGCGTGGAACTGGCCGTGCGAGAAGTGCTCCGACCCGAGGTGCGAGCACCGCCTCTTCACCGATCTGCTGGCGGGCCGCAACGGCTGAGCGCCCGCCGGCGCCACCTTCACTGCACGACGCTGCTGCCCGGCATCTGGTCGCCGGGCGAGGTGAAGATCTGTGCCGCATCGACCGGGTCGAAGCGGTACTGCTTGCCGCAGAAGTCGCAGCCCACCTCGATGTTGCCGCGCTCGGCCAGGATGCTTTCGGCCTCGTCCCGGCCCAGCCCGCGCAGCATGTTGGTCACGCGTTCGCGGCTGCAGGTGCAGGCGAAGTGCGGGCCCAGCATGCCGCTGCGCGGCTCGAAGCGCAGCAGCTTCTCTTCCCAGAAGAGGCGCCGCAGGATGGTCTCGACGTCGAGCGTGAGCAGTTCCTCGCGCGTCAGGCTGGCGGCCAGCGTGGCGATGCGGTTGTAGTCCTCGTTCAGGCCGATGTCGTCTTCGTTGGCGCGCGCCGTGCCGCCAGCGAGGTTGCCCTCGCCGGTCACCGGCAGGCGCTGGATCAGCAGGCCCGCCGCCACCTTGTCGTCGGCCGCCAGCACCAGCGTGGTGTCGAGCTGCTCGCTTTGCAGCATGTAGTGCTGCAGCACGTCGCTGAGCTTGCCCAGCTTCTCGCCGCGGTCGCCGAAGAGCGGCACCACGCCCTGGTAGGGCTGCTGGCCGGGCAGGCGGTCCTTGGGGTCGAGCGTGATGGCGCAGCGGCCCTTGTTGCCCACGTTGACCAGGTCCGGCAGGCCGGCGTCGGCCGCGATCTCGCCGACCACGCTGGCCGTGGTGCGCACGCCCAGGTCGGGCTGCGCCTCGGCCACCGCGACCTTCACCGGCCCGTCGCCGAAGATCTGCAGGATCAGCGAACCCTTGAACTTGATGTTGGCCTGCATCAGCGTGGCGGCGGCCGTCATCTCGCCCAGCAGCTCGGCCACCGGTTGCGGGTAGGCGCCCGTGTGGGTGTTGGAGGCGCGGCGCGCCAGCACCTCCTGCCAGGCCTGGTCGAGCCTGACCACCATGCCGCGCACGGGAAGGCCATCGAAAAGAAAGGTATGCAGTTCGGACATCGCCTTACACCCCCATGCGCCCTCGGCGCGCCCCCTCGAGGGGGCGCACGCAGCGGCCCGGCCAAGCCGGTTCCGCAGGTGCCTTGAGAAGGGAAACGGGGGAGAAACAGCGAGCGAACTTCATTCAAGAGATCTTTTTCAGGCCCGAGGCGAAGCGCCGGGCGTTATCCACGTAATGCTCCGCGCTCTGGCGCAGCTTGGCGGCGGCCGCCTCGTCGAGCGTGCGCACCACCTTGGCGGGCGCGCCGATGATGAGGGAGTTGTCCGGGAACTCCTTGCCCTCCGTCACCACGCTGCCGGCGCCGACGATGCAGTTGCGGCCGATCCTCGCGTTGTTCAAGACCACCGCCTGGATGCCGATGAGCGAGTTGTCGCCGATCGTGCAGCCATGCAGCATGACCTGGTGGCCCACCGTCACGTTCTCGCCGATGGTCAGCGGGCAGCCGACGTCGGCGTGCAGCACCGACAAGTCCTGGATGTTGCTGTTGCGGCCGATCGTGAGCGTCTCGGTGTCGCCGCGCAGCACGGCGCCGAACCAGACGCTGCTGTCCACGTCCATCTTCACGTTGCCGATGACCTGGGCGCTGTCGGCCACCCAGGCGCCGGCGGCGAGTTGCGGCGCGACGCCGTCGAGTTCATACAGGGCCATCGGGGGAGTCTCCAGCGTGTTCGGATGTGGGGGATGAAGGCGCGCACCGCACGGGCGCAGGGCCGCCGGCGATGCGGTCCCTAGAATTGTAGGGATGCACCCCCGCCCGCGTGCGCTGCATGCGCTCCGCCTTGCCGACCCGGAAGAAAAAGTGGCCGCGACGCGGGCCCTGGCCGCGCAGGCGGCCACCGCAACGATCGCCGACGCGTCGTGGTGCGCCGCCGTGCGCGACGCAGGCGACGACGCGGGCGTGCCCGGCCGGCCGGCACGGCCCGTGCGGGTGTCGGCCACCGAGGTGCCGACGCGCTCGCCCTTCACCGACGAAGGCCGCGCGGCGCTGGTCCACTCGATCTGCCACATCGAGTTCAACGCCATCAACCTCGCGCTCGACGCGATGTGGCGCTACGACGGCATGCCGGCGGCCTACTACCGCGACTGGCTGCGCGTGGCCGACGAAGAGGCCTACCACTTCACGTTGATCCATGCCCATCTGCAGACGATGGGTTGGCGCTACGGCGACTTCCCGGGCCACGATGGCCTGTGGACCATGTGCGAGAAGACGAAGGACGACGTGGTCGCCCGCATGGCCCTGGTGCCACGCACGCTGGAGGCGCGCGGGCTCGACGCCACGCCGCTCATCCAGGCCAAGCTGCGCCGGGTGAACACGCCCGACGCACTGCGCGCGGTGGAGATCCTGGACATCATCCTGCGCGACGAGATCGGCCACGTGGCCATCGGCAACCACTGGTACGCCTGGCTGTGCGCGCGCGACGGGCTCGACGCGCTGGCGCACTACCGCGTGCTGTACCGCCGCCACGAGGCACCGCGGCTGAAGCCGCCGTTCAATCTCGAGGCGCGGGCGAAGGCCGGGTTCAGCGACGAGGAACTGCAGGCCCTGCAGCAGCCGGCCTGAACCGTCTCAGGCCTTCGGCCGGCGCGACACCACCATCTTCGGCGAGAAGCGCTGCAGCAGCTCGCCGCGCTGGTTGCGCGTCTCGCAGCGCATCACGACCATGCCGCGCTCGGGCTTCGAGCGCGAGGGAATGATCTCCATCACCTCGCTCTCCACATGCAGCACGTCATCCGGCCGCGTGGGTTGCGGCCAGGCCACCTCGCCACCCGAGCCGATGATGCCGTCGGCCAGCGGGATGCCGCTCTCGACCAGCAGCTTCATCGTCAGCGCCGCCGTGTGCCAGCCGCTCGCGGCCAGGCCGCGGAAGAAGGTGTGCTCGGCCTTCTGCGGATCGGTGTGGAAGGGTTGCGGATCGAATTCGCGCGCGAAGGCAATGATCTGCGCCGTGTCGAGCGCATGCTCGCCGCTGGTGAAGCGGTCGCCGACGTGGAGGTCTTCGAGGTACAGGCGCGGCGTGCTGGCATCGCTCATGGCAGAAAGCTCCGTGTGATGTGTGGCTGACAGGCGCAACGATAGCCCGCGGCGCGCCACCGCGGGCCGGCTTGGGCGCAAGGCCAGGCGCTCAGGGCCGCTCGAGCACCGTTGCGATGCCCTGCCCGCCGCCGATGCACTGGGTCGACAGTGCATAGCGCCCCTTCTCGCGTGCCAGCAGCGCGGCGGCCTTGCCGGTGATGCGCGCGCCCGTCGCGCCCAGCGGATGCCCGATCGCCAGGCCGCCGCCGTCGATGTTCACGGTCGCCGGGTCCAGGCCCAGGTCGCGGATGCAGGCCAGTGCCTGCGAGGAGAAGGCCTCGTTGATCTCCACCACGTCGAGTTGGTCGACCGCAAGGCCCGCGCGGGCCAGCGCCTTGCGCGTGGCCGGGATCGGGCCGATGCCCATGACGGCCGGATCGACCCCCACGGTGGCGAAGCTGCGCACCCGCGCCAGCGGCGCCAGGCCGTGCCGCGCCGCGAAGTCGTCGCTGGTCACCAGCACCGCGGCCGCGCCGTCGGTCAGCGGCGACGAGGTGCCTGCCGTCACCACGCCGTCGGGCCGGAAGACGGGCTTGAGTCCGGCCAGCGCCTCCAGCGTGGTGCCGGGGCGGATGCAGCCGTCGGCATCGACGAATTCGCCGTCGGGCAGGCGGATGGGGACGATCTCGGCAGCCAGCCGCCCTTCGTCGCGCGCCCGGGCGGCCTTCTGGTGCGACTGCAGTGCCAGCAGCTCCTGGTCGGCACGGCTCACCTGCCAGCGCTCGGCCACGTTCTCGGCCGTTTCGCCCATCGAGAGGTAGGCGGCGGTGTTGGCCAGCAACTCCGGGTTGGGCGAGAAATTGAAGCCGCCCTGCGGCACCATCGTCATCGACTCGACGCCCACGCAGAGAAAGGCCTCGCCCATTCCGGCCTCGATCTGCGCCGCAGCGATGTGCACCGCCTGCATCGACGAGCCGCAGAAGCGGTTGACCGTCATGCCGCCCACCGCTTCGGGCAGACCGGCCAGCAGGCCGACGATGCGCGCCAGGTTGTTGCCCTGCGCCGCCTCGGGGTAGGCGCAGCCGAGGATCACGTCCTCCAGCAGCGCCGGGTCGAGGTCGGTGCGGGCGAGCAGGCCCTTGACGACTTCGGCCGCCAGCGTGTCGGGCCGCACCTCGGCGAGCCGGCCCTTGCGGGCGAAATGGAAAGGTGAGCGGGCGTAGGCGCTGATGAGGGCTTTCATGGATCGATCTCCTTGCATGGACTACCTACCGATCGGTAGTCTTTCCGGCCAAAGAAAAGGGCATGCGACGCATGCCCCACGAAAAACGGTGCTTCAGTCCAGCAGCACCGCGCGCAGCTGGGCGGTCACCTCGTCGAAATCGCGCACGCGCCCGCTCATGCGGGCCGTGATGAGGGCACCCTGACAGGTCGCGTAGATCCAGGCCGCCTGCCGCTCGGCGAGCGCCGCATCGCGGCCCAGTTCGCCCAGCACGCCGGCAAGCCAGCGCACCTGCGCCCGGCGCAGGCCCTGCACCGTCGCCTGCAGCTCCTCGTTGATGCAGGCCCAGCCCGGCACGAGCGCCCCCGCGGGGCAGACGGCCGACCCGGCCTGCAGGCCGTTGCGGTACATGCGGAAGTACGCGTCCAGCCGCTCGGCCGGCACGCCGGCCCGGCGCGCGGCCCAGGCGTCGAAGGCCTGCGCGGCCTCCTTCAGCACCTCGATGCCCAGCGCCTCCTTGGTCGGGAAGTGGTGGTAGAGGCTCGCCTTGCGCACCCCGACCGCGTCGGCCACGTCCTGGAAGCTGAAGCCCAGGTACGAGCGCGTTTGCACCAGCTCGCGCCCGACGCGCAGGATCTCGTCGCGCGTGCTGAAAGCGGAGGAATTGCCGGTCGCCATCAGCCTACTATAAGGTAGGCTGAGGTCGGCCGCAAGCTGCCGGGCGGCCGCCCTGCCCCGCTAGTCGGCCTTGATGCCGGCGGCCCGGATGATGCGGCCGTTGCTCTCGTATTCCGCCAGGATCTCGCGGGCGAAATCGCTGGGGCTACCGCCGGTGGGCACGTTGTCGGTGGCCGTGAGCTTGGCGCGCAGCTCCGGGCTGGCCAGGGCCTTGTTGATCTCGGCGTTGTAGCGCGCCACCAGTGCGGGCGGCAGCGCGGCCGGCGCGAAGACGCCGAACTGCGACGACAGGTTGGCTGCACGGTAGCCCAGCTCCGCCAGCGTCGGCACCTGCGGCAGCGTGTCGAGCCGCGCCGGCGCACCCACCGCCAGCGGCCGCAGCTTGCCGGCCTGGATCTGCGCCGCCACGGCCGGCCCTGCGTTGGTCGACAGCACCTCGAACTGGCCCGAGAGCGCATCGTTCATCTGCTGGCCGCCGCCCTTGTACGGGATGTGCGTGATGTCCACCCGCGCGGCGGCGCGCAACTGCTCCAGCATGATGTGGCCCAGCGACGCCGGCCCTGAGGTGGCCCAGCGCACGGCCCCGGGCTGCGCGCGGGCGACGTCCATCAGCGCCGCGAAGTCCGCGCTGGTGCTGGCCGGCGTCGCCAGCAGGAGCACGGGCGAATACATCACGCTGGCCACCGGCGCCACGTCGCGCAACGGGTCGTAGGGCAGCTTGCCAAGGTGCGGGCTCAGCACCAGCGGGCTGATGGCCGCGAAGCCCAGCGTCGCGCCGTCGGGTGCGGCCTTGGCCACCACGTCCATGCCGATCGCGCCGCTGGCTCCGGCGCGGTTGTCGACGATCACCGTGTTGCCCATCTGTGCGGCCAGGCGGTCGGCCAGGGCACGGGCCACCACGTCGCTCACACCGCCCGCCGGGTAGGCCACGACCAGGCGGAGGGTTCTGGGCAGCTCCTGCGCAAGCACCGGGCGCATCAGGCCCGCGGCGCCCAGGGCGGCGAGGCCGAGCGCCGCCCGCAGAAAGGGCCGCCGGCCCGTGTCAGTCGACGTGTTCATGTGTTCGGTCAATCGAGTTGCAGCTTGCGTTCGCGAATCAGCTTGGCCCACTTCTCGTTGTCGGCCTTCACGAAGGCCGAAAACTCCGCCGGGCCGAGCGGGTGCACCTCGGCACCCGCGGTGGCGAACTTGGTCTGCACGTCGGGCTGCGCGAGCGCCCTGGCGAGTTCGGCCGAGAGGCGCTCCACCACGTCCTTCGGCATGCCGGCCGGGCCGACCAGGCCCTGGAAACCCACCGACTCCATGCCGCCCAGACCCAGTTCCCCGACCGTCGGCACGTCGGGCAGTTGGGGATCGCGCTTCGGACCCGTGACAGCCAGTGCCTTGAGCTTGCCGCCCTTGACCTGCGGCAGCAGCACGCTGCCGGCGTCGATGAGGATCTGCGTCTGCCCGCCGATCAGATCCTGCACCGCGGGCGCGCTGCCTTTGTAGGGCACATGCGTCATGTCCAGCCCCGCGACCTGGTTCATCAACTCGCCGTTGAGGTGGGTCGAGGTGCCGTTGCCGCCCGAGGCGAAGTTCACCTTGCCGCCCTGCTGCTTGGCCCAGGCCACGAACTCCTTGAGATTCTTCGCCGGATGGTCGGGCCGCGTCACGGCGATGTAGCTGCCCTGGCTGATCTGGCCGATGTAGGTGAACTGCCTGATGGGGTCGTAGGGCGGCTTGGACTGCAGGTAAGGCGCGATGGCGAACGGCCCCGTGTTGGCCAGCAGCAGCGTGTAGCCGTCGGCCGGCTGGCGCGCGAGTTCGGTGGCGGCGATCATGCCGCTCGCGCCCGGCTTGTAGTCGACCACGATCTGCTGTTTGAGCGCCTCCTGCATCGGCACCTGCACCGTGCGGGCCGCGAAGTCGATGCCGCCGCCGGGCGGATAGCCCACGACGAGGCGGATGGGCTTGGCAGCCGGAAAAGCCTGTGCTGCCGCCAGGCCGCTGCCCAGGGCGGCGGCCACGGCCAATGCGCCCAGCGCGAGGGGCCGCGTCCAGCGGCGTGTCGGTGTCGTCATGTCGTCTCCTGGTGGGTCTGATGCGGTAGCCGCGCCTTGAGCGTCAGCGCATTGCCGACGGCCTCGCCGCCGGCGGTGTTGTCGAGGATGCACCAGCAGGCCGCACCGTCGTCGCGCGCCTGCTGCAGGCGCAGCGCCAGCCGCGCCAGCAGGGCCTCGTCGTAGGCCGACCAGTACGTGCGCGGGCGACCGTGCAGCCGAAGGTACACCAGTTGCGGCCAGCCACCCGGCCATTCGCCACCCGGGTGCAGCACCGGGTCGGCCAGCACGCGCGCCACGCGTTCCCGCGCCAGCAGCGCGTCGGCCTCGGGCGCGAACCACGACGCGTGGCGCGGCTCGATCGCGACCGGGCCGTCGTGCCGTCGCCGCAGGTCCGCCAGGAAGCGCTGTAGCACGGTGGCGTCGAAGGCATGGCTCGGCGCGAGCTGGATCAGCAGGCAGCCCAGCTTCGGGCCGAGCCCCTCGACCTCGCCGAGGAAGGCATCGAGCGCATCCCGCGCGCCCTCGAGGCGCGCCTCGTGCGTGATGGCCTTGGGCAGCTTGACGGCAAAACGGAACTGCGGCGGCGTCGCCGCCGCCCAGCGCGCATAGGTCTGCATGCGATGCGGGCGGTAGAAGCTGGTGTCGATCTCCGCCGCGTCGAAGCGCGCCGCATAGCGCGCCAGGTGGCTGCCCTCGGCCGGGAAGCGCGGCCACTGGGCGCGTGGCAGGCTCCATCCCGCGCAGCCCACGCGGATGCCGGGCAGCTCAGCCACGGGGGTGGTGCTGCGCATGCAGCTGCTTCAGGCGCTCGCGGGCCACGTGCGTGTAGATGGTGGTGGTCGAGATGTCCGCATGCCCCAGCAGCAGTTGCACGGCGCGCAGGTCGGCCCCGTGGTTGAGCAGGTGCGTGGCGAAGGCATGGCGCAGCGTGTGGGGCGACAGCGGCACATGGATGCCCGCAGCCCCGGCCTGCTTCTTGACGATGACCCAGAACATGGCGCGCGTCATGCCGGCGCCGCGTGCGGTGACGAAGAAATCCGCCGTCTGCTGCCCGCCGAGGATGACCGGCCGTGCCTCTGCGATGTAGCGCTCGATCCAGCGGCGCGCCTCCTGGCCGAAGGGCACGAGGCGCTCCTTGTTGCCCTTGCCCAGCACGCGCAGCACGCCGTCGTTGAGGCTCAGGTCGAAGGTCTTCATCGCCACCAGCTCGCTCACGCGCAGGCCGCTGGCGTACATCAGCTCCAGCATCGCGCGGTCGCGCAGGCCCAGCGGCGTGTCGAGGTCGGGCGCGGCCAGCAGCGCGTCGACCTGCGATTCGCTCAGCGTCTTGGGCACGCGCAGCGCCTGGCGGGCGGGCACGAGGCGCAGCGTGGGATCGGCCGTGATGCGCCGCTCGCGCAGGGCCCAGCGGTAGTAGCGCTTGAACACGGTGAGCCGCCGGTTGGCCGAGGTCGCCTTGCCCCTGTCGGCCATGCGCGCGCCCATGTAGGCCTGCAGGTCGTGTTCGCGCGCGGCGTCCATCGCCAGCCCGCGTCCGGCCAGCCACTGGCCGAAGAGCGCGAGGTCGCGCCGGTAGGCTGCCAGCGTGTTCTTCGACAGGCCGTGCTCCAGCCACAACGCGTCGATGAACTCGTCGATCTCGGGGGTGGGCGAAGCGGCGGCCGCGGCGGTCATCGCACGAAGATAGCAAAAGAAAGGGCCGCCCGAAGGCGGCCCGGTGGCAGCACGGTGCGCGTCTCAGTCCAGCGTGAGCTTCTGCTTCTGCACGACCTGCTTGTACACGTCGTACTCGGCCTTGATCTGGTCGGCGAACTGCTGCGGCGTGTTGGCCACGATGATCGAGCCCGTGTCCTCGATGCGCTTCTTGACGGCCGGGTCCTCCAGCGCCTTCTTGGTGCCGGCGCTGATCTTGTCGACCACGTCCTTGGGCAGATTCTTCGGGCCGAGGATGCCGTAGTAGGCCATGCGGTTCACCGGCTCCAGCCCCACTTCCTTGAAGGTGGGCACGTTGGGCAGGTCCTTCAGGCGCTGGGGCGCGGCCACGACGATCGGCACCAGCTTGCCGGCCTTGATGAAGGGCAGCGCCGAAGGCAGGTTGTCGAAGATGATCGGCACCTGGCCGGCCACCACGTCGTTCAGTGCCGGGCCGGCACCGCGGTAGGGGATGTGCGTGACGAAGGTGTTCGTCATGCTCTTGTACAGCTCCATCAGCAGGTGGCCGATGCCGCCCGTGCCCGACGAACCGTACGAGTACTTGCCCGGGCTCTTCTTGAGTTCGGCGATGAAGGCCGCGTAATCCTTGGCCGGGAAGTTCGGGTTCACCGCGATCACGTTGGGCGTGGCCGCGATGTTGATGATGGGCGTGAAGTCGGTGATCGGGTTGTAGGGCGTCTTGGGGTTGATGGCCGGATTGGCCGCCGTGCTCGACACCGTCGCCACGCCGAGCTTGTAGCCATCGGGTGCGGCGCGCGAGGTCTCCAGCGCTCCCACGGCGCCGCCGCCGCCGGCCTTGTTGACCACCACCACCGGCTGGCCCAGCACCTTGCCGAGCGGATCGGCCACGACGCGGGCGACGATGTCGGTGGTGCCGCCGGGCGCGAACGGCACCTGCAGTTCGATCGGCTTGTCGGGATAGCCCTGGGCGAAGGCGGCGGGCGCCGCGACCAGCGCGGCGAGCATGGCGCTGTTGGCGAGGGCATTCCACTGGCGACGTTGCATCGTCATAACTCCTTGTGTCTTGGAAGTGAGGTGCACCGGAAACCCCATGCACGCGACCGCGCATGCTAAATGCTGCACCGCGGCCCACTTCCCATGGATTACCCATAAATCGGGTGGAATTGAGGCGCCGGTCCGCGCCGCTCGCGCGGGGTGGTGCGGCGGCCCGGGCATGCGCGAGCGCTCCGATATGCTCGGCCGGTGAACCCTGCGCAGCTGCTCGTCCCCGATTTCTCCCTCATCGCCTGCGGCTGGCTGCTGTGCCGCTACACCGCCCTCGACCGCCGCGTGTGGGACCAGGTCGAGAGCCTGGTCTACTACTTTCTCTTTCCGGTGCTGCTGTTCCATTCGATCGTGCGCAGCCCGATCGATTTCGGCACCACCTCGCACCTGCTCGCAGCGGGCGTGGGCATCGGGCTGGCGGGCATCGGGCTGGCCTACGCACTGCCCTTCCTGCCCGTCCTCGGTTCCCGCATCGACCGGCGCGACCACGCGGCCAGCGTGCAGATCGCCTTCCGCTTTAACTCCTTCATCTGCCTGACGATGGCCGAGCGCCTGGCGGGCGCCGAGGGGCTGCTGATGATCGCCGTCCTGATCGGCGTGTGCGTGCCGCTGATGAACGTGGCGGCCGTGTGGCCGATGGCGCGCCATGGCCAGTCGGGCTTCCTGCGGCAGCTGGTGCGCAACCCGCTGATCATCGCCACCGCCACGGGCCTGGCCGCCAACCTGCTGGGCCTGCGCATTCCGGGCTGGCTCGAGCCCGCGGTGTCGCGCATCGGCGCCGCGTCGCTGGCCCTCGGGTTGCTGGCCGCGGGCGCGGGCATGCAGTTCGCCAGCCTGGCGCGCGGCAAGCTGCTGGCAGTGTCGGTGCTCGCGATCCGCCACCTCGTGCTGCCGCTGATTGCCTGGGGCCTGGCGCTCGCGCTGCGCCTGCCGCCGGCACAGGGGGCGGTGCTGATGGCCTTCTCGGCCGTGCCGACCGCCTCGAGCGCCTACGTGCTGGCCGCGCGCATGGGCTACAACGGGCCCTTCGTGGCGGGCCTGGTCACGCTGTCGACGCTGCTGGGCATGCTCAGCCTGCCCTTCGCGCTGAGCCTGCCACGCTGAAAGCCTTCGCTCGCACGCGAAGTGGCCGCAGCGCCGCGTCAGGCGTGCCCGTGCCGCTAGGGCCGCACCTGCAGCCTGGCCTGCGCAAGGCCCCAGTGCACGTGCTCGCGCACCAGCGCATCGGGATGCTCGCGGCGCGTGGCCAGTGCCTGCGCGGCCGAGGCGTCGCCGCCGCGCAGCGCATTGCCCAGCGCGACGGCGATGTTGCGCAGCCAGCGCAGGTGGCCGATGCGGCGGATCGGGCCGCCCTCGCTGCGATTCAGGAAGGTCGGCTCGTCCCACGCGAAGAGTGCCGCCAGCGGCTCGCCCGCGAGGCCCGGCCGCACGTCGAAATCGGCCAGCGTGCCGCGCTGCGCGAACTTGTTCCAGGGGCAGGCCAGCTGGCAGTCGTCGCAGCCGTAGATGCGGTTGCCCATGCGCGGGCGCAGTTCCAGCGGGATGGAGCCCGCATGCTCGATCGTGAGGTAGGAGATGCAGCGCCGCGCGTCCAGCCGGCCCGGCGCGAGGATGGCCTGCGTGGGGCACACGTCCATGCAGGCGCGGCAGCTGCCGCAGTGCGCGCTGACGGGCTGGCTGTGCGGCAGCGCGAGGTCGACGTAGATCTCGCCCAGGAAGAACATCGAGCCGGCTTCGCGGTCCAGCACCAGCGTGTGCTTGCCGCGCCAGCCCTGCCCGCTGCGTGCGGCGAGCTCGGCCTCCAGCACCGGCGCCGAGTCGGTGAAGACGCGGTGCCCGAAGGGACCCAGCTCTTGCGCGATGCGGTCGGCCAGGCGCTGCAGGCGCGCGCGCATCACCTTGTGGTAGTCCCGGCCGCGGGCGTAGGTCGACACCACGCCCTCGCCGGGCCGCTGCAGCCGCGCCCATTCCACGGCCTGCCAGTCGGGCGGCGTCTCGCGGGGCAGGTAGTTCATGCGGGCGGTGATCACGCTCACTGTGCCCGGCACCAGCTCGGCCGGGCGCGCCCGGCGCATGCCGTGCGCGGCCATGTAGTCCATTTCGCCGTGGAAGCCGTTGTCCAGCCACTGGCGCAGGCCGGGCTCGGCGCTCGACAGGTCGATGCCGGCCACGCCGATTTGGGAGAATCCCAGCTCCCGCGCCCACGCATTGATGTGGGCCACGAGTTTCCGAGTGACGAGTTGAGTGCCGACGACCACCCATCGATTGTAGGAACGCCCTCTCCCGCGACTGCGACCGTGCGGTGGCAGGACGAGGACGACACCGACCGCTTCGCGCAGCGCCTGGCCGCGGCGCCCGCGTTGCGCGACGCCTTCCTCACCCTGCATGGCGAGCTGGGCGCGGGCAAGACCACCTTCGTGCGCCACCTGCTGCGCGCGCTCGGTGTCACGGGCCGCATCAAGAGCCCCACCTATGCGGTGGTGGAACCGCACGCGGCGCCTGACGGCCTGGCCGTCCACCATTTCGACTTCTACCGCTTCGGCGATCCGCGCGAGTGGGACGACGCCGGCTTCCGCGACATCTTCGCGGCCCCGGGGCTCAAGCTGGCCGAATGGCCGAACAATGCCGCGGGGCGCATTCCGGTTGCTGACCTTGCTATTAAAATAGAAGCAATGAGCGACGACGACCTCCGCACTGTCACGTTGCACGCCCACACTGCGCGCGGACGCGAACTGCTGGCTGCCGCCACCGTTGCATGAGCCTACCCAACGACAACCCCCCTTCTTCCGCCAAAGACGGCGCGCGCCGCCAACTGCTCAAGGCCGGCACGCTGGTGCTGCTGCTGGGCGCCCAGCAGATCGCACGCGGCGCCACCATCGTCGCCGTGCGGGTGTGGCCCGCCAACGACTACACGCGCATCACCATCGAATCCGACGGCCGGCTCCAGACGCAGCAGCTGGTGGTCGGCAGCCCGCCGCGGCTGGCCGTGGACATCAAGGGCATCGACCTCAACCCTGCCCTGCGCGACCTGGTGGGCAAGGTGCGGCCCGACGACCCCTACATCGCCGGCCTGCGGGTGGGCCAGAACGCGCCCTCGGTCGTGCGCATCGTGTTCGACCTCAAGCAGGCGGTGCTGCCGCAGGTCTTCTCGCTTGCGCCGATCGCCGCCTACCGCGACCGGCTGGTGCTCGACCTGTACCCCGCGCAGGCGGTCGACCCGCTCGAGTCGCTGATCGCCGAACGCCTGCGCGACACGCGTGGCGGCGGCAGCGACGCCACCGTGGCCGGCACCGCGCCGCGCGAGGCTGCACGCCCCGGCGAAGCGCCGCCGCTGCCATCCCGCCCCGCCGCGCCGGCGCCCGATCCGCTGGGCGAGCTGATGGCGCAGCAGTCGATGCGGCCGTCGCCGCCGCCCGGCCCGGCCGCCCGCGAGACGCCGAATCCTGCCGCGCCCGCGCCGCTGCCGCCGGTGGCCGGCGCCGCGCCTGCGCGGCCGGCCCCGGCGCCCGTGCCCTCGCGGCCGGTGCCCAACACCGCCACTGCCAGCCGCACCGACCGCATCATCATCGTGGCGCTCGACCCGGGCCATGGCGGCGAAGACCCCGGCGCGATGGGCCCCGCGGGCACGCGCGAGAAGGACATCGTGCTGCAGGTCGCGCACCGCCTGCGCGACCGCATCAACGCGGCCAGCGTCAACGGCAACCCGATGCGCGCCTTCCTCACGCGCGACGCCGACTTCTTCGTGCCGCTGCAGGTGCGGGTGCAGAAGGCGCGGCGCGTGCAGGCCGACCTGTTCGTGAGCATCCATGCCGATGCCTTCACCACGCCGGCCGCGCGCGGCGCGAGCGTCTTCGCGCTCAGCCAGGGTGGCGCCTCCAGCAGTGCCGCCCGCTGGCTGGCCAACAAGGAGAACCAGGCCGACCGCGTCGGCGGCGTCAACGTGGGCGAGCACGAGGCACAGGTGCAGCGCGCGCTGCTCGACATGAGCACCACGGCGCAGATCAACGACAGCCTCAAGCTCGGCACGGCGATGCTGGGCGAGATCAGGGGCATCGGCGCGCGGCTGCACAAGGGCAGCGTCGAGCAGGCCGGCTTCGCGGTGCTCAAGGCGCCCGACATCCCGAGCGTGCTGGTCGAGACGGCCTTCATCAGCAATCCCGAGGAAGAAGCGAAGCTGCGCACCGTTGCCTACCAGGAAGACCTGGCTGACGCGCTGATGCGCGGCATCCAGCGCTATTTCGCGCAGAACCCGCCGCTGGCGCGCAGCCGGCAGCTCTGAGCCGTCGTCGTCGCGCCTTCGGCGCGCGAGGCGGTGAGGCGGCGCCGCACACCCCGCGGCCCTTGCCGTCGCACAGGGGCCATCGGCCGGTTCCTACACCCGCTGCGGCGCCGCGTTGCGCAAGATGAGCCCATCCTCAAACAGAAAGGTGGACCTCATGATCAAGTCGCGTTATTGGATTGCTGCAGCGGCCGCCTCGTCGGTCATGGCACTGGCGGGCTGCGCGAGCGGACCCAACCAGAATCTGGGCACGGGCATCGGCGCCCTCGGCGGCGCTGCGGTCGGCCACGCCATCGGCGGCAACACCGGTGCGACGCTGGGTGGCGCGGCCATCGGCGGCGTCATCGGCAACCAGGTCGGCCGCAATGTCGACGAGCGGAACTACCAGCAGCAGTACTACCCGCCGGGTTCCTACTACCCGAACAACGGCCCGCGCTATTGAGCGGCCGAACGGCAACAACGGAAAAGGCGCGTCCTCAGGGCGCGCCTTTTTTGCTTTAGAGCCTGAGGGCCGGCAGGTCGTCAGGCTGCCGGCGTCGCCTTGCCGGCCCGCGAGCTGCGCCAGGCGCCGAAGATCGCGATCAGCCCCGGAACGATGATCAGCGCCCAGATGATCTTGTCCAGGTGCTCCTTCACGAAGGGCAGGTTGCCGAAGAAGTAGCCGGCCGTGCAGATGCCGATCACCCAGAGCAGCGCGCCACCCACGTTGTACGCGGTGAACTTGGCACGGCCCATCGCCGCCACGCCCGCGACGAAGGGTGCGAAGGTGCGGATGAACGGCATGAAGCGCGCCAGCACGATGGTGATGCCGCCATAGCGCTCGTAGAACGCATGCGCCTGGTCGAAGGCCTTCTTGTTGAAGAAGCGCGAGTTCTCCCACTGGAACACCTTGGGCCCGAGATAGCGGCCGATGGAGAAATTGCACTGGTCGCCCAGAACCGCCGCCACCACGAGGATGGGCACGGCCAGGCCATAGCTCATCAGCCCCGCGCCGCACAGCGCGCCGACGATGAAGAGCAGCGAATCGCCGGGCAGGAAGGGCATGACCACCACCCCCGTCTCGACGAACACGATCAGGAAGAGCAGCGCGTACACCCACATGCCGTAGGCGACGACGAAGGCCTCCAGGTGCTTGTCGACGTGCAGGATGAAATCGATGAGGAAGGCGACGATGTCCATGGGGCTGGCATTATCCCGGGCCCATGAGCACCCCCTTCGCGAAAACCCCGTTCCAGATCCGCCCGCTCGACGCCGCCGACTGGCCCGCCGTCTGGGCCCTGCTGGCGCCGACCTTCGCGCGCGCCGACACCTACAGCTACCCGCCAGACATCTCCGAGGCGGCCGCCCGTGCTGCCTGGGTCGCGGCCCCGGCCGCCACCTTCGTGGCCTGCGATGCGGACGGCAGCATCCTCGGTACGTACTTCATCAAGCCCAACCAGCCCGGCCAGGGCGCGCATGTGTGCAACTGCGGCTACGTGACGGCCGAGGCTGCGCGCGGACGCGGCATTGCCGCGGCGATGTGCGAACACTCGCAGGGCGAGGCGCGCCGGATGGGCTTTCGCGCCATGCAGTTCAACTTCGTCGTTTCCACCAACGAAGGCGCCGTGCGGCTGTGGCAGCGCCACGGTTTCGACATCGTGGGCACGCTGCCGGGCGCCTTCCGGCACCCGGTGCACGGGTATGTCGATGCGCATGTGATGTTCAAGACGCTGATACATGTTTAGGCGGAACTGGCTGGCGCTGGCCGCCTGCGCAGCACCTGTAGCGGCCCTGGCCGTGCTGGCAGTCGGCGAACTGCTGAGTCGCCCCGTTCAGCGAGCGATCGGCACGCCGCCAGCCGCGCTGCACGGCGCGACGGTGGGCTTTGCCACGACCTCGGGCGGTACCGTGGCGGGCTGGGCGGCCGACGGCGCGCCGGGCCGCGGCGCCGTTCTGCTGTTGCACGGTGTGCGGTCCGACCGGCGTCAGATGCTCGCGCGCGCCCTTTGGCTGCACGGTGAAGGCCGCGCCGTGCTGTTGATCGACCTCCCTTCCCACGGCGAAAGCGCGGGCGAACGCATCACATTCGGGGCGCGCGAATCGGCAGGCGTGAGCGCCGCGCTGCAGTACATGGCCTCGCGATGGCCCGGCGAAGCCATCGCCGTCGTCGGCGTATCGCTCGGTGCCGCGTCGACGGTGCTGGCGCCTGCATTGCCCGGTGTGAAGGCCCTGGTGCTTGAATCGATGTACCCAACCATCGACGACGCGTTGCGCAATCGGCTGCATCGCGTGCTGGGCGCCGCCGGCCCGCCGCTCGCGCCGCTGTTGCTGACGCAGTTGCCCTGGCGCACCGGAGTGCGACCGGACGAGTTGCGCCCCATCGACCGCATGGCGCAGTTGTCGGCGCCTGTCTTGGTCCTGGGCGGCGAGCTCGACCGGCACACCCCGCCCGACGAGACGCGCCAACTCCGCGACCGGGCAGGCGCCACGGCCGGGCTGTGGATCGTGGCGGGTGCAGCGCACGTGGATCTGCACCGTCACGCGCCCGCCGACTACCAGATGCGCGTGGGTGCCTTCCTGCGCCAACACCTCGGGCCAGGCAGGGCAAGCACCGACTCCTAGAATCGACCGGTGAGTGCCCTTCCCTCCTCCCTCCCGCCGCCCGCGCAGGGCGACGGCGCCCGCCGCCCCATCCGCGAACTGCCCGACGAACTGATCAGCCAGATCGCCGCCGGCGAGGTCGTGGAACGGCCGGCCTCGGTGGTGCGGGAACTGGTCGACAACGCGCTCGACGCGGGCGCGACGCAGGTGACCGTGCGCCTGCTGGCCGGCGGCGTGCGGCTGATCTCGGTCGAGGACGACGGCATCGGCATCCCGCGCGAAGAACTGCCGATCGCGCTGCGGCGCCACGCCACCAGCAAGATCGCCAGCCTCGACGACCTCGAAGCGGTCGGCACCATGGGTTTCCGGGGCGAGGCGCTGGCCGCCATCAACGCCATTGCCGACATGAGCGTGCTCTCGCGCCATGCCGACGCCGACAGCGCCTGGCTGCTCGACGGCCGCACCGGCGAGCTGCGGCCGGTGGCGCGCTCGCGTGGCACCACGGTGGAGGTGCGCGAGCTGTTCTACGCCACGCCCGCACGCCGCAAGTTCCTCAAGACCGACGCGACCGAGCTCGCCCATTGCCTGGAGGCCGTGCGCCGCCATGCGCTGGCGCGGCCCGACGTCGGCTTCGCAGTCTGGCACGAGGGCAAGCTGGTCGAGCAGTGGCGGCCGGCCGCCGACACCGCCCGCCGGCTGGCGGACGTGTTCGGCGACGAGTTCGTGGCGCAGAGCGTGCCGGTCGAACATGGCGTGGGCCCGGTGCGGGTGAGCGGCTATGCCGGCGTGCCCGACGCGGCGCGCTCGCGGGGCGACCAGCAGTACTTCTACGTCAACGGCCGCTTCGTGCGCGACAAGGTGCTCGCGCACGCGGTGCGCAGCGCCTACGAGGACGTGCTGCACGGCCAGCGCCAGCCGGTCTTCGCGCTGCACCTCGCGATCGATCCGGCGCGCGTGGACGTGAACGTGCACCCAACCAAGATCGAGGTGCGCTTTCGCGACGGGCGCGAGGTGCACCAAGCGGTGCGCCACGCGATCGAGAACGCGCTGGCCGCACCGCGCGCCGGCGGCGCCACCGCCACCGATGCCGCCACCGGCCGCCCGGCGCCGCTTTTCAAGCCAAATGTGCCTCCAACGCCCGCCCCGTGGGCGCAACCAGCTATCAATTTCGTAGCGGAACGCGGCGTGGGCGACATGGCTGCCATGTGGCCCACTGCGCCGGCACCCGCCGCAGCCAACCGCCCACAACCGGGCGACGGCCGCCCCGGCTTCGCAGCGCCCGCCGCACCCTTCGTGGCGCCGCAGCCCGCCGCCGCTGCGGGCGCGCCCGACGACGCCTGGCCGCTGGGCCGCGCGCTCGCCCAGCTGCACGGCATCTACATCCTGGCCGAGAACAGCCAGGGCCTGGTGATCGTCGACATGCACGCGGCGCACGAGCGCATCGTCTACGAGCGGCTCAAGGCGCAGCTCGACGGTGCCGCAGATGGTGGAAAGACGGCCAGCCAGCCCCTGCTCATCCCCGCCACCTTCGCCGCCACGCCGCAGGAGGTCGCCACCGCCGAAGCCTGCGCCGAGGTGCTGCCGACGCTGGGCCTGGAGATCACCCCCTTCTCGCCACGCACCCTGGCGGTGCGGGCGGTGCCCAGTTCGCTCGCCGACGGCGATCCGGTCGAGCTGGCGCGCAGCGTGCTGGCCGAGCTGGCGCAGCACGACGCCAGCACCGTGGTGCAGCGCGCCCAGAACGAGCTGCTGGGCACCATGGCCTGCCACGGCGCGGTGCGGGCCAACCGCCGCCTCACGCTCGAGGAGATGAACGCCCTGCTGCGCCAGATGGAGGCCACCGAGCGCTCCGACCAGTGCAACCACGGCCGCCCGACCTGGCGGCAACTGAGCGTTCGCGAGCTCGACGCCCTGTTTCTGCGCGGGCGCTGAGCCCGCGCGCCTGTAACCGTCTGCACGGCCGCAGCCTCCGAACGGGCGGGTTCCAGGCATGGCCATCCGGGCGCGCCCTGTGGTTTTGCGCGGCCTTTCCGGTTAATTTCGACACCTGAAAGCGGTTACCTGCGGAGACTTCCCAGGGTTTTCCAGTGTCATCCGACACGCAGGCACGCCCGTTGCATGGTCCGTTGCAGACGCCGCAGAGCGTTGTTTCGGGGAGTTACCGGGATGTGGTGTCGGTCCATCCCCGGCCAATCGGTTTGAACTTTCGACCGGCTATCGCTCTCTTTCTGCCCCATGAAACGCTGGTCCCTGTTCGCATCGGCCGTCTCACTTTGCGCCCTGCTCGCGGCCGGCTGCTCGACCCTCGACGAGCGGCAGCGCGAATGGATCTTCCAGCCCAGCGACCGCAGCTGGGGCAACACCGCCGCCATGACGGCCGGCATGCAGGACGTGTGGATCGACTACCAGTCCACGGTGACCGGCCAGCCGGCCCGCCTGCACGGCTTGTGGCTGGGCGACGCCCCCATGACGCCCGACCGCCCCGTGATGCTCTACCTGCACGGTGCGCGCTACAACGTGGCCGGCTCGGCCCCGCGCATCCAGCGCATGCACGAACTGGGCTTTTCGGTGCTGGCCATCGACTACCGCGGCTTCGGCAAGAGCACCAAGGCGCTGCCGTCCGAGGATTCGGCGCGCGAGGACGCCCGCGCCGCGTGGGATTGGCTGGCCAAGAAGTACCCCCAACAGCACCGCTACATCTTCGGCCACTCGCTGGGCGGCGCCATCGGCATCGACCTGGCCTCGCACGTCAAGGACGAGAGCGGCGTCATCGTCGAGAGCACCTTCACCTCCATCACCGACGTCGTGAGCAGCTTCAAATGGGGCTGGCTGCCGTTCAGCGCGCTGGTCACGCAGCGCTTCGAGGCGATCAACAAGGTCAAGACCATCGGCTCGCCGCTGCTGGTGGTGCACGGCTCGAACGACACGCTGATCAACCCCACGCTGGGCCGCAAGCTCTACGACGCGGCCACGGGGCCGAAGATGTTCGTGCTGGTCGAGGGCGGTTCGCACCACAACACCAATTCCATTGGCGAGGTGCAGTACAAGGCCGCGCTGAGCCAGCTCTTCCAGATGAAGGAGCCGGCGCCCGTGCTCGCCAGCGACGAGGCGGCGCCCGTCGCCGCCCCCGCGCCCGCACCGCGTGCCCCGACGGCGCGCGAGGTGCGCGCCCGCGCGCCGCGGACCACGCAGGCCATCTGAGAACGGGCGGCCTGCTCGGCCACGCCGGATTCGCTGCCACCTTCCGTGCGGCCGGGCGCCGCGGCCATTTGCTACCCTCGGGCCGATGGCCCCGCCCCATGCGCCGGCCCGCCCCAGTGTCGCGGGCGTGGCCGCCACCGAATCCTCCCTGTCCACCCCCCGCCCCGGCACGACGCCGGGCGTGCTGGTGCTCGCGCTGGCGCTGCTGCTGGGCATCCAGCCCGTCACCACCGACCTGTACCTGCCGGCGCTGCCCGCGCTCACGGCCGGCTTCGGCGGGCACATCGCGCAGGCGCAGCTCACGCTGACGGCGCTGCTGCTGGCCTTCGGCGCCTCGCAACTCGTGCTGGGGCCGCTGTCGGACCGCTTCGGCCGCCGCCCCGTGTTGCTGGCCGGCCTGTCGGCGTACGTGCTCGCGGCGACCGGTACCGCGCTCGCGCCGTCGATCGAAGGGCTGATCGCGCTGCGCGCGCTGCAGGGCGCGGCCATGGGGGCCGCGGTGATGGCGGCGCGCGCCATCGTGCGCGACCTGTACCAGCCGGCCGAAGGGGCGCGCGTGATGTCGCGCGCGCTCACCGGCCTGGGCGTGATCGCCTGCCTGTGCGCGCCGGTGGGCGGCCTGGTCACCGACGGGCTGGGCTGGCGCTTCGCGCTGGCCGTGCCGGCCCTCTTCGGCGCCGGCACGCTGGCGCTGGTGGCGCTGCGTTTTCGCGAATCGCTGCCGCGGCCCGACACGAACGCGCTGCGGCCCTCGGCCATCGCGCGCACCTGGGGCACCGTGCTGCGGCACCCGACCTTCCTCACCTTCTCGGCGCTCACCACGGCCGCGTATGGGCTGCTCTTCACCTTCCTCGCATCGTCGTCCTTCGTCTTCCTGCAGGTGCTGGGGCTCTCGCGCACGGGCTACGGCCTGGTGATGCTGTGGAACTCGCTGGCCTACATCGCCGGCACCTTCCTGTGCCGGCACTGGCTGGCCCGGCACGGCGTGCGCGGCAGCGTGGCGCGCGGCGCGGTGCTGAGCCTGGCCGGCGGCACGCTGATGGGCGCGCTGGCGCTGGCCGGCGTGCAGGCGGTGTGGGCCATCGCCGCGCCACTCACGCTGGTGATGCTCGGCCACGGGGTGCACCAGCCCTGCGGGCAGACCGGCGCCGTGGGCCCCTTCCCGCAGGCGGCGGGTGCGGCGTCGGCGCTCAACGGCTTCATCATGATGCTCGCCGCTTTCGGCATCGGCGGCTGGCTCGGCACCCACATGGACGGCACCACGCGCCCGCTGGCGCTGGGCATCTGGTTCTGGAGCGGCTGCATCGCGGTGCTGGCCTGGACGGTCGTGCCACGCTTCGGCGGAGACCGCCATGCCCGCTGACGCGCGCACGCCACCCTGGATCGGCTTGGCCGGCCCCACCGCGAGTGGCAAGACCGCGGCCGCCCTGGCGCTGGCCGCCCACCTCGCGCCGCACCGCGCTGTGGAGATCGTCAGCGTCGACTCCGCGCTGGTCTACCGCGGCATGGACATCGGCACCGCCAAGCCGAGCGCCGCCGAGCGCGCGCAGGTGCCTCACCACCTGATCGACATCCGCGACCCCGCCGAGCGCTACAGCGCAGCCGCCTTCGTGGCCGACGCGACCCGGCTCATCGACGCCATCCACGCGCGCGGTGCACTGCCGCTGCTGGTGGGCGGCACCATGCTGTACTTCAAGGCACTGATCGACGGCATCGACGCCATGCCGGCGGCCGACCCGGCCGTGCGCGCGATGCTCGATGCCGAGGCCGCCGCCCAGGGCTGGCCGGCGCTGCATGCGCGCCTGGCCGAGGTGGACCCGCGCACGGCCGCACGCCTGGCGCCGCACGACAGCCAGCGCATCCAGCGCGCGCTGGAGGTGTGGCACAGCACGGGACGGCCGATCTCCGACTTCCAGCAGCGCGCCGCCGCGATGCCGGGCCCTGCAGAAAACGTCACTGCTCACGCCAACGGAACAGGCGCCGGCGCCCTTTTTTCTCTCGAACCGCAGGACCGCGCCTGGCTGCATGCGCGCATCGCACAACGCTTCGACGCCATGCTGGACGCCGGCTTCCTCGACGAGGTGCGCGCCCTGCGCGCACGCGGCGACCTGCACGCCGAGCTGCCCGCGATCCGCTGCGTTGGCTACCGACAGGCCTGGGCGCTGTTCGACACGGCGGGCGAGCGGCCCGACGCTGCCGCCATCGCCGCCTTCCGCGACAAGGGCATCGCCGCCACGCGCCAGCTGGCCAAGCGGCAGATCACCTGGCTGCGCAGCATGCCGGCGCGCACCGTCATCGCCTGCGATGCGCCCGATGCGACCGCGCAGGCGGTACAACGGATGGCGGCCTGCGCAGCATGACGACGCCCGCGCCCCGCCTTCGGATCGAATCGCTCGCCAAGCACTACGGCGAGCCGCCGGACCGGGTGGCCGTGTTCCGCGACGTGAGCTTCGAGGTCGCGGCGGGCGAGTTCGTCGCCATCGTGGGCGAGTCGGGCGTGGGCAAGTCCACGCTGCTGAACTGCGTGGCCGGCCTCGACCACTGGGATGCGGGGCGCATCGTGGTCGACGGCACCGACCTGGGCACCCTCGACGCCGATGCGCGCGCCCTGTGGCGGCGGCGCCGGGTCGGCTTCGTGTTCCAAGCCTTCCACGTGCTGCCTCACCTGGACGTGGCACAGAACGTCGCGCTGCCGCTGATGCTGCTGGGCGAAGCCGACGCCGCGGCGCGGCAGGCACGTGTGCAGGAGATGCTGCGCGTCGTCGGCCTCGACGGCCTGGGCGCGCGCCTGCCGCAGCAGCTCAGCGGCGGCCAGCTGCAGCGGGTGGCCATCGCCCGCGCGCTGGTGCACCGCCCCACCCTGCTGCTGGCCGACGAGCCGACCGGCAACCTCGACCCCACCACCGCCGCCCGCGTCATGGACGTGCTGGCGGCCGAGGCGCGCAGCCAGGGGGCGGCGCTGGTGCTGGTGACGCATTCGGAATCCGCGGCGGGTCGGGCCGACCGGGTGGTGCACCTGACGGCACTGGGCGCGCACTGAAGGCGCGAGCTCAACACGGCACCATGTCGGCGGCGAGCCGCCCGACCGTCTGCATGGCGCGTGCAAAGCGAGGGTCGCAGGCATGCCCGTAGTTCAGGCGCAGGCAATGCGCCGATCGCGGGTCGCTCGAGAACAACGCGCCCGGCGCGAGGCTGATGCCGCGCTCACGCGCCAGTGCATGCAGCCTGGCTGCGTCCACGCTCCCGGGCATCTCGACCCACAGAAAGTAGCCGCCCTGCGGCGCCGTCATGCTCGTGCCGACGGGAAAGTGCAGCCGCACGGCCTCCATGGCGATCGAACGATAGCGAAGAAGCGCTGCGCGCATGCGCCGCAGGTGCCGGTCGTAACCGCCGCCGTCGAGATACGCCGCAATGGCGGCCTCCGACGGAATGGCTGGCGAGAGCGTGTACATGAGGCGCATCTGCTCGATCCTCGCGGCGAAGCGTCCGCCCGCCACCCAGCCGACGCGGTAGCCCGGTGCCAGGCACTTGGAAAAGGAACCGCAGTGGATCACGAGGCCCTGCGTGTCCCAGGCCTTGGCCGGAAGCGGCTTCCTTGGGCCGAAGTAGAGTTCGGCGTAGACGTCGTCCTCGATCAGTGGAATCTCGTGCTCCGCAAGCAGCGCAACCAGTGCCTTCTTCCGCTCATCGGGCATCGAGCTGCCCAGGGGATTCTGGAAATTCGGCATGACCCAACACGCTGCCACCCGCTGGCGCTTGAGGACTTGGGCCACGGCGTCGACGTCGATGCCCCAGGCCGGCGAGGTCGCGACCTCCAGCGCGCGCAGTTTGAGCCGATCGAGCGCCTGCAGCGCGGCGTAGAACGTCGGCGATTCGACGAGCACCACATCGCCCGGCTGCGTCACCGCCTGCAGGCTCAGGTTGAGCCCCTCCATCCCACCATTGGTCAACACGACTTCGGTGGGCGGGACGACCATGCCGTCCATGCCGTAGCGCAACACGATGTGGCGCCGCAGCGACTCGTTGCCCGGTGCCAGGTCCTCGATCAGGCGCCAGGGATCGAAATCGCGCATCGCGCTTCCCAGGTGCCGCGCCAGCCGGGCGAGCGGGCAGAGCGACGGGCTCAGGAACGCCGAGCCGAGCGGCACGAAATCGCGCCGGCTCAAGGCACCGATCAACTGGAAGACCATCTGGCCGACGTCCACGTCTTTGGCCATGCCGTCGGGGTTCGAATCGCCCGGCTCCGGACACGTGATGGGCAGGCCGCCTGATTTGACGTAGTAGCCGGAACGTGCGCGCGCTTCGATCAGCCCCATGGCTTCGAGGCGGTAATAGGCTTGGAAGATCGTCGAGCGGCTCAGGCCGCGTGCCAGGCTCGCATCGCGCACGGATGGCAGCTTGTCGCCAGGCCGCAAGGTGCCATTGCGGATCAGCTCCGCAATGTCGTCCGCGCAACGTTCGTAGAGGGTCATGACTCCACTCAAGAAGCCTGAGGGGCCGTGGAGGATTGTCTCACTCGCACGCGGACAAAGCCATCGGCGAATTCCGCTGAGGCGCCATCACGCAGGGGCGCTCACACGAAGGCCACGTCCTGCGCCCAGGCCAGCGCCGCGAGATGCGCGGCGTTCACCTTGTTCGCGCTCATCGACACGGAATCGGATAGGGCAGCCGCCTCCCGCCCCCCGGTTTCGCAGCTCTCGGCCAATGCGACGAGCCTGCCGTGCAATCCCCCACGGCTCAGGACCGCGATCCTGACCGGCTCGGGCAGCTCGACATGGTCCAGGACGTCGCCGACGGACACGCCGAGAAGGCGATCCATCAGCGAGAACACGCCCGCCAGGAAGAGATGGTCCGCCTCGTGCGGCGGCGCGATTCCCTGCCCCATCAGCTCGACGAAGCGGCCACGGACAATCGCCTTCTTGACCATGAAATCCGCCGCGGCCTGGTTGCTTGCGGCCAGGAGCACGGACATCCACCGGAAAAGCGGCGCGTAGCCGAAGATCGCCAACGCCTGGCGCAGCGACCGGATCGGCACGCCGACCCCCACGCCGGGCGAGTTGATGTGACGCAGCAGCCGCTCGCTGAGTCCGCCATCCTGCATCAGGGTGGCTTCGATGCTGCGGAGGTCGTCGTTGCGGCGGATCAACTGCATCGTGCGGACGATCACCATCGTCTCCGGCAGAAGGACGCTCCTGGCCGCATGCGCAGCGGGCAGGTCGACGGCGTTCTCGATCAGCACGTCGAGCTGCCGGGCCGCACAGGCGTCGAGCTCTAGCGCCGACAGGATGTCCGTGGCGACCGGCCGCGCGGTCGGCAGCACCAGCGACGCGCCCCGCAGCAGCCCGGCGACGCTGTCGGGGTGGCCGTTGCCCACGTCGACGTGGCTGAGGATGCCGCACAGTTCGGGATCGTCGGGCAACTCGGCCGACCCCCGCAGCATGAAGCCGATTCCACGCCGATGGAGCATCAGCAGCATCGGGCGGCTGCGGCCATCCATCAGGTCGTCCCGACTCATGCAGAGAACGACGTTGGCGGGCGGCAAGGCATGGAGCTCCTCGAGCCACAGGCCTTCCGGGCTCATGTCGAAGAGGAGGAACAGCCTTCCCAGCCGCCAACCCAGGCGCGGCGGATTGAGATGCGCCGCCGCACACGACAGGAGCGCGCGCAGGCGATGCGATGCGATGGGCGCGTCGTCGCGCGGCCCGGGGCTCCACGAGAGTTTGCAGCCCTTGATGCATTTGCGCGGGTCCAGCAGCAGGGCGCAGGTCAGGAAGTCTTCCGGATCGGCGGGTCCATCGACCGTGACGCTCTGGTCACCCTCACTGGCATGCTCTTGTCGCGCGGTATCGGCTTCGGTTCGTGGGGCCATCGGGTGCGGAGCCACTTGCTCGGCTCCTCATCCGATTGTTTTTGGCGCCCGCGCCGCTGAACAGGTTCAGTTCGAGCAGATTCGACAGGTCCACCGCCGAAGGCATCGCGTGGCGGGCCGGCACTGGCCCGCCCCGATGCGCCGCAACTGGCCCTGTTCAGCGACCGCGCGACGGACAAGACTGTGGGCTCGCACAGTTCGTTGGCCGGGGGACCGGCATGTCAATGGAGATTCGATGAGGACACCTGAGGTGCCGGACACGGCCGCCGCGCAGCGGATGATCGAAGTCATGCTTGCACGGTTCGACAGCGACGACGCATGGCAGTCGCAGCTCTCGCAGCAAGAGCGGCTGGCCGCACGCAAGAGCCTCGAGTCGTCGAGGCTTCTGATGGGCGTCGTGGGTGACCTCATGCAGCCGCCGCTCGACGCACGTCATCCGAAGCGGGCGGAAGAGCGTCTGAAGACGCTGCTCGAGAACATCAAATCGGCCGCGCGCACCGCCTACGAAGCCGGGCTGCTGCTGACAGGCGTCGACTGACGAGCCGCTCAGGGGCGCGATCTATCGTCGAAGTGAGGCGTCGATAGGTTCAGCCGTTCAGGCCGCCACCGACGGCTGCTGCCAGTACACGTACGTCCACGCCGGCTCGAAGCCGATGCGCGCATACAGCGAACGCGCCAGGTAGTTCTCGACCTCGACCTGCAAGAACGCGTCCGCGATGCCCCGGCGTTGCGCTTCGACGCCCATCGCGGCCATGAGCTGGCGCGCCAGGCCGCGACCGCGAAAGCGCGGGCGCGTGCGCATGCCGTGCACGCCGACCAGGCCGTGGCTGAAGCAGGCGCAGCCAACGGCGCCCAGGAGCTCGGGCGCACCGGGCTCCAGGGCGAGGCGCACGCCAGCGTACACCGCATCGTGCGCCCGGCGCAGCAGGCGCACGCGGTGTGCGCCATCGACGGGATCGAAGCCTTCGCCCAGGTACACGCGCGACCACTCCTCGCCGGGCTGGCTGTCCAGTTGCACCGCATCGGCGCGGCCGCCCGCGGCCATGGCCTCGGCGCTGCCGGTCATGACCAGCGTGGGCCGCGACGGGACGTACCCGCGCTCGCGCAGGGCCGCGCCGAAGTCGGTGAAGGCCGGCGTCTCGACCGGGAGGCGGAACACCGGCGGCAGGCCGGCCGCGCGGTAGCGCGCCTCGATCAGCGGCAGCAGCGACGGGTCGGGCGTACCGTGGTGCAGCGGCACGGCGCTGTGCGCGCGGCCCACGGTGCCGGCGTCCAGCGCGAGCAGCCAGCCGGGCTGTTCCTCGAGGGTGTCCGGCGGCACGGCCGCCAGCGTGGCACGTTCGATGGCTTCGACGGAAAAGGACATGGCGCCATTGTCGGCGGGGCGCGTGACATCGCGGTGCCGACTTTCCCGGCCCCGCGGCGCGGGCATTCGGTCAAGGCAGCGAGGCCAGGCCCAGTGCCTCCAGCCCCTGCGGCCCGACCTGCGCGGCCAGCGCGGCGCGCGTGCGCGCATGGGCGGCCAGCAACTTGGCGCCCCGGCCGCCGGCGCGGAGTTCGTTCGCCAGCAGTGCGCGCAGGTGCAGCGTCACCTGGGCCCGCAGCGGGTTCAGTGCCCGGTCGAAGGCCTGCTCGACGATGTCCAGCGCGATCACCTGCACCGGCTGCACTCGTTGCCGCCCCCAGGCCAAGAGCACCAGCGGACGCTGCGCGGGCCCGTCGGCCCCGTGCGGCACCAGCGCCTCCAGCGCGGCCAGCACCGGCGCAATGCCCCCCGGCATCGCAGTCCCCGTCGTCGCAGCCAGGGCGTCGAAGTGCGCTTCGAGCCGGATCGTCTCGACCACCGCTGCCGCCTCGGCCGGCGTCGCACCGGGCGCGGGCCCGATCTGGCGGGCGAGCGTCTCGGGGTTGAACTGGAAGACGATCGCCTGGCGCACCGATGCGCTGTCGGGCGCGAGCACGAGCAGGCCGGCCTTGAGCGGTGCCTCGTCCTTCATCGTGCGCTCCGCCGCTCAGGCCGAGGCACCGAAGGACGGCTCGGACGGCTCGACCACCTCGGTGTCGCGCTCCCAGCCTTCGTTCTCGAGCCGGATGCGCTGGATCGCGACGGCATGGGCGTTGGCGTCGAGCTCGGGCAGCGCGACGAACTCCGACACCCAGGCGCGGTACACCTTGTAGGCCAGCACGAGCTGGCCCGCCTCGTTGTGCAGCTCGATCATCAGGTCCTTGCGGAAGTCCTTGAGCGAGACCTCGGCGCCCAGGCCACCGCCGAGGTTCCAGACCTTCTGCGCCCAGCGCTCGAACTCCACGTCGTGCGTGACGCCGCGCTGCAGCGTGATGGCGTCGAATTTCGTGCGGCCCGGCGACTTGCGCACCGACGACGGGTCGCCGCCCTCGCGGTACTCGAGCACCTCGGTGCTGCGCCGCAGCGCCGAGATGCGGCTCACGCCGGCGACGTAGCGGCCGTCCCACTTCACGCGGAATTTGAAGGCCTTGTAGGGGTCGAAGCGGTTCGGGTTGACGGTGAACTGGGCCATGCGCGGCTGCCTCCGGTGGAAGGCCGCAGCATCCACGAGAGCCGCCTGCCGCAGCAATATGGCAGAGGTGGTAGCGCCGCCCGGCTCAGCCCATGTCGTCGGCACCCCGTGCGTTGAAGGTCCGCGGGAACAGCGCCGCCTGCGAGCGGTCGCGCAGGCGGTAGGTCATGGCGGGCCGGCCCAGTTGCCCGGCCTCGGCGGCGCGCATGCCGGCCTCCTCCATGAAGCCGCCATCGAGCATGCGCTTGCGAAAGGCGCTCTTGTCCACCGGCCGACCCAGCACGACCTCGTAGACGTGCTGCAGCGCCGGCAGTGTGAAAGGCTCCTCGATCAGGAAGGCCGGCAGCGAGGTGTACTCGACCTTGCTGCGCAGGCGTGCCAGCGCCGCGGCCAGCAGTTCGGCGTGGTCGAAGGCCAGGCGCTTGCGCAGCGCGGCGTCCGCATCGAACCAGCCCACCTCGGTGGCGTTGGCACTGCGCTGCAAGTCGACCGACGGCGCCGGCACCAGCGCATAGAAGCAGTGCGTGGCCGACCAGCCGCGCGGGTCGCGCGTGGCGTTGCCCCAGCTGCCGAGCTGCTCCAGGTACGGCGTGATCGCGCCCGTCTTCTCGCGCAGCTTGCGCAGCGCGCAGTCGAGCAGGCTGGCGTCGACGTCCACGTTCACGAAGCCGCCCGGCAGCGCCCAGCGGCCCGCGAAGGGTTCGGCCGCCCCATCGGGCCGGCGCACCAGAAGCACCTTCAACCCATCGTCCTGCACGGCGAAGAGCACCACGTCGACGGTGGTGAGCGGCCGCGGAAAGCTCGGGGCGCGCGGGTTGAAGGAACGAAGGCTGGCCACGGATTCAACCGGAAGGTGTTGATCGTGGCACTATACAACTTACACCAAGTTGCTCAATACAACTTAAAAGTGTGGAATCGCCATACACGCTGCCGTACCTTGGGCGGGTGCCTTGCACGCGGCCGCCCTGCGCTGACGCCGTTCTTCCCCGCGGCCGACACGGGGCCACAATGGCCCCATGCTCGCCCTGCTGCGCACCTTCTCCTGGCAAGAGCTGCGGCACCACCCGTGGCGCAACCTGGCGGCGGTGGTGGCGGTCATGCTGGGGGTGGCGCTGGCCTTCTCGGTGCACCTGATCAACGCTTCGGCGCTGGACGAGTTCCAGGGCGCCGTGCGCTCGGTCAACGGCCAGCCCGACCTGGAGCTGCGCGCGGTGCAGGGCGGCTTCGACGAGCGGGTGTATGCGCAGGTGGCGCGGCTGCCGCAGGTGCGGCTGGCCAGCCCGGTGCTGGAGGTCCAGGCGATCGCGCACACGCCCGCCGGCCAGCGGCTGGGTCTGCGCGTGGTCGGCGTCGATGCGTTGGTCGTGCCCGGCATCGCGCCCGCGCTGATGCCGGTGCCTGCGCGGGGCGGTGACGACGACACGCGCTTCGCGATGCTGTCGCCCGGCCAGGCCTTCCTGAACCCGGCGGCCCGTCAGGCGGTCGGATCGGCCACCGAACTGCGGCTCGACGGCGCAGCGCCCGGGCAGCCACCCCTGCGCATCGCCGGCACGGTGGCTGCGAGCGGCAGCGCGCTGGCCGTGATGGACATCGGCGCCGCACAGGACCTGCTGGGCCGTGGCGGCGAGCTCACGCGCATCGACCTGCGGCTGGCACCGGGCACCGACCGCAGCGCTTTCGTCGCCGCGCTGCAGCGCCTGCCCGGATGGCCGGCGAACGTGCGCGTGGCCGAGCCCGGCGATGCGGCCGAGCGCGCGAGCAACCTGTCGCGCGCCTACCGCGTCAACCTCACGGTGCTGGCGCTGGTGGCGCTGTTCACGGGGGCCTTCCTGGTGTTCTCGGTGCTGGCGCTCAGTGTGGCCAAGCGCGCGCAGCAGTTCGCGCTGCTCGGTGTGCTGGGCCTCACCCCAAGCCAGCGCCTGCGCCTGGTGCTGGCGGAGTCGCTGCTGCTGGGTGCCGTGGGCAGCCTGGCCGGGCTCGCGCTGGGCGGCACGCTGGCCTGGGCTGCGCTGCGTCTGCTGGGCGGCGACCTCGGGGGCGGCTATTTCGCGGGCGTGTCGCCGCGGCTGCAATGGAGTTCGCCGGCCGCCCTGCTCTACGGTGCGCTCGGCCTGGCAGCGGCCGGCGTGGGCGGCTGGTGGCCCGCGCGTGCCGCGCAGCGCCTGCCCGAGGCGCAGACGCTCAAGGGCCTGGGCGCCGGCACGGCCACCGTGCGCCGGCCGTGGATGGCGCTCGCCCTGATCGCGGGGGGCGCGGGCCTGGCCGGCATGCCGGCCGTTTTTGGCATTCCCCTGGCAGCGTACGTCTCGGTCGGGCTGCTGCTGGTGGGGGGCATCGCCGGCCTGCCCTGGCTGATCGAGGCGGTGTACGACCGGCTCGCGCCGCGGCTCGGCCAACGGCTGCTGCCCATGCTGGCCGTCGAACGTGCGCGGCGCATGCGGGGCACCGCGGCGGTGGCGGTGAGCGGCGTGGTCGCCAGCCTGGCGCTGTCGGTCGCGCTGACGGTGATGGTGGCGAGCTTTCGCGATTCGGTGACGCAGTGGCTCGACGTGGTGCTGCCCGCCGACCTGTACCTGCGCGCGGCCGGTACCGGCGGTGCGTCGACCGACGCCGCGCCCTTCGACGCGGCCGTGGTGCAGCGCATGGCACAGCTTCCGGGGGTGGCGCGGGCCAGCACCCTGCGCACCCGCAGCCTGCTGCTCGACGCCGCGAGGCCGCCGGTCACGCTGATCGCCCGCGCCATCGACGCCGACGACGCCGCACGCTCGCTGCCGCTGGTCGGCCCGGCCCTGCCCGTGCCCGCCGGGCGCATCGCCCTGTACGTGAGCGAGCCGATGGTGGCGCTGTATGGCCTGCGGCCGGGACAGGGCTGGCCCGAACTGGCCAAGGCATTCGGGGCGGCAGCGCCCGCATCGTCGACGCAAGCCGCGTCCTTCTTCATCGCAGGCGTATGGCGCGACTATGTGCGCCAGTTCGGTGCGGTGACGATGGACAGCGCCGACTTCGTCCGCCTGACCGGCGACCGGCACGTGAGCGACATCGCGCTGTGGCTCGCGCCCGGGGCGCGCGAGGCCGACGTGCAGCAGGCCGCGCGCGGCGTGGCGGCCGAGGCTTTCGGCGGCGATGCCGACGCCATCGAGTTCTCGTCCGTGGCGCAGATCCGCGCCAACTCGCTGCGCATCTTCGACCGCAGCTTCGCCGTCACCTACTGGCTGCAGGCGGTGGCGATCGCCATCGGCCTGTTCGGCGTGGCGGCCAGCTTCAGCGCCCAGGTGCTGGCGCGGCGCAAGGAATTCGGGCTGCTGGCACACCTCGGCCTGACGCGCCGGCAGGTGCTGGCCGTGGTCGCCGGCGAAGGCGCGGCGTGGACCGCCATCGGCGCCGTCGCCGGCCTGGCGCTGGGACTCGCGGTGTCGGTGGTGCTGGTGAAGGTGGTCAACCCGCAGAGCTTCCACTGGAGCATGGACCTGCTCGTGCCCTGGGGCCGGCTGGCGCTGCTGTGCGGTGCGGTGGTCACGGCCGGCACCGTCACGGCCTGGCTGGCGGGCCGTGCGGCGGCGTCGCGGGAGGCGGTGTTGGCGGTGAAGGAGGACTGGTGATGACGGCCCACCCACCATGCTGACCCGTCGACATACCCTGGCCCTGCTGCCCGCCTTGGCGTGGGCCACCTCGGCGAAAGCCCTGCCACCGCGCACGCTGCAATTCCCGCGTGACTTCGGCAGCCACCCGGAGCTGCGCACCGAGTGGTGGTACGTCACCGGCCATGCCGAGGCGGCAGGCGGGCGGCGCTTCGGCTTCCAGGTGACCTTCTTCCGATCGCGCGTGGACGCGGCGCAGACGATGCGCTCGGCCTTCGCGGCCAAGCAGTTGCTGTTCGCGCACGCGGCGGTGACCGACCTGCAGGGCCGCCAGCTGCGGCATGCGCAGCGCATCGCGCGCGCCGGCTTCGGCATCGCGAGCGCCTCCGAGGCCGACACCGACGTGCGGCTGCAGGACTGGTCGCTGGTGCGCGATGCCGCCAGCGGCCGCTACCAGGCCGAGTTGCCGGCCGATGCGGGCGCGGAGGGCTTCGGCCTCTCGCTGCGCTTCGGCCCCACGCAAGCTCTGCTGCTGCAGGGCGACGCCGGGCTGTCGCGCAAGGGGCCGGATGCGTCGCAGGCCAGCTACTACTACAGCGAACCGCAGCTGGCCGTGCAAGGACGCATCGCCCTGCCCGGCCAGCCTCCCGTCGATGTGACCGGCCGGGCCTGGCTGGACCACGAATGGAGCGAGGCGCTGATGCATCCCGAGGCGGTGGGCTGGGACTGGATCGGCATGAATCTCGACGATGGCAGCGCACTCACCGCCTTCCGGCTTCGACGGCGCGACGGCTCGGCGCTGTGGGTCGGTGGGTCGTGGCGTGCGCCAGGCGGCGCGGTGCAGGCCTTCGGGCCGCAGGACGTGCGCTTCACGCCCCGCCGCGTGTGGACCAGTCCGCGCTCGGGCGGGCGCTATCCGGTGCAATGGACGCTCGACACGCCGGCGGGCCGATTCGAGGTGGCCTCGCTGCTGGACGACCAGGAGCTGGACAGCCGCGGCTCGACCGGCGCGATCTACTGGGAGGGCCTGAGCGCGCTGCGCGACGCGCCAGGCCGCACCATCGGGCACGGCTATCTGGAGATGACGGGCTACGTGGCGGCGCTGCGGCTTTGAGGCGCCCGCCGGTTTGCGAGCGGGTCAGCCGCCCTTGCGGCGACGCCCCAGCAGCGCGATCACCTCGCCCATGATGCCGCGCCGGAAGGCCAGCACGCAGACCACGAAGATCAGGCCGGTGACCATGGTGACCGACTCGCCCAGCGTGTTGAACCAGTCGACCCCGGTCAGGCGCGCCAGCGCGGTGCCCAGGTCGCCGATCTTGTTCTCCAGCACCACCACCACCGCCGCGCCGACGATGGGGCCCGACAGCGTGCCCAGCCCGCCCAGCAGCGTCATGAGGATGACCGAGCCCGACGACGACCAGTGCACGTCAGTCAGCGTGGCAAAGCCCAGCACCAGGGTCTTGAGCGAACCGGCCAGACCCGACAGTGCGGCCGAGATCACGAAGGCCAGCAGCTTGAAGCGGCTGACGTCGTAGCCCAGCGACAGCGCACGCGGCTCGTTCTCCTTGATGCCCTTGAGCACTTGGCCGAAGGGCGAGTGGATGGTGCGCACGATGAGCAGGAAGGCCGCCACCACGACCACGAGCGTGACGTAGTACATCGTCAGGTCGGTGGACAGGTCGAGCACGCCGAAGAGCTTGCCGCGCGGCACGCCCTGCAGGCCGTCCTCGCCGCCGGTGAACTTCGCCTGCAGGCAGAAGAAGAACACCATCTGCGCCAGCGCCAGCGTGATCATCGCGAAGTAGATGCCCTGGCGGCGGATCGCCAGCAGGCCGAACACCCAGCCGAGCAAGGCGCCGGTGAGCGTGCCGGCGATCAGGCCGAGCTCGGGCGTGAGGCCGAGATCACGCAGGCAGTAGCCGGCGATGTACGCCGAGAAGCCCAGGAACGCGGCGTGGCCGAACGACAGCAGTCCGGTGAAGCCGAGCAACAGGTTGAAGGCCGACGCGAAGAGCGCGAAGCACATGAGCTTCATCACGAAGACCGGGTACGCACCCAAGAAGGGTGCCGCGATCAGCGCGACGAGCAACACGCCGTAGCCGATGAGGGATCTGTGGTTCATCGAGGTGCCGCCCTTCTCATTTCTCTTTGCCGAACAGGCCGGCAGGACGGATCAGCAGCACGATCACCATGATCACGAACACGACGGTGGACGAGGCCTCGGGGTAGAAGACCTTGGTGAAGCCCTCGATCACCCCCAGGCCCAGGCCGGTGAGGATGGCGCCCATGATCGAGCCCATGCCGCCGATCACCACCACCGCGAAGACGACGATGATGAGGTTCTGCCCCATGAGCGGCGACACCTGGATGACCGGTGCGGCCAGCACGCCGGCAAAGGCCGCGAGCGCCACGCCGAAGCCGTAGGTCAGAGTGATCATCAGCGGCACGTTCACGCCAAAGGCCTCGACCAGGCGCGGGTTCTCGGTGCCGGCGCGCAGGTACGCGCCGATGCGGGTCTTCTCGATCACGAACCAGGTGGCGAAGCACACGACCAGCGAGGCCACCACGACCCACGCCCGGTAGTTGGGCAGGATCATGAAGCCCAGGTTGGTCGCACCCGACAGCTGGTCGGGCGCGTCGTACGACAGCCCGGACACCCCGTACACCGAGCGGAACGCGCCTTCGATCAGCAGCGTGAGGCCCAGCGTGAGCAGCAGGCCGTAGAGGTGGTCGAGCTTGTAGATCCAGCGCAGCAGCAGCCGTTCGATGAGCACGCCGAACAGGCCGACGACGACCGGCGCCGCGACCAGCATCACCCAGTAGTTGACGTTGAAGTAGTTCATCGCCATCCACGTCAGCACCGCGCCCATCATGAAGAGGGCGCCATGCGCGAAGTTGATGACGTTGAGCAGGCCGAAGATGACCGCGAGGCCAAGGCTGAGGATCGCGTAGAACGATCCGTTGACCAGCCCCAGCAGGAGCTGGCTCAGCAGCGCGGGCATTGAGATGTTCATGGGGAGGCGGCGATCAGAATCGGAAAGCCGGGGCACGCGCCAGGGCGGCGCCCGGCCGGGGCATCGTCATTTCCAGAGGGCGCACTTGCTCTCGGCCTTGGTCGTGTAGACCTGGTCGCCGGGGAGCTTGGACACGACCTTGTAGTAATCCCACGGCTGCTTGGACTCCGCCGGGCTCTTGACCTGCATGAGGTACATGTCGTGCACATAGCGGCCGTCGGGGCGTACGGTCCCTTGCGCGTAGAAGTCCTTCAGCGGCGTGCTCTTGAGGTAGGCCATGACCTTGTCCGAATCGGTGGTCTTGGTGGCCTGCACCGCCTTGAGGTAGTTCATCGTCGCCGAGTAGTCGGCCGCCTGGATGTCGGTCGGCATGCGCTTCATCTTGTCGAAGAAGCGTTTGCCGAACTTGCGGGACTCGTCGTCCAGGTTCCAGTCCCAGCTGGTGGTGAGCAGAAGGCCTTCGGTGTTCTTCAGGCCCAGGCTGTGCACATCGCTCACGAACACCAGCAGGCCCGCCATCTTCATGGTCTTGGTGATGCCGAATTCCTTGGCTGCCTTGATGGCATTGATGGTGTCCCCGCCCGCATTGGCCAGGCCCAAAATCTGCGCCTTGGAGTTCTGCGCCTGCAGCAGGAAGGACGAGAAGTCCGACGCGTTGAGCGGGTGCTTGACGCCGCCCACCACCGTGCCGCCCTTCTCCTTCACCACGCGCGCGGTGTCGTTCTCCAGCGCCTGCCCGAAGGCATAGTCCGCCGTCAGGAAGAACCAGCTCTTGCCACCCTGCCCCACCACCGCGCCGCCAGTGCCCTTGGCCAGCGCCACGGTGTCGTAGGCGTAATGGATGGTGTAGGGGCTGCACTGCTCGTTGGTCAGCGCCGAGGTGCCGGCGCCGATGGCGATGAAGACGCGCTTCTTCTCCTGCGCGACCTTCGCCATTGCGAGGCCCGTGCCGGAGTTGGTGCCGCCGATGAGCAGGGACAGGCCCTGCGTGTCCATCCATTCGCGCGCCTTCGACGCGGCGATGTCGGCCTTGTTCTGGTGGTCGGCGCTCAGCAGTTCGACCGGCAGGCCGTTGACCTTGCCGCCGAAGTCGTCGATGGCCATCTGGATGGCCGTGAGGCCACCCTTGCCATCCACGTCGGAGTAGAGGCTCGACATGTCGGTGACGAAGCCGATCCGCACCTTGTCGGGCGTCTGCGCATGGGTGGAGGCAGACGCCAGCACGAGGGCCAGCGACAGCGCGGAAAGGGCAGCAGGCTTGTTCATGAGCGACCTTGGGCGATGGCGGGGAGCGAACGAGGCAGCGCGGGCCGCATCACTTCCAGAGCTTGCACTTGGTGTCGGCCTTCGCGGTGAAGACTTCTTCGCCCGGCATGGTCTTGAGCACCTTGAGGTAGTCCCACGGCTTCTTCGATTCCTTCGGGTCCTTGGCCTCGACCAGGTACATGTCGTGGACGAAGCTGCCGTCGGCGCGGATGGTGCCCTTGCCGTAGAAGTCGTCGATCTTCATGCTCTTGAGCTGAGCCATGACCTTGTCGGCATCGGTGGTCTTGGCGGCCTGCACGGCCTTGAGGTAGGTCATCGTGGCCGAGTAGTCGGCAGCCTGCACGTCGGTCGGCATGCGCTTGGTCTTCTCGAAGAAGCGGTTGGCGAACTTGCGCGTGTTGTCGTTCAGGTCCCAGTACCAGCTGGTGGTGTGCAGCAGGCCGGCGGTGTTCTTCAGGCCCAGGCTGTGGATGTCCGACAGGAACACCAGCAGGCCGGCGGTCTTCATCGTCTTGTCGATGCCGAATTCCTTGGCCGCCTTGATCGCGTTGATGGTGTCGCCGCCCGCGTTGGCCAGGCCGAGGATCTGCGCCTTGGAGTTCTGCGCCTGCAGCAGGAAGGACGAGAAGTCCGAGGCGTTCAGCGGGTGCTTGACGCTGCCCGCGATCGTGCCGCCCTTGGCCTTGATGACGGCCGTGGTGTCGGCCTCGAGCGCCTGGCCGAAGGCGTAGTCCGCCGTCAGGAAGAACCAGCTCTTGCCGCCGCGGTCGACCACCGCACCGCCCGTGCCCTTGGCCAGCGCCACCGTGTCGTAGGCGTAGTGCACCGTGTAGGGCGTACAGGCTTCGTTGGTCAGTGCCGAGGTGCCGGCGCCGTTGTTGAAGTAGACGCGCTTCTTCTCCTCGGCCACCTTCGCCATCGCCAGGGCGGTGCCGGAGTTGGTGCCGCCGAAGATCATCGTCAGGCCCTGGGTGTCGACCCATTCGCGCGCCTTGGACGCCGCGATGTCCGCCTTGTTCTGGTGGTCGGCCGACATCAACTCGATCGGCTGGCCCAGCACCTTGCCGCCGAAGTCGTCGATCGCCATCTGGATGGCCAACGCGCCGTTTTTGCCTTCCACGTCCGAATACAGGCTGGACATGTCGGTGATCAGGCCGATCTTGACCTTCTCCTGGGCCTGTGCGCCCGTGGCGACGGCCAGCGCGCCAATGGCCAGTGCGATCGCAGTGAAATGCTTTGCTGTCATCACGCAGTCTCCTTGGAAGAAATGGAAAGATTCAAACGCCGAGCAATTCGTTGAGCACGGGCATCTTGGCCTGCAGTTCGGGCGCGCCGAAGCTCTCGACGATGCGGCCGTGCTCCATCACGTAGAAGCGGTCGGCCAGCGGCGCGGCGAAGCGGAAGTTCTGCTCCACCATCACCACCGTGTAGCCCTTGGCGCGCAGCATGGTGATCATGCGGGCCAGGGCCTGCACGATGACCGGCGCCAGGCCTTCGGAAATTTCGTCGAGCAGCAGCAGCCGCGCCCCGGTGCGCAGGATGCGCGCCACGGCCAGCATCTGCTGCTCGCCGCCCGACAGGCGCGTGCCCTGGCTGTTGCGGCGCTCCGCCAGGTTGGGGAACATGGCGTAGATCTCGTCGACCGACATGCCGGCCCCGCTGCCCTTGAGCGGCGGCGGCAGGAGCAGGTTCTCTTCGGCGGAGAGGCTGGCGAAGATGCCGCGCTCCTCGGGGCAGTAGCCGATGCCGAAGTGCGCGATGCGGTGCGTGGGCAGGCCGATGGTCTCGTGGCCGTTGACGCGGATGCTGCCCTTGCGCGTGCCCGTCAGGCCCATGATCGCGCGCAGCGTGGTGGTGCGGCCGGCGCCGTTGCGGCCCAGCAGCGTGACCACCTCGCCCGGCTGCACGACCATGTCGACGCCGTGCAGCACATGCGATTCGCCGTACCAGGCCTGCAGGCCGTTGATTTCCAGCGCCGGGGTGGCCATCAATGTGCCCCCTGCAACTGGCCGTCGGTGGTTCCCATGTAGGCTTCCATGACCTGCGGGTTCTTCGAGACGACGCCGTAGGGCCCTTCGGCCAGCACGGCACCCCGCTGCAGCACCGTGATGGTGTCGGCGATGGTCGACACCACGCTCATGTTGTGCTCCACCATCAGGATGGTGCGACCGGCCGACACGCGCTTGATGAGCTCGGCCACGCGGTGCACGTCCTCGTGGCCCATGCCCTGCGTCGGCTCGTCGAGCAGCATCAACTCGGGCTCCATCGCCAGCGTGGTGGCGATCTCCAGCGCGCGCTTGCGGCCGTAGGGCAGGTTCACGGTCTCCTCGTCGGCCAGGTCTTCCAGGCCGACCTGCGCCAGCAGTTCGCGTGCGCGGGCATTCAGCGGCAGCAGCGATTTTTCGCTCTTCCAGAAGTGGTAGCTGGTGCCCAGCGCGCGCTGCAGGCCCAGCCGCACGTTCTCGAGCACCGTCAGGTGCGGGAACACGGCCGAGATCTGGAAGGAGCGGATGATGCCGCGCCGCGCGATCTGCGCCGGCCGCTCGCCGGTGATGTCGTGGCCGTTGAAGAGGATCTGGCCGGAGGTCGGCTCCAGGAACTTCGTGAGCAGGTTGAAGCAGGTGGTCTTGCCCGCGCCGTTCGGGCCGATGAGCGCATGGATGGACCCGCGCGCCACCTTCAGGTCGACCTTGCTGACCGCGGTGAATCCCTTGAATTCCTTGGTGAGCTGCCGCGTCTCGAGAATGATGTCGCTCATCGCCCGAGGCCACTTCGTGGCTGGAAGGAAATTTCAGTCATGCAGGTGCGAAGAGAGGTGCGTTGCGTTGCGGCCGGCCGGGTGGCGAAGCGGGGACGATTGTTGGCGGCGCCTCTGCAATTGCGTACTGGGGCAAATGCGGATGCTGCGGTGCGCCATGAACAATCGTCGCGGCAATCCATACGCATCTCTCCCGCGGGGGCCGTGCATGGCGACACCCGGACTCCCGTGCCAAGCGCCTCGCCATTCCGCCGCCATGCGAGGCGTGGCTCCTCAACCGTCGATGGTGGTCAGGACATCCCAGCCTGCGGACTGCCGACACGCGTGCACGTTCACGACGCGAGCACGGGCCCAATCAGGTGAGAGTGGGCGCAGCACCAGCCGGAAATCTCCGTTGAGCTCGTCCCAAGAATCGAAGGCTCCTTCGATCCGGGCAGATGTTCCTTCGAGGGCGAGAACGAAACGGCCATCGTCGAATGAGAGGGAAAGGCCGGCCGACGAATGATTTGGCGATGCCAGAACGCGCAGTGATGCCAAGAACACGCGATCTCCTTGCGCCTCCACCTCAGCATTTGCGAAATCACCCAAGTCCGTCCAAGGCCGAGACATGCGCCCGGCGCGGACGAGTGCCATCCTGTGATCTTCCGCGTAGAACCCATGCATACCGACGAAGTATGGACGCCGATCCACCAAGACCGGCAGCGGATAGGCGGCACCATCGATCCGAACCTGCGACTCCGCCGAGGCCAGAGCGCTCCGACCGCGCCACATGAGCGGCAGGCTGTTACCGCGAGCATGCGTGCCCGGGTCCGACACGCCAGCGCGCTCCGAGGACGGCGGGCCGGTCGGGCGCAGCGTCAGCACCACCGCCTCGCCGTCCACTGAAAGAAAACGCAGCTGCGCCCAGGGAATACCGCCGTCCTCACCCTCTTCGAAGTCCACCGCACGCTGCACGATGACGCGTTGCGGCCCGGCCTCCACCTCGTGATTTACATGATCGACCTGCGACTGGTCGTGGAGGGTCAGGATCGCGCGTACGTCAGGATGGCCTCCAGTACGGCGACGAACCATCGCCTCCACAGACTCGTAACGCGAATGCCCCCGAAAGAACGCCATGACATGCACGTCGTCGTGCAGAGCCTTGAGGTCCAGAGGACATGCAAGCCCCTGGGGCAATGACAGGCCGCGTGACATTCAGTGCGCGCCGGCCGCTGCGTCCGACGATCCGCCGCCGCGTGCCGGCTTCGACAGCCAGATCACCGGGATCAAGAGCAGGAAAAGCACCGCCGAGCCGTAGAACAGGTCGGCCGTCGCGAGCATGAAGGCCTGCTGGTCGACCAGCCGGTTGATCTGCGACAGCACCTGCTCCGGGCTGAAGCCCGCGCTGCCCAGCGCGCCGATGGCGCCCGTGGCGGCGGTGCTGCCCTGGTTGACGGCCTCGGCCAGCTGCGCGTGGTGCAGCGTGGCGCGGTTCTCCCACAGCGTGGTGGCGATCGACGTGCCCATGGCGCCGGCCGTGATCCGGGCAAAGTTCGACAGCCCCGAGGCCGCCGGGATGCGGTCCGGCGTGAGGCCCGACAGCGTGATCGTGACCAGCGGGATGAAGAAGAAGGCCATCGCGATGCCCTGGATCAGGGTCGGGATCATGATGGTGGCGAAGTCGGCCTGCGTGTTGAAGCGCGAGCGCATCCACAGGATGAGCGCGAACACCAGGAAGGAGACCGTCGCATAGCGCCGTGGATCGACCTTGCCCACCGTCAGGCCCACGATCGGCGACAGCACGATGGCCAGCAGCCCCACCGGCGCCAGCACCATGCCGGCCTGCGTCGCGGTGTAGCCCATGTACTGCTGCAGCCACAGCGGCAGGATGACCACGTTGCCGAAGAACAGGCCATAGCCCACGGCGGTGGCCAATGCGCCCGACCAGAAGTTGCGCCGCTTGAACAGGGACAGGTCGACCACCGGGTGCTTCTCGGTCAGTTCCCAGACCAGGAAGAACGCGAAACCGACCACCGCGAGCACGGCCAGCACCACGATCTGCACGGAGTGGAACCAGTCGAGTTCCTTCCCCTTGTCGAGCATCAGCTGCAGCGCGCCGACCCACAGCACCAGCAGCGCCAGGCCGATGGCGTCGATGGGCACCTTGCGGGTGACGCTCTCGCGGTCCTTGTAGATGGCCCAGGTGATGCCGGCGGCCATCAGGCCCACCGGAATATTGATGTAGAAGATCCAGGGCCAGGAGATGTTGTCGGTGATCCAGCCGCCCAGCAGCGGCCCCATCACCGGCGCAACGAGCGTGGTCATCGACCACATGGCCATGGCCAGCCCTGCCTTGGCCCGCGGATAGCTCGACAGCAGCAGCGTCTGCGACAGCGGGATCATCGGGCCGGCGACGAAGCCCTGCAGCGCGCGGAAGGCGATCAGCGTGGTCATGTTGGGCGCCAGGCCGCACAGCCACGAGCTGATGATGAACAGGATGACGCTGGCCATGAACAGGCGCACCTGCCCGAAGCGCTGCGTCATGAAACCGGTGAGCGGCACGGCGATGGCGTTGGCCACGCCGAAGCTGGTGATGACCCAGGTGCCCTGCGTCGGGCTCACGCCCAGGTCACCCGAGATGGCCGGCAGCGACACGTTCGCGATCGACGAATCGAGCACGTTCATGAAGGTCGCGGCCGACAGCGCGATGGTGCCCCAGACGCGCGCCGCCCCTTCGAGGGGCGGCGGCGGCACGTAGGCGGCTTGGGGAGTCGACATACGGATCGATGGCGAGGGAGCAGCGGATCAGATCGGCTTGTTCTGCAGCGCCACGTGCGCGCCGTCGCCGGCCGTGGGCGCCGCCGAGCCCGGACGGTGCGCGGCGGGCGCCGCCGGCTCGCGCCCCAGGTTGGCGGCGATGATCCGGCGCACCTCGGCCTCGGCGCCCTTGTCGAGCGTGCTGTAGACCTCGGTCTGCGCCAGCGCCGTGGTGCGCGGCGCCTCGGCCAGCATCTGGCCGTCCCTGTTGCGCACGTCGATCTCGACGTCCATCGACAGGCCCACGCGCAGCGGGTTGGCCTTGAGCTGCGAGGGCTCGAGCGCGATGCGCACGGGAACGCGCTGCACCACCTTGATCCAGTTGCCGGTCGCGTTCTGCGCCGGCAGGAGCGCGAAGGCCGCGCCGGTGCCCACGCCCAGGCCGGCCACCTTGCCGTCGTACTCGACTTTCTTGCCGTACAGGTCGGCGGTGAGCTTCACGCCCTGGCCGATGCGGATGTTGCGCAGCTGCGGCTCCTTGAAGTTCGCGTCGACCCACAGCTGGTTGAGCGGCACGATGGACATCATCGGCGTGCCGGGGCTCACGCGCTGGCCCAGCTGCACGGTGCGCTTGGCGACATAGCCGTCGACCGGCGCCGGCATGGCGACGCGCTGGGTGGCGAGGTAGGCCTCGCGCACCTTGGCGGCGGCGGCCTGCACGCTGGGGTGGTCCTCGACGTTGGTGCCGTCGGTGAGCGAACGGTTGCTGGCGAGGTTTTCGCGGGCCGCCGAAACGCCCGCCTGCGCGGCCGCCAAGGCGCTCTTCGCGTTGGCCAGCGTGGTCTCGGAATGGTTGAGCTCTTCCTTCGACACCGCACCGTTGCCCGACAGCGCCTGGCGGCGCTTGAGGTCGTCCTGCGCGCGCGCGATGTCGCTCTGCGCCTTCACCACGTCGGCCTGGCGCAGCGCCACCTGGGCGGCCAGCGAGCCGTTGTTGGCATACAGGGTGCGCACCTGCCGCACGGCCTGGCCGAGGGCCGCCTCGGCCTGCTCGAGCGCGACTTTCGCGTCGGCGGGGTCCAGCTGCACCAGCGGCTGGCCGGCCTTGACGAAGTCGGTGTCGTCGGCGCCGATGGCCATCACGGTGCCGCCGATCTGCGGCGTGATCTGGATCACGTTGCCCTGGACGTAGGCGTTGTCGGTGTCCTCGTAGTGGCTGGCGACCAGCCATTCGTACAGGCCCCAGCCGCCGCCGACGACGATGACGACGGCCGCCAGGGCCGTGAGCGCGCGGCGGCGCTTGCCGTTGCCGGCGGGTGCTGCAGCCGGCGCTGCGGCTGCGGGGGCGTTGGGGGTGGTGTTCTCGCTCATGGTGTTGGAAGGAATCTTGAAGAGACGATGAGGTCGGCGGCGCGTTCAGTGGGCCGTCGCGGGCGCGGCGGCCGACGCGGTGGCCTGCAGGTCGGCGGGCTGCCAGCCGCCGCCCAGGGCACGCGCCAGGGCCACCTGCGTGTCGAGCGCGCGCGCGGCCAGCTCGACGGCCTGCCGGCGCTGGACCAGCACGTTGGTTTCGGCCGTGAGCACGTTCAGGTAGTTGCCCAGGCCGGCGCCGTAGCGCTGCACGGCGATCTCGTAGGCGCCTTCGGCGGCCACCTGCGCCTCGCGCTGCTGCGCCTGCTGGCGCGCCACGGACTGGATGCTGGTGACCTGGTCGGCCACGTCGCGCACGGCGTCGATCACGGTGGCGTTGTAGCTTTCGACGGCGGCATCGCGGTCGGCCGCCTTGCCGCGCAGGTTGGCACGCAGGCGCCCACCCTCGAAGATCGGCAGCGTGACGGCCGGCCCCACGCCCCACTGCTCGCTGCCCGACTTCAGCAGGTTGCCGAAGCCCAGCGACTGCACGCCCACGAAGGCGGTGAGGTTCACATTGGGGTAGAACTGCTTGCGGGCGTAGTCGACGTCGCTGCTCGCAGCCTCGGCGCGCCAGCGGGCGGCCGCGATGTCGGCACGGCGGCCCAGCAGGTCGGCCGGCAGCACGGGCTGGACGGCGATGTTCTTCATGGTGTCCAGCGCAGGCGGGGTCAGCGTTTCCGCCACATTGGGCTTGGCCACGAGGGCATCGAGCGCATGCTTGGCGATGCCGATCTGCTCGTTCAGCGCCTCGATCTGCTGGCGCGCCTCGGGCAGGCCGCCCTCGCTTTGCCGCAGTTCCAGCCGCGTGTCCAGGCCGGCGGAAACGCGGTCGCGCACGAGGCGCAGCGTTTCATCGCGCTGGGCCAGCGTGCGCTTGGCCACGGTGAGCTGTGCCTCCAGCCGCGCCCATTGCACGTAGCTGCGCGCCACGTTGCTGGCGAGCAGCACGCGCGCGGCTTCGGCATCGGCCTGCGCGGCCCGGGCGTTGCCCACCGCCGCCTCGATAGCGGCGCGGTTCTTGCCGAAGAAGTCGAGTTCCCAGCTCCCGCCGATCTGCAGCAGTCCGCTGTTCTGGATCGAGCCGCCGAGCGGCGACGGATAGATGTAGTTCTCGGAATACAGCGAGCGGTTGAGGTTCAGGTCGCCCTTGACCTGCGGCATGTCGGCGGCGCGCGCGGCGCGGATCGTCGCCTCGGCCTTGGCCAGGCGGGCCGATGCGACGGCGAGGTTGGGGTTGCCCTGGAGGGCGGTGTCGATCAGGCCGTCGAGTTGGGCGTCGCCGAAGCCACGCCACCACTGGCTGTCGACCGCCGGCGCCGTGGCGGCGGTGGCATCGGCCGCCGGCAGGCCGACGGCGGCCGCGTCGCGCATCTGCGCCTGCGAGCCGATGCCGGCCATGTCGGCGCAGCCCGCGAGTGCCGCGGCCAGCGCGGCCGCAGCGAGCACCACGGCGCCACGCCGTGCCACGGAAAGATCAGGAAGAAGCGCTGTCATCTTTTTCTTTGCGCGCCGCGGCCCGGGCCGAGGCGTCGACGGAGTTGTTGAGGATGCGGCGCAGGTACGCCTTCAGCTGTTTCCATTCGGCTTCGTCGAAGCCGGACAGGAATTCGTTCTGCACGCGGCACAGCACGTGCGGCACGCGCTTGGCGTGCTCGGCGCCCTCGTCGGTCAGCTCGATGTGCACCACGCGGCGGTCGGCCACGGAGCGCACCCGGCGCACCAGGCCCTTGGCCTCCAGCCGGTCCAGCAGGCGGGTCATGGCGCCGGTGTCGAGTTCGCACACGCGGGCCAGTTCGGCGACCGTGGTCGACGGGCCGGTGTGCATGTGCAGCTTGTGCAGCGGGATCCACTGCGGGTAGGTGGGGCCGCCCGGCTCCACCAGCTCGGCCTCCACCGCCAGGCCGACGGCCGTGATGATGCGCCGCATCATCAGGCCGATGCTCTCGTCGGCGGAGTAGTTGTCGGGACGGTAGAAGGTCTGGCCGACCGGGGGATCGGCAGAGGGCGTGTCCTGGGGCATAGCGCAAATATTAATTGCCATGGCAGTAATTGTCAAGGCTGACTTTGTGACGGCAGCGGTTGGCTAGAATCGGGCGATGGCTGCCTCCCTGCCCGCCATGGGCGATCTTTCTTCCGCGCCGGCCAAGGCATCGCCGCGCGCGCTCTCGGGCCTGCGCCCCTTCCTGCGGCCCTACCGCCTGCAGATCGGCCTGGCGGCACTCTTCCTCGTGCTGGCCGCCGTGACCACCCTGCTCTTCCCGCTGGCGCTGCGCGGCCTCATCGACGGCGGCCTCGTGCCGTCCGACCGCGGCGCGCAGGCCCTCGCACTGCGCAACCATTTCTTCGAACTGTTCCTGGTGGCCATTGCGCTGGGGGTGTTCTCGGCCGCGCGCTTCTACACAGTGAGCTGGCTCGGCGAGCGCATCACCGCCGACCTGCGCAACGCCGTGTACCGCCATGTGCTGCGCCAGAGCCCGCAGTTCTTCGAGACCACGCAGACGGGCGAGGTGCTGTCGCGCCTGACGGCCGACACCACGCTGGTGCAGACGGTCGTGGGCTCCTCGCTCAGCATGGGGCTGCGCAATGGCGTGATGGGCCTGGGTGCGCTGGTGATGCTGGTGTGGACCAACCCCTACGTGATGGCGCAGGTGGGGCTGATCCTGGTGCTGGTCGTTGTACCGAGCATGCTGTTCGGACGGCGCGTGCGCCGCCTGTCGCGCGCCAGCCAGGACCGCGTGGCCGATGCCAGCGCGATCGCCGGCGAGGTGCTGAATGCGATCCCGGTGGTGCAGAGCTACACCGCCGAGGCACGCGAGTCGGACCGTTTTGCGGCCTCGACGCAGGACGCATTCCGCACCGCGGTGCGGCGCACGAAGGCGCGGGCGGTGCTGGTGGCCTTCATCATCATCGCCACCTCGGCCGCGCTGCTCTGGGGCCTTTACGCCGGCACGCAGGCCGTAATGCGCGGCGAGATCACGGCCGGCCACCTGGGCCAGACGGTGGTCTACGTGATCATCCTGGCCAGCGCCTCGGCCGTGCTCGGCGAGGTGTACGGCGAACTGCTGCGCGCCGCCGGCGCCACCGAGCGCCTGATGGAGCTGCTGCACGCGCGCCCGGTCATCGCCTCGCCGCGCCAGCCGGCGCGTGTCCCGGTGCCGCAGGGCGGCAGCGCGGTGCGCTTCGAGGCCGTGGACTTCCATTACCCGTCCCGCCCCGGCACGCCGGCGCTGCGGCAGTTCGACCTCGCGATCGCGCCGGGCGAAACGGTGGCGCTTGTAGGCGCCAGCGGCGCCGGCAAGAGCACGGTGTTCCAGTTGTTGCTGCGCTTCTACGACGCGCAGTCCGGCCGCATCCTGCTCGACGGCCAGCCACTGGCCACGCTGGCCCTGGACGACCTGCGACAGCGCATCGGCATGGTGCCGCAGGACGCGGTCATCTTCTCGACCAGCGCGATGGAGAACATCCGCTACGGCCGCCCCGGCGCCAGCGACGACGAGGTGCGGGCCGCGGCACGTGCCGCGCATGCCGAAGCCTTCATCGACGCGCTGCCCGAAGGCTTCGACACCTTCCTCGGCGAACGCGGGGTGCGCCTGTCGGGCGGCCAGCGCCAGCGCATCGCGATCGCGCGCGCCATGCTCAAGAACCCGCCGCTGCTGTTGCTGGACGAAGCCACCAGCGCCCTCGATGCCGAGAGCGAGCGCATGGTGCAGGCGGCCCTCGAATCCGCGATGCAGGACCGCACGACCGTGGTCATTGCCCACCGCCTGGCCACGGTGCAGAAGGCCGACCGCATCGTCGTGCTGGACCACGGCGCGATCGTCGAGCAGGGCACGCACGCCGAGCTGGTGGCGCTGGGCGGCGTCTATGCGCAGCTTGCGGCGCTGCAGTTCGTGGCCTGAGTTTCATCGAACGCCATCGGGCCGCAGCGCCCACCGGCCGGGCTGCAGCGGAATTCGTTTCGAGGAAGGGGCCGATCTCGCGCCAGCCCGTCGACAGGCCTACTGCAGCGTGCCCTTGGCGCCGGGAGGAACGAGCAACGGCATCACGACGATGCCCTCGTCCAGCAGGGCTTCCGCCTGCTCCGGGCTCGCCTGGCCGCGGATGCCGCGCTCCTCGGTCTCGCCGTAGTGCATGCGTCGCGCCTCGTCGACGAAGCGCTCGCCCACGTCCTCGGTGCGCGCCAGCACTTCGCGCACGGCGCGCATCCAGCGGGCCTCGGGGGTGTCGGCCACGGGTGCCGCCTTGGGCGCCTCGGGCTCGCGGGCCGCGCCGAGGTTCAGGCGCGGGGCGCTGAGGCCCTTGGTGACGGCGGTGCTGCCGCACATCGGGCACTCGACCAGCCCGCGCGTGCATTGCGATTCGAAGTCCTCGGCCGATGCGAACCAACCCTCGAAGGTGTGGCTGTGCTCGCAACGCAGGTTGAGGACTTTCATGGCCGCGATTATCCGGCGGTGGCGGCGCCCTCGCCCGCCGACCAGTCGAGCGTCCATGCGCCGGACAGGACGTTCTGCAGCCAGACGGTGCACGTCAGCGTCTTGGCGTCGGTGACGGTGCCGTCGCGGCACCAGCCGAGCAGTTCCTCCGGCGTGGCTGCGAACACGTCGAGGAACTCGCCGTGGTCGAGTTGCCGCTCGCCGGCAGTGAGGCCGCGGGCGAAGTAGATGTGGATGATCTCGGTCGAGTAGGCGACGGCGAGATGCATCGCGCCCGCGTGCGCCCATTCACGGGCGCGGTAGCCGGTTTCCTCGATCAGTTCGCGCTGGCCGCAGACGAAGGGGTCCTCGCCGGCGTCGAGCTTGCCGGCCGGAAACTCCACCATCACGCGGCCGATCGGGTAGCGGTACTGGCGCTCCAGCACGATGCGCCCATCGTCCAGCAGCGGGATGACGACCACGGCCCCCGGGTGCACGACGTATTCGCGCGTTGCCGTCTTGCCGTCGGGCAGGCGGATGGTGTCGCGGCGCGCTTCGAGGAAGTTCCCCTTGAACAGCTCTTGCGAACCGACGCGCTCTTCCTTGAGGTGGGTGTCGCTCATGATGGATCTCGAAGGGAAAGGTGGGGCCGTGGTGCGCCGTTCAGGCAGCCGCGCGATGCTTGACGAGGTAGCGCCAGGTGAAGCCCGGAAAGGCCAGCACGAGGAACATCGCGCCCGTCACCGCGTAGAACTCCCAGCCCTGCGGCGCGATCTGACCGAGGCGCCGCTCGAACAGCAGGCCGACAGCGCCGGTGAGGCCGTACAGCACGGCGAGTTCGGCCAGCCGCCATCCCAAGGACTTCCGCCCTCCCGGTGCCGGCAGCAGGCCGAGCAGGCGTTCGGTCAGGAAAGGCAGGTTCGCGGCCAGCACCGCGACCAGCAGCACCAGCCAGACCGAAGCGCTTTGCGACAGCCCGCCCATGCGCCGCGCAAGCTCAGTTGGCCAGCGTGGCCACGATGGCCTGCGCGCACAGCGTCATCAACCCGCCGGGCAGGATGCCCAGGACCAGGATCAGCGCGCCGTTGAGCGTCAGCACCGTGCGCACGTCGCGCGGCGCCGACACCGTGGTGGCCGTGAGCGGTGCGTCGAAGTACATGACCTTGACCACGCGCAGGTAGTAGAACGCGCCGACCAGCGACATCACCACCGCGAAGACCGCAAGCCCGATGTACAGCGCCTGGCCCGAAGCGATCAGCGCCTGCAGCACGGCCAGCTTGGCATAGAAGCCCACCAGCGGCGGAATGCCGGCCAGCGAGAACATCGCGATCGCCATCACGCCGGCATACAGCGGGCTGCGCTGGTTGAGGCCGGCCAGGTCGGAGATTTCCTCGCTCTCGAAGCCTTCGCGCGCCAGCAGCAGGATGATGCCGAAGCTGGCCAGCGTGGTCAGGACGTAGGTGACGATGTAGAACATCGACGCGCTGTACGCATACTGCGCGTTGTAGGTGTTGCCGTTGACCACCCCCGCCACCAGGCCCAGCAGCATGAAGCCCATCTGCGCGATGGTCGAGTAGGCCAGCATGCGCTTGAGGTTGGTCTGCGCGATGGCCGCCAGGTTGCCCACCAGCAACGACGCGATGGCCAGCAAGGCCAGCATCTGCTGCCAGTCGATGGCCAGCGGCAGCATGCCTTCGACCAGCAGGCGAATCACGATCGCGAAGGCCGCCAGCTCGGGCGCCGCGCCGATGAGCAGCGTGATGGCGGTCGGAGCACCCTGGTACACGTCGGGCACCCACATGTGGAAGGGCGCGGCCCCCAGCTTGAAGGCCAGGCCGGCGACGACGAAGACGAGGCCGAAGACCAGCACCTGGTGGTTGACCTTGCGGCTGGCGATGGCCTTGAAGACCTCGTTCACGTCGAGCGAGCCCGTGGCGCCGTACATCATCGACAGGCCGTAGAGCAGGAAGCCGCTGGCCATGGCGCCGAGAACGAAGTACTTCATGGCCGCCTCGCTGGCGACGGCGTTGTCGCGCCGCAGCGCGACGAGCGCGTAGCTCGACAGCGTGAGTAGTTCCAGGCCCAGGTAGATCAGCAGGAAGTTGCTGCCGGAGATCATGACGAACATGCCCAGCAGCGAGAACATGCTGATGGTGAACATCTCGCCGCCGCGCAGCATCTGGCGATCGGCCGCGTAGGGCCGGCCATAGACGAGCGTGACCATCAAAGCCACGGTGGCGAAGCACTTGAGCCAGTTGCCCATCGGGTCGCTGACCACCATGCCGCCGAAGCCGTACACGGTCTGGCCGGCGTGCGCCTGCATGCCGGTGAGCACGGCCACCACGGCCAGCGTGAGCAAGGTGAGCACGTAGGTGCGGGTGCGGCGCGCATCGGTGGTCGACAGGTCGACCAGCGCGATGATGCACGCCATGACGAGCAGGACGATCTCGGGGTAGATCGTGATCCAGCTGAGTTTGTCAATCATCTCGTTCTCTTGTTCAGCGTGGACTCAGGGCAGCTTGGACGCGGCGACGTGGCGCAGCAATTCCGTGACCGAAGCGTCCATCACGTCGGTGAACGGCTTCGGGAACAGGCCCATCCACAGCACCGCGATCGCCAGCAGGGCCAGCATCAGGAACTCGCGCCCGTTGATGTCGGTGAGCTCTTCCACATGCTTGTTGCCGACCGGGCCGAGGTACACGCGCTTGTACATCCACAGCGTGTAGGCGGCACCGAAGATCAGCGCGGTGGCCGCGCCCAGGCCGATCCAGAAGTTGGCCTTCACGGCGCCCAGGATCACCATCCACTCGCCGACGAAGCCGGCCGTGGCGGGCAGGCCGCAGTTGGCCATCGCGAACAGCAACGCGAAGGCCGCGAACTTGGGCATAGTGTTCACCACACCGCCGTAGTCGGCAATCTGCCGCGAGTGGACGCGGTCGTACAGCACCCCGATGCACAGGAACATCGCGCCCGACACGAAGCCGTGCGAGATCATCTGCACGATGCCGCCGGCCACGCCCAGGCTGTTGAAGATGAAGAAGCCGAGGGTCACGAAGCCCATGTGGGCGACCGACGAGTACGCCACCAGCTTCTTCATGTCCTGCTGCACCAGCGCCACGAGGCCCACGTAGATCACGGCCACCAGCGACAGCGCGATCATGAACCACGCCCACTCGCGCGAGGCGTCGGGCGCGATCGGCATCGAGAAGCGCAGGAAGCCGTAGGCGCCGAGCTTCAGCATGATGGCGGCCAGCACGGCCGAGCCACCCGTCGGGGCCTCGACGTGGACGTCGGGCAGCCAGGTGTGCACCGGCCACATCGGCACCTTCACCGCGAAGGCGGCGAAGAAGGCGAAGAACAGCAGGGTCTGCGCATGGCCGCCCAGCGGCAGCTTGTGCCACGTGAGGATGTCGAAACTGCCGCCCGAGGTGTTGTACAGGTAGATCAGCGCGACCAGCATCAGCAGCGAGCCGAGCAGCGTGTACAGGAAGAACTTGAAGGCCGCATAGATCTTGTTCGGGCCGCCCCAGATGCCGATGATCAGGTACATCGGGATGAGGGTGGCTTCGAAGAAGACGTAGAACAGCATCCCGTCGAGCGCCGAGAACACACCGATCATCAGGCCCGACAGGATCAGGAACGCACCCATGTACTGGTTGACGCGCTCGGTGATGACTTCCCAGGCCGAGATGACCACGATCACGGTGACAAAGGCCGTCAGCAGCACGAACCACATCGACAGCCCGTCCACGCCAACGTGGTAGTTGATGTGGAAACGCTCGATCCACGGCGCCTTCTCGACGAACTGCATCGCTGCACTGCCGACCTGGAAGCGCGTATACAGCGGAAGGGTGACGAGGAAACTGGCGATCGCGCCGATCAGTGCGGCCCAGCGGACACCGCGCGCTTGGGTCTCGCGGCCGAACAGCAGCAGGACGGCGCCCACCACGATCGGCAGCCAGATGGCAAGGCTCAACAAACCCATTTTTATTGTTCTCCAGCGCAGCGGATCAGCGGTTGAACCAGACGAAATACGTCATCAGGACGAAGATGCCCAACAGCATCGCGAAGGCGTAGTGGTAGATGTAGCCCGACTGGAACCAGCGCACCACACCCGCCAGGCGGCCGATCAGCTTCCACGAGCCGTTGACCACGGCGCCGTCGATCAGGGCCTGGTCGCCGCCCTTCCACAAGCCGGTGCCCAGCGCACGCGTGCCACGCGCCAGCACGTTCTCGTTGAACCAGTCCATGTAGTACTTGTTCTCGAGCAGGCGGTAGACCGGGCCGAAGGCGCGCTTGATGGCCGCCGGCAGCGCGGGGTTGATCATGTACATGTACCAGGACAGCGCCACGCCGGCCAACGCCAGCCAGAACGGCGGCGCCTGCAACCCGTGCAACGCCATGGCCATGGGTCCGTGGAAGGCCTCGGCCAGCTCCTTCATCGCGTGATGCTTGGCCCCGTCCACGAAGATGGCGTCCTTGAAGAACTCGCCGTAGAGCATCGGCTGGATGGTGAAGTAGCCGATCACCACCGACGGGATGGCCAGCAGCACGAGCGGCAGCCAGACGACCCACGGCGACTCGTGCGGCTTGGCGTCGTGGCCATGGCCGTGGTGGTCGTCGTGCGCGTGGTCGTCGTGGTGCGCGTCCGGGTTCTGGTCGTACCGTTCCCTGCCGTGAAAGACCAGGAAGTACATGCGGAACGAATAGAACGCCGTGATGAAGACGCCGGCCAGCACCGAGAAGTACGCGAAGCCCGAGCCCCACAGGTGGCTCTCGTGCACCGCCTCGATGATGCTGTCCTTGGAATAGAAGCCCGAGAACAGCGGCGTGCCGATCAGCGCCAGCGAACCCAGCAGCGAGGTGATCCAGGTGATCGGCATGTACTTGCGCACGCCGCCCATCCAGCGGATGTCCTGATTGTGGTGCATGCCGATGATGACCGAGCCGGCGCCCAGGAACAGCAGCGCCTTGAAGAAGGCGTGGGTCATCAGGTGGAACACCGCGACCGAGTACGCCGACGCGCCCAGTGCGACGGTCATGTAGCCCAGCTGCGAGAGCGTCGAGTACGCCACCACGCGCTTGATGTCGTTCTGGATGATGCCCAGGAAGCCCATGAACAGCGCGGTGATGGCACCGATCACGAGGATGAAGCTCAGCGCGGTGTCGCTCAGCTCGAACAGCGGCGACATGCGGCTGACCATGAAGATGCCCGCCGTCACCATGGTGGCGGCGTGGATCAGCGCCGAGATGGGGGTCGGGCCTTCCATCGAATCGGGCAGCCACACATGCAGCGGGAACTGCGCGCTCTTGCCCATGGCACCGATGAACAGGCAGATGCAGATCACGGTGATCAGCATCCAGTCGGTGCCCGGGAAGCCGATCTTGGCGAGCTGGTCGGCCTTGGCGAAGGCCTCGGTGTAGTTCAGCGTGCCGGCATAGGCGGCGATCAGGCCGATGCCGAGGATGAAGCCGAAGTCGCCGACGCGGTTGACCAGGAAGGCCTTCATGTTCGCGAAGATCGCCGTGGGCTTGTTGAACCAGAACCCGATCAGCAGGTAGGACACCAGGCCCACCGCCTCCCAGCCGAAGAACAGCTGGAGCATGTTGTTGCTCATGACGAGCATCAGCATCGAGAAGGTGAACAGCGAGATGTACGCGAAGAAGCGGTTGTAGCCCGCGTCCTCTTCCATGTAGCCGATGGTGTAGATGTGGACCATCAGCGACACGAAGGTCACGACGCACATCATCATGGCCGTGAGGCCGTCGACCAGGAAGCCGACTTCCATCTTCAGCCCGCCGACGACCATCCATTCGTAGAGGGTGGCGTTGAAGCGGGCACCGTCGGCCACGACGCTCTTGAGCGTCATCGCCGAGATGATGAAGGCGACCAGCACGCCCAGAATGGTGAGCGAATGGACGACCTTGCGGCCCAGGTGGTTGCCGCCGAATTTGGTGCCGAACAGGCCCGCGAGCGCCGAGCCCACGAGGGGCGCGAGCGGCACGGCCAGCAGGGTGGAAGCAGAAAGCGTTGCGCTCATGGTGGTTGTCGTTATCCCTTGAGCGCGTTGAGCTCGTCGACGTTGATGTTCGACTTGTTGCGGAACAGCAGCACGAGCAAGGCCAGGCCGATGGCCGACTCGGCAGCCGCCACGGTCAGGATGAAGAACACGAAGATCTGTCCGTGCATGTCGCCCAGGTAGTGCGAGAAGGCGACGAAGTTCATGTTGACCGCGAGCAGCATCAGTTCGATGCACATCAGCAGCACGATCAGGTTCTTGCGGTTCAGGAAGATGCCGATCACCGACAGCGCGAACAGCATCGCGCCCAGCGACAGGTAGTGGCCCAGGGTCAGCGTCATGGCTTCTTCTCCGCTTCGGCGTCGGCCACCGGCGCGGCCGGCGGCGGTGGGGGCAGCGTCGCGGCCAGCTTGACCACGCTCATGCGGTCGGCAGCCTTCACGTGCACCTGGTCTTTCACGTTGACGAACTTGGTGTCCTTGCGCTGACGCAGCGTCAGCGCGATGGCGGCGATCATGGCAACCACGAGGATCACGGCCGCGATCTGCACGGGATAGACGTATTCGCTGTAGAGCAGCAGGCCCAGCGCCTTGGTGTTCGAGCCCTGCGCGGCGGCAGCCTGCGCCATTTCGACGGGCGCGGCGCCCTGGAGCCGGAAGCCCCCCATCAGCACGTAGGCCATTTCGAGCGCGATGACCACGCCGATCAGCGCGGCCAGCGGGAAGTGCTTCCAGAATCCCTGGCGAAGGCTGTCGATGTTCAGGTCGAGCATCATCACCACGAACAGGAAGAGCACCATCACGGCGCCGAGGTAGACCAGCACCAGCGCGATGGCCAGGAACTCGGCCTTCAGCAGCAGCCACACGGCGGCGGCCTGCGAGAAGGCCAGCATGAGGTAGAGCACCGCATGCACGGGGTTGCGCGCGGTGATGACCCGGAAGGCTGCGAAGAGCAGCACGACCGAGAACAGGTAGAAAAAGCCGGTCTTGACGTCCATGAGGATGGTTCTTTTCGGGCGCCGGGATCAGCGGTACTTGGCGTCGGCCGCCTTGTTGGCGGCGATTTCCTTTTCGTAGCGATCGCCCACCGCCAGGAGCATGTCCTTGGTGAAGTAGAGATCGCCACGCTTCTCGCCGTGGTATTCGAGAATGTGCGTCTCGACGATCGAGTCGACCGGGCAGCTCTCTTCGCAGAAGCCGCAGAAGATGCATTTGGTCAGGTCGATGTCGTAACGCGAGGTGCGGCGGGAGCCATCGTCGCGCACCGTCGACTCGATGGTGATGGCGACCGCCGGGCACACGGCTTCGCACAGCTTGCAGGCGATGCAGCGCTCCTCGCCGTTCTCGTAGCGGCGCAGCGCATGCAGCCCGCGAAAGCGCGGCGACAGCGGCGTCTTCTCTTCGGGGAACTGCACCGTGATCTTGCGGCGCAGCGCATAGCGGCCCGTGAGGGCCATGCCCTTGAAGAGCTCGGCGAGCATGAAGCTCTTGAAGAAATCCTTGATCGAAAAGGACGAGGCAGCGATGGCTGTCATCTTGTTCGCTCCGCTTATTTCCAGATGTTCCAGGGCGTCTGCATCCAGCCCCCGACCACCAGCAGCCACACCAGGGTGACAGGAATGAAGATCTTCCAGCCCAGCCGCATGATCTGGTCGTAGCGGAAGCGCGGGAAGGTGCCCCGGATCCAGATGAACAGCGAGACCACGAAGAAGGTCTTCAGGCCGAGCCAGATCCATCCGGGGATGAAGTCGAGGAAGCCGATGGGCGAGAGCCAGCCGCCCAGGAACATCAGCGCGGCCAGGATCGAGATCAGCCACATGCTGGCGTACTCGGCCAGGAAGAAGATCGCGAAGCCCATGCCCGAGTACTCGACCATGTGGCCGGCGACGATTTCGGCCTCGCCTTCCACCACGTCGAACGGGTGGCGGTTGGTCTCGGCCACGCCCGAGATCACGTAGACGACGAAGATCGGCAGCAGCGGCAGCCAGTTCCACGACAGGAAGCCCAGGCCCATGTTGGCGCCGATGCCCTTGCCCTGCGCAGCGACCACCTCGCCGAGGTGCAGGCTGCCCGACACCATGATGACCACCACCAGGCAGAAGCCCATGGCGATTTCATAGCTCACCATCTGGGCCGACGCACGCAGCGCGCCCAGGAAGGCGTACTTCGAGTTGGAGGCCCAGCCGGCGATGATCACGCCGTACACCTCGATCGAGGTGATGGCCATGATCAGCAGCAACCCGGCATTGACGTTGGCCAGCACCGCGTCGGGGCCGAAGGGAATGGCCACCCAGGCCGCCAGCGCCGGCATGATCGCCATCACCGGGCCCAGACGGAAGAGGCCCTTGTTGGCCGCCGTCGGGTTGATCAGTTCCTTGGTGAGCAGCTTGAGCGCGTCGGCGATCGGCTGCAGCAGCCCCATGGGGCCGACACGGTTGGGACCGTGGCGCACCTGGATCCAGCCGAGGAACTTGCGCTCCCAGAGGGTCAGGTAGGCGACCGCCCCAAGCAGCGGCAGCAGCACGCACACGATCTTGATCAGCGACCAGACCACGGGCCAGCCGGCCCCGGTCCACCAGCCGGCATCGATCAGGCCGCGCCCGAAACCGTAGATCGTGTCGATCATGCGGTCACCTCGTCGATGGCCTGGTAGTACGCGACGCCGCGGACGGCATGCGCGCTGCCACGGCCGTCGGCCGTCAACTGCAGCGACGGAGCGCGGCGGACGAGACCGTCCAGCTGGTAGATGGACGCAGCCACCGGCTCGGCGCCAGGCGCCGCAGCCGGAGCTGCGAGGTCGACCGGTGCGGCAAGCGCATTGCTCAGCCGATCGGCGGGAACATGCGTCGCGGCGGCGTCGAGGCCGGTGCGCACGTGCGCAAGCACGTCCTGCGAGGTTTCGAAGTCGAAGCCGGTGAGGCCGAGCAGGTTGCCCAGCACGCGCAGCACCTTCCAGCCCGGCCGGGTTTCGCCACGCGGCTTGACCACGGCGTGGAAGCTCTGGATGCGGCCTTCCGCGTTGACGAAAGTGCCCGGCGTTTCGCTGAAGGGCGAGATGGGCAGGAGCACATCGCTGAAGGCCAGGTTGGCCTTGAACGGGCTCAAGGTCACGACCATCTGCGCGTCGCCCAGGCCCTGCGCGGCCTTGGCGCCTGCGGCCGAATCGAACTCGGGTTCGTTGTTGAGCAGGAGCACGGCCTTGAGGCCGCCGGCCAGCATCCGCCCGGCGTCGAGGCCCTGGGCGCCCGGCAGCGCGCCGACCCATTGGGCGCCGACCGTGTTGGCTGCTTCGGTCAGGTAGCCGACCGAGGCGCCGGTCTGCTCGCCGATCCACTGCGCAATAGCCAGCAGACGCGAAGCGTCGGCGGCGTGCGCGGCCGCATTGCCGAGAAGAATGGCCTTGCGCTCACCGCCCATGAGGGACTTGGCAGTCGCCCGTGCCGCATCCGTCGGCTCTGCATGGGAAGGAGCGGACACGCCCTTCTCGGCGGCCACTGCCGCCGCCAGCACGGCCAGTGCGTCGCCCCAGCCCGCCGCCTCGGCGGTCTGCGCGCTGGCGAGCGGCATGGCCCATGCATCCTGCGATGCGAGCTGCGCCTGGCCGGCGATGGCGTGCACCGCCGCGCCCTTGCGCGCTGCCTGGCGAATCCGTTGCGCGAACAGGGGGTGGTCCTTGCGCAGGTTCGAGCCGACGACCAGCACGCGCTGCAGTTGCGACAGCGAAGCGATCGACGTGCCGAGCCAGCGCACGCCCGTGCCGCGCGTGAAGTCGGCGTGGCGCAGGCGGTGGTCGATGTTCTCGCTGCCCAGGCCCCGCATGAGGGCCGTGGCGAGCGCGAGTTCTTCCACCGTGCTGTGCGGGCTGACCAGCGCGCCGATGGCGCCGGCGCCGTGGTCCGCCTTGATCTGACGCAGGCCGTTGGCCACGTACTCGAGCGCGGTCTGCCAGTCGACCACCTGCCACTGCCCCCCCTGCTTGAGCATGGGCTGGGTCAGGCGCTCGTCGCCGTTGAGCGCCTCGTACGAGAAGCGGTCGCGGTCGGCGATCCAGCATTCGTTGACGTCTTCGTTCTCGAGCGGCACCACGCGCATCACCTGGTTGCTCTTGACTTGCACGATCAGGTTGGCACCCGTCGAATCGTGCGGGCTCACCGACTTGCGGCGGCTCAGTTCCCAGGTGCGGGCGCTGTAGCGGAAGGGCTTGCTCGTGAGCGCGCCGACCGGGCAGATGTCGATCATGTTGCCCGAGAGCTCCGAATCGACGGTGTCGCCCACCACGGTGGTGATCTCGGAGTGTTCGCCCCGGTTGACCATGCCCAGTTCCATGATGCCGGCCACTTCCTGGCCGAATCGCACGCAACGGGTGCAGTGGATGCAGCGGCTCATCTCTTCCATGCTGATGAGCGGGCCGACATCTTTGTGGAAGACCACGCGCTTTTCTTCCTCGTAGCGCGAGGACGAGCCGCCATAGCCCACGGCCAGGTCCTGCAACTGGCATTCGCCGCCCTGGTCGCAGATCGGGCAGTCGAGAGGGTGATTGATGAGCAGGAACTCCATCACCGACTTCTGCGCCTTGATCGCCTTCTCGCTCTGGGTGCGCACGATCATGCCCTGCGTGACCGGGGTGGCGCAGGCCGGCATGGCCTTGGGCGCCTTCTCGATGTCGACCAGGCACATGCGGCAGTTGGCCGCGATGCTGAGCTTCTTGTGGTAGCAGAAATGCGGGATGTAGGTGCCGGCCTTGTCGGCGGCATGCATCACCATGCTGCCTTCGGCCACTTCGACCTTCTTGCCGTCGAGTTCGATTTCAACCATGTCGTGTTCTCGTTCGCGCTCAGGCCTGGGCCGGCGTCTTGGGCACGTAGCCCGGCACCAGCGCCTCGAACTCGTGGCGGAAGTGCTTGATCATGGCCCGCACGGGCATGGCGGCCGCATCGCCGAGCGCACAGATGGTGCGGCCCTGGATGTTGTCGGCCACCGAATTGAGCAGATCCATGTCGGTGGGACGGCCCTGGCCGTTGTGGATGCGGTCCACCACGCGCCACAGCCAGCCCGTGCCTTCGCGGCACGGCGTGCACTGGCCGCAGGACTCGTGCATGTAGAAGTACGACAGCCGCTTGAGCGACTCGACCATGGAACGCGAGTCGTCCATGACGATCACGGCGCCCGAGCCCAGCATGGAGCCGGCCTTGGCGATGGAGTCGTAGTCCATCGTGCACGCCATCATGATGTCGGCAGGCAGCACCGGCGCGGAAGAACCGCCCGGGATCACGGCCTTGAGCTGGCGGCCCTTCCGCACGCCACCGGCCAGTTCGAGCAGCTTGGAGAACGGCGTGCCCATCGGCACTTCGTAGTTGCCGGGAAGTTCGACATCGCCGCTGACCGAGAAGATCTTGGTGCCGCCGTTGTTCGGCTTGCCGCACTCGAGGTAGGCCGGACCGCCGTTGCGGATGATCCAGGGCACCGCCGCGAAGGTTTCGGTGTTGTTGATGGTGGTCGGCTTGCCGTACAGGCCGAAGCTGGCCGGGAACGGCGGCTTGAAGCGCGGCTGGCCCTTCTTGCCTTCCAGTGACTCGAGCAGCGCCGTTTCCTCGCCGCAGATGTAGGCACCGAAGCCGTGGGCCGCATGCAGCTGGAAGCTGTAGCCGCTGCCCATGATCTTGTCGCCGAGGTAGCCGGCGGCGCGCGCTTCTTCCAGCGCGGCCTCGAAACGCTCGTAGGTCTCGAAGATCTCGCCGTGGATGTAGTTGTAGCCGACGCTGATGCCCATCGCATAGGCGGCGATGGCCATGCCCTCGATGACGATGTGCGGGTTGAAGTGAAGGATGTCGCGGTCCTTGCACGTGCCCGGCTCCCCCTCGTCGGAGTTGCACACGAGGTACTTCTGGCCCGGGAACTGGCGGGGCATGAAGCTCCACTTCAGACCGGTGGGGAAACCCGCGCCGCCGCGACCGCGCAGGCCGGAGCCCTTGACCTCGGCGATCACCTGGTCGGGCGTCAGGCCCTCGGTCAGGATCTTGCGCAGGGCCTGGTAGCCGCCGCGCGCCTCGTAGTCGGCCAGTCGCCAGTTGGTGCCGTTCAGGCCCGCATAGATCTGCGGGTTGATGTGGCGGTCGTGGAAACAGGTCTGGACGCCGGTTGCCCGGAACTGGGAAAGGACTTGGTCGGGCGTCATCAACGCTCCTCCCCGGCGGCAGCGCGCAGGCCGTCGACGAGCTGGTCGAGCTTCTCGTTGCTCATGAAGCTGCACATGGTCCGGTCGTTCACCAGCATCACCGGCGAATCGGCGCAGGCACCCAGGCATTCGCTCTGCTGCAGCGTGAACAGTCCGTCGGGCGTGGTCTCGCCCATCTTGATGCCGAGCTTCTTCTCGAGGTGGACCAGCGCGGTCGCACCGTCGCGCAGCTGGCACGGCAGGTTCGTGCATACGTTGAGCTTGAATTTGCCCACCGGATGCTGGTTGTACATGTTGTAGAAGGTCGTGACCTCGCGCACGGCGATGTGCGGCATGCCGAGGTAGTCGGCAATGGCCGCTTCGCTCTGCGCGCTGACGTAGCCCTCGATCTGCTGCACGATGGCCAGGCAGGCCATCACGGCCGATTGGGCCTGGTCGGCCGGGTACTTGGCGACCTCGCGCGCGAAACGCTCGAGCACGGCCTGCGGCAGCGCCGCGGCGGAAACGGGGGAGGAAGATGCGTCGCTCATCGGTCGATTTCTCCGAACACGATGTCCAGGGTGCCGATCACGGCCACCGCGTCGGCGATCATGTGGCCGCGCGCCATCTCGTCGAGGGCGGCCAGGTGCGCGAAGCCCGGCGCGCGGATCTTGAGGCGGTAGGGCTTGTTGGCGCCGTCGCTCACCATGTAGATGCCGAACTCGCCCTTCGGGTGTTCGACGGCGGCATAGGCCTCGCCCTCGGGCACGCGGAAGCCTTCGGTGAAGAGCTTGAAGTGGTGGATCAGCTCTTCCATGTTGGCCTTCATCGATTCCCGGGCAGGCGGCGCCACCTTGTGGTTGTCGGTGATGACCGGGCCGGGGTTGGCCTTGAGCCACTGCACGCACTGGGCGATGATCCGGTTGGACTGGTTCATCTCCTCCATGCGCACGAGGTAGCGGTCGTAGCAGTCGCCCGTCTTGCCGACGGGAATGTCGAAGTCCATGCGCTCATAGACGTCGTAGGGCTGCTTCTTGCGCAGGTCCCAGGCGATGCCCGAACCGCGCAGCATCGGCCCCGTCAGGCCCAGGTTCAACGCGCGCTCCGGCGACATCACGCCAATGCCCACGGTGCGCTGCTTCCAGATGCGGTTGTCGGTCAGCAGCGTGTGGTATTCGCCCAGGTAGGTCTGGAAGCGCTTGGTGAAGCCTTCGAGGAAATCGAGCACCGAGCCCTGGCGGTCCTCGTTCATGCGCTCGAGCGCCTTCGCGTTCTTGATCTTGCTGACCTTGTACTGCGGCATCGCATCCGGCAGGTCGCGGTAGACGCCACCCGGACGGAAATAGGCCGCGTGCATGCGCGCACCGGAGACTGCCTCGTACACGTCGAACAGGTCTTCGCGCTCGCGGAAGGCGTAGATCAGGATGGTCGAGCTGCCGCAGTCGTTGCCGTGCGAGCCGAGCCACATGAGGTGGTTCAACAGGCGCGTGATCTCCGCGAACATGACGCGGATGTACTGGGCGCGGATCGGCACCTCGAGGCCGAGCAGCTTCTCGATGGCCAGGCAGTACGCATGCTCGTTGCACATCATCGACACGTAGTCGAGACGGTCCATGTACGGCAGCGACTGGATGTAGGTCTTGTGCTCGGCGAGCTTCTCGGTGGCACGGTGCAGCAGGCCGATGTGCGGGTCGGCGCGCTGGACGACTTCGCCGTCGAGCTCGAGCACGAGGCGCAGCACACCGTGGGCCGCAGGGTGCTGCGGACCGAAGTTCAGCGTGTAGTTCTTGATTTCAGCCATGTTCGATCACCAGGGGCGCGGCGCCCCTCAGTGCAGGCCTCCGTAGTTGTCTTCGCGGATCACGCGCGGCGTGACCTCGCGGGGTTCGATCGTCACCGGCTGGTACACCACGCGCTGTAGGTCCGCGTCGTAGCGCATCTCCACGTGGCCCGACAGCGGGAAGTCCTTGCGGAAGGGATGGCCGATGAAACCGTAGTCGGTCAGGATGCGGCGCAGGTCGGGGTGGCCGTCGAAGACGATGCCGTAGAGGTCGAAGGCTTCGCGCTCGAACCAGTTGGCGGAGTTCCACAGCGCGTTGACCGACGGCACGACGGGAAAGTCGTCGTCCGGGCAGAAGACCTTCACACGCACGCGCTGGTTGAGGGACACCGACAACAGGTGCGACACGGCGCAGTAGCGCAGGCCTTCCCAGTACTCGTCACGGTACGAGGAGTAGTCGACGCCGCAGATGTCGACGAGCTGCTCGAACTGGCAGCCCGGCGCGTCGCGCAGGATCTGCATCGCTTCGAGGTAGTGGGCCGCGTCCACGACGGCGGTGACTTCCCCGAGTGCGACGGAGATGCGCTTGAGCCTGTCGCCCAGCGCCAGAGAGATCGTGTCCTTGAGGACCTGCGGATCGACAGCAAACGACGTCATGGGGCGTGGCTCCGATCAGGCACGGGCAATGCTGTTGGTGCGGCGCACCTTCTGCTGCAGCTGGATGATCCCGTAGATCAGCGCTTCGGCCGTCGGGGGGCAGCCCGGCACGTAGACGTCGACCGGCACGATCCGGTCGCAGCCCCGCACGACCGAGTAGCTGTAGTGGTAGTACCCACCGCCATTGGCGCACGAGCCCATCGACAGCACCCAGCGCGGTTCGGCCATCTGGTCGTAGACCTTGCGCAGCGCCGGTGCCATCTTGTTGCACAGCGTGCCGGCCACGATCATGAGGTCGGACTGGCGCGGGCTGGCGCGAAACACCTCGGCGCCGAAGCGGCCGATGTCGTAGCGCGCGGCAGCCGCATGCATCATCTCGACCGCGCAGCATGCGAGGCCGAACGTCATGGGCCACAGCGAGCCGGTCTTGGCCCAGTTCACCACCGAGTCGTACGACGTGGTGATGAAGCCTTCCTTGAAAACACCTTCAATGGCCATGGCCACACACTCCTGCCGCGTTCAGCTCATTCCCAGTCAAGGGCACCCTTCTTCCACTCGTAGGCGAAGCCCACGACGAGGATCGCGAGAAACACCACCGCGGCCCAGAAGCCGAGCGGGCCCACGTCCTTGAGCGCCACGGCCCAGGGAAAGAGGAACGCGATTTCGAGATCGAAAAGAATGAAGAGGATGGCCACCAGGTAGTAGCGGACATCGAATTGCATGCGGGCATTCTCGAAAGCCTCGAAGCCGCATTCGTAAGGGGAATTCTTCGCTGCGTCGGGGCGGTTGGGCCCGAGCACGTAACCGAGAACCTGAGGCGCGATGCCTACAGCGATACCGACCAGAATGAAGAGCAGGACGGGAAGGTAGGAATCGAGGTTCATCGGGAGCGTTCTTCTTTCACCGTCTGCGTACCGCAGAAAGGCCTTCCGAAGGAAGTCTTCTGCGGGTGCAATCTGGTGCGGTCGGCGAGACTCGAACTCGCACAGCTTTCGCCACTACCCCCTCAAGATAGCGTGTCTACCAATTTCACCACGACCGCGGTTTGAAGCTGCCCGGATGGCATGAGGAACCTTGTTGAGCAAGGCGATTTGGCTTTCCGGACAGCTTTAGAGTTTACCCTGAAAAACGCTCTTGCATGCTGCGGCGCACTATAGAAAGTCGACCGCGCGCGCCGATCACTTCGAGGGGATTTGCGCAGGGTTTTGCGCCGGGCTCGTCGCCGGCGTTGCAGGTGCGCTCGATGCCGCGCCGCCCGAAGGAATCTGAGAGGCCGAGTCGGGCGCGGGCGCGGCCGGCGCGGGCGCAGGGGCAGTCACCGGCGCGCGATCCAGCAGGCTGCCGCCGCTCGTTGGGCGGGCATGGCTGAAGTAGGCCAGCAGCAGCGTGCAGGCAAAGAACACGGCCGCCAGCACCGCCGTGGTGCGCGACAGGAAGTTCGCACTGCCGCTGGCACCGAAGAGGCTGCCCGCGCTGCCGCTGCCAAAGGCCGCGCCCATGTCCGCACCCTTGCCGTGCTGAAGCAGGATGAGCCCGACCATCGCGATCGCCGCGAGCATCTGCACGCCCACCAGAATGTTCAACATCACGTTCATTCGTCAATACTCCTTGTTCGCTCGGTCGAGTCGCGCCGTGTTCAGCGCGCCGCCGCAATGATCTGCAGAAAGTCGGGGGCCTTCAGAGAGGCGCCGCCGATGAGGCCGCCATCGATGTCGGCCTGGGCCAGCAGCGACGCGGCGTTGGCCGCGTTCATGCTGCCGCCGTAGAGGATGCGGATGCGCCCCGCCAGATCGCCGGCCGCATGGTGCAACTGGGTGCGCAGGACCGCGTGCACCGCCTGGGCCTGCTCGGGCGTGGCCGTCTTGCCGGTGCCGATGGCCCAGACCGGCTCGTAGGCGACCACGATCTCGCTGATGCAGTGGCCGTTGGCGTGAATGACCGCGGCCAGTTGGCGACGCACCACCTCTTGCGTGTGGCCCGCCTCGCGCTCCGACAGCGTCTCGCCCACGCACACGATGGGCGTGATGCCCGCAGCCAGGGCCGCGGCGGCCTTGGCCGCCACGGTGTCGTCGCTCTCGCCGTGGTACTGGCGGCGCTCCGAGTGGCCGACGATGGCGTAGCGCACGCCGAAGTCCTTGAGCATGGCGGCCGACTGCTCGCCGGTGTAGGCGCCCTGCGCATGGGCCGACACGTCCTGCGCACCCAGCGCGAGCGGCGAGCCGTCCACCAGGCCCTGCACCTGCGCCAGATACGGTGCGGGGACGCACACGGCCACGTCGCACGACGGCGTGCCGACGCTCTCGCGAAGCGCCGCCACCAGCGCCGCGTTCGCCGCGAGGCTGCCGTTCATCTTCCAGTTGCCGGCGATCAGCTTCTTCTTGGGATGGGTCATCTCGGGCTCACCAGGTCAGCACGATCTTGCCGACGTGCTGGTTCGACTCCATCAGCGTGTGGGCCTTGGCCGCATCGGCCGCCGCGAAGGTGCTGTGGATCACCGGCTTCACCTGGCCGGCCGACAGCAGCGGCCAAACCTGCTCGCGCAGGGCCTGGGCGATCGCGCCCTTGAACGCAACCGGGCGCGGACGCAGGGTCGAGCCGGTGATGGTCAGCCGGCGGCGCAGCACCTGCCCGGCGTTGAACTCGCTCTTGACGCCACCCTGCACGGCGATGATGACCAGGCGGCCGTCCTCGGCCAGGCAGTCGATCTCGCGCGCGACGTAGTCCCCTGCCACCATGTCCAGCACGACGTCGACACCGCGGCCGTCGGTCAGGCGCTTGGCTTCGGCAGCGAAATCGCTGCTGCGGTAGTTGATGGCGTGGTCGGCACCGAGCGCGACACAGGCCTCGCACTTGGCATCGCTGCCGGCGGTGGCGATCACCGTCGCGCCCAGGGCCTTGGCCAGTTGGATCGCCGTGACGCCGATGCCGCTGGTGCCGCCCTGCACCAGCAGGGTTTCACCGCGCTGCAGCCGCCCGCGCTGGAACACGTTGCTCCAGACGGTGAAGAAGGTTTCGGGCAGCGATGCCGCCTCGATGTCGCTCCAGCCCGTGGGCACCGGCAGGCACTGGGCCACCGGCGCCACGCACAGCTGCGCATAGCCGCCACCGGCCACCAGCGCGCACACGCGGTCGCCGATCGACAGCCCGGCAGCGGCGAGCGCCTGCGCATCGCCGGCCACGATCTCCCCGGCGACTTCGAGGCCAGGCAGGTCGGACGCACCCGGCGGCACCGGATAGTTGCCGGTGCGCTGCAGGACGTCGGGCCGGTTGACGCCGCTGGCGCCCACGCGGATCAGCGCTTCGCCAACGCCCGCGACCGGGTCGGGCCGCTCGGCCAGGCGCAGCACCTCGGGGGCACCGTAGGACGTGATCTCGATGGCTTTCATGGTCTTTTCGTGCTCCAACGCCCGCGGGACGGGCGCAAGACGCTGTAAAAAAGAGGGAAGCCCCGCGCTGCCGCGGGGCGTCAGGTCAGCCCTGGTGCGGCTCGCCGCGGCCAGCGTCCTGCGGCTGCGCCGCGTCGACCGGCGGCTGCTCGTTGCGCTCTTCGCGCGGGCGGCGCTCCTCGCGCGGCGCACGGTCGCCGCGATCACCGCGGTCGCCCCGGTCCCCGCGCTCGCGGCGCTCGCCGCGGCCTTCGCCCCGGTCATCGCGCGGCGGGCGGTCGCCGTACTCGGGCATGCCGGCCGGACGCTCGCTCAGCGCCTTCATCGACAGCTTGACGCGGCCCTTGTCGTCGGTCTCGAGGACCTTGACCTTCACGATCTGGCCTTCCGACAGGTAGTCGGTGACCTTCTCGACGCGCTCGTGGGCGATCTGGCTGATGTGCAGCAGGCCGTCCTTGCCGGGCAGCAGGTTGATCAGCGCGCCGAAGTCCAGGATCTTGGTGACGGGGCCTTCGTACACCTTGCCGATCTCCACTTCGGCGGTGATCTGCTCGATGCGGCGCTTGGCCTCGTCGGCCTTGGCGCTGTCGGTCGAGGCGATGGTGATGGTGCCGTCCTCGTCGATGTTGATCTGCGTGCCGGTTTCCTCGGTCAGCGCGCGGATCACCGCGCCGCCCTTGCCGATCACGTCGCGGATCTTCTCGGGGTTGATCTTCATCGTGTAGAGCTTGGGTGCGAAGCTCGACACTTCGGCCTTGGCCTCGCCCATCGCTTCCTGCATCTTGCCCAGGATGTGCATGCGCGCTTCCTTGGCCTGAGCCAGCGCCACCTGCATGATCTCCTTGGTGATGCCCTGGATCTTGATGTCCATCTGCAGGGCCGTGATGCCGTTGGTCGTGCCGGCCACCTTGAAGTCCATGTCGCCCAGGTGATCTTCGTCACCCAGGATGTCGGTCAGCACGGCGAACTTGTTGCCGTCCTTGATCAGGCCCATGGCGATACCGGCGACGTGCGCCTTCATCGGCACGCCGGCGTCCATCATCGACAGGCAGCCGCCGCAGACCGAAGCCATCGACGAGGAGCCGTTCGACTCGGTGATCTCCGACACCACGCGCACGGTGTAGGGAAACTCTTCCTTGCTCGGCAGGCACGCCACCAGAGCGCGCTTGGCCAGGCGGCCGTGGCCGACTTCGCGGCGCTTGGTGGAGCCCATGCGGCCGACTTCGCCGGTGGCGAAGGGAGGCATGTTGTAGTGGAAGAGGAAGCGGTCCTCGAACTCGCCGGCCAGCGCGTCGATGCGCTGCGCGTCGCGCTCGGTGCCCAGCGTGGTCACGACCAGCGCCTGCGTCTCGCCGCGCGTGAACAGCGCAGAGCCGTGGGTGCGGGGCAGCACGGAGTTGCGGATCTCGATCGGGCGCACGGTGCGGGTGTCGCGGCCGTCGATGCGCGGCTCGCCTTCGAGGATCTGGCTGCGCACGATGTTGGCCTCGATGGCGAACAGCAGGTCGCTGACCTTGCCGGCGTCGTACTCGGCGCCCTCGGCCTTCAGCGCCTCGAAGACGCTGGCGTTGGCTTCGCGCAGGGCCTGCGTGCGGGCCTGCTTGCTGCGGATCTGGTAGACGGCGCGCAGCTTTTCTTCGGCCAGACCCTTGATCTTGGCTTCGAAGGCTTCGTCCTTGGCTTCGGGCGCCCAGGTGCCGTTTTCGGTCCACAGCGGCTTGCCGGCATCGCGGGTCAGCTCGTGGATGGCGTTGATGGCGATCTTGCCCTGCTCGTGGCCGAAGACCACGGCGCCGAGCATCACGTCTTCGGGCAGTTGCAACGCTTCCGATTCGACCATCAGCACGGCGGCTTCGGTGCCGGCGACGACCAGGTCCATCTGCGAGTCGACGCGAGCGCTGCGGCTCGGGTTCAGCACGTACTGGCCGTTGATGTAGCCGACGCGCGCGGCGCCGATCGGGCCGCTGAAGGGGATGCCGGAGATCGAGAGCGCGGCGCTCACGGCGATCATGGCGGCGATGTCGGCGTCGACCTCGGGGTTGAGCGACACGGTGTGGATCACCACGTGCACTTCGTTCAGGAAGCCCTCGGGGAAGAGCGGGCGGATCGGGCGGTCGATCAGGCGCGAGGTCAGCGTCTCGAGTTCGCTGGGCTTGGCTTCACGCTTGAAGAAGCTGCCGGGAATCTTGCCGGCGGCGTAGGTCTTCTCGATGTAGTCGACGGTCAGCGGGAAGAAGTCCTGGCCGGGCTTGGCGGACTTGGACGCCACCACCGTGGCCAGCACCACGGTGCCGTCGATGTCGACCAGCACGGCACCGGTGGCCTGGCGGGCGATTTCGCCGGTTTCCATGACGACGGTCTTGTCGCCCCACTGGAAGGACTTGGTGATCTTGTTGAAGAGGCTCATGTTTGCTCCTTTTTCGATAGCAGGCCACACAGGACCCGCGGGGGTTGGAGCGCAATCCAGAACACGATGCCATTCCAGCGGGGCCCGGGCGGGGCCCCCTTGGAATGACACAGCTTCGCTCTGTTTTGCGGTCTCCGAAGTACAAAACGCCTGAGCTAGCGGGCTAACTCAGGCGTTTCACGCACGAGGCGGGTCTTACTTGCGCAGACCCAGCTTGGCGATCAGGGCGGTGTAGCGCTCGGCGTCCTTGGACTTGAGGTAGTCCAGGAGCTTGCGGCGGCGGCTCACCATGCGCAGCAGGCCACGGCGACCATGGTGGTCCTTGGCATGCGTCTTGAAATGGGGGGTGAGTTCGTTGATGCGGGCGGTCAGGATGGCCACTTGCACTTCGGGGCTGCCCGTGTCGTTGGCGGCGCGTGCGTTGTCCTTGACGATGTCCGCCTTCTTGTCGGCTGCGATCATTTTGAAAGTTTCCCGTTCCAAAGATGTTTGACTTGCGGCGCGCGCTGGAACTGAACGCGCCGTGCGCCTTGCGGCATGCAAAGCCTTGGGATTATATACCGCGGCCGCCCCGGCCCCGGCATCGGGTCAGCCCCCCGGCTGTGCGGCCAGCCACCCCTTCAGCCGCTCCACGCCCGCCACCAGCCGCTGGGGATCGCGCGATGCGAAGCACCACCGCAGCCAGCCCTGGGCCTCGGGCGCGAAGGCGTTCCCCGGCGCCAGGCCCAGGCCGGCCTCCGCCACCAGGCGCTTGGCCACCTCGAGCGAATCGGCAAAGCCGGCCAGCCGGAAGAAGGCGTACATGCCGCCGCGGGCGGGCGCCACCTCCACGCCGGGCAGTGCGGCCAGCAGCGGCAGCAGGGTGTCGCGGCAGGTCTTGAGGTGGGCCACGACGCGCGGCGTGATGTCCGCCTCGTGCGCCAGCGCGGCCAGGCCGGCGCGCTGGGTGAACACGCTCGCGCAGGAGGTGTTGAACTCGATCAGCTTGCCCATTGCCTCGATGAGCGCGGGCGGCAGCACCAGCCAGCCCAGGCGCCAGCCGGTCATGAGGAAACTCTTGGAGAAGCTGTGCGCCACCACCAGCCGGTCGTCGGGCGCCGCGACGTCGAGGAAGCTCGGGGCGCAGCCTTTCGATGTCGGCTCGAAATAGAGCCGCTCGTACACCTCGTCCGCCAGGATCCAGGTGCCCGTGCCACGGCAATGCGCAAGGATCTCGGCCTGCTCCTCGCGGGTCAGCGTCCAGCCGGTGGGGTTGTTCGGCGCATTGACGATCAGCAGGCGCGTCGCCGGCGTGACCGCCGCACGCAGCGCCTGCAGGTCCAGCGTCCATTGGCCGCCCACCGGCTGCAGGGGCACGCACCGCACCCGGGCACCCAGGATGGCCGGTTGCGCCGTCAGGTTGGGCCACACGGGCGTGACCGCGACCACCTCGTCACCGGCGTCGACCAACGCCTGCACGGCCAGCATCAGCGCGCTCACCCCACCCGAGGTGACGGCGATGCGCTCCCCACCGAGGGCGGGATGCAGGCCGGACATGTAGCGGGCGATGGCGGCGCGCAGTTCCGGCAGGCCCAGGTTGTGGGCGTAGAAGGTCTCGCCGCGCTCCAGCGACTCGATGGCCGCGCGGCGGATCGGCTCCGGCGTCACCTCGTCGCTTTCCCCGAACCAGAAGGCCAGGACGTCCTCGCGCCCGAGGCCGGCGTTGGCCACCTCGCGGATCTTGGAGGCTTCGAGTTGTTCAACGGCTTGGCGCATGGTCAAGGGATCCTGACGAGGACGGGTTGGAAGATGGCAGCTCGCCCACAAGCTGACATGCTGTACGCGCACGACACATCGCAGGACTTTTTTGAAACAAAAAGATTCACGAACAGGTGCTCGGAAATCGTCAGACCGGCCGCTGCATGCGGCAGCTCGTGGGCATCTCGGTCAGGTCCGCCGGAATGTCCTTGACGACGCGAAAGCCGTAGCCCGACCCCTCGACATCGAAGGGCACGCCCGGCGCGCCCTGCCGGTCCATCACGCCGACCACCAGCGGCTGCTGGAACTGGTGGTCCGACGCGCGCATATGCCCACTGCGCCCCCCCAGGCTCACGCGGGCGTGCTCGAGCCGCGCCGCCACCGCCTGTGCGTCGGTCGTGCGGGCCTGGCCGATGGCCTGTGCCAGCGCCTCGACCATGAGCTGCATGCGCATGTGCACGTAATCGTCCGCAGGCTGCGGGAAGCGTTGGCGGAACGCGCGGTAGAAGGCCGCCGACTCCGGCGTCGGCACGTTCGGCAGCCAGTCGGCCACCGCGATGACCTTGCCCACGCCGGCCTCGCCGAGAGCGGCGGGCGCACCCAGCGCGTTGCCGTAGAAGGTGTAGAACTTGCCATCGAAGCCGACCTCGCGCGCCGCCTTGACGAGCAGCGTGAGGTCGTTGCCCCAGTTGCCCGTGATCACCGCCTGCGCACCGCTGGCCTTGATCTTCACGGCATAGGGCGCGAAGTCCTTCACCCGACCCATCGGGTGCAGTTCCTCGCCCACGACCTGGATGTCGGGCCGCAGTTGCGCCATCTGCCGCTTGCTCTCGCGCAGCACGGCCTGGCCGAAGCTGTAGTCCTGGCCGATGAGGTAGGCACGCTGCACGGCACGGTCGTCCCGGAGCACCTCTATCAGCGCCGTGACGCGCATGTCGGCATGCGCATCGAAGCGGAAATGCCAGTAGCTGCAACGCTCGTTGGTGAGGATCGGGTCCACCGCCGAATAGTTGAGAAAGAGGGCCTGGCGTGCGCGGGGGCTGCGTTCGTTGTGCTTGGCCAGCGCGTCGAGGATGGCTGCGGCCGTCGCGGATGAATTGCCCTGCATGACCACGGCCGCACCGTCGTCCATGGCCGAGCGCAGCGCCGACAGCGCCTCTTCCGTCTGGCCCTTGCTGTCGTAGCGGTCGATGCGCAACGGGCGCGCGCCACCGGGCAGCGGCACGCCGCCACGCTGGTTCACGCGCTCCGTGGCCCACAGCAGGTTGCGAAAGACCGCCTCGCCGGTGTTCGCGAAGGGGCCGCTGAGGCTTTCGACCAGGGCCAGCTGGATGGGCGCCCGGGCACCCCTCCCGTCCGCATGGGCCAGGGCCGGAAGGCATAGCGCCGCGGCGCCTGTTTTCAAGAGCGCACGGCGCGAAATAAAGCGAGGAGTCATTCCCTTGAAACGCCACGCGGCACGCCCTAGATGGTGCTCAAGCGGCGCTCACGTTTTGAAAGGCCGCGCAGTGTAAGGGACACACATTCCATGTCCCCTCCGTGTTCATTCCAGGAGATTGCCACCATGTTCTTCACACCCGCCCTGCGCAGCCGCGCATTCGTCTCGCCCCGCGCCTTCGACCGCAACTTCGAGCGTTTCGTCAACGACACCTTCGACAGCGCACGCCGCTCCCTGAACGTCGAGCAGGACGACAAGGCCTGGACGCTGCGCCTGGACGTGCCCGGCGTTGCGCGTGAGGACCTGCAGATCGGCATCGAAGGCGCCGTGGTCCGCATCGAGACCCGTGCCGAGGCCCCGCGCCAGTTCAAGGCCGCCTATGAGCTGCCGCAGGACATCGACGCTGCCGCGAGCGAAGCCAAGCTCGAAAACGGCGTGCTCACGCTGCGCTTGGCCAAGCTCGAGCCGATCAGCAAGGTGGTGAATCTCGCGATCAGCTGAAAACTTTTGAGTTCATTCAGGCCGGTAACACGTCGTTTCCGGCCTTTTTCTTTTCCGAACGCAAAATTAGTGAGAAATCCGTCACATGATCGCGGCGATTTCTGACATTTGCCCACCACTTTCGGCGTTCGGACAATGGTTTTGCTAGGTAGCAAACAAAGGTATCCACGCCGGCTAGGATACCTATGGATACACACCTCAAGGTAACGCGCGCGGACGGCCAGCGTTCCGATGTCTTGCTGGTCTTTCTCCCCGGTGCCTTCCTCGCGCCCGATGAGTTCGAGCGCGAGGGCTTCGTCAGTGCGATCCAGGAGCGCGAAGTGGCGGCCGACGTCATGCTGGTGGATGCCAACGTGTCCTACTACTACGACCAGACCTTCACCGAGCACATGCAGAAGGACGTGATCGAGCCGGCCCGCGCGCTCGGTTACGAGTCGATCTGGCTGGTCGGCATTTCGATCGGCGGCTTCGGCGCCCTGATCCACCAGCTGGCCCGGCCCGGCTCGGTGCAGGGCATCGTGGCGCTGGCCCCCTACCTGGGCCGTCGCCCGTTGGCGGCCGAGATCCACAAGGCCGGCGGCCTGCGCGCCTGGAAGGCGCCCACCGGCCCGCTGCCCGACGAGGAGGTCGACCGGCGCCTGTGGCCCTGGCTGCAGCAGTACGCGCACGCCATGCCGCCGAAGGAACTGCCGCCCCTGTACCTCGGCTTCGGCCTGGCCGACCGCTTCGCCTCCAACCACCAGCTTCTGGCCGACGCGCTGCCCCAGGACCGCGTCTTCACCACCGAAGGCGGGCACGACTGGCCGCAGTGGTCGCGCCTGTGGCGCAAGATGCTCGACGTGCTGCCGCTGCCCGCCGGCGTGCGCGGCGCCGCTACGCCGCTGGCAGCGAGTCCAATGCCCAGCGCGGCCTGACGTCGAAGGCGTAGCGCGCGCTCGCCTGCTCCAGCCCCGCCTGCAGCCGCATCGCCGCGGCCATGGCGATCATGGCGCCGTTGTCGGTGCACAGGTGCAGCTCGGGGTAGTGCACGCGCACCCGGCGCCGGCCGCAGGCGGCGTCGAGCTGGCTGCGCAGCAGCCGGTTGGCGCCCACGCCTCCGGCGACCACCAGGCGGTTCATGCCGGTCTCGTCCAGGGCGGCCAGCGATTTGCGCAACAGCACCTCCACGATCGCGGCCTGGGTCGAGGCCGCGAGGTCGGCCTTGCGGGCCTCCAACTGGTCGCCCAGCTTCTTCGCCTGGGTCAGCACGGCCGTCTTGAGCCCCGCAAAGGAAAAATCCAGGTCGCCGCTGTGCAGCAAGGGGCGCGGCAGCCTGAAGGCTTCGGGGTCGCCGCCCTCGGCCAGCTTCGCCAGCCAGGGCCCGCCCGGGTACGGCAGGCCCATCAGCTTGGCGCTCTTGTCGAAGGCCTCGCCGGCTGCATCGTCGATGGTCTCGCCGAGGATCTCGTAGCGCCCCACCCCTTCCACACGCATGAGCTGCGTGTGGCCGCCCGACACCAGCAGGGCGACGAACGGAAATTCGGGCGGATCGGCGCTGAGGAAGGGCGACAGCAGGTGCCCCTCGAGGTGATGCACGCCCAGCACGGGCCGCTCCAGCGCCATCCCGAGCGCGCAGGCCACGCCCGCGCCGACCAGCAACGCGCCGGCCAGCCCGGGCCCGCGCGTGTAGGCCACCACGTCGATCGCATCGCGGCCCACGCCCGCATCGCCGAGCACCTGCTCGGTCAGGGGCAGCACGCGGCGGATGTGGTCCCGGCTGGCCAGTTCGGGCACCACGCCGCCGTAGGCCTGGTGCATGGCGATCTGGCTGTGCAGCGCGTGGGCAAGGAGACGCGGAACACCGGTGGCGCCACTCTCCACCAGCGCCACGCCGGTCTCGTCGCAGGAGGATTCGATGCCCAGGATTCGCATGCGGCTAGTGTAGGGAGCGCGCACCGCCCCAACTCGGGGCATGGAATTTGCACGGTACAGCCAGCGGCCGCGCGACGGGCGGATCGCTCCACGACTGCACGACCTCCTCATGACCTCCGGCCTCACCTTCCTCGTCGCCGCACGCCGTTGCGAGATCGATGAACTCGACCAGCTCAGCCGCACCAGCGCGCTGGTCGGCACCATCGGCCTGCTGGTGCACGCGCTGCAGAAGGAGCGCGGCATCTCCAATGTCTTCATCGGCTCCGGCGGCACGCGCTTCGCCGAACAGCGCCTGCAGCAGATCGCCGCCTGCGAGACCGTCGCACAGGAGGTGCGTAGCGCCCTGGACGCGCTGCAGCACGAGCCGCAGCACCTGGGCAACGGCGCGCGCCTGTTCAGCCGCGTGGCGTGGGTGCTGCCGGGGCTGGACGGCCTGCCCGCCTTGCGCGCCCGCATCGCGACCCTGAAGATGCCGCCTGCCGAGGCCACCGCCGCGTTCGTGAAGCTGATCGCCGGACTGCTGGCGCTGGTCTTCGAGGCCGCCGATGGCGCCACCGACCCGCAGATCTCGCGCTGGCTGGTCGCGATGTTCAACTTCATGCAGGGCAAGGAGCTGGCGGGCCAGGAGCGCGCTTTCGGCGCCGCCGCCTTCACGCGCGGTCGCAACGACGACGCCCAGCGCCAGCAGTGGCTGCACCTGATCGAATCGCAGGAGCGCTGCTTCGAGGTCTTCACCGAATTCGCCGACGAGGCACTGCGCGCGCTTTGGCAGCAGTTGCAGGACGGGGCCGGCACGGCCGAGCTGGAGCGCCTGCGGCGCATCGGCTGCGCGGCGCCCGGCGGCACGCTCGTGCCCGACCTCGGGCCCGTGTGGTTCGACTGCTGCACGCGCCGCATCGACGCCATGCGACGGGTGGAGGACCGCCTGGCCGACGAACTGCGCGGCCTGTGCGAGCGCAAGACGGCGCAGGCACGCGCCGAGCTCGCCCAATACGAGGCGCTGCTGGCCACGGTGCAGGCCCAGGGCACGGGAGCCGACGCGCCGATGCCGGCGGGCTTCTTCGACGCCGCGCCGGTGCCGGGCGGCGACGAACTCGCCGATGCCTCGGGCACGGCCGGCTCGCGCTATGGCCGGCACCTCGAGCGCTCCGTGCTCGACATGGTGCAGGAGCAGTCGCGCCGCCTGCAGGCGATGAGCGACGAGCTGGCCACGGTGCGCGCCAGCCTGAACGAACGCAAGGTGGTCGAGCGCGCCAAGGGCCTGCTGATGGCGCACCGGCGCCTCAGCGAGGAAGAGGCGCACAAGATGCTGCGCCAGACCGCGATGAACCAGAACCGGCGGCTGGTGGAGGTCGCCGAATCGGTGCTCGCGATGGCCGAGTTCCTGCCCGGGCACTGAGTCCTGCACCTGATTTGGTGCGCCGCACAACATGCGTGCTGCGAGTGCGCCCGGCTCCGTCTCAAGCGAAATCGGCCTGCAGGGCCCATGTTGCGTGGGCGGGCAGCTATTGATTTCATAGCGGACCGCAGCTTTCGATCCCTGGCACGGCGTTTGCAATCAACACTCCCATGGACCGGCGACGGTCCCAGGCAGGCGGCATCCAAAGGCGGGTGCGGCCCACCGACCCGGACAAAGGCGTCCTCGACCCGCAAGGGCTGCTCGCGACATGCGACGGCCCCTGCGTGCTGAGGACGCCTTTTTTGTTTTCGTCTTCCGCTTCGCCCATCCCTTCCTCGACTGGAGTTGGCCCCATGACCGAATCCCTCATCCCCAGCAAGCTCAGCCGCCGCACCGTGCTCAAGGCCGCGGCCGCCGGCGCCGTCGGCATCGACCCTGCCCTGCGCGCCGCCGTCTGGGCGCAGGGCTCCGACAAGCCCGAGAAGGAGGAGGTGAAGATCGGCTTCATCCCCCTGACCGACTGCGCCAGCGTCGTCATGGCCTCGGTGCTGGGCATCGACAAGAAGTACGGCGTGAAAATCGTGCCCAGCAAGGAGGCGAGCTGGGCCGGCGTGCGCGACAAGCTGGTCAACGGCGAGCTGGACTTCGCCCACGTGCTCTACGGCCTGGTGTACGGGGTGCACGTCGGCATCGGCGGCCCCAAGAAGGACATGGCTGTGCTCATGACCCTCAACAACAACGGCCAGGCCATCACGCTGTCAAAGAAGCTGGCCGACAAGGGCGCGGTGGACGGCCCCTCGCTCGCCAAGCTGATGGCCGCCGAGAAGCGCGAATACACCTTCGCGCAAACCTTCCCCACCGGCACGCACGCGATGTGGCTCTACTACTGGCTGGCGGCCAGCGGCATCAACCCGATGAAGGACGCCAAGTCCATCGTGGTGCCGCCGCCGCAGATGGTGGCCAACATGCGCGTGGGCAACATGGACGGCTTCTGCGTGGGCGAGCCCTGGGGCCAGCGCGCCATCATGGACGGCATCGGCATCACCGCCATCACCACGCAGGACATCTGGAAGGACCACCCCGAGAAGGTGCTGGGCACCACGGCCGAGTTCACGAAGAAGTACCCCAACACGGCGCGCGCCGTGACGGCCGCGATCCTCGAGGCGAGCAAGTGGATCGATGCCGGCCTGCAGAACAAGAACAAGATGGCCGAGACCATCGCCGACAAGAGCTACGTCAACACCAGCGTCGACGCGATCAACCAGCGCATCCTGGGCCGCTACACCAACGGCCTGGGCAAGAACTGGGACGACCCCAACCACATGAAGTTCTACGCCGACGGCGCGGTGACCTTCCCGTACCTCTCGGACGGCATGTGGTTCCTCACGCAGCACAAGCGCTGGGGCCTGCTCAAGGAGCATCCCGACTACCTGAAGGTCGCCACCGAGATCAACCGAATCGACCTGTACAAGCAGGCCGCCGCCGCCACCAAGACCCCCGTGCCCGCCAGCCCGATGCGCAGCAGCAAGCTGATGGACGGCGTGGTCTGGGACGGCAAGGACCCGAAGAAGTACGCCGAGTCCTTCAAGGTCCAGATGGGCTGATCGCCCTCTTCACACCTCACAAACCTCACGGAGTCCCCCATGGTCGCCGCCGTTTTCCACCTCCCGCTCGATGCGGACACCCGCACCGACATGCCTGCCGCCGCCCCGGCCAAGCCTTTGCTCAAGGCCGTGCCCATCGACACCCCACCCCAGGAGGCCGCCGCCGCGCCAGCGCAGAAGGCCGCCCGGGACTTCAGCGGCCTCTGGCTGCGCGTGCTGCCGCCGGCCATGGGCTTCGGCCTGCTGCTGCTGATCTGGGAGGCCGTGTCGCTGCAGAGCGGCGGCTCCTTCCCCGGCCCGGCCGAGACCTGGAAGCAGGCGGTCACAGTGTTCAGCGACCCGTTCTACAGCAACGGCCCGAACGACCAGGGCGTTGGCTGGAACGTGCTCTCTTCGCTCAAGCGCGTGGCACTGGGCTTCGGGCTGGCGGCGCTGGTGGGCATCCCGGCGGGCTTCGCCATCGGGCGCTTCTCGTTCCTGTCGCGCATGTTCAACCCGCTCATCAGCCTGCTGCGCCCGGTCTCGCCGCTGGCGTGGCTGCCGATCGGTCTGCTGGTCTTCAAGGGCGCCAACCCGGCCGCCATCTGGACCATCTTCATCTGCTCGATCTGGCCCATGATCATCAACACCGCGGTCGGCGTGCAGCGCGTGCCCAGCGACTACATGAACGTGGCGCGCGTGCTCAACCTCTCCGAATGGAAGATCGTCACCAAGATCCTCTTCCCCGCCGTGCTGCCCTACATGCTCACCGGCGTGCGCCTGGCCGTCGGCACCGCCTGGCTGGTGATCGTCGCTGCCGAGATGCTGACCGGCGGCGTGGGCATCGGCTTCTGGGTGTGGGACGAGTGGAACAACCTCAACGTCAAGAACATCATCATCGCGATCTTCGTCATCGGCATCGTCGGGCTCGTGCTCGAGTACGCGCTGATCAAGCTCGCATCGGCTTTCACGTTCGAGGAAGTGAAGTCCTGAAATTCGGACTTCCGGACGCAGAAGTCGCAAAGGTTTCGCAGAAGTCGCAAAAGAGTCCAAGACATCTTTTCTGATTTTTCTGCGCCCTTTGCGAAACCTTTGCGTCCTCTGCGTCCGGTATCCGTATCTCTGAGGAGCATTCCCATGACCGATTCCAAGTACATCCAGATCCAGAACGTCGAGCAGGCGTTCAAGACCCCCAAGGGCCGCTTCGTCGCGCTGCGCGACATCGAGCTCGACGTGGCCAAGGGCGAGTTCGTCGCGCTGATCGGCCACTCGGGCTGCGGCAAGAGCACGCTGCTGAACCTGATCGCCGGCCTGACCCGGCCCACACAGGGCGTGCTGCTGTGCGCCAACAAGGAGATCTCGGGTCCCGGCCCGGAGCGCGCGGTGGTGTTCCAGAACCATTCGCTGCTGCCCTGGCTCACCTGCTTCGAAAACATCTACCTGGGCGTCGAGCGCGTCTTCGGTCGCAACGAGGGCAAGCCGCAGCTCAAGCAGCGCACCGACGAGGCGCTGGCGCTGGTGGGCCTCACGCATGCGACGCACAAGCGCCCCGGCGAGATCTCCGGTGGCATGAAGCAGCGCGTGGGCATCGCCCGTGCGCTGGCCATGGAGCCCAAGGTGCTGCTGATGGACGAGCCCTTTGGCGCCCTGGATGCGCTCACGCGCGCCAAGCTGCAGGACGAATTGCTCGCCATCGTGCAGAAGACGCACAGCACGGTGGTGATGGTCACGCACGACGTGGACGAGGCAGTGCTGCTCTCGGACAAGATCGTCATGATGACCAACGGCCCGGCCGCCACCATCGGCGAGGTGCTGCACGTGGACCTGCCGCGCCCGCGCAACCGCGTGGAACTGGCCGAGGACCGCGACTACGTGCACTACCGCAAGGCCGTGATCGACTTCCTGTACACGCGCCAGGCGCACGTCGAGACGCAGGCCGCCTGAACGCGGTCGACACGCAGACCCGGCCATGCGCAAGATGAAGCTCGTCGTAGTCGGCAACGGCATGGCCGGCATGCGCACGGTCGAGGAACTGCTGCGGCTCGCGCCCGGGCTGTACGACATCACCGTCTTCGGTGCCGAGCCGCATCCCAACTACAACCGCATCATGCTGTCGCCGGTGCTGGCGGGCGAGAAGACCATCGAGCAGATCGTCCTGCATCCCCGTGACTGGTACGCGCAGCACGGCATCACGCTGCACACGGGCTGCCGCGTGAGCGCGGTGGACCGCGCCCGCCGCACGGTGCGGGCCGAGGCCGACGACGGCCGCGTCATCGAGGCCGCCTACGACCGCCTGCTGCTGGCGACCGGCTCCAACCCCTTCATGCTGCCCGTGCCGGGGGCCGGCCTGCAGGGCGTGGTCGCCTATCGCGACATCGCCGACACCGAGGCCATGATCGCGGCCGCCCGCACGCACCGCCGCGCGGTGGTGATCGGCGGCGGCGTGCTCGGGCTCGAGGCGGCCAACGGGCTGGCGCAGCGCGGCATGCAGGTGACGGTGGTGCACAGCAACGCGTGGCCCATGGACAAGCAGCTCGATGCCGAAGCCGGCGCGCTGCTGCAGCGCGCGCTGGAACAGCGCGGCATCGCCTTCCGCCTGCGCGCGCGCACCGGCTCCTTGCAGGACGACGGCACCGGCCGCGTGCAGGCCGTGTGCTTCGGCGATGGCAGCGAAGTCGCTGGGGACCTGGTGGTGATGGCCGTGGGCATCCGACCCAACGTGGCCCTGGCGCAGCAGATGCGCCTGCACTGCGAGCGCGGCATCGTGGTCGACGACACGCTGCAGACCGTGACCGACCCGCGCATCTATGCCGTGGGCGAATGCGCGCAGCACCGCGGCATCGCCTACGGCCTGGTGGCACCGCTCTACGAGCAGGGCCGCGTCGCGGCCACCCACCTGGCGCAGATGGGCATCGGCCGCTACGGCGGCTCGCTCACGCCGCTGCGGCTGAAGGTGACCGGCATCGAGCTCTTTTCGGCCGGCGACTTCATGGGCGGCGAAGGGACCGACACGATCGTGCTGCGCGACCCGGCCGGCGGCATCTACCGCAAGCTGGTGCTCGAGGACGACCGTCTGGTGGGCGTGTGCCTCTACGGCGATGCGGGCGAAGGCAGCTGGTACCTGGACCTGATGCGCGAACGCCGCCCGGTGGCGGACCTGCGCGACCAACTGATGTTCGGCCCTCCGGCGCAGCCGATCCAGCCCGCCCCGAGGACCGTCACGCCGGTGTCCGGTCCGGTGCCCGCGCAAGCGCCGCGGGCGCTGGCGGCCGAATGCGAGACCTGATGGCGACCATGACCCGCCCGCTCAATGAGACCCGATCGACCTGCCCCTACTGCGGCGTCGGATGCGGTGTGCTGATCGAATCCCGCGACGGCCAGATCACCGGCGTGCGCGGCGACCCGGAGCACCCGGCCAACTTCGGACGGCTGTGCACCAAGGGCTCGACGCTGCACCTCACGGCCTCGGCCGAGGTGATGCGCCAAGTGCGCCTGCTGCAGCCGATGCAGCGCAGCGCGCGCGGCACCGCGCCCATCCCCTTCGGCTGGGACGAGGCGCTGGACCTCGCCGCGGACCGCTTCGCCGGCATCATCCGCGCGCACGGCCCCAACGCCGTGGGCTTCTACCTCTCGGGCCAACTGCTGACCGAGGACTACTACGTCTTCAACAAGCTGGCCAAGGGCCTCATCGGCACCAACAACCTCGACACCAACTCGCGGCTGTGCATGAGCAGCGCGGTGGCGGGCTACAAGCAGACGCTGGGCGCCGACGCGCCTCCCGCCTGCTACGACGACGTGAAGCATGCCGACTGCCTGTTCATCGTCGGCAGCAACACGGCCTGGGCGCATCCCATCCTCTTCCGCCGCATCGAGGACGCCAAGCGCGCCAACCCGGCGATGCGGATCGTGGTGGCCGACCCGCGCCGCACCGACACCTGCGAGATCGCCGACCTGCACCTGCCGCTGCTGCCGGGCACCGACGTGATGCTCTTTCACGGCATGCTGCACCTGATGCTGCGCGAGGGCTGGACGAACCCGGGCTACATCGCCGCCCACACCAGCGGCTTCGACGCGCTGGCCGCGCTCGTCGCGCACTGCTCGCCCGAGAAGGTCGCGCAGACCTGCGGGATCACGGTGGACGACCTGGTGCACGCCACGCGCCTCTTCGCCTCCTCGCCCGCCACGCTGAGCCTGTACTGCATGGGGCTGAACCAGTCCTCCAGCGGCACGGCGAAGAACGCGGCGCTCATCAACCTGCACTTGGCGACCGGGCAGATCGGCCGCCCCGGTGCCGGGCCCTTCTCGCTCACCGGCCAGCCCAACGCGATGGGCGGGCGCGAAGTGGGCGGCCTGTCGAACCTGCTGCCCGCGCACCGGGACATGGCGAACGCCGCACACCGCGCCGAAGTGGCGGCGATGTGGGGCGTGCAGGACATCCCTGCCGTGCCCGGCAGGAGCGCGATCGAGATGTTCAGCGCCGCCGCAGACGGCGAGATCAAGGCGCTGTGGATCGCCTGCACCAACCCCGCGCAGTCGATGCCCGACCAGGCGACGGTGCGCCGTGCGCTCGAACGCGCCGAGTTCGTGGTCGTGCAGGAGGCCTTCGCCACCACGGCCACCTGCGACTTTGCCGACCTGCTGCTGCCCGCGACCACCTGGGGCGAGAAGGAAGGCACCGTGACCAACAGCGAGCGCCGCATCTCGCGCGTGCGCGCGGCCGTGCCGGCGGCCGGGACGGCACGGCACGACTGGACCATCGGCGTGGAGTTCGCGCGGCGGCTCGAGGCGCGGCTGCCACGGCGGGCGCTGGGCACCGGCACGCTCTTTCCCTACGAGCGGCCGGAGCAGGTCTGGAACGAGCACCGTGAATCGACCCGCGGGCGCGACCTGGACATCACCGGCCTGAGCTACAGCCTGCTCGAGGCCGCGCCGCAGCAGTGGCCGTGTCCTGCGGACACGATCTGCGGCGGCCCGGCGGAGGGCGACGCGGCCGCGTCGCCGGCCGCCGCACGCCCGTTGGGCCGGGCGCGCCTCTACGAGGACGGTGTGTTCCCCACCCCGGATGGCCGCGCCCGCTTCGTTGCCACCCCTTACCGGCCGGTCGCCGAGCCGCGCGAGGAGAACTATCCCTTCTCGCTCAACACCGGCCGGCTGCGCGACCAGTGGCACGGCATGAGCCGCACCGGCACGTTGGGGCGCCTGTTCGGCCACGTGCCCGAGCCGGTGCTGCAGATGCACCCCCAGGACCTGGCGCGCCGCGGTTATGCCGAGGGCCAACTGATCGAGGTCAGCTCGCGCCACGGCCGCCTGGTCGTTCCGGTGGCGGCCAGCGCCGAGCTGGCCCCGTCGCAGGCCTTCATGGCGATGCACTGGGGCCCCGAGTTCATCGGCGGACGTGGCAGCGACGGCCGGCCGATGGCCGGCGTCAACGGCCTCACCACGCCCGAGCACTGCCCCGTCTCCAAGCAGCCGGAACTCAAGCACACGGCCGTGCGCATCGCGCGCGCCGAGCTGCCCTGGACGATGCTGGGCATGGCCTGGCTGCCGCCCGGGCAGGCGCTGGCGGCGCGCGTGGCACTGCGTGCACAGGTCGAATCGCTGCCTTTCTTCAGCTGCGTGTCCTTCGGCGCGCCGGGTGCGCTGAAGGACGGCGCGGCGCAGCCCACCGGCGTGCTGTTGCGTGTGGCCGCGCACGAGGCGCCGCCCGATGCCGTGCTCGCCGAGATCGAACGCCTGCTGGGCCTGGGCGGCGCCGACACCCTGCGCTATGCCGATGCCGCGCGCCGGCAGCGCCGTGCCGTGCGGCTGCAGCGCGGGGCGGCCGCCGGCGACGCCGCCCATGTGGTGGGACTGCTGCTGGCCGGCGACACGCGCGCCGAGGCCTGGATCAAGGCCCTCCTGCAGGACCAACTGCCTGCACAGGACTTCGGCCGCCAGCTGCTGTCCTTCGAACCGACAGCGCCGGTGGCGGTCGCGGCGCGCGGCAGGACGGTGTGCAGCTGCTTCGGCGTGAGCGAGACCGCCATCGCCGGCACGCTGGCACGCTGCGCCGGCAGCGACGCGGCGCGGCTGGCGCAGCTGCAGGGCACGCTCCAGTGCGGCACCAACTGCGGCTCCTGCGTGCCCGAGCTGCAGCGCATGGTGCGGGCGGTGCCGGCGGCCCTGCCCGAAGCAGCCTGAGCGGCACGGCCATGAATGCCCGCATTCCCCCGCCGGTCGGCATAAGCCACCCCGCGATCGGGCATAAGGCCTGCGGGACAATCGGCACCCCCATGGGCAGCATCGCGCACTACATCAAGGACATCGGCCGCGGCGCACGCGGCGCCAAGCCGCTGGAGCGCGCGCAGGCGGCCGACCTCTTCGGCCAGATCCTCGACGGCCAGGTCACCGACCTGGAGGTGGGCGCGTTCTGCCTCGCAATGCGTGTGAAGGGCGAGACCACGCAGGAGATGGCAGGCTTCCTGGACGCCACCCACGCGCGCCTGGCCAGGCTGCCCGCGAGCGATCGGCCCGTGATCGTGCTGCCCAGCTACAACGGCGCGCGCAGGCTGCCGGTGCTCACGCCCCTGCTGGCGCTGCTGCTGGCGCGCGAGGGCCTGCCGGTGCTGGTGCACGGCAGCGCCACCGAATCCAGCCGCGTCCTGGCGTCGGCCGTGCTCGCGGCGCTCGACGTGCCTGCGCAGCCAGCCATCCGCAAAATAGCGAATGGCGAAGTCGCCGTGGTCGAGACGGCGCTGCTGAACCCGGGCCTCAAGCGCCTGCTCGACGTGCGCCGCGTGGTCGGCCTGCGCAACGCGGGGCACAGCGTGGTCAAGCTCATGCAGCCCGTCGACGGCCCGCAGGTCGTGGTGGGTAGCTACACGCACCCGGCCTTCGCCGCCGTGATGACCGAGCTGTTCGCGCTGCTGGGCATGACCGCCCTGCTTTCGCGCGGGCTCGAAGGCGAGGTGGTGAGCGACCCGCGCCGCACGCCGCAGATCGACGGCTTCGTGCGCGGCGCGCCCTGCGTGCTGCAGGCCCAGGCGCCGGGCACGCAGGCGGAGGTGCCGGGCCTGCCCGCGGCCATCGACGTCGACGCCACCGCCGACTACACGCGCCGCGTGCTGGCCGGCGCGTTGCCGGTGCCCGATCCCATCGCCGCCCAAGTGCGGCACATCGTCCACCTCGCGAGCCTCGCATGACCACTCCGTCCGCCCCCGTGTCCGTCGGCAGCTGCACCCTGGTGGGTGCGGGCCCCGGGGACCCCGAACTGCTCACGCTCAAGGCCGTCAAGGCGATCCAGGCCGCCACCGTGCTGTTCGTCGACGACCTGGTCAACGACGAGATCCTGGCCTGGGCGCGCCCCGGCGCACGCATCGTGCACGTGGGCAAGCGGGGAGGATGCAAGAGCACGCCGCAGGCTTTCATCGAGAAGCTGATGATCACCGCCGTGCGCGAGGGCGAGCACGTGGTCCGCCTGAAGGGCGGCGACCCCTTCATCTTCGGCCGCGGCGGCGAGGAGGTGGAGCACCTGCGCGAGGCCGGCATCGCGTGCCGCGTGGTCAACGGCATCACTGCCGGCCTGGCCGCCGTGACGGCGCTGGGGGTGCCGCTGACGCACCGCGACCATGCGCAGGGGGTGGTGTTCGTCACGGGCCACGCCAAGGCCGGCGAGCGCGCCCGCCACGACGCCACCGACTGGCGCCAGCTCGCCGCCGCGGCGCGCGACGCCCGGCTGACCCTGGTGGTGTACATGGGCGTGGCGGGCGCCGCGCACATCCGTACGGCGCTGCTCGAAGGCGGCCTGCCGGCGTCGACGCCGGTGGCGGTCGTGCAGCACGCCACGCTGCCGCACCAGCAGCAGTTGCTGAGCACGCTTGGCGCGCTGAACGCCGACCTCGCTGCCTCCGGTCTGGGCAGCCCCTCGGTGATCGTCGTGGGCGACGTGCTGCTGGGCGTGCAGGCACTCGCCCAGCCGGCGCCGGCGCGCGACTTCGGGACCTGACGCACCGCACGCGCCGCTCCACGCGGCACCGTGCTCGGCCCTGGCGGCCGAGCCGCTCAGTCGATCGATGCCATCGATCCAAAGCATCGAAAAACATCATTTCCTGACCCCCGCCTCCATGGGCTACCGTTCGCGCCGATTCGCAACGGACCTGAACATGAAGATCGGCAAGGCCACGGTGGTTCGCACCGCCATCTCGACCTCGGACGCGCACAGCATCACGGTGCGCGGCCGCGACCTGAGCAAGGACCTCATCGGGCGCATCGGCTTCGCCGACTACTTCCACCTGCTGGTCACCGGCGAGATGCCGAGCGCGGCCGCCTCGGCCGTGCTCAACGCCACGCTCGTGGCCATCGCCGAGCACGGCCTCGTACCGAGCGTGCAGGCCAGCCGCATGACCCTGGCCGCTGCGCCCGACGCGCTGCAGGGCGCCGTGGCGGCCGGCATCCTGGGCTGCGGGTCGGTGATCCTCGGCGCGTCGGAGACGGCCGGGCGCATGTTCGTGGAGGTCGACCAGCGCGCCGGCAGCGACGGCGACCTGGCCGCCGCCGCCGAAGCCGTGGTGCGCGGCTGGCGCGAGAAGGGCCAGCCGGTGCCGGGCTACGGCCACCCGTTGCACAAGGAACGCGACGCGCGGGTCGACGCGCTGTTCGGCGTGGCAAAGGCCAACGGCGTGCGCGGGCGCTTCGTCGCCATCGCCGAGGCGGTCGAGGCGGTGCTGCCGGCGGTGCTCGGCCGCGAGCTCAAGCTCAACGTGTCGGCCGCCATCCCGGCCGTGCTGCTCGACGTCGGCTACCCGGTGACCGCCCTCAAGGGCGTGCCCATCCTCGCCCGCACCGCCGGGCTGATCGCGCACCTCAATGAAGAGCTGCAGCAGGGCATCGGCTTCGCGCTGTCGTACCAGGCGACGCGCGAGGTGGTGTACGACGGGCCGCCCGCATGCGGCGGCGGCTGACCCGAACGCGCATCCGGCAAGACCAACAACACAGGAGACAACCCATGAACTTCGCAGCAGCCCTCGCGGCCGGCGGGCTGGCCCTGGCCGCCCTCGCCCCGTCCCATGCCCAGACACCGGCGTGGCCCAACAAGCCGGTGCGCATCGTGGTCGGCTTCGCGGCCGGCACGCCGCCCGACGTGTTCGCGCGCATGTACGGCGAGTACGCCTCGCGCAAGCTCAACACGCCCTTCGTGATCGACAACAAGCCCGGCTCGGCGGGCAATCTGGCGACCGACGCCGTGGCGAAAGCGCCGGCCGACGGCTACACGGTGCTCTACAACGTGTCGACGGCCTTCACCATCAACCCGTCGATCTACGGCAAGCTGCCCTTCGACACCGAGAAGGACCTGGTGCCGCTGGCCACCACCATGCGCCAGGGCCTGGTGCTGATCGCCGGCCCGGGCTTCAAGGCCGACTCGCTGCAGGCGCTGCTGGAACAGGCGCGTGCGAAACCCGGGACCATCACGCACGCCTCGTACGGCGCCGGCAGCCCCTCGCACCTGATCATGGAATGGTTCAAGGACGAGACCAAGACCAACATGATCCACGTGCCCTACCGCACGACGCCCGTGCCCGAGCTGATCGGCGGCCAGGTGGACTTGGTGCTGGAGCCGATGGCCTCGGCCTACCCGCTCATCGCCTCGGGCAAGGTCAAGGCGCTGGCCTATTCGGGCCCGGCACGCCATCCGGCCATGCCCAACGTGGCGACCTTCGCCGAGCAGGTGCCTCAGCTGTCGATGATGTCGTGGCACGGACTGTGGGCACCGGCCGCCACGCCGCCGGCCGTCGTCGAGCGCCTGCACGCCACCTTCCTGGCCGCCAGCCAGGACCCCGAGATGCGCAAGCGCATCACCGACCTCAATTCCGAGCCGCTGGGCGCGAGCCGCGACGAGATGGCCGCCATGGTGCGGCGCGATTCGGACATCTACGGCCGCATCGTCAAGGCCCGCAACATCCGGCTCGACTGACCCGCTTCCACACTCATCGTTCATGGCCAAAGTACTCGAAGGCGTCACGGTGCTCGAACAGGGCACCTTCATCACCGGCCCGGCGGCGGGCATGCTGCTCGCCGACCTGGGCGCCGAGGTGATCAAGATCGAGCAGCCGGGCAGCGGCGACCCGTTCCGCGCCTTCCGCGGCGGGCTGTACAGCCCGCACTTCCAGACCTACAACCGCAACAAGAAGAGCATCACGCTCAACACCAAGAATGCCGAGGACGCCGCCGCCTTCGACGAACTGGTGCGCGGCGCCGACGTGTACCTGCAGAACTTCCGGCCCGGCGCGGCCGAGCGGCTGGGCGCCGGCTGGGAGCGGCTGCACGGCCTGAACCCGCGCCTGGTGTACTGCGCGATCAGCGGCTTCGGCCAGGACGGCCCGGCCGCCGGCCGCCCCGCCTACGACACGGTCGCACAGGCCGCGAGCGCCTACCTGCGGCTGCTGATCAACCCAGCCAACCCGCGCGTGGTGGGGCCGGCGCTGGCCGACGCGATGACCGGCTTCTACGCCGCCTACGGCATCCTCGGCGCGTTGCTGGAACGCCAGCGCACCGGCGTCGGCCGCCGCGTCGAGGTGTCGATGCTGGAGGCGATGTGCCACTTCAACCTCGACGCCTTCACGCACTACTTCTCCGAAGGCGAGGTGATGGGCCCCTTCAGCCGGCCCAGCGTGTCGCAGTCCTACGTGCTGGAGTGCCAGGGCGGCGAATGGATCGCGCTGCACATGTCCTCGCCCGAGAAGTTCTGGCAGGGCCTGGCCAATGCGATCGAGCGGCCCGACATCTTCAAGGACCAACGCTTCGCCACCCGCGAGGGCCGCATCGCCCACCAGGACGAGCTGATCCGTATCCTGGGCGAGGCCTTTGCGCAGCACCCGCGTTCGCACTGGTGTACGCGGCTGGAAGCGCTCGACGTGCCGCATGCGCCCATGTACGACACCAGCGAGGCGCTGGACGACCCGCAGGCCAGGCACCTGCAGCTGACCATCGACGCGCCGCACCCCGAGGGCGGGCGCTGGCGCACGGTGCGCTCGCCCGTGAGCTTCGACGGCGAGCGCAGCCTCGAGGTGAGCGCCCCGCCGCTGCTGGGCCAGGACAACGACGAGGTGCTGGGCCCGGTGCGCGAGCGCCTGCAGGCCGGGCGCTGAGGGCCATGGCGCGGTGCTCAGGCTGCGCCGCTGGCGTCGTCGGGGTCGGCCGCACGGCGGCTGCGCCGCAGCGCCATGCGGCGGATCTCGGCCGCCAGCGCGCGCAGGGCGGCGCTCTGGCGTGGGCGCTGCTTCCACAGCAGACCGGGGGTGCGCACTGGGGTCGGCTCTTCCAGGGGCACGGCCACGAGGTCGTCACGCACCGCGAGAGCATGTTCGGACACGATGGTGGCCAGCCCCGTGCGCGCGACCAGGCCGAGCATCGGCATCACCGCATTCATCTCCACCGCCACCAGCGGCTCGGCGCCGCAGTGGCGGAAGCACTCGTCGAGCAGCCTGCGCGTGGCGAAGCCCGGCGTGAGCAGCACCAGCGGCTGGCGGTGCAGTTCGACCATGCGCACCCGCCGGCGCTGCGCGAAGGGGTGCGAGCGGCCGACCACCAGCACCATCTCCTCGCTGCGCAGGGGCTCGAACCACAGCGCGTCGGTCTCGGCCGGCTGGTACGACACGCCCAGGTCCAGCCGCTCGGCCAGCAGGCCGCTGGCGATGTCCTGCGCCGAAAGTTCTTCGGCCACGATCTTGACCTCCGGATGCCGGGCCATGAAGCGCGCCAGGCATTCGGGCAGGAACTCCATGCTGAAGGTGGGCGTGGCGCCGATGCGCAGCTCGCCGCTCAGCGCCGCCGAGCCGCTGCGCAATTCGTTGAGGCCCTGGTCCACCTCGCGCAGCGCCTTGGCGGCATAGCCGAGGAAGGACTCGCCCGCCTCGGTCAGCAGCACCTTGCGCCCGATGCGGTCGAACAGCGGGCGCCCCAGTTCCTCCTCGAGCTGGCGGATCTGGTGCGAGAGCGTGGACTGCGTGACGTGCATCCGCTGCGCGGCGCGCGTGAAGTTCAGGCACTCGGCCAGGGCAGCGAAATAGCGGAGATGACGCAGTTCCATGAAGATCGCGGCGCACGCGGGCGGGAGGCCGATGCTACCGGCCCGCGAACGACGCCCATGACCACGACGGAGACAACCCCATGAGCACCCACACGCCCCAGGCCTGCGCGCCCGAACTCACGCGCGAAGTCCTCGCCACCCTCGAAGGCGCCACCGACCCGCGCTTCAAGCACATCATGAGCGAGCTGGTCACGCGCCTGCACGACTTCGTGCGCGCCGTCGACCTCAAGCCCGAGGAATGGATCCAGGCCATCGAGTTCCTCACCGCCACCGGCAAGACCTGCGACCCGAAGCGGCAGGAATTCATCCTGTTGTCGGACACGCTGGGCGTGTCGATGCTGGTGGTGGCGCTGGCCCAGTCGCGCGCCTCCGCCACCGGCGCGACGCCCGCGACCGAGGCCACGGTCCAGGGCCCGTACTACTGGGAAGGCGCGCCGGAGCGTGCGCTGGGCGACGACCTCGGCGAAGGCGTGCCGGGCGAGCCGGCCTTCTACAGCGGCCGCGTGCTCGACACCGAAGGCCGGCCGCTGGCCGGTGCGCTGCTGGACATCTGGTCGGGCGACGGCGAAGGCGTCTACGACATGCAGATGGCGGGCAACGACCAGATGCTCGCCCGCGGCCGCATCCGCACCGACGCCGAGGGTCGCTACTGGTTTTGGTCGATCCGCCCGAGCTATTACCCGATCCCGATGGACGGGCCGGTGGGTCGGATGATCGACCGCCTGGGCCGCGACCCCAACCGGCCCGGCCACATCCACATGATCGTCTCGGCGCCGGGCCACGTGCCGGTGACCACGCACCTGTTCGTCTCCGACAGCCCGTACCTCGACACCGACGTGGTGTTCGGCGTGCGGCCGGCGCTGATCGTCCCCTTTGCGCAGAAGCCGGCCGGCACGGCGGAGGACGGCCGAACGATGGCCACGCCCTACTGGACCGCGCAGTACGACTTCCGCCTCGCGCCGCAGCGGGACTGAACTGCTGCGCCGGGCGCAAGTGCTGCCGGCCCATCGCGCACTCCGGCCGGCCTGAACGACACCACGAGGAGACATCGATGCGCTTTCAATCCGCTCGTCGCGCCCTGCTGCGCGCCGCCTGGCCGGCACTGGCCGCGATGCTGCCCTGGGCCGCGCAGGCCCAGTCGGCCGCCGACTTCCCGACGCGCCCGCTGCGCATGGTCGTGCCCTTCGGCCCCGGCACCTCCACCGACACCGTGGCCCGCGTGGTGGCCGAGGCGATGGGCCGGCAACTGGGCCAGACGGTGGTGGTCGAGAACCGTGCCGGCAGCGGGGGCGTGATCGGCACCGAGGCCGTGGCGCGCGCGCAGGCCGACGGCTACACGCTGGTCATGGGCACGGTCGGCACGCACGCGATCAATCCGGCCCTCTACCGCAAGCTGCCCTACGACGCCGCGCGCGACTTCGCGCCGCTGGGCTTCGTGGGCCAGACGCCGACGCTGCTGGTCGTCGCGGCAGGCTCGCCCTTCCAGTCGCTGCAGGACCTGCGCGCCGCCTCGGCGCGCGCGCCCGGCATCAGCTTCGCATCGGCCGGCAACGGCACCTCGGGCCATCTGGCGGGCGACCTCCTGCGCCGCGCCCTGGGCGGCCAGATGGTGCACGTGCCGTACAAGGACGGCGCGGTCGGCCTGTCGGACGTGATGGCCGGGCAGGTGCAGTTCATGTTCTACCACCCGGCCGCGGTGCTGCCGCAGATCAAGGCCGGCAAGCTGCGGGCGCTGGGCGTGTCGAGCGCCAGGCCCAGCCAGGCCGCGCCGGACGTGCCGACGCTTCAGGCGCAGACCGGCCAGCCCTTCGACCTGGTGGCCTGGTTCATGGTCTACGCACCGGCCGCAACGCCGGCGCCGGTGCTGGCGCGGCTGCGCGAGGCGACGCGCTCGGCACTGGCCGCGCCCGAGACCCAGGCGCGGCTCACCACCCAGGGGCTGGAGGGCATCAACACCCACGGCGACGAGCTCGCCGCCTTCGGCGTCCGCGAGTCGGGCCAATGGGGCGAACTGGTGCGCCAGTCGGGCGCGCAGGTCGACTGAAGGCGGCGTCCCGCTCAACTTTCCCGCGCACGTGCCGATATCGAAGAGACCGGCGCCGGCCGGGCGAGGCCGCGACGCCGGTCCGCCGACCGCCTCCGAGCCACGATGAAGGACGCACATGACGGGAAGCTGGATGGGATTTGCAGCAGGGGCCGCCGGCCTGGCCGCTGCCGGTTGGGCCTTTGGACGCCGCCGTCGCGCTGCGTCGCCCCGCGCGCGTGTCGACGCTGCGGCGGCGCCTGCGCCCGCCACGCCGCTGCCGGCTTCGCCAGCGCCGACCGCCGAGCTTCCCCCCTACTTCGCGCCGCGGGCATTGCCCGATGCGCTCGCGCAGTTCCGGTGGGAAACGCCGCGTGACCTGCCCGGGCCGGTGCTCGAGCGACATGTGCAGGCACTGCACTCCATTCCGCGCCCGCCGCGCGCCCTGCACCAGCTGCTGTCCCACGACTTCGTCTGGAGGGCCAGCTCGACCGATCTGGCCGAGTTGGTCCGCAACGAGCCGCTGGTGGCCGCGAAGGTGCTGGCACGGGTGCACTCGCCGGCCTACGGGCTGGCAGGCACGGTGACGAAGATCGGCCAGGCGATCACGCTCCTGGGCATGACCGCGGTGCGCAACATCTGCCTGCGCTACCTGCTGGACGAGTCCTTCAAGTCCGACGACCCGCGGGCAGCGCGCAGCTTCGAGGCGCTGGGCGAGGCCGGCACGCTGGGCAGCGAACTGGGCCAGCAACTCGCGCAACGCCTGTCGTGGCCCGATCCGGCCGGTGCGTCCACGCTGGTGCTGCTGTCCTTCACCGGCCATCTCGCCGCCGTGCTGCTGCAGGCACGGCATTACCCGGGCGAACGGCTGGCGCAGCCGGACGCCTTGCTGCCGCGCGTGCGCGATCAGCAGCAGGTGCTCGGCCTGCCGGCCGGCGAACTCGGTCGCCTGCTGATGCAGGCCTGGCAGCTCCCGCCCGACCTGATCGACGATGTGGCGTGGATCGACCGCCTGCTCGTGACGCCGGTCGATGCCGCCCCGCCCGGCCGCGCCGCCGATTTCGCGCTGGCCTACCTGAGCGCGCGACTGGCCGAGCGCGCGGTCGCCGGCACGCTGCCCGAAGATCCGGCGGCGCTGCGGGACCTGCTGGACACGGACCCGGACTTCCACCATCTGCACGGCTATCTGGCATTGCCGGCGCTGCGCGCGCTGCCTCAACTGCTGCTGACGCCGGGGCTGCTGGCCGGCCTGCAGATGCGGCGCGCTTCTTCTGCGGCCTGAGGGTCGCGCCTAGAATCCTGCCCGGGCCCGACGACACGGGCGAGGGACGGACATGCTGGACATCGACAAACTCAACCACCTGGCAGAAAGCCACGGGGAGCTGGAACGCGGCAAGGGCCTGGTCACCGGCGTGATCGCGCTCACCCTGGCGATCCTGTGCTTCCTGGGGGTGCTGGCGTTCCACTTCCCGCAGTACCTCACCACGCCGGAGCTGCGCAAGAGCTACAACGTGGACCTGATGCGCTACGTGCTGCTCACGGCCATGGTCATTGCGGGCGCGCTGGCGCTGGTGAACATCGTCTTCAACCGCACGCGCTGGCTCTCGTCCTTCGCGTTCCTGCTGGTGGCGGCGGCCGCGCTGCTGGGCGGCCACAAGGTCAATGTGGACCCGAACTTCCCCGACGGCACGCCCTACATCGGGCTGGACTGGTTCATCCTCGACCTGCTGGGTTCGTCGCTGATCTTCATCTTCATCGAGAAGCTGTTCGCGCACCGCAAGGACCAGCCGATCTTCCGTGCCGAGTGGCAGACCGACTTCCACCACTTCATCGTGAACCACATGATCGTCGGCTTCGTGCTGCTGGCGACCAACCTGATGGTGCACAAGTTCTTCGGCTGGGCGGCCAACGACGGCGTGCGCGGCTGGATCGCCAACCTGCCCTTCTGGGCCGGGCTGCTGCTGATCATCCTGGTGGCCGACCTGGTGCAGTATTGGACGCATCGCGCCTACCACGAGGTGCCGCTGCTGTGGCGCCTGCACGCCGTGCACCACAGCGTCAAGAGCATGGACTGGATGGCCGGCTCGCGCCAGCACATCCTGGAGCTGCTCATCACCCGCACGCTGGTGCTGGCGCCGATCTACGTGCTGGGCTTCTCCAAGGAAGTGATCGACGCGTACATCGTCGTGGTCGGCTTCCAGGCGGTGTTCAACCACTGCAACGTGAGCGTGCGCCTGGGGCCGCTGCGCTACCTCATCGTCACGCCCAACTTCCACCACTGGCATCACAGCCAGGACGACGAGGCGATCGACAAGAACTATGCGGCGCACTACGCCTTCCTGGACTACCTCTTCGGCACCGCCGTGAAGAGCGACCGGCTCTGGCCCGAGCGCTACGGCGTGGTGGGCGACTACGTGCCCAACGGCTTCTTCAAGCAGTTGAAGTTCCCCTTTGTCTGGAAAGGCTGAGGTGCGCGGCGGCTTCGGCCCTCGCGCGGGTGCGGTGGCGCGCGGCGTGGGCCGCCTGAAGGACCCGCCACCGGTCGCCACGGCCCACGGGGCAGGCGCGCTTTGAGCGCCGCCGTGCATCGTTTCGACGCGGTGGTCGTCGGTGCCGGCGCCGCAGGCCTGTTCTGCGCCGCGCAAGCCGGACAACGCGGGTTGAAGGTGCTGCTGATCGACCACAGCGAGCGGGTGGCCGAGAAGGTGCGCATCTCGGGTGGCGGGCGCTGCAACTTCACCAACCGCGACCTGGACCCGCGTGCGCCGCAGCGGCATTTCGTGGGCGACAACCCGCATTTCTGCCGTTCGGCGCTGGCGCGCTACACGCCGCAGCACTTCATCGCCCTGGTCGACCGGCACGGCATCGCCTGGCACGAGAAGCACAAGGGCCAGCTCTTCTGCGACGGTCCCTCGCAGCAGATCATCGACATGTTGCTGGCCGAATGCGCCGAGGGCGGCGTCGAGCGCTGGCAGCCTTGTGCCGTGCGTTCGGTCGCCTTTTCGGCCCCCAGCGCCGCAGGTGAAGGCCCGGGCAGCTATCAGATCGACAGCGATCGAGGCCGCGTCGTGGCACGGCAGGTGGTGATCGCCACGGGCGGCCTGTCGATCCCGCAACTCGGCGCAAGCGATTTCGGCTACCGGATCGCGAAGCAGTTCGGCCTGCGCGTGGTCGAGCCGCGTCCGGCCCTGGTGCCGCTGACCTTCGGCGGCGAGGCCTGGGCGCCCTACGCCGGCCTCGCAGGCCTGGCGCTGCCGGTGGAAATCGCCACCGGCACAAAGAAGTCGCGCATGCAGTTCGTGGAGGACCTGCTGTTCACCCACCGCGGCCTCTCCGGCCCGGCCGTGCTGCAGATCTCCAGCTACTGGCAGCCCGGCACGCCGCTGGCGATCGACTTCGCCCCGGGCGTGGACGTGGGCGCCGCGCTGAATGCCGCCAAGCGCGACTCGCGCCGGCGCATCGCCAACGAACTGGCGACGCTCGTGCCCTCGCGCCTGGCCGACGCCTGGGTGGGCGAGGACCCGGCCCTGCAGCGCCCGATCAACGAAGCGGCCGACAAGGCGCTGGCGCGACTGGCCGAGCGCATCGCGCGCTGGGAAATCACGCCCGACGGCACCGAAGGCTACAAGAAGGCCGAGGTGACGGCCGGCGGTGTCGACACGCGCGAGCTCTCGTCGCAGACGCTCGAAGCCACCCGGCAGCCCGGCCTGCACTTCATCGGCGAGGTGGTCGACGTGACCGGCTGGCTGGGCGGCTACAACTTCCAGTGGGCGTGGGCGAGCGCCCACGCGTGCGCACATGCGCTGCAGGCCGGCTGACGCGCGCGGGCCTGGACCCTGCCGCAAAAAAGCTATAATCGCGGGCTAACTTCGGCCTTCCCTCAGCGGGCCACACACGATTCCAGTTGAGGACACCCGGCGCGGGGCCCGATCTTCCCCGGCCAAATTCAACAGACTGTTTGCATTCATGACCACCATCCGCGTTAAAGAAAACGAGCCCTTCGACGTCGCCCTGCGCCGCTTCAAGCGCACGATCGAGAAGCTCGGCCTGCTGACCGACCTGCGTGCCCGCGAGTTCTATGAAAAGCCGACCGCCGAGCGCAAGCGCAAGAAGGCCGCGGCCGTCAAGCGCCACTACAAGCGCGTGCGCAGCATGCAGCTGCCCAAGAAGCTGTACTGATCACGCCGGCACTGGCCCCGCCAGTGACCTGAAGGCCGCGCCGGGTAACCTGTCGCGGCCTTTTCGTTTTTCGCCCGTCATCCGGGCCACCTGAAGGAAGACCCCATGAGCCTCAAGCAACAGATCAGCGACGACATGAAGGCCGCGATGCGCGCCAAGGAAGCCGAACGGCTGGCCACCATCCGCCTGCTGCTCGCCGCCGTGAAGCAGAAGGAAGTCGACGAGCGCATCGAGCTGGACGACGCCGCGATCGTGGGCGTGATCGACAAGATGATCAAGCAGCGCAAGGACTCGATCGCCGCCTTCACCCAGGCCGGCCGCACCGAACTCGCCGACAAGGAGGCCGCCGAGATCAAGGTGATCGAGGCCTACCTGCCCCAGCGCATGAGCGCCGACGAGGTGGCGACCGAGGTCAAGGCCATCGTGGCGGAACTCGGTGCCAAGGGCCCCGGCGACATGGGCAAGGTCATGGGTGTGGTCAAGACCCGCCTGGCCGGCAAGGCCGAGATGGGGCAGGTCAGCGCGGCCGTCAAGGCGGCCCTGGCCGGCGGCTGAACGACGCCATGCCCGAGGCCATCGAGCCGATCGGCAAGGCCTGCGCATGCCTTGTGGACTCGCGGGGGCGACTGCTGGTGTTCGACCACCCCGGCGACCGCGGCATGCAGCTGCCCAAAGGCACCATCGAGCCCGGCGAAAGTCCCGAGGAAGCCGTGCGCCGGGAGCTCCTCGAGGAGTCGGGCATCCGCTTCGAGGGCCCGCTCGAGCCCCTGGGCACGCTGGACCGCTTCTGCGCCGGCGGAGAGGAAGGCAACCGCCATGACCACGACCAGCGCTGGCACCTGTTCCTGATGCGCAGCGACGCTGCCTGGCCCGAGCGCTTCGACCACGTCGCCGTCGGCAGCCCCGAGGAGGAAGGCCTGGTCTTCGCCTTCCGCTGGCTGTCGGCCGACGAGCCGCTGGACGGCTTTGTCCTGCCCTACCGCCAGGCCATCGAGCGGGTGCGCGCGGCCCTGGCGCGCTGAACCGCTCGCAGGCCCACGCGCCGGGCCGTGACGGGCCGGCTCTGCGTCAGGACCCGGCGACCTTCATCCGGTTGACCAGCAGCGACCCGGTGGTCTTGGCGCCGTAGTTGTAGGCGTCGGCGCCCACGGCCTCGATGCCCATCAGCATGTCCTTGAGGTTGCCGGCGATGGTGATCTCCTGCACCGGATAGGCGATGCGCCCCTTCTCGACCCAGAAGCCGCTCGCGCCGCGCGAGTAGTCGCCCGTCACGTAGTTCACGCCCTGGCCCATCAGCTCGATGACGAACAGGCCCGTGCCCAGCTTGCGCAGCATCTCGTCCAGGTCGTCGCCGGGCTTCGTCAGGCGCGAACTCAGCGTGAGGTTGTGCGAACCGCCGGCGTTGCCGGTGGTCTTCATGCCCAGCTTGCGGGCCGAGTACGTCGACAGGAAATAGCCTTCGAGCCGGCCGGCCTCCACCACCTTGCGCCGGCGCGTGACCACGCCCTCGTCGTCGAAGGGCGAGCTGCCCTTGCCGCGCGGCACATGCGGGTCTTCCAGTACGTCGATGTGCTTCGGAAGCACCGGCTTGCCCAGCGAGTCGAGCAGGAAGGTGCTGCGCCGGTACAGTGCGCCGCCGCTGGTGGCCTGCACCAGGCCACCGAGCAGCCCGGCCGCCAGAGGCGACTCGAAGAGCACGGGGCATTCGGTGGTCTTGATCTTGCGCGACTTCAGCCGGCTCAAGGCCCGCTCGGCGGCGTAGCGGCCCACGGCCTCGGGGCTGGCCAGCTCGTCGGCCGAGCGCATGGAGCTGTACCAGGCATCGCGCTGCATGTCGTCGCCCTTGCCGGCGATGGGCGCCACCGAAATCGAATGGCGCGAGCTGGCATAGCCGCCGCGGAAACCGTGCGTGTGGGCGCTGAAGAAGTGGCTCTGCTGCGCCGAGACGCCGGCGCCTTCGCTGTTGGTGATGCGCCGGTCGGTCGACAGCGCGGCCGACTCGCATTCGAGCGCCAGCCTCGCAGCCTCTTCGCTCGTCACCGCCCAGGGGTGGAACAGGTCGAGCTCGGGATGCTCCCTGGCGATGTCGGCTTCGTCGGGCAGGCCGCCCACCGGGTCCTCGGCCGTGAAGCGCGCGATGTCGTAGGCGGCCTGCACCGTCTGCGCGATCGCCGCTTCGGAAAAGTCGGACGTGCTCGCGTTGCCGCGCCGGTTGCCCACGTAGACCGTCACGCCCAGCGACTTGTCGCGGTTGCGCTCGACGTTCTCCAGCTCGCCCTTGCGCACCGACACCGACAGGCCGCAGCCCTCGGAGGCTTCGGCACCCGCGTCGGTGGCCCCCAGCTTCTTGGCATGGGCCAGCGCGGTGTCGACCAGGTTTTCGAAGAAATCGCGGCTGTAGGCGAAGCCGCTGTCGGCACGGGAGGAAGAAGAGGTCATGTGGGGGACAATGATAGCGACGCCCTCCAATGAAGGACGGGCGGCTCATTCCATTCCCCGACATGCCCCGCAAACCCAAAAAAGGCTACTTCGTCCGCGGCCAGTTCGTGGCCGAAGGCAGCGAACTCGACCAGGAGCTCAAGCGCGAACTCAAGGGCGGCATCGAGGCCAGCAAGACCGACCTCAAGCGCGAGAGCGCCGACCTGCAGGCGCTGGGCGAGGCGCTCATGGCCTTGCGCGGCGAGCTTCTCGCGCGGCTGGCGCTGCCCGACAGCCTGATCGACGCGCTGGCGGAGGCCCGGCGCATCACCAACTTCGAGGGTCGGCGCCGGCAGATCCAGTACATCGGCAAGCTGATGCGCAAGCTCGACGCCGCCACGCTCGATGCCGCCCGCATCGCCCTCGACGAACAGGCCCGCGGCCCGGCGCAGGACACGGCCCTGCTGCACCAGGCCGAACAATGGCGCGACCGCCTCATCGCCGACGACGACGCCCTCGGCGGCTGGATCGAGACCCACCCGGCCACCGACGCGCAGCAGCTGCGCGCCCTGGTGCGCCAGGCCCGCAAGGACCTCCTGGCCGGCAAGCCCGGCGAGGCGCCGCGCCAGGGCAAGGCGTACCGCGAGGTGTTCCAGATCGTGCGCGCGCAGCTTGCCGCGCATGGCGATGCCGACCACGGCGAGCAGGCCGCCGCCGAGTCGCGCGAGGAGGACGCATGAGCGCGGTGCCAGCGTCCTCCTTCGACCCGGTGAAGATCGGCATCGTCTCGGTGAGCGACCGGGCGTCGACCGGCGTCTATGAAGACAAGGGCCTCCCCGCCTTGAAGGACTGGCTGGCCCGGGCGCTGAAGAACCCCATCACCTTCGAGCCGCGCCTCATCCCCGACGAGCAGGCGCGCATCAGCCAGACGCTGATCGAGCTGGTGGACGCCGGCTGCTCGCTGGTGCTGACGACCGGCGGCACCGGGCCTGCCCTGCGCGACGTGACGCCCGAGGCCACCTTGGCCGTGGCGCACAAGGAGATGCCCGGCTTCGGCGAGCAGATGCGGCAGATCAGCCTGCGCTTCGTGCCCACGGCGATCCTCTCGCGGCAGGTCGCCGTCATCCGCGACCGGACCCTCATCCTGAACCTGCCCGGCCAGCCCAAGGCCATCGCCGAGACGCTCGAAGGCCTGAAGCATGCCGACGGATCGCAGGCGGTGCCGGGCATCTTCGCCGCCGTTCCGTACTGCATCGACCTGATCGGCGGGCCCTACCTCCAGACCGACGACGAGGTCTGCAAGGCCTTCCGTCCGAAGTCGGCGCTCCGGCCCCCGGCGGACTGAGCACGCAGCGCCGGGCGCCTCAGCCCGCCATGGACACCAGCAGGTCGCGGAACGCCCCGACCGCTGGCGACATCGAGTTGCCGGGCGGGCGCAGCAGCGTCATGGTGCGGGCGAACTGCGGCCGCCCCACCGTTCGCACCTCCAGCCCGTGCCACTGCGCCAGCGGGCGCAGCGCCATCGTGACCACCGCCACGCCCAGCCCCTCGCGCGCCAGGCCCATCATGGTCCACGGCAGGGCGATCTCGAAGGTGTAGTTCAGCACGATGCCGCGTTCGGCCAGCTTTTCCTCCAGCAGGCGCCGGACCGGGTTGCCGGGCAGGTAGCCGATCACGTCCTCGCGCGCGATCTGCGCCCACTCGAGGCTGCGGCGCGCCGCGACCGGGTGCGAAGGCGCCATCACGGCGATGAACTCGTCGGTGTTGAGCGGCGTTGCCACCAGGTCGCTGCGCGCGTCGGTCTGCGTGGCGATGCCCAGGTCGGCGGCGCCGCTGCGCACCAGGGCATGGACCTCGTGTTCGGGCACGTCGTGCAATTCCACGCGCACCCCCGGATGGCTGTCGCGAAAACTGCGGATGACCGGCGGCAGCAGCAGTGCGCACTGGGCGTTGGGCGCGGCGATGGCCACCCGGCCGCGCGCGAAGCGGGTGAAGTCCCGCGCGTCGGCGACCAGGTGGTCCCAGTCCGCCACCAGCCGCTGTGCCGCCGGCAGCAGCGCGATGCCCGCGTCGGTGAGCCGGCAGGCGCGCGTATGGCGATCGAACAGGCGGGCACCCAACAGCCGCTCGAGCTTGCCCAGCGCGGCACTGAGCGAGGACTGCGACATGCCCAGGCGCTCCGCCGCACGCGTGAAATGCCCGCTCTCGGCCAGCGCCATGAAGACGCGCAGCTCCGGCAGCGACGACTTGATGCTCATGACAGCGCCGTGATTGATCGATCGATCCGATTGATTTATTGAATTGTGCTTCTTTTTCGATCCGGGGCTAAGGCCTATTCTTGCGAGCGCTTCCTGCTGCATCCCGCTCCACCCCGACCAGGAGAGTCGCCATGAGTGCGTCCGCGTCCACCCCCGTCCACCCCGTCGACCAGCGCCTGCCGCTGGGCAGAGTGACGGCCCTCGGCCTGCAGCACGTGCTGGTCATGTACGCCGGGGCGGTGGCCGTGCCGCTCATCGTCGGCCGGGCGCTCAAGCTCAGCCCGGACGAGGTGGCGCTGCTGATCTCGGCCGACCTCTTCTGCTGCGGCATCGCCACGCTGATCCAGGCCCTGGGCGCCACGCAGTGGTTCGGCATCAAGCTGCCAGTGATGATGGGCGTGACCTTCGCCTCGGTCGCGCCCATGGTGGCCATTGCCAATGCCAACCCGGGCCAGGCCGGCGCGCAGTTGCTGTTCGGTTCGATCATCGGGGCCGGCATCGTCTCGATCCTCATCGCGCCGCTGGTCAGCCGCATGCTGCGCTTCTTTCCGCCGGTGGTGACGGGCACGATCATCGCGGTCATCGGCATCACGCTGATGCGCGTGGGCATCAACTGGATCTTCGGCAACCCGGTCGGCCCGACCGCCCCGGCGGTGGTCGATCCGGTCTACGCCAAGTGGCTGGCCGAGGTGACCTCGCCCGGCTCCTCGCTGCCGCCCGCGCCCAAGGGCCTGGCGATCGTGCCGACGGTGCCCAACCCCAAGTACGCCGACCTCAGCGGCGTCGGCATCTCGGCGCTGGTGCTGGTGTCGATCCTGCTGATCGTGAAGTTCGCCAAGGGCTTCGTCGCCAACATCTCGGTGCTGCTGGGCATCGTGATCGGCGCCGTCGTGGCCGCCGCGATGGGGCTCATGACCTTCGAGAAGGTCGGCAAGGCGCCGTGGGTGGACGTGGTGCTGCCCTTCCACTTCGGCATGCCGCATTTCGACCCCTTCCTGATCCTGACCATGACGCTGGTGATGATCGTCGTGATGATCGAGTCCACCGGCATGTTCCTCGCGCTGGGCGAGATGACCGAGCGCAGGATCGGCCAGCAGGACCTGGCGCGCGGCCTGCGCACCGATGGCCTGGGCACGCTGATCGGCGGCGTGTTCAACACCTTCCCCTACACCAGCTTCTCGCAGAACGTCGGGCTGGTGGCGGTGACGGGGGTGAAGAGCCGCTTCGTCTGCGTCGCGGGCGGCATCATCCTCATCGTGCTGGGCCTGCTGCCCAAGATGGCGGCGCTGGTGGAATCGCTGCCCACCGTGGTGCTGGGGGGCGCGGGCATCGTCATGTTCGGCATGGTGCTCGCGACCGGCATCCGCATCCTCGGCGGCGTGGACTTCAAGAACAACCGCCACAACGCCATGATCGTGGCCGTGTCCATCGGCGTCGGGATGATTCCCCTGCTCGCGCCCAACTTCAAGCAATGGATGCCGCACGGCATCCACTCGCTGATCGAGTCGGGCATCCTGCTCACGTCCATCTGCGCGGTGCTGCTGAACATGTTCCTCAACGGCGCGAAGTTCGACGAACAGGCCGCGATCGCGGCGGCCAAGCAGGCCGAGGCGCACTGACAGCCCGCGGGCGCACCGGCCCGCGCTGCAGGAAGAGCGCGGCTCAGATCATCGCCAGCGGCGGCTTGCGCGCGGGCACGGGGTAGCGGGCGGCGAGCATGGCCCGCGTGCTCTCGTCCAGCACCCGATCGAGCGCCGACAGGTTGTCGCGCAGGTGCTCCGAGCGCACCGCCTTCGGGATCGGCACCACGCCGGGCTGCGCCGCCAGCCAGGCGAGCGCCAGCTGCGCGGCGCTCATGCCCAGTTCCGCGGCCCGCGCCGCAAGCTGCGCGTCGCGGGCGATCGCGCCCTGGTCGATCGGGCTGTAGGCCATCAGCGGCACGCCGCGGGCCTGCAGCCACGGCAGCAGGCTGTGTGCCGGCCCGCGCTCGCCGAGCGAGTAATAGACCTGGTTCGCGGCGCAGTCCTTCCCGCCTTTGAGCGCCCAGAGCTCTTCCATGTCGTCCACATCGAAGTTGCTGACGCCCCAGCGCCCGATCTGGCCGCGCGACTGCAGGTCCTGCAGCGCCCCGACCGTCTCCGCGAGCGGCACGGACCCGCGCCAGTGCAGCAGGTAGAGGTCGATGCGTTCGAGCCCCAGGCGCTCGAGGCTGCGCATGCAGGCGGCCGGCGTGCCGCGGCGCGTGGCGTTGTGCGGGTAGACCTTGCTCACGACCACCAGGTCGTCGCGGCGCAGCGCACCGGCACGCAGTGCACCGGCGAGCGCCGTGCCGACCACCGATTCGGCACCGCCTTCCCCGTACATCTCGGCCGTGTCGATCAGCCGGTAGCCGAGGCTCAGCGCCTCCCGCACGGCACCGACCTCGGCCTGGCGCCGGGAAGCGTCCTCGCCCATGCCCCAGGTGCCGAGGCCGAGCTTCGGCATGGCGAAGGGGCGTGGGTTGTTGCTGGCAGCCATGATGGTCGTCGGGGTGCGTCCCATGTTAGGCCCGCGCCCGCCGTCCACGCAACCGGCCCGGCGCGTCCGCTGACGGCATGCCCCCACGCGCCTCGGCTACATTCGGCCCACCATGAACTCCCCCTCGCTCCAGCGCGGCGTCTTCCTCGCCCTGCTCTTCGCCGTCACGGCGGCCTTCTGCTGGATCCTGACGCCGTTCTTCGGCGCGGTGTTCTGGGGCATGGCGCTGGCGATCCTGTTCACCCCGCTGTACCGCTGGTTCCTGGGCAAGATGGGCAAGCGGCGCACCCTGGCCGCCCTGGCGACGCTGGGCATCGTGCTGGTGATCGTGATCCTGCCGCTGATCATGATCACCGCCTCGCTGGTGCAGGACGTGTCCGAGATCGCGCAGCGCGTGCGTTCGGGCGACATGAATTTCGCGGCCTACTTCCAGCAGGTGGTGAACGCCCTGCCCAAGTGGCTGCTCGGCCTGCTCGACCGCTTCGGCCTGGGCAACATGGAAGCGATGCTGTCCAAGCTCTCGGCCGGGGCCGCGCAGGCCAGCCAGGCGATCGGACAGCAAGCGCTGTCGATCGGGCAGAACACCTTCGATTTCATCGTGAGCTTCTTCGTGATGCTCTACCTGCTGTTCTTCCTGCTGCGCGACGGCGGCGACCTGTCCAAGACGATCCGCAACGCCCTGCCGCTGGCCAGACCGCACACGCACTACCTGCTCAACAAGTTCACGACCGTGATCCGCGCGACCATCAAGGGCAACGTGGCCGTGGCCGCCGCGCAGGGCCTGCTGGGCGGCATGGCCTTCGCGTTCCTGGGCGTGCAGGGCGCCCTGCTGTGGGGGGTGGTGATGGCCTTCCTGTCGTTGCTGCCGGCCGTCGGCGCCGCGCTGATCTGGGCACCGGTGGCGATCTGGTTCATCGCCACCGGCGTGATCTGGAAAGGGCTGGTGCTGATCTTCGTCGGCGTGTTCGTGATCGGCCTTGTCGACAACCTCCTGCGCCCGCTGCTGGTGGGCAAGGACACGCAGATGCCCGACTACATCGTGCTGATCTCCACCATCGGCGGCATGGCCATCTTCGGCATCAACGGCTTCGTCATCGGCCCGGTGATCGCGGCACTCTTCATGGCCGTGTGGAGCCTGTTCGCCGCCTCGAACGAGGAAGACGGCAACGCGCCCCCGGCGCCCTGAACACCGAGGCGCCGGCCGGCTTCAGGCCTGCGCCGCCCACCAGCCTTCGCCAAAGTGGCCCTGCAGGAAGGCCACGAAGCTGGACACCTTGCCCGGCACGAGCTTGGGCGACGGGAACACCGCATGGATCTCCTGCTCGGGCAGCGGGTGGTCCGGCAGCACCTCGAGCAGCTTGCCGTGTGCCAGCGAATCGCTGGCGACATAGCGCGGCATCAGCGCGATGCCCATGCCGTCGCGCGCCGCGGCCAGCACGGCCGACAGGTTGTTGGAGCGCAGGCGCCCGGTGACCGGCACGCTGAGCGCCTCGCCCCGCGGGGTGCGCAGTCGCCACACGTCGTCACCGACCACGCTGCTGTAGATCAGCGCCGTGTGGGCGCTCAGGTCCTGCGCACGGCGCGGCGCGCCGGCGCGGCGCAGGTAGGCCGGTGACGCCACCATGACCCAGGGGTTGGTGCCGAGGAAGCGCGCCCCCAGCGACGAATCGGCCAGCTTGCCCATGCGGATCGCGACGTCGATGCCCTGCGCGACCAGGTCGACATAGCGGTCCTCGAAACTCAGGTCCACCTGCACCTGCGGATTGCGCTTCATGAAGGCCAGCGCCAGCGGCACCGCGACGCGCCGGCCGAAGGCCACCGAGGTGCCGATGCGCAGCAGCCCCTGCGCCTGGGTCTGCCGCAGGCGCACGACGCTGTCGGCCTCCTCCACCTCGCGCACGATCGCCTTGCACTTGTCGTAGTAGAGGGCGCCGGGCTCCGTCAGGCTCACGCCGCGCGTGTTGCGGTTGAGCAGCCGCACCTTCAGCCGTTCCTCGATGGCCGCCACCTGCTTGGTCACGGTGGGCTGGGTGGTGCTGAACTCGCGTGCAGCCTTCGAGAAGCTGCCGGTTTCCACCACGCGCACGAACATCTCCATTGCCTGCAGCCGGTCCATCGCATCCCCTTGTCCGAGTGCCGCATCGTAGCCACTTATTCCATCCCGGAATAGGTTTTATGGCGTCCGCGGCGCTTCTGCATCCGGCCGCTGGTTCCTACAGTGCAGCCATGTTCAAGGAGACAAGTGCATGGCAAAGATGACCGCGGCCCAGGCCGCCGTGCTGGTGATGGAGAAGGAGGGCGTGACGCAGGCCTTCGGCGTGCCGGGCGCCGCCATCAACCCGCTCTACGCCGCGCTGCGCACGCACGGCACGATCGCCCACATCCTGGCGCGGCATGTCGAGGGCGCATCGCACATGGCGGAGGGCTACACCCGCGCGGTGGCCGGCAACATCGGCGTGTGCATCGGCACCAGCGGGCCGGCGGGCACCGACATGATCACCGGCCTGTACTCGGCCTGGGCCGATTCGATTCCCATCCTGTGCATCACCGGCCAGGCGCCGCGCGCCCGGCTGTACAAGGAGGACTTCCAGGCCGTCGACATCGAGACCATCTCCAAGCCCGTCACCAAGTGGTCGGTCACGGTGCGCGAGCCCGGCCAGGTGCCGCAGGTGTTCCAGCAGGCCTTCCACCTCATGCGCTCGGGCCGGCCCGGCCCGGTGCTGATCGACCTGCCCTTCGACGTGCAAATGGCGCAGATCGAGTTCGACATCGACACCTACGAGCCGCTGCCGGTCTACAAGCCGGCCGCCACCCGCGCCCAGATCGAGAAGGCCATCGCCATGCTCAATGCCGCGCAGCGCCCGCTGATCGTGGCCGGCGGCGGCATCGTCAACGCCGACGCGAGCGACCTGCTGGTGCGCTTCGCCGAGGCCACGGGCGTCCCGGTGATCCCGACGCTGATGGGTTGGGGCACCATCGCCGACGACCATCCGCTGATGGCCGGCATGTGCGGCCTGCAGACCAGCCACCGCTACGGCAACGCGACGATGCTGGCCAGCGACTTCGTGCTGGGCATCGGCAACCGCTGGGCCAACCGGCACACCGGCTCGGTCGACGTCTACACGAAGGGCCGCACCTTCGTGCACGTGGACATCGAGCCGACGCAGATCGGCCGCGTCTTCACGCCCGACTACGGCATCGTCTCGGACGCCAGGGCAGCGCTGGCGCTCTTCGTCGAGGTGGCTGAAGCCATGCGAGCCGCCGGTCGCCTGCCCGAGCGCAGCGCGTGGGCCGGCGAATGCCGCGAACGCAAGCGCACGATGCTGCGCAAGACCAACTTCGACACCGTGCCGATGAAGCCGCAGCGCGTGTACCAGTGCATGAACAACAACTTCGAGCGCGACACCTGCTACGTCAGCACCATCGGGCTGTCGCAGATCGCCGCGGCGCAGTTCCTGCACGTCTACCAGCCCCGGCACTGGATCAACTGCGGCCAGGCCGGCCCGCTGGGCTGGACCATTCCGGCGGCACTGGGCGTGCGCGCCGCCGACCCGACGCGCAAGCTGGTAGCCCTGTCGGGCGACTACGACTTCCAGTTCATGATCGAGGAGCTGGCGGTGGGGGCGCAGTTCAAGCTGCCCTACATCCACATCGTGGTCAACAACAGTTACCTGGGCCTGATCCGCCAGGCGCAACGGGGCTTCGACATGGACTACTGCGTGCAGCTGGCCTTCGAGAACATCAATGCCGCGCCCGATGCCGGCGTCGAGAAGAACTACGGCGTCGACCACATGAAGGTGGTCGAGGGCCTGGGCTGCAAGGCGATCCGCGTGCACCGGCAGGAGGAGATGCAGCCGGCCATCCGCCGCGCCGAGGCGCTCATGGCCGAGCACCAGGTGCCGGTCGTGATCGAGGTGATGCTCGAGCGCGTGACCAACATCGCGATGGGCACCGAGATCGACGCCATCAACGAATTCGAACCCCTGGCCGAAGACGCGGCCGATGCGCCGACGGCGATTGCTGCGGCGATGCTGGACTGAATACGGAATCGGACATCCGGACGCAGAGGACGCAAAGGTTTCGCAGAGGACGCAAAAGGAATGCAAAAAAAAATTGGATGTTCTTTTGCGTCCTCTGCGTGACTTCTGCGTCCTCTGCGTCCGGATGTCCGCATCCAACACGCTTTGACAAACCCCATGCCCAAATTCGCTGCCAACCTCACCATGCTTTTCACCGAGCTGCCCTTCATGCAGCGCTTCGAGGCCGCCGCGCGCGCGGGCTTCGAGGCGGTGGAGTACCTGTTTCCCTATGCCTTCGACAAGAACGAACTGGCCGCGGCGCTGAAGGCCAACGGCCTGGTGCAGGTGCTGCACAACCTGCCTGCCGGCGACTGGGACGCAGGCGAACGCGGCATCGCCTGCCATCCCGACCGCGTGGCCGAGTTCCGCGAGGGCGTGGGCCGGGCCATCGATTACGCCACCACGCTCGGGTGCCCGCAGCTGAACTGCCTGGTGGGCAGGCTGCCGGCCGGTGCCACCCGGCAGGACGTGCAGCCCACGCTCATCGAGAACCTGCGCTTCGCCGCGCGCGCGCTGGAGCAGGCCGGGCTCAGGCTGCTGGTCGAGCCGATCAACACCTTCGACATTCCCGGCTTCTTCCTCAACCGCACCGATCAGGCGCTCGCCCTGCTCGACGCGGTCGGCTCGGACAACCTGCGCATCCAGTACGACATCTACCACGCCCAGCGCATGGAAGGCGAACTGGGCAGCACGCTCTCGACGCACCTCGCACGCATCGGCCACATCCAACTCGCGGACAACCCGGGCCGGGGCGAGCCCGGCACGGGCGAAATCAACTACCCGTGGCTGTTGCGGCACATCGACGCGATCGGCTACACGGGCTGGATCGGCTGCGAATACAAGCCGCGCACCACCACCCTCGAAGGCCTCGGCTGGCGCCAGGCCCTCACCGCCTGAAGAGAAAGACCCCATGAGCAACGCAACGAACACCCCCCGCCGCATCGGCTTCATCGGCCTGGGCATCATGGGCACGCCCATGGCCGGCCACCTGATCGATGCCGGACACACCCTCTTCGTGAACACGCGTGGCGACGTGCCCGAAGCGATCGCCGGCCGGGCCGAAGCCTGCGCCAGCGCGGCCGAGGTGGCACGCCACGCGGACGTGATCTTCATCATGGTGCCCGACACGCCCGACGTGGAGCAGGTGCTCTTCGGCACGAACGGCGTGGCATCGGCGCTGTCGCGCGGCAAGACGGTCGTGGACTGCAGCTCCATCGACCCGATTGCCACCCAGGACTTCGCGGCCCGCATCGCCGCGCTGGGCTGTGGCTACGTCGATGCCCCCGTCTCGGGCGGCGAGGTCGGCGCCAAGGCGGCCAGCCTGACCATCATGTGCGGCGGCGAGGAGGCCACCTTCGAGGCCGTGCGCCCGCTGCTCGAGAAAATGGGCAAGAACGTGACGCGCGTGGGCGAAGTCGGCGCCGGCCAGATTACCAAGGTCGCCAACCAGATCATCGTCGCGCTGAACATCGCGGCCGTGGGCGAGGCGCTGGTCTTCGCCAGCAAGGCCGGCGCCGACCCCGCCAAGGTGCGCCAGGCGCTGATGGGCGGCTTCGCGTCCAGCCGCATCCTGGAGGTGCACGGCGAACGCATGATCAAGCGCAGCTTCGCGCCCGGCTTTCGGATCGCGCTGCACCAGAAGGACCTGAACCTCGCGCTGCAGAGCGCGCGCAGCCTGGGCGTCGCGCTGCCGCAGACGGCCGGCGCGGCGCAGCTCATGAACGCCTGCGCCGCCCTCGGGCACGGGCAGGACGACCATTCGGCCCTGGTGCGCGCCCTGGAAGCCCTGACGCAACATCCGGTGATGCCCGATACGCATCGCTGAACTTCCGCTTTCGTAGTTTCACCACCCGGGAGAGGTGCCGCTTTGCGGTAGCCTCTCCTTCTGCTTTGTACGAGCAGATGTCCCGTTCCAAGAACCAAGGAGAGTCTGGATGACCCAGAAGCTGTCACCGGCCGAAGAAGCGCTGCGCGATGCCGCGCGCGAATACCACCGCACGCCCGTCAAGGGCAAGATTTCGGTCACGCCCACCAAACCGCTGATGAACCAGCGCGACCTGTCGCTGGCCTACTCGCCCGGCGTCGCCTACCCGTGCCTGGACATCCAGGCGGACCCGAGCAAGGCCGCCGAGTACACGGCCCGCGGCAACCTGGTCGGCGTGGTGACCAACGGCACCGCGGTGCTGGGCCTGGGCGACATCGGCCCGCTGGCCGGCAAGCCCGTCATGGAAGGCAAGGGGTGCCTGTTCAAGAAGTTCGCCGGCATCGACGTGTTCGACATCGAGCTGGCCGAGCGCGACCCCGACAAGCTGGTCGACATCATCGCGGCGCTGGAACCCACGCTGGGCGGCATCAACCTGGAGGACATCAAGGCGCCCGAGTGCTTCTACATCGAGAAGAAGCTGCGCGAGCGCATGAACATCCCGGTCTTCCACGACGACCAGCACGGCACGGCCATCATCTCGGCCGCCGCACTGCTCAACGGCCTGGAGCTGGTGGGCAAGAAGATCGAGGATGTGAAGATCGCCGTCTCGGGCGCCGGCGCCGCCGCGATCGCCTGCCTGGACGTCATGGTCGGGCTGGGGGCGAAGACCGCGAACATCTTCGCCTGCGACTCCAAGGGCCTGATCTACGCCGGCCGTGCCGGCGGCTTCGACGAATCGAAGGCCCGCTACGCGCAGCCCGACACCGGCGCGCGCACCCTGGCCGACGTGACGAAGGATGCGGACGTGTTCCTCGGCTGCTCGGCACCGGGCGTGCTCAGCGCCGACATGGTCAAGACCATGGCCGACAAGCCGATCATCCTGGCCCTGGCCAACCCCGAGCCCGAAATCCGGCCCGAGCTGGCCAAGGCCGTGCGGCCCGACTGCATCATCGCCACCGGCCGCTCGGACTACGCGAACCAGGTCAACAACGTCCTGTGCTTCCCCTACATCTTCCGCGGCGCGCTGGATTGCGGCGCGACCAAGATCACGGAGGAGATGAAGCTGGCCTGCGTGCGCGAGATCGCCGACCTGACCAAGGCCGACATCTCCGAGGAAGTGGCTACCGCCTACGCGGGCCAGGAGCTGTCCTTCGGGCCCGACTACATCATCCCCAAGCCCTTCGACTCGCGGCTGATCCTGCGCATCGCGCCCGCCGTCGCCAAGGCCGCCGAGGCCTCGGGCGTGGCCACCCGCCCCATCGAGGACCTGGACGCCTACCGCCAGCACCTGACGCGCTTCGTCTACCAGACCGGCATGTTCATGCGCCCCGTGTTCAGCGCCGCTAAGGTAGCGGCGAAAAAGCGCGTGGCCTACGCCGAAGGCGAGGACGACCGCGTGCTGCGCGCCGCCCAGCTGGCCGTGGACGAGGGCCTGGCGCATCCCATCCTGATCGGCCGGCCCGACATCATCGAGATGCGCGTCAAGAAGGCCGGCCTGCGCCTGCGGCTGGGCCAGGACGCCGAGATCGTCGACCCCGAGAACGACTCGCGCTTTCGCACCTACTGGGAGGCATACCACAAGCTCATGGGCCGCCGCGGCATCACGCCCGAGGCGTCCAAGGCGATGGTGCGCCGCTCCAACACCACCATCGCCGCGCTGATGGTGCATCTGGGCGATGCCGATGCCATGCTGTGCGGGCTGGTCGGCCGCTTCGACAGCCACCTGAAGATCCTGAGCCAGCTGCTGGGCAGCAAGCGCGATGCGCCCGGCTTCGCGGCGCTCAATGCGCTGACGCTGGACCGCGGCACGCTCTTCATCGCCGACACCCACGTCAACGAGGACCCGAGCGCCGAGCTGCTGGCGCACATCGCGCTCATGGCGGCCGAGGAGGTGCGTCGCTTCGGGCTGCCGCCCAAGGTGGCCTTCCTCTCGCACTCCAACTTCGGCAGCTCGGAACGCGCCTCGGCGCGCAAGATGCGCGTGGCGGCCGACCTGTTCAGGCAGATGGCGCCCGACATCGAATGCGACGGCGAGATGCACGGCGACGCGGCCCTGAGCGAAGACGTCCGCACCACGGCCATGCCCGAGACCACGCTCACCGGCGAGGCCAACCTGCTGATCTGCCCGAACATCGACGCCGCGAACATCCTCTACAACGTGTTGAAGATGACCGGCGCCAACGGCGTGACGGTGGGCCCGATCATGCTCGGCGCCTCCAAGCCGGCCCACGTGCTGACCTCCTCGGCCACCGTTCGCCGGGTGCTGAACATGACGGCGCTGGCGGTGGCGGACGCCAACATCCAGAAGTAGTGCGCTGCCGCCTGCAACGCCCCGCCGCGGTGCACGCGCCGGGGCGTTTTTTCATGACGGAAAACTGACGACCCTGCGGGTTTTCACCCGAAAGCACGCTGCGACAAACCGCACCGCTTTGGCGCGTCGGTCAGGATTCGCACCAATGGCGTGCGGGCACCCTTATTGCTTGAATCGTGACATTCCTTATCCGAGTGACCGATGAACAAGCGACAACTCCTCCAGTCCTTCCTTGCCGCTTCCGCCCTCTGCTTCGGGCTGGGCACGGCCCAGGCGCAGACCACGCCGATCAAGTTCCAGCTCGACTGGCGCTTCGAAGGCCCGGCCGCCCTCTTCCTGCACCCGGCCGCCAAGGGCTACTTCAAGAACGCCGGCATCGACGTGACCATCGACGCCGGCAACGGCTCCGGCGGCACGGTGACGCGCGTGGCCTCGGGCGCCTACGAGATGGGCTTCGCCGACCTGGCGGCGCTGATGGAGTTCCACGCCAACAACCCCGACAGCCCGAACAAGCCGGTCGCGGTGATGATGGTCTACAACAACACGCCGGCCTCGGTCATGGCGCTCAAGAAGAGCGGCATCACGAAGCCCGGCGACCTCACCGGCAAGAAGCTGGGCGCGCCGGTGTTCGACGCCGGCCGCCGCGCCTTCCCGATCTTCGCCAAGGCCAACAACATCGGCACCGTGAACTGGACGGCGATGGACCCGACGCTGCGCGAGACCATGCTCATGCGTGGCGACATCGACGCCATCACCGGCTTCACCTTCACCTCGCTGCTCAACCTCGAGGCGCGCGGCGCCAAGGCCGCCGACGTGGTGGTGCTGCCCTACCCCGACTACGGCGTGAAGCTGTACGGCAACGTCATCATCGCCTCGCCCAAGCTCATCAAGGAGAAGCCCGAGGTCGTGAAGGCCTTCCTCTCGGCCTTCACCAAGGGCGCGAAGGAAGTCATCGCCAACCCGGCCGTCGCCATCGAGTCGGTGAAGGCGCGCGACGGCATCATCGACAGCAAGCTCGAGACGCGCCGCCTGCAGCTGGCCATCGACACCGTCATCAACAGCCCCGACGCCCGGGCCGAGGGCTTCGGCGTGGTCAACCCGGGCCGCCTGTCGCTCATGGCCTCGCAGGTGTCCGACGCCTTCGCCACCAAGACCCGCGTGAGCCCCGATGCCGTGTGGACCGGCGCGCTGCTGCCGCCCGCGGCCGAACTGGCCATCCTCAAGAAGTAAGTCCGCCGCACGGAATTGGTCTTGTTCTTGTAGCGGCCTGCGCCTGCCCCCCGGGCGTCGCAGGCCCTTTTCATATCCGAACCATGGCAGACACCGACACCCCCTTCGTCGACTTCCAGGACGTCTGGCTCGCCTACAACGAGCAGTTGCTGCGCGAGAACCACTTCGCGGTCGAAGCCATCGACCTGAAGGTCAGGCAGGGCGAGTTCATCGCCATCGTCGGCCCCTCGGGCTGCGGCAAGTCCACCTTCATGAAGCTCACGACGGGCTTGAAGATGCCCTCGATGGGCAGGATCCGGATCGACGGCCAGCCGGTGACCGGCCCGCTCAAGATCTCGGGCATGGCCTTCCAGGCGCCCTCGCTGCTGCCGTGGCGCACCACGGTCGACAACGTGCTGCTGCCGCTGGAGATCGTGGAGCCCTACCGCTCCAGCTTCAAGAGCAAGCGCAAGGAGTACGAGGAGCGCGCCCGCCGCCTGCTGCAGAAGGTGGGGCTGGGCGGCTACGAGGACAAGTTTCCCTGGCAGCTCTCGGGCGGCATGCAGCAGCGCGCATCGATCTGCCGCGCGCTGATCCACGAGCCCAAGATGCTGCTGCTCGACGAGCCCTTCGGCGCCCTCGACGCGTTCACCCGCGAGGAGCTGTGGTGCATCCTGCGCGACCTCTGGACCGAGCAGCGCTTCAACGTGATCCTGGTCACGCACGACCTGCGCGAGTCGGTGTTCCTGGCCGACACGGTGTACGTCATGAGCAAATCGCCCGGCCGCTTCGTCGTGCGCCGCGAGATCGAACTGCCCCGCCCGCGCGACCTCGAGGTGACCTACACCAAGGAGTTCAGCGACATCGTGCACGAACTGCGCAGCCACATCGGGGCGATCCGCAAGACGACCGCGGTCGCATGAATTCGGGATCGGACAGCCGAACGCAGAGGGCGCAAAGGCTCCGCAAAGGGCGCAGAAGAAAAGACAAATGAATTCCTTCTGCGCCCTCTGCGAAATCTTTGCGCCCTCTGCGTTCGGCTGCCCGTCTTCTTCGGCCTCCCAAAGATCTCATCCATGAACAACAAGCAACTCGAACGCTGGTCGCCCTGGCTGCTGCTGGTGGCCGTGCTGGTGCTGTGGCAGATCATCTGCTCGGCCTTCAACGTCTCGGACTTCATCTTCCCCAGCCCCTGGCGCATCTGGACGCAGTTCTGGGAGTTCAAGACCATCATCGCGGGCCACGCCTGGCGCACCTTCTGGGTGACGATGGCGGGCTTCGGCCTCGCGATCGTGGTGGGCGTGCTGCTGGGCTTCGTGATCGGCAGCTCGCGGCTGGCCTACGCGGCGATGTATCCGCTGATGACCGCCTTCAACGCGCTGCCCAAGGCGGCTTTCGTGCCCATCCTCGTGGTGTGGTTCGGCATCGGCATCGGGCCGGCCATCCTCACGGCCTTCCTGATCAGCTTCTTTCCGATCATGGTCAACATAGCGACCGGGCTGGCCACCCTGGAGCCGGAGCTGGAAGACGTGCTGCGCGTGCTCGGCGCCAAGCGCTGGGACGTGCTCATGAAGATCGGCCTGCCGCGCTCCATGCCCTACTTCTACGCCTCGCTCAAGGTCGCGATCACGCTGGCCTTCGTCGGCACCACCGTGTCGGAAATGACGGCCGCCAATGAAGGCATCGGCTACCTGCTCATCAGCGCCGGCTCGGCCATGCAGATGGGCCTGGCCTTTGCCGGGCTGATGGTGGTGGGCGCCATGGCGATGGTCATGTACGAGCTCTTCAGCGCCATCGAGAAGCGCACCACCGGCTGGGCGCACCGCGGCTCGCAGGGCGGCTGACCTTCCGTCCTACACGGGTTTGATCGGGTGCCGCCCCTCGGCGGGGCGCGCGAACATCGTCGTCCATTTCACGAGTCAGACGATGTACCCAGGACTTCGACACTTGGCGGCCCTCGCCGCCGTGGTGGCCGCATGCGGCTGCGCCCAGATGCCTTCGGGCTATGCCGAGAAGGCCGCGGCCCAGGCCACCGCCAACGCCCAGCCCGGGCCGCGCCGCTCTCCAGCGCAGGTCAGCCCGCCGCCCACGGCCGAGGTCAGCCCGCAGATGCAGGCACTGATCGCCGCGCCCTACCCGCCGCACTTCAACGCCGCGCCGCGCGACGCCGCCGAATGGAAGGCGCTGGTCGAAAGCCGCGCAGCGCCGGTGATCGCCGCCATCCCGGCCCTCAAGGAGAAGCTTCGCGTCGACGTGCAAGCCACGCGCATCGCGGGCGTGAACGCCTTCGTCGTCACGCCGCGCAGCATCGCACCCGGCAACGAGCGGCGCCTGCTGATGCACGTGCACGGCGGCGGCTATGTGTTCGGGCCGCGAGAGTCGGCCTTGCCCGAAGCGATGCTGCTGGCGAGCTACGGCGGCTACAAGGTGGTCTCGGTCGACTACCGCATGCCGCCCGACTTTCCCTACCCCGCCGCGATGGACGACGCCATGGCCGTGTGGAAGGAACTGGTCCGCACCAACGCACCGCGCAACATGGCCGTGTTCGGCACCTCCACCGGCGGCGCGATGACGCTGGCGCTGGTGCTGCGCGCCAAGGCCGAAGGCGTGCCGCTGCCCGGCGCCATCGCACCCGGAACGCCCTGGTCGGACATCGCGAAGATCGGCGACACCTACCAGACGGCCGAGTGGATCGACAACATCCTCGTCACCTGGGACGGCTGGCTGGGCCGCGCGGCGCTGCTCTACGCCAACGGGCGGGACCTGAAGGACCCGCAGCTCTCGCCGATCTACGGCGACTTCACCGGCTTTCCGCCCGCCATCCTCACCAGCGGCACGCGCGACCTCTTCCTGTCGAACACCGTGCGCACGCACCGCAAGCTGCGGCGCGCCGGGGTCGAGGCCGACCTGAACGTGTACGAAGGCCAGTCGCACGCGCAGTACGGCATCAACCCCGATGCCCCGGAGACGCGCGAGGCCTTCACCGACATCGCGCGCTTCTTCGACCGGCACCTCGGGCGCTGAACGGCGGCGGCGGGCGCCGACCGCCGACCGCGGGCGGGCTATGCTCCACCGCGAATGCGCCCGTGCCCTCTTCTTTTCCACGCCGCGGCGGCCCTGTCGCTCGGTGCCGCGCTTGTCCTGGGATCGACCGCCACTTCGGCGCAGACCGTCGAAGCGCTGTGCAGCGCCGGCGTCGAGCGGCCCGCGCCGCCACGCGCCTTGAAGCTGGCCGCGCTCGCCCAGCGCGAGCACGCCGCCTGGGGCGGCGCGTCGCTCGACGGCCAGGGCCGCCTGCTCGAGGCCGGCAGCTACGAGGCCGAGGACACACCGCGCTCCCTGCGCGTGGCGTCGCCCTGGCAGCGCGTGATCGGCTACTGGGAGGCGGTCGACACCACTGGCCGCATCCCCTATCAGGTGCGCTTCGGCGCCCTGCGCCCGGCCGATCGGCGGCTGCTGCAGCAGGCGCTGCAGCAAGCCAGCGCGTCGCACCTGCAGGGCCTCGGCGTGGGCCCCGACCAGGGCCTGTCGTCTGCCGAACTGCGCGCGTTGCAGGTCGCGATCGACCGCGTGGCCGTGGTCGATACGCCCTGGTCAGCGGCCTTCATCAGCTGGCTGGCCCGCGAGGCGGGCCTGCAGCCCGCGGAGTTCGCCTTCTCCGAAGCCCATGCCGACTATGCCGGTGCGGCCTGGTCTGCCACGCAGCGCGAGCATGCCGGCGAGCCCACGCCGTACGCGCTGCGCGCCTGCGACCTCACGCGCACCGCGCCGCGCTTGGGCGACCTCGTGTGCCAGGCGCGCGGCGCCGAGGCCGAACTCGACACCTTCGACAAGCTCGGCGACGCGCTGGCGCGGCGCGAAGCCGGCGGCGGTGCGCTGCCCATGCATTGCGACGTGGTCACGCAGGTCGATACGCAGGGCTTCGACGCCATCGGCGGCAACGTGCTGCAGTCCGTCACCTTGCGCCGGCTCGACTTCGCCCCAGGCACGCGGCGCCTGGACCCCAGCTACCTGCCCGCCGGCTGCGCGGCCGGCGCGCCCGGTTGCGTCGACCGCCACATGAGCCGCCAGCCGTGGTCGCTGCTGTTGCAGTGGCGTTGACCGATCGAATCGAACGATTTGACTAAAATAGTCGTTTTTGGAGGCAACCATGCAGACCATGACGGCCAACCAGGCCAAGACCCAGTTCGGCGCCTTCGTCGACATGGCGCAGAAGGAGCCCGTGCGCGTGCTGCGGCACGACCGCGTCGTGGGCGTGCTGGTGTCGCCCAGCGACTACGAGGCGATGCGCGCCTTCTACGCCGACCGGCTGGCTCACACGCTGGACCGCACGGCCGCCAAAGCCGAGGCAGCCGGGCTGACGCAGGAAGGCATCGATCGACTGCTCGCCGATGAGAGTTGATGCAGCGCTGGTGATCGACTCCAACGTGCTGATCAGCGCCGCCCTGTCGACCACCTCGCCGCCGGCCCGCATCGTGCGCCATGCGTTGACGCAGGGGAGGCTTCTCTTCTCCGACGCCACCTTCGCCGAATTGCAATCCCGGCTCTGGCGCCCCAAGTTCGACCGCTACCTCGACCTGGAAGACCGCAAGGCGATCCTGCATGACCTGGGCGCCGCCGGCGTCTGGGTCGACGTCCCCGCCGAGCTTGCCGCCCGCGCCTTCTCGCGCGACGCCGACGACGACAAGTTCATCCACGTGGCGCTGGCCGCATCGGCCGACGCCATCGTGAGCGGCGACCAGGACCTGCTGGTGCTCTCCCGGATCGGGGAGCTGCCGGTGCTCACACCCGGGCAGGCCTGCGCCTTGCTCGCCTGCTGATGCCATGACACCCACTCTCCCATCCCTCACCCCCGAGCAGTGCGCCCGCCACCTGCGCCGCGCCGACGTCGTGGCGCGACGCGCCATGGCGATGGGCCGGCACCCCTTCGGCGCGCTGCTGCTGGCGCCCGATGGCGAGACCGTGCTCGCCGAGCAGGGCAACATCGACACGGTGAACCATGCCGAGGCGACACTGGCCCGCACGGCCGCGGCCAACTACCCCGGCGCCTACCTCGCGCAATGCACGCTGGTGACCACCTTCGAGCCCTGCGCCATGTGTGCCGGCACGGTGTATTGGGCCGGCATCGGGCGGGTGCTGTACGGCGCCGAAGAGACGGCGCTGCTGGCGCTGACCGGCGACCATCCCGAGAACCCCACGCTGAGCCTGCCCTGCCGCGAGGTGTTCGCGCGCGGCCAACGGGCGGTGGAGGTGATCGGCCCGGTCGAGGCGGTGGCGGAGGAGATGGTGGCCACGCACCGCGGGTTCTGGCAGAGCCGCTAGGCACCCGACCGCGCCGCGCGTTGCGTTCGGCCCACGATCGACCCGCTTTTCGGCCCGCAAGGCAGGTGAGGCGAGCACGGGCAGCTATAAACTTCATAGCATCCCAGCTCATCAGCCACTGCCATGCGCCTGGTCCTGCCGCTTCGCACCGCCTTCCTGCTGCCTTCTGCACCGCTGCTGGCCGCGCTGCTCTGCGGCGCCCTGCTGGCGGGCTGCGCCAGCCCGCCGACCGGCAGCCGCGCACCGGCTGTGCCGCGCACCACGTACTACCCGCCGCTCACGCCCTCGCAGTCCGACGACATCGCGATCCATGCGCTGGGCCTGGTGGGTACGCCCTACCGCTACGGCGGCAACACGCCCGACAGCGGCTTCGATTGCAGCGGGCTGATCAGCTACGTGTACCGCAGCCGCGCGGGCCTGGTGGCGCCGCGCACGGTGGCGCAACTGAGCGGTTTCGGCGAACCTGTGGGCATCGACGAGATCCGCACCGGCGACCTGGTGCTGTTCGGCCGTGGCCGGCCCACGCATGCCGGCATCTACGTGGGCGAAGGGCGCTTCGTGCATGCGCCGTCGACGGGCGGTACGGTGCGCCTCGACCAGTTGGCGGGGGTGTACTGGTCGAAGCAGCCGATGGAGGTTCGGCGGCCCTGACGGCGTGGATGTCCCGCTCACCGCCGCTTTCTTCTCGTTTTTTTTCGAGGCCGAATTCGGGGTGAGGAGGCGCTGCGGCTCTGAACCCGGCCGGCGGTGCCGGTATGCGTTCTCCGGCGCAGGCTCGCGCTGACTGTCGTGCGGCACGACGGATGTGCTCGCCTGGAATCGACGTGCTTTGGGCGCTGCACGGCGCCGCGAATGGCGCCTGCGCCCGCACACCGGCACCACCGGCCTGGACGGTGGGGTGGATCGGGCGGCATCCTTCCCCGCCCGTTCGGGCTGAGCTTGTCGAAGCCTTGCGCAGCGCTTCGACAGGCTCAGCGCGAACGGGGATGGGGCACTCGAAAAGGGAAAGAAAAAAGTGAAGCGCCGCGGTTCAGGGCGGTGGTCGCGGGCCTGCGGGCGCAGGCGCCATTCGCGGCGCCGTGCAGTCCCTCGAGCACGTCGACGGACAGCGAGCGCACAGCCCGCACGACAAGCCAGTCAGCGCGAGCCTGCGCCGGAGAACGCAGGCCCGCGGCCGCCGCCAGAGCCCCTGCCCATCGTGCCGGCCGAACTGGCAGCAATGCCGGAATCAGCCCCCCTCAAGAGCCCCAAACCCAGCCAGCACAACGAAAGTAGCGAACGCGACGATTTCGGCCCCAGCGCCCGCCCAGCAAGCGCTGCAGCCCGATTGCACTTTCAATACTTCTTGGCGAAGTTCGCCGCAATGCGCTGCTTGAGGTAGTCGCCCGCGGTGATCGACGGGTACTTGCCCGAGGGCGACTCGATCAGCGTGTCGCGGTTCGCCTGGCAGAAGAAGGCAATGCTGTAGCGCGGCCCCATGTACTCGCCCGGCTGCGGGTTGCGCACGCGGTGGAAGTTGCTGGGCAGCACGTCGTCGCTCCAGCGCATCAGCATGTCGCCGATGTTGCAGGTGATCAGGTCCTCTTCGGGCGGGATCGAGGTCCACTCCTGCGCCTCGAACTCCTTGCCCGGGCACACCTGCAGACCGCCCTGGCCCTGACGCTGGTACAGCAGCGTCAGGCAGTCGAAGTCGGTGTGCGCGCCGGCACGCCACAGGTCGAGCTTGTCCTGCACCTCGGCAGGAATCGCGTAGTAGTGCAGCAGCCGCAGCGTGCTCTGGTACTCCGGGCTGGACTTGTCGTGCGCGTGGGTGAAGAAGAACTCGGGCAAGCCGATCTTCTGTGCGAAGCACGACAGCACCTTCATGCCGATCTCCCAGCTCTGCTGCTCGAAAGCCAGCATCGCCGCCTTGAAGCCGGGCAGTTCCTCTTCGGTGGGGAACAGCTTGCCCATCAGCGGCAGCGTGATCTGGTAGCTCTCCTTCTGGTCGGCCGTCCCGGTCGAAGGCCGCACCTGCGCCTTGCTCTCCCACCCGGCGTTGTTGGCCAGCGGGTACTGCGCCTTCACGGTATCGGGCAGCGCGAAGAAGCGCTCGGCCTCGGCAAAAGCCGCGCGGATGTCGGCCAGCGGCACGCCGTGGTCGGCCAGCTGGAAGAAGCCGACGTCGATGGCCGCATCCCAGAGCTGGTCGGCGATCTCGGCCTTGCGGTTGTCGAAGTCGGCCAGGCTGATGCGGCGGACTTCGCGCGTGGTGGTTTCCGAGCCCATCGCGCCCATGCGCGATTCCTTGCTCAGTTCGTGGAGGGCGTAGGTGGCCTCGGTCATGTGGGGTTGCTCCTGAAAGTCATGTGGGGAAGAAAGACCTCAAGAGCAATTCCCGGCCATTGATGCACCGCGAAGATCGCGCGGTAGCGCGCGTCAGGGATGCATGCAGCGGTTGAACGCTTCTACTCTTGCGTGCATTTTCACCTTGTCGCCGCACCCGACGCCAGCTTTTCGCGAAGCCCGATGGCGCCGCAGGGGCATCCGCCCCGGCATGGAACGCAGCGCACCGCGGCGGCGCAAGCGGGCACAAGGCCGGTGCCCACCGCGCGGGTCCTGGCCTGCCAGCACTGGCACGGAAGCTGCACGATCCGTGCACGGAGTAGAAGCGTTCAGCGGCCCCAGGGTCGCCCGGAAATTGCTCTTGGACGCGCATCCCACGCGTCCGCCAGCGGCGCCGCGCGGTGCGTGCCCGCTGTCCCAGGTCCTGCCCAACCCGGAGAGCTTTCGCCATGTCCCGTCCCGCCCTTCCCCGGCGCGCCTTCCTGCGCGCCACCGGCGCCGCCACCCTGCTGGCCGCCACCCCCTTCGTCCGTGCGCAGGGCAACCTGCAGAAGTTCAAGTTCAACCTCGGCTGGAAAGTCGAAGCCACGGCCGCCGGCTTCCTGCTGGCGCAGCAGCGCGGCTACTACAAGGATGCCGGCGTCGACGTCACCATCGACACCGGCAACGGCTCGGCGGCCGCCATCAGCCTGGTCGGCAGCGGCGCGTACGACTGCGCGTCGGCCGACCTCGCGACCATGATCGAGTTCAACGTGAACAACCCGCAGGCGAAGCTGGCGGCGGTCGCGATCCAGTACGACCTCAATCCCAACTCGATCCTGGTGCGCAAGGACGGCCCCATCAAGAAACCCACCGACCTGGCCGGCAAGACCATCCTCGGCCAGCCCTTCAATGCCTCGCGCAAGCTGTTTCCCGCCTTCGCCAAGGCGCAGGGCTTCGACCCCTCGGGCGTGAAGTGGGAAAACGTCGCGCCGGACATCGGCGACACCCGCTTCGTCAAGGGCGACTTCGACGCCTCCGCGTACTTCTATTTCACCGGCCTGCTCAACCTGAAGGCCCGTGGCATGGGGCCGGAGCAGATCACGATGTTCCGCTTCTCCGACTACGGCATGAAGTCGTACGGCAACGGCCTGGTCGCCAACGCGAAAAGCATGGAGCAGGCCGAGGCGATGAAGGGCTTCGTCAAGGCCACCACGCGCGGCTGGATCGACGCCATCGCCGACCCCAAGGCGGGCGCTGCCGCCGTCAAGGCACGCGAGCCGCTGGCCAACGAAGAGATCGAGTTCGAGCGCCTCAAGCTCATCGTCGACGGCAGCATGAAGACCGCCGGCACGCGCAGCCACGGCTGGGGGGCCGCCACGCCGGAGCGCCTGCAGGCCACCATCGCCGAGACGGTCGATGCCTTCGGCCTCAAGGCCACGCCCGCCGTGGCCGACATCTGGACCGAGCGCTTCCTGCCCGCCGCGGGCGACCGCAAGCTCAAGGCCTGAACGCGGCCCGCCGATGTCCATCCCCGTCATCGACCTGCGCGACGCGCTCGCGCCCGGCGGCGCGCGCCGCGCCGAAGTCGCCGTGCAGTTGCGCGAGGCGGCCATGGCCTCGGGCTTCTTCTACGCCGCGCACCACGGCGTGCCGGCCGAACAGGTGGCGCAGCAGTTCGCGCTGGCGCGCCGGCTGCTCGACCTGCCCGCCGCGACGCGCCAGGCGCTGGACATGCGCCGCTCGCCCACGATGCGCGGCTTCGAGAACCTGGGCGCGCAGACGCTCGACGCCGACGCCCGGCCCGACCTCAAGGAAAGCTTCTACTGCGGCATGGCCTGGCCCGACGACCACCCCTACGTCGTCGCCGGTTACCAGACCTACGGCCACAACCAGTGGCCCGCCGAGGTGCCCGAGGCGCCCGCGCAGTGCGAGGCCTACATCCGCACCCTGCTCACGCTCTCGCGCCAGCTGATGCAGCTGCTCGCGCTGTCGCTGAACCTGCCCGAGGACCATTTCGACGCCACCAGCGACAACCCCATGGTCACGCTGCGCATGGTGCGCTACCCGCCCCATCCCGAGGGCGCCGACGAACGCACTTTCGGCGCCGGTGCCCACACCGACTGGGGCGCGATCACCCTGCTCGCGCAGGACGCGCACGGCGGCCTGGAGGTGCAGATGCCCGACGGCAGCTGGGTGGCGGCCACGCCGATGCCCGGCTGCTTCGTCGTCAACCTCGGCGACATGATCCCGCGCTGGACCAACGGTCTGTACCACTCCAACCCGCACCGTGTGCGCAACCTGCATTCGGGCGGCGAACCGCGCTATTCGATCCCCTTCTTCTACGAGCCCGACTACTTCGCCCGCATCGAGGCCGTGCCCGGCACCGTGCCGCCCGGCGAGGCGCCGCGCTTCGCGCCGTGCACGGCCGGCGAGCATCTGCAGGAGATGTACCGCAGGACCTATGGCTTGCCGAAAGCGGCGGCATGAAGCTGTGGTTCAACCTGCTGTGCCGCGACGTGCCCGCGCAGTTCGAGTTCTACCGCGCCGTGCTCGGCCTGCCCGAAGCGCAAGCGAGCCGTTCGCCCATCTACCGTGCGCTGGAAACGCCCGACTTCCAGTTCGGCTTCAACGCCGCGCCGGCCTACGGCCTGCTCGGCCTGGCCGACCGGCAGCCCGCAGCCAGTGAACGCGTGCCCGTCGTCGCCTACGCCACGCTGATGCTCGATGGCCCCGGCGCGGTGGATGCGGCGGTGCAGGCCGCGCAGGCGGCCGGCGGCCGTGTGGTCAAGGCGCCGTACGCCACCTACTACGGCCAGTGGCAGGCCGTGCTGACCGACCCGGAGGACAACGTCTTCCGCGTCTCGGCCATCGGCCTGCCGGCAGGCGTGCAGGCGCCCCCGGTGCCGCACGCCTGAGCCCCTGGGGTTGCGCCGCTTGCGCGCGCGCCGGCGCCTCACCCACACTCCGGGCATGCCCGCCACCGCCGCAGCCCACGCCGCCCCGCTGCCCGTGCGTCACTGGTCGACCGATGCCGTGGCGCCCCGGCAGCGCCTGGACTACTGGATCGGTGCCATCTGCGAAGGATTTCTGGAGATGGCGGCCACCAGCAGCGCCGGCACGGCCTTCCGCTCCTCGCTCGAGTCGGTACCCTGGGGCGCGGTGGCGGTCAACCGCGTGCGGGGCAGCGCACAGGACGTGTTCCGCACACGCGCCGCCATCGCGCGCAGCCGTGAGAACTTCTACTACCTGCTGTGCAAGGCCGACTGCGCCTGGAGCGCGGCGCAGGAGCAGCACGGCACCCGCCTGCTTCCCGGCGACCTGGTGCTGATCGACTCGCGCCGGCGCTACGAATTCCATTTTCCGCACAACTCCGACACGGTCTCGCTGCAGCTGCATCCGGCCTGGATCGAGGGCTGGCTGCCCGATGCGCAGGCGGCGCTGGGGCATCGCATCGACGGGCAATCCGGCTGGGGCGCGGCGCTTTCGGCCTTCGCACGCCAGCTCACGCCCGAGTTGGCGGCCCGGCCGCCGCTGCCCGCGCAGTTGCTCACCGACCAGTTGGGCGCACTGACGGCCCTGGCCCTGCAACAGGCCGCGCCGGCCGCGCCCGCCACACCCTCGCTGCGCGAGCGCGTCGCGGCGCTCGTGCGCGAGCGGCACGCCGAGGCCGGCCTCACGGCCGCCGACGTGGCCGCGGCGCTCGAGGTGTCGCAGCGCACCCTGCACCGCGCCCTGGCCGGGGGCGGCCACACCTTCGCGCAGCAGCTCATGGCCTGCCGCATGGAAGCGGCGGCGCGCCTGCTGGCCGACCCACGCTTCGACCGCCTGACGGTGGCCGAGATCGGGCGCCGCGTGGGCCTGGCCGACGCCTCGCATTTCGTGCGCAGCTGCCGCATGCGCCTGGGCGCCACGCCGGCCGAGCTGCGCCAGCGGCGCTGAGGCACCTGGCTGGCCGCGGCCATGCGGCTGGCACGCAGCGGCCATCCGCGCGCGACGCGGCTTCCTAGAGTGCGGTCATCCCATCGACAGGAGAAACCGCAATGTCCGACACCTACGTCCTCGTCCATGGCGCCTGGCACACCGGCGCCGAACTCGAAGCCACCGCTGCGCACCTGCGCGCGGCCGGCCACACCGTGCACTGCCCCACGCTGGCCGGCAACCGGGCGGCCGACGACCGCAGGCGCATCGGCCTGTCGGACGCCATCGACTCGTTGGTCGACTTCCTCGAGTCGCAGTCGCTGACCGACGTCCGCCTCGTGGGCCACAGCTACGGCGGCATGGTCATCTCGGGCGCCGCCGATCGTGCGGCCTCGCGCATCCGTCGCCTGGTGTACGTCAACGCCTTCGTGCCGCTGGACGGCCAGTGCCTCAACGACCTCGTGCCGCCGCACTACGTGGCGCTGTTCGACGCCGTGGCGGCAGCCTCCGAGCAGGCCGTGGTGCTGCCTTTTGAGATCTGGCGCGAGGCCTTCATCAACGATGCCGACCTGACACTGGCCCGCAGCAGCTACGAGCAGCTGAACCCGCACCCCTACCGCACCTTCACCGAGCCGGTCCGCCTGCAGCGCCCCTTGGCCGAGCTGCCGGTCGGCAAGTCCTACGTCAACTGCCGTCAGGACACGGCCATGCCGCACGGCCTGCCCTGGCACCCGCGGCTGTCGGAGCGGCTCGGGCTGTTCCGCCTCGTCGAATGCGATGGCAGCCACGAGATGTGGTTCAGCAACCCGGCGGCGCTGGCGCGCGCCATCGAGGCGGCCGGGCGCGACTGATCAGCGTCCTCTGCCGCGGCGCGCGAGCTCGCGCGTCGCCTCGGCACGCTTGACATGCAGGTTTTTACCTGCATATCATCGCCACAACACACACCCGACCGAATGGATGCCGACAAGGTTTTCAAGGCCCTCGCCGACCCGACGCGCAGGAAGCTGCTCGATCTGCTGTACCAGAACAACGGTCAGACGCTGGGCGAACTGTGCGAGCACCTGGACATGGCGCGCCAGTCGACCACGCAGCACCTGGGCATCCTGGAGGCCGCGCAGCTGGTGACGACCGTGTGGCGTGGCCGCGAGAAGCTGCACTTCATCAACCCGGTGCCGCTGCACGAGGTCTACGAACGCTGGGTGCGCAAGTTCGAGCGCCATCGCCTCGGCCTGCTGCACGACCTGAAGAAACAACTCGAAGGAGAGTGAGCATGAGCAAGACCTGTTTCGTCTACGTGACCTACATCCGCTCGACGCCCGAGAAGGTGTTCGAGGCGATCACCCGGCCCGAGATCGCGCGACGCTACTGGGGCCACGAGAACGTCTCCGACTGGCAGCCCGGGTCGCCCTGGCAGCATGTGCGCGCCAACGAGGCACGCACCGTCGAGCTGGTCGGCGAGGTGGTCGAGATCTCGCCGCCGACGCGGCTGGTCATCACCTGGGGCAACGCCTCGCAGGCCAACGATCCGGCAAGCCGCAGCCGCGTGAGCTTCGACATCGTCGAGTACGAGGGCATGGTGCGCCTCACCGTGACCCACGACGAGCTCGAGGCCGGCAGCGGCATGGCCAACGGCATCCAGAAGGGCTGGCCGATCGTGCTGTCGAGCCTGAAGTCGCTGCTCGAGACCGGCGAAGGCATCGACGTCTTCGCCAAGCCCAGGTCCGCCTGAACCGGTGACCGCGATGACCCAGCCCTACACCGGTGGATGCGCATGCGGCGCGGTCCGCTACAGCACGCCGCACGCGCCCGTGTTCCAGAACCACTGCCAGTGCCGCGATTGCCAGCGTCGCAGCGGCACCGGCCACGGCGCCTGGCTGACCTTCGCGTCGAGCGCCGACATGGCCGTGGCCGGCGAGTTGCGGCACTGGGAGACGGTGGGCGACAGCGGCAACACCAAGATCCACGCCTTCTGCCCGGTGTGCGGCACGCCGGTGGCCCTGCGATTCGCTGCCATGCCCGACCTGGTCGCCGTGCCCGCCGGCAGTCTCGACGACCCGGCGCGCTTCGCGCCGCAGGTGCTGACCTACCGCGGGCGCGGCCTGGCGTGGGACCCCATCGACCCCACGCTCACGGCCTTCGACCGCATGCCGGGCTAGGGGCCTAGGCGCCCGTGCCGCCGGCCCAGCCGGTCTCGATCTCGGTCTTCACCTCGGTCATGAGTTTGTGCACCGGGCACTTGCCGGCCACGCGCAGCAGCTCGTCGCGCTGGGCGTCGCTGAGCGCGCCGCCCACCTGCAGCTTCGCCGACAGGCGGTAGGTGCCCTGGCGCTCCTGGCTGGCGTCGCGATCGACGTCGACCTGGATGTCCTCGATCGGGATGCCGCGCCGCTGTGCATAGAGCAGCATCGTGATCGCCTTGCAGGCGGCCAGCGCGGCGTCGTAGAGGTCGTGCGGCTCGGGGCCGGCGTCGGTGCCGCCGCCGGCGATCGAGGCATCGACGGTGATGGCATGCCCGCGGATCTGCAGCGTGTGGGCGGTGCCGGTGCTGCCGTTGCGGCGAACGGTGACGGTCATTCGAGTCTCCTGACAGGGGGCATGAAAAACAGGAAAGCGGTTCAGCCGCCGTAGCGCTCGGTGCGGATGGCCGGTGCCGGCAGGCCGGCAGCGAGCAGCGCCTGCGCCACCGCCTCCACGAACGGATTGGCGCCGCACACGAAGGCGTGGCGCGGCAGCATGTTCCAGCGCTGCAGTTCGGCGCCGATGCGGGACGCGTCCCAGCGCTGGCCGATGTCCTGCGTCCGCACGGGCTGCGCGCGTGTGATCGCGGCCACGAAGCGCAAGCGCCCGGCATGGCGCGCCTCCAGCCCCGCCAGTTCGTCCGCCCACGGCACGTCGGCCCAGGTGCGGGCGGAGGCGAGCATCAGCACCGGCACCTCGGGGGCGATCGCCCACGCACGCGCCATGGCCACCAGCGGCGCCAGGCCCGAACCGCCGCCGACCAGCAGCAGCGGCCCGCCGTCCGCCGGCTGCCACACGAAATGGCCACCCAGCGGCCCGCGCAGCTCGATCGTGTCGCCCAGCGCCGCCACGTCGTGGAAGAAGGGCGAGACCTCGCCATCGTCGATGCGGTCGATCAGCAGCTGCAGGCCGGTGCCGGGCGCGGAGGTGATCGAGTAGCTGCGCTGGGCCTGGTAGCCATCGGGCGCGGTGAGGCGCACGTCCACATGCTGGCCGGCGCGGTGCGGCGCCATGCGCGGCGCATCGAAGCCGAAGGCGCGCATGTGTGCAGTGACGGGGTCGATGCGCACGAGGGTGGCCTCCTGCCAGGCCGTGGGCGCCAGCGTGTCCGGCGGCGCGCTCACGGGTCGTCCGAGTAGCGCTGCTGCCGCCACGGATCGCCGTACATGTGGTAGCCGCGCAGCTCCCAGAAGCCGGCCTCGTCGCGCTCGGTGAAGCGCAGGCCGCGCAGCCACTTGGCGCTCTTCCACAGGTACAGGTGCGGCACCAGCAGCCGCGCCGGGCCGCCGTGTTCGGGCGTCAGCGGCGCGCCGTCGAAGTGGGTGGCGACCATGGCGCGGCCGCCGATCAGGTCGGGCACCGGCACATTGGTGTCGTAGTCGTCGTACGAAAGCGCGAGCGCGAAGCCAGTGGGCGGCGTGAGGCCGGCGGCGGCGAGCAGGTCGTCGATCCACACGCCCTGCCACTCGGTGTCGAACTTGCTCCACTGCGTGACGCAATGGATGTCGCCGGCCCAGCGGCTGCGCGGCAGCGCCTGCAGCTCGTCCCAGCTCCAGCGTGCCAGCGGGCGCGGCCCGTGGCTGATGGTGAAGCTCCAGTGCGCCAGGTCGATGGTTGGCGCGGGGCCCTTGCTGAGCACCGGGAAGTCGTGCGTGAGGTACTGCCCCGGGGGCAGGCGCCGGGCGCTCTCGGTGCCGATGCGCCGGCCGGTGAAGCCGCGTGTGGTGGCCATGTGTCGCTCCTGTGAAGCGCAACGATGGTAGCGCCGCCGGCCGCGGCGCGGGTCGCCCATGGCGATGGCCCACCTTCGTTCTCATACGGCTTGCAGGGGTGTTCCGGCGCCCTCATGCCGGGCTCAGCTTCGCTCTGCACAATGGCCCGCACCCGACCGGAGAGATCCATGTCACTCGACTACCTCGCCCTCATCGAAAAGGCCCGTTTCCCGCTGGTGGTGAGGCATTCGCACGAGGTGGACAGCGTCAGGTTGCTCAAGGCGGCGGAACTCATCACCGCCTCGGTTCCGCGGGGCACCCTGAACCTCGCCTTCAGCGAGGAAGGCGAAGCGGTGGTGTTCGGCCTGACCGAGCTGGGCGAGCGGGTGCTGCGGCAGTCGCGCCTGCCGCCCGAGGCGCCCCTGCGGCGCGGCCGTCATCCGCTGGACGACGACTGACGCAGCCGGCGCCGCCCGTGCCGGCCGCCCGCGCGCGGTCGGGTCGCCGTCTGGCATGCGTCGTGCATCGGGTGCCGCCATCCTGCGCACTCGCCGCTTTCTTTCCGTGGCCGCCCGCTGGCGGTGCACGCGCACCATGCCCTTCACGCTCTCCCTTCCCCCCGAAACCCCGCTCGACGAGCGCGACGGCCGCTACCTGCGCAAGGCCATCGCCTGGTCGCACGCCGGCCGCCGGCGCGGCAACCGCCCCTTCGGCGCCGTGATCGTCTCGGCCGACGGCCAGGTGCTGGCCGAGGACTACTGCAACAGCACCGAGACCGGCGACGTCACCGGCCACGCCGAAACCAACGCCGTGCGCAAGCTGGCCGGCCGCGGCTTCACCCGCGAGCAGCTGGCCGGGGCGACGATCTACTCCTCGGCCGAGCCCTGCGTGATGTGCGCCGGCGCCATCTTCTGGGCCAACATCGGCCGCGTCGTCTTCGGCATCGACGCCGAGCGCCTGCGCGCTTTTCGCGGCGAACGCTCCGACCAGCGCGATGCCGAGCTGTCCTGCCGCGACGTGTTCCGCGCCTCGCCGCACCCCATCGAATGCATCGGCCCCGCACTGCTGGGCGAAGCCGGCGCGGCGCACGACGGCGCGTGGAAGTCCTGAACCGCGGCTTGCCGAAACGGCGCCAGCAACGCCCGTGCAGCCGCAGCGCCCGGCTATCTTTTGAATAGCTGACTGCTGCATCGCAGCACAAAAAACCAACCTTTAGGTGGGCGCCCCGGCGCGCCTGTCCCTGCTCGAATGCGCCAGCCCCGGCGCCTGGCCCGAGGCATTCGAACAAGGAGACAGACGCATGATCGAGCTGCAGGGCCGCAAGGCCCTCATCACGGGGGCGGCGCAGGGCCTGGGCAAGGCCATCGCCGAACTCTTCGTCGAGCGCGGCGCGCAGGTGATGCTCGCCGACATCGACGCCGAAGGCGCGGCCCGCACGGCCGACGCACTGGGCCCGCAGGCGCGTTCGGTGCGCTGCAACGTCACGAACTCGGCCGAGGTCGCCGCCGCGGTGCAGGCCACGGTGGCCGCCTTCGACGGGCTGGACACGCTGGTCAACAACGCCGGCATCGAGATCGTCAAGCCGCTGTTCGACAACTCCGAGGAGGAGTACGAGCGGCTCATGGCCATCAACGTCAAGGGCGTGTTCCTGGGCATGAAGCACGCGCTGGGGCCGCTGGCGGCCTCGGGCCGCGGCGCGATCGTCAACATCTCGTCGCTGGCCGGCACCAACGGCGTGCCGCTCTTCGGCACCTACGCGGCGTCGAAGTCGGCCGTGATCCAGCTCAGCCGCACGGCCGCGGCCGAGCTGCGGCCGGCCGGCATCCGCGTCAATGCCGTGTGCCCGGGCTTCGTCGGCACCGCGATGGTCGACCGGCTGATCCCCACCGTCGAGGCGATCGTCGGCGTGCCCTTCAGCGCGCTGGTGGCCGTCAAGCAGCTTCGGCTGGGCACCCCCCGCGAGGTGGCCGAGATGACGGCCTTCCTCGCCTCCGACGCCGCCAGCTGGACCACCGGCTCCCACTACATCCTGGACGGCGGCCTGTCTGCCGGATTGCTATGAGCAGCTGCCCCCTCCTCCTCCAAGACAAGGTCGCCATCGTCACCGGCGCCGCGCGCGGCCTGGGCGAAGCGGTGGCCCGCGCCTATGCGGCCGAAGGCGCCAGGGTGGTCGTCTCCGACATCGACGCGGCGGGCGCGCAGCGCGTGGCCGACTCGCTGCCCGGCGCCGTGGCCGTGGCCTGCGACGTGCGGGTGCCCGCCCAGGTCGAAGCGCTGGTGCAGGCCGCCGTGGACCGCCACGGCCGGCTGGACATCATGGTGCCCAACGCCGGCGTGGCGCGCGTGGCGCCGCTCACGTCCACCAGCTACGAGGAATGGCGCGAGGTCACCTCGGTCAACCTCGACGGCGTGTTCCTCTGCATCCGCTATGCGGCGCCGGCCATCATCGCGGCCGGGGGCGGGCACATCATCCCGATGGCCTCGGTCACGGCCAAGGCAGCGTGTGCACTGATCGGCAGCTACGCGGCGGCCAAGGCGGGCATGGTGTCGCTGGCGCAGACGGCGGCCATCGAGCTGCGCGCCCACAAGGTGCAGGTCAACGCCATCCTGCCGGCCTTCATCGAGACCGACCTGGTCAAGGCGCACCGCGCCGAGTTCGAGGAGCAACTCGGCATCCCGGACTTCAACGCCGTGATCGCCCAGCGCCAGGGGCGCTACGGCACGCCCGAGGAAGTGGCGCAGCTGGCCGTGTTCCTGGCCAGCGGGCGCGCAAGCTTCTCGAACGGCAGTGGCTATGTGCTGGACGGCGGCGTGAGCTCGTCATTGCTCTAACTCGCGCGCCATTTCAGACCTTTCACGTTATCAAACCGTTCACGCTGAGCTTGGCCTGTCCTGAGCTTGTCGAAGGGTCGAAGCGCCGCGCGAGGCTTCGACAGGCTCAGCCCGAACGGTGTGACGCATCACATCCAAGGAGACACATCCATGAGCAAGAAAAAACCCGTCGTCGTCTACGGCGCCAGCGGCTACACCGGCCGCCTCGTCTGCGAATACCTGCGCGAGTACGGCACCCCCTTCATTGCCGCCGGCCGCAGCAAGGACAAGCTCGATGCCGCCATGAAGGCCAACGTGCCCGGCATCGAGACCGCCGACTACGAGGTGGTGGAGGTGCTGCACACCACCGAGGCGCTGACGGAGCTGTTCCGCGGCGCCTCGGTGGTGCTCAACACGGTCGGGCCCTTCGCCAGGTTCGGTCCGGAGGTGGTGCAGGCCTGCCTCGCCGCCGGGTGCCACTACACCGACACCACCGGCGAGCAGGACTGGCTCATCACGCTCGACGAGCAGTACGGCGAGAAGTTCGCGCAGGCAGGCCTGCTGCTGTCGCCGGGCCTCGCGCAGATGTACACCACCGGCGAGATCGCGGCGCAGCTGTGCCTGGAAACGCCCGGCCTGGACACGCTGGACATCGCCGTCTTCTGGGGCGGCAGCCCCACCATCGCCTCGACCCAGACCATCCTGGTGAACGCCGCCACGTCGAAGGCCTTCTACCTCGAACAGAACCAGTACAAGGAGTGGCAGCCCGATGCCGGCCTGTACACCCTCGCCATCCCCGGCCAGCACGAGACGGCGCTGGCCCTGCCCTGGGGCGGCACCTCGCACCCGGTGTGGTTCAAGCGCGATCCGCGCGTGGCCACCGTGAAGGTGCTGGGCGGCGTGTTCAACAAGCCGCTCATGCTGGGCGTGCCCAAGATCGTGGAGGCCGCGCTCGAGGCCACCAAGGGCATGGACCCCGAGGCGCGCTATGCCGCCCTGGCCCAGACTGCCGCCGGCGTGATGAACACCATGCCGCCGCGCGAGAACCCGCGCGTCAACAAGTCCGTCGATTCGGTGCATGCGCAGGGGCCGCTGGGCCGCGCGCACTGCGTGATCTTCGGCAACTGCAACTACAAGCAGACCGGGCTGCTGCAGGCCTTCGCGGCCGCCTCGCTGCTGCAGCAGGCACCCAGGCGCACGGGCTTCGCCTCGGGCTGCCAGGCCTTCGGCCACCACGAGCTGCTGGGCGTGCTGCGCAGCTTCGGCCTGGTGCAGGCGCCGATCCTCACCGTGCAGAACTGAGGAGCGCGATGCGACTGGTCGACTACCTCGACAAGGGCGCCCAACTCGGCGCCGATCGCCCCTGCCTCACGATGGGCGACGCGGACCTGAGCTATGGCGAGGTGCAGCGCATCAGCCACCGCGTGGGCCGCGGGCTGCAGCGCTCGGGCGTCGCACCGGGCGAGAAGGTGGCGGTGCTGTCGAGCAACGACGCCACCGCCTTCACCTGCGTGTTCGGCATCTCGCGCGCGGGCGGAGTCTGGTGCCCCATCAACCCGCGCAACGAGGCGGCCGAGAACCGCTACGTGCTCGACGCCTTCGACTGCGTGTGCCTGTTCTTCCACAGCAACTACGCACCGATGGTCGAGCAGATGCGTTCAGGGCTGCCCAAGGTGCGCCAATGGGTCTGCCTGGACCAGCCGCAGCCCTTCGCCCCGTCGCTCGCGCAGTGGCTGGAGGGCGTGGCCGATGCCCCGCTGCACCTCACCCCCGTGGACGACCTCGCCATGATCGCCGGCACCGGCGGCACCACGGGCCAGCCCAAGGGCGTGATGCTCACCGGCGCCAACCTGGAGAGCATGTCCGCCCTCACGCTCATGGGCTACCCTTTCGAAGGCCGCCCCTGCTACCTGGCACTCGCGCCGCTCACGCACGCGGCCGGTGTGCTGTGCTTCCCGATCATGACGCTGGGCGGGCGCATCGTCGTCATGCCCAAGCCGGACCTGACGGAGTTCCTGGCGCTGATCGAGCGCCACGGCGTCACCCACACCTTCCTGCCGCCCACGCTCATCTACATGCTGCTGGCGCACGAGAAGCTCGCGATGACGAAGCGCGATTCGCTGCAGTGCTTCTGGTACGGCGCGGCGCCCATCTCGGCCGCGCGGCTGGAAGAGGCGCTGACGAAGATCGGCCCCGTGATGGCGCAACTCTTCGGCCAGACCGAGGCGCCGATGATGATCTCGATGATGGCGCCCGGCGAACACTTCCGTGCCGACGGCAGCGTGGCGCGCGAGCGGCTCTCGTCCGCCGGACGCCCCGGCCCGCTGGTGCAGGTCGCCACCATGAATGCCGACGGCGAGATCCTGCCGACCGGCGAGACCGGCGAGATCGTGGTCCGCGGCTCGCTGGTGATGGCCGGCTACTACAAGAACCCCGCGGCCACCGCCGAGGCCGGCCTGCACGGATGGCACCACACGGGCGACATCGGCCGGCTCGACACCGAGGGCTACCTCTACATCGTCGACCGGGCCAAGGACATGATCATCACCGGCGGCTTCAACGTCTACTCGGTCGAGGTGGAGCAGGCGCTGCTGCAGCACCCCGACGTGCAGGACGGTGCCGTCGTCGGCCTGCCCGACGACAAGTGGGGCGAGCGCGTGGTGGCCGTACTCCAGCCGCACGCCGGCCGAACGCTGCAGCCCGAGGAGGTGCAGGCCTTCGTCAAGGCCCGCATCGGCAGCGTGAAGGCGCCCAAGCAGGTCGAGGTCTGGCCCGATCTGCCGCGCTCGAAGGTGGGCAAGGTGCTCAAGAAGGACATCCGCGCCGAGCTGTTGAAGCGCATGAAGGACGCACGAACATGAGTCAGACGGTTTGCGTCGCCGGCGTCGGCATGATCCCCTTCGCCAAGCCCGGCGCGAGCGAGCCCTACCACCGCATGGGCGCCGTCGCGGGCCGCCTGGCGCTGGACGACGCGGGCGTCGCCTACGGGGCCATTCAGCAGGCCTACGTGGGCTACGTGTACGGGGACTCCACCAGCGGGCAGAAGGCGGTGTATGGCCTGGGCCTCACCGGCATCCCGGTGGTCAACGTCAACAACAACTGCTCCACCGGGTCCACCGCCCTCTTCCTGGCGCGCCAGGCCATCGCCTCCGGCGCCGCCGACTGCGTGCTGGCGTTGGGCTTCGAGCAGATGAAGCCCGGGGCGCTGGGCACCGTGTTCGACGACCGGCCCAGCCCCTTCGAGGACTTCGACCGCGAGGTCGACGCGCTGGTAGGCATGCCCGATCTGCCGCTGGCGCTGCGCTACTTCGGCGGCGCGGGCCTGGCCCACATGCAGAAGTACGGCACGCCGTTGTCGACCTTTGCCAAGGTGCGTGCCAAGGCCAGCCGGCATGCGGCGCGCAACCCGCTCGCGCTGCTGCGCAGGGAACTGAGCGAAGACGAGGTGATGAACGCGCCGATGCTGTGGCCCGGCGTGCTCACGCGCCTCATGGCCTGCCCGCCCACCTGCGGCGCGGCGGCGGCGGTGCTCGTGTCGGAACGCTACGCCCGCGAGCACGGCCTGCGCACCGACGTGCGCATCGCCGCGCAGGCCATGACCACCGACAAGGCCGACAGCCTGGAGAGCCACGACATGATGCGCGTCGTCGGCTACGGCATGAGCCAGGACGCGGCGCAGCAGGTCTATGCGCAGGCCGGCATCGGCCCGGAGGACGTCGACGTGGTCGAGCTGCACGACTGCTTCGCGCAGAACGAGCTCATCAGCTACGAGGCGCTGGGCCTGTGCGCCGAGGGCGGTGCCGCCGCTTTCGTCGACGCGGGCGACAACACCCACGGCGGCCGCGTCGTGACCAATCCCTCGGGCGGCCTGCTGTCCAAGGGCCATCCGCTGGGCGCCACCGGCCTCGCGCAGTGCTACGAGCTCACGCACCAGCTGCGCGGCAGCGCCGAGGCGCGCCAGGTCGACGGTGCGCGCATCGCGCTGCAGCACAACCTGGGGCTGGGCGGGGCCTGCGTCGTCACCTTGTACGAGGCGCATGAGGCACACTGAGGCCGTTCAATCCCCGCAGAGGATGGCCATGCAGGAGACACCCCCGCCGGGCACGGCGGCCTTGCTCATCGAGTCGAAGCTGGCGCCGCCGCAGCTCGCGCCGCAGATGCTCGCGCGCCCCCAGCTCTCGGCCCTGCTGCACGCCGGCCTCACCAAGCGGCTGGTCAGCATCACCGCGCCGGCCGGCTACGGCAAGACCACGGCGCTGGCCCAGTTCGTCGCCCAGGTGGAACCGCTGGGCGCGGCCTGCGCGTGGCTCAGCCTGGATGCGGAAGACAACGACCCGCTGCGCTTCATGCGCTACCTGGCCGCGGCGCTGAACCGTGCCGACGCGACGCTGGGCCGCGGCGCTCTGGCGCAGACGGAGGGCGGGACCATGGTGTCGCTCGACGCCATCGTCGCCTCCCTGCTGCACGACCTCACCGGCCACACGGGGCGCCTGCTCCTGGTGATGGACGATTTCCACCTCGTGCAGGCCGAGGGCGTGCACCGCAAGCTCGAATGGCTCATGGCGCACCTGCCGCCCACCGTCGGGCTGGTGCTCGCGAGCCGGCGGCGGCTGCCCATGTCGCTGAGCCAATGGCGCCTGCGCAGCGAGCTGCTGGAGCTGGACACCGCACACTTCGGCCTCGGCCTGGACGAGGCGGCCGACTTCGTGGGCCGGGTGAGCGGCGCCGCGCTCGACCGCGCACAGCTCGAGGCGCTGCACGAACGCACCGAAGGCTGGATCGCCGGCCTGCAGCTCGCATCGCTCGCCCTGCGCGAGAGCGGGGACCGGGCCGCCTTCCTGGCCGCGTTCTCGGGCAGCGACCGCGACATCACCGACTACCTGGGCGAGCAGGTGCTCGACAGCCTGCGGCCCGAGCTGCGCGCCTTCCTGCTCGACACCGCCCCGCTGGACCGTTTCTGCGCCGAGCTGTGCGACGAGGTGCTGGCGCGTGACGACAGCCGCGCGATGCTGGCCGAGGTCCAGGCACGGCACCTCTTTTTGTCGGGCCTGGACCGCTCGCGCACCTGGTTCCGCTACCACCACCTCTTTGCCGACTACCTGCGCGGCCGCGGCCCCGAGCGCCCCGGCGACACGGCGCGCACCGTGTGCCGGCGTGCCAGCGACTGGTTCGACCGCCACGGCCTGCCGCACGAGGCGGTGCGCTACGCCTTCGATGCGCACGACCTGGAGCGCGCGGCCGACCTGGTGGCGGCCTTCTCGGCGGAGCTGGTGCAGCACCGCGGCGAGCACGCGACGCTGCTGGGCTGGCTGACGCGGCTGCCGCAGGCGCTGGTGCGTGCGCGGCCCGGCATCCGCACGGGGCACGCGTGGTCGCTGGTGCTGACGCGCCGGCATGTGGAGGCGGACGCCGAGCTGCGCGCGCTCGAGGGCGACGGCCTGGACGGCATGGACCACGACGGCTCGGTGCGCTGCGTGGTCGAGATGATCCGCTGCGTGTACTACGCGCTGTCGGACCAGCCCCTGCGCGCCAAGGCCGCCGGCGAGGCCTGGCTGCGCTGCTGGCCGCAGGCCGAGGCCTTCCGCACCGGCGTGGTGGCCAACGTGCTGGCCGCCGGCTGCTGCGCCACCGATGCCTTCGAGCAGGGCACGCAGGCCCTGGCCATCGCGCGCCGCGCCTTCGAGGAATGCGGCGCCCACTACGGCCTGGCCTGGGCCAGCGCGCTGGCGACCATGATCGCGCTGCGCCGCGGCGACCACGGCCAGGCGCTGGAACACGCGCGCCACGGCATCGCGACGGTGGAACACAGCCTGGGCGTGGCCTCGTACGCCGGCTCCATGCTCACGCTGCTCGCCGCCGAAGCCTGCTGGGAGCAGGACGAGCCGGCGCAGGCGCAGCGCTACCTCGACCTCGGCCTGCCCTTCATCGACGAGCACGGCCTGGTGGAGATGAGCACGGCCGGCTACCTCACGCGGGCACGCCTGCTGCGCCACCGCGGCGACGCGGCGGGTGCCGACGCCTGCCTGCTGGAGGGCGAATCGCTGGGCCACCGGCTGCGGCTGCCACGGTTGGCGCGCATCCTCGCGGCCGAGCGCTGCGCGCTGCGGCTGGCCGTGGCCTCGCTCGACGACGCGGTGCGGCTGGCACGGTCCTACGGCTTCGTCGACGCCGGCTTGCCGCTGGCGCCCGTGCGCGCCGAGGCCGCCGATGCGCCCGTGCACGAGGACGGCGTCGAGCTGCTGGCCCTGCGCCTTCGCATCGCGCGCGGCCAGGGCGCCGAGGCGGCCGGTCCGTTGGCCGCGGCCATCCGCCGCGCACCGCACCAGGGCCACCTCGCGCACGCGGCGCGGCTGCTGGCGCTCAAGGCGGTGCAGCAGCACCGCAGCCTCGACCGCGCCCAGGCGCTGCGCACGCTGGACGAGGCACTGGCCCTGGCCGCACGCTGCGGCCTGCTGCGCAGCCTGCTCGACCTCGACCCGCTGCTGCTCGACCTGGTGGAGGCCATCGGCAGCACGCGTGCGCCCGGCCTTGCCGATGCGCATCAGGTGCCAGCGGCCTACATCGCGCGGCTGCTGCAGGCCGCCGGCCGCAGCGCGGCGCCCGCCGTGGCCGCGCCCGTCGCCACCGAGGAGCTCACCGAGCGCGAACTCAAGATCCTGCGCCTGCTCAAGGCCGGCCTGGGCAACCGCGAGCTCGCGCAGAGCCTGTTCCTGTCGGAGGCGACGGTGAAATGGCACCTGCACAACATCTTCGCCAAGCTGGGCGTGAAGAACCGCACCGGCGCGCTGGCGCGGGCGCAGCAGATTTCGCTGCTGTGACGGGCGCTGCTCTGCGACGGGGGACGCGGGGAATCGCCGACCCGCACGCCGAGCGTCGGCGGCCTGGCGTCGCTCAGTGCCCAACCGCCCCCAGCCCCAGCGGCGCCGGCACCGTGTTGACGATCTGGGTGAACAGTGCCCGGTAGGCGGCGTCGGGCACCTGGCCGGCCGGCGCGGGCTCGGCGAAGGCGGCGTCGAGGTCGGCCCAGTCCTCGGCCGTCAGCACGCGCTCGGCCAGGGGCAGGATGTCGCACTCCTCCATCGCCATGTGCTGCAGGTAGAAGTCCACGTAGCGCTCCACCGCCTGCTCGAAGCCCTGGCGGCGCGGCTCGCCCAGCATCTCGAAGGCCGTGAGCTCGTGCTGCACCTGGCGGATCATGCGTTCGCCGCGGCCGTGCTCGCTGTCGAGGTGGTCGAGCTGCTCGCGCGCCAGCGGCGTGCGCGCCCGCAGGCGGGTGAAGAGCAGTTCGGTCTCCTTGCGGTGGTGCTCGCGCGCCGGAAACTCGTCGGCGTAGAAGAGCATCGCGCGCAGCGCGTCGAAGCGCGGCAATGTGCCCTCGCGGCGATGCTGTGCAAGCAGCAGCGACACGGTGCGCAACACGGCGGCGATGGCGGCGTGCTCCTCGCGGATGACCTGGGCGGCGCGGTGAATCATGGGCATCTCCGTGGTGGCTGCCGACTGTCCCACCGGCCGGCGCCGCAGGCCTTGCGCCGGATCAATCCACGTGCAGGACGGGCGGTGCCGCCCACGTAGACTCCGCCGATGCCCTGGCACGCCCGACTCGATATCGCCTACCACCACGACCGCGGCCGCAGCCTGGCGCGTTTTCGCCACGAAGGGCCGCTGCGCATCCTGCAGAGCCTGTACCCCGAGGGCGACGCCGTCTGCCACAACGTGCTGGTGCACCCGCCCGGCGGGCTGGTGGGCGGCGACACGCTCGACATCGCGGTCGAAGCGGCCGCCGGCAGCCACGGCCTCATCACCACGCCGGGCGCCTCGCGCTTCTACCGCTCCGAGGGCGAGCTTGCCCTGCAGCGCACGCGGCTCGACGTCGCCGCCGGCGCGCGGCTGGAATGGCTGCCCCTGGAGGCGCTGTGCTACAGCGGTTGCCGCGCCGAGAACCGCCTGCAGATGCAGGTGGCCCCCGGCGGCGAGCTGATCGGCTGGGACGTGACCGCGCTGGGCCTGCCGCTGGCGGGGCAGCCCTTTAGCGCCGGGCGCTACCAGCAGCACATCGAACTGCCCGGCGTGTGGCTGGAGCGCGGGCGCATCGAGGCCGACGACAAGCGCCTCCTCGACGCACCGCTCGGGCTGGCCGGCCACCAGTGCCTGGCCTCGCTCTTCCATGTGGTCGGCGAGGCGATGCCACGCGCCCGGCGCGATCGCCTGCTGGAGATCGCGCGCGATGCACTCGCCGGGCACGCGCTGGAAGCGAGCGCCGGCGCCACCGCACCCAACGCCCAGGTCGTGGTGGTACGCGTGCTCGCGCCGCTGGTCGAGCCCGCCTTGCAGCTGCTGCGCACGGTGTGGGCGGGCTGGCGACGCGAGCTGTGGGGCCTGGCGGCCACGCCGCCGCGCATCTGGTCGACCTGAGGCGGCCGGACCTCCCGCGCCCCGGCCTTCAGCTCACCGGAAACTGTTCCGGCAGCGGTTCCGGCGGGGGTGAGGGCGGCACCGGCGGTGCGGGTTCGGTGCCCGGCGGAGGCTCGGGGGCCGGGGGGCCGGCCGCGGGCCGCGGCAAGGGCACGGACAAGGGCGGCATCTTCAGTCCTCCGCGTCTTGCCGGCGGCGCTCGCGGCCCAGCTCGTCCATCAGGCGCTCCCCCTCGGTGTCGCGGCGATCGACCGGCACCGATTCCTCCTGCGTGATCTCGGGTTCGTCCGGGGGATGGGGCGCCGGGGCGGGCGCGGGAGTTTGTTGCGATTCGGGCTGGTGGGTGCTCATGGGAATGACCTCTCCGTCGTTATCGAATGCCCTACCCTCGCCCGCATGTCGAAGCGAGGGCCTCGGCAGAGCGCGACAGCAGGTGTCGGCCCAGACCGACGGCGCGGGCCCTGGCCGGCGCCTACGCTGTCTCGCTCGCATCCACCGCATGGCCACGCCCTCACCGCCCTCCTCCACCGACTTTCGCACCGACATCCCCGCGCGCCTGGACCGCCTGCCGTGGTCGCGCTGGCATTGGCGGGTGGTGATCGCGCTGGGCATCGCCTGGGTGCTCGACGGGCTGGAGGTGACGCTGGTCGGCTCCATCGGCGGCGTGCTCGAGCGCGGCGACACGCTGGCGCTCACCGCCACGCAGGTGGGCCTGGCCGGCTCGCTGTACGTGGGCGGCGCCGTGGTCGGTGCGCTGGTCTTCGGGCGCATGACCGACCGGCTCGGCCGCAAGAAGCTGTTCCTCGTCACGCTGGCGGTGTATGCCGTGGCCACCTTCGCCACGGCCTTCTCGCCCAGCTTCGCGTTCTTTGCACTGTGCCGCTTCGTCACCGGCCTGGGCATCGGCGGCGAGTACGCCGCCATCAACTCGGCCATCGACGAGCTGATTCCGGCGCGCGTGCGTGGCCGCGTCAACCTGGCGATCAATGGCAGCTTCTGGCTCGGCGCGGCGCTTGGGGGCCGGGCTGAGCCTGGTGCTGCTCGACCCCCGCGTGCTCGGCCCGGTGTGGGGCTGGCGCGGGGGCTTCGCGCTCGGCGCGCTGCTGGCGGTGGCCATCCTGCTGATCCGCCGCCATGTGCCCGAGAGCCCGCGCTGGCTGATTGCGCACGGCCAGGCCGACGAGGCCGAACGCGTCGTGCGGGCCATCGAGGACGAGGTGCGCGCCCAGCACGGCACGCTGCCGCCGGCGGTGGGCGAACTGCGCCTCGCGCGCCGCGCCCACCCCTCGATGCGCGAGGTGGCCCAGGTGCTGTTCGCGCGCTATCGCGCGCGCAGCGGCGTGGCCCTGGCGCTGATGCTGTCGCAGGCCTTTTTCTACAACGCGATCTTCTTCACCTACGCGCTGGTGCTCACGCGCTACTACGGCGTGCCCGAAGGGCGCGTCGCGCTGTACATCTTTCCGTTCGCGCTGGGCAATGTGCTGGGGCCGCTGCTGCTCGGGCCGCTGTTCGACCGCGTGGGCCGGCGCCGGATGATCGCCCTGACCTACGTCGGCGCCGGCATCGGCCTCGCGCTCACCGGCTGGGCCTTCATGGCCGGTTGGCTCGATGCACGCTCGCAGGCGCTGGCCTGGTCGGCCGTGTTCTTCCTCGCCTCGGCCGCGGCCAGTTCCGCCTACCTCACCGTGAGCGAGGTGTTTCCGCTGGAGATCCGCGCGATGGCCATCTCGCTCTTCTACGCGGTGGGCACCGGCGCCGGCGGCTTCGTCGCGCCCTGGCTCTTCGGCCGCCTGATCGAGACGGGCAGCCGCGGCGCGGTGACGGTGGGCTACGCGATCGGCGCCACGCTGGTCATCGCGGCCGGGCTGCTGGCGCTGCGCTTCGCGGTGAATGCGGAGCGGCGCCCGCTCGAGGACATCGCGCCGCCGCTGGGCAGCGACGCGCCCCACGGCGAAGCGCGCCGTCCGTGAGACATCGGCCGCACAACGGCGGGCGGCGGGTTGCAGGCCGCTCGCACGCAGCGCCGGACGCCAGGCGGCACGCGCGCGCCGCCGGCCTCGCGCGGCCCGTGTGTAGGTGCAGGCGTGCCCGTGCTCAAGGGGCGCGCCGACCGAATCGGCCGCACGGACACCGCACAGTCGCTGTGAAGGCTGGCGCCGCTGCCGCGCCATGCCTGCACCTCCACGCCCGAGCCATCCATGACCCGCCGCGCCGAACGCATCGCCGCCATCCAGTCGCTGTCCGCCGCCGAACGCCGCTGGCAGCCCACGCCTGCCGACTTCCTGCAGATGGTGCAGGTGGGCGCGCCGAAGCCGGCGCGGGACTTTCGCGCGCTGGGCGCCGCGGTCGAGTGGGACGGGCGCCTGTTCGTCTGGGTGCTGCTGGAAGACCGCGGCGGCACGGCCGGCTACGCCGAACTGGCACGCGCCGCGCAGGGCGACCCGACCTACGCCGAAGCGCTGCGCCACGGCTGGCAGGCGCTGCACGTGATGCTGGGCGAACGCCTGCATGCGCCGTCGGGCGCGCCTCAGGCCACCTGAGCTGCGTGGGATACTCCGCCGCGGCAATCGTGCGCGACCGGCCCGGGGGTTGCGCCGCAACCTCATGAAAGACAGCGGCATGCACAACAACGTCGGCGGGACCGCGCCCCGCGATCCGCACTTCCTGGCGGACGGAACGCTGGCAGCGCCGCACCTCGCGGGCCACGACTGGCACGCATCGGCACTCGGCGCACCGGCCACCTGGCCGGCCCCGCTGCGCTCGGCGGTGTCGACGATGCTCGACGCGCCGGTGCCCACCTGGCTCGCCTGGGGCGACACGCTCACCCTGGTCTACAACGAAGCCTACATCCCCCTGCTCGGCGGCAAGCACCCGCGCGCGCTCGGGGCGCCGCTGCAGCAGGTGTGGGGCGAGGTCTGGCCCGACGTGGGCGAGTTGATCGCGACGACGCTGGCCGGCCACTCGATCTACCGCGAGGACCTGCCGCTGGTGATCAACCGCAACGGCACCGACGAGCAGACCTGGTTCACCTTCTCCTACGTACCGCTGCGCGACGGCGTGGGCGCGGTGCACGGGCTGATCTGCACCGTGTGGGAGACCACGGCCAAGGTCCGTGCGCAGCAGGCGCTGGAGGAAGCCCGGCACGCGCTGGAGCGCCGCGTGGCCGAGGTCGAGCTGCGCGAGGCGCAGAAGCGCGAGACCGAGGAGCGCTACCGCCTCGCGGTGCTGGCCACCAACGACGCCGTCTGGGACTGGCGCCTGGCCGACGGCCAGGTGGTGTGGAACCGGGCGCTGGGCACCCTCTTCGGCCACACCGAGACCGAGACCGGCGCCGCCTGGTGGCTCGACCACATCCATCCCGAGGACCGCAGCCGCATCGAGCAGGGCATCCACGCGGTGGTCGACGGCGGCGGCAGCAGCTGGTCCGACGGCTACCGCTTCCGGCGGGCCAATGGCAGCTATGCCGACGTGTTCGACCGCGGCACGGTGCTGCGCGACGAGGCCGGCCGGCCGCTGCGGATGATCGGCGCCATGCTCGACCTGAGCGAACGCCACCGCGCCGAGGCCGCGCTGCGCGAGAGCGAACGCCAGTTCCGCACCCTGTTCGAGATCATTGACGAGGGCTTCTGCGTCATCGAATTCCTCGACGGCCCGCACGGGCCGCTGAGCGACTACGTGCACGTCGCGGCCAACCCCGCCTACACCGCCAACGCCGGCATTCCCGACGTGGTCGGGCAGCGGGTGCGCGACATGGTCCCGCAGGAGGCCGACGGCTGGGTCGAGACCTACCGCCGCGTGCTGCTCACCGGCGAGCCGGTGCGCTTCGAGCGCGAGCTGGTGCGCACCGGCCGCTACCTGGAGCTGGCGGCCTTCCGCATCGAGCCGCCCGAGCGCCGGCAGGTGGCGGTGCTGTTCCAGGACGTGACCAAGCGCCACCGCGCCGAACAGGCCCTGCGCGAGCTCAACGAGACGCTCGAGCGGCGCGTGGCCGACGAGGTGGCCGAGCGCAGCCGCACCGAGAACGCCCTGCGCCAGGCGCAGAAGATGGAAGCGGTGGGACAGCTCACCGGCGGCATCGCGCACGACTTCAACAACATGCTGGCCGTGGTGATCGGCTCGCTCGACCTGCTCAGCCGCCGCTTCGCCGCCAGCGAGCCGCGCGCGGCCCGCTACATCGAATCGGCCCGCGACGGCGCCCGCCGGGCAGCGCAGCTGACGCAGCGGCTGCTCGCCTTCTCGCGCCAGCAGCCCCTCAAGCCCGAGGCGGTGGACGCCAACCGCCTGGTGGCGGGCATGTCGGACCTGCTGCGCCATTCGCTCGGCGCGTCGGTGCGCCTGGAGACGGTGCAGGCCGGCGGCCTGTGGCGCACCCATGCCGACCCGAACCAGCTGGAGAACGTGATCCTCAACCTGGCCGTCAATGCGCGCGACGCCATGCCCGACGGCGGCCGGCTCACCATCGAGACCGCCAACTGCCACCTCGACGAGCACTACACCGCGGCGCACCTGGGCCTGGCGCCCGGCCAGTACGTGATGATCGCCGTCACCGACACCGGCGCCGGCATGACGCCCGACGTGCTGGCCAAGGCCTTCGACCCCTTCTTCACCACCAAGGAGGTGGGCCGGGGCACCGGCCTCGGCCTGAGCCAGGTGTACGGCTTCGTCAAGCAGTCGGGCGGGCACGTCAAGATCTATTCGGAGCATGGCCAGGGCACGACCGTCAAGGTCTACCTGCCGCGCCTGGCCGGCCATGCCGAAGACCCCGCCCCGGCGGAGACCGCGGCCGGCCTGCCTTTGGGCGATGCGCACGAGGTCGTCCTGGTGGTGGAGGACGAGCCGGCGGTCCGGCAGTTCTCCGTCGAGGCGCTCGCCGAGCTGGGCTACCGCGTGCTGGAGGCCGACGGCGCAACGGCCGCGCTCAAGCTCATCGACGCCCATCCCGACATCGCCCTGCTCTTCACCGACGTGGTGATGCCCGAGGTCAACGGCCGCAAGCTCGCCGACGAGGCACGGCGGCGCAGGCCCGGGCTCAAGGTGCTGTTCACCACGGGCTACACGCGCAACGCCGTGGTCCACAACGGCGTGCTCGACCCCGGGGTGCAGCTCATCGGCAAGCCCTTCACGATCGAGGCGCTGGCCGCTCGGGTGCGCGAGGTGCTCGACAGCGCAGGCTGAGCGCGGCGATGGCGCCGCGCGCGCTCAGGCCGCCGCCGCGCGCGGCGGGCGGCTGCGCCGTGCGTCCGCCAGCGCCCAGGCGAAGATGCCCAGGCCGGCCACCGCCAGCAGCGCACCCACCCAGCCGGTGGAGGTCCAGCCCAGGCCGGCGCTGATGGCCACCCCGCCCAGCCAGGCGCCCAGCGCGTTGGCCATGTTGAAGGCCGAATGGTTGAGCGCCGCCGCCAGCGACTGCGCGTCGCCCGCCACGTCCATCAGCCGGATCTGCAACGCCGGGCCGATGGCGACGATGGTGCCCACCAGCAGCACGTTGAGCGAGGCCAGCGCCCAGTGGTGCGCCGTGAACGTGAAGGCCAGCAGCACCACCGCCGCGTACACCATCACCCCGCCGATGGTGCGCATCAGCGCCTTGTCGGCCAGACGCGAGCCGAGCAGGTTGCCCGCCACCATGCCCACGCCGAACAGCGCCAGCACGAAGGGCACGTGCTCCACCCGCAGGCCCGCCACCTCGGTCAGCGTCGGCTTGACGTAGCTGAACACCGAGAACATGCCGCCGAAGCCGATGGCCGCGATGCCCAGCGTCAGCCACACCTGCTTGCGCTTGAGCGCGCCCAGTTCGCGCAGCGGGCTGGCGCCGGCCGCGGGCCGCAGGTCGGGCACGTCGCGCCGGATCATCACCACCGCCGCGAGCGCGATCACGCCGACGAAGACGAAGGCCGCGCGCCAGCCGAAATGCTGGCCCAGCCAGGCTGCGATCGGCACGCCCACCAGCGTCGCGCCCGTGAGCCCCAGCATCACCAGCCCCACCGCCCGAGCCCGCCGCCCGGGCGGCGCCAGCGTGGCCGCGACCAGGGCCGCCACCCCGAAGTAGGTGCCGTGCGGCAGGCCAGACGCGAAGCGCAGCAGGTTCAGCGACAGGTAGCCCGGCGCCGCGGCGCTGGCGAAATTGCCGGCCGCGAACACGGCCATCAGCGCCATCAGCAGCGCCCGCCGGCCCCAGTTCGCCGACAGCACCGCCAGCACCGGCGCGCCGATCACCACGCCCAGCGCATAGGCGCTGATCACGTGGCCGGCCTGCGGAATGCTCACGCCGATGTCCTTCGCCACCTCGGGCAGCAGGCCCATGATGACGAACTCGCCGGTGCCGATGGCAAAGCCGCCGACGCCGAGGGCCAGGATGGAACGCAGCATCGAGGACTCGCCGGCAGGCGAATCGGGCGATGCCGGTGCGGAGGTGGGCTGGGGGGAGGAGGACACGCGAGGAAAGGGTCGGGGGTTAACCCTGATTATCCCGGCAGCCCTGCGCCGACGTGCGCGCAGGGTCGCGCCGCAGCCAGAGCAAGCGGGCACCGGGGCGCGGGAGGTGAGGAACGCCATGCAGGCGCAACGCGCGCGCTAGGGTTTATCCCATCCCGCGCCCACACCTCAACGCGTCAAAATTTCTCACAACAAATGTTCGCATTCCGATCAACACAGTTCGAGGGCAAGTTTGGCCAACAATGACTTTCAGCAATCGGTCGTCGTCGTGACCGGCGGCGCCGCAGGTATCGGCCGCGCGGTGGCCGAGGCCTTCGTCGCCCAGGGCGCGACCGTCGGCGTCATCGACCGGGATGCAGCCACGCCTCTCGCAGGCACCTCGCTCCTGACCGCCGATGTGCGCGACGACGCCGAAGTTGCGGCCTGCATCGATCGCTTCGCAGCTCTGCATGGCCGGGTCGACATCCTGGTTGCGAACGCCGGCGTGAGCTATCCGGCGACGGTGGAGGACGGTCCGCTCGAGGACTGGAAGAACATCCTCGACATCAATGTCCTGGGATACGTACGGGCCATCCGCGCCGCACTGCCGCACCTGCGTCGCTCGTCTCATGCGGCCATCGTGAACATGTCGTCGTGCACGGCGGGTACCGGGCTTCGGCGGCGGGTGCTGTATTCCGCCACCAAAGGCGCCATCGAAGCGATGACGCGCGCGCTGGCCGCGGACCTGGTGCATGAAGGCATCCGCGTCAATTGCGTGAGCCCCGGCACGGTGGACACGCCCCTGATCGCCAAGCTCGTCGCGCAGGCTCCAGACCCCGACCACCAGCGCAAGGTCTACATGGACCGTCAGCCCACGGGCTTCATGGTCGAGCCCGAAGAAGTGGCGCGCGCCGTGCTGTACCTCGCGCACCCGCTCGCGCGCTCGACGGTCGGCTCGGTGCTCACGGTCGATGGTGGGATGGCATCCTTGAGGCTGTTCAACTCGTGAACGAGCCTGTCATGTCAGAAACCGACGCGTCCCCGCGGGGCAAGCGTGCGCCCGGTGAAAAGGCGACCCACGCGGACAACCCCAAGAACGTCGTCAACTCGGTGGTCAAGGCCTTCGGCGTCCTGCAGGCATTCTCGGCAGCGCGCCCGGCACTCACCATCACGGAGATCTCCGAGGCCGCTGGAATCGACCGAGGCACCAGCTTCCGGTTGATCCACACCCTGGTCGCGTTGGGCTATCTCCGCCCGGTCAACCCGAAGCGCTTCGCGCTCACGGTCAAATGCCTCGAACTGGGCTTTGTCGCCATGACGTCCCAGGACACGTATGCGGAAGCACAGCCCCTGCTCTCCGCCTGCGTCCCGGACCTGTGCGACGCAGCGTCCCTGGGCAGCCTCGAAGGCGCAGACGTCGTTTACCTCGCGCGCGCCGAGCAAGGCCTGGACCGCTACAACATCGACCGCCGGCCCGGACGCCGGGTTCGCGCCTACGGTGCCGCCCTCGGCCACGTCATCCTGTCTTACCTGCCGCGCGCGCGGCAGATCGAGGTGCTCGAGAGCGCGGAGCGCGTCAAGCTCTCCGAGCGGACCCTGACGGAACTCGACGACTTGCTGGCCAGATTCGAAACCGTCAGGCAACAGGGCTACGCGGTGTCTGATGGCGAGAACGCGTTCGGGCTGCGGACGCTGGCCGTCCCGATCCTCGACGACAACGGGGAGCCATTGGCCGGCATCAGCTTCACCGTCCAGGCCCAGCGAATGTCGGTCGATTCGATGGTCGCTTCCATTCTTCCGCGCGCCGCGCAGATCGCAGCCGAAATCAGGCGGGCCGCGAGCATCCGCGCCCGCATCCGCTCACAACCCTCAGGACCACGATGATCGCGACGAAGAACGTTTTCAAACATGCACTCAAGGAGCGACAGCAGCTCGGCATGTTCTCCACCCTGGGCAGCACGACCCTCCTCGAACTGCTTGCCGGCTGTGGCTTCGACTGGATCCTGATCGATACGGAGCACTCCGCGAACGATCTCCCCGAGGTGGTCGCTCAGCTTCAGGTTCTGCGCAGCACGGCCGTCAGCCCGATCGTCCGGCCCGCATGGTCCGACATGATTGCCGTCAAGCGGATTCTGGACGCTGGTGCGCAGACGCTGCTCTTCCCGTCCATCAGCAACGCGGAGGAAGCGCGGCGCGCGGTCAGCTTCACGCGTTATCCGCCGCAAGGCGTCCGCGGCGTGTCTGGCAGCTCCCGCGCAGCGTCCTATGGGCAGCACCCGGACTACCTGCGTACCGCCCAGGATGAACTCTGCGTCATCGTGCAGATCGAAACCGTGGAAGGTCTCGAGAACATCGAGAACATTGCGGCCGTCGAAGGCGTCGATGCCGTGTTCATCGGCCCGGCGGATCTCTCGGCGGCCATGGGGCACCTGGGCAACGGACAGCACCCGGATGTGCAGGCCGCCGTCGACGAAGGCTTTGCCCGCCTGCGCAAGGTGGGCAAGCCTGCGGGCTATCTCACCCTGAACGAGGCCGAGGCAACCCGCCGCATTGCCGAAGGGGTCGAGTTCGTGGGCGTGGCGACGGACACATCCATCGTCAACCGCGGCGCGAAGTCGCTGCTTCAGGGCTTCTCCAATCGCTGACGGACCACGGAGCCCAAAGTCATGTGGCAACCCTGCGCCCGCTATCCCGATCCGGCCGTCGAGATCATCGACGCCCGGTTCGAGCGATACCGGGTCTTGCTCGCCGGCGTCGAGCGACTGGCAACAGGCTTCCGGTGGACCGAGGGGCCGGTCTGGTTCGGCGATACCCGGCAACTGCTGTTCAGCGACATCCCCAACAACCGGATCATGCGTTGGGACGAAGAGACGGGCGCCGTCTCGGTGTTCAGGAAGCCTTCGAACAATGCGAATGGAAACACGCGGGACCGGCAGGGACGCCTCGTCAGCTGCGAACACGCCACGCGGCGCGTCACACGCACCGAATACGACGGCAGCATCACGGTGCTCGCCGACAGCTTCGAGGGCAAGCGGCTGAATTCCCCCAACGACGTGGTCGTCAAATCGGATGGCAGCGTGTGGTTCACCGACCCCGCGTTCGGATTGAACGACTACGAGGGCTTTCGCGACGCGCCCGACCTCCCGACCCACCTGTACCGCATCGATGGAGAGACCGGGGACCTGACGGTGGCGGCGGCCGACATCCGCTCGCCCAACGGCCTGGCCTTCTCGCCGGACGAGTCGTGCCTGTATGTCGTGCAGAGCAGAGCCACTCCCCATCGCAACATCGTGCGCTTCGACGTGTCCGCGGACGGCAAGGGCCTGAGTCCGGGCCGGGTCCTCATCGACTGCGGCCCTGGAATTCCGGACGGCATCCGTTGCGATGAAGACGGAAACCTCTGGTGCGGCTGGGGCATGACGCCCGAGCTGGACGGTGTGCGGGTCTTCGACCCCGAGGGCGTCGCTCTGGGACATATCCACTTGCCCGAGCGCTGCGCCAACCTCTGTTTCGGAGGTGCGAGCAGGAACCGGCTCTTCATGGCCGGCAGCCAGTCGCTCTACGCCTTGTACGTCAATACCCGCGGCGCACTCTAGGCGCCGCCAAACCTCAGGAGATCGCGCATGGCTGCGAGGATTGCGTTCGTTCATACGGTCGGCTTCCTGGCCGACGAGTTCCGCAGGCTGATGCGCGAGCAGATGCCTGATGCGGACCCGTTTCACGTCCTCAACGAAAGCCTGCTGCAGGACCTGCTGCGCGGTGCCGAGCCGGCGACTGTCCACCGCCGTGTCGTCGACCAGGTGCTGCTGGCGGCCGATGCCGGGGCCGACATCGTCGTCATGACGTGCTCGTCCACCTCGCCGGGTGTGGACATCGCGAGAACGATGAGCACCAAGCCGATCCTCAAGATCGACGACCCCATGATGGCGCAAGCGGTGATGCAAGGCTCGCGGGTCGGGCTGCTTTGCACCGCAACGAGCACGGTAGCGCCGAGCACAGCGCTCTTGCAAGCACACGCCGCGATTCAGGGGCGGGAGGTCTCCGTCGTGCCGACGATCAACGCACAGGCCTACCAGGCCCTGATGGCGGGCGATCGCCAGACGCACGACCGACTGGTGCTGGAGTCCGCTGTCGCACTCGGCGCACAGGTCGACGTGCTGGTGCTGGCGCAGGCGTCCCTCGCGCATCTGCAGGCCGCCATCCGGGGCCGCGTATCGGCCCCGGTGCTTGCGAGTCCCTCCTTGCTGATGGAGGAATTGAAGCGCCGGGCCCAGCCCGCCTGATCCATCGTTTTCCGACACAGCCGCATACCCACCGAACCACCAGGAGACAAGCATGCAACATCAGTCCAGAAGGTCCTTCATCGCCAACGCCGCCATGGCCCTCGCAGCAGGCGCTGGCGCAGCGTCCACCCATCCGGTCTTTGCGCAGACCGCGACGCACCTGCCGGAAGGCATCGTGAACTTCATCCTCCCGGTGGCGCCCGGCGGGGGGACGGATCTGACCTTCCGTGCGCTCGCCGAAGCGACCAAGGGCCACCTGAACCGAACGATCATTGTGTTGAACCAGCCAGGTGCAGGCAATGCGGTCGGACTGACCAGCGCCGCTTCGAAGGCCGCCAACGGCCTGTGGCTGGTGTCTTACACCTCCGAAATCTTCACGCTGCCGATCTTTCAGCCCGTCAAGTTCTCGGCGAAGGATTTCAAGCCGGTCATTCTGGTCAACGAAGACCCCGCCTGCCTCATCGTGCCGGCCGATTCCAAGCTGAACACGATCGAGGCCTTCGTGGCGGCCGCCAAGGCTAAGCCCGGTGGCCTCACGGTCGGCAACTCAGGCTTTGGCAACATCTGGCACATCTCGGCGGCGGCCTTCGCCGAGAAGGCGGGCATCTCCGTGCTCCAGGTGCCCTACAGCGGCGCGGCACCCACCGTTCAAGCCATCCTGAGCTCCCAGATCGACGCCATGGTGGCAAGCCCTCCGGAAGTCGCTTCGTACGTCGAGGGCGGCAAGATGAAGATCCTCGCCGTCATGGCCGACAAGCGCAGCGCCGCCTTCCCCAACGTGCCCACCCTCAAGGAGAAGGGCATCGACGTGGCCATCGGAACGTGGCGCGGCATCGGCGTACCGGCCGGCACGCCCGATGCAGCGGTGAAGGAGTTGCATGACGCTTTTGCGAAGGGCATGCAGGAGCGGTCGTTCATCGACTTCATGAACAGCCGCGGACTCGCCATCCGCTACATGCCCACGCAACAGTTCGCAGACTTTGCCGCGCGTGAGAGGCCTGGCTTCGAAGCGCTCGCCACGCAGATTCAGAAGACCAAGCAATAGCCCAACCGCCAGAGGACTACAGTCCGCCATGCAGATGGACTGCGCGGCGGCTTTCGGCCGCATTTCCCACCACATCTATGACGTTTGCTGAACCAGAGTCCGGCCGGGCTGTTGAGCCGGAATCGCGCATCGTCCTCGGCTGCATAGCCGACGACTTCACCGGCGCCACCGACCTCGCCAGCAACCTGGTGCGCGAAGGAATGCGTGTCGTCCAGACCATCGGCGTGCCCACGGAGCCCCTGAGCCTCGACGTCGACGCGGTGGTGGTTGCCCTGAAGTCTCGAACCATCCCACCCGCCGAGGCCGTGGCGCAGTCGGTCGCCGCGGCGCGTTGGCTCAAGGCGCAGGGCGCTCGGCAGTTCTACTTCAAATACTGCTCCACCTTCGATTCGACCCCGGCAGGCAACATCGGGCCGGTTGCGGATGCGTTGATGACCGAGCTCGATACGCGGTTCACCGTTGCCTGCCCGGCGTTTCCGGAGAACGGGCGTTCCGTCTTCAAGGGCCACCTGTTCGTCGGCGACGCACTGCTGCAGGACTCGGGCATGCGCGATCATCCGCTGACGCCGATGACAGATTCCAATCTGGTTCGGGTACTGCAAGCCCAGACCCACCGCAAGGTGGGCCTGATCGACCACACGGTCGTCGCTCAGGGCGCCACCGCCATCATGGCCCGGATGGGCAGCCTGATGGCCAGCGGCATCTCCATCGCCGTGCTCGATGCCACCACCGACGACGACCTGCGCCGGATCGGGCCTGCGTTGAAGGATCTGGACTTGGTCACCGCGGGATCGGGCATGGCCATCGGCCTGCCGAGGAACTTCGGAATCGCACCGCGCGACGTCGCGGGCCGCCTGCCGGCACCCCGGGGGCGAAGAGCCATCGTGTCGGGCAGCTGTTCGCTGGCGACGAATGCCCAGGTTGCGGATTTCCAGGCACGCGGCGGTGCTGCCTATGCGGTCGATCCCCTCGAGTTCCAGGAGGACCCGGGGAGTGTCGACGCGGCCCTTCGGTGGGCTGCTGACGCCCTGCAAGCGCCGAATGCGGGGCCCGTGCTGGTTTACGCCACTGCGCCGCCGGAGGCGGTCAAGGCTGTGCAGGCGCGACTCGGGCCCGCACAGGCGGGGCAACTGGTGGAGCATGCCCTGTCACGCATCGCCGTGGGCCTGGTGGAACGGGGCGTGGGCCAGCTCATCGTGGCCGGCGGGGAGACCTCGGGTGCGTGCGTGCAGGCCCTGGGCATCCGGCAGATGCGCATCGGCCCCCAGATCGCGCCCGGGGTGCCCTGGTGCCACGCCCAGTCGCCGCACGCGGGCAGCGAGGGCCTGCACGTCACGCTGAAGTCCGGCAACTTCGGTGCCGCCGACTTCTTCAGCTCGGCCTTCGACCTTCTGGACGGGAAAGAATGACGCGGGAGTCGATCGCGCGCGAGGACATCTGCCGCGTGGGCGCGAGCCTGTACGCGCGGGGGTACGTGCATGCCACCGCAGGCAACATCAGCGTGCGCCTGTCCGCCGAGGACGGCGGCGGCTTCCTCATCACCCCCACGGATGCGTGCCTCGGCCTGCTCGACCCGGCCAAGCTGGCGAAACTCGATGCCCAGGGCCAGCAGGTCAGCGGCGACCGTGCGAGCAAGACCATCCAGTTGCACCAGCGCATCTATCGCGCGACTCAGGCAGCAGGCTTTGGGGCCGGCTGCGTGCTGCACACGCACAGCACCCACTGCGTGCTGGCGACCGTGGCCCACGCGGGGCGGAAGGGCGAGGGGCCAATGAGCGACCTGTTGCCGCCCGTGACGCCCTACTTCGTGATGAAAGTGGGGCATGTGCCGGTCATTGGCTACCACCGGCCGGGTGCATCCGAAGCTGCCGCCGAAGTGGAGGCCGCCATCGCAGACTTCGGCCAACGTGGGCTGGTCCTGCGGGCGGTCATGCTGGACCGGCTCGGTCCGACCGTGTGGCACCGAAGTCCTGGCGAGGCCGCGGCGGTGCTCGAGGAGTTGGAGGAAACGGCCAAGCTGCTGCACCTGGCCCGCGGGCAGGTGACTTCACTGACCGACCCGCAGATTGCCGAACTGCGTGCTGCTTTCGGTGCGAGTTGGTAGGTACGCACGACATCGACATGCGGTTCGAGGCAGCCGATGACTGCGGAAGGGGTCGCGCGCACGACCCGACCGCGAGGCTGCTGCTCATGGGCCGCTCTACCGCGCAGCGAGCGCCAGATTGTTCAGCTTGTCCAAGCGCTCGGGCCAGTTGCCGTTGCTGGCCGACTGCAGCAGGATGCGCGTCCACGCGACCCAGGCTTCCCACTGCACGCGCTTGTCCCATGCGTTGCCCCACTGGCTGAACAGCTGCAATGCGCTCTCGGCCACGACGCGCGCGTCATTGCTTCGGCCGACCGACAGGTAGAGCTGGGCCAGCACCATCTGCGGCTCGCCCACCCACGGGTTGTGACGCACGGCCTGCTCCAGCACGGCAATGGCGGTGTCGGATTGCACCAGGGGCTGGTCCTGCTGGATCACGGACCAGTAGAGCGACGTGGCGGCGGCCTCGTCGGCCGCCGCTAACGTTTGCGTGCAGCCGGCGAACACCGGTGGCCGCGGCAACAGGTCCCGCAGCGCCGGGTGTTGCAGTGCCTGGCTCAGCCGGGAGACCTGATGCACCATCCGTGCGCTGGGTCGCATGGGCCCCGGCCACAGCGACGCCATCCAATGCACGGCCTGCGGACGGTGGGCCACCTGCGGGAAGCCCGAGAAGATCTCGTCCTGCCAGCTGAACCACTGCTCCATGAAGTCGGCCATCGTGACGACGACGAAGGCCGCCACCTCGTACGCGCTCAGGCGCACCGTCCCCTGTCCTGTGCCGATGCGATCGACCGTCACGCTGCCGTCCTCGGCGATTGCGCCGGCGAGCACGCGCTCGGTGAACTGCGTACGGCTGGCGGTGCAGAACAGGTAGACCAGGTGCTCCGCGGTGTCGCCCACCCGCTCACGCAGCCGGCCGCGCTCGGTGCCGGCGTCGAACTTGACCAGGTCGACGAAGGCATTGCCGTACACGCTGTGCAACAGACCCAGCAACCGCACCTCGCGCGGCTGCTGCCATTGCGCGAGGGTGCGCGCCACGCCGACCAGATGATGGCGAAAGGTACCGGCCTTGTGCCAGTCCTGGCCGACTCCCCGCGCCAGCACCATGGGAAGCACGGGAGCCAGTTCGACGTCCTTGCCGAGCCAGTCCTCATCGAGCAGGGAACGGGCCCGCTCGAAGAGCGAGGCATCCAGCGAGTGCAAGGGCAGCGGTGCGGTCATCCGATTTGTCGACAGTGATTTGCGGGAAATGCTGCGCGTCCGGCATCGGCCGGGTGATCGAGACGGCTCATGCTTTGGCTTGCGAAGCGGTGATCGCCTCCACCGACCCGGCCCGGGTCCGCAGCTCGAATTTCTGGATCTTGCCGGTCGATGTCTTGGGCAGCTCGCCGAAGATCACCGTGCGCGGCACCTTGAACGCCGCCAGGTGCTTGCGGCAGTGGTCCACGATGTCGGAAGAGCTCGCCCTCGCACCCGCCTTGAGTTCCACGAAGGCGCATGGCGTCTCGCCCCACTTCCGATCCGGCTGGGCCACGACGGCGGCCGCCAGGACGTCGGGATGCCGATACAGCACGTCTTCCACCTCGATCGAGGAAATGTTCTCCCCGCCGGAAATGATGACGTCCTTGCTCCGGTCCCTGATTCCGATATACCCGTCGGGATGCTGAACCGCGAGGTCACCGGTGTGGAACCAACCGCCGGCGAATGCCTCCTGCGTGGCCTTCGGATTCTTCAGGTAGCCCTTCATCATGATGTTCCCGCGGAACATCACCTCCCCGATCGTCTGCCCGTCCGCGGGCACCGGCGTCATGGTCAGCGGGTCGATCACCATCGCCGCATGCTGCAGGTGGTAGCGCACACCTTGTCGAGCATTCAACCGCGCGCGTTCGCCGATGTCGACCCTGTCCCACCCCTCGTGCTTGGCGCACACGGTGGCCGGACCGTAGACCTCGGTCAGCCCGTAGACATGGGTGAGATCGAAGCCGAGACGTTCCATGCCTTCGATCATCGAGGCCGGAGGAGCCGCTCCTGCGACCATCGCCTTCACGCCACGCGGCAAATCCTTCAGCAGCTCATGCGGCGCGTTCACAAGCAGGTTGTGGACGACGGGTGCGCCACAGTAGTGGGTGACACCGTGGCGCGCGATCGCGTCGACGATCGCCTTGGCCTCGACACGGCGCATGCAGATGTTCACGCCCGCCCGCGCTGCCATCGTCCAGGGAAAGCACCATCCATTGCAATGGAACATGGGCAACGTCCAAAGGAAGACGGGATGCTTGGGCATGTCCCACTCGAGGATGTTGGAGATCGCGTTCGAGGCCGCGCCGCGGTGGTGATAGACGACTCCCTTCGGATTTCCGGTGGTTCCGCTCGTGTAGTTGAGCGCGATGGCATCCCATTCGTCATGCGGCATCTGCCACGGCTCGGCCGGGTCGCCTTCGCCCAGCAGCTCTTCGCAGGTCACGTCCCCGATGCGCGTGCCGGGCCCGACGAACAGTGGATCTTCCGCGTCGATGACCAGCAGCGCATGCTGGCTGGTGCGCAGTTGCAGCGCTTCGCTCATCACGGCGGCGAACTCCGGATCGACGATGACGGCCTTGGCCTCGCCATGGTCGAGCATGAAGGCGATGGTCGCCGCATCGAGCCGCGTGTTGAGCGTGTTCAGCACGGCGCCCGCCATCGGGACGAAGAAGTGCGCCTCGACCATCGCGGGGGTGTTCGGCAGCATGACCGCCACCGTGTCGTTGCGCCCCAGCCCACGTCGTCTCAGCGCGCTGGCGAGCCGCGTGCACCGGTCGTAGGTCTGTGCCCAGGTGCGCCGCAGGTCGCCGTGGACGATGGCCAGGCGCTGCGGATAGACCTGCGCGGCCCGTTCGAGGAACACGAGCGGCGTCAGCGGCGTGTGATTGGCGGGGGTTTGCGAAAGGCCTTCGTCGAAGATCGATTTCATAAGTTCTGCTCACGCAACTCCAAAATCGAGCGCCGGCAAGACCTCGCCGCGGCACTCACCGAAACCGATGCGGGCGAACCCGGGCTTCTCGCACCAGCCCTTGATCGACACGCTGTCGCCGTCTTCGAGAAACGTTCGCGTTTCACCGGTACCCGGGAGCGACACGGCGAGTGTGCCACCCCGGCTCAGTTCGACCAGTGCGCCAGCCTGGTCCTGGGTGGGACCGGAGATCGTGCCGGTCCCCACGAGGTCGCCGCTGCGCAGGTCGCACCCGCCGACGGTGTGCTGGGCCAGCATCTGCGCGATGGTCCAGTACTGGTGACGAAAGCTCGTGGCCGTGAGCCGATCACCCGGGAGGTTCTGCGCACGATGGCGCCGCGACTGCAGGCAGACCTCGAGATGCACGTCCAGGCTCCCGCTCTCGCGGTCCGCGGCGTCCTGCAGATACGGCAAGGGCTGCGGATCACCGGCAGGGCGGTCGAAGGCGACCCGGTACGGCGCCAGCGCCTCCATGGAGACGATCCAGGGCGAGATGCTCGTGCAGAAGTTCTTGCCGAGGAAGGGTCCGAGCGGGTCCATCTCCCAGAACTGGTGGTCGCGTGCGGACCAGTCGTTGAGCAGGCACATGCCGAAGATGCGGTCTCGCGCCTGTGCGAGTGGCAACGGTTCACCCAGTTGGGTTCCCGGACCGACGAAGAAGCCCATCTCGAGCTCGAAATCGAGTCTCCGGCAGGGACCGAACGCAGGCGCCGCGCGCTCAGCCGTCGCCGATTGGCCGTTGGGCCGGCGAAAACCGGTACCGCTGAGCACCACGCTCGAGGCTCGACCGTGGTACGCAATCGGCAGCCACTGGAAGTTGCGGGTGAGCGGGTTCTCGCGGCCCATCACTCGGCCCACATTGACCGCGTGATGCAGGGACGTGTAGAAGTCGGTGTAGTTGCGTACATCGACCGGCATCTTCATGTCGGCCTGACGCAGCGGCAGCATGCAGGCGCGCATCTGCTCCTGCGTTCGTCCATCCGCTTGGGATGACAGAAGGTGGAAGACCCCATGTCGGAGCGCTCGCCAGCTCTGCTTTCCCATCGCCATGAAGGCGTTGAGTGTCGAGTCGGCCGCCACCCGGCAGGCCGCGGCCGCGGGTTCGGCCAGCAGCCCGCTCGCCGCCAAACGCGCAAGGTCGATCACCTGGTCGCCGATGGCGATCCCGCCGCGCGGGTGCGGGTCGCGACCCTCGGGTACGAAGACGCCCAGCGGAAGGTTCTGCAGCGTGAAGTCGCACCCGGGCAGCTGGGCGCTGGCCACCCAGCTCTGCGCCGCCGGATCATGGGTGAAGTCGAGCATGGAAGCGGTCACTTGCTGGCCTGCAAGACGGTGTCGAAGATGGCGACGGCGCGCGTCCAGCCGGCCGAGGCACCGCGGATCTTGTGCGGAAAGCAGCTGATGAAGAATCCGTTTGCGGGTATTGCTTCGAGGTTGTGCAGCTTCTCGAGGTGGCAGTAGCCGATGTCTCGACCCGCCTTGTGGCCTTCCCAGATGAGCGACGCGTCGCGCGTGGCCTCGTACTTCCTGGCCGTGTGCACGAAAGGCGCGTCCCAACTCCAGGCATCGGTGCCGGTGAGCCGGACGCCGCGCTCCAGCAGGTACATCGTCGCCTCGTAGCCAATGCCGCAGCCCGACGAGACGTAGTCCGGGTGGCCGTACTTCATGCCGGCGCGCGTATTGACCACGACGATCTCGAGGGGTGCGAGGGTGTGTTGGATGCGCGCAAGCTCCTCTTCGATCTCCCGCGCGGTCACGACGTGGCCATCCGGCAAGTGCCGGAAGTCCAGCTTGACGCCCGGCTGGAAGCACCATTCCAGGGGCACCTCGTCGATGGTCGCGGAGCGCTGTAGCGCTCCCAGCGCCTTGTTCATCGTGCTGTGGAAGTGATACGGTGCATCGAGATGCGTTCCGTTGTGCGTCGACAGCCGCACGGTCTCCGCCGCCCAGCCTTCGCCGTCCGGCAGATCGCCCTTGCGAAGGCCGGGGAAGAACGCGGCGATCTGCTCGGGTGAATCCTCGTGCGTCACGTAGTCGATGTGCGGCGCGAACGCAGGCGGGTCGCTCAGGACATCGTTTTCCAGATAGATGGACAGGTCGACAAAGCGGCGGGTCATATCAATCCACTGAAATCTTCTTGGCCTTGACGAGTTCACCCCAGGTGCGCTTCTCCTGGCTCAACAGGCTCGCCATGGCATCGACACTCGCGCTCATGGGCTCGCTGCCGGTCTCGGCGATCTGCTTCTGAACGTCGGGCGCCTGGGTGATGCGCGTGAGCGCCGCGTTGAGGTTCTGCACCACGTCGCTCGGAACACCCGCGGGCGCCCACACGCCATGCCAACCGACCACGGAGACCGCCGGATAGGTCTCGGCGATGGTCGGTACATGGGGGAGCTGCGCATGCCGGTGGCTGCCGCTGTAGGCTATGGCACGCACTTTGCCGGCGTTGATCATGGGGATGGCCGACGCCGCCGGTTCCACGCACAGTGGAATCTGGCCCGACACCACATCGATCAGGGGTGGTCCCTTGTAGGGGACATGCAGCATCTGCACCTTCGCGCTCTGGCTGAACAACTCCATGATCAGGTGCAGAAAGCTCCCTACGCCGTTGGTGCCATACGCGAGCTGGTCCGGATGCGCCGTGGCGTAGTCGACGAGTTCCTTCACCGTCTTGAAGGGCATGTCGTTGTTGGCCACGATGAAAGCGCCCTGCGACAGCAGCGGTGAGACGGGCCGCAGTTCCTTTTCCGGGTCGAACTTCAGCCTGGAATAGATCCACGGGTTGACCGTGAAGGAACTCGAGACGGTGTACAGGAACGTGTAGCCGTCTGCAGGTGCCTTGGTGACGTACTCCGTCGCGATGTTTCCTGCCACGCCCGGCCGGTTCTCCACGATCACCGGAACGTTCAACGCCTTGGACAGCCGTTCGGCGTAGATCCGGTTGTAGGTGTCCGGCGCCGTCCCGGGCGGCCCCATGTTCACGAACTTGATGGCATGCGATGGCCATCCCTGTTGCGCCGATGCGGCCTGCCAGGGTCGAAGGGTCGCGACCGCGCAGGCGGCGGCCGCACGGGCGATGATGGCGCGGCGCTGGATGGCCATGGCGATCTCCTTCACGGCTTTTCGGGCACGACCGGCAGCAGCACAAACGAGGCATGGGCCCCGCCCGTGTGGATCGTGATCTGTCCGCCGAACCGTTCGGGCGTCCGGTCCTCGGGGTGGTCGTGCAGCAGAACGGAGGAGCCGCGCATCGGCTTGCCGTAGATCATCGGCCAGGGGCCCGGAAGATCGTGCTGGAAGTCGGTGCTGCCGACGGTGAGCACCAGTCGCCAGCCTTTGGGAAACACGAAGGACATCGGCCAGATCTCGATCTGCAGTTCGTAGATCGCGCCGGGTTCGAGAAACTGCAGTTCGTCGTGGGCGAGCACGGGCTGCCATGGCTTCGACCTGCCGGCGTCCAGCTTGCGGTGGGAGGCGCGGATCCAGCCCTGCGCCAGCGGCGCGTTGAGTTCGGACGCCGCGACGATGAGGTGCTCCTTGCCGGCCGGGTCGTAGGCGCGAACCGTCAGGAAGAGGTCGGCGTCCTTCGCGGTGGTCGACACGTAGAGGGTCGCCGCCACCGGGCCCGTCACCTCCGTTTCTTGCTCGAAGGGGGCCGTGCTGAAGCTGGCCTTGCCATCCAGGCCGTCGAAGCGCACCTGTGCTTCCTCGACGGGCGGCTCGCCGGTCAGTTGGAGGGAGGAAGCGTCCAGGTAGCGGCGGGTCCAGAGGGTGCGGGCCAAGGGCCATTCCTGTTCCGACCTCTGGACGAAGCCGTCGACGTGCCGCACCAGCATGCTGATCGGCGCGGTCTTCTCCCAGCCGTTGTCCTCGCCTTTCAGGAAGTGATCGAAGAAGCGCTTCTGGAGGGCGACGCCGTAGTCGGTGTAGAACTCGGTCCAGTGCTCGCGGCCGTGGAGCTCCATCCACTTCTGCCCGGACCCCGCGCCCAGCCAACCCTGGATGTTGCCGCGAAGGTGGACGCCGTGGCCGCCCCAGTTTCCGCAGGAGAGCACCGGCACCTCGATCGCAGCCAGATCCGGCGTGCGTTCCGCGTAGTAGCTGTCGGTGATGAGTTCGGCCGACAGCAACTTGCCCGGAATATCGCGGCGGTTGGCCCTCAGTTCGTCGTCGCTCAGCTCATCGGGCCCGGCAATCGAGACCCCGGTGTTGGGATTGATGCGGGCGCGCCCGCCCAGGCCGTTCTGGACATTGGCGATCTGGTTCGGGTACCAATTCATCAGGAATGTGTTCAGCACCCCGCCGTGCCGGCAGGCGTCGCGGTAGATGTCGGTGTATCCCTCGAACGGGCAGATCGCCGCCAGATGCCTGGGACGCTTGGCAGCCACCTGCCACTGCGTGCTGGCGTAGTAGGAGACACCGGCCAGGCCCACCTTGCCGTTGCTCCAAGGCTGCGTGCCTGCCCATTCGATGCACTCGCTGAAGTCCTCGATCTCGCGAGACGACCAGCAATCGATGAACCCGGGCGAACGACCGGCTCCACGCGAATCCACGCGCACGCACACGTAGCCGAAGGGCACCCAGCGCTCGGGGTCTACCGTCTCCCAGTTGGCGTAGCGCCCCGTGCTGCCTCGCAGGACCTCGGGATACTCGGAGGTCAGGCCTTTCCACTGCATCGGAAAGCCTTCGCTGAAGTGCAGGCCCTTGGCGTACGGGCCGCACGACATCAGCACCGGGAACGGACCATCGCCGTCAGGTCGAAAGACGTCGGCGCGAAGAATCGATCCATCACTGGTCGCAATCTCGATATCCCAATCAATCCTCATGGCAATGCTCCTAAGCACACGTATTAAACGGTCATTTAATGTAGCTCCGCGGCCTCCACGTACATGCGGTGCAAACCCTAATCGTCTGTTTAAAACGATGATTTAACATCGAGCCATGAAGACTCGAACCACCACAAGAGCGGCGCAGGGCTCGGGCGAGGCACGCGAGCGCATCCTTGTCGCTGCAGAGCTGCTTTTTGCGCGTCAGGGCGTCGACAAGACATCCACCCGCGAAATCACCAACGATGCCGGTGTGAACGTCGCGTTGGTCAACTACTACTTCCGGTCCAAGGAAGCGCTCGCTGAAGAGATATTCATGCGCCTTGCCCAGCGAGTCACGGTGCTGAGGCTTGCCGAGTTGTCGAAGGTGATGGACGCATCACGTCAGAACAAGACATCGCTGCGCCTCGAAGATCTTGTCGACTGCTTCATCAAGCCCTACTTCGAGCCGGGCGTTCACGGCCCCCTGTTCGCGCGATTCATCCTGCAGCACCGGCTGGACCCCAGCGAGATGACGCACCGCGTCTTCGAGCAGCATCTGAATCCCTTCGCCCTGGAATTCGTCGATGCACTGTGCATGACCGACCGGCAACTCAGCAGGGTGGATTGGCAGTGGCGCTACACCCTGATGACGGGAACGGTCATGCTTGCCATCACGGACGTCGGGCCGAACAACCGGATGTCCACCTTGTCGCACGGGCATGCGGATGCTTCTCGTGCCGAGGAGTTAAGGCGCGAGTTGGCGGAGTACCTGTGCCGCGCGCTCAGGAGGCCGTAGGCCCGTGGCCTTGGCGCCGCCCATCGATCGTCCAGGACGCGTCCACACCGGAAATCCCCGCCTTCCTCCATCGATCGGCTCAGGCCGATTGAACTAGGCCTAGGCCGATGGGCCACCGCCCGCGCGGACGCCATCCCCTCTTTAGGTGGTTTCGCACGGGGCCCGCAAGGTGCACGCTGCGCGCGTGACGTTGCGGCCGGACGCTGCAGCGGCCGCACATGCCGCCCAGCCCCTGCCCGACGAGGAGTTCCCGCATGCCGACCAGCGCAGACATCCAGTGGTTCAAGGACCAGTACCAGCCTTCCATCGAGGCGGCGATCGCGGGCACCCCGCTGTCGGTCGACTTCGTCGTGGCGCTGGCCTGCAAGGAGACCGGCAACATCTGGCCCCTGCTGCGAAAGGCGGGGCTGCCGAGCGCCGAGGTCGAGGCGAACTGCGTGGGCGACACGCTGGACGAGGACCGCGGCCGGCGTGCGTTCCCGAAGAACAAGGCCGAGCTGCTGCGCGCGCCGCAGGGCGGCGAGATGTTCGCCATCGGCCGCCACGCGCTGCAGGGCATGGCGCGCTTCATTCCCAGTTATGCGGGCGCCGCGGCGATGCCGAACAAGTTCTGCCACGGCTACGGCATCTTCCAGCGCGACCTGCAGTTCTTCCTGAAGGAGCCGGAGTTCTTCCTGGACCGGACGTGGGCGACCTTCCAGGGCTCGCTGGACCATGCGATGGCCGAGCTGCACCTGGCGCTGATCCAGCTGGACCTGCAGGACCGCCCCGCGCCGCTCGCCGACCTCGACCTGGCCCACGTCGGCATCGTCTACAACACCGGCCGCTTCAGGCCGGAGAAGGGCCTGAAGCAGGGCTTCAAGGGCCCGCAGGAGACGCAGTTCTACGGCGAGCGCCTGTTCGACCTGATCCGGCTGTGCCACACCGTGGCGCCGACCGGAGGCCGCGCCGCCCTGCCCTCGCCGCCTGCCGGCCAGGCCATCGTCGCTGCGCCCTCGGTGCCCGATGCGCCGGGCACGCCGATGCGGGTGCAGACGCAGGCGGGCATGCTGCGGGTGCGCCGGGAGCCGCTCGTCAGCGCACCGCCGCAGGCCAATGTCGTGGCCAACCTGCCCGACGGCCACCCCGTCACGGCCCTGGGCGCGACGGCGCGCAACGGCTTCCTCGAGATCGAGACCAGCCTGTCGGGCGCCCTGGTGCGCGGCTTCTCGTCCCGCAAATTCCTCGTGCCCGATGCCGCGGCCACGCCCATTCCCGTGGTGCAGCCGGCTGCGGCGGCGTCCAGGGCCGGCGCGCCGGCGGCACCGCTGGTGGCCGAGGTGCCGGGCACGTCGAACATCCCGGCGGTCTTCATGCCCCGCAAGGCCGGCACCGTGACCCGGCGCACGGAGCCGGCCAATGCGCATTCGCTGAACGAGAACGGGCAGCCGGCACGCAGCGGCACCTCGGCCGACGCGCTGCGGGCGAGCATCGCGGCCATCGTCGACTGGCTGGCGGTCGACAAGGCGGCCCACCTGCGCTACCAGCCCCGCGCGGGCCTGACCTTCTGCAACATCTACGCCCACGACTTCTGCTTCCTGGCCGACATCTACCTGCCGCGCGTGTGGTGGAGCAGCGCCGCGCTGCTGAAGCTGGCTGCGGGGCAGGCGGTGCCGCCGCTGATCGGCGACACGATCCGCGAGATGCGGGCCAACGACCTCTTCCGGTGGCTGCGCGATTTCGGTCCCGGCTTTGAGTGGCGACAGACCGGCACGCTGACCAAACTGCAGACGGAGGTCGACCAGGGCGCCGTGGGCCTGATCGTGGCCCGGCGCAAGGAAGACGGCCGCTCCGGCCACATCGTGGTGGTGGTGCCAGAGACCGATGAGCACATGGCCCGGCGCAACGGCGCAGCCGAGGTGGTGGCACCTCTGCAAAGCCAGGCCGGTGCACGCAACTTCCGCTACGGCACCGGCGCGCCCGACTGGTGGACGGGCGAGGAATTCGCGGAGTTCGCCTTCTGGCTGCACGCCTGAACGCGGCGGCGCGGCCGTTGGACGGCCGGTCGCCCGGCGGCCGCCACCGGCAGAAGGGGCGGCCCGTCGCGACGCGTCAGATGGCGACGAGCTGGCGCACGCCCTGCGCCTCCATGTCCTTGCCCGCGCCCCGAGCGATGACTTCGCCGCGTTCCATCACGAGGTAGTTGTCGGCCAGCTCCTGCGCGAAGTCGTAGTACTGCTCGCACAGCACGATGGCCATGTTGCCGCGGTCGGCCAGCATGCGGATGACGCGGCCGATGTCCTTGATGATCGACGGCTGGATGCCTTCGGTGGGCTCGTCGAGGATGAGCAGCTTGGGGCCGGGCGCAAGGGCCCGCGCGATGGCGAGCTGCTGCTGCTGCCCGCCCGACAGGTCGCCGCCGCGCCGGTGCATGAACTGCTTGAGGATGGGGAACAGCTCGAACAGCTCGGACGGGATCGGCGTGCTGCCGCTGCGGTAGGCCAGGCCCATGCGCAGGTTCTCTTCCACGGTGAGCCGCGCGAAGATCTCGCGGCCCTGCGGCACGAAGCCCATGCCGGCGCGCGCGCGCTCGTAGGGCGTCTTCCTGTGCACCGGCTGGCCGTCGAACTCGATGCTGCCGCTCTTGATGGGCACCAGGCCCATGAGCGACTTGAGCAGCGTGGTCTTGCCCACGCCGTTGCGGCCCAGCAGCACGGTGACCTTGCCGAGCTGCGCCTCGAAGCTGACGTCCCGCAGGATGTGCGAGCCGCCGTAGTACTGGTGGATGTTCTTGACGGTGAGCATGATTGAAACTCCGAATACGGACTACCGGACGCAGAGAACGCGGAAGTCACGCAGAGGACGCAAAAGGGGCAGAAGGAACAATTTCTGGATTCCTTTTGCGTCCTCTGCGAAACCTTTGCGTCCTCTGCGTCCTGAAGTCCGATTCATTAGCGCCCCAGATACACCTCGATCACCCGCTCGTCCGCCTGCACCTCGTCGAGCGTGCCCTGCGCGAGCACCGAGCCGTCGCACAGCACGGTGACGATTTCGGAGATGGTCCGGATGAAGCTCATGTCGTGCTCCACCACCATGAGCGAATGCTTGCCCTTGAGGGTGAGGAACAGCTCGGCGGTGCGCGCGGTTTCCTCGTCGGTCATGCCGGCGACGGGCTCGTCCAGCAGCAGCAGCTTCGGGTCCTGCATGAGCAGCATGCCGATCTCCAGCCATTGCTTCTGGCCGTGGCTCAGCAGGCCCGCCATGCGGTTCACGCTGGCCGCCAGGTGGATGGTCTGCAGCACCTCGGCCAGGCGGTCGCTCTGGGCGGAGTCGAGCTGGAAGAACATGGACGGCTTGACACCCTTGTCGGTCTTCAGCGCCAGCTCCAGATTCTCGAACACGGTGAGCTGCTCGAACACCGTGGGCTTCTGGAACTTGCGGCCGATGCCCAGCTGCGCGATCTCGGCCTCCTTGTGGCGCAGCAGGTCGATGGTGCTGCCGAAGTACACGGTGCCGCTGTCGGGCCGGGTCTTGCCGGTGATGATGTCCATCATCGTGGTCTTGCCGGCGCCGTTGGGGCCGATGATGCAGCGCAGTTCGCCGGGCGCGATGTCCAGGCTCAGCTTGTTGATGGCCTTGAAGCCGTCGAAGCTGACGTTGACGTCCTCGAGGTAGAGGATGCGCCCGTGCGCGACGTCGACCTCGCCCTGCACCGTCGGCCGGCCGTAGCCGGCCGAGCGGCCGCCCGACTCGGTCTGTTCGGCCAGGACGATGCCGTGGCTCTTCGCAAAGCGCTGCGCGCCGGATTCCATCAGATCGGGTGTCATGCCTTCGCTCCCTTTGCCTCGATGGCCAGCGGGGTGAGCGCACCCGGCTCGACGCCCTCCGATGCGGCCAGCGATCGTTGGGCCTCGCGGCGGCCCTCGGTGATCGTCGGCTCGGCCTTCTCGCGCCGCAGCCACCGGCGCACCAGCCCCACGATGCCGTCGGGCAGGAACAGCGTGACGGCGATGAAGAGCGCACCGAGGAAGTACAGCCAGTATTCGGGCGCCACCACGGTGAGCCAGCTCTTGGCGCCGTTGACGATGAAGGCGCCGATGATCGGCCCGAGCAGCGTGGCGCGCCCGCCCACCGCGGCCCAGATCGCGATCTCGATCGAGTTCGCCGCGCTCATCTCGCCCGGGTTGATGATGCCCACCTGCGGCACGTACAGCGCGCCCGCCACGCCGCACATGACGGCGGAGATGACCCAGATGGTGAGCTTGTAGGGCAGCGGGTTGTAGCCGCAGAACATGGTGCGCGACTCGGCGTCGCGAATCGCCTGCAGCACGCGGCCGAACTTGCTGGCGATCAGCCACTTGGCAAACAGGAAGAAGGCCAGCAGCGTGATGCCCGTCAGCGCGAAGAGCGTCATGCGCATCTCCTGCGTGGCGATGGGGATGCCCAGGATGCGCTTGAAGTCGGTGAAGCCGTTGTTGCCGCCGAAGCCCGTCTCGTTGCGGAAGAACAGCAGCATGGCCGCGAAGGTCATGGCCTGCGTGATGATCGAGAAGTACACGCCCTTGATGCGCGAGCGGAAGGCGAAGTAGCCGAACACGAAGGCGATCAGGCCCGGCACCGCGACGATGAGGATCAGCGTCGCGATGAAGGAGTCGCTGAAGGTCCAGTGCCAGGGCAGGGTCTTCCAGTCGAGGAAGACCATGAAGTCGGGCAGGTCGCTCTTGTAGTTGCCGTCGCGACCGATCTGGCGCATGAGGTACATGCCCATCATGTAGCCGCCCAGCGCGAAGAACAGGCCGTGGCCCAGCGACAGGATGCCGGTGTAGCCCCAGATCAGGTCCATCGCCAGTGCGCAGATGGCGTAGCACATGATCTTGCCGATCAGCGCCACGGCGTAGTCGCTCATGTGGAACGCACTGCCGGCCGGCACCGCGAGGTTGAGCACCGGCGCCAGCGCGCACACCACGATCAGCGCGACGAAGAAGGCCGTCCAGCCCTTGCCGCTGAGCAGCGGTGCCTTGGAGGGCAGCATCACGCCAGCCGTTCGGGCTGAGCTTGGCCTGTCCTGAGCCTGTCGAAGGGTCGAAGCCTGGGCCGGCACTTCGACAAGCTCAGTGCGAACGGGTCGGGAAGAACTGTTCATGCTTCCGCACTCCTGCCTTTGATCGCGAAGATCCCCTGCGGCCGCTTCTGGATGAAGATGATGATGAACACCAGCACCGCGATCTTGGCCAGCACCGCACCGGCCCAGCCTTCGATGAACTTGTTCAGCACGCCCAGCCCCAGTGCCGCATACACCGTGCCCGCGAGCTGGCCGACACCGCCCATCACCACGACCATGAAACTGTCGACGATGTAGCTCTGGCCCAGGTCGGGGCCGACGTTGCCGATCTGGCTCAGGGCGCAGCCGGCCAGCCCGGCGATGCCCGAGCCCAGGGCGAAGGCGTAGGTGTCGATGCGCGCGGTGTTCACGCCCATGCAGGAGGCGATGGGTCGGTTCTGCGTCACGCCGCGCACGAACAGGCCCAGCCGCGTGCGGCCGATGAGCCATCCCATGGCCACCAGCACCAGCGCGGCGAAGACGATGATGCCGATGCGGTTCCACGGCAGGGTGAGGTTGGACAGCAGCTGCACGCCGCCGCTCATCCACGAGGGGTTTTCCACACCCACGTTCTGGGCGCCGAAGAGCGAGCGCACCAGCTGCTGCAGCATCAGGCTGATGCCCCAGGTGGCCAGCAGCGTCTCCAGCGGCCGGCCGTACAGGAAGCGGATCACGCCGCGCTCGAGCACCGCACCCACCAGTGCCGACGCGAGGAAGGACACCGGGATGGCGGCCACCAGGTACCAGCCGAACATCGACTCGGGCAGGAAGCGCTGGAACACGCCCTGCATCACGTAGGTGGCGTAGGCGCCGATCATCATCAGCTCGCCGTGCGCCATGTTGATGACGCCCATCAGGCCGTAGGTGATGGCCAGGCCCAGGGCGGCCAGCAGCAGCACCGAACCCAGGCTGATGCCGCTGAAGATGGCGCCCAGCCGGTCGCCCCAGACCAGCGCACCGTCGATGCTCGCGATGCTGGCCTGGATGGCGGCCTTGACCTCGGCGTCGGTCTCGTCGCCCAGCCGCTGGTTGAGCAGCAGCTTGGTGTCGGGGTTCTTGTTGTCGCCCAGCGCCTTGGCGGCGGCCAGGCGCTTGGCCTTGTCCTGGCTGCTCAGCAGCGAGGCGGCCTGCACCAGCTGCAGCTTGGCCTTGACGGCGGCGCTGGTCTCGGCGGCCAGCGCCTTGTCGATCAGCAGTACGCGCGATTCGTCCGGTTCCTTGAACAGGGCGTTGGCGGCCTCCAGGCGGACCGCCTCGTCCTTGCTCGACAGGCGCAGCCCGGCCTGGGCGGCGTCGATGGCGCTGCGCATGTAGTTGTTGTTGACCACGTCCTCGGCGTTGTCCGGCACCTTCGCTTCGGCGCCGGTCACGGGGTCGTAACCCTTGTCGTCCTTCATGACGAAGACCTGCGTGTCGGTGTATTTGACGGCCTCGTCGGCCAGGGCCTGGATGAAGGCCTCGGTCTTGGCGTCGGCGTTGGCCACGGCCTTGTTCATGGCGGCGATGCGCTCGTCGGCATCGCCCGCGGCCATGGCCCTGGCTTCGTCGGCGGTGAGCGCATGGGCTTGCGCCATGGCCAGCAGTGCGAACAGGCAGGCGGCGCGCAGGGTTCGGCGCAGGATTGGGATCACGGCATCCTCGATGAGAGAAAAAAGGCCCGATCCGCCACAGGAGGATCGGGCCCCGGGTCGTCTGCAGCCCCGCAACGGATGCCGCGGGGCCGATGCAAGGCTCAGACCTTGCTCTTGCCGTCCGGCTCGTCCTTCTTCTTGTCGTTGCCTTCGATGTACGGGCTCCAGGGCTTGGCCTTGACCGGCTCCTTGGTCTTCCACACCACCTTGAACTGGCCGTCGGCCTGGATCTCGCCGATGAACACCGACTTGTGCAGGTGGTGGTTCTTCTCGTCCATCTTGCTGACGATGCCCGAGGGGGCGTTGAAGGTCTGGCCGGCCATGGCGGCGATGACCTTGTCGGTGTCGGTGGACTTGGCCTTCTCGACGGCCTGCTTCCACATGTTGATGCCGATGTAGGTGGCCTCCATCGGGTCGTTGGTCAGCGGCTTGTCCTTGTGGCCGGCGATGTTCTTGGCCTTGGCATAGGCCGACCACTTCTTGATGAACTCGGTGTTGGCCGGGCTCTTGATGCTCATGAAGTAGTTCCAGGCGGCCAGGTGGCCCACCAGCGGCTTGGTGTCGACGCCGCGCAGTTCTTCCTCGCCCACCGAGAAGGCGACGACCGGCACGTCCTTGGCCTTCAGGCCCGCGTTGCCCAGTTCCTTGTAGAAGGGCACGTTGGAGTCGCCGTTGATGGTCGACACCACGGCCGTCTTGCCGCCGGTGGAGAACTTCTTGATGTCGGCGACGATGGTCTGGTAGTCGCTGTGGCCGAAGGGGGTGTACTTCTCGTCGATGTCCGAGTCCTTCACGCCCTTGCTCTTGAGGTAGGCGCGCAGGATCTTGTTGGTGGTGCGGGGGTACACATAGTCGGTGCCCAGCAGCACCCAGCGCTTGGCGGCGCCGCCTTCCTTGCTCATCAGGTAGTCGACGGCAGGGATGGCCTGCTGGTTGGGCGCGGCGCCTGTATAGAACACGTTCTTCGACAGCTCTTCACCTTCGTACTGCACGGGGTAGAACAGCAGGCCGTTCATCTCTTCGACGACCGGCAGCACCGACTTGCGCGACACCGAGGTCCAGCAGCCGAAGATGACCGAGACCTTGTCCTGGCCGAGCAGCTGCTTGGTCTTCTCGGCGAACAGGGGCCAGTTGGAGGCCGGGTCGACGATCACGGGTTCGAGCTTCTTGCCCATCACCCCGCCCTTGGCGTTGATCTCGTCGATGGCCATCAGCACCGTGTCCTTGAGCACGGTTTCCGAGATGGCCATGGTGCCGGACAGCGAGTGCAGGACGCCGACCTTGATGGTGTCCTGTGCGAAGGCGGGCGCGGCGCCCATCGCCGCGAGGGCGACGGAGGCGGTGATCGCCTTGAGGGTGAAACGACGTTGCATGGACTCTTCTCCGGTTGGTGGTGGTTGTGAAACGGTGGAGAGAAGTCTCAGTTGAACGACGTATGGCGCAAATACGCCGGGTGGCGTACGCGCCGCCCGTTCCCGCCAGGGCAGGCGCAGCTCAGGCCTGCGGGAGCGCGGCGCCGCGCAGCGCACGGGCCACGAAGCGCCAGACGATCGCCGAGGCGTCCGGGCCCTTGGGGTCGGCGTAGGGCCGCGCTGCGCCGCCGCTCCAGGCGTGGCCCAGCCCCCGCACGCGCACCAGCATGACCTGCAGCGCACCGCGGCGGCGGTACTCGACGAGCTCCATGGGCAGCCGCTGGCCGAGCTGGCGGACCTGCACCGGCCCGGCCGTCGCCTGCAAGGCGGTGGCCCACGCCTGCGCGACCGCCTCGCCGCAGGCCGGCGAAACCACCGTGTCGGCACTGCCGTGCAGCACCAGCAGCGGCGGCAGCGGCCCGGCGCCCTCCAGATGCGGCACCCGGCGGCCGCGCATGGCGCTCAGGCCCGTGGCGGTGGATTGAGCGGCGCCCGGCCCGACGCCCGCGGCCATGGCGACGGCAACGAAACGCGACGGGTGCTCCGCCGCCAGCAGGGCCGCCAGGCCGGCACCGGCCGACAGGCCTGCCACGGCAACGCGCGACGGGTCGGCGCCGTAGAGCGTGCAGACCTGGTCGACCGCGGCCAGCACCGTCGCGGCCTCGGCGGCGGCGCGGCCGGTGCGGGTGTCGAACCAGTTCCAGCAGCCCTGCGCATTGGCCAGCCGGTCCTGCTCCGGGTAGAGCACGAGGAAGCGGTGCCTGTCGGCCAGTCGGTTCATGCGCGTGGCGACGGCGAAATCGCGCCCCGTCTGACCGCAGCCGTGCAGCATGACCAGCAGCGGCAGGCGCTCGCCCGGCACGCGCGGCCCGGGCGGGCGGTACAGGTGGTAGCGGCGCGCGCCTGCAGGGCCGAGCGCCATGCCGGGCAGCCAGTCGCCCGGCCCGGGGGGCGGGCGGGTGCGCTCCACGGCCGCCCGCTGCACCTGGGTGGCGACGCGCTTTCCGGCCTTCGTGGCCTGCCGCGTCACCTGGCGCGTGAAGGCCTTCATCTGCCGCTGGTAGGCGCGCGTGAGGATGGTGGAGGCGGAGAGCTTGCGAGGCATGGACGGCCGCCCACGGTACCAGCTTCGGTGCCGGGCGCCCCGGTCACCATGAAAAGGTGGCTGCCGCGCGGGCCGCGCGCGGTGCGGGCCGCGCGGCCCGGTGCGGCCTGAAAGGCCGGCGATCAGTAGATCTCGGGCACCATCATCTCGGCCGGCACGGGATGGCGCAGGTAGTCGGCGTGGCGCTCGCGCGCAGGCAGTACGACGGTGTCGCGCGGCACCTCGTCGTAGGGCAGCTGGCTGAGCAGGTGCGCGATGCAGTTCAGGCGCGCCTTCTTCTTGTCGACCGCCTGCACCACCCACCAGGGCGCCTCGGGGATGTGGGTGCGCTCCAGCATCGCCTCCTTGGCGCGGGTGTAGTCCTCCCAGCGGCGGCGGCTCTCCAGGTCCATCGGGCTGAGCTTCCACTGCTTGAGCGGATCGTGGATGCGGCCGAGGAAGCGCAGGTGCTGCTCGTCGTCGGTGATGGAGAACCAGTACTTGATGAGCCGGATGCCCGAGCGCACGAGCATCTTCTCGAACTCGGGCACGGTGCGGAAGAACTCCTCCACGTCCTCGTCGGAGCAGAAGCCCATCACCTTCTCGACGCCGGCGCGGTTGTACCAGCTGCGGTCGAACAGCACCATCTCGCCGGCCGCCGGCAGGTGCGAGACATAGCGCTGGAAGTACCACTGCGTGCGTTCGCGGTCGTTGGGTGCCGGCAGCGCGGCCACGCGGGCCACGCGCGGGTTCAGGCGCTGGGTGATGCGCTTGATGACGCCGCCCTTGCCGGCCGCGTCGCGGCCCTCGAAGAGGATCACCACCTTCTGGCCGGTGTGCTGCACCCAGTCCTGCAGCTTGACCAGCTCGCCCTGCAGGCGGAACAGGGTCTGGAAATAGGCCTGGCGCGCGGCCTTGTCCACGGGCTGGCGGCCTTCGAGCTCGTCGAGGTTGCGGTCCTCGAGCTCGAGCTCGATTTCTTCGTCGTAGCTGTCGACGAGGTCGCGCGCGATGCGCTGCATCAGCTCGTCCTGGTCGTGGTTGTGGAAGGCGTCCTGGAGGCCGCGGGTCAGCGTCATGGGAAGGCTCGGCGTGGTGGAACGGGCCATCGTCATGGGCCGGCATGACGCGCGCGTGACAGACGGCGCCGCTGTCACGCCACCGACACGGACCCGACACATGATCGGCGGCTGCCGTGTCCACGCCCCTGCCCTCCTTCTCCCCCACCCCGGCCTACGGCGGCGACGCGACGGGGCTGATCTGCGGCTACCTGTTCGCGCAGGACGGGGCCGGCGCCCGCGCGCTGAACACCGACGGGGCCGAGGCCTGGCTGGCGGCCGCCCCCGCGCAAGGCGAGTTCGCCTGGCTGCACTTCAACCTGAGCCATGCGCCGGCGCAGCGATGGCTGGAGCGCCACGCCGGGCTGCCCGACAGCTTCTACGAGGCCCTGCGCGACGGCCTGCACTCCACCCGCGTCGAGCGCGCCGACGACGCGCTGGTGGCGGTGATCAACGACGTGCACTTCGACTTCAGCTTCGAGCCCTCGGACATTTCCACGCTGTGGATCGCCGTCGGCCCGCGGCTGGTGGTCACGGCGCGGGCGAAGCCGCTGCGCTCGATCGACGCGCTGCGCACCGCCGTGCGGGCGGGCGATGCGCCGAAATCCAGCACCGAACTGCTCGAACACCTGATGCGCGCGCAAGCCGACGTGCTGGTGCACATCGTGCGCAGCGTGACGACCCGCATCGATGCGGTGGAGGACGACCTGCTGGCAGGCCGGATCGATCAGCAGCGCACCCGCCTGGGCGAGCTGCGGCGCGTGCTGGTGCGGCTGCAGCGGCTGCTGGCACCGGAGCCGGCCGCGCTGTTTCGCCTGCTGCAGAAGCCGCCAGCGTGGATGGCCGAGGCCGATGCGCAGGGGCTGCGCGACGCGTCGGAGGAGTTCTCGGTCGTGCTGCGCGACATGGGCGGCCTGCAGGAGCGCATCAAGCTGCTGCAGGAGGAGATTGCCGCCAATGTGCAGGAAGACAACAACCGCAGCCTGTTCGTGCTGACGGTGGTGACGGTGCTGGCGCTGCCGATCAACATCCTGGCCGGCCTGTTCGGCATGAACGTGGGCGGCATCCCGCTGGCGGAAAGCCGCCACGGCTTCTGGATCGTGGTGGCGATCGTCGCCAGCTTCACCGCCGCCGCCGCGTGGCTGGCCTTTCGCAAGAAGCCGTGACGGCGCGGGGTCAGGGGGCGGACGGCGGTGCGGCTTCGGCCGGCGCCTGGGACATTTCGCTCACCTGCACCGACAGGTCGAAGAGCTTGGCCTTGCCGGCGTAGTAGCGGTCCAGGCGCCATTCGCGCAGGATGTCCAGTGCGAGCTGGAAGCCGTCGTAATCGAGTTCGTACAGGGTCACCAGTTCGAAGCTGTGGCTGGTTTCCAGCGCCAGCACCAGGCGCGACAGCACGCGTGCGGTGGGGTGGTCGGGCTGGCGCTCGATGAAGCGGCGCGCTTCCTTGATGGCATTCACTTTGGGTTCTCTTTCGTGCCGGCACGGTGGCCGACGTGGTCTTTGGACCGCAGGATTCTTGCGAGCCACCCCCCCAAAAAGTATGACAACGCCGAGTCCGGCGCGGGGTTGCTATCGATTGCGTAGCAGGCGGCGGGCCGTCGGGACGCCAGCAGGGCCATCGCGTCGTCCTTAAAATCGGGCGGTGACTGCCTTCCTCAACGCCGACCTGCATTGCCATTCCGTGGTGTCGGACGGCACCCTGACCCCGGAAGCGCTGGCGGTTCGCGCCCAAGCCAACGGCGTCGAGCTGTGGGCGCTCACCGACCACGACGAGGTCGGCGGCCAGCACCGCGCTGCCGCCGCGGCCCGCGCCGCCGGCATGGCCTACCTCACGGGCACCGAGATCTCGGTCACCTTCTGCAACGAGACGGTCCACATCGTGGGGCTGGGCTTCGACGCCGACAACGCCGAGATGACGCAGGGCCTGTACGACACGCGGGGCGGCCGCGGCAAGCGCGCGCAGGAGATGGCCGAGCAGCTGGCGCAGGTGGGCATCCGCGGCGCCTACGAAGGGGCGCTGCGCTTCGTCGGCAACCCCGAGCTGATCTCGCGCACGCACTTCGCGCGCTTCCTGGTCGAGCAGGGGCACTGCAAGGACACCTCGGAGGTGTTCCGCAAATTCCTGACCGAGGGCAAGCCCGGCTACGTGCCGCACCGCTGGGCCAGCCTGAAGGATGCGATCCGCTGGATCAACGATGCCGGCGGCATGGCCGTGATCGCACACCCGGGGCGCTACAAGTTCACCGCGAACGAGGAGTACGCGCTCTTCACCGAGTTCAAGGCCCATGGCGGCCGGGCGGTGGAGGTCGTGACCGGCAGCCACACGCCCGCCGAGTACGTGGAGTACGCCGACAAGGCGCTGGAGTTCGACCTGGCCGCCTCGCGCGGGAGCGACTTCCACAGCCCCGACGAAAGCCACTGCGACCTCGGCAAGCTGCCGGTGCTGCCGGGCAAGCTGACGCCGGTTTGGGAGCTGCTGGCCGACCGCATCCAGCACGTGGCGCCCGCGCAGTGAGCGGCCCAGCCGCCGCCGCGCACTCGCAGCGCTCACCCGATCCATCGAAGCCGCCCGGCGCGCCGGTGCGCGACCGGCAGGCCGAGCGCATCCTGGCCGGCATCGGGCTCACGATCCTGGCGACCGCGTTCTTCGCGGTGCTCGATACGGCCACGAAAGTGTCGACGGCGGTGGTGCCGGTGGTGATGGGCATCTGGTTCCGCTATGCCTTCCAGGCGGCAGCCACGTCGGCGCTGCTGCTGCCCTTGTACGGCACCCAGCTGCTGCGCACCCGACACCCGCGCTACCACGTGCTGCGCGGGGCGCTGCTGCTGTCGAGCAGCGTGTTCTCGTTCCTGAGCCTGCGCTACATGCCGATGGCCGAGTTCACGGCCACGGTGATGGTGACGCCGCTGGCGGTGACGCTGATCGCCTCGCTGGCTCTGAAGGAGCGTGTGTCGGTGCTGCGCTGGTCGCTGGTGGCGGGCGGCTTCGCGGGCACGATGGTGATCCTGCGGCCGGGCGGCGAGGCCTTCGGGTGGGTGATGCTGCTGCCGCTCGGGCTGGTGATCAGCAATGCGTGGTTCCAGGTGCTGACGAGCAAGCTGGCGCAGACCGAGAACCCGCTGACGATGCACTTCTACACCGGCTGGGTGGGGGCGCTGATCGCGGCCTGCGCCCTGCCCTTCTTCTGGCAGGCGCTGCCGGGTTGGCAGTGGTGGGCGCTGCTGTGCCTGATGGGGCTGATGGGGACGGTGGGGCACTTCATGCTGATCCTGGCCTACCAGCGCGCGCCGGCCTCGACGCTCACGCCCTACCTCTATGCGCAGATCGCCTTCGCGATCCTGGGTGGGCACCTGGTGTTCGGGCAGACGCCCGACGCGGTGTCGCTCGCGGGGATCGGGCTCATAGCGGTGTGCGGCGCGGCGGGGGCCTGGCTCACGGTCAAGGAGCGGCGGGTGCCGATCGCGCCGGCGGAGTCCTGAGCTTCGGTGGGCTGCGGTGGTCGGCGGGTCAGGGCGTCTGGGCGCTGCGGGGCTAATCCGGCCGGCATCCTTCCCCACCCGTTCGGGCTGAGCTTGTCGAAGCCCTGCCCAGCGCTTCGACAGGCTCAGCGCGAACGGGGATGGGGCATCAAACAGCCAGGGAAGTAAAGCCCAACGGTTCAGGGCGGTGGTCGTGGGCCTGCGGGCGCAGGCGCCATTCGCGGCGCCGTGCAGTCCCTCAAGCACGTCGATGGACAGCGAGCACACAGCCCGCACGACAAGCCAGTCAGCGCGAGCCTGCGCCGGAGAACGCAGGCCCGCGGCCGCCGCCAGCGCCCCCGCCCGTCGTGCCGGCCGCTCAACCACAGCCCCGAAACCCGCCCCGCAAGCCCACCCCGCGCCCCCTCCCAAGGCCCGCCTCCGAGCCCACCCCGCGCCCCTCCCAAGGCCCGCCTCCGAGCCCAGCCAAGCACACGCCCCCACCCAGGACAAGCCCCGCATGAGAAAATCGCGGGTTCTCCCGGACGAACGCCCCTGCCCCTGGCACGGCCGCTGTGCTCCGGCACCCCCCGCATCACAGAACAGGACACCACCATGGACGCAGAACGCATCAACCAGATCGGCACCACCTTGAACGACCTGAGCGCTCGCACGGTCGATCTCCGGAGGTATCTTTGACTTCGATGCCAAAGCCGAACGCCTGAGGACCGTCAACGCCTCGCTGGAAGACCCGACGGTCTGGAACGACCCCAAGAAGGCGCAGGAACTCGGCAAGGAAAAGAAGGCGCTCGACAGCGTCGTCGTCACCCTCGACAAGCTCACGCGCGACCTGGCCGACAACACCGAGCTCTACGAGATGAGCAAGGAGGAAGGCGACGAGGAAGGCCTGCAGGCCATCGCCGACGAGGTCGCCGTCCTGCAGAAGGACGTCGAGGCGCTCGAGTTCCGCCGCATGTTCAACAACCCGGCCGACCCCCTCAACGCCTTCGTCGACATCCAGGCCGGCGCCGGCGGCACCGAGGCGCAGGACTGGGCCAGCATGCTGCTGCGCCAGTACCTCAAGTATGCCGAGCGCAAGGGCTTCAGCACCACCGTCGAGGACGAGTCGCCCGGCGACACCGCCGGCATCAAGAGCGCCACCATCAAGGTCGACGGCGAGTATGCCTACGGCCTGCTGCGCACCGAGACCGGCGTGCACCGCCTGGTGCGCAAGTCGCCCTTCGACTCCTCGGGCGGGCGGCACACCAGCTTCGCGTCGATCTTCGTCTACCCCGAGGTCGACGACTCCATCGAGATCGAGATCAACCCCTCGGACGTGCGCGTGGACACCTACCGCGCCAGCGGCGCCGGCGGCCAGCACATCAACAAGACCGACTCGGCCGTGCGCCTGACGCACATCCCGACCGGCATCGTCGTGCAGTGCCAGGACGGCCGCAGCCAGCACAGCAACCGCGACGTGGCGTGGAAGCGCCTGCGCTCGCGCCTGTACGACCACGAGATGCGCAAGCGCCAGGAAGAGCAGCAGAAGCTCGAGGACAGCAAGACCGACGTCGGCTGGGGCCACCAGATCCGCAGCTACGTGCTGGACAACAGCCGCATCAAGGACCTGCGCACCAACGTTGAGATCTCGGCCACGCAGAAGGTGCTCGACGGCGACCTCGACGCCTTCATCGAGGCTTCGCTCAAGCAGGGGGTCTGAGGCGTGCGCGCTGCGGGCCGTCCGGCGATGCTCCTGAGCGTGCTGCCGTTCGCGGCGGCCGGGGTGCTGCTGGCGTCCTGCGGCGAACGCGATCCGGACGCTGCGCAGGCCGACGGGGCAGACAGCGCACCGCGCACTACCGCGTCCGCCGGCACCACGCTGGCGCCGCCGGTGCCCGCGCCGCGGCTGATCCGCGTGCCCGCCGCGTCCAAGCTGCGCGTGTACATCGACTGCTACAACGACCTGGACGAGCGCGCACGCAGCGCGCTCACGTCGTACTTCCTGAGCGTCGATCCCGACGGCCTGGGCGCGGGCAGGCCCGTGCCCAGCGCGCCGGGCGCGATCGACGTCCGCGAGCTGCTGGACTGCCGCGCCCGCATGGAGCGCGCCGCCGCGCAGGCGCCCCGCATGGAGCGGCTCGACGCCGCCGCGGGCGACTACCTGCGGCAACTCACGGCCCTGACGGCCCCGCTGAACGAAACCGCGACCTACTACCGGCAGCAGGACTACAAGGACGACGACTTCGCCAAGGGCCGCGCGCTGCACCCTCGCCTGCTGACCGCCTACCAGGCCTTCGTACGCGCCAGCCGCGCCTTCGCGGAAGGCATCGAGGCCGAAGAAGCCCGCGAGATGCCCGCGCAGCTGGCGCAGATCGAGAAACGGCAGGGGCGCAAGGCCGCGTACTGGAACCTCGCGCTGGCGCTCGAGGCGCAGCAGGCCATGCGCGTGCTGGCCGCCGACAGCGTCGATGCCGACGCCGCACGCCAGCGCATCGACAGCTTCGAGCGCGTGGCCGCCGACGCCATGGCCTACATGGACGCGAACCCGCGCGAGCGGCCGGTGAGCTGGAACATCGTCCACGAGTACACCGAAGCCTTTCGGCGTGCCACGAAGGCCCGCATGCGCCGCCTGCGCGACAGCACGCCCTACGGCCCCGGCGAGCAGGAACTCATCCGCACCGGCAGCGCGGCGAATGTCGCGGGCACGGCCCACCAGGTGATGCAGGCCTACAACGGGCTGGTGGGCATGGTCAACTCGGGGGTCTGACGGCCCGCGCCCTGCTTCTCTTCCTTTTCCTCCTCTTTCAACGCACACGCACATTCAACCTCGGACCCGATGACCATTGAAGCCCTGATCTTCGACATGGACGGCACCATGATCGACTCCATGCCCTGGCATGCGAAGTCGTGGGTGGCCTTTGCACGCCAGCACGGCATCGACATGGACGTGTCGGAAATCCTTGCGCGCACCACCGGCCGCACCGGCGTGGAATGCATGCGCGAGGTCTTCGGCCGGCCGCTGACCGACGCCGAGTGCGTCGAGCTCGTGCACCAGAAGGAAGTGCTGTACCGCGACATGTTCAGCGCGCAGTTCACCGAGGTGGCTGGCTTCACGGCCTTCGCGAAGCGTGCCGCCGGCATGGGCCTGAAGATCGCGGTCGGCACCGCGGGCGACCGGCACAACATCGAGTTCGCTATGTCACGGCTGAAGATGGACCCGCTGCCGCTGGCCATCGTGGGCGGCGACGAGGGCTTCAGCGGCAAGCCCACGCCCGCCATCTTCCTGGAGGCGGCGCGCCGCATCGGCGTGGCGCCGGAGCGCTGCATCGTCTTCGAGGACGCGCCCTTCGGCATCGAGGCCGCCCGTCGCGGCGGCATGCGCGCCGTGGCGGTGTGCAGCACGCACACACCCGAAGAACTCGCCGGCCCGCACGTGATGGCGGCCGTGCGCGACTACAACGAACTCGCCCAATCGAATTTTCTGGAGACCCTCGATGTTGCTATCGCGTGACGCACAAGGCCAGCCGGTCGCCATCCGCCGCGAGGACTATGCCCCGCCGGCCTGGTGGATCGACACGGTGGACCTCACCTTCGACCTCGACCCCGCCAAGACCCGCGTGCTCAACCGCATGCAGGTGCGCCGCAACGCCGACGTGGCACCGCAACCCCTGCGACTGGATGGCGACGAGCTGAACCTCGCGCGCGTGCTGGTCAACGGCCAGGGCGCGTCCTTCCGCATGGAAGGCGAGCAGTTGGTGCTCGACGGCCTGCCCGAGAGCTTCGAGCTGGAGATCTTCACCACCTGCTGCCCGGTGAAGAACACCAAGCTCATGGGCCTGTTCGTGAGCCAGGACACTTTCTTCACCCAGTGCGAGGCCGAGGGCTTCCGCCGAATCACCTACTTCCTGGACCGTCCGGACGTGATGGCCAGCTACACCGTGACGCTGCGCGCCGACAAGGCGGCCTACCCGGTGCTGCTGTCCAACGGCAACCTGGTCGAGCAGGGTGAGCTGGCCGAGGGTCGCCACTTCGCGCGCTGGGTCGACCCGTTCAGGAAGCCGAGCTACCTGTTCGCACTGGTGGCCGGCAAGCTGGTGGCGCGCGAGCAGCGCGTGAAGGCCCGCAACGGCAAGGAACACCTGCTGCAGGTGTACGTGCGCGCCGGCGACCTCGACAAGACCGAGCACGCGATGAACTCGCTCATCCACTCCGTGGTGTGGGACGAGGCGCGCTTCGGCCTGCCGCTGGACCTGGACCGCTTCATGATCGTCGCCACCAGCGACTTCAACATGGGCGCGATGGAGAACAAGGGCCTGAACATCTTCAACACGAAGTACGTCCTTGCCAGCCAGGCCACCGCCACCGACGCCGACTACGCCAATATCGAGAGCGTGGTGGGCCACGAGTATTTCCACAACTGGAGCGGCGACCGCGTGACCTGCCGCGACTGGTTCCAGCTCTCGCTCAAGGAAGGCCTCACGGTCTTCCGCGACCAGGAGTTCAGCCAGGACCTGTGCGCCGAGGCCTCGGCGCGCGCCGTCAAGCGCATCGAGGACGTGCGCGTGCTGCGCAGCGCCCAGTTCCCCGAGGACGCGGGCCCGATGGCCCACCCGGTGCGGCCCGACAGCTACATCGAGATCAGCAACTTCTACACCGTCACCATCTACGAGAAGGGCGCCGAGGTCGTGCGCATGATGCAGACCCTGGTGGGCCGCGACGGCTTCGCCCGGGGCATGACGCTGTACTTCGAGCGCCACGACGGCCAGGCCGTGACCTGCGACGACTTCGCGCAGGCCATTGCCGACGCCAACCCCGACAGCCCGCTCGCCCGGTTGCTGCCGCAGTTCAAGCGCTGGTACAGCCAGGCCGGCACGCCGCGTCTGGCCGCTCGCGGCCAGTACGACGGTGAGGCGCGACGCTACACCCTGAGCTTCACGCAGAGCTGCCCGCCGACGCCGGGCCAGTCCGTGAAGGAGCCCTTCGTGCTGCCGGTGAACCTGGGCCTGGTGGCTGCCGACGGCCGCGAGCTGCCCGTCCAGCTGTCCGGCGAATCGGACGCGGCGCCCGGCACCCGACTGCTCGTGCTCACGCAGGCCGAAGAGAGCTACACCTTCGAGAACCTCGACGCCGAGCCCGTGCCCTCGATCCTGCGCGGCTTCAGCGCGCCGGTGGTGCTGGACTTCGACTTCGGCGATGCGCAGCTGCTCACGCTGCTGGCGCACGACACCGACCCCTTCAACCGCTGGGAAGCCGCGCAGCGCCTGGCACTGCGCGCGGCGGTGAAGGCGATCACCGACCCGGCCTCGGTGGCCGGCCTGCCCGTGCTCAGCGAAGCCTTCGTGGCCGCCATGCGCGAGGTGCTGCGCCACCCGCAGCTCGATGCCGCCTTCAAGGAACTGGTGCTCACGCTGCCCTCGGAGGGCTACATCGCCGAGCAGCTCGACGTGGTCGATCCGCAGCGCGTGCACGCGGTGCGCGAAGCCATGCGCACCCAGCTCGCCACGGCCCTGGCCGCCGACTGGGCGACGATCTACGAGGAACACCGCGACACCGGCGCCTACACGCCCGACCCGACCTCGTCGGGCCGCCGCGCACTCGCCGGCATGGCGCTGCTGCACCTGTGCATCGCCGCCCGCGAGTCGGGCGACACGGTGTGGCCGGGCAAGACGCTGCAGCGCTTCAAGGACGCCGGCAACATGACCGACCGCTTCAACGCCCTGACGGCGCTGGTGGCGTCGGGCCATCCCCTGGCGGCGCAGGCGCTGGCGCGCTTCCATGCCATGTTCAAGGACGAGGCGCTGGTCATCGACAAGTGGTTCGCGCTGCAGGCGAGCGCACCGGACCGCGGCGGCGATGTGCTGCCGCTGGTGCGCCAGCTCATGAAGCACCCCGACTTCTCGATGAAGAACCCGAACCGCGCGCGTTCGGTGATCTTCAGCTACTGCAGCGGCAACCCCGGCGCCTTCCACCGCCTCGATGCGGCCGGCTACGTGTGGTGGAGCGAGCGCGTGATCGAGCTCGACGCCATCAACCCGCAGGTGGCCGCCCGCCTGGCGCGCGCCATGGACCGCTGGAACAAGCTGGCCGAGCCATACCGCGGCGCCGCACGCGAGGCCATCGCGCGCGTGGCCGCCAAGCCCGACCTGAGCAAGGACACCCACGAAGTCGTGATGCGAGCCTTATCGAACTAGCAACCCCCAAGCCGCTTCGCGGCTCCCCCTTCTGCTCCGCGAAGGGGGCGCACCCAGTGGCCCGGCAAAGCCGGTTCCACGGGTGCCCTGAAAGAACATCCAGTTTCCTGACCTCCGGAGGCCGCCCATGGCGCAGAAAGTTTCCCTCACCCGCTACCTCGTCGAGCAGCAACGCGTCGACGGCTCCATCCCGGCGCAGCTGCGCCTGCTGCTCGAAGTGGTGGCCCGCGCCTGCAAGAGCATCAGCATGGCCGTCAACAAGGGCGCGCTGGGCGGCGTGCTCGGCAGTGCCGAAAGCGAGAACGTGCAGGGCGAAGTCCAGAAGAAGCTGGACATCATCTCCAACGAAGTGCTGATCGAGGCCAACGAATGGGGCGGCCACCTGGCGGCCATGGCCAGCGAGGAGATGGACAGCATCCACCTGGTGCCCAGCCGCTACCCGCAGGGCGAGTACCTGCTGCTGTTCGACCCGCTCGACGGCTCCAGCAACATCGACGTCAACGTGAGCATCGGCACCATCTTCAGCGTGCTGAAGAAGCCCGACGACCACCCCGGCGTGCAGGAGGCCGATTTCCTGCAGGCCGGCGTCAAGCAGGTCGCGGCGGGCTACTGCGTGTATGGCCCGTCGACGACGCTGGTGCTCACCGTGGGCGACGGCGTGGCGATGTTCACGCTCGACCGCGAGCAGGGCAGCTTCGTGCTGACGCAGGAGAACGTGCAGATCCCGGCCGACACCAAGGAATTCGCCATCAACATGAGCAACATGCGCCACTGGGACGCCCCGGTGAAACGCTACGTGGACGAATGCCTGGCCGGCAAGGACGGCCCGCGCGGCAAGGACTTCAACATGCGCTGGATCGCCAGCATGGTGGCCGACGTGCACCGCATCCTCACGCGCGGCGGCATCTTCATGTACCCCTGGGACAAGCGCGAGCCCGAGAAGGCCGGCAAGCTGCGCCTGATGTACGAGGCCAACCCCATGGCCTGGCTGGTCGAGCAGGCCGGCGGCGCCGCCACCAACGGCAAGCAGCGCATCCTGGACCTGCAACCGACCAAGCTCCACGAGCGCGTGGCCGTGTTCCTGGGCTCGAAGAACGAGGTCGAGCGCGTGACCGATTACCACAACGGCGCCTGACGGATACGCTATACTCGCAGGCTTCGCCGGTGTAGCTCAGTCGGTAGAGCAGCTCATTCGTAATGAGAAGGTCGGGTGTTCGATTCATCTCTCCGGCACCAGTCAAAAAGTCCGCAAGCATTCCGGTGCTTGCGGACTTTTTCTTTGGCGGCTCGCCAGGGTCCGGCCCGGCGTCGATGGTCAGCGCGCTGGTGCTTGCACCTCGATGTGCGCGACGAAATGGAGCGTCTGGCCGTTCGGAAAGCGGACGTCGTAGCGCACCTGGTCGCTGCCTTGGAAGCCGGGCCGGGGCGCATAGAACACGCCGACGCCCTCCATCCGCATCCCAGCGCACGAGGTGCTCCCGACCAGGTTCCCCTGCACGATCTTGCTGGCGGGACGGGTGCTGATGTCGCCGGAAGCGGGAGGCGCGATCACCGTCACCACGGGCGTGCCCTGCCGCCGACACTGGCCGTCCCAGCTGACCTCGGTGCTCAGCCGCACCTCGCGCCCCTCGCTCGTCCGGCGCTCCACCTCCACGGTGCTCGCCTGTTGGGCGCCAGCGATGGCTGCGCTCAGCGACATGCCTGCGCACAGGCATTTCAGGAATCTCCTTGTCGGCATGTCGATGCCCCTCTCGAAGGACTGCGTGGCTCCCCGGATGGCCGGCCCGCTCGAGGTCCGGCTGGCGCCTGGCCCCAGGTCTGATCGACGCGGCCGGCGCCAGCGTAGCCGCAATGTGCAGCAGCCGACCTGACCGGCACACTACCGGGCTGCGGGCGAATCGCCGCCGTGGCGCGCCCAACCGCAGGACAACGATGACGCCCACCGGCACGCCACCCCTTCCCACCAGCCCCGCCTCCGACCGCAACAAGGTGCCGATCCTGGCCGAACTGCTGCAGCGCCTGCCGGCCACCGGCCAGGCGCTGGAAGTGGCGGCCGGCACGGGCCAGCACGCGGCACATTTCGCCGCCGCCCTGCCCGGCTGGCAATGGCAGCCCACCGAGCCCGAGGCGCCGATGCATGCGGTGATCGCCGCCCGGTGCGCCGGCCTGCCGAACGTGGCCTCGCCGGTGGCACTCGACGTGCGCGACGCCGACTGGCGCGTGCCCGCCGCATCGCTGAACCTGGTCTACGTTGCCAACATGGTCCACATCTCGCCCTGGGAAGCGACCCAGGGGTTGATGCGCGGCGCCGGGCAGGCGCTGCGGCCCGGGGGCCGGCTGGTGGTGTACGGGCCCTTCGTTGTCGAAGGCGAAGCGCTTGCGCCGGGCAACGCGGCTTTCGATGCCGACCTGCGCCGGCGCAACGCGGCGTGGGGCCTGCGCACGCTGGGCACGGTGGCGACCTGCGCCGACGCCGCCGGCCTCACGCTGGCCGAACGCATCGCGATGCCGGCCAACAACCTGCTGCTGGTGTTCGACCGGCGCTAGCGCCGTGCGTCGGGTTCAGGCGGCGCGGGGCGCCACCTTGTCGAGCGCCGTGGCGAGGTGGCCGACGGTGCGGTCGACGTTGTGCCACTTCTCGAGCCCGAACAGGCCGATGCGGAAGCTCATGAAGTCCGGGCCCTCGTCGCACTGCAGCGGCACGCCGGACGCGGTCTGCAGGCCGGCCTCGATGAACTTCTTCGCGCTCTGGATGCCGGGGTCGGTGGTGTAGCTCACCACCACGCCGGGTGCCTTGAAGCCCTCGGCCGCCACGCTCGGGAAACCGCGCGACTCCAGCAGCGCGCGCACCTTCTGGCCCAACTCCACCTGCGCGGCCTTCACGGGCGCGAAGCCCCACTCGCGCGTCTCGCGCATCACGTCGCGCAGGCGCACCAGCGCGTCGGTCGGCATGGTGGTGTGGTAGGCGTGCTGGCCCTTCTCGTAGCCCTCGGCGATCTGCATCCACTTCTTGAGGTCGCACGAGAAGCTGCTGCTGGTCGTGCCTTCGATGGCCTGCCGCGCGCGTTCGCTCAGCATGACCATGGCGCAGCAGGGCGAGCCGCTCCAGCCCTTCTGCGGTGCGCTGATGAGCACGTCGACGCCGGTGGCCTGCATGTCGACCCACATCGCGCCGGAGGCCACGCAGTCGAGCACGAAGAGCGCGCCCACCTCGTGCGCCGCCGCGCTCACGGTGCGCAGGTAGTCGTCGGGCAGCAGGATGCCGCTGGCGGTTTCCACATGCGGCGCGAACACGACCTTGGGCTTTTCGGCACGGATCGCAGCCGCGACTTCCTCGGCCGGGCACGGCGCCCAGGGCGCTTGCGGCCCGTCGCCCTGCTTGCGCGCCTTGCAGACGATGGCGCCGCCGCCCAGGCCACCGGCGTCGAAGATCTGGCTCCAGCGGTAGCTGAACCAGCCGTTGCGGATGATCAGCACCTTCTCCTTGTTGGCGAACTGGCGCGCCACGGCTTCCATGCCGAAGGTGCCGCTGCCGGGCACCAGCACGGCCGTGTGCGCGTGGTAGACCTCCTTGAGCATGGCCAGGATGTCCTGCACCACACCGGTGAAGCGCTTGGACATGTGGTTGAGCGCGCGGTCGGTGTAGACGACCGAGAACTCGAGCAGGCCATCGGGATCGATGTCGGGAAGCAGGCCGGGCATGGGGGATGTCTCCGTACAGGGGGGTGCAGCGGGCATGAAAGGAAACGGGCTGCAACCGGGGCTAGAGGGGCGCAGTGCGCCGCGATACTCCGTGGCCGCGACGCGCGTGCCGGCACGCGATCGGCGCGCGTCGCCATGGGCGCACGAGTGTAGCCACAGGCCTCCTGCCCCGACCCGAGCCCCGATTTTCCGTTCCATGCCGCTGGCCGCCACCCTCCTCCTTTGCACCGTGCTGACCGTCCAGGACGGCGACACCCTGCACGCGCGCTGCGACACGGGCCGCGGCGGCAAGCAGGACGTCGTCACCGTGCGGCTGCACGCCATCGACGCGCCGGAGCATGGCCAACCCTACGGCCGGCGTGCGCGGCAGCTGCTGGCGTCGCTGGTCGCCCGGCGGCCCGTGCGCCTGGCCTGCGTGGACACGGACCGCTACGAGCGCCGCGTCTGCCAGGTGTGGGTGGCGCCGGCCGAGACGCCCGATGCGCCGCCCACGGTCGATGCCGGGCTGGCGCTGGTGGCCGCGGGCCAGGCGTGGTGGTACCGGCATTTCGCATCGGCCCAGACGGCGGACGAGCGCGCGCGCTATGCCGCCGCCGAGGACGATGCCCGCACGCACCGTCGCGGGCTCTGGCGCGAGGGCTCGGCCGCGACGCCGCCCTGGCAGTGGCGGCGCGCGCATCCGCGGCACGCCGACATCGCCGCCGCGCCCTGACGCGGCCCCACGGGCATTCGACAACAAAACCCGTTCACGCTGAGCCTCTCGAAGCGCGGTGCAGGGCTTCGACAGGCTCAGCCCGAACGGCTAGCGATGAGCGCAGACTGCCTGCGTCAGTCCTGCGTCGACAGGCCGGCCTCGGCCGGTTCCTCGATCGCCCGCGCGCACACGCGGTCGATGCGCCGGCCGTCGAGCGCCAGCACCTCGAACTGCCAGCCCGCGCAGTCGATGCGCTCGCCGACCTCGGGGAGGTGGCCCGACACCGACATCAGCAGACCGGCCACGGTGTTGTAGCGGCCGCGCTCCTCGTCGGGCAGCTCGCGGATCGCCAGGCGCGCGCGCAGTTCCGACACGGGCATCAACCCGTCGAGCTCCCAGCTTCCGTCGCCGCCGGGCGTGGCCCAGGCGTCGGTGGCCATGCCGGGCTGCAGCTCGCCGGTGATGGCTTCGAGCAGGTCGCGCGGCGTCATCAGGCCCTGGACCACGCCGTATTCGTCGACCACGAACACCAGCCGCCCGGCGCGGGCGCGGAACTGCTCGAGCAGCTCGAGGCCGGTCAGCGTCTCGGGCACGAAGGAGGCGGTCTGCACGGCCGATTCGATCGTGCCCTCGTGGTCGCGGCCCAGCTGCAGCAGGCGGGCCACGCTGATTACGCCGACCACGTCGTCCAGCGAGTTGCGGCACACCGGGTACCAGGAATGCACGAGGTTCAGCGCCGCGGCCGCCGCCACCTTGTCGAGCGCGTCGGCCACGGTGAAGCCGGCCTGCATCCATTCGATGTCGGCGCGCGGCACCATCAGCGAGGACAGGCGCCGCTCGTCGAGGTGGAAAACGTTGCGCACCATCTGGTGCTCGTGCATCTCGATGACGCCGGCATCGACGCCCTCTTCCAGGCTGGCGGAGATCTCCTCCTCGGTCACGGCACGCGCCGCCGACGAGTCGATGCGCAGCAGCTTGAGCACCGTGGCCGTGGCGCCCGAGAGCAGCCACACGAAGGGCTTGGCGACCTTCGCCAGCATCCTCATGGGCCGTGCGATCCAGCGCGACACCGGCTCCGGGTACAGCTGCCCGATGCGCTTGGGCACCAGCTCGCCGAAGATGATGGTGAAGAAGGTGATGGCCGTGACCACCAGCGCCGTGGACGCCACGCTCGCCGTGCCCTCGCCCATGCCGTGCGACTCCATCCACACGGCCAGCGGCCCGGCGAAGGCCGCTTCGCCCACGATACCGCTGAGCATGCCGATGGAGGTGATGCCGATCTGCACCGTCGACAGGAACTGCGTCGGCGACTCCATCAACTTGAGGGCGGCGATGGCACCGGCATCGCCGGCTTCGGCCAGGGCGGCCAGTCGGGCGCGCCGGCTGGTGGCCAGCGCCATTTCGGACATCGCGAACAAGGCATTGCACGTCGTCAGCAATGCCAACAGAAGAACGTCCATCGAGGGCGGGGAGAGAATGAAGGAATGTCACTCTATCTCATCGGCGATGTGCAGGGCTGCGACGAAGCCCTGGGCCGCCTGCTCGGCGAGATCGCTTTCTCGCCCAGCTGCGACCAGCTGGTGCTGCTGGGCGACCTGGTCAACCGCGGCCCCGACTCCCTGGCGGTGCTGCGTCGCGTGCAGGCGCTGGGCGCCGCGGCGCAGAGCCTGCTGGGCAACCACGACCTGCACCTGCTGGGCGTGGCCCACGGCGTGCGCAAGCCGGGCCGCCGCGACACGCTGGGGCCGATCCTCGCCGCGCCCGACCGCGCCGCGCTGCTCGACTGGCTGCGGGGGCAATCGATGGCGCTGCACCGGCGCATCGGCGGGCAGGACCTGTTGATGGTCCACGCCGGCGTGCTGCCGGCCTGGGACGTGGCCACGACCATGGCCTGCGCGGCCGAGCTCGAAGCCGTGCTGCGCGGGCCGGCGCTCGGCGGTTTCCTCACCGAGATGTACGGCAACGAACCGGCACGCTGGGACGACACGCTGACCGGCAGCGCCCGCCTGCGCGTCATCGTCAATGCCCTCACGCGGCTGCGTTTCTGTACCGCGGACGGCGAGATGGAGTTCGAGACCAAGGACGGCGCCGGCGAGGCACCGGCCGGCTACCTCCCCTGGTTCGACGTGCCGGGCCGCCGCACGGCCGACGCGGTGCTCGCCTTCGGCCACTGGTCGACGCTGGGTTGGCTGTCGCGCGCCGACCTGCTGTCGACGGACACGGGCTGCGTCTGGGGCGGCTGCCTCAGCGCGGTGCGCATCGGCGCCACACTGGCCGACCGAGAACTGCTTCAGGTGCACTGCCCGCAGGCGCAGGCCCCGGGCTGACGCGCCTGGGGGCGTTCTTCGGTCCTTCGTCGGCGGCCTGCCATCCCTGGGCCGGCCTGCGACGAGCGGGGCTCAGTTGGCCGGTTCGGAGGACTTGAACAGCGCCGCCACCTTGCGCTTGGTCTTGATGTTGGTCGACACGCGCGGCGCCGGCGCCTTGGCGGCGGCCTCCCAGGCCGGGGCCTCCTCGCGGTCGCCGGCCTCGTAGGGCTTGTCGAAGAACGGGTCGCGCGGCGCCGAGGGCGTGCGCTGCGGACGCGGCGAACGGTAGCCTTCCGAACGCGAATCGCGCGGGCGGTCGAGCGCGTCGCGGGCGTCGCCCGCCTCGCCGGCCTCGCGCCAGTGGCGGCGCCCGTCGTTGATGCGGCCGCGCGGGCGCTCGTCCTCGAACTCGATGGCTTCGAGCTCGATCTTCTTCTTGATCAGCTTCTCGATGTCGGCCACCAGCCGCACGTCGTTGCCGCCGCCGGCGAAGGTCACGGCCAGGCCGGAGGCGCCGGCGCGGCCCGTGCGACCGATGCGGTGCACGTAGTCCTCGGCATTGAAGGGCACGTCGAAGTTGAACACCGCCGGCACGTCCTTGATGTCGAGGCCGCGCGCGGCCACGTCGGTGCACACCAGCAGGTCGACCTCGCCGGCCTTGAAGGCGGCCAGCGCTTTCAGCCGCTCGTCCTGGCTCTTGTCGCCGTGCAGGGCCGTGCAGCGCAGGCCCTCGCGCTCCAGCGAGCGCGCCAGCCGGGCGCAGCCCAGCTTGCTGTTGACGAAGACGAAGGCCTGCGTGATGCCGCGCTGGCGCACGATCTGCTTGAGCGCGCGGCGCTTGTCGTCGTCGCCCACGCTGTAGAAATGCTGCTCGACGGTGGAGGCCGTCTCGTTGGGCCGCGCCACCTCGATGGTGACCGGGTTCTGCAGGTAGCTGCCGGCCAGGCGCTTGATCTCGGGCGAGAAGGTGGCGCTGAACAGCAGCGTGGTGCGCTGCTTGGGCAGGTAGCTCAGGATGCGCTGCAGGTCGGGCAGGAAGCCGATGTCCAGCATGCGGTCGGCCTCGTCGAGCACCACGTACTCGACCTGGTTGAGCACCGCGTTCTTGGCCTCGATGTGGTCGAGCAGGCGGCCCGGCGTGGCGACCAGCACCTCGACGCCCTTCTTCAGCTCGGCCGTCTGCGGCTTCATGTCGATGCCGCCGAAGACAACGGTGCTGCGCAGCTGCGTGTACTTGGCGTACATCTTGACCTGCTGGGCCACCTGGTCGGCCAGCTCGCGCGTGGGCAGCAGCACCAGCGCACGCACCGGGTGCCGGGCGGGCGACGTGGAGGCGTTCTCGTGCTTGAGCAGGCGCTGCAGCAGGGGCAGCGAGAAGGCGGCCGTCTTGCCGGTGCCGGTCTGCGCGGCGCCCATCACGTCCTGGCCTGTCAGCACCACCGGAATGGCCTGCGCCTGGATCGGCGTCATGTTCTCGTAGCCCATGTCGGCCACGGCGCGCTTGAGGGGATCCGCCAGCGCGAGGTCGGAATAGAGAGTACTCATGAAGCCCGCGATTGTCGCACTGCCGCAAAAAGCGGCAGTGACAGTGCGGTTACGGCTCGGATCGCTATCAAATTAATAGCATCCGGCACAGGCCCGACGGCGCTGGCGCCCGATTCGCCGCGCCGTGCCCAATCCCCCGTATCTCAGAGGCTGTTGGTATTGAACGTGTCGCAGGCCTTGATCGAGCCGGTCTTGAAGCCGTTGGAGAACCAGCGCTGGCGCTGCGCGCTGGTGCCGTGGGTGAAGCTGTCGGGCACCACGGCGCGGCCGGCGGAGCGCTGCAGCGCGTCGTCGCCGATCTTCGCGGCCGCGTTCATGGCCGACTCGATGTCGCCCTGCTCGAGGATCTGGCGCGCGTTGTTGGCCTTGTTGGCCCACACGCCGGCGAAGCAGTCGGCCTGCAGCTCGACGCGCACCGACATCGCGTTCTGCTCGCGCTCGCTGACGCGCCCGCGCATCGAGTCGACCTTGCCGGTGATGCCCAGCTGGTTCTGCACATGGTGGCCCACCTCGTGCGCGATCACGTAGGCGCGCGCGAACTCGCCGCCCGCACCCAGCTGGCGCTGCAGCGTGTCGAAAAAGCTCAGGTCGATGTAGACCTTCTGGTCGCCGGGGCAGTAGAACGGCCCCATCGCGCTCTGCCCGGTGCCGCAGGCCGTGGGCGTCATGCCGCGGAACAGGACCAGCTTCGGGTCGCGATACGTTGCGCCACCGGCCTGGAAGATCGGCTTCCACACGTCCTCGGTGTCGGCCAGCACGGTGGACACGAAGCGCGCCGCCTCGTCGTTCGCCGGCGGCGGATGGGCCGGTGCCTGCTGCTGTTGCACCACCGGCGCGCCGTTGCCGGCGAACATGCTCAGCAGCGTGAGGGGGTTGATGCCGAAGATCCAGCCGGCGATCAGCGCCACGGCGATGGTGCCCAGCCCGACGCCACGCCCGCCGATGGGCAGGCCGCCGAAGCCGCCGCCACCGCCGTCGGAGCGGCGATCTTCCACGTTGTCGGATTCGCGGTTGCCTTCCCACCTCATGTCGTTCCCCTTGGCGCGTCCACCGCCGCGCGATGTGGCGTCATGGTACGCGCTCAGCGTGCCGGCATGTCGCCGCCCGCGACGAGCATGCGAGCCGGTGCCGCAGCCGTTGCCACAGAGGAGGCGCCGTCCGGCGACACCGCGGCGACGCGCGCCTGCGCATCGCGCTGCGCGGCCTGCAGCACCTGGCCGCGCGTGACCATGAAGAGGGCCGCGACCTGGGCCAGCACCACCGCCAGCAGTGCCGCGACGAACAGTGCGCGATAGGGCGAGAACTCGCCGTCGACGTGAAAGGGAGAGGACATGCCGGGCTCCGAGTGGGCGTGGCGGCATGGTCGGCGCGCGGCCCCGGTTCGCCCACCGGCGCGCCGCGCATCGCCGTGTAGGACGGCGCAGGCCGCGCGCTCAGGCCGCTCAGGCCTTGGGCAGCGTCACGCCGTGCTGGCCCTGGTACTTGCCGCCGCGGTCCTTGTAGCTCGTCTCGCAGACCTCGTCGCTCTCGAAGAACAGCACCTGGGCGCAGCCCTCGCCCGCATAGATCTTGGCCGGCAGCGGCGTGGTGTTGCTGAACTCCAGCGTCACGTAGCCTTCCCATTCCGGCTCGAAGGGCGTGACGTTGACGATGATGCCGCAGCGCGCGTAGGTGCTCTTGCCCAGACAGATGGTCAGCACGTTGCGCGGGATGCGGAAGTACTCCACCGTGCGCGCCAGCGCGAAGCTGTTGGGCGGGATGATGCAGCTGTCGCCGTGGAAGTCGACGAAGCTCTTCTCGTCAAAGTGCTTCGGGTCCACCACGGTGCTGTGGATGTTGGTGAAGACCTTGAATTCGGGCGCGCAGCGGATGTCGTAGCCGTAGCTGCTGGTGCCGTAGCTGATGAGCTTGTGGCCGCCCTGCTCGCGCACCTGGCCCGGCTCGAAGGGCTCGATCATGCCGTGCTGCTCGGCCATGCGCCGGATCCATTTGTCGCTCTTGATGGACATGCCGCCCTCGTGTGTGTGTTCAGTGCCGGTGTGGAACGCCCTGCGCCAGGGCGACCCGCGCGCCATGGACCGATCCGGGGGATGGCCGCGCGCGAGGGCGGCCATTTTGGCATGCGGGCCCGGCGCTCGCGCTCAGGCGGCGCCGGCCTGCGACACGACGGTGCGTTCGACCAGCCGGTCGTCGCCCAGCACGATCATCGAGAACAGCAGCTCCTCGACGTTCTCGGCGCGCGCCGTCTTGCGCGCCAGCAGCGGCGTGGCCGCCGGATTCAGCACGAGGAAGTCCGCTTCGCAGCCGGGCTGAAGGTTGCCCACCACGCCCGCCAGGCCCAGCGCTTCGGCCGCGCCGCCGGTGTGGCGCCACCACAGCTGCGAGGGCGCGAGGCTCAAGCCCGGCTTGGTCTGGCCCTCGCGCCCGACGTAGTACGCGGACAGCATGGTGTGGAAGGGGCTGAAGCTGGTGCCGCCGCCGACGTCGCTGGCCAGGCCATGGTGGTAGCCGATGCGCTGCGCGCCCTCGAAGTCGAAGAAACCGCTGCCCAGGAACAGGTTGCTCGTGGGGCTGACCGCGGCCGCCGCGCCCGTCTCGCGCATGAGTGCCCGGTCGGCGTCGTCGAAATGGATGCAGTGGGCGTACACGGCGCGCTCGCGCATCAGCCTGAAGCCCACATACACGTCGAGGTAGGAACGCGCCTTCGGAAAGAGCTCGCGCACCCACTTCACCTCGTCCAGGTTCTCGGCCACGTGCGAGTGGATCCAGGTGTCGCCGTAGGTGGTGGCCAATTCGCCGGCACCGGCGAGCTGCGCATCGGTGCAGCTGGGCGCGAAGCGCGGCGTGATCGCGTAGCCCAGCCGGTCGACCTTGTGCCAGCGGCGAATCAACGCCTCGGTGTCGATCAGGCTCTGCTCGGTCTGGTCGCGCACGCCGTCGGGCGAGTGGCGGTCCTGCAGCACCTTGCCGCCGATCATGCGCAGCTGCCGCCGCTGCGAGGCCTCGAAGAAGGCGTCGACCGAGGCCGGGTGCGAGGTCGCGAAGGTCAGCGCCGTCGTGACGCCGTTGCGCATGAGCTCGTCGAGGAAGAACTCGGCCACCTCGGCCGAATGCGCCGGGTCGGCGAAGCGGCTCTCGGCCGGGAAGGTGTAGTTCTCGAGCCAGGGCAGCAGCCCTTCCGCGGGCGCACCGATGATGTCGGTCTGCGGAAAGTGGATGTGCATGTCGATGAAGCCCGGCGCCAGGATGCGGCCCGGCAGGTGCGTCACCGGTGCTTCGGGGTGGCGCGCCGACACGGCGCGGAAGTCGCCGGCATCGAGCACGCGCTGGCGGCCCTGCGCGTCGGCGTCCACGACCAGCAGCCCGTCCTCGTCGTAGAGGGGGCGTCCGGCATCGTCGAAGCGCAGGAGGGCGGCACGGTAGGCAATCATCGGCCCAGCTTAACGAATTGCGCCCCGCTCGGGATATGCCGCGCCGGATAGCCGGCATCCGGCCGGCGTGTATGCCGGCGCGGGGCTCAGGGGCCCTCGATGCGCACCTTCATCGGCAGCGCCCCGAGCGAGGCCTCCAGCGCTGCGCGCAATGCGGCGGCCCGGGCACCGGCCGGCAGCGCCACGTGCACCCCCGCCTCGCCCTCGGGCTTGGCCTGCGGCCGTTCGGCCGCGGGCACGCCCAGCCGGTCGGCGGCCTGCGCGATCAGCGCGTCGGCCACGCGGCAGGCGGCCATCTGGCGCAGTTCGGGCTTGAAGATCTTGCCCACGTTGGTCATCGGCAGGTGGTCGACCAGGTACACGGCCTTGGGCCGCGCCGGCGCTTCGTCCACCCGCTCGGCCGTGAAGGCCAGCAACTCCTCCGGCGTGACCTGCGCACCCGGCACCAGCGTCGCGAACACCACGGGCAGCTCGCCGGCGTACGCGTCGGGCGCGCCCACCGCGGCCGTGAGCTGCACCGCGGGATGCGCGCCCAGCGCGTCCTCGATGGTCTTGGGGTCGATGTTGTGGCCGCTGCGGATGATCAGGTCCTTGGAGCGGCCGGTGAGGTTGAGCCGCTCGTCGCCGTCGAGCCAGCCCAGGTCGCCGGTGGCCAGCCAGCCGTCGGGCGTGAAGGCCTTGGCCGTGTCCTGCGCGTCCAGGAAGCCCGAGAAGAGGTTGGGCGACTTGAAGAGCACCATGCCCGTTTCGCCCGGCGCCACGTCGCGGTCGCTCGCGCCGCCCTGGGCGTCGAGCGCGACGATGCGCAGCTGCGAATACGGCAGGCGAAAGCCCACGCAGCCCGCCGGCCCCACCACACCCGGTGGCGTGATGGTCGAGATGCCCGCCATCTCCGTCATGCCCAGGCTCTCGTGCACATGCAGGCCGAACTGGCGCTCGAAGCGCTGGCCCAGTTCGGGCGGCAGCACGGCGGCACCGGTGCGGCAGTAGCGGATCGAGGAGATGTCGGCGCCCTCCAGCGGCACGTTCGCCAGCGCGGCCAGCACGGTGGGCACGGCCGAGAGCGAGGTCGGCTTGTACGTGTCGACCAGGCGCCAGTAGTTCGCCAGCACCTCCTTGTTGCGCATCAGGGCGGTCGTCGGGATGATGACCTCCACCCCGGCCGACAGCGATGCCAGCGAGGCCGGCAGCACGCCCGCGACGTGGAAGAGCGGGTAGCCGTTGATGGTGATGTCCTTCGGGCCCAGTCCCGTGAGCTGCACGCCGGCCCAGGCGGTGAACACCTGGGCGCCATGGCTGTGGCGCGCGAGCTTGGGCGCACCGGTGGTGCCGCCGGTGTGGAAGTACGCGGCGATGTCGGCCGGCGCGATGTCGCGGCCGCTCACCAGCCGGTCGGCCGGCTGGGCGGCGCGCACGGCCGCGAAATCGGCCACGCCTTCGGGCAGCGCCGGCGCCGCGGCCTCGTCGAGAGGAGACACGCGCAGCACCTGCACCAGCGTCGGCACCTGGCCGCGGATGCGCATCGCCTTGGACCACATGCCCGACTCGTCGTCGCTGCCCCAGGCGATCAGCACCTTGGCGCGGGCGGCGTTCATGAGCGACACCAGCTTCTCGTCGGTGAGCAGCGGGTTGAGCGGCTGCACGATGCCGGCCGCCTCGCCGCCCCACAGGGCCAGGTGGTATTCCAGGCAGCCGGGCAGCAGCACGGCGACCGCGTCCTGCGGACCCACGCCCAGCGCATGCAGCGCATTGGCGGTCTGGTGGATGCCGGCCAGCAGCTGCGCATAGCTCCAGCGCAGCGGCGCGTCGGCCGGGTTGCCGGTGCGCAGGAAGGTCAGCGCCGGCTTGTCGCCGAAGGCGGCAGCCGCATTGCGGAAGATCTCGTAGGTGCTGCGGACGGTCAGCGCTTCGGCCAGCGGCGTGGCCTCGAGGCGTCGCACGTCGTCGATGCTGCGGATGGGAGCGGCGGCCGAGAACGCGGCCGACGGGGTGGCGGGAGCAAGAGACATGGGGCGGATCCTTCAGACGCCCCGGCCACCACGCGGGCGGCCTGGCGCCGCGCCATCGTAGCGCCGCGCCGGGCGCCTTCCCCGGCTGCGAGTCGCCCGCGGGTCAGCACGTTGACCCGGGGCCGATCGGCGTGCAGCGCCCGGGGATCGGGCACAGGCCGCCATGAAGGCCGGCGCAACCGCCTCAGCGGGCGATGCGCCCCTGCACCCCGTCGGCCAGCCAGTTCATCTGCAGGATCTGCGCGTCGGTCAGCGCGCTGCCCTTGGCGATCGTCACGTGGCCCTCGTTGTCGCGCACATCCTGCCCGCCGGCGCGAAAAGGCTGCAGCCGGCCGGCGGCAATGTCCTGCTGCCGCGCGAGCACTTCCTGGCGCACCGCTTCCGGCACCTTGGGCCCGAAGTCGCCGACGCGCACCATGCCCTCCTTCACGCCGCCCCAGGTGTCCTCGCTCTTCCAGGTGCCGTCGAGCACCGCCCTCGCGCGGCGCGTGTCGTAGTCGCCCCAGCGGTGCGTGACGGCGACGAGCTGCGCGTCGGGCGCCACCTGGCGCATGTCGGAGTGGTAGGCGACGGCCCAGCGGCCGCGGTCCTGCGCGGCCTTCATGACGGCCGTCGAGCCGGTGTGGAAAGCGATCACGTCCACCCCCTGGTCGAACAGGCGCATGGCCGCGTCGCGCTCCTGCGGCGGATCGAACCAGACGTTGAGCCACACCACCTTGACCTGCGCCTTCGGATTGACCGAACGCATCCCCAGCGTGAAGGCGTTCAGACCCTGCAGCACCTCGGGGATCGGGAAGCCCGCCACGTAGCCCGCGATGTTCGACTTGGTCATGCGGCCGGCCGCCACGCCGGCGAGGTAGCGGCCCTCGTAGTAGCGCGCGTTGGCCGTCGCCACGTTGGGCGCGCGCTTGTAGCCGGTGATGGATTCGAACTTCACCTCGGGGAAGTCCTTCGCCACCTTCAGGGTCGGCTCCATGTAGCCGAAGCTCGGCGTGAAGATCAGCCGGTTGCCCTGCATCGCCAGATCGCGGATCACGCGCTCGGCGTCGGCGCCTTCGGCCACGTTCTCGACGTAGGTGGTCTTCACCTGCCCCGGGAGCGCCGCCTCGATGGCCTTGCGGCCCTCGTCGTGCTGGCGCACCCAGCCCGCATCGGACAGCGGCGCCACATAGACGAAGCCGATCTTCAGCGGCTCGGGGGCCGGCTTCTGCGCCAGGGTGGGAAGGCAAAGAAAAGTCGCGGCACACGCCAGAACGGCGCGGCCGACGAGGTTTTTGTACATGGTGTTCCTCGACATGGACCCGGTGACATGGAAGGCCCCTCGGCCGGTCGCATCAGGTCGACCGCCCCCCGAGGGGATGCCTGTCGTCACGGGTCGGCCCGACGACGAACAAACAAAACGCGCTGCAGCCGGGACGCCTGCAGCGCGAACCGCGATTGTAGGAGCGGCGCCTTCTGCCGCCGCGATGCCCACCGCCGCGCATCGGCAAGGGCGCGATCGCCGGGCGCGCCGCAGAATCGGGCGCATGTCTTCCGCGGCCTCCGGCGCGAGTGCGCCCACCCCGATCCCCGACGAGGGCCCGTGGCGCCGCAACCTCGCGGTGTGCATGTTCGGCTCGTTCACGACCATCGTGGCGATGACGCTGCTGCTGCCCTTCCTGCCGCTGTACGTCGAGCAGTTGGGCGTCAAGGAGCATGCCGCCATCGTGCAGTGGTCGGGTGCGGCCTACGGCGCGACCTTCCTCACCGCCGCATTGGTGGCGCCGCTGTGGGGCCGGCTCGCCGACCTGTACGGCCGCAAGCTGATGCTCATCCGTGCCAGCCTGGGCATGGCGATGGCCATGGCGCTCATCGGCATCGCGCAGGACGTCTGGCAGCTCGTCGGCCTGCGGCTGCTGGCCGGCCTGCTGGGCGGCTATGCGTCGGGCTCGATGCTGCTCGTGGCCACGCAGACGCCCAAGGCCCGTTCGGGCTGGGCGCTGGGCACGATGTCCTCGGCCATCATGGCGGGCAACCTCGTCGGCCCGCTGGTGGGTGGCGCATTGCCACCGCTGATCGGCATCCGCGCCACCTTCTTCGCTGCGGGCGCGGTGATCTTCGTGGCCTTCCTGGCCACCGCCCTGCTCATCCGGGAGGCACCGCGGCCGCGCGACGCCAAGGGCAAGCCCGTGGGTGCCGGCTGGGCCTCGATCCCCGACAAGGGGCCGGTCGCGGCCATGTTCGTCACCGGCATGCTGCTGATGCTGGCCAACATGTCGATCGAGCCGATCATCACCGTCTACGTGGCCACGCTGGTGCGCGACGCGGCGCAGGTCACGCTGGTGGCAGGCGTGGTGATGTCCGCCGCCGCGCTGGGCAGCATCCTCTCGGCCGCGCGCCTGGGGAAGCTGGCCGACCGCATCGGGCACTGGAACGTGATCGTCGCCTGCCTCGCGGTGTCGGCGCTGCTGCTGGTGCCGCAGGCCTTCGTCACCGCCGGCTGGCAGCTGGTGGCGCTGCGCTTCCTCATGGGCCTGTCGCTGGGCGGGCTGCTGCCCTGCATCGCCGCCGTGATCCGGCACCACGTGCCCGAGAACGCCGCCGGCCAGATGCTCGGCTGGTCGGTGTCCGCGCAGTACGTGGGCCAGGTCGCCGGGCCGCTCATGGGCGGCTACGTCGGCGGGCACATCGGCATGCCGGCGGTGTTCCTGGGCACCTGCGTGCTGATGGCCGCCGGTGCGCTGGGCAATGCGTGGGTGCAGCGCCGCCGCAAGCTGGGCGCCGCTACCGCGTCATGACGCAGCGCCGACCTGCCCAGGACTTCATGCCGCCAGGCGCGCGGCGAGCTGGCGCGCGGCTCGCGCATTGGCGCCCTTGCCCGTGATCGCCAGCGCAGGCGGCTGCGCCAGCATGCGTTCGAAGACGGCGCGCACCTCGTCGGCGCCGATGTCCTCGATCATGGCGAGGGTGTCGGCCGTCGGCATCACGGTGCCGCTGGCCATCAGTTCCTCCACGGCCTGCTCCATGGTGGCGTAGGTGCGTTCGGCGGCACGGACGCGTGACACGGTCAGCTGGTTCCTGGCCCGCTCCAGGTGCACCGGGTCGATCGCACTCGCCTGGGCACGCAGCAGCTCGCCCGCGGCCGCGACCAGCGCGTCCAGCTTGTCGGGGGTCGTCACCGCGCTCACGACGAAGTTGGCCCAGACGTCCCCCTTGTCGAGCGTGGCGTCGACCGTGTAGGCCAGCCCGAGCTTCTCCCGGATCGTGTCGGACAGCGGCGAGGACATGCCGCTGCCGAACAGGTTGGCGGCCACCGCGGCCGCCAGACGCCAGCGCTGCGCGGGCATCGCCTCGGGCTGCGCAGGCGCCACCGGATAGGCGATGTTCACGAACACCTGCGACACCTGCGTGAAGCGGCGCGCCAGCGCTTGCCCGACGTACGCGGCCGGCACCGGCGGCCGGGCCGTCGACGGATCGGGCGCCGAGGGCATGGCACCGAACAGTTCGCCGGCCAGCGCCATCCAGGCCTCGACGTCGAAATGGCCGGCCGCGGCGACGACCGTCTTGTCGGCCACGTAGTGCGACTGCACATGGCGCACCAGGTCGCCGCGCGTGAAGCCCTCGATGTTGGCCAGCGTGCCGATCACCGGCATGCCCATGGGCGCGTCGCCCCAGAGGGCGCGGTCGAGCAGGTCGTCGGCGCTGTCCTGCGGGTCCTCGTCGTACTCGATCGCCTCCTGGCGGATCACCTCCAGCTCGCGCTGCAGCTCGTGCTCGGGAAAGCTGCTGTTCAGCACGATGTCGGCCGTCATGCGCAGCAGCGCGTTGGCGTGGCGACCCAGGCCCGTCATGAAGTAGGCCGTGGAATCCTTGCCGGTGAACGCATTCACGTCGGCGCCCAGGCGCTCCGCGTCCAGGTTGATCGCCTGCACCGAGCGCGTGGCCGTTCCCTTGAAGGCCATGTGCTCGAGCACGTGGCTGATGCCGTTGCTGGCCGGCGTCTCGTCGCGCGAGCCGACCCGCAGGAACACGCCCACGCTGGCGCTCTGCACATGCGGCATGGGCACGGCGAGCAGGCGCACTCCGTTGGCCAGCGTGCGCAGGACCGCGGCCGTCCCCGCGTGCGGTTGCTCGGCCATGGCTCAGGCGAAGGCCGAGAAATGCGCGTCCACCTTCTCCAGCCAGCCGCGCTTGGCCGCCGCATCGGCGAAGCTGCCCTCGAAGCTGTTGCGGGCCAGCTGCCAGGCCTGCTGCGCGCCGAGGCCGGTGGCCGCGAAGGTCTGCACGAAGTTGTCGTTCATGTAGCCGCCGAAGTACGCCGGGTCGTCCGAATTCACCGTGGCGACCAGGCCGGCTTCGAGCAGCGCACCCAGGTTGTGCTGCGCGAGGTCGGGAAACACGCACAGCTTCTGGTTCGACAACGGGCAAACGGTGAGCGGAATGCGGTCGGCGGCCAGGCGCTTCATAAGGGCCGGGTCCTTGGCGGACTGCACCCCATGGTCGACGCGCTCCACCTTCAGCACGTCGAGCGCCGACCACACGTAGGCCGGCGGCCCCTCCTCGCCCGCATGCGCCACGAGATGCAGCCCCAGCTCGCGGCAGCGTGCGAACACGCGGGCGAACTTCTCGGGCGGATGGCCGACCTCGCTCGAATCGAGGCCCACCCCGATGAACCTGTCGCGGTACGGCAGCGCCTGTTCCAGCGTGGCGAAGGCGTCTTCCTCGCTCAGGTGGCGCAGGAAGCACAGGATGAGCTGCGCATCGACGCCGAGCGTCGCCTTGGCGTCGACGCACGCGCGGTACAGGCCGTCGATCACCGTTTCCATGGCCACGCCGCGCTCGGTGTGCGTCTGCGGGTCGAAGAACATCTCGGTGCGCAGCACATGGTCGGCCGCCGCGCGCTCCAGGTAGGCCCAGGCCATGTCGTAGAAGTCCTGCGCCATCAGCAGCACGCTGGCACCGGCGTAGTAGATGTCCAGGAAGCTCTGCAGGTTGGTGAATGCGTAGGCCTGGCGCAGCTCTTCCACGTTGGCATAGGGGATGGCGACGCCGTTGCGCTGCGCCAGCGCGAAGATCAGTTCGGGCTCCAGCGAGCCCTCGATGTGCATGTGCAGCTCGGCCTTGGGCATCGTGCGCAGCAGCTCGGGGAGGCGGTGGGCGGGGATGGCACTGGGGTCGAAAGGGAGGCTCATGGCGGGGTCGTCGTTTGAAGGGCAGTCGTTACGTGCAAGCATAAGCCGCGCAAGGGCGCGCGGCCTCACGTCCGAGGCGGGAGCTCATCGAAGTAGTGGGCCGCGGCCCGCAGTGGAATCTCCTCGGCCGCATCCCACAGAGCCTCGTCCAGTTCCTCGCCGATCAGCGAACGTTCTTCCTCGCTCAGCAGGCGCGGAATGTCGTCGTAGGCCTTGAGCTCCGGGTGATCTTCGAGGCGGGCCACCACGGCGCGCTGACGGCTGACCACGGCATGCGTGGCACTGGCCCCGATGGCCTGCAGCGCATTGAGCGCGATCGCGCAGTTCGCTTCACCCCAGTTGCAAAAGAACTGGAGGAACCCCCCGTTGTAGCCATCAGCCTCCAAACGCCACAGTGCCGCAATCTGCTGTTGGCGCAGTGGCACCGCGTCAAGCTTCCAGCCTGCGCGGGCCAGTTCAGCTAGCGCACCTTCGCAGATCTGGTCCCACGCCAGATCCTGCGCACCGACCGTGATGCCCCGGCCGCCGCGGCCCAGCGCGGGCCAGCGCACGCTCAGGCCCTCGTCGGCCAGGACCCAGGCGGCGCGCTGTTCGGGCGTCGCATCGAGCAGGTTGTGACGGCGCAGGAACCCCTCGACGGTCCTGCCACCCGCGAGCTCCAGGCGCAGGTGCGTGTCGGTGAAATCCACGGTCTGGATGCGCAGGCGGTCGAGGCTCATGGCGTCATCATGCCCTCTTCGTACGCGCCCAACGATCGCATCAGACAAGACCCAAGAAAAAGGCCGCTTGCGCGGCCTTTCCTGGATCGGGTCGTTCGCAGGACCGTTCAGTTCTTTCCAGGCACCTTGCCTTCCACGCCCTTGACGTAGAAGTTCACGCCCGAGAGGAACTTGTCGTCGGCAGCGGCGCCGGCGGCGATGAGCTCCTTGCCGTCCTGGCCGACGATGGGGCCCTTCCAGATCTGGAAGCTGCCGTCCTTCAGGCCCTTCTTCACTTCCTCGACCTTGGCCTTGGTCTCGGCCGGCACGTCTTCGGCCAGCGACACGATGTCGATCGCGCCTTCCTTTACGCCCCACCAGGTCTGGCCGGTGGTCCAGGTGCCTTCCAGCGCGTCCTTGGTGGCCTTGATGTAGTACGGCGTCCAGTTGATGATGGCCGAGGCCAGGTGGGCCTTGGGGCCGTAGGCGGTCATGTCCGAATCCCAGCCGAAGGCGCGCTTGCCCTTTTCCTGCGCGGTCTTGAGCACGGCGGGCGAGTCGGTGTTCTGGAACAGCACGTCGGCGCCGCCGTTGATGAGCGCCGTGGCGGCTTCGGTTTCCTTCGGCGGGCTGAACCACTCGTTGACCCACACCACGTTGGTGGTGATCTTCGGGTTCACCGACTGGGCGCCCAGGGTGAAAGAGTTGATGTTGCGCAGCACCTCGGGGATCGGCACCGAACCCACCACGCCCAGCTTGTTCGACTTGGTCATGGCGCCGGCGATGATGCCGGCCATGTACGCGCCTTCGTAGGTGCGGCTGTCGTAGGTGCGCATGTTCTCGGCCGTCTTGTAGCCGGTGGCATGCTCGAACTTGACGTCCTTGCTGTCGTTGGCGACCTTGAGCATCGGCTCCATGTAGCCGAAGGTGGTGCCGAAGACCAGCTTGTTGCCCTGGCCCACGAAGTCGCGGAACACGCGCTCGGCGTCGGCCGACTCGGGCACGCTCTCGACGAAGGTGGTCTTGATCTTGTCGCCGAATTCCTTCTCCAGCGCCTTGCGCGCGGTGTCGTGCGCGAAGGTCCAGCCGCCGTCGCCGACCGGGCCGACGTAGGCGAAGGCGATGTTCAGCGGTGCGGCCGGCGCGGGTGCGGGCGCAGCGGCGGTCGGGGCCGGCGCAGGCGGTGCGGCGGCGGGCGCCGGGGCCTCCTCCTTCTTGCCGCAGCCCATCAGGGCGGCCGACGCGACGGCCGACAGGGCGGCCAGCTTGAGCAGGGAGCGCTTGTTCAGTGCTTGCATGAAAGAGATCCTCGACAGGACAGTTGGCTGGAAAAAGGGACTCGCGATTATGAATGCCCCGGCCGGGCTCAGGAGCCCGGGTAGAAGGGCTTGCCGATCGACGCCGGCATGTTCACGCGGATGAAGGCCGGGTTGCGCGAGATCAGCGCCAGCACCACGATCGTGGCCAGGTACGGCATCATGGCCAGGAACTGGCTGGGCACGTCGACCCCCGCGCTCTGCAGGTGGAAGCCCAGCTGCGTCACGCCGCCGAAGAGGTAGGCACCCAGCAACACGCGCACCGGCCGCCAGGTGGCGAAGGTGGTCAGCGCCAGCGCGATCCAGCCGCGGCCAGCCACCATGTTCTCGACCCACAGGCCCGTGTACGCCACCGACAGGTAGGCGCCCGCCAGCCCGCACAGCGCGCCGCCGGCGACCACGGCCAGGAGGCGGATGCGTCGCACGGGATAGCCCAGCGCATGGGCCGACTCCGGCGACTCGCCGACCGAGCGCAGCACCAGGCCGGCCCGCGTGCGATACAGGAACCACACCAGTGCGAAGGTCAGCGCCACCGCGAAGTACACCAGCGGGTGATGCCGGAAGAGCGCCGGCCCGACGAAGGGAATGTCGCCCAGCACGGGAACCGCGAAGCCCATGCCGCCCGGCGCCTTGGCCTGCACGTAGTTGATGCCCACGAAGGCCGAGAAGCCGACGCCGAAGAGCGACAGCGCCAGGCCGGTGGCGTACTGGTTGGTGTTGAGCCAGATCACCAGCACGCCGAACACCGCCGCCAGCGCCGCGCCGGCCGCCATGCCCGCCAGGAAGCCGACCCACGGGTTGTGCGTGTGCACATAGCCCGCGAAGCCCGCGATGGCGGCGCACAGCATCATGCCCTCGGCGCCCAGGTTGACGATGCCGGCCTTCTCGTTGATGAGCAGGCCCAGCGCCGCGATGGCCAGCACGGTGCCGGCGCTGAGCATGGCGCCCAGGAGGAGTGCGTAGTTTTCCATGTCAGGCCCCCTTTGCCTGGCTTGCGATGTCGGGTGTCGAGGCCTGAAGCGACGCAGTGCCGGCGGTGACAGGTGCCGGCCGCGCATTGGCCTTCATGCGGATGCGATACGCCACCAGCGTGTCGCAGGCCAGCAGCGTGAACAGCAGCAGGCCCTGGAACACCGCGGTGAGCGACTTGGGCAGGCCCAGGCGCGACTGCGCGAGCTCGCCGCCGATGTAGAACATGCTCATGAGGATGGCCGAGAAGACCATGCCCACCGGATGCAGCCGTCCGACGAAGGCCACGATGATGGCCGCGAAGCCGTAGCCGGCGGGCACATAGGGCGTGAGCTGGCCGATGGGGCCGGCCACTTCGAGCGCGCCGGCCAGGCCCGCGGCGGCCCCCGAGGTCAGCAGCGCGATCCACACCGCGCGCCGCGCCGAGAAGCCCGCATAGCGCGCCGCCGCCGGCGCGAGGCCGCCGACCTGCTGCGCGAAGCCCAGCCGCGTGCGGAACAGGAACACCCACAGCACCGCCGCCGCGACCAGCGCGATCGGCACGCCGATCGACACGCGCGAGCCCTTCATGAGCCGCGGCATCTGCGTCACGGCCTCGAAGGTCTTGGTCTGCGGGAAGTTGTAGCCCATCGGGTCCTTCCACGGCCCGCCGACCAGCCACAGCAGCAGCAGCGTGGCCACGTAGACCAGCATCAGGCTGGTGAGGATCTCGTTGGCGTTGCAGACGTCGCGCAGCCAGGCCACGATGGCCGCCCACAGCATGCCGCCCAGGATGCCGGCCATCAGGATGGCCGGGATGATCCACGGGCCGGTGCCCTTGTCGGCCAGCAGCGCCACGCCGCCCGCGGCGATGGCGCCCAGCACGAACTGGCCCTCGGCGCCGATGTTCCACACGTTGGAGCGGAAGCACACGGCCAGCCCCAGCGCGATGATCAGCAGCGGGGTCGCCTTCACCAGCAGTTCGCCGATGGCGTAGGGGCTCTTGATCGGCTCCCAGAAGAAGACCTGCAGCCCGCGCACCGGGTCCTTGCCCAGGGCGGCGAAGAGCGCGATGCCGATCAGCACCGTGATCGCCAGCGCCAGGATGGGCGAGCCGTAGCTCCAGAAGCGCGACAGCTGCGGCCGCAGTTCAAGCTTGAGCATGGCTGCCCTCCTCCACGTCGTGCAGCGGGCGGGCGGCGGCCGCGCCGTCCCACAGCCCGCTCATCCATTCGCCGATCTGCGGCACGGTGGCCGCGGCGCGGTCGATCGAGGGCGACAGCCGCCCTTTGGCGATCACGTGCAGCCGGTCGCAGATCTCGAACAGCTCGTCCAGTTCCTCGCTCACCACCAGCACCGCGCAGCCGGCGTCGCGCAGCGCCAGGATCTCGGCGCGGATCAGCGCCGCGGCGCCGACGTCCACGCCCCAGGTCGGCTGCGAGACGATGAACAGCTTGGGGTTGGCGTCGATCTCGCGGCCGACGATGAACTTCTGCAGGTTGCCGCCCGAGAGCGACTTGGCGGCGGCGTTCGGGCCGCCGGCCTTGACCTTGAAGCGCTCGATGATGGCGCGCGCCTGGCGCTCCATCTGGCCGGTGCGCAGCCACCCGCCCGCCCCCACCGCGTCGTCGCGCGTGAGCAGCAGGTTGTGCGCCAGGCCCAGCGTGGGCACCGCGCCGCGGCCCAGCCGTTCCTCGGGCACGAAGTGCAGCCCCAGGCGGCGCCGCGCGCGCGGCCTCAGGCGGCCGGCCGGCTGGCCGAAGACCTCGACCATGCCGGGCTCGGCCCGCACGTCCTCGCCCGACAGGGCGTAGAGCAGCTCCTTCTGCCCGTTGCCCGACACGCCCGCCACGCCGACCACCTCGCCGCCGCGCACCTGCATCGCGATGGCCTCGAGGTCGATGCCGAACTGGTCCTCGCGCGGCAGGCTGAGGCCCTTCACGCGAAGGGCGACCGCGCCGGTGTTCGACGGCCGGTGCTGCAGCGGCGGCGGCTCGGCGCCGATCATCAGGCGCGAGAGCGACTCGTTGGTCTCCTGCTGCGGGTTGCACACGCCCGTCACCTTGCCGCCGCGCAGCACCGTGCAGGCGGTGCACAGCTCGCGGATCTCGTGCAGCTTGTGGCTGATGTAGAGGATCGAGCAGCCCTCCGACGCGAGTTGCTTGAGCACCACGAAGAGCTTGAGCACGGCCTGCGGCGTCAGCACCGAGGTCGGCTCGTCGAGGATCAGCAGCTTGGGGTCGGTCAGCAGCGCGCGGATGATCTCCACGCGCTGCATCTCGCCCACCGACAGCGTGTGCACGGGCCGCTGGGGATCGATCTCCAGCCCGTACTCGCCGGCCTTGGCGACGATGCGGCGGGTGACCTCGGCCAGTGCGAGGCTCTTGTCGAGACCCAGCCACACGTTCTCGGCCACCGTGAGCGTGTCGAACAGGCTGAAGTGCTGGAACACCATGCTGATGCCCAGCGCCCGCGCCTCTTGCGGGTTGCGGATGTGCACCGGCTGGCCGTTGAAGCTCACGGTGCCCTCGTCGGGCTTGACGGAGCCGTAGATGATCTTCATCAGCGTGGACTTGCCGGCGCCGTTCTCGCCGAGCACGGCGTGGGTCTCGCCGGGCTGCACCGTCAGCGACACGCCGCTGTTGGCCACCACGGAGGGGTAGCGCTTGGTGATGCCCGCGAGCTGGAGTCTGGGGGTGGACATGGGTGGCCTTCGGTCGTCGCTCTGTTGTGTATGAAAAACCCTCGAAACGCCTGCGGGACGGGCGCGAGCAGCTATGAAAACAATAGCATGCAAATTTTCCGCATTGTCACCGCTCCCGGGCCGGCTCGCGCCGGCTCAGTGGCCTTCGATCCAGATGAACTTGAACAGGAAGATGCCGCCGATCACCCACACCATCCAGTGCACCTCGCGCGCCCGCCCCGTGAAGAGCTTGAGCACCGCGTAGGTGATGAAGCCGAAGGCCAGGCCGTTGGCGATCGAGTAGGTGAAGGGCATGGCCAGCGCCGTCACGGCGGCCGGCACGACTTCGGTGGTTTCCTCCCAATCCAGTTCGGTCAGTTCCCTCAGCATCAAACATGCCACGAAGAACAGCGCGGGTGCCGTCGCATAGGCCGGCACCACCCCCGCCAGCGGGGCGATGAACAGGCAGGCCAGGAACAGCACCGACACCGTCAGCGCCGTGAGTCCCGTGCGGCCGCCCGCCTGCACGCCGGCAGCGCTCTCGACATAAGCCGTGGTGCTCGAGGTGCCCAGCAGCGAGCCGGCGAAGATCGCGGCCGAGTCCGCCAGCAGCGAGCGGTTGAGCCGGTCCATCTTGCCCGGCACCAGCAGCCCGGCCCGCTTGGCCACGCCCATCAGCGTGCCGGTGGCGTCGAACAGCTCGACCAGGAAGAACACCAGGATCACGTTCAGTATGCCGCCGGCCAGGGCGGCCTTGATGTCCAGCTGCAGGAAGGTCGGCGCGATCGAGGGCGGTGCCGAGAAGATGCCGCGGTACGCGTTGCCGGCGAAGAAGAAGCTCGCCAGCGTGACGCTCACGATGCCGATGAGGATGGCGCCGGGCACCTTGAGCCGGTCCAGCACCACGATGAGGAAGAAGCCCAGGATGGCCAGCACCGCCTGCGGCGTGTGCAGGTCGCCCAGCGTGACGTAGGTCGCCTTCGAGGGCGCCACGATGCCGGCGCTCTTGAGCGCGATCAGCGCCAGGAAGAGCCCGATGCCCACCGTGATGGCATAGCGCAGCGACAGCGGAATGCCGCGGATGATCAGCTCGCGCAGCCGGAACACCGTGACCAGCAGGAACAGGCAGCCGGACACGAACACCGCCCCCAAGGCCGCCTGCCAGGTGAAGCCCATGTGCAGCACCACCACGTAGGCGAAGTAGGCGTTGAGCCCCATGCCCGGCGCCAGCGCGATCGGGTAATTGGCGTACAGCGCCATGATGGCCGTGCCCAGCGCCGCGATCAGGCAGGTGGCGACGAAGACCGACTCCTTCGGCATCCCCGCGTCGCCCAGGATCGAGGGGTTGACAAAGATGATGTAGGCCATCGTGAGGAAGGTGGTGATGCCCGCCACCACCTCGGTGCGCACGGTCGTGCCGTGTTCGCGCAGCTTGAAGATGCGCTCGGTCCAGTTCATGGGTTGTCTCCTTTTGTTGTGTGTGTTCGGGAAGCGTCGGTGCTCAGGAAGGCGGTGGCGGGCGCAGCGACGCCGCCACGCCCTTGACCTGCTCGCGCAGCCATTGCGCGGCGCTCGACGAATGCGTGCGCTCGTGCCATAGCTGGTAATAGAGCAGCCGCGGCAGCGTGGCCGGGCAATCGAGGATCTGCAGCGGCAGGCGCTCGGCGAAGCGCTCGCAGAACTGCCGCCCGGTGGTGAGCACCAGCAGGCTCGACGCGACCATGTCCGGCATGAGGCCGAAGTGCGCGCAGCGGGCCGTGATGTTGCGCTGGCGCCCGATCGCATCGAGCATCTGGTCGATGATCCCGCGCGCGCCGGGGTGCGTGGGCGTGGGAGCCAGGTGTTCGGCCTCCAGCCAGGTGTCCAGCGTCCAGCCGCGCCGCACCGCCGGATGCTCGGCACTCACCATCGACACCACCTCGTCGCCGAAGAGGCGCGAGATGTGCAGGTCCTCCGGCGGCTTGAGCCAGTTGCCGATGACCAGGTCCAGCTCGCCATGGGCCAGGTGGGCGTGGTAGTCGCCGTCGGACGAGAGCGGATGGATCTCGATGCGCGCCATCGGCGCCAGGCGCTTGACCTGGGTGACCACCATCGGCAGGAAGAGCGGGTCGAGCGAATCGTTGGCCGCGATGCGGAAGGTCGTGCCCGCGGTCTGCGGGTCGAAGCCGCGCGCGTCCGAGAACAGCATCTCGGCCGCGCGCAGGATGCTGGCCGCCGGCTCGATCATGCGCAGGCCCGCGTCGGTGGGCACCATGCCCGAGCCCGAACGCACCAGCAGCGGGTCGCCGGCCAGCTCGCGCAGCCGCTTGAGCGCCGCCGAAACCGCCGGCTGGTACATGCCCAGGCGGATGGCGGCGCGCGAGACGCTGCGGTCGGTCAGCACGGTGTGCAGCACCCGGATGAGATGAAGATCGATCTTGTCGAACAGCGCCTGGTCTCTCATGGCCACATCCCGTTCATCGAGGGAAAACGGGCGTGGTTATAGCGCGCGAAGCCGCAAGGCCCGCGCCACAGGCACGGCAGGACATGCTCAGGCCGCGCGCTGGACGGCGCCGATCGCCGACAGGATGGCCTCGCTGGTCGCGGGCGCGCGCAGCGGCGGATCGACCCGGTGCCCGCCCACGGCCGAAACCGCGTCGCGGATCGCGAACAGCACCGAGAAAGGCAGCAGCAGCGGCGGCTCGCCCACCGCCTTGCTGCGGTGGATGGAGTCTTCGACGTTGGGCCCGTCGAACAGGCGCACGTTGAACACCGGCGGGCAGTCGTTGGCCGTGGGGATCTTGTAGGTGCTCGGGGCGTGGGTCGTGAGCTTGCCGGTCGTGGGGTGCCACACCAGCTCCTCGGTGGTGAGCCAGCCCATGCCCTGGATGAAGGCGCCCTCCACCTGGCCGATGTCCACCGCGGGATTGAGCGAGCGGCCGGCGTCGTGCAGCACGTCGGCGCGCAGCAGCTTCCACTCGCCGGTGAGGGTGTCCACCACCACCTCGCTCACGGCGGCGCCGTAGGCGAAGTAGTAGAAGGGGTGGCCCTGCATGGTCTGCGAGTTCCAGTGCAGGCCGGGCGTGCTGTAGAAGCCGTCGGACCACAGTTGCACGCGGTCGGTGTAGGCCTCGGCCACCACGGTGGCGAAGCTCAGCTCGCGGCCGCCCACCAGCACCTTGCCGTTGGCGAAGCGCACCTCGTCGGGCGTGCCGCCGTGCCGGCGGGCGGCGCACTCGGCCAGGCGCACGCGGATCTGGCGGGCCGCGTCCTGCGCCGCCTTGCCGTTCAGGTCGGCGCCGGTGGAAGCCGCGGTCGCCGAGGTGTTGGCCACCTTGGTGGTGTCGGTGGCCGTGGCCCGCACGCGCTCGAATTCCACGCCCAGTTCGTGCGCCACCACCTGCGCGACCTTGGTGTTCAGGCCCTGGCCCATCTCGGTGCCGCCGTGGTTCACGAGGATCGAGCCGTCGGTGTAGACGTGCACCAGCGCGCCGGCCTGGTTGAAGTGCGGCACGTTGAAGCTGATGCCGAACTTGATGGGTGTCAGCGCCAGGCCGCGCTTGAGCACCGCGCTGCCCGCGTTGAAGGCCTCGATGGCGGCGCGCCGCGCTTCGTAGCCGCTGCTGTCGGCCAGCTGGTCCACCAGTTCGTGGATGACGTTGTCGCTCACCGTCTGGCCGTAGGGCGTGACGTTGCGCTCGGTGGTGCCGTAGAAGTTGGCGCGGCGCACGGCCAGTGCATCGCGGCCCAGCGCCCGTGCCACCGAATCGAGGATGTACTCGACCGCGATCGCGCCCTGCGGGCCGCCGAAGCCGCGGAAGGCCGTGTTGCTCTGGGTGTTGGTGCGGCCCGAGAAGCCGTGCATCGACACCTCGGGCAGCCAGTAGGCGTTGTCGAAGTGGCACAGGGCGCGCGTCATCACCGGGCCGGAGAGGTCGGCCGAGTGGCCGGCGCGCGAGACCATCGTGATCTCCGCGCCCAGGAGGCGGCCCTCGTCGTCGTAGCCGACCTCGTACTCGTACCAGAAGCAGTGGCGGCGGCCGGTGATCATGAAGTCGTCGTCGCGGTCGGGCCGCAGCTTGACCGGCCGGCGCAGCTTGTTCGCCGCCACGGCGGCGATGCAGGCGAACAGGCCCGACTGCGACTCCTTGCCGCCGAAGCCGCCCCCCATGCGCCGGCACTCCACGTGCACCTCGTTCGAGTGCAGGTGCAGCGCATGGGCGATCAGGTGCTGCATCTCGCTCGGGTGCTGGGTGGAACAGTGCACGTGCATCGTGCCGCCCTCCTTCGGGATGGCGTAGCTGATCTGCCCTTCCAGGTAGAACTGCTCCTGCCCGCCGACGTCGAGCTGGCCCGCGAGGCGGTGCGGCGCGGCGTCGATGGCGGCACGCACCTCGATGCCCCGGGCGCTGCGCTGGAGGTGCATCGGCGGCACCACGTACTGGCCGCGCGCATGCGCCTGCTGGGGCGTGATGACCGGCTCGGCGGCCTCGACCTGTGCCGCCTCCTTGGCACGCGCCGCGGCGCGGCGCGCCTCGGTGCGGGTGCGGGCGATCACCGCGAAGAGCGGCTGGCCCAGGTAGCGGATCTCGCCCCCCGGCGAACCGTCGTCCTGCGGGCCGACGGGGCACAGCAGGGGATCGTCGTGGACGATCGAGCCGCAGTCGTTGGCGCCCGGCACGTCGTCCGCGGTGAGGACGTCCACCACGCCGGGCATGGCGCGGATGGCCTCGAGTGCCAGGCCCGTGAGGCGCCCCGCCGCCACCGGCGAGAGGCCCAGCGCGCAGTGCAGCGTGCCGGCCAGCTCGGGCAGGTCGTCGGTGTAGGTGGCCTCGCCCGCCACGTGCAGCTGTGCGGATTCGTGCGGGCGGCTGATGCCCACCCGCGCGCCCTGGGCCAGTGCCTGGGCCTCGGCATCGGTGTCGATGCGCGCTGCCGTGTTGGCCAGGTAGTCGGCGAAGGCGTGCGCGGGCTGCAGCAGCGCAGGGTCGATCGGCTTGTTCATCGTGGCTCCTTGGCGCTCAGGCGGCGACGTCGTGGGGCATGACGCTCCACACGCTGGTGGCGTCGGGCGCCAGGGCATCCTGCGGCCGGGTTTCCAGCCACAGGCGCTGCAGCAGGTTCTGGGCCACCTGCAGGCGGTAGTCGGCGCTGGCGCGCATGTCGGTCAGCGGCTTGAAGTCCTGCGCCAGAGCGGCCTTCGCGGCGTCGACGCTGGCCTGCGTCCAGGGCCGGCCGGTCAGTGCCGCCTCGGCCTGCGCGGCGCGTTTCACGGTGGCGGCCATGCCGCCGTAGGCCAGGCGCACGCTGCGCACCGTGTCGCCGTCGAGCTCGATCGCGAAGCCCGCGCACAGCGCCGAGATGTCGCAGTCGAAGCGCTTGCTGATCTTGTAGCCGCGCAGCTGGCGCTCGAAGGCCGAGAGCGGGATGGACAGGCCCTGCACGAACTCGCCCGGCTCCAGCCGGTTCTTCATGTAGTCGACGTAGAAGTCGAGCAGCGGCATGCGGCGCTGTGCCTCACCCTTGCGCAGCACGATCTGCGCATCCAGCGCCATCAGGATGGGCGGCGAATCGCCGATCGGCGAGCCGTTGGCCACGTTGCCGCCCATGGTGCCCGCGTTGCGGATCGGCGGCGAGGCGAAGCGCAGCCACACGTCCTGCAGCGTCGGCGCGCGCCGCACGATGGCGCGCCAGGCCTCCTCCAGCGACGCGCCGGCGCCGATGTACAGCGCGTCGCCTTCTTCGCCGATGCGCTTGAGCTCGGCCACGTCGCCGACGTAGAGGATGTCGCCCAGGTCACGGAACTGCTTGTTCACCCACAGGCCGACGTCGGTCGAGCCGGCCAGGATGCGCGCCTGGGGGTGCGCCTCGCGCAGCGCCGCGAACTCGTCGAGCGTGACCGGCGCCATGAAGCGGTCCGTGCGCTGGCCCAGCGGCGCGGCGTAGTCGAAGGTGCTCTCGCGTTTCAGGCCCTGCAGCGCCGCCACCACCGGCGCGGTGTCGAGCCGGACGGCGGGCAGGTCGAACATCTTCTGGCCGGCATCCAGGATCGGCCGGTAGCCCGTGCAGCGGCACAGGTTGCCCGACAGCTCGTCGGCCAGCTGCTGGCGCGTGGGCGCGGTGCCCGCCTCGCTGTGGTGCTCGTAGGTCGCCCACAGCGACATGACGAAGCCGGGCGTGCAGAAGCCGCATTGCGAACCGTGGCAGTCCACCATGGCCTGCTGCACAGGATGCAGCTCGCGCACCGGGTGCTTGCTGTGGCGCTCGCCGTCGTGGACGTGGCCGCACTGGCGCTTGAGGTCCTCGACGGTGAAGAGCGCCTTGCCGTGCAGCGTGGGCAGGAACTGGATGCAGGCGTTGACGGTCTGCAATTGCAGGCCGCTCACGGCGCCGGCCGTGCCCTCGGCCGCCAGCTCGCCGATCACCACGGTGCAGGCGCCGCAGTCGCCCTCGTTGCAGCCTTCCTTGGTGCCGGTGCAGCGCGCGTCCTCGCGCAGCCAGTCGAGCACCGAGCGGGTGGGGTGGACGTCCCGGACCTCGACCACCTGGCCGCGGTGGAAGAAGCGGAGGGGCTGCGCGGGGCGGGCGTTGGGCGTGTCGTTCATGTGGGCATTCGTGGGCGGGCGACGGGCCGGCATGGCGTCCGGGCCCTGGCCGGGATGTTCGCCCCTGCACTGGCGCCAGGCATACGCGCCGCGTCATAGGGCTTATGCGCAGGCCGGTATGGAGCATACGGGTAAGCCCGTAGGGGCGTCGAGCAATTCCCGCGCCACGCACCTCACCTCACCACACCGCGCCTTGGCCGCAGCCGCGCCGCGTGCACCCGCGCGCCCCGCGCGGATGCGCCGCCCTGCCCCTCAGCGACCGGCGGCCATCTCGCGCCGTGCGGGCAGCAGCGTGGGCAGGCCGCAGGGCAGGAACCGGCCCTGGCCGGCCTGCCCGAGGTAGCGCGTGCCGTCCCACACCACCTGCCCGCGCGCGATGGTCGTGCCGGGCCAGGCGGCCAGGCGCATGCCCTCGTAGGGCGTGTAGTCGACGGCGTGGTGGAGCATGCCGTTGGTCAGCACCAGCTCGCGCTCGTCCCAGATGACCAGGTCGGCATCGCCGCCCACGGCGATGGTGCCCTTGCGCGGATGCAGCCCGTAGGCCTTGGCGGGGTTGGTCGCCGTCAGCTCCACGAACTTCTGCGGCGTGATGCGCCCGCCCAGCACGCCCTCGGACCACAGCAGCGCCATGCGGGTCTCGATGCCGGGAATGCCGTTGGGGATGTGGTTGAAGGGCACCTCCTCGCCGGCCGGATGCTTGCCGCCCTCGCCCTCGAAGTTGTAGGGGGCGTGGTCGGACGAGATCACGGTGAACAGCCCGTCGGCCAGGCCGTCCCAGATCACCTGCTGGTTGGCCTTGTCGCGCGGCGGCGGGCTGCAGACGCACTTGGCGCCCTCGTAGCTGTCGTCGATGCCCAGGTCCTCGGCGGTCAGGAAGAGGTACTGCGGGCAGGTCTCGGCGAAGACCTGCAGCCCATGCGCCCGCCCCCAGCGGATCTGCTCGACCGCCTCGCGGCCCGACACGTGCACGATGAGGATCGGCACGTCGACCAGCTCCGACAGCGCGATCGCGCGGTGCGTGGCCTCGCGCTCCACCAGCAGCGGCCGGGCGTGCGCGTGGTAGCGCGGCGCCGTCTTGCCCGCGGCCTGCAGCCGGCCGGTCAGCCAGGCGATGCAGTCGGAGTTCTCGGCGTGGATCATGGCCATGGCGCCATGGCTGCGTGCCACGTCCAGCACCTCGAGGATCTGCCGGTCGTCCAGCTTCATGTCGTCGTAGGTCATGTAGATCTTGAACGACGTGTAGCCCTCGGCGATCAGGGCCGGCAGTTCCTCCTTCAGCACCGTCGGCGTGGGGTCGCTCACGATGAGGTGGAAGGCATAGTCGATGCACGACTTGCCGTTCGCGCGGCGGTGGTAGTCGTCCACCGCCTCGCGCAGCGACTGGCCCTTGTGCTGGGCCGCGAACGGGATCACCGTGGTGGTGCCGCCGCAGGCCGCCGAGCGCGAACCGGTGAGGAAGTCGTCGGCCGACACCACGGGCGGCGCCTGCGGCTGGTCGAGGTGGCAGTGCGTGTCGACGCCGCCGGGCGTCACGGCGCGGCCGGCCGCATCGATCTCGTGCGTGCCGGCACCCAGGCCCAGCCCGAGCTGCACCACGCGGCCGTCGCGCACGCCGATGTCGCAGTGGAAGATGTCGCTGGCCGTCACGGCCTGCGCGTTGCGGATGACGAGGTCGAAGTCGGCCATGGGTCTGCGGTCGGGGTCAGCGCGCCATCGCGACGCGGGGAATCGGAGCCTTCTTGCTGCTGCGAGGCGCATAGCCCTTGCCGTAGTGGCGCTCGAGGCGCACCTGCACGAGGTTCCAGAGCGTCGTGAGCACGAGGTAGTAGCAGGCCGCCACGCAGTAGAGCTCGAGCACCTCGAACTTCATCTGCATCAGCACCTGGCTGCGGCGCATGAGCTCTTCCATCGAGATCACCGACGCGAGCGAGGTCGCCTTCAGCAGCCCGTTCACCGAGTTGCCCAGCGGCGGGATGATGATGCGGATCACCTGCGGCAGCGTGACCAGGCGCAGCGTCGCCACGCGCGACAGGCTCAGCGCCTTGGCCGCCTCGACCTGGCCCTTGGCGACCGCCGAGAAGCCGGCGCGGATGGTCTCCGACAGGTAAGCGGCCTCGTTGAGGCTCAACGCCAGCACCGCCGAGGTGAGCACGTCCAGCCGGATGCCCAGCTGCGGCAGGCCGGTGTAGATGATGACCAGCTGCACCAGCAGCGGCGTGCCGCGGAACACCCACACGTAAAAGCGTGCCGGCGCGTTGAACAGCCGGTTGCTCGACATGCTGCCCAGCGCCAGCGGCAGGGCCAGCACCAGGCCGATGGCGATGGTGGCGACCGTCAGGCCGATCGTGATGCCGACGCCGCCCAGCAGGTACGGGTTGACCAGGTACGACAGGAATGCGTCGACGTTGAACACGGCCGGTCCTCGGGATGCTTACTTGGGTGCCGGGCCGGTGCCGCGGATGGCAAAGTTCTTGACGTCCTTCAGGCGCGTCATCTTGAACTTGTCGAAGAGCTGGTCGTAGACGCCCTCGGCCTTCAGCTCGTCCAGCGCCTTGGCCGCCGCGTCGGCCGCGCCCTTGGTGCGGAAGGCCAGCGTGATGTCGGTGCCGTTGATGCCGCTCAGCCAGATCTTGGCGATGCCTCGCTCTTCGAAGGCCTTGGCGGTCTCGTCGATGTTGATGCCCGCCTCGAGCTGGCCGGCGCGCAGGGCCGCGGTCGTTTCCGACGCCGTGGCGAAGGTGCGGAAGTCGATGGTCTTCTCGCCCTTGGCGACCATGGCGGCGTTGTACTCGCGCGCCTTGCGTTCCTGGTAGGTGCCGGTCTCGATGCCCACCACGTGGCCCGCGAGGTCTTCGAACTTGGTGATCTTCAGCTTGCTCGTGGGCACGGTGTAGATGCTCATGGCCTGCTGGCCGTAGGGAATCATGAACATGAGCTTGGAACGTTGCTCGGTCCAGAACATGCCGGTGTTGATGAGGTCGAAGCGGCCGGCCTGCATGGCAGGAATCATGGGCGGCATGTCCATGCGGATGAAGACGGGCTCCAGGCACAGCTTCTTGGCCACGGCCTTGCCGAGCTCGACGTTCAGGCCCTGCAGCTCGCCCTTCTCGTCGACGAACTGCTGGGGGGGCAGCGTGGGGTTGATCGACATCTGCAGCTTGCCGGGCGTGACCAGTTGATCGGCCGCGACCTTGGGCGTGCAGCTTTGCGCGAAGGCGGGAAGGGTGGCAGCGGCGCCGAGCACGAGGCCGGCGATGAGGTAAGTGTGTTTCATGATGAAGCGATGGAGCGGGTTGTTGAAGAACAGGAAGCAGTTAGCAAGAAGCGGGCAAGCAGAAGCGAAAAAGAAGAAAAAGAGTTCGACTCAATGCACTGCGTCGTTGCGGCACGCGACGAGCGCCGCATGCCGGGCCTCGATAACGCATTCGCCGCGCTGGTTCACGAGCTGCAAGGCCTCGGTCACCACGCCGCGCCCACCCTTGGACGACAGACGCTTGTCGACGACCCGGAAGCTCACATGCACCTCGTCGCCGGCGACCACGGGCCGCACGAAGCGAACGTCGTCCCAGCCGAGCGAGGCGATGGAACTGTTCTCGTAGAGGCCCATCGCGGTCTTCAGGCCCTCCATGAGCGAGAGGCCGAACAGGCCATGGGCGATGACGCCCGGAAAGCCGCGCGACTTCGCATAGGCCGCATCGGTGTGCAGCGGATGGTGGTCCTGCGTGAGGTCGCAGAACTGTGCGATGGCCTCTGCACTGACGGTGTGCGCGTCGCTGTGCATTTCGGTGCCGACCACCACGTCCTCGAACCAGAGTTCCTTCGACGCGCTCATCGTGCCGCCTCCTGCTGATCCGCATCGCGCGCGACATGGCGCGGCGGCTGCGCGACGAAGGCATCGTGCAGGCCCATCGGGCCGGCGCGGAAGATGCGCGCGTCCATCGTCCTGAGCGATTCGCTCACGCGGACCTTGAAGCCGATGTGGTCGAGCACGTCCTCCTTCAGGCGCGCGCCCGGTGCGATCTCGGTCAGCACGATGCCGTCGGCCTCGAGCTCGAAAACCGCGCGGTCGGTGACGAAGCTCACCTGCTGGCCGCGCTCGCGCGCCAGCTTTCCCGAGAAGCTGATCTGCCCCACGGCCGGCACGAACTTGCGGAACTTGCCGTCGCGGTGGATCGCGAGCTCGCCGCCCTCCACCCGCACGTCGGCGTCGCCGCCGGTGAGCGAGCCGCTGAACACCAGCCGGCGGGTGTTCTGCGTGATGTTGATGAAGCCGCCCGCGCCGTCGTAGCGGCGGCCGAAGCGCGTCACGTTGACGTTGCCTTCGGCGTCGACCTCGGCGAACGAGAGAAAGGCACAGCTCAGGCCCCCGCCGTCGTAGAAGTCGAACTGGTAGCCCTGGTCGAGGATGACGCGCGGATTCACCGCCGTGCCGAATTCGCGCGCATGTCCCGGCACACCACCTACCACGCCCGATTCCACCGTGAGCGTGATGAGCTCGTCGATGCCCTCTTCCGCAGCGACGTTGGGGATCATGGCCGAAATGCCGACGCCCAGGTTCACCACGTCGCCCGGGCGCAGCTCGAAGGCGGCGCGGCGCGCGATGACGCGGCGCGCATCCAGCGGGTCGGGCGCGATGCCCGACGCGGGCAGGCGCGTCTCGCCGCAGCGGGCCGGGTCGTAGCGCGTGGTGTAGGTCTGCAGCTGCTCGGGCTCGACCACCACGTGGTCGATCAGGAAGCCGGGGATCTTCACCATGTGCGGGTGCAGCGTGCCGCGGCGCACGCGGCGCTTGACCTGGCAGATCACCGTGCCGCCGGCGTTGTGCACGGCCTGCGCCATCGACAGGTCCTCGCGCGCGGTGGCCTCGTGCTCCATGCTCACGTAGCCGTCCTCGTCGACCGAGGTACCGCGGATAAGCGCCACCGTGGGCACGCCCGGGGCGCGGTAGAACAGGTAGTCGGCGCCGGCCACGCGCACGCGCTCGACCAGCGGCTCGGTGGTGCGCGCGTTCATGCGGCCGCCGTCCTGTTCCGGGTCCATGTAGGTGCCCAGGCCTACGTGCGTGAGGATGCCGGGCTGGCGGCCGGCCATCGCGCGGCACAGGTGCGTCATCACGCCCTGGGGGAAGTTGTACGCCTCGAGCTCGTTGTTCACGATCATCTGGATGAACGGGAGCTGCATGCCGAAGTTGCCGCCGATGACGCGCTTCACCAGGCCCGGGTGCGCGAAGCGGCACAGGCCCTTCTCGGTCAGCGCGCCCACGCCGGTGATGTGGAACAGCGTGATGGCCTGCGGCCCCTGCCCGGCGAGGAAGCGGCGTTCGACGGCTTCGAACAGCGCCTCGGGCACGCCCGAGCCGCCGTTGCCGCCGGTGATGACGAAGTCGCCATCGCGGATGAGGGCTGCGGCCTCGTCGGCCGTGATGCAACTGATCATGGCGCGCTCCCTCAGGCCAGTTCTTTCTCGACCTGGCGCGCGATGATCACGCGCTGGATCTGGTTGGTGCCTTCGTAGATCTGCGCCAGGCGCACGTCGCGGAACAGGCGCTCGATGCGGTAATCGCGCGAGTAGCCGTTGCCGCCGTGGATCTGCAACGCGTTCGACACGTGCTTCATCGCCATGTCGGTGGTGAAGAGCTTGGCGTGCGCGGCTTCCTTGGCGTAGGGCTGGCCGGCGTCGTACAGGCGCGCGGCATGATGGATCAGCAGCCGCGCGGCGGCGATGTCGGTGGACATGTCGGCCACCATGAACTGGATGGCCTGGAAGCCCATGATCGGGCCGCCGAACTGCTTGCGCGTGGTGGCGTAGGCCACGGCATCCTCCATCGCGGCCTGCGCCATGCCCAGGGCCATGGACGACATCAGCAGCCGGCTGAAGTTGAAGTTGCCCATGGCCGTCTTGAAGGCCGTGTTCTCGGCGCCGATCATGGCCTCTTCGGGCACGAGCACGTCCTCGAGGATGATCTGGCAGTCCTCCAGGCCGTGCATGCCGAGCAACTCTTCGTTCTTGCCGCGGCTCACGCCCCGCTGGCGCGCATCGACCATGAAGCAGCTGATGCCCTTGTGGCCCGCGTCCTTGCCGGTGCGTGCGAAGACCATGATGCGGTCGGCCACGCCGCCCAGCGTGACCCAGGCCTTGGTGCCGTTGATGACCCAGCCGTCGGCCGTGCGCCGGGCCGAAGTGGTGATGCTCGCCGTGTCCGAACCGTAGTCGGGCTCGGTCATGGCCGTGGCCATGAGGATCGAGCCGTCGAGGATGCCGGGGATGAGCGCCTTCTGGCTCTCGTTGCCGTGGTGGTGCAGGAAGAGCGCCGCCTCGACCGGGATCGCGAAGGCGTTGCCGATGGCGCCCGAGCAGCGCGCCAGCTCTTCCATCACGAGGCAGGTGCCGACGGTGTCGAAGCCCGAGCCGCCGGCGACCTCGGGCAGGCTGGTGCCGAACAGGCCCAGTTCGGCCATGCCGCGGTAGAGGGTGCGGTCGAAGGCGTCCTCGCGGTCGATGGCGGCGGCGCGCGGCAGCACCTCGGCCTCGGCAAAGCGGCGCGCGGTGTCGCGCAGGGAGATCTGGTCTTCGGTGTAGAAGTGGCTCATGTCGGGCTCAGGCGGCGGGGTGGGCGGCCAGTTCGTCGCTGGCGAGGTGGCCGTCGTGCGCGACCTCGTCGCGCTCGCGGTCGAGGAAGTACACCGCCACGTTGTGGCCGGTGGTGTCGAAGCAGGCGGCCAGGGCCGGCGTGACGGCCTCGGCGACGGCGCGCCGCTCGTCCGGGGTGCGGCGGTAGGCATGCACTTTCACGAACACGCGCGAGCCGGCGTCGGGCTGGCCCAGTTCGCCCTCGTGCGCATAGTCGGCGGGCTCGATGGGCTGGAAGTAGATGGTGACGGTGGACGGCGCGACGCCGAAGCCGTCGACGATGCCGCGCGTCACGACGCCGGCGAGTTCTCGTTTGCGGGAGCTGTCGGCGCGGGGCGCCAGGATTTCGACGTAGGGCATGCGGTTCAGGGGTTGGAGAGGTTCAGGCAGGACGCGCGCTCGATCAGGCGCGAGCCCACGCGGTATTCGCGGCCGCTGTTGGCCACGCCGCCCAAGCGCTGCATCAGGCGGTCGACGGCGAGGTTGGCCATCTCGGCCGCGCCGCTGTCCACCACGCTGATGGCCGGGCGCTGCCACTCGAACCAGGGCGAGTCTTCGTAGAAGAGCAGCGACAGGTCCTGCGGCACCGAGATGCCGCGCTCGGCGATCACGCGCAGCACGCCGACCGAGGACTCGTGGTTGGCGACGAACAGCGCCGTCGGCGGCTCGGGCAGCGACAGCAAAGCGTTGGCCGCGGCGACGCCGGTAGCCGGCAGGTAGCGGCCGGTCTGGACGAGGGCCGGGTCGATGGGCAGGCCCGCTTCCTGCAAGGCACGGCGGTAGCCCGCCAGGCGCTCCTTGCCGGAGGTGGTCTCGCCGGGGCCGACGATCAGCCCGATGCGCCGGTGCCCCAGCCCCAGCAGGTGGCGGGTGCCGTTGTAAGCGCCGTCGAGGTCGCCGGCCAGCACCGATTCGAGCGAGGCGCCTTCGACCCGGCGCACCGCGCAGATCACCGGGATCTCGGCGTGCTCCATGGCCAGCAGCTGTGCGCCGTTGGCGCCCGTGGGCACGGCGATCAGGCCGTCGACACCGTGGTCGACCAGCGTGCGCAGGATCTCCTTCTCCTGCGCCGCGTCGTCGCCGCTGATGCTGAGGATGACCTGGTAGCCCGCGGCCTGCACGCGCGCCTGGACCACCGAGGCCAGCACCTGGAAGGAGGCGTTGTCGAGGTTGTGGACCGTGAGGCCGACCAGGCGCGAGCTCTTGGTTTTGAGCGCGCGGGCGAAGGTGTTGGTGCGGTAGCCCAGCGCCGCCGCGACCTGCACCACGTGGCGCTGCGTCACGTGGTTGATCAGGCTGGAGCCCGCGAGGGCCCGGGAGGCCGTGGCCACGGACACGTCGGCGGCACGCGCGACGTCGCGCAATGTCACCGCCATGGTGCATCTCCGTGAGCGCCCCAAAATCGGGCATTGATTGCAATCGATTGCATTCTCGTATCCTAGCTCCATCCAACCTAGTTTTGCAATTCCATGACATCTCCGTCGGAATAATCCGAGATTGATTGCAATCGATTGCAGAAATGTCTCATACTGCTTCCCTTCTTCGACCCGTGGATCGACATGGCCTTGCATCTCTCCGGCGGCGGCGTCTGGCCCGCCACCCTCACCCCTTTCACGCCTGACGGCGACGTCGATGCCGCCGCTGTGCGCGCGCATATCGCGGACGTGGCCGGCACGCGCGGCGTGCACGCCGTCGTCGTCAACGGCCATGCCGGCGAGACGAGCTCGCTCGACGCCGCCGAACGCAGCGAGGTGATCGCGCTGGCGGCCGAGGCGGCCGGCGATGTGCCCGTGGTGGCCGGCGTGGTGGCGGAAGACCCGCGCGATGCCTGCCGGCTGGCCCGCGACGCCGCCGCCGCTGGTGCGAGCGGCCTGCTGCTCTTCCCGCCTGCGCTCTTCGCCAACGGCGCCGCGCTGCGGCCGGACATGGTTCGCCGCTTCGTGGCCGACGTGGCGGCGGCGAGCGACCTGCCGATCGTTCTGTTCCAGCTCTCGCGCGCCTCGGGCCAGGCCTTCGCGCCGGCGCTGATGCAGCGCCTGTGCGAGGAGGTGCCGCAGATCGTCGGCGTGAAGGACGGCAGCGATTCGCCCGAGCTCTACGAAGACGTGCTGGCCGTGCTGCGCGGCCTGCCGCGCCCGGTGTCGATGCTCACCAGCAACAACGGCTGGCTCATGGCCTCGCTGGCCTATGGCGGCGACGGCATCCTGTCGGGGCTGGGCAGCGTGGCGGCGCCCCTGCTCGTCGCGCTGCACGAGGCGATGGCCGCCGGCGACCTGGCCAAGGCACGCGAGGCGAATGCGCGCCTGGTGCCGCTGTGCCGCGCCTTCTACCGTGCCCCGGGCGTCGACATCCATAACCGCATGAAGACCGCCCTGAAGCTGCTGGGCCGCCTGCCCCACGCGGCGCCGCGCCCGCCCCTGCTGCCGCTGGACGATGCGGAGACGACGCGCATCCACGCCGCCCTCGTCGCCGCAGGCCTGCTGGCCGCATGAAGGGACGCCACGACATGAAGACCTTCCGCGGCACCTACACCATCATGGTCACGCCCTTCGACGCCGAAGGCGCGGTGGACCTCCCCACGCTGGAGCGCTATGTGGACTGGCAGATCGAGGCCGGCATCCACGGACTCATCCCGCTGGGCTCCACCGGCGAGTTCCTGTCGCTGAGCGACGAGGAGTTCGAGCAGGTCGCGGCCACCGTGATCCGCCGCGCGGCGGGCCGCGTGCCCGTGCTCATCGGCACCACGGCCGAGGACACGCGCGTGGCCGTCCGCCGCAGCCGCCAGGTCGAGGCGCTGGGTGCCGACGGGGTGATGGTGCTGCCGCCCTTCTACTGCACGCCCACCGACGCCGAGGTGCTGGCGCACTACCGCGCCATCTCGGACGCGATCGGCATCCCGATCATGGTCTACAACAACCCGGCCGTGACCAACATCGACCTGCGCCCGCCGCTGGTGGCCCGGTTGTCGGAGATCGACAACTGCCGCTACATCAAGGAGTCGACGCTGGAAGTGACGCGCGTGCGCGACATCGTGCGCCTGACCGACGGCCGCATGAACGTGTTCGGCGGGATCATGGGCTACGAGTCCTACGTCGAGGGCGCCGTGGGCTGGGCCGCCGTGCCCTCCAACGGTGCGCCGGGCGAGATGGCGCGCATCCACGACCTCGTGCAGGCGGGCCGCTTCGTGGAGGCCCGCGAGATCGCCTTTCGCCACTTCCCCATGATCGACTTCGTGGCCGGCCAGTCGTACGTGGCGGGCACCAAGGCGCTGCTCGCGGCGATGGGCCTGCCGGTGGGCAGCCCGCGCCCGCCGCGCCTGCCGCTGGATGCCGAAGGCCATGCCACGGCCCGCCGCATCGTGGCCGAGCTGGGCCTGAGCGCCACCCTCCCCTCGTCTTCCTGAACTGCGGAGCACATCGCATGAACACCTTGCCATCTCCCAGCGCGCCGGCGGCCTCGCCCGAGGCGGGCGAACTCGTCATCCGCATGGTCGGCGTGCAGAAGTGGTACGGCGACTTCCAGGTGCTCAAGGACATCGACCTGGAGGTCCGGCGCGGAGAGCGCATCGTGATCTGCGGCCCGTCGGGTTCGGGCAAGTCGACGCTGCTTCGCTGCATCAACCGGCTCGAGGAGCACCAGGACGGCAACATCGTCGTCAACCGCATCGAGCTGACCAACGACATGCGCCGCATCGACGCCGTGCGGCGCGACGTGGGCATGGTGTTCCAGCACTTCAACCTGTTCCCGCACCTGACCATCCTCGAGAATTGCACGCTGGCGCCGATCTGGAGCAAGAAGTACACGCCCAAGGAAGCGAAGGACGTGGCCATGGCCTACCTGGAGCGCGTTCGCATCCCGGAGCAGGCCCACAAATACCCGTCGGAGCTCTCGGGCGGCCAGCAGCAGCGCGTGGCGATCGCCCGTGCGCTGTGCATGGGTCCCAAGGTGATGCTGTTCGACGAGCCCACCTCGGCGCTCGACCCGGAGATGGTCAAGGAGGTGCTCGATACCATGGTGTCGCTGGCCGAGGACGGCATGACCATGCTGTCGGTCACGCACGAGATGAACTTCGCGCGCCAGGTGGCCAACCGCGTCATCTTCATGGACCGCGGCAGCATCGTCGAGCAGGCCCCGCCCGAGGAGTTCTTCAGCAACCCCAAGCACGAGCGCACCCGCCTCTTCCTGAGCCAACTTCTGGACTGATCCCTTCCATGACCCGCATCCGAATCCTGGCCGCCGGCCACAGCTTCATCGCCGAAACGCATCCCGACGCGCCCAAGACGGTCGAAGCCTTCCTCACCCTGCTGCCCTACCGGCAGAAGATCATCCACGTGCGCTGGAGCGGCGAAGGCTGCTGGGTGCCGCTGGGCGAGTGGAAGCTCGAACTCGGCGGCCAGCCGGTGGGCTTCGAGAACCACACCAGCCACCCCTCGGTGGGCGACATCCTTTTCTATCCCGGCGGCTACAGCGAGACCGAGATCATCATGGCCTACGGCGCCTGCAGCTTCGCCAGCAAGATGGGCCAGCTCGCGGGCAACCACTTCCTGACGATCGTGGAAGGCAAGGAGAACCTGCGTGCCCTGGGCGTGAAGGTACTGTGGGAAGGCGCCCAGGACATCGTCTTCGAACGCATCGACTGAAACGCCGGGCGCGGGGCCTCAACCCGCCTCGCCGAACAGCCCGACGATCAGCTGGCGCAGCCAGCGGTTGGCCGCGTCGTCCTCGAAGCGCCGGCTCCAGTGCAGCGAGACGCCGAAGTCGCGCAGCGGAAAGTCGGGCTGCACGATCGCGAAGCCCGCGCCCTCGCCGAAGCTGCGCGCGATGTTGCGCGGCATGACCACCGCGAGGTCGGTCTCGCGCACGATGGCCGGCAGCACCATGAAGTGCTCGGTCACGAGCCGCACGCGGTCGTCCAGTCCCAGCAGTTCCAGGATGCGCAGCGTGTCGGTGTGGGTGCGCACGGCCACGTAGTCGAGCGTGCGCAGCGCACGCAGCAAGGCAGCGCCGCGCTGGCGCCGTCGCGCGAACGGGTGGTCGGCCCGCAGCAGCACGATGTAGCGGTCCTGGAGCAGGTGCTGGCGGCGCGTGTCCTTCACCTTGGGCAGGAAGCCGAAGGCGAAGTCGATGCGCCCTTCGTCGAGCGCCACGGCGATGTCGGCCGGGCGCAGCGGCAGCGTCTCGACCCGCACGCCCGGCGCCGTCTCGCGCAGGCGCTGCATCAGGGGCGGCAGGAAGCGGCTCTCGCCGATGTCGCTCATGTGGATGCGAAAGCTGTGGCTCGACGCCGCAGGATCGAAGCGGCCGGGCTCGGCCAATGCCTGCGCCAGCGTGCCCAGTGCAGCCTGCACCGCGGTGGCCAGCCGCTCGGCGCGCGGCGTGGGCGCCACGCCGCCGGGCGCCCGGGTGAACAGCGCATCGCCCAGCGCCAGGCGCAGCCGCGTCAGGCCGTGGCTCGCGGCGGGCTGGGTGATGCCCAGCGCCTCGGCCGCACGGCCGACGTTGCGGCTGCGGTAGACGGCGTCGAACAGGCGCAGCAGGTTGAGGTCGAGTTGGTCGATATGCATGGCATGCATGTCGGATAGCCGCTTCATTGTATTGAGCGCACGAAGCCACAGGCTCACACTGCGCCCGCTGCGTCCGAAGCACGCACCCACGATCGACACGACACACCGGAGACACGGCCTTGGAAGTTTCTTTCAGCAAGGAGGTGCGCGCGCTGCGCCTGGGCGCCGGCGACACCTTCCACGGCGAGGGCATCCTCGCCATCACCAAGGGCCTGCTGCAGGCCGGCGTGGCCTACGTCGGCGGCTACCAGGGGGCGCCGGTGTCGCACCTGCTGGACGTGATGGTCCAGGGCAAGGACTACATGGACGAGCTGGGCGTGCACGTCGAAGCGTGCTCCAACGAGGCCTCCGCCGCCGCCATGCTGGGCGCCTCGATCCACTACCCCCTGCGCGGCGCCGTGACCTGGAAATCCATCGTCGGCACCAACGTGGCGGCCGACGCGCTGTCGAACCTCGCCTCGCCCGGCGTGCGCGGCGGCGTGCTGGTCGTGGTGGGCGAAGACTATGGCGAAGGCGCCAGCGTGATCCAGGAACGCACGCATGCCTATGCCCTCAAGTCCAGCCTGTGCCTGCTCGACCCCCGGCCCGACCTGCCGGTGATGGTGCGCATGGTGGAGGAAGGCTTCAACCTCTCCGAAGCCTCGAACATGCCCTGCGTCATGGAGTTGCGCATCCGCACCTGCCACGTGCGCGGCAGCTTCGACTGCAAGGACAACCGGGCGCCGGCCGTGTCGACCCGCGCCTTGATGACCGAGCCGGCCGGCTTCGACTACGACCGCCTCGCGCACCCGCCCGTGACCTTCGGCCACGAGAAGCGCAAGACGGCCGAGCGCATCCCGGCCGCGCAGCGCTACATCGCCGAGCACCAGCTCAACGAACTCATGCCCGGCCGGCGCGACGATCTCGGCATCGTGGTGCAGGGCGGGCTGTACAACGCGCTCGTTCGGGCCCTGCAGCAGCAGGGATTGGCCGACGCCTACGGCGAGAGCGAGATCCCGATCCTCGTGCTCAACGTGACCTACCCCCTGGTGCCGGAGCAGGTGGCGGAGTTCGCAGCGGCCAAGCGCGCGCTGCTGGTGGTCGAGGAAGGCCAGCCCGAGTACATCGAGCAGGACATCGCCACGCTGCTGCGCCGTCGCGACCTGCAGACGGCCCTGCACGGCAAGGACCTGCTGCAGATGGCCGGCGAGTACACGACCGAGGTGATGGCGCGCGGCGTCGGCGCCTTCGCCGCACGCTACCTGCCGGCCACTGCGCAGACCGAGTCGGCGTCGCAGTGGCTGGCCGGCAACGACGAGCGGCGCCGTGCGGTGGCCGCGATGCTGGGCCGGCCGCTGCCCGCGCGACCGCCGGGCTTTTGCATCGGCTGCCCGGAGCGGCCGGTGTTCTCGGCCCTCAAGCTGGCGCAGCAGGAGGTCGGGCCGGTGCACGTGGCGGCCGACATCGGCTGCCACGCGCTGGGCACCTTCGAGCCCTTCGGCACCGGGCACTCGATCCTCGGCTACGGCATGAGCCTGGCCAGCCGCGCGGGCGTCTCGCCCATGATGCAGCGGCGCGTGCTGTCGATCATGGGCGACGGCGGCTTCTGGCACAACGGGCTGCTCACCGGCGTGCAGAGCGCGCTCTTCAACGGCGACGATGCGGTGCTGCTGATCTTCAAGAACGGCTACACCAGCGCCACCGGCACGCAGGACATCATCTCCACCCCCGACGAGGAGGTGAAGACCCGCGCCGAGGACAAGCAGCAGAGCCTGGCGCACAAGAACCAGACCATCGAGAGCACGCTCAACGGCCTGGGCGTGAAATGGATGCGCACGGTCCATACCTACGAGGTGGAGGCCATGCGCGCCACGCTGACCGAGGCCTTCACCAGCCCCTTCGAGGGCCTGAAGGTGATCATTGCCGAGGGCGAGTGCCAGCTGGAGCGCCAGCGCCGCATCAAGCCCTGGATCGGCAGCCTGCTCAAGAAAGGCCAGCGCGTGGTGCGCGTGAAGTACGGCGTCGACGAGGACGTGTGCAACGGCGACCACGCCTGCATCCGGCTGTCGGGCTGCCCCACGCTGACGCTCAAGGACAACCCCGATCCGCTCAAGGTCGACCCGGTCGCCACCGTGATCGACGGCTGCGTGGGCTGCGGCCTGTGCGGCGCCAACGCGCATGCCGCCACGTTGTGCCCGAGCTTCTACCGCGCCGAGGTGGTGCAGAACCCGCGCTGGCACGAACGGTTGCTGCACGCCCTGCAGGGCGCGGTGGTGCGCGCGCTGCGCCCGGCCTGATGCGACATGCCATTCGATCGATCGGAACCGTTCACGCTGAGCCTGTCGAAGCGCCACGCGAGGCTTCGACAAGCTCAGCCTGAACGGTTCGATTTTTCTTACGGTGCTTGAGCATGACACGACCGATGACCCAAACAATCCCCGCCCCCCGCCCCATTACCCTGCTGCTGTGCGCCCTCGGTGGCGAAGGCGGCGGCGTGCTCACCGAATGGCTGATCGAGGCCGCGCGCCATGCCGGCCATGCGGCCCAGAGCACCTCCATTCCCGGCGTGGCGCAGCGCACCGGTGCGACCACCTACTACGTCGAGGTGTTCCCGGTGCCGCTCGCGCAACTGGGCGGGCGGCGGCCGGTGTTCAGCCTCACGCCGGCCGCCGGCACGCTCGATGCCCTGGTCTCGTCGGAGCTGATGGAAACGGTGCGCCAGATCGGCCACGGCATGGCCAGCGCCGAGCGCACCTGCGTCATCACCTCCACCGGCCGCAGCCTGACCACCGCCGAGCGCATGGTGCCCGGCGACGGGCGCATGGACGCCGAGCGCCTGCTGGAGGTGGTGCGCCGCTTCAGCCGCGAGCACCACCTGCTCGACATGGGTGCGCTGGCACGCAGCAACGGCACCATCGTCAGCAGCGTGATGCTGGGCGCCATCGCCGGCAGCGGCCTGCTGCCCTTCGGCCGCGAGAGCTTCGAGGCCGCCATCCGCGGACCCGAGGCCACGCCGGGCGGCGCGGCCCAGGCCAGCCTGCGCGGCTTCGCGGCCGCCTTCGATGCCGTGGCCGCCGCGCGCTCGCAGGCGGCGATGGTCGAGCGACTGCTGTCGAACGACGAGCACGCCGCCCCCGCCCCGCGGGCGCTGCCCCCCGATCTGGCCCGCGGCTTCCCGGCCGCCACGCACGAGATGCTGGCGCTGGGCCACGCCCGCGTGCTCGACTACCAGGATGCCGCCTACGCGAAGCTGTACGTCGACCGGCTCGCGCGCGTGCTGCAGGCCGAGCGGGCGGACGACCCGGCAGGCGGGAAGGGCCACGCGATCACGCGCGAGATGGCGCGCTGGCTCGCGCTGTGGATGGCCTTCGACGACATCGTGCGGGTGGCCGCGCTGAAGGCCCGCGCCAGCCGCGCCGAGCGCGTGCGCACCGAAGCGAAGGCCGGCGACGACGACCTGCTGCGCGTGTACGACCACTTCAAGCCCGGCGTGCCCGAGTTCGCTGCCCTGCTGCCCCCCACCCTGGCGAAGCGCCTGAACGCATGGGACGCGGCCCGGCAGCGCCGCGGCCTGCAACCCTGGGCGATGCCGCTGAAGGTGGGCAGCCATTCGGTGCTGGGCATGGCCGCGCTGCGCATGCTCTCGTCGCTCAAGGGCTTGCGCAGGCGTGGCAGCCGCTTCGCCGAGGAACAGGCGCTGATCGAGCGCTGGCTGGGGGCCGTGGAGTCCGGCACGCGTGAAGGCTGGGACCTGGGCCACGAGCTGGCGCTGTGCGGCCGGCTGATCAAGGGCTACGGCAGCACCAACGAGCGCGGCAAGACGAACCTGCTGCACATCGTCGACCACCTCGCGCGCAGCCCGGGCCGCACGCCCGCCGAGCGCGCTGCCGCCGTCGCTGCCGCACGCACGGCCGCGCTGGCCGACGAGACCGGCACCGCACTCGACGCCACGCTGCGCCAGCACGGCGCGCCGCCGCGCCCGGTGCGCGAGCAGCCCATCCGCTGGATGCGCCGGCCGCCCGCGACACGGCCGTCCTGATTCGCCTTTCACAAAAAAACCATCCGGAGACACAAGACGATGAAACGCCACGCTTCCCACCCCTCGCGCCGCGGCTTCGCATGGGGCGCCGCCGGCCTGCTCGCCGCCGTGTTGGCGCTGCCGCTCCCCACGGCCGCCCAGGCCTGGCCCGACAAGCCGATCAAGGTGGTCGTGAACTTCCCGCCGGGCGGCGCGGCCGACCAGCTGGCCCGCCTCATCGGCCAGCCGCTGTCGGAGGCGCTGCGCCAGCCGGTGGTGATCGAGAACCGCGGCGGCGCCAACGGCAACATCGGCGGCGAGACGGTGGCGCGCTCGGCGCCCGACGGCTACACGCTGCTGATGAGCAGCGGCGGCATGGTGTCGGTCAACCCGCACCTCTACCAGAAGATGCCCTTCGACCCCGCCAAGGACCTGGTGCCGGTGGCCGCTGCGGCGCGCGTGCTGGTCTTCCTGGTCGAGCGGCCGGAGCTGCCGCCCAAGGACATCCGCGAATTCATCGCCTACCTCAAGGCGCGGCCGGGCAAGCTCTCGTACGGCTCGCCGGGCGTGGGCAGCTCGCCGCACCTGGCGGGCGAGATGTTCAAGTCGCAGACCGGCACCTTCGCCACGCATGTGCCCTACCGCGGCGCCGCGCCGGCGCTGCAGGACCTGCTGGCCGGACAGATCGACTTCTACTTCGACCCCGGCATCGCGCTGCAGCAGGTCAAGGCCGGCAAGCTGCGGCTGCTGGCGGTGGGCAGCCCCAAGCGCTCGCCGCTTTTCCCCGACGTGCCGACGCTGGATGAGGCGGGCCTCAAGGGCTTCGATGCCGACACGGTGTTCGGCCTCTACGCACCGGCCGGCACGCCGGCGCCGGTGATCGCGAAGCTCAACGCCGAGATCAACAAGGTGCTGGCGATGCCGGCCGTGCGCGAGCGCATCGCGCAGCTCGGCGGCGAGGCTGCGCCAGGCACGCCCGCGGCCTTCCACGACAAGGCCATGGCCGACTCGCAGCGCTTCGGGGCGATCATCAGGGAGCGCGGAATCCGTGCGGATTGAGCGTTAACCTGCACGCATGAGCAAGCACATCGTCTACACCGCCCGCGTCGAATTCGGCGACTGCGACCCCGCGGGCATCGTCTGGTACCCCAACTTCTTCGGCTGGATGGACGCCGCCTCGCGCCACTTCTTCGCCGAATGCGGCGTGCCGCGCTGGGAAGAGACGACGAAGACGCTGGGCGTGATCGGCACGCCGCTGGTCGATACGAAGTCGCGCTTCGTCAACACCGCCAGCTACGGCGACACGCTGCACATCGACGTGACGGTGCGCGAGTGGCGCGAGAAGAGCTTCGTGCAGGGCTACCGCGTGACGCGAGACGACCCGCAGGGCGAAACGCTGATCCTCGAGGCCGAGGACGTGCGCATCTTCGGCGGCAAGCGCCCCGACGGCCGCCTGCGCGCGCTGCCGATTCCGCCGGAGATCCGCGCACTCTGCGAATAGCGCTCAGCCCGCCGGCCGCAAGCGCGCGACCAGCGCGTCGACGCCCAGCGCGATGAGGTCGAAGGCATGGCGGAAGTCGGCCTCGCCGCCGTACCAGGGGTCGGGCACATCCTCGCCGTCGTGGCCCGGCACGCCGTCCATGAGCAGCAGCACGCGGTCGGCCGCACCGGGCGGAGCCAGGCGGCGCAGCGCCGCGCAGTGCGCCTGCGTCATGCCCACGAGCCAGTCGAAGCGCGCGAAGTCCTCGCGCCGAACCTGGCGCGCGCAGTGCGCATGCATCGGCACGCCGCGGCGGCGCAGCTCGGCCGCGGCCCGCCGGTCGAAGGGGTTGCCGCGCTCCTCGTCGGAGATGGCGGCGCTGTCGACCTCGACTGACCAGCCCAGCGCCTCGGCGCGGTGCACGAGCAGCGCATGCGCGGTCGGCGAACGGCAGATGTTGCCGGTGCAAACGAAAAGGATGCGGGGCGGCCCGCCGCTCACAGCCCGCGCTCCACCATGTCCAGCAGCCGCTGGCCCAGCGCGTCCAGTTGCGCATCGTCCAGCGCCCGCAGCGGCCCGTCGATGGCCATCATGGCCAGGCCGTGCACGGCCGACCAGGCCAGGTATTCGGCGCCGGGCCGGCGCTCGGGCGGCATGGCGCCGGCGGCGACCAGGCGGTCGAGCGCGGTGCCCAGCAGCTCGAAGGGGTTGAGCCCGCTGGTGCCGGCGCGTGCGGGGTCGCGCGCGGCCGCGGGCGGTGCCGGGGTCGCGAAGGCGGTGCGGAAGAGGCCGGTCTCGCGGCGCGCGAAGCGCAGGTAGCCGGTGCCCACGGCACGCACCGCGGCCTGTGCGGACGTGACGGCGTCGGCACCCGGCACGCCGCCCGGCGCGCTGGCCCGCGGCAGGTCGGCACCGGCGGCACGCCAGGCGTCTTCCATGGCGCGCGCGGCGGTGGCCAGCGCCGCCGAACGCACGGCGTCGAGCAGCGCATCGCGGCTGCCGAAGTGGCGGTACGCGGCGTTGGGCACCACACCTGCGCGGCGGGTGGCCTCGCGCAGCACCACGGCGTCGGGACCGCCTTCGCGCGCCAAGTTGATGCCTGCCTCCAGCAACGCGCGGCGCAGGTCGCCGTGGCGGTAGGTGCTGCGCGGCGGGGGGGACGGGCGGGCGGTGTCGAGGCTCACGTCAGGATCGATGTGGACGGCGTCCAATTATGCGTGCGAATCGCGGCGGGCGAGGGGTAAAGCCCTGCAACGCTCGCCGCGCCTTGGTCACACGCTACAGAATCAATAGCACCCTGAAGTCGTTGACGTTGGTGTGCGTGGGCCCGGTCACGACCAGGTCGCCGATGGCGTTGAAGTAGCCGTAGGCGTCGTTGCGGTCCATGAAGGCGGCGAGCTTGTGTCCCGCGGCTTCGGCGCGGGCCAGCGTGTCGGGCGTGACCACGGCGCCGGCGTTGTCTTCCACGCCGTCGATGCCGTCGGTGTCGGCCGCCAGCGCCCACACGCCGGGCTGGCCCATCAACGCACCGGCCAGGCCCATGCAGAACTCGCCCGCACGTCCGCCGCGGCCCTTGGGCGTGCCGGGCGGGCGTTGGCGGATGGTGACGGTGGTTTCGCCGCCGGAGAGGATCACGCACGGCCGCGCGAAGGGTGCGCCGCGCTGCGCCACGGCGCGGGCCAGCGCGCCGTGCACCTTGCCGACCTCGCGCGATTCGCCTTCCATCTCGTCGCTGAGGATGTGCGCATCGATGCCCGCAGCGCGCGCCGCGTCGGCCGCGGCCTCGAGCGACTGCTGCGGCGTGGCGATAAGGTGCGTCACGTGGCCGGCGAACGCGGCGTCGCCGGGCTTGGGCGTCTCGAGGGCGCCGCTCTCGAGCGAGGCGCGCACGGCCGCCGGCACCTCGATGCGGTAGCGCGCGAGGATGGCCAGCGCGTCGGCGCAGGTGCTGGCGTCGGGCACCGTGGGACCGCTGGCGATGATGGCCGGGTCGTCGCCCGGCACGTCGCTGATCGTGAGCGTGACCACCTGCGCCGGCGCGCAGGCGGCCGCCAGCCGGCCGCCCTTGATGCGCGAGAGGTGTTTGCGCACGCAGTTCATCTCGCCGATGTGGGCGCCCGATTCAAGCAGTTCCCTGTTGATGCGCTGCTTGTCGGCCAGCGTCAGGCCTTCGGCCGGCAGCGTGAGCAGCGCCGAGCCGCCGCCGGAGATGAGGCACAGCACCAGGTCGTCGGCCGTCAGCCCTTCGGTGAGCGCGAGCATGCGCTCGGCGGCACGCTGGCCGGCCTCGTCGGGCACGGGGTGCGCGGCCTCGACGACCTCGATGCGCTGCTTCAGGCCCTCGGGGCGCGGCGGAATGTGGTCGTAGCGCGTGACCACGAGGCCTTCGAGCGGTGCGTCGGCCGGCCACAGCGCTTCGAGCGCCTGTGCCATCGACCCGCCCGCCTTGCCCGCGCCGAGCACCAGCGTGCGGCCCTTGGGCGGCCGGGGCAGGAAGGCGCCCATGTTGGCCAGCGGCAGCGCGCGCGTGACGGCGGCGCGGTACAGGTGTTCGAGGAAGCCGCGCGGATTGTTTTGCGGCGTGGGCGGGTTCGATGCCATCATGGTCGGGTCTCCGTTTTTGTTCGACGACAAGAAAAGGCTTTGCTCAATGACGACCTTGCTGGTCCACAACGCCGACTGCGTTGCCACCTTCGACGATCAGCGGCGCGAGCTGCGCGGCGCCTCGGTGCTGGTGGACGGGCATCGCATCGCGGCCATCGGCCCGGCGGCGGATCTGCCCGCCGAGGCCGACGAGGTGATCGATGCGCGCGGCCACCTGGTCATGCCGGGCATGGTCAACACGCATCATCACATGACGCAGTCGCTGACCCGGGCGATCCCCGCGACACAGGACGCCGAGCTCTTCGGCTGGCTGCGCGGGCTGTACCCGATCTGGGCCGGACTGACGCCGGAGATGGTGCAGGTCTCGACGCAGGTGGCGATGGCCGAACTGCTGCTCTCGGGCTGCACCACCAGCAGCGACCACCTCTACATCTATCCCAACGGCATCAACCTCGAGGACAGCATCGAGGCCGCGCAGCGCATCGGCATGCGCTTCACCGCATCGCGCGGCAGCATGAGCCTGGGCGAATCGCAGGGCGGCCTGCCGCCCGACGGCGTGGTCGAGAAGGAAGACGCCATCCTGGCCGAGACGCAGCGCCTCATCGAGCGCTGGCACGACCGCGCGCACGGCGCGATGGTGAACGTGGCGGTGGCGCCGTGCTCGCCCTTCTCGGTGAGCCGCGACCTGATGCGCGAGTCGGCCCGGCTCGCGCGGGCCTACAAGGTGCGCCTGCACACCCACCTGGCCGAGAACGACCACGACATCGCCTACACGCGCGAGAAATTCGGCTGCACGCCGGCCGAGTACGCGCAGGACCTGGGCTGGCTGGGCGACGACGTGTGGCATGCGCACTGCGTGAAGCTCGACGCACCGGGCATCGGGCTCTTCGCGCGCACGCACACCGGCGTGGCCCACTGCCCCTGCAGCAACATGCGGCTGGCCTCGGGCATCGCACCGCTGCGGCAGATGCTCGACGCCGGCGTGCCCGTGGGCCTGGGCGTGGACGGCAGCGCCAGCAACGACGGCGCGCACATGGTGGGCGAGGCGCGGCAGGCGCTGCTGCTGGCACGCGTGCGGCGCTCGCTGGACGCCCCGGCCATCGGGCCCGATGGCCGTTGGGATTTCGGCTGCGACCACGGCCCGGCCGAGATGACGGCGCGCAACGTGCTCGAGGTGGCCACCCGCGGCGGCGCGCAGGTGCTGGGCCGCAGCGACATCGGCCACCTGGCGCCCGGCATGTGCGCCGACCTGGCGATGTTCGATCTGCGCACACTCGCCTTCGCCGGCGGCGCGGTGCACGACCCGGTCGCGAGCCTGCTGATGTGCGCCAGCCCGCAGGCGGCGTACACGGTGGTCAACGGACAGGTGGTGGTGCGCGAAGGGCGCCTGGCCACCGTCGAGCTGGAACCGCTGGTCGAGCGTCACAACCGGCTCGCAGTGGAATTGGCGGAAGCCGCGCGTTGAGTGCCCGATGTGCGGCCGCCGCGGCGGCCGCACATCAGTTCGTCTTGGCGCCGCTGTTGAACCACTTGCCGACCAGCGCGCGCTCGGCATCGGTGATGCCGGTGGCGTTGTTCATCGGCATGATCTTGGTCACGACCACCTGCTGGTAGACGGCCTGTGCATGCGCGGCCACCTGGTCGGGCGTGTCCAGGCGCACGTTCTTCATCTGCACGGCGGCGCCGTGGCACATGTAGCAGCGCTGTTCCAGCACCTTCTGCACCTCGGCATAGGACACCGGCGCGGCGGCGGCCGACGGCGCGGGCGCAGCCACCGGCTCGGGCTTCATCCACACGATGGTCAGGCCCAGAACGGCGATGCCGAAGAGCGCATAGGGCAGCGGGTTCTTCGCGTTGCCCAGCTTGAAGCGGTGCCGCACCACGAAGAACTGCCGGATCGCCGCGCCGCCGAGCATGATGAGCAGCAGCACGATCCAGTTGTACTTGTGCGTGTAGGTGAAGCTGTAGTGGTTGCTCAGCATCGCGAACAGCACCGGCAGCGTGAAATACGTGTTGTGCACGCTGCGCTGCTTGCCGCGCTGGCCGTGCACCGGGTCGACCGGCTTGCCCTCGCGCAGCGCCGCCACGTTCTTGCGCTGGCCGGGGATGATCCAGAAGAACACGTTGGCGCTCATGGTGGTGGCCATCATCGCGCCCACCAGCAGGAAGGCCGCGCGGCCGGCGAACCACTGGCAGGCCAGCCAGGTCGCGAAGGCGATGAAGAGCGCGACCAGCACGCCGACGACGGTGTCGCCGTTCTTTCGGCGGCCGAAGATCTGGCAGATGCCGTCGTACACCATCCAGAAGACGACGAAGAAGGCCAGCGCCACGCCGATGGCGGCGCCGGGCTGCCAGTCCATCTTGGACTTGTCGATCAGGTAGGTGCTCGCGTTCCACAGATAGGACATCGTGAACAGCGTGAAGCCCGAGATCCAGGTGGAGTAGCTCTCCCAGTACGACCAGTGCAGGTGGTCGGGCAGCTTCCTGGGCGCCAGCAGGTACTTCTGCATGTTGTAGAAGCCGCCGCCGTGCACGGCCCACTGCTCGCCGCCCACGCCCTTGTCGAGAGACTCCTGGTCCTGCGGCTTCTCGAGGCTGTTGTCCAGCATCACGAAGTAGAAGGACGCGCCGATCCATGCGATCGCGGTGATGACGTGGACCCAGCGCAGCAGCAGGTTGGCCCAGTCGAGGTAATAGCTTTCCATCGCTCAACCCTCGCGGCGCACCATGGCGCCGCATTCCGGCCTGCTCACCACCGCGGGCTCTGTGAGCAGAGAAAGGGCCGCGAACGTCGGCATCGTGGGGATGCATCGCGCTCCGCTGCGGCGTGTTGTGGACTGGAGTGTATACAGTTCGGGCGCTTGCATCGTGATTTTTTTGATCGGCGCCCTGCTGTGGGAAACCCTAGGCCCGTGCGTGAATTTGCAATAACTGTGCCGCCACCGCCACCGCGATCACCTCGGGCTCCTTGCCGGTGATGCCGGGGATGCCGATGGGGCAGGTGATGCGGTCCATCTCCGCCGCGGTGAAGCCGCGCGCCTCCAGGCGATGGCGGAAGGTGGCCCACTTGGTCCTGCTGCCGATGAGGCCCACGTAGGGCAGGTCGTCGCGCTCGCGCAGGCGCTTGAGGCAGGCGATGACGATGTCCAGGTCCTCGGCGTGGCTGAAGCTCATGACGAGCACGTGCGAGCCGGCCGGCAGGTCGGCGACCGCGTCCTGCACCGGCTCGCTGTGCTCGGTGTGGACCTGGGCCGGCAGTGCGGCCGGGAACACGCCGTCACGGCTGTCGATCCAGCGCACCGCATAGGGCAGCGTCGACAGCAAGCGCGCAATGGCGGCGCCCACATGGCCGCCGCCGAAGAGCGCCACCGGCCGCAGATGTTCGGTGAGTTCGCGCCGCAGCCGGCCGGCGTCGGCAGCGCCGATGCGCTCGTAGCGCAGGAACACGACGCCGCCGCAGCACTGCCCCAGGCTGGGGCCGAGGGGGTAGCGCAGGGGCGCCGCCTCGGGCGGCGCAGCCTCGCCGCCGTCGAGCAGCGCACGCGCCGCCTGGATAGCCTGGAATTCGAGCTGCCCGCCGCCGATGGTGCCGGTGAGCGCGTCGCGCCACACGGCCATCCAGGTTCCGGCCTCGCGCGGGGCCGAGCCCTGCGTGGCATCGACGCGCACCAGCACGCCGTCTTCGTGCGCCAGCCGCGCCAGGCACTGGTCGAGTGCGCCCACGCCGGCCGTCATCGGCGAGCCCCTGCGCGACACCTTCGGTCACCATGCGCTGGCGGCCAGCAGGTATAACCCCGCGCATGATGCGTTCGTCCACCCCGATCCGCCGCCTCTGCCTGGGCGCGGCACTGCTCGCCGCCCTGTGGCTCGCCGGCTGCGGCACCGGCGGCAAGGTTGCCGGCCAGCTGTCCGATGCCGCGCCCACCGCCTCGGGCGGCCGGGCGGGCAGTTCCAGCGCCGCCAGCGCGCGCGACTACCGGCGCGATGCCGCGCGTCACGTCTACGCACTCAACGGCAGCCGCATCTACCGCGGGCAGCTGCCGCCGCTGCTCTATGCCATCGGCACGCTGCAGGTCAGCATCGACTCGGCCGGGCAGGTGCGATCGCTGCACTGGCTTCGCGCACCCCAGCACGCGCCCGACGCCATCGCGGGCATCGAGCGGACGGTGCTCGCGGCAGCGCCCTACCCGGTGTCCCCGCGGCTCGGCGCCGTCGTGTGGACCGACACCTGGCTGTGGGACGAGAGCGGCCGCTTCCAGCTCGACACGCTGAGCGAAGGGCAGCTGCAGGCCGCGCCCTGACGGCGGCCTTCGATCGGCGGGGCGGCCTTCGGCGCCCGGCCGGCAACTGCTGCGGCCCGATCCGGCCATGCGCCGCTCAGGAGCCGCGGTACGTGGAATAGCTCCACGGACTCACCAGCAACGGCACGTGGTAGTGCTGGTCGGTGTGCGCCACGCCGAAGTCCAGCGCCACCCGGTTCAGGAAATTGGGCTGCGGCAATGCGACGCCCCGCGCCGCGAAATAGCCCGCCACGTCGAACACCAGCCGGTAGGTGCCGACCTTGAGCGTGCTGTTGTCGTACAGCGGCGAATCGCTGCGCCCGTCCTGGTTCAGCGTGAAGCGGCGCACCAGCGTGGCCGACTCGCCCTCGGTGGTGTAGAGCGCGACGTCCATGCCCGCGGCGGGGCAGCCGTGCATCGTGTCCAGTACGTGGGTGCTCAGGCCCATGGGGCTACTCCTTGCTGGCTGAAGATTCGATGATGATGAGGTTCGGTCGACAAAAGTGTATACAGATTTGCCGTGCAGCACTATCATTCCCTGCATGGAGCCGACCACGACCCGCGCGATCGTCGATGCCCTGACCAAGGCCATTGTGGAGCACCGGCTGCAGCCGGGGAGCAAGCTCGCCGAACAGAAGCTGGCCGACCACTTCGGCGTTTCGCGCACGCTGGTGCGCCAGGCGCTGTTCCAGCTGTCGCAGAACCGGCTGATCCGGCTGGAGCCCGCGCGCGGCGCCTTCGTGGCGGCGCCCGCGGCCGACGAGGCGCGGCAGGTGTTCGCGGTGCGCCGCATGCTCGAGGCCGAGATGACGCGCGAGTTCGTGCGCACCGTCACGCCCGCCAAGATCAAGGCGCTGAAGGAACACGTCGCGCTCGAGCGTTCGGCCGTGGCCGGCGAGGACGTCTCCGGCCGCACCGAGCTGCTCGGCGATTTCCACGTGCGCATGGCCGAGCTCATGGGCAACCAGGTGCTGGCGCAGATGCTGGGCGAGCTGATCTCGCGCTGCGCCCTCATCACGCTGATGTACCAGAGCACCAGCGCCGCCGAGCATTCCAACGACGAGCACGCCGACATCGTGAGGGCGCTGGCCGCCAAGGACGAAGACCGCGCCGTGCGCCTGATGACCGATCACCTGCTGAACGTCGAGGCCAACCTGACCTTCGACCGCAAGGTGCCCACGAGCGACGTGTCGCTCGCCCTCTCCTGACCCCCGCCCGCATCGAGAAAGCCGATCGACATGAGTGAAGACACTAGCAACCTGCCCTACCCGCGCGACATGGTCGGCTACGGCCGCGACGTGCCGCATGCCCAGTGGCCCGGCCGCGCGAAGATCGCGGTGAACTTCGTCCTCAACTACGAGGAAGGCGGCGAGAACAGCCCGCTGCACGGCGACGCGGCCACCGAGACCTTCCTGTCGGAAATGGTCACGGCCGCGGCCTACGAGAACCGCCACATGACCATGGAGTCGATGTACGAGTACGGCTCGCGCGCCGGCGTGTGGCGCATCCTGCGCGAGTTCGAGAAGCGCGGCCTGCCGATGACCATCTTCGCGGTGGGCATGGCGGTGCAGCGCTACCCCGAGCTGCTCGACGTCTTCGTGAAGAACGGCTACGAGATCGCCAACCACGGCCTGCGCTGGATCCACTACCAGAACATCCCCGAGAGCTACGAGCGCCGGCACATGGAGCTGGCCACGCACGTGCTGCGCGACATGACCGGCGGCCAGTGGCCGCAGGGCTGGTACACCGGCCGCGACAGCCCCAACACCCGCCGCCTGGTGGTCGACCGCGGCGACTACGAGTACGACAGCGACTACTACGGCGACGACCTGCCCTTCTGGACCGAAGTCACCAAGACCGACGGCAGCGTTGCACCCCACCTGGTGGTGCCCTACTCGCTCGATTGCAACGACATGCGCTTCGTGCAGGCGCAGGGCTTCAACACCGGCGAGCACTTCTTCACCTACCTGCGCGACAGCTTCGACGCGCTCTATGCCGAGGGCGAGGACGCGCCCAAGATGATGAGCATCGGCATGCACTGCCGCCTGCTCGGCAAGCCGGGCCGCATCGGCGCGCTGCAGCGCTTTCTGGACCACATCCAGAAGCACGAGCGCGTGTGGGTCTGCCGCCGCATCGACATCGCGCAGCACTGGAAGAAGGTGCACCCGTACCAGCCCCAGCCGAAGGCCTGACATGCCCATCACCATCGAACAACTCAACGCCGCCAGCGCGTCCGAGGCGGTCGCGCTGCTCGACGGCATCTACGAGCACTCGCCCTGGGTGGCCGAGAAGGCGATCGCCGCGCGCCCCTTCCGCTCGCTGCAGCACCTCAAGCATGCGATGGCGCAGGCCGTGTCCACCGCGCCGGCCGAGCGGCAGCTCACGCTGATCCGCATGCACCCGGAACTCGCGGGCAAGCAGATGGAGGCCAACACGCTCACGGCCGAATCCACGAACGAGCAAGGCAAGGCGGGCCTGACGAACTGCACGGCCGAGGAGCTGGCGCACATCCGCACGCTCAACCAGGCCTATGGCGAGAAGTTCGGCTTCCCCTTCATCCTGGCGGTGCGCGGGCCGCGCGGCACCGGCCTCATGAAGAAGGAGATCATCGCCACCTTCGAGCGCCGGCTGCACCACCATCCCGACTTCGAGCGCGCCGAGTCGCTGCGCAACATCCACCGCATCGCCGAGATCCGCTTGAACGACAAGTTCGGCGTCTCGCCCGAACTGGGCAACGTGGTGTGGGACTGGCAGGAGGCGCTGTCGGTGCACACCGACCCGGGCTACGCCGAGCTGGGCCAGCTCACGGTCACCTACCTCACCGACGCCCACCGCGCCGCCGCGGCGCAGATCGCGGCCGACATGCGGGCCTGCGGCTTCGACACGGTGGAGATCGATGCCGTGGGCAACGTCGTCGGGCGTTACGAAGCTGCCACGCCGGGTGCGAAGACGCTGCTGACCGGCAGCCACTACGACACCGTGCGCAACGGCGGCAAGTACGACGGGCGCCTGGGCATCTTCGTGCCCATGGCCTGCGTGCGCGAGCTCAAGCGCCTGAACCGGCGCCTGCCCTTCGCCTTCGAGGTGGTGGGCTTCGCCGAGGAAGAGGGGCAGCGCTACAAGGCCACCTTCCTCGGCTCCGGTGCGCTCATCGGGCACTTCAACCCGGCCTGGCTGGACCAGCAGGACGCAGACGGCGTGACCATGCGCGACGCCATGGCCCACGCCGGCCTGAAGCCCGAGGAGATCGCGAAGATCCAGCGCGATCCGTCGAAGTACCTCGGCTTCGTCGAAGTGCACATCGAGCAGGGCCCGGTGCTCAACGAACTGGACCTGCCGCTGGGCATCGTCACGTCCATCAACGGCAGCGTGCGCTTTGTCGGCGAAGTGATCGGCATGGCCAGCCACGCCGGCACCACGCCGATGGACCGCCGGCGCGATGCGGCCTGCGCCGTCGCCGAGCTGATCCTCTTCGCCGAGCAACGCGCCGGCCGCGACAGCGACTCGGTCGCCACCGTGGGCATGCTGCAGGTGCTCAACGGCTCGATCAACGTCGTGCCCGGCAACTGCAAGTTCAGCCTGGACATCCGCGCGCCCAACGATGCGCAGCGCGACGCCGTGGTGGCCGACGTGCTGGCGGCGCTGAAGGACATCTGCGCGCGCCGCGGCGTGCGCTACACGCTCGAGGAAACGATGCGCGCCAGTGCCGCACCGAGCAACCCGGCCTGGCAACGGCGCTGGGAACAGGCCGTCGATGCCCTGGGCGTGCCGCTCTTTCGCATGCCCAGCGGCGCCGGCCACGATGCGATGAAGCTGCACGAGGTCATGCCCCAGGCCATGCTCTTCGTGCGCGGCATCAACTCCGGCATCAGCCACAACCCGCTCGAGATGAGCACCAACGACGACATGCAGCTCGCCGTGGAAGCCTTCCAGCGCCTGCTGGACAACCTGGCCAAAGAACAGAACCCATGACGGATTACGCCAAGCTCGACGCCTGGATCGACGCCCACTTCGACGAGGAAGTGGCCTTCCTGCGGGAGATGGTGCGCGTGCCCACCGACACGCCGCCGGGCAACAACGCGCCGCACGCCGAGCGCACGGCCGAACTGATCGCCGCCTGGGGCTTCGACGCCGAGAAGCACGCCGTGCCGGCGCAGCAGGTGAAGGACTACGGCCTGGAATCGATCACCAACCTCATCGTGCGCCGCAAGTACGGCGCCCCGGGCGACGGCGGCCTGACCGTGGCCCTGAACGCCCATGGCGACGTGGTGCCGCCCGGCGAAGGCTGGACGCACGACCCCTACGGCGGCGAGATCGAGAACGGCCAGCTCTTCGGCCGCGCGGCCGCGGTGAGCAAGAGCGACTTCGCGAGCTTCACCTTCGCCGTGCGCGCGCTCGAAGCCGTCGCCCGGCCCGCGAAGGGCAGCGTGGAGCTGCACTTCACCTACGACGAGGAATTCGGCGGCCTGCTCGGCCCGGGCTGGCTCCTGAAGAACGGCTTGACGAAGCCCGACCTGATGATCGCCGCCGGCTTCAGCTACGAGGTGGTGACGGCCCACAACGGCTGCCTGCAGATGGAGGTGACGGTGCACGGCAAGATGGCGCACGCGGCCATCCCGGCCACCGGCGTCGATGCGCTGCAGGGCGCGGTGCACATCCTCGACGCGCTCTATGCGCAGAACACGCGCTACAGGCAAGTGACGTCGAAGGTCGAGGGCATCACGCACCCCTACCTCAACGTGGGCCGCATCGAGGGCGGCACCAACACCAACGTCGTGCCCGGCAAGGTCATGTTCAAGCTCGACCGCCGCATGATCCCCGAGGAAAACCCCGCCGAGGTCGAGGCCGACATCCGTGACGTGATCGCGAAGGCCGCGGCGGAGTTCACCACGCCGGCGGGCGGCATCACGGTCGAGGTCAAGCGCCTGCTGCTGGCCAACTCGATGAAGCCGCTGGCCGGCAACCGGCCGCTGGTCGACGCGATCCAGAAGCACGGCGCGGAGCTCTTCGGCCAGCCGATCCCGGCCATGGGCACGCCGCTCTACACCGACGTGCGGCTGTACGGCGAGGCGGGCATCCCCGGCGTGATCTATGGCGCCGGCCCGCGCACCGTGCTGGAGTCGCACGCCAAGCGCAACGACGAGCGCATCGACCTCGAGGACCTGCGCCGCGCCACCCAGGTGATCGCGCGCACCTTGGCCGACCTGCTGGCCTGAGGCTCACAGCGGCCTGGACGGCGAGCGCCTCCGGTGGGCGCGGCAAATGTCCATAGCCGCAGAATTTTCTGCAAGACGCGGCGGCAAGCGGCAAAGACAGTACGGCCTTCCCGCGCCTCGGCCGGGTGCGCGGCCGCCAGGGATCGAAGTGGCACGCACCGGGCAGGCGCCTCCACCCGAGCGAGAACCGCCATGCCCTCTTCCACGCCCCAACCCACCGTCGTCCTCGTCCACGGCGCCTGGGCCGACGCCTCCAGCTGGGGGCGGGTGATCCCCCTCCTCCAGCGCGCCGGCGTTGCGGTCAAGGCAGTGCAGAACCCCACCACTTCGCTCGCGGCCGATGTCGCGGCCACCCGCCACGCGCTCGACCAGCTGGACGGGCCGGTGGTACTGGCCGGCCACAGCTGGGGCGGGACCGTCATCACCGAGGCCGGCAACGACCCGAAGGTGAAGGCATTGGTCTATGTCGCGGCCTTCGCGCCGGACGTGGGCGAATCCACGGGCGACCAGGTCGCGGCCCATCCCGCGCCGCCGGGCCTGTCGACCGTGTCGGCCGACACCACCGGCAGCCTGGTCATGAGCGTGGAGGGCTTCCTGCACAACGTGGCGCAGGACCTGCCGGCCGAAGAGGCGCGCGTGCTGGCCGCCGTGTCGCCGCCGCTCGGTGCGAGCACCTTCGGCGACAAGGTGACGCAGGCTGCCTGGCAAACGCGCCCGAACTGGTACGTGCTCTCGACCGAGGACCGGGCCGTGAGCGTGGAGTTGCAGCACGCGCTGAGCGCACGCCTGAAGGCCCGCACGACCGAACTCGCCGCCAGCCACATGTCGCTGCTCTCGCAGCCACAGGCGGTGGCGGAAGTGATCCTGGACGCGGTGCGCGCCGTGCGCGGCTGAGCGCCAGGCCCGAAGAACATCCGCTTACGCGCCAGCGCTTGCCAGGAACCGGAAGAATGAACGACAACCCGACGCTGCGCGACATCGACGATGGCCGGCGAAAACTGATCCTGGGCACGGCAGCGGCGGCCTCGCTCGCCGCCCTGCCCGCCCTCGCCCACGCGGCCGATTCACCCTCCCGCGCGCACCGTGCGCGCAACCACCAAGGAAAGAAAGCCATGAACACGGTCACCACCCGAGACGGCGTCGAGATCTTCTTCAAGGACTGGGGGCCGCGCGACGGCCAGCCCGTCATGTTCCACCACGGCTGGCCGCTGTCGAGCGACGACTGGGACGCGCAGCTGCTGTACTTCGTGCAGCGCGGCTTCCGCGTGATCGCGCACGACCGCCGCGGGCACGGCCGCTCGACGCAGGTGAGCGAGGGCCATGACATGGACCACTACGCCGCCGACGCCTTCGCGGTGGTCGAGGCGCTGGACCTCAAGAAGGTCTTCCACGTCGGCCATTCGACCGGCGGCGGCGAGGTGGCACGCTACGTGGCCAGGCACGGCCAGCCCAGCGGCCGCGCCGCCAAGGCGGTGCTGGTGAGTGCCGTTCCGCCGCTGATGCTCAAGACCGCCGGCAACCCCGAAGGCCTGCCGGTCGAGGTGTTCGACGGCTTCCGCAAGGGTGTGGCCGACAACCGTGCGCAGCTCTTCCTCGACGTGGCTTCGGGCCCGTTCTACGGTTTCAACCGCGAGGGCGCGAAGGTGTCGCAGGGCGTGGTGCAGAACTGGTGGCGCCAGGGCATGATGGGCAGCGCCAAGGCCCACTACGACGGCATCAAGGCCTTCTCGGAGACCGACCAGACGGCGGACCTGCAGGCCATCACCATCCCCACGCTGGTGCTGCATGGCGACGACGACCAGATCGTGCCGATCGCCGACTCCGCGCTCAAGTCGGCCAAGCTGCTCAAGAACGGCACGCTCAAGGTCTACAAGGGCTACCCGCACGGCATGCTCACCACGCATGCCGATGTGATCAACCCGGACCTCCTGGCCTTCTTCAGGAGCTGAGCGGGGCGCCCCGCACCCTCCCCTCCGACACGCCGGTCGGCGGGGGCGCACACGCGCACGCGGTGGCCGGCGACTGACCGGGGGCGGGCAAGGCCTAGGGTGAGGATTCATTCATCCATCCACCCGACCCGATCAAGAGGAGTTCCGACCATGTCCACCGACACCGCAGACCACGCCCGCCTGTGGGAGCTGATCAAGGACACCCGCTTCGGCATGTTCACCCACCGCCATGATGACGGCCTGCTGCACAGCCACCCGCTGACGACGCAGAACCGCTCGGTGGACGAAGACGCCACCCTGTATTTCTTCGTGCCGAAGGACGGCGTGATCGCCCAGCACCTGCCGCACGACGATGTGGTGAACGTGGCCTACGCCAATCCGGACGACGACAGCTACGTGTCGGTGGCCGGGCGTGCGGCGCTGCTTGAGGACGAGGCCCTGAAGCGGGCCCTCTTCAACAGCGCGGCCAAGGCGTGGTTCCCGGCCGGCGCGGACGATCCGAACCTGGGGCTCCTGGCGGTGCGCATCGACAGCGCCGAGTTCTGGGACGTGACGGAGAGCAAGGTGTCGCAGCTGCTGAAGATTGCCCGGGCGGCACTGACCGGCGACGGCCGGCCGCAGCTGGGCGAACACAAGAAGGTCGAGGGGCACTGAGCCCCCGCCCCGGCCGCCGACGCAAGGGGCTGCCGCACTGCGCGCCGGGGCCTTTCGCCTCGGCTTTCGCCTCAGAATGGGATGCGCCGGCGCATTCGCCGACATCGTCCCTCCACGCCAGGAACACGCCATGAGTCACCACGTCTACAAGATCCTCGAACTCACGGGGTCCTCGCCCATCGGCAGCGACGATGCCGTGCAGAGCGCCATCGCCAAGGCCAGCGAGACGGTGCGCAACATCCAATGGTTCGAGGTGGTCGAGACGCGCGGCCACGTGACCGACGGCAAGATCGCCCATTGGCAGGTCACGCTGAAGGTCGGCTTCACGCTCGAGTGAGCGGCCTGCCCGCGCGCCGGCAAGCCGGTCGGGCTCAGTCCGGCGCCTGAAGCACGCGCGCGCTTTCCTCGTCGGCGAGCACGTTGTCGGCGTCCAGCTCGCTGGCTTCGCTGAGGTCCAGGCCGGACTCCGTCAGCTCTTCGTTCGGGGTTTCGTCGTCATCGACGGCGGCAGCGTCGTCGACGGGCAGGTCGTCGGCCTCGTCGTCGAGGGCCGGATCGGGAACGCGGGCACTGGGGAGGGCGGACATGGGATCTCCTGAACGATCTGAACGCCACGGCGCAGCGGGCCCGGCGCACCCGGATGGTGAACCCGTTGCGCCCCGCTCGCCACCGGAATCCACCGCCCCATGGGGGACATGACGCCGCCCCTTGACGGGCGGACGCTTTCTCAGTGCTTGTGGCCCTCGTGCTCTTCGGCCGTCTCGTGGCCGTGCGCGTGGTCGTGCCCTTCGCCCCCGTGCGCGAGGCGGCTCACCACCGTCACCAGCACGATGCCCGCCATCAGCCAGGCGACCTGCGTCACGGTCTGGCGCGCCGACAGCCGGCGCTGCAATTGCGGGATGAGGTCGGCCAGCGCCACGTAGACGAAGCTGCTGCCCGCCACGACGAGGAAGTAAGGCAGGAAGCCCGAAAGCCGCTCCACCAGCCACCAGCCCACCAGGCCGCCGAGCGCCGTCATGGTGCCCGCCAACGAGACCTTGACCAGCGCGGCGCGCGAGTTGGCCGAGCTCTGCCGCAGCACCACCAGGTCGCCGATGTGGTGCGGCACCTCGTGGGCCAGCACCGCCACCGCCGCCAGCACGCCCAGCCGCATGTCGGCGATGAAGGCCGACGCGATCAGCACGCCGTCGCCGAAGCAATGCACGCTGTCCCCGGTCAGCACGGTCCAGCCTCCCGCAGCGCGCGGGCGCTCCGGCTGCGCGTGGACATGGCCGTGACCGTGGCCGTGACCGTGGTCGTGGTCGTGGTCGTGGTCGTGGTCGTGGTCGTGGTCGTGGTCGTGGTCGTGGTCGTGGTCGTGGTCGTGGTCGTGGTCGTGGTCGTGGTCGTGCGAAGCGTGCTCGTGCGCATGGCCGTGCCCGCCGTGGTGGTGATGCTCGTGCCCGTGGTGCCAGAGCTCCGCCTTGTCGAGCAGGAAGAAGAACACCAGCCCGAAGAGCAGCACGGCGAACAGGACGCCCGGCTCGATCCGGCTCTCGAAAGCCTCGGGCAGCAGGTGCATGAAGGCCGTGGCCAGCAGCGCGCCCGCCGCCAGGCTCAGGAGGTACTGGGGCCCGTGCCCGACGTCGCCCGGCGCGCTGCGCACGCCCAGGCGCAGCAAGGCTGCCGCCACCCACACACTGCCGATGCCCGCGAGCAGCGTCGCGGCAAGAATTGCTATGAAAGTCATCGCTGTTTGCGCAATCAGGACGGGCGCTGGCGCCCGGTTTCTCACAAAAAAGAACAGCCGCCCCGAAGGACGGCTGCATTCTGACGGCTGGCTTCCCGTTGCGCTGGTGCGGCAGCCTCAGGCCACGCCGTACTGCTTGAACCAGGCCAGGGCGCGCTTCCAGCCGTCCTCGGCCGCGCTCTGGAGGTAGCTCGGCCGGTAGTCGGCATGGAAGGCGTGGCCCGCCTCGGGGTACACGACGAACTGGGAAGCCTTGGCCGCCGGGGTGCCGGTGGCCAGTGCCGCTTTCATCTTATCGACCGTGTCAAGGGGGATGCCCTGGTCCTTGCCGCCGTACAGGCCGAGCACCGGCGCCTGCAGGCCGGCGGCCACGTCGACCGGGTGCTTCGGCGTGTTCTCGCTGGGCTGGCCGACCAGCCGGCCGTACCAGGCCACGCCGGCCTTCACCTTGCCGGTGGCAGCGTACAGCCACACGATGCGTCCGCCCCAGCAGAAGCCGGTGATGCCCGCCTTGGACGTGTCGCCGCCGTTGGCCTTGGCCCAGGCGAGCGCACCGTCGAGATCGCCCAGGACCTGCGCGTCGGGCACCTTGGACACCAGCTCGGCCTGCAGCTTGGGAATGTCGGTGTAGCCCTTCGGATCGCCCTGGCGCGCATAAAGCTCGGGCGCGATGGCCAGGTAGCCCAGCTTGGCGAAGCGGCGGCAGGTGTCGGCGATGTACTCGTGCACGCCGAAGATCTCCTGGATGACCAGGATCACCGGCACCCCGGTCTTGCCCGCCGGCGCCGCGGCGTAGGCCGGCACGTCGAAACCGTTGACGGTGTACTTGATCGGGCCGGCCTTCAGGCCTTCGTCCGAGGTCTTGATGGCCGTCTGCGCAGCGATCGGCAAGGTGGCCGCGGCATACCCCACCCCCAGCGCCGCCTTGATGGCGGTGCGGCGCGTGGCACCGGCTTCGGTGCTGTCACCGGGGCGCAGGGAGTCGAAGTCGCGTTTCAGGTCGTCGTCGCGCATGAGGCAAGCTCCTGGGGAATGGAAGGAGCCGGCAGTCTATCGATGGCGCGCGAGCGCACCGCGCGCGGCCACGATGCCACTGCGTTGCCGGTGGGCATGCGTGCATCGCGCGCCAGGAACCGCTAGCGCGCCGCCACCTTGCCCTGTGCGATGTCCATCACCATGCGCGTCACGAGGTACAGCCGCGGCTCGATCGAGTCGATGAGGACGTACTCCGCATCGGCCGAGTGCGCTCCGAAGCCCTGCAGCCCGAAGCGCTCGACCACCGCCGCCTTGCCGGACAGCCCCGCGAAGGCCGCATCGGTGCCGCCGCCGGCGACCTTGTCGTCGGCGCCGAGCTTGCGCCCCATTTCCTCGTAGATCGACTGGGCGTGCTTGGCCATCGCCAGCGACGCCGGATTGGACTCGAGCGGCGGGCGGCGGCGCTCGAACTTCGCCTCGACCTTGGCCTCGGGGATGAGCTGCTTCTTCACCCGCTCGGCAATGGCGCGCTCGACGCGGTCGTAGTCGGCGACCTGGGTCACGCGCACGTCGGCCATGGCGGTGGCCGTGGCCGGGATCACGTTGCGGTTGTTGCCGGCCTGCGCCACGGTCCAGTTCATCTTCAGGCCCGTGGCCGGATCGGACAGGTCGCGCATCTGCAGCACCTGGTGCGCCATCTCGTAGAAGGCGTTCACGCCGCGCTCGGGCGCCGAGCCGGCGTGCGAGGCCTTGCCCTGCACCTTCAGCGACACCGCACCGATGCCGGCCGTGGCCAGCGACAGCTTGTCCTCGGCCACCGACGCGCCTTCGTGCGACAGCACGGCGTCGTGCTCGCTCGCCAGCTTCGTGATGAGCGCGCGCGAGCCCGGCGAGCTGATCTCCTCGTCGCCGTTGATCAACACCGTCAGCTGGCCGTACTCCTTGAAGCCCAGCTTCTGCAGCATGGCCACCGCATGCAGGATGACGGCGATGCCCTGCTTGTCGTCGGCGATGCCCAGGCCGTAGGCCTTGTCGCCCTGGATGCGGAAGGGCTGCCTGGCGCCCATGCCCACCTGGTACACGGTGTCCATGTGGGCGATGAGCATGATCTTCCGGGTCCCGGTGCCGGTGAAGGTGGCCTTGACCATCTTGCCGATCTTCTCGGGCGTGTCCTCCATGCGGTAGACCTCGGGCGAGACCGGGCTGCCGGGCTCGATCAGTTCCACGCGCCCACCCAGCGCCTTCAGCCGGTCGGCGATCAGGGCGGCGATCTTGTCCAGCCCTTCGAGGTCGCGGCTGCCGGACTCGATGCCGACGAGCTGCGACAGCGAGTCGAGCAAGGGTTGCTTCTGCTCGGCGGCGAGCGCGGCGATGCGGGCGTCGGGGGCCGCCAGCGCAGCGCCGGCACCCGTTGCCAGGGCGCAGGCCAGGGCCAGGACGCGCAGTGTGGTTCTGGATCGATACATCGGGCTTGGGTTCCTCGTCATGTTGGAAAAGCGATCAATGGGCCTGGTCCCAGTTCGGTCCCACGCCGATCTCGGCCAGTAGCGGCACCTTCAGGTCGGCCACGCCGGCCATCAGGCGCGGGATCTCGCCGCGCACCCAGTCGACTTCCGCCTCGGGCACCTCGAACACCAGTTCGTCGTGCACCTGCATGATCATCCGGGTGCCGCGCCGCTCGGCGTCGAGCACCGCCTGCACCTTGTTCATGCTGAGCTTGATGAGGTCGGCCGCGGTGCCTTGCATGGGCGCGTTGATGGCCGCACGCTCGGCACCGCCACGGCGCGGGCCGTTGGGCGAGTTGATCTCGGGCAGGTACAGGCGCCGGCCGAACACGGTCTCGACATAGCCGCGCTCCTTGGCGCTGGCACGCGTCTCGTCCATGTAGTGCTTCACGCCCGGGTAGCGCGCGAAGTAGCGGTCGATGTAGCTCTTGGCCGCCGTGTTGTCGATGCCCAGGTTGCGCGCCAGCCCGAAGCTGCTCATGCCGTAGATGAGGCCGAAGTTGATGACCTTGGCATAGCGTCGCTGCTCGCTGCTCACCTGCTCGGGCGGCAGGCCGAAGACCTCGGCGGCGGTGGCGCGGTGCACGTCCATGCCCTCGGTGAAGGCGCGCAGCAGGGCCTCGTCGCCGCTGATGTGGGCCATGATGCGCAGCTCGATCTGCGAATAGTCGGCGCTGGCGATCACATGGCCTGGCGGTGCGACGAAGGCCTCGCGCACGCGCCGGCCCTCGGCCGTGCGGATCGGGATGTTCTGCAGGTTGGGGTCGTTGCTCGACAGCCGGCCGGTCACCGCCACGGCCTGCGCGTAGTGGGTGTGCACACGACCGGTTCGCGGCAGCGCCATCTGCGCCAGCTTGTCGGTGTAGGTGCCCTTGAGCTTGGACAGGCCACGGTGCTCGAGGATCTTCGCGGGCAGCGGGTAGTCCTCGGCCAGCTTCTCGAGCACTTCCTCGTCGGTGCTGGGTGCACCGCTGGGCGTTTTCTTCACCACCGGCAGGCCCAGCTTGTTGAAGAAGATGTCGCCGATCTGTTTGGGGCTGCCGAGGTTGAAGGGTTGGCCCGCGATCTCGTAGGCCTCCTGCTCCAGCGCCAGGATGCGCTTGCCCAGGTCGTTGCTCTGCGCGGCGAGCGTGGGCGCGTCGATGAGCACGCCGTTGCGCTCGATGCGGTAGAGCGATTCGCTGCTCTCCATCTCCAGCGCGTAGATGAAGCGCAGCTTCTCGTCGGCCTGCAACTGCGGCCACAGCACGCGGTGCACGTCCAGCGTCTGGTCGCTGTCCTCGCAGGAATACTCGGCCGCCTTGTCGATGGCAACCTGGCTGAACGGGATCTGGTGCGCGCCCTTGCCGCACAGGTCTTCGTAGTCGATGCCGCTGCGGCCGAGGTGGCGCTCGGCCAGGCTGGCCAGGCCGTGCGGCTTGTGCACCTCGAGCACGTAGCTTTGCAGCATGGTGTCGTGCGCGTAGCCCTGCACCTCGATGCCGTGGTTGGCGAAGACGTGCCGGTCGTACTTGACGTGCTGGCCCAGCTTCTTCTTCGCGCCGTTCTCCAGCCAGGGCTTCAGCCGCGCCAGCACCTCGTCGCGCGGCAGCTGCTCGGGCGCGTCGGGGTAGTTGTGCGTGAGCGGGATGTACGCCGCCTCGCCGGGCTGGACGCTGAAGCTGATGCCCACGATCTCGGCCCGCATTTCGTCCAGCGAGGTGGTCTCGGTGTCGATCGCGGCGAGTTCGGCCGCCTCCAGCCGTGCCAGCCAGGTGTCGAACTGCTCCCAGGTGAAGACGGTGTCGTAGGCCAGGTTGGTGGCGCGCGCGGCCGCCGCCACCTCGAAGCCTTCGAGCAGGCCCGTGCCGCCCTCCGGGCCGCCCCGCGCCTTGTTCTCCTCCACGAGCTCGGGCGGCACTTCGTGCGCCTGCAGCGTCTTGACCAGACTCTTGAAGCCGTACTGCTCGTAGAAGTTCTTGAGCGCCTCGGTGTCCTGCTCGCGGATGGCCAGCGCGTCGAGCGACGGCAGGCCCGGCACGTGGCCGTCGAGGTCGCAATCGGTGCGGACGGTGACCAGGCGGCGCGACAGCGGCAGCTGGTCGAGCGCCTTGCGCAGGTTCTCGCCGGCCTGGCCCTTGACCTCGCCCGCGGCGGCAATGAGCGCATCGAGCGAGCCGTACTGCATCAGCCACTTGGCCGCCGTCTTGGGGCCGACCTTCTCGACGCCGGGCACGTTGTCGACCGCGTCGCCGACCAGTGTCTGGTAGTCGACCATGAGGGTGGGCGGCACGCCGAATTCGGCCGTCACGCCGGCCACGTCGCGGCGCTTGCCGTTCATGGTGTCGATGATGGTGATGTTCTCGTCCACGAGTTGCGACAGGTCCTTGTCGCCGCTGGAGACGATCACCTCCATGCCCTGCGCGGCGCCGGCCCGCGCCAGCGTGCCGATCACGTCGTCGGCCTCGACGTCGGGCACGCTGAGCACCGGCCAGCCCATCAGCTGCACCACCTGGTGGATCGGCTCGATCTGCGCGCGCAAATCGTCCGGCATGGGCGAGCGGTTGGCCTTGTAGGCGGGATACCAGTCGTCGCGGAAGGTCTTGCCGGGCGCATCGAAGATGCAGGCCACGTAATCGGCGCGCACCTCGCGCCGCAGGGCCTGCATCATGTTGATCATTCCGCGGATGGCGCCGGTGGCCGGGCTCTTGCTGTCGCCGGGCACCGCGCGCAGGTCGGGCATGGCATGGAACGCGCGGTACAGGTAGCTCGATCCGTCGACGAGCAGCAGCGTTTTCTTGTCGGTCATCGGGGCATTTTGCCGCCTTCGACACGGTGGCTTGGGCGCATTCGGCAGACAGGCATGAAGCGCGCAGGCTGACAGCGGGGTGCCTCGGCCCGCACCTACAATCCCGCGCATGAGCTCCAACCGATTCGCCCCCCTGCGCACGGCCCTGCTGGCGCTGGGCTGTCTCCTGCCCCTGGCTTCCGTCCATGCCCAGGCGGCCGCGCAGCCCGCCCCGGCGGCGCAGCCCGCGGCACCGGCAGGCGACTCGGAGGCGCTCGAGGGCCGCCGCAACCAGAAGATCGAGCATCTGCGCACCGAGGATTCGGGCGCTCGCGTCGACGAGACGCGCTACGGTGGCCGCACCCAGCAGATCACCGTCACGCCCAAGAACGGCGCCGCCCCCTACGAGGTGCTGCCCAGCGACGGCCAGCGCCAGGGGCGCACCCAGTCGGAATCCGGACCCAGCGGCAACGGCCCGCGCGTCTGGAACGTCCTCAAGTTCTGACGGTCCGCGGTGGCGGTCTTCACCGAAGTCGGGCCCGAAGAGGCCGGCGCCCTGCTGCGGCGCCTGGGGCTGGGCGAGCTGCACAGCCTGCGGGGCATCGAGGGCGGCATCGAGAACACCAATTACTTCGCCAGCACCGATCAGGGCGAGTACGTCCTGACGCTGTTCGAGCGCCTGAGCTTCGCCCAGCTGCCCTACTACCTTTGCCTGATGAAGCACCTGGCCGACGCCGGCCTGCCGGTGCCGGCCCCAGCCGCCGACCCGGCACAGGCGCCGATCGTGGCGGACGGCACACACCCGCTCGAAGTCCCGGCCGATGCGCCCTGCGCGCTGCTGCACACCGTGGCCGGCAAGCCGGCGGCCGTGGTGCAGCGCCTCTCGGGCCGCAGCGAACTGGCGCCCGGTGCGGCGCACTGCCGCGAACTCGGGGCCCTGCTGGCCCGCATGCACCTGGCGGCGCGCGATTTCCCGCGCACCCAGCCCAACCTGCGCGGGCTGCCCTGGTGGAACGAGACCGCGCCGGTGGTCATGCCCTACCTCGATGCGGCCCAGGCCGCCCTGCTCGCAGGCGAGCTGGCCTACCAGAACCACGTGGCGGCGTCTGCCGCCTATGCGGCGCTGCCGCGCGGGCCGGTGCATGCCGACCTGTTCCGCGACAACGCGATGTTCTCGACGGAGGGCGATGGCGACGACCGCGACGCCGATGCGCCGCCGCGCCTCACCGGCGTGTTCGACTTCTACTTCGCCGGCACCGATACCTGGCTGTTCGATTTGGCCGTGTGCCTGAACGACTGGGCCATCGACCTGCCGACGGGCGCGCCCGATGCCGAGCGCAGCACCGCGCTGCTGGCCGCCTACGAGACGGTGCGGCCGCTGACCCGGGCCGAGCGCGAACTGCTGCCCGGCATGCTGCGCGCGGCGGCCCTGCGCTTCTGGATCTCGCGGCTGTGGGATTTCCACCTGCCGCGCGAGGCGAGCATGCTCAAGCCCCACGACCCGGCGCACTTCGAGCGCGTGCTGCGCCAGCGGGCGCATGCGCCGGTGCGCGTTGCCAGCGCCGAAGGCATTGAGGGCGCCGAGCCCGCCGAAGAGGCCGTGCCGGCCTGACGCCATGAAGCTGCTGCTCGTCGCGCCCCGCACCGGCGCCCAATGGGTGCGCGAAGGCCTGCAGGCCTTCCGCCGCGCACCGATGGCCTTCTTCTCGCTGTTCATGCTGTTCATGTCGGCCATCGCGCTGCTGTCGCGCGTGCCGGTCATCGGCGGCGCGCTGGCGGTGGCGCTGGCGCCGGCCAGCACGCTGGCCCTGATGGCCGCCGCCGAGCAGGCCAGCCGGCTGCCCCCGGGCCGCATCGCGCCCGACGGCCGGCCCGTGACGGCGGTGCTGTTCGCGTCGGCGCTGGGCGCGGTGCGCAGCCGTGTCCGGCCTCTTGTCGCATTGGGGGCGCTGTACGGCGTCGCGGTGACGCTGGCCGGCCTGCTGGCCAGCGCGATCGCGGGCGACCCGATGGCGGGTGCCTTCGACGCGCAGGGCGCGCCCCGGCCCGAGGTCATCCAGAGTGCCGGCTTCCAGTTCGCCATGCTGCTGCGCATGGCGCTGTACCTGCCGGTCGCGCTGGCCTTCTGGCACGCGCCCGCGCTGGTCCACTGGCACGCGGTGCCGCCGGTCAAGAGCCTGTTCTTCAGCCTGGTGACCTGCGTGCGCAACTTCGGCGCGATGGCGGTCTACGGCTTGGTGTGGTTCGCCGTGGTGCTGGCGGGCAGCATCGTGCTGTCGCTCGCGGCCAGCGTCGCGATGGCGGCCGCGGGCAGCGTGGGCGTGGCGGTGCTGGTCGGCGGCTCGTTCGTGCTCACGGCCATGTTCCTGACCTCGACCTGGTTCAGCTTCCGCGACTGCTTCCAGGCCGATTGAGGCCGCCGCGCCGCGTCAGACCGGCGTGAGCTTGGCCACGCTGAGCGCCAGCCACTTGATGCCGTGGCGCCCGAACTTGACCTGCGCGCGCGCATCGTCGCCCGCGCCCTCGAGCGCCAGCACCGCGCCCTCGCCGAACTTGTTGTGGAAGACCTGCATGCCGATGCGCAGGCCGTGCGCGGACGGCGCCTTCTGCGGCACCGGTGCCGCTGCCGCGCCGCTGTAGTAGGCGCCGAAGCCGCCTCCAGCGCCCGCCCCGCCGGCCCGGCCGCTTGACGAGTTCAGCGCGCCGCCGGCGAACTGGCCGAAGCCCGGGTTCTTCGGCGTGAGCCACTTCAGTGCGCCCTCGGGCAGTTCGTCGAAGAAGCGGCTCTTGAGGTTGTAGCGGGTCTGGCCGTGCAGCATGCGCGTCTGCGAGTGGCTCAGGTACAGGCGCTGCCGCGCGCGCGTGATGGCCACGTACATCAGGCGGCGCTCCTCCTCCAGGCTCTCGTGGTCGCTCATGGAGTTCTCGTGCGGGAACAGGCCCTCTTCCAGCCCGGTGATGAACACCACGTCGAACTCCAGGCCCTTGGCGGCGTGCACGGTCATGAGCTGCACGGCGTCCTGCCCGGCCTGCGCCTGGTTGTCGCCGGATTCGAGCGCGGCGTGCGTGAGGAAGGCGGCCAGCGGGCTGAGCGTCTCGCCCGTCTCCGCGTCGGGCGCCAGGGGTTCGTCGAGCACGGGCTGCGAGAGGTCGATGCCCTGGCTCGCGGGCGACTGGCGCAGCTCGTCCACCGGCAGCGCGACGGCATCGCGCCCGAAGCCTTCCTGCGTGACGAAGCTCTCGGCCGCGTTGACCAGTTCCTCCAGGTTCTCCAGCCGGTCGGCGCCTTCGCGGTCGGCCTTGTAGTGCTCGATCAGGCCGCTGGCGTCGAGCACCAGTTCGATGATCTCCTTGAGCGACAGGCCCTGTGTCTGCTCGCGCAGCACGTCGATCTTCGCGACGAAGGCGGCCAGGTTGGCGCCGGCCTTGCCGCTCATGCCTTCCACCGCCTTGTACAGCGAGGCGCCGCGCGCGCGGGCCGTGTCCTGCAATACCTCGATGCTGCGCGCGCCGATGCCGCGCGGCGGGAAGTTCACCACGCGCAGGAAGCTGGTGTCGTCGCCGGGGTTCTCCAGCAGGCGCAGGTAGGCCAGCGCGTGCTTGATTTCGGCGCGCTCGAAGAAGCGCAGGCCGCCATACACGCGGTACGGCACGGCGGCATTGAAGAGCGCCGTCTCGATCACGCGGCTTTGCGCATTGCTGCGGTAGAGCACGGCGATCTCCTTGCGGTCGATGCCGTCGCGCACCAGCTGGCGCATCTCCTCGACCATCCACTGCGCCTCGGCGAAGTCGCTGGTCGACTCGTACACGCGCACCGGTTCGCCCGGCCCCTGGTCCGTGCGCAGGTTCTTGCCCAGGCGCTTGGTGTTGCGGCTGATCAGCTCGTTGGCCGAGTCGAGGATGTTGCTGAAGCTGCGGTAGTTCTGCTCCAGCTTGATCTGGTGGTGCACGTCGAACTCGCGCACGAAGTCGCTCATGTTGCCCACGCGTGCGCCGCGGAAGGCGTAGATGCTCTGGTCGTCGTCGCCCACGGCCAGCACGCTGTTGGGGCCGGGCACGAATCGGCCGTCGACCGTGTGGCCCGCCAGCATCTTGATCCAGGCGTACTGCAGGCGGTTGGTGTCCTGGAACTCGTCGATCAGGATGTGGCGAAAGCGCCGCTGGTAGTGCTCGCGCACCGGGTCGTTGTCGCGCAGCAGTTCGTAGCTGCGCAGCATCAGCTCGCCGAAGTCGACCACGCCTTCGCGCTGGCACTGCTCCTCGTAGAGCTGGTAAAGCTCGATCTTCTTGCGGTCGTCCTCGCTGCGGGCCTCGATGTCGCGCGGGCGCAGGCCGTCTTCCTTGGCGCCGGCGATGAACCACTGCGTCTGCTTGGCGGGAAAGCGCTCGTCGTCGACGTTGAACTGCTTCATCAGCCGCTTGATGGCCGAGAGCTGGTCCTGCGTGTCGAGGATCTGGAAGCTCTGCGGCAGGCCGGCCAGCTTCCAGTGCGCGCGCAGGAAGCGGTTGCACAGGCCGTGGAAGGTGCCGATCCACATGCCGCGCACGTTCACCGGCAGCAGGGCCGACAGGCGCGTCATCATTTCCTTGGCCGCCTTGTTGGTGAAGGTCACGGCCAGCACGCCGCCCGGCGAGACCTGCCCCGTGGACAGCAGCCAGGCGATGCGGGTGGTGAGCACGCGGGTCTTGCCCGAACCGGCCCCCGCCAGGATGAGCGCGTTGCCCTCGGGCAGGGTGACGGCGGCGCGCTGCTCGTCGTTCAGGGTGGCAAGGAGGGGGGAATCGGCCGCGGCGGGCCCGGCATCGTGGCCAGGAAAGGACATCCCGGCATTGTAGGAACGCGGGGTTGCCGGCGCCTGCCGGCGCGAGCAAGCCCGCGAGCGCTCAGGTGCCGAGCTTGAACGCCCCCTTCATCACGGCGGCATGTCCGGGGAAGGAGCAGAAGAAGGTGTAGGACTCGCCGGCCTTGAGCCGGGCGACGTCGACCGCCGCGGTGTCGCTCTGCCCCGGCCCGACGACCTTGGTGTGGGCCAGCACGCGCGCATCGCCCGCCTTGACGTACTGGTTGGCCAGGCCTGCGGCCACGCCGTCGGCCGCCACTGCCTGGACGTCGGCCGTCTTCGTCAGCACCCAGTTGTGGCCCATGGCCTGGATCGGCAGCTTGCCGGCATGCCTGATCTGCACGCTGAAGCTCTTGCATTCCTTGGGCACGACGATCTCCTTCCTGTCGAACTGCATGGCGTCGTTGCCTTCGACGGTGATGGCGCAGTCGGCGGCCTGGGCGGCGACGCAGGCCGCGGCGAGGCCGATGGCGATGAGCGGAGACTTCATGGTGCGGTGTTCCTTGATGACGTGGGTGCCAGCCACCCCCTCGGGCGGCGATGGCGCCGCGGCGATTCTGGGTGGGGCTTGCAGCGGCGTTCATGACCTGCGTCAAGGGCAGGCGGTGTGCTCGCGAGGCACCCGCCCAGCTTGCGCGGCCTCAAGGACGGCGCCGACTGCGCGTTCCACACTGGCCCGGTACATCCACCACAACAAGCCGATGCCATGACATTGCTTTCCCGCCTCTTTCACCTCGCCACGCCGGCCGCATTGATCGCTGCGCTGCTCGCCCCGTCCGTTCAGGCACAGACCACCGACACCCAAGGCCCGTGGCTGGTCCGCCTGCGCGCCGTGCGTCTGGACATGGCCGACAAGTCCGCAGCCATCCCCTCGCTGGCGGTGCCGGCCAATGCCATCACGGTGAACGACAAGACCATTCCCGAAGTCGACGTGAGCTACTTCTTCACGCCGAACATCGCGGCCGAACTCGTGCTCACGGTGCCGCAGAAGCAGCGCGTGACGGTGCAGCAGAGTGCGCTGGGCGGCCCGACCGACATCGGGAGCTTCAAACACCTGCCGCCCACGCTGATGCTGCAGTACCACTTCCGCCCCGACGCCACCGTGCGGCCGTATGTCGGCGCCGGCATCAACTACACGCGGCTGAGCGGGGTGAACCTGTACGTGCCGACCGTCGGCCGGCTGGACCTCGATCGCAACAGCTGGGGCCTGGCCGTGGGCGGCGGCGTGGACATCGCACTGGCCAGGAACTGGTTCCTGAACGTCGACGTCAAGAAGGTGCAGATCCGCGCCGACGTCAAGCTGGGCGCGCAGAAGGTGTCGCAGGTGAAGGTCGACCCCTGGCTCTTCGGCGTGGGCGTGGGCTACCGCTTCTAGGCCGCGCCGCGGCCACCGCCATAGCGGCGGCCGTATGACCACCATACAGGCGGGGCCAAGCCCCCTCCCCTACACTCGGTCACCGGGCCCAAGTTTCTTGCGCCCGGTTTTTTTGTGGCCACCGCACTGCCGGGCGGGCCGCGGAACCGGCCAGGCCAAGCGCTCCATCGTTCGCCGTCAACGACCTTCATCAAGGAGAGCTTGGGTCATGGAAATCTTCGACTACGACAACGTCCTGCTGCTGCCGCGCAAGTGCCGCGTGGAAAGCCGCTCCGAATGCGACACCAGCATCGAGCTGGGCGGCCGCAGCTTCCGCATCCCCGTCGTACCGGCCAACATGAAGACGGTGGTCAACGAGAAGATCTGCCTCTGGCTGGCCAAGAACGGCTACTTCTACGTGATGCACCGCTTCGACCTCGACAACGTGAAGTTCGTCGAGCACATGCAGGCCCAAGACGTGTTCGCCTCGATCTCGCTGGGCGTGAAGAAGCCCGACTACGACACCGTCGATCAACTGGTCGCCAAGGGTCTCGTGCCCGACTACGTCACGATCGACATCGCGCACGGCCATGCCGACAGCGTGAAGAACATGATCGGCTACCTCAAGGAGAAGCTGCCCAAGGCCTTCGTCATTGCCGGCAACGTGGGCACGCCCGAGGCCGTGATCGACCTGGAGAACTGGGGCGCCGACGCGACCAAGGTCGGCATCGGGCCGGGCAAGGTGTGCATCACCAAGCTCAAGACCGGCTTCGGCACCGGCGGCTGGCAGCTGTCGGCGCTCAAGTGGTGCGCGCGCGTGGCCACCAAGCCCATCATTGCCGACGGCGGCATCCGCGAGCATGGCGACATCGCCAAGAGCATCCGCTTCGGCGCCACCATGGTCATGATCGGCTCGCTGCTGGCCGGCCTGGAGGAAAGCCCCGGCGAGACGGTCGTCGTCGACGGCAAGCGCTTCAAGGAGTACTACGGCTCGGCCTCGGACTTCAACAAGGGCGAGTACAAGCACGTCGAGGGCAAGCGCATCCTCGAGCCGGTCAAGGGAACGCTGGAGGACGTGCTGCGCGAGATGCAGGAGGACGTGCAGAGCTCCATCAGCTATGCGGGCGGCCGCAAGCTGATGGATGTGCGCAAGGTCAACTACGTCATCCTGGGCGGCGACAACGCCGGCGAGCACCTGCTCATGTGAGTGGCGCGGGCAGGCCGGCGGTTATAGAATCGCGCCCTGCGTTGGGGGGGTAGCTCAGCTGGGAGAGCGCCGCGTTCGCAATGCGGAGGTCGGGAGTTCGATCCTCCTCCTCTCCACCAACGATTCTCCAGAAGGCCCCTGTGCATCGCACCGGGGCCTTTTTCTTTGCGCCTTCAGGCGTCCAGCACGAGGTGCTGGCCATGCAGCGCGGCCGCGCCGTCGCCTGCCAGGTACGCAATGGTCTTCGCGGCGACGGAGGTCGACACCCACTCGCTCGGATCGGCGTCGGGCATGGCCTGGCGGTTGGCTGGCGTGTCGAGCACGCTCGGCGCGATGCTGTTGACCTGCACGCCACTCGGCGCAACCTCGGCCGCCAGGCTTTCGACGAGGCGCTGCAGCGCGCTCTTCGACGCGCAGTAGGCCGCCATGTGCGCCACGCCACGGCTGGCCGACTTGGCCGTCACCGCAACCAGCGCGCCGGCGCCGCGCGCGACCATGGCCGGCACGAAGGCCTGCGACACGGCGACGAAGGACCAGGCGTTGAGGTTCAGCATGCGGTCCCAGGCCGCGCGATCGAGTTCGTGCACGGCGGGCCCCATCTCGAAGCCGCCCGCGATGTGGATGACGGCATCGACATGCCCGAAGGCACGCAGGATCTGTTCGCCGGCCGCCTTGACCGATTCGGCCGACGTGACGTCGGCGGCCAGCAGCAGGTGCTGCGAGTTGTCGAGGCCCGGGAAGGCCTGCGTCAGGTGATCGGGATGACGTTCGAGCAGCGCGAGCCGCGCGCCGGCGTCCAGGTAGTGTTGCGTGACGGCGCGGCCGAGCGCGCCGGCCGCGCCGGTGATGACGACGTGCATGGGTGCGGAGGGGGAAACAGGCGAGATCATGGGAAGACGCAGTGAGCGGCGCAACGCGCGATGGCGCCATCCTACCCGCGCACACCAAGGCGCGCCGACGCCCGTGCACGGGTCCAGAAAATTGCGCTATACTCGCGGTCTTGCCTAAAAATGCACAGCGCACAACGCGGTGTAAACAAGCAAGGGCTCTTAGCTCAGTTGGTAGAGCAGCGGACTCTTAATCCGTAGGTCGAGTGTTCGAGTCACTCAGGGCCCACCAAAACACGAATGCCCCGCATGTCCTCATGCGGGGCATTTTCTTTTTGGGCTCGCGGCCTGGGGCCGAAGGCAACACTCAGGTGCCGCGCCGAATGCGCCGACGACCGCTACCCTGCAGGGCACTGGCCGTCAGGCCGATCGCAGGCCTTACTTGACGCCGAGATAGTCGCGCACGTCCCCGGGAACCTCGCCGGACGCGGCGACCGCGCGGCGCAAGTCCATTTCGGATACGCCGAGCGTCGCCATCCAGTAGGCGACTTCCTCGGCGCGGGTGACGTCCACGACCGAACGCGGGACGATGATGTCTTCAGAGGCAGACGACGGCAGGTTCACGGCAAGCTCCTTGGATCAGGCTGTAAAGCATGGCTGCGCCGCATGCGATGACCTACCGGCCGAATTCGCATCCGCACGCAGGGCATTGGCTGACATCGGCCGGTCTGGGCGCACGTCGCGATCTGCGCACACGATCTAAAGACTGCGAAACGGGGGCCTCTTGGGCGGCGGCAGGATGCGTCTGCGGGCCTTGTCGGGCGCGGGCAAGTCTGGCGGCAGCGCGTCGAGTTCCTCGTCGCTGAGTTCGGGTGCGGCCGGTTCGGGCCCGCGGCTCGGTTGAGGGCGGGGCAAGGGCGTCAGTTCGAGTTCGGGCGGGCGGGCCGACACGGCTGCAGCGTGGCGCGCCGGCGCGGCGGGCGCGGGCACTGGGGGGTGTGCGGGCTCGGGCGGCGGGGCGGCGGTTCGCGGCCCCGCTGGTGGCTGCGCGCCCGGGGCCTGGAGCAGCACGCGCAGTTCGGCTGCACGGCGCTCGTCCTGCTCGGCCTGCCAGCGCTGCTGTTCCACCGCGCGTGCTGCATCGCGCCCGGCCTGTTGCTGGGCCTGGAACTCCAACTCGACCTGAATGGCCTGCTGCACCCCTTGCGGCAGGCGCTGCAGGGCCTGGTGCAAGGTGTCGTCGGCCTGCTGCCAGGCCCGTTGCAACGCCTCGCGCTGGGCATCGAATGCGGCCGTGAGCTGCGATCGCAGTTGTGCGGCCAGCAGCGCGGTGTCGAACACCGGCGCCTCTGCCGCAGGCGAGGCGTCGCGCAGCGGCGGGACCTGCGCACGCGCATGGGCTTCGAGTTGCGCCTGCAGCAGCCGCGGCATCTCCAACGCCCATTGGGCGCTCAGCCGCTTCGAGAGCCACCACGCGCCGAGCGCCGCACCCAGCAGGCCGAGGGCGAAGGCTGCGACCCCAAGCGCAAGCGGCGGGTTCACGAATGGCCTCCGGTGCGGCTTCCGTCGTCGTCGGCCGACTCCCATTTGTGCAGCAGGTCGAGCGGGATGGCGTCGGCCACCTGCGAAAAGCGCTTGCCGACCATGCGCTCGGCCTGCTTGAGCAGCACGGCGACGGGACTGCTCGGCTCATGCGCTTCGAACCATTGGCGGGCGGCACGGAGGGTGAGCAGGACGTCGTCGCGCGAAGCAGGCGCGCTGCTGCCCGGCAAGGGCGCGCCGGCGAATGGCAGAAGAGGATGGGCCACGGCTGCGGTGGCCGAAAGCCGTGCGGTTCCGGCCCAGTCCGCCACGCCGGTTGCAGGGGCCGGCGCAGGCGGCGGCAGGAAGAGGTCGAGCACACGCAGCAGCGGCTGCAAGGTCGGAGCGTCGTCGTTCAGGTGCTCGCGGCACCAGCGCTCGATGGCGTGCGCTTCGCGGGCCGCCTGCGCGAGCTGGTGCACGGGGGCCTGGGCGTCGTCCCCGGCCGCCTCGCGCAGGGCGGCCAGCTGCTGGGCAACGGATTCGGGACTCGGCGCCTCGGCGGGGCGGGGGCTGGCAAAGGCACGTTCGACATCGCGCACGGCCAGGCGCAACGCGGTATGCGGCGCGACGACGACATCGCGCACGTCACCCAGCAGGCCGTCGGGATCGGCCAGCGCCGCCAGCGCGTTGGCGCGCACTGCCGGGTCGAGCTCGCCTTCGACCACCAGTTGCGGATGCACCGCCTCGGGCCAGGCCTGCAGCAATGCCGCAAGCATGCCGAGCACCTGCGCCAGCCCGCCCGCCTGGCCGAGCCGGGTGCGCGCGCGGGCCAGCCAGATGACGAGATTGATGTCCCTGGTGCGCAGGAGCAGACGGCGGCAGTCGCGTTCGATCTCGGCCCAGTTGGGCGCCTCGGGCGTGCCGACGAAGTTGCCGTACTGCGCATCGCCACGCGGCAGCATGCGCGACAGCAGCACGGCGTATTCGGGGTCGTATTCGAGGCTGGCGCCGCAGGGCTGCTGCGCACTCAGCGGCTGCAGCCACTCGGCGGCGGCGAAGGGCGCGCGTGCGGCAGTGGCGGGCTGGTCGGGGGTGGCGACACGGGTCATGGCGGGGGCGAAAAGGCGTTTGGCAAGAAGGAAGGTCAATGGGCGCTGGCGCGGTAGCGCGAGCCGACGTACTGCTCGGGCTCGAAGACCATGCTGGCCGAGAACGTGATCAGGTTCAGGTCCAGGCCCATGTAGGCATTGCCATCGCTCTCGCCCGCCACGCCGGCCGGGGCGCCGCCCAGGCCCTTTCGCCATTCGTCATGCTTCAGGATCAGGGTTTGGGCACTCATCGAAGGACCTCCGTGCATCGCACCACGGTGCGAGCCCATGTTGAAATTGCCGGTCCCGCGCGCGACGGCGAGCCGGTCTCGTCTCGTTTCGAACATCCTGGGCCGGCGGCGCCGGGGATCGGGAATCTCATGCGGCCTCTCCCGGCGCGGCGGCGTTCTGGCCCGGCCTCTCCCCGCCCATGCGGACATGACTGTCGGGCGAGAGTTCGTGGTGCTCGCGCCTCGTGAGGCTGGGCACCGCCACGCGCATGTCGTGCGCCAGTTCCGGCGCAAAGAGGCGCAGCACGTCCTCGGGCCCGTCCACATCGAGGAGGGTCGAGCGGCTCAGCGGATCGAATTGCTGGATGACCTGGTCGATGCTTCCCGGCGGTTGCAGCATGTCGAGCAGCAGCGGGGAGAGTTCGGCGGCCTGGCCCAGCGCGTGAACGGCCGTCGAGGACGCAGCTTCAGGGGCGACAGCCCCTCCCCAGTCGGAGCGCCCCGCGAGCTGCGAAGGGTCGCGCACCACGCGCACGAACTCCTCATGCAGTTCATCCAGCACGGCCGTGGACGCGGAGGGATGCCGCTCCGCCGGGACGGCCTTCGCGGCGGGTCCCGACTGCATTCCGCCGGACGCAGGCACGGGTGGCCCCGCTAAGCGGGCGAGCGGCGAAGGCGTTTCACCCACCATTTCCGAAAGGGTGGCCCCGGAGGGCCGGGCCTGCGCACCCGCGATGTCGAGCACGCCGAAAGGATCGCTCCTGCTTTCAGCGATCGCCCACGCGGTCGCAGATGCGTGCTGTGGCAGCGACGCCAGGTCGCGCAAGTCGAAGACGTCCAGGGCATCGACGGCGTGCGGCCGGGGCGCGTCGTGAAGCACGGGCTCCACGCCCGCGCCCGATCCCGCTCTCGCCGCCGCGCGCATCACGCGCAGTTGCAAGGCCGGCGCGCCCGCAGGCTGCGCGCCGCTGGAACGATCGTTCGGGAGCTTCACGATTGACTGCTCCGCAGCAGCGCCGGCCAGGGGCGCCAGCCCTCGCCCACGCCATGCCGCATGCCGCTGCGCAAGCAGTGGGCGTGGCCAGGCAACTTGCCCCAGATGGCCGGCGGCGTGACGGGGCCGCAAGGGATCAGCGTGCGCAGCATGGCGTCAACTCGCCCTGCCCGGGCAGCGAAAGCCCTTGGCCACGTCCTCTTGGCGCGCGTCCTGGCCGAAGTTGAGGAATCTGGCGAGCAGGTCGTCGTTGTTGCGAAGCGCCCGCCACAAGCGGTGGAGCCAGTAGAGCGCGCAGGCCAGCAGGACGACCGTGATGACCACCGTGCGCACCCACACCGGCGCCAGCGGCTGTGCGCTGCCCAAGGCCAGCAGCGGCCCGGCATACCACACCAGCAGGCACAGGGCCGCCACGCCGATGAGGCTGACCGGCCCCGACACCAACCAGAGGATGCCCAGCGCCAGCAGCAGCACGATGAAGCTGATGCGCACGCCCGCCGAGGCCAGCGGCCGCAGGCCGTCCACCGCCAGCAGCGGCCCGACGAACCAGATCACCACCGCCAGCAGCACCACGGCCAAGAACGCCAGCATCTGGCGAGAGAAGAGAAAACCCAGGAACTGTTTGAGGTATTGCATGAAAACTCCCTGACCGCGCTCAGCGCCGCGGCTGCGGCGGCTGCACCGGCGTTGCCGCTGGCGCGGCCGGAGCCACCACGGCACCCCCTGCGGGCGCACCGATCGTGGCCACGTACGTGGTGGCACCGCCCTGCGTCACGACGATGTCGACCCGGCGGTTGCGGGCGCGGCCGGCCGGCGTGGCGTTCTGCGCCACCGGCACCGTGTCGCCCTTGCCCTCGGTCTGGATGCGCGAGGCCACCACGCCGCGGCCCTGCAGCACCGTGGACACGGCTGCCGCGCGCTTCTCGCTCAGCACCTGGTTGTCGGGGAACTCGCGCGTGCGGATGGGCTGGTTGTCCGAGTGGCCGGTGACCTGCACCGTGCCCGTGACCTGGTTGATTTCGTCGGCCACCTTGCCCAGCACGGGGATGATCTTCTGGCTCAGCCTCGCCTGGCCCGGCACGAACATGTCGTCGCCCTTGAAGGTCACGGCGCTGCGGCGCTCGTCTTCCTCCACGCTCACCGTGCCGCGCGCGATCTCGGCCGCCAGCAGCTCCTTGAGCCGCAGCGGCTTGACCGTCGCCACCGGCACCGGCGGCGGGTGCATGCGGCCGATCGCCGCGATGCGCTGCTCCACGTCGGTGCTCATCTGCCCGAGCTGGAACTTGTACCAGGCGAACAGGCCCAGCGCCGCCAGCGACAGCAGCGACGCCGTCACCCATACCGGAACGCTGCGCAGCAGCCGGAACTTGCCCGCGCCCTCGCCGCGCCAATGCGGCGAGAGTTCGCGCGGCACGTCGCCGCGGGCCGAGTTCAGCAGCGTCAGCAGCCGCCGGCGAATGGCTTCGAGTTGTTGGTGCCCGTTGGTCGCCGTGCTGTAACGCCCCCGGAAGCCCAGGCCCAGCACGTAGTACATCAGCTCCAGCAGGTCGATGTGCTCCTGCGGGCTGGCGGCCAGCCGGCCGACCAGCAGGAAGAACTTGTCGCCGCCCTTGATGTCGCCATGGAACTGCGCCGCCAACTGCTGCGAAGCCCAGACGCCCGCCTGGCCCTCTGCCTTGGTGCCGCCCCATTCCGTGCTGTTGGCCGCTTCGTCCAGTGCGGTGCAAAGCGCATAGCTGGCCGCCACCACGTGCTCGTGGCGAATTGCGGCGTCGCTGCACAGCGCCTGGAAGGTGAGCACCTCGCGCTCGAGCAGGCGGCGCAGGGGCTCGACGCCTTCCGAGTCCAGGGTGGGCGACATGTCTGCCAGCGCGCGCAGCAAGGGCTGCGCCGCCTCCAGCAAGGGGTTCTTCGCGGACTTCACCGCGTCCAGGCGGGGCCGGACAGGAGGATCGGCATCCAACGTGACCGACGAGGACGTCGCCGCGCCCGTCGCCGTAGAGGGCGAGGACGGATCCGGCGCGAGCCCGCTGTGATCGACGGTCTGGAAATTGTTGGGCGGAACCGCACTCATGGCATGGACATCCATAGGAAGTTACGACGGAAAGACCTGCTGCGCTGGCTATGCAGGCTGTCGCCCGGCGTGATATCAACTCGCATCGAACACCTTGCGGTAGTGGATGTGACCGCCGGTCTCGCGCCGCGTTCTCTGGCGCGTGGCCCACATTGCGCCGCTTTTGTATGCCTCCGGGATCATCCCGCGCAGTTCGATGCTTTCCGCATCGGTGAGGCGCTGCTCAGGAATCGCCGCTGCCAAGCGATGCCTTGACTTGACGCCAGGTCTGATCAGGTATGTCGGCGAAGCGTTCGACGAGAGAGCCGGGCACGGGGACCGCCTGCGTGATGGCAAAGGCGAATTCGGGCTGCTCATCGAAGCGCGCGCCCAGCGCCAGCGCCGCGACGCAATAGGTCTCGAGGCTGCGCGCGTCCTCGATGCCATGCGCATGGGCCCGCCGCACCTGCTCGTCGATGAAACCATGGATCTCAGCGGGACGAGCACCGTCGAAGCACCGGGGATTGGAGAGCGTCAAGTGCGTGACGACGAGGTCGGCCTCGCCTGCCTCGACCATGGCTTCAAACTGCTTCGCATCGAAAGCCATGGGACCGCCGCCCTTGGAATCGGAACGTGTGGGGTCTATGGAGCGGACCGCTGCCTGTCCATCCCGACGCAGGGGGAACCAGACATGGATGTCACCCGGAAATAGAGCGTCGATTTGTAGCGGACTGAGTACACGGCTCAGTGATTCGAGGATGCGGGTATCGGCCAGTCGCAGCATCCAACGCAGATCGCCGTCGATCGCCGTGAACAAGAAGGATTGGAAGTGGCGCTGCAGTGACCCAAGATCACACCGGGTGGCAAAGAAGGAGAGCATCGGCCGTGTGCCGCGCAGTTCGGCGAGTTGCCGTATCTGCTGGGTAAGGGCCGGAGAACCTGCAGCATTCAGTTCCAGAAGCCAAGGGGCGATGCTGTCAAGCTCCGCCAGTTCAGTGCCTGCATAGAGCGACACTGCGGCGCCTTCATGCCGATCGAGGTGCCTGGCAAATTGCTGCTCGTCGAAGGCCGCATCAACCATCGCATAGAGTCGAAGCCCGGCATGCGCCTGAGAGAGTGAACGCCATACGCCAAGAAAAGCGGCCACAGTGCCGGGGCTCATGGGATCGACGGCGAAATAGTTGGACATGCTCATGCCTTGGCAAATGCGGAGCCCGCTGCCATGGCCTTGAGCAGGCACTCCTTGCAGACCGTGCTGTCCTTCGGCTCCGGAAACCGTATGGCCGGCAAGGGCAGGCTGTCGGGGCCTGCGAAGGAATGAACGGCCGCGTGCTCCAGCCAGGTGCCGTTGGTGCCGTTGACGATGCCCGAGCTGTTCCAGTTGCCGTAGCTGGTGCCGCCGTTGACCTTCACGAACTCGTCGGCTTCGAGGACGATCCTCTTGGCCCGAAGGGTGATCTCCTCCTTGGCCCTCAAATGGATGCCCTGCTTCTGGGCCTCGATGTAGATGTTGTCCAACGCCGCGACGATCCTGATGACGCCCTTGTAGACAAACAGCCGGATCGCCTGCTTGACGCTCACCAGGAAGCTCTTGCCGGCAGAGACGCTGGTGTGGGCGCCGCTGGTCAGGGCAATGTGATCGCCGCTGGCCACGTGGGTGGACTTCGGCGTGGTGGATTCGATGCCGGCCGGACTGGAGAGCACCAGGTGGGGCGCGAGCAGTTCGGGGAATTCGTTCGCGGCCCGATCACCGCCCTTGCCCTTGATGTCGTCGTTCTGCGCCTTCAGGGCGGCGGCGACATCGTGCTGGTCGCCCGCTTCCTGGGCCTCGGCCTGGCGGGCTGCGCTCGCGAGGCTGTCGTGCTGGTCCTGCCCTTGAGCCAGACGCGACGCGGTTTCTTCGCTGTCCAGCATGTGCTGCCGTGCGCCGTGGCGCGCTTCGGTGGTGATGAGCAGGCCGTCGGCGGCGCGCAGCGCGCCATGGCCGTCGGTGCGCAGTTCGAAGCCCTGTCCGCGGGGGTCCTTGCGGCCGGCGTTGTCTTCGATGCGGGCGATGCTGCCCAGGCTCAACTGGCTGTGCTGGTGGTCGGACTTGAGCTGCGCCTGGATCTTCTTGTCGGTGTCATCGAGCACCAGGTGATTGCCTCGCCCGCCCGCACCGTTGCCGCCGCCTCCTTCGGTCAATTCCCGGCTGCGAAAGCCCGACAGGGCCTGCTGGTTGGGCAGCGCCCAGGGCGGGAGGTTCAACTGGTTATAGACGCGCCCGAGGCACAGCGGCAGGTCGGGGTCGCCCGAGATGAAGTCGACGACGACTTCCTGGCCGATACGGGGAAGATGCATGCCGCCGAGTTGGTTCCCTGCCCAGGGGCTGCTGACACGCAGCCAGCAGGTGCTGTTCTGGTCGCGGCGGCCGATGCGGTCCCACGGAAACTGCACCTTGATGCGACCCAGGGCGTCGGTCCAGATGTTCTCGCCTTCAGGGCCGACGACGACGGCCACTTCGGGGCCCCGGGTGTAGGGCTTTTGCCGAGTGAACGCGGGGCGCAGGGGCTCGGCAACCGGATGAGCGGTGAAGTCCACCTGCGCGCGCCACTGCTGGCGGCGCCCGGCGACGGCGTCGACGTTCTGGCTGTCCCGCCCGACCTCCTCGATGAGGAAGCGCGTGTCCAGAACGAGGTATTCGCCGTTGGCCTTTTTCCGAGGGTGCTTCTGCAACCTGAAGGTACAGCCGGGGACCATGCCGCGCAGATGGCCACTGGCTTGTGCACGCGCTCCGTGGGTGCGCAGCTGCTGCATGCGCAGACGGGCCAGGTGCCGGCCTTCCTCGTGGGGGTCGTTGCCCTGTGCCGCGCCGGCGCCGGGCTGCGCGTACTGACTGCCTGCGCCGCCGTGGTGCCACTGGTAGACCTCGCCCTCGGCCTGGCCGGTGGGGCGGGGGTCGTTGCGGCTGACGGTCAGATCGGCCTTCGGCCTGGTGTAGTCGTAGTCACGCGTCGCATAGCGGCCGCTGGTGAGCTGGTTGTGCGGGGCGAAGGCGTGGATGTACTCGGCGTCGACCTTCCAGTGGGGCGGGTGGTACTCGACCTGGGCGTAGGCCTCGCTGGGATTGGCGCGGTGCGCGCCCATGTTGTCGATGAGCACCAGCCGGTGCTTGCCATCGGAATGCTCGAAGAAGTAGTTGATGCCCCATTCCTGGCACAGGCGCTCGAAGAACTGGAAGTCGGTTTCGTTGTACTGGGTCTGGTAGTCGCGCGCCGGGTAGGTGTCGATCAGGCGCTTGTCGACCGGGAAGGGGTAGTCGGCGAGCAGTTCGTCGAGGATGTCGACGACGCTCCTGTTCTGGAAGATCTTGCAGTCGGTGCTGAGTGTGGCCAGGTGCAACCAGGGGCGCAGGGTGAGCTTGTATTGGACGTGCCGGCCTTCCTCGCCCCACAGCTGCGCGTCGGTGATGAGGGCGCTGATCTCGCGCACGCCGGCGCCGACGCGGTCGGTGCTGGCGTCCACGGCACCGGGGATGAATTCGCCGGCGCCATCGAGTTCGATGAAGCAGGTGATGTCGCGTCCGATGAAGGCATCGAGGTCGAGGTTGAGCGGCGCGGGCGGCGGGGTCTGGCCCGGCGCGTCGAAAGGCGTGCCGTCGGCAAAGATGCCTGCGGCACTGGCCAGCACGAGCTTGCCGAGCGACAGCGATTCGGCGTCGATGGCGTAGTGGCTGTCCGCGGACGCGACGTCTGCATGGATCCGGGCGATCCGCCGCTTGTCCTGCAGTGCGCCCACGGACGCCCGCGGGTGCCAACGACTGCACCGGGTCGGTTGACCCGCGCAGAAGGGGCACGCGCCGCGGACGGGTTGCGTGTGCAACCCCGCAGCGATCCCAGGGGCCGGTCACGAACGCGACCGGTTGCTCAGTGCACCTGTACAGGTGCGTATGGACGCGCTGCTGTCGCGTGTCGCCGGGCGGAACTCGCGCCGAGACATCGCGTCACCGAAAGATGACATATGGAACTCCCTGACCATTCTTGTTGCAGACCATTTTCACCTCGCGGTGAAGGTCAAGGAGTTTGCTGGCTAATCGGAAACTGCCCATCCCCAATCGAAAGTAGATGAGGCCGTGACTTTTTTCCACCCCCGTGGACCGTCATGAGCCGAAATGCCTGGGCCGCGAACAATCGTCGGACAAGCCGGCGCGCATCCGTGGTGCCAAAAAAAAAGCGGCCCCGAAGGGCCGCTCTCTGTGCAGTGTCTGCTGGCTGGGCGTCTCAGCGATCCCGCGGCACGAACACGCGGCCACCCTGAGGGCGCCCCGCCGGCTTGCCACCACCACCCTTGCCGCCGAAGCCGCGCGTGTCGCGCTCGGGCGACCAAGTGCGCGTGGCACCGGCAGCCTTGCCCTGACCGGCGAAGGCCGCGCCATCTTTCTGATAGCGCTTGGCGCCTGCTCCATCGGAGCCGTGCGCCGACTTGCCCTGGAACCCGTCGCGCGCATGGCTGCGCGGGTGCGACGGCGCGGCGCCTTCGCCCCAGCCCGGCGCACGGTTGCCGTGGAAGCCGTGGTCACGGCGCGGGCCACGCGGGCCGGCGCCTTCGCTCGGGCGACCACGGCCCTTGCCGCCACCGAAGCCGCGAGGCGGCTGGGCCGTCGGGGCACGGCGCGTGGGTTCCATGCCGGGGATCATCTCGGCATTGAACTGCTGGCGGGTGAAGGCCTCGATGTCGAACACGCGACGCTGGTCGCGGAACTCGGCAAAGGTCACGGCGATGCCGTCGCGACCCGCACGGCCGGTGCGGCCAATGCGGTGGGTGTAGTCCTCGGCCTTCATCGGCAGGCCGAAGTTGAAGACGTGGCTAATGCTGGGCACGTCGATGCCGCGGGCGGCGACATCGGTGGCCACGAGGATCTGCACCTGGCCGTTACGCAGCGCCATCAGGCGGCGGTTGCGCAGACCCTGGCTCAGCGCGCCATGCAGCGCCACGGCCGAGAAGCCGGCTTGCTGCAGGTCGTTGGCCAGCCCGTCGCACTCGATCTGCGTGCTGGCAAAGACGATGGCCTGCTGGATCGACGAATCGCGAAGCCAGTGGTCGAGCAGCGCGCGCTTGTGGTCGAAGTGGTCGGCCCAATGCAGGATCTGCTTGATGTTGGCGTGCTTCTCTTGCGGCGAATCGATCTGCAACTTGCGCGGCTCGCGCATCACGCGGGCGGCCAGTTGCTGGATGCGCGGCGCGAAGGTGGCGCTGAACATCATGGTCTGCTTGCGCTGGATCGTCAGCTGGTTGATCTCGGCCAGGTCGTCGGCAAAGCCGAGGTCGAGCATGCGGTCGGCCTCGTCCACGACCAGGAATTGCACCTGGTCGAGCTTGATCTGCATCGAGCGCTGCAGGTCGAGCAGACGGCCCGGCGTTGCGACGACCAGGTTGGCGTTCTGCAGGCGCGCGATCTGCAACTGGTAGGGCATGCCGCCGACCACGTTGGCGATGCGCAGGCCGCGGCAGTGCTGCACGAGGCCGATGGCGTCGTGCGCCACCTGCTGCGCGAGTTCGCGCGTGGGGCACAGCACCAGCGCACCAGGGGTGGCGGGCTTGAACTGGCGCGGGTTGGTCGGGTTCTGGCGGCGCGGGCGCTTGGGCGCGGGCTCGCCGCGCTCGGCGGCTTCAGCGCACTGGCGGGCGAAGTCGGCCTCGGCCTGCGCGTGCGCAGCGTTCTGCTGGGCCAGCAGCGTGTGCAGCACGGGCAGCAGGAAGGCCGCGGTCTTGCCGCTGCCGGTCTGGCTCGAGACCATCAGGTCGACCATGGCGGTGTTGGCGTCGCCCATGGCCAGCGGGATGGCCTTGTGCTGCACGGCGGTGGGCTCGGTGTAGCCGAGATCGCGCACGGCGGCGACGAGCTCGGGTGCCAGGCCCAGTTCGGCAAACGCCTGGGCGTCGGCCTGGACGGGGGCCTCGGCCGCGACGACGTCGGGCGTGGCGGCCACGGCCGGAACTGTGGATTCGGTGTGAACTTCGGCGTGAGCTTCGGTAGAAAGGGACGCGGGCGCAGCAGCGCCCTGCACGTCTTGCAGGGAGTCGGTCATGGAAAAACTCAATTTTTCGCACGCAACGCACCCGAGGCGGATGCGCGCGTTGGAGGGTCAAAAAACATCAACCATCCAACGACATGAGACAGCGGCAGTGCTGTCTTGGCTTTCCTCTGCCGCTCAGACGACACCCGTGAAGGGTGCCCGACGGCCAGCCAATGTGCGAGAAGGGAGATGCAGGATCAGACCTGAAATGCGCCGCCAAACGAGTTGGCGCCTTCAGGCAAGCCCACGATTGTGACACGAATCGGGGTTTTTACCTAATCCTGCAAGCGCAAGAAGGTCGTGCGGTAGTGCGCCAGCTCCTCGATCGACTCGTGCACGTCGGCCAGCGCCGTGTGAGCCTGCTGCTTCTTGAAGGCGCTGTAGGCCGCCGGCTTCCAGCGCTTCGCCAACTCCTTGAGGGTGCTGACGTCGAGGTTGCGGTAGTGGAAGAAGGCTTCCAGCTTCGGCATGTACTTGACGAGGAAACGCCGGTCCTGGCCGATGGTGTTGCCGCACATGGGCGAGCCGTTCTTCGGCACGTAACGTGAGATGAAGTCGATCAGCTGCTGTTCGGCCGTTGCCTCGTCGAGCGTGGAGGCCTTGACCTTGTCGATCAGACCGCTGCGCCCGTGGGTGCCCTTGTTCCAGGCGTCCATGGCGTCGAGCACCGCGTCGCTCTGGTGGATCACCAGCACCGGCCCGTCGATGCGCGGCGTGAGGTCGGGACCGGTGACGACCACGGCGATCTCGAGGAGCCGCTCCTTCTCCGGGTCCAGCCCGCTCATCTCGCAGTCGAGCCAGACCAGGTTCTGGTCGCTCTTGCGCAGCTCGGGGATCGGGGTGGCGGGGGTCGGCTCGGAAGCGATGGACTCGGACATTCGACCATTGTCCACGAGGCCTTGCGGGGCGCGGGGCCGGTCGACGCCGCGCCCCAGGGCCGGAACTACACTTCCGCCCTCCCCCGCCACGCCACGATGTCCGCCTCCCTCGCCCTCACCCTCGCCTTCTCGGCCGCCCTCGTGCTGGGCCTGCTCGTGAAGTTCTGGCTCGCCACGCGCCAGGTCCGCCATGTGGCGCGGCACCGCGACCGCGTGCCGGCCGCCTTTGCGCAGACCATCAGCCTGGCTGCGCACCAGAAGGCGGCCGACTACACCATCGCCAAGGCCCGCTTCGGCGTGCTCGAGCTCGCTTGGGGCGCAGCGGTGCTGCTCGGCTGGACCTTGCTCGGTGGCCTCGACATGCTCAACAAGGCCCTGCTGGCCTGGATGGGCAGCGGCATGGGGCAGCAGCTGGCCCTGCTGGTCGCCTTCAGCCTCATCGGCGGCCTGCTCGACCTGCCCTTCACGCTGTGGCAGACCTTCCGCCTGGAACAGCGCTTCGGCTTCAACAAGATGACCTGGAAGCTCTGGTTGGCCGATGCCGTGAAAGGCACGCTGCTGGGCGCCGCCATCGGCCTGCCGCTGGCGGCGCTCGTGCTTTGGCTGATGGGCCGGGCCGGCGACAGCTGGTGGCTCTGGGCCTGGGCCGCGCTCACGGGTTGGATGCTGTTGCTGCAGTTCATCCTGCCGACCTGGATCGCGCCGCTGTTCAACAAGTTCGAGCCGCTGGACGATTTGACGCTCAAGCAGCGCGTCAATGCGCTCATGGCGCGCTGCGGCTTCAAGGCCAAGGGCCTGTTCGTGATGGACGGCAGCCGCCGGAGCGCGCACGCCAATGCGTATTTCACGGGCTTCGGTGCGTCCAAGCGCGTGGTGTTCTTCGACACGCTGCTCAAGCAGCTCAGCGCCGGCGAGGTGGAGGCCGTGCTCGCGCACGAGCTGGGCCACTTCAAGCACCGGCACATCGTCAAGCGCATGGTGATGATGTTCACGCTGAGCCTTGCGGCCTTCGCCGTGCTCGGCTGGGTCTCGCGCCACACCTGGTTCTACACCGGGCTGGGGGTGGAGCCGAACATGACGGGGCCGAACGACTCATTGGCGCTGCTGCTCTTCGTGCTGGCCGTGCCGGTGTTCACCGTGTTCGTGTCGCCGCTGCTGGCCCAGTTGTCGCGCCGCGACGAGTTCGAGGCCGATGCCTATGCCGTGGCGCAGACCAGCGGGCAGGACCTGTCGGCTGCCCTGCTCAAGCTGTACCAGGACAACGCGTCGACGCTCACGCCCGACCCGGTGTTCGTCAAGTTCTACTACTCGCACCCCCCCGCGTCCGAGCGGCTGGCCCGCATGGGCACCGGCCCCGCGGCCGCCTGACCAGAGAGCACCACCATGAGCCACAGCATGCTGACCATCGCCGACTGGAAGTCCGCCCCGACGCGCAAGGCGCTGGGGCCGAGCGACATCGTGAGCGGCCTTGCGCGCCTTTCGGGCTGGAAGCTCACGGGCGACGGCGCCGATGTCGCGATCGAGAAGACCTACACCTTCGCGAACTACTTCGAGACCATCGCCTTCGTGAACGCCCTGGCCCTCATCGCGCACCGGCAGGACCACCACCCCGACCTGTCGGTGCACTACAACCGTTGCGTGGTGCGATTCAACACGCACGACGTCGGCGGCATCTCGACCACCGACCTCGACTGTGCGCGGCAGGCCGACGCCCTGCTGGGCGAGCCCAGCAGCGGCTGACCGTTCCATGGCTTCGTCCAGGCAGCGGGCGCGCAACGCCGGCCCCACCTCCGGCAACGCCACGCTGCAGGACGGGCTCGTCGTCGGCAGCCACGGCCGGCACTGCGTGGTCGAGACGCCCGACGGCGAACGCCGCATCTGCCACCCGCGCGGCAAGAAGAGCCAGGCCGTGGTCGGCGACCGCGTGCAGTGGCAAGCCAGCGAAGACGAGGGCACGATCGAGCGCGTGCTCGAGCGGCGCAACCTCTTCTACCGGCAGGACGAGATCCGCACGAAGTCCTTCGCGGCCAACCTCGACCAGGTGCTGATCCTCGTGGCGGCCGAGCCCGAGTTTTCCGAACACCAGCTCGCGCGCGCGCTGATCGCCGCCGAGGCCGAACGCATCCGCCCGGTCATCGCGCTCAACAAGAGCGACTTGGTCGAGCCCTTCGCGCGCGCATGGGCGCGGCTGGCGCCCTACCGGCACATGCATTACGGCGTGCTGCCGCTGGCGTTGACCGCTTCGGGCGAGGTCGACCGCGAGGCGCTGATGAAGCAACTCGGCGGCAAGACCACGCTGGTGCTCGGCCCTTCGGGCGCCGGCAAGAGCACGCTGATCAACCTGCTGGTCCCGGGTGCCACCGCGCAGACGGGCGAAATCTCGCAGGCGCTGAATTCGGGCAAGCACACGACGACGACCACCACCTGGTACTGGGTCGATGCCGATCGCCAGACCGCGCTGATCGACTCGCCGGGCTTCCAGGAATTCGGCCTGCACCACATTGAACCGATGCAGCTCGCCAACCTGATGCCCGACATCGCCGCCCATGCCGGCGAGTGCAGGTTCTACAACTGCACCCACCTTCACGAGCCGGGCTGCGGCGTGATTTCACACGTCGAATCGGCCGCCAACGCAGGCCCGATCAGCGCCACGCGCTATAAAATCTATAGCGACTTGTTCGCCGAGTTGAGCGCGCCGAAATACTGAGGCGGGCAGCTGAACGCAGAGGGCGCAGAGGGCCCGCAGAGGGCGCAGAAAAGACCCATGAGAACTCTTCTTGGTTGTTCTTTTCTGCGCCCTCTGCGCAATCTCCGCGCCCTCTGCGTTCGGCTGTCCGGCTGTCCGGCTGTCCGGCTGTCCGGCTGTCCGGCGCCTACGCCAGGATCTCCTGCAGCCGCTGCACCAGCAACCCGCACTGGTCCCGCGTGCCGATGCTGATGCGCAGCCATGCGTCAATGCGCGGCTGGCGAAAGTGGCGCACCAGCACGGCCCGCGCGCGAAGGCCGGCCGCGAGTTCGCCGGCATCGTGCTGCGGGTGGCGCGCAAACAAGAAGTTGGCCTGCGAGGGCAGCACGTCGAAGCCCAGGTCTTCCAGCTGCAGCACCAGGCCCTCGCGCGTGTCCATCACCTCGCGGCGGGTGTGCTCGAAATACGCTTCGTCGTCCAAGGCGCCGATGGCGCCGGCCTCGGCCAGGCGGTCCAGCGGATAGGAGTTGAAGCTGTTCTTTACCCGGTCGAGCGCCTCGACCAGCGGCGCCTGTCCCATCGCGTAGCCCACGCGCAAGCCGGCCAGCGAGCGTGACTTGGACAGCGTGTGCACCACCAGCAGGTTGGGGTGGCGCGCGATCAGCGGCACGGCGCTCTCGCCGCCGAAATCGACATACGCCTCGTCGACCAGCACCACGCGCTGCGGCGCCGCGGCCAGCAGCCGCTCGATGGCGGCAAGCGGCAAGCCGATGCCAGTGGGCGCATTCGGATTGGCCACGACGATGCCCGCACAGCCCTGGGCGGCACGTGCCGCCAGCGCGTCGACGTCGATGCCCAGCCCCGCATCCACCGGCATCAGCGCAGGCTCGATGCCGTAGAGCTGCGCGTAGACCTTGTAGAAGCTGTAGGTCACATCGGGGAACAGCAGGGCCTGCCCCGGCTGCTGGAAGAAGGCGAAGAAGGCGTGGGCCAGCACCTCGTCGGAGCCGTTGCCGACGAAGACCTCGCCGGGCCGCAGCGCATGGCGGCGGCACACGGCCTCGCGAAGCGCGGCAGACGCCGGGTCGGGATAGCGCTCCAGCCCCTCCTGCGCAGCGCGTGCGATGGCCTGCAACGCGCGCGGCGAGGGCGGATACGGGTTCTCGTTGGTATTGAGCTTGACGAGGCCCGGAATGCGCGGCTGCTCACCGGGCACGTACGGCTCCAGGGCGGCGATGCGCGGGCTCCAGAACGGAGGAACGGAATCAGTCATGCCAGGATTTCATTTGCTTGCGGCGCCCGTCCGGCGCGCTCTGTCGGCCGATCGGCTCGGACAAAATTCAACCCAGGAGGCGCGCCAGTGTGAGCAGGGCCAGCAGCACCATCCACATCACGACCGAGCGCCACACCAGGCCCACCACGCTGCGCAGGTGGCCCGGTTCGGGCTCGCGGCCCGGGGTGCTGCCGCTGTCCAGCACCGCCATGCCGCTGACCGGGTCGCCCGCCTGCGCGTGGGGCAGCGCGTCCGGCACGGCGATGGCGCGCAACTGCCCGCCACCCAGGCGCACGTTCAGCGCCCCCGACGTCGCGGCGAGGATGACGCCGTCGTTCGGGTCCGGGAAGCGACGCGCATCGTTGCGCCAGCAGTCGATGGCCTCTTCAAAGCTGCCGACCACCGCAAAGCCCAGCGCGGTGATGCGTGCGGGCAACCAATCGATGGCAGCCCAGGCGCGGTCGGCGGCTTCCTGCACCCACACGCTGGCGGGCTGGATCGAGGCGTTGTTCTTGTGCGCCCAGTAGCGCGCCACGAACTCGCTCATGCGGTAGAACACCGCGCCCGCCGGCCCCAGGCCCAGGGCCGCGAGCACCGAGAACCAGGCCAGCACGCCGAACACGTGGCGGTGTGCGGCGATCACCGAGTACTCGATCACATGGCGCACGATCTCGCTGCGCGGCAGGTCGGCCGCGTCGACGCGCTTCCAGTGCGCGAGCAGCGAGCGCGCGAGCGCCTCGTCGCCGATGTCCAGCGCGTCGCGGATGCCCGTGAAGTGGTGGCTGAACTGTCGGAAGCCGAGCGTGACGTACAGCACCGCGATGCTCCACAGCACCGCGAAGGGCAACGGCAAAGTGAGCAGCAGCAGCCAGTGGACGCCCAGCGCCAGCAGCGTGGGCACGCCGACCGCCAGCGCCCACGCCACCCAGCCGTGGTGCGGCTTGCCGGCGTCGAAGTTGCGGCTGGTCCAGCGCGTCCAGGCCAGCACGGCGCCATACACGGGGTTGTGATGCGCGAGCGGACGCACCTGCTCGATCAACAACGCGCACAGGATGGCGAAGAAGCTCATCGCCGGATGATAAAACGCCGCGCCAGAGCAACATGGCTGCGGCGCGCAAGTGCGACGCCGTCAGTCTGCGATGAGGAAGCGGTAGAGGTTGCGCAGCATGCCGGCCGTGGCGCCCCAGACGAAGCGCTCGTTCGGGCCGTCGTGGTACGGCATCGAGAACCAGTAGCGCGCCGACGGCCCGCCCGGGTCCATCTGGTGGCGGCGGTGGTTGGCCGGGTCCATGAGGAAGGCCAGCGGCACCTCGAAAACGTCGGCCACCTCGGCAGGATTGGGCACCAGCTCGAAACCCGGCTCCACCAGCGCCACCACAGGCGTCACGATGAAGGAGGTCACCGTGGTGTAGGTCGGCAGCAGCCCCAGCACCTCGATGAAGCGCGCCGACAGCCCCACCTCTTCCCAGGCCTCGCGCAGGGCGGCTGCGGCAATGTTCGCGTCGTCCGGATCGACGCGCCCGCCTGGAAAGGCGATCTGCCCCGAATGGGTCGACATGCGCGTGGCCCGCTCGGTGAGCAGCACCATCGGCTCGTCGCGCTGGACGATGGGCACCAGCACCGCGGCCTGCGCAGGCTGGCGTTCGGTCATGCGCGGTTCGCGGCGCAGTTCGGGCGTCCACACCGGCGGCGAGGCGAACCGGCGGCGCAGGGCCTGTGCGCCCAGCCGATCGACCGGGACCGCGGGCAGGTGGCTGTCGACCGCGGTCACCGGCACGGCACGCGGGTCGGTGATCGGCACCATCTGCGGCACGACGTTGATCACTTCGGGGGCGGCGTGCATGGCGGACTCGGAGGGCGGGGAATCGGTCAAGGGTGTGGAAGGTTCTTCAAGATAACGAACAAGCGGGCCGGCCGTGCACCGCCGGGCGGGCGTCGAAGACCATAAGTCACAAAAGTGAAGCGCGCCCCGCCAAACTGTGGCGCAAAAGCAAAAAGCCGCCCAGGCGGGCGGCTTTTTCTCGGCGCCGGATGCCTTTGGGGCATCCAGGCAGCAGACCTTACTTGGCCGCTGCGTTGGCGGCCGACTTGCCCGGCAGCTTTTCCTTGATGCGTGCCGAACGGCCGCTGCGCTCGCGCAGGTAGTACAGCTTGGCGCGGCGCACATCGCCGCGGCGCTTGACTTCCACGCCGGCGATCAGCGGGCTGTAGGTCTGGAAGGTACGCTCCACGCCTTCGCCGCTGGAGATCTTGCGCACGGTGAACGCGCTGTTCAGGCCGCGGTTGCGCTTCGCGATGACGACGCCTTCGTAGGCCTGCACGCGCTTGCGGGTGCCTTCGACGACGTTCACGCTGACGATCACGGTGTCGCCGGGGGCGAATTCGGGGATCTTCTTGCCCAGGCGGGCGATTTCCTCTTGCTCGAGGGTCTGGATGAGGTTCATGGTTTCCTGCGATGGATCGTGCCCGCGCTACACATGGAAGGCGGCCGGACTACCGAAGGTAGCTTCCTGGCCGCGGCCGGGCAGAGGATCGGAAAGCCCTCGATTATAGCTTTTTTGCCAGGGCTGTCTCATCCGCACGGCTGAGGCGCCCGTGCGAGCGGGCCGCATCGATCAGGTCCGGCCGTCGCTCGGCCGTGATTTGCAGGCGCTGGTCGCGCCGCCAGCGCTCGATCTGCGCGTGGTGACCCGACAGCAACGGCGCGGGCACGGCCTCGCCCTGCCACACCTCGGGCCGCGTGTAGTGGGGGCAGTCGAGCAGCCCGTCCAGCGCCGGGTTGAAGCTGTCCTGCGCATGGCTGCCCTGGTCGCCCAGCACGCCCGGCTGCAGGCGGGCGACGGCGTCGAGCAGCGCCATGGCAGGGATCTCGCCGCCCGAAAGCACGAAGTCGCCCAGGCTGATCTGATGCGTGACGCGCTGGTCGATGAAGCGCTGGTCGATGCCTTCGTAACGCCCGCACACCAGCACCGCACCCTCGCCCGCGGCCCAGGCGACCACGCCCTCATGGCGCAGCGCCTCACCCACCGGCGAGAACAGCATCACCGGCACGCCGGCGGACCGGCCGCGCGCGGCCAGCGCCGCGTCGAGGCAAGCCGCCAGCGGCTCGGCCATCATGACCATGCCGGGGCCGCCGCCGAAGGGACGGTCGTCGACCCGGCGGTAGTTGCCCTCGGCGAAGTCGCGCGGGTTCCAGAGCACCACCTCGACCTGGCCGGAGGCGTAGGCGCGCCGCGTCACGCCGCTTTCGAGGAAGGGCTTGAACAGTTCGGGGAACAGGGTGATGACGTCGAAACGCATGGGCTCACCCCAGGCTCACCTGGGGTCGGAGGCCACCGCCGGGCCGCCCCGAGCCGGCCGGGCCTCCCCCTCGGGGCGTGGAGTTACACGCCGAAGGCGTGAAAAGCCGGGGGGCATCAGTACTCGGCTTGCCAGTCGACGGTGATGAGGCGGCCGGCGAGGTCGACCTTGTCGACGAAGGCCGCCACGAAGGGAATCAGGCGCTCGACGGCCTTGCCGTCCTGCTCGGCCGCCAGCACCAGCGTGGTCTGCGGGCCGTTCGCCATCAGTTCGCGCACGGTGCCCAGGGCCACGCCTTCGCGGTTGACCACCGACAGGCCGATCAGGTCGACCCAGTAGTACTCGTCATCGCCGGGCGTGGGAAAGCTCGAGCGCGGCACGAACACGCGGGCCCCGCGCAATGCTTCGGCCGCCGTGCGGTCGGGCACTTCGGCCGACGTGGCCACGATGCAGTCGGAGTGTTCCTTCGCTTCGCGCACCGGCAGGCGGAAGACCTTCGAGCTGTCGCCCGGAGCCTGCAGGAACCAGCGTTTGGATGAAAAAAGCGCCTCGGGCTGGGCGCTGTGGGGGAGGACCTTGAACCAGCCCTTGATCCCCCAGGCATCGGCGATGCGCCCCACCTCGATCGCATCCGCCGGAAGTTCGGCGGCTTCGAGTGTGGGCAGCATCACCGAATGGCAGCTCAGGCAGCTGCCTTGGGGGCCGCGGCAGCGGCTTGCTTGATCAGGCGAACGACGGTGGGCGAAGCCTGGGCGCCGACGCTCTTCCAATACGTCAGGCGATCCTGCGCGATGCGGATGCTTTCCTCGTTTTCCTTGGCGGCGGGGTTGTAGAAACCCAGGCGCTCGATGAAGCGGCCATCGCGACGGGTGCGCTTGTCGGCCACGACGATGTTGAAGAACGGGCGGTGCTTGGAGCCGCCGCGGGAGAGTCGAATCACGACCATGATTTATCCTTCGGGTGGAACCGGCGCCCCTGCAAGAGGATCAAGAGGCTGCCGAGATTTCTTCCAGCGTTGAGACACGCGACATAGCCACCCGGCCAGCGACACGCTGAAAAGCCTTCCATTATAGCCTGCGCGCTTCCCCTTCCCCCTTTTTCCTTTTCGAGCCCCATGAGCCTGCACATCCGCCCCAGCCGCGACCAGGACGTCGCGGCCCTCACCGCGATCTACGCACATCACGTGCTGCACGGCACGGGCACCTTCGAAACGGAGCCACCCACCGAGGCCGACATGGCTGCGCGCCGCGCCGACGTGCTGGGCAAGGGCTTGCCCTACCTGGTGGCGGAGGACGAGGCCGGCGCGCTGCTGGGCTTCGCCTACTGCAACTGGTTCAAGCCCCGGCCGGCCTACCGCTACTCGGCCGAGGATTCGATCTACCTGGCCGACACGGCGCGCGGCCGAGGCGTCGGCACGCAACTGCTCACCGCGCTGACCGACGCGGCGCAGGCGGCGGGCGTGCGCAAGCTCATCGCGGTGATCGGCGACTCGGCCAACGCCGGCTCCATCGGCGTGCACCGCAAGCAGGGCTTTTCCCACGTCGGCGTGCTCAAGGACTGCGGCTGGAAGTTCGGCCAGTGGCGCGACGTGGTCCTGATGGACAAGGTGCTGGGCGAAGGCAGCGGCACCGCCCCCGAATGAAGAAGTGCTGCCCATGACCGCCGACGCCACCACCCCCCCCGCCGCGATGGCTCGTTCGCCGAAAAGCAAGACGCTCGCGGCCTGGCTCGCGTTCCTCGGCGGGCCGCTCGGGCTGCACCGCTTCTACCTGCACGGCCTGGGCGACCTGCTCGGTTGGCTGCTGCCCATCCCGACGGCGCTGGGCCTGTACGGCATCGAGCGCGCCCGCCTCTATGGGCTGGACGACGGCTGGAGCTGGGTGCTGATCCCTTTCGTGGGTTTCACCATCGCGGGCTGCGCCCTGATGGCGATCATCTACGGCCTGGCGACGCCGGAGAAGTGGAATGCCCGCCACAACCCCTCGCTGGCGCCCGACGCAGCGCCCGGCCGCACCAGCTGGTTCACCATCGGCGCCGTCGTGTTCGCGCTGCTGATCGGCACCACGGTGCTCATGTCGAGCATCGTGTTCAGCTTCCAGCGCTACTTCGAGCACCAGATCGAGGAAGGCCGCAAGATTTCGCAGTGAGATCGGCGCGCAGCGCCCGGCCCGCCTGCGCGGCCGGCCGTCGGCCAAATGGCAATCAGAAGATCTGCAGGCTGACCCAGTAGGCGATCGCGGCCACGAAGGCCGCCGCCGGGATGGTGAAGATCCAGGCCCACACGATGTTGCCCGCCACGCCCCAGCGCACCGCGCTCATGCGCTGCGTGGCGCCCACGCCGACGATGGCGCCGGTGATGGTGTGCGTGGTCGACACCGGGATGCCCAGCGCCGTGGCGATGAACAGCGTCAGCGCCCCGCCCGTCTCGGCGCAGAAGCCGCCCACCGGTTTGAGCTTGGTGATCTTCTGGCCCATGGTGCGCACGATGCGCCAGCCGCCGAACATGGTGCCCAGCGCGATGGCCGTGTAGCAGGCCACGATCGTCCACAGCGGCGGCTCCGCCGCGCCGGCCGAGGCGTAGCCGGTGGCGATCAGCAGCATCCAGATGATGCCGATGGTCTTCTGCGCGTCGTTGCCGCCGTGGCCCAGGCTGTAGGCGCCGGCCGAGACGAGCTGCAGCCGCCGGAACCACCGGTCCACGCGAGAGGGCGTCGAGCGGCGGAAGATCCAGGCCACGGCGACCATCATCAGCGAGCCCAGCAGGAAGCCCAGCAGCGGCGACACGAAGATGAAGGCCACGGTCTTCCAGATGCCCGCGGCCACCAGGCCCGAGGCGCCCGTCTTGGCCATCACGGCACCGACGATCCCGCCGATCAGCGCGTGCGACGAGCTGCTGGGGATGCCGTAGTACCAGGTGACGAGGTTCCAGCTGATGGCCCCCACCAGCGCGCCGAAGACCACATGCACGTCCACCACCCCGGGCTGCGCGATGCCCTTGCCCACCGTCGCGGCCACGCTGAGGTGGAACACGAAGATGGCGACGAGGTTGAAGAAGGCGGCGAAGAGCACCGCCTGCCCGGGCCGCAGCACGCCGGTGGACACGACGGTGGCGATCGAGTTCGCCGCGTCGTGGAAGCCGTTCATGAAGTCGAAGGCGATCGCGAGCGCGACCAGCAGCACCACCACCCAGAGGGCGACCTGAACCGTTGCCATCGAAACGCCCCGCTCAGGAGTTCTCGAGGATGATGCCCTCGATCACGTTGGCGACGTCCTCGCACTTGTCGGTGATGGTCTCCAGCAGCTCGTAGATGGCCTTGAGCTTGATCACCTCGCGCACGTCCGGCTCTTCGCGAAAGAGCTTGCTCATGGCGCTGCGCATGACGCGATCGGCGTCGGACTCCAGCCGGTCGATCTCCTCGCAGGTCTTGAGCGTGGCCTCGGCGATGGCCGGGTCGGTGATCTTGCCCAGGTACTTCACGGCGTCCTTGAGACGGTCGCAGCACTTCACGCTCAGCGTGGTCAGGCGCGTGATCTCGTCGGTCATGTGCCGCACGTCGTACAGCGCCATGGTCTCGGCGCAGTCCTGGATCAGGTCGGCCACGTCGTCCATGGTGTTGATGAGCTTGTGGATCTGCTCGCGGTCGATGGGCGTGATGAAGGTCTTGTGCAGCACGCGGTTGACCTCGTGCGTCACGCGGTCGGCGGCACGCTCGGCGTTGTCGACGTCGCGGTTGTACTGCTCACGCAGGTGCAGGTCGTTGTAGTTGGCGACGAGCTGCTCGAAGGCACGCGCTGCCTCGACGATGCGCTCGGCGTGCTGGTTGAACATTTCGAAAAAATTGCCCTCACGGGGCAGCAGCTTGCCGAGCATGGCGACGGATTCCTTACCAGATGGGTGCGACAGGGTGATGACACCCGGGCAATCCGTGAGTGTAATTGGCCGACCCGCGCCGTCGCCCGGCCGCGTCAGAGCCGCTGGATCGCCTGGTCAGCCACCGCCGCCAGCGCCGCGGCGTACACGCGCGCCGGCGCGATCTCGGCCAGCGGCTGCAGGACGAAGGCCCGCTGCTGCATGCGCGGATGCGGCACGACGAGGGCCGGGCTGTCGATGCGCCCGTTGCCGTACAGCAGCAGGTCCAGGTCGAGCGTGCGCGGTGCGTTGCGGTAGGGCCGCTCGCGGCCTTCGGCCTGCTCGATGCGCTGCAGGGCGGCCAGCAGGGCAGGTGCCGTCAGCGTGGTCTCCAGCGCGGCGACGGCATTGACGAAATCCGGCCCCCCTGCGTCGACCGGTGCGCTGCGGTACAGCGACGAGCACGCCACGCGATGCGTGCCGGGCAGTTGCGCCAGTGCCTCGATGGCACGCTTCACGGTCGCCTGCGCGTTGCCCAGGTTGCCGCCGATTCCGACATAGGCCTGGACTGGCGGGCGCGACATGCTCATTCGCCGGTGCCGCCGCCCATGTCGCCGCTGGATGCCGGCGCGGCGCCGCCGCCCGCACGGGGCTTGCGGCGCCGGCGGCGCTTGCGTGGCGCCCCGGGGGTGGCCTCGCCCACCACCTCCGGCTCGGCCGCCTCGTCGTGCGCGGCGTCTGCCACGGCCTCCTGCGCATCCCGCGGCGCGCGCGGCGCTGGCGTGCGCACATGCACGCGCGGGCCCGGCTGGCGCGGGCCCTTGCGCTGCTCGGCCCGCACCTGGTCCATCAGGTCCTGGCGGCGCAGGTCGTCGGCCGTGCTGAACTCCTGCCACCACTCGGCGATGGCCTCGTCGACCTCGCCGACGTCGGCGCGCAGTCGCATGAAGTCGAAGGCGGCGCGGAAACGCGCCTGCTCGACCAGGCTGTAGGGCGTCGAGCCGCTGCGCTTGTCGAAGCGCGGCTGCATCATCCAGATCTCGCGCATGTCGGCAGCGAGCTTGCCTCGGCCCGACACGTCACCGATGCGGGCGTTGAACACATCGTCGATCGCGTCCTGCAACGCCGGGAACGGGGCCTGGCCGCGCTGGCCGCCGTGATCCTGCGTGCGCGATTGCCACCCCTCGCGCACATCGTTCCACAGCACGCAGGCCAGAAGGAAGCTGGCCGCCACCGGCTTGCCCTCGCCCACCCGGCGGTCGGTGTCGGCCAGGGCCGCCTTCACGAAAGGCTGGTCGGCGCGCTGGACCACCACGTCCAGCAGCGGGTAGATGCCGCTGGCCAGCCCCAGCTTGCGCAGTTGCTCGATGGTGGCGATGGCATGCCCCGTCTGCAGCAGCTTGAGCATTTCGTCGAAGAGCCGGCTCTGCGGCACGTCGGCCAACAGCTTCGCGGAGTCGACCAGCGGGGCGGCGGTCTTGGTCTCGAGCTTGAAGCCGAGGGCGGCCAGCTTGGCGGAGAAGCGGATGGCGCGGATCACGCGCACCGGGTCTTCGCGGTAGCGCGTGGCCGGGTCGCCGATCATGCGCAAGGTGAGCTTCTTGGCGTCGCGGATGCCGTGGTGGTAGTCGACCACGATCTGGTTGGCGGGGTCGTAGTACATGGCATTGACGGTGAAATCCCGCCGCGCCGCATCCTCGTCCTGCGGTCCCCACACGTTGTCGCGCAGCACCCGGCCGCTGGAATCGACCGCATGCGTCATGCCGGCCAGTTCGCCCTTGCTGGTGCGCTCGTTGCCCTTGACCTGCTCGGCCGCCGCGTTGTCCATGTAGGCGCGGAAGGTCGAGACCTCGATCACCTCATGCTCGCGCCCCCGGCCGTACACCACATGGACGATGCGGAAGCGCCGCCCGATGATGAAGGCACGCCGGAACAGGCCCTTGACCTGCTCGGGCGTGGCATTGGTCGCCACGTCGAAGTCCTTCGGCCGCAGACCCAGGAGCAGGTCGCGCACCGCGCCGCCCACGATGTAGGCCTCGAAGCCGGCCTGCTGAAGCGTCGTGACGACGTTCCTGGCCCGTTCGTCGACCAGGTCGGGATTGATGCCGTGCACGCTGGCGTCGACCTCCTCGCGCTTGCCGAAGCGCGACTTGGCGCCGGCCTTGGACTTGCCCAGGAGTTTGTCGATGAAGGTCTTGATCATGAATTCAGTCAGTGGACGCCTCGCGGCGCCTCATTCGTTTTCCAGCATGGAGCGGATCAGCGGGATGGTGACCGCCCGCTGGGTGCGCAGCGCGTAGCCGTCCAGGTGTTCCAGCAGTTCCATCAGGCTGCCCAGGTCGCGGCTGAAGCGGTGCAGCACGTAGTCGATCACGTCGTCCGACAGCATCACCCCGCGCGCATCGGCGGCCTGACGCAGCACGGCGCGGCGCTCGGCCTCGCTCAGCACCTGCAGCTGGAACACGTGGCCCCAGCCCAGGCGCGTGCGCAGGTCCTCGCGCAGCGGCAGGTCGGCCGGCGGCAGGCTGCCGGCCGCCACCACGCCGCGCTGCATCGTCTGCGCGTTGACGAACCAGTTGAAGGCCGCATGCTGCTGCACGGCGGTGTACAGATGCACGTCGTCCATCACCACGGCGCTCCAGCGCTCGTCGAAGGCCGGCGGGTCGAACAGGCCGGGGTGCAGCCAGCCGACCTCGGCGCCCTGCTCGCGCAGCGCGGTACGTACCGACTCGAGAAGGTGTGTCTTGCCGCTGCCGCCCTCGCCCCACAGGTAGGTCGGCACCGGCGAATGCACCGCCCCGCGACCGGCGCCCACCCACAGCTGCAGGTGGCGCAGGGCAGCCTCGTTGGGGCCGGCGAAGAAGCTGGCGAGGGTCGGCCCGGCCTGCAGACCGATGTCGAGCGCGAGCTGCTTCATGCCATGGATGGGGACGGAGAAAGGGAGGGGGATCGGCCGGGAACGCCAGGGGACGGCCCTTAAAATCACCCGAAATTCTATCGGTCCGCCCGCATCGCGCGGCGGCGCCTCTTTCACCCCTCCCGCCTGCCGACCATGACTTCGCCCTCTTCCACCCCGCTCAGCTACAAGGACGCCGGCGTCGACATCGATGCCGGCGACGCGCTGGTCGACCGCATCAAGCCGCTGGCGAAGAAGACGATGCGCGAGGGCGTGCTGGCCGGCATCGGCGGTTTCGGCGCCCTTTTCGAGGTGCCCAAGCGCTACAGGGAGCCCGTGCTCGTCTCCGGCACCGACGGCGTGGGCACCAAGCTCAAGCTGGCCTTCGAGTGGCAGATGCACGACACCGTCGGCATCGATCTGGTGGCCATGAGCGTGAACGACGTGCTGGTGCAGGGCGCCGAACCGCTGTTCTTCCTCGACTACTTCGCCTGCGGCAAGCTCGACGTCGACACCGCCGCCCGCGTGGTCGGCGGCATCGCCAGGGGCTGCGAGCTCTCGGGCTGCGCGCTGATCGGTGGCGAGACGGCCGAAATGCCCGGCATGTACCCGGCCGGCGAGTACGACCTGGCGGGCTTCGCGGTCGGTGCCGTGGAGAAATCCAAGATCCTCACCGGGCAGAACGTCAAGCCCGGCGACGTGGTGCTGGGCCTGGCCTCGCACGGCGCGCATTCCAACGGCTTCTCGCTGGTGCGCAAGGTGATCGAGCGCGCGGGCGACGATCTGCCCGCCACCCTCGACGGCAAGCCCTTCCGCGAGGCCGTGATGGCCCCGACGCGCCTGTACGTCAAGCCCGTGCTGGCCGCGCTGGCCAAGCACCCGCACTCGAAGGATGCCGCCTCGCCCGGCGGCATCAAGGCCCTGGCCCACATCACCGGCGGCGGCCTGCTCGAAAACATCCCGCGCGTGCTGCCCGAGGGCACCGCGGCGCACCTGAAGAAGGGCAGCTGGCCGCAGACCGAGCTCTTCGCCTGGCTGCAGAAGGTGGCGGGCATCGACGACATCGAGATGAACCGCACCTTCAACAACGGCATCGGCATGGTGGTCGTCATCGACGCCGCCGAGGCCGCGGCCTGCGCCGCCACGCTGCGCGCCGAGGGCGAGACGGTGTACGAGATCGGCGTCATCGCCGAGCGCGGGACCGGCGCCGCGGTGACCGTGGGCTGACGTGTGGAATACGGGCAGCCGAACGCAGAGGGCGCAGAGGTTTCGCAGAGGGCGCAGAAGTATTCGGGGATGAATGGGATGGGCGCTCCCGGCGGTCTTGGCGCCACCGACGCCCACGCAACCCTCCTTCGTCCCGTTTCGATGCCGCGCTCGTCATGAGCTCCACCGAACCCGCCGCAGCCGCCGCCACCCACGAGGCCCCGGCTTCGCGCTGGGTGGTTGGAGCCAGCTACGTGCTCATGGGCGCGGCCCTGCTGGGCATGCTGCTCAATCACCTGCTGGTGGGCCTGCTGGCGGTGTGCGTGGGCTTCCTGGCCACCCGCACCTTCGTGCGAGGTGTGATCCGGCTGGCCGAGCGCATGATCGCCCGCTCCCGCCCCGAGGCCGCGGGCCGCAGCCTGCCGGCGCGCATCCAGCGCCTGATCCAGGCGCTCACCATCGTCGTCGTGGTGGCCGGCCCGCTGGCGCTGCTGGGCGTGGGCCTGTCGCAGGCGCGCGAATTCGTGGTCGACGCGCCGCAGCAGTACCGCGAACTGCTCGACTACGTGGCCCGCACCATCCTCGACCTGCGTCAAAAGCTGCCGCCCGACCTGGCCGCCTCCCTGCCCGCGGCGGCCGGCGACGTGCAGCACATGGTCGCCAACTACCTGCGCACCCAGGCCGGTTCGCTGGCGCTGGCGGGCCGGGCCTGGCTCACCGCCCTGCTCTTCGCCTACGTGGGCCTCATCGTCGGCGGGCTGGCCGCCGTGGCGCGGCCGCCGGCCCTGCGCCAGCCGCTGGCCGCCCAGATGCACCGTCGCATCAGCGTCTTCGGCCAGGCCTTCCGGCAGATCGTGGCGGCGCAGTTCTGGATCGCGACTTTCAACACCGCCCTGACGGCCGTGTTCCTGCTCTTCATCCTGCCGGTGTGGGACCTCAGCCTGCCCTACACGCCGGCGCTGATCACACTGACCTTCCTGGCCGGGCTGATCCCGATCGTCGGCAACCTGCTGTGCAACGTGGTGATCACGCTGGTGGGGCTGTCGGTGTCGCCGCTCACGGCCGCGGCCTGCCTGATCTTCCTGATCCTCATCCACAAGGCCGAGTACGTCATCAACGCCAAGGTGGTGGGCAGCCGCACGCACATCGCCGTGTGGGAGCTCCTGGCCGTGATGTTCGCGGCCGAGGCGGTGTTCGGGCCCGCGGGGCTGGTGGCGGCGCCGCTCTTCTACGCCTACCTCAAGAAAGAGCTGCAGGCCGCTCGGCTGGTCTGATCCCGGCCGGTGCCGGTGATGTCCTAAACTGATCGGAACTCGTCTTTCCGTCGAGCGACGCCGGGCTGCCGGTGCAGAAGAATCGGTCGCATCTCATCACCGATGCCTCGAGGACTCGCCATGAACACCTGTCTGATTGTGATCGACGCCCAGGAGTCGTTCCGCCATCGCCCCTACTTCCGCCCCGACGACGTGCCGGCCTACCTGGCAGCGCAGAACGCGTTGATCGAAGGATGCATCGCCGCCGGCGTTCCGGTGGTGCGCGTGTTCCACGTCGACGCGCCGGCCGAGGCGGGCAACCCCTTCGCCCAGGAATCCGGGCTGGTGCGGCCCCTCGCCGGGCTCGTCGACTTCGCGGCGGACGCCACCTTCGTCAAGCACCGCCACAGCGCGCTGGTGGGAAGCGGGTTCGAGGTCTGGCTCACGCGCCACGGCATCGGCCGCCTGATCGTGAGCGGCATCCGCACCGAACAGTGCTGCGAGACCACCACGCGCCATGCCTCGGACCTGGGCTGGGAGGTGGACTACGTGCTGGACGCCACGCTCACCTTCGACATGACGCAGCCCGACGGCCGGCCGCTCCGGGCGGCGGAGATCAAGGCCCGCACCGCCACCGTGCTGCAGGGCCGCTTCGCCACCGTGTGCACCGTGGACGAAGCACTGGCCCGCGCCGGCGCGCTCGCCACGGCCTGAGCGGAGCGCCGCGATGCTCGATCCGGCGCCGTCCCCGCCCGCTCCACGCACCCGCCGCGTCGCGATCCTTGCCTTCGACGGCGTGGAGGCGCTGGATTTTGCCGGCCCCTTCGAGGTCTTCACCACGGCCAGCCGCGTGCACGCGCGGCGCCGGCCGGACGATGCACCGCCCTTTGCCGTCCACAGCGTCGCGCCGCGGCCGGGCCCGGTGCGCGCCCGCGCCGGCCTCGGGATGCTGCCCGACCACACGCTGGACGATGCCCCGGCGGCCGAGCTGCTGCTGGTGCCCGGCGGCGTGGTCGACGCCTGCATGGACGATGCACGGCTGCTGCGCTGGATTGCGCAGGCGCATGCCGTCACCGAGGTCACGGCCTCGGTCTGCACCGGTGCGTTCGTGCTGGCGCAGGCCGGCGTGCTGGCCTCTGGCCCCTGCACCACACACTGGGAAGACGTGGCGGACCTGCGCGTCGCTTTTCCCGGGCTCGAGGTGGATGGCACACGGCGCTGGGTGGAGCAGGGTCGCATCGTCACTTCCGCCGGAATCAGCGCCGGCATCGACATGAGCCTTCACCTGGTGGCGCGCCTGGCCGGCCGCGCGCTGGCCGAGGCCACCGCACGGCAGATGGACTACCGCTGGACCGAGGCATGAGGTCGCGCGAGCCCGCCGTGCCATCGTCGAGAGCGACTGCACGCGGCGCGTGGGTGCCGCGGTGAACGAGCCCCCCATCCGCGTCGTCTTCGTGCTGCTGCCGGACAGTCTGGTCCTCGACTGGGCCGGGCCGGCGGAGGCGCTGCGCATTGCCAACCAACTGCTGGTGGCCGGCGGGCGTCCGGAGCGTTTCCGCGTCGAATTCGCGGGCCCCGCTCCCAGCGCCCGCAGCTCGGTCGGCGTGCAGATCGCGGGGCTCTCGCCGCTGCCGGTGCGATGGGGGCCGGAACCGGCGTGGATCGTTCTCGTCGGGCAGCCGGGCCGGCGCATCGATGTCGGCACGCCCGACGCGCGCGCCCTGCTGCACTGGTTGCGCGGCCAGCGTTTCGCAGCCGGGCGGCTGGAACTCATCACCGTCTGCGCCGGCGCGGTGCTGGCCGCCCATGCGGGCGTGCTGGCCGGCCGCCGGGCCACCACGCACCACCACCACCTGCAGGAGCTGGCCGAACTGGAGCCGCACTGCGACGTGGTGGCCAACCGCGTGTTCGTGCTCGATGCGCCGCTCTACAGCAGCGCCGGCGTCACGACCGGCATCGACCTGGTACTGCACCGCATCGCCGCGCTGTGCGGCGAGGCGCTGGCCGCACAGGTCGCGCAGAGCATGGTGGTGGCGCTTCGCCGCGGGCCGCACGATCCGGAGCTGTCGCCCTTCCTGGCGCACCGCAACCACCTGCACGCCGCGCTGCATCGCGTGCAGGACGCGGTGGGCGAGCAGCCACAGGCCGACTGGAACGTGCCGCGCATGGCCGAGGTCGCGCACACCTCGCCGCGGCACCTGACGCGCCTGTTCGTCGAGCACGCCGGCATCGCGCCGCTGACCTGGCTGCGGCAACTGCGGCTGGCGACGGCGCAGGCCGCTCTGGCGTCGGGCGCCAGCGTCACGCGGGCGGCCGAGCAGTCGGGCTTCGGGTCGGACACGCAGTTACGCCGCGCGTGGCGGCAGTTCGGGTTGCCGGGCTCGCCGTCGGATGCCGTGCCGGCGCGCTGAGCCTGGACCGATCTGCCCTCCGGACCCATCACCGCTCGCGCCGCTCAAGGCGCCTGCACCGCCCCCTCGGCCGGCGCGTCACCCTCGGCCGGCGCCAGCCATGCCTGGGCGTGCTCGCGCAGCGCGTCGAGCTGCAGCCACAGCAGCGACAGCTGCGTGCGCACCAGGCGCAGCGCGGCCTCGGCCTCGTCGTCGGGCGCCCCGTCGGACTCGCCCAGGGTCGACAGCGCCCGGCGTGCCTGCACCGCCTCGGCGCTGTCCTGCGCGTCGACCGTGCCCGCTTCCAGCCCCTGCGCGAGCCGCTCCAGCGCGAGTGCCAGCTGCTCCGCGGCGTTCTGCAGCACCGCGCGGCGCGGGCCTTCGGGCACCTGCATGCGGTGCGCGCCCAGGGCCGACAGGTAGCTCAGCAGCGTGTGTGCCTGGATCAGGAAGCGCAGCGCCACGCCGGCGCGCGGACGCACGAAGCCCGGCTCGCGGAACATCTCCGACACGGCCGTGGTCAGCGCCGCGTCGGCGTTGTGGGCGTTGCGGCGCGCCAGGCGGTAGGCCAGCGTGTCGCCTGCGCCGTCGCGGTACTGCGCGGCGATGGCGCGCAGGTAGCTGGCCGCGTTGCGCAGCGCGGCCGCCGCCACCTCGTGGATGCGGCGCGACTGCCAGTGCGGCAGCACCAGCAGCACCGCGAGCCCGGCGATCACGCTGCCGATGGCCGTGTCGACCAGGCGCGGCACGATGAGCACGCCGCTGTCGATCACCTGGTTGAAGCACAGCAGCACCAGCAGCGTCATGCAGGCGGTGGCCACCAGGTAGCGGCTGCTGCGGGTGGCGAAGAACACCACGCCGGCCGCCACCGCCAGCGCCGACTGCACGAGCGGCTGCGGGAACAGCTCGATCAGCGCCCAGCCCGCCACCACGCCCACCGCCGTGCCCGCGATGCGCTGTCCCATGCGCGTGATGGTGTCGCCATAGCCCTGCTGGCAGACGAAGAGCGTGGTGAGCAGGATCCAGTAGCCCTGCTTCGCGTGGATGCTGCGCATCACCGCGTAGCCCACCGCCAGCGCCACGGCCAGCCGCACCGCGTGGCGGAACAGCGGCGAGCGCGGCGTGAGCTGGCGCCGCACGCGCGCGGCCGCGTCGCGCCACGACTGCGGCGAGCGGTCGAACAGGCTCATGTCGGTGCGGCCCAGCCGCGCGGCCGGGTGCGCCGTGTGGCTGGCGCCGGCCAGCTGTCCGTCGAGCTGGGCGAGGTTGCGCGCCAGTGCCTCGATGGAGCGCAGCAGGGCCGCGCGCTGCTGCGCCGCGCCTTCCGGCACCGCCTGGCTGCGCGCGTGCGCGATGGCGCTGCGCAGCTCGGCCAGGGCCTGCACGCTCTGGCTGCCGGCGACGAAGGGCTCGCGCCGCCCGATCGACTGCGCAAGGCGGTGGCAGGCCTGGCCCTGCAGCGCGAGCACGCGCTGGCAGCGGTAGAGCAGGTCGCTGTGGAAGAAGGTGTCGGCCAGCGCGTGGTAGTCGTCGTGCGACGAGCTGGCGCGCTCGTGCACGTCCTGCGCGATGAGGTACAGGCCGCGGTAGCGCGCGATGCGCCCGGTCGGCGCGCGCGGGCCCAGGCGGCTGAAGATCGCCTCCTTGGTGGCGTTGAGTTCCGACACCACGGCCGCGTTGAGCTGCGCCAGCGCGAGGCGCTTGCGCTCGATGTCCAGGTCGCGCAGCGGCTCGAAGAGCGACGCCTTGTACTGCACGTAGTCGCCCAGCACGTGGAACAGCCGCTCGAGCTGCGCCTTCACCGGCTGTGCCGGAAAGAGCGCGCACCACAGCACCGACACGGCGCCGAAGCACGCCGCGCCGGCCAGCAGCAGCGCCGGCTCGTGCCAGCGCGGCGGCGGCACCGGCATGGCCTGCGCATGGTCGGCCGAGAGCGTGGTGTACATGCCCAGGATCAGCGTGGCATAGGCGATCGCCTTGTAGCGCGCGCCCACGGCGCCGAGCATGGTGAGCGCGAAGGCCGCGAGCGAGAGCGCGACGATGAAGAGCAGCGGCCGGCCGAACAGCGCCTCGACCGAGAAGGCAGCGACCGCGAAGCAGGCCAGCGTGACGAGCTGGGCGCGCAGGCGGCCCTGCCAGCTGTCGTCGGTCTCGGCCAGCGCGCTGGCAATGGTGCCGAGGAAAAGCGGGATCACCGCCTCCTGGTGGCCGGTGACGCGGCAGGCCGCCATCAGGCCGCCGAGCACCATCAGCACCCGCAGCGGCTGAGCGCGCGCGGCCACCGCCTGCCAGTGCAGGCGCAGGGTGTGGAGGGACAGGAAGTTCATGTCGGCCAGTACGGCGCAGGATGCGTGCCACCCGGCGGATGGCCACCCTCGCATCGGTGCATTACTCTCATTTCGATAGCTGCTCGCGCCCGCCTCACGGTCGTTGCGGGCCGATTCGGCTCAAGGCGATGGCTTTGGCGCGACCGGCGCGGGGGGCAGGCATTCTTGCACGCGGGCCTCCAGCATGTGGCGGTCCTGGGCGTTTCGCGCGAGCGCGGCGGCATCCGCGTAGGCCCGTGCCGCCTCGTCGCGGCGGCCGAGCCGGAAGAGCAGGTCGGCGCGCACGGCCGGCAGCAGATGGTAGGTCCGCAGCAGCGGCTCGTCGGCCAGCGCCTCGACCAACGGCAAGGCGGCCTGCGCACCCGACGCCATCGACACCGCCATTGCGCGATTGAGTTCGACCACCGGTGATCCGGTGAGCGCAGCCAGCGCGTCGTACAGGGCGACGATGCGCGCCCAGTCGGTCGCCTCCGCATGCCGTGCCCGCGCATGGCAGGCAGCGATGGCGGCCTGCAGCGCATAGGGCCCCAGCGCCGCACCCGACGCAGCGGCACAGGCCTGCGCGGCGGCCAGGGCCTCCATCCCGCGGCGGATCAGCACCTGGTCCCAGCGCGAGCGCCGCTGCTCGAGCAGCAGCACCGGCCGCCCGTCCGGGCCGGTGCGCGCGGCCTGGCGCGAGGCCTGCAGTTCGATGAGTGCCAGCAGGCCGTGCACCTCGGACTCGCGCGGCATCAGCCGCGCCAGCACGCGGCCCAGACGCATGGCCTCGTCACATAGCGCCGGGCGCATCCAGTCCTCGCCGGCGGTTGCGGCATAGCCTTCGTTGAAGACGAGGTACACCACCTCGAGCACGGGCGCCAGGCGCTCGCGCAGATCGGCCGCGCCGGGCAGCTCGAAGGGCACGCGCGCCTCGGCCAGCGCGCGCTTGGCGCGCACGATGCGCTGGGCCACGGTGGCCTCGGGCACGAGGAAGGAACGCGCGATCTCGTGCGTCTGCAGCCCGCCGAGCACGCGCAGCGCCAAAGCAACCCGCGCCTCCGGAGACAGCACCGGATGGCAGGCCGTGAAGACAAGCCGCAGCAGGTCGTCGCCCACCACGTCGTCGAGCCGGTCATCCACCGCCTGGGCTTGCGCGTCCTGCGCGATCTCATGGCGCAGGTCGAGCGCGTGGCTCAACGCGTCCTGCTGCGTGGCGCGCACCTGCTGGCGCCGCAGATGGTCCAGCGCCAGATGACGGGCCGTCGCCATGAGCCACGCCGCCGGGTTGTCCGGCACACCGCTGCGCGGCCAATGCTCGAACGCAGAGAGCAACGCGTCCTGTGCGATTTCCTCGGCCACCCCGAGATCGCGCACGCGCCGGGCCACCGCGCCCACGAGCCGGGCCGACTCCATGCGCCAGAGCGTGCATACGATGGCGTGCACGTCGCCGGCGCCCGCCCGGGGCGCGGCCGGGTCTGCGCGCACGGCCTCAGCGCGGCCCGGCCGCCGCATCCGCGGCCTTGGCCTGGATGCGCTGCTCCTGCTCGCGCAGCTCGGGCGTGAACTCGGCTCCGAAGTCGTCGGACTCGAACACCTGGCGCAATTCCAGTTCCGCGCCGCCGTCGAACGGCGCGCGCTTGAGCCACTCCACTGCCTCCTCGCGCGAACGCACCTGCCACAGCCAGTAGCCGGCGATAAGTTCCTTCGTTTCGGCGAAAGGGCCGTCGATCACGGTGCGCTTCGTGCCTTCGTAGCGCACGCGCAGCCCGCGCGAACTGGGGTGCAGGCCTTCGCCGGCGAGCATCACCCCGGCATCGACCAGCGCCTCGTTGTAGTTGCCCATGGCCGCGAGCAGTTGCTCGCTCGGCATCACGCCGGCTTCGGAATCCTTGTTGGCCTTGACGATCACCATGAAACGCATGTCCAGCTCCTGTGGAAGTTGAGGGAATGAAGGCGGGCCTTCATGCACACGACGCACGAGACTGCCCCGGATCGACACGGACGTCGATCGGGATGGCAACATTTTGTGAATCTGATCGCGGCTCAGGTGGCCGCGCAGAAACGCAGCACATGGCCGTCAGGCTCGCGGATCGCGAATTCGCGCACGCCCCAGGGCTGCGAGATGGGCGGCTCCAGCACCGTCACGCCGCGCGCCAGGTAGGCGGCATGCAGGCCGTCGATGTCGTGGCCCACGTGCACGACCAGCTCGCCACGCCAGGGCGGCATCGCCTCCGGCGCGCACTGCCACAGGCGGATGTACATCGGCACCCCGCCGTCGCGGGCGCCCTGCCAGCCCTCGCCCGCAACCGCCGGCAGATGCCGCACGCGCGCATAGCTGGGGGGTTCGCCGGCGATGAAATCGAGCTGGAAGCCCAGCACCTCGCAGAACCACCGGGCGGCGCGCTGCACGTCGGCCACGGGCAGCACCGGCTGCAGGCCATGGAAGGCGTGGCGCTCGGCCAGCGGCGCCGCCCGGCCCGGCGCCGGCGTGCCTTGGGGGCGGGTCGGCGCGGTGTCCATGCGGGGGAGCCTCAGCTTCGCTCGCGGCGCAGCGCGGCCACGCGCTCGGCCATGGCGTCGACGTCGAGGGCGTCCTCGGCGTGCGCGAGGTAGGTTTCCAGGTCGCGCACGGCCAGCTCGGTGTGGCCCTGCTCGGCGTGCGCGAGGCCGCGGTCGCGGTACTCGGCCCAGGCCTCCGGCAGGAGGACCAGCAGCCGGTCCTGCACTGCGATCAGCCGCATCCAGTCTTCCTGCGTGCGGTGGATCTCCTTGAGGTTGCGCAGCATACGGCCGACGATCTCGCGCGGCATGGCCGGCTGCAGGTACAGCCCCAGCGGCACGTCGAAGTCGCCCACCAGCCCGCTGCTGCGCTTGTAGGGCTCCAGCCGCTCGCTCAGCTCCTCGCGCGAGAGCGACTTGCCGGTGAACGGGTCGATCACGACCTGCCCCTTGGGCAGCGTGACCTTGAGCATGAAGTGCCCCGGGAAGCTCACGCCGCGCGCATGCAGCCCCAGGCCCTGCGCCAGCTCCATCCACAGCACCGCGAGCGAAATGGGGATGCCGCGCCGCGTGCGCAGCACCGCGCTCAGGTAGCTGTTGTCGGGGTCGTAATAGTCGTTGACGTTGCCGCCGAACGAAAGGTCATGGAAGAAGAACTGGTTGAGCGCACGCAGCCGGGCAAGCGGCGCCGCGTCGGCCGGCAGGCGGCGCTTCAGGCGCGCGAGCAGCTGGTCGACATCGCCCAGCACCTGCTGGACGTCCATGTCGGGGTACTCGTCCTGCGCCAGGCTGGCGGCGGCCTCCAGCAGCGGAAAGTGGTCGTCGCTCTGCACCAGCGCGGTGAAGTACGCCAGGGGCGTCGGCGGCTCGAAGCTGAAGGGCATAGGTCTTTGTAGTGGAGGTGCCGGCGAGCGTCAAGGCACCGCCGGCGCGGCGCGCGGTCAGCGCCGGACCAGGCTGCGCAGCTTGACGCCGGTGAACGCGAGGACGCCAAAATACAGCAGGGCCGCGCCACCGATGAAGGCCGCAAGCAGAGCGGCACGCAGCAGGCGGGCATCGCGCAGGGCGATCCAGTCGATGCGGTGCACGCCCCAGGCCAGCAGCACGCCCATCACCGCCGTTGCAACGGCGACCTGCACGATGAAACGCCACCACCCCGGGGCCGGCTGGAACCCCCCCGTGCGGCGCAGCAGCACCACCAGCGCCAGCGCATTGACCAGCTGCGCCAGCCCGATGGACAGCGTGAGCCCCGCATGCTGGAAGAACGGGACGAAGGCGATGTTGAGCACCTGCGTGAGCGCCAGGGTGGCCAGGCTCACGCGCATCGGCGTCTTCATGTCGTGGCGGGCGTAGAAGCCGGCGGCCAGCACCTTGATCGACACGATGCCCAGCAGGCCGGTGCCGTAGCCCATCAGCGCGGTGGTGGTGCGCTGGACGTCGAGCGCGCTCACCGCACCGTTGTGGAAGAGCACGGCCACCAGCGGCAGCGGGAACACCAGCAGCGCGAGCGCGCAGGGCACCGTGAGCAGCACGATCAGGCGCAGGCCCCAGTCGAGCATGGCCGAGTAGCGGGCCTGGTCCTGCGCGGCACGTGCCGCGGCCAGCTGCGGCATCAGCACCACGCCCAGCGCCACGCCCAGCATCGCGCTGGGGAATTCCATCAGCCGGTCGGCCATGTTCAGCCAGGTCACGCTGCCAGTGGCCAGGTGGGAGGCGATCTGGGTGTTGATGAGCAGCGACAGCTGCGCGCCGCTCACGCCGATCAGCGCGGGCACCATGAGTTTGGTGATCTTGCGCGTCGTCGGGTCGTTCCAGGCCTGGCGCAGCGCGGCCAGCCGCACGCCGATGCGCGGCACCATGCCCAGGCGGCGCAACGCCGGCAGCTGGATCGCCAGCTGCAGCAGCCCGCCGACCATCACGCCCACGCACTGCGCGTAGATGGGCTCGATGCCCCAGCGCCGGAACAGCGGCGCGCCGACCACGATCGAGCTGATGAGCGCGACGTTCAGCAGCACCGGCGAGGCGGCCGGCACCGCGAACTGCTTCCAGGAGTTGAGGATGCCGCCCGCGAAGGCCACCAGGGACATGAAGCCGATGTACGGGAACATCCAGCGCGTCATCACCACGCTGGCGTCGAAGCCGCCCGATTTGGTCAGGCCGCTGGCCATGGCCCAGACCATGGCTGGCGCCGCGACCACGCCCACCACGCACAGCAGCACCAGCGTCCAGGTCAGCAGCGTGCCCACATGGTCGACCAGTTCCTTCGCGCCGGCGTCGCCGCGCTCGGTGCGCGTGGCGGCCAGCACCGGGACGAAGGCCTGCGCGAAGGCGCCCTCGCCCAGCACGCGGCGAAACAGGTTGGGGATGCGGAAGGCGACGTTGAAGGCGTCGGTGAGCGCGCTGACTCCGAACACCGAGCTGAACAGCACGTCGCGCACCAGGCCCGTGATGCGCGAAGACAAGGTCAGCAGGGAGACGGTGGAGGCGGACTTGAACAGGGACACGGGGGCGGAGTGTAGGCGGCGGCAGGGCTTTCCTCCGGGGTAAATGGCCAGCCGTCGGGTTGCGCCTATAATGGAAGGCTTTGCTGCAACATCCACAGACCCTTTAAGGAAACAGACACATGGCATCCGCCAAGCCCAAGAAGAAGAACCCGCGCCTCGCGTCGGGCCGCAAGCGCGTCCGCCAGGACACCAAGCTGAACGCAGCCAACAGCTCGCTGCGCTCGAAGTACCGCACCGCCGTCAAGAACGTCGAGAAGGCCGTGGCCGCCGGCGACAAGACGAAGGCCGCCGAACTGTTCGCCAAGGCGCAGAGCGTCGTGGACATCGTGGCCGACAAGGGCATCTTCCACAAGAACAAGGCCTCGCGCGACAAGAGCCGCCTGGCCGCCAAGGTGAAAGCCCTGGCCACTGCCGAGAAGGCCGCCGCCTGACGTTTCAGGTCAGCCCGGATCGCTGAACAGCGATCCGCCGTTTGATCGGGTGCGCTGCAGCAAGCAAAAAAGAGAAACCGCCTTCGGGCGGTTTTTTCTTGGGCGCGAGGAAACCGGGAGCCGGCTCAGGCCTTCGGCCGCGCCTCGGGCATCAGGCAGGCCTCGCCCACCTGGAGGTCGTTGTCCTTGGCGAAATTCAGCACGAAGTCCCAGGCCATGGGCTCGGCCTCGCGCAGGTCTTCGTGCACAACCACGCACTTCACGCCACCGATCACGGTCGGCACGCACCAGGGCGAGTAGCTCAGGTAGCTGTCGCGGGTGGCGCCGCCAGGGCGGAACTGGCACATGACGCCCGCGAGACGTTCGGCCCAGTCGCTCGGCCGGAAGGTGCGGCCGGTGCTCGTGATGCCCTGAATGAAGATCTCTTTACCGGGGGGGGAAGCCATGCTTGCAAAGCGCCTGCAGACGGAGGTGCTGCAGTGCACAAGGATTCTACCGGCAGCCCCTTGCACACACCGTGCCCGCGGGCATGGCTGTGATGCGGAATCCTCAACGAAGGGGTCACGACCGGCCCCTAGAATTTCCCTTCCTTTGACGAAGCACCTTCTGGAGAGCCGATGAGCGCCGTTGCCGAACCCACCTCGCCCCACGTCATGAACACCTACGGCCGGCTGCCGATCGCGCTGTCGCACGGCCAGGGCTGCCGCGTGTGGGACACCAACGGCAAGGCCTACCTCGACGGCCTGGGCGGCATCGCCGTCAACACGCTGGGCCACAACCACCCGCAGCTCGTGCCGGCGCTGCAGGACCAGCTGACGAAGATCATCCACAGCTCCAACTACTACCACGTGCCCGGCCAGGAAATCCTGGCCAGGAAGCTCACCGAGCTGTCGGGCCTGACCAACGCCTTTTTCTGCTGCACGGGCCTGGAAGCCAACGAGGCGGCCATCAAGCTGGCGCGCAAGTTCGGCCACGACAAGGGCATCGAGAAGCCGCAGATCGTGGTCTACGAGAAGGCCTTCCACGGCCGCAGCATCGCGACGCTGTCGGCCACCGGCAACCCGAAGATCCAGGCCGGCTTCGGCCCGCTGGTGGAAGGCTTCATCCGCGTGCCGCTCAACGACATCGAGGCGCTGAAGAAGGCCACGGAAGGCAACCCGAACGTGGTGGCCGTGTTCTTCGAGACCATCCAGGGCGAAGGCGGCATCAACCCCATGCGTTGGGATTACCTCAAGCAGGTCCGCGCCCTGTGCAACCAGCAGGACTGGCTGATGATGATCGACGAGGTCCAGTGCGGCATGGGCCGCACGGGCAAGTGGTTCGCGCACCAGTGGGCCGGCATCGTGCCCGACGTGATGCCGCTGGCCAAGGGCCTGGGCTCGGGCGTGCCGATCGGCGCGGTGGTGGCCGGCCCCAGGGCCGCCCACATCTTCCAGCCCGGCAACCACGGCACCACCTTCGGCGGCAACCCCCTGGCCATGCGCGCCGGCATCGAGACCATCCGCATCATGGAAGAGCAGAACCTGCTGGCCCATGTGGAGAAGGTCGGCACGCACCTGAAATCGGCGCTCCAGGCGGCCTTCGACGGCGTGGCCGGCGTCAAGGAAGTGCGCGGCCAGGGCCTGATGCTGGGCATCGAGCTCGACCGTCCGGCCGGCGCCATCCTGGGCCGGGCCTGCGACGCCGGGCTGCTGCTGTCGGTGACGGCCGATTCGGTGATCCGCCTGGTGCCGCCGCTGATCCTCTCGGTGGCCGAGGCGGACGAGATCGTCGCCATCCTGGCGCCGATCGTGAAGGCCTTCCTGGCCGAGTGAGCGTCGCGGCGCCTGCTGCCACAATGCATCTTTGAGCGCATCGGGCATGCCGTGCCCGCCCCTTCTGCCATGACCGCACCCGCGATCCGCCATTACCTCCAGTTCAGCGACTTCACGGCCGACGAGTACGCCTACCTGTTCGAGCGCGCGGCCTTCATCAAGGCCCGATTCAAGGCCTACGAGAAGCACCAGCCGCTGACGGACCGCACCCTGGCGCTGATCTTCGAGAAGGCGAGCACGCGCACCCGCGTGAGCTTCGAGGCCGGCATGTACCAGCTCGGCGGCAGCGTGGTGCACCTCACCACGGGCGACAGCCAGCTCGGCCGCTCCGAGCCGATCGACGACAGCGCCAAGGTCATCAGCCGCATGGTCGACCTGGTGATGATCCGCACCTTCGAGCAGGCCAAGATCGAGGCCTTTGCCGCCGCCTCGCGGGTGCCGGTCATCAACGGCCTGACCAACGAGTTCCACCCCTGCCAGATCCTGGCCGACCTCTTCACCTTCATCGAGCACCGCGGCTCGATCAAGGGCAAGACAGTCGCCTGGGTCGGCGACGGCAACAACATGGCCAACACCTGGCTGCAGGCGGCCGAGATCCTGGACTTCACCGTGCACGTGAGCACGCCCTCGGGCTACGAGGTCGACCAGGACGTCGCCGGCATCCGCTCGGCCGACAGCTACAAGGTCTTCAAGGACCCGATGGACGCCTGCCGCGGCGCCGACCTGGTGACCACCGACGTGTGGACCAGCATGGGCTACGAGGCCGAGAACGAGGCCCGCCGCAAGGCCTTCGCCGACTGGTGCGTGGACGAGGAAATGATGCGCGTCGCGCAGCCCGACGCGCTCTTCATGCATTGCCTGCCCGCGCACCGCGGCGAGGAAGTGCAGGCCGAGGTCATCGACGGCCCGCAGTCGGTCGTGTGGGACGAGGCCGAGAACCGCCTGCACGCACAGAAGGCGCTGATGGAGTTCCTGCTGCTCGGGCGCATCGCCTGAGCGGCGGCGGCGTCGCTGCCGCGCGCGTTTCGGGGTGCGAGCCGGCTCGGGCCCCGGCAAAGCGGCGCTGCGCAACGCGCTCTCTTGTCGATAGCATCGTGGTGTTCGCCGCAGGCCGTGGCCGCGGCCCTGCATCTCGCGCCGTGCCGGCGCATTCCGTCGCAGGCCGCTGTCCACTGTCATGCGGATCGCCCACAGTGGGGCCCAGGGACGGCATTCGCCGTCCACCGCCCCCCGGAGAACCGCCATGCCCTCGCTCCCGCGCCCTCACCCCGCCGCCCTGGCCGGCCTCGGCCTCGGCCTCGCACTGCTCGCCGGCGCCAGCCACGCCGCCGACCTCACCGTCGAGGTGAGCGGTGCCCGCTCCACCCAGGGCAGCGTCAGCGCCGCGCTCTACGGCAGCGCCGACACCTGGCTCAAGGAGCCGCAGAAGCTGCAGGGCGCACGCGCGCCGGCCGCACAGCCCGTCACCGTGCTGGTGTTCCGGAACATTCCGCCGGGCCGCTACGCCCTGTCGGCCTTCCATGACGAGAACGGCAACGAGAAGGTCGACACCAACGTGGTCGGCATGCCCACCGAGCGCACCGGCTTCAGCCGCGACGCACGCGGCCGCATGGGCCCGGCCGCCTTCGACGACGCCGTGATCGACGTCCAGGGTGACATGACCACCGCCATCACGCTGCGCTGAGCGGCCGACCGCCCAGGAGCCCCACGATGGAACGCCGCGACTTCCTGCGAGGCCTGGCCGGCGCGGCCGGCCTGCCCTTCCTGCCCGGCGGCGCGCATGCGCTCACCCAGGACGCCGGCACGGCCGCCGCCTTCCGGCCCGACGACTGGCAGGCCGCCTTCGAGAGCCACCGCGCCGAACACCCGTGGCAGACGGGCTTCGAAGGCCTGCAGGCCGACGTGGAACCGATGCCGCTGAAGCTGCACGGCCGGCTGCCGCCCGACCTGCGCGGCGCCTTCCTGCGCAACGGCCCGGCCCGCCACACGCTGGGCGGCCAGCGCTACCACCACTGGTTCGACGGCGACGGCATGGTGCAGCGGTACGAGATCGGCGCCGGCGGCGTCGTGCACCGTGGCCGCTTCCTGCGCACCGAGAAATTCGAGGCGGACAGCGCCGCCGGCCGACCGGTGCGCGCGGCCTTCGGCACCGCCCTGCCCGGCATGGAGCCGATCACCTCGCCCGACTCGATCAACGTCGCCAACACCAGCCTGCTCAGCCACGGCGGCGAATTCCTCGCGCTGTGGGAGGGCGGCTCGGCCACGCGCGTCGACCCGGCCAGCCTCGACACCCTGGGCGTCAAGACCTGGAGCGCCGACTACGCCGGCATGCCCTTCTCGGCCCACCCGAAGGTCGGCCCCGACGGCGTGCTGTGGAACTTCGGCGTCAGCAGCCGCCAGGGCGTGCTGTCGATCTACCGCATCTCGCCCGACGGCCGCGACGTGCAGGCCACCAGCATAAAGGTGCCCGACATCGCCATGGTCCACGACTTCGCGGTGACCGAGCGGCACCTCGTGTTCCTGCTGCCCTCGCTGGTCTTCGACGTGGCGCGGTCGGACGCGGGCGCGAGCTTCCTCGACAGCCATGTGTGGCGGCCCGAGCTGGGCATGCGCGTCATGGTGCTGCCCAAGGACCGGCTCGATGCGCCGCGCTGGTTCGAGCTGCCGGCCGGCTTCGTCTTCCACGTCGGCAACGCCTGGGAAGACGCGAAGGGCGAGACGATCCACCTCGACTACGTCCGCTCCGACGATGCCTCGTACGCCACGCACGGGCTTCGCAACATCATGCGCGGCGAGCACGACGTGCCGCCGCCCACCTGGCTCACCGTGCTCGCGCTGGACCTGCGCACCGGCCGTGCGCGGCAGGACGCGCTGGCCGCGCAGGTGGAGTTCCCGCGGGTCGACCCGCGCCGCGTCTCGCGGCGCCACCGCGACGTGTTCCTGGCGCAGCGCGTGGGCGCCGGCAGCCGGCCGATGTTCGACGCCGTCGCGCGGCTGGATGTCGTGAGCGGCCGCCTCGACCGCTACCGCTACGGCGAGGACGTGATGGCGGAGGAACACGTCTTCGTGCCACGCACCGGACGCGGCGCGCGCGAAGGCGACGGCTGGCTGCTGGGCACCGCGCTCGACATTCGCCGCAGCGCCATGCTGTTCTCGGTCTTCGATGCACGCCAGCTCGCGGCCGGGCCGCTCGTGCAGGGCGTGCTGCCGCGCGTGATGCCGCTCGGGCTGCACGCGATGTACCTGCCGGCCTGATCGCGATCACGATCGCGGCCAGGTCGGCAGGGCGAGAATCGGCGCCGCCGCATCGCGCCGGCCTGCCACCACCCATGAACCCCTGCCAGACCTGCGGCGCCTGCTGCGCCGCCTTCCGCGTCGATTTCAGCGTCCACGAACTGGACAGCGAGGGCGGCCGCGTGCCTGCCGGCCTGGCGGTGGAACTGAACGACACGCTGTGCCGCTTGCGCGGCACCGACCACACGCCGCCGCGCTGCGCCGCGCTCACGGGCCGCATCGGCGAACGCGTGGCCTGCGGCATCTACGAATGGCGGCCCGGGCCGTGCCACGAACTCGAAGCCGGCAGCGACGCCTGCCAGCGTGCGCGCAGCAGGCACGGACTCGCACCCATCGCCGAATTCGGCTGAGTCGGCGGCGGCCACTTCAAAGACTTGCAGGTCGCAGCCGCCTGCGTTGCAAATAACCGACACCACGACCTCGCATGCGGCGCTAACTTCGCCGCATGCCTTCCACCGCCACGCCCAACGCCGCAGCACTGCGCGTGTGGGACATCTCTCCGCCGGTGCATGCCGACGCGCCCGTGTTCCCCGGCGACACGCCCTACCGGCAACGCTGGGCCGCCTCGATCGGCCCCGGCTGCCCGGTCAACGTCAGCGAGATCACGCTCTCGCCCCACGTCGGCGCGCATGCCGATGCACCGCTGCACTACGACGCCGATGGCGCCAGCATCGGCGACACCGGCCTCGCGCCCTTCCTCGGCCGCTGCCGCGTGATCCATGCCATCGGCAAAGGTGCGCTCATCGGCTGGTCCGACATCGCGCATGCGATCGACGACACCCTGCCGCCCCGCGTGCTGGTACGCACCTACGAACGCATGCCGGTCGACCGCTGGGACCCGCAGCTCGCCGCCTACGCGCCCGACACCGTCGAGCAACTGGCCGCGCGCGGCGTGCAGCTCATCGGCATCGACACCGCCAGCATCGACCCGGCCGACAGCAAAACCCTGGACAGCCACCAGACCATCCGCCGCCACGGCATGCGCGTGCTCGAGAACCTCGTGCTCGACGACGTGCCCGAAGGCGACTACGAACTCATCGCCCTGCCCCTCAAGCTCGTGACGGCCGATGCCTCGCCGGTGCGCGCGGTCTTGCGCGAGCTGGCCAGATAAAGACCGCATACGGACAGCCGAACGCAGAGGGCGCGAAGGATTCGCAGAGGGCGCAGAAGAACAGCCAAGAATTTTTTGGATTCATTCTTTCTGGATGTCCTTCTGCGCCCTCTGCGGAATCGTTGCGCCCTCTGCGTTCGGCTGCCCGACTTACAAGACCCTCACCATGACCACTCCCCTCACCCTCGACGACTGCCGGCGCCTCGACGCCCAAGACCCGCTGCGCGCGCTGCGCGACCTGTTCATCCTGCCCGAGGGCGTGATCTACCTCGACGGCAACTCGCTCGGCGTGCTGCCCCGGGCCGCGCCCGCGCGCATCGCCGAGGCGGTGACGCAGGAGTGGGGCACGGGGCTCATCCGCTCGTGGAACGACGCGCACTGGTTCGACCTGCCGCAGCGCCTGGGCGACCAGGTGGCACGCCTGATCGGCGCCGCGCCCGGCGAGGTGGTGTGCACCGACAGCACCTCGGTCAACCTGTACAAGGTGCTGTTCGCGGCGCTGTCGGCGCAGAAGAAGGACAGCGGTCGCACGGTCGTCGTGTCCGAGCGCAGCAACTTCCCGACCGACCTCTACATCGCCGAATCGCTGTGCCGCGAGCGCGGCCTGACGCTCCGGCTGGTCGACGACCCGTCGGAGATCCCCGCGGCCCTCACGGCCGACGTGGCGGTGCTGATGCTCACGCACGTCAACTACCGCACCGGTGCCATGCACGACATGGCGGCGCTGACCAAGCTGGCGCACGGCGCGGGCGCGCTGGCCGTGTGGGACCTGGCGCACAGCGCCGGCGCCGTGCCCGTGGCGCTCAACGACGCCGAGGCCGACTACGCCATCGGCTGCGGCTACAAGTACCTCAACGGCGGCCCCGGCGCACCGGCCTTCGTCTGGGTGAACGCGCGCCACGCCGACGCCTGGGAGCAGCCGCTGTCGGGCTGGTGGGGCCATGCCGCGCCCTTCGCCTTCACGCCCGGCTACCGCCCGGCCCCGGGCGTCGGCCGCTACCTGTGCGGCACGCAGCCGATCCTCAGCCTCACCGCGCTGGGCTGCGGACTCGACGCCATGCTGGCGGCCGAGCCGATGGGTGGCATGCAGGCGCTGCGCAGCAAGTCGCTCGCGCTCACCGACACTTTCATCGCGCTGGTAGAACAGCGCTGCCCCGAGCATTTCGCGCTGGTCACGCCGCGCGAGCACGCACAGCGCGGCTCGCAGGTGTGCCTGCGCATGGCCGACCCGGGCCAGCGCATCGGCGGCCCGGCCTATGCGATCGTGCAGGCGCTCATCGCCCGCGGCGTGATCGGGGATTTCCGCGCGGGTGATGAACCCGAGGCCGCGCCGGGCCGCTCCCAAGCGGCCGAGCTCCCCTCGGGGGACGGGCTCGGCACGCCGAGCCCTGGGGGCCGTGGTCTGCCGGACATCCTGCGCTTCGGCTTCACGCCGGCCTACCTCGGCTTCGAGGACGTGTGGAACGCCGTCGGCAACCTCGCGCAGGTGCTGGAGGAAGAGGAATGGCGCCGCCCCGAGTTCAACACGCGCAACGCGGTGACCTGAAGAGCGAGCCCACGATGACCTCCGGCGACACCGAAAAGATCGTCCACGACGAGAAGGCCCAGCTCGACTTCAGCCAGTCGATGAGCTACGGCGACTACCTGCACCTGGACGAGGTGCTGAACGCGCAGCATCCGCTCTCGCCCGCGCACGACGAGATGCTGTTCATCATCCAGCACCAGACCAGCGAACTGTGGATGAAGCTCATGCTGCACGAGCTGCGGGCTGCCATCGCTGCCATCGCCAACCCGACGGACAACACCAAGCCCGAGGCCTTCAAGATGCTGGCCCGCGTCACGCGCATCATGGAGCAGCTGGTCAACGCATGGACCGTGCTGTCGACCATGACGCCGCCCGAGTACAGCGCGATGCGGCCCTACCTGGCCAGTTCCAGCGGCTTCCAGAGCGCGCAGTACCGCTGCATCGAGTTCGCGCTGGGCAACAAGAACGCCGCCATGCTCAAGCCGCATGCGCACCGGCCCGAACTGCTGGCCCAGGTCGAGGCCGCGTGGCGCGCGCCCTCGCTCTACGACGAGGCCCTGCGGCTGATGAAGCGCGAAGGCGTCGACGTGCCGGCCGACCACCTGGAGCGCGACTGGACCCAGCCCTACGTGGCCAGTCCCGCCGTCGAGGAGGCCTGGCTCGCGGTGTACCGCGACCCCCACGCGCACTGGGACCTCTACCAGCTCGGCGAGAAGCTCACCGACATCGAGGACGCCTTCCGCCTCTGGCGCTTCCGCCACGTAACCACGGTGGAGCGCGTGATCGGCTTCAAGCGCGGCACCGGTGGCACCGGCGGCGTTAGCTACCTGCGCAAGATGCTCGACGTGGTGCTGTTCCCCGAACTCTGGACGCTGCGCACCAACCTGTGACGCGCGGGCCTGGACCTGGGTGCCATCGCGGTCAGGTGGCCGCGCCGCGCCGACCCCATGTCCAGGACTGATGTATCCGCATTCCCAAGCTGCATCCGGCACCGTGCGCCGAACCGTAGATTGGTGCACCTTCACGCGCCCAGGCAGCAAACCCCGACGACCGATGTTCCCTATCCACGACTGCAGCGCGCGCCCTGTCGCCGACCGGAACACCAACCTCTTCATTCGCGGCGGCGAGAACATCGGCACCGGCGCAGCGTGAGTTCCGCGCCGCACCTCCCGGCCGGGCGCTTCGTCGCCGGCCCGATCACCCCTACGCTGCTGCGCTTCGCGTGGCCGCTTCTGGCCACCAACCTGCTGCACGCCGCGGCCAGCACGTGGTCGGCCGTCTGGATCGGGCAGGTTCTGGGCGCCCATGCGCTGGCTGCGGTCGCGACCGCCACGGTGCTGGTCTTCATGCTGATGGGTGCGGCGATGGGCATCGGCACCGCGGCCGGCGTGGCGATCGGGCAGTCGCTCGGTGCCGGCGATCTCCATGCCGTCAAGCGCATCAGCGGCTGCGCGCTGAGCTTCGTGATGGGCGTCTCCGGCACCATCGCGGCCCTGGGCTGGTGGGCGGCACCGGCGCTCATCGCGGCGTTGCGCACGCCACCCGAAGCCGTCACTTTCGCCGTAACGCACGTGCGCTTCACCTGCCTGTCGATGCCGGCCATCTTCACCTACCTGGTGATGGTGATGATGATGCGCGGCGCCGGCGATTCGCGCACGCCCTTCCGCTTCACGCTGGTGTGGATCGCGTTGGTGGTGGCGCTGGTGCCGGTGCTTGTGCCGGCGGTCGGCATCGCGGGTGTCGGCCTGGCCAACCTGATCGCCGCCACCGCCGCGCTGGGGGCGCTGGTGGCCTTCGTCCGTTGGCGTCGGCTGCCGATCGCGTTACGGGGCGAAGACCTGCGACATCTGCGCCCCGAGCCGGCGCTGCTGCGCCTGATGGTGCAGCGGGGCACGCCCGTGGCACTGGAGGCCATCGTGACGCAGGGGGCGTACTTCGTGCTGCTGGTCCAGGTGAACGCCTACGGCGCCGCCACGGCCGCGGCGTACAGCGGTGCGGCGCAGCTCTGGACTTTCGTGCAGATGCCGAGCAATGCGATCGCCGCCTCGATGTCGGCCATGGCGGCGCTGAACATCGGCGCCGGCCTGTGGCAGCGGGTCGAGCAGATCGCCTGGCGCGGCTGCCTGGCCAGCCTGGCGATTTCCGTTTCGACCACGGCGCTGATCTACGGCGCCGGTGCGCTGTTCGACGAACTTCCGCTGCGCCTGTTCATTCCGAATGACGGTGCGGTGCTGCGCGAGGCCCGAGACATCAACTTCATCGTGCTGTGGGGCTGGATCGCGCTGTCGATCACGATGAGCCTCTCGGCGGTCGTGCGCGCCAACGGCGCCATGCTGGCGCCGACCCTCGTGTTCATCGTCACCATGTGGGCCTTCCGCGTGCCCTTCGCACTCGGGCTCGAACCCTGGCTGGGCGAGTCGGCGATCTGGTGGAGCTTTCCGTTCGGCGCGCTGAGTTCGGCACTGCTGGCCTGGGCATATCACCGATGGGGCCGATGGCGCGAACGCCCCCTGATGCTCAGTCGCGCGGGTCCGGCGGCGCCGGCGCCTGCCGCACCCAGCCCCTGAGCGTCCGGCGATCGACTTGCAAAAACAAGTGGCCAGAGCGCAAAGCCGGCAGACGTCAGCAGCTACTAAAAAACATAGCAACCGAGCACTCAGCCGGCGTAGAGCCAGGGGACGTCGAGCACCTTCGCGCCGCCCAGGCGCAACGTCAGGTCGCGCCCCACGCGCATCGGCCCGGTGGCGTGGAAGATCTCGCCGTTGCGCCGCGCCCGCGCCTGCACGCGCGCGTTGCGTGCCCAACGCACCTCGGCATAGCGGGCCAGCGCGGCCGGCACCCCTGCGCGAGCGGTGCCCTCGAGCGCATCGGCCAGGGCCAGCGCGTCTTCGATGGCCATGCCCGCGCCCTGCGCGAGGTACGGCAGCATCGGGTGCGCCGCATCGCCCAGCAGCGCGATGCGCTCGTTCGCCATCTGCGCGGCACCCGTCAATGGCGGCCGGTCGTGCAGGTGCCAGGCGCGCCAGGCGGGCATGGCCTCCAGCAGGGCCTGCAGCTGCGGGCTGGTGCGGCCCGTGGCCTGCCGCAGGCCGGCCAGGCTGGCGGCCTGGTCCCAGTCTTGCGCACGCTGCGCATCGCCCGGCGGCGCCGTCTCGGCCAGCACGACGACATTGAGCCAGTCGCCGCCGCGCACCGGGTAGGCCACGGCATGCAGGCGCGCACCCAGCCACACCTCGACGCGCGTGCTGCGCAGTGCGGCCGGAAGGTTAGCCTGCGGGACCAGCGCGCGCCAAGCCGTGTGGCCGGTGGCCAGGGGGGGCGGGTCGTTCTCGGCGAGCGCGGTGCGCACGTGGCTCCACAGGCCGTCGGCACCGATCAGTGCGTCGCCTTCCCAGGCACGGGCCTGCGAGCTTTCGGCACACACCGCCTCGCCGCCGCGGGTGGACACGCGCAGCACGCGTGCATCGGTGTGCAGGCCGACTTGCGAAGCCGCAGCGCCCGTGCGCACGGCGTCGAGCAACAGCGCGTGCAGGTCGGCGCGATGCACGCACAGGTACGGCGCGCCATAGCGGTGCCGGAACGCATCGCCGAAGGGCAGCCGGGCCAGTTCGAGGCCGTCGTGCGCGCTGCGCACGCGCAGCATCTCCGGGCGGGCCGTGATGCGTGCCAGGCCGTCGTGCAGGCCCAGCGCCCGCAAGCGCCGCGTCACATTGGGGCCGAGCTGGATGCCCGCGCCCACCTCGCCGAAGGCCGCGGCCTGCTCCAGCACCTCGGCCCGGTGCCCGCGCTGCGCCAGGGCCAGGGCCGCGGCCAGGCCGCCGATGCCGCCGCCGGCGATGAGGATCTGCAAAGTCATGGCGCGCGATGATGCCTGCTGGCGGCCGCGTTTCGCCGGGATGGCGCCAGAAGGCGCGCTGGATCAACGCCCGGCGGTGTCGCCCGGGCTCTTGGGGGCGCAACTGCCGCAGCTGTCGCAACTGCCGCAGCCCGAGGTCTTGGCCAGCGATGCCGCCAGCTTCTCTGCCCGCTGCGCATCGACCAGGCCCGCGCGTTGCGAGCCCGCCGCCACCTGCCGCGCGGCGCCGCGGCGCCAGCCCGCGGGCATCCAGCGCCAGGCGGCATAAAGCGCGGCAGCGGCCACGATCACGAAGACGATGATGTTCTGCCAGACGGGACCCATGGGATTCATCCTCCGGTGAGTGCCAGCGTCACGCGGTAGGTGACGAAGCAGGCGACGTAGGCCAGCCCGAACAGGTAGGCGGCCATGATCCAGACGTACTTCCACGAATTGGTCTCGCGCTTCACAGTGGCCAGCGTCGAGATGCACTGCGGCGCGAAGACGAACCACACCAGCAGCGACAGCGCCGTGGCCAGCGACCAGCTGCCGGCGATCAGCGGCTCCAGCGCGCCGGCAACTTCCTCGCCCGAGGCCGACAGCGCGTAGACGGTGCCCAGCGCACCCACCGCCACTTCACGCGCCGCCATGCCCGGCACCAGCGCGATGCTGATCTGCCAGTTGAAGCCGATGGGCGCGAAGATGTATTGCAGCCCGCGGCCCAGCATGCCAGCCAGGCTGTACTCGATGGCCGGGCCGGTGGCGCCCTCGGGCGGCGACGGGAAGGTGGCCAGGAACCACAGCAGGATCGTCAGCGTCAGGATGATGGTGCCCACGCGGCGCAAGAAGATCCAGGCACGCTCCCACAGGCCCAGCAGCAGGTTGCGCGGGTTGGGCCAGCGGTAGGCCGGCAGCTCCATCATCAGCGGCGAATGGCCCTGCTGCGTGCGGAAGCGCTTCATGACCCAGGCCACGGCCATCGCCGAGACGATGCCGAACACGTACAGCCCGAACAGCACCAGCCCCTGCAGGTTGAACACGCCGCCGATCTCGCGCTGCGGGATGAAGGCCGCGATGAGCAGCGCATACACCGGCAGCCGCGCCGAGCAGGTCATCAGCGGCGCGATCATGATCGTCGTGAGCCGGTCGCGCCAGTTGCCGATGGTGCGCGTGGCCATCACGCCAGGGATGGCGCAAGCGAAGCTCGACAGCAGCGGAATGAACGAACGGCCCGACAGGCCCACCGTGCCCATCACGCGGTCGAGCAGGAACGCCGCCCGCGGCAGGTAGCCCGAATCCTCCAGCGCCAGGATGAAGAGGAACAGGATCAGGATCTGCGGCAGGAACACTATCACGCCGCCGGCCCCGGCGATCACGCCGTCGACCAGCAGGCTCTGCAGCAGCCCTTCGGGCATCACGCCCTTGACCAGGTTGCCCGCCGCCTCGGTGCCGGCCTTTATGGCGTCCATCGGCACGTTGGCCCAGCTGAACACGGCCTGGAACATGAGGAACAGCGTGACCGCCAGCACCACCATGCCCCACAGCGGGTGCAGCACGACGCGGTCGAAACGGTCGCTCGCGGCCAGGCTGCCGCGCGGCTCGTTCACCGCCAGCGACAGGATGCGGCGCACCTCGCGCTGCGTGGCCAGCACGTCGTCGAAGCCGGGCGCCTCCCAGGGCAGCGGCGCGGCCGGCAGCACCGGCGAATCGAGCGCGGCCAGCAGCTCCTGCGCGCCGTGGCGCTGCACGCCCACCGTGCGGATCACGGGCATGCCCAGCTCGCGCGACAGCACGTCGACGTCCACCTCGATGCCCTGCCGGCGCGCCATGTCGGTCATGTTCAGCGCCACCACCATCGGCAGGCCGAGCTTTTTGGCCTCGAGCACCAGGCGCAGGTTGAGGCGCAGGTTGGTCGCGTCGGTCACGGCCACGATCAGGTCGGGCAGCTGCTCGCGGCTCTTGCCGGTCACGACGTCGCGCGTCACGGCCTCATCGGCCGAGAGCGCGTTCAGGCTGTAGGCGCCCGGCAGGTCGAGCACGAAGACGCTGCGGCCCGAGGGCGTGCGCAGCTCACCCTCCTTGCGCTCGACCGTCACGCCGGCGTAGTTGGCCACCTTCTGGCGGCTGCCCGTGAGCAGGTTGAACAGCGCCGTCTTGCCGCAGTTGGGATTGCCCAGCAGCGCGATGCGCCCCGGCGGCGCGGCGCTGGCCAGCGTCTGGAACTGCATCGTTGCCTCAACCATGGTCGGCGGCTCCGGGCACGACGTGGATCAGCGACGCCTCGTGGCGGCGCAGCGCAAAGGTCGTGTGGCCCAGCCGCACGGCCAGCGGCTCGCGCCCCGGCACGCCGCTGGCGACGATGCGCACCGCCTCACCCGGGATGAAGCCGATCTCCGTCAGACGCAGCGCGAGCTCGCGGTCTTCCGCCACGTCGTTGCGCACCACGTCGAGGACCGTCGCCCACTGGCGGTCGGGCAACTGGTCGAGTCGCAGGGGAACGGACGGAGAGGACGGACGCGGATCGAGGTTCTGCACGGCGGCGAATGCACCCCGGGCGACGGGGATGCGGAGAGGCGAAGGCCCCAATGCTAACAATTCTCAATAACTTGTGTACGGGAAGCGGGCTTGTCGATGGTCAAGGGGGCACGGGTCGACGCCGTCGAACAGGCGGCGGAATTGCCTGCGGTGCGTGAAGAATTCGTTACTTGGGCACGGCTTCTCGGTCGATGCGGGCAGCGCGATCCAACGGGCGCGCGTACAACTCTCCATTCCAAAAAAAACGGAGCTTCAGGGATGTTGCGCAAGGTCATTGTGGTGGGCGACCCACCAGCGCCGGGCGGCGCGGTGCTGTCCTATGAGGGTCCCATGATGGACGTCCATGGGCATCGAGTGGCGCTGATCGGGGGGCGAGCCTACTGCGAGGGCTGCAACAGCGTCGGCATCATTGCCAAGGCCGGGGGACCTCGCCGAGGCCGCTTCTACAACACCGAGATCGCGTTGGAAGGTGATGTGGTGGTTTGCCACTGCCCGGCACCGCCTCCGCTCGTCGCGACATTGGTGCATTCCTTCACCTGCGACGACGGCTTGGCTGCCGCTGCAAAGGAGTTCCGCGCAAGCTTCGCCGCCCTTCCTGGTTGGTTCGCAGGGGATTCGGCAGCGGTGGCGGCGAGCAGCAAGCTTGTCGACGACTTCGTGGACCACCCGCCGGAGGCAGCGCAGACGGAGAACATCTGCCCGAACATGACCAACAAGCAGTTCGCTCTCAAGGTGCTGGGGTTGAGAGACCTCGCGGTTGAACTGATAGAGAAACGCGTCAAGGATTTGACGGTGTGGGGCAGGCCCGAGCAGAGTCGCGTGTCCAAGTGGTTCGGTCAGGACGACGAAGGCCTGCGACGTTACTTGGAAGCCGGCCTCAGGGCCTGCGTCCGCGTGTTGAAAGGATTGACTGCAGCCAACTTCGTGCGCTACTCAGAGGACGCGATGCGAAATGTGGGATGCGTTCCATCTGGAAACGGCAGCCGGCTTGCAGCCGAAGTTTGCAAACCGGACCTCAAGACTCGCACGATCGGAATAGGGCTTGAGTTTTGCGGAATTCCCGACATTTCCTACAGCATCGATTCGAAGCTCGCAACGCTCATTCATGAGGTGACGCACTTCGACGACGTGTTTTCCTCGACCGATGCCGTCTACCACATGGGGCAGAGCCTGAAACTGTTGGCATCAGATCCAAACGTGGCAAGAACAAACGCAGACAGCATCGTCGGGTACGTGCTTTATGGCGACTAAGCGCGCCTTTGTCCTGTCGATGGCGCTGGTTTGGATGAGCGTCTGCCATGTGGCACAGGCATGCAAGCCGACATTGACGACCGTTCTGGTCTTTGAAGAAGGCTCCGCCAGCTTGGGGCGAGATCAGATCGCGTTGCTCGCCGTCAGGCTGGATCACTTCCGCCGCACGTATCCGCATCTGGACGAAGTAGACATCGAGGGCGTTGCGCGCAACACTGCGCCCGATGCAAGGCAACTGGCGCATCGCCGCGCGGCCGAAGCGGCTCATGCGGTACGAGCCCTTTTTAATGGGGTGAAGCTGCACGTCTCATCGAATGTCTATCCGCCTGAGTTGTCCATCCATGCAGGCAACTACGCGGGGATAGACGTCGTCCCGCCAATGAAGGACATGCCGGACTGCGCGCCGGTTCCCATCCGCGACTTCAAGCGCTGAAGTCAAAAAACGCGCTTAGCCGGCGTGTTAGGAGAGCAAGTCCCGCTCACCCGGCCAGGTAGCGACAGCCCGCTCACGCGGGCTGCTATGGAAGGGATCTTTACCCCGCCAGCAACTGCCTCAACACAAACGGCAGGATCCCCCCGTGCTTGTAGTACTCGACTTCGATCGGCGTATCGATGCGCAGGCGCACGGTCACTTCCTGGTGGGTGCCGTCGGGCCGATGCACCACGAGCTTCACGTCGTCCATCTGGGGTTTGAGTTCGCCCTGGATGACGACGTCGATCTTCTCGTCGCCGGTCAGGCCCAGGCTCTGCCATGAGTCGGCGCCGCGGAACTGCAGCGGCAGCACGCCCATGCCGACCAGGTTGGCGCGGTGGATGCGCTCGAAGCTGCGCGCGACCACGGCCTTGATGCCCAGCAGCTGCGTGCCCTTGGCGGCCCAGTCGCGGCTGGAGCCGGTGCCGTATTCCTCGCCGGCGAAGATGACGGTGGGCACCTCCTGCCCGATGTATTTCATCGCGGCGTCGTAGATGAACATCTTCTCGTTGCCAGGCTGGAAGCGGGTCACGCCGCCCTCCTCGCGCGAGCCGTCGGGGCCGGGCGGGATCATGAGGTTCTTGATGCGCACGTTGGCAAAGGTGCCGCGCATCATGACTTCATGGTTGCCACGGCGCGAGCCGTAGCTGTTGAAGTCTTCCTTCTTCACGCCATGCGCCTTGAGCCACTGGCCGGCGGGCGAGCTTTCCTTGATGGAACCGGCCGGCGAGATGTGGTCGGTGGTGATCGAGTCGCCGAACAGCGCCATCACCCGCGCGCCGGTGAAGCCCGGCGTGGCCGCATGCGGCTTCATCTTGAAGCCCTCGAAGAAGGGCGGCTCGGCGATGTAGGTCGAGGTGGGCCAGTTGTAGACCTCGCCCGTCACGCCGCGAATCGCGCTCCACAGCTTGCCGGGGTTGTCGGCGATCTGTTCGTAGTTCTGGCGGAAGGCCTTGGCGTTCATCGCGTACTGCAGCAGCGAATCGATCTCGTGCGCGCTGGGCCAGATGTCGCCCAGGTACACGTCCTTGCCGCCGGTGCCCTTGCCCACGGGCTGCGTCATCAGGTCGACGGTGACGTTGCCCGCGATGGCAAAGGCCACCACCAGCGGCGGCGACGCGAGGAAGTTGGCCTTGAGGTTGGGGTGGATGCGCGCCTCGAAGTTGCGGTTGCCCGAGAGCACCGCCGCGGCCACGAGGTCGTTCCTGGTGATGACCTCGTTGATCTCGGGCGCCAGGTCGCCGGCGTTGCCGATGCAGGTGGTGCAGCCGTAGCCGGCAAGGTAGAAGCCAAGCTTTTCCAGATAGGGCAGCAGGCCCGTTTTCTCGAGGTACTCGGTGACGATGCGCGAGCCGGGTGCGAGCGAGGTCTTGACGTGGGGCTTGACCTTCAGGCCCGCTTCCACCGCCTTCTTGGCCAGCAGGCCCGCGGCCAGCAGCACGCTGGGGTTGGAGGTGTTGGTGCAGGAGGTGATGGCGGCGATGAGCACGTCGCCGTTGCCGATGGTCACGTCGCCCGCCGGCGCGCGCGGCGCAGTCACGTGCGCGGCGGCCTGCGTCGGGCGGTTGGCCGTCATCTCGACCACGTCCCTCGGGGCGCCGGCGCGCGTGGGCGGCGTCTCGGGCTCGGGCTCCTTCACGGCCTGGCCGATCGCATAGCGCTTGCCGAGCTTGTCGGCCGGCTGGTTGAAGCCGTTGGCCTCGACCGGCTTGCTGTACAGCTCCGAGAAGCGCGTGGCCAGGTCGCCGAGGTTGATGCGGTCCTGCGGGCGCTTGGGACCGGCCAGGCTGGGCGTGACGGTGGACAGGTCGAGCTTGACGATCTTGGTGTAGTGCAGCTCGCCCACGGCCGGCATGCCGAACAGGCCCTGCGCCTTGTAGTAGGCCTCGAAGCGCTCGATCTCGGCCTCGGTGCGGCCGGTGCCGCGGAAGTAGTCGATCGTCTTCTCGTCGACCGGGAAGAAGCCCATGGTGGCGCCGTACTCGGGCGCCATGTTGCCGATGGTGGCGCGGTCGGGCACGGGGATGGACGCAGCGCCGGGCCCGTAGAACTCGACGAACTTGCCCACCACCTTCTCGCCGCGCAGGATGGCTGTGACGTACAGCACCAGGTCGGTCGCCGTCACGCCCTCGCGCAGCTTGCCAGTGAGCTCGAAGCCCACCACGTCGGGAGTCAGCATGTAGACCGGCTGGCCGAGCATCGCGGCCTCGGCCTCGATGCCGCCCACGCCCCAGCCCACCACGCCGACGCCGTTGATCATGGTGGTGTGGCTGTCGGTGCCCACCAGCGAATCGGGGTACCAGGTGGGCACATCGGCGTTGTCGTCGGCGGCCTTATACACGCCGCGCGCCAGGTACTCGAGGTTGACCTGGTGGACGATGCCGAAGCCCGGCGGCACGACGCGGAAGGTGTCGAAGGCCTGCATGCCCCACTTCATGAACTGGTAGCGCTCGTTGTTGCGCGAGAACTCCAGCTTCATGTTGAGGTCGAGCGCCTTGGGCGTGCCGTAGTGGTCGACCATCACCGAGTGGTCGACCACCAGGTCGACCGGCACCAGCGGCTCGATCGCCTTGGGCGCCTGGCCCTGCCGTGCGGCCACGCTGCGCATGGCGGCCAGGTCGGCCAGCAGCGGCACGCCGGTGAAGTCCTGCAGCACCACGCGGGTGACGACGAAGGGGATCTCTTCGGTGCGCTCGGCGTTGGGGGCCCAGTTGGCCAGCTGCTCCACATGCTCGGCCGCCACCTTCTGCCCGTCGCAGTTGCGCAGCACCGACTCCAGCACGATGCGGATCGACACCGGCAGCTTGTTCACGTTGGGGTACTGCTTCGCCAGTTCCTTGAGCGACCAGTAGCGACCCGCCTTGCCCGAAGCGGTCTTGAAGGTCTTGAGGGCGGGGGCGAAGGCATGTTGGGCGGCAACGGCCATGGGGGCACTCCTTGTGGTTCGTGGTTCTCCACAAAGATAGCAGGCTTCGGTGACCGGCGTGGTCGGTCAAGCCCCCGTCCTGCTCGGGCAGCGCGGCATCGGGCTGCTCCTGATTTGATAGCTGCCCAGGCACGACAGACGGGGGCGGCAGCCTTTTTTCGGCAGCCCGTTTATTAGCGCAGGATGAGTCCGGCGTGGCGCGCCGGCGCTCCACGCGCCCGGCACGCGGGCCGTGGGCAACGGGCCCGGAGGCGCCGCCCTTGCCATCCACGGTCGATGACCTCGCAGGTCATGGCGGCTCGGCCGCGGGCCGCGCCAGAATCCGCCGCATGACGACCGCCCACGCCCACGCCGGCCGCCCCGGTGCCCGCGACCCCTTCGGCATGCACCTGCGCCACTGGCGCCAGCACCGCCGCATGAGCCAGCTCGACCTGGCGCAGGAGGCCGAGATCTCGACCCGCCACCTGAGCTACGTGGAAACCGGCCGCGCCGCCCCCAGCCGCGAGATGGTGCTGCGCCTGGCCGAGCGCCTGGCCGTACCGCTGCGCGAGCGCAATGCGCTGCTGGTGGCGGCCGGCTATGCGCCCATGTACCGGCAACGTGCGCTGGACGATCCCGCCCTGGCCGCCGCGCGCGAGGCCGTGCAGCTGGTGCTCAAGGGCCACGAGCCCTACCCCGCCCTGGCCGTCGACCGCCACTGGCAGCTGGTGGCCCACAACGCGCTGGTGCCGCTGCTGATGGCGGGCGCGGCGCCGCGGCTGCTCGAAGGCCCGATCAACGTGCTGCGCCTGAGCCTGCACCCCGAGGGCCTGGCGCCGCGCATCGCCAACCTGGCGCAGTGGCGCGCCCACCTGCTGGAGCGGCTGCTGCAGCAGGTCGCCGCGACGGGCGACGCGCAGCTGCAGGCCCTGCACGACGAGCTGGCGGCCTACCCGGTGGCCGACCCCGGCACCGAGGCCGCAGCGGGCGGCGGCGAGCTCGCCAGCGTGGTGGTGCCCTTCCGCCTGCGCACCGACGCCGGTGTGCTGAGCTTCATCAGCACCACGACGATATTCGGCACGCCCGTGGACGTCACCTTGCAGGAACTGGCTGTGGAGTCCTTCTTTCCGGCGGATGCGCCGACGGCGCAGGCTCTGCGCTCGCTGGCCCCGCACTGAAGCCCGCGGGCGCCTCGTTGGCCGGCTGCGACTGCCGGCGGCTGGCCGGGCCGGGCACGTCGTCGACCTGGATCACGCGGTCGGCCGCTTCCAGGTAGGCGCGCGCCAGTGCGGGGTCGCGCGCCGAGCGGGCCGCCTCGTCCAGCGAACGCGTGCGGCGCAGCGCGCGGTTGAGCGTGGCGGTTTCCGGGCCCAGGCGCTGGGCCAGCTCCAGCGCTTCCATCAGGTCGCGCAGGCCGCCGGCCGCCGGCCGCGCCAGGTCGGGCACCAGGGCCGCGACCAGCGCCGGCTCGGTGCGCAGCTGTTCGGCCAGCTGCAGCAGCGGCACGTCGCGCATCGGTGCCAGGTGGCCGGTGCCGGCCATGACCAGCCGCCCCAGCGCTCGCCGGCCCGGCGTGGGCAGGTTGGCGTACAGCTCGCGCAGGATGGCCGCCGCCGCGTCGAGCTGCAGCCGGATCGCCGCCCGCGCCACCGGCACCATCGTGGGCGAGGCCTGGTCCATCGCCTGGAAGCGCCACACGCAGGCGCTGGCCAGGTACAGGTGGGCCAGCACGTCGCCCAGGCGCGCCGACAGCAGCTCCATGCGCTTGAGCTTGCCGCCGAGCAGCCCCATCGCCAGGTCGGCCGTGAAGGCGTACTTGGCGCTCATGCGCGCGATCAGGCGTGCCTCGCGGGCGAGCGCATCGGGCGGATTGCCGCGCAGCCTGGCGCCGAACAGGCCCGCGAAGAGGTTGCGCGCTGCATGCCGGCCGTGCGCCAGCAGCGCGCGGCCCAGCGCCTCCTCGTCCCGGGCCTGGACCGCGGCCATCTCGGCCTGCACATGCGGATGGCAGCGCACGGCCCCCTGGCCGAAGACGATCAGCGCCCGCGTCAGCAGGTTGGCGCCCTCCACCGTGATCGCGATCGGCGCCTGCCGGTAGGCGATGCCTAGTAGGTTCGACGGGCCGGCGATGATGCCCTTGCCGCCCAGGATGTCCATGCCGTGGTTGACGGCGCGCCGGCCCGCCTCGGTGAGCTGCACCTTGAGGATGGCGCTGGCGACGCTGGGCCGCTCGCCGGCGTCCAGCGCCGCCGCGGTGTAGCGCCGCGCCGCATCGGTGGCGTAGAGCTCGGCCGCCATGCCAGCCACGATGCCGGCCACCGCGTCGAAGCGGCCGATCGGCAGGCCGAACTGCTCGCGGACCTGCCCGTAGCCGTTGGCCACGAAGAGCGCCGTCTGCTGCATGGCCGAGCCCAGCGCGGGCAGCGAGATCGCGCGCCCCGCCGCCAGGCATTCCATCAGCATGCGCCAGCCCTGGCCGACCTGCGCCTCGCCGCCGATGACCCAGTCCATGGGCACGAACACTTGCTCGCCGCGGATCGGGCCGTTCATGAAGGCCGACTCCATCGGCCGGTGGCGCCGGCCGATCTCCATGCCGGCCTGCGGCACGGGGATCAGCGCGCAGGTGATGCCCAGGTCGCGCGCCCACTCGGCCTGCGACGGGTCGTGCGCGTGGAAGGCCAGGCCCACCACCGTGGCGACCGGCGCGAGCGTGATGTAGCGCTTGTCGAAGTCGACCAGGAAGCCGCGCGTCATGCGGCCCTCGAATTCGCGCTCGACCAGCACGCCGCGGTCGGGGATCGCGGCGGCGTCGGAGCCCGCGTACGGCGAGGTGAGGCCGAAGCACGGCAGCTCGCGCCCGTCCGCCAGGCGCGGCAGGTAATGCTGCTGCTGGGCCTCGGTGCCGTAGCGCAGCAGCAGCTCGGCCGGGCCGAGCGAGTTGGGCACCATCACCGTCACCGCGGTGGCCACGTTGACGGTGGCGATGCGCGCCACCACCGTGGCATGCGCGTGGTGGCTGAAGCCCAGGCCGCCGAAGGCCTGCGGGATGATCATTCCGAAGAAGCGCTTCTCGCGCAGGAACTGCCAGACCTCGGGCGGCAGGTCCTGCGCCTCGTCGATCGCGTGGTCGTCGAGCATGCGGCACAGCTGTCGCACTTCAAGGTCGAGGAAGGACTGCTCCGCGGGCGTGAGGCGGTTGGGGCCCATGCCGACAAGCGCGTCGAAGTCGGGCCGGCCGGCGAAGAGCTGGCCTTCGAAGCCGACGGTGCCCGCCTCGAGCGCAGCGCGTTCCGTTTCGCCCAAGGGCGGTAGGGCATTGGCGAAGGGCTTCATGGCGCGGCGGCCGATCCAGGATGCGAGGGTCATGCGAATCTCCCGGGCGCGACGGCGCCCCGGTGCATGTTCAAGCGCTTGGCGAGGGTGGGCGGACGGCCGACGCAGACAGCGCCTGTCGGAAAGAAGCCCCGTTGGCCACGGACTCCTGCCGGCCGGCACCGGTCAGGTGCACGACCCAGCGATCGCCGTCGCGCACCACCCGCACCCAGCCGGGCCCGGCCACACCACCGACCGGCGCATCGCCCATCAGCGCCAGATGGCGCAGCAGCACGCTGGCGCCCTGCCCCAGGCGCTTGCCCAGGCGCGGCAGCGACATGCCGTCCGCGCCGGACTCGTCCGCCAGAGCGTGCAGGATCGCGGCGGTGAGATCGTCCACTGCGACCGCGGACCTTTCGTCAGACCGCGGCAGGCTCGGCCGCTGGCGCCCCCTCGGCCGCACTGGCGACGGGCGCGTGCGGGACCAGCACCACGGGAATGGCCTTGGAGGTCGGCGTGCCCGCCGCGATCGCCGTGGCCGACAGCGGCACCAGCGGGTTGGTCTCGGGGTAGTAGGCGGCGAGGTTGCCGCGCGGGATGTCGTAGGCCACCAGCTTGAAGCCACCGGCTTCGCGCTCCTGGCCATCGTCCCACACCGTCTTCAGGTCCACCCGATCGCCGGCCTGCATGCCAAGCGCGCGGATGTCCTCGGGGTGGATGAACACCACCCGGCGCTGGCCGAAGACGCCGCGGTAGCGGTCGTCCATGCCGTAGATGGTGGTGTTGTACTGGTCGTGCGAGCGCGTGGTGAGCAGCGTGAAGACCTGCGCATCGCGCACCCGCTCGCGCGCACGGTGCGAGGGCGTGTCGCGCGGCACCGCATGCGGCACGAAGGCCGCCTTGCCCGAGGCGGTGGCCCACACGCGCTCGCTCGCCGTGTTGCGCAGGCGAAAGCCGCCGGGCTGCGCCACGCGGGCATTGAAGTCCGCGAAGTCGTCGAAGACTTTCTCGATCAGGTCGCGGATGCGCGCGTAGTCCTCGACCAGCCAGAGCCAGGGCGTGCGGCTGCGCTCGCCCAGCGTGGCCGCCGCCAGCCGCGCGACGATCGCGGGCTCGCTCAGCAGGTGCTCCGACGCGGGCGGGTTGATGCCGGCCGACAGGTGCACCATGCTCATGGAGTCCTCCACCGTCACGCCCTGCGCGCCGCCGGCCTGCATGTCGATCTCGGTGCGGCCCAGGCAGGGCAGGATCAGCGCCTCGCGGCCGTGCACGAGGTGGCTGCGGTTGAGCTTGGTGGCCACGTGCACCGTGAGTTCGCAGCGGCGCAGCGCCTCCCAGGTGGCAAAGGTGTCGGGCGTGGCGGCCGCGAAGTTGCCGCCCAGCGCGAAGAAGACCTTGCCGCCGCCCGACTGCATGAGGCGGATCGCCTCCACCGTGTCGACACCATGCGCTCGCGGCGGCGTGAAGCCGAACACCTGCTGCAGCCGGTCGAGCAGCGCGGCGGGCGGCTTCTCCCAGATGCCCATGGTGCGGTCGCCCTGCACGTTGCTGTGGCCGCGCACCGGGCAGGCGCCGGCGCCCGGGCGGCCGAGGTTGCCGCGCAGCATCAGCAGGTCGACCAGCAGCTGGATGGTGGCCACCGAATCGCGGTGCTGCGTGATGCCCATGCCCCAGCACACGATGACCTTCTTTGCGCCGATGTACACCTCGGCGGCGGCACGCATCTGCGCCTCGGTCAGGCCCGACTCGGCTTCGAGCAGCGGCCACGATTCGGCGCGCAGGTCGGCGGCCAGCGCGTCGAAGCCCGTGGTGTGTTCGGCGATGAAGGCATGGTCGAGCACGCCGCCGCGTGCGTCTTCCTGCTCGAGCACGTGCTTCATCACGCCCTTGACGGCCGCCAGGTCGCCGCCGATGCGCAGCTGGAAGTAGTGCGTGCTGATCGGCGTGGCGCCCAGCGTGGCCATCTGCAGCTTGTCCTGCGGGTCCTGGAAGCGTTCGAGGCCGCGCTCGCGCAGCGGGTTGAAGCTCACGATGCGCGCGCCGCGCTTGTGGGCCGCGCGCAGCTCGCCCAGCATGCGCGGGTGGTTGGTGCCCGGGTTCTGGCCGAAGATGAAGATCGCGTCGGCGAGCTCGAAGTCTTCCAGCGTCACCGTGCCCTTGCCCACGCCGATCTGCGGCTTCATGGCCGAGCCGCTGGGCTCGTGGCACATGTTCGAGCAGTCGGGAAAATTGTTCGTGCCGTACTCGCGCACGAAGAGCTGGTAGAGAAACGCCGCCTCGTTGCTGGCCCGGCCCGAGGTGTAGAAGATCGCCTGGTTCGGGTCGGGCAGCGCATTCAGGTGCCGCGCGACGAGCGCGAAGGCTTCGTCCCAGCCGATGGGCACGTAGCGGTCGCTCGCAGGGTCGTACACCATCGGGTGCGTGAGGCGGCCTTGGTCCTCCAGCCAGAAGTCGCTCTGCTGCATCAGCTCGGCCACCGTGTGCTTCGCGAACAGCTCGGGGCCTGCGCGCCGCGCCGTCGCCTCAGCGGCCACGGCCTTGGCGCCGTTCTCGCAGAACTCGAAGCTCGAATGGTGGTTGCGGTCGGGCCAGGCACATCCCGGGCAGTCGAAGCCGCCGGGCTGGTTGGCCGAGAGCAGCGTCTTCGCGCCCTTGACCGGGATGTCCTGCCTGAGCAGCGCGTTCGTGACGCTGCGCAGCGCGCCCCATCCGCCCGCGGGGCCGTTGTAGAACGCGATCTTCTGTTCGGACATCGGGGCAGTGTCGGCCGGGCGCGGCGGCGCGGTCAAATGGATTCGGCGCATCGCCCCATTCACGAAGGCAATGAGGCGGCGCCGGCCGTGCGGCGCCAGGAACTCAGCGCCTCAGCGCCTCAGCGCCCGAGGTTGAACAGCCACAGGAAGAAGTGGCCGATCAGCACGAAGAACGCCCACAGCGCACGCAGCGCATCCCAGAGACCCATGGGCGCAGCATAAGCGCGGTGCACGGGTGCGCGGGTGCGCGGATGACGCTGATGATGCCCACCGGGAATCAACGCTCGCGCCTTTGAACATCACCTACTCGGCGCTAGGCGATTTGTTTAGCCCTGATTGGTGTCTCGCTGAGGCCTTGACATGTCGAGCGTTGGGGGCCACTCAGCTCTGAAATTTTCGGATGACTGCTTCGGGCCCAAATCTGCCGGTCGGGGTTTCCGGAAAGCAGTCGTTGCCCGCTCAGGACGGGTGGGGTCAGCGCAGGTGTCGAACTTGACAACGCGCTAGAGTTGAAGGATGTCTTCTGAGAACTACGACGGCACTCAATGTCCTGCTTGCCAGTCCCAAGAACTGGACCGCGCTCCTATGGGCTACCCGGAACGCGGGGAAGCTACAGCATGGGTAGGTTGTGAATCTTGCCGCTGCACTTGGCGCGAAACCTATCGCCTAGATGGATTCGCTGAGCTAACGCCACCACAACCTGAATCTGGCGTTCAGCGCCATTGAGGAGGGTGTTGATGATGCACGATCTTCACCGAGCGCTGACGCTCGAAATCGCATCAGAGGTCAACAATTCTCACCTCGCCGACAAAGCCGCCAGAAAGCTGTTTGGCGAGAGACATGGCGTCATCGATGGTCTCCTGAGGCGCGTGGGACGCGGTGAGCATGGGGTAAGGATTCGATCCGTCGCCAACGCACAGCTCGTCGATGATGTCTTCGATCTTTGACGCGTCAACGCCAAGGACGCCGACGTACTTGACGCCCTCTTGCATCCAAGCAGCCACCAATCCGTCGAGCTCAAGCTTGTAGCCTCGGGAGCAGCGGAGAAGAATCCTGTCAGTCTTTGGTATCGTATTCAAAGTGCGGTGCGCCTGGGGTAAACGTCCGGCCTAGTCATCAGGCGTCTTCAACGGTAACCGGGCCGAATGCACCCGTGAGGGCTTCAAGGAATATCCCAAGAAACGTGAAGTATTCACCCGAACGCTCGGAAGCGATTCCATCCTCCACCAGTTCGCAGTCGAACAAAAACTCGACGCCTTCGCGCTGGCTGAAGAGAACAAACTCGCCGCGCTCATCGAAGATGGCAACCGCTGACAAGCCTCGGAGCACCTCAAGCACGGTTTCCGGGGAGGTGCTCGAAAATCGGAAGTGTTGGCGTAGTCCCATGGATTCGAAGGTGACCCGAAGTGTCCGGTTTGGCCGTGAGCGGCTTCTAAGCCATGGCTTGGTCTCCCTCGCGGCACGGACTAACCGATACTACCCTTGCGCGACAGGCCTTGAATTCGCACGAAAACTGGAAGCAATGCTCTAGCTCAACGTGCATCGCCTCTGGCTTCTGCTCGGTTCCCCCGACGAGACGGAGATTCAGCGCTGTGATGACGTTCTGATTATTGAAGCCTTCCAACTCGACGTCAAAGACGTCCTCGAACACGATTTGAACGACGGCCTTTGCAGCGACCTTCCAAGCGTCCGCCGCCATCACCCAGCCAAGCAAACTAAGCTCGATGGTGGGGATTGAAGCGCCAGTTTCAGTTTGCCTCATCCGGTCGAGCACTAGACGGCGGACCTCGCCATCGTGGAAGCTAGGCCACACGCCAAAGTGGGAGAGGACCTTGTCGAAATTGTCTATGAATCTGTAGGCTTCCATACCGAGATGCTAACGAGCATGGAAGCCTTGTCGGCGCGCGGTCGCCCATGACTGCTGTTGGCCGGATTCTGCCGCTGCGGCTCCACAAGTGGGCTCCTGTTAGCCCGCTGGATGAAACAGTCCCGGCAGCAGTCGATGCACGTACTCATGCATGTACGAGTTGCCGCCGCAAAACTCCAGAGTCTTGTCGCCAGTAAGAAACGTCAGAACTGGCGATACGTTTTCCCCATTCGCTTCAAAACCTGCCGTGTCGTCGATGAGGCTTGCCACCGCGAAACCGATGCTACCCGTGAGTTGCTCCGTCAATTGTTCCGGCGCGTCGACCTTCTCCAATTCCGACTTGATAGTTCGCAGAAGCTCGACAGCTAGAGCTTGCTGAAGGCGATCAAAGGCGTCCGTGGAGACCAGATTCATGTCATTTCCGTGGTTCTGTGAGTCGTTGTCGGGTGTCCGCTTGTGGCCGAATGAGGAACTACCCAGCGACGTACATCGTGATTTCTGGCAGCTCGCCGGCCTCCCAATGGGCGAGTATCTTCTGAGCTGCACGGTCGGCGACCCGACGCTGGCGATCACCGGGCATCGGCTCAAGTAACTCAAACTTTCCAGTTTTCTTGACGAGCTTCAGCCGACCGGAGACGGCTTCGGCCTGATCGTTGCGGTTCGGCCCGACGGCACGGTAGAGATTGCTACTGAACTGGTAGACACACTCGCGGTCGTCGTCGGAAACGCGACGCAGACCAATGCACATCCAGTCGAGGTACTCACCGGAATCAGGCGTCGATGGCGATGGCTCTGCGGGCATGTTTCTGGCGACCACAGGGGTCGCACTGGTTGCTAGAGGTGACTGCTCGGGTCGAATCGACCCACAGCGAGGAACGTCCGGTCCTGTCCGATTTCGGCCTCTCGTTCCCGATCATTGTGCCGCGGCATCGGACCCTTAGCGGAAGTTCGATGTGCTCCAAAAAGCAGTCGGTCGAGTACTTTCAGAACCCCTTGCCGTAGCGATGCAGCTCTCCAAGAGGTTGAGTGCACGTTACGTTCTGGTATCTTCATGGAAGATGGCAGCGACGCCATAGACTATTTCGAAGGTAGACAGTGGCCATTCACCCCAGATTTCGTATCTCTACGCTGATACGAATCGCAAGCTTTGCCTCAATGGCGCTCGCCGCTGCTACCCCCGCGCGCTCTGAGCAGTTCTCGCTCGCGGGCAAGACGATTGAACTGCCGTCGCCGCAGGGATACTGCAAGATCGGCGACACGCTGGGCGAACAAAAGTTCATTGAACTGACTGCCAAAGGTACCGGGCCATCCAGCAGAATTCTGTCGGTATTCCTGCAGTGCGAAGAGGTGGCGAAGTGGAGGAAGATTGCGCCGTTTGAGTCGGTGAGTGCTTCGGACTGGCTCGTCTCAGCCGTAATGCTGGACCGAGATGGTCAATTGCGACCCATAGAGGGCGTGAGTCGAAAAGAGTTCGTCCGCCTGTTGGGCGGTGCAGTATCTAAAGACCCCAACATCTTTTCACGCACGACTGCCGAAGCGCAGGCCGCACTCAACGATTTGGTGAGCGGCGCGGACTTCAAGATTGTTGGCGCGCAAGTTCTAAAAGCGGATGACGACGCTCTGTACTTCATTGTTGGAAGTGACATACGAGCCGATACCGGCGAGAACCGACGAGTGATTGGCATATCTGCGAACACGCTTATCAAGGGCATGCGCATCGTCTACGCCAACTATCGCCAAGTGCGCCAATCGCAGGACGGCAAGACGCTCTTTGGCAGCACGAGCGCGATAGTCCACGCGACTGTACAAGCAAACCCCTGAGAAGAATCGGCTCGGCTCAGTCTCCGCTGCTGCAAGCGTTGCGTATTTATGGGCAGCCGCGAGCGGCACCTATTGGCCGTTCACAGCCGCTTGCTCAAAGAACGAGGGTGCAGGCGGCCCCGGCAAGGGAGCCAATGCAGAGGACGACGAAAAGCCAGACAGATTGGCCGAGGTCGCCAAGTCCGCGGTGCGCGTGGTATCGCTTCCGCTGCTCCTGTTCGGCAAGCGAGACATGCGCGACATCTTCACCCCAGGCTTTTGCATCCAGCGCGTAGGGCACATTGCATGCTGAAGACGACAGGCGCGCAGCGTCATAGGCGAGAAACCCAAACAGCACCGCTGCCGCAAGCAACAACCAGGTGAAAGTCATGGCATAAATTGTGCGCGATCCGAGAAGCTGGCGCGGCCGAAGGTGTGTGCGACCGGTTTCTGGTGGCCCGAATGTTGCCTATCCATACAGGATGACTACCCCAGCAAAGTACGCGGCAACCAGCGCAACTCCGAGTAGACCCGCCGCGCGAACTAGTTTGGTACCCGACAGCTTTCCCTTCCACGGATGGCCGTCAGGCAGCATCTTCCGCAGGAGGCGTCGCCCTAGGTACAAAAAGGCCAACGACAGTACGAACGCGACAGCGTACAGAGCCTGAAGCGCGGTCTTTCCACTCGGTTCCATATCTCTTGAGCCCTCTGTCCTGTAGCAACGAGCCTGATACCGAACGGCAGCTTCTGGCCGGATTCTGTCCCAGCGGCTGAGTCAGCAAAAGGCAATGGAAGCGCCGCCAGAACCAAGCAAACGGCCATGATCAAGGCTGGCCCAAGCAACGCCATGGTTGCGAACGCAAGCAAAAGCTCGAATACGGGGAGACTGTTCATCGGTCGGTGAATGCTCAGGCCGTGTGCCGTCCTCACACCTGCCCGCACACCATCGGCCGCAAGCCTAGATTTCCTTCAGGGCTTCCGCACCCGGCGCCGTCATGCTCGGCGTGAATTCGATGACATCGATGCGTGCGCACCCGTTCTTCGCGAAGGGGTCCTGCTCCAGCACGGCATCGAGTTCCTCTCGGCTGCCCGAGCGCGCGAGTATCACGCCGCCCTTGCGGGGCACCTGCCGCCCGGACGCGATGAAGAGGCCGCTGTCGTAGTGCTTCTTCAACCAGCCGACGTGCTGGGACATGAGCGCGTCGAGCTCTTCAAGCGGACGGATGTACGTGAGGGTGACGATGAACATGGGACTTCATTCCTCGATGGCGATGTGAGGTGCATGCGAGCTTCCGCTCCTGGCCGGATGCTGCCACATCGCGCAGATCGGCGACCACCGGCAGTGGCCGACCAGCAGTCCAGAGCTCGGCGCAAGGTCCAGAGCCGGGTGACGCTCGACGGTCGCCCGCTCAGGCGTCGGCGCGCAACGTGCCGCTGTGGGCCTCCGCCTCGGCACGCCAGGCCTCGTCCTGCAGCAGCGCCAGCGCCGCCTCCAGCGCGCGCGACGGCCGCACCGCCGCGGGCGCCATGAAGCCCAGCGGCGTGCGCACCTCGGGCGCCACCAGCGGCAGGGCCTCCAGGTCGGCATGGCGGCGCACGGTGTCGACCATGGCGCCGGGCAGGATGGCGCACACCTCGCCGGCCTGCACCGCGAGCGCAAGCGTGAGCACCGAGTTGGTCTCGATGGCGGGCTGCACGGCCTGCGCGCCTGCGGCCCTGAAGGCGGCATCGACGATGGCGCGGTTGTGCATTTCTGGCGTGAGGAGCACCAGCGGCAGCACGGCCGCCTCGGCCCAGCCGATGGGCGGGCCGAGGCGCAGGCCATCGTCCCCCGTGCCCTTGCCCCTGCCCGGCGCCTTCCGCTGTCGCAGCAGGAAGTAATGCTCCACCGTCTGCGGCCAGGCCTGCAGGCGGGCCACCTGGCTCTTGCCGCGCGCGTCCATGCGCTCGGTGTAGCCGAGGGCCAGGTCCAGCGCGAGCGCATCGAGGCCCGCCTCCAGCTCCACCGAACTCATCGACAGCACCGTGGGCACGATCCCAGGATGCCGCGCGCGCAGCCTGGCCGCGAAGCGCGTGAGCAGCGGCATGGCGGTGGGCACCGCTGCCATGCGCAGGTGGCCGCGCGGATGGCCGGCCTCGCTGCGCAGCTGCTGCTGCAGGCGCTCGTGCTCGTGCAGCATGCGGTGCGCGCTGGCCAGCACGGTCTCGCCCTCGGGCGTGAGCCCGGCGAAGCTGCGGCCCCGGCGGACGATGACGACGCCGAATTCGGCCTCCAGCGCCCGCAGCGCGTTGGACAACGCCGGCTGCGTGATGTGGCAGGCGGCGGCGGCGCGGCCGAAGTGGCGGTGCTCGCTCAGCGCGGCCAGGTAGCGCAGCGAGGCGAGCAGGTTCATCCCGAAGGCGTCAGGTGTTCTTGCTGACGGTGATGGTCGGGAATTTGGCGCTGAAGTCCTTGGCCTTCTGCGCCACGCTCACCGCCACCTGGCGTGCCACCTCGCGGTACAGGCCGGCGGCCTCGCTCTCGGGGGCGGCGACCACGGTGGGCGTGCCGCTGTCGGCCTGCTCGCGGATCGCCAGCGCCAGCGGCAGCGCGCCCAGGTAGGGCATGCCGTACTCGGCGGCCATCCGCTTGCCACCCTCGGCGCCGAAGATGTGTTCGACGTGGCCGCAGTTCGTGCACACGTGCACGGCCATGTTCTCGACGATGCCGAGGATGGGCACGCCCACCTTCTCGAACATCTTGATGCCCTTGCGCGCGTCGAGCAGCGCGATGTCCTGCGGCGTGGTGACGATCACCGCACCGGTGATCGGCACGCGCTGGCTCAGGGTGAGCTGGATGTCGCCGGTGCCGGGCGGCATGTCGACCACGAGGTAGTCCAGGTCCTTCCAGTTGGTCTGGCGCAGCATCTGCTCCAGCGCCTGCGTGGCCATGGGGCCGCGCCAGATCATGGCCTGGTCGGCATCGACGAGGAAGCCGATCGACATGACCTGCACGCCATGGTTGACGATCGGCTCCATGCTCTTGCCGTCGGTGCTCTCGGGCTTGCGGCCCTGCAGGCCCATCATGAGCGACTGGCTCGGGCCGTAGATGTCGGCGTCGAGCAGGCCCACGGTGGCGCCTTCGGCCGCCAGCGCCAGCGCCAGGTTGGCGGCGGTGGTGCTCTTGCCCACGCCGCCCTTGCCCGAGGCGACGGCAACGATGTTCTTCACGTTGGGCATCAGTTGAACGCCGCGCTGCACGGAGTGGCTCACGACGTTCAGCTTGAAGTTGACAGACACGTTGCCCACGCCCGGCACGGTGCGCGCGGCCTCGACCAGCGCCTTGCGCAACGCGGCGTGCTGGCTCTTCGCGGGGTAGCCCTGCTCGATGTCGAAGGCCACGTCGGCGCCGTCGATCTGCAGGTTCTGGAGGGATTTGCCGGCAGCGATGGGCTTGCCGGTGTTCGGGTCCACGACGGCCTGGAGCGCGTTCTGAAGGACCTCTGGGGTAACTGCCATGGGGAAAGCTCCTGAGTGGCGCGTAGTCTACGGGCTGCCTCCATGCCGCATCCGCCCGCCTCCGCAAGCCCCTCCCCCGCGCCCGACGCCGCTTCGCCCGCGGGCCTGCTGCTCACCGGCGGCGGTGCGCGTGCCGCCTACCAGGTGGGCGTGCTGGAGGCGCTGGCCGACCTGCGGCGCGAGGCCGGGCGGCAGCAGGCCGGCAACCCCTTTCCGATCATCACCGGCACCTCGGCCGGCGCCATCAATGCGGCGGCACTGGCCTGCGGCGCGGCGGACTTCGACCACGCGGTGCGCCACATCGCCGACGTCTGGCAGCAGTTCCGGCCCGAGCAGGTGTACCGCGCCGAGGGCCTGAGCCTGCTCGACGTGGCCGGCCGCTGGCGCATGCTCTACGGGCTGGCGCGGCTGCTGGCGCGCTGGCGGCGCGCGCAGCCGCGCTCGCTGCTCGACAACGCGCCGCTGGCAGACCTGCTGCGGCACCTGGTGCCGCTGGAGCGCCTGTCGCGATTGATGCAGGACGGCCACCTGCGCGCGCTGGCCGTCACGGCCTCGAGCTACAGCTCGGGCGAGCATTTCACCTTCTACCAGTCGGCCGCGCCGATGCAGCCCTGGGTGCGCTCGCAGCGGCAGGCGGTGCCGGGGCCGATCACGCATGCGCACCTGCTCGCCTCGTCGGCCATTCCCTTCGTGTTCCCGGCCACGGCCATCGCGCACGCCGGCCACACCGAGTACTTCGGCGACGGCTCGATGCGCCAGTCGGCGCCCATCGCGGCGGCCATCCACCTGGGCGCGCGTCGGGTGCTGGTGGTGGGCGCGGGCCGGCTGCACGAGCCGCAGGCGTCGCCCGGGCCCAACACGCTGGCCGGCTACCCGACGCTGGCGCAGATCGCGGGGCATGCGATGTCGAGCATCTTCCTCGACGCGCTGGCGGTGGACGTGGAGCGGCTGCAGCGCATCAACCAGACGCTGGCGCTGATCCCGCCCGAGGCGCGCCGCGACACCCACCTGCGGCCGGTCGAGCTGCTGGTGATCGCGCCGTCGGAGCGCATCGACGGGATCGCCGCGCGGCATGTGGACGCATTGCCCGGCGTGGTGCGCCGCGCCTTCGGCCACCGTGGCCCGGCCGACGGCCACGGCGCGCAAGCCGCGCAGTCGTCGGCGCTGGCGAGCTACCTGCTGTTCGACACCGGCTTCACGCGCGAGCTGATGGCGCTCGGGAGGGCCGACACGCTGGCCAGGCGCGAGGCGGTACGGCGCTTCTTCGGCTGGGACGCAGCGCCGGCTTCCTGATCGTGACGAAGGCAGCGGAGTCGGCTGCAGCGCGCGCGTGGCGGGCGCCGCAGCCGAACGAGCCCTCCGCGTTCAGGCTTTCTTGGCCGCCCTGGCCGCCTGCGCCTCGAGCATCGCCGCCATCTTTTGGTGGATCAGCTGGATCGCCTTGAGCGGGCGGATCATGACCTTGAAGGCGGAGATGCGGCCTTCGGCGTTCCACGTGATCATGTCGATGCCGTTGACGCTGATGCCGTCGATGACGACCTCGAACTCCAGCACTGCATGGTCCTCCGCGACCGTCTCGCGCACGTAGCGGAAGCTGTCGTTGAAGAACACGTCGAAGGCGGCGCGCAGGTAGGCCGCCGTGATGCGCTTGCCCACCTGCGGCGTGTGGACGACGGGCGAATGGAACACGGCCTCGTCCGCCAGAAGGGTGTCGAGGCCGGCCATGTCGCGCTCACGCACCAGGCGGTGCCAGGTGGCCAGGGCGGTGGGGGTGCTCATGAATCGTCTCCTTGCGTGTTGGAAGCAGGCGGCACCTTAGCTCAGGCGCTGCCGGGCGCCCGTCCGATGCGCGACTTGCCCGGCTCACGCGTGGGCGGACTGCCCCGCACGGACCGCGACCGCCCGCCCCGTGCGGCAGGCCTCGGCGATCGCCAGGGCCGCCTCGAGCGAGCGCAGTCCGTCGAGGCCATCGGCCGCCGGCCGGCCGCGGCCCCCGAGCGCATCGCAGAAGCAGCGCACGCCGCGGACGTACAGCGACTCGTGCTCGACCGGCAGCAGTTCTTCGCCCGCGGCCGTGCGCAGCAGCACCGTCCCGGTCGGGCGGGTAGTCATCGACTCGCTGGCGACGACCGAGCCGGCATCGCCATGGATCTCCAGGCCGGTGGGCGCATGCCGGACCGTGTAGGCGGCGTGGACCTGCGCCAGCACGCCGTCGCTCATGCGAAGCACGGCCATGACGCCGTCCTCGACGCCGTTCTTCGACAGCGGGCCCTGCTGGCTCATGCCGACCACCTCTGCCACTTCGCTGCCGAGGATGAAGCGCAAGGCATCGACGTCGTGGGTGCCGATGTCGAGGATCACGCCGCCGCCCGCGCCGGGCCGATCGATGCGCCAGCCCTGCACCAGCTCGCGCAGCCAGATGGCGTGGAACACGCGCGCGAACAGCGGCTTGCCGATGCGCCCGGACCGCACCACCTCGCGCAGCATGCGGTGGGTGGCGGCGTTGCGCAGGTGGTGGTTGGTGGCGAAGAGCACGTTGGCGCGTTGCGCCGCGTCGATCATCCCGCGGGCTTCCTCGACCGACAGGGCCAGCGGCTTCTCGCACAGCACGGCCTTGCCGGCCGCCATCGCGGCCAGCGCCTGCGGGTGATGCCGGTCGTTCGTGCTGCTGATGTAGACCACCTGCACGGCCGGATCCGCCAGCAGCGCGTCGACGCTGCCATAGGCTGCGGCGATGCCGTTCTCATGGGCAAAGCGCTGGGCGTGCGCCGGGTCGCCGCTGGCGACGGCCACGACGTCGTGGCCGGGCTGGGCGCGCACGGCGCCGATCATGTGTTCGCGGGCGATGGTGCTGGCGCCGATGAAGCCCCAGCCGATGGTGCGGGCAATGTCGCTCATGGGGCGATGTCCGGTTCGGGTTCTTGTCGTCAGGCAGGCAACATCTTGCCCGGGTTCATGATGCCGTTGGGATCGAGCGCATGCTTGATCGAACGCATGAGCTCCACCCCCTCCGGATGCTCCACCACGAGCTGATGGATGCGGTGCAGCCCGATGCCGTGCTCGCCGGTGCAGGTGCCGCCCAGCCGGATGGCACGCAGCGCGACGCGCTCGGCCAGCGCCTCGGCGCGCGAGCGCTCGTTCTCGCTGGCCGGGTCGAAGACGATGCCGAGGTGGAAATTGCCGTCGCCCACGTGGCCCACCAGCGGGGCGATCAGGCCGCTCTCCTCGACGTCGGCCTTGGTTTCCTCGATGCACTGCACCAGTTCCGCGATCGGCACGCAGGCGTCGGTGCCGATCATGCGGCAGCCGGGCCGGATCGCCAGGTTGGCATAGGTCACGTCGTGGCGCGCCTTCCACAGCTTGCTGCGGTCCTCCGGCCGCTCGGCCCAGCGGAAGCCCTGGCCTCCCGCGTCCGCAGCGATCTGCTCCAGCGTCTCGATCTGCTCGCGCACGGCGGCGGCACCGCCGTGGAATTCGATGAAGAGCGTCGGACGGGCCTCGAACCCCTCGAGCCTGGAGTAGGCGATGCAGGCGGCCATCTGCACGTCGTCGAGCAGTTCGATGCGCGCCACGGGGATGCCGACCTGCAAGGCCGCGATCACCGTCTGCACCGCCGACGACAGTTCGGCGAACTGGCACACCGCCGCCTGCACCGTCTCGGGCAGGCCCCACAGCCGCAGCTGCACCTCGGTCACGATGCCGAGCACGCCCTCGCTGCCGACGAACAGGCGCGTCAGGTCCAGGCCCGCGGCCGTCTTGCGCGCGCGCGTGCCGGTGCGCACGATGCGGCCGTCGGCCATCACCACCGTGAGGCCGAGCACCGCATCGCGCATGGTGCCGTAGCGCACGGCCGCAGTGCCCGATGCGCGCGTGCAGGCCATGCCGCCCAGGCTGGCGTTGGCCCCGGGGTCGATCGGGAAGAACAGCCCCTGGTCGCGCACCGCCGCGTTGAGCTGCATACGCGTCACGCCGGCCTGCACGCGGCAGTCGAGGCTATCGGCGCTCACGTCCAGGATGGTGTTCATCCTCGACAGGTCGACGCTCAGGCCGCCCCGCACCGCGGCCACGTGCGCTTCCAGCGAGGTGCCCGTGCCGAAGGGCACGACGGGGATGCCGGCCTCGTTGCAGTGGCGCAGGACCCACGAGACTTCCTCGTTGTCCAGCGGAAACACGACCGCGTCGGGCAGGCTGCTGATCGGCACGCCCTCGCCACCGCCGCCATGGTGGTCCAGCACCGCGGCGGCCGTGGACACCCGGTCCTGCAGGCGCTCGCGCAACGCGGGCAGCAGCGCCTGCACACGCTGCGACGTTCGGACACGTTCGGCGGTCGTCATTTCAAGCCTTCATCGGAGTGGTTGCGGTGAGCGCGGCGAAGCGGGCGTGGCGGCGGGCGTCCACCTCATGCGCCCAGGTAGGTCTGGCGGACGTAGTCGTCATGCATGAGCTGGGCGGCCGGGCCCTCCAGTGCGACGGCGCCGTTCTCCATCACGTAGCCATGGTCGGAGATGCCCAGCGCCGCGTAGGCGTTCTGCTCGACGATGAGCACGGTGCGCCCGGTCTGCGCGATGCGCCGGATGTCGGCGAACATCTCGGTCGTGAGCTTGGGCGAGATGCCCATCGAGGGCTCGTCCAGCAGCAGCAGCGAGGGGTTGGACATCAGCCCGCGGCCGATGGCCAGCATCTGCTGCTCGCCGCCCGAGAGCACGCCGCCCATCATGTGCGCCTTCTTCTTGAGCACCGGGAAGAGCGTGTACACCTCCTCCAGCGTGCGTGCGGTGCCCGCCGGATCCTTGCGGCGCACATAGCCGCCGACCTCCAGGTTCTCCAGCACGGTCAGCGTGCCGAAGATGCGCCGGCGCTGCGGCACGCAGGCCACGCCCGCGGCAATGATCTGCTCGGTGCTCAGCGCGGTGATGGAGCGGCCGTCGAGCTCGACCGCGCCCGCGCTGGCGCGCAGCCGGCCCATCACGAGGTTGAGCGTGGTCGACTTGCCGGCGCCGTTGCCGCCGATCAGCGACACCACGCGGCCACGCGGCACCCGCACGCTCACGCCGAACAGGACCTGGGCCTTGCCGTAATGGGCATCGGCCTGGCGGATGTCGAGCACGGGCGGCGGCGCATCGGCAACGGCCTCGTCGTCCGGTGCCACCGCTTCGGCGACCGCGTTCATCAGAAGCGGACCGTGGTCTTCACCACCGGCTGGCCCTTCTGGATCTCGATGATGTTGATCTGGTTGTTGCAGTCGCCATTGGGCAGGCACTTGTAGTCGGCCAGCACGCCCTTGTGGCTGATGGTGGCGAAGGCCTCGCGGATCTTGGCCGGGTCGGTCGAGTTGGCCTGGCCGATCGCCTTGGCCAGCAGCCAGGTGGCGTCGTAGTAGGTGGCGGCATACAGCTCCGTCTCGGTCTTGGTGCGGGCCTCGTACTTCTTGACGAATTCCTGCACGCGCGGGTCGGGGTTGCTGGGCACGAAATCGCTGGAGCTGAGCGCGCCCTCGCCCGCTTCGGCGGCGAGCTTCACGAACACCGGCTGGCTCAGCGAGGTGCTGCCGGCGAACTTCATGTTCAGCCCGAGCTGCTTGGCCTGCCGCACGATGAGCGCAGCCTCGTTGTCGTGGGTCCACATGATGACCATCTGCGCGCCGGCGTCGCGCAGGCGGCCGAGCTGGGCCGAGAAGTCCTTGTCCTCGGGGTTGTGCGAGACCACCGCCACCGGCTTGAGGCCCGCGGCCTCGATCTGCTCGATGACGCGCGTGGCGCCGGCCTTGCCGAAGTCGTCGTTGATCGACAGCACGCCGATCTTGTCGAGCTTGAGGTGGGCGCGCGCGTACTCGACCAGCGCCTTGGCGTTGAGGTTGTCGTTGGCGCGGTTGCGGATCACGGTCTTGCAACCCCCTGCCGTCACAGGTACGCCGCTGGCACCGGTGACCGACACCGCGTTGTCGCAGAAGATCTTCTGCGTGGCCAGCTGTGCCACCGAGAAGTGCGGGCCGACGAAGGCCGTCACCTTGTGCACCTTCACCAGCTTGTTGACGGCGTTGATGGCCACGTTGGGGTTGTCGGCCTGGTCGTCCTCGAAGACCACCTTGAGCGGCTTGCCCATCACGCCGCCGGCTTTGTTGATCTCGTCCACCGCCAGCTCGACGCCCTGCTTGAAGTAGCGCCCCAGATTGGCGCGCGGGCCGGTCAGGGGTGCGGCGGCACCGATGGTGACCGCGTCCTGCGCGGCGGCGGGTCCGGCCAGTGCGAAGGCGCCGGCGAGGGTCAGTGCGGCCGTCAGGCTCGCCGTCCGTGGACGTTGCGCGAAGCTCATGGTCTTGTCTCCAGGTGGTTGAGGGTGCCCTTGCGGGCTGTTGGCGAACGGTGCCCCCGGGGGGCTCGGGTGAATCGGCGATCGGGCTTCCGCTCAGGCGCTGCGTAGGCGGATTTGCGCGCGGTTCGCGGCCTGGGGCATCGGCGTGGCGGGCGTCGCTGGCGGCGCTTCGTCGCCTGCGCGCTCGCCCAGGTAGGCCTCGACCACCTGCGGGTCGGCCTGGATCTCGGCCGGCGTGCCCTCGGCAATCTTCTCGCCCAGGTTCAGCACCACCACCCGGTCGCACATCGCCATCACCAGCTTGATGCGATGCTCCACCACCAGGACGGTGGTGCCCTGGGCGCGCAGCTTCTGCAGGATGTCGGCCAGCTCCATCACCAGGCCGCCGCGCAGCCCGGCCGCCGGCTCGTCCAGCAGCAGCAGCCGGGGCCGGGTCACCATGGCGCGCGCGAGCTCGACCATGCGGCTCTGGCCGAAGGACAGGTCCCCGGCGCGCCGGGTGGCGAGGAAGGCGATGCCCATCGACTCGAGCGCGCGCTCGGCCGCCAGGCGCGCCGCCGCTTCCGGCTCGGCCGGCGGCGGCTCGCCTTGGGGCGGCTGCCAGGCCAGCATCACGTTCTCGAGCACGGTCAAGGACTCCCAGAGACGCACGTTCTGGAAGATGCGCGACACGCCGCGGGCATGGATGTCCCAGGCCGGCAGACCCGTGATGTCCTCGCCCTCCAGCAGGATGCGGCCCTGGTCGGCCCGCACCACGCCCGCGCAGGCGTTGATGAAGGTGCTCTTGCCCGAACCGTTCGGCCCGATCACGCCGAGGATCTCGCCCTGGCGCACGTCGAAGCCCACGTTCTGCAATGCATACACGCCGCCGAAGTGCTTCGAGAGGTCGCGGACCTTCACGAGCACCGGCGCATCGGCGCCCGGCGCCGGAGGACGCGAGGCTGCGGCCGCCAGCGCTTCTTCGTCCCTGGGGATCGCCAGCACCGTGCCGGACTGGCGCCCGTGCTCGGTCCGCGGCATCCACGGCGCCAGGAGCCAGTCGCCCACGACGCCCAGACCGCGCGGCGCCACCAGCAGCACGACGACCACGCCCAGGCCGAAGGCCGCCATGTAGTAGAGCTGCAGGTCGCGCAGGGCCTCGGGCAGGATCGTCACCACCGCCGCGCCGAATACCGTGCCGCCGATGGAGCCCAGCCCGCCCAGCACGGTCATGAGCAGCAGCTTGATGCTCTCGACGATGAGGAAGTTGTTGGGCGAGATGAAGCCGTTGGTCAGCACGTAGAGGCCGCCCGCCAGCGCACCGAAGACGCTGCACAGCACGAAGGCGCGGATCTTGGTGCTGCGCGAGTTCACGCCCATCGATTCGGCCGCGAGCTCGTCGTCGCGCACGGCACGCATCTGGCGGCCCATCTTCCGGCCGTAGATGCGCACGGCCAGCGCATAGACGCCGATCGTCACCAGCAGCAGGGGCAGGTACAGCTGCGCATCGGCGTCCGGCCCCCAGCTGGCAAAGAGCGAGGGCGCGGGCACGTCGCGCAGGCCCATCGGGCCGCCGGTGAGCTTCTCCTCGTTGATCACCACCTGCCTGAAGATCTCGTTGAGCGCCAGCGTGACGATGGCCAGGTAGTGGCCCTTGATCCGCATCGCCAGCAGGCCCAGGGCCACGCCGATCAGCGCGGCCAGCACGACGGCGCCCGGCAGCGCGATCCACCAGGGCACCGACAGCTTCGCGACCGCGAGGCCGGTGGCGTAGGCGCCCACGCCCATGAGCGCGGCCTGGCCGAGCACGATCTGCCCCGTCATTCCGGTGGCGATGTTCAGACCCAGCGCGGCGATCGACGCGATCCAGGTGAGGTTGAGGATGTGCAGCCAGTAGGTGTTGATGCCGCCGACCCAGGGCAGCACGGCGAGGCCGGCCAGGACGCCCAGCAGCAGGAGCTTGCGCGCGAGCATGTTCATCGCGTGTCCTCCTTCAGGCCCGGTCGGCCGTTCGCTCGGGCAGCAGGCCCTCGGGCCGCACCGCCAGGAACATCAGGAGCAGCACGAAGGCGAGGGCTTCCTTGTAGGTGGACGAGATCCAGTAGGCGCCCAGGTTCTCGCTCACGCCCAGCAGCAGCCCGCCCACGATGGCGCCCGGGATGCTGCCGAAGCCGCCGATGATCATGGCGACGAAGCCCTTGAGCCCGACCATGCCGCCCATTTCCGTGGTGACGAAGAAGAGCGGCGCCAGCAGGATGCCGGCCAGCGCGGCCAGCACGCACGAGTAGGCGAAGGTTCCGGCCAGGACCTTCTGCACCGGGATGCCCATGAGCACGGCGGTGTCGCGGTCGACGGCCACGGCGCGCATCATCTTGCCGACCATCGTGCGGCGCAGCACCACCTGCTGCAGCACGGTCAACACCAGGACCACGCCCAGGATCATCAGGTGCTGCCAGCCGACGGTCATGCCCAGCAGCGTGACGCCGCCATTGCCCAGCGGGCTCGGATACAGCAGCGGTTCCGGCCCGTAGATGATGTGCGCCAGCTCCTTCAGGAAGATGCCCAGGCCCACCGTCGCGACGATGGACACCAGCGGGCGCTGCGACTGCAGGCGTGCGAACACAGCGCGCGAGAACACCGCCCCGAGGATGGCCATGACCACGGCCGCGGACAGGGCCGCGACCACGAAGGGGAAGCCCAGCGCCGTGACGAAGGTGGCCACGAAGATGTAGGCCGAGAAGGTGACGAACTCGCCGGCCGCGAAGTTGACGATGGCCATGGTGCGCCAGACGAAGGCGTAGCCCAGCGCGATCAGCGCATAGATCGCGCCCATCGACAGCCCGCTGATGACGATCTGTCCGGTCATGCCGGGCCCCTGCGTCGGGTGGTGCGTTCGGTCATTGCTTGCTCCTGGGAAATGGGGTCGCGGTCGCCCGGGCCATGCACTCGGCATGGCCGGCCCGGCAGGCCGCGGGGCGATCCGGATGCGCGCGGACTACTTCTTGGCGCCGAGCTGGTCGATCAGCTGCTTGAACACGACCGTGTCCCCGGAGATCTGCCGCCTGAAGGTCTCGCCGTCGGCCACGGCGTAGCCCAGGCTCTGGCGCTCCATCGACTCCTTCACGGCGGGGTCGTTGGCCGCCTTGGTGGAGGCCGCGGTCAGCTTGGCCACGACCTCGGGGGGCGTGCCCTTGGGCACGGCGATGCCGCGCCAGGTGCCCATGCTGAGATCCACCTTGCGTTCCTTGAGCGTCGGCACCTGTTCGAACATGCCCGGCATGCGCTGGTCGGCCAGGACGGCCAGCGGCCGCACCTTCTTGCCGGTCACGTAGGTCGCGACCTCCGACGGCGAGGACATCACCGCATCGATGTGGCCGCCGAGCAGCGCGACGATCGCCGGCGCATTGCCCTGGAACGGCGCATGGGTGAAGGTGACGCCGAGCTTCTGCTGAAGGGCCAGCGCGGCCAGGTGCGACACGCCGCCGGTGCCGGCGTTGCCGAAGGTCATGGGGTCGGGCCGCTTCTTCACGGCCTCCACCAGGTCCTCCACGGTCTTCAGCGGCGAGTCCTCGCTCACGCTCAGCACGAGCGGATCGGCGTTCAGCCGCACGATCGGCGTGAAGTCGTCGGTCGTGAACTTGGCCACGCCCATGTGGGGCAGGATGGCCAGCTCCACCGAGATCATGCCGATCTTGTAGCCGTCGGGCCGGCTCGATGCGACTTCGCCGAAGCCGATCGCACCGCTGGCGCCCGGCTTGTTGATCACCGTGATCGGCTGCGCGAAGTGCTTCTTCATGGCGTCGGCGAAGACCCGCGCCAGTGCGTCGGTCCCCCCGCCGGCCCCGAAGGGGACCACCAGTTCGAGCGGGCGGTTGGGGTAGTCGGCCGCGCCCTGGGCCATTGCTCCGAGGGGCAGGCCCGGCAGGGCGACGCAGGCGCTCGCGAGCGCGATCCGATGGATGAAGCGGTGGAGGGTCGTGTTCATGTCTCTCTTCTTTGTGGGATCAAGGGGTGGGGCCGGCACGGGGCCGGGTCAGAGGGCCTCGGCCATCCGCAGGATGGCCACCATGCCGGGATCGTCCAGGCCGATGCTCTTGTCGGCGAACATGCGGGCGCGGCCGATCTTGTTGGGCTTGTCGCGGAAGTCGTCCAGCGCCCGCTGCACGGCGTCGCGGGCGACGGCGCGGCCGTCCGCGTCGGCGTCGGCCTGCGTGAGCGCACGGGCGACGGCATCCAGCGCGTCGAGCATCGTCTTGTCGCCCAGCGACGCACCTCCGCGGGCGCCGAGCTTCTGCACGCTCACGCCAAGGAGCTCGGCGATGTCGGCGCGCCGCAGGGTGTGCCGCGGCGCCACCCACTGCGCGGCGCCCAGGAAGGCGACCGCCAGCAAGGTCCCGAAGCTCGACCCCGAGGCTTTCGCGCAGGCCTGCGCCACGCTCTTGAAGATGCCGTCCAGCGCGTCCGGCATCGCCGGCAACGCGGCCCGCACGTTGGCAGCGCACTTGTCGAGCGTGGCGCCGAGGTCCCCGTCGCCGAGCCGGCCGTCGAGCGCGTTCAGCTCGGGCGCGGCCTGGGCCATCGCGTCGCACCAGCGCTGCAGCGCGGCCTTGAGCTGGGTCGCGTTCATGCTCAGACCTTCCAGAACGGGCAGTCGGCCGGCGCCTGGAGCAAGGCCTCGAGCTCGTCGTCCAGCGGCATCAGCGACAGCGATGCACCGGCCATCTCCATCGAGGTGGCGTAGCGGCCGACCAGCGGCATGACAAGCGTCACGCCGAGACCCTTCAGGCGCTTCGAGAGGTGGCGGTAGAGGATGTAGAGCTCTTCGGCCGGCGTCGCGCCCAGGCTGTTGACGAGGATCGCCATCCGGCTGCCGCGTGTGTCGCCCAGTTCGGGCAGCAGGCGGTCGAGCATTTCGTCGGCCAGTTCGTCGGCCGTCCTGAGCTTGCCGCGCCAGATGCCGGGTTCGCCGTGGATGCCCATGCCGAACTCGACCTCGTCGTCCGCGATCTCGAACGTGGCTTGGCCCGACTCGGGCACGACGCAGGGCGTCAGCGCTACGCCGATCGAGCGCACCGCGTCGGCAGCTTTTTTGGCGGCGGCCGTGACCTCGGCCAGGCTGCCGCCAGCGGCGGCGCGTGCGCCCGCCACCTTGTAGACCAGCACCAGGCCGGCCACGCCACGGCGCTTGTCGCGCTGCTCGGGCGGCGCACTGGCCACGTCGTCGGCCACCCGCAGCGCGGCGACCTCCTTGCCGTCGAGCTCCAGGACCTCCTGCGCCATGTCGAAGTTCATGCGGTCGCCGCCGTAGTTGCCATAGAGCGCCAGCACGCCGGCGCCGCCGTCGCACTGCCTCATGGCGAGTTGGCAGTCGGCCACGCGCGGGCCGGCGAACACGTTGCCCACGGCACAGCCGTCGAGCAGGCCCTCGCCCACATAACCCAGGAACACCGGGAGGTGCCCCGAGCCGCCGCCGGTGACGATGCCGACCTTGCCCTTCACCGGCCCGCCGGCACGCACCACGACGCGGCGGTCCTCGCCGAGCAGGGCATAGGCCTCGGGGTGCGCGGCGCACAGGCCCTCGAGCATCTCGTCGACGTAGGCCGCGGGGGCGTTGAGGATCTTCTTCAAGCTTCGTCTCCGGGTGGGGCACGGGCCGGCGGTGGTGGCCGGCCCGGGGATGCGGCCGATCGAGGCGGCCGGCCTTGGCGCGTCAGCCCAGCAGCGGCTGCAGGTTCTTCTTGATGAGGGCCTTCTGCTCGTCGCTCACGCGCATCATGGGTGCGCGGGGCTCGAACATCGACACGCCCTGCAGGTGCTGGATGTATTTCACGCAGGCCGGCAGGTTGTCGTGGTTGAGGCTGTTCCACAGGGCGTTGAGCTTGAAGTGGATTTCCTTGGCGGTCTGGTGGTCGCCCGCATCGACGGCCTTGTGCAGCTTCACGATCACGCCCGGCACGGCGCTGGTCAGGGCGGTGATCGCGCCGTGCATGCCGATGCAGAAGCCCGGATACAGCAAGGCATCCACGCCCGACAGCACCAGGTTGTCCGGCTTGCAGCGCAGGAGCAGGTCGGACACCGACTTCAGGTCGCCGCCCGACTGCTTCATGCCCACCACGCCCGGCACCTCTTCCATGATCCGCAGCATCAGGTCGACGCTGAGGTAGTTCCAGGGGATCACGTTGTAGATCAGGATCGGGATGCCCGTGGCGTCGTGGATCGCGCGGAAGTGCTCGATGGTCGCCTCGGCATCGGGCTTGAAGAGGTAGTGCACGGGCGTGACCTGCAGCGCCTCGATGTTCAGGCCCTTCAGGCGGTTGGTGCGCACGATGGCGTCGCGCGTGCTCTGCACGATCAGCCCGGCCACGAAGGGCACGCGGCCGTCCGTCGCCTCGTACGCCTCGCGCATGACGGCTTCGTATTCGGCGTCGGTGAGCGTGTGGCCTTCGCCGGTGCTGCCGCCTGCGACGACGGCACGCGCGCCCGCGCCGACGATGAAGTCGATCTGCTCCTTCAGGCCGCCCTTGACCAGGTCGCCCTTGGCATCGAAGGGCATGGTGATCGGAGGCAGCACGCCGGTCAGCTTCTGACGCAGCGAGGACGAGGTGTTGGAAGAGGTCACTGGAAATCCTTAGGGTGGGCGTGAACGAAGGCGCTGACCAGGCCGGGCCTGGGCTCCGGCGCAGCGCGGCACGAACACACGGCCAGGGCACCGGAACTACGCTGCCCAAATTTCGTTCCGGAATCCGGTACAACGTTCCGTAATTGTGCGAGGCCGAACCACGTCCCTGTGCTGGGGGAAACCCGCAATGGTGTTGGCGAAGGCGCAGCCGAGATGGCGCACCTCAGAGAGGAAGGACGAGGCTAGAACCGCCCCGGCACAACCGTACGGGCGCCGGGCAGGACGACGATCAGCCGGCTTCGACGAAGCCCAGGTGCCTGGAAATCGAGTCCGCAGTCTGGATCACCAGCCCGGAAAGCTGGTGCATGCGCTCGTCGGTCACCCGGTCGGCCGAACCGGTGACGCTGACGGCAGCGAACACCTGCCCGCCCGCATTGCGGATGGGGGCCGCGACACAGCGCACCCAGATCTGGTGCTCGGAGTTGTCGATCGAATAGCCCCGTGCGCGGACCGCGGCCAGGTCGGCGCGCAAGGCCTCGCCCGTCGTCAGCGTGTGCGCCGTGAACGGCCGCAGGCCGGCGGCGACGATGCGGTCGATGACGTCGTCACCCTGGAAGGCGAGCACCGCCTTGCCGACGCTGGTGCAATAGGCGGGGGCCGATTCGGTCCCGCTCAGGCTGCGCGGCGACACGCGCTCCTGGGGTTCTTCACGCTCGACGACCACCACGTTGTAGCCGTCGAACACCCCCAGGTGGACCGTCTCGCCGGTCAGGCGCGACAGCCGGTCCATGAAGGGCTTGGCCTCGCGCATCAGGTCCATGTTGGCGAGCGCCAGGCTGCCCAGTTCGAACAGCCGCAGGCCCAGGCTGTAGAGGCCGCTGCGGGCCTCCTGCTGGATGAAGCCGATCTCGCGCAGGGCGCTCAGCATGCGGTGCGCGGTCGCGCGGGGCAGGCCGGCGCTCTGTGCCACCTGGGCCAGGCTGAGGGCCCGGTCCACCGTGCTGAAGCTGCCCAGAATGCCCATCATCTTGCCGAAGGACTGGATGCGGTTCTTGTCGTCTGCGGATGAGGTCTTCGGGGTGTCGCTGCGCATTGATGAGACGGAGAGCCTTTTCGAATCGAGCCACTATAGCCCTTCCGGAATCCGGAATCAAGATTTGGTGGGAGGTGGGGGGGGGCCGCGCGACCGACGACCGGGAGAACGCGGAAGTGCGCCAGACGTTCAGTGGCGGCGCCGCCATCCATCGCCTGCGGCGTCGGCAGCAGGAACCTCTATGCGGGAGGCGTCGGCTCGATGCCCAGTTCGGCGCAGACCCGGTCGAGCATGGCGCGCAGCGTGGCGACCTGCCCCTCCAGCTGCGTCACGCGCTCCTGCAATGCGCCGCTGCCAGCCGGCTCGGCGCGCGCGGCGACGGAAGGTGCGGCAACGAGCAGGTCGTCGGACGGCGGCCCGGCCAGCAGGTGCATCCAGCGGCTCTCGCGCGCCCCCGGCAGCCGCGGCAGCCTGGCCACCAGCGCACCGGCCGGCCGCTCGGCCAGCTCGTCGAGGAAGGCTTCGACCGAGGAGATGTCGGCGAAGTTGTGCATGCGGTCGCTGGCGATGCGCAGCTCGCCCGCCGTCTGCGGGCCGCGCAGCATCAGCACCGCCAGCAGGATGACCGACTGCGAAGGCAGCTTGAGCACCCGGTCGGCGTTGTGGCCGTAGCGCATCGCGCGGCCGCCGCTCGACTCGGTCACCAGCGCGTGGGCGCGCAGCCCTTCGAGCGCCGCCTGCGCCTGCGCGTCGGAGAGTTCGAGCACCGGGTGGCGGCTGGTCTTCTGGTTGCAGCCGGCCACCAGGCTGTTGAGCGTGAGCGGGTAGGTGTCGGGCACGGTGCGCTGCTTCTCGATCAGCACGCCGAGCACGCGCGTCTCGGCGAGATCGAGCGTCCAGCTCGGGCCGGTTGCGGCTGCGGGCGCCGGTGCGTCGTCAGGGATGTCGCTCAACGCCGTCAGCCCTTCAGCCGGGCCACCAGCGCCTGCGTGAAGGCCGCCGTGTTGGCCGTGCCGCCCAGGTCGCCGGTGCGCACCTTGTCGATGTTCAGCGTCTGGTCGATGCCGGTGCGCAGGCGCTGCGCGAGGTCGGTGCGCTGCACGTGGTCGAGCATCTGGCCCGCGGCCAGCATCAGCGCGATGGGGTTGGCGATGCCCTTGCCCGCGATGTCGGGCGCCGAGCCGTGCACGGCCTCGAAGATGGCCGCGTCGGCGCCGATGTTGGCGCCCGGCGCCATGCCCAGGCCGCCCACCAGGCCCGCCACCAGGTCGGACAGGATGTCGCCGAACAGGTTGGTGGTGACCACGGTGTCGAACTGCCAGGGGTTGAGCACCAGCTTCATCGCGCAGGCGTCGACGATCATGGTCTCGAACTGGAACTTGCCCTGGTACTTCTCGGCGTAGAGCTGCTCGGCCGTCTCCAGGAAGATGCCGGTGAGCGCCTTCATGATGTTGGCCTTGTGCACCACCGTCACCTTCTTGCGGCCCTGGGAGATGGCGGCCTGGAAGGCGTAGTCGAGGATGCGGTGGCAGCCCTGGCGGGTGTTGATGCCGGTGGCCATGGCCACGGCGTGCGGGTCGCCGTCGATGCGCACGTAGTGCTCGTGGCCGATGTACAGGCCCTCGAGGTTCTCGCGCACCACCAGCAGGTCGATGTTGTCGAAGCGCCCGCCGGGCACGATGGTGCGCGCCGGGCGCACGTTGGCGAAGAGCTGGAACTCCTCGCGCAGGCGCACGTTGGAGCTGCGGTAGCCGCCGCCGGAGGGCGTCTCCAGCGGGCCCTTGAGCGCCAGGCGCGTCCTGCGGATCGAGTCGAGCGTGGCCTTGGGCAGCGGGTCGCCGGCGGCCTTCACGCCGCCGAGGCCGGCGATCTGGGAATCCCACTCAAAGGGCGCGCCCAGGGCGTCGAGGGCGGCCAGGGTGGCGTCCATGATCTCGGGGCCGATGCCGTCGCCGGGGATCAGGGTGGCAGGGATGCGGGTGGTGGTCATGCGGGTACTCGGTGGTCGATGCGAACGAGGCCGACAGCATACGCGGCGGACCTGTCGCCCGCCCCGCAATCACCCGGGCGCCCTCATCCGTTCTGCGCCTGCAGGCGGCGGACCTGATCGATCAGCTGCGCCGCGACCGCCTCGAAGGGCTCCAGGCTCTGGTCGGCGCGGCTGAGCACCACCGCCCCCTCGGCCGAGGCGATCAGCACCATGGCGAAGCGCCTGGCCTCCACAGCCGGCAGTCCTCCCTGGCGCAGCAGGTCGCCCAGGCGTTCGCGCCAGGCGCGGAACACCGCGGTGGCGTGCGACAGCAGCTCGGCCGAGTCGGTCGCCACCGTCACGGCCAGCACCGCGCAGCCGGCCTCGCACTGCGAGCGGGTGAGCACCGTGCGCCAGATGGCCAGGAAGCGCTCCACCACGGCCTCGGCCGGCGCGCCGGCCACCGGCTCCAGCGCATCGGCCAGCACCGCGCCGGCCCGGTCCACCGCCTCGGCCACCAGTTGGTCCTTGCCGCCGGGAAAGTGGTGGTACAGCGAGCCGCGCGGCGCGCCGGTGGCGGCCAGCACCTCGGAGAAGGACGTGGCATGCAGCCCACGTCGCGCCAGCAGGCCCATCGCGCCCTCGACCATGCCCTTTCGAACCTCGCCCGCCATGACTTCCTTCACCTTTTCACGAACTTCGCGCCAAAGACTATGACAACCATCATAGATCGCGCTACTATGACGATCGTCATATTCAACAGCTGTCCACCATGCCGCAACGCCGTCAACTCCTCGCCGCCCTCGGGCTGCCCCTCGCGCTGGCCGCCTGCGGCGCGGCGCCGCTTTCGTCCTCTTCAGCCCTTTCATCCACCCCAGGAAACACCCCCATGACCCTCGCACAGACCCAGCAGGCCCTCGTCGGCGAATGGACCAGCATCGCCCCCGAGGTGCGCCCCAGCGCACAGAAGAACCCCGACGGCAGCCTCAAGCCCTTCTACCTGAAGCGCGACTTCAAGGCCCTGCCGGGCGACCGCTTCGAGCTGGCCATCGTCAACTTCGCCGACCCCTACGGCAAGGTGCCGCTGGCGCGCCTGCTCATCAAAGGCCACACCTTCTGGCGCGGCGAGCACCCCATCGCGCCCGGTGCGCAGAAGGTCGACTTCGTTGCCGACGAGGGCTACGAGGTGACCCCGCTCGTCGCGGGCTTCGCCGACCTGCTCAACAAGGTGGCGGCGCAGGGCTACGCGCCCTGGGCGGTCGGCCAGACGCAGAGCATCTTCGGCAAAGATTTCCTGCCCTTCGGCCTGAAGGCCGGCCAGCACTTCATGGAGCACGACCTGGTGTACGTGGCGCACGGCATGCTGTTCTGGGGCGCGCGCAACATCGACGGCCGCGGCTTCGACACCGAGGCCAACCGCCCGACCAATCTGCAGATCCCGATGGTGCGCAAGTAGGCCGGGCCGCCGCCATGAGCAGCTCCCACGAACTGGCCGGCCGCGTGGCAGTGGTCACCGGCGCCTCCAGCGGCATCGGCGAGCACACGGCGATCGCCCTGGCCGCGCGCGGCGCCGCCGTCGCCCTGGTCGCGCGGCGTGCCGACCGGCTCGCGGCGCTGGCCGAGCGCATCCGCCAGGCCGGCGGCCGCGCAGTGGCCTTCGCGGCGGACGTGACCGACGCCGCCGCGCTCGACGCCACGGCCGCGCAGGTGCGCGATGCGCTCGGCCCGGCCGGCATCGTGTTCAACAACGCCGGCGTGATGCTCCCCACCCCGGTGACGGGCGCCGACGCGGCGCCCTGGGAGCGGCAGGTGGACCTGAACATCCGCGGCCTGAACCACACGGTGCGCGCCTTCGTGCCGCAGCTGATCGAGGCCGCCGCCGCGCAGGGCGTGGCCGACCTGGTCAACACCGCGTCGATCGCGGCGCGCACGCTGTTCCCGACCTTCTCCGTCTACGCCGCCTCCAAGGCCTACGTCACGCATTTCGGGAACACGCTGCGCGCCGAGCTGGGGCCGCGCCAGGTGCGCGTCACCACGCTCGAACCCGGCATCGTCGACACCGAGCTGCAGGGCCACATCGCCGACCCTCGCGTGCGCGAGCGGCTGCAGGGCACGCGCCAGACGGTCGAATGGCTGCAGCCGCAGGACGTCGCCGAGCTGGTCTGCTTCGTGGCGCGCCAGCCCGCGCGCGTGAACCTCGCGCAGATCGCCATCCTGCCGACGCGGCAGCCGGCCTGACCCTGCCCGCACCCGGCAACGGGGTGCTCTCCTAAAATCGGGGGTTCCCGGCGGGCGCCACGCGGCGCCCGGCCTTCACCTCATCCGGCCTTCGCCTTCCCCCGATGCCCGCACCGCGCAAGCTCTTCGTCACCACCGCCCTGCCGTACGCCAACGGCAACTTCCACATCGGCCACATCATGGAATACATCCAGGCCGACATCTGGGTGCGGTTCCAGCGAATGACGGGCGCCGAGGTGAACTTCGTGGGCGCCGACGACGCCCACGGCGCGCCGATCATGATCGCGGCCGAGAAGGCCGGCAAGACGCCGCAGCAGTTCGTGGCCGACATCGCCGCGGGCCGCAAGCCCTACCTCGACGGCTTCCACATCGCCTTCGACAACTGGAGCTCGACGGACTCGCCCGAGAACCACGAGCTCGCGAAGCAGATCTACCTCGACCTGAAGGCCGCCGGCCTGATCGAGACGCGCACCATCGAGCAGTTCTTCGACCCCGAGAAGAACATGTTCCTGCCCGACCGCTACATCAAGGGCGAGTGTCCCAACTGCCACGCCAAGGACCAGTACGGCGACAACTGCGAGGTGTGCGGCAAGGTCTACGCGCCGACCGACCTGATCAACCCGTACTCGGCCCTGTCCGGCGCCAAGCCGGTGCTGAAGAACTCGGAGCACTTCTTCTTCAAGCTCTCGGACCCGCGCTGCGTGGCCTTCCTCGAGGAGTGGACGCAGAACGGCCGGCACGTGCAGCCCGAGGTGGCGCGCAAGGTGAAGGAATGGTTCAGCGTGCGCACGAACCCCGACGGCACCACCAGCGAAGGCCTGGGCGACTGGGACATCAGCCGTGACGCGCCCTACTTCGGCATCGAGATCCCCGATGCGCCGGGCAAGTACTTCTACGTCTGGCTCGACGCGCCGGTGGGCTACCTCGCCTCGCTCAAGAACCTGCTCGACAAGGCCTGCATCGAGGTCGACATCGACGACGACACGCCCAACCCCGCGGCGATGACCTACGAGCGCTACATGGCGCAGCCCGATCTGGAGCAGGTGCACTTCATCGGCAAGGACATCATCACCTTCCACACGCTGTTCTGGCCGGCGATGCTCAAGTTCAGCGGCCGCAAGACGCCTGACAAGATTTGCGTGCACGGCTTCCTCACCGTGAACAACGGCGAGAAGATGAGCAAGAGCCGCGGCACCGGCCTGGACCCGCTCAAGTACTTGAGCCTGGGCCTGAACGCCGAGTGGCTGCGCTACTACCTCGCCGCCAAGCTCAACGGGAAGAACGAGGACATCGACTTCAACCCCGAGGACTTCGTCGCCCGCGTCAACAGCGACCTGGTGGGCAAGTACATCAACATCGCCAGCCGCGCGGCCGGCTTCGTCGGCAAGCGCTTCGGCGGGAAGCTCGGCACGCCGGGCGCCGATGGCGCGGGGCTGCTCGACGCCCTGCGCACCGCGGCGCCCGCCCTGCGCGAGCACTACGACGCCCGCGACACCGCGCGCGCCGTGCGCGAGGTGATGGCGCTGGCCGACAAGGTGAACGAATACGTCGACGCCAACAAGCCCTGGGAACTGGCGAAGAAGGAAGGCGCCGAGGCGCGGCTGCACGACGTGTGCACCGTCTGCATCGAGGCCTTCCGCCTGCTCACGCTCTACCTCAAGCCGGTGATGCCGGCCCTGGCGCAGAACGTCGAGGCCTTCCTCCAGGTCGAGCCGCTGCAGTGGGCCGACGCCGGCGCCGCGCTGCCCGCCGGCCACGCGATCGGCGAGTACAAGCACCTGATGCAGCGCGTCGATGCCAAGCTGCTCGACCAGCTCTTCGAGCTGCCGCCCGCCGCGCAGCCGGAACAGAAGCCGGCCGCTGCCGCCGCCACGCCGGCGAAAGCCGCGGCCAAGAACGCCGCCAGGCCGGTCGACCCCGACGCGCCGGGCGGTGAGGCGCTGGCCGAGACCATCGGCATCGACGACTTCGCCAAGGTCGACCTGCGCATCGCGAAGATCGTCGCCTGCGAGGCGGTGGAAGGCTCGACCAAGCTGCTGCGCCTGACGCTCGACGTCGGCGAGAAGGGCGACGACGGCCAGCCCAGGACGCGCAACGTCTTCAGCGGCATCGCCTCCGCCTACCGCCCCGAGCAACTCGTGGGCAAGCTCACGGTGATGGTCGCCAACCTCGCGCCGCGCAAGATGAAGTTCGGCCTGTCCGAAGGCATGGTGCTGGCCGCCAGCCATGCCGACGAGAAGGCGCAGCCCGGCATCTTCGTGCTCGAGCCCTTCCCCGGCGCGCAGCCGGGCATGCGGGTGCGCTGATGCGGCCTACCGCGACACGGCTGGCTGCGCTCGCGGCCCTGGGCCTGGCGCTCGGCGGCTGCGGCACGGTCGGCGTGGGCTTGGCCGCCAACAACCAGGGCGCCGCCGTGGGGCTGAGCACCGGCATCGGGCTGCCTTCGGCCGGCGCGCCGCGCGAGCGCTGGCAGGCCCTGCCCCCGCCCAGGCTGGTCGACCCTGCGGCCGCCGACGCCGGCGCCGGTCCCCGCAAGGCCACGCCATGAACGCCGGCCGGCCGCTGCGACGTGCCGGGCTGGCCCTGATGCTGACGCTCGCGGCCTTGCCGCTGCTGAACGGCTGTGCCGTCGCCGGCGCCGCGGTGAGCGTGGGCGCCACCGCCGTCAGCGTGGGCGCCGGCGCGGTCGGCCTGGCTGCCGACGCCGCCATCGGCACGGCGCGCCTGACCGGCAAGGCCGTCGGCGCCGCGGTGGATGCGGCCAGCGGCAGCGACGACCACAGCGGCGTCAACATCCGTTTCCGCGAGCCCACGGCGGCCGATCGCGAGAAGCGGCGCCTGGCCGAGCAGCAGGCCGAAGAAGAAGACCGGCGCGCCGCCGGCCAGCTGCCGCCGCGCGGCGATGCGCCCTGAACGCGTCGATCCGCTCCACCCCCACTTCATCCGGAACACGCCCATGCCCCATCTCGTCATCGAACACTCCGCCAACCTGGGCGCCCTGCCCGTCGGCGACCTGCTGCCGGCCCTCAACCGCAGCGTCACGGCCAGCCCCGCGATCCTCGACGAGGCGGACCTGAAGACGCGCGTGCTTGCCGTCGACACCTTCCGCATCGGCAACCAGGGCGAGGGCCGCGCCTTCGTGCATGCGCAGCTGCGCCTGATGGCCGGGCGCACGCCCGAGGCCAAGCGCGACCTTGCCGAACGCATCGCGGCCGTGCTGCGCGGCACGGTGCCGCGGCCGGCCGGCCTGGAGGTGCAGCTCAGCGTCGAGGTGGTCGACATGGACCGCGACAGCTACGTGAAGGAACGGCTCGCGTGAGCCTGCGCCCGCTGGCTGGCGCGGCGGCCGCGCTGGCGCTTGCCTTCGGCGCCCTGCAGGTCGGGGCCGCAGATGCGCAGGACGCCCCTTCGGCCGCCGCGGCCGCCCTGCCGTGCGACCAGGCCGCATCCAGCGCCTGCTTCGCCGGCTTCGCGCTGCCCGGCGCCGCCGGCCGCCTGCACTACTACGCTTCACGCAGCGACGCGGGCAGCCCTGGCGCCGGTCAGGCGCCGACCACGGCGCTGGTCGTGATGCACGGCCACCCGCGCGACGCCAACCGCAGCTTCGAGGCCGGCCTGCGCGCGGCGCGCCAGGCCGGCCGCCTCGGCGACACGCTGGTCGTCGCGCCGCTGTTCCAGGTGGGCGACGCGGACGCAGCACGCTGCCGCACGCGCGGCGTGCCGGCGGCCGAGCCGGGCGATGCGCTGTGGACCTGCGGCAGCTGGCTGGAAGGCGCGCCCTCGCTCGGCGCCCAGCCGATCGGCGCCTTCGCCGCGCTCGATGCGCTGGTCGCCGAGCTGCATCGCCGCTGGCCCAGCCTGCAGAGCGTGACGCTGGCGGGCTTCTCGGCCGGCGCGCAGATGCTGCAGCACGGCGTCGGCTTCGCGGCCGACCCGCCGGCGGGCCTGCGGCTGCGCTACGTGATCGCCGACCCCGGCAGCTGGCTCTATTTCGACCCGGTGCGGCCGCAGCCGCAGCGCGGCGGCCAGGCCGTGGACTGGGCCGCCTGCGGCAGCGGCGCCGCCTTCCCCGGCGACTGCAGCATGGCGCTGCAGGTGCCCGACGCCGCCTGCCCGGGCCACGACCAGTGGAAGTACGGCACCGGCGCCCTGTCGCCGTCGCTCGGCCGAAACGCGGCGCAGGCACGCGCCCGCTATGCCGCCGCCGAGATCCACTACCTCGAGGGCGCGCTCGACAGCAGCGCCGACAAGGGCACCTACTACCCGATCCTCGACAAGTCCTGCGCGGCGATGCTGCAGGGCCCCTACCGCCTGCAGCGCGGCGTCGCCTATGCGGCCTACGACCGCGCCCTGCTCGCGCCGGCGCAGGCGCGCCAGGTCACGGTGGTGCCGGGCTGCGCGCACGACGTGGGCTGCGTGCTGCCGTCCGACGCGGCGCGCGGCGTGCTCTTCCCCGCACCGCGATGAGCCACCGCCAGCCGATCCGCGCCGCCGACATCGGTGGCTTCGACACCCTGATCGACGCACGCTCGCCGGCGGAGTTCGCGCTCGACCACATCCCCGGCGCCATCAACTGCCCGGTGCTCGACGACGACGAGCGCCGCATCGTCGGCACGATCTACAAGCAGACCGGCGCCTTCGAGGCCCGCCGCGTGGGCGGTGCGATGGTGGCGGCCAACCTCGCGCGCCACCTGCGCGAACAGTTCGCCAACCGGCCCGCGCACTGGAAGCCCTTGGTCTACTGCTGGCGCGGCGGCCTGCGCAGCGGCTCGATGGTCAACTGGCTGCGCCTGGTCGGCTGGGACGCGCAGCAGCTCGCCGGCGGCTACAAGAGCTGGCGCCGCCACGTCATCGAGCGCATCGCCCAGGCCTGCCCCGCCTTGCCGCTGGTGGTGCTGTGCGGCGCCACCGGCAGCGCCAAGACGCGCCTGCTGCACCGCATGGCCGAGGCCGGCGCGCAGGTGCTCGACCTGGAGGGCCTGGCGCGGCACCGCGGCTCGCTGCTGGGCGCGCTGCGCGGCGTGCCGCAGCCCTCGCAGAAGCACTTCGAGACCCTGCTCGCGCAGCAGCTGGAGCGCTTCGACCTGCAGCGCCCCGTGTTCACCGAGGGCGAGAGCCCGCGCATCGGCCGCATCGCACTGCCGCTGGAGCTGGTCGAGCGCATGCGCGACGCCCCCTGCATCGAGGTGCAGGCCACGCCCGAGGCACGCCTGGCCTACCTGCTGCGCGACTACGCCGACCTGGGCGAGGACCGCGAGGCGCTGGCCCAGCTGATGGCGCACTTCAAGGAAGCCCAGGGCAAGGCGAGCGTGCAGCGCTGGCAGGACTGGGCGCGCGCCGGCGACCTGCGCGCCCTCTTCGACGAGCTGATGCGGCTGCACTACGACCCGCACTACGAGCGCTCCCAGGCCAGGCACTTCCGGCGCTGGGAGCAGCGGCTCGCGGTGCCGACGGACGACCTGTCGGCGCCTGCGCTCGACGCGCTGGCCGCGCGGGTGCTGGCCCTGGCCAGTCCCACCAATCCCGCGAGCACCGCCGGTTCCTAGGCGACTTGGCCGGCCGCGCCCGCGGCGAGCGCGGCCGGCCGTCCCGAAGAAGGCCAAGGCGTCTTCAGTCGACCACGACCTGCGGCGCGCCGGGCGCCATGCGTCCGACCACGGCCGCGTCGCCGAAACCCTGCTGCGCGAAGATCGCGAGCACGCGCTCCACGGCTTCGGGGGCGCAGGCCACGAGCAGGCCGCCGGAGGTCTGCGGGTCGGTCAGCAGCGCGCGCAGCACGGTGTCGTGCTCCAGGCCTTTCACGTCCGCACCGTACGACGCCCAGTTGCGCCCCGAGGCGCCGGTGACCGTGCCACGCTCGGCCAGCGCCTGCACGCCGGGCAGCCAGCGCAGGGCCCGGGCGTCGATGTGCGCGCTCAGGCCCGCGCCGCGCGCCAGTTCCAGCGTGTGGCCCAGCAGGCCGAAGCCGGTGACGTCGGTCAGCGCGTGCACCTCGGGCAGGCGCGCCAGCTCGGTGCCGGGGCGGTTGAGCCGGGTGGTGGCGTCGATCATGGCGGCGTAGCCCCCGGCATCGAGCTCGCCCTTCTTCAGCGCCGCCGAGAGGATGCCCACGCCCAGCGGCTTGCCGAGGACCAGCACGTCGCCGGCCTGCGCGCTGGCGTTGCGCTTGAGGTGCTCGATCTCGACGATGCCGATGCCCACCAGGCCATAGATGGGCTCGACCGAATCGATGGAATGCCCACCCGCCAGCGGGATGCCGGCCTCGCGGCACACCGATTCGCCGCCCTCGAGGATCTTCGCGATCACCTCGTGCGGCAGCACGTTGATGGGCATGCCCACGACGGCCAGCGCCATCAGCGGCTGCGCGCCCATGGCGTACAGGTCGGACAGCGCATTGGTCGCGGCGATGCGGCCGAAGTCGCGCGGGTCGTCCACGATGGGCATGAAGAAATCGGTCGTCGCGACGATGGCCTGGCGCTCGTTGATGCGGTAGACGGCCGCGTCGTCGGCCGTCTCGGTGCCCACCAGCAGGTCCGGGAACACCATGGGCGGCAGCGCGCTCCTGGCCAGCAGGGCCGAGAGCACGCCCGGCGCGATCTTGCAGCCGCAGCCGCCGCCGTGCGAAAGCGAAGTGAGACGGGGGGACGGGGCGGTGGAGGCAGGGGTCATGGGTAGGGGGCGCAGGGGGTCTGCGGCATTATGGCGATGCGCCCGATCGCCGGCTCTGGGATGATCGGGCGGCCGGCGCCCGGCCATCCGCGCGCATCCTCCACCGCTTCCTGGAGCACACCGACATGAAGTACAGCGCCCGTCCCTCGGGCTCCTACCGGCGCGACGTGCCGGCCGCCCTGCGCGCCGTGCGCGCGCTCATGCGCAACGCCAACGCCACCGAGCAGGTCTTCATCATCATGCAGTCGCTCAACGGCCCGGTGCTGCCGGTCAACCTGGCGCGGCTCGTCGGCACCGAGGCCGGCGCGCGGCAGGTGTACCGCCGCATCGAACTGGTCGAGCGGCTGTGCGACCCGGCCTTCGTCGCGAGCTTCGCAGCCGGCACCGTGGGCGCAGCGTATCGGGAGTTCCTCCAGAAGACCGGCTACTCGGCCGCCGGCCTGGCCGAAGCCTCCAACCCGGAAGGCCGCGCGCTGGTGGAGCATCCGCACGCCTGGCTCGGGCGCCGCGTGCGCGACGTGCACGACATCTGGCACGTGCTCACCGGCTACCAGGCCGACGAGCCGCTCGGCGAGGCCTGCCTGGTGGGCTTCAGCTTCGCGCAGACGCGCGGCAAGGGCTGGGCCGTGCTGGGCATCGCATCGGCCCTCAAGGGCCTCAAGGAGATGCACAGCCTGGTCGTGGCGCGCGCCATCCTCGAGGGGTATCGGCGAGGCCGCGCGGCCGGCTGGTTGTTGAGTGAGGACTACGAGGTGCTGCTGCATGAGCCGCTGGAGGCCGCCCGCGGCCGCCTGGGCATCGGTGCGGCGCCCGCCTATGCCCGGGCCCAGGCGGCCGTGGCGGCGGCCACTGCAGCCGGCGGCCCGGCCTCGGCCTGAGCGCCCTGCCGGGGCTTAGGGTCGGCGCCCTCCCGCCGGGCGGGGCTGCGTGAATAATCGGCCACTTGCCGATCTCCGGCGACCACGATCACCCCGCTCCAAGGAACCGCCCACCATGCAACGCCGCCACTTCCTCAGCCTCTCCGCTGCCGCCCCCCTGCTGGGCGCCACCGCCGCCACGCTGCCTGCCTTCGCGGCCGCGCGCACCGCACCCGCCACCCCGGCCGCCGACGGCTGGCGCAGCTACGACATCACCACCCAGGTCGACCTGGCCGAACGCACCGGCCTGGGCCGCGTGTGGGTGCCGCTGCCGGCGCAGCAGCTGGCCGGCACCGAAGGCACCTACCAGCGCCTGGTCGACACCCGCTTCGACGCCCCCGGCGCCAAGCAGGCCCGCATCGTCGAAGGCACCGGCGGCGCCCGCATGCTGATGGTCGAGTGGGCCGATGCCAACGCGCCGCAGCAAGTCACCCTGGTCAACCGCGTCGCGCTGCGCGACCGCGCCACCGACCTGGGCGCCGCACCGCGCGGCGGCAACGCCACGCCCGAGCAGCTGCGCGCCTGGCTGCGCCCGACCGAGTTCAAGCCCACCGACGGCATCGTCGGCGAGACGGCCCGCAAGATCGTGGCCGACGCCGGCGCCCGCACCGACATCGAGAAGGCCAAGGCCGTCTACGACTGGATCGTGGCCAACTGCCACCGCGAAGGCAGCGTGCGCGGCTGCGGCACCGGCGACGTCAAGTACGTGCTGACCAGCGGCAACCTGGGCGGCAAGTGCGCCGACCTCAACGGCCTGTTCGTCGCCCTGGCCCGTGCCAACGGCGTGCCGGCGCGCGACGTGTACGGCGTGCGCGTGGACGACTCGGCCCGCGGCTACAAGAGCATGGGCAAGAGCGGCGACATCAGCCGCGCCCAGCACTGCCGCGCCGAGTTCTATGCCCAGGGCTACGGCTGGGTGCCGGTCGATCCGGCCGACGTGCGCAAGGTCATGCTCGAAGAGGAAAAAGGCGGCCTGGCCGCCACCGACGCCCGCGTGCGTGCCGCCAACGCGATGCTCTTCGGCGCCTGGGAATCGAACTGGCTGGGCTACAACAACGCCGAGGACGTGCGCCTGCCGGGCAGCCGCCAGGGCGCGCCCATCGCGTTCCTGATGTACCCCAACGGCGAGACCGCCAAGGGCCGCCTGGACAGCCTGGACCCGGCCAGCTTCAAGTACGTGATCCAGTCCAAGCGGGTGAGCGCCTGACCTTGCACCCCACGCGCCGGCAGCTGCTTGCCGGCGCCGCCGCCGGACTCGCGGGTGCGGCGTGGGCGCCGGTGCATGCCCAGCCCGCGCCCGCCACGGGCCTGGCCCGCTGGCGGCCCGCCCGTCCGCCACGCCTCGAAGCCACCGAACTGCAGAGCGAAGAGGCGCGCACGCTGGCCGATTTCGCCGGCCGGCCGCTGCTGGTAAACGTGTGGGCCACCTGGTGCGGCCCCTGCCGCGTCGAGATGCCCTCGCTCAACGCGCTGGCGCAGCAGCTGGCGCCGCAGGGCTGGCAGTTCGTGGCGCTCAACCACGGCGAGATGCCGGAGCGCGTGCGCCGCTTCCTTGTCGAAGTGCCGATCCACGGCACCGTGCTGCTCGACCGCAGCCAGTCGGTGTTCAAGGCCTGGGGCGGCCAGGCCCTGCCCGCGACCTTCGTGTTCGACGGCGCCGGCCGGCCGCTCGTGTGGGCCCAAGGTGAACGCGACTGGGCCGCGCCCGCGATGGTCGCGGCCTTGCGTGGCCTGCCAGTCGCGCGCGCGGCTTAGCGAAGGGTCGAAGCGCCGCGCAGGGCTTCGACCCTTCGACAGGCTCAGGACAGGCCAGGCTCAGCCCGAACGGCTTCTTTCTATCGCGAATCGGTCGGCCCGTGTCAGGCCGGCGACGGCATCGCCTGCACGCGCCAGGCGGCGTGCAGCACCATCGATTCGCCCGGCGCCAGCACGCGCAGGCCGGGCCGCCCGTCGAGGTGGAAGGCGTCGATCGGGTGCGTGATCGGCTCGAAGCAGAAGGCGTCGCCCACCGGCGGCCGGTACACGAGGCAGAAGGCGGTCGGCGACTCGGCACCGGGCGCGCCGTCGCGCGCCGACAGCGTCACGCGCAGCCCATGCTCGGGCCACTCGACGGCCGCTTCGCCGTTCCAGTCGGTGAAGCCGTTGTCGATGAAGCTGCCCTCGGCACCGATGCCCTGGCGCAGGTCCCAGTCGGGTGCGAGCTCGGTGCTGTGGCCCACCGGCAGCGGGTCCGCCCCCGAGAGCCACACCCCGCCCACCGGCGCCTGCACGCGCGCATGGGGCGTGCGCGGGAACCACGGGTGCAGGCCGAGGCCGAAGGGCAGCGCCTCGTCGCCGGTGTTGGTGACTTCCACCGACTGGTCCAGCCCGCCTTCGACGAGCGCGAAGCGCTGCACGGCGCGGTAGCGGTACGGGTTGCCGCCATGGCGCTCCGAGCGCAGGTGCATCTCGAACACGCCGGGCGCGGCGGCCGCGCCCTCCCACGGCTGCAGCCAGCCGTCGCCATGGATGGGATAGGGCTCGCCCTGGCGGTTGGGCTGCATCGGATGGTGGCGCTGCGCCTGCGCGAAGCCGCCGCCGCTGATGCGGTTGGACCACGGCACCATCGCGAAGGACGCGAGCCGGTACATGTCCGGCGTCAGCCCGTCCCAGGGCCTCCAAAGGTCCAGCCATCCGCCTTCGGGCCGCGCCAGTTGCCATGCGGCCACGCCCCCGCCCAGCGTGGGCAGCAGGCCCAGCCGCTGGCCCGCATGCGCGAGCCACCGGATCCCGTCCGGCCCGTGCGACCCGCTCATGGCGCCCCGCCATACACCGCAGCCGGCAGGCCGGCCACGTCGACATCGACCGCGAACAGCCCGCCGGCCAGCGGCTGGGCTGCGCGCTGCGTGGCATCGAGCCCGACCGCCGCGCTGGTGATGAACAGCGTGCGCAGTTGCGGCCCGCCGAAGGCGCAGCTCGTGACCTGCGTCACCGGCAGCTCGATGCGCGCGAGCAGTTCGCCGCTGACGGGATCGTGCCGGGTGACGCTGCTTCCGCCCCAGTGCGCGACCCACAGGCCGCCCTCGGCGTCGGTGGTCATGCCGTCGGGCAGGCCCTCGGCATCGCGGTCCCAGTCGCGCCACACGCGGCGGCCCGAGATGCCGCCCGACACCGGGTCGAAGTCGTAGGCCAGCGTGCGCGCACCGACCGTGTCGTTGAAGTACAGCGTGCGGCCGTCGAGCGACCAGGCCGGGCCGTTGCAGACGGGAAAGCCGCTGTCCTGCGGCGTGCAGCGCGCGTCGGCATCGAAGCGGTACAGCGTGCCGGTGGGCGCGGCGGCATCGAAGTCCATGCTGCCGGCCCAGAAGCGCCCCTGTGGGTCGCACTTGCCGTCGTTGAAGCGGTTGCCCGGCAACTCCTGGCGCGGGCAGTGCAGGTAGCGCGGAATGGCGTCGGCCTCGAAGGGCGCGAAGCGGGCGAAGCCGCGCCGCAAGGCCAGCAGCAGGCGCTCGCCCCGGCCCTCGGCGACGGCCGAAACCTCCTCGTCGAACTGCCAGCTGCGGCGCGCCTGGCCGTGCACGTCGCACCGGTGCAGGCGGCGGCCCAGGATGTCGACCCACCACAGCGCCTGCAGCCGGGGCGACCACAGCGCGCCCTCGCCCAGTTCGGCGCCGGCCTCCCAGAGGCATCGCCACGTGCCCGTCACGGGCCGCGGCGCCAGGGCTGCGGTTGCGCTCATCCTCGTTGTCTCCTGAAGCGTCGAACGCGCTTGACGACGCAAATGCTATCAAGGCATATTGATGCTTAAAAATATCTTTTCTCAATCTATCGATTGCAATTTCAATATCCCACTACGAGACATGTCCATGACCACCCCCCTCGCCTCCTACGCCGACCTGCGCGGCAAGAATGTTTTCGTCACCGGCGGCGGCAGCGGCATCGGCGCCGGCATCGTGCAGGCGTTTGCCGAACAGGGCGCGCGCGTCGCCTTCATCGACATCGCCGAGGCGCCGAGCGAGGCGCTGGCGCAGCGCATCGCCGCGGCGGGCCTGCCGGCGCCCTGGTGGCGGCGCTGCGACGTGCGCGACATCGGCGCGTTGCAGGGCGCAATCGCGCAGGCCGAATCCGAGCTCGGTCCCTTCGCCGTGCTGGTCAACAACGTGGCGAGCGACGACCGCCACACGCTGGAGTCGGTCACGCCCGCCTACTACGAGGAGCGCATGGCGATCAACGAGCGCCCGGCCCTGTTCGCCATCCAGTCCGTCGTGCCGGGCATGAAGCGCCTGGGCGGCGGCTCGATCGTCAACCTCGGCTCCACCGGCTGGCAGGGCAAGGGCGGCGGCTACCCCTGCTACGCGATCGCGAAGTCGTCCGTGAACGGTCTCACGCGCGGCCTGGCCAAGCCGCTGGGGCAGGACCGCATCCGCATCAACACCGTGTCGCCCGGCTGGGTGATGACCGAGCGCCAGGTCGCGCTGTGGCTCGACGAGGAAGGCGAGAAGGAGCTGGCGCGCAACCAGTGCCTGCCCGGCAAGCTGCTGCCGCACGACATCGCGGCCATGGTGCTGTTCCTCGCCTCCGACGCCGCGGCGATGTGCACGGCGCAGGAGTTCAAGGTGGACGCCGGCTGGGTTTGACACGCGCGGGCGGGCCACCCGCAGTCCGTCGCGTCCGAGGCCACTATCCGTTCACGCCGAGGCCACTATCCGTTCACGCCGAGGCCCGATCCGTTCACGCTGAGCCTGTCGAAGCGCCGCGCAGGGCTTCGACAGGCTCAGCCCGAACGGTTGCGTGGACCCGAACGGTTGCGTGGATTGCGACGCGATCAGTCCATCTTGCGTCCATAGATCGGAAAGCAGGAGGTCTTCAGCGCCTTCACGAGCAGCTGCGCGCCCGGCGACAGCGCCCGGTCGGCGCGCGTGATGAGGCCGAAGTCGTCCATGTGGCAGGCCATCTCCAGGGGCAGCACGGTGAGGATGCCGTGCGACGCGTAGTAGCGCGCGACCTCGGTGCCCATCACACACAGCATGTCGCTCTGCTGCAGCATGCGGGTGATGAAGAGCAGGGCCGCCGTCTCGATGATGTCGAAGGGCGGCTTCAGTCCCGCCTCCTGGAACATGAGCTCGAAGCGGTGCCGCAGCACGCTGCCCGCGGGCGGCACGATCCAGGCCGCGTCCTTCACGTCGGCCAGTTGCAGGTCGTGCTTGCCCGCCAGCGGATGGCCGGGGCGCGCCACCGTGCACACCGGCTCGCTGGTGATGGCCTCGTAGCGCAGGTCGCTCTGGTCCTCGCCGGCGAAGAAGCGCGCCAGCAGGATGTCCAGCCGCCCCTGGCGCAGGTGCTCCAGCAGCACCGGGCTGGTCTCGATCTCCAGCACCACGCGCAGGCTGGGCTGCTCGCGCTTGACCATCGCGATCGCCGGCGGGAGCAGCGCCAGCGCCGGCGAGGTGATCGCGCCCACGCCCACCTGGCCGAATCGGCGGGCCTTCAGCGCCGTCAGTTCCTCGTGCGCCTGGCTCAGGCTGGCCAGCGCCTGGCGCGCGTGGCGGATCATGGTCTCGCCGTACCAGGTCGGCCGCATGCCGCGCGGCAGCCGCTCGAAGAGCGGCACCTCGAGCATGTCCTCCAGGTCCTTGAGCAGCTTCGACGCCGCCGGCTGCGTCATGTTGAGCGCGCGCGCCGCTGCGTGGATGTTGCCCTCCTCCTCCAGCGCCGTGAGCAGCAGCAGCTGCCGCGTCTTCAGCCGGGCCCGCAGGAACCAGTGGGTGTAGTCGGAGAAGGTACTCATGAGGGTTTGTGCGAATGCCCGGAACGATATCGATTCTGGCGAAAACTCTATTGGATTGATAGCAATTTCATTCTTACACTGCCGGCTAGCCCCGGGCAAACGGTCATCGCCCGACGGCGAACACAAACGGCACAAGGAGACAAACCGATGCCAACGAACCGCAGACACGTCATTGCCACCGCCGTCGCACTGTCGGCCTCCACCCTGGTCCCGCTCTCCGCCTTCGCGCAGAAGAAGATCGTGCTGGGCTTCAGCCAGGTCGGCGCCGAGAGCGAATGGCGCACCGCCAACACCGAGTCGATCAAGTCGGCCGCCAAGGACGCCGGCATCGAGCTCAAGTTCTCCGACGCCCAGCAGAAGCAGGAGAACCAGATCAAGGCGATCCGCGCCTTCATCGCGCAGAAGGTGGACGTGATCGCGTTCTCGCCGGTGGTCGAGTCGGGCTGGGACAACGTGCTGAAGGAGGCCAAGGCCGCCAAGATCCCGGTGGTGCTGACCGACCGCTCGGTCAACTCCAAGGACAGCTCGCTCTACGTGACCTTCATGGGTTCGGACTTCGTCGAGGAAGGCCGCAAGGCCGGCCGCTGGCTGGTCGAGAAGACGAAGGGCCAGAAGGGCGACGTGCGCATCGTCGAGCTGCAAGGCACCGTGGGCTCGGCCCCGGCCATCGACCGCAAGAAGGGCTTCGAGGAAATCATCAAGGCCGACCCGAAGTTCAAGATCGTGCGCAGCCAGACCGGCGACTTCACCCGCGCCAAGGGCAAGGAGGTGATGGAAGCCTTCCTCAAGGCCGAGGGCAAGAACGGCATCAACGTGCTGTACGCGCACAACGACGACATGGCCATCGGCGCCATCCAGGCCATCGAGGAAGCGGGCCTGAAGCCGGCCAAGGACATCACCATCATCTCCATCGACGGCGTCAAGGGCGCCTTCGAGGCCATGATGGCCGGCAAGCTCAACGTCTCGGTCGAATGCAGCCCGCTGCTCGGCCCGCAGCTCATGACGGCCGTGAAGGACATCCTGGCCGGCAAGCAGGTCCCCAAGCGCATCGTGACGGAGGAGAGCATCTTCCCGATGGAGACCGCGGCCGCCGAATTCCCGAAGCGCAAGTACTGAGCACGCCGGGGACACGACGACCATGAAGCGCCAATTCCTGCGCCACACCCTCGCCCTAGCCGCCGCCCTCGCGGTGTTCAGCCCACTGTCCGTGCTGGCCCAGGGCAAGGCCCTGGTCGGCATCGCCATGCCCACCAAGTCCTCGGCCCGCTGGATCGCCGACGGCGACAACATGGTCAAGGTGCTCAAGGGCCGCGGCTACCAGACCGACCTGCAGTACGCCGACGACGACATCCCCAACCAGCTCGCGCAGATCGAGAACATGGTGACCAAGGGCGCCAAGGTGCTGGTGATCGCCTCGATCGACGGCACCACGCTCACCAAGGCGCTGCAGAACGCGGCCGACAAGGGCGTGAAGGTCATAGCCTACGACCGGTTGATCAAGGGCTCGAAGAACGTCGACTACTACGCCACCTTCGACAACTTCCAGGTCGGCGTGCTGCAGGCGACCTCCATCGTCGACAAGCTCGGCCTGAAGGAAGGCAAGGGCCCGTTCAACATCGAGCTCTTCGGCGGCTCGCCCGACGACAACAACGCCTTCTTCTTCTACGACGGCGCGATGTCGGTGCTCAAGCCCTACCTCGACAGCGGCAAACTGGTGGTGCGCAGCAAGCAGATGGGCATGGACAAGGTCGGCACCCTGCGCTGGGACGGTGCCGTGGCGCAGGCCCGCATGGACAACCTGCTGTCCGCCTTCTACGGCAAGGCGCGCGTCGACGCGGTGCTCTCGCCCTACGACGGGCTGTCGATCGGCATCCTGTCCTCGCTCAAGGGGGTGGGCTACTGCACGGCGCAGCAGCCCTGCCCGGTGGTGTCGGGCCAGGACGCGGAGGTGCCCTCGGTCAAGTCGATCCTGCGCGGCGAGCAGTACTCCACCGTGTTCAAGGACACGCGCGAGCTGGCCCGCGTGTCGGCCGACATGGTCGACGCCGTGCTCAGCGGCAAGACGCCCGAGGTCAACGACACCAAGACCTACAACAACGGCGTGAAGGTCGTGCCCTCGTACCTGCTCAAGCCGGTGCTGGTGGACAAGAGCAACTACGAGAAGGTGCTGGTCGACAGCGGCTACTACAAGGCTTCGCAGATCAAGTAAGGCACGCACGCGGCACAGGGCAGGACCACGATGCAGGCAGGAGACGACGCGCACACGGACGACACGCTGCTGGAGATGCGGGGCATCCGCAAGACCTTCCCGGGCGTGGTCGCGCTCGACCGCGTCGACCTGCGGGTGCGCGCGGGCTCGATCCATGCGCTGGTGGGCGAGAACGGCGCCGGCAAGTCCACGCTGATGAAGGTGCTCAGCGGCGTGTACCCGCACGGCAGCCACGAGGGCGAGATCGTCTTCGACGGCCAGCCGCAGCAGCTGCGCAGCATCCACGACAGCGAGCGCGCCGGCATCATCATCATCCACCAGGAGCTGGCGCTGGTGCCGATGCTCTCCATCGCCGAGAACATCTTCCTGGGCAACGAGCAGGCCGCCGCCGGCGTGATCGACTGGATCGCCACCTACCGCCAGACGCAGGAGCTGCTGGCCAAGGTGGGCCTGGCCGAGCGGCCCGACGCGCTGGTGGGCCCGCTGGGCGTGGGCAAGCAGCAGCTGATCGAGATCGCCAAGGCGCTGTCCAAGCGCGTGCGGCTGCTGATCCTCGACGAGCCGACCGCGAGCCTCAACGAGAACGACAGCCAGGCCCTGCTCGAACTGCTGCTGGAGCTGCGCGCCCAGGGCATCACCTGCATCCTCATCTCGCACAAGCTCAACGAGATCGCGCGCGTGGCCGACGCCGTGACCGTGCTGCGCGACGGCCGCACGGTCGAGACCATCGACTGCCGCGAGGCGCCGGCCGACGAGGACCGCATCATCCGCGGGATGGTCGGCCGCGCCCTGACCGACCGCTACCCGCCGCGCACGCCGGCCATCGGGGCGCTGGGCTTCGAGGTGCGCGGCTGGTCGGCCGAGCACCCCGAGCGGCCCGGCCGCCCTTTCCTCGACGGCCTGAACCTCACGGTGCGGCGCGGCGAGGTGGTCGGCATCGCGGGCCTCATGGGCGCGGGCCGCACCGAGTTCGCGATGAGCGTCTTCGGCCGCAGCTGGGGCCGCGCGATCCGCGGCGAGGCGCTGCTCGATGGCCGGCCGCTGGATGTGGGCACCGTCGAGCGCGCCATCGCCGCCGGCCTGGCCTACGTCACCGAGGACCGCAAGGGTGCCGGCCTGGTGCTGGAGGAGAGCATCCGCTTCAACACGCCGCTGGCCCACATGGCCGGCGTCTCGTCGCGCAGCGGCGTGATCGACCGCGGCCGCGAGCATGCGGTGGCCGAACGCTACCGCCAGGCCCTGCGCATCCGCTGCTCGGGCGTGGAGCAGAAGACGGTGAACCTCTCGGGCGGCAACCAGCAGAAGGTGGTGATCGCCAAGTGGCTCTTCACCGACCCGCAGGTGCTGATCCTCGACGAGCCGACGCGCGGCATCGACGTCGGCGCCAAGTACGAGATCTACGCCCTGATCGCCGAGCTGGCCGCGCAGGGCCGCTGCGTGCTCGTCATCTCCTCCGAGATGCCCGAGCTGCTGGGCATCACCGACCGGCTCTACGTCATGAACGAGGGCCGCTTCGTCGCCGAGATGCCGACGGCCGAGGCGACGCAGGAACGCATCATGGCCGCCATCCTGCGTGCGCAGGCGCGCGGCGCGCAGCACACCGAGGGAGTCCCCGCATGAACGACAAGACGGCCAGCGCCGCACTGCCGGCCGCACCGGCACGCAGCGCGGCGGACAGCTCCGCCGCTTCCTTCCTGAAGCACCACCTGCGCGAGTACGGCATGCTGATCTGCCTGATCGCGATCATGGCCTTCTTCCAGGTCGTGACCGACGGCACGCTGATGCAGCCGCTCAACCTCACCAACCTGGTGCTGCAGAACAGCTACATCGTCATCATGGCGCTGGGCATGCTGCTGGTGATCGTGGCCGGCCACATCGACCTGTCGGTGGGCTCGGTGTGCGGCTTCGTGGGCGCCATCGCGGCGGTGCTGATGGTCGAGCACGACTGGCCGGTGCTGCCCGCCGTGGTGCTGTGCATCGCGGCCGGCGCGCTGGTGGGCGCGGTGCAGGGCTGGTTCGTGGCCTATGCGCGCATCCCGTCCTTCATCGTCACGCTGGCGGGCATGCTGGTCTTCAAGGGCCTGGCGCTGGCGGTGCTGCAGGGGCAGTCGGTCGGGCCCTTTCCCGAGGTGTTCCAGCGCCTGAGCAGCGGCTTCATTCCCGAGGCGATCGCCGGCACGGGCGGGCTGCGCCTCACCTCGCTGCTGCTGGGCGTGGCGGCGGGCGCGGCCTTCGCCATCGCCGGCTGGCGCACGCGGCAGCGCCAGCTCGCGCACGGCATTGGCGCCGAGCCGCTGGTGGTCTTCGTCGCCCGCAACGCGATCTTCGCGCTGCTGATGGTCGGCTTCGCCTGGCTCATGGCCTCGTACCGGGGCCTGCCCAACGTGCTGGTGGTCATGGCGCTGCTGATCCTGCTGTTCGACTTCGTCACCCGCCGCACCACGCTGGGCCGGCGCATTTATGCGCTGGGCGGCAACGAGAAGGCGGCGCGCCTGTCGGGCATCGACACCCGGCGCCTGAGCTTCTACGCCTTCATGAACATGGGCGCGCTGGCCGGGCTGGCAGGCCTGGTGTTCGCGGCACGCCTGAACACGGCCACGCCCAAGGCCGGCCTGGGCTTCGAGCTGGACGTGATCGCGGCCTGCTTCATCGGCGGCGCCTCGGCCTCGGGCGGTGTCGGCAAGGTGACGGGCGCCGTCATCGGCGCCTTCGTCATGGGCGTGATGAACAACGGCATGTCGATCATGGGCATCGGCATCGACTACCAGCAGGTCATCAAGGGCCTGGTGCTGCTGGCGGCCGTGTTCATCGACGTCTATCACAAGAACCGCTGAGCGCCATGGCCGAACTTGCTGCGCACCCCGCTTCCGATGCGCCCGTGCTCGAGGTCGAAGGCCTGGGCAAGCGCTTCGGCACGGTGCAGGTGCTGCACGACGTGCGGCTCACGCTGCGCCCCGGCGAGATCCATGCGCTCATGGGCCAGAACGGCGCCGGCAAGTCCACCCTCATCAAGATCGTGACCGGCGTGTTCGGCGCCGACGCGGGCGAGATCCGCCTGGCCGGCCGCGCCGTGCGGCCCGATTCGCCGCTGGCCGCGCAACGCCTGGGCATCAGCACCGTCTACCAGGAGGTGAACCTCTGCCCCAACCTCTCGGTGGCCGAGAACATCTTCGCCGGCCGCGAGCCGCGCAAGGGCCTGCTGGGTGCGCGCCGCATCGACTGGGCGGCCGTGAACGAGGGCGCCCGCGCGCTGCTGGCGCGCATCGGCCTGGACATCGACGTCACGCGGCTGCTCGCCAGCTACCCGGTGGCCGTGCAGCAGATGGTGGCCATCGCCCGCGCACTGGGCGTGGATGCGCGCGTGCTGATCCTGGACGAGCCCACCTCCAGCCTCGACGAGGACGAGGTGCAGCGCCTGTTCGAGGTGCTGCGCCGGCTGCGTGCGCAGGGCCTGGCGATCCTCTTCGTCACGCACTTCATGAACCAGGTGTATGCGGTGTCGGACCGCATCACCGTGCTGCGCAACGGCACCTGGGTTGGCGAATGGCCGGTCGCGCAGCTGCCGGCGCCCGCGCTGATCGCCGCCATGCTGGGCCGCGAGCTGGCGGCCGAGGCAGCGCGCCGGCCGCCGCCCGCGCAGGCCGCCGACGGCACGCCGCCGCTGGTGTCGGCCCAGGGCTTCGGCCAGAGCGGCCTGCTCGAGCCGCTGGACCTGCAGATCCGCCCCGGCGAGGTGGTCGGCCTGGCCGGCCTGCTGGGCGCCGGCCGCACCGAGCTCGCGCGCCTGCTCTTCGGCCTGGAGCTGGCCGACCGCGGCACCCTGGCCATCGACGGCCGCACGATGCGCTTCGCCGACCCGGCCGACGCCATCGCGCACGGCCTGGCGCTGTGCCCCGAGGAGCGCAAGACCGACGGCATCGTGGGCGAGCTGTCGGTGCGCGAGAACATCGTGCTGGCGCTGCAGGCACGCATGGGCATCGGGCGCTTTCTGCCGCGCGCCGAGCAGCAGCGGCTGGCCGAGCGCTTCATCGCCGCGCTGGGCATCCGCACCGACAGCGCCGACACCCCGATCGCCCTGCTGTCGGGCGGCAACCAGCAGAAGGCCGTGATCGCGCGCTGGCTGGCCATCGAGCCGCGCCTGCTGATCCTCGACGAGCCCACGCGCGGCATCGACGTCGCGGCCAAGCAGGAAATCATGGCGCAGATCCTGCGCCTGGCCGACGCCGGCATGGCCGTGCTCTTCATCTCCTCGGAGATCTCGGAAGTCGTGCGCGTGGCGCAGCGCATCGTGGTGCTGCACGACCGGCGCAAGGTCGGCGAGCTGCCCGGCGGCTCGACCGAGGACGAGGTCTACGAACTGATCGCCGCGCAACATGCCTGACACCCCGCCCTCTCCCGGCCCCGGCCTGCTCGCGCGGGCGATGCAGCACCGGCTGACCTGGCCGCTGGTCACGCTGGCGCTGCTGCTGGCGGCCAACGCGGCCTTCAACCCCGGCTTCCTGCACCTGGAATGGCGCGACGGGCACCTGTACGGCAGCCTGGTCGACATCCTCAACCGCGCGGCACCGCTGATGGTGGTGGCGCTGGGCATGACGCTGGTGATCGCCACGCGCGGCATCGACATCTCGGTGGGCGCGGTGGTGGCCATCAGCGCGGCCGTCGCGGCCTGGATGATCGGCGGCGCGGTGGACGGCAGCGCGCGCTTCGGCCTGGCCGCCGCGGTGGCCGCGGCGCTGGCGGTGGCGCTGCTGTGCGGCGTGTGGAACGGCGTGCTGGTGGCCGGCGCGGGCATGCAGCCCATCATCGCGACGCTGATCCTCATGGTGGCGGGCCGCGGCGTGGCGCAGCTCGTCACCGACGGGCAGATCCTCACGATCTACCACAAGCCCTTCTTCTTCATCGGCGGCGGCTACCTGCTGGGGCTGCCCTTCTCGCTCTTCGTGGCGGGTGCGGTGTTCGCGCTGCTCTTCGTGCTGTGCACCCGCACCGCGCTGGGCCTGTTCATCCAGGCCATCGGCATCAACCCGGTGGCGGCGCGGGTGGCGGGCGTGCGGGCGCGCCGGCTCACGCTCGCGGTGTATGCGGTGTGCGGGCTGTGCGCGGGGCTGGCCGGGCTGCTCATCAGCTCGAACGTGAAGAGCGCCGACGGCAACAACGCCGGCCAGTTGCTGGAGCTCGACGCCATCCTGGCCGTGACGCTGGGCGGCACGCTGCTCACCGGCGGGCGCTTCAGCCTGGTGGGCAGCGTGATCGGCGCGCTCATCATCCAGACGCTGACCTACGCCATCTACTCGCTGGGCGTGCCGCCCGAGATCAACCTGGTGGTGAAGGCCGCCGTGGTGTTCGCGGTGATGCTGCTGCAGTCTGCCGAGTTCCGCGCCACGCTGCGCGCCATCGCCGTGCGGCCCGCGCCGGGAGCGCTGCGATGAGCACGCCCACCACGCACCTCCCCGCGGCCGCCCGGCCCACACCGGCCCGCGCCGCCGCCCCGGCCACGCGCCGCCGCGGGCTCGACCCCAAGTACCTGCCGCTGGCCGCCACCATCGCGCTCTTCGTCTGCGTGGCAACGGCGGGGTCGCTGCGCTACGACGGCTTCTTCTCACCGCAGGTGTTCCTCAACCTGCTGATCGACAACGCCTTCCTCATCGTCGTCGCGGTGGGCATGACCTTCGTCATCCTCACCGGCGGCATCGACCTGTCGGTGGGCTCGGTGATCGCGCTGTCGACCATGGTGGCGGCGGCGCTGGTCGAGCACCGCGGCTGGCCGCCCGCCGCGGCCATCGCGCTGGTGCTGGTGATGGGCACGGGCTTCGGCACGGCGATGGGCTGGCTGATCGAGCGCTTCCGGCTGCAGCCCTTCATCGTGACGCTGGCGGGCATGTTCCTCGCGCGCGGGCTGTGCTACCTCATCAGCATCGACTCCATCGCCATCACGCAGGAGGGCTACACCGAGCTCGCGCAATGGCGCCTGCCGCTGGGCGAGGGCGCATCGCTGTCGGTGGGCGCGGTGATCGCCCTCGTGGTGCTGGCGGCGGGCATCTTCGTCGCGCACTACACGCCCTTCGGCCGCACGGTGTACGCCATCGGCGGCAACGAGGCCGCGGCGCGGCTCATGGGCCTGCCGGTGCGCCGCACCGTGGTGGGCGCCTACGCGCTGTCGGGCTTCTGCGCCAGCCTGGCGGGCGTGATCTTCACCTTCTACATGCTCTCGGGCTACGGGCTGCACGCGGTCGGCATGGAGCTCGACGCCATCGCGGCCGTGGTGATCGGCGGCACGCTGCTCTCGGGCGGCGTGGGCTACGTCGCAGGCACGCTCTTCGGCGTGCTCATGCTCGGGATCATCCAGACCCTCATCGCCTTCGACGGCACGCTCAGCTCGTGGTGGACGCGCATCGTGGTGGGCGTGCTGCTCTTCGTCTTCTGCCTGCTGCAGCGCTTCATCGCCACGCGCGTGCCGCGGCGCTGAAGCCTCCCTCCATCTCCCGCCGCCAGAGGCCTCTCATGCCCGACACCCCTCCCCCGAAAAAGAAGCTGCGCTCCGCCGAATGGTTCGGCACCGCCGACAAGAACGGCTTCATGTATCGCAGCTGGATGAAGAACCAGGGCATCCCCGACCACGAGTTCGACGGCCGGCCGATCATCGGCATCTGCAACACCTGGTCGGAGCTGACGCCCTGCAACGCGCACTTCCGCAAAATCGCCGAACACGTCAAGCGCGGCATCTCGGAGGCGGGCGGCTTCCCGGTCGAGTTCCCGGTGTTCAGCAACGGCGAGTCGAACCTGCGCCCCACCGCCATGCTCACGCGCAACCTGGCCAGCATGGACGTGGAAGAAGCCATCCGCGGCAACCCCATCGATGCCGTGGTGCTGCTCACCGGCTGCGACAAGACCACGCCCGCGCTGCTGATGGGCGCGGCCAGCTGCGACATCCCGGCCATCGTCGTCACCGGCGGGCCGATGCTCAACGGCAAGCTCGAGGGCCGCAACATCGGCTCGGGCACGGCCGTATGGCAGCTGCACGAATCGCTCAAGGCCGGCGAGATCCAGCTGCACCAGTTCCTGGCGGCCGAGGCCGGCATGAGCCGCTCGGCCGGCACCTGCAACACCATGGGCACCGCGTCGACCATGGCCTGCATGGCCGAGGCGCTGGGCACCTCGCTGCCGCACAACGCGGCGATTCCGGCCGTCGATTCGCGGCGCTACGTGCTGGCGCAGCTGTCGGGTGCGCGCGCGGTGGAGATGGCGCGCGAAGGGCTCACGCTGTCGAAGGTGCTCACGCGCGAGGCCTTCGAGAACGCGATCCGCGTCAACGCGGCCATCGGCGGATCGACCAACGCGGTGATCCACCTCAAGGCCATCGCCGGGCGCATCGGCGTGCCGCTGGAGCTGGAGGACTGGACGCGCATCGGCGCCGGCACGCCCACGCTGGTCGACCTCATGCCCTCGGGCCGCTTCCTGATGGAGGAGTTCTATTACGCCGGCGGCCTGCCCGCCGTGCTGCGCCGCCTGGGCGAGCATGGCCTGCTGCCGCACCCGCAGGCGCTCACCGTCAACGGCCGCACGCTGTGGGACAACGTCAAGGACGCGCCCAACTACGACGACGAGGTCATCCGCCCGCTCGACAGGCCCCTGGTGGCCGATGGCGGCATGCGCATCCTGCGCGGCAACCTGGCGCCGCGCGGGGCCGTGCTCAAGCCCTCGGCCGCCACGCCGGCGCTGCTGCAGCACCGCGGCCGCGCCGTGGTGTTCGAGGACTTCGAGCACTACAAGGCGCGCATCGTCGACGAGGCGCTCGACGTCGATGCCGACTCGGTGCTGGTGATGAAGAACTGCGGCCCGCGCGGCTACCCCGGCATGGCCGAGGTGGGCAACATGGGCCTGCCGCCCAAGCTGCTGCGGCGCGGCGTGAAGGACATGGTGCGCATCTCCGACGCGCGCATGAGCGGCACGGCCTACGGCACCGTGGTGCTGCACGTGTCGCCAGAGGCCGCCGCCGGCGGCCCGCTGGCCGCGGTGCGCGACGGCGACTGGATCGAGCTGGACTGCGACGGCGGCCGCCTGCACCTGGACATTCCCGACGAGGAACTGCAGCGCCGCCTGGCCGACCGGCCCGTGCCCGCGAGCCCCGCGCCGCGCGGCGGCTACGCGGGCCTGTATGTGCAACACGTGCTGCAGGCCGACGAAGGCTGCGACTTCGACTTCCTCGTCGGCTGCCGCGGGGCCGAGGTGCCGCGGCATTCGCATTGAGGTGGGTGCGCGCGATCCCACACCCCAACCCGTTCACGCTGAGCCTGTCGAAGCGCCGCGCGAGGCTTCGACAAGCTCAGCCCGAACGGTGCTGGTTTCAACCCGAACGGTGCTGGTCTCAACCCGAACGGTGCTGGTTTCAGCCCGAACGGTGCTGGTTTCAGCCTGAACGGTCCGAGTTCACCCATTCCCAACCCCATGTCACTCTCCACCCCCCGCTACCGCGGCCTCTTCCCGGTCGTGCCCACCACCTTCACCGACGACGGCGCGCTCGACCTCGCCAGCCAGAAGCGCGCGGTCGACTTCATGATCGACGCCGGCTCGAACGGCCTGTGCATCCTGGCCAACTTCTCCGAGCAGTTTTTGCTGTCGGACGAGGAACGCGAGGTGCTCACCCGCACGATCCTTGACCACGTGGCCGGCCGCGTGCCGGTGATCGTGACCACCACGCACTTCAGCACCACGGTGTGCGCCGAGCGCAGCCGCCGCGCGCAGGACATGGGCGCCGCCATGCTGATGGTGATGCCGCCCTACCACGGCGCCACCTTCCGCGTGCCCGAGCCGCAGATCTTCGACTTCTACGCACGGCTGTCGGACGCGGTGCGCATCCCGATCATGGTCCAGGACGCACCGGCCGCCGGCACGCCGCTGTCGGCCGCATTCCTCGCGCGCATGGCGACCGAGATCGAGCAGGTGTCGTACTTCAAGATCGAGACCGCCTTCGCCGCCGCCAAGCTGCGCGAGCTGATCCGCCTGGGCGGCGATGCCGTCGAGGGCCCGTGGGACGGCGAAGAGGCGATCACCCTGCTGCCCGACCTGGAGGCCGGCGCCACCGGCGCCATGACCGGCGGCGGCTTTCCCGACGGGCTGCGCCCCATCCTCGACGCCTACCGCGAAGGCCGGCGCGACGAGGCCATTGCCGGCTACGAGCGCTGGCTGCCGCTCATCAACATCGAGAACCGCCAGTGCGGCCTGCTCGCCGCCAAGGCGCTGATGAAGGAAGGCGGCATCATCGACTGCGAGGCGCCGCGCCACCCTCTGCCGGCCATGAACCCTTTCAGCCGCGAGCTGCTGATCGAGACCGCCCGGCGGCTCGACGCGCTGGCGCTGCGCTGGGCGCGCTGAGCGGGGCGCGCCCGACGCGCGGCGGGCCGCCGCCCGCCCGCCCCTGCCGGCCGCATGTCGCGAACGGCGCCGACACGGCGCGGCCCGGCCTGGGCCTATAAGCGTTGACACAAGCACCCGCTGTCACACGCCCCCCAAGAGGCCATCGATGCCGATCCCCGCTCTTCCTGCCGCCCGTCCTGCTCCGGACGCCGGCGCGCCACCCCTCGAACTGCTCACGCCATCGCCCGGCCGCGGCGGCGGCAGCGGCGACGTGGTGCGCCTGGCGGCGGGCATGCTCATCGCCGCGCTGGTCATCGCCGCGCTCTACCTGGGCCGCGAGATCCTCGTGCCGCTGGCGCTGGCGGTGCTGCTGGGCTTCGTGCTCGACCCGGCCGTGACCCGGCTGCGGCGCTGGGGCGTGCCGCGCGCGCTGGCCGTCATCGGCGTGGTACTGGTGGCGCTGGGCGTCATCGGCGGCTCGGCGGCCTTCATGACCTGGGAGGTGCGCGCCCTCAGCGCCGAACTGCCTACCTACCAGAACACCATCCGCAACAAGCTCGCCGGCCTGCGCGAGACGGTGCGCGGCCCCGGCATGTTCGACGGGCTGACCAAGACGGTCGACATCGTCCAGCGCGAGACCGAGAAGCTGGCCAGCGCCGCCCACGCCGCCGGCACCGAGCGCCCCGCGCAACTGGTGGAGGTCAAGGAACGGCCCGCCTCGCCGGTGCAGCAGGCGATGGCCATCGTCGGCCGCGTGGCCGGGCCGCTGGTCGACGCCGGCATCGTGCTGGTCTTCGTCATCCTGGTGCTGCTGGACCGGCTCGACCTGCGCGACCGCCTGGTGCGCCTGATGGGCGGCAGCCTGCAGCGCACCACCGACGCCATGGACGAGGCCGGCGAGCGCATCTCGCGCTACCTGATCATGCAGCTGTGGGTGAACCTCTGCTACGGCATCCCGATGGCGCTCGGCCTGTGGCTCATCGGCGTGCCCGGCGCCTTCCTGTGGGGCATGCTGGCGGCGGTGATGCGCTACGTGCCCTACGTGGGGCCGATGATCTCGGCGATCTTCCCGCTCACGCTGGCCTTCGCGGTCGACCCCGGCTGGAGCCTGGTGCTGTGGACGCTGGGCCTGATCGGCGTGCTGGAGCTCATCAGCAACAACGTGGTCGAACCCTGGCTCTACGGCTCCAGCACGGGGCTTTCGGCCATCTCGCTCATCGTCGCGGCCACCTTCTGGACGCTGATGTGGGGCCCGGTCGGCCTGATCATGTCGACCCCGCTCACGGTCTGCCTGCTGGTCATGGGGCGCAACCTGCCGGCGCTGCAGTTCCTCGACGTGCTGCTGGGCAGCCAGCCCGCGCTCGACGGGCCCACGCGCATCTACCAGCGCCTGCTGGGCGGCGACGTGGACGAGGCCGTCGAACTGAGCCACCAGCTCACCGAAGAGGCCGGCTCGGTGCCCCAGTTCTACGACGAGGTCGCCCTGCCCGTGCTGCGCATGGCCGTGAGCGACTACCAGACCGCGTCGACCTCGCAGCACCGCCTGCGCATCGTCACCGGCATGGAGTCGCTGCTCGACGAGATGCGCGACCAGCACCCCGCCGTGCCGACCGCCACCGGCGCCCGCCCCGCCGTGCTGTGCCTGGGCGGCAAGTGGGAGATGGACGCCATCGCCGCCCAGATGGTGGCCCATGCGCTCGGCCTGGCCGGCACCCCGGCCGCGCACGACGCCGCACTGGCCACCGACCCGCAGGCCCTGGCCCGGCTCGACCTGCGCGGGGTCGAGGCCGTGTTCGTCGGCTGGTTCTCGCCCGAGCCGCAGGTCGCGGCCAAGCGGCTGTGCCGCCGGCTGCGCCGCCACTGGCCCGAGCTGCGCATCGTGCTGGGCCTGTGGAACGCCGGGCCGGCCGAGCCCGGTGCGGCCGAAGCGCTGGGCGCCGATGCCATCGCGCCGTCGGTGGTCGAGGCCGTCACGCACGTGCAGAAGCTGCTGCAGACCGTCTCGCACGACTGGCAGCCGGCCCCGGTGCCCGAGGACGATGCCGCCCGCGTGGCGCTGCTGCATGCCAGCGGCGTGCTCACCGACCCGCAGCTGCAGCCGCTCTTCGAACAGACCGCCAAGCGCGCCGCGGCCATCTTCGATGTGCCGGCCGCCATGGTCAGCTTCATCGACGAGGCGGTGCAGCAGGTGCGCGGCTTCTACGGCGAGCTGCCCGCGCCCGAGGGCAGCGCCGAGGCGCCCGTGCGCTATGCCGACCAGCTCGACATGCCCCGCAGCCAGTCGATCTGCGGCCACGTCGTCGCCGACAACCGCCCGCTCGTCGTGCCAGACGTGAGCCGCGACCCGCGCTTTGCCACCAACCCCGCGCTGGCCGCCAAGGGCCTGCGCTTCTACGCCGGCGCGCCGCTGCGCCCCAAGAAGGGCGCCGCCATCGGCTCGCTCTGCCTGCTCGACACCCAGCCGCGCGAGTTCAGCGAACGCGACGCCAAGCTGCTCCAGGCCATGGCCGACGACCTCATGCACGCCGTGGCCGAACATGCCGACCAGCCCGAGGTCGCCCCCGGCCCCGCCCCCGCGCCGCCGGAACCCGCGCCCTCGGCCACCGTCGGCCAGGTCCTGCCCGCCGGCACCTGAACCGCCGCAGCGCGCCCACCGCGCGCGCGCGAACGAACAAAAAAAGGCCGGGGACTTTCGTCCCCGGCCGGGTGTGTCTTCGGCAGCCGCTGCCGACCGCAACACGGGGCGGCACCGTGTGCCGCCCGAGTTCGATCAGGCGCGTGCCTTGGCCGCGTCGCGCAGATCGCGGATCTGGTCGTGGTTCTTCTGCGCGCCCTGGGCCTGGCGCTCCACCACCGCACGCACTTCCGGCGGCAGCTCTTCCTTCAGCGCCTTGCGGTAGCGGGCGATGCCCGAATCCTCGCCGCGCTCGCACGACTCGAGGATCGACAGCTCGCTGTCAGCGCCCACGGCGCCCTTCACCTTCACCCAGCCGCGGTGCAGCGCACCGGCGGCCGTGCCGCCATCGGCCGGCTTGCCGCCGTACTGCACGATCAGCGCTTCAAGTTCCGAAGCGGCCTGCGCGCAGCCCGCAGCGCGGTCGGCGAACACCGTCTTCAGGTTCGAGGCCTCGACCTCTTCGGCGCAAGTGCGAAAGCCGTACTCGCCGTCGCGGGCGTTTTCCAGCAGGTCGTTGAGCACGCTCACCACGTCTTTGTTGTCCATCATGTCGAATTCCTTCCTAGGTTGGTCGGCACCGCAGGGGCGCCGGGGTGGATGGGTTGAAAAAAGAAAGATTCACTTCCGGAGAAGTTGAGAGCAACGATGGACGACGGGTCGTGCGCGCCGCGTCGTCGGTGGCGGCGCCGCGGTGTAGGTGTGCGACGACCCGGCTTGCGCGCGGGGGCGCCGCAGGTGCGCAGAGGCTGCGCAAGCATGGACGTCCGCTTGTGTCGACGTTTTGAGTACCTGCAGCGAACGATAGGTACCCATCCTGTCACTATCGGGTCAAATTCTTCACACAATGGGCGGGGCGTCGAACGAGGAGAAGTGCACCTTACGACGCTGGAGTAACTGCAACAATTATTGAATGAGGGGTAAATCTTGCATCCGCAAATTGAGTTTAAGCATGTCTTGGGAGAACTCTCCGTTAATCGAAACGACCCTTGCGAAGTCGTTCGAGAATTAGTTTCAAACTCGTATGACGCTGGCGCTAAACACGTCCTATATATTCCGATCAAGGACCGCAACGGTCTGGCATTTTTAGATGACGGCAGCGGACTTGACTCAAAGACAAAAATAAACGGAATCACACCATGGGAGGCATTTTTCTCGATCGGCAAATCCACGAAGCTAAAAGGCAACTCTATTGGCTATAAATGTCAGGGTTCCAAGTTGTGCTTTGCCAGCTCAAGAATCCTGGTTATCACCACTCAAAAGTTTTCGATGAAGGAGTGGGATTACAAGCTAATCGACAATCCGCGAAGCAACCTGGATACGTCGTTCATTATTGATCCCACACGCACAGATGAAATCGATCCAATAATCGACAATTTTTTTAGCCAGTCAAATGCGGAAACGCTTCAGGCGGCGGAATTTCTAAAAAAACAGATTGGCACACTGAAATCGGAAACAGCAACGCTAATATTAATTGACGGCCTCGACACCGAAAGCTATAACAAGTATTTCGCGATAGGGGACCGTCCAGAAGAATCGTATGTCGTAAATTACATCCGATTTTTCACCAAACACGGCGATATTCGCGAAATAACTGCAAATCAAGGATTCACGGCTTCCCAGCGGAAACAGATTTCCAGTGCTCATCGGGTGGAGTTCAACGCATATTACGAAGGCAAGACATATTCAATTCCTTTCGGCTACCCTTATCTTGATTTTGTCGCAGACCCAGGCATCAAGAGCCCCGCACAGGTAGCGCGCCTTCGAGACGGCCGATTCGCATCGCGATCTGCTAAGTCTTTTCAAGTAAAAACAGAAAAATTCTCGATTATTGTTGCCATTGATGGAAATAGGCGAGCTCATGATGAATACTGGACCCTTGACAGGAAAGGGAAATCGGTTTCGGGCATAAGGCTCGCAGATCAGCGCGGAGTGTTCATTTCCGTAAAAGGCATAAAGATATGTCGCTATCAAGATTTGCTCACAAACATCCCCGGGTATGAGGTCTTGTCGGAAGGCGATAGCCCTTCCCACTACACAATAGTCGTCGACGGTGATTTTGATCTCGTCACTAACCGCAGCGCCCTAAGCAAGAAAGCATACGACACGCTATCGGACCCAGATTTTTTGGCTGAAGTAAAAAAATATCTGGACAGCCTGAAGAATACCGATCCCACTTTTGCCGAATTGCTTACAAGACTGAAGCGGGAGAGTACCGAAAGCCTACTCAACGAACAAATTGAGTTTTTGGACAAAGCAAAATCAGAGATTAAGTCCCGCGAGCGCTTCCGAATTGCTGATTCAAATAAAATCACTCATCTATTCTTATCACCCAGGCCTGGCGAGGAGTACTGGGTGGGCGTTCTATATGCACAACTTGCGACTTTGACGCCAAAAGAAGCTGGCTATGAAAAATACTGGCGACGTATTATTACATTTTCAACACAAGGCATCGACAGCCTTGGACTGAAAGACGAAAAAGAAAAGAATCTACTTGAAGATTCTAACGTCTGCTCTATTGAGTACAAATACGAATTTAATAACACCGGCCCATTCAACCACGCTCTAGCCGTAGTCGATTACATAGTCGCTTGGAACGTGGATGTAGACGTGAAAAAACAGGTGAAAGATTCTTATACGTGTTATGGCGACATCGTAAAGATACCCAATAATGATTTTGAATGGAAGATCGAAAATATCGAGAGTACTGACGGGGCGCAGTACCCTAATGAAACGATAGTGATCGACTTAAAAAAATTGATCCTTGCTACCTTCAATACTTCTTTTAGCACTCCACCCAAGAACTAACGCTCTTGTCCCGCCTTGCTGAGTGGCGGAAAGCAGCCGGAGTCGAACCGACCAGGAAGCGGCTGGCGCCCCCTACCGGGTTTGAAGCCCGGGCGCACCACCGGGTGCGTTTGCCTTCCATGTGAACGCTGGGTGGAGCGTTCATTCAGTCGTGACTGCGTGGCGCTGTGCTGTCACTGGCCCTCACCCCCACCCTCTCCCGGAGGGAGAGGGAGCAAGACGAAAGGCGGCGCGATTCTAGGGGGCGGGGCTCATGTCCTCGCTCTCGGGTCCCTCCGCGCCCCAGCGGGTATTCGGGCGCGGCAGGTGCGCGTCGCCGACGCGGCGGGTGTAGCCGACGCGGTCGAAGAATTCGAGGATCTGGATGGCGCGCTTGCGGCCGAGTTGCACGGCGTCGCGGAAGTCGCGGGCTTCGACGGCGTTGGGGGGCAGGCGCGAGGCGGTGTCGGCCGGGTTCGCGGCCTGGGCGGCGCTCAGGCCCGCGAAGGTGGCGGCCAGTTCGGCGATGCGCTCTGCGGGGTAGAACAGGTCTTTGACGACCTGGTAGAGCGCGCCCAGCCGCGCCTGCTTGCGCAGCAGCTCGCGCACGGTGTCCTCGCGCGCGCCGATGGCCTGGGCCAGGTCGCGCACCCAGGGCGGGTCGTTGCCGCCCGCGAGCAGCAGGGGCAGGAGCTGTGCGGCCATGCCGGCCTGGTCGTCGCTGAGGCTGACGCTGTGCTCGGGCCGGTGCAGCCACTGGCCGCTGCGCACGATGCTGCCGTCGGCAACGAGCCGTTCGATCCACGCGGGCCAGCCGGGCAGGCGCGCGCCGGCCGGCGCGGCGCCGCTGGCCGCGGACTGCGCCGGGAAGGCCATGCGCTGCAGGCGCGCGCTGTTGAGGCCGGGCTCGTCGGGCGCGCGAGTGTGGTGGCGGTCGAGCGCGTCGAGGATGCGCGTGCGCACCTGCGCCCAGACGGCGGGCGAGAGCCACAGCAGGTCGCCGCCCTGGCCGAGCGCGAAAGCGGGCGCGTCGGGGCCGGCCCAGCCGTCGGCGGGCAGGCGGCCGAGCAGGCGCGCGAGGCCGCTGCGCGTGAGGCCGGCCGGCGCGGCGGCGAGCAGCGGGCGCGCGTCGCCGTCGGCGACGAGGCGTTCGAGCGCATCGAGCCATTGCATGCGTTCGGCGCTGCGGCGGCGGCGCTCGGGCGCCTGCGGGTCGAGCACGACGCCGCCACCCACGGTGCGCGTGCCCTGGGCGTTGCGCAGGATGAGGCGGTCGCCGGGCACGACGAAGACGGGCTGGTCGACGACGAGCTGCACGCGCGCGTGGGCGGTGGCGGGCGTGCCGGCGCCCTGCCCGGCGGCGGCCGATGCACCGGCGGCGGTGAGGGTGTCGCCCTGCAGCGGCACGGCATGCGCCAGCCGGTGCGCGGCGCCGACGTGGACGTGCAGCGGCGTCCACGCGCCGATGGGTGGTGCGCCGTCGAGCAGGCGCACGCGCACGTCGATGCGCTGGGTGGCCTGCAGCACGCGCGGGTCGGCGATCCAGTCGCCGCGGGCGATGTCGCTCTTGTCGACGCCCGCGAGGTTGAGCGCCACCCGCTGGCCGGCGGCGCCGTGGGTGGCGGCGCGGTTCTGCGCGTGCAGGCTGCGCACGCGCACAGCGCGCGGCGGGGCCCGGCCGTCGCCCGAGCCGATGCCGAAGTGCGCCACGGTGTCGCCCGCCGCGACACGGCCGCCGAAGACGGTGCCGGTGACGACGGTGCCGTGGCCCGCGAGGGTGAAGACGCGGTCGACGGCGAGGCGGAAGAGGCCGTCCTGCCGGCGTGCGTGCTGGCGGCGGGCGATGGCGAAGAGGTGGGCGCGGAGGGTGGCGATGCCGGTGCGGTCGGCGGTGGCGGGCTGCCCCTCGCCCGCACCCTCTGCCCGGAGGGGCGAGGGCGTCGCGCCCGGAGGCACGGCGGTCTCGAAGATCGGCGCGCCGGCCAGGGGGGTGCCGGCCAGCAGCGCGGCGATGTCGGCCTTGACGGCGGCGATGCGGGCGGCATCGGCGCGGTCGCATTTGGTCAGCGCCACGGTGCCCTCGCCGATGCCGAAGAGTTCGACGATGGCGAGGTGCTCGCGCGTCTGCGGCATGACGCCGTCGTCGGCGGCGACGACCAGCAGCGCGTGGTCGATGCCCGACGCGCCGGCCGCCATGGTGTGGACGAAGCGCTCGTGGCCGGGCACGTCGATGATGCCGAGCACCTGGGCCGGGTCGTCGGCGGGCGGGGCGGCGGACGCATCGGCCGCTGCCGGGTCGGAGGCATCGCCCGGCATGGACGGCACGGGCGTGTAGGCGTAGCCCAGCTCGATGGAGATGCCGCGCGCCTTTTCTTCCTTGAGCCGGTCGGTGTCGACGCCGGTGAGGGCGCGCACCAGGGTGGTCTTGCCGTGGTCGATGTGGCCGGCGGTGCCGAGGATCATGCGGCGCTCCGCGGGCGATGCAGGGCGGCGGGTGCGGAAAGACGGAACGGGGTCGAGGGGGCGCGGCGCATGGCGGGATTGTGCGTGGGTGGCGGCGGATGGCCTGCGCACCCCGGCCCTGTAGGCAGGCGCCGCGAAGGGGTGTCGATGCCAGCGCGGCGGTCAGCTTGGCCCAAGGTGGCGCGACCTACCGTGGTGACACGCGGGCGCACCGGGCGGCCCACACATCATCCAAGGGGTCACACACATGGCATTCGTCACACGTTCCGCAGCATCGGCGGGTTGGAAGCTGGCCGCGGCCGGCATGGCACTGGGCAGCCTGCTGGCCTTCGCGCCGGCGGCGCAGGCCAAGGGCTGCATCAAGGGCGCCGCGGTGGGCGGCGTGGCAGGCCATGTGGCCGGCAAGCACGGGGTGCTCGGCGCCGCGGCCGGCTGCGCGATCGGGCACCACGAGGCGGCGAAGAAGGACAAGGCGCAGCAGCAGCAGGCGGCGCCGGCGGCGGCAGCCACGCCGGCGGCGGGGACCGAAGCGGGCAAATAACAGGTCGGCGTTTCTCCGGCACGCCACTTACCCGTTCGGGCTGAGCCTGTCGAAGCCCCGCGCGGCGCTTCGACGGGCTGGGCTTGAACGGTCAGCCAGCCAAAGCAGTGCGCAGCGCCGCCAGCTGATCGCCGAACGCCGGCTCGTCGCCCGCTTCGAGGCAGCGCAGGTCCAGCCACAGCGACTGGTCGGCGATGCGGCCGATGACGGGGCGCGGCAGGCCGCGCAGCGCGGCTTCGAGCCGGGCGAGCTGGCGGCCGGCTCGCTTCGCCTCGCGCGGGGCGAGGCGCAGGCCGGCGCTGGGCAGGGTGTCGACGGGCAGCGCACCGCTGCCGATCTGGCTGGCCATGGGCGCCACGGCGACGTCGAAGTCGGGCGCGACGGCCTGCTGCACGGCGGGCAGCAGGCGCTCGGCCTGGGCCTGCATCTGCGCGCGCGTGCGGGTGAACAGGCGCAGCGTGGTGAGCCGCTCGGCCAGGTGCTCGGGCGCGAGGTACAGGCGCAGCACGGGCTCCAATGCGGCCAGGGTGAGCTTGCCCACGCGCAGCGCGCGCTTGAGCGGGTTCTTCTTGATCTTCGCGATCAGGTCCTTGCGGCCGACGATGAGGCCGGCCTGCGGGCCGCCCAGCAGCTTGTCGCCGCTGAAGGTGACGAGGTCGGCCCCGGCGGCAATGGTGTCGCGCACGGTGGGTTCCTGGGGCAGGCCCCACTGGGCCATGTCGACCAGCGTGCCGCTGCCCAGGTCGACGGCCAGCGGCAGGCTGCGCGCGTGGGCGATGGCGGCCACCTCGGACTCGGGCACGCTCTTGGTGAAGCCGGTGACGGCGTAGTTGCTGGTGTGCACCTTCATCAGCAGGGCGGTGCGCTCGGTGATGGCCTCGGCATAGTCCTTGGCGTGGGTGCGGTTGGTGGTGCCAACCTCGACCAGCCGCGCGCCGGCGCGCGACATGATGTCGGGGATGCGGAAGGCGCCGCCGATCTCGACCAGCTCGCCGCGCGAGACGATGACGTCCTTGCGCGAGGCGAGCGCGCTCAGCGTGAGCAGCACGGCGGCGGCGTTGTTGTTGACGACCGTGGCGGCCTCGGCGCCGGTGAGTTCGCACAGCACCTCGTCGACGAGGTCGTCGCGGTCGCCACGGCCGCCGGTGGCCAGGTCGAATTCGAGGTTCGCCGGCGCGGTGAGCGCGCGCATCACCGACTGCACCGCCTCGTCGGGCAGCAGCGCGCGGCCGAGGTTGGTGTGCAGCACGGTGCCGGTGAGGTTGAACACGGCCTTCAGGCGCGGCGCGAAGCGCGCGGCCAGCCGCCGTTCGCAGGCCGCGGCGAGCGCATCGTCGGCGATGGCCTCGGCACCCAGCTGCCCGGCCAGGGCCTGCGGCCGCAGCGCGTCGAACTCGGCCCGCAGCGCGGCGGTGAGGGCGCCGTGGCCGTAGCGACCGGCCAGCGCCTGCATGGCGGGCGTGGCGAGGGTGCGGTCGACGGACGGGAGGCGGAGGGGGTCGGTCATTGGAAGTCGGAATCGGACAGCCGAACGCAGAGGCCGCCAAGGTTTCGCAAAGGGCGCAGAAAAGACCGAAGAATCATCGATGGATTGCTCTGCGCCCTCTGCGTGACTTCTGCGCCCTCTGCGTTCGGCTGCCCGTATGCGACGGCCATCAAACCGCCAAGGGCTTCTCGATGGCCAGCAACGGGTTGCTGCTCGCGCGCGAGAAGTCGGTGTCGCCCATGAGCAGGTCGAGCGTGAGGCTGGCGAGGTCGTCGGCCAGGGGCTCGGCGAAGGGGTCCTTCTCCTGATTCACGAGCTTGCGGTAGGTGTGGCACACGTCGCAGGTTTCGGCGAGCACGACCTGGTCCTTGGCCTTGGCGGCGATGCCCTCGCCTTCCAGGCCCTGGTAGCGCACGCCCTCGGTCGATTCGCAGTGGCTGCACTTGACGCGCACCATGTGCCATTCGGTTTCGCACACGCCGCAGTGCAGGTAGCGGTGGCCGGCCGCCTGGCCGCCGATGCGCAGGACGCTGGCCACCGGCGCACTGCCGCACACGGGGCAGATGGTGGCGGGCTCGGCATAGGGGGCGGTGCGCTCGTCGACCAGGGCGGCGCGGGCCGAGAAGGCGACCTGCAGCGCGGCCATGACGAAAGGCGCGGCGGCGATGTCCTCGCGACCCAGGTTGTCGGCCAGCGCCTGGCGGGCCAGCGCGTCGAGCGCGTCGTCGTCCGTGGTGGCCAGGCGGTCGAGCACGGGGTGCAGCGGCGCGGGTGTGGCGGCGTCGGCACGCAGGTCGGCGACCAGGGCGCGCAGCGCGTCGCGCCAGGCCGGCACGAGCGCGTCGGACGCGGGCAGCAGCGGCATGCCGTTGGCGTTGGCGCGCCGCACGATCTCGTCGGCCACGGGCTCGGCCGCGGGCGCCGTGCCCGCGATGCGCTGCTGCGCGTCGACGAGGCGGGCGGCAAAGCGCAGGTAGTCGGCGATGGGGTTGCCCTCGGCGAGCTGGCGCAGGCGCGCGGCACGCTCCTGGAACAGAGCAGCCGGCTGCGGCAGCCGCACGCGCGGAAAGCTCACCTTGTCGAGGGCTTCGATTTCACCGGGTTGGAGGATGCGTTGCACGGGCGGTTCGCGGTGGTGATGCGGGCCGGTCGCCATTTCCAACCCGTTCGGGCTGAGCCTGTCGAAGCCTTGCGCGAGGCTTCGACAAGCTCACCCCGAACGGTGGGGGCAGCGCACCGGCCAGAAGAAGCAAAAAAGAAACGCCGGGCAGGCCCGGCGCTTCGCGGTTGGTTGGGGCTGCGGGCGAGTCTATGCCAGCGCCCTGCCCTGTCGCATCGGGTGGACCATCAGGCCACGGGGGCGCTGGGGTCGCGGCGATCGCCGGCGCGGCGCGCCAGGTCCTGCTCGCGGTCGACCACTTCCTCGTACCAGGCCGTGTGGTGCTTGCGCGCCCAGGCGTAGCTCACGGTGCCCTGCGTCATGGCCTTGATGGAGCCCTTGACCCAGATCGCCGCATAGATGTGGACGATGATGGAACAGATGATGACGAAGCCGAAGAAGGCGTGCAGCAGCGAGGCCAGCCGGATGATGCCGATGGGGAACAGGTGGCTGAAGTACGCGCGCCACATCACCAGCCCGGTGAGCAGCAGGCACACCATGCTGACCAGCAGCACCCAGAAGAGCAGCTTCTGGCCCGCGTTGTAGCGGCCCACCTTGGGCAGGCGCTCCTCGCGGTTGTTGAGCACGTCGCCCATCTGCTTCATCCACTGCCGGTCGTTGGCATGGAGGAAGTTGTGGTGCCAGAAGCGGATCACCAGGACCATGAAGGACACGAACATCACCACCCCGATGAAGGGGTGGAGGATGCGCGTCCACGGCCCGCCGCCGAACAGCGCCGTGAGCCAGAACATGGCCGGGTGGAACAGCGCCAGGCCCGACAGCGCCAGCAGCACGAAGCAGATGGCGGTGAGCCAGTGGTTGCTGCGGTCGTTGGGCGTGTAGCGCTCGATGGCCGGGCGGCCCTGGTTGTCGACGACGAAGTCGTCCCGCGCGGAGCGGTCAGCCTTGCTGCTCATGGCGCACCTCCTTCTGATGGCCGGTGGCGTCCACCCCGGCATCGTCGCGGCGCGCGAGGGCATGGGCCTCGGCGTCGATGTCTTCCTCTTCCGTCACCTCGTTGGGGCCGGTGCGGGTGTAGTGGAAGAAGCCGGCCAGCGCGGTGAGCGCGATGCCCGCCAGCGCCAGCGGCTTGGTGACGCCCTTCCAGAGGCTGACCATCGGGCTGATGGTGGGCTCGGCGGGCAGGCCGTGGTACAGGCCCGGCTTGTCGGCATGGTGCAGCACGTACATGACGTGCGTGCCGCCGACGCCGGCCGGGTCGTACAGGCCGGCCTGCTTGTAGCCGCGCTCCTTCAGGTCCTCGATGCGTTCCTCGGCCTGGTCCTTCATCGCCTTCTTGGTGCCGAACATGATGGCGCCGGTGGGGCAGGTCTTGACGCAGGCCGGCTCCTGGCCGACCACGACGCGGTCGGAGCACAGGGTGCACTTGTAGGCCTTCTTGTCCTTCTTGGAGATGCGCGGCACGTTGAAGGGGCAGCCGGTGACGCAGTAGCCGCAGCCGATGCACGCCTCTTCATGGAAGTCGACGATGCCGTTGGCGTACTGGACGATGGCGCCCGGCGAGGGGCAGGCCTTGAGGCAGCCCGGGTCTTCGCAGTGCATGCAGCCATCCTTGCGGATCAGCCACTCGAGGTTGCCCGACTCATCGTTCTCGTACTCGGTGAACCGCATGACGGTCCAGGAGTTCTCGGTGAGGTCCATCGGGTTGTCGTACACGCCGGCGGTGACGCCCACGTCGTCGCGCAGGTCGTTCCACTCCATGCACGCGGTCTGGCAGGCCTTGCAGCCGATGCACTTGGAGACGTCGATGAGCTTGGCGACCTCGCCCGCGTAGGCCTCGCGCTGGCTGGGCGCGGGCGTGGTGGTGGCGGAGCGGCGCTTGATGTCGAGGGATTGCATGGACATGGCGCTAGACCTTTTCCACTTTCACGAGGAACGTCTTGAATTCCGGCGTGTTCGTGTTGCCGTCGCCTACAAAGGGCGTGAGCGTGTTGGCCAGGAAGCCCGGCTTGGTCAGGCCCTTGAAGCCCCAGTGGATGGGAATGCCCACGTGGTGCACGGTCTTGCCCTCGATGGTCATCGGCTTGATCCGCTTGGTGACCAGGGCCACCGCCTTGATGTAGCCGCGCTTGGAGCTGACCTTCACCATGGTGCCGTTGGCGATGCCCAGGCTCTGCGCCAGCGCCTCGCCGATCTCGACGAACTGCTCGGGCTGCGTGATGGCGTTGAGCAGGGCGTGCTTGGTCCAGTAGTGGAAGTGCTCGGTCAGGCGGTAGGTGGTGCCCACGTGCGGGAACTCGTCGGCCTTGCCGAAGGTGTCCCACACCGACTTGAACACGCGCGCCGCGGGCGAGCTGGTCGCCTTGGCGTTCTTGGGATACATGGGGTTGTAGCCCAGGGGCGTGTCGAAGGGTTCGTAGTGGGTGGGGAACGGCCCTTCGTTGAGGCCCTTGCGGGCGAAGAAGCGCGCCACGCCCTCGGGGTTCATGATGAACGGGCCGGCACCGGTCTCGGGCGCCAGGGCGGCGCCGAAGTCGGGCACGTCGGCCCCGCCCCAGGCGCTGCCGTTCCACTTGACCAGCTGGCGCTTCGGGTTCCAGGGGTTGCCCGCCGGGTCGCACGAGGCGCGGTTGTAGAGCACGCGGCGGTTGGCCGGCCAGGCCCAGGCCCAGTTGAGCGTGTTGCCGATGCCGGTGGGGTCGGCGTTGTCGCGCCGGCCCATCTGGTTGCCGGCCTGCGTCCAGGCGCCGGCGAAGATCCAGCAGCCGCACAGGGTGCTGCCGTCGTCCTTCAGTTCGCCGAAGCCGGCGAGCTGTTCGCCCGCCTTGCGCGTGACCTTGGTCGGGTCGGCCGGGTCTTTCAGGTCGGCCAGGGCGCGGCCGTTGTATTCCTTGGCGACTTCGGCCGGCGTGGGCTCGGCCGCATGCATGTAGGGCCACCAGAGCTTCTGGATCGGGTCGCCGAACTTGCCGCCCTGCTTGGTGTAGAGCTCCTTCAGGCGAAGGTGCAGGCCCGCCATGATGCGGATGTCGGTCCAGGCCTCGCCCGGGGGCTCGGCCGCCTTCCAGTGCCACTGCAGCACGCGCGAGGAGCTGACGACGGCGCCCTCCTCCTCGGCGAAGCAGGTGGTGGGCAGGCGGAAGACCTCGGTCTGGATCTGGGCCGGGTCGACGTCGTTGTGCTCGCCGTAGTTCTTCCAGAACTCCGAGGTTTCCGTGGCCAGCGGGTCCATGATGACCAGGAACTTGAGCTTGGACAGCGCCTCGCGGTTGCGGTTCTTGTCGGACAGCGCGGCCAGCGGGTTGAAGCCCTGCGCCAGGTAGCCGTTGACCTTGCCCTCCCGCATCAGCTCGAAGGTCTGGAGCATGTCGTACTCCTTGTCGAGCTTGGGCAGGAAGTCGTAGGCCCAGTTGTTCTCGGCCGTGGCGGCCGGGCCGTACCAGGCCTTCATGAGGCTGACGTGGAACTTGGGGTAGTTCTGCCAGTAGCTCATCTGGTTGGCGCGCAGGGGCTTCTGCGTGCGGGCCGTGATGTAGGCCTGGTAGTCCTGCTCGGCCTCGCGCGGCATGGTGAGGTAGCCCGGCAGGCTGGCCGACAGCAGGCCCAGGTCGGTGAGGCCCTGGATGTTGGAGTGCCCGCGCAGCGCGTTCATGCCGCCGCCGGCCACGCCGATGTTGCCGCACAGCAGCTGCACCATGGCCGCGCAGCGCAGGATCTGCGCGCCGATGGAGTGCTGCGTCCAGCCCAGCGCGTACATGATGGTCGCGGCGCGGCCGGCAACGGCCGTGGACGCGAACTTCTCGCACACGTGCAGGAACTTCGCCTTGGGCGTGCCGCAGGCGCTTTCGACCTTCTCGGGCGTGTAGCTGGCGTAGTGCTTCTTGAGCAGCTGGAAGACGCAGCGCGGGTCCTGCAGGGTGGGGTCGGTCTTGACGAAGCCGTCCTCGCCCATCTGGTAGTCCCAGCTGGTCTTGTCGTAGATGCGCTTCTCTTCGTTGTAGCCGGAGAAGTAGCCCTCGTCGAAGTTGAAGTCCTCACGCACGAGGAAGGTGAAGTCGGTGTACGCCTTCACGTAGTCGTGGTGGATCTTGTCGTTCGTCAGCAGGTAATTGATGATCCCGCCGAGGAAGACGATGTCGCTGCCCGAACGGATCGGCGCATAGAAGTCGGCCACCGACGCCGAGCGGTTGAAGCGCGGGTCGACCACCATGAAGTGCGCCTTGTTGTGCGCCTTCGCCTCCGTCACCCACTTGAATCCGCAGGGGTGCGCCTCGGCGGCATTGCCGCCCATGATCAGAATCACATCCGCGTTCTTGATGTCGACCCAATGGTTCGTCATCGCTCCACGGCCAAACGTCGGGGCAAGACCTGCCACCGTCGGGCCGTGTCAGACACGTGCTTGATTGTCGAAAGGAAGAAGGCCCCAGCTGCGGGCGACCTTGTGGGTGATGTAGCCGGCTTCGTTGCTGGAGGCCGAGGCGGCCAGCATGCCGGTGGAGGTCCAGCGGTTGACGCGCTTGCCGTCGGCCGTGGTCTCGACGAAGTTCGCGTCGCGGTCGGCCTTCATGAGCTTGGCGATGCGGTCCAGGGCGTCGCCCCAGGACAGGCGCTTCCACTCGGTGGAGCCGGGGGCGCGGTACTCGGGGTACAGCAGCCGGTTCGGGCTGTTGACGATGTCGAGCAGGCTCGCGCCCTTGGGACACAGCGTGCCGCGATTGACCGGGTGGTCGGGGTCGCCCTCGACGTGGATCACCGAGGCCTTGGCGTTCTTGGCGCCGTCGCCCAGCGAGTACATGAGGATGCCGCAACCCACCGAGCAGTAGGTGCAGGTCTGGCGTGTCACGGTGGTGGCTGCGAGCTTGTACTGACGCACCTCGGCCAGCGCAGTCGCCGGCGAGAAGCCCATCAGTGCCAGACTCGAGCCCGCCAGGGTGGAGCCAGTCACTTTCATGAACTGGCGGCGGGAGAGTTGCATCGTGGTGCCCTTACTCTTTGTTTCGTTCCTGAAGCAAAGCCATTCTAGGGAGCAAGGGCCCGAGCGCAAGGCGGTTAAGCCTGAGGGCGGCCATGGGGCTTTCACGGGGGGCGCAGCACGCGCGCCGCCGATGGAGCAGGAGCTGCGCCGCCGCTGCGCGCTCAGTGGGCCTCGGTGCCGCGGTCGGGCGAGGAGCCGCTGCGCACCACGTACTGGTAGTCGTCGAGCACGGCGGTGAAGACCATGGGCGAATTGGGCGGCTGGACCCAGCGCCATTCCCATTCGGTCTCGCGCTTGAGCGCATAGGGCGTGACCTTGGCGGGCTTGCCCAGCAGCTTGCGCAGTTCTTCCATGGGCATGCCGGGCCGCACCCGGGCGAAGTTCTCGGGTGTGAGCACCTGGCGCAGCGCGCTCATGCGGCCGTCGGGGCCGATGGTGATCATGTAGTTCTTCTGGCCCTGGGGCTGGCGGTTGTACTCCAGCACGCGGCCACCGGGGGCGTCCCAGATGTTCTCGGGCGTGCCGAACTGGGCGCGCACGTCGGCCTCGGTGGAGACGCCCTCCTCCAGCTTGTCGATGCGCTGCGGGTCGCAGCCCGCCAGCGCCAGGACCACCGCCAGGCCGGCCAGCAGGCCCGACAGGCGCCGCATGCTGCATCGTGTTCTCATGCCAATCGCTCCCCGATCGTTAAAATCCGCGCCACTTCAGGTTCCAGTCTATGTCGATCTTCGCCCGCCCCCACTACACCTCCGACGCCACCCAGTTCATCGAGCAGATGCGCCGCCAGAAGCCCGACCTGGAAGCCGAGCAGCGCGCCGGCCGCGCCCTGCTGTGGGACAAGGCGATCGACCGCGACGCGCAGGCCGAGATCGACGCCGGCACGGTGTCGCAGCAGCCCTACGTGTACCAGACCAAGGGCTGAGCCCGGCTTTTCGGGCCGACCGGCCTGCAGCGACCGCCCCGCTTGCGCGGGGCGCTATTTTTTTCATAGCACCCACCCATGAACGGCCCCGAGGCGCATCCTGCGCACGACGATGACGAGGACGGCGCCACGGTGGTGACGCCGATGCCCGAGGTCGTCGATCAGGTGGCCCTCGCACGGCTGTACGGCGAGCCGCTGTTCTCGCTGCCCAACGACCTCTACATCCCGCCCGATGCGCTGGAGGTCTTCCTCGAGGCCTTCGAGGGGCCGCTGGACCTGCTGCTCTACCTGATCCGCAAGCAAAACTTCAACATCCTCGACATCCCCATGGCGGGACTGACGCGGCAGTACCTGGCCTACGTGGACGAGATCCGCACGCGCAACCTCGAACTGGCGGCCGAGTACCTGCTGATGGCGGCCATGCTCATCGAGATCAAGTCGCGCATGCTGCTGCCGCCCAAGAAGACGGCCGAGGGCGAGGAAGCCGAGGACCCGCGGGCCGAGCTGGTGCGCCGGCTGCTGGAGTACGAGCAGGCCAAGATGCAGGCCGCCGCGCTCGCGGCCATGCCCACGTACGGGCGCGACTTCTGGAAGGCGCAGGTCTACATCGAGCAGTCGCTCAAGCCGCGCTTCCCCGAGGTCGCGGTGGTCGACCTGCGCGAGGCCTGGGCCGACATTCTTAAGCGGGCCAAGCTCGTGCAGCACCACAAGATCTCGCGCGAGGAGCTGTCGGTGCGCGAGCACATGAGCATCGTGCTGCGCACCCTGCAGGGCCGGCGCTTCGTCGAGTTCGAGGAACTGTTCGACGCCTCGCGCGGCGTGCCCGTGATGGTCGTCACCTTCATCGCCATGCTCGAACTCGCCAAGGAAACCCTGGTCGAGATTACCCAGGCCGAGGCCTTCGCACCCATCTACGTGCGCCTGGCCTATACAGCCGCATAGCCCGCCACTGAAGCTTCAGCAACGCGCCGCGGAACCGGCTTGGCCGGGCCGCAGGCGGGGTCCCCTCCTCAGAAGGTGGCGAATGACACGCAGCGAAGCAAAGTGCAAAGCCGGGAGGCCTCAGTTCGTGGCGAAGCAGTAAAGCAGGCCGGCGCTGCCGCTCATCTTCAGCTGGTCGATGCTGCAGCCGCGCGTGCCGTGGGAGGAGTTCCACGACGCGTTGGCCACCGGGTCGGGGTTGGTGCCCTTGTGGTCGTGGTGGCCGACGATGGCCGAGCCGCCGTCGCTGCGCGTCCAGTTGCCGCAGGTCGTGTCCGTGCCGGGCTCGGGCACAGCCACGGTGCCGTCGGGACGCGAGCCGGTGAGGATGTCGTGGCGGTTGACCGGGTCGCCGAAGCCCGACACGACCTCGCCCTTCTCGGTGAGCGACGTCTCCTTGCCCACCTTGGCATTGGCGCTGTGCAGGTCGGCGACGCTGGTGGCGACGACCACGCCCTTCGCGTTGGCCCACGGGCCGCTGCCGATGCGGTCGCGCGCATTGACGGCCGGCTGGCCGTTCAGGGCCGCGGTGCTGAGGTAGGCGCGCCAGGTCCTGCTGCCCGCGCCGACGGCGGTCGCCAGCGACTGGCAGAAGCGGTCGGCACCGGCCAGCCCGCCGAGGTCGCCGCCCTTGCCGGGGTTGGTGCTGGTGATGAAGAAGCCCATGGGGTTGCCGCCCGGGGTGGAGGTGCGCATGGCGCCGCAGCCGGCGACGAGGGCGAGGGCCGCCACGGCGGCGCCCAGCGGCAGAACGAAAGGACGGGGCATGTCGACTCCTGATGCTGTGGTTGGAGCCGGCGAGGCTACGCCGGCCCTGCACGCCCGGAATCAGCGGCAACCCGGAGGTGCTGCAGGCCGATCAGCCGTGCTCGGCGCCCGGCTCGCGCTCCATGAGGGCACGCACCGCATCGGCCGGCGCCAGGCGGCCGTCGAGCAGCGCGACCACGCCCTCGGCGATGGGCATGTCGATGCCCAGGTGCCGCGCGCGCTGCACCACGGTGCGGGCGCAGTACACGCCTTCGGCCACGTGGCCCAGCGAGTCGACCGCCTGCGCCAGCGTGCGGCCCTCGGCCAGCAGCAGGCCGACGCGCCGGTTGCGCGAGAGGTCGCCGGTGGCGGTGAGCACCAGGTCGCCGAGGCCGGACAGGCCCATGAAGGTCTCGGGCCGCGCACCGAGGGCGACGCCGAAGCGCGTCATCTCGGCCAGGCCGCGGGTGATCAAGGCGGCGCGTGCGTTCAGCCCGAGCGCCAGGCCGTCGGCCAGGCCGGTGGCGATGGCGAGCACGTTCTTCACCGCACCGCCGACTTCGACACCGACGAGGTCGTCGTTGGCGTACACGCGCAGCGTGGGCCCGTGGAAGGCCGCGACCAGCATGTCGCGCACGCCGGCATGGGCGCTGGCCGCGACCAGCGCGGTCGGCTGGCCGCGCGCCACTTCCTGGGCGAAGCTGGGGCCGCTCAGGACGCCTGCGTGCAGGTGCGGCGCGACCTGCAGCTGGATTTCATGGGCCAGGAGGCCCGGGCCGTCGCCGGCGGAGGTCTCGACGCCCTTGCACAGCCAGGCGACCGGCGCCTGCACCGACGCCAGCAGGGCCAGCTGCTCGCGCAGCGCCGCCATGGGTGTGGCGACGATGACGAGGTCGGCGCCCGCGCAGGCGTCGCGCGCATCGCCGCCCTGCACGGCGAGCGCGGGCGGGAAAGGAATGCCGAACAGGTAGCGCGTGTTGCTGCGTGCCTGCGCCATCGCGGTCGCCTGGGCGGGGTCGCGCGCCCACAGCGTGACGCTGCGCCCGCCGGCCGGATGGCCGGCCGCGCCGACGGCCAGCGCTGTGCCCCAGGCCCCGGCCCCCAGCACGCAGATGCGCATCGGCGGCGCGCCGCGGATTACTGGGCGTTGGCCGGCACGCCTTCGCCGGCGGCCTGGGCCTGCTGCTGCTCGTACATGGCCTGGAAGTTGATCTCGGCCAGGTGCACGGGCGGGAAGCCGCCGCGCTGGATCACGTCGGCCACGTTGCCGCGCAGGTAGGGGTAGACGATCTGCGGGCAGGCGATGCCGAGGATCGGGCCCATCTGGTCGTCGGGCAGGTTGCGGATCTCGAAGATGCCGGACTGCTTGGCCTCGACCAGGAACACAGTGCGGTCTTCGATCTTGGTCTGCACGGTGGCCGACACGGTGATCTCGAAGATGCCTTCGGTCACGTTCTGCGCCTCGACGCCGAGCTGGATGTCGACCGTGGGCTGCTGCTGCTCGAGCAGGATGGCCGGCGAATTGGGCTGCTCCAGCGACAGGTCCTTGAGGTAGACGCGCTGGATCTGGAAGACGGGTTCTGCGGCTTGTTGGTCGGCCATGGCTTTGCTTTCGGGTCAAAACAACGCCCGCGAGGGAGGATTCCCACGGCGGGCGTGCGAGAGGTCGGGGATTATCGCCTCCCTGCGGCGCCGCGCCGGGCGCGGCTCGGCAGGCGGCGCGCGCTCAGGCGGCCTGCAGCAGCGGCACCAGGGCGCCGCGGCTGTCGAGCGCGATCAGGTCGTCGCAGCCGCCGACGTGGGTGTCGCCCACGAAGATCTGCGGCACGGTGCGCCGCTGGGTGATCTCCATCATGCGGGCGCGTTCCTCGGGGTTCGTGTCGATGCGGATCTCCTCGATCTGCTCGACACCCTTGGACTTCAGGATCTGCTTGGCGCGGATGCAGTAGGGGCAGACCGCGGTGGTGTACATCTTGACGGGTTGCATGGGGCTCCTTGGAGGCCGCGACGCCGGGACGCGTCAGGCCTTCTCGATGGGCAGGTTAGCGTCTTTCCACGCTTTCAGCCCGCCGCCGACCGCTTGGGCCTGCTCATAGCCGAGTTTCTTGGCCGTGGCCACGGCGCGCTGGGCGCGGCTGCCGCTGGCGCAGATCAGCAGCAGCGGCACGGTCTTGTTCTTGACGGCGCCGGGCAGCTTGGCCTCGAGCTGGTCCAGCGGCACGTTGCGGGCACCCACCGGGTGGCCGGCGGCGAATTCATCCGGCTCGCGCACGTCGACCAGCACCCCGCGCTCGCGGTTGATGATGTGGACCGCACCCTGGACCGTCAGCGAGCCCTGGCCGGCGCCGCGCAGCTTCGGCCAGGCGAGCATGCCGCCGGAGCTGAGGGCGATGAGGATCAGGAGCCAGTTGTCGACGAAGAATTTCACGGGGCGTTCCGGGTGGGCAAACCCGGGATTTTAGAATGCCGGCCTACCCAAGACTTAACCAAAAGGCTTCCATGCACAAACTGGTGCTGATCCGCCATGGCGAATCGACCTGGAATCTCGAGAACCGCTTCACCGGCTGGACCGACGTCGACCTGACCGAGACCGGCGTGGAGCAGGCCAAGCAGGCCGGGCGCCTGCTCAAGGCCGAGGGCTACGATTTCGACGTCGCCTACACCAGCGTGCTCAAGCGCGCGACGCGCACCCTGTGGCACACCCTCGACGAACTGGACCGCACCTGGCTGCCGGTGGTCCATTCGTGGCGCCTCAACGAGCGCCACTACGGCGCCCTGCAGGGCCTGAACAAGGCCGACATGGCCAAGCAGTACGGCGACGAGCAGGTGCTGGTCTGGCGCCGCAGCTACGACACCCCGCCGCCGGCCCTGGAGCCCACCGACCCGCGCTCGGAGCGCAGCGACGTGCGCTACGCCAAGCTCTCGCCCGAGCAGGTCCCCCTGACCGAGTGCCTGAAGGACACCGTGGCGCGCGTGCTGCCCTTCTGGAACGAGTCGATGGCCCCGGCCATCCGCGCCGGCCGCCGCATCGTGGTGGCGGCGCACGGCAATTCGATCCGCGCGCTGGTCAAGTACCTGGACGGCATTTCCGACAGCGACATCGTCGGGCTGAACATCCCGAACGGCATCCCGCTGGTTTACGAGCTGGACGACGACCTCAAGCCGTTGCGACACTATTACCTGGGCGACGCCGAGGCCGCGGCCAAGGCGGCCGCCGCCGTCGCGTCGCAGGGCAAAGCCTGACGGGACTCAACGGTCACGGAACCGCGGCGAGGAAATTGCTTCCAAGCTGTGTATATTGATTCGATCCGGTTCGCCGAAGGGAATTCCATGGGCCAGAAACTCAAGATCACCGGTTGGGTGAGCGCAGGCGTCGTTGCCGGCGTGCTGACGACCGTCTCGCTCCAGACGGTGGCGCGCGGGGCCATGGCGCCCCTGCCGCTGGAAGAGCTGCAGCAGCTCGCCGCCGTGTTCGGCATGGTCAAGAGCGACTACGTCGAGCCGGTCGACGAGAAGAAGCTGATCTCCGACGCCATCTCCGGCATGGTGTCGGGGCTCGACCCGCACTCGCAGTACTTCGACAAGAAGTCCTTCAAGGAATTCCGCGAAGGCACCACGGGCCGCTTCGTGGGCGTGGGCATCGAGATCTCGCAGGAAGACGGGCTGGTCAAGGTCGTCTCGCCGATCGAGGGCTCGCCCGCCTTCCGCGCCGGCCTCAAGCCCAACGACCTGATCACCAAGATCGACGACACGGCCGTCAAGGGCCTGTCGCTGAACGATGCCGTCAAGCGCATGCGCGGCGAAGCCGGCTCCAAGGTGCTGCTGACCATCTTCCGCAAGGACGAGAGCCGCACCTTCCCGGTGACGATCACGCGCGAGGAGATCCGCACGCAATCGGTCCGCGGCAAGGTGATCGAGCCGGGCTATGCCTGGATCCGCCTGTCGCAGTTCCAGGAGCGCACTGTCGACGACTTCGTGAAGAAGGTCGACGAGATCTACAAGCAGGACCCCAACCTGAAGGGCCTGGTGCTCGACCTGCGCAACGACCCGGGTGGCCTGCTCGACGCGGCGGTGGCCGTGTCGGCCGCCTTCCTGCCCGCCAATTCGACGGTGGTGACGACCGACGGCCAGCTTGCCGAGAGCAAGCAGGTCTACAAGGCCATCCCCGAGGATTACCAGCGCCGCTCGGGCTCCGACCCGCTGCGCAGCCTGCCGGCAGCGCTCAAGAACGTGCCGCTGATCGTGCTGGTGAATGAAGGCTCGGCCTCGGCCAGCGAGATCGTGGCCGGCGCCCTGCAGGACCACAAGCGCGCGACCATCATGGGCAGCCAGACCTTCGGCAAGGGCTCGGTGCAGACGGTGCGCCCGCTCGGCCCCGACACGGGCCTGAAGATCACCACGGCCCGCTACTACACGCCCAGCGGCACCTCGATCCAGGCGCGCGGCATCGTGCCCAACGTGCTGATCGACGAGAGCGCCGAGGGCAGCCCCTACGCCGCCCTGCGCATGCGCGAGGCCGACCTGGAGAAGCACCTGTCCAGCGGCCAGGGCCCCGAGGTGAAGGACCCCGAGCGCGAGAAGGCCCGCGACGAGGCCCGCAAGCGCCTCGAGGAAGAGGCCAAGAAGCCGCCGCAGGACCGCAAAACGCCCGAGTTCGGCAGCGACAAGGACTTCCCGCTCGTGCAGGCGATCAACCAGCTCAAGGGCCAGCCCGTGATGGTGAGCAAGACGCAGGTGATCGTCGAGAACAAGGACGAGAAGAAGGAAAACTGAGCGCGCTCACACGCCTCCCGTGCATCGGCCTCCCTCGCGGAGGCCGATCTCTTTGGGGGGCGCTCTGCGATCATCGGCCGCCATGGAAGACGACGACCTGCTGCGCTACTCGCGCCACATCCTGCTGGAGGAGTTCGGCATCGACGGCCAGGCGCGGGTGTCGGGCGCGCATGCGCTGCTCATCGGCGCCGGCGGACTGGGCTCGCCAGCGGCGCTGTACCTGGCGGCGGCCGGCGTGGGACGCATCACGCTGGTGGACGACGATACGGTCGACCTCACCAACCTGCAGCGCCAGATCGCCCATGCGACCGGTCGCGTGGGGCAGAACAAGGTGGCCTCGGCACGGGAGGCCATCCACGCGCTGAACCCGGACGTGACGGTCGAGGTCGAGGTGGCGCGCGCCGATGCCGCCCTGCTCGCGCGCCGCGTGCCGCAGGCCGACGTGGTGCTGGACTGCTCCGACAACTTCGCGACGCGACAGGCCGTGAACGCGGCCTGCGTCGCCCATGGCAAGCCCCTGGTGGCCGGCGCGGCCATCCGCTTCGACGGCCAGTTGGGCGTGTACGACCCGCGCGATCCGCAGTCGCCCTGCTATGCCTGCCTGTTTCCGCCGGATGCGCAGTTCGAGGAAACGCGCTGCGCCGTGCTCGGCGTGTTCGGCCCGGTGGTGGGCACCATCGGCACGCTGCAGGCGCACGAGGCACTCAAGCTGCTGGCGGGCGTGGGCGGCGGGCTGGTCGGGCGGCTGCTCATGTTCGACGGGCGCGGCAGCAGCTTCGAGACGATGCGGGTGCGCCGCGATCCGGCCTGCCCGGTGTGCGGCGGCCGGTGACGTTCGCGGCCGTCAGGGCCGGATGGCCTTGGCCCGCGCCGCGCCCTGGCTCGCGGTGCGGCTTTCGGGCGTGCGGGCATCGCTGAGCACCGCGCCGCAGTCCGCATCCTTGCCGGGGCCGGTTTCCAGCGTGGCAGCCAGCGCCAGCAGCGGGTTGATGGTGGCGCCGGCCACGACGCCCGCGGCACGCGCGAGCAGCGGTGCCACCTCAACGCCGGGGCGCGGGTTGGCGAAGGTGCCGCCGACGGTCAAAGGCGTGCGGATCGACAGGATGCTCTTGCTCTTGGGTTCCGGCCGGATCGTGAAGTCCAGCGTCTCCTTGGCGAGATTGGCCTGACCGGTGGCGGTGAACACGGCGTTGCTGGTGTCCAGCACCAGCGTGCGCCCGTCCAGCACGCCCTTGTTCATGTCGAAGGCCACGGCCGCGCAGCGCAACTGCACGTCCTTGTCGCCGCGCACCAGGAACTTGAGGATGTCGCCGCCCACCAGCGTCGCGAACACCGGGAGCAGGTTGCCGAACTGGCCGCCGCCCATGAGCAGCGCCACGTCGCCCGACGCGCCGCCGAGCCAGGTGGCGACGGAGCTGCCGGCACCGGAGATGTTGATGCGCCCGTCGATGCGCCCGACGCTGTTGCCCGAGGCCTCCAGCTTGGGCACCAGGCGCGCCAGTTGCAGCCCGCGCAGGTCGAGCGCGGCGCGGATGTCGGCCGGCTGGCTGGCGGCGCCGATGCGGATGGCGCCCTCCATCTTGCCGCCTGCCACGCCCAGGTCCAGCGGGTCCAGGGTCAGCACGGCGTCCTGCAGCGTGACGTGCACGCTGCCACGGTCCAGCGGGATGTCGCGCACGTTGCGGATGCGCTCGGCGGTGTAGCGCACGTCGGCGTTCATGGCGCGCAGGCGCTCGAAGTCCAGCGGCGCCGTGGGCAGGACCTTGCCGTCGCCCCGACGGCGCTGCACCTGCTCGACGGTGGGCGGCGGCGCCACCCCTTCCACCGCCTTGGCGCTGCGCTCGGTCGGCGGCAGGCCGATCAGCGGGCCCAGGTCGTCCATGTCCATCACCTTGGAGCCGAGCGTCCCGCTGAGCTTGGGAATGGCCGCGCCCTGGTCGAAGCCCAGTTCACCCGAGATGTCCGACAGGCCCAGCCGGCCCGCGATCGACGACACCTGCCACTGCTTCGCGCGCTTGCGCACCTGGCCGCGCACCGCGTAGGGCGAGGTCTGGGGCAGCGCCACGCCCAGCAGCGGATACAGGTCGCCCAGGGTCTGCCCCTTGAGCTCGAAGCGCGCATCGATGCCGTCCAGATCGGTCAGCGACCCGACGGTGCCCTTGGCATCGAAGCGTGTGCGCCCCGCGCTGGCCTGGATTTCGATGGGGAACGGGGGCTGACCGACCTGGTCGAGCTGCAGAACGTTGCCGGTGCGCCCTTCAGCCTTGAGCGGCTGGCGCTGGTAGCGGCCCTGCATGCGATAGGCCAGCGGCATATCGCCGCGCTGCGGATCGAAACTGAACTGCGCCTGCAGGTCGACCCCATAGGCCGGCGCCAGGAAGTCCAACGCGCCGTTGTCGACCTGCAGCAGGCCGATGGTGGGCACGGTGCCCTTGCCGCCCTCGCCTGCGTCGCTCTTGCCCAGCGCCCAGGTGCGGCGGCCATCGGCCTCCATCTGCAGGCCCAGCTGGGGGCCGGACAGACGCACGCCAGGCAGGACCACTTGGCCGCGCAGCAGCGGCCACAGCCGCAGGTCGATGTCGGCCCGCTCGGCCTTCACCAAGTACGGCTCCCGGGCCCAGGAGGGATTGGCGAATTCGATGCCGTCCAGATGGATGGTGGCCTGGCGAAGCCCGAGGCCCACATCGAGGCGCCGCGTGATCTCGAAATGCCGGCCGGTCTTCTCGCTCACGTAGCGGTTGATGGGGCCGCGCAGCATGTCCCACGGGAAGAAGATCGCCAGCAGGACGAGCGCGACCAGCAGCACCGCCACCGCGAGCAGGACGCGCACCGCCACCCGGGCCGTGCGGGACGATGGGTGTGCCGTCGTGCCGTCCATCGAGCGCGGCCTCAACGGCCCGGAGGCCGGAGCCAGTCCATGGACAGCATCGCGTCGCCTTGCGCGGCGTTCGCCACGTGCACCTCGGCCATGCTGGTTTCTCCATACACCGTCGCCAGCGCTGCTGCCAGCGCAAGCACGCCCGCGATCACATGGCTGGCAACACCTTTCATGTCAGTGGATCCTTCTCGTCGTGTGGATGGAGTGGCAAGGCGATCGTTGACCTTTGGACCGTTGCCGACAATGGAGAGAGACTAGGAAAAGCCGGCCTCGCAGGCGGTCAGTCCGGCACGGCAGGGCGTGTGCGCCGAGGCCTACTTGCGCCAACAACGGTGAAATGTGGGAACCCTCCTACGACTTCAGGCCACCGAACCTTGCATGCCAACCGCTCGCCCAGGCCGTAGCATGCAGACCATGGTTTTACAGACTGAGGCAAGTCAGTTGCAGGGAGTCGCGTGGGCTGAATGCCGGCGCCGGGAGCCATGACGCCACCGCTCAACACCTACATCGTGGAAGACAACCTCACGATCCGTGAGAACCTGGTGGGCACGCTGGAGGAACTGACCGACGTGAGCGCGGTCGGCTTCGCAGAGACCGAGAACGACGCACGCCGCTGGCTGCGCGACCACGAAGGCGACTGGCAGCTGGCGATCGTGGACCTCTTCCTCAAGCAGGGCAGCGGCCTGGGCGTGCTGCAAGCCTGCGCCGCGCGCAGCCCGCACCAGAAGGTGGTGGTCCTCAGCAACTACGCGACCCCCGACATCCGCAAGCGCTGCGCCCAATTGGGCGTGGACGCCGTGTTCGACAAGTCCAACGAGATCGACGCACTGGTCGACTTCTGCATTGCACACAGCCAGCAGGCCGCTACGGCGGGCGATTCGGGGCCCTGACACGACGCGCAGGGCCCGCCCCTGGATGGGCGCGGCGCCGCAGCGCTGCTCAATCGATGAGCTTGTTCTTCAGCGCATAGTAGGTCAGGTCGCTGTTGGACGAAAGGTTCATCTTTTCCATCAGCCGCGTGCGATAGGTGCTCACCGTCTTCACCGACAGCGAGAGCGTCTTGGCGATCTCGCCCGCGGTCTCGCCCTTGGCCAGCTTGAGGAACACCTGGAACTCCCGCTCGGACAGCTGCTCGTGCGGCGCGGCATCGTCCTTGCGGTCGAGCTGGCGCGCCAGGAGCTCCGCCACCGCCGGCGTGATGTAGCGCCGGCCCATGGCGATGGTGCGGATCGCGTTCACGATCTCCAGCGGCTCGCAGTCCTTGTTGAGGTAGCCCGAGGCGCCCTGGCGGATGAGGTTCATCGCGTAGTGCTCTTCGGGGTAGCCGCTGAGGATCAGGATGCCGACGTCCGGCGCCTTGGCGCGGATCATCGCCAGGGCGTCGATGCCGCTCTGGCCGGGCATCGACAGGTCCATCACCAGCACGTCGAGTTCCGTCGTGCGCACGAGCTCGATGGCCTCGCGCCCGGTGGATGCTTCACCGACGACGCGCAGGTCCACGTGCTCGGAGAAAAACTGCTTCAACCCGGACCGCACGATCGCGTGGTCGTCCACAATGCCGATCTTGATCATCTGTCGCTCTCTCCATCAGGTGGCACATCGTTGCGCCGGCCCATGCCGCGAATAAGTTGTTAACCATTATTCATGAAATTGTTCGCGTGACGGATTCGATGGCATGTTGATGCGCCGGTTGTTCTTGTCGAAGCTGGTCTGGAGCCTGGGTCTGGCCCTGCTGGCCACGCTCGTTCTGGTGGGCATCAGCGAGGTGGGATACCGCCAATCCAGCAAGGCGCTGGCCGAGATCAGCCAGGCGCAGGAGGCGCGCTTCGCGATCAATGCGCTGCTGCAGGACGTGCTCGACGCCGAGACCGGGCAGCGCGGCTACCTGCTGACGGGCGAGGTGCGCTACCGCGAACCCTACGACAGCGCGATCAAGGACATCGGCGTGCACCTCACCCGCCTGCGCGTGCTGTACGCGAACCGGCCGGGGGAGCAGGTGCAACTGGCCCAGCTGGCGGACCACCTGTCGCGCAAGCTCGCCGAGATGGACATGAGCCTGAGGCTCACGCGCGAGGGGAACACCGACGCCTCCCGCTTCGTGCTGACCACCGACGTGGGCCGCGAGGAGATGAACCGCATCCGGGAGCAGGCCGCGGCGCTGTCGGCGCTGAGCGACGTCTCGCTCAAGGCCGGGCAGCAGCAGATCGCGCGCACACTGACGCTGGCCCGGGGCGGCATCGGCGTCATCGCCCTGGCGGGGCTGCTGGCCTTCTTCCTGTACCTGCGCCAGACCCATGCCTTGCAGTCCGCCGGCGAACGCCAGCAACTGGCGCTGCAGCGCGAGCGCAATACCCTGGAGGCGGAGGTCCGCGAGCGCACCGCCTCGCTCGCCGAACTGGCCACGCACCTGCAGGAAGTGCGCGAGACCGAACGCGGCTTCCTGGCGCGTGAGTTGCACGACGAACTGGGCGCGCTGCTCACCGCGGCCAAGCTCGATGTCGCGCGGCTGAAGTCGCGGCTGGCCGATTCGCCCGAGGCGACACAGCGGCTGCAGCACCTGACCGAACTGCTCAACTCCGGCATCGCGCTCAAGCGCCGCATCATCGAGGACCTGCGCCCGTCCTCGCTGTCCAACCTCGGGCTCGTCGCCTCGTTGGAGATCCTGGGCCGCGAGTTCGCCGACCGCTCGGGCATCCAGGTCGAGATGGTGCTGGAGCCGGTGGTGACCGACGAGGCGCGGCAGCTCACGGTCTACCGCATGATCCAGGAAGGCCTGACCAACATCGGCAAGTACGCCGAGGCCACCGAGGCGACGATCGTGCTGAAGAACTACGACAACCACCTGATCGTCGAGGTCAGCGACAACGGCCGCGGCTTCGACGCGCAACTCGCGCGCCCGTCGACCCACGGCCTGGCCGGCATGCGCCATCGCGTCGAGGCGGCAGGTGGCAAGCTCACCGTGGAATCGACACCCGGCGAAGGCACGCGGCTGCAGGCCATGCTGCCCACGCGCACGCACTGATTCGTCGACGCGCCGGGCGATTCGGTGCTTTCCTACGGTCCCTCCCCTTGGCTGCTGACAGGGGTGGAAGGGCACCCCTTCTAAGCTTCGTTCATCGCTTCGGCGCCGGATCGCGATCCCTCGCGAAACGCGATCCGGCCCAAAGCGCAACTCTGCTTCAAAGGAGCGCCGCATGCTGCACTACACCGTCGTCTTTCTCGTCATTGCCCTCGTGGCAGCGCTGTTCGGCTTCGGGGGAATCGCCGCTGGAGCGGTGGGCATCGCCAAGCTTCTTTTTGTGATCTTCGCCATCCTGACGATCGCCAGCTTCATCGCAGGCCTCCTGCGCCGCGGCCAAGCGCGCTAGCATCAACGCGCAAGCCCCATCCCTTTCATCCGTTCGTAGCAAAGGAAGTTTCATGAACTCGACCGCCAAGACCCCCTCGCAACTGGCCGACGACCTGCGCGGCACCGCCCAGGACGCCGTGGACAGCACGCGCGCCTATGCGCAGAACGCCGTGGACGCGGCGGGCCAGAAGGTGCGCAGCCTGCGCAGCGACATGGAACCCGCCGTCGAGCAGATCGCCTCGCGCGTGCAGCAGGCCGTGCAGCGCGGCCTGGAAGCCGCGTCCAAGACGGGTGTGCGTGCGCAGGAGCGCTTCGGCGAGGCTGCACAGGTGACCACCCGCTACATCGCCGACCAGCCCGTGCGCTCGGTGCTGGTGGCCGCGGCCGCTGGCGCAGCCATCACGGCGCTACTGGTGCTGGCCACCCGCCGCACCCGCGACGACTACTGATCCGGCACCAAGCACCGCAGCGCCGCCATGTGGCATCCCCTTTTCTCGGCGGCACTTCGGCACCCTCACCTTCTCGCAGAGCACGCCGCCAACTACGGCGCGCTCGTGCGTGAGGAACTGGCGACGGCCACGCATGGCGTGGTGGCACGCCTCATAGCCGGTGCGGTGGCCGCTGTCAGTGCGCTGACCGCGTTGTGCCTCACGGGCACCGCCGTGATGCTCGGTGTTCTTCATGCCCAGTTCTCGTGGGTGCTGGTGGCCGTACCCGGCGCCGCGCTCGTTTTGGCGGTGCTGGGCGCATGGATCGCGCTGCGGCCGGCATCGTTCCACGGCTTCGATGACCTCGGCGCGCAGTTCCAGGCCGATGTACGCGCGCTGCGCGCACTGCAGGAGCGCCGCCATGGTTGACCCACGACAGACGCCCGCTCGACCGAAGGAGCGCCTCGCCGCCTCGCGTGCGGCGCTGTTGGCCGAGTTGTCCGGCGATGCGCCGTCCCACGCGGCCCAGGCCCCGATCGACGGCGATGCGCCACCCGCCAGAGCGACCGGCTGGCTCGCGGCCGTGCCTTGGTTGCCAATGGGGCGCCGCATGGCCGAACGCTGGTGGCGCCGGCATCCCGCCAACGCCGTGCTTCAACTGGCGCGCCCCGCGCTGGAACGCCGGGCGCGCGACCAGCCTGCCCAGCTGATGCTGACCGCGGCGGCCACCGGCGCGCTGCTGGTGGTAGTGCGGCCGTGGCGCCTGTTGTCGGCCACGGCGCTGCTCGCGATGGTGCTCAAGACCTCGGACGTTGCCGACGTGGTGACGAGCCTGATGCAGAAGAAGAACCCAACCCCACGAAAGGATCAAGAACCATGAACGCCAAGACATCCGCAGGCGCGGAGACCCAGCGCCTGAAGCTCGACGAGCGCGCCATCGAGGCCGCGGGCAAGGAACTGGACGAAGGCGCCGTGACGCCCAGTTACGGCCCCTGGCGCGACGACATCGTCAAGCTGCTCAACGACGCGCTGGCCACCGAGCTGGTCTGCGTGCTGCGCTATAAGCGCCACTACTTCACGGCCAGTGGCGTGTCGTCGCCCGCCATTGCCGACGAGTTCCTGGTCCATGCGAACGAGGAGTCGGCCCACGCGGACAAGATCGCCGAGCGCATCGTGCAGCTCGGCGGTGACCCGGACTTCGCGCCCAACCACCTGCTCGAGCGCAGCCATGCCGACTACGACGAGTCTTCCGACCTGCAGGCCATGGTGCGCGCCAACCTCAAGGCCGAGCGCATCGCGGTGGAAAGCTACCGCCAGATGATCGCGCTCATCGGCGACAAGGACCCCACGACGCGCCGCATGCTCGAAGAGATCCTGACCGACGAGGAAGAACACGCGGACGAGTTGAAGGACTGGCTGACGCAGTGATCGGCGCAGTAGCGCCACAAAAAAAAGCCCGGCAGCGCCGGGCTTTTTTGTTGGCGGGAAGCCGCGGGACCTGCCGCGGCATGCCAACTCAGGACGCCCGGACTTCCAGCGCGTTGTCGACGCGGCTGACGCCCTTGACGTTGCGTGCGATCTCTTCGGCGCGCGCCTTGGCGGCAGCGGTCGGTGCCGGCCCCTTGAGCGTGACGACGCCAGCCCGGGTGTCGACGTCGATGCGCAGCGCGCTGAGTTCGCTGTCCTTGGCCAGGCCTGCAGACACGGTGGCGGTGATGGTGGCATCGTCGACCGCCCCTGCGATGGCAGAACCTGCCTCGCGCGTGGCTTCGCTGGCGCGGGCAGCGCCGTCCTTCACGGCCGACTCCGCGGCCGGGGCCTTCTCGTCGATCTTGGCCTTGGCGTCGGCGGCCAGGGACTCGGTGGTCGCCTTGGCGTTGCGCGCCGCCTGCTCGGTCTTGGCGATGGCGGTGTCGAGCTGCTGGCCGGCGGTCTTGTTGTCCGCACGGTCGCAGCCGACGAGCGCCAGCGCCAGCGCGGCGCCGCCGGCCACGAGAACCATCCGCCCCGTCGATGGGAGGGTGTTGGTGTTCATCGGAAGCACTCCCTGAATATCGCGGTGTTCAGAGCTTGTCGACGGCCTTCTGCGCCGTGTCCTTGACCTTGCTCTTGGCGTCGCCGTAGGTGCTCTGCACCTTGCCCGAGGCCTGGTCGGTCACGCCATCGGCTTCGAGCCGCTCGTTGCCGGTCACCTTGCCGGCGACTTCCTTGAGCTTGCCCTTGGCCTCTTCCACGCGTCCTGCAACTTGGTCCTTGTTCATGATCGATTCCTTTCATGGCGGTTGTGGGCGGCCGGTCGACCGCTCGAATGCAATCTAGAAAGCCCGGCACGGCCCGCCCGCGCGCGTGGGACGCGTGCCGGTGTAGGACAAGTGTGCGAGCGCTTTCAGGCGCCGACGATCCAGCCTTCAAGCGGGTCCAGCCCGGGCGGCAGCCCGAAGCCCGGCCCGGGGCTGGCGGCACGCAGCGCGCCCCATGCGGCCTCGACCAGGCACAGCGCCGCGTCGAGCCGGTCGCCGCTGGCGTCGGCCACCAGGGTTTGCGCCTGGGCCGGCGATGGCGCCAGCCGCAGGCCCAGGCGCGAGCGCCCGGTTTGCAGCCCGTCCACGATGGCACGGCGGGCCTCGAGCCGCTCGGGCGTCTGGCGCGCACGGTCGTCGCTCTTGTAGCTGCGACGGCCGATCAGCTCGCGGGCCAGTAGCCCCGGGTAGCCTTCGAGCGCGATACGGCCCGATGCCGGCGCACCGCCCAAGCCCGGCAGGCGCGCGCCGGCGGCGAGCAGCCGGGGCACACCGGCATGCAGCATGTAGGCCACGGGCGGGTTCACCCACTTCATCGACGGACTGGCACCCGCGGGGCCGTCGGTGCGCCGGTGGGCAAACTTTGCGCCCACCGGCCGGGCGGCGCAGAAGCGGGCGAAGGTCGCACGCACGTCCGCCCGCGGCAGCCCGGCATAGTGGCGCATGCAGGCCTCCCAATCGAGCGGCCAGCCCAGGGTTTCGACCAGTTCGCGCGGCAGGCCGAAGGGGAAGTCGAAGGCGCCCACCCAGGCCGGCTGCGCCGCCAGCCAGTGCTGCCACGCATCAAGCGTGACGAAGCTTTCGAGCCGGTCCAGGCGCACCTCGACGTCGCCGTGCAGGTGCCCCACGGCCACGACGATCGGCTTGCGCACGCTCGGCGCGCTCGAGAAGTCGCAACCCAGCAGCGGCCCGGTGGGCACCGCCGTCATCCGAGCGCGAGTGCCGCGACGCCGGCGGCGATGAAGAGCGCGCCGACCACGCGCAGCAGCCGGTCGCCCTCGCGCAGCAGGTGGCCGCCGATCAGCGCCGCGAAGAGCATCGACACCTCGCGCGCCGGCGCGACGTGCGAGATGGGCGCCTGCTGGACCGCGTACAGCACCAGGACGTAGGAGACCGGGCTGATGGCCGCCACCAGCAGCGCGTACTTCCATTGCGTCCGCCACAGCCGCGCTGCCGTGGGCCGGTCGCGCAGCACCGCGGGTGCCAGCAGCCCCAGGCGCACGAAGTTGCCCATGTAGTCGAGCAGGATGGGCGACATGGCGAGCATCTTGACCGCATAGCTGTCGACCACGGTGTAGCCGGCGATGAAGGTGCCGGTCAGCACGCCGTAGCGGATGCCCTTGCGCACCCGTTCGCGCTGCAGCGCATCGTGCGTGCGGCGCCACAGCCGCGGTCCGCCGGCCACGAGGAACACGCCGCCCACGACCCCCAGGATGCCCGCCAGCCCGATCCAGGTGAGCCGCTCGCCCAGGAACACGACGGCGACCAGCGAGGACAGCAGCGGCCCGCTGCCGCGCGCCAGCGGATAGACCACCGTCAGGTCCGACCGGCGGTAGCCGCGCAGCAGCACGATGTAGTAGATGACGTGCAGCACGCCGCTGACGACCACGAAGCCCCATTCGCGCAGGCCCCAGCGGGGCAATTCCGACAGGCCCAGCCACAGGCCCACCGGCGCCCACACCAGCGCCATGAAGGCGCTGCTCTGGAAGGCGAAGCGCGCGTCGCCGTCGGCCTTCTTGGCCGCGATGTTCCAGCTGGCGTGGATGAGTCCGGCGAGGACGATGAGGCCGAAGGCGGACAGCGGCATGCGCTAGCGCCGCGCGCGGCCGCGAATCGCCGTCACGACCGGCCGACGATCGCCGCGGTCGCCATCAGTTCCTCGAGCAACGCGAGCGACACCTTGCCCGACACGGCGTACGGGTCGAGCGTGGCCTTCTCGGAATACTTCAGCAGGGTCGACGCATTGAGCTTGCCGAGGTTGACCTGGCCCATGGTCCAGCCGCCGAAGCGCCGCTCCATGATCTCTTCGTAGTGCAGCAGCACCACGTCCTTGTGGCGGGCATCGCGCTGGATGTGGCCGTACAGGTCGTTGACGGCCATGCGCCCGCCCTCGATGGCCTGCAGGAAGGTGCCGGCGCCGTAGCACAGGATGCCGGTGATGCCGTTGCCGGTGTTGTGCGCGCGCGCCTGCGCCAGGATGGCCTCGATGGTCGCGGGGCTGGTGTCGGTGGCACGGCTGGCGTAGAGCAGGCGGACGAGCATGGCGGAACCTTCGGAGGAGCGGACGGACGGTCAGGACTTGCGTGGCAGCAGCGACAGGAATTCGCGGCGCAGGCTCGGGTCCTTGAGGAAGACGCCGCGCATGACGGAGTTGATCATCTTGCTGTCGGTCTCCTTCACGCCGCGCCACTGCATGCAGAAGTGCTCGGCCTCCATCACCAGCGCCAGGCCGTCGGGCCGCGTCTTCTCCTGGATCAGGTCGGCCAGCTGCACGATCGCCTCTTCCTGGATCTGCGGACGACCCATCACCCATTCGGCCAGCCGTGCGTACTTCGACAGGCCGATCACGTTGGTGTGCTCGTTGGGCATCACGCCGATCCACAGCTTGCCCATGATCGGGCAGAGGTGGTGCGAGCAGGCGCTGCGCACCGTGATCGGGCCGACGATCATCAGCTCGTTGAGCCGCTCGGCATTGGGGAACTCGGTGAGGCTGGGCGCCGGCACGTAGCGGCCGCGGAAGACCTCGTTGACGTACATCTTGGCCACGCGGCGCGCCGTGTTGCCGGTGTTGTGGTCGTTGTCGAGGTCGATCACCAGGCTGTCGAGCACGCCGCGCATCTTGACCTCGACCTCGTCGAGCAGCGCCTCGAGTTCGCCCGGTTCGATGAACTCGGCGATGTTGTCGTTGGCGTTGTAGCGCTGGCGGGCCGCCTGGATCCGCTCGCGGATCTTTACCGACACGGGCGTTCCCTCGTCGGCGTTTGCGGAGTTCCCGGGCGCATCGTGCGGCGGGGCGGCGTCGGCTTTCCTCAACATGGCAGGCATCGTATCAGTGAACGGTTGGTGAACGTCTTCGGCCGCGAGCACCCACGGGACGGGCGCGCGCAGCTACGAAATCGATAGCAGATCAGGCCAGGCCGAACTCGGCCACCAGCGGCAGGTGGTCGGACATGCGGCCCCAGATGCGCCCGCGCGGCACGTGCAGCGACACGGGACGCAGGTGGCGTGCATAGACGAAATCGAGTTGCGTGAGCGGCAGGCGCGACGGGTAGGTCAGGGCCCGCACGCCGGCCATGTCGACCAGGCCCATGGCGTTCATCGCCACGCGCATGCGTGCGCCCCAGTCGTTGAAGTCGCCGGCCACGACCACCGGCTCGTCGTTCGGCACTTCGCGCCGGATGAACTCGCCCAGTTGCGCGATCTGCCGCACGCGGCTGCCCTTGATGAGGCCCAGGTGCACGACGATGGCATGCACGCGCCGGCCCGCGAGCATCAGCTCCACGTGCAGCAGCCCGCGCTGCTCGAAGCGGTGGTCCGACATGTCCTCGTGCCGGTGGCGCACGATCGGCCAGCGCGTGAGCAACGCGTTGCCGTGCTCGCCGTGGCGGGTGTAGGCGTTGGTCTCGTAGACGGCGTGGTAGCCCTCGGGGCACAGGAAGTCGGCCTGGGGCTGCTCGGGCCAGCGCGCGAAGCGGCGCTCGCCCAGGCGGTTCATCTTGCGCACTTCCTGCAGGCAGACGATGTCGGCATCGAGCTGCTCGATGGCATGGCCCAGGTTGTGGATCTCCAGCCGGCGCGCCGGGCCGACGCCCTGCACGCCCTTGTGGATGTTGTAGGTGGCCACCCGCAACGTCTCCAGCGAGGCGAAGCCGGAATCGGCGCTGCCGCCGGACGGCAGGATCACCTCTTCACGCGCGGCGCTCATGGCGGGTTCTCCGTCGGTCGCGCGGCCGGGCGAGAGGCTGTGTTTGCGGCTCGGCACTCATGCCGCAAATTGTGGCAGCAAGAGGATGGCTTCGGCATTGGAGGGAGAAAAGCACGCATCGGCCGCCTCGCGCCAGGGGACCCAGCGCCAGGCGGTGTGCTCGCGCGGGCTGAGGAGCGGCGCCGCCGCTTCGGGCACCCGCAGCCCGAACAGGTGCTCGGTGTTGCGCGTCACTCCGGGCGCATAGCGCGGCAGGTAGCGCGGGTAGATGTCGTAGAGGTTGACGAGGCCCCAGTCGCGCAGGCCGGCAGCCAGGGGCGTGCCGAGCCGGCAGTCGAAGCCGGTTTCTTCGAACACCTCGCGCGCGGCAGTGAGCGCCAGCGGCTCGTCCTCGCTGTCCTTGCTGCCGGTCACCGACTGCCAGAAGCCGGGCGTGTCGGCACGCTCGATCAGCAGCACCTCGAGCGCGGGCGTGTGGATGACCACCAGGACCGATTCGGGGATCTTGAAGGGGCGGCTTTCAGAATCCGCTGAGGACGGCATCGAAGGCCCCAGTGAACTCCGCCGCGCGATGGGACAGGGAGCCGACCGGCTTCCTCAGCAGGCGCTCCGGGACCGGGGCCGCCAGGTGCGGCATCAGAAGGAGCGATTCGCCGCCGATGTCGAACACGGGGCACAGATTGGTCGGCAGCTTCGGCTGCTGCGCCCCGACGCGAGAGAGAGGCATCACCAGGCGCGTCGTCAACTGGCTGATCAGTGCGGTCTGCACGTCGACCAGGTAGGGCACGAAGCGACGCGACTCTGCATTCGGGTTGTCGTAGACGTCGAACTGCGCCATTCAGGATTGCCCGGGCCAAGCCACCAGACCTTCACACCACAGGCCATGCGCCTCGACGTGCGCGTTCTGCTCGGCGATCCAGCCCTTGTATTTCTCGTTGAACTCCTTGCGGCGCTGCGCCATGGACTTCTCCTGCTCTAGCGCCTCCAGCTCGGCATAGCGGGCCGCCGACACGATGACGCCGGCCACGCGGTCGTTCTTCATGACGTGCACCGGCTCGCGCTCGGCCTGGCCGAGGTAGTAGCCGAACCGGTTCTTGGCCTCGGTGGCGGTGATCTGCATGGCGGCTCCTGCGGGGTGAATGGCTATTTTAGCCATTCACCGCTTTTCCTCGTCGATCTGCTGTGGAAAAAGAAAAGGCGCCCGAGGCGCCTTTCTCATGCCGTGCGCAGCCGCTCAGGCCGTCTGCGTGTTGCGCAGCTTGATGTGCAGCTCGCGCAGCTGCTTCTCGTCCACCGGGCTCGGGGCCTGCGTCAGCAGGTCCTGCGCGCGCTGGGTCTTGGGGAAGGCGATCACGTCGCGGATGGATTCGGCGCCCGTCATGAGCATGACCAGCCGGTCCAGGCCGATGGCGATGCCGCCATGGGGAGGCGCGCCGTACTGCAGCGCATCGAGCAGGAAGCCGAACTTGGCCTGCGCGTCCTCGGCGTTGATCTTGAGGGCGCGGAACACCTTGCTCTGCACTTCCTCGCGGTGGATACGCACCGAGCCGCCGCCCATCTCGATGCCGTTGAGCACCATGTCGTAGGCCTTGGCCAGGCACTTCTCGGGCGCCGTGTCCATGAGGTCCTCGTGGCCGTCCTTCGGGCTCGTGAACGGGTGGTGCACGGCGCTCCAGCGCTGGCCCTCCTCGTCGAACTCGAACATCGGGAAGTCGATGACCCACAAGGGTGCCCAGCGGTCCTCGAACAGGCCGTTCTTCCTGCCGAAGGCACTGTGGCCGATCTTGACGCGCAGCGCGCCGATGGCGTCGTTGACGACCTTGGCCTTGTCGGCGCCGAAGAAGATGATGTCGCCGTTGCGTGCGCCGGTGCGCGCGACGATCTCGGCCAGGGCGTTGTCGTCGAGGTTCTTCACGATCGGGCTCTGCAGCCCCTCGCGGCCCTGCGACCAGTCGTTGACCTTGATGTAGGCCAGGCCCTTGGCGCCGTAGATCTTGACGAACTCGGTATAGCCGTCGATGTCGCCGCGCGACAGGCCGCCCTCGCCGCCGCCGCCCGGCACGCGAAGCGCCACGACGCGGCCGCCGGCCATGTTGGCGGCGCCCGAGAAGACCTTGAACTCCACGCGCTTCATCAGCTCGGTCAGCTCGGTGAATTCGAGCTTCACGCGCAGGTCGGGCTTGTCGGAGCCGTACTTGAACATCGCGTCGCCATACGTCATGACCGGGAACACGCCCAGGTCGATGTCGGCCGCGGCGCGGAAGACCTTGCGGATCATGCCTTCGAACATCGTGCGGATCTCCTCTTCCGACAGGAAGGAGGTCTCGATGTCGATCTGCGTGAATTCCGGCTGGCGGTCGGCGCGCAGGTCCTCGTCACGGAAGCACTTGACGATCTGGTAGTAGCGGTCGAAGCCCGACACCATCAGGAGCTGCTTGAACAGCTGCGGCGACTGCGGCAGCGCGAAGAAGCTGCCGTCGTGCACGCGGCTGGGCACCAGGTAGTCGCGCGCGCCTTCGGGCGTGGACTTGCCCAGCATCGGCGTCTCGATGTCGACGAAGCCGTTGGCGTCGAGGAACTTGCGCACCTCCATCGTCACCTTGTAGCGCGTCATCAGGTTCTTCTGCATGACGGGGCGGCGCAGGTCGAGCACGCGGTGCGTGAGGCGCGTGGTCTCGCTCAGGTTGTCGTCGTCGAGCAGGAAAGGGGGCGTGACCGAGGGGTTGAGCACCTTCAGTTCGTGCGCCAGCACCTCGATCTTGCCGCTTTTGAGCTGGTCGTTGACGGTGCCTTCGGGCCGCGCGCGCACGACGCCCTTGACCTGCACGCAGAACTCGTTGCGCAGGCCCTCGGCGGTGGCGAAGGTGGTGGCACGGTCGGGGTCGCACACCACCTGCACGTAGCCTTCGCGGTCGCGCAGGTCGACGAAGATCACGCCGCCATGGTCGCGGCGGCGGTTGACCCAGCCGCACAGGGTGACGGTTTCGCCCATCAGGGCTTCGGTCACGAGACCGCAGTAATGAGAACGCATGGCCATGTTGAAGAGTCCGGCGCCCCTTGCGGGCGCATTGCTGGTATTTATGGGTTGGCGAGCGGTGCCGGCCGCGTGGGCAGGCTGCCGGGGCCGCCGGGCACGACGACGCCCATCGACACGATGTACTTGAGCGCCTCGTCCACGCTCATCTTCAGCTCGATGCAGTCGCTGCGCCGGAGCATCACGAAGTAGCCGCCCGTGGGGTTGGGCGTGGTCGGCACGTAGACGCCGAGGTAGTCGCCCTGCAGGTGGTTGACCACGTCGCCGCCGGGCGCGCCGGTGACGAAGGCGATGGTCCACATGCCCTCATGCGGCCACTGGATCAGCACCGCGGTGCGGAAGGCGTTGCCGCTTTCCGAGAACAGCGTGTCGGAAACCTGCTTGACGCTGGAGTAGATGGAGCGCACCACGGGAATGCGGCGCACCAGGGCATCGCCCCAGCTCAGCAGGCGCTTGCCGACGAAATTGCTGGCCACCGCGCCCACCACCAGCAGGATGGCGAGCGTGAACAGCACCCCCAGGCCACGGATCTTGTGGTCCGACAGCCAGGCCTGCCATTGCTCGGGCAGCAGCCACAGCGTCTGGTCCAGCGTGCCAACGATCCAGTTGAGCACGGCCAGCGTGACCACCAGGGGCACGATGACCAGGAGGCCGGACAACAGCCATTTGCGCAGCGCGAGCATGGGAGGCGGGACGGTTCAGTCGCTCTTGGCCGCGGGAGGCGCCGCCGGAGCGGGGGCAGGCGCTGCGGGCGCCGGCGACGCGGCAGGCGCGGGCGACGCCGCGGGGGCGCCGGCGCCGCTGTCGGCCGGCTTGCTGTCGCCGCCCTTCTTCGCACCGTTGTCGCGGAAGTCGGTCACGTACCAGCCCGAGCCCTTGAGCTGGAAGCCGGCGGCGGTGACCTGCTTGCTGAACGATTCGGCACCGCAGTGGGGGCAGACCGAGAGCGGTGCGTCGGAGATCTTCTGCAGCACGTCCTTGGCAAAGCCGCAGGCGCTGCACTTGTAGGCGTAAATGGGCATCGGATCCGAGATTGGGAGGGGGTGGAAACGCAAACGCGCAAGCCGCCGGCGGCCGCTTGCAAAGCCCTCGATTATAGGCTGCGCCCCTCTGTGGATGCCGGGCGCTGTGGCCCGCCCTGCCCGCTCAGGCGGGCTCGATGGCCAGCGGTCGGTGCGGCGTGCGCACGTTGGCCAGCCACTGCGGCGCCAGCGACCCCACCACCATGCCCGCCATCGAGGCCAGCACCCCGGCCAACTGGGCCGGGAAGACGGCACCCCAGGGCATGGCCAGGCCCAGCAGCCACACGCCGATGCCCAGCACCACGGCGGCGATGGCCCCCTGCGTGGTGCCGCGGTTCCAGTACAGGCCGAAGACCAGCGGCACGAAGGCGCCGACCAGCGGCACCTGGTAGGCGCCAGACACCAGCTCGTAGATCGAGGTGCCCTGCATGCGGATGGCGTAGGCCAGCACGGCGGCGCTGAACAGCAGCACGGTGATGCGCATGGTGCGCAGGTTCTCGCGGTCGCTGCCGGCGGGGCGGAACTGGCGCCAGATGTTCTCGGTGAAGGTCACGCTGGGCGCCAGCAGCGTGGCCGAGGCGGTGGACTTGATGGCCGACAGCAGCGCACCGAAGAACAGCACCTGCATGACGAAGGGCATCTTCTCCAGCACCAGGGTGGGCAGCACCTTCTGCGGATCTTCCTTGAGCAGCGTGGCGGTCTGCTCCGGCATGATGATCAGCGCGCTGGCCACCAGGAACATGGGCACCGCCGCGAAGAGGATGTAGGCGGCGCCGCCGATCACCGGGCCGCGCGTGGCGGCCTTGACGCTGTTGGCCGACATCACGCGCTGGAACACGTCCTGCTGCGGGATGGAGCCGAGCATCATCGTGATCGCGGCGGCGAAGAAGAAGACGATGTCGTGCCAGCTCGGCTCGGGCCAGAACTTGAACAGGTCACGGCTCATGGCCAGGTCGATCACCTTGCCGGCACCGCCGGCCATATTTCCGGCGAACATGGCGATGATCGCCAGCCCCAGCACCAGGATGATCATCTGGATGAAGTCGGTCACCGCCACCGACCACATGCCGCCGAACAGGGTGTAGGCCAGGATCGAGACCACGCCGATCGTCATGCCCACCGGAATGCTCACCACGCCGCCGGAGAGCAGGTTGAACACCAGCCCCAGCGCCGTGACCTGCGCCGACACCCAGCCCAGGTAGCTGAGCATGATGATCAGCGAGCACATGACCTCCACCGCACGCCCGTAGCGCTCGCGGTAGTAGTCGCTGATGGTCAGCAGCGTCATGCGGTAGAGCTTGCCGGCGAAGAACAGGCCCACCAGGATCAGGCAGGTGCCGGCGCCGAAGGGGTCTTCCACGACGCCGTTCAGGCCGCCCTCGATGAACTTGGCCGGGATGCCCAGCACCGTTTCGGATCCGAACCAGGTCGCGAAGGTGGTGGTGACGATCATGTACAGCGGCAGGTGGCGGCCGGCGATCGCGAAGTCCGTCGTGTTCTTGACCCGCTTGGCGGCCCACAGGCCGATGGCGATCGTGACGAGCAGGTAGACGATGACCAGGGTCAGCAGCACGGCAGTGTTCTCCTCGGGGCGTGCGGGGACAGGACGAAAGGCGGAAGAAGGCTCAGAACAGGGCCACGCGCAGCAGCACCTGGATCAGGATCAGACCCAATACAAATCCTATGCCAGCGTAGATGATGCCCTGCAGCAGCCGGTTGGTGCGCTTCTGCGCGGCCAGCAGTTCGAGCAGCTCGCGGCGGTGGTCGGCGGGCCGGTGCTCGAGGTAGTCGTGCAGCAGGCGCGGCAACTGGGGCAGCAGCTTGGCGTAGCGCGGCGCCTCGGCGCGCAGCTGCTCCCACAGCTTGCGCGGACCGATCTGGTCGGCCATCCATTTCTCGAGGAAGGGCTTGGCGGTGTGCCACAGGTCCAGCTCGGGGTCGAGCTGGCGGCCCAGCCCCTCGATGTTCAGCAGCGTCTTCTGGAGCAGCACCAGCTGGGGCTGGATCTCGACGTGGAAGCGGCGCGAGGTCTGGAAGAGGCGCATCAGGACCATGCCGAGCGAGATCTCCTTGAGCGGCCGGTCGAAGTACGGCTCGCAGACGGTGCGGATGGCCGCCTCCAGCTCGTCGACGCGGGTGCCCTCGGGCACCCAGCCGCTTTCCAGGTGCAGTTCGGCCACGCGCTTGTAGTCGCGCCGGAAGAAGGCGGCGAAGTTCTGCGCCAGGTATTCCTTGTCCGACTCGGTCAGCGTGCCGACGATGCCGAAGTCCAGCGAGATGTAGCGCCCGAAGGTCTCGGGCGCCAGGCTGACCTGGATGTTCCCGGGGTGCATGTCGGCATGGAAGAAGCCGTCGCGGAACACCTGGGTGAAGAAGATGGTCACGCCGTCGCGCGCCAGCTTGGGTATGTCGACGCCCGCCGCACGCAGGCGGTCGAGCTGGGCAATGGGCACGCCGTTCATGCGCTCCATCACCATGACTTCCTCGTGGCAGAGGTCCCAGAACATTTCCGGGATGAGCAGCATGTCCAGCGAGGCCATGTTGCGGCGCAGCTGGGCGGCGTTGGCCGCCTCGCGCACCAGATCGAGCTCGTCGTGCAGGTACTTGTCGAACTCGGCCACCACCTGCCGGGGCTTGAGGCGCTTGCCGTCGGCCGAGGCGCGCTCGACCCAGCCGGCCATCATGGCCATGAGCGCGAGGTCCTTGTCGATCACGCCGCGCATGCCGGGGCGCAGCACCTTGACCGCCACCTCGCGGATGCCGCCGTGCGGGTCGCGCAGCGTGGCGAAGTGCACCTGCGCGATCGAGGCGCTGGCCACCGGCTTGGCGTCGAACTGCTCGAAGATCTCGCCCACCGGCCGCTTGAAGGCGCGCTCGATGGTGGCGATGGCGATCGCCGAATCGAACGGCGGCACGCGGTCCTGCAGCCAGGCCAGCTCGTCGGCGATGTCGGGCGGCAGCAGGTCGCGGCGCGTGGACAGCACCTGGCCGAACTTGACGAAGATCGGCCCCAGCCGCTCCAGCGCCTCGCGCAGCCGCTGGCCGCGGGGTGCGTCGAGGTTGCGGCCCACCGAGACGACGCTCGCCAGCACGCGCAGCCAGGGCTTCTGGAAGCTGGTGAGGACGAGCTCGTCCAGGCCGTAGCGCAGTGCGACCCAGACGATGAAGATGCCGCGCGTGAAGCGCGTCATTCGGGGCTGCTCGCCGGGCGGTCGGTCCGGGGCTTCGCGGCCTTGTCGATGAACTCGCGCAGCGCGCCGGTCACGCGGCGCGCCGCGGTGCCGATGGCATGCGCCGGCGCATCGCCGATGAGACGCGCCAGGTCGTCCTCGACGTCCCAGCGCACATGGTCGACCAGCCAGTTGATCTCGGCCGCAAGCTGCACGTCGCCCTCGATCTGCACCGCGGGCTTGTCGCCCCGCAGCGTGGCGCCGGCGAGGGCCAGGGGCGAGGCTTCGGTGACGGTCAGGGTGAGGTCGGGAACGGCGGTCTCGGGCGCCAGGTCGAGCAGGCCGGCCGGGGTGGCGACCACGCGCACCTGGATTTTTCGCCACTGCACCAGCACCACGCGGCCCTGCTGCCGGGCCAGGCGGTCCTGCGCCTCGGGCTCCTGCTGCAGCACATGGTTGATGAACAGCACCGCGCGGTGCTGCACCTCGTGGATCGCCCAGGCCGGCGGCTGCAGGCGCTCGCCGATGCGGGCGGCGAACTCTTCCAGAAAAGCGAATGGGGACGATGGTGTGGCCATGTCCCCATTATCCGGCTTGGCACCGGCGCGGCGGTGCACGTCGAGCGACGCTCCGGGCTTATTGCAGCGCCTGGACGCCCGCCACCAGCCAGCCGCCGCCATGGGTCGGCTTGCTCATGTTCCACACCTCGCGGAAAGGCGCCGGGCCGGCCGAGGCGTCCTCGCGGATCATGCCGGAGAACTCCACGCTCGCCAGGTAGGCGTCGGGCAGCTCCTCGATGCCGAGCAGCTTGGCGTCGAGCATGACCACCTCGGTCTTGTTGGGCTGTCCGCCCGAGGAGCGCTCGCGCTCGCCCAGCTGCGAGCGGATCTCGTCGACCATGCCGTCGGTCATCATCGAGCGCAGCGTGCCGATGTCGGCGCGGTCCCAGGCGTCCTGCAGCGTCACGAAGTTGCGCTTGGCCGCAGTCAGGAAACCGTCGACGTCGAAGCCCTGCGGCACACCCCAGCCCTGCGCGCCCGACAGCGCGGAGCCGATCGACACGCCCGTGCCGCCCAGCGCCGAGTGGCCGCTGGCCGGGGCTGCGCTGCCGTCGAAGGCGGCGCTGTTGCGCTCCCAGGGACGGGCCGAGGCGTCGTTGCCGACGTTGTTCGGGCTGTACTGGGCCGGCGCGCGGGCATCCGCCGCGCCACCCACGCCCTGAAAGGCGAGGTTGCCGGGTTGCGACTGGCGGCCGCGGTTACTCAGCATGCGCCACACCATGACGGCGGCCAGCACCAGCAGGCCGATCAGCAGAATGTTGGCGAAGCCGGCGCCCAGGCCCAGCGAGTTGGCGAGCCAGGCCAGGCCGAGGCCGGCCGCCAGGCCACCGAGGATGCCGGCCCAGGGACGGCGCGGCGCCTGCGCACCGGGCGCGGCCGTGGCGGGCTTGGCCGCGGCGGCGTTGTTGGTCGCGTTCTGCGTCGGCGCGCCGGGAGCGGCCGGCGGGGTGGCCTCGCGCTGCGTCACGTTGTTCGACTGGCGGCCGAAGGACTTGCCGCCGCCCATGCGCTTGGCATCGGCATCCAGGCTCACGAATGCCACCGAGGCACACACGAGCAACACGGCCCAAAGATTTCTTTTCATCGTCACGTCTCCTCGAACGTCGTCGTCTAGCACTTGATTCCAACATGCAGGGCGACCACTCCGCCAGTCATGTTGTGATAGTCCACATGTCCAAAACCGCCCTCCTTCATGAGGGTCTTGAGCGCTTCCTGGCCGGGGTGCATCCGGATCGACTCGGCCAGGTAGCGGTAGCTGTCGGCGTCGCCCGCGACCATCTTGCCCAGGCGCGGCAGCACCTTGAACGAATACCAGTCGTAGGCCTTGCGCAGCGGCTGCGCCACCTGCGAGAACTCCAGCACCAGCAGCTTGCCGCGGGGCTTGAGCACGCGGTTCATCTCCTTGATCGCTGCGTCCTTGTGCGTCATGTTGCGCAGGCCGAAGGCCACGGTGACGACGTCGAAATGGTTGTCGGGAAAGGGCAGCTTCTCGGCATCGCACACCATGGTCGGCAGCACCACGCCGGCATCGAGCAGCCGGTCGCGGCCGGTGCGCAGCATGGCCTCGTTGATGTCGGTGTGCACCACCTCGCCGCTGGGGCCGACCTTCTTCGCGAAGGCCAGGGCCAGGTCGCCCGTCCCGCCGGCGATGTCGAGCACCTTCGAGCCTTCGCGCACGTTGGCGACCATGACGGTGTAGGCCTTCCACGCGCGGTGCAGGCCCATCGACATGAGGTCGTTCATCACGTCGTAGCGCGAGGCGACGGAATCGAACACGCCGCGCACGCGGCGGGCCTTGTCGTTCTCGTCGACGGATTCGAAGCCGAAGTGGGTGGTGCTCATGGCGATGGGAATGTTAGGTCGGAAGCTGGAACTGCAAGGTGGACGACCTTGCCGACACGGCGGTCATTGCAGGAGCAGGTGCTTCAGGCCGACTCGGCCCGCAGCGCCCGGGAAGTGCACGGCGGCGGCGACGAAGTCCATAGAAGGCCACCACGCCCAGGCAGCGTTCAATGGCTGCAGCCGTGGCCGCCGCGCGCCGGCATGGGCGCGTCGCGGTCCACGCCCGCCTCGGCGAGGCGGCGCAGGTAGTCGGCCCAGAGCTCGTCCTGCCGGCTGCCCAGCTCGTACAGCAGCGCCCACGAGTAGATGCCGCTCGCATGGCCGTCGCTGAAAGTGGGCTGCACCGCGTAGTGGCCGACCTGCTGCAGGTCGACCACGTCGACCTCGCGCTTGCCGGTCTGCAGGGTCTCCTGGCCGGGCCCGTGGCCCTGCACCTCGGCCGAGGGCGAGCACACGCGCAGCAGCTCGAAGGGGATGCGGAAGCTCGCGCCGTCGGAGAACGCGATCTCCAGCACGCGCGACTGGCCGTGGAGGGTGAGGTCGGTGGGCGTCGGTGCGCCGGCTTGGAGGCCTGCCATGGTGGAAGTCGGTGCCTTGAAGGATGGATCAGGTGGAGGGCAGCGCGCCGAGTTGCGCGACCAGTTCGCGCTCCAGCGCCGGCAGCCGGGCCAGGATGGCGGAGAGTCGGTCGGCCGGGGCCTCGCGCGACGCGCCGGCCCAGACGGGCGACGGAAAGTGACTGTCCCAGTCGAAGCGCGCGATGACGTGCCAGTGCAGGTGCGGCACCGCGTTGCCCAGCGTCGCGACGTTGACCTTGGTCGGCGCCAGGTGGGCCCGCAGCGCCGATTCGACCGCGGCCACGGCATCGAGACAGCGTACCCGCTCGTCGCGCGAGAGGTCGGTGAACTCGCGCGCATGCGACCGCCAGACGACGCGGTAGAAGGCCGGAAAGCCGGCCTCCTGGGCGTGGATGACGCGCAGCGAAGCGTTCTCGAACAGCACGCGGCCACCGGCCGCCTCGCAAAGCGCACACCCGGCCACGGGCTCGACGGGCGGGGTGAACACCGCTGGGCTCACACCAGCACCCGCTCGATGCCGCCCTGGTTGGCGGCTGCTACGTACTTCGGCATCCAGTCCTCACCGAGGATCTGGCGCGCCATCTCGACCACGATGTAGTCGGCTTCGAGCAGGCCGTTGTTCAGGTCGTTGCCGTAGCGCGAAAGGCCCTGCAGGCAGCTCGGGCAGCTGGTGAGGATCTTCACGTTGTCCTTGTCGCCCAAGCCCGCCTGCGCGCGCAGGGCGGCCTCGCCCTTCTTCAGCTCCTCTTCCTTGCGGAAGCGGATCTGCGTCGAGATGTCGGGCCGCGACACGCCCAGCGTGCCCGATTCGCCGCAGCATCGGTCGCTCTTGAGCACCTGCTCCCCGACCAGCGACTTCACGGTCTTCATCGGGTCCTGCAGCTTCATGGGCGTGTGGCAGGGGTCGTGGTAGAGGTAGGCCGAGGCGTTGGCCTCCAGCTTGACCCCCTTTTCCAGCAGGTACTCGTGGATGTCGATGATGCGGCAGCCGGGGAAGATCTTGTCGAACTGGTAGCCCTGCAGCTGGTCGTAGCAGGTGCCGCAGCTCACCACCACGGTCTTGATGTCCAGGTAGTTCAGCGTGTTGGCCACGCGGTGGAAGAGCACCCGGTTGTCGGTGATCATCTTCTCGGCCTTGTCGAACTGGCCCGAACCGCGCTGCGGGTAGCCGCAGCACAGGTAGCCGGGCGGCAGCACGGTCTGCACGCCGGCGTGCCACAGCATCGCCTGCGTCGCCAGGCCGACCTGCGAGAACAGCCGCTCCGAACCGCAGCCCGGGAAGTAGAAGACCGCCTCTGTCTCGGAGGTGGTGGCCTTCGGGTCGCGGATGATCGGCACGTAGTCCGCATCCTCGATGTCCAGCAGCGCACGCGCCGTCTTCTTGGGCAGGCCGCCGGGCATCTTCTTGTTGACGAAGTGGATGACCTGTTCCTTGATCGGCGCCGGCCCCAGGGTGGCGGGCGGGTGCGCGGTCTGCTTGCGGGCCGGCAGTCGGAAGAAGTCGTTGGCCAGGCGCTGGGCCTTGAAACCCACCTCGACCATGCCGGTGCGCACGGCCTTGATCGTCGTCGGGTTGGTGGCGTTGAGGAAGAACATCGCCGCCGCGTTGCCGGGGCGGAAGCTCTTCTGCCCCATCTTGCGCAGCAGGTTGCGCATGTTCATCGACACGTCGCCGAAGTCGATCTTGACCGGGCACGGCGTCAGGCACTTGTGGCACACCGTGCAGTGGTCGGCGACGTCCTCGAACTCCTCCCAGTGCTTGATCGACACGCCGCGGCGCGTCTGCTCCTCGTACAGGAAGGCTTCCACCAGCAGCGAGGTGGCGAGGATCTTGTTGCGCGGGCTGTAGAGCAGGTTGGCACGCGGCACGTGCGTGGCGCACACCGGCTTGCACTTGCCGCAGCGCAGGCAGTCCTTGACCGAATCGGCGATGGCGCCGATGTCGCTCTGCTGCATGATGAGCGACTCGTGCCCCATGAGGCCGAAGCTGGGCGTGTAGGCGCTGGTGAGGTCGGCGTGGAGTTCGCCCCCACCCTTTCGGTCTGAGCTTGGCCTGTCCTGAGCTTGTCGAAGGATCGAAGCCGGGTGCGGCGCTTCGACAGGCTCAGCGTGAACGGTATTGGGCGTACGCAGCAACTTGCCCTTGTTGAAGCGCCCTTCCGGGTCGATGCGCTGTTTGTACTGCGCGAAGGGCGCCAGCTCCTCGTCGGTCAGGAACTCCAGCTTGGTGATGCCGATGCCGTGCTCGCCCGAGATCACGCCGTCGAGGCTGCGCGCCAGCTTCATGATGCGCTCCACCGCCCCGTGCGCGGTCTGCAGCATCTCGTAGTTGTCGCTGTTGACGGGGATGTTGGTGTGCACGTTGCCGTCGCCGGCGTGCATGTGCAGCGCGACCCAGACCCGGCCCTTGAGCACCCGCTGGTGGATGGCATTGCATTCGGCCAGGATGGGCGCGAACTCGGCGCCCGAGAAGATCTGCGCCAGCGGCGCCTTGATCTCCGTCTTCCAGCTCGCGCGCAGCGAATGGTCCTGCAGCTGCGGGAACAGCGCCTCGACGTCGCCCAGCCAGCTCATCCAGCGCGCACGCACCTCGCGCACCAGCGCGATGGCCTGCTGCACCCGGCCTTCGAGCAGTTCGGCCGTGGGGATCTCATGCGCGTCGTCGGTCTTGCCCAGCGGCAGGTTGCCGCGTGCCAGGAAGGCTTCGAGCTCGCTGGCCAGCGCGATCTTGTTGCGCAGCGACAGCTCGATGTTGATGCGCTCGATGCCGTCGGTGTACTCGGCCATGCGCGGCAGCGGGATCACCACGTCCTCGTTGATCTTGAAGGCGTTGGTGTGGCGGCTGATGGCGGCCGTGCGCTTGCGGTCGAGCCAGAACTTCTTGCGCGCTTCGGGGCTGATGGCGATGAAGCCCTCGCCGGAGCGCGAGTTGGCGATGCGCACCACCTCGCTGGTCACGCGCGCCACGGCGTCGGCGTCGTCGCCCGCGATGTCGCCGAAGAGCACCATCTTCGGCAGGCCGCCGCCGTGCTTCTTGCTCTTGGTGGCGTAGCCCACGGCCTTGAGATAGCGGTCGTCCAGGTGTTCGAGGCCCGCGAGCAGCACGCCCGAACGCTTCTGCTCCGCGAACATGAAGTCCTTGATCTCGACGATCGAGGGCACCGCGTCCTTGGCGTTGCCGAAGAACTCCAGGCACACGGTGCGCGTGTGCGCCGGCATGCGGTGCACCACCCAGCGGCAGCTGGTGATGAGGCCGTCGCAGCCCTCCTTCTGGATGCCCGGCAGGCCCGAAAGGAACTTGTCGGTCACGTCCTTGCCCAGGCCTTCCTTGCGGAAGGTCTTGCCGGCGATCTCCAGGCGCTCGGTGCGCAGCGGCGTGCGGCCGTCGGCGGCGAAATACTGCAGCTCGAACACCGCGCTCTCGGCGTCGTGGATCTTGCCCAGGTTGTGGCCGACGCGGGTGACTTCGAGCCACTCGGCCTGCGGCGTGACCATGCGCCACGAGGCGAGGTTGTCCAGCGCCGTGCCCCACAGCACGGCCTTCTTGCCGCCCGCGTTCATCGCGACGTTGCCGCCCACGCAGGAGGCCTCGGCCGAGGTGGGATCGACCGCGAAGACATAGCCCGCGCGTTCGGCCGCATCGGCCACGCGCTGGGTGACGACGCCGGCCTCGGTCCAGATGGTGGGCACCTCGGCCTCGACGCCGGGCAGCGCGCGCAGCTCGACCTCGGTCATCGCCTCGAGCTTCTCGGTGTTGATGACCGCGCTCTTCCAGGTCAGCGGAATGGCGCCGCCGGTGTAGCCGGTGCCGCCGCCACGCGGGATGATGGTCAGCCCCAGCTCGAAGCACCCGGCCACCAGGCGCGCCATCTCGGCTTCGGTGTCGGGGCACAGCACGACGAAGGGGTACTCGACGCGCCAATCGGTGGCGTCGGTCACGTGGGCCACGCGCGAGAGGCCGTCGAACTTGATGTTGTCCTTGGCCGTGAGGCGGCCCAGCACCTTGCGCGCCTGGCGGCGCAGGCCGGCGATCTCGTCGAAGGAGCGGTCGAACTGCGCGATGGCCTGCTGCGCCAGCGTGCAGAGCTCGCCGACCAGCGCGTCGCGCTGGGCGTCATCCTGCGGCGTGCGGCGCTTCTGCACTTCGGCCAGGCGGTGCTTCAGGGCATCGACCAGCTGGCCGCGGCGGCGCGGGTTGTCCAGCAGGTCGTCGATCAGGTAAGGATTGCGCTGCACCACCCAGATGTCGCCCAGCACCTCGTAGAGCATGCGGGCCGAGCGGCCGGTGCGGCGCTCCTCGCGCAGGCTTTGCAGCAGTTGCCAGCCGCGGCCGCCGAGCAGGCGGATGACGATCTCGCGGTCGGAGAAGCTGGTGTAGTTGTAGGGGATCTCGCGCAGGCGGGCCGGCTCGGCGGCCTGTGACAGCAGCGCGTTCAACGCGGTGGGGGCATTCATCGGGGGAAGGCAGCAGGGCCACGGCAAGGCGCCGCGCGCCCATGAACCGGGCCGGGGATTTTAGGTCCGGTACCCGCGCGGGTGGCGGCACGGGGCATCGGGCCGGGTTCGCGCGGGCTGCCGAGGTGCCGGCGGGCCGCTTGCAAGGGCGTGATGCTATCGAAAAAATAGCTGCTTGCCCTGCGCTGCAGGCAAGGGGTGGCTTCGCGAGGGGTGCGGTGGGCGGTTTGCGGTCCCGGCGCGCTGTGGCGCGGGTGGGTGTGGATTGGGCGGCACGATGGGCTGGGGCGCTGGCGGCGGCCGCACTTCCCTGCGTTTTGGATGCCCCATCCCCGTTCGCGCTGAGCCTGTCGAAGCGCTGCGCAGGGCTTCGACAAGCTCAGCCCGAACGGGTGGGGGGAGGATCAGCCATCGCGCGCCCGCCCCGTGCCGGCTGATCGCGCGCCCGGTCCAGGCCGGTGGTGCCGGTGTGCGGGCGCAGGCGCCATTCGCGGCGCCGTGCAGTGCCCAAAGCACGTCGATACCAAGCGAGCACATCGACCGCACCGCACGACAGTCAGCGCGAGCCTGCGCCGGAGAACGCATACCGGCGCCGCCGGCCGGGTTCAGACCCGCAGCGCTCGTGCCACCCAGCCGAAGACCCCACCGGCCAGCCGAACAAACCCCGAGTTGCCACGGCCCGCCAATGCACGCCAGCCGCGCAGGCGGCCGACCGGCCGAACGACCCGGTGCCACACCAGACTCGTCACAACCGCGACGAGCCTGAACGCGCCTTCAGAACAGCACCCGGCTGCGAATCGTCCCCGGCACCTTGGCGAGTGCCTCGAGCGCCACATCCGACGACGCGGCGTCGATGTCGGTCACCACGTAACCGACCTTCTCGTTGGTCTGCAGGTACTGCGCCGAGATGTTGATGTGGTGGTCAGCGAACACCTGGTTGATCGCCGACAGCACGCCCGGCACGTTGTGGTGCACGTGCAGCAGCCGGTGCTTGCCCGGGTGCGCGGGCAGCGCCACCTCGGGGAAGTTCACGCTGCTGGTGGTGGTGCCGTTGTCGCTGTACTTCACCAGCTTCTCGGCCACCTCGACGCCGATGTTGGCCTGCGCCTCCATCGTCGAGCCGCCGATGTGCGGCGTGAGGATCACGTTGTCCAGCCCCCGCAGCGGCGACTGGAACTCGTCCTTGTTGCTCTTGGGCTCGACCGGGAACACGTCGATCGCCGCGCCCAGCAGTTTCTTCGCCTTCAGCGCCTCGGCCAGCGCCTCGATCTCGACCACCGTCCCGCGCGAGGCGTTGATCAGGATCGCGCCCGGCTTCATCGCCGCGATCTCGGCCGCGCCGATCATCCATTGCGTGGATGGCAGCTCCGGCACATGCAGCGTCACGATGTCGCTCTGGCCCAGCAGCTCGTGCAGGCTGCGCACCTGCCGCGCATTGCCCAGCGGCAGCTTGGTCACCACGTCGTAGAAGGCCACGTGCATGCCCAGCGCCTCGGCCAGCACCGACAGCTGCGCGCCGATGGACCCATAGCCCACGATGCCCAGCGTCTTGCCGCGGATTTCAAAGGCGTTGTCGGCGGATTTGAGCCAACCGCCGCGGTGCGCCACGGCGCTCTTCTCGGGCACGCCGCGCAGCAGCAGGATCGCCTCGGCCAGCACCAGTTCGGCCACCGAGCGGGTGTTGGAGTACGGCGCGTTGAACACCGCCACGCCGTGCTCGCGCGCCGCGCCCAGGTCGATCTGGTTGGTGCCGATGCAGAAGGCGCCCACGGCCACCAGCTTGGGCGCAGCCGCGAACGCATCGGCCGTGAGCTGCGTGCGCGAGCGAATGCCCAGGAAATGCACGTCGGCCACCTTGGCCTTGAGCTCTTCGCCTTCGAGCGCACCGGTCAGCGTCTCGACCTGCGTGTAGCCCGCGGACCGGATCAGCTCCACGCCCGAAGGGTGGATGCCCTCCAGCAGCAGGAACTTGATCTTGTTCTTGTCCAGGGAGGTCTTGGTCATGACGCCGGCGGCCCGCTACGGAACCATTGAGGAGATGGAAGGAGGCAGCCAGCCTAGCATGGTGCGCCGCAGCACACTCCCGGTGCGGTCTATCGGTTCGTGACGGCCCGACGGGATGACGCTCCAGCGACAGCCGTGCACCGAAAAAGGGTTTCCCCCCTTCGCAGCCAGGGCCGGCCCGTGCGACAAACACCCGCCGCCGCGCTGTCACATAAAGCGAATAGCATGCGCGGCTTTCTCATTTTCAGCAGGAGTCTTTGCATGCGATTCAACACGCTCACCTCGGCCGCCGCGCTGGCCGTTGCGTTCGCCCTACCGGCGCACGCCCAGACCGAGATCCAGTGGTGGCACTCCATGAGCGGTCCGCTCGGCGAATGGGTCAACGACCTGGCCAAGCAGTACAACGACAGCCAGAAGGACTACAAGGTGGTGCCCACTTACAAGGGCCAGTACGACGAGTCGATGACCGCCGCCATCGCCGCCTTCCGCGCCGGCAACGCGCCGGACATCCTGCAGGTGTTCGAAGTGGGCACCGCGACCATGATGGCGTCCAAGGGCGCGATCAAGCCGGTCGGCGAAGTCATGACCTCGGGCGGCGCGAAGTTCGATCCCACGCTGTACATCTCCGCCGTGGCCGGCTACTACACCGCGCCCAACGGCCAGATGCTGAGCTTCCCGTTCAACAGCTCGACGACCATCTTCTACTACAACAAGGACGCCTTCAAGGCCGCCGGCCTGGACCCTGAAAAGGCGCCCACCACCTGGCCCGAAGTGTTCGCGGCGGCCGACAAGCTCAAGGCCAGCGGCCACAAGTGCCCCTTCACCACCAGCTGGATGAGCTGGACCCAGCTCGAGAGCTTCTCGGCCTGGCACAACACCCTGTACGCGACCGAGAACAACGGCTTCGGCGGCACCAAGGCGCGCCTGGCCTTCAACTCGCCCTTGCAGGTCAAGCACTTCGAGAACCTGGCCAAGATGGCCAAGGAAGGCACCTTCGTCTACAAGGGCCGCAACAACACGCCCGACGCGGCCTTCCCCTCGGGCGAGTGCGCCATGATGACCGGCTCCTCGGGCCTGTACGCCCGCGTGGCCAAGGATGCGAAGTTCAAGTACGGCATCTCCGCCCTGCCCTATTACCCCGACGTAAAGGGCGCGCCGCAGAACACCGTCATCGGCGGTGCCAGCCTATGGGTGATGTCCGGCAAGTCGGCCGAGAAGTACAAGGGCGTGGCCAGCTTCTTCACCTTCCTGTCCGACACCAAGGTGCAGTCCGAAAGCCACAAGCGCACGGGCTACCTGCCCATCACCACCGCGGCCTACAAGCTGACCGAGGCCTCGGGCTTCTACCAGAAGAACCCGGGCACCGACGTGGCCGTGACGCAGATGATCCGCAAGACCACCGACAAGTCGCGCGGCATCCGCCTGGGCAACTTCGTGCAGATCCGCACCATCGTGGACGAGGAAACCGAACAGATCTGGAGCGGCAAGAAGAGCGCGAAGGAAGCGCTGGACACGGCCGTGAAGCGTGGCGACGAGCAACTGGAGCGCTTCCAGAAAGCAAACAAGAGCTGACGCTCTTGTTTGCTGCGCAGCAATGCGGCACCCCACCCTACCCTCCCCGCCGAGCGGGGAGGGTGCCTGCCGGTGAGCTGACGGCACAGTAGACTCGCACCCCGCCGCGCCCACCAGCCGGCGGGTTTTTGTTTTCAGAGGCTTCATGGAAAAACGCGTCCTCTTCCGATCCGGCTGGCTGCCCTGGCTGCTCATCGCACCGCAGATGGTGGTGATCCTGGTCTTCTTCTTCTGGCCGGCCAGCCAGGCCATCCTGCAGTCCATGCAGTCGGAAGATGCCTTCGGCACCTCGGTCGCCTTCGTCGGCCTGGAGAACTTCAAGACGCTGTTCGAGGACCCGGCCTACATCGAGTCCTTCAAGGTGACGGCGCTGTTCTCGGTGCTGGTGGCCGGCAGCGGCATCGCGCTGTCGCTGGTGCTGGCGATCTTTGCCGACCGCATCCTGCGCGGCAGCCTGTTCTACAAGACTTTCCTGATCATTCCCTACGCGGTGGCACCGGCGATCGCGGGCGTGCTGTGGGTATTCATGTTCTCGCCCAGCATCGGCGTGGTGGCCTACGGCCTGCGCAAGATCGGCGTCGACTGGAACCACCTGCTCAACTCGAACCAGGCGCTTTCGCTGATCGTGGTGGCGGCGGTGTGGAAGCAGATCTCGTACAACTTCCTGTTCTTCCTGGCGGGGCTGCAGTCGATCCCCAAGGCGCTGATCGAGGCGGCTTCCATCGACGGTGCCGGGCCGTGGCGGCGCTTCTGGAGCATCCAGTTGCCCCTGCTGTCGCCCACCACCTTCTTCCTGCTGGTGATCAACGTGGTCTACGCCTTCTTCGACACCTTCGCGATCGTGCACGCGACGACCGAAGGCGGACCGGGCCGCGACACCTCGATCCTGGTCTACAAGGTGTGGCACGACGGCTTCAAGGCACTCGACCTGGGCGGCTCGGCCGCGCAGTCGGTGGTGCTGATGGTGATCGTCGTCGCCCTCACCGTGATCCAGTTCCGCTACGTCGAAAAGAAGGTCCAGTACTGATGACCCCCACCGCCCCTTTCGTCCGGAGCTCCGCCCATGGTTGAACGCCGCCCCGGCCTCACGCTGCTGTCGCACGTGGTGCTCATCCTGGGCATCCTGATCGTCGTCTTTCCGATCTATCTCGCGTTCGTGGCCTCCACGCACACGCGCGACGAGATCCTGAAGGTGCCGATGCCGATCACGCCCGGCTCGCACCTGATCGAGAACTACACCGCCGCCCTCACCGGCGCCGACACCCAGGGCGCCCGCGTGGTGGTGGGCCGCATGATGTGGATCAGCTTCGTGACGGCCATGGTCATCGCGGTGGGCAAGATCGCCATCTCGCTGCTGTCGGCCTTCGCCATCGTGTACTTCCGCTTTCCGTTCAAGAAGATCGTCTTCTGGATGATCTTCGTGACGCTGATGCTGCCGGTGGAGGTGCGCATCCTGCCCACCTACAAGGTGCTGGCAGACCTCAACATGCTCAACACCTATGCGGGCCTGACGGTGCCGCTGATCGCCTCGGCCACGGCGACCTTCCTGTTCCGGCAGTTCTTCCTGTCGGTGCCCGACGAGCTGGTGGAGGCGGCGCGCATCGACGGCGCCGGGCCCATGCGCTTCTTCAAGGACGTGCTGGTGCCGCTGTCGCAGACCTCGATCGCGGCGCTGTTCGTGATCCAGTTCATCTACGGCTGGAACCAGTACCTGTGGCCGCTGCTGGCCACCACCACCGAGGACATGTACCCGGTGGTGATCGGCATCAAGCGGATGATCGCCAGCGGCGACGCCGCGGTGGACTGGAACCTGGTCATGGCCACCGCCATGCTGGCGCTGATCCCGCCCGCCATCGTCGTGGTCCTCATGCAGCGCTGGTTCGTCAAGGGCCTGGTAGACACCGAAAAGTAAGAACGCGAGAACGCAGAACATGTCTGGTATTTCCCTTCGCAACGTCATCAAGCGCTACGGCAAGGGCGCCAAGGCCAACCAGGTCATCCACGGCGTGAGCGCCGACATCAAGGACGGCGAGTTCGTCGTCATCGTCGGCCCCTCGGGCTGCGGTAAGTCGACGCTGCTGCGCATGGTGGCCGGCCTGGAAGAAGTCTCCGCCGGCGAGATCGCCATCGGCAGCCGCGTGGTCAACGACGTCGAACCCGCCCAGCGCGACATCGCGATGGTGTTCCAGAACTACGCGCTGTACCCGCACATGTCGAACTTCGACAACATGGCCTACGGCCTGCGCATCCAAGGCGTGCCCAAGGACGAGATCAAGGCGCGCGTCGACAAGGCCGCGAAGATCCTCGAACTGGGCCATTTGCTCGAGCGCAAGCCGCGCGAGCTGTCGGGCGGCCAGCGCCAGCGCGTGGCCATGGGCCGCGCCATCGTGCGCCAGCCGCAGGTGTTCCTGTTCGACGAGCCGCTGTCCAACCTCGACGCCAAGCTGCGCGCGCAGACCCGGCTGGAGATCCAGAAGCTGCACCGCGAGCTGGGCATCACCAGCCTGTTCGTCACCCACGACCAGGTCGAGGCGATGACGCTGGCGCAGCGCATCATCGTGATGAACGCCGGCGTGATGGACCAGTTCGGCACGCCCGAGGAGGTCTACAACACGCCGGCCACCACCTTCGTGGCCAGCTTCATCGGCTCGCCGCCGATGAACCTGCTCAAGCAGGCGCCGGGCGTGCGCACGGGGCAGATCCTGGGCATCCGGCCCGAGCACATCGTGCTGGACGACAGCGGCTGGACGGTGAACATCGAGCAGGTCGAACTGCTGGGCGCCGAGCGCCTGATCTACGGCCGCATCGGGGACGAGCAGATCATCATGCGCGCCGACGAATCGCAGCGCGCGCCCAAGGTCGGCGACACCGTGCGCATGGCCGCGCGGCCCGACAAGCTGCACTGGTTCGACGCCGGCTCGGGCAAAAGAGCCGCCAACTGATGACGGCCGGCGCCCTGCCCGCGTGGCCCTACCCGCGCTGGATCGCCCACCGCGGTGCCGGCAGGCTGGCGCCCGAGAACACGCTGGCCGCCTTCCGCCTGGGCGCGGAACACGGCTACCGCATGTTCGAGTGCGACGCCAAGCTCAGCAGCGACGGCGTGGTGTTCCTCATGCACGACGCCACGCTGGACCGCACCACCGACGGCCACGGTGTCGGCGGCGAGCAGCCCTGGCACGCGCTGTCGCAGCGCGACGCGGGCGGCTGGCATTCGCGCCGCCATGCCGGCGAGCCGCTGCCCACGCTGGCGGCGCTGGCGCGCTTCTGCCTGGCCAACGGCCACTTCCTGAACATCGAGATCAAGCCGACGCCGGGCACCGACGATGCCACCGGCGCGGCCGTGGCGCGCGAGGCCACGGCGCTGTGGTCGGGCGCGGCCGTGCCGCCGCTGCTCACCTCCTTCAGGCCCGACGCGCTGGCCGCTGCCCGCGACGCGGCTCCCGGCTTGCCGCGCGGCCTGCTGCTCGACACGCTGAACGACGGCTGGCTCCACACCGCGCAGGCGCTGGGCTGCCAGGCCATCGTCTGCAACCATGCGCTGTGGGACGCGGCCACCGTGGCCGCCGCGAAGGCCGCCGGCCTGCGCACGCTGAGCTACACCGTCAACGACGAGTGGGCGGCCCGGCGGCTCATCGACCTGGGTACCGACGGCATCATCACCGACCGGGTCGACCTGTTCGCGCCCGGGACCTGATTGCACGCGGCAGGGTCGGCCGCCCGGTGGGCGCTGCAGCCATCTTTGGCACCTGAGAGGCCGCTGCCTATGATCCGGAGCATGCGTGCCCTGCCTCCCGTCTTGATCGCCCTGCCACTGCGGGCGCTGCTGCTCGCCTGGGTGTTCGCGGTGCTGCCGGGGCTCGGCTGGGCGCAATCGCAGGCGCAGTCGCCGTCGCAATCGCAGCCCCAGACGCAGGCCACGCAAGGCGCCCAGGACGCCGCGCCACTGCCCGACATCGCCGACCTGCGCGACCAGCTCGCCAAGCTGCCCACCGCGGCCGACACCTCGGGCGACATGCGCGGCCTGATGGGCCAGATCGCCGCCATCGGCGCGCAGGCCGACAAGTTCATCGCCGCGCGCACCGGCCAGCTCAACGACCTCAACGCCCGTCTCGGCGAACTGGGCAACCCGCCGCCGCCGGGCACCACCGAAGACCCCGACATCACGCGCCAGCGCGCCCTGCTGACCAAGGAGCGCAACGCCGTCGATGCCGACGTGCGGCTGGCACGGCTGGTGGTGGTCGATGCGCAGCAGCGCGGCAACGACCTGCTGAACAAGCGGCGCGAACTGTTCGAGGCACAGATCAGCGAGCGCTCCGCCTCACCGCTGGGCCGCACCTTTTGGCACGACCTGTCCGACGCCTGGCCAGAGGACATCGACCGGCTGCAGGCCCTCGGCGCCGAGGTCGAAGCCGGCGCTGCGCGGGCCCGCCAGGGCGCGCACCGCGGCCCCGTGCTGCTCACGCTGGCGCTGGCGCTTCTGCTCATCACCGCGGGCAACCTGCTGGCCGAGCGCGGCCTGGTGCTGCTGGCGCAGCGCCTGCTGCCGGGCGGCCGGCTGCGCCGTTCGCTGCTGGTGATCGCCATCGTCGGCGCCAACATGCTGATCGTCGCGCTGGCCCTGCGCACCTCGGTGTCGACCTTCGACGCGCACGGGCTGCTGGGCGCGCAGACGCGCGAACTGGCCAAGGTGCTCAGCAGTTCGCTGCTGTTCATGACGTTCGTGGTGAGCCTGGGCCGTGCCCTGCTGGCCAATGCGCGGCCGTCCTGGCGGCTGCCGCCCATTCCCGACCCGATGGCCAAGCGCCTGCGGGCCTTCCCCCTGCTCGCGGCGCTGACGATGGTGCTGGTGTGGGTGCCCGCGCAGATCAACGCGCTCATCGACGCCAGCCTGGCGGCGGTGGTGGCCACGCACGTGATCACCGCACTGGCGTTGACCGGCCTCATTGCCGCCATGCTGCTGCGCCTGCGCGGGCCCAAGGCGCCGGGCGCGGCCGAGACCGGCGACAGTGGCCCCGCCGCGCTCGAGGGCGCCGATGCACCGCCCGCGCCGCACGAGCGCCCGCTGTGGGTGGCGATGCTGCTGGGCGCCATCACGCTGGTGCTGATCGCGATCTGGGTGCTGGTGGGCATGGGCTACGTGGCCCTGGCCAGCCTGCTCGCCGGCCAGCTGATGTGGACCGGCATCGTCGCCTGCGCCTTCTACGTGCTGTTCAAGTTCGCCGACGACCTGTTCATGGCCACCGTGTCGGCCAAGAGCGGTTTCGGCGGGCGGCTGCAGAAGAGCTTCGGCTTCGCGCCGGCCACGCTCGACCAGGCGGCCGTGGTGCTGTCGGCGCTCGCGCGGGTGGCGCTGTTCTTCTACATGGTGATCGCGCTGGTCGCGCCGCTGGGCACCGATCCCGGCGAGGTGTTCCAGCGCAGCGGCAAGTTCGGCGCCGGCGTGAAGATCGGCGAGTTCCAGCTCGTGCCCTCGGCCATCTTCAGCGCCATCGGGGTGCTGGTGGCCGGCTTCATCGCGCTGCGCGTGGCGCGCCACTGGCTGCAGGAGCGCTATCTGCCCACCACCACGCTGGAAGCGGGCATGCAGAGCTCGCTCACCACGCTGCTGGGCTACGCGGGCGGCATCCTGGTGGTGGCGATCGCGCTGTCGGCACTGGGCATCGGCATCAACCGCATCGCGTGGATCGCGAGCGCGCTGTCGGTGGGCATCGGCTTCGGGCTGCAGGCCATCGTGCAGAACTTCATCTCGGGCCTGATCCTGCTGGCCGAGCGGCCGGTGAAGGTGGGCGACTGGGTGGTGCTGGGCACGACCGAGGGCGACGTGCGGCGCATCAACGTGCGGGCGACCGAGATCGCGCTGGGCGACCGCTCCACGGTGATCGTGCCGAACTCGGAGTTCATCACCAAGACCGTGCGCAACATGACCCTGGCCAACGCCGAGGGCCGCGTGCTGATCCGCCTGCCGATGCCGCTGAACACCGATGCGCAGAAAGTGCGCGAACTCATGTTGGCGGCGTGCTCGGCGCACCCCGGCGTGCTGGCAACGCCGGCGCCGTCGCTCACGTTGGAGGGGATCGAGAACGGGCAACTGATCTTCCAGGCCATCGCGTATGTGCCGAGTCCGCGGCTGGCGGGTGGGGTGAAGAGCGATCTGCTGTTCACGATGCTGGAGGAGTTCAGGAAGGCCGGACTGGCGTTGGCGGTGCCGACGATGGTGATGGCGGCGCCTTCGCCTTCTTCTTCGCCCGCGGCGGGCGTTTGAAGATTCGGGCTTTTTCTGGGTTTGCTCAGGGTTGAGATGCAGGGGCCGGGATGTGCGCCCGGCGGCGCAGTCACTTTCTCTTGTCTCGCCAAGAGAAAGTAACCAAAGAGAAGGCGACCCCACTGTCTGCGTCCCCTTCGCTTCGCTACGGGGCAACCTGCGGTGCTCGCGGCTGGCGGGGTCCGCGCAAACTCGCTTCGCTCAAACATGCGCGGCCCTTTGTCCGCCAGCCGCTGCGCTCCTCGGCGCATACAGAGGGGGCCCGGGGGTCAGGGTCAACAAGGCTGCTGCGCAGCCTTGTCCTCGTGGTGTCTTTCCCCCTCTCCCTCTGGGAGAGGGTTGGGGTGAGGGCATGCGGCTTGGGCACGGCGCGCCTCATCCACCGCCCGGCGCCCTCACCCTGCCCTCTCCCAGAGGGAGAGGGAGTGATCGAGCCGCGCAGCGGCTCATGCTCCAGGGGGCCGAGCGCAGCGATGGCCCGTGTGCTCTTGCCCTTCTGGATGCGCCTGCGACGTGGCGCTGGCGGGGTGGCAGCTGTGCCGCGTGCGGCAACAGCTGCTTCGTCATCTGACTCGCTGCAGCTGTCTGAGCGCAGCGCGTAGCGCGTAGC
>JASCNX010000004.1 GCA_029968055.1 Xenophilus aerolatus | reverse complement strand
GCAGGGGCCGGGATGTCGCCCCGGCGGGCGACCTACTTTCTTTTGCTTCGCCAAAAGAAAGTAGGCAAAGAAAAGGCGACCCTGCTGGCTGCGACCCCTTCGCTTCGCTACGGGGCGACCTGCGACGCGGCGCTGGCGGGGTGCGCTGCAGAACTCGCTGCGTTCACTGCGTTCACTTCGCTCAAACAGCTGCAGCGAGTCAGATGACGAAGCAGCTGTTGCCGCACGCGGCACAGCTGCCACCCCGCCATCGCCGCGTCACAGGCGCATCCAGAAGGGCAAGAGCACACGGGCCATCGCTTCGCTCGGCTCCGTGGAGCATGAGCCGCTGCGCGGCTGGATCACTCCCTCTCCCTCTGGGAGAGGGCGGGGGTGAGGGCGCCGGGCGGTGGATGAGGCGTGACGTACCCAGGCCGCATGCCCTCACCCCAACCCTCTCCCAGAGGGAGAGGGAGCAACGCCAAGCCGAAGGACAAGGCTGCGCAGCAGCCTTGTTGACCCGGGCCCCGGGTCCCCTCTGTGTGCGCCGAGGAGCGCAGCGGCTGGCGGGAAAAGGGCCGCGCATGTTTGAGCGAAGCGAGTTTGCGCGGACCCCGCCAGCCGCGAGCACCGCAGGTTGCCCGCAGCGAAGCGGAGGGACGCAGACAGTGGGGTCGCCTTTCTTTTGCCTACTTTTCTTTGGCGAGACAAAGAAAAGTAGGTCGCCCGCCGGGGCGACATCCCGGCTCCTGCATCTCAACGCTGAGCAAGCCCAAAACTGCAAATCAACTCAGATCATCCACAGTATCCGGATCCGGCCCATCCCCAATCGCCTCCCGCGTCGTCCCCGCCTGCGCCTGCAGCCACGCCCCGAAGGCCTGGATCTCCGGCCGGCCCGCACTGCGCGGCGACATGAGCAGCCAGTACGCCATGGGTGACTCCATGCGCTGCCGCGGCAGCACCTCGACCAGGTCACCGCTGGCCAGGCTCTCGGCCACGAGGGCGCTGCGGGCGAGCACCACGCCCTGGCCCGTCAGCGCCGCCTGCACCATCTGGTAGGCGTAGTTGAAGTACAGCCAGCGCCGCGGCTGCGACTTCGTGAGGCCGTTCACCTCGAACCAGCGCCGCCAGGTGAGCCACTCGAGGTGCGTGCGGTGCGCGTCGCCGGCCTCGATGAGCGTGAAGCGGGCGATGTCGCCGGGCTGCCGGATCGGCGGGTTGCTCTTGAGCAGCCAGGGGCTGGCCACCGGCGTGAGGTGCTCGCCGAAGAGCCGCACCGAGCCCGGCGGCATGCTCTCCGGCGGGCCGTAGCGCAGCGCGAGGTCGACGTCGGCCACGTCCAGGTCGACGGCCGCGTCGCTGGCATCGATGCGGATGTCGATGTCGGGGTTGTCGCGCTGGAAGGCCTCCAGCCGCGGGATGAGCCACATCGATGCGAAAGACGCGAAGGTCGTGAGCGCCACTGTCTTGCGGCCCGCGCTCTGGCGGATCTGGCGCACGGCACCGTCGATGCGCGGCAGCGCCTGCTGCACCGACAGCAGCAGTTGCGCGCCGGCGCTGGTGAGCTCCACCGCGCGCGTGTGGCGCAGGAACAGCGGCACGCCCACCTCGTCCTCCAGCGACTGGATCTGGCGGCTCACGGCCGACTGGGTGAGCGCCATCTCCTCGGCCGCGGCGCGGAAGTTCAAGTGCCGCGCCACGGCTTCGAAGGCGCGCAGGTAACCCGCGCCGATGGGTCGGGTGCGCAGGTGGGTCTGGGAATGCTGCATGCCGCCGAGCGTAACGGCATTGATGCGAAACCGGAATCAGCCGAGGCCCGCGTTTTCATTGGACCCCAAGTCACGCCGCGCAGATCATTCATTCCCGAATCGCGCCGTTGCGTATTCGGATCGAACGCTTCAGGAGTCCGCCATGTCCGCTGTCTGCACCACCTCTTCGGTTTCCTCCCTCGCGCTGCCCGCCCGGTCGGCGGCCGTGCCGCCGGCGGTCCGCCGCGGCGCCTGGCAATTGGCTGCGGGCCAGGCCACGACGCTGAAGGCGGCGCGCACCAGCGTGCTGCGCATCCGGCAAGGCCGCTTGTGGATCACCCGCGACGCCACCGCCACGTGGGGCAGCGAGGACCTGGTCCTGGGCCCCGGCGAATCGCTGACGGTGCAGGCCGGCCAGCGCATCGTGATGGAGCCGTGGGACGGCTACGGCGCGACCTACAGCTGGGACGTCGAAGCCTGAGCCGCCGCGCGGCGCGCCCTCGTCAGCCGCGGCGCGACGCCTCAGGACTGGATGTCGAAGCTCGACCGCAGGGCCAGGAACTGCTGGAGGGCGGCGTCGCCGCGCAGCAGCGCGAGTTGCTCCATCTCCAGCGGGTCGTCGGCCCGCGCGTAGCCCATGTCGAAGCGGTGGTAGCGCCGTTGGGTCAAGGCCCCTTCGTAGGCGATGTGGACTTCGCTGTGCCGCTCGTCGGCCGCGATGCGGCCCATGAGCGCCTCCACCGCCGCGACCGGGCCCTCGAGGTGCTGGCAGAAGCGCTGGCCGTCGAACACCAACAGCCCGGTGATGCCGTTGGAGGCGTTGAAGGGGCGGGCGCGCGCCAGGATCTGCCCGATGGCCGTGGGTGTCTGGCTGTCCGCCAGCTGACTCCAGTACAGGAATTCGTACAGCGGCAAAGGGCGGGTCGGCGTCGGGATGCGGTCGGGCATGTCGCCGGCGACTGTAGGCGTGTGCGGCCTACATAGAAATGTCAAATGACATCCAGCATGTCGGTAGAGTTCGCGGGGTATGCCAGCCGCCCCTTATCCTCCGACTTCCGCCGGTTGTGACGGCGCTTGCGCCACGTGCGACCTGCATGAGCGCGACGCTTTCTTGCCTTTGAGCGACGCGGAGCGCGACGCGATCGCTGTGTTTCGTACCGGTTCGCGCGAGGTCGGGGCCGGGCGGTTGATCATTGAGGAGCACCGGCGCAGTCCTCACCTCTATACGCTCTACAGTGGGTGGGCGTTCCGCTTCAAGACGCTGAGCGATGGCCGCCGGCAGATCCTGAATTTCCTGCTCCCCGGCGATTTCATGGGGCTGCAGGACGAATTCGCCGAAGGGACGACCTACGGGGTGGAGGCGGCAACGGATTGCACGATGTGCGTCTTCCCGCGCGACCGGTTGTGGGACTTCTTCAATCGCCAGCCCAAGCTCGGTTATGCGATCACCTGGTTGGCGGCCAACGAGGAAAAGGCGGTCGACGACAACCTCGTCACGGCGGGGCGGCGCGCCGCGGCCGAGCGGGTGGCCATGGTGCTTCTTCACCTGTACCGCCGCGCCGAGCGCGTCGGCCTGGCCGCCGATGGGCGCGTGCCCTTCTTTCCGTTCCAGCAGCAGCACATCGCGGACGCGGTGGGGCTGTCGCTGGTGCACACCAACAAGACCTTGCGCAAGCTGCAGCGCCTGGGCTTGCATCGGCTGGAGGGCAATGTGCTGGAGATCCTCGAGCCGCATGCGCTGGAGCAACTGGGTGACTACTTCGAGCGGCCGCACCGTCCGACGCCTTTGATCTGACCGTTGCTGGGGGCTCGCTTGGGCGGGTTTGGGGGCCAAGGTTGTGAGAGGTTGGGCGACGGTGCACGCCGAGCTGGTGCTGGCTGAGCGTTGCGGTCGGTGGACGGGTGCGCATTGGCTTCTTGAGAGCCTTTGTTCTCCCGTGGTTGACGGCTGCGGACCTGAACCCGGCCGGCGGCGCCGGTATGCGTTCTCCGGCGCAGGCTCGCGCTGACTGTCGTGCGGTGCGGTCGATGTGCTCGCTTGGCGTCGACGTGCTTGAGGTACTGCACGGCGCCGCGAATGGCGCCTGCGCCCGCACACCGGCACCACCGGCCTGGACGGTGGGGTGGATCGGTCGGCATCCTTCCGCACCCCTTCGGGCTGAGCTCGTCGAAGCCCTGCGCAGCGCTTCGACAAGCTCAGCGCGAACGGGGATGGGGCATCAAACAGCCAGGGAAGTGAAGCGCAACGGGTCAGGGCGGTGGTCGCGGGCCTGCGCCGGAGAACGCAGGGCCGCGGCCGACGCCAGCGCCCCCGCCTGTCGTGCCGGCCGAACCAACAGCAACCAAACCTCAGTCAGCCGCCACCAGCAACTCCACATCACGCGCATAGCGCCCCAGCCGATCAGCCGCGCGCTCACGCTGAGCCGGCGTCGCCGTGTTGTGCAGCGCCGCCAGGTTGCGGCAGCCCTCGTCCTGGAGGGCGAGCTGGTGGTCGCGCCAGGGGCCGGCCGGTGGATCGGCGATGCGCTGCGCCAGCGCATGGATGGCCGTCCGCGCTTCGGCCGCCGGCGTGCGTTCGGACTGGAAGCGCCGCAGCAGCGCCACGATTTCGGCCTGGCGTGCCCGGCGCTCGGCGTCGGCGCGCTTCGCATCGAACACCGACTCGGCCGTCATCCGCCGCAGCATGGCGCGCTGCTCGGCGGTCAGCGCGCCATAGAAATCCTCGTGACGGTCGAGAAAGCGCTGGTATCGCTTGTCGTGCAGCGCCGCCACATCGAGCGATACCCACTCGTTGCGGTACTCGGCATTCACCTTGGCGTATTTCGCCTGCAGGTGCTCCAGCTGTGCGGCCGAGAGCGTGACCGCGACCTCGGCCACCGGCGCCTCGGCGCGCGCCGCCGTGGCCAGCAGGCGTTCGCGGACCGCGGCGGCGAACCCGCAGGCCTGCGCCGGCGTGATGTCTCGCGGGGCAAGTGCCTGTGCCTGCCGCAGCAGCGCGAGCACCTGCGGCAGCTCCTCGCGGCGGTGCCAGCCGAGCAATGCGTCCAGTGCCTCGCGCACGCGCAGCGACTGCGCATCGTCGAAATCCACATACCCGTCGAGCCACCAGTAGCTCACCGTGGGCAGGTTGTTGTAGGCCAGGCGCACCGCGCTGCAGGCGCCCAGCAGCGTGGCCAGGAGCAGCACGCCGATAATTTGCAGCCGCCCCCACAGGCGCGGCCCGGCCGGCGCACGCGTTGCGGCGCCTGGCTCGTTCATCACCGTCTCCGATTCCGACATGACCGCTTCATCCCGCAGCACCTCGCCATCGAACCCCACCGGCCTGGAAGCCGGCCCGCTCGCCGTCGTCGTCATGGCCGCGGGCAAGGGCACGCGCATGAAGAGCCGGTTGCCCAAAGTGTTGCATCGATTGGCCGGCCAGCCGCTGATTGGCCGTGTGATCGGTACGGCCACGCGGCTGGGCGCGGCACAGATCGTGGTCGTCACGGGCCACGGTGCCGAGGAGGTCGAGGGCGCGGTGCGCGGCCTGGCGAGCGCTTCGGTGGCACTGGACTTCGCGCGCCAGGAGCCGCAACTGGGCACCGGCCACGCGGTGCAGCAGGCCGTGCCGACGCTGCCCGATGCGGGCACGGTGCTCGTGCTCTCGGGCGACGTGCCGCTGATCGGCGAAGACACGCTGCGCGCCCTGGTGGCGGCGAGCGGCGGCGAACGGCTGGCGCTGCTGACCATCGAACTCGACGGTCCCTCCGGTTACGGCCGCGTCGTGCGCGATGCGTCGGGGACGCAGGTGCAGGCCATCGTCGAGCACAAGGACGCGACCGAGGCCCAGCGCGCCATCCGCGAGATCTACAGCGGCGTGATGGCCGCGCCGGCCGCCGCGCTCAAGCGCTGGCTGGGCCAGCTCGGCAACGACAACGCCCAGGGCGAGTACTACCTGACCGACGTGGCGCGCATCGCCGTGGACGAGGGCACGCCCGTGGTGGCCGAGGTGACCCGCGACGAGATGCAGGTCGCCGGCGTCAACAGCCCCTCGCAGCTCGCCGCGCTCGAGCGTGTGTTTCAACGCCGCGAGGCCGAAAAGCTGATGGACGCGGGCGTGCGCCTGGCCGACCCGGCGCGCTTCGACCTGCGCGGCGAGCTCGCCTGCGGGCAGGACGTCGAGATCGACATCGGCTGCATCTTCGAGGGCCGCGTGGCGCTGGGCGAGGGTGTGCGGATCGGCGCGCACTGCGTGATTGCCAACGCGCGCATCGCCGACGGCGCGGTCATCCACCCCTTCACCCACATCGACGGCGGCAAGGAAGGCGCCAGCGTGGGCGCGGGCGCGCTCATCGGGCCCTATGCGCGGCTGCGCCCCGGCGCGCAGCTGGGTGCGCAGGTGCACGTGGGCAATTTCGTCGAGATCAAGAACTCCACCCTGGCCGACGGCGCCAAGGCCAACCACCTGGCCTACCTGGGCGACGCCACCGTGGGGGCGCGCGTGAACTACGGCGCCGGCAGCATCACCGCCAATTACGACGGCGCCAACAAGCACCGCACGGTGATCGGCGACGACGTGCACGTGGGCAGCAACTGCGTGCTGGTGGCGCCCATCACGATCGGCGCCGGCGGCACGGTGGGCGGCGGCTCCACCGTGACCAAGAGCACCGAGCCCGGCGCGCTCACCGTGGCCCGCGGGCGCCAGGTGAGCTTCCCGAACTGGCAGCGGCCCCAGAAGGCGCCGAAGACGTAGCAGCGCGCGACGGGCGCGTTCGACCGCTGCGCGTGCGTCAGCGGATGGCACCCGCGCCGGCGACGGGCAACGGCAGCCGCGGCTCGAACTTCGCGCGCTTGACGCTGAAGAAAGCCTTCACGTTGCGCACGTTCGCGTCGCTGGTGAACAGGCGCTGCGCCAGCGCCTGGTAGCCCGGCATGTCGCGCACCGTGACGACGAGAACGAAGTCCGGCCCCGGCGAGACGCGCCAGCACTGTTGCACGGCCTCGTCGGCTGCGACGCGTGCTTCGAAGGCGTCGAGCGCGCCGGCATCCTGCCGATCGAGCGAGACCTCCACCAGCGCCGTGAGCGTGACGGCCAGCCTGTCGGCCGCCAGGAGCGCGACCTCGCGCTCGATGAGCCCGGCCTGGCGCAGCCGCTGCACGCGGCGCAAGCAGGTGGCGGGGGAAAGGTGCAGGTCGAGCGCCAACTGCTGGTTGGTGCGCGAGGCGTCCTGCTGCAGGGCGTCGAGCAGGCGCCAATCGATGGCATCTAGAGCAATTTCTTCCGACATGGCGGGAATTATGAAAGATTCATTCGACATGACACAGGAATGGATTAATTCTCTATTTGAAGGCTGAAACAGGAAGAACTATTCATGGATGGCGGCCTACGATCTGTGCTCTTCAGTTCCCAAGGAATCAGCCATGTGCGGCATCGTCGGCGCAGCCTCCCACCGTGACATCGTCCCCGTGCTCGTCCAGGGCCTGCAGCGCCTGGAATACCGCGGCTACGACTCCTGCGGGGTGGCGGTGCACGCGGGCGGCCTGACCCGCGCGCGCACCACCTCGCGCGTGGCCGACCTGCTTGCCCAGGTGCGCGACGACCACGTCCAGGGCCAGACCGGCATCGCCCACACCCGCTGGGCCACCCACGGCGCCCCGGCGGTGCACAACGCCCACCCGCACTTCAGCCACGGCCCCGGCGAAGGGCCCGACAGCGCCCGTCCGGCGCGGGTCGCACTGGTGCACAACGGCATCATCGAGAACCACGAGGCGCTGCGCGCCGCGCTGCAGGCCCGGGGCTACGTCTTCGCCAGCCAGACCGACACCGAGGTCATCGCCCACCTGATCGACAGCCACTACGACGGCGACCTGTTCGAGGCCGTGAAGGCCGCGGTGGTGCAACTGCATGGGGCCTACGCCATCGCCGTGATCTGCCGCGACGAGCCGCACCGCGTGGTGGGTGCGCGCGCGGGCTCGCCGCTGGTGCTGGGCGTGGGCGAAGGCGAGAACTTCCTGGCCAGCGACGCGATGGCGCTGGCCGGCGTGACCGACCAGATCGTCTACCTGGAGGAGGGCGATATCGTCGACCTGCAGCCGGGCAAGCACTGGATCGTCGGCCCCGATGGCCGGCCGGTGCAGCGCAAGGTGCGCACGGTGCAGGCGCATTCGGGCGCGGCCGAACTCGGACCCTACCGCCACTACATGCAGAAGGAGATCTTCGAGCAGCCGCGCGCCATTGCGGACACGCTCGAGGGTGTGGAAGGCATCGTCCCCGAGCTCTTCGACGGTATCGGCCAGGACGGCCAGCCCGGCGCCAGCGCGCACCGCGTGTTCCAGGCCATCGACAAGGTGCTCATCCTGGCCTGCGGCACCAGCTACTACAGCGGCTGCGCGGCCAAGTACTGGCTGGAGTCGATCGCGAAGATTCCCACCCAGGTCGAGATCGCGAGCGAGTACCGCTACCGCGAGTCGGTGCCCGACCCGAAGACGCTGGTGGTCACCATCACGCAGTCGGGCGAGACCGCCGACACGCTGGCCGCGCTCAAGCATGCGCGCGGCCTGGGCATGGAACAGACGCTGACCATCTGCAACGTGGCCACGAGCGCCATGGTGCGCGAATGCAAGCTGGCCTACATCACGCGCGCCGGGGTCGAGATCGGCGTGGCCTCGACCAAGGCCTTCACGACCCAGCTGGCGGGCCTGTTCCTGCTCACGCTGGCGCTGGCACAGGCCAAGGGGCGCCTCGGCGAGGCCGACGAGGCACGCTACCTGAAAGAGATGCGGCATCTGCCGGTCGCGCTGCAGTCGGTGCTGGCGCTGGAGCCGCAGATCATCGGCTGGGCGGAGGACTTCGCGCGCAAGGAGAACGCGCTCTTCCTCGGCCGCGGGCTGCACTACCCGATCGCGCTGGAAGGCGCGCTCAAGCTCAAGGAGATCAGCTACATCCACGCCGAGGCCTACCCGGCCGGCGAGCTCAAGCACGGCCCGCTGGCGCTGGTGACGAGCGAGATGCCGGTGGTCACCGTAGCGCCCAACGACGCGCTGCTGGAAAAGCTCAAGAGCAACCTGCAGGAAGTGCGCGCCCGCGGCGGCGTGCTCTACGTGCTGGCCGACGGCGACACCCGCATCGAGCGTGGCGAGGGGCTGCACGTCATCCGCATGCCCGAGCACTACGGCCAGCTGTCGCCGTTGCTGCACGTGGTGCCGCTGCAGCTGCTGGCGTATCACACCGCCGTCGCCCGCGGCACGGATGTCGACAAGCCGCGCAACCTGGCCAAGAGCGTGACGGTCGAATGACCTGAGACGCCGGCGCGCGGCCCTCCGCCGCGCCGCCTCACGTGCTGTTGCACGGGCTCCCAGATCTCTCCGACTTCGGCCCGCACCATCCGGCAGCCGGTGGACGACACGTCGTGGACGCTGCCGGTGCCACGGCAACGCCTCGGCGCTGCCTCCGATCCGTGTTTCGTTCCTGCCTCTTCCTCATGACGCTGGCCTGTCGGCATTCCAAGGCATCTGCGCTGCCCCTCGGGCGCAGGTGGTGCCGGCCGCCACGCAAGGGGGATCGGGCAGGTCCGGACAACGGCCGGAGGCCGCGCCGACGGCGGTGGCCGGCGGCTTGTGCACAACTCCTGGAGTGACCTGAATGAAGAGAATCCTCACGGCCACCGCTGCGCTCGTCGCTGCGGGACTGGCCTCGGCGCAGTCGTCCGTCACGCTGTTCGGCGTGGTGGATGCGGGCGTCAGTTACCAGAGCGCCACGTCGCGCGATCCGGTGACCGGCGCCACGGTGAAGTCCAGCCAGACATCGCTCGCCAACTCGGGCTACAACTCGAGCCGCATTGGTTTTCGCGGCACGGAAGACCTGGGCGGCGGCCTGGCGGCGAGCTTCTGGCTGGAAGCGCCGATCAGCAACGACAGCGGTGCCACCGGCATCGCCGCGTTCAGCCGCCGCTCGACGGTCAGCCTGTCGGGCGGCTTCGGCGAAGTGCGGCTGGGCCGCGACTACACGCCCACCTACTGGAACGACACGGTGTTCGACCCCTTCGGCACCAACGGCTCGGGTGCGAGCGTGATCTCGACGGTCGGCGGCAACAGCACGATCGCCAACAACAACTATGTGCGCGCGAGCAATTCGATCGGCTACTTCCTGCCGCCGGACCTGGGCGGCTTCTATGGGCAACTTCAGTATTCGCTGCACGAGAACGTCGACACGTCGACCAACTCGCTGCTCACGGGCACGACCAACAGCAGCGCCGGCCGCTACGCCGGAGGCCGTTTCGGCTACGCGCGCGGCCCGCTCGACGTGGCGTTCTCGTACGGAGAGAGCGTCGCGGAGGACACGGCGGACCTGCGCCGCAAGGTGAGCACCGCCAACCTCGGCGCGTCGTACGACTTCGGGCCGGTCAAGCTCTTCGGCGAACTCTCGCAGGTGCGCAACAAGTTCGACTACACGGCCAGCGGGTCGTCGCGCGACAGCTACAACGGCTATCTCTTCGGCGCCACGGTGCCGGTCGGCGCCGGCCTGATCCGCGCCGCCTACTCGACCGTGCGCTACCACGAGGGCGGCGACGACATCGACGGGCAGGCACCGAAGGTGCAGAAGCTGTCGCTGGGCTACGTGCACAACCTGTCCAGGCGCACCGCGCTGTATGCCACGGTGGCCCGCGTGAACAACCGCAACGACGCCGGCTACACGGGCTCGCTGCTGTCCGACAGCACCACCGGCTACGGCTCGGCCGCCTATGCGAGCGGCTACCTGCCGAAGAGCGCCACCGGCTACGACTTCGGCATCCGCCACTCCTTCTGACCGATGCGAAGCGGGGCGGGCGTCGTTCGCCCTGCTTTCTGGGTCGAAACGGCCGACATCGCAGGCTGCATGGGCACCTCGCGCAGCTTTTTCACGGCGGCGGCCGGCCGCTCCACGATTTCTCCTCATTTCTCCATCAAAGTGCGATCCAACGACGCACACACCACACAGATGGCCAAGGCGAACCCCTACTTCGACGAACTGGAGCGCGCGCCAAGGCGCCGATGTCGCGCGGCCGCCCGGGCTGTGATGGCCGCTGCCGGTCCGGTGGGCCTGCTGGCCGTGGTCGGCTGGACCGCCACCGTCGATCCGCGGGACGACGAGGCGCAGCACGCCTCGACGCTGGCGCCGATCATGGCCACGCGCAGCACCGGCGGTGGCCGGCCCCTGCATGCCGTGCAACGCGTGCCCAAGACGCAGGCGGGCATGCCGCCCCCGGCTTCGCTTGCGCGCTGACCCGTCCATCGCGCGGCGGGGGCCGTGCCCCGCGCCGCGGCGCATGGGATGCATGCCGCAGAATCGGGGCGACCCCGCCTTGCCATGCCCCGCCTGACCCTGTCGAAGAAGATCTTTCTGGCCCTGGCCACGCTGCTGGTGGTTCTGCTGCTGACCTTCGCGGCCTTCTCCGTCTTCGGCCTGCAGCGCGGACTGGGGGTCTATGTGGCCGAGATCGAGATCCGGCGCATGGACTGGCTGACGCCGCGCCTGCTCAGGAACTACACGGCCAACAAAGGGTGGTCCAAGCTGCGCGGCAATCCGGAACTCTGGGCACGCCTGCTGCGCGGCGAGGCCGACGGTGCCGATGCCGAGTCGGCCCTCAAGTCGGATCAGCGTCTGCCGCCATGGTATGCGCCGAGGCCCTTCGGCGAGCCGGGCTTCGGTGGGCCCGCAGGCGGTGGGCGCGGCCCCGACTTCCTGCTGCACCTGTATCCGCCGCCACCCATGATCGCGGCCGCCGGCGGAGAGCCGCCGCGCGTGCCCGAATTCATGATGTTCCGGCGCCTGGCGGTGCTCGACGCTTTGGGTGCGCATGTGGCCGGTGCCGCAGTCGATCCCGGCAGGGCCGCGCGACTGCCCCTGCGCGACCACGGCCAGCTGATCGGCTACCTCGCGCTGGCACCCATCGAAGCGATGGAGAGCGAAGCCGACCGCGCCTTCCTGGCGCAGCAGCGCGGGCTGGTGGCCGTCACCGGGCTGGTCGGCCTGGTGCTGGCCCTGGCGCTGTCATGGTGGCTGTCGCGCCGGTGGTTCGCGCCCATCGACGACCTGGCCGAGGCCGCGCAGAGCATCGCGCGGGGGCGGCTGCAGACGCGTGTGAAGACGCAGGGCTCCGACGAACTCGCGTTTCTCGGCCGCACCTTCAACTACATGGCCGAGCGGCTCGACACCATCGAAGCCTCGCGCCGCGCCTGGCTGACCGACGTGTCCCACGAGCTGCGCACGCCGCTGGCCGCCATGCGCGCCGAGATCGAGGCCCTGCAGGACGGCGTGCGCAGCTTCGACGACAGGACGGCACTGCGCCTGCACCGCCAGGTGATGCGCCTGGGGCAGCTGGTCGACGACCTGCGCAGCAGCATGCAGGGCACCGAGGCCCCTCGGGAGCGGGCCCCGGCGTTTCCGCTGGCGCTGCTGAAGGATGCGCTGGACACGACGCGCGACCGCTTCGCGCAGCGGGGCATCGAGGTCGACACGCGCCGCCTCGAGGGGCTGGCGGCACGCAGCAGGCCGATGCTCGAGGGCGACGGGCGCCGGCTGCACCAGGCCTTCATGAATCTGCTGGAGAACACGCTGCGCTACACCGACACCGGCGGCCGCCTGCGGGTCGGCGCGCAGCTCGAGGGGGCGGGCGCCGCCCAGCGCCTGCGGCTGAGCTTCGACGACAGCGCCCCCGGCGTCACGGCCGACGAACTGCCCCACCTCTTCGACCGCCTGTTCCGCGGCGAGTCCTCGCGCAGCCGCGAGTCGGGCGGCTCCGGCTTGGGCCTGTCGATCTGCCGCGCCATCGTCGAAGCCCATGGCGGCTTCATCGACGCGGCCCAGTCCGCGTTGGGCGGGCTGCGCATCACCCTCACGCTTCCCCTGGGCAGCGCCTGACATGACGCCACGCGTTCTCATCGTCGAAGACGAACCCGACATCGCCTCGGTGCTGCAGGACTACCTGCGCGTGGCAGGCTACGACACCGAGCACGTGGCCGATGGCCGCGCGGGGCTGGAACGCCTGCTGCAGGATCCGCCGGAGCTCACGCTGCTGGACGTCATGCTGCCCGGCATGGACGGCGTGACGGTGCTGCGGGAGGCGCGTGTGCACATGCACAGGCCGATCATCCTGCTGACGGCGCGCATCGAGGAGGTGGACCGCCTCGTCGGCCTCGATGCGGGCGCGGACGACTACATCTGCAAGCCGTTCTCGCCGCGCGAGGTGGTCGCGCGCGTGCGCGCGGTGCTGCGGCGAACACAGGCCGGGGCCGCCGAGGCCGCCCCGGTCGGTCGTGCGCTCGTGCTCGACGAAACCCGGTGGCAAGCCACCCTCGACGGCGCGGCCCTGAGCCTCACGCGGCGCGAGTTCCACCTGCTGCAGGTCCTGGTGCGCTCGCCCGGCCGAATTTTCTCGCGGGGCCAACTGCTCGACCTGGCCTACGACGACGATGCGGATGTCACGGAGCGTGCGGTCGACAGCCATGTCAAGAACCTGCGGCGCAAGCTGGCCGCCGCCGCCCCGACGCATGAATGGATCCGTTCCGTGTACGGCGTGGGCTTTGCGTTCGAGCCGGCCGGCGCGAGCTGAGCAAAAGTTTCCCAGGCGCGGTGAAATTTCACAATGGTTGCGTAACAGGCTGGACGGTAGCAGGCAAATGACTGCGTACGTACTAACATCGCCGCATGGATTTCCCGTCCCCCGACACCTCCGAGTACGCCGCGCTGCTGGACTTCATGGCCACGGGCGGGCGCGACCGGAGCTCGCTGAAGCCGGGACAGGATCCGAAGCCGGCCGTTCGCCACGCGCTGCAGCGCCGGGCGAGGGCGATGACGCAGGCCTTGCTCGTCATGGCCCGCCTGCGGTCGCGGCGCCAGCGCTGAGCCGCGCGGCGGCTCAGACGTCGAAAGAGCGCAGCCGCACCTCTTCCTCCGTGAAGCGGCTGCGGACATAGACGCGCATCGCCGCCACCAGCGGCAGCTCTCCGCGAGAAAACCAGGTCACGTCGGCCCTGCGGAGCATCGCCTCGAAGGCCGGCGGCCTTCCACGCACCCACACGTCGCGCAGCGCGATGTGTTCGCGATCGATGATCAGGCCGGCCAGCGCCCAGTCGGTGCTGGGGCTGTAGGGCGTCGCCTCGGTGCGGTCGACCCAGCGCGCGATGCACGCCGGGGCGTTCCCGACCGTGGCCACGCGGATGTCGCACAGGCCTTGGGCCCGCGCCACCCAGGCGTCGAGCAGCGCCCCGCGGAGATCGTGGATCTCCATGCGTGCCGCCGTCCGTACGCCCCGGGAACTGCGCGAATCCGCCCCGTGCCGCTCAGCGCGGCATCGGGCGCGGCGCCACCGGAACGGTGGTCACGGTTTCGCGGATCAGGCCGCCGCCCAGCACGCTGCCGTCGATGTTGGTCTGGCCGGTGCCCAGGATGCGCGCTTCGCATTCGGCGCGCTCGGCCGGCGGATGCAGGCCGCAGCGGGCCAGCGCGTTGGCGCGGTAGTCGGGCGCCGTGGTCAGCGAGCCCTGGCGCGCGGCCTGCCGGGCCGCACCCGCTTCGCGCAGGCAGGCGGCGCGGTCCTGCTGGATGTGGTCGCAGATGGCACGTTCCTGCTGGTAGGTGCTGTCCAGGCCACGCGGCGGCGCCGCCAGGGCGGCAGCGCTCAAGCCGGCGCCCAGGCAAAGCGCGGCGACCGTACGGGAGAGCAGATGCTTCATGGGAACTCCTGGTTCTGTGGGAATGACACGGTTTGGAGCGGGCGGCGGCGGCGAGGTTCTCGGCCGCCGCGCCGCCGCTACTTGGCGGGGATCGGCGTGACCGTCTCGCGGATCACGCCGCCACCCATGACGCTGCCCTGCGTCGAGCTCGCGCCGCTGCCCCGCACGCGCGCTTCGCAGTCGGCGCGGTCCGCGGCCGGTTGCAGCTGGCAGCGGGCCATGGCGTTCTGGTCATAGGTGGCGCCGCTGGCACTGGTCAGGCCGCCGCGCTGGGCTTCCTGCCGGGCGGCGCCGGCCTCGCGCTGGCACGCCGCCTTGTCTTGCTGCACGCCGTCGCACTTCGCCTTATCGGCGGCGACACTGCCCTGGGCACTGGCGAGGGTAGCGGCTGCGCCGAGGATCAGCGCGGCCAGCAGCCGCGGGCCACTGCGCGACGGGGCGCGGGTGAGGATGGGGGTCATGGTCAGCTTCTCCTGAGTTCGCCCCGGGGCAGCGGCGGCCACGCCGCGCGCCGGCCTCTCAAGGCGGTGCTGCAGTGTGGCCCGCGCCGGCCGCCCCGCGCTGTGGGACAAGGCGGCACCGCTCGCACCGTCCGGGGGCGCCGATGCGTGTCGGACATCTCCCGCAGTCGGCCGGGATGCCATGGAAACGACCGTCCCACCGCCGGCCAGCCGGCGTGGGAGGTCGATCCGGTCGTCGAAACCCCGGCGGCGCCCTGCACGGGCGCCGCCCGGCTCACCCTGCCGCGATCCGCCGGGCCAGGTGCGCCAGCGCTTCCTCGACCTGGTCGACCAGGATCAGCGACAGGTCGCCCGGCTGCAGGCGGTCCAGCGCCTCGTCGATGGCCACGAACTCGCCGCGTATCTCGTCCACGCGCTGCGTGCGGCTCGCGCCCTGCAGGCCCTGGCGCAGCAGGGCGATCACTTCGCCATCGGCGCGTCCGCGCTGGGCGGCGTCCTGGTAGAGGATGACTTCGTCGAAGGCCGCGCCGAGGATGCCGGTCTGGTCGCGGATGTCGCTGTCGCGCCGGTCGCCGGCCCCGCTGATCACCACCGAGCGGCGCCCGGCTGGCAGCGTGTCGACGGCGGCGACCAGCGCCTTCATCGCGTCCGTGTTGTGGCCGTAGTCGGCGATCACCGTGGCGCCGCGGAACTCCATCATGTTGAAGCGGCCCGGCACGCCGGCGGCGTCGTTCTTGAAGCTGGCCATGCCGCTGCGGATGGTGTCCCAGTCCAGGCCCACGGCCCAGGCCGCAGCCACGGCCGCCATGGCGTTCTCAACCTGGAAGGGCAGCGTCCCGCCGCGGGTGAAGGGCACATCGCGCAGCGGCACGCGCTCGCGCCAGCTGCCTTCGGCGGCGACGATGGTGTCGCGGTCGACGTAGACGGTGCGCCGGCCCTGCGCGCGGTGCGTCGCCATCACCGGGTGCTGGCGGTCGGCGGCGAAGTAGATGACGCTGCCGGGGCAGGACACCGCCATGGCCGCCACGTTGGGGTCGGCGGCATTGAGCACCGCGTAGCCGCTGGGCGCCACGTTGCGCACGATCACGCGCTTGAGCACCGCCAGTTCCTCGACCGAATTGATGTAGTTCAGCCCCAGGTGGTCGCCGCTGCCGATGTTGGTCACCACCGCCACCGTGCAGCGGTCGAAGCCCAGGCCTTCGCGCAGGATGCCGCCGCGCGCCACCTCGAACACGGCGGCCTCCACGTCGGGATGCAGCAGCACGTTGCGCGCGCTCTTGGGGCCGGAGCAGTCGCCGCTGTCGGTCTGGCGGCCGTCGACGTACACGCCGTCGGTGTTGGTCATGCCCGTGACCATGCCGCTGGACATGAAGATGTGGTTGATGAGCCGCGCCGTCGTCGTCTTGCCATTGGTGCCCGTCACCGCGACCACGGGGATGCGGCCATCGTCGCCATCGGCGAAGAGTTGGTCCATCACCGCCTCGCCGACCGCGCGGCCGCGGCCGAACGACGGGCTGATGTGCATGCGCAGCCCGGGCGCGGCGTTCACCTCGACGATGCCGCCGTGCTGTTCCTCCAGCGGGCGGATGACGTTCTCGCAGACCATGTCGACGCCGCAGATGTGCAGGCCCACCATCTGCGCCGCATCGACGGCGCGGGCCGCGATCTCGGGATGCACCGTGTCGGTCACATCCGTCGCGGTGCCGCCGGTGGAGAGGTTCGCGTTGTTGCGCAGCACCACGCGCTGGCCCAGCTCCGGGACGCTGTCGGGCGCCAGGCCCTGCGCCTCGAGCCGGCCGACGGCGATGTCGTCCAGCCGGATCTTGGTGAGCGAGGTCGCGTGGCCCTCGCCGCGGCGCGGGTCCTGGTTGACCGCGTCGACCAGCTGGCGCACCGTGCTCGTGCCGTCGCCGATCACCTGCGGCGGATCGCGGCGCGCGGCGGCCACCAGCTTGTCGCCGACCACCAGCAGGCGGAAGTCGAAGCCCGGCAGGAATTTCTCGACCATCACCTCGCCGTAGTGCGCGGCCGACGCGTACGCAGCGTCGAACTGCTCGCGCGAGGTGATGTTCACCGTCACGCCCTTGCCCTGGTTGCCGTCCTGCGGCTTGGTCACGACGGGCAGGCCGATGTCCAGCGCGGCGGCCCAGCCGTCCTCCAGGTCGCTCACGGGCCGGCCCAGCGGCACCGGCACGCCCGCGGCATTGAGCAGCTGCTTGGTGAGTTCCTTGTCCTGGGCAATCGATTCGGCCACGCCGCTGGTGCTGTCGACCTCGGCGGCCTGGATGCGGCGCTGCTTGGCGCCCCAGCCGAACTGGACCAGGCTGCCGCTCGTGAGCCGGCGGTAGGGAATGCCGCGGGCCACTGCGGCCTCGACGATGGAGCCCGTGCTCGGGCCCAGGCGCTCGTCCTCGTCGAGTTCGCGCAGCTCGGTGATCGCGGCCTGCGCATCGAAGCTGCCGTGCTCGCCCAGCGCGGCGTTGATGAGCTGTTCGGCCAGCTTCACCGCGCGGCGGCCCACGGCTTCTTCGGTGTACTGCACCGCCACCTGGTGCACGCCCTCGTCGGTGGTGCGGGTGGTGTGGCCGAAAGCGACCTGGCAGCCGGCCTGGGCCTGCAGGGCCAGCGCGGCGTTCTCCAGCACGTGGGCCAGCGTCAGCGGCTGCCCCAGCACGATGGGGTGCAGCTCGCCGATGGTCGGGAAGAGGGCGCGCAGGCGGGCCTCGAAGCCGGGCAGCTGCTCGATGGCGTTCTCGGCGCCCTGGCAGGCGACGATCGCCTCGATGGCCGTGTGGCGGCTCCAGAGATTGGGGCCGCGCAGGGCCCGGATGCGGGTGATTTCCATGGTGGGGAGTGGCTTCTCGGAGGCGGCCGGTGCGGCGCGTCAGGCGAGCTGGGCTTCGGCGACGGGGAGGGTCTGCTGCGACAGCTGCAGCGAGGCGAGCGCGGCCTGCAGGTCGGCCTCGAACACCTCGGCGCCGGCGCCGATCAGGTTGAGCGGGATGCCCATGGCCCAGCCGGCTGCGACGGCGGCGAGCAGGCTGTCGAGGCTGACGCCCGCGTGCGTGGCGCGCCACACCGTGAGGCGGCCCAGCCCGGGCAGGAAGGATTCGCTGGTGCCGTTGGCCAGCACCACGCGGTCCTGCCGCACGAGCACGGCCTTGCCGCCGGCGTTCTGGTGCGCGGCCAGCGGCGCGACCTGCGGGTCGGCGGCATAGAGGATCACCTCGCCGTCGCACAGCGGTGCCATACCGGCCACGCGCGGGTCGGCGGCGTTGAGCACCGCCGTGCCGTGCGGCAGCACGACGTCGACCTGCGTGCGCAGCACCTTCACCATCTGGTCGCTCTCGGTGATGTCGTAGTCGGCCAGCTGCTCGGCGCCGCCCAGGTCGGTCACGATGCCGATGTCGCAGCGGTCGTAGGGCAGGCCGTCGGCAAGGATGGTTCCGGCACCGTTCTCGATCACCACCGCCTCGACCTGGCGGTTCACCAGCAGGCGGTGGCCGGCCTCCCAGTTCGCGCTGTCGCGCGCATCGACGCGCCGGCGCTCGAGGAACAGGCCGTCGCGGCAGGCCAGGCCCACATGCCGGCCCGACAGGCCCACCAGCCAGGCCACCAGGCGCGCGAGCACGGCCGTGTCCTGCGTGCCCGCCACGCCGACGACGGGGATGCGCCCGGGCAGGTCGTTGCCGGACTCGGTTTCGGGAAACAGGTGGTCGCAGATCGCGCGGCCCACCGGGCGCGGCGAACCCACGGCGGGCTTCAGGTGCATCAGCAGGCCGGGGCCGGCGTTCACCTCGACGATCGCGCCGCCCTGCGCCTGCAGGGGCTTGCCGATGTCCTCGCACACCAGGTCGATGCCGGCGATGTCCAGGCCGACGACGCGGGCCGCGAGGGTGGCGGCGTAGGCCACTTCGGGGTGCACCTGGTCGGTGCAGTCCACGCCCAGGTTGCCGTTGCGCTGGATGATCACCACCCGGCCGGCCGCCGGCACCGACTCGCCGGTCAGCTTCTGGCGCTGCAGTTCGAGCTGCAGCTTGGCATCGTTGGCCAGCACGATCAGGTCCAGCGGGTATTCCTCCTCGGCGCCGCGGCGCGGGTCGGAATTGAGCTGGGTGTCGATGAGCTGCGCGACCGTCTGCCGGCCGTCGCCGGTCACGGTGATCACCTCGCCGCGCGCCGCGGCCACCACCTCGCCACCGACCACCAGCAGGCGGTGCTCGGCGCCGCGCACGAAGCGCTCCACCATCACGTCGCTGCCCTCGGGCTCGGCCACGGCGAAGGCGGCCAGCACCTCATCGCGGCTCGTCAGGTCGAGCGAGACGCCGCGCCCGTGGTTGGCGTCCGACGGCTTCACCGCCACCGGCAGGCCGATGTCCTCGGCGGCCTCCCAGGCCTCTTCGGCGCTGGCGACGACCTGGCCTTCGGGCACCGGCACGCCACAGCTGGCCAGCAGCGACTTGGTCAGTTCCTTGTCGCTGGCGATCGACTCGCCGATGGCGCTGGTGTAGTCGCTTTCGGCCGTCCAGATGCGCTGCTGCTTCGCGCCGTAGCCCAGCTGCACCAGGTTGCCGCTGTTCAGCCGCATGAAGGGGATGCCGCGGTCGCCGGCCGCGCCGACGATGGCGGCGGTGCTCGGGCCCAGGTAGCAGTCCTCCACCTTGGCCTTCACGGCATCCACGGCGCGCTGCACGTCGGTGGCGTCGAAGGTCTCGTTGTTGATGGCGGCCATCAGCAGGCGGTGGCCCTCGGCCAGCGCCGAGCGGGCGACTTCCTCGTCGCGCGCGCGAAACACCATGCGGTAGACGCCGTGCTCCGAGGTGCTGCGGGTCTGGCCGAAGCCGGTCGGCATGCCGGCGAGGTTGAGCAGCTCGATGACCACGTGTTCCAGCACATGCCCGGCCCAGGTGCCTTCCTGCAGCCGCTGGATGAAGCCGCCGCGCTCGCCGACGCCGCAGTGGTGCTCGATCAGGGCCGGCAGCAGGTTGGTCAGCCGCTCGGGAAAGCCCGGGACCCGGTTCGACGGAAAGTCCTCGAGCTGGCCGAGGTCGAGCCAGACTTCGAGCACCGGCCGGTAGGTCCAGATGTTCGGCCCGCGCAGGTAGCGGGTGCGAAGCAGGCGGATGTCGTCGAAACGGGTCATGGAAACGTTCGTAGAGCGGTCTGTGCGGGTGGAGGAGTCGCCGGTGGCGATGCGTTCAACGGCCTGCAGAGGAAGAGAAGCGCCCATGGTGTTCGGTGAAAATCGGCGCCCGACCGGCGCGCGGGATCGGCCTCCCAGAGGCCCGGTACAACGAAACACAATGCAACATCACGATCCAGTCGGCACCCCAGGGGGCGAATCGGGTTCGGCACCCGCTGCCCAGGAGGCCCGTCTGCCGGCTTCGGAGAACGTTCTCGCTACTCTGGCGGTTGACCTCGACGAGCAACTGCGCTTTGCCGACGGGGAGCTCGTGCTGACCGATCGCCGCCTCCATGCAACCGCCGCCAGCGGTTTGCCGCAGGAGTGGATGCTCACAAGCTCGGGACTTTCCCTGCACCTGGCCGACCATGCCGGGGTCGGCACGCTCGACCTGCACGGGCCCGAGGGGCGCCTCGCGCGCTGGCGTTACACACTGGCCGGGCAGGCCGCGGCGCTGCGCCTCGTGAAGCTCTTCGACCAGCAACGCGCCGGCACCGCCCCGGCCGCCGCCGAGGGTGACGCCGACGAGGGCGCCGGCACCGAAGCGCAGGCGCCGCCCTCGACCTGGGTGCTGCTGCGCCTGGGCCGCTTCGCCCGGCCCTACCGCGCGCAGCTCATCGCGGGCTTCGTGCTCACGCTGCTGTCGACCGCGGCCACGCTGGTGCCCCCGTACCTCACGATCCCGCTGATGGACGACATCCTGATCCCGTTCCAGAACGGGAAGGCCATCGACCCGATGCTCGTCGTGATGTACCTGGGCGGCCTGCTCGGCGCCGCGCTGCTGGGTTGGGGCCTGGGGTGGGCGCGCACGTACCTGCTGGCGCTGGTCTCCGAGCGCATGGGCGCCGACCTGCGCACCACCACCTACGAGCACCTGCTCACGCTGCCGCTCGACTACTTCGGCGGCAAGCGCACCGGCGACCTGATGGCGCGCATCGGCTCCGAGACCGACCGCATCAACGTCTTCCTCTCGCTGCACGCGCTGGACTTCCTCACCGACGTGATCATGATCGTCATGACAGCGGTGATCCTGGTGTCGATCAACCCGCTGCTGGCCGTGGTCACGCTGGTGCCGCTGCCCTTCATCGCCTGGATGATCCACGTCGTGCGCGACAGGCTGCGCACCGGCTTCGAGAAGATCGACCGCGTGTGGAGCGAGGTCACCAACGTGCTGGCCGACACCATCCCCGGCATCCGCGTGGTCAAGGCCTTCGCGCAGGAAAAGCGCGAGGCCGACCGCTTCCGCGAGGCCAACAAATACAACCTGCAGGTCAACGACCGGCTCAACCGCACCTGGTCGCTGTTCACGCCCAGCGTGTCGCTGCTCACCGAGATCGGCCTGCTGGTGGTGTGGGGCTTCGGCATCTGGCAGGTGGCGCGCGGGCGCATCACCGTGGGCGTGCTCACGGCCTTCATCGCCTACATCGGCCGCTTCTACACGCGGCTCGATTCGATGAGCCGCATCGTCTCGGTCACGCAGAAGGCGGCGGCCGGCGCCAAGCGCATCTTCGACATCCTCGACCACGTGAGCAACGTGCCCGAGCCGGCCAACCCGGTGCGCGTGCAGCGGGTCGAGGGCCGCATCGAGATGCGCGACGTGGGCTTTCGCTACGGTTCGCGCGCGGTCATCCGCGACCTCGACCTCGTCATCCGCCCCGGCGAGATGATCGGCCTGGTGGGCCATTCCGGCTCGGGCAAGAGCACGCTGGTCAACCTGATCTGCCGCTTCTACGACGTGACCGACGGCGCCATCCTGGTCGACGGCACCGACATCCGCCGCTTCGCGGTGGCCGACTACCGGCGGCACGTGGGGCTGGTGCTGCAGGAGCCTTTCCTCTTCTTCGGCACCATCGCGCAGAACATCGCCTACGGCAAGCCCGATGCCTCGCGCGAGGAGATCGTCGCCGCCGCCCGCGCCGCGCATGCGCACGACTTCATCCTGCGCCTGCCGCACGGCTACGACTCGCTGGTGGGCGAGCGCGGGCAGGGCCTGTCGGGCGGCGAGCGCCAGCGCATCAGCATCGCGCGTGCGCTGCTGATCGACCCGCGCATCCTGATCCTCGACGAGGCCACCTCGGCCGTGGACACCGAGACCGAGAAGGAAATCCAGAAGGCCCTGGACAACCTCGTGCAGGGCCGCACCACCATCGCCATCGCGCACCGCCTGTCGACCCTGCGCAAGGCCGACCGGCTGGTCGTCATGGACCGCGGGCAGGTGGTCGAGGTCGGCCCGCACGACGAGCTGATGGCCCGGCAGGGCGCCTACTGGCGGCTCTACCAGGCGCAGGCGCGGCAGGTCGACGAGGAAGAAACGCTGCGCGAGACCGCGCCCACGCATGCGGCCCACCCCGCGGGAGACGCCTGATGGCCTGGCAACTCGAACGCGACGCCCACGGCCGCCTGCTCTGGGCCGGCGCCGATGGCACCCGCGAGCCGGTGACGCCGGTGCGCGCCTTCCCGCTCACCGACCCCGAGCGCGGCATCTCGCTGGTGGGCCCCGACGGCCGCGAGCGGGCGTGGATCGATCAGCTCGCCGAACTGCCCGCGCCAGCGCGCACGCTGCTGGCCGAGGAGCTCGCCCCGCGCGACTTCGCACCGGTGATGCTGCAGCTGCGCTCGGTCTCGAGCTTCGGCGTGCCCAGCACCTGGGACGTGCGCACCGACCGCGGCGACACCCGCTTCGTGCTCAAGGCCGAGGAGGACATCCGGCGGCTGGAAGGCGGCGCCCTGCTGATCGCCAGCGCACACGGCCTGCAGTTCCGCGTGCCCGACCCCAAGGCGCTGGACCGCGCCTCGCGCAAGCTGCTCGAGCGCTTTCTCTGAACGCCTAGCGTTTCAGCCACGCCAGCAGCGCTGCGGCGCCGGCGGCCGACGCCACGCCGCTGGCGAGCGTGCCCCAGGCCATGTCGAGCAGCGACAGGCCCACGGGCCAGCCGCGCACCACGGCCATGTTGGTCAGGTCGTAGGTGCCGTAGCAGAAGAGGCCGAAGAGCGCGCCGGTGAGTGCCGCGCGCAGCACGCTGCCGGCCTCCGCGCCCGGCAGCACGGCGAACACCACCAGCCCCACCGGGTAGAGCAGGTAGAAGGCGGCGGCCGCCGGCAGCCGCGGCTGCGGCGCCATCAACGCGCCCATGCCCTGCTGGTAGATGCCCTTGGCGATCACGCCGAGCCAGAGCAGGTCGATGACGAGCATCACCACGAAGGTGGCGGCCCAGGCGATGAGGTGTTTGCTGCTCATGGTGCGCGTGAGGTGAAACTGCGGCGATCCTAGGGCCGCCGCCGTGCCGGGCATGAAAATCGCGGACTTGTCCGACAGCCTGCACGCCGCCCGGCCGCCGCGGTCCGTTGCCATCGAACGGTGGCCGATCGCGTCGGCGGGGTGGGCGCCACAGCCACCTTTTGCTCGAGATGTCCATGCACACCACCGCGCTCGTCCTCTTCTCCGGCGGCCAGGATTCGACCACCTGCCTGGCCCACGCGCTCGCGCGCTACGAGCGGGTGGAGACGCTCGGCTTCGACTACGGCCAGCGCCACCGCATCGAGCTGGACGTGCGCCCGCGCGTGCTCGACGCCGTGCGCGCGCGCTTCCCGGCCTGGGCGCCGCGCCTGGGCGAGGACCACCTGCTCACGCTCGACGTGCTGGCGCAACTGGGTGGGTCGTCACTGACCGCGGACATCGCCTTCGCCATGCAGGCGGACGGCCTGCCCAACACCTTCGTGCCCGGGCGCAACCTGCTGTTCCTCACGGTGGCCGGCGCACTGGCCTACCGGCGCGGCCTGCAGGTCATCGTGACCGGGGTCTGCGAGACCGACTACTCCGGCTACCCCGACTGCCGCGACGACACCATGAAGGCGATGCAGCTGGCGCTCTCGCTGGGCCTGGACCGGCGCGTCGTCATCGAGACGCCGCTCATGTGGATCGACAAGGCCGCCACCTGGCGCCTGGCCGAATCGCTGGGCGGCCCGCCGCTGGTCGAGCTGGTGGTCGAGGAAACGCACACCTGCTACGAGGGCGACCGCACCCACCGCCACCCCTGGGGCTGGGGCTGCGGCCACTGCCCCGCCTGCGCGTTGCGCGCCGCCGGCTGGCAGCGCTATGCCGAGGCGCGCGCCGCGGGCGAATCCTCCAGCCTGTAGGCCGGGTCGGCCTCGTCGGTGCCGTTGGGCTTGAGCGTCCAGCGGCGGCGATGGTGTTCACCGAGCGTGGAGCGGTGGGCGATCGACACGATCGCGCCGCGCGCACGCGTGACCTGGTCGACCAGGCGGCGGTAGATCGTGGCCTCCGCATCCTCGTCGAGCGCACTCGTGGCCTCGTCGGCCAGCACCCACGCAGGCTTCTTGAGCAGCACCCGCGCGATCGCCAGCCGCTGGCGCTCGCCACCCGAGAGCTTCTGGCTCCACGCATCCTCGCGGTCGAGCTGGTCGGCCAGCTGCGGCAGCAGCGCGTCGCTCAGCGCCTCGCGCAGCGCGTCGTCGGTGTAGTGCTCGGCCGCTTCGGGGTAGGCCAGGGCGTCGCGCAGCCTGCCGTCGGGGAAGTAGGGCTGCTGGGGGATGAACATGGTGTCGGCCGGCAGCGCCACGCGCCCGCGCGCATGCGGCCAGATGCCCGCCAGCGTGCGGAACAGGCTGGACTTGCCGCTGCCCGACGGGCCGTGGACCAGCACCGTGTCGCCGGGCGCGACATGCAGGTCGGCATGGGCCAGCAGCTCGCGGCCGTTGGGCAGTGCGATGCTGAGGTCGTCGGCGTCGACGCCGGACGCGCCGGGCTTGATTTCGAAAGTTCTGCTCGCTTGCGACTGGGTCGAAAGGCTGGCTTCGAAATCCGTCAGGCGGTCACTGGTGGCCTTCCAGGCAGCGACGGTGGTGTAGTTGTCCACCAGCCAAGACAGCGAATCCTGGACGCGGCCGAACGCCGAGTTGATTTGCATGAGCTGGCCGAGCTGGATCGCCCCGCTGAAGTAGCGCGGCGCGGCCACGACCAGCGGGAAGATGATCGCGGCCTGGCTGAAGAAGCTGTTGAACCAGGTGAGGTTCTTCTGGTTCTTGATCAGGCTGAAGTAGTTGCCCATGACTGAGGAAAAGCGCGTGTCCAACTGAAGACGCTCGACACGCTCTCCCCCGTCCAGCGCGATGGCCTCGCTGTACTCGCGAACCCGCGTCATGTGGCGACGGAAGTTGGCCTCGTACATCTGCTGCAGGAAATTGAGCCTTACCTGCGGCTTGCCGATCCAGTGCGTGATGGCGCTGCCGACGCCGCAGTACAGAACGGCTGCCCAGACCATGTAGCCCACGATCGTGAAGTTCCCACCGCCCGGCATCGGCACCGTGAGTGAACCACTCAGCGTCCACAGAATGCCGACGAAGCTCAGGAGCGTGACCAGCGCATTGAGCACGCCGATCGACAGCGACACGCTGTAGCTGGTGAAAAGGTTCAGGTCTTCCTGGATGCGTTGGTCCGGGTTGTCCGGGGTGTGCGCGTCGTTGGCGCTGTATCGGGCCAGTTCCAACCGGTAGAAAGCCTTCTGCGACAGCCAGCGCGCCAGGTAGTGATCGGTCATCCATGCGCGCCAGCGCAATTGGAGCACCTGCGTCAGATAGAACTTGTAGACCGCGATCACGATGTAGATGAGTGCCAGCCAGGTGAAGCGAACGATCTGCTGCCAGAAGACAGGCTGGTTCTTTTCCTGAATGGCGTCGTAGAACACCCGGTTCCACTCGTTGATCTGCACCAGCATGTACACCGCGCCCAGGTTCAGCAGCACGATGGCCAGCAGCAGGCCGCGGGCCTTCCATTTCTGGTCGGAACGGAAGTACGGCGCCGTGAGGGCGCCAACGCGCTTCAACGTGGTGCCCAGGGACGGCTTGGGAGGGTGCGTCGTGGCGGTGCTCATCGTGGAATGGGGGAATGCATGGAACGGGCCGGCCCGCAGGCTGCGGGCGGCGTGCCCGATCCTAGCCGTGCCCCGGCGGCCTGCCTTAAGCCGGTCTGAAGTCGCGTGCGCGAGCCGGCCTTGGGGCCTTTGCCGCGGCGTTGTTCCTCCAGGGCGTGGGGCGTAGGATGGGCCGCATGAAGACCCTCACCGCACTCCTGGCCGGCGTGGCCTGCCTGCTCGCCGCCTGCGACGACAAGCCCAAGCCGGGCGGCCCCGTGCCCAAGGCCGAGCTGGTCGTTCCGTCCACCGGCGCCTGAGACGGTGCCATCGCCCCCGCCGGACCTGCAGCGATTCGTCGATGCACAGGCGCCTGTGCACGAGCAAGTGCGCGCCGAGCTGGCCGCCGGCCGCAAGCGCACGCACTGGATGTGGTTCGTGTTCCCGCAGGTCGCGGGCCTGGGCCGCAGCGCGATGGCGCAGCGCTATGCGATCGCCTCGCGCGCAGAGGCCGCGGCCTACCTCGCGCACCCGGTGCTGGGCGTGCGCCTGCGCGAATGCGCCGCGCTCGTGCTGGCCGCGCCGGGGCCGGCCATCGACGATATCCTGGGGCCGCCCGACGACCTCAAGTTCAAGTCCTGCATGACGCTCTTCGACGCCGTGGCGCCGGCGGGCGAGACGCTCTTCGCGCAATGCCTGCAGCGCTTCTTCGGCGGCGCGCGCGACGCGGCGACCCTCGAGCGACTGGACTGACGAACGCGCCCGGCCGGCAGCGCGCCGTCAGTCGGCGCGAATCCGCAGTTCCTGCGCCAGGCGCCCCAGCCGTCGGTTCTCGTCGTCGACGAAGCGGGTGAAGGCAGCGCGGTCACCCAGCATCGGCTCGCTGTTGCGTTGCGCGATGAACTGCCGCTGCTCGGGCGTGCTGATGAACTTCTGCACCGCCGCGTTGATGCGGTCCAGCACCGCCGGCGGCGTGCCCTTGGGCGCCATGAGGCCCAGCCAGTGCGTCATGCGGATGCCGGGAAAGCCTGCCTCCACCGTGGTCGGCACCTCGGGCAGGGCCGCCAGGCGGTGGTCGGAGGCCACAGCCAGCGCGCGCATCTTGCCCGCCTGCACCAACGCGATGAGCGAGGCCGAGGGCACCTCCGACAGCATCTGCACCTGGCCCGAATGCAGCGCGGCACTGCTCTCGCCCCCGCTCTTGTACTGCACGAAAGTGAGCGGAACGCCCAGCGCCGCCTTGATCAGCTCGCCCGAGAAATGGCTGGTGCTGCCGATGCCGGTGGTCGCGAAGAAGAGGCCGCGCGGCTCGGCGCGGGCCAGGGCCTGCAGCTCCTTCATGTTCGTTGCCTTGAGCGAGGGGTCCACCACCAGCAGAGAAGGCGAGGCCGACACGCCCGTGACCGGCACCAGGTCGGCGGCCGCGTAAGGCATCTTGCCGCGGATCAGGCTGTTGATCAGCGTGCCGTTGGCAGCAGCCAGCAGTGTGTGGCCGTCGGCCGGCGCCTTGGCCACCAGGTCGGCGCCGATGATGCCGCCCGCGCCGGGCTTGTTGTCCACGATGACCGGCTGGCCCAGCGCCTTGGCCAGGCCATCGGCCACCATGCGCGCCGTGTCGTCGCCCGGCCCGCCGGCGGCGTAGGGTGTGACGATGCGGATCGGCTTGGTGGGCCAGGCGGGCGAGGGCGATTGGGCCCAGGCGGCCCCGGCCACCAGGGCGACGGCGAACGCGAACAGTGCTGTGCGTGCGAGCGGCTTCATGGCTGTCTCCTTGCTGATGAATTCATAGCTGCCCGCGCCCCGGGGCGGGCGCCGCAGTCCGATCCGGTTCAGGACGCGCTCAGTCGAAGGCTGCGCGCGCACGCGGGGCCAGCAGCGCGAGCAGCCCCCGCATGTCCTCCACCGCATCGAGCCCCCGCACCATGGCCTCGATGGCCTGCTGGCGCGGTGCGTCGATCAGCGCGTCGGTCAACGTGCGGTACTTGGCCGCGACCTCCTCGCTGGTCTGGGGCGACTCGATGGCGCGCGAAGCGTTGCGTTCGACCTCCAGCCGCTGGCCGTCGGTGAAGGTCACGGCCACGCGGGTGCGGCCACGGCGCAGCACGCCGCCGGCATCGAAGGCCGGGTCGTGCCGCACCTCGATGCGCGGCAGCAGCGCCCACACGTCGTCGGCGTCGATGCGGCCGGGCGCGAACTGCGCCACCATGGCTGCGCCGTCGAGCACGGCCACCGCGAGCGCGTAGCCGATGTTCATCTGCGCGCCGATCGGCGTCAGCGGCCGCTCGGGCGTCCACCAGCCGTGGTGGTACACCGCATGCGACACGTCGCACTCGATGCGCGCGATCTCGCCGGCGCGCAGCGGGCGCTGGCGACCGATGTCGAACAGCGCGTCCAGCGGCGAGTGGATGCCGCCCATTGCCGCATAGGGCTTGATGACGATGCGCTCCACCTCCCAGCGCGTGCCCAGGCCATCGGTGATCTGCGACGCATCGGGGTCGTGCCCTTCGCCGAAGGTGGAGAGGAAGCCGCCGTACTCGCGCTCGAACACGCGCTTGATGCCGGTGTAGCCGCCTTCGGCCAGCACCGCTGCATACAGGCCGTTGCGTGCCGAGAAGCCATGGTGCATGCGTTTGCACATCGCCTCGTACTGCGCGGCCATGAGCCCGGCGGACTGCGTGCCGGCCAGGCCCAGCGCGTCCTCGAAGCGCGCCGCGTCCAGGCCCAGCAGCTTGCCCACGGCCGCCGCGGCCGCATGGGTGCCGAAGACCGAGCCCGAGTGCCAGCCCCGCGACAGCATCTGCGCGCCGTGCAGCGCCATGCCGACGCGCGGCCCAACCTCGTAGCCCACCATCGCGGCTTCCAGGAAGCGGCGCCCGGTGACCGGCGTAGCCGCGCTCTCCACGGCCGCCCACAGTGCGGGCAGCACGATGGAGGCGCTGTGCAGCGGCCCGAGCGGGTGGTAGTCGTCCAGCTCGAAGCCCTGGATGAAGGTGCCGTTGAGCAGCGCCGCCGCCGGCGCGCTGGTGCCTGCGCCCCAGCCGACCAGGGTGTGCGTGCCGGCGCCCTCGAAGCGGCGCACGATGTCCACCGCCGTGCGCGACCAGGGCAGCTGTGCGCCCACGATCGCGCAGGCGATGCCGTCGAGCGTGAGCATGCGGGCGCGCTCGCGCGCCGATGCGGGCGCATCGTCGAGCGAGAAGCCGGCGAGCCAGTCGCACAGCAGGCCCGTGGGGGCGGCCGGGTCGGTGGGGCGAGCCGGTGCGGCAGCGCCAGCAGGTCGGGTGTCGGTCATGGGTGCACCTTCAGGCCCGGGCCGTCCCGGGCAGGGTATGGCCACGCAGGTCCTCGCGCAGCCGGGTCTTGAGGATCTTCCCGGTGGCGCCGAGCGGAATGGCGTCCACGAAGACGACGTCGTCGGGAATCTGCCACCGTGCCGCCTTGCCCTCGTAGAAGGCCAGCAGCTCCTCGCGTTCGAGCCCGGCGCCGGGCTTGCGCGCGACGACGACGATGGGCCGCTCGTCCCATTTCGGATGCGGGATGCCGATGCAGGCCGCCATCGCCACCGCCGGGTGCGCCATGGCGATGTTCTCGATGTCGATCGAGCTGATCCATTCGCCGCCGGACTTGATGACGTCCTTGCTGCGGTCGGTGATCTGCAAGTAGCCCTCGGCGTCGATGGTGGCCACGTCGCCGGTCGGGAACCAGCCGTCGACCAGCGGGTCGCCGCCCTCGCCCTTGAAGTAGGCCCGAACGATCCACGGGCCGCGCACCAGCAGGTCGCCGGCGGCGCGGCCGTCCCAGGGCAGGGCCTGGCCCTGTGCATCGACGATCTTCATGTCGACGCCATAGACCGCGCGGCCCTGCTTCTCGAGCACGCGAAGCTGTGTCTCGCGGGGCAGCGCATCGTGGGCCTTCTTGAGCGAGCACACCGTGCCCAGCGGGCTCATCTCGGTCATGCCCCAGCCGTGCAGCACGCGCACGTCGTGCCGCTGCTCGAAGTCGCGCAGCATGGCCGGCGGGCAGGCGGCGCCGCCGATCACCGTGCGGCCGAGCGTGGAGAACTGCAGCTCGCCGGCCTGCATGTGGCCCAGCAGCATCTGCCACACGGTGGGCACGCCGGCCGCGAAGCTGATTTTCTCGGCCTCGATGAGCTCGTAGATCGACTTGCCGTCCAGCGCCGGCCCGGGAAAGACGAGCTTGCAGCCCACCAGTGCCGCGGAGTAAGGAATGCCCCAGGCATTGACGTGGAACATCGGCACCACCGGCAGCACCGAATCACGCGCCGACAGGGCCATCATGTCCGGCAGCACCGAGCCGTAGGCATGCAGCACGGTGGAGCGGTGGCTGTACAGCGCGCCCTTGGGGTTGCCGGTCGTGCCGCTCGTGTAGCACAGGCTCGACGCCGAGTTCTCGTCGAACACGGGCCAGTCATAGGTGGCGGCCTGCGTGCCGATCCACGCTTCGTAACTCACCAGGCCGGGAATGCCGCTGTCGAGCGGCAGCCGGTCGGTGTCGCACAGGGCGATCCACTTCCTGACCGTCGTGCATCGGGCGTGCACCGCCTGCACGAGCGGCAGGAAGCTCAGGTCGAAGCACAGGACCTGGTCCTCGGCATGGTTGGCGATCCAGGCGATCTGGTCCGGGTGCAGCCGCGGGTTGATGGTGTGCAGTACCCGGCCCGACCCGCTCACGCCGTAGTACAGCTCCAGGTGGCGGTAGCCGTTCCAGGCCAGCGTGGCGACGCGGTAGGACATGTGCAGCCGTTCGCCATCCAGCGCGTTGGCCACCTGGCGCGCGCGTGCGGCGCAGTCGCTCCACGTGTAGCGATGGATGTCGCCTTCGACGCGGCGCGAGACGATCTCGGCATCGCCGTTGTGGCGGTCGACGAACTCGATCAGGTTCGAGATCAGCAGGGGGCGGTCCTGCATCAGGCCTTGCAACATGGCAGCTTCTTTCACACCTTCTCAGCCTTCGATGACGAGCTTGCGTTCGGCGACGAGCTGCTTCCACAGCGCGAGCTCCGCCGATATCACGCCGCGCACGTCCTGGCCCGCGGGCGGCAGGGTCTGGCCCAGGGCCTCGAGCCGGCCGACGACCGCGGGCGTGGCCAGCACCTGGGCGACGGAGCGGCGCAACGTCGAAACGATCGGCTCGGGCAGCCCCGCCGGACCCACCAGCGCGAACCAGCCCGGCGCCTCGAAGCCGGGAATGACCGACTCCGCGATCGTCGGAACGCCGGGCAGGGACGCCAGGCGGGTGCGCGAACTCACACCCAGTGCCTTGAGCTTGCCCGCCTGGATGAAGCCCTGTGTGGCCGTCGGCGTGAGAAAGGCGAACTGCACCTCGCCCGCGAGCAGCGCGTTGATCGCCGGCGCGCCGCCGCGATAGGGCACGTGCAGCGCGTAGGTGCCGGTGCGCGACTTGAAGAGTTCGGTCGTCAGGTGGCCGACGCTGCCCGCACCGCCCGAGGCGTAGCTGAACTTGCCGGGCGCCTTGCGCATCGCCTCGATCAGCTCGCGCAGGGTGCCGACGCCGGCCGATGTCGAGGCCACCAGCACCTGGGGCACGTGCGACACCATGGTGATCGGCGTGAAGGCGGCAAGCGGGTCGTAGCCCGCGTTGCGCAGGGCCGGCACGATGGTGAGCGGGGCGTTGTCGAGCAGGCCGAGCGTGTAGCCGTCGGGCGCGGCGCGCGCGACTTCCGCGCCGGCGATCGTGCCGCTGGCGCCGGCCTTGTAGTCCACCACCAGCGGCTGGCCGAGTGCAGCGGCCAGCGGCACGGTGAGTTCGCGCGCCGTCGTGTCGGCGGAGCCGCCGGGCGTGTAGCCCAGCACCACGCGCACCGGGCGCGTCGGCCAGGCCTGGGCGCGGGCCGGCAGCCCGAGCGCCAGTGCGCCGGCGGCACCGGCCAGGCGGCCCAGGCAGGCGCGCCGCGCGAGATCGGCGCCCTGGCCCGGAGTGCGGACGCCGCTCATTGCACGCCCTGCAGTGCGAATTCGTTGAGGTGGCCCGAGGGCAGGGCGTCGACGCCCGGGTCCTCGGGCAGGTCGACGTCGAACCAGCGCTTGAGCACGCCGGAGATCAGCTCGTAGCACGCGCCCATGCGAATGACCTGCATGGTGTCGAAGTTGATCAGCGTGCCCGCACGGCGGTACACGTGGTAGCGGCGCAGGCCGTAGTCGATGGTGATGTCGGCGATGGCGCGCAACTCGGGCTGGATGTCCTCCACGCGAAAGCGCGTGCCGGTGCCCGTGAGGTTGGCCGACGAGCCGAAGAGCGGCACCACCTCTTCGCGGCTCAGGCGGGTCAGCGCCTTGTGGAAGGGGCCGGCGTTGAGCAGGATGCCGATGGTGCCGACGGCCGAACTGGCGCGCACCGCGTCGTCGCCCAGCTGGCACAGCAGCGGATGGTCGGGCCGGAAGCTGCCGATCACGCCCAGCGGCAGGTCGTGGTCGACGACCAGCGCCTCCACCATCTCCTGCGCGCGCGGGCTGAGCGTCTGCAGGTCGCGCTGGGTCTCCAGGTCGGCGGCCATGGCGTTGCGCTTGTGGCCGCCGCGCTGCTTGGTGGCGTAAATCTTCTGCAGTGGGTCCATCGAACCGCCGCAGCAGGCGTAGCCCGTGTCGTTGGGCACGATGGCAACGCCACCGTTCTTGATGATGTCGAGCGTGCGGCGGGCGTCGCCGGCAATGTCGATGCTGGGCATGGGAATGTCTCCGGGTCGATGGTGGAAAGGAAGGGGGCGCGCGGCGTCAGTCCACCTGCACGCCGGCATCGTTCACTGCCTGGCCCCACTTGCGGATTTCGCTCGCCAGGAAGCGGCCGAAGTCGGCCGGCGGGGTGATGGCCAGTTCGCCGCCGGTGGCGCGGATCGATTCCTGGATCTCGGGGCTGGCCGACGCGCGCTGGATGGCCGCATGCAGCGCGTTCACCGTCGCGGGCGGCGTGCCGGCCGGCGCCAGGAAGCCCACCCACGAACTGATGTCGAAGCCCTTGAGCCCCTGTTCGTCGGCGGTGGGCACCTCGGGCAGCAGCGGGTTGCGTTTCGGGCTGGAGATGGCGAGCGCCTTCAGCTTGCCGGCCTTGACCTGCGGCAGCGTGGACGCGAGCGCGTCGAACATGATCGGCACCTGCCCGGCCATCACGTCGTTGATGGCGGCCGGCGACCCTTTGTAGGGAATGTGGTTGAGCTGCAGGCCCGCCTGGCGCTCGAGCACCACCATCGCGAGGTGGGCCGTGATGCCGTTGCCGCCGGACGCGAAGTCGACCTTGCCGGGCCGCTGCTTCGCATAGGCGATCAGCTCCTTGAGGTTGTTGGGCGCGAAGGACGGCGTCGCCACCAGCAGCAGTGCGCCCGTGCTGACCTGCGCGACGGGCGCGAAGTCCTTGAGCGTGTCGTAGGGCAGCTTCTTGTAGAGCGTCGGGTTGATGGTCATCTGCCCCAGGGTGCCGAGCAGCAGCGTGGTGCCGTCGGGTGCGCTCTTCTTCACCTCCTGCGCGCCCAGGCTGCCGTTGGCGCCGGGGCGGTTGTCGACGATCACCGGCTGGCCGAGCTCCTTGGTGAGCGCTGCGGCGAAATTGCGCGCCACGATGTCCACGGTCTGGCCGGCGGGGTAGCCGACGACGATGCGCACGGGCCGCGCGGGCAGGCCCTGCGCGAGCGCGGGGCCGGCGAGCGCCAGGCCGGCCAGGGCCGCCATGGCGTGGCGGCGGGAAAGTGAAAGGGGCATGTCTGTCTCCGTCGTTCTCGGTATCAAGGATTCCAGTTCGCCTCAGAGCGCGTCGCGCGGCACGTACACCGTGCCGGCCATGAGGCGGCGCGCGGTGCGCTGCAGGCCCAGCGCGGCGAAGCGCGTGTCGGCCGGCGTGGCGCCCGGGCGGGCCACGACCTTCACCGTCATCACGCCCAGCGGGTGGCCGATGCGCAGGGTGTCGGTGCCGGCGCGGTCGCCCACCGCCGCGTTCACCAGCGAGCCGGGCACGCGCGATGCGGCGGCGGTGCACATCGAGCCGGTGCCCGCCATGCTGTCGTGGCATTTGCCGAGGAACACGAGGCGCGCCCTCAGGTCGCAGTCGGCCGCGTTCACGGTGGCGCGGTTGGTGTCGGCGTAGTCGGCCGGCGGTGCCACCAGCACGGCCAGCGGCAGGCCGGGCAGGTGCACGTCCTGCCAGCGGGCGTACAGGCCGATGCGCTCGCCGGCCTTGGACTGCAGCTCGCCGATGGCCTCGATCAGCGCGCGGTCGGCACCGATGTCGGGCGGCAGCTCGCTGCCCGTGAGGCCCAGCGAACCCGCGGCGATGAACACGCAGGGGGTGGCCGCGTCGACGATCGAGACCTCGATGCGGCGGCCGTCCTGCAGCGCGATGGTGTCGACCGCCTGGCCCGTGGGCAGCAGCCGCCCGGTCTTGGCGCCCAGCGTGTCGGTGTAGTCCATCAGGATCTCGGCGCCCGTGCCGGGCACGCCGGCGATGGCGCAGTCGCCCGCCACGCGCGCCTTGCCGTTGCGCACCTGCACCTTCGACACGAAGACCGTGCCGGTGTTGGTGTTGTGGATGCGCACGGTGGTCGTGGGCTCCACCGCTTCGACCAGGCCTTCGTCGATGGCGAAGGGCGCCACGGCCGAGGAGATGTTGCCGCAGTTCGCGTCGTAGCCGATCAGGTCGCGCTCCACGTCGGCCTGCGCGAAGGTGTAGTCCACGTCGGCGTCGGGCCGTTCGGACTTCTTGATGATCGCGATCTTGGACGTGACCAGGCGCGAGCCGCCCAGGCCGTCGATCTGCAGCACGTCGGGCGTGCCCATGGCGCGCTTGAGCAGGCGGTCGCGCGCCGGGCCGGGCGGCGGCACGTCGGCCTCGTGGAAGAAGAGGGCCTTGCTGGTGCCGCCGCGCATCAGCACGCAGCGCACCTCGAGCTGTTCGTCGGCGATGGAAAGGGGGGTGGGGTTCATGGCGGCGTGCTCCGGCGGTCGGGCGTCATTCGAGCGGGTAGCGCTTGATGAGCGCGCCCAGGCGCTCGTCTTCCGCGCGCACCTGCGCGGCGAAGGCTGCGGGCTCGTTCACCACGGCTTCCGCGCCGGCCGAGGCGATGGCCTGGCGCACGTCGGCATCCTTCACGGCCTCGCGCAGCGCGGCGACGATGCCCTGCTGCACCGGCGCCGGCGTGCCCTTGGGCGCGAAGAGGCCGAACCATGTCACCGACTGGAACTGCGGGAAGCCCGCCTCGGCGGTGGTCGGCACCTCGGGCAGCGCGGCGGCGCGCGTGCGCCCTTGCGTCGCCAGGATGCGCAGCGTGCCGGCCTTGTGGTGCGGCAGCGCGGCCGTGATGCCGGTGAAGGCGAAGTTCACGTTGTTGGCGATCATGTCCGTCACGATCGCGCCCGTGCCGCGGTAGTTGACGGTGATGAGCCCCGGCAGCGGCACCTCGGCTGCGATCTGCCTGGCGCTCACCCTCGCCAGCGTCTCTCCGCTGGCGATCGAACACGGCTGCGGCGCCTTCTGGCAGTACTGGAAGAGCTCGGGCAGCGTTCTCACCGGCAGCCTGGCGCTGGCCACGATCGCGGCCGGCGATTGCGACACGGCCGTCACCGGCGCGAGCTGCGCCAGCGGGTCGATGCCCTTGAGCCCCGGCGTGTACTTGGTGAGCACGATGGCCGGCACCTGCAGCAGCAGCGTGTGGCCGTCGGGCTTGGCTTCCATCGCGCGGCGCGTGCCGATCAGGCCGTCGGCGCCCGGCAAGTTCTCGACCACCACCGCCTGCTTCCACAGCACGCCGAGCTGCTTGGCCACGGCGCGGGCGGTCGCGTCCGTGCCGCCGCCCGCGGCATAGGGGACGATCAGCGTCACCGGCCGGTCGGGGTGCCAGGGCGAGGGCTGCGCGGGCACGGCGCTGGCCATCAGGAGCGTGGCCGCGCCTGCCACGAGGGCGGGCGCCGTGAGCCGATGTCGATCGAATCGCTGTCGCATGGTGTCTCCGTGGGCGGTGCCCGTGTCTTTCTTGTGGTCGCCGCGGGCTGCGGCGGTCTAGGAGCGCGGCCGGGCCGCGGGCCAGGCCCACGGGCGCCGTTGCCGGTCGGCGGCCTGCCACGTGCGGATCAGTGCGTCGTCCTGGAGCGTGAGGCCGATGTCGTCCAGCCCGTGCAGCAGCGCCTCGCGGCGCAGCGGGTCGATCGTGAACGCGATCGCCTCACCGTCCGGCGCGGTGACGGTGCACGCCTGCAGGTCCACCGTCACGGACGCGCCGCCCTCGCATTGCGCAGCCAGCGCCTGCACCTGTGTGATCGGCAGCGAGATCGGCAGCACGCCGTTCTGGAAGCAGTTGCTCCAGAAGATGTCGCCGTAGCTCGGCGCGATCACGCAGCGCACGCCGATGCCCTGCAGTGCCCACACGGCGCCCTCGCGCGAGGAGCCGCAGCCGAAGTTCTCGTCCGCCAGCAGCACCGGTGCATCGCGAAAGCGCGGTGCGTTCAGCACGCAGTCGGCGTCCTCGCTGCCGTCGGGCCGGCGGCGCAGCGCCTCGAAGGCGTAGGGGCCCAGCTCGGTCTTGCCCAGCGTCGTCAGGCGCTCGATGCGGATGATGACGTCGGTGTCGACGTTGGGCCGCATCAGCGGCACGGCCGGACCCGTGACGGTGGTGAAGGGATGGTTCACACCAGGCTCCTCACGTCGGTGATTCGGCCCGTGACCGCCGCGGCCGCGGCCATCGCCGGGCTGGCCAGGTGCGTGCGCGCGCCCGGCCCCTGGCGGCCGACGAAGTTGCGGTTGGAGGTGGAGACCGAGCGCTTCTGCGGTGGCACCTGCTCGCCGTTGGCCGCCACGCACATGCTGCAGCCCGGCTCGCGCCATTCGAATCCGGCGTCCAGGAAGACTTCGCGCAGCCCCTCCGCTTCGGCAGCGCGCTTGACGTTCTCGGAGCCCGGCACGACCCAGGCGCGCACGCCGTCGGCCACCCGCCGTCCGCGCGCCACCTCGGCCGCCGCGCGCAGGTCCGCCAGGCGCGAGTTGGCACAGGAGCCGATGAACACCCAGTCGACGGCCGTGCCGGCGATGGGTGCATTGGCCTGCAGGCCCATGTAGTCGAGCGCGGCGCCCCAGGCATCGCGGTCGGTCGCCGTGGCGGCGTGCGCGGGGTCGGGCACCGCGCCGTCGATGGCGATCGCGTGCTCGGGGCTGGTGCCCCAGGTGATGGTCGGCGCCACGGCACCGGCATCGATGGTCTCCTCGCGGTCGAACACCGCATCGGCATCGCCGGCCAGCGTGCGCCAGTGGGCGGCCGCGGCCTCGAAGGCCTCGCCCCGAGGCGCATACGGCCTGCCGCGCAGCCAGTCGATGGTCGTCTCGTCGGGCGCGACCATGCCGAAGCGCGCGCCCAGCTCCACGCTGAGGTTGCACAGCGTGAGGCGGCCCTCGACGTCCAGCGCCTCGACGGCCGGGCCGGCGAACTCGATCGCGTAGCCCACGCCCGCGGCGGCCCCCAGCCGGCCGATGAGGTGCAGCGCCAGGTCCTTGGCCGTCACGCCGGCAGCCAGGCGGCCTTCGCAGCGGATGCGCATGCGCCGAGGCTTCTGCTGGCGCAGCGTCTGCGTGGCCAGCGCGTGCGTGCTCTCTGAAGAGCCCACGCCGAAGGCCATCGCGCCCAGGCCGCCATTGGTGCAGGTGTGGCTGTCGCCGCAGATCACCGTGAGGCCGGGCAGCACGATGCCCATCTCGGGGCCCATCACGTGCACGATGCCCTGGCCGGGCTCGCCGAGGTCGAACAGCTGCACGCCCATCGCGCCGGTGAGCTGCTTCAGGCCCGCGTGCAGCTTGCCGCCCAGCGGGAAGGTGGTGGCCACGCGGCCCGGTTGGCTCGACACCGCATGGTCGGGCGTGGCGAAGACGAGTTCGGGGTCGTGCAGCGCCATGCCGCGCGTGCGCACCTCGTTCAGCGCCGGCGGGCCCGACAGGTCGTGCAGCAGGTGGCGGTCGATGTGCAGCAGCGCCCAGCCGTCACCGAGTTCGCGGATGACGTGGGCGTCCCACAGCTTGTCGAAGAGGGTGCGGGCGGGCATGTCAGTTGCCCATGGTCGCGCCGGCGTTGAAGCGCGTGCGCAGCGCGTCCCACTCGTCGGCGCCGAAGCGGCGGAAGGTCTGCGCCACGGTGGCGCTGGTGGTGGGCGCCTGCAGCGTCGCCTTGACCTCGGCGAGTGCGGCATCGCCGGCCTCGATGGCGGCCTTGAGCATCAGGCCCGGCAGGATCGCGAGCTTGTAGCCCATCTCCTCGGCCTGGCGAAGGTCGTGCACCGGCGTGCGGCCGCCGGGCACCACGTTCAGCAGGCAGGCGCCCTTGACGCGGCGCGGCACCAGCGCGGCCTCCTCGACAGACTGCGTGGCTTCGACGAAGGCCATGTCGGCGCCCGCGTCGAGGGCGGCCTCGGCGCGCCACAGGGCCTCTTCCAGGCCCAGCATGGCGCGTGCGTCGGTGCGTGCGATGAGGAGGAAATCGGGGGTGCGGCGCGCCTGCACGGCGGCGCGGACCTTGGAGACGAACTCGTCGCGCGAGATGACTTCCTTGCCGTCGAGATGGCCGCAGCGCTTGGGCGAGACCTGGTCCTCGATGTGGATGGCGGCCACGCCGCGCGCCTCGTACTCGCGCACGGTGCGCGTCATGTTCAGCTCGTTGCCGTAGCCGGTGTCGGCGTCGGCGATCAGCGGAATCTGCACCGAGCGCGCCATCACCGCGGCGTTCTCCACCATCTCGCTCATGGTGAGCAGGCCGAAGTCGGGGAAGCCGCGCGCGGCCGAGGTGCCGGCGCCCGTCATGTAGCAGGCGCCGAAGCCGGCCTGCTCGATCAGGCGCGCACCGATGCCGTCGTAGGCGCCGGGGGCGATGCGCATGCCGGGAGCAGCCAGTTGCTGGCGCAGGCGGGCGCCGGCGCTGGCGGGCGGAAGGGGGGTGCTCATGAAAGATGTCTCCTGGGTGGGGCCGGCCGGGACCAAATGCGCGGTACCGTCGTGTTGTTCTATTATTATGACAACATCAACACAAGTCAACCGGCTATGCTTCGGCGCCCGTCCGACCTGCCCAGCCGACCCGATGAAGCCTGCGAATGCCCTGCCCGACCCCGATGCCGCGCCCGTGGGCCGCACGCCGGGCACGGCGCTGCACCGCCAGCTCTTCATGGTGCTGCGCGACGAGATCGTGCGCGGCGAGTACGCATCGGGCCTGCTGCCGAAGGAAGAGTCGCTGTGCGAGCGCTTCGGCGTCTCGCGCATCACGGTGCGGCGGGCGCTGGCCGATCTCGCGGCGCAGGGTCTGGTCGAGCGCCGGCATGGCCGCGGCACCTTCGTGCGCAGCGACCGGCTGCCGCTGGTTCGCGCACGGCCCAGCCTGTCGCTGATCGACAGCCTGCGCCAGGCCGCGACCGACACCCAGGTGCAGGTGCTGCGCGTCGAACAGACCGAGCCGCCCCTGGACGTCGCCGCCTTGCTGCAACTGGCGCCGGGCGAGAAGGCGGTGCATGCGCTGCGCCTGCGCAGCATCGACGGCACACCGGTGATGCTGACCGACGCCTGGGTGCCCGCGCGGCTTGGCAGGCAGGTGACGGCGGCCACGCTGCGCAAGCAGGCGCTCTACGAGATCCTGCTCGCTCAGGGCGTGAAGTTCGGCCGCGTCATCCAGGAGATCACGGCCGAGGTGAGCGACCCGGTGCGCGCCCGCCTGATGCAGACCGAGGTGGGCATGCCGCTCTTGAAGATCGTGCGCGTGATCCACGACCCGCAGGCGCGGCCCGTGCAGTACATCACCGTGACGATGACGCCCGAGCGCAGCCGCATCCTGATGGACATCCCGGGCGAGACGGTCAACACGCTCAGCGCCGGGCAGTTCCTGCACGAGGTGCCGCCGGCGCGTTGAGGCCGGCCGGCGTGCGGCGGGGCTTCTTCAGCCCGGGTTGCTGATCCCGCTCGCCACGTGGCCGGCCGGCACATGGCGCGCCGCCGAGCGCACGTGGCCGGTCTGGTCGTCGAAGAAGAAGTCCGGCTCGAACTCGCGCAGGAAGCCGCCCTTGTCCAGGCCGGCGAGGAACATCGCCTCGTCCACGCGGATATTCCAGCTCATCAAGGTCTGGATCGCGCGGCGATGCGCCGGCGCGCCGCGCGCCGTGACCAGCGCCGTGCGGATGCGCATGCCGGTGCTGGCGGCCGCCTGTTGCAGGCGGTGCAGCGCGACGAGAAAGGGTGCCAGCGGCCCGGCGCCCAGCGGCACCGCGGCCTTGTCGGCCTCGTGGGCCTGGAACGCGGCCAGGCCCTGGGCCTGGTAGACGCGCTCGGCCTCGTCGGAGAAGAGCACGGCGTCGCCGTCGAAGGCGATGCGCACTTCATCGGGATGCAGGCTGCTCGCGAGCGCGGCCTCCACGTTGACGTGCGCCGCTGCAAAGCCGGCGCGCAGCGCCTCGCGCACATCGTCGGCATTGGCCGAGAGGAACAGGTCGGCGTTGAGCGGCGTGAGGTAGCGGAAGGGCGAACGACCCTGCGTGAACACGCCGCGCTGGATCTGCAACTCCGCCGCGGCCCCCGAGTTGAAGATGCGCATGCCCGAGGCCGGGTCGTTGCGCGACAGGATCACCACCTCCACCCGCTGCACGCCGTCGTCGTTGAAGCGCAGCAGCTTGCGCACCAGCGAGTAGGCGATGCCCGGCGACGCGGGCACGTCGAGCCGCTCGAGCTGCAGGCGCATGTAGGCGTCGGGGTCGCCGTGCTCGAAAAGGCGGTTCTCCTCCTCGAGGTTGAACAGGGCGCGCGAGGAGATCGCGACCACGAGCTTGTCGTCGAGCGTGACGGGCATGGCGAAGAAGGCGTCGGGAAGGCAGCGGTGCCCGATTGTCGTGCGTGCCGGGTCCGGCCGCCGCAGGGGGCCGCGTCCGGGCGCTCCTGCGCGAGCCGCTAGTTCATGCGGGTCAGCACGAAGGGCTGGTTGAACAGCGTCCCTTCGAGCGTGTTCGCACCGTTGGCTTTCAGCCGCATGGTGTTGTCCTGGCAGCCGGCGAGCGCCTTGGAGCGGGCGACCTTGAACACCAGCTGCTCGGCCGTCGCGACCTGCACCTCGATCGGGTAGGCCCGGCCTGCGCAGGGGTCGTTGCGCTGCACCACGTTGAGGTCCCAGGTGCCGGCCTCGCCGGCCACCGTCACGGTGCCGTCGCGGGGTGTGCCGCGCTCGGTCCTGAAGTCGACCTTCCACTTGCCGTCCCACGGGTTGGGCGCCTGCGCGGCGCAGGCGAGCGGAAGACACAGGCCGAGGGCCATCCATGCAGACTTCATCGCGGGCTCCGGAAGGGGATCGGGAAATTCTAGGAAGCACGGGCGGCCGGCCGCAACTGGCTGTTCGGCCAGGGTCGTCCCGGCCGGTGCGAGCCGGCCGCCAGGCGCCTGCGTGACAGCCCGGCTGCTGGCGATGCGTCACCATCGCAGCCCGCGTGGCGCCCGACGCACGGGCATTGCGCGAGTTCCGCTTTCAACGCCGGCCATCGCATGACCTCCCCCTTCACCTCGACACCGACCCTCTGCGGCGCCCTGCGCCAGCCGCGCCAGATGCTGGCCGACCAGAAGTACGACGGCCACAAATCCATCCACGACGACGCCATGGCCGAGGGCCTGGGCCTGCGCGCCGGCCCCATCGAGGGACCGACGCATTTCAGCCAGTTCGATCCCTTGCTGTTCCAGCTCTTCGGCGCGGCCTGGTTCGAGACCGGCTGCATCAGCGCCCACTACCAGACCATGGTGGTCGAGGGCGAGTCGGTGCGCGCCTTCGTCGAGATGCCCGCGCCCGGCGCCACCTTCGTGCGCCTGCACGCCGAAAAGGCCGACGGCACGCCGGTGCTGGTGGGCAGCGCCTCCGTCGGCGAGCCGTCGCAGCCGCACGAGCTGGAGCAGCGCATCGCCAAGCTGCGCCCCCCCGCGGGGCTGGTGATCAACCGCGACCTGAAGGTGGGCCAGCGCGGCGCGGCGCCCGAGACGATCCGCATGGGCTTCGACCAGCACATGGGCGACCACTATCCCTTCACGCTCGCGGCCAAGCTGGCGGTGATCACCGAGCCCTGCGCCTGGTACACGCCCGAAGGCGGCGCGAGTTCGCCCTGGGGCCGGCCGATCATTCCGACCGAAATGATCAGCGTGCTGTTGGGCTCGACCATTGCCGATGCGCAACTGGGTGGCCGCAAGCCCGCCGTGGGCCTGTTCGCGGGACAGCAGATCCGCCGCATCGCCGGGCCGCTCTTCGTCGACCAGGATTACGAGCTCGAGCGCGAGATCGTCGCGCTGAGCGAGAGCGCACGCACCGAGTCCGTCTGGGTGCGCACGAAGGTCTATGAGGCCGGCACGCGCAAGCTGGTGGCCGAGATGATCCTCAATGGCGCCACCATGAAGGCCTCGTACCCGCACTACGAGGCCGAGGCCAAGGCGCTGGGCCTGGCCGTCTGACCTTTCGCCGCGCCCGGGCCGCGCGATGCGGCGCTTTTTTTTCTGCGTGGCCGCTTGCGGCCGTGCGCGCTTCACGGAGACACCGATGACCTCACAGACCCTCGACACCGGTACGCCGGACCTGCTCGCCGCCCTCGACGCCGGCGTGCTCACCCTGACCTTGAACCGCCCCGATGCGCGCAACGCCATGTCGAAGGCGATGAACCAGGCGCTGGCGCAGCAGCTCGCCGCGGCCGAGCTGAACCCGGCCGTGAAATGCATCGTGCTCACCGGCGCGGGCAAAGGGTTCTGCGCCGGTGGCGACGTCAAGGGCATGGCCGCCGCGGGCGACGGCACGGTGGGCGCGCTCACCATCGACGAGGCGATCCATGTGCAGCGCGTGAACCAGCGCGCCACGGCCGGCAAGCTGTTCAAGATGCCCAAGCCCACGATCGCCGCGTTGCCCGGGCCGGCCGCCGGCGCGGGCCTGGCGCTCGCGCTGGCCTGCGACCTGCGCATCATGGCCAGCACGGCGATCCTCACCACCGCCTTCGCGCGCGTCGGCTTCTCGGGCGACTACGGCGGCACCTGGTTCATGACCCAGCTCGTGGGCGCCGCCAAGGCACGCGAGCTGTACCTGCTGTCGGAACGCGTGAGTGCCGACGAGGCCCTGCGCCTGGGCCTCACGAACTGGGTCTGCGCACCCGACGAACTGGCCGTGCGCACCCGCGAGATCGCGCAGCGCCTGGCGGCCGGCCCCACCGTGGCCTACCGCTACATGAAGGAGAACCTCAACCGCGCGCTGGCCGGCGGCGACATCGACGACTGCCTGGACCTCGAGGCCACGCACCACATCCATTGCGGCCAGACCGAGGACCACCGGGAGGCCGCGCAGGCCTTCGTGGAGAAGCGCGAGCCGGTGTTCAGGGGCCGGTAGGGCCCTAGCTCGCCGCCACCCGCCGGCTGCCGCCATGGCGTCGGTCGGCCTTGGCGAGGGGAGGCTGCGCGGCCAGCAACCGGTCGGCCGCCTCGGTCAGGCGGCTCAGCGCACTGTCGAATGCCGTGAGTTCGGCAGGCGTGAGCGCCTGCAGGACCTGGCGGTGGAAATGCTCCGACTGGGGGAAGAGCTGGGCGTGGATGCGCCGCCCCTCGGCGGTCAGCTCGAGGCGCGCGCGGCGCATGTCGCCCGCCACCGGGCGCTTGACGAGCAGCCGCTTGTCCGCCAGGTCGCGGATGTGCTTGGACACGGGCCCGCGTGGCAGGTGCGAGCGCACGGCCAACTCCGACGGCGACATCGCGCCTTGCTCGGCCAGCAGGCAGATCAGCCGCCATTCGCGCCGTGTGATGCCGTAGCGCCCCTCGCACAGCCGGGTGACCAGTGCACCCGCGGAGGCCATGAGGCGGTTGACGCGGAAGGTCAGCAGGTCTTCGACGCTTTGGGGGTGGCTGAACGACATCGTGGGGGTGGGGTGGGCCATGCCAGTGTCAGCACCCGCAGGAGCTTTGACAAGTGCGCTTGCGATAGTTCTATAGATGAACTATGGGGGCGGCTCCTAGACTGGATCGAACGCATCGAGAAGAACGATCGCATCGATCACGTCTGGCAAAGGATTCGACATGGCGCAAGCGCAGCTGGCCCCGGGTGCACGGGTGGGTGATTCGGAGGTGTTCGACCTCGCGGCCTCGTGGCGCGGGCTTCGCATCAACAGCATGTGCAACGCGCTGTCCGAGCCGGAGAACCGCTCGGCGTTCAAGGCGGACGAGGAGGGCTTCATGGCCGCGCACGGCTTGACCGAGCCCGAAAAGCAGTTGGTGCGCGACCGTGACTTTTCCGGGCTGCTGGCAGCCGGCGGCAACATCTACTTCCTGCTCAAGCTGGGCGTCGTGACGGGCAACGGGCTGTATCGCATGGGCGCCGCCATGCGCGGCGAGAGCTACGAGCAGTTCCTGGCCACGCGCAACGACGCGGGAGCGGTGTGATGGCGGGCCGCATCGTTGCCGGCATCGGCACCTCGCACGTGCCGTCCATCGGCGGCGCCTACGACCGCCAGCGGACGCAGGAGCCGGCCTGGAAGCCGCTGTTCGACGCCTACGTGCCGGTGCGCGAATGGCTGCGCGAACTCAAGCCGGACGTCGCGATCATGGTCTACAACGACCACGGGGCCGACTTCTTCTTCGACAAGTACCCCACCTTCGCCGTCGGCTGCGCCGACCGCTACGGCATCGCCGACGAAGGCTTCGGCACGCGGCCGCTGCCCGAGATTCCGGGGCACCTGGCGTTTTCGCAGCACCTGTGCCGCGAGCTGGTGTACGACGAGTTTGACATCACGGTGTGCCAGCGCATGCGGGTCGAGCACGGCTTTCTGGTGCCCATGCACCTGTGCTTCGAGCCGCAGGACGGCCACTGGCCGGTTGCCTCCGTGCCGATCGCGGTCAATGTGCTGCAGCATCCGCTGCCCACCGCGCGGCGCTGCCTGCGTCTGGGCCAAGCGATCGCGCGTGCCACCGCATCGTTCGCACAGGAGCTGCGGGTGGTCATCATCGGCACCGGCGGCATGTCGCATCAGCTCACCGGCTCGGCCTTCGGCGACATGCACAAGGACAACGACCTCGACTTCCTCGACCGCATCGAGCGCGATCCCGACAGCCTGGCCGGCCTCACCCACCAGCAGATGATGGAGCGCTTCGGCGTCGAGGGCATCGAGCTCATCATGTGGCTGGTGATGCGCGGCGCGCTGTCGCAGGGCGTGCAGCGCCGGCATCGCCATTACTACGCGCCCATGACCACCGGCATGGGCCTGATCACGCTGGAGCCCGCCGCATGACGGCCCGACGGACGCAGGTCGGCATCGTCGGCGCCGGCCCGGCCGGCCTCATGCTGGCCCACCTGCTGCGGCGCGAAGGCATCGACGCCGTGGTGATCGAGCGCGCGGCGCGCGAGCATGTGCGCACGCGGCTGCGCGCAGGCGTCCTGGAGCAGGGCACGGTCGAGATGCTGCGTGAGGCCGGCGTGGGCGGGCGCATCGATGCCGTGGGCATGGAGATGCACGCCATCGACTTCCGCTTCGGCGGCCGCTCGCACCGGCTCGACTTCCATGAAGCCTCGGGCGGGCGGCGCGCCTGGGTGTATCCGCAGCACGAGGTGGTCACCGACCTCATGTCGGTATGCGATGCCGGCGGTGTGCCCATCCTCTACGAGGCGCCGGTGGAGCGCATCGAGGGCCTGGAAGACGACCGCGCGCGCATCGTGTTCGGCCAGGACGGCGCGGCCGGCGAGATCGCCTGCGACTTCGTGGCCGGCTGCGACGGCTTCCGGGGCGTGAGCCGAAGCAGCATGCCCGCCGGCATCGCGCGCGGCTACGACCGCATCTATCCCTTCGGCTGGCTGGGCATCCTCGCCGACGCGCCGCCGGCTTCGCCGGACGTGACCTGGGGATGCAGCGACCGGGGCTTCGCGATGATGAGCATGCGCTCGCCGACGGTGACGCGCCTGTATCTGCAGTGCGAACCCGACGAGGACCCCGATGCCTGGTCGGACGACCGCATCTGGAGCGAGTTGCACCGGCGGCTGGACGTCGAGGGCATGCCGCCGCTGCGCGAAGGCCCCATCCGGGACAAGGGTGTGACGGCGATGCGCAGCTTTCTTTCCGAGCCGATGCAGCACGGCCGCCTGTTCCTGGCCGGCGACGCGGCGCACATCGTGCCGCCCACGGGGGCCAAGGGGCTCAACTCGGCGATGGCCGACATCAAGGTGCTGGCGGCCGCGTTGGTGGACCACTATCGCCACGGCCGCAGCGACCGGCTCGCCACCTATTCCGAGCGCTGCCTGCGGCGCATGTGGCTGGTGCAGCGCTTCTCGGCAGGTCTGTGCACGATGGTTCACCAGTTCCCCGGCCAGAACGAATTCGTGCGCCGGCTGCAGCGGGCCGACCTCGACTACATGACCGGCACGCACGCCGGGCGGCTGCAGTTCGCCGAGAACTTCACCGGCCTGCCCATCGAGGCCTGACGGCCTGCGCCCTGACTGCCCCACCTACCTTCACCCGGAGTGCACGATGCCCCAGTCGCCCGCGGACCTGCGCCGCCGCCTGTTTCTTTCCGCCGGACTCGCCGCGGCGATGGCCGCCGCGCGGCCCGTGTTCGCGCAGGCCCCGTGGCCGGCGCAGCCGGTACGCCTCGTGGTGAATTTCCCGCCGGGGAGCTCGCCCGACGTGCTGGCGCGGATGGTCGCCACGCCGCTGCAGCAGGCGCTGGGCCAGCCGGTGGTGGTGGAGAACCGCGCCGGTGCCAGCGGCATGATCGGCGCCGAGGCCGTTGCGAAGGCCGCACCCGACGGCTACACGCTGCTCATGACGGCCGGCAGCGCCATCACGACCAACCCGTTCATCTACCCCCGGATGCCGTACGACGCGGAGCGGGACCTCACGCCCGTGGCCGCGCTGGCCCGGCTGGTGCTCACGCTGGTGGTGCGGGCCGACCTGCCGGCACGCGACGTGCGCGAGTTCATCGCCTACCTGAAGGCCAACCCCGGCAAGCTGAGCTACGGATCGGCGGGAAACGCGACCGGGCTGCACCTGGCGGGCGAGATGCTCAAGAGCCAGGCCGGCGTCTATGCGGTGCACGTGCCCTACCGCGGTGCGTCGCTCGCGCTGCAGGACCTGCTGGGCGGCCAGATCGATTTCTACTTCGACCCGGGCATCGCCGTGCAGCACGTGCGGTCCGGGCGCCTGCGCGTGCTGGCGATCGGCGGCAAACGCCGCTCGGCCACCTATCCGGACGTTCCCACCCTCGAGGAAGCCGGCCTCCCGGGCTTCGACGCGGGCACAACGCACGGCATCTACGCACCCGCGCACACGCCGCCCGAGGTGGTGGCCAGGCTCAACCGCGAGATCAACCGCATCCTGTCGACGCCGGCCGTGCGGGCTCAGATCGACGGCCTGGGCGCAGAGGCGACGCCGTTGTCGGTGGAGCAGTTCGCCGCGGTCATGAAGGACGACAGCCGTCGCTATGCCGAGGTGATCCGGCGGCAAGGCATCAAGGCGGATTGAGCGGACCGGGCGCCGAAGTCGTCGGCGCGCGCGCCGCTACTTCACGAACTGGTTGAGCTGGATGATCGGCAGCAGCACCGCCAGCACGATCATCATGACGATGCCGCCCATGGCCACGATGAGCAGCGGCTCCAGGATGGTGGCCAGGTGCATGGCGCGGCGCTGCACTTCGGCGCCGAGCTGTTGCGAGGCGCGCTGCAGCATCGCCGGCAGCTGGCCGGTCTGCTCGCCCAGGCGCGCGAACATCGAGACGATGCCGGGGAAGCGCTTCTTCTGTGCCAGGGCGGAGGCCAGCGGCGCTCCCTCGCGCACCAGCACCAGCGCATCGAGCGCGTCGGCGCGCATGGCACGGTTGCCCAGCGTCTCGGCCGCGGCCTGCAGCGCGCGCAGGATGGGCACGCCGGCGGCGGCCAGCATGGCCAGGGTGCCGGCGAAACGCGCGGCGTTGTAGCCGCGCGAGAGCCGGCCCACCAGCGGCAGGCGCAGCCAGGCGGCATCGAAGGCTTCGCGCCACGCAGGCCGCGCCAGCGCCGCGCGCCCGACGACGAACAGCGCCACGATGCCGCCGAGCAGCAGCCAGCCGTGGTTGCGGATGAAGGCGCTCAGGCCCAGCATGATCTGCGTCAGCAGCGGCAGCGCCCGCTTGGTGCCGGCGAACACGTTGGCCACCTGCGGCACCACGTAGCTCACGAGGAAGACCACGATGACGATCGCGATCACCGTGACGATGGCCGGGTAGAGCGTGGCGCCGACCAGCTTCTGCTGCAGCGCCTGGCGCTGCTCCAGGTCGTCGGCCAGGCGGTCGAGCACCAGGCCGAGGTTGCCGCTGTGCTCGCCGGCGCCGATCACGGCCGTGTAGATGGGCGAGAACTCGCGCGGGTGCTGGCTCAGCGCGCGCGCGAAGGTCGAGCCACCGTTGACCTCCGAGCGCAGGCCGGCCACCAGTTCGCGCTGGGCCGCGTTCTCGGACTCCTCGGTCAGCGCCGTGAGTGCACGCTCGAGCGGCAGGCCGGACGACACCAGGCCCGCGAGCTGGCGCGTCCACACCGCCAGGGCGGTGGCGTTGAACACGCGGCGCCGCCCCAGCGCGCCCCAGCCGCCGCCGCTGCCACCCCCTGCCGCCTCGGATTGGCCGACCGGGTTGACGGACAGCGGGATCAGCGCCTGCGCGCGCAGCAGGCCTCGCGCGCTGCGTGCGGTGTCGGCTTCGAGCACGCCCTTGCGGGGGCGTCCCTCCTGGTCGATGGCTTCAAAGGAATAGGCAGGCATGGGGGCGGGCGGCGGTGGGCGCGTCGGCGCATTGTCGGGCGTTGACGTGGCGGCGGCGGTCGGTGCGGGCGGGCACGGTTCAGCGCCGCAGGATGCCCGAGAGCTCGACCGGCTCGCGGTCGAAGGCGGTGGTGGCCTTGGCGCGCAGCGAGGCATGCTCCAGCGCCAGGCTGGTGAGCAGGCGGCCCTGGTAGCGGCCGTTCAGGCGCGGGTCCTGGCAGGCGCTGAGGTCGAGCTGCAGCTCGGCGTGCGCCGTGGTGCGGAAGTCGGCAGCGGTGCCGGCGACGGTGCAGCGCACGGCCGGCAGCTGGCCCGACACGCCGCCGTCCGCGGCGATCTGCAGCCGCGCCGGCGAGCTGGCATGCCGCGTCACCTGGAAGCCGCTGTTGTCGAGCGAGGCGAAGAGCAGGGTGCCCTGCCAGGCGCCGTGGTAGTCGGCATAGCCCTGGGCGTGCGCACCGGCGGCCAGGCAGCCGGCCGTGGCCAGGGCAAGGAGCGTGGGTCGCATGTCGCGCGGGTCGCCGGCGCGGCGACGGCTCATTCGCGCGTGACGCGCAGCAACTCGGCCCGCGAGGTGATGCCGGCCGCCACCAGGCGCTCGCCGTCCTCGCGCATGGAGCGCAGGCCGTTGCGTTCGGCGGCCACGAAGAGCTGGCTCTCGGGCGCGCGGCTGTGGATCAGCGAGCGCACCGCGTCGTCGACGCTGAACATCTCGAAGATGCCGGTGCGGCCCTGGTAGCCGGTCTGGCCGCAGGTCTCGCAGCCCGCCGGTTCGCGGCCCGATTCGCCGTTCACCGCGCACACCGGGCACAGCTTGCGCACCAGCCGCTGCGCGAGCACGCCCAACAGCGAACTGCTGAGCAGGAAGGGCTCGACGCCCATGTCGGTGAGCCGCGTGACGGCGCTCACCGAATCGTTGGTGTGCAGCGTGGCCAGCACCAGGTGGCCGGTGAGCGAGGCCTGGATGGCGATCTGCGCGGTTTCGTAGTCGCGGATCTCGCCGATCATGATCACGTCCGGGTCCTGGCGCAGGATCGCGCGCAGCGCCTTGGCGAAGGTGAGGTCGATCTTGGCATTGACCTGCGTCTGGCCGACGCCGGGCAGCTCGTACTCGATCGGATCCTCGACGGTCATGATGTTGCTGCGGCTGGCGTCGAGCTCGCCCAGCGCGGCGTACAGCGTGGTGGTCTTGCCCGAGCCGGTGGGGCCGGTCACGAGGATGATGCCGTGCGGCTGCGTGACCATGTGGCGAAAGCGCGCCAGCGTGTCGCCCTGCATGCCCACGGCTTCGAGGGTCAGGCGGCTCTCGGACTTGTCGAGCAGGCGCAGCACCGCGCGCTCGCCGTGCGCCGAGGGCAGGGTGGAGACGCGCACGTCGACCGCACGCGTGCCGATGCGCAGCGAGATGCGGCCATCCTGCGGCAGGCGCTTCTCGGCGATGTCGAGGTCGGCCATGATCTTCAGGCGCGAGATCAGCGCGGCGTGCAGCGCGCGGTTGGGCTGCACCACCTCGCGCAGCGTGCCGTCGATGCGAAAGCGCACGGAGGACGTGCGCTCGTAGGGCTCGATGTGGATGTCGCTGGCGCCGTCGCGCGCCGCCTGCGTGAGCAGGGCGTTGAGCATGCGGATGATCGGCGCGTCGCCCGCCGACTCCAGCAGGTCCTCTACCGCCGGGAGCTCCTGCATCATGCGCGACAGGTCGGCGTCGCTCTGCACTTCGCTCACCACGGCGGCGGCATTCGATTCGCCCTGCGCATAGGCGGCGCTGATGCGCTGCGCCAGTTCGGGTGCCGGCAGGGCCTGGAAGGCGCTCACCCGGTGCTTGCGCAGCACCTCGCCGATGGCCGCGGGCGGCGTGCCCACGGGCATCCACAGCGTGAGCGCGTCGTCCTCCGACTGCTCCAGCAGCAGCTGCTGGCCGCGTGCGAAGGCGTAGGGCAGCGGGTAGCGGGCGCTGGACATCAGGGCAGTTCGCGGCGGGTGGCCGGGTCGGCCGTGGGCATCGGGGCGCCCTTCATCTCGGTGTTCGACCACGGTCCGATGGGCAGCGGGCCCTGCTGGGCCGGCGGCAGCGGCGGAGGTATGAGGCGCGTGCCCTGGATGCGGCGCGACGGATCGCCGGCGCCGGTGGTCTCGGACAGCGGCGGCAGGATGGCCGAGTCGCGCACCGTGTTGAGCATCGGGTTGTCGGTGGCCGGCTGCGCGGCCTGCTGCAGCGCGCGCAACTGCTCGTAGCGGTCGGCCGTGACCGCGTCGCCCGAGAGCTGGTCGCGGATGATGGTGGGCCGCAGGAACACCATCAGGTTGGTCTTGTTGCGGGTGCGCACCTCGTTCTTGAACAGGTTGCCGAGCACCGGCACGTCGCCCAGGCCGGGCACCTTCTCCTGGTTGGAGGAGTACTCGTCCGACAGCAGCCCGCCCAGCAGCATGACGTTGCCGTCGTCCACCAGCACGCTGGACTCGATGGCGCGCTTGGTGGTGGTCGGGCCGTTGAGGGCGTTCTCGGTGCCGGCCAGCACGGCCGACACTTCCTGGAAGATGGTCAGCTTCACCGTACCGGTCTCGCTGATCTGCGGGCGCACGCGCAGCGTCAGGCCGACGTCCTTGCGCTCGATGGTCTGGAAGGGGTTGACCGTGGTCGTGGTGCTGCCGGTGTTGGTGTACTGGCCGGTGATGAAGGGCACGTTCTGGCCGACGACGATCTTGGCTTCCTCGTTGTCCAGCGTCATCAGGTTGGGCGTGGAGAGCACGTTGCCCTCGCCGTTGCTGGCCAGGAAGTTGGCGATGAAGCCCAGCACGTACTGCCCGCCGATGCGGTGACCGATGCCGATGTTGAACCCGCTGTTGATGTTGGAGCGCGCACCGGCGGCGTTGCGGGTGGCCAGGGCCGTGGCCAGGTCGATGATGTTGCCGCCGTTCAGGCTGGAGTTGTTGCCGATCACGCCGACGTTGCTGCCGCTGCGGCCCAGCGCGCTTTGCCACTGGACGCCGAACTCGGCCGCCTTCTTGGCGTTGACCTCGACGATCAGCCCCTCGATCAGCACCTGCGCACGGCGGCTGTCCAGGCGCTCGATCACCGCGCGGATCTGCCGGTACTGCGGCTCGGCCGCGGTGATGATCAGCGAGTTGGTCGACGGGTCCGCCTGGATCTGGCCGCCCGTGGAGGGCTGGTTGGCGTTGTTGACCGGCGTGGTGGCGGCGGATGACGACAGGCCCTGCTGCTGGTTGAACTGCGACTGGGTGTTGACCGGCGCGACCTGCGAGGCGCCGCCAGCACCGCCGCCGCCGAAGCTGCCCGCGCCGCCCTGCGCGCCCAGCGTGCCGCTGGCGATGGCCGCACGCAGCGTGGTCGCCAGCCGCACCGCGTCGGCGTTCTTCAGGTAGACCACGTAGATGTTGCCGGCGGCCCCGTTGCCGTTGTCGATGGGCGCGCGGTCCAGCTTGTCGATCAGGGTGCGGATGAGCTGCACCCGCGCCGGGTTGGCGGCGCGCACGATGATCGAGTTGCTGCGCGGGTCGGCCAGCAGCGAGGTGCGGAACGAGGCGTCGGCGCCACCCGCATTGGCCACCGCCGGGGCGCCCGGCGTGCTGGCACCGCCGCCTTCGACCAGGCGCTGCACCAGCGGCACCATGTCGGTCGCGATCGAATGCTTGAGCGCGATCACCTCGATGTCGGACGCGTTGGGCACGTCCAGCGAGGCGACGATGCGCGCCAGCCGGCGCATGTTGTCGGCGTAGTCGGTGACGACCAGCGAGTTGTTGCCCGGATTGACGTTGATGGTGTTGTTGGGCGCGATCAGCGGGCGCAGCACCGGCAGCAGGTTGGCCGCCGATTCATAGTTGAGCCGGAAGATCTGCGTCACGATCTGGTTGCCGCCCACGCTGCCGGCGCCGCCGACCGAGGTGGCGACGGTGCCCGTCTGCAGCTTGGCATCGGCCTCGGGAAGCACCTTGTAGAGGCCGTCGGACTGAACGATCGCGAAGCCCTGCAGTCGCAGCGCCGCCGAGAACTGGTCGAAGGCGGCGCCGGGCGACACCGGGCGCTCGGTCTGCAGGTTCATCGTGCCCTTCACGCGCGGGTCGACCACGACGTCGCGGCCGGTGATGACGGCCATCGTGCGCGCCACGGCCTCGATCTCGGCGTTGCTGAAGTTGAGCGTGATGGGCTCGCCGCGGCGTGGCGCGTCGCCGGCGGTCTGCGCCAGCGCGCCGGGCAGGGCCGCCGCGAGCAGGGCCTGGATCGCCAGCGCGAGGAGCGCGGGGCGCAGGCCGGTGGGGAAGGGGAACGTCATGGTCAGCCCAGGGTGATGATCGAGCGCGCGCCATCGCGCCGCCCGATGATGTTCAGGAGATTCGAAAGCGCGTCCTCGCGCCCCGGCGCGGCGGTGGCCTCGCCGTTGAAACGAAGGGCCGTGCCGGTCCAGCGGCCGCTGCCGCCGAGCTGCAGGCTGCCCTGGGTGGTCGTCACGAGCAGGCTGGCGGCCGGGCCGCCTTCGAAAGCCACCCGGTAGCTGCCCATGGGGCGCAGCGTCGAGAGGCTGGAGGAGATGTCGACCGCGTCGAGCGTGGCCTGGCCCTGGAAAGCCAGCTGCGGGCCCCGCCATTGCATCGAGAAGTTGTGCAGTCGCAGCTCGAGCGCGCCCTCGGGCTTGAGCGTGTTCCAGGGCGCCCCCAGGCCGGTGAGCATGGCGGCGGGCCAGCGCGATCGACCGTCCTGCCAGGCCAGCAGCAGGCCGCCGCCGCCGGGCCGGGCGCGGAAACCCAGGGGCTGCGCAGCGCAGCAGGGCAGGTCGAGCAGGCCGTGGATGCCGTTCAGGCCGGGCCGCAGGCGCCAGGCCAGCTGGCCGGGAAGCGACACCGTGTCTGCGCCGCCGGTGCCGCTCGCCAGCACGACGCCGGCCTCTCCGTTCCAGACCGTGCCGCGCGCATTGACGAGCTGTAGGCGGCCTCCGGTCCAGCCCGCCAGCGCATCGGCCAGCCAGCGCGCGGGGGCCCACAGCGCGACGGCCACCAGGCCACCCAGCAGGGCGCCGAGCACGGCCCAGCGCCAGCCAGGGGCGGCGGGGACGGCGAGGGGGCTGGAGGTGGCCATGTCGGGTGGGGGATCGGCCGCTCAGCGGCTCGCGGGCAGGCCCATGACGAGCGTGCCGTCCCAGCGCACCGTGGGGGCCGCGCCGCCGCCGTCGGCGGACACCGCGCTGCCGCGCGCCGATGCCGGGGCTGGCGTGGCAGCGGCCGGGCTGCGGGTGAGGTGCACTTCGCGCGGAATGGCCCGGGCGTTGCTGCGCGCCTGCGCCAGCCAGCCGCCCAGCGCCGCGGCCGGGGCGCCGCGCACCGACAGGCCGACGGCATCCCCCCCGGCCGCCGGCTGCAGCTGCGCGTCGGCGCCGAAGTTCTGGCGCACCGAGCTTTCGAGCGCGCGCACGGCGTCGTCGCGGCTGGCGCGTGGTTGCGACTGCAGGCTGCGGGCCTGGGCCTGCAGCGCCTGCATCTGCTGCAGCTGCGTGTCGAGCCGGGTGTGCTCGGCGGGGGCCGCCGCCAGGGTGCGCAGGGCCGGCGCCAGGGCGATCCACCACAGCAGCGCCAGGGCGACGAGCGCCGCCGCGCCGCCGATGAGGCGCTGTTCGCGCGGCGCCAGCTCGGGCCACCAGGCCTGCCAGCGCGCTTCGAGCTGCTGTGCGAGCGTCATGCCGGCCTCCGCGGGGAGCGATGCGCTGTGCCGGTCATCGTGCGGCCTCCGCCTGGACCAGCAGCAGGTCGCCTTCGCCGCGGGCGTTGTAGCCGCGGGCCGCCATCTGCGTGCCCAGGCTGCCGAGCTCGGTGAGCGACAGGCCCAGTCCGCGCAGGCGCAACTGGCCGGCGCTGTAGTCGATGGCCGTCGGCACGCGGCCCGCGGGCAGGCTGGCGGCCAGGGCGCCCAGCATGGGCTCCAGGTCGGCCGGCGTGACGCCGCCCGTCGCCTGCTGCAGCAGCGCCACTTCGCGCGACATCTGCAGCGCGGGCTGGTCGCTGACGTAGGTCACCGAGGGAAAAGTCTGTGTGAGGGTCTGGCCGATGGCGGCGCGTTTGGTGTCGAGCGCCTGGCGCTCCTTCCAGGCCCAGGCGTTCACGCCGATGAGCTGCGCCGCCACCAGCACGCCGGCGCCCCAGCGCGCGGCCCGCCAGCGCGGCGCGCGCCACAGCGCCTGGCCGAACGCTGCGAGCTGCTTGCCGGCGCGCGCGCGGCCGCTGGTCGCGAAATCGAACTGCGCCAGGTCCCAGGGCAACTGGCTCGCTTCCAGCCAGCGCGCGGGGGCGGGCACGATCGCGAGCGAGCGGCCGAGCAGGCCTTCGGCGATTTCGGCGACGGCCGGCTCGGTGGTGGCAACGGCCGTCTCCGGCAACGGGCCGGCCAGCGAAAGGCCGGCGGCCGTGAGCGGCAGGCTCAGCACGCCGCGTTGGTCGCACAGGGTGAGCTGCGCGGCATCCGGGTCGCCGGTGGCGACCAGCAGGGGCGGCGTGCCCGCCGGACGCGGCGTGAACTCGGGAACCAGCCTGGCGATGCGGCGGCCTGCGCCCTCGAGCGACTGGACCACGCCGCGCAGCCAGCCCTTGTGGCAGATGGCGACCCACACCGGCACGCCCGTCTTGGCGCCGGGCTCGAGCGCGAAGTGCAGTTGCTCGGGCTCGTCCAGGAGGCGGTCTTCCAGCATGCCGCCGAGCACGGAGCGCAGCCGCGCTGCGCTGGCGGTGCTGCCCTGCGGCAGCGTGACCTGCTGCCAGGAGAGTGCGGCCGCGGGAAGGACCACGGTGACCTCGTCCTGCCCCGGCAACAGGGCGGGCGGCGCGATGCCTTGCTTGCGCAGGCGCTTGCCATCGTTGGACCAGCCCGCCCACGCGAAGTCCGCGCCGGCCGGTGCCGACGGGAGAGGAGGCTGGACAAAGATCAGGGCCATGCGTGCGTACGAAAAAAGCTTGGCATTCTAGGAGCGCGCCAGCGGTGCTCGCTCCGAAATTGATAGCGACTTGCGCAGGAGCGACGGGCATTCAAGCCCATTTTTAGCCGAGATTTGCTACAGACTCTTACGAACCTGGCACTTTGGCGTCCATCTGCGTGGCGCCAGCGCCACGCTGGCGCCACACCACGGTGAGCGCCATGCCGTTGCGAAAGAGCAAGGACCGTTCCTCGACCCAGGTGTGCTCCAGCCGCAGGCGGCCGCGCACATCGAAGTAACTCGTGCTGACCGACTGCTCGCCCGGCACGAACTGGATGCCGCATTGCTGGATGGCTTCGGCCGCATCCTGCACCTGGGCGAAGAACTTGCGCTGGCGCTGCTCCACCAGCCGGCGCGCGCAGGCCATGTCGAGTTTGGGCACGCTGGCGTACAGGGCCTCGGCACTGGCGGTGTTGATGTTGAGCGGCGTCTCGGCGGGCAGCACGGTCACGTAAGGCTCGATCGCCGCGACCGTCGAGGACGGCAGGCCCAGCCACACCAGCTCGGCCACGCGCTGGGGCATCAGGGGCGCGCCGTCGGTGCCGGCAGTCGGGGCCAGCCCGGTCACGCTGCTGCTGCTGCTGGCACCCTCGGCGCCGGTCGGCGCCGCGGCCTGGGGACTGGCGCGGCGCAGCGCGTCCGTCAGCACGGTGACCTGCCCGGTGGGCAGGCCGAGCAGCTCGAACAGCTTCTGGAAAGCCGCGACGGCGCCGGGCACCGGCTGGCCCGCCTTGACCAGGTTGCGCACGTTGAGCTTGGCCTGGGCATCGAGGATCTGGCCGGAAAGAAAGGCGTCGGGCAGGCCTTCGAGCGCATCGCTGGCAATGTTCTTGTCGGCAGCCAGAAACGTGGTGAGCTTGGCCTCCTCCAGCGGCACGGCCCAGGGCTCGGCCAGGTGATCGGCCGGTGCAGTGCCCCCGGCCCGTGCGTCCTCGCGCAGGATCAGGCGCGACCAGTCGAGCGCGCCGATCAGCACCCAGGCCGACTGCACGCGGGCGCGCTCCGCGGCTTCGACTTCGGTCATGCGCCACTGCTGCCACAGTGCGGTGGCGGCGAAGGTGGCGATCAGCGTGACGGTCAGCAGCGCGATGAGCAACGCCGCGCCGCGCTGGCGGGCGGCACCGGGACGTGCGGACGGACGCGTGCGGCTCATGACCCGCGCTGCACGTTGAAGGTGGGCCGCACCCAGTCCCGGCTGACCTGGCCGATCAGGCCGGCGCCCGGCGGCAGGTCGAGCACGAGGCGCACCCCGTCGGGCAGCGGCGTGTTCAGGCCCAGCGCCGCGGCGCCCACCGGCTGGGTCCAGGTGTTGTTGCGGAAGTAGGCGACCGTCCAGCCGGCCAGCGGCAGCACCGCGACGGCGGCGGCATCGACCTCGCGCGTGCCGTCCTGCGCCCAATTGGCGGCCAGCTGCCAGGCCTGCTGCCATTGGTCCTGCGTGGCCAGGGGCGGCGACTGCCAGCGCATCCAGCGCAGGCCCTGGGCGGTCGGGCGCAGCGTCCAGGCGACCACCACGGCGGCGGGCAGGCCGCTGCCGTCGCTGCTGCGGCGGGTCAGGCGCAGCACGCGGCCGTCCCAGTCCATGGCCGGCAGGGTGCCGAAGGCGGTGGCGGCATCGAGGTCGGCCGTCCATTGCGCCATGGCGGTCTGCAGCACCATGACCGCGTCGTCGCGCTCGCGGTGGCCCGACTGCGCGCGCGCCATCGCCTCCAGGCCGCGCCAGCTCACCAGCGCAAGCAGCGCCATGACGGCCAGCGCCACCAGCAGTTCGACCAGCGTGAAGCCGCGCGCGGCGCGCACGCGCGCCCCCGGCCGCCGCCCTCGCGGGGCGGCGTTGCAGGAGGCGACGCCGAGTGAAAAGCTGGGGGGGCTCATCCCCGGCCGCCGCCCGGCCGCTCCGAAGGCGGCCGAGGCACCCCCCCGGGGGGTGGCGTTACAGGAGGCGAAGCCGAGTGAAAAGCTGGGGGGCCTCATTCAATACCTCCCGACCACGGTGGACAGCCGCAGGATGGGCCACTGCGCCTCGTCGCGCACCTGCACGTCGACGCGGCGGAAGTTGGGGTTGAGCGTGGGCGTGGTCGACACGGTGACGTTGAAGATCGTGTTGGCCTGCACGCAGGTCAGGCCCGCATCGCCGACCGCCGGCATCTGCGGTGCGAGCCGTGCCTTGACCATCTCGTTCTCGGCGCACAGTTGCGCCAGCACCAGGTCGGACTGCCGTTGCGCGTTGCGCGTGAGGGCGTTGGTGGCCTGCGTGCCCGCCGCCAGCGCGATGGCGACGATCGCCAACGCGACCAGCACCTCGATGAGGGTGAAGCCGCGCGCGTGGCGCTGGCGTCCGGGGAGCACTGGCGGACCTTCGGCTTCGCCTGCGGTGCAGGCCCCCTTCGGAACGGCCGTACGGGGGCTCATGGCACGGGCTGCACCGTGAAGGGCCGCAGGCCGTCGGTGGCGACGCGCACGCTGCGGGCCGGCGGCCCCTCGGTGCTCAGCAGCACCTGTTGCGCGGCAATGATGGGCTCCGGCCCCAGCTGCAGCACGGGGAGGGCACGGCCGTTGCCGTCCAGCGGCAGTGCCGCGAAACCCGGCTGCTGCCATTGGGTGGGCAAGGCCTGCGGCGGCAGGCCGTCGAAGACGAATCCGGTGTCCGTCACCCGCCAGCGCACGGCCACGCCGCTGGCGCGCGACTGCGCGCGGGCCGCCTCGAACAGCGCGGCGAGCCGCTCGGCCTCGCGGTCGAGCGCGGACTGGCCGGCGTCGCGGATCGCGAAGCTCACGCCGGCCGTGGCGAAGGCGATGATCGCGATCACCACCAGCAGTTCGATCAGCGTGAAGCCGCGGCGCTCGCCCTCAGAGCGAGACGGCGTGCAGCGCGCGTCTCGAACGCGCGAGCTGCCCTGGATTTCGTCGCAGCAGGCGTGCGAGGCGTTGGATGCGCCCGGCCGGCTACTGCCAGCTGCCGATGTCGGCATTCTTGCCCTCACCGCCGGCCTGGCCGTCGGCGCCCAGCGACAGCACGTCGATCTCGCCCTTGATGCCGGGGTTCATGTACTGGTACGGGCGGCCCCAGGGGTCGTTGGGCAGCTTGTCGATGTAGGGCTTCCAGTTCGGGGCCGCGGGGCCGACCGTGGGCCGCTGGACCAGTGCCTGCAGGCCCTGCTCGGCGGTCGGGTAGCGCTGGTTGTCGAGCCGGTACATCTTCAGCGCGTTCATCAGGTTGTTGACGTCGGTGCGCGCGGCGGTGGTGCGCGCGTCGTCGGCGCGGTCGATCACGTTCGGCACGATCAGCGCGGCCAGCACGCCGATGATGACCAGCACCACCATCAGCTCGATGAGCGTGAAACCGCGCTGCATCACGGAACGCAAGGAACGGGGGGAGAAGGGCATCGGCGACTCGAAAAGGCCATCAAGGCAGGGGTGCGCCGCATGATAATCCGCGCCCATGACGCTTCCGTATGCCCCCGCCCGCTGGCCATCGGTCTTCGCCACCGTCGTGCTGTGGGCGGCCGCGGCCGGGAGCATCGTGTTCTGGGGGCTGCGGCTGGCTGCGCCGGCCGATGGCGTGCGTCCGCCCGCGGTGTCGACCGTTGCGGCATTGAATGTCGATTCGGCCGCAGTGGCGCGGATTCTGGGCGCGCAGCCTGTCGTCGACCGCGTGGTGGCGGCACCCGATGCCGCCAGCCGCTTCGTGCTGCTGGGCGTCGTCGCCGACGACACGGGCCGCGGCGCGGCGTTGATCGCCGTCGACGGCAAGCCGCCGCGCCCCTACCGCGTGGGCGCGACCCTGGCCGACGGTTATGTGCTGCAGTCGCTCGATGCGCGAGCCGTGAACATCGGCGGTGCGCGCGGCGGGTCGGATGTCTTCTCGCTCAAGCTGCCGGCGCAGCCGCTGGCCGTCAACGGCCCGCTGCGTCCGCCGCCGGCGATGCCGCGCGACTGAAGCGCGACTTCGCGGCTTTCGCTCAGTTCTGCAGGAACAGGCGGTAGGCCGGGTTCGCCGTTTCCTCGATATACGGGTAGCCGAGCGTGTCGAGGAATTCGGCGAAGGCCGCGTCGTCCGCGTCCGGCACCTGAAGGCCGACCAGGATCCGACCATAGTCCGCGCCTTGGTTGCGGTAGTGGAACAGGCTGATGTTCCAGTTGGGCCGCATCAGGCTCAGGAATTTCAGCAGCGCGCCCGGCCGCTCCGGAAAGACGACGCGCAGAAGGCGCTCGTCGTGCGCCAGGCCCGAACGCCCGCCCACCATGTAGCGCACGTGCTCCTTGGCCAGCTCGTCGTGCGTGAGGTCCAGGGCGCCGAATCCGTGCGCGCGGAAGGTCTCGGCGATGGTGGTCGACTCGCCGCGCCGCGTGGTCGTCAGGCCGACGAACACATGCGCCTCGCGCGCATCGCTGATGCGGTAGTTGAACTCGGTGACGTTGCGCGTGGCGCCGGGCAGTTGCCCCACCAGTTCGCAGAAGCGGCGGAAGCTGCCGCGCTCCTCGGGGATGGTGACGGCGAACAGGGCCTCACGTTCCTCGCCGACCTCGGCACGCTCGGCGACGAAGCGCAGGCGGTCGAAGTTCATGTTGGCGCCGCACAGGATGGCAGCGTAGGTTTCGCCCTGCTTGCCGTGCGTTTCGACGTACTGCTTGATGGCGGCCACGGCCAGCGCACCCGCGGGCTCGACGATGCTGCGCGTGTCGATGAAGACGTCCTTGATGCCGGCGCAGACCGCGTCGGTGTCGACGGTGATGAACTCGTCAACCAGCTCGCGCGAGATGCGAAAGGTTTCCTCGCCGACCAGCTTGACCGCGGTGCCGTCGGAGAACAGGCCGACGTCGGGCAGCGTGACTCGCTGCTGCGCCGCAACCGACTGCGCCATGGCGTCGGAATCGTTCATCTGCACGCCGATCACGCGGATCTCGGGCCGCACCGCCTTGATGTAGTTCGCCACGCCGGAAATCAGGCCGCCGCCGCCGATGGCGACGAAGACCGCGTCGAGCCGGCCCTGGTGCTGGCGCAGCATTTCCATCGCGATCGTGCCCTGGCCCGCAATGACGTCCGGGTCGTCGAAAGGGTGGACAAAGGTCAGGCCCTCGCGCTTCTGCAGTTCGGCTGCGAAGAGGTAGGCGTCGGAATAGCTGTCGCCGTGCAGTTGCACCTCGCCGCCCAGTCCCCGCACCGCGTCGATCTTGAGTTGGGGCGTTGTGATGGGCATGACGATCACCGCGCGCGTTCCCAGCTTGCGCGCCCCCAGCGCCACGCCCTGCGCGTGGTTGCCGGCCGAGGCGCAGATCACACCGCGCGCCAACTGCTCGGCCGAGAGGTGGGCCATCTTGTTGTAGGCGCCGCGCAGCTTGAAGCTGAAGACGGGCTGCTGGTCCTCGCGCTTGAGCAGCACCGTGTTGCCGATGCGCGCGCTCAGTGCCTTGGCGGGCTCGAGCGCGGACTCGACCGCGACGTCGTACACGCGAGCGGTGAGAATCTTCTTGAGGTAGTCGGCTGGGGTGAGCGGCTGGTCGGACATGGGGCGCCGATGATAGTGGTGGCCCTTGATCGACCGCAGACGCGGCACCGTCAAGAAAAAAGCCCCGAGTCTTGCGACTCGGGGCTAAATCCACCAATTGGGAGGGTGGAGGAGACAACCGGTGCGCAAGTGATTGCGCGTTGAAATAAAGTATAGCGAGGCTTTGTTGCGATGCAACACGCCCGATGCAAATCCCCCACAAATCGGCTGCAAAGTGCGCGTCAACGTGATTTTCGACCGCACCGCCGCCTCCCGGAGTCTTTGAACAGCATGGAATGCACAGTCAGTTGGACCGGCCAGAGCGGAACGCGCTCGGCCATGGGCTTCGTCGCCGAGACGGGAAGTGGGCATGTGCTGACGATGGATGGCGCGCCTGATGCGGCCCGCCCTGAAAATGGCGGCCAGAACCTCGCGGCGCGGCCGATGGAAACGGTGCTGGCCGGCACGGGCGGATGCACGGCCTACGACGTGGTGATGATCCTCAAGCGCGGGCGTCACCAGGTCGAGCGCTGCAGCGTGAAGCTCACCAGTGAACGCGCGGCGAAGGATCCGAAGGTGTTCACCAAGATCCACATGCATTTCACGGTCGCCGGCAGGGGCATTCCGGCCGCCGCGGTCGAGCGGGCGATCGCGCTCAGCCACGACACCTACTGCTCTGCCACGATCATGCTCGGCAAGACGGCGGAGATCACGACGAGCTTCGACCTGATCGATCTTTGAGCAGGCTGTGCTCAGACCCTGTGTGCCACGGTGGTCATGACGCGCGCGGCCAGCCGCATGAGCGCCTTGACCGGAGCCGGCAATTCGGCAGCGCCGGCATCGATGGCCCACTGGGCATGATGGGCTTCATCCTCTTTCATCTGCAGCACCACGGCGCGTGAAGCTGCGTCGTTTGCTGGCAGGCGGTCGAGGTGCCCGTCGAGATGCGCTTCGACCTGCCGCTCGGTTTCAGCGACGAAGCCCAGGCTCCACCGATCGCCAAGTCGCCCCGCCACCATGCCGAGGGTGAAAGCTCCCGCATACCAAAACGGATTCAGCCACGACGTATGGGCGCCCAGTGCATCGAGGCGCTGCCGCGTCCACGCGAGATGGTCAGTTTCCTCGTCAGCTGCCTGGGTCAACTGGCGGTGCAGCACCGGATCTCGCGTGGTGGCTGCCTGCGCCGTATAAAGGGCCTGGGCGCAGATTTCACCGACGTGGTTGACACGCATCAGTGCGCCTGCCTCCCGCTGCTCGGCCTGGGTGAGCAGCGCCCGCGCCTCGGTCAATTCCCCCACAGGCTGACTGCGCGCTGCATGCGGCGTCGCGAAGAGCGTACGAAGGGCCGAATCTGCGGCGCCGAGAAGCGTGTCGAGCGAGAAAGGCATATGCCGTATTGTGAAAGAGCACGAAAGTGCTTAGTTTGCACGACACCATTTCACGATGTGGTGTCTCACGCGCTTCGGCCCTTGTTGCACTGCTGCAACGAAACACACGGCGCCAGGGCAGTTTGAGCCAATTTGTTTTGCCCTGAGGCAGCGCGTCTGGTGCAATAGCAACAACTTCCCAAAAGGAGGTTGGCCCGGGGCCCGGTGGGAGCACAAACGTGTCAGCACGGTGATCCCTTCGCACCGGCGCCCTATGTCTTAACCTTGGAGAAACTTGCAATGAAAAAATCCCTCGTTGCTCTGGCTGCCCTGGCTGTTGCCGGTGTTGCCTCGGCGCAATCGTCGGTGACCCTGTTCGGTATCGTTGATGCCTCCGTCAGCGGCTATTCGACCAAGAGCAATCTGTTCGTCGCCAACCCGTTTGTGCTGCCGGCTTTCGGCCTGCCCGGCTCGCTGAAGCGCAGCCAAACCGCGCTGGCCAACTCGGGCTACAACTCCAGCCGTATCGGCTTCCGCGGTACGGAAGACCTGGGCGGCGGCCTGGCTGCCAGCTTCTGGCTCGAATCCGGCATCAGCAATGACGACGGCCAACGTGGCATCTACAACTTCAACCGTCGTTCGACGGTGAGCCTGTCGGGTGGTTTCGGTGAAATCCGCCTCGGTCGTGACTACACCCCGACCTTCTGGAACGACACCGTCTTCGATCCCTTCGGCACCAACGGCGTTGGCACGAACGTGATCTCGACCGTCAGCGGCAACCTGACCTCGGCTCACAACGCTGCTTCGACGAACCCGATCGCTTCGTTCCGCGACGGCGACAGCTACGTCCGCACCAGCAACAGCATCGGCTACTTCCTGCCCCCGAACCTGGGCGGCTTCTACGGTCAAGTGCAGTACGCGCTGCATGAGAACGTGAAGTCCGACTGGGTCCAAGGCAGCCCGAGCAAGCGTGGCCGTTACGTTGGTGGCCGCTTCGGCTACGCCAACGGTCCCCTGGACATCGCCATCGCCTACGGCGAAGACACCAAGGATCCGGCAACCCCGGCCCTGGTCGGCCTGACCAGCGACAAGCTCAAGAGCCTGAACCTGGGCGCTTCGTACGACTTCGGTCCCGTGAAGCTGTTCGGCGAACTGTCGCAAGTCAAGGACAAGGCTGAAGCCTCCACTGCCGTGACGCTGGCTGGTCTGCCCTACTACGTCAACACCGGCACGACCGACAAGTACAACGGCGCCCTGATCGGCGTGACGGTGCCCGTCGGTGCTGGCCTGATCCGCGCTTCGTACTCGAAGGTGAAGTACAACGCTCCGGATCCGGTGACGTTCTCGTTCTTCAACACGAACACCGACGCTTCGGCCAGCAAGTTCGCCATCGGCTACGTGCACAACCTGTCGAAGCGCACCGCGCTGTACGCCACGGTTGCCCGCATCAGCCTGAAGGATGCTCAGAACAACAGCATCATCGGTGCGACCACCACCGGCGGCTCGCCGACCTACGGCACGGCCTTCAACGGCGGCGTGTACGTTCCGAAGTCGGCCACCGGCTACGACTTCGGTATCCGTCACTCGTTCTGATCGACAGCTGGCTTCGGCCAGCCGCGATCGAGAGATCAAAAGCCATCCGACGCGAGTCGGGTGGCTTTTTTTTCGTGCGCCCCCGGCTTCGGCGCGCAAAGGCCCTTGCCATCGAAAGGACCCGATTGCAATTGCGCATTGGCGTTGCAATAGTCCGCCTCTTCAACCCATGAGGAGGAGTTCATGAAACTGATCAAGCCCCTGTGCCTGTCCTTGGGCATGGCAGCAACGTTCCTGGCATTGCCGGCAGTGCATGCCAAGACCTTCAAGTGGTCGAGCGCAAGCGACATCCCGACACTCGACATCCACTCGCAGAACAATGCGCTGGGCAACGGCGTGCATGCTGCGATCTACGACTCGCTGGTCTACTACAACAGCACCAGCTTCAAGCCCGAACCCCAGCTGGCACTCTCGTGGAAGAACGTGTCGCCCACCCAGGTGCGCTTCCAGCTGCGCCCGAGCGTGAAGTTCAGCGACGGCTCAGCGTTCACCGCCGACGACGTGGTGTTCTCGATCACCCGGGCCATGGCCAAGACCTCCAATTACGCGGTGTACGCGGAGGGCATCGACAAGGCGGTGAAGGTGGATGCGAACACGGTCGACATCCTGCTCAAGGCGCCGACCCCCACGCTGATCAATCAGCTCACCGAACTGCGCATCATGAGCAAGGCATGGGCCGAGAAGAACAACTCGACCTCGCCGAAGGACATCAAGACGCAGGAAGAGACCTTCGCGCACCGCAACGCGATGGGCACCGGGCCCTACGTGGTGAAGGAGTGGCAACCGGACCAGCGGCTGGTCCTGGCGGCCAACCCGAACTACTGGGGCAAGAACCCGACCAACGTGACCGAGATCGTCTACACGCCGATCAAGTCCCAGGCCACCCGGCTCGCCGCACTGCTCTCGGGAGAGACGGACTTCGTGCTCGACCCCAGCCCGCAGGACCTGCCGCGCCTGCGCAGCAATGCCGATCTGAAGGTCATCGACGGCGTCGAGAACCGGACCATCTTCCTCGGCATGGATCAGCATCGCGACGAACTGCCCGGCTCCAGTGTCAAAGGCAAGAATCCGCTGAAGGACGCGCGCGTGCGCAAGGCGCTCTACCAGGCGATCGACATCAACGCGCTCAACCGCGTGACGATGCGCGGGCTGTCGCAGAACACCGGCACGTTGGTCGCGCCGCAGGTCAACGGCTGGACCAAGAAGGCGGACATGCGCTGGCCCTACGACGTCGCTGCCGCGCAGAAGCTGCTGGCCGACGCGGGATATGCGCAGGGCTTCGAGGTCGATTTCGCCTGCCCCAACAACCGCTACATCAGCGACGAGGCGATCTGCCAGGCGGTGACGGCGATGTGGGCTCGGGTGGGGGTGAAGGCCAAGCTGCGCACCCTGCCGCTCGTGACGTACTTTCCGATGATCCAGCGCTACGAGGCCAGCATCTACATGCTCGGCTGGGGCGTGCCGACCTTCGATGCGCTCTACAGCCTGCAGTCGCTGCTGCGCACCGTGGGCGCCGGCGGCGACGGCAACTACAACGTGGGGCGCTACTCCAACCCGCAGATGGATGCGCTGATCGAGCGCGTCAAGGTCGAGACCGACCTCAAGGTGCGCAACGAACTCATCGAGAAGGCCCTGGTGCTCTCGCATGAAGACGTGGCCTACCTGCCGCTGCACAACCAGATCATTCCGTGGGCGATGCGCAAGAACATCCAGGCCGTTCACCGCGCCGACAACCGCATCGACTGGCGGCTTGTGAAGGTCGACTGACCGGGCCTCGCCGAGGCATCGAAAGGGCTCTGCAGAGCCCTTTTTTCTGTGCCCCAATTAAGTGCAAACCCCGTGGAAACAATGCCGCAGGCACAACCCTTGCTCTGCTAGCATGCCCCGAAACTTGCCCCACTGAATGTTCGCTTTCGTCCTGCGCCGCCTGATCCAGGCCGTGATCGTCATGGTCGCGGTGGCCTTCATCTCCTTCCTCCTTTTCCAGTACGTCGGCGATCCGGTGGTGTTCCTGCTGGGGCAGGACGCACGGCCCGAGCAGATCCAGGAACTGCGCCAGGCGCTCGGGCTCGACAAGCCCTTCGTCGTGCAGTTCTGGCACTTCCTGGTCAATGCCGCGCAGGGTGAGTTCGGCCTGAGCCTGCGGCAGGGCGCCAAGGTCTCGAGCCTCATCGCCGAACGCTTTCCGGCCACGCTCGAACTGGCCCTGGTCGCTGCGCTGCTGGCGCTGCTGATCGGCATCCCGATGGGCGTCTATGCGGCGCTTCGCCGCGGTACCTTCACGAGCCAGATGTTCATGACGCTGAGCCTGCTCGGCGTCTCGCTGCCGACGTTCCTCATCGGCATCCTGCTCATCCTGGTGTTCGCCGTGCACCTGGGCTGGTTCCCGAGCTTCGGGCGCGGCGACATCGTGCAGCTCGGGTGGTGGCGCAGCGGCCTGCTGACGGTCGACGGCTGGCACCACATCGTCCTGCCCGCGGTGACGCTCGCCATCTTCCAGCTCACGCTGATCATGCGGCTGGTGCGCGCCGAGATGCTCGAGGTGCTGCGCACCGACTACATCAAGTTCGCGCGTGCGCGCGGCCTGTCGAACCGCGCGATCCACTTCGGCCATGCCCTCAAGAACACGCTGGTGCCGGTCATGACCATCACCGGCCTGCAGTTGGGCGGCCTGATCGCCTTCGCGATCATCACCGAGACCGTCTTCCAGTGGCCCGGCATGGGCCTGCTGTTCATCCAGGCCGTCACCTTCGCCGACATCCCGGTGATGGCGGCCTACCTGTGCCTGATCGCGCTGATCTTCGTGGTCATCAACCTGGTCGTCGACCTGCTGTACTTCGTCGTCGACCCGCGCCTGCGCGTCGGCAAGGCGGGGGGCCATTGAACATGGGCGACATGCGGCCACCGGAAACGAGCGCGTCGACGGCATTGCGCTACAACGCGGGCGGGCGTGCCTTCGCGCGCATCGCGAGCTTCCATCCCGAGCTCACGGCCTTCCGGCGCGATCTCCATGCGAACCCGGAACTGGGCTTCGAGGAGGTCTACACCGCGGCGCGCGTGCAGGAGTCCCTGCGGGCCTGCGGCGTGGACGAGATCCACAGCGGCATTGGCAAGACCGGCGTGGTGGGCGTGATCCGTGGCCGCTCCACGGCCAGTGGCCGCATGATCGGCCTGCGCGCCGACATGGATGCACTGCCCATGAAGGAGGCCAATCCCGACCTGGCCTGGCGCTCCGGCAAGACGGGCCTCATGCACGGCTGCGGCCACGATGGCCACACCGCGATGCTGGTGGGCGCCGCACGCTACCTGGCGGAAACGCGCCAGTTCGACGGCACCGCGGTCCTGATCTTCCAGCCCGGCGAGGAGGGCTTCGCCGGCGCACGCGTGATGATCGAGGACGGGCTGTTCGACCGCTTCCCGGTCGATGCCGTCTACGCCATGCACAACTGGCCCGCCATGCCCGCGGGCACGGTGGGCATCAACCGCGGCGCCATGATGGCCGCAGCCGACCGCATCACGATCGACATCACCGGCAAGGGCGGCCATGGCGCGCACGCCTACCTCACGGTCGACCCGGTGCTCGTCGCCGCCCACATCATCACGGCGGCGCAGAGCATCGTGTCGCGCAACGTGCGGCCCATCGACGCGGCCGTCATCAGCCTGTGTGCCGTCGAGGCCGGCGACCTCGATGCGTTCAGCGTCATTCCCGGTACGGCCCGGCTCGTGGGCACGGTGCGCACCTTCAACCTGCGGGTGCAGAACCAGATCGAGCAGAGGCTGCGCGAACTCTGCACCTCCGTCGCGCAGGCCTTCGGTGCCACGGCCGAACTGCGCTACGAGCGCATCTACCCCGCCACGATCAACACGGCGCCCGAGGCGACCTTCGCCGGCGACGTGGCCGCGTCCATCGTCGGCGAACGCAACGTGGAGCGGCATCTGGAGCCCAGCATGGGTGCCGAAGACTTCTCTTTCATGTTGCAGAAGAAGGCCGGCGCCTACCTGCGCATCGGCCAGGACGCCCGCGGCGGCGCCTTCCTGCACAACGCCGGCTACGACTTCAACGACGAGATCCTGCCGCTCGGCGCCGCGTTGCACGCGGGGCTGATCGAGCAGGGCATGCCGCTTGCTGCTACCCGCAGCATGCCGGCCGAGCCCGCCGCCATCGCGGCGAAGTAAACCGCCGTTCACACGGTGATCCCAACCCGAGGAGTGCCTTCATGAATTTCAAGAAAAAAGTGGCCGCTGCGGCTGTCCTGTCTGCGCTGGCAGCTGCGAGTCTGGTTGCCAACGCCCAGACCATCCGGATTGCGAACCAGGGCGACGCGCTGTCGATGGACCCGCACTCGCTCAACGAATCCTTGCAGCTGTCGACGACGAACAATGTCTACGAGACGCTCACCGGCCGCAACAAGGACCTGAGCCTGGCACCCGTGCTGGCGACCAGCTGGAAGCAGGTCTCGCCCGCCGTGTGGCGTTTCGAGCTGCGCAAGGGCGTCAAGTTTCATGACGGCACGCCCTTCACCGCCGACGACGTGCTCTTCAGCCTGGCCCGCGCCTCGGGCGACGGCTCGGACATGAAGAGCAACACCAACGACATCAAGGAAGTGCGCAGGGTCGACGACTTCACGGTCGACATCGAGACCAAGGCGCCCTTCCCGGTGCTGCCCGACGTGCTCTCCACCGTGATGATCATGAGCAAGAAGTGGTGCATCGAGAACAAGGCCGAGAAGCCGGTCGACCGCCGAAAGGGCATCGAGAACACCGCCTCCTTCAAGGCCAACGGCACCGGCCCGTTCAGGCTGCGCGAGCGCCAGCCGAACGTGCGCACGGTCTTCGTCCGCAACGCGGCCTACTGGGGCAAGATCGACGGCAACGCGCAGGAGGTGATCTTCACCCCCATCGCCAACCCGGCCACGCGCGTGGCCGCGCTGGTGTCGGGTGAGGTCGACGTGATGGAGCCCGTCCCGGTGCAGGACATCCCGCGCGTCAACGCCAGCCCCAACGCACGCGCCGTCGTCGGCCCCGAACTGCGCACCATCTTCCTGGGCATGGACCAGAAGCGCGACGAGCTGCTGTACTCCAGCGTGAAGGGCAAGAACCCCTTCAAGGACAAGCGCGTGCGCCAGGCCTTCTACCAGGCCATCGACATCAACGGCATCCAGCGGACCGTCATGCGCGGTGCGGCGCGGCCCACCGGCCTCATGGTCGGCCCCGGCATCAACGGCTGGACCGAGGCCCAGGACAAGCGCCTGCCCTTCGATCCCGACGGCGCCAAGAAGCTCCTGGCCGATGCCGGCTACCCGAACGGCTTCGAGGTCACGATGAACTGCCCGAACGACCGCTACGTGAACGACGCGCAGGTCTGCCAGGCCGTGGCTGCCAACCTCGCGCGCATCGGCGTGAAGATCAACCTCGCGGCCGAGACCAAGGGCACCTACTTCCCCAAGATCCTGCGCCGCGACACGAGCTTCTACATGCTGGGCTGGACGCCCTCGACCTACGACTCGCACAACGCGATGAATGCGCTGATGCGCTGCCCGGACGACAAGACCGGCGACGGCCAGTTCAACCTCGGTGCGTACTGCAACCCGAAGTTCGACGAGCTGACGGTCAAGGTGCAGTCCGAGACCGACAAGGCCAAGCGCGATGCCATGATCAAGGAGGCCTTCCAGGTCCACGCGGACGACATCGGCCACCTGCCCCTGTACCAGCAGTCGCTGGCCTGGGGCGTGAGCAAGAAGGTCGAACTGGTGCAGATGGCCGACAACTACATGCCCTTCAAGTGGATGAGCATCAAGCCCTGATGCCCCGCCGGCCCGGCCCCGAGCGGCCGGCCGGCTGAGACCCAGCGGGCCGCCAGGTCCTTCATGCGCTCCCTGCGGCCCGCGTTTTCCCCTTCACGATGACCAAGACACTCGCCCGCTGGTTCGACAGCGATGTCGGCTACAGCTTTCGCACCTCGCCGGTCGCCGTCGCGGCGGCGCTGATCGCCTTCGTGTGCATCTTCTGCTCGGTGTTCGCCGGCTGGGTGGCGCCGCACGACCCGTTCAACCTCGCCTCGCTGGAACTCGGCGACGCCCGGCTGCCGCCGGCTTGGTCCGAAGGCGGCAGCACCAAGTACCTGCTGGGCACGGACGACCAGGGCCGCGACATCCTCTCCGCGGTCATTTACGGTGCCCGCATTTCGCTCATCGTCGGCGTGGTGTCGGTGCTGCTGTCGGTCGTCATCGGCGTGCTGCTGGGCCTGCTGGCAGGCTTCCTGGGCGGCTGGCTCGACTCCTTCCTCATGCGCCTGTGCGACGTGATGCTGTCCTTCCCGCCCATCCTGGTGGCGCTGCTGATCGCCGGCGTGGGGCGGGCGCTGTTCCCCAATGCACACGAGGGCCTGGCCTTCGGCGTGCTCATCATCTCGATCACGCTCACGGGCTGGGTGCAGTACGCGCGCACCGTGCGCGGCTCCACCATGGTGGAGCGCAGCAAGGAATACGTGCAGGCCGCGCGCGTCACCGGCGTGGCGCCGCTGCGCATCATGCTGCGCCATGTGCTGCCCAACGTGACGGGGCCGGTGCTGGTCCTGGCCACCATCCAGGTCGCCACGGCCATCATCACCGAGGCCACGTTGTCCTTCCTGGGCGTGGGCGTGCCGCCCACCTCGCCGTCGCTGGGCACGCTCATCCGGGTGGGCAACGACTACCTGTTCTCGGGCGAATGGTGGATCACCGTGTTCCCGGGGCTCATGCTGGTGCTCATCGCGCTGTCGGTGAACCTGCTGGGCGACTGGCTGCGCGACGCGCTCAATCCGCGGCTGCGCTGACGACGAAGGACACGCCACCATGAGCCTTCTCCAAGTCAAGAACCTCGTCGTCGAATTCCCTTCGCGCCGCGGCACGCTGCGCGCGCTGGACGACATTTCCTTCGACATCGCGCCGGGCGAGATCCTCGGCGTGGTCGGCGAATCCGGTGCCGGCAAGTCGCTCACCGGCGCCGCCATCATCGGCCTGCTCGAGCCGCCCGGCCGCGTGGCCGGCGGCGAGATCGTGCTCGAGGGGCAGCGCATCGACCAACTCGGCTTCGAGCAGATGCGCCACATCCGCGGGCGCAAGATCGGCGCGATCTTCCAGGACCCGCTGACCTCGCTCAACCCGCTCTACACCGTGGGCCGCCAACTGGTCGAGACCATCCGCGCCCACCTGCAGGTGAGCGACGCCGAGGCCCGCCGCCGCGCGATCGAGCTGCTCAAGGACACCGGCATCCCGGCGGCCGAGCAGCGCATCGACCATTTCCCGCACCAGTTCTCCGGCGGCATGCGCCAGCGCGTGGTGATCGCCCTGGCGCTGGCTGCCGAGCCCAAGCTCATCGTGGCCGACGAGCCCACCACCGCGCTCGATGTGTCGATCCAGGCGCAGATCATCCAGCTCCTCAAGCGCCTGTGCCACGAGCGCGGCGCGGCCGTGATGCTCATCACGCACGACATGGGCGTGATCGCCGAGACCTGCGACCGCGTGGCCGTGATGTACGCCGGCCGCGTGGCCGAGATCGGGCCGGTGCACGAGGTGATCCACCAGCCCGCGCACCCGTACACCGGCGGCCTGATGGCGTCGATCCCCGACATGGCGAGCGACCGCGAGCGGCTGAACCAGATTGACGGCGCGATGCCGCGCCTCAATGCCATCCCGACCGGCTGCGCCTACAACCCGCGCTGCCCGCGCGCCTTCGACCGCTGCCTCGTGGAACGTCCCGACCTGATGAACGCCGGGGCCACGCATGCCGCCTGCTGGCTGCACGACGCCGCCGACCCGCACCGCGGGCAGGGCGCGGTCGCTGCGCAGCACCAGCGCGAACGCGCGGCCGGCGAGCGCGCCGCGCCGGACGCGGCCCAACCCCTGCCGGAGGTGCAGCCATGAACGCCGTGCTGCAAAGCCAGCAACAAGGCCAGGGGACCGGCGCGCGCGTGGCCGGCGCCCAGCCGCTGGTCGTGGCGCACGACCTGGCCAAGACCTTCGATGTGTCGGCCCCGTGGCTCAACCGCGTGCTCGAGCGCAAGCCGCGCACCCTGCTGCATGCCGTCGACGGCGTGAGCTTCGAGATCGAGGCCGGCAAGACCCTGGCCCTGGTGGGCGAGTCCGGCTGCGGCAAGAGCACGGTGGCACGCCTGCTGGTGGGCCTGTACGAGCCCACCCGCGGCGGCATGCACTTCGACGGGCAGGATGCGCATGCCGCCTTCAAGACCGCCGAGGGCCGCAAGCTGCGCAAGCGCATCCAGATGATCTTCCAGGATCCGTACGCGAGCCTGAACCCGCGCTGGATCGTCGAGAACATCATCGCCGAGCCGATGCGCGAGCACGGCATCCTGACCGAGCGCGGCGCCGTGCGCGAGCGGGTGGGCGAACTGCTGAAGTCCGTCGGCCTGTCGCCGCTGGACATGGCGAAGTACCCGCACCAGTTTTCGGGCGGGCAGCGCCAGCGCATCTCGATCGCGCGCGCGCTGGCCACCGCGCCCGAGTTCCTGGTGTGCGACGAGCCCACCTCCGCGCTCGACGTCAGCGTGCAGGCGCAGGTCCTCAACATCATGAAGGACCTGCAGCGCGAACGCGGGCTGACCTACCTCTTCATCTCGCACAACCTGGCCGTGGTGCGCCATGTGAGCGACCAGGTCGGCGTGATGTACCTCGGCCGCCTGGTCGAACTGGCCGACAAGCGCGAGCTCTTCGCGCAGCCGCGCCACCCGTACACGCGCATGCTGCTCGATGCGATCCCGCAGATGCATGCCACCGGCCGCGCGCGCACGCCGGTGCAGGGCGAGGTGCCGAATCCGCTCAGCCCGCCCAGCGGCTGCGCCTTCCATCCTCGCTGCCCCCATGCCAATGCGCGCTGCTCGGCCGAGCGGCCGGTGCTGCAGCAGATCGGTGGCGTCCGCGTGGCCTGCCACGCCGTGGAGGAAGGGCGGATCTGAGGGGCCTTGCCGCCTGGCCGACGGCGCGCCTTGGGCTGTGCATGTGCGCAAACGCACAGCCCGCAGGCGGCGGTTGCGGCACAGTCGGCCGGTCGTCGATTGCCGCCCTGACCGTATGCAACCCCATCTCCTGCCGCTGCCGCCGTCCACCGAACTCGCCTGGAGCCGCCGGCGCTGGGTGAGCTCCGCCCTGGGCGCCACGGCCGCGCTCGCCGCCATGGCCGCGAACGTGCACGCCGCCGGCACCCAGGGACCGCAGCGCCGCATGCCCGTCATCTTCATCGGCCACGGCTCGCCGATGAACGCGCTCGCCGACAACGCCTTCACGCGCCGCCTGGCCGAATGGGGCCGGGCACTGCCGCGGCCCTCGGCCATCCTCAGCGTGTCGGCGCACTGGCTGAGCCGCGGCGCCACCGGCGTCGGCGTGCAGGCGCAGCCCAGGACGATCCACGATTTCGGCGGCTTCCCGCAGGCGCTGTTCGACGTGCAGTACCCGGCACCCGGGCATCCCGCCCTGGCGCGCGAGACCGCCGGCGCGGTGCGACAGACGCCCGTGGTGGCCACCGAGCAGTGGGGCCTGGACCACGGCACCTGGACGGTGCTGCGCCATCTCTATCCGAAGGCCGACGTGCCGGTGTTCCAGCTCAGCATCGACTACGACAAGCCGCCGGCCTTCCATTACGCCGTGGGCCGCGACCTGGCGGCGCTGCGCGACCAGGGCGTGCTCGTGATGGGCAGCGGCAACGTGGTGCACAACCTGCGCGCGACCGATCGCGCCACGCCCGACGGCCGGGTCGCGAGCCGGCCCTGGGCACAGTCCTTCGACGATGCGGTGAAGGCCGCGTTGGCGGGCCGCGACGACCGCGCCCTGCTGGACCATGCCCGGCTGCCCGGCGCCGACATGGCGACGGCCATGCCGGACCACTACTACCCCTTCCTGTACGCCCTGGGCGCCGCAGCACCCTCGGAGCGCGCACGGACGGTGTACGAGGGCTTCCAGTCCGGCACGCTCAGCATGCGTTGCGTGCAGTTCGGCTGACGCAGGCGCAGCCCGGGCGCTACTGCTCCTCGCTCCACGCGAAGCCGTCGCGGGCGATCATCGCGCTCGATGCGCTCGGCCCCCACGTGCCGGCCGCATAGGGGCGCGGCGCGCCGTCGGTCTGCCAGCTGTCGATCAGCGGCTCCACCCAGCGCCAGGCCTCTTCCTGCTCATCGGCGCGCACGAAGAGGTTCAGCCGACCGTCGATCACGTCGAGCAGCAGGCGCTCGTAGGCGCCCACGCGCTCGGTGCCGAAGCGCTTGTCGAAGTCCAGGTCGAGCTGCACCGGCGCCAGCGGCAGCATGCCCGCGCGCACGCCGCCCTTGGTGCTCAGGCGCTGGTCCTGGGCCTGGGCCAGCAAGTGCAGTTCGAGGCCGTCCTTGGGCTGCAGGTTGATCACCAGCTTGTTCGCCACGCCGGTGGGCGTGCGGAAGATCGCGTGCGGCGTGGCGCGGAAGTTGATCTCGATGCGCGCGTCGCGCGAGGCCAGGCGCTTGCCGGTGCGGATGTAGATCGGCACGCCGGCCCAGCGCCAGTTCTCGATCTCGGTGCGCAGCGCGACGAAGGTCTCCGTCCGGCTGGACGGGTCGACGCCGGGCTCCTCGCGGTAGCCGGGCACGCGCTCGCCGTAGGCCGTGCCCGCCACGTACTGGCCGCGCACCGCATGCAGGCCGAGCGTTTCGGGCGTCCAGCGTGCGAGCGAGCGCAGCACCTTGAGCTTTTCGTCGCGGATGGCGTCGGCGTGGGCGTTGATCGGCGGCTCCATCGCGATGGCGCACAGCACCTGCAGGGCGTGGTTCTGGACCATGTCGCGCAATGCGCCAGTCTGGTCGTAGAAGCCGCCGCGTTTTTCAACGCCCACTTCCTCGGCGATGGTGATCTGGATGTTGGCGATGTGCTCGCGCCGCCAGATGGGCTCGAAGAGCGCGTTGCCGAAGCGCATCGCGAACAGGTTCTGCACCGACGGCTTGCCCAGGTAGTGGTCGATGCGGAAGATCTGGTTCTCGTGCAGCACCTTGCCCACCGCGGCGTTGATCTCGCGATTGGACGCGAGGTCGTGCCCCAGCGGCTTTTCGAGCACCACGCGGGTGTTCGGGCCGTTGAGCCCGGCGGCGGCGATCTGCTCGACCGTCTGCGTGAACAGGGCCGGTGCCGTCGCCACGTACATCACCACCGTCTCGGCGTTACGCGACTTCAGCATGTCGGCCAGGCGCGCATAGTCGGCCGGCTTGGACAGGTCCAGCCGCAGGTAGTGCAGCATCGAGGCGAACTGGGCGAACTCCTCCTCGCTGGGCCGCTTGGCGCCCTCGACCGCCTTGAAGCGCGAGGCGATCAGGTCGCGGTACTGGTCATCCGAGAGGTCGTCGCGTGCGACGCCGATGATGCGTCCGCCCTCGGGCAGGCTGCCGTGGCGGAAGGCCTGGAACAGGGCGGGCATGAGCTTTCGCCACGCGAGGTCGCCGGTGCCGCCGAACAGAACGAGATCGAAACTCATGAAGACAGGGTCCGTGAAAAAGTGCCGTCGAAAAGCCGATATGTGCCGTGCAACTTTAATGGTAGTTCCACGGATGACCGATACCGGCTTGCCCGGCTAAGCTACGCGCCGGCCCGCCGGGCCATTTTTTATTTTTCCAGCAGGGTGTGAGTCCTCCATGAACAAGCGTTTCAAGATCCTGGTCGCCGGTGCGGCGCTCGCCGCGGCCTTCGGTGCCTCGGCCCAGCAGGTCAACGTCATCTGCTCGGTGCAGGCCGACTGGTGCAACATGATCGCCACGGTCTACGCGCGCACCACCGGTGTCAAGATCAACCTGGCGCTCAAGGGCTCTGGCGAAGCGCTGGCCCAGCTCATCGCCGAGAAGGACAACCCCAAGACCGACGTTTGGTTCGGCGGCACCGGCGACCCCCACCTGCAGGCCGCCGAGCAAGGCCTGACGCTCGAGTACAAGTCGCCTTCGCTGCCGCAGCTGTATCCCTGGGCCCAGCAGCAGGCCGAGCAGTCCGGCTTCAAGACCGTGGGCATCTACTCGGGCCCGCTGGGCTTCGGCTACAACACCGAGCTGCTCGCCAAGAAGAAGCTGCCCGTCCCGCGCAGCTGGGCCGACCTGCTCAAGCCCGAGTACAAGGGCGACATCCAGGTCGCCAATCCCGCATCGAGCGGCACCGCCTACACCATGATCGCCACGCTGGTGCAGCTCATGGGCGAGGACAAGGCCTTCGACTACCTCAAGGCCCTGCACAAGAACGTCGGCCAGTACACCCGCTCGGGCACCGGCCCCATCAAGGCCGTGGCGCGCGGCGAGACGGCCGTGTCGATCAGCTTCGTGCACGATGCACCGCAGGAAAAGATGCAGGGCTTCCCGATCGAGACCGTCACGCCCTCGGAGGGCACGGGCGCGGAGATCGGGTCCATGAGCATCATCAAGGGCGCGCGCAACCTCGACCAAGCCAAGAAGTTCTACGAATGGGCGCTGACCCCCGCCGCGCAGGCCTTCGGCGCCGCGGCCAAGCAGTACCAGCTGCCGTCGAACAAGGCCACGGTGGTCGACCCCAACGTGCCCGACTTCAAGAAGATCAAGCTGATCAACTACGACTACAAGAAGTACGGCGCCAGCGCCGAGCGCCGCCGCCTGATCGCCCGCTGGGAAAAAGAGGTCAACTCGATCCCGCGCTGATGGCGCCTGCTCACCCCGGCTTCCGTCGATGGGGTGATGCCGCGGCCGGCGTCCGGCCGGCGGCTTCCCGGAGTCGTCATCCATGACACGCAAACCCAACGGCGCGGTGTGGTCCTGCATCGCCGCCGGCTTTCTCGCCTACCTGCTGCTGCCCTGGTACGCCATCCAGGACACGAGCTGGGTCCAGGCGCTGCCGCAGGTCTTCAGCGAAGGCGATGCGGCCAACGGCCTGCTGCAGGCGCTGCGCCAGGGGCGGCCCTGGCTCTTCGTCGGCCTCGCGGGGCTGGTGCTCTGCACCGTCGGCGCGCTGCTGCGGCCGGGGCGCGGGCAGGGCCGCTGGCTGCTCGCGGGCGGCGCCCTCGGTGCCGTGGGCCTGGCCCTGGCCGGCTTCACCATCGGCGCGCGCGGCTGGAGCGTGGCCGCCCTCAACACGACCTTCGGCGAGCTGTCGGTCAACCAGTTCGGCATCGGCGCCGGCGGCTTCGTCGCGCTCGCGGCGCTGATCCTGCTGGCGGCCTTCGGGCTCGCACGGCTGGGCTTCTTCCGCGGCGACCTGTTCGTGTCGGGTGCGGTCATCGGCTGTGCGGTGCTCATGGTGCTGTTCATCGCCTACCCGGTGAGCAAGGCGCTGGCCGGCGCGTTCTTCAACGAGGACGGGCAGTGGTCCCTCGGCGCCTTCGCGGACCGCATCTTCACCGCGCGCATCTGGGGCGTGGGCTGCGTCACCGGCGGTGCGGCCTGCGGCGTGGCCTGGAACACGCTCGTGCTGGCCCTGCTCACGGCCGCCGGCACCACCTTCCTCGGCACGCTGATGGCGCTGATGGCCGAGCGCGGAAGCAAGCGCTGGCAGGGGCCGCTGCGCGTGATCGCGCTGCTGCCCATCATCACGCCGCCCTTCGTCGTGGGCCTGGGCCTGATCCTGCTCTTCGGCCGCGCCGGCGTGGTCAATCAGGCGCTCGAGGCGGGGTTCGGCCTGCCGCCCACGCGCTGGTTCTACGGCCTGCCGGGCATCCTGACGGCACAGCTCTTCGCCTTCACGCCCATCGCCTTCATGATCATGCGCGGCGTCGTGCAGGGCATCGCGCCCAGCCTCGAAGAGGCCGCGCAGATGCTGCGCGCCGACCGGCGCCGCGCGTTCTTCACCGTCACGCTGCCGCTGCTCAAGCCGGGCCTGGCCAATGCCTTCCTGGTCGGCTTCATCGAGAGCATCGCCGACTTCGGCAACCCGGTCGTGGTCGGCGGCCAGTACTCGGTGCTGTCGACCGACATCTTCTTCGCCATCGTCGGCGCGCAGTACGACCAGGGCCGCGCCGCCTCGCTGGCCTGGGTGCTGACGCTGTTCGCGCTGGCCGTGTTCGCGCTGCAGCGCAGCGTGCTGGGCAAGCAGAACTACACCACCGTGAGCGGCAAGGGCGACGCCGGCATCCCCATGCCGTTGCCGGACGGCGTGCGCCGCACCATCTACGCCATCGCCTTTCCGTGGATTCTGTTCACCGTGGTCGTGTACCTGTTCGCCTTCGCGGGCGGCTTCGTGCAGACCTGGGGCCGCGACTACACCTTCACGCTCAACCACTTCAAGACGGCGTTCTCGCTCGAGTGGGGCCAGTTCGGCCTGGTGTGGGCCGGCACGGCCTGGAACTCGCTGTGGACCACGCTCAAGCTGGCGGGCATCTCGGCGCCCATCACCGCGGCGATCGGCCTGCTCATCGCCTGGCTGCTGGCCCGCAACGAGTTCAAGGGGCAGGGCGCCTTCGAGTTCGCGGCGCTGCTGGCCTTCGCGATCCCCGGAACCGTGCTGGGGGTGAGCTACATCCTGGCCTTCAACGTGCCGCCGCTGGAGCTCACGGGCACCGGGCTCATCATCATCCTGTGCTTCATGTTCCGCAATCTGCCGGTGGGCGTGCGCGCGGGCACCGCGGCCTTCAAGCAGCTCGACCGCTCGCTGGACGAGGCCTCGCTGATGCTGCGCGCGTCGACGGCGCAGACGCTGTTCAAGGTCGTGCTGCCGCTGCTCAAGCCGGCCCTGGTGGCCGCGCTGGTCTACAGCTTCGTGCGCGCGATGACCACCGTCAGCGCGGTGATCTTCCTCGTCACGGCCGAGAACGAGCTGGCCACCACCTACATCATCGGCCGCGTCGGCAACGGCGACTACGGCGTCGCCCTGGCCTACTGCACCGTGCTGATCGTCCTCATGTCGGCCGCCATCGCGCTGATCCAGCTGCTGGTCGGCGAACGCAAGCTGGGGCGCCGCAAGGCTGTTGCCGTGGCGGCGCATTGAAGAAATACGGACTTCCGGACGCAGAGGACGCAAAAGTCACGCAAAGGACGCGAAAGAAACCGATGAGAAATTTCTGGATTTCCTTTTGCGTCCTCTGCGAAACCTTTGCGTCCTCTGCGTCCGGAAGTCCGAATTGGAGTTGACTGCATGTCCATCGAATTTCGCAACGTCACCAAGCGCTACGGCACCGACGCCAGCGCGCCGCTGGCCGTCAAGGGCATCAGCTTCGAGGTGCCCACGGGCACGCTGACGACCATCCTCGGGCCCTCGGGCTGCGGCAAGACGACCACGCTGCGCATGATCGCGGGCCTGGAGTCGCCCACCTCGGGCCAGATCCTCATGGGCGGACGCGACGTCACCACGCTCGGCCCCGGCGAGCGCAACGTGTCGATGATGTTCCAGAGCTACGCGCTCTTCCCGCACATGAACGTGATCGAGAACGTCGCGTACGGGCTGCGCATGAGCGGGCAGAAGAAGGCCGAGGCGCACGCCCGGGCGAAAGACGCGCTCAAGGGCGTGGGGCTGGTCGGCTTCGACGAGCGGCTGCCCAGCGAGCTGTCGGGCGGGCAGCAGCAGCGCGTGGCGCTGGCGCGCGCGCTGGTGCTCGAGCCCGCGGTGCTGCTCTTCGACGAGCCGCTGTCCAACCTCGACGCCCGCCTGCGCCGCGAGATGCGCGAGGAGATCCGCGCCATCCAGCAGCGCCTGAAGCTCACCGTGGCCTACGTCACGCACGACCAGAGCGAGGCACTGGCCGTGTCCGACCAGATCATCGTGATGGACCACGGCGTGATCGCCCAGCGCGGCGCCCCCGAGGCGCTCTACGGCCGGCCCCAGAGCGAGTTCGTGGCGGGCTTCATGGGCGAGGCGATGGTCTACCCGGCCATGGCCCTGCAGGACGGCCAGGTCTCGCTCGGCCCGCTCACGCTGACGCCGCGCTATGCGGTGCCGCCGGGCATGGTGAAGGTCGCCGTCCGGCCCGAGGCATGGCAGATCGGTGCCGCCGTGGGGCTGCCGGCCACGCTGCGCAAGGCGTCCTACCTGGGCAGCTTCTACGAGTACGGATTCGACACCTCGCTGGGGCCGGTCTTCGTCGTGTCGTCCGACCTCGCGCGGCCGCTGGCGCCTGGCGCCGAGACCACGCTCGCGCTCGGCCAGCACGGCGTGTCGGTGGTGCCGCAGGCGGCCTGAGCGTCGAGTCGGGCCTGGCTGGCGCGCGTTCGGGCGGGCGCCGGCCGCCGTCGTTTTGAGCGCATTCCCGCACGCGGGCCACGGCACGGCCGGCCATGGACAATCGCCGTCCATGAATGTGGTCTTCGATCTGGGCGCCGTGCTGATCGGCTGGGAGCCCGCGCGGCTGGTGCGGGCGCACTTTCCACAGCAGGCCGGCGACGACGCGTCCGCCGCGGCGCTGGCCCGGGCGTTCTTCCACCACGAGGACTGGCTGGCCTTCGACTGCGGCATCCGCAGCGTTGACGAGGTGGTGTCGCGCAGTGCGGCGCGCCTGGGCCTGGCGGCCGACGCCGTGAACGGGATGGTCGCACCGCTGGGCGAGCGGCTGGAGCCCATCGCCGAGAACATCGCGCTCCTGCACGGCCTGCGCGAGCGGCGCGATGCGGGCGAGGCGCTGCGACTCTTCTACCTCTCGAACATGCCCCAGCCCTATGCGCGGGCGCTGGAGCGGCGCTTCGAGTTCTTCCGCTGGTTCGACGGCGGCATCTTCTCGGGCGACGTCAAGCGCGTGAAGCCGCACGAGGAGATCTTCAACCTGCTCGCCTTCCGGCACGCGCTGGTGCCGGCGCAGACGCTCTTCATCGACGATTCGGTGCCGAACGTCGAGACGGCCCGCGCGCTGGGCTGGCAGGCGCTGCACTGCGCCAACCCGCTGGCGCTCGCGCCGCAGCTGCTGCGCCAGCTCGGCGCCGTGCCCTGAGCCCGGCCGCGGCGGTCAGCCCGGGAGCGGCGCGCTGCGCACCACCCGGTCGACGTCGAAGCCCAGGGTGCGGGCGTATTCCAGTTCGGCCTGCAGCGTCGCTTCGTCGAGGTGCGGCACGCGCGACAGCACCCACAGGTATTCGCGGTTGGGCGTGCCCACCAGCGCCACCTCGTACTCGCGGTCGAGCTTGAGGATCCAGTAGTCGCCCCACACCAGCGGCAGCCATCCCAGCCAGTCGGGCACGAAGCGCACCTCCAGCCGGCCGGCACCGGGCAGGCCGGCCACGGGCACGGTGCGGGCGCGGCCCACGGCCTCGTCGATGCGCCCATCCTCGAGCACGCAGCGGTTGCGCACTTCGATCGTCCCGTCGGGCAGCGGCGTGTACTCCGCCGTCACATGCCCGGCGCACTGTTTCTCGAAGCGGTTCGGCAGGCGTGCCTGCTCGTGCCACAGGCCCGAATAGCGCTTCAGGTCCACCGGCGCGACGACCTGCAGCGGCGCGCGCATCAGCGGTGCGCCGTCGGCCGGGCCCGCCGGGCGGGCACGTGCCTTGGTGCTGTGCAGCGCGAACAGGGCCGCGGCACCGCCCACGCAGAAGGCGAGGGCGAGTCGGCCCACACGGTGGCTGGTGGCGACGTCGTCGAAGACCTGGGGCGGGGGTGGCGGGCGATGGGGCATGGGCGGAACTCCGGCGAAAGATATCCGGTCCAGCTTAGGCAGGGCCGCGCCGCCCGCCTGTCAGTCGGGGGCTCCTGCGCCCGTGCGCGGCGGCCCCAACGATCGGCCATGACCGACACCGCAGTGAGTGCATCGGCCGCGCGCAAGAATGTACGAACCTCCGCACAACCCGCACAGGATAATGTTTCGATGAACCAACTCGACGCCCTTCGCCAATGGACCACCGTGGTGGCCGACACCGGTGATTTCCGCCAGCTCGCGCAGTTCAAGCCGCAGGACGCGACCACCAACCCGTCGCTCATCCTCAAGGCCGTGCAGAAGTCCGACTACCGGCCGCTGCTCGACGAAACCATCGCCCAGCACAAGGGCAAGGCGCTGGACGACGTGATGGACCACCTCTTGGTGCGCTTCGGCACCGAGATCCTCACCCACATCCCGGGCCGCGTCTCCACCGAGGTCGATGCGCGGCTGAGCTTCGACACCGCCGCCACCATCGCCCGCGCCGAGCGCATCGTTGCCCTGTACCACGAGCAGGGCATCGACACCGGCCAACGCCTGCTCATCAAGATCGCCTCCACCTGGGAGGGCATCCAGGCCGCCAGGGCGCTGGAGAAGAAGGGCATCCACTGCAACCTGACGCTGCTGTTCTCCTTCGCGCAGGCCGTCGCCTGCGGCGACGCCGGCGTGAAGCTCATCTCGCCCTTCGTCGGCCGCATCTACGACTGGTACAAGAATAGCGCCGGCAGCGGCTGGGACGAGGCCGCCAACGCGGGCGCCAACGACCCCGGCGTCAAGTCGGTGCGCCAGATCTTCGACTACTACAAGAAGCACGGCATCGCGACCGAAGTGATGGGCGCGAGCTTCCGCAACGTGGGCCAGATCACCGCGCTGGCCGGCAGCGACCTGCTGACCATCAGCCCCGACCTGCTGGCCGAACTGGCCCAATCCGACGCGCCGATCGGCCAGGCGCTCGACGCGGCCGCGGCGAAGAAGCTGGACCTGCCCAAGGTCAGCTTCGACGAACCGGCCTTCCGCTTCGCGCTGAACGAGGACGCGATGGCCACCGAGAAGCTGGCCGAGGGCATCCGCGCCTTCGCAGCCGATGCCATCAAGCTCGAGAAGCTGATCCAGGCCGTCTGAGGCCGAACCCCGAGGGAGATGACCGATGAGCGATGCGCTTCGTTGCGACCGCGCGCCTGCATGGGCCGCGCTGCGCCAGCATTTCGACGGCGAGGGCCGCAGCTTCGACCTGCGGCAGGCCTTCGACGCCGACCCCGGCCGCGTGCAGGCCCTCAGCCAGGAGGCGCCGCACCTGTTCGCCGACCTGTCCAAGAACCTGGTCGATGCGCCCACCGAGGCGCTGCTGATGCAGCTGGCCCGCGAGTGCGGCCTGGAGGCGCACCGCGACGCGATGTTCGCCGGCCGCCGCATCAACAGCACCGAAGACCGGGCCGTGATGCACTGGCTGCTGCGCCGGCCCAAGGGGGCGGTGCCCAAAGCCGCCGCGGCGCCCGCCGGTGCCGCACAAGGCACGGCCGAGGACACGGGCGCAGAGCATGCCCGCGTCCACGAGACGCTGGACGCCATGCTGGCCTACGCCGAGAAGGTGCGCGCCGACCACACCATCACCGACGTGGTGAACATCGGCATCGGCGGCTCCGACCTCGGCCCGCAGATGGCGGTGCTGGCCCTGGCCGAGTTCGTCGCACCGGGCAAGCACTTTCACTTCGTCTCGAACGTCGACGGGCATGAACTGGCGGCGGTGCTCAAGGGTCTGGCGCCGGAGCACACGCTGTTCCTCATCGCGTCCAAGACCTTCACCACGGCCGAGACCATGGCCAACGCCCAGTCGGCCAAGCGCTGGTACGAGCAATCGGGCGGCACGGACATCGCCGGCCACTTCGCGGCGCTGACCACCAACGTCGCTGCCGCGAAGCAGTTCGGCATCGACACCACCTTCGGTTTTTGGGACTGGGTGGGCGGGCGCTATTCGATGTGGTCGGCCATCGGCCTGCCGATCGCGCTGGCCATCGGCGCCGAGGGCTTCCGCGCCTTCCTGGCCGGCGCGCATGCGATGGACGAGCACTTCCGCACCGCGCCGCTGGAGCACAACCTGCCCGTGCGGCTGGGCCTGCTCGACGTGTGGTACCGCAACTTCCACGGCTTCACCAGCCGCTGCATCGCGCCCTACCATGCAGCACTGCGTCGCCTGCCGGCCTACCTGCAGCAGCTGGAGATGGAGAGCAACGGCAAGCAGGTCGATGCCCAGGGGCAGCCCGTGGCGTACGGCACGTCGCCGGTGCTGTGGGGCGAGCCCGGCACCAACGGCCAGCATGCCTACTTCCAGATGCTGCACCAGGGCACCGACGTCGTCCCGCTGGAATTCATCGCCGTGCACCAGGCCGGCCACGACCTGCCGGGCCACCAGCCCAAGCTGCTGGCCAATGCGATCGCGCAGGCGCAGGCCTTGATGGTGGGCAAGAAGGACGAAGGCGGCCACAAGAATTTCCCAGGCAACCGGCCGAGCACCTTCTTCGTCTTCGAGCGCCTCACGCCCGAGGTGCTGGGCGCCTTCGTCGCGCTGTACGAGCACCGCGTGTTCACCAGCGGCGCGCTCTGGGGCATCAACAGCTTCGACCAGTGGGGCGTCGAGCTGGGCAAGGTGCTGGCCAAGGATCTGGAGCCGCGCCTCGAATCCGGCGACACGGCGGGGCTGGACGCGTCCACCGCCGCGCTGGTGCAGCGGCTCGCGCAGCGCTGAACCACGAGGCGGGCGCGCTGCATGGCGCCCGCCATCGCTGCGCCCCTCAGCCGAAGCGCAAGGTGCGCAGCCCCACGCTGCGGTCGATCCACACCACCGCCGCCAGCGTCAGCACGATGCTCACCGTCGACACGGCCGCGGCCGTCGGGTCGAAGTCCCAACGCAGGTAGTCGAAGAGCTGCAGCGGCAGCGTGGTCATGCCCACGCCCTTGAGCAGCAGCGACATGTTGAACAGGTCGAAGGAGATCACGAAGGCGAACAGCGCGCCCGTGATCAGCCCGGGCTTGATGAGCGGCAGCGTCACGCGCGCGAAGGCCCGCGCGGGCGAGGCCCCCAGGCTGCGTGCCGCCTGCTCCAGCGAGCCGTCCTGGTTGTAGAGCGCCGAGGCCACGTTGGTGAAGACGTAGGGCAGCGTCACCAGCACATGGCCCACCACCAGCCCGAACACCGTGCGCGTGCCGATGCCCGTCGCGTACAGGAAGAACAGCAGCGCGATGGCCGTGAGGATCTCCGGCAGCATCAGCGGCATCATGAGCAGCAGCCGCAGCGCCTCGCGGGTGCGCGTGGCATGGCGCACCACGTACAGCGCCGCGCCGGTGCCGATCAGCGTGGCGCCCACGGTGGCCGCCGCCGCCAGCGCCAGCGAGGTGCCCATGGCCCGCATGAAGCCCTCGTTGGCAAAGAGCGCGCCGAACCAGCGCAGCGACAGGCCCTGCGGCGGAAAGGTGAGGAACTCGCCCGCGTTGAGCGACATCAGCACGATCACCACGATCGGCAGCAGCAGGAAGGCGTACACCGCGCCGATGAAGACACGCAGCAGCGCGTCGGCGGCGCGGTCCGCCACCATCGATCCGTGGTTCATGCCAATCCCTTCGAAAGCCGGCGTGTGAGCCGCGCATAGGCGGCCACGGCGAGCATGCCGCAGGCCGTGAGCACCAGCGCCTGCGCGGCGCCGGCCGGCCACTGGAAGTTGTCGATCAGGCTCTGCACCACCAGCACCGACACCGTCTTGACCTGCGCACCGCCCAGCATCACCGGCGTGACGTAGGCGCTGAGCGTGAGCACGAAGACCAGCACCGTGCCGGCCTGGATGCCGGGCCACGACAGCGGCAGCGACACACGCAGGAAGGCACGCAGCCGCGACGCACCCAGCGAGCGCGCGGCGGCCTCGAGGCTGGGGTCGATGCTCTGGATCACGCCCACCAGCGGCAGGATCATGAAGGGCAGGAACACATGCACCAGCGCGATGGTCACGCCCAGGCGGTTGTTCATCAGTTGCAGGCCGGTGTCGATCCAGCCCAGGTCGATCAGCGCGCGGTTGATCACGCCGTTGCCCGACAGCAGGATCAGCCAGCCGAAGCTGCGCACCACCACGCCCACCAGCAGCGGCGAGAGCACCAGCACGTACAGCAGGCCCGCCCAGCGCGACCGCGTGCGTGCCAGGTGGAAGGCGACGGGATAGCCCAGCAGCAGGCAGATGGGCGTCACGGTCAGGCCCAGCAGCAGCGTGTCGCCGAGCACGCCGAGCAGGTAGCCGTCGGTCAGCGCGCGGCCGTAGTTGCCCAGCGTGAAGCCGGCGCCGTAGGGCGCGCCGACGGCCGGCGGGCGCAGGCTCATCAGCACGATGTTCAGGTAGGGCAGCAGCAGGAAGACGCCCAGCAGCACGAGCGCCGGGGCGATCAGCCAGATGGCGCGGCTGCGCGGCGCGTGCGCTGCCGCCGTGGTGGGTGCCGCGGCCGGTGCGGCAAGCGTCGAGGCGGTCATCCCGGGATGACCCAGGCATGCCCGGGCTCGAAGGCCAGGCCGCAATGCGCGCCTTCGGGCAGGCGACCGCCGGGCGGCGTCTGCACCAGCAGCGTCTGGCCGCCGGCCGCCTCGACCACGTGCTCCACCGTGCTGCCCAGGAAGTAGCTGCGCGCCACGCGGCCCGCATAGGGGCCGTCGGCGCGGAAGTGGATGGCCTCGGGCCGCAGCGTCACCTGCACGGCCTGGCCGGGCGCGAGCGCCTCGTCGAATGCGGCCTCGACCGGGCCGAGCGCGGTGTCGACCGCGTGGACCGGCCGCTCGCCGGCACCGGGCACGACGGCGCGCACGCGGCCTTCGATCAGGTTGGAGCGGCCGATGAAGCGCGCCACCTCCACGCTGCGCGGGCGCAGGTAGATGGCCTCGGGCACGTCGAACTGCTGCAGCTGGCCGCCCAGCATCACGGCCACGCGGTCGGACATGACCATCGCCTCGGCCTGGTCGTGCGTCACGTAGAGCGTGGTGATGCCCACGCGACGCTGCAGGTCGCGGATGAACACGCGCATGTCCTCGCGCAGCACCGCGTCCAGGTTGGCCAGCGGCTCGTCCAGCAGCAGCAGGCGCGGCTCGATCACCAGCGCCCGCGCCAGCGCCACGCGCTGCTGCTGGCCGCCGGAGAGCTGGCGCGGAAAGCGTTCGGCCAGCGCGCCCAGCTGCACCATGCCCAGCACGGCCTCGACCCGGCGTTCGATCTCGGCGCGGGGCACGCCGCGCATCTCCAGGCCGAAGGCCAGGTTGCGCCGCACCGTGAGGTGCGGGAAGAGCGCGTAGTTCTGGAACACCATGCCGATGTCGCGCTTCTCGGGCGGCAGGCCGGTGATGTCCTCGCCGTCGATGCAGATGCGCCCGGCCTCCGGATGCTCGAAGCCCGCCACGCAGCGCAGCGTGGTCGTCTTGCCGCAGCCGCTCGGGCCCAGCACCGAGATGAACTCGCCCTCGCGCGTGGCCAGGTCCAGCGAATGGATGGCCACGTGGCTCGCGTAGCGCTTGTGCAGCCCCTCGATGGACAGCCGCGTGGTGCGCCGCGCGGCCGTGCGGGCCGCGGGCACGGCTGCCTCGGCCGGCGCGGACAGGACTGCGCTCACTTGATCTCCCGGTTCCAGCGGTCGGTGATGGCCGGCAACTGCGGGTTCACCTTGGCCCAGTCGAACTGCACGATGGAGGACATGGCCTTGCCGCTGATCGGCACGTCGGCCACCAGGGCCGGGTCCAGCTTCACCTGGGTGTTGGTGGGCGAGGTGAAGAACTCCTTGGCCATCGACTCCTGCACCTCGGGCCGCAGGATGAAGTTGAGGTACTGGTAGGCCGCTTCCTTGTCAGGCGCGTGCTTGAGGATGTTGAAGGACTGCTCGAAGGCCACCACGCCTTCGGTGGGCACGACCATCTCGACCGGCACGCCCTTCTTCTTGAGCGCCACGATCTCGGGGAAGTCGATCACCGCGACGGTGACGTCGCCGCGCGTGAGCATGGTCGACAGCGTGCCGCTCCAGTCGGCCTGCTGGAAGGGCAGCAGCTTCTTGATCTCGACGAAGGCGCGGTCGATGGCGTCCTGCGAGCCGCCGTAGATCTTGGCGGTCATCAACAGGAACAGCATGGCCGCCGTGTTGCCGATCTGGTAGAGGCCGATCTTGCCCTTGAACTCCGGGTTGTTCCAGAGATCGGCCCAGGACTTGGGCGGCGTCTTGACCAGGTCCTTGCGGTAGCCGATGCCGATGGTCGAGACGATACCGCGCACGCCGTTGTCGCCCGGGTTGCGCAGGTTGGGGTACACGTTGGCGAGGTTGGGCACCTTGGCGGCCGGGATGGGCTCGAAGTAGCCTTCGCTGCGCACCACGCTGGCGATGTTCTCGTTGACCATCAGCACGCTGTAGGGCGGCTTCTCGATGCCGGCGGCGCGCAGGTTGGCGATGAAGTTCTTGCCCAGGCCCACGTCCAGCGTGGGCTTGACGCCGCTGATCTTCTCGAAGGCCGGCATGACATCGGTACGCCAGAACTTCTCCCAGCGGCCTCCGTAGGTGTTGATCACCAGCGGCGCGGCCGCGAACGAGGGAAAGGCGGGCAGGCCGAGGGCGGCGGCGGTGCCCAGGCCACGGGCCAGCAGGTCGCGGCGGTTGAGCGGAAAGGTCATGACAGCACTCCGGAAAGTTGAAAGAAGAAGAGGGCGCGGCGTTCAGGCCACGGGCGCAGGCTCGGCAGGCTTGCGGTAGTCGTAGTTGCGGTTGAGCCGCTCGAGCAGGTAGTCGCCGTAGCGCACCGGCGGGTGCTGCGGCGGATGGGCCGCATCGGTGCAGGTGGGCAGGCATTCGATGACCGTGTCCATCGACGGATCGAGGAAGTAGGGCAGCGAGTAGCGGTCGCCGCCCGAGCGGTTGATGACGCGGTGCGGCGTGGAGACCAGGCGCCCGTTGGTCCAGCGCGCCAGCATGTCGCCCACATTGAGCACGTAGGTGTCGGGGAGGGGCGGCGCCTCGATCCAGTCGCCGCCGCGCGGGCGCACCTGCAGGCCGCCGGAGTTGTCCTGCGCCAGCAGCGTGATGATTCCGTAGTCGGTGTGCGGGGCGGAGCCGATCTGCTCGTCCTCGGCCGGCGCCTGCGGCGGATAGTGCAGGGCGCGCAGGAAGGTGGTGGGGTGGTCGAAGTGGTGGTCCAGCGCGGTGGCCGGCAGGCCCAGTGCCAGTGCGATCAGCCGCACGATGTGGCGGCCCAGTGCATCCACTTCGCGCACGTAGGCCAGCATGGCCGGCTTGAAGCCGGGCAGCCAGTCGGGCCACTGGTTGGGCCCCTGCATGGGCAGGCCGGCGAGCAGGCCGGGATCGTCGGGCGGCAGCTCGTGCATGAGCATCAGCGACTCGCTCATGTTGGGCCGCGTCACCTTGGCCACGCTGGAGGTGACGATGGTGGAGCTGGCCATGCCCATGTAGCCGCGGTGGAAGGCATTGATGGCCAGCGACTGCTTCTGCGCCGGCGTCGAGGCATGGAACTCGCGCGACGCGGCAAAGGCCGCCTCGCGCGTGGCGGCTGCCACGTTGTGGCCGGCGATGTAGGCGAAGCCGATCTGGCTCAGGGCATCGAAGAGTTCGCTCGCGCTCTGCTGCGCGGCGGGGGCTTGGGCGTCGAGGCTGCCCTGCAGGTCGACGATGGGGATGTGCTTCATGTCAGGGTTCTCTCGAAAGGTTGGAGGCGCGATCGCGCCACACGGCCAGCAGGTCGGCCGAGCTCATCACCAGGCCCAGGTGCAGCGACACCATGGCCAGCGCGGCCTGCTCCAGCGGCTCGTCGGTGCCGCGCACCAGGTCCTGCAGCACGATCACGCGGTAGTTGCGGTTGTTGGCGTCGAAGGCGGTGTTGAGCACGCAGCAGTCGGTGAAGCCGCCGTCAAGCACCACGGTCTCGATGCGTTGGTTGCGCAGCAGGAAGTCCAGGTCGGTGGGGTAGAAGGCCGAGAGGCGCCGCTTGTTCTCGACCTTCAGGTCGCCGGGCTCCACCCGCGTGACCCACTCGGTCCAGGGCGAGCCCTCGATCGCATGCGCGTCGGCATTGGGAATCGGGCCGACGTGCAAGGGGAAGGTGCGCCGCCATGCGGCCGGGATGCCGCCGATGTCGTCGGCGCCGCCTTCGCGCAGCACCGACTTGACGTGCACGATGCGCCCGCCCAATGCACGCACCTCGTCGTGGAAGGCGTCGATGGGTGCCACCACGTCGCGCGCCCGCGGGGCCGGGCAGGGGCAGTCGGGCGAGTCGTCCAGGTGGCCGCGGTGCATGTCGATGGAGACGACGGCGGTGCGGGGCAGGTCGAGGTAGTCGGCGAACTGGCTGGCATCGAGCTCGCGCGGCTGGTTGTAGACATAGGCGCGCATCAGCGTCGCTCCTCGCGCAGATAGGGTTGGCCAAGGGCACCGGGTTCGTCGTGCACGGCCTGGCCGCCGCGGCGCGCCAGGGCCACCCACACCATCACGCCCAGCGTGACGACGTAGGGGGTCATCAGCACGAAGTACTGCGGCAGCTGCACGCCGGCCGCCGCCAGCTGCGGGATCAGCGCCTCGATGCAGCCGAAGAGCAGCGCGCCGGCCAGCGCCCGCCAGGGCGACCAGCGCGCGAAGATCACCAGCGCCACCGCGATCCAGCCGCGCCCGCCGGTCATGCCCGCGATCCACAGCTTGGTGCCCACCACCGAGATGTAGGCGCCCGCCAGCCCGACCAGCGCCGACCCCGCCACCACCGCGCCGAAGCGCCACAGCGGCACCGGGATGCCGGCCGCGTCGGCTGCCTGCGGGTTCTCGCCCACCGCGCGCAGCCGCAGCCCGGGCGTGCTGCGGTTGAGCCAGTGCACCACGGCCCAGAACAGCAGCGGCACCAGGTACACGACCAGGTTCTGGTTGAAGAGCCGGCCCACCAGCGGCAGCTCGGACAGCAGCGGGATCGGCAGCGCGCCGAAGCTGCTGACCGGCTTGTTGGTCCAGTCGAACACCGTGCCCAGCAGGCCGGTCAGGCCCTGGCAGAAGAAGACCAGCGCCAGCCCGGCGATCACCTGCTGCACACGCAGCACGATCACCATGAAGGCGAAGAGCAGCGACACCACGGCCGCGGCCAGCATCGCCAGGGGCAGCGCGATGGCCGCCTCGTGGAAGGCCAGCATGGCGCCGATGCCGGCCAGTGCGCCCACCAGCATCAGCCCCTCGGCGCCCAGCGACAGCACGCCCGCGCGTTCGCTCAGGATGAGCCCCAGCGCCGCCAGCGCGTAGGGCACGGCGAAGTCGGGCGCATTGCCCAGCCAGTTGGTGGCGATGGAGAGCACGTCCACGTCAGCCTCCCTGCCCGCGGGCCACGCGCCGCAGGCGGTGGCGGATGAAGAAATCCGACGACGCAACGCAGATGACCAGGATGGCCTGGATCAGCTGCACCATCGCGAAGGGGATCTGGTAGAAGACCTGCAGGTTGCGGCCCGCCACGAAGAGCATCGCGATCAGTACCGCCACCACGCTGGCGGCCAGCGGGTTGTTGCGCGCCAGGAAGGCGATCAGGATGCCCGAGAAGCCGTAGCCCACGTAGAAGGCCTGCGTGAGCCGGCCTTCCTGCCCGGTCACCACGACGAAGCCCGCGAGCCCTGCCAGCGCACCCGAGAGCAGCACCGCGGTGAGCACCATGCGCCCCACCGGCACGCCCAGCGCGCGGGCCACGCGCGGGTTGGCGTCCACGAAGCGCAGGTACAGGCCGGCGCGGCTCAGGCCGGTGAACCAGGTGGCCAGCAGCGCCGCCACCACCGCCAGGCCGATGGCCGCGGTGCTGGCATTGCCCAACCACTCGGGCAGCCGCTCGAAGGCGCGGAACTGCGGCGAGTAGGGAAAGGCGTCCTTCGGGTCCTTCCAGGCGCCGTAGACCAGATGCAGCAGGAAGTTGGCCGCCACGTAGTTGAGCATCAGCGAGGCGATGATCTCGTTGACCGCCAGCCGCAGCTTGAGCAGCGCCGGCGCCAGCGCCCAGGCCATGCCCATCGCGATGGCCACGGCGCCCATCAGCGGTAGACGCAGCGCGGGCGGACCGAGCTCGAACATCGACACGGCCGTCGCGCCGATCGCGCCGAAGATCATCTGGCCTTCCAGGCCCAGGTTCCAGAAGCGGGCGCGGAACGCGATGGCCGCGCCGATGCCCACCAGGATCATGGGCGCCGCCTGGAACAGCACGGCCAGCAGGCTCTGCTTGTCCACCAGCGTCTGCATGACGAACTCGTTGAGCAGCTCGTTGGCCGGCACACCCGCCGCCACCAGGATCGCGGCCGAGATGGCGAGGCCCGCCGCGACGGCCAGCGCCAGGATCAGGGCCTGCCTCGGCAGGGCCATCTGCTGGCGCAGTTCCAGGGTGTAGCGGCGCGCGAAGAGGGGCACGCGCTTCACGCGCGCCGCAGCGGCGGGGGCGCTGATCGCGGCGTCAGTCATGCGCGACCATGGCCTGGCCGATCTGCTGGCGCTCGGCGGGTTGATCGAATTCGGCCACGATGCGGCCGCGCGCCATCACGCCCACGCGGTCGGCCAGGGCCAGCACCTCGTCGAGGTCCTCGCTGATGAGCAGCACCGCGGCGCCGGCATCACGCGCCGCGCGCAGCCGGCCATGCACCTCGGCGCTCGCGCGCACGTCCAGCCCGCGGCTGGGGCTGTGGGCCAGCACCAGCCGTGGCGCGCGGCCGAACTCGCGGGCCAGCACCAGCTTCTGCGCGTTGCCGCCCGACAGCAGCGCGGCCTTCTGGTTCGGGTGGCGCACGCCCTGCACGTCGAAGGCCTGCACGGCCTCGCGCGCGTCGGCGGCCATGCGGGCGCGGTCCAGCCGCCAGGCGGGGCCATAGCGGCCGGCCTGCACCTGGCCGATGCCGAAGTTCTCGACCACCGACAGGCCGCCCGCGAGGGCGAGGCCGTAGCGATCGGCCGGGATGGCGGCGAAGTGGGGCAGCCTGCCGTGCACCGGCCCGTCTTCGCCGGCCAGCGTGATCGTGCCTTCCAGCCCGTCGGCCATGCCCATCAGCGCCTCGGCCAGTTCACCCTGGCCGTTGCCGCCCACGCCCGCCAGGCCGTAGATCTGGCCGGCGTGCAGCGTCAGGTCCACGCCATCGAGCGCGGCGCGGCCGGACGACTGCAGGCGCAGGCCGCGCAAGGTCAGCAGCGGCGCGCCGCGCAGCGCGGGGTCCGCCGCCGCCACGCTCGGCGCGACCGACTGGCCGACGGTCAGGCGCACCAGTTCCTCGATGGGCGTGGCCTTGGGGTCCACCGTGGCCACCGTGCGGCCGCCGCGCATCACCGTCACGCGGTCGGCCCAGGTCTTCACGTCGGACATCTTGTGCGTCACCAGCGCCACCGCGGCGCCCTGGCGCGACAGCGCATGCACCGTGGCCAGCAGGCGCTCGGCCTCCTGGTCGGTGAGCACGGCCGTGGGCTCGTCCAGGATCAGGATGCGCGCGCCCGCCAGCAGCACCTTGAGGATCTCCACGCGCTGCTGCTCGGCGATCGACAGGCGCTCCACGCGGGCCCGCGGGTCGATGGCGAAGCCCAGCTCGGCGGCGCGGGCGCTGATCTCTTCCTCCAGCTGCGCCATGCGCCGCCGGTGGCTGCCTTCGCCCTGCGCGAGCGGGTGGCCCAGCAGGATGTTCTCGGCCACGGTGAAGGGCCGCACCAGCTTGAAGTGCTGGTGCACCATGCCGATGTGCAGGGCTGCCGCGTCGCGCGGACCGGCCAGGCGCACCGGGTTGTCGTCCACCAGCAGCTCGCCCTGCTCGGGCGCATACAGGCCGGCGGCAATGTTCATCAGCGAGGACTTGCCCGCGCCGTTCTCGCCCAGCAGCGCATGCACCTCGCCCCAGCGCGCGGCAAATGACGCGTCCGTCAGGGCCTTGAACCCATCGAAGGACTTGTGAATGCCAACAAGGCGAAGGGCGTCAACAGTCATGGCGTATGAAGAGAAAAGGCGCCCCAGCAGCCGCCGCGCAAGTGACTTCGCCAGCCCGCAGGGTTCGCCCCGGGTGGGGTTGGCGGAGCGGGCAGCGCGGAGCCCGGGGGAGAGTCACTTCTGCGTGACGACGCCCTTGACGAACCAGTCCATCTTCCAGAGGTCCGCGTCCGGCAGCACGGCGCCCGCGGCCACACGCTCCTTGCCGTCGCGGTCCTTCAGCGGGCCGGCGTAGACCTGCTTGCCCTTCAGGATGGCCTCGCGCTCGGCCTGGATGAGCTTGACCTTGTCGGCCGGCACGGCGGGGCCGAAGCCGGCGATGTCGGTGCCGCCGCCGCTCATGGGGATGAAGGCGCCGTAGGGTTCGGGCTTCCAGTTGCCGGCGATGACCTTTTTGAGTTCGGGAATGAGGAAGCGGTCCCACACCCACACCGACGAGCACAGCGTGGCCTTGGGCGCGAACTGCCGCAGGTCGCGGTGGTGGCCGGTGCCGTACACGCCGCGCTCCTGCGCCACGATCTGCGGCGTGGGCGAATCGACGTGCTGGCCGATCACGTCGGCGCCCTGGTCGATCAGCGCGGTGGCGGCGGCGCGCTCCTTGACCGGGTCGTTCCAGGTGCCGGTGTAGATCACGTTGACCGTGGCGTTGGGGTTCATCTTCTGCGCCCCGAGCGCGAAGGCGTTGATGGTCCAGTTCACCACGCCGAAGGGGTTGGCTGCGACGAAGCCCAGCTTGCCGGTCTTGCTGGCGGCGCCGGCCGCCATGCCGCACAGGTACTGGCTCTCGTAGGTGCGGCCGTAGAAGGATTCGAGGTTCGGCCCGTTGGTGGTGCCCGAGCCGTTGAGGAAGGCCACCTTGGGGTACTTGGCTGCCAGGTCCTTGAAGGCGTCGGACTGGCCGAAGGCGGTGCCGATCACGATGTTGGCGCCGCGCGAGATGAAGCGCTCGGCCGCGGGCTTGATGACCGAGGCGTCCTCGCCCACGTTTTCCACGAACTGGATCTTCTGGCCGATCGCGGCTTCGATCTTGACGCGGGCCTCGTCGAAGGCCTGCGTCCAGCCGCCGTCGTTCTTGGGGCCGTAGTACAGCATCGCGATGACGGGCTTGCCGCTCAGGCTGAAGCCGGCCTGGGCATAGGCGGTGCCGGCCGACAGCAGCACGGCGGCGCCGGCCAGGGCCACGCTCATGCGGGGAAAGCGCTTGGACAACATGGAGACCTCCAGGAAGAAGGAAAGGAGAGGTGGGCGGAATGGGTGAAAAAGCACGAACAGTGCCGCCCCGGCGCCGGCCGGCCGGGCGGCGGGCGCGTCACATCATGAAGTTGATGCGAAAGACGTTGCCCTCCGGGTCGAGCAGCACCGCCTGGTACCAGTTGTAGTAGGTGACGTAGGGCGGCTTGACGAGGGTGGCACCGGCCTCCAGCGCGACGGGCACCATGCGGTCCACGTCCTCGCGGCTGTCGACGTCGACGTTGAGCAGGAACTTCACGCCCTTGGTGTCCGAGAACTCGGCCAGGTGCAGCAGTTCGTAGGCATCGAGGGCGTTGAAGCCCAGGCTGCTCCTGCCCGTGTCCAGCCCGCGGAAGATGGGCGAGCGGATCGCCTCGATCTCCGGGAAGCCGAACACCCGCTGGTAGAAGCCGCTGAGCGCGACCACGTCCTTGGCGAAGACGTTGACGTAGGACAGATGGGCCATCACTTGGTCCCGCCGAAGGTCGTCTGCTTGACGAACTTGGACGTGAGGTGGTCGCCCGACGAGATCGGCGCGTACTTGGCCTTCTCGCCCGGCGCCAGGCAGGTGGGCAGGCACTCGACCATGGCGTCGTAGTTGGGCTGGTGGAAGAACACCAGCGACTGCCGGCGGTTGGTCTGTGCCACCTCGAAGGGCGGGTTGACCACGCGGTGCATGGTCGAGACCCACTGGTCGTTGGTCCACTGCATCATCAGGTCGGCGATGTTGACCACCAGGCCGCCCTCGACCATCGGCACGTCCACCCACTGGCCGGCCTTGTTCTGCACCTGCAGGCCCCGGTCGTCGGGCAGCACGATGGTCAGGCTGCCGTAGTCGCTGTGTGCGCCCGCGCGCAGCTGGCCGGGCAGCGGCGCCTCGCGCTGCGGCGGGTACGACAGCACGCGGAACATGCTGATGTGCTTGTCGATCTTGTCGTCGAAGTAGGTCTCGGGCAGTTCGAGGGCCAGGGCGAAGATGCGCATGAGCGAGCGCGACAGGTCGCTCATGGCCTCGAAGTACTGCTCGTAGGCCTCGCGGAAGCCCTCGATGGGCGGCCAGCTGTTGGGCTCGAAATGGGGACCGGCGGCCGGGCCGCGGTGGTAATCGTCGTCGGGCACGTTGGAGGGGCCGACCGAGAAGGACTCCTTCAGGTCACCGGGCGTGGCCTCTTCCAGGCTGTACGACAGGCCTTCCTCGCCCACCGCGCTGTAGCCGCGCACCGCGTCGTCGCGCGGGCGGTCCACCTTGCGCTTCTCGGCCAGCGGCATGTCGAAGAAGCGGCGCGACAGCGCCGAGACGCGTGCGATGAGCGCCGGATCGATGCCGTGGTGCGTGATCACCAGGAAGCCGATGCTGCGGCAGGCTTCGTCGACCTGGCGGGCCAGCGCAGCCTTTTCGACGGCGGTGCCCGAGAAGTAGGGTGCCAGGTCGACGATGGGAACGGTCATGAGGGTCATGCAGCGCCTCGATGTGCGGAAGGGGTTGTGCCTGTGCCGTTTGCAACGACCGTGCCAGTTGGACCAAATGGACAAACGCTCGCCGGGCTGCGTACGATGCGGCCCATGCACGGCATGCGGTCGTGCTGCGGTGTCTTGGTGCGGGTCGGGCCAAGGTCCGGGTGCGCGAGGCCCGTTGCTGGTGCGCGCAGGCTGGTACGCGATTCGCAACGCTCCATGCAGATCGGCCGTGACGGGTCCCGCGACGCATGCCGACAACAACGAAAGGAAAGGGAAGCCCGATGGCCAGACCGCCCGCGGCGAACAGGAAGACGCCGGCCGAGGTGCGCACGCGCGCTGCCGAGCGCGCAGGGAAGAAGACGGTGCCGGCGGCCAGCCCGCGCGTCGCGCGCCGGCCGCGCCAGGCCGAGGACAAGCGCAGCGTGATCCTGGCCGCGGCGCTGGGCCTCTTCTCGCGCTTCGGCCTGCACGGCACCAGCGTGGACCAGGTGGCCGCGCGTGCCGACGTCTCCAAGAGCAACCTGCTCTATTACTTCGCCAACAAGGAAGAGCTGTACGTGAGCGTGCTGCGCGAGCTGCTGCACGTGTGGCTGGAGCCGCTGCGCGGATTCAGTGCCGAGCAGGATCCGCGCGAGGCCATTGCCGGCTACATCCGCCGCAAGCTGGTGATCTCGCGCGACCGGCCCGATGCGTCGCGCCTGTTCTGCCTGGAGATGATCCAGGGCGCACCGCTGCTGCGCGACGAACTCGACCGCGAGCTCAGCACCCTGGTGGCCCGCAAGTCCGAGGTGATCGCCGAATGGGTGCGCTCGGGCCGGCTGCGGCCGGTGGCGCCGCACCACCTCGTGTTCGGCCTCTGGGCCCTCACGCAGCACTACGCCGACTTCGCGGTGCAGGTGCAGGCGATCGCCGGCCGCACGCTGCAGGATGCGGCTTTCTTCGAGGAGACGGTCGACAACGTCCAGCGGCTGGTGCTGGACGGCATCTGCGTGCCGGCCGCTGTCCCAGCCTGAGCACGCCGCGCTGCTACTGCGGCAGGAGGTCGTGGTAGCGCCGGTCGAAGTAGACGAGGCCGTGCGCCGCGCTGCCCACGCGCACCGCCTCCACTTCGCAGAAGAGCACGTCGTGCGTGCCCACCGCGGTGCGGCCGACCACGCGGCATTCGAAGGTGGCGGCGGCCTCGGCCAACACCGGCACGCCGCTGCGGCTGGCATGCCACCGGGCGGCGGCGAAGCGCTCGTCCATCGGTGTCTTGCCGCCGAAGAGGTTCGACAGCGGCTGCTGCCCGGCGCCCAGCACGTTCACGCACAGCACGCCGTTGGCCTGGAACACCGGATACACCGACGCGCTGCGGTTCAGGCAGATCAGCAGCGTCGGCGGATCGTCGGTCACGCTGCACACGGCCGATGCGGTGAAGCCCGCGCGGCCCGCCGGCCCGTCGGTCGTGACGATGTTGACGGCCGCACCCAGGCGGGCCATGGCATTGCGGTAGTCGGCGCGCTCGGGCGGCGTGGCGGTCAGGGTCGGGCCGGCCGGCTGCGGATGGGAAGCGGGGGCGGTGGACATCATCGTCATCATCTCGGTGCCTTCGATGGAGCGCGGCCGGTGGGGCAGGGCGGCCCGTCAGGCCAGGCGGCAGGCGTCGTCGAAAGCCAGGCGCGGCAGGCGGCCCTTGAGCTTGGACGCATCGCCGTGGCCCAGGTTGATCAGGAAGTTGGTGCGCCAGTCGGTGCCGGCGAAGAAGGCGGCGTCGACCTGCGCCTTGTCGAAGCCCGCCATCGGGCCCGCATCCAGGCCCAGCGCCCGCGCGGCCAGCAGCAGGTAGCCGGCCTGCAGCGTGGCGTTGAGGAAGGCGGTGTGGTGCGCCACCTCGGCGCTGCCGGTGAACCAGGGGCGCGCATCCACGTGCGGAAAGAGCGTGGGCAGCTGGTCGTAGAAGCGCGCATCCCAGGCGCAGATCACCGTCACCGGCGCGGCCAGGGTCTTGTCGAGGTTGCCGGCCGAGAGGGCCGGTCGCAGCTTTTCCTTGCCCTCGGGCGTGCGCACGAAGACGAAGCGGCCGGGCGAGCAGTTGGCCGAGGTGGGTCCCAGGCGTGCCAGTTCGTAGACCTGCTTGAGCAGCGAGTCGGCCACCGGCTCGTCGGTCCAGCCGTTGTGGGTGCGGGCCTCGGTGAAGAGGGCAGCGAGGGCGCGTTCGTCGAGGGGGTGCGACATCGTCGGAAAAAAGAAATGGGCAGGGAAGTCAGTGCTGCCGCGCGAGGAAGGCCAGCAGCGCGGCGTTGAAGCGTGCCGGGTCGGTCACGCTGTGCGCATGGCCGCCATGGGCGCTGCGCTCGAGGGTGGCGCGTGGCAGGCGCTCGGCCAGGCGCAGCGACATGGTCCACGGCACTAGCACGTCGTCCTGCGCGCAGGCCACCAGGGTGGGCGCTGCGACTTCGTGCAGGCGCGCATCGACGTCGAAGGCGCGCAGCGCGCCGATGCGTGCCCGCATGTTGGCGTCGCCCGGGAAGTGCTCGATGGCGTGCTCTACCTCGGCCTGGACCTGCTCGGCATGGGCCGCGGCCCAGTCGGCCGGGTACAGGAAGATGGGCTGCGCCTGCACATAGGCGCGCGCACCGCCCGCAGCCAGCAGCGCCAGGCGGGCGTCGAAGCAGCGGGCCGAATGGGGATTGGGCTGCGACCAGGCGTTGACCAGCACCAGGCCGGCCACGCGTTCGGGCGCATCCAGCGCCAACTGCAGGCCCACCAGCCCGCCCAGGGCATGGCCCACGAGATGGCAGCGTGCGGTGCCGGTGGCGTCCATCACCTCGGCCACGTCACGGGCCATGTCGGCGATGGCGTAGTCCGCCGGCAGGTCGGCCGGGCTGCGACCGGTGCCGCGCTGGTCGTAGGCCACCACGCGCCAGCCGGCCCCGACCAGCGCCGGGATCTGCGGCCGCCAGAAGCCGGCCGAGCCGCCGAGGCCCGAGGACAGCAGCACGCTGGGCGCGCCGGGCCGGCCTTCGCCGTGGACCTCGTGGTACAGCGCCATGCTGCGGCTCAGGCTTTCTTGCCCACGTGGGCGATGGAGGCGATCTCCACCAGCGCGTCGGGCTTCACCAGGCCGCACTGGATGCAGTAGCGCGCCGGCTTGGTGCCCGGGAAGTACTCGGCGTACACCGCGTTGACCTTGGCGTAGTTGGCCCAGTCGGTGACGAAGATCATGTTGAAGGTCACGTCGTCCATCGTGCCGCCGGCGGCCTCGATGACGCCCTTGATGGTCTCCAGCACGTGGCGGGTCTGCGCGGTGGCATCGCCGACGTGCACCACGTTGTTGTCCTTGTCGAAGGGCAGGGTGCCCGAGACGTAGACGACGCCGTCGGCCAGCGTGCCGGGCACGAAGGGCGCGATGGGGGTGCTGGTGCCGGGCGGGATGATGGCTTCCTTGGGCATGAAGGGACTCCGGAGTGGGATGGATGAAGGATCAGACCGTGGCGGTTTCGGCGGCGGCGGGCGTCGCCGTGGTGGCGGGCGCAAGGGCCTGGCAGAACGCGTCCACCGTCGCGACCCAGCCGAAGAAGGTCTCGACGTTGTAGACCGTGCCCTGCTGGATGGCCGCGCCGCCGAGTTCGTGCGTGGCGTCTTCCAGCATCAGGGCGAAATACTCCAGGTGGAAGGCATCGCGCAGCGTCGACTCGACGCACACGTTGGTGGCGATGCCGGTGAACACCAGGCTGCGGATGCCGCGGGCGCGCAGGCTGCTGTCGAGCGTGCTGTTGAAGAAGCCGCTGTAGCGGGTCTTGGGAATCACGATGTCGCCGGGCTGCGGCTTCATCGCGTCGATGAGTTCGTAGTCCCAACCGCCCTTGGCCAGGAAGCGGCCCTGCAGCTCGGGCCGGGCGCGCATGGTCTTGAGCGCGTTGGACTTGTGCCAGTTGGGCGAGCCGGGGCCGCCGGCCTCCACGTACTGCGCGTCCCAGCCGTTCTGCAGGAAGACCACCAGCATGCCGGCGGCGCGTGCCGCCTCGATCGCGCGCACGATGCCGGCGATGGTGCCCTGCGCGCCCGAGATGTCGAAGCCGGCCGAGTCGACGTAGCCGCCGAGCGAGGCATAGGCGTTCTGCATGTCGACCACGATCAGCGCGGTCTGCGTGGGCACGAGCGCCAGGGGCTCGGGGCGCGAGGGGATGACCGTCGGGGCGGGCGCGCCGGGTGCCTGGGGCGGCCCCACCGGGGTCGTCGAGCGCAGGGTGGCGTTGGTCTTGGAACTGCTCATGGCGTTGCCCTCCTTCAAGCCGCCAGGGCCTCGGGGGCGCCCACCTGCGAGGGCACGGGCGTGTCCACGCCGATGCGGCTCGTCATCAGCGGCTGGATGCGCTGGCCGAAGTCCTCCACGCCCTGCACGAAGTCGTCGAAGGTCAGCAGCACGCCCTCGGTGCCCGGCACCTCGGCCATCTCGTCGAGCATGCGCGCCACGCTGGCCCAGGAGCCCACCAGCGTGCCCATGTTGATGTTCACGGCCGAGGGCGAGGTGGCGTCGGTCATCTGGCGCACGTTGGTGTCGCCGCCCGACTTGGTGTCGGCCGCGCCCTGCTGCGCCATCCAGGCGATGGCCTCGGTGTCGGCGCCCGCTTTGTAGTGCTCCCATTTGGCGAAGGCGGCCTCGTCGGTCTCGGCGGCGATCACCATGATCAGCACGTAGGTGGTGACGTGACGGCCGGTCTTGGCCGTGGCCTCGATCAGCTTCTGCGCCGCGGGTGCGAAGGCCTTGGGGGTGTTCACGCCCTTGCCGAAGCAGAAGTTGTAGTCGGCGTACCGGGCCGAGAAGGCCATGCCGGCATCGCTCTGGCCGGCGCAGATCACCTTCATGGGCGCCTGCGGCTGCGGGCTCAGGCGGCAGTCGTCCATCTTGAAGTGGGCGCCCTTGAAGTCCGACTGGCCTTTGCCCCACAGGTCGCGCAGGACCTGGATGTATTCGGACAGGTATTCGTAGCGGGTGGAGAAGAACTCGTCGCCGGGCCACATGCCCATCTGCGAATACTCGGGCCGCTGCCAGCCGGTCACGAGGTTCAGGCCGAAGCGCCCGTTCGAGATGCTGTCGATGGTCGAGGCCATGCGCGCCACGATGGCCGGCGGCATCACCAGCGAGGCGGCGGTGGCGAAGAGCTTGATCTTCGTCGTCACGGCCGCCAGGCCCGACATGAGCGTGAAGGACTCCAGGTTGTGGTCCCAGAATTCCGTCTTACCGCCGAAGCCGCGCAGCTTGATCATGGACAGCGCGAAGTCCAGGCCGTAATGCTCGGCCCGCAGGGTGATGGTCTTGTTCAGTTCGAAGCTGGGCTTGTACTGCGGCGCGTTGCGCGACAGCAGCCAGCCGTTGTTGCCGATGGGAATGAAGACGCCGACTTTCATGGCAGAAAACTCCGTACACGAGGACTGCCGGCGTGTTTGCATGCGTCGTGCCAAAGTGAAATTGTTCTTTCGAATCAACGATTTAGTGTGATTTGAATGGCATCGATTTGACCAAATGGTCCAAAACGGTTCGTGCCACTGCGTCGACGTGCAGCAAGGTGGTGCGCGCCATGCTGGGCGATGGTGCGCCTACCCGATCAGGTCTCGGCGCGCAGCGAATCACGCCGTAGGTCGTGCGGTATGCAGGTCCGGCCTGTTCAATGCTGGAAGTTGCTTATGATTCTGCGGGGCCGGAGGGGCCAGCCTCAAAAATGCATTTAAAAGGTGATGTATGGCGGGTATGGTTTTTTGCAGAGGGTGCGGCAAGGAGATCCACGAAAGTGCTCGGGCCTGTCCGCATTGCGGAGCTACGCAGAGGTCGGGCGCTGCGAAGAGCAAGCTCGTGGCCGGCTTGCTTGCGCTGTTTCTCGGTGGGCTCGGGATCCATCGTTTTTATTTGGGGCAATGGTGGGGAATCTTTTACCTTTTCCTTTGTTGGACGTTTGTGCCTTCGATCGTGTCGCTCGTTGAAGCAATCGTCTTCTTTTGCACGAGTGACTCGTCATGGGAAAAGAAGTACGGCTAGTACAGCCAACCATGATCGGACAGGCCGCCTCGCGCGGCCTTTTTTGCACCCCATGCGATTTGCCCGGGCACATGCTGAATTGCTTTTCATAGGGAATCTACCGAGAACTCTGTGCAAAGAAGTATCGGCACGAGCGATCGAGGTACCAAAGCTGCAAGGCAGCGTCCTCAGAATTCGGCTCCAGCGACCGTCGGGTCGTGGAACCCAAGGAGACAACCATGAAGCGTTTTGCTCAGGCGGGCCTCGTGCTCGCGCTCACTGCCACCGCCTTCGCGGCCCACGCCGCCACCGAACTCGTCATCGCCACCGTGAACAACGGCCACATGATCGAGATGCAGAAGCTCACGCCCTTCTTCGAGAAGGCGAATCCCGACATCAAGCTCAAGTGGGTCACGCTGGAGGAGGGCACGCTGCGCCAGCGCGTGACGACCGACATCGCCACCAAGGGCGGCCAGTTCGACGTGATGACCATCGGTCTGTACGAGGCGCCGATCTGGTCGAAGAAGGGCTGGCTCAAGCCCATCGCCACCGACGCCGCCTACGACGTCGACGACCTGCTGCCCGCCATCCGCAGCGGCCTGTCCAACGAAGGCAAGCTGTACGCCGCGCCCTTCTACGGCGAGAGCTCCATGCTCATGTACCGCAAGGACCTGGCCGACAAGGCCGGCGTGAAGTTCAGCGACCCGCCGACCTGGGCCGAGGTCAAGGACTTCGCCGAAAAGGCCAACGACCCCAAGGCCGGCGTGTTCGGCATGTGCCTGCGCGGCAAGCCGGGCTGGGGTGACAACATGGCCTTCCTCACCACGATGGTCAACACCAACGGCGGCCAGTGGTTCGACATGCAGTGGAAGCCGCAGATCGACACCAAACCCTGGAAGGATGCGATCACCTTCTACGTCGACCTGATGAAGAAGGCGGGCCCTCCGGGTGCCGCGGCCAACAGCTTCAACGAGAACCTGGCCCTCTTCAACGAAGGCAAGTGCGCGCAGTGGGTCGATGCGACGATCGCCGCGTCGTTCATCTCCGATCCCAAGCAGTCCAAGGTCGCGGACAAGGTGGCCTATGCCGCAGCGCCGGTGGCCGTCACCCCGAAGGGCTCGAACTGGCTGTGGTCCTGGAACCTGGCCATCCCGGCCAGTTCCACCAAGGACGAGGCGGCCCAGAAGTTCATCAAGTGGGCCACCTCGAAGGACTACATCCAGCTCGTGGCCAAGGAGCAGGGCTGGGGTGCGGTGCCCACCGGCACGCGCAAGTCGACCTATGCGAACCCCGAATTCCAGAAGGTCGCCAAGTTCGCCGCGGCCGAGAAGAAGGCCATCGACTCGGCCAACCCGAACCCGGGCGAGAACACGCTGCCCAAGTCGCCCTATGCGGGCGTGCAGTACGCGGCGATCCCCGAGTTCCAGGCCATCGGCGTGGGCGTGGGCCAGCAGATGAGTGCGGCGCTCGCGGGCAAGGTCACGGTCGACCAGGCGCTCAAGACCTCGCAGACCCTGGCCGAGCGCGAGATGAAGAAGGGCGGCTACTACAAGTAGGCATCGCGGGACGGTCCGGCGCCAGGGAGGCGCCGGGCCATTGTGTGTTGCTGATGCTTGCCGGAGTGCTGCCATGAAAAGACTGCTGCCCCGGGCCCTGATGGCGCCCGCCGTGATCGCGCTCTTCCTCTGGATGATCGTGCCCCTGTTGATGACGTTGTACTTCTCGTTCGTCAACTACAACCTGATGCAGCCCGGCGAGCGCACCTTCGCGGGCATCGACAACTTCCACTACTTCGTCACCGACCCGGACTTCTGGCCGGCGGTATGGAACACGCTGCTGCTCATCGGCAGCGTGGTGCTGATCACGGTGGTGCTGGGCGTGCTGCTGGCGCTGCTGGTGAACGAGCCCTTCCCGGGGCGCGGCATCGTGCGGGTGCTGCTCATCTCGCCCTTCTTCGTCATGCCGGCGGTCAACGCCCTGCTGTGGAAGCACATGATGATGAACCCGATCTACGGCATCCTGGCCGACGTGTGGCGCACCTTCGGCGCCGAGCCGGTGGACTGGCTCACCGACTGGCCGCTGCTGTCGGTGATCATCATGGTGGCCTGGCAGTGGCTGCCCTTCGCCTGCCTGATCTTCATCACCTCGCTGCAGTCGCTCGATCGAGAGCAGATGGAAGCCGCGCGCATGGACGGCGCCAGCGCCCCGCAGCGCTTCTGGTACCTCACGATGCCGCACCTGGGCCGGCCCATGGCCGTGGTGATCATGATCGAGATGATCTTCCTGCTGAGCGTGTTCGCCGAGATCGCCATCACGACCAACGGCGGCCCGGGCAACGCCAGCACCAACATCACCTACATGATCTTCAAGCAGTCGCTGATGAACTTCGATGTCGGCGTGGCGTCGGCCGGCGCCCTGTTCGCGGTGATCCTGGCCAACATCGTCGCGGCCTTCCTGATCCGCATCATCGGCAAGAACCTCGACTGAGGAGACGACGCACATGTCCCACGCATCTCCCCCCAGCACGCTGGTGCCGACGACGATCCGCACGGTGGCGGCCTGGGCTGTCACGCTGCTGCTGTTCTTTCCGCTCGGCTGGCTGTTCCTCACGGCCTTCAAGACGGAGCTCCAGGCCATCGCCGTGCCGCCGCTCTTCGTCTTTACGCCGACGATGGAGAACTTCGCCGAGGTGCAGCGCCGCAGCGACTACCTGCTGTACGCGCGCAACTCGCTCGTCACGAGCCTGGCCTCCACCGTCATCGGCCTGGCCATCGCGCTGCCCGCGGCCTACTCGATGGCCTTCTTTCGCACGAAGAGGACGCGCGACATCCTGATGTGGATGCTCTCCACCAAGATGATGCCCGCCGTCGGCGCGCTGGTGCCCATCTACGTGCTGGCGCAGACTGCCGGCCTGCTGGACACGCTGCCCGCGCTGACCATCGTGTTCACGCTGTCCAACCTGCCCATCATGGTGTGGATGCTCTACACCAGCCTCAAGGACATCCCGAGCGAGATCCTCGAGGCGGCGCGCATGGACGGCGCCACGCTGTGGAAGGAGTTCCGCTACGTGGTGATGCCGCTGTCCGTGGGCGGCCTCGCGTCCTGCGGCCTGCTGTGCCTGGTGCTGAGCTGGAACGAGGCCTTCTGGGCGCTCAACCTCACCTCCGCCAAGGCCGGCACGCTGGCCACGCTCATCGCTTCGTACTCCAGCCCCGAAGGCCTGTTCTGGGCCAAGCTGTCGGCCGCGTCGCTGATGGCCATCGCACCCATCGTGGTGTTCGGCTGGTTCTCGCAAAAGCAACTCGTCCAAGGCCTGACCTTCGGCGCCGTGAAGTAAACGAAGAAGGGGACAACAACCATGGCTTTCCTCGAACTGAAGAACATCAAGAAGAGCTTCGGCGACGCGCACATCATCAAGGGGGTCGACCTCGCGATCGAAAAGGGCGAGTTCATCGTCTTCGTCGGGCCGTCGGGCTGCGGCAAGTCGACGCTGCTGCGGCTGATCGCGGGCCTGGAGCCGGTCAGCAGCGGCCAGATGCTGCTGGACGGCCGCGACATCACCTACGCGCCTTCGGGCAAGCGCGACCTGGCGATGGTGTTCCAGAGCTATGCGCTGTACCCGCACATGAGCGTGTACGACAACATGTCCTTCGCGCTCAAGCTGGCCAAGGTGCCGGAGGCGGAAATCCGGCAGAAGGTCGAGGCCGCGGCGGCCAAGCTCAACCTCGGCAACTACCTGCAGCGCACCCCCAAGGAGCTGTCGGGGGGCCAGCGCCAGCGCGTGGCCATCGGCCGCGCCATCGTGCGTGCGCCCAAGGTCTTCCTCTTCGACGAGCCGCTGTCCAACCTCGACGCGGCCCTGCGCGGCAACACGCGCGTCGAGATCAAGAAGCTGCACGAGTCGCTCGGCGCCACCACCATCTACGTGACGCACGACCAGGTCGAGGCCATGACCCTGGCCGACAAGGTGGTGGTGCTCAAGGACGGCCTGATCGAGCAGGTCGGCTCGCCGCTCGAACTCTACGACCGGCCGGCCAACCAGTTCGTGGCGCAGTTCATCGGCATGCCGTCGATGAACATGCTGCCCGCCACCTCGCTGCCTTCGGTGTCGCAGCTCACCGGCGGCAAGCTGCCTGGCGACGGGTTCCTCGGCGTGCGGCCCGAGGGCGTGCGGGTCCACCCGGGCGCGGCCTCGGGCATGCCCGGCCGCGTGGAGCTGGTGGAGGCGCTGGGCGCCGACACGCTGATCCACGTCGATGTGAGCGGCGTCACCCTGATCGCGCGCCAGAACGAGCGCACGCCGCTGCAGTCCGGCGACGACGTGGGTGTCGAGATCGACCCGTCGGTGCTGCACCTGTTCACCCGCGACGGACGCGCCCTCGCTGCCGCCTGATTCCCTTTTTCGGAGAGTGCTTCCGTGACTTCCCCCTCGGTGCCCGCCGCTTCCGGTCTGGTGGTGCTTCATCTCGGCCTGGGCTCCTTCCACCGGGCGCATCAGGCCGTGTACCTGCAGGCGCTGCGTGCCGCGGGCGACCTGCGGTGGTCGCTGGCCGGCACGAACCTGCGCCCGGACATGGCCGACGTGCTGGCCGCCCTGCAGGCCCAGGGCGGCGCCTACACGCTCGAGACCGTGTCGCCGGCCGGCGAGTACCGCTACGAGCGCATCGAATCGATCCGCGAGGTCATTCCCTACGCGCCCGCGCAGGCGGCCATGGTGGCGCGCGGCGCCGATCCGGCCACGCGCATCGTCTCCTTCACCGTGACCGAGGCGGGCTACTACCTCGACAACGACCACCGGCTCGACCTGAATTTCGCCGACCTCGCGGCCGACATCGAGCGGGTGCGCCGCGGCGAGGCCGGCGAGACCGTGTACGGCGCGGTCACGGCCATCCTGCGTGCGCGCATGGCCGCGCAGGCCGGCCCCGTCACGCTTTTGAATTGCGACAACCTGCGCCACAACGGCGAGCGCTTCCGGGCCGGGCTGCTGGAGTTCATCGGGCGCGTCGGCGATGCGCCGCTCCTGGCCTGGACGCAGGCCCACACCACCTGCCCCAACGCGATGGTGGACCGCATCACGCCGCGCCCGCCGGCCGAGCTGCGCGAGCGCGTGCGCAAGGCCACCGGGTGGGACGACGCGGCGCCGGTCACCGGCGAAAGTTTCATCCAGTGGGTGATCGAGGACGACTTCATCGCCGGTCGTCCGGCCTGGGAGCGGGTCGGCGTCGAACTGGTCGAGTCCGTGCAGCCCTACGAAGAGGCGAAGATCCGCATCCTCAACGCCAGCCACAGCTGCATCGCCTGGGCCGGCACGCTGCTCGGCCTGCAGTTCATCCACGAGGGCACGCTCATGCCCTCGATCCGGCGGATGGCTTTCGACTACGTCACCGACGACGTGATCCCCTGCCTCGGCCGCCCTGGGTCGCCGAGCCCCGTGGACCTGCCGCGCTACCGCGACGTGGTGCTCGAACGCTTTTCCAACCCGGCCATCCGCGACACCAACCAGCGGGTCGCGGCCGATGGCTTCTCGAAGATTCCCGGCTTCATCGCGCCCACCGTGCGCGAGCGCCTGGCGGCCGGCGCCACCATCGACAGCGTGGCGATGCTGCCGGCGCTGTTCCTGGCGTTCCTGCAGCGCTGGCACCGCGGCGAGCTGCCCTACGCCTACCAGGACCAGGGCATGGACCCGGCCGTGGCACACGCGATCTGCGACGCCGCCGACCCGGTCACCGCCCTGTGCGCCGACGCCGGCCTGTGGGGCGAGCTCGCCGGCGATGCACGGCTGGTCTCGGCCGTGCGCCGTGCGGCCGACCGCGTGGCGATGTTCGAGGCGCATCAGGGGCGATGAGCGTGCAGGCCGCGATGCGCATCGTCTTCGTCGGCGAATCGCTGATCGACTTCACCACCGCCGGGGCGCTGGCCTTCCAGGGCCATGTGGGCGGTGCCCTGGCCAACAGTGCGGTGGCGGCCGCGCGGCTGGGAGCGCCCACGGGCTTCGTCACGCAGCTGTCCACCGACCTGTTCGGCGAGCGTCTGCTGGAGCGCTTCACGCGCGACGGCATCGACACCCGCTTCGTGCTGCGCAGCGATGCGCCGAGCACGCTGGCCTTCGTCGAGCGCACGCTGACCAGCAACCGCTACGCCTTCTACATGCAGGGCACGGCCGATACGCTGTGGGCACCGCAGGAACTGCCCGATCTGCCCGACAGCTGCCGCTGGCTGCACTTCGGCTCCATCTCGCTGCTGCACGATCCGGCCGCGACGCGCATCGGCGAATTCGTCGAGGCCCAGCGCGGGCGCCGTCTGGTGCTCTTCGACCCGAACGCGCGGCCCAGCCTGATTCGCGACCCGGTGGACTGGCGCCGGCGCTGCGGCCAGTGGCTGGCGGCCGCCGACCTGGTGAAGATGAGCGACGAGGACGCCCGGATGCTCGCGCCCGGCCGGCCCTTGCACGACGTGGCGGCCGACTGCCTGCGCCACGGGCCGCGCGCCGTGGTCATCACGCGCGGGGCCGAGGGTGCGACGCTGTACCGGCCCGGCGCCGAGCCGGTCGAGGTGTCGCCGCCGCCCACGCGCGTGGTCGACACGATCGGCGCGGGCGACACCTTCGCGGCGGGGCTGACGGTCGCGCTGCTGGAGCAGGGCGTGGAAACCGCCGAGGCGCTGGAGTCCCTGCCCACGGCGCAGTGGTCGCACGTGCTGCGCTTCGCCGCGGCTGCTGCGGCCCTCAATTGCATGCGCGAGGGCGCCGACCCGCCACGCCGCGGCGAGGTCGATGCACTGCTTGCGTCCTGACCGCACCGATGTTCCACAGGCCATGACCGCCGGCTTCCACCTCTACCTCGACAGCGCCGACCTCGGCGAACTGCGCGCCTGCCTGCCGCATCCCGTCGTTCACGGCGTGACCACCAACCCGACGCTGCTGCGGCGCGCGGGGGTCTCGCGCGACGATCTGCCGGCGCTGCTGCGCGAGTGCCTGGCGCTGGGTGCGCGGCAGGTCCAGGCCCAGGTGCAGGCAGCGGACGTGGACGCAATGCTGGACGACGCGCAACGCCTGCTGGCCGATTTCGAGCCCGGCCGGCTGGTGGTGAAGATCCCCGCCACGCGCGACGGGCTGCGTGCCGGCGCACAGCTCAGCGCGGCCGGCCACGCCGTGACCTACACGGCGGTCTATGCGCCCGAGCAGGCCCATTTCGCCGCCCTGCTCGGCGCGGCCTATGCGGCGCCCTACCTGGGCCGGCTGCAGGACGGCGGCATCGATGGCCTGGCGCTCGTCGGGCACATGCAGGCGCTGCTCGTGCAGACCGGCGCGCCGACGCGCCTGCTGGTGGCCAGCGTGCGCTCGCGCGAGGCCTACCTCGCGCTGCTCGCGCTGGGCGTCGGCGCCATCACCATCCCGCCGCGGCTCCTGCCCGAACTGCTCGACCACCCCGCCACGCTGGAGGCCGAGCGCGGCTTCCTGGCCGATGCGCAGGCCCTGGCCCTGAACCCGAAGGAGAACCCATGACTTCACGACTCGCCCGTCGCCATGTGCTGATCACCGGTGCCGGCGGCGGCATCGGCCTGGCGATGGCACAGGCCTGCCTGGCCGAGGGCGCGCGCTGCAGCCTCGTCGACCGCGCCACCGACACGCCGTCCGCCGTGCAGGCGGTGCAGGACGCGCACCCCGACGCGGTGGCGTACATCGCCGCCGACATCACCCGCAGCGGCGACATCGCGCGCCTGCTCGACACCGCGGTCGCGCGCTTCGGCCCCGTCCACACCCTCGTCAACAACGCGGCCGTGTTCGACCTCGCGCCCCTGCTCGAGAGCGACGAGGCGTCCTTCGACCGGCTGTTCGCCGTCAACGTCAAGGGCCTGTTCTTCGTCATGCAGGCCGTGCTGCGGCACATGGTGGAGGCGGGCACCGAGGGCGCGTCGGTGATCAACCTCGCGTCACAGGCGGGCCGCCGTGGCGAGGCGCTGGTGTCGCACTACTGCGCCACCAAGGCGGCCGTGATCAGCTACACGCAGAGCGCGGCGCTGGCGATGGCGCCGCACGGCATCCGCGTCAACGCCATCTCGCCCGGCGTGGTCGACACGCCGATGTGGGACCAGGTCGATGGCCTGTTCGCGCGCCACGAGCACCTGCAGCCCGGGGAGAAGAAGCGCCAGGTCGGCCTGGCCGTGCCGCTGGGCCGCATGGGCCGGCCCGACGACCTGGGCGGTGCCTGCGTGTTCCTGGCCAGCGACGAGGCCCGCTACATCACGGCGCAGACGCTCAATGTCGACGGTGGCAACGTCATGAGCTAAGGTGCGAGCGTTGCCGCCGATGACGATGATCCCGACTGCCATGAACCCCTCCACGCGCGAACGCACCGCCCGGCCGGCCCGTGTGGCGCGGCCCCGCCAGCGCCAGCCCGAGCTGGAGCGCGACTTCACCCGCTCGCCCGCGCTGGGCTACGAGGCGTCCGAGGAAACCGGCCTGGTGCGTTGCCTGGCCCACGGCTATCCCACGCCCCTGGCGCGCTGGCACTTCCACGACGAGTACGAACTCCACCTGATCACCGCCACCTCCGGCAAGGCCTTCATCGGCGACTGGATCGGCCCCTTCGAGCCCGGCCACCTGGTGCTGTGCGGGCCGCGCCTGCCGCACAACTGGATCTCCTTCGACGTGGGCGACGGCGGCGTCGCCGAGCGCGACCTGGTCATCCAGTTCCGCCACGAACCGCTGCAGCATGCGTCCGAGGACATCCCCGAGCTGCGCGACGTGATGCAGCTGCTCGAGCGCGCGCGCCGCGGCGTGGAGTTCTTCGGTCTGTCCGAGCGTGCGCGCGCACACTGGGACCAGATCAAGGCCACGCGCGGCATGCGGCGCTTCGGCCACTTCTGCGAGTTCATGGCCGACCTGGCGCAGTGTGCCGACTACCGGCTGCTGTCCACCGTGCAGATCCAGGGCGCCGAGGGCGATGCCGAAGTCGACCAGATCAACCAGATCGTCAACCGCATCACCGGCAACGTCGCCGAGCCGATCAGCGCCGGCGACGTGGCGGCCGAACTGGGCATGAGCGAGTCGCGCTTCTCGCGCTTCTTCCGCCGCTCGACCGGCAACAGCTTCACCGATTTCGTCAACCGCGTGCGCATCAACAGCGCCTGCCACCTGCTGATGCAGACCGACCACTACGTGACCGACATCTGCTACCAGGTCGGATTCAACAACGTGGCCAACTTCAACCGGCGCTTCCTCGAGATCAAGGGCATGACGCCCACCGAGTTCCGGCGCCAGGCCGACCACCGCTTCGGCGGCAGCCACTGATGCGGCGCGCTTCGGCTGCCAAGGCCCGTTCGGGCTGAGCCTGTCGAAGCCGGGAGCGGCGCTTCGACAGGCTCAGCGCGAACGGGGCGTGCTGAAGGCAAGCGCCGAAGTGGCTGTTCTTTTTTGCTTGGAAGATCGAATCCATGTACCTCGGACTGGACCTCGGCACCTCGGCGCTCAAGGCGCTGCTGCTGGCGGACGACCATCGCATCGTCGGCACCGCTGGCGCCGTGCTCACGGTGAGCAGGCCGCAGCCGCTGTGGTCGGAGCAGCATCCCGACCGGTGGAGCGAGGCGTTGGAGTCCGTCATGGCCGCGCTGCACGCGCAGCACGGCGAGGCGCTGGCGCAGGTGCGCGCCATCGGCCTGTCGGGGCAGATGCACGGTGCCGTGCTGCTCGATGCAGACGACGCCGTGCTGCGCCCCGCCATCCTCTGGAACGACGGCCGCAGCGCGGCCGAGTGCGAGCAGCTCACCCGCGCCGTGCCGCGCCTGACGCAGATCGCCGGCAATCTCGCGATGCCCGGCTTCACCGCGCCCAAGCTGCTGTGGGTGCGCACGAACGAACCCGAAACGTTCGCACGGACGGCGCGCGTCCTGCTGCCCAAAGACTGGCTGCGCCTTCTGTTGAGCGGCGAAGCGGTCAGCGACATGTCCGACGCCTCGGGCACCCTTTGGCTCGACGTCGGCCGGCGCGACTGGTCCGACGAGCTGCTGGCTGCCACCGGCCTCACGCGTGCGCACATGCCGCGCCTGGTCGAAGGCAGCGCGGTATCGGCGATGCTGAAGCCCGAGCTGGCTGCACGCTGGGGCGTGGGCACGGCGCACGGGCATGGCGTCGCGATCGCCGGCGGCGGGGGCGACAACGCCGCCAGCGCGGTCGGCATGGGCGTCGTGCAGGCCGGGCAGGGCTTCGTCTCGCTCGGCACCTCGGGCGTCATCTTCGTGGCCGGCGAGCGCTTCGATCCGAATCCGTCGCAGGCCGTGCACGCCTTCTGCCATGCGCTGCCGGGCCGCTGGCACCAGATGTCGGTCATGCTCTCGGCTGCCAGTGCGCTCAGTTGGGCCGTCGGCGCCTTCGGATTCGCCGACGAGGCCGCGCTGCTGGCGGCGGCGGCGACGCTCGATGCCGGTGCACGCCGTCGCGCGCCGCTGTTCCTTCCCTACCTGTCGGGCGAGCGATCGCCGCACAACGACGCGAACGCGCAGGGCGTGCTCTTCGGGCTGACCCAGGGCCATGGCCCGGCCGACATCGCCTATGCCGTGGTCGAGGGCGTGAGCTTCGGCCTGCGCGACGGGCTCGACACCTTGAACCGGCCTGCCGACGCGCTGGCGCTGGTCGGCGGGGGCGCGCGCAGTGCGTGGTGGTCGCAACTGCTGGCCGACATTCTCGAAGTGCCGCTCACCCTGGGCGAAGGTGGCGAGGCTGGCGGTGCGCTGGGTGCAGCGCGCCTCGCCTGGCTGGCCGATGGCGGGACGGTGGAAGCGGTGTGCACACCGCCCGCCGTACGCCAGCGTTTCGAGCCGCGCACAGCGGATGCCGAAGGCCACCGTGCGCGGCATGCGCGCTTTGGCGCGCTGTACCCGGTGCTGCGCTCTAGCTTCCTGTCGCTGAACGGGCACTGACCGATCCGGTCCGCTGGACGGGTCGCGCCACCCGACGGCGCGAAGCCGCGCCCGCCGGCCGCGTGGGCCTGCGCCATCGGCCGACAGGCTGCATCGGGCCTCTCGCCCAGACTTCCCGCATCCCCCAACCCATCGATTGCGAGGCGGTCGCGATGGCGAGCCATCTGTCCCTGTGGAGCATCACCGCAGCCGCCACGGCCGGCGTGCTGATGCGGCCCTTCGGCTGGCCCGAGGCCGTCTGGGCCGTGGCCGGCGGTGCGCTGGTGGTGGCCCTGGGCCTGCTGCCGGTGAGCGATGCCATCGCCGCCATCGGCAAGGGCACCGACGTCTACCTGTTCCTGGTCGGCATGATGCTGCTGTCGGAAACGGCGCGCCGCGAAGGCCTGTTCGACTGGGTCGCGAGCCAGGCCGTGCGGGGGGCGCGGGGATCGCGCCAGCGCCTGTTCCTGCTGATCTACCTGGTGGGCGTGGTCGTCACCGCCTTCCTGTCGAACGATGCGGCGGCGGTGGTGCTCACGCCGGCCGTTTTCGCGGCGGCACGCCAGGCGCGCGCGCCGGCCCTGCCTTACCTGTTCATCTGCGCCTTCGTCGCCAACGCGGCCAGTTTCGTGCTGCCGATCTCGAACCCGGCGAACCTCGTGCTGTACGGCGACCACATGCCCGCGCTGTGGCCGTGGCTCGTGCATTTCACGCTGCCCTCGGCCCTGGCCATCGCGAGCACCTTCCTGGTGTTGCGCTTCACGCAGCGGCGCGCACTCGCGGGCGCCTGCGAGCTGCCGCCGCAGCAGGCGCCGCTGACGACCGGCGGGCGCACCGCGCTGGCCGGCCTGGTGGCCACGGCCGTGGTGCTGATGGGCGTGTCGGCCCTGGACCGGCCGCTCGGCCTGCCGACCTGCGTGATGGGCGTGCTCACCGCCGCGCTGGTGCTGCTGCGCGACCGCGCCAGTCCGTGGCCGCTGCTGCGCGAGGTGTCGTGGACCGTGCTGCCGTTGGTGGCCGGCCTCTTCGTGCTGGTCGAGGCGATTGCCAGGACGGGTGTCACGGCGCGGCTGGCGCAGTGGCTCATGGCGGGCGCGCAGCACGGGGAGCGCGCGACCGGCGCCGTCGCCGGCACGCTGCTGGCCTTCGGCTCGAACCTGGTCAACAACCTGCCGGCTGGCCTGCTGGCCAGCACCACGCTGGAGCAGGCCCATGCGCCGTCGGCCATCGTCGATGCGCTGCTGATCGGTGTCGACCTCGGCCCCAATCTCTCGATCACCGGTTCGCTCGCCACCATCCTCTGGCTCATCGCCATCCGCCGCGAAGGCGAGGACGTGGGCTTCCTGCGCTTCCTGAAAGTCGGTGTGCTCGTGATGCCGCCGGCCCTGGGCCTGGCGCTGGGCGCACGGTTGCTGACCGCCTGAATCCTTCCGACAGGAGTTTCGCGATGTCCACCACGACCCTTGCCGCACTGGGCGCAGCGAGCAAGCCCCCCGAGGCCGGCGGCGCCGAGCGCACGCGCGCCACCCGGGCGCTGTGCGCGCTCAACTTCTTCATGGCGGACATGCAGGCCGGCATCGGGCCCTTCCTCGGCGTGTTCCTGCAGCAGCGCGGCTGGCTGCCGGGGGCCATCGGCTCGGTGATGACGGCAGGGGGCATCGCCGGAATGCTCATGACGGTGCCTGCAGGGGCCTTCATCGACAGCACCACGCGCAAGCGGCTGGTCGTCATCGTCACCGGCATCTGCACCGTGCTGGCCTCGTTCCTGATCCTGTGGTCGCAGTCCTGGGTCGTCGTCACCACGAGCCAGATCGCCACGGCGATCGCCGGCGCCGCGATCGGGCCGGCGGTCGCCGGCATGACGCTGGGCATCGTGCGCCAGCGCGGCTTCAATGCGCAGAACGGTCGCAACCAGGCGTGGAACCATGCCGGCAACATGATCGGCGCCGGCCTGTCGGGCTGGCTCGGCTTCGAATTCGGCATGCCGGCGATCTTCTTCCTGGCCGCTGCGTTCGGCGTGTTCGCGATCGCGTCGGTGCTGGCGATCCCCGAGCGCGCGATCGACCACCGCGCGGCGCGCGGCCTGGAGGGCGCGCACGGCGATCCGGGAGAGGGCAGTGCCGACGCACAGGGCGAGCAGGCCCAAGGCCTGCGCACGCTGCTCCGCAACCGGCCCATGCTCATCCTGGCGGCCGCGCTGGCCTGCTTCCACCTGGGCAACGGCGCGATGCTGCCGCTCTACGGCCTGGCCGTCGTGGGCGCGGGCAAGGGCAACCCGGCGGTGTTCACCGCGCTCACGGTGGTGGTGGCGCAGGGCGTGATGATCGTGACGGCCCTGCTCGCGATGCGCATGGCCGCGGGCCGCGGCTACTGGCTGGTGATGCTGGTGTCGTTCATCGCCCTGCCGGTGCGCGGCCTGCTCGCCGGCAGCTTCATCGAGTCGTGGGGCGTGTGGCCGGTCCAGGCGCTCGACGGCATCGGTGCCGGCCTGCAGAGCGTGGCGGTGCCCGGGTTGGTGGCCTGCCTGCTGAGCGGCACCGGCCGTGTCAATGTGGGGCAGGGGGCGGTGATGACGGTGCAGGGCCTGGGCGCCAGCCTGTCGCCGGCGATCGGCGGTTGGCTGGCGCAGCTCTTCGGCTACCACGTTGCCTTCTATGTGCTGGGCGCGTTCGCGCTGGTGTCGGTGGCGCTGTGGGTCGGCTTCGGGGCGCTGCTGATGCCGGCGTGTGCGGGCACGGCGGGCGAGACGGTGTGCCAGCCGGTGCTCGGGAGGGCCGGCGCATGACGTCGTCGATCTGCTGGCTGCATGTCGGCGACCTGCACATGGACGAGGCCGACGGCTGGACGGCCCTGCCGCGGCTGCGGCAGATCGTGGAAGAGGCCAACGCCCATGCCGGGGACGCCGCCTTCGTCTACCTGCCCGGCGACAACGCGAACCACGCCACCGCGCCGCAGTACGCGGCGATCGTCGACGCGATGAGCGCGCTGAAGCTGCCGTGGCGAGCGATACCGGGCGACCACGATTTCGAGGGCGGCAGCTTGGCCACCTACGAGGCCTTCGTCGCGCCGGAACACCGGCCCGAGGTCGAGGTGTTCGCCGGCCACCGCTGCATCTTCCTGGACGTGGTGAGCGCGGGGCAGGGCGGCCCCGACTTCCGGTTGAGCGCGCACCACCTGCATCGCGCGACGCGCGAACTCGCTCGGGCGCAGGCCGAGGGGCAGACGCCGCTGGTGTTCATGCACACCTTTCCCGGCGACATGGCGGCCGGCGGCGAGGCGCTGGCGCGCCTGTTCGCCGACGCCCGGGTCGCGTTCGTCGACACGGGCCACACGCACTACAACGAGCTGCTCAACGACGGCTGGGTGGTCTACGGCGCCACGCGCTCCACCGCGCAGGTCGAGGAAGACGGCGGGCTGCCCGGCTTTTCGCTCGTGTGCGTCCATGGCGGGGTGCCGAGCGTGCGCTTCCGCCGCATCGGCCAGCCCTGGCCGCACGTGCAGATCGTGAGTCCTTGCGACGTGCGCCTGCTCACGCGCGTGACCGATGCGCGCCAGGTGCCGCGGCCCGGCGTGCTGCAGGTCGTGGCACGGCGCATCGGCAGCAGCACGGCGCCCATGGAGGTGTCGCTGGACGGCGGGGCGCCGGTCCGCATGCGGGAGGAGGGCGCCGGCCTCTGGCATGCCAGCCTGGAGGGCGTCGGTGCCGGTCTGCGCCGGGCCGTGGTGCGCTGCGGCGAGGCCTGCGACAGCGTCGAGGTGCTGGTGCGGCCCGCGGACGACCTGCCGCGCCGCCATCAGCTGGTGGCGCCGGGCCATGCCTGCCACACCATCGGCGCCTGGGCGCCGGCCGGGATCGACGGTACGCAGCGTGGGCCGAACCGCAACGGCGGCGGCTGGTAGGCCGCAGTCGGCGCGGCGGCCCCACGCGGAAACAAAAAAAAGAGCCGGGCATGCCCGGCTCTTTTTGCTCGACAGAGCGGCGTGGCCGGGAAGGTGTTCCTCCCGGCCCGTGGGCTTACATGCCCATGTCGCCCATGCCACCCATGCCGCCCATGCCACCGGGCATGCCGCCGGCCGGGGCGTCGTCCTTCGGTGCTTCGGCGACCATGGCTTCGGTCGTCAGCAGCAGCGAAGCCACGGAAGCGGCGTTCTGCAGCGCGGTGCGGGTCACCTTGGTCGGGTCCAGGATGCCCAGCTCGAGCATGTCGCCGTAGCTGTCGTTGGCAGCGTTGAAGCCGTAGTTGCCCTTGCCTTCCAGCACCTTGTTCACCACCACCGAGGGCTCGCCACCGGCGTTGGCGACGATCTCGCGCAGGGGCGCTTCGATGGCCTTGAGCACCAGCTTGATGCCGGCGTCCTGGTCGACGTTGTCACCCTTGACCCGGTCGCCCACGGCCTGCTTGGCACGCAGCAGCGCCACGCCGCCGCCGGCCACCACGCCTTCTTCCACTGCAGCGCGGGTGGCGTGCAGGGCGTCTTCGACGCGGGCCTTCTTTTCCTTCATCTCGACTTCGGTGGCAGCGCCGACCTTGATCACGGCCACGCCGCCGGCCAGCTTGGCCACGCGCTCTTGCAGCTTCTCGCGGTCGTAGTCGCTGGTGGCTTCCTCGATCTGCACGCGGATCTGCTTCACGCGGGCTTCGATGTCGGCTGCAGCGCCGGCGCCGTCGATGATGGTGGTGTTTTCCTTGCCCACTTCGATGCGCTTGGCCTGGCCCAGGTCGGCCAGCGTCACCTTCTCGAGGGTCAGGCCCACTTCTTCGGCGATGACCTTGCCGCCGGTCAGGATGGCGATGTCTTCCAGCATGGCCTTGCGGCGGTCGCCGAAGCCAGGCGCCTTCACGGCCACGACCTTCAGGATGCCGCGGATGGTGTTCACCACCAGGGTCGCCAGGGCTTCGCCCTCGACTTCCTCGGCAATGATCAGCAGCGGACGTCCGGCCTTGGCGACCTGCTCCAGCGTGGGCAGGAGGTCACGGATGTTGCTGATCTTCTTGTCGAAGAGCAGCACGAAGGGGTTTTCCAGAATCGCCGATTGCTTTTCCGGGTTGTTGATGAAGTAGGGCGACAGGTAGCCGCGGTCGAACTGCATGCCTTCGACGACGTCCAGTTCGCTGTCCAGCGACTTGCCGTCTTCGACGGTGATCACGCCTTCCTTGCCGACCTTGTCCATCGCGTCGGCGATGATCTTGCCGATCGTCTCGTCGCTGTTGGCCGAGATCGAGCCGACCTGGGCAATTTCCTTGCTCGTGGTCGTGGCCTTGGAGGCCTTCTTCAGCTCTTCCACCAGGGCGGCGACGGCCTTGTCGATGCCGCGCTTGAGGTCCATGGGGTTCAGACCGGCGGCCACGTACTTGCTGCCTTCGCGCACGATGGCCTGGGCCAGCACGGTCGCGGTGGTGGTGCCGTCACCGGCGTTGTCGCTGGTCTTGGAGGCCACTTCCTTCACGAGCTGGGCGCCCATGTTCTGCAGCTTGTCCTTGAGTTCGATTTCCTTGGCGACGGACACACCGTCCTTGGTCACCGTGGGGGCGCCGAACGAACGCTCGAGCACCACGTTGCGGCCCTTGGGGCCCAGGGTCACTTTGACCGCGTTGGCCAGGATGTTCACACCCTCGACCATGCGTGCGCGGGCTTCACCGCCGAAGACGACGTCTTTTGCTGCCATGTTGATTAGCTCCGGTATTCAGGGGGAATGGATTACTTCTCGACGACCGCGAACAGGTCGTCTTCCTTCATGACGAGCAACTCGTCGCCGTCGACCTTCACGGTCTGGCCCGAGTACTTGCCGAACAGCACGCGGTCGCCGACCTTGACGGTCAGGGCCGAGAGATCGCCCTTGTCGTTGCGCTTGCCGGGACCCACGGCCAGCACTTCACCCTGGTCGGGCTTCTCGGCGGCGGCGTCGGGAATCACGATGCCCGAGGCGGTCTTGGTTTCGCTGTCAATGCGCTTGACGATCACGCGATCGGCCAAAGGACGAAGTTTCATTGCATCTCCTGGGATATGAGAAACGGGGTTGGTTCTGTGGACTGCCGGGCCTGGAAGAACCGGCCGGCGGTCCGATCGACTTGGGGTGGTGCCACGTGTTGTTAGCACTCGACCCCAGCGAGTGCTAATGATAAGGCTATTTCGGGTGCTTTCAAGAGCGGCTCCGCAACGCGGTCGCGAGGCCGTCCGACAGCGCGCCGGCCAGCCATGGTGCTGCGCACGCGTGGCGCACCCGTGACAGCGGCGGGCGCAATGCCCCCACCGCCCTGCGGCGAAGACGTGTTCACATTGCGTTAATAAATACAATGCGAATCACTCGCAATTGACTCCAGCCTGATGTCGTCCTCCCAATCCCTGACTTCGACCCCCGCGCGACCCTCGGCACTCCCGGCGATGCTCGCGTCCCTCTGTCTCGGCCTCGGCAGCACCGCACGGGCCCAGGCTCCGGAGGCGCCGGCCGCCGCCAGCCCGTTGCCGACCCTGCCGGCCGTGCAGGTGGATGCCAGCGCCGAGCGCGAGACCGCCACCTCGCCCGTCATCGGCTACCGCGCCAGGAACGCCGCCACCGCGACCAAGACCGACACCCCCCTGGCAGAGACGCCGCAGTCGGTGACGGTGGTTACCCGCGACCAGATCGTGGACCAAGGCGCCACGAACCTGCAGGATGCGCTCACCTACGCAGCGGGCGTGCGCTCCGACGCCTATGGCCTGGATTCGCGTGCCGATTCGGTGCGCATCCGCGGCACGGAGCCGACTGTGTTTCTCGACGGCCTGCGGCAGGCCTACGGCTACTACACCAGCACGACGCGCACCGATCCGTACACACTCGAACGGCTCGAGGTGCTGCGCGGCCCCTCGGGGATGCTCTTCGGCGCCGGCACGGCGGCCGGCGTGGTCAACATGGTGAGCAAGCGGCCGCTGTTCGAGGCGCAGCGCGAGATCGGCGTGCAGTACGGCAGCTTCAACCGCCGCCAGCTGCAGATCGACCTGACCGGCCCGCTCGACGCCGAGGGCACGCTGGCGTATCGCCTCATCGCGCTGGGGCGCAAGTCGGGCACGCAGGTCGATCACGTGCCCGACGACCGCGTGCTGCTCGCGCCCTCGCTCACCTGGCGGCCGACGGCCATGACCTCGCTCACCTTGCAAGGGCTCTACCAGAAGGACAAGAGCGGCAGCTCCTCGCAGTTCTTCCCATGGGAGGGCACGCTGCTGCCCAACCCCAACGGCCAGTTGCCGCGCAACCGCTTCATCGGCGAGCCGGGCGACTACTACGACAGCCAGCGCAAGTCCTTCGGCTGGCTGTTCGAACACCGGTTCAACGACCAGTGGGCCGTGCGCCAGAATTTCCGCGTCGCGCGCAACGTCAACGACGGCCTCTACCACTGGGGCGATTTCTACGGCAATGGCGTCGACGCCGGCCCGGGCGGCTGGGGTGTCGACCCGATCTTCAAGCGCATGCTCGGCCGCTACACCTCCAACTCGCGCACCGAGCAGCAGATCACCAACCTCGACAGCCATGTCGAGGGCCGCTTCAGCACGGGCGCGCTGCAGCACACGCTGCTCTTGGGCGCCGACTTCACGCGCTCGCGCGAACGCACCTGGACGGACTACTCGGGCTACAGCACGATCGACGCCTACCTGCCCGTCTACGGCAACGTGGCCGCTGGCGTGCGCACACCCAACCCCAAGACCCGCCAGCGCCAGTCGGGCTTCTACCTGCAGGACCAGATGAAGCTCGGGCCGTGGATCGTCGTGGCGGGCTTGCGGCACGACCGCGCGGTGTCGAGCGCCGAAGGAAGCGATTCCGACAAGGCGTCGGCCACCACCAAGCGCCTGGGGCTGATGTACGCCTTCGACTCGGGCTGGTCGCCCTACATCAGCTACGCGGAATCCTTCACCCCGCAGTCGGCCGTCAACGGCCAGATCTTCAAACCCCTGCGCGGCGAGCAGTGGGAGGCGGGCGTCAAGTACGAGCCGGCGGGCCGCAGCCTCGCATTCAGCGCCGCGGTGTATGACCTGAAAGAAAAGAACCAGGTGCAGCAGACCGGCCCCTACACCTACGACCAGCTTGGGCGCACGCGCACCCGCGGGGTCGAGCTCGAGGCCCGCGGTACCGTGGGCCGCGACCTCGACCTGATCGCCCACTACAACTACACCGACCTCGACACGCAGCTCGAAGGCCTGCCGCGCCACCAGACCAGCATCTGGGCCAAGTACCGCTTCTCCATCGCGGGCGTCAACGGCTTCTCGGCCGGCGCGGGTGTGCGCTACATGGGCGCCTTCCGCGACACCTCCTACGGCGGCTACGGGCCGCGTGTGCCGAGCGCCGCGCTGCTCGACCTGGTCTTCGCCTACGACACCGAGCGCTGGCGCTACGCGCTCAACATCAACAATGCGACCGACAAGAACTACTTCAGCACCTGCCTGGCCCGCGGCGACTGCTGGTGGGGCGCGCGTCGCAACGTGGTGGCCAGCGCCACCTACCGCTTCTGACGCCCGGCGTCCTGCACACTCCGACCACGATGAACAGCCGATCGATCAAGACCTGGGCCTGGGTGCACAAGTGGAGCAGCATCGTCTGCACCGCCTTCATGCTGCTGCTGTGCATCACCGGCCTGCCGCTGATCTTCCACCACGAGATCGGGCACCTGCTGGGCACCGAGGTGGAAGCGCCGAAGATGGCAGCGGGCACGCCGCACCAGAGCCTGGACCGCATTCTGGATGTGGCGCGCGCGCAGCACCCCGACCGGGTCGTGCAGTTCGCGTCCAAGGCCGAGGACGACGACAACCTGTGGTTCGTCACCATGACGCCCACGCCGGCGCCCACCGACGACTTCCGCTCCGTGGCCATCGACGCGCGCACGGCCCAGGTGCTGGCGCAGCCGCGCTTCGACCAGGGCTTCATGTACGTGATGTTCAAGCTGCACGTCGACCTCTTCGCGGGGCTGCCGGGCAAGCTGTTCCTGGGCTTGATGGGGCTGCTGCTGCTGGTGGCGGTCGTCAGCGGCGCGGTGCTGTACTCGCCTTTCATGCGCAAGCTGGACTTCGGCACCGTGCGACGCGACCGCCGCACCCGACTGAAGTGGCTGGACCTGCACAACCTGCTGGGCATCGTCACGCTGGTGTGGGTCTTCGTCGTGGGCGCCACCGGGATGATCAACACCTGGGCCGACCTCGTCATCAAGTACTGGCAGCACGACCAGCTCAGCGCCCTGTTGGTGCCCTACCAGGGGCAGCCGCTGGTGCCGGTGGCCGAACGCGGCTCGGTGCAACGCTCGCTCGAGGTCGCGCAGGCGCAGGCGCCGAACACCAAGCTGTCGTTCATCGCCTTCCCCGGCACGGCGTTCTCCAGCCCGCACCACACGACCTTCTTCCTCAAGGGCAACGAGCCCTTCACCTCGAAGCTGCTGCAGCCCGTGCTGGTCGACGCCAGGACGGCCGAGGTCACCGCGGCACCGAAGCTGCCGTGGTACCTCACGGCGCTGCTGGTGTCGCAGCCGCTGCATTTCGGCGACTACGGCGGCATGCCGATGCAGATCCTGTGGGCGCTGCTGGACATCGTCACCATCATCGTGCTGGGCAGCGGGCTGTACCTGTGGCTGCGCAAGGGGCAGCCCACGCACGCGCACGGGCCGAAGCCGGCGCCGGCCCCTGCGGCGGTGCCGGGCGCGCCACCCCTGTCGCCGGCCGCCGCCACGCGCACCAGCAGCAGGCAGCTCGACGGCCTGGAAGGCGCGCCATGAAGCAGCCTTCTCGCCCTTTCATGGCCCTGTGGGGCTGGCCGATCGCGATGGGCGTGCTCACCGCCATCGGCCTGGTGTCGGCGCTCTTCAGCGACGGCGGCTTCGGCGACATGCTGGCCTGGGTGACGCTGGGCATTCCCGCCGCGGTGTGCCTGTGGTTCGGATGGCTGCGGGGGCGCGGCTGAAGCGCTGAGGCCGGGTCGAACCGGCCAGCGGTGCGCCCCGCCGATGCGCGCGCGGCTGCAGCATTCATCGCGTGGGGCCTTGACCCAACACCCAGGTGCGCGGTGCCCACACAATGCGTCGCATGACGCAGCCGCCGCTCCTTCGCTCCCTGACCGCACGGATGGCCTGGATGGCCTGGGCCATGCCCTGCCTGGCCGCCGCACAGTCCGCGCCGGCAGAGCCAACGCCTGCGGCCGCGCCGATGCTCGACGCGGTGACGGTCAGCGTGCCGCGCGGCCAGGTCGCGCCCTTCGACCTGGCCGGTTCGGTCGACCGGGTGGAGGGCGAGGAGGCGCGCGACAGCCGGCTGCAGGCCCAGCTCACCGAAAGCCTGGCCGGCGTGCCGGGCCTGCAGCTGCAGAACCGCTACAACTTCGCGCAGGACCTGCAGCTGTCCATCCGCGGCTTCGGGGCGCGCTCCACCTTCGGCGTGCGCGGCGTGCGCATCTACGTCGACGGCATCCCGGCCACCTTGCCCGACGGGCAGGGCCAGACCTCCAACATCGACATCGCCTCGCTCGACCACATCGAGGTGCTGCGCGGGCCCTTCTCGGCCCTGTACGGCAACTCCTCGGGCGGCGTGCTGCAGGCCTTCACCGCCACCGGCGAGGGCGCGCCGCGCCTGCAGTATTCGGCCGCGGGCGGCAGCTTCGGCACCTGGCGGCAGGGCCTGCAGCTCAGCGGCGCGCGGTCGCGGGGCGGCCCCGGCGGCGCGGCCATCGACTACCTCTTCAGCGCCAGCCGCTTCGACACCGAGGGCTGGCGCGAGCACAGCGCCGCGCGGCGCGATCTGGCCAACGGCAAGCTCGGCCTCACGCTGGACAACGGCGACCGCCTCACGCTGGTGGCCAACCGTGTGCGTATCGACGCGCAGGACCCGCTGGGGCTCACGGCCGAGCAGTTCGCGCTCGCACCGCGCAGTGCGACCCTGGCGCAGCAATACGACACGCGCAAGACCGTCTCGCAAAGCCAGGCCGGCCTCCTGTACGAGCGCCGGCTCGACGGCCGCAACCAGCTGCGGGTGATGCTCTACGGCGGCGAGCGCGAGACCACGCAGTTCCAGGCCATCCCGCCCTCGGCGCAGCTCAATCCGCTGCAGGCCGGCGGCGTGATCGGCCTGGCGCGCAACTACAGCGGCCTGGACGTGCGCTGGTCCGGCGAGTTCGCCCTGGCCGGCCAGCCCCTCGACCTGGTCGCGGGCGTGGGCTACGACCGCATGCGCGAATGGCGCACCGGCTACGAGAACTACCTCGGGCCGGCGGCAAACCCGTGGCTGGGCGTGCGCGGCCGGCTGCGCCGCAACGAGCGCAACGAGGTCTGGAACCTCGACCCCTACGCCCAGGCCACCTGGCGCTTCGCGCCGGCGTGGACGCTGGAGGCGGGCGTGCGCCGCAGCAGCGTGCACTTCGATTCCCAGGACCGCTACGTGCTGGGCCGCAACGTGGACGACAGCGGCAGCGCCCGCTATGCCCGCACGCTGCCGGTCGCCTCGCTGCGCTGGCAGCCCACGCGCGACCTGGCGCTGTACCTGTCGGCGGGACGCGGCTTCGAGACGCCGACGCTCAACGAACTCTCGTACCGCCCCGACGGCACCGGCGGCCTCAACTTCGCGCTGCGGCCCTCGGTGAACGACAGCGTCGAACTGGGCGCCAAGGCACGCATCGCGGGTGGATTTTTGACTGCGGCGCTCTTCGAGACCCGCACGCAGGACGAGATCGTGACCGCCACCAACGTCGGCGGCCGCGCCACCTTCCAGAACGCCGGCCGCACGCGGCGCCAGGGGGCCGAACTGGGCTGGCAGCACGAAACGGCGGGCCACTGGCGCACGCAGGTCGCCTACACCTGGCTCGACGCCCGCTACCAGGACGCCTTCTGCTCGCCCGCGCCGTGCACCGGCGCGAGCTTCGTCGCGGCGGACAACCGCATTCCGGGCATCGCGCGGCAGTCGCTGTTCGCGTCCTTCGGGTATGTGCCGCCGCAGGGCTTGCGTGCGGGCGTGGAGCTTCGTGCCCTCGGCCGCATCCAGGCCAACGACCGCAACACGGCCGGCGCGCCGGGCTATGCCGTGGCGGCGCTGTACGCGGGCTATGTGCAGCGCTGGGAGCGCTGGGAATTCAATGCCTTCGCGCGCGTCGAGAACATCGCGGACCGCAGGTACGCCGGCTCGGTCATCGTCAACGAGGGCAATGCGCGCTACTTCGAACCGGCGCCCGGCCGCAACTGGACGGTGGGCTTCGGCGGGAGCTACCGGTTCTGACCTTCGGCTTCAGGAGCGCGGGCATCGACGAGCCATGCTCAGTTCCTGACGCACTCGAACAGCACGTCGACGTTGCCCGGCGCCATGCCGAGCATCCGGGCGCGGCCGCCCTCCTTGGCGCAGTACGCGCCGGCCTCGTTGGCCGAGCTGGCGCGCAGTTTGCCGCCGGGCATGCGGACGACTTCGAAAGACGTGCCGCAGGCCGCCAGGGCGAGGGGCGCGACAAGGAGGCAAAGGGTCAGGAAGCGGGTCATGGTGCGATTGTGGGACACGCCCGCGCCGCCCGGGCTCAGAGGCCCGCCGCCGCGCGCAGCGCGGCTGCCTTGTCGGTTCTTTCCCACGTGAACTCCGGCTCCTCGCGGCCGAAATGGCCGTAGGCGGCGGTCTTGGCGTAGATGGGGCGCAGCAGGTCCAGCATCTGGATGATGCCCTTGGGACGCAGGTCGAAGTGCTCGGCCACCAGCGCCGACAGCTTGTCGTCGGGGATGACGCCGGTGCCTTCGGTGTAGACCGTGATGTTCATCGGCCGTGCCACGCCGATGGCGTACGCCACCTGGATCTGGCACTGGCGCGCCAGGCCGGCGGCCACGATGTTCTTGGCCACGTAGCGCGCCGCGTAGGCGGCCGAGCGGTCGACCTTCGACGGGTCCTTGCCCGAGAACGCGCCGCCGCCGTGCGGGCAGGCGCCGCCGTAGGTGTCGACGATGATCTTGCGGCCCGTGAGGCCACAGTCGCCCTGCGGGCCGCCGATGACGAAGCGGCCGGTCGGATTGATCAGGTACTTGGTGTCCTGGAGCCACTCCTTGGGCAGCACGGGCTTGATGATCTCCTCGATGATGGCCTCGTTGAAGCTGGCCTTCATCTTGGTCGGCGACTCGCTCTGGTCGGGATGGTGCTGGGTCGACAGCACCACGGTGTCGATGCTGTGGGGCTTGCCGTCCACGTAGCGCATCGTCACCTGGCTCTTGGCGTCGGGGCGCAGGAAGGGCAGGCGGCCGTCCTTGCGCAGCTGCGCCTGGCGTTCCACGAGGCGGTGCGCGTAGTAGATGGGCGCGGGCATCAGCTCGGGCGTCTCGTCGCAGGCGTAGCCGAACATGAGGCCCTGGTCGCCGGCGCCGGTGTTCAGGTGGTCGTCGCTGGCATGGTCCACGCCCTGGGCGATGTCGTTGGACTGCTTGTCGTAGCAGACCATCACCGCGCAGCCTTTGTAGTCGATGCCGTAGTCGGTGTTGTCGTAGCCGATGCGCTTGATGGTGTCGCGCGCGACCTGGATGTAGTCGACGTGCGCGTTGGTCGTGATCTCGCCGGCCAGCACCACCAGGCCGGTGTTGGTCAGCGTCTCGGCGGCCACGCGGCTGCGCGGGTCCTGCTCGAAGATCGCGTCGAGGATCGAATCCGAGATCTGGTCGGCGACCTTGTCGGGATGGCCCTCGGAGACCGATTCGGAAGTGAAGAGAAAGTCGTTCGCCATGAGAGAAAGCTCCTTGTGCAAGTCCATTGGCGCGTTGCCAGGCTTGGGAGTCTTGGCGAACGCTTTAGCGGAGTTGTTTAACGTCGCCCCGCAAGTAGTTCCATAACTCGGCGACAATTTGGATTCTATTCAAGCCGCGCAAGCCTCGTCTTGCCCGCGCGTCTGTCCTTACCACCCCTGTTGTTTCCCGCCCCTGAATGACCGCGCTGTTCCGTCTGCTCGCCCGTGTGCCGCTGCCGCTGATGCACGCGCTGGGCCGGGCCTTCGGCTGGCTCGTGTGGTGGCTGGCGCCCGACTACCGGCGGCGCTTTCGCGAGAACGCCGAGGCCGCCGGCTTCACGGCCGCCCAGTGGCGCCCGGCCATCGGCGCGGCTGGCGAGATGGTGGCCGAGCTGCCCTGGCTGTGGGCCCGCCCGGCCGGCGAGAGCGTACTGCCCAAGGTCGTGCGCTGGGAAGGCGCGGAGGTCTTCGAGGCCGCCCTGGCCGAACGCAAGGGCGTCATCATGATCGTGCCGCACCTGGGCAGCTGGGAGATGTACGGCCAGGCCGTGGGCGAGCGCTTCGTGAAGGACCACGGCCCCATCACCGCGCTGTTCCGTCCCTCGCGCAAGAAGTGGATCGCCGGGCTGGTCGAGGGCTCGCGCGACCGCCCCGGCCTGCAGACGCTGCCCACCACCGTCAAGGGCGTGCGCGGACTGATGCGCACCCTCAAGGAGGGGGGCTACACCGGCATCCTGCCCGACCAGGTGCCGCCGCTGGGGCAGGGCGTGTGGGCGCCCTTCCTGGGCCGGCCGGCCTACACCATGACGCTGCTGCCCCGCCTGGCGCAGACCACCGGCGCCAAGGTCTTCCTCGGCGTGTGCGAGCGTCTGCGGGGCGGGCGCTACGCGATCCGTTTCATCCCCTTCACCGGCACCGCGCTCACCGACCGGGAGGCCACGCCCGAGGCGGCGGCGGCCGCGATGAACGAGGGCATTGCGCAGCTCGTGCGCAGCCTGCCGGGCCAATATGTTTGGGACTACGCGCGCTACAAGCAGCCCAAGGGCGAGCCGATGGAAGTGGCGCAATGAAGGGGGCAGCATGAGCCTCTCGGCCCGCATGGGCATCGGCTTCATGAAGGCGCTGGCGCATGTGCCGCTGCCGGTCACGCGCGCGCTGGGCACCGTGCTCGGCCGCGTGCTGCACGCGGTGGCCAGACCGCGACGCCATGTGGTGGACGTGAACCTGGCGCTGTGCTTTCCCGGCAAGTCGGCCGAGGAGCGTCGCCGCATCGCGCGCCAGACCTTCGTGTATGTGGCGCAGGCCTGGCTGGACCGCAGCTGGCTCTGGCATGCGCCGCCCGAGGTGGTCGACCGTCGTATCCGCATCACCGGTGCCATCGGCGAGATCGACGAGGGCCACGACCCGACCATCCTGTTCGCGCCGCACTTCTACGGCCTCGACGCGGCGGCAACGGCGCTCACCAAGCACAGCCCCAAGCCGTCGACCACCATCTACACCACGCAGCGCGACCCGATGGTCGACGAGTGGACGCGCCGGGGCCGCACGCGCTTCGGCAACGTCACGGTGTTGCATCGCGTCGACGGCGTGAAGGAGATCGTCGGCGGCCTGCGCAAGGGGGGCGTGCTGTATCTGCTGCCGGACATGGATTTCGGTCCGTCGCAATCGGTGTTCGTGCCCTTCTACGGCGTCATGGCGGCCACGGTGCCTTCGCTGTCGCGCTTCGCGCGGCTGGGGCGGGCCAAGGTCGTGCCCGTGATCTCCAGGCTGGTGCCCGGCGGCTACGAGATCGAGGTGCTGCCGGCCTGGACCGATTTCCCCACCGACGACGCCGTGGCCGACACGGCGCTCATGAACCGCCGCCTGGCCGCCTACATCGACGCCATGCCCGAGCAGTATTACTGGGTGCACCGCCGCTTCAAGTCGCGCCCGCCGGGCGAGCCGAAGGTGTACTGATCCACGCGCTGCGGCCCGGTGGCCTCGGCGCACGAACGAGTTCTTCCGCTGCCATGCATCCCCGCGCCCTGCCGACCGATTCCCTGCTGCACGGTCCCGACCGGCCCGACCTGCTGCGCCACGAGGTGCTGGCCGACCTGTTCGAGGCCACCGCCGCGCGGCTGCCGGGCAAGACCGCGCTGCGTTTCGACACGGTCGCGCTGAGTTACGGCGAACTCGACCAGGCGGCCGATCGCGTCGCGCACCGCCTGATCGAGGCCGGCGTGCGGCCCGGCGACATGGTGGGGCTGTGGCTCATGCGCGGGATCGAGCTGCTGGTGCTGCAGCTGGGCATCGCCAAGACCGGCGCGGCCTGGCTGCCCTTCGACGCCGAGGTGCCCGTCGAGCGCATCGCGGTCTGCCTCGACGATGCCGCGGCGCGCGTGCTGCTGGTCGATGCCGGCACCGGCGCCGCGCTGGCCGAGCCACCTGCCGGCACGCAGGTGATCCAGGCCGCGGACCTGCTGGCGCCGCTGCCGCCCGGCACGGTGGCGCGGCGGCGCGAAGGTGCGCTGCCCGAGCACACGGCCTACGTCATCTACACCAGCGGCTCCACCGGCAAGCCCAAGGGCATCGCCATCACGCAGGGCAGCATCTGCCACTTCCTGCGCAGCGAGAACGCACGCCTGGGCGTGGAAGAGAACGACCGCGTGTACCAGGGCTTCTCGGTCGCCTTCGACATGAGCTTCGAGGAGATCTGGATCAGCTACCTGGTCGGCGCCTCGCTCTGGATCGCGCCGCGCACCCTGGCCGGCGACCCCGAGGCGCTGCCGCGCGCGCTCATCGAGCAGGACATCACGGTGCTGCATGCGGTGCCCACGCTGCTGGCGCTGTTCGCGCAGGATGTGCCGAACCTGCGCATCATCAACCTCGGCGGCGAGATGTGCCCGCAGGCGCTGGTCGACAAGTGGACGGCGCCCACGCGCCGCATCTTCAACACCTACGGGCCGACCGAGGCGACGGTGTCCGCCTCGCTGGCCGAGCTGCACGCCGGCGAGCCCGTGACCATCGGCGAGGCCCTGCCCAATTACGGCCTGCTGGTGATCGAGGTCATCGAGCCCGAGGCCATCGTCGATGGGCGCCTGCCGCCGCTGAAGCTGCTTCCGGTGGGCGAGACCGGCGAGCTGTGCATCACCGGCCCGGGCGTGGCGGCCGGCTACCTCGGGCGGCCGGAACTCACGGCCGAGAAGTTCGTCGCCAACCCCTGGGCACGCAACGCGGGCGAGGCGCGGCTGTACCGCACCGGCGACCTGGCCCGCGTCGAGGTGCGGGCCGACGGCACGCCGCAGATGCAGTGCCTCGGCCGGGCCGACGACCAGGTCAAGGTGCGGGGCTTCCGCGTCGAACTCGGCGAGATCGAGGCGGTGCTGGCGCAGCAGCCGGGCGTGGGCACCACGGCCGTGGTGCTGCGGCCCGAAGGTGGCATCGACCAGCTGATCGCCTTCTACGTGGCATCGGGCGACCCGGTCGCGGCGCCGGCCTTGCGCTCCGCGCTGGCCGGGCGGCTGCCGCCATACATGGTGCCCGCACGCTTCGAGCCCCTGGAAGCCATGCCCCGCCTGCCCAGCGGCAAGATCGACCGCAAGGCGCTGCGGGCGCTGCCGCTGGCGGCGGCGCGCGAGGCCGAGGGCGGCGACCTGCCCGAGACGCCGGCCGAGGAGCTGCTCTTCGCGGCGCTGGGCCGCCTTTTCCCCGGCCAGCCGATCCGGCGCACGCACGACTTCTTCGCCGACCTGGGCGGGCATTCCCTGCTGGCGGCGCGGCTGATTTCGCAGCTGCGGCAGGACGCGCGCTTCGCGCAGGCCACGGTGGGTGACGTGTATGCCGGCCGGCAGGTGGGCGCGATCGCCGAGGCCCTGCAGCGCGGCATGGCCGAGGCCGGCAGCGCCGCGCCCGAGCGGCCCTTCGTCCTCCACTCGGCCTGGCGTCGCTGGCGCTGCGGCCTGGCGCAGGCGGCGCTCATCCCGTTCCTGGTCTTGTTGAAGATGGCGCAGTGGCTGGCACCTTTCTTCGCCTATCACTTCAACACCGGCGAGGAGGGCGACAGCGTGGCCTTCGCCATCGCGGCCTCGGTGGCGGTGTTCGTCCTCACCACGCTGGCCGAGTTCGCGGTCGCCTGGGCCGGCAAGTGGCTGGTGGCCGGGCGGCTGGCGCCGGGCAGCTACCCGCTGTGGGGCTGGGTGTACTTCCGCTGGTGGCTGGCCGACCGGCTGGTCGAGGCCGTGCCCACCTACATGATCAACGGCTCGCCGCTCTATGCCTGGTGGCTGCGGGCGCTGGGCGCGCGTATCGGTGACGAGGTCAACCTCGGCTCGGTCACGGTGCGGGTGCCGGAGCTGGTGCGCATCGGCGAGGGCAGCAGCATCGGCAACGCCGTGATGCTGGAGAACGCGCGCGTCGAGGGCGGCCTGCTGCACCTGGGCCGCATCGACATCGGCGCGCAGGCCGGCATCGGCTCGTACGTGGTCATCGAGGGCGGCACCACCATCGGCGACTGGGGACACCTGGAGGGCCAGTCAGCGCTGTCGGCCGGCCAGTCGGTGCCGCCGCGCAAGGTCTGGCACGGCTCGCCCGCGCGCGAGCGCGCCGACTTCGACCCGGCCAGCCTGCCGCCGCGCCCGGCCGTGAGCCGCCGGCGCCTGCGCTGGGAGATGGCGTTCTTCATCGCGGGCGCGCTGGTGGTGGCCGTGCTGTTCTTCATGCCGGTGTTCCCGACCTTCCTGCTCATCGACCAGCTGGACGTCGAGTCGATCTCCGTGCGGCCGCTGGTCGATGCCGGCACCATCACCGACTGGCAGGCCTTCGGCCTGCGGCTGGTGAAGTTCTTCCTGCTCGCGCTGCCGGCCAGCCTGGTCTTCATCGCCTTCACGGCGCTGGCGGCTGCTGCCCTGCGGGTGCTGTTCCTGCCGCGCATGCAGGCCGGTACCTGGCCGGTGCACGGCAACCGCTACCTGAGCAAGTGGCTGGTCAACCAGATCCAGGAGTCGAGCCTGGCGGTGCTGCACGGGGTGTATGCGACGGTGTTCTCGGCCAGTTGGTACCGGCTGCTCGGCGCCAAGGTCGGCAAGGAGACCGAGCTGTCCACCGCGCTGGGCGTGGTGCCGGACATGCTGACCCTGGGCGACGAGTGCTTCATCGCCGATGCCGTGATGCTGGGCGACGAGCACATCGACGGCGGCTGGATGACGGTGCAGCCCACCGTCGTCTCGCGCCGCAGCTTCGTCGGCAACGGCGCCTACGTGCCCGACGGCACGGTGATTCCCGAGAACGTGCTGATCGGCGTGATGAGCGCCGTGCCGCGCGCGACCGCCATGCAGCCGGGCGACACCTGGCTGGGCGCGCCGCCGGTGCACCTGCCGGCACGCGAGGTGGTCGGCGGCTTCGCGCCGCACCTGACCTTCGCGCCGTCACGCTGGCGCAAGCTCGGCCGCGGCACGGTGGAGGCCTTCCGCATCGCCGCGCCGCATGCGCTGGTCATCGCCGTGGGCTACGCCATCGTGCTGGACGCCATGCCACTGGCCGAGTCCGGGCGCTGGGGCGACGTGGCGGTCGACCTGGCGGTGGGCGGCGCGGCCTTCGCACTGGCCACCTTCCTGTTCGTGGCGGTCTTCAAGTGGCTGACGGTGCGCCGCTACGACCGCCGCGCAACGCCGATGTGGACGCCCTTCGTCTGGCTCTCGGAGGCGGTGACCAACATGTACGAGGGCATCACGGTGCCCTGGTTCCTGCGCTACCTGCGCGGCACGCCATGGCTCAACAATGCCTTCAACCTGCTGGGGGCGGACATCGCGCGCGGCGTGTACCTGGACACCACCGACATCACCGAGTTCGACTGCGTGCACATCGGCGAGCACAGCGAGCTGAACGCCGCCTGCTGCCCGCAGACCCACCTGTTCGAGGACCGCGTGATGAAGATCGACCACGTGCACATCGGCAGCCGGGTGACGGTGGGGCCGCGCACCACGATGCTCTACGGCACGCAGGTGAGCGACGGTGCGCAGCTCGGGCCGATGACGCTGGTGATGAAGGGCGAGACGATCCCGCCCCGCACGCGCTGGCACGGCCTGCCGGCCGTGCCCTGGCGCGGCTAGGCCGACGGCGGCGACGGCGTCCGCGCGATGAAGGCGCCGATGTCGCGTGCCACGCCCTCGGGCTGCTCGTGGATGATCCAGTGCGTGGCGCCGGGCACGCGCTTGATCTCGAGCCGGGGCACGTAGGCATCCAGGCCGTCGAGCAGGCCCGGGAGCAGCGCCGCATCGTCCATGGCCCACAGCACCAGGGTGGGCACCGTCACCGCCAGGCGCTCGTGGGGCAGCGTCGGGATGTCGTCGGCGGTGGTCTTGCCGGGGACGGGCGGCTTCATCGGCGTCACGCGGTAGAGGTTGCAGGCGCCGGTCAGGCCCTGGTTCCACACGTCGCGGTACTTCTGCCTGACCGGCTCGGTCAGCCAGCCGAAGCCGTCGGGGCCGGCCTTCATCATGGTGAACATGGCGAAGAGCCGGGCGAAGTCGTTCTCGGCCAGCACCTTCTCGGAGCCGGGCGCCGCAAGCCAGTTCATGTACGCGCTGGCCTTCTGCTGCTCGGCGCTGTTCTTGAGCTCGCGGGTGAAGGTGCCGGGGTGCGGCGAGTTGATGATCACCAGTCGCCGCACCTGGCCCGGGAAGGCGTTGGCGTGGCCCCAGCCGAAGGCGCCGCCCCAGTCGTGCGCGACCAGCGTGTCGATGATGCCGTCCTCGCGTTCGGTCTTGACCAGCTCCACGATGTCCTGGACCAGCAGGTGCGGGCGGTAGGCCTCGACCTCCTTGGGCTGGCTCGACTTCTCGAAGCCGCGCAGGTTGGGCGCGAGGCAGCGGTAGCCGCCGTTGGCCGGCTGCGAGAACCATTCGAGCAACTCGTCCCAGATGAAGGCGGCTTCGGGGAAGCCGTGCAGGAACACCATGAGCGGGCGGCCCTTCTCGCCGGCGGCGCGGCAGCTGAGGGTGATGCCGTTCGGCAGGGTGCGCTCGAAGGTCTCGATCGTCATGGGCCTTGTCTCCTATCTGCTCTGTTTTCGATAGCTGCTTGCGCAGGCGGGTCGGGCACTGGCGCCCTCATCGGCACTCAACCGGCAGCGGTGCCGCCCTCGTCCCCGGCATGGGCCCAGCGCCAGAGCAACTCCGCCGCTTCGTCCACGCCCTGGCGCTTGAGGGCCGAGAACAGTTTCACCTCGCCCCCGCCGGCCTGGAGTCGCGCAATCGACAGCGCCTTGGCGCCCTCGGAGCGCGACAGCTTGTCGGCCTTGGTCAGCAGCACGAGGAAGTTGAGGCCCTCCTCGACGCGCGGGCGGATCACGTCCAGCAGGATCTCGTCGAGCTCGGTCAGGCCCAGCCGCGGGTCGACCATCAGCACCACGCCGCGCAGCGTCTCGCGTGTGACGAGGTAGTTGCCCATCACGCGCTGCCAGCGCAGCTTGGCCTCGCGCGGGACGGCCGCGTAGCCGTAGCCCGGCAGGTCGGCCAGCACGGCATCGTCGACCTGGCCCTTGCCGACGCCGAACAGGTTGATGTGCTGGGTGCGGCCAGGCGTCTTCGAGGCGAAAGCCAGGCGCTTTTGTTGCGTCAGCGTGTTGATGGCAGTGGACTTGCCGGCGTTGGAGCGGCCGACGAAGGCGATCTCCGGCAGCGTGAGGGGAGGCAGATGTTCCAGCTGCGGCGCGCTGGTGAGGAAGTGGGCGGTGTGCAGCCAGCCCATCGCGGTGCGCGCGCGCGCCGCGAAGGACGACGCTTCGTCAGGCGCGGCAGGGCTGGGGGAAGGGGGTGTGCCCGGCGTCGCTGCGGCGGCGCGGGCCGGCGAAGGCGGCGGGGTCATGGGTCGCTGAGGGCACAGGGCCCAGGCTGGAGAGGCGGGGGCACCATTGTAGAATCGCCGGGTTTTGCGCCAACAAACGTAGCCCCCCGATATGAAGTTGTTCGCCCATGTCCTGCTTGCGGCCGCACTCGGCGCAAGTGCCAGCGCCGCCCTTGCGGCCGATGCGCCCGCTGCGGCGCCGGCAGCCGCAGCCAAGCCGGCCAAGCCCGATCCCGCCAAGGGCGACACGCTGTTCAACACGGCGCCGGCGAACAGCCAGTCGTGCGCGTCCTGCCACAACGCCGACGGCAATTCGGCCATTGCGGCCAACCCCAAGCTGGCGCAGCAGCACCCCGAATACATCCTCAAGCAGCTGCAGGAGTTCAAGTCCGGCAAGCGCAAGAGCGCCATCATGAAGCCCTACGCCTCGGCGCTGAGCGACGAGGACATGCGCAACATCGCCTGGTTCGTCGGCAGCAAGAAGGTCAAGACCGGCTTCTCGAAGGAGAAGGACCTGGTCTCGCTGGGCGAGCGCATCTTCCGCGGCGGCATCGCCGACCGCATGGTGCCCGCCTGCGCCGGCTGCCACAGCCCCAACGGCGCCGGCATCCCGGCCCAGTACCCGCGCCTGGGCGGCCAGCATGCCGATTACACCGACGCCCAGCTCAAGGCCTTCCGCGACGGCGTGCGCACCAACAGCCCGCAGATGACGGGCGTGGCCGCCAAGATGAACGACCGCGAAATCAAGGCGGTCGCCGACTACATCGCCGGCTTGCGCTGAATCAACGCGTCACCGCGAACCAACCGCCGAAAATAAAACCCAACAAGGGCGGGCCGATCCAGCAGGATGGCCCGCCCTTTCGTTTGGTTCTTCCGTCCCACGTTTCCGCCCCACCTCCGCCATGTCCGTTTCCACCCACGGCCTTCGCCTGAAGACCGGTTCGCAGGCCCTGCGCGCCGGGGTGGAGCTGCTGTCGTCGATGCGCTTCGCCATCGCGCTGCTGACGGTGATCTGCATCGCCTCGATCATCGGCACGGTGCTCAAGCAGCACGAGCCGATCGGCAACTACATCAACCAGTTCGGCCCCTTCTGGGCGCAGGTGTTCCGGGCGGCGCGGCTCGATTCGATCTACAGCGCCTGGTGGTTCCTGCTGATCCTGGCCTTCCTGGTGATCAGCACCTCGCTGTGCATCGCGCGCAACACGCCGCGCATCCTGGCCGACTTCAAGACCTTCAAGGAAGACATTCGCGCCCAGAGTTTGAAGGCCTTCGGCCTGCGCGCCGAGGCGCCGCTGGACGAAGCCCCCGAGCAGGCGGCCAACCGCATCGGCCAGCTCCTGGTCAGCGGCGGCTGGAAGGTCAAGCTGCAGCGCCGCGACGGCGATGGCAGCGCCGGCGGCTGGATGGTCGCGGCGCGCGCGGGCGGCGTCAACAAGCTCGGCTACATCGCGGCGCACGGTGCCATCGTGCTGGTGTGCCTGGGCGGCCTGCTCGACGGCGACCTCATCGTGCGGGCGCAGACCTGGTTCAACGGCAAGAGCGTCTACACCGGCGGTGGCCTGATCTCCGAGGTGCCGGCGCAGTACCGCCTGTCGCCCGCCAACCCCACCTTCCGCGGCAACATCCTGGTGCCCGAGGGCAGCCAGTCCAGCGTCGCCATCCTGAACCAGGCCGACGGCGTGTTGCTGCAGGAGTTGCCCTTCGCGATCGAGCTGAAGAAATTCATCGTCGACTACTACTCGACGGGCATGCCCAAGCTTTTCGCGAGCGAGGTGGTGCTGCACGACCGCACCACCGGCGAGACCAAGGAAGCCCGCATCGAGGTCAACCACCCGGCGAGCTGGAAGGGCATCGAGATCTACCAGTCGAGCTTCGACGACGGCGGCTCCAGCGTGAAGCTCAAGGCCGTGCCCATGGCGGCCGCTGCCAAGCCCTTCGAGATCGAGGGCACCATCGGCGGCAGCTCGGAGCTCACCAACGGCAACGAACGCCTGAAGCTCGAGTACACGGCGCTGCGCGTGATCAACGTCGAGAACTTCGCCGACCAGAACAGCGGCAGCGGCGCCGACGTGCGCAAGGTCGACCTGCAGCACAGCCTCGAATCGCGGCTGGGCGCGGCCAACAAGGTCAACAAGCCCAAGGTGCTGCGCAACATCGGCCCGAGCATCGGCTACAAGCTGCGCGATGCCTCGGGCCAGGCGCGCGAGTACCAGAACTACATGGTGCCCGCCATGATGACTGAGGACGGCCCGCCGGTCTTCCTGCTGGGCATGCGCGACCAGCCCGACCAGCCCTTCCGCTACCTGCGCGTGCCGGCCGACGAGCAGGGTTCGATGGACGGCTACCTGCACCTGCGCAGCGCGCTGGCCGATGCGGCGATGCGGCAGAAGGCGGTGGACCGCTACGTGGCCCATGCCATCGACCCGGGCAAGGCGGAGCAGGTCGAGCAGTTGCGCAATTCCGCCGCGCGTGCCCTGGGGCTGTTCGCAGGGGCCGAGCGCGTGCGCCCGCCCGCCGACGGCAAGGCCGACGACGCCTCGGCCGGCGGCTGGCAGGCGATCGCCGAGTTCATCGACCTGCAGGTGCCCGAGGCCGAGCGCCAGCGCGCCGGCCAGGTGCTGGTGCGCATCGTCAATGACGTGCTCTTCGAACTGCTCAACCTCAGCCGCGAGCAGGCCGGCCAGGCCGCGCTGCCGATGGACGACAAGACCCAGGGCTGGCTCACGCAAGCCGTGCTGGCGATCAGCGACGCGCATTTCTATCCCGCGCCCGTGGCGCTGCTGCTGACCGACTTCAAGCAGGTGCAGGCCAGCGTCTTCCAGGTCGCGCGCGCGCCCGGCAAGATGGTGGTCTACCTGGGCTGCCTGTTGCTCATCGTGGGCATCTTTGCGATGCTCTACGTGCGCGAACGGCGGCTCTGGGTCTGGATCGCGCCGGCCGCCGGGCCGGATGCCGGCAGCCGCGCGACGATGGCGCTGTCGACCAACCGCCGCAATCTCGACAGCGACAAGGAATTCGCCCACCTGCGCACCAAGCTGCTGATGCTGCCCGCGCCGGCAAGCCCTGGAGACACGCCCCGATGAACACCACCACCCTCACCCTGCACGAGAGCTGGTTCTCGCGCCGCACGCTGTTCGACTGGGTCTTCGCCGCCATCGTGGTGGCCGGCGGGCTGTTCGCCTTCGCGCGCTACCAGCCGTCGATGGATGGTTACGAAAAGGCGATCCTGCTGGGCACCATTCCGGCGCTGATCTGGCTGTGCTGGTTCTGGCGGCCGCTGCGCGTGCTGGCGCTGGTGGTGGGCGCGGCGTCGCTGCTGGCCATCGCGTCGTACCAGGGCGACCTCGCCCGCGCCGACTCCGTGTTCTGGCTCAAGTACTTCCTCTCGAGCCAGTCGGCCATCCTCTGGATGAGCGTGCTCTTCTTCATGAGCACGGTCTTCTACTGGCTCGGCTTCTTTAGCGCCAGCCAGGCCGACGCGATGGAGCGCATCGGCTCCAGGATCGCCTGGGCCGCGGTCACGATGGCGCTCATCGGCACCATGGTGCGCTGGTACGAGAGCCACCAGCTCGGCCCCGACATCGGCCACATCCCGGTGAGCAACCTCTACGAGGTCTTCGTGCTCTTCTGCTGGCTCACGGCGGCTTTCTACCTCTACTTCGAGGAGCGCTACGCCACGCGCTCGCTGGGTGCCTTCGTCATGCTGGTGGTCAGCGCGGCCGTCGGCTTCCTGCTCTGGTACACGATCGTGCGAGAGGCCCACGAAATCCAGCCGCTGGTGCCCGCCCTGCAGAGCTGGTGGATGAAGCTGCACGTGCCGGCCAACTTCATCGGCTACGGCACCTTCTCGCTGGCGGCGATGGTCGCTTTCGCCTACCTGATCAAGCAGCAGGCGGCCGAAACCCGCTGGTGGCGGCTCACGCCGATCTGGCTGCTGGGCATCGCGCTGTGCTTCGTGCCGATCGCCTTCCGCCAGCGCGGCGTGGCCGAGGCGGGCGGCAGCTACTGGGTGGGCTACGCGCTGGTGTCGGCGCTCATCGCCGCGGGCATCCTGCTGGCGCGCAAGCGCATCGCCGCGCGGCTGCCGAGCTTCGAGGTGCTGGACGACGTGATGTACAAATCCATCGCCGTCGGCTTCGCCTTCTTCACCATCGCGACGGTGCTGGGTGCGCTCTGGGCCGCCGACGCCTGGGGCGGCTACTGGAGCTGGGACCCGAAGGAAACCTGGGCGCTGATCGTCTGGCTGAACTACGCGGCCTGGCTGCACATGCGGCTGGTCAAGGGCCTGCGCGGCACGGTGGCTTCGTGGTGGGCGTTGGTCGGCCTGGCCGTGACCACCTTCGCGTTCCTGGGCGTGAACATGTTCCTGAGCGGGCTGCACAGCTACGGGACGCTGTAGGCGGCGTCCGGCCAGCGTGGCCGGGCGAATTGAGGCAGACTGAAACCGGACCGGCCTGCGGCGCGTAACCCGTTGGGGGGATGCGCCGAACTAACCGGTGTACCTCCTTGTCCCATCGAGTGCCGGCCCGTCGTGCCGGCGCACCGCGAAAGGTCCCCGCATGCTGATCCGTTCCCACGATTCCGGTTTCAACCACCCGCACGCCAGCGACATCACGCCGCGTGCCGTTTACGAAGGGCGCCGCGACATGCTGCGCCTGCTGGCCGGCGGTGCCGCCGGCGCGGCGCTGGCCGGCTGGGCGGGCCGCGAGGCGCTGGCCCAGGCCGCGCCAGGCAAGCTCCCTGCGCTGGCCGGCGTCAAGTCCACCGTGCCCGGCGCCCAGACCATGGAAAAGGTGACCGACTACAAGGACGCCTCCACGTACAACAACTACTACGAGTTCGGCACCGACAAGGCCGACCCGGCCAAGAACGCCGGGACGCTCAAGACCCGGCCGTGGACCGTCGAGGTCGAGGGCCTGGTGAAAAAGCCGGGCAAATACGGCATCGAGGACCTGCTCAAGCTCAGCGCGCAGGAAGACCGCACCTACCGCCTGCGCTGCGTGGAAGGCTGGTCGATGGTGATTCCCTGGGTGGGCTACTCGCTGGCCGAGCTGATCAAGAAGGTCGAGCCCCAGGGCAATGCCAAGTACGTCGAATTCCTCACGCTGGCCGACCCCAAGACCATGCCCTTCGTGGGCTCGCGCGTGCTCGACTGGCCGTATGCCGAGGGCCTGCGCATGGACGAGGCGATGCATCCGCTGACCTTGCTCACCTTCGGCATGTACGGCGAGGTGTTGCCCAACCAGAACGGCGCGCCGGTGCGCATCGTGGTGCCGTGGAAATACGGCTTCAAGTCGGCCAAGTCGATCGTGAAGATCCGCTTCGTCGAGAAGGAGCCCGGCACCGCGTGGAACAAGGCGGCGGCGAACGAGTACGGCTTCTACTCGAACGTCAACCCCGATGTCGACCACCCGCGCTGGAGCCAGGCGACCGAGCGGCGCATCGGCGACGGCGGCGGCCTCTTCGCCAAGCGGCACAAGACGCTGATCTTCAACGGCTACGAGCAGCAGGTCGGCCAGCTTTATGCGGGCATGGACCTGAAGAAGTTCTATTGACGTTGGCGACGGGTTCGCGATGAACAAGCTGTTGCTGCATCCGGCGGCCAAGCCGCTGGTCTTCCTGCTGTGCCTGCTGCCCTTCGCGTCGCTGGCCTATGGCGCCTTCACCGACGGCCTGGGCGCCAATCCGGCGGAGTTCCTGATCCGTGCGACGGGCGACTGGACGCTGCGCTTCATCTGCATCACGCTGGCCGTCACGCCGTTGCGCGTCACGGCCAAGCTGACGGGGCTGGCGCGCTTTCGCCGCATGCTGGGGCTGTATGCGTATTTCTACGTCGTGCTGCACCTGCTGAGCTACGCCTGGTTCGACATGGGCTTCGAGGTCGCCGACATCGCCAAGGACATCGCCAAGCGGCCCTTCATCCTGGTCGGCTTCGCGGCCTTCCTGCTGCTCACGCCGCTGGCGGCGACCTCGTTCAACCGCGCGATCAAGGCGCTGGGCGCAAAGCGCTGGCAGGCGCTGCACAAGCTGGTCTACGTCATCGCCGGGCTGGGCCTGCTGCACTTCTTCTGGCTGCGCGCCGGCAAGAACAACTTTGCCGAGGTGAGCGTCTACGCCGCCATCGTCGCCGTGCTGCTGGGCTGGCGCGTCTGGAACTTTGCGAGCAAGAGGTGGCTGCGGCGCCCGTCGGCCGGGCGCCAGCAGCTGTCGAAACCCTAGCCGTCAGAGCGCCTGCTCGGTCCGCAGCTGGTCGTCGACCGTCTCGCGGCGGCGGATGAGCGTGGAGGTGGCACCGCTGACCAGCACCTCGGCGGCGCGGGCGCGGGTGTTGTAGTTGCTGGCCATGCTCATGCAATATGCGCCGGCCGACAGCACCGCCAGCAGGTCGCCGGCCTCGACCGCCAGATCGCGGTCGCGGCCCAGCCAGTCGCCGCTCTCGCAGACCGGGCCGACCACGTCGTAGCGGGTGGCAGGCAGCGACGGCCGTTCGGCGACCGGCACGATGCGGTGGAAGGCCTGGTACATCGCCGGGCGCGGCAGGTCGTTCATGGCCGCGTCGACGATGCAGAAGTTCTTCTCTTCGCCCGGCTTGGTGTAGAGCACCTCGGTCACGCACAGGCCGGCATTGCCCACCAGCGAGCGGCCGGGCTCGATCAGGATCCGGCGGTCGCCGAAGCCGCGGGCATCGAGCCGCTCGAAGAGCTGCTTCCAGAGCGCATCGGCCGCGGGTGGGGTGTCGCCGTCGTAGTCGATGCCCAGGCCGCCGCCGAAGTCGATATGGTGCAGCGGCACGCCGGCCGCTTCGATGGCCTGCACCAGGTCCAGGATGCGGTCCAGTGCATCGAGGTAGGGCGAGGACTCGGTGATCTGCGAGCCGATGTGGCAGTCGATGCCCACCACCTGCAGTCCGGCCAGCGACGCCGCATGCCGGTACACGGCGAGCGCGCGATCGTGCGCCACGCCGAACTTGTTGCCCTTGAGACCCGTGGAGATGTAGGGGTGCGTCTTCGGGTCGACGTTGGGATTGATGCGCACGCTCACCGGCGCACGCCGGTTCTGCTCCAGCGCCACCTCGTTGAGCACATCGAGTTCGGCCTCGCTCTCGACGTTGAAGCAGCCGATGCCGGCGGCCAGCGCCTGGCGCATCTCGGTGCGCGTCTTGCCCACGCCCGAGAAGATGACCTTGGCCGGCTCGGCCCCGGCCGCGAGCACGCGCGCCAGCTCACCGCCCGACACGATGTCGAAGCCGCAGCCCGCCTCGGCGAACACGCGCAGCACGCCGAGCGAGGAGTTGGCCTTCATCGCGTAGCAGATCAGTGCATCGCGGCCCGCGAAGCCGCGCTGGTAGGCGGCCAGCGCATCGAGCATCCACTGCTTCGAATAGACGAAAAGCGGCGTGCCGTGCTCGCGCACGAGCGCATCGAGTGCGACACCCTCGACCTGCAGCGTGGTGCCGTGGCGGGCGATGTGGGGGTGGCCGGGCAGCATCGACGTGTCGCTCATCGCGCGGTCCCCGAGGCCGGTGCGCTCGCACCCGGCGCGGCAGGGCGTGCGGCGTCCTCAGGCTTGGTGGCGTTGTCGCGCAGGGCGGGCACGACGATCTGGGGCAGGGTGGCGCGCTGGGCGGCGGCCGGCTCGGTCGGCAGATAGAGCGGGCCGCGCTGGCCGCAGGCGCCCAGGCTCAGGAGGGCCGCCAGGCCCACGACCCCAAGGCCGATGCGGGCACGGTCGCTGCCTAGAATTCGCTGGAGATTCAACATCGCGAAATTCTAGTCATGACCGACCCCGAGTACCTCGACCTTGCGGAAGCCGCGTTGGCGGCCATCGAACGGCACTGCGACCGCATCAACGAGGCGACCGATGCGGACATCGACAACCAGCGCGTGGGCGGAATGATCACCCTGACCTTCGCCAACCGCAGCCAGCTCGTGATCAACCTGCAGCCGCCGCTGCACGAGATCTGGCTGGCCGCGCGCACCGGCGGCTACCACTATCGGCACGATGGCCGGCAGTGGCTCGATACGAAGACGGGCGAGGAACTGTTCGAGAACCTGTCGCGGGAAGCGACCTTGCAGGCCGGCATGCCCCTGCGCTTTGCCGCGCCCTGAGGAGCGCGCGCCGGCCGACTTGGCGACGCGCGCGGCGCCGGCGCTCAGTTGCGGAACATGTCGAGGATGCGGTTTCGCTCCTCGCTGCCGCCGCCTCCACCGGCACCGGCCGGTGCCGCATTCGGGTCGGCCGTGGCCGGCGCCGCGGCTTCCACCCCCAGCGTCGATACCGCGCGGCCCGGCGTGTAGTCGTCGAAGTACCACTCGCCGCCCACCTGCACCACACCCGCAGGCGGCGGCAGCTCGGCCACCGGCACACCCTTGAGCGCGGTCTGCATGAAGCTGATCCAGATCGGCAGGCTCAGGCCGCCGCCGGTTTCACGGTCGCCGAGCTTGCGCGGCGTGTCGTAACCCATCCAGACAATGGCGGCGATGGTCGGCTGGAAGCCGGCGAACCAGGCGTCGAGCGAGTCGTTGGTCGTGCCGGTCTTGCCGTAGATGTCGGTGCGCTTGAGCGTGGCCTGCGCCTTCGCCGCAGTGCCGCCACTGGCCACGGACTGCAACAGGCTGTCCATGATGAAGGCGTTGCGCTGCGGGATCGCCCGCATCGATTCGCTGAGCAGCGGGGGCTGCACGTCGACCAGCACCTTGTCCTTGTGGTCGGTGATCTTGGTGATCAGGTAGGGGGTGATGCGGTAGCCGCCATTGGCGAACACCGAATAGGCGGTGGCCATCTGCATGGGTGTGACCGAGCCCGCACCCAGGGCCATCGGCAGGTAGGCAGGATGCTTCTCGCGCTCGAAGCCGAAATTGCCGATCCAGTCCTGGGCGTAGCGCGTGCCGATCGACTGCAGGATGCGGATCGACACCATGTTCTTGGACTTCATGAGCGCCCGGCGCAGCGACATCGGGCCTTCGAAGGTGCCGTCGTAGTTCTTGGGTTCCCAGGGCTGGCCACCGGTGGTGCCGGCATCGAAGAACAGGGGGCCGTCGTTCACCACGGTGCTGGGCATGAAGCCCTTCTCGAGCGCGGCCGAATAGATGAAGGGCTTGAAGCTCGAGCCCGGCTGGCGCCAGGCCTGCGTGACGTGGTTGAACTTGTTCTTGCCGAAGTCGAAGCCGCCCACCAGGGCCTTCACCGCGCCGTCGCGCGGATCGAGCGCGACGAAGGCACCTTCGACCTCGGGCAGCTGCGTGATCTCCCAGGTGTTCTTGGGCGTCTTGACCACGCGGATCACCGCGCCCCGCCGGATCTTGATGTTTGGCGGCGCCTTGTCGGACAGGCCGGATTGCGCGGGGCGCAGGCCCTCGCCCGTGATCTGCACCGCGTCGCCATTGGCTCGCACGGCGTCGATCTGCTTGGCATTGGCCTTGAGCACGACCGCCGACATCACGTCGCCGTTGTCCGGGTGTTCGGACAGCACCTCGTCCACGGCGTCGTCGATGTCCTTGGCGTCGTTCGGCAGGTCGATGAACTTCTCGGGCCCGCGGTAGATCTGCCTGCGCTCGTAGTCCATGATGCCCTTGCGCAGGGCAGTGTAGGCGGCCGTCTGGTCGGCCGCGACGACCGAGGTGTAGACCTTCAGGCCGCGGGTGTAGGTGCTGTCGCCGTACTGGGCATACATCAGCTGGCGAACCGTCTCGGCGATGTACTCGGCATGCAGTCGGCTCGGATCCTGGCCGTCGCGCAGATGCAGCTCCTCCTTGCGGGCGACTTCTGCCTCCTGCTCGGTGATGAAGCCGGCCTCGACCATGCGGTCGATGACGTAGAGCTGCCGGCCGCGTGCGCGGGACGGGTTGTTGACCGGGTTGTTGGCGCCCGGCGCCTTGGGCAGGCCCGCGAGCATGGCGGCCTGGGCGATGGTGATGTCCTTGAGCGGCTTGCCGAAGTACGCTTCCGACGCGGCAGCGAAGCCATAGGCGCGATTGCCCAGGTAGATCTGGTTGAGGTAGATCTCGAAGATCTGGTCCTTCGTCAGCTGGTGCTCGAGCTTGAAGGTCAGCAGGATCTCGTAGATCTTCCGGGTGAGGGTCTTCTCGGAGCTCAGGTAGACGTTGCGCGCCACCTGCATCGAGATGGTCGACGCGCCCTGGCTCTTGATGCGGTTGAGGTTGGCCAGGCCGGCGCGGACCACGCCCTTGTAGTCGACCCCGCCGTGCGTGTAGAAGCGCGCATCTTCCGCGGCCAGCACGGCATCCTTCATCACCTTCGGGATGGTCGAGATGGGGGTGAGGTTGCGGCGCTCTTCGCCGAACTCGCCCATCAGCACGCCATCGGAAGTGAAAACCCGAAGTGGGAGCTTGGGCCGGTAATCGGCCAGGTCGGAAACGTCGGGAAGGTTCGGGTAGGCCACCGCCAGTGCCACGGCCACCACGATCAGGGCCGACGCCAGCCCCGCCAGCAGAATCCCGGTCGTCCAGGCGAAGAAACGCAGGATCCAGGTGAGCAGGGTCGCGCGCTTCGGAGGAGGTGGGGTCTTTGCAGGCCCGGAGGCGCGCGAGGTGTCGGGCATGGGGGGAGGCGGGAGTGACCTGCCATTATAAAAAGGGGCCTCCTCGAAACTGTCCCTCGCAACGCCTGAGCACCAATGGATTCAAATTGTGACCAAAGTGGCATTCGGCGCGGGCAGCCGTCAGCTTTTGACAACGATCGCCGTCGCCGCCGTCCCACAGAGCTTGGTTTTGCGCGTGCGCTGCTGATAGCATGCAACCACACGCAATTTTTGCCATTCGTTACAAACAGGCGGGATAGCTCTTGGTTGCCTTGGGTTCCTTGTTTCGTCGCCAGCCGGCGCCCCTGCTGGGTCTCGACGTCAGTTCCTCCAGCGTCAAGCTGGTCGAGTTGGCGCGCGACGCGGGTGGCAAGCTCGTGCTCGAGCGCTGCGCGATCGAGCCGCTGGAGCGTGGCTGGATCACCGATGGCAATGTCGAGAAATTCGACGAGGTGGCCGAGGCCGTGCGGCGGGTGGTCCGCAAGAGCGGCACGCGCACCAAGAATGCCGCCCTGGCGTTGCCGCCGTCGGCGGTGATCACCAAGAAGATCATCCTGCCCGGCGGCATGAGCGAGCAGGAGCTCGAGCTCCAGGTCGAGTCGGAAGCCAATCAGTACATCCCCTTCTCGCTCGACGAAGTGAGCCTGGACTTCTGTGTCGTCGGCCCCAGCGCGGGCTCGTCGGACGACGTCGAGGTGCTCATTGCCGCGTCCCGCAAGGAGAAGGTGCAGGACCGCCAGGGGCTGGCCGAAGCGGCCGGGCTCAAGGCCTCGATCCTCGACGTCGAATCGTTCGCCTCGCGCCTGGCGACATCCCGCCTGATCGAGCAATTGCCGGGCCAGGGCCTGGACGCCGTGGTGGCGCTGTTCGAAGTGGGCGCTTTCACCACCAGCATGCAGGTGCTGCGCAACCAGGAAGTGCTCTACGACCGCGACCAGGCCTTCGGCGGGGCGCAGCTGACCCAGCTCATCGTCCGCCAGTATGGTTTTTCGGCCGAGGAGGCCGAAACGAAGAAGCGCAGCGGCGAACTGCCGGCGGACTACGCCGCCGGCGTGCTGAAGCCTTTCGTGGCCAGCATCGCGCAGGAGATCGCGCGCGCGCTGCAGTTCTTCTTCACCAGCACGCCGCACAACCGGGTGGACTACGTCCTTCTGGCGGGCGGCTCGGCCTCCCTGCCGGGGCTGACCAGCGCCGTCACGCGCCAGACCTCCTTCGCCTGTTCGCTGGTCAATCCTTTCGAAGGCATGGAGTTCGGCGCCGGCGTGCGAGAGAAAAAGGTGCGTCGCGAGGCGGCGTCTTACCTCACGTCCTGCGGCCTGGCCATGCGGAGGTTCCTGCAGTGATCCTCATCAACCTGCTGCCGCACCGCGAGGCGGCACGCAAGCGCCGGCGCGAGAACTTCTACGCGTCCCTCGGTGCTGCGGCGCTGGTCGGCGGCCTGCTCGCTGGCGCAGGCTACGTGTGGCTGCAGACCCAGATCACCGAGCAGCAGTCGAAGAACGGCCTTCTGCAGTCCGAGATCAAGAAGCTCGACGACGAGATCAAGGAAATCGCCACGCTCCAGGCCGAAATCACCGCCCTGGGCGCGCGCCAGCAGGCGGTCGAGGACCTCCAGGGCGACCGCAATCTGCCCGTGCACCTGCTCAACGAACTGGTGCGCCAGTTGCCGGACGGCGTTTACCTGACCAGCATGAAGCAGGACAACCGCATCGTCACCCTGCAGGGCATGGCGCAGTCCAACGAGCGCGTGTCCGAGCTGCTGCGCAACCTCGGCAACAGCAGTCCCTGGCTGGTCAAGCCGGAACTGGTGGAAATCACCGCCGCCACGGTGTCGCTCTCGCAGCGCGACCAGCGCCGCGTGGCGAACTTCACGGTGCGCGTCGGCGTGAAGCGGCCGACCGACGACAAGAAGCCCGCCGCAGCCGGTGCCGCAGCCCAGGCGGGCACGAAGGGTTGAGCATGGCCACGCGACGCACTTCCTCGAACGTGGACATCGCCGCGGCGCTCCAGCGCACGGCCAACCAGTTCCGCGGGCTGAACACCAACGATCCGGCGAGTTGGCCACCCGTCCCGCGCTACGTGCTGTGCGCCGCCGTGGCGGCGCTGGTCGTGGTTGCGCTGTGGTTCGTCTGGCTGAGCAGCGTCAACGACGAACTCGACGCCGAACGCGGCAAGGAAACGGCACTGCGCGCCGACTACCAGACGAAGGTGGCGCAGGCGGTGAACCTCGACCTCCTGAAGAAGCAGCGCGAGCAGGTGCAGCAGTACGTGACCTTGCTCGAGAAGCAGTTGCCCAGCAAGGCGGAGATGGATGCCCTGCTGTCGGACATCAACCAGGCCGGCCTGGGGCGCAGCCTGCAGTTCGAGCTCTTCCGTCCGGGTCAGGTGGTGGTGCGCGACTATTACGCCGAACTGCCGATCGCCGTGAAGGTTGCCGGGCGCTACCACGACATGGGGGCCTTCGTGGCCGACGTTGCCAACCTCTCGCGCATCGTGACGCTCAACAACCTGTCGATCGAGCCACAGAAGGAGGGCGGTGGCCTGACGATGGATGCCACCGCGCGCACCTACCGGTATCTGGACCCCGAGGAACAGGCCGCGCAGAAGAGGGCGGCTGCTCAGGCGATCAAGAAATGAAGGTCCGGTACTTTCCCTTGTGGGTCCTCGCGACCTTGACCCTCGGCGGCTGTTTCGGCTCGGACCAGGACGACCTGCGCACCTGGATGCGCGAGCAGCGCGCCCAGGTCAAGCCGCGCGTGACGCCGATTTCCGAGCCGACGAAGTTCACCCCGCAACCCTACACGGAAGGGGCTGCGGTCGAGCCCTTCAACAGCGTCAAGCTGACGCAGGCCCTGCGGCGCGACTCGAACCAGCCTGGCAACTCCGACCTGATCGCCCCCGAACTGTCGCGGCGCAAGGAGGCACTCGAGGCGTTCCCGCTCGACTCGATGGCCATGGTCGGCAGCCTGAATCGCAACGGGCAGCGCGTGGCGCTGGTCAGTGTGGACAAGCTGCTCTATCAGGTGCGCGTCGGCAACCACCTGGGCCTGAACTATGGGCGGGTCACCCACATCGACGAAACGGAACTCGGCTTGCGTGAAATCGTGCAGGACGCTGCCGGCGAATGGATCGAGCGTACGGCCACGCTGCAACTGCAAGAGAGGTCGAAATGAATTCCCAAGTGAAGAAGAATATGCGCGCTGTCAACTGGTTGCGGGCGGCCGCGCTCTGCGTCGTGGCTCTCGGTTCCGCGGTCGTGGTCCAGGCGCAGAACGCGATCGAGTCGGTCACCAGCTCGATGCAGTCGGGCGCCGAGGTGGTGCGCATCGACCTCGCGCAGCCGCTGGCGGCGCTTCCTGCGGGCTTCGTGGTCCAGAACCCTGCGCGCATCGCGCTCGATTTCTCCGGCGTGACCAATGCGATCGGCCGCTCTGCGCTCGACATGAACCAGGGCAACCTTCGCTCGGTCAACGTGGTGCAGGCCGGTGAGCGCACGCGCCTCGTGCTCAACCTGAAGCAGGCGGCGGCCTACCGCGCGGAGATCCAGGGCAAGTCGCTGCTAGTCGTGCTGGAGCCGGTGCCGGGTGCAGCCCTGGTCGCCTCGGCGCAGTCGGCCTTCGCCGAGACGCGCAACCGCGACGCCCTGCCGCTCAAGGACATCGATTTCCGCCTGGGCCCCGACAACACGGGGCGCGTGATCGTGGACCTGCCGAACAACCAGGTCGGCGTCGACGTGCGTCCGCAAGGCCGCAACCTGGTGGTCGAATTCACCAAGTCGACGCTGTCCGAAGGGCTGCGCCGCCGCCTCGACGTGGCGGACTTCAACACCCCGGTGCAGTTCATCAACACCCAGCAGGTCGGCGACCGCGTCCGCATGACCATCGAGCCGCGTGGCGATTGGGAACACAGTGCCTACCAGAGCGACAACCAGTTCGTCGTCGAGGTGCGTCCGCGCAAGGTCGACCCGACCAAGCTGACCCAAGGCGTGGGCTACAACGGCGAGAAGCTGTCGCTCAACTTCCAGAACATCGAAATCCGCTCGCTGCTGCAGGTCATCGCCGATTTCACGAACTTCAACATCGTGACTTCCGATTCGGTCACGGGTTCGCTGACGCTGCGCCTGAAGGACGTGCCCTGGGACCAGGCGCTCGACATCATCATGCAGGCCAAGAACCTGGGCATGCGCAAGAACGGCACGGTGCTGTGGATCGCGCCCAAGGACGAGATCAATGCCAAGGAGAAGATGGAGTTCGAGGCCCGCGCCGCGATCGAGAACCTCGAGCCCCTGCGAACGCAGTCCTTCCAGTTGAACTACACCAAGGCGATCGCAATCGCGCAGGGCCTGACCGGGACCGGCCAGGGAAGCGGGGGCGGCGGCGGCTCGGGCACGACCACCCGCATCCTCAGTGCGCGCGGCAGCGTGATTGCCGAGTCGCGCACCAACCAGCTGTTCGTCTCGGACATCCCCTCCAAGCTCGCCCAGGTGGCCGAACTGATCCAGAAGCTGGACGTTCCGGTGCGCCAGGTGATGATCGAGGCGCGGATTGTCGAAGCCTCCGACACCTTCGGCAAATCGCTGGGCGCACGCCTGGGCGGCGGCGCGATCAACCGCCGCAACGCCCTCGGCACCTTCCCGACCGTGACCGGTGGTGGCACGACGTCGACCACGACCAACGGCGTGACCACGTCGACCACGACGAGTCCCACCATCAACTTCGCGACGCCGACGCTGAGCAACATCATCAATCTGCCGGCCAGTGACGCAGGCGGCACGGGCAATGTCGCTGGCGCCTTCACGCTGGCGCTGTTCAACTCGAGCTTCTCGCGCATGCTGAACCTCGAGATCTCGGCGCTCGAAGCCGACGGCAAGGGCAAGCTGATCTCGAGCCCGCGCGTCATCACCGCCGACCAGACCAAGGCGCTGATCGAGCAGGGCGAGGAAATCCCCTACCAGCAGGCCACCTCCAGCGGCGCGACCTCGATCTCCTTCCGCAAGGCGGTGCTGAAGCTCGAAGTCACGCCGCAGATCACGCCCGAAGGCAACATCATCCTCACGCTGGACGTGAGCAAGGATGCCCGCGGCGTGAACACGACGGCCGGTCCGGCCATCAACACCAAGCATGTTCAGACCGAGGTGCTGGTCGAGAACGGCGGCACGGTGGTGATCGGTGGTATCTTCGAACTCACCGAAACCAACGACGAATCGCGGATTCCGGTGCTGGGTGAGGCGCCCATCATTGGCGCACTGTTCCGCAATCGCGAGCGCGTTGCCAACAAGACCGAAATGCTCGTCTTTATCACGCCGAAGATGATCACCGACCGCAACGCGGCGCGCTGAGCGCGCCGCGTGGCTCCCCGCGTGTGACGGCGCTCGCTCTGGTGGGTCTGCCCGGGTCGGGCAAGTCCGCTGTCGGCCGTCGGCTGGCGCAGCGGCTCGACGTTCCCTTCGTCGACAGCGACCTGGTCATCGAGCAGCGCATCGGCTGCTCGATCCGTGAATTCTTCGAGCGTGAAGGCGAAGCGCGCTTCCGCGACCTCGAAGCACAAGTGATCGCCGAACTCGGCCGTGGTGCCGCTGGGGTGGTGGCCACGGGCGGCGGTGCGGTGCTGCGTCCGGCCAACCGTGACAGCCTGCGTGCCCACTTCCACGTGATCTACCTGCAATCCGCGCCCGAGGACCTGTACCGGCGCCTGCGGCACGACGTCAAGCGGCCGCTGCTGCAGGTGGCCGATCCGCTCGGGCGGCTGCGCGAACTGCACGCTGCGCGGGACCCGCTCTACCGGGAAACGGCCCACCGCATCGTCGAGACCGGCAAGCCGTCCGTGGGGGCGCTGGTGCAGGCCATCGTGGCCGCGCTCGAGGGCTCGGGCCTGAGCGTGGTGCCTGCATCGCCGGCTGCACCCTGCTGAAGCCGCCGCCGCTGGCGCGCGCTGCCTTGGCCCGCGCCCCCGTGGGTCGATGCGCCCGCCACTACACTTCCCGACATGTCTTCCGTCTCCATCGCCGCGGCCGAGCGCGTCGGCATCGACCTGGGCGAGCGCAGCTACCCGATCGTGATCGGCCCCGGCCTGCTCGCCGACCCTGCGAGCTACGCCGATCTGCCGGCCTCCGCCACTGCACTCGTCGTGACCAACACGACGGTCGCGCCGCTGTACGCGCAGGCTGTATGCGGCGCCCTTGGCGAGCGCTTCCGGTCCGTGCGGGTGCTGGAATTGCCCGACGGCGAGGCTCACAAGAACTGGGAGACCCTCAACCTGATCTTCGACGCGCTGCTGGGCCACGGCGCCGACCGGAAGACGGTGCTCTTCGCCCTGGGCGGCGGCGTGGTGGGCGACGTGACCGGCTTTGCCGCGGCCTGCTACATGCGCGGCGTTCCCTTCGTCCAACTGCCCACGACGCTGCTGGCTCAGGTGGACTCGTCGGTGGGCGGCAAGACGGCGATCAACCACCCGCTCGGCAAGAACATGGTCGGCGCGTTCTATCAGCCGCGGCTGGTGCTGTGCGACCTCGACACGCTGCAGACGCTGCCGCAGCGCGAGATCGCCGCCGGGCTCGCCGAGATCATCAAGTATGGGCCCATCGCGGACATGGCCTTCCTCGACTGGATCGAGGCGAACATCGACGCCCTGGTGGCGCGTGATGCCTCGGCGCTGGCCCATGCGGTGCGGCGCAGCTGCGAGATCAAGGCCGCGGTCGTGGGGCAGGACGAGCGCGAGTCGGGCCTGCGCGCCATTCTCAACTTCGGCCACACCTTCGGCCACGCGATCGAATCCGGCCTGGGCTATGGCGAGTGGCTGCACGGCGAGGCCGTGGGATGCGGCATGGTCATGGCGGCACACCTGTCGGAGAAGCTCGGCGGTGTCGACATCGCCTTCGTGCGCCGGCTCACGGCGCTGATCGAGCGCGCGGGCCTGCCGGTGCGCGCCCCGGACCTGGGCGCGGAGCGCTACCTGTCGCTCATGCGGCTCGACAAGAAGTCCGAGGCCGGCGAGATCCGCTTCGTCGTCATCGACACACCCGGCTCGGCCGTGATGCGACCCGCGCCCGATGCCCTCGTGCGCCAGGTGCTGGCCGAATGCTGTGCCTGAACGCGTCGCTGCCGAGCAAGCCATAGCGGTTCGCGCAACCGGGCCGGGTGCTCCGGCCTGATTCGATGTCCAATCCCGCGCCCTTCATCGACACCGGTTCGCCGCCGCCCTGGGCCAGCCAGCCGGCGCGCTCGCGCGGGCGCCGCCACCCCGAGCCCGCCGCTCCCACGCGCGACGACTTCCAGCGCGACCGCGACCGCATCGTCCACTCCACGGCCTTCCGGCGCCTGGTCTACAAGACCCAGGTCTTTCTCAACCACGAGGGCGACCTCTTTCGCACGCGGCTCACGCACTCGCTCGAAGTGGCGCAGCTCGCCCGCTCGATCGCGCGGCCGCTGGGCCTGAACGAGGACCTGGTCGAGGCGATCGCGCTGGCGCACGACCTGGGCCACACCCCCTTCGGCCACGCCGGGCAGGACGCACTGAACGACTGCATGGCGCCGCATGGCGGCTTCGAGCACAACCTGCAGAGCCTGCGCGTCGTCGATTCGCTGGAGCATCGCTACCCGCAGTTCGACGGCCTGAACCTGTGCTTCGAGACACGCGAAGGCATCCTCAAGCATTGTTCGCGCGCCAACGCGCAGCGCCTCGAGGCGCAGGAGCCCGGCGGCGTGGCGCACCGCTTCCTGCACGGCCGCCAGCCGAGCCTGGAAGCGCAGCTGTGCAACCTCGCCGACCAGATCGCCTACAACGCGCACGACATCGACGATGGCGTGCGCTCCGGCCTGCTGCGCATCGAGGACCTGGCGGAGGTCGAACTCGTCGAGCGCTACCGTTGCGAGGCGGCCGCGGAACACCCCGGTCTGGCCGGGCGGCGGCTGCTCTACGAGACCATCCGCCGCATGCTGAGCGCACAGGTGTACGACGTGATCGACGCCACCCGTGCCGCGCTTCTCGAGCATGCGCCCGCCGACGCGCAGGCCGTGCGGGCCGCACCGCCGCTGGTGCTGTTCAGCACCGCCATGCACGCGCAGTCCACGGCACTCAAGCGATTTCTCTTCAGCAAGCTCTACCGCCATCCGCAGGTGACGCAGACGACCCGGCAGGCCCAGCAGGCGGTGCGCGACCTTTTCGGCACCTACGTCGACGACGCGGCGGCGATGCCCGAGTCCTACGCCATGCGGGCCGACCGCCCGCGCGCCGTGGCCGACTACATCGCGGGCATGACCGACCGCTTCGCCATGCGCGAGCACGAGCGCCTGACGGGCGCCCGGTGGGTGGCATGAGCGGCGGCACGCGCGTTCCGCCCGCGGCGCTGGTCGTCGTGGCCGCCGGCGTCGCGGCCTCGCTGCACGTCGGCAAGCTGCCTCCCGCGGTGCCGGCGCTGCAGGCGCAGCTGCAGGTCAGCCTGCTCGAAGCAGGCTTTCTGCTGTCGCTGGTTCAGGTGGCGGGCATGCTGCTGGGCATGGTCGCGGGCCTGGCGGCCGATTCCATCGGCCTGCGCCGCAGCATGCTGGCCGGGCTGCTGCTGCTCAGTGCCGCCAGCGCCGCCGGCAGCCTGGCGGACCACCTCGCCGCGCCTGTGGCGTGGCTGCTGGCATGGCGCGCGGTCGAAGGCCTGGGCTTCCTGCTGGCCGTGATGCCCGGGCCGGGGCTGATCCGCCGCCTCGCGCCCGCCGGCGCCGACAAGGCGGCGATGGGGCTGTGGGGCGCCTACATGCCGGTCGGCGTGGCGCTGGCGCTGCTGCTGGGGCCGACGGTCATCGCGCGCGGCGGCTGGGCACTGTGGTGGCAGGCCCTGGCGGCGGCGTCCGCCGCGGCCGCGTTCGGACTGTGGCGCGCGGTTGCGCCCGACCCGCGCCAGGCGCTGGCGGGCGCCGGCAGTGCGCAACCGTGGTCGCAACGCCTGGCGCTCACCGTGCGCACGCCGCGCGGCTGGGGCGCAGCGGCGGCCTTCGGGCTGTACGCCGCGCAGTGGATTGCCGTGATCGGCTTCCTGCCCACCATCTGCGTGGCGGCGGGCCTTGGCGCCAGTGCGACCGCCGGGCTCACCGCGCTGGCGGCGGCCCTCAACATGGTGGGCAACGTGGTTGGTGGGCGCCTGCTGCAGCGCGGCTGGGCCCCGGTCCATTTGCTTCGGCTCGGCTTCGCGGCGATGGGCGTCGCGGCCGTGGCGGCCTTCGCCGGCTGGAACGGGGCGCCCGCAGGTGCGCTGCCGCTGCTGCCGCGCTATGTCGCCATTTGTCTCTTCTCGCTGTGCGGCGGCATGGTGCCGGCCACGCTCTTCATGCTGGCGGTGCGCGTGGCGCCCACGTCATCGACGGTGTCGACCACGGTGGGCCTGATGCAGCAGGCTTCTTCGCTGGGCCAGTTCGTCGCGCCGCCGGTGGTGGCCTGGGTGGCGCACCGCGCCGGTGGGTGGCAATGGACCTGGGCCTGTACGCTGGCCTGCTCGCTCGCCGGCATCGCCGTGGGCACGGCGCTCGCCTCGGCGAGGAGGGAGCCGGGATGAACGCAGCCGCCATCGATCCCGACCTGGCGGTGGCCGACACGCGTCGCTGGCTGGAGCGCGCCGTCATCGGCTTGAACCTGTGCCCGTTCGCCAAGGCGGTGCACGTCAAGGGTCAGGTCCACCATGCGGTGTTCGACGGCGACGACCTCGACGCGCTGATGGCGCGCCTGCTGGCCGAAGCCCAGGCGCTGGTCGACACCGACCCGGCCGAGCGGGACACCACGCTGCTGGTCGTTCCCGGCGCGCTGCACGATTTCCTCGACTTCAACGACTGGGTCAGCCGGGCCGAGAAGCGCCTGCGCCGCGCCGGGCACGAAGGGGTGCTGCAGCTTGCGAGCTTCCACCCGCAGTTCCAGTTCTCAGGCACCGAGGTCGACGACATCGGCAACGCCACCAACCGCTCGCCATACCCCACGCTGCACCTGCTGCGCGAGGACAGCGTGGCCCGAGCGGTCGAGGCTTTTCCCGAAGCGGCCGACATCTTCGAACGCAACATCGACAGGCTGGAGGCGCTGGGTGCCGACGGCTGGCGCGCCCTCGACGTGGGCCCGCATCCTGCCAAGAATGGATCCCCATGAGCCGAGCCTCCAAATCCACCACGGCCGACGCTGCACTGGCGCAGGAGTTGCGCCCCGGCCAGTCCGTCGAACTGCTCAAGGAGCTGCACATCCTCACCCGTGAGGGCAAGCTCAACCAGGACTCGCGGCGCAAGCTCAAGCAGGTCCACCACCTGTACCAGTTCATCGAGACGCTGCTGCTCGAGCTGCCCGACGAAGGTGCCCACGCCACGCTGGCCGACCATGGGGCCGGCAAGTCCTACCTCGGCTTCATCCTCTACGACCTGTTCTTCAAGTCGCGCGGCGACGGCGTCATCTACGGCATCGAGACGCGTGCCGAACTGGTCGAGCGCTCGCGCGCGCTGGCGGCACGGCTGGGCTTCGAGCGCATGCGCTTCCTGCCGCTCTCCGTGGCCGAATCCGCGCAGTCGAGCGAGCTGCCGGCCCGCATCGACGTCGTCACGGCCCTGCATGCCTGCGACACGGCCACCGACGACGCCATCGCCTTCGGCCTGGCCAAGCAGGCACGCGCCATGGTGCTGGTGCCCTGCTGCCAGGCCGAGGTGGCGGCCTGCCTGCGCCAGACCAAGGCGCTGGCCCTGTCGCGCACGCCGTTGGCCGAGCTGTGGCGCCATCCGCTGCACACGCGCGAGATCGGCAGTCAGTTGACCAACGTGCTGCGCTGCCTGTACCTGGAGGCCAGCGGCTACCAGGTCACCGTCACGGAGCTGGTGGGCTGGGAGCACAGCATGAAGAACGAGCTCATCCTGGCGCGGCACACCGGCCAGCGCAAGGCGAGCTCGGCCCAGCGGCTGCGCGCATTGCTGGCGGAGTTCGGGCTCGAAAGCCTGGAGGCCACGCGCTTCAAGCTGGCCTGAAACGGCTGCGCATGGCCCGACTCGCTCGCCTGTCCATCGCGCAGCAGCCGCACCACCTGGTGCAGCGCGGCAACAACCGCCAGCCGATCTTCATCGACGCGGCCGACCGCGAGCGCTTCCTGGCGCTGGTCGGCGAGGGTGCGGTGCGCTTCGGCGTGGCACTGCACGCCTATGTGCTGATGGACAACCACTTCCACCTGCTGGCCACACCGGCGACGGCCGATGCGCTGCCACAGTGGATGCAGGCGGTTGGCCGCTCCTACGTGCGGCATTTCAACGACCGACATGGCCGCAGCGGCACGCTCTGGGAAGGGCGCTACCGGTCCACCCTGGTCCAGGCCGAGCGCTACCTGCTGCCCTGCATGGCCTACATCGACCTCAACCCGGTGCGCTCCGGCCTGGTGGCCGAGCCCCTGCAGCACCCCTGGTCGAGCCACGCACATTACGTGGGCCGGCGGCACGACCGCATCGTCACGCCACATGCCCTCTACTGGGCGCTGGGCAACACCCCCTTCGACCGCGAGGCGGCCTATGCCGACTTGGTGCGCGCCGGGGTCAGCGCCGCCGACGAGGCCCTGCTGACCGACGCCGTGTTCAAGGGCTGGGTCGCCGGCGACCCGGCGTTTGTCGCCAAGATGCAAATCGATACGCCACGGCGCCTTAGCCCCTCCAAGGCGGGACGCCGGCCTGTCGTGTCGACTGCCAGTTAGACAAAAGGCCCTCGGGTATTGCTGTATCAAGGGATATTGCTATCGAAACTGATGTGTCCCCAATTCTTGACGCCGCATTTGGGCGTTTGTTGATCGGGAATCTGACCCCGATTAAAGCGTTTGGCATTGTTTGTGCAACAGACTATCCTCTGCTTCCCCCGCGAAAACCCTAGGAGCGCACCCATGACGACGGCTGCCGAGATCGAGCACCTCCAACAACACGGCCTGTATTCCGCCGCCGACGAACACGACGCCTGCGGCGTCGGCTTCGTGGCCCACATCAAGGGCGAGAAGAGCCACGCCATCGTCACCCAGGCGCTGAAGATCCTCGAGAACCTCGACCACCGCGGGGCGGTCGGCGCCGACAAGCTCATGGGCGACGGGGCCGGCATCCTGATCCAGGTGCCCGATCACCTCTACCGCGAGGAAATGGCCAAGCAGGGCATCGCGCTGCCCCCGCCCGGCGAGTACGGCGTGGGCATGATTTTCCTGCCCAAGGAGCACGCCTCGCGACTGGCCTGCGAGCAGGAGATGGAGCGCGCCATCAAGGCCGAGGGCCAGGTCCTCATCGGCTGGCGCGACGTGCCGGTCAACCGCGAGATGCCGATGTCGCCCACCGTGCGCGAGAAGGAACCCATCCTGCGCCAGGTGTTCATCGGCCGCGGCCCCGACGTGATCGTGCAGGACGCGCTGGAGCGCAAGCTGTACGTGATCCGCAAGACGGCCAGCGCCAACATCCAGCGCCTGAAGCTCAAGCACAGCAAGGAGTACTACGTCCCCAGCATGTCCAGCCGCACCGTGGTCTACAAGGGCCTGCTGCTGGCGGACCAGGTGGGCACGTATTACCTGGACCTGCAGGACAAGCGCTGCGTCTCCGCCCTGGGGCTGGTGCACCAGCGCTTCTCGACCAACACCTTCCCCGAGTGGCCGCTGGCCCACCCGTACCGCTACGTCGCCCACAACGGTGAGATCAACACCGTCAAGGGCAACTACAACTGGATGAAGGCGCGCGAGGGCGTGATGAGCTCGCCCGTGCTCGGCCCCGACCTCGCCAAGCTGTACCCGATCAGCTTCGCCGGCCAGTCCGACACCGCGACCTTCGACAACTGCCTGGAACTGCTCACCATGGCCGGCTACCCGATCAGCCAGGCCGTGATGATGATGATTCCCGAACCCTGGGAACAGCACGCGACGATGGACCCGCGCCGCCGGGCCTTCTACGAATACCACGCCGCCATGCTCGAGCCCTGGGACGGCCCGGCCTCGATCGTGTTCACCGACGGCCGCCAGATCGGCGCCACGCTGGACCGCAACGGCCTGCGTCCCTCGCGCTACTGCGTGACCGACGACGACTTCGTCATCATGGGCTCGGAAGCCGGCGTGCTGCCCATCCCGGAAGCGAAGATCGTGCGCAAGTGGCGCCTGCAGCCCGGCAAGATGTTCCTGATCGACCTGGAACAGGGCCGGATGATCGACGACGAGGAGGTCAAGGCGACGCTGGCCAACAGCAAGCCCTACAAGCAGTGGATCGAGAACCTGCGCATCAAGCTCGATGACGTCGAGGGTGCCGGCGAGGCACCGGCCAGCGCCGTGTCGCTGCTGGATCGCCAGCAGGCCTTCGGCTACACGCAGGAAGACATCAAGTTCCTGATGAGCCCGATGGCGCAGGCGGGCGAGGAGGGCATCGGCTCCATGGGCAACGACAGCCCGCTGGCCGTGCTCTCGAACAAGAACAAGCCGCTGTACAACTACTTCAAGCAGCTGTTCGCCCAGGTGACCAACCCGCCGATCGACCCGATCCGCGAGGCCATCGTCATGTCGCTGGTGTCCTTCGTCGGCCCCAAGCCGAACCTGCTGGACATCAACCAGGTCAACCCGCCCATGCGCCTCGAGGTGAGCCAGCCGATCCTCGACTTCAACGACATGGCGAAGCTGCGCGACATCGGCACCTTCACGCAGGGCAAGTTCAAGAGCCACACGCTCGACATCACCTATCCGCTGTCGTGGGGCGAGGAGGGTGTCGAAGCCAAGCTGGCGTCGCTGTGCGCCGAGGCCGTGGACGCCATCAAGGGCGGCCACAACATCCTCATCGTGAGCGACCGCGCGGTCAGCGCCACGCAGCTCGCCATCCCGGCGCTGCTGGCGCTGTCGGCCGTGCACCAGCATCTGGTGCGCGAGGGCCTGCGCACCACCGCCGGCCTGGTCGTGGAAACCGGCTCGGCGCGCGAGGTGCATCACTTCGGCGTGCTGGCCGGCTACGGCGCCGAGGCCGTGCACCCGTACCTGGCCATGGAAACGCTGGCGGCCATGCATGCCGACCTGCCCGGCGATCTCTCGGCCGAGAAGGCGATCTACAACTACGTCAAGGCGATCGGCAAGGGCCTGTCGAAGATCATGTCCAAGATGGGCGTGTCGACGTACATGAGCTACTGCGGCGCGCAGCTCTTCGAGGCCATCGGCCTGAACAGCGAGACGGTGGCCAAGTACTTCACCGGCACGGCCAGCCGCGTCGAGGGCATCGGCGTGTTCGAGATCGCGCAGGAAGCCATCCGCATGCACAAGGCGGCCTTCGGCGACGATCCGGTGCTGGCCTCCATGCTCGACACCGGCGGCGAGTACGCTTGGCGCACCCGCGGCGAAGACCACATGTGGACGCCCGACGCCATCGCCAAGCTGCAGCATTCCACGCGTGCCAACAACTTCAGCACCTACAAGGAATACGCGCAGATCATCAACGACCAGAGCCGCCGCCACCTCACGCTGCGCGGCCTGTTCGAGTTCAGGTTCGACCCGAGCAAGGCCATCCCGGTCGACGAGGTCGAGCCGGCGTCCGAGATCGTCAAGCGCTTCGCCACCGGGGCGATGTCGCTGGGTTCCATCAGCACCGAGGCGCACTCGACGCTGGCCATCGCCATGAACCGCATCGGCGGCAAGAGCAACACCGGCGAGGGCGGCGAAGACCCGGCCCGCTACCGCAACGAGCTCAAGGGCATCCCGATCAGGCAGGGTGCCACGCTCAAGAGCGAGATCGGCGCCGAGAACGTCGAGGTCGACCTGCCCCTCCAGGAAGGCGACTCGCTGCGCTCGAAGATCAAGCAGGTGGCCTCGGGCCGCTTCGGCGTCACGGCCGAATACCTTGCCTCGGCCGACCAGGTGCAGATCAAGATGGCCCAGGGCGCCAAGCCCGGCGAGGGTGGCCAGTTGCCCGGTGGCAAGGTCACCGACTACATCGGCAAGCAGCGCTACTCGGTGCCCGGCGTGGGCCTGATCAGCCCGCCACCGCACCACGACATCTATTCGATCGAGGACCTGGCCCAACTGATCCACGACCTGAAGAACGTCGCCACGCAGGCCTCGATCAGCGTCAAGCTGGTGAGCGAAGTGGGCGTGGGCACCATCGCCGCCGGCGTCGCCAAGTGCAAGGCCGACCACGTGGTGATCGCCGGCCATGACGGCGGCACGGGCGCCTCGCCCTGGTCGTCCATCAAGCACGCCGGCAGCCCGTGGGAGATCGGCCTGGCCGAAACGCAGCAGACGCTGGTGCTCAACCGCCTGCGCAGCCGCATCCGCGTGCAGGCTGATGGCCAGATGAAGACCGGCCGCGACGTCGTCATCGGCGCGTTGCTGGGCGCCGACGAGTTCGGCTTCGCCACCGCGCCGCTGGTGGTCGAGGGTTGCATCATGATGCGCAAGTGCCACCTCAACACCTGCCCGGTGGGCGTGGCCACGCAGGACCCCAAGCTGCGCAAGAAGTTCGCCGGCAAGCCGGAGCACGTGGTCAACTACTTCTTCTTCATCGCCGAAGAGGTGCGCCAACTCATGGCCCAGTTGGGCGTGCGCAAGTTCGACGACCTGATCGGTCGCGCCGACCTGCTCGACACGCGCAAGGGCATCGAGCACTGGAAGGCGCGTGGCCTCGACTTCACGCGCCTGTTCGCCCAGCCCCAGGTGCCGGCCGACGTGCCGCGCTTTCATGTCGAAAGCCAGGACCATGGGCTCTCGAAGGCACTGGACAACAAGCTCATCGAGAAGTCGCGTCCTGCCATCGAGAAGGGCGAGAAGGTGCAGTTCATCGAGACGGTGCGCAACGTCAACCGCACGGTGGGCGCGATGCTCTCCGGCGCGCTGACCAAGGTGCACCCCGAGGGCCTGCCGGACGACTCCATCCGCATCCAGCTCGAGGGCACGGGCGGCCAGTCCTTCGGCGCCTTCCTGGCGCGCGGCATCACCCTGTATCTGATCGGCGAAGCCAACGACTACACCGGCAAGGGCCTGTCGGGCGGCCGCGTGGTGGTGCGCCCGAGCCTGGACTTCCGCGGCGAAGCCGTGCGCAACATCATCGTCGGCAACACCGCGCTGTACGGCGCCACCACCGGCGAGGCCTTCCTGGCCGGCGTGGCGGGCGAACGCTTCGCGGTGCGCCTGTCGGGCGCCACCGCGGTGGTCGAGGGCACCGGTGACCACGGTTGCGAGTACATGACCGGCGGCACCGTCGTCGTGCTGGGCAAGACGGGCCGCAATTTCGCCGCTGGCATGAGCGGCGGCGTGGCCTTCGTCTACGACGAGGACGGCCAGTTCGCCACCCGCTGCAACCTCGCGATGGTGTCGCTGGACAAGGTGCTCACCAGCGCCGAGCAGACCGCCAGCATCCATCGCAAGGTGTGGCACGGCGGCGAGACCGACGAGGCGCAGCTCAGGAAGCTGCTGGAAGAGCACCACCGCTGGACCGGCAGCAAGCGCGCCCGCGACCTGCTGGACAACTGGGCCGTGGCGCGCACGAAGTTCGTGAAGGTGTTCCCGAACGAATACAAGCGTGCGTTGGCCGAGATCCACGACCGCAAGGTCGAACTCACCAGCAGCGGCAACAACGCGCACGCCGGCCTGGAGCCGCATGCCGTGAAGTCCACCGCCGCCGTCTGAACGCAGCACGACCGACCAAGAACAGGATCACACGATGGGAAAGATCACCGGCTTCATGGAGTACGAGCGTCTCGAGGAGGGCTACAAGCCAGTCGACGAGCGCTTGAAGCACTACAAGGAATTCGTTGTCGGCCTCGACGAGAAGCAGGCCAAGGTGCAGGGTGCGCGCTGCATGGACTGCGGCACGCCGTTCTGCAACAGCGGCTGTCCGGTCAACAACATCATTCCGGACTTCAACGACCTGGTCTACCGCAACGACTGGGCCAACGCGATCGAGGTGCTGCACAGCACCAACAACTTCCCAGAGTTCACCGGCCGCATCTGCCCCGCGCCCTGCGAGGCGGCCTGCGTGCTGAACGTGAACGACGACCCGGTGGGCATCAAGTCGATCGAGCACGCCATCATCGACCGCGCCTGGAACGAAGGGTGGGTCAAGCCGCGGCCCGCGAAGCACAAGACCGGCAAGAAGGTCGCGGTGGTCGGCTCCGGCCCGGCCGGCATGGCGGCGGCGCAGCAACTGGCGCGTGCCGGGCACGACGTCACGCTGTTCGAGAAGAACGACCGCGTCGGCGGCCTGCTGCGCTACGGCATCCCCGACTTCAAGATGGAGAAGTCGCACATCGACCGCCGGGTGGAACAGATGACGGCCGAAGGCGTGGTCTTCCGCACCGGCGTGGTGGTCGGTGCCGCGAAGGACACGCTGGGCAAGGGCTCCAAGGTCACCAACCTGGCCAAGGAGACGGTCACGCCCGAGCAGTTGCAGAAGGACTTCGACGCCGTGCTGCTGACCGGCGGCGCCGAGCAGTCGCGCGACCTGCCCGTGCCTGGCCGCGATCTCGACGGCATCCATTTCGCGATGGAGTTCCTGCCGCAGCAGAACCGCGTGAACGCGGGCGACAAGGTCAAGGGCCAGCTGCGTGCCGACGGCAAGCACGTCATCGTGATCGGCGGCGGCGACACCGGCTCCGACTGCGTGGGCACGAGCAACCGCCATGGTGCCGTGAACGTGACCCAGTTCGAGCTGATGCCCCAGCCGCCCGAAGAGGAGAACCGGCCGCTGACTTGGCCGTACTGGCCCTACAAGCTGCGCACCAGCTCCAGCCACGAGGAGGGCTGCGAACGCGAGTTCGCCATCTCGACCAAGGAATTCGTCGGCGAGAAGGGCAAGGTCACGGGCCTGAAGACCGTGCGCGTCGAGTGGAAGGACGGCAAGATGGTCGAGGTGCCCGGCAGCGAGCAGGTGCTCAAGGCCGACCTCGTGCTGCTGGCCATGGGCTTCGTGAGCCCCGTCGCGTCGGTGCTCGACGCCTTCGGCATCGAGAAGGACGCCCGCGGCAACGCCAAGGCCAGCATGGACTTCGTCGGCGGCTATGCCACCAACGTGCCCAAGGTGTTCGCGGCCGGCGACATGCGCCGCGGACAGTCCCTGGTCGTCTGGGCGATCCGCGAGGGCCGGCAGGCGGCGCGCTCGGTAGACGAGTTCCTGATGGGCTTCAGCGACCTGCCCCGCTGACGGGTGCCACCGCGCTGCGGGTGTTCAGGACCGTGCGGCCTGGCCGGCCGCGGGGGTTGAGGGCATGGCCGCAGCGCGTTCGGTGACGGATTCCTCACGGGATCGAGTGGCCTTCTCCGGTGCGGGGCCGGGGTGATGCCTGCCTCGGCAGGCATCCTTTATCATGCCCGCACCGCCAAGCCGGGACCGCCTGAAGGGGTGCCCCGGCTTTTTCATTGGATGGATCACCGCCCTTGTCCACGCCCCTGATCGAATTCCGCGACGTCCGCTTCGGCTACGGCGAACGCGCCATCCTGGATGGCGTGTCGTTCAGCGTGCCGCGCGGCAAGGTGACGGCGCTCATGGGGGCGTCGGGCGGCGGCAAGACGACGGTGCTTCGCCTCATCGGCGGCCAGGCGCGCGCGCAGCGCGGCGAAGTGCTGTTCGACGGGCAGGACGTGGGACGGCTCTCGAGCGACGCGCTGTATGCGGCGCGGCGCCGCATGGGCATGCTGTTCCAGTTCGGTGCGCTGTTCACGGACATGAGCGTGTTCGACAACGTGGTCTTCCCGTTGCGCGAGCACACGCGTCTGTCCGAGCCTCTGCTGCGCGACATCGTGCTGATGAAGCTCGAAGCCGTGGGCCTGCGCAACGCGCGCGACCTCATGCCCAGCGAAATCTCCGGTGGCATGGCACGCCGCGTGGCACTGGCGCGGGCCATCGCGCTCGACCCCGAACTGGTCATGTACGACGAGCCCTTTGCCGGGCTCGACCCGATCTCCCTCGGCACTGCGGCGCGGCTCATCCGGCAGTTGAACGACACGCTGGGGCTGACCAGCCTCGTCGTTTCCCACGATCTCGAGGAAACCTTCCGGATCGCCGACCATGTGGTCGTGCTGGCCAACGGCGGCGTGGCCGCGCAGGGCACGCCCGAGGATGTGCGGCGTAGCACCGATCCGCTGGTGCACCAGTTCGTCAACGCGCTGGCCGACGGACCCGTGCGTTTTCACTACCCCGGCAGCAGCGTGGAAGCCGACTTCGCCGCCACGGGTGGAGGCCGCCCATGAGCGCCTTGTCGGCTGGCTGCGCATCGGCCCGAGCCCCCCAAGGCGCGGCGGCGTGCAAGCCCTTTGCCATGCGGTGGCTGCCATGAGCTGGTACCGCCCCGCCGACGTCGGCTTTGCCGTGCGCCGCAAGCTCGCCGACCTCGGCCTGGGTGCGCGCCTGTTCGTGCGGCTGCTGGCGCAGGCCGGCAGCAGCCTGCGCCGCTTCGGGCTGGTGCGCGACCAGATCCACTTCCTGGGCAATTACTCGCTGGCGATCATCGCCGTCTCGGGCCTCTTCGTCGGCTTCGTGCTCGGCCTGCAGGGCTACTACACGCTGCAGCGCTATGGCTCCTCGGAAGCACTGGGCCTGCTGGTGGCGCTGTCGCTGGTGCGCGAACTCGGGCCGGTGGTGGCGGCGCTGCTGTTCGCGGGCCGCGCCGGCACCTCGCTCACGGCCGAGATCGGCCTCATGAAAGCCGGCGAACAGCTCAGTGCCATGGAGATGATGGCGGTCGATCCCGTGCGGCGCGTGCTGGCGCCGCGCTTCTGGGCCGGCGTCATCACGCTGCCGTTGCTGGCAGCGGTGTTCAGCGCCGTCGGCGTGATCGGCGGGTACGTGGTGGGGGTGCTCATGCTCGGCATCGATGCCGGCGCCTTCTGGAGCCAGATGCAGGGCGGCGTGGACGTGTGGCGCGATGTCGGCAACGGCGTCATCAAGAGCATCGTCTTCGGCTTCACCGTGACCTTCGTCGCGCTGCTGCAGGGCTACGAGGCCCTTCCCACGCCGGAGGGCGTGTCGCGCGCGACCACGCGCACCGTGGTGGTCGCCTCGCTGGCCGTGCTCGGGCTCGATTTCCTGCTGACCGCCATGATGTTCAGCATCTAGGAGAAAAAAACATGCAACGTTCCAGCAACGACACTTGGGTCGGCCTGTTCGTGCTCATCGGCGCTGCGGCGCTGCTGTTCCTGGCTCTGCAATCGGCCAACCTGCTGAGCCTGAACTTCCAGCGCACCTACGATGTCACGGCGCGCTTCGACAACATCGGCGGATTGAAGCCCCAGACGGCCGTGAAAAGCGCGGGCGTGGTGGTCGGCCGCGTCCAGTCCATCACGTTCAACGACAAGACTTTCCAGGCCGATGTGACGATTGCTTTGCAAAGCCGTTACATTTTCCCCAAGGACAGTTCGCTCAAGATCCTGACCAGTGGTTTGCTGGGAGAGCAATACATTGGCATCGAAGCGGGCGCCGAGGAGAAGAATCTGCAACCCGGTGACACCATCACCGCCACGCAGTCGGCCGTGGTGCTGGAGAACCTGATCAGTCAGTTCCTCTACAGCAAGGCGGCCGACAGTGGGACGCCGCAACAAGGGACGGCAAACAAGAAATGAATCGACGATCAGATGCCATGGATGCTATGAAAAAGATAGCTCGCACCGTCCGTTGGGCGGGCGTTGTGGCCACTTTCGCCTTTGCGGGCGGCATGGCCGCCGCACAGGATGCCGCCCCGGCCGGCAACGACCCCTTCGAGCCTTTCAACCGAGGCGTGTACCGATTCAACGACGGCGTGGACCGTGCCGTGCTGCGCCCGGTGGCGACTGCCTACCGCGACGCGGTGCCCTCGCTCGTGCGGCAGGGCGTGAGCAATTTCTTCGGCAACCTGGGCGACGTCTGGAACCTGGCGAACAACGTGATGCAGTTGAAGCTGCAGAACAGCGCCGAGACCTTCATGCGCCTGAACGTCAACACCATCTTCGGCCTGGGTGGGCTGCTCGACATCGCGTCCGAAGCAGGCATCGAGCGCCATTCCGAGGATTTCGGACAGACCCTGGGCCGCTGGGGCGTCCCCTCGGGCCCGTACCTCGTGCTGCCCATCCTGGGCCCGTCCACCGTGCGCGATGCGGCGGCGCTGCCGGTCGATTTCAAGGGCGACGCGCTGGCGCACGTCAACGACATCCCGGCGCGCAATTCGCTCGCTGTCGTGCGTGTCGTCGATACACGCGCCAACCTGTTGAGGGCCAGCACGCTGATCCAGGACGCCGCGCTCGATCCGTACAGCTTCACGCGCGACGCCTTCCTGCAGAAGCGCCGCAGCGACATCCACGACGGCTACGAGCCGGACGAAAGCAAGTAATTTTTCGCGGGCCCGTTTGCAGATGGTTGCACCCTGCAGCGTCGCGGGGGAACCCGCCGGCGGCCCCGTTCTCCAACGCGTTCCGGTCGCGGGACCGTTTCAAAGAAGGATTGACCCCATGAACACCCTCCTGCAACGTCGCACGCTCGGCCGCTGGGCATTGGCTGGCGCCCTCGTGCTCGGTGCTGCAGCCGGCACCATGAAGCCGGCCTTCGCTGCCGACGAAGCGCCCGACGTGCTGGTCAAGCGCCTGTCGACCGAGGTGCTCGACACCATCAAGGCCGACAGCTCGATCAAAGCCGGTGACGTCAACAAGATCATGGGCCTGGTCGACACCAAGATCATGCCCAACGTGAACTTCCAGCGCATGACCGCCTCGGCGGTCGGCCCGGCCTGGCGCCAGGCCACGCCCGAGCAGCAGAAGCGCCTGCAGGACGAGTTCAAGGCGCTGCTGGTCCGCACCTACGCCGGTGCGCTCGACCAGGTGAGCGACCAGACGGTGACGATCAAGCCCTTCCGCGGCTCGGCGGCCGACCAGGAAGTGCTCGTGCGTTCCGAGATCCGCGGCCGTGGCGAGCCCGTGCAGCTGGACTACCGCCTCGAGAAGACGCCCGGGCAGGGCTATGGCTGGAAGGTCTACAACCTCAATGTGATGGGCGTCTGGCTGGTCGACACCTATCGCACCCAGTTCGCCCAGGAAATCAACAGCAAGGGCATCGACGGCCTGATCGCGGCCCTTGCGGCGCGCAACAAGGCCAACGCCAAGGGCTGAGCGGGGACCGCCAGGCCCATGGCTGCATCCGACGCCTACATGCTGGTGCTGCCCACGCGGCTCACGCATGACGAAGCCCCCGACTGCATGCGCATGCTGCAGCAGGGGCTCGCCGGCCAGAAGGGCTCGGCGGCCGTGATCGACGCCAGCGCGCTGGCGCAGTTCGATTCCTCGGCCCTGGCGGTGTTACTCGAGTGCCGGCGCGAGGCCAGCGCCCTCGGGCGCGGCTTCGCGGTGAAGGGGTTGCCGCAGCGCCTGCGCGAACTGGCCATGCTCTACGGCATTGCCGGGTTGCTGCCTGCAGCGCCCTGAGCGCTTGCAAAGCCGCGCACCAGCGTGGCGCAGGCGGGCCGCCTAAAATCCGGCCCCCATGCCCGCGATCTCCTTCCAGTCGGTCTGCAAGACCTACCCCGCCTCACGCCAGCAACGGGCCCATGGACAGTCGGGGCTGCGTGCGCTGGACGACGTCAGCTTCGAGATCCAGGAGGGCGAGTTCTTCGGCCTGCTGGGGCCCAACGGCGCGGGCAAGACCTCCCTGATCAGCATCCTGGCCGGCCTGTCGCGCCCCACCGCCGGCAGCGTGAGCGTGCGGGGCTTCGACGTGCAGACGCACTACGCCGAGGCGCGCCGCCAGCTCGGCATCGTGCCGCAGGAGCTGGTCTTCGACCCCTTCTTCAACGTGCGCGAGACGCTGCGCATCCAGTCGGGCTACTTCGGCATCGCGAAGAACGACGACTGGATCGACGAGTTGCTGAGCAGCCTGGGCCTGGCCGACAAGGCGACGGCCAACATGCGCCAGCTCTCGGGCGGCATGAAGCGCCGGGTGCTGGTGGCGCAGGCCCTGGTGCACAAGCCGCCGGTGATCGTGCTGGACGAGCCCACGGCCGGCGTCGACGTCGAACTGCGCCAGACCCTGTGGCAGTTCGTCGCCCGACTGAACAAGCAGGGCAGCACGGTCCTGCTCACCACCCATTACCTGGAAGAGGCCGAGGCCCTGTGCAACCGCATCGCCATGCTCAAGAAAGGGCGGGTGATCGCACTCGACAGCACCAGCGCCCTGCTCAAGTCCTCGGCCAGCAACGTGCTGCGCTTCAAGACCGATGCCAACCTGCCCTGGGCGCTGGCCCAGCACGCGCGCATCACCGGCCGCATCGTCCAGTTGCCGGCGCACGATGCGCGCGAGGTGGAGCAGGTGCTGGCTGCGCTGCGCGAGGCCGGTGTGGCGGTGGAGGACGTGGAGATGCGCAAGGCCGACCTCGAAGACGTCTTCATCGACCTGATGGCCGGCGAGCAGACGCCGCTGGAGGTGGCGCGATGAGCCGGGAGGCCCGGCCATGATGGTCACCGCACTCGGCTGGCGCGCGCTCCTGTACAAGGAGGTGCTGCGCTTCTGGAAGGTCGGCCTGCAGACCGTGGGCGCGCCCGTGCTCACGGCGGTGCTGTACCTGATGGTCTTCGGCCATGTGCTGGAAGACCACGTGAAGGTCTACGGCACCGTGAGCTACACCGCCTTCCTCATTCCCGGGCTGGTGATGATGAGCGTGCTGCAGAACGCCTTCGCCAACAGTTCGTCGTCGATCATCCAGAGCAAGATCATGGGCAACCTGGTCTTCGTGCTGCTCACGCCGCTGTCGCACTGGGGCTGGTTCCTGGCCTACGTGGGCTCCTCGGTGATCCGCGGGCTGGTGGTGGGGCTGGGCGTGCTGCTGGTCACGCTCGCCTTCGCGGTGCCGCCCTTTGCGCAGCCGCTGTGGATCGTGGTCTTCGCGCTGTTGGGCGCGGCACTGCTCGGCACGCTGGGCCTCATCGCGGGGCTCTGGGCCGAGAAGTTCGACCAGATGGCCGTGTTCCAGAACTTCCTGATCATGCCCATGACCTTCCTGTCGGGCGTGTTCTATTCGATCTATTCGTTGCCGGCCTTCTGGCAGGGCGTGAGCCACGTCAATCCGTTCTTCTACATGATCGACGGCTTCCGCTACGGCTTCTTCGGCGTGTCCGACGTGTCGCCCTGGCTGAGCCTGGGCATCGTGGGCAGCGCCTGGCTGGTGGTGAGCGCCGTGGCCATCCACCTGCTGCGCATTGGCTACAAACTCAGATCATGACGGCCGAAGAACTCCAATCCCTTATCCAGTCGGGCCTGGCCTGCGAGCACATCCAGCTCGAAGGCGACGGGCGGCACTGGTACGCCACCATCGTCTCGCCCGAGTTCGAGGGCAAGCGCGCCATCCAGCGGCACCAGCGGGTCTACGCGACCCTGGGTGCGAAAATGCATACCGACGAAGTGCATGCGCTGTCGATGAAGACCTTCACGCCGGCCGAGTGGGCCGCGCAGGGGCACTGACCTTTTCCGTCGGCGCGCGGCGCCGGCTCCCTGATCTCGCTGGACTCCCGATGGACAAACTCCTGATTCGCGGCGGGCGCACGCTCCGTGGCGAGGTGCCGATCTCCGGCGCCAAGAACGCCGCGCTGCCCGAGCTGTGCGCGGCCCTGCTCACGGCCGAGCCGGTCACGCTGCACAACGTGCCGCGCCTGCAGGACGTGGCAACCATGCTGCAACTGGTGCGCAACATGGGCGTGACGGCCGAGCGCGATGCGAACAAGGCCGAAGAGGGCACGGTGAGCCTCAACGCCGGCGACCTGACGAAGCCCGAAGCGCCCTACGAGCTGGTCAAGACCATGCGCGCCTCGGTGCTCGCGCTGGGTCCGCTGCTGGCGCGCTTCGGCCACGCCAAGGTGTCGCTGCCCGGTGGCTGTGCCATCGGTTCGCGACCGGTCGACCAGCACATCAAGGGCCTGACGGCCATGGGCGCCGACATCAGCGTCGAGCACGGCTACATGGTCGCGAAGCTGCAGCCCGGCCTCACGCGACTGCGCGGCGCGCGCATCACCACCGACATGGTCACCGTCACCGGCACCGAGAACTTCCTGATGGCCGCCGCGCTGGCCGAGGGCGAGACGGTGCTCGAAAACGCCGCCCAGGAGCCCGAGATCCCCGACCTGGCCGAGATGCTCATTGCCATGGGCGCGCAGATCGAGGGCCACGGCACCAGCCGCATCCGCATCCGAGGCGTCGAGCGCCTGCACGGCGGCACGCACACCGTGGTGGCCGACCGCATCGAGGCCGGCACCTTCCTGTGCGCCGTGGCCGCGGCCGGCGGCGACGTGCTGCTGCGCCATGCCCGCGCCGACCATCTCGACGCCGTGATCGAGAAGCTGCGCGAAGCCGGTGCCTCCATCGAGGTGGCGGAAGGCGGCATCCGCGTGCGCGCCAGCGGCCGGCTCAAGGCCCAGAGCTTCCGCACCACCGAGTACCCCGGCTTTCCGACCGACATGCAGGCGCAGTTCATGGCGCTCAACGTCATCGCCGAAGGCACCTCCACCGTCACCGAAACGATCTTCGAGAACCGCTTCATGCACGTCGACGAGATGCTGCGCCTGGGCGCGCGCATCCAGACCGACGGCAAGGTGGCCGTGATCGAGGGCGTGCCGCAGCTTTCCGGTGCCACGGTGATGGCGACCGACCTGCGTGCCTCGGCCAGCCTGGTCATCTCCGGCCTGGTGGCCGAGGGCGAAACGCTGGTCGACCGCATCTACCACCTCGACCGGGGCTACGACCGCATGGAAGCCAAGCTGCGCGGCATCGGTGCCGACATCGAGCGCGTCTCGGGAGCCGCCGGATGATCACACTTGCTCTGTCCAAGGGCCGCATCTTCGAGGAGACGTTGCCGCTCCTGGCCGCCGCCGGCATCGAGGTCACCGAGGACCCCGAGAAGTCGCGCAAGCTGATCCTGCCCACCACCCGGCCCGACGTGCGGGTCGTGCTGGTGCGCGCCTCCGACGTGCCGACCTACGTGCAGTACGGCGGCGCCGACGTGGGCGTCACCGGCCTCGACGTCCTGCTGGAACACGGCAACCAGGGCCTGTACCAGCCCCTGGACCTTCGCATCGCGGCGTGCCGCCTGAGCGTGGCCGTGCGCGCCGACTACGACTACGCCAGTGCCGTGCGGCAGGGCTCGCGCCTGAAGGTCGCCACCAAGTACGTCGGCTTGGCGCGCGATTTCTTCGCCCGCAAGGGCGTGCACGTCGACCTGATCAAACTCTACGGCAGCATGGAGCTGGCACCGCTCACGGGCCTGGCCGACGCCATCGTCGACCTCGTCTCCACCGGCAACACGCTCAAGGCGAACCAGCTGGTCGAGGTCGAGCGCATCATGGACATCAGCGCCCGCCTGGTCGTGAACCAGGCCGCGCTCAAGCTCAAGCGCGAGCCCATCCGTCACATCATCGACGCCTTCGCGGGCGCGATCCCGGCACCCTGAACCCAGCTACCGTGACGAGCGCGCCGCAGCCCGCCGACTTTGCCGACATCGCGCGCCTGATCGACGCGGCGCGGCAGCGGGCAGTCCAGGCGGTCAACACCACCCTGATCGAGCTGTATTGGCAGGTCGGCGAGCGCATCAGCCGCAAGATCGCGCAGGCGGAGTGGGGCGACGGTGTCGTGGATGAGCTGGCGCGCTACCTGGCGCAGTCGCAGCCGGGGCTGCGCGGCTTCACTCGCCGCAACCTGTTTCGGATGCGGCAGTTCTACGAGGCGTACCCGGATGCGCAAGTTGTGTCAGCACTGCTGACACAAATTCCGTGGACGCATCACCTCACCATCCTCAACCAGAGCAAGCGCCCGGAAGAGCGCGAGTTCTACCTGCGGATGGCGGCGCAGGAAAAATGGAGCAGCCGGCAGCTCGAACGCCAGTTCAAGACGGCCCTGTTCGAGCGCACGGTGCTGCATCCGCCCAAGGTGTCGCCGGTGGTGCGACAAGCCCATCCCGACGTCGCCAGCGTGTTCAAGGACAGCTACCTGGTCGAATTCCTCGACCTGCCGGCAAGCCACGCCGAAGCCGACCTGCACCGTGGCCTGCTGGCGCGGCTGAAGGATTTCCTGATCGAACTGGGGCGAGATTTTTGCTTCGTGGGCAGCGAATACCCCCTTCAGGTCGGCGGTCGCGACTTCGCGCTCGATCTGCTGTTCTTCCATCGGGGCCTGAACAGCCTGGTCGCGATCGAGTTGAAAGTGGGTCGCTTCGAGCCGGAGTACCTGGGCAAGCTGAACTTCTACCTGGAAGCCCTGGAGCGGGACGCCATGAAACCCCATGAGCACCCACCCATTGGCGTGTTGCTGTGCGCGAGCAAGGATGACGAGGTGGTCGAATACGCCTTGAGCCGCAGCACCTCGCCCGCGCTGATCGCCGAATACCACACCCAACTCCCCGACAAGGCGCTGCTCCGAGCCAAGCTGCATGAGTTCTACTTGCAGAACGCGCTTCTCGCGAAGGACGCAGACTCTGAGTCGATGCGATGAATACTATGAAAGTGATAGCTTCTCCCGCCCGCCTGTCAACGGTTTCAGCCACTTTCGATGTCGAATTCAAGGCGCGGCTGCACTGGTCGGCCGACACCGATGCGGCGATCGAGCAGCGCGTGGCGGACATCCTGGCCGACGTGCAGAAGCGGGGCGATGCGGCCGTGCTCGAATACACGCGCCGCTTCGACGGGTTGGCCGCCGAGTCGATGGCGCAGTTGGAGTTGACGCAGGAAGACTTCAGGCAGGCCTTCGACTCGCTGCCCGCCGCCCAGCGCGACGCGCTGCGCGCCGCGGCCGACCGGGTGCGCAGCTACCACGAGGCGCAGAAGAAGGCCTCGGGCGAGAGCTGGAGCTACCGCGACACCGACGGCACGCTGCTGGGCCAGAAGGTCACGCCGCTGGACCGGGTGGGCATCTACGTGCCCGGCGGCAAGGCGGCGTATCCGTCGAGCCTGCTGATGAACGCCATCCCGGCGCACGTGGCCGGCGTGCAGGAAATCATCATGGTCGTGCCCACGCCCGCCAAGGGCAGCGTGGCCACCGGCGGTGCTGGCGGCGAAGCCGCCACGCAGGGCGAGCGCAATGTGCTGGTGCTGGCCGCGGCGCACGTCGCCGGCGTCACCCGTGCCTTCACCATCGGCGGTGCGCAGGCCGTGGCCGCGCTCGCCTACGGCACGGCGACCGTGCCGGCCGTCGACAAGATCACCGGCCCCGGCAACGCCTATGTGGCGGCGGCCAAGCGGCGTGTGTTCGGCACCGTGGGCATCGACATGATCGCGGGCCCGAGCGAGATCCTCGTGCTGGCCGACGGCACGACGCCGCCCGACTGGGTGGCCATGGACCTGTTCAGCCAGGCCGAGCACGACGAGCTGGCGCAGAGCATCCTGCTTTGCCCCGACGCGGCCTACATCGACGCGGTGCAGCGCGAGATCGACCGCCTGCTGCCCACCATGCCCCGCGCGCAGATCATCGCCGCCAGCCTGAACGGCCGCGGCGCGCTGATCCACACGCGCGACATGCAGGAGGCCTGCGCCATCAGCAACCGCATCGCGCCAGAGCACCTGGAGGTGAGCAGCCGCGAGCCGCACCAGTGGGAGCCGCTGCTGCGGCACGCCGGCGCGATCTTCCTCGGCGCCTTCACCAGCGAATCGCTGGGCGACTACTGTGCCGGCCCCAACCACGTGCTGCCCACCAGCGGGACCGCACGCTTCTCGTCGCCGCTGGGCGTATATGACTTCCAGAAGCGCAGCAGCCTGATCGAGGTGAGCGAGCAGGGCGCCCAGGTGCTGGGCCCCATCGCGGCCGAGCTGGCCTACGGCGAAGGGCTGCAGGCGCACGCGCAGGCGGCCGAGATGCGGCTGCGGCGCGCAGGCTGAGTGCCATGCCGTCCGCGCTGCGTCCGCTCCTGCTGTGCGCCCTCGTGGCCGCGGGCTCGGCCCAGGCGATGAGCATCCGCGAGCTGCGCACCCTCGAGGCCAACGAGAAGGACGGCCGCGCCTACGCCGGCTACTACCTCGTGGGCGTGGTCGAGGGGCTGCGCGAGGTGGCCGACACGGTGCAGCGCAGCGGCCAGAAGCCGCCCTTCTGCATCAACGGCCGCCGGCTCGAGCCCTCGATGGCGCGGTCCCTTTACCAGGGCGAGCTCACGCGCCACGCCGACCAGTACGAGGCCGACATGCCCGTGCAACTCGTTCTTTCCGCGGCGCTGCAGAACAGCTACCGCTGCAGCCCCTGAATCCGCCGATGACCGCTCCGACCTCCGACCTGACCCGCCGCGCCCTGGCCCGCCTGCGCCCCGACGTGCAGTCCATGCACGCCTACGCGGTGCAGGACGCGCGCGGCCTGCTCAAGCTCGACGCGATGGAGAACCCCTACACGCTGCCCGCCGAGTTGCAGGCCGAGCTGGGTGCGCGGCTGGGGGCGCTGGCGCTCAACCGCTATCCGGGCGAACGCGGCGCCGACCTGCAGCGGGCGCTGGCGGCCTATGCACAGGTGCCGGAGGGCTTCGGCCTCATGCTGGGCAACGGCTCCGACGAACTGATCTCGCTGCTGGCGATGGCCTGCGACCTGCCGGGCGCCGCCATCGTGGCGCCGGTGCCGGGTTTCGTCATGTACGCCATGAGCGCCCAGCTGCAGGGCCTGAAGTTCGTCGGCGTGCCGCTGACCGAGGACTTCGAGCTCGACGCGGCGGCCATGCTCGCCGCCATCGAGCGCGAGCGCCCAGCCATCCTGTACTTGGCGTATCCCAACAACCCGACGGCCAACCTCTGGGACGCCGACGCGATGCAGCGCCTCGTCGACGCCCAGGGCGCCCAGGGCGGCCTGGTTGTCATCGACGAGGCCTACCAGCCCTTCGCCGGCCGCAGCTGGCTCGACGTCATCCGCCGCGACCCGGCGCGCCACGGCCATGTGCTGCTGATGCGCACCCTGAGCAAGTTCGGCCTCGCGGGCGTGCGCCTGGGTTACCTCATCGGCCCGGCCGCGCTGGTGGCCGAGGTCGACAAGGTGCGCCCGCCCTACAACATCAGCGTGCTCAACTGCGAGTGCGCGCTCTTCGCGCTCGAGCACGCCGGCGTGTTCGCCGAGCAGGCCGATGCGATCCGCCGCGAGCGAACGGGCCTCGTCGCGCGCCTGGCCGAGCTGCCCGGCGTTCGCGTCTGGCCCAGCGACGCCAACATGGTGCTGGTGCGCGTTCCCGATGCCGACAAGGCCTTTGCGGGCATGAAGGCGCGCGGGGTGCTCGTGAAGAACGTTTCTAGAATGCACCCTCTGCTGGCGAACTGCCTGCGCCTGACGGTCGGCACCCCCGACGAGAACGCGCGCATGTTCGCGGCACTCGAAGGCTCCCTATGAACACCCCCACGGCCCCCGAGGCGACGAGCGCGGCCCGCGTTGCGGAGGTCACCCGCAACACCGCCGAGACCAAGATCCGCGTGCGCGTCGACCTCGACGGCACCGGGCGGGCGAAGCTCGCCACCGGCATCGGCTTCTTCGACCACATGCTCGACCAGATCGCGCGCCACGGCCTGATCGACCTGGAGATCGAGTGCGAGGGCGACCTGCACATCGACGGCCACCACACGGTGGAAGACGTGGGCATCACCCTCGGCCAGGCGGTGGCCAGGGCCGTGGGCGACAAGAAGGGCATCCGCCGCTACGGCCATGCCTACGTGCCGCTGGACGAGGCGCTGTCGCGCGTGGTGATCGACTTCTCTGGCCGGCCCGGCCTCGTGATGGATGTGCCCTTCACGAGCGGCATGGTCGGCGCCTTCGACACGCAGCTGACCTACGAGTTTTTCCAGGGCTTCGTGAACCATGCGGGCGTGACGCTGCACATCGACAACCTCAAGGGCGTGAACGCGCACCACCAATGCGAGACGGTGTTCAAGGCCTTCGCACGTGCGGTGCGCGCTGCGCTGGAGCTCGATCCGCGTTCGGCCGGCGTCATTCCCTCGACCAAGGGCTCGCTTTAATCTGTGAACGAAATCGGGCTGCAGTGCCCGTCCCGCCTGCGCGAGCAGCTATCAATTCAGTAGCAAACCTTCTTTTATGAACAGCGTCGCCGTCGTCGACTACGGCATGGGCAACCTCTGGTCGGTCTCGCAGGCGGTTCGCCACGCGGCCGATGCGGCCGGCGTCGAGGTCTTCGTCACCTCCGACCCCGAGGTGGTGCGCAAGGCCACGCGGGTCGTGCTGCCGGGGCAGGGCGCCATGCCCGACTGCATGCGCGAACTGCGCGATTCCGGCCTGCAGCAGTCGGTGCTCGAGGCGGCAGCCAGCAAGCCGCTGTTCGGCGTCTGCGTGGGCATGCAGATGGTGCTGTCGCACAGCGATGAGGGCCCCACGCCCGGGCTGGACCTGATTCCCGGCGAGGTGGTGCGCTTCCGGCTCGAGGGCCAGCGCCAGCCCGACGGCAGCCTCTACAAGGTGCCGCAGATGGGCTGGAACCAGGTCTTCCAGGCCCAACCGCACGCGATGTGGGCGGGCGTGCCCGACGCCGCGTACTTCTACTTCGTGCACAGCTTCTATGCGCGCCCCCGCAACGCGCTGCACAGCGTCGGCGAGGCCGACTACGGCGCGCGCTTTACCGCCGCGGTGGCACGCGATAACATTTTTGCGACCCAGTTCCACCCTGAGAAAAGTGCGGACCACGGGTTGCAGCTGTACCGAAACTTCCTCCACTGGAACCCCTGACGTCCTGAACCTGCCGTCCGTGCGGCGCCTCCGGGCCCGCGCACGCCCGTCCTGCCGGCGTCCTCCGTCTCTTTCCTTTTCCTCCCTCCAGCGTCCGTTCTTCCGCGTCCCACCATGCTTCTGATTCCCGCGATCGACCTCAAGGATGGCCACTGCGTTCGACTCAAGCAGGGCGACATGGACCAGTCGACCGTTTTCAGCGAAGACCCCGCCGCCATGGCGCGCAAATGGGTGGAGGCCGGCGCGCGCCGCCTGCACCTGGTCGACCTGAACGGCGCCTTCGCCGGCAAGCCGCAGAACCACGCCGCCATCAAGGCGATCCTGCGCGAGGTCGGCGAAGACATCCCGGTGCAGCTCGGCGGCGGCATCCGCGACCTGGACACCATCGAGCGCTACATCGACGACGGCCTGCGCTACGTCATCATCGGCACGGCCGCGGTGAAGAACCCCGGCTTTCTCAAGGACGCCTGCAGCGCCTTCGGCGGCCACATCATCGTGGGCCTGGACGCCAAGGACGGCAAGGTCGCCACCGACGGCTGGAGCAAGCTCACGGGCCACGAGGTCGCCGACCTGGGCAAGAAGTTCGAGGACTACGGCGTCGAGTCCATCATCTACACCGACATCGGCCGCGACGGCATGCTGTCGGGCATCAACATCGACGCGACCGTGAAGCTCGCGCAGGTGCTGACCATTCCCGTGATCGCCTCGGGCGGCCTGTCGAACATGACCGACATCGAGAAGCTCTGCGCCGTCGAGGGCGAAGGCGTCGAGGGCGTGATCTGCGGGCGTGCCATCTACTCGGGCGACCTGGACTTCGCGGCGGCGCAGGCGAGGGCGGACGAACTGGCCGAGTGAGGCTGGCGGGCGCTGTCGAATACGGGCAGCCGTTCAACGGTTCCCGATCCCGCATTCAAGACGCAGCCCATGCTCTCCACCCTCGCCATCGCCAACTACCGCTCGCTGCGTCAGCTGACGGTGCCGCTGGCGCGGCTCACGGTCGTCACCGGGCCGAACGGCAGCGGCAAGTCGAGCGTGTACCGCGCGATGCGGCTGCTGGCCGAGGTGGCGCAGGGCGGCGTGGTGCGCTCGCTGGCGCGCGAGGGCGGGCTGGGCTCCACGCTCTGGGCCGGGCCGGAACGGATTTCCGCGGCCATGCGACGTGGAGAGGTGCCGGTCGAGGGCACGAAGAGTGGGCGCGATCCGGTGGCACTGCGCCTCGGATTCAGCAGCGCCGACGACGCGGGCTTCGGCTACGCCATCGACATCGGCCTGCCGCCACCGATCCCGTCCACGGCGTTCTCGCTCGACCCCGAAATCAAGCACGAGGCGATCTGGAACGGCCCGGTGCTGCGGCCGGCGGCACTGCTGGTCGAGCGCAGGGGCGCCGCCCTGCGTGCGCGCGGCGACGGCGGCGGCTGGCAGGCGGTCGGCCGCCCGGTGCCGGCCTGGGCCAGCATGCTCACCGAGTTCGCCGACCCGCGCAGCGCACCCGAGATGCTGGCGCTGCGCGAGCAGGTGCGCGGCTGGCGCTTCTACGACCATTTCCGCACCGACGCGGACAGCCCGGCGCGGCAGCCGCAACTGGGCACGCGCACGCCGGTGCTGTCGGCCGACGGTGCCGACCTGGCCGCGGCCGTTCAGACCATCTTCGAGATCGGCGACGGGGCCGCCTTGCAGGCCGCGGTGCACGATGCCTTCCCCGGCGCCCGCGTCGAGGTGCAATGCAGCGGTGATGGCCGTTTCGCCCTGCAGATGCGGCAGCACGGCCTGCTGCGGCCGTTGGCGACGGCCGAGCTGTCCGACGGCACGCTGCGCTACCTGCTGTGGACTGCCGCCCTGCTGTCGCCGCGGCCGCCGCCGCTGCTGGTGCTCAACGAACCCGAGACCAGCCTGCACCCCGACCTGCTGCCCGCGCTGGGCCGGCTGATCGTGCGCGCGGCGCGCGATGCGCAGGTGATCGTGGTCTCGCACGCCAACCGTCTCATCGCCGCGCTCGATGCGGCCGCCGAGGCCGATGCGCTGCAGCGCATCGAGCTGGAGAAGGACTTCGGCGAGACGCGCATCGCCAACCTGGCCATGGACCAGGTGCCGCCCTGGCACTGGCCCACGCGTTGAAGGACCGGTTCGACGCCTATTCCGCCTTCACGGCCATGGTCTGGATGATCGTCTCCAGCTGCGCGCTCATCGGCAGGTTCAGGCTCGTGCCCGAGGGCAGCTTGCGCAGGAACCAGCGCTTGTACTGGCGCTCGATCTCGCCGTCCTCGGCCAGCACCTGGAAGGCGTCCTTCACCACCTTGGCCAGTTGCGGGTCGTCCTTGCGGAACATGATCCCGTAGGGGTCGTAGGAGAGGAAGTCGCCCACCACCACGAAGGGGCCGCCCGGCTTGCTCGCGTTCTCGGCGATCAGGCCGTAGAGCAGCACGTCGTCGGTCGCAAAGGCGTCGGCCTCGCCACTGGCGACCTTCGCAAAGCCCTCGGCATGGTCCTTCGACACCACGAACTGGATGCCCAACCTGAACTTGTCCGAGAGGTCGCGCATGGCCTTCTCGTTGGTCGTGCCGGCGGTCACGTCCACCTTCTTGCCGGCCAGGTCGCGGAAGTCGCGGATCGGCGAGCCTTTCTTCACCATGACCTTGGTGCCGGCCACGAAGACGATGGGCGAGAAGGCGACGCGCTTCTGCCGCTCGACGTTGCTGGTGGTGGAGCCGCACTCGAGGTCGACGCGGCCGCTGGTCACCGCGTCGATGCGGTTGTCCGACGTGACGGGCTCCCACCGGATCGTGAGGCTGCGGTTGACCGCGTCCTCGATCGACGTCACGAGCGCCTTGCACAACTCGACCGAGTAGCCGATGGGCTCCTTGCGCGGCCCGACGTACGAGAAGGGCACCGACGATTCGCGGTAGCCCAGCGCGATGGTGCCCGACTGGCGCACCTTGGCGAGCGTGCCGGTCAGGGCGGCCGGCGCGGGCGGTGCGTCTTGCGCCTGGGCGCCGAAGCAGAAGGCGGCGGCCAGTCCGAAGACCGCCGCGCGCACGGATGGGGCGATGGCCATGACCCTGACGTGCCGTGCTCTCACGCATGCGCGGGGTGCGCCATGGTCGTGGCGGCCTCGCCATCGAGCCGGCGTGCGTTGTTGGCGGCTTCGGCCTCGGGCAGCAATTCGCCCTCCCACTTGGCGACCACGGCGCTGGCGATCGAATTGCCCACCGCGTTGGTGGCCGAGCGGCCCATGTCGAGGAAGGTGTCGACGCCCAGGATCAGCAGCAGGCCGGCCTCGGGGATGTTGAACTGGTTCAGCGTGGCGGCGATCACCACCAGCGAGGCACGTGGCACACCGGCCATGCCCTTTGAGGTGAGCATCAGGATCAGCAGCATGGTGATCTGCGTGCCGATCGACAGGTGGATGTTGTAGGCCTGTGCGATGAACAGCACCGCGAAGGTGCAGTACATCATCGAGCCGTCCAGGTTGAACGAATAGCCCATCGGCATCACGAAGCTGGAGATCTTCCGCTTGACGCCGAAGCGGTCGAGCGCGTCCAGGATCTTGGGGTAGGCGGCTTCGGAACTCGCGGTGGCGAAGGAGAGCATGAAGGCTTCCTTGATGAGCACCAGCAGCTTGAAGATGCGCGGCCCGAGGAACAGGAAGCCCGCACCCACCAGCACGGCCCACAGCACGAACAGGCCGAGGTAGAAGTCGCCCATGAACACGGCGAACTTCAGCAGGATGCCCAGGCCGTTCACGGCCACGGTGGCAGCCATGGCGGCCAGCACCGCCAGGGGTGCCAGCTTCATCACGTAGCCGGTGATCTTGAGCATGACGTGCGAAAGCTCGTCGATGGCGGCAACGAGGGTTTTGCCCTTGTCGCCGAGCGCTGCGAGCGCCACGCCGAAGAACATCGAGAACACCACGATCTGCAGGATCTCGTTGTTCGCCATCGCCTCGGCGAAGGACTTGGGGATCAGGTGGCTGACGAAGTCCTTCAGCGTGAACTTGGCCGTCGCGAGGTTGGCCGAGGCGCCGATGTCGGGCAGCGGCAGGCCCAGGTTGTGGCCCGGCTGCAGCAGGTTGGCCAGGATCAGGCCCAGCACCAGCGAGACCAGCGAAGCGGTGACGAACCAGCCCATCGCCTTGGCGAACACGCGCCCCACCGAGGCCGCATCGCCCATGTGCGCGATGCCCACGACCAGCGTGGAGAAAACCAGCGGCCCGATCAGCATCTTGATCAGCCGCAGGAACACGTCCGACATGATCGAGATGTAGCCTGCGATTTCGCTGGCCGTCTTCTTGTCCGGAAAGCTGGCGAAGATCATCCAGCCGATCAGGATTCCGATCACCATGGCGATCAGGATCCATGCGGCCATGGGTAGCTTTTTCATATCAATCCCCTTGTCTGTTGTTGATGGTTTTTTGGGAGGCGCGCGGCCCGCCATGGTCGATGCGAGTTGCATGCCTGTGAAGGGGGGCGGTCATGCCGATCCGGCCTGCGGCCATGCACGCGATGCCTGAGCGTCGCACCGGCTCCCTAGAATCGTGCGCATGCCCGTTCAATCCATCGACTTCCGCGGCCAGCCCGCGGCTGAACTTCGCCTGCCCGGCGGCGATCGCTTGGTGGCGGCGTTGCACGGCGGCCATGTGCTGTCCTGGTGCACCGCCGACGGCGTGGAGCGGCTGTACCTGAGCCCGCGCGCCGTGTTCGACGGGCAGGCCGCCATCCGCGGCGGCGTGCCGCTGTGCTTTCCGCAGTTCAACCAGCGGGGGCCGCTGTCCAAGCATGGCTTCGTGCGCAACATTCCCTGGCAACTGGCCCCGGCCGAGGGCGACGACACGCTGGTGCTGCGTCGGGTCGATGACGAGGCCACGCGCCGCGCCTGGCCGGCGGCCTTCGAGGCCGTCCTGCGCGTCACCCTGGCGCCGGGCCGCCTGCGCGTGGCGCTGCAGGTACGCAACACCGGCAACGCCGACTGGTCCTTCACCGCCGCGCTGCACACCTACCTGCGGGTGGACGATGCCACGCAGGCCCGCCTCGAAGGCCTGCAGGGCCGCCCGCGCTGGGATGCGGTGCGCGACCAGCGTTTCGTCGAAGCGTCTCCTGCGTTGGGTTTCGGCGAAGAGTTCGACAGCGTCTTCACCGCCGCCCCCGGCGCGCCGCTGACGCTGGTGCAGCCCGCCGGGCGCCTGGCCATCGCCCAGAGCGAGACCTGCCCCGAGACCGTGGTGTGGAACCCCGGCCCGGCGCTGAGCGAACGGCTGGCCGACATGCCCGACGACGGCTGGCGCCACATGCTCTGCGTCGAGGCGGCGAGCATCGATGCGCCCGTGGCGCTGGCGCCGGGCGGCCAGTGGGAAGGCTGGCAGGAACTGCGGGTGCTGCCCACGGCCTGAACGGGCGCTTCCTACAATCGTGCTCCCATGCTGGCCAAACGCATCATTCCCTGCCTCGACGTCACCGGCGGCCGTGTCGTCAAGGGCGTCAATTTCGTCGAACTGCGCGATGCCGGCGACCCGGTCGAGATCGCCGCCCGCTACAACGGGCAGGGCGCCGACGAGCTGACTTTCCTCGACATCACGGCCACCAGCGACGACCGCGACCTGATCCTGCCGATCATCGAGTCGGTGGCGTCGCAGGTCTTCATCCCGCTCACGGTGGGCGGCGGCGTGCGCACCGTCGACGACGTGCGGCGGCTGCTCAACGCGGGCGCCGACAAGACCAGCTTCAACTCGGCCGCCATCGCCAACCCGCAGGTGATTTCCGACGCCTCGGCCAAGTACGGCGCCCAGTGCATCGTGGTGGCCATCGACGCCAAGCGCCGCAGCCCCGAAGAGGCGGCCGCGCGCGGCCCGGGCTGGGACGTGTACAGCCATGGCGGCCGCAAGAACACCGGCCTGGACGCGGTGCAGTGGGCCGTCGAGATGGCGCGCCGCGGCGCCGGCGAGATCCTGCTCACCAGCATGGACCGCGACGGCACGAGGAGCGGCTTCGACCTGGCGCTCACGCGTGCCGTGAGCGACGCCGTCACGGTCCCGGTGATCGCGTCGGGCGGCGTCGGCAAGCTCGACGACCTGGCCGACGGCGTGCAGCAGGGCGGCGCCGATGCGGTGCTGGCCGCGAGCATCTTCCACTACGGCGAGCACACGGTGGGCGAAGCGAAGGCCTGCATGGCGGGGCGCGGCATTCCCGTGCGCCTGTGAGCCGCGGGCGATTCTTCGAGGCGAATCGGGCGCCAGCCCCTGTCCTGCCGGCGCAGTCAGCTATCGGTTCGATAGCAATTCCAGCCATGCCCCGGCGCAGCCGGCGGGGTTGACACTTCGCTGACAATGGACCTCATGGATTGGCTCGACGAAGTGAAGTGGGACGCCGCCGGCCTGGTGCCGGTGATCGCCCAGGAGCGCGGCAGCAAGGACGTGCTCATGTTCGCCTGGATGAACCGCGAGGCACTCGAGAAGACGGCCGAACTGGGCCGTGCCGTCTACTTCAGCCGCTCGCGCGGCAAGCTCTGGTTCAAGGGCGAGGAATCGGGCCACGTGCAGACGGTGCACGGCATCCGGCTCGACTGCGACAACGACGTGGTGCTGCTGGAGGTCACGCAACTCGGGCACGAGCCCGGCATCGCCTGCCACACCGGCCGTCACAGCTGCTTCTTCCAGAAGTACCAGGATGGCGCATGGCACACCGTCGAGCCGGTCTTGAAGGACCCGGAATCCATCTACAAATAGGGCCCCGATGAGCGCCACCCCGAGCACCACCGACATCCTCGACCGCCTGGCGGCCGTGATCGAATCCCGCCTGCCCGCGCGCGGCGGCGACCCCGAGGCCAGCTACGTGGCACGCCTGTTGCACAAGGGACCCGACGCCTTCCTCAAGAAGATCGGCGAGGAGGCGACCGAGGTCGTGATGGCTGCCAAGGACGCCGACCACGGCGGCGAGCGGGCAAAAATAGTGAACGAAGTGGCCGATCTGTGGTTCCACAGCATGGTGGCGCTGGCGCATTACGGGCTGGCGCCGCGCGACGTGGCGGCCGAGCTGGCCCGCCGGGAGGGCACCAGCGGCATCGAGGAAAAGGCCCTGCGCAAGGCGCAGGCACGCGAAGCGGCGCAGGACTGAGCCTGCGCCCATTCCCACCCAACGCACACGGAAAGGAGATCGCCATGGCCAACGACATCGTCACTGTTCCCGACAACGACTCGCTCAAGACCATCGGCTGGGTCAGCTACATCCTGCACCTGGTCGTTGCCATCGCGGCCGTGGTGCCGGGCGCGCAGGTCTCGATCCTGCTGCTGCTGGTGGCGCTGCTGATCGACTTCGTCAAGCGCGACGACGCGGCCGGCACCTGGCAGGCCTCGCACTTCAGCTGGCGCATCCGCTCCGTGCTGTGGGCCGGCATTCTGTACCTGGTCACCTCGTGGCTGTGGCTGCTGCTGCTCGTGCCCGGCTGGATCGCCTGGAGCCTGATTTCGCTGTGGTTCCTCTACCGCATCGTCAAGGGCATGGTCCGCATGAACGCGAACCGCCCCATGGACGCCTGAACAGTCCCGCCGACCACCCTGGAGACACCCACTTGGTATCCGACCCGAACTGCATCTTCTGCAAGATCATCGAAGGCAAGATTCCTTCGAAGAAGGTGTACGAAGACGAGGAAGTCTTCGGTTTTCACGATATCGCGCCCTGGGCGCCGGTGCACTTCATGCTGGTGCCCAAGCGCCACATCCCGTCGATGGCGCAGCTCACCCCCGAGGATGCAGGCCTCATGGGCCGCATCATGACGCTGGCCCCGAAGCTGGCCCTCGAGCAGGGCTGCAACCCCTATCCGGACGGCGGCTTCCGCGTGGTGGTCAACACCGGCGCCGAGGGCGGGCAGGAGGTGCACCATCTCCACGTCCACGTCATGGGCGGTCCCCGCCCCTGGGCCCGGGGCTGATTGCAGGGCATTCGGCCCGCACCTCGCACCCCCCGACTAAAATCGACCGATTCTTCAGGAGAAATCCATGGGTTCCTTTTCCATCTGGCACTGGCTGATCGTGCTGCTGATCGTCGTCATGGTGTTCGGCACCAAGAAGCTCAAGAACATGGGCTCCGACCTGGGCGGCGCCGTCAAGGGCTTCAAGGACGGCATGAAGGACGGCCAGTCCGACACGCCTGCCACGCCGCCTCAGCAGGTGACCGGCAACCCGGCCGCCGACAAGTCGACGATCGACGTCGAAGCGCGTCAGAAGTCCTGATTCGTTGGCCTGAGTCCGCGCACCCGTGATCGACCTCGGCATTTCGAAGATGGCGCTGATCGGCGCGGTGGCGCTGATCGTCATCGGCCCCGAGAAGCTGCCTCGCGTGGCCCGCACCGTGGGTACGCTGCTGGGCAAGGCGCAGCGCTACGTCAACGACGTCAAGGCCGAGGTCAACCGCTCCATGGAGCTGGACGAGCTGCGCAAGATGAAGGACACGGTCGAGGGTGCCGCCCGCGACGTGGAACAGAACATCCGCAGCAACGCCCACGAGGTCGAGCAGCACCTGTCGGGCCTGGACACCGACACGGCCGCGGCGTCCACCGTGGCCGGCATCGAAGCCGCCCCGGTCTACCCCGAATACAAGCACCCGCGCAAGAACTGGCGCCTCAAGCAGGGCGCGGTCCCCCACTGGTACAAGGCGCGCACCGGGGTGCGCACACGCGCGCTGTCCGGCGCCGCGCGCGTCGCCCGCTACCGTCCGCACAAGTTCAACTAGCGCCTGCCGCGCATCGGCTGCCGGCGATCCTCACACCCGCCCCGGACCTCGGCCCTGCGGCATTTCCCTCGATGGCTGATTCCGACCCCCCCAATAAAGAAGACGAGCTGGCCGGCACCGAGCAGCCCTTCGTCGCGCACCTCATGGAGCTGCGCGACCGGCTGCTCTACTGCATCTACGGCATGGCGATCGCCGCCGCCCTGCTGGCTTTCTGGCCTGGCCCGAGCGGCCTGATCGATTTTGTGGCCGTGCCCATTCGGCACCACATGCCGCCCGACGCCAAGCTGATCGCGGTGGGCGTGTTCTCGCCCTTCTTCGTGCCCCTGAAGGTGCTGATGATGGCGTCGGTGCTGCTGGCACTGCCCTGGCTCATGTACCAGTGCTGGATGTTCGTGGCGCCGGGCCTGTACAGCCACGAGAAGAAGTTCGCGCTGCCGCTCATCATCTTCGGCAGCTTCCTGGCCTACGCGGGCATCGCCTTCGTGCAGTTCTTCGTGCTGGACAAGATGTTCGGCTTCATCCAGAAGTTCACGCCCGAATCGGTGGCGGCCACGCCCGACATCTCTTCGTATGTCGAATCGATCCTGTCGCTGTATCTCGCCTTCGGCGTCGCCTTCCAGGTGCCGATCGTGGTGATGCTGCTGGTGCGCTTCGAGATGGTCACGATCGAGAAGCTGCGCTCCTTCCGTGGCTACTTCATCGTGGTGGCCTTCGTGGTGGCCGCAGTGCTCACTCCCCCCGACGTCGTGTCGCAACTGGCACTGGCCGTGCCGATGTGCCTGCTGTACGAGGTCGGCATCATCGGCGCGCAGTACTTCGTGCGGGCCACCAAGCGGCCGGACGACGAGGCCGAAAGCGCGGATTCGACCCCGTCCTGAGACGGACCGGCGCATAAAAAAGCCCCGCATTGCGGGGCTTTTTCGTTGGCGGCGAGGCGGCCGCGCTCTTACTCGTTGGCGTTCGGCATGCGCCGCACCGGCGTGCGTGGCCGGGTGCCGGGCGTGACTTCGAGCTCCATCTTGTCGTTGCCGCGCTGCAGCTTGAACAGCGCGCCCGTGCCGGGCTTGAGGCCCGCGACGGCGGTGAGCAGTTCCTGCTGGTTGCCCACCTGCTTGTCGCCCACGCCGGTGATCACGTCGCCAGGGCGGATGCCGGCCTGGGCTGCGGGGCCATTCTGCAGCACGCCGGTCACGATCACGCCCTGCGAGGCCTTGACGCCGAAGGTCTCGGCCAGTTCGGGCGACAGGTCGTTGGGCTCCACCCCGATCCAGCCGCGCGTGACCTGGCCGTCCTTCACGATGCCCTCGAGCACCTGCTTGGCGGTCGACACCGGGATGGCGAAGCCGATGCCCATGCTGCCACCCGAGCGCGAGTAGATTGCGGTGTTGATGCCTTCGAGGTTGCCGTTGATGTCGATCAGCGCGCCACCCGAATTGCCGGGGTTGATGGCGGCATCGGTCTGGATGAAGTTCTCGAAGGTGTTGATGCCCAGCTGGTTGCGGCCGAGCGCGGAGACGATGCCGCTGGTCACCGTCTGGCCGACGCCGAAGGGATTGCCGATGGCCAGCACCTGGTCGCCGACCTGCAGTGCGTCGGAGTTGCCCAGCACGATCACCGGCAGCTTGTCGAGCTGGATGCGGATCACCGCCAGGTCGGTGTCGGGGTCGGTGCCGATGAGCTTGCCGCTGGCGTGGCGGCCGTCGTTGAGCGTGACCTCGATCTCGTCCGCCCCCTCGACCACGTGGTTGTTGGTCAGGATGTAGCCGTCGGCGCTCACGATCACGCCGCTGCCCAGGCCGACCTGCGGCTGGGTCTCGTCCTGGTCGCCGAAGAAGAAGCGAAACCACGGGTCGTTGCTGCGCGGGCTGCGGCGCGCCGCCTTGCTCGTGTTGATGCTCACGACGGCGGGCGCCGCCTTCTTGGCGGCTGCGCTGAAGCTGCCCGGCGCGGCGGTGGCCGGCCCGCTGTTCACGGGCGCCTCGATGATCGAGACCACACCGCCCAGCGAACTGCTGCCGCGCTGGAACCATTGGGGCTTGAGGGTCGCGACCACGAAATAGGCGGCGAGCAGAACGGTGACGGCTTGGGCGAACAGCAGCCAGATGCGCTTCATGGGAGTCAGGGGTCAGGGCAGGGTCCCGCGGCGCGGGGAGGGCCGGATTGTCCCTCAAGCCCCGACCCGCAGAGACCGCGCGGTCGGATCGAGATTCGCCGGCCGGGCCGGCGCGCACTGGTGCAAACCCTTAGCATGCGCGGTTCGGACCGACCCGGTCCGCGCGCTCTCGCGGCGCGGCCCACCCGGCTGCGCGGCCCTCGGGGCGCACCGATCCGCACCGCGGCCTGCCGGGCACGCGGTTTGCGCCCCTTTCAGAACGCCTCCCATGACTTCGTCCCCATCCAAGCTGGACGGCGCCCACGCGCCGTCCGCCCGCACGCTCAGTTCGCGCGACTACAAGACCCTGGCCCTGTCGGCCCTCGGCGGCACGCTCGAGTTCTACGACTTCGTCATCTACGTCTTCTTCGCCGCGGTGCTGGGCGGCCTGTTCTTCCCGGCCGACATGCCCGACTGGCTGCGCCAACTGCAGACCTTCGGCATCTTCGCGGCCGGCTACCTGGCGCGCCCGGTGGGCGGCATCGTCATCGCGCACTTCGGCGACCTGCTGGGCCGCAAGCGCATGTTCACGCTGTCGATCTTCCTGATGGCGCTGCCCACGCTCGTGATCGGGCTGCTGCCGACCTACGCGACCATCGGCGTCGCGGCCCCGCTGCTGCTGCTGGCCATGCGGGTGCTGCAGGGCGCGGCCATTGGCGGCGAGATGCCCGGCGCCTGGGTCTTCGTGGGTGAACACGTGCCGCCGCACCGCTACGGCTTCGGCGTCGGCACGCTCACCTCGGGCATCACCGGCGGCATTCTGCTGGGCTCGCTGGTGGCGGTGGCCATCAACACGCACTACACGCCGGCCGAGGTGGGCGACTTCGCGTGGCGCATTCCCTTTATCCTGGGCGGCGTCTTCGGCCTGGTGTCGGTCTACCTGCGCCGCTTCCTGCACGAAACGCCGGTGTTCCGCGAGTTGGCCGACCGCCGCAGCGTCGCGCGCGAGCTGCCGCTCAAGACCATCGTGCGCGAGCACCGCGGCCCCAGCCTCTTCGTGGCGCTGCTGACCTGGGTGCTCTCGGCCGCCATCGTGGTGGTGGTGCTGTACACGCCGACCTACCTGCAGAAGGTGCACCACATCCCGGCAGCGCTGGCGCTGGAGGCCAACGCGCTGGCCACCCTCACGCTCACCATCGGTTGCGTGATCGTGGGCTGGGCGTGCGACCGCATCGGCACGCGCGCCACCATGCTGATCGGCTGGGCGGGCCTGTTCGTCACCGCCTACCTGTTCTACCGTGGGCTGCCCGGCACGCCGCAGTCGCTGTGCTGGCACTACGGGCTGGTGGGGCTGTTCGTTGGCACCATCGCCACGGTGCCGATCGCCGGCGTGCGGGCCTTCCCCGCGCCGGTGCGCTTCTCGGGGCTGTCCTTCGCCTACAACATGTCCTATGCGGTGTTCGGCGGGCTGACGCCGGTGATCCTCACGCTCTGGCTGCAGCACGACACGCTGGCACCGGCCCACTACGTGGCGGCCCTGTCGGTGCTGGGTTTCCTGCTGGCCCTGTCGCCCCTGGCGGCGCGCGGCCATGCGATGCGCAGCGGCGCCACGGGAACGACAATCGCCGCATGAGCACCACGCGCCACGAGCTGCTGCACGCCTTCGACCTGCTGCTGGCGCCCGAGCGCTTCCGCGACTACGGGCCCAACGGTCTCCAGGTCGAGGGCCGCACCACGGTGCGCAAGATCGTCTCGGGCGTGACCGCGAGCCGGGCGCTGATCGAGGCCGCGATCCGTGCCGAGGCCGACGCCATCTTCGTGCACCACGGCCTCTTCTGGCGCGGCCAGGATGGCCGCGTCACCGGCTGGATGAGGCAGCGCCTGGGCCTGCTGCTGGGCGACGACGTCAATCTCTTCGCCTACCACCTGCCGCTGGACGCGCACCCCGAGCTGGGCAACAACGCACAGCTGGGCCTGCAGCTGGGCCTGGTCGCCGAGCCGGGTGTCGAGGGCCGTTTCGGCGAGCAGTCGCTGGGCTTCATCGGCGGGCGGGCGGATGGCGGCGCCTTCGCCAGCGCCGGGGCGCTCGCCGCGCATGTCGAACAGGCGCTGGGACGGCCCGTGACCCTCGTGGGCCCTGCGCAAGGCGCTGTCAACAAGGTGGCCTGGTGCACGGGTGGCGCGCAGGGCTACTTCGAGGCCGCCATCGCGGCCGGGGCGGACGCCTTCCTCACGGGTGAGATCTCCGAGCCCCAGGCCCACTACGCCCGCGAGATGGGCGTCGCCTTCCTCGCCTGCGGGCACCACGCGACCGAGCGCTATGGCGCACCTGCCGTCGCCGGCCGTGTGGCGGCGCAGCTCGGGCTGGTGCACGAGTTCATCGACATCGACAACCCGGCGTGACGGCCTCATCCGTGAACAGCGAACGCCTGCCCATCGCCGTCACGATCGGCGATCCGGCCGGCATCGGGCCGGAGATCATCGTCAAGGCCTGGCGCGACGCGCCGGAGCGGGTGCGCGGCTGCTTCGTCGCCGGCGATGTCGACACCGTGCGCCGCGCCGCGCAGGCCCTGGCCGGCCCGGGCTCGCCGGCCCTGCCCGTGGCAGTGCTGGAAGCGCCTGCCCAGGCCTGGGAGGTCCCGCCGCGTTGCGTGCCGGTGCTTCAGGTGGTGAAGGCGCCGGGCTGGTTGGCGATCGGCCGCGTGAGTGCCGAGGCCGGCCGCGTGGCCGGTGACGCGGTCGTTTGGGCCGCACGCGCCGCCCTGCGTGCGGAGATCGCCGCACTGGTGACGGCGCCCCTGCACAAGGAGGCCCTGGCCGCGGCCGGCTTTCCGTACCCCGGCCACACCGAGCTGCTGCAGGCCGAAGCGGCGGCGCATCTGGGCCGTGCCGTGGCCGACGTGCCGGTGCGCATGATGTTGGCCAACGACGAGTTGCGCACCGTGCTCGTCAGCATCCACATGGGCCTGCGGCAGGCCATCGACACGCTGGATACGCCGGGTGTGCTGCAGACCATCCGGATCGCCCACCAGGCGCTGTCGGCCATGCTCGGCGCGCCGCCGCGCATCGGCGTGGCTGGCCTGAACCCGCATGCGGGCGAGGGCGGCCTCTTCGGTCGCGAAGACCTGGACATCATCGCGCCGGCGATCGCAGCGGCGCGTGCCGAGGGCATCCTCGCCGACGGGCCGCATGCACCCGACACCGTGTTCATGCGGGCCCGGTCGCGCGGCGACCGGCCCGGCGAGTTCGACGTGGTGATCGCGATGTACCACGACCAGGGGTTGATCCCGGTCAAGTACCTCGGTGTGGAGCAGGGCGTGAACGTGACGCTGGGGCTGCCGCTGGTGCGCACCAGCCCGGACCACGGCACGGCCTTCGACATCGCCGGGCAGGGCATCGCCGACGCCAGCAGCCTGCTGGCTGCCGTGCGCACGGCGCTTGCGCTGTCGGCGCGCGCGGGCTGAATCAGGGGCGCTTGAGGCTGTCGCGGATCTCGCGCAGCAGCACGATGTCTTCCGGCGGCGCGACCGGTGCGGGAGCAGCTTCCTCGGTGCGGCGCAGGCGGTTGATCTGCTTGATCATCAGGAAGATGACGAACGCCAGGATGACGAAGTTCACCAGGATGGTGATGAAGTTGCCGTAGGCCAGAACGGGCACGCCGGCCTTCTTGAGGTCCGCCAGGTTGTTGGCCACCCCGGCCGGGACCGAGCCCAGCACGATGTAGAGGTTCGAGAAGTCCAGCTTGCCGAACACCAGGCCGACGATGGGCATGATGATGTCGGCCACCAGCGAATCGACGATCTTGCCGAACGCGCCGCCGATGATCACGCCGACGGCGAGGTCGACCACGTTGCCCTTGACGGCGAATTCGCGAAATTCCTTGAAAAAGCTCATTCGGAGGCCTCGTGCGGTGCTTCGGAAGTGCGCGTGAGTATAGGGGTCGACCCTGGGGTGTCGAGCGTGTCGCGCAGGGGCGTGTCGCGTTGAAGTCGCCAGAGGCGCTCCGCTACAATCTTGGGTTGACCCTGCAAGCCATAAGTACTTCGAGGAACCCCATGAGTGACATCCCGGTCGGCCCGCAAAGGATCGATAGCAGCAAGCGGACATGGTTGATCGCATCCGGCTGTGCCGGGGCTGTGGGGGGTGTGGCAACGGCCATTCCCTTCGTGAGTACCTTCCAGCCGTCCGAGCGTGCCAAGGCCGCGGGTGCCCCCGTGGAAGTGGACATTGGTGGCCTGCAGGTCGGCGAGAAGCTCACCGTCGAATGGCGCGGCAAGCCGGTCTGGATCCTCAAGCGCTCGCCCCAGCAGATCGCCGAACTGCCCAAGCTCGACCCGCAGCTGGCCGATCCGCAGTCCAAGCGCAACCCCGCCGAGTTCACCCCCAAGTACGCGCAGAACGAGAACCGCTCGATCAAGCCCGAGGTGCTGGTCGTCGTGGGCATCTGCACCCACCTGGGCTGCTCGCCCACCGACAAGTTGCAGCCGGGCCCCCAGCCCTCGCTGCCGGACAACTGGGAGGGCGGCTTCCTATGCCCCTGCCACGGCTCGACCTTCGACCTGGCCGGCCGCGTGTTCAAGAACAAGCCCGCGCCGGACAACCTGCCGGTGCCCCCGCACAAGTACCTGTCCGACACGCGCCTGCTGATCGGCGAAGACGGCAACGCCTGAGGGGAGCGCGCAGATGGCTGAATTCAAGGAAATCTCCCCCAACGCACCCACCGGCGACAAGCTGCTGAACTGGGTCGACAACCGCTTCCCGCTGACCAAGCTGTGGAACGACCAGTGGGGCAAGTACTACGCGCCGAAGAATTTCAACTTCTGGTACATCTTCGGTTCGCTGGCGATGCTGGTGCTGGTCATCCAGATCGTCACCGGCATCTTCCTCGTGATGCACTACAAGCCCGATGCGCAGCTCGCCTTCGCTTCGGTCGAGTACATCATGCGCGACGTGCCCTGGGGCTGGCTCATCCGCTACATGCACTCGACGGGCGCCTCGGCCTTCTTCGTCGTCGTGTACCTGCACATGTTCCGCGGCCTCATCTACGGCAGCTACCGCAAGCCGCGCGAGCTGATCTGGATCTTCGGCTGTGCGATCTTCCTGTGCCTGATGGCCGAAGCCTTCATGGGCTATCTGCTGCCCTGGGGCCAGATGTCGTACTGGGGTGCGCAGGTGATCGTGAACCTGTTCTCCGCCATCCCCTTCGTCGGCCCCGACCTGGCGCTGTTGATCCGTGGTGACTACGTCGTGAGCGACGCCACGCTGAACCGCTTCTTCAGCTTCCACGTCATCGCGGTGCCGCTGGTGCTGCTCGGCCTCGTGGTGGCCCACCTGATCGCACTGCACGAAGTGGGCTCCAACAACCCCGACGGCATCGAGATCAAGGCCAACCGCGGGCCCGACGGCCACCCGGTCGACGGCATTCCCTCGCACCCGTACTACACGGTGCACGACATCTTCGGTGTGGTGGTGTTCCTCACCATCTTCTCGGCCGTGATCTTCTTCGCGCCCGAAGCCGGCGGCTACTTCCTGGAGTACAACAACTTCATCCCGGCCGACCCGCTGAAGACGCCCAACCACATCGCCCCGGTGTGGTACTTCACGCCCTTCTACTCGATGCTGCGCGCCATCACGACCGAGATGATGTACGTGCTCATCGCCTGCGTGGTGGGTGCTGCCGCCTTTGCCGTGATCAAGACGCGCCTGCCCAGCTTCCTCAAGGCACTGGTCGTCGTCCTGGCCGTGGGCGTGGCGGCGATGATGCTCTCGATCGACGCCAAGTTCTGGGGCGTGGTCGTCATGGGCGGCGCCGTGATCATCCTGTTCTTCCTGCCCTGGCTGGACCACAGCCCGGTGAAGTCGATCCGCTACCGTCCGGGCTGGCACAAGTACCTCTACGGCATCTTCGTGGTCAACTTCGTGGCGCTGGCCTACCTGGGCGTACAGCCGCCGTCGCCGATCGGCGAGCGCGTGTCGCAGGTCGGGACGCTCTTCTACTTCGGCTTCTTCCTGCTGATGCCCTGGTGGAGCCGCCTGGGCGAGCCCAAGCCCGTTCCCGAACGCGTGACTTTCGCCGCGCACTGATCCGGGAGCCGACTCCAATGAAAAAACTGATCCTCACGTTGATCGCGGCGCTCGGCATCGTCACGGGTGCGCAGGCGGCCGAAGGCGGCATCGCCTGGGACAAGGCGCCCAACCGCACGAACGACCTGGCGTCGCTGCAGCACGGCGCGAAGCTCTTCGTCAACTACTGCCTCAACTGTCACTCGGCCGCGTTCATGCGCTACAACCGGCTGCAGGACATCGGCCTGACCGAGCAGCAGATCAAGGACAACCTGCTGTTCACGACCGACAAGGTCGGCGAGACCATGAAGGCCAACATCGAGCCGCGCCAGGCCAAGGATTGGTTCGGCGGCGTGCCGCCCGACCTGACCCTGGTGGCCCGTTCGCGCGCCGGCCACGGCGGCACGGGCGCCGACTACCTCTACACCTACCTGCGCACCTTCTACCGCGACGACACCAAGGCGACCGGCTGGAACAACCTCGCGTTCCCCAGCGTGGCCATGCCCAACGTGCTGTGGGAACTGCAGGGCGACCGCCGCCCGGTGTACGACAAGGTCGAGCAGCACGGCCACGAGACCGAGGTCATCAAGGGTTGGGAGCAGGTCAGCCCCGGCACGCTGACGCCGCTGCAGTTCGACCAGGCCATCGGCGACCTGGTGAACTACATGCAGTGGATGGCCGAACCGGCACAGGACACGCGCATCCGCGTGGGCGTGTGGGTGCTGCTGTTCCTGACTTTGGCCCTGGTGTTCGTCTGGCGCCTGAATGCGGCGTATTGGAAAGAAGTGAAATAGATGCGAGCGCGGTCCGCTTGCCGGACCCGCGTCCTTCCTCGGGAGTGGGATGCCATCCATGCATCCCACTCTTTTTGATTTTTAGGAGCCTTTCGCCATGATGGTGCTGTATTCCGGAACGACCTGTCCTTTCTCCCACCGCTGCCGTTTCGTGCTGTTCGAGAAGGGCATGGATTTCGAGATCCGCGACGTCGACCTGTACAACAAGCCCGAAGACATCAGCGTGATGAACCCGTACGGCCAGGTCCCGATCCTGGTCGAACGCGACCTGATCCTGTACGAGTCGAACATCATCAACGAGTACATCGACGAGCGCTTCCCGCATCCGCAGCTCATGCCCGGCGACCCGGTCGACCGCGCCCGCGTGCGCCTGTTCCTGCTCAATTTCGAGAAGGAGCTCTTCGTCCACGTGTCGACGCTGGAGAACCGCAGCGTCAAGGGCAACGACAAGGCGCTCGAGAAGGCCCGTTCGCACATCCGCGACCGGCTGACGCAGCTGGCGCCGGTGTTTCTCAAGAACAAGTACATGCTGGGCGAGAACTTCTCGATGCTCGACGTGGCGATCGCGCCGCTGCTGTGGCGCCTCGACTACTACGGCATCGACCTGAGCAAGAACGCTGCCCCGCTGCTGAAGTACGCCGAGCGCATCTTCTCGCGCCCCGCGTACATCGAAGCGCTGACGCCTTCCGAGAAGGTGATGCGCAAGTAACCCGTCCGATCGAGCCGTTCCGTTCTGCTGCCACCATGATCAACGCACTCGAGTCGTCTTCGCTGCGGCCCTACCTCATCCGTGCCCTGTACGAATGGTGCACGGACCACGGGTTCACGCCTTACGTGGCGGTGCAGGTCGACGATTCGGTGCAGGTGCCGCGCGAGTACGTCAAGAACGGCGAGATCGTGCTGAACATCAGCTACGACGCCACCAGCGCGTTGAAGCTGGGCAACGAGTTCATCGAGTTCAAGGCCCGCTTCGCGGGCACGGCGCGCGACATCCTCGTGCCCGTGGGTCGCGTGGTGGCCATCTATGCCCGCGAAAGCGGGCAGGGCATGGCCTTTCCCGCGCCCTTGCCGGGCGAGGCGGGCGCCGCCGCTAAGGCTTCGCCGCTGCGGGATGCCTCACGCGGCAACGGCGACGGCGAGGCACGCGTCGTTCACCTCGTCACCGACGGCGAGGAGACAGCGGCCGTCGATGCCCCGACCGACTCGCCCGACGACGAGCCGCCACGCCCGTCGGGCGGCGGTGCGCGTCCCGCGCTCAAGCGCGTCAAGTAGCCGCGCTTTGCCACAGCGGGCGGCCATGGGCCGCTGGCTAGAATCCGTTTCGCGCCGCTTTAGCTCAGTTGGTAGAGCACCCGCCTTGTAAGCGGTAGGTCGTCAGTTCGATTCCGACAAGCGGCACCAGTCCCCGCCCCCGCGGCACCCCTCAGGGCCGGCCCTGCACCTTGATGCGGATGGCTGTCACCTCCCACCCCTTCGTACGCAGGTGCGCCAACAGCATCGGGCTCATCTGGCGCAGCTTGGCCGCGACCGCGTTGCCCTTGACGAGGATGCACCAGCTGCCGTCCTCGCTGGGGCCGGCCTGAAGGGCCGGGCGCATCTCGGCAGGCAGCAGGGGCAGGATCGTCTGCAGGCGCATCTGCCCGTCCCGCGCGCGTGCCATCAGGCCGGCCAGCGTGGGCGATTCCTCGCTGGCCTGCTGCAGGGTGAAGGCTTGGGAGCGGCGGGTCATGGGGCTCTGAAGGGCGAAGGCGAGGCGGTCTAAAATGGTCGATTCACCGGCGAAGGCGCCGGTGGGGCCTGCCCGGTCGACGCTCGGGATGTGCCGAACCCGGTTCGGTGCGTCCGGGCCGGTGCCCTTGCATCGGCGGCCGGCGTGCCCAACTCATTCACCTTATCTTAGGCTCTTCGACCTGCCTGGCCTGCATCCGCAAGCTTGTGCCGATCCCGCATCCATGGCCACCAACTTCCTGACCCGACTGTTCGGCAGTCGCAACGACCGTCTCCTCAAGCAGTATCGCAAGACGGTCGACCGCATCAACGCGCTCGAGCCCCAGTTCGAGCAGCTGAGCGACGATGCACTGCGCGCCAAGACGCAGGAGTTCAAGGAGCGCATCGGCCGCGGCGAACCGCTCGACGACATCCTGCCCGAAGCCTTTGCCACCGTGCGCGAAGGCTCCAAGCGCGTCATGAAGATGCGCCATTTCGATGTGCAGATGCTCGGCGGCATGGCCCTGCACTACGGCAAGATCTCCGAAATGCGCACGGGCGAGGGCAAGACGCTGACCGCCACGCTGCCCGTCTACCTGAACGCGCTGACGGGCCAGGGCGTGCATGTGGTCACGGTGAACGACTACCTCGCCAGCCGCGACGCGACCTGGATGGGGCGCCTGTACAACTTCCTCGGCCTGTCGGTGGGCATCAACCTGCCCAACATGCCGCGCGAGGAGAAGCAGGCCGCCTACGGTTCCGACATCACCTACGGCACCAACAACGAGTACGGCTTCGACTACCTGCGCGACAACATGGTCTACGAGTCGGGCGACCGCGTGCAGCGGGCCCTGAACTTCGCGATCGTCGACGAGGTGGACTCGATCCTGATCGACGAGGCCCGCACGCCCCTGATCATCAGCGGCCAGGCCGAGGACCACACCGAGCTGTACCTGGCCATCAACAAGGTGGTGCCGCTGCTCACGCGCCAGGAAGGCGAAGCCGATCCGCGCACGGGCGAAGGCGTGATCACGCCGGGCGACTTTACGGTCGACGAGAAGTCGCACCAGGTCTTCCTGACCGAAGACGGCCACGAAAAGGCCGAGCAGATCCTGGCCGAGTTCAAGCTGCTGCCCGAGGGCGCGTCGCTGTACGACCCGGCGAACATCACGCTGATGCACCACCTCAATGCCGCGCTGCGTGCGCGGCACCTGTACCACCGCGACCAGCATTACGTGGTGCAGAACGGTGAGGTCGTGATCGTCGACGAATTCACCGGTCGCCTGATGAGCGGCCGGCGCTGGAGCGACGGCCTGCACCAGGCCGTGGAAGCCAAGGAAGGCGTGGACATCCAGGCCGAGAACCAGACGCTCGCCTCGATCACCTTCCAGAACTACTTCCGCCTGTACAACAAGCTGGCCGGCATGACCGGCACGGCCGACACCGAAGCGTACGAGTTCCAGGAGATCTACGGTCTCGAGACCGTGATCATCCCGCCGAATCGCCCGAGCAAGCGCGACGACCAGCTCGACCGCGTCTACAAGACCACCAAGGAAAAGTACGACGCCGCGATCCAGGACATCCGCGAGTGCTACGAGCGCGGCCAACCGGTGCTGGTGGGCACCTCGTCGATCGAGAACTCCGAGATCATCGATGGCCTGCTGACCCAGGCCGGCCTGCCGCACCAGGTGCTCAACGCCAAGCAGCACGCGCGCGAGGCCGACATCGTCGCCCAGGCGGGGCGGCCGAAGATGATCACCATCGCCACCAACATGGCGGGCCGCGGCACCGACATCGTGCTGGGCGGCAACGTCGAGAAGATCGTCGAGGCGATCGAGGCCGACGACAGCAAGGACGAGGCGACCCGCCAGGCCGAGGTCGCCGACCTGCGCGCCAACTGGCAGAAGGACCACGAGTTCGTCACCTCGCTGGGCGGCCTGCGCATCATCGCCACCGAGCGGCACGAATCGCGCCGCATCGACAACCAGCTGCGCGGCCGCTCTGGCCGCCAGGGCGACCCGGGCTCCTCGCGCTTCTACCTGAGCCTGGACGATCCGCTGATGCGCATCTTCGCGGGCGACCGCGTGCGCGCCATCATGGAGCGCCTGAAGATGCCCGACGGCGAGGCCATCGAGGCCGGCATCGTCACGCGCAGCATCGAGAGCGCGCAGCGCAAGGTCGAGGCCCGCAACTTCGACGTGCGCAAGCAGCTGCTCGAGTACGACGACGTGGCCAACGACCAGCGCAAGGTCATCTACCAGCAGCGCAACGAGATCCTCGATGCCGCGGCGCTCACGGCCCAGATCGCGGCGCTGCGCGAAGGCTGCTTCACCGACCTGGCACGCCAGTACGTGCCGGCCGAGTCGGTCGAGGAGCAGTGGGACCTGGCAGGCCTGGAGCAGGCGCTGGCCAACGACTGGGGCATCGAGCTGCCGCTGGTCAAGGAGGTCGAGGCTTCCAGCGCCGTGTCGGACGAGGACGTGGTCGAGAAGGTCCTCGCCGCCGCCAACGCCGCCTACGACGCCAAGGTCGCGTCGGTCGGCCAGGAGAACTTCACCCAGTTCGAGCGCATGGTGCTGCTGCAGAGCATCGACACCCACTGGCGCGAGCACCTGGCCGCGCTGGACTACCTGCGCCAGGGCATCCACCTGCGCGGCTATGCGCAGAAGCAGCCCAAGCAGGAGTACAAGCGCGAGGCCTTCGAGCTCTTCGGCCAGCTGCTCGACTCGGTGAAGAACGAGGTGACGCGCCAGCTCATGAACGTGCGCGTGCAGTCCAGCGAACAGCTGGAGGAGGCCGCCGACGCCATGGAAAGCCGCGGCGAGAACATCTCCAACATCACCTACACCGCGCCGACCGAGACCGGCGAGGCCGAGGTGCGCGTGGACGAGGAAAGCCAGCGCCGCATCGCCGCCGCCGCACTGCCGGCCGGCGCCGCCGCCTTCGCGCGCGTGGGTCGCAACGACCCGTGCCCGTGCGGCAGCGGCAAGAAGTTCAAGCACTGCCACGGCAAGCTGACCTGACCCGACCTTCCCGCATCCTTCCCAGGCCGACGACGACCATGCCCGTTCATCTCTCGCCCCCCGATCCCGCCAGCCTCCGTCCCGTCGCCGGCGTGCGCATCGGCGTCGCCGAGGCCGGCGTGCGCAAGGCCAACCGCAAGGACCTCACGGTGATGCTGCTCGACGAGGGCGCGGCCGTGGGCGGCGTGTTCACGCAGAACCGCTTCTGCGCCGCGCCGGTGCAGGTCTGCCGCGACCACCTGGCACGCGACTTCGGCATCCGCGCCATCGTCATCAACACCGGCAACGCCAACGCGGGCACCGGCGCCGACGGCCTGGCCCGCGCGCGTTCCACCTGCATCGCGCTGGCGCGCAAGCTCGAGGTGGCGCCCGAGCAGATCCTGCCCTTCTCGACCGGCGTGATCATGGAGCCGCTGCCCACCGAGCGCATCGAGGCGGCGCTGCCCGCGGCACTGGCCGATGCCGCGCCCGACCACTGGGCGCGCGCCGCCGAGGGCATCATGACCACCGACACCGTGCCCAAGGCCTTCAGCCGGCAGGTGCAGCTGGGCAGCGCCACGGTCACGATCACCGGCATCAGCAAGGGCGCAGGCATGATCCGGCCGAACATGGCCACGATGCTGGGTTTCCTGGCGACCGACGCGCGCATCGCTCCGGCGCTGATGCAGCCGCTCGCGCTGCGCCTGGCCGAAGGCTCCTTCAACCGCGTGACCATCGACGGCGACACGTCGACCAACGACTCCTTCGTCGTCGTCGCCACCCAGAAGGCCGCGAACGCGCCCATCGACTCGCTCGACAGCGACGAAGGCCGGCAGCTGGCCGAGGCCATGGAGGCCGTGGCCCGCGATCTGGCCCAGGCCATCGTGCGCGACGGTGAAGGCGCCACCAAGTTCATCACCGTGCGCGTCGAGGGCGGACGCGACGCCGCCGAGTGCCGCCAGGTCGCCTACGCGGTCGCGCATTCGCCGCTGGTCAAGACCGCCTTCTACGCCAGCGACCCGAATCTGGGGCGCATCCTCGCGGCCGTCGGCTACGCCGGCATCGCGGACCTCGACCAGACCGGCATCGAGCTGCACCTGGACGACGTGCACGTGGCCACCCAGGGCGGCCGCCACCCGGCGTACCGCGAGGAAGACGGCCAGCGCGTGATGAAGCAGAGCGAGATCACCGTGCGCATCGGCCTGGGCCGCGGCAGCGCGAGCGACACGGTCTGGACCTGCGACCTCAGCCACGACTACGTGTCGATCAACGCCGACTACAGAAGCTGAGCGGCGCGCATGTCGCCGGCAGCCTTGCATCGCCCGCTGCGCGCGGGCGCTTTTCATTCCCTTCGAGACGACCGTCGTGAACGAGAAATTTGAGCGTCTGATCGAGCGCGCCGAGGCGCTCATGGCCCGCATCGAATCCGTGCTGCCCCAGCCCCTGGCCGCCCCGGCCGACTGGAACGCGTCGATCGCCTGGCGCTACCGCCGGCGCAGTTCGGGCCATGGCACCCTGGAGCCGGTGCGCCACGTGGCGGCCATGTCGCTCGAGGCGCTCAAGGAGATCGAGGTCCAGAAGGAGAAGATCGAGCGCAACACGCGGCAGTTCGTCGAGGGCAGGCCAGCCAACAACGTGCTGCTGACGGGGGCTCGCGGCACGGGCAAGTCCTCGCTGGTACGCGCCTGCCTGCACGCTTTCGCGGCCCAGGGGCTGCGGCTGATCGAGGTCGACAAGGCCGACCTGGTCGACCTCCCCGACATCGTCGAGGTGGTCGCGGGCCGGCCCGAGAAGTTCATCGTCTTCAGCGACGACCTGAGCTTCGACGAGGGCGAGCCGGGCTACAAGGCACTCAAGTCCATCCTCGACGGTTCGGTGGCCGCATCGACGGCCAACGTGCTGATCTACGCGACCAGCAACCGGCGCCACCTGCTGCCCGAGTACATGAAGGAGAACCTCAGCTACACCCACACCGACGATGGCGAAGTCCATCCCGGCGAGGTGGTGGAGGAGAAGATCTCGCTGTCGGAGCGCTTCGGGCTGTGGGTCAGCTTCTACCCCTTCAACCAGGCCGAGTACCTCGCCATCGTGGCGCAGTGGCTGTCGTCCTTCGGCGTCGATGCCGCGGCCGTCGAGGCGGCGAAGCCCGAGGCGCTGGTCTGGGCGCTGGAGCGCGGCTCGCGCAGCGGCCGCGTGGCCTACCAGTTCGCGCGCGACTACGCCGGCAAGCAATGACCCCCACGCTCCCCCGCTGCGCGAGGTCCGCTGCCCCCCGAGGGGGCTGGGCCGCCTTGGGGCGGCCCGGCAGCGGCCCGCGCATGACCTGACACAGGCAACCGCATGAGAAAACACACCGAGGTCGCCGTCGGCATCCTCATCGCGCCCGATGGCGCGCTGCTGCTCAGCACCCGGCCGGAAGGCAAGCCCTACGCCGGCTACTGGGAGTTCCCGGGCGGCAAGATCGAGGCCGGCGAGACGGTGGAGCAGGCCCTGCGGCGCGAGCTGGAAGAGGAACTGGGCATCACCATCGCTGGCGCCGAAGTCTGGCGCGTGACCGAGCACGACTACCCCCACGCGCTGGTGCGCCTGCACTGGTGCAAGGTCACGGCCTGGAGCGGCGAGTTCGAGATGCGCGAAGGCCAGCGCATGTGCTGGCAGCAATTGCCGCTGGACGTCGAACCCGTGCTGCCCGGCGCCATGCCGGTGCTGGCCTGGCTGGCCGAGGAACGCGGCCTGCCTTCATCGCCCACGAATTGATGGCGGGCGCGACGGGCCGACGCTGCTCGAAGACTCAGGCCGCGATCGAGTAGCCGCCATCCACCGGGATCGCGGCGCCGGTGACGAAGTCCGACGCCGAACTGGCCAGGAACACCGCCGTGCCGGCCAGGTCCTTCGGCTGGCCCCATCGGCCGGCCGCGGTGCGCGCGACCACGCGCTCGGTGAGGCCCGGCACCTGGGCGCGGGCGCCGTCCGTCAGGTCGGTGGCGATCCAGCCCGGCAGGATGGCGTTGACCTGGATGCCGTCGGCCGCCCACGAGGCGGCCGTCGCCTTGGTCAGCTGCACGATGCCGCCCTTGCTCGCACCGTAGGCCGGCGCGTAGGGCGCGCCGAAGATGGACATCATCGAGCCGATGTTGATGATCTTGCCGTTGCCTGCGCGCTTCATCGCCGGGTGCGCCGCCCGGCTGCAGAGAAAGGCGCTGGTGAGGTTGGTGTCCATCACCTGGTGCCATTCCGCGAGCTGCAACTGGTCGACCGGCTTGCGCACCGTGGTGCCGGCGTTGTTGATCAGGATGTCGAGCCGGCCGCAGCGCTCCGCCACGGCGTCGAAGAGCGCCTGCACCGAGGCCTCGTCGGTCACGTCGGCCGTGACGGCGAAGCTGTCGCTCCCAGCGGCGCGCAACTGCGCCACGGCGTCTTCCGACTTCTGCGCGTTGCGTGCGGCCACCACCACCCGCGCCCCCGCCTGCGCCAGCCCCAGCGCCATGCCGAGGCCGATGCCCCCGTTGCCGCCCGTGACGAGCGCGACCTTGCCTGCGAGATCGAACATCCGATCAGTCTCCTTGTGTTGCTGTCAAAAGAACGGCCCTTGCGCCCGCTTTGCACGCGCAAGGGCCGACTTCGTTTGAACGCCGAACCCTAACGCACAGGGCACAAGGTCACGCAGACCCGCAAGACCCACCTTCTTGCCTTCCTTCTGCGCCCTCTGCGAATCCTTCGCGCCCTCTGCGTTCGGCTGCCCGTATTCCGAAGCCTGGAGCTACAGGATCCGGTTGAACCAGAACAACGACAGCGCCGCCGACAGGAAGGCCAGCAATGCCGCCCCCATCGCGAAGAGGGCCGAGATCTCGGTCTCCTTCTTCTCCACGGTCAGGCGCGAACTCAGCGTGTCGTACACCTTCTTCAGGTCCTGCGCCGTGCCGGCGTAGAAGTACTCGGCCGAGGTCTGCTTGGCCACGGCCTTGAGCGTCTCCTCGTCCAGCCGCACCCGCATCGACCAGCCCTCGAAGCCGATGGTCTCGCCGTCGACGGTGCCCACGCCCACGGTGTACACGCGCACGCCGCGGTCGGCCGCGGCCTTGGCGGCATCGAGCGGGTCGACGCCCGTGGTGCGCTGGCCGTCGGTGAGCATGATGATCGCCGCCGAGGTGAAGGAGCCCGGCGCCACGGGCGTGAACTCCTTCTTCTGCTTGCCGGCCTGCTCGATCGCGACACCCTGGCGCCGGCTCTGGGCGCCGAAGTCGCCGACGTCGATGCCCGCATCCGGGAACAGGGTGGCCAGCGACACCACGATGGCGTTGCCCGTGGCCGTGGCGCGCTGCAGCTGGAAGGAGTCGATGGCGGCAACCAGGTCGTCGCGGTTGGTGGTCGGCAGCTGCGCCACGTTGGCGCTGCCGGCGAAGGCCACCACCCCCACCTTCACGTTGCGCGGCAGGTCCTTGATGAAGCCCTTGGCCGCATCCTGCGCCGCCACCAGGCGGTTGGGCTTGACGTCCTCGGCACGCATGCTGCCCGACACGTCCATTGCGAGGATGATGGTCTGCTGGTTCGACGGCAGCATCACCACCGCCATCGGCCGGGCGGCCGCGATCAGCATCGCCACCATGGCCAGCAGGAAGAGCAGCGGCGGGATGTGGCGGCGCACCGTCTGCCCGGCGCCCATGGCCTCGCGCACGATCGACAGGCTGGCGTAGCGCAGTGCCAGCTTCTTCTTGCGGCGCAGCAGCCACACGTACAGCAGCACCAGCAAGGGCACCGCCAGCAACAGCCAGAGGAATTGAGGCCAGAGGAAGGTCATGGCGATGCTCCGGGGCGATCGGCAGGGCCGGGTGGGTTGGTCGTCATCGGCTCGATCATCATGCGGCGGCCCCGCGCGCACCGGCCGCCGGCAAGGCGCGCACGCGGCGCTTGCGCATGTCGGCGAAGCGCACGATGGCCTCGACCAAGTCGTCGTCGGTCGAGAGTTCCAGCGCGTCGACGCCGGCACGCGTCAGCGCGTCGCGCAGCGTCTGTTCGCGCTCGGCGGCGATGCGCGCGAAGCGCTTGCGAAAGCCCCGGTCGTGCGTGTCGACCCACAGCTGCTCGCCCGTCTCGGCATCGCGCAGCGGCACCAGGCCCAGGTCGGGCAGCTCCAGCTCCAGCGGATCGAACAGGCGCACCGCGATCACCTCGTGGCGCTGCGCGAGCTGGCCCAGCGGCTTCTCCCAGCCGGGCTCGCTCAGGAAGTCGGACACCACGAACACCGTGGCGCGCCGCGGCATCATCACCGCGGCCGAGCGCAGCAGGTCCGACAGGCGGGTCATGCCCTGCGCCTTGTCGGCCTTGGACTCCGGCGCGCGGCGGGCCATCGCATGCAGCAGGCGCAGCACATGCTGGCGGCCACTGCGCGGCGGCAGCACGTGTTCGAGGTCGGTGCCGTAAACCAGTGCACCGACCCGGTTGCCGTGCCGCGTGAGCAGGCGCGCCAGCACGCCGACGAAGCCTTGCGAGATTTCGCGCTTGGCCCGCGTGCCGGAACCGAAATCCACCGAGCGGCTCAGGTCGAGCACGAACCAGGCCGCCATCTCGCGGTCCTCGGTGAATACGCGCACGTGCGGCTGCTGCAGGCGTGCCGTCACGTTCCAGTCGATGTGGCGAACGTCGTCGTGCAGCTGGTATTCGCGCAGGTCGGCCAGGTCCAGGCCGGCGCCGCGCATCAGGGTGCGGTAGTTGCCCTGCAGCAGGCCGTCGAGGCGGCGGATGACGGTCCATTCGAGGCGGCGCAGCGCGCGCTCGGCCGCACCGCCCTCGGGCAGGGCGTCGTTGGCTGCCGCGGCCGGCAGCGATTTCCTACGCCACCAGCTTGTCATGTTCCAGCGGCTTGGGAGGCGCGGGCACGGCCCGCATGATGCGTTCGACCAGGATGTCGGGCGTGAGCCCTTCGGACAGGCCCTCGTACGACAGCGTGACGCGATGGCGCAGCACGTCGGGCACCAGGTCGGTCATGTCTTCGGGCAGCGCGTAGGTGCGCCCGCGCAGCATGGCCAGCGCCCGCGCGCCTTCGGTGAGGTTGATGGTGGCCCGCGGGCTGGCGCCGAAGGTGATGAGCTGGCGCGTGTCCTTGAGCCCGAACTTCTCGGGCGTGCGCGTGGCCGACACCAGCTTCACCGCGTACTGGATCAGCGACGGGTCGACATACACGTGGCGCGCCTGGGCTTGCAGTGCGGCGAGCTGGTCGGTGGTGGCCACGGGCGCGGCCTCGAGCTTCTCGCCGATCACGCGCTGCACGATCACGAACTCTTCCTCGTCGGTCGGGTAGTCGACCAGCACCTTCATCATGAAGCGGTCGACCTGCGCCTCGGGCAGCGGGTAGGTGCCCTCGGTCTCGATGGGGTTCTGTGTCGCCATCACCAGGAAGGGCTTGGGCACCTTGTGCGTCTCGCCCGCGATCGTGACCTGGCGCTCCTGCATCACCTCCAGCAGCGCGCTCTGCACCTTGGCGGGGGCACGGTTGATCTCGTCGGCCAGCAGCAGGTTGGCGAAGACGGGGCCCAGGGCGGTGGAGAAGTCGCCGGTCTTCTGGTTGTAGATGCGCGTGCCCACCAGGTCCGCCGGCACCAGGTCGGGCGTGAACTGGATGCGCTTGAACTGGCCGCGCACGGTGTCGGCCAGGGTCTTCACCGTGAGCGTCTTGGCCAGGCCGGGCACGCCCTCGACCAGCAGGTGGCCGCCGGCGAGCATCGCCACCATCACGCGCTCCAAAAAGCGGTCCTGGCCCACGACCACGCGCTTGACCTGGTAGAGGATCTGCTCCATCAGCTCGGCCGTGGCGGTGGGCGTGTGGCCGGTGTCGGGAAGGGGCGTGTCGGTCATGCGGCGTTCTCCAGGGGCAAGAGGCAGGATGGCGGTGTCGTCAGAAGGGCGGTGAGCCGGCGGCGCTGGCGGCGTTCTCGATCGGCACGGCGAAACCGATGCCGATGAAAGTGCGCTGCTGCGTCGGGTTGAGGATGGCGGTGACCACGCCGAGCACCTCGCCGTCCATGTTGATCAGGGGGCCGCCCGAGTTGCCGGGGTTGGCCGCGGCGTCGAACTGGATCAGGTTGCCCAGCTCCTGCTTGCCCTCGGGCGAGCGGAAGGAGCGCTTGAGCCCCGACACCACGCCGGCCGACACGGAGGGCCCGATGCCGAAGGGAAAGCCCACGGCGGCCACCTGGTCGCCGGGCCGCAGGTCGGCGGTGGAGCGCATGGTCGCGGCCACCAGGTCGTCGGGGATCTTCTGGGCCTGCAGCACCGCCAGGTCGTTCTCGGGCTGCACGCCGGTGATGGTGGCGGGCGACTCCAGGCCGTCGAAGAAGGTGACGCGGATCTTGTCGGCGCCGGCGACCACGTGCAGGTTGGTCAGGATCACGCCCTTGTCGACGATCACCACGCCGGTGCCGACGCCGCGCTCGACCTCGCCGGGCGGGCCGTCGGCCTCCGGCGGCTTGCCCTTGGCCATGTTCCGGCCGCGCTTCTCGGTCTTGGCTTCGGGCGTCTTCTTCTCCTCGCCGTAGCCGACCACCCGCACGACCGAGGGCCGGATGATGTCGGCCGCCTTGGCGGCGGGGGAGGGGAGGGTGTTGGTCTGCAGCGTGCGCAGCACGGCCGCGTCGATGTCCTTCTGCGTCAGCGTGTGGCCGCCGGCGCGGGGCCACAGGTAGCCGGCGCCTGCCGCCGCCCCCATCGCCACGGCAAGCACCAGCACCCAGGCCGCTCGACCTGGGGTTCGGCGGGGGGCCGCGGGCGTCGCCGTCGGCGGCGACCCGCCCAGGGATGCGCCGGCGTCGGGCACGATCGCGTCAGCGGCGACCTCCTCGGTCGGCGGCGAGCTTCGGGGCGAGCGGCTGTAGCGGGCAGGCCTGCGCATGGATGCACCTCCGGCGGAAAAGCGTGGGGGGAACGGTTTCACAGTAGCACGCTTTGTTCCCAGGCGCATGCCTTGATGCATCATGACCGCATGGCTTCGTTCGTCGATACACACTGTCACCTCGACGCGCCCGAATTCGGTGCGCAGGCCACCGAGGTGCATGCCCGCACGCGGGCGGCGGGTGTCGCGCTGTGCGTCATCCCCGCGGTGGCGGCCTTCAATTTCGACACCGTGCGCGCGCTCGCGCACCGGCAGCACGATGCCTACGCGCTCGGTGTGCACCCCCTGTGCACCCGTGAGGCCGGCGATGCCGACCTGGACCGGCTCGAGGCCGAACTGGCCCGGCATGCGGCCGATCCCCGGCTGGTGGCGGTCGGCGAGATCGGCCTCGACCACTTCGTGAAAGACCTGGACGCGGCGAAACAGGCCCGCATCTTCCACCGCCAGCTCGAACTGGCCCGGGCGCACGACCTGCCGGTGCTGATCCATGTCCGGCGTTCGGTCGACCAGGTGCTCAAGCACCTGCGCCAGGTGGGCCGCGGCCGGCCGTGGCGCGGCATCGCGCACGCCTTCAACGGCAGCGAGCAACAGGCGCTGGCCTGCATCGAGCTGGGACTGAAGCTGGGCTTCGGCGGTGCCGTCACCTTCGACCGCGCCCTGCAGTTGCGGCGGCTGGCAGCCGCGGTGCCGCTGGAGGCGATCGTGCTGGAGACCGACGCGCCGGACATCCCGCCGCACTGGCTCTACCGCACCCAGGCCGAGCGCGACGCCGGGCAGGCGCAGGGCCGCAACGAGCCGTCGGAGCTGCCGCGCATCGCCGCCGTGGTGGCCCAGTTGCGCGGCATGGCCGTGCCGGCGCTGGCCGAAGCCACCACCCGCAACGCCTGCGAGGCCATGCCGCGGCTGACCACGCTCCTGGCCACCAGACCGGCGGCCCAGGGCGTTGCGGCTGCTCCGGGTAACGCAGGCGCCGCTGCCCTGTAGTGAAAGCGCCGACACGGCCCGTAGGCCGAAGTCGCGACCCGCCGCCACGGTGCTTTTTGCGTCTTCTTTGATGTCATCCTTGGGTTTCGGTCGGCCGTTCGATCACAGTGGCAGGACCACCTCGACCACTTCGAATCCCGACGACTTCAAAGGAGTACCCATGAGCAACTCGACCCTTCGCATCCTTCCCGCCGTGCTGGCACTGGCCTTCGCATCCGCGGGCCTCTCGGCCGTCGCGCAGACGACCACCACCACCACCACGACCCAGCCCACCGTGACGGAACGGGCCAAGGAGACCGGCAAGGAAGCCGTGGACGCCACCGAGCGCGGCGCCAAGAAGGCCTGGAGCGCGACCAAGAACACCACCGAGCGTGCCGTCGACGCCACCGAGCGCGGCACCAAGAAGGCCTACAACGCCACCAAGGACACGAGCAAGAAGGCCTACGGCGCGACCAAGAAGGGCGCCACCAAGGCCGTCGACGCCACCGAGAACGCCGGCCATGCAGCAGCCGACGGCATGCGCAGCGCCGGGAACAAGATCGGCGAGAAGATCCCGGGCACGGCGCAGAACGAAGCCGTCAAGAAGCAGTGAGCCCTGCGCTCATGAACAAGAACCCGCCTCGGCGGGTTTTTTCATGGGCGGTCGGGCCGCGAGGTGTGGCCCTTCAGGCCAGCTGGCGCTGCACCGTCGGGGTTTCGGGCACCGGGTAGCCCGCGGCGCCGAAGGTGTCGACGATCGCCTTGTGGGTGTCGAAATACACCTGCCAGTAGTGGTCGGTGTGGGTGTAGGGGCGCACGGCCAGCAGCGGCCCCTCCGGCGTGAACTGCAGGATCTCGATGTCCGGTGGCGGCGTGCTGGCCACGTTCGGGATCGCCGCCACGGCGGTCTTCAGCCGCGCGATCGCGTCCTTCACGTCGACGCTGTTCGCCACCTTCGCGGTGGTATCGACGCGGCGATAGGCCAGCGTGCTGAAGTTCTGGATCGTGCCCGACAGCACGCTGTTGTTGCCGATGGTGGCGACCACGTTGTCCGGCAGGATCAGCGTGGTGCCGAACAGGCCCAGTTCCTTCACCGTGCCGCTGACGCCGGCCACCGTGACGAAGTCGCCCACCCGGTAGGGGCGCAGCACCTGCAGGAAGACGCCGGCCGCGAAGTGCGTGAGCAGGCCGCCCCAGGCGGTGCCGATCGCCAGGCCCGCGCCCGCCAGCAGGGCGGCAAAGGAGGTGGTCCTGACGCCGAACATCTCCAGGATGGCCAGGATGAGCGCGACGTTCAGGGCCACGCTCAGGATCGACACCAGGTAGTGGGTCAGCGTCGGATCCAGCGAGCGGCCCCGCTGCAGCGCGCTGCCCGCCATCCGCAGCGCCATGCGGATCAGCCAGCGGCCGACGATCCAGGCGGCGATGGCGCCCAGCGCCTTCAGGCCAAAATCGACGCCCTGGGTGGTGACGAACGCCCAAGCCGCGGCGGCGTTGAGGTGTTCCATGCTGCTTCCCCTCCTGTAGTACCGAAGCGATGACGCCATCCCCCGAAGCCGGCCCCGACGACGTGCCCCTGCTCGAAGGCCTGCCGCCGGTGGTCGGTGAGCGCACGGCGGTGCTGGTGCTCGGCAGCTTCCCGGGCGTGCGCTCGCTCGCGGCGCGGCAGTATTATGCGCACCCGCAAAACCAGTTCTGGAAGATCTTGCAAGCCATCTGGCCCGCCGAGCCGCTGCCCACGGGCGCGGACAGCTATCAAAAACGTAGCGAATGGCTGCTCGATCGCGGGCTCGGCCTGTGGGACGTGTACGCCCGCTGCCGCCGTGCCGGCAGCCTGGACGCGGCGATCCGCGACGCCGAGGTCAACGACATCGCCGCCTTGCGGCTGCCGCGCCTGTCGGCCATCGCTCACAACGGTGGCGAGAGCTTCAGGCACGCCGGCGTGGTGGCGGCGCACCTGGGCACCGCCTCGGGGAACAGCGAGGACACGCCAGAGCCGAGCGCGGAGGTTCGGTTCTACAAGTTGCCTTCCACCAGCCCGGCCAACGCGGCCTGGTCCTTCGCGCGCAAGCTCGAGGCCTGGCGCGCGGTGATGTCGGCGCACGGGCTGGCCTGATGGCAGCGCGCCGACCCGACCTGCCCGAGGTCAACTTCTCCGACTGGGGCGATACCCGGTACCTGCACCTGGGCACCGAGTGGATCCAGGGCTCGATGCGCCTGGATGCGCCCTACGAGATCGAGCTGGAGTACGTGCAGCGCATGATGGCCTGGCTGCTCTTCGTGGAGCCCGCGAGCGTCGCGCAGCGCCATGCGATGCAACTGGGGCTGGGCGCCGCGGCGCTGACCAAGTTCTGCCGCAAGCAGCTGCGCATGCGCACGACGGCCGTCGAGCTGAACCCGCAGGTGCTGGCCGCCTGCCGCGGCTGGTTCAAGCTGCCGCCCGACGACGCCAAGCTGCGCGTGGTCATTGCCGATGCGGCCGAAGAGGTCCGGCGTGCCGAATGGCAGGGCACCGTCGACGCGCTGCAGGTCGACCTGTACGACCACGAGGCTGCGGCACCGGTGCTCGACAGCGAAGCGTTCTACGCCGACTGCCGGCGCCTGCTGACCGAGGACGGCTGCATGACGGTCAACCTCTTCGGCCGTTCGTCGAGCTACGAGCGCAGCCTGGAGAAGATCGGCGCCGCCTTCGGCACCGAGGCGCTGTGGGCCTTCAGGCCCACGCGGGAGGGCAACACGGTCGTCCTCGCGCAACGCACTGCGCAGCGCCCGAAACGCGAGCGCCTTGCCGAGCAGGCCCAAAGCATCCAGACTCGCTGGGGTCTGCCTGCGTCCAAGTGGCTGCGGGTCTTCAAACCGGTTTCTCCATGAGCGCTGTTCCCGCTTCCAACCACCCCGCCGGCCGGTCCGCCCCGCAGCCCGAAGGCCCGCTGCAGCTGCGTGCCGTCATCGAGTGGCTGGCGCGCGACGGGGTGATCTCGCCCACCGAGGCGCAGCGCACCATCGACCGCTGCGCCCAGGCCGAGAGCCGCCAGCATCCGCTGGTGCGCCTGGCCAGCGTGGCCATGACCCGCGAGTCCGACGGCAAGCCGCTCGACCTGGAGGCCCTCACGCAGTGGCTGGCCAGCCGCGCGGGCCTGGCCTATCTGCGCGTCGACCCGCTCAAGGTCGACGTGGGCAAGGTGGCCGACACCATGAGCGCCGCCTACGCCGAGCGCCACAAGGTGCTGCCGGTGCAGGTCACGGCCTCCGAGGTGGTGGTGGCCACGGCCGAGCCCTTCCTCACCGACTGGATCGCGGAAGTGCAGCGCCAGTCGCGGCGCAGCGTGCGCCGCGTGGTGGCCAACCCGACCGACATCCAGCGCTACACCGCCGAGTTCTTCGCCCTGGCCAAGTCGGTGCGTGCAGCGCAGAAGGCCGGTGGCGGCAACACCGCCGCGAGCTTCGAGCAGCTCGTGGAACTGGGCAAGAACAACAAGCAGCTCGACGCCAACGACCAGAGCGTGGTGCAGGTGGTGGACTGGCTGTGGCAGTACGCCTTCGACCAGCGCGCCTCCGACATCCACCTGGAGCCGCGGCGCGAGCAGGGCGTGATCCGCTTTCGCATCGACGGCGTGCTGCACCCGGCCTACCAGATGCCTCTGGGCGTGATGAGTGCCATGGTGGCCCGCATCAAGCTGCTGGGCCGCATGGACGTGGTCGAGAAGCGCCGCCCGCTGGACGGCCGCATCAAGACCCGCAACCAGCGCGGCGACGAGGTGGAAATGCGCCTGTCGACCCTGCCCACGGCCTTCGGCGAGAAGATGGTCATGCGCATCTTCGATCCCGACACCGCGGTGAAGGACCTCGACGCGCTGGGCTTTCCGCCCCACGATGCGCAGCGCTGGCAGGCGCTGGTCAAGCGGCCGCACGGCATCATCCTCGTCACCGGGCCGACCGGTTCGGGCAAGAGCACCACGCTGTACTCCACGCTCAAGCGCGTGGCGACCGAGGAGGTCAACGTCAGCACGGTGGAGGACCCGATCGAGATGATCGAGCCGGCCTTCAACCAGACGCAGGTGCAGCCGCAGCTGGACTTCGGCTTCACCGAGGGCCTGCGCGCGCTGATGCGGCAGGACCCGGACATCATCATGGTCGGCGAGGTGCGCGACCTCGACACCGCCGAGATGGCGGTGCAGGCCGCGCTCACCGGCCACCTGGTGTTCAGCACCCTGCACACCAACGACGCACCCAGCGCCACCACCCGGCTGATGGAGCTGGGCGTGCCGGCCTACCTCATCAATGCAACGCTGCTGGGCGTGCTGGCACAGCGGCTGGTGCGCACGCTGTGCCCCCTTTGCAAGCAGCCCGACGAGTCCGTCACGCGCGAGCAACTCGGCGAGGTGGTCGCGCCCTGGAAGATCACCGGCAACGTGAGCGCGTACAGGCCCGTGGGCTGCGTCGACTGCCGCATGACCGGCTTTCGCGGCCGCATGGGGCTGTACGAACTGCTCACCGTGAGCGAGGCCTTCAAGGGCCTGCTGAACAAGGCGCCCAGCATCGACGCGCTGCGCCGCCAGGGCATGGCCGACGGCATGCGCCCGCTGCGCCTGGCCGGCGTGCTGCGCGTGGCCGAGGGGCTGACCACGCTCGATGAAGTGCTGAGCGCCACCCCGCCGCTCGATTAGCCGTTCCTTCCCACGACCCGCACCCCAGGGGGTGCAGCCTGGCGCTGCGCGAAGGGTTTTCCCTGATCCGCCGCTAGGTGGAATCCACATCGAAGCTGACCACTGGCTGACCAACAATCCGCCGGTCTGTTTTCGTATCAGGAGACCGTTCGTGAAATTCAAAAGTCAGAAGGACTTTTTCTCGGGCCTGATGTTCACGCTGGTGGGCATCGGCTTCGCCTGGGGGGCGACCACCTACAACGTGGGCACAGGAGCGCGCATGGGGCCGGGCTACTTCCCGCTCGTGCTGGGCATCCTGCTGGCCATTCTTGGCGCGGGCGTGATCCTGGGCTCGCTGGTCGTCGAGACCGAAGACGGCGAGCGCATCGGCAAGATCGCGTGGAAGCCGCTGGTCATGATCATCGTGGCCAACCTGATGTTCGGCATCCTGCTCGGCGGCCTGCCCAGCATCGGCCTGCCGGCGATGGGGCTGGTGATCGCGATCTACGCGCTGACCCTCATCGCCTCGGCGGCCGGCCAGCACTTCTCGCTGAAGGGGGCCCTGATCCTCGCCACCATCCTCGCGATCGGCAGCTACCTCACCTTCATCGTCGGCCTGAAGCTGCAGTTCCAGGTCTGGCCCACCTTCATCACGGGCTGATCGGAAGCTTCACCATGGATCTCATTGCCAATCTCTCCCTGGGGTTCGGTGCGGCCTTCACGCTGCAGAACCTGATCTACGCCTTCGTCGGCTGCCTGCTGGGCACGCTGATCGGCGTGTTGCCGGGCATCGGCCCGGTCGCCACCATCGCGATGCTGCTGCCGGCCACCTACGCCCTGCCGCCCGTGGCCGCGCTCATCATGCTGGCCGGCATCTACTACGGGTCGCAGTACGGCGGCTCGACCACCGCCATCCTGGTCAACCTGCCCGGGGAATCGGCCTCGGTCGTCACGGTGATCGACGGCCACCAGATGGCCAAGCAGGGGCGGGGAGGGGCGGCACTCGCGGCCGCCGGCCTGGGCTCCTTCTTCGCCGGCTGCGTCGGCACGCTCATCCTGGCCGCCTTCGCGCCGCCGCTGACCGAACTGGCTTTCAAGTTCGGCCCGGCCGAGTACTTCAGCCTCATGGTGCTGGGCCTGATCGGCGCGGTGGTGCTGGCCTCGGGCTCGCTGCTCAAGGCGATCTGCATGATCGTGCTGGGCCTGCTGATGGGCCTGGTGGGCACCGACGTCAACTCCGGCGTGGCGCGCTTCTCCTTCGACATCCCCGAGCTGACCGACGGCATCGGCTTCATCGCCATCGCCATGGGCGTGTTCGGCTACGGCGAGATCATCGCCAACCTGTCCAAGCCCGAGGAAGAGCGCGAGGGCAACATCGCCAAGCTGCACGGCCTGTGGCCGACCAAGGAAGACTTCAAGCTGATGACGCCGGCCGTGCTGCGCGGGACGGCCCTGGGCTCGGCCCTGGGCATCCTGCCCGGCGGTGGTGCGCTGCTGTCGTCGTTCGCGTCGTACACGATGGAGAAGAAGCTCAAGCTCAAGCCCGGCGAGGTTCCTTTCGGCAAGGGCAACATCCGCGGCGTGGCCGGCCCCGAGTCGGCCAACAACGCCGGCGCGCAGACCTCCTTCATCCCGCTGCTGACGCTGGGCATCCCGCCCAACCCGGTGATGGCGCTGATGGTCGGTGCGATGACGATCCACAACATCCAGCCCGGCCCGCAGGTCATGACCAGCAACCCCGAGCTGTTCTGGGGCCTGATCGCCTCGATGTGGATCGGCAACCTGATGCTGATCGTGCTGAACCTGCCGCTGATCGGCATGTGGATCAAGCTGCTGACCATCCCCTACAAGTGGCTGTTCCCGTCCATCGTGCTGTTCTGCGCGATCGGCGTGTACTCCACCAACAACAACACCTTCGACATCTGGATGGTGGGCATCTTCGGCGTGATCGGCTATGCCTTCATCAAGCTCGGTTGCGAGCCGGCACCGCTGCTGCTGGGCTTCATCCTGGGGCCGATGATGGAAGAGAACCTGCGCCGGGCGCTGCTGCTCTCGCGCGGCGACTGGTCGGTGCTGGTCACGCGGCCGATCTCGGCCGGCCTGCTGGTCGCGGCGGCCCTGCTGATCGTGATCGTGCTGCTGCCTTCGGTGAAGTCCAAGCGGCAGGAGGCTTTCGTCGAGGAATGAGCGCGACGGCCTGCGACTGAACCATGACGGCACCTTCGGGTGCCGTTTTTCTTGGGCGCTGCCCAGGTCATTGATGCGGCTGACTCATGGATTCATCAAATAAATCCATTTCCGTTCGGCCTGCCTTCGCGCTCCAATCGGCGCCGGCACGTGTGCCGGGCGCCCGTCCGGCGGTCCGCGCCTTCGATCCCTTCTCGCAGCCCTCCATGCAACGCAGACACCTGATGCTGGCCGCCGCGGCCGGCGCACTCCCCGCCCTCGGCGCGCATGCCCAGGCCTGGCCCGCCCGGCCGATCCGCCTGGTCGTTCCCTTTCCAGCGGGCGGCGCCACCGACCTGTTCGCGCGCACCCTGTCGCAGAAGATGGGCGAGAAGCTCGGCACCACGCTGGTGGTCGACAACAAGCCGGGCGCCGGCGGCGCCATCGGTTCCGACCTCGCGGCCAAGGCGGCGCCCGACGGCTACACGCTGCTGCTGGCGACCACCAGCACGCATTCGATCGGCCCGTCGATCAACCCCAGGCTGCCCTACGACACGGTGCGCGACTTCACGCCCATCGGCCACGTGGGCGACGCGCCGAGCATCATGCTGGTGCCGAACGACTCGCCAGCCAGGTCGGTGCGCGAGTGGATCGACCACGCGAAGAAGAACCCCGGCAAGCTCAACTACGCCTCCAGCGGCAACGGCACCATCGTGCAGCTGACGGCCGAGCTCTTCAAGTCGATGGCCGGCGTGTTCGTCACGCACATTCCCTACAAGGGCACGGCGCTCGCCATGCCCGACCTCATGAGCGGCAAGGTCGACGTGCTCTTCGACTCGCTGCCCACCGGCCTGCCCTTCGTGCGCGACGGGCGGCTGCGTGCGCTGGCCGTGACGTCTGCGAAGCGCAGCCCGCTCGCGCCCGACCTGCCCCCGGTGGCCGACACGCTGCCGGGTTTCGAATCGACCACTTGGTTCGGGTTGTACGGCCCGAGGGGGCTGCCGCCGGAGCTGGTGACGCGCGTCAACGCCGCCGCCAGCCAGGCGATGAGCGACCCGGAACTGCGCGACAAGCTGGCCAAGCTGGGCATCGAGCCTGCCACCGGCACGCCGGCGCAGTTCGCCCAGCTGGTGGCGCAGGACGCCGCCAAATGGAAGAAGATCATCGTCGAGCGCAAGATCACCGGCGACTGATCGCCGCCCGCCCCATTCCCGTCCTCACCCCGCCCGCCTCGTTGACATGAAGCACTTCGACTACGCCAACCCCTACCTCTCGACCCGCATTCCGGTGTTCGCCCGCAACGTGGTGTCGACCTCGCATCCGCTGGCGGCGCAGGCCGGCCTGCGCATGCTGCAGCAAGGTGGCAACGCGGTGGACGCGGCGATCGCCGCCGCGGCCGCGATGACGCTGGTGGAGCCCGTGAGCAACGGCCTGGGTTCCGACGCCTTCTGCATCCTGTGGGACGGGCAGCAGCTGCACGGCCTCAACAGCTCGGGCTGTGCACCCGCGGGCTGGACGCCGGACTACTTCCGCAAGAAGTACGGCGCCGATGCGGCCACGCCGCCGATGCGCGGCATCGACTCGGTCACCGTGCCCGGTGCCGTGGGCGCCTGGGCCGCGTTGTCGGAACGCTTCGGCAAGCTGCCCTTCGCCGACCTCATGGCACCGGCCATCGAGATCGCCGAGCGCGGCTATCTGGTGCCGCCGGTGGTGCAGCAGAAGTGGGATGCGGCCACGCCGATCCTCAAGGACCAGCCGGGCTTCGCCGACGTCTTCCTGCCCTGGGGCCGCTCGCCCAAGGTGGGCGAGCTGTTCAAATTCCCCGCGGCGGCGCGCGCGCTGAGATCCATCGCGGGCAGCAAGGGCGAATCCTTCTACCGCGGCGAGATCGCGGCGGCGCTCGAGGCGTTCTCGACCGCGAACGGCGGCAGCCTGAAGGCCAGCGACCTCGCGGCCTGGAAGCCCGAGTGGGTCACGCCCGTGGAGCGCGAGTACCGCGGCTACACGCTGCACGAGATCCCGCCCAACGGGCAGGGCATCGCGGCGCTGATCGCCCTGGGCATCCTCTCGCACTTCGACATCGCGGCACTGCCGGTCGATTCGGTGCAGTCGCAGCACCTGCAGATCGAGGCCATGAAGCTCGCCTTTGCCGATGTGTACCGCTATGTGGCGGAGCGCGGCGCGATGGAGGTGACGACCGAGCAGATGCTCGACGACGCCTACCTCGCATCGCGTGCGAAGCTCATCGACCCGAAGCGCGCGCAGGACTTCCAGGCCGGCAACCCGGTCAAGGGCGGCACCATCTACCTCACGGCGGCCGACGAGAACGGCATGATGGTCAGCTTCATCCAGAGCAACTACATGGGCTTCGGCTCCGGCTGCGTCGAGCCCACCTTCGGCATCAGCCTGCAGAACCGCGGCCACGGCTTCAGCCTGAAGGACGGCAGCCCCAACCAGGTGGCGCCGGGCAAGCGGCCCTTCCACACCATCATCCCGGCCTTCCTCACCAAGAAGGGCCAGCCGATCATGAGCTTCGGCGTGATGGGCGGGAACATGCAGCCGCAGGGCCACCTGCAGACCCTGGTGCGCATGATCGACTACGGCCAGAACCCGCAGGCCGCCTGCGACGCGCCGCGCTGGCGCTTCAACGCCGGCCGCGCGATCAACGTCGAGGCGGCGATGAACCCGGCCACCGTGCAGGGCCTGAAGGACCTGGGCCACGAGGTCGAGGTCATCAACGACTCGTACCAGGACTTCGGCGCCGGCCAGTTCATCTGGCGCGTGGGCGAGGAAAAGGGCAAACCCTCCGAGGAAGGCTACGTCATCGCCAGCGACCCGCGGCGCGACGGGCTGGCCGCCGGGTACTGAACCACGGCCGGCCCGCCCCCGCCAGCGGCGCGCGGGGGCATCGCCGGACACGTCGGCGCACCGGCGCCATGCGTGCGAACATCCGGGGCTGAGCTTCCAGAACAAAAAAGTGCCCGCAACGCCCGCCCTGCCTGCGCAAGCAGCTGCGAAATCCATAGCGCCCGGCCTGGCGCTGGCCTCCTTCGGCGCCATCGCCTTCAGCGGCAAGGCCATCATCGTCAAGCTGGCGTACCGTTACGGCGTCGACGCGGTGACGCTGATCATGCTGCGCATGCTCTTCGCGCTGCCGCTGTTCGCCGTCATGGCCTGGTGGGCCGGCCGCGGCAAGCCGCCGCTCACGCGGCGCGACTGGATGGGCGTGCTGGGGCTGGGCGTCACCGGCTATTACCTGGCGAGCTTCCTCGACTTCGCCGGCCTGGCCTACATCACGGCCAGCCTGGAGCGGCTGATCCTGTACCTCAACCCCACGCTGGTGCTGCTCTTCGGCTGGCTGGCGTACGGCCGGCGCATCCGCCGCGCTCAACTGCTGGGCATGGCCATCAGCTACGCCGGCGTGATGCTGGTCTTCGGCCACGAACTGCAGATCGGCCAGAGCCGCGCGGCGGCCTGGGGCACGCTGCTGGTCTTCTTGAGCGCGGTGAGCTATGCCGTCTACCTCGTGTGGAGCGGCGAGTTCGTCAAGCGCCTGGGCTCGCTGCGGCTGGTCGGCCTGGCGACCAGCGTGGCCTGCCTGCTGTGCATCGGCCAGTACCTGGTGCTGCGGCCCGTGGGCGCGGTGTTCGATCTGGCGCCGCAGGTGATCTGGCTGTCGGTGCTCAACGCCACCCTGTGCACCGCGGTGCCGGTGCTCGCGGTGATGATGGCCATCGAGCGCATCGGCGCCGCCGTGGCCGCACAGACCGGCATGATCGGCCCGATGTCGACCATCCTCATGGGCGTCGTGATCCTGGGCGAGCCCTTCACCGCCTGGATCGCGGCCGGCACGGCGCTCGTCATTGCCGGCATCTTCGTCTTCACGCGCGCCGGCCGTTGAGCGCCGCGCCTTCCCACCACCGACAAGGAGCAAACACATGGATCTGGGCATCGCAGGAAAGACCGCGCTGGTATGCGGCGCAAGCAAGGGCCTCGGCTACGGCTGCGCGCTGGCGCTGGTGCAGGAAGGCGTCAACGTCGTGATCGTGGCGCGCGGCGCCGAGGCGCTGGAGGCAGCCGCCAGCAAATTGATCGCTGCCCGCGCAGGCGGGGCGGGCGCCGCAGGTCCGTTCGTCAAGCACGTGGCGGCCGACATCACGACGCCCGAGGGCCGCGCGGCGGTGTTCGCGCTGCACGCCGACTACGACATCGTCGTCACCAACGCCGGCGGCCCGCCGCCGGGCGACTTCCGCACCTGGGACCGCGAGGCGTGGATCAAGGCCGTGGACGCCAACATGCTCACGCCCATCGAGCTGATCAAGGCGACCGTCGACGGCATGGCCGCGCGCGGCTGGGGCCGCATCGTCAACATCACCTCCAGTTCGGTGAAGGCGCCGATCGACATCCTGGGCCTGTCCAACGGCGCGCGCAGCGGGCTGACGGGCTTCGTGGCGGGCGTGGCGCGCAGCGGCATCGCCGCGCAGGGCGTGACCATCAACAACCTGCTGCCGGGCTCCTTCGACACCGACCGCCTGCGCGGCACCGCCGCCGGCACGGCACAGAAGACCGGCCAGACCATCGAGGCCGTCCAGGAGTCGCGCAAGAAGACCATTCCGGCGCGCCGCTTCGGCAACCCCGAGGAGTTCGGCGCCATCTGCGCCTTCCTGTGCAGCGAGCAGGCCGGCTACCTCACCGGCCAGAACGTGCTGGCGGACGGCGGCGCCTACCCCGGCACCTACTGAGCGGGCGGGGCGATGGCCCGCCGCGCATCACTTCTGCCGGGAGGACAGCACGATCCCGGCCACGATCAGCGCGAAGGCCAGCGCGTGGTAGCCGTGCGGCATCTCGCCCAGGAACAGGGCAGAGAGCATCGCCGCGAACAGCGGCGTGAGGTTGACGAAGAAGCCCGCCGCGTTCGGTCCCGCGCGCTGCACCCCGGCCGCCCAGCAGCGGAAGGCAAGCACCGCCGGCCCGATGGCAATGAAGGCCAATGCGGCGGCCACGCGCCAGTCGAATGCGAAGAAGCCGTCGCCTGCGGCCCACTCGCCCACAGAGAACAGCGCCGACCACATCACGCCGAAAGCGACCTGCGCCATCAGGAAGGCGGCCCAGTCGCTCCGCACGCCGGCCGGCTCGTGGGTGCGCGTGAGCAGCCAGCTGTAGACCGACCAGGCGATCGTGGCCAGCAGCATGTACAGGTCGCCCCGCACCAGCCGCAGCGCGAGCAGCTGGTGCCAGTCGCCGCGGCTCAGGACCAGCGCCACGCCGGCCATCGACAGCACGGCGCCGGCCAGTTCGTGCCGCGTGATGCGGTGGCCGAAGAACAGGGCGCCGGTGGCCATCATCCACAGCGGCATGCTGGAGCCGACCAGCGTCACGTTGATCGGCGTCGAGGTCTGCAGCGCCAGGTACTGCAGCGCGTTGTAGCAGCCCACGCCCAGCAGGCCCAGCACCGCATAGCGGCGCCAGTGCGTCCACAACGGGCTGGCGGGCCGCAGCACCGCGGCGGCCAGCGGCAGCAGGAGCAGCAGCGCCAGCACCCAGCGCACCGCGTTGAGCGTGAGCGGCGACACCAGCTCGCGCAACAGGCGTCCGATCACCGCATTGCTGGCCCACAGCAGCGGCGGCACGGTCAGGAGCAAGGCGGTGCCGGCACCGAGGTGGGCGCGGGCGGATGTTGTCTTCGTTGTCATGGAGCGCAGAGGGCGCCACTGTAGCCATCGGGCCGGCCGCCTGCACCGGCGAGGCCATTCGTGGCACGATGCGGCCCCTTTCCTTCACGACCTGGATCGCCACCATGAGCCTGAGCCTCGCCGTCCGCATCGACCGCCAAGGCGGCCCCGAAGAACTGAAGATCGTCGAGGTGGAGGTGGGCGAGCCCGGCCCGGGCGAGATCCGCATCCGCCACAAGGCGCTCGGCCTGAACTTCATCGACGTCTACCAGCGCAACGGCCTGTATCCCTACCCCATGCCGCTGCAGCTGGGCATGGAGGCGGCCGGCGTGGTCGAGGCGGTGGGCGAGGGCGTGACGCACCTGAAGGTGGGCGACCGCGCGGCCTATGCCAGCCAGCCGCCCGGCGCGTACTGCGAGCTGCGGGTGATGCCGGCCAAGTGCGTGTGCCGCCTGCCCGACGCGATCTCCTTCGAGACCGGTGCCGCCATGATGCTCAAGGGCCTCACCGCCCAGTACCTGCTCAAGAAGACGCTGCCGGTGGAGGGCCTGGTGCACGGCGACTTCGTTCTCTTCCATGCGGCGGCGGGCGGCGTGGGCCTGATCGCCTGCCAGTGGGCGAAGGCGCTGGGCCTGCAGCTCATCGGCACCGCGGGCTCCGAGGCCAAGTGCCGGATGGCGCTGGCGCACGGCGCCGCGCATGCCATCGATTACGGCACCGAGGATTTCGCCGCGCGCGTGAAGGAGATCACCGGCGGGCGGGGCGTGAAGGTGGTCTACGACTCGGTCGGCAAGGACACCTTCGAGGGTTCGCTGGCCTGCCTGCGGCCCTTCGGGCTGCTGGCGAGCTTCGGCAACGGCTCGGGGCCGGTGCCGCCGCTCAACATCGGCCTGCTGGGCGCCAAGGGCTCGCTGTACATCACGCGGCCGACGCTCTTCACCCATATCGCCACGCGCGAGAGCACCCAGGCCATGGCCGACGACCTGTTCGCCGTGGTGGAAAGCGGGCAGGTGAAGATCCCGATCGACCAGCGCTACGCGCTGAAGGACGTGCAGCAGGCCCACCGCGACCTCGAGGCGCGCAAGACGACCGGGTGCACGGTGCTGACCCTGGACTGAGCGCCCCGGCGCTGACGGACGGCTCCTACCCGCCGTGGGCGCGTGCGCCCGCGTGGTGCGCGCGCACCATCGACGAAGCTGCTGGCTCCTTTGGGGCGCGCGTGCACGGCATCGGTGCAGCGTGCCGCATGACTCATCTGGAAGCAGCACGCATGGCCGTCGTCAGGGCATTCATCGTCGATGACAACCCCACCCTCCGGGCGAACCTCGCCGGTGTCCTGCGCGACATGGCGCGCGTGGAGCCGGTGGGCGAGGCCGACTCCGAAGCGGGGGGCAGCGCCTGGCTGCGCGAGCATGCGGGTCAGTGGGACCTGGCCATCGTCGACCTCTTCATCGGCGACGGCAGCGGCTTGCGCGTGCTGGAGGCCTGCCGCGTCCGGGATCCCGGCCAGCGGGTGGTGGTGCTCAGCAACCACACCACGCACGAGGTGCGGGTGCGCTGCCGCCAGCTCGGCGCCGACGCGGTGTTCGACAAGGCGACCGAGTTCGACGACCTGATCGACTTCTGCCTGCGCAGCCGCGAGGCCAGGCTGCAGGCTCACTGAGCGCGATCGGCGCGGGCCGCCGCCCGGTCGGCCGCAGTCTCCCGGATCAACTGCCACACCCGCTGGGCCAGCGGGGAGGGCGCGCGGTTGCGCCGATGCACGAGCACGATGTCGCGCTGAACCACCGGCGTCAGCGGCCGCACCGTCAGCTGGCCCAGGCCGTCGGGCGGCACCGCGAGGGCGGGCATCACGCTGATGCCGATGCCGGCCTCCACCATGCGGAAGACCGTGGTCGGGTGGCCCAGCTCCTGCACCACCTCGCACTGCGCGCCGTGCCGTTGCAGCGCCCGGTCGATGAGCCGCCGGCTGCCCGAGGCATGGTCGAGCAGCACCAGCGGCTGCCCGCTCAGCGCCGACCAGCGCACGGCGCGCGGCTTCATCAGCGCGTGCCCGCGCGGTGCCACCAGCACGAAGGGGTCGTGCATGATCGATTCGGCGTGCAAGTCGTCGGGCGCCGAAGGCTCGATGACGACGCCGAAGTCCACCTCGCCCGCGCGCACGCTGCCCAGGACGTCCTGCTGGATGCGGTCGAGCAGCACCAGCTGGATGTCGGGCTCCTGGCGTGCGCAGGCCGCGATGCAGTCGGGCATGAGGTTGGCCGACAGGGTGGGGCTGCTGGCCACGCGCACCTTGCCGCGCCGCGCGTGGGCCATGCCGCCCACGTCCTGCAGGGTCTGGTCGAGTTCGTCCAGCAGCCGGTCGAGCCGTGCGGCCAGTGACTGGCCGGCCTCGGTCAGTGCCACCTCGCGCGTGGTGCGGTCCAGCAGCTTGAGGCCGAGTTGCGTCTCCAGCTCGTGGATCGAGCGGCTGACGGCCGGCTGCGTCAGCCCGATCCCGTCGCCGGCGCGGCTGAAGTTGCGCTCCAGCGCGACGGCGCGGAACACGCGCAACTGGCGCAGGGTGACGTTCATCGGCGGACACCTTTCATGCAGCCGGATCATAAAACGATGAGATAAATCCATTTCACTTTTCAATGCCGCCGGCGCCCAATCGGGGCCATGGCACGCTCACGCTTCCTCCCCGACAACTTCACCCTGGCGCTGGTCACCACGGTGGCCGTCGCCACGCTGCTGCCGGCCAGCGGCCGTGTCGCCCACTTCTTCGAAGGGCTGACCACGGTGGCGATCGGTCTGCTGTTCTTCCTGCACGGCGCCAAGCTCTCGCGCGAGGCGATCCTCGCGGGCATCACGCACTGGCGGCTGCACCTGCTGGTGTTCTGCGCCACCTTCGTGCTGTTCCCGCTGCTGGGGCTGGCGCTCAAGCCGGTGCTCGCGCCGCTCGTTACACCCGCGCTGTACGTGGGCGTGCTGTACCTGTGCGTGCTGCCGGCCACCGTGCAGTCGGCCATCGCCTTCACCTCGCTGGCGCGCGGCAACATCCCGGCGGCCGTGTGCAGCGCCTCGGCCTCGACGCTGCTGGGCGTGTTCGTCACGCCGCTGCTGGTCAACCTGGTGGTGGTGCCGCACCACATGGGCAGCGGCTCGCTCGATGCCATCGGCCGCATCCTGCTGCAGCTGATGGTGCCCTTCTTCGCCGGCCACCTGCTGCGCCCCTGGATCGGCGGCTTCGTCAAGCGCCATGCGCCGGTGCTCAAGTTCGTCGACCAGGGCTCGATCCTGCTGGTGGTCTACACCGCCTTCAGCGCGGCGGTGATCGAGGGGCTGTGGAAGCAGGTGCCGCTGTCGGCGCTGGCCGGGCTGCTGGTGGTGAACGCGGTGCTGCTCACGCTGGCCCTGGTGCTCACCACGCTGGCCGCGCGCAAGCTGGGCTTCGACAAGGCCGACGAGATCACCATCGTCTTCTGCGGCTCCAAGAAGAGCCTGGCGAGCGGCGTGCCGATGGCCAAGGTGCTGTTCCCGGCCGCGTCGGTGGGCGCGATCGTGCTGCCGCTGATGCTCTTCCACCAGATGCAGTTGATGGTCTGTGCCGTGCTGGCGCAGCGCTATGCGCGCCGGCCGCAGGAGCCGGAAGCCGCCGGCAAGGCGGCAGCGCTCGCCAAGAGCTGAACCGGCAACGACTCGAAGGCATCGGATGGCCGCGCCCGGCCGCGGGGGCGCCATCGGCGATCGCCAGGCGGGCGCCCGGCGCGCCCGGGCTCAGGCGTCTTCCAGCGGCGTGAGGCGCGATTCGCGCAGCCGGCTGGGCGCCAGCGCGCCGGCCGAATCGAGGATCGGGTAGGCGATCGAGCAGATGTGCGAGTTGATGCGCTTCAAGTCGCTGATCAGGTCGATGTGCAGCGAGCTCGTCTCCATGCTCGGCGCGGTGCGGTCCATCAGCCGCGCCAGGTGTGTCGTGGCATAGGCGCGCTCCAGATCGCGAAAGCGCGCCTTCTCCTCGAGCAGCTTCTGGGCATCGCGCACGTTGCCGTTGAGGAACACGCTCATGCCCAGGCGCAGGTTGGCCACCAAGCGCTCGTGCAGCTCGACGATCTCGGCCATGCCGGCCTCGGAGAAGTTGCGCTGCGGGCGGATCTTCTTGTCCTCGATGTCGATGATCACCCGCTCGATGATGTCGCCCACCTGCTCCATGTTGATGGTGAAGCTGATGATGTCGGTCCAGCGCTTGCTCTCTTCCTCGCCCAGCGCCTCGCGCGAGATCTTGGTGAGGTAGTACTTGATGTCGGAGTAGAGCTGGTCGACCGTGTCGTCCATGCGGCGCAGCTCCTCGGCCAGGCGCAGGTCGTTGGTGCGGATCACCGAGAGCATGCCGATCAGCATGCTCTCGACCACGTCGGCCTGGTGCAGCGCCTCGCGCGCGGCGTTGGAGATGGCCAGCGAGGGCGTCGACAGGGCCGACGGGTCCAGGTGCTGGGGCCGGCTGCTCGACAGCGACTGCGGCGGCGCCGGCAGCAGCTTCATCGACAGCCGCGCCACCGGCGCCGTGAGGCCGATGAAAGCCACGCTGGCCACCACGTTGAAGGCCAGGTGGTACAGCACCACCAGCTGCGTGGGGCCCTGCACGTGCGGCCGCACGTACTGCAGCCACAGGCCGATGAAGGGCGCCGCGATGGCCACCCCCAGAAGCTTGAAGACCAGGTTGCCCACCGTGACCTGCCGCACCGCGACCGAGGACTTGGCCGTGGTCAGCACCGCCAGCAGGCCGCTGCCCAGGTTGGCGCCCAGCACCAGGCCCAGCGCCACGTCCAGCGGCACGACGGCGGACGAGGCCATGGCCGCGACCAGCAGCACCACCGCCAGGCTGGAGTAGGCGACCACGGCCAGCACCGCGCCCACCGTGATCTCCAGCAGCACGTCGCTGGTGATGGAGGCGATGATGGCCCGCATGGCCGGCCCCTCGAACAGCGGCCCCGTCGCCTGCACCACGAGTTGCAGCGCCAGCAGCATCAGGCCCAGCCCGATCAGCACGCGGCCGAAGCGCCCCGCGGGGCTGGCCGGCCGCGTGATGGAGAACACCACGCCGCTGAAGATGAACAGCGGCGACAGCCAGGACAGATCGGTCGAGAACAGCACCGACATCAGCGCCGTGCCGATGTCGGCGCCGCGCATCACCGCCAGCGCCGCCGGCAGCGTGATGAGCCCCTGCCCGACGAAGGACGAGGTCATCAGCGAGGTGGCGGTGCTCGACTGCACCAGCGCCGTCACGCCGATGCCGGCCAGCGCGGCCGAGAAGCGGTTCGACAGGCTGTGCTGCAGGAACTTGCGCAGGTTGCCGCCGAACACGCGCAGGACCCCCGTGCGAACGAGATGGGTGCCCCACACGAGCAATGCGATGGCCGCCAGCAGGTTCAGCAGATGTTTCATGGACGGGGGAACCGCTCCTTTTCTTGTGGGCCGTGATCATGCGCCCGCGCGGGGCGGGCGTCTGTCGGCGCAGGGCGTCAATCGATCAATGCGCCATTTTCATGGAAAGGATAGGGGCCCTCGAAATCGCCCGACATGGCCAGGTGCGTGACCAGGCGCTGTTCCGAGGTCCAGGCGTGCAGGCGGTAGCCCGGCGGCTCCAGCGTCCAGGCCGAGGCGGCATCGGGCGCGAGGTCGAGCCGCACCTGGTGGCCCGGCGCCGGCGAGGTGCTGGCCAGGGTGCCGCCGAAGCGCACGTCGATGGCACGGTGCAGGTGGCCGCAGACGATGCGCTCCACGTTCGGGTGCTGGCGCACGATGGCTTCGAGCCGCTCGCGGCCCGTGAGCAGCCCGATGCGGTCCATGTGGCCGATCAGCGTCGAGAAGGGCGGGTGGTGCATGGCGATGACCACCGGCTCGCCGCGGCAGGCCGCGAGCGTGCTTTCCAGCCAGTCGAGCTGGGCGTCGTCCAGCTCGCCGTGGCTGGCACCGGCCACGGCCGTGTCCAGCGCCACCAGGCGCAGCGCGCCCACCCGCACCGAATAGCGCACCGGGCCGTCGGTGCCCAGGTAGCCATGGTCCGGGAAGCTGCGGCGCATCTGGTCGCGCTCGTCGTGGTTGCCGGGCAGCAGGTACAGCGGCATGCTCAGCGGCGCCAGCAAGCGCGCCAGGTGCGCGTACTCGGCCTCGCGGCCGAAGTCCGTCAGGTCCCCGGTCAGCACGATTGCGTCGGGCTGCTGCGGCAGGCGCAGCACCGAGGCCACGGCACGCTGGAGGTACGGCGCCGTGTCGATGCGTCCGTAGGCCAGCCGGCCGGGTTCGCGGATGTGCAGGTCGGTGAGCTGGCCCAGCAGCGTGACCGGGGTCGCGACGGGTGCCGTGTCGAGGTCTCGGGGAGTCATGCGCCCACCTCCTGCGTGCTCATCAGTCGCTCCGCGCGGATGCGGATGCCGACCTCGTCGCCCGGCTGGTAGGGCGCGTCGCGGCCCACCTCGGCCATCAGCAGCGGCTGGTCGTGGGCACTGAGCTGCAGCTGCACCCGCTCGCCGAGGAAGGTGCGGCGCTCCACCCGCGCCAGCCCCCATCCGTCCTGCCGGGCACCGATCTCGATGTCCTCGGGGCGCACCAGCAGCGTCTCCTGGCCGTGCCAGGCCTCGGGGCAGGCGAGGGCGGCGCCGCCCACGCGCACCACGCGCTCGGCCTGCGCCTGCGCATCGCGTGCCAGGCGGTTCACGCGGCCCAGGAACTCGGCCACGAAAGGGTGGGCGGGCGCGCGGTACAGGTCTTCGCCGCGGCCGACCTGCACGATGCGGCCCGCGCGCATCACGGCCAGCCGGTCGGCGATGGCCATCGCCTCCTGCTGGTCGTGCGTGACGTGGATGGCCGTGATGTGCAGGCGCCGCAGCAGCTCGGCCAGCTCGTCGCGCAGCGATTCCTTGAGCTTGGCGTCCAATGCGGCCAGCGGCTCGTCGAGCAGCAGCACGCGCGGGCGCACGGCCACGGCGCGTGCCAGCGCCACGCGCTGACGCTGTCCGCCCGAGAGCTCGGACGGCCGCTTGGCCTCCAGGCCCGTGAGGCGGGTCAGCTCGACCAGCTCGCCCACCGCGCGGCGCTCCTCGTCGCGCGACACGCCGCGGATGCGCAGCCCGTAGCCGATGTTGGCCGCCACGCTCATCTGCGGGAAGAGCGCGTAGCTCTGGAACACCATGCCGATGCCGCGCTGCTCGACCGGGCGCCGCGTGACGTCCTGGCCGCCGAAGACGATGCGGCTGCCTTCGTCGGGCGACTCCAGGCCCGCGATGATGCGCAGCAAGGTGGTCTTGCCGCAGCCCGAGGGACCCAGCAGCGCCAGCACCTCGCCGGCCTCCACATGCAGGTCGGTGGGCAGCAGGCCGCGGGTGCCGTCGGCGTAGGTCTTCGCGCAGTTCGCGATGTCGACCGGGATTCGTTCAAGTTCCATGGCGTTTCTGGATCAGGTTGGCCAGGTACTGCAGGATCCACAGCACCGGCAGGATGACGGCGAAGAAGACGAGGGTGTAGGCGGAGCCCACTTCCAGGCGCATCGAGGCATAGCTGTCGGCCAGGCCGACGGGCAGGGTGCGCGTGAGCGGCGTGTGGAGCATCCACGTGAGATTGAACTCTCCCACCGACAGCGTGAACACCATCAGGCTGCCGGCGACGATGGCCGGGAAGACCGCCGGCACCAGCACGCCCAGGAAGCGCTGGCGAAAACTCGCGCCCAGCGAGCGTGCCGCTTCTTCCAGCGCCACGAGGTCGTCGCGCTGGAAGGCCGAGGACACCGTGCGCACCATGAAGGGCAGCGTGAACACGATGTGGCCCACCAGGATGAAGGCGAAGCTCTGGCGGAAGGCCGTGACCTGGCCGTAGGCGAGGATCAGCGCGAGTGCCGTCGCCAGGCCGGGCACGGCCACGGGCAGCGTGAGCAGTTCCTCGAAGGTGTGGGCCCAGCGCGAGCGGCTGCGCGCCAGCGCATAGGCGCAGGGCACGCCGAGCACGATGGTGCCGGCGACGCAGGCCAGGGCCAGCAGCAGCGATGCGCCGACCGTGTTGCCATACACCTCCCACACCTCGCCCAGCCAGCGCAGCGTGAGCCCGCTCTTGAGCCCGCTGCTGTAGTTGTTGACCAGGCCCGCCATCACCGACAGGAGCATGGGCGCGATCATGAACACGCTCACCGCCACCGTGACGGCGAAGAGGAAGGGCGAGCGCGTGGTGCTGTGCTTGTGTTGCATCGGGATCGTCCTTGTCGCTCAGCGCACCGCCGTGCCGCCGCCGGCGCGGCGTGCCAAGAACAGCACCAGCCAGGTGACCAGGCCCAGCGCGATCGACAGCGAGGCTGCGAGTGCGAAGTTGGCGTAGTTGGTGAACTCGTTGTAGATGGTGATGGGGATCACCTCGAACTTGCTGGCCAGCGTGAAGGCCGTGCCGAAGGCGCCCATGGCAGTGGCGAACAGGATGGCGCCGCAGGCCAGCGTGGTGGGCGCGAGTTCGGGCACCCACACGTCGCGCACCACGCGCAGTCGCGAGGCGCCCAGCGAGCGTGCCGCCTCTTCGAGCTGCGGGTTCATGGCCTCGGCCGCCGCGGCGTAGGTGGCGATCGCGCGCGGCAGCGAGAAGTACAGGTAGGCCAGGAAGAGCCCGAGCAGGCCGTAGGCGAAGGTGATGCGCTCGCCGCCGAGCGCGCTGCTGAGGTCGGCCACCAGCCCCTGCCGGCCGCCCAGCAGGATCACGAAGAAGCCGATGATCACGCCGGGGAAGGACAGCGGCAGCGTGAGCAGCGACAGCAGCACGCGCTTGCCAGGGAAATCGCGGCGCGCGAGGTAGATGCCCACGGCCGAGCCCAGCACGAGCGTCGCGGCCGTCACGGCCGCCGACAGCAGCACCGTGTTGACCATGCTCTGCAGGTACCGGCCGTCGGTGAGCACGGCGAAGTAGGTCGCCCAGCCCTTCTCGGCCGGCAACGCGAGCAGCCGGCCGATCGGCAGCAGCCAGAAGGCGGCGAAGAAGGCCGCCGCCGGCAGCAGGCACGCCAGCCGCAGCCAGCGGGCGTTCCCGTTCGTGGAAGCCTTCATGCCTGGGATGCCGGCGCTCAGCGCACGTCCTTCAGGTAGCGGTCGGAGAAGGCGCGCTGGGCCTGGGCCATGCGCGCGTAGTCGACCGCCTTGGCGCGTGCGTAGTCGCTGGCCGGCAGGAACTGCGCTTCCACGTCCTTGGGCATGGCGGCGGCGCGCACCGGGCGCAGGTAGGCCTTGGCCCAGATCGCCTGGCCTTCGTCCGAAAGCACGAAGTCCAGCACCTTCTTGGCGTCGGCGGCATGCGGGGCCTTGGCGACCAGGCTCATCACGTAGGGCACGACCACCGTGCCTTCGCTGGGAATGACGAAGGCGACGTTGGCCTTGTCCTTGTACTTGGCGCGGTAGGCGTTGAAGTCGTAGTCCAGCAGGATCGCGATCTCGCCCGACAGCACGCGCGCGTACGAGGTCTGCTTGGGCACGATGGGCTCGTTCTTCTGCAGCTGCTTGAAGTACTCGATGGCCGGCGTGAAGTTGTCCATGTTGCCGCCGCGCGATTCGTTGACGGCCACGGCGCCCACGTAGCCGACGAAGGCCGAGGCCGGGTCGAGGTAGCCGATCAGGCCCTTGTAGTCGGGCTTGAGCAGGTCGGCCCAGCTCTTGGGAACGGGTTTGCCCTTGAGCGCATCGACGTTGACCATGAAGCCGAGCGTGCCCGAGTGGATGGTGAACCAGTTGCCGGCCGGGTCCTTCAGGCCAGCGGGAATGTCGTTCCACGCGGCCGGCTTGTACGGCTCGACCACGCCGTCCTTCTGCGCCTGGATGGCGAAGGTCACGCCGAGGTAGGTGACGTCGGCCACCGGGCTGGCCTTCTCGGCCACCAGCTGGGCCAGAGCCTGGCCCGAGTTCTTGTTGTCGGCCGGCACGGTGACGCCGGTCTTGGCCTTGATGGCACGCAGCTGCGTGCCCCAGTCGGCCCATTCGGTCGGGCAGTTGTAGCAGATGGCGGTCTGCGCCATGGCGCCGCCGGCGACGAGGCCGGCCGCGAGCACGGCCGCGCGGGCGATGCGGTGGAAGGTGACGAAAGACATGGAGAAGCTCCTGGGATGGATGGGTGGTTGTTGTGGGGAGAAAGAAAGGTGCCGCTAGGCGAAGCCCGGCGCCTGCGCGCACGACTCGCCGTCGCGGAACACGTGCGGCAGCAGCACGCTGTCTTCGGGCCCCAGGGGCTGGCCCTGGGCGAGCGCGGCGGTCAGCAGCTCGACGCTCGTCTTGCCGATGTCGATGTTGGGTTGGGCGATGGTGCTCAGCGCGGGCATGAGGTCTTCGCCCAGTGCGATGCCGTCGAAGCCCACCACCGACAGCGCCTGCGGCACGCTCAGGCCGCCCAGGTGGGCCGCGCGGATGCTGCGGATGGCCAGCAAGTCGTTCGAGCACACCAGCGCCGTCGGCCGCCGGGGCGCGGACAGGGCGCGCGCGATCACGTCGCTGGCCGCCTCGACGAAGGGCACCTCGATGAGCGGCGGCGGCGCGAATCCGGCCTCGTCCATGCCGCGCAGGAAGCCCTGGTAGCGCTGCTGCGCACGGTCGGACGCGCTCAGCGTGCCGCTCACCATGGCGATGTGCCGGTGGCCCAGCAGGGTCAGGCGCGCCACCACGTCGGCCACCGCGGCTTCGCCGTCGACGCCAACGCAGGGGTGGGCGGCATGGCGGTTGTAGGCCAGCACGTAGGGCGTTCCGGCCTGCGCCAGCCGCTGCAGCGTGGCGGAGGTGGACGGGTTGGCCACCACCAGGATGAAGCCGTCGACGTTGCTGCCCTGGAGCAGGCCCACGGCGCGCTCTTCCTCGTCGATGCGGTAGCCGGAGGTGACCGGCATGATCGCGTAGCCCTGCGCCGCCGCAGCCGCGGCGATGCCCTGCAGGCACTCGGCGAAGGTCGGGTTCATGAGCGTGGGCAGCACCACGCCCAGCACGCGGCTGCGCTGGGTGCGCAGCGTGCGGGCACTGGCGTTGGGCACGTAGCCCAGCTCGCGCGCGACGCGCTCGACCAGCTCGCGCGTGGCGGGCGTGACCTTGTCCGGCAGGTTGAAGGCGCGCGAGACGGTCGCGACGGAAACGCCGGCGCGTCGTGCGACTTTCTGGATGCTCATGGGCGGACCACTTGGCTTGGCGTGTTCATGTAATCGATTACATTAGGCGCCGCGAGTATGACGCCGTGATGACGTCGAACAGAAGTGGTGGAAACCCGGCCGTGAGCGGCCCGGCTGCGCGAGCGCTAGCGCGGGGCGGCGCCCTGGCCCACCCGCGCGTCGGAGCGGGTGGTGCGAACGGCGCGAGGCGGCGTCAGGCCTTCTTGCCGCTGCGCACGCGACGCAGCTCGTCCAGGATCAGGCAGATGGCGCCCAGCGTGATGGCGCTGTCGGCCAGGTTGAAGGCCGGGAAGTGGCGGCCGGCCCAGTGGAAGTCGAGGAAGTCGACCACATAGCCGTGCATCAGGCGGTCGATCACGTTGCCCACCGCACCGCCCAGGATGCAGGCCATGGCGAAGCCGAAGAGCTTCTGGCCGCGGTGCTTGTGCAGCATCCAGACGATGAAGACGCCGGCGCCGATGCCGATGGCGGTGAAGAACCAGCGCTGCCAGCCCGAGGCGCCGGCCAGGAAGGAGAAGGCCGCGCCGGTGTTGTGCCAGCGGCCGACGTTGAAGAAGCCGGTGACGACGGTGAAGTCGTACAGCCGGTAGGCGCCGAGGACCAGCGTCTTGGTCCACTGGTCGGCGATGAAGATCAGCGCTGCCAGCGCCAGCCAGGGCCAGATGCCGGCCCGGACGCCGCCCGCAGGCGAAGGCGCCACGGCGGGCGTCATGCGTGGCTCCGCGCTTCGCCGGCGCCGTAGAGGTTGGCGGTGCACCGGCCGCAGATCGTCGGATGCGCCGGGTCGCTGCCGACGTCGGCGCGCCAGTGCCAGCAGCGCTCGCACTTGGTGTCGGAACTGGCCGCGACGGCGGTGGACAGGGCGTCACCGGCGATCAATTCGATCGCGGAGGTGATGAAGACGAACTTCAGGTCGTCGCCCAGCGATGTCAGCAGCGCGTGGTCGTCGGCCGCCACGGTGAGCGTCACGTTGGCCTGCAGCGACGAGCCCAGCTGGCCCGCGGCGCGCACCGCCTCGATGTCCTTGTTGACCGCGTCGCGGATCTCGCGGATGCGCGACCACTTGGCCAGCAGCGCCGCGTCGGGCTCGCCGAACGCGCTGTACGTTTCCATGAAGATGGACTCGGACTTCCCGGCGAACTTCCACGCTTCCTCGGCCGTGAAGCTGAGGAAGGGCGCCATCCAGCGCAGCATCGCCTGGGTGATGTGCCACAGCGCGGTCTGCGCGCTGCGGCGCGCGCGCGAGCCCGGCGCGGTGGTGTAGAGCCGGTCCTTGAGCACGTCGAGGTAGAAGGCGCCCAGGTCTTCGGAGCAGTAGACCTGCAGCTTGGCCACCACCGGATGGAATTCGTACACCTCGAAGTGCGCCAGCACCTCGGCCTGGAACTGCGCGGCGCGCGCGAGCGCGTAGCGGTCGATCTCGAAGAGTTCTTCCGGCGGCACACCGTCTTTCGCGATGTCGAAGTCGCTCGTGTTGGCCAGCAGGAAGCGCAGGGTGTTGCGGATGCGGCGGTAGGCATCGACCACGCGGGCGAGGATCTTGTCGTCGCCGGCGATGTCGCCCGAGTAGTCGCTGGCCGCCACCCACAGACGGATGATCTCGGAGCCCAGCTTGTTGCTGATCTCCTGCGGCTCGATGCCGTTCTTGAGCGACTTGCTCATCTTGCGGCCCTGGCTGTCGACGGTGAAGCCGTGCGTCAGCAGGCCCTTGTAGGGCGCGCGCCCTTCGAGCGCACAGGCCAGCAGCAGCGAGGAGTGGAACCACCCGCGGTGCTGGTCGTGGCCTTCCAGGTACAGGTCGGCCTCGGGGCCGACCTCGTGGAACTGCGGCGCGTGCGTGCCGCGCAGCACGTGGAAGAAGGTCGAGCCGGAGTCGAACCACACCTCGAGGATGTCGCTGCTCTTCGTGTAGTTGGGCGCTTCCTCGGCGCCCAGGATCTCTTCGGTGCTGACCCGGCTCCAGGCCTCGATGCCGCCTTGCTCGACGATGGCCGCGGCCCGGTCGAGGATCTCCATGGTGCGCGGGTGCAGCTCGCCCGAGTCCTTGTGCAGGAAGAAGGGGATCGGCACACCCCAGCTGCGCTGGCGCGAGATGCACCAGTCGGGCCGGTTGGCGATCATGTCGTGCAGGCGCGCCTTGCCGTTCTCGGGGAAGAAGCCGGTCTGCTCGATCGCGTCGAGCGCGGTCTGGCGCAGCGTCTTCGCGGGCTTGGCGCCGGGTTTCGTGAACACGCCTTCGCCCTCGTCCATGCGGATGAACCACTGCGCCGCGGCGCGGTAGATCACCGGCGTCTTGTGGCGCCAGCAGTGCGGGTAGCTGTGGCTGATGGTCTCGGTGGTCAGCAGCCGGCCGGCGTCGCGCAGCGCCTCGATGATGTGCGGCACGGCCTTCCAGATGTTCTGCCCGCCGAAGAGCGGGAAGTCGGCCGCGTAGCTGCCGTTGCCCTGCACCGGGTTCAGGATGTCGTCGTAGGTGAGGCCGTGCGCGACGCAGGAGTTGAAGTCGTCCAGGCCGTAGGCGGGCGAGGAGTGCACGATGCCGGTGCCGTCGGTGGCGGTGGCGTAGTCGGCCAGGTACACGGGCGCCACGCGCCGGTAGCCGTAGGTGCCGTCGTCGCCCTTCACGTCGTACAGCGGGTGTTCGAACTCCAGGCCGCCCAGGGCTTCGCCCTTGACGGTGGCGATCACCTGCCCGTCGAGCGCATAGCGCGTCATGCACATCTCGACCAGCGACTCGGCCACGATGAGCAGGCCCTTGTCGGTGTCGACCAGCGCGTAGACCAGCTCGGGGTTGAGGTTGAGCGCCTGGTTGGCCGGGATGGTCCAGGCGGTCGTGGTCCAGATGACGGCGAACACGTCGCCCAGCGCGTCGGGGCGGCCGAAGGCGGCCAGCACCTTGTCGCGGTCATGGGCCTTGAAGGCGACGTCGATGGTCTGCGACTTCTTGTCCTGGTACTCGATCTCGAACTCGGCCAGCGAGGAGCCGCAGTCGAAGCACCAGTACACGGGCTTGAGCCCGCGGTAGACGAAGCCGCGCTCGATCACCTTCTTGAAGGCGCGGATCTCGCCGGCCTCGTTGGCGAAGTCCATCGTCTTGTACGGGTGGTCCCATTCGCCCAGCACGCCCAGGCGCTGGAAGTCGGCCATCTGCTGCGCGATCTGCTCGGTGGCATAGGCGCGGCTCTTGGCCTGCATCTCGTCGCGGCTCAGGTTGCGGCCGTATTGCTTTTCGATGGCGTTCTCGATCGGCAGGCCGTGGCAGTCCCAGCCCGGCACGTAGAGCGCGTCGAAGCCCTTGAGCTGGCGCGCCTTGGTGATCATGTCCTTGAGGATCTTGTTCACCGCGTGGCCCATGTGGATCTGGCCGTTGGCGTAGGGTGGGCCGTCGTGCAGGATGAACTTGGGCGCGCCGGCGCGGGCCACGCGCAGGCGCTTGTACAGGCCCTCGTCGTTCCACTGCTTCACCCAGCCCGGCTCGCGCTTGGGCAGGTCGCCGCGCATGGGGAAGGGGGTGTCGGGCAGGTTCAGCGTGGCGCGGTAATCGGTGGGTTGGGCAGCGTCAGACATGGTGGGTGCGAACGAAAAGAGCTTCGACAGGCTCAGCCCGAGCGGCGGCGGCCGTCGGCGAAAAGGGGGGTGAGCCGTTCGCCCCGAGCTTGTCCAAGGGCGGCAGCACGTGCGTGCAGGGCTAAATTCGGTCGCGCGTGGTCTGGCGCCGGGTTTCCGCGTGGGGATTGCTGTGCGTGGCTGCGAAGAAGGCGCGCGCGTCGTCACGGTCCTTGGCGATGCCCGCGGTCAGGGCTTCCAGGCTCGTGTAGCGCAGTTCGTCGTGCAGTTTGGAGAGCAGGTCCACCCGGACGATTTTACCGTAGGCCCCCTCGCTGCCCAGGCCGGCCGGCCACTCCAGGCAGTGCGTCTCGAGCAGCACCCGGCCGCCGTTGACGTCGTTGGCGTCGAGGGAAGGCCGCACGCCGAGGTTGGCCACCCCGGGCAGCGGCCGCTCGGCCAGGCCGTGCACCAGCACCGCGAAGATGCCGCTGGCGGCGGGCTTCCAGTGCTTGAAGCGCAGGTTGAGCGTGCGAAAGCCGTCGCTGCCGCCGGGGTGCGAGGCGCCCAGCGCGCGGCCCAGCTTGCGCCCGTGCACCACGTGGCCCGAGATGGCGTAGGGACGGCCGAGCAGGGCCTGCACGTCGGCCATGCGGCCCTGGCCCAGCGCCTCTCGCACGGCGGAACTCGAGACCCGGAGCCCATGGACCTCGTAGCTCATCATGCGCGCGACATCGAAACCGTGCTGCGCGCCGGCCGCGTCGAGCATGGCGTAGTCGCCCGCGCGCTTGGCACCGAAGCGGAAGTCGTCGCCCACCAGCACGTAGCGGGCACCCAGGCCGTCGATCAGCACGTCGCGGATGAACTGCGCGGGCGGCTGGCTGGCCAGGCGCGCGTCGAAGGGGAGCACGATGGTCTGGTCGACCCCATGGGCCGCCAGTTCGCACAGCTTGTCGCGCAGGTTGGCGATGCGCGCCGGTGCGAGTTCGGGCCGCCGGGTGACGCCGGCAAAGTAGTCGCGCGGATGGGGCTCGAAGGTCAGCACGCAGCTGGGCAGGCCGCGCTGCCGGGCCTCGGCATTGAGCAGCGCGAGCATGGCCTGGTGCCCGCGGTGCACGCCATCGAAGTTGCCGATGGTCAAGGCGCAGGCAGGCGCCACGCCGGGGTGCCGGAAGCCACGGAATATCTGCATGGAATGTTATGTTTTTGATAGCAGCCCGTGCCCTGCGGATGGGCCTCGGCGGGCGAAATGTCATCAAAGCGGGTTATATTGTGGCGCGTTCGCTGTATTCCCATCCCAGTTCGGTTCTCTTTGTTCAAGGAGGCTTGCGTGGTGAAGGTATTGAAGCTGTCGGCCCAGGGCCTGCCGCAATCGTGGATCTCGCTGGAGCAGGCGGTGACCCACTACGCGGCGGACGAAGTGCGCTGGGAGGCGGGCGGTCAGATCGCGCTGTTCCGCGGCGGCCACAACGCCGTCACCGGCGAGCAGTCGCAGATCGCGGTGGCCAGCATCATCGGCACCAAGGGCGTGCCGCGCATCAACCCCTTCCACCTGCGGCCGGGCCTCACGAACAGCAAGCTCTTCGCGCGCGATCGCAACATCTGCGCGTATTGCGGCGGCCACTTCCACGAAGACGAGCTCACGCGCGAACACATCATCCCTTTCGCGCAGAACGGCATCGACACCTGGATGAACGTGGTCACGGCTTGCCGGCCCTGCAACCACCGCAAGAGCAGCCGCACGCCCGAGCAGGCGCACATGCCGCTGCTGTACACGCCCTACATCCCGAGCCTGTGGGAAGACTTCATCCTGCGCAATCGCCGCATCCTGGCCGATCAGATGGAGTTCCTGATGGCGCACATCCCGAGCAGTTCGCGGCTGCACGGGTAGCGGCCCCGATCCCATGCACGAAGAGGCGCCACGGCGCCTCTTTTTCGTCTTCGGTTCAGTCGCGCCAGGCCGGTTTGCGCTTCTCCAGGAAGGCCTGCACGCCCTCGAGCGCCGCACCGTCGATCATGTTGGCCGCCATGGTGCGGCTCGCGTCCTGCAGTGCCGCCTCCATGCCGCGCTCGAGCTGACGGTAGAACAGCGCCTTGCCCATCTCCAGCGCGATGCGCGGCTTGTCGAGGATGCGCGCGAGCAGGGCTTCGACCCCCGCGTCCAGCGCATCGGGGGCGACGACACGGTTGACCAGGCCGCGCTCGCACGCCGTCTCGGCGTCGATGAAGTCGCCCGTCACCAGCATCTCGAAGGCGGCCTTGCGCGACACGTTGCGCGAGACGGTCACGGCCGGTGTCGAGCAGAACAGGCCGACGTCGATGCCGCTGGTGGCGAAGCGTGCATCGCTCGACGCCACCGCCAGGTCGCACAGCGCCACCAGCTGGCACCCAGCCGCGGTGGCGATGCCGTGCGCGCGTGCGATCACCGGCACCGGGAGCCGGTGCAGCGCCAGCATCATGGCGCTGCAGCGGGCAAAGAGGGCCTCGTAGTACGCCTGATCGGGCGTGGCGCGCATCTGGCGCAGGTCGTGGCCGGCACAGAAGGCCTTGCCCGCACCGGCGAGCACCACCGCCCGCAGCGCCTGGTCGTCCGCAAGGCGCTCTGCCGCGCGGTGCAGCGCCTCGATCAGGTCCTCCGACAGCGCGTTGAAGGCCTGCGGGCGGTTGAGCGTGAGCGTGACCACGCCGCGCGCGTCGCGGCTTTCGAGCAGCACCGGTGCGTCGGCCATGGCGTGGCTCAGTAGCTCAGTTCCAGCACGCTGAGGTGGCCTTGCGCCGCCGGCCAGGTCAGGCCGGCGATGCGTTCGCCGTTGAACTCGCCCACCACGCTGCGCTGGGCCTCGGTGGCGATCTTGAGTCGTGCACTGGCAACGCCGGAGCCCCGCGGCGGCACGCCGGGCAATTGCGCCTGGCCGTCCAGCCGCATCGTGTCGCGCTGGGCGTCGAAGTAGCCGCGCGGTCGGGTGAAGACGACGATGGCCCTGGCATCGCGATCGGCCGGCAGCAGGCGCTCGGGCCGCAGGTTGACGATCTCGCTCGAGCGCGGGAACGGGCTGCGGTAGACGTGCGTGGTCGCGTAGCCCGGCGCGGTGATCTCGAACTCGTAGAACAGGCGCGGGTCGGCCGCGAACGGGCCCCAGCGCCCGTCCGCGCCGATGGTCTTGCGCCAGGCTGGCGCACCGATGCGGCTGCCGGTGGCAGGGTCGACCGCGTAGACCACGAGCTGCGCGCCCAGGAGAGGCTGGTTGTTGGCAAAGCTGCCGCTGGCCGGGTCGGTGGACACGAGGCCCAGGCCGGTCAGGCGGCCGTCGAGCCGCACCGACGACTCGGTCGAGATGGCCGTGCTGCGCGGCGCCGAGCCGGTGAGGAATTCCCAGGTGGCGGCGAAGGCGGCCGGCGAAAAGGAGGTCTCGCGGTGGTCCACGCGGGGCAGCACCAGGTTGCGCGCGCCGCGCAGCGCCGGGCCGTCGAAGCCGATGCCGGTCGGCGTGCCTGGTCGGCCGATCCACACGCCGTCGGGCTGGGCGTATTTGTCGTTGTTGTCAGAACGCAGCGTGAGCCAGCGCACGCCGGGCGTGACCTCGTCGCCGTTCGCACCCTGGGGCGCATTGAGCCGCGTGAGGAAGGCCGAGCGGGCCGAGAACTCGTTCTGCTCCAGGTAGCCCGGGATGTTCCAGATGCCGTGCGCCGGGTTGCCGCCCAGCACCACGTGGCTCACTTTCGCGGCGCCGGCGCCGTTCTGCACGTAGTTGCGGATCGTGTTGCCGCCACGCGAGTTGCCGATGAGCACCACCTGGGTCGCGCCGGTCTGGCGCAGCACGGCGTCGACCCGCTCGGCCAGGAAGGCCATCGATTCGGCGGTAGAGCTGCGGCCCGGCTGGGCGACGGTGTCGTCGTCGCGCGCCAGCGGCATCGGCTGGTCGAAGGCGAACAGCCGGTCGCGCGGCCAGCCGTTGGATTCGAAGCGCCAGACCGTGGTCTGCCACAGTGCGGCCGAATCGCCGTTGCCGTGCACGAAGACGATGGGCGGGTACGACGTGGGCGTCATGGTCGAGCAGGCAGTGAGTACGAGCAGCGCGGGCGCGCCGAGCAGCAGGGTGCGGCGTTGGGTCATGGCAATGTCTCCTGGCTTCGACTTATAAACAAAAAAGCCCGCCGGCGCAGGGCGGGCGGGCGGGTGCAGCTATGAAACGTGTAGCAAGCTGCGTCGGCGGCGTCAGGCGAAGACGCCCGCGGTGTCGGTCATGCGGGCCGACACCTCGCCCAGGTGGTGCAGCGTGTCGCCGAACACCATCTCCATCTGCGTGAGCTTGCGGAAGTAGTGGCTGCCCATGTATTCATCGGTCACGCCGATACCGCCGTGCAGCTGCACCGACTGCTGGCCCACGAAGCGCATCGACACGCCCAACTGGTACTTGGCGCGGGCCATGGCCTGGCGGCGCTCGGCGGCGGGCGCGTTGAGCTTGAGGCTGGCGTAGTAGCTCATCGAGCGGGCCAGTTCGAGCTGCATCTTCATGTCGGCCACGCGGTGGCGCAATGCCTGGAAGCTGGCGATCGGCACACCGAACTGCTTGCGCGTGTTCATGTACTCCACGGTGAGCGCCAGCGTCTTGTCCATCACGCCCACGCCTTCGGCGCAGGTGGCTGCGATGCCGATGTCGACCGCATGTTCCAGCACCGGCAGGCCGTCGGCCGCGACCAGCGTGGCGGCGGCATTGTCGAACACCACCTCGGCGGCGCGGCTGCCGTCCTGCGTGACATAGCCGCGGGCGGCAACACCATCGGCCGAACGCTCGACCAGGAAGAGGGCGATCCTTCCGTCGAGCTGGGCGGGCACGAGGTACGCATCGGCCTGGTCACCCGCGGGCACGACGCCCTTGGTGCCGTGCACCGTGTAGCCGTCGCCGGCCTTCTTCGCGGTGGCCGCGCATGGGTCGAGCCGGTAGCGCGCCTTCTTCTCCTGCCAGGCCAGCACGACCAGGGCGTCGCCGCTGGCGATGCGCGGCAGCCAGGCTTCCTTGGTGGCGGCGTCGGCATGGCCGGCCAGCACCGCGCCAGCGATCAGCGATTGCGCGAGCGGCTCCAGCACGATGCCGCGGCCGAGTTCTTCCATCACGACCATGCCCTCGACCGGGCCCATGCCCAGGCCGCCGTCGTCTTCGGGGATGTACAGGCCGGCCAGGCCGAGTTCGGTGAGTTCCGTCCAGGCAGCGCGGTCGAAACCGCCCGCGGCCTCGATCTTGCGGCGGCGCTCGAAGTCGTAGCCTTTTTCGACCCACTTGGCGACGGCGTCGCGCAGTTGCTGCTGGTCGTCCGAGAAATTGAAGTCCATCTGAGTCTCCGATCAGCCGAGCACGGTTTGGGCAACGATGTTTCTTTGCACTTCGTTCGAACCGCCGTAGATCGTGGTCTTGCGGTAGTTGAAGAAGTTCGAGGCCAGCGGCGCCAGCGCCGGGTTGCCGCCAGGGAAGTCGCCCTGCCAGCCGGCTTCCATGGCCTCGCGGATCAGCGGCAGCGAGTAGGCGCCGCCGGCGAGCATCATCAGTTCGGTGTAGCGCTGCTGGATCTCGCTGCCCTTGATCTTGAGCAGGCCGGCGATGTCCAGCGAGTTCTTGCCCGAGGTGGCGGCCGAGAGCACGCGCAGCACGAGCATCTCGAGCGCGACGATGTCGACTTCCAGCTTGGCAATCTCATCGCGGAAGCGCCCGGCCGAAGGGCCGTCGACAGCCGGGTCGTACACGCCCTCGGCCTTGGCGATGCGCTTGAGGCGCTCCAGTTCGCGCTTGGCGCGATTCACGTCGGCGATGTTGGTGCGCTCGTGGCTGAGCAGGTGCTTGGCGTAGGTCCAGCCCTTGTTCTCTTCGCCGATCAGGTTCTCGGCCGGCACCTCGACGTTGTCGAAGAACACGTCGTTGACCTCGAAGCCGCCGTCCAGCAGCTTGATCGGCCGCACCGTCACGCCGGGCGACTTCATATCGAGCACGATGAAGCTGATGCCGGTCTGCGGCTTGCCCTCGCTGCTGGTGCGCACGAGGTTGAACATCCAGTCGCCGTACTGGCCCAGCGTGGTCCAGGTCTTCTGTCCGTTGATGACGTACTTGTCGCCCTTGCGTTCGGCTTTCGTGCGCAGCGAGGCGAGGTCGGAGCCCGAGCCGGGTTCGCTGTAGCCCTGGCTCCACCACACCTCGCCGCTGGCGATGCCGGGCAACAGGCGCTGCTGCTGCTCCTTGTTGCCGTAGGCCATGATCACCGGGGCCACCATCACCGGGCCGAAGGGCACGATGCGCGGCGCGCCGGCCATGGCGCATTCCTCTTCGAAGAGGTGCTTCTCGATGGCGGTCCAGCCCGGCCCGCCGAATTCCTTGGGCCAGCCGTAGCCCAGCCAGCCCTTCTTGCCGAGGATCTTCGCCCAGGTCTGCATGTCCTCACGCGTCAGTTCGAGCGCGTTGTGCACCTTGTGCGAGATGTGCTTGGGCAGGTTGTCCGCGACCCAGGCGCGGATGTCTTCGCGGAACTTCTGTTCCTCGGGGGTGAACGCCAAATCCATGGGAAGTCTCCAGAGAATCCGGGTTTTTAGCACGGTCGTTCGCAAACGCAAGTCCGGCCGGCGACACGAAGATAATCCGCGCCAGTATGACCCGCGCTTCCGTCTTCCGATCTCTTGTCCGCCGCGCCCCTGCGGCCTTCCCGTCGAACGCCTGGCCTGCGGGCGCGCGCTGATGCCGCGCAACATCGTCGTCCTGATCTCGGGCAGCGGCTCGAACATGGCGGCCATCGTGCGCGCCGCCGCCACGGGGCGCTGGTCCCAGCGCTTCGATGCCCGCGTGGCCGCGGTGCTCAGCAACCGGCCCGACGCCGCCGGCCTGGCCTGGGCGCGAGGCGAGGGCATCGCGACCGACGTGGTGGACCACAAGGCCTTCGAATCCCGCGAGGCTTTCGACGCCGCGCTGGCATCGGCCATCGATGCCCACGCGCCGTCGCTGGTGGTGCTGGCGGGCTTCATGCGCATCCTCACGCCCGGCTTCGTGGAGCGCTATGCCGGGCGCCTGATCAACATCCACCCCTCGCTGCTGCCGGCCTTTCCGGGCCTGCACACGCATCGCCGTGCGATCGAGGCCGGGTGCCGCGTGGCCGGCGCGACCGTGCACCAGGTGACCAACGAACTGGACCACGGGCCCATCCTCGCGCAGGCGGCGGTGCCGGTGCTGCCGGAGGACACTCCCGAGTCCTTGGCCGCGCGGGTGCTGTCGCAGGAGCACCGGATCTACCCGCTCGCGGTGGAGCAATGGCTGTCGGCTGCGGATCCGCGCCCGGATCGGTAGCTGCCGGCGCTCGCTCGGGGGGTGTCTCGGCGCCTCCTTTTCTTCAAATCTCGCGCCGAAAGCGCGGTTGGGTCAGGCCATCGACCACGACCTCGTCCTGGAACATCGCGGCCGGCCGCACCCACAGGCCACGGGCCCCATAAAGGGCGCGGTACAGCACCAGAGCTTCCAGCGTCTCGCTGTGGCGCACGGTGCCGATCACCTCGTAGTCGCCGCCCTTGTAGTGGCGGTAGCGTCCGGTCGGCAGTTCGGGGAGCGGGGGCAGGTCGTCGTCCGTCATGGGCCGAGCATAGGCCGGTGCGCCACCGGGCCAGCGAGAGCCGGATGGGACAATCGCCCGATGCATCCCAAAGCCCTGCTCGACGCCTGCGCCACGCTGGTCGGCCTCGTTCTGAAATTCGACCATCCTGCCGACGCGGTGGTGTCGCGCTACTTCCGCGACAACCGCCAGCTCGGCCCGCGCGAGCGCGCCACCCTGGCCGAGACGGTCTACACCGTGCTGCGCAAGAAGCTGCTGTTCGACCACCTGGCCCCTTCGGGCACGGGCCCCAAGGAGCGCCGCCTGGCGATCCTGGGTTTCCACGGCCCGCGCGACTTTCTCAAGAGCGCGCTGAACGACACCGAGAAGCGCTGGCTCGAAGCCTGCGACGCCGTGGTGCCGGCCGACCTGCTGGAGCGCCATCGCCACAACCTGCCGGAATGGCTGGTGGCGCCGCTCAAGGCCCAACTGGGCGACGAGTTCTGGGCGCTGGCCCACGCGCTGCAGGAGCCCGCGCCGCTGGACCTGCGGGTCAACGCCCTGACGGCCAAGCGCGCCGAAGTGCGCGAGGAACTCGCGCGGGCGGCGATCAGGGCCGTCGCGACACCGTACTCGCCCTGGGGCCTGCGCGTGGAGGGCAAGCCGCCGGTCAACCGGCTGGATGCCTTCACCCGGGGCGCGATCGAAGTGCAGGACGAAGGCTCGCAGCTGCTCGCGCTGCTGCTCGACGCCAAGCGCGGCGAGATGGTGGTGGACTTCTGCGCCGGCGCGGGCGGCAAGACGCTGGCCATCGGCGCGACCATGCGCAACACCGGCCGGCTGTACGCCTTCGACACCTCGGCCCATCGGCTGGACGCGCTCAAGCCGCGGCTGGCACGCAGCGGGCTGTCGAACGTGCACCCCGCGGCAATCGCCCACGAGCGGGACGAGCGGGTCAAGCGGCTGGCAGGCAAGATCGACCGGGTGCTGGTCGACGCGCCGTGCTCCGGGCTGGGCACGCTGCGGCGCAACCCCGACCTCAAGTGGCGCCAATCGCCCGAATCGGTCAAGGAGCTCGAGCAGAAGCAGGCGGCCATCCTGCGCAGCGCCGCGCGCCTGGTGAAGCCCGGCGGGCGGCTCGTCTATGCCACCTGCAGCGTCCTGCCGGAAGAAAACGAGGCCATCGCCGAGGCGTTTTCAGCCGAACACAGGGATTTCCAACCCGCGGAGGCGGGCGAACTGCTGGCCGGCTTGAAAGTAGCGCAGGCCGCCACGCTCGCGACCGGCGGGGAGGGGGGGCAGCGCTACCTGCGGCTCTGGCCGCACCGGCATGCCACGGACGGTTTTTTCGCCGCCGTGTGGAACCGCGTCTAGGTGTGGGGGTCCAACGTCAGGAAATGTCCTATTTCTTGAGGGAAAACAATGGGTTAAAACAGCCCAACGCCCTTAAAATGTGGGACTGATCTGACAAGGTAGGCCGTCGCCTGCCATTGGAGAACCGAACTTGACCTTTCCTGATTCCGCTGTTCTGAGCTCGGCCATCGACTGGCTCGGCCACGGCCTGTGGGACCTGACCTGGTGGCAGATCGTGCTGTACGCGCTCGTCACCACGCACATCACGATCGTCGCGGTGACCGTGTTCCTGCACCGCACGCAGGCCCACCGCTCGATGGACCTGGGAGCCATTCCCTCGCACTTCTTCCGCTTCTGGCTGTGGATCGGCACGGGCATGGTGACCAAGGAGTGGGTCGCCATCCACCGCAAGCACCACGCCAAGTGCGAGACCGAGGAAGACCCGCACAGCCCGCAGACCCGCGGCATCGACACGGTGATGTGGCGCGGCGCCGAGCTGTACCGCGCCGAGTCGCGCAATCAGGAAACGATGAAGAAGTTCGGTCACGGCACGCCCGACGACTGGATGGAGCGCAACGTCTACAGCCGCTTCGGCTGGCAGGGCGTGGGCCTGATGCTGGTGCTCAACCTCGCGCTGTTCGGCGCCGTGGGTGCCACGGTGTGGGCCGTGCAGATGCTGTGGATCCCGTTCTGGGCCGCCGGCGTCGTCAACGGCCTGGGCCACTACTGGGGTTACCGCAACTTCGAGGCGCAGGACGCCAGCACCAACCTCACCCCGTGGGGCCTGATCATCGGCGGCGAGGAACTGCACAACAACCACCACACCTACCCGACCTCGGCCAAGTTCTCGGTCAAGAAGTACGAGTTCGACATCGGCTGGGTCTACATCAGCCTGATGCAGAAGATCGGCTGGGCCAAGGTCAAGAAGGTGCCGCCGAAGCTGCAGATCGGCGACGTCCGCCCCGTGGCCGACGAGAAGACGCTCGAGGCCGTGATCGCCAACCGCTACGAGGTCATGGCCGGCTACGCCCGCGAGATGCGCCGTACCTGCAAGCAGGAAATCGCCCAGTTGAAGGACAAGGGCGCCGACCTGTCGGTCCTGAAGGCTGCCAAGCGCTGGCTGCACCGCGACGACGACAAGGTGCCCGCCTCGGCCCGCACCCACCTCGTCCAGGCGCGCGAGGCCCACCCGGTGCTCGACAAGATGGTCGTCATGCGCGAAGAGCTGCGCCAGATGTGGATGAACACCTCGCAATCGCGCGAGCAGCTGGCTGCCGACCTGGCGGCCTGGTGCCACCGCGCCGAGGCGAGCGGCATAGCGGCCCTGCGCGAGTTCTCGATCCGCCTGCGCGCCGCACGCGCCTGATCGCACCGCCGCTGCTGCCCGCTGTCACCAGGCGGGCGGGTTGCAAGGAAAAAGCCGGCCCTGGGTCGGCTTTTTCTTTGTTGGTGGCCGGTGATGCGGCGCAAAGGACGGGGTGCGCCGCAGGCGCCGCGAGGCGATCAGGCAACAAAAAACCCGCTGGATCGCAGCGGGTTTTTGCGGGTCAGGCCGAATCACTTCAGCTTGATTTCCTTGTATTCGACGTGCTTGCGCGCCTTCGGGTCGAACTTCATGATCGACATCTTCTCGGGCATCGTCTTCTTGTTCTTGCTCGTGGTGTAGAAGTGGCCGGTGCCCGCGGTGGACTCCAGCTTGATCTTCTCGCGGCCGCCTTTGCTCGTAGCCATGGTGCTCGCTCCTTCTGATTACGCTTGACCGCGTGCGCGCATGTCGGCGAGCACGGCGTCGATGCCATTCTTGTCGATCAGGCGCAGCGCGGCGCTCGACACGCGCAGGCGAACCCAGCGGTTTTCGCTTTCGACAAAGAAACGGCGGTATTGCAGGTTCGGCATGAACCGGCGCTTGGTTTTGTTGTTGGCGTGGGAAACGTTGTTCCCGACCATCGGGCCCTTGCCCGTGACTTCACATACGCGTGCCATGAGGACACTCTTTCATGAACAGCCGGCACCTTGCGCACGGACACTTCGCTCGGGCGAAGCACCCATGGGGTGTGTTGCGGCTTGACCTCGCCAGAATCAGGTGGCGGTACCCTGTCTGCTGCCTCCGGACGCGCCAAATTCAGCAAAGCCCGCGATTCTAGCAGGCATGGGGTCGATCTGCCAAGCCGTCCGGCAGAGTCGGGCGCCCTCGCGCCGAGGGCGTCTTTCCGCGCTCAGAGCGTGCCGTCCTGCTCCAGGAATCGCTGGGCGTCCAGCGCGGCCATGCAGCCGGTGCCGGCGCTGGTGATGGCCTGCCGGTACACGTGGTCCTGCACGTCGCCGGCCGCGAAGACGCCCGGCACGCTGGTCATGGTCGCGAAGCCCTGCAGGCCGGAGCGGGTGACGATGTAGTTGTCCTTCATCTCCACCTGCCCCTGGAAGATGTCGGTGTTCGGGTGGTGGCCGATGGCGATGAAGCAGCCCTTGAGGTGGATGTCCTCGGTGGCGCCCGTCTGCGTGTTCTTCACGCGGATGCCCGTCACGCCGCTGTCGTCACCCAGCACCTGATCGAGTTCGCTGTGCAGCTTCAGTTCGATCTTGCCCTCGGCGACCTTCTCGTTCACCTTGTCCACCAGGATGGGCTCGGCGCGGAACTTGTCGCGCCGGTGCACCAGCGTCACCTTGTTCGCGATGTTCGCCAGGTACAGCGCTTCCTCGACGGCCGTGTTGCCGCCACCGATGACGCAGACCTCCTGGTCGCGGTAGAAAAAGCCGTCGCAGGTGGCGCAGGCCGACACGCCGCGGCCCATGAAGTGCTGCTCCGATTCGAGGCCCAGGTACTTCGCCGACGCGCCGGTGGCGATGATCAGCGCGTCGCAGGTGTAGGTGCCGCTGTCGCCGGTGAGCGTGAACGGGCGCTTGCTCAGGTCGACGCTGCTGATGTGGTCGAACACGATCTGCGTCTTGAAGCGCTCCGCATGCTCCAGGAAGCGCTGCATGAGTTCGGGGCCCTGCACGCCGTGCACGTCGGCCGGCCAATTGTCGACCTCGGTGGTCGTCATGAGCTGACCGCCTTGCGCCATGCCGGTGATGAGCAGGGGCTGCAGGTTGGCCCGGGCTGCATACACCGCGGCCGTGTAGCCGGCGGGGCCGGAGCCGAGGATCAGAACCTTCGCATGTTGAGGGGAGGACATAAACTGGAAAACCCTAGATTGAAAGCCGCCGCAGCGTGTACATTTTCACAAGTAGATACGGAGTATCCCCGCACGGTTCAATGCCGGCGGATGCCCGATTTTCTATGCGCGCGATTGCTTTAATTCATTCGTTCTCGAAAATTGCGCTGATACGGGGGTCCCTGCATGTCGATGTTGTCCAATCTTGAACTGCTGCGGCGTGTTCCGCTGTTTGCGGCACTCACGCCGTCGCAGTCAGCAAGCATCGCCGATGCGATCGTGAAAAAGCGGTTCAAGCGCTCGGAGGTCGTGGTGGAGCAGGGCAAGAAGTCCGATGCCCTCTACATCATCCTCACCGGCCGGGCGCGCGTGATGAGTGCCGACAGCCGGGGCCGCGAGGTCATCCTCGCGTCCCTCCAGCCCGGCGACTACATCGGCGAGATGAGCCTGATCGACGACGAGCCGCACTCGGCCACCGTTCGGACCGAGGTGCAGACCGATGTGCTGATGCTCGGCCGCGAAGCCTTCTCGCGCTGCCTGCCCGAGAACTCTTCCATGTCGTACAACATCATGCGCGGGCTGGTGCAGCGCCTGCGCCATGCCGATCGCAAGATCGAATCGCTGGCCCTGATGGACGTGTATGGCCGAGTGGCGCGCTCGCTATTGGAGTTCGCCGTCGACGACGGGGCCGGCAACCTGAAGGTGCGCGAGAAGATCTCCCGCCAGGATCTCGCCAAGATGGTCGGCGCCTCGCGCGAGATGGTCAGCCGCGTGATGAAGGACCTGGAGGAGCGCGGCTTCGTCCAGACCCAGGACGACGGCTCGATGATCGTCAAGGAACGCCTGATGTCGATGGCCTGACGCGCGCGGGCGTGCGGGCTGCACGCCACACCGCATCGTCCTGACCGCCTCGGGGGACCGGCCCGGGCCATGATTCGTTGTAGTCTCTGGGTCCCGGCGCACCACGGTGGGCCGGGCTCGGACCTTTCATGACCTATTCGCTGAACACCCTCCACCCCTCGACCGGCGACAGTCAGCCGGTGCGTCAGCGGGCGCTGCGCTTCGCCCACGAAATCACCCTCATCGCCGGCTTCGTCGCGCTGCTGTTCTGGCTGCTGGCGATGTTCAGCTACACGCCGTCGGATGCAGCCTGGTCCACGTCCGGCACCGGCGGGTCGATCAAGAACTGGGGCGGCCGCCTGGGCGCCTGGATCGCCGATGGCAGCTACTACCTGGCGGGCTATTCGGTGTGGTGGTGCTTCGCCGCCGGCATCCGCGCGTGGCTGTCCTCGCTGGCCGACTGGCTGCGCGGCGGCGGGCCCGAAGCGGCCGACGCGCCACCCCGCGGCCGCTTCAACCGCAGCCGGCTGGCCTTCTGGTTCGGGCTGTTGCTCCTGCTCTCGGCGAGCGCGGTGCTCGAGTGGTCGCGCCTTTACCGGCTCGAGTTCCGCCTGCCCGGCCACGGCGGCGGCGTGCTCGGCTACTTCGTGGGGCCCTTCGGCATCAAGTGGCTGGGCTTCACGGGCTCGGCGCTGGTGGCCATCGCCGGCGGGGTGATCGGCTCCGCACTGGTCTTCCGTTTCTCGTGGACCCACATTGCAGAGCGCATCGGCGCACGGCTGTACTCGCTGTTCGAGATGCGGCGCGAGAAGCGCGAGATCGCCGAGGACATCGCCCTGGGGAAGCAGGCGCGGCGCGAACGCGAGGAGGTCTCGACGCTCGAACGCGACCTGTCCGACATCGACGAGTCGGGCTCGCCCGCCGAAGACGAGATCACCACCCTGCCCAAGCTCAAGCGGCGCGAGAAGGCGCCGCCGGTGCAGATCGAGCCGGCGCTGGCCGAGGTTCCCAAGAGCGACCGCGTGGTCAAGGAACGCCAGAAGCCGCTCTTCAAGGAGCTGCCCGACAGCAAGCTGCCGCAGGTCGACCTGCTCGACGCCGCGCAGGCGCGCCAGGAATCGGTCTCGGCCGAAACGCTGGAGATGACCTCGCGCCTGATCGAGAAGAAGCTCAAGGACTTCGGCGTCGAGGTGCGCGTGGTGCTCGCGTCGCCTGGCCCCGTGATCACGCGCTACGAGATCGAGCCGGCCACCGGCGTGAAGGGCTCGCAGATCGTCAACCTGGCCAAGGACCTGGCGCGCTCGCTGTCGCTGGTGTCGATCCGCGTGATCGAGACCATTCCCGGCAAGAACTACATGGCGCTGGAACTGCCCAACGCCAAGCGCCAGTCGATCAAGCTCAGCGAGATCCTCGGCTCGCAGATCTACAACGAGGCCAAGTCCATGCTCACGATGGGCCTGGGCAAGGACATCGTCGGCAACCCCGTGGTCGCCGACCTCGCCAAGATGCCGCACGTGCTGGTGGCGGGCACCACCGGTTCGGGCAAGTCGGTGGGGATCAACGCCATGATCCTCTCGCTGCTCTACAAGGCCGAGGCGAACGACGTTCGCCTGCTCATGATCGACCCCAAGATGCTGGAAATGTCGGTCTACGAAGGCATCCCGCACCTGCTGGCGCCGGTGGTCACCGACATGCGGCAGGCCGCCCACGGCCTGAACTGGTGCGTGGCCGAGATGGAACGCCGCTACAAGCTGATGAGCAAGCTGGGCGTGCGCAACCTGGCCGGCTACAACACCAAGATCGACGAGGCCAAGGCGCGCGAGGAGTTCATCTACAACCCCTTCAGCCTCACGCCCGACGACCCGGAGCCGCTCAAGCGCGAACCGCACATCGTCGTCGTCATCGACGAACTGGCCGACCTGATGATGGTCGTCGGCAAGAAGATCGAGGAGTTGATCGCCCGCCTGGCCCAGAAGGCGCGCGCGGCCGGCATCCACCTCATCCTGGCCACGCAGCGACCGAGCGTGGACGTGATCACCGGCCTCATCAAGGCGAACATCCCGACGCGCATCGCCTTCCAGGTCAGCAGCAAGATCGATTCGCGCACCATCCTCGACCAGATGGGCGCCGAGGCGCTGCTGGGCATGGGCGACATGCTCTACATGGCCAGCGGCACCGGCCTGCCCATCCGCGTGCATGGCGCCTTCGTGTCCGACAACGAGGTGCATCGCGTCGTTGCCTACCTCAAGAGCCAGGGCGAGCCCGACTACATCGAGGGCGTGCTCGAAGGCGGCACGGCCGATGACGAGGATCTGTCCATGCCGGGCGGCCCCGATGGCGAGAAGGACCCGATGTACGACCAGGCCGTCGAGGTGGTGCTGAAGAACCGCAAGGCCAGCATCTCGCTCGTGCAGCGCCACCTGAAGATCGGCTACAACCGCGCCGCGCGCCTTGTCGAGGACATGGAGAAGGCCGGTCTCGTCAGCGCGATGAGCGGCAGCGGGCAGCGCGACATCCTGGTGCCGGCCCGCGCCGAATGAGCGTTGGCCGGTTGTGCGCCGGTCGCAACCGGTTTCCGTGCTTTGCCGACCCTTTGCACGGTCGGCGGCTGACGGCCGGAACACGGTCCGGGCGCCACACTCCAGCGTCGATGCGCAGCTTCTCCTCCTGTGATTTGTCCATGAACCGAACCCTCCGACTCCTCGGTCTTGCCTCGCTGCTCGGGCTGCATGCGCTGGGCGCATCGGCCGCCGGCCTCGACAGCCTCGAAGCCTTCGTGAAGAACGCGAAGTCCGGCCGGGCAGATTTCACCCAGACCGTGACGCCGCCGGCCAAGGACGGCCAGCCCGCGCGTGCCAAGACCTCCACCGGCAGCTTCGAATTCCAGCGGCCCGGGCGCTTCCGCTTCGACTACCGCAAGCCGTTCGCCCAGACCATCGTCGCCGACGGCAGGACGCTGTCGTTGTACGACGCCGACCTCAACCAGGTCACTCAGCGTGCGCAGGCGCAGGCGCTGGGCTCGACACCGGCCGCGCTGATCGCCGCGGCGGCCGACGTGAAGGCGCTGCAGGCCGACTTCACGCTCGACAACCAGCCCGAGCGCGACGGCCTGCAGTGGGTGCGGGCCACGCCCAAGTCCAAGGACGGCCAACTGCAGAACGTGCAGATCGGCTTCAAGGGCGATGCGCTCGCAGCGCTCGAGATCCTCGACGCCTTCGGCCAGCGCTCGGTGCTGAAGTTCGACAAGGTCGAACTCAACCCTGCGCTGCCCGCCGATGCCTTCCAGTTCAAGGTTCCCGCCGGCGCGGACGTGATCAAGCAGTGACGGTCGGCCACCCCTAGCGTCGCCGCCCACGTGGGCCACGCTATAACCACCCCATGCCCGCCGCGCCCTCCCTGCCTTCCACCCATTCGCCGTTGGCGGAGCGCCTGCGGCCGCGGCGGCTGGGCGAGGTGATCGGCCAGCAGCACCTGCTCGGTCCCGGCATGCCGCTGCGCATCGCCTTCGAGTCCGGCCGGCCACACTCCTGCATCCTGTGGGGGCCGCCCGGCGTGGGCAAGACCACCATCGCGCGCCTGATGGCCGACGCCTTCGATGCGCAGTTCATCGCCATCAGCGCGGTGCTGGGCGGCGTCAAGGACATTCGCGAGGCCGTCGAGCGCGCCACGCTTGCACGCGACGGCCTCACGCAGCAGCGCACCATCGTCTTCGTCGACGAGGTGCACCGCTTCAACAAGAGCCAGCAGGACGCCTTCCTGCCGCATGTCGAGTCGGGCCTGTTCACCTTCATCGGTGCAACGACCGAGAACCCGTCGTTCGAGGTCAATTCCGCGCTGCTCTCGCGCGCGGCGGTGTACGTGCTGCAGCCCCTGGGCGAGGCCGACCTGAAGCAGATCGTCGAGCGCGCGCAGGCCATCGATGCCGTGCCCGCGATCGAGGATGCCGCGCTCGAGCGGCTCATCGCCTACGCCGACGGCGATGCGCGGCGGCTGCTGAACACGCTCGAGACGCTGGCCGTGGCCGCGGGTGCCGAGCAGCTGCAGCGCATCGACGATGCCTGGCTGCTGCGCGTGCTGGGTGAGCGCATGCGGCGCTACGACAAAGGCGGCGAGCAGTTCTACGACACCATCAGCGCGCTGCACAAGTCGGTGCGCGGCAGCGACCCCGACGCGGCGCTGTACTGGTTTGTGCGCATGCTCGACGGCGGCGCCGACCCGCGCTACATGGCGCGCCGGCTGGTGCGCATGGCCAGCGAGGACATCGGCCTGGCCGACCCGCGGGCGCTGCGCCTGGCACTCGATGCCGCCGAGACCTACGAGCGCCTGGGCACGCCGGAGGGGGAGCTGGCACTGGCGCAGTGCGTCGTGTATCTCGCCGTGGCGCCCAAATCGAATGCGGTGTATGCGGCCTTCAACGAGGCCAAGGCCTTCGTGAAGAAGGACGGTACCCGTCCCGTGCCCATGCATCTGCGCAACGCGCCGACCCGGCTCATGAAGGAGCTCGACTACGGCAAGGGCTACCGCTACGCGCACGACGAGGAGGGCGCTTTCGCGGCGGGCGAGACCTACCTGCCCGAAGGGATGGACGCCCCGGGCTTCTACCGGCCTGTCGAGCGTGGCCTGGAGATCCGCATCGCCGAGAAGCTTCGGGAGCTGCGGCGCCGCAACGACGAGGCCGAAAGCTGACCACCATGGTCAGCCGCGCATGCACCAGCCGCATGCGCTCATGCCCAAACGGCTGAACGACCAGCGGGAAAACCCGCGCCACCTGCGCACCAAACTGGCAAGCGCCCCTGTCTAAAATCCCGCCCACTCGACCCGCGCATCACCCATGCTGGCGGGTTTTTTGCTAAGTAGACCAAGGCGCCAATCCGGTGCACCGGTTGGCAGAGCGCGCACCTTCACAGGGTGCACAACAGAGAGGGACTCTTTCTTATGGAAATCCTGCTGCAGCAGATCATCAACGGTCTGGTTCTCGGCAGCATGTATGCCTTGATAGCCTTGGGCTACACCATGGTGTACGGCATCATCAACCTGATCAATTTCGCCCATGGCGAGGTCCTCATGGTGGGAGCGCTCACGAGCTGGACCATCATCGGCTGGATGCAGGCCGCCATGCCGGGCACGCCGGGCTGGATCATCCTGATCCTCGCGTTGATCATTGCCTGCGTGGTGGCCGCCACGCTCAACTTCGTGATCGAGAAGGTGGCCTACCGGCCGCTTCGCAACAGCCCCAAGCTGGCGCCGCTCATCACGGCGATCGGCATGTCGATCTTCCTGCAGACGCTGGCGATGATCATCTGGCGTCCCACCAACAAGGCCTACCCCACGCTGCTGCCCAGCGACCCGATCCACATCGCCGGCGCGGCCATCACGCCCACGCAGATCATGATCCTCGGGCTCACCGCCGTGTCCCTCGCGGTGCTGACCTGGCTGGTCAACTACACCAAGCTCGGCCGTGCGATGCGCGCCACCGCCGAGAACCCGCGCGTCGCCGCGCTCATGGGCATCCGCCCCGACATGGTGATCTCGGCCACCTTCATCATCGGTGCCGTGCTCGCCGCCATCGCGGGCGTGATGTACGCCTCCAACTACGGCATCGCGCAGCACGCGATGGGCTTCATTCCCGGCCTGAAAGCCTTCACGGCGGCCGTGTTCGGCGGCATCGGCAACCTGGCCGGCGCCGTGGTCGGCGGCATCCTGCTGGGCATCATCGAGGCGGTCGGCGCGGGCTACCTGAGCGACGTCACCGGGGGCGTGCTGGGCAGCCAGCACAGCGACATCTTCGCCTTCGTCATCCTGATCATCACCCTCACCATCCGGCCGTCGGGCCTGCTGGGCGAGCGCGTGGCGGACCGTGCCTGAGCGGGAGACGCACATGAAGAACAGCAAGAACCTCATCGTCTTCCTGATCGCGGCCGTCGCCCTGCTGGCGCTGCCGCTGGTGCTGCAGACCCAGGGCAATGCCTGGGTGCGCATCGTCGACATCGCACTGCTGTACGTGCTGCTGGCCCTGGGCCTGAACATCGTGGTGGGCTATGCCGGCCTGCTCGACCTGGGCTACGTGGCCTTCTTCGCCATCGGGGCCTACCTGTACGCGCTGCTGGGTTCGAGTCAGCTGACCGACAACTTCGCCGCGCTGAAGGCGATGTTCCCCAACGGCTTCCACACCTCGCTCATCCTCGTCATACCGGCCGCGCTCGCGCTCGCGGGGCTGCTGGGCGTGCTGCTGGGTGCGCCCACGCTCAAGCTGCGCGGCGACTACCTCGCCATCGTGACCCTGGGCTTCGGCGAAATCATCCGCGTGTTCATGAACACGCTGGACCACCCCTACAACATCACCAACGGCCCCAAGGGCATCACCGCGATCGACTCGATCAAGATCTTCGGCCTCGACCTCGGCCGGCCGCTCAAGCTGGGCGACTACACGATCTCCTCGGTGTCGATGTACTACTACCTGTTCCTGGTGCTGGTGATCTTCAGCGTGATCATCTCGCACCGCCTGCAGAACTCGCGCGTCGGCCGCGGCTGGATGGCCATCCGCGAGGACGAGATCGCCGCCAAGGCGATGGGCATCAACACCCGCAACATGAAGCTGCTGGCCTTCGGCATGGGCGCGAGCTTCGGCGGCGTGTCCGGCGCGATGTTCGCGGCCTTCCAGGGCTTCGTGTCGCCCGAGTCCTTCAGCCTCATGGAGTCGGTGATGATCGTCGCCATGGTGGTGCTGGGCGGCGTGGGCCACCTGCCGGGCGTCATCCTCGGTGCCGTGCTGCTGGCCGCGCTGCCCGAGGTGCTGCGCTACGTCGCGGGCCCGCTGCAGTCGATGACCGACGGGCGCCTGGATGCGTCCATCCTGCGCCAGCTCTTCATCGCGCTGGCCATGATCCTGATCATGCTCACGCGCCCGCGCGGCCTGTGGCCGTCGCCCGAGCACGGCAAGTCGCTCAAGGGCCGGCGCGCCCCGGACCCGAACCCCGGCTCGGCGCAGGCCGTCGAGCCCGGCGTCGACAACCCGGCCGACGAAGTGCCGGGCACGGCCAACCGTCCGATGTCGATCAACCCCTGAGCACGGATGGAGCATCAGAACATGGCAGACACCATCCTCAACGTCAGCGGCATCTCCAAACGATTCGGCGGGCTGCAGGCCCTGTCGGACGTCGGCATCAAGATCGAGCGCGGCCAGGTCTACGGCCTCATCGGCCCCAACGGCGCGGGCAAGACCACCTTCTTCAACGTCATCACCGGCCTGTACACGCCCGACAGCGGCAGCTTCGAGCTGGCCGGCAAACCCTACGCGCCGACCGCGGTGCACACGGTGGCCAAGGCCGGCATCGCGCGCACCTTCCAGAACATCCGGCTCTTCGCCGAGATGACGGCACTGGAGAACGTGATGGTCGGGCGCCACGTGCGCACGCATTCGGGCGTGTTCGGCGCCATCTTCCGCAGCCCCGGTTTCAAGGCCGAGGAAAAAGCCATCGCCGACCGCGCGCACGAACTGCTCGATTACGTCGGCGTCGGCAAGTACGCCGACTTCAAGGCCCGCACGCTGAGCTACGGCGACCAGCGACGCCTCGAGATCGCGCGTGCCCTGGCCACCGACCCGCAGCTGATCGCGCTCGACGAGCCGGCCGCCGGCATGAACGCGACCGAGAAGGTGCAGCTGCGCGAGCTGATCGACCGCATCCGCCGGGACAGCCGCACCGTGCTCATCATCGAGCACGACGTGAAGCTCATCATGGGCCTGTGCGACCGCGTGACGGTGCTCGACTACGGCAAGCAGATCGCCGAGGGCTTGCCCGCCGAGGTGCAGAAGAACGAAAAGGTGATCGAGGCGTACCTCGGCACCGGCGCACATTGAGAGGCCACGCATGGCACAGACACTGTTGAAAGTCAGCGGCCTGAAGGTCGCATACGGCGGCATCCAGGCCGTCAAGGGCGTGGATTTTGAGGTGCGCGAGGGCGAGCTGGTCTCGCTCATCGGCTCCAACGGCGCCGGCAAGACCACCACCATGAAGGCCATCACCGGCACCCTGGCGGCACTGGACGGCCACATCGAGTTCCTGGGCAAGCCCATCAAGGGCCGCGGCGCGTGGGACATGGTCAAGGAAGGCCTGGTCATGGTGCCCGAAGGGCGCGGCGTCTTCACGCGCATGACCATCACCGAGAACCTGCAGATCGGCGCCTACATCCGCAACGACAAGGCCGAGATCGCCAAGGACATCGACAAGGTGTTCTCGATCTTCCCGCGCCTGAAGGAGCGCGCCACGCAGCTCGCGGGCACGATGTCGGGCGGCGAGCAGCAGATGCTGGCCATGGGCCGCGCACTGATGGCACGCCCCAAGGTGCTACTGCTCGACGAACCCACGATGGGCCTGTCGCCGATCATGTGCGACAAGATCTTCGAGGTCGTGCAGGACGTCTACAAGCAGGGCGTCACGATCCTGTTGGTGGAGCAGAATGCCAGCCGCGCACTGCAGCTGGCCAACCGCGGCTACGTGATGGAGTCGGGCCTGATCACCATGAGCGGCGATGCGAAGGTGATGCTCAACGACCCGAAGGTGCGCGCGGCGTATCTCGGCGAATAGGCGAGGCCGGCGTCAGAAAGAAGGCCCGCGCTGCGGGCCTTTTTGTTGAGTGTCCGGGGATCGATTTCGAGGCGACCGGCGCCGACCGCATGGTCGCCGCAGCCGCCACCCCCTGCACGCTCGCCTTAGTCGACCTTCGCGCCGGTGGCCTTCACCACCTGTTCGTACTTCGCCAGTTCGCTTTTCATGAAGGCGCCGAACTGTTCGGGCGTGGTGGGCACCGGCTCGGCGAAGAGCAGTGCGAAGCGGCTCTTCGTCTCCGCTGCGTTCAGGGCGGCGACGAAGGCATGGTTCAGCTTGTCCACCACGTCCTTGGGCGTGCCGGCGGGCGCGACCAGGCCCCACCAGGTGTCGATAGCGAAGCCCTTGAGCGTGTCGGCCACGGGCGGCGTGTCGGGCAGGAAGGGGCTGCGCTGCAGCGTGGTGACGGCAATGGCCTTGAGCTTGCCGGCCTTGATGTTCGGCGCCGCCGTGGCGAGGTTGTCGAAGTTGAAGTCCACCTGGCCCGACAGCAGCGCCAGCTGCGCCGGGTTGCCGCCGTTGTAGGGGATGTGCACGGCGAAGATGCCGGCCGCCTTCTTGAACATCTCGCCGGCCAGGTGCCCGGCGCTGCCGTTGCCGCCGCTGCCGTAGTTGAGCTTGCCGGGGTTGGCCTTGGCGTAGGCGATCAGGTCCTTGAGCGAATCGATCTTCAGGCGTTGGGCCGTGTCGGCATTCATCACCAGCACGTTCGGCACGCGGACCATCTGCGTGACGGGCGCGAAGTCGGTCGCGGCGTTGAAGGGCATCTTCGAATAGAGCCACGGGTTCACCGCGTTGGTGGCCGTGGCCGCGATGCCGATGGTCAGGCCGTCGGGCGCCGCCTTGGCCACCATGTCGGCGCCGATGTTGCCGCCGGCACCGGGCTTGTTGTCGATGATGACCGGCCCGCCCAGGGCGTCCTTCACGCGTTCGGCCAGGGCACGCGCCGTGATGTCGATGGGGCCGCCGGCGGCGTAGGGAACGACGAGGCGAACGGTGCGCTGCTGCGCGTGCGCAGGCGTGGCCAGGGATGCGAAGCCACCGAGCGCGAGGGCCGCGGCGGCAAGGGAAGACAGGAAGGTGTGGCGTTGCATGGTGCCGGCGATTGTCCGCATCCGGCGCGGCGCCCGCAGCGCGGCTATCCCTGAGTCGGCCGCATGGCTGCTGCCAGGCTCAGGGCAGCGCCTTGTCCGCTTCGGTCGTGAACGAATCGGCGTAGAACTCGTCCTCGGGCAGGCCGCCCTCGGCCACGTAGTCGCGCCGGGCCGACTCCACCACGATCGGCGCGCCGCAGGCGTACACCTGGTGGCCCGACAGGTCGGCGATGTCTTCGAGCACCGCGCGATGAACGAAGCCGGTGCGGCCGGTCCAGTTGTCTTCCGGCGTCGCGTTCGAGACCACCGGCACATAGCGCAGGTTGGGCATCTCGGCCAGGCGCTCATGCAGCCAGGCGTCCATGTACAGGTCCTCGGGCCGGCGGCCGCCCCAGTACAGCACGGCGGGCCGGTCGACGGCCTTGAACTTCATGTGCTCGATCAGCGCCTTGATCGGCGCGAAGCCGGTGCCCGAAGCGAGCATCACGATCGGCTTGTCCGAGTCCTCGCGCAGGAAGAAGCTGCCGTAGGGCCCTTCGATGCGCAGGATCTCCTTCTCCTTCATGGCGCCGAACACGTGGTCGGTGAACTTGCCGCCCGGCATGTGGCGGATGTGCAGCTCGATGCCCGTGCCCGGCTCGGCCAGCGTGTGGGGCGCGTTGGCCATCGAGTAGCTGCGGCGCGCGCCGTCGCGCAGGATGAACTCGACGTACTGCCCGGCGTGGAACTGCAGCGGCTCGCCCGCCGGCAGCTGCAGGCGCACCATCATGACGTCGTGCGACTGCTTGGTGAGGGCCAGCACGCGCGCCGGCATCTTGCGAATGGGGAAGGCGCCGGCCTCGGTGACCTGGCGAGACTCGAGCACCACGTCGCTGGTGGGATGCGAGCGGCAGGTGAGGATATAGCCCGCCAGTTCCTCGTCGGCCGACAGGGCCTTGCTCTGGTGCGCCTCCATGGTCACGGTGCCCGACAGCTTCCTGCACTTGCAGGAGCCGCAGGCGCCGTCCTTGCAACCGTAGGGCAGGCCGATGCCCTGGCGGATGCCGGCCAGGAGAATGGTTTCTTCGCCGCTCACCGTGAAGGCGCGGCCGCTGGGTTCGACGGTGACGGAAAAGCCCGCATCGTGGGGCGCGGCAAGGCTCATGGGTATTCTTCGGCTCGGTCTTCGACAGGGAACCCGGGATTTTGCCTTCAAACACGAACCCCCTCGGCGCGCTGCCCGCGCGATTCAGGCGCGGGCGGCTGCTCGTCGTCGGCTGCGGCGACGTCGGCCTGCGCGTGCTGCGGCAGCTGGGTGGCCGCATGCAGGTGCTGGCGCTGACGTCCAGTCCTTCGCGCGCGCCCGAGTTGCGTGCCGCAGGCGCGGTGCCGCTCGCGGGCGACCTCGACGTGCCGCCCAGCCTGCGCCGCCTGGCGGGCCTGGCCACGCGCGTGCTGCACCTGGCGCCGCCGCCGGCCGGCGAGGCGGCAGGGGCGCGCGACGGCCGCACCCTCGCGCTCGCCCATGCGTTGCGCCGGCGATCGCCGCCCTGGGCATGGGTGTACGGCTCGACCACCGGCGTCTACGGCGACTGCGGCGGCGCGCGCATCGACGAGACGCGCCGCGTGCTGCCCGGGACCCTGCGCGCGCAGCGGCGCGTGGATGCCGAACGGATCGTGCGCCACCTGGGCCGCAGCGCCGGCGTGCGCGCCACCATCCTGCGCATCCCGGGCATCTACGCACCCGACCGCGAGGGCGGTACGCCGCGCGAGCGCCTGTTGCAGGCCATGCCCGTCCTGCGTGCCGAGGACGACGTCTACACCAACCACATCCATGCCGACGATCTGGCGCGTGCCTGCATCGCCGCGCTTTTCCGCGGCCGGCCGCAGCGCGTGTTCCACGCCAACGACGACACCGACCTGAAGATGGGCGACTACATGGACCTCGCTGCGGACCTGTACGGCCTGCCGCGCCCGCCGCGCATCGACCGCGACGAGGCGCAGCGCCGCATGTCGCCGCAGCGCCTGAGCTTCATGAACGAGTCGCGCCGCCTGGACAACACGCGCCTGAAGCGAGAGCTCGGGGTGCGCCTGCGGTATCCGACCGTGCAGCAGGGCCTGGCCACTTGAACAAATTGGCGGTCGAAATGGGCGCAGCGCAGGAGGCCGGAATCGAACCCTCGCCCACGCGGTCGCGTGGGCGATTCCATCACCGCCAAGGGCGTGCCGGTTCGATTCCGTGCGCGAAGGCCCAAAAAGCAAAGGCCCGCCAAAGGCGGGCCAAGCTTTTTGGTGCCGGAGGCCGGAATCGAACCGGCACGCCTTGCGGCGGGGGATTTTGAGTCCCCTGCGTCTACCAATTTCACCACTCCGGCACGGAGCGCAAAGACAGCCCAAAATTATGGCACAGTGCCCCGGCTGCACCCCGCCCTCCGGCGGGGCCCGGCGCCCTCGGGCGAAAGCAGCCGGCACGACCACAGAACCCATGACCCATTCCTACTCGACGATCGAAGACGCGATCGGCCGCACGCCGCTGGTGGCGCTCCAGCGCATCGACGCCGCCGAGAACAGCGCCCGCGGCAACGTGATCCTGGCCAAGCTCGAGGGCAACAACCCGGCGGGGTCCGTCAAGGACCGCCCGGCGCTGTCGATGATCCGGCGCGCCGAGGAGCGCGGCGAGATCCGCCCCGGCGACACGCTGATCGAGGCCACCTCGGGCAACACCGGCATCGCCCTGGCGATGGCCGCGGCCGTCAAGGGCTACCGCATGGTGCTGATCATGCCGGAGGACCTGTCGGTCGAGCGGGCGCAGACCATGAAGGCCTTCGGTGCCGAACTCATCCTCACGCCCAAGAGCGGCGGCATGGAATACGCACGCGACCTCGCCGAGCAGATGGTCGCCCAGGGCAAGGGCCGCGTGCTCGACCAGTTCGCCAACCCCGACAACCCGCGCATCCACTACGAGACCACCGGCCCCGAGCTGTGGGAGCAGACCGGCGGGCGCATCACCCATTTCGTCAGTGCGATGGGGACCACGGGCACCATCACCGGCGTGTCCCGGTTCCTCAAGGAGAAGAACCCCGAGGTCCGCATCGTCGGCGCCCAGCCCGACGAGGGCTCGCGCATCCCCGGCATCCGGAAATGGCCGCAGGAGTACCTGCCCAAGATCTACGAACCCAGCCGCGTGGACGAGCTGGTCTACGTGAGCCAGGACGACGCCGAGGAACTCGCCCGCCGCCTCGCGCGCGAGGAAGGCATCTTCGGCGGCATCTCGGCCGCCGGCGCGCTGTGGGTGGCCCTGCAGGTTGCCAAGACGGTGGAGAACGCGACCATCGTCTTCGTCGTGTGCGACCGCGGCGACCGCTACCTGTCGACCGGCGTGTTTCCCGCCTGATCCCGAGGTCCGAGAAGAACGCAGCCCCGCAGCGCGCCACGCCCGCGCAGGCCGCGACCCTGAGAGTAGCCCACGATGAATCTGCCCAAGTTCTGCCCCGCCTGCGCCACGCCGCTCGAATGGATCGAGATGATGGAGGACGGCGGCCCGAAGGCGCGCCTGCGCTGCCCGGCGTGCGGCCACACGCACTGGAACAACCCGACGCCCGTGCTGGCCGCCATCGTCGAGTACCGCGGCCAGGTGCTGCTGGCCCGCAACGCGGCCTGGCCGGGCAAGATGTTCGCGCTCATCACCGGCTTCATGGAAGCGGGGGAGACGCCCGAGGAGGGCGTGGCCCGCGAGGTGAAGGAAGAGACCAACCTCGACGTGAGCGCCCTGAAGATCGTCGGGGCCTATGACTTCCAGCGCATGAACCAGGTCATCATCGCCTACCACGTGGTGGCCGACGGCGAGGTGAAGCTCTCGCCCGAGCTGGTGGACTACCGCCTGTACGACCTCCCCGACCTGCGATGCTGGCCTGCCGGCACGGGCTATGCGTTGGCGGACTGGCTGCGCACGCGCGGCCACGAGCCGGTCTTCTTCACGGCGCAGGAGAACGAAGAGCGCCGGCGTGGATTGAGCTGAGGCCGCCCGGGACGAGCATGGACGACGCACCCACCCCCCTCCAGATCGACCGGGAGATCGACACGCGCGGGCTGAACTGCCCGCTGCCCATCCTCAAGGCGAAGAAGGCGCTCAACGAGATGCAGACCGGCCAGCTGCTGAAGGTGGTCGCGACCGACCCGGGCTCCCTGCGCGACTTCCAGGCCTTCTCGCGCCAGACCGGCAACGCGCTGGTCGAGCAGCAGACGCTGGGTGCGGAATTCATCCACGTGCTCAGGAGGCGCTGATGGACCGAGGTGCGAAGAACGATGCCCGCAGCGCCCCGCACGGCGCTCGCCGCCTCCTGCGCACGGCGGCCCTGGCAGCGCTGGCGCTGGTCGGCGCCGCGCCAGCGCTGGCCCAGGCGCCTGCCGCACCGGCAGGCCCGGTGCCCCTGGCCGTGCTCGGCGATTCCGACAGCCATGCCTACCAGGACAGCATCTCCTTCCCGCCCGGCAGCGGCGACCGCGGCGGGCCCTACCGGCCGCGCACCTTCCAGTGGACGGAGGTGCTGGCCCGGCTGCGTGCCGGCGTGATCGACCCCGGGCCCTGGGAGATCAACGGCCAGAACCGCCTGGTGGCCGCGCTGGGCGAACTGGCCGACCTGCCCGGCGTGCGCTCTCCCCGCAAGCAGGACTACCGTTTCAACGTCGCCACCTCGGGCGCCGGCTGCGAAGCGCTCACCGACGGGCCGCACCGGCAGGTGCAGCCGCTGCTGCAGCGCATGGCGCAGGGCGACAAGGCGCGCTGGCGCCAGGGCGTGGTGGTCATTCGCATCGGCCTGATCAACATGACGCAGCCCGGCTTCCTGGATGCGCTGTCGCGCGACCCGGCCGCCCCGGCGCAGCAGAGGGTCATGACCACCTGCCTGTCGCATGTGACGCGTGCGGTCGAGATGATCCGTGCCGCCTTCCCGCAGACGCACATCGTGCTGGTCGGCGTGTTCAACGAGGCCAACGACCCGCTGCAATTCGGCAGCTTCCAGTCCCGCACGGCCATGGACAACATCGACCGCGGCCTGGACCGTTACGACGGCGGCCTGCGCGAACTGGCGGCGCGCACGCCCCATGCGAGCTTCTTCGACGACCGCGCCTGGTTCCGCTCGGTCTGGGGCCAGCGCGGCGCCGATGGCAAGCCGGCCTACCGCGACCTGAAGATCGGCGACCGGCTGACGGTCACCCTGTCGGTGGGCAACGAGCCCACGCACGGCCTGACGGGCGACGACCATTGGGGCCTGGCCGCCAACGCGAAATGGGCGCAGGCCATGAGCGGCCACCTGGCCTCGGCCGGCCTGCCGGTGCGGCCGATCGAGGACGCCGAGGTGCAGCGCTTCGTCGAAGCCCAGCTTCGCTGAGCCGCGGGCGTTCAGAGCTTCAGCGTCTTGAGGTACTCGCGGAAGGAGCCGCCCACTTCGGGGTGCGCCAGCGCGAGTTCCACGGTGGCCTGCAGGAAGCCTTCCTTGGCGCCGCAGTCGTAGCGGATGCCCTTGTAGGCATAGGCGTAGACGCTTTCCTTCTTCATCAGCGAGGCGATGCCGTCGGTGAGCTGGATCTCGCCGCCCGCGCCCTTGGGCTGGTTGCGGATCTCGTCGAACACGCCGGGTGTAAGGATGTAGCGGCCCGCCACGCCCAGGCGCGAAGGCGCCTTCTCGGGCGAGGGCTTCTCGACCATCGCGCTCACCTTGGTGATGCCGTCGCCCATAGGGTCGCCGGCGACGATGCCGTAGCGCTTGACCTGCTCCAGCGGCACCTCCTGCACGGCCAGCACCGAACCGCCCAGGTTGTTGTAGTTGCGCACCATCTGCGCCAGCACGCCCTCGCCGCCGGGCGGGCCGACCATCAGGTCATCGGCCAGCAGCACGGCGAAGGGCTGGTCGCCCACCAGGTGCTCCGCGCACAGCACGGCATGGCCCAGCCCCAGCATGCGCGGCTGGCGTACGTAAGAACAGGTCATGTCGTCGGGGGCGACCGAGCGGGCGATGTGCAGCAGGGCATCCTTGCCGCTGGCCTCGAGCTGGCTTTCCAGCTCGTAGGCGGTGTCGTAATGGTCCTCGATGGCGCGCTTGTTGCGGCCGGTGACGAAGATCATGTCGCGGATGCCGGCGGCGTAGGCCTCCTCGACCGCGTACTGGATGAGCGGCTTGTCGACCACCGGAAGCATTTCCTTGGGCTGGGCCTTGGTGGCCGGCAGGAAGCGGGTGCCGAAGCCGGCGACGGGGAAGACCGCCTTGCGAATGCGCGTCGAAGTGGGCATGGGTCAGAAAATGAGTAGAAAGGTTTTACTTTGCCAATTTCAACATGGTAGCCAGTCCGCATGAATGCTGGCTGTCAGCCGAGACGCAAAACCTGACTTTTTAGGCGTTCCAGCGTGGCGCTGAAGTCCGCCAGGCGCTGGCGCTCCTGCTCGATCACGGCCGCCGGCGCCCGGGCGACGAAGCTTTCGTTGCCCAGCTTGCCGTTGGCCTTGACGATCTCGCCCTCGATGCGGGCGATTTCCTTGCCCAGGCGCGCGCGCTCGGCCGCCACGTCGATTTCCACGTACAGCGCCAGCCGCGCGCCACCCACCACGGCCACCGGGGCGGCCTGGGCGGCGGCCGTCCAGGCCGCCTCGTCGTCGAAGACCTTGAGCTCGCTCAACTTCGCCAGGGCCTGCAGCACGGGCGCCGCGCCGCGCAGGAACTCGGCCTCGGCCGGCGTCTCGGCCAGGGCATAGAGCGGCAACCGCTGGGCGGGCGACACGTTCATCTCGCCGCGCAGGGTGCGGCAGGCGGCCACCAGCGACTTGAGCTTGGCCACATGCGCCTCGGCCGCTTCGTCGATCTTCCCGGGCTGGGCGACGGGGTAGGGCGCCACCATGACCGACGGGCCGGCCCGGCCGGCGACCGGGGCCACCTTCTGCCACAGCTCTTCGGTGATGAAGGGGATGACGGGGTGCGCCAGGCGCAGCAGCGTCTCCAGCGTGCGGATCAGCGTGCGGCGCGTGGCGCGCTGTTCGGCCTCGGTGCCATTGCGGATCTGCACCTTCGACAGCTCGATGTACCAGTCGCAGAAGTCGTTCCAGGCGAACTGGTAGATGGCGTTGGCGACGTTGTCGAGGCGGTACTCCTCGAAGCCTTTGGCGACTTCCGCCTCTACGCGCTGCAGTTGCGAAGCGATCCAGCGGTCGGCCTGACTGAAGCGCATGTAGCCATGGAAGGGGCCGCCGGGTTGGCACTCTTCCTTGGTGTGCTCCTTGAGTCCGCAGTCGTAGCCTTCGCAATTCATGAGCACGAAGCTGGTCGCGTTCCAGAGCTTGTTGCAGAAGTTGCGGTACCCCTCGCAGCGCTTGGAGTCGAAGTTGATGCTGCGGCCCAGCGAGGCCAGCGCCGCGAAGGTGAAGCGCAGCGCATCGGCCCCGTAGGCCGGAATGCCGTCGGGAAATTCCTTCTCGGTCTGCTTGCGCACCTTGGGCGCCGTCTCGGGCTTGCGCAGGCCGGTGGTGCGCTTGTCGAGCAGGGGCGCGAGGGCGATGCCGTCGATCAGGTCGACCGGGTCGAGCACGTTGCCCTCGGACTTGCTCATCTTCTGGCCCTGGGCGTCGCGCACCAGGCCGTGGATGTACACGTCCCTGAACGGCACCTTGCCCGTGAAGTGCTTCGTCATCATGATCATCCGGGCGACCCAGAAGAAGATGATGTCGTAGCCCGTCACCAGCACCGTCGAGGGCAGGTACAGCGACAGGTCCTGCGTCTGCTCCGGCCAGCCCAGGGAGGAAAAGGGCACCAGCGCCGAGGAGTACCAGGTGTCCAGCACGTCCTCGTCGCGGCGCAGCTGTTTGCCGGGGGCCTTGGCCTGGGCCTCGGCCTCGTCGTGCGCCACGTACACCTTGCCGTCCTCGTCGTACCAGGCCGGGATCTGGTGGCCCCACCACAGCTGGCGCGAGATGGTCCAGTCCTGGATGTTCTCCATCCAGTGGTTGTAGGTGTTGACCCAGTTCTCGGGCACGAAGCGCACCTCGCCCGACTTCACCGCGTCGATGGCCTGCTGCGCGATCGATTCGCCCTTGCGGCCCGGCTTGGTCATCGCCACGTACCACTGGTCGGTGAGCATCGGCTCGACCACCGCGCCCGAGCGCGCGCAGCGCGGCACCATGAGCCGGTGCTTCTTCACCTCGACCAGCAGGCCCAGGGCGTCCAGGTCGGCCACGATGGCCTTGCGCGCCACGAAGCGGTCCATGCCGCGGTACTTCCCGGGCGCGTTGTCGTTGATCGTCGCATCGAGCGTCAGCACGCCGATCATCGGCAGCTTGTGGCGCTGGCCGACCGCGTAGTCGTTGTAGTCGTGGGCGGGCGTGACCTTCACCACGCCCGTGCCGAAGGCCTTGTCGACGTAGTCGTCGGCAATGATCGGAATCAGTTTGTCGACCAGCGGCAACTTCACGTTCCTGCCCACCAGGTGGGCGTAGCGCTCGTCCTCGGGGTGCACCATCACGGCCGTGTCGCCCAGCATCGTCTCCGGCCGCGTGGTGGCCACCACCAGCGTGCCGCTGCCGTCTTCCAGCGGGTAGGCGATGTGCCAGAGCGAGCCTTCTTCCTCCTCGCTCTCGACCTCTAGGTCGCTCACCGAGGTCTTGAGCACCGGGTCCCAGTTGCCCAGGCGCTTGCCGCGGTAGATGAGGCCTTCCTCGTACAGCTGCACGAAGGTCTGCGTGACCACCTTCGACAGCTTCTCGTCCATGGTGAAGTACTCGCGACTCCAGTCCACCGTGTCGCCCATGCGGCGCATCTGCTGCGTGATGGTGTTGCCGGACTGCTCCTTCCACTCCCACACCTTGGCCACGAAGTTCTTGCGCGCCTCGGCCGGCGTGGGGCCCATGTCGTGGCGGCTGATGCCCTGCGCCTGCAGCTGGCGCTCGACCACGATCTGCGTCGCGATGCCGGCATGGTCGGTGCCGGGCACCCACAGCGTGTTCGCGCCCGCCATGCGGTGGTAGCGGGTCAGGCTGTCCATGATGGTCTGGTTGAACGCGTGGCCCATGTGCAGCGTGCCGGTCACGTTCGGCGGCGGCAGCTGGATGGCGAAGGAGGGCGCGCCCTCCTGCGGCTGCTGCGTGCCGCGAAAGCCCGCGCGCGCGTAGCCGCGCTGCTCCCATTCGGGGCCCCAGTGCGCCTCGATGGCGGCGGGTTCGAAGGACTTGGCGAGGGATTGCAGGCCGGGCTGGTTCGGGGTGTCGCTCATGGCGGGGGATCGGGGCAAGGTCGGGGCGGGCGGCGCCCGTGGGGGCGCGGCCGGGGCCGGGGAGAGGGAAGCCCACGATTTTACCGGCGGGGGTTGCGCATGCGGCCGCGGCAGGGGGGGCTGTAGATAATCCCGCGATGCTTTTCCTGCTCTCCCCGGCGAAGTCGCTGGACTACGACACGCCCGTGCCCGACGGCCTCCCGGCCACGCAGCCGCACTTCGAGGCACCGCGCGGCCCGTCGGTCGAGCTGATCCGGCTGCTGCGCGAGAAGTCGCCCCAGCAGGTGGGCGAGCTGATGCACCTGTCCGACAAGCTGTCGGCGCTCAACGTGGCGCGCTATGCGGCGTGGTCGGCCAAGTCCACCGACAGGAACGCGAAGCAGGCCGCGCTGGCCTTCGACGGCGACGTGTACGGCGGCCTCGACGCGAAGTCGCTCGGTGCCGCACAGCTCGGCTGGGCGCAGGACCACCTCGTCATCCTCAGCGGGCTGTACGGCGTGCTGCGCCCGCTCGACCGCCTGCAGCCCTACCGCCTGGAAATGGGCACGCCGCTGGCCAACCGCCACGGCAAGGACCTGTACGCCTTCTGGGGCTCGCGCATCGCCGAATACCTCAACGAGCGTGCCGCCGCCGACCGTTCGCCCGTGGTGATCAACCTCGCCTCGCAGGAGTACTTCCGCGCCGTCGACCGCAAGGTGCTCAAGGCCCGCGTCGTCGAATGCGTGTTCGAGGACTGGAAGAACGGCCAGTACAAGGTCATCAGCTTCTTCGCCAAGCGGGCGCGCGGCCTGATGGCGCGCTGGGCGGTGCTGCACAAGGCCGGCACGCCGCGCAGGCTCGAGGGCTTCGACCTGGAGGGCTACGCCTTCGCGCCGGACGCCTCCACGCCCGAGCGCCTCGTCTTCCGCAGAAAGACCGCCTGACACGGAGGGAACGCCGCCATGCAACCCATCAGCCCCGAATTGCGCGAATGGATCGTGGCCCAGCTCGCCGCAGGCCACTCCGTTCCGGCGCTGCGCCAGTCGATGCACGCGGCCGGCTGGCGCGACGACGCGACCGACGCCGCGCTGGCCGAGGTCGAACGCACGACCCGCGGCGGCGGCGCTGCCGGGACCGAGGCACCGGCGCGCACCGACATGCCCGGCCCGAACCTGGAGCTCTCGCCGCTCTACCTCGATGCCGGGGGCCGTCGCGTGCAGGTCGTGCAGACCGTCAAGCACCCGCGCATCGTCGTCTTCGGCAACCTGCTGTCGGCCGAGGAGTGCGAGGCGCTGATCGCCGCCGCGCGCCAGCGGCTGTCGCGTTCGCTCACGGTCGAGACCAAGACCGGCGGCGAGACCCTCAACGTCGACCGCACCAGCGACGGCATGTTCTTCGAGCGCGGCGAGAACGAGGTGGTGCAGCGCATCGAGGCGCGCATCGCCACGCTGCTGAACTGGCCGCTGGATTTCGGCGAGGGCCTGCAGATCCTGCGCTACAGCCCCGGCGCGCAGTACCGCCCGCACTACGACTACTTCGACCCCAAGGAACCCGGCACGCCCACCATCCTGCGCCGCGGCGGCCAGCGCGTGGCCACGCTGGTGATGTACCTGCAGGAGCCGGAGCAGGGCGGCGCCACCACCTTCCCCGACATCGGCCTCGAGGTGGCGCCGGTGCGCGGCTCGGCCGTCTTCTTCAGCTACGACCGCGCCGACCCGGCCACCCGCACCCTGCACGGCGGTGCGCCGGTGCTGGCCGGCGAGAAGTGGGTCGCGACGAAGTGGCTGCGCGAGCGGACCTTCACCTGAAATCGGGATCGGACTACGGACTGCCGGACGCAGAGGACGCAAAGGTTTCGCAGAGGGCGCAAAAGAGAAGTCGAAAAATTTTGCCTGCCCCTTCTGCGTCCTCTGCGCTTCCTTGGCCTTCCTTCTGCGTCCGGAAGTCCGCGTTCAAGAACACATCCACGCCCGCCCACTGGCCCAAGCACCCATGAAAGTCATCGCGAACCACATTCCCATCGAGGTCGAGGACACGGGCGGCGACGGGCCGGCGGTGCTGCTGGTCATGGGCCTGGGCATGCAGCTCATCGCCTGGCCCGAACCCTTCGTGCGGGCGCTGGCCGATGCCGGCTACCGCGTGCTGCGGCACGACAACCGCGACATCGGCCTGTCGCAGCATTTCGACGATGCCGAAAGCCGCAACCTGCTGTGGGAGGTGCTGCGCCAGAAGGTCGGCCTGGGCGTGCGTGCGCCCTACAGCCTGCAGGACATGGCGCTCGACGCGCTGGGCGTGCTCGATGCGCTCGAGATCGACGAAGCCCATGTGATCGGCGTCTCGATGGGCGGCATGATCGCCCAGCGCATGGCCGCCACCGCGCCGCAGCGCGTGCGCACCCTGACCAGCGTCATGAGTTCCAGCGGCGCCGCCAGCCTGCCCGGTGCGCGGGCCGACGTCGGCGCGGCCCTCATGCGCCGGCCCAAGGGCCGGAGCCAGGCCGCGCTGGTCGAGCACACGCTGGGCCTGGTGCGGCTGATCGCCAGCCCCGGCTGGCCCTTCGACGAGGCAGCGGCGCGCGAGCGCATCGCCGCCGGCCTGCGGCGTTCCTACCACCCGGCCGGCGTGGTGCGGCAGATGCTGGCCATCGGCGCCGACACCGGGCGCCGGCCCGAGGTGCTGGCGCGCATCGCCAGCCCGACGCTGGTGCTGCACGGCGACGCCGACCCGCTGGTGCCCATCGCCTGCGGGCAGGACACGGCGCGGCGCATTCCCGGCGCCCGCTTCGCCGCCATCCCGGGCATGGCGCACGACCTGCCGGCCGGCGCGCTGCCGGTGCTGCTCTCGCACATCCTTCCCTTTCTCGCCGAGGCCCGACGGGCATCGCCATGAGCCTTCCCAACACCCCCGAACAATCCCAGCTGGGCCGCGCGTCGGCCTATGTCGACCGCTACGACGCGTCGCTCCTCTTTCCTTTGTCGCGCACCCCGCAGCGCCTCGCGCTCGGACTGCCGGCCCCCGTGCCGGGCACGGCGCCGGCGCTGCCCTTCTTCGGCGCCGACATGTGGACCGCCTTCGAGCTGAGCTGGCTCAACCCGCGCGGCAAGCCGCAACTCGCCATCGCGCACTTCACCTTCCCGTGCGAGACGCCCAACATCATCGAGAGCAAGTCCTTCAAGCTCTACCTGAACAGCTTCAATAGCACGGTGTTCGCCGATGCCGAGGCGGTCCGCGAGCGCTTGCGGGCGGACCTGTCCGACGCCGCCTGGCGCGGCAGCGACCGCACCGGCACCGTCGGGGTGAAGCTGCTCGCGCCCGACCATTTCGACCGCGAGGGCGTGGCCGAACTCGACGGCCTGGACCTGGACCGGCTCGACCTGGACTGCACCGACTACGAACCCGCGCCCGGGCTGCTCACCGCCGCCTTCGACGAGCCGCCCGTCAACGAGGTGCTCACCAGCCGCCTGCTCAAGAGCAACTGCCGCGTCACCGGCCAGCCCGACTGGGGCAGCGTGCAGATCCGCTACAGCGGCCCCGCCATCGACCAGGCCGGGCTGCTGCGCTACATCGTGAGCTTTCGCAACCACAACGAATTCCACGAGCCCTGCTGCGAGCGCATCTTCAGCGACATCCTGGCGCGCTGCGTGCCCACCAAGCTGGCCGTGTACTGCCGCTACACCCGCCGCGGGGGGTTGGACATCAACCCCTTCCGCACGAGCTGGCCGCAGGCGCTGCCGGCCAACATCCGAACCGCGCGGCAGTGACGGCGCGCGCCGGCATCGGCGCTTTCCTACACGGCGCGTCGCGGGGCGCGCGGATACTGGTCGCTTTCCACCCACCGGGGCCCCCGACTTGAACGTTCTCATCGTCGACGACAACGCTTCCGCGGCCGAGCTGCTGCAGGAGCTCATCGTTCTGCAGGACCACACGGCGCGCTGCGCTTTCACGGCCCGGGAGGCGATCGAGACCTTCGACAGCGAGCATTTCGATGTCGCGCTGGTCGACCTCACGCTGCCCGACCGACCCGGCACCGACGTGGCCCGCCACCTGCGCCAGAACGCGCAGGACCGCCCGCTGATGCTGGTTGCCATTTCCGGCTACGGCGTGGGCGATGCCGCCGGTGCCCAGGCCGCGCCCCTGTTCGACCACTATCTGCAAAAGCCGATCGACTTCGATGCGCTCGACCGGCTGCTGGCCAGCCCGCCGGCCGCCGCGTAGCCGCCGCCGGCCCAGCCCCCTTCCATGAAAGCCTCCCCCAGCGCCCGCAGCTGGATCGCGGCCGGCGTGCGCCACGAGCTGCTCATGCGCGCGCTGCCCGGGCTGCGCCACGACATGGCCTCGCCGGTGTCGCTGATCCGCATGAGCCTGCTGATGCTGCGGCGGCAGGTCGCCGCGAACCCGCCCGACGTCGCCGCCTGCGAGCAGCGCGTGGGACAGGTCGACGAGCAGCTCGGCATGCTGATCGCCAGCATGCGCGCCCTGCGCGACTGGGAACTGGGTGCCGACGACGAGGGCGTGACGCGGACCGGGCTGGTGCGGCAGTGCACGGGCCTGATGCGCGCGGCCTTCGACCTCAACGGCATCGCCCTCGAACTGGACCCGGCCTTCGATGCGGACGAGGGCGACGCATCCACCTGGCGCGGCGGCGCCGCGCTGCGCTACCTGATGCTCGGCGCCCTGTGCCACCTGCACGACAGCGCGCCCGAGGTCGGGCTCATCCGCGTCGTCCCCGATGGGGATGCGAGCGTGTCCGTCCTGGCCGAGCCACGGCCCGGCGACAGCGCGCGGCCCGAGATGGTGCCGCACCGTGCGCCGCGCAGTCTGGCCATCGATGCCGTCAGCCTGCAGAGCCTGGCCGACGACCTGGGGCACCCCCTCAGGATCGAGCGCGCGGCCGTGCACCTCGACCTGCGCGCGGGCTGAGGGCAGCGCGCGCCTGCGCGCGCCGGGCACGTGCCGCCGCCGTGCGCTGGTGGCGCATGAAGGCGGTCAGGCGCGATTCCGCCGCCAGCAGGCCGCGCGGCGGCCGCGAGCCGGCGATGCGTTCCCAGATCGCCGCCATGCCCTCCGCGTCCTTCGAGAGTTCGGTGCCCAGTGCCAGCACCGCCGGGTGCACGTAGGCCTTCTTGCACACCGCCGGCGTGTTGCCCAGCTGCCGTGCGACCGCGCCGAGGATTTCCTTGGCGCTGTAGTGGACCTCCGGGTTGGCGGCGTTCTGCTCGCACGCGAGGCGCGTGAGTTCCAGCGCCTGCACCGTGCCGTGCCAGGTGCGGAAATCCTTGGCCGTGAACTCGCCGCCCGAGGCTTCGCGCAGGTAGTCGTTGACGTCGCCGGAGCCGATGCCGTGGCGGGCGCCGTCCTCGTCGGTGTACTGGAACAGCTCCTGGCCCGGCAGCTGCTGGCACTGGCGCACCACGCGGGCCACGCGCGCATCGTCGACCTCGGCCTCGTGCATCACGCCGCTCTTGCCGCGAAAGCGCAGCTTCAGCGCAGCGCCCTTGACCTGGACATGGCGGTTGCGCAGGGTGGTCAGGCCGTACGAGCCGTTGCTGCTGGCGTACTCCTCGTTGCCCACGCGCAGGTAGGTGGTGTCCAGCAGGCGGACGATCGCCGCCAGCACCATCTCGCGCGCGATGGGGCTGCCGGCGCGCAAGCGCGACGCGGCGGACAGGTCGCGCCGCACCCGGGCGCGGATGCGGGGGAGGGCGCGGCCGAAGGCTTCGAGGCGTTCGAACTTGGCCTCGTCCTTCAACAGCCGCCAGTCGGGGTGGTAGCGGTACTGCTTGCGCCCGCGCGCGTCGAGCCCGATCGCCTGCAGGTGGCCGTTGGCCAGCGGGCAGATCCAGACGTCGGTGTAGGCGGGCGGAATCGCCAGCTGGCGGATGCGCGCGATCTCGTCGGCACTGCGCACCCAGCGGCCGCGGGCATCGCGGTAGCGAAAGCTGTCGCCCTGCCTGACCCGGGTCAGCCCCGGCATCTCCGGCGACACGTAGACCAGGCCATTGCCCAGGGGCTCGGGGCGCGGCGCGGCAGTGGCGCGGCGCGGGGTGGGGGTGGTGGCGGCAGTAGGCACGCTGGCACGATGCCGCGCCGCCGCGGTTGCCGGCTGTAGGACGCGCGCCGCGCGCGAGGTGCGCGTGCAGCGCATCGTGCGGCTTCGTAGACTCGCGGTCTTCCTTTCCCTTCCCTGGACCGCCATGCGCCGCCTGTTCGCTTCCGTTTCGTCACCTCTTCGCCTGGCCGCCGCGCTGGCACTGGCCGCCTGGCTCGCCGGCTGCGCCAGCGCACCGGGCGCCCAGCAGGCGCAGTCCCCGGTGCGGGTCAAGGTCTTCGTCGCCGCCATGTTCGAAATCGGACAGAACACGGGCGACCGCGCCGGCGAGTTCCAGCACTGGTACGAGCGCTACTGGAAGGACGCCAAACCCATCGCCGTGCCCGGCGCACTGGGCCCGGTGTACTGCAACGCCGACGGCGTCTGCGGCGCGGTGCTCGGCATGGGCAAGGTGAACTCGTCCTCGTCGATGCAGGCCATCCTGCTGAACCCGCGCTTCGACTTCTCGCAGGCCTACTACGTCATCTCGGGCGTGGCCGGCACGCCGCCCTCGCGCGGCACCATCGGCGAGGTGAACTGGGCCACCTGGCTGGTCGACTACGACCTGGGCCACCGCTGGGCGCCCGAAGAGAACACGGCCGGCGCACCGACCTTCATGCCGCGCAAGGGCTACGAGGAGTACCGCCGCTTCCAGCTCAACCCGCAGCTGGTGGGCTGGGCGATGAAGCTCTCGGCCGACACCCCGCTCAAGGACGCCGACTCCGCACGCACCTACCGGCTGCGCTACCCCGACGCCGCCGCGCGCCGTGCGCCCTTCGTCGGCACCGGCACGCACATGACGGGCGACACCTTCTTCCACGGCCCCGGCATGTCGAAGCAGGCGCAGTACATCGCCAAGCTCTACGGCGCCGACGACTACGTCATCACCGAGATGGAGGCCGCGGCCATCACCCTGGTCATCAAGCGCACCCATGGCACCGACCGCGTGATGAGCCTGCGCGGCGCCGTCAACTTCGACCAGGGCAGCCCCGGCGAGACGACCCTGCAGCACCTGGACCCGGCGCCGGGCCAGACGGCCGGCGGCTTTGCCGAGACGGTGGCCAACATCGAGGCCGTGGGTTCGCGCGTGGTCGACCACATCGTGGCGAACTGGCCGCAGTGGCAGGGCGGCGTACCGCCGCTGCGCTGAAGGGCGTGGACGCCGCCGCCGATCGCGACGCCGCAGCGACACCCAGGCGCTGGCCCACGGGTCGCGGCGGGCGGCTGTGGCTGCTGGCCATGCTCACCGGCGCACTGGCCGCGACGGCCACCGTGCTGTTCCGCGGCCTGGCGCATGGCGTCGAGTGGCTCGCGACCGGGCATGCCGCCGGCTTCGTCGATGCCGCGCGTGCCATCGCGCCCTGGCAGCGCGTGGTGGTGGGCACGGCGGGCGGGCTGCTCGCGGGGGCGGTGCTGCAGCTGGGCCTGCGCTGGGCGCGCCGCGGGCCGGCGGGCGACCACCACCTCGACTACATCGACGCTGCGCGGCAGGGCCGCGTCGATCTCAACGACCGCACGACGCTCGCGCGCAGCCTGTCGTCGCTGCTGTCGGTGGGCACCGGCGCTTCCATCGGCCGCGAAGGTCCGATGGTGCAGCTGGCGGCCTGGTTCGCCGCCACGCTCGCGCGCCGCCTTCCGCTGGCGGCCGAGGAGCGCAAGACCCTGCTGGTCTGCGGCATCGCGGCGGGCATCGGCGCGGCCTACCACGCGCCGGTGGCGGGGGTCGTCTTCGTGCTCGAACTGGCGCTCGGCTTCTTCGTGCGGTCTGCCGTGGCGCCCGTGCTCATCGCCGCCGCCACCGCCAGCGCGCTGATGCACTGGTTCGTCGAACCGCAGGCGCTGTACGTGATGCCCACGCTGGCGCTGCAGCCCACCAGCCTCGGTGCGGCGCTGGTCGCGGGCCTGCTGTTCGGTGCCACCGGCTGGGCGTTGCTGGGCCTGCTGGAGCGCAGTCGCATCGTCTTCGGTCGCATCGCTTCGCCGGTCGCGCGGCTGGGCCTGGGCGGTCTGCTGGTCGGCCTGCTGGCGGCCGCGGTGCCCGAGGTCTGGGGCAACGGCTACAGCGTGGTGTCGGCCGTGCTGCGCGGCGACCTGCTCTGGCAGATGCTGGCCTGGGTGCTGGTGGCCAAGGTGCTGGCCACGGCGCTGAGCTCGGGCAGTGGCGCGATCGGCGGCGTGTTCACGCCCTCGCTGCTGGTGGGCGCGGTGGCCGGCAGCGTGCTCGCGCAGCTCGCGGTGCACGTGCTGCCCATGGCCTGGGTCGGCGACCCGCGCGTGATGGCGGTGGTCGGCATGGCGGCCGTGCTGGCGGCGGTGACGCATGCGCCGCTCATGGCCATCGTGATGGTGATGGAGATGACCAACCAGTTCCAGCTCACCCTGCCCACCATGCTGGCCTGCGGCGTGGCCCATGCGGTCAGCACGCGCTTCGGCGCGAAGCCGCTCTACGGCAACCCGATCGAGGCGCGCTCCTGAGGCGCGACCCGTCAGCCGGGCAGCTTGGCGGCAAGCACGTCGACCTTCTGGATGGAGGGCGGCTCGGAGAACAGCTCACCGGCCTGTGCCATCAAGGCCGCCGCCACCTTGCCGGACAGATGCGCCTGCCGGCCTGCGTCATCCGGGAAGGCATCGAAGATGCCGAAGGTCGTCGGCCCGAGGCGGATGCCGAACCAGGCGGTGGTGGCGGGCTCCTCCTGCACGAGTGGCAGACCGCCCAGAAGGAAGTTCTCGACCTCCTTCTCCTTTCCGGGCTTGGCTTCCAGACGAACGAACAATGCAACGGTGACCATGGCGTGCTTCCTTGTGTTCAACGGCATGCGACCGGCCCCGGTCGCACTGGGCTGTGCAGTCTGCGCCTTTTCAGGCCGCGCTTTCGAATGTCCATGCCGCCAGCGCGGAGCCGCCCGCCCGCCTGGCGAGATCGGACCGCGCGTTCACGACGGCGAGCGCAAAGGCCGGATGCGGCCCGGGTCTTCAGGGCCGCCAGGGCGCGAGGTGCCACACCACGTTGACGTCGAAGGGCGTCCACCGGCTCACCGGCACGCCGGCTGCGCGCAGGCCGCGGCCGGTCCAGCTGTTGCAGGTCTCGAAGAGGTGGTAGCGGCCGGTGGCCTCGTAGAAGGCGTCGTCGGCGCCGTAGTGCGCGCCGGGGATCGGCACCGCGCGGCCGTTCGGCAGGCTGGCCCGCACATGGGCCGCGAGGCGCGCGTACTGCGCGGGCGTCAGCGACAGTTGCCATGTGCTGCCGGGACGCAACTGTGCCGTCGTCAGCCAGCTCACGTGCAGCAGCGACGGGTTGGCGCCGATCACCGCGCCGAGCGCGCGCCGCACCGTGAGGTCGGCCCAGGTGGGGGTGTTCAGGTAGAACTCGCGGTCGCCCCAGCCGAAGGCGATCCAGGCCGCGTCGGCCGGCGCGGCGCGGGCCTGCGAAGGCGGGAAGTCGCTGCGCCAGTCGATGCCGCCGGCCCGCAGCGGCAGCACCAGGTCGGTGTGCACGCCGTTGCTCACGACGAAGGCGCCGATGCGCTCGCCGCCGGCGGGTGCGGGCGGATCGCCGCGCGCGGGCCACAGCATCAGCGCCGCGGCGCAGCCGACGTAGAGGATCGCCATCGCGAGCACTGCGCCGGCGCCCCAGGCCATGGCTCGCAGCACGCGGCGCAGCGGCATCAGAACAGCGACCCGGTCGTTGCGATGGCATCGGCTGCCGCTTGCGCCGGCCCCGCGGGCGCTGCGGGCCGTTGGGGCCTGGCCGCCGCCTCGGGGCTGTCGGCACGCGCGAGGCTGCCCACGCGCACGCCCAGCAGCCGCAGCGGCCGCTCCAGCGGCACCCGCTTGAGGCACAGGCCCGCGGTGCGGCGGATCAGCTTCGCGTCGGCCGTGAACTCCGCGAGGCTCTGGTCGCGCGTCGCCGTCCTGAAGTCGTCGTAGCGCAGCTTGATGCCGATGGTGCGGCCCACGTAGCCCTTGCGCTGCAGGTCCTCGGCCACCTTCTCGCACAGGTGGGTGAAGATCGCGCCCAGCTCGGCCCGGTCGCGCACCGCGTGCAGGTCGCGCTCGAAGGTGGTCTCGCGGCTCATCGACACCGGCTCGCTCTCGGTCACCACGGGGCGGTCGTCGCGGCCCCAGGCCATCTCGTGCATCCAGGCGCCGCTGGCCCTGCCGAAGGTGGCCATCAGCCAGTCGCGATCGCGTGCCGCGATGTCGCCCACCGTGCGGATGCCGTGCTTCTCGAGCCGGGCATCGGCCTTGGGCCCGATGCCGTTGACCTTGCGCGCCGGCAGGGGCCAGATGCGCGTCTGCAGATCGCCCTCGTGCAGGATGGTGATGCCGTTGGGCTTGTCGAACTCGCTCGCCAGCTTGGCCAGCAGCTTGTTGGGCGCCACGCCGATCGAGCAGGTCAGGCCGGTGGCGTCGAAGATCGACTTCTGGATCAGCCGCGCCAGCACGCGGCCGCCCTCGCGCTGGCCGCCGGGCACATCGGTGAAGTCGATGTACACCTCGTCCACGCCGCGGTCCTGCATCACCGGCGCGATCTCCGTGATGATCGACTTGAACTGCCGCGAGATGCGGCGCACCTCGTCGAAATCCACCGGCAGCACGATGGCCTGCGGGCACAGCTTGGCGGCCTTCATCATGCCCATGGCCGAGCCGACGCCGAACTGGCGCGCCGGGTAGGTCGCGGTGGTGATGACGCCGCGGCCCACGTAGTCCCTGAGCAGCGGAAAGGCCTCGACCGGGATCTCGTGCGAGGGCAGGCCCGCGTAGTCGCGCGCGAGCATCTCGTCCACCTTGCGGCGCCCGCCGCCGATCACCATCGGCAGCCCCTTGAGCTGCGGGTAGCGCAGCAGGGCCACGGAGGCGAAGAAGGCATCCATGTCCAGGTGCGCCACGCGGCGGATCGGGCCGGCAGGAGGGGGCGGAGGCGGCGGAGCGTCGGCGGAAACGGTCACCGCGCGATTGTCGATGCTGCGCCCGTGCAGGGGTGCCGCAGGGGAATGGTGCGCGCACGCGCCTGCGCCAGGCGCGCCTTGCGCGGGCGCTGCGGCCCGGCGATCATGCGCCCATGCAAACCGTCGCCACCATCCTCTGGCGCCGCCAGGGCGGCCCGGGCCACGACGCGTGCCGCCTGGAGCGCAACGACGCCGCCTGGCAGCTCGACGGCGCGGCCGCCTTCCGGCACGAGAGCGGGCGCATCGCGCAGCTGCACTACCGGCTGCGTTGCGACAAGCACTTCCACACCCAGTGGGCCACGGTGCGCGGCTGGCTCGGCGGCACCGCGATCGACCTGTCGATCGCGCGCACGCCCAAGGGCTGGACGGTGAACGACGCGCCCGTGCCCGACCTCGCGCACTGCGCCGACCTGGACCTGGGCTTCACGCCCGCCACCAACCTGCTGCCCGTCCGGCGCATGCACCTTCAGCCGGGCGAAGAGGCCGAGGCGCCCGCGGCCTGGCTGGACCTGTCGGAGGACGGGCTGGGCCTGCTGGAGCAGCGCTACGCCTGCATCGACGCCACGCGCTACCGCTACGCCTCCCCGCGCTTCGGCTACGACGCCGAGCTGGCATTGAGCGAAGAGGGCTTCGTGCTGGAGTACCCGCAGCTGTGGTCGGCTGAGAAGCTGTGAACGAATCCGCCATGCCCGCTCGACCTGCCAAAACACGCCCACTCTGCGTTGCAAATGCTCGCCATAGCCCGAGCTATGGCTGCGCTTTGCGCCTTGATTGGACGCGTTTTCGCAGTCCGCTCGGCCACGTCGAATTCATTCACAGCTTCTGAGGGCTGAGGCGCGCTCAGTCCAGCGTGCTGCGGCCCGCCATCAACTGGCGGTTGCGTTCGTCGTCTTCCTCGATCTCGCGCGCGAAGTCGGCCAGGCCGCCGTCCGCCGGCACGTTGTAGGCGTCGTGCAGGATGCGCCGCAGCGCGGCGCCGGCCAGCACCTCGCCCACGGCGCGGTTCAGGCGCTGCGCCACATCCAGCGGCGTGCGCGCGGGCGCGAAGATGCCGAAGAGCGAATCGACGTTGGCATCGGCAAAGCCCAGTTCCGCCAGCGTGGGCACCCGCGGCAGCGCCTCGAGCCGCGCTCCGGCGCCCACCGCCAGCGGCCACAGGCGGCGCGCGGCGATGTACTGCAACTGCAGCGGCGCCACGTTGGTCGACAGCACCTCGAACTGTCCGGCCAGCGCATCATTGAGCTGGCGGCCGCCGCCCTGGTAGGGGATGTGGGTGATGTCCACGCGCGCCAGGCGCCGCACCTGGGCCAGCACCAGGTGGCCAGTGGTCGCCACCCCCGAGCTGGCCCAGCGCAGCGCGCCCGGCCGTGCCTGCGCACCGCGCAGCACGGCAGCGAAGTCCCGCCCCGCCAGCACCGGCGTGCCGGCCACCAGCACCGGCGTGCGCATCACGCCGGCGATGGGCAGGAAGTCGGCCTGTGGGTCGTAGGGCACATGGGCCACCAGCGGATGCAGCGTCAGCGGCGTGATGGCCGAGAAGGCGAGGGTGTGGCCGTCGGGCGTGGCGCGGGCGAGCGCCGCCATGCCCACGGCACCGCCGGCACCGGGGCGGTGTTCCACCACCACCGGCTGGCCGAGCAGCTCGCCCAGCGGTGCGGCGACGGCGCGCGCCACGAGGTCGCTCACGCCCCCCGCGGGGTACACGACGAGCAGCTTCAAGGGCCGCGATGGCCAGACGTCTTCCTGCGCGTGCAAGGCCGTGGCCGCGCCGAGCGCGGCGGCCGCGCCCGCGCCCAGCACCCGGCGCCGCTGCAGCGTCATGCAGCCTGCGCCTGCGCCCGCACCAGGGCGGCGAACTGCCGCGCGGGCAGGCTGTCCTCGTCCTGCCGCGTGACCAGCGTGAGGGGCGCATCGAGCGCCTCGCTGCCGGCCAGCGGCAGGTAGCGGATCGCATGCGGGTGCACGCCCGCCATCGAGGCCGGCACCACCGACAGGCCCACGCCCGCCGCGACCAGGTTCAGGTTGGTCATCATGCGGTCGACCTCGGCCACCACGCGCGGCGTCAGGCCCTGCGCACGGCACAGCGCGAGCAGCTCGGCATACAGCCCCGGCGCGCCCGGCCGGCGCACGAGGATCAGGCCCTCGCTGCACAGCTGCGCGAGCGTGAGGCGCCGGGCGCGGCCGGGGCGGGCGGCCAGCGGGTGGTCGACCGGCAGGGCGGCCATCACCGGCTCGCGCAGCAGGGTCTCGAAATGCAGGCCGGCCGGACGGTCCACCGGCACGCGCAGCAGGCCGCAGTGCATGCGCCCGGCGGCGATGGACTCGGTGAGTTCGGCTGCGTTGTCCTCGCCGATCTGCAGCTGCACCCGGGGCCGGGCATGGCGAAAGGCCCGCAGCGCCTGCGGCACGAAGGCATGCGCCGCGGCCGAACTGGTGAAGCCCACCGCGAGCACGCCTTCCTCGCCCTGGGCCACGCGCTGCATGCGCGCCTCCAGCGCCGCCATGTGGCCGAGCATGCGCTGCGCCTCGGCCTGGAACTGCCGGCCGGCGTCGGTCAGCGTGACGCCACGCGGGTGGCGCTTGAACAGCTGCAGGCCCAGTTGCCGCTCCAGCGCCTTGATCTGCTGGCTCAGCGGCGGCTGCTGGATGCCGAGCTGTTCGGCGGCACGCGTCATGTGGCCGGTCTCGGCCACGGCGGCGAAGTAGCGCAGCGGACGCATTTCCATATGTTTTTCGTATCGGAAGGGCCCGATTATTTTATTTGACCCCAAGTCACACCCAAAACTATCGTTCGCCCGCATTCGCACCAGAGGCCGACACGGCCCGATTCCCGGAGACATACCCCCATGCCGCTTCCTCGCCGCGCCTGGCGCATTTCCTCGTCCTCGTCGGTCTTGCGCCTCGCGTCCGCGTTCGCTGCCGTGGTGGCTGCCGTGGCCCTTTCGGGCTGCGGCGGCGGAGGGGGCGGGGGCGGGGGCTTCCCCGTGTTCCCGCCGGCCTCGCCCGGCAACCCCGGCACGCCGGGCACGCCGCCGCCCGACGGTGGCAGCGGCGACCCGGCCACGCCGCCCGAGCCGCCGGCCACGCCGGTGCTCGGCTGCGCCGAACTGGCCGGCCGCACCATCGCCGCCGGCGTGATCGGCCTGCCGACGCAGGGCGCGACGGTGGTGAGCGCCACCCCGGTCGCCGCGGGCGCCAGCGGCAACGCGCTGGGCAGCCACTGCCAGGTGCGCGGGACCATCCAGCCCATGGACGCGAGCGCGCCGGTCATCAACTTCGCGGTCAACCTGCCCGAAGCGTGGAACCGCAAGGCGATCCACTTCGGCGGCGGCGGCTTCAACGGCCGGCTGATCGACGGCACCGAGCCCGTGCGCTTCGGCCCGGCCGACAAGCCCGCGCCGCTGGCCCTGGGCTACGCCACCTTCGGCGACGACAGCGGCCACCAGAGCAGCAGCATCACCGACGCGAAGTTCGCCGCCAACGACGAGGCGCTGGCCAACTACGGCGGCAACGCGCTCAAGAAGACGCACGACGTCGCGATGGCGCTGATCCAGCTGCGCTACGCGCGTGCGCCGCAGCATGCGTACTTCCTCGGCACCTCCACCGGCGGGCGCGATGCGCTGCTGCACATCCAGCGCTGGCCGGCCGACTACGACGGCGTGGTCGCCAATGAGCCCGCGCTCAACTACAGCGGCACGCGGCTGTCCAACATCGCGGTGGGCCGCGCGCTGTATGCCAACGGCGGCGCCGGCTGGATGAACCTGGCCAAGACGCTGCTGGTGCAACGGACGGTGCTGGCCGCCTGCGACCGGCTCGACGGCGCGAGCGACGGCATCGTGAGCAACGTCGAGAGCTGCCGCCAGCTCAACACGCAGATCCTCGCGTCGCTGCGCTGCGCGGGCGGCGCCGACACCGGCGACACCTGCCTGTCGGACGCGCAGCTGGCCACGGTGCGCACCATCGAGTCGCCGCTGGACTTCAGCGCGTACGCGCTGGCGAACGGCGTGCGCCGCGCGGGCGGCTACAACCTGCTCGAAGGCGCGCTGGTGGCCGGCCCCTTCACCTCGCGCGACCTCGGCACGCGGCGCACGCCGGGCAACCCGGCTACGTCGGCCGACGCCAACCAGTACGTGACGGGCGACCAGTGGGCCAAGTACTTCGTCACGCGCGACGCGGCGCTCGACACGCTGAGCTTCGATCCGCTGAACCCCGGCGCCTGGACCTCGCGCGTGCAGGCCGTCTCGGCCATCACCGACGCGACCGACCCCGACCTGCGGCCCTTCTTCTCGCACGGCGGCCGCCTGATCCTGCTGCACGGCCAGGCCGACGAGGTCATCAGCGGCAACTCCACCATCGATTACTACCAGCGCGTGGTCGCCACCGTCGGCGCCGACACGGCGGCGCAAGGCCTGCGCTTCTACATGGTGCCGGGCATGGGCCATGGCACGGGCGTGTTCATCCCCGCCTGGGATTCGCTCGCGGCGCTGGAGGACTGGGCCGAGCGCGGCCTGGCGCCCGGCACACCCATCGCGGCCGACAGCGTGCCCGGCACCTACGGGCGCACGCGGCCCCTGTGCCGCTTCCCGTCGTGGCCCAAGTACCGCGGCTCCGGCAGCCTGGACGCGGCCGTCAACTACAGCTGCGTGACCGAGGTGGGCGACCCGCTGGCCTGTCCCAACCTGCCCGCGAGCCCCACCACCTACAAGGGCGGCAACCTGATGGGTGAGGAACTGCGCGTCAGCGTCGACCCGGCCACGCTGGCCTACACCGTCACCATCGACGCCAGCGTGCAGCGCGCGGCCGGCACGCAGCGCAGCGGCACGCTGGTGGCACAGGGCGACTGCCACTACGCCAGCGGCGAGAGCGGTGCGGTCTTCAGCTTCGGCGCCGGTGGCGCGCTGCTGGGGGGCGTGAACTCGGCCGGGGGCGGCGGCTTCGTGCCGCTGCTGGCCTTCCAGAACACCTTCGAGAACAGCGCCAGCCCGGCCGTCTTCAACCCGGTGGCGAACATCTACGACGTGGCCGGCATCCAGTACGGCGCGGGCGGCAGCGCCACCCCGTACGCGGGCTCGTCGCGGGTGCGCAATGCCGGCACCTTCCAGCATTGCCGCGACGCGGCCACCGGCGGCTTCACGACCTACGACGCGAACTGCACGTCGACGGCCAAGGGCTACCTCAGCTACGACGCGACGCGCAATGCCTTCGACCTGCTGGTCACCCCGGCCACCGGCGGCGCCGCCACCACAGGCGGCACGCCGGGCGGCTCGGTGATCTTCGGGCAGGTCGGTGCCACGGTGGTGCCGCTGTTCCTGATCCGCGAGTCGGCCACGAGCTATGGCCTGCGCCTCTATGCGCCGCAATCGCCCATTGCCTCCGGCGCGGCCGACGGCCAGTTCGCGACCGCGGCGGGCGACGGCAGCAGCGGCAGCGCCACCATCGCCGGCGCCAACCTCACGCTGCGCGGCAACGCCGGCACGCTGGCCTACGACAGCCCGGTGCTCGGCGTGATGCAGGCCAGCGGTGCGGCGGCCGGCCAGCTGCTTCACAGCGCCGGCCTGCTGGGCTACCTTCCCGCGGCCGGCGCCAACTTCGAACTGGGCATCCGCCAATGAACCGGCCTGCAGCCCCGGCACGCGCCCGCCCACGCCCATCCCCCACCGCACCCGAGGACCGCCCCATGCGATTGAACCGACCCCTGCTCGCTGCCGCCCTGTCGGCGCTGATGCTTCCCGCCTTCGCGCAGGCGCCGGCGCCGCCGCGCGACGAGTTCTTCTGGCTGGGCGAGATCAACAAGGCCACGGCCGTGATCAACACCGACGAAGGCCTGCTCGACAAGGCGATGGCGCCGCGCCTGGCCGCCGGCATCGCGAAGGTGCTGCAGGACGGCGCCCAGCCCAAGGCCAAGCGCCCCTCGAGCGTGATCACCTTCGAGCCGCTGCTGATCGAAGCCGCGGGCCCCGACGTGACCCTGCTGCATGCCGGCCGCTCCAGCCAGGACATGCATGCCACGTACCGCGCCGCCATCCTGCGCGAGCAGCTGCTCGACCTGGCGGACCAGCTCAACAAGACCTCGGGGGCGATGGTCCGGCTGGCCGAGAAGCATGCCGGCACCATCGTGCCCAACTACACCAACGGCGTGGCTGCCCAGCCCAACAGCTACGGCCACTACCTGCTGGGCCACGCGGCCGGGCTGGAGCGCGACGCGCAGCGCATCCGCGAGGCCTATGCGCGCATCGACCGCTCGCCCATGGGCACCACGGTGCTCAACGGCACCAGCTGGCCGCTCAACCGCACGCGCATGGCCGACTACCTGGGCTTCGCGGCCACGGTCGACAACGCCTACGACGCGTCGCAGATCTCGTCGCAGGAAGAGCCGGTGGAGGTCGGCGCGGTGGTGACCGCCATCGCGCTGCACACCGGCGGCTTCGTCGAGGACATCATGGTCCAGTACGCCCAGTCGCGGCCCTGGATCCTGCTGGCCGAGGGCGGCGGCAACACCTACGTTTCCAGCGCCATGCCGCAGAAGCGCAACCCGGGGCTGCTCAACAACACGCGCCGCGATGCCTCCCAGGTGATCGCGCTGGCCATGGTGCCGCTGCTGCAGGCGCACAACATCCCGCCCGGCATGCCCGACGCCAAGGAAGTGAAGAGCAACGGCGAGATGGTCGTGAGCACCATCGCCGTGCTGCGGCAGTGGGAGCGCATCCTGGGCCAGATGGTCATCAGCCCCGAACGCGCGCTGGAAGAACTCAACAGCGACTGGACCGCCTCGCAGGAGCTGGCCGACGTGCTGATGCGCAAGTACCGGCTGCCCTTCCGCGTGGGCCACCATTTCGCGTCGGAGGTGGTCGAGTACGCCAAGGCCAAGGACATCAAGCCCTTGGACTTCCCCTACGCCGAGGCGCAGCGCATCTATGCCGAGACGGTGAAGGGCTCGACCTACGCGCAGGTGCTGCCCATGAGCGAGGCCGAGTTCCGCGCCACCCTCGATCCGGTGGCGATCGTGAAGAACCGCAGCTCGGCCGGCGGGCCGCAGCCGGCCGAGATGGCCCGCATGCTCAAGGCCGCGCAGGAGCGGCTGGCGCAGCAGGCCGGGTGGATCCAGGCGCGGCGTGCGCGCATCGCGTCCTCGCTCGCGCGGCTGGACGCCGACTTCGACCGCCTCCTCGCCTCGGGCCGCTGAAGGCGCGGGCCGCACCGGCCTGCGGCGCGGGTGCGGCTTTGTCGGCAGCCCTCAGATCAGCAGCGCCTGCGAGGACTGCTTCCACTGCCAGCGCCGCCGCGCGGCGATGGCCGCGACCAGCCCGCAGCCTGCGAAGTTGATGAGGGTGATCAGCAGGAACAGCGCGTCCTTGACCACCAGCACGCCGTAGGCCGTGGCCGCGACGTGCGAGAGCACCCACGAGCCCCAGGTGAGCAGCGACACCGAGCGGGCGCCGTCGCGGCACTTCCACACCGCCAGGATCTGCGGGATGTAGGTGAACACGCGCACGGCGTTGGTCAGCAGGTAGGCCCAGGCGATCAGGCCGAGCCAGGTGTCGGCCGCAACGGGGATCGACAGGGATTGCATGGAAGAGGGTCCTCGGGCCGCGCGGCGCGCAACGATGTCAGGGAGCCCGCACTCTAGGCAGGCAGGCATCGCCGGGGAATGCCGTATCGACGCTAGGCCGTTGGGCCTACCTCCGCGGACCGGGGCTCGGGCAGCGCGCGCGGCGGCGCCGACGGCAGGTGCAGCCGCACGCGGGTGCCGGGCGCATCGTGCTGCAGCTCCAGCGTGCCGCCGAGCTGGCGGGCCCGGGCGCGCATGTTGTCGATGCCGCGGCCGGCCGGCGCGTCGGCAGGGGGGCGGGGCGGGCGCCGCGGCCCTTCGTCCTCGACCTCCAGCGTCAGCGCGTCCCCGGCCTGCCGCAGCGCCACCCGCACGCGGCCGGGCCGCGCATGCTTGGCCACGTTGGTCAGCGCCTCCTGCGCGATGCGCAGCAGCTGTAGCGTGGCCTGCGGCGACTGCAGCGCCGGGGCCGCGCCCTCGGGCACGTCGATGCGCCAGCTGGGCTGGAAGTGCAATTCTTCCAGCTGGCCCTGCCAGCGGAACAGGAAGTTGCCCAGCGCGGTGCGGAAGTCGCCGTCCTCCGGCGCGAGCGCGTCCAGGGCGATACGCATGTCGGCGATGCAGGCGCGCAGCACCTCGGCGATCTGCAGCTCGCTCATGTCGCCGCGCTCCACGCGCGACAGCGAGGTGAACAGGCGCGAGCCCAGCCCGTCGTGGATGTCGCGCATGATGGCCTGGCGCGCCTCGGTCGCCGCGTTCTGCCGCTGCAGCTCGGCCATGCGCTCGAAGTCGGCGGCGATGCGGCGCTCGCGGTCGGCGACGCGGCTCTCGAGCGTGTGGTTGAGGTCCTCCAGCGCGTCCATGGCGTGCACGAAGCGTGCGGTGAGCAGGCCGCCCATCGCCACCAGCAGCAGGTTGGCGGCATGGTGCAGCAGGAAGATGCGCTGCTCGAACCAGCCCGTCAGGAGCGGCGGGCTCGCCGTCGCACTCCAGCTCACGACGTAGTCGTGCACGCCCGCCCCCAGCGCCAGCAGCATGGCTGCGGGCAGCACGGCCGAGGCGACGGTGCGCTGCACGGCCACCGTGCGGATCGCCGCCGCGATCGCCCCCAGCCCGACCGGGATGAGGCCCGCGCTCCACACCCGGTTGACCAGCGGTTCGCTGGCCGGGCTCAGCACCACCCACAGCGGGCCGAGCAGCCAGTACGCCAGCAGCGCGCGCCGCAGCCAGGGGCGGTCCACCTGGGCGAGCTGCATGGCGAACAGCGCCAGCACGACGATGAAGCCGCCGGTCGCCGCGAGGTACACCATGCGCCAGACCGGCCACTGGTCGACCGGCAGCGTCTCGATCACGAAGGTCAATGTGCGCACGCCCCACAGCGCCGCCGCCACGCCGAACAGGCCGTAGAGCACCTCGCTGCGCCGGCGCCACCAGATCGCGAGCACGAAGCCGGCCGTGAGCGCGCACACGAAGGCCGTCAGCTGGGGCATGGTGCGCACCCAGAACAGCCGCCGGTCGTACACCGGCAGCAGCGCCCGCAGCGTGCCGACCTGCACGCGCGGGAAGCGGCGAATGGCCCGCTCCGGCGATGCGGCGGCGCGCACCGCGAGTTCGTTGGGGCCGTCGCCGCGCAGCAGGCTCGGCGGCAGGCGGAAGAGGTGGGGCCGCTCCCAGCGCACGCGCCGCTCGGCGTTCGACTCCGGCACCTCGCCGACCAGCGCGCCGTTGAGCCAGACCTGGCCGCCGTCATAGAGGTAGGGCAGGTACACGGCCCAGCCGCCGTCGGCCGGCGTCGCGCCGCGGGCCGGCCCGTCGAAGCGCGCGCGGTACCAGAAGGCCTCGGCCGGCGCGGCGCCGGACGGGCCGGGCGAGGCGTCGGGCAGCGGCACCTCCTGCCAGCCCGGCGCACTCGCCGCGGGCGGCGTGGTGGCCGCGTCCTCCAGCCGCTGCATGCGGTCGATCTCGAGCGCGGCGGCGGCCACGGCCTGCAGCGCGAGCGCCAGCGCCACGGCCGCGCGCACGGCCCGCGCCAGCGCCTTCACAGCAGGCCCAGCTGGCTGGCTTCGTAGACGGCCTCGCTGCGCGAATGCACGGCCAGCTTGCGGTAGATGTTCTTCACGTGCGCCACGACGGTGTGCGACGAGATGCCCAGCAGCTGGCCGATCTCGTCGAAGGGCAGTCCCTTGGCCGTCAGGCGCAGCAGTTCGGTCTCGCGCGGCGTGAGGGGGGTCGGCGACGCCGGCGTGTCGGCGGGTGCGCCGATGTCGGCCGGTGCAGGCTTGAGCGCGACCCGGAAGCGCGTGAGCACCCGGCGCGCGATGCCCGGGCTGATCGGGGCGCCGCCGTCGTGCAGTTCGTGGATGCTGGCGACCACCCGCTCGGTGGAGGCGTCCTTGAGCAGGTAGCCGGTGGCGCCGGCCTCGATCGACTCGACCACGTGCGCGTCGTCGCCGAACATCGTCACCACCAGCACGTCGCAGCCGGGGTGGGCCGCCGCGGCGTGGCGGATCACCTCGACGCCGCGCAGGTCGGGCAGGCCGAGGTCGAGCAGCAGCACGTCGGGCCGCTCGAGGTCCAGCAGGTCGATGCCCGCCTGGCCGGTGGGCACGGCGCCGACCAGCTGCAGGCGCGGGTCGCTCAGCACCGCGGCCGAGAAGCGGCGAAGGAATTCGGGCTCGTCTTCGACGATCAGGACCCGCAGGGTCATCGCATCTCTCGCGGCAGGGCTTCGGTGGCCGGATTGTCCGGTGCCGGACGCCTGAAGGGCATAGCGCATTGGCGCTATGCCTCCCCGGGGCACACGGCCTTCAGTGGTCGTGGTGCAGGTAGCTGGCCTGCCGCGGCAGGCGCAGGCTGACCACGAAGGCCAGCACCATCATGGCGGTGACGTACCAGAAGAAGGCCGACTCGTGGCCGATGGACTTCAGCCCCAGTGCCACGTACTCGGCCGAGCCGCCGAAGATCGCGTTGGCGACCGCGTAGGCCAGGCCCACGCCCAGCGCGCGCACCTCGGGCGGAAACATCTCGGCCTTCACGATGCCGCTGATCGAGGTGTAGAAGCTCACGATGGCCAGGGCCACGACGATGAGCACGAAGGCCAGCACCGGGCTCGTCACGTGCTGCAGCGCGGTGAGGATGGGCACCGTGGTCAGCGCGCCCAGGGCGCCGAACAGCAGCATGTTGGTGCGCCGGCCGATGCGGTCGGACAGCGCGCCGAACACCGGCTGCATGCACATGTAGAGGAAGAGCGCGCAGGTCATCACGTAGCTGGTCGTCTTGATCGGCAGGCCCACCGTGTTCACCAGATACTTCTGCATGTAGGTGGTGAAGGTGTAGAAGATCAGCGAGCCGCCGGCCGTGTAGCCCAGCACCGTGAAGAAGGCCGCCTTGTGGTGGCGGAACAGCCCGCCGATGGTGCCGGCCTCCTTGTTGGTGCGCGAGCTTTCGCTCTGCGTCTCGTGCAGCGTGCGGCGCAGCATCAGCGCGACCACGGCCGAGATGGCGCCGATCACGAAGGGGATGCGCCAGCCCCAGGCCTTGAGTTCGGCCTCGTCGAGCACCGTCTCGAGAACCACGATCACCAGCACCGCGAGCAGCTGCCCGCCGATCAGCGTCACGTACTGGAAGGACGAGAAGAATCCGCGCTGGCCGCGCAGCGCCACCTCGCTCATGTAGGTGGCGGTGGTGCCGTACTCGCCGCCCACCGACAGGCCCTGGAACAGCCGGCACACGAGCAGCAGCAAGGGCGCCCACGCGCCGATCTGCGCATAGGTCGGCAGGCAGGCGATGACCAGCGAGCCGCCGCACATCATCGCCACCGAGATCAGCAGCGAGGCCTTGCGCCCGACGCGGTCGGCGATGCGGCCGAACAGCCAGCCGCCGATGGGCCGCATGAGGAAGCCGGCCGCGAACACGCCGGCGGTGTTGAGCAGCTGCGCCGTCGGGTCGGACTTGGGGAAGAAGGCCGGCGCGAAGTACAGGGCCGAGAAGGCGTAGACGTAGAAGTCGAACCACTCGACCAGGTTGCCCGACGAGGCCGCCATGATGGCGAAGACGCGGTGGCGCTTTTCCTCGGCCGTGTAGGCGCGGGGTTCGGAAGGGGCCGGCGCCGGGGCCGGCGGCAGGGTTGCACTCATTGAAGGGTCGCCTTGGATCTGGGAGTTGTTGTCAAGGAGGCCGTCCGGGCGGCCACGATTTCATTCTGCGGCGCGATGCGGCGGCGCGCTGTCGGCCGGTGCCCAGACCCCGAAGCCCGTGCGGATGGGGCAGCGGCCGCCGATGCCGCCCGTGCAGCATTCATGCTCCTGTCAGAGAGGCCGGCTAAAGTGCGCGTCGTTCCTGCCGGCTGCCGCCGCTTGCGGACCGGCAGCACGGCCTTCAGGCCAACGCCCTGGCCGCCTCGCGCGTTCTGCTGAGGCAACTCCCCATGAAGGCCCAGTTCCATCTCCTCTCCTGCCCGACCGTGCCTGCGCGCGGCGCGGCCGGCGTGCGCGGGGGCCGCCCATGACGCGCCGTCGCCTCACGCTGCCGATTCCGGTGGCCAGCACGCTGGGCAACCGCTGGGACTGGGCGCTGCTGCCGCTGCTGCTGGCCGGCCTGTTCGGCCTGGCCTTCGCGGCCTCGCAGATGGCGCGGCCCTATGCGTTGGGCGAGTCGATCCCGCTCAGCCTGGACCCCACGGTGCTGCCGTATTACCTGCTGCGCACCACGCTGCGCATGTTCCTGGCACTGGGCGCCTCGCTGGTCTTCGCCTGCGTGTTCGCGGTGCTGGCGGCCAAGTACCGCATCGCCGAACGGGTGCTGGTGCCGCTGCTGGACGTGCTGCAGTCCATCCCGGTGCTGGGCTTCCTGTCGATCACGGTGACGGGCTTCATCGCGCTCTTCCCGGGCAACCTGCTCGGGGTGGAGTGCGCCGCCATCTTCGCCATCTTCACCTCGCAGGCCTGGAACATGGCCTTCAGCCTCTACCAGTCGATGCGCACCGTGCCGTCCGAACTGGGGGAGGCGGCGGCGGTGTTCCAGCTCTCGGGCTGGCAGCGCTTCTGGCGGCTGGAGCTGCCCTTCGCCATGCCGGGCCTGCTGTGGAACATGATGATGTCGATGTCGGGCGGCTGGTTCTTCGTCGTCGCGTCCGAGGCCATCTCGGTGTCGAACCAGAGCATCAAGCTGCCGGGCGTGGGCTCGTACATCGCCATGGCCATCGAGGCGCGCGACCTGGCGGCCATCGGCTGGGCGATCCTCGCGATGCTGATCGGCATCCTGCTGTACGACCAGCTCTTCTTTCGCCCGCTGGTGGCCTGGGCCGACAAGTTCCGTTTCGAGGAGGGTGGCGGCACCGAGGCCAGCCACTCCTGGCTGCTGACCTGGCTGCGGCGCACCCGCGCCGTGCGCGCGGCCGGCGGCGCGCTGGCGCGCGGCGCGGCACGCAGCCTGGCCTGGTTCCCGCGCCGCTTCGACGGCACCTCGGTGCGGGCGCGGCCACGCGCGGCCGACCCGCGCGTCGCGCGCATCGGCGACGCGCTGCTGTCGGGCGCGGTGCTGCTGGCGGTGCTGTGGCTGCTGCGCTTCATCCACGGCGAGGTGGGCTGGCACGAGGTGGGCCACGTCTTCGTGCTGGGCCTGTACACGCTGGTGCGCGTGCTGGTGCTGATCGCCATCGCCGCGCTGGTGTGGGTGCCGGTGGGCGTGTGGGTGGGCATGAACCCCCGCTGGTCGGACCGGCTGCAGGCGGTGGCGCAGTTCCTGGCGGCCTTTCCGGCCAACCTGATGTTCCCGGTGGCGGTGCTCTTCATCGTGCACTGGAAGCTCAACCCCGACGTGTGGCTGTCGCCGCTGATGGTGCTGGGCACGCAGTGGTACCTGCTCTTCAACGTGATCGCCGGCGCCTCGAGCGTGCCGACCGAACTGCGCCATGCGGCGAGCAACCTGGGCCTGACCGGCTGGCTGCGCTGGAAGCGCTATCTGCTGCCCGCGGTGTTCCCCAGCTTCGTCACCGGCGCCATCACCGCCAGCGGCGGCTCCTGGAATGCGAGCATCGTGGCCGAGTACGTGAGCTGGGGCGACACCACGCTGCAGGCCAACGGCCTGGGCAGCTACATCGCCCACATGACCGCCGTGGGCGACTTCCCGCGCATCGCACTGGGCATCGGCGTGATGTGCGTGTTCGTCATGGGCCTGAACCACTTCGTCTGGCGACGCCTGTACCGCCTCGCCGAGGACCGCATGCATTTCTAGGGCACGATGGAATACGGACAGCCGAACGCAGAGGCCGCAAAGGACGCGCAGAGGGCGCAGAAGAAAGACAGAAAAGTTCTGCATTCCTTCTGCGCCCTCTGCGAAATCTCTGCGCCCTCTGCGTTCGGCTGCCCGTATCCGAATTCCACACCCGCAAGCACATGAAAGAAGCGCAAGAAGCCATCATCGATCTGCAGCACGTGGGCAAGGGCTTCCGCGCGGCCGACGGCAACGCGCGGCCGGTGCTGCAGGACGTGGACCTGCACCTGGCGCCCGGCGAGATCGTGGCGCTGCTGGGGCCGTCGGGCTCGGGCAAGTCGACCCTGCTGCGCATCATCGCGGGCCTGATCGCGGCCGACAGCGGCGAGGTGCGCTACCGCGGCCAGCCGCTGCACGGGCCGGCGCGCGGCATCGCGATGGTGTTCCAGTCCTTCGCGCTCTTTCCCTGGCTCACGGTGCAGCAGAACGTGGAGCTGGGCCTGGAGGCGCGCGGCGTCGATGCGGCCGAGCGGGCGCGGCGTGCGGCGCAGGCCATCGCGCTCATCGGCCTCGCGGGCTTCGAGGGCGCGCTGCCGCGCGAGCTGTCGGGCGGCATGCGCCAGCGCGTGGGCATCGCGCGGGCGCTGGTGGTCGAGCCCGACGTTCTGCTCATGGACGAGGCCTTCTCCGCGCTCGACGTGTTGACGGGCGAACGCCTGCGCGACGACATCCTCGCCCTGTGGGAAGGCGGCAGCATGCCCACGCAGGCCATGCTTATCGTGTCGCACAACATCGAGGAGGCGGTGCTCATGGCCGACCGCGTGCTGGTCTTCGCGGCCGACCCGGGCTGCGTGCGTGCCGAGCTGCCGATCACCTTGCCGCGACCGCGCGACGGCGACTCGATCGAGGTGCGCCTGCTGGTCGACCAGGTCTACGCGCTGATGACGGCCGGCGCCGCCGGCCACGCGGCCCACGGCGCCAAGCGCGCCGTGCTGGCCGAGCGCCTGCCCGAGGCCGACGTCACGCGCATGGAAGGCCTGCTCGAGCTGCTGGCGCAGGACGACTTCGCCGGCCGCGCCGACCTGCCGCGCCTGGCCGACGAGTCGGAGCTGACCGACCACGACCTGCTGCCGCTCACGCGCGCGCTGTCGCTGCTGGGCCTGGCCCGGCTGGACGAAGGCGACCTGCTGCTCACGCCGCTGGGCCGGCACTACGTCGACAGCGCCCACGGCGGGCGCCAGCGCATCTTCGGCCAGCAGCTGCTGGAGCGGGTGCCGCTGGCGGCGCACATCCGCCACAGCCTGGAGCAGGACCCGGCCGGCCAGCTGGCCGATGCGCACTTCCTCGCGCTGCTGCGCGACAGCCTCGACGAGGCCGAAGCGGAGCGGGTGCTGCACCGGGCGATCGAGTGGGGCCGCTACGGCGAGGTCTTCGAGTACGACTTCCACACCGGGATGATCCACCTGCCGGCGCCGGACGTCGCGCCGCAGGGCTGAGCGGTCGGCGGCCCGCTCAGGCTGCGGCCGGGGCAGCGCTCGGCGACGCGGCGGCCGCATCGACCAGCCAGCGGCGGAAGGCGCCGACCGCCTCGTCGTCGGCACGCTCGGTGTTCACGACCAGCGTGTAGTCGGGGCCGCGCCAGGCCGGCTCGGGCAGGGGGCACACGAGCCGGCCCGCGGCGATCTCGCGCTCCACCAGCGGCAGCGATGCCAGCGCCACGCCCAGGCCGGCCACCGCGGCGCCCAGTTGCAGGTACACATGGTCGAAGTGCAGGTGCCGCGCGCCCTGCAGGCGCGGCGCGCCGGCCTCGTGCAGCCAGTCCGACCAGGCGCTGCGCGTGCTCGTGGAATGCAGCAGCGCGTGGTGCCGCAGGTCGGCGGTGCTGCGGATCGGATGGCGCAGCAGCACGGCCGGGCTGCAGGCCGGCAGCCGCAGGTCGGGCAGCAGCACGCTCGAGGTGACGCCCGCCGCGTCCTCGGGCCCCGAACGCACCCCGATGTCGAAGGCCTCGCCCACATAGCGCAGCTTGCGCGAGGTGGTCGACAGCCGCACGTCGATGTGGGGGTAGCGGGCCTGGAAGTCCGGCAGCCGCGGGATCAGCCAGCACAGCGCGAAGCTGGCCAGCGCGTTCACCCGCACCGTGCCCGACACGCGGCGCGCCGAGCCGTCGTCGCGCAGCCGCGCCGCGCCGGCGGCCAGCCGGTCGAAGGCGCCGCCCACGTCGCCGAGCAGCGCGGCGCCTTCGTCGGTGAGCCGCACGCCGCGCGCACGGCGCTCGAACAGGGGCATGCCGAACCAGTCCTCGAGCAGGCGGATCTGCTTGCCCACCGCCCAGTGCGTGACGTGCAGCTGCGCCGCCGCCGCGGCGAAGCTGCCCTGCGTCGCCACGGCCTCGAAGGCACGCAGCGCGTTGAGCGGCGGCAGGCGGCCGCGGCCGGCACGCACCTCCGCCGCGTCGAAGGTGTCTGCAGTCACGTGACTTTTTCTCTCCATTGGCGCGATATTACGTCCGTGGTGCAGCGAACGGCCGCGTCCTAGCATCGGGCCATGCCTTCAACCCCCCTCGCCGTCACGACGCCCCCGCGGGCGGGCCTGGCGCCGCCGCGCAGCCGGGTCCTGTGGCTGTCGTGCGTGGCGCACGCGCTGCACGATGGCTACACCGACATGATCTACGTGCTGCTGCCGGTGTGGCAGGCGGAGTTCGGCCTGGGCTACGGCGCGCTGGCCGTGCTGCGCGGCCTGTACGGCGGCACCATGGCGGCACTGCAATTGCCCGCCGGCTGGCTGGCGCAGCGCATCGGCACGCGCGCCACGCTGGCGCTGGGAACGCTGCTCGCGGCCGCGGGCTACGCGGCGGCCGGCATGACGGGCAGCCTGGTCGGCCTCGGGCTGGCCCTGGCGCTGGCCGGCAGCGGCTCCAGCACGCAGCACCCGCTGGCCTCGGGCGCGGTGGCGCGCGCCTACGGGCAGGACGCGCGCGGCCCGCTCGGCGTCTACAACTTCGCGGGGGACCTGGGCAAGGCGGCGCTGCCGGCGGCGCTGGCGCTGCTGATCACCCTGGCCCCCTGGCGCCACGCGCTGTGGGCGATGTCGGCACTGGGCGTGCTGGTGGCCGCAGGCCTTGCACTTTTCCTCCCCAAGGTGGCGGTCGGCAGCCAGGTGGCGCGTGGCGATGCGGACTCGACGGCGCCCGCGTCGCCCACCGGATTCCGGCTGCTTCTGACCATCGGCGTGCTCGACACGGCCGTGCGCATGGGGCTGCTGACCTTCCTGCCCTTCCTGCTCAAGGCCAAGGGCATCCCGGCCCCGCTGCTGGGCGCGGCGCTGGCCTTGGTGTTCCTCGGCGGGGCGGCGGGCAAGTTCGTCTGCGGCTGGCTGGGCGCACGCCTGGGCGTGACCGGCACCGTGCTGGCGACCGAGGGCGCGTCGGCGCTGGCCATCATCGCGCTGCTGCTGTGCCCGCTCGGGCTCGCGTGGGTGCTGCTGCCCCTGCTGGGGGCATTGCTCAACGGCACGTCGTCGGTGCTCTACGGCACGGTGCCCGAGCTGGCGCCGCGCGGCAGCACCGAGCGTGCGTTCGCCATCTTCTACACCGGCGTCATCGCGTCCGGCGCGCTGTCGCCCGTGCTCTACGGGCTGCTGGGCGACCGCATCGGCATCCAGCTGGCGACCTGCGCCACCGTGCTGACGGCGCTGGCGATCCTCCCGCTGGCCGTGGCATTGCGTCCGCGGCTGGTGCCGGTCGCAGGTGCCTGAGCAGGGCTGCCGCCGTCCCTGGCTCTTCAACTTCAAAGGTCGACCGCATGGACACCGCCTCGCCAGCCCCCGTCATCCTCGTCACCGGCGGCAGCCGCGGCGTCGGCGCGGCAACCGCGCGGCTGGCGGCCGAGCGCGGTCACGACGTGGCGATCAGCTTCGTCGCCAACGAGGCCGCGGCCGAGGCGGTGGCGGCCGACGTGCGGGCACTCGGGCGCCAGGCCCTGGCCGTGCGCGCGGACAGCGCCGACCCGCAGCAGGTCGCGCGGCTGTTCGACGCGATCGACCGCCGCTTCGGACGCATCGACGTGCTGGTGAACAACGCCGCGATCATCGGACGCCAGTCGCGGTTGGAGGGCCTCGGCGTCGAACGCATGCAACGCATCTTTGCCGTCAACGCGATCGGCCCCATGCTGTGTGCGCAGCAGGCGGTCCGGCGCATGTCGCAGCGCCACGGCGGGCGCGGCGGCGTGGTGATCAACGTCTCTTCGGCCTCGGCCCGGCTCGGCAGCCCGAACGAATACGTCGACTATGCGGCGTCGAAGGGCGCGCTGGAGACCTTCACCACCGGCCTCGCCAAGGAAGTCGCACGCGAAGGCATCCGCGTCAACGGCGTCCGCCCCGGCCACATCTACACCGAGATGCATGCCAGCGGCGGCGAGCCGGGGCGCGTGGACCGCGTCAAGGATTCGATCCCGATGGGCCGGGGCGGGCAGCCGGAGGAGGTGGCGCGCGCCATCCTGTGGCTGGCGGGCGCCGAAGCCTCCTTCGTCACGGGCACCTTTCTCGACGTGACCGGCGGCAAGTGAGCGTCAGCGCCTGCGGGCCGGCGCGGCCACGCCGGCGCCGCGCACCTCCAGCTGGATGGTGTCGAGCACCTGGCCCTGCGCGTCGGCCAGCTCGACCGTGTGGCGGCCGGGCCAGGGCAGCCACTGCGTCGATGCACCGCGCGCGAAGGGCTTGCCGTCGATGCGCCACTGCACGTCGCGGCCTGCGCCGTCGGACTCGAAATTCACGCGCTGGTGGCGCGGCGGGATGTCGGGGTCGAGCGCGAGGATGGTGCCCTGCGTCGGCGCGGTGATGCGTGCGGGGTTGCCGTCTTTCGGATCGACGGCGGCCGCAGCGCCTGCGGGTCGCGCGCGGGCCGCGATCGTTTCCATGGCGAACAACGGCTGCTCGGTGCCGGCGATGAACCACTCGCTGCGCGCTGCCTCGATGGGCTCGCCGTTCCAGTCCCCGAAACGCACCGGCGCCTGCACCAGCCCCGGCGGCGGGGCGGGCGCGCGGCTGGGCTCGCGCTGGTGCAGGAAGCGCAGGGTCTCGGCCCACAGCGGCGCGGCGCCGGTGGTGCCGCTCACGTCCCACATCGGCGCGCCGCTGGCGTTGCCGATCCACACGCCGACGGTGTAGCGCTCGGACCAGCCCACGGCCCAGTTGTCGCGCATGTCCTTGCTGGTGCCGGTCTTCACGGCCGTCCAGAAGCGCGTGCCCAGCACGCTGTCGACGCCGAAGGTGCGGGTGCGGGCATTGGCGTCGGAGAGGATGTCGCCGACGATGAACGCCGCGCGCGGATCGAGCGCGGGCGTGAAGGCAACGGGTTGGGGCCGAGGCGGCAGCAGCACCCGGGTGCCGCTCGCGCGGCCGCCGTTGGCCAGCGTGCGGAAGGCGTTGGCCAGCTGCAGCAGCGTGAGCTCGGCGCTGCCCAGCGCGAGGCTGTAGCCGTAGTAGTCGCCGCTCTGGGCCAAGGTGATGCCGGCGCGCTGCAACTGGCGCGCGAAGGCGTCGGGCGAGACCATCACCAACGTGCGCACGGCGGGCACGTTGAGCGAGGCCGCGAGCGCGGTGCGCACCGACACCGGCCCCTTGAAGTGCCGGTCGTAGTTCTGCGGGATGTACAGCCCGCCCGAAGTCGCGATCTGCGCCGACGAGTCCTCCAGCAGCGAGGCGGCCGTGAGCCGGCGCTCGGCGATCGCCTGCGCATACAGCAGCGGCTTGAGCGTGGAGCCGGGCTGGCGCGGCGCGAGCACGGCGTCGACCTCGGCCGCGCGGCTGAGCGGGCCCGAGGAGCCGACCCAGGCCAGCACCTCGCCACTGGCGTTGTCGAGCACGATGAGCGCGCCGTCTTCCACGTTGCGGCCACGCAGCTCGCGCAGGTGGCGCTGCAGGCTCTGCAGGGCAAAGCGCTGCAGGGGCGCGCGCAGGGTGGTGCGCAGCTCGGTCGGTGACGAGGCATGGCCGTCCTGTTCGCGCGCCGCGCGCAGGGCCTGCCGCGCCAGGTGCGGCGCGATGCCCTCGCTGGCATCGAAGGCGCGACGCTGCACGACCGCCGAGGTGAACATGTCGAGCGCGGCACAGTCCACCTTTTCAGGGGCGGCCATGCTCCTCATCACCTCGCACGCCCGCTGCGCGACCAGCGCCGGCTTCGCGTTCGGCGCGCGCACCAGCGCCGCGGCCACAGCCGCCTCGCGCGCGTCGAGCCCGTGCGGCGCCTTGTCGAACAGCGTGCGCGACAGCGCGTCGATGCCCACCAGCTCGCCGCGGAAGGGCACGAGGTTGAGGTACGCCTCCAGCACCTGGTCCTTGCGCCACTGGCGGTCGAGCTGCGTTGCGGTGATCGCCTGGCCGATCTTCTCGCCCACGCTGCGGCCGCCGCTCTTGTGGCGCAGGTCCTCCTCGATCAGCCCGGCGAGTTGCATGGTGATGGTCGATGCGCCGCGCGTCTTCGTGTTCCACAGGTTGGCCCACGCGGCCGCCGACACGGCGCGCCAGTCCACGCCACTGTGCTCGTAGAAGCGCCGGTCCTCGCTGAGCACCAGCGCCGTGCGCAGCGCGGGCGACACGTCGGCCAGCGCCGTCCACTGGCCGCGCCGCACCGTGGCATCGGCACGCACGCGCTGCAGCAGTTCGCCGTTGCGGTCGAGCACGCGCAGGTCGGACGGGCGGAATTCGCTGCGCACCTGCTCGAAGCTGTCGACCGCCCAGGCGCCGGTCGCGGCTTGGACCAAAAGCAACGCGGCCAGCACGGCGCGCCAGCGGAGCGGGCGAAGGCGGCGAGGTGTCATCGGCGGATCAGCACCACGCCTGCCCGCGGCGGCCCGGCGCCGGCCCGCGACGATCTGCGCGCCGGGAGGGAGCAAGGGAGAAGGACAGCATGGCAGCGTTGGGCAATGGTGGCGAAGTCACCGGACGCGGCCGGTGGCAGGAGATTGTGCGGCCACGCTCCCCACCGGCCGTGCCGACGTCGCTCGGCTTCATCGAAAAATCCCCGAAACGCTGACCGACCCGGCGCAAGCGGCTATCGAAAGAGGAGCGAATCCATGTCGGGTGGTCCGCCGCGTACAGGCGCGGGTCGGGGCGCAGACCTACCCACGCGATGTGCGCTTGTCCGGCGCGCCCGAACACCGGTGCGAGCGAAGGTGCGCCATCTTCCAGGAGATAGACACCATGAAAAGCCTTGTTGCCCTCTTCGCTGCATCCGCTGTCCTCGCAGGTTGCGTGGCCGTTCCCTACGATCGCCCGCCGCCGCCGCGTCCCGCGCCTGGCTACGGCGACCGGGACCGCGATGGCGTGCCCAACCGCTACGACCGTGATCGGGATGGCGATGGCGTACCCAACCGCGTGGACCGCCGCCCCAACGACCCCTGGCGCAACTGACGCCTGTCGGGCCGACCGAACCAGGAACAAGGGCCCCGACGGGGCCCTTGTGGCATGCGGGAGCGCTGGGGATTCAGAGCAGCTTCCACTTCAGCAGCAGCGCGGCCACGGCCGGCACGCCGAAGAGCAGCAGCAGCACGGGCAGTTCCTCGGTGGCGCTGTAGCCGGCCTTGTTCACGCCCACCCACATGTTGAAGCCGGTGATGGCCAGCCAGACCACCAGGAACAGTCCGGTTGCCCAGTTCGCGGCGGCCGGGAAGTTCTCGGAAAACAGACGCGCCCAGATGAAGAAGGCGGCGAGCATCAGGAAGCCGGAGCCGAGGAAGAGGGCAGTGCGCATGGGTGGCCTTTCGGGTGGGTGGGACGCTGAGACTGGCCTGTGGCGGGCCATCGGCCTGATCAGGCGCCGAAGCGGGCGATCGACCGCGCACGCGCCTTGGTGGCCTCGTCCTCGCGGTTGCGCGGCTCGGCCGTGGTGACGAGCGCTGCGATGAGCCGGCCTGCCACCGCCGTCACCTCGTCCACCGCCTGCTCGAACGCAGCCTCGTTGGCCTTGGAAGGCACGCTGAAGCCGCTGAGCTTGCGCACAAACTGCAGCGAGGCCGCCCGGATCTCCTGCTCGGTGGCGGGCGGCTCGAAGTTGAAGAGGGTCTTGATGCTGCGGCACATGGGGGCGTTGTAGCGGGAACTGCGAAAGTTGCAAGTCTCCGGCGGCACCTCGACCGAACGAAGCTCCAGTGGCCGGCCCCATGTCCGCAGGTATGCCGAATGGGCCCTTGCACTGTGTGGTGCTCTATCAGTGTGAACGTCGGATTTCGGTCAGGCTGACTGCCCGCTCAGGGCCAAAGCCATGCGTGCCCACAGAGATGTGCGCACTGTGAGGTACCTCGGAACCCAGGTGGCTGACGGTTCAGAAAAGACGGCGCGTTGCGGTGGCGCTGTGAGTGGTTAGCCATCACGACGAAGATGCGGTTTGCAGTGCCGCATCCACGACGTCTCGGATGAATTTTTTGGTAATGGGACGCCGCGCAACGAAATGGCGGAAGTAAAGCGGTCCGACTGCGCGCTCAATGATCTCGCTCGTGTCGACGGTCGCAGCGATCTCCCCACGATCGATAGCGCGCTTGAACATCTCGCGCTGCTTCTCGACTCGCTGCTCCCAGAAGCTCTCCAGCGCTCGCTTGAGCTCCGGAGCGTCGCTGGCACTGAACGCCATGGCGATGATGGCTCTCATGCTCGGGTCGGAGAACGTGTCGAGAACTTCCGAGAGCGCCTGGGCGAGATCTTTTCGCAACGACCCGCAGTCGGGGAACGGAATCGTCGCCTGCGAATTGCGGCCGCCCGCGAAGGCCACCAGCGCGGCCTTGTTGGGCCAGCGTCGATAGAGCGATGAGTTGCTGACGCCGGCGCGGGCCGCAACCTGGGGAATCGAGAAGTCCTCGATACCACTCTCGTTCAACTCGTCCAGCACTGCTCGCGCAACAGCGTCCAGCAGGCGAGCGGTACGCCCCCCAGTACGCCGACGCGGCTCGTCGGACGCAGCAGGATCGACTCGCGGGTTTCCACTACTTAAAGGAAATTTCTTCGCGTTAATAATCGCCACCTCTAAAGCGAATTTCTCTGCATTAAAACAGGAGCGCCGCGTGAACCCGTCCACTCGTCACATCGATCTTGGTCTTTCGCGGCGTGCATGCCTGGGGAAACTCTGTGCGGCGGCGGCAACGACATTGGCAGCGCCCGCCCTGCGCGCGCAGGACGCACGCGTGTTCCGAATCGTCGTTCCACTGCCGGTCGGTAACCCGGTCGATGCGAGTGTTCGGATGCTGGCCGACGGGCTGCGCGCTACCACCGGCAGAAATTATGTCGTGGACAACAAGCCGGGCGCAGGCGGCCTGATCGGAGCGGGCGAAGTGGCGAAGGCCAAGCCAGACGGCAGCACCCTCTTGATCACGACCAGCGGGCACCTCCTCAATGCCGTGCTGCACACCAAGATGCCCTACGACGTCATCAGCGACTTCACACCCATCTCGCAGCTTGCCGTCGCACCGGCGTACGTGGTCCTGGTGCGCACCCAATCCCGCTTCAAGTCGCTGACCGACGTGCTCAGGGAGGCCAAGGCTCGGCCTGCCACCATCAGCTACGGATCCTTCGGACCCGGCAATCCGACGCATGTCATCGGCGCGATGTTTGCCCGTGCGGCCAATGTCGACCTGGTCCACGTGCCGTATCGCGGCTCTCCGGTTCAGGACCTTCTCGGCGGCCAGATCGACCTGATGTGGCAAGGAGCGCTCACCAGCATGCAGATGATCCAGGACGGGCAGGTCCGTGCGCTGGCCGTCACAAGTGCACGCCGGATTCCTGAGGTGTCGGATGTTCCTACGCTCACCGAGTTGGGCGTCGCCGGGGTCGATCTACCCGCATGGTCGGGCCTATGGGGGCCGCCGAAGATGCCGCCGGATCTGGTGCAGTCGATCTATTCGGACTTCTCCGCTGCGTCGCGTCGTCCCGACTATCGGGCGTTCCTTCAGAAGAACGTCGGCGTGCCCGTCGATACGACCCCGCAGCAATTCGCCGCCTTCAATGTGGAAGAACTGGCGCGCTACCGGCGTGACCTGACACCACTGAACATCCAGATCGACTGACCTGAGAGCGAGAGCATGAGCGACATCACATTCGACGACACCAAAGTTCTTGTAGTGGGCGGGGGCCCCGTGGGCCTTGCCATGGCCCTCCTGCTCGATCGCTTCGAAATTCCGTTCGTCGTGGTAGAGAAGAGCCCGACGACAACCGACCACCCGAAGTCACGCGGCTGCTGGCCGCGCACGATGGAGCTCTTCCGTCTCTGGGGCATCGAGGATCAAGTCCGCAGCCGCGGTCTTCGCGACGGGACGGACGTCTTCGCGTTCGTCGAAAGCATGGCTGGACGCGAATACGGTCGGACCGTTTCCGAGCCCGATGCTTCGATGCACACGCCCGCACCGAAGTCCGTGGTCGCCCAGGACGCGGTGGAGGAAGAACTGCTCAAGGTCGTCGAAGGTTCGAAGTACGGGCAGGTCTTGTTCTCGACCGAATGCATCGACGTCGAGATCGGCAATGAGCAGGTCTTCGCCACGACGCACCATCTACAGACCGGCGAACGAAGGCAGTGGAGGGTCGACTACCTCATTGCAGCCGACGGGGCGGGCAGCTCGGTGCGTCGCAAGCTCGGGATCGAGTTCGATGGGCCGTCGACCCTGGCATTGATGGCCAACGACTACTGGCGCGCCGATCTCTCGAGGCTGCCCATCGCACGAGATACGTCCGCGATTCGGGTCCTGCCGAAGGACAAGAGCGTGCCGACCTCGGCGATCCTGAACACCAACGGAAGAGACCGTTGGCTGACCATCTCCCAGATTGGCACCACGGAAGACGAGCGAGACCACCCGTGGACCGACCAAGAGGTGATCGACATCGCGCGTGCCCATACGGGCATCCCCGACCTGGATGTCGAGATCATCAATCGCTCGACGTGGCGCGTGAGCAGACAGGTTGCGCGCGAGTTCAGACGCGGTCGCGTATTCCTCGTGGGCGACGCAGCGCATCGCTTTCCACCCACCGGCGGCTTCGGCCTGAACTCCGGCGTCCAGGACGCGCACAACCTCGCGTGGAAACTTGCCGCGGTGTTGAAAGGAAACGCGACGGACCGATTGCTCGATACCTACCAGCAGGAACGTCGACCCGTCGCGGAATCGAATGCCAACTTCAGCTTCAACAACCGGAAACGCTTCGACTTCGTTGACGCGGCGATCGCCTCGGGCGATGAAGATCGCATCGCGTTCTGGATTGCCGACACGGACAATCACTTGCACAGCATCGGGCAATCGCTCGGCTTTGCCTACGAAGGTTCAGCGGTCGTGCCCGACGGTACCGTCGGCAAGCCACTGGATCCTCGTCGCTACGTTCCCACGGACCGTCCGGGTTCACGCTTCCCCCACCTGTGGCTCGATTCGGCGCGCAAGCATTCGACGCTGGATTGGTTCGATCGCGACTTCGTGCTCGTCACCGGACCGCTCGGTCAAGCGTGGGAGGCCGCGGCGTCTGCGGCGTCCGAAGCGCTTGGCGTCGACGTCCAGCACAAACGATTGCCTCGTGCCAATCCGGCTGAAGGCATCCACATCGGCATGAAAGGTGCAGTATTGGTGCGGCCGGACGGCCATGTCTGCTACAGGGCCGCCTGGCTCCCTGACGATCCCGTCGGCGAGATGACCTCAGCGCTTCGTCAGGTCCTCGGCCGTGGCTGATACCACGGCGAAAGGCGGCGCAGCCATCGTGAACGGTATCCACCACTTCACCATCCGGTGCAGTCGCAACGATCTCGAGAGCGTGCGCAGGTTCTACTGCGATGTGCTCGGCTTGAGCGAAGGGCCGCGCCCGGATTTCGGTTTCCCAGGGCATTGGTTGTACGTCGGCGAAGCGGCCTTGCTGCACCTCGCGGCGATCCTGCCCGACCGACCGAAGTGCATGGCCGACGAGCGCGCCGCTGGATTCGATCATGTCTCGCTTGCCGGCAGCCGGCTTGACGTGACTCGACAGTGGCTGGCGGAACTGAGCGTCGCTTTCGAGGAGCTTGCGGTTCCGGGTTGGCCCCTTTGGCAAATCTTCCTTCGCGATCCCGTGGGTTCGAAGATCGAACTCACCTTTGAGCTCGGAGCGTCATGACCGCACTTGCCCAACCGATCCACTTCGTCGCGAACGCAGACATCCGCACCGCATACCGTCGCGCGGGAACCGGCCCCCTCCTCCTGATGGTGCACGGGGCCGAGGCAGACCACACCATGTTTCTTGGCCTCATGGACGCGCTCGCGAAGAGCTTTTCGGTCGTCGCTTACGACCAGCGCGACTCCGGTCAGACCGAGAACAGCAGCGCGGACTACGATATCGAAGACCTTGCGGACGATGCGGCCCAACTGATCAACGTTCTGCTCAAGTCTGCAGGCGGGCGCAGCGTACATGTATTCGGCACATCCTTCGGAGGCCTGATCGCGCAGGTATTGGCAGCGAGGCATCCACAACTTGTCGGGAGCCTGATCCTCGGCAGCACCTGGCCGGTTCACCGCAGATTGAACGAGGTGAACCCCGACGCATTGAGACAGCTCGCCCAGCTGCGCGAACAGTTGCCGGGCGCTGCGGCGCAGATGGGGGCGTTCTTTTTCTCGCCTGGTTTTTTGGCAGCTCGTCCGGAGACAGTGGAATTGTTCCGCGGGTCGAAGCGGTCCGGCACCCAAGCCGCGCGCCGCGCTCTCATGATGCAGGCCCCACCGCCTTCGATCGACTTCTCCGCCATTTCGGCGCCTACGCTTCTGCTGGCCGGCAGTGCCGACGTCCTGGTGCCGCCAACCGAGACCTTCGGAATCGCGCGGTTGATTGCCCGGGCGCACAAGCAGGAGCTTCTGGGCCTGCCGCATGTCGGCGCCATCGAGGACCCAGAGCGAGTGGCTGAGGCGATCGAGCGATTCCTTTTGCAGGCTTGAACCGGTACTTGGAAAGCGTTCCCGATTGTCGAACTGAGCGATGCCTGCTGACGGCGACCACCTGGGATAGGTCGGGTCTTTTTGAGGCTCAGCGTCCGCTGATGGACGGAACTGTCTTTCGCGGGTACGGGCGAGCGACATCAGTCGAGAAGCGACGAACGTTCGCTTCCGGCCGACAGCCGCCATGCATCCTCCACGAATGCATGGCAGCCAAGCCCGACGTCCTTACTTCGCCGCCTCCACCTTCATCCGCGCATTCGGCACCTCGCCGAACATCTCCGGCGCATACATCGCCTCCACCCGGCTCGGCGGCAGCGCGAAGTCGCCGACGTTGTTCAGGCGCACCGTGTATTCCATCTTCACCGTGCCCTTGGGCAGGTACTCGTAGTAGCTGCGGAAGGACTCGAAGCTTCGCTCCTCGAAGGCCGGCCAGCCGGCGCCGCTGGCCTTCTTCTCGCCCTGGGTGGCGATCTGCGAATCGCGGCCCAGGCCACCGCCCAGGATGGTGGCGCCGCCGGGGATGGGGTCGGTGATGGCGACCCAGGTCATGTCGGCGCTGGCATTGACCTCCAGCGTCACGCGCAGCACGTCGCCGCGCGTGTACTTGCCGGCCGTGGCCTGTTCCACCGGGGTGATGGTCTTCTTGATCGCGTAGCCGGCAGCGAAGGGGGCCTTCAGCTGCACGGCGGCCAGCGACTGCAGCGTGAGCCACGGCTTGCCGGTGCCCTGCTGCGTGACGAGCAGCGTGTCGCGCGTTGGCGGGTTGGGCCAGGGCAGGAACATGCCGTTGTTGCGCAGGTTGCCGGGCGAGGCCGGGGCGCCGAAGAAGGTGGTCTGGTTGGGCGCGCCCTGCGGGTCGGTGGCCTTGATGCGCTCGACCTTGGCCCAGTCCACCTGCGCCTTGGCCGCGCCGATGGTGGCGGCGGTGATGCCGGTCACGGGCGTGCTCTCGAAGGCCTTGCTGAACTTGTCCAGCGCCAGGCCGCCCCAGAGGTTGGCCGTGGTGGTGTGCCAGGCGCCGTTCTGCTGCCGGCCGATGAAGCCGTTGGCGAGCTTGCCGATGTCGTCCTTCCACTCGGGGTCGTCCATCACCGACAGCAGCAGGCGGGCGGTGTTCACGTCGCCGTTGGTCATCAGCCACCACCAGTAGTCGCCCTGCTCGGTGCTGAAGATCAGCTTGGTGCCCTGATACGACAGCCGGGCCTTGAGCACGTTGTTGGCCTCGGCCAGGCGCTCGGCGCGCTGGGGCACGTCCTTCACCCGCTTGAGGATGTTGAGCCAGTCGATTACGCCGCTCGTGGGCCACTGGTTGGGCGCGATGGTGATGCTGGTCGTCATCGCGCCGGTGGCCTTGCCGTAGCGCGACAGCGCCTCGATGGCCGCAAGCTTGCGCACGTCCAGGTCCTTGCGCGGGCTCCAGAAGTCGCGCTGGATGCGGCCTTCGACGAACGCGATCAGCCCGGCCTCCATCGGCGCGCGCACCTCGTCGGGCAGCGCGAAGGCGGGGTTCAACGCCGCCGCCTCGTTCGTCGCCGCCAGCAGGTAGCTGGTGAGGATATCGCTGCCGCGGTTGGCCTCGCCGTCGCGCGGCGGGAAGTAGTTGGCCAGGCCGTCGCCGTCGAGGTAGCTCGGGATCTGCGTGGCCACGCCCTGCCACAGCTTGCCGTCGCGCAGGCCCACCGCCTTGCTGGTCTTCTGCTCCAGGCAGATGAAGGGGTAGTTGGCGAACCAGTCGCGCACGCCGGGCATGCCTTCGGCCAGCTTGGGCTGCAGCGCCAGCTTCAGGCCGCCGCGGCCGGGCAGGGCGTCGGCGGGCGGCGCCACGTCGAGCGTGAAGGGGCCGTCGATCTGCACCAGCGTGGCCTGCTGCACCGTCAGCGGCACGGCGGGCACGATGCGCTGGCGCACCTTGAGTGCGTCGCGCGCACCGCCGATGGTGTCCTTGGCCTCGATCTCCCACAGGATCGCCTCGGCGCGTGTCTGCGCGAGCTGCGCGGGCGCGGTGACGGTCCAGGCCACCTCGCGTGCCTCGCCGGCCGGGATGTCCACCGTCTGCGGCTCCATCGTGAGCAGCGTGGCGCGTGGGGTGGCCTCCACCTTCATCGCCTTCTGCGTGGTGTTGCGCAGCGTGATCTGGGCGCGGAACTGGTCCTCCTCGCGCACCAGCGGCGGCAGGCCGCTGATGATCTGCAGGTCCTGCGTCGACTGGATGGTGGTCTGGCCGGTGCCGAAGAGGCCGGTGCCGGCATCGGCCACCGCGACGATGCGGAAGGTGGTCAGTGCGTCATTGAGCGGCACCGTCACCACGGCCTGGCCGTTGGCGTCGAGCACGACCTTGGGGTTCCACAGCAGCAGGGTGTCGAGCAGCTCGCGTGTCTGGCCCTTGCCGCCGCCGCCGCCTGCGGGCACGGCCTTCTTGCCGTAGTGGCGCCGGCCCACGATCTCCATTTGCGCGGTGGACGTGCTCACGCCCCAACTGCGCCGCTGCAGCATGGCCTCGAGCAGGTTCCAGCTGTCGTTGGGCATCAGCTCCAGCAGGGCCTGGTCGACGGCGGCCAGTGCCACCTCGGCGCCCGCGGCGGGCTTGCCGTCCGGCAGCTTGCCGGTGATGGTGACCTGCGCCTTGGTGCGCACGGTGTAGCTGGGCTTGTCGGCGGCCACCTTCACCTCGATCTGGTGCGCCTGCGTGCCGACGCGGATCTCGGCCAGCCCGAAGCGGTAGGCCGGCTTGGAGAGGTCGACCATCGCCGTGGGCGCGGTGTATTCCTTGCCCTCGACCCAGAAGGCCGTCCACCACTCGCGCGGCGCCTTCCAGCCCCAGGTGAAGAAGGAATACCACGGCACGTCGCGCAGCCGGCCGCGCAGGGCCAGCACGCTCACGTACACGTTCGGCCCCCACTCGGGCTTGACCTGCAGGCTGACGGTCGGGTCCTGGCCGTTGAGCTGCACCACCTGCGTGTCGATGATGCCCTCGCGCTCCACCGCGACCAGTGCGGTGGCGAAGCGGAAGGGGCTGCGCACCTGGAACTTGGCGACTTCGCCGGGCTGGTAGGCCTTCTTCTCGGGCAGCACGTCGATGCGGTCGTGGTCCTCGCCGCCGAACCACAGCTCGCCCTGCTTCGTGACCCACACCGTGCTCGCGGCCTTGCTGGCGCGGCCGTCCTTGTCGGTGGCGGTGGCGATGAGTTCGACCTGGCCCGCTTCCTTGAGCTGCGATTCGCACAGCACCAGGCCGCGCGAGTCGCTGCTGCCCGAGCACACCGTGCCCAGCGGCTTGACCTCGGTCTTGTTGTCGTAGGTGTAGAAGCCGCCGACCATGCGCTTGCGGCTGGTGGTGGTGATGCGCGCGACGGCGTTCACCTCGACCTTGGCATCGGCCACCGGCTTGCCCGTGAGGTCGAGCGCCAGGGCCTGGAACTTGAGCTTCTTGTCGGTGGAGACCCAGCCCTCGGTCTTCAGGCCGACGACGACGGCCGCGGGCCACAGCGTCTGCACGCTGCGGATCGTCTGCACCTCGCCGTTGGGGTCGGAGTACGTGGCCTCGATCAGCAGCTCGCGCGGCGCGGCCTTGGTCGGCGGCACCTTGTCGATGGTGAGCTTGCCGGCACCGTTGCGGTCGAGCGTGAGCGGCAGCTTGTCGGCGATGACGCGGGTGTCCTGCGAGGCCGAAGCCTCCTCGTCGGCGTCGACCGCGGCGTCACCCTCCTGCTTGCGCGGCGGCGAAAAGCTGAAGCTGTCGTAGTCGGCGAAGTTGAGCGACTTGCCGCGCGTCATGGCCGACACGCGCACCGGCAGGTTGGCTGCGCCGCCGCCCGAGACGTAGTTGATCTGCACGTCGGTCGGCACCGCCGCCACGGCGATCAGCGGCTTCTTGTCGCTGGGCGCGATGCGGCCTTCCAGCACCGGCAGGCGGAACTCCTCGACCCGGAACATGCCGGTCGCGAAGCTGCGTGCGCCGCCCTCGTCGCCATCGCCTTCCTCGCCCTCGCTGCGTTTGCCGCCGTCCTTGGCCGAGCGCAGCTCGACGTTGTAGACGCCCAGCTTGGCGGCCGGCGGAATGGCGAAGGTGTTCTCCGCGCTCTGGCCGCCGGTGCCGGTCTTGCGCCAGGCCAGCGGCTGCCTGAACTGCTGGCCGCTGCCCACGTGCGTGATGACCAGCGTGTCGGGCGCGTCGGGCGGGAGTCCGAAGCCCTGGCGGGTCTGGGTGCGGATCAGGTGCTTCATCGACACCGTCTCGCCGGCGCGCAGCAGCGTGCGGTCGAACACGGTGTGCGCCACCACGTCGGGCTCGGGCTGCAGGCTGGTCGGCACGTTGAAGCGCCAGGGCTCGATGCCGCGCTGCCAGTCGCTCCAGGTGAAGGCGAGATCGTCCACGCCGGCCGCGTCCCTGGCGCGGGCGCTCACGAAGTAGGCGTTGCTGCCGTAGTCGTCGTCGCTGTTGCAGTTCGGCGGCTCGGGCGACACGCCCGCGAGCATGGCCAGGCCTTTGGCATCGGTGGTTGCGGTCGCGACCTCCTTGCCGTCGCAGCCCGACACGCGCACCGTGGCGCCGGCCACCGGCTGGCCCTTGTCGAGCGTGGTCACCCAGGCCGCCGCGTTCTCGCGGCCCAGCTTGAAGTGCACCGCCAGGTTGGTTGCCAGCGCCGTGGTGCGCACGTACATCGTGCGGCCGGCGCCGTAGCGTTCGTCGAGCAGCGCGTCGCCCAGCTTCTGCGAGGCGATCTCCAGCACGTGGAAGCCGGGGGTCAGCGGGATGCCGATGACCTCGAAGGGGCGGTTGTCGCCCGCCTCCGACTTCGGCATGTCCAGCATCTTCGCGCCCGGCTGCCTGCCCAGCAGCGAGACCATGCGCGTCTGCACGTTGGTGCGGTCGTCCTTGTCGATCACCGGCGGCAGCGGCAGCTTGCTGTCCTGCTGCGCCGTCTTGCGCAGGACCGTGTAGCTGTTGTCGTAGCGGCGGACCTTGCGGAACCACGCAATGATCTCGGCGTCGGTCTTCGGGTTCAGGTCACTGACCTTGCCGGGCGTGAGCGCGTTGACCTGCAGCGCGGGCTCCACGCGCCGCACCGTCACAGGCATCAGCGCCACGCCGCCGGGCTCGGCCAGGCGCTCCACCACGCCGAAGGGCGAGGCCGCGAACTTCGCCAGCGGTGGCATCGGGCCGGTGGCGGTCTTGAGCGGGAAGCTCTCGGGCGTGGCCAGCGGCCGGCCCGCGGCGTCCTCGAAGCCCTTGGGCAGCTCGATGGTGAAGGGCGTCTGCTCCGGGAATGGGCCGGGCAGCGTGACCGACTCGACCACCGCATCGTCACCCGCGTTCTCGTCGTCGAACTTCGGCTGGATCGTCTGGCCGCCGCCCTTCATCGTGATCTGCGCCGCCAGCTTGCGCGTGACCGGCGCGTTGAAGCTCAGCGACATGGGCTTGAGCGGCAGGCAGGCCGCCTGCGCGTTCTCGCGCTCGCAGCTGAAGGACACCGCGAAAGGCTCGCGCACCTGGAAGTTGAAGCGCTTCTCGACGTTGTTGGCGACGCCCGAGGGCGTGGCCACGCCCTTGCCGTAGACCAGCTGCACGCGGGCGCTGGCGCTCAGGCGCCGGTTGCACTGCAGGGTCACGAAGCGCAGCGGGTCCTTCTTCGCCGCGTCGGCGTTGCCCTGGGCCTTGAGCAGTTCCTCGCGCTGCGCGCCGTCGATCAGCTTGACGGGGATGCGCTCGCCCACGCCGTCGGCGGCGCACCACATGTTCTCGCGCACGCTCTGCAGGCTGGCGGGGCCGTTGAGTGCGAGCAGGAAGAACTGCTCCTCGTCGATGCGCCCGCCGCCGGGCGTCACGTAGCGCACGAACGGGCCGCCGCTGTTGAACTGGTAGCGCTCCGCGCCGGTGAGTTCGGCGCCCGTGGCCGACTTGAAGCCCGGCACCCGCGTCACCGTGCAGCGCACGCCCGGGGGCAGGTCGTTCTCGAAGTCGAAGACCCAGCGCTTCTCGCCCGTCCAGCGGCCGGTCCCCTTGCCGGCCTGCGCATCGCTGCAGCTCACGGAAAGCGGCGCGGGCGCCTTGGGGTCGCCGAAGTTGACGGCAGCCTGGTCGAAGGTGGCCACCACCTGCCGCACGCGCGAGACCTCGCCCTGGGGCGTGAGGTTGGCGATGGTCAGCGCCTGGGCCGATGCCGCGCCGAGCGCGAGCGCGGCGAGGACGAACAGTCGTTTCGGGATCGATCGAGTCACTTCTTCTGGGCCTCCTGTGCAGGGGCGGGAGCGTAGCCGAAGTCGGTCCGGGCGCTCCCGGTTCAACGCGTGTTGACCCAGACGCGCGTCCGATCGTCCGCCCGCGACATCTCCATCCGTATCTCGAAGCAGTCGGCCCGGTACCAGCCCAGCAGCCACTGCACGGCCGTGCCCGCTTCGTCGAAGACGATCCGCTCCAGGTGCAGCACCGGCGCGTGCTCGTGGATGCCGAGCGCCGAGGCGATGGGGGCCGGGCAGCGTTCCGCACGCACCGACTGCTGCGCGCCGCCGATCTTCACGCCGCCTGCCTCTAGGGCGGCGATGAGCGGGCGCTTCGAAAGGCGCGAGCGGTCCAGCAGGTGCGCCAGCCGCTCCAGGATGAAGCTCTCGGTGTAGGTCAGCGCGGCGCCGGCGCGGCTGCGCAGCCGCACGACCCGCAGCACTGGGTCACCGGGCGCGATGCCCAGCGCGCGGGCCACCGGGACGCTGGCGGCGACCCGGCCGAAGCGCAGCACCTTGCGCTGGTCGGGCCGTCCCCGGTCGAGGAACTGGTCGACGTGCTCGCGCAGCAGGCGCTTCGATGCGGCAGGTCCGCCGGTGGTGGCGACCGTCCCGCGCCGCTCGTGCCGCGTCACCAGGCCCTGGTCTTCCAGCCGCTGCAGCGCGTGCCGCACGGTCACGCGCGCGACGCCGAACTCCTGCGCCAGTTCGCGTTCGGCCGGCAGCGTGCCGTCGACGTACGCGCCGCCGCGGATGCGCTCGGCCAGCGCGACTTCGACACGGTGGTACTTCGCAACGGGGCTGCGCCTGGGGTTCGTGGGCATGCAGGACGTCGTTGGGCTGGTTCTAGAAATGGTACCAGTGGTCCCATTGCTGGCGGCCGGCGGATCCAGATACTCGGCCTCGGAGACACAAACGCAGAGGTGACGCAGATGCTTCGCAGACAACTCATCCAGGGCCTGGCCGGCAGCGCGCTGTCGGCGCTGGCGCCGGCGCTCGTCGCCCAGCCCCGCTATCCGGCCCGCCCGATCTCGCTGGTCGTGCCCTTCGCGGCCGGCGGCGGCGGGGACACGACGGCGCGGCTCCTGGCCAAGGGCCTCGCCGAACGGCTCGACGGCACCGTGGTGGTGGACAACCGGGCGGGCGCCAGCGGCAACATCGGTGGGGCGTACGTGATGCGGTCCGCACCGGACGGCTACACGCTGCTGAGCCTGTCGAGCACCTACGGCATCCAGGCCGCCGTCGGCAAGCCCGGCTTCGACCCGGTCGCCGACATGCAGCCGCTCATCCTGGCGACCCGGGATCCGCTGATCCTGCTGGTCCACCCCGCCGCGCCGTGGCGCAACGCGCGCGAACTGGCCGCGGCGGCGCAGAAGGCACCGGGCACCATCAGCCACGGCTCCGCGGGCGCAGGCTCGATCGCCCACCTGGGCATGGAGGAGCTGGGCTACGCGATGGGCGCGAAGTTCCTGCACGTGCCCTACAAGGGGTCGTCGGCCGCCATGACCGACCTGCTCGGCGGCAATGTGCAGCTGGTCCTGACGACCACCACCTTTGCCGGTGCCTACGTCAAGTCGGGCAAGGTCCGGGCCCTGGGCCTGTCGGGCGCGAAGCGGCTGGGCGCGCTTCCCGCCGTGCCCACCTTCGACGAGCAGGGCTACGCCTATGCGGTGTTCGACTGGAAGGCGATGGCCGGGCCCAAGGGAATGCCGGCCGAGGTCACGGCGCGCCTGAACAAGGCGCTGAACGAGGTGCTGGCCGGTCCCGAGGTGTCGGCCCGCTTCGAAACGGACGGCTCCGCGGTGGTGGGCGGCTCGCCGGAGCTGCTGACGCAGACGCTGCGCGCCGACATCGCGCGCTGGCAGGCGCTGGTCGGCAAGGCCGGCATCCGCCTGGAATGAGGAGACGGGCGTGGACGACTCCCTGAACCGCCGCCTGCGCCGCCAGCTGGTCCCTGGCGCGGGCCTCATGATGCCCGGCGCGGCCAATGCGCTGACGGCACGCCTGATCGAGGCGGCGGGCCATCCGCTGCTGATGGTGAGCGGCGCCGCGGTGGCCAACACCTTCCTGGGCGTGCCCGACATCGGCCTGAGTTCGGTCACGGAGCTGGCGCTGCATGTGGATGCGATCCGCGATGCGGTGGGCATCCCCATCGTGGTCGACGCGGACACCGGCTTCGGCAATGCCCTCAACGTGCGCCGCACCGTGCGCACGCTGGAGCGCGCCGGGGCCAACGCCATCATGCTGGAGGACCAGACCTTCCCCAAGCGCTGCGGGCATTTCGACGGCAAGTCGGTGGTGCCTGTGGACGACATGGTGGCCAAGATCCATGCCGCGGTCGACGCACGCACGGATGCCGACCTGGTCATCCTCGCGCGCACCGATGCCCGGGCGGTCGAGGGCCTGGACGCCGCCCTGCGGCGCGCGCGGGCCTATCGCGCCGCGGGTGCCGACATGCTGTTCATCGAGGCGCCGTTGAACCGGGAAGAACTCCTGGCCATCCCGCGCGAGGTGCCGGGCCTGCACCTGTGCAACATGGTGGTCGGCGGGCGCACGCCCCTGCTGGCGCGGGACGAGCTCGCGCGGGCCGGCTTCGCGGCGATCTGCTACGCCAACGCGGCGCTCCAGGCCTCGGCGCTGGCGATGCGCAGCGTGCTGCAGCATCTGCACACGCACGGTTCGGTGGCGGGCGCCGAGGCGCAGCTCATGAGTTTTGCCGAGCGGCAGGCGATGCTCGGGGCCGAAGGCTACGCGGCGCTGGAGCGCCGCTACGCATGAACACGCCGACCCTGCAGGTGCCCCGCACCGCCTTCGACAAGATGTGGGACGAGCATGTCGTCTGCCGGCTGGGCGAGGACGCCGACCTGCTGCAGATCGACCGCCTCGTGCTGCACGAGCTGTCCGGCAGCCAGGCGGTGCGCGCCCTGGCGGAGGGCGGACGAACGCCGATGAACCCGCGGCAGGTCTACACCGTCATCGAGCACCTGATCTCGACCCGGCCGGGCCGCGGCCCCAACGAATCGCCCTCGGCCAGCGGGCCGATCATGATCGAGACCACGCGGCGTGCCTCGCGCGCATGGGGCTTCCACTTCATCGATCACGACGATCCGCGGCAGGGCATTGCCCACGTCGTGGCCCCCGAGCTGGGCATCGCCTTTCCGGGTGCCACGCTGGTGTGCTGCGACAGCCATACCAGCACGGTCGGCGGCGTCGGTGCCATCGCCTTCGGCATCGGCGCCTCGGAGGCCGAGCACGTGCTGGCCACGCAGACGCTGGCGCAGGCCCGGCCGCGCACGATGCGCGTCGACTTCGACGGCGCCCTGCCGCCGGGCGTGTACGCGAAGGACCTGGTCATGGCGCTGATCGCCCGCGTGGGCGCGCAGGGCGGCATCGGCTATGCGGCGGAGTACACCGGCTCGGCCATCCGGTCGCTGCCGGTCGAGGGGCGGCTCACGGTGTGCAACATGTCCATCGAGTTCTCCTGCAAATACGGGTTCGTGCCGGCCGACGACCTCACGCTGGCGTACCTCGCGGGCCGCGAGTTCGCGCCGCGCGGGCCGCAGTGGGACGCCGCCGTGGCGCACTGGCGCACGCTGCGCAGCGACGAGGGCGCGGCCTTCGACCGGGAGGTGCACATCGACTGCGGTGCGCTGGTGCCGCAGATCAGCTGGGGAACGAGTCCCCAGCAGACGGTGGGCATCGACCAGCCCGTGCCGCAGCCTTCGGCCGCAGCGGACGCCGAGCTGCGCCAACTGGCCGACAAGGCCCTGGCGTACATGCAGCTGCAGCCCGGCATGCGGCTGGAGGGCCTGCCCATCGATGCCGCCTACATCGGCTCGTGCACCAACGCGCGGCTGTCCGACCTGCGCGAGGCCGCTGCCCTCCTGCGCGGGCGCAAGGTCCGCCCGGGGCTGCAGGCCCTGTGCGTGCCGGGCTCGACGCAGGTCAAGCGGGACGCGGAGGCCGAGGGCCTGGACCGCGTGTTTCGCGAGGCCGGCTTCGAATGGCTGGAGTCGGCCTGCGGCTTCTGCGGCCACATCGGCGACGACCGCTTCGCCGACCTGCGCGTGCTGAGCACCACCAACCGCAACTTCGAGGGCCGGCAGGGGCCGCGCACGCGCACCCACATCGCCAGTCCGGCCACCGTGGCCGCCAGCGCCGTCGCCGGCTGCATCGCCGATCCGAGGAAGCCCGTCTGATGGAAGCGCTGCAACAGGTCACCGGCGTGGCAGCGCCGCTGCTGCGCATCAACGTCGACACCGACCAGATCATCCCTACGCTCTTCCTGGGCGGCACCGATGCGAAGGGCTACGGCGCGCACCTCTTCCACGGGTGGCGCTTCGGGCAGGACGGCCAGCCGAATCCGGACTTCATCCTCAACCGGCCGCCCTACGACCGGGCGCAGATCCTGCTGGCCGACCGCAATTTCGGCTGCGGTTCCTCGCGGGAACGGGCGCCCAAGGCGCTGCGGGAGTTCGGCTTCCGGGCGATCCTGGCGCCGTCGTTCGGCGGCATCTTCTACAACAACTGCTGGCGCAACGGCATGGTGCCGGTCGAGCTGCCCATCGAGCACATCCGGCGCATCGCGCAGGAGGTGGAGGCCGCGGGGGGCCATGCGGCGGTGACGGTGGACCTCGGTGCGCTCGCCGTGAGCACCGGCGGCGGCCTGCGTTTCGGGTTCACGGCGCCCGGCACCCTGCGCGGCATGCTGATGCAGGGCGTGGACGAAATTGCCCTGACCCTGGGGCGGCAGGCGGAGATCGAGGCGTTCCGACGAAGGGACCGGGCCACCCGGCCCTGGGCCTATTGACGACGTTCAGGCACCCGGCGCCCGCCTAGAATCGCGCCCTGCGGCATGCAGGCTGCTCACCCGCGTGAGCAGGTCCCCCATCATGGCCGATGTGCCAAGCCTCGGACGCCATGAAACGCCACTGGGAAATCGACGCGCTGCGCGGGCTGATGCTCGTGCTGATGACCGTCACCCACCTGCCGACCCGCTTCACCGATCCGCTGGGGCAGCCCTTCGGCTGGGTGTCGGCGGCGGAGGGCTTCGTGCTGCTGTCGGCGTTCATGGCCGGGCTGGTCTACAGCCGCTATGCGCGGCGCGACGGCGTCGACGCGATGCGCCGCGCCTTCTTCCGCCGCGCCCTCAAGATCTACCTGTGCCATGCGGCGCTGCTGCTGTTCCTGCTGACGGCGATCACGGCGGTGGGCGTGCGGGTCGACCAGCCGGCGGTGAAGAACCTGGTGTCCTTCTACCTCGCGCAGCCGTTCGAAGGTTTCTTCTACGGACTGCTGCTGATCTACGAGCCGGCGCTGCTCGACATCCTGCCGATGTACATCTTCTTCATGCTGCTGAGCCCCTGGGTGCTGGCCTGGGGCATGCGGCGGGGCTGGGCGGGCATCCTCGTGCTGAGCTTCGCGCTGTGGCTGCTGGCGCAGTTCGGCTTCACCGAATGGCTTTACGGCTGGACCTTCGCGCTCACCGGCATGCCGGTGCCCTACCAGGAGATGGGCGCGTTCAACACCTGCGCGTGGCAGTTCCTGTGGTTCACCGGCCTGTGGCTGGGCGCGGGGCGCAGCGCACCGGGCGCGCGGCCCTTGCGCTTCGCCTGGCCGGTGACCGCGCTGGCGGTGGCGGTGGCGCTGGGGGGCCTGGTCTGGCGCCACTTCGGCGAGCACGGGCAGGCGCCCTTCGGGGCCGACGTGGAACTCAACCTGCTGGTGGACAAGTGGCTGCTGGGCCCGCTGCGCCTGCTCGACCTGGCGGCGCTGGGCGTCGTGGCCATCCGCTTCGGACCGACCTGGCTGCGGTGGCTGCCCCGCGTGCGCTGGCTGGAGGTGATGGGCCGCGCCTCGTTGCCGGCCTTCTGCGTCCACCTGGTGGCGGTGCTGACGGTGCTGGCCTTCTTCGGCGACAGCCAGACGATGCGCTCCTGGACCGAGGACAGCGCGCTGCTGGTGACGGTGCTGGCTGCGATGTATGCGGTGGCCCGCTTCACCCAGGGCGCCGACGCGGCGCCGCCGGAAGAAACGGTCGACCTGCCCGAGGTGCCGGCGCGCAGCGCCTGAGCGCGCCGCTCAGGGGCGCGGCGAGGCGCCGGCCATCACCGGCACGGACGGCAGCGCCGCGGCCATCGGGCCTTCCGCGCCGGGGCTGCGCACGGCCGCCATGGTGGGCGTGGCCGCGGCGGTGGCCGGCACGTGCGCGGCGATCACCCCGTGCCACAGCTTGTAGCCGGTCTCGTTCATGTGCAGGCGGTCGGGCAGGAACAGCTCGGCGCGCGGCCGGCCGTCGCCACCCATCATGGGCGTGAAGATGTCGATGTAGTCGGTGTTGGCCTGGGTGCGCAGGTAGGCGGCGACGATGTCGTTGGTCTCGCGGATCTTGGGCAGCAGCCCCTCGCGCGAGGGGCTGGGCTTGATCGAGATGTAGCTGATGCGCGTGTCGGGCAGTTCCTCGCGCACCGTGCGGGCGAACTGGGCGAAGTCGTGCATCACGTCGATCGGGCTGCGGCCCGCGGCCAGGTCGTTGTCGCCGGCGTAGACCAGCACGTGGCGCGGCTTGTAGCGCGTGACCAGGTCGCGCACGAAAAGGTTGCACTCGGCCATGGTGGAGCCGCCGAAGCCGCGGTTGATGACCACCGGCTGCTCGCGGAAATCCTTGGCCAGGCTGCTCCACATGCGGATGGTGGAGCTGCCGACGAAGAGCACGCCGCCGGCGGCCGGCAGTTGCGCCTTGTCGGCGGCGGCAAAGGCGTCGAGCGAGCTCTTCCAGCGCGCCTGGGCGGCCTGGTAGGCCGCCATCGCTGCCGTCGGCGCCGGCTCGGCGGCCGGCATGACGACCGGTTCGGCCTGCACGGCGGCGCCCAGAATCGCGGCGGCCGCAAGGGCGGCCCAGCGGCGGGTCAGGGTGGCGGACGGGGCGAAGGAGGAAAGGCGGGAGGAGGGCACGCGCTCAGCTCGACAGTGGGGGCAAGGCCATGAAACCGTTGGAGCCGCCTGTCGGTTGACCGCCGCGGCCCCGGCAGTGAGAAAAAATGTTAACTGCCGAGGCGCGCCGGCGGCGCCTTGTCCTACGCCGCGCAGGGCCGTGCGCCCCGGCAACCGACGGACGGTCGCGCGATGCGGCACAAAAACAACAGGGCCGGCAGGCGTCTCAGAGCGTCTTCTCGATCAACGGGCCGTGGAACAGCACCGGCCCGGTCGGGCCGCGTTCGGACGGCACGCCGCCCTTGGGCTCCAGGCTGATCGCCAGCGCAGGCACTGCCTGCAGCTCCGAGGGGGTGGCGGCCAGATGCAGCGCCTGCTGCGGCCCGAGCACGCCCAGCGAGCGCGGCGCCCCGCCCGGCGGCAGCGCCCACAGCTGCAGCGAGCGGTCGGCCGCCTCGCGGTAGGCACCCACGCGCTGCAGCGTGAGCTGGCGGTTCTTGGGGTCGAAGGTGACGAGCATCGAGGCGGCCGAGCGGTCGTCGGACAGCACGGCGACGTACTGCACCTGCGGCGCGTTGCGCAACTGCTCGCGCAGGCCGGCGCCCACCACCACGGCCAGCACCGTGGCGAGCGCGCCGGCGACGGCGGCGCCGCGCCAGAGCGCCAGGCTGCCCCACCAGCCGCCGGGGCGGGCCGCGGGCGCCGCCGGCGCGCTGCGCTGGCGGGCCAGGGCCTCGCGCTGCTGCTCGGCATCGACCAGGTTGCGGATGCGCGTCCAGACCGCCGGGTCGGGGGCGACCGGGGCCTCGAGCTCGGTCAGGCTGGCCAGCCGGTCCTGCCACAGCAGGGCGGAGGCGCGCACGGCGGCCTGCTCGCGGGCCAGGGCCTCGAAGCGGCGCCGGGCGCCGCCACGCAGCGTGCCCAGCGCATGGGCGGCCGAGAGCAGGGCCAGCAGGCGGGGATGGGCGGCAAGGTTCATTGCGGGGCCTTCATGCGAGGCGTTCCATGCAGCCGCGCAGCTTGTCCAGCCCGCGGCGGATCCAGGTCTTGACGGTGCCCAGCGGCAGCTTCAGCTGCTCGGCCAGTTCGCCGTGGCTCAGTTCGCGCAGGTAGGCCAGGCTCAGCACCTCGCGCTGCTTGCGCTCCAGCTGTTCCAGGCACTGGTGCAGCGCCCACGCCTGCTCGCTGGCGTCGGCCAGGTCCATCGGGCCGGGCGTGTCCGCGGGCAGGGTGTCGGCCAGCACCTCGTCGAACTCCTGGGTGAGGGCGGCGCGGTCGGCCGTCTGGCGCCGCAACTGGTCGAGGCTGCGGCTGCGCACGATCAGGCCCAGCCACGCCAGCGGCGGGCTCAGCGAGGCGCGGTAGTCGGGCGCCGAGCGCCAGATGGTCAAGAAGGCTTCCTGCAGCACGTCCTCGGCCACCTCCCGCTGGCGCACGATGCGCATCGCCAGGCCGAACAGGCGCGAGGAGGTGCGTTCGTACAGCTGCTGCAGGGCATGGGTGTCGCGCTGCCCCACGCGATCGAGCAGGGCGGTGAGTTCGGCATCCGGTGACGACAAGGGCATCGGCGGATTCTGGAGGGAAACGGCGCATCCCGTTCATACGGCCGTACGGCCTCGGCGGATTCGCCGACGCAGCCACGCCACAAAAACTGACGGGAAGCTGAATCCAAACCGGGCAGCCTCGCGTACCGGAAGGGGCAGGCAGGCGTTTCGCGCCCGCCCGCGACCCCAACCCAACCTCCGATCTCAGAAAAAGGAACCAGCCATGCACCTCCGCTCCACCCTCGCCCTGGTCGCCGCCGCCGCGGCGCTCACCGCCTGTGGCGGCATGTCCAAGTCGCCGATGGCGCCTTTCTCGCAGGCCGCACTGCCGGATGCCGTGAAGGTGCCGGCCGGCCATCGCGTCGCCATGGAAACCGTGGGCGCCGGCTCGATCACCTACGAGTGCCGCGTCAAGGCGAACATGCCCGGGCAGTACGAGTGGTTCTTCGTCGGTCCCGATGCGAAGCTGATGGACCGCGCCGGCAAGCAGGTGGGCAAGTACTACGGCCCGCCCGCCACCTGGGAGAGCATGGACGGCTCCAAGGTGACCGCCACGCAGGTCGCCGTGGCACCCAACGGCACGGGCAACATCCCGCACCAGCTGGTGAAGGCCAATCCGGCCATGGGCGGCGGCGCCATGCAGGGCGTGAGCTACATCCAGCGCGTGGCCACCCAGGGCGGCGTGGCACCGGCCGCGGCCTGTGCCGGCGGCAACATGGGCCAGAAGCAGGTCGTGCAGTACCAGGCCGACTACATCTTCTACAAGCCGACGATGTAAACGCGCCACAGACTCGGCGCTATATTTTCAATAGCGTCGGGACAAGCAGGAACGGGCCTCAGGGCCCGTTTTTCTTTGGGAGCCCAGACATCGATCTCACGGTACAGGAAACAATGTGAAACCTATACTCGTCGTGCAACACATTTGAGAACTGGCCGGCACGCTGCCAGCCAGCGTGGTTTGGAGCAGAGGGCGCATCGCCCGGGAGAGCGCATGTCCACCATGAGCCGCGACGACGACGATGACGGCCTGCCGGCGCCGCCGCCCTTCTGGCACCGGCTGAATACCTTCTTCGGCTACCCGCTGCAGATGCGGCCGCTGTTCTACGCGGTGCTGCTGGCAGCCAGCAGCCTGCTGGTGTTTCCCCTCGGGCGCGTCATCAGCCTGCCGCTCGCGGGCGTGGTCGTTGTCGTCGGCCTGCTGCTGGCCATCAGCCGCCACGGCTTCAAGGTGATGGCGCTGGGCGCGCAGGGCATGTTCCGCTCCGCCGACTACCCGCACCGCATGGAGGAGGACGTCACCGCCCTGCCGTGGAAGCTGTTCTTCGTGCTGCTGGTGCAGGGCTTCGCGGCCGCGCTGGTGCAGCGCATGTTCGGCGAGGCGCTGGGCCTGGTGGCGACCGGGGTGGTGTCGCTGGTGATGCCGGCCACCATGATCGTCCTGCTGCTGTCGGGCAGCGGCTTCGCGGCGCTGAATCCGGCGCGGCTGTGGGACACGATGGCGGTGGTCGGCTGGCCCTACCTGCTGCTCTTTTTCTTCCTGTACCTGCTCAACGGCGGCATGGGCGTGGGGGCGGTGTTCGTCCTCACCAAGATCGGCAGCACGGTCGCGCTGCCCTTGCTGACCTTCGTGGTCGTGTATTTCAGCTTGGTGATGTTCAGCCTGCTGGGCTACGTGATCTACCAGCACCACCGGGAATTCGGCGTGAACCTGCTGCCTGGAGGCGACGCCGACGCCGGGCGCCCGCAGCTCACGCCCGAGCAGCAGATGGAGCGCGAGGCCGACAAGGAAGTCTCGCGCCTGGTGGCCGCCGGCGACATCACGGCCGCGCTGGCCGCCGCCTACGAGGCACAGCGCACCGACCCCCATTCGCTGCCCGCGCAGCGCCGCTACCACCGCGTGCTGCTGCTGTCCGACAAGACGCCCACGCTGCTCGAGCACGGCCGGCGCTTCATCGAGCAACTGGTGCCGCAGGGCCAGACCTCCGAGGCACTGCGCGTCTACCAGGCCTGCCGCGGCAAGGACGGGGCCTTCGTGCCCGAGGGCAGTGCCAGCACCTTCGCGCTGGCACGCCACGCCTGGCAGGGCGGCGACGCCAAGGAGGCGCTGCGCCTGGTCAACGGCTTCGACCGCCGCTTCAAGGGCGATGCGCTGGTGCCGCAGGTCTACGAGCTCGCCGCACGTGCGCTGGCGCAAGGCCTGGGCCGGCCGAAGATGGCGCTGCCGATCCTGCAGCAGCTCGAGCGCAAGTTCCCCGACAGCGAGCAGACGCGCGAGGTGCGCTGGCTGCTGCGCGACGTCGTCGCCGACACGCCGCCCGCCGGCCCGGCCGCGCCTGCGCAGGCCTGAGGCGCCTCAGGCGCGCCGCAGCGCCTGGCGCAGCGCACGTGCGAAACGGGGCGCCGCCACCGCGCCGACGTTGAAGCGGGCCCAGCGCGAGGGCGTCGAATCGACGGTGAAGATGCGGCCCGGCGCCAGCACGATGTTCTGCGCCAGCAGTTCCTGCGCCAAGGCCATCGAGTCGTCCACGCCGGGCAGCGCGGCCCACAGGTAGAGCGACTGCGCATTGCGCGCATAGATCTCGGCGCCCACCGAATCGAAGAGCCGCGTGGCGCCGGCCGTCGCCTCCTCCAGCCGGGCGCGCAGCCGCGTGAGGTGGCGCTGGTAGTGGCCCTCGGCGAGCATCACGTCGACCGTGCGCTCGCAGTACTCGGAGCTGCTCACGTGCAGCAGCGCCTTCAGGTCGGCCAGGTCGCTCGCGAGGTCGGCGCCGCAGGCGATGAAGCCCACGCGCAGTGCGGCCGAGAAGGACTTGGAGAAGCTGCCGATGTAGATCGTGCGCTCCAGCTGGTCCAGCGACGCCAGGCGCGTGGACGCCATCGGCTTGAAGTCGGCCAGCGGGTCGTCCTCGACGATCAGCAGGTTGTACTTCTGCGCCAGCTGCAGCACCTTGAAGGCCTTGGCAGCCGACAGGTCGGAGCCGGTCGGGTTGTGCGCCACCGACTGCGTGAAGAACAGGCGCGGCCGGTGCACGATCAGCAACTGCTCCAGCGCCTCCAGGTCGGGCCCGTCGGGCCCGCGCGGCACGCCGAACACCTCGGCGCTGGCCACCTTCAGTTTGCCGAACAGCGGGTAGTAGCCGGGGTCGTCCACCAGCACCTTCCCGCCGGGGGGCACGAAGTAGCGGATGACCAGGTCCATCGCCTCGTTCGCGCCCTGGGTCAGCACCACCTGCGCGGGCTCCGCGCCCACGCCGATGTCGGCGAGCTTGCGCACGATGTGCTCGCGCAGCGGCGCATAGCCGTAGCGGCTGCCGTAGCGGAAGAGGGCGCCCAGGCCGGTGCGCACCACCTTGTGGTGGAACTTGTCCAGCCGCACGTCGGCCAGCCATTCGACCGGGGGGTAGCCATCGCCCACGGCCAGCGCGTCGGGACGTGTCTTGAGCTGCTCGCGCATGAGCCACACGATGTCCATTGCCCGGCCCAGGCTGCCGCGCTCGTCCTCGGCCGGCGCGGGGGGTGCCGCGCGTTCCAGCACGTAGTAGCCGGACCCGCGGCGCGGCTCGACCAGCCCGCGCGCCACCAGCAGCTCGAAGGCCGCGACCACCGTGTTCTTCGCATAGCGGTGCAGCTCGGCCAGCTCCCGCAGCGAAGGCAGCTTGTCGCCTGCGCGGTACGCGCCGTCGGCGATCTGCCGCTCGATGGTGTCCGCCAGCTGGACGGTGCGCGACACCGGGCGGGTCGCAGAGGCGGGGCGTGGCGCAGCTGTCATGGGTTTCACTATGACACGGCAGCCCCTCTTCGCGTCCATGGGTCGGAACTGTCCTTGGCAACTGTACCTATGAGCACTGGTACAGAGCGCCTACAGTCGCGGCCGTTCCAACCCGATTGCCCGAGAGAGAGTGACTGCCATGGCCGATTCGCGCCTGCCCAACTTCCGTGCCCTCACGCCCGCCCAGCGCCTGGACCACATCGCCGACGCCGTGGCGCTCACCGCCGAAGAGAAGGCGCTGCTTGCGCAGCCCGGCGCCCTGCCCGTGGCACGCGCCGACGGCATGATCGAGAACGTGGTGGGCACCTTCGAGCTGCCCTTCGGCGTGGCCGGCAACTTCCAGGTCAACGGCCGCGACGTGCTCGTGCCCATGGCGGTCGAAGAGCCCTCCATCGTGGCCGCCGCGTCCTTCATGGCCAAGCTGGCCCGCGAGGGCGGCGGCTTCGAGACCTCGAGCACCGGCCCCATCATGCGGGCCCAGGTGCAGGTGCTCGGCGTGACCGACCCCTACGGCGCGCGCATCGCGCTGCTCAAGCACCGCGAGGAAATCCTGTCGGTGGCCAACAGCCGCGACAAGGTGCTCATTGGCCTGGGCGGCGGCTGCCGCGACATCGAGATCCACGTCTTCCCCGACACGCCGCGCGGCGCGATGGTGGTGATGCACCTCATCGTGGACGTGCGCGACGCCATGGGCGCCAACACCGTCAACACCATGGCCGAGTCGGTCTCGCCGCTGGTGGAGAAGCTCACCGGCGGCCAGGTGCGCCTGCGCATCCTGTCGAACCTGGCCGACCTGCGCCTGGCGCGTGCCCGCGTGCGCCTGACGCCCGAGACGCTGAAGACCAAGGAGCGCAGCGGCGAGGAGATCGTCGAGGGCGTGCTCGACGCCTACACCTTCGCGGCCATCGACCCCTACCGTGCGGCCACGCACAACAAGGGCATCATGAACGGCATCGACCCGGTGATCGTGGCCACCGGCAACGACTGGCGCGCGGTCGAGGCCGGCGCGCACGCCTGGGCCTGCCGCAGCGGCCGCTACACCTCGCTCACCAGCTGGGAGAAGGACACCGCCGGCGCGCTGGTCGGCACGATCGAGATGCCGATGCCCGTGGGCCTGGTCGGCGGCGCGACCAAGACGCACCCGCTGGCGCAGCTGTCGCTCAAGATCATGGGCGTCAAGACCGCGCAGGAACTGGGCGAAGTGGCCGTGGCCGTGGGCCTGGCGCAGAACCTGGGCGCGCTGCGCGCGCTGGCCACCGAAGGCATCCAGCGCGGCCACATGGCCCTGCATGCCCGCAACATCGCGCTGGTGGCCGGGGCCACGGGCGAGGAGATCGACGCCGTCGCGAGGCAGATGGCCGCCGAGCACGACGTGCGCACCGACCGCGCCGTCGCGCTGCTGGAGGCGCTGCGCCGCCAGTGAGCGCGTGGACGGCACGCTGCGCACAGCGTGCCGGCCGCATTCCCCGGGACCCGACGAGGGCGGGCCCTTCCAACCACAGGAGACAGCACCATGAGAAGTGACTCTGCATCGCCGCCTCGGCAACTCGTCGAGGTCTGGGGCGACACCGCCGACACGCGGCACCTGGCCTGGGCCATCGTGATCGGCATCGGCATCAGCCTGACCGGCTTCCTGATCGCCAGCCGCATCCTCGTCGCACACGTGAGCAGCCCGGAGCTGGCGCGTGCCTACGCCATGCTCGCCGGCCTGGCCGGCTGCGTGCTCTCCGGCGTGATCTGCGCCTTCATCTTCCAGCCCAAGCGCGACGTGGTCGAAGGTGCCGCCTCCGACCCGGCATGGCGCGAGGAAGTCGTCGCCCAGCTGGCCGAGGAACACGGCGGCCTGGGGTCGATGGACGACCTGCCGCCGGTGGTGGCGCGCGAGATGAAGGAGCTGGAGATCTACGAACTTTTCGCGCAGCACGACCCCGCCCACGCCACGAACAGGAAAGCCGCCCCATGAGCGCCGAACTCCTCCACCAGATCTGGGTCGCCGGGGCCATGGGCCTGGTCGGCGCCATCGTCTTCGCTGCCATCGGCCTCGTGTCGGGCACCGACGAGACCACCACGCTTGCGCCGCTCACGCTGCTCGTCGTGCTGCTGGGCGTACCCGCCGCGGGCGTGTTCACCTTCTTCCTGGCCGGCGCCGTGGCCAAGCACATGACCCATGCGGTGCCCACCGCGCTGCTGGGCATTCCCGGCGACACGCTGGCCACGCCGCTGCTGCAGGACGCCAACGCGCTGCGCAAGCTGGGCGTGCCGCACATCGCGCTGCGCAAGATGATCTCGGGCGCCATCGTCGCGGCCTTCGTCGCCGTGCCGCTGGCCGTGCTGTTCGCGGTGATGCTCGCGCCCTTCGGGCCGACCATCACCAAGGCGGCGCCGTGGATCTTCCTGGCCGCTGCGGTGCTCATCGCGTACTTCTCGCCCGGGCGCTGGGCCTCGGTGGCGCTGCTGCTGCCCTTCGTGGTGCTCATCATCGCGCTGCAGACGCTGACGGCGAAGTACAACGTCAAGCTCAGCGTGAGCTACTTCCTCGGCATCGCGATCGGCCCGCTGGTGGCGGACCTGTTCTCGGTCATCTCGCCGGCCGACCGCGGCCGCATGAAGCGCGACCAGCCGCGCACCTTCCAGCTCGCGCCGGACGTCAAGGGCTGGTCGGGCTACTTCCCCAACCCGCTGAAGGTGCTGGACCGCAAGCAGACGCAGTGGACGCTGGCGACGGCGACCATTTCGAGCGCGACCTTCGTGTTCAGCCCGGTCGCCATGACCGTGGTGCTGGGCGAGCTGGTCGGCTCGCGCATCAAGCACGCCTACCACCGCCTCACCACGGTGCTGGCCGCGCGCAACGGCGTGACCGAGGCGACCTACATCGCCGAGGCGCTGATCCCGCTGATCGCCTTCGGCCTGCCGCTCAGCCCGGTGGCCGCGGGGCCGGCCGCGCCGCTGTTCAACGCGCCGCCGCGCTTTACGGTGGATGCGGCCACGGGCCAGACGCACAACCTGCACAACCTGATGAACCACTGGGAGTTCCTCGGCTACGGCATGCTGGCGGTGCTGCTGGCGGCGGTGGTGTCGTACCCCTTCGCGATGAACTTCGCGCGCCGCGCGGCGCTCTTCGTGTCGCGCAAGGTGAGCCACGAAGCCATCATCGCCACCTTCGTCGGCCTGATCTTCGTCATCAGCGTATGGGAAGGGCAGTTCCTCGGCCTGCTGGTCATCATGACCATGGGCTTGGTCGGCGGGTTGCTGTCGCGCATCCTGGGCTTCAACACCGGCGTGCAGTTCATGGGCTACTACACGGCCGTGCTGTCGGTGCCGGCGCTGCTGAAGATCTTCGGATGAGCCTGGCGTCGCAAGAACGCTTCAGGATGGCACGGCCGGCCGCAGGCGCGAGCCGTGGCGCGTCATGGCCGGGGGCACGGCGCCTGAGCCAGCCCGTCAAGCCTGCGCCAGCAGCCGCGTGACCGGCTCGTCCGGCGCCCGCTTCATCAACTCGGGCAGCCAGGCGCGCGCACGCTGCGGCTCGCCGGCCTGCAGCAGGCCGGTGGCGCACAGGCACAGCGTCTCGGCCAGGCGCGGATGCTCGGGCGCGGTGCGTAGCAGCGCCTGGCACAGGCGCTCGGCGTCGGTGAACTCGCGTGCGCGGGTGAAGCGGCGCGCCAGGCGCACCATGTCGTCGGCCTGCAGCCGTGCGCCGGGCTTGGCGACGTCGAGGTAGGTGCGGTAGCTGGCGTGCTGCAGCGCCAGCGTGGCGTCGTCCTTGCCGGGCAGCGCGAAGACCAGGCGGGCGCAGCGGTGGAAGTCCTCGCTCGCCGGCCACAGCTTCGCGAGGTTGAACCACTGGCGCAGGGTGTCGGCGTCGCGCGGGCGCAGCTTCGCGGCGGCTTTCCAGGCGGAGGCGGCGCGTTCGAAGTGCAGTTCGCCGGTGAGCTTGCGCGCCAGCGCGACCTGCGCCGCATGGCCTTCGTCGGCCTCGGCCGGGGCCGCGGCAGTGGCGGGGGCCTCGATGCGGCGCACGGCGAGGGCCAGGGCCATCAGCGCGGCGCCCGTCAGCAGCCCGCCCAGGTGCGCCATGTAGGCGATCCCGCGCCCGCCCAGCCAGTGCTGCAGCAGCTCGTTGGCGATCCAGGCCGGCAGCAGCAGCAGTGCCGGCGCGGTGACGTAGTTGAAGTAGACGAGGAACTGGTAGAAGAAGCGGATGCGCCGCATGCGGTAGAGCACCGCGTACATGCCCATCAACGCCGACACCGCGCCCGAAGCGCCCAGCCCCAGGCCGCCCTGGCCCGTGTAGGCCCAGGTCGCCATCGCCGATGCGCCGACGGCGCCCAGCAGGTAGAAGGCGAGATACGTCGCGCGGCCGAACGCGGCCGTGAGCGCGAGTTCCACCGAGCAGCCGAACAGGAAAAGGAACAGCATGTTGCCCAGCAGGTGCCCCGTGCTGCCGTGCAGGAAGGCGGAGCTCAGCCAGGTGACGGGGCGCCATTCGGCACCCGGGTTGTGGTCCTGCGCCCAGCGTGCGGTGAAGGGCTGGGGCAGCATCGCGTCGTACTCGGCGCGCGCCGCTTTCCACGCGTCGTAGCGGCGGTCGGCGGGTGTGATGACCTCGTCGGCACGCAGCTTCGCCAGAAATGGCGTGGCCTGGTTCATGGCCTCGGCGAGGTCGGCGTACTGCTTGCGGGCATAGGCGAGCCGCGCCTGCCTGGCGTGCTTCGCGCCGGTCTGGTCGAGCCAGTCCAGGTACGCCGGCAACTCGATGGCCGGCAGGGCGCTCTTCGCATAGAAGGTCGCCGCGCGCTCCTCGGCCTTGTTCTCGCTGCGCTGCGGGCCCCACCAGACGGCCATGTTCACCAGGATCAGCAGCACCGTCATCCATGGCGGATTGCGCCAGGTGGGCCGGTTCTCCAGGGGAATGGCGTAGAACATGAATGCGGCCGATTGCTATTGCCCTGGTGGCTGCTCGCGCCGGCTGTCCGTATCGATGCCGCCGCTCAGCCCAGCCGCGCCCGATGCCGCGCGATCTGTGCCTTGACCTGCGCCGGCGCCGTGCCGCCCAGCGTGTTGCGGGCGTTGAGCGAGCCGCGCAGGCTCAGCACGTCGTACACGTCCTTGTCGATCGCCGGGTTGAAGCCCTGCAGCACCGTGAGCGGCAGTTCCGACAGGTCGACGCTGTGCGAGATGGCGGCCTTCACCGCGTGGGCCACGGTCTCGTGCGCGTCGCGGAAGGGCAGGCCCTTCTTCACCAGGTAGTCGGCCAGGTCGGTGGCGGTGGCATAGCCCTTGAGCGCGGCGGCCTCCATCGCTTCCTTCTTCACCGTGATGCCGCCCACCATCTCGGCGAAGATGCGCAGCGTGTCCTTGAGCGTGTCGACCGTGTCGAACAACGGCTCCTTGTCCTCCTGGTTGTCCTTGTTGTAGGCCAGGGGCTGGCCCTTCATCAGCGTGATGAGGCCCATCAGGTGGCCGACCACACGGCCGGTCTTGCCGCGGGCGAGTTCGGGCACGTCGGGGTTCTTCTTCTGCGGCATGATCGAACTGCCGGTCGTGAAGCGGTCGGCGATCTGGATGAAGCCGAAGTTCTGGCTCATCCACAGGATCAGCTCCTCGCTGAAGCGGCTGATGTGCACCATGCACAGGCTGGCCGCCGCGGTGAACTCGATCGCGAAGTCGCGGTCGCTCACGGCGTCGAGGCTGTTCTGGCACACGCAGGCTTCGCCTTGGTCGTTCACCATGCCCAGCGTCTTCGCCACCATTTCCCGGTCCAGCGGGTAGCTCGTGCCGGCCAGGGCGGCGGCGCCCAGCGGCAGGCGGTTGACGCGCTTCCTCACGTCCTGCAGGCGCTCGGCGTCGCGCGCGAACATTTCCACGTAGGCCAGCATGTGGTGGCCGAAGCTCACCGGCTGCGCCACCTGCAGGTGCGTGAAGCCGGGCAGGATGACCTCGACGTTCGCCTCGGCGATGGCCAGCAGCGCCTTCTGCAGGTCGGTCAGCAGGCCGCCGATCAGGTCGATCTCGCCGCGCAGCCACAGGCGCACGTCGGTCGCGACCTGGTCGTTGCGGCTGCGGCCGGTGTGCAGGCGCTTGCCCGCGTCACCCACGAGCTGCGTGATGCGGGCCTCGATGTTCAGGTGCACGTCTTCCAGGGCCAGCTTCCATTCGAAGCTGCCGGCCTCGATCTCGGCCTGGATCTGCGCCATCCCACGCTGGATATCGGCGAGGTCCTGCGCGCCGATGATCTTCTGCGCCGCGAGCATGCCGGCATGCGCCAGCGAACCCTCGATGTCGGCCTGCCACAGACGCTTGTCGAAGAACACGCTCGAGGTGTAGCGCTGCACCAGCTCGCTCATCGGTTCGGAGAAAAGGGCCGACCAGGCTTCGGATTTCTTGTCGAGTTGGTTCTGGGTCATGGGACGAAAGGGCAGGTGGGACGGGCCGTGGACAGGGCGGGCGGCAACAGCAGCAATAATGGCCCGCTGCCCTTCCACCGTGTCGCGAGCGATGCGCAACCCATCGATTTTATCGACGCCCCCCGGCTCGGACAGAAGTGCCCGGCCCTCCGGCGCCACGGCCTCCGAGCCGGTGGCACCTGGCGCTGCGCCCTGGGGCGCCGGCGACACCACGATGCCGGCATCGCTGGGGCCGACGCCCGCTGCGCAGGCGGCATCCCCCCCATCGCCAATGCGTGCCAAGCCGCGTTTCGACGTCTGCCGCATCGGCGTGGTGTTGCGCACCGTGCTGGCGGTGGAGGGTGCGGTCGCGCTGGCCACGCTCTTTCTGGCCACGGGCCCGGCCGACTGGCTGACGCTGGCCGCCACGGTGACCGGCGGGGCCCTGCCGGGCACCCTGTTGTGGCTGGTGGGCGTCTGCGCCGCCAAGAGGGTGATGGCCCGCTGGCCGCTGGGGGTGCAGTACGCGGCGGGTGCGGCGGTCGGTGCGCTGGCCGGCCTGTATGGCTGCGGGCTGCTGCGCCTGACCGGGGTGATGGCTGCGGCGCCCTGGCTGGCCAGCGGCCTGGCGGGGGCCGCCTTCGCAGCGGTCGTGATGGTGGCCATGGTGCTGCGCGCCAGCGGCGAGACACCGGCCGCGACCACGGCGCGGCTGGAGGAGCTGCAGCAGCGCATCCGCCCGCACTTCCTCTTCAACACGCTCAACAGCGCCATCGCCCTGGTGCGCGAGGAGCCGGCCAAGGCCGAGTCCATGCTCGAGGACCTGAGCGAGCTCTTCCGCTCGGCGCTCGCCGACCCCGACGAGCCAGTGACCCTGGGCGACGAGATCGCCCTGGCGCAGCGCTACCTGGCCATCGAGCAGATCCGCTTCGGCGAGCGGCTGCGCGTGCGCTGGGCCATCGACCCGGCGGCCAACGATGCACGCCTGCCCAAGCTGCTGCTGCAGCCGCTGGTGGAGAACGCCGTGAAGCATGGGGTGGAGCCCAGTCCCCAGGGTGCGAAATTGCGCATCCGCACGGAGCGGCGCGGCAGCAAGGTGGTGATCGAGGTGGTCAACAGCCTGCCGCCCCTGCTGTGGGCCGACCAGCCGCTGCCACGGGGGCACGGCATCGCGCTGGCGAACGTGCGCGACCGGCTGCGCCTGCTGCACGACATGCAGGCCAGCTTTCGCGCCGGGGTGGACCAGGACCACTACCGCGTGCGCATCGACATTCCCGCTGAACCATGACGAAGAACGCACCCGAGACACCGACGCTGGCGCCCGAGCGCCGTCCTGCCGCGCCGGCGCTGCGCACCCTGGTGGTCGACGACGAGCAGCTGGCCCGCTCTCGCCTGCGCACCTTGCTGGGCGACTGCCGGGCGCCGGCGGCGCTCGTCACCGGTGAGGCGGAGCACGGCGCCGAGGCGCTGCGCCTGCTGGACAGCCAGCCCTTCGACATCGTGCTGCTGGACATCCACATGCCCGGCATCGACGGCGTGGAACTGGCCCGCGTGCTGCATGCGCGGGCCGAGCCGCTGGCGCTGGTCTTCGTCACCGCGCACGCCAGCCATGCCGTCACCGCCTTCGAAGTCGATGCGGTCGACTACCTCACCAAGCCCGTGCGGGCCGAGCGGCTGCAGCAGGCGCTGGCCAAGGCCGAGCGCCATCTCAAGGAGCGGCGCGCCGAACAGGCCGAGGCGCCGGTCGAGAGCCTGCTGATCCAGGACCGCGGACGCGCCGAGCGCATCCCGCTGACGGAGGTCGTCTATTTCAAGTCCGAGCTCAAGTACATCACCGTGCGCACCGCCACCCGCACGCTGATCATGGACGGCACCCTGGGCGAGCTCGAGGAACGCTACCCCGACCGCTTCGTGCGCGCACACCGCAACGCGCTGGTGGCGCGTTCGGCCATCCGCTCGCTCGACCGCTACGACGACGGCGAGGACGTCGAGGGCTGGGCCGTCCGGCTCTCGGGGGTGCCGGAAGTGATCGTCGTCTCGCGGCGCATGCTCACCGCGGTGCGTGAGGCGCTCAAGGCCGTGCCATGAGCGAGGTGGAGCGTCCCGCGCCGCCGCTCGCCTCGCCCGAGGCGGAGCGCGAAGCGGCACGGGTGATCGAGGAGGTCGAGCGCGAACGGGCCGCGCAGCCTCCCGGCGAGACGCCTGCCGCCACCCTGTCATCGGACCCGCCGCGCGTGCTGCTGCACATGCCGGTGGATGTGCGCAGCGCCTCGCTCGTCGTGCTGGCCGTGCTGGGCTGCGTGTTCACGCTGCGCTGGGCGGCGGCCGTGTTCGTGCCCCTGATGCTGAGCCTGATCCTCGTGTACGCGCTCTCGCCCGTCGTGAACGCGATGGTGCGGATGCACATCCCGCGCTGGCTCGCCGCCACGGTGCTGCTGCTGGGGCTGGGTGGCGGGCTGGGCTGGACCGGCTACTCGCTCTCGGACAGCGCCGGCCAGCTCATCGATTCGTTGCCCGTGGCGGCGCAGAAGCTGCGCGCCGCCGTGCGTACCAAGACGGCCAAGGCCGGGCCGCTCGACACCGTGCAGGAAGCCGCGGCGCAGCTGGAGCGGGCCACGCAGGACAACGCCGCGCCGGCGCCCGCGCCGCGCCGTGGCGTTCAACGGGTCATCGTCGAGCGCCCGCCCTTCAACGTGCGCGACTACGTGTGGAGCGGCACCGTCGGCGTGCTCGGCGCCGCCAGTCAGCTCACGCTGGTGGCCTTCCTCACCTTCTTCGCGCTGTGCGCGGGCGACACCTTCCGCCGCAAGCTGGTGAAGATGGCCGGCCCCAGCCTGCAGAAGAAACGCATCACCGTGCACGTGCTGGACGACATCACCGGCCACATCCAGCGCTACCTGCTGGTGCAGATCCTGTCGAGTGCCGTCGTCGGCCTGGTCACCGGCCTGACCTTCTGGGCGATCGGGCTGCAGAACGCGGCCGTGTGGGGCATCCTGGCCGGCGTGACCAACCTCATCCCCTATGTGGGCTCGGTCATCATGCTGGCGGGTGCCGGGCTGGTGGCCTTCCTGCAGTTCAGCAGCATCGAGATGGCGCTGCTCGTGGGTGGCAGCTCGCTGCTCATCCACACGCTGGTGGGCAACCTGCTCGTGCCCTGGCTCACCAGCCGCACCTCCCGCATGAACCCGGTGGCCGTGTTCGTGGGCGTGATCTTCTGGGGCTGGCTGTGGGGCGTGTGGGGGCTGCTGCTGGGCATCCCCATCATGATGGTCGTGAAGGCGGTGTGCGACCGGGTCGAGGACCTGCAACCGATCGGCGAGTTGCTGGGCGATTGATCGCGATCGAAAGACGGCTGCCTGCGCCGGCCTGACGGGCAGCACAGCCCTTCTTTGCTTGAATTTGCAGGCCGTGTTCAGCCCGTGTTTCGCAACCCGGCCGCCACCCCGTTGATCGACAAGTGGATGCCGCGCTGCACGCGGTCGCCGCCCTCGCCGGCGCGGAAGCGCCGCATCAGCTCGACCTGCAGGTGGTGCAGTGGGTCGATGTAGGGGAAGCGGTGCCGCACCGAGCGCTGCATGTCGGCGTTGCCTTCCAGGCGCTGCTTCGCGCCGGTGATGAGCGTGAGCGCGTCGGAGGTGCGGTGCCACTCGGCGTCGATCATGCCGAAGACCTTCTGGCGCAGCTTGCGGTCGCCCACCAGCTCGGCATAGCGGGTGGCCAGCTGCAGGTCGCTCTTGGCCAGCACCATGTCCATGTTCGACAGCAAGGTGCGGAAGAAGGGCCACTGGGCGTACATGCGCTGCAGCAGGGCGATGCGCTCCTTGCGCTCCGTGGCGCCGGCCGCCCCGTCGAGGAAGGCCGCGACGGCGCTGCCGAAGCCGTACCAGCCGTTGAGCGTGAGACGGCACTGGCCCCAGCTGAAGCTCCAGGGCACGGCGCGCAGGTCCTCGATGTTGCGCTTGGGGTTGCGCGAGGCGGGGCGCGAGCCGATGTTGAGCTCGGCGATCTCGCGGATCGGCGTGGAGCCGAAGAAGTAGTCGACGAAGCCGGGCGTCTCGTACACCAGGGCGCGGTACGCCGCCATGCTGGCGCGCGAGAGCGTCTCAGCGGTGGCGATGAAGGCGGCCGGCGCCGGTTTCGCCGGCGCAAGGAAGGTGGCTTCGAGCGTGGCGGCGACCAGCGTCTCGAGGTTGCGGCGGCCGATCTCTCGGTTGGCGTACTTGGAGCCGATGACCTCGCCCTGCTCCGTGAGGCGCAGCTGGCCGCGCACCGTGCCCGGCGGCTGCGCCAGGATGGCCTGGTAGCTCGGGCCGCCGCCTCGGCCGACGGTGCCGCCGCGGCCGTGGAACATGCGCAGGCGGATCTTGTCCGTCTTGTCGGCATTCATCTCGTCGAACAGCTTCACCAGCGCCATGCCGGCGCGGTACAGCTCCCAGTTGCTGGTGAAGATGCCGCCGTCCTTGTTGCTGTCGCTGTAGCCCAGCATCACGTCCTGCTCGGCGCCCGAGCGGCGCACCAGCGCGTCGACGCCGGGCAGGGCGTAGAAGGCCTTGACGATGGGTGCTGCGTTACGCAGGTCCTCGATGGTCTCGAAGAGGGGGACCACGATGAGGTCGCACAACGCATCTTCGTTCAGCGTTCCGCGCATCAGGCCGACCTCCTTCTGCAGCAGCAGCGCTTCCAGCAGGTCGCTCACCGTCTCGGTGTGGCTGATGATGTAGTGCCGGATGGCGGCGCGGCCGTAGCGCGCATGGGCGATGCGGGCCTGCGAGAAGATGGCCAGCTCGCTCACGGTGAGCGGCTGGTAGGCGCCGTCGGGCACGCGCAGCGGGCGTGCGTCGTCCAGCAGCTTGACCAGCAGGGTCTGCTTGGCGTCCTCGGGCAGGGCGGCGTAGTCGGGCTCGATGCGCGCGATCTTCAGCAGGTCGGCGACCACCGCCTCGTGCTTGTCGGAACTCTGGCGCAAGTCGACGGTGGCGAGGTGGAAGCCGAACACCTCCACCGCGCGCATCAGCGGACGCAGGCGCTGGTTCACGAGCACGCCGCCGTGCTTTTCGCGCAGCGAATCCTCGATGGTGCGCAGGTCGGCCATGAAGGCCTCGGCGTTGGGGTAGGGGTTCTGCGGCGCGACGGCATGGCGCGCGGCCACGCCGCCGGTCAGGTCGCGCAGGCTGGCCGCCAGCCGCGCATAGACGCCGGTGAGCGCGCGGCGGTAGGGCTCGTCGTGGCGGTGTTCGTTGGGGTCGGGCGAGGCTTCGGCCAGCGCCTGCATCTCCGGCGAGACGTCCACCAGCGTGGCCGAGAGCGACAGTTCGCCGCCCAGGTAGTGCACTTCGGTGAGGTAGTGCCGCAGCACCAGCTCGCACTGGCGCCGCAGGGCGTAGTCGAGCGTTTCGGCGGTGACGTTCGGGTTGCCGTCGCGGTCGCCGCCGATCCACTGGCCCATGCGGAAGAAGGGGGCGATGTCCTCGCGGCCGAGGGCCTTCTCCAGGTCGGCGTACACGCGCGGGATCTCGCGCAGGAAGGTGGCCTCGTAGTAGGAAAGCGCGTTCTCGATCTCGTCGGCCACGGTGAGCTTGGTGAAGCGCAGCAGGCGCGTCTGCCACAGCTGCGTGACGCGGGTGCGGATCTGCTCCTCGTTGTCGGCCATCTCGCGCGGCGTGAGGGCGTCCTTCTGCCCCGCGAACATCTTCTGCCGTGCGCGGATCTCGTCGCGCGCCGCGAGCAGGGCGGCGATGCCGCGCTCGGCGTCGAGGATGCTCTTGCGCTGCACCTCCGTCGGGTGCGCGGTCAGCACCGGCGACAGGTAGCTGTGCGCCAGCGAGGCCGCCACCTGCTCGGGGCCCACGCCGGCCTTGCGGATGCGCGCCAGCGCCACGTCGAGGCTGCCCTCGATGGCGGCGTCGGCCCGTTCGGCATCGGTGCGGCGGCGGATCAGGTGGCGGTCCTCGGCCAGGTTGGCCAGGTGGCTGAAGTAGGTGAAGGCGCGGATCACGCGCACGGTCTCGGCGGCCGACAGGCCCTTGAGCAGGTTCTTCAGCGCCCGGTCGGCCGAGTGGTCGGCGTCGCGCCGGAAGGCCACCGACAGGGTGCGGATCTTCTCGACCAGCTCGTAGCTGTCCTTGCCCTCCTGCTCGCGGATCACGTCGCCCAGGATGCGGCCCAGCAGGCGGATGTCCTCGATCAGCGGCTGGTCCTCCGCCTGCCGCTTCGGCTGGGCCGGGGCGCTGCTCTTGTTGTTGTTCTTGCGGGCGGTGGGCATTCGACGTGGCTCCTCGAGGAACGTGGGGGAAAAGACCAAACCAAGCAGCGTTGCTGCAACGCAACATGCTAGCATCCCCGACCCCCCTGAACAGCACCCGGACGGCCCTGTGACCCACATCGTGATCGCCACGCGCGAAAGCCGCCTGGCCCTCTGGCAGGCCGAGCATGTGCGCAGCCTCCTGCAAGAACGAGGCCACACGGTCGAGTTGCTGGGCCTGACCACCACCGGCGACCAGATCCTCGACCGCACCTTGAGCAAGGTGGGCGGCAAGGGCCTGTTCGTGAAGGAGCTCGAAGCAGCCCTGGACGACGGCCGCGCCGACATCGCGGTGCATTCGCTCAAGGACGTGCCGATGGACTTGCCGCCGGGTTTCGCGCTGGCCTGCGTGCTGGAGCGCGAAGACCCGCGCGATGCCTTCGTCTCTGCGCAATACGCCTCGCTCGACGCGCTGCCCGAGGGTGCGGTGGTCGGCACCTCCAGCCTGCGCCGCACGGTGCTGCTGCGCGCACAGCGCCCGGACCTGCGCATCGAGCCCCTGCGCGGCAACCTCGACACCCGTCTGCGCAAGCTCGACGACGGCCAGTTCGCAGGCATCGTGCTGGCCGCCGCGGGCCTCAAGCGCCTGGGCATGGAGGCGCGTATCCGCCAGTGCTTCGATGCCGCCGCCATGCTGCCCGCAGCCGGGCAGGGCGCGCTGGGCATCGAGATCCGCAGCGGCCGGCCCGAGCTGGCCGCCGCGCTGGCGCCACTGGCGCATCTGCCGACCTGGCTGGCGACCGCGGCCGAGCGCGCGGTGAGCCGCGCCATGGGCGGCAGCTGCTCGATGCCCCTGGCCGCACACGCCCGCGCCACCGACGCCGGCCTGCACCTGGCCGCCGCCTGGGGCGAGGTCGAACAGGCTGCCCCGCTGCTGCACGCGCAGGCCGAGGCGCCGGTCGAGGACCTGGCGCAGGCCGAGGCGCTGGGCACGCAGGTCGCGGCTGCGCTGAAGGCGCAAGGCGCCCGGTGACGCGGCCATGAGCGGCGCGCCGCTGCGGGTGATCGTGACCCGGCCGGCGCGCGAAGCCAAGCGCTGGGTCGGGGCCTTGCATGCCCGCGGCGTCGACGCCGTGGCCCTGCCGCTGATCGAGATCGCGCCGCTGTTGCCCGGCATGTCCGCCGGACCGCTCGACGCGCGGCCCTACGCCGCGCTGATGTTCGTGAGCGCGGCGGCCGTCGAAGGGTTCTTCGCGCTGGGTCGGGCCGCCGCGCCGCCTGGCCGGGCGCCGACCGCCGTCGAGCTGATCGCCCAGGCACGTTGCTGGGCCACCGGCCCGGGCACGGCACTGGCGCTCGCGTCCGCGGGCGTGCCGCTGGAGCGCATCGATGTGCCGCCCACCGCGGCGGGCCGCTTCGACTCCGAAGCGCTGTGGGCGCAGGTGCAGGGCCAACTGCAGGCCGGGTCCCGTGTGCTGCGAGTGCGCGGCAGCGATGCGGCCGGCCGGCCTGCAGGGCGCGACTGGCTGGCGGGCACGCTCGAAGCGGCGGGCGTGGCGGTGGACACCGCCGTCGTGTACCGGCGCCTGCCGCCGCAGCTGGACGAGGCCGCCCGTGTGCTGGCGGCCGCAAGCACCCGCAGTGCGGGGCATGTCTGGCTCTTCAGCAGTTCCGAGGCGATCGCTCATCTGCTCGCCGCGCTGCCCGGCATCGACTGGGGCGGCGCCCGTGCCTGGGCCACGCATCCGCGCATCGCGCAGGCCGCGCGTGCGGCCGGTTTCGGCTCGGTGGACGAGGTCCCTGCGAGCCTGGACGCGCTGGTCGCGTCGATAGAATCGTTTCGATGACCGCTGCTCCCGTGCCTGACGACTCCGCACCCGACGCCGTGGGCCGCGGGCAGTTGCCGGCGGTGGTGGTGCCGGCCCCCGAGGCGGGCGCGGTGGCGCTGGCGCGCATCGGCCTCGGCCTGCTGGCCCTGATCGCCGTGGTGGCGCTGGTGATGGCCATCGTGCTGTGGCAGAAGGTGGGCGGGATGCAGGAGCAGCTCGCGCGCCAGAGCGCCGACGCCACCATGCAGGCCGCCGAGGCCCGGGCGCTCGCACGCCAGGCGCAGGACGTGGTGCGCGACACCGCCGGCCGCCTGGCCCTCATGGAATCGCGCGTGGCCGAGGTCGCCCTGCAACGCAGCCAGCTCGAGGAACTGATGCAGAGCCTCTCGCGCTCGCGCGACGAGAACCTGGTGGTCGACATCGAATCCGCCGTGCGCCTGGCGCAGGAGCAGACCCAGGTCACGGGCAACGTGCAGCCGCTGCTGGCCGCGCTCAAGGCCGGCGAGCAGCGCGTCGCGCGTGCCGCCCAGCCGCGGCTCGCGCCCCTGCAGCGCGCCATGCAGCGCGACGCCGACCGCATCCGCGCCACCGCGAGCGGCGACGGCGGGGAGGCCCTGGCCCGGCTCGACGACCTGCTGCGCAGCGTCGACGAGCTGCCACCCCTCAATGCGCTGGCCGTGCGCGGTGCCGGCGGCGGCGACGCCTGGCAGAACGAGGCCATTCCGGCCGACGCGGCGTGGTGGGAGCGCATCCTGCTGAGCGCGCGCAACGAACTGCGCTCGCTGGTGCGCGTGTCGCGCATCGACCGGCCCGAGGCCGTGTTGCTCTCGCCCGACCAGACCTTCTTCCTGCGCGAGAACCTGAAGCTCAAGCTGCTCAATGCGCGCCTCGCCTTGCTGTCCCGGCAGGTCGACAACGCACGCACCGAGCTCGCGTCGGTGTCGGCGTCGCTGAACCGGTACTTCGATCCGGCCTCGCGCCGCGTGCAGCAGGCGGCGACGCTGCTGCAGCAGGTCCAGGCGGCGGTCAAGGCGTCGGCGCCACCGCGCATCGACGAGACGCTGGCGGCCCTGGCCACCGCGGCAGCGGGGCGCTGATGCGCGCGGCCCTGTGGCTCCTGGCCCTGTTCGGCATCGCGGCCGCGGTGGCGCTGTTCGCCGGCAACAACCAGGGCACGATCACCGTGTTCTGGCCGCCCACGCGGGTGGACCTCTCGCTCAACCTCGTGTTGCTGGTGCTGGTGGTGCTCTTCGTGCTGCTGCACCTGGCCCTGCGGGCGCTGGCGGCGCTGTTCTCGCTGCCGCGGCAGGCGCGCCAATGGCGCCTGCTGCAGAAGGAGCGTGCGCTGCACACCGCCCTGCTCGATGCCATGGTCCAGCTGCTGGCCGGCCGCTTCACCCGGGCCCGCAAGGCCGCGCAGGCGGCGCTGGCCCAGGAGCGCATGCTGGCCGCGCTCGACGCCCGGCTGCCGCAGGCCCAGCAGGTGCGCATCCTGGCCCACCTGCTGGCGGCGGAAGGGGCGCAGTCGCTGCAGGACCGGGCCGCGCGCGACGCGCACCTGCAGCAAGCCCTGAACGACGGCGAGGAGCGCGGTGCGCCGCCGCTGCCGCCGGAGACGCGTGAAGGCGTGCAGTTGCGCGCCGCCCGCTGGGCGCTGGAAGACCGCGACCCCGCCGGGGCGCTGGCCCGCCTGGCCGAGCTGCCCCAGGGCGCCCAGCGCCGCACGCTGGCGCTGCGCCTGCGGCTCAAGGCGGCGCGTCAGGAGCGCCACACGCTGGAAGCGCTCGAAACCGCCCGGCTGCTGGCCAAGCACCGGGCCTTCCCCCAGGCCGGTGCGCAGAGCATCGTGCGCGGGCTGGCCTCGGACCTGATCGCCAGCGCCCACGACACCGAGCAACTGCGGCGGGCCTGGTCCGCGCTGGAGCCGGCGGAGCGGGAAACGCCGGAAGTGGCGATCCAGGCCGCCCAGCGGATGGTGGCGCTGCACGGCGACCTGGCCGTGGCCCGGACCTGGCTCCTGCCGGTGTGGGAGCAGGCGGCCGCCCAACCCTCGAGCGTGGGCGACGCGCTGCGGGTGCGGCTCGTCCGTGCCCTGGAGGCGGGGCTCGACACCGTCGACGGCGACTGGCTGGCTCGCATCGAGGCGGCGCAGCGGGCCAATCCGCGCGATCCCAACCTGCAGTACCTGGCTGGCATGGCCTGCATGAAGCGGCAGCTGTGGGGCAAGGCGCAGCAGCTCCTCACCCAGGCCGGGCTGGGGCTGCAGGATGCCGGGCTGCACCGCCGGGCCTGGTCGGCGCTGGCCCGACTGGCCGAGGAACGCGACGACCTCGCGCAGGCCGCCGAGGCCTGGAAGCGCGCCGCTCAGGCGGACTGATCGCGGGCCCCGCGGGCGGCTCGCTCTCCCCCGCATTGGGGGTCATTGCCCCCGCCCGAGGCCCATCAGGTGGCCGATACGGGCAAATTGCGCACCAGCCATACGATGTAACCCAAGAAACATTTGGGCGCGGTCCGATTCGTAGGTTACAGTCGGAACTGTGTCCAAAAGTACTAATTGCGGACGCGGTTAGGGGCCAAGATTGGAACGAACTTCTACATTTTTAGCGATCGGCTTGACGGCAGCGGCCCTGGTTCTCCAGGGTTGTGCGGCGGTGGGACCGGGTTTTGATTCCACCAGGGTGGCGCTTCCGCCGGCCGTTCCGGCGACCGAGGACGTCACGCCGCCGGAGGGCGCGCTTCGAGAGATCGATGCCGAACTGGTGACCCGCATGAAGTCCCGCCAGCCGACCACGGTGAGCGAGGACGTGCGCGCTCTGCTCGGCACGCCCGACAAGTACCGGATCGGCGCGGGCGACGTGATCGGGATCACGGTGTTCGACCACCCCGAACTGATCTCCAGCGCCATTCCTGCCACCACCGTGGCCGATCCGGCCAGCGTGTCGCCCGCGCCGGGCTTCATCGTGTCGGACTCCGGGCAGCTGGCCTTCCCGTACGCCGGCACGGTCAAGGCCGAGGGCATGACGGTGCAGGAGCTCGAGGACATGCTGACCCGGCGCCTGGCGAAGGTGTTCCGCGAACCCCAGGTGAGCGTGCGCGTGTCGGCGTTCCGCAGCAAGCGCGCCTACGTCGAGGGCGAGGTGAAGAACCCCGGGCTGCAGGTGTTCACCGACATTCCGATGACCTTGCCGGAAGCGATCAACCGCGCCGGCGGCATCCTGCCGACGGGCGACCGCTCCTTCGTCACCCTGACGCGCGGCAGCAAGACCACCAACATCGACCTGATGCAGATGGGCGAGGTCGGTGTCGACCCCACGCGCATTCCGCTGCTCAACGGCGACATGGTGATGGTGCGCAATCGCGAAGACCGCAAGATCTTCGTGATGGGCGAAGTCCTGCGTCCGTCGGCCATCCTGATGCGCAATGGGCGCCTGAGCCTGAACGATGCGCTGGGCGAAGCCGGCGGCGTGGACCTCGGCACGGCCAACCCGCGCCAGATCTACGTGGTGCGCAACCGGCCCGAGGGCGGGCAGACGGTCTTCCACCTCGACGGGCGCACCGCGACCGCGCTGGCGCTGGCGGACACCTTCCCGCTGGAGCCCAAGGACGTGGTGTACGTGGATCCCGTCGCGCTCGTGCGCTGGAACCGGATCGTGAACCTGATCCTGCCGTCCGCGACGACCGCCAACACCATCCGCGGCACCTACAAGTAGGCGCGTGGTGTCCATCCGGCGGATCCTCATCGTGTGTACCGGCAACATCTGTCGCAGCCCCATGGCGGAGCGCGTGATGCGCGCCGCGCTGCCGGGCTTCGACGTGTCGTCCGCCGGCACCCACGCCCTGGTGGGCGCGAGTGCCGACGAGGCCGCCCGGGCGCTGATGCAGGCGCGCGGGCTGCCCATCGACGAGCACCGTGCGCGCCAGCTGGACGCCCGTCTCTGCCATGAGGCGGACCTGGTCCTCGTGATGGAGAGCGCGCAGCGCCAGTGGATCCAGCAGCAGCATCCGCAGAGCATCGGCAAGGTGTTCCGCCTGACCGAGCAGCTGCGGGTCGACGTGCCCGATCCCTACCGCCGGACCATGGCCTCCTTCCAGACCGCGCTGGCCCTGATCGACCAAGGCGCCCAGCACTGGGCCGAACGAATTTCCAGAGTGACCCCATCATGAAGTCATCGACCGTCACCCCTTCTTCCTCTTCCTTTGGTCCCAGCCTCCAGGGCGGCGCCGACGGCGACGACGTCGAACTCGGCCACTACGTCGACGTGGTGGTCGCCAACCGATGGCTGATCGCCATCGTGACGCTGGTCATCCTGGCCTGCGGCGTCGCCTACGCCTACCTGACGCGGCCGGTCTACGAGGCCAACCTGCTGGTGCAGGTCGAGGACAGCGAGGCCGGCGCGAGCAAGAGCTTCCTGGGCGAGGCGAGCGCGCTGTTCGACGTCAAGACGCAGGCCAGCGCCGAAATCGAAATCATGCGGTCGCGCATGATCGTGGGCAATGCCGTCGAGGCCACCCACCTGTACATCGACGCGCATCCGCGCTTCGTGCCGCTGATCGGCGGCTGGCTGTCGCGCCGCGCCACCGGCCTGTCCGACCCCGGCTTCCTCGGCTTCGGCGGCTACACCTCGGGCACCGAACGCATCGAGGTCAGCCGCTTCAACGTCCCGCCGGCGTTCGAGAGCACGCCCTTCATCCTCACGGCGCAGGAAGGCGGCCGGTACTCGCTGTCGCACAAGGGCCTGAGCCAGCCGATCGAGGGCAGCGTGGGACAGCTGCTGCAGACCACGCTGCAGCCCGCAGGCAGGAAGATCGAGCTGCTGGTCGACCGCCTCGACGGCAAGCCGGGTGCGCAGTTCGTCGTCACGCGCGCCCCGACCCTGGCCACGATCGAGTCGCTGCAGGGCCAGCTCGTCCTGGCGGAGCGCGGCCGGCAGTCGGGTGTCATCAGCGCCACGCTGCAGGACACCGATCCCGAGCGTCTGACGCGCGTGCTCAATGCCATCGGCACGCAGTACGTGAACCAGAACATCGAACGCAAGGCGGCTGAGGCGCAGAAGACCCTGGCCTTCCTGGACGTGCAGCTGCCCCTGTACAAGAAGCAGCTGGAACAGTCCGAAGAGATCTACAACCGCTACCGCAACCAGAAGGGCACCGTGGCCTTCGACGAGGAAGCGAAGCTGATCCTGACCAACTCGGTCGAGTTGCAGACCAAGCTGCTCGAAGCGCAACAGAAGCGCCGCGAACTCGAGGCGCGCTTCACCGCCGCCCACCCGACGGTGCAGACGCTGGACGCGCAGATCGCCGCCTACTCGCGCCAGATCGGCGACATCCAGAGCCGGATCCGGGGCCTGCCGGCCGTCCAGCAGGACGCCGTGCGGATGGAACGCGAGGTGCGCGTGAACACGGGCCTGTACCAGTCGCTGCTGAACCAGGCACTGCAACTGCGGCTGGTCAAGGAAGGCAAGGTCGGTACGGTGCGCCTGCTGGATGCGGCCGCGCAGCCCGAAGTGCCGATCAAGCCGAACCGGCGCCTGATCGTGCTGGGCTCGCTGGGCGCCGGGCTGGTGGCGGGTCTGCTCCTCGCGCTGCTGCGCAGCGCCCTGGTGGAACAGCGGCTGCGCGATCCGCATGAGGTGGAGGAGAACATCCACCTGCCGGTGTTCTCGTCGATCCCGCACAGCAAGGTGCAGACCTCGATCGGGCAACGGCGCCTCACCGGAGCGACCGGCGTGCGGCTGCTGGCGGTCGAACAGCCCGACGAACCGGCGGTGGAAAGCCTGCGCAGCCTGCGCACGGCGATGCAGTTCGCCATGCTCGAATCGCCGAACAACCGCGTCATGATCACCGGCCCCACGCCGGGCGTGGGCAAGAGCTTCGTGACGGCCAACTTCGCGGCGCTGATGGCGGCCGCAGGCAAGAAGACGCTGCTGATCGACGCCGACCTGCGGCGCGGCCACCTGCACCAGTACCTCGGCCTGCAGCGCCACGGCGGCCTGTCGGAGCTCATCGCCGGCAGCCTCACGGCCCAGCAGACGGTCCACCGCGACGTGGTGCAGAGCCTCGACTTCCTGGCGACCGGCCAGCTGCCGCCCAACCCGGCGGAACTGCTGACCTCGGCGTCCTTCCACAGCGTGCTCGAGCGGCTGTCGGAACAGTACGACCTCGTCGTCATCGACACGCCGCCGGTGCTGGTGGCCTCGGACGCGACCACCATCGCCGCCCAGGCAGGCACGGTGCTGCTGGTGGCGCGCGCGGCGGTGTCGACCATGGGCGAGCTGCGCGAGAGCACCCGACGCCTGTCGCTGGGCGGCAAGGTGGCCAGCGGTGTGCTGCTCAACGGCATGGACGCCAAGCGCCGCAACTTCAGCACCCACAAGTACGGGCGCTACCGCTACACCAACTACAACTACGAGAGCATCCTGCCCGAAGAGCAGTGACAGACAGACAAGGCGCCGAAAGGCGCCTTGTTCGTTGTGGGGGCTGTGAGGAGGTCGGGGGCGCCGCGGCGTCGTGCCGGAACGCGCTGCCCGGCAGCGCCGGGCCCGCCTAGCGGGCCTGCTCGGTGGCGGCTTGTGCCAGCGCGGACTCGAAGCGCTTGAGCACCGCCGACTGGTCCAGGTGCTCCTGGGCATAGGCGCGTGCGGCACGGCCCATGCGCTGTCGCGAGTCGGGCGACGACGCCAGGGCACGCAAGGCGGCGACCAGCGCGGGCGGGTTCTCGGGCTCGACCACCAAGCCGCATTGCGCGACGACGGTCGCCAGTTCGGTGCCCGCATGGGCGGTGGCGATGACCGGGCGGCCGCTGCCCAGCATGCCGGTGAGCTTCGAGGGCATGACCAGGTCGGCCGCATCCGCGCGCTGGGGCAGCAGGTGGATGTCGGCCAGGCCCAGCAGTTCACCCAGCTGATCGAGGGGCTGGAGGTCCAGGAAGCTGACATGGCTCATGCCGGCGCAGCGCGTCATGAGCGCTTCCCGTGCCGGGCCGGAGCCGCAGAAGACGAAGTGGATTCCGCCGTCTTCGCCCAGGGCCGCGGCGCACTCGCCCAGGATTTCCAGACCCTGCTTGCCGCCCATGTTGCCGGAGTACAGCGCGACCACCGCCTGCGCGTCGATGCCCAGCAGCTCGCGGTAGCGGCTGGCGCGCGTCAAGGGCTGGATGGCGTCGATGTCGGCCCAGTTCGGCAGGGACACGAGGCGCGAGGCCTTCACGCCCTTTTGCGCGGCCCGCTCCAGCATGCGCTGCGAGATGGTCGAGACACGGTCGAAGCGCTGCATCAGCCAGCGCTCGACGGCATTCACCCAGCGGCGCACGCGTTCGCCCTTGATCACGCCCAGGGCGAAGGCGGCGTCGACCTCGTAGTCCTGCACGTGCAGCCACGAGGCCGCGCCCACCATCCGCGAGAAGCACAGCGCGGCCGGCGTGCAGAACAGGGGCGGCTCGGTCACCCACACCACCTCGGGCTTCCAGCGCCACTGCGCGAAGAGCACGGGCACGCTGCTGAGCGCGAAGCTGGCAAGGTGCACGAGCCGTTTCACGCCCGAGACGCGCTTCGGCACCCACAGCGGAGTGCGGAACACGGTCACGCCCTGCCAGTCCTCGCGCATGTAGCGTCCGGCGCTGTAGGGGGCGCGAACGGCCCACTCGGGGTAGTAGGGCGGCGCGGTGACGACGCGCACGTCATGGCCGGCGGCTGCCAGCCAGCGGGCCATCTCGCCGGTGTACTTGCCGATGCCGGTGAGTTCGGGCTCGAAATTGATGCCGTACAGCAGGATTCTCATGCGGCCGGCTTCTGTTCGGTCTCGGACAGCAGCCGGTGACCCGTGAGCCGCGAGAGCTCGGCCAGCATTTCCCGCTTGTCGTTCAGGTGGTGGATGGCGCTCTCGTACTCCATGACCTTGGCGCCGACGAGAAAGCGGTACCAGAGGCCTTGCAGCGCGTGGTAGACCAGGCCGGAGCGACCGTCCAGGAAACCCAGCTGGCAGACGTAGCGCCAGAAGAAATAGGCCGGTGCCGAGACGGTGAACGGGATGCGGTTGTACACGTGTTCCTTGATCCAGCGCTTGAACGATGCCTGGAACGAAGACCCGCCCGCCGACAGCTCGGTATCGCGCGCGAAGAGCTGCAGGCGCTGATTCAGGATCTCGATGGCTTCGCGCGTGGCGTACTTGTTGTGCTTGTCGGTGAAGAAGCTGAGGTCGTTCAGGTTGTGGTCGGCGAAGCCTCCGTCGAAGGTCACCGTCCTGCCGCCCCACACGAGCACGTGCTCGTCCATCCAGCGGTTCTCCACGCGGCCGTGGCCGTGGCGCCAGAGGCGCAGCATCACCAGGGGGTAGCGGCCGCCGTGGCGCACCCAGCGCCCCATGAAGATGTGCTTGCGCTTGAAGTTCACGCCGACCACGTCCGGCGGCAGCCCCGGCAGCCGGGTCGAGATCTCCCGCTGCAGGTCGGCTTCGATGATCTCGTCGGCATCCAGGCGCAGCACCCAGTTGGAGCGGATGGGCGCGTGGTCCAGCGCCCACTGGAACTGGGCGGCCTGGTTGACGAAGGGGTTCTGCAGGACGGTGGCGCCGCACTCGAGCGCGAGTTCCACCGTGCCGTCGCTCGAGTACGAGTCGATCACGAAGATCTGGCTGGCGATGGGCGCTACGCTCTCGATCGCGCGCTGGATGTGCCGTTCCTCGTTGTAGGTGAGGATGATGACGCAGACGCTGCTCGTCATGGCGCGACGCCGGGGCGCTTCTTGACCATTCGCGCCGGGTTGCCCAGGTACACGCCCGAGGGCTCGGCGTTGGCGAACAGCACGCCACGCGCGCCCAGCACCGCCCCGGGGCCGATGGTGACGCCCGGACCGACGAAGGCTTCGGCCGCGACCCAGGCACCGGCTCCGATGGAAATGGGCCGCGTGACGAGCTGGAAGTTCGCATCGGCGATGTCGTGCGAGCCCGCGCACAGGTGGCTTCCCTGCGAGACGATCGCGCCTTCGCCCAGGTGGATGGGCGCCATGCAGTAGCAGGTCACCCGTGGGCCGATGCAGGCCCGGGCATCCATGCTCAGGTTCGGCGGATACCAGATGCGTGCGCTGCCGTAGACGACGGCGTCCGCATGGATCTTCGCCCCGAAGGCCACGAGCAGCAGGCGTCTCCAGCCGCGCATCGGCGCGGGCGTCCAGGCCGCGAGCAGCAGCCAGGTCGCGTCCCACAGCATCCGGAAAACGCGGTGGCGTAGCGAATAGCTGGGACCGCCTTCGAGAGGCTTGGAAACCTGGGCATCTAGCAGTGACATCGGTGGGGGCGTGAACTCGGAACTCAGTGCGCGGGCGCGGGCAGGCGACCGCCGACGATCGTCATCAGGCTGCGCGCGGCCTGGTCGATCTTGTAGCGGCGCTCGAAGCTGTGGCGTGCGGCCTGGCCGCGGCGCGCCAGTTCCTGCGGCGTGGCGTCGAGCCAGCCCTGCAGCGAGCGCACGGTGCCTTCGACGGTGTCGGGCGCCACCCAGCCCGCCTCGTCGGTCTCGACTTCGCGCCAGATGTTGACCTTGTCGGAGATCGCGACGGGCCGTCCGCAGGCCAGGGCCTCCGCGACAGCGATGCCGAAATTCTCCTGGTGGGACGGCAGGCAGAACAGCTCGCAGGCATAGAAGGCCGCCCACTTCAGGTCGCCGGTGAGCATGCCGGTCCAGACGATCCGGTCCGCGATGCCGGCCTTGTGCGCCAGTTCCTTGAGATGGGCCACCCAGGCCTCGTCGCCCGGGCCGGCCATCACCAGGCGCAGCCGCTCGTCGCGGGACGCGACGCGGGCGAACGCCTGGATCAGCAGATCGCAACCCTTCTTTTCCTGCAGGCGCCCCAGGAACAGGCACATCCGTTGGCCGGCCAGGGCCGGGTATTGGCGATGGAACGCGTCGCGCAGTGCGGCGGAGTCGGGCGGCACATCCGCGGTGCCGAAGGCGGTGACGATTTCCCGCCGCGGCCGGTACAGCCAGAAGGACTGGCGTGCGAGACGCCGTTCCTCTTCGCAGGTGAACAGCACCGCCTGTGCGTCGCGCAGCACGCGGTACTCGGCCCAGGGCCAGTACAGCCACTTCTTGAGATGCTTGAGCGGGTAGGCGCGCTTGAACCACGGGTCGAGCATCCCGTGCGTGAAGACGAAGTACGGCACCGTGCCACGCGACAGGGCGCGCCACACGCCCAGGCCGGTGTACTGCCACAGGCCGTCGACCACCACCGCGTCGAAGCGGCTCGCGTTTTCCTTGAGCCAGGGCGTCAGCCGCGGCGAGTAGCGGTAGCCACCGCGCCCGCCCAGGGCGTGAACCGCCACGGGGTAGTCGTGGATCCAGCTCTCGCCGGGATCGTCCAGCGACACCACCTCGACGGAGTGCCCCAGTTGGACCAATTCGGTGTCCAGGCGGCGCGCCGCTTCGGCGGGGCCCCCGGAACGACGGTCGAGGCTGGAGATGATGCGCAGCAGGCGCATCGGTGCAGTCGTCGAATCGCTCAAGTGGCTCGCTCCAGGGACCAGCCCGCGGGCGGGTGCGCAACGGCCGGGCGCGGTCGGCTCCTCGCCGCCTGCGTGACCGGCAGGTATCGAAGGGCAAGCAGCGCCTGGGCGAACAGCAGCCCCGTGGCGGCGTTGACGGTGAGCTGGCCGATCGTCGACCAGGTCATCAGGGCGAGCGCCAGCGTCAGCCACACGAGGATGGGCGCGGACGAGCGGATGCGCACCGCGACGCGCCAGGCAGCGAACAGGCCGGCCGCGATGACGGCCAGCTTCAGGAGCATGAACATCACGCCCATCACGCCGCCCTCGAGCAGGATGCGCGCGGACTCCGTTTCGGCCAGCATGAAGCTGCGCTCGCCGGACTCGAAGTAGCTGGCGAGGTTGGAGCCCTTGCCCAGGCCGGTGCCGAGCCAGGTGATCTGGCTGTGCGTCTCGGGTTCGCCCGCCAGCATGGCCACGATGCGGTCGCCCACGTCCTCGGCCTGCGACGCGTTCTCGAAGCGCTCCTGCGTGGCGACCAGCGCGTCGCTGAACAGCACGGCGGCACCCGCCATCAGCGACACCGTGAGGATCACGCCCATGGTCGCGTAGACCTTGCCGACGCCGCGCGAGAACCACAGCGATCCCAGCAGGGCCAGGCCCAACAGGCCCAGGTAGAACACCACGGCCGAGCGGGAGCCGCTCAGGATCGTGCCGATGAGCAGGGCGATGAAGCCCACCACGAACATCCGCCGTCCAGGCCCGGCGTGGCGCGCCGCCTGGCGATAGCAGAACAGCGCGGGCACCGCCATCGCGAGGAAGGTGGTGAAGCCGAGCGTGAAGCTGAACGTGCCGGTCGGCCGCACCACGCCGGCGACCACCACGAAGATGTCGCGCACGTCGGTGTCGATCTGCGTGTTGATGAAGGCACCGGGCGGCGAGCTCTGCTGCAGCACCACCAGCGGGGTCATCGCGATCATCAGCGCCAGCATCACCCACAGGCTGCGGCGGTAGTCGGTGAGCGTCATCGAGACGGCGGCCGCATAGCCGAACCAGAAGTACAGCAGCCAGAAGCGCAGCCCGATCACGAAGATGGCGGGCGAGAACTGGTTGACGATCAGCTGCAGGAAGCCCCAGAGCACCAGGATGCCCGTCCACAGCAGCAGCACCTGGGCAGGGAGGCGGCGAAAGCTCAGGGCGCCGGTGCGAAGCGCGTACCAGATGGTGTAGAGCGCCAGCAGGTCGCGCAGCAGAACCAGCGGCAGCGTCAGCGAGTTGGACACCCACTTGCGCAGCGCACCTTCGAGCACCACCACCAGCAGCACCGCGATGAACAGGGTGCCGGCACGGCTGCCGCGCCCCGCCATGGGGTCGGCCATGTCTCGGGGCTTGCCGGCGCCTGCGGCGCGCATCGATCTCGTCATGTCGGCACCCGTTCGGCGAACACGTCGCGCACCCGCTGGCGGTAGCTTTGCCAGGTGAAGTCCTGTGCCGCGCGCAGCGCCGCGGCGCGCGCGTCGCGCAATTGCGGCACCGACAGGGCCAGCGCCCGCACCTGCTCGTACACGGCTTGCGCGTTCGGTTCCACGATCCAGCCGCTGCCGGGATGCTGCTCGATGATCGCCTTGGCGCCGGTCTGGGTCGACACCAGGGCCGGCGTGCCGTTGGCCATCGATTCGGCAACGACCATGCCGAAGGAATCGAAGCGCGAGGGCAGCAGCAGGCAGTCGGCCCCCGCCAGCACCGAATAGAGTTGGGCCTGCGGGACGCTGGGCTGGTAGGTGGTGTCGGGCAGGGCGGTCACCTGCTCGAGCAGCTCGGGGAAGGCGGAGCCGCCCACGAAGTGCAGCTCGTAGGGAATCTTTTCCTCGTGCAGGCGGCGGAAGGCCTCGATGATGAGGTCGACCGACTTGCGGTAGCTCATCACGCCGGCGAACACGAAGCGCGGCTTCTCGCGCACGGCAGCGGGCTGGGGCTGGCCGGTGGGCAGTTCGGCCCCGAGGAGCAGCGGGAACACCTTCTCCGGCGGCACGCCGTTGTCGGTGTAGCTGTCGGCTGCCAGTGGCGAGCAGGTGAGGATCAGGTCGGCGAGTTCGACTTCCTGGTCCCGCTGCCGATAGATCTCGGGCGTGAACGGCGTGCGCGGGATCTCCATCAGCTGCTCGCCGGCCACGTGGTGCAGCGACGGCGCATCCAGCACGCAGGTGGCGCCGATGGCCTTGGCTGCGCGGAAAGTCTCCAGCGCGGCGCTCTCGTAGGCCACGACCACCTTGGGCCGGATGGTGCGGATCTGCCGCGCGATCCAGCGATCGTAGGCATGCTGCATGCGAAAGAAGAAGTCGCCCTTCTGGTAGGGCAGCGGCAGCGACTTGCCGACCCGCCAGAGCAGCTGGAACCGCGAGGGATGGTGGCGCAGCTCCTTGGGGATGGGCACGCGTCGCACCCGCTCCTTGTAGTAGCGCGGCAGCCACGGAGAGATCTCGCTCTCGTCGGTGCAGACCGGCACGCCCGACCAGAAGGCCTTGAGCATGCCGCCTTCGTGCAGGGCGAGGGCCAGCTGCTGCGCGTGCTGCAGGCCGAACTGGCTCACGAACACCGAACCGGGCGGCGTCATGCGGACCGCTCCTTGCCGGGGCCGGGAGGCGGCGACTCGCCGCGGTGCACGATGGCGTCTTCGAGTGTCATGGTCTGTTCGTCATGGGGCGCGGCAGGCGCCCGCCTTTTTCGGATGGCCGACAGGTGCGCCAGGTACTCCGCCGCCACGGAAGCTGCACGGTACGGAGCCAGGTGCGCCTGCACGGCCGGGTCCGGCGCATCCTGGGGCAACGCAGGCCGGCTCAGCTCCGCGTCGAGCCGATCGGCGAGCGATTGTGCGCTACCGGGGACGAACAGCTGCCCGCAGCTCCCCACGGCCTCCGGCAGCCCACCCACGTTGCTGGCCACGACGCGCAGGCCGCAGGCGAGGCCCTCGAGCGCGACCACGCCGAACGGCTCCTGCCACCTCGAGGGAACCACCAGCACGCGATGCGCGGACAGGGTGCGCGCCAGCGCAGGACCCGACAGCTTGCCGAGGAAGGCGACCGAATCCGCGAGGCCGAGGCGGGCCGCCTGCTCGCGCAGCGCGGCTTCTTCGGGGCCGGTGCCGATCACCGAGAGCGTGGGGCGTAGGCCGCGCTCGCGCAGGATGCCCAGCGCGTCGATCAACAGGTCGACGCCCTTGTCGCTGACCAGGCGTCCGAGGAAGACCAGGTCGGCCACGGGCGCCGTCCGCGGCTGGGGCCGGAAGGTCTGGTCGTCGTACGGATTGCGCACGACGCCGATGCGGCCGGGCAGGCTGGCGGCGAGCGCCCGGCTGACCGCGAGGTTGGCGGTGGCCGCGCGCGTCGCCAGGCGTTTGACGTGGTCCTGCCAGCCCATCGAGTTGTCGGGCCTGCGCAGCCACGTGTGGTAGGTCACGAGCGTGGGCGTGCGCAGCAGGACCGCCATCCAGAGGTAGCGCAGGGAGATGTTGGACTGCAGGTGCACGTCGCACCAGCGCAGCAGGGCCGACATCTGGCGCGCGTCGGGGCGGCGGTACACGTCGTAGGGCAGGCCGTCCTCGCGGTCGGCCGGCGTGTGCGTGACGACGCGGACTTCGTGGCCCGCAGCGACGAATTCGCGCGCGAGCGTGGCAGACACGAACTCGATGCCGCCGAGCAGCGGCAGGAAGGCGTGGCTGGTCAGCAGGATCTTCATGGGGCCGACCGCACGATCGGCCTGGACGGCGGGTTCGCCGAAGCAGGCCGCGCGCCCTGGCGGCACCAAGGACGTGCCGATCACTTCAGGTCTCCCTTGGCACGTGCGTGCAGCAGATCGGCCAGCGTGGCGCTGATCATCGCGAGCGGGAAGCCGAACTGGAAGACCAGCACGCCGTCCAGCGTTGTCATGTCCAGAAAGCGCCAGCACCCCGCGCACCACAGGCCGAACACGGGGATCTGGATCAGCGTCCAGCGGTTCCAACCGCGGTTGGCCGCCAGCCGCCACATGGTCATCGACAGGATGACGGTGGCGCTGTAGATGCTCGCAATCAGCACCTCGCGCTGGAGGTGCGCGTAGTTCGGGCCGATGAGCATCAGCAGCAGCGAAGGCGCCACCGCGGCCACGACGACCAGGAACAGCCCCGGCACCAGGCCCAGCAGCGACCACGCCATGAAGGCGGGCAGCACGCGGGTCTTGGTCTGGGCGAAGCGCGGGATGGCGAAGGCCGACACCAGCATGGAGATCGGCACGAAGAGCTGTGCCAGACGGCCGAGTGCGCCGAAGGACGCGGTCGCCGCCGGTGCGCTCATTGCGGCCAGCAGGAAGAGCGGCACCTGCGACTGGAAGCAGTAGTACAGCTCGACCGGCAGTTGCCGCAGGGTGACGGACCGGATCTCCTTGCGATCCGACTCCACCACCTTGGCGGTGTCCACCGGAACCTCCTGCCTGGCCCATTTCTGCACGAAGGGGACCCGCAGCGCGGCACCGATGACGGCAAGGACCGTCACCAGCAGAATCGACACCCCGTTGACGGCATGAAGAAGCGCGACCGCGGCGAGCCTGGCGGCGCCCAATGCGGCCTCGAGGGACTGCAGGCGTGCGGCCCGCTGGGCGAAGAGCAGGATCTGGTCGGTGATGTGGGACTTGAGCTCCACGAACCACTGGATCATCAGCAGCGTCAGCAGGGCGACGACCAGCCAGACGGATGCACCCGCCTTCAGCAGAAGCCAGCTGGCGATGGCCAGGAAGAATGGCAGGACCACGGCGGAGATCAGATGCCGCTCGCGCCGGCAGGCGGCCAGCACGTCGGCCGCACGCTGGCGGTCGGGCCAGACGCGGCCGACGATGGTCGAGAAGGCGATGTTGACGCCGCCCATGGTCAGCACCGTCAGCGCGCCGGTCAGTATCGCGAGCACCGTGTAGACGGCGTAGTCCTCGACGCTCAGCCACCGGGTGAGCAGCAGCCCCGTGACCGCGGAGAGGCCCTGCGCCGCGAGTGCGCCGGTCAGGAAGCCGGCCACACTCTTGATGCGTCCTCGCCAGTGCGCCGTCATGCGCGGCTTGTCCTCGCGCGGGGGCGCTTGCGATGCCACCCCGTCCTGCTCGAGCGCGACGGTGCCTTGGAACGAGTTTTCCATGGGGACGTCAATGAGGCGAAGCGATCGGTTCGGCTGGGGCGGAGGCGGGCTTGCGCACGCCTCGCTCGGGCATCGCGCTCAGCGCGATCCCTCGGCCATGAACACCGCGCGGAACGTGCGCACGAGGATCTTCACGTCGAGCCAGAGCGACCAGTTGTCGACGTAGTAGGCATCGAGCTCGACGCGCTTGGAGTAGGGCAGGCGATTGCGGCCGCTCACCTGCCACAGGCCGGTGATGCCCGGGCGCATGGTGCAGTAGTGCGACCAGTGCTTGCCATACAGGCTGCGCTGGCGCTCCATGCAGGGGCGCGGACCCACGAGGCTCATGTCGCCCTTGAGCACGTTCCAGAACTGGGGCAGTTCATCGAGGCTGGCGCGGCGGATCAGGTGGCCCATGGGCGTGATGCGCGGGTCCTTCTCCAGCTTCTGGAAGGTGTCCCACTCGGTCCGTGCCATGTCGTTCTTGCTCAGGAAGTCTTCCAGGACCGCATCGGAGTCGTGGACCATGGAGCGGAACTTGTAGAACTTGAAGCGTTCGCCGTTCTGGCCCAGCCGGCTCTGCCAGTAGTGGATCGGCGCGCCCATGCTGATGCGCACGCATAGCGCCACCAGCAGGTACACCGGACCCAGGAGAGCGAAGAACACCAGGGCGCCCACGATGTCCATCGCACGCTTGGCAGCGCGTTCCAGCCAGTGCATCTTTCTGGACACCAGCGGATGCGGCGTGGCCGCGGTTCCGCCGCCCCCAGGAGGCATATGGCGTGCGATGGGCCCTTGCGCGGTCGAGTCAGAACGGAACATCACGATTTCCTTCGAGAGAGGACGTCTTGCCGCACAGCGTCAAGGCACCCAAAGTAACTCTTTTCTACTAGTTGGCCGCCATTGAATCACAGGCGATCCGGGTTGTCGTGTCAGCATTGGTCGTATGCCGTTCGCGACAAAATGTGTAACCTTCTCCCCCGCTCCAGAACTTCCCGCGGCTGCAATCTTCGTTTGTTGCGCCGCAGCAAGGTGATTCAAATTGTAGTCCTTTCGGCTGACAGATTTCTTAACTTCTAACTTAAGTACTCTTTTTGTGGCCTAGTTCACCACCTTGGCCCGAAGTCGGCGATTTGTAACGGCGACGTCCGGCCGGAGCCTCCTTGGCGGATCAGGAAACAAAAACAAAAACGCCCGCCCCGTGAACCGGGGCGGGCGTCATGAGTGAACAGCGGCCTGCAGGCCGCTCGGGCGAAGATCAGAGCGTGGGCGTGCCCGCTGCGCCTTGCTGGTTTTCGAAGGGCAGGGTCAAGGACGCGAGATCCTTGCGGGTTTCCACCAATACCAGCGGGCCGTCGTCGAGAACGACCGCGGCCGGCCGTTCGCGCGGCACGTGGATGGCACGGGGTTCGGCGTCGATGGCGGCGCGCACCGCAGCCACACGTTCGGCATCCGAATTGACCCATTGCAGGCCGGCGCCTTCGGCAATCCGGGCCAGTTCGGTTTCAGGCAGGTCGAAGGCCGACACCTTGGGCAGGGCCGACCGGCCCGATGGCGCGGCCGACGTGGCGGGCGCGGGGACCGCGACGGCTTCCGACGTGCCGACGACGGCTGCCGCCACCGGCACCTCTTCCACCGTTTCTGCTTCGGCGGTGCTCTGGACGGCCACCGGTGTGGTCCCGATGTCGCGCTCGCCTTCGCGACCTTCGCGACCTTCGCGCGGACCGCGTTCGCGGCGGTCCCGGCCATAGCGGTCGCGGGAGCGTCCGCGGCGTTCGTCACCGTCTCGGCGGGGGGCGTCGCCCTCGTTGGCCAGCGCTTCGGGCGCGGCGCCATCCACCGCCGCAGTGTCGATGACGTCGGCGACTTCGCCGCCGCGCTCGGCCAACTCGGCAGGACGGGGCGCGCGGCGCTCGCGGCGGCCTTCGCGGGGTGCCTGCTCGTCGCCTGCGCCAGCGATGTCGGAGGGAGCGCCACGCGATTCGCGGGTCGCGCCTTCCTCGCGGCGTGCTTCGCCGCGGTCGCGGCGCTCGCCCTGGCGGCCACGCGGTGCGCGTTCGGCGCCAGCCTCGCGCTGCTCGTCGGCGGTTGCCGATGCGACGCCCTGAGCCAGCGCGAGCTTGTCAGCGCTTTCCGGGTCGCGGGCCTCGATGGGCTCGCGACGCTCGCCTCGGCTGCCTCGGCGCTCGCCATCGCGCGGCGGACGCGCATCGCGCAACTCGCGGCTTCCTTCGGTGCGGCTTCCTTCAGCGCGGTTTCCTTCACCGCGGCTTTCGCGGCGCGCCTCGCCGCCGCCGTTCTCACGGCGCTCGCCATTGCCGCGGCCTCCGCGGCGTTCGCCGTCGCGGCTGGAGCGGCCTTCGCCGTCACGGCCCCGGCCTTCGCCGCGACCGCCGCGGCGCTGCTCGCCGCGGCTGCCTTCGCGGCGAGCCGGCTTGGCCTCGTCGGCGGCTGTCACTGCGGGCGCAGGCGCCGGTGCGGGAGCGGGCGCATCGTGGGCGCCGCCGCCGAACAGGCCCTTGAGCCAGGCGAAGAAGCCGCGTTCGGCGGGTGCACGCGGTGCTGCCGGAGCGGGCGCGGCCACCGGCACGGGTGCCGGCGCGGGCGGCGCGACTTCCTTGGGTGCCACCACGGGCGCAGGCGCGTCGGGCAGCACCCCCTTGATGACCGGTGTCTGCTTGTTGGTCGGTTCCTGCGAGCGTCGGGTGACGCGCGTCGGGTCGTCGGCTTCCTCGGCCATGGTGTAGCTGGCGCGCAGGTGGTCCAGGCGGGGATCGTCGTGCTTGAGCCGCTCGAGCTTGTAGTTCGGCGTCTCCAGCGTCTTGTTGGGCACCATCAGCACGTTCACGCGCTGCTTCAGCTCGATCTTGGTGATCTCGGTGCGCTTCTCGTTCAGGAGGAAGGACGCCACCTCGACCGGGACCTGCACATGCACCGCGGCGGTGTTGTCCTTCATGGACTCTTCCTGAATGATCCGCAGGATCTGCAGGGCGCTCGATTCGGTGTCGCGGATGTGGCCTGAGCCGCCGCAGCGCGGGCAGGGGATGGAGGAGCCTTCGCTCAACGCCGGCTTCAGGCGCTGGCGGCTCATCTCCATGAGGCCGAACTTGCTGATCGAGCCGAACTGCACGCGGGCGCGGTCTTGCCGCAGCGCATCGCGCAGGCGGCTTTCGACCTCGCGGCGGTTCTTCGACTCGTCCATGTCGATGAAGTCGATGACGATCAGGCCACCGAGGTCGCGCAGGCGCATCTGGCGGGCCACCTCGTCGGCGGCCTCGAGGTTGGTGCGCGTGGCGGTCTCCTCGATGTCGCCGCCCTTGATGGCGCGGGCCGAGTTCACGTCGACCGAGACCAGCGCCTCGGTGTGGTCGATCACGATGGCGCCGCCCGAGGGCAGTTGCACGGTGCGGGCGTAGGCCGACTCGATCTGGTGCTCGATCTGGAAGCGGCTGAACAGCGCGGCATCGTCGCGGTAGCGCTTCACGCGGGCGGCATGCTCGGGCATGACGTGCGCCATGAACTGCTGCGCCTGCTCGTAGATGTCGTCGGTGTCGATGAGGATGTCGCCGATGTCGTGATTGAAGTAGTCACGAATCGCGCGGATGACCAGGGAGGATTCCTGGTAGATCAGGAAGGCACCCTTGCCGCCCTTGGCCGCGCCGTCGATGGCGGTCCAGAGCTTGAGCAGGTAGTTCAGGTCCCATTGCAGCTCGGGCGCCGAGCGGCCGATGCCGGCCGTGCGCGCGATGATGCTCATGCCCTTGGGGTACTCGAGCTGGTCCATCGCCTCCTTGAGCTCGGCGCGGTCCTCGCCCTCGATGCGCCGGCTCACGCCGCCGCCGCGCGGGTTGTTGGGCATCAGCACGACATAGCGGCCCGCCAAGCTGATGAAGGTGGTCAGCGCGGCGCCCTTGTTGCCCCGCTCTTCCTTCTCGACCTGGACGACGATCTCCTGGCCTTCCTTGATCGCGTCCTGGATGCGGGCCGAACTGGCCGACACGCCTTCGACGAAGTACTGCTTGGAGATTTCCTTGAACGGCAGGAAGCCGTGGCGGTCTTCGCCGTAGTCGACGAAGCAGGCTTCCAGCGACGGCTCGACGCGCGTCACGATGGCCTTGTAGATGTTGCCCTTGCGCTGTTCGCGCCCTTCGATCTCGATTTCGTAGTCGAGGAGCTTCTGCCCGTCGACGATGGCCAGGCGGCGCTCTTCGGGCTGCGTGGCGTTGATCAGCATCCGTTTCATGGGAGTGCGTGTCCTTTTTGTTGTGTCTCGTCACTGGCCCGCAAGGGGCCCACGATGCACGGACGACGCAGCGAAACGACGGGAATTGCCGTTGCACTCCGGAGGCTGGGACTGGTGAGGGGCGCGAGCGCCGCCACCGGTCCGGGGCGGTCAGCCCTGCAGCCGCGGTGGTGGTGGCGCGAGGATGGGCGCGAGGCCGATGGGCTGCCGCGCCACTATCTTTTTGATAGCTGGTTGCGCAACAACGACGGGCGTTGCGGGCGATTCAATGCCTGTGTTCGCCGGGGTCAGCCAGCGCAGGCACATCTGAATCAGCCACATCAACACAAGGGCACTCGCTTCGATCCGCCGGCCAGCGCCCTCACAAAGTAGCGGGCGCGCTGGCTGGCTTGGGTATTCCGTGGTCCCAATGACTTGGGGTTTCGTTTGCGTCGGCTTGACTGCCTTGCCTGGCTTGCCACTTTGCGCTGGAGCGCGGGGTCTGCAAGCCGTGCAACGAAGTGGCATCGACCTCGCAGCGCCATCGTGGGGTGCTCTAAACTTCTCGCTTAATCAAGCACTTACACGACCGCGCTGGTGAAAAACATTATAGGTGCGAAGCCGCGGGCCGCGATGGGGAAAGTCCTTTCCGCCCCGCCGGCCACGCCCGCCGAGGCGCGCACGCTCACCGTCGATGCGGAGTCCGCCGGCCAGCGGCTCGACAACTTTCTCTTCCGCCACCTGAAGGGTGTGCCCAAGACGCACGTCTACCGCATCATCCGATCGGGCGAAGTGCGCATCAACAAGGGCCGCGTGCAGGCCGATTCGCGCGTCGAGGCAGGCGACACCGTGCGCCTGCCGCCGGTGCGTGTGAGCGCTGCATCCGCCATCGCGACGCCGGCACCGGCGCGCAGCTTCGAGCTGCTGCTGGAGGACGACGCGTTGATCGCGATCGACAAGCCGGCGGGCGTGGCGGTGCACGGCGGCAGCGGCGTGAGCTTCGGCGTGATCGAGCAGCTGCGCGCCGCCCGGCCCGCCGCGCGCTTCCTCGAACTGGTTCACCGGCTCGACCGGGAGACCTCGGGCGTGCTGCTGGTCGCCAAGAAGCGCAGCGCGCTCACCGCGCTGCAGGCCCAGTTCAAGAGCCGCGAGACCGGCAAGACCTACCTGGCGTTGGTCGAAGGCGACTGGCCGGCACGCCTGAAGGTGCTCGATGCGCCGCTGGCGCGCTATCTGCTGCCCGGCAAGGACGGCCAGCCCGGCGAGGGCGAGCGGCGGGTCAAGGTGGTCGACAAGGACCACCCCGACGCGATGCGCGCCGTCACGCTGGTGCGTGTGCTGGCACGACTCACGCTACCAGGCGACGCCTCGCCGATGTCGCTGCTTGCCGTCACGATCAAGACCGGCCGCACCCACCAGATCCGTGTGCACCTCGCCTCGGCCGGACATCCCATCGCCGGCGACGACAAGTACGGTGATTTCGACCGCCGCCGTGCGCTGGCCCGCCTGGGCCTCAAGCGCATGTTCCTGCATGCCTGGCGGCTGCGCTTCACGCACCCGGCCACGGGCGAGGCCACCGCGCTGCAGGCGGCGCTGCCGCCCGAACTGGCCGACATGCTGCCGGCGCCCGCGCGCGCTACCCTCGACACCCATGACGACAACGACAAGCCCTGACGGCGCCGTGCGCCGCTTCGACCTCATCGCCTTCGACTGGGACGGCACGCTGTACGACTCCACTGCCGTCATCGTCCGGTGCATCCAGGCCGCGGTAGTCGATGTGGGCGGGCGCCTGCCCAGCGAGCGCGACGCTGCCTGGGTGATCGGCCTGGGCCTGGCCGAGGCGCTGGCCAAGGCTGCGCCCGACGTGCCGCCCGAGAAATACCCGGAGCTCGGCGCCCGCTACCGCCATCACTACCTGCGCCACCGGGACGACCTGGTGCTCTTCGACGGCGTGCTGCCCCTGCTCGACGCGCTGCGCGCCGGCGGCCACAAGCTTGCGGTCGCCACCGGCAAGTCGCGCCGCGGCCTCGACCAGGCGCTGGAGACCGTCGCCCTGCGCGAGCGCTTCGACGCCTCGCGCACCGCCGACGAGACGTTCGGCAAGCCGCACCCGCGCATGCTGCTCGAACTGATGGACGAGCTCGACGTGCCACCCGCGCGCACGCTGATGATCGGCGACACGATCCACGACCTGCAGCTGGCCACCAACGCCGGCTGCGCCAGCGTCGGCGTGAGCTACGGCGCCCACGAACCCGCCAGCTTCGCCGACCACGCCCCGCTGCACGTGGCCCATTCCGTGCAAGACCTGCACGACTGGCTGCTGCGCAACGCCTGACCGTCCATGTCCAGCCATGAGCCCTGCGAAGCCGAAGGCACCCCGATGAGCACCCAAGAAGTCCCCCTGTGCAACTCGCGCGACCTCGTGGAGGGCGGCAACGCCGTGTCCTTCGACGTGAGTTTTGGCGGCGAGAGCTGCCGCGCCTTCGCCATCCGCTTCGAAGGCCAGCCACACGCCTACCTCAACCGTTGCACCCACGTGGCGATGGAAATGGACTACCAGCCCGACCGCTTCTTCGACGACACCGGCCAGTGGCTGCTGTGCGCCACGCACGGCGCGTCGTACCGGCCCGACACCGGCGAATGCGGCGGTGGCCCCTGCCGTGGCGGGCTGGTCAAGATCGCGCTGAGCGAGCGCGATGGCGTGGTGCACTGGCATACTGCCTGGAACCTGCAGCCCCTGCAGTTCTGACGCGGGCCTGGCCCTTCACCGCGCCCCATTTTTCCCATGAGCACCTCCGACCGGAAGGAACCTTCGGGTTTCGAACCTTTTGAGCCGCAAGCGCCGGACCTGGCGAGCCCCCCTGTGAACAAAGACCCCACTTCCTCGCCCGGCTGGGAGCGCGCGACGCTCGAGAAGCTGGCCTTCGCCTCCCTCAAGGAACAGCGCGCCACGCGCCGCTGGAAGACCTTCGTGCGCCTGGCCTGGCTGCTCTTCTTCGTCGCGCTGGCCTGGCTGGCCTTCATGCGCGCCCAGCCCTCCACCGCCAAGACCACGGCGCACACGGCGGTGGTCGAGATCAAGGGCGAGATCGCCAGCGGCGCCGACGCCAGCGCCGAATTCGTGGTCGCTGCCATGAAAAGCGCCTTCGAGGACGACGGCGCCAAGGGCGTGGTGCTGCTGATCAACTCGCCCGGCGGCAGCCCGGTGCAGGCCGGCATCATCAACGACGAGATCAAGCGGATGAAGGCCAAGTACAAGAAGCCGATCTATGCCGTGGTCGAGGAAAGCTGCGCCTCGGCGGCGTACTACATCGCCGCCGCCACCGACAAGATCTACGTCGACAAGGCCAGCCTGGTCGGCAGCATCGGCGTGCTGATGGACGGCTTCGGCTTCACCGGCACGATGGAAAAGCTGGGCGTCGAGCGGCGCCTGCTCACCTCGGGCGAGAACAAGGGCTTCCTCGACCCCTTCAGCCCGATGAGCGACACGCAGAAGCAGCACGCCCAGCAGATGCTCGACCAGATCCACGCCCAGTTCATCGACGTGGTGAAGAAAGGCCGCGGCGACCGCCTCAAGGCCGACACGCCAGGCCTCTTCAGCGGCCTGTTCTGGACCGGCCAGCAGGCCGTCGACCTGGGCCTGGCCGACCAGGTGGGCAACGTCGACTACGTGGCGCGCGAGGTCATCAAGGCCGAGGACACCATCGACTACACCCGGCGCGACAACGTGGCCGAGCGCCTGGCCAAAAAGTTCGGTGCCGCCTTTGCCGACACCACGGTGCGCAGCATGCGCAGCACGCCGGCGGTGCGCTGAGCTCACCGCCCGCCTGCCACGCAAACGGCGCCTCGGCGCCGTTTTTCATGGGTGGCGGCCGGCCCGCGTTGCGCTCTTCGCCATGGCTGCCTGCGCCCGCCCTGCGCTTGCTGGCGGCCGATCTGGCTTGAAAAATCGGTTCAGTGGCCACGTCCCGGCGTGGGCGCCCCCGCACTGGCGGCGGCCCGCGGCGCCGCGACCGCCAGCGCCACGGCGAACACCACCACCACCGACAGCGCCGCCGTGAGCGAACTCACGCGGGCCAGGAAGCCGATCATGGGCGGCCCCGCCATGAAGCCCAGGTAGGCCGCGGCTGAAACGGCCGCGATGCCGCGTGCCGCATCCACGCCGGGCACCCGCGCCGCCGCGGCGAACAGGATCGGCACCACGTTCGCGAAGCCGATTCCCACGCCCGCGAAGCCCGCCAGCGCAAGCCAGGGCGAATCGGTCAGCAGGACACCCGCCATCGACAGCGCCGCCAGCGTGGCGCTGGCGCGCAGCAGCGTGGCCGACGCGAAGCGGGCCCGCAGGGCATCGCCGCCGAAGCGCGCCGCCGCCATCGCGGCCGAGAAGCTCGCATAGGCGAGTGCGGCCTGCTGCTGCGGGCTGCCCAGCTCCTGCTGCAGGTAGAGCACGCTCCAGTCGTACATCGCGCCCTCGGCGACCAGGCCGAGCGCGGCCAGGATGCCCAGCACCACCAGCGATCCGCGCGGGAGGCGGAAACCGCTCTCCGTTGTCGTGCTGGCCGTGAAGCGGCGCGGCAGCATCCAGCGCGTGGCGCCTGCCACGGCGACGGCCATCACGCCCGCCACGAGCACCAGGTGCCAGCCCGGCGCCAGGCCGGTCGCCAGCGCCGCGCTGCCGCTCACCGCGCCGGCCATGCCGCCCAGGCTGAACATGCCGTGCATGCCGCTCATCAACGGCCGGCCGCCGTGCAGTTCGAGTTGCGAGGCCTCGGTGTTGATGGCGACGTCGAACACGCTGGTCACCAGGCCGAACGCGGCCAGGAGCACCAGCAGGAAGGCGTACGACGGCATGTGGATCAGCAGCGCCACCAACAGCGCGTACACGGTGCCGGTGAGCAGTGCGATGCGGGCCGCGCCGTGGCGGCCGATCCAACTGCCCGCGCGGCTGATGCCGAAGAGCGCTCCGAAACCCGCCGCCAGCAGGGCCAGACCCAGTTCGGCCTCGTCGACGCCGTAGTGCGCCTTCACGGTGGGGATGTGCACACCCCACGTGGCGAAGATGAAGCCGGAACAGAAGAACTGGGTGCGGGTGGCCCAGCGGGTGGGGGCGCTGCGGGCGAGGGCGGTGTCGGTCAATGTCGGCATTCAACGCCCGATGGCGAACACGGCAGGCAGGCGCTCCTCGGCCAGCGTGGGCGCGGTGCGCCAGGCCTTCACGCTCTGGCTGCGCACCTGCATGGCCGGCAGTGTCAGGCCGCTGGCCACGGCCAGACGCGTGTGGTGCTGCAGCGTCTGGATCAGCGCCTGCAGCAGCGCCGCGTTGCGGTAGGGCGTCTCGATGAAGAGCTGCGTCTGCCCGGTGCGCAGCGCCAGCGTTTCCAACTCGCGGATGCGCGTGCGGCGCGCCTCGGCGTCCTGCGGCAGGTAGCCCACGAACGCGAAGTTCTGTCCGTTGAGCCCGCTGGCCGCCAGCGTGAGCAGAATCGATATCGGTCCGACCAGCGGCACCACCGCTGCGCCGGCCTCATGGGCGGCACGGACCACCGACGAGCCGGGATCGGCCACCGCCGGCATGCCTGCTTCGCTGAGCAGGCCCATGTCGTGGCCTTCGCGCAGCGGCGCGAGCAGGGCGGCGATGGCAGCCGGGGCGGGGGCGCCGTCATGGTCGCCCTTCTTGTGCACCTCTCGCGGCAACTCGTGGATCGCCTGCGCCTGCAAGGGCGCGGCCAGGGGCACGACGGCGTCGATGCGCTTGAGGTAGGCGCGGGCGGACTTGGCGTTCTCGCACACCCAGTGCGTGAGCCGCGCGGCGGCCTGCAGCGTGCCCAGGGGCAGGGCGTCCTGCAGCGGCGCCTGCGCCTCGCAGCCGAAGTCGAGCGGGGCGGGAACGAGATAGAGCGTAGGCATGAAGTCGGTGGCTATCAATTCGTGAGCCGCTGGCGGCCGCGGCATCGCGTTGGCGGCCGTTTCGTTCGCAGGTTCAGAGCAGGTCCACGCCCGCGGCGCGCAGCATCCGGCAGGTGCGGATCAGCGGCAGGCCGACGAGGGCCGTGGGGTCGTCGCTGTCGATGGCTTCGAGCAGGGCGATGCCCAGGCCCTCGCTTTTGGCGCCGCCGGCGCAGTCGTAGGGCTGCTCGGCCAGCAGGTAGCGCTCGATCGCCGCGTCGCTCAGGTCCCGGAAAACGACGCGTACCGGCGCCAGGTCCTGCTGCACGAAGCCGGTGGCGCGGCACACCACGGCCACGGCGGTCTGGAAGACGAGCGTCTGGCCGCGCATGCGGCGCAGTTGCGCGGTGGCGCGGGCGTGGTCACCGGGTTTGCCCAGCGGCTCACCGTGCAGGTCGGCCACCTGGTCGGAGCCGATCACCACGCTGTCCGGAAAGCGGGCTGCCACGGCCTGTGCCTTGGCCAGCGCCAGCCGCATGGCCAGGTCGGCCGGCGATTCGCCGGGCTGCGGGGTTTCGTCGACTTCGGGTGCCTGGACGTCGAAGGGCAGGTGCAGTCGCGACATCAGGTCGCGCCGATAGCGGGAGGTGGAGCCGAGGATCACGGGGCGTTGCATGCCGGCGATTGTCGGTGCCGCGTAGACTGTGGCCGATGAAGTTCTTGCCTCCACGCTTCCCACTTCGTGGGGTCGCTGCCCCTTGGGGGCGCGCCCGTCCTGTCGAGGTGGCCCGGCGATGAAAAAGGATGTCGATCCCGGCCGCCTCGACGTGCTGGCCTTTGCCCAGGCGGGCGCCACCCTTTCGGCGGCCGAGCCGTTGGCGGCCTATCGGCGCCTGCTGGCCGAGTCGGCCGTGGCCGATGCCGTCGCCGAGGTGCGCTGGACGGCCAAAGGGGAGATGCGCACCACCACCGGCGGACCGGCTGTGCCGTGGATCCACCTGGACGCGCAACTCGACCTGCCGCTCGTCTGCCAGCGCTGCCTGCAGCCGGTGGACACGCCGCTGCAGGCCGACCGCTGGTTCCGCTTCGTTGCGGACGAGGAGACCGCGGCGCTGGAAGACGAGGAGGCCGACGAGGACGTGCTGGTCAGCAGCCACGATTTCGACCTGCGCGAACTCGTTGAGGACGAACTGCTGATGGACATTCCCTTCGCTCCGGTGCACGAGGTCTGCCCGGCGCCGGTGCGCATGTCCGCCGCCGACCCGGATTTCGAGGCTGCCGGCCAGGAGCGCCCCAACCCTTTCGCCGCGCTGGAAGCCCTGAAGAAGAAGCCGTCCGGTGGCGGCTGAGGCGGGGGCTGGCGCAGGCTTGGCTCGGCAGGCTATAATCGTGGGCTACGCGCGCGCTTGCCGATCTGGTCGATGACCTGGATCGCCGACCGAGGAGCGGGATCCGAAGGATCCGCGCACCCGGCGGCAGTGGCAGGCGATGCCGGTTTCGGATGCTCCAGGCGCCGGCCGCACTGCCCACTCACCTCACCGTCTATCAGGAGCCATCATGGCCGTTCAGCAAAACAAGAAGTCGCCCTCGAAGCGCGGCATGCACCGCTCGCACAACGCCCTGGGCGTGCCCGGTATCGCCGTCGAGCCCACCACCGGTGAAATCCACCTGCGTCACCACATCAGCCCCAACGGTTTCTACCGCGGCCGCAAGGTGCTGAAGACCAAGTCCGAAGCCTGAGTTGCTCTTTCAAGGCCAAGGCCCGAAGCTACTGAACCCGTAGCGTCGGGCCTTTGTTTTGATGCCCTCGACCTCCTCTTTTTCGAGCGTCGCCCCGCCTTCGGCCATCACCGTGGCCGTGGACTGCATGGGCGGCGACCACGGACCCCGCGTCACCCTCGCGGCCTGCCACGCCTTTCTTGAGCGCCACGCCGACGCGTCGCTGCTGCTCGTGGGCGCGCCGGCGGCGCTGGCCTCGTTCAGCCACCCGCGCGGCCGGATCATTCCGGCCACCGAGGTGGTTGGCATGGACGACCCGATCGAGATCGCGCTGCGCAAGAAGAAGGACTCTTCCATGCGCGTGGCCATCCAGCAGGTGAAGGACGGCGTGGCGCATGCGGCCGTCTCGGCCGGCAACACCGGCGCGCTGATGGCGATCGCTCGCTACTTGCTCAAGACCCTGGACGGCATCGACCGGCCCGCCATTGCTCCCCAACTGCCCAACGGCAAGGGCGGGGCCACCACGGTGCTCGACCTGGGTGCGAACGTCGATTGCGACGCCGAAGACCTGCTCCAGTTCGCCGTTCTCGGGTCGGCGCTGGTGTCGGCGCTGACCGGCAACGAGTCGCCCAGCGTCGGTTTGCTCAATGTCGGCGAAGAAGCCATCAAAGGCAGTGAAACCATCAAAAAAGCGAGCCAACTGCTGCAAAAGGCAGCCAATTCGCAGGATTTGAACTTTTACGGCAACGTCGAGGGCAACGACATCTTCAAGGGCACAACAGACATCGTCGTGTGCGATGGCTTTGTCGGAAATGTAGCGCTCAAGGCGACCGAGGGCGTGGCGTCGATGATCGTGGAGTTCATGCGCCAAGAGTTTTCGCGTGGCATCTTCAGCAAAATTGCTGCCATCGTCGCCTATCCAGTTCTAAAGGCGCTCAAAGCGCGGTTGGATCACCGTCGCTACAACGGTGCTGCCCTGTTAGGGCTGCGCGGCCTCGTTTTCAAGAGCCACGGGTCGGCCGACGAGGAGGCGTTCGGGCATGCCCTGGATCGCGCTTATGATGCCGCTCGCAACAACTTGCTCGACCGAGTGCGTGCTCGCATCGCCCATGCCGCACCGCTGCTGGCCCGCACCGACGCTGCTGCAGCGACGGCCGAGGCCCCGGTCGTGATCCACGCCTGATGACCCTCTACTCCCGCATCACCGGCACGGGCAGCTACCTGCCACCGCGCCGGGTGACGAACGACGATCTGGCCCGCGAGCTGGCCGGCCGTGGCATCGAGACGTCCGACCAGTGGATCATCGAGCGCACCGGCATCCGTGCGCGCCATTTCGCCGCGCCCGAGGTCACGAGCAGCGACCTCGCCCTGCATGCCTGCCGCCATGCGCTGGAAGCGTCCGGCCACAGCGCGCGCGACGTGGACCTGATCATCGTCGCAACCTCGACGCCGGACATGGTGTTCCCCTCGTCGGCGGCGATTCTTCAGAACAAGCTCGGCATCGCCGGCTGCCCGGCCTTCGACGTGCAGGCGGTGTGCAGCGGCTTCGTCTACGCCATCACGGTGGCCGACGCGATGATCCGCACCGGCGGCGCCAAATGCGCGCTGGTCGTCGGTGCCGAAGTCTTTTCGCGCATTCTCGATTTCAACGACCGCACGACCTGCGTGCTTTTCGGCGACGGCGCTGGGGCCGTGGTGCTCGAGGCGAGCGACACGCCCGGCATCCTGGCGAGCGACCTGCATGCCGACGGTTCGCACGTCGGCATCCTGTGCGTTCCGGGGAACGTCTCGGGCGGCCAGGTGCTCGGCACGCCGCTGTTGCGCATGGACGGCCAAGCTGTCTTCAAGCTCGCGGTGCGCGTGCTTGAGGATGCCGCCCGTGCCACGCTGGCCAAGGCCGGCAAGGTCGATGCCGACATCGACTGGCTCATCCCCCACCAGGCCAACATCCGCATCATGCAGGGCACGGCCAAGAAGCTGAAACTGCCGCTGGACAAGCTCATCGTCACCGTCGACGAGCACGGCAACACCTCTGCGGCGTCCATTCCCCTGGCGCTCGACGCTGCCGTGCGCGGCGGCAAGATCAAGAAGGGTGACACGCTCATGCTCGAAGGCGTGGGCGGCGGCTTCACCTGGGGCGCGGTGCTATTGAATCTGTAGCGGCCTGCGCCCGCTGGACGGGTGCTGCGGCTCGATTGGAGACACAGAACGATGAAGACCTTCGCATTCGTCTTTCCCGGGCAGGGTTCGCAGGCCGTGGGCATGCTGGACGCCTGGGGCGACCATTCCGCCGTGCGTGACACCCTGGCCGAGGCCTCCGAAGCGCTTGGCGAGGACGTGGCGAAGCTGATCCACGAAGGCCCCAAGGAAGCGCTGGCGCTCACCACCAACACCCAGCCGGTGATGCTTGTGGCCGGCGTCGCAGCCTGGCGCGCCTGGCTCGCCGAGGGCGGCGCGCAGCCGGCCGTCGTGGCGGGCCATTCGCTGGGAGAGTACTCGGCCCTGGTCGCTGCCGGCGTGCTGACGCTCGCGCAGGCCGCGCCGCTGGTGCGCTTCCGTGCGCAGGCCATGCAGGAGGCCGTGCCGGTCGGCGTGGGCGCGATGGCGGCCATCCTCGGCATGGAGTCCGCCAAGGTCATCGCCGGTTGCGCCGAGGTGTCGGCCGGCTTCGCGGCAGGCAGCGGCGAGGTGGTGGAGGCCGTGAATTTCAACGACCCGGTGCAGACGGTGATCGCCGGCAGCAAGGCGGCGGTCGAGAAGGCGTGCGAGGTGCTCAAGGCGAACGGCGCCAAGCGCGCGCTCCCGCTGCCGGTGTCGGCCCCCTTCCATTCGAGCCTCATGCGGCCGGCGGCGGAAGCGCTCAAGGGTCGGCTGGCGGACGTGGAGCTGATGGCGCCTGCAATTCCGGTGCTGAACAACGTCGATGTTGCCGTCGAGAGCGATCCGGCGCGCATCCGCGATGCCCTCGTTCGACAGGCGGCCGGCCCGGTGCGCTGGGTCGAGAGCGTGCAGGCCCTGCAGGCGCGCGGTGTCCAGGCCATTGTCGAGTGCGGGCCGGGCAAGGTGCTGTCTGGCATGGTCAAGCGCATCGCGCCCGACATGGGCAACGGCGCCATCCACGACCCGGCCTCGCTGGCCGATGCCAAGCAACTGCTGGCCTGAGCGCCGCAACCATCTTCTTTCTCCCATGAGCATTCCCACCATCGCGGGCCAGGTGGCCTTGGTCACGGGCGCCACGCGCGGCATCGGTGCCGCGATCGCCCTCGAACTGGCACAGCGCGGCTACAAGGTCATCGGCACCGGCACATCGGCCGACGGCGCGGCGAAGATCGGCGCGGCCCTTGCGGCGCACGGCGGCCAGGGCGAGGTGCTGAACGTGACCGATGGCGCCGCGCTGGATGCGTTGGTCGACAGCATCGTCAAGGCGCACGGCGGGCTGCACGTGTTGGTCAACAATGCCGGCATCACGCGCGACATGCTTGCCATGCGCCTGAAAGACGAGGATTGGGACGCGGTGATTGACACCAACCTGAAGGCGGTGTTTCGTGCCTCGCGCGCGGCCATCCGGCCGATGATGAAGCAACGCTTCGGCCGCATCATCAGCATCACGAGCGTGGTCGGCGCCTCCGGCAACCCGGGCCAGGCGAACTATGCGGCCGCCAAGGCCGGCGTGGCCGGCATGACGCGCGCCCTGGCGCGCGAACTGGGCAGCCGCAACATCACCGTCAACTGCGTCGCTCCCGGCTTCATCGAGACCGACATGACGGCCAGCCTGCCCGAGGCGCAGCAGCAGGCGCTGCTGTCGTCGATTCCGCTGGGGCACCTGGGCAAGCCGTCCGACATCGCGCATGCCGTGGCCTACCTGGCGTCGCCGCAGGCCGGGTACGTCACGGGGCAGGAATTGCACGTGAACGGCGGCATGTACATGTAGGCGCTGGCTGCCCCCTTTTCCCGCAAAGCCGGTGCGGCATATGCCACAGTCCGGCCGGCTAAAATCCACCGATTGTCTATAACCCTGAGAGGGAACCCAATGAGCGATATCGAAGCACGTGTCAAGAAAATCATCGCCGAACAGCTCGGCGTGGAAGAGTCGCAAGTCACCAACGAGAAGGCTTTCGTGGCCGACCTGGGTGCCGACTCGCTCGACACGGTCGAACTCGTGATGGCCCTGGAAGACGAATTCGGCATCGAGATCCCCGACGAAGACGCCGAGAAGATCACGACCGTTCAGAACGCCATCGACTACGCCACCAAGAACCAGAAGGCCTGATCCAGGCCCTCCCGGGAGCCGAGCCCGCGCACCGGGGCCGGCGCCATTGGCGCTGCCGTCCGCCGGATCGCGCGATGCGGCATCGCTTCCTTCCCTTTTCCCAGAAAGGCTCGCCGGCATGACCCTACGCCGCGTCGTCGTGACCGGACTCGGTTGCGTTTCTCCCGTCGGCAACACCGCCGCCGACAGCTGGGCCGGCCTGATTGCAGGCAAGTCCGGGATCGACACCATCACCAAGTTCGATGTCAGCGCCTTCGCCTGCAAGTTCGCCGGCCAGGTCAAGGACTTCGACATCACGAAGTACATCTCCGAGAAGGAAGCGCGCCACATGGACCGCTTCATCCACCTCGGGATGGCCGCCTCGATCCAGGCGGTCGAGGACAGCGGCCTGCCCACCGGACACGCGCTTACGCCGGAGCTGGCTTCGCGCATCGGTTGCAACATCGGCTCGGGCATCGGCGGCCTGCCGCTGATCGAGGACACCCACGGCGAGCTGGTGAACCGCGGCCCGCGCCGCATCTCGCCCTTCTTTGTGCCGGCCTCGATCATCAACATGATCTCGGGGCACGTGTCGATCAAGTACGGCTTCACGGGCGCGAACATCGCGGTCGTGACGGCGTGCACGACCGGGCTGCACGCGATCGGGCTGTCGGCCCGGCTGATCCAGGCCGGAGATGCCGATGTCATGGTGGCCGGCGGTGCCGAGTCGACCGTCTCGCCCTTGGGCATCGGTGGTTTCGCCGCGGCCCGTGCCTTGAGCACACGCAACGACGACCCGGCCACGGCCTCGCGTCCATGGGACAAGGACCGCGACGGCTTCGTGCTCGGCGAGGGTGCCGGCGTGCTGGTGATCGAAGAGTACGAGCATGCCAAGGCCCGGGGCGCGAAGATCTATGCGGAGCTGGTCGGCTTCGGCATGAGTGCCGACGCGTATCACATGACAGCGCCCAACGTCGACGGTCCGCGCCGCTCGATGGAAGCCGCGCTGCGCAACGCCGGCATCAATGCCGACGAGGTGAATTACCTCAACGCGCATGGCACCTCGACGCCGCTGGGCGACCTCAACGAGACGAACGCGATCAAGAACGCTTTCGGCAGCCATGCCAGGAAGCTTGTCGTGAACTCGACCAAGTCGATGACGGGCCACCTGCTGGGTGGTGCCGGCGGCATCGAGTCGGTGTTCACGGTGCTGGCCGTGCACCACCAGAAGAGCCCGCCGACCATCAACATCTTCAACCAGGACCCCGAATGCGACCTGGACTACTGCGCCAACGAAGCGCGGGACATGAAGATCGATGTGGCCGTGAAGAACAACTTCGGGTTCGGCGGCACCAACGGCACCCTGGTGTTCAAGCGCGTCTGACCCGCCGGAACGCTTCGCCCGCATGCACAGCGCCCCATCGGTGAGCTATCCGGTGGGGCGTTCGCGCGTCGGCCATGCCATTCTCTGGGTCATCTGGGCCGCCGGCGCGGGCTGCACCGTCGGGTGGTGTTACCAAAACGAAGGCAATGGAGCGCGCTGGGCGCTGGTGCTGGGCGCTGCCATCGTTGCCTCCCTGGCGCTGGCGTGGGCGCTGAGACCCCGCACGCCGCGGGCTTTGCACTGGGACGGGGCGTTCTGGTCCCTCTCGGGCGCGCGGCCCATGGGCATGGCAGTGGCAGCGGTGGCGCTCGATTTGCAAGGCACGCTGCTGTTGCGCCTGCAGGAAGCCGGTCGCGCCGCGCAATGGCTCTGGCTGGACCGCGCTGCGGCACCCGAGCGCTGGAACGCATTGCGCCGTGCGGTATATTGCCGCGCCCCGGCCCCGCAAGACGCCGGGCTTCCAACCGACGTCGGCGCCGTGCCGGCGCCCCGCACCCCCGATCTCCCTGCATGACCTCGTCCGCGCCGCCCCCGCCGCCTTCGGGCGAGCTGCCCGACGCGGCAGCCGCCGCGCCGGTGCGGCCGGTCGATCCCGATTTCCAGCTCGTCCAGCGGACGGTGGCCGGCGACGGCAAGGCCTTCGAGCTGCTGGTGCTGAAGTACCAGCGTCGCATCGAGCGGCTCATCGGCCGGATGGTGCGCGATGTCGACCTGGTCGAGGACATCGCGCAGGAAACCTTCATCCGCGCCTACCGGGCCCTGCACCAGTTCCGCGGTGAGGCGCAGTTCTACACCTGGCTGTACCGGATCGCCGTCAACACCGCGAAAAAAGCGCTGGTGGACATGAAGCGCGACCCGACCATCCCGGAAGCGGCGCTGCGTGGCGCCGGCGACGACGATGATGAAACTTACAGGCCCGGAAACGAACCAATCAGCGACGAAACCCCCGAATCCGTGCTGGCCGCCAACGAGATTGCGGCCGCGGTGAGCGCTGCCATGGAAGCGTTGCCGGCGGAACTGCGCCAGGCCGTGACCCTGCGCGAGATCGAGGGCTTGAGCTATGAAGAGATCGCCGAGGTCATGAACTGCCCCATCGGGACGGTGCGTTCGCGCATCTTCCGGGCGCGGGAGGCCATCTCGGCGCGGGTGAAGCCGCTGCTGGACAACCAGTCCGGCAAGCGTTGGTGATCACAGGTGGACGATATGAAGCACACGAACGGATCGGAATCGCTGGAAAAGGTGTCGGCGCTGGCCGATGGTCAGCTGGAAGGCGAAGATTTCGCGCGGGCGGTGGACGAGCTGGGCTCGGGCGCCGAATTGCGAGCGAGCTGGCAGGTCTATCACCTCGTGGGCGAGGTGTTGCGCACGGGCGCCCATGCGCCGTGCACCGACTCCGGGGTGTTCATGGCCCGGCTGCAGCAGCGCCTGGCCGCCGAGTCCGTGGTCCGGCCAGTCGTGTCGGTTGCGGCGGCCGCACCGCTGCCGGTGCTGGCCGAGGCGGCCAACGAGCCCGTTTTCCGCTGGAAGATGGTGGCCGGCGTTGCAACCATCGCGGCAGCGGCTGCGATCGGCTGGACGTGGTTGGGGCAGGGTCCGGCACCGACTGCGGTGGGCGGCGCCCAGCTCGCGTTGCAGGCGCCCCAGGCGCCGGCGCGCACGGAGCCCGCCGTTGCGGGCATTGCTTCGCCTGGAGGGTCGATCCTGGCCGCTTCTGCCACGACCGGAGCGGCGGCGCCGCTCAGCCGCACGCGGGTGCTGGTGGGCAATGGCGCGCCGCAGGTGATGCTGCGCAATCCCCGGCTGGACGAGCTGCTCGAGGCCCACCAGCAGGCCGGCGGTGCGTCGCAGATGCCTTCGGGTTTCCTGCGCAATGCCACCTTCGAGGCACCGTCCCGCTGAGGCCCGTGCGAAGCTGCCGTTCGATGAACCCCGAGTCGCCTGTCTGGCATTCCGCCTCCGCGCGGCTGGCCGCCGCAGTCGTGGCGGCCGTCGGCTGCACGGTCGCGCCTGCCGTCTGGGCGGGCCGCGATCAGGCGCCAGGTCCTGCACGCGCCCACCAGGAGGCGGCCGTCGCGCAGGCTGCGGCCGATCCCGCCAGCTACGGAGTGATCGATTGGCTGCGTCGCATGCATCTGGCCGCGCGACGCACCAACTACGTGGGCACCTTCGTCGTCACGGCGGCCGCGGGCAACCTCTCGAGTGCGCGCATCTGGCACGCCTGCGAGGCCGACTTGCAGATCGAGCGGGTAGAAACACTGTCCGGCCCGCCGCGCTCCACCTTCCGTCGCAACGACGTCGTGATGACCTTCCTGCCGGAGGCCAAGCTCATCAAGAGCGAGCGGCGCGAGAACTTCGACGTCTTCCCCAACCTGCTAGGCGCCTCGGAATCGGCAATCGCCGAACTGTACGGCGCACGCCTGCTGGGCAAGGGCCGAGTGGCGGGGATCGACGCCGACGTGGTGCAACTGGCGCCGCGCGACGCGCTGCGTTTCGGCTACCGGGTGTGGAGCGAACGGCGCTCGGGCCTGGTGCTCAAGCTGCAGACGCTGGATGCGGAGGGGCGCATCGTCGAGCAGTCCGCCTTTTCCGAGCTGCAGCTCGACGCGCCCGTGAAGACGCATGCGCTCGCACAGATGATGAACAACACCGCCGGCTATCGCGTCGAGCGGTCGGAGTTGGAGCGCACGACGGCCGCCGCCGAGGGCTGGTCGCTGCGCGGCGTGGTCGCCGGCTTCAAGCCCGTGAGTTGCTACCGCCGGGCGCTCACGGCCCGCGGGGCCGAGCCGGGTGAGCGCACGATGCAGTGGACCTTTTCCGACGGGCTGGCCACCGTGTCGCTGTTCGTCGAGCCCTACGATGCCCAGCATCCGCAGCAGGAAGGCACGATGGCGCTCGGCGCCACCAACACCCTGACGCGGCGCATCCCGGACGGGCAGGGCGACTGGTGGCTCACGGCCGTTGGCGAGGTGCCGCCACAGACGCTGGAGGCCTTTGCGCGCAATCTGGTGCGCAATCGCTGAAATCCGCGGCCCTGGCCGACGAGCGCTGAACCAAAGCGGCCAGGACAATTCAGAGCACTGTCCTGAATCCCTATTCATTCCTGAAAGCAGTTCGATGATGTTCCAACCCGAGGGCAAGAAACTTCACGCGCGGCTGATCGCCGGCGCGCTGGCCGTGGGAGCCCTGGCGGCCGCGCAGGCGCCGGTGACACCGGCCTTCGCGCAGTCGGCGCCGCAGCCTGCGGCGCCGACGCGCACCTTGCCGGATTTCACCGACCTGGTGGACCAGGTGGGGCCGTCGGTGGTCAACATCCGCACGGTGGAGCGCGTGGCGCAGCGCGGCGGCAACGGCGAGATGGACGAGGAGATGCAGGAGTTCTTCCGGCGCTTCTTCGGCCAGCCCATCCCCGGCGTGCCGCGGCAGGGGCCACGGCCCAATCGGCCGCAACAGCCCCAGGAAGAGGAGCGGCCGCGCGGCGTCGGCTCGGGTTTCATCCTCACGCCCGACGGCTATGTGATGACCAACGCGCATGTGGTCGAGGATGCGTCGGAGGTGCTGGTCACCCTGCCCGACAAGCGCGAGTTCAAGGCCAAGATCGTGGGGGCCGACAAGCGCACCGACGTCGCCGTGGTCAAGATCGAGGCCACCGGCCTGCCCGCGGTGAAGGTGGGCGACATCTCGCGCCTGCGGGTCGGCGAGTGGGTGATGGCCATCGGCTCGCCCTTTGGCCTGGAAAACACCGTGACGGCCGGCATCGTGAGCGCCAAGCAGCGCGACACCGGGGATTACCTGCCCTTCATCCAGACCGACGTGGCGATCAACCCCGGCAACTCGGGCGGCCCGCTGATCAACATGCGCGGCGAGGTGGTCGGCATCAACAGCCAGATCTACTCGCGCTCGGGCGGCTTCATGGGCATCTCGTTCTCGATCCCGATCGACGAGGCGATCCGCGTCAGCGACCAGTTGCGCACCTCGGGCCGCGTTTCGCGGGGCCGCATCGGTGTGCAGATCGACCAGGTCACGAAGGACGTGGCCGAATCGATCGGCCTGGGCAAGGCGCAGGGCGCACTGGTGCGCGGCGTCGAGGCCGGTTCTCCGGGCGAGAAGGCGGGCGTCGAAGCGGGCGACATCATCGTCAAGTTCGACGGCCGAGCGATCGAGAAGCCGAGCGATCTGCCGCGCCTCGTGGGCAACACCAAGCCCGGCACCAAGAGCACGCTGACGGTGTTCCGCCGCGGCGCGACCAAGGATCTCACGGTCACCGTAGCCGAACTGGAACCGGACAAGCCGGCACGCCCTGCCGCGGCCCGCGAGGAGCCCGCCCCCAAGCCGTCGTCGGCCTCGGCCGCTGCGAAGGCGCTGGGCCTTCTCGTCAACGAACTCAGCGATGCGCAGAAGAAGGAACTCAAGTTGCGCGGCGGCGTGCGTGTCGAGGCTGCCTCCGAGGCCGCTGCGCGCGCAGGCTTGCGCGAAGGCGACGTCATCATGGCGGTCGGCAACGTCGAGGTGGCGAACGTCAAGGAGTTCGATGCCGCTCTGGCCAAGTCCGACAAATCCAAGCCGATCAGCGTCCTGTTCCGGCGCGGTGAATGGGCGCAATACGCATTGATCCGCCCCGCCCGTTGACAGCTTGGTGACGGTCAAGTGGCCCCACCCGCCAGTCGGGTTTGGGGTCTTTTTTTGGCGACAGCAGCCCCGGATGAAGGGTGTTCGAGCAATTTTTTAAGCGCGCGCAACCGGCTTTATTTGTTTGCGATCACTAACTTGTCGCGGGCTTAATGACTGAATTCGATAGAATATGGGCCCGTCCGGCATCCCCGGCTGCATAAGCGGGGCCCCGAGCGCCACGATGCGAGATTGGCCCATGCCGTGCACCGCTGCTCCACAGATCGCCCACAAGTTGTTCATCAAGTAGCCCACAGATGCTGTGGATAAGTTGTTTATAAAATCCATGTTGCTGACCTGCAACGAGGCTTGTGGCCCATCCCCCAGCCTGTACGCGCCCCCCGTTTTGCCTACAATGAAGGCCCAACTACTGCAGTTGCCATTGCTTGTTGGTTCAGGGCGCGTCTCTCGAGGACGCGCCCTTTTTTCTTGTGCGCTTCCCGCTGTGCGCGAGCTATTTCAAGTACTTAAGCGTTCCCGTTGATGAATCACATCAGAAACTTCTCGATCATTGCGCACATCGACCACGGGAAATCGACGCTCGCTGATCGGCTGATCCAACGCTGCGGTGGTCTCGCCGACCGAGACATGGAAGCGCAGGTGCTCGACTCGATGGACATCGAAAAAGAGCGTGGGATAACCATCAAGGCACAGACCGCCGCGCTGCACTACAAGGCGCGCGACGGCCAGGTCTACAACCTCAATCTCATCGACACGCCGGGCCACGTCGACTTCTCGTACGAGGTCTCGCGTTCGCTGTCTGCATGCGAAGGTGCGCTGTTGGTCGTCGATGCGTCGCAGGGTGTCGAGGCGCAGACGGTGGCCAACTGCTACACCGCGCTCGACCTCGGTGTGGAAGTGCTTCCGGTACTCAACAAGATGGACCTGCCGCAGTCCGATCCCGACAACGCGAAGGCGGAGATCGAGGACGTGATCGGCATCGACGCGAGCGACGCGATTCCATGCTCGGCCAAGACGGGCATGGGCGTGGACGAAATCCTCGAGGCCATCGTTGCCAAGGTGCCCGCGCCGCGCGGCAAGGCCGATGCCGCGCTGCGCGCCATGATCATCGACAGCTGGTTCGATCCGTACGTCGGCGTCGTGATGCTCGTGCGCGTCGTCGACGGCCGGTTGGCCAAGGGCGAGCGCATCAAGATGATGGCCACCGGCGCCAGCTACAACGCCGACAACCTCGGCGTCTTCACGCCCGCGAACGAACCGCGCGACGCGCTGGAAGCGGGCGAGGTGGGCTACATCATCGCCGGCATCAAGGAACTGCAGGCTGCCAAGGTGGGCGACACCGTGACGCTGATCAAGAGCGGCACCGGCGGTGCGGCGTTCACGGCCACCGAGCCGTTGCCGGGCTTCAAGGAAATCCAGCCCCAGGTGTTCGCCGGGCTGTACCCGACCGAGGCCAGCGAGTACGACCAGCTGCGCGACGCACTGGAAAAGCTCAAGCTCAACGACGCATCGCTGCACTACGAGCCCGAGGTGAGCCAGGCGCTGGGCTTCGGATTCCGCTGCGGCTTCCTGGGCCTGCTGCACATGGAGATCGTGCAGGAGCGCCTGGAGCGCGAGTTCGACCAGGACCTCATCACCACCGCGCCGAGCGTGGTCTACCAGGTGATGAAGAACGACGGCGAAGTCATCATGGTCGAGAACCCCGCCAAGATGCCCGACGTGGGCAGGATGGCGGAGATCCGCGAGCCCATCGTCACCGTGCACCTGTACATGCCGCAGGAGTACGTCGGCGCGGTGATGACGCTGGCCAACCAGAAGCGCGGCGTGCAGATCAACATGGCCTACCACGGGCGCCAGGTCATGCTGACCTACGACATGCCGCTGGGCGAGATCGTGCTGGACTTCTTCGACAAGCTGAAGTCGGTGAGCCGCGGCTACGCCTCGATGGACTACGAGTTCAAGGAGTACAGGCCCTCCGACGTGGTGAAGGTCGACATCCTCCTCAACGGCGAGAAGGTCGATGCGCTGTCGATCATCGTGCACCGCACGCAGGCGCAGTTCCGAGGTCGGGCGGTGGTCAGCAAGATGCGCGAAATCATCAGCCGCCAGATGTTCGACGTCGCGATCCAGGCGGCGATCGGCGCCAACATCATCGCGCGCGAGACCATCAAGGCGTTGCGCAAGAACGTGCTGGCAAAATGTTACGGTGGCGACATCACCCGCAAGCGCAAGCTGCTCGAGAAGCAGAAGGCGGGCAAGAAGCGCATGAAGCAGATCGGTTCGGTCGAAGTCCCGCAAGAGGCCTTCCTCGCCATCCTGCAGGTCGAAGAATAAGCGGCGGCCCGGTCCGCCAGAAGAACATTTCCCAGCGATGGCACTCCTGACTTCCCTGATCCTGGCCGCCTTCGTCGGCTACATCGGCGCCTGGTACACCGGCGCGGTGGAGGGCAATTTCGCCCTGCTGCTGCTGTTGGCAACGGTGGTCACCGGCGCCTACTGGCTGGCCGAGCGCTTCTATTTCCTGCCGCGGCGCCGCAGGGCCGTGGAGGTCTTCGAGACCTCCAGCACGCAGCGGCGTGAGGCGCTGACGCAGCAGGGCATCACGCAGTTCGACCGCGAGGACGGCAAGGCGCGCGAGAAGATCCTGGCCCAGCCCTGGTGGCTGGACTGGACCGCGGGGCTGTTCCCGGTGATCCTGGTCGTGTTCCTGCTGCGCTCCTTCGTGGTCGAGCCGTTCAAGATCCCTTCGGGTTCGATGATGCCGACCCTGCTCACCGGCGACCTGATCCTGGTGAACAAGTTCACCTATGGGCTGCGCCTGCCGGTCGCCAACACGAAGGTCACCGACGGTACGCCGCCGGCACGCGGCGACGTGATGGTCTTCCGCTACCCGCCCAAGCCCAGCATGGACTACATCAAGCGCGTGGTCGGTGTGCCTGGCGACGAGGTGGCCTACCTCAACAAGAAGCTCACGATCAACGGCCAGCCGGTCAGCAAGGTCGAAGTGCCCGACTACTTCGACGACGAGGTGATGCGCTACTTCAAGCAGTACCGCGAGGACCTGGGCGGCAAGGAGCACCTGCTGCTCAACGACGACACGCGCCGCGCCGGGCTGTCCGATGCCGAGATCATGTCGTTTCCGAACCGTGAAAATTGTCGTTACAGTGTCGAGGGCGTGGTCTGCAAGGTGCCGCCCGGTCACTACTTCATGATGGGCGACAACCGCGACAACTCGCTCGATTCGCGCTATTGGGGCTTCGTGCCTGACCAGAACATCGTGGGCAAGGCCTTCTTCGTCTGGATGAATTTCGGCAACCTCAAGCGCATCGGACCGTTTCACTAACCCGTGACCAGGGAACAGGAAGAGAAGAGGGTATGAGGGCAATGCAATCCAGGGTGCGCCAGCGCGGCATCTCGTTCATCGGCCTGCTTTTCCTGGCGGTCGTCTTCGTGTGCGTCGGCGTCGTGGTGGCCAAGGTGGTGCCGACCGCGATCGAGTACCAGAGCATCCTCAAGGCCGCCAACAAGGCCAAGGAAGGCTCGACGGTGCCGGAAGTGCGCGCCATCTTCGACCGGGCCCAGGCGGTCGACTACTTCGACGCCGTGTCGGGCAAGGATCTCGACGTGCAGAAGGTGGGCGACAAGGTGGTCGTCTCCTTCGCCTACGACAAGGAGATCCCGCTCTTCGGCCCCGCCTATCTGGTGATCAAGTACCGGGGCCAGTCCAACTGAGCCCGCCCACCCGCCAGCGCCCCGTCGGCGTGGCTCCCAGCGGGCTCGGAGCGCTGCAGGCGCGCCTGCAGCACGCCTTCCGCGACGCCGGTCTGCTCCAGCGCGCACTCACGCACCGCAGCTTTTCGGCCGAGCACAACGAGCGGCTGGAGTTCCTGGGCGACTCGGTGCTCAACCTGGCCGTCTCGCACCTGCTGTACACCCGCCTGGCCCAGTTGCCCGAGGGCGACCTGTCGCGCGTGCGGGCCAATCTCGTCAAGCAGGACACGCTGCACCGCATCGCGCTGCAACTCGAACTCTCGCTCCTGCTGCGGCTGGGCGACGGCGAGGCACGGTCGGGCGGTTCGGCGCGGCCGTCGATCCTGGCCGATGCGCTGGAGGCGGTGATCGGTGCCGTCTACCTCGATGCGGGCTATGGCGCGGCGCAGGCGCTCGTCGAGCGCCTGTACGAGGCCGTCGAGATCAACCCGCGCATGGACGCGGCCTCGAAGGATCCGAAGACCGAATTGCAGGAATGGCTTCAGGGCCACAAAATGAAACTGCCCGCCTACCGTGTGGCCGGCACACTGGGCGCGGCGCACAAGCAGACCTTCGAGGTGGAGTGCGAAGTGGCCGAACTCGGCCTGGTCGCACGCGGCATCGGCGGTTCGCGCCGGGCCGGCGAGCAGGCGGCCGCCGCGGCGATGCTGCTCCAACTGAAGGCACGCGGCCGTTGAAGACTTCCATGACCACCGATCCCAATGCTATCGATTCCGCAGCTGCCACAGGCGATGCGGCTGCACCGGCCCCCACGGGCTTGCCAACCCCGACCGCGGGCGCCCGGCGCTGTGGGCTCGTCGCCATCGTCGGCAAGCCCAATGTGGGCAAGTCCACGCTGCTGAATGCGCTGGTCGGGCAGAAGATCAGCATCACTTCGCGCAAGGCCCAGACCACGCGTCACCGCATCACGGGCATCCGCACGGTGCCGACGCCGGATGGCGGCGGTGCGCAGTTCGTCTTCGTCGACACGCCGGGCTTCCAGACCCGCCATGCCAATGCCCTCAACCGCTCGCTCAACAAGACCGTGCTGGGTGCGGTGGCGGACGTCGACCTGATCCTCTTCGTCGTCGAGGCAGGGCGCTTCGCGCCTGCCGATGCCAAGGTGCTGTCGCTGCTGGGCAAGAACATCCCGGTGCTGCTGATCGCCAACAAGCTCGACACCGTGCATCGCCGCGCCGACATCGCGCCCTGGCTGGCGCAGATGCAGGCCGAATACGCCGGTGAAGGCGCGGAACGCTTTGCCGAGTTCGTGCCGATGTCGGCCAAGAACGCCAAGGACATCGAGCGGCTCATCGGCATTTGCGAGAAGTACCTGCCCGAGCAGCCGTGGTGGTACGACGAAGACGAACTGACCGACCGCAGCGAGAAGTTCCTCGCCAGCGAGACGGTGCGCGAGAAGCTGTTCCGTCTCACCGGCGACGAACTGCCCTACACCTCGACGGTGGTCATCGACAAGTTCGAGGAAGAGCCACCGCAGAAGAAGGGCCAGAAACGCCTGATGCGCATCGCCGCCACCATCGTGGTCGAGCGCGATGGGCACAAGGCGATGGTGATCGGCGACAAGGGCGAGCGCATCAAGCGCATCGGCACCGAGACGCGCCAGGAACTGGAAAAACTCATGGATGCCAAGGTGTTCATCGAGCTGTGGGTCAAGGTGCGTTCCGGCTGGGCCGACGACGAGGCCCGGGTCAAGTCCTTTGGGTACGAGTGAGCGCCTGGCGCCCCGCCGCGCCCGGCTGCGTGGGTGGGCGCTGGCGGCCACGCTGAGCGCGGCCGCCCTGGCGGCGCCGGCCCAGCAGCCCGCCGGCGCGCCGGTGCTGCGGGCCTCCACCGAGCAGAACCTCGTCATCCACGCTTCGGGCGATCCCCGTCTGCCGCACCTCTTTTCGGTCGATGGCGACGCAGCGGCGAGCCAGCGCCGGCGCTGGGTCGTCTCGGTGAACGTGGCGCTCGAAGGCGCGCAGGACTTCGACCGGCGACTGGCGCAGGAGCTCGCCGCGCCGGAACTTGGCCCGGAGGTGCTGCTGGAAGACTTCCGGCCGCCGCATGCGCCACGCTGCGTCGAGTTGCAAATCGGCAGCCGCGTGCCGGTGTCGCTGGTGCAGGCCGTGGTGCGCAGCCTGCTGCCCCTGGAGCATCGCTGGTCCGTCCAATTGGCGGAGGACGAGGACGGTGCGCAGACGGGGCAGGCGCAGCGCATCTATGTCGGCGGCATGGTGCAGCGCGAATGCGCCCTGGCGCCGCCGGGCAAGCTGCGCGAGCTGGCGGCGCCAGGGCTGAGCCTGCCGCAACTGCACCGGCTGCTGCGCACGATCAACGGCACGCAACGGCGCCATGCGCGCGCGGCCGGCGTCGAGCCATCGGAACCCCTGCGTTCATGAAGCGCACCACCCAGCACGAGCCCGCGTTCGTGCTGCACCGCTACGACTGGAGCGAGTCGAGCCTGATCCTCGAAACGCTGACGCGGCACCACGGCCGCATCGCCCTCGTGGCCAAGGGGGCCAAGCGGCCCAGCTCGAATTTCCGGCCCATCCTGCTACCGCTGCAGCCCCTGCAGGTCAGCTATGGCGGCGACGCGGAAATCCGCACGCTCAAGGCCGCCGAGTGGATGGGCGGCCATGTGATGCCGACCGGCGAGGCCCTGCTGTCCGGTTATTACCTCAACGAGCTGCTGATCCGCCTGCTGGCCCGCGACGACGCGCATCCGGCGCTCTTCGACGCCTACGCCGCCACCGTGCGGGTGCTGGCCACGGCGCACGAAGGCGGCTCGCAGGCCAGCGTGCAGGCTTCGGCGCTGCGGGCTTTCGAGCTGCTGCTGCTGCGGGAGGTGGGCCTGCTGCCCACGCTGGACGCGCAGACCTCGACCCTGGCACCGCTGGATGCGCAGCTCGGCTATGCCCTGGTGGCCGAGGCCGGCCTGCGCGAGGCCCACGCCGACGAGGCGTCGCTGAACGGCGCCGGCTGGTCCACGCTACAGCGGGCGCTCGACGAGCCAGCGCCCTTCACCGCGACGCTGCGCGCGGTGGCCGAGCTGTCGGCCGGGGCCAACGCGTCCCTGCGCGGCCAGCTGCGCGTCCTGCTCAACTACCATTGCGGTGTGTCCACGCTGCGCACCCGGCAGCTGATGCGGGAGCTGCAGCAGCTCTGAGCCGTGCCGGTGCCGATCCGGGCGCGGCGCGTCCCGACTCCCGGTGCATGAAAGTCTTGCCATGAGCGCTTCCTCCTCCCAGTACAACCGCACGGCCCTGTCGGTCAACCTGAACAAGGTGGCCCTGGTGCGCAACACGCGGCACCTCGGCATCCCCAGCGTGGTGTACGCCGCCGCGCTGTGCCTGGACGCCGGAGCCGACGGCATCACCGTCCACCCGCGGCCCGACGGCCGGCACATCCGCGCGCAGGACGTGGCCGAGCTGTCGACCCTGCTGCGCCGCGACTGGCCGCAGGTCGAGTTCAACATCGAAGGCAACCCGTTCCAGAACCTGATGGACTTCGTGCGCGAGTTCCGGCCGCAGCAGGCGACGTTCGTGCCCGACAGCGAAGACCAGTTCACCAGCGACCACGGCTGGCGCTTCCCCGAGGACCTGGCCCGGCTCAAGCCCCTGGTGGCGGAAGCGCGCGCATTGGGCGTGCGCGTGAGCCTGTTCATGGACCCGGATGCCGACCAGATGGACGAGGCGCGGGCCACCGGCGCCGACCGCGTCGAGCTCTACACCGAAGGCTATGCGGCCTCGCGTGGCACCTCGCGCGCGGCCCAGGTGCTGGCCCGCTACGCCGAGGCCGCGCGTGCCGCTCAGGACGTGGGCCTGCAGGTGAACGCGGGGCACGACCTGAGCCGCGACAACCTCACGGACTTCCTGCGTGCCGTGCCCGGTGTGAAGGAGGTCTCGATCGGCCATGCCTTCATCGCCGATGCGCTGGAACTGGGCTACGCCGCCACCACGCGCGACTACCTGCGCTGCATCGCCGACGCGGCTCCCACCGCTTGAGGGCCGCGCCTTGGTTCACGGCATCGGCACCGACATCTGCGACATCCGGCGCATCGCCGCCACCTTCGAACGCCAGGGCGATCGCTTCGCCGAGCGCGTCCTGGGTGACGCCGAACTCGCCGTCTGGCGGGCCCGCAGCGCACGCTGGCCCAAGCGCGGCCTGCGCTATCTGGCCACGCGCTTTTCCGCCAAGGAAGCCTTCAGCAAGGCGATCGGCCTGGGCATTCGCATGCCCATGGCGTGGCGCCTGTGCGAGATCCTCAACGAGCCCAGCGGCAAGCCGCGCATCGTCCTGCACGATCCGCTCAAAAGCTGGTTCGAGGCGCAGGGCCTGACCGTCCACGTGACGGTGACCGACGAGACCGATTACGCCGCCAGCTTCGTGGTGGTCGAGACGAAGAGTTCCTGACGATGGCCGACTCCCTCCACCGCCCCCTCGTCATCGACGTTGCGGGCACCACGCTCACGGCCGACGACCGGCGGCGACTCGCGCATCCGCTGGTCGGTGGCGTCATCCATTTCGCGCGCAACTGGGAAAGCCGTGCGCAGATGACGGCGCTCAATGCCGAGATCAAGTCGATCAATCCGCAACTGCTGGTCTGCGTGGACCACGAGGGCGGCCGGGTGCAGCGATTCCGCACCGACGGCTTCACGCGAGTGCCCTCCATGCGCAGCCTGGGCGAGCGCTGGATGCACGACGCGATGGACGCCACGCGCGTGGCCACTGCGGCTGGTTATGTGCTCGCGAGCGAACTGCGCGCCGTCGGCCTCGACTTCAGCTTCGCACCGGTGCTCGACCTCGACCACGGCGAGAGCAGCGTCATCGGCGACCGCAGCTTCCACCGCGACCCGCGCGTGGTGGCGCTGCTGGCCAAGAGCGTGATGCACGGCATGCTGCAGGCCGGCATGTCCAATTGCGGCAAGCACTTCCCGGGGCACGGTTTCGTCACGGCCGATTCGCACACCGCGATCCCGGTCGACCGCCGCGCGCTCAAGGCCATCCTGGCCGACGATGCGCGGCCCTTCGAATGGCTAGCCGCCACCCTTGGCGCCGTGATGCCGGCGCACGTCATCTATTCACGCGTCGACCGCCTGCCCGCGGGCTTCTCGGTCCGATGGCTGCAGGACATCCTGCGCGGGCAACTCGGTTTCCAGGGCGCGATCTTCAGCGACGACCTGAGCATGGAAGCCGGCCGCTACATCGACGGGCAACTGCTGAGCTACACCGATGCCGCGCTGGCTGCGTTGGCGGCCGGCTGCGACCTGGCAATGCTGTGCAACCAGAGCATCGGCACGGGCGAGCCGCTGGACGCGCTGCTCGACGGCTTCGAGGCCGCGGCCGCCGCCGGCCATTGGCGCCCGGTGACCGAGAGCGAGGTGCGGCGCCAGGCGCTGATGCCGGCGCGCCCGTCGCGCCCGTCGCACGATTGGGCGGCTTTGCAGTCGTCGGCAGCCTACGCTGCCGCACTCGCACTTCTGCAGGAGACATAGCGGCCCGGCGCAGCGGCCGCGGCCGGGTGGTCTGGCTCAGGCCTCGCGCCGCAGCGCCGGGAACAGGATCACGTCGCGGATGCTGGGCGAGTCGGTGAGCAGCATCATCAGGCGGTCGATGCCGATGCCGCAGCCGCCGGTCGGCGGCATGCCGTATTCGAGGGCGCGCACGAAGTCGTGGTCGAAATACATGGCCTCGTCGTCGCCCGCGTCCTTGGCGCTGACCTGGGCGTTGAAGCGGGCGGCCTGGTCCTCGGCGTCGTTCAATTCGCTGAAGCCGTTGCCGAACTCGCGGCCGGTGATGTAGAGCTCGAAGCGCTCGGTCACCTCCGGCCGGTCGTCGTTGGCGCGCGCTAGCGGCGAGATCTCGGTCGGATGCTCCATGATGAAGGTGGGCTGCCAGAGCTTTTCCTCCACGGTCTCCTCGAAGTAGAGCACCTGCAGGCTGGCGAGGGTGCGGCCCGCGAGGCGGTCCTTCTCCTCGCTCAGGCCCAGCTTGCGCAGGGCGTTGGTCAGCCATGCGGCGTCGTCGACGTGCTCGCCCGCGTCCGTGTACTTGAGGATCGCCTCGCGGATCGTGAGCCGCGCGAAAGGCTGGCTCAGGTCGACGGGTTGACCCTGGTAGCTCAGCTGCTGCGAACCCACGGCCTTCTCGGCAATGGTGCGGATGAGCAGTTCGGTGAAGTCCATCAGGTCGCGGTAGTTCCAGTAGGCCGCGTAGAACTCCATCATCGTGAACTCGGGGTTGTGCCGCACCGAGATGCCCTCGTTGCGGTAGCTCCGGTTGATCTCGAAGACGCGCTCGAAGCCGCCGACGATCAGGCGCTTGAGGTACAGCTCGGGCGCGATGCGCAGGAACATCTCCTGGTCGAGCGCGTTGTGGTGCGTCCTGAAGGGCTTGGCGTTCGCGCCGCCGGGGATGGGATGCAGCATCGGCGTCTCGACTTCGAGGAAGCCGTTGGCCACCATGAACTCGCGCAGCGCGCTCACCGCGCGGCTGCGGGCCTTGAAGCGGTCGCGCGCCGTCTCGTCGGTGATGAGGTCGACGTAGCGCTGGCGGTACTTCTGCTCCTGGTCGGCCATGCCGTGGAACTTGTCGGGCAGCGGGCGCAGGCTCTTGGTCAGGAGGCGCAGCTTCGTCACCTTGATCGACAGCTCACCGGTCTTGGTCTTCATCAGCGTGCCTTCGGCGCCGACGATGTCGCCCAGGTCCCACTTCTTGAAGTCGGCGTACGCCTCTTCGCCGATGGCGTCGCGCGTGACGTAGAGCTGGATGCGGCCCGTCGAGTCCTGCAGGGTGGCGAAACTGGCCTTGCCCATCACGCGCTTGAGCATCATGCGGCCGGCCACGCTGGCCGCCACGGGCTGCGCCTCGAGCGCCTCGGCACCGGCTTCGCCATGGACCTCGGCGAGCGTGGCGGCACGGTCGGCGGGCTTGAAGTCGTTGGGAAAGGCGACGCCCTTGCCCTCGGCCTGCGCCGTACGCAGGCCCTTGAGCTTCTCGCGCCGTTCGGCGATCAGCTGGTTGTCATCGGGCGGGAGGGCAGGCGTATCGGACATGAAGAAGAAAGAAAACAGGAAGGGGCGCAACGCGCAGCCCGGCATTTTAGCTGCGCGGGTTTCGAGGCAGACTGGCCGCTCGCGCCCGCGGGACGGGCGCAAAGCGCTATGGAAAAAGGAGCGTCACTCCCCGGCGATACCGGTGCGCGCGAGCAGGTCGCTCACCAGCTCCAGCCGCATGAGCGGACTGCCCAGCTCCATCAGGCGCTGCTTCAGTTCGGGCTGCAGCGGCAGCAGCTCGCACCAACGGTTGGCCACCCAGCCGCAGTCGTCGAAGCGGAAGGGCTCCGCGATGGGCAGACGCGGCGCAGTGCCGGTCGCCTCGGCCTGCTGGCGCTGGCGCTCCTGCAACGTGCGCAGCAGGCGCTGCAAAGCCTCGCCCGTGTGCTGCAGGTCGTCGGGGATGGCCAGGGCGATGTCCTCGTCGACCAGTTCCACCTCGGCCGTCCACAGGCCATGCCGGTGCAGTTCGCTGCCGAGCACCCGAAAGCGCGAACCGCCGACACATTCGATCTCCATCAGGCCCGACTGGGGCGACTCGAAGCTGCGGATGTGGGCCACCGTGCCGATGCCCGCGAACTGCTCGGCCTCGGCACCGGCCACCCGCACTTCGGCGCCCTGCGTGAGGCCGACCACGCCGAAGGGCGTGCCGGCCCTGTGGCACTTGCCGATCATGTCGAGGTAGCGCACCTCGAAGATCCGCAGCGGCAGCAGGCCGCCGGGATAGAGCACGGTGCCCAAAGGAAACAAAGGCAGTACGGAACGCGGGGGAGGGGAGGTCATCGGGGCCTTTCGCGTGGCTATCATCGCACTCCCTTTTTTCCCTGGCCGTCGATGTTCTATCAGATCCCTTCGTTCCTGCTCGATGTGATCGTCGGTCTGCTGGGCGGCGCCTGCCTGCTGCGCCTGTACATGCAGTACCACCGCGTGCCTTTCGGCAACCCGCTGGGCCGCTTCGTGTTCGCGCTGTCCGACTGGATCGTGCTGCCGCTGCGCAAGATCGTGCCTTCGGTCAAGCGCTGGGACCTCGCCAGCCTCATCGCCGCCTGGCTGCTGGTGGTGCTGAAGTACCTGCTGCTGATGCTGTTGGGCGGCGTGATGCGGCTGGGCGTGTTGCCGCTGCTGTCGATCTTCGGGCTGCTGCAGCTCGCGGTGTCGGGGCTCACGGCGCTGCTGGTGGTGTACGCCGTGCTCTCGTGGGTGCCCGGCGTGTCGTCGATGCTGCGCGACCTGGTCGAGCGCCTGGCCGAGCCGCTGGTGCGGCCGCTGCGCAAGGTGGTTCCCCTGGTGGGCGGTGTCGACCTGTCGCCGCTGGTGGCGATCGTGCTGCTGCAGGTGGGCGCGATCATCCTGGGCAACCTGCTGGCGGGCGCCTACGCCTTGGGGCGCTGAAGCCCGCCCTTGCCAACGAACAACGGCGCCCGAGGGCGCCGTTGTTCGTTGAGGGGCCGGCGGGTGCGCTCAGCTCACCGCGTCGGCCGGCTGGCGCGTGAGCATGGCCAGCACGCTGGCAATGGTCTTGCGCAATTCGCGACGGTCGCTGATGAAATCGATGGCGCCCTTTTCCTGCAGGAACTCGGCACGCTGAAAGCCTTCGGGCAGCTTCACGCGAACGGTCGACTCGATCACGCGCGGGCCGGCGAAGCCGATGAGCGCCTTGGGCTCGGCGATCACGACGTCGCCCACGAAAGCAAAGCCGGCCGACACGCCGCCCATGGTCGGGTCGGTCAGCACGCTGATGTAGGGCAGGCCCTTCTTGGCCAGGCGCGTGAGCGCGGCGTTCGTCTTGGCCATCTGCATGAGCGAGAGCAAGCCTTCCTGCATGCGCGCGCCGCCGGTGGCGGTGAAGCAGATGAAGGGCACCTTCTGCTCGATGGCCGTCTCGACGCCGCGCACGAAGCGCTCGCCGACCACGCTGCCCATGGAACCGCCCATGAACTCGAATTCGAAGCAGGCCGCGACCACGTTGATGCTGTGCACGCAGCCGCCCATCACGATCAGCGCATCGGTCTCGCCGGTGGACTCGAGCGCTTCCTTCAGGCGCTCCGGGTACTTGCGGCTGTCCTTGAACTTGAGTGCATCGACCGGCAGCACTTCCTGCCCGATCTCGTAGCGGCCCTCGGGGTCGAGGAAGGCGTCGAGCCGAGCGCGCGCGCCGATGCGGTGGTGGTGGCTGCAAGTCGGGCAGACGTTCTGGTTCTGCTCCAGGTCGGTCTTGTAGAGCACCGTCTCGCAGCTGGGGCACTTGATCCACAGGCCCTCGGGCACCTGGCGGCGCTCGGCAGGGTCGGTCTGGGCGATCTTGGGGGGAAGCAGTTTTTCAAGCCAGCTCATGGGGTTCCATCCTGAAGGCTTCCCCCACCCGGCGAACGGGCGGGGGGTTGGAAAGGCAGCGGGCGATTATCCGCCAGCCGCGTTCTTGGGTACCGCGGCCGGCAGGGCATCCAGGGCCTGGCGGATCTCGGCCAGGAAATCGCCCACGCGTGGCACCACCTGGTCGCGCGGCTGGCCCTCGATCAGCTGGATGATCTTCGTGCCGATCACCACCGCATCGCCGGCCGAGCCCACGGCCTGCGCCGTGCGTGCGTCGCGGATGCCGAAGCCCACGCCGACGGGGATCTTCACGTGTTCCCGGATGCGCGGCACCATCAGGCCCACGGCCTCGGTGTCGAGGTGGCCCGCGCCCGTCACCCCCTTGAGCGACACGTAGTACACGTAGCCGCTCGCGATGCGGGCCACCTGCGCCATGCGTTCGGGCGTGCTCGTGGGCGCCAGCAGGAAGATGAGATCGATGCCGGCGGCGCGCAGCTTGGCGGCGAAATCCTCGCACTCCTCGGGCGGGTAGTCGACGATCAGCACGCCATCCACGCCTGCCGACGCTGCATCGCGCACGAACGCGTCCGTGCCATGGCGCAGGTCGTAGCGCTCGACCGGATTGGCGTAGCCCATCAGCACCACCGGCGTGGTGGCGTCCTTCTCGCGAAAGGTGCGCACCATCGCCAAGACCTGCGTCATGCCGATGCCCATCGCCAGCGCGGCCTCGCCGGCTTTCTGGATCACCGGGCCGTCGGCCATGGGGTCGGAGAAGGGCACGCCCAGCTCGATGACGTCCGCGCCGGCGGCGACCATGCCGTGCATAAGTTCAGGCGTGATGTCCGCGTAGGGGAAGCCGGCGGTGACGTAGGGAATCAAGGCTCGACGACCCTCCGCCTTGAGTTTGTCGAAGGTGGCGGCGATGCGGCTCATTGCTTTCCCCCCTTCACCGCCAAGCCGCGCATCGAGGGCCGGTCGTAAAAGTCGACGCCTGACAGGTCGGCCACCGTGCCGATGTCCTTGTCGCCACGGCCCGAGAGGTTCACCAGGATCGACTGGTCCGGACGCATCGTCGGCGCCAGCTTCATCGCGTAGGCCAGCGCGTGGCTGGATTCGAGCGCGGGGATGATGCCTTCGGTGCGGCAAAGGTGGTGGAAAGCGGCCAGCGCCTCGGCATCCGTCGCGCCGACGTATTCGGCGCGGCCGATGTCGGCCAAGTGCGCATGCTCGGGGCCCACGCCGGGGTAATCCAGGCCGGCGCTGATGCTGTGCGTCTCGGTGATCTGGCCGTCTTCGTTCTGCAGGATGTAGGTGCGGTTGCCGTGCAGCACACCCGCGCTGCCGCGCTGGATCGATGCGGAGTGCTTGCCGCTGTCCAGGCCTTCGCCCGCGGCCTCCACGCCCACCAGGCGCACCCCAGGGAAGGGGATGTACGGGTGGAAGATGCCCATCGCGTTGCTGCCGCCCCCCACGCAGGCGACGACCACGTCGGGCTGGCGGCCTTCCGCCTCGCCCACGATGCCCTGCGCGGCCAGCATCGCCGGCATCTGCTCGATGCACTCGTTGCCGATCACGCTCTGGAAGTCGCGCACCATGGCGGGGTAGGGGTGCGGGCCGGCCACGGTGCCGATGATGTAGAACGTGTTCTCCACGTTCGTGACCCAGTCGCGCATGGCTTCGTTGAGCGCGTCCTTCAAGGTCTTGCTGCCGGACTCGACCGGCACCACCGTGGCGCCCAGCAGGTTCATGCGATAGACGTTCGGGCTCTGGCGCCTGACGTCCTCGCTGCCCATGTAGACCACGCATTCCAGCCCGTAGCGCGCGCAGATGGTGGCGGTGGCCACCCCGTGCTGGCCGGCGCCGGTCTCGGCAATGATGCGCGGCTTGCCCATGCGCCGCGCCAGCATGGCCTGGCCAATCACGTTGTTGATCTTGTGGGCGCCGGTGTGGTTGAGGTCCTCGCGCTTGAGGTAGATCTGCGCGCCGCCCAGTTCGCGGCTGGTGCGTGCCGCGTGGTAGATGGGCGAGGGGCGTCCGACGAAGTGCTTGAGTTCGTACTCGAACTCGGCCACGAAGGCCGGGTCGTCCTTGTACTTCGCGTAGGCCTCGCGCAGTTCCGCGATGGCGTAGGTGAGCGTCTCGCTCACGAAGGTGCCGCCGTAGATGCCGAAATGGCCGGCGGCGTCGGGTTGCTGGTAAACGGTTGCCATGGTCTGGGTCGACTCTCGATGGGGGCCGCGAAGCCCTCGACATCGAGACGGCTGCGCGGCAGGTTCAGGAAGCGGCGGGCGCGTCGGCTGCCGGCATGTGGAGGAGGGCGGAGTCGGCCTCCCTCACGGCAGCGATGAACTCGCGGATCTTGCCGGCGTCCTTGATGCCCTTGCTGGCCTCGACGCCGGAACTCACGTCAACGGACAGCGACTTCGCGCCGGTCCGCAGCGCCTGCAAGGCACGCAGGCCATCGCCCACGTTTGCAGGTGTGAGCCCACCACTCAAGACGAGGTGAGCGTCGACGGCGGTTGGAAGCAGTGACCAATCGAATGCCTTGCCGCCGCCGCCAAAGCCGTCGACCTGGGCGTCGAGCAGGATGGCGTGGGCGCGGGAGAAATCGGATGCGTAGTTTACGAGGTCGAAGCCCCGGCCGGCCTCGCCCAGGGGAATGCGCGCGGCGCGCAGGTAGCGGAATCGCCCTTCGCCGCTGGCGGCCCAACACTGCGCCGGCGTCTCGTCGCCGTGGAACTGGGCTGCAGCACCCGCCACGCCTTCGAGAGCTGCTATCGTTTTCGCAGCATCCTCGTTCACGAACAGCAGCACGGGTGTGACGAAAGGGGGCAGCCGCCGTGCCAGCTCGGCCGCCCGCTGCGCGCTCACGGCCCTCGGGCTGTTGGCGTAGAGCACGAAACCGACCGCGTCGGCCCCGGCGTCCACGGCCGCATCGACGTCCTGCTCACGCGTCAGCCCGCAGATCTTGACGCGCGTGCGAGGGGCGACGACGACCCCGCGGCCAGGCCGGCCCGAGGCAGGGTCGGCCCTCTTGGGCAGCGTCGGTACAACATCGTTCATGGCGGCCCATCATACGAAGCGCCCTGCGCCCCGAGCGTCACCTCCGGTGGGAGGCCCCAGTGCGCGTCGTACAGTGGCCCGAGGAAGTACAGCCCGTCTGCGGAGAAGGTCGGTGCCGCCACCTCGCGGCTGCGGGCGTCGCGCACTTCGCGCAGCCAATCGGGCGCGGCATGGCCCTGGCCGACGCGCACCAGGCAGCCCATGATGTTGCGGATCATGTGGTGCAGGAAGGCGTCGGCCTCGAATTCGAAGTGCCAGCGGCACCGCGCGCCCTCGCCCTGGCGCCGGATCGCGATGCGCCGCATCGTCTTGACCGGCGAGCGCGCCTGGCAGGCCGACGCGCGGAAGGACGTGAAGTCGTGCTCGCCGAGCAGGTGCGAGGCGGCGGTCCGCATCGCTTCGCCGTCGAGTGCATGCATCGACCACCCGACCCGCCCGCTTTCCAGGCTGGGCCGAACGGGCGATTGCGAGAGCACGTACAGGTAGCGCCGGCCGAGCGCGCTGGCCCGGCAGTGGAATTCCGCCGGCACCGGCTGCGCCCATTGAACGGCGATGTCGTCGGGCAGGAAGCGGTTGGGGCCGCGCACCCATGAGAAGGGCACGCGATCGATGTCCGTGTCGAAGTGCACCACCTGCATCCAACCGTGCACGCCCGCGTCGGTGCGGCCGGCGCACAGGGTGCCGATGCGTGGGCCGGCGGTGAACTTTGCGAGCGCCTGCTCGAGGCGGTCCTGCACCGTGCGGCCCGAAGGCTGACTTTGCCAGCCGTCGTAGGCCTGGCCGTTGTAGCGGACGCCGAGCGCCAGTCTCATGAAAATGGTGAGGCAGAAATGAAAAGGGGCGGCCGATGGGCCGCCCCGGAGTCTTGCACAAACGCTCAGCGCAGCTGGGTGAGCAGTTGTTCGGCCTGGTGACGCATTTCGCCGGAGCTTTCGCTCGCCACTTCCTCGACCAGCGAGCGCGCGCCTTCGGCGTCGCCCAGCGCCTGCAGCTCGCGCGCCAGCGACAGCTTGATGGCCTGCGGGCTGTCACCCCCGCCGTCGTCGAGTTCGGCCGCACGCGTGGGCTCGAGCGCGCCGGGGCGCGTGTCGCCCGTGCCGGAGCGCAGCGAGGACAGCGTGCTCATGTCGAACTCGATGAAGCCGGAGTCGCCGGGCAGGCCGGCGCGCAGGGTCGCGGGCTGGGTGTGCTCGTCGTCGTTGAGTGCTCCGTTGCGCGGGATCGCGTCGAGTTCGGCAGGCGCCGTGTCGAAGTCGTTGTCCAGCTCGGGCATCGCGCCGCGCGGCAGCGCAGAGCGCAAGGCCGGCTCGTCGCCGCGCTTTGTCGGCGCAGCCTGCAGCGCTGCAAAGGTGTCGTCCAGGGGAGCGCGCGCTGTGGGTTCGTAGCTGGCGCTGGGTGCCGACGAGGAGATCGGCGCCGGCACGGTGACCGGAGCGGGTGCCGTGTCGGGCAGCGGCGCCACGTCGGATGGCTTGGCCAGGTCGAGGTCGAAATCCAGCGGTGCGACGGAGGGCACGAAGGGCGGAGGCGGCTCGGCAGGCGGCGGTGGGGCCGTGGCGGCGATGGCGGCGGCCGTGGCTGCGGTGCCGGCCAGGCCAGCCAACGGCAGGGTCCTCTCATTGTCGGCCAGCGCGGCGCTGCCCTGGTACAGCGGGTTGCCCGGATCGAGTTCGCGTCCCATGTCGATCACGCGGCCCCAGTCGGCGCCGCTGCCGCCCGTGAGCTTGTGCACGTCGTTGGCCAGGGCCTCGAAGGCGCGCAGGTCGCGCCGCTTGGCATGGATCTCGAGCAGCTTGAGGTGGATCGCGGTGCGCTCGGGCGTGGTGCGCAGGGCCTCGCGCAGGATCTCCTCGGCCTGGAGGTCGCGGCCATAGGCCAGGTACACGTCGGCTTCGGCGACCGGGTCGACGTCGCCGGCATCGAGCTGGCTGGGCGAATAGGACAGCGACGACACCATGGAACTGCTGCGGCCCTTGGTGTCGACCGACTCGCCGCCGGTGGCGCCGAAGAAGGAGTCCTTGGGCAGGCGACTCTCGGGGAACACGCTGTCGGCCGCATCCTGCTTCTTGCGGCCCAGCACGCGGTAGAGCAGGAAGCCGATCAGCAAAAGAATCAGCGCGCCGCCGGCCAGCAGGATCGGGTTCTCCATCAACTGGTCGAACAAGCTGGGTTCGGGCGCAGGCGCGGCGGCGGGCACCTTCGGGCCGGGGGCGGCTGCAGGCGCGGGCGCCGCGGCCGCGGGCGTCGCCGGCGCCGCAGATGCCGCCGGCGTGCCGGGGGCGGGCGTCGCGGGGCTGGCCGCGGGTGCAGCCGTCGGTGCGGCGGTGGCCGTGGCTGGCGTTGCTGCGGATGGGCCGGTAGCTGCAGCCGGCGCGGCCGGGGCTGCCGTGGCGGGCGCCGGCGCTGCCGCCGGCGAGGCCGCGGCGGCCGGGGCGGCTGCGGTCCCCGCAGGGGCTGCCGGCGCCGCGGAGGGTGCGGGCGCCGGGGCGGCTGGCGTCGCGCCTGCAGCGGGCGCTGCGCCCGTACCGGCGTTCTGGATCCGGTTGAGCTCGTTGATGTTGCGCGACAGTTCGGCGACGCGCGTGCTGGATTCCTGCGCCTGGCGCGTCTGCGCCAGCTTGTCCTCGGCGGCGCGGGCCGCACTCCCTTGCGAGACGGTCAGCTTGTCGGGGGATGCCGCGTTCGCGTTGCGATCCTCGACATTGGCCTGCAGCCGGCCCGAGGCCTGGCGGTCGGCGCTCGCAACGCGGGAGGTGGGGGCGTTTTCGGCCAGGCGCCGGCGGTAGTCACCGAAATCGCGGCTCTGGGCCACGACCGTGCGCCGGGCTTCATCGGGCGGCATGGCGGTGGCGACCGAGGCGCTCGGCACCTGCAGCACCGCGCCGGCCCGGATGCGGTTGACGTTGCCGTTGATGAAAGCGTCGGGATTGGCGCGCAGCAGCGCCACGAGCATCTGGTCGAGCGAAACGTCGGCCGGCTTCACGTTGGCAGCGATGCGGCCGGCGGTGTCGCCGGCGCGCACGGTCACCTGTTGGTCGCCGCCGCCACCTTCTGCGCGCACGCGGTTCTCGGCAGGGGCGGAAGGGGCCGGCGCCGGAATCGGGGCCGGGCGCTGGCGTCGCGGGGCGGCCGTGCCGCCATCGCCGGAGGGCGCCACGGCCACGCGCGGCACGGGCGCCGGCGCTGCCACCTGCGGCGCGATCGGCGCGATGGGCACGGCGGCGCTGGACTGCCGGCTGCCCGGCGGGTCGAGCAGGACGGTGTAGTCCCGCACGATCCGGCCGCTCGCCCAGTTGGCTTCGAGCAGGATGTCCACGAAGGGCTCGTTCATGGGCCGCGAGCCGCTCAGGCGGACCACGTAGCGGCCATCGGCGCGCCGTTGCAGGGCGGCGCGGACGTTCGACAAGGCATCGTTGTAGGCGACGCCGGCCGCCTGGAAGGCCTCGCGCGAGGCCATGCCCACCCTCAGGCCATCGGCCTCGGCCGCGCTGATCTCGGTGACGTCGATCTCGGCCCGCAGCGGTTCGCCCAGCGCGGATTGCACGTTCAGGCGTCCCAGCGCCAGGGCATGCGCGTTGCCCATCCACGTACCGAGGGCCATCGCGACGGCCACGCTGAGCAGCGACATCTGGCAGCGGCTGGCAAGGGCCGAAATCGGGCGATCGGACGAAACGCCGGTCGCAGGCAACGAAGGTCTTGTCATGCTGAAGGGGGCAGAACGCCCAAAATGTAAGAGGACGTTAACACCATCCCGCCCGAACTGACAAGGCAACGGAAGTGTTCCACCAGTGCGCGCCAACTTCGGCACATCGATGTCGTTGCTGCTGTGCAACGCCGGGGCGCCTTGACGCCCCGCATGTGCGCTCAGGCCTCGAGCAGGATGCGCAGCATGCGCCGCAGCGGCTCGGCTGCGCCCCACAGCAACTGGTCGCCGATGGTGAAGGCGCCGACGTACTCCGGCCCCATCGCCAGCTTGCGGATGCGGCCGACCGGGATCGACATGGTGCCGGTGACAGCGACGGGCGTCAGGTCCTTGACGGTGGCCTCACGGGTGTTGGGCACCACCTTCACCCAGTCGTTGTCGGCGGCGATCATGGCTTCGATGTCGGCCACCGGCACGTTCTTCTTGAGCTTGAAGGTCAGGGCCTGGCTGTGGCAGCGCATGGCGCCGATACGCACGCAGAAGCCGTCGACGGGCGTGGCTGCGGTGCCGAAGCCGGCGCCCTGGCCGAGGATCTTGTTGGTCTCGGCGCCGCCCTTCCACTCTTCCTTGGACATGCCCCACTCGGCATCGTCCGGGTTCTTGCCGATGCCCAGGTCCTTGTCGATCCAGGGGATCAGCGAACCGCCCAGCGGCGCGCCGAAGTTGGCCGTCTCGGCGGCGCTCAGCGTCTGCTGCTTGTGCAGCACCTTGCGGTCGATCTCGAGGATCGCACTCTTCGGGTCGTCCAGCAGCGCCTTCACTTCGGCGTTGAGCGTGCCGAACTGGGTGAGCAGCTCGCGCATGTGCTGCGCGCCGCCGCCCGAGGCCGCCTGGTAGGTCATGCTGGTCATCCACTCGACCAGGCCGGCCTTGTAGAGCGCGCCCACGCCCATCAGCATGCAGCTCACGGTGCAGTTGCCGCCGATCCAGTTCTTGCCACCCTTGGCCAGGGCGTTCTGGATCACGGGCAGGTTGACCGGGTCGAGGACGATGATCGCGTCGTCCTGCATGCGCAGGGTCGAGGCAGCGTCGATCCAGTGGCCCTTCCAGCCCGCGGCGCGCAGCTTGGGGAAGACCTCGGTCGTGTAGTCGCCGCCCTGGCAGGTGATGACGATGTCGCACTTCGACAACTGCGCGATGTCGTGCGCATCCTGCAGCTTGGCCTCGTTCTTGGCCATGGCCGGGGCCTTGCCGCCGGCGTTGGAGGTCGAAAAGAAGACCGGCTCGATAAGCGCGAAGTCGTTTTCGGCCTGCATGCGGTCCATCAGGACCGACCCGACCATGCCGCGCCAGCCCACGAGGCCGACCAGGGGTTGTTGTGCGTTCGCCATTTCAGTAATGCCCTTCGAAGAAAAAACTAGGAACTCAGGTTTTCTTGCGCCCGGCTCGTCGAGCCGGGAGGGGCGTGACGAAGCGGGCTGCGGTTAGCCGGTAATCGTCTTTTTGGTGATGGCGGCCACGACGGCATCGCCCATTTCGCGCGTGCCGACCTTGGTCGTGCCCTCGGACCAGATGTCCGCCGTGCGCAGCCCCGACGCGAGCACCGACTTGACGGCCGACTCGATACGGTCGGCAGCTTCGGCTTGGTCGAGGGAGAAACGGAGCATCATGGCAGCAGACAGGATTGTAGCCAGAGGATTGGCAACCCCCTGGCCGGCAATGTCGGGCGCACTGCCGTGGCTGGGCTCGTACAGGCCCTGCTTGTTGCTGTTGAGCGACGCCGAAGGCAGCATGCCGATCGAGCCGGTAAGCATCGCGGCCTCGTCCGAGAGGATGTCGCCGAACATGTTGCCGGTCACGACCACGTCGAACTTCTTGGGCGCCTTGACCAGCTGCATGGCCGCGTTGTCGACGTACATGTGGTCGAGTTCGACGTCCGGGTAGTCCTTGTGCACCTCGGTGACGACGTCCTTCCAGAACTGGAAGGTCTCCAGCACGTTGGCCTTGTCCACGCTGGTCACGCGCTTGCTGCGCTTGCGGGCCGCCTCGAAAGCCACGCGGGCGATGCGCTCGATCTCGGGCTTCGAGTAGCGCATCGTGTCGAAGGCCTCCTCGGCGCCGGGGAAATGGCCGTCGGTGGCCACGCGCTTGCCACGCGGCTGGCCGAAGTAGATGTCGCCGGTCAGCTCCCGGATGATCAGGATGTCCAGGCCCGCGATCAGCTCCGGCTTGAGGCTGGAGGCGCCCACGAGCTGCTCGTAGCAGATGGCGGGGCGGAAGTTGGCGAACAGGCCCAGGTTCTTGCGCAGACCCAGGATCGCCTGCTCCGGCCGCAGCGGGCGGTCGAGCTTGTCGTACTTCCAGTCGCCCACGGCGCCGAAAAGCACGGCGTCGGCCTCCTTGGCGAGCTTGAGCGTGGCGTCGGGCAGCGGGTGGCCATGCGCCTCGTAGGCGGCGCCGCCGACCAGGGCGCTCTCCATCTCGAACTGGAGGTCGAGCACGTCGAGCACGCGCACGGCCTCCGCGACGATTTCGGTGCCGATGCCGTCTCCGGGCAGGACTGCGATTTTCATGATGGGTGTGAGTTCAAAGGATTTGGAAGGCGGACAGCCGAACGCAGAGGTCGCAAAGGCGGCTGTCCGAATTTTCAGCCGACGAGCTGGTGGGCCAGCCAGGGCTTGGCGGCGAGGCGTTCGGCTTCGAAGGCCTTGATCTTGTCCTTGTGGCGCAGGGTCAGGCCGATGTCGTCGAGGCCGTTGACCAGGCAGTACTTGCGGAAGGGCTGCACGTCGAAGGCGATCTCCACGCCATCCGGCTTGATGATCACCTGGCGCTCCAGGTCGACGGTGAGCTGGTAGCCCGGAAAGGCGTACACCTCGTCGAAGAGCTGCGCCACGGTGGCCTCGGGCAGCACGATCGGCAGCAGGCCGTTCTTGAAGCTGTTGTTGAAGAAGATGTCGGCATAGCTCGGCGCGATGATCGCGCGGAAGCCGAACTGGTCGAGCGCCCAGGGCGCGTGCTCGCGGCTGGAGCCGCAGCCGAAGTTCTTGCGCGCCAGCAGCACCGAGGCGCCCTCGTAGCGCGGCTGGTTCAGCACGAAGTCCGGGTTCGGCTTGCGGCTGGCCGGATCCATGCCCGGCTCGCCGTGGTCGAGGTAGCGCCACTCGTCGAACAGGTTCGGGCCGAAGCCCGTCTTCTTGATCGACTTGAGGAACTGCTTGGGAATGATCGCGTCGGTGTCGACGTTCTCGCGGTCCATGGGGGCAACGAGGCCCTGGTGCACGGTGAATTTCTGCATGGAAGCTCCAATTCAAATACGGGAGCGGGCAGCCGAAGGCAGAGGGCGCAAAGATTTCGCAGAAGTCGCAGAAGGCCAACCAAAAAATGATGTCGGCCGTCTCTGCGCCCTCTGCGTAGCTTTTGTCTTCCTTCTGCGTTCGGCCGCCCGCATTGGTTTTCAGGCGAACTTGCGCACGTCCACGAAGTGGCCGTGCACCGCCGCCGCGGCGGCCATGGCGGGGCTCACGAGGTGGGTGCGGCCACCGGCGCCCTGGCGGCCTTCGAAGTTGCGGTTGCTGGTCGAGGCGCAGCGCTCGCCGGGCTCCAGGCGGTCGGCGTTCATGGCCAGGCACATCGAGCATCCGGGCTCGCGCCATTCGAAGCCGGCGGCCTTGAAGATCTCGTGCAGGCCCTCGCGCTCGGCCTGTTCCTTCACCACGCCGGAGCCGGGCACCACCATCGCGAGCTTGACGTTCTTCGCCACCTTCTGGCCGAGCTTCTTCACCACGGCCGCGGCCTCGCGCATGTCCTCGATGCGGCTGTTGGTGCAGCTTCCGATGAACACCTTGTCGACGAAGATGTCGTCCATCGCCTTGTTGGGTTCGAGGCCCATGTAGGTCAGCGCGCGCTCGATGGCGCCGCGCTTGCTGGCGTCCTTTTCCTTGTCGGGGTCGGGCACGCGGCCATCGACGGGCAGCACCATCTCGGGCGAGGTGCCCCAGGTCACCTGCGGCTTGATCTGCGTGGCGTCGAGCTCGACCACCGTGTCGAAATGCGCGCCGGGGTCGGACTGCAGCGTCTTCCAGTAGTTGGCGGCCTGCTCCCATTCCACCCCCGACGGCGCGAGGGGGCGGCCCTTCACGTAGTCGACGGTCTTCTGGTCCACGGCCACCAGCCCCGCGCGCGCGCCGGCCTCGATGGCCATGTTGCACACGGTCATCCGGCCTTCCATCGACAGGTCGCGGATCGCCGAGCCGGCGAACTCGATGGTGTAGCCTGTGCCGCCCGCGGTGCCGATCTTGCCGATGATGGCCAGCACGATGTCCTTGGCGGTGCAGCCGACGGGCAGCTTGCCTTCGACCTTGACCAGCATGTTCTTCGCCTTCTTGGCCAGCAGCGTCTGCGTGGCCATCACGTGCTCGACCTCGCTGGTGCCGATGCCGTGCGCCAGCGCGCCGAAGGCGCCATGCGTGGAGGTGTGGCTGTCGCCGCAGACCACCGTCATGCCCGGCAGCGTGGCGCCCGATTCGGGCCCGATCACGTGCACGATGCCCTGGCGCTTGCTCAGGAAGGGGAAGAAGGCCGCGGAGCCGAACTCGGCGATGTTGTGGTCCAGCGTCGTGACCTGTTCCTTGCTGATCGGGTCCTCGATGCCGTCGTAGCCGCGCTCCCAGCCGGTGGTGGGCGTGTTGTGGTCGGCGGTGGCCACCACCGAGCTGATGCGCCACAGCTTGCGGCCGGCCACGCGCAGGCCCTCGAAGGCCTGCGGGCTGGTCACCTCGTGCACCAGATGGCGGTCGATGTACAACACCGCGGTGCCGTCTTCCTCGGTGTGGACGACGTGTTCGTCCCAGATCTTGTCGTAGAGCGTGCGTGCCATGGAAGGTCTCGTGGGTTTCTTGGGGGCGTGGGAAAGGGATTGTGCGTGTTCAGGCCGCCAGTGCCTCGGCTGCGGCCGGAGCGGGCTGCAGGTGCTGCACCAGCGTGCGCGCGGCGACCGGCAGGGTGGAGAAGTCGCGCGCCACGAGCCGGATCTCGCGTTGCGCCCAGGCGTCCTGCAGCGCGATGCACAGCAGCCCGCCGCCGATGCCGCCGCGCATCAGCTCGAAGGCGCGCAGGGGCATCACGCCGATGCCCAGGCCGTTGTCGATCATGCGGCACATGGCGTCCAGCCCGGTCACGTGGATGCGCAGGCGGACGCTGCGGCCTGCCTCGAGCGCCGCCTGGTGCATGGCGACGTAGATCGAGCTGGCGGTGTGCAGGCCGACGTGGTCGAAGTCCAGCGAATCGATGAAATCGATCGCGGTTCGGCCCGCGAGCGCGTGGCTTCGCGGCACGACCAGCACGAGGCGGTCCTGCCGGTAGGGCAGGGTCTGCAGCTCGGGGGTGCCCTCGGGCACGTGGCAGATGCCCAGGTCGGCCGCGCCCTCCTGCACCGCGCGCACCACCTCGCTGGACAGGTGCTCCTCGAGGTCGATCTTGATCGCGTCGTGGTCGCGCGCGAAGGCGCCCAGGTCCTCGGGCAGGAACTGCACGATGGCCGAGATGTTGGCGTGCACCCGCACGTGGCCGCGCACCCCGTCGGCGTATTCGCTGAGCTCGCCCTGCATCTTCTCCAGGCTGTAGAGCATCGAGCGTGCGTGGTGCAGCAGGCTCTCGCCGGCCGGCGTGAGGTCCACGCCGCGCGCGTGGCGGTAGAGCAGGGTGATGCCGAGCGTGGCCTCCAGATCGGACAGGCGCTTGCTGATCGCCGATGCGGCGATGAACTCGCGCTCTGCGGCCCGGCCGATGCTGCCCAACTCGCACACGGCCACGAACAGCTGCAGCGACGTGAGGTCGATGCGGCGCGCAAAGTTGCGCTCGGAAGGAGGGAGCGGGGCGGGTAACGGCATCGTGGTTCGCGAAGGCGAGCCAGCATTTTCCTACGGTTCGGATTGCTCAGGCATCGCGTATCGCGAAGAGCGGGCTGCTGGTCCGGCAATACCCGCCGCAAGCCCGCTCCCGGTCCCGAGTTCCTTGGGTGCGTTTTGCTATCAAATAGATAGCGAAGACCCTCGCGTACGACCATGAAAAAAGCCGCCCGAAGGCGGCTTGTGCAGCGGCGGCGTGCAGGCCGGAGAAGCCGGCCCGCGCAGCCCGTCGCGTCGATCAGCGCTGGCCGATCGGCTTGACGTCGCGCGACGCGGCACCCACGTACAGCTGGCGCGGACGGCCGATCTTGTACTCGGGGTCGGCGATCATCTCGTTGAGCTGGGCGATCCAGCCCACGGTGCGGGCCAGCGCGAAGATGGCGGTAAACAGCGGCACCGGAATGCCGATGGCGCGCTGCACGATGCCCGAATAGAAGTCCACGTTCGGGTAGAGCTTGCGCGAGACGAAGTACTCGTCTTCCAGGGCGATCTTCTCGAGCTCCTTGGCCAGCGCGAACAGGGGGTCCTTCTCCAGGCCCAGTTCGGTCAGCACCTCGTTGCAGGTTTCCTGCATCAGCTTGGCACGCGGGTCGTAGTTCTTGTACACGCGGTGGCCGAAGCCCATCAGCTTGACGTTCGAGTTCTTGTCCTTGACCTTCTTGATGAACTCGCCGATCTTCTCCACGCCGCCCTGCTTCTGGATGTCGTAGAGCATGTTCAGCGCCGCCTCGTTGGCGCCGCCGTGGGCCGGACCCCACAGGCAGGCCACGCCGGCTGCGATGGCCGCGAAGGGGTTCGTGCCCGACGAGCCGCACAGGCGCACGGTGGAGGTCGAGGCGTTCTGCTCGTGGTCCGCGTGCAGGATGAAGATGCGGTCCAGCGCCTTTTCCAGCACCGGGTTGACCTTGTAGTCCTCGCACGGCGTCGCGAACATCATGCGCAGGAAGTTGCCCGCGTAGGTCTCGTCGTTCTTCGGGTACATGTACGGCTGGCCGATCGTGTACTTGTACGCCATGGCCACGAGCGTGGGCATCTTCGCGATCAGGCGGATCGCGGCGATCTCGCGGTGCTCGGGATTGTTGATGTCCGTGCTGTCGTGATAGAAGGCCGACAGTGCACCCACCAGGCCGGTCATGATGGCCATCGGGTGTGCGTCGCGGCGAAAGCCCCGCAGGAAGAACTGCATCTGCTCGTTGACCATCGTGTGGTTGGTCACCAGGTGCGTGAACTTCTGCTTGTCGGCTGCGTTCGGCAACTCGCCGTTGAGCAGCAGGTAACAGGTCTCGAGGTAGTCGCAGTTGGTGGCCAGCTGCTCGATGGGGTAGCCGCGGTAGAGCAACTCGCCCTTGTCGCCGTCGATGTACGTGATCGCCGACTGGCACGAGGCCGTCGACATGAAGCCCGGGTCATAGGTGAACATGCCCGTCTGCGCGTACAGCTTGCGGATGTCGATCACGTCGGGGCCGATGGTGCCCTTGTAGATCGGCAGGTCCACGGTCTGGCCGCCGTTGCTGAAGGACAGGGCGGCCTTGGTGTCGGAAGCTTTCATAGCGACTTTCTCTCGGAAGGTTGATTAAGAAGACGAAGACGGAAACGCAGCGGAGGGCGGGTGCGCACCCTCGGTGCGCATCAGCCCGATCAACGCCACCACCTCGGCCCCGGCCCATGCGGGCTCGGGCTCCTTTCTTTGCAGCAGGAGGTCCAGCAGGTCGTTGTCCGACAGATCCATGAGCGTCTCCATCGCCTGGGCCTGACCGACGGTCAAGCGAGATTCATGCCGCTCGAAGAAACGGGCGATGAAGAGATCGTTCTCCAGCAGGCCCCGCCGGCAGCGCCATTTCAGCTTGCCGACCTCGCGCGGGTCGAGCAGCTCGAGGGTGGCGTCGTGGGCAGTGGGCATGCGTTTTCCTGGACGGGCGCGGCCGTCAGACGGCGCGGCGCACCATCAGTTCCTTGATCTTGCCGATCGCCTGCGTGGGGTTCAGGTGCTTGGGGCACACGTCCACGCAGTTCATGATCGTGTGGCAGCGGAACAGGCGGTACGGGTCCTCGAGGTTGTCCAGGCGGGCACCGGTGGCTTCGTCGCGGCTGTCGGCGATGAAGCGGTAGGCCTGCAGCAGGCCGGCCGGGCCGACGAACTTGTCGGGGTTCCACCAGAAGCTCGGGCAACTCGTGGAGCAGCTCGCGCACAGGATGCACTCGTACAGGCCGTTGAGTTCCTCGCGCTCCTCGGGCGACTGCAGCCGCTCGCGCTCGGGCGGCGGGTTGTCGTTGATGAGGTAGGGCTTGATCGAGTTGTACTGCTTGAAGAACTGCGTCATGTCCACGATCAGGTCGCGGATGACCGGCAGGCCGGGCAGCGGCTTGAGCACGATCGGGTCCTTGAGCGTGTTCATGTTGGTGAGGCACGCCAGGCCGTTCTTGCCGTTGATGTTCATCGCGTCCGACCCGCACACGCCCTCGCGGCAGGAACGGCGGTACGAGATGGTCGGGTCCTGCGCCTTGAGCTTGATCAGGGCGTCCAGCAGCATGCGCTCGTGGCCGTCGAGTTCGATCTCGACGGTCTGCATGTAGGGCTTGGCGTCCTTGTCCGGGTCGTAGCGGTAGATCTTGAATGTGCGCTTCATCGTGGTGGGACCTTGTTCAGAACGTGCGGACCTTCGGCGGAACCGAGTCGACCGTCAGGGGCTTCAGATTGACCGGCTTGTAGGTCAGGTTGTTGCCTGCGCTGTGCCACAGCGTGTGCTTCATCCATTCCTTGTCGTTGCGGCCCAGCGGGCATTCGGGGTCGTCGGCCGGACGCTCGTAGTCGTCCACGGTGTGGGCGCCCCGGCACTCGTGGCGCGCCGCCGCCGACGTCATCGTGGCCTGAGCGACCTCGATCAGGTTGTCGACTTCGAGCGCTTCCATGCGGGCGGTGTTCCACACCAGCGACTTGTCGGCCAGCGTCACTGCGCCGACGCGGTCCCGGATCACATCGATCTTGCCCACGCCCTCGTCCATGCTCGCCTGCGTGCGGAACACGCCGGCGTGCTGCTGCATGGTGCTGCGGATGTCGTTGGCGATCGCCTGCGCGTACTCGCCGCCGGTGGATTCCTGCAACTGGTTCAGGCGTGCCAGCGTGCGGTCGGCACCGTCCTTGGGCAGGGTCTTGTGTTCGCCGCTGCCCTTGACGAATTCGACGATGTGCTTGCCGGCGGACTTGCCGAACACCAGCAGGTCGAGCAGCGAATTGGTGCCCAGGCGGTTGGCGCCGTGCACCGACACGCAGGAGCATTCGCCCACCGCATACAGGCCCTGGACGACTTGGTTGTTCACGTCGCCGTTCTGCACCACCACCTGGCCGTTGATGTTGGTCGGGATGCCGCCCATCTGGTAGTGGATGGTGGGCACGACCGGGATCGGCTCCTTGGTGATGTCGACGTTGGCGAAGTTGTGGCCGATTTCTTCCACCGAGGGCAGACGCTTGCGGATGGTGTCGGCGCCCAGGTGGTCCAGCTTCATCAGGATGTAGTCCTTGTTGGGACCGCAGCCGCGACCTTCCTTGATTTCCTGGTCCATCGAGCGCGACACGAAGTCGCGCGGGGCCAGGTCCTTCAGCGTGGGCGCATAGCGCTCCATGAAGCGCTCGCCGTTGCTGTTGAGCAGGATGGCGCCTTCGCCGCGGCAGCCTTCGGTCAGCAGCACGCCCGCGCCGGCCACGCCGGTCGGGTGGAACTGCCAGAACTCCATGTCCTGCAGCGGGATGCCGGCACGTGCCGCCATGCCCAGGCCGTCACCGGTGTTGATGAAGGCGTTGGTCGAGGCGGCGAAGATGCGGCCTGCGCCGCCGGTGGCCAGCAGCACCGCCTTGGCCTGCAGCACGTGCAGGTCGCCGGTTTCCAGCTCGAGTGCCGTCACACCCACCACGTCGCCTTCGGCGTCGCGGATCAGGTCCAGCGCCATCCATTCGACGAAGAAGTTGGTCTTGGACTTGACGTTCTGCTGGTACAGCGTGTGCAGCATCGCGTGCCCGGTGCGGTCGGCCGCTGCGCAGGCGCGCTGCACGGGCTTCTCGCCGTAGTTGGCGGTGTGGCCGCCGAAGGGGCGCTGGTAGATGGTGCCGTCCGGATTGCGGTCGAAGGGCATGCCGAAGTGCTCGAGCTCGATCACGACGTTCGGCGCCTCGCGGCACATGAACTCGATCGCGTCCTGGTCACCGAGCCAGTCGGAACCCTTGATCGTGTCGTAGAAGTGGTAGTGCCAGTTGTCCTCGGACATGTTGCCCAGCGAGGCCGACACGCCGCCCTGCGCCGCCACGGTGTGCGAGCGGGTGGGGAAGACCTTGGACAGGCAGGCCACGGTGAGCCCGGCGCGCGAGAGTTCGAGCGCGGCACGCAGGCCGGAGCCACCGGCCCCGACGATCACGACGTCGAACTTGCGGTGGGCGATTTTTTCTTTTGTGTAGCTCATTGGAATCACACTCTCCAGAGGACTTGGATGGCCCAACCCGCGCAGCCCACCAGCCAGACGATGGTGAAGATCTGCAGGGCGAGGCGGATGCCGACGGGCTGGACGTAGTCCATCCACACGTCGCGCATGCCGACCCACACGTGGTAGAGCAGGCTCGCGATCACCGCGAAGGTGAGGACCTTCATCCACTGCGAGGCGAAGATGCCGGCCCACTTGTCGTAGCCGATCGGGCCGCTGGTCAGCAGCAGCTGCGCCAGCACGATGAGGGTGAAGAGCGCCATGAGGGCGCCGGTGATGCGCTGCGAGAGCCAGTCGCGCAGACCGTAGTGCGCGCCGACGACAACGCGCTTGGAGCCGTAGTTCACTGCCATGATGAATGTGCTCCGTGGATCAGTAGAGGCCGAAGAGCTTGGCGCCCAGCACGATGGTGAGGAGCACGCTCAGCGCCAGGGTGACGATGGCGGAGGTCTTGCCGAACTCCTTGGTCACGGCCGCGTGGCTCACGTCCATCCACAGGTGGCGCACGCCGGCGATGAAGTGGTGCAGGTAGGCCCAGATCAGCGCCAGCGCCACCAGCTTGAGGAACCACCCCGGAACGAAACCAAGGCCGCTGTTGAAGGCGGCCTTGAACTTGGCGAACGAGATTTCGGAAGAGACGGAGGTGTCGAACATCCAGATGATGAAGGGCATCAACAGGAACATCAGCACGCCGCTCACGCGATGCAGGATCGACACGATGCCCGCAGGCGGCAGCCGGTAGGTGGTGAGGTCGGTGATCGCGTTGATGTTTCGGAACTCTCGGCGCGGCCGTGAGGAGGATGCAAGCTCTGTCATGGGGATGGCTTTCGTGTTTATGGAGGAAGCGGCTTGTTCTTCGGGCGAAATGCAAACAACGCAAAATTCTATTGCAATGCACCATGACGCACCGGTCGCCGAGGGCTCATCGCACCAACTCGCTCGACTGCTATCGGTTTAATAGCAGGAGGCGCCCGCCGCCAGGGCGCTGCAACCTTTTTTCCTTCTTGTCGTGCATCAACCGAGCTCGTTGCGATAGTGGTGCGTATCGGTGCGGTAGAGGCCGCGTCGCAACTCCATCGGCGTGTCGTGGTAGGTGTGCGCCACACGCTCGACGCTCAGCAGCGGCATGCCCGTATCGACCCGGAGCAGTTGCGCCTGCTGCGCATCGGGCAGCACGGCACGCAGCTTCTCCTCCGCGCGGACCATGCGCACGCCGAACTCGGTTTCGAAGAGCGCGTACATCGGCCCGTGCCATTGCGTCAGCCTTTCGGCCGTGAGGCCCTTGAACGGGGTGCCCGGGAGCCAGAGGTCTTCCAGGATAGTCGGCACGCCGCCGTAGGCCAGCACGCGGCGTACCTGCAGCACCGGGTCGCCGGTGCGCAAGGCGAGGGCGCGCGCCACCTCGGCGCTGGCGCGCTGGCGCCGGCAGTCGACGATGGTGCGCTCGGCAGGGCCTTCGTGGTTCAGGTCGCCGCTGTCGGGCACCAGCTTGAGGAAGCGGTACTGCACATGCTGTTCGGCATGCGTGGCCACGAAGGTGCCCTTGCCCTGGCGCCGCACGACCAGATTCTCGGCGGCGAGCTCGTCGATCGCCTTGCGCACCGTGCCCTGGCTCACGCGGTAGCGTGCCGCCAGTTCGATCTCGCTGGGAATGGGCTCGCCCGGCTTCCATTCGCCCGCCTGCAGGCTCTGCAATATCAACGCCTTGATCTGTTGGTACAAGGGGCTGAACGAGGGAGTGCTCGGTTCGGCGATAGGAGAGGGAGCGGGCATGGGAAGGTGGGTGGCGACCGGCGCCGCTTCGTCGGCAACGCCGCGGTCCGGTTCGCTGGCCGTATCTTATATAAGACATAAGACAAGCGCCATCGATTGAGCCTAGAATGCTCGATGGTTCCCGCGCGCAGGCGGGCCTTGCACGGTGCCACTGAGTGCCGTGGGCTCGGCGCCGGGATCGCAGCGTTTCGGCGGTCCTTCTGTTGCTCCATCGTTGCCAGAAGGGTCGCACGCGTTTTCCCATCACCTTCTGGAGTTCTCCCATGAGCAAAAAGCCCGTCCGCGTTGCCGTCACCGGCGCTGCAGGTCAAATCGGTTACGCCCTCCTGTTCCGCATCGCTTCGGGCGAAATGCTCGGCAAGGACCAGCCGGTGATCCTGCAACTGCTCGAGATTCCCGACGAGAAGGCCCAGAAGGCGCTCAAGGGCGTGATCATGGAGCTGGAAGACTGCGCCTTCCCGCTGCTGGCCGGCGTGGTGCCGACCGGTGACCCGGAAGTGGCCTTCAAGGACGCCGACTACGCACTGCTCGTCGGCGCCCGCCCCCGCGGCCCCGGCATGGAGCGTGCCGACCTGCTGGCCGCCAATGCCCAGATCTTCACGGCCCAGGGCAAGGCGCTCGACAAGGTCGCCAGCCGCGACGTCAAGGTGCTGGTGGTCGGCAACCCGGCCAACACCAATGCCTACATCGCCATGAAGAGCGCGCCGAGCCTGCCGCGCGAGAACTTCACCGCCATGCTGCGCCTGGACCACAACCGCGCCGCCAGCCAGATCGCCGCCAAGACCGGCGGCAAGGTCGGCGAGATCGAGAAGCTCACCGTGTGGGGCAACCATTCGCCCACCATGTACGCCGACTACCGCTTCGCCTCCATCGGCGGCAAGTCCGTCAAGGACACCATCAACGACCAGGTCTGGAACGAGACCGTGTTCCTGCCGACCGTCGGCAAGCGCGGCGCGGCCATCATCGAGGCGCGCGGCCTGTCTTCGGCTGCCTCGGCCGCCAATGCCGCCATCGACCACATGCGCGACTGGGCGCTGGGCTCGCAGGGCAAGTGGGTCACCATGGGCGTGCCCTCCAACGGCGAATACGGCATCCCCAAGGACGTGATCTTCGGCTTCCCGGTCACCACCGAGAACGGCAAGTACAAGATCGTCGAAGGCCTGCCGATCGACGAGTTCAGCCAGAAGTGCATCGACAAGACCCTCGCCGAACTCCAGGGCGAGCAGGACGGCGTCAAGCACCTCCTCTGAGCGAGCACCATGGCCGAGTGGAACCCCGCGCTTTACCGTCGCTACGAGGACGAGCGCACGCGCCCGGCGGCCGAGCTGCTGGCGCGGGTTCCGCTGGCGGCGGCGGCCCGCGTGGTCGACCTGGGCTGCGGCCCGGGCAACTCCACGGAGCTGCTGGTGCGGCGCTTTCCCGGTGCGCAGGTCACCGGCACCGACAACTCCGAGGCGATGCTCGTCAGCGCCCGAGAGCGGCTGCCGCAGGCCCGCTTCGAGTTGAGCGACATCGCCACCTGGGCGCCGGCCACCGATGGCGCACCCGATCTCATCTACGCCAACGCGGCCCTGCAGTGGGTGGCCGACCATGAGGCACTGATCCCGCGCCTGTTCGCGGCGCTGGCGCCGGGCGGCGTGCTCGCCGTCCAGATGCCCGACAACCGCGCCGAGCCGACGCACCGCCTGATGCGCGAGCTGGCGGCCGAAGCCCCGTGGAAGGAGCCGATCGGCGACTACACGCGGCTGCGTACCGAGTTGCTGGACATCGGCGGCTACTACGACCTGTTGGCGCCGCTCGCCGCGGAGGTCGACGTCTGGCACACCATCTATCAGCACCGCATGGACTCGGCCGCCGCCATCGTCGAGTGGGTGCGCGCCACCGGCCTGCGGCCCTTCATCGATCCGCTGTCGCCCGAACTGCGTGCGAGCTACCTCGCCGAATACGAGCGCCGCATCGACGCGGCCTATCCGGTGCGCACCGACGGCAAGCGCTTGCTGGCCTTCCCGCGCATGTTCATCGTGGCGCGCAAGGCGGCATGACCACAGCAGGTCGCGCCCATCCCGCCGAGGTGCTGCTCGGGGCGCAGGCCGGCGCCGTGAGCCTGCCGGTGTGCGACCACTACAGCGGCGTCGAGGCGCGCATGCGCAAGAGCCTCGCGCTCCAGGCCGAGATGGCCGAGGAGTTCGGCGCCTGCGTCTTCGATGTCACGCTCGACTGCGAGGACGGCGCGCCCGTGGGCGGCGAGGCCGAGCATGCGCAACTCGTCACCGAACTGGCACTGGCTGCGGCGCCGGGCATGCGCGTCGGCGTGCGTGTGCACCCGGTCGACCATGCGGCCTTCGAGGCCGACGTCGCGACCATCGCCGGCCGTGCCGGCGCTCGGCTCAGCCACCTGATGGTGCCGAAGGTCGAGCGGCTGGCCGACGTGGTGCGTGCCGCCGCGGCCCTGGACGCCGCCGGCGCCCTCGAGCTGCCGCTGCATGTGCTCATCGAGTCGCCGCTGGCCGTCCGCAACGCCTTCGACATCGCAGGCCACCCGCGCGTGCAGTCGCTCAGCTTCGGGTTGATGGATTTCGTTTCGGCCCATGCGGGGGCGATCCCGGCGGACGGCATGGGGGTGGCGGGCCAGTTCTCGCATCCGCTGGTGGTGCGGGCCAAGCTCGAGGTCGCCTCTGCGGCCCATGCCTTCGGCAAGGTGCCCTCTCACTGCGTCGTCACCGAGTTCGGCGATGCGCAGGCGCTGCGCACCGCGGCACACCGCGCCAGCCGCGAGTTCGGCTACACGCGGATGTGGAGCATCCACCCGAACCAGATCCGCCCCATCCTCGAGGCCTTCGCGCCAGATGAGGAACTGATTCACATTGCTACAAAAATAGTAGCTGCTGCCGTAGATGCAGACTGGGCCCCGGTCCAGTTTGATGGCACATTGCACGACCGCGCGAGCTACCGCCATTTCTGGCAGGTACTGGCGCGTGCGCACGCCACGGGGCGTGCGCTGCCGTCCGAAGCGCGCGCCTGGTTCACGCCCGCCGCTGCGGAAAACTGATGCACGACATTCACGCCAAGGAAATCCACTCCATGAAGACGCTCGCACTCCTCGTCGCCGCCGCCGTCGCCCTGCCGTTCGCCGCTTCGGCGCAAGGATCCGACGCCGCCAAGCCGGCCGCCAAGACCACCAAGGCCACGAAGACCGCCAAGCCGGCCGCGAAGAAGAAGGCTCCCATCAGCCGCAGCGCCGCCAAGGCGGTCGAAGAGGTGACGCCCATCGCCGACGATCCGAGCGTGGTGCTGACCGAGGCCGAACTCGCCGTGGCGCAGAAGGTGTTCACCGGCAAGATCCAGTGCGAACTGGGTGCCGACGTGACCGTGGCTGCCGACGACAAGAAGCCCGGCTTCTTCACCGTTTCGACCAAGGGCGCGCGCTATCGCATGCACCCGGTCGAAAGCCGCACCGGCGCCATCCGCCTCGAGGACGCGGGTGCGGGGGCCATGTGGCTCCAGCTGGGCAACAAGTCCATGCTGATGAACCAGAAGCAGGGCATCCGCCTCGCCGACGAATGCCAGTCGCCGGCGCAGCTCGCCTTTGCCGACGAAATGAAGAAGAACCCGCCGAAGGCCCTGTTCGACGGCGCCGACGCCCCGAAGAAATAACCCGCGATTTCGCCCCACGCTGGCGGCGCGCGTCTTGCTTGCGCTGCCGCCAGCCCCGTCCCCGGAGAAAAGAAGATGCTGCAAGCCTATGTTGACCACGTTGCCGAGCGCGCCGCGCTGGGCATTCCGCCGCTGCCCCTGTCGGCCAAGCAGACCGGCGAGCTCGTCGAGCTGCTGAAGAACGCGTCCACCAAGGACGGCGAATTCCTGCTCAACCTGCTGACGCACCGCGTGCCGGCGGGCGTGGACGACGCCGCCAAGGTCAAGGCCAGCTACCTGGCCGCCGTGGCGCACGGCACCGAGAAGAACGCGCTGATCTCCCGGGCGCATGCCACCGAGCTGCTGGGCACCATGCTGGGCGGCTACAACATCGGCCCGCTGATCGACCTGCTCAAGGACGCCGAGGTCGGCGCCGTGGCCGCCGAGGGCCTCAAGAAGACGCTGCTGATGTTCGACCAGTTCCACGATGTCAAGGAACTGGCCGACGCCGGCAACGCCAACGCCCAGGCCGTGCTGCAGAGCTGGGCCGACGCCGAATGGTTCACCAGCCGCCCCGAAGTGCCGCAGAGCATCACCTTCACCGTGTTCAAGGTGCCGGGCGAGACGAACACCGACGACCTCTCGCCGGCGCCCGACGCCACGACGCGTCCCGACATCCCGATGCACGCCCTGGCGATGCTGAAGAACAAGCGCGAAGGCGCGCCCTTCGAGCCCGAGGAAGACGGCAAGCGTGGCCCGATCAAGTTCATCCAGGACCTGGTGGCCCGCGGCCTGCCCGTGGCCTATGTGGGTGACGTGGTCGGCACCGGCTCCTCGCGCAAGTCGGCCACCAACAGCGTGCTGTGGTTCACCGGCGAGGACATCCCCTACATCCCGAACAAGCGCTTCGGCGGCATCTGCCTGGGCAACAAGATCGCCCCGATCTTCTACAACACCATGGAAGACGCGGGCTCCCTGCCCATCGAGCTGGACGTGAGCCAGATGAACATGGGCGACACCATCGAGCTGCGCCCCTACGAAGGCAAGGCCCTCAAGGACGGCCAGGTGATCGCCGAGTTCAAGGTCAAGAGCGAAGTGCTCTTCGACGAGGTGCGCGCCGGCGGCCGCATTCCGCTGATCATCGGCCGCGGCCTGACGGCCAAGGCGCGCGAAGCACTGGGCCTGCCCGTGTCGACGCTGTTCCGCCTGCCGCAGGCCCCGGTCGACAGCGGCAAGGGCTTCTCGCTGGCGCAGAAGATGGTCGGCCGCGCCTGCGGCCTGCCCGAAGGCCAGGGCGTGCGCCCCGGCACCTACTGCGAACCCAAGATGACCTCGGTGGGCAGCCAGGACACCACCGGCCCCATGACCCGCGACGAGTTGAAGGACCTGGCCTGCCTGGGCTTCTCGGCCGACCTGGTCATGCAGTCCTTCTGCCACACGGCCGCCTACCCCAAGAAGGTGGACGTGAAGATGCACCACGAGCTGCCCGACTTCATCAGCACCCGCGGCGGCATCTCGCTGCGCCCGGGCGACGGCGTGATCCATTCCTGGCTCAACCGCCTGCTCACGCCCGACACCGTCGGCACCGGCGGCGACAGCCACACCCGCTTCCCGATCGGCATCAGCTTCCCGGCCGGCTCGGGCCTCGTGGCCTTCGCGGCCGCCACCGGCGTCATGCCGCTGGACATGCCCGAATCGGTGCTGGTGCGCTTCAAGGGCAAGATGCAGCCCGGCGTCACGCTGCGCGACCTGGTCAACGCCATTCCTCTCTATGCCATCAAGCAGGGCCTGCTGACGGTGGAGAAGAAGAGCAAGAAGAACATCTTCTCCGGCCGCATCCTCGAGATCGAGGGCCTGCCCGACCTGAAGGTGGAACAGGCCTTCGAGCTGTCCGACGCCAGCGCCGAGCGCTCCGCCGCCGGCTGCACGGTGCACCTGAACAAGGCGCCGATCATCGAATACCTCAACAGCAACATCACGCTGATGCGCTGGATGATCGCCAACGGCTACGCCGACGCCCGCACGCTGGCGCGCCGCATCGCTGCGCAGGAGGCCTGGCTCAAGGACCCGCAGCTGCTGCAGCCGGATGCCGATGCCGAGTACGCGGCCGTGATCGAGATCGACCTGGCCGACATCCACGAGCCCATCGTGGCCTGCCCGAACGATCCCGACGACGTGAAGACGCTGTCCGACGTGGCCGGCGCCCAGATCGACGAGGTCTTCATCGGCTCTTGCATGACCAACATCGGCCACTTCCGCGCGGCGTCCAAGCTGCTCGAGGGCAAGCGCGACATCCCGGTGAAGCTGTGGATCGCGCCCCCGACCAAGATGGACGCGCAGCAGCTCACCGAGGAGGGCCACTACGGCGTCTTCGGCAACGCCGGCGCGCGCACCGAGATGCCCGGCTGCTCGTTGTGCATGGGCAACCAGGCGCAGGTGCGCGAGGGCGCCACGGTCATGTCGACCAGCACCCGCAACTTCCCGAACCGCCTGGGCAAGAACACCAACGTGTACCTGGGCAGCGCGGAACTGGCCTCGATCTGCTCCAAGCTGGGCCGCATTCCGACCAAGGCCGAGTACATGGCGGACATCGGCGTCATCAACAGCAATGGCGACAAGATCTACCAGTACCTGAACTTCGACCAGATCGAGGAGTTCAAGGAAGCGGCCGACGGCGTCGCGGCCTGAGCGATCGGCGGGCGTGCGCATCGGCGGCTGCCGATGCCGACCCGCTTTCTCGAGCCCGCTTCGGCGGGCTTTTTGCTGCCCGTTTCAACCGCCGACCCGCGCGAGCGCCATGGCGAGCACAGGGGGCGGCGGAGCCCGCGGCACCTCCAACGGGCACGCCGGCGCGCATACTCCCGCGACACCCTGTCGAAGGAGGGCCCGTGCCCCAGCCCCTAAGAAGCCTCCACACCCGCTGCTGCATCGTCGGGGGCGGGCCCGCGGGCATGACGCTCGCCCTGCTGCTGGCGCGCGCCGGGGTCGACGTGACGGTGCTCGAGAAGCATGCCGACTTCCTGCGCGACTTCCGCGGCGACACCGTCCATCCGTCGACCCTGCAGGTCCTGGCCGACCTCGGTTTGCTGGACGCCTTCCTGGCGCGGCCGCACGACGAGGTGCGCCGTCTGCATGCCACCGTCTCCGGCCAGCGCCTGCGGCTGGCCGACTTCGAGCGCCTGCGTTCGATGCCCTGCCGCTTCATCGCGCTCATGCCGCAGTGGGAGTTCCTCGACTTCCTGCGCAGCGAAGCCGAGCGCAGTCCCCATTTCCGCTTGCTGCTGCGCACGGAAGGCACGGACCTGATCGAGGACGAGGCGCGTGTCGTGGGCGTGCGGGCACGTGACGCCGATGGCGAGCTGAGCATCCGGGCCGATCTCGTGGTGGCCTGCGACGGGCGCCGCTCCGTCCTGCGTGGCGCGGCAGGGCTGCAGGTGCGCGACATCGGCGCCCCGATCGACGTCCTGTGGATGCGCCTGTCGAAGGCGCCGACGGACGACAACGAGAGCGGCGGCTTCGTCGATGCCGGCCATTTCCTGGCCATGATCGACCGCCACGACTACTGGCAGTGCGCGTACGTCATCGCCAAGGGCGGCATCGATGCCCTGCGGGCGCGTGGTCTCGATGCCTTCCGCGAGGCCGTCGCGCATGCCGCGCCTCCGCTGGCCGGTCGCATGCACGAGATCGCGAGCTGGGACGACGTGAAGCTGCTCAGCGTGACGGTCGACCGCCTCGACACCTGGTGGAAGCCCGGCCTGCTGTGCATCGGCGACGCGGCGCACGCCATGTCGCCCATCGGCGGCGTGGGCATCAACCTGGCGGTGCAGGACGCCGTGGCCACGGCCAACCTGCTGCGTGGGGCGCTCGCCGTTCCAACGGTGTCGCAGGCCGAACTGACCCCTCTGCTGGCGAAGGTGCAGGCGCGGCGCATGCTGCCGACGCGGCTCACCCAGGCGGTGCAGGTGGCCGTCCAGAACCGGCTGCTGGCGCCCGTTCTGCGCAGCGCGGGCCAGCCCGCGCCGCTGCGGCTGCCCTGGCCGTTGAAGCTCTTGCAGCGTATGCCGGCGCTGCAGGGCCTGCCGGCTTACGCGATCGGCGTGGGCGTGCGGCCGGAGCGCGCAAGAGGCTACTGACGCGGCTTGCGCGACCGCGCCTTGGCCTTTGCCTTCTGGCGCAGGGTCTTCGGCAAATGTTCCGGCCCGTGGCCGTCCATGTCTGCCAATTCCCACACGCCGCCCACGGCCAGCGTGATGGCGTGCGCGCTGTTGATGAGGCCGATGTGCGAGAAGGCCTGCGGGAAGTTGCCCAGCTGCCGGCCGCTGGCGGGGTCGTACTCCTCGGCGAACAGGCCCAGGTCGTTGCCCAGCGCCAGCAATCGCTTGAACAACGCGCGGGCCTTGCGCAGCCGGCCCATGGCCGCGTACACGTTCACCAGCCAGAAGCTGCAGGCCAGGAAGGCACCTTCGCCGCCGGCCAGGCCATCCACGCCCAGCTCGATGCGGTATCGGTACACCAGGCCGCCCGAAATGAGCTCCCGCTCGACGCGTGCGATCGTGCCCTGCACCCGCGCGTCGTGGATCGGCAGGAAGCCGATCAGCGGGATGAGCAGCAGCGCGGCATCGACCGCATCGGCGCCGTAGTACTGCACGAAGGAATTGCTTGCCGCGTCGTAGCCTTTCGCCAGCACGTCGGCGCGGATGGCATCGCGCGTCTTGCGCCAGTCGTCGACCGGACCGTCGAGGCCGAAATGCTCGGCGCTCGCGATCATGCGGTCGAAGGCCAGCCAGCACATGATCTTGGAATGCACGAAGTGGCGCGGTTCGCCGCGCACCTCCCACAGGCTGCTGTCGGGCTCGCGCCAGAGCGTGGTGAGCTGGCGCGCGATCGCGCGCTCCAGCGGCCAGACCTTGTCCATGTCGGCCAGGCCCGCCTTGCGCGAGGCATGGAAGGCGGCGATCACCGAGCCGTACACGTCGAGCTGGCGCTGCACGTGCGCCCCATTGCCCACGCGAACCGGCCGGCTGCCTTCGAAGCCGGCCAGCCAGTCGAGCTCGAACTCCTTGAGCACCCGCTCGCCGTGCAGCCCGTACATGATCTGCAGGTCTTCGGGCGAACCGCCCACCGCCCGCATCAGCCACCAGCGCCACTCGCTGGCCTCGTCGAGGTAGCCCGACCCGATCAGCGCATAGAGCGTGAGCGCCGCGTCGCGCAGCCAGCAGAACCGGTAGTCCCAGTTGCGCGCGCCGCCGGGCTGCTCGGGCAGCGAGGTGGTGGGTGCCGCGACGATGCCGCCGGTGGGTGCGTAGGTCAATGCCTTGAGCGTGAGCAGCGAGCGCTCGACCGGCTCGCGGTATTCGCCGCGGTAGCCGCAGTGCGCGCTCCAGGCGCGCCAGCGGCGTGTCGTGTGCTCGAGCAGCGAATAGGCGTCGCGCGTGATCGGCGGCCGTTCGTGCGAGGGGAACCACTCCAGCGCGAAGGCCATCGACTGGCCCGCGGTCACCGAGAAGTCGGCGCAGCTGGCGAAGTCCTCGTTCACCAGCGGCACGCCCGCGGTGATGCGCACGGCGTCCGGGCCGGCCACCGCATGGATCGCGCCGTCCACCCGCTGCACCCACGGCACCCATTCGCCGTAGTTGAAGCGGATGCGCAGCTCGGTGCGCAGGTCCACGGTGCCCCGCACGCCGCGCACGATGCGCACCACCTCGTGCGTGCCGTCGCGCGAGGGCTGAGGCATAAAGTCGGTCACCGTGGCCGTGCCGTGCGGTGTCTGCCAGGTGGTCTCCAGCACCATCGTGCCTGGCAGGTAGCGCCGCGTGGCGCGCGCCTTCGCGTGGCGGGCACGCAGGTTCCAGTGCCCGTTGCGCTCGTCGCCCAGCAGGCTGGCGAACATGGCGGCGGCATCGAAGCGGGGCAGGCACAGCCAGTCGATGCCGCCTTCGCGGTGCACGAGCGCGGCGCTGTGGGTGGAGCCGATGAGGGCGTAGTCCTCGATGCGGCGCGTCGGCGAGGTCGGGGATGCGGTGGATCGGGGCGTGGCGCGCGGCGGTCTGGAGGTCAACGCGGGATGTCTCCGTGCGGTCGCGCGTCCGGCCCGCGCCGTGCGGCGTCGAAGGCGCGAGGATGGGGTTCGGCGCCAGCCTAACATGGCGCCATGCGCCCTGTGACCCCCTGCGCCGCGGCCGTGGCCGAGGCCCTGCTGCCCGACCCCTTCTACCTCGCCGTCACCGCCGACCATGCCGACGACCCGGCGCGGCGCTTGGCGGTGCTGGGCGCCTATGTGGACCAGGCGCTCGACGAGGCGCCGGCGGTGGGCTTCTGCCACCGGGTCGAGCCCGACGATGCCGGTGCAGCCATCTGGCACCTGCCGCAGCCGGCCGACGTGGCGGCACGGGCCGACGCGGCCAAGCGGGCGCAGCTTGCCGCGCTGCTCGGGCCACGAGGGCTCGCGAATTACCGGGCCATCGTCGACTTCATGGCGCCGCTCGCGGCGCGTGTCGTCCCGTCGCAGGCCTGGTACCTGTCCATCGTCGGCATCGCGCCGTCGCGGCAGGGGCAGGGCCTCGGCGCCGGGCTGCTGGCGCCTGCGCTCGCCCGCGCCACCGCGCACCAGTGCCCCTGCTATCTCGAGACCTTCACGCCGCGCAACCTGCCCTTCTACGAGCGGCTGGGGTTCCGGCCGCTCGCCATGCACCGTGAGCCGGTGACGGGCGCCGACTACTGGATCATGCTGCGCGACTGAACGCCGCCGTGGGACAGTGGCCCGCCGACGTGGTGCGCGGAACAGGTCGGCGCACGAGGTGCAGCCACCGGCTGCGTCCGGCGCATCCGGTCGACGCCGCCGCGGGGCGCGACAGTCTCACTGCGGCTGGTTGTCACCCCGTTGATGCCGTTGTTGCGCCTGCTGCTGCATCTGCTGCATGCGGGCCTGGGCGGCCTGCTGCTGCTGCTGGTGCATCTGCGCCTGCTGCGCCTGCGCCTGCTGGGCCTGCTGCTGGGCGCGCTGCTGCATCTGTTGCTGCATCTGCTGTTGTTGCTGGCGCATCGCCTGCATCTGCTGCTCCCGCATCTGCTGCTGCATCTGCTGGGCGTGCTGCGCTTCCTGCTGCTGGCGCATGGCGTGCTGCTGCGCCTCCTGTTGCTGGCGCATGGCCTGCATCTGTTGCGCGCGCTGCTGCTGTTCCGCCTGTTGCTGCATGGCGCGCTGCTGTTGCTGCGCGGCCTGTCGTTGCTGCTGCAACTGCTGATGGCGGGCTTGCTCCTGCACCGCCTGTTGCTGCTGGCGTTGGGCCATCTCCTGGGCGCGCTGCTGCTGCTGTGCCTGCTGCATCTGCTGCTGCCGGGCCTGGTCGCGCTGCTGCGCATGAAGCTGGGCCTGCTGGGCGTCCCGCGCCTGTCGCTGCTGCTGTTCCACCTGCGCCTGATGTTGCTGTTGCTGCTGCTGTTGCAGCCGGGCCTGCGCGTCCTGCTGCGCGTGCAACTGGGCGGCCTGCTGCTGCTGGGCCCGCGCGGCCTGCTGCTGTTGCTGCTGGGCCTGAAGCTGGGCCTCGCGGCCATGCTGCATCTGCTGTTGCTGGAGCTGCCGCGCCTGGTCCTGCTGGACGCGGGCGGCCTGCTGCTGCGCCTGGAGCTGTTGCAAGCGGCCTTGCTGTTGCTGCTGCTGTTGCTGAGCCATCTGCGCCTGGCGTGCCTGCTCGGCCTGCTGGACCTGGAGCGCCTGTGCATGCTGCTGCTGTGCGCCCTGGAACTGCTGTTGCTGGAGCATCTGCTGCTGCGCCGCCTGCTGCTGGGCCAGCTGCTGCTGTCGGGCCTGTTGCTGCATCTGCGCCTGCAACATCGCCTGCGGATTGGCGCCCTGGCCGAAGCGCGCGTCGCGCTCCAGGTGCTGGGGCGGCACCCACACGTTGTTGTTGAAGACCACGGCCGGGCGGTCCCAGCCCGGCGGCCGGCGGTCCGGCCCACGGTCGCGGTCGCGCCAGCCCGGGCGGCCCCAATACATGTCCCAGTTGCGCCAGCCCCAGTCGTGGCGCTGCAGCGCCGAGCTGACGACGATGCCCGTGCCGAAGGCCAGCGCACCGACGACGACAGGATTCACGCGCTGCGGCTCGGCCCAGTACACCGGTGGGTTGTAGTCGTAGCCGGCGTAGTAGGGCACCGGCTCGCCGTAGGCCGCGCGCGGGTCGTAGGCCGGCACGTACACCACGTCCGGCTGCGCGGGTTCGATGGTGATGTACGTCGGCGGCGGTTCCACGATGACGGGGCCGCCGTAGCTCGGCGGCGGCGCGGTGCCCTGGTACATCGGCGGCGCACTGCCGGCCTGGGCGACGCGCAGCTGCTTGCTGCTCTTGAGCTCACCCGCCTTCTGCGCCCGCGCCCGCATGACCTGGATGGCGTTCATGACGTCGTTCGGGTCGTTGTAGTAGGCCTGGCCCAGTGCGGTGGTCCACGGGATGTTGTTGGCCAACTGGTCGAGCGCCGGACGGAAGGCGGTGAGCGCCTTCACGCTCGGGTCCCACGGCTGCTGGTTGGCCGCATCGGCCAGCGGCCCGCCCTTGAGGCCGGCGTTCTGCTTCATCCAGCCTTGGGCGGCCGTCACCTGGTCGGGGAAGGTCGAGGCCGCGAGCACCTGGGCGACCAGCTTGTCGGGGTAAAGCGCGATCGGCGCCACCATCTGGTAGAGCGCATCGGCCGTAGGCGGGGTGTAAGCCACCTGAACCGGGGCGGCTGCCGGTGCGACGGCCGCCGGAGCGGGCGCAGGCGCCGGTGCCGGCGCGGCGGCCTGGGGCGTTTGAACTTCGTTGCGGTTGCAGCCCGCGAGCACCAAGCCGGCCAGTGCGAGGGCGCTGGTGAGCAAGGCACCGCGGGGGGTGCGGGACGGGGCGGGGGAGGAGCGTTGCATGGCGCGTTCCTTGTGTCGTTCGTCCTTCAACGGCTCGGCCCACGGGGCCGAGGACCGTCGTGAGGACGATCCTGTGACGGTTTGCGTCGTCCAGCGTGCGCCACGGCCCGCTCCGCGCGCTGCCGTCCGCGGACGACATCCGCTGTAGTCACCGGGGCGGCTCCACGCCCTGTTTGCTATGAGTTCAGGAGCGCCTCGCGCCGCATCGGCGGGCGCTGCAGACCGATTCGGCCTGGCGCGACGCTATTTGGCGCCGCCGGTGTACTTGGTCACCGCGTCGGCCGTCATGCTGTAGCCGCTGGTGCCCATCATCGAGTCGTTGCGCTGCGCCACCAGCTTGCCGCTGACCCACACCGTGTCCATGGCGCGGAACTTGGCCGGCGTCTTGGGGCGCACGTGCAGGATCTGGTTGGCCGGTGGCGGCGGGGTGTGGATGCAGGCGCCGAAGTAGGGCACCAGCAGGAACTCGCTCACCTCGCCCTTGTTCTCTTCGAGCGGCACGATGAAGCCCGGCAGCCTCACGTTCTGGCCGTTCAACTCGGGGTTGGTCGGCGCGTTGTTCGATACCTCCTGCATCTTCAGCAGCAGTTCGTTGGCGCGCGGGTCGGCGTCGTCGAGCTTCGAGAGGTCGATGTCCTTGAAGGCCTTGGCCGGGTCCCAGTCCTTGGGGACGAGCTCTTCCCAGGTGATCTGGCGCGGGCCCTTGGCCGCGTCGGCCGTCTTGGCCGAAGCGCCCTTGCCGCCCAGCGGGTTGGTGGCGGTCGTGGCCTCGGGCGCGGGGCCGGCGGCCAGGGCGGCAGCGGCGACGGTGGTGCCGAGCAGCGCGAAGAAGGTGGAGCGCAGAGCGTTCATGGTCAGATCCTCGGAGACAGGCCGTCGGCCAGCGACAGGCGGTAGGCCCGGATGCCGGGCAGCAGGCTGGCCAGCCAGCCGGCGGCGAGCAACCCGCCCAGCAGCAGCCATTCGTTCAGTGTAGGGGCCGAGAGCTGCAGCGCGAGGCCGTACTGCGCCTGCAACCACGGCCCCAGTGCGGCGATGCCCAGGGCCGCCAGCAGCGCGCCCACGACGACACCCAGCACGGTGACGATGGCGCCTTCGAGCGCCAGCAGGGCCAGCACATGGCGCAGGCTCGCGCCCACGGCGCGCAGCACCGCCAGTTCGCGCCGCCGCTCGTTGAGCCCGGCCATCACCACCGACACCAGCCCGGCCAGGCTCACGATGCCCACCAGCCCCGACATCGCGAGCAGCGCCTTCTCGCCCACGCCGATGACTTGCCACAGCTCGTCGAGCGCCACGCCGGGCAGGATGCCCATGAGGGGCTCGTCGGGATAGGTCGACACCCAGCGCTGCACCGAGAACACCGCCGCGCGGTTCTTGAGGCCGACCAGCGCGGCCGTCACGTTCTTGGGCGTGAGGTCGAACTTGCGCACCTGCTCGGCGCTGATCTTCACACCCGGCATCGGCGCACCGCCGACCCATTCGAGATGGATGGCCTCCATCGCTTCCAGCCCGATGTGCACGGCGCGGTCGATGGGCGTGCCGGTGCGCTTGAGGACGCCGACCACCGTGAAGGGCTTGTCGGCATGTTCGGGCGTGAGCTCCCCGCTGCCGTGCGCCAGCGTGATCCGCTGGCCGACGTGGTAGCCCAGTTGCTCGGCCACATCCGCGCCCACCACCGCATCAAAAAGGCCGGAAAACACCTTGCCCTCGGCCAGCAACTGCTCGCCGCGCCGCACGTGGTCGAAGTAGGCCGGCGTGGTGGCCACCACCGGAAAGCCGCGGTGCGAGTCGCCCAGCGACAGCGGCACCACCCAGGCCACGCCCTTGTGTGCTTCGAGCGCCTGCACGCTCTTCCAGCCGATGTTGTTGGTGGCGCTGCCGATGTGGAACACCGAGTACAGCAGCAGCTGCGTGCTGCCGGTGCGCGCGCCCACGATCAGGTCGGTGCCCGACACGGCCGAGGCGAAGTTCTCGCGCAGCTCGGTGCGGATGCGCTCCACGCCCAGCAGCAGCAGCGTGGCCAGCGCGATCGACAGCACCGTCAGCGACAGCGTGAAGCGCCGGTTCCAGGCGCTCTTCCAGGCGATGGCGAGGAGGGCGTTCATGCGAAAGCGGACTTCCGGACGCAGAGGACGCAAAGGTTTCGCAGAGGACGCAAAAAAGACAATGAAAAATTCGTCATAGGTTTCTTTTGCGACTTCTGCGGAACTTCTGCGTCCTCTGCGTCCGGCAATCCGATCCCGTATTCACACCAGCTCCGAAGCCGCCGCCCGGTTGATCTCGGGCAAGAGCACATGGCGCGCGAAGCGGTCGGCGATGCGGCGGTCGTGGCTCACGAAGACGAGGGTGCTGCCGTTGGCCTGGCAGGCCGCAAGCAGCACGTCCAGGAAGGCCTCGCGCCGGTCCTCGTCGAGGGCGGAGGTGGGCTCGTCGGCGATCACCACCTCGGGGCGGCCGATCAGCGCGCGGGCCGCGGCCACGCGCTGCTGCTGGCCGACCGACAGCTGCAGCGCGGTGCGCTGCCACAGCTCGGCGGGCAGGCCCATGCGGGTGAGCAGTTCCTCGGCCTGTGCGCGCGCGGCGGCCATGGAGGCACCTTCGTGCGTTGCATTGCGCTGCGCGCCTGCCTGGGCGGGGCCCGGCGCTGCGCGTTCCCGCCGCCGCGCCGAGAAGCGGCAGGGCAGCAGCACGTTGTCCATCACGCTCAGGTAGGGCAGCAGGTTGAACTGCTGGAAGATGTAGCCCACGTGCGCCACGCGGCAGCGGTCGCGTGCGCTGCCGCCCATGGCGGCCCAGTCGTGGCCCAGCAGGCACACGCGCCCGCTGCCCGACACCAGCACGCCGGCCAGCAGCGACAGCAGCGTGCTCTTGCCGCAGCCGCTGGGGCCGTGCAGGAACACGGCCTCGCCGGCGCCTACCTCGAAGCGCTCGATGTCGATGCACGGCGCGGCAGCGCCCGGCCAGGCAAAGCGCAGGTCCTCCGCCTGCAGGACCACCGTGCTCATGCGCGGTTCACTTGCCCCAGCCGATCCGTGCGCTGCCGGAGGCGGGCCGCTTCAGGCTGCGCTTGAACTGGCCGTCGGGTGCCGCGATCTCGGCCTCGATCTGGCGCGTGGCGGGAAAGGCCTCGAACAGCTGCGTGTCGACGAAGCGCGCCTTGGCGGCATTGGTGCAGTTGAAGGCGAAGCTCGCCTGCAGTTCCGCATGCCCGTCCTTGTCGGGCTCGGCCTTGCCCAGGCCGAGCGCGGCCGACTCGAGCTGCACCGGGCCGAGCTTGCAGCCCGCGGCGGGATCGACCTGGAACAGGTGGTCGGCCGCACGCAGGCGCGCCACCATCTGCTCGACCGCGTTCTTCTCGACGTCGGTGCGCGGTGGGCGCTCGAAGCCCAGGAGGTTGTCCAGCGGCGACTCCATCTCGATCGTGACCGACGGACCGTCGACGGCGATGCCGAGCTCGACCTTGCCGTGCACATGCGCATGCTGGGCGCGCTGCGCCAGCGCCGGCGAGGACAGCAGCACGGCACCGGCCGTGAGCAGGGGGAGGGTGAGAAATGTGCGTAAGAAGGCTCGTGTCATGCGCATCGTCGGCGGTCAGGGCTGCGGCCCCTGGCGGGTCGGCAGGCCCGGCGTGTTGCTCCATTCGCTCCAGCTGCCGGCATACAGGGCCGGGGTGCCCAGGCCGGCGATCTGCATCGCCAGCACATTGGGCACGGCGCTCACGCCGCTGCCGCAGTGGTGCACCACGGTGGCGGGATCGCGCCCCGCCAGCAGCGCCTCGAATTCGGCGCGCAGCTGCTCGGCAGGCTTGAAGCGGCCATCGGCCGTGAGGTTGTCGGCGAAGGGGCGGTTCAGCGCCCCGGGGATGTGACCGGCGATCGGGTCCAGAGGTTCCACCTCGCCGCGGTAACGGGGTGCTGCACGCGCATCGATGAGGGTCTGCGCGGGGTCGTCCAGGTGCGCGGCCACGGTCTGCGTATCGACCAGCCGCACCAGTGGCGTCCCGGGGACGAAGTTGGTCTGGAAATGCGCCGGCTCCTCGCCCGCCTGCACGGGCAGGCCGGCCGCCTGCCAGGCCTGCAGCCCGCCGTCGAGCACGGCCACCGCGCCGTGGCCCATCCACTTGAGCATCCACCACAGGCGGCCGCAGTAGTTGGCGCCGTTGCGGTCGTAGACCACGGCCTGCATGTCGTTGGCCAAGCCCACCGAGGACAGCCAGGCCGCGAACTTCTCCTGGCTCGGCAGCGGATGGCGCCCGCCCGATGCGGGCTTGTCCGCCTCCTGCGCCACCAGCACCTGGCCGTGCGGGCCGGGCTGGCCGTGCCGGGCGCTGAGGTCGGTGTCGAGGTTGGCGTACACCGCGCCGGGGATGTGGGCGTCGAGGTACTGCGCCGGCCCGGACTCGGGCTTCATGAGGTCGAAGGTGCAATCGAAGATGCGCAGCGGCGTTTTGGCATCGATCGATGCCTGCAGTTGCGAAACGGAGATGAGCGTCGAGTAGGTCATGGCAGGTGGGCTGGAGGCGCGCGCCCGGCGCGCGGCAACCATTGTGCGGGCACCTGCGGCCAATTCTGGACGGCGGGGCTTTGGCCGACCTGACTCTGGGGAAGACGCCGGGCCGCCCCAAGAGTTTCCTGCCTCCCTCTCCGACGGCGTGGGCTGCGCGCGCCCGCCCCCGGAAAGGTTCAGTGCTCTTCGGCCGGCGCCTTGGGCACGGCGCGCTGGCGCAGCACCGTGGCCAGGACACCGCTGCCAATGATCAGCGCAATGCCGGCCCAGCCGGCCAGGTCGATGCGGTCACCGAACAGCAGCACGCTGTAGAGCGCGCCGAAGACGATGCCGGAATACTGCAGGTTGGCGACCACCAGCGTCGCGGCCTGCGTCTTGGCGCTCGCGTAGGCCCGTGTCAGACACAGTTGGCCCAGGGCCGCCAGCACGCCCACCGGCAGCAGCCAGGGCGCATGCGTCCACGACCAGGGCGAGACACCGGTGAACAGCATCCACAGCGCGCCGGTCACGGTGGAGCCCACGGCGAAGTAGAAGACGGTCCGCGTCTCGGGCTCGCCGATGCGCGACAGCGCGATCACCTGCATGTAGGCGAAGGCGGCCCCCATGCCCGAGAGCAGCCCGACGAGTCCGGCGAAGGCTTCGGTACCCTGGGTGTCGGGCTTGAGCAGCAACACCACGCCCACGAAGCCCGCCACCACGGTGAGCGTGAGCGGCCCCTGCAGCGGTGGCAGGGGCACGCGCCCGTTGCGGCCGGGCACCGGCGCCCAGGCCAGCAGCGCCCCGCCGACCAGGAAGGCCGCGATCCAGATGCTGCTCATGTAGTTGAGCGTCATGGCCGCGGCCAGCGGCATGTGGGCGATGGCGTAGAACCAGGCGCCCAGCGAGGCGGTGCCGATGATGCTGCGCCAGGCGTGCATGCCGGGGTACTGCGTCCTGAGCGTCACGCGCTGGCGCCGCGCCAGTGCGGCCAGCACGACCATGCCGATCGCACCGCGCCAGAAGACCAGTTCCGCGCTGCTGAACCAGGCCGAGGCGATCTTCACGCACACGCCCATGCTCGCGAAGAGCAGGGCCGACAGCAGCATCCAGAGGCTCTGCACGGGGCGTTCTCAGTGCCGGCCGGCAGAAAGGGGCGGCAAGCCGGGTCGGCCTGCTGCGCCCATGGGCAGTGCGCAAGCCGCCCTGCGTCCGGCGGCGCGCGGCCTCACCGCCGCGCCGCCGCGAGCCGCGCCAGCGCGTCGGGAGACGCCTGCAGCTCGCGCCGGTACCACTCGTGGAAGTGCTGCATGCCGTCTTCCATCGGGCTCTGGTAGGGGCCGACCTCGTTGTCGCCGCGCTGCAGGAGCGCCTTGCGGCCGGCGTCCATGCGCTCGGCGATCTCGTCGTCCTCGATGCAGGTTTCCATGTAGGCGGCCTGCTGGGCCTCGACGAACTCGCGCTCGAAGGCGACGATCTCCTCGGGGTAGTAGAACTCGACCATGTTCATGGTCTTGTCCGGCCCCATCGGGTGCAGCGTCGAGACGGTGAGCACGTGCGGGTACCACTCGACCATGATGTGCGGGTAATAGGTCAGCCAGATGGCGCCGTATTCCGGCGGCTTGCCCTCGCGGTACTTCAGCAACTGCTCGTGCCAGCGCTGGTACACCGGGCTGCCGGCGCGCCCGAGGCGGTTGGCCACGCCCACGGTCTGCACCGAATAGCGCGGCTTGAACTCCCAGCGCAGGTCCTCGCAGGTCACGAAGTTGCCCAGGCCCGGGTGGAAGGGGCCGACGTGGTAGTCCTCGAGGTAGACCTCGATGAAGGTCTTCCAGTTGTAGTTGCACTCGTGCATCTCGACGCGGTCGAGCTGGTAGCCGCTGAAGTCGAGCGTGCTGCGCGGACCCATGTGCGCGAGGTCGGCCGCCACGTCGCGGCCGTTCTTCTCGAACAGCAGGCCGTTCCATTCCTGCAGCTCCCAGGTGCGCAGGTTCAGGCACGGGTCTTCGGCGAAATGGGGCGCGCCCAGCAGCGTGCCGGTGGGCTGCGGGCCGGCGGCGTTGTAGGTCCAGCGGTGCAGGGGGCAGACGATGTGGCCGCTGCCCCGGGCATCGAGCGCGCCGCGGCCCTTCATGATCACGGCCTGCCGGTGGCGGCACACGTTGGACACGAGCTCCACCCCGCGCGGCGTGTGCAGCAGCGCGCGGCCTTCATGCTCCTGGGGCAGGGCGTAGAAGTCGCCCGGTTCGGGCACGGCCAGGCGATGGCCGACGTAGCGGGGACCCTTGGCGAAGAAGGTTTCCATCTCGAGCGCATGCAGCGCCGGATCGAAATACGCGGAAACCGGAAGTTGGCTCGAGGCCTGCTGCAGTTGAAGACTTAAATCAGACATGGGTGACCTGACCAAGCCCCCCCACAGGGAGGGAAAAACCAAAATGCCCCGCCTCACTCCTGCGACTGAGCCGGCAGCCCTGCGTTCATGGAGCGAACGTGGCCGGCATCTCCGCGGAAAAAGTTGCGCCGGCCTACCTGGAAGCAAGCCGGCGCGGGGATGAGAGGGGATTGTACCCCGGAGATATCCATGCGCCGCCGCGCTGCCTTCTAGAATGGCCGGTTTTCACCCACGGTCTTTGCATGCCCAAGGCGCCTTCCTCGTCTCCTGCCCCCGAAGCCGCGGCGCTGCCTGCCAGCTACGAGGCGGGCCTGCAGGAACTCGAGCAGCTCGTCGCCGCGCTCGAGTCCGGCCAGCTGCCCCTGGACCAGCTGCTGGTGAGCTACCAGCGCGGCGCGGCGCTGCTCGCCTTCTGCCGCGACAAGCTCCAGGCCGTGGAAGACCAGATCAAGGTGCTGGACGCCGGCAGCCTCAAGACATGGTCGGCGCAGTGAGCGGGGTGTCGCAGCGCTGGAGCGAACGCCAGCTCGCCGACTGGGCCGAGCCGCAGCTCGCGCGTGTCGAGAACGCGCTGTCGCGCTGGGTGGGCATCGACGCCCCGGTGCTGCTCGGCGAGGCCATGCGCTATGCGGTGCTCGACGGCGGCAAGCGCCTGCGGCCGCTGCTGGTGCTGGCCGCGAGCGAGGCGGTGGCGCCGCTGGCGCCGGCCCGCACGCCCATGGCCGACGCGGCGCTGCGCGCGGCCTGTGCCGTCGAGCTGATCCATGCCTATTCACTCGTGCACGACGACCTGCCGTGCATGGACAACGACGTGCTGCGCCGTGGCAAGCCGACCGTGCACGTGAAGTTCGGCGAGGCCGACGCATTGCTGGCCGGCGACGCGCTGCAGGCGCTGGCCTTCGAGCTGCTGGTGCCCGACGAGGCGAACATTCCTGCCGCCGTGCAGGCGCAGCTCGTGCGTCTGCTCACGCGTGCGGCCGGCAGCCAGGGCATGGCCGGCGGCCAGGCCATCGACCTCGCCAGCGTCGGCCGGCGCCTGAGCGAGCCCGAACTGCGCGAGATGCACCGCCTGAAGACCGGCGCGTTGCTGCAAAGCAGCGTCGAGATGGGCGCGGCCTGCGCGGGCGAGTTGCCCGCGGTCGCACTGGCCGGCCTGCGCGACTACGGGGCGGCCGTCGGGCTGGCCTTCCAGGTGGTGGACGACATCCTCGACGTCGTCGCCGATTCCGAAACGCTGGGCAAGACGGCCGGCAAGGACGCCGCGGCCGACAAGCCCACCTACGTGTCGCTGCTGGGGCTCGACGGTGCGCGCGAAAGTGCCCGGCAGCTGTTGTCCCAGGCACTGGCCGCACTCGATCGTTCGGCGCTTTCCGACACCGCTGCGCTGCGCGCGCTGGCCCATATGGTCGTCGACCGAGACCGATAGAAACATCCCCGATGGCTCCACTGCTCCCCGAGATCAACGACCCCGCGGACCTGCGACAGCTCGAACGCGAGCAACTGAAGCAGGTGGCCGACGAGGTCCGCGCCTGCGTGCTGGACAACGTCTCGCGCACCGGCGGCCACCTGAGCTCCAACCTCGGCACGGTGGAACTCACGGTGGCGCTGCACTACGTCTTCAACACGCCGGAAGACCGCATCGTGTGGGACGTGGGCCACCAGACCTACCCGCACAAGATCCTCACCGGACGGCGCGAGCGCATGCCCACGCTGCGCCAGATCGGCGGCATCTCGGGCTTTCCGCAGCGGGCCGAAAGCGTGTACGACACCTTCGGCACCGCGCACTCGTCGACCAGCATCTCGGCCGCGCTGGGCATGGCGATGGCGGCGCACCAGAAGGGCGAGGACCGCCACGCGATCGCCGTGATCGGCGACGGCGCGATGACCGCCGGCATGGCCTTCGAGGCGATGAACAACGCGGGCGTGAGCGACGACTGCAAGCTGCTGGTCATCCTCAACGACAACGACATGTCGATCAGCCCGCCGGTGGGCGCGCTCAACCGCTACCTGGCGCAGCTCATGAGCGGCCAGTTCTATGCCGCCGCCAAGAACGTGGGCAAGAGCGTGCTCAAGGCCGCGCCGCCGCTGTTCGAGCTGGCGAAGCGCTTCGAGCAGCAGGCCAAGGGCATGGTCGTGCCGGCCACGCTGTTCGAGAAGTTCGGCTTCAACTACATCGGCCCGATCGACGGGCACGACCTCGATTCGCTCATCCCCACGCTCGAGAACATCAAGCAGCTCAAGGGCCCGCAGTTCCTGCACGTGGTGACGAAGAAGGGGCAGGGCTACAAGCTGGCCGAGGCCGACCCCGTGGCCTACCACGGCCCGGGCAAGTTCGACCCCTCCGTGGGCCTGGTCAAGCCGGCCACGGCGCCCAAGCAGACCTTCACCCAGGTCTTCGGCCAGTGGCTGTGCGACATGGCGGCGCAGGACGGGCGCCTGGTCGGCATCACGCCGGCGATGCGCGAGGGCTCGGGCATGGTCGAGTTCCAGCAACGCTTCCCCGGTCGCTACTACGACGTCGGCATCGCCGAGCAGCACGCCGTGACCTTTGCCGCGGGGCTGGCCTGCGAGGGCCTCAAGCCGGTGGTGGCGATCTACTCGACCTTCCTGCAGCGCGCCTACGACCAATTGATCCACGACGTGGCGATCCAGAACCTGCCGGTGGTCTTCGCGCTCGACCGCGCGGGCCTTGTCGGCGCGGATGGCGCGACCCATGCGGGCGCCTACGACATCGCCTTCCTGCGCTGCATCCCGAACATGAGCATCGCCTGCCCGGCCGACGAGGCCGAGTGCCGGCAGCTGCTTTCCAGCGCCTACGCACAGAGCCATCCGGTGGCCGTGCGCTATCCGCGCGGCGCGGGCGCCGGCGTGACGCCTTCGCTCACGCTCGACGCCTTGCCGTTCGGCCAGGGCGAAGTGCGCCGGCAGGGCCAGCGCATCGCCATCCTCGCCTTCGGCACACTGCTGTACCCGGCCCTCGAGGCGGGCGAGGCACTCGGCGCCACGGTGGCCAACATGCGTTGGGCCAAGCCGCTGGACACGGCGCTGCTGCGCGAGATCGCGAACACGCACGAGGCGCTGGTCACGGTGGAAGAGGGCGCCATCATGGGCGGCGCCGGCAGCGCCGTCGCCGAGGCCCTGCAGCAGATGGGCATCGTCAAGCCGCTGCTGCAGCTCGGCCTGCCCGACCGCTTCATCGAGCACGGCGATCCGGCCCGGCTGCTCGCGGCGGCGGGACTGGACGCAGCGGGCATCCGCGCCTCCATCGACGCCCGCTTCGGCGCTGCGGGCTGAGGCCGGCGCGCGGCGTTTCCGCCCTTCGGCAGCGCAGCCTACGCGCCGGGAAAACCCGCAACGAAGGGCCGAAAACGCCTTCTTACAATCGCGCGGCTTAACGAGTCGGAACACGCGGCCACGAGCCGCGTTTTGTTTTTTTCCAATGCAATCGGAGTCAATCTCAATGGATCGTCGTTCCCTCATCAAGAATGCCGGCATCGCCGGTGTGCTGGCCGCCGGCATAGCACCCGCCGTGCATGCGCAGGCTGCCGTCCGCTGGCGCCTGGCGTCCAGTTTCCCGCGCTCGCTGGACACCATCTTCGGCAGTGCCGAGATGCTGTCGAAGACCGTCAAGGCCCTGTCCGGCGGCAAGTTCGAAATCACCGTCCACCCGGCCGGCGAACTGATGCCTGCGTTCGGCGTGGTCGATGCGCTCCAGGGCGACAACATCGAGATGGCCCAGTCGGCCGCGTACTACTTCACCGGCAAGGACCCGATCTTCGCTTTCAGCTGCGCCGTGCCCTTCGGCCTGACGGCACGCCAGAACACCGCCTGGAAGGACTACGGCAACGGCCGCAAGCTGCTCGACGCCTTCTTCGCGAAGTACAACTTCCGCACCGCCAGCGCCGGCAACACCGGCACGCAGATGGGCGGCTGGTATCGCAAGGAAATCAAGACCGTCGCCGACCTCAAGGGTCTGAAGATGCGCATGGGCGGCGGCGTGTTCGGCGAAGGCATGGCCAAGCTGGGCGTCGTGTCGCAGAACATGCCCGCTGGCGACGTGTACCAGGCGCTCGAAAAGGGCACCCTCGATGCCGCCGAGTTCGTCGGCCCCTACGACGACGCCAAGCTGGGCTTCAACAAGGTCGCGCCCTACTACTACTACCCCGGCTGGTGGGAAGGCTGTGCCGACCTGGAGTTCTTCATCAACCTGAAGAAGTTCAACGCCCTGTCCGACGAGAACAAGGCCATCCTGAACGCCGCGATGGCCGTCGCCGCCACCGACATGACCGCCAAGTACGACGCGTGGAACCCGATCGCGCTGAAGAAGCTGGTCGCCGAGGGCACGAAGCTGGTGGCCTTCCCCAAGGCCGTCATCGACGCAGGCTTCAAGTCGTGCATGGAAGTGTTTGCCGAGCACGAGGCCAAGTCGCCAGAGTTCAAGACCATCCACCAGGACATGCGCGCCTTCCAGCGCGACCAGATCCTGTGGAACCGCTTCTCGGAGTTCCCGTTCAACCAGTACATGAACGGCGTGAAGATCTGATCTTCCAGGCGCCAGAAAAAAAGCCCCGCGGCCTGCGCCGCGGGGCTTTTTTCATCGGGAGGTGCCGCTCAAGGCTTGGTCGGCTTGAGCGCGTCCTGCATCGCCTTCATGGGGTCGTCGTCGGCCGCGGCGGGTGCGTCGGGCGCAGGGGCGGCGGGCGCAGCGGGCGACGACGCGGCGCCGCTGTCGGGCGCCGCAGGCTTTTCGTCGGCGCCGTAGCCGCCATCCGAGCCATAGCCCTCGCTGCCGCTTTCCGGCTGCAGCCCTTCGCGCATCTGCTCGCCCACGGCCTTGAGGTCATAGGCCTGCGCCTTGTCCAGGCTGCCCGTCACGAGGTTGGGGAAGGCGATCATGACGCCGACCATGAACAGCTGGATCAACAGGAACGGGATCGCTCCCTTGTAGATCTGCATGGTCGTGACCGGGTCCATCACCTTGTTGGTCACCCGGTCCACATAGGGCTTGGCGGGTGCCACCGAACGCAGGAAGAACAGCGCGAAGCCGAATGGCGGATGCATGAACGAGGTCTGCATGTTCATGGCCAGCAGCACGCCGAACCAGATCAGGTCGATGCCCAGCTTGTGCGCCACGGGTGCGAGCAGCGGCACGACGATGAACGACAGTTCGAAGTAGTCCAGGAAGAAGGCCAGCACGAACACCAGCAGGTTCACGAAGATCAGGAAACCCACCTGGCCGCCGGGCAGGCTCGACAGCAGATGCTCGACCCAGATCGGACCGTCTGCGGCCTGGAACACCAGGCCGAAGACGGTGGCGCCGATCAGGATGAACATGACGAAGCTGCCCAGCTTCGTCGTCGTGGCCAGCGCCTGCTTGAGCAGCCCCATGTTCAGGCGGCCACGTGCGAAGGCCATGACCAGCGCGCCGATGGCGCCCATCGCACCGCCTTCGGTCGGCGTGGCGACGCCCAGGAAGATGGTGCCCAGCACCAGGAAGATCAGCAGCAGCGGCGGGATCAGCACGAAGGTCACGCGCTCGGCCAGCCGCGACAGAAGACCCAGGCCGGTGAACTTGTTGACCAATGCGATCAGCAGGGCCACCGTGGCGCCGCCGCACATCGCGACCACGACCTTCTCGTCGGTGGCCACGCTGGTGACCTCCTCGCCCAACCACCAGGTATGCACCGCGGCCATGTGCCGCGCCAGGAGCGCGGACACCAGGAAGGAGATCACCGTCAGCGCCAGCAGCGAGGGATAGCCGCCGCTGCCGTTGGGTTGGCGGTAGATGCGGGCTTCCGGCGGCAGGGCCGGCACGCTCTTGGGCTTGAAGATCGCCAGCATGGCGATGTAGATCACATAGCAGCCGACCAGCATGAAGGCCGGCACGAACGCGCCCTTGTACATGTCGCCGACGCTGCGGCCGAGCTGGTCGGCCATGATGATCAGCACCAGCGAGGGCGGAATGATCTGCGCCAGCGTGCCGGACGCGGCGATCACGCCGCTGGTGAACTTCCGGTCGTACCCGTAGCGCAGCATGATGGGCAGCGAGATCAGGCCCATGGAGATCACGGACGCTGCGACCACGCCGGTGGTGGCCGCCAGCAGCGCGCCCACGAAGACCACGGCCAGCGCCAGTCCGCCGCGCATCGGGCCGAACACCTGGCCCACGGTGTCGAGCAGGTCTTCAGCCATGCCGCTGCGCTCGAGGATCAGGCCCATCAGCGTGAAGAAGGGCACGGCCAAGAGCGTGTCGTTGGCCATGATGCCGATCAGCCGCTGTGGCAACCAGGCCAGCACCGACGACGGGAACACCCCGAGCTCGATGCCGATGATGCCGAAGGTCAGGCCGCAGGCGCCCAGGCTGAATGCCACCGGAAAGCCCAGCAGCAGGAAACAGATCAGCCCCGCGAACATGATCGGGGCGAAGTTGGCGGTGATGAATTCCATCGAACGGTGCTCCGGGGCTCAGCGGGCAGGCGTCGCGCCGGCCGCCTTGGCGGCCTCGCGTTCGCGCAGGATCTCGGCCAGTTCTTCCTCGGCGCTCTTCTCGCCCGCTTTGAGGTTCGGGTCCGGCGCGTCGCCGGTCAGGAAGGCGATGCGCTTGATCAGTTCCGACCAGCCCTGGATCATCAGCAGCGTGAAGCCCACCGGCAGTGCCAGCCACACCGGCCAGCGGATCAGCCCGCCCGGGTTGCCCGACATCTCGCCGGTGGCGTACATCTGCCGGGTCATGGGGATCGTGTAGTACAGCACCAGCAGGCACAGCGGCGTGAGGAACAGCGCGAAGCCGACGATGTCGATCCAGATCTGCGCCTTCTTGGGCAGCCGGCTGTTCAGCACGTCGATGCGCACATGCTCGCGGTTGAGCAGCGTGAAGCCCGCGGCCACCAGGAAGGACCAGGCGAACAGGTACCACTGGACTTCGAGGTAGGCGTTGGAACTGGTGTTGAACGCCTTGCGCACCACGGCGTTGATCGCGCTGATGGCGGTGGACGCCAGGATCAGCCAGATCACCCACCTGCCCACCTGGGCGTTGAGCCAGTCGATGGCCCGCGAAAGCTTGAGCAAGCCTTGCATGTCTTCTCCATTTTTGAATTGGGCCTCTGGATACGAACACACCCGACATGCCGGCGTTGTGCGCCGACGGGTCGGGTGCGAGAGGCGCCGCGGATTTTACGGGCGCGCCAGGGCCCTCCCGAGGGGGTGTACCCGGAGCCACGAGGGGCCGTGCAGGCAGGCCGCGCCGCCATAATCTGCCGATGGCCGAGATCCCCGGCACACCGGTGCCCACCGCCTCACTGATGCCGGCGTCGATCGATTCGCCCGACATGCGCCGCGCCGGCCGCGAGCTGCTGTCGCTCGCGCTCATCGATGCGCGCAACCACACGCTGCACCTGCTCTCGCTGTACGAGGCCGCGCTCGCCTCGTCCGAACTCGATCTGCCTTCGCCCCCGCCGGCCGACGTGGTGCCGCCGCGCTGGCTGGCCGGCCACATCGGCTGGTTCGCCGAACACTGGATCGCGCGCAACACCCAGCGCGCGCTGGGCGTGGACTGCCCCCCGCGGCCGACGCGGCTGGCGGCCATCGACCCCGGTGCCGACGCGGCCTGGGAGCATCCGCCGTCGGGCGCGGGCCGCCCGCTGCCCGGCATGGCCGACACGCGCGCCTACCTGCTCGAGACGCTGGAGGGCACGCTCGAACTGCTCGGACACGCCGCCGAGACCGACGCCGGGCTGTACTTCTACCGGCTCGCGCTGCTGCACGAGGACCTGCGCGGCGAGCAGCTGGTCGTGATGGCGCAGAGCCTGGGCCTGGCCATCGGTGCGGAGCTTCGGCCGCCGGGCGCGACGCGGCCGCCCGTCGTCGTGCCCGGCACCCGCTGGACGCTCGGCGCCGGCGATACGCCGGGCCTGCATCTGGCGCAGGAGACCGGCCTGCTGACGGTCGACGTGCCCGAGTTCGAGATCGACGCCCAGCCTGTCACCTGGCAGCAGTTCTGCGAGTTCGTCGACGACGGTGGCTACGACAGCGAGGCGCTCTGGTCGCCCGCCGGCTGGGCCTGGGTGCAGGACGCGGGCCGCCGGGCGCCGCGGCATGTGGAGCAGATCGGCCTGGGCCATGGTGGAGGCGGCGGCTCGGTGCTGCAGCAGCGCTTCGGCGCCACCGTGCGCGCCGCCGGTCAGCAGAGCGCCATGCACCTGAGCTGGTGGGAGGCGGACGCCTGGGCCCGCTGGGCCGGTCGCCGCCTGGCCACCGAGGTGGAGTGGGAGATCGCGGCCCACGTCGCGGTGCGGCGCGGCTTCCGCTGGGGCGAGGTGCGGGAATGGAGCGCAGGCACCCTGCGCCCTTGGCCCGGCCAGAGGTCCGACCCCTGGAGCGCCGGCACCGACTTCGACCCCGGCCCGGCGTGGGGCCAGGCGCGTGTGCTGCGCGGTGCCTCCTTCGCTACCCGCGCCCGCATGCGCTCTCTGCGCTCGCGCGGCTTCGCACTGCCCGGGCGCGACGACGGTTTCTTCGGCTTCCGGACCTGCGCGCTCTGAACGCGTTGCGAGGGCGGCTGCAGCGCCCGGTGCAGCCACGGGCGCGCTGCGCGCCGACCGCTCACGCAGCCGGCGGCATGTCCGGCGCTCGGTCTCCGGGCCCGTGCATCAGCGCGCGGATGCGGTGCGCCAGCTGGTCGACGGCGAAGGGCTTGCCGATCATGTGCATGCCCGGCGCGAGGAATTCGGCGCGGTTGGTCGCGTACTCGGCATAGCCGGTCATGAACAGCACCGGCAGGCCCTCGCGGTGCTGGCGCGCGATTTCGGCCACCTGGCGGCCGTTGAGTCCCGGCAGGCCGACGTCGCTCACGAGCAGATCGATGCGCGCCTGCGATTGCAGGATCGGCAGGGCGGCCTGTCCGTCGGCCGCCTCGAGCGCGTGGTAGCCCAGTTCGGCGAGCACCTCGCGCACCAGCAGGCGCACGCCCGGGTCGTCTTCCACCACCAGCACCACTTCGCCGTCGCCCTGCGGCACGGCGGCCACCTCGCGCACGGTCACCGGTGCCGCGGCTTCCGGCGCACGGGGCAGGCACAGCGTGACCGTGGTGCCGCGGCCTGGCGTGCTGTCGATCTGCACCAGCCCGCGCGACTGGCGCGCGAAGCCGTACACCATCGACAAGCCCAGGCCCGTGCCCTGGCCGATCGGCTTGGTGGTGAAGAAGGGGTCGAAGGCGCGCGACAGCACGTCGGCCGACATGCCGGTGCCGGTGTCGGCCACCGCGATCGCCAGGTAATCTCCCGGCAGCACGCCCTCGAAAGCGCGCAACTCCGCCTCGCCCAGCTGGACGTTGGCCGTGGAGATGCGCAGCTCGCCGCCGCCCGGCATGGCGTCGCGCGCATTGATCGCGAGGTTGAGGATCGCGCTTTCGAGCTGGCTCTCGTCGCCCAGCGCGTGGCGGGCATCGGGTGCGAGCTGCACCGCCAGGCGCACCTGCTCGCCGAGCGAGCGGTGCATGAGCTCCTCCATCGACGCGATGAGCGCGTTGACGTCCACCGGCTTCAGGTCCAGCGACTGGCGTCGAGAGAAGGCCAGCAGCCGCTGCACCAGCGATGCCGCCCGCTGCGCCGACTGGCTGGCGCTTTCCATGAAGCGCTCCAGGTCGGAGGTCCGGCCGGCGGCCACGCGCCGGCGCATCACCTCGATCGCGCCGGTGATGCCCTGGAGCATGTTGTTGAAATCGTGCGCGATGCCGCCGGTGAGCTGGCCGATGGCCTCCATCTTCTGGCTGTGGCGCAGGCGCTGCTCCGACTCGCGCAGGGCGGTGACGTCGCGGCCCACCGCGTGGATCTGGCCCGAGGTGTCGGGCACGGCGGTCCAGGAGAAGCTGCGGTAGCTGCCATCGTGGTGGCGGAAGCGGTTCTCGTAGCGCAGCAGCCGCTGCCCCTGCGCGAGCTGGCCCAGGGCATGGCGTGAGGGCTCGACGTCTTCCGGGTGCAGCAGCGCGAGCACGTCGGTGCCCACCAGCGCCTCGTCGGGCCAGCCGAGCACCTGTGTCCACGCCGGGTTGACCGACACGATCCGGCCGTCCAGGCGCACCGAGATCATCAGGTCGGCCGACAGCGACCAGATGCGGTTGAGCTCGCGCGTGCGCTCCTGCACGCGCTGTTCGAGCGACGCGTTGAGCTGGGCCAGCGCCAAACGTGCCTCGTGGCGCTCCGTCACGTCTTGCACCACGCCACGCATCAGCAGGGGCTGGCCCAGGGCGTCGCGCACGATCTCGGCGCGGCGCCAGATCCAGCGCAGCGCGCCGTCGTCGGCGCGGCGGATCGGGTATTCGACGTCCAGCGGCGCCGTGCCCCGGCTGCGCGATTCACGTGTGGAGACCGGGTCGCCGTCGGCGCTGTCGGTGCGCAGGCGCTCCGCGTCGGCCGGCGCGTGCAGCTCCTGCTCCGGCAGCCCGAAGATGCGGCAGAAGCCCGGCGACGCGGTGAGCGTGTCGCGCTGGATGTCGAGCACGAACACGCCGACGCCGCCGGCGGCCTGGGCCAGCCGCCACTGCTCGTGCAGCTCGCGCAGGTGTTCCTCGCTGGCGGCGAGCTGGCGCGTGGCCTTCACGCGCGCGGTGGTCTCGCTCACGATGCACAGCACGCCCCCCACGCTGCCGTCGCTCTCGCGCACCGGCGAGTAGGAGATGTCGAAGAACACCTCTTCCATGTGGCCGTGGCGGTTGATCTGGAAGGGCCGGTCCTTGGCCGACACGGTCTCGCCCAGCGTGAGCACCCGCTCGAGCAGCGGATGCAGGTCATCCCACAGCTCGGCCCAGTGTTCACGCGCCGGCCGTCCCATCGCGCCCGGGTGCTTGGCGCCGATCGTCGGCGCGTAGGTGTCGTTGTAGAAGGCGACGAACTGCGGCCCCCAGAACAGCACGATCTCGGCTTGCGAGGGCAGCATCAGGTCGATGGTGGTGCGCAATGCCGCGGACCATTGCGAGGACGGCCCCAGCGGCGTGCCGTCGCCGGTGAGCGCACGGATGCAGGCCGCGGCCTCGCCCGGCGCGAAAGGCCAGCGGTCGGGGGCGGCGGGGGCGGGCATGGCGGGTGAGCGTTGGATGTGGCGGCGCGTGGAGGCCGCGGCGGATTATGGGCAGCACGGCCACCCTCGGCGTGTCAGCGGAGCACGCAATCGCCGGCCATGACCTGCCGCGTCATCGACCGACGCGGCCGGCACGACGAGCATTCCCTCACCCCGCCGCGTGCGGGCCCTTCCTTCTTCCTCTGGAGATCGCCATGAACACCGCCCCCCTTCCCGCAGACACCCTGGCCCGCGACTACATCGCGCTGTGGAACGAGACCGACGCCGCGCGTCGCGCCGAACTGCTGCGCGCTGGCTGGTGCGAGGACGCGCGCTACATCGACCCGCTGATGCAGGGCAGCGGCCACGGGCCGATCAGTGCATTGATCGGCGCCGTGCACCAGCGCTACCCGGGCTTCCGCTTCGCGCTCCTGGGGCGCCCCGACGCGCATGGCGAGCACCTGCGCTTCTCGTGGACGCTGGGGCCGGCCGATGCGCAGGACCTGATCCAGGGCACCGATTTCGTCGAGGTCGCCGGCGGCAAGCTGGCCCGCGTGACCGGCTTTCTCGACAAGGTGCCGGTCGGCGCCTGAATGCCCTTCAGCCGGCGACCACGCGGCCGGCATCGAGCCGGACGACCGACTGCGCGAGCGCCTCGACGTCCTGCGGGTCGTGCGTGACCAGCAGGGTCGGCACCTGCACGCGCGCCAGCATCTGCGCCAGCTCGGCGCGCAGGCGGATGCGCAGTTCGGTGTCCAGCGCCGACAGCGGCTCGTCCAGCAGCAGCAGGCGCGGCGCCGTTGCCAATGCGCGCGCCAGCGCCACGCGCTGCCGCTGGCCGCCCGAGAGGTGGCGCGGGTAGGCGCGGCGCAGCGCCTCGATGTCGAACTGCGCCATGAGCGCCTCGACCCGGGCCATCGCCTCGGGGTCCGGAGCGCGGCCGAGCCGCCGCACGCCGAAGCACAGGTTCTGGTGCACCGTGAGGTGCGGAAACAGGGCGTAGTCCTGGAACACGAAGCCCACGCCGCGCGCGCGTGCAGGCAGGTCGATGCCCTGTGCACTGTCGAGCAGGGTCTGGCCGTCGACGCGCACCTGGCCCTGCACGCCCGGCAGCAGACCGGCGATGGCCTGCAGCACGGTCGACTTGCCCGAGCCCGAGGGCCCGAGCAGCGCCGTGCGGTGCGCAGCGGAGCGAAAGGCCGCGTCGACCGCGAAGCTGCGCTCGGGCGACTGCAGCGTCAGGCGGATGTGGACGTCGAGCATGTTCAATGCCTCGCCTGTAGCAGCCGGTTGGCCAGCACCAGCAGCACGATGCACACGGCCGAGATCACGAGGGTGAGCGTCAGCGCCAACCGGTCGTCGCCCGCTTGCACGGCCGCGTAGACGGCGACGGACAGCGTCTGCGTGCGGCCGGGCAGGTTGCCGGCGATCATCAGCGTGGCGCCGAACTCGCCCATGGCCCGCGCGAAGGTCAGCGCCAGGCCGGCACCGATGCCGCGCAATGCGAGTGGCAGCGAGATGCGCCAGAACACCTCCCATTCGCCCGCGCCCAGCGTGCGCGCGGCCTGCGCGAAGCGGTGGTCCGTCTCCTCGAACGCGGCGCGCGCGGCCTTGTAGATCAGCGGCAGCGACACCACGGCGGCCGCCAGCACGGCGCCCTCCCAGGTGAAGAGCAGGGTGATGCCGAACCACCGGTCCAGCCATTGGCCGATGACGCCGTTGCGGCCCACCAGCACGATGAGGTAGTAGCCCAGCACGGTAGGCGGCAGCACCATCGGCAGCACCAGCGCCGCGTCGACCACCGCATGGCCGGGAAAGCGCCTGCGAGCCATCCACCAGCCCAGCGCGACGCCCGTGGCGCCGGCGAAGAGCGTGGCGAGAAGGGCGACCTTCAGGGTCAGCCAGAGCGGGGTGAGCACGGCGCGGCGGACAGTGGTGGTGCGTTCGCTTCAGGGCCTGGAGAAGCCGAAGCTGCCCAGGATCTGCTGGCCTTGCGGCCCCTTCACGAACGCGATGAAGGACTGTGCGGCGGCCGGCTGCTTGCTGGCGGCCAGCTGGGCGATGGGGTAGGTCACGGGCGAGGTCGTCGGCACGACCAGCGCCACCCGCGTGTCGTCCTTCTTGACCAGCGCGTCGGTGCGGTAGACGAAGCCGGCGTCGACCTCGCCGCGGGCCACGTAGTCGAGCACCTGTCGCACGCTCTCGCCGTAGATCCATTTGGGCTGCAGCGGCGCCGCGAGGCCGGCCTGCTCGACCACGTTCATGGTGTAGCGGCCCACCGGCACCGAGGCCGGCGTGCCGGCGGCGATGCGCCTGTAGTCGGGACCGCTCAGGTCGCCCAGCGCCTTCGGCGCGAGCGCCGATTTCGCCGGGACGACGAGCACCAGTTCGTTCTTCACGAAGTCCGCGCGCGAGCCGGGTGTGATGAGGTTTGCGGCCACTGCCTTGTCCATCGTGGGCTGGTCGGCAGACGCGAACACGTCGACCGGCGCGCCCTGCTGCATCTGCGCGAGCAGCGCGCCCGACGCGGCGAAGTTGAACGTGGCCTTGTGCCCGGGGTGGGCCTTCTCCCAGGCCTGGCCGACGGCCTGGAACGCGTTCGTGAGGCTGGCCGCTGCCGACACGACGATCTCCTGCGCCCACAGGGCCGGGCTCGCCGCGGCGAGGGCGAGGGCCAGCGCAGGGGTGCGCAACCAACGGCGTGCGTGCATGTCTATCCTCTCGCTATTCAAAAGTGGAATAGCGAAATCATAACGGCGTGTTGCCGAGGGCGAAGCGGACGCGTTCCCGCGTCGCGGCGGGCACCTGCCCTTCGCACGGCGCGATTCAACAATGGAACAGCGCAAGCCCAGCGCCGCACAATGCCGCCATGACCGAACCCACATCCCGCCGCCGACCGCCGCCGGGCTTCCTGGACGCGCTGGGCCACCGGGCGGCCGACAAGCGCATCGACATCCTGCGCGCCATCGGCCGCAGCGGCAGCATCTCGCAGGCCGCGCGCGATGCCGGGGTGAGCTACAAGGCCGCCTGGCAGGCGGTGGCGACGCTCACCAACCTGGCCGGCGTGCCGCTGGTGGACAAGGCCGTGGGCGGCGCGGGCGGCGGCGGCGCGGTGCTGACGGCCGAGGGCCGGCGCCTGCTGACCATGGCCGACGAACTGCTCGCGGCGCGCAGCACGCTGTGGCCCGTGCCGGGTGCCGGCGCGGCGGTGGCGGGGCTGGCGATCCGCACCAGCATGCGCAACCAGTGGCCGGTTCGCATCGAGGCGCTGCAAGGCACCGGCCCGACATTGCACGCTGCCTTGGCACTGGGTGAACCGGCGCAGCACCTGCAGGCGCGCATCACGCGCGAGAGTGCCGAACTGCTGGGCCTGGCACCGGCCCTGCAGGCGCTGGCGCTGTGCAAGGCGACGGCGGTGCGCGTGGAGGCCGCGGGGCGCGTGCGTTCGGCCAACCACCTGCAGGGCGTCGTTTCCGAGGTCGTCCGCGGACCGGAGGGCGACGAAGTGGCGCTGCGGCTGGACGGTGCGGCGATCGAGGTGGTGGGCTTCGCGGCGGCTGGCAGCGCGTTGCGGCGCCGGCAGCGTGTGATGGCCCGGGTCGACCCCGTGGCGCTGGTGCTGGCGCTGCCGGCCTGATCGGCGCCGTCCGGCGCGCTTGCGCCGGCCTCAGCCCAACTGGGCCATCGCCTCGCGCACCGCGCCGGCGTTGGCGGGGCGCACGACGCGGGCCACCTCCAGCCCGTCGCGCAGGAACACCAGCGTGGGCCAGAGCTTGACGCCGAAGCTGCGGCCGAGCGGGCGGCCGCTGCCGTCCTCGACCTTGAGGTGCTGCAGGCCGGCCGGCGCATCGGCCAGCGCCTCGGCGATGGCGGGCTGCGCGCCCTTGCAGATGCCGCACCAGTTGGTGCCGAATTCGATCAGGGCGAGACCGCGCTGCGCGTCGACCTCGGCGCGGGTGGTCTGTTCGGGTTCGTAGGGCTGGGTCATCGGGCCATTGTGGTGTGCCGCTGCCAGGGCTGCAGGGGCGCTCAGCGCTTGCCCGTGCCGGCCGAGAGCTTTCTGTAGACGGTGGCCCGGCTGACACCCAGGGTGCGCGCCGCCTCGGCCACGTTGCCGCGCGCTTCGCGCACCGCCTGCTCGATCAGCGAGGCCTGCACGTCGCGCAGGCGCGCGGCGGGGGCGGTGCCGGCGGTGGCGCGGCCATCGCGCCGCAGCGCCCGCACGTGCAGCCGCAGGCCCGACCACAGCGGCACCTCCGCGGGGCTCGGATGGCGCGCGGCGGCGTCGAAGAGCAGCGAGGTCGGCACCGCGAACAGGTCGGGCGCCGCGGCCTGGCCTTGGTGCGGCAGCGGCAGCAATTGCCGGGCGATGGTGTTGGCCCCGAGCACCCGGCCGTCGGCATCGAGGCACAGCAAGCCATCGCCGTCGACTCCCGCCTCCAGCGCCGCCAGGCTGCCCGGCCAGTTGAACTGCAGCAGCAGCGCGCAGGGCAGGCTGCGCAGCCAGGCGTTCTGGATCGCGCGCGCCGAATGCTCGGCCAGGTGCTGGAGCTCGGGCCGCTCGACCACGTTCACGCCCGTGAGGTCGAGCATGCCGGCGCAACGGCCCTGCGGGTCGAACAGCGGTGCGCCGGCACAGGTGTAGACGCTGGTGTCGTCGAAGAAGTGCTCGCCGCGGTGCAGCCACACGGCGCTCTGCTCGGCCAGCGCGGCGCCGATGGCGGTGGTGCCCACGGCGCGTTCCGACAGGTCGACGCCCACGCGCGCGATGTTGCGCGTGGCCGGGTCGTCGTGGCCCGACAGCGGACCGACCTCGATGACGGTGCCCTGCGCATCGGTCAGCATCGCGAAATAGCGTGTGCCGGCGATGGCCCGCGAGAGGCGTTCGAGCACCGGCCGCGCCGCACCCAGCAGCGGCCCGTGCCGCTCCTTCGCCTGACGCGGCGCCGACGGGGCGACGGCGTCGAAGACCACGCGCTGGTCGGGCGTGCGGCCGGCCGCCAGGCAGCGCTGCCAGGAGCGTGCGATCCACGGCGCGAGCGGCGTGGCGGCACCGGGCGACGCGGCGCCGTGCAGCCAGGCGTGGCGCGCCTGCGCGATCAGGGCGCCGCGGTCGGGCAGCGCGAGCATGCGTGCGGGGAAGGTCATCGTGGGGGGCGGGGAAGCTGTTCCATTTTGAGAATTTCGCGCAGGCCGCGCAACCGCCTAGGGTTTTGCCTAGGGAGTGGGGGATGCACGGCGAACAAGATCGCACGGTCGCGCCTTCGCCGGCGCCGGCCCAGCCATCACCACCACGGAGACAGCCACATGCAGGTATCCCTCACCGTCAACGGGCGCGAGGTCACGATCGACGCGCCGCCCAACACGCTCCTCGTCCAGGCCATCCGGGAGCACCTGCGGCTCACCGGCACCCACGTGGGCTGCGACACGGCGCAGTGCGGCGCCTGCACCGTGCACCTGAACGGCCGCGCCATCAAGTCGTGCAACGTGCTGGTGGCGCAGGTGGCCGGCGGCAACATCACCACCATCGAGGGCATCGCCCAGGCCGACGGCACCATGCACCCGATGCAGGCGGCCTTCAAGGAGTGCCACGGCCTGCAATGCGGCTTCTGCACGCCCGGCATGGTGATGAGCGCCATCGACCTGTGCACCCACCACCCGAAGTCCGACGAGCAGCAGATCCGCTCGCTGCTCGACGGCAACCTGTGCCGCTGCACGGGCTACCAGAACATCGTCAAGGCCGTGAAGCAGGGCGGCGAGGCGATGGCATCGCAACCGGCCGCCTCGGCCGCGGCCTGAACGGAGGCGGACATGGGTGCTTCCGATTTCGCCAAGCTGCCGCACATCGGCGAGGCCATCCGCCGCAAGGAGGATGCGCGCTTCCTGACCGGCGCCGGCAACTACACCGACGACGTGCTGCTGCCCAACCAGGCACATGCCGTCTTCCTGCGCTCGCCGCACGCGCATGCGGCCATCAAGTCGATCGACATCTCGGCGGCCGAGAAGATGCCCGGCGTGGTCCGCATCTTCAGCGGCAAGGACATCGACGGCAAGATGGGCGGGCTGCCCTGCGGCTGGCTCATCAACAACCCCGACGGCTCGCCGATGAAGGAGCCGCCGCACCCCATCCTGGCAATCGGCAAGGTGCGCTACGTGGGCGACCATGTGGCGATGGTGGTGGCCGAGACGGTCGAGCAGGCGAAGAACGCCGCCGAGGCCATCGTGGTCGACTACGACGTGTTGCCCGCGCTGGTGAGCGTGGCCGACGCCGCGAAGAAGGCGAGCGGCGTCACGATCCATGATGCTGCGCCCGACAACCAGTGCTACAAGTGGACGCTGGGTGACAAGGCGGCGGTCGACGCGGCCTTCGCCAATGCGGCGCACGTGACGAAGCTCGACCTCGTCAACAACCGCCTCATTCCCAACCCTATCGAGCCGCGCGTCGCGGTCGCCGGCTACAACCGCGCCGGCGACGAGTACACGCTGTACGTGGCCAACCAGAACCCGCACGTCGAGCGGCTGTTGATGACGGCCTTCGTGCTCGGCCTGCCCGAGCACAAGGTGCGCGTGATCGCGCCCGACGTCGGCGGTGGCTTCGGCTCGAAGATCTACCTGTATGCGGAAGACGTGGCGCTCACCTGGGGCTCCAAGCAGATCAACCGCGCCATCAAGTGGACGTCGGACCGTTCCGAGGCCTTCCTGAGCGACGCACACGGCCGCGACCACGTGAGCCACGCCGAGATGGCGATGGACAAGGACGGCAAGTTCCTGGCCATGCGCGTGCACACCGACGCCAACCTCGGCGCCTACCTGTCGACCTTCTCGACGGCGATCCCCACCATCCTCTACGCCACGCTGCTCGCGGGCCAGTACACCACGCCGCAGATCTACGTCGAGGTCGATGCCTGGTTCACCAATACGGCACCGGTCGACGCCTACCGCGGCGCGGGCCGACCCGAGGCGACCTATCTGCTGGAGCGCCTCGTGACGCGCTGTGGCTGGGAACTGGGCCTTGCGCAGGACGAGATCCGCAAGCGCAATTTCATCCGCGAGTGGCCGTACCAGACGCCGGTGGCGCTGCAGTACGACATCGGCGACTACGAAGCCTGCATGACGCGTGCACAGGAACTGGCCGAGGTCGCCAGCTTCGCGGCGCGCAAGGCCGAGAGCGAGAAGAAGGGCAAGCTGCGCGGCATCGGCTACTCGAGCTACATCGAGGCCTGCGGCCTCGCGCCGTCCAACATCGCCGGCGCGCTGGGCGCGCGGGCGGGCCTGTTCGAGGCGGGCGAGGTGCGCGTGCACCCCACCGGCAGCGTGACGGTCTTCACCGGCTCGCACAGCCATGGCCAGGGGCACGAGACCACCTTCGCGCAGGTGGTGGCGGCGCGCCTGGGCATCCCGGTCGAGAACGTCGACATCGTGCATGGCGACACCGGCCGCATCCCCTTCGGCATGGGCACCTACGGCTCGCGCTCGATCAGCGTGGGTGGCGCGGCCATCATGCGGGCGCTGGACAAGATCGAGGCCAAGGCCAAGAAGATCGCCGCGCACCTGATGGAGGCGAGCGACGCCGACATCGAGTTCGCGGGCGGCGAGTTCACCGTCAAGGGCACCGACAAGAAGATCCCCTTCGGCCAGGTGGCGCTCACCGCCTACGTGCCGCACAACTACCCGCTCGACAAGCTGGAGCCGGGCCTGAACGAGACCGCCTTCTACGATCCGACCAACTTCACCTACCCCTCGGGCACCTACATCTGCGAGGTCGAGATCGACAAGGGCACGGGCGAGGTCAAGATCGACCGCTTCACCGCGGTGGACGACTTCGGCACCATCATCAATCCGATGATCGTGGAGGGCCAGGTGCATGGCGGCATCGTGCAGGGCATCGGCCAGGCGCTGATGGAGAACTGCGTCTACGACAACGAGACGGGGCAACTGCTCACCGGCAGCTTCATGGACTACGCCATGCCGCGCGCCGAGGACTTCCCCAACTTCAAGCTCGACACCGTGTGCACACCCTGCACCCACAACCCGCTGGGCACCAAGGGCTGCGGCGAAGCCGGCGCCATCGGGTCGCCGCCGGCCGTCATCAATGCCGTGCTCGATGCGCTGGCGCCGCTGGGCGTGAAGGACTTCGACATGCCGGCCTCGCCCGCCCGCGTGTGGGAAGCGATGAAGAAGGGCGCCACCACGCCGACGCAGCAACCGCAGGAGCCTTCGCTGACCGCCAGCACCCAGGGCCGCCCGGCCGCCTGAGGAGAACACACCATGTACGCATTCACCTTCGAACGTCCCGACACCCTGGACAACGCCCTGAAGCTCGTGGCGGGCGGCGCCAAGCCCCTGGCCGGCGGGCAGACCCTGCTGGCCTCGATGAAGCTGCGCCTGTCGGCGCCGGAACAGCTCGCCGACCTGGGCGCCTGCAAGGACCTGACCGGCATCCGCAAGGAGGGCGACGCGCTGGTCATCGGCGCCATGTCGCGCCACCTGGAGGTCGCCAACAGCGCCGAGGTCAAGTCGGCCTACCCGGCGCTCGCGGACCTGGCCTCGCGCATCGGCGACCGGCAGGTGCGGGCCATGGGCACGCTGGGCGGCTCGGTTGCCAACAACGACCCGGCCGCCTGCTACCCCAGCGCCGTGCTGGCCTCGGGCGCCACGGTGATCACCACGAAGCGCGAGATCGCGGCCGACGACTTCTTCCAGGGCCTGTTCACGACGGCGCTCGAAGACGGCGAGCTGATCAAGGCGATCCGCTTCCCGCTGCCGAAGAAGGCGGCCTACGAGAAGCTGCGCCAGAAGGCGTCGCACTTCCCGCTGGTCGGCGTGTTCGTCGCGCAGTTCGACAGCGGCGTGCGCGTGGCCGTCACGGGCGCCGGCAACGGCGTCTTCCGCCATGCGGGGCTCGAGGCGGCGCTGTCGAAGGGCTTCACGCCCGAGTCGGCGGCCGGCGTGGCCATCGACGACAGCGAACTCAACAGCGACCTGCATGCCACCGCGGCCTACCGGGCCAACCTGATCTCGGTACTCGCACAGCGCGCGGTGGCAAAGGCCCTGGGCTAAGCTGAGCCGATGACCGCACCTGCCGCCACGCCCGATCCCGCCGCACCCTTCGCCTCGATCGACGCCGTGGTGCAGGGGCTGGCGGCGGTCGGCTACCTGGCCGACCGGCGGCTGGCGACGGCGGTGTTCCTGGCCCTGAAGCTGCAGCGACCGCTGTTGCTGGAGGGCGAGCCCGGCGTCGGCAAGACCGAGCTCGCCAAGGCCCTGTCGGCAGCGCTGCAGCGCGAATTGCTGCGCCTGCAGTGCTATGACGGCCTGGAGCAACGCGAAGCCTTGTACGAATGGAACTACGCCGCGCAGCTGCTGCACATGCGCGCGGCCGAGGCAAAGGGTTCCGCCGAGGATGTCGAAGCCGAGGTCTACCAGCCCCACTACCTGATCCGCCGCCCGTTGCTGCAGGCGCTGCAGGCGCCGCCGCCGGGTGCAGTGCTGCTGATCGACGAGGTGGACCGGGCCGACGAGCCCTTCGAGGCCTTCCTGCTCGAATACCTGGGCGAGTACCAGGTCAGCATTCCCGAGCTGGGCACCGTGAGGGCCGTGGTGCCGCCGGTCACGCTACTCACCAGCAACCGCACGCGCGAGCTCAACGATGCCGTCAAGCGGCGCTGCCTGTACCACTGGCTCGACTATCCGGAGCGCGAGCGCGAGCTGGCCATCGTGCGCGCGCAGGTGCCCGGCGCGGGCGAGCGCCTGTCCGTGCAGGTGGCCGACTTCGTGCAGCGCCTGCGCAGCCAGCCCTTCGCCGATGCGTTCCAGCGCGCCCCCGGCATCGCCGAGAGCGTGGAGTGGGCCCGCGCGCTGGTGGCGATGGACACCGTGGAGCTCGACCCCGAGGTGGTGGTCGACACCGCCGGTATCCTCTTCAAGCAGCGCGACGACGTGGCGGCGCTGAACCGCCAGCTCGCGACCGAGCTGCTGGCGCCCGCCGACGCCTGAACTTCCTTTTTTCTTCCGACCATGGAGCGCGTGCAGCAACTCGGCGACGCCCGGCGCGGCAAGCTGGCGGGCAACCTCGTCGGCTTCGGCCGGGCGCTGCGGCGCGCCGGCGTACGCCTCGATGCCTCGCGCATTGCGCTGGCCGCCGAGGCGGCGCAACTCGTCGGCGTGGGCAGCCGGCCCGACCTGGCGGCCGCGATGGAGTCGGTGATGGTCAGCCGCGAGCAGGACCGTGCCGTCTTCCGCGAGCTGTTCGATGCCTGGTTCCGCGATCCCGAGCTGGCCAACAAGATGCTCGCGCAGATGCTGCCCACGGCCGAAGGCCGCGCCGAGCCGGTCAAGCGCCGCCCGCGCGTGCGCGAGGCCCTGGCTGCGCCGCGGCCGCCGCAGGCGGCCCCGCAGAACGAGCGCGAAGTCGATTTCGACGCCGCCATGACGGCCGGCGACCGGCGGCATCTGCAGCATGCCGACTTCAACGCCCTTGGTGCGGCCGAGTACCGCCTCGTCGAGCGGCTGGCGCGCGACATTCCCTTGCCGGTGCCCCGCGTCCCCAGCCGCCGCCTGCGGGTGGCGGGCCAGGGCGGCGCGCAGGCGCGCATGCATTGGCCGGGCGTGTGGCACGAAGCGGCCCGCACCGGCGGCGAGATGCTGCGCCTGCCGCGCCTCGTGCGGCGCGAGCAGCCGCTGCCGCTACTGGTGCTCGTCGACGTGTCGGGCTCGATGGAGCGCTATGCCCGCCTGTTGCTCGCCTTCCTGCATGCCGCGACGCGCACGCTGGCCAGCCAGGGCGGCCGGCGCGACGTGTTCGCCTTCGGCACCGGCCTGACCGACCTCACGCCGGCCTTCCGCATCGCCGACACCGACGCCATGCTCGCGCAGGCCGGCCAGGCGATCGACGACTTCGCCGGCGGCACGCGGCTGGGCGACGCGCTGGCGCAGCTGCGGCGTGCCCATGCGCGGCGCCTCATCGGCCGGCGCACGCTGGTGCTGCTGGTCAGCGATGGCCTCGACACCGGCGAGCCCGAGGCGCTGCGCGCCGAACTGCAGTGGCTGCGCCGGCACAGCCGCCGCCTGCTGTGGCTCAACCCGCTGCTGCGCTTCGCGGGCTATGCGCCGCTGGCGCGCGGCGCGAACGAACTGCACCGTGCGGCCGACGGCATGCTGGCCGTGCACAACCTGCAGGCCCTGGACGACCTGGCGCGCAGCATCGCGGCGCTGCTGCGCAACCGATAACGAACACTCCACGAAGGAACACCCCATGGACATGCAAGGCACCCGCCAGCTCGGCGTCACCCAGGAACAGGCCTGGCAGGCCCTCAACGACCCGGAGACGCTCAAGGGCTGCCTGCCGGGCTGCGACAAGTTCGAATCGACCGGCGACGGCCAGTATGCCGTCACCATGGCTGTGAAGGTCGGCCCGGTGTCGGCCAAGTTCAACGGCAAGGTCACGCTCAGCGACATCCAGCCGGCGGCGAGCTACAAGCTGGCCTTCGAGGGGCAGGGCGGCGTGGCCGGCTTCGGCAAGGGCGCGTCGGCGGTTTCGCTCACCCCCAACGACGCGGGATGCGAACTCGCGTACACGGTGCAGGCGCAGGTGGGCGGCAAGATCGCGCAACTGGGCCAGCGCCTGATCGACGGTGCGGCCAAGTCGATGGCCGACGATTTCTTCAAGCGCTTCGACGCCGAGATGCAGCGCCGCCACGGCCCGCCGCCGGCCGAAGTTGCTACAGAAAACGCAGCGCCTCCCGCAGAGAAGACGGGCGCTGTGGCCGGATTCATGCAGAAACTCGGCTTCGGCAAGAAGGACAAGGCCGAGGGCGCGCAGGACGAGGGCTGAGCGCCATGGAGAACCTCGACGTCATGGTGCTGCGCCAGTTGCGCGACTGGCGCCAGGCGGGGCGGCGCGCATTGCTCGCGACCGTCGTGCGCACCTGGGGTTCGTCGCCACGGACGATCGGCTCCATCCTCGCGCTGGCCGAAGATGGCGCCGTCGTCGGTTCGGTCTCCGGCGGCTGCATCGAGGACGACCTGATCGCGCGCCACAGCCGCGTGGGCGCGTCGGAGATGCCGACCGGCGCGCCGGCCCAGGTCAAGTACGGCATCACCGCCGACGAGGCGCATCGCTTCGGCCTGCCCTGTGGCGGCACGCTGGAGCTGCTGCTGGAGTTCGACCCCGATGCCGCGTCGCTCGCCGAGCTGGTCCGGCGCCTGGAGGCGGGCCAGCTGATGCAGCGCACCGTCGCCCTGGCCGACGGTGTGGTGACGCTGGCGCCCGCACACGCGCCGGCCGAGCTGGCGATCGACGAGCGCCGCCTGGTCAACACCTTCGGCCCCGAGTACCGCATGCTGCTGATCGGCGCCGGCCAGCTGGCCGAATACCTGGCGACCATGGCCAGCTTCAGCGGCTTCGCCGTCACGCTGTGCGACCCGCGCGCGGAGTACCGGGGCAGCTGGCAGGTGCCGGGCGTGGCGATCAGCACCGAGATGCCCGACGACGCGGTGCTCGCCTTCCGTCCCGACAGCCGCAGCTGCGTGGTCGCGCTCACGCACGATCCCAAGCTGGACGACCTGGCCCTGCTGGAGGCGCTGCAGACCCCGGCCTTCTACGTGGGTGCGATCGGCTCGCGGCGCAACGCGCAGGCGCGGCGCGAAAGGATGATCGAGCACTTCGACCAGACCGAGGCCTCGCTGGCCCGGCTGCGCGGCCCGATCGGCATCTACATCGGCAGCAAGACGCCGCCGGAGATCGCGGTGAGCGTCATGGCCGAGATCCTGGCGGTGAAGAACGCGGTGCGCCTGCCGCGCGAGATGGACGTGGCCGCGGCCAAGGACAGGCAGTTGCAGACGGCCGAGTGATACGAGCGTGCGTTTAGCGCCATCGAACCGTTCACGCTGAGCCTGTCGAAGCGCCGCGCAGGGCTTCGACAGGCTCAGCCCGAACGGTGTGCCTTTGATCGCGCGCTGGCCTCAAGCCGCTTCCTTGATCCCCCGCATCAGGATCACGCCGCCCAGCGTGGTGGTGTCGCTGCGCATGCGCTTGGCCAGCGCGGCGGCCGAGCCCGCGCGCGCCTGCCAGCCGGCCTTGAGCAGGGCCTGGTTCACGTCGGGCGCACGCAGCACCTGGTCGAGGGCGGCATTGAGCCGGTCGACCGCAGCGTCGGGCAGGGTGGCCGGGGCCGCCAGCGCGGTCCAGATCTCGAGGTCGGCGCCGCGCACGTCGGCCTCGCGCAGCGTGGGCAGCTCGTTCACCAGCGGGCTGCGGTCGGGCGAGGTGACGCCGATGGCCTTGAGCTTGCCGGCCCTGACCTGCGCCATGGCCAACGCCGGCGGCAGCAGCGCGATCTGCACCTCGTTCTTGAGCATGGCGGCGATCACCTGCGGGTTGCCGTTGAAGGGCGCGTGCGTGGCGCGGATGCTGGTGCGCATCTTCAGCAGTTCCATGCCCAGGTGGCCGACGGTGCCGTTGCCGGGGGTGCCGTACTTCGCCTCGGTGCCCAGGTTGCGGGCCCACAGCAGCAGCTCGGCGGGCGTGCTGCCCACCGCCTTGTCCGACACCGTGAGCACCAGCGGCGCGGTGCCGATCAGGCCCACCGGCGCGAAGTCCTTCTCGGGGTCGAAGGGCGTGCTGCTGTTGAGCAGCCGCGCAATGGTGAGGTTGCCGTTGATGAGCGCACCGATGGTGTGGTCGTCGCGCGATTTCGCCACCAGGTCGGCGGCCGTGTTGCCGCTGGCGCCGGGCTTGTTCTCCACAACGACCGGATGGCCCAGCAGCTTGGCCAGCGGTTCGGCGATGGCGCGCGCCGCGAGGTCGGGCGAGGAGCCGGCCGGAAAGCCCACCAGGATGCGCAGCGGCTTGGTGGGCCAGGCGGCGCCGCCTGCCGCTGCGCGGGCGTTAGCACGGGCGGCGTCCTGCGCCCAGGCGGGCAGGCACAGTGCGGCCGTGGCGGCAGCGGCGGATCGAAGCAGTCGGCGTTTGTCGAGCATGGCAGAGTCGGGCGTAGAAGTTACAAGACGTTAACGAACTACGCGCTGCACTGCAACATAAGGCAAAGGTATCCACGCCCGGCAGGAGCCGGCACGGCGCTGCGGCGCACCGCCTCCTGACGGTTCGAGTCGGACCCGGCGATGGGGCGCGCGGGACCGGCGCCCCCCGCTATCGGTTCGACGGCGTCTCGGTGCCTTCGTCGTCCACGCGGGGCGGACGATGCGGCCCGTGGGCGGGCGGCGGCACGTCGCCACCCTTCTGCCGCTCGCGGAACAGGGCCGCGCGCATGAGGAAGATGGTGGTGACCGGGGCGGTGAGTGCGACGAAGAAGGCGATCAGCACCGCATGCAGGAAGAGCTGGGAGCCCTGCACCGAGAAGTACACGATCGTCGCCAGCGAGATCGCCCAGACGCCGAGCGTGGATCCGAGCGTGGGCGCATGGATGCGGCGGAAGAAGGTCGGCAGGCGCACCAGGCCGAAGGAGCCGATCGCGGCGAAGGCGGCACCGACCAGCACCAGCAGCGCCGTGAGCCACTCGGCCCACCAGGGCATCGACGCGCCGCTCATGCGCAGCTCCGTTGACGCGCGGTCATTCGATCACCTCCCCGCGCAGCAGGAACTTGGCCAGCGCCGAGGTGCCGACGAAGCCGAACAGCGCGATCAACATCGCGGGCTCGAAATACACGCTGCTGGCGTACACGATGCCCAGCACCAGCACCATCAGCATGCCGTTGATGTAGAGGCAGTCCAGCGCCATCACGCGGTCCTGGGCCGAGGGGCCGAGCAGCAGGCGCGCCAGCGCGCAGAGCATGGCGACCGCCAGGAGGAACAGGGCGCCCTTGAGGGCCCAGAAAAGCACGGGCGTCATAATGATTCGAAGATCTCCATCAGGGGCTTCTCGTAGCGCTGCTGCACCATGGCGATGAAGGCCGGCTCGTCGGCGAGGTCGAACACGTGCACCAGCAGCACGGACCCGTCGAGCGCGAGTTCGCCCCAGGCGGTGCCCGGCGCCAGGGTCAGCATCATCGAGAGCACGGCCAGGCCGTTCGGATCGCGCATGCGCAGCGGCACCTGGACGAAGGCCGGGTGGATGTCGCGGGTGCGCCGCATCAGCAGCCGGTGCGCGACGGTGAGTGCGGAGGCCACCAGGTCGTGCAGCGCGATGCCCACCAGCCGCAGCGCCGTGAGCGGATGCCGCATGCGCACCGTGGCCGGGCGCAGGCCCTTGGTGATCAGCGGCACCACGACGGCCAGCAGCGCGCCGAACAGCACGGTGGCCGGGTGCACCGACTGGTTCAGCACGAGCCAGACGAGCAGCAGGGCGATCGACAGCGGCGGCGAGGGAATCAGGGTGCGGAACATGTCATTCGCCTCCTGCCTTCTGCGTGGGGCCGAGTCGCTGGCGCGCGGCCATCACCGCGGTGCGGTAGTCCCCGGGGTGCGCCAGGCCCTCGGCCGTGGCCTGAGCATGCATCATCACCGGCCCGGCGCCGACGGTCAGCGCCACGCACGCGGCCAGCAGCACGGCCACCGGCAGCACCTCCAGCGCGCGCAGCGCGGGCACGCTGGCCTGCGTCTGCGTCCAGAAGTGGCGGATGCCGCTGCGGCTGAGCGCCACCAGGGTGAGGAAGCCCGAAGCAAGGAGCAGCCCCAGGAACAGCCAGCCGCTGGACGTCGGACGCTGCTCGAGCAGCCCCGACAGCATCGCGAACTTGCCGACGAAGCCCGACAGCGGCGGCAGCCCCGCCATGAGCAGGGTGCAGCCTACGAAGCTCAGGCCGAGGAAGGCGACGCCGGCCGGAATGGCGCGGCCGTACAGCGCCTGTGCCTCGTCGTCGAGGTTGACGTCGTCGAAGGACTGCAGGTCTTCGGACAGGAAGGGCGCATTGCCCGCCGACTCGTGCGGCGCGATGCTCTGCCCCGCGTTGCGCCAGCGCTCGATCATGTCGATGAGCAGGAACAGCGCACTGGCCGCCAGCGTGGAGCTCAGCAGGTAGTACAGCGCGCCGGCCCACACGGCCGACTGCCCCAGGCCCACCGCCGCGATCAGCGTGCCCGCCGAGACCAGCACGCAATAGCCCGCGAGGTTGGACAGCCGCTGCGTCCCGACGATGCCGATCGCGCCCACCGCCAGCGTGGCCATGCCCAGCCCCAGCAGGGCCACCTGGCCGAACTGGGCCGATGCGCCCGCGTCGGTGCCGAAGAACAGCGTCCAGGTGCGCAGCAGCGTGTAGACGCCCAGCTTGGTCAGCAGCGCGAACACCGCGCTCACCGGCGACACGGCGGCGCTGTAGGCCGGCACCAGCCAGAAGTTGAGCGGCCAGGCGCCGGCCTTGGCAAAGAAGGCGGTGGCGAGGATGGCCGCCGCGGCGTGCAGCAGGCCGCGGTCGGCCGGCGCGACCTCGGCGATGCGCGCACCCAGGTCGGCGAAGTTGAGCGTGCCCGTGACGCCGTAGAGCATGGCCGCGCCGATGAGGAAGAGCGACGAGGCCGCGAGGTTGATCGCGATGTAGTGCAGCCCGGCGCGCACGCGCAGCTGGCCCGAGCCGTGCAGCAGCAGCCCGTACGAGGCAGCGAGCATCACCTCGAAGAACACGAAGAGGTTGAACAGGTCGCCGGTGAGGAAGGCGCCGTTCAGGCCCATCAGCTGCAACTGCAGCAGCGGGTGGAAATGCACGCCCGCGCGGTCCCAGCGCGAGGTGGAGTAGATCGAGGCTGCGAAGGCCACCACGCCCGTCAGCGCCACCATCAGGGTCGACAGCCGGTCGGCCACCAGCACGATGCCGAAGGGCGCCGGCCAGTTGCCCGGCAGGTACACGCCGATCGACCCCGGTCCGCCGCCGGTGTCGGGCGCATTGACCCAGCGCAGCAGCGCCAGCGCCGCCACCAGTCCGACGAGGCCCGAGACCACCGACAGGAAGGACTTGGCGCGGCGCCGCTGCTCGCCCATCAGCAGCATCAGCGCGGCCGTGAGCATGGGCACGAGGATCGGCACCGCGATCAGGTGCGGCATCGTATGGTCGAGCAATCGGTCGAGCAGCGAGAACAGCTCGTTGACGAACGTGTTCATTCTTCGCGCTCCTCACCGTCGACGTGGTCGGTGTCAGAGATGCCGCGCGATGCCAGCATCACGACGAGGAAGAGCGCGGTCATCGCGAAGCCGATCACGATGGCCGTGAGCACCAGGGCCTGCGGCATCGGGTCGGCCGTGTTGGCCAGCGTGGCCTTGAAGCCGGGCACCAGCACCGGCTCGCTGTCGACCTTGAGCCGGCCCATGCTGAAGATGAAGAGGTTGACCGCGTAGGCGATCAGCGTCAGGCCCATGATGACCTGGAAGGTGCGCGGGCGCAGCAGCAGGTACACGCCCGAGCCGGTGAGCACGCCGATGGCGATGGCCAGCACGATTTCCATCAGGCTTTCGCTCCCACGGTGCTTTCTTCCGCGGCGCGCCGCTCGGCCTCCTTCTCGGCCTGCTCGTCCGCCCAGCGGTGGCTGCGGATGGACTGGTGGGCCAGGGCGGTGAGGATCAGCATGGTGGCGCCGAGCACCAGCGCGAACACGCCGGTGTCGAAGAACAGGGCGCTGGGCACATGCAGCTCGCCCAGCACCGGCAGCGTGAAGTGGGCGGTGTGCGTGGTCAGGAAGGGATAGCCCAGCGCCACCGCGCCGCCGCCGGTGGCCAGCGCCAGCAGCAGGCCGATGGCGATCCAGCGCCGCGGGTAGATGCGCAGGTGCTCCTCCGTCCAGGCCGCGCCGGAGACGATGAACTGCAGCATCAGCGCGACCGACATCACCAGCCCGGCCACGAAGCCGCCACCCGGCGCGTTGTGGCCGCGCATGAAGAAGTACACCGACACCAGCGCCGACAGCGGCAGCAGCAGGCGCACAAGCACCGCGGGGACCATCAGGTAGCCGACCGCGGTGTCCTTGGCCAGGCGCGGGTTGACGAGGTCGCTGCTGCCGTCGTCGGGCTGCGCGCGCTGCTGGGGCGGCAGCGCCATCGCCTCGGGCGCGGGCCGGAAGCGCCGCAGCAGCGCATAGACCGTGAGCGCGACGATGCCCAGCACCGTGATCTCGCCGAAGGTGTCGAAGCCGCGGAAGTCCACCAGCATCACGTTGACGACGTTGGTGCCGCCGCCTTCGGGCAGCGCACGCTCAAGGAAGAAGGGCGAGATGCTCAGCGGGTTGGGCCGGGTCATCATGAACCAGGCGAGCGCCGACATGCCGCCGCCGGCCACCGCGGCTACAGCCAGATCGCGCCCGCGGCGGCCCCAGGGGCGCAGGCGCTCGCGCGGCCGCTGGATCTGCGCCTTGCGCATCGGCAGCCAGCGCAGGCCCAGCAGGATCAACAGGGTGGTGACGACCTCGACCACCAGCTGCGTGAGCGCGAGGTCGGGGGCCGAGAACCAGATGTAGGTGATGCAGCTCACCAGCCCGGCACCCGATGCCAGCATGAGCGAGGCCAGGCGATGGAACTTGGCTTGCCAGGCCGCGGCCAGCGCGCAGATGCAGCCGATCGCCCACATCATCGCGAACATCGGCGAGAAGGGCAGCAGCTCGCGGGCGCCGCGCTCGGCCGGCACGAACCACAGCGAGGTGCCCGCGCCCAGCACGGCCACGAGCACGAGCAGGAAGAGTTGGGGCTGCAGGCGGCGCGTGCCCAGCAGCCGCCGGCTGCGGCGGCCGGCCTCGGACAGGCGGGCCAGGACGTTCTCGAAGATGCGCTGGCCGTCGAAGCGGTGCAGCAGCGGGGTGTGCTCCAGGCCACCGGCCTGCCGCCGGCGTCGCTGCAGCAGGTAGATGGCCGCGCCACCACCCAGGGCGACGAAGCTCATCACCAGCGGCAGGTTGAAGCCGTGCCACACGGCCAGGCTGTATTCGGGCAGCGTGCCGCCCACCACGGGCGCCGCCGCGGCCGCCAGGAAGGCGCCGACCGACCATGCCGGCACCACCCCCACCACCAGGCACACCAGCACGAGCAGTTCGACCGGCACGCGCATCCAGTGGGGCGGCTCGTGGGGCGGCTTGGGCACCTCGTCGTTGCAAGGCGGGCCGAAGAAGACGTCGAACACGAATCGCGCGGAGTACGCGACGCTGAAAGCGCCGGCCAGCGTGGCCAGCACGGGCAGGGTGTATTCGACCCAGGGCGCGGCATCAAGGAACACCGTCTCCGCGAAGAACATCTCCTTGGACAGGAAGCCGTTGAGCAGCGGGACGCCCGCCATCGAGGCGCTGGCGATGATGGCCAGCGTGCCGGTGATGGGCATGGCACGCAGCAGGCCGCTCAGCTTGCGGATGTCGCGGGTGCCGGTCTCGTGGTCGATGATGCCGGCGGCCATGAACAGCGAGGCCTTGAAGGTCGCGTGGTTCATGATGTGGAAGACGGCAGCGACCGCGGCCAGCGGGCTGTTCAGTCCCAGCAGCAGGGTGATGAGCCCCAGGTGCGAAATGGTGGAGTAGGCCAGCAGCGCCTTCAGGTCGCGCTGGAACATCGCCACGTAGCCACCCAGCAGCAACGTGAGCGCGCCGGCCCCGCCGACCAGCCAGAACCATTCCTGCGTGCCCGACAGCGCCGGCCAGAGCCGCGCCATGAGGAACACGCCCAGCTTCACCATGGTGGCCGAATGCAGGTAGGCCGACACGGGCGTGGGCGCCGCCATGGCGCGCGGCAGCCAGAAGTGGAAGGGGAACTGCGCGCTCTTGGTGAACGCGCCCAGCAGGATGAGCACCAGCGCCAACGGGTAGAGGGCATGGGCGCGGATCTGGTCGCCCGAGGCCAGGACCACGTCGAGGTCGTAGCTGCCCACGATGCGGCCCAGCACCAGCACGCCGGCCAGCAGGCACAGCCCGCCGGCGCCGGTGACGGTGAGCGCCATGCGCGCGCCGCGCCGCGCATCGCGCCGGTGGTGCCAGTAGCCGATCAGCAGGAAGGAGAAGAGGCTGGTGAGCTCCCAGAACAGCACCATCTGGATGAGGTTGCCCGACAGCACCACGCCGACCATCGAGCCCATGAAGGCGAGGAAGAAGGCGAAGAAGCGCGGCACCGGATCGGAGGCCGACATGTAGTAGCGCGCGTAGAGCACCACGAGTGCGCCGATGCCCAGGACGAGCACGCAGAACAGCCATGCGAAGCCGTCCATGCGAAAAGACAGGTCGAGGCCGAGCGAGGGGATCCAGGAGTAGGTCTGGCGCAGCACGTTGCCGTCGGCCAGGCGCGGGAACATCCACGCCACCTGCACCGCGCCGAACAGCGCGACCACGCCCGCCAAAGTCGATTCCCGGTTGCGTGCATTGGACGGCAGCGAAGCCGCCAGCACGCTGGCGATGAAGGGAAGGGCGACGAGGAGGACCAGCGGCATCTCGATCGATTCTATCGACCGGCCTTCGCGCGCCCATTGGAAAAAACCGCAGACGGCCGGCCGGTCTTTCAAGCGGAACGTGCCTGGAACCCTCGCCGGGCGCAGGGGCGCAGCTATGAATTCCGTAGCGCCCTTCGGACGCCCGGATCAGGAGGCGATGAAGCCCTGCACCGTGCGGATGCCGACCCAGGTCAGCGCCAGCGAGCCGGCCAGGTGCAGGCAGCCGGTCAGCAGCGCGAGGCCCAACCGGCCGTCGAGCAGCATCGCCACCACCTCGGCCGAGAAGCTGGAGAAGGTGGTGAGGCCGCCCAGGAAGCCCGTGATGAGCAGCAGCCGCCACACCGGATCGAGCTGCGGCATGGCCTGGAAGGTGCCCACCGCCACGCCGATGAGATACCCGCCGATGAGGTTGGCGGCCAGCGTGCCCCAGGGCAGCAGCCCGCCCTGGGCATTGAGCGCGAGGCCCAGTCCCCAGCGGGCCAGCGCCCCGAGCGAGGCACCGAGCGAGATGGCAAGAATGGGCAGCAGAGGCATTCGCCGATTTTCACCGTGCTTGCGGGCCGGCGTGCCTCACATCTGCTTCGGCAGCCAGGTCACCAGCGCCGGGAAGAAGTAGATGATCAGCACCGCGGCGATCATCAGCAGGAACATCGGCACCGTCACGCGCGCGATGTAGAGCAGGTCCTTGCCCGTCATGCCCTGCAGCACGAAGAGGTTGAAGCCCACGGGCGGCGTGATCTGCGCCATCTCCACCACCAGCACGATGAAGATGCCGAACCAGATGGGGTCGATGCCGGCGGCCGTCACGGTCGGCATGATCACGCCCATGGTCAGCACCACCATCGAGATGCCGTCGAGGAAGCAGCCCAGCACGATGTAGAACACGGCCAGCATCGCCACCAGCTGGAACTTCGACAGGCCCAGCGAGCCGATCCACTCCGCCAGGTGGCGCGGCAGACCGATGTAGCCCATGGCCAGCGTCAGGAAGGCGGCGCCCGCGAGGATCAGCGCCATCATGCAGTACAGGCGCGTGGCGCCCAGCAGCGAGTCCTTGAAGGTCTTCCAGTTCAGCGAGCCCTGGGCCGCCGAGATGACCAGCGCGCCCACCACGCCGACGGCGGCCGCCTCGGTGGCGGTGGCGACGCCGGCGTAGATCGAGCCCAGCACCGCCAGGATCAGCAGCGTGACGGGGATCAGGCTGCGCGAGGCGGCGAGCTTCTGCATGAAGCTCATGCGGGCATCGGCCGGTGGGATCTTGCCGGGGTTCATCAGCGCCCAGGCCGCGATGTAGCCCGAGAACAGCACCGCCAGCAGGATGCCCGGCAGCACGCCCGCGATGAAGAGCCGGGCGATCGAGACGTCGGCCGCGACGCCGTAGACGATCATGATGATGGACGGCGGGATCAGCAGGCCCAGCGTCCCCGCGCCGGCCAGGGTGCCGATGACCATGTCCTGCGGGTAGCCGCGCTTGCCCAGCTCGGGCAGCGTCATCTTGCCGATGGTCGCGCAGGTTGCGGCGCTGGAGCCCGACACCGCCGCGAAGATGGCGCAGCCGACCACGTTGGTGTGAAGCAGCCGGCCGGGCAGGCGCTGCATCCAGGGGGCCAGGCCGCTGAACATGTCCTGCGACAGCCGCGTGCGAAAGAGGATCTCGCCCATCCAGACGAACAGCGGCAGCGCGGTCAGCGTCCAGCCCGAGGCCGAACCCCAGATCGTGACGGCCATGGCGTCGCCCGCGGGCCGCGACGAGAACAGCTCCATGGCGATCCAGGCCACGCCCGAAAGCGTGAGCCCGATCCACACGCCGCTGCCCAGGATCAGGAACAGCGACAGGATGAGAAGGCCGGCAATGGCGATGTCACTCATGGCGCAGCATCTCCCCGTCGGCCACCGGCGCGCGGCCGTTCCATTCGATGAAGAACTCGTCGATGGCCGCGATGGCGAAGACCACGGCGCCCACGGCCATGCTCAGCTGCGGAATCCACAGCGGCGTGGCGTCGTTGGAGGTCGACATGTCGTTGAATTCGTGCGACTGCAGCACCAGGCGCACGCAATACACGGCGAAGAGGATGGCCAGCGCGGCGCCCGCGCCCATGGCCCAGCGCTCGAGCCAGCGGCGCGGTGTCGCACCCAGCGCGTTGAGCACCAGCGTCACGCGGATGTGTTCACCCTTCTTCAGGGTGTGGGCCAGCGCCATGAAGCCGGCGCCGGCCATCATGTAGCCGGCGTAGGCGTCGATGCCCGGCACGTTGAAATGCAACTGCCGCCCGAGGATGGACGTCAGCACCATGGCCAGCAGGCCGACCATGAAAAGCGCCGCCAGGGCGGCGGCGCTGTCGTAGAGGAAATCGAGGGCTTTGCGCATGGGCAGGTCGCGTGGCAAGGGCCCGGGCCATGCCCGGACCGGGGGCTCACATCTTCTTGTAGGCGTCCAGCACGGCCTGCCCGTCCGGGCCGGCCTTCTCTGTCCACTCCTTGATCATGGTGTCGCCGACCTTCTTCATGTCGGCCTTGAGCTGGGCCGACGGCACGTGGATGGTCATGCCGTTCTTCTTGAGCAGCTCGAGGTACTCGAGGTTCTTCTTCTTCGACAGCTCCCAGCCGCGCTTCTCGGCCTCGTCGCCGGCCTTGACCAGGGCGTCCTGGGTGGGCTTGTCGAGCGCATCGAAGGCCTTCTTGTTGACCAGCACGGCGTTCTTGGGCAGCCAGGCCTGCGTGTCGTAGAAGTTCTTGATGTACTCGTAGGTCTTGGTGTCGTAGCCCGTCGAGCCCGAGGACATGTACGACTCGATGACGCCCGTGGCCATGGCCTGCGAGAGCTCGGCCTGTTGCACGGTGACGGGCTGCGCACCCACCAGTTCGCCGATGCGGGCGGTGGCCGGGCTGTAGGCGCGCCACTTGATGCCCTTGAGGTCGGCGGCCGAGCTGATGGTCTTGTTGACGAAGATGCCCTGCGGCGGCCAGGCCACGGTGTAGAGCAGCATGATGCCCTGCTCGGCCAGCTTCCTGGAGAGCACCGGCTTCTGCGCCTGGTAGAGCTTCCAGGCGGCGTCGTAGCTGTCGGCCAGGAACGGGATGCCGTCGGTGCCGAAGACCTGCCATTCGTTCTGGAAGTTCACCAGCAGGATCTCGCCCATCTGCGCCTGCCCGCCCTGCACCGCGCGCTTGATCTCGGGCGCCTTGAACAGCGAGGCGTTGGAGTGCACGGTGATCTTCAGCTTGCCGCCCGTGGCCTTGTCCACGTCCGAGGCGAACTGGCTGATGTTCTCGGTGTGGAAATTGGTGGGAGGGTAAGCGGTGGGGAGGTCCCACTTGGTCTGGGCGAGGGCGGTGGCGCCGACCGTCAACGCGGCCAGCGCGAAACCGAACTTGTGAATCATCGACTCTCTCCTGTACGGGGGAAGTGAAAAGCGAGAGCAGGATACGTGCAAATATCGGGCCACGGCTGGGGCATTTCCCGCACGCGCCGCGTGCCGCGGCGCGGGAAAAAGGAAAGCCGCCCGAGGGCGGCTTCCATGCAGTTTGGCGTGGTGTCAGCGTGCCGGTTTGTCGGCGGCGCGAGCCTTCTTGGTCTCCTGGGCCTTGGCCGATCCATCGAAGGGCTTGCCGTTGACGGTGAGCCCTGCTGCCGAGAGCTTGGCGGCCGACTTCTGCTTGACGCCCTTGACGCGCGCCATGACGTCCGACCAATCCTTGAATTCCGCCTGCTGCCGCGCATCGACGATGCGTTTGGACAAGGCCGGGCCGACGCCTGGCAGCCCGTCGAAGTCGGCCACCGAGCCCTTGTTGATTTCGACCGCGGCCGATGAGGCCACGGAGATGGCGGCGAAGGCCAGCGAGGCCAGTACTTTCTTGAACATGATGACTCCCTGAAAAATGTGTGACTCATGCGCGTGGATGCGCCGGGCCATCATGCAGGCGCCCGATGGGCTAGGCCATCGAGGTGGTCATAATTCCTCCACCCGACGTGGTGGGTAGCTGTCCCAGGCTTGGCAGCCCGGGCAGTGCCAGAAGTACTGGTGCGCCTCGAAACCGCAGGCGGCGCAGCGGTAGCGCATCAGCGGCCGTGCGGCCTGGTCGAGTGCTCGCTGCAGCGGCGGATGCGTGTGTGCATCGTCGGAAAAGCGCTCGCCGGCCAGCCACCGCGAGGCGGCGACCAGCGAGCCGGGCTGCCGCGCCAGGTGGGCGAGGTAGCCGTCGCGCGGCGCCGAGGTGGCGGCTTCCTGGCCCTCGCCGGCAGGTTGCAACTGCCCGCCCAAGGCGACGATGGCTTCGACCACGTCGATCGACGGTGCCTCGGCGTAGCGCCGTTGCAGCAAGGCCAGCGCCTCGCCGCTGCGATGGGCGGCGACGGCCGTCTGCTGCAGTTGTGCGGCGTAAAGCGGCAGGGCGATCGGCGCCGTGTCGGCCAGCGTCATCAACGTGTCGAAGGCTTCGGTTGCCTGTCCGCTGCGCAACTGGAGCGCGGCGATGTCGATGGGCGGGCGAGGCGCGCCAGGCGCGAGTGCAGCCGCCTGGCGCAGCAGGCGCATGGCTTCGTCCAGTGCGCCCCTGGAGGCCTGTTCGGATGCCTGCTCGCACAGGTGGTGGGCACGGCGCGTGCCGTAGCTGGCCTGCTCCGACGCATCGAGCTTGCTGGCCACGATCTCGGCCTGCGCCCACTCGCGCGAGCGTTCATAGATGGCCAGCAGCGCCAGGCGCGATTCGTTCTCGTAGCGTGTGCCCTCGAGCTTCTGCAGCGCCGTTTCGGCGCGGTCGAGCAGCCCGGCGCTCAGGAAGTCCTGCGCCAGCGCATGCTGCGCACGGTCCCGGTCGGCCCGGCTCAGGTCGCCTCGCCCGAGCAGGTGCTCGTGCACGCGCACGGCGCGCTGGTACTCGCCGCGCCGGCGAAACAGGTTGCCGAGCGCGAAGTGCAGTTCCTGCGTGTCGGGGTCGTTCTGCACCGCCTCGATGAACGCGTCGATGGCCTGGTCCTGCTGCTCGTTGAGCAGGAAGTTGAGGCCGCGGAAGTAGGCCTTGGGTGCCTGCCGGTTCTCCAGCCTCAGCTGGCGCAGGTCCAGGCGCGAGGCGAGCCAGCCCAGCACGAACGCGATGGGCAGGCCGAGCAGGAGCCAGCTGAAATCAAAGTCCATGCTGGCGGGCGATCTGGGGTTGCTGGACGGTGCCGGCTGACGTGTCTTCGGCCGCGGGATTCGCGGCAGAGGCGGCTGCCGGCTGAGGCACCTGAGTCGCGGCGCGCCGATGCTTCCACCACCCGGGCAGCATGCCGAGCGCACCGACGACCATGCCGCCGGCGAAGGCCGCCAGCACCACCAGCACCAGCGGTGCGCGCCAGTAGGTGCCGAAGAAGAAGTAGACGGTCGCGTCGTGCTGGTTGTTCAGCGCGAAGGCGAACAGGGTAAAAAAAATGGCTGCCTTGAGCAGCCATAGGAAGTATTTCATGGGTGTCCCGTCAGGCCGGGACCGATTCTACGGAGCCGGGTGTCAGGCCCTCTCGCGCTGGCGCTGTTCCTCGGCTTCGAGTTCGGCGCTGCGCACATCCACGGCTTCGCGCAGGGCCTTGCCCGGCTTGAAGTGCGGCACCCGCTTTTCGGGAATCTGCACGCTCTCGCCCGAGCGCGGGTTGCGTCCGACGCGCGGCGGACGGCGGCTGACCGAGAAGCTGCCGAAACCACGGATCTCGATGCGATGGCCGCGCACCAGCGCGTCGCTCATGGCGTCGAGGATGGTCTTGACGGCGTACTCGGCGTCGCGATGCGTCAGTTGCGCGAAGCGGGCGGCGAGTTCTTCAACCAGGTCGGAACGTGTCATGGGTCGGCAGATGGAAACACGGCGAGGCAAGCCTCGCCGTGTCCGGGTACCGCGAGTGGCGGCTTACTTGTCGCTGTTGTCCAGCTTGGCGCGCAGCAGGGCGCCCAGGCTCGTCGTGCCGGCGTTCTCGCGGGCCGACTGCTGGCTCAGGCTGGCCATGGCTTCCTGCTGGTCGACCATGTCCTTCTGCTTGATCGACAGCTGGATGTTGCGGGTCTTGCGATCCACATTGACCACCACGGCCGTGACTTCGTCGCCTTCCTTGAGCACGTTGCGGGCGTCTTCCACGCGGTCACGGGAGATTTCCGATGCACGCAGGTAGCCGATCACGTCGTTGCCCAGGTCGATCTCGGCACCGCGCGGGTCCACGGTCTTGACCTTGCCGGTCACGATCTGGCCCTTGTCGTTCACCGTCGTGAAGGTGGTGAACGGGTCGCCGTCGAGTTGCTTGATGCCCAGGCTGATGCGCTCGCGGTCGACATCGACGGCCAGCACGATCGCTTCGACTTCCTGGCCCTTCTTGTAGTTGCGAACGGCGGTTTCGCCGGCTTCGTTCCACGAGAGGTCGGACAGGTGCACCAGGCCGTCGATGCCGGCAGCCAGGCCCACGAACACGCCGAAGTCGGTGATCGACTTGATCGGGCCCTTGACGCGGTCGCCGCGCTTGGTGTTCTGCGCGAATTCCTGCCAGGGGTTGGCCTTGCACTGCTTCATGCCCAGGCTGATGCGGCGCTTGTCTTCGTCGATCTCGAGGACCATGACTTCGACTTCGTCACCCAGCGACACGATCTTGTTCGGCGCGATGTTCTTGTTGGTCCAGTCCATTTCGGAGACGTGGACCAGGCCTTCGATGCCCGGCTCGAGCTCGACGAACGCGCCGTAGTCGGCGATGTTCGTGACCTTGCCGAACAGGCGCGTGCCCTGCGGGTAGCGGCGCGAGACGCCCATCCACGGGTCGTCGCCCATCTGCTTGAGACCCAGCGACACACGGTTCTTCTCGGTGTCGAACTTGAGGATCTTGGCGGTGATTTCCTGGCCGGCCTGAACGACTTCGCTCGGGTGGCGGACACGGCGCCAGGCCATGTCGGTGATGTGCAGCAGGCCGTCGATGCCGCCGAGGTCGACGAAGGCACCGTATTCGGTGATGTTCTTGACCACGCCACGGACCACGGCGCCTTCCTTCAGGGTCTCCATCAGCTTGGCGCGTTCTTCGCCCATGCTGGCTTCGACCACGGCACGGCGCGACAGCACGACGTTGTTGCGCTTGCGGTCGAGCTTGATGACCTTGAATTCGAGGGTCTTGTTCTCGAAGGGGGTCAGGTCCTTGATCGGACGGGTGTCGATCAGCGAACCGGGCAGGAAGGCGCGGATGCCGTTGACCAGCACCGTGAGGCCACCCTTGACCTTGCCGCTGGTGGTGCCGGTGACGAATTCGCCGGATTCCAGGGCCTTCTCGAGCGCGAGCCACGAAGCGAGGCGCTTGGCGGTGTCACGCGAGAGGATCGTGTCGCCGTAGCCGTTCTCGACAGAGCCGATGGCCACCGACACGAAATCGCCGGCTTGCACTTCGAGTTCGCCCTTGTCGTTCTTGAACTCTTCGATCGGCACGTAGGCTTCGGACTTCAGGCCGGCATTGACCACCACGTGGTTGTGCTCGACACGCACCACCTCGGCGGTGATGACCTCGCCTGCGCGCATTTCGGAACGCTGGAGGGACTCTTCGAAGAGAGCGGCAAAAGATTCAGACATTAAGTTTCCTGTTCCGTCCACCCAGGTTTCCAGCCGCCCATGCAATATCGCTTGCGGCTGTTTCTAAGACTGGAGACGGCGGTTTGGGCCACTTGGCAGTGACCCCGGTTGGGGTTGAACAACCAGCAGGCCGGTGCGCTGACGCGCGAGGAGGACCTGCTGGACCAAGGACCGCCCGACAGAGGTTGTGCCGGAGGCCCGAGCCTTCAATACCTGCCTCAGCGGGCGTCGAAAGGCTGCACCTGCCGCCACCAGGCCAGGACCTGATCCACCGATTGCAGGGCGGTCTGGTCGGAGTTGTCCAGGAGGCGGGCATCTTCGGCGGGCTTGAGCGGCGCGACGCTGCGGGAAGAATCCCTCGCATCACGCGCTTCCAGGTCGGCGCGAAGACTGTCGAGTGTAACCGAAATCCCCTTTGAAATCAACTGCTTATGCCGGCGCTCGGCGCGATGCGCGGCGCTGGCCGTGAGGTAGACCTTCAGGGATGCGTCGGGGAAGATGACGGTGCCCATGTCGCGCCCGTCGGCCACCAGGCCCGGCAGGCGCCGGAAGGACAGCTGCAGGTCGCGCAGGGCCTCGCGCACCGCCGGCAGTGCCGACACGCGCGAAGCGTCCATGCCCGCCGCCTCGGTGCGGATGGCGTCGGTGATGTCCTCGCCGGCCAGCAGCACGCGGCCGGCGTCGAAGCGCAGCGCCAGGCCGCGGGCCAGGCGGGCGATCTGCGCTTCGTGGACCGCATCGGCTTCCAGGCCGGCGCGCCGCATGACCAGGCCCGCCACCCGGTACAGGGCGCCCGAGTCGAGGTAGTGGTAGCCGAGCCGGCGCGCGATCTCGGCCGCGAGTGTGCCCTTGCCGGAGGCGGTGGGGCCATCCACGCAGATCACGGGGACCTCGGCCGGCTGAACGACGGAGAACAGGGCCTCGAAGTAGTCCGGAAAGGTCTTGCCGACGCACTTCGGGTCGAGGATGCGCACCGGCAGCCGGTCGGGATTGAAGGCCGCAAGCGAGAAGCACATCGCGACCCGGTGGTCGTCGTAGGTGTGGATGCTGGCGCGGCGCCAGTGGCCGGGCGGCAGCGGTTCGATGCGGATGAAGTCCGGGCCGGCCTCGACGGTGGCACCGAGCTTGCGCAGTTCGGCCGCCATGGCGTCGATGCGGTCGGTTTCCTTGACGCGCCAACTGGCGATGTTGCGCAGCGTGCTGGGACCGTCGGCGTACAGCGCCATGACGGCCAGCGTCATGGCGGCGTCGGGGATGTGGTTGGCGTCGATGTCGATGGCGCGCAGCGGCCAGGCCCCGCGCTCGACCTGCAGCCAGTTGGGGCCGCTGGCGACCTGTGCGCCCATCTGCCGTGCCGCCTCGACGAAGCGGATGTCCCCCTGGATCGAGTCCGCGCCCACGCCTTCGACGCGCAAGGCAGCTTGGCCTGAAGCGCCCGCCGCCATGGCGCCGAGCGCGATGAAATAGCTGGCCGACGAGGCGTCCGCCTCGACGTGGATGTCGCCGGGCGACCGGTACTGCGCGCCGGCCGGGATGACGAAGCGCGACCAGCCGTCGCGCTGCACGTCGATGCCGAAGCGCGCGAGCAGGTTCAGCGTGATCTCGATGTAGGGCTTGGAGATCAGCTCGCCGATCACCTCGATCACGATCGGGCGCGTGCCGGCCGCCAGCGGCAGCGCCAGCAGCAGGGCGGTGAGGAACTGGCTCGACACGTCGCCGCGCACGCGGATCGGCTGGTCGAGCTGCAGGGCCGACGCCGCGACGGGCCGGATGCGCAGCGGCGGGAAGCCGGGGTTGCCGAGGTATTCGACCTGGCAGCCCAGCTGCACCAGCGCATCGACCAGGTCGCCGATCGGGCGCTCGTGCATGCGTGGCACGCCGCGCAGCTCGAAGTCGCCGCCCAGCAGGGCCAGCGCGGCGGTGAGTGGCCGCATGGCGGTGCCGGCATTGCCCAGGAAGAGCGAGAGCGCGCGCTGGCGGACTTCGTCGCCAAGGCGGCCGCCGAGCCCGGCGATCCGCAGCGTGCCGCCGCTTCGGTCCAGGCCGCAGCCGAGCGCCGCCAGCGCATCGAGCATCACGCGCGTGTCGTCGGAGTCGAGCAGGTCGTGGACGGTCGTGGTGCCCTGCGCCAGGGCGGCCAGCAGCAGCACGCGGTTGGAGATGCTCTTGGAACCCGGCAGGCGAACCGTGCCGCCGGCCGCCACGAGAGGGGGGACGTCGAGAAAAGGTGTGGCGTACATCGTCAGTCGTTCGCCGGCGCGTCGGGCGCCGGCAGCTGCCATTGGGCGCGGGTCCGGCTGGCTGCGGCGATCGCCTCCTCCAGCGACTTCCCGTCGCCGGAGGCAATCAGTGCTTCCATCTGCAGCAGCGCCTTGCGAAAGGCCTGCGACTGCAGCAGCACCTGCTCACGGTTGGCCAGCAGCACGTCGCGCCACATGGCCGGGTCGCTGGCGGCGATGCGCGAGAAGTCGCGAAAGCCGCTGCCGGCCACGGCCAGGAACTGGGATCCGTCGGGCTGCCCGGCCACGGCGTTGGTGAAGGCGAAGGCCAGCAGATGCGGCAGGTGGCTCACCGCCGCGAAGGCGGCATCGTGGGCTTCGGGCGTCATCTGGACGACCTTGGCGCCGACGTCGGTCCAGACCTGGGCGGCGCGCTGCAGATTGGCGCGCCGCGTGGACTCGACCGGCGTCAGAACCACCTGCCGATCGACGAACAGGCGCGCTTCGGCATGCTCGACGCCCGACAGTTCCTTGCCTGCGATCGGGTGTGCGGGAACGAAATGCGACAGCTGCTGCTGCAGCCCGCGTTCGGCGGCGGCGATCACGTCGCGCTTGGTCGATCCCACGTCCATCACCAGCGCGTTGTCCGCGATGCCGTGGCGAATGGCCTTGAAAGTCGCTTCCGATGCAGCGACAGGCACGGCGATGAGCACCAGGTCGGCGCCCGAGACCGCGAGCAGGGCGGACGGGGCGGCCACGTCGATCACGCCGAGCTGGCGCGCGCGTTCCGTAGTCGACGGCGACTTGCTGTAGCCCACCACCCGCTTGACCAGGCGCGCCTGCTTGAGCGCCAGCGCGAACGAACCGCCGATGAGGCCGCAGCCGATCAGGCCGAGTTGGTCGAACATCAAACCTCCGCCGGACAGGCCCGGGACGGGGCCGCGCCCATTGGCAGGGCGCCGATACGCGGAGCGGTGTGCGCTGGGCCCGGCATGTGTCAGGCCTTCACCGGGTAGGCGCCGATGACCTTGTAGAACGCGCACAGCGCGCGCAGTTCGTCGAGCGCGGCCGCGACGTGCGGCTGGCTCGGATGCCCGTCCAGGTCGATGTAGAAGTAGTAGTCCCACTGGCCGGTGCGTGCGGGACGCGACTCGAAACGCGTCATCGACACGTTGTGGGTCTTCAGCGGCACCAGCAGGTCGTGCACCGCTCCGGGACGGTTCGGTACCGAGACCACGAGGCTCGTGCAATCGCGCCCCGAGGCCGGTGGCATCGCGAGCGTGGCGGGCAGGGTGATGACGGCGAAGCGCGTGCGGTTGTAGGCATCGTCCTGGATCGCATGCGCCACGATGTGCAGGCCGTACTCGGTGGCCGCTCGCTCGCTGGCCAGGCCGGCCCAGGCCGGGTGGGTGGCCGCGAGGCGTGCGCCTTCGGCGTTGCTCGAGACGGCGCGCCGCTCGGCCTTCGGCAGATGCTTGGCGAGCCAGCCCTGGCATTGCGCCAGGGCCTGCGGATGGGCCAGCACGGCCTCGATGCCCTCGAGCGAGTTGACCTGGCGCAGCAGGTTGTGGCGCACCAGCAGGCTCACTTCGCCGACGACGTGCGTGGGCGACTGCAGGAACATGTCGAGCGAACGGGTGACGACGCCCTCGTTGGAGTTCTCCACACCCACGACGCCGTACTGCGCGCTGCCGCTGGCCGTGGCGTGAAACACCTCGTCGAAGCTGGCGCAGTAGACCAGGTCGGCGGCGCCGCCGAAGTACTCGATGGCCGCCTGTTCGCAGAACGTGCCCTCGGGCCCCAGCACCGCCACGCGCTGCGGGGATTCGAGCGCCAGGCAGGCCGACATGATTTCGCGCCAGATGGCTGCGACATGTCCACCCTTGAGCGGGCCCGCGTTGTTGCGCCGTACCTTCTCGATCACCTGCGCCACGCGGTCGGGCCGGAAGAAGGGCGTGCCCTCCCGCTTCTTGACCTCGCCGACCCGCTCCGCCACGCGGGCGCGCTCGTTGAGCAGTTGCAGCAGCTGGTCGTCGAGCGCGTCGATCTGCACACGCAGATCGGCGAGGCTGACGGACGAGGGATCGATGGAGGGGGGCGAGGCGGCGGGAGGAGTCATCGGGCGCACGTGCACTCAGGCATGCAGTCGCTCGAATTCTCGCATGTAGGCCACCAGCGCCTGGACGCCTTCAACCGGCATCGCGTTGTAGATGCTGGCGCGCATGCCGCCCACCGACTTGTGGCCCTTGAGCTGCAGCAGGCCGGCAGCGCGAGCGCCTTCCAGGAAGGCGGCGTTGCGGCCTTCGTCGGCAAGGAAGAAGGGCACGTTCATGCGCGACCGGCAGGCGACGGCAACCCGGTTGCTGTAGAAGGACGAACCGTCGATGGCGTCGTAGAGCAACTTCGCCTTCGCGGCATTGCGCCGGGCCATCGCCTCCGCGCCGGTCAGCTCGCCTTCCTTTTGCGCCAGCAACCACTGGAAGGTGAGGCCAGCGACGTAGATGCCCCAGGTCGGCGGCGTGTTGTACATCGACTGGTTGTCTGCGACCGTGCGGTAGTTGAAGGCACTCGGGCAGATCTCCAGCGCGTGGCCCAGGAGGTCGTCGCGCACCACGACCAGCGTGAGGCCGGCCGGGCCGAGGTTCTTCTGCGCGCCACCGAAGGCCAGCCCGACGCGCGACCAGTCGACGGGTCGCGAGGCGACGTGCGAAGAAAAATCGATGACCAGTGGCGCCGAACTGCCCAGGGCCTTCAGGTCGGGCAGTTCCTGGAACTCGATGCCGTTGATCGTCTCGTTGGAGCACAGGTGCACGTACGAGGCGCCGTCGCTGAGCTGCCAGCCGGCTGGCTCGGGCAGGTCCAGGTGGCCGCCTTCGGCATTGCTGGCAGCGATGCGCGCGTCGCAATAGCGCCGGGCTTCCTTGTGCGACTTGATGCTCCAGCTGCCGGTGACGACGAAATCGACGATGCCGCCCCGCGACAGGTTCAGGGGCACGATGGCGTTCTCGCCCAGGCCGCCGCCCTGCATGAACAGGATGTGGAACTGCTCGGGCACATGCAGCAGGCGGCGCAGGTCGGCCTCGGCCTGCGCGAGGATCTCGCCGAATTCCTTGCCCCGGTGGCTCATCTCCATCACGCCCATGCCGCTGCCGTGCCAGTCGAGCATCTCGGCGGCAGCCTGCTGGAGCACCGCCTCCGGCATCGTGGCCGGGCCAGCGGAGAAGTTGTAGGGGCGGCGGGGCAAGGGCGTGGTCACTTCTTGGCCGGTGCCTTGGCGCCGCCCGACCTGGGCGCGGCCTGACCACCATCGGTCGGGGCGCCGATGGCCTTGGCCACGTCGACGTTGAGCTTCTCGACCTTGGGTTCGAGGGTGCTGCGCAGGTCGCCCACGATCTTCTGGCCCAGGGCCTGCTGCAGCTTGCCGCTGGTTTCGCCGAACTTGCGGCTGACCGGCGAATTGAGCCAGGCCATCAGCGTCTTGAGTTCGTCCTCGGTGAAGTCCTGCTCGAGGATCGGCGTCACGACGCCGGGGAAGACCTGGGCCGCCTTGTCACGAACGATCGGGAAGGTCGCATCGAAATACTTGCGGAACTCCTCGTCCGCGGCCTTGGCGGCGGCCTCGCGCTTGTCTGCCGCGACGCGGGTGCTCAGGTACTCGGACGCGGCGGCAGCGACCGGGTCGGACGTGCTCTGGACGATGCCCCGGGCCATCATCTCGACGGCGGGCTTCTGAACGTCGAGGAATTGCTTGATGAGCGTCGCCTTGTCCTGGGCCCAGCCAGCGGTGGCGGCAGAAGCGAGGGCGGTGGCGAGCAGGACGCGTTTGAGTTGTTTCATTGAGTGTTCTCCGTTGATGTGTTGGAAGAGTCGTCGCCGTCCGTGGTGCCGTTGGCATCGTTTTCCACGATGCGTTGCAGACCGCTGAGCTTGGCGCCTTCGTCGAGGCCGATGAGCGTGACACCCTGCGTGGCCCGGCCGAGTTCCCGGATCTCGGCCACGCGGGTGCGCACCAGCACGCCCTTGTCGGTGATGAGCATGATCTCGTCGTCCGCATGGACCAGCGTGGCAGCGACGACCTTGCCGTTGCGCTCGCTCTGTTGGATCGCGATCATGCCTTTGGTTCCCCGGCCGTGGCGCGTGTATTCGACGATGCTCGTGCGCTTGCCATAGCCGTTCTCGGTCGCGGTGAGCACGCTCTGCTGCTCGTCTTCGGCCACCAGCATGGCGATCACGCCCTGGCCTTCCTCGAGCATCATCCCACGCACGCCGCGTGCGTTGCGCCCCATCGGCCGCACGTCGTTCTCGTCGAAGCGCACGGCCTTGCCGCCGTCCGAGAACAGCATCACGTCGTGCTGGCCGTCGGTCAGCGCCGCGCCCACGAGGTAGTCGCCTGCGTCGAGGTCCACGGCGATGATGCCGGCCTTGCGGGGATTGCTGAACTCGTCGAGCGCCGTCTTCTTCACGGTGCCCATCGACGTGGCCATGAAGATGTAGCGATCGGCCGGGAAATTGCGCGTCTCGCCCGTGAGCGCCAGCACGACGTTGATCTTTTCGCCCTCGGCCAGCGGGAACATGTTGACGATGGGCCGTCCGCGCGAATTGCGCGAGCCTGCCGGCACTTCCCACACCTTGAGCCAGTACAGCCGGCCGCGGTTGGAGAAGCACAGGATGTAGTCGTGCGTGTTGGCGATGAAGAGCTGGTCGATCCAGTCGTCTTCCTTGGTCGCCGTCGCCTGTTTGCCCCGGCCGCCGCGCTTCTGGGCGCGGTATTCGCTCAGCGGCTGGCTCTTGATGTAGCCGCTGTGCGACAGGGTCACGACCATGTCGGTCGGTGTGATCAGGTCCTCGGTCGACAGGTCGTAGGCGCTGTGTTCCACCAGGCTGCGGCGCGCGCCGAGCTTGGTGCCGCCGAACTCCTGCTTCAGGCTCGTGAGCTCGTCGCTGATGATGGTCGAGACGCGTTCCGGCCGGGCGAGGATGTCGAGCAGGTCATCGATCTCCGACATCACTTCCTTGTACTCGGCGACGATCTTGTCCTGCTCCAGGCCGGTCAGGCGCTGCAGCCGCATCTGCAGGATTTCCTGGGCCTGCGTCTCCGACAGGCGGTACAGGCCGTCTGCGTGCAGGCCGTACTCGCGCTCGAGGCCTTCGGGCCGGTAGTCGTCGGCATTCACCGTGCCGCCATCGGCGCGCGAGCGCGTCAGCATCTCGCGCACCAGCTTGCTGTCCCACGAGCGCGCCATCAGCTCGGCCTTGGCCACCGGGGGGGTGGGGGCGTTGCGGATGATGGCGATGAAATCGTCGATGTTGGCCAGCGCCACCGCCAGGCCTTCCAGCACATGGCCGCGGTCCCGCGCCTTGCGCAGATTGAAGACCGTGCGCCGCGTGACGACCTCGCGCCGATGCTGCAGGAAGACCTGGATCAGGTCCTTCAGGTTGCACAGCTTGGGCTGGCCGTCGACCAGCGCCACCATGTTGATGCCGAAGGTGTCCTGCAGCTGGGTCTGCTTGTAGAGGTTGTTGAGCACCACCTCGGGCACTTCGCCGCGCTTGAGTTCGATCACCAGGCGCATGCCCGACTTGTCGGACTCGTCCTGGATGTGGCTGATGCCCTCGAGCTTCTTTTCGTGCACGAGTTCGGCCATGCGCTCCTGCAGCGTCTTCTTGTTCACCTGATAAGGGAGCTCGTCGACGATGATCGCCTGCCGCTGGCCGCGATCGATGTCCTCGAAGTGGCACTTGGCGCGCATGACCACCTTGCCGCGGCCCGTGCGATAGCCATCCTTCACGCCGTTGATGCCGTAGATGATGCCGGCCGTGGGGAAGTCCGGCGCCGGGATGATTTCCATCAGCTCGTCGATGGTGGCTTCCGGCTGGCGCAGCAGGTGCAGGCAGGCGTCGACCACCTCGTTGAGGTTGTGCGGCGGAATATTGGTCGCCATGCCCACCGCAATACCGCCGGAGCCATTGACCAGCAAATTGGGCAATTTGCTCGGCAAAACGATCGGCTCTTTTTCGCTGCCGTCGTAATTCGGGCCGAAATCGACCGTTTCCTTGTCGATATCCGCCAGCATTTCATGCGCAATTTTCGCCAGCCGGATTTCGGTATATCGCATGGCTGCGGCGTTGTCGCCATCCACCGAGCCGAAATTGCCCTGGCCGTCCACGAGCATGTGGCGCATCGAGAAATCCTGCGCCAGGCGGACGATCGTGTCGTAGACCGACTGGTCGCCATGCGGGTGGTACTTGCCGATCACGTCGCCCACGATGCGCGCCGACTTCTTGTAGGGGCGGTTCCAGTCGTTGTTCAGCTCGTGCATCGCATACAGCACGCGGCGGTGGACCGGCTTGAGGCCATCGCGGGCATCGGGAAGCGCCCGCCCCACGATCACGCTCATCGCGTAATCCAGGTAGCTGCGCCGCATTTCCTCTTCGAGACTGATGGGCAGGGTTTCTTTGGCGAACGAGGTCATGCAGGGGGCGGTCGGGCGACGGGAACCCATGATTTTACGTCCTGCGCCCTGTCGTAAGGCCGCAACAGAACGCCCGGATTCCGCCTCAGTCCTACGCTTTGGCACCCCTGCAAGACCGGTTTGGGAAAGACCCTATGGCACAATCATCTGAACGTTTTGGGTGGTGGTCACTTGAGACGTCCTTGTTTCGCAGCGCGGCTGCGGCTTTTTCCCCCAAGAGGAGAACCATGAAGAAACTGAATAAAGTGGCGATGATGTTTGCAGTCGCTGCGCTCGCCACGGCCGCAGGCGCGCAGACCCGTGTCACCGCCGCAAACGGTGGTCCCGTGATCGACAACTGGCAGAACGGCACCGGCGAACTGGTCTGGAAGAACGGCACCAACGAACTGTGCTGGCGCGATGCCAACTGGACGCCCGCCACCGCCGCGGTCGGCTGCGACGGCGCTCTGGTTCCTGCTGCTCCGGTGGCAACGCCTGCTGCTCCGGCTGCTCCCGCTGCCCCTGCCGCTCCCCCGGTTGCTGCGTCGAAGGTCACCTTCGCTGCCGACGCCTTCTTCGACTTCGACAAGTCGGTGCTCAAGCCCGAAGGTCGCGCGAAGCTGGACGACCTGGTCTCCAAGATCCGCGGCATCAACCTCGAAGTCATCATCGCCGTCGGCCACACCGACTCGATCGGTAGCGTCGCGTACAACCAGCGCCTGTCGGTGCGTCGTGCCGAAGCCGTCAAGGCCTACCTGGTCAGCAAGGGCATCGAGCGCAACCGTGTGTACACCGAAGGCAAGGGCAAGAGCCAGCCGGTCGCAGACAACCGCACCAAGGAAGGCCGCGCCAAGAACCGTCGCGTGGAAATCGAAGTGGTCGGCACCCGCCCGAACTGATTCGACAAGCTTCGGCTTTGAAGAACCCCGCCTCGGCGGGGTTTTTTTATTTCTGGCCGCGACGCGCGATGGTTCGACCTGCCTGCGCTGCCGGGCGCACGACTCGATAATCTGCCCACATGACCGACAACCTCAACGCCGACCCTGCCGAGTTGGCGAAATTCTCCGAACTCGCCCACCGCTGGTGGGACCTCGACAGTGAATTTCGGCCGCTGCATGAAATCAACCCGCTGAGGCTCGAATGGATCGAGTCGCAAGCGCCGCTCACCGGGCGCCGCGTGCTCGACGTGGGCTGCGGCGGCGGCATCCTGGCCGACTCGATGGCGCGCCGCGGTGCCGAAGTGTTGGGCATCGATCTGGCCTCCAAGGCCTTGAAGGTCGCCCAGTTGCACGCGCTCGAAGCCGGTACGCGTGGCGTCAAGTACCGGGAGGTCAGCGCCGAGGCGCTGGCCGCCGAGGCGCCGGCCAGCTTCGACGTCGTGACCTGCATGGAGATGCTGGAGCATGTGCCCGACCCCGCCTCCGTCGTGCAGGCCTGCGCCGACCTGGTCAAGCCTGGCGGCTGGGTTTTCTTCTCCACCATCAACCGCAATGCCAAGGCCTTCTTCCTCGCCATCGTCGGCGCCGAGTACGTGCTCGGCATGCTGCCCCGCGGCACGCACGAATACCGCAAGCTGATCCGGCCCAGCGAACTGGCGGCGCACTGCCGGGCCGCGAAGCTCGAGGTGGGCCCGATGCGCGGCATGGCGTACAACCCCGTCACGCGGCGCTATTGGCTCAACGCCGACACCGCCGTGAACTACCTCGTGGCGACGCGCAAGCCGGCGGTGACTGCATGAGCGGATGGCATCCACGCGCGGTGCTGTTCGATCTCGACGGCACCCTGATCGACAGCGCCCCGGACCTGGGCGCGGCAGCCGACAAGATGCGCACCGATCGCGGTCTGCCCTCGCTGCCTCTGGCCGACTACCGGCCCGTGGCCGGCGCCGGGGCCCGCGGCATGCTGGGGGTGGCCTTCGGCATCACGCCCGAGGCAGCGGAATTCGCCGCTCTGCGCGAGGAGTTCTTTCGCAACTACGAAGCCCGCATGCTCGACAACACCTTCGTCTTCGACGGCGTGGCAGAACTGATCGACGAGCTGCGCGCAGCCGGACTCGCCTGGGGCGTGGTCACCAACAAGTCCAGGCGGTTCACCGAGCCGCTGACCGCTGCGCTCCCGTTGTTCGGGAGTGCCGGCGCCATCGTGAGCGGCGACAGCACCCCCCACGCCAAGCCGCATCCGGAGCCGCTGTTCGAGGCCGCGCGCCGGCTCGGCATGCCGGCGGCCGAGTGTGTCTACGTCGGCGACGACGAGCGCGACATGGTGGCCGGCCGCGCGGCGGGCATGCGCACGGTCGCTGCCACCTACGGCTACCTCGGTGCCGACGCCGATACCACGCTCTGGAAGGCCGATGCTGCGATCTCCGCGCCTCGCGAACTCTTGAAATGGCTGCGCGCGGACTAAAATACCGAGTTCAGGGGCTGCACTGGTTTCGACGTGGGTTCGGGATCGCAGCGGGGCATGTCGAGCTGAATGCGCTCGTTAAACAGATTCAAACAAACTAACTGCAAACGACGAACGTTTCGCACTCGCCGCTTAAACCCGGTGAGCCTTGCAACAGTCGGCCGATGGGCTGGGCAAGGGGGCGTTAGAGCAATCTGACGCCTCCCGGCTGCAAGGTTAATTACATTGGCTGGCCGCCGTCCGGGCACCTTGGGCGGCGGCGAGATTCAAGGGTGCTGGCGGCCGGTGGAGCGTGCGACTGCGCGACGCCGGTGGCGAGATCCAAATCAGATCGCTAAACATGTAGAACTGCGCGACGATGGCTTGCGGACGGGGGTTCGAATCCCCCCAGCTCCACCATCCCCGGGAAGCCGGACTCTTCAGAGGAGTCCGGCTTTTCTTTTTGGCCGCCACGCGCTCCTGCGCCGCTTATAGTCCGTGCCGATGCGCTGCATGGGCGCACAAGGGGGCCCGGCGGCCGGGGCGCGTGCCGGGATCGACGGCAGTGCCGGCCGCAGTGGCGGGCGTGCCGATCATCAGCAGATGCCGGGGAACTGCCGCATGTCGGACGCACTGACCACCACGATCACGTCGTACTACGACGCCGTACCGTACGACTCGCACCCGTTCCCCCAAAGCGCCGTCGAGCACCTGCAGGCGCTGGCCTGGCTTTTCGGCCTGGACGCGCCTGCCCCGGCGCGCGCCCGGGTGCTCGAACTGGGCTGCGCAGCGGGCGGCAACCTGATTCCGATGGGCGTGCGGCACCCGCAGGCGCGGATGCTCGGCATCGACCTATCGCCGGTGCAGATCGGCCAGGGCCAGGAGGTGCTCGCCCACATGCGCGCGCCGAATGTCGAACTGCGCGCGCTGAGCATCACCGACATCGACGACAGCTTCGGCACCTTCGACTACATCGTCTGCCACGGCGTGTACAGCTGGGTGCCGGGGCCCGTGCAGGAGGCGATCCTGCGGGTCTGTTCGCGCAACCTGGCGCCGCATGGCGTGGCTTACGTGAGCTACAACGTCTACCCCGGCTGGAAGGCCAGGGAGATCGTGCGCGATGCCATGATGCTGCGCGGCGGCCCGCGCGACGCGCCCGACGAGAAGCTCGCCTATGCACGCGGCATGCTCGAATTCCTCGAGGGCGCGGCGCGACCCGACAGCGTCCTGCGCAAGACCCTCGAGGAGACCATGCCGATCGTGCGCGGCGCCAACGAGAGCTACCTGTTGCACGAGTTCCTCGAACCGTGCAACGCACCGTGCTACTTCAAGGAGTTCGTCGCACGCGCGGACGCTCAGGGCCTGAGCTACCTCTGCGACGCGGAGCCTTCCACCATGTTCGTCCAGAACTACGGCGACAAGGTGCGCGAACCCCTGCTGCGAGAGTGCGGCGGCAGCCAGATCCTGATGGAGCAATACCTCGATTTCCTCGTCAACCGGACCTTCCGTCAGACGCTCCTGGTCAAGCGCGAGAAGAACGCCGACATCCGCTACCGGCTCGACCGGGATCGGCTGCGCCAGCTTCACTACGCCGGCACCTTCCAGGCGGCGGACGGGTCGCCGCTCTCGCTCGATGCGGCCGAGCAACCCGCGGTTGGCATGCGCAACCTGCGCATCACGCTGCGCCTGCCGGTGCACAAGGCCGTGGCGCAGGTGCTGGACGATCACTACCCGGCCACGCTCGGCGTCGACGCGCTCGTGGACGCGGTGTCGACCCGCATCGGCGAGCCGCGCGGCGCGGTACAAGTGGCCGTGATGGCCATGCTGGAGGAACTGCTCATCCTCGGTGCGGTACGCATCCGGCGCACTCCGGTGGTGGCGGCGGCGACCGTCTCTGCCATGCCGCAGGCGCTGATGTCCGTGCGGCACGCGCCGGGGCTCGCCATCGAGGCCGGCCCCGCGGCCCAGGCCTGCAACCAGTGGCACGAGCTGGTGGGGCTGTCGCTGCTCGAGCGTTGCGTGCTGCCCTTGCTGGATGGGGCGCACAGCCACGAGCAACTGGCGGAACATCTGCGTGCCGAGGCCCTGGCCGAGCGGCTACGCTTCGTCAAGGACGACAAGCCCCTGAGCGACGGGGTCGAGCTGCTCGCGTTCACGCGCCAGCAAGTGGCGCTGGTGCTGCGCGACCTGCGGCGCAAGGCGCTGCTCATCGCCTAGGCGGCGGCCCACTACCGCCATCATTCCGATCCGCTTCCTACAGGAGACCCAGATGAAGAAGATGACATGGACCCGATCGTTGCGCGCCGTGGTCGCGGCGAGCCTTGCCCTCGGTGCCGGCGCATCGGTGCTGGCGGCGTCGCAGGCGCCCGTGATGGCCGAGAACGGCATGGTCGTCACGGCCCAGCAGCTGGCCACCAGGGTCGGCGTCGACGTGCTCAAGCGCGGCGGCAACGCGGTCGATGCTGCCGTCGCCGTCGGCTATGCGCTGGCCGTGGTCTACCCGGCGGCCGGCAACCTCGGCGGCGGCGGCTTCATGACCATCCAGCTCGCCGATGGCCGCAAGACCTTTCTCGATTTCCGCGAGAAGGCACCGCTGGCCGCCAAGGCGGACATGTACCTCGACAAGGACGGCAACGTCGTCAAGGGCCTCTCGACCAAGGGCCACCTGGCGGTGGGCGTGCCGGGCAGCGTCTCGGGCATGGAATACGCCCGCGAGAAATACGGCACGCTGCAGCGCGCCGCGCTCATCAAGCCCTCCATCGATCTGGCCGAGAAGGGCTTCGTGCTGGAGCAGGGCGACATCGACATGTTCAACACCGCCACGGCCGATTTCAAGGCCGACCCGGCGACCGCGGCGATCTTCCTGAACAAGGGCGAAGCCTTCAAGGTCGGCGAGAAGATCGTGCAGAAGGACCTGGGCAAGACCCTGCGCGAAGTCAGCGCCAAGGGCGCCGACGGCTTCTACAAGGGCTGGGTGGCCAAGGCGATCGCCGATTCGAGCGCGGCGGGCAAGGGCATCATCACAACCGAAGACCTCGCGCAGTACAAGACGCGCGAGATGGCGCCGGTGGAATGCGACTACCGCGGCTACCGCGTGGTCTCCGCGCCGCCGCCGAGCTCGGGCGGCGTCATCATCTGCGAGATGCTCAACATCCTCGAGGGCTACCCGCTCAAGGACCTGGGCTGGCGTTCGGCGCAGGCCACGCACTACCAGATCGAGGCGATGCGCCACGCCTACGTCGACCGCAACAGCTACCTGGGCGATCCGGACTTCGTGAAGAACCCGCTGGAGCGCCTGCTCGACAAGGGCTACGCCGAGAAGATCCGCGCCGTGATCGACCCGAAGAAGGCCGGCGTCTCCAAGGACATCAAGCCCGGCGTGGCGCCGCACGAAGGCAGCAATACCACCCACTACTCGATCGCCGACAAGTGGGGCAATGCCGTGTCGGTGACCTACACGCTCAACGACTGGTTCGGCGCCAAGGTCACGGCCGCCAAGACCGGCGTGCTGCTGAACAACGAGATGGACGACTTCACCTCGAAGGTCGGCGTGCCCAACCTCTACGGCCTGGTGCAGGGCGAGGCCAACAAGATCGAGCCCGGCAAGCGGCCGCTGTCCTCGATGAGCCCGACCATCGTCAGCAAGGACGGCAAGCCCGTCATGGTGGTCGGCACGCCGGGCGGCAGCCGCATCATCACGGCCGTCATGCTGACCATGATCAACGCCATCGACTACGGCATGAACGTGCAGGAGGCCGTCGATGCGCCGCGCTTCCACCAGCAATGGCTGCCCGACCTGACCAACGTCGAGGCCTACGCGCTCAGCCCCGATACGCGCAAGATCCTGACCGACATGGGCCACAACCTGGGCGTGCCGCAGCCGGCCAACCACCTGGCCGCGATCATCGTCGGCGCGCCTTCGCTGGGCGGCAAGCCAGTGGGCAACAACCGCTTCTACGGCGCCAACGATCCGCGCCGCAACACGGGCCTGGCGCTGGGCTACTGACCCGCGCCGCCCTGCAGCGGCCGTGTCCCGGAGCACGGCCGTTTTCTTCACCGACCATGCCATGCAACTCCAGGATCTTCTCTACAGCCAGGGCTTCGGCACGCGCCGCGTCTGCGCGGGCCTCGTTCAACAGGGCCTGGTGGCCGTGGAGGGCATGGCCGCCGTGCAGCCGTCCACCGAATTGACGGCAACCGACGGGCTGCGATTCACCGTGCAGGGCACGCCGTGGGAATACCACGCCAAGGCCTACCTGATGCTGCACAAGCCGGCCGGCACCGAGTGCTCGCAGAAGCCCTCGGCCTGGCCCAGCATCTACACCCTGCTGGCTGCCCCGCTGCGCCAGCGTCCGGTCAAAGGCGGGCAGCCCGGCGTGCAGGCCATCGGGCGGCTCGACCAGGACACCACCGGCCTGCTGCTGCTCAGCGACGACGGCCAGTTCATCCACCGCATGGCTTCGCCCAAGCACCATGTGCCCAAGGTCTACGAAGCGACCACCGCCGATGCGCTGACCGAGGCGCAGATCGGCCGGCTGCTGGCCGGCGTGGTGCTCGACGACGACCCGAAGCCGGTGCGCGCCGCGGCGGCCGAAGCGGTGGACACCCACCACCTGCGCCTGACGCTGACCGAGGGCAAATACCACCAGGTCAAGCGCATGGTCGCGGCCGTGGGCAACCGGGTGACGGCGCTGCACCGCAGCACCATCGGCGGCCTGGTGCTGCCGGCCGACCTGGCGCCGGGCCAGTGGCGCTGGCTGCGGCCCGATGAGCTGCAGGCGGTGCGCCTGCCGGGGCCGGCCTGACGGTCGGCTCGCGCGTTCCGGCCAGCCTGTGTGGGACCTGGCCTGTCGGCGGCGCGGCGGGCTCGCTCGTTAAACTTCCCAGTCCCTTTCCGGAGCCGTGTCTTGCGTCTGTCCGTTCGCTCGCTGAGCCGCCTTGCGGCTCTTTTCGTTTGTCTGCTGGCCTGCGCGGCCGTCCCGGCTCAACCTGCTGCTCCGGCCGCCCCGGGCGCTCCGGGCGCGGCGGCGGCCCCGCCGCTGTTCGTGCTCAACTCGCTCGATGCCTCGGTCAGCCTGATCGATCCGGTCACCTGGAGCGAGCGCAACCGCGTGGCGGTGGGCAAGGAGCCGCACCACATCTACATGACGCCGGACCAGAAGTCGGTGATCGTCGCCAATTCGGCCGGCGACTCGCTCACCTTCTTCAACCCGCGCACCGGCGAGGTCCAGCGCACGGTCTACGGCATCATCGACCCGTACCAGCTGCAGTTCTCGCCCGACATGAAGTGGTTCGTCACCGCCGGCAACCGGCTGAACCACGTCGACGTCTATCGCTGGGACGGCAGCAACCTGCAGCTGGCCAAGCGCATCCCCACCGGCAAGACGCCCAGCCACATCTGGATCGACGGCAACAGCACCGTGGCCTACATCTCCATGCAGGACAGCGACGAGCTCATTGCCGTCGACCTCGCCACCCAGGCGATCCGCTGGCGCACGCCCACCGGGCCGATGCCGGCCGACGTCTTCGGCATCCACGACGGCAAGACGCTGCTGGTCGGCCTCACCGGCGGCGACGGCGTGCAGGTCTTCGACGTGGCGGGAAAGGAACCGAAGCTGGTCGGCAAGATCCCCACCGGCAAGGGCGCGCACGCTTTCCGCTCGGCGGGCGACGGCAAGTCGGTGTTCGTGAGCAACCGCGTCGCCAACTCGATCAGCCGCATCGACATCCCCACGCTCACGGTCACCGCCACCTATCCCGTGCCCGGCGGCCCGGACTGCATGGACGTGTCGGCCGACGGCAAGACGCTGTTCGTCACCTCGCGCTGGGCCAAGAAGCTCAGCGTGGTCGACCTCGCGGCCGGCAAGGTGGTGCGCACGGTGAATGTGGGGCGCTCGCCCCATGGGGTGTGGACGGTCGAACATGCCAAGGTCCGCTGAATCCCCCACGGCCCGCGCGCTGCGCCGGGGCGCCTCGATCGCTGCGTTTTCCATGGCGGCCTTCGCAGCATCCACCGGCGTTGCCGCCCAGAACGATTGCGACAAGCCGGTGTACCTGACCTTCGACACCGGCCACATGGGCATCGCGCCGCTGGTGGCCGACGTGCTCAAGCGCCAGGACGTCAAGGTCACCTTCTTCGCCGCCGCCGAGAAAACCCAGGACGGCGGCGACAGCCTGGACAACCACTGGGCGCCGTGGTGGAAGGCGAGGGCGGCCGAGGGGCACGAGTTCGGCTCGCACACCTACGACCATGCGTACTGGCGGGGGGACGTGAAAGGCGTGCAGCCGGCGTTCCGCATCCAGCCGAGCGCCGGTGCCTATGCCGGGCGCACCTTCACCTGGAGCGCGGCGCAGTATTGCGAGGAGATCCAGCGCTCCTCCGACCGGCTGGCGCATATCACCGGCAAGAAGCCGCTGCCGCTGTTCCGCGCGCCCGGCGGCAAGACCTCGCCGCGCCTGCTGGCGGCCGCGAAAAGCTGCGGTTTCGAGCATGCCGGCTGGTCGCCGGCCGGCTTCCTGGGCGACGAACTGCCCAGCGACAAGTACCCCAACGACAAGCTGCTGGCGCAGGCGCTGGAGCGCATCCGGCCCGGCGACGTCCTGCTGGCGCACCTGGGCATCTGGTCGCGCCACGACCCGTGGGCGCCGGCCGACCTGGAGCCGCTCATCGTGGGCCTGAAGGCCAAGGGCTTCTGCTTCCGCACGCTGCGCCGGCACCCGGCGTACCGCGAGTGGATCGCGGCGCACCCGTGAAAGCGCACGGTCAGGCGGCGCGGGCTACCATGACATCGATCGCTGCCGGCGCAGAACCGTCGGGCAACGCCCTCGCTTCCGACTCATGAAATTGCCCAGTCCGCTCCTGGTGACCGAGGCGCCAGGCCCAAGCCGTGGCAGGGGCCGCGCGTGAGCGAGTGGTTCACCGACCAGTTCGCCGCCGTGCAGCAATGGCTGTTCGAGGCGGTGGTGCAGCCGCTGGTGTTCGCCGCGGGCCTGGGCGGCTGGACCGAGGACGCCTTCGATGCCACCGGCTGGCTGCTGGTCGGCCTGATCCAGATCCTGATCCTGGTTGCCGTCATCGGCCCGCTGCAGCGCTGGCGGCCCGTGGAACCGGTGCGTGACCGGCAGGCCATCCGCATCGACATCCTCTACACCCTGATCCACCGGCTGGGCCTGTTCCGGCTGGCCCTGTTCTTTGCCGTCACGCCGCTGTTCGATGCCCTGCTGGGCGAACTGCGCGGTGCGGGGTGGGGCACCCTGCACCTGGACGAACTCTGGCCCGGCGTGACCGACATCCCCTGGCTGGCCTTCGCGATCTACCTGGTGGTGCTGGACTTCGTCGAATACCTCATCCACCGTGGCCAGCATCGCTTCAGGTGGTGGTGGGGCCTGCATTCGCTGCACCACTCGCAGCGCCAGATGACGATGTGGAGCGACGACCGCAACCACCTGCTCGACGACCTCATCCACGACGCCATCATCGTGCTCGTGGCGCAGCTCATCGGGGTGGCACCCGGCCAGTTCATCGCCGTCGTGGCCTTCACCCAGCTCAGCCAGAGCCTGCAGCACGCCAACCTGCGCCTGTCCTTCGGCCGGATCGGCGAGCGGCTCTGGATCAGCCCGCGCTTCCACCGTGTGCACCATGCGATCGGCATCGGCCACGAGTCGGAAGGCCCCCAAACGCTCGGAGGCCGCAACTTCGGCGTCCTGCTGCCGTGGTGGGACATGCTCTTTCGCTCCGCCAACTTCGACGACCGCTACGACCCCACCGGCATCCGCGACCAGGTCGAGCCCGACGCCGCCGGCCGCGTGCGCGACTACGGGCGCGGCTTCTGGGCCCAGCAGTGGCTGGGGCTGCGGCGGCTGGTCGGGCGCGGCTGAGCCGACCTCGCGCAGCGTCGCCGCCGCCGGGCCGCCCCAAGGCGGCGAGCGCCCCCTCGGGGGGCAGCGGACCTCGCGCAGCGGGGGAGCGTGGGGGCAATGTCGCCGCCGCCGGGCCGCCCCAAGGCGGCGAGCACCCCCTCGGGGGGCAGCGGACCACGCGTAGCGGGGGAGCGTGGGGGTGGGCATACCTGGCCCAGGTATGCTTTGGCGGATGCGTCTTCTGATCGATTCCTTCTGGCGCGCCGTGGCCTACTGCCTGCATCCGCGGGTCATCGTCCTGTCGTTGCTGCCCCTGGTGCTGATGGTGCTGCTGGCGCTGGGCCTGGGCTACCTGTACTGGGACGCCGCCGTCGCCTGGACGCGCGAGGCGCTCGATGCCTGGCCGCTGCTGGCCAGCTTCTGGGGCTGGATGTCGGGCCTGTTCTCCGGGGACGTCAAGACCTTCCTGGCGCCACTGGTGGTGGTGCTGGCGCTCACGCCCGCAGTCGTGCTGGTGTCGCTGCTGATCGTGGCCGCCTTCATGGCGCCGGCCCTCACGCGCCTGGTGGCCGACCGGCGCTTCCCGGCGCTCGAGAAGAAAAAGGGCGCCTCCCTGGTGCTCAGCGTCTTCCGCTCGGTGGGGCTCACCGTGCTGGCCTTGGTGGCGCTGGTGGTGTCGATGCCGCTGTGGCTGATCCCGCCGCTGGTGCTGGTGCTGCCGCCGCTGATCTGGGGCTGGCTCACGGCGCGGGTGATGGCCTTCGACGCGCTGGCCGATCACGCCAGCGCCGAGGAGCGCAACACGCTGCTGCGCCAGTACCGCTGGCCGTTGCTGGGTATCGGCGTGCTGTGCGGCTACCTGGGTGCCGCGCCGAGCATCGTGTGGGCTTCGGGCCTGCTCTTCGCGGCCGCCTTCTTCGTGCTGGTGCCGATCGCGATCTGGATCTACACCGTGGTCTTCGCCTTCTCGGCGCTCTGGTTCGCCCACTACACGCTCGACGCCCTGGCGCAGCTGCGCGCGCAACGCGCCGCCGCCGCGCTCGCGCCCACGGCCGGCCCGGCCGCGCTGCCCAACGATTCCGGCGCCGAGCGCGCCGCACTTTCCCAATGGGGTTCGAAATGACAAACACCACCGGCCGTTCCGCTGCCGCGCCGCGCGCCTTCGGGCTCATCATCGTCGGCGACGAGATCCTCTCCGGCAAGCGCGCCGACAAACACCTGCCCAAGGTGATCGAGCTGCTGGCGGCCCGCGGCCTCCCGCTGGCCTGGGCGGAGTACGTGGGCGACGACCCGGTGCGCATCACGGCCGCGCTGCGCCGCGCCTTCGCCTCGGGCGACGTCGTGTTCTCGACCGGCGGCATCGGCGCCACGCCCGACGACCACACGCGCCAGTGCGCGGCGGCGGCGCTGGGCGTGCCGCTGGCCCTGCATCCGCAGGCCGAGGCGCTGATCCGCGAGCGCATGCAGGACACGGCGCGCGAGCAGGGCGTGCCCTATGAGCCCGACCGGCCCGACAACGTGCACCGCCTGAACATGGGCGTGTTCCCCCAGGGCGCGGCCATCATCCCGAACCCGTACAACAAGATTCCCGGCTTCAGCGTCGGCGACGTGCATTTCGTCCCCGGTTTTCCGGTCATGGCCTGGCCCATGGTCGAGTGGGTGCTCGACACGCGCTATGCCGATTTGGCACGTCCGCCCGGCGTCAGCGAGCGCTCCGTGATCGTTTTCGGTGCAGTGGAGGCCAGCCTCACCCCGCTCATGCAGGCCATCGAGGCGGCGCACGAAGGCGTGAAGGTCTTCAGCCTTCCGAGCGTCGATCACCCTCAGTACGGCCGCCATATCGAGCTCGGCGTGAAGGGAGACGCCACGCGCCTCGATGCCGCCTACGCCCAGCTCAAGGCAGGGCTGGTCGATTTTGGTGCATCCACGGGCCCCGAGTTGGTGCGATGATCGTTCGAGCACCAATTCGGGCCGATGCCGGCTCGCGGGCCGCCAAAAGGCGTATCGGGCCCGCGCAAGCTCGCCGGTGAGAATGGGCACAGAACCTGCATTCCCCTAATCCGTTTTCTCTCAACCAACCATCCAAACCAGGAGAACCTGATGGCCAAGACCGTCGCCGATGTACTGAAGCTCGTCAAGGAAAACGAGGTCAAGTTCGTCGACTTCCGATTCACCGACACCCGCGGCAAGGAACAGCACGTCACGGTGCCGATCAGCGCCTTCGACGAAGACAAGTTCACCTCGGGCCATGCCTTCGACGGCTCCTCGGTGGCGGGCTGGAAGGGCATCGAAGCGTCGGACATGCAGCTCATGCCCGACCCGAACACGGCCAACATCGATCCCTTCTACGAAGAGACGACCCTGTTCCTGCAGTGCGACGTGCTGGAACCCGCCGACGGCAAGCCCTACGACCGCGACCCGCGCTCGGTGGCCAAGAAGGCCGAGGCCTACCTGAAGTCCACCGGCCTGGGCGACACCGCCTACTTCGGTCCCGAACCCGAATTCTTCATCTTCGACGGCGTGCGCTGGAGCAACGAGCCCGGCCGCGTGTTCAGCGAGATCGAGGAATACGAAGCGCCCTGGAACAGCGGTGCCAAGCTCGAAGGCGGCAACCGCGGCCACCGCCCCACCACCAAGGGCGGCTACTTCCCGGTGCCCCCGGTCGACAGCACGCAGGACATGCGCGCCGAGATGTCGCTGGTGCTCGAATCGCTGGGCATCCCGGTCGAAGTGTTCCACCACGAAGTGGCGGGCGCCGGCCAGAACGAGATCGGCACCAAGTTCTCCACCCTCGTGCAGCGCGCCGACTGGACGCAGGTGCTGAAGTACGTGGTCTGGAACGTGGCCAACACCTACGGCAAGACGGCGACCTTCATGCCCAAGCCCTACGCCGGCGACAACGGCTCGGGCATGCACGTGCACCAGTCGATCTGGAAGGACGGCAAGAACCTGTTCGCCGGCGACGGCTATGCCGGCCTGTCCGACACCGCGCTGTACTACATCGGCGGCATCATCAAGCACGCCCGTGCCCTGAACGCCATCACCAACCCCGGCACCAACAGCTACAAGCGTCTGGTGCCCGGCTTCGAAGCCCCGGTGAAGCTGGCCTACTCGGCCAAGAACCGCTCGGCCTCGATCCGCATCCCGTTCGTGAGCAACCCCAAGGGCCGCCGCATCGAAGCGCGCTTCCCCGATCCGTCGGCGAACCCGTACCTTTGCTTCTCGGCCCTGCTGATGGCCGGCCTGGACGGCATCGAGAACAAGATCCACCCGGGCGAAGCCGCCACCAAGGACCTGTACCACCTGCCGCCGGAAGAAGACGCGCTGGTGCCGACCGTCTGCCACAGCCTCGACCAGGCCCTGGAGTACCTCGACAAGGACCGTGCCTTCCTGACCAAGGGCGGCGTGTTCACCGACTCGATGCTCGATGCCTACATCGACCTCAAGATGACCGAAGTGACGCGCTTCCGCATGGCGCCCCACCCGGTCGAGTTCGACATGTACTACTCGCTGTAATCGAAGGGTTTCCTTTCGAAGGTGGAGAAGGACGGCCTCGGCCGTCCTTTTTCGTTTGCAGGGGAACCCGCGCAAGGGCCTGCCGTCGAATTGCAAGAAAATGCAAGGCTCGACGTCTCCCACCGACCCGACGACCATGAAGACCCTGACCCTTGCCATCGCGCTATGCGCATCGCTGGCCGGCCTGAGCGCGCAGGCGCAGGAGCGCGTCTGGCGCTGCGGCAACGAGTACACCAACAACGCCACCGACGCGCAACGCCGGGGCTGCAAGCTGATGGAAGGCGGCAACATCACCGTGGTCCAGGGCACGCGGCCTTCGGGCGCGTCCACCGCATCGGCGGGCAGCGCCGCGAGCAGCGGCGCACGCGCGCCCGCCGGCAGCCCGCGCGTCGAGAGCGCCGACCAGCGCGCACGCGACAGCGACGCGCGCGCCGTGCTCGAGTCCGAGCTCAGGAAGGCGCAGGCCCGCCAGGCCGAGCTCCTGAAGGAATACAACAACGGCGAGCCAGAGAAGCAGGGCAGCGAGGCCAAGAACTACCAGAAGTACCTGGACCGCGTGGCCGACATGAAGGCGCAGCTGGCGCGCAACGAGAGCGACATCGCCGGCCTGCAGCGCGAGATCGGCCGCCTGCCGGCCAACCGCTGATGGCCTTCGGCAAACCCGCGCCGGCCAGCAAGCGCTTCCAGGCCTTCGACCTGCTGGCAACGCTGATCGCCGTCATCCGCGACGACGGCACGCTGCTGTTCGCCAACTCGGCGCTCGAGGATGCGATGGGCATCTCGCGCCGCACGCTCGAAGGCGCGCCCTTCAGCCAGAGCTTCATGGAGCCCAACGTGCTGCTCACGGCCATTGCCGGCGCCCGCAGCAACGACTTCGCGACGCTGCGCTACGAGGCCTTCGTGCGCCGCGGCGCGCAGGAGCCGCTGCCGGTGCAGGTCACGCTCGCGCAGACCGACCGCGCGGGCGAGCTGGTGGTCGAGATGTCGCCGCAGGAACAGCAGGCGCGGCAGGACCGCGAGGAACGCCTGCTGGGCCAGGCGCAGGCCAACAAGGAACTCATCCGCAACCTCGCGCACGAGATCAAGAACCCGCTGGGCGGCATCCGCGGCGCCGCGCAGCTGCTGCAGATGGAGGTCGATTCGCGCGACCTGGTCGAGTACACCCAGGTCATCATCCACGAGGCCGACCGCCTGCAGACGCTGGTCGATCGCCTGCTCGCGCCGCACCGCAGGCCGCACGTGGTGGGCGACGTCAACGTCCACGAGGTGTGCGAACGCGTGCGCTCGGTGTTGCTGGCCGAGTTTCCGCACGACCTGGAGATCGACCGCGATTTCGATCCCTCGATCCCCGAGTTCCGCGGCGACCGCGAGCAGCTCATCCAGGCCACGCTCAACATCGCGCACAACGCAGCGCAGGCGCTGACCGAACGCCGCGCCGCAGGCGACGCGAAGATCATCTTCCGTACCCGCGTTGCCCGTCAGGTCATCCTCAACAAGCAGTGGTACCGACTGGCACTGGAATTGCATGTCATCGACAACGGACCGGGCGTGCCGGACGGCCTCAAGGACCGCATCTTCTACCCCCTCGTATCGGGGCGCGAAGGCGGAACGGGACTGGGGCTGACCCTGGCGCAGACTTTCGTACAACAACACCACGGTGTGATCGAGTGCGACAGCGTCCCGGGCCGCACGGATTTCAAGATCACCATTCCATTGCCCTAGCGAAGAAGGACCACAAGGAGCTGCATGAAGCCGATCTGGATAGTGGATGACGACCAATCGATACGCTTCGTGCTCGAGAAGGCTCTCCTGCGTGAAGACCTGCCCACGCGCAGCTTCACCAACACGCGCGAGGTGCTGGCCGCACTCGACGCCGCCAACGACGATGAGATGCAAGGGCCGCAGGTCCTGGTGAGCGACATCCGCATGCCGGGCGGCTCGGGCCTGGACCTGCTGGACAAGATCAAACAGAAGCATCCGGGCCTGCCCGTCATCATCATGACGGCCTTCAGCGACCTCGACAGCGCCGTCTCCGCCTTCCAGGGTGGCGCCTTCGAATACCTGCCCAAGCCCTTCGACCTGCCGCGCGCCGTCGAACTCATCCGCCGTGCGGTCGACGAGAGCCAGCGCGAAGAGGTGGCCGAAGAACGCATGCAGGCCGCGCCCGAGATGCTCGGCCAGGCGCCTGCGATGCAGGACGTGTTCCGCGCCATCGGCCGGCTGTCGCAGAGCAACGTCACGGTGCTCATCACCGGCGAATCGGGCTCGGGCAAGGAGCTGGTCGCGCGTGCGCTGCACAAGCACTCGCCGCGCGCCAACGGGCCCTTCGTCGCGATCAACACCGCGGCCATCCCCAAGGACCTGCTGGAGAGCGAGCTCTTCGGCCACGAACGCGGCGCCTTCACCGGCGCGCAGACCATGCGCCGCGGCCGTTTCGAGCAGGCCGAGGGCGGCACGCTCTTCCTCGACGAGATCGGCGACATGCCTTTCGACCTGCAGACGCGCCTGCTGCGCGTGCTGAGCGACGGGCACTTCTACCGCGTGGGCGGGCACAACGCCGTCAAGGCCAACGTGCGCGTCATCGCCGCCACGCACCAGGACCTGGAGCAGCGCGTCAAGCAGGGCGCTTTCCGCGAAGACCTGTTCCACCGCCTCAACGTGATCCGCCTGCGCCTGCCGGCCCTGCGCGAGCGCAAGGAGGACGTGCCCTCGCTCACGCGCCACTTCCTGCAGCAAAGCGCCAAGCAGCTCGGCGTCGAGCCCAAGCGCATCTCCGATGCCGCGCTGTCGCAGCTCTCTGCATTCAACTTCCCGGGCAACGTGCGGCAGCTCGAGAACATCTGCCACTGGCTCACCGTCATGGCTCCGGCCCAGCTCATCGAGCCGAAAGACCTGCCGCCCGAGGTGATGAGCAACGCGCCTGTCGAGGGCTCCGTCGCCGCCGTGCCGACGATGGCGGCGCCGGCCCCGGCAGCACCGGCGCTCGCCGTGGATGTGGCGGAGCACGTGCCGGCCGCGGTCCCTGTGGCCGTTGCGCCGTCGGCGCTGCCCGCGGCCGCCGCGCCGCTGGCTACCAACTGGGAAAGTGGCCTCGAGCACGAGGCGCAGGCCCTGCTGGCGGAAGGCCGCACCGATGTGTGGGATGTGCTGTCGCGGCGCTTCGAGTCGCGGCTCATCCTCACCGCGCTGGGCTTCACGCGGGGCCGCCGCATCGAGGCGGCCCAGAAGCTGGGCATCGGTCGCAACACCATCACGCGCAAGATCGCCGAACTCGACCTGGACCGCGACGGCGCCTGAGCGCGCGCCGCGAAGCGGCGTCGGGGCCGCTCCAGCCTATCGGCTGCGCTGGCCCTTGGTCAGCGTGTCGAGCTGGAAGTTGCCGCTCTTGTCCCACAACCAGGTCTCGACGTAGGTGTGCGCGCCGAGCTTGCCGGGGTTGGGCAGTGGCGAGGCGGCGCGCACCAGCTCCGCGATCTTCGGCGGCACCTCCGGGGCGTGGCTGGGCACGCGGCTGAACGTCACGTTCGTCACGTTGCCCTGGGCGTCGATGTCCGTCTCCACCACCACCACGGCATACACCAGCGGCGGGATGCGGCCGCGGTAGATGCGCTTGGGGTACTTCTTGTAGATCGCCTCGGCGCCGAGCTTGCGGTACGCGCGCACGGCCGGCGTCTGTGCGGTGATGAGCCGGACCGTGGCCACCGGGTTCTCGGGCGCGGTCGGCGCGGGCGCGGGCGCTTCCGTGCGCGCCGGCTCGTCGGGCTTGGGCTTGTCCATCAGGGCGCAGCCGCCCAGGGCCAGGCTGATCAGGGCCGGCGGCAGGAGCCGGCGCAGCGGCTCGAAGCAGGAAAAGGTCATGGGTGCGGGCGGCTTTCGGTCAGGCAGCGGGGCCAAGCTCGACGACCACGGGCGCGTGGTCGCTCGGCTTCTCCCACTTGCGCGGCACGCGGTCGATGGTGCTGCTGCGAACGAGCGGCACCAGCGGCTGGCTGACGAGGATGTGGTCGATGCGCAGGCCGCGGTTCTTCTGGTAGCCCAACATGCGGTAGTCCCACCAGGAGTAGCTTTTCTCGGGCTGGTCGAAGAGCCGGAAGCTGTCGGTCAGTCCCAACTCGAGCAGCGCCTTGAAATGCGCGCGCTCCTCGCTGGTGTGATGGATGGTTTCCGCCAGGCCCACGGGATCGAAGCTGTCCCGGTCCTCCGGCGCGATATTGAAGTCGCCCAGCAGCACCAGCTGCGGGTGCGCCGCCATCTCGGCCCGCAGCCATTCGCGCAGGGCCGCGAGCCAGTTCATCTTGTAGGCGAACTTGTCCGATCCGGGCGCCTGCCCGTTGACGAAGTAGCCGTTGACCACGCGCAACGGGCCTTCGGCCGTGTCGATGGTGGCGCTGATCACGCGCGAATGCTCGTCCGTGAAACCGCCGATGTTGCGCACCACGTCGCGCATCGGCTGCAGGCTCAGGATCGCCACGCCGTTGTAGGTCTTCTGACCGAACACCGCCGCGTGGTAGCCGGCCGACTGCAGCACCTCGAGCGGGAACTTGTCGTCGCTCATCTTCAGCTCCTGCAGGCACAGCACATCGACGGGGTTGGCGATGAGCCAGTCCAGCACATGTTGGAGGCGGGCGGTGAGGGAGTTGACGTTCCAGGTGGCTATGCGCATACGCGGTCTAACTGTATGTTTTTAAACGACTATTTTCCAAATGAGTTGCATCGTACCCAATCAGATCCCCATTCCTGATTGCGCTGGGCTGGCGACAGCGTTGAGGGCGGGTGAGCGTACCCCATACCCCGCCTGAGCAGGCTGTCGGCGCTGGTGCCGTGCCCGTGGAGCGCCAGCACGCTGGCCAGCCCATACTGCGTCACGGTGTCCGCGCCGGCGGTCGAGTGAGGCTAACGCCAATGAAAAGATCTGCACCGACGCGCATGCGCGGCGAACCCGGTGCGTGTCGGGGTGACAAGCACCGTGGCCGGTGGGCCGGCCGCGCTCAGCCGCTGGTCTGCCAGGTCGCCGGGTGCGCATAGTGCGCACACAGCGCATCGACCAGCGCTGCCGCGTAGACCGGCAGGCCGCGCCGATCGCGCATCAGCAGGTAGCGCTCGCGCACGCTCCAGGCGTCGCTCAGCTCGATCAGTGCGAGCTGCATGCTCTGCTGGTTGCGGCGCACGGCCGATTCGGGCACCACGCCGATGCCGACGCCGCTGCCGATCATCCGGCACATGGCGTCGAAGCTCGCGAGCTGGATGCGCAGCTTCTGGCGCCGGCCGAGGTGCTCGGTGATCTGCGCCAGGAAGGCCTGCAGGGTGCTGCCCGGCTGCATGCCGACCGCGTCTTCGTCCAGCGTCTCGGCGAAGGCGATGCGGCGGCGCCGCGCGAAGCGGTGCTTGCGTGAAGTGGCGAGCACCAGGCGGTCGGTGCTGAAGTGGATCGCCTCGAGGCCCAGCGTGTCGACGTCGCCGGCCACGATGCCGATGTCGGCTCGTCCCTCCAGCACGCCGCGCGGGATCTGAGCATTCGGTTTTTCCTGAAGGTCGACGTTGATGCGGGGATGGGCGGCCAAGAACGCGGGCAGCAGTTCGGGCAGAAAGTCGGTCACCGCCGTGGTGTTGGCGAACACCCGCAGGTGGCCGCGCAACCCGCCGCCGTAGGCCAGCAGTTCGTCGCGCAACCGGTCGGTCTGGTTCAGCATCAGGCGCGCGTGGTGCAGGAAGGCTTCGCCCTGCGGGAGCAGCTTCACGCCGCGGGCCTCGCGGGTGAGAAGCGGCAATCCGCACTGCGACTCCAGCGCCTTGATGCGCGCACTTGCCGCGGCCAGTGACAGGTGCTGGCGTTCGGCAGCGCGCGTGAGGTTGCCGAGCTCGGCGGTGGCAACGAACAGGCGCAGGTCGCTCATGTCGAAATGCATGCTGCATCGTAGTCGAGCCTTCGGAATCATCGAAGGCTCGGTTCCGAATTCGCAGATTGCGCCGGGCCACCGCAGCGGCCACCATGCAAAGCATCCAGGAGACAAGCACATGCAACTTCGCGCCCTCGCGCTGGGCCTGGCCGTCAGCGCCAGCCTGCTGCAAGCCGCCCCGGCCACGGCCCAGGCCGCCTACCCGTCGCGTCCCGTCACGCTGGTCGTGCCGCAGGCGGCCGGCGGCACCAACGACATCGTCGGCCGGCTGGTCGGACAGAAGCTGGGCGAAGTGATCAACGCCAGCGTGGTGGTCGACAACCGGCCCGGTGCGGGCGGCAACATCGGCACGCAGCGCATCGTCAAGTCGTCCGGCGCGGCGGTGGACTGATGGCCATGCTGACCCCAGACGACATCGCCGCGCTGCAGGCCTGGCAAGGCCGCAGCGAGACACTGCACGACGACATCACCGCCGCCCCCGTGCGCGCGCTGTCGGCCACGCTCGACCGCAACGATGCGGCACCGGCGGCCGGCACGCGCCTGCCCGAACTCTGGCACTGGCTCTACTTCCTGCCGCACCACCGCCAGTCGGAGATCGGCGCGGACGGCCATGCGAAGCGCGGCGGCTTCCTGCCGCCGGTGCCGCTGCCGCGCCGCATGTGGGCCGGCGGGCGCCTTGCATGGGAGCCGACCAATCCGTTGCGGGTCGGCGAGGCGGCGACACGCACCTCGACGATCGCTTCGGTGACGCACAAGACCGGCCGCAGCGGCGAACTGGTGTTCGTGCTGGTCCGTCACGAAGTGCACAACGCGCACGGCCTGGCACTCACCGAGGAACACGACATCGTCTACCGCGCCGCCGCCACGCCGGGGGAGGCGGCCCCCGCGCCGACACCGGCCCGCACGGACGCCACCTTCAGCCGCACGCTCGTGCCCGACGACGTGCTGCTGTTCCGCTACTCGGCGCTCACCTTCAACGGGCATCGCATCCACTACGACCGCCGCTATGTCACGGAGGTCGAGGGCTACCCCGGCCTGATCGTGCACGGTCCGCTGATCGCGACGCTGCTGGTCGACCTGCTGCGCCGCGAGCGGCCCGACGCGACGCTGTCGCGCTTCGAGTTCCGCGCCGTGCGGCCGACCTTCGACATCGCGCCCTTCCGGGTGCACGGCCGCCTCGATGCCGACGACCGAAGCTTCAGCCTGTGGGGCGAAGACGCCGACGGCTGGCTCACCATGCAGGCGACCGCCACCTTGGCCTGAGCCTCCCACCGATCAACACGACCGATGAAGACACAGATCCCCACCCCCGACAGCCACCAGGAAATGCGAGAGGCGCTGCGCGCGCTGTGCGGCGGCTTCGACGCCGCCTACTGGCAGAAGGTCGACCACGAGCGCGGCTACCCCGAGGCCTTCGTCGACGCGCTCACCCAGGCCGGCTGGCTGGCCGCACTGATCCCGGCCGACTACGGCGGCTCCGGCCTCGGGTTGACCGAGGCGTCGGTGATCATGGAAGAGATCAACTTCTCCGGCGGCAACGCGGGCTCCTGCCACGGCCAGATGTACAACATGGGCACGCTGCTGCGCCATGGCAGCGAGGCGCAGAAGCGCCAGTACCTGCCGAAGATCGCGACGGGCGAACTGCGCCTGCAGTCCATGGCCGTGACCGAGCCGACCACCGGCACCGACACCACGCAGCTCAAGACCACCGCGGTGCGCCAGGGCGACCGCTACGTCGTCAACGGCCAGAAGGTGTGGATCTCGCGCATCCAGCATTCCGACCTGATGATCCTGCTGGCGCGCACCACGCCGCTGGCGGAGGTGAAGAGGAAGTCGGAGGGCATGTCGATCTTCATCGTCGACCTCGCGCAGGCCATCGGCAAGGGCATGACGGTGCGGCCGATCCGGAACATGGTGAACCACGAGACCAACGAGGTGTTCTTCGACAACCTCGAGATTCCGGCGGAGAACCTGATCGGCGAGGAAGGCCAGGGCTTCAGGTACATCCTCGACGGGCTCAACGCCGAGCGCACGCTGATCGCGGCCGAGTGCATCGGCGACGCCTGGTGGTTCGTCGACAAGGCGCGCCGCTATGCCACCGACCGCCAGGTGTTCGGCCGCCCCATCGGCCAGAACCAGGGCATCCAGTTCCCGATCGCGGCCGACTACATCGAGACCGAGGCGGCGAACCTGATGCGCTTCAAGGCCTGCGCGCTGTTCGATGCCGGCCAGCCCTGCGGGGCCGAGGCCAACATGGCCAAGTACCTCGCGGCCAAGGCCAGCTGGGAGGCCGCCAACACCTGCCTGCAGACACATGGCGGCTTCGGCTTCGCCTGCGAATACGACGTCGAGCGCAAATTCCGCGAGACGCGGCTCTACCAGGTGGCGCCGATCTCGACCAACCTGATCCATTCCTACGTGGCCGAGCATTTGCTGGGCCTTCCCCGATCGTTCTGAGGCCACCATGACCCGACCGCTCGACGGCATCACCGTCATCTCGCTCGAACACGCCATCGCGGCGCCGTTCTGCACCCGCCAGCTCGCCGACCTGGGCGCGCGGGTCATCAAGGTCGAGCGCCCCGGCGCCGGCGACTTCGCGCGCGCCTACGACCAGCGCGTCGATGGCGAGGCCTCGCACTTCGTGTGGGTCAACCGGTCGAAGGAAAGCCTCACGCTCGACCTCAAGCAGCCGGCCGCGCTGGCGGTGCTGCAGGAACTGATCGCCGGTGCCGACGTTCTGGTGCAGAACCTCGCACCGGGCGCGGCGGCGCGCATGGGCCTGGGCTACGACGCGCTGCAGGCCCGGCATCCGTCGCTGATCGTCTGCGACATCTCGGGCTACGGCGGCGACGGCCCGTACCGCGACAAGAAGGCCTACGACCTGCTCATCCAGAGCGAGGCCGGCTTCCTCTCGGTCACCGGCACGCCCGACGAGCCCTGCAAGTCGGGCAACTCGATCGCCGACATCGCCGCCGGCATGTACGCGTACACCGGCGTGCTCGCCGCGCTGCTGCAGCGAGGCAAGACCGGCCGCGGCTCCCACATTGACGTGTCGATGCTCGAGTCGCTCGCCGAGTGGATGGGCTTTCCGATGTACTACGCCTACCAGGGTGCGACGCCGCCGCCGCGCAGCGCCGCGTCGCACGCGACCATCTACCCCTACGGTCCCTTCGCGGCCGGCGACGGCGGCACCGTGATGCTCGGCCTGCAGAACGAACGCGAATGGCGCGTCTTCTGCGAGAAGGTGCTGCTGCAGCCGGCGCTGGCGAGCGACCCGCGCTTCGACGCCAATGCGAAGCGCAACGAGCACCGTGCGGCGCTCGAGGCCATCATCCTCGAGACCTTCTGCGCCATGAGCAGCGCGCAGGTGCTGGAGCGGCTCGACGCCGCGCAGATCGCCAACGCCCGCATGAACGACATGGCCGGGCTGTGGGCGCACCCGCAGCTGCAGGCGCGCGAGCGCTGGCGCGAGGTGGGCTCGCCCGCAGGCGCGATCCCGGCGCTGCTGCCGCCCGGCCGGCAAAGCGCCTTCGACTACCGCATGGACCCGGTCCCGGCGGTGGGGGAGCACACCGTGGCGATCCTGCAGTCGCTGGGCCGCAGTGCGGCCGACATCGCGGCGCTGCGCGCGGCGAAGGCGATCTGATGACGACGGCCGCCGACTCGAAGCAGTTGCACACCGCGCATGCTGCGGCGGCCGGTCTGATGGCCGCCAGCCTGGCGCGCGACGGCTGCACCGGCGCGCAGCAGATCCTTGAAGGCCCGCACGGCCTGGCGTCGGGCATGTCGAGCGACGCCGATCCGGCCAGGCTGGTCGACGGCCTGGGCACGCGCTGGGCGCTGGCCGAAACCTTCAGCGGCGGTGCGAACGAGGCCGAGATGCGCGACGCCATCGGCACGCTGTGGCGCATGGCCACCTTGGCGAAGGTGGGGCCGCTGCTGGGAGTCCCGGCATGAGCGACGCGATCTCGCCGCTGGCGCTGGCCCGCACCTTCCTGTTCGTGCCGGGCGATCGGCCGGAGCGCTACGCGCGCGCGCTGGCCAGCGGCGCAGGCGCCGTGGTCGTCGACCTCGAAGACGCGGTGGCGCCCGAGCGCAAGGACGCGGCCCGCACGCAGATCGCCGAGGGCTTCGCCGCGTTGCCGGACGATGCGCGCGGCCGGCTGCTGGTGCGCATGAATGCCGCCGACACGCCGTGGCATGCAGACGATCGTGCGCTGGTCGCACGGCTGGCTGCGCAGGGCCTGCTCGCCGGCGTAGCACTGCCGAAGGCGGAGCGTGCCGCCGACCTCGCGATGCTGGCCCAGGCCGTCGGGCCGGCCACCGCGCTGCTGCCGTTGATCGAATCGGTCGCCGGCCTCGATGCCGTCGATGCCCTGGCGGCATCGCCGCAGGTGCTGCGCCTGGTGTTCGGCCATCTCGACTTCCAGGCCGACGCCGGCCTCGCCTGCGGCCCCGACGAGGCCGAACTGGTGCCCGTGCGGCTCGCGCTGGTGCTGGCATCGCGCCGGGCCGGGCTGGCACCGCCGGTCGACGGCATCACGCCCGACTGGCGCGATGCGGCGCGGCTCACGGCCGAGGCCTCGCGTGCACGCCGCGGCGGCTTCGGCGCCAAGCTGTGCATCCATCCGGACCAGGTCGCCGGCGTGGCCGCCGCCTTCACGCCGGGCGCCGACGAACTGGCCTGGGCGCGCCGCGTGCGCGATGCGGTGCGCGTGGCCGGTGGCGGTGTCGTCAACGTCGACGGCCGCATGGTCGACGGGCCGGTCGTCAAGCTCGCCGAGCGCCTGCTGGCGCAGGAGGTTCGCACCGGCTGAAAACGACGCACCGATCACCTTCGCCTTCCTTTCCCCCATCAGAACCATCCGGAGACAACATGACATCGAAGATCAAGATATGGCTGGGCATCGCATTCGGCGCGGCCATGCTGCCGCTGCACGCACCCGTCCTCGCGCAGGCCGCATTTCCCGACAAGCCGGTGACGCTCGTCGTGCCGTACTCCGCCGGCGGGCCGACCGACGTGGTGGCGCGCATGCTCGCCATTCCCATGGGCAAGTCGCTCGGCCAGACCGTGATCGTCGAGAACACCGTCGGTGCGGGCGGCACCATCGCGCCGGCACGGGTGGCGCGCGCGGCGCCCAACGGCTACACCATCCTCATCCACCACATGGGCATGGCGACCGCGCCGGCGCTCTACAAGAAGCTGTCCTTCGACCCGCTGAAGGATTTCGAGTACATCGGCCAGGTGCTCGACGTGCCGATGACGCTGCTATCGCGCAAGGACTTCCCGGCGGACAACCTCCAGGAACTGCTGACGTACGTGAAGGCCAACAAGGACAAGGTGTCGCTGGCCAATGCCGGTATCGGCGCGGTGTCGCAACTGTGCGGCCTGCTGTTCGCGAACCAGATCGGCGTCGACCTCACCACCGTGCCGTACAAGGGCGCCGGCCCGGCGCTCAACGACCTGATGGGCGGGCAGGTCGACCTGTTGTGCGACCAGACCACGCAGACCGCGCCGGTCATCAAGGACGGCACGCGAGTCAAGGTGTTCGGCGTGACCACGCCCAAGCGGCTGACCTCCATGCCGAACATTCCGACGCTCGACGAGCAGGGCCTGAAGGGCTTCGATGTGAAGGTGTGGCACGGCGTCTATGCGCCCAAGGGCACGCCGCCCGATGTCACCGCGAAGCTCAACGTCGCGCTGCGCGCCGCGCTGCAGGACGATGCGGTGAAGGCGCGCATCGCCGAACTCAGCTCGGAGATCGTGCCGATGGACAAGGTCACGCCGGAAGCTCTGCGAACGCTGCTGACCGCCGAGACCGCGAAGTGGGGCAGAGTCATCAAGGCCTCGGGCGTTCAGGCCGAGTGAGCGGGCACCGGCCCGGCCGGGACGGCGCTTCCTGTCCGCGAGGAATGCGGCGGTGGCGGCGCCAGCCTCATTGACAGCATGGTCCTGATGGAGGAGGTGGCTCAGGCCAGAGCCGCGGCCGGCAGCCTGCTACAGCAGGCTGTCGCTGACGAAGGGCGACAGCAGAAGCAATTGCAATCGGGTCGCGATCCCGACCTCGGGCTCGTCGTCGTACACCGTTTCGGCGCCGCCCTCGACGCGCACCCATTGCATACGATCGCCGGGCTGCGCCAGCCGGAGGTGGTAGGCGCCCATCGCACGGGCGCCGTCGATGAGGCCGGCGATGTCCTTCGCCAGTGCGGGCGAGTCGATGATCAGGCCCAGCTCGGTGTTGAGCCGCGACGAGCGCAGGTCCATGTTCATGGATCCCACGAAGCTGCGTCGATGGTCGATGACCAGCAGCTTCGCGTGGGAGCGTCCGACGGCGTCCTTCAGCGGCACGTCCGGCGCTTCGGACGACGACGTGGCGCCATCGACGCCCTGGTCGACGCCGGCACCGGTCGTGCGCATGGCAAGACCCTTCAAGCGTCCCTCGTCGACCTCGTCGATCTCGATGCCCATCTTCAGCATCGGCACACGGCTCCTGGCGTACGCCGCGCTCGCCAGGGGTTCGTCGTTCGACGAGAGGGAATTCGTCAACAGGGACATCCGGCGGCCCGTCCGGCGGAGCTCCGACATGAGCGTGAGGCCGCGCTCCCCGGGGATGAAGTACGGCGTGCACATCGTGATGTCCGAGCGCGCCGCACGCATGGCGTCGATCACGTGCGCAGTCACCGTGCTGGGGTCGTCCCCCTGCTGGGCGCGGCCGCCGACCTTCGCGGGGCTGTCCGCCATCACATCCACCTGGCCGTGGAGCATCTTCAGGGGTGTCCGATCCGCCAGGTCGCTGGAGAGGGGCGCATAGCCGAGCAGGTCTGCGGCGCCCGGCGGCAGGGCCGGGTAGGCGCCGTCGGCGTCGGCGACCAGCGTCTCGAAGTCCTCGCGCAGCGCCTGTGGCGGTTTCCGGGCGGCCTCGATCTCCTCGAGCGGGTAGCTGTGCGGGCTGTTCCAGTAGGTGTCGAAGAGGGCCTGCATCTTCGGTATCGCAGCGCCTGCCAACAGAAGATCGAAGTCGAGAAAGTTGCCCTTCTCGTCGTGGAAGAAGTACTCGTTGGCGATGTTGCGGCCACCCGCCACGGCGAACGCGCCGTCGGCAATGAACATCTTGTTGTGCATGCGGTGGTTCACGCGCGCGAAGTCCAGCAGCGAGAACGCCCAGCGCGTGGCGGCGAAGGCGCGTCCTGCCGGAAAGGGGTTGAAGAGCCGCACCTGCACATGCGGATAGGCGGCCAGCGCCTGCAACATGCCGCTGCTGTCGGCCGTGTACATGTCGTCCACCAGGACGCGGACTCTCACCCCCCGCAGGGCCGCGTCCTTCACGGCACGCAGCAGGGCATGGCCGGTGACGTCGTTCTGCAGGAGGTAGTACTGCAGATCGATGGAGCTCTGGGCATGGTGCGCCAGGGCCAGCCGCGCGTCCATCGAGTAGGCGCTCAGCGGCAACGGACGGAAGGCGGACGGCCCGCCCGCGCCAAGGGCCTGCGCTGCGATGCGTCCGAGTGCGGTGCCGGGGCTGGCGGGCACGGCCACGTCGACGCGTCGGTCCTGCGACGGCGGCGGCAAGGATGCGCAGCCTTGCACGAGCAGCGCGAGGAGCAATGCGATCGACAGCGAGGCCCGGCAGATTCTGTTCATGGGGGTGAGCGATGCACGCGCGTGTGCGTATCCGCACATCCGCGCATAAAAGCCGAGCGTACGCTGAAGATTCGATTCACTCCTGACTTCCGCCATGAAATTCCTGCCCATCTTCGGCAGCATCGCGCTGGCTTTCGCAGCCGCCGCCAGCACCCTCGGCGCCGCAGCCCACGCCCAGCAGCCCCCCGCGCCCGAACCCGCCTCCGCGTCGATCGAGCGCGATGGCGGTGGCCAGAGCCTGAACGACCTCTACCAGGCGGCGATCAGGGAGGGCGGGGCGCTGACCGTCTACGCCGGCGGCGACGAGGTGACCCAAGGCTTCGGCATCAAGGCCGGCTTCGAGCGCCAGTTCCCGGGCATGAAGCTCAACCTCATCGTGGACCTGAGCAAGTACCACGATGCCCGCATCGAGGAAGAGCTGCTGCGCAAGGACCTGCAGGTGGACCTGGCGCACCTGCAGACCCTGCACGACTTCGACAACTGGGCGGCCCGCGGCCTGCTGCTGCCCTACAAGCCAATCGGCTGGGAGCAGATCCCGACCGCGTACAAGGACCCGGCGGGCCGCTTCACGGGCCTGTTCATGCTGACCTTCGCCAACAGCTACAACAAGAACTACGTCTCGGCCGAGAACGCGCCGCGCGACTACGCCGACTTCCTGAAGCCGGAGTTCAAGAACCGCATCGTCATCGCGTATCCCAACGACGACGACGCCGTGCTGTACGTGTTCGACAAGATCATCCAGAAGTACGGCATCGGCTTCGTCGACCAGCTCAAGGCCAACGGCGTGCAGTGGGTGCGCGGCACGCAGACGCCGCGCGATGCCGTCGAGGCGGGCAAGTACGCCATCTCCACGGGCACCTCGGGCAGCTTCGTGCCGGTCGAGTCGTCGTCGCTGCGCTTCGTGCTGCCCAAGAACGACCCGTTCCTGACCTGGGCGCAGACCGGCGCCATCTTCAAGGATGCGAAGCATCCCGCCGCGGCCAGGCTGTACATGAGCTGGATGCTGTCGCTGCCGGTGGCCTCCAACCCGCGCCAGTTCCCGATCCGCAAGGACGTGCAGCCGCTGCCGGGCTTCAAGACCGTCGACCAGTACAACACCAGCCCCGAAGACTTCCATGCCTTCATGAGCGACCGCGCCCGCGTCGAGCGGCTCAAGAGCCTGATGGAGCGCCTCATCGGACCGGTCCAGGGCATCTCGCCGCTGAAGGACTGAAAGAGAACCGGCCGGACCGCACGCGCAGGCGGTCCGTGCCGCGGCCCGCTCAGGGCTGGTAGTCGAACAGGGCCTGGCCGTGATCGACGAGCAGCTGCAAGGTCCTGCGCACGGCGGGTGAGAGGTAGCCTTCCTTGCGCAGCGCGACGCCGAACTTGCGCGTCATGACCAGCTCCTGCACGGGCAGCGGGACCAGGCCTTCGGGCAGCATGCGGTGCGAAGTGAAGACGATGGCGTCGTGTATGCGCGCGATGCCCAGCAGCAGGGCGGGCGAGTTCGACTGCATCCGGATCGGCGGCGGCGTCAGTTGCAGCTCCTGCAGCCGGCGGTCCCACCACTGGCGGCTTGGAATCTCGCGCGTCGGCATCGCCCAGTGCCACCCCATGAGGTCTCCCGCGGAAAGGTCCTGGCGACCGGCCAGGGGATGGCCCGATCCGACGGCCGGGCCGACCTTGTCGTCGACGAGCGGTACCGTGCGCAGGTCGGCCTCCGGCGGCAACAGGCCGAGCAGCAGGTCGATGCGACCTTCGCGCAGCTCGCGGCGCATGCCGATGTTGGTGCCCAGCACCACCTCGAACTGGATGCCGCTCTGCGAGAGCAGCTGCGCGCAGATCTGCGGCAGCACGTGGGCGGCCGTGCTCAGGCCGCTGCCGATGCGCACCTGCCCCGTCGCCCCGGTGGAGAAGTCGCGCAGCTCCTGCTGAACCTGGCTGGCATGCTGGAGCAGCGGCCGGGCGCGCTCCAGCAGCAACAGGCCCGAGGCCGTGAGCGCCACGCCCTGGGCGTCGCGCTCGATCAGCCGCTCGCCCACCGCCGATTCCAGGCGGCGGATGCACTTGGTGATGGCGGGCTGGCTGCGGCCGAGCACCTCGGCGGCGCGGCTGACGTTGCCCAGGGTGGCCACCGTCTCGAAGAACTTGAGGTCGCGCAGGTTGTAGTCCATGAATAAAGGATATGACGCCCGCACCATTAGCGATTGGACCGCGCGGCGATGACACCGGAGGATGCCGTTCTTTTCAGGAAGAAGGGCAGCTCATGGATGTGCAAGACGGCAGGGTGCAGGTCGCTTCGATGCGTGGCCGGTGTTCGGAGGCGGAATGGCAGGCCCGGGTCGACCTGGCCGCCTGCTACCGCCTGATCGACCTCTACGGCATGGCCGACATGATGGCTAACCACATCTCCATGCGCGTGCCGGGCGAGGAGGCCTTCCTCATCAACCCCTACGGCATGATGTACGAGGAGATCACGGCCTCCTGCCTGATCAAGGTGGACCACGCCGGCACCATCCTGGCCAGCCCCGACTTCGGTGCGCTGGGCTACGGCATCAACAAGGCCGGCTACGTGATCCACAGCGCCGTGCACGAGGCGCGGCCCGAGGTCGCCTGCGTCATCCACACGCACAGTTGGGCCTCGATGGCGGTCTCCGCGCTCGACTGCGGCCTGCTGCCCATCACGCAGACCGCCATGCGCTTTCTCAAGATCGGCTACCACGAGTACCAGGGCGTGGTGCTCGACACGAAGGAGCAGGCCTCGCTGGTGGAGGACCTGGGCCAGGGCGAGGCGCTGATCCTGCGCAACCACGGTGTGCTGACCGTGGGCCGCACCGTCGGCGAGGCTTTTAACTGGATGCACCGGCTGGAGCTGGCGTGCCGCGCCCAACTGGGCGCGATGGCCTGCGGCACGGCCCTGCGCCCCGTTCCTCCCCAGGTGCTGGAAGAGACCTGGAACCAGTACCAGCCCGGCACGCGCCGGCCCTACGGCCTGATGGAGTGGCCGGCCCTGCGCCGCAAGCTCGACCGGCTGGACCCGAGCTACGCGCTCTGACGGCTGCGAACAACAACCACCCCATTTGGAGACAACGATGACAAGCATGAATCTTTCGAGGCTGGGCGGGCGCCTGCTGGCGGGCGCCGCGGCGCTGGCCCTGTCCGCCGGAGCCCTGGCCCAGGCCTATCCGACCAAGCCGGTGAAGGTGATCGTGGCCTTCACGGCCGGCGGCACCACGGACATCCTGGCCCGCGCGACGGCGCAGAAGCTCACCGAGAAGCTGGGCCAGCCCTTTGTCATCGACAACAAGCCGGGCGCGGGCGGCAACATCGGCACCGAGGCGGTGGTGCGCGCCGCACCCGACGGCTACACGCTCATCGTCAACTCCGTGGGACCGATGACGGTCAACCAGACGCTCTACAAGAACCTGCCCTACGACCCGCTCAAGGACCTCGTGCCGGTGGTGCAGATCGCCGACGTGCCCAACGTGCTGGTCGTGCATCCCAGCGTGCCGGCCAAGGACCTGGCGCAGTTCATCGCCTATGCCAAGGCCAACCCGGGCAAGCTGTCCTACGGCTCGACCGGCGTGGGTACGTCGTCGCACCTGTCGAGCTTCATGCTGAGCCAGCGCAGCGGCGTGGAGACCGTGCACGTGCCCTACAAGGGCGCCAATGCCCTGACCGACCTTCTCGCGGGGCGGCTGCAGTTCATGTTCGCCACCGCACCCACGGTGATCCAGCACATCCGCGCGGGCAAGCTGCGGGCGCTGGCCGTGTCCGGCGACCGGCCTTCGCGCTCGCTGCCCGGCGTGCCGACCGTGGCCGAGAAGGGCTTTCCGGGCTTCTCGGCCAGTTCCTGGTTCGGCTTCTTCGCGCCCAAGGGCACGCCGGCCTCGGTCATCCAGCTGGTCAACAAGACGGTGAACGACGCGCTGCCCTCGCTGGAGGAGCAGATGGTGCGCGAAGGGGCCGAGCCCGCAGGCGGTACGCCCGAGCAATTCGGCGCCTTCGCCCAGCGCGAGCACGAGAAGTGGAAGGTCATCGTGCGCGACTCGGGCGCCACCGCCGAGTGAGCGTCTGCCCTGCGCCGCCGCCCGTTCGGCGTCGCGCGGGCATCCCATGACAACGAGACCGGAGACATGACCATGAGCCTCATCACGCGCCTGCGGCGCAGCCTCGTCCTGGGCGTGCTGGGCACCGCCGCCCTGGCCGCCCATGCGGACTACCCCGACCGCCCGCTGCGCCTCGTCGTGCCGTTCACGCCGGGCGGCAACATCGACGCCACCGCACGCATCGTCGCGCAGGGCCTGTCCGAGCAACTGGGACAGCCGGTCGTCGTGGACAACCGGGCCGGTGCCGGCGGTGTGCTGGGGTCGGAGCTCGTCGCCCGCGCGCCGGCCGACGGCTACACGCTGCTGCTGGGCTCGTCCGGCGCGCTGGCGACGTCGAAGGCGCTGAATCCCGAGATCAAGCTCGATCCCGCCAAGGACCTGGTGGCCGCCTCGCCCATCGCGCGTGCGCCCCTGCTGCTGGTGGTCAATCCCTCGCTGCCCGTAAAAACCGTGGCGGACTACATCGCCCATGCCAAGGCCCATCCGGGCAAGGTCACGGTGGCCTCGTCGGGCAGCGGCACCGCTGCCCATCTCACGGCCGAACTCTTCCAGATTCAGGCGCGCGTCAAACTGCTGCACGTGCCCTACAAGGGCAGTTCGCCCGCCATCGCCGACCTGCTGGGCGGCCAGGTCGATTCGAGCTTCGACCAGCTGGCGTCGACCCTGCAGCAGATCAAGAGCGGCAAGCTGCGCGCCATCGGCGTGACGACCGCCCGGCGGTCGGCGATCGTCCCCGACATTCCCACGCTGGCCGAGTCCGGGCTGCCCGGCTTCGAGGCCAGCACCACGGCCGGCCTCATGGTGCCGGCCGGCACGCCGGCGCCGGTGATCGCACGCCTGCACGGCGCCATGGCCAAGCTGTTGCAGGCCCCCGAGATCCGCCAGAAGTTCGAGGCCCTGGGCTCCGATGTGGTGACGGGCAGCGGGGCCGAGTTCGACACGCTGCTGCGCACAGAGATCGCCAAGTGGTCGCGCGTGGTCAAGGAGGCCGGGGTCGAGGCCCGATGACGACGACCGTGTCGCCGTCGCCCGCGGCGCAGACGCCGCCCCTGTGCCTGCCGCCGATGCCGGCCGTGCGCGCGCCGCGCCACCGGCTGCCGCCGCGCGCCACCGACTGCCATTGCCACGTCTTCGAGGACCCGGCGCGGTACCCGTGGGGCGCCGAGCGCTCGTACACGCCGCGCCTGGCCGATCGCCATGCCTATGCCGAGCTGTGCCGCACGCTGGGCCTGGAGCGCACGGTGCAGGTCAGCGCCAGCGTCTATGGCGCCGACAACCGGCTCACGCTCGACCTCATCGCCGAACTGGGCCAGGACCGCGCCCGCGGCGTGGCGGGCATCGCGGCATCGACCACGCAGGCCGAACTGCACGCGCTGCATGACGGCGGCATGCGCGGCGTGCGCGTCTCGACGCTGGTGAAGGGCTATGGTGGCAGCGAGGCGATGGCGAGCATCGCACCGCGCATCCAGCCGCTGGGCTGGCACCTGCAACTGCATTTCGAACGCGCGGCCGAGATCGCCGCGCTGGAAGAGACGCTGCTGCGCCTGCCCGGGCCACTGGTGTTCGACCACCTGGGCTGCGTGCGCGGCAGCGAGGGCGTGGGCCATCCCGGCTTCCAGGCGATGCTGCGTATCCTGCAGCGGCGCGACGACTGCTGGGTCAAGGTCTCCAGCTGGTACCGCCGGTCGGACGCGGTGCCCGGCTTCGAGGACATGCGGCCTCTGGTGCAGGCCCTGGTCGAGACCCGCGCGGAGCGGCTGGTCTTCGGCACCAACTGGCCGCATCCGGCGCTGTTCGCGCCGGCGCAGGTGCCCGGCGATGCGGACCTCGTGGACCAGTTCTGCGACTGGGTGCCGGACGCGCAGGTGCGCCAGGCGATCCTGGTCGACAACCCCGCGCGGCTCTACGGCTTCGCCTGATCGCCCGGCTCAGGCGCTCCACACCACCTGGGTGGCCCGTGCGCACTCGTTCATCACGGTCAAGGCGCGCACCACGTTCTCGGTGCCCATGACGAAGGGGTTGCGGCCCGTGCCGCCCTGTTGGCGGGCCTGCAGCTTGTTCACCGCCTCGTCGAAGATGTCGTGGTTGGAGATGAACACGTCCACGCCCTGGGCCTGCACCAGGCGGCGCACGCGGTCCGTCTGGTCGATGTAGGCCTGCAGCCGCTGCATGCGGTCGGGGCTGCGCTGGAAGTTGAAGGCGGTGCCGCCCCACAGCAGCGCGCGGTGGCGGCGCGTGCCTTCGCGCACGTCGAACAGCAGCGACACCGTGCCCATGGTGTGGCCCGGGGTCAGCAGCACGTCGATCTTCGTGTCGCCCCAGCTCAGCGTTTCGCCTTCCTTGAGCACCAGGTCGCGTTGGGGCGGGCGGCCCCAGTCGGGTCGGTCGAACTCCAGCTTGGTCTCCGTCATCGTCCAGTCCGCCTCGCTCATGGCGGCCCGGGCGCCGGAAAGGGACTTCAGATGGGCGAAGCCGCCGTAGTGGTCGCCGTGGCCGTGGGTGATCAGCACGGCGCGGATCGTGGCCGGGTCCTGGCCCAGCTTGCGCAGGCCCGCAGCCACCAGGGTGCGGGCTTCGTCGTCGTTGTCCATGGCGTCGATCACGACCAGGCCGTCGGACGTGGTGATGCCCCAGGCGCTGACCCATTTGTTGCCGACGAAGCTCAGGTTGTCGAAGGCCCAGCCCGGCGCGGGCGCGGGCAGGGCCATGAGCGCATCGGGCGACACCGGCGGCGCGCTCGGCGTGGGCGAGATGCCGTCGCCCAGGCGCATGTAGGCGAGCAGGTCGGTGCCGGCAGCGCGGCGGGCCGCGTCCAGGTGGGCCTGGGCCGCGGCTGGGAGCGGGCCCTGGGTCTGGGCACCAGCCAGCGGCAGCGCGCAGCAAAGGCAGCCGGCCGCCAGCAGGCGACGCCGGCTGAGCGCCGCGCCCTCGGGCAACGATGGCGTATCGGCGGCGGAGCGCAGGAAGTTGAACAACGACGATGCCATGGGCGATCTCCTCGCAAGGTGTGTTGGCAGGACGGGTGGTTGGGGTCGAAGCCGCTCAGGTCGGGTCGGTCATTCGCCCTTGGCCGTACGCAGATTGGCCTTGAAGTGCTCCGGCACGCGCTCGTCGAAGCCCAGTGCCACGCGGCGCACCTCGGGGCTGTCGGTGGGCGCATGGCCCACGCCCAGCGCCGCCGCGCGCGGCGCGTCGATGCCCACCACCGTGCCTTCCACGCGGCCGATGCCGGTGATCTCGCAGGCCACGACGTTGCCCGGATTCACGCTGCGCGAATGGCAGGGCGTGCCCATCAGGATCACGTCGCCGGGCACCAGCGTGATGTGGCGCGCGATGTCGGCGATCACGTAGTGCGGGCCCCAGATGGTCTCTTCGCCGATGTGCGCTTCCTGCACCACCAGGCCGTCCACCGTGGTTCGCAGCGTCTGTGCGAACAGGTCCACGCCGCGCACGATGCCGGGCCCGATGGGCAGCAGCGTGTCCGCGCCCTTGACGCGCAGCATGCTGCCCTGGTCGGTGTCGCGGAAGTCCTGCAGGCCCATGTCCAGTGCGGGGCAAAAGCCTTCGATGCAGTCCCAGGCTTCGTCGGGCGTGACGTTGCGGCAGGTGCGGCCGATCACCACGGCGTACTCGCCCTCGTAGTTGAGGTACTTGCAGTCCGCCGGCTTGAGGATCTGCCCCTTGTGGCCGTTGAGCGAGGTCGGCGGCTTGGTGAAGTAGGTGGGCGTCTCGGTCGGCTTGGGCTTGTTGCGCGTCTCCATGCTGCGCGAGCTGTAGGAGATGTGGACCGCGATGATCTTGCTCGGGTTCACGGGCGGCAGGTAGCTCTGCGCGTCGGCGTCCAGCAGGCGGCCGTCGTCCAGGCGCAGGCGGCCGGCGTCGGCGCCGTCTTCCACCATCGTGCCCCAGAAGGCGCTGCCGCCGATGAGCACGCGGCGTCGCTCGACGCGGGGGCCCTGCATCACGGCGGGCAGGCTCTGGAGTGGGAATTCGAAGTTCATGGCGATTCTTGTGTGGGCGCTCAGGCGGGGAACCAGACGTGGATGTTCCCGGTGCCCCGGGCGTTCTCGTAGGCGGACAGGGCCTCGCCCTTGGCGCGGCAGTCGGCGCCGCCCATGGCGCCCAGCATCTGCAGGTAGTGCGCGCCGAAGGCCTCCCAGGGCTTGCGGCGGTATTCGGCGTCCCAGCGCTCCAGGATCAGGTCGTGCCGGCCTTCGGCCATCAGCGCGATGGCGCCCTTGTCGCTCTCGATGTTCTCGGGCGAGGAGACGTTGGTCTCGTGGAAGATGCGCGGATGGTTCGGCTTCCAGTCGATGCCGTTGAACTTGTGGCTCAGCGCGCCCGAGGCCAGCAGCACCACGCGCAGGTCGCTGCGGCGGATGGCCTCGCCGATGGCCTCGCCCGACTTCAGGAAGTGCGGCCACTCGCAGTTCTGGCAGGAGCTCACCGTGACCACCGGCGTGCCGCTCAGCTCCAGCCGCAGTTGCTTGACGAGGTTGACCGTGGCGTAGTGGCGACCCAGGTCCGGATGCCGGATCGCACGGTTGTAGCCGCCCTGTTCGCGCGAGACCGCCTCGATGGCCACGGCCAGCTTCGGATGGCCGCGGTAGTCGTAGGGCACGCCGTGCAGGTACCAGGGCATCTCGTCGGAGATGTAGGTGCCGGTGTAGCGCTCGCTGCCGTCCACCAGGTGGTAGCCGGTGGTGAACCAGTGGCTGTCGAAGATCATCACCACGTCGGGTTGGGCTTCTTCGATGCGGGCCTGCAGCCGGGCATAGCCCGGGATGAGGTCCGAGTCCTCGCCCGCGCCCTGCAGGCGACGGAATTCCTCGCACTGCATCAGGCCGGGGTGATGCGACACGATGGCCGATCCAACAATCTGTCCCATGGAAATGTCTCCTGATGGCGTTCAGCGGTGGCTGAAGCTCGCCTTGAACGGCTTTTTGGGAACCACGACGTCCTTGATGTCGCAGAAGAATTCAAAGCTCCAGTCGCCGCCCTCGCGGCCCACGCCGGAGCGCTTGATGCCACCGAAGGGCGCGGCCAGGTCACGGATGCCGAAGCTGTTGACCCAGATGAAGCCGGTGCGCACCTGCTTGGCGATCTCGGTGGCGTGTTCGGTCTCGCCGTAGCACACGCCGCCCAGGCCGTAGTCGGTGCCGTTGGCCAAGGCAATCGCTTCTTCGTCGCTGGCGAAGGTCTGCAGCGTGAGCACGGGGCCGAAGACCTCGTTCTGCACGATCTCGCTGTCCTGCGCCACCTGGGTGAGCATGGTGGGCTGGAAGTACTGGGCGCCGAAGCCATGGCGCTCGCCGCCCCAGAGCAGTTCGGCACCGGCCGCGACGGCGCGCTGCACGAAGCCTTCGACGCGCGCCACTTGGCGCGGATGGATGATGGGCCCGACCTCGGTGGCCTCGTCGCGCGGGTCGCCCACGTTGAGCTTCTCGACGTGGCTGCGCATGGTAGCGATGAAGCGCTCGGCCACCTTCTCGTGCACCAGGAAGCGCGTGCCCGCCAGGCAGACCTGGCCGGCGTTGCGGTACATCAGCGCGCCGGTGGCGGCGGCACCGTCCAGGTCGGCATCTTCCAGCACGATGAAGGGGCTCTTGCCGCCCAGCTCCAGGCTGCAGGGCACCAGGTTGGCGCCGGCGGCCTGCGCGATGGACTTGGCCGTGGGCACGCTGCCGGTGAAAGAGACGCGCGCGATGCGCGCATCGCCCACCAGCCGTGCGCCGGTGCTGGCACCGGTGCCCTGCACCACGTTGAACACGCCCGGCGGCAGGCCGGCCGCGTCGGCGCAGTCGGCCAGCAGCGAGCAGGTCAGCGGCGCCCACTCCGGCGGCTTCAGCACGCAGGTGTTGCCCGCGGCCAGGGCCGGGCCGAGCTTCCAGGTGGACAGCATCAGCGGCGCGTTCCACGGCGTGATGATCACCACCACACCGGCCGGGTCGTGGCGCACGATGTGGTGGGCCTGCTCGGTGTCGATGGGGCGGTTCTGCAGCTCCAGCGCATGCTGGGCGAACCAGCGGATGTTGAGCATGGCGCGCGGCACCACGCCATGGCGCATGCGCGAGAGCAGCACGCCGGCGTCGGTGCTCTCCAGCCGGCAGAAGTCGTCGGCGCGCTTGCCGATCTCTTCGGCGAAGCGTTCCAGGTAGGGCAGGCGCTCGGCGGCGCCCATGGCGCTCCAGGCCGGGAAAGCGCGCTGGGCGGCCTGGATGGCAGCTTCGGTGTGGTCCTCCAGGCCTTCGGCGATGCGGCCTAGCGGCTTCTGGTCGATGGGGCTGAAGAGCTCGAAGGTGGTGGCCGAGGGCACGCGGCGGCCGTCGATGTAGTGGTCGGGCGAGACCTTGACGCCCGCCACATCCAGCAGGGAAGTGGTCATTCGGAATGCTCCTGGTTGGGTGGCAGCAACTTGCCGGGATTCATGAGGCCATGCGGGTCGAGCGCGGTCTTGACGGCCTGCATCAAGCGCAGCTCCACGACCGACTTGTGGCGCGCCGATTCGTCACGGCGCAGCACGCCCAGGCCGTGCTCGGCCGAGATCGAGCCGCCATGGGCCACGACCGCGTCATGCACGCACTGGTTGATCGGCTTTTCCAGCGCCTCGAAGGCGGCCCGGTGCTCCGCCCCCAGCCGGTCGGCAGCGGGCGAGAGGTTGTAGTGCAGGTTGCCGTCGCCCAGGTGGCCGAAGACGACCAGCCGTTCACCCGGCCATTGGTGCTCGATCTCCGCGCCCATGGTGGCGATGAAGTCGGCGATGCGGGAAATGGGCAGCGCGATGTCGTGCTTGATGGTGCGGCCCTCGGCGCCCTGCGATTCGGAAATGTCCTCGCGCAGCGCCCACAGCGCCTGGAACTGGGCCAGCGTGGCGGACAGCGCGGCGTCGGTGGCCAGCGCCTGCTCCAACGCGGCTTCCAGCAGGCCTTCGATGGCGGCGCTGGCATGGGCCTCGTCCACGTTGTCGCTGACTTCCATCAGCACGTACCAAGGCGAGCGCTCGGCCAGCGGCAGCCGCGCGCTGTCCACATGCTTTTCCACCAGCGCGATGCAGGTGTCGCTCATCAGCTCGAAGGCCGTGAGGCCGGCGCCCAGGCGCGACTGGGCCAGCTGCAGCAGCTGCAATGCGGCGGCCGGGTCGGGCACGGCGACGAAGGCGGCCACCTGCGCCGCGGGCAGCGGGTGCAGCTTGAGCACCGCCGCGGTGATCACGCCCAGCGTGCCTTCGCTGCCGATGAACAGGTCGCGCAGGTCGTAGCCGGTGTTGTCCTTGCGCAGGCCGCGCAGGCCGTCCCACAGCTCGCCCTGTGCCGTGACGGCTTCGAGGCCCAGGCACAGCTCGCGCGCATTGCCGTAGCGCAGCACCTGCACGCCGCCGGCATTGCTGGCCAGGTTGCCGCCGATGGTGCAGGTGCCTTCGGCGGCCAGGCTCAGCGGGAACAGCCGGCCGGCTTCGCGCGCGGCGTCCTGCACCTGCTGGAGCGTGACGCCGGCTTCCACCGTCAGCGTGTTGTTGACGGTGTCGATGGCGCGCACCTTGTTCAGGCGCGTGAGCGACAGAACCAGCGTGCGCCCCGACGTGTCGGGCGTGGCGCCGCCCGACAGGCCCGTGTTGCCGCCCTGCGGCACCACGGCGATGCGGTGCCCGGCGCACCAGCGCACCACGGCCGCCACGTCGGCGGCGGTGTCGGGCTGGGCGACGGCGACGGCCTGGCCGGTCCACTTGCGGCGCCAGTCGGTCAGGAAGGGCGCCTTGTCCGCCTCGTCCACCAGCAGGCGGCCGGCGAAGGCGCGGCGCAGTTCGTCCAGTGCGGCCTGCATGCTCAGTAGCCCGAGGCGTTGCCGGCGGCGGGCGCCGGTGCTTCCTTGAAGCGGCGGGCGAGCGCCCGGCTGGCCTGGGCCAGCAGCGTCGCTTCCACGCCCACGGCGACGAAGCGCGCACCCAGGCCGATGTAGTGGTGCGCCAGCTTCTCGTCCACGGCCAGGATGCCCGGCGCCTTGCCGGCCGCCAGGATGCGGGTGAAGGCCTGCTCGATGGCGGCCCGCACCTCGGGGTGGCCGGGCTGGCCCAGCAGGCCCATCGAGGCCGACAGGTCCGAAGGGCCGATGAACACGCCATCGACGCCCTCGACGGCCGCGATCTCGTCGATGCGCGACAGGGCGGACGCCGTCTCCACCTGCACCAGCAGGCACATGCGGTCGTTGGCGGTCTGCAGGTAGTGCGCATCGGCGCCCCAGCGCGAGGAGCGCGCCAGGCCGCTGCCCACGCCGCGGATGCCCTGCGGCGGATAGCGCATGGCCTGCACCAGGCCCCGGGCCTGTTCGGCGTCCTCCACCATCGGCACCAGCAGCGTGGTGGCACCGATCTCCAGCACCTGCTTGACCAGGGCCGCGTCGCCGTGGGGAATGCGCACCACGGGGTGGGCGGGGTAGGGCGCCACGGCCTGCAGCGTGCCCAGCATGGAGCGCAGGTCGTTGGGGCCATGTTCGCCGTCCACCAGCAGCCAGTCGAAGCCGGCGGTGGCGCACAGCTCGGCGGTGTAGGGCTCGGCCAGGCCCAGCCAGAGGCCGATCTGCGCGCCGGGTGCGGCCAGCGCGGCCTTGAAGGTGTTCACGGTGGAAATCATCAGACGAATTTCAAAGAGATGGCGCCGAGCGGGCCGTAGTCCGCGTGGAAGGTGTCGCCGGCGGCGCAGTGCACCGGCCGGGTGAAGGAGCCGCCCAGCACGATCTGGCCGGCCTCCAGCCCCTCGCCGTGCGGAGCCAGCTTGTTGGCCAGCCAGGCCACGCCGTTGCCCGGGTGGTTGAGCACCGCGGCGCCCAGGCCCGATTCCTCGATCACGCCGTTCTTGAAAAGCAGCGCACCGGCCCAGCGCCAGTCCACCTGGTCGGGGCGCATGGGCCGGCCGCCCATCACGATGCCGGCGCTGGCGGCGTTGTCGGCGATGGTGTCGAGCACCTTGCGCGGCGCCTTGGTCACGCGGTCGAACTGCTCGATGCGGGCATCGATCAGCTCCAGCGCGGGGATCACGTAGTCGGTCGCGTTGAGCACGTCGAACAGGTTCACGTTCGGCCCGCGCAGCGGCTTGGCGAGGATGAAGGCGAATTCGACTTCGAGCCGCGGCACCAGGAAGCGCGCGGCCTCCACCTCGGTGCCGTTGTCGATCACCATGCTCTGCAGCAGCACGCCGTAGTCGGGCTCGGTGATCTGCGAGGCGATCTGCATGGCCCGCGAGGTCAGGCCGATCTTGCGGCCGACGATGGTGTCGCCGGCGGCCAGCTTCAGCGCCGTCCATTCGCGCTGGATGGCGTAGCTGTCGGCGATGGTCATGCCGGGCAGGCGCTTGCTGAAATGCTCGACAGGCTGGCGGCTGCGCTCGGCCTCGATGAGCTCGTGGGCCAGCGCGCTGTGGCGGCGGCCTGGGGAGTCGGTCATGCGGATGTCTCCTGGGATGCCGTGCGAGGGCAGGCCGGCAATCGTCTCGATGGTGCCCAAGTCTCCGCGCCACCGCGCCCACCCACAAGCAATCGTTTCGGGGCAATGATCAAGCAGCGCTTGATAATCCGGCCATGCCCCTGATCCGCTACACGCTCCGCCAGCTCGAGGCCTTCGTCGCCGTGGCCGAGCAGCGCAGCTTTGCCGGTGCCGCGCAGCGCATGGGCATGACGGCGCAGGCGGTCAGCCAGCTGGTGGCCGAGCTGGAGGCGATCCTCGAGTTCCGTCTGTTCGAGCGCACCACGCGGCGCGTCGCGCTGTCGAGCGCGGGGCATCACTTCCTCGGCCCGGCCGAAACGGTGCTGCGCCATGTGCAGGCGGCCGACAGCGCGGCGTCGGACGTCCGCAATCGCGCCGCGGGCATCGTGCGGATCGGCGCCCCCCAGGTGCTGGCGGCCACGGCGATTCCGGCGGCCGTCCGTGCCTTCCAGGCCCTGCGGCCGCGCGTGGTCGTCCGGGTCAAGGACCTGCCGGTCGACCAGTTGGTGGACGCCGTGCTGGGCGGCGACGTCGACCTGGCCGTGGGGCCGGACCGGCCCGTCGGCGAGGGCGTCGCGCGCGAATCGCTGTTCGACAGCCGCTGGGTGCTCTGGTGTGCGCCGACACATCCCCTGGCGCGGCGCAAGCAGCTTCGCTGGACCGACCTGCGTGGGCATGCCCTGGTGGCCGCCGGGCGCGACCACGAGCGCAGCGTGTCGCAGATGCACCTGAACGCGCCCGAACACGCACGGGTCGAGCCGGTCGACATCGTGGACAACATTTCCACCGCCCTGGGCATCGCCGCCCAGGGGCTGGCCGCGACGCTGGCGCCCGCCTACGTGGCGGTCATGGCCCGGCCCCTCGGGCTGGTGATGCGCCGCGTGGTGGGGCCCGAGACCGTGCGCACGGTCTGCCTGTACCGGCCGGCTGCGCGCACGCTGTCGCCGGCCGCGGAGGGCTTTGCCCTGCATGTCTCGCAATGGCTGCCCGCCTGGCCGACGCTGGAGGCCTGAGCGCGCCTCAGCCACGCGCCGCGGCCAGCAGCCGGATCTCGGCCAGCAGATCGCCGATCGCGGCCTGCAGCATCTCGAGCGTCGTGGTGTCGACCAGCCGGCCGTCCTGGAAGCGGGTGGCGATCAGGGGAATGGCGACGTGGGGCCGCGAGAGCGGCCGCGCCAGCGTTGCCGCCAGTGCGTCGCGGATCTGCGCCTGCGCGCGCACCCCGCCCAGCGCGCCCGGCGATGCCGTGATGATCAGCGCAGGCTTGCCCTTCAGCGGGGAGGCGAAGCCGGGCCGCGAGGCCCAGTCGATCGCATTCTTCAGCACGCCGGGGATGCCGTAGTTGTACTCCGGCGAGCAGATCACCAGCCCGTCGGCCTGCGCGATCGCGTCTTTCAGCTCGGCGACGGCGGCGGGCGGCGTGGCACCGTCCAGGTCGCCGTCGTAGAGCGGCACCTGGCCCAGCGTCGTCAGTTGCTGGGTGACGGCGGCCGGCAGCATCGTGCCGACGTGCCGCAGCACGGCGGTGCAATGCGATGCGGCGCGCAGGCTGCCGGAGATGGCCAGCAGGCGCACGGGCGTTGCGGCGGTCGTGGAATCGGATGTCATCGTTCGGTCCTTCTTAAAAATGCACAAAAGAAAAAATTATGCATAAAATCTCGTCCATGCAGAAAATTGAGTCTACCGAACGCGAACCGACGCTGGTCGACCAGGCCTTTGCGCGGTTGCGGCACGACGTGCTCAGCGGGACCTACGCCGCAGGCGTCAAGCTCAAGGTCGACGAACTGCAGTCGGCCTACGGTTTCTCCAGCAGCCCGCTGCGCGAGGCGCTGACCCGCCTGGCCCAGGAGGGCCTGATCCGCGCCGACGAGCGCCGCGGCTTCCGTGTGGCGCCGATCTCGCTGGACGACATGACCGACATCACGCGCATGCGGCTGATCCTCGACCTGCCGGCCCTGCGCGATTCGATCGCGCTCGGCGACGACGCGTGGGAGAGCGACGTGGTGGCGGCCTTCCATCGCCTGGAACTCGTCGAAGCGCGCCTGCCCGACGGCCCGGTGATCCTGGACGACACCTGGTCCGACCTGCACCGCGGCTTCCACCTGTCGCTGCTGGCGGCCTGCCCCTCGGAGCGGCAGCGCCGCTGGGGCGAGAGCCTCTTCGACCAGGCCGAGCGCTACCGGCGCTTCAGCGGGCGCTTTCGCAAGGTGTCCAAGCGCAAGACCAACGAACACCGCCGGATCATGGACGCCGCCCTGCGCCGCGATGCGGACACGGCCTGTGCGCTGCTCGAGGAGCACATGCGCAGCACGCTGCGCAACGTCGAGAACATCCTGAAGGACCCGCCCAAGGCACCGACCTGAGGCTTTGCAACGCGCTGCAGGCGCCCCCCTACAACGACACCGGAGACAAGAAACCCATGCTCAAAGTCCTGCGCCCCACACCCTCCCATTTCGGCATCTTCGTGACCGACCTGGAGAAGATGGTGGCCTTCTACACCGAGACCTTCGACCTCACGATCACCGACCGGGGCGTGGGCCGCACCTTCAAGAACGAGCTGGTCTTCACCAGCGCCAGCGTCGACCAGCACCACCAGCTCGTGCTGGCCTCGGGCCGGCCCGCCGAGGCGCGCTTCAGCACGGTGATGCAGATCTCCTTCGTGGTGCCCAGCATCCAGCACCTGCGCGACGTGACGGCCCGGGCGCAGGCCCGCGGCGCCACCGAGGTGCGCGGCCTGAACCACGGCAACGCGCTGTCGATCTACATGCTCGATCCCGAGGGCAACACCGTCGAGGTGTACGTGGACACGCCCTTCTACGTGGCACAGCCGCACGGCGATCCGCTGGATTTGAGCAAGGACGACGACACGCTGATGCGCGAGACCGAAGCCATCTGCCGCGCCGATCCCACCTTCATGCCGCTGGCGCAGTGGCAGGCGCAGTTCCAGGCGAAGGCGCCGGCGCAGGCCATGGCCTGAGGCGGCGGCGCCTTCGACTTCCCGCACTTTCCCGACCCATCACCTTTCCATCGGAGCATTCATGAAACTTCTGTCCTTCGTGCATCAAGGCCGCGAAACCTGGGGCGCGGTCGTCGGCGACGGCGTCGTCGATCTCGGCCAGGCCCGCCCGCAGCAGCCCACCCTGCTCGACTACATCGCCTCGGGCGACTACCTGCAGGCGGCCCAGCACGTCGAAGGCCTGCCGGTGGTGGCCAAGCTGGCCGACCTCAGCTACCTGCCGGTGATCCCGCGGCCCGAGAAGATCGTCTGCGCCGTGCGCAACTACATGGACCACCACCAGGAAGTGCTGGCCGCCGGCATGCAGCGCGAGCTGTCGGAAATGCCGCCCATCTTCCTGCGCGTGTGGCGCTCGCAGACCGCGCACAACGCGCCCATCGTGAACCCCAAGGTGTCGGATTCGCTGGACTGGGAAGGCGAGCTGGCCGTGATCATCGGCAAGGGCGGCCGCGACATCCCCAAGGACAAAGCCTACGAGCACATCGCCGGCTACTCCTGCTACAACGACGGCAGCGTGCGCGAGTGGCAGTTCCATGCCAAGCAGATCGCCTCGGGCAAGAACTTCGAATCCACCGGCGGCTTCGGCCCCTGGATGGTCACCGCCGACGAGATCGCGCCGGGCCGCGAGCTCAAGCTCGAGACACGCCTGAACGGCAAGGTCGTGCAGTCCAGCCACACGGGCCACATGATCTTCGACATCCCCACGCTGATCAATTACGCCTCGACCATCTTCACCCTGAGCCCCGGCGACGTGATCATCACCGGCACGCCGGCCGGCGTGGGCTGGAGCAAGAAGCCCTCGCAGTTCATGAAGGCGGGCGACGTCTGCGAGGTGGAGATCGAGGGCATCGGCACCCTGCGCAATCCCATCGTCCAGCAGGCCTGACCGGCACCGGGCGCGCGCACGGCGCTGCGCCCGTCCCCGCCATCCGGCGCGGCCCGCCAGGGCCGTGCGACACACCGCCCCGGAGCCCGCTCCGGCGGCTTGAGCGACCACAAGAAAACCGACGGAGACAACCATCATGCGGCGTAGAGATGCTCTCGCTGCAGGCCTCGGCCTGGCCTGCAGCTTCCCCTTCACAGCCCTGGCGCAGGGCTACCCCGACAAGCCCATCCGCGTGCTGCAGGGCTTCGCGGCCGGCGGCAATGCCGACACCATCGCCCGCGTGGTCGGTACCGAGATGGGCAAGACCCTGGCCCAGCCCTTCGTGGTCGAGGCGCAGACGGGTGCCGGCGGCACCATCGCCTCGGCGGCGGTGGCGCGTGCCAAGCCCGACGGCTACACGCTGCTGCTGGCCACCGGCGGCCATGCGGTGGCGGGGGCGCTGTACAACAAGCTCAGCTACCAGACGGTCGCCGACTTCGAGGCGGTGTCCACCATCACCTTCTTCCCCTTCCTGCTCGTGGTGAAGGCCGATGCACCCTATGCCTCGCTGGCCGACCTGCTCAAGGCGGCGCGCGCGCCCGGTGCCCAGGTGTCGTACGGCACGGCCGGCATCGGCTCCACGCACCACCTGGCCGGCGAGCTGCTGGTGAAGATGTCGGGCGCGCGCATGCTGCACGTGCCCTACCGCGGTGACGCGGCCTCGGTCACGGCGCTGCTGTCGGGCGAGGTGCCCTTCATCATCGCGCCGCCCACGGCCGTGATGGGCAACATCAAGGCTGGCAAGATGCGCGCGATCGCCACCACCGGTCCGCGCCGCTGGGGCCAGATGCCCGAACTGCCCACGGTCGCCGAGCAGGGCGTGGCCGGCTACGAGGTCACGTCCTGGGCCGGCCTGATGGCGCCGGCGGGCACGCCCCGTGCCGTCGTCGACCAGCTCAACGCCGCGGTGCAGAAGGCATTGCAGCAGCCGCAGGTGCGCGCCCGCCTCGAAGACATCGGCGGCGAGGCGCGCGGCAGCACGCCCGAAGAAATGACGGCCATGGTCCAGAGCGAATTGAAGAAGTGGACCGTGGTGGTCAACGAGGCCCAGATTCCCAAACAATGAACGAGCGAGGTGCTCCATGTCCCTGATCCAGATCCGCAAACGCAGCCTGACCGTCGAGACCATCTACCACGAGGGCGGCCCGGTGGCCGACCGGCCGCTCAAGCTGGCCGCCGCCTGCGCCGTCATCCGCAACCCGTACGCCGGGCGTTACGAGCCCGACCTGATGCCCTTCATGGCCGAGCTGCGCACGCTGGGCACCTCGCTCGCGACGGAGCTGGTGGAGACGCTGGGCCGCGACCGGGTGGAGGTCTACAGCAAGGCCGCCATCGTGGGCGTGAACGGCGAGATGGAGCACGGTGCCGTGTGGCACGAGGCGGGCGGCTGGGCCATGCGCGCGGTGCTGGGCGAGCCCAAGGCCATCGTGCCGGCCGCCAAGGCCGTAGCCGCCACCGGCTACCGCCTGATGGTGCCGCTGCACTACATCCATGCCGCCTACGTGCGCAGCCACTTCAACAGCATGGAGATCGGCATCCAGGACGCGCCGCGGCCGGACGAGATCCTCTTCGCCCTGGTCATGGGCACCGGCGGCCGGGTGCATTCGCGGCTGGGCGGCCTGACCAAGGAGCAGGTCTCGGTCCACGACGGCCAGCGTTGAGCGGCGCCGCGCGGCAGGAGCGACACGCATGATGGCGACGACGATGAAGGCGATCCAGCTGCGGGTGCCCGGCGGCCCCGAGGTGCTGGAGCAGGTGCAACTGCCCGTGCCTGCCTGCGGGCCGGGCCAGGTGCTGGTGCGGGCACGCGCCATCGGCGCGGGCGGGCCGGACGTGCTCATCCGCAAGGGCATCTACAAGTGGATGCCGCCCATGCCAGCCATTCCCGGCAACGAGATGGCCGGGGTCATCGAGGCGGTGGGCGAGGGCGTGCCGGCCGATCGCATCGGCCAGCGCGTGTTCGTCAGTGCCCGCGAGCTGCCGCAGCGCGGCGGCTGCTATGCCGAGTTCATCGCCGTGCCGGCCGATGCGCCCTTCGTGCTGCCCGATGCGATCTCGGACACCGAGGCCGTGAGCCTGGGCAACGTGCAGCTCGCGCAGGCCATGCTGCTGGGCACGCAGGGCGGCGTGCCCGTGCGCTCGATCCTCGTGCCCGGCGCGGCGGGCGGCGTGGCGACTGCGCTCACGCAACTGGCGGCGCACCACGGCATGACGGTGATCGGCACGGCCTCCACGCCGGCCAAGCAGGCCCATGCGCTGGCGCATGGCGTGACCACGCTGGTGGATGGCGAGCCGGCCGGCCTGCCCGAGCGGGTGATGGCCGCCACCGGCGGCCGCGGCGTGGACCTGGCCTTCGACCATGTGGGCGACCGGCTGCTCATTGCCTGCATCCGCGCGCTGGCACCCATGGGCACCGCCATCTCGTACAACATCGCGGGCGGCCCACCGGCCGAGGACGTGTTCGCCACGCTGCGTTCGCTGCTCAGCCGCAGCCTGGCGGTGCGCACCTTCTCCATCCACACCTTCGATGCCGACCGCACGCAGCGGCGCGCGCTGATGGAGACCGCCATCGGCCTGATGCGCGACGGTGCGGTCAAGGCCTCGCCCACGACGACCTACGCGTTGGCGCAGGCGCGCGAGGTGCATGCGCTGCTCGACGCGGGCGCGGTGCAGGGCAAGCTCGTGCTGGTGCCTTGAGCGGCCGGGGCCTTTCCTGCGCGCCGTCCGCAGGGGTCTTCGCGGCGCAGATCTTGCTCATGGGAGTGCGGCTCGGTCGGCGCACTTGCGCGTCGGTGCGGCGCCGAGATCAAGAGCCGACGGGGTAGAACATCGATGGATCGAATCGTGGCCGCGCAGGTGTTCGTGGCCATTCACGAGCGCGGCACCATGGCGGCCGCCGCAGACGCGCTGGGCATGTCCCGGCCGATGGTCAGCCGGTACCTGGCCGAGATGGAGCAATGGGCCGGTGCACGGCTTCTGCACCGCACCACCCGCAGCGTCGGGTTGACCGCCGCCGGTGCCCAGACGCTGACGCGCTGCGAGCAACTGCTGGCCGCGGCGCAGGCCGTGCCCGCGGTCGCCGACGCCGACCTGAGCGAGCCTCACGGCCTGCTGCGCGTGGCGTGTTCGCAGTCGCTGGGGCAGCACCTGCTGGCCTCCGCGCTGGCCGACTACATGGCGCGCTTTCCGCGCACCAGCGTCGAAGTCCATGTGAGCAACGAGACCGTGGACCTCGTGCGGGAGCGCATCGACCTGGCCATCCGCATCACCGACCGCCTGCAGCCGCAGCTGATCGCGCGCCGTCTCGGCGCGTGCGAGTCGGTGCTCGTCGCGTCAGCGGGCTATCTGCGCAGGCACGGCTGGCCGGGCAGCGTGGAGTCGCTCACCAGCCACAACTGCCTGATCTACACGCACTTCGGCGCGGACCAGTGGGACTTCATGCAGGGGGACCGGATGGTGGGCGTGCGCGTGGCCGGCAACCTGCGCGCCAACGACCCGGGCGTGCTGCTGCAGGCCGCGCTGGATGGTGCCGGCATCGCGCTGCAGCCGCTGCATGCCGCCAGCCCCTGGCTGGCGATGGGGCGGCTGGTGGCGCTGCTTCCCGACTGCCCACCCCGCGCCCTGGGCATCCACGCGGTCTATGCATCGCGTCGCACGATGAGCGCGTCGCTGAGGACCTTGCTGGATCACCTGACACGCTGGTTCGCGCCGTCCGATGTGCCGCAGGCAGGGCAGCGCGCCGAGTCTGCCCATCCGCTGCTGATGGCCGACAGCGTCTGAGCGTTGGCGCGGCTGCGTGCCTCGGCTACCCACCCGGGCGCCTTTGCCGGATGGGCCAGCGGCGCTTCGACAGGCTCAGCGCGAACGGCCGGGCCGATCCGTCCTGGGGCAACCGGCCGAGTGCCAGGTCCTCAGCCCCACTTCATCTCGCCCTTGGCCACCTTGGCGCCGATCTGCAGCGCAGCCGGCAGGCCGGCCTGCGGATAGCGCCGGGTCATGGCGGCGATCAGGGCATCGGCGTTCGGCGCGCGTGCGGCCTCCTGCTCGAAGGCCAGCAGGTAGTCGCGCGTGTAGTTCACGGCGGAGACATCCAGCGTGCCGGTGGCGGACAGGTGGCCCGGCACCACCACGGCCGGGCGGCGCGCCGCGAGCGCCTCGAGGTTCTTCACCCACGCGGCACGCGATGCAGCCGTCGGTGTGTCGGCGGTCCAGACATGCAGGCCGGAGAAGACGAGCACCCCGCCGAAGGCGGCGTCGAGCGACGGCACCCACAGATAGCGCCGTGCGCCCAGGTCGGTGGCCTTCACGATCTCGATCGTGTGGCCTTCCAGGCTCAGCGACGGACCGTCGAAGGCCTCGGGGAACACGATGTCGGCCAGCTTCTGCGGGCCGTTCTCCTTGAGCATCGGCGCCCAGGTGTCGATCTTCTTCTGCGCGGTGGCGCGAATCGCGGCCAGCGTGTCGGAGGCGGCGATCACGCGGGCCTCGGGGAAGGCCGCCTTGATCGGGCCCAGGCTGAAGTAGTAGTCGGGATCGCTCTGGCTGATGTAGATGGTGGTCAGCCGCTTGCCGGAGGCCTTGATCGCCTCCGCCACCGCGCGGCCGTCGGGCAGCGAGAAGCCGCCGTCGATCAGGATGGCGTCGCGGCTGCCGGAGAGCAGCACCGGGGCACGGAAGAAGCCGGCTTCGCCCGTCGGGAAGTGCTTCCATTGCAGCGGTGCCGGGGTGGGCGAGGTGGCGGCGCAGCCGGCCAATGCTGCGGCGGCGCCGGCGGCTGCGGCGGTCTGGATGAAGTGTCTGCGGGTGGTCATGAGGGTCTTTGTGCGAAGCGGGATGCGGAGGGGATTCAGCGGCCGGCCGTCAGCTGCGCGACGAAGGCCTGGGGGTCGGAAAACGCCGCGCCCGAATGCAGCACTTGGCGCTGGCCGTCGCGTTCCAGGACGAAGGTCGGCACGCCGCCGGCACCGGCCTGCCGCAGCATCGCCTGCGCCTGGGCCACGCGTTGCTGGTTGGCGCTGAGCAGGGCCAGGTCGGGCTGGCGCAGGCGCGCCGCCGCGTCTTCGAGCCCGAGGGATTCGAGCAACGTGGCCAGCGTGTCGGTGTCGGTGATGTCGCGGCCTTCCACGTAGCGGGCCTGCTGGATGGCCTTGAGCGCATCGGCTTCGCGCTGCGGTGCCGTGAGTGCCACGGCCGTCAGCGCCAGCGTGGCCGGGCCACTGTCGAAGCGCTGGTGGCGGTCGGCGAGCACCTGGTCGCGGTAGCGCTCGGAAAAGGGCTGGCCCGTCAGCCGCTCGATGCGCTGGTCGTTGCTCCAGGCATAGCCCGCGAAGTCGTCGTCCATCGGACGGGCACCGGCTTCGGAGAACAGGCCGCTGGGCTGCAGGCGCACCGTGACTTCGGGGGTGGCGGCGAGGGCCGCGAGCGCGGGGCCGGCGCCGTAGCACCAGCCGCACAGCGGGTCGAAGATGTAGTGCACGGTGGGCGTCATGGCAGGGCTCCGGAAGATGAGGGCGTGATCGTAGGCGGCCAGAATGCAGTGATAAATCCCGCACAGGCAGATGATGCGTATGGCAAAAGCAAACAATCCGAACGAGGCCGACAGCGGGCACCTCGGCAACCTCAAGCGGCTGGCCTATTTCGCCGCCGTGGTCGAGACCGGCAGCTTCACCGCGGCCGCCGAGCGGCTGGGCATCACCAAGGCGGTGGTGAGCCAGCAGGTGGCGCGGCTGGAGCGGGAATTCCACACCGCACTGCTCACGCGCACCACGCGCCGGGTGGCGGCCACTGCCGCGGGCCAGGCCTTCTACGAGCGCTGCGCACTGATCCTGGCGCAGGCGCACGATGCCTTCGACGAACTGAACGAGGCCGCGGCGATGCCTTCCGGCACGCTGCGGCTCACCGCCACGCTCGACTACGGCATCGCGGCCGTGGTGCCCGCGATTGCCGCCTTCACGCGGCGCTATCCGCGATGCAAGGTGGACGCCATGCTCAGCGACCAATGGGTCGACGTGATGGCCGGAGACGTGGAACTGGCGATCCGCGTCGGCTGGCTGACGGAGCCCAGCGTGCAGTCCCGGCAGATCGGCACCTTCCGCCAACTGCTGGTGGCCGCGCCGTCGTGGCAGTCACGCCTCGCCACGCTGGCCCATCCCGAGGACCTGGGCATGCTGCCCTTCGTGGCCAATGCGGCGCTGCGCGAGCCCGCCCGCTGGACCTTCTCGCGCGGCGACGCTCAGCGGCGCATCGTGGCGGCGAACTCGGTCATTTCGCTGGACGCCACGCTGGCCGTGCGCGAGGCGGTGCGCCAGGGCGCGGGGCTGTCGGTGCTGCCCGACTATGTGGTGGCCGACGACCTCGCGGCGGGCCATCTCGTGCCAGTGCTTCCTGAGTGGACCTTGCCGTCGGGCGGCATCCATGCCGTGTTCCCGGCGGCCCGCTTCCGGCCAGCGAAAGTGCGGGCCTTCGTGGAGGTGCTGCAGGAAAGGATCGCTGCGGCATCTGCGTGAGGGCCCGGCTTCGCGCCAGTGAGGTGGCGGCCTTCAGGCCTTGGGCGCCCAGGCGCCGCCGGCCCGCTGGCGGATGGCGCGCAGCGACTCCTCGGCATCGGCCATCACCTGCGCCGGGTCCACGCCGATCAGCCGTCCGCCGCGCTTGAGGAAACGGCCGCCGACGATGACGGTGTCCACGTTGGCCGGCGTGGCCGATCGGACCACGGCGCTGCGCGGCTCGCCCAGCGGGCTCATGTTGAGGTCGGTGGTGCGCACGAGCACGATGTCGGCCTGCTTGCCCGGCGCGAGCGAGCCGATGCGGTCCTGCAGGCCCAGCGCCCTGGCGCCGTTGATGGTCGCCATCTGCAGGCACTGGTCGAAGTCCACGCGCGGCAGCTTCTCCGAGGGCGTCTGCGTCCAGGGGATGCCCAGGCTCCAGGTCGTGTTCATGGCGTCGAAGGGCGAGACGGTGCCCAGCGAGGTCGCGTCGATGGAGAAGCACACGTTGATCTTCGCGGCCAGCATCTGCAGCAGTTGCTCGCGGTAGTCGCCGTCGCCGGCCAGGCGCAGCTCGGACTGCGGCGACACCGACAGCGACAGGCCCAGCGAGGCCATGGCGGCCCGGTCCTCGGGCGTCGCGGCCATGCCGTGCACCAGCAGCGTCTGCGGGTCGATGAAGCCCAGGCGCACCAGCTCGGCCACATTGACGCGGAAGCGCCGCGACTGGCCGATGTGCATCACCTTGGGCAGGCCCAGTTCGCGGGCCACCTGCAGTTCCTGCCGGAAGACCTCGCGGGTCGAGCCCTGGTCGCCGCGCAGTGCCACCCCCAGGTCCACGCGGTCGCCGAAAGGCGAGCCGCTGCCGAACCACTGGGCCTTGACGCGGCGCAGGTCGGCCAGCGGCATGGTCTGTTCCGCGGGCATGGGATCGATGTAGCCGTAGGAGTAGCGGGCGCGGATGCCGATTTCGGCCAGCGCCTGCAGTTCCGCGTCCACGTGCGCGGGCGTGCGGGTGTTGTGCGCGAAGTTGTTGACCGTGGTGAAGCCGGCGTTGATGGCCTCGACGATGGCCAGCCGATTGGCGCGGTAGTAGTCGAGCGGGCGGTGATGCTCGATCAGCCCGGCCTTCAGGCCGAAGTACTCGACGCCGGGGCGCAGCATGTTCTTGAGCAGCGAGTTCCACATGTGCCAGTGGGTCTCGACGAAGCCCGGCATGACGATCATGCCGCGGGCATCGACGACCTGCGCATCGCCCACGGCCAGGCCGGTGCCGATGGCGGCGATCCGGCCGCCCTGCACCAGCACGTCGGCGCCGGCGATGTCGCCGACGGCCGGGTCCATGCTGATCACGTGGCCGCCGCGCAGCACATAGCTGTTGCCGGCCGGTGCCACGCCGCCGCCGGTGGCGGCGCAACCGGCCAGCAGCGCACCGGCGCCGGCACCGGCGGCACCCAGCAGGAGGCGGCGGCGCGTGAGGCCGGGGGCAGGGGAACAGCAGGAGCAGGCGTAGGGCAGGTGCATGGGATGAATCGATGGAAGGGATGGAGCGTGAGGCGCCCGCGTCGCGGCGCAGGCGCGCGGTGAAGATACGGGCTGCAGCCTGCGCCGTATATGCCGCGGTGCTCAACAATCCATTGCACGGATCGAATCAACGGTTCCGATCGCTGCGGTGCCGGCCCATCTGCACGAGCGGGGCGGCCGGCCGGTGCCCGGCCGGGGCCTAGTCGATGCGGATGTTGGCGGCCTTGGCCACCGGCTCCCAGCGCGCCCGTTCGGTGCGGGCGAGCTGGCGGAAGGCCTCAGCGGACCCGCCCTTGGGTTCCGCGCCCATGGCCAGCAGCCGTTCCCGCGCGTCCGGCGTGGCCAGCACGGCGTTGATCGCGCTCGACATCGCCTGCACCAGCGGGTCCGGCGTGCCGCCACGCACGAAGAAGCCGATGGACGAGGCGCCGTACAGGTCGGGGAAGCCGGACTCCGCCAGCGTGGGAATGTCCGGCGCGAGGGCCGTGCGCTCGCGGCTGCCGGCCGCCAGGATGCGCACCCGTCCGGCCTGGTGCTGCGCCAGGTAGTCGGAGATCACCGAAACGCCCGCCGGCACCTGGTTGCCCATCAGGTCGGTGAGCAGGGGCTGGCCGCCCTTGTAGGCGACGAGCTGCAGGTCCACCTTGGCGAGCTGGCTCAGCCGCAGCATCAGCAGCGCGCCCACGCTGCCCATGCTCGAGGTGCCGACGCTGGCGCGCAGGCGATCGGCGCGCGCCTGGTCGAGGAAGGCGGCGAGCGTGCGCGGCCCGGCCGTCGGCACGGCCAGCGCGTGCGGGATGTGCACGCCGTCGCACACCGGCACCAGGTCGGTGTCGGGGTCGTAGGGCAGCCGGGTGTAGAGGAAGGGGAAGAAGGCCGCCACCGCGATCGGCGCGAACATCACGGTGCCGCCGTCGGGCTCGGTGGTCTTGAGGTACTGGCTGGCGACCAGCCCGGTCGCGCCGGGCTTGTAGTCGACCAGCACCTGGCGCTTGAGCACGGGCTTGAGCCGCTCGGCGACCAGTCGGGCCACGTTGTCCATGCTCGCACCCGGTGGCACCACCACGATGATGCGGATGGTGTCCGGCAGCTGCGTTGCCGCCAGCCCCAGGCATGGCGCGCCCAAGGCGGCGGTGGCGGTGGCGGCCGTGGCGGCATGCAGGATCTGTCTTCGTGTGGGCATGGGTGCGTCTCCTTCGTTCTCGGTCTACAGGGGTCGGGCGGACGGGTTCAGAACAGCGGCTCGGTCCACGCCAGCTGCTTCGGGCCCACGCCTTCGCGGATGCAGCGCGCCGCCGCCAGGCCGGCGATCTCGCCCGTCTGCGTGCACCAGGGAAAGTTGCGCATCACCATGAAGATGGTCTCGAAGGTGAAGGACAGCGAGGCGCCGGTGAGCAGCAGGTTGTTCACCTCGCGCGGCAGGAAGCAGCGGTAGGGCACCTCGAAGCTGTACTTCGCGTACGCATCCCAGAAGAAGGTCTTGGTCATCGGCCGCGTGACCGCGTCGGCGAAGCGGCGCTCCTCGCGCGCGTCGTCCATCGAGAACACGTACTCGCCCAGCGGATGGCGCCCGTCGCGCACGCCCACGTAGCGGCCCACGTGCGCAATGAAGGCGTCCTCGAAGCCGGGCACGTACTTGCGCAGGAACTGCGCCTCGGCGTCGATCAGCCGGCGCAGCTCGCGCTTGGCGCGCGAGGCATGCTCGGCGTCGTCGTCCATGTGCAGCGCCCATTCGTAGGGGACGTTCTGCCACAGGATGAAGGTGCCTGGCCCCTGGATCGGGCTCATGTCCACCGTCGGGTGGCCGATGTAGTGGTCGCCGTACACGCCCTTGTCGGCGAGCCGCGGCCGGTACAGCTCGGGCGGGATGTCGCCGGCCTCGCGGGCGCGTGCGATGAGCCGCTCCAGCCGCGGGTCGTCCTCGGCCTTCTGGTAGGCGGCGGTGCGGGCGAAGTCGATGCCGCCCATGATCCACAGCAGGCCGCCGGGCACAGGGCGCGACTGGCCGTCGTGGGCCACCGTCTCCGGCTGGCGGCCGCCGCCGCGCACGAAGGGCGCGCCTGCCCGGGCGACCACCTCGGCCGTGCCGGTGCCTTCGACGAAGATTCGCCCGGCGATGGCACGCCGGCCTTCGACCGTTTCCACGATGGCATGCGTGATGCGCCGGCCGTCGCCCTCGGCCGCCATCACGACGTCGGCGAAGGCCGCGCCATAGATGGCCTGCACGCCGGCTTCGTCAAGCATGCGCAGCATGACGTTGCCCGCGCCGTCGGGGTTGAAGGAGGTGCGCTGGAAGGCGCTGCCCGGCGGCAGGTAGTAGTCGTAGTGGGCGAGCGGGTTGCCGGCCCAGTCGGGCAGGCTTTTCTCGTCGGCGGTGTAGAGGCAGCCCTCGCGGTCGAAGCGCGCCATCAGTTCGGTGTGGATGCCGCCCACGCCGGTGTTGGCGGCGCCTTGCAACCCGCTGGTGTGGACGCCGCCGGGCATGTCGAACTTCTCGACGATGACCACGCTGCAGCCTTCGCGGCGGGCGCGCAGTGCCGCGGCAAAGCCGCCGGGGCCGGCGCCGATCACGACCACGTCGGCTTCGGCGATGACGGGGATGCCGTCGACGGTGGGGGAGGAAACGTTTTGGGTGCTCATGGGAGGAATCGATCGATGGAAAAGGAAAGAGGGGCCTGACTGCCCATGCCGCGGCCCGGCAGCGGCGCATGCGGGCGTCGCTGCCGGGCGGCAGGGCGGGGCGAAAGGGGCGGCTGGCTCAGTCGGTGGGCGTGAAGCCGGAGGTGCGAACGATCTCGCCCCAGCGGGCATGCAGGGCCTGCAGGTCGGCGCGGAAGCGCGCGGGGCTTTGCGGCGCCACCTCCAGCCCCATCTGCGCGAAGCGCGCCTGCGTCTGCGGCAGCGCCAGCATCTGGTGGGTGGACTGCGCCAGCGCCGCCACCATCTCAGCCGGGACGCCGGCCGGCGCATACAGCGAGTACGACTCCTCGATGACGATGTCGGGGAAGCCCGATTCGGCATAGGTCGGCACGGCCGGCAGGAAGCGGAAGCGCTGCGTGCCGGTGGTGGCGATCAGGCGCAGCCGGCCCGAGGGCATCAGCGGCAATGCGTCGGCCGGGGTCAGCACGCCCGCGGCGATCTGGCCGCCCATCAGGTCCTGCACCAGCGGCGCCATGCCGCGGTAGGCGGCGTGGGTGAATTCCATGCCGGCCAGCCGGCCGAGCAGGATGCCGGAGAAGTGCGCGCTGGTGCCGGCACCCGGGGAACCGAAGGAGGCCTCCTTCGGGTTCGCCTTGCACCAGGCGACGAACTGCGCCAGGGTCCGGACGTCGGCCGGCACCCGTTCGCTGATGGCCAGCACGAAAGGAAAGCGCGCCAGCGGCGTGACCGGCGTGAAGTCCTTGAGCGGGTCGTAGCGCAGGTTGCGGTAGATGTGGGGGAATAGCACCATCATGCCGCTGGGGCTCACGAGCAGGCTGCTGCCGTCCGGCGGCGCGGCCTTCACGTGCTCGACCGCGAGCCGGCCGCTCGCGCCCACGCGGTTGTCGACGATCACGGTCTCGGCATGGCGGCCCCGCAGATGGTCGGCGAGCAGCCGGGCCGTCAGGTCCGCCGAGCCGCCGGTCGCGAAGCCGGTGGTGATCGTGGCCAGCTTCAGGCGGGGCGCGGGCCCCGCGGGCGGCTCCTGGGCCGTTGCGGGAGCGAAGCCGGTGGGCAGCAGGGCCAGGCCGGCGAGGCGCAGCAGCCAGGCGCGCCGGCGGAACGCGGCGGTGGAATGGGTCATCGGTGTCTTTCTTGTCTCCTGGCCAGCGAAGTTAACGGCGGCCGGAACGGCGCCCTAGCGAAAAGCGCCGTCATTACACTGGGTGTAATTCATGGACAGCATCAAGACCATCCGCGCGGTGGAGCGCGCCTTCGAGGTGCTGCGCGCCATCCAGCGCTTTCCCGAGGGCGCCACGCTGGTCGAACTGCAGCGGGCCACCGGCCTGTCGGGGCCGACGCTGCTGCGCATGCTCAAGACGCTGATGGGCGTCAACGCCGTCAGCCGCAGCATGGCCGACCAGCGCTACCGCAACAGCGTGCAGTTGCACGCGCTGGGGGCCAGCATCCGGCCGATGGACCGGCTGGCCGACGTGGCGGCGCCCTGGCTGGACCGGCTGTGCCAGCAGATCGAGTGGCCGTCGGACCTGCTCGTGCACCGCGACGACGACGACTTCATGACGGTGCTCGAGTCCAACCTGCGCCAGAGTCCTTTCTATGTGCGGCGCCGGCGTGGGCGCGTGCGCGTGAACCTGCTGGGTTCGGCCTCGGGCATCGCCTTTCTGTGCGCGCTGCCTGCGGCGCAGCAGCAGGCGCTGATCCGCCATGCCCGCGCCAGCGTCGACCCGCACAACGCGAAAGTGGCGGCGTTGAACGACCTGGTGCAGCACCTGCGCCTGTCCTGGCAGCGCGGGTGGGCGCTGCGGCACCCGCTGTACCGGGGTGGCGGCCATGCCCTGCCGGCGCGCGACGACGGCCTGCAGGCCCTGGCCCTGCCCATCGTCGCCGAGGGACGGGTGCTGGGCGTGCTCAACGTCAACTGGAACCGCAAGGCCGCGACGGCCGAGCAGATGGTCGAGCGGCACCTGCCCGCCCTGCATGCGGCGGCGGCGGGCATCGCGGCCGAGGCCGCCCAGGTCGGCCTGCTGATGGACCTGCCCGAGCTGCGCGCCGTCCGCAAGGACTAGCCTCGCTGGCGTCGCGCCGTCGCGCGAGGGCGAAGGTGGTCAGCGCGGCGGGCGGACGGCTTCGGCCAGCCGGTCGAGCACGTCCACGTACAGCGTGGCCACCTTGCGCACCATGAGCATGACCTGCGTGGCGGGCAAGGGCTGGCGCGTGCGAACGATCCGCAGCCGGCCGGCCGCGATCTCCGCCGCGGCGGCCAGCGCGGGCACGACGGCCAGGCCCAGCCCCGCCGCGGCGAACTGGACGTTCGCCTCGAGCGAGGTCGATTCGATGGCGGGCACCGGGGCCGCCTGTCCGCCCGCCTTGAACATCTGATCGACCGAGGTGCGCAGGTGCGTGCCCGTGTGCGGCAGGATCCACGGCTGGCCGCTCAACGACTGCCAGTCGTGCGCGGTGCGCCCCGGCAGCCGAAGGCCGCGTGCGGCGACCACCACCATCTGCACCTCGCCGCAGGCCTGCATGGACAGCATGCCCAGGTCCAGGCCCGCCACGGCCTGCGGCGCATAGAGCGCGAGCACGGCGTCGATGTCGCCGCGCAGCAGCAGCTCGATCAGCGCATGGAGGCGGCCCTCGTGCACCTGGATGAGCGTGCCCGGCAGCGCGGAACGCAGTCGCGCGAGCATCTCGGGCGCCACGTGGGCGGCCAGGAAGGGCGGCATGCCCAGGCGCAGCAGGGGCGTTTGCGCGGGCGAGGTATCGGCCATGTCGCGCCGCAGCGAATCCAGCTCCCCCAGCAGCAGCCGGGCGTGGCGCGCCATCTTCAGGCCGGCCGCAGTTGGCGCCATGCCGGCCGGCGAACGGTCGAACAGCTGCGAACCGATCGCCGACTCCAGCTCACGCAGCGACTTGCTCAGCGCCGCGCGCGTCACGTGGAGCTGCTGCGCGGCCACGCCGAGGTTGCGCGACTGCACGAGCGCCACGACCAGTTCGAGTTGATGGAAGCGAAGTCGTCGCGCCAGCGAGATCGGCAACGTCATCGGAAGATGTTAACCAGCGGTTGACGCCCGCGCCGATTTGTCGATGGCGGGCGCGGCGGGGGCTGCCTACGATCCGCGCACCAAGAAAAGAACACGGAGACATCGTGCATGCCTGACCCCACTGCTGCGGCGCCGCACCGGCGCGCCTTCCTCGCGAGCGGCCTCGCGCTCGCCGCCTGCTCGCCCCGCTGGGCCTTCGCGCAGGGCTTCCCCATCGCGGGCCGCCCGATCCGCATCGTGATTCCGGCGCCGCCCGGCGGGCCGGCCGACATCCTGGGCCGCGCGCTCGGCGCCCACCTGAGTGCCCATCTGGACAACGTGCCCGTCATCGTGGAAAGCAAGCCGGGTGGCGCGAGCGTGCCCGCCGCACTGGCCGTGGCGCGGGCGCCAGCGGACGGCCACACGCTCTTCCTGGGCCTGAACACGACGCACACGCAGGTGCCGCACATGTTCTCCAAGCCGCCCTACGACCCGTTCAAGGACTTCACGCCCATCACGCAGATCTACCGCAACGGCGGCGTGCTGGTGGCCCATCCCTCGGTGCCGGCGAACGACCTCAAGTCGCTGATCCAGCTCAGCCGCGACGCGGCCCAGCCCCTGCCGGCCGGCTCGCCGGGGCCGGGCACCAACGGCCATCTCTACATCGAGATGCTCAACCAGCAGTACGGCGCGCGGCTCAACCATGTGCCCTACAAGGGGTCGGCCGACGCCATGCGCGATCTGCTGGGCGGCTTCATCCAGGTGCAGTTCGACTCGCCGACGACCTCGCTACCGCACCTGCGCAGCGGCCGGCTCAAGGTGCTGGCGGTGACCGGGCCGACACGCATCCGCGAACTGCCGGACGTGCAGACGGGCCGCGAGCAGGGCTTTCCGGCGCTGGACGTGGCCGGCTGGATGGGCTTCTTCGGGCCCGCGGGCCTGCCGCCCGATGTGCTGGCCAAGCTCAATGCGGCGCTGGTGGCGGCGATCCGCGCGCCGGAGATCAAGGCCCAGTTCGAGCCGTTGGGCCTGGAGCTGACGGGCACCAGCGTCGAGGAATTCCGCCGCATCGTCAGCGACGACTACCAGGCCTGGGGCCGCATCATCCGCCAGACGGGCGTGCGGCTGGATTGAATGGACGAACACACCTCATGACACCTCCGACGAACCAAGCCCTCGAAGCCCTCCAGCGCCGCATCGACCTGCTGGAGCGACGCATCGCCCGCGCCGAAGACACCGAAGCCATCGAGCGCCTCACCCGCATGTACGGCTACTACCTCGACAAGGCGCTGTGGTCGGAAATCATCGACCTGTTCACCGAGGACTGCACCGTGGAGATCTCGGCCCTGGGCGTGTACGTGGGCCGCGACCGTGCGGCGCAGCTGTTCCGCGACATCCTGGGCAAGGGCCCGGCCATGAGCGACGAGAACGGGCTGGTGTGGGGCCGCCTGTACAACCACCTGATCGTGCAGGGCATCGTGCACCTGGACGAGGACGGCCTGGGGGCCAGCGGCCGATGGCGCTGCTTCATGCAGATCGCCGAGTTCGGCGCCAAGGCGACCTGGGGCGAGGGCCCCTACGAGATCCGCTACCGCAAGGAGGCGGGCGTGTGGAAGCTGCACCGGCTGCACTTCTACCGCACCTACCACACGCCCTTCGACGAGGGTTGGGCGAAGGCGCGCTCGCCGCAGGGCGACCTGCGCCTGCGGCACCAGCCGGACCTGCCGCCCTCGGTGGACTACGAGCCCTATCCGGCCGCCTTCGTGCCGCGCTTCCATTACGCCAACCCGGTGTCGGGCAGCCGGGCCTACACGCGAGACGACGTCGACGCCGTTTGAATCGGCCCTGCCGCCGCGGGCTGGGGCGGTGCGGCGTGGGCGGTCCCACGGCTAAGATGGCCTGTCGCCGGACCGCCCACCCCGAGGCACGGCGGCGGCCCTTCCACCGCATGGCAGCCACCGGACCTGCATGGCCTCCGACACTTTCGACGCGCTCTGGACCGACGCCCCCGGCCATGCGGTGCTGCGCCGCGGCGTGTTGCCCGAGCGCACCGCCGACCAGGTGCGGGTGCGCACGCTGCACAGCGCCGTGAGCCGCGGCACCGAGCTGCTGGTGTTCCGTGGCGAGGTGCCGCCCAGCGAGCACGGCCGCATGCGCGCACCTTTCCAGGAGGGCGAATTCCCGTTTCCCGTGAAGTACGGCTACGCCAGCGTCGGCCGCATCGACGCCGGGCCGCCCGAATGGCTGGAGCGCACGGTCTTCTGCCTGCATCCCCACCAGACGCGCTACCTTGTGCCGGTGACGGCCGTGCATCGTGTGCCCGACGACGTGCCGCCCGCACGCGCGGTGCTGGCCGCCAACATGGAGACGGCCGTCAATGCCCTCTGGGATGCGGTCCCTCGCCTGGGCGACCGCATCGCGGTCGTCGGCGGTGGCGTCGTGGGCCTGCTCGTGGCCTGGCTCGCCGCGCGCATTCCGGGGTGCGCGGTGGAACTGGTCGACGTGCAGGCCGGGCGCGAGGATGTCGCGACAAAGCTGGGCCTGCGCTTCGCGGCACCCGGAGCGGCCACGCCCGAGGCCGACCTGGTGGTGCATGCCAGCGGGCAGCCCGCGGGGCTCGTGACCGCGCTCGCACTGGCCGGCTTCGAGGCCACCGTGCTCGAACTCAGCTGGTACGGCCAGCGTGCGGTGAGCCTGCCGCTGGGCGAGGCCTTCCATGCCCGGCGCCTGAGCCTGCGCAGCTCGCAGGTGGGCCATGTCGCCACCGCGCAGCGCGGCCGCTGGGACCACGGCCGCCGCATGGCGCTCGCGCTGTCGCTGCTGGCGGCGCCGGAGCTCGACGCGCTGATCACCGACCATGCGCGCTTCGCCGAAATGCCCGCCGTGCTCGAACGCCTCGCGGCCGGCGCGCCCGACACGCTGTGCCAGCGCATCGACTACGTCTGAACCTTCAACTTGTCTTCGACCCATGTACAGCGTCAACGTCCGCGACCATTTCATGATCGCCCACAGCTTCCGTGGCGAGGCCTTCGGGCCCGCACAGCGCCTGCACGGGGCCACCTATGTGGTGGACGCGGAATTCCGCCGACCCGCGCTCGACCCCGACGGCATGGTGGTCGACATCGCGCGCGCCACCGAGGTCCTGCGCACCGTGCTGGCGGAACTCAACCTGCGCAACCTCGACGACGATCCGGCCTTCGCCGGCCGCAACACCACCACCGAGTTCATGGCGCGGGTGGTCTTCGACCGCATCGCCGAACGCGTCGCCGGCGGCGAGTTCGGGCCGCATGCGGCGGGACTCACCCACCTGCGCGTGCAACTGCACGAGTCGCACATCGCCTGGGCCGCCTACGAAGGCACGCTGCCTCGCCCGGCGGGCGGCTGAGCGCACGGCGCGCGGCATGGCCCGGTCCTGCGTCTTCCTTGTGCCGGGCGACTGGAACAGCCGCACCGGCGGCTACCTCTACGACCGCCGCATCGTGGCCGAGCTGCGTGCGCGCGGCTGGCAGGCCGACGTGCGCTCCCCCGGCGAGGGCTATCCCTTTCCCGACGCCGCCGACCTGGCCCGCGCGGCGCAGGTCGTGGAGGCCCTGCCCGACGGCGCCTGCGTGGTGGCCGACGGCCTGGGCTTCGGCGTGCTGCCCGACCTTGCCGAGCGCCACGCGCGGCGGCTGTGCTGGGTCGCGCTGGTGCACCACCCGCTTGCGCTGGAGACGGGCCTCACGCCGGCGCAGCAGCGCCGCTTCGCCGACAGCGAGCGCCGGGCGCTGGCCTGCGCCCGCGGCGTGGTCGTGACCAGCCCCTCCACCGCGCGCGTCCTGGCTGCCGACGGCGTGCCACCGGCGCGGATCGCCGTCGTGGAGCCGGGCACCGAAGCGGCCAGCTGGGCCGCGGGCGGGGGCGCCGGTGCCGGTGCGCTGTCGCTGCTGTGCGTGGCCACCCTCACGCCGCGCAAGGGCCACGCGGTGCTCGTCGAGGCGCTGGCCGGCCTGCGCGATCGGCCCTGGGTGCTGCACTGCGCCGGCAGCCGCTCGCGCGACGCGGCCGAGGCTGCACGCGTGGATGCGCTCGCTGCGCGGCTGGGCGTGGGCGAGCGCATCCGCTGGCACGGCGAGATCGAGGGCCCGCAGCTCGAAGCGCTCTATGCGCAGGCCGACCTGTTCGTGCTGCCCTCCCTGCACGAGGGCTACGGCATGGCGCTGGCCGAAGCGCTGGCGCGCGGGCTGCCGGTCGTCAGCACCACCGCCGGTGCGATCGTCGACACGGTGCCGCCGAGCGCCGGCGTGCTGGTCCCGCCGAACGACGTGCACGCGTTGCGCGAAGCGCTGCGCCGCGCGATGGACGAGCCCGGCCGGCTGGCTGCGCTCGCCGCCGGTGCGCGGCAGGCGGCCGGCCGACTGCCGCGCTGGGCCGATGCCGGGGCGCGGTTCGAGCAGGCGCTGCTGCGCACCCTCGACGCCGACGCGCCATGAGCGGCTTCGATCCGGATTGGCTGGCGCTGCGCGAGCCCTTCGACCAGGCGGCGCGCGAGGCGGGCGCGCCCGCGCTCGACATCCCGGCCTTCGCGGCGCGCCTGCGCCGTCGGCATCGAGGCGACGCTGCCCTGCAGGTGCTGGACCTCGGCTGCGGCACCGGCGCCAACCTGCGCGCGCTGGCCCCGCGGCTGGGCGGCGCGCAGCACTGGCGGCTGGTCGACCACGATCCGCAACTGCTCGGGGTGTTGCCCGGCGCGCTGCAACGCTGGGCGGCGAGCCAGGGCTGGCGTTCGGAGCGCACCGCCGCAGGCCTGCGCATCGAGGCGCCGCGGTTGAGCCTCGACGTGGTCTGGCAGCAGGCCGACCTGGCCGCAGACCCGGAGGGCCTGCCTCTGCACGACACCGACCTCGTCACGGCCTCGGCCTTGCTGGACCTGGTGTCGGGCGACTGGCTGTCGCGGTGGATCGCACGCAGCCGTGAGGCCGGGGCGGCACTGTGCTTCGCGCTGAGCGTCGACGACCGGCTGCACTGGCAGCCGGCCGATGCGGCAGACGCCGACGTGCACGCGCTCTTCCAGGCGCACCAGCGGCGCGACAAGGGTTTCGGGCCGGCCCTGGGCGGCTCGGCAGTCGATGCCGCGCTGCCGCTGCTGGCGAGCGCGGGCTATCGCTGCACGACGGCAGCCAGCGACTGGCACATCGACGCGGCGCAGGGGCCGGCCCACCGCGCGATGCTCGCGGCAATGGTCGAGGGCATCGCCTCGGCGGCGTGCGAGCAGAACCCTGCCGCGGCGGTTCGCGTGCAAGCGTGGCGTGATCGCCGGCACGCACGGCTGGCCGGGCCGTCGGCCCTTGCAATGACGGTGGGGCACAAGGAACTGCTGGCCTGGCTCGATTGAGCGGTTCCGCTCAGGCCGGCGAGGCGCGCAGGTCCAGGTCCCACAGCAGGTCGGTGCCCAGCGCGAAGGTGCGGGCCGGCGGGCGCAGCGCTTCGCGCATCGCATCGGCACGGCGCACCTGCAGGCCCGGGTGGCCGGCGCCGATCATCACCGGCGCCACGAGCAGGTGCAGGCGGTCCAGGCAGCCCTGGCGCACGAACTGCGACACCGTCACGCCGCCGCCCTCGACGAAGAGCAGGTCGAGCCCGCGCCCGTGCAGGGCGGCCACCACCTCGCCGAGCGGGATCTGGCCCTGCAGCGCGGGGCTTCGTGTCACGGCGATCACCCGGTCGGCGCCCACGCGCGCGGCGGCGCGCCGGGCATGCTCCGGGTCGCACACCAGCAGCGTGGGTGCCTGTCCGTCGGTGAACACGCGCGCGCCGGCCGGAACGCGCAGGTTCGGGTCGATCACCACGCGGGTCGGGTTGGGGCCGGCGACGCGGCGGGTCGTGAGCTGGGGGTTGTCCAGGCAGGCGGTGCCGGCACCGACGATCACCGCGTCGCACAGCGCGCGCAGGCGATGCACGTGGACGAGGCCCTCGGGGCCGTTGACGAAGAAGGAATCGCCGTTGTGCGTGGCGATGCAGCCGTCCAGGCTCTGGCCCAGTTGGCCGACCACCCAGCGGGCGTCGTCGCCCTGGCGATCGAGCAGCGGCTTGAAGAGCGCGAACAGGGCGCGCGATTCGGCGTCCCATTCGCCATCCAGCGCGTAGCCGCCGTTTGCCGACCATGCCAGGGGCAGGCCGGCGGCGCTGGCCGTCGCGCCACGGCGTCGGCGTTCGGTGAGGTCGACGCACAGCGGCCAGAGCGCATCGAGGCCCCGTGGGGCCGACGGCGCGGAGAGGGGCAGGGGCAAGGCGCTCAGACGAGGGTCTCCCGGTGGGGGCTGCGAGATGGCGCCGCGGCCGGTGGGCCGGCCATGCAGCGCTGGCGCATGCTAGCAGCGGCGTGCCGCGCCGCACTCGGTACGCCCACCCATGTCCGGCAGCCGCCGCGCCGCCGGGTCTCAGCGCAGCGGCAACGGCCACTGGCCGCCGTCGCGTGGCAGCAGGTGCCAACGCGCATCGGCGATGCCGTCGAAGGCCGTGCGGTAGCGCGGCGCATCGCGGCCCTCGCCGGTCACGTCGCGGATCACCACCGCCTCGATGCGCACCGGGTGTTCGCGCGCGAGCTCGGCGTAGATCTCCGGGTCGGCCTCGCCCGAGTCGCCCACCAGCAGGAAGCGGCGCAGGGGGAAGTCGGCCAGCAGCTGGTCGATCACCCCACGCTTGTGGCGACGCGAGTCCTGCTCGCCGGGCACCAGCGTGCGCCAGGTCGTGCTCTCGCGCAGGTGCATGCTGCCCGGCGGGAAACCGGCGCTGCGCACGAAGTCCGACAGCGCGGGAAAGAGCTGGATCGGGCTGGCCGAGAGGTAGTGGAAGCGCGTGTCGGCCGCGCGCGCCAGGCGCTGGTAGTGCGTCGCCATGCCGGGCGCGGCCTCGAAGGGGCGGGCGAAGGTGTTGAGCAGCATCTCGCGGCGGCTGTGCACCGCCGTGTGCTTGATGGTGTCGTCGATGTCCGAGACGACCGAGAGGCCCTCCGGCGGCACCAGCAGCACCCGCCCTTCGGCGCGCCGCAGGTCGCCACGCGGCATCTCGGCGCGAAAGCGCAGCCAGGGGGCGTCTCGCGTTGCGTCGGCGGGCGGCGCTACCACGACGCGCGCCTGCGTTCGACCGGCGCGATCGGTGGGCGGCAAACGCAGCGGCGGCTGCCCGCCGCCGAAGACGATGTCGATCTGCTTGCCGTCCTCCGATTCGGCATGGAAGAGGGCGGCCCGCTGGCGAAAGCGCAACTGGGCGGCGGGGCTCATCTTCGAGAGGCGCAGCCCCAGGTAGCGCGCAAAGGCCGTGTTCAGGCCGCGCAGGTGGTCGGGCTCGTACACCCAGGCATGCACCTCGGCCTCGACACGGCCGTCCTCGAGCCAGCGCGCGGTGCTGGGCAGGAAGAGCACGCGCTCGTCGGCCTCCAGCGGCTCGGCGGCGCGCACGCGCGAACGCGGCCAGCCCAGGGCCATCAGCGCGAGGCCCGCGGCGGCAGCCAACGGGCGGCGCCGTGGCGGGAGTTCCGCCCGCGCACCATGCTCAGGCGTCACGCTCGTAGACGACGAAGGCGAAGGGCAGGGCGTCCTTGGCCGACACGTGGGTCTCGCGCGCGGTCTCGCGCCATGCGGGCCAGAGCGTGGGCGCATGCGCATCGCCGTCGAAATCGCGGTCGATCTCGGTCACGACCGCGCGCTGCGCCAGCGGCTGTGCGGCCGCATAGATCTGCGCACCGCCGATGACCCAGACCTCCGGGTCCTGCGCGCACGCCGACAGTGCATCGTGCAGGCTGGACGCGCGCTGCGCGCCCTGTGCGTTCCAGTCCTGCTGGCGCGTCACGACGATGTTCCGGCGCCCCGGCAGCGGCCGGAAGCGCGGCGGCAGCGAGTCCCAGGTCTTGCGGCCCATGACCACCGGGCTGCCCGCCGTCATGCGCTTGAAATGCGCCATGTCCTCGGGCAGGTGCCAGGGCAGCTCGCCCTTGACGCCGATCACGCCGTTGGCGGCGCGGGCGTAGATGAGGTTGACGCGCATGGCTGGCCTCGACTCAGACGGCCACGGGCGCCTTGATCGCCGGATGCGGGTCGTAGCCTTCGAAGTGGAAATCCTCGTACTGGTAGTCGAAGATCGAGGGCGGCCGGCGCGCGATGTGCAGCGTGGGGTAGGGCCGCGGCTCGCGGCTCAGTTGCAGCGCCACCTGCTCGGCATGGTTGCTGTAGATGTGGCAGTCGCCGCCGGTCCAGATGAAGTCGCCCACCTGCAGGTCGCACTGCTGCGCGACCATGTGCGTGAGCAGCGCGTAGCTGGCGATGTTGAAGGGCACGCCCAGGAAGATGTCGGCGCTGCGCTGGTAGAGCTGGCAACTCAGCCGCCCGTCGGCCACGTAGAACTGGAAGAAGGCGTGGCAGGGCATCAGCGCCATCTTGTCCAGCTCGGCCACGTTCCACGCGCTCACGATGATGCGGCGCGAGTCGGGGTTGGTCTTGAGCGTCTGGATCACCTGCGCGATCTGGTCGATGTGGCCGCCATCGGGGGTGGGCCAACTGCGCCACTGCACGCCGTACACCGGGCCCAGGTCGCCGTCCTCGCGCGCCCATTCGTCCCAGATCGTCACGCCGCGCTCGCGCAGCCAGTTGTTGTCCGACGAACCCTGCAGGAACCACAGCAGCTCGTGGATGATGGACTTGACGTGCACCTTCTTGGTCGTGACCAGCGGAAAGCCCTCGTTCAGGTCGAAGCGCATCTGGTAGCCGAACACGCTCTTGGTGCCGGTGCCGGTGCGGTCGCTCTTGAACACGCCGGTCCGGTCGACGTGGCGCATGAAGTCTTCGTACTGGTGGCGGATGGGGCGATCGATGGGCATGGGTGTCGAGCCAGTCTGGGTCAATAAGCGCCGAAAACGGCGTCGAGCGCCTCTTGCACGGCTTGCTGTTGTGCGCGGAGATTGCTCACCGGGGTGCGGAGCCACTCGCGCGGGAAGGTGGCGATGGTGGGCGTGTCCAGCACCACCTCGCGTTCGTCGATGCGAAAGGCCGGATGCACGCGCTCGAGGCACTTGCCATGCAGGCGCGCGTCGCGCAGCGGAATGACAATGCGCGTCTGCACGCCGTCGATGTGGTCGTTCTGAACGTCCAGCACGAAGGGGGTGTGACGGTGCTCGGTCTTGTCCGGATTGGCGTAGACGTCGAAGCGTGCCATCGATCAGGCCACCTTGCGCCCGGCGGCCGTCGACGCCTCCTCGGGCGAGGGCGCCTCACGGCCGTCGCCCAGGCCGCGTGCGAAGGTGCGGTACTGTGCGCCCCAGATGCCCTCGCGCCGGATGCGCTCGTTGTAGGCATCGATGGCTTCCTTGTTGCGCTCGTTCCATCCTTCCCAGTAGCGGCGCTCGACCTCCTTGGCCAGCAGTGCGTCGACGGTCTGAGACACGTTCATGCCCAGTTCGCGCGCCATTTCGAGCACCTTCGCGTTGAGCGACAGGTTGGTGGCTTTCTTGGGGGCGTTGTCGAAGCGGGGCACGGGGTCCTCCTGAAGGGGGGCGATGCGCAGATCTTATGCGCATTCTCCATGCGTCGAAACGCCCGCGCCGATGTCCATGCTCCAATCGCGCGATGTCGACCGTCGCGCCGGCCTGCCGCAGCGGCTGCGCCGCCTGCTGCATCGCGCCCTCCATCAGCTCGCCCATTCCCGGCATGCCCGACGGCAAGCCGGCGGGCGTGCCCTGCGTGCAGCTCGACGAGGCCCTGCGTTGCCGCCTGTTCGGCCGGCCCGAGCGGCCCGCCGTCTGCAGCGGCCTGCAGCCCGCGGTCGACATGTGCGGCGCGGATCGCGGCGCGGCGCTGGCCTGGCTGGGCCGGCTGGAGCGCGAGACCGCGCCCACCGTCTGAATCGATGGCAGTCAGGGACCGGTTGCGCGACTGGGCCCGGCGCGTCAAGCGCGACGGCGTGACGCTGTGGTTCGCCGGCCGGCATCCGCACACGCCCTGGCCGGCGAAGGCCCTCGGCGTGTTCGTGGTCGCCTATGCGCTGAGCCCGATCGACCTGGTGCCCGACTTCATCCCGGTCCTGGGCTATCTCGATGACGTGCTGTTGCTGCCGGCACTGATCTGCCTGGCCATCCGCCTGCTGCCGCCCGACGTGCTGGCCGCGTGCCGCGCGCAGGCCGAGGCGTGGATGGCGACGCGGGGCGCCAAGCCGCGCAGCCGGCTGGGCTTGGTGCTGGTGATCGCGGTGTGGATCGCCGTGGCGGCAGGGCTCTGGCACTGGCTGGCACCGCGGTTGGCGTCGGGCTGAGCCCGCCGCGCCTCAGGCGCGCAGCACGCGCCCGGGGTTCAGCAGGTTGTGCGGATCGAGCGCGCCCTTGATGGCGCGCATCATGCCCAGCGCCACCGGCGACTTGTGCTTCTCGAGCTTGTGCACCTTGAGCTCGCCGATGCCGTGCTCGGCCGAGAACGACCCGCCGAATTTCTCGACCTGGTCGTAGACCAGCGTGTTCACCCGTTCCTCCTGCTCGCGCAGGAAAGCCTTCGCATCGCCGTCGACCGGCGCCTGCACGTTGTAGTGCAGGTTGCCGTCGCCCAGGTGGCCGAAGTTGACCAGGCGCACGCCGGCGATCTCCTTCTGCAGCAGCGCGTCGGTCTCGGCCACGAAGGCCGGGATGCGCGAGACGCCGATGGAGATGTCGTGCTTGATGTTCAGGCCCTCTTCGGCCTGCGCGAGCGGAATGCTCTCGCGGATGTGCCAGAGCTGGTGCGCCTGCGTGAGGTTCTCGGCGATCACCGCGTCGGTCACGCAGCCGTCCTCGAAGGCGCTTTCCAGCAGCGCCTCGAAGCGCGCGCGGGCATGGTCTTCGGATTCGCTGTCGGAGTTCTCGAGCAGCACGCAGTACGGCGTCGCCTCGTCGCCCAGGAAGGGCACGCGCAGCTGCGGCATGTGCCTGCCCACCAGGCTCAGCGCGAACTGGCCCATCACTTCGAAGCCCGTCAGCCCCGCGCCGAGCTGGCGGTGCGCGAGGCCCAGCAGCGTGACGGCGTGATCGAGCGATGGCACCGCGGCCCAGGCCGTGAGCTGCGCGGCGGGCAGCGGGTACAGCTTCATCGTCGCGGCGGTGATGATGCCCAGCGTGCCCTCGCTGCCCACCAGCAGGTCGCGCAGGTCGTAGCCGGTGTTGTCCTTGCGCAGGCCGCTGGTGCCGTGCCACACCTCGCCCTGCGCGGTGACCACTTCCAGGCCCAGGCACAGCTCGCGCGCGTTGCCGTAGCGCACCACCTGCGTGCCGCCGGCGTTGGTCGCCAGGTTGCCGCCGATCGTGCAGCTGCCCTCGGCCGCCAGGCTCAGGGGGAACAGGAAGCCCGCCTTCTCGGCGGCTTCCTGCAGCGCCTGCAGCACGCAGCCGGCCTCGACGGTGACGGTGAGGTTGGCCGCATCGATCTCGCGGATGGCGTTCAGGCGCGTCAGGCTCAGCACGACCTGCGTGCCGGAGCCGTCGGGCACCGAGCCCACGGCCAGCCCGGTGTTGCCGCCCTGCGCAACGATCGAGGTGCCGGCCGCGGCGCAGGCTTGGACCACGCGTGCCACCTCGTCGGTGCTGCCGGGTCGCACCACGGCCAGCGCCTTGCCGCGTGCGCGCTTGCGCCAGTCCTGCTCCCAGGCGCTCAGGTCGCCCTGGGTCAGCACGTGGGAGGCGCCGACGATGGCGCGCAGGTCGTCGATCAGGGGAGTGCTCATGGCGATGATGCAGTGGCAGGAGGGGCCGCGGCGGCGGCTGCGCGCAGCCGCAGGCGCACATGCCAGGCGCAGGCGGCGAAGAGCGTGAGGCACAGCAGGATCTCGAGGCCCGCGAGCATGCGGCTGATGGCGGTGGTGTCGCTCCACGCCCGCACCACGCCTTCGGTGAAATAGAGCCAGACCAGCAGGCTGACCCAGCGGTAGGTGTACATGCGGTTCTTCAGCAGCCCGGCCAGCGGCAGGACCAGCGGCAGCACCTTGAGGGCCAGCCAGGAGCCGCCCGGGCGAAGGGGCGCCAGCCACATCTCCCAGGCGAAGCCCAGCGCGATCAGGCCGACCAGGCTGCCCACGGCCAGGCGCCGCGTGGCGAGCACGGCGGGCGACGGGGCGTGGAAGAGGGGAGCGTTCACGAGAGACAGGCGGGGCGAGGCGAGGCACGGGCACCTCGGGCCCGGCGGCGCGCGCAAGGGCGAATGGCATGATACCGGCCATGAATCGCCGGCAGCTCTGGAGGGACCTTTCGCACTTTCCGTGGCGCACCACCGCGGCGGTGCTGGGAGAGCGCTTCCGCGAAGACCGCCTGGGCCTCACGGCCAGCAGCCTGACCTTCACCACCACCATCGCGATGGTGCCCTTCTTCACGGTGGCGCTGGCGCTGTTCACCGTGTTCCCGATGTTCCAGGCCATGCAGGGCCGGCTGCAGCGCTGGCTGGTCGAGAGCCTGATCCCCGAGAACATCGCGCGCCAGGTGCTGGGCTACCTCACGCAGTTCGCCAGCAAGGCGAGCGGCCTGGGCATCGCAGGCCTGGGCGTGCTGCTGGTGACGGCGATCGCGCTCATCCTCACCATCGACAAGACGCTCAACAACATCTGGCGCGTGCCCAACCCGCGCCCCTTCGCGCAGCGCGTGCTCATCTACTGGGCCGCCATCACGCTCGGGCCGCTGGTGCTGGCGGCCAGCCTCTCGACCACCGCGTACGTGTTCTCCGCCTCGCGCGGCGTGGTGCACGACAACGACCTGCTCAAGTTCCTGTTCGACACCTTCGAGTTCATGCTGCTGGCGGCGGGCATGGGCGCGCTCTACCACTACGTGCCCAACACGCACGTGAAGTGGTCGCATGCGTGGACGGGCGGCTTCTTCGTCGCCGCTGCGATCGAGGTCGCCAAGCGCGTGCTCGGCTGGTACCTGGCCCAGGTGCCGACCTACTCGGTGATGTACGGCGCCTTCGCCACCGTGCCGATCCTGCTGGTGTGGATCTACGTGGCCTGGGTGATCGTGCTGCTGGGCGCCGTGATCGCCGCCTACCTGCCCAGCCTGCTCACCGGCGTGGCGCGCCGCGGCGGCACGCCGGGCTGGCCGATGCAGCTGGCGGTGGAGGTGCTGCAGCACCTGGACCGCGCACGGGCACAGCCCTACAAGGGCATGGGCGCGCGGGAACTGGTGGTGCGCATGCGTGTCGATGCGCTGCAACTGGCGGCGGTGCTCGAGACGCTGGTGGCGCTCGACTGGGTCGGCGAGATCGCGGAGATCGACGACAGCGACGATCCGCGCTACGTGCTGCTGGCCGATGCGGACCGCACGCCGCTCGAAGCGCTGGCCGTGGCCTTGATGGTGCCGCGCACGCCTGCACTCGAAAACCTGTGGCAGAAGGGGCCGCTGGCCGCGCTGCGCCTGCGCGACGTGCTGTCGGACCAGCCGGAGGCGCCGCCGGCGCCCGGGGACGCGGCCGCGGGCCTTCAGAGCTTGATGCGTCCCAGCCAGATGTCGCGGTACATCGCCCAGTCGCCCATGAAGCTGTAGAGCGGGCGCTTGAACGAGGCCGGCTTGTTCTTCTCGAAGCCGAAGTGCCCGATCCAGGCAAAGGCGTAGCCGGCCACCAGCCCCGCCAGCAGCCACCAGGGGTTGCCGGTGGCCACCAGCAGCGCCACGCAGACCAGGCCGAGGCTGGAGCCGACGAAATGCAGGCGCCGGCAGGTGCGATCGGCGTGCTCGCTCAGGTAGAAGGGGTAGAACTGCGCGAAGCTCGTGAACTGCCGCGGATCGACGTCGGCGGGCGCGGTGGTCGTGGTGCTGTTCATCGCGGTCTCCTGGGCATCTCGGGGTGCCGGTGCAGGGAATGGGCCGGCGCGCTGCCGGCCGGCGGGTGCCTGCCCATAATAGCGACGGGCTTCAGTCCCAGCCACCTCCATCACCCGAAGCTTTTCAGGTCCCACAGCGCCGTGCCGCAGCGTTCGAACGCCGCCCTTGCACCCCCGGCCGCCGCCCAGGCGCCGTGGGTCGTCTGCCTGTGCGCCGAGTGGTGCGGCACCTGTCGCGAGTACCGGCCGCTGTTCGAGGAGGTCGCGCGCGCCCATCCGGACCTGCGCTTCGCCTGGGTCGACATCGAGGACCACGCCGACATCGCCGACGAGTTCGACGTCGAGACCTTTCCCACGCTGCTGGTCGCCAGCGGCGCCGGGACCCATTTCCTCGGCCCGCTGCTGCCGCATGCCGAGACCCTGCGCCGCATGCTCGGCGCGCTGCCGGCCGCCCAACCGGCCGACGCCGCCGTGGCCGCGCTGGTCGCCGCGCTGGAGCGTGCCCCGGCCGGAACCTTCGACGCCGCCGCGGGCGACTGAAGTCAGCCCGCGGGCGCCTGCAGGAAGTCGCGCAGCGCGAAGAGCGTCTCGTCCGGCGTCTCGCTCATCTGGTGGTGGCCCACGGGCAGCGACGCGACGCGCACCGTCTTGCCTGCGGCGCGTGCCTTCTCGACCAGGCCCTGGGCGGCGCGGGGCTGCGTCATCTGGTCCTGCGCGCCGAGCACGAAGAGGACGGGGCAGGTGATCTGCGCGATCGCCTGCTCGCCGTTGGCATAGCGGTCGCACGCCAGGAAACCGCGATGGAACACGTTCACCTTCGGGTTGCTGCGCAGCACGCGCCGGCCCAGCGCCATGCTGGCGCCGTACACCCAGGTGCCCGGCCCCAGGGCCGAGGGCGGCGCGGCCAGCGTCGAGCGCGAGAACACGTTGACCATGCGCAGCGCGGCCTCCGGGTCGTTCAGCGACGCATCCAGCAAGGCCTGCGACACCTTCATCGGGAAGGCCGTGCCCACCAGCACCAGGTGCGTGATGCGCGCGCGCAGCCGGCTGGCCGCCTCCATCGCGATGAGCGATCCCCAGCTGTGCCCGACCAGGGCGGCGCGCTGCACGCCGGCGGCGTCGAGCAGGGCGCCGATGAAGTCGGCCGCCTCTTCCACCGATGCGGGCGCGTCGCCGCCGCTGCGGCAGTGGCCGGGCAGGTCGACCGCCAGCACGTTGAAGCCGTGGTTCGCGAGGTAGCGGCTCTGCAGGATCCAGACGCTGTGGTCGTTGAGCACGCCGTGGATGAAGACGACCGTGGGCCTGGCCGCATCGAAGGGCTTGCCGCCGGTGTAGCAGTAGGCCGGTTGGCCGTTGACGGTGAGGATCATCGCGCGCCTGCCTTCTCCGCCGCCTTGAGCGCACGCTTGAGGTCGTCGATGAGGTCGTCGGGGTCTTCCAGCCCGATCGACAGGCGGATCGTGCCCTGGCCGATGCCGGCGCCGGCCAGCGCCTCGTCGCTCATGCGGAAGTGCGTGGTGCTGGCCGGGTGGATCACCAGGCTGCGGCAATCGCCCACGTTCGCGAGGTGGCTGAACAGCTTCAGGGCCTCGATGAAGGCCTTGCCCTGCGCACGGTCGCCCTTGATGTCGAAGCTGAACACCGAGCCCGCGCCCTTGGCGCCATGCCGAAGCAGCTTGTTCGCCAGCGCATGGCTCGGGTGCGATTCGAGCAGCGGGTGCCCCACGCGCGAGACGAAGGGGTGCGCGGCCAGGAACCGCACCACCTTCTCGGCGTTGGCGATGTGCCGCTCCATGCGCAGCGGCAGCGTCTCGATGCCCTGCAGGATCAGCCAGGCCGTGTGCGGGCTCATGGCGGCGCCGAAGTCGCGCAGCCCTTCGCGCCGCGCGCGCAGCAGGAAGGCGCCGACGGTGGACTCCTCGCTGAAGACCATGTTGTGGAAGCCGTCGTAGGCCTGCGTCAGCTCGGCGAATTGGCCCGACGCCTCCCAGTCGAAGCTGCCGCCGTCGATCACGACGCCGCCGATCACGGTGCCGTGCCCCGACAGGAACTTGGTGGCCGAGTGGTAGACCAGGTCGGCCCCGTGCTCGAAGGGTCGGATGAGGTAGGGCGAGGTCAGCGTCGAATCGACCAGCAGCGGCACGCCCGCTTCGTGCGCGATGGCGCTCACGGTGGGGATGTCGAGCACGTCCAGGCCCGGGTTGCCGACGGTCTCGCCGAAGAACAGCTTCGTCTGGGGCCGCACCGCCGCGCGCCAGCCGTCGATGTCGCCGGGCTTGACGAAGGTGGTCTCGATGCCGAAGCGCCGCATCGTGTAATGCAAAAGGTTCTGCGAACCGCCGTACAGCGCCGTGCTGGCGACGATGTGCGAGCCTGCGCCCATCAGCGTCGCGACCGCCAGGTGCAACGCCGCCTGGCCGCTGGCCGTCGCGATGGCGCCGATGCCGCCCTCCAGCGCCGCCATGCGCTGTTCGAACACGGCATTGGTCGGGTTGCTGATGCGGCTGTAGACGTGGCCCGCGCGCTCGAGGTTGAAAAGCGCTGCCGCGTGGTCGCTCGATTCGAAGACGAAAGACGTGGTCAGGTGGATCGGCACCGCGCGCGCGCCGGTGGACGGGTCGGGGGCCGCACCGGCATGCAGCGCCAGCGTGTCGAAGCCGGGGTCGGAATAGCCGCTCATGGTTCAGTGAGTTCGGAGTGGATGAAGGGGAGCTGCGCGCGATTCGCGGGGGTCACTGCTGTCTCCTTGGTAACGCCCGGTCACGTTGCGGCGTGCGCATTGCGGGAAGGGCCTTGTCAATCGCCGGCGATTGTGGGCTATATTCAAATCGCCCCGCTTCCACGGGCCCGCGGCGCCATCCAGAGAGTTAGAGGAGCATCCCGATGAAAGTCAGCGACATCCTGCGCGTGAAAGGCAACACCCTGTACACGATCACGCCCGACCAGCCGCTGGCCGACGCCGTGGCCGTGATGGCCGACAAGGACATCGGCTCGCTCGTCGTCATGGACCAGGGTGACCTGGTGGGCATGCTCACCTTCCGGGAAGTGATCCTCGCCATCCAGGCCAACGGCGGCAGCGTCGGCAACGCGGTCGTGCGCAAGGCGATCGACACGCACCCCGTCACCTGCACCATGGACACCGACCTCGACGAGGTCCGCCGCCTGATGCTCGAGCGCCACGCGCGCTACATGCCGGTCATGGACAAGCGCATGCTCATGGGCGTGATCAGCTTCTACGACGTGGCCAAGGCCGTGGTCGACAGCCAGAACTTCGAGAACAAGATGCTCAAGGCCTACATCCGCGACTGGCCGGCCGAGGAGGAGCCCGGTCGCTGAGCCGGCCGCCAGTCGTCGAAAAAGAAAAGCGCAGCCCCCGGCTGCGCTTTTTTGTTGGCCGTGCGATTCAGTGCAGCTCGGCCGCCGCGTGGATCGTCTCGCGCACCCGCGGGTAGATCTGCGTGTTCCACTTGCTGCCGCTGAAGACGCCGTAGTGCCCCACGCCCGCCTGCAGGTGGTGCGCCTTGAGGTAGGGGCGGATGCTGCCGCACAGGTCCTGCGCGGCCACGGTCTGGCCGACCGAGCAGATGTCGTCGCGTTCGCCTTCCACGGTGAGCAGCGCGGTGCGGCGGATGGCCGCGGGGTTGACGGTGCGGCCGGCCACGGTCAGTTCGCCGCGCGGCAGGTCGTAGGTCTGGAACACGCGCTCCACGGTCTCCAGGTAGAACTCGGCCGGCAGGTCGTTCACCGCCAGGTACTCGTCGTAGAAGGTCTTGATCGTCGCGGCCTGGTCCACCTCGCCTTCGACGAGGTGCTGGTAGAGCTTGCGGAACTGCTCCTTGTGCCGTTCCATGTTCATGCTCATGAAGGCCGTCAGTTGCAGGAAGCCCGGGTACACGCGCCGCATGAAACCCGCGTGCGGCCAGGGCACGCGGCTGATGAGGTTGCGCTCGAACCAGCCGATGGGCCGGTCGGTGGCCAGGCGGTTGACCTGCGTGGGGTTGATGCGGCAATCGACCGGACCGGCCATGAGCGTCAGGCTGCGCGGCACGGCCGGGTCGTCGTCCTCGGCCATCAGGGCGGTGGCGGCCAGGGCCGCCACGCAGGGCTGGCACACGGCCACCATGTGCACCCCGGGGCCGATGGCGCGCAGGAACTCGATCACCTGCAGGGTGTACTCGTCCAGCCCGAAGCGGCCGCTGCCCAGCGGCACGTCGCGCGCGTTGTGCCAGTCGGTGATGTAGACGTCGTGGTCGCGCAGCAGCGTGCGCACCGTCTCGCGCAGCAGCGTCGCGAAATGCCCCGACAGCGGCGCCGCCAATAGCACCGGCGGGTGCGGCGGGACGCTGGCCGGCAGCGCCTTGCGAAAGTGCAGCAGCGTGCCGAAGGGGGCGACCAGCGCCGCCTCCTCGTGCACCGCGACCGGCTGGCCGTCGACCATCACCTCGGCGATGCCGTAGGCCGGCCTCGCATGGGTGAGGCGCATGCGCGAGAACACCTCGAGGGCCGACGCGGTCCGCCGCCGGGCGCTGCGGTCGTCGTCGGGCGCCCACAGGGCGGCGCCGGCGAACTGCGACATCAGCCGCCATGGCGAAAGCAGGTCGGCCTGGGTTTGGTACGCCTGATACAGCATGAGCGCCTGGCAGGCAATTTGCGGGCCAAGGGTGCGGGCGGGGTTGGCCGGGCCGGTCGCACCGTTCTGGCACAGGCTTTGCACGCTCCCGTGTTGCCGCCGCGGCGCGTACCTGCGCGCCCCCTTTCGATACCCCGGAGCGAGGAGCACCCCATGGCCAAGGCCGTTCTCACCATCAGCAGCAAGAACTACGGTGCCTGGGCCCTGCGCGGGTGGCTGATGTGCAAGTTCGCCGGGCTGGATTTCACCGAAATGGTGATCCCGCCCGACGACCCGGCCATGAAGGCCGAGATGCTGCTGCTGTCGTCATCGATGCTGGTGCCGGCGCTGGAGCACGAGGGCATCGAGGTCTGGGACACGCTGGCCATCGGCGAATACGTGAACGAGGTCAAGCCCAAGGCCGGGCTGCTGCCCGCCGACCGCAAGGCGCGCGCCCACTGCCGCGCGGTCTGCGGCGAGATGCATTCGGGTTTCGCCTCGATGCGCGGCGCGCTGCCCATGAACATCAAGGCCCGCTTCAAGGGCTTCAAGGTGTGGTCGCGGGCGCAGGCGGACATCGACCGCATCGTGGCGATCTGGCGCGAGTGCCTGGGCACCTACGGCGGGCCCTTCCTGTTCGGCAAGCAGCCCTGCATGGCGGACGCCATGTACGCGCCGGTGGTCACCCGCTTCCTGAGCTACGACGTCGCCCTCGACTCGGTGTGCGCCGCCTACTGCAAGCGGGTGATGGAACTGCCCGCCATGCAGGAGTGGGTGCAGGCCGCCATGAAGGAGCCCGACGAGATCGACGAACTCGACGCCGAGTTCTGATCGGCTGTCGATCCGGTCGCCGATCGCGCAGGCCCCGCGGGCGAGCGGGGCCTTTTCATCCTGGGTGATGTTCGCGTCGCCGCGCGGTGGCAGCGGGCTGGGCTGCGCTGCGTGCGTGGCGCCGGCGGCCGCTGCGTGCCGCTTTACCGGCCGTTAACGGTTGCTACTACATGCCGCTACGATTCGCGGCTCTACTCGCACCACTTCTGTGCTTGCCGCCAGGCGCCTCGCCGTCCCATGGACCATCCCGATCCCGTCACCCCGCCCCCCCACGCGCCGAATGCGCCGCCGCCGATGCGGCCCCCCTCCCGTCGCCGCCGCTGGGTGGGCGCGCTGGTCGCGGTGCTGGTGCTGGGCGCACTGGTCGGCGGCAGCTACTACCTGATCAAGCGGCCGGCGGCCGACAGCCGCGGGGGCTTCGCCGGCGGGCCCGGCGGCCCCCGGGGCGGCGGGCCGGGCGGTGGCGCCGGCGGGGGGGCCGGGCTCGTCACCGTCGGCCATGCGGCCGTCACCCAGGCCGAGCTGCCCATCACGATCGATGCGCTGGGCACCGTCACGCCGCTGGCCACGATCACGCTCAAGCCGCAGGTCGGGGGCGTTCTGACCGAGGTGCTCTTCACGGAAGGGCAGACGGTCAGGAAGGGCCAGCTCCTGGCCCGCATCGACCCGCGCCCCTACGAGCAGGCGCTGGAGCAGGCGCGCGGCACCCGCCTGCGCGACGAGGCGCAACTGGAAGCGGCCCGCGTCACGCTGGGCCGCTACCGCACGCTGCTGGGCCAGGACTCGATCGCGCGCCAGGACGTGGACACGCAGGCCGCGCTGGTCAAGCAGCTCGAGGGCACGGTGGTCAGCGACAAGGCCTCCGAGGCGGCGGCCCGGGTCAACCTGGAGTTCACGCGCATCACCGCGCCGGTCACGGGCCGCATCGGCCTGCGCGCCGTCGACCCCGGCAACACCGTGGCGGCCGGCTCGACCACCGGCATCGCCGTCATCACGCAGATGAACCCGATCGACGTGCAGTTCGCCGTCCCGCAGGACCGCGTGCCCGAGATCCAGACCGAGGCGGCGGCCGGCCGCAAGCTCGCCGTGGCGGCGCTGGACCGCACGCGCAGCGACCGGCTCGACAGCGGCAGCTTCTCGACGCTGGACAACGTCGTCGACACCACCACCGGCACCGTCAAAGCCAAGGCCCGCTTCGACAACGTCGAGTCCAAGCTCTTCCCCAGCCAGTTCGTCAACGTGCGGCTCACGCTGCGCACCATCAGCGCGCTGGTGGTGCCGGTGACGGCGGTGCGCACCGGTCCCAACGGCCCCTACGTCTACGTGATCGGCGAGGACCGCACGGTGTCGATGCGCAATGTCAAGCGCGGCGAATCGACCGTCGACGTGACCGCGATCACCGAGGGCTTGAGGGCCGGCGAGCTGGTCGTGACCGAAGGCGGCGACCGCCTGAGCGACGGCTCGCGCGTGCAGCTGCAGGGCGAGCGGCCGGCGGCCGGAGCGCGGCAGGGCGGCGGCCAGGGCAGCGGCCAGGGTCGCCGGCGCGGCCAGCAGGGTGCGGGTGGCCAGGGTCCCGGCGGCCCCGGCGCGGCGCCCGCCCCGCAGGGCGCCGCCTCGGCACCCGTCGTGGGCGCACCGGGCCCGGCGCCGGTGGGCGAAGGCACCGCCGCGACCACCGCGCCCTCGGGAGCGCACGTGGCGCCGGCCGCGGCCGGCCTGCCGACGCCCGAGCAGCGCCAGCGCATGCTGGAAGCCGTGAAGGACGACCCGGAGCAGCTCGCGCGGCGCAAGCAGTTCCTCGAGCAGCTCGACAAGGGCGACCCCGCCGCCATCGAACGCTGGCAGCGCATGCAGCAGCGCCGGCGCGAGGGTGCGGGCGGCTGATCGCACCATGCCGTTCCGCCACGACATCGACAGCGGCCTGTACATGACGGCCGGGCGCTGCGGGCCGATCCGGCTCGAACCGACGCATCGCCGGGGCGGGCACGCACGATGAGTCCGTCCAAGCCATTCATCGAACGCCCGGTCGCCACGGGCCTGCTCATGCTGGCCATCGTGCTGGCCGGCCTGGTGGGCCTGCGCTTCCTGCCGCTGGCGGCGCTGCCGCAGGTCGACTATCCGACCATCCAGGTGCAGACGCTCTACCCCGGCGGCAGCCCGGAGGTGATGAGCCGCACCGTGAGCGCCCCCCTGGAGCGCCAGTTCGGCCAGATGGCGGGGCTCAACCGCATGAGCTCGGTGAGCGCGGCGGGCGTGTCGATCGTCACCCTGCAGTTCGACCTGAACCAGACGCTCGACGTTGCCGAGCAGCAGGTGCAGGCCGCCATCAACGCCGGCGGCTCCTTCCTGCCGGCCGACCTGCCGGCGCCACCGGTGTACGCCAAGGTCAACCCGGCCGATTCGCCCATCCTCACGCTGGCGGTGAGTTCCGACACGATGAAGCTGACCGAGGTGCAGAACCTGGTCAACACCCGGCTGGCGCAGAAGATGAGCCAGGTCAACGGCGTCGGGCTGGTCACGCTCTCGGGCGGGCAGCGGCCGGCCGTGCGCATCCAGGCCGACACCAACGCACTGGCCTCGGTGGGCATCGGCATCGACACCCTGCGCAGCGCCATCACCGCGGCCAACGCCAACAGCGCCAAGGGCAGCTTCGACGGGCCCAAGCGCTCGTACACCATCAACAGCAACGACCAGCTGATGGCGGCGGCCGACTACATGAACCTCATCGTGGCGTGGAAGAACGGCGCCCCGGTGCGCATGCGCGACGTCGCGAAGGTGGTCGACAGTGCCGAGAACACCGAGCTGGGCGCCTGGGCGGCGCTCAAGGGCGGCGAGGTGGTGTCGCAGAGCCAGGCGAAGGGGGGCGATGGCGTGCTTCGGCCGGCCGTCATCCTCAACGTGCAGCGCCAGCCGGGCGCCAACGTGATCGCCACGGTCGACGCCATCAAGAAGCAGCTGCCCGAGCTGGAGGCCTCGCTGCCCGGCGCCGTGCGGGTGGAAATCCTGTCGGACCGCACCACGGGCATCCGCGCGTCGGTCGAGCATGTGCAGCTGGAGCTGATCCTGGCCGTGGTGCTGGTGGTGCTGGTGATCTTCTTCTTCCTGCACAGCGTGCAGGCCACCGTCATCGCCAGCATCGCGGTGCCGATCTCGCTCGTCGGCACCTGCGGGCTGATGTACCTGCTGGGCTATTCGCTCAACAACCTGAGCCTGATGGCGCTCACGATCGCCACCGGCTTCGTGGTCGACGACGCGATCGTCATGATCGAGAACATCGCGCGCTACCTGGAAGAGGGCGAGAAGCCTTTTGCCGCCGCGGTCAAGGGCGCCACGCAGATCGGCTTCACCATCATCTCGCTGACCATCTCGCTGATCGCGGTGCTGATCCCGCTGCTGTTCATGAGCGATGTGGTCGGGCGGCTGTTCCGCGAATTCGCGGTCACGCTGGCCATCACCATCCTGATCTCCGCGGTGGTCTCGCTCACGCTGGTGCCGATGATGTCGGCGCGCTGGCTCAAGCCGGAGTCGCAGCAGGGCGGCCGGCTCGGGCACACGGTGCAGGCCTTCTTCGACCGCGTCATCGCGCGCTACGACGTGGGGCTGCACTGGGTGCTGCGCCACCAGCCGCTGACGCTGATCGTGGCGGTGGCGACGATGGCGCTCACGGTGCTGCTGTACATCGCCATTCCCAAGGGGCTGTTCCCGACGCAGGACACCGGCCAGCTCAAGGGCCGCATCGAGGCGGCGCAGGACGTGTCGTACCAGCGCATGGCCGAACTGCAGCAGGCGGCCGCCACGGCCATCCTGGGCGACGAGGACGTGCAGAGCGTGAGTGCGGTGGTCGGCGTGGACGCCGCCAACAACACCACGCTCAACACCGGCAGCGTGCTGGTCAACCTGCGGCCGGGCCGCGGCGACCAGCAGGAGACCATGCAGCGCCTGCGCGATCGCGTGCGCCAGCAGGTCGCCGGCGTCACCCTGTACCTGCAGCCCACGCAGGACCTGACCATCGATGCCGAGACCGGCCCGACCGAGTTCCGCATCTCGCTCGAGGGCGTGGACACGCAGGCCGTGAACGACTGGGCGAAGAAGCTGGTCGACAAGCTGCGCAGCGATGCGCTCACGGCTACGGTGCGCAACGCCACCACCGATGCCGGTGCGCAGGGCCTGGCCGCGTACGTGGACATCGACCGCAGCACTGCATCGCGGCTGTCGGTCACCGCCAGCTCGGTCGACGACGCGCTCTACAGCGCCTTCGGCCAGCGCATCGTCTCCACCATCTTCACCGAGACCAACCAGTACCGCGTGATCCTGGAGGCGCAGCGCGAAGGCCTGGAGTCGATCCAGGGCCTGGGCACGCTGCAGATGAAGACCGGCGGCGGCAGCACCACGCCCTTGTCGTCCTTCGCGACGGTGCGCGAGCAGCTGGCGCCGCTGCAGGTCACGCGCGTGGCGCAGTACCCCTCGGCCACGGTGGGCTTCGACACCGCGCCGGGCGCGGCGCTGGGCAAGTCGGTGTCGGCCATCCGCGCGGCGGCCCAGGAGATCGGCATGCCGTCATCGATCACCATGCGCCTCCTGGGCGCGGCCGGGGCCTACGAGAAGTCGCTGACCAGCCAGCTGTGGCTGATCCTCGCGGCCGTGGTGTGCGTGTACATCGTGCTGGGGGTGCTGTACGAGAGTTACGTGCATCCGCTCACGATCCTGTCGACGCTGCCCTCGGCCGGGGTGGGCGCGCTGCTGGCGCTGATGCTCACCGGCAACGACCTCGGGGTGATCGGCATCATCGGGATCATCCTGCTGATCGGCATCGTGAAGAAGAACGCGATCATGATGATCGACTTCGCCATCGACGCGGAGCGCAACGAGGGCAAGTCGCCGCAGGAGGCGATTCACCAAGCGGCGCTGCTGCGCTTCCGGCCGATCCTGATGACCACGCTGGCGGCCTTGTTCGCCGCGGTGCCGCTGATGCTGGGGTGGGGCGAGGGGGCCGAGCTGCGGCGGCCGCTGGGGCTGGCCATCTTTGGCGGGCTGGTGGTGTCGCAGGTGTTGACGTTGTTCACGACGCCGGTGATCTATCTGGCGTTTGATCGGATGGGGCGGAGGTTTTCGAGGCGTTCTGGTGAAGCCTCGGACGATGCCGAGAGGGCTTCCGTGTGAGCTTTGATTGGCCTTGCTCAGGTTTGAGATGCAGGGGCCGGGATGTCGCCCCGGCGGGCGACCTACTTTCTTTTGCTTCGCCAAAAGAAAGTAGGCAAAGAAAAGGCGACCCTGCTGGCTGCGACCCTCCGCTTCGCTGCGGGCGACCTGCGCCGCGACGCTGTCGGGGTGCGCTGCAGAACTCGCTGCGTTCACTGCGTTCACTTCGCTCAAACAGCTGCAGCGAGTCAGATGACGAAGCAGCTGTTGCCGCACGCGGCACAGCTGCCACCCCGCCAGCGCCGCGTCACAGGCGCATCCAGAAGGGTAAGAGCACACGGGCCATTGCTGCGCTCGGCCTGCCAATGAGTGAGCCGCTGCGCGGCTGGCTGTTACTCCCTCTCCCTCCGGGAGAGGGCAGGGGTGAGGGCTCCGGGCGGTGGATGAGCCTTGTCGTGCCCAGGCCGCATCCCCTCACCCCAACCCTCTCCCAGAGGGAGAGGGAGAAAAACACCAGAAGGACAAGGCTGCGCAGCAGCCTTGTTGACCCGGGCCCCCGGGTCCCCTCTGTATGCGCCGAGGAGCGCAGCGGCTGGCGGAAAAAGGGCCGCGCATGTTTGAGCGAAGCGAGTTTGCGCGGACCCCGCCAGCCGCGAGCACCGCAGGTTGCCCGCAGCGAAGCGGAGGGACGCAGACAGTGGGGTCGCCTTTTCTTTGCTGACTTTCTTTTGGCGAAGCAAAAGAAAGTTAGGCCGCCGCCGGGCGGCA
>JASCNX010000003.1 GCA_029968055.1 Xenophilus aerolatus | reverse complement strand
CGCTGGCGGGGTGGCAGCTGTGCCGCGTGCGGCAACAGCTGCTTCGTCATCTGACTCGCTGCAGCTGTCTGAGCGCAGCGCGTAGCGCGTAGCGAGTTCTGCAGCGCACCCCGACAGCGTCGCGGCGCAGGTCGCCCGCAGCGAAGCGAAGGGTCGCAGCCAGCAGGGTCGCCTTTTCTTTGCCTACTTTCTTTTGGCGAAGCAAAAGAAAGTAGGTCGCCCGCCGGGGCGACATCCCGGCCCCTGCATCTCAACCCTGAGCAAGGCCCAAAAGAACCCTACCTCCTCCACCCACGCAACACCCCCCACTGCACCGTCCCACACACCACCACCAACGCCGCATAAGTCACGATCCGCCCATCGCGCCCCGTGACCACCAACCCAGCCAGCAGCACCCCCACCCCCGCTACGAAATTAATAGCAACCTGCACCCACAAGCCGGGCGCTCCAGCCCCTTTCTTCATGAGGAGCCGCGTCCCGAGCGCAAGCACGACCGCCACCGCCAACGATGGCAGCACGAAGTTGAAGAGGTGGTTCAGGAGTTGGAAGGCGGACATGGTGCAAGGGTCCGCGCGCCGTCCGACGCAGCGACGGCCCGGGGTCATGCTGCAGCGCACAGACCGATCGCGGCGGCAAATTTTATAATCGGAGGCTATGGCAGTCTGGGCCCTCGGCTTGAACCACACGACCGCGCCGCTCGATCTGCGCGGTCGTTTCGCGTTCGCCCTCGACCAGATCGCCCCCACGCTGCAGAGCCTGCGCCGATCGGTCGGGGCACCGCACCACCCTGAGGTGGAAGCCGCCATCCTTTCCACCTGCAACCGCACCGAGATCTATTGCGCCGCCGATCACGCCGCGCTGGACCATACCGTGGGCTGGCTGGCCGAAAGCGGCGGCGTCTCTCCGGCGCTGCTGCGCTCGCATGCCTACACGCTGACGGACGACCAGGCGGCGCGCCATGCCTTCCGCGTGGCCAGCGGGCTCGACTCGATGGTGCTGGGCGAGGCGCAGATCCTTGGCCAGATGAAGGACGCGGTGCGCGCCGCAGAGACGGCCGGCGCGCTGGGCAGCACGCTCAACCAGTTGTTCCAGCGCTCCTTCTCGGTGGCCAAGGAAGTGCGTACCGCCACCGAGATCGGCGCGCATTCGATCAGCATGGCCGCGGCCGCGGTGCGCCTGGCCGGCCAGCTCTTCGAAGACATCAAGGCCACGCGCGTCCTGTTCGTCGGTGCCGGAGAGATGATCGACCTGGCCGCCACGCACTTCGCGGCGCGGCAGCCGGCCAGGATCGTCATCGCCAACCGCACGCTGGAGCGGGGCGAGAAGCTCGCCGGCCGTTTCGGCGCCGAAGCCATGCGCCTGGCCGACCTGCCCGCGCGCCTGGCCGAGTTCGACATCGTCGTCAGCTGCACCGCCAGCACGCTGCCGCTGATCGGCCTGGGCGCCGTGGAGCGCGCGCTCAAGGCCCGCAAGCACCGTCCGATGTTCATGGTCGACCTGGCCGTGCCGCGCGACATCGAGCCCGAGGTCAAGGCACTGGAAGACGTGTACCTCTACACCGTCGACGACCTCGCCCATGTGGTGCGCCAGGGCGAGGCCAGCCGCCAGGCGGCGGTGGCGCAGGCCGAGACCATCATCGACGCCGGCGTGCAGAGCTTCATGCACTGGCTGGACCAGCGCGGCACCGTGCCGCTGATCCAGCAGCTCAACGCCCAGGCCGAGGACTGGCGCAACGCCGAACTGGCGCGCGCCCGCAAGCTGCTGGCCAAGGGCGAGCCGGTCGACGCCGTGCTCGAGGCCCTGGCGCGCGGACTCACGCAGAAGATGCTGCACGGCACCCTCGCCGAGCTGCATGCCGGCGACGCCGAAGCGCGCCAGCAGACCGCACAGGCTGTCTCGCGCCTGTTCCTGCGCAAAGAGCGTTAGCGACGCTCGCACACCTGGAAGCGCCGCGAGAAGGCGGACTTCCGGACGCAGAGGACGCAAAGGTTTCGCAAAAGGCGCAAAAGAAACCTTCATGTGGTCTTCCTTTTTGCGTCCTCTGCGAAACCTTTGCGTCCTCTGCGTCCGGTATCCGAATTCGATGAAACCCTTCCTCCGCCACCAGCTCGCCCGCCACGCCCAGCGCCTCGAGGAGCTCGACTTCCTGCTATCGCGCGAGGACGTGATGGGCGACATGGCCAAGTACCGGCCGCTGGCCAAGGAGCACGCGGAGGTGTCGGCGGTGGCCGGCCGCTGGGCCCGCTACCAGCAGCGCGAGGCCGACCTGAGCGGCGCCCGCGAGATGCTGGGCGACCCGGACATGGCCGAGATGGCGCGCGAGGAGATCGCCGCCGCCGAGGCCGAGTTGCTGCAGCTGGAAGACGAACTGCAACGCCTGCTGCTGCCCAAGGACCCGGACGACGCGCGCAACGCTTTTCTCGAAATCCGCGCCGGCACGGGCGGCGACGAATCCGCGCTGTTCGCGGGCGACCTCACCCGCATGTACACCCGTCACGCCGCCAACCAGGGCTGGAAGGTGGAGGTGATGAGCGAATCGCCCAACGAGATTGGCGGCTACAAGGAGATCGTGCTGCGCGTCGAGGGCGACGATGTGTACGGCGCCTTGCGCTTCGAATCGGGTGGCCACCGCGTGCAGCGCGTGCCGGCGACCGAGACGCAGGGGCGCATCCACACCAGTGCCTGCACCGTGGCCGTCATGCCCGAACCCGACGAACAGGAAGCCATCACGCTCAACCCGGCCGACCTGCGCATCGACACCTTCCGCGCCAGCGGCGCCGGCGGCCAGCACATCAACAAGACCGACTCGGCCGTGCGCGTGGTGCACCTGCCCACCGGCATCGTGGCCGAATGCCAGGACGGGCGCAGCCAGCACGCCAACAAGGCGCAGGCGCTGCGCGTGCTGCAGGCGCGGCTGCAGGAGAAGGAGCGCAGCGAGCGCGCCGCCAAGGAAGCCGCCACCCGCAAGGGACTGATCGGCAGCGGCGACCGCAGCGACCGCATCCGCACCTACAACTTCCCGCAGGGACGGCTCACCGACCACCGCATCAACCTCACGCTCTACAAGCTGGCCACCATCATGGAAGGCGACCTGACGGAGGTGCTGGCCGCCCTGCGCGCCGCGCGCGAGGCCGAGCAGCTGGCGGAGCTGGAAGAGGCGACGCCGTGATCGCGAACTCGCCGGATCTCCGGGCCGGATCGGCATCCGGCGCTGGCGCGGCCGACCCCGGCAGCCATGGAGAAATCAGCGACGGCGCGAGCCTGGCGCAGGCCCTGCGCGACGCCGCAGCGCGAGGCCTGGACCGGCTCGACGCCCAGATCCTGCTGCTGCACGCCCTGGGCCGCCCGGCGCACGATCGTGCCTGGCTGCTGGCGCACGACAGCGACGCGTTGTCGGAGGGCGCCGCCGTGGCCTTCGCCGCGCTGTGCGCGCGCCGCCAGACTGGCGAGCCGGTCGCCTACCTGCTCGGCGAGAAGGAATTCCACGGCCTGGCCCTGCGTGTCGACGCCCGCGTGCTGGTGCCGCGGCCCGATACCGAAACCCTGGTCGACTGGGCGCTCGACTGCCTGGCGGGCCGCCCGGCACCCGCGGTGCTGGACCTGGGCACCGGCAGCGGCGCCATCGCCCTGGCGCTGCAGCACGCGCGGCCCGATGCGCAGGTCGACGCCGTGGACGCCAGCGCCGACGCACTGGCCGTGGCACGCGCGAATGCCGAGCGGCTGGGCCTGGCGGTGCGTTTCCGGCAGGCCGACTGGCTGGACGGCGCCGCCGTCCGGCCCGGCGGCTACGCGCTCATCGCCAGCAATCCGCCCTACATCGCCGAGGGGGACGCCCACCTGCCGGCCCTGCGCCACGAGCCGGCCGGCGCCCTGGTCAGCGGCCCCGACGGGCTCCAGGACATCCGCCGCATCGTGGCCGAGGCTCCCGCCTACCTCGCCGAGGGCGGCTGGCTGCTGCTGGAGCACGGCCACGACCAGGCGCCCGCCGTGCGCGCGCTGCTGGCCGAACGGGGCTTCGCGCAGGTGCAAAGCCGCGACGACCTGGCCGGCATCGCCCGCTGTTCCGGCGGGGTCTGGCGCGCAGTGAAATAATCCCTCCCAGCCTTTCAACCCGCCATTCCAGCCCCATTTCCACGACGAAGGAACCCACCATGAGCGACGTTCAGCAACGCATCGACGACCTCGTCAAGACCAACGAGGTCCTGCTCTTCATGAAGGGCACGGCCAGCTTCCCGATGTGCGGCTTCTCCGGCCGTGCGATCCAGATCCTCAAGGCCTGCGGCGTCGATCCCAAGGCCGTGAAGACCGTCAACGTGCTCGAAGACCCCGAGATCCGCGCCGGCATCAAGGACTACAGCCAGTGGCCCACGATCCCGCAGCTGTACGTCAAGGGCGAATTCATCGGCGGCTCGGACATCATGATGGAGATGTACGAGTCGGGCGAACTCCAGCAGGTCTTGGCGCAACCGGCCTGATCCCGGAGCACCCGGCATGGCGCACGATCACCCCCACGATCACGACCATGCCGAGCCGGCGTGGAAGCACGACGGCGTCCGGGTCGTCCCCGGCAACCAGCTCGACGCCAACACGGCCCAGACGCCCGGCATGAACCGGGCCGCGGCGATCAACTTCGCCCGGGTGGGCGCCCAGAAGCTCTGGGCCGGCACCGTGACCATCCATGCCAACGCCAAGACCGGCGCCCACCACCACGGGCATCTGGAGTCGGTGATCTACGTGGTGCGCGGCAAGGCGCGCATGCGCTGGGGCGAGCAGCTCGAATTCACGGCCGAGGCCGGTCCGGGCGACTTCATCTACGTGCCGCCCTACGTGCCGCACCAGGAGATCAACGCCAGCGCCACCGAGCCGCTCGAATGCGTGCTGTGTCGCAGCGACGGCGAGGCGGTGGCGGTGAACATCGACATCGAGCCGGCCGAAAAGCCCGAGACCGTGCTGTGGGTCGACCCCACGCACCCGACCGGCGGGGTCTGAGCGGCAGCTTGCCCGTTCCGGGCACATCGGGCGCCGGCGCTATCCTCTGGGCCTGCGCCATGGCAGCCATGCCCGATGGCCGCCAACGATTCCGATGCCCCTGACCCAAAGCCTGCTGATCATCGTCCTGCTGATCGCGACCAGCGCCTTCTTCTCGCTGGCCGAGATTTCGCTCGCCGCCTCGCGCCGCCTGCGGCTGCGCCAGATGGCGGACGAAGGCGAGGTGCGTGCCGAGAAGGTGCTGCGCTTCCAGGAACAGCCCGGCCGCTACTTCACCGTCGTGCAGATCGGGCTGAATGCCGTGGCCATCCTGGGGGGCGTGGTGGGCGAAGGCGCGCTCACGCCGTACTTCGCGCAGGCCTTCGAGCTGGCATTCAGCGTCGACACGGCACAGCGCCTGGCCTTCGCGGCGTCCTTCGTGAGCATCATCGCGATCTTCCTGGTGTTCGCCGACCTGTTCCCCAAGCGCCTGGGCATGAACGACCCCGAGCGCCTCGCGATCCGGCTGGCGCCGGCGATGCAGTTCTTCATTACGCTGCTGAGCCCGGTGGTGTGGCTCTTCATGCGCTGCACCGACCTGCTCTTCAAGCTGCTGGGCCTGCCCAATCAGCGCGACGACAAGATCACATCGGCCGACATCCTGGCCATGACCGAGGCCGGCGCGCAGGCCGGCGTGCTGGCGGTGCGCGAGCAGCAGGTGATCGCCAACGTGTTCGAGCTCGACACGCGCCTGGTCAGCAGCGTGATGACCAGCCGCGACCGCATCGTCTGGCTGCACAAGGACGACACCGAGACGGTGCTGCGCGCGCGCATCGTGGCCGAGCCCTTCTCGGCCTACCCGGTGTGCGAGGGCGACATCGACCACGTGCTGGGCTACGTCGATGCCAAGGACATGTTCCACCGCGTGCTGTCGGGCGAGCCGCTGCATTTCGACAAGGGCCTGCCGCTGCACAAGGCGCTGGTGATTCCCGACCGGCTGACGCTCACCGAGGTGCTGGAACAGTTCCGCCAGGCCGGTGAGGATTTCGCCATCGTGGTGAACGAGTACAGCCTGGTGGTGGGCGTGATCACGCTCAACGACGTGATGAGCACGGTGATGGGGGACCTGGTGCCGCCATCGGACGACGAGCAGCAGATCGTGCGGCGCGACGAGCATTCCTGGCTGATCGACGGCGTGACGCCGATCCAGGACGTGCAGCGTGCGCTCGGCATCGATGCGTTGCCGCATGCCGACGAGTACGAGACGCTGGCCGGCTTCCTGATGGTGATGCTGCGCCGCGTGCCCAAGCGCACCGACTGCGTCAGCTGGGGCGGCTTCACCTTCGAGGTGATGGACGTGGACAGCCACCGCATCGATCAGGTGATGGTCACGCGCGGCGGCCCCGCAACGGCCAAGGTCTGATTTCCGGGAAAGTTCTGCGCCCACGGCACCGCAGGCCGGGCGCCCGCGACGGGCTGGGAGCCGCTCAGCCCGGCGCGACCGCCGTCGGCGCCCGGTCGTCGAAGACGTAGTTGCGCTGGTTGGCGAACACCGCATCGGGATACGGCGCCCGGCCGCGGCTGCCGTTGTAGCGGCCCAGCGTCATGAACAGATCGCCGCGCTCGCGGTCGAGGTAGTGGCGCAGGATCACGCAGCCGAAGCGCAGGTTGGTCTGCATGTGGAAGAGCTTGCCCGCGTCGCCGTCGCCGATCACGCGCGTCCAGAAAGGCATCACCTGCATCAGGCCGCGCGCACCGGCGCTCGACACGGCGAACTTGCGGAAGTTGCTCTCGACCTGGATCAGTCCGAGCACCATGCTCACCTCCAGGCCGGAGCGCCGCGCCTCGTACCAGATGGTCTGCAGCAGCTCGATGCGCTCCTGCCGGTCGGGCACCTTGCGCCGGATGCGGTCACCCATGGCGCCCAGCCAGCGCAGGTAGCGCAGCCGCGATTCGGTGTCGTTGAACTCCGGCACCGGCGGCGCGGTGTTGTGGATCGCGGCCGAGAGCGCGGTACGCGCCGAATCGATCAGCGGCTCCTCGATCTGTGCGCCGGCCCAGGCGGCACGGGGCCAGGTCAGCGCGGCGGGCACGCCGGCCGCGGCCAGCAGCAGGCCACGGCGCGACAGGCCCGGCGCAGCGCTCATGCCGCCAGTCGGCCTTTCAGGAAGGCGAAGGCCTCGGCCACGGGCACCTTCGTCGCTGCGGCGTCGCGGCGGTGCTGGTACTCGACCATGCCGTCCTTCAGGCCCTTGTCGCCGATCGTGAGGCGGTGCGGCACGCCGATCAGTTCCCAGTCGGCGAACATGGCACCGGGGCGCTCGTTGCGGTCGTCGAGGATCACGTCCACACCCGCGGCCAGCAGTTGGCCGTACAGGCGCTCGGCCTCGGCCTTGACGGCCTCGCTGCGGTCCATGCCGATCGGGCACAGCACGACGGCGAAGGGCGCGATGGCGTCGGGCCAGATGATCCCGCGCTCGTCGTGGTTCTGCTCGATCGCCGCGGCCGGCAGCCGCGTGATGCCGATGCCGTAGCAGCCCATTTCCAGGAAGCGCGGCTTGCCGTCCTCCTCGAGGAAGGTGGCGTTCATGGCCTGGCTGTACTTGGTGCCGAGCACGAAGACGTGGCCCACCTCGATGCCGCGCTCGATGGCCAGGACGCCCTTGCCGTCGGGTGAGGGATCGCCGGCGACGACGTTGCGCAGGTCGGCCACGAGTTCCGGCTCGGGCAGGTCGCGGCCCCAGTTGACGCCGGTCATGTGGAAATCCACCTCGTTGGCACCGCAGATCCAGTCGGCCATGACGGCCACCTCGCGGTCGGCCACGACCTTCACCGGCTGCTTCAGGTTCAGCGGCCCGAGGTAGCCCGGCTTGCAGCCGAAGTGGGATTCGATCTCGGCGAGGGTGGCGAAGCGGAAGCCCGCGTTCAGGCCCGGCAGCTTGCTCACCTTGATCTCGTTCATGTCGTGGTCGCCACGCAGCAGCAGCAGCCAGACCTGGGCGCCCTTCACATGGCCGGCCTCGTCCAGCACGTCGGTGGCCAGCACCAGCGACTTGACGGTGGTGGACAGGGGCACGCCCAGCAGTTCGGCGACCTCGGCGCAGGTGGCCTTGCCGGGCGTCGGCGTCTTCGTCAGCGGTTTGGCGGCAGCCGCGCGCGGGGCGCTCGGCGCGAGCGCTTCGGCCTTCTCCATGTTGGCGGCGTAGTCGCTTTCGGGGCAATAGACGATCGCGTCCTCGCCGGTGGCGGCGATGACCTGGAACTCTTCCGACAAGTCGCCGCCGATGGCGCCGCTGTCGGCCGCCACGGCCCGGTAGCGCAGGCCGAAGCGGTCGAAGATGCGGCGGTAGGCGTCGGCCATCGCGCGGTAGCTGGCCTTGGCGCCGTCCAGGTCGCGGTCGAAGCTGTAGGCGTCCTTCATGATGAACTCGCGGCCGCGCATGAGGCCGAAGCGCGGGCGCCGCTCGTCGCGGAACTTGGTCTGGATCTGGTAGAAGTTCTTCGGCAGCTGCTTGTAGCTGCGGATCTCCTGGCGCGCGATGTCGGTCACCACCTCCTCGCTGGTGGGCTGCACGACGAAGTCGCGCTCGTGGCGGTCCTTGATGCGCAGCAGCTCGGGGCCCATCTTGTCGAAGCGGCCGCTCTCCTGCCACAGCTCCGCCGGTTGCACGACGGGCATGGTCAGCTCGACGGCGCCGGCCCGGTCCATCTCCTCGCGCACGATGGCCTCGACCTTGCGGATCACGCGCAGCCCCATCGGCATGTAGGTGTAGATGCCCGCGCCGAGCTTCTTGATCATGCCGGCCCGGGTCATCAGCCGGTGGCTGGCCACCTCGGCGTCGGCCGGGGCTTCCTTGAGGGTGGAAACGAGGAATCGGGAAGCTTTCATCGGTGCGGCGGAGTCGGAGCGAAGCTCAAATACAAAGGGCCGCATGCACGGCCCTGGCAGCTGGTCGACGCGGGGTGCGCCCCCTCATGCATCTATGCATAATCGAACCAGTTCAAAAATTGGGGTTTGATTATGCTTGACCGGGACGGCTTCAGGCCCAACGTCGGCATCGTCCTGCTCAACCAGAAGAACCAGGTTTTTTGGGGCAAGCGCATCCGCACCCATTCCTGGCAATTTCCGCAGGGCGGGATCGATCGGGGCGAGACACCCGAACAGGCCATGTTCAGGGAACTGCACGAGGAGGTCGGCCTCCTGCCCGAGCACGTCCGCATCGTCGCCCGCACGCGCGACTGGCTGCGCTACGAGGTGCCCGACCGTTTCATTCGCCGCGATGCGCGTGGCCATTACAAGGGCCAGAAGCAGATCTGGTACCTGCTTCAGCTGGTGGGCCACGACTGGGACCTGAACCTGCGCGCCACCGACCATCCCGAATTCGACGCCTGGCGCTGGCACGATTACTGGGTCCCGCTGGACGTGGTGGTCGAGTTCAAGCGCGGCGTCTACGAAATGGCCCTGACCGAACTGGCGCGCTTCCTGCCGCGCCTGGACACCCGCAACCGCTTCCTGCGCAGCGGCATGCGCGGCCGCGAGGTCGAGCGCCATGCGGCACCCATCGCCGGCAGCGAGCCGGCCTTCGAACTTCCACCGGGGGCGACCTTCGACCCCGATCCCAACTCCGCGCCCTCTTCTTCCCATGCTGCACCGCCTTCCCCTTCTTCCCCGCCTTGTGCACCCGACGGGGTCCACGCGCCTCGCTAGCCTGGCGACGCTCGCGCTGGCTGCCGCGCTGGCAAGCGCGCCAGCGCAAGCCGAAGACCCGGTGCGCATCATCGAGCGCGGTGGCGACATCAACTTCCGCGGCTACGAACCCGAGCAGTGGAAGGAGACCGAGGCGCCACCGCCGCCCGCCTTCGACATGAAGCGCGTGGTGCCGGTGGCCATGCCGCCCTACATGAGCCTGAAATTCGGCGTCGATCCGCAGACGATGACCGTGACGCCCGACGGCGTGGTGCGCTATGTGGTCGTCGCCTACCGTGAGTCCGGCAACGCGACCAATGCCTTCTACGAAGCCGTCCGCTGTGCCACCGACGAGTACAAGACCTACGCGCGCTACGGCGGCGATGGCTGGTCGCAGGTGACGAACGCGGAATGGAAGAAGATCGACGACCGCAATTCGATCTACACCGCGGAACTCGCGAAGCAGTCGCTGTGCCGCGGCCGCGCGCCGCGCGCCTCGGTGCGCGCGATGATCCAGGAATTGAAGCAGCCGGAACAGCTGCTCAAGTGAGCCGCGTGCTCAGCCCGCCGCGGGCGTGAGCACCAGGTTGTCGCGGTGGACCATTTCCGGCTCCGCCGCATAGCCCAGCAGCCGCTCGAACTCCGACGAGGACTTGCGGCACAGCAGCCGCGCTTCGGCGCTCGAGTAGTTGGCCAGGCCGCGGGCCAGTTCGGTGCCCTTGGGGTCGCGAATGGCGATCACGTCGCCGCGCGAGAAGTCGCCCTCCACCGCCGTCATGCCGATCGGCAGCAGGCTCTTGCCCTCGCCGCGCACCTTGGCGGCGGCACCCGCATCGACCGTGACCGAGCCGCGCATCTGCAGGTGATCGGCCATCCAGCGCTTGCGGGCCTGGTGCTTGGCCGTCTGCGCGACCAGCAGCGTGCCGATGGACTCCCCCGCCACCAGGCGCAGCAGGGCGTCCGGCTCGCGGCCCCAGGCGATGACCGTCGAGGCGCCCGAGGCGGCTGCGCGCTTGGCGGCGAGGATCTTCGTGATCATGCCGCCGCGGCCGATGCTCGATCCGGCGCCGCCGGCCATCGCTTCGAGCGCCGGATCGCCGGCCTGTGACTCGTGCACGAAGGTCGCGGAAGGGTCCTTGCGCGGGTCGGCCGTGTACAGGCCCTTCTGGTCCGTGAGGATGACCAGCGCATCGGCCTCGACGAGGTTGGCGACGAGGGCCCCCAGCGTGTCGTTGTCGCCGAACTTGATCTCGTCGTTGACGACCGTGTCGTTCTCGTTGATCACCGGCACCACGCCCAGGCCCAGCAAGGTCAGCAAGGTCGAGCGGCCGTTGAGGTAGCGCTCGCGGTCCGCCAGGTCGGCATGGGTCAGCAGCACCTGCGCGCTGCCCAGGCCGTTCTCCCGCAGCTTGGTCTCGTAAATCTGCGCCAGGCCCATCTGCCCCACGGCCGCGGCGGCCTGCAGTTCGTTGATTTCCTTGGGTCGACGGGTCCAGCCCAGGCGCTTCATGCCCTCGGCGATGGCGCCGCTGGACACCATCACCACCTCGCGGCCATCGCGCACCAAGGCCGCCAGTTGGCGGCACCATTCACCGATGGCCTGCTCGTCGAGCCCGCGGCCTTCGTTGGTGACCAGGCTGGAGCCCACCTTGACCACGATGCGACGTGCGTCGCGCAGGACGGTGGAGGTGAAGGTATTCGAAGTCATACGAGCCGGAACGAGGCGTGAAGGACGTGGGGGGGTGCGCAGACCGCGATCGACCCGACCGCGGTCGGGTCGGCTACTCGGCCGAAGGCGTGAAACGGGGATCGACCTCGAGCGGCGGCTGCTCGGCCTGCTGCTGCGTGCGCACCTGCTGGTAGACCGCCTGCACCAGCGGTTCGCAGCCTTCGCGCGTGAGTGCCGAGATCTCGAATACGGGGCCCTTGAAGCGCAGGCGCTTGACGATGTCCTTCACGCGCGCCTCGCGCTCGTCGGCGGGAACCATGTCCAGCTTGTTGAGCACCAGCCAGCGCGGCTTCTTGTACAGGCCTTCGTCGTACTTCTTCAACTCGCCCACGATCGCCTTGGCCTGCACGACGGGATCGATGCTGTCGTCGAAGGGCGCCATGTCGATCACATGCAGCAGCAGGCGCGTGCGCTGCAGGTGGCGCAGGAACAGGTGTCCCAGGCCGGCCCCTTCGGAGGCGCCTTCGATCAGCCCCGGCAGGTCGGCGACGACGAAGCTCTGCTCGGGCCCCACACGCACGACGCCCAGGTTGGGATGCAGGGTGGTGAAGGGATAGTCGGCAATGCGCGGCCGCGCGTTCGAGATGGCGCTGATCAGCGTCGACTTGCCGGCGTTGGGCATGCCCAGCAGGCCGACGTCGGCCAGCACCTTAAGTTCGAGCTTGAGGCTCTTGCGCTCGCCGGGCCAGCCGGGCGTCTTCTGGCGCGGCGCCCGGTTGATCGACGACTTGAAGCGCATGTTGCCAAAGCCGCCGTCGCCGCCCTTGGCGAGCGTGATCACCTCGCCCGGCGTCAGCAACTCGTGCAGCACCTCGCCGGTCTCGGCGTCGCTGATGATGGTGCCGACCGGCATGCGCAGGGTCACGTCCTGCCCCGCGGCGCCGAACATGTCGGAGCCCATGCCGTGCTGGCCGCGCTTGGCCTCGTGGCGGCGCGAGAAGCGGAAGTCGACCAGGGTGTTCAGGTTGACGTCGGCCACGGCCAGCACGTGGCCGCCGCGTCCGCCGTCGCCGCCGTCGGGACCGCCGAACTCCTTGTACTTCTCATGCCGGAACGACAGGCAGCCGTTGCCGCCGTCGCCGGCGGCGACATCGATGAAGGCTTCGTCGACGAACTTCATGGGAGTGGGAGTTTACAAACGCGGCACCGTCGGCGCGGCTGGACAAGGAGAAGGTCGCGCCGAGCGGGACCCGGAAATGACGAAGCCCCGACAGGGCGGGGCTTCGGAGGTGGGCTGGACTTCCGAGGAAGTTAGACCGGGGTCACGCTGACCGTGTGCTTGTTCAGCGCACCCTTGGTGCCGAAGGAGATGCGGCCATCGACCAGCGCGAACAGCGTGTGGTCCTTGCCGACACCGACGTTGACGCCGGCGTGCATGCGGGTGCCGCGCTGGCGCACGATGATCGAACCGGCGCTGACGACCTGGCCGCCGAAGGCCTTCACGCCGAGCATCTTGGGCTTGGAATCGCGCCCGTTTCGCGTAGAGCCGCCGCCTTTTTTCTGTGCCATGGTGTCCTGCTCCGATTAGCCGGCGATCGCACCGATCTGCAGTTCGGTGAACTGCTGGCGATGGCCTTGGCGTTTCTGATAGTGCTTGCGACGGCGCATCTTGAAGATGCGAACCTTGTCGTGCTTGCCGTGCGCCACGACCGTGGCCGTGACGGTTGCGCCGGACACCAGGGGTGTGCCGACCTTGATCTCGGCGCCGTTTCCGACGGCCAGAACCTGGTCGATCACGATTTCCTGGCCAACGTCCGCAGCAATCTGTTCTACTTTAATTTTTTCGCCGGAAGCAACGCGATACTGCTTGCCACCGGTTTTTATGACCGCGTACATAGGGACCCTTCTTGGTATTCCAGGAACAGGGCTCCTGGAAGATGGCTCCGCAGCGAATTCTGCGAAGCCTTCCACTATACCACGCGCGCGGCTTGCGCGCGAGTCGAGCGCGTTTGCGGGCGGCCCGCTCCGCGGCGCTCCCTATAATCCGCGCCTTTACCCGAACCCCTCGCGCCCCGGCGCCTTTGCCCTTGTCCGCCCCTACGCCCTCTACCAGTTCCGCCGCCCTGGACCTCATTGCCGGCGACATGGTCGAGGTGGACAAGGTGATTTCCGCCCGGCTGGACACCGGGGTTCCGCTGGTGAGCCAGGTGTCGCGGTACATCATCGCTGCCGGCGGCAAGCGCCTGCGGCCCGCGCTGCTGCTTCTGATGTGCGGCGCACTGGGCTACACCGGCACGCAGCGCTTCAACCTCGCCGCGGTGGTGGAATTCATCCACACCGCCACGCTGCTGCACGACGACGTGGTCGACGAGTCCACGATGCGCCGCGGGCGGCCCACGGCCAACGAGTCCTTCGGCAATGCTGCCAGCGTGCTGGTCGGCGACTTCCTGTATTCGCGCGCCTTCCAGATGATGCTGGACTCGCGCGACATGCGCGTGATGGAGATCCTGGCCGACGCCACCAACGTGATCGCCGAGGGTGAGGTGCTGCAGCTGATGAACATGGGTGACGCGTCGCTGGACGAAGCGGCCTACCTGCACGTCATCCGCTCCAAGACCGCCAAGCTGTTCGAAGCCAGCACGCAACTGGCCGCCGTGCTGGCGGGCGCCCCGCCCGACGTGGAAGCGGCCTGCGCCCGCTACGGGCAGGCGCTCGGAACGGCGTTCCAGGTGGTGGACGACGTGCTCGACTACGCGGGCGATGCGGCTGAGACGGGCAAGAACGTGGGCGACGACCTGCGCGAAGGCAAGACCACCCTGCCCCTGATCCTCGCCATGCAGCGCGGCCGCCCCGAGCAGGCCGAACTGGTGCGCAGCGCGATCCAGCAGGGCGACGTCAGCCGGCTCCCGCAACTCATCGCCGTGGTGAAGGAAACGGGCGCGCTCGAGGCGACGCGCGCGGCAGCGGCCAAGGAGGCACAACGCGCGATCGACGCGTTGGCGATGCTGCCGGTCAATTCCTTCACTCAAGGTTTGCTACAATTGGCGGCTGAGTTGCTTGAACGCCGAGCCTAAGTCCCCAACGAAGGTCGAGTTTCAAATCTGGCACATCGGGGTGTAGCTTAGCCTGGTAGAGCGCTACGTTCGGGACGTAGAGGCCGGAGGTTCGAATCCTCTCACCCCGACCAGTCTTGGTCATGTGATGCGAAATGCTGCGCAAAACTGTTGCGGGCTTGCGATTTACAGCGCCAAGTCGATCAGCGATGATCGTGAATCAATTTTTCACGTCTGTTACATCTGCTGAATGGCTGCTGCCGACCCCCTAGCCAAAGAAAGTGCCTCCGTCGCCCTGCCGGGGCTGGCCCGCGCGCTGATTTCGGCCGGCAAGCTGCAGGCCAGGGCGGCCGAAGAGATCTACCAGAAGTCGCGCACCTCGCGCAGCAGCTTCATCGCCGAACTGACGGGCAGCGGTGCCGTCTCGGCCTCCGACCTGGCGCACACCCTGTCCAGCGCCTTCGGCGCCCCGCTGCTGGACCTCGACGCCATCGACCCCCAGCGCCTGCCCAAGGATCTGCTGGACAGCAAGCTGTGCCATTCCTACCGCATCGTCGTTCTGGGCAAGCGCAACAACCGGCTCATCGTCGCCACGGCCGATCCGTCGGACCAGCAGGCGGTGGAGAAGATCAAGTTCGCCTCCCAGATGGGCGTGGACTGGGTCATCGCCGAGTACGACAAGCTGTCGCGCATGATCGAGGCCGCCGCCGTGAGCGCGGCCGAGACCATCGACAACATCATCGGGGGCGAGTTCGAATTCGACGAGGCACCTGCCGAAGCCTCTGAAGCGTCGGACCAGGCCACTGCCGAAGTCGAGGACGCGCCGATCGTGCGCTTCCTGCACAAGATGCTGCTGGACGCGTTCAGCATGCGCGCGTCCGACATCCACTTCGAGCCCTACGAGCACAACTACCGCGTGCGCTTCCGCGTCGACGGCGAATTGCGCGAGATCGCGAGTCCGCCGGTGGTGATCAAGGACAAGTTGTCGTCCCGCATCAAGGTCATCTCCAAACTGGACATCTCCGAGAAGCGCGTGCCGCAGGACGGCCGCATGAAGCTCAAGGTCGGGCCGGACCGGGTCATCGACTTCCGCGTCAGCACCTTGCCGACCCTGTTCGGCGAGAAGATCGTGATCCGGATCCTCGACCCGAGCAGCGCGCGCCTGGGCATCGACGCGCTCGGCTACGACCCCGAGGAAAAGCAGCGGCTGCTCGACGCCATCGGCCGGCCCTACGGCATGATCCTGGTGACCGGCCCCACCGGTTCCGGCAAGACGGTGTCGCTGTACACCTGCCTCAACCTGCTCAACAAGCCGGGCGTCAACATCGCCACGGCCGAAGACCCGTCGGAAATCAACCTGCCGGGCGTCAACCAGGTCAACGTCAACGAGCGTGCCGGCCTCACCTTCGCCACGGCGCTGCGGGCCTTCCTGCGCCAGGATCCCGACATCATCATGGTCGGCGAAATCCGCGACCTCGAGACCGCCGACATTTCCATCAAGGCCGCGCAGACCGGCCACCTGGTGCTGTCGACGCTGCACACCAACGACGCGCCGACCACGCTCACGCGGATGCGCAACATGGGCATCGCGCCCTTCAACATCGCATCCAGCGTGATCCTGATCACCGCGCAGCGCCTGGCGCGGCGCCTGTGCGTGAACTGCAAGGCGCCGGCACCCGAGATTCCCCGGCAGGCACTGCTCGACGCGGGCTTCAAGGAGGCCGAACTCGACGGCTCCTGGAAGCCCTACAAGCCGGTCGGCTGCTCCGCCTGCAACGGCGGCTACAAGGGCCGCGTCGGCATCTACCAGGTGATGCCGATCAGCGAGGAGATCCAGAAGATCATCCTGCGCGACGGCAGCGCGCTGGACATCGCCGCCCAGGCGGAACGCGAAGGCGTGCGCTCCCTGCGCCGCTCTGGCCTGCACAAGGTCATGCAGGGGTTGACCTCCCTCGAGGAAGTGGTCGGCGTCACCAACGAGTGACGCGACATTGGAGATTCGCATGGCTACCGCCGTCCAGACCAGCAGAAACGCCAAGGAAACCATCTACGAGTGGGAAGGCCGCGACCGCAACGGCAAGGCCGTGCGCGGCGAGATGCGCGCGTCCGGCGAGAACCAGGTGCAGGCCAGCCTGCGCCGCCAGGGCGTGCTGGCATCGAAGATCAAGAAGCGCCGCATGCGCTCGGGCAAGACCATCAAGCCCAAGGACATCGCGATCTTCACCCGGCAGCTCGCCACCATGATGAAGGCCGGCGTGCCGCTGCTGCAGGCCTTCGACATCGTCGGGCGCGGCAACGCCAATGCCAACGTCACCCGGTTGCTCAACGACATCCGCACGGACGTCGAGACCGGCACCTCGCTGTCCTCGGCCTTCCGCAAGTTTCCCAAGTACTTCGACAACCTGTACTGCAACCTGGTCGAGGCCGGTGAGGCGGCGGGTATCCTGGAAGACCTGCTGGACCGTCTCGCCACCTACATGGAAAAGACGGAAGCCATCAAGTCGAAGATCAAGTCGGCCCTGATGTACCCCACCGCCGTCATCGTGGTGGCCTTCGTGGTCGTGGCCATCATCATGATCTTCGTGATTCCGGCCTTCAAGCAGGTGTTCACCTCCTTCGGCGCCGACCTGCCCGCGCCCACGCTGTTCGTGATGGCGATCAGCGAGTTCTTCGTCTCCTACTGGTGGCTGATCTTCGGCGTCATCGGAGGCGGCCTCTACTTCTTCATCCAGGCCTGGAAGCGCAACGAGCGCGTGCAGCGCTTCATGGACCGGGTGCTGCTCAAGCTGCCGATCTTCGGCGCGCTGATCGACAAGTCCTGCGTGGCGCGCTGGACGCGCACGCTGGCGACGATGTTCGCCGCCGGCGTGCCCCTGGTCGAGGCCCTCGACTCGGTGGGCGGCGCCTCGGGCAACACGGTGTATGGCGACGCGACCGTGAAGATCCAGCAGGAGGTGTCGACCGGCACCAGCCTGACCGCGGCCATGACCAACGCCAACATCTTTCCGTCCATGGTGCTGCAGATGACGGCCATCGGCGAGGAATCCGGCTCCATCGACCACATGCTCGGCAAGGCCGCCGATTTCTACGAATCCGAGGTCGACGACATGGTGGCCGGCCTGTCGAGCCTGATGGAGCCGATCATCATCGTGATCCTCGGCACGCTCATCGGCGGGATCGTCGTGTCGATGTACCTGCCCATCTTCAAGCTCGGCCAAGTCGTCTGATGCGCGACACGGTGCTGCTCGACGCCGTCGTCGGCGGCGTCCTGGGCCTGCTCATCGGAAGCTTCCTCAACGTCGTCATCCACCGCCTGCCGAAGATGCTCTACCGGGGCTGGCTCACCGATGCGGTGGCCAACCTCTCGTCCAGCCAGCAGACGCCGACCCTCTGGCAACTGGTGTTCGGCACGGCGTCCGTGGCGCCGGCGCCTCTGGTGATTCATGCCGACGAGGCGCTCAAGCAGCTCGATGCGCTGCCGCCCCTGGGGCTGGCACGGCCCGCATCGCGCTGCGGCCACTGCGGCCATCGCATCCGCTGGTACGAAAACATTCCGGTCCTGAGCTTTCTCGTACTGCGTGCCCGTTGCTCGGCCTGCGCAGTGCCGATCGGCTGGCGTTACCCGGCGGTGGAACTGGTGACCGCCGCACTGTTCGCCCTGTGCGCATGGCGTTTCGGGCTGACCGTGACCGGGGCCGCGTGGGCCGCGTTCTGCGCCCTGCTCGTGTGCCAGTTCATGATCGATCTCGACACGCAGCTGCTGCCCGACTCGCTGAACTACCTGCTGCTGTGGCTCGGCCTCATCGCCTCGGCCAGCGGCCTCACGGGCGTCCCGCTGGCCAGCGCCGTGTGGGGCGCCGCGGCAGGCTACCTCAGCCTGTGGTCGATCTTCCACCTCTATCGGCTGGCCACGGGCAAGGAAGGCATGGGCTTTGGCGACTTCAAGCTCCTGGCCGCGCTGGGCGCGTGGCTCGGTGCCGATTACCTGATCGCCATCGTGCTGGTCTCCTCGCTGGTGGGCGCCGTGCTGGGCGGCCTGCTGCTGGTGGCCGGCCGACTCGCCCACAAGGACATCCCGATCTCCTTCGGCCCCTTCCTCGCCGGTGCCGGCCTGGTCTGCCTGGCCATCGGGCCCGACACGGTCCGGGCCTGGGTGCCCTTCGCCTTCCCGTTCAAGGCGCTGATCGGCTGACGGGGCACGGCATGCGGCGCATCGGCCTCACCGGGGGCATCGGAAGCGGCAAGAGCACCGTGTCGGCCCTGTGGCAGGCGCTCGGCGCCGCCATCGTCGACACCGACGCGATTGCCCGCTCGCTGACCGTGGCCGGTGGGCCTGCCATGCCCGCCCTGGTCCGGGCCTTCGGCGCGGACATCGCCGATGCGACCGGCGCCCTGGATCGCGCGCGCATGCGAGAGAAGGTCTTCGCCGACATCGGAGCGAAACGGGTGCTCGAAGGCATCCTCCATCCGCTCATCGGTGCCGAGTGCGAACGCCAGGCCGCCCTGGCCCGGGCGCCGGCCGTCGTCTTCGATGTGCCACTGCTGGTCGAATCCGGGCGCTGGCGGCGCCTCGTGGACAAGGTGGTGGTCGTCGATGCCGGCACGCACACGCAGCGCCAGCGGGTGATGGCACGCTCCGGCTGGAGCGACGAGGCGGTCCGGGCGGTGATTGCGCAGCAGGCCACGCGCGCCGCACGCCGCGCCGCTGCCGACGCCGTGCTGTTCAACGATGGCGTCACGGTGCAGGAACTCGCCGTTCAGGTGCAGAGTCTGTGGGACAGGTGGCTGGGCGCCGCCTTGCGATAATCGCGCGTTCGCCGCACGCGCACCGCCACCTCCGGGCGGACCCCGCCAACAAGAAGACAGCGCAGGCACGCAGATCCCGCGACTCGCGCTTCCCAAGATGCTGTTCAATTCCTACGCGTTCATCTTCGTCTACTTTCCGATCGTCGTGATCGGCTTCTTCCTGATCGGATGGCGCAACACGCGGGCGGCGGCCGGCTTCCTGGCCCTGGCATCGCTCTTCTTCTACGGCTGGTGGAGCGTCAAGGCGCTGCCGCTGCTCATCGGCTCGATCTGCATCAACTACTGGTTCGGCCTGCGGCTCACGCCGCAGCCCGGGCGCTCCGACGCCGGCCGCAAGCGGATGCTGGTCGTCGCGCTGACGGTCAACCTGGTGGTGCTGGGGATCTTCAAGTACGCCGACTTCTTCGTCGCCAACGTCAACGACGGGCTGGTGGCGGCGGGCATCGCGCCGCTGCCGTTGCTGCATGTCGCCCTGCCCATCGGCATCTCGTTCTACACCTTCACCCAGATCGCCTTCCTGGTCGACTGCTGGCAGGGCAAGGTGCGCGAGCGCAGCTTCGTGCACTACGTGCTCTTCGTCACCTACTTCCCGCATCTGATCGCCGGGCCGGTGCTGCACCACGCGCAGATGATGCCGCAGTTCGCCAACCCGGCGACCTACCGCATCGACCCCAACAAGTTCGCCCTCGGCCTGGCGATCTTCACCTTCGGCCTGGCCAAGAAGCTGCTCATCGCCGACAAGATGGGCCAGTACGCCGACATGGTGTTCCACGGCGTGGAGGGCGGCACCGTGCCCGGCTTCGGCAGCTCGTGGTTCGGCGTGCTGGCGTACACGCTTCAGATCTACTTCGACTTCTCGGGCTACTCCGACATGGCGGTGGGCCTGTCGCTGTGCCTGGGCGTGCACCTGCCGCTCAACTTCAACTCGCCGTACAAGTCGACCAGCATCATCGACTTCTGGCGGCGCTGGCACATCTCGCTGTCGACCTTCTTGCGCGACTACCTCTACATCCCGCTGGGCGGCAACCGGCTGGGCGAGGCACGCCGCTACCTGAACCTGTTCCTCACGATGCTGCTGGGCGGCCTGTGGCACGGCGCGGCCTGGACTTTCGTCATCTGGGGCGCGCTGCACGGCGCCTTCCTCGCCATCAACCACCTGTGGATTGCCAAGGTGCGCAAAGGCCGTCCTGCAAGCCGATGGACCGTGCCGCTGCGCTGGTTGCTCACCTTCCTGTGCGTGATGGTGGCCTGGGTCGTCTTCCGCGCCGACAGCCTGACCACCGCGATGCACATCTACAAGGGCATGCTGGGCCTCAACGGCACGGCGCTGACGGCGTTCACCGAATTCAACATCCCCTACCGCAAGCCCGAGTTCTTCCAGACGCTGCTGGTGGGCCTCTTCATCTGCCTGGCGCTTCCGCCCACGATCACGCTGCAGCGCTGGGTGCCGCAAGTCCAGCGCCTGGTGCAACGGCCACAGCTGTCCCGCGTCGCCACCGTCTTGATCGCCTTGTTCTGCGTGGTGCTCCTGGGCCTCTCCATTTCCAGACTGGGGACGTACAGCCCCTTCCTGTACTTCCAGTTCTGATGCGTCCGGCCAAGCTCTGGTTGAGCATCTTTGCGGCGGGCTTCGCCGTGATCGTGGCGATGATGGTGGTCACGCTCTTCACGCGCATTCCCGCGGGTGCGCTGACGCGCATCGGCCAGGTATCGGAGTACCACTTCGAGCCCTTGCGTCCACCGCCGCCGATCGATTTCTCGCTGATCCGGCAGGCCCCCATCGATCAGGCGGACGTGTTCGTCATCGGCGACAGCTTCAGCCATTACTTCGCCTGGCAGAGCGTCCTGGTCGCCGCCGGCTACAAGGTCGCGACCGTCCATTGGGACAAGGTGCCGACGCCCTGCGGCGACATCGGCGCATGGCTGCAGAGCGCTGGTTTTCGCGGGCGGCTGGTGCTCATCGAGAGCATCGAGTTCCTGCTGCCCGAGCGCCTGGAGGCCATGCGCAGCTGCAAGCCCATGGGCCGCCAGCCGTTCGCACCCAGCCCGACCCCGACCACCAATCCATCGCACCCGCCGGCGGGCTTCGCGCTCAACACCGGTGCCAAGCTGACCAGCGGACTGGTGACCTACCTGCACACCCGCGAGGTGCTGAAAACCAAGGACCTGGTGACCTTCGAGGCCGGACGCTGGGGCAGCACCGTGTTCGCCAGCCCGGTCCAGGACGGCTGCCGGCAGTTCAGCAGCCGCGTCTGCGACAAGAGCCTGTTCCTGGAGATCGAGCGCACCACGCCCGAGCTGGGCGCCGCCGACGCCGACTTCATGGCGCGCTTTTCCGAACGGGCCCGCCCGCTGCAGGTGCGATGGATGGTGATCCCCAACAAGACCACGGTCTACCTCGACACCCGGCGCAATGCGGCCTTCGCCGCGCGCGCGCAGGCGCTGGGCATCGGGCCGGACCTCTTCGCCCCGGCACAGCTCGCACGCCGGGACATCCAGGACCTCTACTGGCCCAACGACAACCACTGGTCGATGGCCGGACAACTCTATTTCGGTCGCCGCATGCTGGACGATGTGCGCGCGGTGATCGGGTCTCCGCACACGGATGCGCTGAAATGACACAACCCCCACGCTCCCCCGCTTCGCGCGGTCCGCTGCCCCCCGAGGGGGCGCGTCAGTCGCTTCGGGCGGCCGGGCGCGACTGATATGACACAGCCCCCACGCTCCCCCGCTTCGCGCGGTCCGCTGCCCCCCGAGGGGGCGCTTCAGTCGCTTCGGGCGGCCGGGCGCGACTGATATGAAGAAAGTCGCCTCGCTCTGGCTCGCCACCTTCGGGGTGGGCTTCGCCATCATCTCGGCGCTGCTGGTCTGGACGCTGTTCACGCCTGCGCCCTATGGCGACCTCACACGCATCGGCAGGCTGTCCGAAACGCAGTTCGGCTGGCGCCACGACCCCCCGGTGCTCGATCCCGCCCATCTGCGCGCCGTGCCGCTCGATCAGGCCGACATCCTGGTGCTGGGCGACAGCTTCTCGATGACCTACCGCTGGCAGGCGGCCCTCGTCGAGGCGGGCTACAAGGTCAGCACCACCTACTGGGGCCAGATCGGCTACATGTGCGGCGATTTCACCGACTGGGTACGCAAGCAGGGCTTCAAGGGGCGGTTGGTGATCGTGGAAAGCGTGGAGCGCGCCTTCGACGAACGCATGCGACGCAGCGAACAGTGCGCGCACATGATCGACCGCCGGCTCGAGTTGAAGGCCGAGCCCTTCCTCGGCCCTCTGACGCAGAAACCCCCGCCGGGCCTGAACTGGGCCGCCAAGCTCACGACCGGCCCCATCACCTGGTTCAACACCCGCAAGGCGTTGCGTGCGCATGGCGACACCCAGCATGGGGATGAGACCCTGGTGCGCCTGGTCCCGGACGGCTGCAAGCAGTTTTCCCATCTCGCCTGCGACCGCGTGCCCTTCTTCAAGGAGGACATCGACAACGGCCCGCTGACGGCGCAGACCTTCGAGCGGATGCAGCGTCTCAACGACGCCAATCCGTCGCTGGATCTGCTGTGGATGATCATCCCCAACAAGACCACGGTGTACCTCGATCCGCAGCACTCCTCGCGCTTCGTCGAGCGGTTGAAGGCGCACCCGGCGCTGGGTCCCGATCTGTTCACGTGGGCCCAGGAAGCCCGCTTCACGACCCAGGACTTTTATTTCCCCAACGACACGCACCTGTCCATGCTGGGGCAGGTCTCGCTGGGAAAAGCCATGGTGCAAGAGGTCAAGAAGCGGCTGGACCGTCGCGACCAGGCGGGCTCATGAGGCTATCATGGCCCGTCGAAGCGGTTGTTCCAACCTCGCCAGCGACGTGATCCTTTACGAATACCCCTTCAACGAGCGCATTCGCACTTACCTGCGGCTGGAGCACCTTTTCCGCCGCCTGGGCGAACTGGTGGCGGCCGACTCGGCGCTGAGTCACCACTATGCCGTGGTCACCATCTTCGAGATCATGGACGTCGCGGCGCGCGCCGACCTCAAGGCCGACGTGCTGCGGGACCTCGACAAGCACAAGGCCGTCTTCAACGGCTACCGCGGCAACCCGGCCATCCAGGAGTCGGTGCTCGACCAGGTCATCGGCCAGCTCGAACGCAACTTCGCCACCCTCAACGCGATGCCGGGCAAGGCCGGGCAGGCGCTGACCGAGAACGAATGGCTCATGGGCGTGCGCAGCCGCGTCGGCATTCCGGCCGGCACCTGCGAATTCGACCTGCCCGCCTACTACGCCTGGCAGCACCGCAGCAGTGCCAGCCGCCGCCAGGACCTGGAACGCTGGGCGTCCACGCTGGCGCCCCTGGCCGAGTCGGTCTTCCTGCTGCTCAAGCTGCTGCGCGACGCCGACGTGCCCTACAAGGTCATGGCCGCCGGCGGGCAGTTCCAGCAGACGCTGCCCCAGGGCCGCAGTTTCCAGCTGCTGCGCCTGCGCATCGACCCGGCCCTCGGCCTGGTGCCCGAGATCAGCGGCAACCGCCTGATGGTCTCGGTGCGCCTGATGCGCCACGAGGCCGACGACAAACTGCATCCCAGCACGGAGGATGCACCGTTCGAGCTGACGCTGTGCGCATGAGCCCCGCTCGGCCGCTCTGGAGGGCTATCCGATGAGCCCGAAGCCCGGCACCGTGCGTACCGTCCCCTGTCCCGCATGCGGCGAGGACGCCCGCTACGCCGCCGACAACCCCTACCGCCCCTTCTGCAGCGCGCGCTGCAAGGGCATCGACCTCGGCGCCTGGGCCAGCGAACAGTTCCGCATGCCGACCGAGTCGCCGCCGGAAGACAGCCCCTTCGGCGATCCCAAGGCGCAGTAGGCCGGCCATCCGGCTTTCAACGAATCGGCAAGCCGCCGGCCTGCGTCGACGCGGCCATTGCAAGGCGACACGGAATCGATGGCGGGCGGCGAGCCCGTCAGGGCGATCGACGTACTTGCAACTCGTCGTAGCCCGTCGCAGCATCGCGGCCACGCCCGAGCACCCAGCCGGCGGGCCGGCACAGCAGCACCTCGGCCGTCGTGCGCACGCGGTTGCCGGGCACGAGGTGGCCGCCCACGACCGTCCCCTGCCCGTCCGACAGCGCGATGTGCAGGTGCGCGCCGTCGCGGGTGAGCGTGCCGGCCAGGCTGAGGATCTCCCACGGCCCGTCGAAGCGCGTGGCGTCGTCGTGCGCGGCCAGCCGCAGCTGCGCGTCCTGCAGGCTGCCGATGCCGCTCACCACGAAACAACCCTCGGGCGCGAAGCCGGCAGCCGCCTCCTCCAGCGCGCGACGCAGGTCGACGCCGGGCGGCAGGCGCAGCGGCAGGAAGGCGGAGTCCGGCATCATGGGCAATCCGGTGAGCGCGGCTCGTGCGGCCAGCCCCTGAGTGGCAGGGCGAACACCGGATCGTGCGAAGGCGAGGCGGACGGCGCGCAGGAGCAAGCGGAGGGCGTCGAAGACATCGCCCATCGTAGGTGCAGGCACAGGTCTTTGGTGCGCACACAGGAAAAGTCGAAGTGCGATGGGCCGCCAGCGCCCGCCCAGCCCGCTTTGGCGCCGAATGGTTCGGATTCGTGACGAGCTCGATTCAGCGCCTGGCGACGATCAGGTGCGCCTGGATCTTCCCGGCGACGGGACCCTCGCCCGTGCCACGCCCGATCGCGTCGGTCGCGCGCTCGACGGCCAGCGGCATCCGCGCTGCATCCCGCGCGTCGATCTCGCCGCGCAGCGGCGTGCCCTGGCAATAGGCCGTCGCGGCATCCCGGGCCGAGGCCGCCCGGCTGGTGTGGGCGTGCGTCTGCAGGTCGATGTCGGCATCCGCGAAGCCGCCGCGGCGCAGGTCTTCACGGATCCGTGCCGCGTCGTGGTAGCCGTGCGGCGTGCGCGCCAGGAAGCGCGGCGGGTCGTCGGGGAAGACGGTGGCCAGCGCCTGCGTGACGTCGTCGGCGAACTGGTTTTCCTCGATGCGATCCCAGACGCTGAAGACGAAGTGCCCGCCCGGCCGCAGCACGCGGCGCGCCTGCGCGTAGCCGGCCGCGCGATCAGGGAAGAACATGGCGCCGAACTGGCAGCAGACGACGTCGAAGGACGCATCCTCGAAAGGCAGCTGCAGCGCATCGGCCGGGCGCCATTCGATGCGGGGATCGGCGCCCTGACGGGCAGCGGCGTGCTCGAGCATGGGCGGGTTCAGGTCGGTCACCACATAGCGAGCGTGGGCGGCCAGCCGGGGCGCCAGGGCCCGTGTGACGACGCCGCTGCCGGCAGCCGTCTCCAGCACCGCGCGGGGCGCCAAGGCCGCCACGCGCGCCGCCATGTCGGCGGCGTACGGCGCGAAGATCAGCGGCACCATCAGCGTGTCGTACAGCTGCGGGATCGAGCCCGCGAACACCGTGTCGTTCTGCGCCATGCGACCTCCTGCGCCGTTGCGGGAGGACGATGGTGACCCTGCGCCCCGCGGCCGTCAACGCCGCGGACGGCCGATCACCCGGCCAGACGGCCCTCAACCAGGCGCAGCTGCCGGTCGCAGCGCGCCGCCAGCGCGTCGTCGTGCGTGACCATCACGAAGGCGGTGCCGCGCTCGCGGGCCAGCTGCAGCATCAGCGCGAAGACCCCGTCGGCCGTGCCGCGGTCCAGGTTGCCGGTCGGTTCGTCGGCCAGCACGCAGGCCGGCTGCGTGACCAGCGCGCGCGCGATGGCCACCCGCTGGCGCTCGCCGCCCGACAGCTCGGCCGGACGGTGCTGCACGCGCTGGCCCAGGCCGACGGCGGTCAGGATGGCGCGGGCCGTCTCGTGGGCCTCGTGCGTGCTCTGGCGACGGATGCGCAGGGGCATGGCGACGTTGTCGAGCGCGCTGAACTCCGGCAGCAGGTGGTGGAACTGGTAGACGAAGCCCAGGTGCTGGTTGCGCAGTCGGCCCTGCGCGGCCGGGTCCAGCCGCGCGAAGGCCTGCCCCATGAGCGTCAGCGTGCCGGCGGTGGGCGCGTCCAGCCCGCCCATCAGGTGCAGCAGCGTGCTCTTGCCCGAGCCCGAGGCGCCGACGATGGCGAGCGTCTCGCCGGCCCGCACGTCGAGGTCGATGCCGTGCAGCACCGTGAGGTCGATGCGGCCTTCGTGGAAGCGCTTGGTCAGGCCCCTCGCCTCCAGGACCACCTGGCGTACGGGCTCACTCATACCGCAGGGCCTCCGCCGGATTGACGCGGCTGGCGCGCCAGCTCGGATACAGCGTGGCCGCGAAGGCGAGAACGAGCGAAATCACGGTGATGGGCATGATGTCGCCGCGCTGCGGGTCGCTGGGCATGCGGCTGATGAGGTAGATGTCCTGCGGCAGGAAGCTGGTGTGCAGCAGCCGCTCGATGAAGGGCACGATGACGTCGATGTTGTAGGCCACCAGCAGGCCCAGCGCGAGTCCGCCCAGCGTGCCGATCACGCCCACCATCGCGCCCTGGACCACGAACACGCCCATGATGCTCTTCGGGCTGGCGCCCAGCGTGCGCAGGATGGCGATGTCGGCGCGCTTGTCGGTCACGGTCATCACCAGCGTCGACACCAGGTTGAAGGCCGCCACCGCCACGATCAGCGTGAGGATGATGAACATCATCCGCTTCTCGACCTGCACGGCCGCGAACCAGGTCTTGTTCTGGCGCGTCCAGTCGCGGATCAGGAACTGGCCGGGCAGCGTGGTCGCGAGCTGGTCGGCCACCTCGCGCGCGATGTTCAGGTCCCTGAGCTTGAGGCGGATGCCGGTCGGCCCCTCGAGCCGGAACACCTTGGCCGCGTCCTGCTCGTGGATCATGGCCAGCGCCGAGTCGTACTCGTAGTGGCCCGATTCGAAGGTGCCCACCACCGTGAACTGCTTCAGGCGCGGCACCACGCCGGCCGGCGTGACCTGGCCGCCCGGTGCGATGAGCGTGACCTGGTCGCCGGGCCGCACGAAGAGCGAGCGCGCCAGCTCGCCGCCCAGCACGATGCCGAACTCGCCGGGCACCAGCTTGTCCAGCGCGCCGTTGGTGGCGGAGTTGCTGAACTCGGTGACTTCGGGCTCGAGCTTGGGCTCGATGCCGCGCACCAGAACGCCCTTCATGTCCTCGCCGCGCGCCACCAGGGCCTGCGATGCGATGTACGGCGCCGCGCCGACCACCTCGGGATTCTTGCGCGCCGCGGCCATGATCGCGTCCAGGTCCTGCAGCGCCTGGCCGTCGCGCGAGAAGATCTCGATGTGCGAGACCACGCCCAGCATGCGGTCGCGCACTTCCTTCTGGAAGCCGTTCATGACCGACAGCACGATGATCAGCGCCGCCACGCCCAGCGCGATGCCCAGCATCGACACGCCCGAGATGAAGGAGATGAAGCCGTTGCGCCGCGTGGCGCGGCCGGCCCGGGTATAGCGCCAGCCCAGCTGGAGTTCGTAGGGGAATTGCATGTCGTTGGCGCCCGGCCGGGCCGCAACGCCCGCCGGCCACCGCAGTGGAGGTGGCGGGGATTGTGGCATCGCCCCCGGGTGCCCCCATGGCGGGCGCGACAATAGGGGCATGTCCCTTTCCCCCGGTGACGCGAGCCCCCCCCACGCCCTGATCCTCCCCTTCGCCGGCCGCCTGACGGTGGCCTGCCGCGCCGTGCTGCCCACGCTGCAGCTGCCGCGGCTCGAAGCCCTGCTGGCCCGCCTCGCCGTGCAGGACGACGACGTGCAGGACGACGACACCCTGTCTCCCCCGCACGAGCGCGCGCTGGCCCGCGCACTGGGCGTGCAGGCCGGCGACGGCATGCTGCCCTGGGCCGCGCTGGAGGCGCAGCGCGCCGACCTGCCCGGCGCGCAGGATGCGGCCTGGGGCCGGGTCACGCTGTGCCACTGGCAGGTCGGCATGAGCGAGGTGGTGCTGGGCGACCCCGCGCGCATGGCCATCGAATCGTCCGAATCCGACGCCCTGCTGGCCGCCGCCCGGCCCTTCTTCGAGGAAGACGGCATCGCGCTCTTCGCCACCGCACGGCCCGGCCACTGGCTGGCACGCAGCGCCCTGTTCGACGGCCTGGCCACCGCCTCGCCGGACCGTGCCATCGGCCAGCCCCTGGCGCAGTGGCTGCCCATGTCCGATGCGGCCCGGCCGCTGCGGCGGCTGCAGAACGAGATGCAGATGCTGCTGTACACCACGCGCGTGAACGACGAGCGCACCGCGCGCGGCCTGCTGCCGATCAATTCCTTCTGGCTGAGCGGCACCGGCCGGCTGCCCGCCCCGCCACCGCCCCCCGCGGCGCCGCCCGCCGTCGACGGATCGCTGCGCGATGCCGCCCTGCAGGACGACGGCGAGGCCTGGGCGCAAGCCTGGCAGGCACTGGACGCGGGCCCCATCGCCGACCTGCTGGCGCGCAGCCGGCGCGGCGAGGCGGTCATCCTCACGCTCTGCGGCGACCGCGTGGCGCAGCGCTGGGCCCCCGTGCGACGCGGGCTGGTGCAGCGCGTCCTGAGCCGCTTCGCTCGCCAGCGCCCGTCGAGCGTCCTCGAGCAGCTATGAAAATCGTCGCAAGAGAAATCCCGCCCCGCAGCGCCTGGGCGCTGGAACAGGCCGGCGTGCACCCGCTGCTGGCGCGGCTGTATGCGGCGCGCGGCGTGCTGTCGGCCGCCGACCTCGACGACGGCCTGGCGCGCCTGCTGCCGCCCGACACCATGAAGGGCACGCGCGAGGCCGCCGTGCTGCTGGCCGATGCGATCCGCGACGGCCGGCGCCTGTGCGTGGTGGCCGACTACGACTGCGATGGCGCCACCGCCTGCGCGGTCGCCGTGCGTGGCTTGCGCCTGCTGGGCGTGCGGCACGTCAGCTACCTGGTGCCCGACCGGGTGGTCGACGGCTACGGCCTCACGCCGCCCATCGCCGAGCGCGTGGCCGCCACCGGCGCCGAGGTGCTCGTCACCGTGGACAACGGCATCGCCAGCGTCGAGGGCGTGGCGCGGGCCAAGGCGCTCGGCCTGACGGTGCTGGTGACGGATCACCATCTTCCCGGGCCGCTGCTGCCCGACGCCGACGTGCTGGTGAACCCCAACCAGCCGGGCTGCGAGTTCGAGAGCAAGAGCATCGCCGGCGTGGGCGTGATGTTCTATGTGCTGATGGCGCTGCGGGCGGAATTGCGGGCGCGCGGGGCATTTGCAGTGGCGGCCGCCAGCGCCCCCCCAGCCGTTCACGCTGAGCCTGTCGAAGCGCCGCGCGGGGCTTCGACAGGCTCAGCCCGAACGGTTTTGGAGACACCTGCACAAGACATTGCGCAACTACCCGCCCCCCAGCCCAAGCTCGACACCCTGCTGCCCCTGGTCGCCCTGGGCACCGTCGCCGACGTGGTGAAGCTCGACGCCAACAACCGCCGCCTCGTCGCCCAGGGCCTCAAGCGCATCCGCGCCGGCGCGCTGCCGCATGGCGTGGCGGCCCTCTTCCAGGCGGCGGGCCGCAAGGCCGAGGCGGCGACCACCTTCGACTTCGGTTTCGCCCTCGGCCCGCGCATCAACGCCGCCGGCCGGCTGGCCGACATGACGCTGGGCATCGAATGCCTGCTCAGCGACGACGCGGGGCGCTGCGCCGAGCTGGCGCGCACGCTCGACGGCATCAACCGCGAGCGGCGCGACATCGAGGGCGGCATGCGCGAGCAGGCGCTGCTGCTGGCCGAGTCGCTGTTCGATGACAACGAGACACCGCCTTCTGCGATCAGCGTGTTCGACGTGGACTTCCACGAGGGCGTGGTCGGCATCGTCGCCTCGCGCATCAAGGACCTGCACCATCGCCCGACCTTCGTCTTTGCCGCCAGCGCCGCGGACGGCAAGTCGCACGAACTCAAGGGCTCGGGCCGCTCGATCCCCGGCTTCCACCTGCGCGATGCACTCGACCTGGTGGCCAAGCGCCACCCCGGCGTGCTGCTGCGCTTCGGTGGGCACGCCATGGCGGCCGGCTGCACCGTGGCGCGCGAGCACTTCGAGACCTTCGAGCGCGCGTTCGCACAGGTCGCCGGCGAATGGCTCGACGCCGCCACCCTCACGCGCCGGCTCGACACCGACGGCCCGCTGGCGCGCGAGTACCTGCGCATCGACCTGGTCGACACGCTGCACCGCGAGGTCTGGGGCCAGGGCTTCGCGCCGCCCACCTTCAGCGACGAGGTCGAGGTCGTCTCGCAGCGCCTGGTCGGCGAGAAGCACCTGGCACTCAAGCTGCGCCTGCAGGGCCAGCCCATCGACGGCATCTGGTTCGGCCACACCGACCCGCTGCCCGCACGCGTGAAGCTGGCCTTCCGGCTGGATGCCGACGAGTGGCAAGGCACACGGCGCCTGCGCCTGATGGTCGAAGGCGCAGAAACAGAGCCCCCACGCTTCCCCGCTGCGCGAGGTCCGCTGCCCCCCGAGGGGGCGCCCGCCGCCTTGGGGCGGCCCGGCGGCGGCGCGGAGCTCATGAAATGAGCGCATCGCCCAGCGCCATGTGGCGCTGCCTGGTGATCGAGGACGACGAGGCCAACGCCCGCTACATCGCCGACGGCTTCCGTGGCATGGGGCATGTGGCGGTCGTGTGCCGCGACGGCGCCGACGCGCTGGCGCGCGCCACGGGCGAGGCCTGGGACCTGGTCATCCTCGACCGCATGCTGCCCAACGGCGTGGACGGCCTGTCGATCCTCTCGACGCTGCGCAACCTGGGCCTGCGCACCCCCGTGCTGGTGCTCAGCGCCCTGAGCGCGCTCGACGAGCGCGTGCGCGGCCTCAAGGCCGGCGGCGACGACTACCTGGCCAAGCCCTTCGCCTTCTCCGAGCTGGCCGCCCGCGCCGAAGCGCTGGTGCGCCGCTCGCGCACCGGCCCCGAGGTGCGCGTGCTGCAGCTGGCCGACCTGCGGCTGGACCTGGGCAGCCGCAAGGTCGAACGCGCCGGTCGCGCCATCGCGCTGCAGCCGCGCGAGTTCCGCCTGCTGGCCTGCCTGATGCTCAACGCCGGGCAGGTGATGACGCGCACCATGCTGCTCGAGGCCGTGTGGGACTACCAGTTCGACCCGCAGACCAACGTGATCGACGTGCAGATCAGCCGCCTGCGCACCAAGCTCGATGCGGCGGGCGGCCCCTCGCTCATCCACACCGAACGGGGCGTCGGCTACCGCCTGGCCGCGCCCGAGGTGCCGGCCGCCTGATGGCGACGCTGCGCCGGCTCTGGGCGTCGGCGGGCTTTCGGCTCGCCTTCCAGTACGCGGTGCTGGTGGCCATCACCATGATGGCGGCGCTGGCCATCGTCTACCTGCAGACGGTGGGCGTGCTGCACCAGCGCATCGCGCGCCAGGTGGGCGCCAGCGTGCAGCAGCTCATCGCACGCTTCGACGGCGAAGGCGCCGCCGGCGTCGTGCAGGCGATCGACGCGGCGCTGGCCGACGGCCGCCAGTCCGACGAGGAGATGTACCTGCTGGCCGCGCCCGACGGCCGGCGTCTGGCCGGCAACCTCGATGCGCTGCCCGAAGGCATCGGCGACAGCGATGGCCAGCGGCGCGCACTGCGCCGCGGCGAGCCCGTCACCGGCTACCTGGCACAGCGTCGGCTGGCCGACGGCCACGTGCTGGTGGTGGGCCACGACCTGCGCGACCAGGAGACGCTCGAGTCGCTGGTGGTGAGCGCCAGTGCCGCGGCCGGCGTCGTGGCGCTGCTGCTGCTCGTCGGCGGCGTCTTCGTGTTCCGCCAGGAACTGGACCGCGCCGTGGGCGCCGTGCGCCGCACCGCCACGCGCATCGCCGACGGCGACCTGCGCGAGCGCGTGGTGGTCGAGGCGCAGGACGACGAATTCGCCCGCCTCGCGCAGGACATCAACGCGATGCTCGACCGCATCGAATCGCTGATGGCCGGCGTGCGCCATGTGTCCGACACCATCGCGCACAACCTGCGCACGCCGCTCACGCGCGTGCTGCTGGGCCTGCGCGCGGCCCAGGGTCAGGGCGTGTCGCCGGGCGCGCGCGAGCTGGCCGTCGCCACCGCCATCCGCGAACTCGAGGAACTCGGCACCGTCTTCGAGAAGCTGCTGCAGATCGCCGAGGCCGAGGCCGGTGCGCGCCGCCGCGACTTCGCTCCCGTGGCGCTGCACACCATCGTGGGCGACGTGCTGGAGCTGTACGACGCCGTGGCCGAGGCGCAGGGCGCCACGCTGCTGCGCGAGGGCGGCGACGAGGAGGTCGTGGTGACCGGCGACCGCGACCTGCTGGCCGGCGTGGTCGCCAATCTGGTGGACAACGCGCTCAAGTACGGCGGCACCGGCTGCACCGTGTCAGCGGGCGCGCACAGGCACGACGGCTGGGCGGTGCTCACGGTGCGCGACGACGGCCCCGGCGTGCCCGCGGCCGAGCGCGAGCGCATCGGCACGCGCTTCGTGCGCCTCCAGCCCGAGCTGCCCGGCCAGGGCCTGGGCCTGGCCAGCGTGCATGCGGTGGTCGCGCTGCACGGCGGGCGGGTGCGCTACGCCGACGCCGATCCCGGCATGCAGGTGCGCATCGAGCTCCCGCGCGACGGCTGACCGCGCGCCCCCTCGCGTCGCCCGCATTGCCGAATGGCAATGTTCCCGTCATCCACGGCGGCGCCTGCGCTTCCTACGATCGCTCTCGCACTACCCGTGCCTTTCCACGGCGGGCGCCTGCGCCCGCGCGATCCCCAACGAGACGAGGAGACTTCCAGGGTGAAGATCAAGAGTCAGAGAGACTTCTTTTCCGGCGCGCTGTTCTGCGCCTTCGGCGTGGCCTTCGCCTGGGGCGCCACCACCTACAACGTCGGCACCGGCGCCCGCATGGGGCCCGGCTACTTCCCGCTGATCGTCGGCGTGCTGATCGCGATCATGGGCGCGCTCATCACCACCAAGTCGATGATCGTGGACACCGAGGACGGCGAGCCCGTGGGCCGCATCGCCTGGAAGCCGCTGGTCTTCATCATCAGCGCCAACCTCGTGTTCGGCGTGCTGCTGGGCGGCCTGCCGAGCATCGGCCTGCCGCCGATGGGGCTGATCGTCGCCATCTACGCGCTCACCTTCATCGCCGGCCTCGCCGGCGACAAGTTCAGCCTCAAGGCCTCGGCCGTGCTGGCGACCATCCTCGCCGTCGGCAGCTACCTGGCCTTCGTCGTCGCGCTCAAGCTGCAGTTCCCCGTGTGGCCCACCTTCGTCGCCTGATCCCCCACTACAACGAGACATCCGCTCCGGCCCCATGGAACTCTTCGACAACCTGGCGATTGGCTTCGGCGTCGCCTTCACTTTCCAGAACCTCGTCTACGCCTTCGTCGGCTGCCTGTTGGGCACGCTGATCGGCGTGCTGCCGGGCATCGGCCCGGTCGCGACGATCGCGATGCTGCTGCCTGCGACCTACGCGTTGCCGCCGGTGTCGGCGCTGATCATGCTGGCGGGCATCTACTACGGCGCCCAGTACGGGGGGTCGACCACAGCCATCCTGGTCAACCTGCCGGGCGAGTCCTCGTCCGTGGTCACGGTGATCGACGGCTACCAGATGGCGCGCAAGGGCCGGGCCGGGCCGGCGCTCGCGGCGGCGGGGCTGGGCTCCTTCTTCGCCGGCTGCGTGGGCACCATCATCCTGGCCGCCTTCGCGCCGCCGCTCACGGAACTGGCCTTCAAGTTCGGTCCGGCCGAGTACTTCTCGCTGATGATCCTGGGCCTGATCGGCGCCGTGGTGCTGGCCTCGGGCTCGCTGCTCAAGGCGATCACGATGATCCTGCTGGGCCTCGCGCTCGGCCTGGTCGGCACCGACGTCAACTCCGGCGTGGCGCGCTATTCCTTCGACATCCCCGAGCTGACCGACGGCATCGGCTTCATCGCCATCGCGATGGGCGTGTTCGGCTACGGCGAGATCATCGCCAACCTGTCGCAGCCCGAGGAGAGCCGCGAGGTCTTCACCTCGAAGGTGAAGGGCCTGTGGCCGACCAAGGAGGACTTCAAGCGCATGGCACCCGCCGTGCTGCGCGGCACGGCCCTGGGTTCGGCGCTGGGCATCCTGCCAGGCGGTGGTGCGCTGCTGTCGTCCTTCGCGTCGTACACCATCGAGAAGAAGATCAAGCGCAAGCCCGGCGAAGAGGCCTTCGGCAAGGGCAACATCCGCGGCGTGGCAGGCCCCGAGTCGGCCAACAACGCCGGCGCGCAGACTTCCTTCATCCCGCTGCTGACGCTGGGCATCCCGCCCAATCCGGTGATGGCGCTGATGGTGGGCGCGATGACGATCCACAACATCCAGCCCGGCCCGCAGGTCATGACCAGCAATCCCGAGCTGTTCTGGGGCCTGATCGCCTCGATGTGGATCGGCAACCTGATGCTCATCATCCTGAACCTGCCGATGATCGGCATCTGGATCAAGCTGCTGACCATTCCCTACAAGTGGCTCTTCCCGGCGATCGTGCTGTTCTGCGCCGTGGGTGTCTATTCGGAGAACAACAACACCTTCGACGTGTGGATGGTGGCGATCTTCGGCGTCGTGGGCTACGCCTTCCTCAAGCTCAAGTGCGAGCCGGCGCCGCTGCTGCTGGGCTTCATCCTGGGACCGATGATGGAAGAGAACCTGCGCCGCGCGCTGCTGCTCTCGCGCGGCGACTGGTCGGTGCTGGTCACGCGGCCGATCTCGGCCGGCCTGCTGGTCGCGGCAGCGGCGCTGCTGGTGATCGTGCTGCTGCCGGCCGTGAAGGCCAAGCGCGAGGAAGCCTTCGTCGAGGAGTGACGAGCCCGCCGGGCCGACACCGCCACGGCGCCTTCGGGCGCCGTTGCTTTTTTGCCTCCCGGCAGACGGGTGTGGCGGAGCGCGCGCGCAGGGACCTATGCTTGTGCCATCGCACCCAGGCCCGCTGCCGCCCGCCCATGCCCGCACCCAAGCTCCTCTTTCCCGCCGTGGACAGCCCGCTGACGCGGGAGCGCCTGCACGACGGCAGCCTGCTGGCCGCACTGCGCGCGAGCGCGCCCCCGGGCATGGTGCTTCGCAGCGACGAGGAGCTGGCGACCTCGCTGGACGAGACGCTGGCCGGCCATCCTTGCGGCGAGCCGCTCTGGCTCTTCGGCTACGGCTCGCTGATGTGGAACCCGGCCATCCACTACCTCGACGCCCAGCCCGCCACCGTGCGTGGCTGGTCGCGCCGCTTCTGCCTGTGGCTGTACACGGCGCGCGGCACGCCCGAGGTGCCGGGCCTGATGCTGGCGCTGGACCGGGGCGGCAGCTGCCGCGGCATCGGCTTTCGCATCGCGGCCGAGCAGGTGCGCGGCGAGCTGACCCTGCTGTGGCGCCGCGAGATGCTCGGCGGCACCTACGACGCGCGCTGGGTGCCGGCAGACATCGGCGGCCAGCGCTGCCGCGCGCTCACCTTCGTGGCCAACCGGCGCCACGAGCGCTATGCCGGGCTGCTGCAGGCCGAGGAGGCGGTGCGCCATATCGCCAAGGCCGCCGGCAGCCTCGGATCGTGCCGGGCCTACTTCGACCAGACGGTGCAGACGCTGGAGCGCCTGGGCATCCGCGACGAGGCGATCGAGCGGCTGCGCGCCGCGCTGGCGCAGCTGCCGCCGCCGACGGTGCCCGCGGCCATCGTCACGCTCGCCGGCCCGCAGGGCGGAATCGGCCCGGTGCCCGTACAGGCTCCCTCGCTGCCGAACCCATAGCTGCTTGCGCCGATCGGGCGACCGCTGGACGCCGCTTCCCACCCCTGCGCCCGGGGTGGCAGGCCTCAGCGCCCGAACTCGTGGCTCAGCCCCACGGTGTAGACCGGGCCGCCCGGCCGCACCTTGGCGGCGCTCAGGTCCAGCGTGAGCATGGGCGTGAGGCCGAAGCGCAGCCCGCCGCGCGTGGTCCATGCGCCCTGGGCGCGGTTGCGCTCGAGGATGAACGACACCTTCTCGTCCACCGCCCACTCGGCGGCCGCACCGACGCGCCGGGTGCGCAGCCCGGTGCCGGCGGCCCAGTCGGCGCCGAGGTTGGCATGCAGCTGCAGGCTCGGCAGCGGCTGCCAGGTCACCGGCAGCAGCCACTGGCGGCTGGGCCGGCCGTGGTTGCGCAGGTCCCAGGACGCGGCGAACTCGACGGCGGCGCGCAGCGGATCGTCCGGCTTGCCGTACCAGGTCCACTTCACGACCGGGCCCGCGGCGTGGCTGCGCGCGTCCGGCGCGGCCGAGCGGTCGAGGTTCAGCCCCAGTTCGACCGGGCCGACGCGGCAGGCCGGGCCGACGTGCTGGAAGCCGGTGGACGAGGCGTCCGCGCGCCCGGCCCAGAACTCGGCCTGGCAACGGCCGGGCGCCAGCGTGTCGGCATCGTCGACGTCGAAGTGGCCGCCCGCGCCCGCGCTGCCCGCCGCCAGCGCCAGGGCGGCTTGCGGCAGGAGGTGCGGGAGGCGCAGGCGAAACGGCATGGGGGCGCAGCATAGCCGCACCGCATGGCGCCTTCGCTACACCTCGAAATGCGGCTGGATCATGCGGATGCGCTTGATGGCCACGCCGGCCGCCGCGGTGCGCGTCTCCACCCCGAGCTTCACGAACACGCGCTCGAGGTGCTTCTTGGCCGTGGCCGGGCTGCTGCCGAGGATGTCGCCGATGTCCTTGTTGGTCTTGCCCTTGACCACCCAGTACAGCACCTCGGCCTCGCGCGCGGTCAGCTTCAGCGCCAGGCTCATGGCCTCGATCACGCTGGCGTCGGACACCTCGCGGATGATGAGCAGCCAGTCGCCGGCCCAGCCCGGCAGGTTCTGCCCGGGCTCGTCGCGGTCGCCCGTCTGCTGGTGCACCCGCAGCTGCAGGTGGCGCGCGCCCTGCTCGATGTTCAGCGGTGGCGGCTCCACGCCGCTGGCCGTGGCCGGCAGGTGCTGCTGCAGCCAGTCGAGCACGGCTGCCGGCGTTTGCGGCGCCATGGTGCCGCAGTAGCGCAGCAGCAGGTCGCGCGCCAGCGAGGTCTGCCAGATGAGCCGCCCCTCGGGCATGCGCACCGTGATGCTGGCGTAGCCGAAGGCATCGAGCGCGTTGCGCGCCTGCCCGGCCTGCTGGGCCTGCTGCCTTGCGGCACGGGCGCCCTGCAGGTGCACGTTCATGCGCGCGAGCACTTCCTTGGGCTTGATCGGCTTGGTCACGTAGTCGACGCCGCCGGCGTCCAGCGCGGCCACCAGGTGCTCGGTCTCGGTCAGCCCCGTCATGAAGACGATGGGGATGTGGGCGGTGGCCGCGTCGGCCTTGAGCCGGCGCGCGACCTCGAAGCCGTCCATGCCCGGCATCATGGCGTCGAGCAGCACGATGTCGGGCTGCGCCTGCGCGGCGCGGGCCAGCGCCGCTTCGCCGCCGGTGGCCACCAGCACCGTGTAGCCCGACTCGTCCAGCGCGTCGTGCAGCACGGCGAGGTTGTCGGGCACGTCGTCGACGATGAGCACCAGGTCGCCGCGCGCGGTCTCCTCGCGCAGGCTCGCGGCCAGGGGCGATGGCAGGGGCTTCATGCCACGGACTCCGGCGCCGCACCCGCGCGGCGGATGGCTTCGGCCACCGCCTCGAACTGGAACTGCCGGGCGCGCGTGCGCTGCAGCGCGGTCCAGGCTGCGCAGGCCGGCTGCGCCGCGTCGATCTCGTCGAGCTGTTTCATGATGCCGCGAAGGTAACCGAGCTGGACGGCCTCCTCCAGGGCGCGCAACCGATCGGGCGAAGGCGCCACGGGCGCGTCCGCCACCGGCGGCTGCACGGCCGCCGCCGTGGGCGCCTCGGTCCAGCGCAGCTGCAGACGGCGCTCCAGCCAGTCGAGCAGCTCGCTGTGGCGCACCGGCTTGACGAAGAAGTCCTCGGGCGTGATGCCGACGTCGTTCTCCAGCCGCTTGTCGAAGGCGTTGGCGGAGACGATGGCGGTGGCTGGCTCCCACGCTCGGCACGGCGTGTCCTCGCTGCCCCCCGAGGCGGCCGCGTCCGGCTGGGGGCGGTCCGGTGCCGGCCGGGCGCCGCCCTCGCCGCCCTCGCCGCCCTGCCAGAAGGCGCGCGCCCGGCGCAGCGTCTCCCAGCCGTCGATGCCGGGCATCGCGAGGTCCACGAACATGGCGTGCGGCCGGAAGCCGGCGGCCAGCAGGTCGAGCGCGTCGTGGCCGCTGGCGGCGGTGCGCAGCTCGAAGCCCAGGGGCGCCAGCAGGTGGACTAGCAGTTCGCGGTCGGTCTCCTCGTTGTCGACCACCAGCAGGCGGCGGCGCTCGCCCTCGTAGCCACGCCGGGGGCGTGCCGCGATGGCGGGCGGCGCGGCGGCGTGGGCCGCGCGCGCAGGTGCCTCGTGCACCCGCGGCAGGAACAGGCGCACCCGGAACACCGAGCCCTGTCCCGGCGTGCTCCGCACCTTCATCTCGCCGCCCATTAGGTCGGTGAGCATCTTGGCCATCGTCAGGCCCAGGCCGGCGCCCGGGGTGGCCGCCGTGCCGGGCGACTCCACGCGCACGAAGGGCTCGAAGATGCGCGCCAGCGCCTGCGCGTCCATGCCGGGGCCGGTGTCCTCGATCTCGAGCGTGGCGAACTCGCGCGCATAGGCCACGCGCAGCCCCACCTCGCCGCGGGCGGTGAACTTGATGGCATTGCCCAGCAGGTTGATGAGGATCTGGCGCACGCGCTTCTCGTCGGCGCGCACCACCTCGGGCAGCGTCCCGCTCGGCTCGAAGCGAAAGCGCAGGCCCTTGTCGGCCGCCTGCGGCTCGAACATCTCGGCCAGCTCGCGCAGCATGTCGACGAAGCGCAGCGGGCGTGCCTGCAGGGTGAGCTTGCCCGACTCGATGTGGGCCAGGTCCAGCGTGCCCTCGATGAGCGACAGCAGGTGCTCGCCGCCGCGCTTGATGACGGCCACGGCCTGCTGCCGGTGCGGCGGCACGGAGGCGTCCTCGCCCATGAGCTGGGCATAGCCGAGGATCGAGTTGAGCGGCGTGCGCAGCTCGTGGCTGATGGCGCTGATGTAGCGGCTCTTGGCCTGGTTGGCGGCATCGGCCGTCTGCTTGGCCTCCTGCAGGGCGCGGTCGGTCTCGCGGTGCAGTTCGATCTCGCGCATCAGCAGGTGGGTCTGGCGGTTCGACTCCTCCTGCGCGACCTTGCGGCTCTGGTGCGCCAGCACCAGCCACCAGGCGACGATGCCGGCGATGAGCAGCAGCGCCATGTAGGCCTTGAAGAAGCCGCCGCGCAGCGCGCTGCCGACCTCCGCGCCCACGGCCTTGCCGACGCCGGGTGCGGCGGCCGCGCCCGCCTGCACCCACTCGCCCACGCCGCGCAGCTCCTGCTGGTAGAGCACGCCGAACACCGCCGCCAGCAGCGGCACGACAATCAGCATGAGCATGATGAAGTGGCCCAGGCCGGTGTCGAGGTAGGGCCACACGCGCCGCGGCAGCAGCCAGCGCAGCGTGGCGGACCACTGCGCGGACAGCGACGCCTGCGGCTTGCACAGGTCGCCGCAGCGCGCGTCCAGCGTGCAGCACAGCGAGCAGATGGCGCCCTGGTAAGCGGGACAGTGGGCCATGTCGGGGCCTTCGTACTCGCGTTCGCAGATGACGCAGCGCTGGGTGACCAGCGCCGTCGAGGCCGTGCCCTCGACGCGTGCCCAGCGGACGTTCTTCTCCTTGCCTCGCTGGCGGGGCACCGAGTCCCGCGCGAGGTAGTAGCGCCCCTTCGTCGCCCACGCGATCAGCGGCGCCGTCACGAAGGCCGTCCCCAGCGCAATCACGGCCGAGAAGGACTGCGCCAGCGGCCCGAACACGCCCAGGTGCGCGGTGATGGACAGCGCCGAGGCCAGCACCATCGCGCCGACGCCCACCGGATTGATGTCCCACAGGTGCGCGCGCTTGAACTCGATGCCCGGCGGCGACAGGCCCAGCGGCTTGTTGACCACGAGGTCGGCCACCACCGCCATCATCCAGGCGATGGCGATGTTGGCGTACAGGCCCAGCACGTCGCCCAGGGCCTCGAACACGTTCATCTCCATCAGCATGAAGGCGATGAGCGCGTTGAACACCACCCACACCACGCGCCCCGGGTGGCTGTGCGTGACGCGCGAGAAGAAGTTGCTCCAGGCCAGCGAGCCGGCATAGGCGTTGGTGACGTTGATCTTGAGCTGCGAGATCACCACGAAGAGCGCGGTGGCCGCCACCGCCCATCCGTAGTGCGGGAACACGTACTCGTAGGCGGCGAGGTACATCTGGTTCGGGTCCACGGCGCGCTCGGTCGGCACCATGTGGGTGATGGCCAGGTAGGCCAGCAGCGCGCCGCCCAGCATCTTGACCACGCCGAGCACCACCCAGCCCGGGCCGCCCGCCATCACGCCCAGCCACCAGCGGCCGCGGTTGGCGGCGGTGCGTGCGGGCATGAAGCGCAGGTAGTCGGCCTGCTCGCCCATCTGCGTGATGAGCGCGATGCCGACCGTCAATGCCGCACCGAAGAGGTGCAGATTGAAGCCGGCCGAGCCTTTTCGGTCCCCGGCATAGTGCGCAATGCCTGCGAATGCACCGGGATCGCGCATCAACACGAAGCCGAAGGGCACCACCAGCATCAGCAACCAGATCGGCTGCGTCCACAGTTGCAGGCGGCTGATGGCCGACACGCCGTGCGTGACCAGCGGGATGACGACCAGCGCGCATACCAGGTAGCCCCAGGCCGGCGGGATGCCCAGCGCGAGCTCGAGCGCATAGGCCATCACCGCCGCCTCGAGCGCGAAGAAGATGAAGGTGAAGCTGGCGTAGATCAGCGAGGTGATGGTCGAGCCGATGTAGCCGAAACCCGCCCCGCGCGTGAGCAGGTCCATGTCGACGCCGTAGCGCGCCGCGTAGACGCTGATCGGCCAGCCGGCCAGGAAGATGATGAGCCCCGTCGCCACGATGGCCCAGAAGGCGTTCGCGAAGCCGTACTGCACCAGCAGCGTGGCGCCCACGGCCTCCAGGATCAGGAAGGACGCCGCCCCGAAGGCGGTGTTGGCCACGCGCCATTCCGACCATTTGCGAAAGCGCTGCGGCGTGAAGCGCAGTGCATAGTCCTCCAGCGTCTCGCTGCCGACCCAGCTGTTGTAGTCGCGCCGGACCTTGACGATGCGCTGCGGCGCGTCCTCGCGGGCGGCGTCGCGCGGATCGATGGCGGGGGCGGACTCGGGGGGCACACCATTGCGGTGCACATTCCATGCCGAAGCCGGCGCGCGGCACGACTGTTGCAAGGACGCGTCGTTGCCCATAATGCCTCGCGATCACAGCGAAGCAACATCGAGCCCAGCGATATGGAATTGACTCCCAGAGAGAAAGACAAGCTCCTGATCTTCACCGCCGCACTGCTGGCGGAGCGGCGCAAGGCCCGGGGACTGAAGCTGAACTACCCCGAGGCGGTGGCGCTGATCTCGGCCGCCGTCATGGAAGGCGCGCGCGACGGCAAGACGGTCGCCGCGCTGATGAGCGAGGGCCGCGCCGTCCTGACGCGCGACGACGTGATGGAGGGGGTGCCCGAGATGATCCCCGACATCCAGGTCGAAGCGACCTTTCCCGACGGCACGAAGCTCGTGACCGTGCACCAGCCAATTGCCTGATTCCCCCGGAGACCCGACCCATGCCCCTCACCCGCCTTGCCCGCGTCGCCGCCGTTGCGCTCGCCAGCCTCATCGCCCTGCCCGCCCTTGCCCACACGGGCGCCGACGCCGGGCTGCACCACGGCCTGGTCGCCGGCTTCATGCACCCGCTGACCGGTCTCGACCACCTGGCTGCCATGGTGGCGGTGGGCCTGTGGAGCGCCCTGGTGGCGCGCCGCGGTGCCGACCTGCTGTGGGCGCCGCTGGGCTTCGTCGCCATGCTGCTGGTCGGTGCGGCGATGGGGCTGGCCGGCGTGCAGCTGCCGGCGGTCGAGCCGATGATCGCGGCCTCGCTGCTGGTGCTCGGCCTGCTGGTGCTCACGCAAAAGGGCCTGCCGGCGTTGGCCGCCGCGACGCTGGTCGGTGTGTTCGCCGTCTTCCACGGCATCGCCCACGGCCACGAGCTGGCCGGCGAATCGGATGCTGCGCTCACGCTGGCCGGCATGGTGGCGGCCACGGCGCTGCTGCACGTGGCCGGCATCGGCCTGGGTTATGCGCTGCGCCATGCCAACCGCTGGGTGCCGCGCATCGCCGGCGCGGCCGTGGCGCTGCTGGGCGCGGCGCTGCTCGGCGGCCTGGCCTGAACGGAGCGCGGCGATGACGATCCCAGGTGAACTGCTGATCGACGCGGGCGACCACGGCCTCAACCCCGGCCGCCGCACGCTGACGGTGGTGGTCAAGAACACCGCCGACCGGCCGATCCAGGTCGGCTCGCACTACCACTTCGCCGAGACCAACGGCGCGCTCGACTTCGACCGCGATGCGGCGCGCGGCATGCGCCTGAACATCGCCTCGGGCACGGCCGTGCGCTTCGAGCCCGGGCAGCAGCGCACCGTGGAACTGGTCGACTATGCCGGTGCGCGCACCGTGTACGGCTTTCGCGGCCTGGTGCAAGGGCCGCTTTAAGCACCCAATGAATACCGGACGCAGAGGACGCAAAGGTTTCGCAGAAGTCGCAAAAGGAAATTCAAAGGTTTTCTTTTGCGTTCTTTGCGGAACCTTTGCGTCCTCTGCGTCCGGAAGTCCGATTTCTTCGAGCTGAGCAGGAGCCAACAGTGGCATCGATTTCACGCCGCGCCTATGCAGAAATTTTCGGCCCCACCGTGGGCGATCGCGTGCGCCTGGCCGACACGGGCCTGGTGATCGAGGTCGAGGAGGACTACACCCTGCGTGCCGGCGGCTACGGCGAAGAGGTGAAGTTCGGCGGCGGCAAGACGATCCGCGACGGCATGGCGCAGAGCCAGCGCACGCGCGCCCAGGGCACCGTCGACACGGTCCTCACCAACGCGCTCATCCTCGACCACTGGGGCATCGTCAAGGCCGACATCGGCCTCAAGGACGGCCGCATCGCCGCCATCGGCAAGGCCGGCAATCCCGACACGCAGCCCGGCGTGGACATCGTCATCGGCCCGGGCACCGAAGTCATCAGCTGCGAGGGCAACATCGTCACCGCCGGCGGCATCGACAGCCACATCCACTTCATTTGCCCGCAGCAGATCGAGGAGGCCCTGGCCAGCGGCGTGACCACCATGCTCGGCGGCGGCACCGGCCCGGCCACGGGCACCTTCGCCACCACCTGCACGCCCGGCCCCTGGCACATCGAGCGCATGCTGCAGGCGGCCGACGCCTTTCCGATGAACCTGGGCTTCCTGGGCAAGGGCAACGCGAGCCGGCCCGAGGCGCTGCACGAGCAGATCGAGGCCGGCGTGATCGGCCTGAAGCTGCACGAGGACTGGGGCACCACGCCCTCGGCCATCGACCACTGCCTGGATGTGGCCGAGGCCACCGACACGCAGGTGGCCATCCACTCGGACACGCTGAACGAATCGGGCTTCGTCGAGGACACGATCGCCGCAACGAAGGGCCGGTCGCTGTGTGCCTTCCACACCGAAGGCGCAGGCGGCGGGCATGCGCCCGACATCCTGCGCGTGGTGGGCGAGGGGAACTTCCTGCCCTCCTCCACCAACCCCACGATGCCCTACACCGTGAACACGCTCGACGAACACGTCGACATGCTCATGGTGTGCCACCACCTCGACGCCGCCATCGCCGAAGACCTGGCCTTCGCCGAATCGCGCATCCGCAAGGAGACCATCGCCGCCGAGGACATCCTGCACGACCTGGGTGCCATCAGCATGATGAGCAGCGACTCGCAGGCCATGGGCCGCGTGGGCGAGGTCATCATCCGCACCTGGCAGACCGCCAGCAAGATGAAGGCGCAGCGGGGCGCGCTGCCGGAAGACAGCGAGCGCGCCGACAATTTCCGCGCCAAGCGCTACGTGGCCAAGTACACGATCAATCCCGCCATCTCGCACGGCATCGCGCACGAGGTCGGCAGCCTCGAGGTGGGCAAGTGGGCCGACATCGTGGTCTGGAAGCCGGCCTTCTTCGGCGTCAAGCCCTTCTGCATCCTCAAGGGGGGCAGCATCGCCATGGCCGCGATGGGCGACCCCAACGCCAGCATCCCCACGCCGCAGCCGGTGCACTACCGGCCGATGTTCGGCGCCTTCGGCGGTTCGCTGACCAGGAGCTCGCTGACCTTCGTCTCGCAGGCGGGCCTGGCGGCTGGCGTGAAGGAGCGCTTCGGCCTCGCCAAGACCCTGAGCGCGGTGAAGAACGTCCGCGGCGTGCGCAAGGAGCACCTGATCCACAACGGCTACGTGCCGAAGATGGAGATCGACCACCAGACCTACGCCGTGCGTGCCGACGGCGTGCTGCTCACCTGCGAGCCGGCCAAGGTGCTGCCGATGGCGCAGCGCTACTTCTTGTTCTGATCGATGGCGGTGGCGCTTCACATTCGCCTGGACGACCTGCGCGATCCTCGCATCGCGGCTTTTCTCGAGGAGCACCTGACCGACATGCGCCGCGTGTCGCCACCGGAGAGCGTGCATGCGCTGGACCTGGACGGCCTGCGCCGCCCGGGGATTCGCTTCTGGAGCGCCTGGACGGTCGATGCGGCTGGCGAGGCGCTGGCGGGCACCGTGGCGCTCAAGCGGCTGGATGACGGCCATGTGGAGCTCAAGTCCATGCGTACCGCGGAGCCCCTGCGCGGCCAGGGCGTCGCGGCGCAACTGCTGGCCCACGCGCTGGCCGAGGCCCGCACTGCAGGACATGCCCGCATGAGCCTGGAAACCGGGAGCCAACCCTTCTTCGCGCCGGCGCGGGCGCTGTATGCCCGCCACGGGTTCGAAGCGTGCGGACCGTTCTCCGACTACACGAACGATCCGGCCAGTCACTTCATGACGCGGACGCTGTAGGACATAGCACCCACAGGGCCATGCGTGGTGTGCACCGGTCAGACCACACGTGTCGCCGGACAATGGCGTCCCGCCGCCTGCCGAAAGACATCAGACACCATGCTCACCGCCAACAAACTCATGCCCCGGGGCCGCGGCCTTGCGCCCGTGCTGCTCAAGCGCGCCGCTACCGTCGAACTCGACTGGGACATACGGCAGAAAAGCCGCTTCGATGCCACCGATTCGTCAGGACGCCAGGTCGGCGTCTTCCTGCCGCGCGGCACGGCCGTGCGCGGCGGCGACGTGCTGGTGCTGGAAGACGGCTCGCTGCTGCGCGTGGTCGCCGCGAAGCAGCCGGTGCTGCGCATCACGCACTGCACGGCCCACGGCACGCCCTTCGACCTGACGCGCGCCGCCTACCACCTGGGCAATCGCCACGTGCCGATCGAATTGCAGCCCGACCACCTGAAGATCGAACCCGACCATGTGCTGGCCGACATGCTGCGCGCCATGCACCTGATCGTGGTGGCGGTGGACGAGGCCTTCGAGCCCGAAGGGGGCGCCTATGGCGGACATGGCGGGCACAGCCATGGCCACGACCACGACCACGACCACGACCACGACCACGACCACGGGCATGGCCATGCGCATGGGCATTCGCACGAACATGCCCACGGCCAACCGCCGCTGGTGCTCGCACCCGAGCACCTGCACGACGACGCTCATGGCCATGACCACGGGCATGGGCATGTCCACGGCCCCGGCTGCCAGCACTCGCACTGACGAAGCCCATCACGCCCATGCACCCGCCCGCGACCGCGCCGCGCGACGCCATCGAGGCGAGCAGCCTGCTGCAGCTGATCTGGCTGGCCTCACCCGCGCTGCCGGTGGGTGGCTTCTCGTACTCCGAAGGGCTCGAGGCGGCGGTCGAATGGGCCGGTGTGAAGGACGAGGCCACGGCAGCCGACTGGCTGGTCGACCAGTTGCACCTCGCCCTGGCGCGCGCTGACCTGGCCGTGGTCGCATCGGCCATCGAGGCGTGGCGCCGCGCCGACATGCCGCGCGTGCAGGCGCTGAACGGCTGGGTGCTGGCCACCCGCGAGTCCGCCGAGTTCCTGCTGCAGACCGAGCAGATGGGCCGCTCCTTCCTGGAATGGCTGAAGCTGCACCACGCCGATGCCGCGACCGCCTTCGAGGGTCTGCCCGTCACCTACCCGGTCGCCTTCGCTTTCGCGGCGGCGCGCAGCGGCGCCCCGGTGCGCGACGGCTGCCTGGCCTTCGCCTTCGGCTGGGCCGAGAACATGACCGCCGCGGCCGTCAAGGCCGTGCCGCTGGGCCAGAGCGCGGGCCAGCGCATGCTGGCGCGCCTGGCGCACGAGATGCCGGCCGCCGTCGACGCGGCGATGCGGCTGGACGACGACAGCCGCCAGGCCTTCTCCCCCATGCTGGCGGTGCTGTCCGCCCGGCATGAAACCCAGTATTCCCGACTCTTTCGAAGTTGAGCCAAGCCCATGAGCGCCCTGCACCACATCCCCAACCGCACCAAGAAGCTGCCGCCCCTGCGCGTGGGCATCGGCGGGCCCGTCGGCTCCGGCAAGACCACGCTGCTGGAGATGCTGTGCAAGACGATGCGCGTGCAGTACGACCTCGTGGCCATCACCAACGACATCTACACCAAGGAAGACCAGCGCCTGCTCACCGTCGCCGGCGCCCTGCCGGCCGAGCGCATCATGGGCGTGGAGACGGGCGGCTGCCCGCACACCGCGATCCGCGAGGACGCATCGATCAACCTCGAAGCCATCGACCGCATGCTGGAGGACTTTCCGGACGCGGACGTGGTCTTCGTCGAGAGCGGCGGCGACAACCTGGCCGCCACCTTCAGCCCCGAGCTGTCCGACCTCACGATCTACGTGATCGACGTGGCCGCCGGCGAGAAGATCCCGCGCAAGGGCGGCCCCGGCATCACCAAGAGCGACCTCTTCGTCATCAACAAGACCGACCTCGCGCCCTACGTGGGTGCGGACCTGGGCGTGATGGAGCAGGACACGCAGCGCATGCGCAAGGCCAAGCCCTATGTGATGACCAACCTCAAGACGCAGGACGGCGTGGCGCAGGTGGTGCGCTTCATCGAGGAGCGCGGCATGCTGCGCGCCGCCTGAGCGCGGCGCAACGCCCTCAGCGACCGCCGGCTGCGCGGTGTGCCAGCAGCGCCTTGGCCGCCTCGACGCGCAGCCCGAGCGGCACGCGCTCGTCGCCCATCACCTGCTGAAGAAAAAGGAGCGGGTCGTCCGTCGGGCTCGTCCGCAGCGTGGGCGTCACCGCGGGCGCGGCCGCCCCGCCGTCCGCCCGATCCGCAGCCGTGGGGTCGGCGGCCCCTGATCCTGCATCACCCAGCCCTGCCACCGCCGCGCCGAACACCGCGCGCGGGATGGATTCGAGCCCTGCCAGCAACGCCGCCTGGCCTTCGTCGCCGGGCGGAATGTCCAGCCAGGGCGTGTCGCCGAACACCGGCGCCAGGTCGGGCGCGACGAAGGCCGACCAGTCGCCGCTTGCCGCTTGTTGTTGAGGCACCGGCCGCACGTGCTCGGACGCGGCACTCGGCCACAGGCGCAGGCGGCGGATCGGTACGTCGGGAAGAAAGCGTCGGCGCAACGCATGGAGGAAGGCATGGCCCTCCTGCACCGTCACCGCATTCGCGAGGGAGAACCACAGCTGGAGCGCGTCGACGCCCGACACCGCAATGGCCGGAGCGGGAAAGCCCAGTTCGACCTGCACGCCCTGCCAGACCGGTCGCAGGCTGTCCCAGGCCGGCGGAGCGATGAGCTCCATCACCAGCGCCCGCACCTCGCCACCGGGCCCGACCAGGGCCATGTCGGACGTGTCGCCGCCGGGGGCGGGCGCGTAGAGACGGCGAAACTCGGCAGCCAAGCGTGTCATCGAGCGAGGATAGCAATCCTCACGGCGCGCGTGACGCGCGCTATCGACGCGCGGTCAGAGCGGGATGTCGCCGGTCGGGCGGCCCAGCCACTTGTTGGACAGCCGGTCCGCATCGCCCGACTTGCGGGCTTCGACCACGATCTCGTTGATCCGGATGCGCAGCTTGTCCTCGCCCTTGGTGATCCCGATGAAGTTCGGGCTCTGGCTCAGCATGAGCTTGTACTCGAGGCCGAGCTGCGGCTGCGTCTGCATGAGCCTCGACACCGCAGGCTGGCTGCTGCCGACAGCCATGACCTGGCCGGAACCCAGCGCCGAAATGGTCGAGGCATGGTCCTCGAAGCGCATGAGGTTGGTGCCCGGCGGGACCACCTTGGTCAGTTCCTGGTCCTCGATGGTGCCGCGGGTCACGCCCACCGACTTGCCCTGGAGGTCGGCAAAGCCCTTGATCGTGACCGACTTCGGCCCGTAGACCCCGCTGATGAACGGGGAGTACGCCGCCGTCGTGAAGTCCACCACCTTCTCCCGCTCGGCATTGCGCGCCAGCGTGGAGACGACGATGTCGACCTTGCGGGTCTGCAGGTAGGGCACCCGGTTGGTGCTGGTCACCGGCACGAGTTCGGCGCGCACGCCCAGCTTGGCCGCGATGTAGTTGGCCATGTCCACGTCCAGGCCCAGCGGCTTCATGTCGACGCCGACGAAGCCGTAGGGCGGGTAGTCGGTCGGCACCGCGATGCGGATCACGCCCGCCTTCATGATGTCGTCCAGGGCGGTCTGGGCGACGGCGCCCAGGCTCGTCAGGACGCAGGCGGCGCAGATCAGGGTACGGCGAAGAGGGGACATGGGAAGACTCCGGAGCGGTTGAAAAATTTGGGGGTTGCGAGCTTCACCGGTCGGGAGCGACGACCCCCGGTGCGAGCCGCCTGGCGAACAACTGGCCATAGCCCGGCCGCGCACCGGCGACCTGCAGCGTTTCGAGGCAGTGCCAGAACGACGCCTGGACCGCCGAGACCACCGGCTTGCCCAAGGCCTGCTCGAGGGCCTCGATCGCGCCGACCGAACGGAAGTTGGTGCAGCTGATGAAGATGGCGCTGGCCTCGGGATGGTCGACCGAGCGGACCAGGTCGTACACCTGCTCGAGCGGCACCTCCGCCAGCGCGCGGTCTTCGTCGATGCGCAGGTTGGCGTGCCTGACGACCGGGTGGCCGTTCTCTTCGAGGAAGCGGATGGCCTTGGCATGCACCGCGTCCACGTAGGGCGATGCCAGCGCCACCTTGCCGGCGCGCACCTCCTTCAGCGCTTCCAGCGTGGCGGTCGAAGCGGTGTTGACGCGCACGCCGGGCACCCACTGCTGCATCTTCGCGATGAGGGCGTGGTCGTAGGCCGTGCCATGCAGGAACGAGGCGCTGGTTCCACCGAAGCACATCATGTCGATCGGCGCGGAACCCACCAGCCGGGCCGCCTGGGCCAGCTCCGGCGAGTTCATCATCTCCTCGATGCCCTCGACCGTGACCTTGGGCAGCTTGATGCGCGTCGTGTGGACCGAGACGCCGGGCGCCGCCATGGCCGACCATTCGGCATCCATCACGATGCTGGAGGCGATGTAGATCAGGCCGAGCTTGCAGAGCTCGCCCGAGCCGTCGTAGCGGAAGGTCGGTGGGGAAGGCATTTGCGGGTCCATGGGTGTCGGGAAACGGGGGATGGCGGGTGGGCACCGGTCGCGCAGCGGCTCAGTGCTCCTCGATGTTCAGGATCTTCCCCAGCCCCAGAAAGTAGTTGGCGAAGGCCAGCACCGTGGCCGTCACCGCGATGTAGACGACCGACAGCGCGGCCAGCGTGGGATCGGCGAACTCGCGCACATAGTTGTACATGGCCACCGGCAGCGTCTGCGTGTCCTGCGTGGTCACGAACAGCGAGGCCGTGAATTCGCTGAACGACATGATGGCCGCGAACAGCCAGCCGCCGAACAGCCCCGGGGCCAGCAGCGGCACCGTGACCGTGAGCAGCACCTTGCGGGGCGACGCGCCCAGGCTGGCCGCGGCCTGCTCCAGGCGTTCGTCCAGGTTCTCCATCGACACGTAGACGCTGCGCATCACGAAAGGCAGCACCAGCATGACGTGGCACAGGATGGCGATGCCGTAGCCGCGCTGCACCGAGGCCTGCGAGACCAGGATCAACAGCCCCAGCCCCAGCGTGAAGTGCGGCACCACCAGCGGCGAATGCAGGACGGCCAGCAGGGTCTGCTTGCCCTTGAAGTCCAGCCGCTTCACGGCGATCGACAGCAGCGTGCCGACCACGAGGGCCAGGAACGACGACCAGCCCGTGATGACGAGGCTGGCCCTGAAGCCATGCTGGAAGTCCGGGTAGCTGAACACCCGCGCGAACCACTGCAGCGAGTACGACTCGGGCGGGAAGGTGAGGATGGCCTTCTCGTTGAAGGCCGCGATGGTGACCACCACCACCGGCAGCAGGATGAAGGCCAGCAGCACGGCGATCAGCACGGGGCCGGCAAGGCGCAGCGGCAGCGGCAGGGCGTTGCGGATCTTCATGGGTCAGTGCCCTCCGATGGCCTTGAGGCGCCGGGTGAACTGGCCCAGCGCGAGCAGCGCGGCGGCGGTCAGCAGCAGGCCCACCACGCTCAGGCTGGCCGCCAGCGGAAAGTTCATGGACGAGAAGCCGAGCTGGTAGACCAGGGTCGACACGGTCGGCACGCGGCCGCCGCCGATCATCTGCGGCGTGGCGAAGGCGCTGAAGGTCCAGGCGAAGGCGGTCGTGATGCTGGCCAGGATGCCGGGCATGGACAGCGGCAGCGTGACCGTCAGGAAGGTCCTGACCGGGCCGGCGCCCAGGCTCTGTGCGGCCTTCTCGTAGTCGCGGTCGATGTGCGAGATCGCGGTGGCCAGCATGAGCACGACCACCGGCGTGGTCACATGCACCAGCGCCACGAGCACGCCCAGGTGCGTGAACATCAGCTCCAGCGGCCACTCGATCAGCCCGAGCCGGCGCAGCGTGCCGTTGATGAAGCCGTTGCTGCCCAGCACCGCGATCCACGAGTAGGTCCGCACGATCTCGCCCAGGAACAGCGGCGTGATGGACACCACCAGGATGAAGGACTTGAGCGCGCGGTTGCGCGTGCGCACGAGCGCATAGGCCAGGGGGTAGCCGACCAGCAGCGAGAACACCGTCGTCTCGATGCTCAGCAGCAGGGTGTTGCCGAAGGCGGACAGGTAGATCGACTTGGTCAACCCCCTGAAGTTGTCGAGCGTGAAGCCGCCCACGTCCAGCGAGCCCGGCACGAAGGCGCGGAAGCTGAACTGCAGCACGGCCAGCAGCGACACGGCAATGCACGCCGCAACAATGACGGCCGGTGACACCAGCCAGGCCCGTAGATCGGAGCGCATTCCCACCCTTTTTCAGATTCCAGATGCTCGACCGGGTCTCGGGGGCGTCCGGCGCGGCGCGCGCTCACGCCACGGACATCCCCCGGGAGCCGATCAGTTCATGATGTTTTCGGTGAACCACTTGCGCCATTCGGCGGTCTTCTCGGCGCGCAGCTTGTTGTCGATCACGATGGTCTGCGTGTCCCACTGCGCCTTGGTCGTGAACACGCCGGGCAGCTTGGCGTCCTCGGCCGAGACCTTGGCGTTGTCGACCACCGGGCTGGCCTTCTTCGAGGCGACGATCTTGGACTGCACGTCGGCCGAGAGGGCGATATTCAGAAACTTGTAGGCCAGGTCGGCCTTGGCCGTGCCCTTCATGATGGCCATGGTGTCCACGCCCAGCACGGCGCCTTCCTTGGGCATCACGACCTTGATCGGCACGCCCTGGCTGGCCATGTGGTACGCGTTCATCGACAGGATCACTTCCACCGGCGTCTCGCCCGTGGCGATCAGCTGCTGGGCATTCGCGTCGTTGGTGTAGAAGGCCTTGAAGTTCGGCTTCAGCGCCTTGAGCTTGTCCTGGCCCTTCTCCCAGCTGGCGGCGTCGCCGCCGGACAGCATGGCCGACACCGCGATGATGTGGCTGGGGTCGAAATCGGGCGCGCTGATCTTGCCCTTGAGCGCGGGATTCCACAGGTCGTTCCAGCTTTCCAGCTTGACGCTGGCGGGCACCAGGTCGGGCCGGTAGCCGATGGAATAGACGTAGGCCCAGCTGCCGATGTGGTACGGGCTGATCTTGGCGCGGTCCACCAGGTGGGCGTAGTTCGGGATCTTGGCGGTATCGATCTGCTCGAACAGGTTGCTGCTCACGTACAGCCAGCCCACGTGCGAGGTCGTGAAGGTGATGTCGCTCTCGGGCTTGCCCGCCAGCTTGGCCTTGTTCAGGCGGTCGATGGTGCCGCCCGTGACGTACTTCACCGGCACGCCGGTCTGCTTGGTGAACTCCTTGCCGATGTTCTCGTCGATCAGGTCGCGGAAGCTGCCGCCCCAGGTGCTCACGACGAGCGCGTTGTCCTGTGCCCAGGCGGCGGTGCCGCCCAGCGTGGCCGAGAGCGCACACAGAGTCAGAAGCTTGCGAATCATTGATGGACCTCAATCGTAAAAGTGGAAGATCTGCCGAGACTGGACATGCCGGGGTGCCACATCCGCACCCTGCGCATCACGGACCAAATCATGGGAATACCGGCCCCTGCGGCCAAGTCGCCTTTTACGTAGAGGTGCCTCAACTTTTCCGACGCCCCGGCGCGTGCGCCACTCGGAAATTCCTAAACGGTCGCCCGGAAAAAACAAATGGCGCCGACGGCCCCGCCCGCTGACCATGGCGGTCCCGACGCGTCCGCGTTTTCCGCCATCAGCCCGCAGCGACCATGAAGCACACCCGCATCCGCCCCTTCAACACCAAGGCCACCTACCCGGAGCAGAAGCTGGACAACGACCTGTGCCAGGCCGTCGTCGCGCGCGGGCGCACGGTGTTCCTGCGCGGGCAGATCGGCCAGAACCTGGACACCTCCGAGAGCGTGTGCATCGGCGACGTGGCCGGTCAGGCCGAGCAGGCCATGGCCAACATCGCCATGCTGCTCGAGGAAGCGGGCGGCGAACTGCAGGACATCTGCAAGATCACCATCTACATCATCGACCCGCGCTACCGCGAGGCCGTCTATCTCGTGGTCGGCCGCTGGCTGAAGGGCGTGTTCCCGGTGTCCACCGGCATCGTGGTCTCGGCCCTGGCCCGTCCCGAGTGGCTGGTGGAGATCGATGCCACCGCCGTCATTCCCGACTAGGGCGCACCCACGGATTCCCCCCGTCACGCGCGGCGCGTGCGGCCACGCCATTCACAGCTTCCGAACCATGACCTTCTCCATCATCGCGCGCTGCCCCGCCACCGGCCAGTTCGGTGCCGCCGTGGCGTCCTCCTCCCCCGCCGTGGCAGCGCGCTGCGTGCGCGGCCGCAAAGGCGTGGGCGCCGCCGCCAGCCAGAACATCACCGACCCCGACCTCGGGCCGCTGCTGCTGGACCTCATGGCGGCCGGCAAAACGCCCGAGCAGGCCGTGGCCGAACTGCGGCAACGCCCCTTCATCGACTACCGGCAGCTCATGGCGATCGACGCGAACCACCCGCCGGTGGTGTTCACCGGCGCCAACGCGCTGGGCACGCTGGCGAGCATCGTCGGCGAGCACGCGGCCTGCGCCGGCAACATGCTGCACGACCGCGGTGTGCCGGCCGTCATGCTGGCGGCCTTCGAGCAGGCCGAGGGCGCACTGGCCGAACGCCTGATGCAGGCCATGCTGGCCGGCCAGGCGGCCGGTGGCGAGGAAGGGCCGGTGCACTCGGCCGGCCTGCTGGTCTACGGCGCGCAGAACTGGCCCATCGTGGACCTTCGGCTGGACTGGGTCGAGGCCGACCCGGTGCAGGCGCTGTACGCCGCCTGGGGCGTCTACGCGCCGCAGCTGCAGGCCTACATCACGCGTGCGCTGGACCCGCGTGCGGCGCCCAGCTTCGGCGTGCCGGGCAACCTGTGAAGGGCGCGCCGCTACACTGACCGGCTGCCCTTCAGCGCCACCGCGCGCCCTCCTGTACCGACAATGCTCAACCGCGTTTCCCTGCGCCAGATGGAGTACTTCGTCGCGACGGCCAAGCACGGCAGCATCGCCGCGGCCTCCGCGCAGATCCACATCTCCTCGCCCTCGATTTCCGCAGCCATCGCCCACATCGAGAGCGAACTCAACGTCCAGCTGTTCGTGCGCCATCCCTCCAAGGGGCTGGGGCTGACGGCCATCGGCACCCTGGTGCTGGAGCAGTGCGAGGACGTGCTCGAACGCTCATCGCGCCTGTACGACATCGCCTCGGACGCCGGCGACGTGATGCAGGGCCCGCTGCGCGTGGGCAGCTTCCAGTCGCTCACCGCCATGATCGCGCCGGAGGTCATGTACGGCTTCGCGCGCGCGTTCGAGCGGGTCGAGATGCAGATGGCCGAGGGCGACCAGGAGGTGCTGATGAGCAAGCTGCGCTCGCTCGAGATCGACCTGGCCCTGACCTACGACCTGCGCCTGGACGAAGACATCGCCTTCGAGAGCCTGGCCACGCTGCCGCCCTACGTGCTGGTGGGCGAGCTGCACCCGCTGGCCCAGCAGAAGGCCGTCACCTTCGAGGAGCTCGCGCCGCAGCCCTACGTGCTGCTCGACCTCCCCATGAGCCGCGAGTACTTCACCTCCCTGTTCGCCAGCGCCGGCGTGACGCCCAACATCGTCGCGCGTTCCCGCTCGGAAGAGGTGGTGCGTTCCATGGCCGCGAACGGCATCGGCTACGCGCTGTTCAACGTCCGGCCCAAGTCCAACCTGTCGCTGGACGGCAAGCGCCTGGTGCGCGTGCGCCTGGCCGGCAAGCACCGGCCCATGCTTCTGGGCCTGGCGACCTACAAGCCCGTGAAGCAGTCCCGCCTGGCCCAGGCCTTCATGGACCGCTGCCGCGCCTACATCTCCGACCAGTACATCCCCGGCATGAGCGCGGCCAGCTTCTTCGACCCCCATCTCGTGGTGCCCGACGCGACGCCCACACCGCCACCATGACTGCTGCCCCCTCCGCCAGCGTCGCCTTGCTGGAGACGCTGATCGCCTTTCCCTCGGTGTCGCTGCAACCCAACGACGGCCTCATCGCCGCGGTGCAGGACATCCTGGCCCGGGCCGGCATCGCGTCCACCCGCGCGCCCGACCCCGAGGACCCCCGCCGCACCAACCTGTTCGCCTCGGTGGGCCCCGGGGGCGTGCCGGGGGTGCTGCTGTCGGGCCACACCGACGTCGTGCCCGTGGAGGGCCAGCCCTGGAGCTCGCCGCCCTTCGAGGCCACGCACCGGAACGGCCGCATCTACGGACGCGGCACGGCCGACATGAAGGGCTTCGTCGCCTGCGCGGTCACGGCCATGGTGGCGGCGGCCAGACGGCCGCTGCAACGGCCGCTGCAACTCGCGCTGTCCTTCGACGAGGAGATCGGCTGCGTCGGCGTGCGCCACCTGCTGCGACGGCTCGAGGGCCGTGTGCCCGCGCCCCACCTGTGCATCGTCGGCGAGCCCACGCTGATGCGCATCGGCACCGGCCACAAGGGCAAGGCCGCCTACCGCGCGGTGTGCTGCGGCCAGGCCGGGCACTCCGGCCTGGCGCCGCAGTTCGTCAACGCGATCCACATGGCGAGCGACCTGGTGGCGTCGGCGCGCGAGGTGCAGCGCGAACTGGCCGAGAGCGGCCCGCGCGAGGAAGGCTATGGCGTGCCCTATTCCACCGTGCACGTGGGCACCATCCACGGCGGCCGTGCGCTCAACATCGTGCCCAGCGAATGCGAGATCGACTTCGAGATCCGCAACGTGGCGCAGGACCAGCCCGCGCAGATCCTGGAGCGCATCCTGCAGAACCTGGCCGCGCGCGTGCAGCGCGAGGCCCAGCATCCCGACGCACCGCTGCCCGAGGTCACGCTGCGCAACAGCTACCCCAGCCTGTCCACGCCAGAGGACGCGCCCGCCGTCGGCCTGCTGCGCTCGCTCCTGCCCGAGGGCACGCCCACGACCAAGGTCGACTACGGCTCCGAAGGCGGCCTCTTTCGCCAGAGCTGGGCACAGACGCCGGTGCTGGTCTGCGGACCGGGCAGCATCACGGTGGCGCACAAGGCCGACGAGTACGTGGAGCTGTCGCAGCTGGCGGCCTGCGACCGCATGCTGGCCGGCCTGGTCGATTTCCTCTGCCGCTGATCAGCCCAGCCGCAGCATGCGCCGGTCCACGGCGCGGATGTCGGTGCGGCCGCAGAAGGCCATGGACAGGTCCAGCTCGGTGTGGATGATCTCCAGCGCCTTGGCGACGCCGGCCTCGCCCAGGGCGCCCAGGCCGTAGAGCATGGCCCGGCCGATGTAGGTGCCGCGGGCACCGAGCGCGATGGCCTTGAGCACGTCCTGCCCCGAGCGGATGCCGCCATCCATGTGCACCTCCACCTGTGCGCCGACGGCCTCGACGATCTCCGGGAGCATGGCGATGGACGACGCCGCGCCGTCCAGCTGGCGCCCGCCATGGTTCGAGACCACGATCGCATCGGCCCCGGCGGCCACGGCCAGCCGCGCGTCCTCGGGCTCCTGGATGCCCTTGACGATGAGCTTGCCGCCCCAGCGCTGCTTGATCCATTCCACGTCCTGCCACGACAGGCGCGGATCGAACTGCTCGCGCGTCCAGTCCACGAGGGAGCCGATGTTGTCCACGCCCTTGGCATGGCCGACGATGTTGCCGAAGTGGCGGTGCCGCGTGCCCAGCATGCCCCAGCACCAGCGCGGCTTGCCGGCCAGGTCGACGAGGTTGCGCAGCGTCGGCCGGGGCGGCGTGGACAGCCCGTTCTTCCTGTCCTTGTGCCGCTGGCCGAAGACCTGCAGGTCCATGGTCACGACCAGCGCCGAGCAGTTGGCGGCGCGGGCGCGCTCGATCAGGCCTTCGACGAAGCTGCGGTCGCGCAGCACGTAGAGCTGGAACCAGAAGGGGTGGCGACCCGTTGCCTCGGCCACCGCCTCGATCGGGCAGATGCTCATGGTCGACAGCGTGAACGGAATGCCGAAGCGCTGCGCCGCGCGCGCGGCCAGGATCTCGCCGTCGGCATGCTGCATGCCCGTCAACCCGGTGGGCGCGATGGCCACGGGCATGCGCACGGCCTGGCCCACCATGGTGCTGGCCGTGCTGCGCGTCGTGATGTCGACCGCGACCCGCTGCCGGAACTCGATGCGGCGCAGGTCCTCCTCGTTCTTGCGGTAGGTGTATTCGGTCCACGACCCGGTGTCCACGTAGTCGTAGAACATGCGCGGCACGCGCTTCTTCGCCAGGGCCCGCAGATCTTCGATGCAGGTGATCTCGCTCATCGAATCCCCCTCGAAGGACGACCGAGGCCGCCGGCCCGCGCACGTGCGGCGGCCGTCCTGTCAGGCTGTGCGCGCACTCAGCTCTTCTCGTAGGACAGGTAGCCCTGCTGCAGAAGAATGTGGTCGGCGATGTACTTCGCGTCGTGCCACACGCCATAGATGAACGACGAGGCGCGGTTCACCAGGTTGGGCAGGCCCAGGAAGTAGATGCCGCTCTCGGCCGAGATGCCGCGCTTGTGGTAGGGCTCGCCGTTCTCGTGGAAGGCATTGACCTTGAGCCAGCTGAAGTCGAACCGGAACCCCGTGGCCCACAGCACCGTGGTGATGCCGGCCTGTTGCAGGTCCAGGCTCAGGATGGGCTCGGTCAGGCACGGCGGGTCGGGCAGCAGCTCCCACGCATCGGGCTCGGGCGGGAAAGGCAGGCCGTTCTGCTCGATGTAGGCATCGGCGTCGCGCAGCACGTCGAAGTAGGCCTGGTCGCCCTCGGCCACGTTCTTCGCCAGCCCTTCGGCGAATCGCATCACGCCGTTCTCGTAGGACTGGGTCAGGCCCACCAGTTCGATGCCCGCATGGGCCAGGCGCCGGAAGTCCACCGTCCTGCCGCCTTCGTAGCCGCTCACCGCGAAGGCGACGTGCTTCTTCTTGGGCTTGATGCGCACCTCGTCCCACAGGCCCAGCGCGCCCAGCCACCAGCAGTAGTCGCGCCCGCGGTAGGAGCGCGGCGGGCGGTAGTGCTCTCCCACCGACAGGTACACCTTGCGGCCGGCCTGGCGCAGTTCCTCGGCGATCTGCGAGCCGGACGCGCCGGCCCCCACGACCAGCACCGCCCCGTCGGCCAGCTGGCCCGGGTTCTTGTAGGCCGAGGAATGGAGCTGGGCGATCGGCGCGTCCGCCGGCACGATGTCCGGGTAGGCCGGCACCTGGAAGGGGCCGGTGGCGGCCACCACGTTCATCGCCTCGATCACGCCTTCGGAGGTGCTCACCTTGAAGCCCGGGCGGCCGCTGTGGCGCTCGACCCGGCTCACCTCCACGCCCGTGCGAACGGGCGCCTTCAGCATGGCGGCATAGTCCTCGAAATACTGCGCCATCCGCTCCTTGGGCGGAAAGGCCTCGGGCGACACGCCCTCGAAGCGCAGGCCCGGAAAGCGGTCGTGCCAGGCCGGGCCGTTGGCCACCAGCGAGTCCCAGCGCTCGGAGCGCCAGCGCTCCGCGATGCGCTTGCGCTCCAGCACGATGTGCGGGACACCCATGGCCGCGAGATGCTCGCTCATCGCAATGCCGGCCTGGCCTGCGCCGACCACCAGCGTGTTGATCTTTTCCACTGACATTTGATATTCCTCAGAACAGTCGCCGCGGGTGCCTCCGGCCGGGCAGGCCGGCGATGCCAGGCACCGATGGGGGCCGAGTCTGATGAAGGGCGCCGCGTTTGAGAACCACGTTTTTCAGACGCAAGGCTTAGGAAAAAGTGAAGCGCCGCGCCCGTGGCCGTCGGCACGCCGCGATCGCAGGTCACCGGCGCTCCTTTCGTTTTTTCCGAGGGGCAGCCTCAATTTCTGCAAATGCCCACGCAGGGCCGATTGACTTATCGTGCCCGGCATGAATCCTGTCCCTTCCGAGATCGGCCTCGATGCGGCCGCCACGGCCGTCAGCATCGAAGGCGTCGTCAAGAAGTACGGCGACCAGACCGTGCTGCGCGAGGTCTCGCTGAAGATCCGGCGCGGCGAGTTCCTGACGCTGCTGGGCCCGTCGGGCTGCGGCAAGACCACGCTGCTGAACCTCATCGCCGGCTTCGCCGAGGCCGACAGCGGCGAGGTCTTCATCGACGGCCAGCCCGTGACCAGCGAGCCCCCGCACCGGCGCCAGATCGGCCTGGTGTTCCAGAACTACGCCCTCTTCCCCCACATGACGGTGGAGCGCAACATCGGCTATGGCCTGCGCATGCAGGGCGTGGCCAGGGACGAGGCCGCCAGGCGCATCCGGGATGCGATGGCCATGGTCAAGCTCGACGGCCTGGGGCACCGCAAGCCCCGCGAGCTCTCGGGCGGGCAGCAGCAGCGCGTGGCACTGGCCCGCGCGCTCGTGATCCAGCCCAAGGTGCTGCTGCTGGACGAACCCTTCTCGGCCCTGGACAAGAGCCTGCGCGGCGCCATGCAGGTCGAGATCCGCGAGATCCAGCGCCGGCTCGGCCTGACCACCGTGTTCGTCACGCACGACCAGGGCGAGGCACTGGCCATGTCCGACCGCATCGCGGTGATGTCGGGCGGCGTGATCTGCCAGATCGCGCCGCCGGCCGAGCTCTACAAAAACCCGCAGGACCCGTTCGTCGCGTCCTTCGTGGGCGATGTGAACATCCTGCCCGCGCACTACCACGGCAAGGGCGCGGGCGATGTGCAGCTGCGCTTGGGCTCGGGGCTGATCAGCCTCTCGCAGGACCGGGTCGTGCACGGTTCGGACGAAGGCGCGCGGCTGGACGTCTACGTGCGGCCGGAGCACATGCGGCTGGAGAACCTGCACGGCGGATCGGTGCTCAGCGGCACGGTGATCCATCACGTGTTCCAGGGCGACCACATCAACACCTTCGTCGACGTGGACCTGCCGATGACGGCACGCCAGATCGTCACCGTGCGCAGCCCCGGCCTGGCCGCCATGCAGCAATGGCCCGTGGGCTCGGTCGCGGGCCTGGCATTGGTGGACGAAGGCGTGAGCGTCTTCGCTCCCCGGCCATGAGCACCGCCGTGCCCCACGAAGGCGATCGCATCGCGGACGGTGCCGGAAGCGTTGTGCCGGGCGCCGCGACGGCATCCCTGCCCGACGCCATGCAGGCCATCGTCGCCCGCCAACCCGGCGACGCCAGCGTGCTGGCGCTGGTCGAGCGGCCCGTGCCGCGGCCGGGCGTCGGCGAGGTGCTGCTGCGCGTACTCGGTGCCGGCATCAACCGGCCCGACATCATGCAGCGCCAGGGCATCGCCAAGCCCGCGCCCGGCGTCACCGACGTGCTGGGGCTGGAGGTCTGCGGCGAGGTCGTCGCCTGCGGCCCCGGTGTCGCCCCGACCTTGCTGGGCCAGCGGCGTATGGCACTGGTGCCGGGCGGCGGTTATGCCCCGTGGTGCGTGGCCGCGGTCGACCATTCGTTCGCGGTGCCGCAGCGGCTCACGCCTGCCGAGGCCGCGGCCCTGCCGGAAGGCCTGTTCACGGTCTGGCACAACCTGTTCGAACTGGGCCGGCTGAGCATGGGCGAGACCGTGCTGATCCACGGCGCGGCAGGCGGCATCGGGACGCTGGCCGTGCAGATGGCCCACGCTGCCGGCTGCACCGTCGTCGCCACCGCCGGCGACCAGTCCCGCCTCGACGCGCTGAAGCCCCTGGGCGCCGACTTCGGCATCTGCTGGCGCGACACCGACTTCGTCCAGGCCTGCCTGGACGTCACCCGGGGCCGCGGCGTGGACGTGGTGCTGGACGTCGTGGGCGGCGACTACGTGCGCCGCAACCTGCAGGCCATGGCCTTCGGCGGGCGGCATGTGAGCCTGTCCTTCATGCAGGGGTCGGCCGTCACGGTGGAGCTGCTCACGCTGATGCAGCGCCAGCTGAGCCTGCACTCGTCCACCCTGCGTCCGCAGACCCATGCCGAGAAGGCCAGAATGGCGCAGGCGATCGCGCGCCATGTGTTGCCGCTGATCGCCAGCGGGCGCATCGCCCCGCGCCTGCATGCCAGCATGCCGCTGGCCGAGGCGGCGCAGGCCCACGCGCTGCTGGAGAGCGGCCAGGTGTTCGGAAAACTCGTCCTCGTGCCCTGACCATGCGATTGCTCTACGCCCCCACCTCGCCCTTCGTGCGCAAGGTCATGGTCTGCGCCCACCTGGGCGGCCTGGCCGAACGCATCCAGTGGCTCGACAGCGCCGCCCACCCGGTGCGCCGCGACGACCGCATCGCCGCGCACAACCCGCTGGCCAAGGTGCCGACGCTCCTGCTCGACGACGGGCAGTCGCTCTACGACAGCCGGGTGATCTGCGAATACATCGACAGCCTGGGCAGCGCCGGCATCTTCCCGGACGCAGGCCCGGCGCGCTGGACGGCGTTGACGCGCCAGGCCCTGGGCGATGGCCTGCTCGATGCCGCTCTGCTCGCACGCTACGAGTTGACAGCACGGCCGCCCGAGGTGCAATGGCCCGTCTGGCGCGAGGCGCTGCTGACCAAGGTCGCGGCCTGCCTGGACGCCATCGAGGCCGTCGCGCCGACGCTGGCGGCAGCCGCGCCCACGATCGGCGAGGTCGCCATCGGTTGCGGCCTGGGCTACCTCGACTTCCGCTTCCCCGAGCTGGACTGGCGCGCCAGCCATCCCGTTGCCACGCAGTGGTACGCCGGGTTTGCGCAGTTGCCGGCCATGCAGGCCACCCTTCCCCACGACGCCTGAGGACACTTATGAGCACCACCACGACGCCCCCCCTCACGGTCTGGTTCCTGAACGGGCCCAACGCCAACCTCTACGGGCTGGACGCCAACAAGACCTACGGCAGCGACAGCTTCCCGGTGCTGCAGGCGCGCTGCGAACAGAAGGCCGCGTCGCTCGGCGTGCAGCTGCGCTTCCTGCAGTCCAACCACGAAGGCCAGCTGATCGACTGGATCCAGGAGGCGCGCGGCACGGCCGACGGCATCGTCATCAACGCCGCCGGGCTGACCTACACCTCCATCGCCATCCTCGATGCGCTGCTGGCCTTTCCCGGCAAGATCATCGAGGCCCACATGAGCAACATCTGGAAGCGCGAGCCCTTTCGGCACCGGTCCTTCATCTCCAAGGCTGCCGACGGCGTGATCGCCGGCCTGGGCGGCGACGGCTACGAGTTCGCCATCGAGGCGGTGACGCGCCTGGTGCGCAAGAGCCGGCAGGACGCATGACGATGGCCGCGGCCCTGGGCACCCTGGTCTTCTACAGCGAGTTCGACGACTTCGAGACCTGGAAGAAGGCCCTGCAGGCGCAGCTGCCGACGCTGCAGGTGGTGCACGCCACCGCCGTCGAGCGGCCCGAGGACGTGCACTACGCCATGGCCTGGAAGCCGCCCGCGGGCTTCTTCCAGCGGATGCCCAACCTGCGCCTGATCATCAACCTGGGGGCCGGCGTCGACGCGCTGGTCGCGCGCGACGACCTGCCGCCCGGCATCCCGATCACGCGGATCACCGATCCCCAGATGGGGCGCATGATGGCCGGCTACGTGCTGTTCGCGGTGCTGCGCCATGCGCGCGACATCCCGCACTTCGAGCAGGCGCAGCGGCGCGGCGAATGGGCCTACCGCCATCCGCGAGCGCACGCCGACATCACGGTCGCCGTGCTCGGCCTGGGCCAGCTCGGCGCCATGGCCGCCACCGAAGTGCAGCGCCAGGGCTTCCGCACGCTCGGCTGGTCGCGCAGCCCGCGCCGGATCGAGGGCGTGGCGTGCCGTTCGGGCATGGACACGCTGGACGAGGTGCTCGACCAGGCCGACATCGTGGTGCTGATGCTGCCGCTCACGCCCGAGACCCGCGGCCTCTTCGACCGCGCACGGTTGCAGCGCCTGAAGCGCGGCGCAGCCTTCGTCAACGTGGCGCGCGGCACGCTGGTCGACCAGGCCGCGCTGACAGAGCTTCTCGAAAGCGGCCACATCGACAGCGCCACGCTGGATGTGTTCGAACGCGAACCGCTGCCGGCCGGCGACCCGCTGTGGCGCATGCCGAAGGTGCTGATCACGCCGCACCTGGCGTCGGTCGCCATTCCCGAGTCGTCCGCGCTGCAGATCGCAGCGAACATCCAGCGCGTGGCCGCGGGCCAGGAGCCCGAGCACCGGATCGACGCGATGCGCGGCTATTGAACAGGTGGCGCGGGCGCACCGATGGCGCCTGAGGGCCACCGGCTGGGCGATCCGCACCTCGCTCACGGCTCTGCGCGCGCAAGGGCGCGCCGCTCTGACGCCGTCCGACCCGACGGCTATGGGCGCTAGGTCGCGTCCTCGGCCTGCTCGTCCGTCTTGAAAAGACCCCGGATGTTGAGGATCGCCAGTCCGACCTGCAACGCGATCAGGGCCCAGGCGGAGGTGCTGACCCCCCAGACGATCCACAACACGTTCGACGCCAGGAAGACCCAGAACCCGTAGTTGCGGCGCCGGCTGCTCTTCGATCCGACCAGCCAGGCCGCGATGAGCGAAGCGGCGAACGCCGGCCATTGGATCAGACCGATGAGTTCACTCATGGTCGCCGCGCGAGATGGATTGCATGGATGCCCTGCTGCGTTGAAGGAGCAGCAAACTTAGGCCGGCCCCCGTGAGCGCCGGGCCGGCGAACCGAGCTTGCGGGTGTCGGACGGGAAGCGAGGGACCGGGCCTGTCACCGCCCGCCACGCCTGACGTTCGGGCCGACCGTCGCCGACACGTTGAAAGCCGGCACTCAAGGTTCTCGGCCAAGCGTTAACCGCAAGTTAAAACACACCGCGCTTTTTTCAATTTACGGTGCCGGGGCCACCGCCCCAGAATGCGCGCGTGCCACCCGGAGACACCGTGAGTCCAGAACCAAAGACCCAGAATGCGCCGATCGACGAGGGCCTCGCCTCGCTCGCCGGTACCTGTGAGATCGAGGCCTACCCGGGCGAGGTGATGGAGCGGCGCATCGCGCGCGGCGACTTCGATCCGCGCGGCAAGCGCTACCAGGCGCTCAACCCACGCGGCACGCCGCCGGCCATCCAGCTGCGCTCGATGGCCCCGCGGCCGTCCAGTCTGGCGGGCCGCACCCTCTATCTGGTGGATGTCCGCTTCATGAACGGCAAGGCCCTGCTGGAGGAGATCGCGCAAGTCCTGGCCGAACGCATGCCGGAGGTGAAGACGGTGGTGCGCCAGAAGCGTGGCGGCTACACGGAGGACGATCCCGCGCTGTGGAAGGAAATCGAGGACAACGACGCGCTGGTCGTGATGGCCATCGGCCATTGCAGCACCTGCGCGCCGGCAGTCGCCGTGCATTGCATGAACCTCGAGGAGCGCGGCGTTGCCACGGCCCCGCTCGTCACCAACGCGTTCACCGACCTCGTGGGCGCCATCGCCTTCAAGGGAGGCATGCCGAAGCTCAGGTTCACCTTCGTGCCGCATCCGGTCAGCGGCAAGACCGCGCCCGAGCTGCGCCGCTATGTCGAAGGCGCCAGCCCCGTGAGCGGCCGGACCGTGGTGGACAGCATCGTCGGTGCCTTGACCGCTGCGCTCACGCCCGAGGAATCCGAGCGCGGGACGCTCGAACGCCCGATCCCCCGTCTGCTCGGGGCCGACTCCGAAGACGAGCTGCATGCGATGTTCCGCGACGCATGGTGGAGCGACGGGCTGCCGGTGGTCCTGCCTACGCCGCAGCGGGTCGAGGCCATGCTCAAGGGCACGAAGCGCGCGCCGACCGAAACGATCGGACGGATGCGCCCCACCGCCACGCAAGAAGACTGGAGCTACACCGTCGAGCAGGTGGCAGTGAATGCCGTGATGGCGGGCGCCAGCCCCGAGCACCTGCCGGTCCTGTTGGCGCTGGCAGCCAGCCAGGTCACGGCCTTGCACAGCTCCACCAGCAACTTCGCGGCCATGGTGGTGGTGAACGGCCCCATCCGCCACGAAATCCGCATGAACTCGGGCCTGGGCGCACTGGGGCCGTTCAACCATGCCAATGCGGCGATCGGACGCGCGTGGAGCCTTCTCTCGCGCAACCTCGGGGGCGGCGCGGTGCCCGGGGTCACGTACCTGGGGACCCAGGGCAACCCGCTGAACTACAACGCCATCTGCTTTGCCGAGAACGAGGAGCGCAGCCCCTGGGAGCCCTTCCATGTGCAGAAGGGCTTCGAACGCGGCCAGAGCACCATCAGCCTGTTCCGCGGACGCACCTACAGCCACATGCTCGAGATCCGCCAGACGACGTGGAAGCAGCAGCTGCTCAACATGGTGGGTGGATTCACGCCCGTTCCGGGAACTGGCCTCACGCTGCTGGTCGACCCGCTGGTGGCGCGTGCGCTCAAGGAGCGCGAAGGCTTTGCGACCAAGCAGCAGCTGGCGAACTGGTACCACGAGAACTCGACCCTGCCCTACGAGACCTACTGGGACTACCAGCTCGTCGTGAACTACGTCGAACCCCTGGCGCGCAAGGGCCAGGAACCCTTCGCTTCCTACCTGGCGCAGGCGCCGGGCTCGCAGGTGCCGCGATTCGCCAATCCGGACGGCATCAGCACCCTGGTGGTCGGCGGCGAGAAGAACGCCTACTGGTTCGCCACCGATTTCATCCACGTCGCCACGCTGCCCATCGACGACTGGCGCTAGCCTCAGGCGCGCTGGAAGACGTCGCGCCACACCTGGTCGAACAGCTCCACGAAGGCCCGCTCGCTGACCGACATCGGCCGGTAGCGGTTGCGGATGACGCGCACGTCCAGGTATTCGTCGGACTGGAAAGGCCGCACCTCCAGCCCCGACAGCAGCCCTCCCGCGATGGACGCCTGGTCGACCACGGCAACGCCGACGCCGGCCTGTGCGAACCAGCATGCGGTGGTGGAACTGGTGCAGTCCATGTCCTGGTGCATGCCGGCGCCGGATGCACCGAAGGCCCGGCGCAGCGTCTGGCCGAAGGGGGTGGATTCGGGCGATGAGATCACGCGTTCGCCGACCAGGTCGCGGGGCGTGATCTTCTTCTTGGCGGCGAGCCGGTGGTCGCTGCGCATGATGCACGCCAGGCCGCAGCGATAGCTGCGTACCGTCTCCAGGTTGGGATGCTCGTGCGGGCCGAGCACCAGCCCGAGATGGGACTCGCGCTGCAGCAACTGCTGGTTCACGATCTCCGGCGACACCACGCGCAGCCGGCACCGCAGGCGAGGGATGTCCGCATACAGCCGCGCCAACGCGCGCGACACGATGTACGGCGCCAGGCTGGCGGTGCACGCGAGCCTCAGCGTGGCCTCGCGCGGCTGTGCCAGCGAACGGCTCACGTCGCGCACCGCTTCGACACCGCTCCACAGGCGCTCGACCTCTTCGTGCAGCTGATGCGCTTCGGGCGTGGGAATGAGCCGGCCGCGCACGCGCTCGAAGAGCACGAGCCCGCTGGCCTTCGCGGCCTGCGCCAGCACCTTGCTGATGGCGGGGGCCGACACGTGCAGCAGGTCGGCCGCACTGTTGACGCCGCCGGCGAGCATGACGGCGCGAAACACTTCCATCTGCCGCAGGTTCATGTGCGGAGTTTAAGAGTTAACCGTGGGTTCACACCTCGACTTTTCTTTTCAATTGACCCCACGGCGCGATGCCCGGAACATGCGCCGCAAAGACGAATGACGGCCACTGTTACAACAGGGCCGGATCAAGGAGACAAGACTTGAGCCAGAACCGCGAAGCGCAGGAGCGCGTGACGGCCATCGGCCTGGCCCGCCAGGACTCCGGCCACGGAATGCACTACCGGCATGTAGGCGCCTCGGGGTTGCGCGTCAGCGCGATCGGCGTGGGCTGCTACCCCTTCGGCGGTTTCCTGGACCAGCACGCATCGCGCGCCGTGGTCCATGCAGCGCTGGACCTCGGCATCAATTACTTCGACACCGCCAACAGCTACGGGATCGGGAAGTCCGAGGAAATCCTCGGAGCGGCGCTGGCAGGCCGCCGCGCGGACGCCGTCATTGCCACGAAATTCGCCAACCGGATGGCGGACGGTCCCAACGACGTGGGCGCGTCCCGCATCGCGATCGTGCGCGCCTGCGAGGCCAGCCTGCGGCGGCTCGGGACCGAGTACATCGACCTGTACCAGCTGCACTGGCCGGACCGCCGCACCCCGATCGAGGAAACGCTGCGTGCACTGGACGACCTCGTCCGCGCGGGCAAGGTGCGGTACATCGGCGCATCGAACCTGTCCGAATGGGAGCTGTGCGAAGCACACCATGTCGCGCGCGAGCACGGCCTGTCGCGTTTCGTCTCGGCGCAGGACTTCTACAACCTCCTGTATCGCGACATCGAGAAGCGGATGGAGCCGTTCTGCGTGAAGTACGGCGTCGGCATGACGTCGTACTTTCCGCTGGCCGGGGGCATGCTGACCAACACGTACAGGCGCGGCGTGCCCCTGCCCGCGGGGACCCGCGCGGCAAGCAGCCCGTCGACGGCCACCTGGCACACGGACCGCAACTGGAACGTGCAGGAGCAGCTGCTGGCGTTTGCGCAGGAGCGTGGCTGGACGCTGGCCCAGATGTCGCTCGCCTGGCTGCTCTCGCGTCCGGCCATGTTCACCGTGATCGCCGGCGCCGACAGCGGCGCGCAGTTGCGCGAGAACGTGCGAGCGCTCGACATACGCTTCACGCCCGAAGACCTGCTCGAGATCGATCGGATCACGCTGGTCGACGAGGACCGGACCGTCGCGCCCGTCTACCGCCGCTTGCGGCCCGAGAAGGTGCATGAATTCGAGGCCCGCCAACTGGCGCGCACACAACATGGCGAGCCCTGACCGCCAGGAGGAGAAGCCGGACATGAACCCACTGAAGCCCCTGCCCCAGGCGGCTCGCGCCCGACGGCGCCTTCTCGCCGGCCTCGCCGCGGCGCCGCTGGTGGGCGCGCCCGGACTGCTGCGCGCGCAGAACCGGCGTCTGACCATCGTTCTGACCGTGCCGCCCGGCACGTCTTCCGATGTGCTGGCGAGGCTGCTGGGCGAACACGTTCGCGCCCGCATGAACCGGACCGTCGTTGTCGAGTCCAAGCCCGGCGGAGGTGGGGCCGTGGCGGTGCAGTACCTCAAGCACTTCGAGGCCGACGGCTCATCCGTGCTGATTGCACCCAGCTCGGCCATCTCGCTGCTGCCGCAGTTCACCAAGAAGCCGCCCTTCGACCCGGAACGCGACCTGGTGCCGGTGGTGGACCTCGCCGCGGCGCCGCACGGCATCACGGTCAACCCTTCGCTGGGCGTGAGCCGCTTCTCCGAGTACATCGAGTACGTCAAGGGCCATCCGAACGCGGGCTCGATCGGCACGCCCAGCGCAGCGGGCCTGGCCTCGCTGCTGGTCTATCAGATCCGCAAGCAACTGAACGTCGACGTGCAGCACGTGCCCTACAAGGGCGGCGCCCCGCTGCTGTCGGATCTGCTGGGAGGGCAGATCCCCGCGAGTGCATCGATCATGCCCGACTACCTGGCCGACCATCGCTCCGGCAAGCTGCGCGTGCTGGCGGTCGCCAGCGAGGCGCGTTCGCCGCTGGCGCCCGAGATTCCGACCTTCGCCGAACAGGGTTACCCAGGACTCATCGCCGTGACCTCCTTCGGCCTGTTCGCAAAGGCCGGTACGCCGCCGGAACTGGTGGCCGACTACGCGGACGCGTTCACCGAAGCGCTGGCAGTGCCGGCCATCGTGCAGCGGCTGCAGGGCATCGGGCTGCAACCGCTCGGCGGCAAGCCGGCGGCGTACGCCGCACGGCTGAGGGACGAGCGCACGCGGTGGGCGCCGCTCATCCAGGAAACCGGCATGACGCTGGACTGATGCTGCGGGCCGGCCCGGGCGCTCTGCCGCCGGCCCGTCGAACAACACGCAGGAGACATCGTGGACCGCAGACGGTTTCTCGGTTCGGCCGCCATGGCACTGGCCGGCCCGGCCCTGGCCTTTCCGGCGGCCGGCAAGCCGCTCAAGCTGATCGTCGGATACCCGGCGGGCGGCGGCACCGATCTGCAGGCGCGGCTGCTCGCGCAATACCTGGGCACGGAGCTGGGCGTGCCTGCGCTCGTCGACAACCGGCCGGGCGCGGGCACGATGATCGGTGCGGTCGAAACCGCCAAGGCCCCGCCGGACGGCCAGACCGTGATGTACACGCCCGCCTCCACGCTGACGCAGTTGCCACAGACCCTGCAGGCGGTGCGCTACGACCCGTTGCGCGACTTCACGCCCGTGGCGCAATGCGCGCTCGGGCCCACGGTGCTGGTCCTCCAGTCGTCCATCCCGGCCACCAACCTGCGTGAGCTGATCGCCTACGCCAAGAAGAACCCCGGCAAGCTGAACTACGTTTCGCAAGGCGTGGGCACGTCTGCCGACGTGCTGGGCCAGATGCTGGCGCGCCAGGGCGGCATCGACATCGTGCACGTGCCGTACAAGGGCGCCAACGATGTCGCCAAGGATTTCATCGCCGGCCGCGTGCATCTGCAGTTCGCGTCGTCCTCGGCCGCCACGCAGTTGGCGCGGTCCGGCCAGGTGCGCCTGCTGGGCATCGTCTCGCCCCGGCGCAGCGAACTCTTTCCGTCGCTGCCCACCATGACCGAACTGGGCATCTCCGGGATGGACATGGACACCTCGCTCGGCCTCATCGGGCCTGCAGGCATGCCGGCAGAGGTCGTCGACAAACTGTCCGAGGCCGCACGCCGCGTCATGGCGCTGCCGCACCTGCGCGAGGAGTTCCGCGCGTCGGGGGTCGAACCCCGCTGGGCCAGCGCCGCCGACTTCTCGGCAGTCATCCGCGAATCGCACGCGGCATGGGGCAGGCTGCTGGCCAGCATCGGCTTCCAGAAGCAGTGAGCTGCCTTGGCTTCACGCCCGGGCCGCGAGGCGCCGCGCTGAGCAGGGAGCCGCGACGCCGCCCGCCAATTACAAGTCCAAACGCAGTAGAGATTGCAGGTGCGTCCCTCCGTAAGTACGAGTGCACGTCTTCTGCCGACGGACGCCGTGGCCTCATCGGGCCTCGTACCAGCGTCGGGAGCGGTTCACGACGGCGACCACCGCCAGCATGACCGGCACCTCGATGAGCACGCCGACGACTGTCGCAAGCGCCGCGCCGGAGTCGAACCCGAACACGCTGATCGCCGTCGCGACCGCGAGCTCGAAGAAGTTGCTGGCGCCGATGAGCGCCGAGGGGCCGGCGACGCAGTGGGCGACCCCGAGCCTGCGGTTCAGCAGGTAGGCGAGGCCCGAATTCAGGATCACCTGCAGAAGGATCGGCACGGCCAGCAGCGCAATGACCAGCGGCTGGCGCAGGATGGCCTCGCCCTGGAAGGCGAAGAGCAGCACGAGGGTGAGCAGCAGCGCCGCGATGGACCAGGGCCCGAGCTTGCCCGCAACGAGCTTCAGCCGGGCCGGCCCGGCCCGAAGCAGCCGCGCGCGCAATGCTTGCGCCAGGACCACCGGCACGACGATGTAGAGGCCGACCGAGATGAGCAGCGTGTCCCACGGAACAGCAATGGACGACAGGCCGAGCAGCAGCGCCACCAGCGGCGCGAACGCCACGACCATCAGCGCGTCGTTGAGTGCCACCTGGGACAGCGTGAAGTACGGATCGCCACGGCACAGCTGGCTCCAGACGAAGACCATGGCGGTGCACGGCGCGGCGGCCAGCAGGATCAGTCCCGCGACATAGCTGTCCAACTGATCCGCCGGCAGCAGCGGCGCGAAGACGTGACGGATGAAGAGCCAACCCAGCACCGCCATCGAGAACGGCTTGACGGCCCAGTTCACGAACAGGGTGACGCCGATGCCACGCCAATGCGCCTTGACCTGGCCGAGCGCGCCGAAGTCGATCTTCAGCAGCATCGGGACGATCATGACCCAGATCAACAGGCCCACCGGCAGGTTGACCTGGGCGACCTCCATCGCCGCCACGGCGTGGAAAACTGCCGGGAACAACTGGCCGAGCCCGACGCCCGCGACGATGCACAGGCCGACCCACACCGTGAGGTAGCGCTCGAAGAAGCCGATGGCGGGCGCCACAGCCGCAGGGGACGGCGCGGAGGCGATCGAGGCCATGGCTCAGGACCTCGACAACGAACGCGCGGTGGACGCCAGCACCATCTTCTCCAGGCTGGCGGCTGGCAGGTTCACCAGCAATTCCAGGCGGCGCCGGATGGCGAGCAGCGTCTGGCGAAATGCCTCCAGGCGCTGCGCATCGGACCCGGTGACTTCCGACGGATCCGGGTAGCCCCAATGCGCTGTCGCCGGGTGGCCCGGCCAGTAGGGACAGACCTCGCCGGCCGCGTTGTCGCACACCGTGATGACCAGGTCCATGTGCGGCGCGTCGGCCCGGCCGAACTCGTCCCAGCTCTTGCTGCGCAGGCCGGACGTGTCGATGCCGGCATTCGCAAGCACCTGCAGGGCGAGCGGGTTCGGCGCCTGGTTGTCGCGCGGACTGCTTCCCGCGGAGAACGCGCGGAAGCGGCCGGCGCCAAGATCGTTCAGCACGGCCTCGGCCAGGATGCTGCGGGCAGAGTTGTGGGTGCACAAGAACAGGACGTTGAGCGGTTGGGTGTCGGGCATCTCGGGCTCGCGAGTTGAGAAATCGAAGGCGCAGGTGGACCCGCACGGCACAGGCGGAGCGCCGCACGGTCGAGGAAAATCAGGACGTCAGCAGCAGGCAGAGGACCGGGCTTCGACCGCGCACGGCGCACCCGCGCAGCAGTTCTCCGTGAGGTAGCCCAGCAGCCCGTCCATCTGCGCGAAGGCAGCCCTGTAGCGCAGATTCCGACTCATGCGCTCCTGCGTCACCAGGCCGGAGCCGGTGAGCTCCTTCAGGTGGAACGACAGGCTCGTGGCCGGAACATCGATGCTTTCGAGCAGCATGCCGGGCGTCGCGCCCTCGGGGCCCGCGACCACCAGCGCGCGGAACACGCGAAGTCGAAGTGGGTGCGCCAGGGCGGCGAGGGCTTGAACGACATTGTCTTCTTCCATAATTTGATAATACTCGTATTATCGAAGTCATGCAATCTTCCGTCGCCGATCTGCCCCATGTCGATCCCGCCCACTTCGACCGCCCCGCCCTGGCCCGGCTGGTCGACGTGGCGCGGGCGGCGCATCCGCCACGCATCCTCGTGCTCTACGGTTCGGTGCGCGAGCGCTCCTACAGCCGGCTGCTGGCGGAAGAAGCCGGCCGGCTGCTGCAGGCCATGGGCGCCGAAGTGAAGACCTTCGATCCGAACGGACTTCCGCTGCCTGACAGCGTCCCGCCGGACCATCCGAAAGTACACCAGTTGCGCGAGCTGGCGCGGTGGTCCGAAGGCATGGTGTGGTGCTCACCCGAGCGGCATGGCGCGATGACGGCCATCATGAAGGCGCAGATCGACTGGATCCCGCTCAGCGAAGGAGCCGTACGTCCCACGCAAGGCAAGACGCTGGCCGTCATGCAGGTCTCGGGCGGTTCGCAATCCTTCAACGCGGTGAACCAGTTGCGTGTGCTGGGCCGCTGGATGCGCATGCTGACCATCCCGAACCAGTCCTCGGTCCCAAAGGCCTACCAAGAGTTCGACGAAGCCGGCCGCATGAGGCCCTCCGCTTACTACGAGCGCGTGATCGACGTGATGGAAGAGCTCGTGAAGTTCACGTTGCTGACGCGGGACGTGGCTTCCTATCTGGTGGACCGCTACAGCGAACGGAGGGAAGCAGCAGTTGAAACGCTGGGGCGAGTTCGCCTCGCTGCGATCTGAACCGTCGTCGTGCCGGATGACCGGCATCGGGGGAGCTTTTGCATCGCTCTCAGATGTCCGCTCCTGGCCGACAGCGGCCGATCGCAAGCATCGCCCGAAGGTCGGCTACCGCAGCCTCTCGTTGGCCTCCACGACATCGGTAAGCTCGAAAAGAAGCGGTACCAACTTCCGCTCGATCTTCGTCGACGTCATCTGGCTGGCCGAGCCAGCGCAATTGAAGCTGAAGATCGGGTAGCCGGGCAAATGCACTGCACGGGCTACGCCGACCACGTCGGCTACCCACGAGGCTTGGCACCAGCCATGTGCAGTGTGCTGCCGGACACCGGCTTCGATGCTTCTTCGCACCTGCTCAGCGTCGCGCATATGCCGCGCAAGCAGACTTTCGATCCGCACTGCCCGATCCTCAGCCGGAAGCACCGCCAGCGATGAAATCCCTAGCGCCGTGTACGCAACGGGAATGCGTACACCAGGCGCAATGTGCATCAGCGTTTCGCGCCGCGCGCGGCGAAAGGTGTCGATATAGATCATGTCTTCGCCGTCTGGCGTAGCAAGGCTTACGCTGACGTCCAGGCGCCCTGCTGCGTCTTCCATCCGGGCGACCACCTTCTGGCGAACGGGCGCCAGCGCTTGAAACGCGGCGAAGCCCAGACTGATGCAGGCCGCCGCAGGCGCGTAGCCAACGCCGCTCGGGGAATGCCTTAGCAGGCCCGCGTCCACCAGCGCGCCGGTCATGCGACTGACCGTGGACGGCGCCAGGCCCGTGAGCTCCGCCAGCTCAGCGTTGCTTAGGACGGCAAAGCCGGGCCGAAACGCTCTCAGGATCGAAAGGCCCCGCCGCAGTGTCCGGTTCGTGCTGGTGTCAGCGGCATCGATAGGCTTTCTTGCGCGCATGCCTGTCTCCTTCAACCCGCTGCGAAAGCAAGGGGCATTTCCATTGTATGGAAATCAATGCTTTGCTGTCCTTGAGTAACGCACCTGCTGTGGACATCATCAGCGCAGTGCTTACCGCACCGAAACAAGGAGACAACGCCATGCCCTCACACGATCCAGCGTCAAGGCGCCGGACACTCCTAGCGCTAGGAATTGGCGCGGCGATCGCGCCATTCGCTTCGGGCGCTGCCGTTGAGCCATATCCCTCGCGACCCATCAAGCTGGTGGTCCCCTTTCCGCCAGGCAGTGGCACAGACATCGCCGCCCGCCACTTTGCGCGCTTGGTGGGCGAGCTGGCCGGTCAGCCCGCCATCGTCGAGAACAAGCCTGGTGGCAACGGCTTCATCGCCGTGCAAGCCGTTCTCAATGCTCCGGCCGATGGCTACACAGTGCTGCTGGGCAGCAACTCGACACTCTCTACCAACGCGGCGGCGTTTCGCAAACCTCCTTACGACCCGGTCGCGGACTTTTCGCCGATCTCGCTGCTTGTGGGTGCGCCCGTGATGGTCGTGGTGCCGCCTGGTTCCCGCTACAAGACACTTGCCGAACTCGTCACGGACGCGAAGCAGCGGCCGGGCGCATTGAACTACGGTACAGGCTCGATCTCCTACACGCTCTACGCGGAGTGGATGAACCAGCTTGCGGGCATCAAGACGACGCCCATCAACTACAAGGGTTCTGGCGATGCTGGCGCGGCCGCGATGGCAGGCAACGTGGATTTCGCCATTGTTGATGCGAGCAGTTCCGTGGAGCTGGTGAAGTCAGGAAGACTGCGCGGCCTGCTGCTCGCGGCGCCGCATCGATCGCCCTTGCTGCCGGAGGTGCCGAGCGCAGCGGATGCCGGCTTGGGCGCTTTCGACGCCTTCACGTGGGTTGGAGCTGCGGTGTCAGCCAAAACGCCTGCGGACATCTCGCGGCGGCTGGCGCAGCTGTTCACGAGCGCGGGGAAGAGCGAGGAGACCCGCCGCTTCTACGAGGGCCAACTGGTCTCGATGCGGCTTTCCACACCGGAAGAGATGCGCCGCTACCAGATCGAGGAGATCGCACGATGGAAATCACTTGTGAGGCTCACCGGCCTGGAGTTGCAATGAATCGCTGTGATCTACCGGACCGAGACCGCGGCAAGACGCAAGCCGGATTGCCGCGTGTATTGGCGGCACGTTGTCCGCGCGGTTGCGCAGACCCTAAGAGCGCGGACAGGCGCGCCACCGGTTGCCGTACGAGCCTGCGTGCGGGGGCCAGTGCAACTTCCATCGGAACGGGTGAGCCGCAATGAACGCGATGTATCGGGGTATCTACACAATGCCAAAGATCGAGCGCGTGGTCTTTGGCCAGGCCGCAACGGAGGCAGTGCTCCTGGAGGCTGAACGGCTCAACGCGCAGCGCGTCTTCATGCTCGTAGCCGGCGCTCTCGCGCGAGAGACGGACGTCCCCAGGCGCATTGCGGCAGCGCTCCGAGCACGCCACGCGTCGACCTGGTCCGGGATCTCGGCGCACACCCCACGCGAAGACGTCATCGCGGCGGCCGACGCGGCTCGCGCTGCAGGCGCCGACCTGCTGGTGGCGCTGGGCGGTGGCTCGGTCATCGACGCCGCCAAGGTGGTGTCGACCTGTCTGGCGAACGACATCCGGACAGCCGCGCAGATGGACATGCTGCGCAAAGGTCCCGGCGAGTCGATGACCGGTGCCAAATCCGGGGTTCGGTCGCCCACGATTCCGTTGCTGGCCGTGCCCACGACGCTGGCCGGCGCCGAGTTCACTGCCTATGCGGGCGTCACCAACGCAACGACGCACCTTAAGGAGATCTTCACCCACCCCGCGCAGGTGCCACGTGTCATCGTCCTGGACCCTGAGGTCACGACCCACACACCCGAAGCGCTTTGGCTTTCCACGGGCGTGCGTGCGTTCGATCACGCAGTCGAGGACATCTGTTCCATCGATTCGCAGCCCTACTCGCAGGGCTCCGCGTTGCAGGCAATCCGCTTGCTATCAACCGCCCTCCCGGCGACGCGAAGCGATCCGCGGGACCTGCGCGCACGACTCGACTCCCAGGTGGCCGGCTGGCTGTCCACGGTGGGCTCGCAGGCCGGCGTCAACAAAGGCGCGAGCCATGGCATCGGCCATGCCCTGGGCGGCACAGGCGGGGTACCGCATGGAGTCACCTCGTGCATCCTCATGCCGCACGTCATGAAATTCAACGCACCGGTGGTCGAACGACAGCATGCGCTGATCAGCGAAGCGATGGGCGAGCCCGGTGTTCCTGCCTGGGCAGCCGTGTCGCGCCTGATCCAGAGCTTAGGCCTGCCCCGAACCCTGCAAGAGGTCGGGCTCGACAGCGACGCGCGAATCGAGGCGGTCGCACAGGCCGCGATGCATGATCCCTGGATCCGCACCAACCCGCGTCCGATCGAGAGCGTCGATACGGTCAGAATGCTGCTGGAGCAGGCGAGGTCCTGAGCAGAAGCATAGGCTTGATCGGGCGGCTGCCACTGGTGGCGTGCCTGCCGATGCCAGCGCCCGCCGGTGGTATCTTCCCAGGGTCCAGGGCCGCCGGTCGGCCCCGCCCCGCATGGCTTCTCGATCTACTCCAGCATCCCAAAAGGGCGCGAAGCGCAAAGCGCCCGCGCGCGCACGCCCGGCCGCGTCCACAGGTACTGCGGTGCGGCCGCAGGTCCATGCTGGCGTCATCGAGGCCGCCGCTCGGACGGTGCGTCTCACCCAGGCCGAGCGCCGTGCGCTCGCCGAGCGGCGCATCCTTGACGCGGCGCTTGAGCTGGTCGCGCGCCGCGGATCGGTGCGAATGACGCTGGCTGAGGTCGGAGAGGCCGCGGGCTACAGCCGCGGGCTGCCTGCGCATCGTTTCGGCAACAAGGCCGGCTTGCTCAAGATGGTGGTCATGAACATCGGCGCGCGTTTCGAGGAGCGGCGACTGTCCCTGCCACCCCGTCGACCCGGACTGGACGCGTTGCGCGGAGTCGTATCGACCTACTTCGAACGCGACGACTTGCGATGGATCGAGACCCGTGCGTTGCTCGTCATGATGACCGAGGGCTTCATGGAAGACTCGGACCTCAACCCGCACATCGGCGACTACATCCGCAGCAGCATCTCGCGTCTGGAACAGCATGTTCGCGACGGGATCGCGCTGGGGGAGATCCGGTCCGACGTCGACCCGAGTACAGCCGCGGCTCTTTTGATCGGTGCGCTGCGTGGCGTACTTCACCAGCACTTGGTGCTCGGCGGCGAACTGGACCTGCATCGCATCCGCAGCCTGGCCGTACAGATGGTCGACCGCATGCTCGCGGCGCCATGAAGGGCGCACGCAGCCCTGGACTACCGCTCAACCTGTGCGACGGGAGGCCAATCGATCCCAGTCGTCAGGCCCCCATGCGAGCAGGTCCTCAGCGCCAGAAGTGCGCAGGTGCTGCCCTCCGTCGATCGCCACCATCTCGCCGTTGATGTATGCCGCGGAGTCGCTGACCAGGAAGGCTGCGAGTTCCGCCAGTTCGGGCGGTCGACCGTTGCGCCTGAGTGGATTGACCATCCTCGCCTCGCTAAATCCGCGTCCAGCGGTCGGGTCCAGCGCGCTCGTCGCGCCGGCCGTCGGGAACGGACCGGGCGCGATGGCCACGCTGCGAATGCCGTAGGGGCCCCACTCAACGGCGAGGCTGCGCGTCATGGCAAGGAGCGCCGACTTCGCCATCGCCGACGGCACGGTGAAAGCGCGGCCCGTGCGCGTGGAGGTCGAGAGGATGCTGAGCACCACGCCTGAACGCCCGCAGTCGATCCAACGACGGCCTGCCTCGAGCGTGCAGTACAGCGCGCCGTGCAGCGTGGGGGCCAAGACGGCATCGGCGGCCCGCGCGCTCAACCGATGGGTTTGGGCGATGAAGGTCGCGGCGGCGTTGTTGACCAAGACGTCGATCGGGCCGTCGCGCCCGGCCTCGTCGAACAATGCCTGCACCGCACCGGCATCGCGCACGTCGCACGCCATGGCTTGGACCGGCGTGCCGTGGCGCGCGGCGATGCCGGCGCGCGCTTCTTCAAGCACGTCGTGACGGCGTCCGCACAGCAGCACGTGTGCCCCCAGTTCTGCAAAGCGGTCTGCCATGGCCAGCCCCAACCCCGAACCGCCCCCGGTCACGAGGATTCGCTTGTTCATGAGTACGCCAACTTGAAGCATGGCAGGCCTCAGACGCCGGTGAAGCGCGGCGCGCGGCGCTCGGACATGGCTTGCACGCCCTCGCGGAAGTCTTGCGTACGGAAGTGCACGAACTGCTCTTCGCTCTCGCGCGCGACGGCTTGCCGCAAGTCCGCGAGCAAGCCCTGGCGCAGCGTTGTGCGTGTGGCTTGCACGGCCAATGGGGCCGAGACCGCGATCTCCTCGGCCAGCGCGAGCGCGGCGGCTCGGACGGCACTCGCATCGGGCACCAGTTCATCCACCAGCCCCAGCGCCATGGCCTGCGTGCCGTCAATGCGGCGCCCCGTGTAGAGAAGCAATGCTGCCTGCTGCGTGCCGACCAGCCGCGGAAGGGTCACCGACAGCCCGAATCCGGGATGGAAGCCGAGACGGTTGAAGTTGGCGCTGAACCTCGCCTGCGGGCAGGACACGCGAAAGTCGGCAGCCAATGCGAGTCCGAGCCCTCCTCCGACGGCAGGTCCGTGCACGGCAGCGACGATGGGCTTGGACGTCGCGAACACGCGCAGCGCCTCGGCATAGATCGGGTTGAGCGCGCGCGGGCTGCGAGCGCCTTCGGTGTCCGCGCCACCGCCGAAGTTCGCGCCTGCACAGAAGGCCGTGCCTTGCGCGGCCAACACCACCGCACGGCATCCGGGATCGGCTTCGAGGTCCTCCAGCGTGTCGGCAAGCGCCGAAATCAGCGCCACGTCGAAGTAGTTGTGCGGCGGGCGGCGCATTTCCACGAGCGCCACGTGGCCCTCGCGCGAGACGTGCAGGTCGGTGAAGCTACGTGTTTCCATATTCCTGGGCTCCTGGTGATCGACTTGTTTCATGCGGCTGCAGAGAAGTGACGTGCCGTCATCGCCGGCCAAAACCCTGCCGCGCGCGAACGTATGGCGGCCTCGCCCAGGCGCTGTGCCCACCAGGCGTCGGACCCATAAGCTGCGCGCCACGCCCACAAGCGCCTTGTCGCGAAATGCAGGGCATGCTCGCGTGTGAAGCCGATGGCGCCGAGCACCTGGTGCGCGACGGCCGCGGTGCGGGTGGCGGCCTCGCCGCAGCGGATCTTGGCCGCGGCCACGCCGAAATCGACTCTCGCCGCGCGGCTGGCGTCGCCGAGCCGGAAGTCCAGCCCTGCCGCACGCACAGCCATACGCGCAGATGCAACGTCGCCAGCGGCCTGCGCCAGCATTTGCTGCAGCGCCTGGTTCTTGCCGATGGGGCGGCCGAACTGGATGCGGTCATTCGCGTAGAGAATCGCCTGCGCCAGCACCCACTCCATCGCACCGACCATCATGGCCGCATGCACGAGTGCGCCGGTCATACGCATTGGCAAGTGGATGCCGACGACGCCTGCCGGCAGCACGGCCTCCACCGGAACGTCCTTCAGCACAAGGTGATCGGAGGGTAGTCCGGCAATGTCGCAGCCGGCGCTCAGTTGCACGGCCGGCTGCGAGTCGAGCACGATCCAGGCGACATCGCCGCTGGGCAGCGCGGCCAGCGCCCAGCGCGCATGCCGTGCCCAGGGCACCGCGGCCGCCTCGCCGCTCAGCGACGTGCGTCCGCTCGCCTGGGAAAGCACGAGCTGCGTGCCAGGACCAGTGTCGATAAGCGTGCCCGGACCGGCGGGAGGCGCATGCCCGGCACAGGCAAGAAGCGCCACGCCCGCGGCCGTCTCGGCGAGTGGCAGCGGCACGCGGTGGCGCCCCATCTCCTCGAAGATGGTCAACGCCTGTTCGGGCGCCAGGCCGAAGCCGTGCTCCCCTTCGGCCAAGGCCTGGGCGAAGCCCGCGGCTTCAACCTGCGCCCAAAGCGCCTGCGGGAACTGTCCGGCCTCTACCGTTTCGTTGAGGCCGGCCTCGGCCGCATCGGCGAACAGGCGTGCCGCGCTGTCTTGGATCATCTGTTCGTCGTTCATCGCAGGCCCATTCCTTTCGCCAACATGCCGCGCAGAATTTCACGGGTGCCGCCGCGCAGCGAGAACGACGGCGTCGCGAGCACCAGATGCCGATGCACGCGTGCGAGGTCGCTGTCGGGCGGCATGCGCCCACCGAAGAGCTCGTGCGCCAAGTCCGGCAATCCCTGTTCCAGCAGTGCGCCCTGGTCCTTCACGGCCGCTGCGGCCAGCGCGGGGTTTTGACCCGCAGCCAACATGCCGGCCACACCGAGCGACATCTGGCGCAGCGTGGCGTAGTGCGCCGCCAGGCGCCCCAGCACCAGCGTGTGGTGGGGGTTGCCTTCGTCGGCCTGTTCGAGCATTTCGAGCATCAACTGCGTGCTGCTCATGTAGCGTTCCGGCCCCGAGCGCTCGAAGGTCAACTCGGTGGTCACCTGGTGCCAGCCCTCGCCTTCGCCGCCGATGAGGTGGTGGCCCGGAACGCGCACCTCGTCGAGTGTGACTTCGTTGAACTCGTGCTCGCCGAGTTGGTTATGGATCGGCCGGATCGTCAGGCCCGGGCTGCGCATGTCCACCAGGAACTGGGACATGCCGGCATGGCGGTCGGTGCCCTGCGGCGCCGTGCGCACGAGCGCGATCATGTAGTGCGCCTTGTGGGCGCTGGACGTCCAGACCTTGCGCCCGTTGATCAGCCAGTCGTCGCCGTCTCGCACGGCCTTCGTGCGAATGGAGGCCAAGTCGGAGCCGGAGTCCGGCTCGCTCATTCCGATGCAAAAGTAGCAATCACCCCGCGCGATGCGCGGCAGGATCTCCGGTGCCAGCACTTCGGGCGAGTAACGCATCAGCAAAGGGCCGCTCTGGCGATCGGCCACCCAGTGCGCCGCCACTGGCGCGCCGGCGGCCAGCAGTTCTTCCAGCACCACGTACCGCTCGAGCATCGAGCGTTCGCCGCCGCCGTAGCGGCGCGGCCAGGTCATGCCGATCCAGCCTCGCTCGCCCAGTGCGCGGCTGAAGTCGGCGCTGTAGCCGGACCAATTGCGCGCGCGCTCGTGCGCGGGCAGGTCGTTCAATGTCTCAGCGAGAAAGCTGCGCACCTCGTCGCGCAATGCGTCGCACGCTGGGGGCAACTGCGCCGGCCGGATATCCAGGGCTTGCATGTTCGTTGTCTCCTCAAGGATGCCGCTGCCGCACGCTGCGAGCGTCGGGGTGAACACCTAATTAACTTGCTTGTCAGCCAACAAATATAAGTGCTAAAGTGAATCGAGGCAAGCACGAATACTTTCCGAAAACCAAACACCGGAGACAACCGATGAGTTTCTTTCGAGCCCTTCTTGCGGCGCTGGGCACCGCATGTTTGCTGACCACTGGCGGCGCCATGGCGGCCGAACCGCAGGCTTTTCCCCACAAGGCGCTGCGCATCGTGGTGCCCTTTACCGCGGGCAGCGGCTCGGACTCGGACTCGCGCTTCTACGGCGACCTGCTCGGCAAGAAGCTGGGCCAGCCTGTGGTGGTGGAGAACCGTCCGGGCGCCAGCGGCCTCATCGCGGTGCAATCGGTCAAGGCAGCTCCTGCGGACGGCTACAGCATCCTGCTGGCAAGCAACTCGCCCATGTCGGTCAATCCGGCGGTGATGAAGAACCTGCCCTACGACCCTTTCAAGGACTTCAAGCCGCTGGTCGGTTCGGCGGTGGGGCCAGCGGCCTTCGTTGTCGCGGCCAACTCGCCCTATAAAACCATGCAGGACATCGTGGCCGCGGCAAAGCGCGAGAAGCGCCCTGTCGCGGTCGGGAACTACTCCGCCGGCTACCAGCTGGTCGCGGCCTGGTTGGGGACAGCGTCAGGCGCCCAGATCAACCACATCAGCTACAAGGGCGGCTCGCAAATGGTGACCGACGTCATCGGCGGGCAGCTCGAACTCGCGATCGTGGATCCCTCCGCCTTCGTGGAGATGCACAGGGACGGACGCTTGCGCATGCTGGCCGTGACCGGCGCCAAGCGCATGGAGGCGGTGCGCGAGGTGCCGACCATGATCGAGAGCGGCTTCGCTGATTTCGAGACCTACGTGTGGAGTTCCTTCTTCGTGCGCAGCGAGACGCCCGACGACATCACGCGCAAGCTCATCACGACCCTGAGCGAAGCCATGGCGCAGCCCGAAGCCGAGGTTTACCGCAAGCAGCGCGGCGGTGAACAGTTGGACCTCAAGGGCGACGAGATGCGCAAGTTCCAGTTGCGCGAGTACGAGCGCTTCAAGCGCGTGGCCGAAACAGCAGGCCTCGTGCAGTGACCCTCCCGCGCCGGGCGGCCCTGCGCCCCGGTCCCATTCTTGATTGAACTATGACGATTTCCCAGACACGTCCAACGCAGCCTTCCGCCACCGGCCCGCTTGCCGGCATCCGCATCCTCGACCTGACTGCCGTCGTGCTTGGCCCCTTGGCCACGCAAATCCTGGGCGATCAGGGTGCCGATGTCATCAAGGTAGAGAGCCCCGAAGGTGACCTCATGCGAGCCAACGGCGTATCACGCCACCGCGACATGAGCTCCATCTATCTCAGCATCAACCGGAACAAGCGCTCGTTGTCCATCGACCTCAAGCGTCCCGAAGGCGTGCAGGCGTTGATGCGGCTGGCGGCCACGGCGGACGTGTTCGTACACAACATGCGCGTGCCAGCAATCACGCGGCTCGGGTTGGGCTACGAGGCTATTCGAACGGTACGTCCCGACATCGTCTACTGCGTGGCGACCGGCTACCAGGAAGGTGGTGCATTCGCGGGCAAGCCCGTGTTCGACGACATCGTCCAGTCAGGCTGCGGCCTGGTGGACCTGAACCTGCGTGACGGCGGTGTGCCGCGCTACGTGCCCACTCTGGTGGCCGACAAGGCAGCTGGTGTCGTCGTGGCACAGGCGATCACCGCCGCCCTCCTGCACCGTGCGCGCAGCGGTGAAGGCCAGTACGTCGAGGTTCCGATGTTTGAGAGCATGGCCGCATTCACCCTCGTCGAACACTTGGGGGGGCACGCGTTCGCACCGCCTGCCGGTGAGCCTGGGTATGCGCGGCTACTGAACGGCGGGCGCAAGCCCGTGGCCACGCGGGACGGCTACGTCACCGTCCTGCCCTACTCGCCCCAGCACTGGCGCTCGCTGTTTGAGCGCGCCGGTCGTTCCGACCTGATGGCGAAGTACGAACCGATGGACCGCAGCCAACTCAACGCGCGCGTGCGCGAGCTCTACGCAGACCTGGCGCTCGTCATGGCGACGATGGATTGCGCCGAGTGCCTGGCCCTTTGCGAGACGCTGGACATTCCTGCCACGCGGATCTATGCCTTGGACGAGTTGCGTGAGCACCCGCAGCTACGCAGCGTGGGGCTGTTCGAGACGCACGAGCATCCAACCGAGGGTCCGACGGTGCAGGTCCGCCCGCCGGTGCGCTTCAGTGCGACCCCGGCAGGCATCTCCCGTCAGGCTCCGGTGTTGGGCCAACATTCGGCTGAGCTCCTCCGTGAAGCGGGTTTGACGGATCTGGAGATCGACCATCTGATGACCGATGGCGTGATCCGCGCCGAGAGCGCTGCCGAGCCTGCGTAGGCGGACGTTCCCCCTGCGGGTCTTCCATGTGGTGCTGCCCGTACCTGCACGGACAGCGCGATCTAACCTCGCCCGGCATTCATCGGCGTTCCAAGAGGGCCGTCAAACTGTCGCGCAGATTCAGCAACAGCCGTGCGTGAGCACGCACGGCGTCGACGTTCTCTGTGTCCCCGATGGGGAAGCTCACATTGAGCGCGTACAGCGCGCCGCCGGGCGTCTTCAAAGGCGTGGCCACAGCCTCCATTCCCGCCGCCCATCTTGCATGGCAATAGCCGAAGTCGCGAACGTTGCGCAGCGATTGTTCAAGGTGGCGCTGCAGGTTCGGCCAAGCCGCTCCGTGCTCCTGCTTCAAGCGGGACAACAACTGCTGGCGCTGGGCCGGCCGCATACCCGCCACAAACGCGCAGGCCAGCGACGTGGGCGCGATGGGAATGCGTGAGCCGGGTAGGAGGCGTCGGAAGATGCCCAGGCGGCTGAAGCGCACGGAGTCGAGGTAGACCATCTCGAGCTGATCCGCCACGGCGAGCCCGACGTTCACGCGCCGTCCCTCGGCCAATTCGCGCATCAGCGGCAGTGCGCGTTCGAGCACCGGCTCCGAACTGCGGTACGCCAGCGCTAGGCTGAGACAGGCCGGCGCCAGCCGATAGCCCATGTCCTGCAGGTCGTAGACAAGAAACCCAGCGTCCACCAGCGAGCGCGTGAGCCGGCTCACCGTTGGCCGAGGCAGGTGCGTGCGTTCGGCCAGTTCGGCGTTGGTGAGGGTGCCTGAGCCATGCCGGAAGGCGCGCAGCAGGCCCAAGCCGCGCTCCAGCGACTGGCTGCCTGCGGTGCTCCGCACGAACACCTGCGTTGCCTGTGTGCGGGCACGCGTCGAGGGCTCCAAAGGGTTGGCGCGCTTTGCCATGATTTCGGTCATCGAAATTGTAGGCTGGGCGAAGTCGCAGCCCGGGGGAATACTCCGCGCTCATCCACGCACATCCGACGCGGGCCAACGAGAGACAAGCGACGTGCAGCAGCCACCTCCGGACGAAGAACTGATCTACGCGGTCGAACAGGGCGTGGCCCTGCTGACCATCCACCGCCCCGAACGCATGAACGCGTGGACGCCGGCGCTTGAAGAGTGCTTGAAGGCATGCATCGGCCGTGCCGGCAACGACCCGGAGGTGCGCTGTGTGGTCATCACCGGCGCAGGCGGCGCGTTCTGTGCCGGCATGGACATGCAGGTGCTGCAAGCGTCGAACCGCCCCCCGCAGGCCGAGAGCTTGACGGACGACGACGCCGGCCAGCGCTACGGCTACCTCGGCGCCTTCAGCAAGCCGCTCATCGCGGCCATCAATGGCGCTGCCGCCGGCGTGGGCCTGTGCCTCGCGCTGTATTGCGACGTGCGCTTCGTCGTGGCCGGTGCCAAGCTGACTGTGCCCTACGCGCGGCGCGGCCTGGTGGCCGAACACGGCACCGCCTGGCTGCTACCGCGCCTGGTAGGACCCATGCACGCGGCCGACCTGCTCATCTCCGGGCGCACGGTCACCGGGGACGAGGCCGCTCACATGGGCCTGGCCTGGGCGCTGCCCGCCGAGGGCTTTCTGGACGCTGTGCTCGATCGCGCACGCGAAATCGCCTTGACCACCTCACCACGTTCGGTGCGGATCATCAAGCGCCAGTTGGCTGAAGCGCGCTACCAGACACTGGGCCAGGCCACGCAGGTTGCCGATCGTGAGATTGCTGCTTGTCGCGATACCGAGGACTTCCGAGAGGGTGTGCGCCACTTTCTGGAAAAGCGTCCGCCGCAATTCACCGGGAACTAGCATGAGCACGCCAGAACTGAACGCCGCCGCGCCGCTGGCCGGCATCCGGGTCATTGAACTCGGGCAAAACATCGCCGGTCCGTACGCGAGCGAGGTCCTCGCGTCGCTCGGCGCCGAAGTCATCAAGGTGGAGCGTCCCGGCACCGGCGACGACGCGCGCGGCTGGGGTCCGCCCTTTTGGCGCGGGACCGCAACGACTTTCCAGGCGATGAACCATGGAAAGAAGAGCATCGCGCTGGACCTGAAGGATGCCGCGCAGGTCGCCCTGCTCGAGGAGATCGTGAGTGAAGCCGACGTGCTGATCCAGAACATGCGCCCCGGCGTGCTGGAGGTGCTGGGCCTGGGCGCCGAGGCGATGCGCGCACGCAACCCGCGGCTGGTGTACTGCTCGCTCTGGGCCTTCGGCCACAAAGGCCCGCGAAGCCTCACGCCGGGCTACGAGCCGATGGTGCAGGCCTTCTCCGGCATCTTCAGCATCAACGGTCCCGAGACCGCGCCGCCGTCGCGCGTGGGCATGCAGGTGCTGGACCTGGGCACCGGCGTCTGGGCCGCCCTCGGCTGCCTGGCCGCGCTGCACCGACGCCATGCGACGGGCCAGGGATGCGTTGTGGATGCCTCGCTCTTCGAGACGGCGCTGGGCTGGCTGCAGGTGATGATGGCCGGCTTCAACGCCACCGGCAAGCAGCCCGCTCGCCATCGAAGCGGCAATCCCAACGTGGTGGTCTTCCAGGCCCTGCAGACCGCGGACGGCGAAGTGGTCGTTGCGGCGGCGAACGACCGGCTGTTCGGCAAGCTCGCTCGATTGGCTGGGCACCCCGAATGGGTTGTCGACCCGCGCTATGCAAGCAACGCGCTGCGCGTGGAACACAAGGCCGATCTGTTGCCGGCGTTGGAGGCCGTCTTTCGCAGTCGAAGTTCTCAGCACTGGATCGAGGCGCTGGAGGCCGCGGGCGTGCCCTGCGCGCCGATCCAGGACTTCGCGCAGGTGCTTGCCGACCCGCAGACCGACGCGCTCGGCATCCTGCAGGAGATCCCCGGCGAAGAGCTGCGCATTGTCGGACTGCCCCTGTCATTCGATGGCCAGCGGCCCGAAGTGCGGCACCGCGCGCCTGGCATCGGTGAGCACACACATGCCCTGTGCCCCGGCCTGGCTCCGGGCCCTTCTTCGACAAATCAAAATCAGGAGACGACACCATGAGAAGACGCAGCCTGCTCGCTGCCGCGACCGCCCTGCCCTGGACGGCAGTGATGCAGTCCGCCCGCGCGGTAGAGAAGCCCATCCAGATCATCGTGCCCTTCGGACCGGGCGGATCGGGCGACATCTCGGCGCGCATGCTGGGCGACTACCTCACCCGCAAGACCGGTCGTACGGTGGTGGTGGACAACCGGCCCGGCGCCAACGGCATCATCGGGGTGGAAGCCGCCCGCAACGCGCCGGCCGACGGCTCGGTGCTCTTGCTGGCCACGACCTCCACGCACCTCGCAAACCCCAGCCTATTCCGTAAGCTGCCCTACGACCCTGGCAAGGACTTCCGGCTGGTGGGTTCCTTTGGCCCCGGCTCTACCTACATGCTGGTTCGACCCGACGCGCCGTGGAAGACGCTGAAGGACTTTGTCGCGGCCGCGAAGGCTTCGCCGGGCAAGATCAACTACGGGCATTTCAACGCGACGTCCAAGGTCACGGCCGCGCTCTTTGCGCACGCGGCCGGCATCGAGCTGGCGGCCATCCCGTACAAGCAGGTGAGCCAGGCCATGTCGGAGCTGATCGCCGGCCAGATTCAGGTGGTGTTCACCGACACGGTGGCGGGTGACTCCTTCGTCGCGGCCAACCAGCTGCGCGCGTTGGCTGCCCATTCAGACACGCGCCTGAAGCGCTACCCCGACGTGCCGCTCATCACCGAGTCGTACCCCTCGTTCACCATCCGAGGCGGTTTCCTCGGCATTGCGGTGCCGGCCGCCACGCCCGTCGACGTGCAGCAGCGCCTGAACGCGCTCATCAACGAAGGCGTGACCACCGACCCCATCCGAAGCAAGCTGGAGGGCTTTGCCTTCTCCCCTGCCAAGCTCAGCTTGCAGCAGCTCGCGGACTTCGAGCGCGAGGAACGCGAGAAATGGAAGAATTACGTCGACATCGCACAGATCGAGATCCAATGAACACCATCGCCGTCCTTGAATCGGGCCAGCCCCAGGTCGTGTTGTTGGAACTGCGGCATCCGCCCTACAACCACGTCAACGTCCCCGTCTTGCGGGAACTGGCGGACACGCTGGAGCTGTTGGATGCCGACGCCGACTGCCGCTGCGTGGTGCTGGCTGCCGAGGGCCGCGTGTTCTGCGCCGGCGCCGACTTTCACAGCGACGAGGACACCGATACCGCACGGGATCCAGGTGCGCTCTACGAGCAGGCGATGCGGTTGTTCAGGACGACCAAGCCCATCGTGGCCGCTGTGCACGGCGCTGCCATCGGCGCGGGGCTTGGACTCGCCGTGGCGGTCGACTTCCGCGTCACCTGTGTTGAAGCGCGCTTCAGCGCCAACTTCAACCGCCTCGGCTTCCACCCGGGCTTCGGCCTGAGCGTTACGCTACCGCACTTGATCGGCGCTCAGGCCTCGAGCATGCTGCTTTACACCGGGCGGCGCATTGGCGGCGAGGAGGCGGTGCGACTTGGCTTGGCCGATATCTTGGCGCCGGTCGACGAAGTGCGCACGCGGGCCTTGGCGCTCGCGGCTGAAATTGCCGCGTCGGCGCCGCTGGCGGTGCAAGCCACGCGGGCCACGCTGCGCCGCGGGCTGGCGGACGAGGTCACGGCGGCCAACCGGCACGAGCGTGAGGTCCAGCGTGTCCATTTCGCAACTGCGGACTTCAAGGAAGGCGTGCAGGCGATGGCCGAGCGTCGAGCGCCGCGCTTTCTTGGGCACTAGAGGCGAAGCGTAAGCATTCCACCTCCCGGCTCTTGCGTCGTGCACCCGAGAGTGCTGACCTCTGCCCTTATCCTGCAACGAGCCGCAAGTTCGGGGATTTCTTGCTTAGTCGCTGCTCGGCCGGTCAACTGTTCAGGCGAGATGCCGGAGGTGCTGCGACCGCCAACAAGAAATCACTGTTATGGCGAGGTACAGCAACGCGCCTGTCGAACGGTTCGGCCACGGAGTCCTCGAACACACCTTGATTCCACCCGGCCACGACGGCGGCCTCGACGTTGAGAGCTGAATGCAGGGACTGCTGCTGATTTATAGGGAATGCTGGCGGAGAGTGTGAGATTCGAACTCACGGACGGTTGCCCGTCGGCAGTTTTCAAGACTGCTGGTTTAAACCGCTCACCCAACTCTCCGAACGGCCGATTCTAGGCCGAGGGCCGGGGCGGTCGAGTCAGCACCCAACGCCACGACTTCAGCTGCTGCGCCCTGCCCCGCCTGCGCGAGCCGATGGCTCAGCCCTTCAGTCAATCGGCCGCTGGCAGGAAGAGCTCCTGCAGGTCACTCAGGAAATCGACGCCGCGCTCGGTCGGCCACACGCGGTGCAGGTCGCGCGCCAGCAGGCCCAGGCGCTCGGCCTCTTCGAGCGGGCGCTGGATGGCGCTGATGGCCAGGCCCGTGCGCTCGGCGAACTGCACGAGCGTGAAGCCGTCTCTCAGCCGCAACGCATTGAGCATGAACTCGAAGGGCAGGTCGGCCAGCGCCACCTCCTCGCTCCGCGCCACGGCCTGCCCGGCCAGGGCGTTGGCCATGTAGCGCTGCGGGTCGCGAAAGCGCACCTGCCGCACGATGCGGTGCGCGAAGCTGAGCTTGCCGTGCGCCCCCGCGCCCAGCCCGAGGTAGTCGCCGAACTGCCAGTAGTTGAGGTTGTGCGCGCACGCATGTCCGGCGCGCGCATAGGCCGAGATTTCGTAGCGCTTCATGCCCACCGCCGCGGTGCGCTCGGTGATGCGGTCGAGCATCGTGTAGGCGATGTCGTCGTCGGGCAGCGCGGGCGGGTGCTTGGCGAAGAAGGTGTTGGGCTCGATGGTGAGGTGGTAGATCGACAGGTGCGGCGGCTGCAAGGCCAGGGCCTGGTCGATATCGGCGTCCAGGCCTTGCAAGGTCTGGCCTGGCAGCGCGTACATCAGGTCGAGGTTGAAGGTGTCGAAGGCGCTCGCGGCCTCTTCGATGGCGGCGATGGCCTGCGCGCGGTCGTGCACGCGGCCGATGGCCTTGAGGTGTGCGTCGTCGAAGCTCTGCACGCCGACCGACAGCCGCGTGACGCCCGCCGCGCGGAAGGCCCGGAAGCGGTCGCGCTCGAAGGTGCCGGGGTTGGCCTCGAGGGTGACCTCGCAGTCGGGCTCGACATTCAGCCGCGCGCGCACGTCGCCCAGCAGGCGGTCGATGGCTTCGGGCGAGAAGAGGCTGGGTGTGCCGCCGCCGATGAAAATGGTGTGGACCGGACGGCCCCAGACCAGTGGCAGCGCCACGTCGAGGTCGGCGATGACGGCGTCGATGTAGGCCTGCTCCGGGACGCCGTCGCCATGCCGGGATTCGTGCGAATTGAAGTCGCAGTACGGGCACTTGCGCAGGCACCACGGCAGGTGGATGTACAGCGACAGCGGCGGCAGCGCGGCCAGTTGCAGCGGGCCGGGCCGCATCATGTGCAGCACGTCGTTGGCGTGCTCGGCGCCTTCGCTCGACGAGGCGGCAAGCTGGATGGGGATGGTCACGGCGTCAGGGGCCGACGCCCGAGAGCGCCCAGCGATCGCGCATCAGCTCGACCATGGCGCGCGCGGCCTGGCCGCGGTGGCTGTGTGCGTTCTTCACGTCGGGAGGCAGCTGGGCGAAGGTGCGGCCGAAGGCGGGAAGGAACATCACGGGGTCGAAGCCGAAGCCCTGATCGCCCACCGGCTCGCGCGTGATCTCGCCGACGACGCGGCCGACGGCGATGAGCGGCTCGGGATCGTCGTGCCGCCGCAGCGCCACCAGCGTGCTGACGAGCGCGGCGCGCCGGTTGGCCACACCCTGCATCTGCTCGAGCAGCGCACGCACGTTGTGGGCGTCGCCCTTTTCGTAGCCGAATTGCGTGGCGTAGAAGGCGGTGTCGACGCCCGGCAGGCCGCCGAATGCGTCGACGCACAGGCCGGCATCGTCGGCGACCGCGGGCAGCCCGGTGGCGGCGCTCGCATGGCGCGCCTTGGCCAGCGCGTTCTCGACGAAGGTGCGAAAAGGCTCGTCCGCCTCGCCCACGCCGAGCTCGGACTGGCGCACGAGCTGCACGCCGAGCGTGCCGAAGAGCTGCTGCAGCTCGGCGAGCTTGCCGGCGTTGTTGGAGGCGAGGACCAGTTTCATGAACACAACGGGGGTACGGCGTCCGCAAAATAGGCGCCGGCAGCCATCAATTCGACGACAAGGATTGCTTCTGCAGTTCGACGAGCTCGCCGATGCCTTTCTCGGCCAGCGCCAGCAGCTGGTTCATCTCGTCGCGCGTGAAGGCCACGCCCTCGGCCGTGCCCTGCACCTCGACGAAGTGGCCGGCACCGGTCATCACGACGTTCATGTCGGTGTCGCAGGCCGAGTCTTCGGTGTATTCGAGGTCGAGCAGCGGCGTGCCGCCGACGATGCCCACCGAAATGGCGGCCACCGGGCCCTTGATCGGCGAGGCGGCGAGCGAGCCGGCCGCGATCAGCTTGTTCACCGCGTCCTGCGCGGCCACGAAGGCGCCGGTGATGGCCGCGGTGCGCGTGCCGCCATCCGCCTGCAGCACGTCGCAGTCGAGGTGGATGGTGCGCTCGCCCAGGGCGGCCAGGTCGAACACGGCGCGCATCGAGCGGCCGATGAGACGCTGGATCTCCTGCGTGCGGCCGGTCTGCTTGCCCTTGGCGGCCTCGCGGCTGCTACGGGTGTGGGTGGCGCGCGGCAGCATGCCGTACTCGGCCGTCACCCAGCCTTCGCCGCTGCCCTTCTTGTGCGGGGGCACCTTCTCCTCGACCGAGGCGGTGCAGAGCACGCGCGTCTGGCCGAACTCGATGAGGACCGACCCCTCGGCGTGGACGGTGAAGCCGCGCGTGATCCGCACGGGACGCAACTGGTCGGCGGCGCGGCCGCCGCTTCGGGTGAAAGCAGTCATTCGGGAACGAGAAAGAAAAGGGGGAAGAAAAAGCGATCAGCTCTTGCGCGAGGCGGCGGATCGGCGGATGGCCTCGTTGATCTCGGCGATGGAGCGCTCGATGGCATCGTCGTCCAGGTCGTCCATCTCGCCATCGGCCGGCATGCCGGCCTGGATGGTGGAGGCGAACACGTCGTCGCTGATGCTGTCGGTCGACACACCCGCATCCGCGCCGGGCACGTCGGCGGTTTCCCACTCGATGGCGATCAGGGTGACGTTGTCGCCATTCGGTCCGCCACGGCGCAGCGCCATCTCGACCAGTTCCGGCGCGGCGTCCGAGACCTTGCCGCTGGACAGGGAGCGTACGAGCAGCAGGTCGTCCATGACGCCCCACAGCCCGTCGGAACACAGCATGAGGCGGTCGCCCTGCAGCAGCGTCAGAGGCGCAGACACCTCGAACAGCGGCGTGGTGGGCGAACCCAGGCAGGTGAGAAGCAGGTTGCGGTTGACGGGCTCGTTGTTGCCATTGGGGCGCGGCCGTTCGGCGTGCGAGTGATCGCGCGTACGCATGAGCATCTGCCCCTCGCGCACCACGTACAGGCGCGAATCGCCGCAGTGGATCCAGGTGGCGGTGTTGCCTTGCAGGACGGCCGCGACCACGGTGGTGCGCGGCGTGTCGAGCATTGCCTTGTTGCTCGCGTAGCGCATGATCTGCTGGTGTGCAGCCATGACGGCGGAGGCGAGAAAGGTTTTCACGTCTTTCAACGTGGGGCGCGCCTCGCGCTGGTACAGCGCGGCGATGGTCTGCAGCGCCAGCTGCGCAGCGACCTCACCCTCGGGATGGCCCCCCATCCCGTCGGCGAGCACGAAGAGGCCCGACTCCCGCGTGTAGCAGTAGCCCATGCGGTCTTCGTTCTTGACGCGACCGCCCTTGCGGCTGACCTGAAAGACGGAGAACTTCACGGCAGGCACCCCGTGGCCTGGCCGGCCGAAAGACACACGTGGCGAGGTGCGCGGACAAGGGTCATGCGGGCCTCGTGGTGGGCGCCACGGCCTTGGGCAGCGCCTTCTTCTCGTAGGAACGCATGTTGTCGATCGACAGGCGCATCTTCTCGCCCACCGACAGCTTGGTGTATCGGCGCTCGCCCTCGCGGCTGAGCTCCTTCTGCAGCGCGAAGACCGACTGCGGGCGCGACAGCGGGTCGAGCGACATGCACCACTCCACCACCTCGATCAGGTCGTCCGAATACACGCCGCGAAGGCGCGAGAGCGACAGCCCGAGGCGGTCCTTCTCGATCCGCTGGGGCGCGTCGCTGGGCGGATAGCCGTGCATGCAGGCATAGATGCACGCGCCGATGGCGTAGATGTCGGTCCAGGGGCCCATCGACGAATCGCGGCGGTACATCTCGGGGGCTGCGAAGCCGGGGGTGTACATGGGGCGGATGAAGTTGCCTTCCTTGGACAGCACCTCGCGCGCTGCGCCGAAGTCGATCATCACCGCGCGGTCGTCCTCGGTCACGAAGATGTTGGCGGGCTTGATGTCCAGGTGCAGCATCTTGTGCTGGTGCACCACGCGCAGGCCGCGCAGGATCTCGTCGAAGAGCGAACGGATGGTGGATTCGCGGAAGACCTTGGCCTTCTTGAGGTCGCGGGCGGTGACGATGAAGTCCTGCAGCGTGGCGCCGTCGAGGAAGTTCATCACCATGTAGACGGTCTCGTTCTCGCGGAAGAAGTTCAGCACGCTCACCACGGAGGCGTGCGAGATCTGCGCCAGCGAGCGCCCTTCCTCGAAGAAGCTCTTGAGGCCCAGGCGGTAGAGCGACAGCTTTTCGGGCGGCACCTGCGGCGCCAGCTCGCCCATGGCACGGGTGGCCAGTGACGAGGGCAGGTACTCCTTGATCGCGACCTGCTGGCCCGACGAATCGACCGCCAGGTAGACCACGCCGAAGCCCCCTGCCGAAAGCCGCCGCACGACGCGGTAGCCGCCGATGACCGTGTCGGGCAACAGGGGCGACGGTTTGACCTTTGACATAATCCGGGAGTTTCGCCCGAAGGCGATGGAGCGGCAAGCGAACGCGTTGCCGGAACCTCCTGCACAGGCCCATCGCACGGGGCGATTCAGCGAACGAACAACAGCGAGGCTCGATGCCAGTTTACAGCATGACCGGCTACGCCAGTGGCCAGAGCGGCCCGGCCGGCACCCCTGCAGACAGCGAGGCGCGCACGGCCGCGGCGGGCACCGCCGGCGGGCGTCTGGGGGTGGAAATCCGCGCGGTCAACAGCCGGTTCCTGGACCTCAGCTTCAAGCTCTCGGAAGAGCTGCGTCAGCACGAACCGCAACTGCGTGAATTGCTCACGCAACGGCTCAAACGCGGCAAGGTCGAGGTGCGCGCGGGCATCGACCTGCAGGCCGGGGCGGCCCTGGCCGAACCGTCGGCCCGGCTGCTCCAGCGGCTCAACGGGCTGCAGGATGCGGTCAAGGCCTGGTTGCCGCGTGCGGCCGAATTGAGCGTGGCCGATGTGCTGCGGCTGGCGTCCAGCGACGCCGGCCGGCCGGCGCAGGGCGAGTTCGATGTCGTGGGCACCGTCGCCGGCGTGGTCGACGCGCTGACGGCGGCGCGCGCGCGGGAGGGCGAGCGCCTGGCCGCCATGCTGCGCGACCGCCTCGGCAGCCTCCGCACGCTGGCACAGCAGGCCGGTCCGATCGTGCCGCAGCTGGTCGAACAGCAGCGCGCGCGCTTCCTGGAGCGCTGGCAGGAGGCGATGGGGCTCGCAGGCGGCGCTGCGCCCGAGGCCGCGCAGGACCGCGCGTTGAGCGAAGCGACGGCCTTTGCCATCCGCATCGACGTGGCCGAGGAGCTCACGCGCCTGGCCGCGCACCTCGACGAGATCGAGCGGCTGCTCGACAAGGGCGGCGAGATCGGCAAGCGGCTGGACTTCCTGATCCAGGAACTTCACCGCGAGGCCAACACCCTGGGCTCGAAGTCCGCCGCGCTGGAGCTGACACGCATCGGCGTCGACATGAAGGTGCTGATCGAACAGATGCGCGAGCAGGTGCAGAACATCGAATGACCGCCATGGACTACCCCGGCAACCTCTTCGTGGTGGCGGCGCCCAGCGGCGCCGGCAAATCCAGCCTGGTGAAGGCGTTGATGGAGCTCGATTCGGCCGTGCAGCCTTCGGTGTCGCACACCACGCGGCCGCCACGCGGGCAGGAAAAGCACGGCCGCGAGTACTTCTTCGTGTCCCCGGCCGAGTTCGATGCGATGGTGGTGGGCGACGCCTTCATCGAATGGGCCCACGTGCACGGGCAGCGCTACGGCACCTCGAAGAAGGCGGTGGAGGACCGCGTCGCCATGGGGGCGGACGTGATCCTGGAGATCGACTTCCAGGGCGCGCTGCAGATCCGCCAGGTGTTCGCCAACGCGGTGCTGATCTTCATCCTGCCGCCCAGCTGGGAGGAGTTGCGCTCGCGCTTGGAGCGCCGCGGCGAGGACGCGCCCGAGATCATCGAGCTGCGCCTGCGCAATGCCGCGGACGAGATGGCGAGGGCCAGCGAATTCGACTTCGTTATAATCAATGAGTTATTTGAACGCGCGCTTTTTGACCTCAAGGCGATCGTTCATGCGCAGCGGCTGCGGTATTCGGCCCAGCGCCGCGCCCGTGCCGACACCTTCGCGGCACTCAACATTCCCTGACACCGGCCATCTGTGCCACCCATCCGAAAGAGAACGTCATGGCCCGCATCACCGTCGAAGACTGCCTGCAACAGATCCCCAACCGCTTCCAGCTCGTGCTGGCGGCCACCTACCGTGCCCGCATGCTGAGCCAGGGGCACGCTCCCAAGATCGAGAGCAAGAACAAGCCCGCCGTCACGGCCCTGCGCGAGATCGCGGAAGGCAAGGTCGGCCTGGAGATGCTGAAGAAGGTGCCGGGCTGAAGCTAAGCCTTTTTGACACCAAAGGAAGCACCGCACGCGGTGCTTTTTTTGTGCCCGGACGCCTCGTTTCGAGTCGCAGGCTAAAGTAGCGTCAATGAGTGCGGTCGTCCAGCCACAGTCCTCGCCCCGCTCCGCCGGTCCGCGCGCCCCGCACCCGGCGGCCTTGAACGCGGCCGCCGCCAGCTTCGCGGCGCTCACCGACCGGCTGGATTACCTCAGCGCCGACGATGTGGAACAGGTGCGCCGTGCCTACCGCTTCGCCGACGAGGCGCATCTGGGTCAGCTGCGCAACAGCGGCGAACCCTACATCACGCACCCGATCGCCGTGGCCGCGCAATGTGCGGAATGGAAGCTCGACGCGCAGGCGCTCATGGCGGCCCTGCTGCACGACGCGATCGAGGACTGCGGCGTCACCAAGACCGACCTGATCGAACGCTTCGGCGCCCCGGTGGCGGAACTGGTCGACGGCCTCACCAAGCTCGACAAGCTCCAGTTCAACACCCGCGAGGAGGGCCAGGCCGAGTCCTTCCGCAAGATGCTGCTGGCCATGGCGCGCGACGTGCGCGTCATCCTCATCAAGCTGGCCGATCGCACCCACAACATGCGCACGCTGGACGATGCGCCGCGCGAGAAGTGGGCGCGCATCTCCAGCGAGACGCTCGACATCTACTCGCCCATCGCCTACCGGCTGGGCTTGAACCAGACCTACCGCGAACTGCAGGACCTGTCTTTCCGGCACCTGCGGCCCTGGCGTTACGCCATCCTGGCCAAGGCCGTGGCCAAGGCACGGAGCCGGCGCCGCGACCTGATCCAGAAGGTGCAGCGCGACGTCGAGAGCGCCTTCGCCAACGCGCAGATGAGCGTGCGCATGGCCGGCCGGGAAAAGACGCTGTACTCGATCTACCGCAAGATGGAGGAGAAGCACCTGAGCTTCGCCCAGGTCACCGACATCTACGGCTTCCGGCTCATCGTGCCGAACGTGATCGCCTGCTACACGGGCCTGGGCATCCTGCACCAGATGTACAAGCCGCTGCCGGGCAAGTTCAAGGACCACATCGCGATCGCCAAGCTCAACGGCTACCAGTCGCTGCACACCACGCTGGTCGGCCCTTCGGGCGTGAGCGTCGAGTTCCAGCTGCGCACGGAAGCGATGCACGTGGTCGCGGAATCGGGCGTGGCCGCCCACTGGCTGTACAAGGCCTCGGACGCAGCGGGCAACAACAGTGAACGCCTGAGCGCCAAGTGGCTGCAGTCGCTGCTGGACATCCAGGACGAGACGCGCGACGCGACCGAGTTCTGGGACCACGTGAAGGTCGACCTCTTCCCGGATGCGGTCTACGTGTTCACGCCCCGCAGCGAGATCATGGCGCTGCCGCGCGGTGCCACGGTGGTCGACTTCGCGTACGCCATCCACACGCGCATCGGCGACCACACCTCGGCGGCACGCATCAACGGCGAGCAGGTGCCGCTGCGCACCGAACTCAAGAACGGCGACGTGGTGGAGGTGATCACCGCGCCCGTGTCCACCCCCAATCCGGCCTGGCTGGGCTTCGTGCGCACTGGTCGGGCGCGCTCCAAGATCCGCCATTACCTCAAGACCCTGGCGCAGGCCGAGTCCGAGCGTCTGGGAGAGAAGCTGCTGAGCCAGGCGCTGCGCGCCGAAGGCCTGGGCAAGCTGCCCGACGACGATGCCGAGAACCAGCCCACCTGGGAGAAGCTGCTGCGCTTCACCGGCAACCGCACGCGCTCGGAGCTGATGACCGACATCGGCCTGGGCAAACGCATCGCCAGCATCGTGGCCAAGCGCCTGATGGGCCTGCTGGCCGAGCGCGGCCTAAGGCCCGATGCGCTGATGCTCAGCCGCGAGCGCTTCACCGCACACGAAAGCCTGTCCCAGGGCGCGGTCATGCTCGATGGCAGCGAGAACTCCTCGGTGCGCTTCGCGCTGTGTTGCCGCCCCATCCCGGGCGACCCGATCGTCGGGTATCTCGGCCATGGCGAAGGCCTCGTGGTCCACACCGAAGCCTGTGGCGTCGGGCAGCGGCTTCGTCACAAGGACGCCGAACGCTTCTTCGCGGTGGACTGGGCGGACGAGCCGGTGCGCGCCTTCGAGACCGGCATCGTCGTCACGGCGCGCAACGACAAGGGCGTGCTGGCGCGCGTTGCGGCCACGCTGGCCAACGCCGAAGCCGACATCACGCACGTCGAGATGGCAGAAGAAACGCGACAGGATTCGACCGACCTGCGCTTCGTGATCGCCGTACGCGACCGCGCACACCTCGAAGCCGTGCTGCGCGCAGCCAAGCGCACGCCGTCGGTCCTGGCCGCCGTTCGCGTCGTTCCGGCGCCCTGAGAAGCGCCGGGCGCCTTCAGGCCTGCCCGCCCGGCGCGGGGTAGTCGACGCTGAGCACCTCGATCTCCTGCGTGCCGGCCGGGGTCACGAGCTTCACCACATCGCCCACCCGCGCCTTCAGCAGCGCGCGGGCCACCGGAGAGATCCAGCTCACCTGCTGGTGCGCGCTTTCGGCTTCGTCGATGCCCAGGATGGTGACCGTGCGCTCCACGCCTTCTTCGTCGGCATAGGAGACCTTGGCACCGAAGAAAACCTGGTCGCCGCCATGGTGCACCGATGGGTCGGTGACCTCGGCGATCTCGAGGCGCTTGGTCAGGAAGCGGATGCGCCGGTCGATCTCGCGCAGGCGCTTCTTGCCGTAGAGGTAGTCGCCGTTCTCGGAGCGGTCGCCGTTCTTTGCCGCCCAGTGCACGGCCTCGACCACCTTCGGTCGCTCGTTGTCCATGAGGTCGAGCAACTCGGCGCGAAGACGCGCGTAACCCTGCGGCGTGATGTAGTTCTTGCCGCCCGGAGGCAGGGGCGGCAGGCCGCCGGCCTCGCCATCCTCATCGTCGGCGTCGCTTTCCTTGGTGAAGGCCTTGCTCATGCGGGGAGCTTATGCACGCAAAAGGGAAAAACCAAAAAGAAAAGCCCGCAACTTTCGTTGCGGGCTTTGAAGTGGTGCGGCTGGCAGGAATTGAACCCACGACCCCTTGGTTCGTAGCCAAGTACTCTATCCAACTGAGCTACAGCCGCTAAGCTCGCAAGTATAGCACGCGTTTTTGGCGCATCCCGGACTCGCAAACAATCTTGTGAATACCTCGCGTGGTAGGCCGTGCTGGACTTGAACCAGCGACCAAGGGATTATGAGTCCCCTGCTCTGACCAACTGAGCTAACGGCCCCCGCGACGCGGGATTCTAGGCGCCCCCTGTTGGCACACGGGCCCGCGCTATTTGTGGTGGCTCAGGGCGTTGCTCACGAGGCGCGAGGTGATGTCCACGATCTGGATCATGCGGTCGTAGGGCATGCGGGTGGGGCCGATCACGCCCAGCGTGCCCACCACCTCGCCGTCGACCTCGTAATTCGCGCTCACGACGGACAGTTCCTCGACCGGCACGACCTGGCTCTCGCCGCCGATGAAGATGCGCACGCCCTCGGCCTTGCTCGACACGTCGAGCAGCCGCAGCAGCTGCGCCTTCTGCTCGAACAGGTCGAAGGCGCGACGCAGCTGGCCCATGTCGCTGGAGAAATCGCTCACCGCCAGCAGGTTGCGCTCGCCGGCGACGACGACCTCCTCCTGCGCCTGCGTCATGGCCTCGGAGCTGACCTGCACCGCGGCCTTCATCAGCGAGGCGATCTCACCGCGCAGCGTGTCCATCTCGGTCTTGAGGCGGTCGCGCACCTGCTCCATCGACAGGCCGCTGTAGTTCGCATTGAGGTAGTTCGACGCCTCGACCAGTTCGGACTGCGAGTACTCGCGGTCGGTGAAGATGACGCGGTTCTGCACATCGCCATCGGGCGAGACGATGATCACCAGCAGCCGCCTGTCCGACAGCCGCAGGAACTCGATGTGGCGGAACGCCGAGGTGCGCCGGGGCGCCATGACCACGCCGACGAACTGCGAGAGGTTCGACAGCAGCTGGGCCGCGTTGGCGATCACCTTCTGCGGCTGGTCGGCGGGCAGGCTCGGGGTCGCGAGCTGCGGCCGCTGCGCGGTGAGCATCGTGTCGACGAAGAGCCGGTATCCACGCGCAGTCGGAATGCGGCCCGCCGAGGTATGGGGGCTGACGATCAGGCCCAGTTCCTCGAGGTCGGCCATCACGTTGCGGATGGTTGCGGGCGAGAGTTCCAACCCGGGCGCACGGGAGAGCGTGCGCGAGCCGACGGGCGTGCCGTCGGCGATGTATCGCTCGACCAAAGTCTTGAGCAACAACTTGGCGCGGTCGTCCAGCATTGAAAGATTTTAGTGTTGTAATTTGTAGCCATGACCCCGCCCTTTCGCCACGTTGCCCTCATTGGAAAGTACCAGGCACAGGCGGCGCGCGCGCAGGACCGGGTGATGGACGACATCGGCGACTTCCTGCGCTCGCAGGGCTGCTCGGTGGTGCTGGAGCGCAGCAGCGCCGAGAGCGATTCCGACGGGCTGCCGGCCAAGACCTGCCGCCATCCGGTGCTGACCGTCGAGCAGATCGGCGAGCAGTGCGACCTGGGCCTCGTGGTCGGTGGAGACGGCACGATGCTCGGCATCGGCCGCCAGCTCGCCCCCTACGGCGTGCCGCTGATCGGCATCAACCGCGGACGGCTCGGCTTCATCACCGACATCCCGCTGGACAACTACCAGGCCACGCTCACCCCCATGCTGGCCGGCGAATACGAGGAAGACCACCGCAGCCTCATGCATGCGCAGGTGGTGCGCGATGGCGCGGTCGTGTTCGACGCCCTGGCGATGAACGACGTCGTGGTCAACCGCGGCGCGACTTCGGGCATGGTGGAGCTGCGGGTGTCGGTGGGACGCAACTTCGTCGCCAACCAGCGCGCGGACGGGCTGATCATCGCCACGCCGACGGGCTCGACGGCCTACGCCCTGTCGGCCGGCGGGCCGCTGCTGCACCCTTCGATCCCGGGCTGGGTGCTGGTGCCCATCGCACCGCACACGCTGTCGAACCGGCCGATCCTGCTGCCCGATGCCGAAGAGATCACGATCGAGGTGGTCGGCGGCCGAGACGCCAGCGCCAATTTCGACATGCAGTCGCTGGCTTCGCTGGTGCACGGCGACCAGATCGTGGTGCGGCGCTCGGACTACCGCGTGCGCTTCCTGCATCCGCGCGGCTGGAGCTACTTCGACACCCTGCGCAAGAAACTCCACTGGAACGAAGGAGGTTCCTGAGCATGTGCCCCCACGTTCCTCACTGCGTGTATCCGCTGCCCCCCGAGGGGACGCAGGCCTGCCCCGGGGCGGCCCGTCGGGAGTCCTGATGGCCTTGCGTCGCATCGCCTTGCGCGATTTCGTCATCGTCCGCGCGCTGGAGCTCGACCTGGGCGCCGGCTTCACCGTGCTCACGGGCGAGACCGGCGCCGGCAAGTCGATCCTCATCGACGCGCTGCAGCTCGCGCTGGGCAACCGCGCCGACGCGGGTGCGGTGCGCGAAGGCGCCGAGCGCCTGGACGTGAGCGCCGAGTTCGACGCCGACCCCGCCCTCGCCGCCTGGCTGGACGATGGGGGCTTCGAGGCCGGCGAGGCCCTGCTCCTGCGCCGCACGGTCGACTTGCAGGGCCGCAGCCGCGGGTGGATCAATGGCAGCCCGGCCACCGCCGCGCAACTGCGCGAGCTGGGCGACCGCCTGCTCGACATCCATGGCCAGCACGCCTGGCAGAGCCTCACGCGGCCCGAGTCCGTGCGCGGCCTGCTCGACGCCTACGCCGGCGTGCAGACGGCGGCGATGGACGACGCCTGGCAGCAGTGGCGCCAGTCACTCAACGCCCTGGAATCCGCGCGCCAGGCGCAGGACACGCTGCTGCGCGAACGCGAGCGCCTGCAATGGCAGGTCGGCGAAGTCGACAAACTGGCGCCAGGCGACGACGAGTGGGACGAACTCTCGGCCCAGCATTCGCGGCTGTCGAATGCGCAGGCCTTGATCGATGCCGCCGAAGGCGCTGCCTCGGCGCTCGAGGACGACGAGGCCGGCGCATTGGCCGCGCTGTCGCGCGCCGTCTCGCTGCTGCAGGACTGCGAGCACATCGAGCCCGAGTTCAAGGCGCTCGGCGAGGCGCTGGCCTCCAGCGTCGCCCAGGCCGCCGATGCGGCCCATTCGCTGCACAGCTATCTGCGGCGCGCCGACGTCGACCCGCAGCGTCTGGCCGAACTCGACGAGCGCATGGGCCTGTGGATGTCGCTCGCACGGCGCTACAAGCGCACACCGGCCGAATTGCCGGCCCTTCTGTCGGGCTGGCGCGTCGAACTGCAGACGCTCGATGCGCAGAGCGACCTCGCCGCGCTGGAAGCCAAAGAACACGCGGCGCAGCAGGCCTTCCTGAAGGCGGCGCGCGCCGTCTCGAAGGCCCGCCAGCAGGCCGCACCCAGGCTGTCGGCCGCCGTCACGCAGGCCATGCAGGGCCTGGGCATGCAGGGCGGGCGCTTCGAGGTCGCGCTGCAGCCCCTGCCGCAGCCCGGCCGCGCGGGCCTCGAAGAAGCCGTGTTCCTCGTCGCCGGCCACGCCGGCAGCACGCCGCGCCCCATTGGCAAGGTGGCGTCCGGGGGCGAACTGTCGCGCATCGCACTGGCCATTGCAGTGACGACCAGCGAACTGGGCACCGCGCAGACGCTGATCTTCGACGAGGTCGATTCGGGCGTCGGCGGTGCCGTGGCCGAGACCGTCGGGCGCCTGATGCAGCAGCTCGGCCGCGACCGCCAGGTGCTCGCCGTGACCCACCTGCCCCAGGTGGCCGCGTGCGCCGACCATCACCTGCTCGTGGCCAAGCGCGCCGCGGCCGACGCCAGCACCGGCGGCACCCGCACCGAAAGCGGCGTCCAACCCTTGGACGGCGAGGGCCGCACACGCGAGATCGCGCGCATGCTGGGCGGCGAGCGCGTGTCCGCCACCTCGCTGGCCCATGCGCGCGAGATGCTCGATCGGCCACCGAGCGGCGGCAAGGCGCGCGCCAAGGCCACCTCCTGAAATGAAGCAGCCCCCACGCTCCCCCGCTTCGCGCGGTCCGCTGCCCCGTGAGGCGGCGCGTCAGTCGCTTCGGGCGGCCGGGCACGACTGACATGGACCTCGTCCTCATCACCGGCATGTCCGGCTCCGGCAAGTCCGTCGCGCTGCATGCGCTGGAAGACGCCGGCTACTACTGCGTCGACAACCTGCCGCCCGAGTTGCTGGAGCCCTTCATCACGCTGCAAACGCAGCAGCGGGCGGCACGCGTGGCGGTCGCCATCGACGTGCGCAGCGGCGTCTCCCTGCCGCTGGTGCCGCTGCAGCTGGGCACGCTGCGGCGAGAAGGCATCGCCCTGCGATCGCTGTTCCTCGACGCCACCACCGACGCGCTGTTGCGACGCTACTCGGAGACGCGGCGCCGCCATCCCCTGTCGCGGCAGGACGGCCGGGTCGACGCGCCGGAACAGGAACGCGCGCTCGCGCAGGCCATCGAGTTGGAGCGCGAGTTGCTGGCCGACCTGCGCGACGGCGCCGACGTGATCGACACCAGCCTGATCCGTCCGGCGCAGTTGCGCACCTACATCAAGGCGCTGATCGGCGCGCCGCAGCGCCAGCTCACGCTGGTGTTCCAGTCCTTCGCGTTCAAGCGCGGGCTGCCGCTGGACGCGGACTTCGTGTTCGACGTGCGCATGCTGCCCAACCCGCACTACGTGGCCGAACTGCGGCCGCTCACCGGCCGCGACGCGCCCGTGGCCGAGTGGCTGCGCGAGTACGACGCGGTGGCGCGCATGTATGCGGACATCGAGGGCTTTCTGCAGCACTGGCTGGACGCGCTGGCCGACGACCACCGCAGCTACGTCACGGTGGCCATCGGCTGCACCGGCGGCCAGCACCGCTCGGTGTTTCTCGTCGAGCAACTGGCGCGCTCCTTCGGCGACCGCTGGGCCGCGCTGAAGCGGCATCGCGAGCTCGACACCGAGTAGGCCGGCCGTCGCCGAATGGCCATCGATCCGCAGCGGCCAGCGCGAGCGGAACGGGCGCTACAGCCCTGTCGGCACTCAGATGCCAGCCGTGCCCAGCCGCTGCTCGAGCAGCTTGCGCACCGGCGCCGGCAGGCCCAGCGCCTGCCAGGCATGGGCCGCCACCCACTGCCCGGCGCCCGACACCGGCGCGGCATCGGCGGCCATCTGCCGCTCGACCGGGTGCAGGTGCAAATCCTTGTGCGTGAGCACATGGGTGAAGGCCGGCAGGTCGACAAAGCCCGCGTCGCCGGTCGCACCGCACGCAGCCAGCAGCGCGGCGTGGCTGTCGAAGGCCGGCAGGCCATAGAGGCCCGCCCAGATGCCGCTGGCCGGCCGCTTCTCGAGCCACACCGCGCCGTCCTGGCGGCGCGCCAGCAGCAGCCACAGGGCCTGCGCGCTGCGGCGCAGCTTGCGCGTCTTGACCGGAAAGCGGTCCGCGGCACCCAGCGCGCGCGCGCCGCACAGCGACTGCACCGGGCACAGCAGGCAGTTGGGCTGGCGCGGCAGGCACACGGTGGCACCCAGGTCCATCAGTCCCTGCGTATAGGCGGAAATGGCTTCGCGCTCGCCCTCGGGCGGAAGCAGTTCGGTGGCGGCGTCCCAGAGCAAGCGCTCCTGCGTGGCGCGCGCCAGGTCGCCCTCGAAGGCAAGCACCCGGCCCAGCACACGCTTGACGTTGCCGTCCAGGATCGCCACCCGCTCGCCGAAACAGAAGGCCGCGATGGCCGCTGCCGTCGAGCGCCCGATGCCCGGCAAGGTGGCGAGTTCGGCCGCGCCGTGCGGAAAGGCGCCGTCGAAACGCTCGACCACGTCCTGGGCGCAGCGGTGCAGGTTGCGGGCTCGGCTGTAGTAGCCCAGCCCGCTCCACAGGCCGAGCACCTCGTCCTCGGGGGCGGCCGCAAGCGCGGCCACCGTGGGGAAGCGATCGAGGAAGCGGGCGTAGTAGCCGAGCACGGTGACCACCTGCGTCTGCTGCAGCATCACCTCGGACAGCCACACGCGGTAAGGGTCGCGCGTGTTCTGCCATGGCAGGGTGCTGCGGCCGTGGCTGCGCTGCCACTCGACAAGCAGGGGGGCGAAGGTGGGGGCCAGCGCCTTGGCCGACGCCACCACGGGCGGCAGCCCGCTCACGCGGCGCGCAGTTCGCCGCGAGGCGCACCAGGCACCGCGGGCGGGATCGGCTCCTGGCTGGTCAGCAGGGCGGTGAGTTCCTTCAGGCGCTCGTTGAGCACCTGCAGTTCCTGCTCCTGCGCGCGGATCTCGCCCAGCCGCTCGTCCAGGCCGCCCGCGGCGTTCTGGATGCGCTCGACCGATTCGATGCGACGCACGAAATTGCGGCGACGCTCCTTCAGCTGGGCATCGAGCTGCGCGCCAGCCGCCTTGCTCCAGCGTTCCACCTCGGTCATCGCGGCTTCGTTCACCGTGCGCACCCGGCTGCCCAGCGCGCGGACAAGCCGGTCGCAGAAGTCGCTCTGCGCGAGCTTGAGCAGGTTGCCCACGCCCAGGTAATGCAGGTGGCTGCGCTCGATGCCGTCGAGCTCGTTGACGAAGCCCGAGAGGTCGGGCTCGGCCGGTGCCTGGAGCGAGAAACCGTGCTCGGCGTTGAGCTGGCGAAAGGTGGCGTGCAGCATCGCCTGGATCTCGCTCGTGGTCGCCTGCACCTCGCGCAGGTTGCCGCGCAGCAGGTCGAAGGTGGCGCCGTACACCTTGCGCACGCTGAGCTTGATGCCGGGCCGCTTGAGCGTGGCGGCCAGCCGGGCCAGGTCGGACTTGAGCGCCGTGCTGCCGAGCACGGCATACACCTCGCGCAGCAGCTTGCCCTGCACCGAACGCAGGGCCAGGATGCGTGTGTTGCTGGATTCGAACTCGGCCTGTTCCTGCTCGATGCGCGAGCGCATGTGGCGGATCACGGAGCTGTTCTTGCCGCGCAAGCCCTGCAGTTCGAGCGCTTGCTCCGACAGGTCGCGCTCGCGCACGCTGAGGATGCGCGCCGCCTCGGCGCGCAGGGCGGACACGCCGGCCTCCACGGCCAGCCGCAGCATGGTCTCGCGCCGGCCGAGCAGGCCGTCGCCCAGCGCGGATTCGAGCGCCGGCAGGCGGCTGCCCTGCAGCAGCGCGGCGTCCTTGGCGATCTTGGCTTGCAGTCCCTTCTGCGCCGACACCGGCAGCACGCGCTCGCGCGGCACGCCCAGGGTGTCGGCCGACAGGGTGCACTGGCGCTCGATCTGCGCATCGATCTGCCCCGGCGCGCTGAGCGTGTCCCAGAGCGTGTCGATCTTGTTCAGCACGACGATGCGGGTCTCGCCCGGGTCGCCCTCGGTCACGAGGTGCTCGCGCCAGATCGCCAGGTCGGAGCGCGTCACGCCCGTATCGGCACCGAGGATGAACACCACGGCATGGGCCTGGGGGATCAGGCTCACGGTCAGCTCGGGCTCGGCGCCGATGGCGTTGAGGCCCGGCGTGTCGAGGATGACCAGGCCCTGCTCCAGCAGCGGATGCGGCATGTTCAGCAGCGCGTGGCGCCAGCGGGGGACCTCGACCCGGCCTTCGGCGTCGAGCATGGGGTTGTCCTGCGGCGTGTCGTCGTTCCAGAAGCCGAGGGCGCGCGCGCGGTCCACCGGCACCCAGTCGACCTCGGCGACCTTGTGCATGGCCGCCGAGAGCGATTCGGCGTCCTGCACGTCGACCGGCACCTCGGTCCAGCGCTCGGTCTCGTCGCGCCAGTGGGTCAGCGAATGCGGTTCGAGCCGTGTCTCGATGGGCAGCAGCCGCAGGCCCGGCAGGTAGGTGGCGTCGTAGCCCAGTTCGGTCGGGCACATCGTCGTGCGCCCGGCGCTCGCCGGCATGATGCGGCGGCCGTAGCCGGCGAAGAAGATGGCGTTGATGAGCTCGGACTTGCCGCGCGAGAACTCGGCGACGAAGGCGACCATGACCTTGCTCGTGCGCATTTGCGCTTCGAGCTCGCGCATGCGATCGGACACCGAGTGGTCCATCAGGTCGTTCTCGCGCAGCCAGTTGGCCAGCCACTTCAGCCGGTGCGCGAAGTTGCGCCGCCAGGCACCATGCTGGTCGAATTGCTGGTTGAAGGATCGGCTCAAGGCGATGGCTCGATGGAGTTTACAAAATATAACATTGCAGCTCTGCGGGCGGCGCTTCCTTTCTGAAGGGTGCGCGCGGGCGTTCAGCGCGTTTCAGCTTTTTTGACACACGGGGCAGAAAAAGGTCGACCGCTGCCCCTGGCGAATCTGCCGGATGGGTGTGGCGCACACCCGGCACGGTTCCCCCCCGCGACCATAGACCATCGCGTCGAGCTGGAAGTAGCCGGTCTGCCCGTCCACATGAGAGAAATCGCGCAGCGTGCTGCCGCCACGTTCGACGGCGCGTGCCAGGATCTCCCGCACTGCCGCGTGCAGCCGCGCCGCCCGCGGCCGAGAGATGCGCGAGGCCGCCAGCGTGGGCCGGATGCCCGCCAGGAACAGCGCTTCCGAGGCATAGATGTTGCCCACGCCGACCACCACGTCGCCGGCCAGCAGCACCTGCTTGATCGGCGCGCGGCGACGCCGCAGGCCCGCCTGGAAGGTGGCGAGGTCGAAGGTGGCATCCAGCGGCTCCATGCCCAGTCCGCCCAGCAGCTTGTGGGCCAGCGGGGAATCCTCGGCTTCCACGTACACCACCGCGCCGAAGCGGCGCGGATCGTTGAGCCGCAGCATGCCCCGGGTCGTGACCAGGTCGAAGTGGTCGTGCACTTGCGCCTGCGGCAGATCGGCGCCGAAGCGCAGGCTGCCCGACATGCCCAGGTGCAGCAGCAGCAGCCCTGTATCGAGGTCGATGAGCAGGTACTTGCCTCGCCGGCGCACGCCCTGCACGACGCGGCCCACGAGCAGATCGGGGGCCACGGCAAGCGCCCACCGCAGCGGCTTTCCGGTGCGCACGGCGGTGATGCGGCCACCGGCGATGCGGTCGGCAAAGCCGCGCCGCGTGACTTCGACTTCGGGGAGTTCAGGCATGGGTCAGGGAGGGGGTGCCAGGCGTTCGGCGGGGCGTGCCGCCGGGACCGAAAGGCCTTGATTGCAAGGAAGCCCACGGGGGGCTGTGGCCTAAGACGCTTGGATTATTATGGTTTGATGCACCCCACGCTCCGCCGACACCGCCTTGCGGCGGCCGCCCTTGCATTCGCCGCGCTGACCGCCCATGCGCAGTCGCCCGGCCCGGCACCCGCGGACCCATCGGCCCCCGCGTCCACCCCCGTCCCCGCACCTGCAGCCGACAAGGCCGAGAAGGCCGAAGACAGCACCGCGCGCGCCTCGGCCATGACGGCGCAGCTCTTCTACGAGGTGCTGCTGGGCGAGCTCAACACACGTGCCGACGGCGACCCGGTCGAAGGCTTCCAGCTGCTGCTCGACGCGGCGCGCCGCACGAGCGACCCGCAGTTGTTCCAGCGCACGATCGACGTGGCCGTGCAGGCGCGATCGCCCGAAGCCGCACTGGTGGCGGCGCGCGCCTGGAAGCAGTCGATCCCCGATTCGCGCGACGCGCGGCGCCTCGAACTGCAGGTGCTCATCGTGCTCGGCCGCCTCAGCGAGACGGTCGAGCCGCTGCGCGCCGAACTCGCCGCGACGCCCGTGGTCGAGCACCCGCTGCTGATGGCGGTCATTGCGCGCAACTACAGCCGCGCCACCGACAAGAAGCTCGCCGCCTCCGTGGTCGAGCAAGCCCTGGTCGACGACCTGAAGAACCCCGCCACGGCCGGCCTCGCGTGGACGACCGTGGGCCGCCTGCGGTTGGTGGCCGGCGACACAGCCGGCGCCATGGACGCGGCGCGCAAGGGCCAGGCCGCCGACCCGGACTCCGACGGCCCTGCGGTGCTCGCGCTCGACCTCATCGATCCCGATCGGCCCGAAGCCGAAGCCATGGTCAAGCGCTACCTGGCCACCCCCAAGGCACTGCCCGAGGCCCGCGTGGCCTATGCGCGGGTGCTTGCCGAAGGCCAGCGCTATGCCGAGGCGAGCGCCGAGCTCGAGGCGGTCACGAAGGCCCGCCCCGACCTGCCCGACCCGTGGCTCCTGCTGGGCTCACTGCAGGTCCAGGCGCGCCAGGACAGCGCGGCCGAGACCTCCCTGCAGCGCTACCTCGAACTGGCGAGCCAGCAGCGCGACGCCGACGAGCGCACGCGCGGCATGGCGCAGGCCTACATCCAGCTGTCGCAACTGGCCGAGCGGCGCAAGGACTTCGCCGGTGCCGAGCGCTGGCTGTCCCGCATCGAGAGCACCGACCAGCTGGTGGCGGCGCAGACCCGCCGCGCCCTGCTTCTGGCGCGCCAGGGCAAGCTGCCGCAGGCGCGCGAGCTGATCCGCAGCCTGCCCGAACGCAGCGAGGCCGACAAGAAGCAGAAGTTCATGGCCGAGGTGCAGTTGTTGCGCGAAGCCAAGGAGTACCAGGCCGTCTACGACATGCTGGCCAAGGCCAGCGCCGCCGAACCCTCCGACAGCGACCTGATCTACGAGCAGGCCATGGCCGCCGAGAAGGTCGACCGCCTCGACGAGATGGAAAGGCTGCTGCGCAAGCTGATGGCGCTCAAGCCCGACAACCAGAACGCGTACAACGCGCTGGGCTATTCGCTGGCCGATCGGAACATCCGCCTCGAGGAAGCCCGCGAGCTGATCCGCAAGGCCGTCTCGCTGGCGCCTGACGATCCCTTCATCGCCGACAGCCTGGGTTGGGTCGAGTACCGCCTGGGCAACCTGGCGGAGGCGCAGCGCATCCTCGAAACGGCGTACAAGAAGCGCCCCGACCCCGAAATCGGTGCCCACCTGGGCGAGGTGCTGTGGGCCAGCGGCCAGCGCGACCGCGCCGTGTCGGTGTGGAAGCAGGCGGTCCTGGCCGATGCCGACAACCAGACCCTGCAGGAAACCCTCAAGCGCCTGCGCGTCAAGCTGTGAAGCGGCGCACGGCCCTGGCTGCCGCTGCGGCGGTTGCTCCATGGTTGATGGCTGGTTGCGCGACGCCCGCACGCCCCGCCACCGACCTTGACGCCCGGGACGGCCAGTGGACGGGCCGCCTGTCGCTGCGCGTCGACAGCGAGCCGGTGCAGTCCTTCGCCGCCTTGTTCGAACTGCGTGGGGCGCCCGGGCGCGGCGAACTCACGCTCACCAGCCCGATCGGAAGCACGCTGGGCGTTCTGCAGTGGTCGCCCGGTGAAGCGTTGCTGCGCGACGGACAGCGCACGCAGCGCTACGACTCCATCGACGCCCTGGCCGAGCGCGTGACCGGCGCTGCGCTTCCGGTGGATGCGCTCTTCCAGTGGCTCGCCGGCCAGCCGGCCGCCGTGCCGGGCTGGCGCGCCGACCTGAGCCAGATCGCTTCGGGCCGGCTGCAGGCGGTGCGCGAATCGCCGCAGCCCACGGCCGACCTGCGCGTGGTCTTCGAGGCCGTGCCGCGCGCCGGCGTCGAGAGCCGACGGCCGTGAACGCGCTGTACGACCTGCCGGCGCCGGCCAAGCTCAATCTCTTCCTGCACATCACCGGCCGCCGGCACGACGGCTACCACCTGCTGCAGTCGGTCTTCATGCTGATCGACTGGAGCGACGTGCTGCATGTCGAATTGCGCCGCGACGGACAGCTCTCGCGCGAGGACCTGACCACCCCGCTGCCCGCCGACGATCTCGTCCTGCGCGCCGCGCGCGCGCTGCAGGCCTTTGCCGCCCCAGGCCAGGGCGCGCACATCGGCGTTGCCAAGCATGTGCCGGCCCAGGCCGGGATGGGTGGCGGCTCGTCCGACGCGGCAACCTGCCTGCTGGCGCTTAATCGGCTATGGGGCCTGGGCCTGCCGCTGGAGCGGCTCGAGCGCATCGGCCTCGCGCTGGGTGCCGACGTGCCCTTCTTCCTGCGCGGCCGCAACGCCTGGGTCGAAGGCATCGGCGAGGCCATCACGCCGGTGGCCTTGCCGAGCGGCCGCTTCGCCGTGCTCAAGCCGCCGGTGGGCCTGGACACGCGTCTCATTTTTGCGGCCGAGGACCTTCAGCGCGAGACAAGTCCTGCTATACTCTCTGGCTTTGCTGCAAATGATGCGGCCGATGTGCTGGGGGAGGACATCTTCCGGTTCGGCCACAACGACTTGCAGCCGGTCGCCCAGAGGCTCTGCCCCGAGGTGCGCCAAGCCATCGAGTGGCTCGGCAGCCAGGGACTGGAGGCACGGATGACCGGGTCCGGCAGCGCGGTGTTCGCGCCGCTGGAACAGAGAGACAATGTGCCGCACGGCCTGTTGCTCGACGACCCGCCCCCGGGTTGGCAGCTTCGGCAGTGCAGCAATCTGGCGGTCCATCCTCTCGCAGGCTGGGCGGTCTAGAAAAGCCAGGCACCGCAAGGTGGCTGGGTGCGACATTCATCGGTGGGTGGTCTCTGACCACTCTCCTGTGTAGGGGAGTCGCCAAGCTGGTTAAGGCACCGGATTTTGATTCCGGCATGCAAAGGTTCGAATCCTTTCTCCCCTGCCAAATTCTTTCCACGAAAAAGAACGGCGCCGCGCCGCAAGGTGCGGGCCTTCAAGGCCCAATCGCTCAGACCGCCGGGAAACACGCATGCAGGCGCATCACCCTGACTTCATGGTTTTCACCGGCAACGCCAATCCCGGTCTCGCGGCCGAGATGGCGCAGCACCTGGGCACGACGCTGGGCGCCGCCCGCGTCGGCCGCTTCTCCGACGGCGAAGTCACCGTCGAGATCAACCAGAACGTGCGTGCCCGCGACGTGTTCGTCGTCCAGTCGACCTGCGCGCCCACGAACGAGAACCTGATGGAACTGCTGATCATGGTCGACGCGCTCAAGCGCGCCTCGGCCGAGCGGATCAGCGCCGTCATCCCCTACTTCGGCTACGCCCGCCAGGACCGCCGCCCGCGCTCCAGCCGTGTGCCGATCTCGGCCAAGGTCGTGGCCAACCTGCTGCAGACCGTCGGCGTCGACCGTGTGCTCACGATGGACCTGCACGCCGACCAGATCCAGGGCTTCTTCGACATCCCGGTCGACAACATCTACGCCTCGCCCGTGCTGCTGGGCGACCTGCGCGCCAAGAACTACGAGGACCTGATCGTAGTCTCGCCCGACGTGGGCGGCGTGGTCCGCGCGCGCGCACTGGCCAAGCAGCTCAACTGCGACCTCGCCATCATCGACAAGCGCCGCCCCAAGGCGAACGTGAGCGAGGTGATGAACGTCATCGGCGAGATCGAAGGCCGCAACTGCGTGATCATGGACGACATGATCGACACCGCCGGCACGCTGGTGAAGGCGGCCGAGGTGCTCAAGGAGCGCGGCGCCAAGAGCGTCTACGCCTACTGCACGCACCCGGTGTTCTCGGGCCCTGCCATGGAGCGCATCGCCCAGGGCACCGCGCTCGACGAAGTCTGCGTGACCAACACCATCCCGCTGTCCGATGCCGCGCTGGGCTGCAGCAAGATCCGCCAGCTGTCCGTGGCGCCGCTGTTCGCCGAGACGATCCAGCGCATTGCCAAGGGCGAGTCGGTGATGAGCCTGTTTTCGGACCAGGAAAATTTGTTCTGAGGAGCGCTTCGCGTTCGTCGGACTTCTGAAGGAGCGGCCCGCGCCGCGCCTTCTTCGTGCCCCCTCCGGGGCTTTTTGAAACGGAGCCAGGCTGGTCGCGGCCGGTTCCATCTGGAGAATCGTTATGAAATTCGTCGCTTTCGAGCGCGCCAAGCAGGGTACGGGTGCGAGCCGCCGTCTGCGCAATGCCGGCAAGACGCCCGGCATCGTCTACGGTGGTGATGGCCAGCCCCAACTGATCGAACTCGATCACAACGCCCTGTGGCACGCCCTCAAGAAGGAAGCCTTCCACTCCTCCATCCTCGAGATGGAACTGGGCAGCAGCGTGAGCAAGGTCCTGCTGCGCGATGTGCAATACCACCCCTTCAAGCAGCTGGTGCAGCACATCGACTTCCAGCGCGTCGACGCCCGCACCCGCATGACCATGAAGGTGCCGCTGCACTTCAAGGGTGAGGAAGAGTCCGACGCCGTCAAGCTCGAGCACAACCTCGTCAACCACGTCACGACCGAACTGGAAGTGAACTGCCTGCCCTCGGAACTGCCCGAGTTCATCGAAGTCGACCTGTCCGGCCTGAAGAAGAACGGCACCGTCACGCTCAAGGACATCAAGCTGCCGCGCGGCGTGCGCTGGGTCAGCCACGGCAAGGTCAACCCCGTCCTGGCATCCGCCACGGCGCCGGCCGCCGAGGAAGAAGCCGAAGCGCCGGCCGAAGGCGCTGCTGCAGCAGCACCCGCGCCCGCACCGGCCAAGGGTGGCAAGAAGAAGTAATCGCCACCCGCGTGCGCTATTCGACGGCCCGCTTCGGCGGGCCGTCTGCTTTTCGGGCGTCGCAAAAACCCACCCGGATAATCCACCCCATGATCAAGCTGTTCGTCGGCCTCGGCAACCCGGGCCCGGAGTACGAGGCCACGCGCCACAACGCAGGCTTCTGGTGGATCGACGCCCTGGCGCGCGACTGGAAGCTCCATCTGCAGCCCGAGCGCAGCTACCACGGCCTCGTGGCGCGCACCTGCGTCCATGGCGAGAACGTCTGGCTGCTCGAGCCGCAGACCTTCATGAACCTGTCCGGCAAATCGGTCGGCGCACTTGCCCGCTTCTTCAAGATCGCACCGCAGGAGATCCTCGTGGTGCACGACGAGCTCGACATCGTGCCCGGCCAGGCCAAGCTCAAGTTCGGCGGCAGCCATGCCGGCCACAACGGCCTGCGCGACATCCATGCGCAGTTGGGCACGGGCGACTACTGGCGGCTGCGCATCGGCATCGGCCACCCCGGCGTGAAAAGCGAGGTCATCCACTGGGTGCTGAAGAAGCCTCTGCGCGAGCAGCGCGATGCGATCGACGACACGATCGTGCGCACCCTGCATGCCGTGCCGGCCCTGGTGGCCGGCGAGATGGACAAGGCGACCCTGCTGATCCACACCAGCAAGCCGCCACGGCCCAAACCGCCCCGGCGCGAGCCGGGCGACGGCGGGGCGCCCGCCGCGGCGCCGGGTTAGCGCCGAGTTACCACAGGGAGGACGAGACGATGCGCACACAACACCGCGCCGCTCACACGATGGCTTTGCTTCTGATGGCAGCCTGCGCCCCATCCGCGGGCGCTGCGGGCCCGAACGCACCCGGGAACCAGGCCTGGCGCTGCGGCAGCAGCTACAGCGACCAGCCCTGCGCCGGCGGCCGCCCCGTCGCGGTGGACGATGCCCGCAGCAGCGCCGACCGCCAGGCCCAGGACCAGCGCACTCGCGACGCCCAGCAGCAGGCCGACGCCATGGCGCGCGAACGACGCGCGCTGGAGCACGAGGCCGCACATCAACGGCCCGCCATCATCGCGCCACCGCCCGCTCCCGCAGCGAAGCCCCCACGACGCGAAACGGTGGCCAAGCCGCCCAAGACGCACAGGCCCAAGAGGCACGCGAAGGGCGAGACCGACGCCTTCACCGCGCGTGATCCGTCGGCACCGCCGCCCGCGGGCGACGGGCGCAAGAAGAAGAACCCGAAGAAGAGCTGATCGCGGCCGGCGCCGCGTGGCCCGTCAGGCCGCCGGCGGTGCCAGCTTCACGGCCGTCAGCCGCTCGTACTTCTGGAACAGCGTCTCGCGCGACTCCACGAAGCCGGGGTGGACCGGGATGCACGCGACCGGGCAGATCTGCACGCACTGCGGTTCGTCGAAATGCCCCACGCACTCCGTGCACTTGCACGGATCGATCTCGTAGATCGCCTCACCCATCGAGATCGCGTCGTTGGGGCACTCCGGCTCGCAGACGTCGCAGTTGATGCATTCGTCGGTGATCATGAGGGCCATGGCGCCGATTATCGGTCGCGGCCGGCATCGACCGGGGGCGCCCGCCGCCGAGGCCCTGCCCACGGCAGGGCCGGTGCACGCCCGGCGGCTGACGGGCACGTTCATTGCGTGGATGCGGTTATGCTGCGGCCGCCCCTGCGACCCGCCGCGTACATTGCGTCGCCTCCGGCCGCGCCGACCCAGGCGCACGCTGCGCGCCACGCCCCACCATGAGCCTGTTCCTCCTCAAGCGCCTCGCGACCCTCATCGGCACCCTGATCGGCGCCTCGGTCATCGTCTTCCTCGTGCTCGAGATCCTGCCCGGCAACGCCGCGCAGATGCTCATGGGCCCGGATGCCGACCCCAGCGCGGTCGCCGCCCTGGCCGCCAAGCTGGGGCTCGACCAGCCGGCCTGGACGCGCTACTGGCAATGGATCGGCGGCCTGCTCACCGGCGACCTCGGCGACAGCTACACCTATGGCTCGCCCGTGCTCGACCTGATCGTCGAGCGCCTGCAGTTGACCATCCCGCTGGCCTTCATGGCGATGGCCTTCACCACGGTGATCGCGCTGCTCGTCGGGGTGACGGCCGCGGCCCGCCACAACAAGCTGGGCGACGTGGGCCTGATGGGCCTGGCCCAGGTCGGCGTGGCCATTCCCAATTTCTGGTTCGCGATCCTGCTCATCCTGCTGTTCTCGGTGAAGCTGCAGTGGTTCTCGGCCGGCGGCTTCGATGGTTGGGGCGAAGGCTTCGGCGCGGGCATCAAGTCGCTGCTGCTGCCGGCCCTGTCGCTGGCGGTGGTGCAGGCCGCCATCCTGGCACGCATCACGCGTTCCGCCGTGCTGGAGGTGATGCGCGAGGATTTCGTGCGCACCGCGCGCGCCAAGGGCGTGGGCCAGCGCGCGGTGCTGTGGCGCCACGTGCTGCGCAACGCCCTGATCCCGGTGGTGACCGTGATGGGCATGCAGTTCTCCGAATTGCTGGCCGGCACCATCGTGGTCGAGAACGTGTTCTACCTCCCCGGCCTGGGCCGGCTGATCTTCCAGGCCATCAGCAACCGCGACCTGATCGTGGTGCGCAACTGCGTGATGCTGCTGGCCGCCTTCGTCGTCATCGTGAATTTCGTGGTCGACGTGCTGTATGCGGTGATCGACCCGCGCATCAAGGCGAGCGACGTATGAATACGGGCTCGGACAGCCGAACGCAGAGGGCGCAAAGATCACGCAGAGGACGCAGAAAAGACAGCCAAAAGCTTTTTTCAGGTTGCCCTTCTGCGCCCTCTGCGAAACCTCTGCGCCCTCTGCGTTCGGCTGCCCGCTTTCCCACCTCATGAACACCATTGCCCTTCCCACCGCCGCTGCCGCGCGCAACGCCCCCGGCTTCTGGCAACGCGCGCTTCGCCACCGCAGCTTCGTCATCGGCGGCGTGCTGACGCTGCTGCTCGTCGCGGCCGCTGCCGTGTCGTACGTGTGGACGCCCTGGTCGCCCTACGAAATGGACATGGCGGCCAAGATGCAGTCGCCTTCGGCGCGGCACTGGCTGGGCACCGACGCCTTCGGGCGCGACGTGGCCTCGCTGCTGCTGGTGGGCGCACGGGCGTCGATCCTGGTGGGGGTGATCGCGGTGGGCATCGGCCTCGTGGTCGGCACCGCGCTGGGCCTGCTGGCCGCGGCCCGGCGCGGCTGGGTCGAGGAGGCCATCATGAGGCTGACGGACTTCTCGCTGGCCTTCCCCGCCATCCTCTCGGCCATCATGCTCACGGCCGTGTTCGGCGCCGGCATCGTCAACGCGATCATCGCCATCGGCATCTACAACATCCCGACCTTCGCGCGCATCACGCGTGCCTCGGCCAACGCCATCTGGTCGCGCGAGTACATCGCCGCCGCGCGCGCCTGCGGCAAGGGGCCTTTCGCCATCACCATGCAGCACGTGCTGCCCAACATCTCGGCGGTGCTGATCGTGCAGATCACGATCCGTTTCGCCATCGCCATCCTGGCCGAGGCCGCGCTGTCGTACCTCGGCCTGGGCACGCAGCCACCGCAGCCCTCGTGGGGCCGCATGCTGAGCGAGGCGCAGACGCTGATGTTCCAGCAACCGTTGCTCGCCGTCTGGCCCGGACTGGCCATCGCCTTCGCCGTGCTCGGCCTGAACCTGCTCGGCGACGGCCTGCGCGACCTGCTCGACCCGAAGCTGGCGAGGGCGCGCTGATGAACACGAATACGGACTTCCGGACGCAGAGGACGCAGAAGTTCCGCAGAGGACGCAGAAGAACTTCCATGAAGAATTTCTTTCTGGCCTTTTTGCGTTTTCTGCGAAACCTTCGCGTCCTCTGCGTCCGGTAATCCGATCCCGATCCCATGCCCCTCCTCGAAGTCAACGACCTCCACATCGGCCTGCAGACGCAGCGCGGCCCCGCCGAAGCGGTGCGCGGCATCAGCTTCTCGCTCGAGCGCGGCGAGACGCTGGGCATCGTGGGCGAATCCGGTTGCGGCAAGTCCATCACCGTCATGTCGCTCATGGGCCTGCTGCCTTCGAATGCGAAGGTCACGGGCAGCATCCGTTTCGACGGGCAGGAACTCGTGGGCCTGCCCGACAAGGCGCTGTGCCAGGTGCGCGGCAACCGCATTGGCATGATCTTCCAGGAGCCGATGACGGCGCTGAACCCGGTCCACACGATCGCGCGCCAGGTGGGCGAGCCGCTGCGGCTGCACCGCGGGGTCTCGGCGGCCGACGCGCGCAAGGAGGTGCTGGCGCTGCTGGAGCGCGTGGGCATTCCGGATGCGGCCGCCAAGCTCGATGCCTATCCGCACCAGTTCTCGGGCGGGCAACGCCAGCGCATCGGCATCGCGATGGCCCTGGCCTGCGGCCCCGACCTGCTGATCGCCGACGAGCCCACCACCGCGCTCGACGTCACCATCCAGAAGCAGATCCTCGACCTGATCCGCGGCCTGGTGGAAGAGCGCGGCATGGCGATGATCCTGATCTCGCACGACCTCGGCGTGATCGCCAACAACGTGTCGCGCATGCTCGTGATGTACGGCGGCAGCGTGGTCGAGAGCGGCCCCACCGGCGCCGTGTTCGCCGAACGCGCGCATCCCTATACCCAGGGCCTCTTCGCCGCCCGGCCGGTGCTGGGCGCGCCGCGCGGCGGCCGCCTGGCCACCATCCGCGGCAGCGTGCCCGAGCTGGTCGACCTGCCTCCCGGATGCCCCTTTGCAGGCCGGTGCCGCTTCACCATCGACGCGTGCCACACCACGCCGCCCCCGCCCACGCCGCTGGCGCACGGCCATCAGGTGCGCTGCATCCGGCTCGACGCCGTGGCTGCCGCAGCCGCGGCGCAGGAGGTGGCGGCATGAGCGCGGCGGCCATCACCTCCGTCGCTTCCCACGCAGGCCGGGCGGGCCATGCAGGCACGCCGGATTCGAGCGGTCCGCCCCTGCTGGAGGTCACCGACCTGGTCCGCCATTACGAGTTGCCGCGCGAGACGCTCTTCGGCCCGCAGCCGCTGGTCAAGGCCCTCAACGGTGTCAGCTTCGCGGTCGAGGCCGGCCGCAGCCTGGGCATCGTCGGCGAGTCCGGTTCGGGCAAGTCGACCATCGCCCGCCTGGTGATGGCGCTGGACACGCCCACCAGCGGCAGCATCCGGATGCTGGGCCGCGACATCAATGCGCTGCCCCGCCGCGAACTGCGCGTGGCGCGCCGCGACTTCCAGATGGTGTTCCAGGACCCCTACGGCTCGCTCGACCCGCGCCAGACGGTGGCGCGCATCGTCGCCGAACCGCTGGAGGCCCTGGCCGGCACCGCCGAAGCGGCCACGCGGGCGCAGCAGCGCGAGCGCGCCGCCGAGTCGCTGGCCGCCGTGGGCCTGCGCACCACCGACCTCGACAAGTACCCGCACGAGTTCTCGGGCGGCCAGCGCCAGCGCATCGCCATCGCGCGCGCGCTCATCACGCGGCCCAAGCTCATCGTGGCCGACGAGCCGGTGAGTGCGCTGGACGTGTCGGTGCAGGCGCAGGTGCTCAACCTCATGCAGGACCTGCAGCAGCAGTTCGGCATCAGCTATCTGCTCATCAGCCACGACCTCGCGGTGGTCAACCACCTGTGCGACGACGTGTGCGTGGTGCTCAAGGGGCAGATCGTCGAGCGCGGCGCGCCCGAGCGCCTGTTCCGCATGGCCGAGCACCCCTACACGCGCGCGCTGCTCGAGGCCGTGCAGCACACGCCGGCCGGGGGCGTGCTGCACGCCTGAGACGGCGTGGCGCGGCGGCTTCGGATGTTTCCGTCATAAGCACGAGGTTGCGGCGCGGGCGGCCCTTCGCGCAAGATGCGGGCGGCCCGCGGCCGCGGGGGCAAGCCCCGGGTCAGGCGGTGTCCGCCCCATCGACCACGCAAGGACCGACGTGCTGCAACGACGCACCTTCATCGCCACCGCGGCCAGCGCCGCCACCGTCTCGTTGGGCCTGCCGGCCACCGCGCAGACCCGCCGCAAGGACAGCCTGGTGCTCGCACTCACGCTGGAGCCGACCGGCCTGGACCCGACCGCCAAGGCCGGCGCCGAGATTTCGGAGGTGGTGCTCTACAACGTGTTCGAGACGCTCACCAAGATCCAGTCCGACGGCAGCGTCAAGCCGCTGCTCGCCGAGAGCTGGGAGGTCTCGCCCGACCTGAAAACCACCAGCTTCCGCCTGCGCAAGGGCGTGAAGTTCAGCAACGGCGCGCCCTTCGATGCGCAGGCCGTGAAGTTCAGCTTCGACCGCGCCGCTGCCGCCGGCAGCACCAACAAGGACCGGCGCACCTTCACCAACCTCAAGACCCAGGTGGTCGACGATCACACGGTCGTGCTCATCAGCCAGGACATCGAGCCCGACCTGCTCTTCCTGCTCGGCCAGGCTTCCGCCATCATCGTCGAGCCCCGAAGCGCCGACACCAACGCCACGCAACCCGTGGGCACCGGCCCGTACCGGCTGGAAGCCTGGAACAAGGGCAACACCATCGTCCTGGCGAAGCGGGACGACTGGCGCCAGGCCGACACGATCGCCATCCGCCGCGTGAGCTTCCGCTTCATCTCGGAGCCGGCCGCGCAAGTGGCCGCGCTGCTGGCCGGGGACGTGGACCTGTTCCCGCATGCCTCGGTCTCGCGCAGCCTGCCGCAGTTCCAGAACGACAGGCGCTTCCAGGTGCTCTTCAACGCTTCGCGCGGCAAGACCATCCTGGCCATCAACCAGCGCCGCAAGCCGCTGGACGACGTGCGCGTGCGCCGCGCCCTGCTCGCGGCCATCGACCGCAAGGCGGTGATCGAGGCCGCGGTGGACGGGCGCGGCGTGCCCATCGGCAGTCACTATGTGCCGGGTGCGCCGGGCTATGTCGACACGCTGGGCATCAACTCCTACGACCCCGAGAAAGCCAAGCGGCTGCTCGCCGAGGCCGGGGTGAAGACGCCGCTGGAGCTGAACTTCATCCTCCCGCCGCCGCCCTACGCACGCCAGGGCGGCGAGCTCATCGCCGCGCAACTCGCCAAGGTCGGCGTCAACGCCAGGCTGCAGAACGTCGAATGGGCGCAGTGGATCGGCAACACCTATGGCGGCGCCCACAACTACGACCTGACGCTGATCCTGCACGTCGAGCCCTTCGACCTGGTGAACTACACCAAGCTCGACTACTACTGGGGCTACCGTTCGGCGAAGTTCAACGAGGTGTTCGAGAAGAGCCGCAGCAGCCCGCGCGAGGCCGACCGCCTGCGCGCGCTGGGCGAGGCCCAGCGCCTGCTGGCCGAGGACGCCGCCAACGGCTTCCTCTACCAGCCGCAGTTCATCACCGTGGCCGCGCGCGGCCTGCGTGGGCTGTGGAAGGACCAGCCCATCTTCGCCAACGACCTGTCGGCCCTGTCCTGGGGCTGAACAGCGCGCCTGCGCCCCGCCTTGGGGAACGTCCCGAGGGAACGGGCCCCTGGCGCCCAGCACGGTGCGCCTTCGCTGCGAGAGAATGCGCGGCGGCATGGCATCGTTCCTGCTGCATGGCCGCCTTCGGCGTGCCTCGCCGGCGGCCTGGTTGGTTGCCCGGCGCCCACGCTTCATCCCTCCGGAGATCATTCGCTATGTTGAACCGCCGCACCCTTCTTCTCACCGGCAGCGCCACGGCGGCGCTCGCCACGCCGCTGGCCAGCCTGGCGCAGGGAAGGAAGGATTCCATGGTGCTGGGCATGACGCTCGAACCGCCGGGCCTGGACCCGACGGCCAATGCCGCCTCGGCCATCGGCGAGATCGTGCTCTACAACATCATGGAGACGCTCACCAAGATCAACGCCGACGGCAGCGTCGCGCCGCTGCTGGCCGAAAGCTGGGAGATCTCGCCCGACCTGAAGACCTACACCTTCAAGCTGCGCCAGGGCATCACCTTCCAGAACGGCGAGCCCTTCAACGCCGAAGCGGTGAAGTTCAGCTTCGAGCGCGCGGGCGGCGACAAGAGCACCAACAAGGACAAGCGCACCTTCGCCAACTTCTCGGTACAGGCGGTGGACGCGCACACGGTGGTCGTGATCAACAAGGAGATCGACCCCGACCTGCCCTTCATCCTGGGCCAGGCCACGGCCGTGATCGTCGAGCCCAAGAGCGCCGGCACCAACGCCACGCAGCCCGTGGGCACCGGCCCCTACAAGCTCGACAGCTGGGCCAAGGGTTCGTCGCTGGTGGTCAGCCGCTGGCCGGGCTACAAGGGCGTGCAGAAGCCCAAGCTGCAGAAGGTCAGCTTCCGCTTCATCTCGGACCCGGCGGCCCAGGCCGCGTCGCTGCTGGCCGGCGACGTCGACGCCTTCCCGCGCATCGCCACCCGCGTGGTGCCGCAGTTCAAGGCGAACCCGCAGTTCCAGGTCATCCTGGGCGGTTCGCGCGCCAAGACCATCCTCGCGATCAACGAGCGCAAGAAGCCGCTGGACGACGTGCGGGTGCGCCGCGCCATCCTGGCCGGCATCGACCGCAAGGCCGTGATCGAAGGCGCCGCCGACGGCTTCGGCACGCCCATCGGCAGCCACTACGTGCCCGGCGCGCCCGGCTACGTCGACACCACGGGCGTGAACCCCTTCGACATCGAGAAGGCCAAGAAGCTGCTGGCCGAAGCGGGCGTGAAGACGCCGCTCGAACTGACCATGACCCTGCCCCCGCCTCCCTACGCACGCCAGGGCGGCGAAGTGATCGTGGCCCAGCTCGCCAAGATCGGCATCAACGTCAAGATCCAGAACGTCGAATGGGCGCAGTGGCTCAGCGGCACCTATGGCGGCGGCTTCAACTACGACCTCACCATCGTCTCGCACGTGGAGCCCTTCGACCTGGGCAACTACGCCAAGCCCGATTACTACTGGGGCTACAACAACAAGGCCTTCCAGGCGCTCTACGACAAGATCAAGACCACCGGCAACGCGACGGAGCGCAACAAGCTGCTGGGCGACGCGCAGCGCCTGCTGGCCGAGGATGCGGCCAACGGCTTCCTGTTCCAGCCGACCTTCCCGATCATCGCGAAGAAGACCGTCAAGGGCTTGTGGACGGCCATGCCGATCTCGGCCAACGAGCTGGCCGCGCTGTCGTGGTCCTGAGCCTCCGGACGAACTGACCCCCGGCCCACGCCGTGTTCCGCCGCCGCGGGACACGGCTTTTTTTCTTCACACCCCATGACCGCTGACACCGCACGCCCACTCCACGACTGGAGCGCGGCCGACCTGTCCGACGCCTACCGCGCCGGCACCCTGTCCCCCGTCGACGCCACCCGGGCGGTGATCGACCACATCGAGCGCTGGGAGCCGGCGCTGCAGGCCACCTACCTGTATCGCCCGGAAGCGGCGCTGGCGCAGGCCCGCGCCAGCGAGGCCCGCTGGCAGCGCGGCGAAGCACTGGGCCCGCTCGACGGCGTGCCCGGCACGCTGAAGGAGAACATCACCACCGCGGGCGACCCGATGCCCGCCGGCACGGCCGCGGTCGACCTGCGCCCGGCCGCTGCCGACGCACCCGCCGCAGCCCGGCTCAGGGAAGCGGGCATGGTGCTCGTGAGCAAGACCACCATGCCCGACTTCGGCATGCTCTCCTCCGGCCTGTCGAGCTTCCACCGCCTTTCGCGCAACCCGTGGGACCTGGCCCGCACGCCCGGCGGATCGAGCGCAGGCGCCGGTGCCGCCGCGGCGGCGGGCTACGGGCCGCTGCACGTGGGCACCGACATCGGCGGCTCGCTGCGGCTGCCGGCCTCGTGGTGCGGCATCTTCACCCTCAAGCCCAGCCTGGGCCTCATCCCGCTGGACAACAGCTACACCGGCCGCGTCGCCGGCCCCATGACGCGCAGCGTGGCCGACGCCGCGCTGATGATGCAGGCCCTCGCCCAGCCCGATGCACGCGACAGCATGGGCCTGCCCGCGCAGGACATTTCCTGGTCGCAACACGCCGTCGGGCCCGACCACCTGCGCGGCCTGCGCATCGGCCTGCTGCTCGACGCCGGCTGCGGCCTGGCCGTCGACCCCGAGATCTCCGCCGCCGTGCGGCATGCCGCCATCCTCTTCGAGCGCGCCGGCGCCAGCGTGCAACCGATGCAGCCCTTCATGTCGCAGGCCATGCTCGACGGCATGGACCATTTCTGGCGCATGCGCTCCTTCGTCGACATGAAGGCCCTGCGGCCCGACCAGCGCGACAAGGTGCTGCCCTACATCCGTGCCTGGGCCGAGAGCGCGGCCGGCTTCTCCGGCGAGCACATGTTCCGTGCCGCGAGCCAGTTCCACGTCACCCGCGTGGCGACGGTGGCTGCCTGCGCGCACTTCGACTACGTGATCTCGCCCGTGTCGCCCAACCTGCCCGCGCCGGCCGCGGACGCCTCGCCCACCAACGACCCGCTGCGCCCGCTCGAACACATCGGCTTCACCGTGCCCTTCAACATGTCGGAGCAGCCCGCGGCCTCGGTCAACTGCGGCTACTCGGCAGGTGGCCTGCCCATCGGGCTGCAGATCGCCGGCCAGCGCTTCGACGACCTGGGCGTGCTGAAGGTCGCGCGCGCCTTCGAGCAGATCCGAGGCGAACAACGGCCGTGGCCGCAGCCGCCAGCGGACTGACACAGGGTCGCGATCCAAAGACACCCATTCAGGCTGAGCCTTTCGACGCCCTGCGCGGCGCTTCGACCCTCCCACAGGCTCAGGACCATGCCGCGCATGCGCCAGGAGCCGCTGCCCGTCAGGCCGCCAGCAGTGTCGCCAGTTCGCCGCGCACGCGGCCGATGAAGGCATCCTCGCCCTGGCGCGGCGGCAGCACGTGGAACGCGACCCGGGGCAGCGCCGGCAGCCCGTGCGGCAGGGCCAGCGGCGCCGCGCCGGGCCCCAGCGCCGACTCGTTGAGGCAGGCGATGCCGAGCCCCGCCGCCAGCGCCGACTGCAGCCCGGCCACGCCCGAGGCCACGTGCACGACGCTGTGCGGCACCTTGCGCCGGCGCAGCAGACCGACGGTGAACTGGTGCAATGCGCAGCTGTCGGGCAACGCCAGCAGGCGCAGCGGCTCGCCGCGCGTCGGCCGCACGCCGGGGGCCGCCATCCATCGCAGGGCCTCCTGCCGCAGCAAGGCCCCGGGCGCTCGCATCGGTGCGCCCTCCCCCACGATGCGCATCGACACGCCGACGTCGTGGTCGCCCTGCGCGTAGGCGGCCTCGACCTCGCCACTCTTGCGCACCGTGACGTGCAGCCGCACCCGCGGGTACTGTGCGCCGAGCCGCGCCAGCATCCGCGCCAGGTCCGCCGGCCGGTAGTAGTCGGTGATCCCCAGGCGCAGCTCGCCCTGCAGCGCCACGCCATGCAGGTCGCGCCAGGCCTCGTCGCTCAGCGCGAGAAGCCGGCGGGCATGGGCCAGCAGGCGATCGCCCGCGGGCGTCGGCGACACGCCGGCCTTGCCGCGGTGGAGCAGCACCTGGCCGGCGCGCTCCTCGAGCTTGCGCAGCTGCTCGCTCGCGGCCGACTGCGAGAGGAACACGCGCGGCGCGCCGCCGGTGACGCTGCCCGCATCGACCACCGCGACCAGGGTGCGCAACTGTTCGAGGTCGAATCCCTGCATCGCTCATCCATCGGCAATTTCGATGGATTCCATTATCGATTCCCGTTTTACCGATGGCTGTCCGGTGCCCAGAATGACCCCATCGTCATTCCATCCCCAAGGAGATCCGCCATGCCCCATATCGTCATCCACCTGTCCGGCGAACCCGATGCCGCCCTGGCCCGCGAAGCGGTTGCCACCGTCGGAGAGCTCACGCAGCGCGTGCTCGGCAAGAAGCCCGAGGTCATCGCCACCACCGTTCAATTCATCCCGGCCGCGCTGTGGTTCATCGGCGGCCGTTCGCTGGCCGAGCAGCAGCGCAGCGCCTTCCACCTCGACATCAGCATCACCGACGAGACGAACACCAAGGCCGAGAAGGCGCGCTACCTGGCCGAGGTGCACGCCGCCTTCGCGCGCTTGCGGCCCGACCTGCACGAGGTGAGCTACGTGCACGTGATCGATGCCCGTGCCGCGGCCTACGGCTACGGCGGGCGGACGCAGGAGTACCGCCACCAGGCAGCGGGCGTCTGAAGCCGGGACGCGCGGGCGCGGCACTGCGCGGCAGAATGGCCGCATGCCGCAACCCAGCCCCGCCACCGACCCGCTCGGCAACCCGCTCACCCTGACCGACAGCACCAGCCGGCGCCTGGTCGACGACTTCGTGGGCGGCTTCATCGCCTGCGAGGCGCGCGCCGCCAACCTGGCGCTCACGCCGCATGAGGACGCCGACCCGCTGGTGCAGGCCTACTGCGCGACGCTGCAGATGTTCGCCGAGTCGGCCGACGCGGTGGCCAACGCCCGTCCGTTCATCGCGCGGGCCCAGGCCGGGGCCGCGCGCGCCACGCCGCGCGAGCGCCGCTACATCGCGGCGGTGGCGGCCTGGGTGGAGGGCGACATCCGCGAGGCGATCCGTCTGCACGAAGAGCAGGCGCGGGAATTCCCGCGCGACCTGGTGTCGCTCAAGCTCGGCCAGTACCACTGCTTCAACCTCGGCGACTGTCCCGGCATGCTGCGCCTGGCGCTCGCGGCCGCGCCGCATGCGGCCGACGTGCCCTACCTGCACGGCATGCTGGCCTTCGGCTACGAGCAGTGCCACCTGATGCGCGAGGCCGAGGCCAGCGCGCGCCGCGCCATCGCGATGGAGCGCAAGGAGCCGTGGGCCCACCACGCCTTGGCGCACGTGATGCTGACCGAGGGCCGCCTCACCGAGGGCCTGGCCTTCATGGAGGACGTGAGCGAAACCTGGACGGGGCTGAACTCCTTCATGCTCACGCACAACTGGTGGCACCTCGCGCTCTTCCTCATCGACCTGGGTCGCGACGACGAAGCGCTGGCGGTGTACGACCGCCATTGCTGGGGCGCCGTCAAGGATTACTCGCAGGACCAGATCGGCGCCGTGTCGCTGCTGGCGCGGCTGGAGCTGGCGGGCATCGAGGTGGGCGAGCGCTGGCAGGACGTGGCCACGCACCTGGCCGGCCGCACCGCCGACCACGTGCTGCCCTTCCTCGACCTGCAGTACCTCTACGGCCTGGCGCGCGCCGGCCGGCCCGAGGCCGACACGCTGCTGCGCCACATCGAGGCCTACGCCCCCACCGCACCGGCCGCCACACGCCATGCCTGGGAACGCGTGTGCGTGCCAGCCGCGCGCGGGCTGCTGGCGCACGCGCGCGGCGACCACGCCGCTGCCATCGACGGCCTGGGCACGGCGCTGCCGCGCATGGTCGAGATCGGCGGCAGCCATGCGCAGCGCGATCTCTTCGAGCAGGTGTACCTCGATGCGCTGGTGCAAAGCGGCACGCGGTCCGCGCTCACGGGCGCCCAGGGCATCGTGCAGCAGCAGCTCAACGGACAGCCCGAGTCGAAGCGGCTGCGGCGGCTGGCCGGCACGGTGTATGCGGGGCTGGGCCTGCCGACGCTGCCGGCAGCGCCTTGATCCGCCGTTGAATTCAACGCTGCTCGCACAGGCCCGGCGAGCGCTTCAGCCACTCCTTTCCAAGACCCTCGGATGACGACCCCCACGCCGACGCCTTCGGCCCCCTTCACCGAGCCCACCACGGCCTACTGGCAGCGCATCGTCGACGCCGATCCGGCCGCCCCCGCAGACGGACCCTGGCAGTTCGGCTACCCCGCGCGCCTGCCCGACGGCCGCGTGCTGGTGCTGCCCATCCGCGCACTGGACAGCGAGCCGACGCACGCCGTCGCGTCGCTCATCTGCAACCAGGCCTCGCTGGAGGTCGTCGAGACCCTGGGCCGCATGCTGGCCGAGTGCCTCGCGCCGCTGCAGCCCGAGGTGGTGATCGGCATCCCGACGCTGGGCCTGACCTTCGCGCCCGTGGTCGCGCGCCACCTGGGCCACAGCCGCTACGTGCCCATGGGCTACTCGCGCAAGTTCTGGTACGACGAGGCGCTGTCGGGCGCCGTGCAGTCGATCACCACGCCCACGGCCGGCAAGCGGGTCTACCTCGACCCCCACCTGCTGCCGCTGGTGCGAGGAAAACGGGTGGTGCTGGTCGACGACGCGGTGAGCAGCGGCAGCACGCTGGGGGCGCCCTGGACGCTCATCGAGTCGCTCGGTGCCGAGGTGCTGGCCTGCGGCGTCGCGATGCGGCAGGGCCGCCGCTGGGTGCGGACACTCGGGCCCGAGCGCGCGGCGCGCCTGGTCGGCGTGTTCGATTCGCCCCTGCTGCAGGCGGTGGACGGCGGCTGGGGCCTGCGCGGCTGAGCACCCGCGGCGCGCCGCTTGGCACGCAAACTGCGTGAACCGGGCTGTTCGCACTTTTCGTATCTTCTTTCGTATACGTTTTGGTGCATCGCGCCCGGCCGTGCTGCACCGCGATGGACCCGAACGGCCTCCCGGAGTCCGCCATGTCCCCTCGCACCCCGCCCGCCCTGTCCCGCCGCCGACTGCTGCAGGCGGCCGGTGCCGCTGCCGCCGGCAGCGCCCTCGCCCTGCCCGCCTTCGCGCAGACGCGCGCCATCAGCATCACGCTGCCCTGGGTGGTCAACGGCTCCAACTACTGGCCCATGGTGGGCAAGGAACTGGGCTACTTCAAGAAGCGTGGCATCGACCTCACCGTCTCGCGCGGCAACGGCTCGGTGGCCGCCGCGCAGGCGGTGGCCAACAAGCAGTTCGACCTGGGCGTGGTCTTCTTCGGCGGCACCCTGGTCAACATGGCGCGCGGCCTGCCGCTGCAGGCGCTGGCCACCATCGGCTACGACTCGCTCATGGGCAACCTGGTGCTGGCCGACTCGCCCATCCGCAGCCCCAAGGACTTCGAGGGCAAGCGCGTCGGCACCGTGGCCACCTCGGCCGAATCGCCTTACTGGACGGCCTTCGCCGAGAAGACGGGCATCGACCTGTCGAAGGTCACGCGCCAGCAGCTCGACGCGCGCCTGATCGAGCGCGCGCTGATGGACAAGCAGGTCGACGCGATCACGGCCATCGGTTCGTCGAGCATCCCGGTGCTCGACTCGCTGGGCGTGAAGACGCGCTTCATCCCCTGGGCGAAGTCCGGCATCGAGCTCTATGCGGCCCAGGTCATCGCGCGCACCGAGACCATCAACGCCGACCCCGGCCTGTGCCAGGCCATGGTCGACGGGATCCTGGAGTCGGTGGTCTACACGCTCAAGAAGCCCGACGAGTCGCTCGAGATCCTCTACAAGGCGCAGCCCGAGATCGCGCTGGCCAAGGGCGGCAAGGAAAACGCCAGGCTGTCGCAGGGCCTCGCGCAGGCCACCATGGTGGCGCCCGAGGCCATCGAGCACGGCATGGGCTACAGCAGCATCCCCAAGCTGGCCGGCATGATCTCGCTGGCCGCCCGCGCCGGCGCGCTGAAGGCCGATGCCAAGCCGCTGGTGCCCGAAGACCTCGCCACCAACCGCTTCGTCGGCAAGATCAAGCTCGGCAACGCCGAGTGGGACGCCATCCGCAAGAACGTCGCGCCCTACAGCAGGATGGTGAGCGGCGCCTGATGGTGTCCTTCGCGATCCCGGCCCGGCCGGAGCCGCTGCAGGCCACGCGGGCGCAGACCGCGCTGGTGGTGATCGACATGCAGAACGGCTACCTCTCGCCGGGCGGCTACCTCGACCTCGCCGGCTTCGACATCTCGGGCACGCCACCGGTGATCGCCCGCGCCGCCCGCGTGCTGCAGGCCGCACGCCGGGCCGGCCTGATGGTCGTGCATGCGCAGAACGGCTGGAGCGGGAGCCTCGCCGAAGCCGGCCCGTCGACCTCGCCGATGTGGCACAAGTCCAACCCGCTCAAGTACATGCGGGCGCACCCTGGCAGCCAGTTGCTGATCCGCGGCTCGTGGGACCACGCCATCGTCGATGCGATGCAGCCCCTGCCCCACGAGCCCGTGGTGCACAAGCCGCGCTACAGCGCCTTTGCCGGTACCAACCTCGAGATGCTGCTGCGCGCACACGGCATCACCACGCTGGTCTTCGTCGGCGTGAACACCAACGTGTGCGTGGAGACGGCCGTGCGCGACGCCTTCCACCGCGAGTTCTTCGCCGTCATGGTGGCCGACGCGACGCTGCAGGCCGGCCCGCCGTCGATCTTCGAGGCCAGCGTGTTCAACATCGAGAAATTCTTCGGCTGGACCACCGGCACCGACGACATCGTGGCCCTGCTCGACGGCCTGCCCGCGCCATGAACGGGGCCGGCCCACTGCAGCGCATCGGCCTGCCGCTCGCGTTCGCCGTCGGCACACTGGTGCTGTGGGAGATCGTGGTGCGCGCCTTCGGCATCCGCGAGGTGCTGCTGCCCACGCCCAGCGCGATCGCGCAGCGCCTGGTCGAGACCTTTCCCCTGCTGATGCAGCATGCCTGGCCCACCGTGTGGGAGAGCGTGGCCGGCTTCGCGATCGCCTCGCTGCTGGGCGTGGCGCTGGCAGCGTTGCTGAGCGCCTCGGGGCTGATGCGCAGCATGCTCTATCCCAACGTGGTGCTGTTCCAGCTGATCCCCAAGATCGCGCTGGCGCCGCTGTTCATCGTCTGGCTGGGCATCGGCTTCCAGTCGCGGCTGACCTTCTCGGTCTTCATCAGCTTCTTCCCGGTGGTGATCGCGGCCCTGGCCGGGCTGGACCATGTCGACAGATCGCTGTTGCGCCTGTGCCGGGCGCTCACGGCCTCGAGCTGGCAGGTGTTCGTGTCGGTGCGCCTGCCGCACGCGCTGCCCTACGTGTTCAGCGGCATGAAGATCGCGACCACCTTCGCCATCATCGGGGTGATCGTCGGCGAGTTCATCACCTCGCAGGCGGGGCTGGGCTACCTCATCCTCTTCGCGTCCTCGCAGGCCGACACCTCGCTGATCCTGGCCGCCATCACGGTGCTGTGCGTCTTCGGCCTGGGCTTCTACGGCATCGTGGCCTTGCTGGAGCGCTGGACCCGGCACGCCTTCGGGGCCTGAGCACCATGGACCCGACGCTGAACAACCCCGCACCCGCCTGGCTGCTGCCGCACAGCACCGCGCCCGAACGCGAACGCAGCTACCTCACCGTCCAGCAGGTCGGCAAGACCTACGCCACCCGCAACGGCGACGTGCACGCGGTGGAGCGCGCCGACTTCGACATCGACGAGGGCGACTTCGTCAGCCTGGTCGGCCCGAGCGGCTGCGGCAAGAGCACGCTGATGTCGATGATCGGCGGCCTCGAGCTGCCGACCGCCGGCCGCATCGCGGTCGACGGCCGCGCGGTGGACGGGCCGCGGCGCGACTTCGGCTACGTGTTCCAGGACGCCACGCTGCTGCCCTGGAAGAGCGTGATGGACAACGTGCTCTTCCCGATCCGCACCCAGAAGCGCGTGCTCGCCGACCACCGGCCCGAGGCCGAGCGGCTGCTCAGGCTCACGGGGCTCTGGGACTTCCGCGACAAGCGGCCGGCCGAGCTGTCGGGCGGGATGCGCCAGCGCGTCGCCATATGCCGCGGCCTGGTCAACGACCCGCGCCTGCTGCTGATGGACGAGCCCTTCTCGGCGCTGGACGCGATCACGCGCGACGACATGAACCTGATGCTGGCCCAGCTCTGGGACCAGGTGCACAAGACCGCCGTGTTCATCACCCACAGCATCCGGGAGGCGGTGTTCCTGTCCGACCGCGTGCTGGTGATGAACGCGCGGCCCTCGCGCATCGTGGCCGACATCCGCGTGCCCTTCGAGCGGCCGCGGCGCGCGCAGATGCAGGAGCACCCGCTGTTCAACGAGATCTGCGCCTTCGTGCGCGAGAAGATCCATGAAGGCCACGACAGCCGACGCGCCGAATCCCGCTGAGGCCGCCACCGCGCCCGGCGAGACGCCGCTGCAGCGCCTGGTGCGCGAGCGCCGCACGGCGGCCGGCGGACGCCTGTCGACCGACGACATCGTGCGCGTGCTGCACGAGGCCATCGTGCGCGGGCTGCTCGCGCCCGGCCGCGCGCTGCGCCAGGACGAGCTGGCCGCGTTGTTCCACGTCAGCAAGATCCCCGTGCGCGAGGCGCTGCGCACGCTGGAGGCGCACGGTTTCGTGGAGCTGCTGCTCAACCGCGGCGCGCTGGTCAAGGAGCTGACGCTGGCGCAGCTGCGCGATGCCTTCGAGCTGCGCACGATGGTCGAGCCCCACCTCATGCGCATCGCCGCGCCGCTGCTCACGGCCGCCGACCTCGACGAGGCCGAGCGCCTGGTGGCCGCGATGGACGACGCGCCCACGGCCTGGGCCTTCAGCGAGCTGAACGGGCGCTTCCACGACCTGCTCTACCGCGCCGCCGAGCGGCCGCTGTCCAAGCAGATCCTCGCGATGCTGCAGGGCCACATCCAGCGCATGTCCTTCATGCAGCTGTCGCTAGCGGGCTTCAACCGCAGCTCCAACGAGGACCACCGGGCCATCGTGGCCGCGCTGCGCCAGGGCGACCCCGAGGCCGCCGCACGCGCGGTGGCCGCCCATGTGAGCGGTGTGAAGGACATCGTGCTCGAGCTGTACGAACGGCACCATGCACGGCACTGAGCCAGGCCGGCAACCGCATCCTGCCCAGCCGTCGCACGCGCCCTGACCCGATCGGCGCCGGTGGATCAAGCGCTTCGGGGGGCCTCTACACTGCGCCGAGTCATGCAGCACCGCCGGCCTCTCACCCTGTCACCGCGCGCCGGCGACCTGGACCACACGCGCGCCTGCTTCGCCGCCTGGCAGGCGCGGGCCGCGGCACAGGGCGTGGCACTGCGTGCGCCGCCGCCCGAACCGACGACCTGCTGCGGGCGCGGCTGCAACGGCTGCGTGTGGGACGGCTTCTACGCCGCGGCGCAGTTCTGGTGCGAGGACGCGGGGCAGGCGCTGCAGCGCTGATACAGCCCTGCGGCACGCCGGCGGTGTTGCTCCTGCCGGATGGCGTTCAACCACGCGAACCGTTCGGGCTGCAGCCTTCTAAGCGCTGCGCAAGGCTTCGACAGGCTCAGTCCGCACGGCTGTTGATCGGGGGCCGGTGTCAGTCCTTCAGGTGCCGCGTCTGGTCGTAGGTCGGCTGCGGGCCCAGGCCCACGAGGTGCGCGGTGTCGGCCCAGTCGAGGATCTCGATGGCTTCGGGCTGAGACGGGTCCGCCAAGCGCACGCGGCTGATGCCCGCGTTGGGAATGTCGCTCTGCCGCGGGCCGTCCAGTCCCAGGCCGTGCACCGTGCGCCAGACCATGTCGAGCACGCCGCCGTGCGTGACCACCAGCACCGTCGCATCCGGATGCCGGGCCGCGATGCTGCCCAGCGCCGCGATGGCGCGCGCATGGAACTCGCGCGTGCTCTCGCCGCCGGGCAGCGCGCGGTCGGCCTGGAAGAGCAGCCAGTCTTCCCAAGCGCGCGGGTGCTTCGCCTGGATCTCGTCGCCACGCAGCCCTTCGCCGACGCCGAAGTTCTGCTCGCGCAGCGTCACCGTGGTCTGCACCGGCAGGCCGAGCTGCTGCGCGGCCGGCGCGGTGGTCTGCTGGGTGCGCAGCAGGTCGCTGCACACGATGTGCGCCACGCGCTCGCCCGCCAGGCGCAGGCCCAGGCGGCGCGCCTGCTCGTGGCCGGTGTCGTTGAGGGGGACGTCGATGTGGCCCTGGAACCGCAGTTCGCGGTTCCAGTCGGTCTCGCCGTGGCGGATGAGGATCAGGTCGGTGGGCATGGACCCCGCCATTGTCCACACGCACGCGCTGCATGGATGACGCCGCGCAAGGCCGGGCGATTCGGTCGCCACGCCGGCGTCACGCCAGCGCCGCCGGATGACAGAATGCAGCCATGCCCCGCCTCGTCTTTCTCCCCGGCCTGGCCTGCGATGCCCGGCTGTGGGAAGCCCAGTTGCCCATCGTTCCGCCCGCGCTCGACCCGCTCGTGAGCGATGCGCACATGCGCCATGCCAGCATCGAGACCATGGCGGCTGCCGTGCTCGCCGAGACGGCCGGCCCCCTGGTGCTGTGCGGCGCCTCGATGGGCGGCATGGTGGCCATGGAGGCGGCGCGCCAGGCCCCGGAACGCATCGCCGGGCTGGCGCTGCTGGGCACGAATGCCGCGCCCGAAACGCCCGAGACCTACGAGCTGCGCGCCTCGGCCATCGAGCTGTTCGAGCAGGGCGACGTGCGCGACGTGATCGAGCCCAACATCGTCTTCGCCTTCCACCCGGCGCAGGCGGCCGACCGGGCACTGACGCGGCGCTACCTGGACATCATCCTCGACGCCGGCGCGGCCCAGCTGATCCGGCAGAACCGCGCCGTGATGCAGCGCCCCGACGCACGCGCGCACCTGGGCCGGCTGCAGTGTCCGGTGCTGGTGATGTGCGGCGACAGCGACCGCCTGACGCCGCCGGCCGCCTCGCGCGAGATCGCGGCTCTGCTGCCGCACGCCGAGCTGCATTGGGTCCCGGCCTGCGGCCACATGCTGACGCTGGAAAAGCCGGGCACCGTTAACGCGTTCCTGGGCGACTGGCTGCGCCGGCTCCTGCCGTCGATTGCCTAGCGGCACGCGACGCCCGGCGAACACCGCAGTCCGGCGCGCGCCGCGGGCTCAGTGGAGCGCGCCGCCGGTCTCGCGCAGGTCCTCGTGCACGGCGAGCGAGGTGCCCACCACGATGCGCAGCGCCTCGATCACCGCCGCCAGCGCCATGCTGGGCTGCCCCGGCCAGCGCGCCGCCTGCTCGGGCAGGAAGGGGATGTGGACGAAGCCGCCCCGCACTCCTGCCCCGCGGGCCGCAAGCCGGTGCATGAGTCCGAAGAACAGGTGGTTGCACACGAAGGTGCCCGCGCTGTTGGACACCGAGGCCGGCAGGCCCGCGGCGCGCAGGTCGCGCACGATGGCCTTGATGGGCAGGGTCGAGAAGTAAGCCGCCGGCGCGCCCGCCACCACCGGCTCGTCGATGGGCTGGCAGCCGGCGTTGTCGCAGATGCGGCCGTCGTCGATGTTGATGGCGACGCGCTCTGGCGTGATCTCGGCCCGCCCGCCCGCCTGGCCGACGGCGATCACGAGGGTGGGCTGCAGTTCGTCGATGGCGGCATCGAGTTCGCGCAGCGCCTGGCCGAACACGCAGGCGATGCGGCGCGCATGCACCGTCGCCTCGCCCACGCGCCAGCCGTCGAGCGCGCGCACCGCCTCCCACGAGGGGTTGACCGCCTCGCCATCGAAGGGCTCGAAGCCGGTGAGCAGGACGCGCGGCATGGGTCTCAGGCCAGCGGCGTGATCGCGATGCCCTCGGCCGTCAGCCGTTCGCGGATGCGCTTGGCGAAGGCCAGCGCGTGGGCGCCGTCGCCGTGCAGGCACACGCTCTGGGCGTTCACCGCCACCGTGCTGCCGTCGATGGCGGTGACCTGGTGCTCGCGCACCAGCGAAAGCGTCTGCGCCAGCGAGGCCTCTTCGTCCTCGATCAGCGCGCCGGGCTGGCTGCGCGGCACAAGGCTGCCGTCGGGCATGTAGCCGCGGTCGGCGAAGACTTCTTCCACCGGCGTCAGGCCGGCGCGGCGGGCGGCCTCGATCATGCCGCTGCCGGCCAGGCCGAAAAACTTGAGCGAGGGGTCGAACTTGCGCACCGCCTCGCACAGCGCCGCGGCCAGCTCGGGCTCCTTCACGGCCTGGTTGTAGAGCATGCCGTGCGGCTTCACGTGGGCCAGCGTGCCGCCCTCGGCCTTGACGATCGCGGCCAGGGCGCCGATCTGGTAGAGCATGTTGGCGACGATTTCATCGGGCGGCAGGTGCATGGCACTGCGGCCGAAGTTCTCCCGGTCGGGAAAACTGGGGTGCGCGCCGATGGCCACGCCGTTGTCGATGGCCCAGCGCACGCATTGGCGCATGGTCTTCGCGTCGCCGGCGTGCCAGCCGCAGGCAATGTTGGCCGAGCTGACGAGCGCAAGCAGCGCCTCGTCGTTGCCGGCGCCTTCGCCGAGGTCGGCGTTGAGGTCGATTTGCATGGAAGGGTTTGTGCAGAGAGGAGACGGGAACGGACAGCCGAACGCAGAGGGCGCAGAGGTTGCGCAAAGGGCGCAGAGAAGACCGCTGAAAAGAACAATTTCAGCCTTTTCTGCGACCTCTGCGAATCCTTCGCGCCCTCTGCGTTCGGCTGCCCGCTTTCAGGCGGTCAATTCTGCGACGGCCACCCCATCGCCGCCAGCCCCTGGTCGACCGACGCGAGATAGCGCTTCTGCGCCTGCCAGGCGGCCAACGCGGCCGTGGCATCGACCTCGACCAGGCGCAGCAGACCGCCCAGGGGCGCCTGCGCGAGCTTCCACAGGTCGGCGCGGATGACAACGGCGATGCGGGGGTAGCCGCCCGTGGTCTGCGCGTCGCCCATGAGGATGATGGGCTGGCCCGAGGGCGGGACCTGCACGGTGCCGGGCACGACGCCGGCCGAGAGCATGTCGCCCGCCGCCTCGCGCTGCAGCGCCGGGCCGTCGAGGCGGCTGCCCATGCGGTTGCTCTGCGGCGTGATGCGCCAGGCCGCGGCGTGGATGGTAGTGCGCGACGCATGGGTGAACTGGTGCGCCTCGGGGCCGGCCATCACACGCAGCACGGTCGCACCGTCGTCCGGGGCAGGCGCCCAGGCCGCATCGGCGCCCTCGTCGCGCGAGCGGTCGGGGCCGCGCACGCCGAACGCACGGCGCGTGCGCTGCCCGTCGGTCAGCGGCGAGGCGCCCAGGGGCAGCCGGTCGCCCTTCCTGAGCGCCCGGCCCTCGAGGCCGCCGAAGCCGGCCTTCAGGTCGGTGCTGCGCGAGCCCATCATGGGCGCGACGTCGATGCCGCCGGCCACCGCGAGCCAGGTGCGCAGGCCGGCCGAGCCCGCCACGCGGTTGGCGCCGCCGAAGCGCAGCCGCTGGCCGGCGCGCACGGGCACGCTCCAGGCGGGGTGCAGCGGCTGGTCGTCCAGGCGCGCGTCGAAGTCGCTGCCCAGGAAGGCGATGCGCGTGTCGGCGTCGAAGCGCAGTTCGGCGTTGCCCATCGTCAGCTCCAGCCCCGCTGCGCCTTCGACGTTGCCGACCAGCCGGTTGGCCAAGCGCAGCGCCAGTGTGTCGAGCGCGCCGCCGGGGCAGATGCCGAGCTGGCGCAGGCCCTCGCGACCCAGGTCCTGGACCGAGGCGAGCATGCCGGGCTTGTGGACGAGAAGCGTGCCGCTCACAGCGCGATGCTCTCCACGAGGAAGCGCACGCGGTCACCCGGACGCAGCAAGGTCGGCTCGGCCGCCTGCGGATCGAACAACGCCAGCGGCGTGCGGCCGATGAGCTGCCAGCCGCCCGGCGACACCAGCGGGTAGATGCCCGTCTGCGCGCCGCCGATGCCGACCGAACGCGCCGGCACCGCGGTGCGTGGCTCGCGGCGGCGCGGCGTGGCCAGTCCCGGCGCCAGGCCGCCCATGAAGGCGAAGCCGGGCAGGAAGCCCAGCAGGTACACCACGTAATCGCCCGCGGCGTGCCGGCGCACCACCTCGTCGGCGGGCAGGCCCGTGTGGCGGGCCACGTCGTGCAGATCGGGGCCGTGCTCGCCGCCGTAGGCAACCGGGATCTCGACCGTGCGGGCGTCGCCCGTCGCGCCCTCGCCCAGTTCGGGCCAGAGCGTGAGCACGCGCAGTTCCAGTTCGCCGGCATCGATCCGCTCGGGATCGAACAGCAGCGTGAGGTTGTTCATGCCCGGCAGCACCTCGCCCACCTCGGGCCAGGCCTGCGCGGCCTGGCCGAGCGCCCAGACCCGGCGCTGGACCGCGAGGGTGGCGGGCGGCGGCAGCTCGACCAGCAGCGCTGCGTCGCCCAGCGCATGCACGCGCGGCGCGGGGCCGGCCGTGCGGTCGGCCAAGCTCACTCCCGCCCGAGGCTGCGCACTTTGGCCGCGAGCCGCTGCTCGACGTGCGGCGAGACGAACTTGCCGACCTCGCCGCCGAGCACGGCGATCTCGCGCACGAAGGTGCTGGAGATGAACTGGTACTTGTCCTGGGGCGTGAGGAATACCGTCTCGACCTCGGGCATCAGCGTACGGTTCATGCCGGCGAGCTGGAACTCGTAGTCGAAGTCGGTCACGGCACGCAGACCGCGCACCATGGCCTTGCCGCCGCGTGCGACGACGAAGTCGCGCAGCAGGCCCGAGAAGCTCTCGACGGTCACCGCCTCGCCATAGGGCCGGGCGACCTCGCGGGCCATGTCGATGCGCTCCTGCAGCGTGAACAGCGCCTTCTTGTGGTGGCCGGCGGCCACTGCCACGATCACCTTGGAGAACAACTGCGTCGCACGCCGCACCACGTCCTCGTGACCGAGCGTCATGGGATCGAAAGTGCCGGGATAGACCGCGATCACGTTGGATGTCATGGGTTCCTCCTGCTGGGGACCGGGTTCGATGTCGGGCGCATTATGTACGGCGCGCCGCGCGGGCTTCGCCGCGGCGTTCAGGCAGCACCTGCACCGCGCAGCAGGTGCGCATGCACCACGCCGGCCTTGAGGTGCCGGTAGACCGACAGGCCGAAGGGGGCCAGTTCCTCGTCGCTCCAGGCCCGTGCGGCTTCCAGGTACACCACGCCGCCGGGCCGCAGCGCGCGGGCGACGGCGCGCAGGCTGCGCTCGTACAGGGCGGCCTGGTCGAAGGGTGGATCGATGAACACCGCATGCCAGAGCCTGGCACCGGCGCGCTCGAGCTGCGCCACGCCATCGCCGCGCTCGACACGCACGGCATCGGCCTGCAGCTTTTCGCGCGTCGCCTTCATCTGGGCGACCAGGGCCGGGTCCTGTTCGCACAGCAGGGCCACGGCGGCGCCGCGCGAGGCCGCCTCGAAGCCCAGCGCGCCGGTGCCGGCGAAGACGTCGATGCAATGCCAGCCCGGCAGCTCGCCGCCCGTGGCGCCGGCCAGGCTGGCGAGCCAATTGAACAGGGTCTCGCGCACGCGATCGGGCGTGGGGCGCAGGCCGGGCCTGTCGGCGACAGCCAGGCGGGTGCGGCGCCACTGGCCGCCGATGATGCGGACCTCGTGCGGACGGGCGCTCTTGGCGGCAGGCGGGGAGGAACGGGGCATGCGGCAAGCTTAAGCCAGCGCGCGCACCACCCGCCTCGCAGCCAGTGCCGGCCGGCATCGTGGGCCGGATGCCGGCATCGCGCAGTGACCCGGCCGGAGGCCGGGCGAACCATGGCGCCGACGGGCCGCCGGCTGCGCCCGTCGCGCGGACGCCAAAGCCTGCCTATGCTGAAGAAGCGCCGAATGGGCCGTCATTTTTTGGCCGCCGGTTCGGCACCGCCCACCACCACCGTCACCATCTTCTCGGGCTGCAGGGTGCGTGCGAACGCGGCCTTGATGTCGGACACCGTCACCGCATTCATCTTCGCCGTCCAGGTGTCGAGGTAGTCCAGCGGCAGGTCGTTCCAGGCGATGTTGGCCACGTTGCCCAGCAGCTTGCGGTTGCTGTCCATGAGCAGCGGGAAGCCGCCGATGAGGTTGTCCTTGGCGGCCTTGAGTTCGGCCTCGGTCGGCCCGTCGGCGACGAACTTCGCGAGCACGTCCCGCGCCACCTTCACGGCCTCGTCGGCCTGGTCGGGCCGGGTCTGGAAGCCGACCCGGAAGGCGCCCGCGTGCAACCCCGGCGAGAAGCCGCTGTAGACGCTGTAGGCCAGGCCGCGCTTCTCGCGCACCTCGTCCGTGAGGCGCGAGACGAAGCCGCCGCCGCCCAGGATGTAGTTGCCCAGCGTGAGTGCGAAGTGGTCGGGGTTGCGGCGCGCATAGCCGGGCTGGCCGATCAGCACGTGGGCCTGGGCCGAGTCGAAGGGAATGCGCTCGGTGACGGCCCTGGCCAGCGGCGGCACCTCGGCCACGGGTGGCAGCGCGGGGCAGGCGCCGGAAGCATTCGACACCGAGGCGGGCAGGCGTGCCAGCAGGTCGGACGCGATGCGGTCGGCCTGCGCGCGGGTGACGGCGCCCACCACGGTGAGCTTGGCCCGGCACGGCAGAATGGTCTGGGCGTAGCGCGCGCGCATGTCGGCGGTGGAGATGGCCGCCAGCGTGGCTTCGGTCGCGTCGTCGCCATAGGGGTGGCCGCCGTAGACGTCGCGGCCGAAGGCGCGGCTGGCGAGGGTGCCCGGCTTGGTGTTGCTCTCGCGGATGGCGGCCGACAGGCGCTCGCGTTCGCGCTGCCACACATCGTCGGGGAAGGAGGGTTCGCCGATCTCGCGCGCGGCCAGCGCCACGGCCTTGGCCAGCAACGCCGGATCGGCCAGGCTGCGCAGGGTGAAGCTCATGCGGTCGGCGCTGGCGCCGACGTCGAACTCCGCGCCCAGGTCGGCCCACGCTTCGCCGAGCTGGTTCTGGTCGAGGGCCGGCACGCGACACCCGTCGCCGTCGAACGGCGAGGTGTTCTTGCGCTCGGCCGAGGACGGGCAGTCTTCGGCGCGCACGCCCTTCTCGACCATGCCGGCCGTCACGCCGGCCAGGCCCGCCTGTGCGGGCGGATCGCGCCGGCTGCCGGCGTCGAAGTCGATCTGCACATCGACGATGGGCAGCGCGTCGGTGGCGGCCATGTAGACCTGCGCACCGTTGGGCAGCTGCCAGCGTTCGATCGGCACGCCGGCCTGCGCACTCAGGCCGACAAGGGCTGCAGCGCCCGCCAGCGCTGCGGATACGGCTATTTTTTTCATGGCGAACGAAGGCATGAGGCGGTTCATCGCATTTCTCCCTGCGGGGCGGCGAAGCCGCGGCCGCGCCGGGCCTTGGGGTCGATGGGCAGGGGCCGCAGGGTGGCGACGGTGAGCTGGTCGTCGCCGAAGTACCTGCCGGCCACGGCCTGCACCTGCTCGGGCGTGACGGCCAGCAGGTGCTGGACGATGCGTTCGCTCGCATCCAGCGGCAGGCCCTGCACCCAGTTGCTGCCAAGTTCACGCGCCTGCGCCATCACCGAATCGCGCTTGTAGGTCTCGCTGGCCACCCATTGCGTCTTGACGCGGGCCAGCTCGGCGGCGCCGACGCCCTCCCTGGCGATGCGCGCGACCTGTGCGCGCAGCGCGGCTTCCACCGTCTCGGTGGTCTGGCCGGCGGCGGGCACGCCCACCAGCTGGAACAGCTGCGGCCCGCGACCGGCGAAGCCGTAGCCGGCACCGACGCTGTCGGCCACGCGGCCCGGGCCCTGGGTCAACGTGCGGTCCAGGCGCGAGCCGGTGTAGCCGTCGAGCACGGCCGACAGCACCACCAGCGCCCAGGCGTCGGTCGGGCTGTCGAGCTGCTCCATCTGCGGCACGCGGAAGGCGAGCGAGACGTAGGCCTGCTCGGCTGGCGCCTTGAACTCGATGCGGCGGATGCCGCGCTGCGTCGGCTCGGTGCGCGGCTTGCGCTCGGGCACCGCGCGGGCGGGGATGCCGCCGTAATACTTCTCGGCCAGGGCGCGCACGCGCTCGGGATCGACGTCGCCCGCGACCACGACGGCCGCATTGGCCGGCACGTACCAGCGCTGGAAGAAGGCGCGCGCATCCTGCGGCGTCATGGCGTCGAGGTCGCTCATCCAGCCCACCACGGGGCGGTGATAGGGCGAGGCCATGAAGACGGCCGCGTTCTGCTGCTCGCCCAGGAGGGCGCGCGGCTGGTCCTCGGTGCGCATGCGGCGCTCTTCCTTCACCACCTCGAGCTCGCGCTTGAACTCGTCGTCGGGCCACTGGTTGTGGGCGAAGCGGTCGGATTCCAGCTTCATCGCCTCTTCCAGGCGTTCGGCCGGGATCTGCTGGTAGTAGCCGGTGTAGTCGCGGGTGGTGAAGGCGTTCTCGCGGCCGCCGAGCGCAGCCACACGGCGCGAGAACTCGCCCGGCTTGAGGGTGGCCGTGCCCTTGAACATCATGTGCTCCAGCACGTGGGCCACGCCCGAGGTGCCGTCGACCTCGTCGACCGAACCCACGCGCACCCAGAGCATCTGCACGGCCGTGGGCGCGCGCCGGTCGGGCTGCACGATCAGCGTCATGCCGTTGGCCAGGGTGTACTGGACGGGCTTGACGGACGCAGTGGGGAGGGACGACGGGGCGGCCGGCGTCGGCAGCGGCGACGGGGCCTGGGCGAGCGCGACGGACGCCAGCGGACCGGCCAGGGCCGTCAGCAGCGCCACGCCGGCCGAGAAACGGCGTGGCGAGGGGTGTTTCATAGAATCGATCGGATTCTAGAAATCCCCCGAATGTTCAGTTTCTTCAAGAAAAAGGCGCCGCCGGCCGAGGCCCCCTCGCCACCCGCGCCAGTCCCGTCAACGGATGCGCCTGCCCCGCCCGCGGTCGCCCCGGCCGACGCGCCTGCCACGCGCTCCGTGTTTTCGCCATCGAGCTGGTTCGGGGGCGGCAAGGCGGCCGAGGTGCCGGTGCCGGCGGCAGCTCCCGTTCCGGCGCCGGCTCCCGCACCGGTGGTGGCGCCAGCTCAAGCGCCGGTGGCGACGCCGAGCCTGGCACCTGCACCAGCGCCTGCGCCTGCGCCTGCGCCTGCACCCGCAGTCTCACCCGCACCTGCGCCGGTCGCAACGCCGACGCCGGCGCCGGTCGCCGCCCCCTCCGCGTCCTTGGCGCCCCCCCCGGCCCGCGCGCCGGCCCCGGTGCCCGCCCCTGCGCCAGCGCCCGAACGCCAGGGCTGGATGAACCGGCTCAAGTCGGGCCTCAAGAAGACCGGCAGCGGCATCCAGGCGGTGTTCGTCAACGCCACCATCGACGACGAGCTGTACGAGCAGCTCGAGGACGCCCTGCTGATGGCCGACACCGGCATCCCCGCGGCCGCCCACATCCTGCAGGACCTGCGCGACCGCGTCTGGGCCGCCAGCGCGACCCGGCCCGAGCAGGTGCGCGCGCTGCTGGTCGACGCCGTGGCCGAGGTGCTCAAGCCGCTCGAGAAGCCGCTCGAGGTCGGCCGCCACACGCCGACGGTGATCATGGTCGCGGGGGTGAACGGCGCCGGCAAGACGACGTCCATCGGCAAGCTGACCAAGCACCTGGCCAACGAAGGCTGCACGGTGCTGCTGGCCGCGGCCGACACCTTCCGGGCCGCGGCGCGCGAGCAGCTCGCCGTGTGGGCCGACCGCAACCTGGTCGAGATCGTGAGCCAGGAAGGCGGTGACCCGGCGGCCGTGAGCTTCGACGCCGTGAACGCCGGCAAGGCGCGCGGCAAGGACGTGGTGCTGGTCGACACCGCCGGGCGCCTGCCGACACAGCTGCACCTGATGGACGAGCTGAAGAAGATCAAGCGCGTGGTGACCAAGGCGGATGCCACGGCCCCGCACGAGGTGCTGCTGGTCATCGATGGGAACACGGGGCAGAACGCCTTGTCGCAGGTCAAGGCCTTCGACGAGGCGCTGGACCTCACCGGCCTGGTCGTGACCAAGCTCGACGGCACCGCCAAGGGTGGCGTGCTGTGCGCCATCGCGCAGTGGGGCGTCGAGCGGGCCAAGGCGCAACCCGGCAAGAAGCCGGTGCCGGTCTACTTCATCGGCGTGGGCGAGAAGCTGGAAGACCTGGAAACCTTCGATGCGCGGGAGTTCGCGCAGGCGCTGGTGGGTTGACGACGAGGTTGGGCCGCGCGCAGGCGCGCCGCGCCGGAGCGGCTCAGAGCGCCGGGGCGATCGTCGTCTCGCGCTGGGGTTCGACGCTGCCGTCGATGTAGCGGATGTCCCAGTCGCCGACACGGATCACGTCCCGGTGGCGCAGCAGCTGTCGCTCGATCTTGCGGCCGTTGACGAAGGTGCCGTTGAAGCTGTCCAGGTCGCTCACGTAGACGCCGTCGCTGCGCGCGGACAGCAGGGCATGCACACGGCTGGCCAGGGGCGTCTCGACCGGCAGGTCGCTGCCTGGCGCGCGGCCGATGGTCATGCGGGGCCGATCCAGGTCGATCAGCCTGCGGCCGCCGTGCCGGCTGGTAACGATCAACTTGTCCACGATTGCGTCCACGCCCATGCTCCTCAGGTGTCGCCGGAGATGAAGGACTTGTGTCCGCTGCCGGCGAGGCGTACTGTGCGCCCGGCGGGCCGGCACCGCGAGTGAATAGTTGACGAAATGTGGTCTTTAGTTTCACATTTGGCCGGCAGCGTGATGAATTGACGGTCGCGCCACCGTTTCAGGAGCACACCCCCTTGGACACCATCGCCGCCCCCCTGGAAGACGCCGCCCCGCAACGCCGGGTGGACCGCCTGCTGGCGCACTACGCCGAGAGCCACCGCCATCCGGCCAACGAACTGATCCACGTGGTGGCCATCCCGGCGATCATGCTGAGCATCGTCGGCCTGCTGTTCGCCATCCACCCCTGGGTGGCTTACGCCTTCGTGGCGGCCAGCCTGCTGTACTACGCGCTGCTGCGCTCGCCGCTGTTCTTCACCGTGATGCTGGCCTGGACCGCCGTGCTGCTGGCCGCCGTCCACGCGCTGGGCAGCCTGGTGCTGCCGGTGTCGGCGGCCATCTTCGTGGTCGGCTGGATCTTCCAGTTCATCGGCCACAAGATCGAAGGCAGGAAACCTTCCTTCTTCGAGGACCTCCAATACCTCTACGTGGGCCCGCTGTTCGTTGCCGAACTGGGACTCGCGAAGCTGGGGATACGGGGCTGACCGGATTCGTTAAAAACTATCGACTCGATACGTTTTATTGGGAACTCCCGCTTTAGCACTCCCTCTAACCGAGTGCTAATATGAATGCCAACCAAGGAGTTTCCCCTATGACAAGCCTGTCTGGATCTTCTGCCAACCAGTTGGCCGTGGCCAACCCGTGGGCCATGGTGCCCTCGCTTGGCAATCTGGACGCCTACATTTCTGCCGCCAACCGGCTGCCTCTGCTCACCCTCGAGGAAGAACAGGGCTTCGCGCGCCGGCTGCGTGACCACAACGACCTGGAAGCTGCCGGGGCGCTGATCCTGTCGCACCTGCGGCTGGTCATCTCGATCTCGCGCCAGTACCTGGGCTACGGGCTGCCGCACGGCGACCTGATCCAGGAGGGCAACGTCGGCCTGATGAAGGCCGTGAAGCGCTTCGACCCGGACCAGGGCGTGCGGCTGGTGAGCTACGCCATGCACTGGATCAAGGCCGAGATCCACGAGTACATCCTGAAGAACTGGCGCATGGTCAAGGTCGCGACGACCAAGGCCCAGCGCAAGCTGTTCTTCAACCTGCGCTCGATGAAGCAGGGCTTCAAGGCCGACGCCGCCGCGGCGGATGCCGAGACGCACCGTGAGACGCTGAACACCGACGAGATCGGCGAGGTGGCGCGCAAGCTGAACGTCAAGCCCGAGGAAGTGGTCGAGATGGAGACCCGCCTGTCGGGCGGCGATGTGGTGCTCGATCCCGGTCCGGCCGACGACGGCGAGGACGCGTACGGCCCGATCGCCTACCTGGCCGACGCCTCGCAGGAGCCGACCGCGCAGCTCGAGTCGCGCCAGCGCGACCGGCTGTCGAGCGACGGCATCGCGACCGCGCTGGAAGCGCTGGACGACCGCAGCCGCCGCATCGTCGAGGAGCGCTGGCTCAAGGTGAATGACGATGGCTCGGGCGGCATGACGCTGCACGAACTGGCGGCCGACTACGGCGTGTCGGCCGAGCGCATCCGCCAGATCGAGTCGGCGGCGATGAAGAAGATGAAGAAGGCGCTGGCGGCGTACGCCTGATCGAAGCCTGCGCGTTGCTTCAAGAGCCCGGCCCTGTGCCGGGCTTTTTCAATTCGGGCAGCCGAACGCAGAGGGCGCAAAGGTCTCGCAGAGGACGCAGAAAAGAAATTCGAAAGGATTCCTCTGCGTCCTTTGCGTAGCTTCTGCGCCCTCTGCGTTCGGCTGCCCGCATTTCAATGCCCGACGCCCGCACGTGACGATGTGGCGCCGGGCGCTGACGGCTTAAGCCGCGCTGGACGCCAGGAGCGCCTTGATGTCGGCCACCATCGGGTCGACGCCGGCGCCATAGCGCGCATACAGGCGCAGCCGGCCCTGGGGGTCGTAGAGGTACTGCGCGGCCGAATGGTCCATCGAGTAGCTGGTGGGCGTCTTGCCGTCGACCTTCTTGTAATAGACCTTGAAGTCCTTCGCCACGGCGGCGAGCTGCTCGGGCGTGGGAATCAGGGCGACGAAGGCCGGGTCGAAGGCGCCCATGTATGCCTTCATGATCTCGGGCGTATCGCGCTCGGGGTCGACGGTGATGAACACCACCTGCAGCTTGTCGCCGTCCTTGCCCAGCTTCTGCTTGACCTGCGCCATCTCGGTCATGGTGGTGGGGCACACGTCGGGGCACTGGGCGTAGCCGAAGAAGACGACCACCACCTTGCCCTTGAAGTCGCCCAGGGTGCGCACCTGGCCGTTCATGTCGGTGAGCTTGAAGTCGCGGGCGTACTCCGCGCCCGTGAGGTCGACCGCATTGAAGGTGGGCTTGGATTCCGTGCAGCCCGCGAGACTCAGGCCGGAAAGGCCTGCAACGCCCGCCCAGCCTGCGGCGCCAGCGATCAATTTAAGAGCATTTCGCTTGTGCATGGGAGTGTCAGCGCAGGTAGTGGTCGATCAACAGCGCGGCGAAGAGCACGCTCAGGTGGATCAGAGAGAAACGGAAGGTCTTGCGCGCCAGCGCATCGGAGTAGCGGCGCCACAGTGCGACGCCGTAGCCGCAGAAGCCGATGCTCACGGCGAAGGCCACGGCCAGGTAGAGCCAGCCGCTCATGCCGTAGATGAAGGGCATGAGGCAGGCCGCGAACAGGATCAGCGTGTAGAGCAGGATCTGCAGCCGCGTGAACTCGTTGCCGTGCGTGACGGGCAGCATGGGCAACCCGGCCTTGCGGTAGTCCTCGACGCGGTACAGCGCCAGTGCCCAGAAGTGCGGCGGCGTCCACAGGAAGATGATGAGGAAGAGGATCAGCGCCTCGGGCCCGACCTCGCCGGTCATCGCCGCCCAGCCCAGCACCGGCGGCATGGCGCCGGAGGCGCCGCCGATCACGATGTTCTGCGGCGTCAGCGGCTTGAGCACGACGGTGTAGATGACGGCATAGCCGACGAAGGTGGCGAAGGTCAGCCACATGGTCAGCGGATTGACCGCGAACCACAGGATGGCCGAGCCGGCCAGGCACAGTCCGGCCGAGAACAGCAGCGTCTGCCGGTCGCTCAGCTCGCCGCGCGCGGTGGGGCGCCAGGCGGTGCGCTTCATCTTGGCATCGATGCCCTTCTCGACCAGGCAGTTGAAGGCCGCGGCGGCACCCGCCACCAGCCAGATGCCGAAGCAGGCGATGAAGGCGCGCCAGACATCGTCCATCGAAGGCACGCCCGGCACGGCGAGCACCATGCCGATGAGCGCGCAGAAGACGATGAGCTGGACCACCCGCGGCTTGGTAAGCGCGTAGAACTGGCGCAGCACGCTGGCCATGGGGGTGCTGTGGGCGAGGGGGGCGCTCACCGTGCAGCCTCCAGCCGGCGCGTGGGCGGCGGCACATGAGAGAGCGGCGAACGCGCGCCCGCGGCTTCGCGCCGGCTCTCGCACAGCGTCCAGGTCAGCACCACGGCCATGGCCGCCGCGCCGCCGGTGTGCAGCACGGCGGCGACCAGCGGCCAGCCCAGCAGCACGTTGCCCAGGCCGGTGGCCAGTTGCAGCAGTGCCAGCCCGGCCAGCCAGCGGCCCTGGGCACGCAGCGCAGGCAGGCGCATCAGCCTGAACGCCAGCACGCCCAGCACGGCGAACACCAGGTAGGCCGCGAGGCGGTGCGTGTAGTGGATGGCGGTGAGCGCCGCGAACTCCAGTGGTACGCCGGACTTGGTCTCGCCGAGCTCGCGCCAGACCTCGAAGGCCTGCGAGAAGTTCATGGGCGGCCACCAACTTCCCTGGCAGGTCGGGAACTGCGTGCAGGCGAGCACGGCGTAATTGGTGCTGACCCAGCCACCCAAGGCAATCTGCAGCAGCAGCAGTGCGGCGCCGGTCCACATCAGGTTGCGCAGGCCGTTCGGCACCCCCGTCGGCGCCCTGCCCTCGGCAGCCTGCCGGTAGCGCACGGCCTGGATGCACAGCAGCGCCAGCAGCACCACCGCGCCGAGCAGATGCAGCGTGACGATGGCCGGGTAGAGGCGCCAGGTGACCGTCAGTGCACCGAAAGCGCCTTGCAGGCAGACCCAGACCAGCGTGGCTGCAGGCCACCATGCGGACAAGGTCATCTGCTCATGGCTCACCGGAGAGACGCGCTGGCGCCGCCGCGCCACCCAGGTCGCGACGGCCAGCACGAGGATCAACGCGCCGACGCCGGTGGCCAGGTAGCGGTGGACCATCTCCACCCAGGCCTTGGAATGGGTGACGGGCCCGGTGGGTTGTGCGGCCTGCGCCATGGCGATCTCGTGCCGCGCACCCATCGGGCTGGCGTTGCCGTAGCAGCCGGGCCAGTCGGGGCAGCCCAGGCCCGAGTCGGTGAGCCGGGTGAAGGCGCCGAAGAGCGTGAGGTCGAAGGTCAGGAACAGCGTGAGGACCGTCAGCGCATGCAGCCGGCGTGCCGGCCCGGTGCCCGCATGGCGCCACCACACCCACGCCACCGGCCCGAGGGCCAGCAGCACGCCCACGGCCAGCAGCCAGGCGATCGGCGCGAGGTCGTAAAGAGGCTGGGCGCTGTTCATCGCAGGGACCGATCGGTCAACGCCCGGCCTCGTCCCACGACGACGAGGCGCGCAGGAGTCGGTCGAGGTCGCGCTTGGCCTTGGCCGCACCGGACACGTCCATGCGCGCCGGGAACCGCATCATCCAGTTGCCCATGGGATCGACGACGTAGAGATGTTCGCCGATGGCGTGGCCGGCCTCGGGGGCGAGCCATTGCGCGATCTGCGCGGACGGCACGCGCAGCACGGTGGCGCCGTGCAGGCCGTTGGCCAGGCGATCGGGAATCGGCGCCGCATCGGACACCAGCCAGACGCGGTCCACGCGGTCCTTCTCGCGGCCCAGGGTTTCGCGCAGCTGGCGCTGCAGGTACAGCTGCTGCTCGCACACGGCATCGCAGGCGGCGTCGGCCACGGCCACGAGCAGCCACTGGCCCTTGAGGCTCTGCAGATTGACCTCGGCACCATCGGCTGCACGCGCCACGAAAGAGGGCACGGGCCGCTGCGGATCGATGAGCTGGCCATAGACGCTGCGCCCCTCGGGCCGCACCACGTAGTAGGTGAAGTACGAGGCGATCACCGGTGCCGCGCAGCACAGCAGCACCGCCACCATCTTCCAGCGGCCCAGCGCCGTGCGGCGGCCGGCATCGCGCCCACCCATCGCCTCGCGCGGCGTGGGCATGGAATGCACCGTCAGGCCGAGCGGTTCGTCAGCCACGGCGGCGGCGGGGAGCGATGAGTTGGAACCAGACATAGAGGATGACCAGGAGGGCCGCCAGGCCGAACCACTGGAAGGCATAGCCGTAGTGCTTCTCGATGCCCAGCGCGGGCGCCGGCCATTCGCGCTGCAATCCTTCCGAGGCCGCGCCCACCTGCTGGAGCGAGATGTCGGTGCGCAGCGGCAGCCCGGTCTCGGTCTTGAAGGCGTCGAGGTCGAGATTCTGCCGGATGCGCGATGCCCCTACATCGACCGCCTTCGCCGGCCCCGGCGCGGCGGCGGAAGCCGGCTGCGCCGGCGGATCGGCGCCCAGCTGCAGCAGGTGGGCGGGCGGTGGTTCGATGCGCGCCTCGACGTCGACCAGGCCGGCGGGCGTCTCGATCGCCGGCACCTGCGTGCGGTCGATGAAGTTGCGCTGCACCCAGCCGCGCTGGACCATGACCGTCTGCTCGACGCCCTCGAGCGCCAGCGGCGTCAGCACGTAGAAGCCCGGCGTGCCGTGCATCTGGCGGTTGTCCAGCAGCACGGTCTGCGTGGGCACCCACAGGCCGCGCAGCTTCACGCGGCGGTGCAGTTCGCTGGGCATGTCCTCGACCGACAGGAAGGCCGAGGCGTCGAGCGGGGGAAAGGCTTCCTGGGCCGCGGTGCGCGCCTGCAGCGCTTCCTTCTGGGCCGCGCGCGACAGCTGCCAGCGCCCGAGCGACAGCGTCAGCGCGACCATCGCCAGCGTGGCCAAGGTCATGATCCAGAAGCGCGTCCGGCCGCGGCGGCGCGACGCGCGGCTGTCCGCGGGGGTCAGCGGCAGGTCGCGCATGGGGTCTGGCTGCGGCTGCGGCCGATAATGGGGATCATGAAATACCTTGTCGCCCTGGCCTTCGTCGGCATCCTGGCGAGCCTGGGCTGGGCGCTGTTCTACATGCTGAAGGACGGGCGCGACGGCCGCGCCAAATCGGGCGGCATGGCGCGCGCCCTCACGGTTCGGATCGGCCTGTCGGTGCTTTTGTTCCTGTGCATCCTGCTGGCGTGGAAGTTCGGGTACATCCAGCCAGGGGGCCTGCCGGTCGGCAAGTGAGGCCAGGCGATGGGCGTCGCTGTCGCCCAGAAGACCGAGCCATGAAAAAAAGCGCCTTGCGGCGCTTTTTCTGTTGTGAGTCATGCGCTTGGCTTACATCCAGTAGACGAGGACATACAGGCCCAGCCACACCACGTCGACGAAGTGCCAGTACCAGGCCGCCCCCTCGAAGCCGAAATGGCGCTCGGGCGTGAAGTGGCCCTTCATCAGCCGCAGGGTGATGAACAGCAGCATCAGCATACCGACGAACACGTGCAGACCGTGGAAGCCCGTGAGCATGAAGAAGGTGGAGCCGTAAGTGCCGGAACTGAGCTTGAGGTTCAGCTCGGTGTACAGGTGGTGGTACTCGTAGATCTGCACGCCGAGGAAGATCACCCCCAGCGCCACGGTGAGCCACATGAAGCGGATGCACTGGGCACGGTGGTCGGCACGCAGCGCATGGTGGGCGATGGTGAGCGTCACGCCCGAGGTCAGCAGCAGCGCGGTGTTGATGGTCGGCAGCCAGAAGGGGCCGACGGTCTGGAAGGGCTCGACGATGCCTGCGGGCGAGCCCGTCGCACCGGCCTGCATGCTGGGCCACACGGCCTTGAAATCGGGCCAGAGCAGTGCGTTGTCCAGGCTGCCGAGGTTGGGCAGCGCATGGGTGCGGGCCCACCACAAGGCGGTGAAGAAGGCGCCGAAGAACATCACCTCCGAGAAGATGAACCAGCTCATGCTCCAGCGGAACGAGAGGTCGATCTTGTGCCCGTAGCGGCCGCTCTCGCTCTCGCGGACGGCCTCGCCGAACCACTGGTAGAGCACCATCCACCACCACAGCAGCCCGAAGCCCAGCGAGTAGGCGCCCCAGGTGTGGCCGTTGATCCATTGGCCGGCGCCGAGGATGACGAAGAACAGGCCGATGGCCGCCATCACCGGATGCCGCGAAGGCCCGGGCACGAAGTAGTAAGGCGTGGCGCCGTGGGTGGTCGAACTCATTTCAGCTCCTGGGGCTTTCTCTTCTCTTCTGACTCAATCAAACCATTGCGGACCTGTGCACCGGCTCAGGCCACGGCGAACTTCACCAGTGCGACCAGCACGCCGATGAAGACCAGCACCGCGACGAAACCCACGGCCACGATGTGCAGGGGCGACAGGCTGGCGATGTCCTTCTGGTATTCGCTGTTCTTGCGCACGCCGAAGAAGCCCCAGGCGACCGCCTTCACGGTGCGCCACAGGGAGGCCTTCTTTGCCGGAGTGCTGTCGTCGCCCTGGGTCACGAGCGCGGCTCCGCAGGCAGTTGCGCGGCACCGGCGGTCGGCGCCGCCGGCGTCTTGCCGCCCACCTCGAAGAAGGTGTACGACAGCGTGATCGTCTTCACGTCCTTCGAGATCTTGGGGTCGATCACGAAGGCGACCGGCCACTGCTTCTTCTCGCCGGCATCCAGCGTGTACTGGTTGAAGCAGAAGCACTCGAGCTTGTTGAAGTACGGCGCCGCCTGCTGCGGCGCATAGCTAGGAATCGCCTGCGCGGCCATGCGGCGGTTCTGCACGTTCTGGAACTCGTACATCACCGTGTGCAGTTCGCCGGGGTGCACCTGCATCGAACGCTGCGCCGGGGCGAACTCCCACAGCCCCCGTGCATTGGCATCGAACTCGACGGTGATGGTGCGCGACGTGTCGACCTGCGTGTTGGCCGGCAACTTCACCTGCGCGCCGCCCTTGGCACCGCCGGGCACCTCCAGCTCGGAGCGGGCCAGCACGTTGATGCCGGTGATCTCGCAGATCGCGCGGTACAGCGGCACCAGCGCATAGCCGAAGGCGAACATGCCCGCCGCCACGACGGCCAGCTTGCCGACCATGCGGACGTTGGCGCGGCGCAGGCGGGACACCATCAATGCCCCACCCAGACCATGCGGACGATGAAACCGATGAAGAACATCAGCGCGATGGAAGCCAGCGTGAGCCCCATGCGGCGGTTGTTCCTCTTCTGCTCGGGCGTCATGGACGTCTCGTGCTCCGGCTCAGCCGATCACCTTGGTGGCGGTCGCATCGAGCTTGGGCGGGTTCTCGAAGGTATGGAAGGGCGCCGGCGACGGCACTTCCCATTCCAGGCCTTCGGCCGCTTCCCACGGCTTCTGCGGGGCGGGCTCGCCCTTGCCGCGCATCGTGGGCAGGACAACGAACAGGAAGAAGTACACCTGCGCCAGGCCGAAACCGAAGGCGCCCACCGTGGCGATGGCGTTGAAGTCGGCGAACTGCATGGGGTAGTCGGCATAGCGACGCGGCATGCCGGCCAGCCCCAGGAAGTGCATCGGGAAGAAGGTGATGTTGAAGGAGATCAGCGACCACCAGAAGTGGATCTTGCCGCGCGTCTCGTTGTACATCACGCCGGTCCACTTGGGCGCCCAGTAGTAGTAGCCGGCGAACATGGCGTAGAGCGAGCCGGCCACCAGCACGTAGTGGAAGTGCGCCACCACGTAGTAGGTGTCCTGCAGTTGGATGTCGATCGGGGCCACGGCCAGGATCAGGCCGGTGAAGCCGCCCATCGTGAACACGAAGATGAAGCCGACGGCGAACAGCATCGGCGTCTCGAAGGTCATCGAGCCCTGCCACATGGTCGCAATCCAGTTGAAGATCTTCACGGCCGTGGGCACCGCGATCAGCATGGTCGCGTACATGAAGAAGAGCTGGCCCGTCACCGGCATGCCGGTGGTGAACATGTGGTGCGCCCACACGATGAAGCTCAGGATCGCGATGGAACTGGTGGCGTACACCATCGAGGCGTAGCCGAAGAGCTTCTTGCGCGCGAAGGCCGGCACGATCTGGCTGATGATGCCGAAGGCCGGCAGGATCATGATGTAGACCTCGGGGTGGCCGAAGAACCAGAAGATGTGCTGGTACATCACCGGGTCGCCGCCGCCGGCCGGGTTGAAGAAGCTGGTGCCGAAGTGGCGGTCGGTCAGCGTCATGGTGATCGCGCCGGCCAGCACGGGCATCACGGCGATCAGCAGGTACGCGGTGATGAGCCAGGTCCAGCAGAACATCGGCATCTTCATCAGCGTCATGCCCGGGGCGCGCATGTTGAGGATGGTGACGATGATGTTGATCGAGCCCATGATCGAGCTGGCACCCAGGATGTGCATCGCGAAGATGCCGGCATCCATCGAGGGGCCCATCTGCAGCGTCAGCGGCGCGTAGAGCGTCCAGCCCGCGGCGGGCGCGCCGCCGGGCATGAAAAACGAGCCGACGAGCATCAGGGCAGCGGGGATCATCAGCCAGAAGCTGAAGTTGTTCATCCGCGCGAAGGCCATGTCGGACGCGCCGATCTGCAGCGGGATCATCCAGTTCGCGAAGCCCACGAAGGCCGGCATGATGGCGCCGAACACCATGATCAGGCCGTGCATGGTGGTGAACTGGTTGAACAGCTCCGGGTTCACCAGTTGCAGGCCGGGCTGGAACAGCTCGGCGCGGATCAGCAGGGCCAGCACGCCGCCCACCATGAGCATGGTGAACGAGAACAGCAGATACAGCGTGCCGATGTCCTTGTGGTTGGTCGCGAACACCCAGCGGCGCCAGCCGTGCGGATGGTCGTGGTGCTCGTCGTGGACGTGGTCGCCGTGGCCGGCGTGGCCGTGGGGGTCGAGGACTGCGCTCATGGGGACTGTCTTCCTTGGCTATTCGTCGTCGGGCGGCTTACTTGCCGCGCTGGGCCAGCACTTCGGCGGGCTGGACGAGCTGGCCGGTCTTGTTCGACCAGCTGTTCTTGGTGTAGCTGGCCACGGCCGCCAGATCGGTGTCGCTCAGCTGCTTCCACGACGGCATCGCACCGTTGTTCTGGCCGTTGAGCAGCACGTGGATCTGCTTGGTGTGGTCGGCATCGAGCACCACGGGCGAGCCGTCGAGCGCCTTGATCGGGCCGCCGCCCTTGCCGTTGGCCTGGTGGCAGGCCGCGCAGTTGGCGGCGTAGACCTTCTCGCCGCGCGCCAGGATGTCCGGCAGCGTCCAGACCTTGGTCGGGTCGTCGAGCTTGGCCGCGGCTTCCTTCTTCTTGGCGTCGACCCAGACCTTGTAGTCGGCCGCCGAGACCACCTTCACGTGGATCGGCATGTAGGCGTGTTCCTTGCCGCACAGTTCCTGGCACTGGCCGTAGTAGTCGCCGGTCTTCTCGGCGCGGAACCACGTGTCGCGCACGAAGCCCGGGATCGCGTCCTGCTTGATGCCGAACTGCGGCACGGCGAAGGCGTGGATCACGTCGTTGGCCGTGGTGATGATGCGGATCTTCTGCTTCTCGGGCACCACCAGCGGGTTGTCGACCTTCAGCAGGTAGTCGGCCGGCACGTCGCCCTTGGCGCCGGCATCGGACATGGCGCGGTGCGAGCTGTCGAGCGTCGAGATGAAGGACAGGCCCTCGCCTTCGCCCTTGATGTAGTCGTAACCCCACTTCCACTGGTAGCCGGTCACCTTGATCGTGAGGTCGGCGTTGGTGGTGTCCTTCTGGGCCACCAGCACCTTGGTGGCGGGCAGGGCCATGAGGATCACGATGATGAAGGGCACGATGGTCCAGATCACCTCGACCACCACCGATTCGTGGAAGTTGGCGGCCTTGTGGCCCACCGACTTGCGGTGCTTCCAGATCGAATAGAACATCACCGCGAACACGGCGATGAAGATGACGCTGCACAGCACCAGCAGGGCGTTGTGCAGGAAGTGCTGCTCTTCGGAGATCTTGGTCACGCCCACCGGAAGGTTGAGCTGACGCACGGCCGGGCCACCGGGCAGGTCGTTCACTGCATGGGCCGCACTGCTGAACGCTGCGCCGGCCACCAGCAGAAGCGCTGCCGGTTGGGTCCAAATGCTCTTCATCGTGTTCACTTCTTCAAGGCTTCCAATCAAACCACCGGCTCCGCCGCTCGCGGGCCCCCGGGCGCTTCACGCGCCACGCAGGGCCATGCGAATCTCCCTCGCCAGCGCAGCACGCAATTCGGGGCGCACGTAGCGCCCCACCCGCACCGACCGCCCCTGGCCCGAGACCTCGATCAGCGAACGGTCGCTGGCCTGAGGTTCCACCCGGACCTGGTGCTGCAGGAATTCGGCGCGCTCCACGGTCCCGCCGTTCTCGAGCTCGACGACCAGGCGTCCCTGCTCCAGGGCGATGCGTTCGCCATCGGTGGCGTGGCGCGCGTAAAGGATGAAGGCCAACCCGACCGCAGCCAGTTCGAGCCAGGCGAAAGGAAGCACGAGGCGGGCGCCGTGCACCCAGAAGACCAGCCCGATGCCCATCGACACCACGCACAAGGACGCGTACAGCCAGCCCAGCTGGCTCGGCGTGATCGAGCAGTTGCGCCTCAGGAACCAGTGGACGTTCTGGCCCGAGACGGTGGCGAAGCGAAACACGGAATTCGGCACGTGCGAGTTCAGCAGATCGGGTGGTGCGCCAAGCCGGGCCGGACGGGAATCCGGGGACTTTGGTCAGGGGACCATCCCCCGAGGTTCACGCAACGAAGGATTGTAGCGCGGGCATCCCGCGATCCCGGCACCCGCGCACCGGCGCGGGGCGCGCGTGAGTCCGCTGCGCGACGCCCGCGTGCAGGGGGCCGGCCGCTCTCGGGGATTTCCCTGTGTCCGCCCGCCCGAGCGCTCAGTCGGGCCGGCCGCGTCCCAGCATCGCCTTCATGTCGCGCAGCGAGACCGCACTCTCGCTCGCCACCGACACCCGGGCGGCCGGCCGGAAGGCGTGGCCGTAGATGACCTCGAAGGTCAGCGCGATGCGGCCGTCGTGCTCGCCGGGCACGGCGAGGCCGCCCAGCGCCTGCGTCAGCGCCGCCTTCCAGCCGCGCCCGCGCAGCGCCGGGAACCGCGCCGGGTGCAGGTTGCGGCCCAGCGTGCGCAGCTCTGCCAGCGCCGCCTCGGGCGTGCCCCAGGTCAGCACGATGCGCTCCATGTCCATCACCGGCTCGGCGAACCCGGCGTGGACCAGCATGTCGCCCCAGTCGTGCATGTCGGTGAATTCGTGGCCGGCGGGCGGGCCGCCCAGCCGGGCGTGCACGGCGCGCAGCTCGCGCACCGTGTCGGGCCCGAGGCAGGAGAACATCAGGAAGCCGTCCACCGCGACCTGGCGGTGCCACTGGCCGATGAGCGCCTCGGGGTCCGCGGCCATGTGCAGCGCCATGTTGGCCCAGAGCAGGTCGACGCCACCCTCGGGCAGCGGCTCGAACAGGTGCGTGCGCCCACCGCGCCAGCGCTTCGCGCTCCACCAGGGCGATGTCAGGGCCTGCGCGGTGGCCGGCTGCAAGGCCGGTTCCGGCTCGACGACCCAGGCCTGCGCGTCGGCATAGCGCTGCGCGACCAGGGCATGCGCCTCCAGCCCGCCGCGCAGCGGCGACCAGTCGGCCCAATGGCGCGGCCGCGCCTTGATCCATTGCAGCCGGTCCTCCATGCGCCGGCCGACCTCCTCGTGCAGCCAGGGCGAGCCAGGGGCCGGCGCGCGCCCGGCCCAGCGCTGCGCCGCCACGGGGTCGATGGTCGGCGGGCGCCGGTGAGATTCGGTGGGCATGAGGGCAAAAAGGTCACGAATGCCGGGCGAAAGCCGCAGGGCGCGGCGTGCGGCATCGCGAAAGCGCGCCAGTATAGGAAGGCATGCACGCCCTTTCTCCTGCACGGCTGTTCCGTTCGTGGCTCGGCGGGTTGCCCAGCCAGTGCGCCGTCTGCCACGTCTGGCCCGCCCGCACCCTGTGCGATGCCTGCGTGGCCCGCTTCGCCCAGCCGGTGCCTCGCTGCCGCACCTGCGCGCTGCGGGTGCCGGCGGGTGTGGCGCAGTGCGGCGCCTGCCTGCGCCAGCCGCCGCCCCTGGAGAACTGCCTGGCCGCCTGCGACTACGCCTGGCCCTGGACCGACTGCATCGCCCGCTTCAAGTTCCAGGGCGAGGCCGGCTGGGCCGCCCCGCTGGCGACGCTGATGCGCGCCACGCCCTGGGCGGAGCCCGCGCTGGAGGCGGCCGACCGCGTGCTGCCCATGCCGCTGCATGTCCAGCGCCTGCGCGAACGCGGCTTCAACCAGGCGCTGCAGCTCGCGCGCCGGCTGGCCCCCGGACGCTGCGACGCCACGCTGCTCCTGCGCACGCGCGACACCGCCTCGCAGGCCGGCCTGCCCCGCGCGCAGCGCCTGCGCAACCTGCGCGGCGCCTTCGCCCTCGAGCCGCTGCGCCGCGCCGAGATCAGCGGGCGCCGTGTCCTGCTGGTCGACGACGTGATGACCACGGGCGCCTCGCTCGCCGCCGCCGCGCAGGTGCTGCGCGAGGCCGGCGCACGCCACGTCGACGCCCTGGTTCTCGCGCGCACGCCGGCGCCGTGACGCCTGGGCCGCGCGGGCGGCTATCCTTCGCGCCCCACCCTCCTGCACCCGCCCAATGTTCCACATCGTCCTCGTGGAGCCCGAGATCCCGCCCAACACCGGCAACGTGATCCGGCTCGCCGCCAACACCGGCTGCGACCTGCACCTGATCGAACCCCTGGGCTTCTCGATGGACGACCGGCTGCTGCGCCGTGCCGGGCTCGACTACCACGAGTACGCCGAGGTGCGCCGCCATGCGGACTGGGACGCCTTTCTCGCCGCCTGCCGGCCCGATCCTGCCCGTGTGTTCGGATTGAGCACCCGCGGCACGGGCAGCGTGCACGCAACGGCCTTCCGCCCCGGCGACTGGCTGGTCTTCGGCGCCGAGACGCGCGGGCTCGCGCCCGAGCTGCGCGAGCGCTTTCCGCCGGCCCAGCTGCTGCGCCTGCCGATGCGGCCGGGCCAGCGCAGCCTGAACCTGTCGAACGCCGTCGCGGTCACGGTGTTCGAGGCCTGGCGGCAGAACGGCTTCGGCGGTCCGCTACCCGAGTCGTGAGCTCGCAGCCGCTCGCGTGATCGACCCGGGCGCTCCCGGCCGGTGCGGCCCGAGAAATCGGTCGCCGATTGAATCCGGGCCGGCCCCTGTGGCGTATGGACAAGGGTGGCGCACCGTGCGCCACGACACCCGTCGTCCACCCTCACAGGAGTCCGTCATGAAGCGCATGTCCCTCAGCCTCGCCGCCCTCGCCCTGCTGGCCGCCACCGGCGCCCACGCCTTCCAGGGCGAACAGAACCCGAACCCGCCGGCCCCCTTCCAGTCGACGCTCTCGCGCGCCGAAGTGCAGGCCCAGGCGCGCCAGGCGCAGCCGATCAGCAACGGCGGCACCGGCGTGCAGCGCACGAGCGCCGGCAACGTGGACCGCGAGGCCGTCCGCGCCGGTGCGGTGGCCGCAGCCCGCCGCGGCTCGGCCAGCTACGGCACCATCGGCATGCCGATGTGAGGGGTGGCGGTGCCGCCCCTCAGGGGTAGCGGCGCACCACCGACTCGGCCACGCAGGCCGGCTTGCTCGCCCCCTCGAGCTCGATGGTGGTCTCCCACACCATCTGCAGGCCGCCGCCGTCGATCGGCTCGCTCGACAGCAGCTTCATGTGTCCGCGCAGCCGGCTGCCCACCGGCACCGGCGACATGAAGCGCACGCGGTTGAGGCCGTAGTTCACGCCCATGCGCGACTCGATCACCTCCACCCCGGCCTCGAAGATCTTCGGCAGCAGCGACAGCGTGAGGAAGCCGTGCGCGATGGGCGCGCCGAAGGGCCCGGCCTTGGCCCGCTCGACGTCCACGTGAATCCACTGGTGGTCGCCGGTCGCGTCGGCGAACTGGTTCACCTGCTCCTGCGTCACGGTGATCCAGTCGCTGGTCGCCACCTGCTGGCCGACGCAGGCGGCCAGGTCCTGGAGGGTCTGGAAGGTCTTCTTGGTCATGCGGCGCATTCTGGCGCCGGCCGTGCGGGCCGCGATGTCGGCGCGGCGACAGCCCTGCTTAGGGATTCACCTCAGCGCGCGCCCAGCCAGGCCGTGAGCGGCTCCCATTGCGCCAGGTCGCGCTGCACGCGGCCCGGAGCGATGTCGTAGAGCGTCAGTCCGCGCGCGGCCAGCTGCACGTAGTTCTGCGTGTCGCGCAGTTCGGCCACCACCGGCAGCCCGAGCTGGCCGACGAATTCGCGCAGCCGCTCGGCCGCCAGCGTGCGCGCATCCACGCGCATGCCGACCAGCCCGACGCGCGTGCGCGTTCCTGCCGTGCGCTCGCCCAGCCGGTCGAGGAAATCGCGCGTGGCGTAGATGTCGAAGATGCTGGGCTGCAGCGGCACGACCACGGTGTCGGCCAGCGCCAGCACCTCCTTAAGGCGCCGGCCGTGCAGCCCCGCTGGCGAATCGAGCACCGCATGGGTGGTGCCGGGCGGCGGCTTGAGCAGGTCGCCTTCGGCATTCGCCTCCCAGCTGCGGATCGGCGCCGCCGCGGGTGGCCGCAGCCCGAGCCACAGGCGCGAGGACTGCTGGCGGTCGATGTCGCCCAGCATCACGGCATGGCCCTGGCTGGCGAAATACCCCGCGATGTTCGTCGCGAGCGTGGACTTGCCCACGCCGCCCTTGGGATTGGCGACCAGAACGACCGGCATGGCAGCGACTCCTGCAATGTGCGATGGGGCCCGATGGTAGGGGCAAGCGGGCCGCGCCGTCGCGCGCGGCACAAGCCGTCGGCTTCGGTTATGTTCGCGCCCATGACGACGACAACACCAAAAACTTCAGGGAGCCGCGCGTCCATCTACCTGCTGGCCGCCCACCCCCACTGGCGCGACTCGCGCGTGAACCTGCGGCTGCTCGCCGCGGCCCGCGAGGTGCCGGACGTGGATGTGAACGACCTCTACGCCACCTATCCCGACTACGCCATCGACGTCGAGGCCGAGCAGGCCCGGCTCGAGCGGGCCGACCTGCTGGTGATGCTGCACCCGATCCAGTGGTATTCGATGCCGCCGCTGCAGAAGCTCTGGCTCGACGAGGTGCTCACCTACGGATGGGCCTACGGGCACGGCGGCCAAGCGCTGCGCGGCAAGGACCTGTGGCTGGTCGCCACCACCGGCGGCCCCGAGGCCAGCTACCACCCCACCAGCTACAACCGCTATTTCTTCGACGCCTTCCTGCCGCCCTACGAGCAGACTGCGGCGCTGTGCGGCATGCGCTTTCTGCCGCCGCTGGTGCTGCACGGTGCCCGCAGCGCCTCCGAAGCCCAGGTCGCCGCGCACGTGCAGACCTTCGCCGACCGCCTGGCCAGCTATCCCGACTGGCCCGAGATGGACGGGCTGGACGCGTGTCCCACCTGCGAAGTGCCCGACTCCGACCGGCCGAACGACGAGGAAGCGGCGATGAGCCGCACGGCCTTCGCCAGCGCGCTGCAGCACACGCAGGCCGCGGCGCAGAGCCCGTCCGTGGAGGTGCGCTGATGGAACACGCACCCGCCTGGCTGACCAACAGCCTCGTCTACCTGAGCGCCGCCGTCATCGTGGTGCCGCTGTCGCGCGCACTCGGCCTGGGCGCGATCATCGGCTACCTGGTGGCCGGCATCGCGATCGGGCCGGCCGGACTGGGTCTGGTGTCGAGCGTCGAGGACGTCCTGCATTTCGCCGAGTTCGGCGTCGTGCTGATGCTGTTCCTCGTCGGCCTGGAACTCGAACCCAAGCGGCTGTGGAACCTGCGGCGCCCCATCTTCGGCTGGGGCACGGCGCAGGTGCTCAGCTGCGCGCTGGTGCTCTTCGGCATCGGCTGCGCGCTGGGCGCGGACTGGCGCGTCTCGCTGGTGGCGTCGCTGGGGCTGGCGCTGTCGTCCACCGCGATCGCGCTCCAGGTCTTCGGCGAGCGCAACCTGCTCAAGACGGCCAGCGGCCAGGCCGGCTTCTCGATCCTGCTCTTCCAGGACGTCGCGGCCATTCCCATCCTCGCCCTGCTGCCGCTGCTGGCCGGCAGCACCGACCATGCGCCCATCTCGACCGTCGACCGCGCGATCGAGGCCGCCAAGATCGTCGGCGTGATCGCCGGCATCATCCTGGGCGGGCGGCTCGCCCTGCGCCCGCTGCTGCGCTGGATCGCGCGCAGCAACACGCCCGAGATCTTCACCGCCACCGCGCTGCTGCTGGTGGTGGCGATCGCGGCGCTGATGCAGTTCGTGGGCCTGTCGATGGCACTGGGCGCCTTCCTCGCGGGCGTGCTGCTGGCCGAAAGCGAATACCGGCGCGAGCTGGAAACCGACATCGAACCCTTCAAGGGCCTGCTGCTGGGCCTGTTCTTCATCGCGGTCGGCATGAGCATCGACTTCGGCGTGGTGCTGGCGCATCCGCTGCTCATCGCGGGGCTGGTGCTCGGCTTCATGGCGCTGAAGTTCGCCGTCATCTACCTCCTGGCCAAGGCGATGGACATCCCCAAGGACCAGCGGCCCGTGTTCACGCTGCTGCTGGCGCAGGGCGGCGAATTCGCCTTCGTCGTGTTCCAGGCAGCCGGCCCGCAGGTGCTGCCGGCCGAGACCACGTCGCTGCTGATCGGTGCGGTGGCGCTGTCGATGCTGGTGTCGCCGCTGCTGCTGGTGGCCATCGACCGCTACGTGCTCGTGCGCTACCGCGAGAAGCCGCCCACCGATCTCGAGGAAATCTCGGAACAGCAGGAGGCCAAGGTGCTGATCTGCGGCTTCGGCCGGTACGGCCAGATCGTCGGCCGCGTGCTGCTGTCGCAGGGCATGCGGGTCACGGTGCTGGACCACGACCCCGACACCGTGGAGGGCCTGCGGGAGTTCGGCTTCCGCGTCTTCTACGGCGACGCGACGCGGCTGGACCTGCTGCGCATCGCGGGCGGCGCCTCGGCCCGGGTGATCGTGGTGGCGGTGGACGAGATCGAGACCTCGCTGGAGATCGTGGACCTGGTGCGCGAGAACTTCCCGCAGGCCCGCATCGTCGCCCGGGCGCGCAACATGGGCCACTACTACCAGCTGCGCGACCGCGGCGTCGAGATGGCCGAGCGCGAGGTGTTCGAATCCTCGCTGCGCAGCGCCCGCTCGGTGCTCGAATCGCTGGGCTGGCCGGCGCACGAGGCACGCGAGACCACGATGCGCTTTCGGGCGCGGAACATCAAGATCGCCGAGGCCAGCTACCCGCACTACAAGGACCGCGCCAAGCTCATCGCGGTGGCCAAGGAAGGCCGCCACCAGTTCGAGGAGCAGATGGCGCGCGAGCGCGAGGAGCGCCGGCAACGCACCGGTCGCCACTGGGACCCGGACCTGCGGGACAACGACGTGGACGATACGAAGGAGGTCCGCGCCTGAGGGCGGTACCCCACGCCGCCAGCGGCGGCGCGCAGGCTCAGGCGGCCGCGCCCAGCTTCAGCAGCCGCATCGCGTTGCCCTTGAGGATGCCGGGCATCACCTCGGGCTTGAAGCCGGCATCCTCGAAGTCCTTCATCCAGCGGTCGGGCGTGATGAGGGGGTAGTCGCTGCCGAAGAGGATGCGGTCCTTGAGCAGGGTGTTGGCGTACTGCACCAGCTGCTTCGGGAAGTACTTCGGGCTCCAGCCCGAGAGGTCGATCCACACGTTGGGCTTGTGCGTGGCCACCGACAGCGCCTCGTCCTGCCACGGGAAGCTGGGGTGCGCCATGATGATCTGCATGTCGGGGAAGTCGATCGCCACGTCGTCCAGGTGCATCGGGTTGCTGTACTCCAGCCGCAGGCCCCCGCCGCAGCGCATGCCCGAACCGATGCCGCTGTGCCCGGTGTGGAAGACCGCCGGCAGGTTGTATTCGGCGATCACTTCGTAGATCGGCCAGGCCATGCGGTCGTAGGGGTGGTAGCCCTGCACCGTGGGGTGGAACTTGAAACCCTTGACGCCGTGCTCCTCGATCAGGCGGCGCGCCTCGCGCGCACCCATCTTGCCCTTGTGCGGGTCGATGCTGCCGAAGGCGATCATCACGTCGCTGTTCTTCATCGCCGCCTCGGCGATCTCCTCGTTCGGGATGCGGCGGCGGCCCATGTTCGACTCGGCGTCGACCATGAACATCACCAGGCCGATCTTGCGCTCGCGGTAGTAGTCGATGCTTTCCTGGATGGTCGGGCGTCGGCCCGACTTGAAGTACTTGTCGGCCGCGCGGTCGTACTCCTCGCCATAGTTGTCGAAGGGGTTCCAGCAGCTCACCTCGGCATGGGTGTGCATGTCGATGGCGATCAGGTTGTCGATGTCCATGGGTCGTCTCCGGCTAGGGTAAACACTGAGTCGGCAGGGCTGCGCCGCGCTTGAATTGATTATTTTCCATAACCATAATCGATTCACTCCCAGACCGCAATGATGACGCCCCCATGAGCACTTCCGCAGATCTCCACCTCGACCTCCAGGGCGACATCGCCATCGTGCGCCTGACCCGCGCCAGCAAGCGCAACGCGCTGAATGACGCACTCATCCTCGCACTGCGCGACACCTTCCAGAACCTGCCCGCGTCGGTGCGTGCCGTCGTGATCGACGGCGACGGCCCGCACTTCTGCGCCGGGCTCGACCTGTCGGAGATCAAGGAGCGCGACGCCGGCCAGGGCCTGATGCACTCGCGCATGTGGCACCAGGCGCTGGCGTGCATCGAGCAGGGCCCGGTGCCGGTGGTGGCCGCGCTGCACGGCGCCGTGGTCGGCGGCGGGCTGGAACTGGCGAGCGCCTGCCACATCCGCGTGGCCGACGCCTCCACCTTCTATGCGCTGCCCGAGGGTTCGCGCGGCATCTTCGTGGGCGGCGGCGGCTCGGTGCGCATTCCCAAGCTGATCGGCGTGGCCCGCATGACCGACATGATGATGACCGGGCGCGTCTACGACGCCGAAGCCGGCGAGCGTGCCAACTTCGCGCAGTACCTGGTTCCCGAGGGCGCGGCACTGGACAAGGCGATCGAGATCGCCCGCCGCGTCGCCACCAATGCGCCGCTGACCAACTACGCGCTGATGCACGCCCTGCCGCGCATCGCCGAGCAGCCGGCCGACCACGGCTTCTTCACCGAAGCCCTGATGGCCGGCATCGTGCAGGACGCACCCGACGCCAAGGAACGCGTGCGCGCCTTCCTCGAAGGCAAGGCCGGCAAGGTCACCAAGAGCTGACGCGCACCCCCACCCATTCGACGGAGATCGACATGACGGAGACAACGATGGCGGCCGCCGGCCGCACGCAGGCGGCTGCGCCCAAATACCGGCCGCTGGCCTTCGGCGTGACGCGCGGCGTTCTGCGCGAGGGCGAGGGCGGCGTGCAGTACCTGGCCGCCGAGACGCCGCTCGGCCCGCATGCCCACCGCATGACCGACCGGCTCGTGTACTGGGCGGCCATGGCGCCGGAGCGCACCTTCATCGCGCGCCGCGCACGCCATGCCGACGGCAGCACCGGCGACTGGGTGCGCATCACCTACCGCGAGGCGCTGGCCAAGGCGCGCGCCATCGGCCAGGCGCTGCTCGACCGCGGCCTCTCGGCCGAGCGCCCCGTCGCCATCCTGAGCGAGAACGGCATCGAGCACGCGATGCTGGCGCTGGGCTGCCTCTACGTGGGCATTCCGCACTGCCCCGTCTCGCCGCCCTACTCGCTGGTGAGCAAGGACTTCGAAAAGCTGCGCCACGTGATGGCGACGCTCACGCCGGGCCTGGTGTTCGCGTCCGACACGCGCTATGCGGCGGCCATCGCCGCCACGGTGCCGGCCGACACCGAGGTGGTGCTGGGCGGCGGTGCGCTCGAGGGCCGCCGCGTGACGCTCCTGTCGGAACTGATGTCGGCCGAGCCGACGGCCGCGGTCGAGACGGCGATGCACGGCACGCACCCCGGCACGATCACCAAGTTCCTCTTCACCTCGGGCTCCACCAAGAACCCCAAGGCGGTGATCAACACGCACCGCATGTGGTGCGCCAACCAGGCCCAACTGCGCGCCTCCATCCCCGCGCTGGGCGACGAGCCGCCGGTGCTGGTCGACTGGCTGCCCTGGAACCACACCTTCGGCGGCAACCACAACGTGGGCATCGTGCTGGACAACGGCGGCACGCTCTACATCGACGACGGCAAGCCCACGCCCGCCGGCATCGCCGAGACGCTGCGCAACCTGCGCGAGATCGCGCCCACGGTGTACTTCAACGTGCCCACCGGCTTCGAGTACGTCGCGCAGGCGATGGAAGAGGACCCGGTGCTGCGCAGGAAGCTGCTGTCGCGCTGCCGCATGTTCTTCTACGCCGGCGCGGCCCTGCCGCAGGCCGTGTGGGACCAGCTGCATCGCATCCAGGAGGCCGAGGTCGGCGAGCGCCTGGTCATGGGCACCGGCCTGGGCATGACCGAGTCCGGCCCCTTCGGCCTGTACATCACGCGCCCCGAGGTGCAGACCGGCGACCTGGGCCTGCCCACGCCGGGCATGGAGGTCAAGCTGGTGCCCACCGACGGCAAGGTCGAGATCCGCTACCGCGGGCCGAACGTCACGCCGGGCTACTGGCGCCTGCCCGAGGCCACGCACGACGCCTTCGACGAAGAGGGCTTCTTCAAGACCGGCGATGCCGTGACCTGGATCGACCCGGACAACATCCACCTGGGCCTGCGCTTCGACGGCCGCATCGCCGAGGACTTCAAGCTCGCCACCGGCACCTTCGTGAGCGTGGGGCCGCTGCGTGCCAAGGTGATCGCCTTCGGCGCGCCTTACATCCAGGACGTGGTGCTCACGGGCCTGAACCTGAAGGAAGTCGGCGCGCTGATCTTTCCCACGCAGGCGGTGCGCGAGCTGTCGCGCCTGCCGGCCGGCGCCCCGCTGAAGGACGTGCTCGAGAGCGCCGAGGTGCAGCAGCATTTCCAGAAGGTGATCGACCGGCTCGCCGGCGACGCCACCGGCAGCGCGAACCGCATCGCCCGCGCCGCCTTGATGGCGCAACCGCCGTCCATCGACAAGGGCGAGGTGACCGACAAGGGCTCGATCAACCAGCGTGCGGTGCTCAAGCACCGCGACGCCGAGGTCCAGGCCCTGCACGGCGACACGCTGCCCTTCACCCTCAAGCCGCAATGGCAATGAGTCCATCCATTCCGAGGAGACAAGCACCATGAAGATCGAAGGACAGAGCGCCCTGGTGACGGGCGGCGCGTCGGGCCTGGGCGAAGCCACCGCACGCGAACTGGCGCGCCTGGGCGCGAAGGTGGCGGTGCTCGACCGCAACATCGAACAGGCGAAGAAAGTGGCGGCCGACATCGGCGGCGCGGCCTTCGCCTGCGACATCACCGACACCGCGAGCGTCGAAGCGGCGCTTGCCGGTGCCGAGGCGGCGCACGGCCCGGCGCGAATCCTCATGAACGTGGCCGGCATCGGCAGCGCCAAGCGCATCGTCGGCAAGGACGGCAGCGCCGCGCCGCTGGAGGACTTCGAGCGCGTGATCCGCGTCAACCTCATCGGCACCTACAACATGAGCCGGCTGTTCGCGGCGCGCTGCGCGAATCTGGAACCGGCCGAGGGCGGCGAGCGCGGCGTGATGATGTTCACCGCCTCGGTCGCGGCCTTCGACGGCCAGGTGGGCCAGCAGGCCTACAGCGCCTCCAAGGGCGGGCTGGTCGGCATGACGCTGCCGATGGCGCGCGACCTGGCGCAGCACGGCATCCGCGTGTGCACCGTGGCGCCCGGCATCTTCGCCACGCCGCTGCTGCTGGAGCTGCCCGAGCCGGTGCAGCAGTCGCTGGCGGCGTCCATCCCGTTCCCGCCGCGCCTGGGCAAGCCGTCGGAGTTCGCCGAACTGGCCTGCCACATCGTGACCAACGGCCACCTCAACGGCGAAGTCATCCGCCTGGATGGCGCGCTGCGCATGGCGCCCCGCTGACCCCCCACCCGATTCCCAAGGAGACAAGCATGCAACACCGTCGTCAGTTCCTCCACACGCTCGGCGGCGCGGCCGCACTGGGCGCGCTCGCACCCCTGAACGCCTTCGCGCAGGCCATCGACCAGGTCAAGATCATGTACGGCTTCCCGGCCGGCAGCGCCGGCGACAGCGTGGCCCGCCGCGTGGCCGAGAAGATCGCCGGCACGCCCTACGCCAAGGGCGCCTTCGTCGAGAACAAGCCCGGCGCCGGCGGCCGCATCGCGGTCGAGACGCTGAAGAACTCGCCCGCCGACGGCTCCGTGCTCACGCTGGCGCCGGTGTCGGCGCTCGCCGTCTACCCCTACATCTACCCCAAGCTCACCTACAAGCCCGAGGACGTGGCGCCGGTGTCGATCGGCGCGATCATGTTCCATGGCCTGGCCGTGGGCCCCGCCGTGCCGGCCGAGGTGAAGACCCTCAAGGACTTCCTCGCCTGGGCCAAGGCCAACCCGGGCCAGGCGAGCTACGGCTCGCCGGGTGCCGGCTCGATGCCGCACCTGCTCGGCGCGCTGCTCGGCCTGCGCGCGGGCGTGGAGCTCAAGCACGTGCCCTACCGCGGCACCGTGCCCAGCATCACCGACCTGGTGGGCGGCCAGATCGCCGCGGCGATGAACCCGAGCGGCGACTACCTGCAGTACATGAAGAACGGCCGCGTGCGCGTGCTGGCCACCTCGGGCCGGAAGCGCTCGCCCTACCTGCCCGACGTGCCCACCTTCACCGAGCTGGGCTACCCCGACGTGACCTCGGAGGAATGGTTCGGCTTCTACGCGCCCGCCAAGACGCCGGCCGCCACCATCGCCTCGGCCAACGCCGCGATCAACGCAGCGCTGAAGGACAAGTCGGTCATCGATTCGCTGGCGCTGGTGGGCCTGGTGGCGCACGGCAGCACGACGCAGGAGATGGCGGCCGACCAGAAGGCCGAGTACGACCGCTGGGGTCCGCTGGTCAAGCAGATCGGCTTCACCGCCGAGTCATGACGCCCCCCCGTTGGGCCGCCCACAAGGGGGCGACGACTGCGGGCCGGCAAAGCCGGTTCCGCGGGGTTCCCGCGAGGGCGGGCACGGCGTTCGCGGTGGCACTGGCCCTGGTCGCCTGCGGCGGCCGGCCCGACGCCGGCGCCAGCCTGCCGCGCCTGGCGGCGGCCCAGCCGGGCACGCTGCAGCATTGCGCGGACCTGGCGCGCGGCGCCCTGCCCGCCGGTACGCGGCTGACGCGCGTCGAGCCCGTGCCCGCAGGCACGGTGCAGGCCGGCGGCGCGCCGGTCGTCGTGCCGGGCCACTGCCTGGTGCAGGGCCAGCTCAACGAACGCACGAGCCCGGTCGACGGCCAGCGCTACGCGATCGGCTTCGAGCTGCGCCTGCCCGACGCGTGGAACGGCCGCTTCCTGCACCAGGTCAACGGCGGACTCGACGGTGCGGTGGTGCCGGCCATGGGGCAGATCGGCGGCGGTGCGCCGACGCACACCGCCCTGCAGCAGGGCTTTGCCGTGGTGAGCTCCGACGCCGGCCACAGCGGCGCGCAGAACCCGCGCTTCGGCCTCGACCCGCAGGCGCGGCTGGACTACGGCTACACCGCCGTGGCGCAGCTCACGCCGGTGGCCAAGCAGCTCATCGCCTCGGCCTACGGCCGCGGCCCGGACCGCTCGTACATCGCCGGCTGCTCCAACGGCGGACGCCATGCCATGGTCGCGGCGGCACGCCTGCCGGGCGAATACGACGGCGTGCTGGCCGGCAACCCCGGCTTCCAGCTGCCGCGTGCCGCCGTAGCGCAGTTGTGGGGCGCGCAGCAGTACGCCAGGATCGCGACCGGCCGCACGCCCGCGGGACTGCCCGACCTGCAGACCGCCGTCACGCCGCAGGAACTCGGCTTCGTGGCCGACCGCATCCGCGCGCGCTGCGATGCGTTGGACGGCGCGACCGACGGCATCGTCGGCGACGTGCAGGCCTGCCAGAAGCAGTTCGACTTCGCCCGTGACGTGCCCGCCTGCACCGGCGAGCGCAACGGCCAGTGCCTCACGACGGCGCAGAAGGACACGCTCGCCCGCGTGTTCGCCGGTGCGCGCGACAGCCGCGGCCAGGCGCTGTACAGCGCCTTCCCCGTCGACCCGGGCCTGTCGGGCCAGGACTGGCGCGACTGGAAGCTGGCCTCGCCGGGCACGCGCGACGCCGCCGCCGTGGCCTTCATCTTCAGCACGCCGCCGCTGGCCGATCGCGCGCAGGGCCTGCCCTTCGCGCTGGGCTTCGACATGGACCGCGACGCGCCACGCATCGCGGCCACGGACGGCCCCTATGGCACCTCGGCGCTGGACTTCATGCGGCCGCCGGCCGGCGACCTGTCGGCGCTGCGCAACCGCGGCGCCAAGATGATCGTCTACCACGGCACCGGCGACGGCGTGTTCTCGGCGCTGGACACGGCACGCTGGTGGAGCGAGCTGGACACCGCACAGCGCGGCCGGGCGGCCGCCTTCGCGCGCTACTACCCCGTGCCCGCCATGAACCACTGCCGGGGCGGACCGGCCACCGACCAGTTCGACCTGCTGTCGCCGCTCGTGGCCTGGGTCGAGCAGGGGCAGGCACCGGTCGCGGTGACGGCCAGCGCGCGCGGTGCCGGCACCCCGGTGCCCAACCCCGAAGTGCCGGCCGCCTGGTCGCCCCAGCGCAGCCGTCCGCTGTGCCCCTTCCCGCAGGTCGCGCGTTACCGCGGCGGCGATGTGGAGCGGGCCGACAGCTTTGCCTGCGCGCCGCCCTAGTTCTTCCTCGCCTGCGGCGCCCGGCGACCGGGACGCGGGCAGCCATCGACCCAGCAACCCTCCATGGATTACCAGCCCCGCCCCGACGACGTCCTGTCCCTGCTCCACGGCGTGCTCGGCGCGCCGGCGCAGTTGCAGGCACTGCCCCCCTTTGCCGAAGGCGACGCCGACCTGCACGCGCAGGTGCTCGAGGAGGCCGGCAAGTTCGTCGCCGAGGTGATCGCGCCGTTGAACCGCGAGGGTGACGAACGCGGCTGCCGCTTCGAGGCCGGCCGCGTGACCACCCCGCCCGGCTTCGCCGACGCCTACCACGCCTTCTGGCAGGCCGGCTGGCCGGGCCTCTCGGCCGCGCCCGACGACGGCGGCCAGGGCCTGCCCGCGGTGCTCGAGGCGGTGCTCTACGAATGGCTGGCCGCGGCCAACCACGGTTTCACCATGGCGCCCGGGCTGCTGCACGGTGCGTACGAGTGCCTGCGCCACCATGGCAGCGACGCCCTCAAGGCGCGCTACCTGCCGAAGATCGCCACCGGCGAGTGGCTGGCCACGATGTGCCTGACCGAGGCGCATGCGGGCAGCGACCTCGGCCGAGTGCGAACGAAGGCTGTGCCGCAAGCCGACGGCAGCGTGCGCCTCGAAGGCAGCAAGATCTTCATCTCGGGCGGCGAGCACGACCTCACCGACAACATCGTGCACCTGGTGCTGTGCCGCCTGCCCGATGCGCCCGCGGGGCCCAAGGGCCTGTCGCTGGTGCTCGCGCCCAAGGTGCTGGAGGACGGCACGCGCAATGCCGTCCATTGCGAACGCATCGAGGAGAAGATGGGCCTGCACGGCAGCCCCACCTGCGTGATGCGCTTCGACGGCGCGACCGGCTGGCTGGTCGGCGCGCCGGGCCAGGGCCTCGCGGCGATGTTCGTGATGATGAATTCGGCCCGGCTGCATGTGGCGCTGCAGGGCATCGGCCTGCTCGACGCCGCCTGGCAGAAGGCGCGCGCCTATGCCGACGAGCGGCGGCAGATGACAGCGCCCCCAGCCGCCGGCGTTGCCGGCGCCGCCCCCCAAGGGGGACTCGGCCGCTTGGGGCGGCCCGGCGCAGCCTCGGGCCCGGGGGCCGCCGTCCCGGACGCCAGCCTCATCGCCGAACACCCGGCCATCGCCCGCATCCTCGACACCCAGCGTGCATGGATCGACGGCGCGCGCCTGATCGCATACCGCACGGGCCTGCAGCTTGACCTGGCCCGCCACCACCCCGATGCCAAGGCACGCGCCGCCGCGCAGCAGTGGTGCGGCTACGTCACGCCGGTGCTCAAGGCCGCCTGCACGCAGCAGGCCTTCGAAGGCGCGAGCGCCTGCCTGCAGGTCTTCGGCGGCCACGGCTACGTGCGCGAGTGGGGCATCGAGCAGATCGTGCGCGATGCCCGCGTGACCATGATCTACGAGGGCACCAACGAGATCCAGGCCATCGACCTGCTGGTGCGCAAGGTGCTGCCCGATGCCGGGGCCGGCTTCGCGCGCACGCTGCTGGCGCTGCGCGACGAGCTGGACGCCTCGCGCGACAGCGACGCCGACGCACAGCGGCGCTTCGCGCAGCTGCGCTACCTCACCACGCAGCTCGCCATGGCCGCGCAGGCTGCGCCGCGCCTGCCCTACGAGGTGGCCGACGACTACCTGCGCATCGTGATGCTGGCGATGCTGGCCTGGGCCTGGTGCCGCATCGAGGCCGCGCCGGGCGCCACCGCGTCGCAGGCGGCCAGCGCCGCGGCATTCCGCCGCTGGGTGCTGCCGGAGTTCGAGATGCGCGCGGGCATCGTCAAGAAGGCCTGCGAGGCGGTCATCGCGCCGGTCGCGGGGTGATGCCACGCACAGGGAAGGTCCCTGCGCCGACAGGCGCCGTGCTGCGGTAGGCTCGCCCGCAATGGCCTCGACGACCCCTCGCCCCCGCAGCCGCGCCAAGCCCGCCTCTGCCGAACCCGGCAACGACCGCCTCGACAGCCACGTGCTCGAAAGCCTGGTCGGCTACAACACCCGGCGCGCCTTCCTCGTCATCGGCGCCGTCTTCGCGGAGCGCATGGCGGCCTACGGGCTCAAGCCGGTGGATTTCTCGGTGCTCTCGCTGCTGGCCCACAACCCCGGCGCCACCTCGCGCCAGCTGTGCGCCAAGCTCGACATCCTGCCGCCCAACTTCGTCAACATCGTGGCCGCCATGGACCGCCGCGGCCTGATCGAGCGCAAGCCGCACCCCTACGACGGCCGCGCGGTGGGCCTGCACCTCACGGCCGCCGGCGAGGCGCTGGTCAAGGAGGCCGAGCGCGCCGTGATCGAGCTGGAGCAGGAAGCCAGCAGCAAGCTCAGCGCGCGGGAGCGCGAGACGCTGATCCGCCTGCTGCAGAAGATCTACCAGTAGCGGCCGGACTGCCGCTGTGGGCCCGCGCCCGGGCTGCGTGCCTGCGACGCAACGAGGCCGGTGCCTCCCCCATTTGTGCACCCACATTGAAAACGAACGTATTAGACTGGCCCGATGGCCACGACGATGCTGTCGGAGCGAGAGAACGAGTCCTGGGACCTGGGCGACCAGCTCTGGGCGCGAGATCCGGCCACGGGCGCGTTCGAACTGCTCGGCTATCGCCAGCTCGGCACCGCGGCCGCCGCAACCCATCCGCTGGACTGGGCCGGCCTGGTGGGCGCGCGGCTCAGCCACGACCCCGCGGACTGCGCCGGCCGGCCGCTGGCGCTCTTTCCCGGCGAGTTCCGCTACTCGCCCGCCACCGGGCAGCCGCTCACGCCCGCGCCGCACCTGGGCAGCGAGGTCTGGCTGCCGCCCTTCGGCGGCGAGCGTGACGGCACGCAACGGCTGCAGGGACTGCGCCTGACCTCGGCGCGGCTGTCGCTGCCCGCGGGCCTCAGCCCCGAGGCGAAACCCGACGACGAGCTGCCCCTGCCCTGCGACGGCCCCTGCCACTTCATCGTCGCCGCGTTCTCGGCCTGCGAATCGCGCCTGGTCGCGCTGGACGTGGCGCGGGGGGTGCTGAGCCAATGGCTGCCGCACTCGCGCCAGTGGGCCGAACTGGCCTGCGCAGGCGGCGCCCGGCTGGGCGCCAGCTCGCTCGGCGACGATGCCTGGTCCCTCGCGGCGCTGGAGCAGCAGGGCACGATGCGGCTGTTCCTGCCCAGCGACGACGGCCTGGCCGTGGTCGGCATCAACCTGCTGGCCGGGCAGTGCGAGGTGCGCACGCTGGGGTCGGCCTGCGTCGGCGCGCCGGTGCTGTGGCACGGCCGGGTGCACGTGCCCATGATCGACCGCGACGGCGTGGTGTTCGTGCAGGCGGTGCGCCCCGACGACCTGGCCCTGGAGCGGATGCCGGTGGCGGGCCTCGACCCGGCGGCCCACCGCTGGCTGCGGCCGGTGGCGGACCCGCAGCGCATCGTCTGGATGGGCTCGCGCGGCCAATTGCTGGTGCGGGCCGAGCCCATCGGGCCGGCCGGGACCGCCTCTTTCCTGCCCTGGCCTCCAGGCGTCTCGCCGCGCTTCGACCTGGGCGGCCCGAGCCTGGCCGCCGGCCATCTGTGGCAGCCCTGCTTCCTGCGCGACGAGCAGGGCGGGCGGGTGGTCTCGGTGCAGCTCGGCGCGTCCGGCCCGACCCTGCGGGATGCGGCCGGCGACGACCCCGACGAGGACGACGACGGCGGTGCGCCCCGGGAGCGCAGCACGACCCTGCTGGCCTCGACCACCAGTTCCGCGACGCTGCGCGTGCGGCTGGACGACGCCCGGCGCGTGAGCAGCGGCTTCGGGACGAAGGAAAGCCACATGACGACCTTCGAGCTGGCCCGGGAAGACACGGTGGCCTTCTTCGCGGCGCGCCTGAGCCGCCCCTGGGCGACGCAGGCCTTCCTCTATGCGGGGCGCCTGCACCTGCACCACCCCGAACTCCCCGTGCTGCCAGGCTGGCAGTGCGCCGCCTAGCCATGGCCGCGCTGCCGTTGGAACTCGAGCCCGCGCACCGGCCGTCGACGCGGGCGTGCGGCCGCTGCCTGCATGTGCTGCAGGGGCCGGTGGCGTTCTGCCCCTACTGCGGCACCCCGGGCGATGCGGCGCCGGTGCCGGAGCCTGCGGCGAACGCGCCGGTGCCATCCGCGGCGTGGCCGATGCCGGCCGTCGTGGCGCCGGCCCTGCGCACGGCGGACGATGCCGGCGTGCCGGCGCTCGGCCTCGGCGCGCCGCTTGCGCCTGCGCCGCGGCCGGCCGACCCGCAGGCGCCGGCACGCCGGCTGGTGATCGCCCTCATGGCGCTGGTCGTGGCCCTGGCGGCGGTCATCGTCTACCTCGCCCTGGCCGACGCCCCGCCCGAGCCCGCTGCGACCCAGGGGCCTGGGCGGCCGGCGCAGGCCCCCGCCGCCCAGGCCCCGTCGCCGGCCTCCCCGCCCGCATCGCCACCCGCGGCGGAGCCTGCGCCGCCGCTGGTCCCGCTCACGCCTGCGCGGGTGCGTGCCGCGCCGACGCCACCATCGTCCGCGGCGCCGACGCAACCATCGTCGTCCGCGGAGCCGGCACCACCCGTCGCGGCCAATCCGTCGCCGCCCGCCGCGCCGCCTCCGGTGCCCGCCCCGGCCGCGCTCCCCGCCACCGCGCCGCAACCGCCGCCCGGTGCCGATCCGTTCGCGGGCTCGCCGGGCGCGGCGCCCGTCACGGCCTGCCCCGGCGCACTGGCCGCGCTGTCCCTGTGCACACCGGCCGGCCGCTGAACCCGAGACCCGGAGACCGAGCCCATGCGAACCGCCTTCTTCCTCGCCGGCCTGCTGCTGCTTGCAGCCAGTTCCGTGGCCACCGCCGCCGCGCCCCGGCCGCAGTTCAAGATCGTGACGGCGTCCAAGGCCGGCACGTACATCCAGATCGGCCGCGATCTCGCCCGCTTCGTGGCGGAGCCGGCCGGCCTCGATCTGGAGGTGCTGGAGTCCCGGGGCTCGGCCGAGAACGTCAACCGCATGCGCTTCGAGCCGGGCGTCAAGCTGGCCCTGGTGCAGTCCGACGTCTACCAGGCCTTCCTGGACGAAGCCAAGGCCGGCAACGCCGACGCGGCCAACATCATCCGGCCGCTGCGCCTGCTGCTGCCGCTGTACGACGAGGAGATCTATTTCGTCGTGCGTGCCGATTCGCCGCTCGAGTCCATCCACCAGATCAAGGGCAAGGCGCTGGGCGTCGGGCCCCTGGGCAGCGGCACGGCGCTGAGCGCGCGCACCCTCTACCAGCTCATGTTCGGCGAAGCGCTGGCGCCTTCGAATGCCCACTACCTCAGCAACGAGGAGGCGCTGGCCAAGCTCACGGTCGACAAGAGCATCGACGTGGCCATCATCGTGGCCGGCCAGCCGGCCAAGCTCTTCGCGGACATGAAGCCCGAGGCGCGCAACTACATCAAGATCCTGCGGCTCGACGACAGCGCGCCCGAAACCGCGCGTGCCAAGCGGACCTACTTTCCCGGCACGCTGCGCGCGTCGAGCTACCCGTCATGGCTTGCCGGCGATATCCCCACGCTCACCGTTAAGGCGTATCTCGTCTCCTACGACTATGCCCTGCAGTCCACCGTGGGCAGCCTGCGGCGCTTCGCCGACTCGCTGTGCGCTAACTTCGACCGCCTGCAGGCCGAGGGGCACCCGAAGTGGAAGCAGGTCAAGCTCGAGCTTCCGGCGCTGCAGCGCGGCTGGGTCTACTACCCGCCGGTGGAACGGCAGCTGCGCGCCTGCATCGCCGAGCGCAGCGCGCGGGCGCAGTCGTCGTCCGCGTTGCCCGCCGCGGCTGCGCCGAGCCTGCGCGCCTGCACCGAGCAGGAGCGGGTGCTGGGCATCTGCCGGCGCTGAGCGCCCGGCGGGCGCCGCTCACATCCCCTCGCCGGCCACGCCGGCATCGACCTCGCTGTCGGCCGTGCGCAGGCAGTCGAGCATCGCCGCCACCGCGGCACGGTTCACGCCTGCCGCGTTCCAGTACATCGACACCGACCCGAAGCCCGACAGCCGCAGCGGCAGGATGCGCATCGCCCCGAGCCGGGCGAAGCGCTGCGCGGTGCGGTGCGAGGCGATGCCGATCATGGGGCTGCTGTGCAGGAGCGTCAGGTTCACCGCCACCGAATTCGATTCGACGTGGTCGCGCGGCAGGTGCTGCCCGGCTTCGGCGAGGGCCGCCTCCAGCGCGTTGCGGATCGGCGTGCCGCGCGGCCACACGACCCAGCGGTAGTCCATGAGGTCGCTCCATGCCAGCGCGGTGCGGCGGAACAGCGGGTGCTGCGGCCGGGCGACGAAGTGCAGCGGCTCCATGTAGAGCATCTCGGCGCGCAACTGCTCGTGGTGGTGCTCGGTGGTCGTGCGCCCGACGACGATGTCGAGCTCGCCGTGTGCGAGGCGGTCCATCAGCAGGTCCATGGTGCTCTCGACCAGGCGCAACTGCGCACGCGGCATCTGCTGCAGCAGCTTGAGGGTGGCCAGGGGCACGGTGTCGGAGGCGGAGGCGCCGGAGGTGCCGACCACCACGAGGCCGCTGCCGCCCGCGCGCAGCGCCGCCATGTCGTCGCGCGCGGTGTCGAGTTGCGCCTCGATGCGGCGGGCATGCGCGATCAGGGCCTCGCCATGCGCGGTGGGGTGCAGGCCCCGGGCGTGGCGCTCGAAGAGGGGCAGGCCGATGTCGTCCTCCAGCTCCCGCAGCCACTTGGACAAGCCCGGCTGCGTGGTGTGCAGTTCCTGCGCCGACTGGCTCATGTTGCCGGTGCGCGCCAGGCTCATGAGCATCTGCAGGTGCCGCAGGCGCAGGCGCTGGGTCCAATTCACGGGTTAACCCTTAAAGCAATACGTTCTGGCGTATGGACGAGAAGAAACGATGATTTTACGGAGCATGGGTCGCGCCGAATAATGGCTGGCAAAGGGCGCGCGTCATCTGCATGCGCCCACCGCCTGGAGACTTCACGCATGTCCGCCCTTCCCAAGATCGCCCCGGCCACCAGCGACGGCCGCGCCGCCTACTACGAGCGCATCGGCCGCCAGAACATGGCGCCGCTGTGGGAGTCGCTGCACGCCCTGGTGCCCCCGCACCCGCGCCCGAAGGCCGTCGCGGCCCTGTGGAAGTGGAACGAGGTGCGCCCGCTGGTGATGCAGGCGGGCCAGGTCATCAGCGCCGAGGAGGCGGTGCGCCGCGTGCTGATCCTCGAGAACCCGGGCCTGCCCGGCAGCTCGAGCATTACCTCCACGCTCTACGCCGGCCTGCAGCTCATCCTGCCGGGCGAGATCGCGCCCAGCCACCGCCACACGCAGTCGGCGCTGCGCTTCATCGTCGAAGGCCAGGGCGCGTGGACGGCCGTCAACGGCGAGCGCACCACCATGCATCCGGGCGACTTCATCATCACGCCCTCGTGGAACTGGCACGACCACGGCAATGCCACGGTGGACGAAGGCGGCGAGCCGGTGGTCTGGCTCGATGGCCTGGACATCCCGCTGATCCAGCACCTGGATGCGGGCTTCGCCGAGAACCACGGCGCCTCCACCCAGGCGGTGGTGCGGCCCGAGGGCAGCAGCTGGGCACGCTTCGGCCACAACATGGCGCCGGTGCGGCACCGCGTGACCGACCCCAGTTCGCCGATCTTCAGCTACCCCTACGCCCGCACGCGCGAGGCGCTCGACGCGCTCTACCAGCGCGGCGAACTCGACGCCTGGGACGGCGTGAAGCTGCGCTACGTGAACCCCGCCACCGGCGGCTGGCCGATGCCCACGATGGCGACCTTCATGCAGTACCTGCCCAAGGGCTTCCAGGGCAAGACCTACCGCACCAGCGATGCGACCGTGTTCAGCGTGGTCGAAGGCCACGGCACGGCGCGCATCGGCGAGCAGCAGTTCCGCTTCGAGCCGCGCGACGTGTTCGTCGTGCCCTCGTGGCAGCCGGTGCAGCTCGCCTCGGTCGACGACGCGGTGCTCTTCAGCTACTCGGACCGGCCGGTGCAGGCCGCGCTGAACCTGCTGCGCGAAGAGCGGCTGTAGGGAGATGCACCCCAACCGTTCACGCTGAGCTTGGCCTGTCCTGAGCTTGTCGAAGGGTCGAAGCGCTGCGCGGGGCTTCGACAGGCTCAGCCCGAACGGTGGAGGCGGAACGACCGTCCGTCCTCCCCTGTTCATCCCGTTTTCTTCATCGATCGGCAGTCATTGCCAGGACACCCCATGGCCCTCGTCTTTCCAGCCCCTGCTCCCGTCACCCTCCCCGTCGCCGGCAGCGACGACCGCTTCGCCGTGCGCCGCGTCTATTGCGTCGGCCGCAACTACGCGGCGCATGCGCGCGAGATGGGCTTCGACCCCGACCGCGAACCGCCCTTCTTCTTCTGCAAGCCGGCCGATGCGGTCGTGCCCGTGCCCGAGGGGCAGACGCTGGAGCTGCCCTACCCCGCGCAGACGGCCAACTACCACTACGAGGCCGAACTGGTCGTCGCGATCGGCCAGGCCGGCGCGGACATCCCGGCCGAACGGGCGCTCGACCATGCCTGGGGCTACGCCGTGGGCCTGGACATGACCCGCCGCGACCTGCAGATGAAGATGCGCGAGATGGGCCGGCCGTGGGAGATCGGCAAGGCCTTCGATGCCTCCGCACCCACGGGGCCGCTGCACCGCGCGAGCGAGGTCGGCCACTTCACCGACGCCGCGATCTGGCTCACGGTGAACGGGGCCGACCGCCAGCGCAGCAACGTGTCGCACCTGATCTGGTCGGTCGCCGAGACCATCGCCGACCTGTCGCGCTACTTCCACCTCGAGCCCGGGGACCTGGTCTTCACCGGCACGCCCGAGGGCGTGGGTGCGGTGAAGGCGGGCGACCTGATGAAGGTGGGCATCGACCGCCTGGGCGAACTCGCGGTGCGCGTGGTGTGATGCAGCTGCACAGCTTCTTCAACAGCTCCACCTCGTACCGGGTGCGCATCGCGCTCGCGCTCAAGGGGCTGCCGTACGACTACCTGCCGGTGGACATCCGCAAGGGGGCCCACCGCGCGCCGGACTACGTGGCGGACGTCAACGCCTCGGCCTCGGTGCCGGCGATCGTGGAGGGCGACTTCCGCCTGGGCCAGTCGATGGCCATCATCGACTGGCTCGACCAGGTGCACCCGCAGCCGCGACTGGTCCCGCTGGACACGGCGGCCCGCGCCCGCGTGCTGGAGCTGTCGAACGTGATCGCCTGCGACATCCACCCGGTGAACAACCTGCGCGTGCTGCGCTACCTGCAGGACGTGCTCCACGTCACGCCCGAGCAGAAGGACGCCTGGTATGCCCACTGGGTGGCCGATGGCCTGGCCATGGTCGAGCGCCTGCTGGCGCAGCACGGCCACGGCGACTGGTGCTTCGGCGACGCGCCGACGCTGGCCGACTGCTGCCTGGTGCCGCAGGTGGCCAATGCGCGCCGCATGGGCTGCGACACGGATGGCTTCGCGCACATCACGCGCGTGGTCGCGCATGCGATTGCGCACCCCGCCTTCCAGGCTGCGCAGCCGCAGCGCCAGCCGGACTTCGCCTGAGCCAGGGGGGCCTGCACGGTCGATGCCGTGCGTGGCGCTCAGGTCCCGAGTTCTTCGATCAGCCGCGTGGCGAGCTGCGCCGCCATCTCCAGGCGCCGCAGGTCCCGCTGGCCCAGGTCCTCGTTCGGCGCGAAGCTGAAGCAGCACAGCACGCCGTAGATGCGGCCACCCTGCAGCCGCAGCGGCACGCTGAGGTAGCTGCCGATGGGGAAGTCGAAGGTGGGCAGGCGCGAGAAGTCCTCACGCGCCGGGACGTTGCGTTCGAGCGGCGGCAGGCGGCCGTCGACCACGCGCTGGCAGTAGCTGCGCTCGCGGGCGCAGGCCTCGCCGACGGCCATCACGCGGCGACCGGGGCGGGCCTCCACATGGCGGAACACGCTGTTGTCGCCGACGAACTGGGCCACGAAGACGACATCCATGCCCAGGTGTTCGCGCACCAGCCGCAGGATCGGCGACAGCAGCGCCGACAGCGCGCCGCTGCCGCCATCGGCCGTGGCGACCTGAAGGCGGGCGAGTTCGGCTTCGAAGTCCAGGGCGGGGGGTTTGTCGGGACGGGGTGCGCGCGCCATTCGGTATTTTCCTCCGTGCTTCAACGCCGGGCGGGCAAACGGGTGGACAGAACGGATCGCGCGCGGGCGTAGTCCGGCGCCCATCAGGGCTGGCGCACGTCCCCCACCGGCTGGGCGCCGAAATCGGGACGCTCCAGCCAGGCCAGCACCTTGCGTGCTGCCGCTTCGGGCGAATCGAGCAGGCCGTCGGCCTTGAGCTTCTCGAAGCGGCCGCGGTCGGGAAAGAGCGCGGGGTCCGTGCCGCGCAGCTGGACCTGCATGTCGGTGTCGATCACGCCCGGCGCCAGCGAGACGATCCGCGCCCCGCCCTCGGCCTGCTCCTCGAGCGCCACGGCGCGCGAGAAGTGGTCCATGCCGGCCTTGGCCGCGCAGTACGGTGCCTGGCTGCCCAGCGCGTTGCGGCCCAGTCCCGAGGAGATGTTCAGCACCTGGCGGCGGCCTGGCCACGCGGCGGTGGCGCCGAGGAAGGCCGCCGTGAGCAGCAGGGCCGACTCCAGGCCCACGCGCAGCGACTGCGACAGCTCGGCCAGCGAGGCCTTGGCCAGCGGTGCGGGATGGCCCACCGTGCCTGCGTTGTTGATCAGCGTCGCGCTGCGCAGGCCCGTGCCGTCCAGCCCCGCGAGCCAGTCGCGCACCCGCTCGGCGGCCGGCAGCGGATCGGCCAGGTCGACCTGCCACTGCTCGGCCTGGCTGCCGGCGCCGGTGGGGCCGCTTTCCAGCGCGGCGTCCCGCCCGCGGGAAAGGCACAGCAGGCGCACGCCATCGCGCTGCAGCAGTTGCGCGGCCATGGCGCGGCCCATGCCGCGCGAGGCGCCGGTGAGGATGAAGAGGTCGGACATCGAAGGCTCCTGAGAAGGACGAGGGTGAGGAGAGCGTCAGGCGATGAAACCATCCCACACGAGCTTGAGCCCGGTGAGCAGCATGCCGGCGTAGACGCAGCGGTAGAACCAGGTGGGATCGATGCGCCGCGCCACGCGCACGCCGACCCACACGCCCAGCGGCGCCAGCGGCATCAGCACCAGCGAGGTCGCGAGATTGCGCATGTCGAGCAGGCCCAGCCAGGCATAGGGCACCCACTTGCTGAGGTTCACGACGAAGAAGAGGTAGGCCACGGTGGCCGTGAACACGAGGGGCGACAGGCGCAGCGGGATCAGGTAGGCGTTGAGCGGCGGCCCGCCCGCGTGCGAGATGAAGCTCGTGAAGCCCGACACCACCGTGAGCAGGGCGCCCAGCGGCCTGGAGGGCGGCGGATCGTCGGGCCGCGGCGGCCGCAGCACCCGTTGCGCCAGGAAGAGCAGCGTGAACACGCCCACGATGCCCGCCACGGTGTGCGCCGGCAGCACGCGGAACAGCAGCGTGCCGGCCACCGTGCCGACCAGCGCCCACGGCACCAGGAAGCGCAGCAGGCGGCCGTCGAAGTCGCGGCGGAAGGCGGCCAGGCCCAGCAGGTCCATCACCAGCAGCAGCGGCATCAGGATCGCGGCAGCCTGCGGCACCGGCACGGCCAGCGACATGAGCGGCACGGCCAGCGAACCGAAGCCGGCGCCGAAGCCGCTCTTGGAGATGCCCAGCAGCAGCACCGCCGGCACGGCGACGGCGTAGAAGGCGGGGTCGGTGAGGAGCGGGAAACCGGAAATCAAGGCGGAACGAGCGGAAGCGGGCGCAGGGACGGGTGGCGCCTGCACGCCGCCGGACCCGCATTGTCGCGGGCGGGTGCGAGTTGCGTGCAGGTGTGCGTAAACGCACTTTCGCGCCCGGCGGCGCTGCCCAGAATTCACCCATCGCCCCGGCTGGGCGGACTTTCGAGCCAACCGCCGGCGTTCCCCGTCCACCCTCGAAACAGGAGTCTCCTCATGAACAAGTCCAAGTCCATCGCCATCGCCGCCGCCGCGCTCGCCGCCGCACTGGGTGCCGCACCCGCCCTGGCCGAATCGCAGGCCGACTACGTCCAGCAGAACCGCACGCCCTTCGCCGGCACGCTGTCGCGCGCCGACGTGCAGGCCCGGCTGGCCCAGGCCGCGCAACGCGGCGAACTGCTCGGCGCCGGTGAAGCGCTGGGCAACGAGAACCGCGTGCCCACGCTGAGCGCCAGCCGCGACCGCGCCGGCGTGCGCGCGGAGGCGGTCGCCGCCGCCCACGCGCCCAACCAGAACCTGGACCGCAAGGCCTTCTTCAACAGCACGGTGCCGGCAGAGTACGAGCGCGGCAGCCTCGGCGCGCGCGCCGCGCAAGCCGCCACGCCGGCCGCCGCCGGCCGCCTGTGAGCACGGCCATGGCGACCGCCACCACGCTGCCCGCGGCCACCGCCGCGCAGGATTCCGCGACCGCCTTCACGCGCGACGACGCCGGCAAGCTCGTGCTGCGCGTGTCGGTGGGGCTGCTCGTGCTGCTGCACGGCATCTTCAAGCTGAGCACGGGGCCGGGCTTCGTCATGAAGATGCTCGGTGCCGCCGGGCTGCCCGGGGCGCTGGGCTACCTGGTCTACGTGGGCGAGATCGTGGCGCCCCTGCTGATGATCGTCGGCCTGTGGACCCGCGCCGCGGCCGGCGTCGTCGTGATCAACATGCTCTTCGCCTTCGGCCTCGTCCACATGGGCCAGCTGTTCGCCGTGACGGGCCAGGGCGGCTGGGCGCTCGAGTTGCAGGGGCTGTACCTCTTCGGCGCGCTGGCGATCGCGCTGCTGGGCGCGGGCCGCATCGGCATCGGCGGCGCCCAGGGCCGGTTCAACTGAGCACGTCGCCCGAGGCCCTCGGCGCGGCCTCGCCGCGCACTTCGGCCACCATGCGGGCGAGCCGGTAGACATCGACGACCACGAGCGCGCCGGCCTCCTTGCGCAGGAGCCCGGCGCGCGCCAGCGCGTTCAGCTCGCGCGTGACCTGTTCGCGGTTGGTGCTGATCTGGCCGGCCAGGTCCACATGGCGCGGCGACGGCACCAGGCGCGCGGTGTTGCCCGACGCACCGGCCGCCCGCGCCATGCGCAGCAGCTCGGCATGCAGCCGGTTCTGCACACCCAGGGTGCTCAGGTCGATGACGCGCTCGGACAGCTGCCGCACCAGTTGCGCGAGCCGCTGCATGACGCGCAGCGACAACTCGGGCACCTCGCGCAGCAGCGCGAGGAAGGTGGCCCGGTCGAGCACGGCGACCACGCTGTCCTCCAGCGTGACGACGTCGGCCGAGCGCGGCTGGCCGTCGATCGCCGCGATGTCGCCCACCAGCTCGCCGGCCGCGGTGTCGCGGAACGTCACCTGACGGCCATTGGCCGCGTAGGTGGTGACCCGCACGCGACCGTCCACCAGGAAGAAGACCTCGCCACGGTCCTGCGCGCGCAGCAGCAGGGGCTGGCCTGCCGCCACGCGGTGCCAGGCGCAGGCCTGGGCGATGCGGTCCAGGCGCGCGTCGTCCAGGCCGTCGAGCAGGGCGATGCGGCGCAGGGCGAGGGTGGATCGGATCGGGGCGGTCATGCGGGTCGACGGCGGCGGATTATGCTCGGCCGCACATGATTGCAGGCCCGCCTCCTCGACCGTCCCCATGGCCTTCGCGCCGCGACCTGCGGTGGGCCAGCGGGCTGGTGCTGATGGCCTACGTGAGCCTGCATCTGCTCAACCATGCCGTGGGGCTGGTGTCGCTCGCGGCTGCCGAGGCGGTGCTGGCGGTGGCCCGCGCCGTCTGGCACAGCCTGCCGGGCACGGTGCTGCTGTATGGCGCGGCGTCGGTGCACATCGGCATGGCCGTCGCCGCGCTGTGGGAGCGCCGCACGCTGCGTATGCCCTGGATCGAGGCGTTGCGCCTGGTGCTGGGCCTGTCGCTGCCGCTGCTGCTGGCAGCGCACCTGACGGCGATGCGCTGGGCGCACGAGGCCTACGGCATCGACGGCTCCTACCTGCGCGTGGTGGGCGGGCTGTGGGGCACGCCCGGTGCGCTGTTCCAGCTCGCGATGATGACGGCGGCCTGGGCCCACGGCTGCCTCGGCCTGCACCTGGCGCTGCGGTCGCGCGCGCCGTGGCGCCGCGCGGCGCCGATGCTCTTCGCCCTGGCGCTGCTGCTGCCGCTCTCGGCCGCCGCGGGCTTCATGGCCATGGGACGCGAGATCGCCTGGACATCGCCGTCGGCGCCCTCTCAGGGCCACGGACAGGGCGAAGCACTCGACGCCGCCGCGGAACGGGTCCGCTGGGCGTACGCCGCGGCACTGGCGGCCCTGCTGCTCGCCCGCGCCGCTCGCGGCCTGAAGGGCCGAGTGACGGGCGCGCCGATGCTCACATTGCGCTACCCGGATCGCACGGTGGCGGTGCCGCGCGGCTGGTCGGTGCTCGAAGCCAGCCGCGCACACCGCATCGCGCACCTGTCGGTCTGCGGCGGCCGGGCGCGGTGCTCCACCTGCCGCGTGCGCGTGCGGGCCGCTGCGGGCGCCCTGCCCGCGCCGTCGGCCGAGGAAGCCCGCACGCTCGCGCGGGTGCATGCGGCGCCCGACGTGCGCCTGGCGTGCCAGCTGCGCCCGAACGCCGACATCGACGTGCTGCCGCTGTTCGCGCCGCCGTCGACCCTGCCCCCGCGGCGCTTCGGCACGGAGCGCGAGGTGGCCGTCCTCTTCGTCGACCTGCGGCGCTGGTCGGGCCTGGCCGAGCGGCAGTGGCCCTTCGACCTGGTTTACGTGCTCGACCGGTACTTCTCGCTGGTGGGCGAGGCCGTGCGGGCCAGCGGCGGCGTTCCCAACCAGTTCATCGGCGACAGCGTGATGGCCATCTTCGGCCTGCAAAGCGACCTGCCGTCGGCCTGCCGCGCCGCCGTCGATGCGGCCCTGCGCATCGACGCCGAGCTGGGCGCGTGGGGCGCCGGCTTCGCTTCCGAGTTCGGCCAGCAACTGGACTTCGGGATGGGCCTGCACGCGGGGCCTGCGGCGGTGGGCGAGGTGGGCTACCTCGACACGACGACACTCACCGCCGTCGGCGAAGTGGTGAACACCGCGAGCCGCCTGCAGGACCACAGCAAGGACGCGGGCGCCCGGCTGGTGCTCTCGGAATTCGCGGCCGCGCAGGCGGGGCTGAGGCTGGACGGCCAGCCCCGCGTGGACCTCGTGATCCGCGGCCGGACGCAGGCGCTGAAGGTCTGCACGCTCGGCCCCGAGGCGATGGCCGGGTTGCGCCGCCCCGCGTCGGCGGCGTGAGGCGCCTCAGCCCGGGCTGACCAGTTCGACGTCGAGCTCGCGCTCCAGCTCCTCGATGTCCAGCGGCCGGCCGAACAGGTAGCCCTGGAACAGGCGGCAGCCGTGCCGCTCCAGGAAGGCCAGTTGCTCGGGCGTCTCGACGCCTTCGGCCACCACCTCGAGGTCGAGGCTGCGGGCCATGCCGATGATGGTCTGGATGAGCAGTTCGAGCTTGGCGTTGGTGCCGATGCCGCCGACGAAGAACTTGTCGATCTTGACCTGGTGCAGCGGCAGCTGCGCCATGTACGACAGCGACGAGTAGCCGGTGCCGAAGTCGTCCATCGCGAAGCGCACGCCGATGGCGGCCAGCGACTTCATCTTGCGGATGGTTTCCTCGACCTTGTCCTGCAGCAGGCTCTCGGTCAGCTCGATCTTCAGCCGCGAGGGATCGGCGCCGGTGCGGATGAACACCTCGCGCACCTGGTCGGCGAAGTCCTCGCGCTGGAACTGCCGCGCGCTCACGTTCACGGCCAGTTGCAGGTGCCGGCGGCGCGGATGGTGGCTCCACTGCTCCAGCTGGCGGCAGGCCTGCTCGAGCACCCAGATGCCGATCGGCACGATGAGCCCGGTGCCCTCGGCCACGTCGATGAAGGCCGCCGGCGGGATCAGGCCGCGGTGCGGATGGCGCCAGCGGATCAGCACCTCGGCGCCGGTGATCTCGCCGGCCGCGGCGACCTGGCGCTGGTAGTGCAGCGTGAACTGGTGCCCCTTGAGGGCGGCATGCAGTTCGTTCTCGAGCGTGGCGCGCGCGGTGATGGTGGTCTGCATCGCCGCCTCGAAGAAGCGCAGCCCGTTGCCGCCCGCCTGCTTGGCGTGGAACATGGCGATGTCGGCCTGCTTGAGCAGCTCGTCCAGCGACTGCGGCCGGTCGCCGAAGACCGTCGCGCCGATGCTGCTGGTGCCGTGGTAGGTGTAGCTGCCCAGCTGGTAGGGCCGGCCCAGGTCGGCCAGCACCCCTTCGCCGAAGGCCTGTGTCTGCACGGCGGCGCGGACCGGGTCGATGCCGAGGTTGTCGACCAGGATCACGAACTCGTCGCCGCCCAGCCGCGCCACCGTGTCGCCCACGCCGACCAGCGCGCGCAGCCGCTCGCCCACCTGGCGCAGCAGCACGTCGCCCATGGCCTGGCCCTGGGCATCGTTCAGGGTCTTGAAGTGGTCCAGGTCGAGGAACAGCAGGGCACCCTGGCGGCCGCGGTGCGCGTTGTTCTCGACCACGGCCTGCAGCCGGTGCAGCAGCAGCCGCCGGTTGGGCAGGCCGGTGAGCGTGTCGTAGAAGGCGAGGTGCTCGATCTCCTGCGCGGCGGCCTTGTGCTCGGTGATGTCGCGCAGCATGACGATGAAGCGCGCGTCCTGCGCCTCGCCCACGTCCATGCGCGAGACCGAGAGCTCGAACCAGGCCGTGCCCTGTTCGGCGCGCCGCTCGATCTGCTGGCCGGCCGACAGGCCCTGCTGGTAGGCCTCGCGCAGCGCGTTCATGACCTGGCTCGCCGCGTCGGGCGTGAACAGCTCGGCCAGCGTGCGCCCGACCGGGTCGCCCGGAAACGGCGCCGTGGTCGATGCCGTGCGCGGCGGGTGGTAGCGATGGCACAGGCCATCCAGTCCCACCTCCAGCATCGCGTCGGGAACCGCGTCGAGCGTGGCCTGCAGCTGGGCCCGCCCTTCCACCACCTCGGCGATCTGGCGCAGCCGCTCGGTCACGTCGCGGAACACGCAGACCTGGCCGCCGTCGGGTGTGGGGCTGCGCATCGCCAGGATGCGGCGGCCGTCGGCCAGGCGAAGCTCGTACTCGCCGTCCCCCAGGCCGAGGGCGCCGGCACCCGCGCGCGCGGGATCGTCGCCGGGCAGCTGGAACGCCGTCGTGCCGCCGACGAGGGGTTCGATGCCGGGAAAGAGGTCGAGGAGCCGCTGGTTCCACACCTGGGCCCGGCCGTCGGCATCGAGCAGCACGAAGCCGTCGCTCATGGCGTCGAGCGCCTGGTCGAGCGTGGCCTTGGACCGCTGCAGGCTGGCACGGTGCCACCACTGCCGGCGCAACTGGTGGAGCGCGAAGGCCGCCACCGCCAACACCAGCAGCACGAGCACGATGGCCACGCCGATGATGAAGTCGCGCTGCACCTGCCAGTCGGCCAGCGCCACCTCCAGCGGAATGCCGGCCACCACCAGCAGGTTGCGGTGCAGCGTGGGCCGGTACACCACCACGGCCGGCACGCCGGTCAGGCGTGAGGCCATGAACTTCGGATGGCCGTCGGCCTCGCGCTCGTTCAGCGGCTGCCGCGCCGCCCGCACGGCCGGGTCGTCGCGCGGCGGCATGCTCGCAAGCACCGCACCGCCGCTGCGCTCCAGCGTCACCTCGAGGCCGGCGATGTCAGCCCCCTGGGTGAGGATGGTGGTGAAGGTGGACACGGGGACTTCGGCCACCGCCACCAGCCGCGTGCCGTCGTGCAGGACCAGGGCCCGCGCCAGGTAGAGCACCCGCTGGCTGCTCACCGGGCTCACGCGCGGCTCGCTCACCTGCAGGCTCGACACCGGCTGCTCCAGCACCTCGCGCACGAAGCCGTCGGGCAGTTCCAGCGGTATCGCCATGCCCTGGGCCGTGGCCGGCGCGAGGACGCGGCCGTCGGACTGCACAAGCGCGAACTGCCGCACCAGCAGGCTCTCGCGCGCCATCTCGCGCATCGCCGAGACGACGCGGCCGCGCACCGGCTCACCCCGCATCTGCTCGGCGGTGCTGCCGGCCACGACGGCGCCCAGGCTGGCCAGCAGGACGTCGGCGCCCACCAGGCTGCGATTGATTGCGGCCTCGGCGCCCCTGGCGAAGCGCGTGGCCTGCCCTTCGGTGTCGGCCAGCGCGCTCTCGCGCATCTGCCAGACCATCGCGGCGGCAGCCACGGCCACGGCCACCACGAGCGCGGCCGCGCCGCCATACAGCGCCGCGCTGACCCGCAGGGGCAGATGTCGACTCATCGGATTATTCGGGTCCTTGTGCGCGCACGCCGGCCTGCGCGGCCAGCGTCCGGTTCCACAGCGTGACGCAGCTGGCGCCGCATCGCTTCATCCAGGCGGGCACCACACGGCGCGCGAAGATCTCGCGCCGGCGCGCCTCGTCTTCCGCCGTGGGCCGGCTCGCGACCATGCCGCCCTTGCGCGCACGGTCGCAGCCCTCGGTGCCCGTGTTGCAGGCCACGCCGACTTCGGTCTCGCGGGCCGACTCGGCCCACACCGCGGCCTCCAGTTTCGGCATCTGGGCGTCGATCAGCTGCTGGAGCGCCGGCGGATAGGAGTTCCAGCTCTGCTCGTTCACCACCGCCAACGCCAGGCCCCAGGAGATGGGCATGGTGAAGAGCGACCGCGTCACCTTGTCCAGCCCCAGGCTGTGCCCCGACATGGAGCCGGTCACTGCGCACTCCGCGCTGCCGGCCTGCACGTTGGCCACGATGTCGGCGAATTCCGTGAACACCGGCGTGGCCTTCAGCGCCTGCACGAAATCGGCCTGGCTCATGCCCGACACCCGCACCCGCCGGCCCGCCAGGTCGGCGAGGTGGGCGATGGGCCGCTGGCAGAACAGCATCTGTGCCGGGTAGATGTAGACGGCCAACAGGCGTGCACCGAAACGCTCGTGCAGGATCTGCGCCATCGACGGCCGCAGGGCCTCCAGCGTGCGGCGCAGCGTGGCCACGTCGGGGTTCTGGCCCGCCATGTCGGCCATGCCGAGGTCCGGGTCTTCCACGGCCGCCTGGCTCAGCAGCACGGTGCCGATGGGGATCACGCCCAGGCGCACGAGGTTCAGCATGTCCTGCGCCGCCAGCCCGGCCTCGTTGAAGGGCACGATGCTGGCGCTGTAGCGGCCGCCGCTGAGCCGGGCCAGGTCCTCGGCCCAGAAGCGCCGCTCGTAGCGGGTGTACTGGCTGATGCCCGCCAGCCCGCCCACCACGCGCAGGCGCAGTTCCGGCGCCGCTGGCGGCGACGCCGCCTGTACCGCGGCGGCAACCAGCAGCGGCATGCACAGCGACAGGGTCCGCACGAAAGGCCGGACGAGTCTGAGCAGGGTCGGGATCATGGGCCTGGAGGCACTTTAGGGCGCCGGCACACCACGTGCCGCGCCGTCGCGATTGTCGCGGCAACGGGACGCGCCGTCCGCCTCGCCGATGCGCCGTGACGACATCAGAGGAAAGTACTCAAGCGCGGGCCACCGTCGCCCCTGCAGTGCACCGCAGCGCGCGCCGCACTGCTAGCATCCCCCGTCACAGGGAGTCATGACCGGCCGCAGGCCGGCCAGCGGCGCGGCGCCAGGCACGCGCCCGCGATGCACGCCCGCCTTGTCCATGCTGCCCACCGACGACCACCGTTCCATGTTCGACCTCGCGCCAGTTTCGCTGTGGCTCGAGGACTGGAGCGGCCTGAAGTCCCTGTTCGACCGCTGGCGCGCGGAAGGCGTGGACGACCTCCGTGCCCACCTGGAAGCCGACCCCGACCGCGTCGTGCAGTGCATGGCCCAGCTCAAGGTGGTGCAGGTCAACCACCAGACGCTGCGGATGCTGGGCGCGGCCAGCCAGGACGAGCTGGTCGCGCGGCTGGGCGAGGTGTTCCGCGGCGAGATGGCCGAACCGGTGCTGTACGAGCTGACGCAGCTGTGGCAGGGCAACCTCGACTTCGACAACCAGTCGGTCAACTACTCGCTCGACGGCCGGCGCCTGGACGTGCACGTGCGCATCCGCGTGCTGCCCGGCCACGAAGCGCGCTGGGACCGTGTGCTGGTCTCGCTGGACGACATCTCCGAGCGCGTGCGGGCCGAAGCCGCACGCGACGCCAACGCCAGCTATGCGCGCGGCCTGTTCGAGCGCTCGCCGGTGTCCCTGTGGGTGGAGGACTTCAGCGCCATCAAGCAGTTGCTCACGGGCGTGCGCGCGCAGGGCATCCAGGACTTCGGCACCTTCCTCAAGGTGCATCCGGAATTCGTCAATCGCTGCATGCAGGAGATCCGCGTGCTCGACGTGAACCAGGAGACGCTGCGCATGTTCGGCGCCACCGACAAGCAGCACCTCCTGCGCAACCTGCCGCACATCTTCCGCGACGAGATGGAGGACTCCTTCGCCGAGCAGCTGCGCGACCTGTGGGACGGCAAGACGCTGCAGCAGCGCGAGGTGCTCAACTACAGCCTGGCCGGCGAGCCGATCCACATCTACATGCAGTTCGCGGTGCTCCAGGACCACCTCGAGGAGTGGGACCTGGTGCTCGTCTCCCTGGTCGACATCACGGCGCGCAAGCGTGCCGAGGCCTACCTGGAGTACCTGGGAACGCACGACGTGCTGACCCAGCTGCGCAACCGCACCTATTACTCCGAGGAGATCAAGCGTCTCGCGCGCAAGGGCCCCTGGCCGGTGTCGGTGCTGGCCATCGACATGAACGGGCTGAAGCGGGTCAACGACGAGGTCGGCCACGCGGCCGGCGACGCGCTGCTGCGCCGTGCCGGCGAGGTGCTGTCGAAGGTGGTGGACGCGCCGGCGTGCGCGGCCCGGGTCGGCGGGGACGAGTTCGCCGTGCTGCTGCCCGGCACCGAGGAGCGCGGCGCCGCTGCGGTGCGCGAACGCCTGCAATCGCTGCTGGACATGAACAACCAGTTCTATGTCGGCACCAGCGGGCACCACCTGAGCTTCGCCGTCGGTGCGGCCACCTGCCTGGCCGGCGAATCGCTCGAGGCGGCGCTGCAGCGCGCCGACCGTGCCATGTACGTGGACAAGGCCCGCCACTACGACCTGCCCGCCAACGCGCGCGGCGCCTCATGACCGCCGCGCGCGCCGGCGTCGACCTGCGGGACGAACTGGCGCAGGCGCTGGCGCGCGGCGAGCTGTTCCTGCTGTTCCAGCCGCAGGTCGACCTGAGCGGCGGCCGGGTGGTCGGGGCCGAGGCGCTGTGCCGCTGGCAGCACCCCGGTCATGGCCTGCTGCAGCCGGAGGACTTCCTCGGCGCCCTGGACGCCGACGCGGACGCGGCCTTCGCCCTGGCCGACTGGGCGCTGGGCGAGGCCGTGCGATGCGCCGCCGGATGGCACGCGCAAGGGCATGGCCTGCGGGTCGGCGTCAACGTGGGTGCGGCCCAGCTGCTCGATGCCAGGTGGCCGGCGCGGCTCGATGCGCACCTGCAGGCGCTGGCGGGCCTGCCCACCGCCAGGCTGGAACTGGAACTGCTCGAATCCAGCGTCATCGAGGACTTCGCCCGCGTGGCGCAGTGCATCGAGGCCTGTCTGCGGGCGGGGGTGGGCGTGGCGCTCGACGATTTCGGTGCCGGCCACAGCGCGCTGGCCTGGCTGAGCCGGCTGCCGGCGTCCGCGCTCAAGCTCGACCGCGCCTTCATCGCCGGCCTGCCGCACAGCGCCGCGGACACGGCGATCGTGCGGCACCTGGTCGCGCTGGCGAAGGAACTGGGCCTCGCGGTGGTGGCCGAGGGCGTGGAATCGCGGCGACAGGGCGAGTGCCTGATCGCGCTGGGCTGCGAGCTCGGCCAGGGCTTCGCGATTGCCCCGCCGATGCCATCCGCCGACGTCGTGCCCTGGCTGCGCGGCTACGAGGCGGCGCCGCTGTGGGGGCAGCGCCCCGCGACCGCGGACTGACGCCGCGCCCACGCGCACGGGCCGGCGCTCACACGTTGCTGGTGGCGCGCACTTCCTCGATCGTGGTCTGGCCCGCGAGCACCTTCTCGATGCCGTCCTGCCGCAGGGTGCGCATGCCCTCGCGCAGCGCCGTCGCCTGCAGCACCTCCGCACGCGATCCGGTCTGGATCAGGTGGCGCAGTTCGCGCGAGACGAGCATCAGTTCGTGCAGGCCCACGCGGCCGCGAAAGCCGGTGTCGGCGCAGGCGGCGCAGCCGGGGCTCGCATGCATCTGCAGGCGCCCGTCCTGCGCATGGCGGCCCGCCCAGCGTTCAAGCACCTGCTCGCGCGATTCGGGGGCGTCCTGCGCCGGGTAGGCGTGGACGTAATCGTCCAGCAGCTCGGCGATCTCCGCGTCGGTGGCCGGGCGCCGGGTGAGGCAGTCCGGACACAGGCGCCGCACGAGCCGCTGCGCCAGCACGGCCAGCAGCGAGTCGGCGAAGTTGAACGGGTCCATGCCCATGTCCAGCAGGCGCGTCACGGTCTCCGGCGCGCTGTTGGTGTGCAGCGTCGACATCACCAGGTGCCCCGTGAGCGACGCCTCGATGGCGACCTTGGCCGTCTCCTCGTCCCGGATCTCGCCGACCATCACCACGTCCGGGTCGGCGCGCAGGAAGGAGCGCAGCGCCTTGGCGAAGGTCCACTCGATTCGCGGATTGACCTGCACCTGGCGCAGCCCCGACTGCGTGATCTCGATCGGGTCCTCGGCGGTCCAAATCTTGCGCTCGGGGGTATTCAGGTGGCTGAGCGTCGAATGCAGCGTGGTGGTCTTGCCCGACCCCGTGGGGCCGACGCACAGCACCATGCCGTAGGGCCGCTCGATCGCGCTGCGCAGCCGCTCGAAGTTGGCCGGCGTCAGGCCCAGGCGGTCCAGCGGCAGCGGCCGCGCCGAGGCCAGGATGCGCATCACCACGTCCTCGAGGCCGTTGTTGGTGGGAATCGAGGCCACGCGCAGCTCGATGCGATGCTGCGGCGAGAAGCGCGCGAAGTTGATCTTCCCGTCCTGGGGCTTGCGCCGCTCGCTGATGTCCAGCTCCGCCATGATCTTGATGCGCGCGATCATGGCGTTGCGGTAGTTGGCGGGCAGCTCCAGGTAGGTGCGCAGGACGCCGTCCTTGCGGAAGCGGATGCGGATCTTCTCGCGCCCCGGGTAGCTTTCGATGTGGATGTCCGACACGCCATCCGCGTGGGCCTCGACCACCATGCGATTGATCATGCGCACGAGCGAGTTGTCGGACTGCTCGATCTGCGCGTCTTCGGCCCCGTCGCGCTCCTGCTGGCCTTCCTTCTCCAGCGTCTGCAGCAGGGCGCTGGTGTCGCCCAGGTCGAAATCGATCGGCGCCAGCGCCGCGGCACCGCGCCCCTCCCCCGCCGCGCCGATCTTGTCGTAGGCCTGGTGCAGCACGCGATCGAGATCGCGGTAGCGGCCCAGCACGGGCGCGAGCTTCATCTGCGCACTGAACTCGACCTCGTCCAGCGCCGTGCGCCGGTTGGCCGGGTCGTCCAGGGCCACGACCAAGCGGCCGTCGACGATGGCCAGCGGCATGACCTGCAGGCGCTGCGCGGCCGAGTAGCTCAGCTTGCGCAACGCCTCGGGCTCGGGCTCGTAGCGTTCGAGGTCGACGAGCGGGTAGCCCATCTTGCGCGTCAGTGCCGTCTGCAGGTCGGCACGCGACACCGAGCCGCGGCGCACCAGCACCTCGCCCAGGGGCAGGCCGCCCTCCTCGCGCTGCTGCACGAGCGCCTCGCCGAGTTCCTGCGCGCTGACCATGCCCAGTGCCTGGAGCGCCTCGCCGATCCGCACGATGGGCATTCGCGCCTGGAACTCCAGCGCCTCGACGAGCGAATCGCGCGTGAGCACCGTCTGCGACAGCCGGGGCGCATCGATGGCGCCCGCCGGTTCCGGCGCTAACACCGACGCCGACGCCGACGCCGACGCATCGTCGCTCGCCGGATCGGCCGCGGGGGCCTCGCCGGGCTCCGGCGCCAGCGGCTCGCGCTCGATGCGGTCGTAGGCCACCCGCGGCACGAAGGTGCAATGCACCGCGCCGGCATGGCCCACGGTGGGGAACAGGAACAGGCCGTAGGCCGTTTCCACCTGGCCCACCGTGCGGCAGTTCAGCACCGCCGTCTTGCCCAGGCGGACCCGGACCTTGGCGGTGCCGGGCATGAGCCGTTCGCCGTCCGCGGCCGGCACGAGGGGGGCCGGGGCCAGCGGCTCCACCCGATCGACCAGCGTGAGCGCGCGGAACTGGTCGAAACGCAGGGTCAGCACATTGCGGCCACGCTGCAACTGCACGTCGGCCGTTGCCGCGACGGAATCGAAGGCGCTGAGGCGGCCTTCGACGCGGGTGCCGTTGAGGCCGATGATCTCGCAGGCCTGCGGACCGTCGAGCGGCGGTGCAGGGGGATACAGCCCGCCGGGTGGCCGGGGCCATTCGAAGGGGACGGTCGGCGCCACCGCGGGTGCGGAGGTGGCCTCGAGGGTCCAGTCGGGCGACAGAGGAGTCGGCATTGGCAGGAACGGTGGCGGAGCGTACTCGCTCGACGGGCGCGGTTCTTCCGCTGAGCTCCCTGACGCCCGTCACTGTATCAACGGCGCCTCGACTATGGGCACCGATGGGCCCCTGCATTGCAGGACAACACCGCAATGCAGCCATTGCGCCACGCGGGCCCTGGCCACAATGGATACGAAAGTGCCAATTGGCCGCCGGGCATCGTCGGCTGCCTACACTGGCGGCCCTGCCGCTGCCCCGCCCCACCCTCCATGGAATTCCTCGCCCTGATGGCCTTCGCCATCCTCGGTGCCTACATCCTCAAGAACCGCGAACAGCAGCGGCGCATCGCCCTGCTCGGCAGCGCACTGGGCAAATACCAGATCGAACAGCTGATGGAGAACCTCACCGAAGGCTACCTGCGCTGGCTGGACGAGAAGGACCCGGAGCGTCGCGAGCAGGTCTGGGGCGTGCTGCTGGGCACCGAGCAGGCGCTGGCGAACCAGTTCGACAGCTTCGTGGCCGACTTCTCGAAGATCGAGGCGCCGCTGGCGCAGGTCAGCAAGCTGCCCTTCGCCATGCCCTATGCGCAGCAGCTGCTGCCGGGCTACCGCCTCTTCGACGCGCGCAAGGTGTTCGCCGTGCACGCACGCGGCATCGAGGCCAGCGCCGGCAACGCGCTGGACCTGCCGCCCAAGTCCAAGGCCTACATGATGACGGCCGAGCTGTACCTGATGCAGCACACCTGCCACTGGTTCTGTCGCTCCAGGACGGTGGCGTCGGCGCGTCTGCTGGCGCGCCACCAGACGCCCTACCAGCAGGTGCTCGACTCGGTGTCGCCGCACACGCGGGCCGCGTACGAGGCGCTGGTGCGCTGAACGCACGGCCCCATGGAAAAAGGGCCGGACGCCCAGGCGCCGGCCCTTGTTCGATCGGACGGACGTCCGCTCAGTGCGCGTCGGCCAGCGGCGGCGCGACTTCGGCCTCGGGCGAATTGCGGCGCTTGCGTGCGGCGAGCACGAAGGCAGCGACCTGCCACACGACGAAGGCCGCGATGAGCCCGAGCAGCGTGCCGCTGATGGGTCGCGACACGAACACGCCGAAGCTGCCGCGGCTGATGAGCAGCGCCCGGCGGAAGTTCTCCTCCAGCATCGGCCCGAGGATGAAGCCCAGCATCAGCGGGGACGCATCGAGCTTGAGCCGCATGAACGCGAAGCCCAGGATGCCGAACACGGCCGTGATGTAGATGTCGTCGATGCTGTTGTTCACGCTGTACGTGCCGATGCAGCAGAAGAACAGGATCGCCGGGAACAGCACGTTGTACGGGATCTTGAAGATCGACAGCAGGTAGCGCACCAGCGGCACGTTCAGCACCAGCAGGAAGCAGCCGCCGATCCACATGCTCGCCACCAGGCCCCAGAAGAGTTCGGGGTGGCCGGCGATCATGTTCGGGCCGGGCTGGATGCCCTTGATGATGAAGGCGGCCATCATCAGCGCCATCACCGGGTTCTCGGGAATGCCGATGCTCATCAGCGGGATGAAGCTGGTGCGCGAGGCGGCCTCGTCGGCCGCGGCCTGGCCGGCCACGCCTTCGATGCAGCCGGTGCCGATCTCGTGCTTGTACTTGCTCATCTTCTTGTCCGCCGCATAGGCGGCGAACTGGGCGATGGCCGGGCCGCCGCCGGGCAGGATGCCCAGGAAGGACCCGATGACGCTGCCGCGCAGCGCGCTCGGCCAGATGCGCTTGAACTCGGTCCAGGTCGGCATGAGCTTGATCGTGCCGTTGAAGGGCGAGCGTTCCTTTCGCTCGTCGAGGTTCTTGGTGATCTCGGCGATGCCGAAGCAGCCCAGCGCGATGCTCACCAGCCCCACGCCGTCGGCCAGGAAGGGCAGGTCCATCGTGTAGCGCTGCAGGCCGCTGTTCACGTCGGTGCCGATCTGGCCCAGCAGCACGCCCACCAAGCACATCGCCAGGCCGTTGAGCAGGCTGCCGGTGGTCACGAAGCTGACGCAGACGAAGCCCAGCAGCATCAGCGCGCAGTAGTCGGCGGGGCCGAAGAGGAAGGCCACCTCGCCCAGCGACGGCGCAAGGAAGGTCAGCACCACGATGGCGACCGTGCCGCCGATGAAGCTGGAGAAGCCCGCGGTGAACAGCGCCAGCCCGGTCTGCCCCTTGAGCGTCATCGCGTAGCCGTCGATACAGGCCACGATGGAGCTCGCATGCGGGATCTTCATCGTGATGGCCGACACGCTGTCGCCATACTGCGCCCCGTAGTAGATGCCGGCCAGCATGATCAGCGCGCCGGTGGTGTCCATCGAATAGGTCAGCGGCAGCAGCAGGCTGATGGTGGCCAGCGGCCCGAGGCCGGGCAGCAGCCCGACGAAGGTGCCCACGGCGCAACCGAGGGCGCAGTACAGCAGGTTGTGGATGGTCAGCGCGTGCTCGAAGCCGAACGCCAGGTTGTGGAGTGCTTCCATGGCGGTTGCCTCAGTACAGGGGAAGGTTCAGGCCCAGCAGGCGGGCGAAGCCGAAGGCGAAAAGCACCAGCATGGCCGACACCTTGACGTTGCGCCACCACGAGTAGTTGGTGCCCGCCAGGGCGGCGATGAAGACCATCAGCACGATGCCGACGATCATGTTCACGTGCTCGGACACGAGCGCGAAAGCGACCAGGCTCGCGATGATGATCCCGATGTTCTTGAGGTTCAGCTCGAGCGGCTCGGGGCGGATGAAGCGCGAACGGATCACCATCGCCACGCCGATGACGCCCAGGATGCAGGAGACCATCGTGGGGAACAGGCCCGGCCCGCCGCGCGCGAAGTTGCCGATGGGGTAATGCAGAACCGCCGGTACTCCGAAGAGCAGGGCGAGCAGCACGATGAAGATGCCTCTGGCCAGGTTTTTGTCGATCATGAAAAGGATGCGGCCGTTCAAGGACTCGCGCGGTGAAAAAGTCTGGTGATGGTCAGCTTTCATGCCTGATCGCCGTCTGACCGTGCCTGCGTGGGAAGTACGTAAGGGTTGTCCCTAGCGCGGCCTGCCACGGCCATACTCGGCCATGCAGATCTTCGATGCCGCCGCGACCCGCGCCGCCCTGCCCTTCGACGCGCTGGTGCCGGCGCTGCGCGCGGCCTTCGCGTCGCCTGCCACGGTGGTGCCGCCGCGCCAGGTGCACGCGCTCGACCCGGGCACGGCCAGCCCGGGCACCGTGCTCGTCATGCCGGCGTGGAACGAGGCCTTCCTCGGCATCAAGACGATCAACATCTTCCCGGCCAACACCGCGCAAGGCCTGCCGGGCCTGCATGCGACCTACGTGCTGTACGACGCCACGACCGGCGTGCCGCTGGCGCTGATGGACGGCAACGAGATCACCGCCCGCCGCACGGCCGCGGCAGCGGCGCTGGGCGCCTCGTTCCTGGCACGCGCCGATGCACGACGGCTGCTGGTGCTGGGCAGCGGGCGCGTCGCCCGGCTGCTGCCGGCCGCCTTCGCCAGCGTGCGCGCCATCGACCAGGTGCGCGTGTGGAACCACCGGCCCGAGGGTGCCGATGCCCTGGCCGCACAGTGGCGCGCACAAGGCATCGACGCCCAGGCCGTGGCCGACCTGCCGGCCGCCGTGCGCGCCGCCGACATCGTGAGTTGCGCCACGCTGGCCACCGCGCCGCTGGTGCACGGTGCGTGGCTGGCGCCGGGCTCGCACCTGGACCTGATCGGCAGCTTCACGCCGCTGATGCGCGAGGCGGACCCCGCGTGCTTCGAGGCCGCGTGCGTGGCCATCGACACCGAGGAAGCGCTCGCCAAGGCCGGCGACCTGCTCGATGCCCGGGCCGCAGGCACGCTGCAGGCGGGCAGCGCGCCCGCCACCCTGGCGCAACTGTGCCGCGGCGAGCGCGCCGGCCGGCAGAACGCGCAGGAGCGCACCGTGTTCAAGGCGGTGGGGAGTGCACTCGAAGACCTGGCGGCGGCCACGCGGGTGTGGCAGCAGGCGCCCAGGAGCTGAGCGCGACCCGTCAGCGCGCGCCGCCGGGCGGCACCAGAGCGCGGCGCGCGATGGGCGTGGAGAACACGATCGAGGTGCGCGTCTCGCCGTAGCCATTGATGGAGGCCAGGAAGCGCTCCAGGTCCTCGAGGCTGCGCGCCACCACGGTGAGCATGTACGAATCGGCGCCGGCCACGTGGTGGCACTCCAGCACTTCGGCCGCGCGCCGCAGCTTCTCGATGAAGCCCTTCTTGCCCGGCTGGTGCACGGTGACGCCGACGATCGCGCGCACCGGATAGCCGGCGCGTGCGGCGTCGATCTCGGCGCTCACGCCCTGCACGATGCCGGCGTCCTGCAGACGCTTGAGCCGCTCGGCCGTGGCCGGCACCGACAGGCCGGCCGCCTCGGCCAGGGCCTTGAGTGGCGCACGGCCGTCCTGCTGCAGGGCCAGCAGCAGCTTCCAGGCGCGGGCGTCGAGCTGCAGCGGCGGCGAGGATTCGGCCATGGCGAGGTTGTCCCTGAAAAATCGAAAGCGACCGGGCATTCTTGCCTGAAATTCCGCCTGGGCCGCGCGCGGGCGGCTTCGCACAATCCCCGGCATGGATTCCACCGCCACCCTCACGCTGTTCTGGCAGTCGCTGCTCATCGGCCTGTCGATCGCCGCGCCGGTCGGGCAGATCGGCGTGCTCGCGATCCAGCGCACCGTCGACCACGGCCGCGCTGCCGGACTGGCGACCGGCCTCGGCGCGGCGCTGGCCGATGCCGTGTACGGCGCCATCGGCGCCTTCGGTGTGACGACCCTGATGGCGTGGCTGCTGGGCCTGCGCCTGTGGCTGGCGCTGTTCGGCGCCGCCTTCCTGCTGTGGATGGCCTGGCGCATCGCCACGAAGCCGGCGGTGCCGCGCAGCAGCGAGCGGGCCTCGGCCCGCTCGCTGCTGCGCTACCTGGCGGGCACCTTCGTGCTGACGCTGTCCAACCCCAGCACCATCCTGTCTTTCGTCGCCGTCTTCGGCGCGCTGGCCGCCCGGGCACCCGCGGCGTCGGCCTCACCCTGGGCCATGGTGTCGGGCGTGCTGGTCGGTTCGGCGCTGTGGTGGCTGCTGCTCTCGACGGGGGTCGGCCTGCTGCGCGAGCGCTTCGACGCACGCTGGCAGCGCGCCATCAACCTGTGCTCGGCCGCGATGCTGGCCGGGCTGGCCCTCTGGCAGTTGGTGCAGCTGGTGCGCTGACTTCCCCGCGCGGGCCGGGCGGCGGTCAGACCTTCTCGAGGATGACCGCGATCCCCTGCCCCACGCCGATGCACATGGTGCACAGCGCGTAGCGGCCACCACCGCTGTGCAGCTGGTTGACGGCCGTGGTGGCCAGGCGCGCACCGCTGGCACCCAGCGGATGGCCCAGCGCGATGGCGCCGCCGTTGATGTTGACGCGGGCGTCGTCGTCCTTCAGGCCCAGCATGCGCAGCACGGCCAGGCCCTGGGCGGCGAAGGCCTCGTTCAGTTCGATGACGTCGATCTGGTCGATCCTGAGCCCGGTGAGTGCCAGCACCTTCTCGGTGGCCGGGGCCGGGCCGATGCCCATCACGCGCGGCGCCACGCCGGCGGTGGCCATGCCGACGATGCGGGCGCGCGGCGTGAGGCCGTGCTTCGCGGCGGCCGCCTCGCCGGCGATCAGCAGCGCGCAGGCGCCGTCGTTCACGCCGCTGGCGTTGCCGGCCGTCACCGTGCCGTCGGGCCGCACCACGCCCTTGAGCTTGGCCAGCGACTCGAGGCTGGTGTCGCGCGGATGCTCGTCCTTGGCGACGACGACCGGGTCGCCCTTCTTCTGCGCAATGCTCACCGGCACGATCTCGGCATCGAAGAAGCCGCGCTTCTGCGCGGCAACGGCGCGCTGCTGCGAGGCGAGCGCCATGCGGTCCTGCGCCTCGCGCTCGATCTTGTAGTCGGTGGCCACGTTCTCGGCCGTCTCGGGCATGGAGTCGACGCCGTACTGCGCCTTCATCAGCTTGTTGACGAAGCGCCAGCCGATGGTGGTGTCGTACACCGCATTGGCGCGGCTGAAGGCCGATTCGGCCTTGGGCATGACGAAGGGGGCGCGGCTCATGCTCTCCACGCCACCGGCGATCATGAGCTGTGCCTCGCCGGCCTTGATCGCACGCGCGGCCGTGCCCACGGCATCGAGCCCCGAGCCGCACAGCCGGTTGACGGTGGCGCCGGGCACCTCGATCGGCAGTCCGGCCAGCAGCGCGGCCATGCGCGCCACGTTGCGGTTGTCCTCGCCGGCCTGGTTGGCGCAGCCGTAGATCACGTCCGTCACGGCCTGCCAGTCGACGCCCTTGTTGCGCTCCATCAGCGCCCGGATCGGGATCGCGCCAAGGTCGTCGGTGCGCACGCTGCTCAGGGCGCCGCCGTAGCGGCCGAAGGGGGTGCGGATGGCGTCGCAGATGAAGGCTTGGGTGGTCATGTTGGTTGTCTCGGGTTGAGTGAATTGAATACGGACTTCCGGACGCAGAGGTCGCCAAGGTTTCGCAGAGGACGCAAAAGAAACAGGCAAGAAAATTCGAATGTCTCTTTTGCGTCCTCTGCGTGACTTCTGCGCCCTCTGCGTCCGGAAGTCCGCTTTATGCGGCGATCGGCAGGCCCACGAGCCTTTCAAGCTCGGCGTGGTCCAGCCCGTCGACCTTGTCGATGAGCTTCAGGCCCTGCGGCGTGCATTCGAGTGTCGCCAGGTCGGAATACACGCGCTTGACGCAGCCGATGCCGGTGAGCGGGTAGCTGCAGCGCTCGACGACCTTGCTCTCGCCCGTCTTGGTGAGCAGGTCCATCATGACCCAGGTCTGCTTGGCGCCGATGGCCAGGTCCATGGCGCCACCGACGGCCGGGATGGCGCCGGGCTCGCCGGTGCTCCAGTTGGCCAGGTCGCCGGTGGCCGAGACCTGGAAGGCGCCCAGCACGCAGATGTCGAGGTGGCCGCCGCGCATCATCGCGAAGCTGTCGGCATGGTGGAAGTACGCGCCGCCGGGCAGCAGCGTCACGGGCTGCTTGCCGGCGTTGATGAGGTCGTAGTCCTCGGCGCCCCCGGCCGGCGCGGGGCCCATGCCGAGGATGCCGTTCTCGCTGTGCAGGATGACCTCGCGGCCCGCGGGCAGGTGGTTGGCCACCAGCGTGGGCTGGCCGATGCCGAGGTTGACGACGGCGCCGTCGAAGATGTCCTGCGCCACGCGGGCGGCAAGCTGGTCCTTGGTGCGGCGTTGGTAAGCCATCGGCATGTCTCCCTCAGGCGGCCTTCTTGAAGCCGCCGGCCTGCGTGGCGATCCGCTCGATCTTCACGATGCGGCTCACGAAGATGCCGGGTGTGACGATGGCCTCGGGGTCCATGCTGCCCAGCTCGGCGATCTGGTGCACGGTGGCCACGGTCTTCCTCGCCGCCATCGCCATCACCGGGCCGAAGTTGCGCGCGGCCTTGCGGTAGACGAGGTTGCCCCAGCGGTCGCCGCGCTCGGCCTTGATGAGCGCCAGGTCACCGTGGATGGGGTACTCCAGGACGTAGTGCCGGCCATCGATCATGCGCGTCTCGCGCTCGCCCGCCAGCTCGGTGCCGTAGCCCGTGGGACAGAAGAAGGCGCCGATGCCCGCGCCGGCGGCACGGATGCGTTCGGCCAGGTTGCCCTGCGGCACCAGTTCCAGCTCCAGTTGGCCGCTGCGGTACAGCGCGTCGAAGACATGGCTGTCGGCCTGGCGCGGGAAGCTGCAGATGATCTTGCGCACGCGCCCTGCCTTGAGCAGCGCGGCCAGGCCGGCATCGCCGTTGCCGGCGTTGTTGTTGACGACGGTGAGGTCCTTGGCGCCCTGCTCGATCAGGCCGTCGATCAACTCGTTGGGGATGCCGGCGGTGCCGAAGCCGCCGATGAGCACCGTGGCGCCGTCGGCCGTGTCGGCCAGCGCGTCGGCCACCGAGCGCGCGATCTTGTCGATCATGGGAAGCGGTCTCCAGGCAGGGGAATCGCAGGGCAGGACACCGAACGCGCACCGGGTGCGCGCACGCCCGATGCAGCGGCCCACGTGCGATGAATTTGTTCGTATATCGAACATGTGTTCGTATAATGAATTCTAGACCCAGGACGCAGCCCATGGCAACCCGCAGCAAGACACCGCGCGACAGCACTCCACCCGCCGACGGCCCCGTCCCCGGAGACAGCTACGTGCAGTCCTTCGCGCGCGGGCTGCAGGTGATCCGGTCCTTCAGCGCGCAGGCGCCGCGCCAGACCCTGAGCGACGTCGCCGCGGCCACCGGCCTCACGCGTGCGGGCGCACGCCGCATCCTCCTGACGCTGCAGACCCTGGGCTATGTGGAAAGCGACGGCCGGCTCTTCGCGCTCACCCCGCGCATCCTCGACCTGGGCTTCGCCTACCTCTCGTCGATGCCGATCTGGAGCCTCGCCGAGCCGGAACTCGAGGCGCTCGCACGGCAGGTGCAGGAGTCCTGCTCCATCGCCGTGCTCGACGGCACCGACGTGGTCTACGTAATGCGGGTGCCGGTGCAGAAGATCATGCGCGTCACGCTGGGCGTGGGCTCGCGCCTGCCGGCCTGGTGCACCTCCATGGGCCGGCTGCTGCTGGGCGGCCTGCCGCCGGAGCAGGCGCGCGAACGCCTGGCGGCCTCGCAGATCCAGGCGTTCACCCGCCACACGCTGACCGACCCCGCGGCGATCGAGGCGCGCATCGCGCAGGCGCGCCGCCAGGGCTGGACGCTGACCAACCAGGAGCTGGAGGAAGGCATGATTTCCATCGCCGCGCCCATCGTCGACCGCGCCGGGCGCGTGGTCGCCGCGCTGAACATCAGCGGCCAGGCCAACCGCACGAGCGCCAAGGTGATGCAGGACACGATGCTGCCGCCGCTGCAGGCCGCGGCGCAGCGCATCTCCGCCATGCTCTGATCAGCGCGGCGAGCAGGCGCGCACGACCACCTTGCACGGCTCGGTGGGCAGGTGGTTGTCGCACTGCTTGGCGGCCGCCTGGGCGGCCTCGTTCGCGCCCGGCGCCACCGCGGCGCCCCACTCGCCGAAGTTGCCCTGCGCATACGCCCCGCAGGCGCGGTCGAAGGTGGAGCGCACCTCGCAGCCGGCAGGCTTGCGTGCGTTGCGCCGGCACTGGTTGAGCGCCTCGTGCTCGGCCGCCTCGCGCGTCGGATGCTCGAAGGCGTAGCCGTAGGCCGGGTAGCTGGAGGCGATGGCGCCCCAGCTCGGCCGCGCCGGCGGCGTTGCGGCCTGGGCCAGGGCCATGACCGGCATGAGCGCCAGCACGGCGCACAGAGCCCTTCGCATGACGGTCAGGCCCGCTCGAACAGCAGCACGGCGTTGCTGCCACCGAAGGCGAAGGAGCTGCTCACCGCTGCGGCGAGCGCAGGCGCGGCCTCGCCCTGCGCGCCCACGAGGTTCAGCTGGCAGGCCGGGTCGATCTCGGTGCAGTGCGCGTTGGGCGGCAGCTGCCGGTGCTGCAGCGCCAGCAGCGTGATCACGGCCTCGAGCGCGCCGGCCGCACCCAGCAGGTGGCCGTGCAGCGCCTTGGTCGAACTGACCTTGAGCCCCTCGATCGCATCGCCCCACACCAGCGCGAGCGCGTCGCGCTCGATGGGGTCGCCGATCTTGGTGGCCGTGCCGTGGGCGTTGCAGTAGCCGACGTCCCGGGGCCGCAGGCCGGCCATCGCCAGCGCCGCGCGCAGCGCCCGCGCCTGGCCGGGCGCGTCGGGCTTGGTGAGGTGCGTGGCGTCGCAGCTGTGGCCCCAGCCGGAGAGCAGCGCGTAGCGCCTGGCCTGGCGCGCACGCGCACGTTCCTCGGACTCGAGCACCAGGAAGGCGGCGCCCTCGCCGAGCGCGAAGCCGCTGCGGTCGGCCGCGAAGGGCTTCACCGCCGTGGCGGCGGCCTGCGCGTCGCCGGCCGGAAAGGCCGCCAGGGTCTGCATGGCCTGCCAGGCCATCACGACGCCAGGCACGATGAGCGACTCGGCCCCGCCGGCGATGGCCACGTCGACCTCGCCGCGCGCGACGGCCTTGGCGGCTTCGGCGATGGCCACGGCCGACGAGGAACACGCCACCGAATAGGTGAAGACGGGGCCCTGCGCCCGCTGGCGCATCGCGACCTGCGAGGCCGGCGCGTTGGGCATGAAGGCCGGGATCGTGAGCGGCGGCACGCGCCCGCCCGCGGTGGCCATGCCGCCGCGGTAGGCGGCCTCGAGGGCAGTCGCCCCACCCATGCCGCAGCCGCCGAAGACGCCGAGCCGCTCGGGATCGACGTCGAGGGCGCCCGCGTCCTTCACCGCGAAGTCGGCCGCGGCCACGGCCAGCTGGCTCACGCGGTCGACGCCGGCCAGCTGCAGCTTGGTGAACCAGCGGCTCTCGTCGAACTCGATGGTGGCCGCGGCAGCGGGCCTGGCCAGTTCGGGAAAGAGGGGTTTGAGCGCCGACTCGCCGCGCATGAGCGCCGCGAACATCGCCTGCGGGTCCTCGCCGTGGGGCGCGACGACGCCCAGACCGGTGACGGCAACCCGCGCGTCGGCCATCAGGCGGCGGGCTGTTGCTGCTGTTCGGCCGAGGCCGCTGCCTCGGCACGCACGCGGTCGACGACGGCGGCCAGGCCGGCCAGCGTCTCGATGCTGGGATCGGGGTCGGGCATGGAGATCTTGAAGCGGTCCTCGATCTCGAACAGGAATTCGACGATGGCCAGCGAATCGAAGCCCTTGTCGCGCATGGACTCGTTCGGGTCCAGCGTGGCCGGGTCGATGCCGTACTTCTCCTGGATCAGGTCCTGCAATTCCTTCAGCGAACTCATGTGTGCGGGGTCCGTCCTCGTCTCGGTCCGGCGCCGCAGGGGTCGCCGGCCGGGCCCATTCGTCTGTGATGTGTCCGACCCGCCCGGCAGGACGGGCGCATGCCGCGTCGCTGGGGGGTCACTGTCGGCTCATGATAGCCGTTCGAGGTGCCTCGGAAGGGGCCGGCCGCTCCGCGGGCCGCCAGCGCAGCGAGGCCACGGCGAACACGCCGCCGAGTGCCGCACCGGCCAGCACGTCCAGTGCCACGTGCTGCTTGACGGCCAGGGTCGACCAGGCGATCGCCAGGAACCACGCGAGGTTGGCCAGCCGCAGCAAGGCCGGCGCCCCGGCTCGGCGCAACAGGTGCTCCACCCACAGCACGGTGAAGGCCGAGATGGCCACGTGCATCGACGGGCAGGCATTGCCGGCCGCGTCGATGCCCTGCAGCAGGGCGAAGCCCGGCGCCGTGGGATCGATGGACATGGGCGGGATCTGGGTGGGCCAGAAGTGGAAGATGCCCAGGCCCACCGCGCACAGCGCGGCCGCCCACAGCCCGTAGGCGAGCAGCGGCCAGAAGCCGCGCTGCAGCCCCGGCGCGATGCCCACATACAGCCACAGCGACAGGTAGGGCACGAGGGCCGCCGGCTCGAAGGGCACCTGGTGGTCCAGCCAGGTCAGCGGCATCACGGTCACCGGGTACGCCGGGTGGCGCAGCATGTGGAAGTAGCCGACGAAGAAGATCCACACCCACACCGTGGTGCCCACGGCCTTGAGGAAGAAGTGCTCGCGCATGCGCGAGCCGAGTTCGGTGGTCCAGGGGCGCGCGGGATCGGGAACGGTCATGAGAAACGGGGGAATGCGAGGGCCCGAGGCGGGCACCGTCCGACATCTTGCACGAGCCGCATGACCGTCCGCTGTCGGCCAACCCCGCCAGACGGGGGGCCGGGGCCGGTGCTACCCTCGCCGCACCATGTTCAATCCTTCCCAGGAAGAAGTGCGGCGCTTCTTCTGCAACGTCTACGCCAAGGGCCGCAGCGGCCAGCCGATGGAGGCGCTGGAGCTCATCGCCAGCGAGTGGATCGAACGGCATCCCGAGTACCACGCCGACCTGGCCGATGCCGACGCTGCGGTGGCCCGCGTCTACGACGGCGAGGACGGCCGCGAGAACCCTTTCCTCCACCTGTCGATGCACCTGTCGATCAGCGAGCAATGCTCGATCGACCAGCCGCGCGGCATTCGCCAGGCGGTGGAACTGCTCACGGCCCGCCGCGGCTCGCTGCTCGATGCGCATCACGAAGCCATGGAGTGCCTGGGCCGCATGATGTGGGAGAGCCAGCGCGCCGGCCGCCCGCCCGACGGCAACGCCTACGTGGACTGCGTGCAGCGCCGCGCCACGCGCGACTGAGCCCGTTGCTGCAACATGCCCGGGTGCCCGCGTTCGCCGCACGGGCGCGCAGGGCGATTCATTCCAGGATTCCGGAGACCTTCCCCATGTCCCTCGACCGCCGTGTTCTGCTGCAGGGTGCCGGCGCCCTGGCCCTGCTGGGCGCCGCCCGCACCGCGGCGGCGCAGCCTGCCTTTCCGTCCCGGCCCCTGCGCCTCGTGGTGCCCAACGCAGCCGGCGGTGCGGCCGACCTGACGGCGCGCGCGGTGGGCCAGAAGCTGGCCGCCGCACTGGGCCAGCCGGTGGTGGTGGACAACCGGCCCAGCGCCGGCGGCGTCGTGGCCGGCGAGGTGGTGGCGCGCGCCGAGCCCGACGGCCACACGCTGCTGCTGATCTCCAGCGGCACCGCCGTCAGCGCGGCGCTGTTCAAGAAGCTGCCTTTCGACACGCTGGCCGACTTCGCCCCCGTGTCGCAGATGGCGCGCTTCGATCTGGCGATCGCGGTGGCCGAGAACAGCCGCTTCAAGACGCTGGCCGAGCTGCTCGCCCACGCCCGCGCGAACCCCGGCAACCTCAACATCGGCACGCCGCAGATCGGCACCACGCAGAACCTGGCGGCCGAGTTGCTCAAGCTCTCGGCCGGCATCGATGCCCAGGTCGTGCCCTTCAACGGCACACCGCCGGTGGTCACGGCCGTGCGCGGCGGCGAGATCGACGTGCTGGTCGACATCCTCGGCCCGCTGATGCCGCACCTGCAAGGCAAGGCGCTGCGCGCGCTGGCGGTGCTGGGCCGCGAACGCGCGCCCGAGCTGCCCCAGGTACCGGCGGTGCGCGAGAGCGGTGGTGCGCTGGCGGGCTTCGACGTCAGCTCCTGGAACGGCCTGGCCGTGCCGGCGAAGACGCCCGCAGCCATCGTCGACAGGCTGTCGCGCGCCGTGCAGGCCGCCGCCCAGCAGGACGACGTGAAGAAGCAGCTGCAGGCCCTGAACATGCGCGCCCAGGGCAGCAGCCCGGCGGCGCTGCGCGACTTCCTGGCGGCGGACATCCGGCGCTGGAGCGAGGTGATCGCGAAGGCCAATCTGCCCAGGCTCTGACGCCGGGCCAGCGATCGTCCGGGCCCGCCCGGGCAGCAACCCTCCATCGGGCTGCACCGACCGTCCGATGCGCGCCGGCAGGCAGCTCAGTACGTTCGTGACGGCCCGGCCGGGGCGGCGCCGACCACCTCGCGCAACAGCGCCAGCGCCGCCTGCTGCGTGCGCGTGGCGGGCCGTTGGGCGCTGATGGCCAGCCAGGCCCGAACGTGCAGCGAGGGGCCGCCTTCCATGCCGATGCGCCGCACGGTATAGGCCGAAGGCCGCACCGAACTGGCCACGGCATGGCGGGTGAGCACGGCGACGCCCAGGCCGTCGGCCACCAGTTCGAGGATGGCGGGCACGCCGTCGATCTCCAGCGCCACCTGCGGATGCAAGCCCAGGGCCGCCAGTTCGGATTCGACCTGCATGCGGATCGCATTGGGCCGGCTGGGAATGACCAGCGGCAGGCCCGCCAACGCGGCCAGCGACAGCGGCGGCGGCGGCGGGTCCTCGGCCAGGCCGGGCGGGCGTGGCTGCACCAGCACCAGCTCCTCGTCCATCAGCGGCTGGATTTCCAGGCCGGCCGTTGGCCGCGCGTTGTAGAGCACCGCGATGTCGAGGCGGCCCGCCGTCAGCGCCTCCTGCATCGCGAGGGTCAGGCCTTCGGTGATCGACAGCCTGGCCTGGGGTAGCCGCTGGCGGAAGGCCCGGGTGAGAGGCACGGCATAGGCCCGCGCCACGCTCGGCGGCAGGCCCAGGGCCACCCGCCCGGCCAGGCCGCCGCGGGCGCCGGCCAGCTCCTCCTGCGCGCGCGCCACCTGGTGCAGGATGCCGCGCCCGTGCTCCAGCAACAGCGCCCCGGCGTCGGTCAGCGTGACCCCGCGGCCGTTGCGCACCAGCAGGTTCTGGCGCAGCTCCACCTCCAGCAGCCGCACCTGGCGCGACAGCGCCGGCTGCGCCACGTCCAGGGCCTGGGAGGCACGGGTGAAGCTGCCCAGTTCGGCCACGCGCACGAAGTACTCGAGTTGCTTGAGGTCCACGGGACGGTGACAGGAGGTATCGCAGAAAGAAGAACCATACCACCGGATATGCCGGATTGATCTATCTGATAGCGGCCGGCATCCCTTTGCCCGGCGGGCACGGCTTCGGAGAATCGACGGTAAGAACACCCCCGCCGCACGTGCTCGCGGCGGCACCGGAGACACCCCCGCATGACCGCTCCCCTCCAAGGCATCTCGTCCATGGCCACGCGCCAGGTGCTGGCCGACCTGTCGGCCGCCTGGCAGGCGCGCGGCGGCGCCCCGGTCGCGATCGAGTCGGTCGGCGGCGTCGATGCGGCCAAGCGCGTGCAGGCCGGCGACGAGGCCTTCGACCTCGTGTTCCTCGCGTCGGATGCCATCGACAAGCTGCTGGCGGCCAGCCGCGTGGTTCGGGGCAGCAAGGTCGACCTGATGCTGTCCAGCACCGCGGTGGCGGTGCGTGCCGGCACCGCGCGCCCCGATCTCGGCAGCGAAGACGCGGTGCGCGCGGCCGTGCTGGCGGCGCCCACCGTCGGTTACTCGACCGGCCCGAGCGGCGTGGCCTTGCAGAAGCTTTTCGAGCGCTGGGGCGTCGCCGACGACGTGAAGGCACGCACGGTGCAGGCGCCGCCCGGCGTGCCGGTGGGCTCGCTGGTGGCGCAGGGCCAGGTGGCGCTGGGCTTCCAGCAGCTGAGCGAGCTGATGCACGTCGAGGGCATCGACATCGTCGGCCCGCTGCCGCCGGCCATCGCCATCGACACGGTCTTCTCGGCAGGCGTGGTCGCCGGCTCGCCGAATGCCGAAGCCGCGCGGCAACTGCTCGCCTTCATGGCCTCGCCCGAGGCGGCCGAAGCCAAGCGCCGCCAGGGCATGCAGCCGGCCTGACGCGCCCTCACCCTTTCACCGAACAAGCACTCTGGAGAACCAAGCGATGATCATCGACTGCCACGGCCACTACACCACCGCGCCCAAGGCGCTGGAGAACTGGCGCAACGCCCAGATCGCCGGCATCCAGGACCCGTCGGCCAAGCCCAACCCGGCCGACCTGAAGATCAGCGACGACGAGTTGCGCGAATCCATCGAGCAGAACCAGCTGCGCCTGATGAAGGAGCGCGGCTCCGACCTGACCATCTTCAGCCCGCGCGCCAGCTTCATGGCGCACCACATCGGCGACTTCGAGGTGTCGAGCACCTGGGCCGCGATCTGCAACGAGCTGTGCTACCGCGTCTCGCAGCTCTTCCCCGAGCACTTCATCCCTGCCGCGATGCTGCCGCAGTCGCCCGGCGTCGACCCGAAGACCTGCATCCCCGAGCTGGTGAAGTGCGTCGAGCAGTACGGCAACGTCGGCATCAACCTGAACCCCGACCCGAGCGGCGGCCACTGGACCAGCCCGCCGCTGACCGACCGCCACTGGTACCCCATCTACGAGAAGATGGTGGAGTACGACATCCCGGCGATGATCCACGTGAGCACGAGCTGCAACGCCTGCTTCCACACCACCGGCGCGCACTACCTCAATGCCGACACCACGGCCGTGATGCAGTGCATCCAGGGCGACCTGTTCAAGGACTTCCCGACGCTGAAGTTCGTCATTCCGCACGGCGGCGGCGCGGTGCCCTACCACTGGGGCCGCTTCCGCGGCCTGGCGCAGGAGATGAAGAAGCCGCTGCTCGAAGAGCATCTACTGAACAACATCTTCTTCGACACCTGCGTGTACCACCAGCCGGGCATCGACCTGCTGACCAAGGTGATCCCGGTCAAGAACATTCTTTTCGCCAGCGAGATGATCGGCGCCGTGCGCGGCATCGACCCGCAGACTGGCCACTACTACGACGACACCAAGCGCTACGTCAATGCGACGGCCAACCTGACGGACGACGAGCGCTACCAGGTCTTCGAAGGCAACGCACGGCGCGTCTTCCCGCGGCTGGACGCCGCACTGAAGGCCAAGGGCCAGTAACCCCATTCCAGGAGCACATCCCATGTACGAACTCGGCGTCGTCTACCGCAACATCGAGCGCACCGACCGCGAGACGGCCGACGCGCTGGCCGCCTTCGGCTCGGCCACCGTGCACGAGGCCATGGGCCGCGTCGGCCTCATGAAGCCCTACATGCGGCCCATCCAGCAGGATGTGGCCGTGTCCGGCACCGCAGTGACGGTGCTGCTGCAGCCCGGCGACAACTGGATGATGCACGTGGCGGCCGAGCAGATCCGCCCCGGCGACATCGTGGTCGCCACGGTCACCGCCGAGTGCAGCGATGGCTACTTCGGCGACCTGCTCGCCACCAGCTTCCAGGCCCGTGGCGCCCGCGCGCTGATCATCGAGGCCGGCGTGCGCGACACCAAGGTGCTGCGCGAGATGAAGTTCCCGGTCTGGAGCCGCTATGTGTCGTCCAAGGGCACCATCAAGGCCACGCCGGGCTCGGTGAACATCCCGATTGTCTGCGCCGGCGCCTACGTCACGCCCGGCGACGTGGTCGTGGCCGACGACGACGGCGTGGTCTGCGTGCCGCGCGGCATCGCCGCGAAGACGCTGGAAGCCGCCCGCAAGCGCGAAGCCAACGAAGGCGGCAAGCGCGACATCTTTGCAGCCGGCACGCTGGGCCTGGACTACTACAAGATGCGCGAGCCGCTCGAGAAGGCCGGCCTGCGGTACATCGACTGATCGTCCAGCACCACCAAGGAGCCGCCATGCGCGCTTTCTCTCCCGTTCGCCGCCACCTGCTGGCCGCCGCGGCCGGCGCCACCGCACTGAGCTCCGCGGGGGCCTGGGCGCAGGCGGGCTACCCGGACCGGCCGATCAACCTGGTGGTCGGCTACTCCGCCGGCGGCGCGGTGGATGCGGTCGCGCGCACGCTGGGCCAGGCGCTGGGCGCAAGCCTGGGGCAGCCGATCATCATCGACAACCGGCCCGGTGCAGGGACCAACATCGCGGTCAAGTACGTCATCGGCGCCAAGCCCGACGGCCACACGCTGCTGATGGCCGCCAACGCCCTGGCCGCGAACATGGCGCTGTACAAGCCGCAGCCTTTCGATGCCGAGACCGATCTGGTGGCGGTATCGCTGGTGGGCCGGGTGCCGGTGGTGATCGCCGCGAACGCGAACGTGCCCTACCGCAACATCGCCGACCTGATCGCCGCCGCGAAAGCCAGGCCGGGCACCATTTCCTTCGCCTCGCCGGGCAACGGTTCCACGCCGCACATGGCGGCCGAGCTGTTCACGCACGCGGCCGGCATCGACCTCATGCACGTGCCCTACAAAGGGGGCGCGCAGGCCGTCACCGACGTGGCCAGCGGCCAGGTGCCGCTGATCGCGATGAACGCGCTGGAGGTCAAGCCCCTGGTCGGCAGCGGCCGATTGAAGGTGCTGGCCGTGCTCAGCCCCGAGCGCTCGCCGATCTTCCCCGACGCGCCGACCATCGCCGAATCCGGCTTCAAGGGGTTCGAGTCCTCGGTCTGGTACGCGGTGATGGCGCCCGCGAAGACGCCCATGCCCATCGTCGAGAGGCTGCACGCCGAAGTCCAGAAGGCGCTGAAGCTGCCCGAGGTGCGCGAGCGCATGTCCGCCGTCGGCGGCGAGGCGATGCCGGGGAGCCGCGACATGCTGGTCCGGCTGCTGTACGAGGAGCGCGTGCGCTACGCCAAGCTGGTGCGCGAAGCCAACATCCAACCCGATTGAACCCTCCGTCCAGGAAGAGAGAGACACCATGAGCAAACCCACCTCCGGCCCCTTCGAGAAGACCGCCGGCTGGCTGGACTGGTACACCGGCCCGAGCAAGCCGAAGTTCCAGGTGCCGGCCGGCAGCGTCGATGCGCACTGCCACGTGTTCGGCCCCGGCGCGGAATTTCCGTATGCGCCCGAGCGCAAGTACACACCCTGCGACGCCAGCAAGGCCCAGCTCTTTGCCCTGCGCGACCACCTGGGCTTCGCGCGCAACGTGATCGTGCAGGCCACCTGCCACGGCGCCGACAACCGCGCGCTGGTCGATGCGCTGCAGTCCTCGAACGGCAAGGCGCGCGGCGTGGCGACGGTCAAGCGCAGCATCAGCAACGAGGAGCTGCAGCAGTTGCACGACGCGGGCGTGCGCGGTGTGCGCTTCAACTTCGTGAAGCGCCTGGTGGACTTCACGCCCAAGGACGAGCTGATGGAGATCGCCGGCCGCATCGCCAAGCTGGGCTGGCATGTGGTCATCTATTTCGAAGCCGTGGATCTGCCCGAGCTGTGGGACTTCTTCACCGCGCTGCCGACCACGGTGGTGGTGGACCACATGGGCCGGCCCGATGTGACCCAACCGGTGGACGGCCCGGAGTTCGCCCTGTTCGAGAAGTTCATGCGCGAGCACGGCAACGTGTGGAGCAAGGTGAGCTGCCCGGAGCGCCTGTCGGTCGCCGGCCCCAAGGCGCTGGACGGCGAGCAGAACGCCTACCGCGACGTGGTGCCCTTCGCGCGCCGCATCGTGGAGCAGTTCCCCGACCGCGTGCTGTGGGGCACCGACTGGCCGCACCCCAACCTGAAGGACCACATGCCCGACGACGGCCTGCTGGTGGACTTCATCCCGCACATCGCGACGACCGCCGAACTTCAGAAGAAGCTGCTGGTCGACAACCCCATGAAGCTCTACTGGCCCGAGGAGGTCTGACATGGCCCTCGACAAACCCTATCTGGACGTGCCCGGCACGATCATCTTCGACGCCGAGCAGAGCCGCAAAGGCTACTGGCTCAACCAGTTCTGCATGAGCCTGATGAAGGCCGAGAACCGGGAGCGCTTCAAGGCCGACGAACGCGCCTACCTCGACGAATGGCCGATGACCGAGGAGCAGAAGCAGGCCGTGCTGGCGCGCGACCTCAACTGGTGCATGCGCACCGGCGGCAACATCTACTTCCTCGCCAAGATCGGCGCCACCGACGGCAAGAGCTTCCAGCAGATGGCGGGCTCGATGACCGGCATGACCGAAGAGGAATACCGCAACATGATGATCCGGGGCGGCCGCCGCGTGGACGGCAACCGCTATGTGGGCGAGGACGGCGACGCGCAGGCGCAGAACCAGCCGCAGGGCGCCCACCACCCCACCAAGGCGAACTGACATGGCCCGCATCACCGCATCCGTCTACACCTCGCACGTGCCCGCCATCGGCGCGGCGCTGGACCTGGGCAAGACGAAGGAAGACTACTGGAAGCCCCTCTTCGCCGGCTACGACTTCTCCAAGCAATGGATGAAGGACAACAAGCCCGACGTCGTCTTCCTGGTCTTCAACGACCATGCCACGGCCTTCAGCCTGGACATGATTCCCACCTTCGCCATCGGCACCGCCGCCGAGTACCAGCCGGCCGACGAAGGCTGGGGCCCGCGCCCCGTGCCCAAGGTGGTGGGCCACCCCGAGCTGGCCAGCCACATCGCGCAGAGCGTGATCCAGCAGGACTTCGACCTCACGCTCGTCAACAAGATGGACGTGGACCACGGCCTGACGGTGCCGCTGTCGCTGATGTGCGGCGAGCAGGACCCGAAGAGCGGCGCCTGGCCCTGCCCGGTGATCCCCTTCGCCGTGAACGTGGTGCAGTACCCGATTCCCAGCGGCCAGCGCTGCTTCAACCTCGGCCGCGCCATCCGCAAGGCCATCGAGAGCTTCGACGAAGACCTGAACGTGCACATCTGGGGCACCGGCGGCATGAGCCACCAGCTGCAGGGTGCACGCGCCGGCCTGATCAACGCGGATTGGGACAACCGGTTCCTCGACCGCCTGATCGCCGAGCCGGCCGAACTGGCGAAGGTGCCGCACATCGAGTACGTGCGCGAGGCCGGCAGCGAAGGCATCGAGCTGGTGATGTGGCTCATCGCGCGCGGCGCCATGGCCGACGTGAACGGCGAAGGCCCGCCGCCCAGGGTGGCGCACCGCTTCTTCCACGTGCCGGCCTCCAACACGGCCGTGGGCCACCTGATCCTCGAAGAACCCCGCTGACAACCCCAAGGACCCTGACATGACCATCAAAGTCGCACTCGCCGGCGCCGGCGCCTTCGGCATCAAGCATCTGGACGGCATCAAGAACATCGACGGCGTCGAAGTCGTCTCGCTCGTCAGCCGCGACCTCGAGAAGACGCGCGAGACGGCCCAGCAGTACGGCATCGCCCACGTGACGACCGACCTCGCCGACAGCCTGGCGCTGCCCGAGGTCGACGCCGTCATCCTGTGCACGCCGACGCAGATGCACGCGGCCCAGACCAAGGCCTGCCTCGAGGCCGGCAAGCACGTGCAGGTGGAGATTCCGCTGTGCGACGTGCTCAAGGAAGGCGAGGAGGTGCTGGCGCTGCAGAAGAAGACGGGCAAGGTCGCGATGGTCGGCCACACCCGCCGCTTCAACCCCAGCCACCAGTACGTGCACAAGAAGATCGCTGCCGGCGAGTTCAACATCCAGCAGATGGACGTGCAGACCTACTTCTTCCGCCGCACCAACATGAATGCGCTGGGCCAGCCGCGCAGCTGGACCGACCACCTGCTGTGGCACCACGCCGCCCACACCGTGGACCTGTTCGCCTACCAGGCCGGCAGCCCGATCGTGAAGGCCAATGCCATCCAGGGTCCGATCCACAAGGAACTGGGCATCGCGATGGACATGAGCATCCAGCTGCAGGCGGCCAACGGCGCCATCTGCACGCTGAGCCTCTCGTTCAACAACGACGGGCCGCTGGGCACCTTCTTCCGCTACATCGGCGACACCGCAACCTACATCGCGCGCTACGACGACCTGGTGCAGTCGCACAGCAAGGGCCCCGAGACGCCGGTGGACGTGAGCCAGGTCGACGTGTCGATGAACGGCATCGAGCTGCAGGACCGCGAGTTCTTCGCTGCGATCAAGGAAGGCCGCGAGCCCAACAGCAGCATCGCGCAGGTGCTGCCCTGCTACCAGGTGCTGCATCAGCTCGAGCAGCAGTTGAACGCCTGAACCTGGGCCCCTCGCCGGATCGCTTGATCCGGCATGAATAACCCGGGTAAAATTCGGGCAGGTGCTGAGGGGCGCCTACCCGCTCAAGAGGCACTCACCCTCCCGACCTTTCTTCCGTGGACAGACTGCGGTCTTCGTTCGAGCCCCATGCGGGACCGGCTCGCCGACGAACACCTGGAGTGCTGCCATGTTTCCCATCCTTTCCGCCCAGGCGCGCCGAGAGCTCGCGCGCCAGTACAAGCAGGCTTTTCCTTGCATGGGCATCTACGCCGTGCGCTGCGAGGCGGCGGGCCTGCTTCGCGTGGGCAGCAGCCGCAACGCAGAAGGTGTGCTCAATCGCCTGCGCTTCGAACTCCCGCGCGGCGCCCACCGCGACAAGGCGTTGCAGCAGGCCTGGCGCACGCACGGCGCCGACGCCTTCCGCTTCGAGGTGATCGATCGCGTGAAGGAGCGGGACGATCCTGCCTTCGACTACGACGCCGAACTGGCCTCGTTGCTGGGGCTGTGGCAGGCCGAACTGCTGCGCGCCGCCGTCCCTGCGCCTTCGCAGGAAGGGGGCGCCGCATGAGCCGCCCCACCGACCCGCAGGCCTTGCGCCTGGGCCTCGCGCTGGCCCGCAGCCATGCGCGGCAGCAGCAGCGGCTGGACGAACACCTGGGCATGTGGCACGGCATCGGACAGATGGACTTCTTGCTGCTGGATGCGTTGTCGCGGTCGCCGCATGGCCGGCTCGCCACGCTGGCATTGGCGAAGCAGCTTCACTGTCCGCCCTCGGCGCTCGTGCGCCAGTTGCTGCCGCTGGAAAAGACCGGGCTGCTCGCCCGCGAGGCTGGCGCCGTGCAGTTGCGGCCCGCTGGCCGGCAGTTGCACGCAGAAGCCTCGCAAACGGTCGGCGCAGTCTGTGGCAAGGCGTGGAGCGCGCTGCGCCTCGACGGCGATGCCTTCGACGCGCTGCTGTCGCAGCTCGACGCCGTGGCGACCGACACGGGCCACGCGACATCCGAGGTCCACGCGCGATGAGCGGCCCCGCACCCGCGGAAGAACTCAAAGTGCGCGCCCGCGTGCGGCTCAGCCGCGCCCGCCGCGAGGGCAAGGCCGACACGCGGACCCTGGGCGACCACTTGCAGGCGACGGCCCGCGAGGTGGGCTTCCTGCATTGGGACCACGCCCGTCGCGTGCTGGGCGGCACGGCAACGCCCGACGAGGACATGGGCGACTTCTGGCATGCGCCCCGCACGGGCCTGCTGCTGCATGCGTGGTTCGCCCGCCATGACGAGGCGCGGCAGGTCTTCGCCTCGCGGCGCGGCGGCTTCCTGCTGCCGTACCGGCGCCAGTGCTTCATCGTGGACGCGCCGTTCATCGAGGCGCTGGGACTCGACGCAGCCGACGCGGCCTGGCAGGCCATCGACCACGACCTCGTGACCGGCTACGGCACGCCTTCCTGGCGGCACCTGGCCTGGCAGAGAGTCCGCGCACCGTTGCCGACCTTCCAACCCCGACTAAGCTCTGCGCATGCACACACGACGTATCGCGAATCTTGAGGTCTCGGCCATCGGCCTGGGCTGCATGAACCTGAGCCATGCCTACGGCACCCCGCCCTCGCCCGAGCAGGGCGAGCAGGTGCTGCTGGCCGCGCTGGACGCCGGCGTCACGCTGTTCGACACGGCAGCCCTCTACGGCTTCGGCGCCAACGAGGAGCTGGTGGGCCGCGTGCTCGCGCCGCATCGCCAGAAGATCACCCTGTGCAGCAAGGGCGGAATGGCCGGCGTGAAGGGCGACGACGGCGTGACGCGCCGCGTGATCGACGGCCGGCCCGCCACGTTGCGACGCAACTGCGAAGACAGCCTGCGCCGCCTGCGCACCGACGTGATCGACCTGTACTACCTGCACCGCTGGGACAAGCAGGTGCCGATCGAGGAGTCGGTGGGCGAGCTGTCGCGCCTGGTCGAGGCGGGCAAGGTGCGGTCGATCGGTCTGTCCGAGGTCTCGGCCGGCACGTTGCGCAAGGCGCATGCGGTGCATCCCATCGCCGCTGTGCAGACGGAGTATTCGCTGTGGACGCGCAATCCCGAGATCGCGGTGCTGGCCGCCTGCCGCGAACTCGGCACCGCCTTCGTCGCCTTCAGCCCGCTGGCCCGCGCCTTCCTCACCGGCCGCCTCACCGACGTGGGTGGGCTGGACGCCAAGGACATCCGGCGCCCGATGCCGCGCTTCTCGGCCGAGCACTATCCGCGCAACCTGGCCCTGCTGCCCGCCTTCGAGGCCTTGGCCCGAGAGGCCGGGTGCACGCCTGCGCAGCTGGCACTGGCCTGGCTGCTGGCGCAGGGCGAGCACATCGTGCCCATCCCCGGCACGACGAGCCTCGACCACCTGCACGAGGACCTGGCCGCCGCCGAGCTGCCACTGCCCGCCGACGTCATCGTCCGCGCTGGCGAGTTGATCAACCAGCGCACCGTGAGCGGGCCGCGCTATCCGGCGCAGGCCACGCAGGAGGTGGACACCGAGGAGTTCGCCGCCAGCTGATCCGTCGCACCCAGAAAAAATGCCTGCGGGCGTGAGCCGGCAGGCATCGGATGGGTCCAGGCGCAGCGCAGGGAAGCTGCGCGAAAGGCCCTTACTTGCTGTGATGCAGGCGCGATTCGGGCACTGTCTTCAGCTCGCCCGGCAGGGTGCTGATGTAGCTGGCCAGCTCCTTCAGTTCGGCATTGCTGAAGGGCTTGACCTGCGTGCTCATGACGGCGTTGGAGCGACCGACCATCGGGTGGCTGCCCGCCTTGTAGGCCTTGAGCGCGACGAAGAGGTAGTCGGCGTACTGGCCGGCCAGCTTGGGCACGGTGCCGTCGTTGGGGGTGTTGAAGTTGGCGCCGTGGCACTTGGTGCAGTTGTTGTCGGCGTTGCGCGCGATGAGGGCCTGCACCTTCTCGCTCGGCTGCCTGGCGACGGCGGCCGGCGGTGCGTCGCCCTCGGCCAGGCCCAGGGTGCTGTAGTAGGCCGCGAGGTCGGCGATATCCTGCTCGGTCAGCGTGTCGGCGATGGCACGCATGGTGGGGTGCTTGCGGTCGCCGCCCTTGTACGCGGTGAGCGCAGCGGTGATGTACGACGCGCTCTGGCCCGCGATCTTGGGCACCTTGTGGATCTCGGGGAAGCTGGCCTGGTAGCCCACGATGCCGTGGCAACCCACGCACATCGCGACCTTCTTGCCGCCGTTCTCGGCGTTCGGCGTCACCTTCTGGGCCTGAACGGTCGCCGTCACGGAAGCGACAGCGAGGGCAAACATCGTGGTCAACAGCTTGTTCATTTTGCGCGCACAATTCGTGGCAGATCGGGTCTCCGCACCAACGTTCGATTATATGGGTCGCTTCCCCGAGGGCCCGCCGCAGCGTCATCCCGTTGGCGACTCGGCCGCCTCCGGGTGTGTCTTTTGTTCCACCCCCCGCGCGCCTCTCACATGAAATTCAAGGGTTCAGACAACTACGTCGCCACGCAGGACCTGATGCTGGCGGTGAACGCCTCCATCACCCTCAAGCGCCCGCTCCTGGTCAAGGGCGAGCCTGGCACCGGCAAGACGATGCTGGCCGAGGAGGTCTCGGCGGCGCTGGGCCTGCCGCTGCTGCAGTGGCACATCAAGTCGACCACCAAGGCGCAGCAGGGCCTGTACGAGTACGACGCGGTGAGCCGCCTGCGCGATTCGCAGCTCGGCGACGAACGCGTGAAGGACATCCACAACTACATCGTCAAGGGCGTGCTGTGGCAGGCCTTCACCGCCGACGAGCCGGTGGCGCTGCTGATCGACGAGATCGACAAGGCCGACATCGAATTCCCGAACGACCTGCTGCGCGAACTCGACCGCATGGAGTTCTACTGCTACGAGACGCGCGAGTTGGTCAAGGCCAAGCACCGGCCGGTGGTGTTCATCACCTCCAACAACGAGAAGGAACTGCCCGACGCCTTCCTGCGCCGCTGCTTCTTCCACTACATCAAGTTCCCGGACGCGGAGACGATGAAGAGCATCGTGGCCGTGCATTTCCCCGGCCTGAAGCAGGAGCTGCTCACGGCCGCGATGAAGACCTTCTACGACGTGCGCAACCTGCCCGGCCTGAAGAAGAAGCCGTCCACCAGCGAGCTGCTGGACTGGCTCAAGCTGCTGGTGGCCGAGGACATCCCGCTCGAGGCGCTGCAGAGCAAGGACGACAAGGTCGCCGTGCCGCCGCTGGTGGGCGCGCTGCTCAAGAACGAGCAGGACGTGACGCTGTTCGAGAAGCTCGTCTTCATGCAGCGCAACAACCGCTGAGGCCGCCCCGTCGTGAAGCCACGCGAGGACACGCAGCCATCGAACCATCAGCTCCTGCTGCTGGGGGTGGCGCAGGCGGTCGGCTTCCTCGTCGGCGCCCTGATCGGCCGCTGGCTGGGCCTGGCGCTGGGGTGGGATGCCCTCGCGCCCGAGGGCTACACGGGCCGAGCCATGGGCGGCATCGCGCTGGTCGGCCTGGGCGGCGGCGGCGGCGTGCAGCTGGCGCGCCGCTGGTACCGCCGCAGATACGGCGACCCGCGCGTCTGAGCTTTCACCATCGCTTGTCGCCATGGCTTTCGTCGAACCCGTCACCCTCTCCCAGCGCGGCGTGCGTCTCGTGCCGCTGTCGCTCGACCACGAGTCGGGTCTGGCCGCGGCCGCGGCGGACGGCGAGTTGTGGAAGCTGCGCGTCACTTCCGTGCCCGAGCCGGCCCAGACGCGCGCCTACATCGAGTCGGCGCTCAAGATGCGCGAGGAAGGCCACCGCTTCGCCTTCGCGGTGACCGACGAAGCCACCGGCGAGGTGCTGGGCAGCACCAGCTACCACGACATCCTGCCGGCGGTGAAGCGGGTGGAGATCGGCTACACCTGGTATGCCAAGCGCTGCCAGCGCACCCACGTCAACACCAGCTGCAAGCTGCTGATGCTGCAGCATGCCTTCGACACCCTCGGCTGCCATGTGGTGGGCTGGCGGACCGACAACTTCAACTTCGCCTCGCAGGCCGCCATCGAGCGGCTGGGCGCGAAGAAGGACGGCGTGATCCGCGGCCACGCGCTGCGGCGCGACGGCACCATCCGCGACACCGTGATGTACAGCCTGCGCTCGGGCGAGTGGCCCGAGGTGAAGGCGCAACTGCTCTACCTGCTCGACAAGCCACGCGGATGAGTTCCGCGCGGCAAGGAGGCTTCTTCCCATGCTGATCGACTTCTTCTACACCCTGCGCTCGGCCAAGCTGCCGGTCTCGGTCAAGGAATACCTGATGCTGCTGGAGGCCCTGCAGGCCGATGTGGTGGGGCCCAACTCCGAGGACGCCTTCGGGCTGGACGACTTCTACTACCTGAGCCGCACCGCGCTGGTGAAGGACGAGAAGCATTACGACAAGTTCGACCGCGCCTTCTCCGCCTACTTCAAGGGCGTGGACATGCTCACCGACTTCACCAAGGAAGTGCCGCTCGACTGGCTGCGCAAGACGCTGGAGCGCGAGTTCACGCCCGAGGAGAAGGCGAAGATCGAGAAGATGGGCTGGGACGAGCTCATGGAGACGCTCAAGAAGCGCTTCGAGGAGCAGAAGGAGCGCCACGAAGGCGGCAACAAGTGGATCGGCACCGGCGGCACCTCCCCCTTCGGCCACGGCGGCTACAACCCGCAGGGGATCCGCATCGGCGGCGCGGGCAAGAACAAGAGCGCCGTCAAGGTGTGGGAGCAGCGCGCCTACAAGGACTACGACGACAGCCAGGAACTGGGCACGCGCAACATCAAGATGGCGCTGCGGCGCCTGCGCAAGTTCGCGCGCGAAGGCCACGAGGACGAACTGGACCTGGACGCGACCATCGAGCGCACGGCCGCCAACGCGGGTTACCTCGACATCAAGATGCGGCCGGAGCGGCACAACAACGTCAAGGTGCTGCTGCTCATGGACGTCGGCGGCACGATGGACGAGCACGTGCACCGCGTGGAAGAACTCTTCTCGGCCGTGAAGACCGAGTTCAAGCACCTGGAGTTCTACTACTTCCACAACTGCGTCTACGACTTCATGTGGAAGAACAACCGGCGCCGCTTTTCCGAGAAGTTCGCCACCTGGGACATCATCCGCAAGTACAACAAGGACTACAAGCTCATCTTCGTCGGCGACGCGACCATGAGCCCCTACGAGATCCTGCAGCCCGGCGGCAGCGTCGAATACAACAACGAGGAGCCCGGCGCCGAATGGCTGCAGCGGCTCACGCACGCCTTTCCCAAGTTCGCTTGGGTCAATCCCGAGCCCCAGGGCGTGTGGCAGTACCGCCAGAGCATTGCCGTGATGCAGCAGCTGATGTCGCACCGCATGTTCCCGCTCACCCTCAAGGGGCTGGAAGATGCGATGCGCCTGTTGTCCAAATGACACGGGAAATTTTCAAATAGTCAGGTTTGGTCAGGTTCTTTTGGTGACATTCATGTAACACTGAAGTCCTCATTGTTTCCGAGCTGTTGCCGTGACCGCCCTTGCCGCATTGGCCCCCGAAAGCACGGCGATGTCCCCGCTGCAGGCCGACGAGGACGTCGTCCGCATCCGGGGCCAGGAACTGCCGCTCAACCGCCTGGTGACTCCGGATTTCCTCGATCCGGCTTGGCAGCAGGCCATGCACGAGCGCCTGACGCAAGCCAGCCCGTTCCCGCACTTGGTGTTCGACGACCTGTTCGAGCCGCGCCTGCTGGCCCTGGTGCGCGAGGAATTCGATCATCCCGTGGTCCGCTGGCGCCACTTCAAGTCGGGCTATGAGACCTACCACCGCAGCGACACGCACTCGCCGCTGGGGCCCGCCACGCAGCTGTACTTTTCCGTGCTGCACTCCAGCTGGTTCACCGAGGCGCTGTCGCGCATCACCGGCATCGATCACCTGGTGCTCGACCCGCACCAGTGGGGCGGCGGCCTGCACGAGAGCGGAGCAGGCGCCCACTTTGCCGTGCACCGGGACTTCACATTCCACTGCGACACCGGTATGCGTAACCGGATGGTGATGATCACCTACCTCAACGAAGGCTGGCAGGACAGCTGGGGCGGCCACCTGGAACTGTGGAACGACCAGCAGGACCGTTGCGAGAAGATGGTGGCGCCGGAGTTCGGCCGCACGATCCTGTTCCTGCACGGCCTGCACAGCTTCCACGGCCATCCGACGCCGATGACGCCGCCCCCGGGCGTCAAGCGGCGATCGGTGGCCGCCTACTACTACACGGGCGACGGCCCCCGGCCATCGGATGAGCCCGAGGACGCCTCCGGCTTCTACCACTCGACCTGGAAGACCCGCATGGTCGACGCGATGCGCGGCGTGAGCCCGCCCCTGCTCTGGTCGCTCGCCCGCCGGGCAGTGCGCGGCCGCTCGCGATAACCCCATCTGGGCCTCCGTCCGACGCCGGGTGCCCGGCGCGGCGGCGAGAATCGCCCGGATGCTGAGGGAGGCGCTCTCTTTGATGGCCGGGCCGCCGGCCACCCAATGCACGCGGCTGGGCGTGCTGCTGCTCGCCGTCCTGTTGGGGGGCTGCAGTCTGCTGCCCTGGCAACGGGGCCAGGCGCAGGACGACGCGCCCTCGGCCCTGAGCACGGCGGGGGGCAGTTCCACCGACGGCCAGGCACGCACCGGCTTCAGCGTCACGGTCGAAGGCCCCGACGAAGTCCGCGAACTGCTCGAGAAGCACCTGGAATTGCAGCGCTACCGGCAGCTCGACGACCTCGGGGTGGCGGAGTTGTCGCGCCTCATGGTCGCCGCCGAGGCCAATGCGCGCGAACTGCTGGGCACGCTGGGTTACTTCACGCCGCTGCTCGTCCTGCAGCTGTGCGACACGCCCGACGCGAAGACGCCCCACGACGTGCTGGTGCGCGTCGACCCCGGCCCGCGCACGCGCGTGGTGCAGACGCAGGTCGACTTCGCCGGCCCCATCGTGAACGACGCCGCGGCCGACGCGCAGCGCGAGGCGATCCGCAGCGGCTGGTCGCTCGGCCCGGGGCGCAACTTCACGCAGCAGGACTGGGACAACGCCAAGACCCTCGGCCTGCGTGCCCTGACGGCCAAGCGCTTTCCCACCGGCAACGTGCAGACCAGCCGGGCCGACGTCGATGCCGACACCGCCACGGCCCGTCTGGCGGTCACCTACCAGTCCGGTCCGGCCTACCGCTTCGGGCCGCTGGACGTGCGCGGCGCCGAGCGCTACGGCGTCGTCGGCCCCAGCCGCATCGCGCGCCTGCCTACCGGCAAGCCCTACGACCAGCAGGCGCTGCTCGATGCGCAGCAACGCCTGGCCAGCAGCGGCTATTACGACTCGGTCTTCCTCACGCTCGACACCACCGCCGGCAATCCGGACTTCGCTCCGGTGATCGCGCAGGTGCGCGAGGCCCAGATGCAGAAGGTGGTGCTGGGCGTGGGCTTCACCACCGACAGCGGGCCGCGCGTGTCGGTCGACCACATCTACAACCAGATGCCGCTGCTGGGCTGGCGCGCGGTGTCCAGGCTGTCGATCGAGCGCGACACCAAGCTGCTCAACACCACTTGGACCGGCATCCCGGGCGAGGATGGCTGGAAATGGGGCTCGCTGGCGCAGCTCAAGCGCGAGCAGTCGGGCACCTACGACGTGGACAGCGGCCGCCTGCGCTACGGGCGCAGCCAGTCGGAGGGGCACATCGACCGCGCACTGTTCCTGCAGTACGACTACGCGGTGCCCAGCGGCAGCGACCTGCCCGCGACCGTCGAGCCGGCCGCCTCCGCCGTCAGCGCCAACTGGAACTGGACCGGCCGCTACTTCGACGACAACGCCAACCCGCGCCGCGGCTGGGGCCTGGCGCTGGAACTCGGCGCCGGCTACACCCTGAGCGGCCAGCGCCTGCCCTTCACCCGTGCCTACGGACGCTGGATGGGCGTGATCCCGTTGGGCAGCGTGCCCGACGGCGACACGGCGGCGGCGGCGCGCCAGTCGCGCATCGCGCTGCGTGCCGAACTCGGGGCCATCACGGCCAAGGAGGCGGCCCGGATCCCCTCGACGCTGCGCTTCCTCACCGGCGGCGACACCACGGTGCGCGGCTACGCCTACCAGCAGATCGGCACCGTGGATGCCAGCGGGGCCACCGTCGCCGGCCGCTACCTCGCCGTGGCCAGCGCGGAATGGCAGAAGCCCATCGTCTGGAACGGACAGCTCACGCCCTTCGAGAGCGCGGTCTTCGTCGATGCCGGCAATGTCGCCGACAAGGCCAGCGACCTGAGCAAGCCGAAGGTGGGCGTGGGCGCCGGGGTGCGCTGGCGCAGCCCCGTGGGACCGCTGCAGGCCGACGTGGCCTATGGCGTCGACGTCAAGAAATTCCGGCTGCACCTGCGGCTGGGTGTCACGTTCTGAGGATGGCAGTGCGGGCTCTCGCTCCATGTTTCGATGCAGCTCGCGCGCCCTGGACGGGTGCTGGAGGCCGGTTTGGCGCCTGATCCGAGCGACATCCCGGGCCAGGATGCTGCCGCGTCCGCGGCCACGTTGCCGGCTGCGTCTTCCGAGGCCGCGCCCCGACGCCGCTCGCGCACGCGACGCACCCTCCGGGCGCTCGGCTGGAGCCTCGCGGCGCTGCTGGTGCTGGTGCTCGCCCTCGTCGGCACCGGCTGGTGGTGGGCCGGCACCGACAGCTCGCTGGCCACCTCGCTCGCCCGCGCCGCGCGCTACCTGCCGGCGGGCCAGACGCTCGAATCGCGCGAAGTGAGCGGCTCGCTGCGCCGCGGCGGCGCCATCGGCTACCTGCGCTGGGAAAGCCCGACGATGGCCGTCGAGGTGCAGGGCGCCCGGATCGGCTGGGCACTGCGCCCCCTGCTGCGCAAGCGCGTGCAGCTGGGCGAGGTGCATGCGGCGCGCATCGTCATCGAGCCGCGCGGCCCCAAAGACGAAGAGAAGAAGCCGCTGGAGCCGCTCTCGCCGATCGTGCTCCCGGTGGAGATCGACCTGCCCTTCAGCGCCGACGAGGTGCTGTGGAAGGGCCCGCCCGAGGTGCGCGCGCAGGCGCTGGCCGGCCGCTACGTGTACGAGGCGCAGCAGCACCGGCTAAAGCTCGATGGCGTGGACATGGCCGACGGCCACTACAGCGGCACGGTGCAGCTCCAGGGCGCCGCGCCCATGGCGTTGCAACTCGCGCTCGAGGGCCGCGTGCAGGCGCCGCTGAACGACGAGCGGCGCATTGCGCTGGACGCCCGCGCCACCGCCAGCGGCACGCTGGCCGGGCCCGATGCGCGCATCGCCGTCGACGCGGCCCTGCGCCCGCAGGAGCAGCCGGATGCGGACCATCCCGTGGACGCACAGCTCAATGCGCACATCGCGCCCTGGGCGACGCAACCCGTCGTCGACGCACTGCTCAAGATGCGCAACCTCGATGTCGCCTGGCTCCTGCCCGATGCGCCGCGCACGCGCTTGAGCGGCGAGGTGGCGGTCGATCCCGACACAGCGACCGGCGCCGGCGCCTGGAAGGCGCGCGCCGACATCACCAACGCCGAACCGGGCCCGTGGGACGAAGGCCGGCTGCCGGTCGAGGCCACGCAGGCGCAACTGGGCTACGACGGCACGGTGTTGCGCGTGGCCGAGGCCGTCGTGCGGGCCGGCCGCGGCCGCATCGAGGCCGAGGGCGAATGGGCACCGGCTCCGCGCCCCTGGCAGATCGACGCCACGGTGCGCGGCGTGCGCCCCGGCCTGCTGCACACGGAGTTGGCCGGTGCGCCCATCAGCGGCCGCGCCAAGGCGACGCAGAAGGACGACGCCATTGCCTTCGACCTGGCGCTCCAGGCCGAAGGCGGCGCGTCGGCACGGGCCTTGGATGGCCTCAAGCTGGAGCGCGCAGCGGCCCAGGGCCAATGGGCCCGGCAGGTGCTAGACCTGCGCACCCTGCGCATCGACGCCGAGCGTGCCAGCGTGCAGGGCCAGCTGCAGGTGCGCGTGGCGGAGCAGGCCGGCAGCGGCGACCTGCGCGCCACGCTGCCCGGCGGCAGCGCCCAGGTGAAGGGCCGGATCGCGCCGACACAGGGCGCCGGCGAGGTGCAGGCGCGCATCGACGATGCCGCGACCCTGCAGGCCTGGGTCGAACGGCTGCCGGGCCTGGAGAAGGTCTTTGCGGGCGCCGCGGCCCGCGGCAGTGCCAAGCTGGATGCCAGCTGGCAGGGCGGCTGGCGCGCCATCCAGCAGCGGCTGCAGACCGTGAACACGCCCACGGCGAACCGCGCCGCGGAGCCCAGCCTGAAGGCCCGGCTGGAGGCGCCACGCCTGGACCTGCGCCTGCCCGCCGGCCAGGCCGGCCAACCGGCCCCGGCGGAGATCCAGCTGCGCGGCCTGCAGGCGACGCTGGATGGCAGCCTGGCACGCGCGGCGCTGACCCTGCGCGGCGAGGCGCAGCAGGGCACGCGCAAGCTCACGCTCGACACCCGCGCCAGCGGCGGCCTAGAGCGCGCCAACCAATGGCGCCTCGCGCTGGCGTCGCTGCGCACCCAGTTGCAGGACACCACGCGCAGCGATGCGCCGTGGACGCTGGAACTGGCCCGCGAATTCAGCAGCACCGTGCGCACAGCCAACGGCCAGCTCGACATCGAGAGCACCGCCGGCGGCGCCACGCTGCGCGGCCCGGTGCCGGGCACCGTGCGCCTCGACTGGGAGCCGGTGCGCCTACGCCAGACCACGAGCGCCAGCGGCACCGCGCTGAGGCTGCAGTCCAAGGGCCGCATGCAGGGCCTGCCCATGGCCTGGAGCCGTGCCTTCGGCGGCGACACCAGCCTGAGCGAGCTGGGCATCAGCGGCGATCTGGTCTTCGACGGCGACTGGGACATCGAAGCCGGCGACCGGCTGCGCGCCCAGGCCCGCATCGCCCGCGCGAGTGGCGACCTGCGCGTGCAGGCCGGCGAAGCCGCGCTGGTGCGCCGCATCGAGAGCCGCGGCACGGGCACGAAGAGCGAGATCACCACCGATTCGAGCGACAGCGCGCCGTCCACCCCCGCCGGCCTGCGCCAGGCCGAACTGCGGCTCGACGCCGAGGGCGATGCCGTGCGTGCGCGGCTGGCGTGGGACAGCGAGCGAGCGGGCCAGATCCAGGCCGAGGCCGGCACGCGCCTGGTGCAACGCGACGGCGGCTGGCAATGGGCGGCCGACGCGCCCCTGAACGGCAGCGTGCGCGCGCGCCTGCCGCAGCTGGGCGTGTGGTCGATGCTCGCGCCACCGGGCTGGCGCGTGGCCGGCACGCTCAGCGCCGACGCCACGCTGGCCGGCACGCGCAACGACCCCCGCTGGAACGGCACGCTGGCGGCCGACGAACTGGCACTCAGGGCGATGGTCGAGGGCCTCGACCTGCGGGACGGCCGACTGCGCGCGCGCCTGGCCGGCAACCGGCTGGTGCTGGACGACTTCACGCTCAAGGGCGGCCCCGGCAGCAAGGTGCGCATCCCGGGCCGCGCTGGCAACCTGAGCACCGGCGCGAGCGAAGCCTCGGCCGATGGCGGCACCCTGTCCTTCAAGGGCGAGGTGGGCTGGGGGCCGGCGAACCCGTCCGGCAGCGGTTCGGGCCTGTCGATGGACATGCGCGGCGAGGTCCGGCGCCTGCGGGCGCTGGTGCGCTCCGACCGGCAGGTCACCCTGTCCGGCGACCTGCAGGCCGGGCTGAACGCGGGGCAGTTGCGCGTGCGGGGCAAGGTGAGCACCGACCGCGCCGTCATCATCCTGCCGGACGAGACGGCGCCGAGCCTGGGCAGCGACGTGGTCGTCCACTCGGCGGCCAAGGAGCGCGAGGAGCGCGCAGCGGCCGAGAAGCAGGCGAAGGAGCGGGCCGCGCAGGACGAGGCCGCCGTGGGCAAGGTGAACCAGCCGCTGCTCTCCAAGGCGCCGGACATCGAGATCGCCTTCGACCTCGGCAAGGACTTCGCGGTACAGGGCCGCGGCATCACCACGCGGCTGGAGGGCCAGCTCGACGTGCGCACCACCCAGCTGAGCGCGCCGCCGCGCATCACGGGCGAAGTGAAGACCGTGCAGGGGCAGTACCGCGCCTACGGCCAGGAGCTCGATGTCGAGAGTGGATTGGCGCGGTTCAACGGGCCCTTCGACAACCCCTCGCTCGACATCCTCGCCATCCGGCCCAACATCAGCCAGCGCGCCGGCGTGCAGATCACCGGCACCGCCCAGTCGCCCCGCGTCAGGCTGTACTCCGACCCACCCCTGCCCGACGCGCAGGCCCTGGCCTGGGTCGTGCTCGGCCGTGCCTCGGCCTCCAGCGGCGGTGAAGCGATTCTGATGCAGCAGGCAGCACTGGCGCTGCTGGGCGGGCTCGGCAAGGGCGGCAGCGGCGGCAGCCTGGCCAGCCGCTTCGGCCTGGACGAGATCGGGTTCAAGGGGCCCGGCAGCGGCGGCGACCTCAAGGAGTCGGCGGTCACGCTGGGCAAGCGCCTCTCGAAGGATTTCTACGTGACCTACGAACGCAGCCTGGCCGGCACCCTGGGCACGCTGTACATCTTCTACGACCTCACACGCCGCCTGACCCTGCGCGGGCAGGCCGGCCGAACCAGTGGCGTGGACCTGATCTACACCGTGCAGTACGACTGAGGCGGGAGGCCGGGCCTCACCGCAGCAGCAGCGTGAGGCCGGCCGCCAGGCTCAGGAGGCCGATCAATGCGAGCAGCACCGACAGGTTCATGCGCTCGCTGAGCTCGTCGTGCAGGCGATGGGCCTGCTCGGTGGCCCGAGGGGCGCGTGCCGACAGTTGCCGGCTGCGACGACGCAGCCGCACCACCTCCCGCTCGTGCCACAGGTAGCCGACACCGCACGACACCGAAAGCACCAACAACAGCACACCCATCCACTTGACCATCCGCACCTCCAGCGGCCGATTGTCCGCGGAGGCGGCAACACGGCGCTGAAGGTCGTGGCAATCGGCTGGCGTGCACGACCGCGTTGCTCGCGCGCAAGCGGCGCAAGGGCGCGCCGAGGGTGCTCAGTGCCGGGCGCGTGCTGCGTTGCGTTTGCGGGTGGCAGCGGCCTTCTTGGCCGACGCGGACCGCTCGGCAGCAGAGCGAGCGGCGGATGCGGCACCGCCCTTCTCGCCGCCCTTGTGCGCGGGTGCATGGTTTTCGGCCTTGCCGCGGCCGGAGCCGGACTTCTTGCCGCCGCCGGTTTCGGCATTCACGGTGGCCCAGGCACGGCGCTCGGACTCGGGCTTGGACACGCCGCGTTTTTCGTATCCCTGCTCGATGTGCTCGGCCTGACGCTTCTGCTTGTCGGAATAGGCTGCTTTGTCTCCGCGAGGCATGGTGGACTCCTTTCGCTGTCAAGGACAGGAATCCATGCTGCGAAGCTGCACGCGCCAGTCGGGTAGGCCACGCGGGAAAGCGGATGTCGGTCGCTTCGCACGGCCAGAGCCGCCTCCGGCCGGTGAGTACGGCTGTTTACTCAGCAGACGTTCAGGTCACCCCGGCAGACTGTGGATTCGGCAGCCCGGCGTCTCTTCCGACTCCTCCTCCCGTCTATCGGGCTGTTGTTGACCCGCTTCGGCGGGTTTTCTTTTTGTGCGACGGAAAGTGGTGCCGACGAGCGCGCGAGGCACTGCCGCCCGATCCTTGCCGGGCACAGCGCCGGACGACGAACCGGCTCAGGCCAGTTGGCCGAAGGAAGACAGGCGCTGGCGCAGACGGTCGCCGACGCCGTGCGCCCAGGGGCCGACCGGCCGCTTGGCGGCGTGGCACCACTGGCGCCACTGGCGGCGCATGCCCACCCACACCGCGCGCCGTGCATGGGCCTTGGCCTGGCGCAGCTCGGCCTGCCGACGGCAGTCGGCCGCGATCCGCAGGCCTTCGGCCACGCGTTCCGCAGCTTCGTCGCCCCAGCCCTGACGAAGGCCGGCGAGGCAAGCCAGATCGTTGGAATCGAGGCGGGTGAGGAACAGCTGGAAGTCGCGGTCGGTGTTCATGGCGAGGTGCGGAAGAAGTGCCCGAACGATACCGCACAAGTGAACACTTAGGTTAACAAAACTAAACCTTCGTAGTACTTTTTTCTCGAATTTGAGAGTTTCGGCGACGGCGTGACGCTGCCTGTGACCGTAGACGCACCGGGGCGCCTGAAGGAAGCACCTCTTCAGATTCGCCTAAGTTGGTGGCGGCACAGTCGTTTCCTGCAGCCCTTGTCTCTTCTCCTCCTCCCTCCTCGTATGAAGGGCTGCCTTCAACCCGCCTCGGCGGGTTGTTTTTTGCAGGGCCGCCGCTGCCCTCTTGCAAGAGCAGTTGCGGCAGTGTTGCAGTCCTACGAATCACCAAGCGAAAGCGCCTGGCAACTGCGCGGGACTCGGCCAGAATGGCCTCATGCAACCCCGACCCGGCGGCACCGCCGACATCGACGTGAAGGCCGTGCGGCTCAAGGACGCCGCACGGTGGCTGACCGACTGGCGGGAGGCTCATCGCTGGCATGCAGGCGCCGCATCGGTTCTGCGGCGTCTTCTCTGGACGTACGCCGGCGCCGGCGCCGTTGCGTTGGCGCTCGTCCCTGCCAGCGCACACGGATGGTTGGGGTCGCGGGCGGACGCGATGGCCGCGCTGTACACCCTCGTTCTGGCGCTGCCCTGGACGCCGCTTCTGCTCCTTGTGCCTGGGAACTCCGCCTGGGCGGGCGCCGCGCTGCTGGGGTCTGCGATTGCCCTGAACCTGTGGGCCGGAATCACGGTGTTGCGCTGGATCGAGGGGCGTTGATCCACGGGGCTGCACGCAGCCCAGCGACCGAGCCAGGGGCCCACGATGAACGTGGGATCCCTCTCTCTCAAGGCAGATCGAACACCTCTTCCAGGAACGCGACGAATGCCTTGACGTTGGGATGCCCCCGTCGGCTCTCGGGCCAGAGGGCGGTGATGACGGCGCTGTCGATGGCATGCTCGCCCAGCAGCGGCACCAGGGCACCGCGCCGCACGTGCGGCGCGGCGATCCATGAAGCCGCCATGCCGACACCGCCCCCCGCCGTGAGCACCTCCACCACCGCGTCGCTCACGTCGACCACGATGTTCGCCTCGGGCGTGAACTCCACGGTCCGGCCGCCCACCCGAAAGCTCCAGCGCATGACCAGCCCCGAGGTCTTGTAGCGGAAGTTCACACAGTCGTGCTGCGCCAGGTCTTCGGGCTTGAGCGGCGTACCGCGTGCCTGCAGGTAGGCCGGCGATGCGTAAGCCTGGAGCCGCACCGGCGCCAAGGTGCGCGCCACGAGGCGCGAATCGGCGAGCGGCCCGATGCGGATCGCCACGTCGATGCCCTCGTCGACAAGGTTGACGAAGTGGTCGCTCAACCGCAAATCGATGGCGACCTGCGGGTAGCGCCGGCGAAATTCTGGCAAGGCCGGCGCGAGCAGGCGCGTGCCGATGGGCAGTGATGCGGCGATCTTCAGCGTCCCGGAGGGCTCGGCATGGGCGGCTGCGGCCGACTGCACCACCTCCTCCACCGCCTGGAGAAGGCGCAGCGCCTTGTCGTGAAGGTCCCGGCCCTCGGGCGTCAACGCCAGCGAACGCGTCGTGCGCGTGAACAGGCGCAAACCCAACTGCTGCTCCAGGCGCTGAATCGTCTTGCTCACCGCCGACGGCGACACGGACAGGGCCCGGGCCGCCGCCGAAAAGCTGCCCAACGAGCCTGCTCGCGCGAACGCCACGATGCCCGTCAGCGCTCCAGGCTCAGTTGTTCCTTCATGGCACTTTTGAAGTGATTTCCGGCCTGATTATCAAATCAAGACCACTGATTCAGACTGGCTCTTCGACGTACTCCACTCCCTTTGCAGGACAACCCCGATCAAGGACATCCCATGACGACAAAGACGATGAAGGCCATCCAGCTCCACGAATTCGGCGGCCCCCACGTGCTTCGGTACGAGGATGCCCCGGTGCCAGAACTTCAGCCGGGCGAGGTGCTCATCCGGGTTCACGCCGTGGGGCTGAATCCGCCCGACCTGTATCTGCGCGAGGGCTACAAGATGCTGCCGCCGCAGTGGCAGCCGCAGGTGAGCTTCCCGTTGATCCTGGGCACCGACGTCTCCGGCACCGTGGCTGCCGTGGCGAGCGACGTCTCCGACTTCGTCGTCGGGGACGAGGTCTACGCGATGGTGAGGTTTCCAAGCGGCCTCGCGGGCACGAGCCGAGCCTATGCGCAGTACGTGAGTGCGCCCGCCTCGGAGGTCGCGATCAAGCCTGCTGCCGTGGACCATCTGCACGCCGCCGGTTCGCCGATGTCGCTGCTGACCGCCTGGCAATTCATGATCGACCTCGGCCACGACCTGCCCAACCCTCTGCAACCGCGGCAGCATGAACCCGTGCCATTGGCGGGCAGGACCGTCCTCGTGAACGGGGCCGCCGGCGGTGTCGGCCATTTCGCGGTGCAGCTCGCCAAGTGGAAAGGCGCACGGGTCATCGCCGTGGCCTCTGGCGTGCACGAGGGGCTGCTGCGCGAACTGGGCGCCGACGACTACATCGACTACCAGAAGCGCAACGCCGAAGACGTCGTGCGCGATGTGGACCTGGTGGTCGACGCGGTCGGCGGCCCGAACACCGGCCGCTTCCTGCGCACGCTGCGGCGAGGCGGAGCCCTGTTCCCGATCTTCCCGTTGGGCTACTCGGGCACGGACGAGGCGGCGCACCTGGGCGTCACCGTGTCGACGACACAGGTTCGCTCTTCTGGCGCCCAACTGGCCGAACTGGCCAACATGCTTGCCGCAGGCGCCGTGCGCGTCCACATCGACAGCACCTACGGACTGGCCGACGCGCGCCTGGCGCACGAGCGTGCGGCGGCGGGCCACATCGCCGGCAAGATCGTGCTCCAGGTGCGATGAATCGCCTGCAGCAAGCCATCGCCGACTTGTTCGACCCGCATCGCACCGTGGACGAGGCGTTGGCGCTGCATGTCACCGCGGACTTTCGGCAGCGAACCAACGGCGAATGGGTCGACCGTGCCGGCTTCCGAACGCGGATCGAGAAGCTTCGGGCGGAGGTGGAGCAGGTCGATGTCACGGTGCTTGACGAGCAGGCGCAGGGCGAGCACTACGCCGAGCGGCATGTCATCGACCTTCGCCTGCGCGGTGGAGCTCGGATCGCGATGGAGGTCTACGTGTTCGCTCGGCGCGATGCGCAAGGGCGGTTTCGATGCATCGAGGAGGCAACGTTTCCGCATGGTGGGCCTCCGAGCGGACTTGTTGGCTGAGCTGCCCCAATCGGCAAGTCGGTGGGAACAAACGGGTCGACGTGCGTTCGCGTTGAACAAGGCCAGTCTGCTATGACTGACACTCGGTCCATCCCGGGAGGGCATTTTCTTGCCCTGAGCGCCGCCCGGTACAATGGCTCCAACAGGTCACGACCGACCTGTTCCCCGTATCTCGCGGCGGATTGTCGAGCACTGGCGCCAATGACAAGAAAACAACTGGGCGCCCCTGCTGTTGCAAGCACGTAGCGTGGACCGCGTAAGAGTCCACGACCACACACCCGAAGCCCGCCACTGCGCGGGCTTTTTCGCACCTGCTCGAAACAACTGCGGCTCATCCAACGGCCTGGAGCGCTCCGGCGAAGGCGGCCCTAGCCTTTGGCCCTTGGCAACGCCGGACGGGACTCCACAACGAAGCCACTTGGGAGCGAATCGCGAGCGCTTGAGAGTTCTTGCCAGCGCTGCCACAGCAGCGGTCGCGCGGCAAACACCACCGCAGCGCTGAAACTCCAGGGACGATAGTTCCGCGCAGCGCTTCGAGGGTTGGCCAGTGGGGGCAACCGCTCGTCACCGTCAATTTTTCCGGTGCAGACCCTCACGATAGAGAACGCCGCCGAGTTCCGTAAGTACGGCGCGATCTTGATCCGTGAGACGGTTGTGTGCCGCATCCATCCATCCTGCCAGACTGGCAATCGCGTCATCCAGTCCGCTTCCACTGAACTGTTCCTTCAACGATTCCGCCCTATCCTGAAATCGCTTAATGATGAGGTACGTCGGCCTGCTCATGACGGAAACTGTAGCCCGGAAGTACTAGTTGGCAAGTCGGAGGGCCTCGAAACCGCCGAGTCGGTGCCAGACGCAACGTTAGACGGCGCAGAGTTATTTAACGCGCCGCCCCTAAGTGTTTATGGCTCGGGGTTTTTCCTAGATCGCTGTCTCCATCGGGCGAACTCTGGAATTCCGGCACAGCCCCACTCCAATGAAAGTCCATCGGTTGGAGGCAACCATGGCGCTCCTTACGCACGGCCCAGGGCTGAAGCTGTCCAATGCGCCTCAGTTCGAGGAACGCTATCTGCCCGGCCAGTCCGCCCCAGTGACTGGCATCTACCAATGCGTGGGTTGCGGCTTCGAGATCGTCCGCATCGCAACCAAGTTTCTTCAAGCTGGCGGCGACCGGGGGCTGCCCCGCCACCCTGCCGAATGTCCAGGAATCTTGTGGCGCTTGGTCGCTCAAATCGATGAGCGCCCGTCGTTGTTATCGCGCCGCCAGTAGCAGGCGCGGTGCCGCTTCATCTAAACCCGCAATTCAAGTTTCGACGAGTGAGGCATCGCATTGTTAGGAGCACAGGCGGGGGATCGACCTCGGTGGGCGCACCAAGCCGCATCGTTGACGAATCATTGTCCGAACGCTGCGCATTGGCGTCGTGGTGCTAGCAGAATGTCATCCACGCTGGACAAGTGGGCGACTCGGCTCAAGTACCTAACATCGTGAGGCGCCGCATTCGCAGGCCCAATAGACGCCCATCCTCGGAGTTGCCCACCTCCTTCGGTGAGCTGGCTGCCGGAATGTCGAGGACCAGCGCGCTGGTTCCTCGGGGCACATCTCGAAAATCGAGTTCAACCACGCTTCGTCCCTTTGGAACGGCAAAGGCTACCGTCACACCGTTCAACGTGGCGTAAGCCCGAGTCCCGATCGCCGAGTCATAGGCACCATCAAGCTCAAACCGGAGTCTCACATTCGCCGGGACCCATGTTCCGAACTCGATCTCTACCCTCTTGGCGATTGTCCATCGTCCAAACGGCAGTTCAACGTCTCCCAGCCCCGAGGCTGCACCGCCGTCAAGGTCAGGGGCCCGAAAGTCGATATCTTTGTACTCGGCTTTCCAGATGTCCCCTCCCACCCAGCCGCGAGCCTGCAAGAACTGTAGAAACGGCACAGTGAGCAACGCAGCACCGGTAGCGTTCAAATGATCCTTATCGCGGTAGACGAACCGGCCCTGCTTGATCGGCGAGCAGCGCTTCTCGGAGCGTGCACATAAGAAACTAAAAGAGTCGAATACCGCGGCGTTCGTACGGCCCTGGAAGGCCGTATTGATTTCGGAGTTCACCTGCTCCACTTGAGTAGCAAGAGCACTGCGCTCCTCGACGCAAGGGCTGAGCCCAAAAACCGTGAAGTTGCATGCATCCACATCCTCGTAATGGAAGATCGGCGGAGGCCCCACGACGACCAAGTTGATCCCCTTGCTCTGCAGTTCTTCGGCGAACTCAGCAGCCTTAACGGCCCACGCTTGAACATCCGCTTCGGGCTGATGCTGGCTTCGATCCAAAAATATTCGCGACAGCACAACGATATCGCCCGCGCGCGCTAGTTGCATCACCCGCTTGACGATCTGCTCGCGCGGAGCATAGGCTGAGCCCAACACTGGAAATGGCACGCCGGGCGTTTCGATGAGATGAACACCAAGACCCGTTTTCTGGTGGACGTTGTACAGCAGCCCTTGCAAGTGCCCTGCGTGACTGTCCCCCATAGCCCAGATGGTCTGCCCGCCATTTTGTATTGGCGAAACGGTGCACTTCTCGAAAGTATCTCGACGAAGCGGTCTGTCGCTCGCATTGACAATGCACACAGCGCCGTAGTCAAGACCTGAACCTGGGATCGGGGTGAACGCTCGTGGCAGCTCTGCGCGCAAATCAGGCACCCGGTGCAACGTCTCGTGCGTTGCCGAAAAGGCAGCGACGCTGGCCACGACCGCGATGATGGCAGTCAGGCCGGGGACGATCGCCCTTCCCCGCTGAGGTAGCCACTGCGCGAAGCGCAACGGCCGTTCAACGAAATAATAGGAGCATGTGGCCAAGCCCAGCATCAGTGCCAGCAGGACCGGCTGGGCAACCCGCTGCTCGCCGATGACCCAGCGACTGATACACAGCACGCTCCAGTGCCAAAGGTACAAGGAGTACGAAATCTTGCCGAGGAACTGGAACGCTGGGTTCAGCAGTGCTCGATGCACGATCGTGCCCGGCGCGGCGGTAGCTAGCAGCACGAGCGTCAGCGCCACCGCAACCACTGTGTTGTATGGCGCAACTTGACCCGGCAGAGCGAGTACCGCAATCAGCCCGAGGCCTGGAAACACGCCAAGCCAGCGCTTCGGGCCCGGCGCGTACTGCCTGTCGGACAGGCGCATCAGCAGGAACAGCGCGCTCCCCGCCGCAAGCTCCCATAACCTTGCCGGCATCAAGTAGAACGCCGCGTTGGGGTAGGTATAGGAGAGCGCAAAGTAGGTGACCAGCGAGATACCGGCGAGAACGCTCATGACTTTTACGAGCCGAGCGCCACCTCGTTTAAGTCCAAAAAACCCAGTCGCCCATACAAGCGCCGGAAAGAGGAAATAGAACTGCTCTTCGACGCCAAGCGACCATGTCTGGGTAAAAGCGTTCGCGCTTGCCGCTCGGGCGAAATAGTCCGTCGCATTCCACAGGAGGTAGAAATTTGACGCACCAAACATCGCAGCCATACCCGTCCTCAGCGATACCTGAGGATTCGGGTCGACGATGCAAATAGCTGCGCTGGTGATCAGCACGCACAGCGCCAATGCGGGTAGCAGGCGCTTAAGCCGGCGCTCGAAGAAGCTCGAATAGAACGCCGCAAAGCTCTTGGCAGAAAGACCTGCCAGCGACGACGTGATCACAAACCCGGAGATCACGAAGAACACATCGACGCCCAAGAAGCCGCCGGGCAAGTAGCTGTGACTGGTGTGGTTGGCGATCACCGCCAGCACCGCGATGGCTCTCAGTCCATCGATTTCACGGCGGTACGTTTTCGCCTCTCTCATCGCGCGCTTTCGCTCCAATACGGGTTTCTAAAAGCCTGGTTCCAGAGACCATCTCAGTGGGATGCAGGCGCGCGTGCATCCGACTCGAAGACCGACATCCAGTCGGGAATGCGTATTTTGTCCCAAGCCGGTTTGGCGGCGGCAGTTGCTGATCTGCGGCGGCGCGGCGCACGGCGGCACGATCGGCGGTGAGTTGGTCGCGCAACCGGTCGCGCTCAGCACCAGCGCGCGCGTCATCGATAGCCTTCCGTCCATCTCGGACTCCTTGGTCATAGCCGCCATGCCACTGCCCTTCCTGGGCGCGTGCGGCGGCTTCTTCAGCATCGCCAGCAAGAGAGGCCGGAAGCCGAAATGGCAAGGCGCCCAGCAAAGCTAACCGGCGTAATCGTCCGCGACGCGTGCCTGCAGATCGACCGTCGTATCTACGGCTTCGGCAAGGAGGGGCTGGAACTCGCTCCAACGCCGGCCAACATTGCCTATGCCCAGCGACTGCGCAATGAGATCCTGGGGAAGATTAAGCGGGGCACGTTTGCACTTGCGGAATACCTTCCCACCAGCCCACGTGCTGCCAACGACTCGCCCGGCCTGACGGTGGGCGACTTGGCGCGCGAGTGGCTGAAGGTGAAGAAAGCTACTGCGAAGCACAGTACGGCCCACCATTATGAGCAGACCATCACCAGCAAGCACTTCGCCGCCGTGGACGAGATTCTGCTGGGTCAATTCGGATTCCAGCACCTGCTAGACGCCCATCGAAGCTGCCCAAGAACCCAAGACCTTCAACAACATCGTCTCTGTCTGGCGGCAGATCCTTGAATATGGTTTCGGGCCAAGCTGCTGGCAGAGCCCCTGCACGATCGCCCTTAGGCGGAGCCGAATCGGCGACGGAACGGCGTACGTGGACAAGGCCCTGACTCGCGGCCAGGAAGGGCGAGGTGAAGAACTACCGGGCGAGGCTGGTAGAGCTGACGTCACGGGGGACGGATGCGCTGGACCGGCAGCGCGCCACCACTTGGGGAAGGGACGCACGTTTTCGTGGGGGAGGATGGCAAGCCGTACACCACCACGGACGGTCCGCTGGAGGTGTGGTGGAAGCCAGCCATTGCGGCCAGCGGCTTGAGGTATAGGGATGCCCGGCAGACACGGCACACGTTCGCGACGATCTGCTGATGGGCGGGATCACTCCCGGGTGGGCGGCCCGGCAGATGGGGCACTCGCCGGAAATGCTCTTCCGGGTCTACAGCCGGTGGATCGAGGGGGCAGACAGAGGGGCGGAGAGGCGGAAATCGGTAGAGAACCCGACGTGTCCCAGTTGTGTCCCGCCTTGACCGACTCAAGGAAAATCCAAGCACTTACTGGTGCCCCCGACAGGAATCGAACCTGTATCTGCCCCTTAGGAGGGGGCCGTTCTATCCATTGAACTACGGAGACGGGCGCGGCGACTTTAACCTACGGCGCGCCTGGCCTTGCGCAGTGGCCGCCAGGCCTTCGCAGCCGACCCTGCGCGCTACTCTTTCGATAGCACGCCGGCGCCTTCGCGCAAGGCCAGCACGTCGGCATGCAGCGACTGCGCCCAATGCCGGCGGTCACGGCCATGCGGGTCCTGCGGGGCGCCGAAGCGCACGACGGCCTGCAGCGGCGGTGCGCTCAGTGTGCGCCAGAGCGAGCTGAGCAGCGTGTCGTCGTCGATGTAGCGCGGCGCGTAGCTCGGCTGGCCGGTCGCCTTGTCGACGAAGCGCAGCGCCGCCGGTTGCACCGGCACCTTGGCCGAGATGGCGGCCTGCAGCAGGTTGGCATGGAAGGGCAGCAGCACCCGGCCATCGCTCGTCGTGCCTTCGGGAAAGACCGCGATGCGGTCGCCGTTGCGCAGCGCTTCGGTCATGTGGTGGACCACGCGCAGCGCGTCACGGCGCTTCTCGCGCTCGATGTAGAGCGTGCCGGCGCCGGTGGACAGCGTGCCGATCAGGGGCCAATGCCTCACCGCCGCCTTGGACACGAAGCGCACATGCCGCGCCGCATGCAGCGTGACGATGTCGAGCCAGGAGATGTGGTTGGAGATCAGCAGGACCGGCCCGCCCGCGGGACCTTCGGGCGGCGTGCCCTGTACGACGAGCTCGATGCCGAGCACTTCCAGCATGCGCCGTGCCCAGCGCTCGACCTGCGCGGCGCGGTGCGCGTCGTCGAGCATCTCGAACTTCGTGCGGATGATCCACCAGCCGCGCAGCGCATGCGCGATGGCATGCAGCAGCTTGCCCAGGGCGCGGAAGAATCGCATGGCCGGACGAGAAGGCCCGCTCAGGCCGTTTCGTGCACCAGCTGCCCGCCCACCAGCGTGGCGCGCGCGCGCCCGCGCATCGCGTAGCCGGCGAAGGGGGTGTACTTGCCCTGGCTGCGCAGGGCCTCGGGCAGCACCTGCCATTCGTCGTCGGGCGCGACGATGGCGATATCGGCGGGCGCGCCGACCGCCAGCGCGCCGGCCGCTGCGCCGCCGAGCAGCCGCGCAGGGGCCGAGGTGACGACCTCGATGGCGCGCTTGAGCCCCGCACCGCTGTGCTCGCCCCACTGCAGCGCCAGCGGCAGCAGCAGTTCCAGGCCGGTGGCACCGGGCTCGCTTTCGGCGAAGGGCAGGGTCTTGGCATCGGCCTCGACCGGCGTGTGGTCGGACACCAGCGCGTCGATGGTGCCGTCGGCCAGCGCGGCCGAGAGCGCGTCGCGGTCGCGCTGCTGGCGCAGCGGCGGCGACAGGCGCGCGCGGCTGTCGAAGTAGCCGATGTCGGTGTCGGCCAGGTGCAGCGAGTTGATGCTGACGTCGCAACTGGCGGGCAGGCCCGCGGCCTTGGCGTCGCGCACCAGTTGCACGCCCGCCGCGCTCGACAAGCGGCACAGGTGCACCCGTGCGCCGGTGGACTTCATCAGCTCGAAGATGGTGAACAGCGCGATCGTCTCGGCGGCCACGGGCACGCCCGACAGGCCGAGCCGGGTTGCCAGCGCACCGCTCGCGGCCACGCCCTTGCCCAGGTCGCGGTCCTGCGGGCGCAGCCACACGGTGTAGCCGAAGGTGCTCGCATATTGCATGGCGCGCTGCAGCACCTGCGTGTTGGTGAGCGGTACTTCGGCCTGCCCGAAGCCGATGCAGCCCGCCTCGGTGAGCTCGGCCATCTCGGTCAGCACCTCGCCCTGGAGCCCGCGCGTCAGCGCGCCCTGCGGAAACAGGCGCGCGCGCTGCAGTTTCTCGGCGCGGAACTTCAGCATCTCCACCAGGCCCGGCTCGTCGAGCACGGGGTCGGTGTCGGGCGGGCACACGAGGCTGGTCACCCCGCCGGCCACCGCGGCGGCCATCTCGCTCTCGAGCATGCCTTCGTGCTCGTAACCCGGCTCGCGCAGTCGCGCCGCCAGGTCGACGAGACCGGGCAGCACCAGGCAACCGCTGGCGTCGATGGTGCGGTGCGGCTGGAAGTCGGAAGCGATGTGTCCGATCGCGGCCACCGCCCCGTTGGCAAGCGCTACGGGCACTTTTTCATCGAAACCCGAAGCGGGGTCGATGACGCGGCCGTTGGTGATGAGGATGTTCATGGGTGAACGTGAATGCGATGAATACGGACAGCCGAACGCGGAGGGCGCAGAGATCGCGCAGAGGTCGCAGAAAGAACAGCCAAAAAATGATTCGGTGTCTTCTCTGCGACTTCTGCGAAACCTCTGCGCCCTCTGCGTTCAAAGGTTTTCGTTCCCGATCTCATGCCTCGTTTCCTGCCACGATGCTCATCACCGCCATGCGGCATGCGATGCCGAAGGTCACCTGCGGCAGGATCACGCTCTGCTTGCCGTCGACCACCTCGGACGCGATCTCGACACCGCGGTTGATGGGCCCGGGGTGCATCACGATGGCGTCGGGTTTGGCCAGCTGCAGCTTCTCGGGGGTGAGGCCGTAGGTCTTGAAGTATTCCTGGCTCGAGGGCAGCAGCGCGCCGCTCATGCGTTCGTTCTGCAGGCGCAGCATGATCACCACGTCGCAGCCCCGGATGCCCTCTTCGAGCGTGTGGAAGACCTTCACGCCCATGGGCGCCAGGTCGCCCGGCACCAGCGTGCGGGGGCCGACCACGCGCACCTCGGCGGCGCCCAGCGTGGTGAGCGCGTGGATGTCGGAGCGGGCCACGCGCGAATGCAGCACGTCGCCCACGATGGCCACCGTGAGGTTGCTGAAGTCCTTCTTGTAGTGGCGGATGGTGTACATGTCGAGCAGCCCCTGCGTGGGGTGCGCATGCCGCCCGTCGCCGGCATTGATGACATGGACATGCGGCGCCACGTGCTGCGCGATCAGGTAGGGTGCACCCGACTCGCTGTGCCGCACCACGAAGAGGTCGGCCGCCATCGCGCTCAGGTTGGCGATGGTGTCCAGCAGCGATTCGCCCTTGCTGGCCGAGGAGCGCGCGATGTCCAGGTTGATGACGTCGGCCGACAGGCGTTTGGCCGCGATCTCGAAGGTGGTGCGCGTGCGCGTGCTGTTCTCGAAGAAGAGGTTGAACACGCTCTTGCCGCGCAGGAGCGGCACCTTCTTGACCTCGCGGTCGCTCACGCTCACGAAGTTCGCGGCCGTGTCGAGGATGTGCGTGAGGATGTCCTTGGGCAGTCCCTCGATCGACAGCAGGTGGATGAGCTCGCCGTTGCGGTTGAGCTGGGGGTTGCGCTTGTAGAGCATCAGGCCTCCCGCCGGGCCGCGCCCAGGCAGGCCTGCGCCCTCGCTGCCGGCAGCGAACACAGGCGGTGATGGACGTGGAGCTTCATCGCACCTCCTCGACGTGAAAGCGCAGGCGCCCGTCGTCGTCGCGTGCCAGCGCCAGCAGCTGGGTGTCGGGCAGCGTGAACTGCGCGGCCGCAAAGTCGGCGGCCACGGGCAGTTGCCGGCCGCCGCGGTCGACCATCACGGCCAGCCGCACGCAGGCCGGGCGGCCGAAGTCGAACAGTTCGTTGAGCACGGCCCGGATGGTGCGGCCGGTGTAGAGCACGTCGTCGAGCAGCAGCACGTCGGCGCCATCGATCTCGAAGGGCAGCGTGGTCTGGGCGCTGGCCGTCATGCCGCGCTGGGCGAAGTCGTCGCGGTGCATGGCCGAAGAAATGACGCCAGGCGCGCCCGGCAGTCCCAGGTCCTTCTGCAGGCGCTCCACCAGCCAGGCGCCCCCGGAGGTGATGCCGACCAGCCGGGTGTCGGCGCGCAGCAGCGCCTTCACCCCGGCCAGCAGTTCGGCGTAGAGCGCTTCGGCTTCGGGCATGGCGGCCGCGTTCATGCCCCGGCCACCCCAGGGCCAGGGTGCGCGCCCTCGGGCGGCAGCGACCCCGCGAAGCGCGGGGCGTGGGGGTGATGTCTCACGGCAGGGTCCTCAGGAATTGTTCAAGGATGATGCAGGCGCTGGCGGCATCGGCATCGCGTGCGCCGGCGGCCAGGGCCTCGGTGGTGCTGTAGCGCTCGTCGACCTCGTACACCGGCAGCCGGAAGCGGCCGTGCAGCTGGCGCGCGAAACGCTGCGCGGCACGCGTGTTGTCGTGCGCGGCGCCGTCGGGGTGATAGGGCACGCCCACGACCAATGCGTCGGGCTGCCACTCGCGCACCCGGGCCTCGATCTGTGCGAAACGGGCATCGCCCTGCGCGGCGATGGTGCCCTGGGGCGTGGCGGTCTTCAGCAGCCGGTTGCCGCTGGCGACGCCGGTGCGCTTCTGGCCGAAATCGAAAGCGAGAAAACTCTGGAAGCTGGATGGCACGGTGTCGGGCATCGCCACACCGATCACGCGTGTCCCGCCTCGGGCGAGAGCTTCCATGCCTCCAGCCCCAGCAGTGCGAGGGCCTTGTCGTAGCGCTGCTCGACCGGCGTGTCGAAGATGACGGCCGGGTCGGCGCCCACCGTGAGCCAGCTGTTCTCGGCCAGTTCGGATTCGAGCTGGCCCTCTTCCCAGGCGGCATAGCCGAGGGTGACCAGCACCTTGCGGGGGCCGGAGCCCGTGGCCATGGCCTCGAGGACGTCCTTCGATGTGGTCATCTCCAGCCCACCGGGGATGGTCATGGTGGAGGCGTAGACGGCGTGGTCGGTGCCGCCGTCGGCACCCTCGCCGGTGGCCACCACCGGCTCGTGCAGCACGAAGCCGCGCTCGGTCTGAACCGGGCCGCCCTGGAACACGGGCGCATCGCCGAGGTCGGGCCGCGACAGGTGCAGTTCCACCTTCTCGAACAGGCCCCGGAGGTTGATGTCGCTGGGCTTGTTGATGATGAGCCCGAGCGCGCCGCGCTCGCTGTGCTCGCACAGGTAGACCACGCTGCGGCTGAAGGAACGGTCTTCCAGCCCCGGCATCGCGATCAGGAAATGATGCGTGAGGTTGATCGGGGCAGAATCGGACGCCATGCCGCCGATTTTACTGGCCGTCGACAAGACCTACCCCAAGGGCCTCATGTGGTTCCGCCGCGACCTGCGGGCGTACGACAACGCGGCGCTCTACCACGCGCTGCGCAGTTGCCGCCAGGTGCTGTGCGTGTTCGTGTTCGACACCGCCATCCTCGACCCCCTGCCGGGTCAGGATCCACAGCCGCGCACCGACGACCTCCGGGCAGACCGCCGGGTGGAGTTCATCCGCGACTCGGTGCTCGCCCTGCGCGATCGGCTCGAGGCGATGGGCGGCGGCCTGATCGTGCGCCACGGTCGCGCCGAGGACGAGATCCCCGCGCTGGCCCGCGTGCTGGACGTGCAGGCGGTGTTCGCCAACCGCGACGACGAACCCGCCGCGCTCGCGCGCGACGCGCAGGCCTTCGGCGGGCTGGCCAACGTCGGCGTGAGCTTCCAGACCTTCAAGGACCAGTCCATCTTCGACCGCGACGAGGTCATGACGCAGGCCGGCGCGCCCTACACGGTGTTCACGCCCTACAAGCGGGCCTGGCTGGCCAAGGTCGACGATTTCTACCTGCGCGCCTACCCCATCGACCGCCACGCCGACGCGCTGGTGCCCGCGCCGGAGGACCACCGCGCCGCGGTGCCATCGCTGCAGGCGATGGGCTTCGCGCCCACCAACCTCGGCGAACTCGACCTGCCGCCGGGCACCGACGGCGGCGCCAGGCTCTTCGAGGGCTTCTTCGAGCGCATCGACCGCTACCACGTCGCGCGTGACTACCCAGCCGTGCGCGGCCCCAGCTACCTCGGCGTGCACCTGCGCTTCGGCACGCTGTCCATCCGCGAACTGGCCGGCACGGCCCACCGCCTCGCGCTGGGCGGCAACCAGGGCGCGGCGACCTGGCTGAGCGAACTGATCTGGCGAGACTTCTACTTCCAGGTCCTCGCCCACCGGCCCGATGTGGCCGAGGGCAAGAGCTTCCGGCCCGAGTACGACCGTATCGCCTGGCACCACGGCAAGCATGCCGACGGCCTGTTCGCCGCCTGGTGCGCCGGACGCACCGGCTACCCGCTGGTCGACGCCGCAATGCGCCAGATCAACGAGACCGGCTATATGCACAACCGCCTGCGCATGGTGGCGGCGAGCTTCCTGTGCAAGGACCTGGGGCTGGACTGGCGGCGCGGCGAGGCCTACTTCGCGAACCACCTGAACGACTTCGAGTTCTCGTCCAACAACGGCGGCTGGCAATGGGCCAGCTCGAGCGGCTGCGACGCCCAGCCGTACTTCCGGATCTTCAACCCGGTGACCCAGAGCGAGCGCTTCGACCCCGAGGGCAAGTTCATCCGCCGCTACCTGCCCGAGCTGGCGAAGCTGCCCGACAAGCTGATCCACGCGCCCTGGCTGGCCGCGCCGCTGGAACTGGAGGCCGCGGGCGTGACGCTGGGCGAGACCTACCCGAAGCCGGTGGTCGACCATGCCGAGGCGCGGGAGCGCACGCTGCAGCGCTATGCGGTCGTGCGCGGCGCCGCCGTGTCCGGCAAGCCGGCAGCGCCGCGCAAGGCGCTGCAGAAAACCTAGCTGCCAGCGCCCGTGACGGGGCGCGGCAGCCGCGTTGTCCCCGATCCTCCGGTCAGGCCTCGACCGCCGCCTCGGCGGCCGTGAACTGCCGCACCAGGCGCAACAGCTCCTCTTCGGAGTAGGGCTTGCCCAGGTAGTGGTCCACGCCGAGCTGCTTGGCATGCTCGCGGTGCTTCTCGGCGATGCGCGAGGTGATCATCACGATCGGCAGCCCTTCGAGCGAGGCATCGGCGCGGATGTTGCGCGCCAGGTCGAAGCCGTCCATGCGCGGCATCTCGATGTCCGAGAGCACGACCGCCGGGCGCTCCTGCTGCAGGCGCTCGAGGGCCTGCAGGCCATCGGCGGCGAGCGCGACGCGGTAGCCCTCGCGCTGCAGCAGGCGCTGCGTGACGCGGCGCACGGTGATCGAGTCGTCGACCACCAGCACCAGCGGGATCTGCGAGGGCGTGGCCACGACGGCCTGCGCCGGCGCGGCCGGCCCGCCCGCGGAAACCGCCGCCGGGGCCGCCACGCCGCCCGCCGCCTGCAACTGCAGCGCCTGCGCACCGTGGAGCGCCGCCAGCGCCACCGGGTTGTAGATGAGCGCCACCGCGCCCGACGCCAGCACCGAGATGCCGGCCATGCCGGGCACGCGGGCCAGCTGCGGCCCGAGGTTCTTGACCACGACTTCCTGGTTGCCCAGCACTTCGTCCACGTGCAGGGCGACGCGCTGCGCCGCGCTGCGGACGACGACGACGGTGTTCGTGCGGCCCGGCGCGCGATCGCTGCGCGACGACGACTGCAGCAGCGCACCGGCCCAGTAGAACGGCACCTGCTCGCCGCCGAAGGCATGGTGCTGCTCGAGGTAGGCCTTCTCCAGGTCGGCGGCGGAAGTGCGCTGCACCAGCTCGACCAGGTTCGACGGCACGCCGATGGACGTCTCGCCGGCGCGCAGCATCACCACGTGGGTCACCGCGGTGGTCAGCGGTAGCACCAGGCGGAACTCCGTGCCCCGCCCCGGCGCACTGTGTGTCTCGATGCGGCCGCCGAGCGCCGCGACGTCGGAGCGCACCACATCCATGCCGATGCCGCGGCCCGCGAGTTCGGACACCTGCGCAGCGGTGGAGAAGCCGGGCTTGAAGATCAGCTCGGCGATCTCGTCGTCCGAGAGCGAATGGCCCGGCTCGACCAGGCCCAGGTCCCGCGCACGCTGGAGGATGCGCTCGCGCGGCAGGCCGGCGCCGTCGTCGCGGAAGCTGACCGACACGTCGTTGCCTTCGTGCCGCAGGTCGATAGTGATGAGGCCCGCGGGGTCCTTGCCCGCGCGCTCACGAGTGGTGGCGTCCTCGATGCCGTGGGCCACGCAGTTGCGCAGCAGGTGCTCGAAGGCGGGCGTCATGCGGTCGAGCACGCCGCGGTCCATCTCGATCGTGCCGCCGGTGATGTCCAGCCGCACCTGCTTGCCGGTGTCCTTGGAGGCCTGGCGCACCACGCGGTACAGGCGTTCCGAGATGCCCTCGAACTCCACCATGCGCGTGCGCAGCAGCCCGCGCTGCAGTTCACGCGTCTGGCGTGCCTGTGCGGACAGGTCGTCTTCGGTCGCCTGCACCGTCTTCTGCAAGGTGCGCTGCACGGTGGCCACGTCGTTCACCGACTCGGCCATCATGCGGGTGAGTTCCTGCACGCGGGTGAAGCGGTCGAACTCCAGCGGGTCGAAGCTCTGCTGCGTGTCCTTGGCCTGCGCAAGGCGCGACTGCATCTGGCTTTCGGCCTGCACCTCGATGTCGCGCAGCTGCTGGCGAAGTCGGTCCAGGTTGCCGGTGAGGTCCACCAGCGAGCTGCGCAGCTGGCCGATCTCGGCCTCGAGCCGCGAGCGCGTGATGATCACCTCGCCGGCCTGGGCCACGAGCCGGTCGAGCAGGTGGGTGCGGATGCGCACCGTCTGGCCGGACCCGGCGCGCGCCTGGTTGGGCACCAGGGCCGCCGGCCTCGCGAGCGGTGCCGCGGGGGCGTCGACGGCAGCCTCGGGCGCCGCAGCGGCGTCGGCTACGGCGGCCTGCCCGGCGGTGCCGGCGGCGGGTGGCACCCGGTCGTCGATGACCACGGCCGGCGACGTCGGCGCGGCAGCGACCGCCGCCGCGGCACGCTGGGCCAGTTCAGCCTGGCCTGCGCTGTCGGCCGCGCGCAGCGCGTCGAAGGTCGCCTGCATCGTGTCGAAGCGGCCGATCAGGGCCTCGACGGCCGGACGCTCGCCGGCATCGACGGCGATCGCCTCGATCGCCGACTCCATGCGGTGTGCACGTTCGCCCAGGCGCATGGCGCCCGCCAGGCGCGCACTGCCCTTGAGGGTGTGCAGCGTGCGCAGCGCGGCGGTGCGCTGGGCGGCATCGTCGGGCCGCTGGGCCCAGGCGCGCAGGGCCGAGCCGAGCTGAGGCAGCAGTTCGGCCGCCTCTTCCTCGAACACGGGAAAGAGGTCGGGATCGACCGCGTCGGTGAGGTCGATCGCGTCGTCGGAATCCTCCAGCACCACGTCGGCGACCGACGCCGTGGTCGGCTCCGCCGCACGGGGCGGCTCCGGAGCCGGAGCGGCGGGGGCCTGGGGCTGCATGTCCGCAAGCACACGCAGCGACTCGAGCACGTCGGCGCTCGGCTCCTTGAGGAACCCGGCGGCGAACTGATGCAGCAGTCGGCGCAGCTCGTCGGCGGCGTGCACCAGCACGGCGCCCTGGGCGGCGGTGCCCGGCCCCAGGTTGTGCAGGTGCTGCATCGCGGACTCGAGCAGGCGCGCCATGCCCGACAGGCCCTGGAAGCCCACCGTGGCCGAGCTGCCGGCCAGCGAGTGCGCGAGGCCGATGGTGGCGTCGGGGATGCGCTCGTGCGGCTGCAGGGCCCATTCGCCGACGTCGTTCGCGAGCTGGCGCGACCATTCGTCGGCCTCGTTGAGGTAGACGTTGTAGAGCGCCAGGCCGATGCGCAGCGGGCCGATGACCTTGACCTGGTCCTCCGCGCCGCCGTGGCTTTCGGGAGCGGCCGTCGCGACGGGCTCCGGCTGCGGCTCGGGCTGCGCTTCGAGCGCCTGCACGGCCTGTGCCGACGCATCGGCCGGCTCGGCAACGGGCGCCTGCATCGGCTCCGGCTCGAACTGCGCCTCGGTCACCGCCGGCGCGGCGATGGGCTCGGGCTCGTCCTGCACCGCATGCGCGGGCGCCGAGAGATCGGGGGCCTCGACAACATCGTCGGCCGCCCCGAGGGTCGGTGCCGGCGCCTCGGCCGGTTCGGGGTCGACGTGCGGGAGGGCCTCGTCCGCCACCTCGGCGGGGCCGGCATCGGGCACCCGCGGCGCAACGGACGGCGCCAGGTCGAACGCGGCCAACGCGGCGTCGGCGTCGGCGTCGGCGTCGGCGTCATCGTGCGACCGGTCGGCCTTCCAGTCGGCCGGCAACGAGAAGTCCAGTGGCGAGAGGTCGGCCTCGGCAGGGTCGACCGGCTTCGGGGCTTCCTTGACGGCGAAGAAGTCGATCGCGTCGCCGCCATCGAGCACCGCCGGCGGCGGCGCGGCCTCGCCCTCGTCCATGAACTTGGGCAGGATGTCGGTGACCGCGAAATCGTCGCCGTGCAGGGCCTCCTCGATCTCGGCCGCTGCGGCATCGCGCATCGAGGCGTCCTCGGCCGGCGCGGGGACAGGCGCAACGCCCAGGTCCAGGTCGAAGTCCAGGTCCAGGCCGGGCAGCGGCGGGACGACGGGCGGCTCGGCGGCAATGTGCCGCGCCGCCACCGCCAGCGCCGCCGCGTCGGGCACGGCGACGGGCGCGGGAGGGGCGGCCTCGCCATCGCGAACGGCCTCGGCCGCGGCGCGGAAGGGGCCGGCCTGCCAGGCATGGGGGGCGCCCGCGGCGATGGCCTCGACCCACTGCGAAAAATCGCGCAGCGCCTTGCCGGTGGTGGCCAGCAGCGCCGGCGTGGCCGGCTGCTGGTCGGCCAGCCAGGTGTTGAGCACCTGCTCGAAGGACCAGGCCGCCTCGCCGAAGTCCATCAGCCCCACCATGCGGGAGCTGCCCTTGAGCGTGTGGAAGGCGCGGCGCAGCACCGTGAGCTCGCCGACGTCGTCGGGCTGCGTACCGAGCGCCGAGACGGCCGCCAGACCGTTGTGCAACACCTCGCGTGCTTCGTCGAGGAAGATGTTCTGGAGGTCGTCCTCCTCGAGCTCGGTGACCTCGGTGTCGGGCAGCGCCTCCAGCGGCGCCGGCCCGGTGATCTTGCGCGTCCAGCTGTCCGCGGCGCGGCTGAACTCGTCCAGCGGCGAGGCTGCCTTGGCAGCCTTCGCAGGCCCGGCGAGCGCGGCCAGCCGGGCGGCGATCTGGGCGTCCACCGCTTCGACGCTGAGCACGGTGTCGGTGAGCGGAACCGGCCCCGACGAGGCCGCGGCCACGCCGTCGGCGCCCAGGCCGTGGATCGGCGTGCTGTCGTCGACCTGCCGGCCCATGAGCGGCTTGAGCTCGCCGGCTTCGGCATCGAACACGAACAGCCGCTTGGCCAGCGCGGGCTGGTAGCCCAGCATGTCGATCAGGAAGCCCAGCGCGCCCAGGTTGTTGCCCAGCGAGTCGAAGTCGCGGCTCTCGTCGGCGCTGTCGTTGGCCGTGAGGTGGTCGACGCTCTCGCGCATGCGCTGCACGGTCTGCGCCGCCTGCTCCAGGCCCAGCACGGAGAACACGCCGCGCATCTGGAGCAGTTGGCTGGGCACGGTGCGCAGCAGGCCCTTTTCGCTGGGACGACGGAAGAACTGGTCGAGCGACTTCTCGAGCTCGGACAGGTGCGCGCGCAGCTCGTCGACCACGGTGCCCATGGTCTGGCGGTCGCTGACGCGGCGGTAGAGCTCCTCCATCCACGGCTCGAGCGGCTCCGACTTGCCGCCTTCGCGGGCGCGCTCGATGCGGCCGGCGAGCTGGACGGTGCGCGCGGTGAGCTGCCGGTCCTGCGGGTCGAGGTCCTCGAAGGCCGCTTCCAGGTACAGCACCGAGGTGGCGACTTCCATCGCGAGCTCGGTCGACGGCGCGCGGCCGGAGCGCACCGACGCGTCGACCGCGTGGTTGAGTGCCTGCACCATCGGCCCGCTGGCCGGGTGCAGCCTGGCGAGCGATTCGCCGAGCTGCGCGAAGGTGTCGGCCACCTGCCGCACCCGCATGACGTCGCCGCCGGACAGCGCCGACCACATCTCCTTGGCGGTCTCGATGCGCTTGCGCGCCTGTGCGAGCACGACCGGATCGAAGCGGCCGAACTGCGGCGTCGCATAGTCCACGTGCTCGAGGTTGGAGACGCCCCAGGCCACGCGCACGGCACGCAGCAGCGGCGCTTCTTCCCGCGGCGTGGGCACGGCCTGCGCGCAGAAGAAGAGCAGGTCCTGGCCGAGGCGGTCGGAGACGGCTGCATCGCCACGCGCCAGCGTCGCGTACTGCAGCAGCACGCGCGACGCTGCGCGCTTCACATAGACGTCGGGCGGCAGCAGCGACAGCGACAGCGCCTCGAAGAAGCCGGCCGCCAGCATCCAGAAGCTGGCCACCTTGGGCTGGGGCACGCCCAGGCCGAGGCCCACGCACAGCGCGCACAGCCGACGCGCCGCCTGGTCGTCACCGCTCTTGACCACCCTGAGCACGTCGCGGTCGAGGTGCGCCCGCACCGCCGGGTCGTAGACCATGGTGCGATAGGCGCCAGGTCGCGGCACCTCGGCCCACACCCACGGGTAGATCCACAGGTCTGCGGGGTGCACCCGCTCGTTGCCCACCAGCTCCAGCACGTCGCGGTACTGCGGGAACAGCGCGACCGGCGACACCGGCTTGCCCCCCAGCACCGCCTGCAGGAAGTCGGTGACGGCAAAGCCGGCATGCTCGATCTTCTGCACCGCGGGCTCGGTGCAGCGCGACGGATCGTTGATGAAGCTCTGCGCCGCGAACTCCATCGCGCCCAGCACCAGGGCCGGCGCCGGGTGGCCCACCAGCTGCAGGGCGCCCACGGCCTGGTGCAACTGCTGGCGCGCCATGCGCAGCAGGCCCGTGTCGAGCTCGGGCACCTGGCCATGCTCCCGGGCGTACCGGCGCAGGGACTTGCTCGCGCCTTCGAGCGACTTCTGGATCTCGCCGATGACCCAGGCCAGCGGCCCGAGGTCTTCCGTGGCGGGCGCATTGCCCGCGACCGGGGCAGTGACAGGGGGGCGGATCGACACGTTGGGACTCGGAGGGCGTTCTTAGGCGATCTTGAACCGCGACACGGACTGGCGCAATTCCTCGGCCATGTGCGACAGCTCGCGCACCTGCTTTGCGGTGGCGCGCGTGCCCTCGCCGGTCTGCTCGGTCACGGCGAAGATGTGCTGGATGTTGGCCGCCACCACGTTGGCCGACTCGGCCTCGCGGGACGCCGATTGCGAGATCTGCTCGATCAGGTCGGCCAGCCGGCGCGACACGCGGTCGATCTCCGACAGCGCGGTGCCGGCGTTGTCGGACAGCTTGGCCCCTTCGACCACGCCCTGGGTGGAACGCTCCATGGCGCCCACCGCGTCCTGCGTGTCGGTCTGAATGGCCTTCACCAGCGCCGAGATCTGGCGCGTGGCGTCGGCCGAGCGCTCGGCCAGCCGCTGCACTTCTTCGGCCACCACCGAGAAGCCGCGACCGGCTTCACCCGCGGACGCCGCCTGGATGGCGGCGTTCAGTGCCAGCACGTTGGTCTGTTCCGTGATGTCCGAGATCAGTTCGGTGATTTCGCCGATCTCCTGCGAGGACTCGCCCAGGCGCTTGATGCGCTTGGAGGTCTCCTGGATCTGGTCGCGGATGGAGTTCATGCCGCCGATGGCGTTCTGCACCGCGTGCAGACCTGATTCGGCCGCCTGCAGCGACTGGCGCGCCACCGAGGCCGATTCCTGCGCCTGGGAGGACACGCCGTTGATGCGTTCGGCCATCGTCAGCACCGACTGGCCGGTCTCGCGGATCTCGCGCAGCTGTTCGGTCGAGGCGGCCAGCAGTTCGGTCGAGGTGCTTTCCACCTGCGACGTGGTGTGCGCCACGCGGGTCGCCGTGTTCTGCACGTTGCCCACCAGCAGGCGCAGTTCTTCCACCGTGTAGTTCACCGAATCGGCGATGGCACCGGTGATGTCTTCCGTCACCGTGGCCTCGTGCGTCAGGTCGCCCTCGGCCACCGTCTGCAGCTCGTTCATCAGGCGAAGAATGGCGGCCTGGTTGGCCGTGTTGATGCGGTTGGCCTCCTCGCTCGCGCGCTCGGCCTCGAGACGCTCCTGCTCGGCCGCCGCCGCCCGGGCGCGGCCTTCGCGGACCTGCACGAGACCGATCGCGGCCGCCAGGCCCAGTGCGGCGACCGACAGCAGCACCAGCAGGGCCAGCGTGCCGGCCCCCAGACCGGTGCGCTCGGACAGCTGGGTCTGCAGCTCGCCCAGTGACACACGAAGCGGTTCGCTGTCGGCCAGGATGGTGGCCTGCGCTTCGCGCGCCGCCACAAGGCCCTGCAGGTTGCCCAGGATGGCGCCGGCCTGCGTGCGGGTCTGTTCGTAGGTCTTGAGGATCGCGTCGAGCTGCTCGCGGGTCTGTGCGTCGCGCGTGCCGGGCAGGCGCTGCTGCGCATTGCCGTCGAGCAGACCCTTGGCGATTTCCTGGAAGCTGTTGAGGTCCTTGCCGAGCAGGAACACGGCGTCGGGGCTCACGCCTTCGACGGTGAGGAACTCGTTGGCCGACTTGCCGATGCGCTGCGTGAGCATGACGAGCTGGCCGGCAGCGGAGATTTCGGGCACCGAGGCGTTCTGCTGCATCTTCAGCGAGGCGATGGTCTCGGTCATCTCCAGCAGTTCGGACGACTGGCGGTTGATGGTCCGCAGCGCCGCGCCCACCTGCGTCAGGATCTGCTTCTGGGCCAGCACGACCTTGGCGCTGGCATCCGCTCGCTTGACCAGCGGCTGGATCTTCTCCAGTTCGGCCTCGTACTGCGCGCCCACGCGTTCCAGCTGCAGCGAGTCGTCGCCCGTGGCCAGGCCGTTGACCCTGCGCGTGAGGTCGTCCGAGCTCTCCTTGACCTCGTCGAAGGCCGGCGCACTGCCCACCAGCGCCTGCGAGACCGATTTGGCCAGGCGCTGCGACTGCATCAGGGACTGGCCGGTGGCGGCCACCTGCTGGGCCAGGCGCTCGGAGCGCAGGATGGCGGAGCCGGCGACCAGCAGCAGCAGCAGCACGGCGACCGCCAGCACAACGGCCAGAAGGCGCTGCTGCCGCGCCGGCGTGGCGCGCGGATCGGCGGGCGCAGGCTCGGCCGCGCCAGGCGCAGAGGCAGCGGCAGCGGCCACGGGTGCCACCGGCGGCGCCTCGGCCGGTTCGTCGAACTGGCGGCTCGGCACGAAGTCCGGCGGCACCTCGAAGGCGCCCACGGCGGGTGCCGGTTCGGACGCGGGTGGGGCCTCGCGCGGGATGTAGATGGTGCGTTCCTCGGGCTGCACGGTCTCGGGGTTGTCGAGCACCAGCGCAGCGGTGCTGTCCACGCGCACGGTCACGCTGTCATCGCGGGGGGGCAGCAGCTTCTTGAACTTGTCGGCGATCGAGTTCACGGTCGGTCCTTCGGGATGGATGCGGGGCGCCGGCTCAGGCGCCGATGCTCAGGAATTCGGGTTGCTGCGACAGTGCCTGGAGGTTGATCTCCTGCCAGCGCTGTCCTGCGGCGTCGATGTAGGTGTGGCCCTGCCACGCGGGCGCATCGGCCGCGGGGGCCTGCGAACTCTTGAAGGCTTCGATGCCGCGCAGGCCGACCAGCCGGTCGATCAGCAGGGCGCAATTGACGTCCAGCGCGTCGTTCAGCCCGACCAGGCGCGACTGCGCGCGTGTCGACTCGGTGTTGGCCGGCGCCGGCCGGTCGCCACCGGCGAAGGCCGACAGTTGCACGACGCCGTAGAGGCCGCCGCGCAGGTTGGCCACGCCGAGAAACCAGGGCAGCGTGTAGGGCACCGGTTGCGGCGCGGTCCAGGGAAAGATCTCGCCGGCCTGGCCCAGCGGGAACAGGTAGCGGGCCTCGCCCGCCTCGACGGCGAGCCAGGAGGCCGAGACGCCCGAGGTGCGCGCGGCCTGCAGGCGGCCTGCCAGCCGGGACTGGAATTCGCGGAGGGCTTCGCGGGTCGCCATGGACGCGTCGCGCGGGCGCTCAGTTCAGCGCCTGGATCTTGGCCAGGAGCTCGGCCGCCTGCACGGGCTTGACGATGTAGTCGCGCGCGCCCTGGCGCATGCCCCAGACGCGGTCGGTCTCCTGGTTCTTGCTGGTGCACAGGATGATGGGCACCTGCGCGAACTCGGGGCTGCGCGCGAGCGCGCGGGTGAGCTGGAAGCCGTTCTGGCCGGGCATCACCACATCCATCAGGATGAGGTCCGGGCGGTCGGCCTCGAGCCGGCGCATGGCATCGTCCGCGTTTTCGGCCGTCTGCACGGCGAAGCCGTTCTTCTGCAGCAGATCGGTGAGGAACATCAGTTCCGTCTTGGAGTCGTCGACGACGAGCACTTTGCGGATGGTCATTTAGGCTTCCTGTTGGACGGCGCCGAACTGCTGCACGGCCTGCAGCAGCTGTTCCTTGGTGAAAGGCTTGGTGAGATAGTCCTGCGACCCGACCATGCGGCCGCGGGCCTTGTCGAACACGCCGTCCTTGGACGACAGCATCACGACGGGAACGTGGGTGAAATGCGCGTTGCGCTTGATGATGGCGCAGGTCTGGTAGCCATCGAGCCGTGGCATCAGGATGTCGCAGAAGATCAGGTGGGGCTTGTGGTCGTTGACCTTGGAAAGCGCGTCGTAGCCGTCCTCGGCCAGCAGCACCTCGTGCCCGCCCTGCTTGAGAAAGATCTCGGCACTGCGCCGGATGGTGTTGCTGTCATCGATGACCAGCACCTTGAAACCTGACCCGTTCGTGCTCATGGCACCGACTCCTCATCGATCACCACCTGGCGGGCCGTCACGCCACGACGGCGCGCGAGGCCCGGCCTTGTGCCATGCTGTCAGATCTCGACCATCTCGAAGTCTTCCTTGCGCGCACCGCACTCGGGGCAGGTCCAATTCATGGGCACCTGCTCCCAAGGGGTCCCGGGCGCAATACCATCCTCCGGCACGCCTGCCGCTTCGTCGTAGATCCACCCGCAAATCAGGCACATCCAGGTTTTCGTGTTCATCGCAGCTTACGAGCCTTGTACATAGAATGCAACGATTGTATCCAGACGTCTCAAGCAATCCTGCCCGCGACGTCTCAGAAACGCCACCATCCGGGGTTCATCCGGGCCGAATGAATACGCACTTACTACCGCCCGAGGACCCACCGAAGGCCGACGATGTTAACGGGGCGCCGGATGACGACCCGGCGGCCGAGGCCGAGGACGACGGCCGGCCGCCCTGCGTCCTGGTCTTCAACGCCAGCGACCCGAGCGGTGCGGGCGGGCTGGGGGCCGATGCACTGGCGATTTCATCGGTGGGCGCTCACATGCTGGGCGTGGTGACGGGGGCCTACGCCCGCGACACGGCCGAGGTCTTCGATCACTTCGCCTTCGACGAGGAGCATGTTGCCGAGCAGGCGCGCGCCATCCTCGAAGACGTGCCGGCCCAGGTCATCAAGGTCGGCTTCGCCGGCTCGCCCGACAACCTGAGCCGCATCGCCGAGACCGCCTCGGACTACCCCGAGGTGCCCGTGGTGGCCTACATGCCCAACCTGTCCTGGTGGAACGACCAGGACATCGAGAGCTACCTCGACGCCTTCCAGGAACTGGTGCTGCCGCAGACGGCCGTGTTGGTGGGCAACCACAGCACGCTGTGGCGCTGGCTGCTGCCCGACTGGTCGGGCGACAAGCCGCCGGGCCCGCGCGACATCGCCAAGGCGGCCGGCGAGCTGGGCGTGCCTTACACGCTGGTCACCGGCATCGTGCGGCCCGATCCCTTCATCGACAACGTGCTGGCGTCGCCGCAATCCGTGCTGGCCAGCGAGAAGTACGAGCGGCTCGAGGCCGTCTTCGCGGGTGCCGGCGAGACGCTGTCGGCCGCGCTGGCCGCCCTGCTGGCGACCGGCGCGGACCTCACGTCCGCGACGACCGAGGCGCTGGCGTACATGGACCGCTGCCTGGACGCGGGCTTTCGCCCCGGCATGGGCCACGTGCTGCCCGACCGCCTCTTCTGGGCCCAGCCCGAGGACGAGGGCGACGATGAGGGCACCTCGGACGCCGACTTCGCGCTGCCCGCCCACGACACCCGCCATTGACATCGGTGGCCGGCCGCCACCTTCTCCCCCTGCTCCCGATGACCACCGACGCCAACCTCCAGCTCTTCGACCGCGCACGCGCCGTCATCCCTGGCGGCGTGAACTCGCCCGTGCGCGCCTTCAAGGCCGTGGGCGGCACGCCGCGCTTCATCGCCCGCGCCCAGGGCGCCTACATGTGGGACGCGGCCGGCCAGCGCTACATCGACTACATCGGCTCCTGGGGACCCATGATCCTGGGCCACGGCCACCCGGCCGTCCTGGACGCCGTGCAACGCGCCGTGACCGAAGGCCTGTCCTTCGGCGCGCCGACCGAGCGCGAGATCGAACTCGCCGAGGCCATCCTCGCGCTCGTGCCCTCGATGGAGATGGTGCGCCTCGTCAGCTCCGGCACCGAAGCGGCAATGAGCGCCCTGCGCCTGGCGCGCGGCGCCACCGGCCGCAAGCACATCGTCAAGTTCGAGGGCTGCTACCACGGCCATGCCGACGCGCTGCTGGTCAAGGCCGGCTCGGGCCTCGCCACCTTCGGGAACCCCACCTCCGCCGGCGTGCCGCCCGAGGTGGTGCAGCACACGCTGGTCCTCGAATACAACAACCTGCAGCAACTGGAAGAAGCCTTCGCGCTGCACGGCGCCGACATCGCCTGCCTGATGATCGAGGCCATCGCCGGCAACATGAACTTCGTGCGCGCCACGCCCGAGTTCGCACAACGTTGCCGCGAGCTGTGCACGCAACACGGCGCGCTGCTGGTGTTCGACGAGGTGATGACCGGCTTCCGCGTCGGCCTGCAGGGTGCGCAGGGTGTGCTGGGCATCACGCCCGACCTCACCGTGCTGGGCAAGGTGATCGGCGGCGGCATGCCGCTGGCCGCCTTCGGCGGTCCGCGCGCCATCATGGAACAGTTGGCGCCGATGGGCCCGGTCTACCAGGCCGGCACGCTCTCGGGCAATCCCGTGGCCACGGCCTGCGGCCTCGCGACGCTGAAGGAGATCGCCAAGCCCGGCTTCTACGAGTCGCTGGCCGCGAAGACCGGCGCGCTGGTCGACGGCCTGACCGCTGCAGCGGCCGCCGAAGGCGTGCCCTTCAGCGCCGACTCCGAAGGCGGCATGTTCGGCTTCTTCCTCCTGCCCGAGCTGCCGCAGAACTACACGGCCGTCATGAAGAGCGACAACGCGCGCTTCAATGCACTCTTCCACGGCCTGCTCGACCGCGGCGTCTACATCGCCCCCGCCCTGTATGAGGCTGGCTTCGTCAGCAGCGCCCACACCGACGCCGACATCGACGCCACCATCGCCGCCGCGCGCGAGATCTTCAAGGCGCTACAGAAGCAATAGCTACCCACGAGTGCCCGACGGCGGGCAGCGACTGCCTGCAGAAACTGGCGCAGTGCGACATTCGCCGAGCGGCGTAGCGAGCGGGCGCAGGGCAAGGCGCACGGAGCGCAGGAACCGGAACGTACTTCGGTACGTGAGGATTCCGAGCACCGCGCAACGCCGCCCTGCGTCCGCGCAGTAGCCGAGCGGCGAATGTCAGTGGCGGAAGTGGCGGACGCCGGTAAAGACCATGGCCACGCCCCGCTCGTCCGCCGCATCGATCACTTCCTGATCGCGCATCGACCCGCCGGGCTGGATCACGCTCGTCGCCCCATGGTCGATCACCACGTCCAGCCCGTCGCGGAACGGGAAGAACGCATCGCTCGCCACCGCCGTGCCCTGCAGCGACAGCCCCGCATGCTCGGCCTTGATGCTGGCGATGCGTGCCGAATCGAGCCGGCTCATCTGCCCCGCACCCACGCCCATGGTCATGCCGCTGGCGCAAAAGACGATGGCGTTGCTCTTGACGTACTGCGCCACCTTCCAGGCGAACATCAGGTCGTCCAGCTGCTGCGGCGTCGGCTGCTTCTTCGTCACCACCTTGAGCTGGTCCGGCGTGAGCACGTGGTTGTCGGCGGTCTGGATCAGCAAACCCGAGCCGACACGCTTCACGTCCATCATGTTGCGGCCGTTGTCCCAATCGGTCGTACCGCCCCGGGGCAGGTCGATCTGCAGGATGCGCACGTTCTGCTTGGCCTTGGTGGCCTGGAACACGGCCAGCGCCTCGGGGCTGTAGCCGGGCGCCATCAGCACCTCGACGAACTGCTTGTTGATCTCCTGCGCCGCGGCCAGGTCCACCGGCCGGTTGAAGGCGATGATGCCGCCGAAGGCCGAGGTCGGGTCGGTCTTGAAGGCCTTGCTGTACGCCTCGAGCGCGTCCTTGCCCACCGCCACGCCGCAGGGGTTGGCGTGCTTGACGATCACGCAGGCCGGCACATCGAAGCTCTTCACGCACTCCCACGCCGCATCGGCATCCGCGATGTTGTTGTACGAGAGTTCCTTGCCCTGCAACTGCTTCGCGGTGACCAGCGAGCCGGGTGCGGGATGCAGGTCGCGGTAGAGCGCCGCCTGCTGGTGCGCGTTCTCGCCGTAGCGCAGGTCCTGCAGCTTGACGAAGCGGCCGTTGCTCTGGCCCGGAAACAGCGAGCGCACCGGCGCCGGCTGGCCCTGGCTGGCCTCGAAGTCCACGGCCGAGAGGAAATCGCTGATCGCGCCGTCGTAGTCGGCGATGCGGTTGAAGGCGGCCACCGAGAAGCCGAATTTGGTCTTGTCGCTGATCCTGCCGTTCGCCTTCAGCTCCTCCAGCGCGACGGCGTACTGCGACGCATCGGTGAGCACCGCGACATCCTTCCAGTTCTTGGCGGCGCTGCGCACCATGGCCGGGCCGCCGATGTCGATGTTCTCGATCGCGTCTTCCAGGGTGCAGCCAGGCTTGGCCACGGTGGCTTCGAAGGGGTAGAGGTTGACGACCAGCAGGTCGATGGCGTCGATGCCGTGCTGCTCGATGGCGGCCACGTGCGCGGGCAAATCACGGCGCGCCAGCAGGCCGCCGTGGATCTTGGGGTGCAGCGTCTTCACACGGCCGTCCAGCATCTCGGGGAAGCCCGTGTGGTCGGCCACTTCGGTGACGGGCAGGCCCGCGTCGGCCAGCAGCTTGGCAGTGCCGCCGGTGGACAGCAGCTTCACGCCGAGGTCGTGGAGCGCTTTCGCGAAGTCGAGGATGCCGGTCTTGTCGGAGACGGAAAGGAGGGCTTGCATGGGACGTGTGTTGCTGTGAATGCGGGTTCGGACAACCGGACGCATAGGGCGCAAAGGTTGCGCAAAGGACGCAAAAGAAACCTGAAAAAGGGGATTCTTCTGCGTCCTCTGCGTTGCTTTGGCTGCTTCTTCTGCGTCCGGTAGCCCGTATGAAAGAACTACTTGATGATCCGGTGCTCGACCAGTTTCTTGCGCAGGGTGTTGCGGTTCAGGCCCAGCCACTGCGCGGCGCGCGACTGGTTGCCTTCGGCGCGCAGCATCACGACCTCCAGCAGCGGTTTCTCGACCACCGTCACGATCATCTCGTACATGCCGTCCGGCTCGGTGCCCCGCAGGTCGCGGAAGTAGCCCTCCAGGCTGCTGCGCACGCAGTCCTCGATCTGTTTCTTGCTCATCTTCTTCGTTCTTGCAGTTCTGCCGGGTCTCCCGTCGACTGCAGCCGGCCCGCGGGCCGCGCGCGTCAGGCCGCGCTGCTGCAATGCTCCTCGAGTTCGCCGTCGTTGTTGTCGTCTTCCCTGGATTCGTCAGCGGCCGTGTCGGCCTGTACCGGCAGGCGCTCCATGCGCTCGCCGAGCGCATCGAAGAAGGCGGCCACCGCCTCCCATTGCGCCTTGCAGTCCTCGATGCGGTTCATCGCATCGCGAAAGGCCTCGCCGCCGGGCAGGGCCCGCACGTACCAGCCGATGTGCTTGCGTGCCGTGCGCACGCCGCTGTAATCGCCATACAGCGCATAGTGCTCGTGCAGGTGATCGAGCAGCAGGCGTCGCACCTCGGCCACCAGCGGCGGCGCCATGTGCTCGCCCGTGGCGAGGAAATGCCCGATCTCGCGGAAGATCCACGGCCGCCCCTGCGCCGCGCGGCCGACCATGACGGCATCGGCCCCCGTCGCGGCCAGCACGTCGCGGGCCTTCTCGGGGCTGGTCACGTCGCCGTTGGCCACCACGGGAACGCGCACCGCGGCCTTGACGGCAGAGATGGTGTCGTATTCCGCATGGCCCTTGTAGCCCTGCTCGCGCGTGCGGCCGTGCACGGTGAGCATCTGCACGCCGGCGGCCTCGAAGTCGCGCGCCAGCTTCACGGCGTTGCGGTGGTCGTGGCTCCAGCCCGTGCGCATCTTGAGCGTCACCGGCACGCCGTGCGGCGCCGCGGCCTCGACCACGGCCTGCGCGATCTCCAGGGCCAGCGGCTCGTCGCGCATCAAGGCCGAGCCCGCCCACTTGTTGCACACCTTCTTGGCCGGGCAGCCCATGTTGATGTCGATGATCTGCGCGCCGCGGTCGATGTTGTACTGCGCGGCTTCGGCCATCATGGCCGCGTCGGTGCCGGCAATCTGCACCGCGATGGGACCGGGCTCGCCCTCGTGGTTGGCGCGCCGCGAGGTCTTGAGCGAGCCCCACAGCTCCTTGCGCGAAGTCACCATCTCGCTCACCGCGTAGCCCGCACCCAGCCGCCGGCACAGCATGCGGAACGGACGGTCGGTGACGCCCGCCATGGGCGCGACGAACAGCCGGTTGTCCAGCGCAATGGAACCGATCTGCATGGGAGGGGCGAGGGGTGGAGAAACAAAGACGCCGGCACCGCGAGGTGGCAGCGTCTGCTGAAAAATGAGGCATCAATTGTAGCCAGCGCCCATTTCGGACACTGAAACGATTGGTACCCGCCGCCCCCGGGGATGCACGGATTCCTCCCGCAGCGCGGCACCGTTTCCGACGCGGGCGGCGACGGGGCGCTTCCTATACTCCGCCACCCATGCAAGCCTGGCTCGACTCCCTCCTGGCGCTTCTCGCGCTGCCGCAGTTCGGCCTGTCGACGCTGTTCATCGTCGCCTTCATCTCGGCCACGCTGCTGCCGCTGGGTTCGGAGCCGGCGCTGTTCGGCCTGCTCAAGCTCAACCCCGACATGTTCTGGCCCGCGATCCTCGTCGCCACGGCCGGCAACACCCTGGGCGGTGCGGTCGACTGGTGGATGGGCTACGGCGCGCACAAGGTGGCCGACAAGTACGCGCATTCGAAGCACCACATGCGCGTGCTCGCGTGGCTGGAAAGGCTCGGCCCCAAGGCTTGCCTGCTGAGCTGGCTGCCCGTGGTGGGCGACCCGCTGTGTGCGGTGGCCGGCTGGCTGCGGCTGTCCTTCTGGCCCTGCCTGGTCTACATGGCCATCGGCAAGTTCGCGCGCTATGTCTGCATGACGGTGGCGCTGCTGTACCTGTGGCCCGACAAGTGAACAGGCCGCGCGACGCGATCGAGGCCATCACCGCTCGCACCCGGCGGCCGGGGATTGCAGCCCGGCCCGGCACCGCGAATCAGCTCAGCAGCTCGTAGGGGCCGCCGCGCTGCAGCGCGCGCTGGTAGGCCGGCCGCGCGTGGATGCGTGCCAGCCAGTCCATCAGGCGCGGGCGCTTCTCGTTCAGACCGGCGCGCGCCGCCGCCGCCTCGACCGGGAAGCTCATCTGGATGTCGGCGGCCGTGAACGCATCGCCCGCGAACCAGGCGCTCTTGCCCAGTTCGCCTTCCATGAAGTTCAGGTGGTTCGAGATCTGCGGCTGGATGAAGCTGGCCTTCGCCTTGGCCGCGATGCCACGCGCGATGGGCTTGGCGAAGAAGGGCATCTTCGCCTTCTCGATCTGGTCGAACACCAGCTTGAGCAGCAGCGGCGGCATGGCCGAGCCTTCGGCGTAATGCAGCCAGTAGCGGTAGCGCACCGCCTCGGGCGAGCCGGCCGGGGGCGCCAGGCGCCCGTTGCCGTAGCGCTCGGTCAGCGTCTCCAGGATGGCGCCCGACTCGGCGAGCACGAGGCCATCGACCGTCACCACCGGCGACTTGCCCAGCGGATGCACCTGCCGCAGCTCGGGCGGCGCCAGCATCGTCTGCGCGTTGCGTTGGTAGTGGACGATCTCGTAGGGCAGTTCGAGCTCTTCGAGCAGCCACAGCACGCGCTGCGAACGGGAGTTGTTGAGGTGGTGGACGGTGATCATGGTCGCGCGCAGCGAGCGTTCAGCTGCTGAAGAGGAAGTTCATCACGTCGCCATCCTTGACGACATAGTCCTTGCCTTCCGCGCGCATCTTGCCCGCGTCCTTCGCGCCCTGCTCGCCCTTGTAGGCGATGAAGTCGTCGAAGGCGATGGTCTGGGCACGGATGTAGCCCTTCTCGAAATCGGTGTGGATCACGCCGGCCGCCTGCGGGCCGGTGTCGCCGACGTGGATGGTCCAGGCACGCACCTCCTTCACGCCGGCGGTGAAGTAGGTCTGCAGGCCAAGCAGCTTGTAGGCGGCGCGGATCAGGCGGTTCAGGCCCGGCTCGTCCTGGCCGAGCTCCTTCAGGAATTCGAGCCGGTCGGCATCGTCCATCTCGGACAGCTCGGCCTCGATCTTGGCGCAGATGGCCACCACGGGCGCGTTCTGCTTGGCGGCGTATTCGCGCAGGCGGTCGAGGTAGGGGTTGTTGTCGAAGCCGTCTTCGCTGACGTTACCGACGAACATCGCGGGCTTGGCGGTGATCAGCGTGAAGCTCTTGACCAGCGGCTGCTCTTCCTTGGTGAACTCCAGCGCCCGCACCGGGATGTTCTCGTTCAGCGCCTTCTGGCAGCGTTCGAGCAGGCCGACGAGCTTCTGCGCCTCTTTGTCGCCCGAGCGCGCGACCTTGGTGTGGCGATGCAGCGCCTTTTCGACGGTGCCCAGGTCGGCCAGGCAGAGCTCGGTCTGGATCACCTCGATGTCCGAGATCGGATCGACCCGGCCGGCCACGTGGATCACGTTGTCGTCGTCGAAACAGCGCACCACGTTCACCGTGGCGTCGGTCTCGCGGATGTGCGCCAGGAACTTGTTGCCCAGACCTTCGCCCGTGCTGGCGCCGGCCACCAGGCCCGCAATGTCGACGAACTCGACGATGGCCGGAACGATGCGCTCCGGCTGGACGATCTCGGCGAGCTGCGCGAGCCGCGGGTCGGGCACCTCCACCACGCCGACGTTCGGCTCGATGGTGCAGAAGGGGTAGTTCTCGGCCGCGATGCCAGCCTTGGTCAGCGCGTTGAAGAGGGTGGACTTGCCGACGTTGGGCAGGCCGACGATGCCGCACTTGAGGCTCATGGCGGGGCTTTCAGGGTGTCTTGGGGAAAGGCGGGATTTTACGAGGGGGCCCGCGCACTCACTCGAAACGGTAGCGCGCCCCCACCCTTTGCCCGACCTTGAGCATCTGCTCCACGCCCTCGCGCACGATGAGGTTCATGCCGAAGGTGATCGCGCCATCGACGCGCGGGTCGGCGCGGTAGCTGCGCAGGGTGTCGCCGACCTCGGGGCTGCGGGTCGCGGTGGCCGGGTCGATGTCGGGGATCGGGCAGCGCGTGCAGGGCTTGACCGGCTGCAACTGCGCCTGGCCCTCCGCAGTGTCGATGTGCAGCATCTCGACCCGGTCCTCGTCGTGTGCTTCGAGGCCGGCCAGCACGATGTTGGGGCGGAAGCGTTCGATGCCCACCGCTGCATGGCCGGCCGCGGCGAGGCGTCCGTTGAGCTCGTCCATCGATCCCTCGCTGGCCACGAGCAGCGCATAGCCGTCGGCGAACTGCACCTCGGCCTCGGTGCCGCCGGTCCACTGCAGGCTGGACAGGCGCTTGTGCTCCGGGTCGAAGCGGGCCAGCCTCAGCTTGCGGGGTTTCCCGGGCTCCGACAAGAAGTCACTGAACCACTGCGCCGCCACGTCGCCCATGTCGTAGGCGGCCACGGTGTCCTTCCAGACCCTGACCTGCACGGGCGCCTCGACCCGGTCGTAGGCGATGTGCAGCGCCAGCATGCCGGGCGCGCGCAGCACCATCTCGAACTGCTTGAGCTGCGGACGGATGAGCGCCATGCGCGGCAGTTCGCGCTGGGTGACGAATTCGCCCGCCTCGTCGACCACCATCCAGGCCCGGTCGAACTCCAGCCCGGTCTCGGTGAGCAGCGCCTCGGGCACCTCGACGCCGGCGCACGATTTGACGGGGTACACGAAAAGACGGGCGATGGTGCCCTGGACGTCGAAGTCGGACGGGGTGGACGGGTGGGTCATGGGAGGAAGCGGCGGCCGGCGCGCGGGCGCCGAGCGCGTGGGCGACAGGGGCGCGAATTCTCGCGCACGCGCCCACCCCACCGGCCCGAGCGGCCGTCTCCCGGATGGCCACCGCGTCGGCATGCAAAGGCGCGCCCGGCCCGGCGGCGCTCCCTACAATGCCGCGATGGCTCTTCCCCCCGAGGTTTGCATCCGCGGCGCCGGCATCGTCGGCCGCACGCTGGCGCTGCTGCTCGCGCGCGAGCGCGTGCGCGTGGCACTGGTGGCACCGGCGGAAACGGCGGCGCGCGAGGACGTGCGTGCCTATGCCCTCAATGCCGCCTCGAAGGCACTGCTCGAATCTCTGAGGGCCTGGCCCGATGCCGCCCATGCCACCGCCGTGCGCGAGATGCTGGTGCACGGCGACGAAGGGGGCCGGGTGCATTTCCAGGCGCGCCAGCATGCCGTCGATGCGCTGGCCTGGATCGTCGACGTGCCGGCGCTCGAACGTCAGTTGGCCGAGGCGGTGCGCTTCGCGCCGCAGGTGGAGGTGGTGCAGGCGCCGGTCAAGGCGCCGCTCACCGTGGTGTGCGAGGGCAAGGCCAGCGCCACGCGCGAACTGCTCGGCGTGCACTACGAGGTGGCGCGCTACCCGCAGCACGCGATCGCGGCGCGGCTTCAGGCCGAGCGCCCGCACGACGACACGGCGCGCCAGTGGTTCAACGACAAGGGCGAGGTGCTGGCGCTCCTGCCACTGGGCGGGCCGGGCAGCCGCAGCCTGGCGCTGGTGTGGTCGGTCGACCAGTTCCGCGCCCCCGCGCTGCTGGCCCAGGACGCCGACGCCTTCTGCGCCGTCGTGCGCGAGGCCTGCGGCGATGCGCTGGGCGCCTTCAGCCTCGCCAGCGAGCGCGCCGCCTGGCCGCTGCAGCGCGCCACGGCCGACCGCTGGATCGGACGCTTCACGAGCGCGGACGGCAAGGACGGCGGCGCGTGGGCGTTGGCCGGCGACGCCGCCCACACCGTCCACCCGCTCGCCGGCCAGGGCCTGAACCTGGGCCTGGCCGACGCCGCCGCATTGGCCGACGTCCTCAAGCAGCGCGAGTACTGGCGCAGCGTGGGCGACACGCGGCTGCTGCGCCGCTACGAGCGCGCGCGCCGCGCCGACGTGCTGGCCATGGGCCTGGCCACCGACGGACTGCAACAGCTCTTCGCCCACGCCATGGACCCCCTGCCCCAACTGCGCAACTGGGGCATGCGCGGCTTCGATCGCACCCGCGTGTTCAAGAACTGGATCGCCCGCCAAGCCATGGGCCTGGCCTGATCCGTGCATTTGTTCCTTCGGCCCGCTGAACCTTTGGCGCCTCGCGCACACGAATCCGCATCATGACCTTCCTGCCTACGCTGCGCCGCCTGGCCGCCCCCGCACTCGCCACCCTCGTTCTGTCCGCCGCCTTCGGCGCGCACGCCGGCGAGGCCGAGATCCGCAAGAGTCTTGCCGCCATTCCGCAGTTGGCCAAGATCGACGAGGTGCGCAAGTCGCCCATGCCCGGCATCTGGGAGGTGCGCGTGGGCTTCGACCTGTACTACACCGACGAGCAGGGCAGTTACCTGATGCAGGGCCAGATGATCGACGTGAAGGCAAGGAAGAACCTCACGGAGGAGCGGGTCGACAAGCTCAGCCAGGTGGCCTTCGACCAGTTGCCGGTCGATGACGCCTTCAAGATCGTGCGCGGCAACGGCAAGCGCAAGCTGGCGGTCTTCGAAGACCCGAACTGCGGCTACTGCAAGCATTTCGAGGCCGACCTGCGCAACGTCGACAACGTGACGGTCTACCTCTTCCTGTACCCGGTGCTCGGTCCGGACTCGGTCGTCAAGTCGCGCGACATCTGGTGTGCCAAGGACAAGGGCAAGACCTGGACCGACTGGATGGTCGGCGGCGTCAAGCCATCGAGCGGCGATTGCGACGTGGCCGCGCTCAAGCGCAACGTGGAGTTCGGCCGCAAGTACAACATCACCGGCACGCCGACGCTGATCTTTGCCGATGGCAGCCGTGCGCCGGGCGCGATCCCGGCTGCGCAAGTCGAGAAGATGCTGGCGGCGTCGAACTGATGGCGGCGCGCGCTCCGGCGGGCCCGAATGCCGCGGCAGTGCGCTACCACGTGCGCTGCGCCGACCTGCATGCCCACCTGTACGACATCACCCTCGAGATCGACGCGCCACACGCGCTGCAGCGCGTGTCGCTGCCGGTGTGGATCCCCGGCAGCTACCTGGTGCGCGAGTTCGCGAAGAATCTGCAGGGCCTGCGCGCCACGCAGGGCCGCCGCAAGTTGCAGGTGGTGCAGCAGGACAAGGCCGCCTGGCAGGTCGACTGCGAGCCCGGCCGGCCGCTGACGCTGCACTACCAGGTCTGCGCCTACGACCATTCGGTGCGCACCGCCTGGCTCGACGCTGGCCGCGGCTTCTTCAACGGCACCAGTGTCTGCCTGCGCGTCGAAGGGCAGACCGAGCTCGCGTGCACGATGCAGGTCGATGCGCCTTCGGGCACCGCCACGCCCTGGTCGTGCGCCACGGCGCTGCGTCCGGTGAAGGTCGACCGCCGCGGCTTCGGCATCTACCGCGCCGACGGCTACGACGAGCTGGCCGACAGCCCGGTGGAAATGGGCGACTTCTGGAGCGCCGAATTCGACGTTCTCGGCGTGCCGCACCGCTTCGTCGTGGCCGGTACCACGCCCGCGTTCGATGGGGAGCGCTTGGTGGCCGACACCCGCACCATCTGCGAAACGCAGATGCGCTTCTGGCACGGCGACAAGGCACGGGCCGGCGCGCGCGACGCCGCCCTGCGGCCGCCGCACGACCGCTACTTCTTCATGCTCAACGCCGTGGGCGACAGCTATGGCGGCCTGGAACACCGCCACTCCACCGCGCTGATCTGCAACCGCAGCGACCTGCCTCAGCGCGGCGTGCCCAGGGCCGGCGAGGGCTACACCACGCTGCTGGGCCTCATCAGCCACGAGTATTTCCACACCTGGAATGTCAAGCGCCTGCGCCCGGCGGAATTCGCACGCTATGACTACGGCCACGAGAACTACACGCGCCTGCTGTGGTTCTTCGAGGGTTTCACCAGCTACTACGACGACGTGCTGCTGCGCCGTGCCGGCGGCATCGACGACGCCACCTACGTCAAGCTGCTGAACAAGACGGCCAACCAGGTGCTCCAGACGCCGGGGCGCTTCGTGCAGTCGGTGGCCGACGCGAGCTTCGATGCATGGGTGAAGTACTACCGCCCCGACGAGCAGATGCCCAACGCCACGGTGAGCTACTACACCAAGGGCGCCCTGGTCGCGCTGTGCCTGGACCTCACGCTGCGCGGCGAAGGGCACGGCACGCTCGACGACGTGATGCGGCTGCTGTGGGCACGTTCCTCGGGCGGCCCGGTCACCGAGGGCGACATCGCCGCGGCGCTGGAGACGGTGGGCCGCCGCTCCTATGCGCCGGAGCTGGCCAGCTGGGTCCACGGGACCGACGAGTTGCCGCTCAAGCCGCTGCTCGAAACCCACGGCGTGGCCGTGCTCGACGAGCCCGCGCAACGCGCGCAGGCGCTGGGCCTTCGCGTGGCGGAGACCGCCGGCAGCGTGCAGGTCAAGGTCGTGCTGCGCGGCAGCGCGGCCGAGCAGGCCGGCTTCTCGGCCAACGACGAGTGGCTGGCCGTCGAGCTGCCTGCCGCGCGCGGGCGCGCCGCTTCGGCCTGGCGCCTCGCCAAGCTCGACGAGCTGCCGCTGTACCTGGGCGACGCGAAGCAGTGCACGGCCATCGTGGCGCGCGACCGCCGCCTGCTGCGCCTGCCACTGCGCCTGCCGGTGAACGAGACCACGCTGCGCCTGGCGCCACAGGACGCCCCGCGGTTGCGGGCGTGGCTCGGCGGACGCTGAGCGCGCCGCATCCACGGAAAACCGGTCACCCTTACCTCTGGGTAATAAACCATTGCCTCTGGGTATAGTGGCTCGCTGAGGCGCACGGCGCCCGCTCGTTCCACCCATCCCCGGAGACACCATGAGCTACGAGAACATCGAGGTGCGTATCGAGGCCGGCAAGGTCGGCATCGTGACGCTCAACCGCCCCAAGGCCCTGAACGCGCTGAACGACGCGCTCATGACCGAGCTGGGCGCGGCCCTGAAGGCCTTCGATGCCGACGAGGCGATCGGCTGCGTGATCGTCACCGGCAGCGAACGCGCCTTCGCCGCCGGTGCCGACATCGGCGCCATGGCCAGATACAGCTTCGTCGATGCCTACAAGGGCGACTACATCACGCGCAACTGGGAAACGATTCGCAGCATCCGCAAGCCGGTGATCGCCGCCGTGAGCGGCTTCGCGCTGGGTGGCGGCTGCGAGCTGGCAATGATGTGCGACTTCATCATCGCCGCGGACAACGCGAAGTTCGGCCAGCCCGAGATCAAGCTGGGCGTGATCCCCGGCGCTGGCGGCACGCAACGCCTGCCGCGCGCCGTGGGCAAGAGCAAGGCCATGGACATGGCGCTCACGGGCCGCATGATGGACGCCGCCGAGGCCGAGCGCGCCGGCCTCGTCAGCCGCGTGGTGCCCTACGACAAGCTGATGGACGAGGCGCTGGGCGCCGCGCTGCAGATCGCCGACTTCTCGCAGATCGCCGTGATGGCGGCCAAGGAGTCGGTCAACCGCGCCTTCGAGAGCGGCCTGTCGGACGGCGTGATGTTCGAGCGCCGGCTGTTCCACGCCCTGTTTGCCACTGCCGACCAGAAGGAAGGCATGGACGCCTTCGTGGCCAAGCGCAAGGCCGACTTCAAGCACCAGTGAGCGCGCGGGGGCCCGTGCCGCCTGGAAGCGCCGGCCGCGCCAGCGACAAGGGCCTGTAGCTTCCGCCCCATTGCACCAGCCTTCACGAGGCTGCACGAGCCGCCCTCGATCCGATGGCGGCTCGTTGGCTTCCTGGCGGAGGATCAGCGTTCTGCCAAGGCGCGTCGCAGCGTCTCGAGCACGGCGCTCGGCGGCTCGGCGGCCACGGGCGCTGCCGTGCCCTCGCGCCACCGCAGTGAACGACCCGGTTCGCCCGGAACCTCGAGCACGCCCAGCGCGGCACCATCCGGCCTCTCCAGCACGATGCGCCAGCCGCCCGGCGCCAGCGCGCCGGCCGCCGCGCCGCCGCCCTGCGCCGGAATGGCGGCCTCGACCAACGCGCCCAGTTGCGCGGCGTCGGCGCGTGCAAGGCGCCGCGACTGGCCGCTCGCGTCGACGATGCGCAGATGCGTCCAACCCCGCCAGGCACCCGGCTGCGCTTGGGCAGCCTGCGGGCGGCGCGCCAGCGCGGCGACGGGCGGTGCGGTTTCGCGCGCCGGCGCCGGGGTGAGCGCGGCCGCGGGTGGTGCGCTGGCCCCCGCCGCAGCGCCGCTGCCGGCCGATGGCGATGACGATGGCGATGGCGATGGCGATGGCGCGAGCTTCGCGTCGGCAACGGGCGGTGCGGCCATCGGCGGGGCCGGTGCGACCGGGGCGGATGGTGGCGACAAGGCTTCGGTCCGCTCGTCCATGGACTCGGCCTGCGCCTTGGCAGCAGGCCGGGCGGCCTCCTGCCTGACCGCGGTGTCGGCTTCGACCGCGCTGCGTCGGTCCTCGCGCGCGGCGCGGCCCGCGGGCTCCCGCTCCAGCGGCGTGACGGATGGACGCGGCGCTGGCGCGGACCGGGCCGCAGGCGCTGGCTCCGCGGTCGCAGGCGCAGCGACGGGTGGCGTGAGCGACGAAGGGACAGCAGGCCCCGAGGCCGGCGCGGATGCGGCAGGAGAAGACGCGGGCGCCTCGGCGTCGAGCCGTGCATCCGGCACCGGCTCCCGGTGCCACAGCACGGTCACGAACATCGCCACCAGCGCGGTCGCGAAAGCCGACTTCCAGGGCATGCGCGAACCCGGCGTGCTGCCCCCCAGGCGCTTCCACCAGGGCAGTGCCGACTCGCGCGGCTGACGGCCGGCCAGCGGCGACGGCGCGACGGCGTTGTGTGCGCTGCGCAGGATCGCCTCGCGCGTGGCTGGATGCGGCGCCACGTCGCGGTCGGGTGCGGCATCGAGCATGCGGCGCCACGCCGGGTCGATGGGCGGCGTGCCATTGCCGGCACCACCGGGCAGGTCACGCGGATCCTGCGTCATGCGCCCTGCCTTTCGAGGGCGACGAGATAGCGTGCCATGCAGGTGCGCAACTTCTGCAGACCGTAACGCAGGCGGCTCTTGACCGTCTCGAAGCCGAGCGCGAGTTGTGCGGCCATCACGTCGACCGTCAGGCCGTCCTCGTGGTGCAGCAGGAAGGCGGCGCGCTGTTCGGCGGGCAGTTCGTCGAGGCAGGCGAGCAGGCGCCGGCCGGCGGCGCGCCAGAACGCGAGTTCCTCGGCCGAGGGATGGACCGCGTGGGCCGCGCCATCCGCAGCGTGAACGCCGCGCTCGAGCGAGGGCAGTTGCGGCACGGCGTCGTCATCGTCGGCATGGCCGCCGGCGTCGAGCGCGACCTCGCGCCCGCTCATGCGCAGCCGGTCCATCGCCAGGTTGTGCGCAATGGTGAACGCCCAGGTGCGCCAGGCGGCGCCCTGCGGCGAGTACGAGTCGCGCGCCGTCACGATGCGCAGCCAGGTGTCCTGGAAAACCTCGTCCGCCTGCGCCGCCAGCCGCGTGCCCAGCAGGCGCCGCACGAAGCGGAAGAGCGCACCTTCGTGGCGTGCATAGAGGACGTCGAAAGCGGCCGCATCGCCGCCGGCGTACGCGAGCATCAGCTGGTCGTCGGCCATGGCATGGCGCTGTGCGTCGACGGACGAAGGGGCGAGCATCGGGAGATTGTCACCGTCGCTGTACGGGCGCGCGGGCGGGGCAGGGTCGAGCCGCGATGTGCGAGGCCGTGTTGCGGCGGAACGAATCGGCTCGATGCCGCCGACTTCCCCCGCGCTGGCGGCTCGGCGGAGTCGGGCTATAATGACAGGCTCGGCGCTTTAGCTCAGTCGGTTAGAGCGATGGAATCATAATCCACAGGTCCGCGGTTCGAGTCCGTGAAGCGCCACCAACACTAAGTTCGCGTTTGTTCGCTGACTTCCAAAAGCCCTAGGTGAATCAATCACTTAGGGCTTTTTTCATTCCCGGTTCGTCCGTATCCGTTCGCGTGCTTCCGCTCCATTGTGCAGTAACTTAAGCGGTAACCCATGAACCGACCGACCTGAAAGTTCGTAGTTACTGCACTCGCTCGAACGAGCGTTGCGTGCGTGCGCGACAAGAGCCTGCCAGCGGCGTCACGCCACCCTGATAGGGGGAGCACTGCACCCGACCTGTCAGGGCAAGCCCGAGGCTCGCGCACCGTTGGGTCATCTGGCGACGCTATTGGATAGTCGAAGGCCGGTGACATGAGGTCTTTAGATGCCTGGGTCGTCGGCTTGGTCGCTGACTATCCAGCCTTGAACACCAACAGCCTCCAAGCCCTGCGAGAAAGAGCGCGCATCGACCGCAAGTTCGCCCCGCCGGCGATCCGCCTCTGGCACGACGTCGAACTCCGGGTGTTGAGATCTACGCGCCGCATGAGTTGCCGGTAGCGCCCCGGCGCCACGGCGCTGCCGCAGTCGGGTCGCTGGCTATGCAAGCGCAGGCGACGCACTACGTTCGCGCCCTTGAACTTTTCAGGCACAGCGCCTTAGCCGGATCGATTGCTAAACGCGACCGCCATCGCGAGTGTCACTGACGAACACCTCTAGCTCAGCGAAGCCTTCGATAGGCGCTGAAGTGCCGGATGGCCATTTGCGGACGTCCCATCTCCGAGTAGAGCAGCGCCGCGTTTTGGTGCGCGTCCAGCAGCAATGGGTCGAGCACGAGACTCTGCTCGTATACGGCCAGCGCCTCATCGTTGCGACCTATGGCTTCGAGCGCTACAGCGTGATTAAACAGGATGAGCGGATCGTCCTCGCAGTGGCGCCGTGCGTCGCGATATAGAGATTCGGCCTCCTCGAAGCGCTGCGCCTCGCACAGCATGAAGCCGAGATTCAGGTACGCGTGGGAATGTCCGGGGTCATCGTGCAACAAGGCTCTGTAGGCGCGCTCCGCTGCGATCGGATCGACGTCCTCCAGGCCCTCTGCCTCCGCAAAACGGGTGTCGACCGCGCGATCGGTTGCGCTGCCCGACTTGGCCAGATCCTCGAAGCGATGGACGGCGCTCGAACGGTCGGCGGCATCGAGCTCCAGCATTATCTGGCCGCTCGCAGCTTCCCAGCGAAGAGCGCCGCTGCGCACCGCGATCCGCTGCCCGTCGTCGGAGCCGAGTCGCAGTCCGGCTGTTGGCGCGTCCGGCGGCAGCCGCTGGCGCAGCTGCCGCAGAGCAGTCAGGATGCGCCGCGTCGGAATGTTGGCAGCGCGCAACTCGAAAGCGGACCGTAGCAGCACGGCATCCTGGAACGAGTACCTGTACTTGCGCTCGCGCAGCACGGGCGACACGAAGCCAAGCTCGACAAGCCGAGCGATCGCGTGGCGGCTCAGACCAGACATGCGGCGGACGACCGCCAGTGTGTAAGGGTGCGTCTCCACCGAAGCCGCCATGCCCTATCCTCTGGCGCGCGTCCTGGTTGCGGGGACCGCCTTCGATGAAGCCTTGGGTGCTCGCTTGGGCCCTGCCTTCGCAGCGCCTCTGAGCGGCGTCACCACAGCCGCGTCCTCCACGGAGGACTTTCCCCTGGACGCCTTGCCACTGCCGCGGCTCAGGGATGCTTTGAGCATCTCCGTCAGGTCGATCACCTCCCCCGCCGTGCGGTCTTCCGGGTGATCCACGGCCACGATCTCACGACCCTCGATCTTGGCGTCGATGGCGGCCAAAATGCGCTGCTTCTCCTCGTCCTCGAACAGATCCGCCTGGTAGAGGTCCTCGGAGATCTGGTCGATGAGCTGCAGCGCCAGCTTGAGCTCCGCGGCGCTGGGCGTCGTATGCTCAATGTCCAGTTCGGCCATCGACCGCACCTCATCGGCGTAGAGCAGCTGCTGGAGCACCAGACCTTCGTCCCTGGCGCGCACCTGGACGACGTACTGCTTGGACTTCCATGCCCAACGGGCCAGCGCGCACCGTTCGGATTTCTGCATGGCGGCACGCAGAAGGTTGTAGGGCTTGCCGCCGCGCTTGTCCGGCGCCAGGAAATAGGCTTTGTCGTAGTAGATCGGGTCGATCGCGTGCTCGGGGAGAAACGACACGATCTCGATCAGGTGGCTGGCGCCCTCCTCCAGCGCCTTGAGCTCCTGCGGTTCAAAGATGACGTAACGGTCCTTCTCGAACTCGTAGCCCTTGACCATTTCGCTGCGCGGCACCACCCTTTGCGTCTTCTCAGAGATGTATTGCTGGCGCACGCGAGAGCCATCCGGCGAGAGAAGGTTGAAACGTACAGCCGCCGACGACTCCGTGGCAGCGAAGACGCGCACAGGGATCGAGACGAGCCCGAAGCTCAGCGACAGGGAGGCAATGGAGCGGGCAGCCATGGTCAAGTCCTGGATACTCTTAGGCAGGACATCAACATGCCACATTCCGGCGCAGCGCGGAAGCAGCGGCCGCCGCGACGCCAGGCCGCGGCAGCACGCCAGGGCGCCTGACTGTTCTGCACCTCCTCGCACCGAGCGCATCGCACCCGCGGCCCTCTGGCGAAGCCGGATCGGCTCCGGACGGTGCCACCGCAAAAATTCCGCGCTAGGCGGCCTTGCGCTCTGTCGGTGCGTGCTTCTTTGGTGCCGACTTCTTGGCGGCCGAGCTCTTCTTTGTTGCGCTGGCGGCGCTCGTTGTCTTAGCGGCGCTCGTTTTGCGGCTGCTGCCGCCACCCTTTAGGCTGCGCTTGAGCAACTCCGACAGGTCGATGACCTCCGCGCCTTCACCCGGCGCTTCTTCCTCCGGTTCGATGACGGTTTCGGTCTCGCCGGCCTTCACCTTCTTCTGCACGAGTTCCATCACCTTGTGTTTGAACTCGTCTTCGAACTCGGTCGGCTTCCAAGGCGCGGTCATTTCCTTGACCAGCTGGACGGCCATCTTCGTCTCCGCCGTGCTGGCCTTGGTGCTCTCGGGAGGCAGGTCCAGGCCTTCCAGCGGTCTGACCTCATCGCCCCAGCGCATCAGGTTGAGCACGAGCGCGCGCCCCGCGGGGACCACCGCCGCAAGATGCTGCTTGGTGGCGATCACCACCTTGGCGACGCCGATCTTGCCAGTCTTCTGCAGCACGTCACGCAGCAGCGCATACACCTTCTGGCCCTTGTTGATGGGTTCGAGGTAGTACGGCCGCTCCAGGTAGACGAAGGGTATCTCTCCGGCGTCCACGAACTGCACGATCTCGATCGTCTGCGTCGTGCGCGGGTAGACCTTCTCGATTTCCTCGGGCGAGATGATCACGTATTTGCCGTCCTCGTATTCCACGCCCTTGACGATGTTGTCCCGGTCGATCTCCTTGCCGGTGCGCTTGTTGATGCGCTTGTAGCCCACCGGGTCCATCGATCGCTTGTCCAGCCAATCGAAGTCCACGCCACTTTCCGTCGCTGCCGTGTGCAGCCCGACCGGAATGTGGACCAGGCCAAAGGTGATTGCGCCCTTCCAGAGCGTTCGTGTTGCGCTTGCCATCGAGTCGACTCCAAGAGATGTTCTTGAGGAGACGGCGAGCCGCTGCGGGCTCGGCTACACGCATGCCGCACTCTCGCCCGGCCGTCTTGCTGGCCATGCTTCCGTCCTACCGGGCGGCCGGTCGTAGGACCACAAAGCGACTGCAAGTCAGCGTCACGCAGCAAGCAGGACCTTCCGCTACGGTATTGCCATGGTCCGACAGACGACGAACCGAGATCCGCGCCACGCTGGCGATCAGGAGCGTGGGCGCGCCCTCACAGAGCCGCGGACGAAAAAGGTCCGGCGGGTCTTCGCCTTCGACCTCGCGGCCTGGGACCATTTTTCACGAGCGTACATCGCGCATCAAACCGCCAAGGCACGCCGAAGCAGTTGAGCCGACGCCATGGCACGCCCCGCCCAGTCGCGCAAAACGCCCAAGTCAGCCAAGGGTGCAGCAGAGGCGCCTCCGCTCGCACGGTACTGGGCCAAGCGTGACTTCGCCGTCACCGCTGAGCCGCGAGGGGAGACCCCCACGCGCCGTTCATCGGTCGTGGGGGCCCGCGCGGCCCAGCCCGCAACCGAACTGAGCTTCGTCATCCAGAAGCACGCAGCCAGCCGCCTGCACTACGACTTCCGGCTTGAACTCGACGGGGTGTTGGTGTCCTGGGCCGTGCCCAAGGGGCCCAGCTACGACCCGCTGGACAAGCGGATGGCCATCCACGTCGAAGACCATCCGCTGTCATATGCCACCTTTGAGGGGACCATCCCGCCGGGCCAGTACGGCGCTGGCAAGGTCATCGTCTGGGATCGCGGCACTTGGGAGCCGGTCGGGGACCCGCGCAAGGGCTTGGCCGCCGGCAAGCTGCTGTTTCACATGCACGGCGAGAAGCTGCAGGGGCTGTGGGAACTGGTGAAGATCGCCAAGGGAGGCGAGCGGCAGGAACCCTGGATCCTGTTCAAGAAGCGCGACGAGTTCGCGCGCCCCAAAACCGAGTACGACGTGGTCAGCGCCCTCCCCGACAGCGTGCTGCACGGCACCGCAGGAGCCAAACCTGCAAGTCACGCCCCGCTGAAACCGGTGCCGCCACACAAGGCGCCGCGGCGGACAAAGCCGACGCCCGCGGCCGCGCGGGAGGACTCAGCCAGCATGCCACTGGCCGCCGCACGCGCGACACTGCCCGCCAAGCTAGCCCCGCAACTGGCCACGCTGGCGGGCTCGCTGCCCGCCGGCGAGTGGATCTTCGAGATCAAGTTCGACGGCTACCGGATCATGGCCCGCGTCGACAAAGGCCGCGTGCAGCTGCTCACACGAGGCGGCCATGACTGGTCGGACAGGATGCCGACACTGGTGCGCGAACTGGAGTCCCTCGGCCTGGAGTCGGGCTTCCTCGATGGCGAGATCGTGGTGATGGGCGCGAACGGCCTGCCGGACTTCAATGCGCTGCAGAACGCTTTCGACAAGGGTCTTGGCGCCGAGCGCATCGTCTACTTTGTCTTCGATGTGCCGTTCCTCGGCGGCTATGACCTGCGCCAGGTTCCGCAGCGCGATCGCCGGGCCGTGCTGCGCGAGCTGATGGCGAACCACGAGGGGGAGCACGTCCGATTCAGTGAAGACTTCGAGGCCGACGCGGCGTCGATCCTCACCTCTGCATGCCGCATGAACCTCGAAGGGGTCATGGCCAAGCGCGCGGACGCACCCTACGTGTCGCAGCGCACGGAGTCCTGGCTCAAGCTCAAGTGCAAGTTGCGGCAGGAGTTCGTGGTGTGCGGGTACACGCAGCGCAGCGACGGTGCCGCCCAGGTGGGCAGCTTGCTACTGGGCGTGCACGGCGACGGCGGCAAGCTGCTGCCGGCCGGCAGCGTCGGCACGGGGTGGAACTCGCAGGAGGCGTCAGACCTGCTGAAGCGCGTTGCGCCGTTGCGCAGAGAGAAGCCGCCCTTCGACACGGCGCCCGGCAAGCCCGGGCGCTGGTCGCGTCGGTCGGTGGCGGCCGAGATCTGGGTCGAGCCGAAGCTGGTGGCCGAAGTCACCTTTGCTGAATGGACACCCGACGGCCAGGTGCGTCATGCCTCCTTCCTCTCCCTTCGATCGGACAAGCCTGCGCGTGCCATCGTGAGGGAGGAAGCCAAGGCCTTCGCCGATGAGGGCGGCGGCCGTTCCGGATCGCGCGCGTCGAAAGGCAGGACGGCCGAGGCGCCGAATGCAGTGAGTGGCGTGAAGGTCAGCAACCCGGAGCGGGTGATCGACCCGTCGACCGGCCTCACGAAGCTCGACCTGGTCCGCTACTACGAGTCGGTCGCGGACTTCATCCTGGCGCACCTGAAGGGCCGCCCGGTGTCTCTGGTGCGCGGGCCGGAAGGGGTGAGCGGCCAGCTCTTCTTCCAGAAACACGGCGAGAAGATCGGCATCCCAGGCGTCACCGAGTTGGACGCCGACCTCTGGCCGGGCCATGCCAGCCTGCTGGAGGTCGCGAACGCCAAGGCGCTGGTGGGCGCCGCGCAGATGAACGTCATCGAGTTCCACACGTGGAACTCGCGCAAGGCCAAGATCGACCAGCCCGACCGGATGATCTTCGACCTCGACCCCGGCGAGGGGACGAGCTGGGGCCATGTGCAGGAAGCGACGGTCCTTGTCCGGACGCTGCTCACCGAACTGGGTCTGCAGGCGTGGCTCAAGACCAGCGGCGGCAAGGGCTTGCACGTTGTGGTGCCGATCGCGCCGCGGGTGGACTACGACACGGTGAAGGATTTTTCCAAGGCCATCGTGGTGCACCTCGCGCGGACGATTCCGTCGCGCTTCGTGGCCAAGAGCGGCCCTTCGAACCGCATCGGCAAGCTCTTTGTGGACTACCTGCGCAACGGGCACGGAGCGACCACGGCGGCCGCCTTCTCGGCCCGCGCCCGGCCGGGCCTAGGCGTGTCCATGCCCATCAGCTGGGAGCAGCTGGCGACCGTCAAGAGCGGATCCGACTGGACCATTGCGACAGCGCGCGAGTACCTGTCCTTCCAGACCGACGACCCGTGGTCGGAATACTGGGCGTGTCGTCAGGGACTCGCCGCGGCGATGAAGCTGCTGGGCTTTCGCCGGTAATGCGCAGCACAGACTCCGCAACGAAGCGGAGCTGCGTCGCCCGCCCTCGGCCTATAGGACGACAGTCTGCAACGAGTCGAGGCCGTACAGCACACCGGGCACCATGACAGGCACGAGCATCCGGCCGTCCGGCCGGCTTCCTCCATGCCGCGCATCCAGCGGCCAAAAGTGGAATGCAACGAAGCTCGTCGCGCTGCGGCGATCAAATTTTGTGTAACGGCCGACGCAGCCGCCGGACCTTTAGGAATACTGTACGTATGTACAGCATTATAGCCGGCGATATTCAGGAGCCTCCACCCTACGCGGAGCTGTACTGCCGCTCGAACTTCACCTTCCTGACCGGCGCCTCGCAGCCCGAGGATTTGGTGAAGCGGGCCGCGGCCAAGATGTACAGCGCTCTGGCGCTAACCGATGAATGCACTGTCTCGGGCGTTGTCCGCGGGCATCTCGCTGCCCGGGAAATCGGCCTGCACTTCATCGTCGGCTCCGAGATCCTGCTCACTACCGCCGGCGGCACCGCCTTCGCACGAATCGTGTTCCTGGCGCAGGACCGAGTGGGCTATGGCAACCTCTGCGAGCTCATCACTCTCGCACGCACCCGTGCGCCCAAAGGCAGCTACCTTGCCCAGGTTGCCGATGTTGAGGGAAAGACCACGAGGGCGGCGCACCTGGCCGGCATGCCGGGTTGTTTGGCCCTGATCCTGCCGGAGCGAACAGCCAGCGTGGAATCGCTGTTTGCGCGATGCATGTGGGCCCGCACCTGGTTTCCGGACCGGGCCTGGGTGCTGGCCCCGAGGACGCTGGCGCTCGGCGAAGACCTGTACCTGTGGACCATCGAGCAGGCCGCTCAGCGCTCCGGCATCCGGGTGGCGGCGACGTGCAGCCCGCTCATGCACACGCGCCTGGCCAAACCCATCCTGGACACCCTCACTGCCGTGAGGCATGGCTGCACCGTCGAGGACGCGGGAGTGCGGCGCTTCCCCAACGACCACAACTATCTGCGCGGTCGTACCATGCTGATGCGGGAGTTCCCGGAAGAATGGCTCCTCGAGACCGTGACCATCGCCGCGCGCTGCACGTTCTCACTCGAGGAACTGCGCTACGAGTACCCGGAAGAGATCGTGCCGGCAGGCGAGACGCCCGCCTCGCACCTGCGCAAGCTGACCTACGCCGGCGCCGAGCGTCGGTTCCCAGGCGGCGCGCCGGACAAGGTGCGCGCTCAGATCGAGCACGAGCTCGGGATCATCGCGCAGCTGAAGTACGAGGCCTATTTCCTGACCGTGGAGGACATCGTGCGCTTTGCGCGCAGCGAAGGAATCCTGTGCCAGGGCCGCGGCTCGGCCGCCAACTCGGCCGTGTGCTACTGCCTCTTCGTGACCGAGGTCGACCCGGGCCGCATGAACGTGCTTTTCGAGCGATTCATCAGCGTGGAGCGGCGAGAGCCGCCGGACATCGACATCGACTTCGAGCACCAGCGGCGCGAGGAGGTGATGCAATACATCTACCGCAAGTACGGCCGCCACCGCGCGGCCCTCACTGGCGTGGTCACCTCCTACCGCACGAAGTCCGCGCTCCGGGATGTGGGCAAGGCATTGGGCTTCCCGCTCGAGGTGGTCGAGCGCCTGGCCAAAACCGCCTACGGCATCGAGGGGCAGACCTGGATCTGCGATGCCTGCCTGGTCGAGAACGGCCTGGACCCCCAGGCCAGGAAGGTGCGGCAATGGCTGGCGATCGCCAACGCCATCCGAGGCTTTCCTCGGCACCTGAGCCAGCACATCGGCGGCTTCGTCATCGCCCGGGACAAGCTCAGCCGCCTGGTGCCGGTGGAGAACGCCGCCATGGAAGACCGTACCGTCATCCAGTGGGACAAGGACGACCTCGACGCCCTGGGCCTCATCAAGGTCGACGTCCTGGCCCTGGGCATCCTCAGCGCGATCCATCGGGCACTGGACTTCATCGGCGACAAGCGCGGCCGCCCTGTCGGCATGCAGGACGTGCCGGCCGAGTGCCCGGTCACCTACGCCATGATCCAGAAGGCGGACACCGTGGGCGTCTTCCAGATCGAGAGCCGGGCCCAAATGACGATGCTGCCGCGCCTGAAGCCCGAGCGCTTTTACGACCTGGTGATCCAGGTGGCCATCGTCCGGCCGGGGCCCATTCAAGGCGGCATGGTGCACCCCTACCTGCGCCGCCGCGCAGGCGAGGAAGCCATCGAGTACCCCAGTGATGACATCAAGGTCGCCACCGAGCGCACGCTCGGCATTCCGCTCTTCCAGGAACAGGTCATGCAGATCGCCATGCTCGCGGCGGATTTCACGGCCGGCGAAGCCGACCAGCTGCGCCGGGCGATGGGCGCCTGGCGGCGCAAGGGTGGACTCGCTCCGCACCAGCAGAAGCTGGTCAAGCGCATGCTTGCGAAGGGCTACACGCAGGACTTCGCGGATCGCATCTCGAAACAGGTGGAAGGATTCGGCAGCTACGGATTCCCGGAAAGCCACGCGGCGAGCTTCGGACTTCTGGTGTACGTGAGCTGCTGGATCAAGCGCCACCATCCCGATGCCATGCTGGCCGGCCTGCTCAACAGCCAGCCGATGGGCTTCTACGCGCCGGCGCAACTGGTGCGGGATGCCAAGGAGCACGGCGTCGTGGTGCGCCCGGTGGACGTCACGGTCAGCGACTGGCACTCGACATTGGAGGAGCCTGCGCAAGGCAAAGCCAACGCGCGATGGGACGCCACCTTTGAGGAGCCGATTCGCGCAGTACGCATGGGTATGGCCCAGGTCATCGGGATGCGAGAGGCCGCGGCCGCGCGCATCGTCCAGGCCCGAAGCGACGGCCCGTTCACCGGCGTCGAGGACCTCGCGCGGCGTGCGCAGCTCGATGTGCACGATCTGCGCTGCCTCTCCGGTGCAGACGCGCTGCGAACGCTGGCTGGCCATCGGCCGAACGCGGTCTGGGAGGCGGTTGGCGTCGAGACGCGCCCGACGGCGCTGTTGAAAGACGCCCCCACCATAGAGGAGCACACCGAGTTCGGGGTCCCGACCGAGGGCGCGGAGATTGCCGACGATTACGCCTCGATGGGCCTTACGCTACGGCGCCACCCCCTTGCCCTACTGCGCCCGCAGCTATCCCGGATGGGCATTCGCACTGCCGAGGAGCTGCGCCGAACCGCGAAGGATCGGGACCAGGTGCGCGCCAGCGGCATCGTCACGCACCGACAGCAGCCCAGCACCGCGAGCGGCGTGATCTTCGCGACACTGGAGGACGAGACCGGCACGGTGAACATCATCGTGTGGCCGAGCGTCGCCGCAGCGCAGCGCCAAGCGCTTCGCGGCTCGATGCTGCTGAGCGTCCTGGGCACGTGGCAGGCCGAGAAAGGTGTTTACTCGCTGGTGGCGCAGAAGCTGGTCAACCACGACAAGCTGCTCGGGCGGCTGCGGGCAACAAGCCGGGATTTTCGGTAGCGATCTATGGCTGCTTCAGACTGACAGCCGTCGCTCGCCCGTCCACCCACGAGCGACAGCTTCGACCAGCAGCAGTCGCTCGGTGCCGTGCAAGACATGATGCAGCCCACGTGGTCACTGCTGGACAGCCGCATCAGGAGGGAGCATCTTCATGACTCATCCACTCGATGGGAGACCTCATGGAAGCTGCTGTCCCTGCTGTCCCTGCTGCGAGCCGTGAGCCCTGGAACAAAGGCAAGATCGTCGGTCAGAAGGCCCCGCTCAAGCCCAAAGATATCTGGGCGCTGCGAGTACGCCTTCAGATGGAAAATCGGACCAGAGAGCTCGCGCTGTTCAACCTCGGGATCGACAGCAAGCTGCGTGGATGTGACCTCGTCGCACTCAAGGTGCGCGACGTCTGCCACGGCGACCAAGTCGCTTCGCGTGCTGTCGTCATGCAGCACAAAACGCAGCGCCCTGTGCAGTTCGAGATCACTGCCGCCACACGCGAAGCGCTGCAGAGATGGATCAAGGCAGCAGGTCTGAGATCGGAAGACTTTCTATTTCCCAGCAGGCTGCATCGCTCGCCTCATTTTGGCACCCGCCAGTACGCCAGAATTCTCGACCACTGGGTCGCAACTGGGCCTGGATCCGGCGGACTACGGTACTCACTCCGTGCGTCGCACCAAGGCGACGCTCATTTACCGCAGGACCAAGAATCTCCGCGCCGTGCAACTCCTCCTGGGCCATTCGAAGCCCGAGTCGACCGTTCGATATCTCGGCATTGATGTAGACGACGCGCTGGAGATCTCGGAGCAAACCGAGATTTGACGGCCTGTAGGCCAATGACGGCGAGAGCGCCCGTTCAGGGGCCGCTGGTGCTCCGCCTCTGGGGCGTCGACAGCAAATGCGGCCAACAGCTGCCATGCGCTCCGCCGGCGCAAGCCAGAAGCGGACGTTCGGAGCGGTGAAGCCCTCTGGCATGAGAATACATCGCCGAACGTTTAGAAGGCCTGAGCGAACGACAGCGGCGCGAGTTCGAATTCCGCCGTGCGTGCCCTGAGGGCTGTGGCATCTAGCTCTCTCATTGTTGCCATTGAATGTTTGCCCGGCCGGCGAAAATTGATCCCAACCCAGAGAATTAAATGGAAAAACGGTACTCCGAAAGTCCTTCGATGAGACGACTCTGCTTAGCACTTGCTGCTGCGGTAGTCATGAACGGATGCGCGTCTCGCGATGCGCAACTCAAATCACTGCGCGGTGATGAGGTGCAAATCCACAACAAGCTTATTTTTTCTGCGGTCGGTGGGACGGCATCTGGTGCCACGTACTACCATGCGCTCCTCCCTGGAAAGTACGTCGAGACATACCAAGACCCGAAGTACCGGTACTACCTAGGTGAGGGACCGCTGATGGTGTTAGGCGCGAGTCGAGAACGAGAAGGCGGGGTGACCGAGCCGCTAGCTTATGGGGGGTTTTGCATAGCCGTTTCGGCGGAGGTGTCGCCTCAGGTACAACTCTTCTATCTGCCAAACAAGCAACTAGTACTGTCCGGCCTGGCAGCTCCCTCGACGGGCGCCACGACATTGCAGGGTGCCACCGGCGCGGCAATCGGGGGCGCCATAGTCCAAGAACTAGTGACGAGAGGCGCGATCGGTTGGGGTCCGAAAAGCGGACAGCCTGTTTTCGTGCCGACGCGAGGGATAGTGTCGGAGTCCGATGCGCTTCTATCTAGCCTATCGGCAGGGCGCAAGGGGCGCTGATTTGAAGTCAGCGTCAGCATGCACGTCAAAGCGCTATGTCCAGCCTGAACCTCGACCGAATCGCTCCTGAGACTTCTGAGAGCGGGGAGGTGTCAGGGCATCTCTATCCTCCGCCGTGCGGAGTGGCAAGATGCGGCCAAAAGCGGACGCTTGAACTTAGTCGTGCCCATCGCCAAGAAGCCATGGAAACTGAACATTTGTTGAACGCAGCGACCTTGATTGTCGAGCGCAACCGCTCGCCGAATCTGGTTGAAGCTTGGGTTGCTTGGGATGGAGTCACACAAGCTCTATCTTTGGCCTACCTCACTGCTGAAGCGCCGTCGCATGATGACGAAGAATGGTGCGAGTTATCCATGGCCGAGCTATTGGCCGAATTCAGCGACGTTGCTATCGCCAGGACAGGCTGCTTCCTGGTCGGAACACACGCCCAAAACGGCGCGAGCCGCAGAGTCTTTGCGCGCACCCCAGACTGCTAACGCTGCGGCAAAAATTCGACTAGAACCAGACATTGGAGCACTCGTTGAATCGGCGCATCTTTGAGCATCAGACCAGAGAGGCGGCGAATGATTTCCGCTCCTTCGCCAAGTTCGTCGCGGAGACTGAATTCCTGTCAGATGACCCACGCTACTGCGCAGCATGGTTTGAAGCAGAGACAGTCAACGCCGCCGCGTTGGCTGAATGGGAGGGTCAGGGCCGGCCGAATGATTGGGAAGAGGAATGGCAGCGAACCTTCAGGGCGGACGCCGTTGAAGTCGCGCAGGCGCTGAGGAGCACAGCCGCGGTGTTGATGGAATTTCCGTTTGCCGATCAGCCGTCCGACCAACGCAGCTGACAGCCTTCGGCCAGAAGCGGACGCCCCGGACAATATGCAAGACATAGAAATCTTCATCGATCGCCTCGAAGACGGACTTGTTGTCGGAACTAACAATGGGGTCGACGTGCCGGTTGGAACGGTCTTCCGAGTTGTCGAGAAATCGAGAGCGGACGGAGACACACCGGACCCTGAGACATTCGATTCTTGGACGCTCGCGCAAGTCAATCTGAGACTCTCCGAAGTTCTGGTTTTCCGAAAGTCGATCGACGTGATGCCGCATGGGTACAGCGCCGGATTGCGCCTGGATGGTGAGGGTTTCGATGCGCTCTGCGGCGTCTTCCAAAAGAAGCGGACTACAGAAATTGCCTGGCTGCGGATCACGTCGAAGTCGTCACCCAGCAATTGAGTCGTCCCGTTCTAGGCACAGTCCAGAGCCATCAATCCGGCAGAATCCGGCCACAACCAGACCTTTAGCCTCAGCCTCCAATTTCGATGAAATCTGCACTTTCCGTGAACGCTGCGCTTGATGAAATTGCGACCCTGGTAGGCCAGGACATCGCGGTGGTGGGCATCCTTCGCTTCGGGTTTGAGGGGACAGCGCTGGACCACTTCCCCAAGTCAGAGCGCCGTATTGCGGAAGTTGGCGGCCAGCTAGAGCCATCGAGCGTGTGGCTGAGCGTTGGGTCCGGCGCCCTTCGATTCAACGAAGAGCAGCTTCGGCGATGCACGGAAAGCGAGTTACGGTGCTTGGCACCTTGGTCGGTCCCGATGCAAAACTCGGGGGATGTGGCCATTTCTCAGCGTTTCCCGCCGAGGTACTGGCACGCTCCATCGAGCGGCTCTAGCCGGCCATCAGCAGACCTTGAACTTGAGGGCAGAATTTCGGGCATGAGCAACGACTTCGATGAAGAGCACCCATGGGACGCTTTGCTCGCAAAGACGCTCCCTGGGCAGATGGTTCTCGTTGGACTTGCCTACTTTGACGTGGGTGCCGAAGAGCCTTTCGAGCAGCAACAGCTGTTCGGTCGGGTCGTACGCGCGGACGAGCGCGAGGGGATTCTTCTCTCACTGGAAGGCCAGAGAGCCGGCGAGCAATTCAACCTACCTCCCGACACGCGCTCGTTTCAAGAGGCGGAGCCCGGTGAGTACCGGCTTCGGACCACTGGCGAAGTGGTCGTGAACCCGGACTTCACGGTGACGTTCTCGATTCAGAAGCAAGCGAAGTCTCAGTGCGAAAGCTGAAATCGGCCCACAAAGAGACATTCAAAGCGCAGCTTTTTACGATTGAGTAGCGAAGAAGCAGTCGTGCGCTTCGCGCTACTCGGGCATCGCATCGCACATTTGCCTGCCTGCCCCGTCGCAATGCTCCTTGAGCCAGTCCAATGGCTCGTCCAGTAGGGTCTCGCCGAAGACGAGGTCGTTCTCCCACTCCGACGAATGCGACTTCGCATTTCGCGCCACGGTCATCTTCCCGCTGAAGGGGCCGCCAACAAAGTGGTTTCGGGAAAGACGGCCGCGGTGGAGCAAGAAGTCCCGCAACTCGTAGAGCAGGTGCGCCGCCTTCTTGTCGAACGAATCGCGCAAGAACTCGCCTAGGCGCTGGGTCCGACTGGCACCAATGACCCGCTCGACCATCTGGTCCTGTCGCTGCTTGAGCGCCTTGTTAAATGGACGGGGCACCGATGGGAAAACTGTTAAGACATAGGCGGCGAAAAGCACGTTCTCCGCAGCGGCGGTCGCGTTGGCGACGGTGTCAAATAACGCCGCGTCCTGCTCAAAATGGATCTCAGGAGGCAAGGCGGTACCGCCGTCGAACAAACTCCTGTAATGGGCGGCATGCAGTGCGGTGGACTTCAACCGCACACCTACGCCGTTCCACGCAGCTCCAAACAAGAGGTAGTGGTCACGGTGGTCCGGCATCATGAGTTTGGAAGAGCGCATCGTCACTGCGTCATGCACAGTGACATCAACGAGAGGTCCGAGGTCAACCGCCAAGGCCGCAGAAATGCCACGCTGACCAGTCATTGCACCCTCTCGGTCCATGGAATAACGGACGCAAGTCTCGCAGAATGTCCCATGCCCAGGAAAAAAACGGGCGACTCAGGCTGGTGGTTCGTGGCGAGTCTTTTCCGTCGTCACGATAGTCGAATCCGCGACACGCTGACATCCGCGACCGTCCGGCCGAACGGCCGCTTTCTGCCGGGAGGAATGTCCGGAAGGGGCCCTATGCGGCCGGTCGCCCCGCGATCCACAATGACAGTTGTGCAGTGATGCGAACCTTCAAACCGTGGTCGCGATCGGCTGCTTTCGGCTAAATGCTTCCATGACGTCCAGCGGCGGTCGCACCGTCAGAAGTGAGGAGAAATCGCTGCTAAATTGACTCCCGCGGGGGTCGTTGCTCGCAAGCCCGACGGGCCAGTCGAGAAGGTTGGATTCACTCTTGCATGCCCTGACAGGCACGAGGAGCAACCATGGAAAAACGATGGTGCAGCGCTTGCGGCAAGCCATTTGATCCTAACCCTAGAGCGCCCCGACAGGCGTACTGCTCAGACGTTGCATGCCAGAAGGCAAGAAAGCTGTTGTGGCAACGAGCGAAGCGTAGTACCGACCCCGACTATCACCAAGAACAGCTCGAGGCGCAGTCAGTTTGGCGAGAGAGAAACCCTGCGTACTGGCGCAAATACCGCGGAGAGCACCCTGAGTACGTCACCTCAAATCGTGAGCAGCAAAGGGAGCGCAATCGGCGCCGCTCAGGCTCCGGGTCGATTGCAAATGTCGACGTGTCCTCAGGGTGGCCGCCAGCTCCTGGGCTCTTCTGCCTTGTGGGGTTAGAGAACGGCGTGCCAGGCGCGGCGCAGCTTTGGCTTGTGCAGCTCATCCCGATCGCACCCATTTCGAACTGATTGCAAAGAGAAGACTAGATCGAATTTCCCGAAGAGTCCTGATACGGTGCACGCGTGCCGCCTACTACCGCTCTCCCGCTCGGCGCACAAATTTCTGAGCCAGCCAGTTGTGCTGGAGGGGTTACCCGATGGAAGCAACGCCCGCCTACGACCTGCCACACCCTTCCTCCGGAGTGTGCGCCGCAGAATATGTGCGGATGTCGACCGAACATCAGCAGTACTCCACGCAGAACCAGACCGACCGAATCCGCGATTACGCCAAGCAGCGCGGCATTGCCGTCGTGAAGACATACGCGGATGAGGGGAAAAGCGGCCTTCGCCTCGCTGGAAGGCTCGCGCTGCAACAACTCATTCAGGACGTCGAGTCAGGACGTGCGGGCTATTCGATGATCCTAGTCTACGACGTGAGTCGTTGGGGTCGCTTTCAAGATGCTGACGAGAGTGCGTACTATGAGTACATCTGCAAACGGGCGGGCATCCAGGTCATCTACTGCGCTGAGCAGTTTGAAAACGATGGGTCGCCCGTTTCGACCATCGTCAAAGGGGTCAAACGTGCGATGGCCGGAGAGTACAGCCGGGAGCTGTCAACAAAGGTATTTGCAGGCCAATGCCGGCTCGTAGAAGAGGGCTTTCGGCAGGGTGGCCCCGCGGGTTTCGGACTTCGACGGCTTTTGATTGATCAGTTTGGGCAGCACAAGGGACTTTTGGATCGAGGTGAGCAAAAGAGCCTCCAGACTGATCGTGTGATCTTGGTCCCGGGCCCAGACAACGAGGTAGAGACGGTCCAGCAAATCTACACGTGGTTTGTCAGAGATGGTCTGCATGAAAGCCAAATCGCCGGCAGGCTCAACTCAAAACAGATCCTTACCGATCTTGGACGACCCTGGACGAGGGCAATGGTCCATGGGGTGCTAATCAACGAGAAGTACATCGGCAGCAATGTCTACAACCGGGTGTCCTTCAAGCTTCGCAGACTGCGGGTAGTGAATCCGTCTGAGATGTGGATTCGCCGCGAAGACGCCTTCCCCCCGATCGTCGCGAAAGAAGTCTTCTACACAGCACAGGGGATCATTCGGGCGCGCTCGCGACGGCTCAGCGACGAAGAGCTGATAACGCGGCTTCGCACGCTGTTCGAGGAACGACAAGCACTGTCGGGTTTGATCATTAATTCGACGGAGGGAATGCCATCGTCCTCAGTCTATGCGTCTCGCTTTGGCAGCCTCATCCGTGCATATCACCTGGTCGGCTACACACCTGCCCGAGATTTTCAGTACATTGAGATCAATCGCCTTCTCCGTGCACTTCACCCTGCCATCGTGAGCGACGCTGAGTCGCAGATAGAGGCAATAGGAGGGAAAGTGAAGCGAGATTCCGAGACCGACATGCTGCGGGTCAATGATGAGTTCGATGTTTCTCTGGTGCTGGCGCGATGCCATAAGGTCGAGAGTGGAAACCTCTTCTGGAAGATCAGATTTGACACCGGGCTTAATCCGGACCTCACGGTTGCCATACGGTTGAATCAAGACAACCGATCGGCGCTTGACTACTACCTGCTTCCCAGGCTGGATATCAACTGTCCACGCATCAGACTAGCAGAGCGAAATCCGATTGAGCTAGAGAGCTATCGGTTCGAAACCTTGGACTACTTCTACAAGATGGCAGCGCGCACGCGACTTAAGAGGGCTGCATGACCGCCATCCTCACTCTGCCTGAACTTCGAATGATTCCGCTGAGTCGAATCGAAGTATTGAACCCCCGCGAGAGGGATCAACAAAAGTTCGATGTCATCGTGAAGAACATTGGTGTTGTGGGGCTGAAGAAGCCGGTCACGGTAACGCCTAGGCCCGGACCCGATGGCGCAGAGCGGTATATCTTGATCTGCGGCGAGGGTCGAATGAAGGCTTTCCAGCGATTGGGTGAGTCCAGCATACCGGCGCTTGTGGTGACAGTCTCGGACGAAGATGCTTTCGTGATGAGCTTGGCGGAGAACATCGCGCGCCGCAGACACAAACCCATGGAGCTTTTAAACGGTATCGTGCTTCTTCGCGACAAGGGCTGCTCTCCCCGGGACATCGCGCAGAAGATCGACTTGCATGAGGGCTATGTCCGCCAAATACTGGAACTTGCGGACAAAGGCGAGGAGCGGCTGCTCGTAGCAGTCGGCAGGGGGCAAATCCCAATCACGGTTGCACTGTTGATCGTCGGAGCAGGTGACGATGACAAGGCTGTGCAGTTGGCGATGCAGGACTCCTATGAGTCGGGTCAGCTCCGCGGGCCACAGTTGATGTACGCCAAAAAATTGATCGAGAGGCGCCAGTTTCTCGGCCGGAGTATTGCGAGAGCGCCACCACGACGCCGAGCGGATGTCAGTAGTTCAAGTCTAGTCCGCGCCTACAAGAAGGAAGTAGAAAGACAGCGAATGATGGTTCGAAAGTCGTCGCTGGCCCAGCAGCGACTGTTCTTCATTCTTGGGGCGCTGCGCAAGATGTTCACCGATGAGAACTTGGTAAACATCTTGCGGCTGGAAGGGTTAGACACGCTTCCGGCGTACCTCGCCGAGCGGCTAATCCGCATGGGTGGCCCGATATGAGCACCCAGTTGGCCTTTCTCCCTAAGCCAATCATGATCGCGGTGAACGCCCTACTTCCGTCGGTGAAACTTGACCCAAAGAACAAGCTCATTCCCAAGTATCGGCAGATCCGCGAGTCGATTCAGGAGATCGGATTAATCGAACCTCTCTCAGTGTCAGCCGTGGACAAGCGAACTGGGCATCACCTTGTTCTAGATGGTCACCTGAGGCTTGAGGTTATTAAGGAGCTTTCCATTCCCGAAGTGCCGTGCCTCATCGCAACTGATGACGAGACTTTCACTTACAACAACCGCATCAGCCGGCTATCAACGATTCAAGAGCATCTGATGATCCGTCGAGCAGTAGATCGCGGGATCCCGCCAACGAAGCTTGCCAAGGGTCTGTCGATCGACGTTTCGTTGCTACAAAAGAAGAGCACCCTCCTCGACGGCATTTGCGAAGAGGTCGTGGCCCTCCTCAAGGACGTCAATTTTTCGCCCGAGGTCCCGGTCGCGCTCAGAAGAATGAAGCCAACGCGGCAGATTGAATGCGCGGAGTTGATGGTGTCCGCGAACAGCGTTACGGCTTCATATGCCAGGGCTTTGCTAGCGGCGACTTCATCGAATCTTCTACTGGCTGGCAAAAGGCCGCTGGGTCGTCGCTCCCTCTCTCAGGAGCAACTGCTGCGCATGGAAACCGAGATGTCTAATCTGCTCGCGCAGTACAAGATCGCAGAGCAGTCCCATGGTGAAGACATGCTGAACTTAATGCTGGCGCGCGGATATGTGGTGAAGATGATCGACAACGATCGGGTGATGCACTACATGCAAAAGCACTACCCTGAAATCTTGGAGGAGTTTGCCAAATTGGTAGAGCTGACATCCATTGACGCATGATGGCTCAACGACGATCGCAGGCCGTGGTGGCACCGATGGCGGCGTACCTACGTGCTGTGCGCGACCACCCCCGAGGTGACGTTAAGGATGGTGATTTGGTCTACGCGGCGAGCATGCGTCGCGGCGGTATCCCACTGCCTGATCTGGTTTGCTGCCTGCGCTTGTGGCGCGGACGCCGGGCGCAAGTGGCGCCAAGGCAAACGGCACTGCGGCCTTAGAACCTAGCATGCCTGGCAGCGCCCTACAACGTAGCCTGCGTTGCCCTAGCCGCTGCAGACTTCAAATGCTGCCGCCACGGTGTTGACTACGGCGACAGGCGATGCCTGGCTGCCGATACGCTCAACCGGTCATTCGAGGACAAGCTCGCGAGCAGGGGTTTGAGTGAAGAAGCAGACGTTCGTAGCTCTTAAGCGTGCGACTGCTCCTGGCCGGTTGCGGTCCTACGCTTTGCAGAACTCGACGCCCGTAACCGCCAATCATCGTGCATCGGTGCCCAGCATGCGCGAGATCTCCGATTGCGCAATCTCACGATGTTCAGTGGAAATCTCAGCTTCCAAGTAGCCCCTGAGCTTGGAAACAGCTGCAGCTGTGTTCCCTTCATCATCAAGCTGGAGTGCATCGCCCAAGACCCGAGTCAACCGACGGTTCGCAGCTGAAACCTCGGCGTGCGACGGCTCCTCATCATCCGCGTTTTCGTTATGCTCGTGCATCTTGGTCCTCTGTGTCGCAGCGCGCGAAGAAATCGAACGTCCGCTTTTGGCCGTCAGCGGCCGGCCGCTAGCATAGCGAGAAGTCGGCTACCGCTGCAATTCAGCCGACTCGACTATGCAGGAGTCGCACGCACTTGCCGAGCGCCCACGAGTTCGCCGGGCTTGGTATCACCGGATGCCAAGATCGCGACTGACCAGCAGACGCTGGATGTCGCTTGTGCCTTCATAGATCTGGCAGACCCGGACGTCACGGGCAATCCGTTCGACAGGACCGCTCATGTAACCTGTGCCTCCCAGGGTCTGGATGGCCGCCGACGCAACTCTCTCGGCCATTTCTGAAGCGAAGCACTTGGCGATCGACGCTTCCCGGTTGGCCCTGAGGCCGGAATCAACGAGTGATGCCGCGTGATGCGTGTACTGCCTGGCGACCTCGATCTGCGTCAGCATGTCGGCCAACCTGAATGCCACCGCTTGGTGATGGATGATCTCCTGACCAAAAGCCTTTCGATGCCGCGCGTACTCGAGCGCCGCCTCGTACGCAGACCGGGCCATGCCGATGGACTGCGCAGCGACCGCGATCCGCGCGGAAGGCAGCGAGCCGATCGCCTGGGCGTACCCGTTACCGATCGGACCCAAAACTTGGCTGTCGTGCACCACGCAGCCGTCCAGCACGATCTGGGCGGTGTCCGAGCATCTTTGGCCCATCTTCTTTTCCACCCGGGCGACAAAGAATCCCTCGGTGCCGGTTGGCACCAGAAACTGCGAGAAGCCTTTGGTCCCCGCTCCAGGGTCGGTGATGGCAACGACGATGGCCAGGCCCGCCCTGCGTCCATTGGAGATGAACGACTTGGTGCCATCCAATCGCCAGCCGCCGCGGACTCGAGTCGCTCGGGTCTTGAGCATAGCGGTGTCGGAACCCGCTCCAGGCTCGGTAAGGCAGAACGCGCCGATCAACTCCCCCCGCAGCATCGCCGGAAGGTATTCGGCGGCCTGCTCATGCGTGCCGAACTGCGCGACTGCAGCGCATACGCCGTCGTGCACGTTCAGCACCGTCGAGATCGCACCGCAGCCTGCAGCGATTTCTTCCGCGACAATGGTCTTGAGCAGATGTCCTGCTTCCGTGCCACCCTTTTCTTGCGGCACCAGCATGCCCATGAAGCCCATCTGAGCCAGGCGAGTGAGGACTTCCGCCGGGAAATCCTCCTGCTCGTCCCATGCCTGCGCATAGGGAGCGAGCTCCGCCTGCGCGAATCGGCGTGCCGTGTCCCGCACCGCCATCTGCTCTTCGGAGAGCAACACGAGCGTTCCCCGGCTTTAAACGTGCAGGATCGCTGCGCACACCGCCGCAGAGTCTGGACCCATGTTGCCTCCGTTGTTTTCGGCCAGGCCGACGCGTGCGCCGAGGCGCTGGCGCGGGCCGGCCTGACCCCGCAGTTGCGTGACAAGTTCGACGATCTGCGCTGCGCCCGTCGCTCCGATTGGATGGCCGCGACTGAGCAAGCCCCCACTCGGATTCACCGAGACACGTCCTCCAAGATCGGTCGCCCCGCTGCGTAGCAGCTCGGCCGCCCCGCCGGGCCCACAAAGCCGAAGCGTTTCGTAGTGCATCAGTTCAGCAGGCGCAGTGGCATCGTGGAGTTCCACGACGTGCACATCCGCCGGCGACACCCCGGCCTTCTCGTAAATATCCGCTACGACGCGGTCGGCGGCTGGTACGTCGCCGTCGACACCAGTCCCCGAAAGCAAGGAGGTGGCAGCGACCCAGACGGGGTTGCGAAGCCCGTACCGCCGGACCGCCGCAGCCGAAAACAGCACGATCGCCGCCGCGCCGTCGCCGATCGCCGAGCACATTGGCAGCGTCAGCGGGTTGCTGATCTCTCGGGCGGCCAGGACTTCCTCTACCGTCGTCGTCGTACGAAATTGCGCGTTGTCGTTCATCGACCCCGCCTTGCGGCTCTTGACGACGATCTGAGCGAAGTCCGCCGGCGTGGCGCCAGTGGCTGCCATGAATTCCCGCGTCTTCTGCGCGTACAGATCCATGAAGATGGAGCCCGAACCTGTGCCTACGTATTCCGGCATTGGCTCCTCCAGATCGACCGCCTTCGTGAAGGCGGCGATCGACACGCGCTTGTCCTCGTGCGACATCTTCTCGGCGCCGATCACCACGACCACGTTGGCCGCACCGCTGCTGACCGCTCGGCAGCCAAGATGAAAAGCGGTCGCGCTGGACGCGCAGGCGTTCTCGAGGTTGATGATGGGCTTGCCGCTCAGGGAACTACCGCGGAGCGCCGCTTGGCCCCGGATGGTCTCCTGCCCCGTGATGATTCCGGCCACCGAGTTGCCGAAATAGACCTCGTCCACGTCGGCACCATCAATGCCAGCGTCGGCAAGCGCCTTGTTCACGGCCTCGTGCGTCAGCGTCCTGACCGTGGAGGAGAGGTACTTGCCAAAGGCGGTGATGCCAACGCCTGCGATGGCTGCAGTCTCGTTCATCGAATGTCCTTTCTTTGGGGCGCGGACGCCTCAGGATGGGGAATGCGCGGTTGCGCGGATCGGTGTGCGAGCGCCTAGCGCCCGAGCCAGACGGCCGGCCGCTTTTCGGCGAAGGCGGCCAGGCCTTCCTTCAGGTCGTGCGAGTCCAGCAGCGGCTGCACGATCTCGTCCTGGCGGTCCCACGCCTCGGACTCCGGCCAGCGCTCGGCCAAGGCGTCCCACGCAATCTTCTTGGCAAGCCTCACTGCGAGCGGACCGTTGGCGGCAATGATTTCGGCGATCGCCAACGCGGCTTCCAGGGCGCCTCCGGGCTCGACCACCCGGTTGACGTAGCCGTGCTGGCGCATCTCTTCGGCGCTCTTCGTTTGAGCCGTCAAAAGCATTTCCATCGCGATGGGATAAGGCAGGCGTCGCGGCAGGCGGAAGCAGGCGCCGCCCGTTGCCACCAGGCTGCGCTTCGCTTCGGCTAGACCGAAAACTGCAGCACTGGATGCGATGATCAGATCGCAGCAAAGCGTGATTTCCATGCCTCCTGCGAGAACCTGTCCCTCGACAGCAGCCATGAGCGGCTTCTCCGGTGGCTTTGCCATGATCCCGAAGCCGCCCCGGTGGTGCGAGGCCGAGAATTCGCCTTTGGCGGCCGCCTTGAGGTCCTGCCCGGAGCAGAACACCGGGCCCTTGGCCTGCAGGATGGCGACGCGTAGCGCTGGATCCGCCTCGTAGTCGTCCAGTGCCGACTCAAGGTCAAGCGCCATCTGCCGATTGAAGGCGTTGCGGGCGTCGGGCCGGTCGATGGTGATGAGAAGGACGTATCCGCGCTTCTCGGTGTGGATGTATGTCATGGCGCTGCTCGAGATGTGGGACGGGCGCTCGCCGGTCACTGCGACGTGGAGAAGCCGCCGTTGACGCCAAACGTCTGCCCGGTGATCCAACTCGAGGCACCCGAAGCCAGGAAAAGGATCATGTTGGATGCGTCGCTGGGCTGTCCGACTCGCCGGATGATGTAGTTGCGCATCATCTTCTTCAGCATGGCGTCGTCCTTGATCGTGGGGGCGATGGTCGGCGTCATGATGGTCGCCAGCGCCACCGAGTTCACGCGGACCCCGTAGACGCCGAGGCCCTTGGCCAAGGCACGGGAGAGACCGGCCGCACCGGCCTTGGCGGCCGAGTAGACCGCCAGGCTCCCTTCGCCAACACGGCCCGCGTCCGAGACGACGTTGACAAGGCTGCAACCCTCGCCGCTGCGCAGCATGATCGGAATGGCTGCCCGCGAGACGTTCAGCACTCCGAACAGGTTGGTCCCGAGCCATTTGTCCCAGTCTGCGCGCGACGTCTCCCAAAAGGGTGGCGTATGGAAACCGGAGTCCGCTCCTGCACCGGCATTCCCGGCGTTGTTCACGCAAATGTGCAGCGCTCCTCCAACCGAATCAGTCGCCTCGCCGACGGCTCGGATCATGTGGTCGAGGTGGGTGACGTCCCCAGGCACAGCGATGGCCCGGCCCCCCAGCGACGCCACTTCGTCGACCACCGCCGCTGCGCGCTCGGCATAGAAGTCATTCACCAGCACCGTGGCGCCGTGCGCCGCGAAATCGAGGGCGACCTGCTTACCGACGCCTTGGCCGGCCCCGGTGACCAGAGCAACCCTTCCAGTGAGATCGAGAACGTCCTTTATCAAGCGAGCTCCTTAGTTAAGCCATTTCGGAATCCCTGAGGGCCGCGAGAATAACACAAGAGTTGGCACTTCGACTCTGCCGTCACTTTTTCTTCGTTAAGATCGAAACTCGAGACACGTCGTTGACTGCGAGGCCGCAGTCGCTAAGATGCCGCGCTTGCCAAATGGAGGTCCTTTGTCGCGCTGGAACAACCTTTCCCTCGACCAGCCCGAGATCCATCGGCTGAAGCGCGAGGCATTGCTGAGAGAAGCCGGCAACGTCATCAGCGCCAGGGGGTACCACTACACGTCCTTGGACGACATCGCCAAGGCCTTAGGGGTATCCAAGGGCGCGCTCTACCACTACGTCAAGGACAAGCAGGAAATCCTCTGGGAGCTACATCGGCGGGCTGCTGAGTTGTCGACGGAGGCTTTCAAGGCGGCGCGGCAGAAGGGCGGCACGGGCGCTGAAGTACTGCGCAACGTCCTGCTGCTGTACATCCGCTCTGCAGTCGAGGAATTGGGCGCTTGCAGCGTGCTGATGGAATTTGACGCGCTGCGCCCGGAAGATCAGGCCGCCGCAAGGAAGCTTCGCGACGCCGTCGAAGACGCCTATGTCGAAGTACTGGAGCTCGGCTTTGCAGATGGCTCGATCCGCGTCGGCAATCCCCGCCTCATGACCTTCACCTTCATGGGCGCCGTTAACTGGATTCCGCGCTGGTATTCCCCGTCCGGGCGCCTGTCCAGCACGCAGATCTCGGAGCTCATGACGACGATGCTGCTTCAGGGGCTGCTGACCCGCAGGGCCCCAGAGGCTCGCCCCGCACGCAACCGCACGGCAAAGGGCTCCGCGTCGCCACGGCAACTCGCGGCGAGAGGCGCAAAACCTCCAGCCAAGAGCTAAGTCAGAAGGCTCAGCCGCGACGGCCGCGACGGCCGCGACGGCCGCGACGGCCGCGACGGCCGCGACGGCCGCGACGGCCGCGACGTCAAGCCGGGCCTCGCTCGAAGATGCCGACATGCGCAACGGCCTCCTCGACTCCCCACAGGCCCCCGCCGTTTTCCTGAAGGGCCATGCGAGCGCCTCTGACTTGGCGCGTGCCGCCCTCGCCTCGCAGTTGGAGGACCAGTTCGTGAATCTGGCCGAGTCCGGTGGCGCCCACTGGATGGCCTTTGGACTCCAGACCCCCCGAAGGGTTGATGGGCACACGCCCGCCCAAGGCGCTGGCGCCAGAAGTGGCCATCGCGCCTGCTTCTCCCTCCGGACACAGCCGCAGGTTCTCCACCTGGATCAGTTCGCCGATGGCAGTGGCGTCGTGGACTTCAGCCACGTCGATATCCGATGGCGCGATGCCGGCCGACTCGTAGGCCGCGTCTGCCGCAAGCCGGGTGACATGCCGCGCGAGCGCATCCCCATGCCGTGCGCTCGCCGACCGCATGACGCTGGCACGTACACGCACCGCCCGAGCGGCGTCGATGCTCAGCCTCTTCAGCGCCTCGTCAGTGCAGAGGATCGCGGCCGCCGCACCGTCCGAGATCGGCGCGCACATTGGCAAGGTCAGCGGGTAGACGATCGGTTGCGCCGAGAGCACATCGTCCACGCTCATGGCAGCGCGGTACTGCGCCCTGGGGTTGTGCACGGCATGGGTATGATTTTTCGCCGCAACCGCGGCGAACTGTGTTTGAGTGAACCCGAAGTGGCGCATTGCCTGGCGGCCGAAGGCGGCGTACACATCCATGAAGACGCTGTGCGGGGCCGCGCCCGCGTCTGGGGGCACCGGGACGCCGTCACCCATTTGACGCAGAGCGCGAAGGTTTTCCGCAGCGGCGTGCACGTCCCACCCGCCGTCGAAGAAAGCAAACATGCGCTGTTTGTCCAGGGAATGAATCTTCTCGACTCCGATCGCCAACGCCACGTCCGCACTGCCGGAGCGCAGGTGCGCAACGGCCAGATGCAGCGCCGACGAAGACGTAGCGCAAGCGTTCTCGACATTGTGGATAGGGACCGAATCGAACCCGAGCGGCAGCAGGGCGACCTGGCCACGAATGCTTGTCTGGCCCTCCATGTACCCTTGCCCCACGTTCCCGAAGAACGCAACATCGACGTCCTCGGGGCGGCACCCAGCGTCCACCAGGGCCTCCGTGACGGCGGCCCCGGTCAGGCTCTTCACCGTGAGTTCATGATGGCGGCCGAAGGGCGTCATGCCGACGCCGATGATGTAGACGTTTCGCACGCTCTTCAACCTGCGTCCAGCGGGGAGGCGCTTCCCTCCCTCAGGCGGTAGCGGTCGACGCCGTCCGCGCCGCGCTCCTTGATAGCCTCACCCCGATGCATCAAGTAGTTCAGGCAGGCGGCTGCTTCACCGGTCGCAAGCTCAAGTTCGACACCGTGGTCAATGACCCGTCTGAAGAGCGGAACGAAGGTGTCCACGATCCGCAAGGGCGCTGACAACGCGTCCCTCAGGCGGTCCAAGGCCGCATGCTGTCCTGCTTCCAGTTGGTCGAGGCGGTCGTGCAGGCCCTTGAACGGAAGGTGGTGCGCCGGGAGCACCAGCACATCATCCGCAACTCGCTCTCTGAGCATGGCGATGGAGTCGAGCCAACCCTGCATCGGGTTCGCTTCGGGCTCGTGGAAGGTCACGGAAACATTCGAGCTGATACGCGGCAACACCTGGTCGCCCGAAATGAAAAGCCGGCGCTCCTCGCTGTACAGACAAGCGTGCTCGGGCGAGTGTCCGCTGCCGGCGATGACCTCCCAGGAAGTCGATGCCGCCATGACGGTGTCACCATCGCGCAACCTCGAGTAGTGATGCGGAAGCGGGCTGACGCTTTGCAGGTAGCCGCCTTGGAGAAGGGAAGGTTCCGCGATTGCGGCGTCGGGCCACCCCGCCGCCCTAAAAAAGGAGTGGCGCGCGCGAGGGGGTAAAGCCTGGGACGCCTCGAGCACCGCGCGACGCACGGACTCGTACTCCCCCTCCGTCATGTGCAGTTGGGCTCCAAGCCGGTCGACCAGCGCGCCGGCCATGCCCACATGATCCACGTGCATGTGCGTCACCAGCACCTCGATTCGCCCGCCCGCCGCAAGGCCGCCATGCGACGAAAGCAGGTGGTCCCATGCCTCGCGGTTGGCCGGGTTGTCCATCCCTGTGTCCACCACCACAGTCCGCTCGCCGTCTTCGAGAAGCCACACGTTGACGTGATCCAGCGCGAAGGGCAACGGCGCACGCATCCATCGCACCCCGAGCGCAGCCTGGTAAAGGTTTCCGACTGGCGGAGGCAGAAAGGCAATCGACATCGTTTCCTTTGGCGGTGCGCGGTCCGGCAGCGCATGACGCATTCTTAAACGATTTGACTTTCGTGTCTACTTGATTGAATATCGAGTACAGACACATAAGGACGTCATGAAGACCCGTATCACAGAACTGCTCGGCATCCGCCACCCCATCGTCCAAGGTGGAATGCACTACGTCGGATTGGCCGACTTGGCGGCAGCGGTCTCAAACGCTGGAGGTCTGGGAATCATCACTGCGTTGACATTGAAGACGCCCCAGAAGCTCGCAGCGGAAATCGACCGCTGCCGATCGATGACTGACCAGCCGTTCGGTGTGAACCTGTCATTCCTTCCGGCCGTCACCCCTCCCGATTACCCTGGATTCATTCGCGCGATCGTGGACGGCGGGGTGCAAGTCGTCGAAACAGCGGGAAACAACCCGCAGGGCTGGATGCCCATGCTCAAGGAGGCAAGGCTGCGTGTGGTCCACAAGTGCACTTCAGTACGGCACGCACTGAAGGCGCAGTCGCTCGGCTGCGATGCGATCAGCGTGGATGGTTTCGAGTGTGGGGGCCACCCCGGAGAGGACGACGTGCCCAACTTCATCCTCCTCCCCCGCGCGGCGGACGAGCTGAAGGTTCCCTTCATTGCGTCCGGCGGTGTGGCAGACGGCCGCTCACTCGTGGCCGCGCTGGCGCTGGGCGCGGAAGGCGTGAACATGGGCACCCGTTTCCTTGCCACGCAAGAGGCTCCCGTTCACGCCAACATCAAGAACGCGATCGTCGCGGCCAGTGAGCTCGACACACGGCTTGTGATGCGACCCCTCAGAAATACCGAGCGGGTCCTCTCAAACGATGCGGTGGAGAAGTTGCTGGATAAGGAGCGCGAAACCGGCAGCGGAATGACCTTCGAAGATGCCGCCGCCTACGTCGCCGGTGTCTACCCGCGGGTGATGCAGCAGGGCGAGATCCATGCCGGGGCTTGGTCCTGCGGCATGGTGGCCGGACTGATACATGACATTCCCACGGTCCGAGACCTGATCGACCGGATCATGGCCCAGGCCGAAGAGATCGTGTCCCAGCGGCTGCGCCGATTCGGCCTCTGAAGCGCGCCGATCCACAACCATCCCATTGCCTCCTCGCCATGACCGCAAGCACGCTCGACCTGCGTCAACAACTCCGGTTGCCTCTCGTGGCAGCTCCCATGTTCCTTCTGTCGGGGCCGGCACTGGTGACTGCCGCCATTCGGTGCGGCATCGTTGGTGCCTTGCCAGCGCTCAACGCCCGGACATCGCATGACCTTGACACCTGGCTGGCGGACATCAACGCGGTGCGCAGCGCGTCGGCCAGCGAGGGCAAGCAAGTCGGCCTGCCAGCGCTGAACATCATCACACACCCGTCGAACGACCGCTTTGCAGCCGACCTGGACGTCTGCATCAACCATCGCGTCCCCTTGGTGGTCTCGGCCGTCGGTAGTCCGGCGCGCCTGGTCGATCCGGTGCATCGCTATGGCGGCGCCGTATTTGCCGACGTCTCTTCGGTCCTGCACGCGCGCAAAGCGGCGGCAGCCGGCGTCGATGGGCTCATCCTGCTCTGCAGCGGCGCTGGCGGCAATACGGGGCGGCTCAGCCCCTTCGCCTTCGTGGAGGAAGTCCGCAAGTTCTTCGATGGTCCTGTTGGCGTCGCAGGCGCCGTGGGAAACGGAGCAGCGCTGCGTGCCCTCGAGGTGTTGGGTGCAGATTTCGGCTACGCAGGTACGGCCTTCATTGCCACGACTGAGAGCCAAGCGGATGACGCCTACCGCGCAATGGTGGTGGAGGCGGGAGCAGACGATATCGAGCAAAGCAGTGCCGTGTCCGGTATCGCGGCGAACTTCTTGCGCAAAAGCCTGGACAGGATCCGTCATCGTCTCGCCGGAACACCGGGTTCCTTCGACATCGCGCAGGAGCAGGACAACCTGAAGCGCTGGCGAGACATCTGGTCGGCGGGGCACGGCGTCGGCGCGGTGTCCGCCATCGAGGCGACCGCGGCGGTAGTGGACCGCATGGAGCTCGAATACCGGCGTGCCGGCGGCACCGGCGGCTGGGCGCATCGCTGAGCGCCCCAACCAAGAGGACTCCCCGTCGCGCGCACTCGCCTGCACGCATCGAAGCTATCATCGTGCGGACCCGAATCCAGAACTGCACAGAGACGGCCATGCCGCGATGGAAGAACAGCCTGCTGAGCGCCGAGAGCGTCCAGCGTATCAAAAGGGACGCCGTGCTCAAGGCGGCCGGGCGCGCATTCAGCGCCCGGGGTTTCCACAACACGTCGCTCGACGACGTCGCTAAGTCGCTCAATGTGGCCCGCGCAACCCTCTACAAGTATGTGCAGGACAAGCAGGAGATCCTGCGCGAACTGCATCAGGTGGGCGTGGACATCGCTACACAGGCATTTGAAGAGGGCAAGCGCACGCCCGGCACCGGCGCCGACATCCTGCGCACCGTGCTGCTCACATACACCCGCCTGCTGATCGAGGACGTGGGCGTCGCAGCAGTCCTGCGGGATCTCAACGCGATGCGGCCTGAAGACCGGGCCGAAGCGGTCAAGGCGCGCGACTCTTTCGAGCGCAAGTTCCTCCAGCTGCTTAGGGCGGGCATCGAGGATGGCTCGCTCCTTCCGATTGAGGACCCCAAGCTCGCCGTCTACACGTTCATGGGCGCCATTTGCTGGGTGCCTCGGTGGTATTCGGCCGAGGGCACACTGTCCAGCGCGGAAGTCGCGGAAGTTGTGACCGACAACCTGCTTCGGGGACTGGTTGCAGAAACCGCCTGACGCGGATGAGCGGCCGGAGTGCTAGGCGTCTCAGCCCGCTCCAACGGCTTTCGGCAGCCAGCGCGCGAGCGCGACGTTCACGTCGTGCGCCTTTTCCAGCATCAGCCAATGCCCCGCATTGATGACCACCTCGTCTAACGCCGCGCAGTCGTACCGCATCGGCGCCGCCAACCTGCCACGGGTGGTTTCGCACACTCGGTCGTGCGCAGCGTGCAAGAACAGCGCGGGCACGAAGATCCGGCCGAAGGCCGGCGCCTCGGCGGCGTAGGCGAGGTTTGCGGGATCGTTCACATACCAAGCATTGGCCGGTGCGAACCCCGTCCTATGGAACGCCAGCGCCAGCGCGTCCAGGTCGGCTATTGACAGCACCGCTGGGTCGGGAGCCTGCGCCGGGGCACGCCCCGCCCCATCGAACCAGCCGCCGCGCTCTCGGATCCTGGCCGTGAAGGCACGCCCACTGTCCGATCCAGGCGCCGAGCTGGATCGATAAAGCGCCGCCAGCGTGGCCTTGGGGTCCGCTTCGAACGTTCGATGCGCTTCGCCGAAATTCAGTTGGTAGTAGTGCCAGTAGCCCCACTGACCTGCCGGGAAGCGCTCGATCGGATACAGGTCGCGGTCCACCAGCGGAACAAGATTTGGAAGTGCGAAGCCTCGAGCGAAGTACGGCACGCACAGAGCGGCGATGCCGCGGCAGCGGCCGGCATGATGAGCCGCCAGGGCCCACACGACGGCCGCGCCCCAGTCGTGCCCTACCCACACTGCAGGTGCCGCGCCGAGCGCGTCATTAAGTTCCACCATGTCGCCGACCAGCTCACGAAGCGAATAGTCCGCCGTCCTGTCAGGGCAGCTCGACCCGCCATAGCCGCGCATGTCCGGCGCCACGCAATGCCAGCCCCGTTCGGCGAAGTACTGGATCTGTTCCCGCCAGACGATGCTCAGCTCGGGCCAACCGGTGCACGAAGATCATCAGCGGGCCGTCCACAGGACCCGCCGCAATCCAGGCCGAGCGATGACGCGGCGACGCGACGTCCCCACGGCGCAAGGCACTTTCGCTCACCGGCTCGGGGCCGCTTGCGTGGTCAGGATAAAGCGCCAGTCGGCGACCGCCGCCCTCCGGTGCGGATCGGCCTCGAGTGCATAGTCCGGGTCGTCCATGATCCTGCGCAGCAACGAGAAACTGGCGTACCGCACGATCACAATCTCGTCCCATCGCTCGGACGGTGGCCCTACGACCAAGCTCCTCGCCTCGCCGCGCCACACGAGGCCGTAGTCCGCGCCTTTGGCGATCTTCCCGAACGCGGGGGCATAGCGATGGAAATAGGCCTCGCGGCCCGAGCACGGTTCCCGACCGTCACCTGGAGCCTCGTAGATCGCCTCGCGATGGAAGCGCAGCAAGTTCACCATGTGCACGGGCTCGTCGCCGCCGACGGCCCGGGAAGCTCGGTCCAGCGACTCCCGCGTGTAATCGACGAAGGCTGGTGGGCCTTCCTGGAGGATCAGAGGTGTTGTCATCGCTCAGGCCTTCATCAGCTTCCAGTTCGTGCCGTCGAACTGCTGCAGTCGAACACTGCTGACGACGGCGCGCTGATTGGGCGAAGTCTTGACGCGAAGACCCGGCACCAGCATTGCGGGTGCTAGGTCGAGCGCCATGGTCTGCGCGAGCACGTTGTCCCGCGTGATTTCACGGCCACACTGTCGCAGGACCTGCGTCGCCAAGTGCGCACAGGTGGTGCCGACGCTCATCGAAGCATCGAGTGACGCCTTCGGCTGGTACTTCTTGATGTTCGCAATGACGGCCTGCACGGCAGCATCGTTGGCCCATTCGGAATCAGTGGGGTCTTTCATGTAAGCCGCTGCGATTACGCCCTTGGAGCGCTCGAGCCCTGCGGGCACGAGCGCTTGCTGTATCGAGGTGCCCACGGTAGACAGATAGATCTGCGGGTTCCATTGCATCTCGGACGCCCGCCGGATGGCCTGTGACGTCGAGCGGGGGATGGCGAAGCAGACCATCGTGTCCGCGCCGCTGGCCTGCAGCGCGATGACCTGCGAGTCGACCGTCGGCTCGGAGTTCTCGGTCGTCTGTTCCTTGACGAGCATACCTGGGCGCTGCGCGAGCACCTCGCGCACGCCGCGCACGAAGCCCTTGCCGGCGTCGTCGTTGAGGTAAAGCGCGCCGACTTTCGCATTAGGGCGAGTGGCCAGAATGTGTTCCGCGACGCGCCGTCCCTCGGCAACGTAGGTCGGCTGGACGGAAAGGCTCCAAGGGTATTTCTGGATGTCGTCCAGCCATGTCGGCGCCCCGGACGATACGAACAGCTGCGGAACTTTCGCATCGTTCAAATACTGCCGCGCCGCGAGCGACGTGCTCGTGCCGACCTGACCGAGCATGAACAGCACTTTTTCGCCCTCCACCAGCCGGCGAGTCTGCTCGAGCGTGCGGTTAGGGGTGAAGCCGTCGTCGGCGAGAAGCAGCTTGATCTTGCGGCCGTTGATGCCGCCCTGCTCGTTGATCATCGAAAAGTAGGCGTCCATTGCGAGCCCGGCGGCGCCATAGGCGGCGGCGGGCCCGCTCAGGGGCACGGTCGCTCCGATGCGGATGTCCTCGCCGGCCTGCGCGCGGACCAGGGCGGGTTGGGCGAGGGTGGCGCCAACGCCGAGGATGAACTGTCTCTTGGTGATTTTCACGGGCGTTTCCTGTTCATGAGAGGGAGCTTCACACCGACGACACCGGCAGGTCACATGAGCTTCCAGCTGGCGCCGTCGAACACTTGGAGGCGGACCTTGTCCAGCACGGCCCGATGCGTCGGCGCGGTCTTCACGCGCAGACCGGGCAGCAGCATGGGCGTGGCGATGTCCAGGCGCATCGTCTGCGCGAGGATGTTGTCCCGGCTGGGGTCCTTGCCGCACAGGCGCAGCACTTCGGTTCCCAGTTGCGCCATCGTGACGCCCACGGCGGCAGAGAATTCGATGACCGTTCTGGGCCTGTACTTCCGTATCGTGGCGATCGTGGAGCGCACGCCTTCATCGCCCGCCCATCCAGGGTCCGTCGGATCCTTCATATAGCCGACGCTGAGGATCCCCTTCGATCTTTCCAAAGGCCCCGCGGGCAACAATGCCTGTGCGATCGATGTGCTGGCACTCGACAGGTAGATCTGCGCGGCCCACTGCAGGTCGTTCACGCGACGGATCGCCTGAGAGGTGGACCGGGGCAACATGAAGATGACGACGGTATCCGCGCCGGCAGAATTCAACGCGATGACTTGCGAATCGACGGTAGGTTCGGTCGCCTCCGTGGTCTGCTCCTTGACGAGCACGCCGGGCCGCCTGGCCAAGCCCTCGCGGAGCCCGCGCATGAAGCCACGGCCCGCATCGTCGTTCTGAAACAGCGCGCCTACTTTCGCGGTCGGCCGCGTCGCCAGGATGTGGGCTGCGATTTCCAGGCCTTCGTCGACGTAAGAGGGTTGGAGCGCCAGGCTCCATGGGTATTTATCGATGTCGTCGAGCCAGGTCGGCGCGCCCGAAGCGATGAAGAGCTGCGGCACCTTGGCCTCGTTGAGGTACTGGCGCGCAGCCAAAGCTGTGTTCGTGCCCACCTGTCCGAGCATGAACATCACCTTCTCACCTTCGACAAGGCGGCGGGTTTGCTCCAAGGTCCGCGGCGGGCTGAATCCGTCGTCGGCTACGAGCAGCCTGATGCGCCGGCCGTGAATTCCGCCTGCCTCGTTGACCATGGCGAAGTGAGCCTCCATGGCCATCCCTGCCGCGCCATACGCCGCCGCGGGCCCGCTGAGCGGGTTGGTGCAACCGATCCGGATCTCATCGCCAGGACCTTGCGCCAGCGCCGGAAGCGCTAGGCTGGCACCCGCGCCCAGCATGAATTTCCGCTTGCTCCATCGCATGGTCGTCTCCTGGTTCGCTTGGTGCCAGTGCGGGCCTTGACCGGCGTCAGACCGACCGCCAGTGGCCTTCCCAGTACCTGGCCCGCGCCTCGCGCCTCAGCAGCTTGCCGACCGGGCTGCGGGGCAGCGCCGCGACGATCTCGACGACCTTGGGCGATTTGAGGCTGCCGATGCGCTCCTTGCAGAACTCGACGAACTCCTCAGGCCCGCGGGTGCGCCCCGGCTTCAACTGCACGAGGGCGTGGACAGCTTCGCCCCACTTCTCGTCGGGAATGCCTATCACGATGCAATCAACGATGTCCTCGTGCGCGTAGAGGGCGGATTCGACCTCTGCGGGGTAGACGTTGAAGCCGCCGGTGACGATCATGTCCTTCTTGCGGTCGACGACGGTCACGTAGCCCCGCGCGTCCATCACGCCAATGTCGCCGGTGAGGTGAAAGCCGTTGCGCCGGACCGCCGACGTCTCGTTCTCCAGCTTGTAGTAGCCGCTCATCAGCATCGAACTGCGGGTGGCGATCTCGCCACGCTGTCCCGTGGGGACGGGCTGGCCTTCCTCGTCTACGATTTCAACCCGCATGAAGGGTCCGGCCCGGCCAGCGCTCCTGACCACGTCTTCGTCGACGGTGCCGTCGGGGCGCAGGTAATCCGCCGGCGTCTTGCTCAGCACCGGCATCCCGGTCTCGGTCTGCGCATACACCTCGTACATCACGGGGCCGAACAGGGCAATCGCCTGGAGGAACTTCGCCGGCGCGACCGGCGCCGCGCCGATCACCATGCTGCGCAGGGACGTGAAATCCGTGCCCGAGGCGGCCGGGTGGGCCATGAGCGCATAGAGCGCCGTAGGCGGCAGGAACAGATGCGTGATGCGCTCGGCCGCGATGGTCTCGAGCACGGCTTGAGCATCGAATCCCGAATGAATAACGTTCACGCCGCCGTTTGGGATGATCGACATCGCCAGGGTCCCTGCTGCGTGCGAGAGTGGTGCCACAGTCAGCAGGCGTGTCCCCCGCCCCAGCGCCCAGGCATCGATCAGGGTCATGGTGATGAACGCCAGACTGCGCAGCGAATGGATAACGCCCTTGGAGACGCCGGTGGTTCCCCCCGTGGGGTACAGGCCCGCCCGTCGCTCGAGATCGGGCACTTCGAAGCCGAACGGCTGCCAAGCACCTTCCAGCCAGGCCTCGAGAGACGGCCCATGGCTTGAGTTCGCGTCAAGGCAAACCCATGCCCGCACGCGCGGCAAGCCGGTCTTGAGCTGCGCGACTGCAGCCTCGTGGACGCTGTGAAAGAACATTGCCTCGCAATCGAGGTAATCCGCCAGCTGCGCGTTTGTGGCGACCGCGTTGCGGTCGTGCAATGGCGCCCATGCCATGTCGGCCCGGTTGATACCCAGCTGCACCAGCTGCACCCTGTGATCGTTCGGGCTGAAGATGCCGACGTGCGACCCGACTTGCAGGCCTGGCGTACGCCGCAGGGCATGCGCGATGGCGTGGGCGTAGGCCTGCACCTGCGCATAGCTCATGCGTACATCGCCGAAAACGAGGGCTTCAAGGGCCGGCGAGCGTGACGCGGTAGTGTCGAGGTAATCGGCGATGCGCATAGAGGGGTCCGGAGTATTTAAGGGGCGCGGCCCGGTTAGCGGAAGTCGGCGAAATTCGGGCGCCGCCGTTCCTGAAAAGCGGCGAGCGCCTCGCGTGCCTCCGCCCCCTGCTGCAGGCGAAGCAGATGCTCCATCTCGACCTCGATCGCGTCCAAGATTCCGGGCGACCGGGCCCTTTTGAGCAGCTGCTTGGTCGTGCGAACCGACCGCGGCGGCTGGGAGGCCACGTAAGCCGCCCGGGCACGAGCGTATTCCTCGAGCTGGTCGTTCGGCAGCGTCTCGTTCACCAAGCCGGCCTCGCGTGCGGCCGTCGCATCGAACGCCTCGCCGGTCAGCAGCAATTCGCTAGCCCGCAGGTGCCCAGCCAGGCGAGGAAGCAAGAATGATGAGGCGAACTCGGGACAGACGCCGAGGGCGACGAAGGGCAGCCGGAACGTGGTCTGCTCGCCTGCGTAGACCAGGTCGCAATGGAGTAGCAGCGTCACGCCGATGCCGACGGCCAGACCGCATGGCGCCGCCACAACAGGCTTCGGGAACAAGGCCAAGCCGCGCATGAACCTGCCGAGCGGGCCGTCCAGACCCTCTATCGGGCCGTCCTTCAGGTCGCCGCCGCTCGTGAAGCACTCTTGCGATCCCGCCAGCAGCACGACGCGGATCGCGTCGTCGGACCGGGCGGCTTCGAGGTGGTCGGCCAGCGACGCATACATCACCCTCGACATTGCATTGCGCTTCTCCGGCCGGTTCAGTCGCAACGTGAGCACGCCATCCACGAGCTCGGTCTGGATCACGTTGGCGCTCACGAGCGAGCCTCCGACGCAGCGGGCGCACGCAACGGCAACGATGGCCGCCGCAGTCGCGCCCCCAATGTCCGGCACAGACCGGCGAAGCCCTCCGGCATCACCCACATTATGAGGATCGTGGCGGCGCCGAAAACGGCCCACGCCGCTCCCTGCGCAACGTTTTCCGCGTACAGGGGAACCAGCACGATGAACGCCGCTCCGAAAATCGCGCCGAAGATGCTGCGAAAGCCACCGACGACGGCGCCCACCAGCAGGGTGATCGACGTGAAGATGTTGTAGCTGTCCGCCGACACGAAACCCGTTGTGAGCGCGCCCAGCCCGCCGGCGATGCCGGTGAGGAAGGCGCTCACGCAAAAGGTGGCGCGCTTGTAGAAGGTCGTGCTGATCGCCATCGTCTCCGCCGCGACCGGCTGATCCTTGATGGCTTCCAGCGCCCGTCCGACGCGGCTACGAACCAGATTGCTCACCAACCAGAACATCAGGGCAGCCACCAACACGGCATACAAGTACAAGGTCTGGTCGAGATTCAAACCCAGGGCGCTCCAAGGCGCGGGCCGCTTGATCGTCAGCCCTTCGACGCCGCCCGTCAGCATGGCGACGAACTTGTTCTTGATGATCTGTGGCAGCGCCACCGCGAGGGAGAACGTGGCCAGCGCGAGGTAGAGCAGCTCGAGGCGGACCGCCGGAATCGCGATCAACAACCCGAGGAGCATGCTCGTGACGCCCGATGCGGGCACGGCCAGCCAGAAGGGCAGATCGAGTCGGTTGAGAAGGATGGCCGCGGTGTAGCCGCCCATCGCGACGAAGGCGCCCTGCCCCAGCGAGATTTGGCCGTTGTACCCGGCCAGCAGGTTGAGCCCCAATATTGCGATGGACAGTGCAACGATGTTCGTCGCCTGCAGCAGCAAGTAACCCTGCAGCGCGAAAGTGGCAGCAAGGCTGCAAGCGAACACCACCAGCGGCAGCGCATGACGGTCGAACGACATCGCGGTTGCGGCGAGGGGGGCGATACCGGCGGACCGCATCAGACCCTCACCACCACGCGGCGGCCGAACAGGCCTTGGGGCTTGAGCAGGAGCACGCCGATGATGACGGCGAGCACGAAGACCAGCTTCATGTCCGTCCCGACCAGATAGGCGCCGGCCAGATTTTCGGCAACGCCGATCAGCAGGCCACCGACGACGGCGCCGTACGCGCTCGAGATGCCACCGAGCAAAGCACCCGCGAAGGCGTAGATCATCACGTTCAACATCATGTTTGGATCAAGGTAGACGATCGGCGCGCTGAGGATCCCCGAGACCGCGCCGATCATGGCGGCAAGCCCCCAGCCCAGACTGAGCATCACGCTGACGTTGATGCCGACGAAGCTGGCGGAAAGCGGATTGACGGCGGCGCCCTGCATCGCCAAGCCGAGGCGGGTGAAGCGGAAGAATGCGAACACCAGTGCCATGACGATGAGGGTCACGACGGCGATCCCCCCCTCGTGCGACGAGACGTAGCCGAAGGCGAACTTTCCCAGCCCGTCGAAGGGCGTCGCGAATGTTTGGACTTCGTACCCGAAGATGACGCCGGCGCCGCCGTTGATCAGCATCATCAGGCCGATCATGACGATCAGCACCGAATGAAGCGCCGCTTCGCGAAAGCGGCGCATCATGAACCGCTCCACCATGAACCCGACGGCGAACGAGATGCCAAGGGTCACGACAAAAGCCAGCCAGTACGGCAGCCCATTTCCGATGAGGATCCAGGCGAGGAAGGCGGAGGCCATCGCCATCTCCGCCTGAGCAAAGTTCACGAGGTTCGTGGTCTGATGGATCATCACGAGGGCCAGCGCAAGGCTCGCGTAGACGCCTCCGACGGCCAGGCCCGACATGACTTGGTGGATGAAGCTGTTCATGGGTGTCGCACTCGGCCCTCTCAGATTCCCAGGTAGACGCGCTTGACGGTCTCGTCCTGTCGCATCTCCTCCGCGCTGCAATCTTTCACGGTCCGGCCTGACTCGATCAGGCAGGCATGATCCGCGAGCGACAGCGCGAGATTGACGTTCTGCTCGACCAGCAGGACGCTGACGCCGTTGCGGGCGCAGATCTCGCGCAGGGTCTCGAAGATGCCCTTGACGATGAGCGGCGCCAAGCCGAACGAAGGCTCGTCGAGCAGCAGGAGCCGGGGTCGTGACATCAGCGCCCGCCCGATCGCCAGCATCTGCTGCTCACCCCCTGAGAGTGTGCCGGCCTGCTGATGACGGCGCTCCTTCAGTTTGGGAAACAGCGACAGGACCCGCTCCATCTCCTGTGCCATCGCGCCTCCGCGCGGCAGCGTATGGCCACCGAGCTCGAGGTTCTGGGTGACCGACAACGACCCGAAAGTACCGCGGCCGTCGGGCACGTGGGCGATGCCAGCTCGGATCACCTCGTGCGCGCGCAGGCCTGCGATCGAGCGTCCGGCAAATTGGATTACCCCTTCACGCCGGACCATGACGTTGCAGATCGAGCGCAGCGTGGAAGTCTTGCCCGCGCCATTGGCGCCAATGAGGGCCGTCACACCACCCTCGGGCACGATGAAGCCGATGTCATACAGCACCTGCACCGCCCCGTACCACGCGCGCAGGCCGCGGATCTCAAGGAGTGGGTTCACTCGCCACCTCCCAGGTAGGCGCTGACAACCGCAGGATTGGCGCGCACTTCTCTCGGCGGGCCGTCGGCAATCTTCTTGCCGAAGTTCAGGACCACCACCTTGTCGGACACACGCATCACGAGGTTCATGTGGTGCTCCACCAGCAGCACCGTGATGCCGTCCTCGTCGCGCAGCCTGCGAATTTGGTCTGCCAGCGCATCGACCTCCTCATGGTTCAGCCCCCCCGCCGGTTCATCGAGGATCAGCAGCCTCGGCGCACCGGCTAGCGCCCGCGCCAGCTCGACCCTTTTCTGCGTTGCAAAGGGCAACTCGTTCACCTTCGAATGCTGGACGCCATCGAGGTCGTAACGTTTCAGCAACCCGTTGACCCGGCCGGACAGCTCGCTCTCCGAGCGGCGTACGTCGGGCGTCGCCAGCATGCTGGCAAGAAATCCACCGCGCCCGAGGCCATGCGCGCCCACCAGCACGTTGTCGCGCACGGACAGAGAGGGAAAGAGCGCGAGGTTCTGGAAGGTTCGCCCGACCCCTGCCCGCGCAATGGCATGCCGGGGCTTGCCGGTGAGCCGGATGCCGCCAAGATCGACCGAGCCCGCGCTGGACGCATACACGCCGCTGATGCAGTTGAAGCAGGTTGTCTTACCGGCGCCGTTGGGGCCGATAAGCCCGCAAATCGCCCCGCGGGGAACGCTGAATGACACGTCGTCGAGCGCGGTGATACCGCCGAAGCGCACCGTCAGGCCGGCGACGACCAACTCCGCATCCGGGCTCGGAACGGCGTTTTGACTATGATGTACTTTTTCGTGACGCACGAGTCGAATGTAATTCGCTGACGTCCATTTCGCTCAGGGGTAAACCCGGGGCCCCGCCGGACAGGCTGCTGCAAGGCACGCATTCCCATCTACCAGAGCCCGCACCAGCAATCCGAACTCAGAGCTGGCGGCTCCACCGCCTCGTAGAAAGTGCGAGGCGCGCGGCGCGACTCAGGCGCGTCCTAGCACGGCGAGAGCGGACCCGCTTCGATGCTGCTGAGCTGCCTAAAGGTCTCGGGTTGGTGGCCACAACGCGCGTTGCAGCTGTTTCGCTCGGTTTGAAAAGCTCCCACCGGGGCCCGCGAGGACAACCGATGCACGCCCGCGTGCAAGCAAGGCGCGGAACGCCGCAGCGCATCAGAGAGGCGCCGCTAACACCCACAATCTTCACTTAACCCCCCTAGGAGGTCCGGTGAACAGTCGGAGGGTGCGGCGCGAATTACCCGTACTGGAGCCTGCTCGGAAGGACCCGCTCGCCGTCGCGGCCAGGTTGACGCTCGCCCGCAGCCGCGCCTCGCGTTCGAAGTGCTCGGCGAGATCGACCTGCTGCGAGTAGAGCAGCTCGGCGCCGCCCTCCAGCGATTCAGCCATGTAGGCATCGCTGTCGCCACGAACGGCGCATGCCGTGGCGATGGCCACCCGGAGGCGATTGGTGAGGCGCGTCATGCTGCGGCCCCACATGCATCGACAGCCGCGCGCACGCGAGCGTGGTAAGCCGCGAATGGCTCACCGCTACCGACATCGAAGGCATCCCGATCCCACCGCCCTAAGCCCAACGCCTCACCTTTGGCCTCGATGCTGCTGCGGCTGGAGTCCCATGCGACTGCGGGCAGCGATGCGCCGTTCGCCACGCTGGCAGCCGACGCCAAGCGATCGGCGACCACCTTAAACGCATAGGCGCCCGGACTGTGGGCCCCGCGCGCCACAGCGTTCCGCGCTGCGTCAGCTAGTTGCTCGACCGTCACGCCCTTGTGAAGCCACGCGCTCAATTCGGGCCGTGACGCCTCAATGTCTGCCGCGCCGGCTGCACGCATGGCGCTCGCTGCTTTCTCCGCATCCGGATGAATTGCGTCATTCGTCGCTCTCTCCCCCTCGGAAGAGGGGGTTGGGGGAGAGATATTCTTTTCTCCTCTCCTCTCCTCTGTCGGGACTTCGCGTGACACACCGTGACCAGCAGGAACATTGCGGGTCCGCTTTGGCGTTGCGGCGGTTGCGTTGGACGCAGCCCCCTCACGTTCCCGCTGCCGCCGTTTTCGCTCTACGGCGCCATCGTCCTCCCGCTTGGGCTGCCGCCTGGACCAAGCCGCCAAGCGCCCAGTTTCAGCAGCGACCAACCCTCGCTCTACCATTCGGGAATAGATGGCATTCCCCATGCCCTGGCTCAGTCCCAGACGATGCTCCAAAACGTCAAAGTCCGGCAGACCTGGACACCCACGATCCTCGGCCCTGCTTGCCGACTCCAAGAGCCACGCCCACACCGCCAGCACCTCAGCCAAAGACGCGCCAGCGCGCTGCGCAATCAAGCTCATCTTCGGATCGTCGACCGTCCCGTGATGCCAGCGGAACCAGTGCATTTCAGCCATGACCGCCACCTGTATGGGCCGGGTAAGTGACCGACGCTGAAGCCGCGCGAATCTGCGTGACATTGCGTGACGGCCACAGCAGCATCACCGAAGACCAGCCCGGGCTCTCATCACTCGACTCGAACAGTAGCCAATCGACGGCCAACATTGCATAGGCGAACCCCGGCAGACCCGCTACATCGTCTACAACCCGAGACGATGGCCCGTCTACACGACCATCTGTGGAATGTTTGGCTGCCCACGACCACACGGCATAAAGCCGACCCATGGTGGTAACGCGACTCTCTCCAGTGGATGCCGCGATGTGATGGACCGCCGGATCGGTGGCTAGGTCGGGAGGAGTCTTGATCCACTCACCCGCCATCGGCACACCCCCGAGCCGGCTCGCGCTGAGCCTGCACAACCTGCTCCATCCAGGCCGCCACCTCGTCAGAAAGCCATACCGCCGTGCGCGCGCCGAGCTTGATCGACGCAGGAAACTTCCCCGCTGCCGTCAAGCCGTAGATCTTGGTCTTGCGCATCGAGGTGAGCCGCTCGACATCGGCCAGCCGCAGGAACTGCCGCGCGTTAGGCGCCGGAGCTGTCATGCTTGCCACCTTGTGGCGTCGGCACCTCGCCGCCCCGGGCGCTGGAGTCGCGGAGCCGCTTCACCAGCTCTGCGTTCATCGTTCGATAGTTCGCCCGCGCCTGCGCTCGCAGCCACTCCTTCAGATCAGCCGGCAGCCGAATCATCATCGGCGAGTACTCGTGTTTCACGTCCATATATGACCCCTATGTATCAACGCGACAGAAAGTCTAGAAATTCACATTCCTAGCGCGTGCGCGAATGCAATGTGGATAAGTCACCAATCGAATGGGAGCGCGCTGCTGGCGATGCGTCTCAGCAGCGGCGCATTAAGGCGAAGGCAGAGTCGTTCACCTTGTCGGCCATCACCTTTGCGCGTCTGCCTTCGGCGGCGTGCACGGGCACTCAAAGCCCAAGAGCCCGCATCCGCTCTCGCGCAGCGCTCGCCTTCACCATCCCCTCCAGCAAGTCCATCTGCAGGATTAGGAGAGCGCGCACGCGGGTCTTGAACCGGCGCCGGTCGGCCCGCGGGCACACCCTCTCGGGTTTCAGGTCCCCGACCATGCGAGATATCTCCATCGTGATGAGCCAAGCGAGGCCGAGACGGTACTGAGGGATGAAGCTGCCCCGCATCTCTGCCTGAAGGTCGCGCTGTTCGACCAACTCAGATGCGGTGCGCTCGCGGAACGCCAGCAGGCCGAAGCCGCCGCGCCGCACATACCACGTCTGCCCATGCGCGTCCGCGGCCTGGTAGACGCAGTCGCGTGCTTCGCCGACCTGGGACAGGTCGACCGCATGCTTTCTCTCCAGGGCGAGCGAACTCCCGGAAAAGAGGATCGAGTCGAGGTCGGGGATGGGGGAGTACGGCCCGGCTGGCTCATCGACCAAATGAGACTTTCTCCAGTCGAAAGGCCGAAAAGTTGCGGATCGTGGGCGCATCGACGCGCCCGACTGCTTTACAGTCGCTGTAGCCATGATGTGCGGTCCCTTCCACGGTTTGCACGTTGTGGTTAGAACGGCTGCGGGACTCCACTCCCGTGGCCGTTCGCTTTTTGGCCTGCGTTTCCGCGGCAGGCCGCGCGGTCATTCCTTAGGCTCAGGCTCCTTTGCTCGATCGATAGCACGGCCAAGCCACGCAGATCCAAGCCGGCGCAGCTTTTCCCACCGTGCGGGCGTCAGACGGATAGTGCCGCTCTGCGCCCGCTGATCTTCGGGAAGGGGAGGACGCCCCATCCGTGCCCGAGCCTCTTTTTCAGCCTTCGTCATGCGATTTAATGTATCCCAAAAAGTTGGGGTGTGAGATGACTTTTTGTGTCCCAATTAGTTGGGAGAAACCCGAGCGCCCTCGTTCTTCAGCCCATCGAGATAGTCCGCCCACTGCTGCATCATCCGCGCGCGTTTCACGCGAAACTCTGTGCGGTTGTAGGCTCGCCCAAGCGCGTCCTTCACAGCGTGGGCGAGCTGGGCCTCCACCACATCCGCGTCGACGTCCAGGTGCTCGACCATGATCGTGCGCGCCGAGGCCCGGAAGCCGTGGCCGACGACCTCATCCGATCCGAAGCCCATCGCGCGCAGCGCCGCATTCACCGCTGCATCGCTCATCGGCCGATCGTGGTGCCGCTCGCCGCGGAAGACGTAGGGCGAGGCGCCCGTGAGCGGATGCAGTTCGCGCAGCACGGCCACGGCCTGCGTGGACAGCGGCACTAGGTGCGGCTCACCATTGAGCTTCCCTTCGCGCTTGCGCTTCATGCGCGCCGCCGGAATGGTCCACAGCCGCGCATCGAGGTCGAACTCCTCCCAACGCGCCTTGCGCAGCTCACCAGGCCGCACGAACACCAGCGGTGCCAGGCGCAGCGCCGTGCGGACCACCGGCGTGCCGCGGTAGCCATCGGACGCACGCAGCAGCTCGCCGAAGCGCTTAGGGTCGGTGATTGCCGGGAAATGGCTCACCACGGCTTTTTTCAGCACGTCCTTCAGGTCACGCGCGGGGTTGCTCAGCGCCCGGCCGGTGGCGATCGCATAGCGGAACACCTGGCCGATGCTCACGTGCACGCGGTGCGCCGTCTCGATAAGGCCGCGCTCCTCGATCCGGCGCAGGATGGCCACCAGCTCCGGGGCGGCAACCTCGGCCACTGGCCGGGCCCCGATGTGTGGAAAGACGCTCGCCTCCAGCCGGGCGATGACCTTCGATGCGTACGTCTCGGCCCATTCGGCTTTGCGCAGCGCGAACCACTCCCGGGCGACATGCTCGAAGGTGTCCGGAGCCGGCTGGCCGGCGGCGCGCAGTGCATCAGCCTCGCGCGCCGCCTCATGGCTGGCGCGGAGCGCTTTACGCTGCGCGCTGGGGTCGAACCCCTCAGCCACCAGCTTGCGCGCGTCCTGGGCCTTGCTGCGGGCCAAGGCGAGGCCAACCGTGGGGTATGTGCCCAGCGAAAGCGTCTTTCGCCGGCCGGCGAAGGTGTAATCAAAGCGCCAGCCGTGCGCGCCGCCCTTCACGAAGAGCAGGATGTACAAGCCGTCTCCGTCGGAGATCCGCCGGCGGCTGTCGCCTAGCTTGATGGAACGTAGAGTGAGGTCGGAAGTGATGAGGTTGCGAGGCATTGCGACGTTTCAGGTACAGTAACTGGAGCAGTAACTCCGATGCGCACGCGCCCAAAATACCCGATTCATGCGGGTTCCACATCATGTTTGTGGGGCGTGAAGCGCCACCAGTCAAGACCCTCGTGGTCATTTGAAAGCCTGCTATCGAATCGGTAGCGGGCTTTTCTCTTTGGCGCCCCGCCTTCGACGACGAGCCATGGAGAACCACCCGAACGAGCATGAGCACCACTGCCTTTCGAATCCACATCGGCCCCCGCTGGGCCGCCTTTGCGCAAGCTCGCCCCGACGCGACGATGCTCGGCACCGTGCAACGCGGCATGCAGATTGGCGCCCTGGCCCTGCTTTCCGATGGCCGCTATGCGCAGGTGAACGGCGACGTCGTCGAGGTGCTGAATGCCAGCCGCGTGCGCCACGCGATGCGCAGCCAGCACGGCACGGCACTCGCTCCGCAGTCCGCCCCCGCCGCCCCTGCCGCCCCGGTCGTGGTGACGATCAAGAAACGCCGCCGTCTGGCAGGCCCCTGAACGCTCGCTGGCGTGGGGCGCCAGGCGCCCGGCTGTCGCGCCCCTGCGTGGCGGGAGTGCGACACGTCCGGCCCCTCGAATGCAGGACGGGGCCCACAAAGTTAGTAAGAGTGATTATCATTTGTCTCGTTCACCTTGCGGTGACGCTGCATTTCGACTATCCGCTGACCAGCCAGCCCCCTCCCCCGTCGCGCCACGTGATCCGCGGGGATCCCCGAGCAAGCCATGTCAGGTCCTCGACCGATGCCCTCAAGGAGGAGGGATTTCCATGGCTTACATCAAGACCCGCAAGCACGCCGTCGCGCGCGCCGTTCCCCCGCTCACCGCGGCCGCCACGCTGATGGCCCTGTCGCTGCCGACCCTGGCGCAGACTGCCCCGGGCACGCTGCCCTCGGTGCAGGTGCAGGACTCGGCGCCCGCCGCCGACTACAAGGCCGAGACCTCGGCCAACCCGAAGTTCACCGCACCGCTGGTCGACACCCCGCAGACCGTGCAGGTGATCCGTGAACAGGTGCTGCGGGAACAGGGCGCGACCACGCTGACCGAGGCACTGCGCAACACGCCCGGCGCCGGTGCCTTCTACCTGGGCGAGAACGGCAACACCAGCACCGGCGACGCGGTCTACATGCGCGGCTTCGACTCGTCGAGCAGCATCTTCGTCGACGGCATCCGCGACACCGGCTCGATCGCCCGCGACACCTTCAACATCGAGCAGGTCGAGGTGGTGAAGGGCCCGGCAGGCAGCGACACCGGCCGCACCTCGCCCACGGGCTACATCAACCTCATCACCAAGAAGCCGAGCCTGTCGGACAGCTTCTTCGGCTCGGTCGGTGCCGGCAGCGACAGCTTCAAGCGCGCGTCGATCGACTGGAACAAGGCGCTGAGCGGGCCCAACGGCATCGGCGCAGCCTTCCGCCTGAATGCCGTGGCCGAAGACGCCGACGTCTCGGGCCGCGACGTGGTCAAGAACAAGCGCTGGGGCATCGCGCCTTCCTTCGCCTTCGGCCTGAACAGCCCGACGCGCTTCTTCTTCGACTTCGTCCATGTCAAGCAGAACAACATCCCCGACGGCGGCGTGCCGACCATCGGGCTGCCGGGCTATTCGAACCCGGACCCGAAGACCATCAACGCCGGCATCCTGCGCCGCGGCTACCTGGACTTCGCGCCGCGCGTGAACTCGAGCAACTTCTACGGCACGAGCTCGGACTTCGAGAACATCACGCAGAACATGTTCACGGCGCGGGTCGAGCACGACATCACGCCCGACATGACCTTGCGCAACACCTTCCGCTACGGCAAGACCGAGCAGGACTACATGCTGACCGCCTTCATGGGCGCGGGCCTGAGCTCGACCCGCGTGGGCACCAGCAACACCTACCGCGGCGGACTGCCGGCCGCCACCTCGGGCTTCATCAACACCTTCGTGCCCGGCACGACCACGGTGGCCAACCCGCTGGCCTGGACGATCACCCGCAACCTGCCGACCAACAAGACGCAGGACAACACGATCCTCACCAACCAGACGAACCTCAGCGCCAAGTTCAACACCGGCAGCGTGGGCCACACGCTCAACGCCGGCGTGGAACTGACGCGGGAGGAGCAGAACAACCTCGGCTACTTCAGCCAGAGCGCGACGTTCAACGGCCGCCCGCTCAACAACGGCATGTGGCCGGCAGCCAACCTGTATGCGCCGAACCCCTACGTGGTCGGATACAACCGCGTGCGCAGCGGCGCCGACAGCGAGGGCCGCACCACCACGGTCGGCGCCTATGTGTTCGACACGCTGAAGTTCAACGAACAATGGTCGCTGACCGGCGGCCTGCGCTACGACCACTACGACACCGACTATCACGCCACCACGCTGTCGACCGCCACCACCAACCCGACCCTGCCGGTGGGCACTCTGGTGCCGGGCAGCTATGGCACTTCGGGCAGCCTGTGGACCGGCAAGCTCGGCGTGGTCTACAAGCCCACCGACTACAGCAGCGTGTACCTGGCCTATGGCACCGCCGCGCAACCGCCGGGCGGCAGCAACTTCACCCTGGCCGCCGGCGGCTCGGGCAACAACGCCAACCGCACCGACTTCAATCCGCAGAAGACCAAGACCTGGGAACTGGGCACGAAGTGGGACGTGCTGAACAAGAAGCTGGCACTGACGGCCGCCCTCTTCCGCACCGACGTGAGCAACGAGGTGGTGCAGGACGCCGTGAGCGGCAACTACTACCAGACCGGCAAGAAGCGCGTGCAGGGCATCGAGCTCGGCGCGGCGGGCGCCATCACCGAACGCTGGGGCGTGAGCGCCGGCTTCACGCACCAGGACACCAAGGTGCTGAGCGGCCCCTCGGTGCTGGCCGATGGCAGCTCGGCACTGGCCTACACGCCCAAGAACGCCTTCACCGCCTGGACCACCTACCAGTTGCCGGTCGGGCTGACCGTGGGCTTCGGTGCCCGCTACAACGGCAAGCTCAACCGCGGCACCGACGGCGCGGTGGGCACGCCGGCGTACGTGGATTCGTACTGGGTCTTCGACGCCATGGCGGCCTACCGCATCAACAAGAACGTCGACCTGCAGTTCAACATCTACAACCTGGCGGACAAGGACTACGTGGCGGCCATCAACAAGAGCGGCTACCGCTACACGCCCGGTGCACCGCGCACCTTCCGCCTGACGGCCAACTTCGCGTTCTGATCGGCAGCGGGCCTTGCGCCCGCGGTGCGGGCGGCTTCGTCGTGAAGCGGGCCATTCATGCCGGGGCGGCCACGACCGGCGCCGCCGGCACGCCGCCCTGCGCAGCTGCTCGCATCTGTGCCGACCAGTCGAGGATTTCCAGCGTGCCGTCGGCATGCTCGGCCAGCGCTGTGAGGCTCTCGACCCAGTCGCCGTCGTTGCAGTAGAGGATGCCGTCGATCTCGCGCATCTCCGCATGGTGGATGTGGCCGCAGACCACGCCCTGCACGCCACGCTTGTGGGCCTCACGTGCCACGGCGTGCTCGAAGTCGCCGACGTAGCTCACCGCCCGTTTCACTTTGCCTTTGAGGTACTTGGACAGCGACCAGTACGGCAGCCCCATGCGCGCACGCAGGCTGTTCAGGTGCCGGTTGAGCCTGAGCGTGAATTCGTAGAGCGAGTCGCCCACGTAGGCCAGCCATTTGGCGCACTGGACCACGCCGTCGAAGAGGTCGCCATGCATGACCCACAGCTTGCGCCCGTCGGCCGTCTCGTGGATCCACTCCTCGGCCACGTCGATGCCGCCGAAGTTGTGGTGCAGGTACTTGCGCGCAAACTCGTCGTGGTTGCCCGGGATGAAGATCACCCGCGTTCCCTTGCGCGCCTTGCGCAGCAGCTTCTGGATCACGTCGTTGTGCGCCTGCGGCCAGTACCAGTGCCGCTTGAGCTGCCAGCCGTCGATGATGTCGCCCACCAGGAAGAGGGTGTCGCACTCGGTGTGCTTGAGGAAGTCCAGCAGCGCCCGCGCCTGGCAGCCGGGCGTGCCCAGGTGCAGGTCGGAGATCCACAGCGTGCGGTAGCGCTGCGGCGGACGGCCGGACTCGTCGTCCTCCGGCGCCAGGGCCCGGGCTGCGGTGTCGCGCCATGCGCGCAGGAAAGCATCGTCGCGTTGCATGGCCTCGCAGCATCCCCCCGGCGCGTGACCGGTCCGTGTCCAGGGGATGACAAGCGGATGACGCGGCGCAGGCGCAACGCCACGTCGCCCCGACTCAATTGCAGCGCTGCACTTCCACCGTGCTGTGGCGGATCTCCTCGTGCATCGCGAAAGTGGCCCGCACCTGTTCGGCCGTGAGGGTGGGCGAATGCGTGACCACCGTCACGGCGCACGCATAGGCCGCGCGGCCCACGCGCCACACGTGCAGGTCGGCCACACGGGTCTCGGAGTCGGCCAGCGCGGTCTCGATGCCCTCACGGATCTCTTGCGTCACCGGGTGGTCCATCTCGCGGTCGAGCAGCACCTTGCCGGTTTCCTTGAGCAGGCCCTTGGCCCACAGCGCCACGAGCACCGCGCCCACCAAGCCCATCACCGGGTCGAGCCAGGCCCAGCCGAAGAACCAGCCGCCCAGTAGCGCGGCGATGGCCAGCACCGAGGTGGCCGCATCGGCCACCACGTGCAGGTAGGCCGAGCGCAGGTTGAGGTCGTGATGGTGGTCGTCGTGCGCATCGCCATGCGAATGGCCGTGGCCGTGGTGGTGGTCGTGCGCGTGCTCGTGCCTATGACCTGCATGCAACAGCCGTGCGCAGACCAGGTTGACCACCAGCCCGAGCACCGCGATCACGACCGCCTCGCGGTAGTGGATCGGCGAAGGCGACCACAGCCGCTCCAGCGAGCCGAACACCATCAGCGACGCCACGCCCAGCAGGAACAGCGCACTCGCGAACCCGCCCAGGACCTCGATCTTCCAGGTGCCGAAGGCGAAGCGCGGGTCGCTCGCATAGCGTCTTGCCGCCGCATACGCGAAGGCGCTCAGGCCGATCGCCACCGCGTGCGAGCTCATGTGCCAGCCGTCGGCCAAAAGCGCCATCGAGTTGAACCACCAGCCGGCGCCGATCTCCACCACCATCGCCACGGCAGTGATCCACATCACCAGCCGCGTGCTGCGCTCCGCGGCGGTGTTGCCGGTGTCGAACTGGTGGCTGTGCTGCCAGGGACTGAGGTCGTGGGTGTGCATGCGGCCATTGTCGGCCGCAGCGCCCTCAGGGGCCGAACAAGTCCGCGTCGTTGGCACGGGCGCTCGGCGCCGCCACCCCCAGGTGCCGGTACGCCGCCAGCGTGGCGATGCGCCCGCGCGGCGTGCGCTGCAGGTAGCCCTGCTGGATCAGGTAGGGCTCGATCACGTCCTCGATGGTGCCGGACTCCTCGCCGATGGCGGCGGCGACGTTGTCCAGGCCCACCGGGCCGCCGTCGAAGCGATGGATCACGGCCTCGAGCAGCTTGCGGTCCATGAGGTCGAAGCCCTGCGGATCGACGTCGAGCATCGCGAGCGCCTTGTGGGCGATGTCCTGGGTGATGCGGCCGGTGCCCTTCACGTCGGCGTAGTCGCGCACCCGGCGCAGCAGGCGGTTGGCGATGCGCGGCGTGCCGCGCGAGCGGCGCGCGATCTCGAAGGCCCCCTCGGCGTCCATGGGCGCGTTGAGCAGGCCGGCGCTGCGCGTGACGATGCGCGTCAACTCTTCGGCCGTGTAGAACTCCAGCCGCGCCACGATGCCGAAGCGGTCGCGCAGCGGGTTGGTCAGCATGCCGGCGCGCGTGGTGGCACCCACCAGGGTGAAGGGTTGGAGGTCGAGCTTGATGCTGCGCGCCGCCGGGCCCTCGCCGATCATGATGTCGATCTGGTAGTCCTCCAGCGCGGGGTAGAGGATTTCCTCGACCACGGGCGAGAGGCGGTGGATCTCGTCGATGAAGAGCACGTCGTGCGCTTCGAGGTTGGTCAGCAGTGCGGCCAGGTCCTTGGGCTTTTCGAGCACGGGGCCGCTGGTCTGGCGCAGGTTCACGCCCAGCTCGGCAGCGACGATGTGCGACAGCGTGGTCTTGCCCAGGCCGGGCGGGCCGAAGAGCAGCACGTGGTCCAGCGGCTCGCCGCGCTTCTTGGCCGCACCGATGAAGATCTCGAGCTGCTCGCGCACCTTGGCCTGCCCGACATACTCGTCGAGCAGCTTGGGCCGCAGCGCGCGCTCGATCGCCTCCTCGTTGGGCGAGGCGGGGGCGGCGGACACCACGCGCGGCGGCGCGGGGGCGAAGTCGTCGGTCTGGATGCTCATGCGGCAGGGCGGCTCGGGATCGGGAGAGTCTAGGGCAGATGCGCCGCCGCGCGGGCTGCAGTGATGCCGTCGAGGTGCCGCCTGGCGATACCCGCAAGCTGCAGGATCGATACCGGTACAAACAAGAGCCCCGCACGCGCCACGGTGCACTGGCAGAATCCGCCGCCACCCAAGAACGACAAGAACGAGGAGCCGTCCCCTGTGTCCATCTACGAACTGAAGCCGCGTTTTCAGGCCCTGCTGCGACCGCTGGTCGGGCGCCTTGCCCGGGCCGGCGTGACTGCCAACCAGGTGACGGTGGCGGCCTGCGTGGTGTCGGTGGCACTGGGGCTCTGGCTCTTCTTCGGCCGGCCCGGCCGCTGGGCCTTCGCGCTGATTCCTCTGTGGATGTTCCTGCGCATGGCCCTGAACGCCATCGACGGCATGCTGGCACGAGAGCACGGCCAGAAGAGCGCGCTGGGTGCCTTCCTCAACGAACTGACGGACGTGATCTCCGACGCGGCGCTGTACGCGCCCTTCGCGCTCGTCGCGCCATTCAGCGGCTTCTGGGTCGGCGCGGTGATCGTGCTGGCGGGCCTGTCGGAATTCGCCGGCGCGCTGGGCCCCACGGTCGGCGCCTCGCGCCGCTACGACGGGCCGATGGGCAAGAGCGACCGCGCCTTCGTCTTCGGCGCGTTGGGCTTGTATGTCGCGCTGGCCTGGCCATTGGCCGGATGGGCGGCGTGGCTCATGCCGCTGCTGGCCGCGCTCGTCGCCTGGACCATCGCCAACCGCATCCGCCGCGCACTGGCCGAAGCGGGGCACTGATCCGGCGATCGAGCGAAATATGCCCGCAACGCCCGCTTTTCGGGTGTCGTCAGCTATCTTTTTCATAGCAAAATAAGCCCCCTCTCCTGGAGCTCTATGACCCCCTCGTCCCGCACCGCGCAGGAACTGCACTTCGACACGCACGACGGCGAATCGCTGTTCTACCGGCACTGGCCCGCCACCGGCGGCCCACGCCGCGGCGCCGTCGTGCTGTTCCACCGCGGCCACGAGCACGGCGCGCGCATGGCGCACCTGGTCGACGAACTCGACCTGCCCGACTTCGACTTCTTTGCCTGGGATGCCCGCGGGCACGGCCGCTCGCCCGGCCAGCGCGGCCACAGCCCAAGCTTCGCGCACTCGGTGCGCGACGTGCAGACCTTCATCGAGCACATCGGCACCCGGCACGGCGTTGCCGAACACGACATCCACGTCGTCGCGCAGAGCGTGGGCGCGGTGCTGGTCTCGACCTGGGCGCACGACTACGCGCCGAAGGTGCGCGGCCTCACGCTCGCGTCGCCGGCCTTCAAGGTGAAGCTGTATGTGCCTTTCGCGCGGCCGGGCCTGGCGCTGATGCACAAGCTGCGCGGGCTGTTCTTCGTCAACAGCTACGTGAAGGCGAAGTTCCTCACGCACGATGCGGCGCGCATCGCCAGCTTCGAGGCCGACCCGCTCATCACGCGGCCGATCGCCGTCAACATCCTGCTCGACCTGTACGCCGCGGCCGAGCGTGTGGTGCAGGATGCCAACGCCATCGTCGTGCCGACGCAGCTGCTCATCTCCGGCGCCGACTGGGTGGTGCACCACAAGCCGCAGCACGAATTCTTCGAGCGCCTGGGCAGCGCGGTGAAGGAGAAGATCGAACTGCCGGGCTTCTTCCACGACACGCTGGGCGAGAAGGACCGCGCGCCAGCCGTTGCGGCGGTGCGCGACTTCATCCTGCGCCTGTTCGACCAGCCGCCCGAGCCCGTGGACCTGCGCGAAGCCGACAAGGCAGGCGCCACGGCCGACGAGTCGCGCGTGCTGGCGGAGCCGCTCTCGCCGCTGTCGCCGCGCGGCGCCTACTGGGCGATGACGCGCGCCGGGCTGAAGCTGGGCGGCAGGCTGTCGCGCGGCATCGCGCTCGGCCACGCGACCGGCTTCGACTCGGGCAGCACGCTCGACTACGTCTACCGCAACGAGGCCGCAGGCGCGCCGCTCGTGGGCCGGACGATCGACCGCACCTACCTCGACTCCATCGGCTGGCGCGGCATCCGCCAGCGCAAGCTGCACGTCGAGGAACTCATTCGCGATGCGATGGAGCGCCTGGCTCACATGCACCGCGAGGTCCGGGTGATGGACATTGCGGCCGGCCACGGCCGCTACGTGCTCGATGCCGTGGCCGCCAGCCCGGTGAAGGCGCATTCGATCCTGCTGCGGGACTACAGCGACATCAACGTGCGCGATGGCCGCGCCCTCATCGCCCAGCGCGAGCTGCAGGACCGCGCCGAATTCGTGCAGGCCGACGCCTTCGACCGCCTGAGCCTGGCCACCGTGACGCCGCGGCCCACGCTGGCCGTGGTGTCGGGCCTGTACGAGCTCTTTCCCGAGAACGACATGGTCCGCCGCTCGCTCGCCGGGGTGGGCGATGCGGTGGAGGATGGCGGCTACCTGGTCTACACCGGCCAGCCCTGGCACCCGCAGCTCGAGATGATCGCACGCGCGCTGACCAGCCACCGCCAGGGCCAGGCCTGGGTCATGCGGCGCCGCACGCAGGCCGAGATGGACCAGCTCGTCGAGGAGGCGGGCTTTCGCAAGATCGCCCAGCGCGTCGACGAATGGGGCATCTTCACGGTCTCGCTGGCGCAGCGCGTGGAGCGATGAGCACCGCGCGCCCGCGAAGGCCCCGGCCCTGGAAGCGCGCTGCCGCCTGGCTCGCGTTGCTGGGGCCGCTCTTCTACCTGAGCTACGGGCTGGCCAACTGGTGGGCCGGCACGCGGGCGCAGGTGCCTTCGGTGGTCTTCGAGTGGGAACGCGGCATGCCCTTCTGGGCGTGGACGATCTTTCCGTACTGGTCGATCAATGCCTTCTACGCGCTGTCGCTCTTCCTCGGCCGCACGAAGCACCTGGTCGACCGGCATGCGGCGCGCCTGCTCACGGCACAGCTCGTCGCCGTCAGCTCCTTCGTGCTGTGGCCGCTGCATTTCAGCTTCGGGCAGCCCCCGGCCGAGGGCGCGCCGGCCTTCCTCTTCACAGCGCTGCGCGGCTTCGACCAGCCGTACAACCAGGCGCCATCGCTGCACATCGCGCTGGCCGTGATCCTGTGGGACTGGTACCGCCGCCTCATCGCGCCGCGCTGGGGCCGATGGGTGCTGCACCTGTGGACGCTCGCGATCTGCGGCTCGGTGCTCACCACCTACCAGCACCACTTCATCGACATCCCGACCGGCGCCCTGCTGGGCCTCGTGTGCGTGTGGCTCTGGCCGCTGGAGCGCACGGTGGCGCTGCCGCGTGTGTGGCGGTTGGCGCGAGATCCACAGCGCTGGAAGCTCGCCGGCGTCTACGCCTTGGGCGCCGCTCTGTGCCTGGCGCTGGCGATCGGCCTGCACGGCGCCGCCCTCTGGCTCGCCTGGCCGGCGGCCGCGCTGGCGATCGTCGCGCTCAACTACGCCGGCCTCGGTGCGCGCGGCTTCGGGATGGGCCGTGACGGACGCATGCGCTGGAGCGCGCGCTGGCTGCTCGCACCCTACCGGCTCGGTGCGTGGATCAACGCACGCCTGTGGACGCGTCGCCTGCCGCCGAGCGCCGAGGTGGCGCTCGGACTGCGCCTGGGCCGCGTGCCCACGGCGGCCGAATGGCAGGCGGCGGGCAGGCCACGCCTCGTGGGCCTGAGCGCGGAGCTGCAACTGCCGGCCGAAGCCGCTGCAGCGGGCCGCTCACGCTGCCTGCCCCTGCTCGATCTGGTGGTGCCGGCCGCCGCGCAGCTGCAGCGCGCCGTGCTGCTGGTCGAAGCACAGCGACGGGCGGGCGGCGGGCGCGATGCCGTCTGGGTCTGCTGTGCGCTGGGCTTCTCGCGCAGCGCAGCAGCGGTGGTCGGCTGGCTGCACCGGCATGGCGGGGCGGCCGACGCCGCGGCCGCCGAAGCGCTCGTGCGCGGGGCGCGCCCGCAGATCGTCCTCAAGCCCGTCTGGCGCACGCTGCTCGGGGCGCCGGCAACCGCGCCCGCCGCTGCACTAAGCTCCACCCCCGGGAACGAGAAGGAGCGGGGCACCGCATGAACGACAACGAACGCGCGCACTGCGCGACCCTGGCCGCGCTGCTGCGCGCCGAACACCTGGCGGGATGGTGGGGCTTCGCGCTTAGCGTGATCGCCGCCGCCGTGCTCGCGCTGACGGTGCGCGCCCTGTCGATGACCGCCACGATGGGCTTCGGCGCCGTCGCGCTGCTGGGCGTGCTGGAACGCTACTTCGCCTTCCGGCTGCGCTTCGACGAGCGCCTGTTCGATTCGCTGGCCTCGGGCACCATGGGCTCGCTGCGCGCGCTCGACAGTGCCCTCGCGGCGCTCGGCCTGCGCGCCGCCCCGGCCGAGGAACGCGCCCTCGACGACCGGCTCGGCGGCACGCGCCAGCTCATGCAGCGCCACCTGATCGTGATCGCGTGCCAGAGCGCAATGTTCCTGCTCGCGGTGATGACCGAGGACCTCCGATGACCGTGCCCCTCCCCCTCCGCGGACGCCCCGCATGACCGACGCCTTCGACTCCGACGCCCCGCCCCCGCGCGTGATCCTGCGCCGCGTGCTGGCCTTCGTCGCCGGCCGGCTCATCATCGGCATCGCCGCGCTGCTGACCGGTGTGCGCGCCATCTGGTCGGGCACCACGCCGCGCGCCGAGCAGACGCTGTATTTCGCCAACCACACCAGCCATGGCGACTTCGTGCTGCTGTGGGCCACCCTGCCGCCCGACCTGCGCGCCATCACGCGACCGGTCGCCGGTCAGGACTACTGGATGGCCTCCAGGCTGCGCCGCTTCATCGGCGAGGACGTGTTCAACGCGCTCATGATCCGGCGCGATGGCGGCAGTGACGGGCCCAACCCGGTGCAGCAGATGACCGACGCGCTGAAGGCCGGCGACTCGCTCATCATGTTCCCGGAGGGCACGCGCAACACCGGCGAGGAGATCCTGCTGCCGCTCAAGAGCGGGCTGTTCCACATCGCGCGCTACCTGCAGCAGGAAGGCCTGGCGGTGCGACTGGTGCCGGTCTGGATCGAGAACCTCAAGCGCGTGCTGCCCAAGGGACAGCTGGTGCCGGTGCCGCTGGCCTGCTCGGTGCGCTTCGGGGCGCCGCTGGCGCTGGGCGACGGCGAGGACAAGGCCGCCTTCCTGGCCCGTGCGCGGCAGGCGATGCTGGACCTGCGGCCCGAGTACGACCGCGAGAACGACACCGAGGCGCCCGCGCAGGCCGCGGCCTTGCAGCCCGCTGCGGGCAAGGAGGGCATGCCATGAACGCCTCGACCCAGACCACGCTGCAGCTCTTCGCCGGCGTGGCCGGCGTGCTGATCCTCGCCTCGGCCATCGGCGCGCTGCTCAAGTGGCGCGTGGCGCACGGGGCGCCGCATTCCGTCATCGACAACCTCAACGCCCGCGTCAACGCCTGGTGGGTGATGGTGGCGGTCATCGGCATTGCCTTCGCGCTCGGCAAGGGCGGCGTGATCGTGCTGTTCTACCTGATCTCGTTCTATGCGCTGCGCGAGTTCATGAGCCTGAGCTACACACGCCGCGGCGACCACCTGGCCATCGCGGCCGCGTTCTACATCGCCCTGCCGGTGCAGTACTTCCTGGTGTGGATCGAGTGGTACGGCATGTTCGCGATCTTCATCCCGGTCGAGGCGTTCCTGATCCTGCCCATCCTTTCGGCCGTGGGCGGCGACACCAAGCGCTTCCTCGAGCGCACGGCGAAGGTCCAGTGGGGGTTGATGGTGTGCGTGTTCTGCATCAGCCACGTGCCGGCGCTGCTCACGCTGAAGATCCCGGGCTTCGAGGGGCGCAACCTGCTGCTGATCGCCTTCCTGGTGATCGTGGTGCAGGGCAGCGACGTGCTGCAGTACGTGTGGGGCAAGCTCTTCGGCCGGCGCAAGGTGGCACCGGAGCTGTCGCCGTCCAAGACCTGGGAAGGGCTCGTCGGCGGTGTGGCCAGCGCCACGGCGCTGGGCGCGGCGCTCTACTGGGCGACGCCCTTCACGCCTTGGCAGGCAGCGCTCATGGCTTTCATGATCTGCGTGATGGGCTTCTTCGGCGGGCTGGTGATGTCGGCCATCAAGCGCGACCGCGGCGTGAAGGACTGGGGCAGCATGATCGAGGGCCACGGCGGCATGCTCGACCGGCTCGATTCGGTGATCTTCGCGGCGCCGCTGTACTTCCACGCGCTGCACAACTGGTGGGTGCCTTAGGCCACCCCACCTTTCTGTTCAGAACTTCGGCATGCCGCCGGGGCCGCCCATACCGGGCAGGCCCTTCATGCCGCCCATGCGCTTCATCATCTTCATGAGGCCGCCGCCCTTCATCTTCTTCATCATGCCCTGCATCTGCTCGAATTCGTTGAGCAGCCGGTTGACCTCCTGCACCTGAACGCCGGCGCCGGCAGCGATGCGCTTCTTGCGCGTGGCCTTGATGAGCTCGGGCTTGCGGCGCTCCAGCGGCGTCATGCTGTGGATGATCCCTTCCTTGCGGCGGATGTCGCGTTCGGCACGCGTCATGTCGGCCTCGGTGGCCTTGGCGGCCAGTTGGGCGGGCAGCTTGTCCATGAGGCCGGAGAGGCCGCCCATCTGCTTCATCTGCTGCAACTGGGCCAGGAAGTCGTCGAGGTCGAAATGCCCGCTCTTGACCTTGGAGGCGAGCTTCTTCGCCGCCTCGACGTCGACGCCAGCCGTGACCTGCTCGACCAGCGCGACGATGTCGCCCATGCCCAGGATGCGGCCGGCATGGCGCTCGGCATCGAAGACCTCGAGGCCGTCGATCTTCTCGCTGGTGCCGGCGAACTTGATGGGCACGCCGGTGATCTGCCGCACCGACAGCGCCGCGCCGCCGCGCGAGTCGCCGTCCATCTTGGTCAGGATGATGCCCGTGAGCGGCAGCGCTTCCCTGAAGGCCTTGGCCGTGTTCACCGCGTCCTGGCCCTGCATGGCATCGACCACGAACAGCGTCTCGACGGGATTCAGTGCGGCATGGAGGGTCTTGATCTCCTCCATCAGCACCTCGTCGATGGCCAGGCGGCCGGCCGTGTCGACCAGCAGCACGTCGAAGTAGTGGCGCTTGGCGTGGTCGAGCGCGGCGCGCGCGATGTCCAGCGGCTTCTGGTCGGGCGTGCTGGGGAACCATTCGGCGCCGGCCTGCTTCGTCACCGTCTTGAGCTGCTCGATGGCCGCGGGCCGGTACACGTCGCCCGAGACGGTGAGCACCTTCTTCTTGCGCTTCTCGATCAGGTGCTTGGCCAGCTTGGCCGTGGTGGTGGTCTTGCCCGCGCCCTGCAGGCCGGCCATGAGCACCACGGCCGGGGGCTGGGCGGCGAGGTTGATGTCCGAGACGCCCTCGCCCATCGTGGCCGCGAGTTCGCGGTTGACGATGCCCACCAGCGCCTGGCCGGGCTTGAGCGAGCCCAGCACCTCCTCGCCCATCGCCTTCTCTTTGACCCGGTTGACGAAGTCGCGCACCACGGGCAGCGCCACGTCGGCCTCGAGCAATGCCATTCGCACCTCGCGCATCATGTCCTGCACGTTGGCGTCGGTGATGCGCGCCTGGCCGCTCATCTGCTTGACGAGGCGGGAGAACTTGTCGGTGAGGGCGGTGGCCATGGGGGATTGCTGCTCGGGAGGGGGAAAGCGGAAGGATCGGGACGGCGTTGCGCCATCCGGAAAAGAGGGGACGAGCCGCTAAACTCGTGCCGATGATTTTAGCGAGCCCCTCCCCGCTCAGCGTGGCACTGGGCATCGCCACTGCGGCTGCGTACGGCCTGGCGGCCGCGGCTGCCTCCCGACTCGGCCGCCCGGCCACCCAGGCGCTGCTCGGCCTGGCCTGGCTGTTGCACGCCCTCACCCTCGCCTGGAGCCTCGGCGGCGGCCAACCCCGCTTCGGCTTCGCACCGGCCCTGTCCGTGACGGCTTGGCTGGTGCTGACGGTATATGCGGTGGAAAGCCGGCTCTTCCCGCAGCTCACCGTACGGCGCGTGCTCGCGGTGCTGGGCGCGCTCGCGGTGCTTCTGGCGGTCGCTTTCCCCGGCACGCCGCTGCATGTGTCGGCATCGCCCTGGCTGCCGCTGCACCTGGCGCTGGGCATCGCGTCCTATGGCCTCTTCGGGGCGGCGGTGGTGCACGCCTGGCTCATGACCCGCGCCGAGAAGCAGATGCGGCAGGCGACCGAGGCGCAGGCCGGCGTGCCGCTGCTCACGCTCGAGCGCCTCACCTTCCGCTTCGTCACCGCTGGCTTCGTGCTGCTGTCGGCCACGCTGCTGGCCGGGCTGCTGTTCAGTGAAACGCTCTACGGCCCCACCGTGCGCGCCTGGAAGTGGGACCACAAGACGGTGTTCTCGATCCTGGCCTGGTTGAGCTTCGCCGTGCTGCTGGTCGGGCGGGCCCGTTTCGGCTGGCGCGGCCGCACCGCCAAGCGCGTGCTGTACGCCGGTGCGGCGCTGCTGCTGCTGGCCTACGTCGGCTCGCGCTTCGTGCTCGAGGTGATCCTCGGGCGGGGCGGCGCATGAAATACCTCCTCGTCCTGGCGGTGGTCGCGGTGGCGATCTGGATCTGGCGCAACAACCGGCGCGAGGAGATCCGTGCCGCCAAGCCGCCGCCGCAACGCGCGCCGCGGGTGGCCGGGCCGGAGGCCATGGTGCGCTGCGCGCATTGCGGGCTGCATCTGCCTGCGGCAGACGCGGTGTCCGGGCGCGGCGGCAGCCACTACTGCACGCCGGCCCACCGCCAGGCGGCGGAAGGCTGAGGCCGGGACCCGGCATGGCGCTGCTCTGGTCGCGCGGCGCTCCGGCCACCGATTGGGCGGGCCTGCACATCCCGCCGCCGCCGCGCAGCACCGGCCTGTCGCGGCTGTGGCGCGGCTTCATGACGGCGCGCGTGTTCGTGGGCGTGGTGCTGCTGCTGCTGCAGGGAGTCACCTACGGCCTGGGGCAGCCGTTCCAGCCGGTGGCGATGGCCATCTCGGTCACCTATTTCGCGCTGGCGCTGTTGGGCGCGCGCGTGCTGCATCCGCAACCGCCGATCCGCACCCTGGGCCTGGCGTGGATCGGCTCCATCGGCGTCGACCTCGCGGGCTTCGCGTTGCTGCAACTGCTGCAGTCGGGCAGCATCAACTTTACGCCGCTGTTCGCCCTGCCGGTGCTGATGGGCGCGGTGGTGGGTTCGCTGCCGGTCGGCCTGGCCACCACGGCCGCGGTCACGCTGCTGTTGCTGGGCGACGCGCTGCAGTACTCGCTGGGCCACGGTGCCGAAGCACCGGCCCGCTACCTGCAGGCCGCGCTCACGGGCACCGGCCTGTTCGTGGTGGCGCTGCTCGCGCACCAGCTGGCATTGCGCTTGGCCCGGGAGGAAGTGCTGGCCTCGCGCAGCCGAACCTCGGCGCAGATGCACGCCCAGGTCAACGAACTGGTGATCGAAACGCTGGGCGAGGGCGTGCTGGTGGTGGACGTCGACGGACGCGTGCATGCCGTCAACCCGGCCGCCGACCTGATCCTGGGCCACGGGCTCGCCACCATGGCGGTGCCCTTCGCGCTCGACAGCTACCCGGCCTGGCGCCCACTGGCGCAGCTGGCGGCGCAAACCTTCAAGCGGCGCACCGGCAAGTCGGCGGAGCTGCCGATCGCGCAGACGCGCGGCGCGGCGCGCGAGGTGCGCGTGCGCACACGGCTGACGCCCGCGATGGACCAGCGTTCGGAAGGCTTCTGCGTGATGTTCTTGCAGGACCTGCGCGAACTCGAAGCCCGCATCCGGACCGAGAAGCTGGCGGCCATGGGCCGCATGTCGGCCGCCGTGGCGCACGAGATCCGCAATCCGCTGGCCGCCATCGCGCAGGCCAGCGCGCTGCTGGCCGAGGACCTGGCCGACGAAGGGCAGCGGCAGCTCAACGAGATGGTGCGGCAGAACGCCCAGCGCCTGGCGCGGATCGTCGACGACGTGCTGGATGTGTCCCGTGCCCGGCAGCAGCGGACCCTGCCGCTGGACGACGAGACGCTGCCGCTGGACGCGTCGGTGCGCACCCTGGTGGAGGAATGGGTGCTGCAGACCCGTCGGCCGGGCGTGCAGCTCCTTCTCGCCTCCGACATCCAGGTGCGCTTCGAGGAGGAGCACCTGCGCCGCATCCTCGTGAACCTGCTCGACAACGCCGCGCGCTACGCCAGCGAGGACGAGGGGGCGATCCAGGTCAGCACCACGGTGGGCACGAATCAGCGCGCGCAGCTCGTGGTGTGGAGCGACGGTGCTCCGCTGGACCCGGCGGTGCAGCGGCACCTGTTCGAGCCCTTCTTCTCGTCCGAGAGCCGCTCCAGCGGCCTGGGCCTGTACATCTGCCGCGAGCTGTGCGAACGCCATGGCGCGGTGATCGGCTACGAGCGCCGCACGCTCGGTGCACAGGGGCGCGAAGGCAACAGCTTCTTCGTGCACTTCGCGCCCGCACAGGCGCCTTTGCCACAATAGCGCCCCGTGAGCAGTCCGCCCGCATCCACCACCAAGGCCTCGGCGCAGATCCTCGTCGTCGACGACGAGCCGGACCTGCGCACGCTCTACGAACTGACGCTGCTGCGCGAGGGCTACCGCGTCGAAGCGGCCGGCAGCGTGGCGGAAGCGATGGAGCGCCTGGACGCACAGCGCTTCGACACCGTCATCACCGACATGCGCCTTCCCGACGGGCTGGGCATGGAAATCCTGCAACGGCTCCAGCAGCAGCAGCGGCCCGAGCGCTGCGTCGTCATGACCGCCTACGGATCGGCCGAGAACGCGGTCGAGGCGCTCAAGGCCGGCGCCTTCGACTACCTGACCAAGCCGGTGGACCTCAAGCAGTTCCGCGCCGTCGTCGCCTCGGCGGTGCAGGTCCAGGGCGCCACGCCGCGCCTCGCGCCGGCAGCGCCCGGCGTCGCGCCGAAGGCGGCGGCCGTGAGCGTGCAGAGCAACGCCGCCCTGGAACGCCTGGTCGGCGACTCGGAACCGATGCGCATGGTCAAGGGACGCATCGTCAAGGTCGCCCGCGGCATGGCGCCGGTGCTGGTGCGCGGCGAGTCCGGCACCGGCAAGGAACTGGTCGCACGCGCCGTGCACGCCTGCAGCCAGCGCGGCGACGGCCCGTTCGTGGCGGTGAACTGCGGCGCCATTCCCGAGAACCTGCTGGAAGCGGAATTCTTCGGTGCGCGCAAGGGCTCCTACACCGGCTCGGCCCAGGACCGCGACGGCTACTTCCAGGCCGCCCGGGGCGGCACCCTGTTCCTCGACGAGATCGGCGACCTGCCGCTGGCCATGCAGTCCAAGCTGCTGCGTGCCATCCAGGAGCGCAGCGTGCGACCGATCGGCTCGACGCAGGAGGACGCGGTGGACGTGCGCATCGTGAGCGCGACCCACAAGGACCTGCAGGCCGAGGTGCAGGCCGGGCGCTTCCGCCAGGACCTGTTCTACCGGCTGAACGTCATCGAGCTGATGCTGCCGCCGCTGCGCGAGCGGCGCGAGGACCTGCCCGCGTTGTGCCGCGCGCTGCTGGCGCGCATTGCGCAGGACGGCGGGCTGCAGGTCCCCGAACTGTCGGCGCAGGCGCTTCGCGTCCTGCACGAACAGCCCCTGCACGGCAACGTGCGCGAACTCGAGAACCTGCTGCACCGCGCCGTGGCGCTGAGCGAGGGCAGCGAATTGCAGTTGGACCTGGACGCGAGCGACAGCCGCCCTGCCCCATTGACCTTCCCGGCCCCGGACGTCGGCGCGCCGGAGCCATCCGCGCCGGCCCTGCCGCCATCGGCGGCGCCGACCGAGAGCGTCGGCATGCCGACCGATCTGCAGAGCTACCTCGACCAGAAGGAGCGGGAGATCCTGGTGCGCGCCCTGCAGGAGACCGGCTTCAACCGGACGGCCGCTGCCAACCGCCTCGGCCTGAGCCTGCGCCAGATCCGCTACCGGATCGCCCGCCTGGGCATCGCGACGCCCACTGGCGAGGATGCCTGATTCGCCCGCGCGCTCGGCCGACGGCGCGTCGGCGCTGTGGACGGGCGGCTGGTACCGCCCGGCGCACCGGCTCGACTCGCCGAACTTCGGACCTCGTCCCGCAGGAACCGGCATCGACCTCATCGTGCTGCACTCGATCAGCCTTCCCCCCGGCCGCTATGGGGGCGACGAGGTGCAGGCGCTCTTCACGAACCGCCTCGACGGGGCGACCCACCCCTACTTCGAGCAGATTCGTGACCTGCAGGTCTCGGCACATTTCTACGTGCGCCGCACCGGCGAGCTGTGGCAGTTCGTGAGCTGCGACGACCGCGCCTGGCACGCCGGCGCATCGAGCTGGCGCGGACGCGCCAATTGCAACGACCATTCGATCGGCATCGAGCTCGAGGGCCTGGAGGGCGAGCGCTTCGAGGCGGCGCAGTACGATGCCCTGGCGACGCTGTGCCCCGACCTGGCCCGGCACTACCCCATCGATGCGGTGGCAGGGCATGAGCACATCGCGCCGGGCCGCAAGCTCGACCCCGGCCCGGGCTTCGACTGGGCGCGCCTGCAGCGCGCGCTCGGCTGGCCGGATGCGGCTTTTCCGCCGCCTGCAGCGCCGGCCTGAAATTTTTTTATCCGCGGACGCGCGGGCGTCCTGGTCGGCACGGTCGTGGACCGCGCTGACGCCGGACCGACGCAGCAACCATGCGGCCTCCAAGCCCAAAAAGGCCGGCAAAGCCCATGGCGTGCGGCTCGCGATAAGGTGGAGCAACCCTGGTGCGCCTTGCGCAGGCACTGCAGCAGCGACGGCTTTTCGCAACAGGCTGCGCAATCGCAAAAAACACTACCTGTAGTGGCTTGAAGCCCACTTGCACCCTAGATATAGTGTGCGCCTGCCCCCAACTATCCGGCTTTGCGAGACCCTCGCAACCTCGCCGGACCGGCCGGCACACAACAACCACAGACGTCAACGAAGGATCCGAATGCAAGCTGCCCTGACCTCCCCCTCGACCCCTCGCGCCGTGCCCGCCGCGACGTCCCAGGGCCGTGACGTGGCGAGCGCCGCCGGCCCGGCCCTCGCCCATTACCAGATCATCCGCCGCAACGGCGCCGTCGTCCCCTTCGAGCCGAACAAGATCGCCGTGGCGATGATGAAGGCTTTCCTGGCCGTGCACGGCACCCAGGGCGCGGCCTCGGCCAGCGTGCGCGAGACCGTCGACGGCCTGACGCAGGCGGTGGTGCGCGCAATGGTGCGCTCGCGCCCGGGCGGCGGCACCTTCCACATCGAGGATGTGCAGGACCAGGTCGAACTCGGGCTGATGCGCGGCGGCCACCACGAAGTGGCGCGTGCCTACGTGCTGTACCGCGAGCGCCGCACCCAGGAGCGCCAGAAGCAGGGCGAACAGAGCGCCAAGCCTGCCATGCCCACGCTGCATGTGCTGGACCGCGGCGAGCGCGTCGCGCTGGACATGGGTGCCCTGCACAGCCTGCTGGAAGCCGCCTGCGCGAACCTCGGCGAAGGCGTCAAGGCCGAGCCCATCGTCGCCGAGACGATGCGCAACCTGTACGACGGCGTGCCGCTGGACGAGGTCTACAAGGCATCGATCCTGGCCGCCCGCACGCTGATCGAGAAGGACCCCGACTACACCTTCGCCACGGCGCGCCTGCTGCTGCACACGATCTTCAAGGAGGTGCTCGGCCGCGAAGTGACCCACGCCGAGATGGCGCAGGGCTATGCCGACTACTTCCCGCATTTCATCAAGAAGGGCGTGGACAACGAACTGCTGGACGAAAAGCTCCTGCAGTACGACCTGGCCCGCCTCGGCGCGGCCCTGAAGGCCGACCGCGACCTGAAGTTCGACTATCTCGGCCTGCAGACGCTGTACGACCGCTACTTCCTGCACGTGCGCAAGCAGCGCATCGAGCTGCCGCAGGCCTTCTTCATGCGCGTGGCCATGGGCCTGGCGCTGAACGAGATCGATCGCGAAGCGCGCGCCATCGAGTTCTACGAGGTGCTGTCGTCTTTCGACTTCATGTCGTCCACCCCGACGCTGTTCAACAGCGGCACGCTGCGCTCGCAGCTGTCCTCCTGCTACCTGACCACGGTGCCCGACGACCTGGACGGCATCTACGAGTCGATCAAGGAGAACGCGCTGCTGTCGAAGTTCGCTGGCGGCCTGGGCAACGACTGGACCCGCGTGCGTGCCCTGGGCTCGCACATCAAGGGCACCAACGGCGAATCGCAGGGCGTCGTGCCCTTCCTCAAGGTGGTCAACGACACGGCCGTGGCCGTCAACCAGGGCGGCAAGCGCAAGGGCGCCGTCTGCACCTACCTGGAGACCTGGCACCTCGACATCGAGGAATTCCTGGAACTGCGCAAGAACACGGGTGACGACCGCCGCCGCACCCACGACATGAACACGGCCAACTGGATCCCCGACCTGTTCATGCGCCGCGTGATGGAAAAGGGCAGCTGGACCCTGTTCTCGCCCTCCTCCGTGCCCGACCTGCACGACCTGTTCGGCGCCGACTTCGAGAAGGCCTACGTCGCCTACGAAGAGAAGGCCGCCCGCGGCGAGATCAAGCCGGCCAAGACGGTGCCCGCCACCGACCTGTGGCGCAAGATGCTCTCGATGCTGTTCGAGACCGGCCACCCCTGGATCACTTTCAAGGACGCCTGCAACGTGCGTTCGCCGCAGCAGCACGCCGGCGTGGTGCACTCGTCCAACCTCTGCACCGAGATCACGCTGAACACCAGCGACACCGAAACCGCGGTCTGCAACCTGGGCTCGGTGAACCTGCTGCAGCACCTGAAGGACGGCGCCGTCGACCAGGAGAAGCTCAAGAAGACGATTTCCACCGCCATGCGGATGCTCGACAACGTGATCGACATCAACTACTACGCGGTGAAGAAGGCGCGCGACTCCAACCTGCGCCACCGCCCCGTGGGCCTGGGCCTGATGGGCTTCCAGGACGCGCTGTACGAGCTGCGCATTCCCTACGGCAGCGAACAGGCCGTGGAATTCGCCGACCGCTCGATGGAAGCGATCTGCTACCACGCCTACTGGGCCTCGACCGAACTGGCCCGCGAGCGCGGCAAGTACTCCAGCTTCCGCGGCTCGCTGTGGGACAAGGGCATCCTGCCGATCGATTCGCTGGACCTGCTCGAGAAGGCCCGCGGCGGCTACGTGGAAGTCGACCGCTCGGCGTCTCTGGACTGGGACAGCCTGCGCGCCAAGATCCAGAAGGACGGCATGCGCAACTCCAACTGCGTGGCGATCGCGCCGACGGCGACGATCTCCAACATCATCGGCGTCGACGCCTCGATCGAACCCTGCTTCGGCAACCTGTCGGTCAAGTCGAACCTGTCGGGCGAGTTCACGGTCATCAACCACTACCTGGTGCGCGACCTCAAGCGCCTGGGCCTGTGGGACGACGTGATGGTCATGGACCTCAAGCACTTCGACGGCTCGCTGCGTCCCATCGACCGCGTGCCGCAGGACGTCAAGGCGCTGTACGCCACCGCTTTCGAAGTCGAGCCGCAATGGCTGGTCGAGGCCGCTGCACGCCGCCAGAAGTGGATCGACCAGGCGCAGAGCCTGAACATCTACATGGCCGGCGCCTCGGGCAAGAAGCTCGACGACACCTACAAGCTGGCTTGGCTGCGTGGCTTGAAGACCACCTACTACCTGCGCACCATCAGCGCCACGCACGCCGAGAAGTCGACGGTGCAGTCGGGCCGGCTCAACGCCGTGTCTTCCGGCGGCAGCCACGACATGTCGGCCGCTGCCGCGAAGCCCGCGGCACCGAGCGCACTCGAACTCGCGGCCGCTGCCGCGCAGGCGCAGATGGCTGCAGTGCCTGCGACCGACATCAAGTTCTGCGCGATCGACGACCCGGGCTGCGAAGCCTGCCAGTGATGCGATGAAGAGCGGTCGCGACAGACCGCTCTTGTCTTCTCGCGCGGCTTCGGACGACATGCACGACGCCTGCGCACAACATAATTCGGGCACGAGCGTGGCGGATAACTTCTCAACACGCATCGTTGCTCTGATAATTGAGCATTGGATTTTTCTATGTTGACCTGGGACGAAGAAGTCAAGCCCTCCGCACCGAGGAGCCAGCCGCAAACTTCATCGAGCAACGCCGCTGCAGCGGGAGCCTCGATGGCGGCAGCGACTTCCCTTCCTGCCGCTTCGCTCGCCACGCACAGCTTCGCGTCGACCGCAGCCGCCACGCCCGCCTCCCCCTCGTCCACCGCATCGCGCGCCGCACCGGCGAGCACGCGCCGCGTGAACGCGGCCGACAAGCGCATCATCAACGCGCAGACCGACGTCAACCAGTTGGTGCCGTTCAAGTACAAGTGGGCGTGGGAGAAGTACCTCGCCACCTGCGCCAACCACTGGATGCCGCAGGAAGTGAACATGAACCGCGATATCGCCCTCTGGAAGGACCCGAACGGTCTGACCGAGGACGAGCGGCGCATCGTCAAGCGCAACCTCGGCTTCTTCGTGACCGCCGATTCGCTGGCGGCCAACAACATCGTGCTGGGCACCTACCGCCACATCACGGCGCCCGAATGCCGGCAGTTCCTGCTGCGCCAGGCCTTCGAAGAAGCGATCCACACCCACGCCTACCAGTACATCGTCGAGTCGCTCGGCCTGGACGAGGCGGAGATATTCAACGCCTACAACGAAGTCCAGTCCATCCGCGACAAGGACGAGTTCCTGATCCCGTTCATCGAGGCGATCATGGACCCGAACTTCCACACCGGCACGCCCGAGAACGACCAGACGCTGCTCAAGAGCCTGATCGTCTTCGCCTGCCTGATGGAGGGGCTGTTCTTCTACGTCGGCTTCACGCAGATCCTGGCGCTGGGCCGCCAGAACAAGATGACCGGTGCCGCCGAGCAGTACCAGTACATCCTGCGCGACGAGTCGATGCACTGCAATTTCGGCATCGACCTGATCAACCAGCTCAAGCTCGAGAACCCGCACCTGTGGACGCCCGAGTTCAAGGCCGAGATCAAGGGCCTGTTCCAGAAGGCGGTCGAGCTCGAATACCGCTACGCCGAAGACACCATGCCGCGTGGCGTGCTCGGCATGAACGCCTCCATGTTCAAGGGCTACCTGCGCTACATCGCCAACCGGCGCGCGACGCAGATCGGCCTCGAAGCGCTCTTCCCGAACGAGGAAAACCCGTTCCCCTGGATGAGCGAAATGATCGACCTGAAGAAAGAGCGCAACTTCTTCGAGACCCGCGTGATCGAGTATCAGTCGGGCGGTGCGCTCTCCTGGGATTGAGTTTCCAATTAAACGAATGGATTCAAGAATCACCCCGATCGCTTCATGCACCACAGAGTGCAGCGGCCGGGGTTCCCGTGTTCATGGCGCTGGAGTCTGCTCCAACGCCATGAATCGCTTCTCGCTCGCAGACGATGTGAGGAGTGCTTCCAAAGGTTGATGTTTTCAACTTGATCAAGGAGAAAGAAATGGCAACTGCAAAGAAAGCGCCGGCGAAGAAAGCGGCCGCAAAGAAGGCTCCGGCCAAGAAGGTCGCAGCAGCGAAGAAGGCACCGGCCAAGAAGGTCGTCGCCAAGAAGGCACCGGCGAAGAAGGTTGCGGCCAAGAAGGTCGCCGCCAAGAAGGCGCCGGCGAAGAAGGTTGCGGCCAAGAAGGTCGCAGCGAAGAAGGCGCCTGCCAAGAAGGTTGCGGCCAAGAAGGTCGTCGCCAAGAAGGCACCGGCGAAGAAGGCTGCTGCCAAGAAGGCGCCGGCGAAGAAGGCCGCTGCCAAGAAGGCGCCTGCCAAGAAGGCCGCTGCGAAGAAGGCGCCTGCCAAAAAGGCTGCTGCCAAGAAGGCCGCCAAGAAGCCTGCTGCGAAGAAGGCCGCGAAGCCTGCGCCTGCTGCAAAGGCAGCCGCTGCTCCCGCGCCTGCTGCACAGACCACGCTGAACCCGCAGGCTGCCTGGCCGTTCCCGACGGCCAGCAAGCCCTGAGTCGCTTCAGCATCGCCTGTCAGGCCAAGCCCGGCACCGCAAGGTGCCGGGCTTTTTTCATGCCATCGCCGCTGGTTCGCCGCGAAGGTGCGCCGTGCCCGTGGAGCAGGCGTACGCGTCTGCCCAGCGGGCCCTACAGCCCGATCTGGCTTCGGTCGATGCTGTAGTTCTGCGGGCCGCGGCAGGCGATCTTCAGCGCACCGACGCGGTTGCCCAGTTCGGCGCAGCGGCGCAGGTCCCAGCCCTGCTCGAGCCCGTACAGCAGGCCGCCACGCCAGGCGTCGCCGCAGCCGGTGGGGTCGACGATGGCCGTCGGCGTGACCGCGGGCACATGCACCGACGCACCCCCGGTCCAGACCTCGCAGCCGTCCGCTCCGAGCGTCACGACCAGGCCCTTCACGCGCCGGGAGATGGCGGCGCTGTCCCAGCCCGTGCGGTCCGACAGCATCTTGCCTTCGTAGTCGTTCACCACCACCCAGTCGGCCTGGTCGACGAATTGGGCAAGTTCCTTGCCGTCGAACATCGGCAGGCCCTGGCCCGGATCGAAGACGAAGGGAATGCCGGCCGCCTTGAACTGCGCCGCATGCTGCACCATCGCCTCGCGGCCATCGGGCGCGACGATGCCCAGGCGGATGTCGCTGCGGGCCTCGATGCGGGAGATGTGCGCCTGCTGCATCGCGCCGGGGTGGAAGGCGGTGATCTGGTTGTTGTCGCGGTCGGTCATGATCATGGCCTGCGCCGTGTAGCTGTCCGCCACTTCACGGATGAATTCCGTGCCGATGCCCAGCGTGCGCAGGCGCTCGACGTAGTCGGCACCGTCGCTGCCGACGGTCGCCATGGGCAGCGCCCGGCCGCCGAGCGCGTTCAGGCTGTAGGCGATATTGCCGGCACAGCCGCCGAAGTCGCGCCGCAGGCCGGGCACGAGGAAGGACACGTTCAGGATGTGCAGCTGGTCCGGCAGGATCTGGTCGGCAAAGCGGCCCTCGAAATTCATGATCGTGTCGAAGGCGAGGGAACCGCAAATCACTGCTGCCATGGAAGGTCCTGCAAAGGTGGAAAGAAAAAGGAAGAAGAGTCGCGCTCAGGGATAGAAGGCCAGCAGGCTGTAGCCCACCACCGGCGCCACACCGCCGCCCTCGACCGGCTTCAGCGCGAGCGCCAGCGCGGCCGACTGTTCGGCCCGCGGACCGAGCACGGCAGGCGCGCCGAATTCGGCGGGTTGGAACACGCGCCGGATGACGGGGCGCTCGTTGCCGTCGAGCAGCGACAGTTCGATGGCCGGCATCGCCAGCGCCGTGGGCGATGCGTTGCGCAGGCTGAAGAGCAGCCGGTAGCCGCCGCCTTCGCGCTCGGGCGTGAAGGACGAGCCATCGATGCGGATCGCATCGAGCCGGCGCATCGGCGAGAGTTCGCAAGCGCTCAGCTGGCACAGCGCCGCGAGCACCGGCCGCATGCCCGGGTGCGTGGCGGCGAGCACATCGCGCTCGTGCCGCAGCACCTGGAGCATCAGCAGCAAGCCGGCGAGCACGGCGAGTGTGAGCAGCGCCGCACGTCGGGGCGACTTCGTCGGTGGCTGGGCGGGCGGCCCGGCATCGAGAAAGCTCGGCAGTGCCGGCGCTGGCGCCATGGCTTCGGGCGCTGGCGGCTCCTCGGAGGCCTGACGCAGGGCAGCGGCTTCGTGGACGGACGCGAGTGTGTCGGCAACCGACCCGGCTGCGACCTCCACCCCATCGGCCTCGACTGCAGCCGAGGCGGCAGGAAGCACCTGTGTGTCGGCAGCCCCTGCGGCGCGTGCACGCGCGCGCGACTCGCGCAGCGCCTGGATGCGCGACCGCCGCAGCGCCTTCTGCAACTGCGCGTCGACCGCCTGGTCCACGGGCGACGGCGACGTGCCTTCGGCTGAAGACGCGTCGTCCTGCAACGGCCGGCTCGCGGCGCCCGAGGGCCAGGGCTCGTCGGCCACGATGGCAGGCAGGCCGGTCGGAAGAGGCGACCAAGCCCGGGCAGGCGCCGGCACGATCGACGCCGCGGGCGAATTGCTCGGCGGCGAACCGGCGAGCTCCCCGTCCTGCAAACCGCCCGATGGAAAGGCGCGTGATTCCACGGGTCCGAGATCGAGCAGGTCCGGCGCAGGCCAGGCCGGTTCCGGTGTCGCGGGCGGGGGCAGGTCGTCGGGCTCGACGAAATCATCTTCGTCGAGTGAAGGCGCCGTGCCGACATGTTCGGGCGGCGCAGGCGAAGCGAATTTGGGCGACGCAGGCGAGGAGAGTTCGGATGCGGCGGGAAAAGCCCCAGCCGCAGGGTCAGGTGCCGGGGCTGCGGGCGCGTTCGGTTCGCCCTCTTGCGAGTCGTGCAGGTCGAGCGTGGCATCGAAGACCTGGCTGCAGCGGCCGCAGCGCACCCAGCCTTCGGAGATGCGCAGCTGGTCACGCACCACCTTGAATGCAGTCGAGCATGCAGGGCAGCGGGTGACAAGGCTCATGGGTGGGGGATTGTAGGGCGCCCCTGCCTGCGCCACGGCCGCGCGCCGGGGCGTCAGCGCCGCGCGGTCATGAGGATCCAGCCGTCCTCGGTGTCGCTCACTTCGAGCGAAAGATAGGGCGCATAGGCCGCTTTCAATTCGTCGGCCTGCCGCTCCAGGATGCCCGCCAGCACCAGGGCACCGCCGGGGCGCACATGCGCGCACAGCAGCGGCGCGAGCACCTTGAGCGGCGTGGCGAGGATGTTGGCGAGCACCGTGTCGTACTCTCCACGGGCTGCCTCGGGCAGCCCTGCGTTGAGCCGCACGCCATTGGCCTCGGCATTCAGCGCGGTCGACTGCACCGCCGCCGGGTCGATGTCGACCGCGTCGATCTCCCCCGCCCCGAACTTGGCCGCGCCGATCGCCAGGATGCCGGAGCCGCAGCCGTAGTCGAGCACGCGCGATCCCGCACCGCCCCGCCCGCGCGCGGCGATCCAGCGCAGGCACATGCGGGTGGTCGGGTGCGTCCCGGTGCCGAAGGCGAGGCCGGGGTCGAGGCGGATGACCTCGTGCGCCGCGTCCGGCGGCTCGTGCCAGGTCGGCACGATCCAGAAGCTGGGCGTGATCTCCACCGGCGCGAACTGGGATTGGGTCAGCCGCACCCAGTCCTGCTCGGCGACCTCGGCGGTACCGACGATTTCGCAGGACTCGAAGAAGTCCTGGGCCACGAGGACCTCGGCCGCATGGCGTGCCGCGCCCTCTTCGGCGAACAGCGCGACCACGCGCGAGCGTTGCCACCCCTCGCGCGGCGGCGGCATGCCAGGTTCGCCGAACAGGGCCTGCTCGGCCTCGGTCTGCGCGTCGGCATCCTCGACCGAGACGCTCAGGGCGTCGAGCGCCTCGAGCGCCTCGCCCAGCACCTCGACGCGCTCCTCGGGGGCCAGCAGACGCAGTTCAAACATGGCCGGTCAACGCTTGTGCGCCGCCATCCACTCTTCCAGGTAGTGGATGTTAGTGCCGCCCGCCATGAACTTCGAATCGACCATCAATTCGCGGTGCAGCGGGATGTTGGTCAGGATGCCCTCGACCACCGTCTCGTTGAGCGCGGTGCGCATGCGCGCCATGGCCTGCTCGCGCGTGTCGCCGTAGACGATGATCTTGCCGATCATCGAGTCGTAGTTCGGCGGCACGAAGTAGTTGGTGTACGCATGCGAATCCACGCGCACGCCGGGACCGCCGGGCGAATGCCACATCGTGATGCGGCCCGGCGAAGGCGTGAACTTGTACGGGTCTTCCGCGTTGATGCGGCACTCGATCGCATGGCCGCGCATCTCGATCTGGCGCTGGGTGAAGGGCAGGCGTTCGCCGGCGGCCACCATGATCTGCGTCTTCACGATGTCGATGCCGGTGGTGAACTCGGTCACCGGGTGCTCCACCTGCACCCGCGTGTTCATCTCGATGAAGTAGAACTCGCCGTTCTCGTACAGGAACTCGAAGGTGCCTGCACCGCGGTAACCGATCTTCTTGCAGGCCGCTGCACAACGCTCGCCGATCTTTTCGATCAGCTTGCGCGGAATGCCGGGCGCCGGCGACTCCTCGATCACCTTCTGGTGGCGGCGCTGCATGGAGCAGTCGCGCTCGCCCAGGTAGACCGCATTCTTGTGCTTGTCGGCGAGAACCTGGATCTCGATGTGGCGCGGGTTCTGGAGGAACTTCTCCATGTACACGGCCGGATTGCTGAACGCCGCGGCCGCCTCGGCCTTGGTCATCTGGATCGCATTGACCAGCGCCGCCTCGGTGTGCACCACGCGCATGCCGCGCCCGCCGCCGCCGCCCGCCGCCTTGATGATGACCGGGTAGCCGATCGCCTTCGCGATGCGCTTGTTGGCAGCGGGGTCGTCCGACAGTTCGCCATCGGAGCCCGGCACGCAGGGCACGCCGGCCTTGAGCATGGTCTGCTTGGCCGACACCTTGTCGCCCATGATGCGGATCGACTCGGGCGTGGGGCCGATGAACTGGAAGCCGCTTTGCTCCACGCGCTCGGCGAAGTTGGCGTTTTCGCTCAGGAAACCGTAGCCGGGGTGGATGGCCTCGGCATCGGTCACTTCGGCGGCCGAGATGATGGCCGGCATGTTGAGGTAGCTCTGCCCCGAGGGCGCGGGCCCGATGCAGACGGCCTCGTCGGCCAGCTTCACGTATTTGGCTTCGCGGTCGGCCTCCGAATAGACCATCACCGCCTTGACGCCCATTTCCGCGCACGCCCGCTGAATTCGCAAGGCGATCTCGCCGCGGTTGGCGACCAGAATCTTCTTGAACATCAATCGCTCACTCGATGATGAACAGCGGCTGGCCGTATTCGACGGCCTGGCCGTTCTCGCCGAGGATCTTGGTCACGGTGCCGGACTTGTCGGCCTCGATTTCATTGAGGATCTTCATGGCCTCGATGATGCAAAGCGTGTCGCCTTCCTTCACCTGGGCACCGACCTCGACGAAGGCCGGAGCGCCCGGGCTGGCCGAGCGATAGAAAGTGCCCACCATCGGCGACTTGACGACGTGGCCTGTCGGCTCGGCCGGGGCAGCGGCAGCGGCAGGCGCCGCGGCCGGCGCGGACGCAGGTGCAGCCCCGGCGGGCGCGGCCGCCAGCGCCTGCACGTACTGCACGGGCGCTGCCTCGCCGCCCTTGACGATGCGGACCTTGCCTTCGGCTTCGGTGATCTCGAGTTCGGAAATATTGGATTCAGACACCAGGTCGATCAGTGTCTTGAGTTTGCGCAGATCCATGGTCCTCCAGCGCGCCGGCTTTGCCGGTCAATCGGGTTCAACTCACCTGAAGATCGGGCTATTGCGTCGTTCTGACGCCATCGCCGATAAGAGCGCCGGATTCTATCCGTGAACTTGTCCACGCCGCCAAGCGTCGAGGTCGGCGGGCTCGAGCTTGCCCATTTTACGTGCCAGGACCGCCCCTTCCCGATCCAACACGAGAGTGAATGGAAGCCCGCCGCCTGTGTTGCCCAGCCGCTTGACCAGATCTGTGCCCTGCAGCCCTGCCATGCCATTGGGAAAGCCGACCGGCGTCCGCTCCAGGAACTTGCGCACGGCGCTGGGTTGATCGATGGCCAATCCCGCCACTTGCCAGCCGTTGGATGCCTGATCGCGGAAAAAGCGGTCGAGCATCGGCAACTCTTCGACACAGGGCGGGCACCATGTGGCCCAGAAGTTGAGCAGCAGCGGCTTGCCCTTGAGGCTTGCCAAGGCCAACTGCCCGCCCTCCGGGCGATCGAAGGTCTGGCTCCAGAAAGCGGCGTCCAGCGTCTCGCCGCCTGGCTGGCTTCCGATGCCGTGGCGCCACCAGGCGCCAGCCGCGCCGGCTGCCGCCGCCGCAACGGCCACACCGCCGAACAGCCAGTTTCGTCGCGAAGAATTCATGGTCATCTCAAAGTGCCAGCAGACGGCGGACCGCCGCCAGGTCGCCTCGCGGCACCCGGCCCTGCGTGTCCGGACGCAGCGCGCCGCGCAGGTCGTCCAGGTCGTAGATCAGCAGGTGCACGCCCACCTCGGTACCGAGCGGCCGGCTGCGCGCATGCACGCTCAATGCCTCGACCTGCTCGCCATGGAAGCCCGTGACCATCCGCGGCTCGTAGTCCACGTGGTGGTCGATCAGGGCGATCTCGGCGGATTTCGAGTCGTCGCAGAAGAGCTGGATGTAGATATCGGACAGCCGCGTCGCAGTGCCGTGCCACACCGCGCCAGCCAGGTACGGACGGAAGGCGGCCATGTGCTCCATCCATTCGAGCGCCAGCGCCCGCAGCGCCTGCAGTTCGGCCGGCTGGGTGTCGGCGCAGAACAGCTGGATGTAGTCGCGGACCTCGGCCTCGATCTCGTCGTTGTTGGGCAGCGCCGAGCGCGCGGGCAGTCCGAGGTCGCGCACCGCGCGCCGCTTGGCGGCGCCGTACTCCAGCCCTTCCTCGACGATGAGGCGGGCGGCCGCTGCGGCGATTTCGCGCTTGCCGGTGTCCATCGGGCCATTGTGCCCGCTGTGCAGTTTTCCGCGCCGATGGCCCCGCGGCGCGTCCCTAGAATCGGTCGATGCACATCCACATCCTCGGCATCTGCGGCACCTTCATGGGCGGGCTGGCCGCCCTGGCGCGCGAGGCCGGGCACCGCGTGACCGGCTGCGACGCCGGCGTCTACCCGCCGATGAGCGACCAGTTGCGCGCGCTCGGCATCGAGCTGCTCGAAGGCTACGGCGCGGACCAGATCGCGCTCGAGCCCGACATGTACGTGATCGGCAACGTCGTGTCCCGTGCGCGGCTGGCGGACGGCTCGCCGAAATACCCGCTGATGGAGGCGATCCTCGACGCCGGCGCGCCCTACACCAGCGGCCCGCAGTGGCTGGCCGAGCATGTGCTGCAGGGGCGCCACGTGCTGGCGGTGGCCGGCACGCACGGCAAGACCACGACGACCTCGATGCTGGCGTGGGTGCTGGAGCGGGCCGGACTGCAACCGGGCTTCCTCGTCGGGGGCGTGCCGCTGGACTTCGGCGTTTCGGCCCGCCTCGGTACGGGCCATTGCTTCGTGATCGAAGCGGACGAATACGACACCGCCTTCTTCGACAAGCGCAGCAAGTTCGTCCACTACCGCCCGCGCACCGCGATCCTGAACAACCTGGAGTTCGACCACGCGGACATCTTCGACGATCTGGCCGCCATCGAGCGGCAGTTCCACCACCTCGTGCGCACCGTGCCCGCGAGCGGCCGGCTGGTCGTCAACGCGGCCGAAGACAGCCTCGCGCGCGTGCTGGCCAAGGGCTGCTGGAGCCCGGTGGCGCGCTTCGGCACGGCCGGCAGCGATGCGCCATGGCAGGTCGAGGGCGCGCAGCATGCCTTCGACGTGCTGCGCGATGGCCGCGTACTGGGCCGTGTCGAGTGGGCGCTGACCGGCGAGCACAACCAGTTCAATGCGCTCGCCGCCATCGCGGCCGCCGAGCATGTGGGCGTCGCCCCCGCCGACGCCGCGCGTGCGCTGAGCACATTCCGCAACGTGCGCCGGCGCATGGAAGTACGAGGCGAGGTCGTGTCCTCGGACGGCCCGCCCGTCACGGTGTACGACGACTTCGCTCACCACCCGACCGCCATCCGCACCACGCTCGACGGCCTGCGCCGCCGCCTGGATGCCCAGGGCCGGCAGGCCGAGCGCATCCTGGCCGTGTTCGAGCCACGCAGCAACACCATGAAGCTGGGCACCATGGCGGCCCAGTTGCCGGGCAGCCTCGACGACGCCGAACTGGCCTTCTGCCACACGGCCGGGCTGGACTGGGACGCCGCCGCCGCGCTGGCACCGATGGGCCAGCGCGCGCGCAGTGCGGGCGACATCGATACGCTGGTGGCGCAGGTGATCGCGGCGGCCCAGCCCGGCGACCACATCGTGTGCATGAGCAACGGCGGTTTCGGCGGCGTGCACGACAGGCTGCTCGCCGCCCTGCGGTCTGGCCGCTGACGGAGCCGCACGGTGCGCGCCCGCCAGCTCATCGACACGCTCGGACTGCAGCCGCATCCGGAAGGCGGCTGGTTCCGCGAGATGTTCCGCTCCGGCGCGCAGGTGGGCTGCACCGACGGCCGGCCACCACGCGCGGCCCTCACCAGCATCTACTTCCTGCTCGAGGCGGGCCAGCACTCGCGCTGGCACCGCGTGCGCTCCGACGAACTGTGGGTGCATGTCGAAGGGGTGCCCCTCGCACTGTGGGCCTGCGATGCCGCCCTGCGCACCGCGCCATCCCATGTGCGCCTGGGGCCGGTCGACGCCCATGGCACGCGGCCCCAGCACGTGATCCCGGCCGGCCAGTGGCAGGCGGCGCAGCCGATCACGGCCCATGCCGGCGGCGACTTCACCTTGGTCGCCTGCGCGGTGGCGCCGGGCTTCGATTTCGCGGACTTCACGCTCATGGCGCCCGACGGCGACGAGGCCGCGGCCGTGCGCCATCACTGGCCCGAACTGGCCCGCTTCATCTAAGCCGGCGGGCCCGGCGCGCTGGCGGTTGCGCGGCGGCCCGAGGCTCAGCCGCGGCGCTGCTTGATCGCCTGCGACAGCGTCTCGAGCACGCCCACCGAATCGTCCCAGCCCAGGCAGGCGTCGGTGATGCTCTGCCCGTAGGCCAGCGCGTCGATGCGGTCCTTGCCGGGCGTGAACTTCTGGGCGCCGGGCTGCAGGTGGCTTTCGACCATCACGCCGAACACGCGCCGGCTGCCACCGGCGATCTGCCCGGCGATGTCCGTGGCGACGTCGACCTGCTTCTGATGCTGCTTGCTGCTGTTGGCGTGGCTGCAGTCGACCATCAGCGTGGGCGGCAGCTTGGCCGCTTCCAGGTCGGCGCAGGCCGCGGCCACGCTGGCCGCGTCGTAGTTGGGCGCCTTGCCGCCGCGCAGGATCACGTGGCAGTCCCGGTTGCCGTTGGTCTGCACGATGGCAACCTGGCCGTTCTTGTGCACCGACAGGAAATGGTGGCCGCGCGCCGCTGCCTGGATCGCATCGGTGGCGATGCGGATGTTGCCGTCGGTGCCGTTCTTGAAGCCGATGGGTGCCGAGAGGCCCGAGGCCAGCTCGCGGTGCACCTGGCTCTCGGTGGTGCGCGCGCCGATGGCGCCCCAGGCGATCAGGTCGCCGATGTACTGCGGCGAGATGACGTCGAGGAACTCGCTGCCCGCCGGCAGGCCCAGGCGGTTGATGTCGATGAGCAACTGGCGCGCGATGCGCAGGCCCTCGTCGATGCGGTAGCTCTCGTCCAGGTACGGGTCGTTGATCAGGCCCTTCCAGCCGACCGTCGTGCGCGGCTTCTCGAAGTACACGCGCATCACGATCTCCAGCGTGCCGGCGTACTTCTCGCGCTCGGCCTTCAGGCGCCGCGCATAGTCCAGCGCGGCGGCCGGGTCGTGGATGGAGCAGGGTCCCATCACCACCAGCAGCCGGTCGTCCTTGCCGGCCATGATGTTGTGGATGGCATGGCGGGTCTGGCCGATCAGCCGTTCCACCGGCGTGCCGCCGATGGGGAAGAAGCGGATGAGGTGTTCGGGCGGAGGAAGCACGTTGATGTCCTTGATGCGCTGGTCGTCGGTCTGGCTGGTCTTCTCGACGGGTTGCGCATACCAGGACTCGCTGGTGCCGGGGGTGGCTTTGGGGCTCATGCTCGTTCTTCCTCTGGGGTTGTTGTGCTGGGTCAGTTCGGGGCGGCCAAGAAAAAACCGCCGGGGCTTTCGCACCGGCGGTTCTCGAGGGGTTCGGTCTGTCTGCTGTTAAGCGCGGGCCACTCGTCCGCCGGAGTCCGGGAACCAAAAGTAGGCAAAGTAAAAAGAAGCGCGCGAGGCAGGCATGGGGAGCGACTCTAGCACAAGGATCCCGAATCGGAAACCGAACGCAGACCGAGTCAGGCCGTGCCGCCGACCGTCAGGCCGTCGATGCGCAGCGTGGGCTGGCCCACGCCGACGGGCACGGACTGGCCTTCCTTGCCGCAGGTACCAACCCCCGAATCCAGCGCCATGTCGTTGCCGATCATGGTCACGCGCGTGAGCGCGTCGGGGCCGTTGCCGACGATGGTCGCGCCCTTCACCGGGTACTGGATCTTGCCGTTCTCGACCCAGTAGGCCTCGCTGGCCGAGAAGACGAACTTGCCGCTGGTGATGTCGACCTGGCCGCCGCCGAAGTTGGTGGCGTACAGGCCCTTCTTGATGCTGGCGACGATCTCCTTCGGGTCCTTGTCGCCGCCCAGCATGTAGGTGTTGGTCATGCGGGGCATCGGCACGTGGGCGTAGCTCTCGCGGCGGCCGTTGCCGGTGGGCTTGACCTTCATGAGCCGCGCGTTGAGCGCATCCTGGATGTAACCCTTGAGGATGCCGTCCTCGATCAGCACGTTGCGCTGGCTGGCGTTGCCCTCGTCGTCGACGTTGAGCGAACCGCGGCGATCGGCGATGGTGCCGTCGTCCAGCACCGTGACGCCCTTGGCCGCCACGCGCTGGCCGATGCGGCCGCTGAAGGCCGACGAGCCCTTGCGGTTGAAGTCGCCCTCCAGCCCGTGGCCGATGGCCTCGTGCAGCAGGATGCCGGGCCAGCCGGGGCCGAGCACCACGGTCATCTCGCCGGCCGGCGCGGGGCGCGATTCGAGGTTGGTCAGCGCCGAGCTCACCGCATGGTCGACGTACTCGGCGATCTGCTCGTCGCCGAAGTAGGCCAGGCCGAAGCGCCCGCCGCCGCCGCCCGAGCCGATCTCGCGGCGCCCGTTCTGCTCGGCGATCACCGTCACCGACAGGCGCACCAGCGGCCGGACGTCGGCCGCCAGGGTGCCGTCGGCGCGCGCCACCAGCACCACGTCGTATTCGCTGGCCAGGCCCGCCATGACCTGGGCGATGCGCGGGTCGCGGCCGCGCGCGAGCTTCTCGACCTTCTCCAGCAGCTTCACCTTGGCCGTGCTGTCCAGCGTGGAGATGGGGTCGATGCCCGGATAGAGCGAGCGGCTCGACGCTATCTTCTTGGTAGCAGCCTTCGCCCGCCCTGCGCCGCCTGCAGCAGAAATCGCCCGCACGGTGCGGGCCGCGTCGAGCAGCGAGGCCTCGGAGATGTCGTCGGAATACGCGAAGGCCGTCTTCTCGCCGCTCACGGCGCGCACGCCCACGCCCTGGTCGATGCTGAAGCTGCCGGTCTTGACGATGCCCTCTTCCAGGCTCCAGCCCTCGCTGCGGGTGTACTGGAAGTACAGGTCGGCGTCGTCGACGCGGTGCGCCTTGATCTCTGCCAGCGCGCGGGCGAGGTGCGTCTCGTCCAGGCCGAAGGGCGTGAGGAGCAGTTGCTGCGCCGTGGCCAGGCGCTCGATGGTGGGTTCGCGGGAGATCATGAAAAAGATTATGAGCCTCCCGGCTTGTCACTTCGCCGCGCTGCGTGTAATTCGCCACCTTGCGAGGAGGGCACCCTGCCTGCGGCCCGGCCCTTCGGCAGGCTCAGGACGGGCCAAGCCGGTTCCGCGGCACGTGGCTGGCCAGCGCTGCGAGTCGCCCTCAGGTCTGCACGAGCCGCCGCGCGCGCGAGATCGACATCAGGATGCCCAGCCCCAGCCCGAGCGTGACCATGGCCGTGCCGCCGTAGCTGACGAAGGGCAGCGGCACGCCCACCACGGGCAGGATGCCGCTGACCATGCCCATGTTCACGAAGGCGTAGGTGAAGAAGATCATCGACACCGCGCCGGCCAGCAGGCGCGAGAACAGCGTCGGCGCGTCGAGCGCGATCATCAGCCCGCGGAACACCAGGAACAGGAAGGAGAAGATCAGGAACAGGTTGCCCGCCAGCCCGAATTCCTCGGAATAGGCGGCGAAGATGAAGTCGGTGGTGCGCTCGGGAATGAACTCCAGGTGCGTCTGCGTGCCCTGCATGAAGCCCTTGCCCCCGACGCCGCCGGAGCCGATCGCGATCATGCCCTGGATGATGTGGAAGCCCTTGCCCAGCGGGTCCTTCGTCGGGTCGAGCAGCGTGCACACGCGCTGCTTCTGGTAGTCGTGCAGCACCTTCCAGTCGACGCCGTCGGCGCACAGCCGCGACTCGAAGCCCACGATCAGCGACACGGCGACCACGCCCAGGATCACCGGCGGCACGATCAGCTTCCAGGGCAGCCCGGCGAAGAAGATCACCGCCAGCCCCGCGGCCAGCACCAGCAGCGAGGTCCCCAGGTCGGGCTGCTTCATGATCAGCCCCACCGGCACCGCCAGCAGGATGAAGGAGACCACGAAATCCAGCGGGCGCAACTGGCCCTCGCGCCGCTGGAACCACCAGGCCAGCATCAGCGGCATGGCGATCTTCAGGATCTCGCTGGGCTGGATCACCATGCCGACGTTGATCCAGCGCTTGGCGCCCTTCTTGGTGATCCCGAAGAGCAGCACGGCGATCAGCAGCCCGACCCCGAACAGGTACAGCGGCACCGCCAGGCTCATGAGCCGCTGCGGCGGGATCTGCGCCACCACGAACATGATGAAACCGGCCAGCAGCATGTTGCGGCCGTGATCGAAGAAGCGCGTGCCGTGGTCGTAGCCCGACGAGTACATCGTCACCAGCCCGGCGCAGCACAGCAGGAACACGGCGAAGGCCAGGAAGCCGTCGAAGCCCTGGAAGACGGGCAGGATGCGCCGCGCGAGCGAGGGCTGCTGGAAGACCGCTGACATGATGGGTCGGGATTATCCGCGCCCCGCACACGCGCCGCTGGCCCGGCCGGGTTCGGCGCGGGACAATGGCCCGGCGCGCCGCGCTGTCTGCCGTCCGGTCCTGCCATGCCCCTGCCTCCCGTCACCCACCTGCTCTACCTGCACGGTTTCCGCTCCTCGCCGCGCTCCGCCAAGGCCCAGGCCACGGCCGCCTACATGGCCGTGCGCCACCCCGACGTGGAATGGTGGTGCCCGCAGCTGCCCCCTTCGCCGCGCGAAGCGATGGACCTCGTGCTGGCCGGCATCGCCGACTGGCCGCGCCAGAGCCTGGGCGTCATCGGGTCCTCGCTGGGCGGCTTCTACGCCACCTACGTCGCCGCGATGACCGGCGCGCGTGCCGTGCTGCTGAACCCGGCGGTCGATCCGGCGCGCGACCTGGCCAAATACATCGGCGAACAACGGGCCTGGCATAGCCCGCAGGAGCGCTTCTTCTTCCGGCCCGAGTTCATCGGCGAACTGGCGGCGCTCGAGGTGGGCCCGCTGGACCACCCGGAGCGCGTGTTCGCCGTGATCGCCAAGGGCGACGAGGTGCTGGACTGGCGCGAGATGTCGGCCCGATACACCGGCAGCCGCATCCGCCTGATCGAGGGCGGCGACCACGCACTGTCGGACTTCCCACGTGCCCACCTGGCCGATGTCGCGGCCTTTCTCTCGCCCGTCTGACGACGCCCGGCGGGCGGCAGCGGCCTGCGTGTGAAAATCGCCCGATGTTTGTGTTGTTCGAAGAAGCCGGCAAGTACCTCGGCGGCCGCGTGCTGTCCGAGGCCGAATCCTCCGCCCAGGTGGAACTGGAGACCGGCAAGCGCGTCAAGGTCAAGGGCGCGAACATCGTGCTGCGTTTCGACAAGCCCGCCCCGGCGGAGCTGATCGCCGAGGCGCGCACGCTGGCCGCGACGGTCGACCTCGATCTGGCCTGGGAATTCGCGCCGGCCGACGAGTTCGGCTTCGCCGACCTGGCCGCCGACTATTTCACCGCCAAGCCCTCGCTGGTGCAGCAGGCCGCGGCGCTGTTCGCGCTGTTCGAGGCGCCGCACTACTTCCGCCGCGCCGGCAAGGGACGTTTCCGCAAGGCGCCGGCCGAGATCGTGCAGCAGGCGCTCGCCGCCATCGAGAAGAAGAAGGCCATCCAGGCGCAGATCGCCGAATGGTCGGCCGAATTGGCCGCGGGCCGCTGCCCGGCGCCGATCCGCGAGCAGCTCTACAAGATCCTGTTCAAGCCCGACAAGAACGCGCCCGAGTACAAGGCCGTGGTCGAGGCCGCGCGCGCCAGCCAGCGTGCGCCGCTCGACCTGCTCGAGGCCTCGGGCGCCATCGACTCGCCCTACCAGTTCCACTGGAAGCGCTTCCTGTTCGAGAACTTCCCCAAGGGCACCGGCTTTCCGGCGCTCGCAGCACCGGCCGTCGCCGACGAACTGCCGCGGGCCGAAGGGGTGCAGGCCTTCTCGATCGACGACTCGCAGACCACCGAGATCGACGATGCGCTGTCGGTGCAGGGCCTGGGTTCCGGCACCGTCACCGTGGGCGTGCACATCGCCGCGCCGGGCCTGGCCATTGCGCCCGACAGCCCGCTCGACCAGGTGGCCCGCAACCGCATGTCGACGGTCTACATGCCGGGCCACAAGATCACGATGCTGCCCGACGACATCGTGCAGACCTACACGCTGCTCGAGGGCGGCGACCGGCCCGCCGTCTCGCTCTACGCGCGCTTCAACGAGGCCACGCTGGACCTGCTGGGCACCGAAACGAAGCTCGAGCGTGTGCCGATCGTGGCCAACCTGCGCCACGACCAGCTCGACGGCGTGATCGACGAGACCTGGCTCGACAGTGCGGCCGCCCCCGCGCAGCAAGGTCCGGAGGCCGCATGGCGCCTGCGCGAGCCGCTGTCGTTCCTGTACCGCCTGGCGCGTCACCTGAAGCTCGGGCGCGAAGCCGTGCGCGGCAAGCCCGAGACCTTCAACCGGCCCGACTACAACTTCAGGTTGCTTGGCAACGAGGGCGCCGAGCCCACCGGCAGCGAGCAGGTGCAGATCGGCACCCGCCGCCGCGGCGCGCCGCTGGACCTGATCGTCTCCGAGGCCATGATCCTGGCCAACAGCAGCTGGGGCGGCTGGCTCGGCGACCTCGGCGTGCCGGCGCTCTACCGCAGCCAGGCCAGCCTGGCGCCTGGCATCAAGGTGCGCATGGGCACCAAGCCGCTGCCGCATGCGGGCCTGGGCGTGAAGAGCTACGCCTGGAGCACCTCGCCCCTGCGCCGCTACACCGACCTGGTGAACCAGTGGCAGATCATCGCCGCGGCACGCCACGGCAAGACCGCGGCCCTGGCGGCGCCGTTCAAGCCCAAGGACGCGAGCCTGTTCTCCATCCTCTCGGGCTTCGATGCCGCCTACGGCACCTACAACGCCTACCAAGCCGGCATGGAGCGTTTCTGGACGCTCAAGTACCTGCAGCAGCAGGACATCCAGGAGCTGGACGCCACGCTCATCAAGGACGGCGGCGGCGGCGAGACGCTGGTGCGTGCCGACACGCTGCCGCTGGTGCTGCCGGTGCTCGGCGCGCAGGGCCTGCCGCGCGGCAGCCGTGTGCGGGTGCGCCTGGGCGACATCGACGAGATCGCGCTGGCCGTCAACGGCACCGTCATCGAGCGCCTGGGCGCCGCGGCCACCCCGGAAGCCACCGACGAGGGCGACGACGACGAGCCGGCGGCCGGCCCGCTGTCCATCGCCGTCGACCTGGCCGACGGCGACGGAGCCGACGCACCCGCTGCCGAACCCAGCGCGGCATGAACCTCAAGGACTTCAGCACGCTGCAGATCGCCCTGGGCCTGTCGGTCCTGGCCCACGCTGCGCTGCTGGCAGTCCGCTTCGCCGACCCCGAAGCCTTCAACCGCGTCTTCCAGGAAACGCCGCTGGAGATCATCCTGGTCAACGCCAAGGCCCGGGGCGAAGCACCCGACAAGGCGCAGGCGCTGGCCCAGGCCTCGCTGGCCGGTGGCGGCGACCTCGACAAGGGCCGCGCCACCAGCCCGCTGCCGCCCTCCGCCTTCACCGCCGTCGGCGACTCCGCCGAAGAGGCGCAGAAGCAGATCGACGCCATGCAGGCGCAGCAGATGATGCTGCTGTCGCAGGTGCGCGCGCAGCTGGCCTCCATGCCCCTGCCCGACCCGCGGCAATCGGGCCAGCCCAACGACAACACGGCGCAGGAGGACAAGCGCCGCCAACTGCTGGAACTGCTGGCCGAGATCGAGCGCCGGGTGAACGAGGAAAACGCGCGCCCCAAGCGCCGCTTCGTGAGCCCGGCCACCAAGGAGGCGACCTACGCCGTGTACGTCGACGCACTGCGCCGCAAGATCGAGGCACGCGGCACCGAGCGCTTCCCGCAGGCCGGCGGCAAGAAGCTCTACGGCGAGCTCACGATGATCGTCAGCGTCAATTTCGACGGCGCGCTGCTGGGCACCGAGATCGTCCAGAGCTCCGGCAACCGGGAACTGGACCGGCGCGCGCAGGCCATCGTCGCGAGCATCGGCAACTTCGGCCGCTTCACCGACGCCATGCGCCGCCAGACCGACCAGTTGCTCATGCCCTCGCGCTTCAAGTTCACGCGCGACGAGACGCTGGAGACGCAGGTCTCCACCCAGCCCATCAACTGACCCCGACCGACATGGACCGCTACTGCGTGATCGGCAACCCGGTCGAGCACAGCCGCTCGCCGTGGATCCACGCGCGCTTCGCCGCGCTCACCGGCCAGGCGCTGGACTATGGCCGGCGTGCGGCCCCCATCGACGGTTTCGCCGCCACGGTCGACGCCTTCCGCACCGAGGCCGCCGCCTCGGGCGACCGTGCGGGCGGCTGCAACGTGACGGTGCCCTTCAAGTTCGAGGCCGCGGCGCTGGCCCAGTCGCTGAGCGAACGCGCGCGCCTGGCGCAGGCCGTGAACACGCTGCGCTTCGAGCCCGATGGCCGTATCCACGGCGACAACACCGACGGCGTCGGCCTGGTCAACGACATCGAGCGCAACGCCGGCATGCCACTCGCGGGCCGCGACCTGCTGCTCATCGGCGCGGGTGGCGCGGCGGCCGGCGTGCTCGGCCCGCTGCTCGATACCGGGCTGCGCCGCCTCGTGGTGGCCAACCGCACGGTGGACAAGGCCGTCGCCCTCGTGCGGCGGCATTCGGCGCAGGCACTGGGCCATTCGGCGGAGCTCGAAGCCTGGGCCCTCGACGCCGTGCCCGGCCGCTTCGACGTGGTGGTCAATGCCACCGCGTCCAGCCTGGCCGGCGATGCCGTGCCGGTGGCCGCCAGCGTGCTGCGCCCCGGCGCGCTCGCAGTCGACATGATGTACGGCCGTGCCGCGGCCGGCTTCATGGACTGGGCGCACGCGCACGGCGCCGTGCCGCGCGACGGGCTCGGCATGCTGGTCGAGCAGGCGGCCGAGGCCTTCGCGCTGTGGCGCGGTGTGCGCCCGCCCTCGGCCGAGGTGCTGGCCGAGCTGCGCGCCGTCGTCGACGCGGCCTGAGCACCCGGATGCGTGCCCTCGTCCGCTGGATCGGCTGCCTGCTGCTGGCCGGGCTGGCCCTCGAAGCCTTCTTCGTGCTGCGCATCGCCACGATGGCGGCGATCGACCCGCAGTCCACCGCCTTCCAGCGCTCGGAGATGTGGCAGATCGCCCTGCGCGACGGCGCCCGGGCGCAGTGGCGCCAGCAGTGGGTGCCCTATGCGCAGATCCACGACAACCTCAAGCGCGCGGTGATCGCCAGCGAGGACGCCGACTTCGTGAACCACGACGGCGTGGAGTGGGAAGCGGTCGAGCGCGCCCGCCAGCGCAATGCCCGTGCCGAGGAACTCGCGGCCCGACGCGCCGCCCGTGCGGCCGCCCGCGGCAAGCCCGCGCCCGCACCGGTGCAGGCACGGCTGCGCGGCGGCTCCACCGTCACGCAGCAGCTGGCGAAGAACCTGCTGCTGTCGGGCGAGCGCACGCTGCCGCGCAAGGGCCAGGAGCTGGTGCTGACGATGGCGCTGGAACTCTTCCTGAGCAAGCAGCGCATCCTGGAGATCTACCTCAACAGCGTCGAGTGGGGCAACGGCGTGTTCGGCGCCGAGGCCGCGGCGCAGCGCTACTTCGGCAAGAGTGCGGCGCGCCTGTCGCCCGCCGAGGCCGCGCGCCTGGCCGTGATGCTGCCCAGCCCGCAGTTCTACGAGATGCGCCCCAACTCGGCCTACCTCAACGGACGCACCGCGACCATCGTGGCGCGCATGGGCGCGGTCGAACTGCCCTAGCCATCCGCAGCCCGCGAGCAGGCGCTACAGCCCCCGCGGATCGCGCCGGCCGAGCTCCTGCCGCACCTGTTCGAGCAGCGCGAGGAGCGAAGGTCCCAGCTCCCGCGCGATCGCCGCCGGCGGCTCGACCGTCGACAGGCTCAGGTTGAAGACATAGATGGCGTCGTCGGTCACCAGCGGCGCCGCGATGGCCACCACCTCCGGCTGCCAGGACGCCGCGCAATGGCCTCGGGCACGCACATCGGCGCAGGCCGCGTCGATCTCCTTCTTCAACGCCGGCCATTGACGGCCGCGCCGCCGGGCCAGGATCGCCATCAGCGCCTGCCGTTGCCCGGCCGGCGCCACCGCCAGGTACGCCCGCCCGAGGGAGGTCAGCTCGACGGGCACGCGCTGCCCCGAGACGACATGCCGAAGCGCCACCCGCCGGGCGTAGCGGATCGATTCGAGGTAGACCATCTCGTCGCGGTCGGGCGCGGCCAGGCCGACGTTGATGCGCAGCCTTTCGGCGAGCGCGCGCATGTGCGGCGCGGCGACCGCGAGCACGCGCGAGCCCGAGCGCATGGCGTGCGCCAGGCTCAGGACCGCAGGGGCCAGGCGATAGGTGCGCGTGGCGACGTCCAGCTGGAGCAGTCCGCTGCCGACCAGGGTCTGCACGAGCCGGCTGACGGTGGCCTTGGGCAGGCCCGTTCGCTCGGCCAGTTCACCGTTGCCCAGCAACTCCGAGCCCGGGCGGAAGGCGCGCAGGATCTCGATGCCACGCTCCAGCGAGCGATTGGCAGGAGATTGCCCCGGCTTCTGCGTCAGTGCGGCAATGGCTTTTGCGGTCATGGGGGCGCTCCAGGTGGAAACGGGCAGGCAGGTGCAATTCCACTGATTGGAACAGGCTGCTGCCTCTTCGCTGCTGCTTTGCCTAGAGTCTGTTCCAGCGGCCAGGACGCGCGGCGGTCTTGCCCTTCTCGCTGAACACCGGAGACAAAGACCCATGATCGACAGCCCCCGGCGCGCGCTGCGCGCCCTTCTCCTCGTGGCCTGGGCGGGCCTGTGCATGGCGGGCACGGCCCTGGCCTACCCCGACAAGCCCATCCGCCTCGTCGTGCCCTTCGCCCCCGGCGGCGGCACCGACCTCATCGCCCGCACGCTGGGCCTGGAGATGTCCAGGGACCTCGGCCAGCCGGTCATCGTGGACAACCGGCCGGGCGCCGGCACCATGATCGGCACCGACGCCGTGGCCAAGAGCGCCCCCGATGGCTACTCGGTCGTCGTGGCGTCCTTCGCCCATGCCGTCAACCCTTCCCTGCAGCCCAGGCTGCCCTACGGCAGCAACGCCGCCTTCGCGCCGGTGCTGCTGATCGGCCGCGGCCCCAACGTGCTGGTGGTTCGCGCGGACAGCCCGTACAAGTCCGTCGCCGACGTCATCGCTGCCGCCAAGGCAAAGCCGGACACGCTGACCTATGCCTCGCAGGGCACGGGCACCTCCGCACACCTGGCAGGCGAGATGTTTGCCAACCTGGCCAAGGTCCGCCTGGTCCACATCCCTTACAAGGGCGCCGGCCCGGCCCTGACCGATCTCCTGGGCGGCCAGGTCGACATGATGTTCGCGACCGCGTCGGCGGTGTCCAACTTCGTCGACACCGGCAAGCTGCGGGCGCTGGGCGTGACCTCGCAGGCACCGTCGGCCGCCTTCAAGGGCGTGCCCACCATCGCGTCCACGGTGCCCGGCTACCAGGTCGAGAGCTGGTACGGGCTGTACGTGCCGGCAGGCACGCCCCAGCCGGTCGTCGACCGGCTCAACGCCGCCGGCCGCAAGGCGCTTCGCGCGCCCGAGTTCGTGCGCAAGATCGAGCACGAAGGCCTCACGGTCAGCGGCGGCCCGCCGGCCGAACTGGGCACCTACGTCCAGGCCGAGGAAGCGCGCTGGGCCCCCATCGTCAAGGAAAACGGCATCAAGCCGGAGTGAGTTGTCTGAAACCGCGGCCCCATCGCCCGCACCGGAGATTCCCATGAGCTACACCCTGATCCAACTGGACGTGCAGGACGCCATCGCGACCCTGACGCTGAACCGCCCCGACAAGCGCAACGCGATGAGCGACGACATGCGCACCGAGTTCATCCACGCGCTGGAGCACGTGGCGGCCGACAAGTCCATCCGTGCCCTGGTGCTGACCGGCGCGGGGAAGGGCTTCTGCGCCGGCGGCGACATCAGCGGCATGCAGAAGCGCATGAACGCCCCGGTCGGCGAGGTCGGCTTCAACGGCTGGCACCGCCAGCAGCGGGTGCACCACACGCAGGCGCTGCTGCACACCATGCCCAAGCCGGTGATCGCCGCCGTGAACGGTGCCGCGTCCGGCCTCGGCGCCGACACCGCGCTGGCCTGCGACTTCATCATCGCCAGCGAATGGGCGAGCTTCACCTGGTCGTACATCCACCGCGGCATCATTCCCGATGGCGGCGGCATGTACTTCCTGCCGCGCCGCGTCGGCCTGGCCAAGGCCAAGGAGCTGATCTTCACCGGCCGCCAGGTCAAGGTGGACGAGGCGCTGAAGCTGGGCATCGTCGACCGGCAGACCGGCGGCGATACGCTCGTCGCCGACGCGCGGCAGTGGGCCCGTGAGCTGTCGGCGGCCTCGTCGACGGCGCTCGCGCTGACCAAGACCATCCTGAACCAGAGCTTCGAGCTGTCCTCGCACGACGTGTTCGCACAGGGCAGCCAGGCGCAGGGCATCTGCTACACGAGCGCCGAGCACCGCGCCTCGGTCGAGGCCTTCCTGGCCAAGAGCGCCGGCAAGGACTGATGCGATGCGCACCGCCATCGCCCGCATGCTGTCGCCGCGCAGCGTCGCCGTGATCGGCGCCTCCGCCGACCCGAAGAAGACCGCCGGCCGCCCGGTCGCCTACCTGCACAAGCACGGCTTTTCCGGCCGCATCATGCCGGTCAATCCCAAGGTGGACCGCATCGGCGACCTGCCCTGCTACGCGGACGTGGCCTCGCTGCCCGAGGTGCCCGATGTCGCCGTGGTGCTGCTCGGCGCCGAGCGTGCCCACCTGGCGGTGAAGGACCTGGCGGCCCGCGGCTGCCCGGCGGCGATCGTGCTGGCCAGCGGCTACACCGAGACGGGCGAGGAAGGCGCGCGCCGCCAGCGCCAGCTGATCGAGGCCGCCGGCCCGATGCGCCTGCTGGGGCCCAACACCATCGGGCTGGTGAACCTCACCGACGGCATCGTGCTCTCGCCCTCCGGCGCGCTGGAGATGGACGAATTCCCGGCCGGCCACATCGGCGTGGTGTCGCAAAGCGGCGGCATCCTGGGCTCGCTGCTGTCGCGGGCCGCGGCGCGCGGCATCGGCCTGTCCAAGCTGATCGCCACCAGCAACGAGGTCGACCTGGAACTGGCCGACTTCATCGACCACCTGGCCGACGACCCGGCCACGCAGGTGATCGCGCTGTACGTCGAAACGGTGCGCAACCCGGCGCGCTTTCGCGCCGCGTGCCTCAAGGCCGCGCGCGCGGGCAAGCCGGTCGTCGCGTTCAAGATCGGCCGCTCCGAAGCGGGCGCCCAGGCCGCCGTGTCGCACACCGGCGCGCTGGCCGGTGCCGACCGCATGTACGACGCGCTGTTCAGGCAGGTCGGCGTCATCCGCGCGCAGAGTTTCTCCGACCTGCTCGACGTGCCGGCCGCCCTGGCCAGCGGACGCACGCTGCGCGGGCCGCGCGTGGCCGTCCTCACCTCCACCGGCGGCGCTGGCACGCTGGTGTCGGACGAACTGGGCGTGGCCGGTTTCGAGACCCCGCCGCCGGATGCCGCCACGGCCGAGGCGCTGCGCGCCCTACAGACCGGCAGCGAGGCCGTGCTCGACCGCAACCCCATCGACGTCACGCTCGCAGGCCTGCGCCCCGACCTGCTGCGCGGAGCCATCACGACCCTGCTGGCGAGCCCGAGCTACGACGCGCTGGTGGTCATCGTCGGCTCCTCCGGCCTGGCCATGCCCGAACTGATGGTCAACGCCATCCAGGACTGCCTGCCGGGGTCCGACAAGCCGGTCCTGGCCTACGTCAGCCCGCATGCGCCCGCGATCGGCGCGCTGCTGACGCGGCGCGGCGTTCCCGCCTTCGCGGCGGCCGAGAGCTGCAGCGCGGCGCTTGCGGGCCTGCGGCACGTCCAGCGTTTCATCGCGCCCGACAGCGACGCCGTGGCCAGCCCGACGACGGCATCGATCGATGACCTGCCCGGCGGATCGCTCGACGAGGCGCAGGCCAAGCAGTGCTTTGCCCGCTTCGGCGTGGCCTGCGCCGCGGAACAGGTGGTCGCGACACCGGCCGAAGCCGAGGCCGCCGCGACGGCGCTAGGCGGGCGCGTGGTGCTGAAGATTCTTTCGGCGCAGATCACGCACAAGAGCGACGTCGGTGGCGTGGCCGTGGGCCAGACGAAGGAGACCATCGGCGCACGGCTGCTGCAGATGGCCGGCGAGGTCGAGGCGCACACCGGCGTGCAGCCCACGCGCTTCCTGGTCCAGCAGATGGTGGGCGGCGGCACCGAGTTGATCCTCGGCCTGCACCGCGACGCGCTCGGCACCGCGGTGCTGCTGGGCATGGGCGGCGTGGCGGCCGAGCTGTTCCAGGACACCACGCTGCGCCTGCTGCCGCGCGACGGCGACACGCTGGGCGCGCTCGGCCGGGCGGAGGCCCTGTCGATGGCGCAGGAACTCAAGACCTGGCCGCTGCTGGACGGCTTTCGTGGCCGACCCAAGGCGGATGTCGGTGCGCTGGTCGATGCGATCGTGGCGTTTTCCGCCATGGCGGCCAGGCTGGGCGATCGCCTGATCGAGGCGGAGATCAATCCGCTCTTCGTGCTGCCCGAGGGCCAAGGGGTGCAAGCGGCCGACGGCGTGCTGGTGCTGGCCTGACTCGGCGTCCTGGTGGCGCCGGGCCGTGCGTCAGCGCCGGCCGGCGCGCGTGCGCGCGAGCCCTTGCGCGCCGACGGCCAGCAGCGCACCGAGCGCGTAGGCCACCACGTCCCACACATCGGCGGTGCTGCCCAGCACGATGCGCAGCGCGCGGTTCTGGATGTGCCAGTGCTGGGCGGCCGCCATCCATTGGCACGCCTCCACCGCGACACCCACGCCGAAGGCGGTGAGGGCCAGCACGACGACGGGCGCGCGCCACACCGTCTTGAGCAGGCAGTAGACACAGGCCACCGCGAGAACGTCTCCGCCGAAGCTGCGCACCACGCCCCAGCGCGCACCGACCGTGGCGAGCAGCACCAGCACCACGAACAGGCCCAGCGCCCACGCGGCCGCGCCGGCGTCGAAGCGCCGGCGGGCAGGGAAGGAATCGGCAGCAGACATGGCCCGTATCATCGCCGCATGCTTGCCAAGCTGACCGGATGGATGCTGCTCGGGCTGGTGCGGCTGCTCACCGGCGCACAGGCGCGCTGGTTCGGCTGCCCGCCCAAGGCCGAGCAGCGCATTTACTTCGCCAACCACCAGAGCCACGTCGACCTGGTCATGATCTGGGCCGCGCTGCCGGAAGAGCTGCGCAGCATCACGCGGCCCATCGCCGCACGCGACTACTGGGCCAACACGCCGCTCAAGCGCTGGATCACGACCGAGGTATTCAACGCCGTGTACGTGGAACGCGCCGGCGGTCCGGCGCCGGCAAGCACTGCGATGCCCATGTCGCCCGTGGCTGCACCGCCGGCCGCCAGCGAGCGCATCGAGCCCACCTTCGACCTGGCCGGCGCCGCAGCCACCCCACCGGCCACGCTGCCCGACGCGGCCGGCGCCGAAGCGCCGACACCGCCCCCGTCCCCGGCCGTGGTGGAGACAGCCGCCGTGGCCGAGCTGCCGCCATCGACGTGGACGCCGGCCTCGCCCGCTGAAGCCCAGGGCGAACTCGACCTGCCCACGCCCCTGCCCCCGGCGCCCCTCGCCTCGCCGATGGTTGGGCCGGCAGCCGTGGCCGATGCCCCGGCAGGCCTGGCGCCCGAGCCCGCGCTTCGTCCGGACGACCCGCTGCTGCCGCTGGTGGAGGCGCTGCGCAGCGGCGACTCGATCATCATCTTTCCCGAGGGCACCCGCGGCCACACCGGCACGCCGCAGAAGTTCAAGTCGGGCCTGTACACGCTGGCCCGGCTGTTCCCGGACGTGGTGCTGGTGCCGGCGTGGATCGACAACGTGCAGCGCGTGATGCCCAAGGGCGAGGTCGTGCCCGTGCCCATCCTGTGCTCGGTCACCTTCGGCGCGCCGGTCAGGCTCGGCGCAGGCGAGGAGCGCCGCGCCTTCCTCGACCGCGCCCGCGAGGCGGTCATCGCGCTGCGCGACGTGTAGGGCCGCGACACCACATGGAAAACTTCCTGCGCAACCTGAGCGCGACCCAGCAGGTCGCGGCGCTGTTCGTCGTCGTCTTCGGCCTGCTGGCGATCGTGAGCACGGCAGCCTTCCTGCTCACGCTGCGCGAGCGGCGCCAGCCCGTGCACGGCGAGCTCTGGCAGGAGGAGCTGCGCCACTTCCGCGGCCTGCTGCGCACCACCTGGTTCATGGTGGCGATCTTCTGGATCGGCTGGGCCCTGGGCGACACCGTGGCCACGGTGCTCTTCGCGCTCATCGCCTTCCTGGCGCTGCGCGAGTTCATCACGCTCTCGCCCACACGGCGCGGCGACCACCGCAGCCTGCTGCTGGCCTTCTTCGCCGTGCTGCCGATCCAGTTCATGCTGGTGGCGACCGCGCGCTTCAATTTCTTCACCGTGTTCATCCCGGTGTACGTGTTCTTCGCCATCCCGGTCGCCAGCGCGCTGGCCGATGACCCGAGCCAGTTCCTCGAGCGCAATGCCAAGCTGCAGTGGGGCATCATGGTCTGCGTCTACGGGCTGTCGCACGTGCCGGCGCTGCTGCTGCTGTCCTTCCCGGGCTACGAGGGCAAGAACGCGTTCCTCGTGTTCTTCCTGGTCGCCACGGTGCAGACCTGCATGCTGGTGCAGCACCTGATCAACCGCCGCCTGTCGGCCACCGCGCCGCCGGCCGATGCCGGCCCGCAGGCGCCACCGGCGAAGGGCGGCCTGCTGCGGCAGGTGCTGCGCCCCCGTGCGCCGATCGCACCGCACATCAGCCGCAGCTTCAACTGGGCCAGCTGGGGGGTGGGGATGGTGGTGGCGAGCTTCGTCGGCGCGCTGCTGTCCTTCATCACGCCCTTCCGGTTCTGGCAGGCCTTCACCGCGGCGCTGGTGGCCTGCGTCGCAGGCTCGATGGGGCACCTGGTGATGAAGGCGCTCAAGCGCGACCGCGGCATTCCCAACTGGGGCCGCAAGGGCGTGGGCGTGACCGGCGCCAACGGCCTGCTCGACCGCGTGGACGCCCTGTGCTTCGCGGCGCCGATCTTCTTCCATTCCGTGCGCTGGTACTTCGACGCATGAAGGCTTCGCCTTCGTCTTAGCATGCGCATCCTCGGCATCGACCCCGGCCTGCAGACCACCGGCTTCGGCGTGGTGGACGTGGACGGCCACGCGCTGCGCTACGTGGCCAGCGGCACCATCAGCACCAAGCACATGGCCAAGGGCGAGCTGGCGTTGCGGCTGAAGGTGCTGTTCGACGGCATCGGCGAGCTGGCGCAGCGCTACCAGCCCGACGCGGCGGCGGTGGAGATCGTGTTCGTCAACGTCAACCCGCAGTCGACGCTGCTGCTGGGCCAGGCGCGCGGCGCCTGCCTGACGGCGCTGGTGGTCAACCAGCTCGCGGTGTCGGAATACACCGCCCTGCAGATGAAGCAGGCCGTGGCCGGCCACGGCAGCGCCGCCAAGGCACAGGTGCAGGAAATGGTGCGCCGCCTGCTCGACCTGCCGGGCATCCCCGGCGCCGACGCGGCCGATGCACTGGGCCTGGCGATCACGCATGCGCAGGTCGGGCGCACGCTCGCGCGCCTGGGCCAGGCCGCCACGCTGGAGCGCCGCACGACCGGCGCCTACCGCCAGGGCCGGATGCGCTGAGCGGGCGCCGCCGGCCCTACTGCAAGGCCGTCGCCGCGTCGCTGACCCAGCTCGCCGAGCGGCCGATGCTGTCCAGCAGGTGCTGGGTGAAGGCGCGCACCTTGACGCTGGCGTGCGGCGCGGCCCGCAGCATGAAGATGCCCGTGGCCGGCTGCTTCGGCGCGCCTTCGAGCGACAGCTCGACGATGCGGCCCGCGGCCAGGTCCTCGCCGATGGCCCAGTTGGGCATCAGCGCGATGCCCAGGCCCTGCGCGGCACACATGCGGCGCGAGTCGCAGTCGTCGCTCTCCAGCGCGAAATGCGGCGGCTGGCTCCAGTCAAAGCCGTCCAGTTCGCGCCAGCCGCGGGCGTTGGTGCTGTGCTGGCGGTCGATGAGGTGGTGTCTGGCCAGGTCCTCGAAGTGCGTCGGCCGCCCGTGGCGTGCCAGATACGAGGGCGCGGCCCCCATGATGTAGCGCTGGCTGCCGATGCGCTGGCCGACGAGGCTGCTGTCGGGCTGCGGGCCGATGCGGATCACGATGTCGAAGCGCTCGAGCACCGGGTCGACCGAGCGCTCGGTGAGTTCCAACTCGACGCTCAGCGCCGGATGCTTCTCGAGCAGCGACGCCAGGTGCGGCACCACGTGCCGCCGCCCGAAGGCCGGGACGCAGCTCACGCGCAGCAGGCCCTGCACGCGCTGGTCGAGCGAGACCACCTCGCTGCGCGCATCGGTCATGTCGCGCAGGATCTTCTGCGCCCGCTCCAGCAGCAGTTGGCCGGCATCGGTCATCACCAGCGCGCGGGTGGAGCGCGTGAACAGCGGGACCTTCAGGTCCTGCTCCAGCGCATCGATCTGCCGGGCGACCGACGACGCAACCATGCCGCGCCGGCGCGCCACGGCCGAGAAGCTGCGGGCCTGCGCGACGTCGACGAAGACGGCCAGCGATTCGGCAAAGCGGATGGATTCCATTTATGCAGCTTCTGCAAAGGCGTTTGGCGCTGGGGACGAGTTCTTTTCGTCCGCCGCAAAGAATAGCATCCGGCCCACACAGAGACACCAGGATTCTTCATGTTCGACCACGAGACGACATCGGCCGCGATGCACCGCCGGCACACCCTCCACTGCGCGCTGGCATTCGGCCTGGCGCTGCTGGGCACCGGGCCCGCCCTGGCCCAGACCTACCCCTCGCGGCTCGTGACGATGGTGGTGCCCTTCGCGGCCGGAGGCACCGTCGACAAGGTGGCGCGCCAGATCCAGGAGCCGCTCGCCGCCCGGCTGGGCCAGCAGGTGATCGTCGACAACCGCGGCGGCGCGGGCGGCACCATCGGCATGGCGCTGGTGGCCAAGAGCCCGCCCGACGGCCACACCGTGGCGCTGGTGTTCGATTCGTACGCGACCGAACAGCACATCTACCCCAAGCTGCCCTACGTCACCACACGCGACTTCACCGGCGTGTCGTACGTGGCCCGCTCGCCGATGGTGCTGGTGGTGCCGGCCGCCTCGCCGTACAAGACGCTGCAGGACTACGTGACGGCGGCGAAGGGCAAGGGCGCCGTGTCGTACGCGTCAGTGGGTGCAGGCAGCTCCAACCACTTGGCGGCCGAGCTCTTCCACGAGACCGCCGGCACGAGCGGCGTGCACGTGCCCTTCAAGGGCGGCGGCCCGGCGCTCACCGACCTGATGGGCGGGCACGTCGATTCGATGATCGCCAGCCTGCCACTGGTGCTGCCGCAGGTGCAGAGCGGCAAGCTGCGTGCGCTGGCCGTCACCTCGCCGGGCCGCAATGCGGCGCTGCCCGAGGTGCCGGCCGTGGCCGAGCGCTACAAGGGCTTCGAGGTCTATTCCTGGGTCGGCATGGTGGCGCCCGCCAAGGTGCCAACCGCCGCGCTCGACCGGCTGGCGGCCGACATGGGCGCCGTGCTGCGCCAGCCCGAAGTCGCCAAGCGCCTGAGTGATGGCGGCTTCGAGGTCGTGGCCGGCGACCGCGAGGCGATGAACCGCCTGATCAAAAGCGAGAGCGAGCGCTGGGGCCGCCTCATCAAGAGCCGCGGGATCGTCGCCGAATGACACCCTTCGTCTTCGAGAGCCGCGCCCAGCGCGTCATCTTTGGCACCGGCGCCCTGGCCCGCATCGCCGACGAACTCGATGCCCTGGGCATGCGCCGGGCGCTGGTGCTGTGCACCCCGCCGCAGCGCGAACAGGCCGAGCGGCTGGCCGCGCAATTGGGTGAGCGGGCCGCGGGCGTCTTCGCCGGCGCCGTGATGCACGTGCCGATGGAGGTCGCGCGCGAGGCGCGCGCCGTCGCGCTGCGGCTGGACGCCGATTGCGCGGTGGCCCTGGGCGGTGGCTCGACCATCGGCCTGGGCAAGGCCATCGCGCTCGATTCGGGGCTGCCGATCCTCGCCGTGCCCACCACCTACGCGGGCTCGGAGATGACGCCCATCTACGGCGTGACCCACAACGGCCTCAAGCACACCGGCAAGGACACGCGCGTGATGCCGCGCACGGTGATCTACGACCCGGACCTGACGCTCGGGCTGCCCGTGGGCCTGTCGATCGTGAGCGGCATCAACGCCCTGGCGCATGCGGCCGAGGGCCTCTATGCGGTCGACGGCAACCCGGTGATGCAGCTGCTGGCGGAGGAAGGGATTGCGGCGCTGGGCCGGGCGCTGCCGGCGATCCATGCCGACGCCGTCGACGGCCGGGCCCGTGCCGACGCACTTTACGGCGCCTGGCTGTGCGGGCAGGTGCTGGGCGGCGTTGGCATGGCGCTGCACCACAAGCTGTGCCATACGCTGGGCGGCAGCTTCAACCTGCCGCATGCCGAGACCCACACCGTCGTGCTGCCCCATGCCCTGGCCTACAACGCCGGTGCTGCGCCCGACGCGATGCGCCGTATCGCGCGTGCGCTGGGCGCGGATGACGGACCGCGCGCGGTCTACGACCTGGCACGCGATCACGGCGCGCCGGTCGCGCTCAAGGACATCGGGATGCGCGAGCAGGACCTGGACCGGGCCTGCGCGCTGGCAATGGAGAACCAGTACCCCAACCCGCGGCCGCTCGAAGCGCAGGCACTCCGGCAGCTGCTGCAGGACGCGTTCGACGGCCGCCCACCGCGCGCGTGAGGCTCAGGCTCAGGGCTCAGGCCACCCGTTCGGCGATCAGCACGGCGAAGAAGCCGAGCGCCGCCAGCAAGGTCCACTTGAGCACGATCCAGCCGATGCGCCGGTACTTCACCTGGCCGGTGCCGGCATAGAAGGCGAAGCACACGCCGGCCACCAGCAGGAGCAGCAGGATGGCCCAGCGGAACAGCAGCATGTGCGGAAAGAGGCCGGCGCGCTTCGCCTACCAGGCGCGCGCCACCTCGTTGAAGCCCTGCGGCGCGGCACGCTCGTTGTCGAAGGTGACGAGCTGGCAGGCGTCGGGCTGCGCGAGCAGGGCCCGCAGCAGCCTGTTGTTCAGTGCGTGGCCCGAGCGGAAGGCGCTGTAGGCGGCCAGCAGGGGGTGGCCGACGATGTACAGGTCGCCCATCGCGTCGAGGATCTTGTGCTTGACGAACTCGTCGTCGTAGCGCAGTCCGCCGGCATTGAGCACCTTGGTGTCGTCCATGACGATCGCGTTGTCGAGCCCGCCGCCCAGCGCCAGGCCCTTGCTGCGCATGTACTCGACCTCCTTGGTGAAGCCGAAGGTGCGCGCCCGCGCGATGTCGCGGTTGTACTGGCCGCTGCCGAGGTCGAACTCGAAGCGCTGGCCGGTGGAGTTGACGACCCGGTGGTCGAAGTCGATCTGGAAGCCCAGCTTGAAGCCGTGGTAGGGGTCGAGCCGCGCCCATTTCTCGTTGGCGCCCTCGCCCTCGCGCACCTCGACGGGCTTGGTCACCTTCAGGAAGCGGCGAGGCGCCTTCTGCAGTTCGACGCCCGCGCTCTGCAGGAGGAAGACGAAGGACGCGGCCGAGCCGTCGAGGATGGGCACCTCGTCGGCCGTGATGTCGATGTAGAGGTTGTCGATGCCGATGCCGGCGCAGGCCGACATGATGTGCTCCACCGTCTGCACCTTGGCGCCGCCGTTGGAGACCGTCGAGGCCAGGCGCGTGTCCGTCACCGCCTCGGCGTTCATCGCGATCTCGACCGGCTCGGGCAGGTCGACGCGCCGGAACACGATGCCCGTGTCCGCCGGCGCTGGCCGCAGCGTCAGTTCCACCCGCTGGCCGCTGTGCAGCCCCACGCCCACGGCGCGGCTGATCGACTTGAGGGTTCTCTGTTGCAGCACGCCGGCGATTTTAGGTTCGCCCGCCGTACGGCGCCCCATCGCCCTGCCTATCGCCGCTATTGCCATAAGCTCATTGCGGACATCCGGACGCAGAGGCGCAAAGGATTCGCAGAGGCCGCAGAAACGATTCCTTCTGCGGCCTCTGCGTCATCTCTGCGTCCTCTGCGTTCGGCTGTCCGATTTCAGTCCGCCTGTCTACGAAGGAAGGCCGGGATCTCGAAATCGTCCATCCCGCCCGACGACAGCGCATTGACCTTGGCCGATGCGTTGACGCGGTTGGGGTGCGAGGACCACACGTCCGGCTTGCCCACGCGCTGGTAGGTCGGGATCGACGCCGGGTCGACCATGTTCACGCCCACGCCGCCGATGTTCGGCACGTAGCCGTGCGTGCCCGTGGCCATCGCCGGCTCGTAGGTCGGCACGACCGTGAGGTTGGACTTGGGACGCGACAGGCCGGTGGCGACCACCGTCACGCGCATCTCGTCGCCCAGCGACTCGTCGTAGGCGGCGCCGTAGATCACGTGCGCGTCGGGCGAGGCGTAGGCGCGGATGGTGTTCATCGCCAGCTTCGACTCCGACAGCTTGAGCGACCCCTTCGACGCCGTGACCAGCACCAGCACGCCCTTGGCGCCCGACAGGTCGATGCCTTCGAGCAGCGGGCAGGCGACGGCCTGTTCCGAGGCGATGCGCGCGCGGTCCGGGCCGCTGGCCGAGGCCGTGCCCATCATGGCCTTGCCCGGCTCGCCCATCACGGTGCGCACGTCTTCGAAGTCGACGTTGACGTGGCCGTACTCGTTGATGATCTCGGCGATGCCGCCGACGGCATTCTTGAGCACGTCGTTGGCGTGGCCGAAGGCCTCTTCCTGCGTCACGTCGTCGCCCAGCACGTCGAGCAGCTTCTCGTTGAGGATGACGATCAGCGAATCGACGTTCGCCTCGAGCTCGGACAGGCCATGCTCGGCGTTGGTCATGCGCTTGCCGCCTTCCCAGTCGAATGGCTTGGTCACCACGCCGACGGTCAGGATGCCCATTTCCTTCGCCACGCGCGCGATCACGGGGGCGGCGCCGGTGCCGGTGCCGCCGCCCATGCCGGCGGTGATGAAGAGCATGTGCGCGCCTTCGATCGCCTGGCGGATGTCGTCCACCGCCACCTCGGCCGATTCACGGCCGATCTGCGGCTTGCTGCCTGCGCCGCGGCCGGTGAGGCCCAGCTGGATCGTCTTGTGCGAGTGGCCGCGGTTGAGTGCCTGCGCATCGGTGTTGGCGCAGATGAACTCCACGCCCTGCACGCCGCGCTGCATCATGTGCGCGACGGCATTGCCGCCGCCGCCGCCGACACCGATCACCTTGATCTGCGTGCCCTGGTTGAATTCTTCGACTTCGATCATTTCGATGGCCATCTTTAACTCCTTGAATCCTTGCAGTTGCCGTGTTTGAGAGAGAACTGTTTTCTTGCTTTGCTGATGTCTGACCGGATGTGAACGCCGCGGGCGTCAGCGTGGTGGACCGGTTCGCCGCCATCGCTCGTTGAAATGTCGAGGCGGGCCGGTGTGCAGGTGGGCATGGACCTTCATGTCTAGAAGTTCCCGACGATGAAGTCCTTGAAGCGGCCGAAGGCCGTCTTCACCGAACCGTTCTTCTGCGCGACCTTGTAGCCGCGCATGCGTGCGAAGCGCGCTTCCTCGAGCAGGCCCATGACTGTCGCCGCACGGGGCTGGGCCACCATGTCGGACAAGGCGCTCGAATACTTCGGGATGCCGCGGCGCACCGGCTTGAGGAAGATGTCCTCGCCCAGCTCGACCATGCCCGGCATCACCGCGCTGCCGCCCGTGAGCACCACGCCCGACGACAGCACCTCTTCGTAGCCCGACTCGCGCACGACCTGCTGCACCAGCGAGAAGATCTCCTCGATGCGCGGCTCGATCACGCCCGCGAGGGCCTGCTTGCTCAGCATGCGCGGGCCGCGGTCGCCCAGGCCGGGCACCTCGACCTGCGTCTCGGGGTCGGCCAGCAGCTGCTTGGCGTAGCCGTTCTCGACCTTGATGTCCTCGGCGTCCTTGGTCGGCGTGCGCAGCGCCATGGCGATGTCGCTGGTGATCAGGTCGCCGGCGATCGGGATCACCGCGGTGTGGCGGATCGCGCCGTTGGTGAAGATGGCCACGTCGGTGGTGCCGGCGCCGATGTCCACCAGCACCACGCCCAGTTCGCGTTCGTCCTCGGTCAACACCGCCTGGCTCGACGCGAGCGGGTTCAGCATGAGCTGGTCCACTTCGAGGCCGCAGCGGCGCACGCACTTGATGATGTTCTCCGCCGCGCTCTGGGCGCCGGTCACGATGTGCACCTTGGCTTCCAGGCGCATGCCGCTCATGCCGATCGGCTCCTTGACGTCCTGGCCGTCGATCACGAACTCCTGCGGCTCCACCAGCAGCAGGCGCTGGTCGCTCGAGATGTTGATCGCGCGGGCGGTCTCGACCACGCGGGCCACGTCGGCGGTGGTGACCTCCTTGTCCTTCACCGCCACCATGCCGCTGGAGTTGATGCCGCGGATGTGGCTGCCGGTGATGCCGGTGTAGACGCGGCCGATCTTGCAGTCGGCCATGAACTCGGCCTCCTTGAGGGCCTGCTGGATGCTCTGCACCGTGGCGTCGATGTTGACCACCACGCCGCGCTTGAGGCCGTTGGACGGCGCCACGCCCAGGCCGGCCAGCTTCAGCTCGCCGTTGGGCAGCACCTCGGCCACCACGGCCATCACCTTGGCGGTGCCGATGTCGAGTCCGACAACCAGGTCTTTGTATTCTTTGGGCATCGATGTGTCCTCAGGTCACTCTTCTCTATTTCTTCTTGGGCGCGGGAGCGCCCTCGGCGGCCACCGTCACGCCACGCAGGCGCAGCGCATAGGCATCGGCATGGCGCAGGTCGGCGCTCTCGACCGAGTCGATGCTGCGGCCGTATTGCGCCGCCACCTGCCGCACGCTGCGCAGGAAGCGTTCGGTGCGGGCCTTGACCTCGTCGCTGCTGCCGCGGCCCAGCTCGATGACGGCGCCGTTGGACAGCGTCGCCTGCCAGCTGCCGCGGCTGGACAGGTCCAGCTCGTCGAGTTCCAGGTCCCTGGCCTTGAACACCGGCACCAGCTCGCGGTACATGCCCAGCACGTGGCCGGCCTGGTCGTCCGGTCCCGACAGGCGCGGCAGGTCGTCGTCGGCCTCGGCGGTGTTGGCCTCGAAGACCTCGCCGTAGCTGTTGACCATGCGCGACTCGGCCTCGGTGCCCCAGTGCGCCACCGGCAGGTGCTCCACCAGCGTCGCGCGCAGCTTGTTGGGAAACTCGCGCCGCACCACCGCCTTGCGCACCCACGGCACCGACTCGAAGGCGGCACGCGCCTTGGCCAGGTCGACGGTGAAGAAGTTGCCGGCGAGCTGCGGCGCCACGTTGGCACGCAGGGTGATCGCGTTGTTGTGCGTCACGTCGCCGTCCACCTTCAGCCCCGCGATGGGAAAGAAGGGCTGGCGCAGCACCCACCAGGCCGCCGCGGCCAGCAGCAGCACACCGCAGGCCGCGAACATGAGCGTGGCCAGGATGTTCATGAGCTTGACATCGAAGGGGGTGGGAATGGAGTCGGCCATGTCAGGTGGCGTGCTCCGGCGGGGCCGAATCGAGGGTCGCGCTGGCAAGCACCCGCACGCACAGGTCTTCGTAGGCGATGCCGGCCGCGCGCGCCGACATGGGCACCAGCGAATGGCTGGTCATGCCGGGCGAGGTGTTCATCTCCAGCAGGAAGGGCTTGCGGTCGCTGGCGCGGATCATCAGGTCGGCCCGCCCCCAGCCGCGACAGCCGAGCGTGCGGTAGGCGGCCAGCGCCAGGTGGCGGATCTCCTGTTCGAGCGCGTCGGGCAGGCCGGCCGGGCAGTGGTACTTCACGTCGTCGGTGAAGTACTTGTTCTGGTAGTCGTAGGCGCCCTCGGGGGCGGCGATGCGAACCACCGGCAGCGCCACCGCGTCCAGGCCGCTGCCCAGCACGGCGCACGTGACTTCATCGCCCTCGATGAACTCTTCGCACAGCACGTCGGGGTCGTACTTCGCGGACAGGGCGACGGCGTCCTGCATGTCGGAGTAGCCGCGCACCTTGGTCACGCCGATGGACGAGCCCTCGCGCGGCGGCTTGACGATCAGCGGCAGGCCCAGCACGTCGGGCACGGCGCGCACCTGCTCGCGGCTTTGCTGGTCGAAGGCCAGGCGCACGTACTTCGGCGTGGGCAGCCCGTCGGCCTGCCAGAGGCGCTTGGTCATGACCTTGTCCATCGCCACGCTGGAAGCCATGACGCCGGAGCCGGTGTAGGGCACGCCGAGCAGTTCCAGCGCGCCCTGCACGGTGCCGTCCTCGCCGTGCCGGCCGTGCAGCGCGATGAAGCAGCGCGCGAAGCCGTCGCGCTTGAGTTCGGCGAGGTCGCGCTGGGCGGGATCGAAAGCATGGGCGTCGACCCCGCGGCTCTTCAGCGCCTCGAGCACGCCGGTGCCGGACATGAGCGACACCTCGCGCTCGGCCGAACTGCCGCCGAAGAGCACCGCGACCTTGCCGAAGGATGTCGGATCGAATTGGCTCACAGCACCCGTCCTTCCTGCAGCAGGCGTTCATGGGTCGAAGGCAGCGCACCGCCCAGTTCGACCACCTTGGCGGGCACGCCGCCGATGGAGCCCGCCCCCATGCAGATCACCACATCGCCCCCGCGCGCGTTGTCGAGGATGGCCTGCGGCATGGCACCGATGTCGTCGACGAAGACCGGCTCGACCTTGCCCGCCACGCGCAGTGCGCGCGCCAGCGAGCGCCCGTCGGCGGCCACGATCGGCGCCTCGCCGGCGGCGTACACCTCGGCCAGCAGCACGGCGTCGGCCTGGCCGATCACCTTGACGAAATCCTCGAAGCAGTCGCGCGTGCGGGTGTAGCGGTGCGGCTGGAAGGCCAGCACCAGGCGGCGGCCGGGGAAGGCGCCGCGGGCCGCCGCGACGGTGGCCGCCATCTCGACCGGGTGGTGGCCGTAGTCGTCGATGAGGGTGAAGCTGCCGCCCTGCGGCGCCGCCACCTCGCCATAGCGCTGGAAGCGGCGGCCCACGCCCTTGAAGTCGGCCAGGCCGCGCTGCACCGCCTCGTCGGCGATGCCGAGCTCGACGGCGATGGCGATCACCGACAGCGCGTTGCGCACGTTGTGCTCGCCCGGCAGGTTCAGCACGATGGGCAGGTCGGGCAGCACCACGCCGTTGCGGCGCTGCGCCGTGAAGTGCATCTGGCCACCGACGGCGCGCACGTCGATGGCACGCACCTGCGCCTCTTCGCCGAAGCCGTAGCTGGTCACCGGGCAGGTCACCTGAGGAATGATCTGGCGGATCGCCGGATCGTCGGTGCACAGGATGGCCACGCCGTAGAAAGGCATGCGGTGCAGGAAGTCGACGAAGGCCTGCTGCAGCTTCGCGAAGTCGTGCCCGTAGGTCTCCATGTGGTCGGCGTCGATGTTCGTCACCACCGCCATCACGGGCAGCAGGTTGAGGAAGGACGCGTCGGACTCGTCGGCCTCGACCACGATGTGGTCGCCGCTGCCGAGCTTGGCGTTGGCACCGGCGCTGTTCAGCCGCCCGCCGATCACGAAAGTGGGGTCGAGCCCCGCCGCTGCGAGCACGCTCGCGGCCAGGCTGGTGGTGGTGGTCTTGCCGTGTGTGCCGGCGATCGCGATGCCCTGCTTCAGGCGCATCAGCTCGGCCAGCATCAGCGCCCGCGGCACCACCGGGATCTTGCGCTCGCGCGCAGCCAGCACCTCGGGGTTGTCGGCCTTCACCGCGGTGGAGGTGACGACCGCGTCGGCGCCGGCGATGTGCGCGGCCTCGTGGCCGACGAAGGTGCGGATGCCCAGGCCCGCCAGCCGGCGCAGCGTCGCGCTGTCGGCCAGGTCGGAGCCGGAGATCGTGTAGCCCAGGTTGAGCAGCACCTCGGCGATGCCGCTCATGCCGGAGCCGCCCACGCCGACGAAATGGATGTGGCGGATGGCGTGCTTCATTTGCGGCCTCCGACAGCGAGTTCTTCACACGCCTTCACAACCTCGGCCGTGGCCTCGGTCTTCTGCATCGCTTTGGCCTTCAGCGCCCGCTCCATCAGCGTGGAGCGCTCGGTTTTCTGTAGCAAATCGGACAAGAGTTCAGGGGTCAGGTCGGTCTGCTGGACGAGCCAGCCACCGCCCGCGTCGACGAGGAAGCGGGCATTGGTGGTCTGGTGGTCGTCCACCGCCGACGGGAAAGGAACGAAGAGTGCAGCCGCACCCACCGCCGCGATCTCGGTCACGGTGCTGGCGCCGGCGCGCGCGACGATGAGGTCCGCGGCGGCATAGGCCTGCGCGGTGTCCTCGATGAAAGGCGTCAGTTCGGCGTCGACACCGGCCGCGGCGTAGTTGGCGCGCAACTCGTCGATCTGTTTGGCGCCGCTCTGGTGCAGCACGATGGGCCGCTCGGCCGGCGCGATGCGGGCCAGCGCCTTCGGCACGATGGCGTTAAGCGCCCTGGCGCCCAGGCTGCCGCCGACGACCAGCAGCTTCAGCGGCCCGGTGCGTCCGGCAAAGCGCTCGACCGGCCCGGGCTGCGACAGGAAGGCTTCGCGCAGCGGGTTGCCCACCCACTTCGCCTTGGCCATCACATCGGGAAAGGCGGTGAACACACGGTCGGCCACACCGGCCAGCACCTTGTTGGCCATGCCGGCCACCGAGTTCTGCTCGTGCAGCACCAGCGGCCTGCCGAGCAGCACGCTCATCATGCCGCCCGGGAAGGTGATGTAGCCGCCCAGGCCGACGACCACCTGCGGCTTGACCCGCCGCACCACCTGGATGCTCTGCCAGAAGGCACGCAGCAGCTTGAGCGGCAGCAGCGCCAGCGTGACCGGCCCCTTGCCGCGGACGCCGCCGAACTGCACGGGCTCGAAGGCAAAGCCGCGCGGCGGCACGAGCTTCTCTTCCATGCTGCCGGGTGCGCCCAGCCAATGCACGCGCCAGCCGCGCGCGCGCAGTTCCTCCGCCACGGCCAGGCCGGGGAAGATGTGGCCACCGGTGCCACCGGCCATCACGAGTGCGGTGCGGCCGGTCATACGCGCCCTCCGCGCATCAACACGCGGTTCTCGTAGTCCACGCGCAGCACGAGTGCGAGCGCGACCAGGTCCATCAGCATGGCGGAGCCGCCGAAGCTCATGAGCGGCAGGCCCAGGCCCTTGGTCGGCAGCGCGCCGAGGTTCACGCCCACGTTGATGAAGGCCTGGAAGCCGATCCAGATGCCGACGCCCTGGGCCGTGAGGCCGGCGAACACGCGGTCCAGCGCGATCGCCTGGCGGCCGATGTGCATGATGCGGCGCGTGAGCCAGAGGAAGAGCACGATGATCAGCATCACGCCGACCAGGCCGAACTCCTCGCCCAGCACGGCCAGCAGGAAGTCGGTGTGCGCCTCGGGCAGCCAGTGCAGCTTCTCGACGCTGCCGCCCAGGCCGACGCCGAAGATCTCGCCGCGGCCGATGGCGATCAGCGCGTGCGAGAGCTGGTAGCCCTTGCCCAGCGCATGCTCCTCGCTGAAGGGGTCGAGGTACGCGAAGATGCGCTCGCGCCGGAACTGGCTGGTCGCGATGATGAGCGCGAAGGCCGCCACCACCAGCGTCGCGATCACGAAGAACATGCGCGCGTTGACGCCGCCCAGGAAGAGGATGCCCATGGCGATCACGGCGATCACCATGAAGGCGCCCATGTCGGGCTCGGCCAGCAGCAGCATGCCGATCACGAACACGGCAATGCCCATCGGCGCGACGGCGCGGAAGAAGCGCTCCTTGATCTCCATCTTGCGCACCATGTAGCTCGCCGCGTAGAGCACCATGGCCAGCTTCGCGAGTTCGGAAGGCTGGAAGTTCATGATGCCCAGCGGCAGCCAGCGGCGCGCGCCGTTGACCACCCGGCCGATGTGCGGCACCAGCACCAGCACCAGCAGCAGGATCGAGATGATGAAGAGCCAGGGTGCGACGCGCTCCCAGATGCGCATCGGCACCTGGAAGGCCAGCAGCCCCGCCACGAAGGCGATGGCGATGAAGGCGCCGTGCCGCACGACGAAGAAGAACTGGCTGTAGTTGGCGCGCGCGAAGCGCGGGTTGTCGCCCAGCGCGATGGAGGCCGAATACACCATCACGAAGCCCCAGGCCAGCAGGGCGACGACCACCCACAGCATGGCCTGGTCGAAGCCGAGCACGCGCACCGGCGCGGCCTTGGTCTGCGTGAAGTCGCCCCCACCGAGGCGCACCGGCAGGTGCATGGGCAGTGCGTCCATGCCGCTCTTCGCGGCGCGGCGGAACCAGCCGCCGAAGCGGCTGCCGGTGCTGTTGGGTGTCGCGGCGGAGGGGATGCTGCTCATGGCTGAAGGCCTCCGGAGGCAGGCGCATCGTCGAGTTCGCGCAGGGATCCCGGTGCGTCCTGCAACGCCTCCACGGCCGCGCGGAACACCTCGGCACGGTGTGCGTAGTCTTTGAACATGTCGAAGCTGGCGCAGGCCGGCGACAGCAGCACGGCGTCGCCGGCATGCGCGCGGCGGGCGGCGGTGGCCACCGCCTCGTCCATGTCGGGCGCGTGCAGCAGCGGCACGCCGGTGTCGGCAAGGGCCGACTCGATGACCGGCGCATCGCGGCCGATCAGCACCACGGCGCGCGCGAAGCGCCGCACCGGCTCGGCCAGCGGCGAGAAGTCCTGGCCCTTGCCTTCGCCGCCGAGGATCACGATGACCTTGCGGTCCACCCCCAGCCCCAGCAGTGCCGCCGCAGTCGCACCGACGTTGGTGCCCTTGCTGTCGTCGAAATACTCGACGCCATCGATGATCGCGACAGGCTCGACGCGGTGCGGCTCGCCGCGGTATTCGCGTAGGCCATAGAGCATCGGGCCCATCGGGCAGCCGGCCGACACCGCCAGCGCGAGCGCCGCCAGCGCGTTGAGCGCGTTGTGCTGGCCGCGGATGCGCAGCGCGTCGGCGGGCATCAGGCGCTGCAGGTGGATGTCTCCTTCCTGCACGGCGCCGCGCTTGCGCTTCTGCGTCTCGTCGGCCTCGTGGGCACGCACCAGCCAGGCCATGCCGTTGATGCGTTCGATGCCGAAATCGCCCGGGCGCTGCGGCAGGTCGGCGCCGAAGGTGAGGTGGGCGCGCACCACCGGCTTCTGCAGCTTGGCCCTCAGGGGGGGTGGCAGCAGGGCCATGACCGCGGCATCGTCGCGGTTGAGCACCATCAGGCCCTTCTGGCCGAAGATGCGCGCCTTGGCGCCGGCGTAGCTCGCCATGTCGCCGTGCCAGTCGAGGTGGTCCTGCGTGATGTTGAGCACCGTGGCGGCCGTGGGCTCGAAGCCCTGCACGCCGTCGAGCTGGAAGCTGGAGAGTTCGAGCACCCACACCTGCGGCAGCGTGTCGGCGTCGATGTGCGCGGCCAGGGTGTCCAGCAGCGTCGGGCCGATGTTGCCGGCGACGGCCACGGACTTGCCGGCGTGCTCGACCAACTGCGCCGTGAGCGAGGTGACGGTGGTCTTGCCGTTGGTGCCGGTGATGGCGAGCACGGCCGGGGTGTAGCCCGCGGGCGCGGCCGGAGCTTCGATGACGACGGCCGGCGCAGGCGCAGGTTCTTCCTCGGCCTGCGCCAGGGCGGCCGGGGTCGACAGTTCGGCGATGCGTGCCACGAATTCGGCGGCCTCGCGCGCGGCCTTGGGCACGTAGGCGCCGGAGGCGGCCGGTTCGGCGGCGCTCGGCGCGGACGCCGGCACGGAAATCGAGGCGTCGGGCCGGACGTCTTCGGCCTGCGCACCGAGGGGAGCGTCGACGTCGTCGGCGCTGACCTCGGCGTCGTGCACTTGCGCGATCGGCGTGGCGGATTCGGCCTCGATGCCCGCCGCGGGCTCGTCCTCGGCGGGCACCGGCTCCGCTGCGACTGCGGTGGGCAGCGCTTCTTCCGGCGCAGACGCGACGGGCGCAGCTTCCGGCTCCACCGGCTCCGCGACGGGCGCCTGGACAGCGACGGACGGCCCGAGGTCGGCATCGTCCGTGACGGGGGCCGGCGCCGCCGCCTGCGCCGCCTCGACGCGCGCCGCATGCAGGTCGCGCAGCGCCTGCGCGAACAGGTCGAGTTCGCCGCCGACCACCAGCCCCACGGCACGCGCCGCGTCCACGACCGGTGCCACCGTCGCCGGCGACAGGCCCGGCGAGCGGTACACGGCACGGATGGGCGTGCCCTCGACCAGGCCGGCCGCGAAGGGGCCGCCGACGAACCGCACCTGGGGAAGCTGCTCGCGCAGCACGGCCAGTTGCGGCGGGGCCTCGCGCGTGTCGGCCACCGTCACCTGCGCCCCGTGCCGCGCGCACCAGCGCGCCATCGCCAGGCCGGACGCGCCGAGGCCCAGGATGAGGACGGGGAGGTCTTGGAGGTGTCGCATTGCGGTGCCGTCTAGCGCAGCTTCAAGGTCGACAGGCCCACCAGGCACAGCAGCATGGTGATGATCCAGAAGCGCACGACCACCTGGGTCTCGCGCCAGCCGCTCTTCTCGAAGTGATGGTGCAAGGGTGCCATCTTCAGCACGCGCCGGCCCTCGCCGTAACGCTTCTTCGTGTATTTGAAGTAACTGACCTGTGCCATCACCGAGATCGCCTCGACCACGAAGATGCCGCCCATCACGAAGAACACGATCTCCTGCCGCACGATGATGGCGATGGTGCCCAGCGCGCCGCCGAGTGCCAGCGCACCGACGTCGCCCATGAAGACCTGCGCCGGGTGGGTGTTGAACCACAGGAAGGCCAGGCCCGCGCCGGCCATCGCCGAGCAGAAGACCAGCAGTTCGCCCGATCCGGGGATGTGCGGGAACAGCAGGTAGCGCGCGAACACCGAGCTGCCCGTGACATAGGCGAACACGCCCAGGGCCGAGCCGACCATCACCACCGGCATGATCGCCAGCCCGTCGAGCCCGTCGGTGAGGTTGACGGCATTGCTGGCGCCGACGATCACCAGGTAGGTCAGGATGACGAAGCCGATGCCGCCCAGCGGGTAGCTCACCTCCTTGAAGAAGGGCACGATGAGGTTGATCTTGGGCGGGAAGTCGAGCGCGAAACCCGAGCGCACCCAGTTGGCGAACAGCTCCATCACCCGCCAGTTGGAGCTCTCGGAGATGCTGAACAGCAGGTAGAAGGCCGCGACCAGGCCGACGAGCGACTGCCACATGTACTTCTCGCGCGAGCGCATGCCTTCGGGGTCCTTGCGCACCACCTTGCGCCAGTCGTCGACCCAACCGATGGCGCCGAAGCCCAGCGTGACCCACAGCACGATCCAGACGAAGCGGTTCGACAGGTCGAACCACATGAGCGTGGCGAAGGCGATCGAGAACAGCACCAGCACGCCGCCCATGGTGGGCGTGCCGCTCTTGGTCAGGTGCGTTTCCATGCCGTAGCCGCGCACCGGCTGGCCGATCTTGAGCGCCGTGAGCCGGCGGATCGCATAGGGCCCCACCGCGAGCCCGATGAGCAGCGCCGTGAGCGCCGCCATCAGGGCGCGGAAGGTGAGGTACTGGAACACGCGCAGGAACCCGAACTCGGGCGAGAGCGTCTGCAGCCATTGGGCCAGGCTCAGCAGCATGGGGGGGTGCCGTTGTCATGCAGCATGGCCGGCCTCCTTCTGTTCTTGTGAGGGTGGCGCGAGCTGCGCCGTCACGGCCTGCACGGCGCGCTCCATCTTCATGAAGCGCGAGCCCTTGACCACCAGGCTGGCGGTCGCTGGCAGGCGCGCGAGCACCGCGGCGTTCAGGGCCTCGATGCTGTCGAAATGGCGTCCTTCGGCGGACGGGTTGCCGGCGTTGAAGGCGCCGACCGCGTGCGGCGTGGCTTCGCCGAGCGTGTAGAGGGCGTCGAGGCCGCGGATGCGCGCCCAGTCGCCGACCTCGGCATGGAAGCGCGGGCCCTGGTCGCCCACCTCGCCCATGTCGCCGAGCACCAGCAGGCGCGGGCCCGGCAGTTCGGCCAGCACGTCGATCGCGGCACGGACCGAGTCGGGGTTGGCGTTGTAGGTGTCGTCCACCAGCGTGAGCGGCGCCATCCCGGCGCGCGCGAGCTGCTGGCTGCGCGAGCGGCCCTTGACCGGCTCGAAGGCGCACAGGCCGCGCCCGATCTCGTCGAGCGAGACGCCGGCGGCCATCGCGCAGGCCACCACCGCCAGCGCGTTGTGCACGTTGTGGCGGCCGGCGATGCGCAGCCGGGCCTGCACCTTGCCGATGGGCGTGCGGGCCTCGAACTGCCAGGCGTCGCCCTGCCACTCGGCGAACGCGAGCGCCACATCGGCATCCGACGACGCGCCGAAGCTGATGCAGCGGCGCGGGCCGCCTTCGCGCGCCAGTTCTTCCCACAGGGCGGCGTAGGCGTCGCCGTGCGGGAAGACGGCCGTGCCGTTCTCGGGCAGGGCCACGAACACGGAGCCGTTCTCGCGGGCGACGGCCTCGACCGTGGCCATGAACTCCTGGTGTTCGCGCTGCGCGTTGTTGACCAGGGCGATGGTCGGCCGCGCCATGGCCGCCAGGCGGGCGATCTCGCCCGGGTGGTTCATGCCCAGCTCGACCACCGCCAGGCTGTGCCGGGCGCGCAGGCGCAACAGCGTGAGCGGCACGCCGACCTCGTTGTTGAAATTGCCGGCCGTGGCCAGGCTGCGCTCGCCGGCGGCGGTGCGCAGCACCGACGCGATCATCTGCGTCACGGTGGTCTTGCCGTTGCTGCCGGTCACGGCGATGAGCGGCAGTTCGAACTGCGCGCGCCAGCCGTGGGCGATGGCACCCAGGGCGAGGAGCGAATCGGGGACTTCCAGCCCCGGCAGGCCCGCTTCGGCCAGGCCGCGGTGGGCGATGGCGGCGGCAGCGCCGCTCGCCCTGGCGTCGGCCAGGAAGTCGTTGGCATCGAAGCGCTCGCCGCGCAGCGCGACGAACAGGTCGCCCTCGGCCAGCGTGCGGGTGTCGGTGTGCACGCGGACCACGGGCGTGGCGCCGTCGCCGACCAGGCGCGCACCCGGCACCCACGCCGCGGCCTGCGCCAGGGTGAACATCGCACCCTGGCCCATCGCAGTGCCTTCGGCTCCATCGGCCGGGCGGGGGGTCATGCCACCCTCCTGCGCTGGAGTGCGGCGCGGGCCTGTTCGCGGTCGGAGAACGGGGTGCGTACGCCCGCAATCTCCTGGTAGGTCTCGTGCCCCTTGCCGGCGATGAGCACCACGTCGCGCGCATCGGCCTGCGCGAGCACATCGGCGATGGCGGCGGCGCGGTCGGGCTGCACCTGGGCCGCCTGCGGGCGCGCCAGGCCGCGCAGGATCTGGCTGATGATGCCGTCGGGCGATTCGCTGCGCGGGTTGTCGCTGGTGACCATCACCACGTCGGCCCGCGCCTCGGCCACCGCCGCCATCATGGGCCGCTTGATCGGATCGCGGTCGCCGCCGCAACCGAACACGCACCACAGCCGCCCGCCGCGCTGCTCGGCGAAGGCGCGCAGGCCGGCCAGCGCCTTGTCGAGCGCGTCGGGCGTGTGGGCGTAGTCGATGACGGCGAGGGGCGCGCCGTCTTCGCTGACGCGCTCCATGCGGCCGGGCACGCTGGACAGGTCGCGGCATGCGGCCACGGCGTCGTTCAGCGACACGCCCAGCGCGCGCAGGGTGCCGATCACGCCGAGCAGGTTCGCGACGTTGTATTCGCCGATCAGCCCGGTGCTCAGCCGGGCCGGCGACATGCCGCGCTCCACCACCGTGAATTGCAGGCCCAGTGCGCCGTAGCCGATCTCCTGCGCCATGAGCCGGGCCGCGCAGGCGCCGGCCGACAGCGTCCAGATGTCCAGGCCGTGGCCCGCGCCCTGGTCGAGAAGGCCCTTGACCAGCGAGGCGCCGTGCACGTCGTCGATGTTGACCACCGCGGCGCGCAGGCCGGGCCAGCGGAACAGCTCGGCCTTGGCCTGCCAGTAGGCGTCCATGCTGCCGTGGTAGTCCAGGTGGTCCTGGGTGAAGTTGGTGAAGACGGCGACCGCGATGCGCGTGCCGTCGAGCCGTCGCTCGGCCAGGCCGATGGACGACGCCTCGATGGCGCAGGCCTTGAAGCCGTGCGCGACGAACTCGCGCAGGCCCTTCTGCAGCATCACGGGATCCGGCGTGGTCAGGCCGGTGTAGGTCAGCGCGGGCGGCACGCCCATGCCCAAGGTGCCCACGAGCGCGCAGGGGGACTGCCCGGGGCGCCCGGCCTTCGACAGCGATTCGGCCAGCCACCAGGCGGTGGAGGTCTTGCCGTTGGTGCCCGTGACGGCCAGCACGTCGAGCGATTGCGAGGGCTGTTCGTAGTAGGCAGCGGCCACGGGGCCCGTCGCGGCCTTGAGGCCGGAATAGCTGGCGATGGCCTCGCCGCCGAAGGCGAACGCGTCGACGCCCTCGTGCTCGACGAGGCAGGCCGCGGCGCCCTGCGCCAGCGCATCGGCCACGTGCCGGCGCCCATCGGTGGCGGCACCCGGCCAGGCGATGAAGCCGTCGCCCGCGCGCACCGCACGGCTGTCCGCATGCAGCGCGCCGCGCACGCGCGCACGCAGCCACGCGGCAGCGTCTTCGGGGGCGTGGAACTGCGTCAGTGCCATCAGAAGCTTTCGTCCACGCCCTGGGTGACGATGAGCGGCTTGACGGCCAGGTCGGGCGGCACGTTCATCATGCGCAGCGTCTGCTGCACGACTTCGCTGAAGACGGGCGCGGCGGCCAGGCCACCGAAATAGCGGCCGTCGCCGGGCTCGTCGATCATCACGCCGACGATGATGCGCGGCTTCTCGATCGGTGCCATGCCGGTGAACCAGGCGCGGTACTTGTTGCTCGCGTAGCCCTTGCCCACCTGCTTGTGGGCCGTGCCCGACTTGCCGCCCACCGAGTAACCCACGGTCTGCGCCAGCGGACCGGTGCCGCCCGGGCCGGCCGCCATCTGCAGCATGCGGCGCACCTCGAGCGCGGTGCTGGGCGAGAACACCCGCACGCCGTTCGCCATATCGGGCGACTTGAGCATCGTCATGGGGATGAGCTGGCCGTCGTGCGCGAAGGAGGTGTACGAATGCACCATCTGCAGCAGCGACGCCGAGATGCCATAGCCGTAGGCCATGGTGGCCTGCTCGACCGGCTTCCAGCTCTTCCAGGGGCGCAGGCGCCCGGTGACGGCACCCGGGAACTGGATCTGCGGCTTCTGGCCGTAGCCCAGCGAGGTGAAGGTGTCCCACATCTCCTGCGGGCTCATCTTCTGCGCGATCTTCAGCGCACCGATGTTGCTGGACTTCTGGATCACGCCCTGCACCGTGAGCGCGCCGTAGTTGTGCGTGTCGCTGATGGTGAAGCCGCCGAGCTGGTAGCGGCCGGGCGAGGTCTCGATGACGGTCTGCGGCTTCACGCGGCCGGCCTCGAGCGCCATCGCGATGGTGATGGGCTTCATCGTCGAGCCCGGCTCGAAGACGTCGGTGAGCGCGCGGTTGCGCAGCTGCTCGCCGGTGAGGTTCTGGCGCTTGTCGGGCACGTAGCTCGGGTAGTTGGCCAGGGCCAGCAGCTCGCCGGTGACGGCGTCGAGCACCACGACGCTCCCTGCCTTGGCCTTGCGTGCCGTCACGGCGTCGCGCAGCTTCTGGTAGGCGAAGAACTGCACCTTGCTGTCGATGGACAGCTGGATGTCCTTGCCGTCCACCGGCGGGATCTGCTCGCCGACACCCTCGATGACGCGGCCCAGCCGGTCCTTGATGACGCGCTGCGAGCCGGCCTTGCCGCCCAGCGCCTTGTCGAAGGCGAGTTCGATGCCTTCCTGGCCGTGGTCCTCCACGTTGGTGAAGCCGACCACGTGCGCGGCGGCCTCGCCCTCGGGGTACTGGCGCTTGTACTCGCGCGTCTGGTACAGGCCCTTGATGCCGAGCGCGGCGATCTGCTTGGCGATCGGCTCGTCGACCTGGCGCTGGATCCAGACGAAGGTCTTGTCCTCGTCGGCCAGCTTCTTGTCCAGGTCCTTCTGCGGCATGCCCAGCAGCTTGGCCACCTGGCGCAGCTTGGCGGTGGTGTCGGGGTTGCCGCGCTCGATGTCCTCGGGAATGGCCCATACGCTGGGCGCGATCACGCTCGACGCCAGGATCAGGCCGTTGCGGTCGAGGATGCGGCCGCGGTTGGCCGGCAGCTCCAGGGTGCGCTCGAAGCGCACCGTGCCCTGGCGCTGGAAGAAGTCGTTGCCGATCACCTGCACGTACACCGCACGGCCGGCCAGCACGCAGAAGCCGAAGCCGATGGCCGCGACGATGAACTTGCTGCGCCAGACGGGCGTCTTGCTCGCCAGCAGGGGCGAGGTGGTGTAGCGCACGCTGCGTCCGGTGCTCATCGCGTCCTCCCCGAAGTGGCGGCCGGGCGCGCGCCGGCGGCGCCGGTGGCGGCAGGTGCGGCGGGCGGCGCCGGCGGCACGGCCGGGATCACGCTGCCATCGGGCCGCACGTAGAGCGTCATCGCCGGCGTGGTGGTGCGCATCTTGATCTGCTCCTTGGCCAGGCGCTCGACGCGCAGGGGCGTGGCCTGCGCGCGCTTCTCGACCTGCAGCCGTTCGAACTCGGTCTCGAGCACGCGCGCCTCGCTCTGCGCCTTGTAGTACTGCGTGTAGAGCTGGCGCGACTGGTATTGCGTGTGCACCAGGAACATGGCGGTGCCGAGCACGGCCAGCAGCAGCAGCAGGTTCAGGCGCGTGATCATCGGGCGCCTCCGGCCGGCTCGGCGTCGGTGCGCTCGGCCACGCGCAGGATGGCGCTGCGTGAACGCGGGTTGCCCTGCACCTCGGCCTCGGAGGGCTTGATGCGTCCCAACGCCTTGAGCCTCATCGCCTTGGGCGCGGCAAAGGGCGCGCGCCGGTCGAAGACCTCGCGCGAATGCGTGGCGATGAATTGCTTGACGATGCGGTCTTCCAGCGAATGGAAGCTGATCACCGCCAGCCGGCCTCCGGGTTGCAGCACGGTCAGGCTCGCCTCTAGCGCCTGTTGCAGCTCTTCAAGCTCGGCGTTGATGAAAATCCGAAGAGCCTGAAATGTGCGCGTTGCAGGGTTCTGGCCCGGCTCGCGGGTTTTGACCGTGCCAGCCACGAGCTCGGCCAGTTCGGCGGTGGTTGAAATTGGGCCCCGTTCCTGTCGGCGAGCAGCAATCGCCTTTGCAATCTGAACAGCAAACCGTTCTTCGCCATAGTCACGAATCACCTCTGCAATCTGCTGTGGTTCGGCTGTTGCCAGCCACTCGGCCACGCTCTGGCCGCGCGTGGTGTCCATGCGCATGTCCAGCGGGCCGTCGAAACGAAAAGAAAAACCCCGTGCGGGGTTGTCGATCTGGGGGGAGCTGACACCGAGGTCCATCAGGACGCCGGCCACGCTGCCCGGTGGCAGCACCCCCAGCGCCGCGAAGCCTTCGTGCCGGATGGAAAAACGCGCATCGGGGATGCGCGCTGCTTCGGCCACCGCTTCCGCGTCCTTGTCGAACGCAATCAGCCGGCCCTCGGGCGCCAGCCTCGACAGCAGCAGCCGCGCATGCCCGCCGCGGCCGAAGGTCGCATCGACGAAGGTGCCCAGGCAACCGCCCCCGGGCGCGGTGGGCGCCGCCGCGAGGACGGCGTCGACCGTCTCGTGCAGCAGCACGGTCGTGTGGGTCAGGGAAAGGCTCAATTCCGGACCCCATCAGAACGCGAGGTCCTGCAGCGCCTGCGGGTCCATGGCCGCGAGGGCCTCGGCTTCCTTGGCATCGTGCGTGGCCTTGTCCCAGAGCTCGAAGTGCGTGCCCATGCCCAGCAGCAGCGTGTCGCGGGCGATGTTGGCGGCGGTGCGCAGTTCCGGCGAGACCAGCACGCGGCCGGTGCCGTCCATCTCGACGTCCATCGCATTGCCCAGGAACAGCCGCTTGTACCACTGGGCGTTCATCGGCAGCGCCGCGATCTTGTCGCGGAACTTCTCCCACTCGGGACGCGGGAAGATCATCAGGCAGCCGTGGGGATGGCGGGTGATCGTCAGCTGGCCGGACGCGGTCGCGAGCAGGACGTCACGATGCCGGGTCGGCACGGAAAGCCGCCCCTTGGCATCCAGACTCAGCGATGAAGCGCCCTGAAACACGACCAAGAAACCCCGATTCGGCAGTCGTCGGGCCCCGGGACGGGGTTTGCCGACACTTTTTCCCACTTAACTGCACTTTTTTGCACTGTAGCAGGAAACCTTTGCTGCACAACGGTGGGTCGCGCTCTTTTTTTGTAATGGAATCAACGACTTAGCGAAGATTTCGCGAGAACAATGCAGGCGAAAAGTCGTTTGAACGTAAGTACTTAGCCAGGGCAGTGAAAGTGATGCTTCAACCCTGGCGCTACATTCGCGGGCGTCAGAGGATGAAGCGCGAGAGGTCTTCGTCGTGACTTAGTGCCGACAGACGGCCATCGACGTAGGCGGCGTCGATGCGCACGCTCTGGCCCTCCAGCCGGGTGGCATCGAAGCTCACCTCGTCCAGAAGACGCTCCATCACCGTCGACAACCGCCGCGCGCCGATGTTCTCGGTGCGCTCGTTGACCTCGAAGGCGATGCTCGCCAGGCGCGTGATGCCGTCGGGCGTGAACTCCAGCGTCACGCCCTCCGTCGCCAGCAGCGCCTGGTACTGCTTGACGAGCGAGGCGCGCGTCTGCGTCAGGATGCTCTCGAAATCGGCGATCGACAGCGACTGCAGTTCGACGCGGATCGGAAAGCGCCCCTGCAGCTCGGGAATGAGGTCGCTCGGCTTGCTCAGGTGGAAGGCGCCACTGGCGATGAAAAGGATGTGGTCGGTGCGCACCACGCCGTACTTGGTGGTGACGGCCGTGCCCTCGACCAGCGGCAGCAGGTCGCGCTGCACGCCTTGGCGCGACACGTCGGCGCCCTGCGCCTCGCTGCGCGTGGCCACCTTGTCGATCTCGTCGATGAAGACGATGCCGTTCTGCTCCGCGTTCGCGATGGCCTGGGTGCGCACCTCGTCCTCGTTGAGCAGCTTGCCGGCTTCCTCGTCGGTCAGCAGGCGCAGCGCCTCGGCGATCTTGAGCTTGCGGGTCTTGCGCTTGCCCTGGCCGAACTGGCTGAACATGCCCTTGAGCTGCTCGGTCATTTCTTCCATGCCGGCCGGCCCCATGATCTCCAGCGGGGCGCGGACGTCCGCGACCTCGATCTCGATCTCCTTGTCGTCCAGCTGCTTCTCGCGCAGCTTCTTGCGGAAGGCCTGGCGCGTGGCGTTGGCGCTGTCGCCGGTGGCACGGCCCTCGGCGTCGCGTGCCGCGGGCAGCAGCACGTCGAGGATGCGCTCCTCGGCGGCGTCCTCGGCCCGCATGCGCACCTTGGCGCTCTCGGCCTCGCGGGTCTGCTTGACCGAGATCTCGGCCAGGTCGCGGATGATCGAATCGACGTCCTTGCCGACGTAGCCGACCTCGGTGAACTTGGTGGCCTCGACCTTGATGAAGGGCGCATCGGCCAGCCGGGCCAGGCGGCGCGCGATCTCGGTCTTGCCCACGCCGGTGGGCCCGATCATGAGGATGTTCTTGGGCGTGATCTCGTGGCGCAGCTTCTCGTCCACCTGCTGGCGGCGCCAGCGGTTGCGTAGCGCAATGGCCACGGCACGCTTGGCCTGCGGCTGGCCGACGATGTGGTTGTCGAGTTCGGAGACGATTTCCTGGGGGGTCATGGACATGATGGATGTGCGGTCATGAACAACCGGACGCAGAGGACGCAGAGGTTTCGCAAAAGACGCAGAAAAGAAAACGAAAAATCAGAATCTTCTTTTGCGAACTCTGCGAAACCTTTGCGCCCTCTGCGTCCGGAAGTCCGAATTCAAAGCGATTCGACGGTATGGTGCATGTTGGTGTAGATGCACAGCTCGCCCGCGATCTCGAGCGACTTCTTCACCACCTCGTGCGCCGGCAACTCGGTGTTGTCGAGCAGGGCCTTGGCGGCCGACTGCGCATAGGCGCCCCCGGAGCCGATGGCCACGATGCCCTGCTCGGGCTCCAGCACGTCGCCGTTGCCGGTGATGATGAGCGAGGTCGTCGCGTCCGCGACCGCCAGCATGGCCTCGAGCCGGCGCAGCACGCGGTCGGTGCGCCAGTCCTTGGTCAGCTCGATGGCGGCGCGGGCCAGGTGGCCCTGGTGCTTCTCCAGCTTGGCCTCGAAGCGCTCGAAGAGGGTGAAGGCGTCGGCCGTGGCCCCCGCAAAACCCGCCAGCACCTTGCCGTGGTAGAGGCGGCGCACCTTGCGCGCCGAGCCCTTGATGACGATGTTGCCGAGCGTGACCTGCCCGTCCCCGCCGATGGCGACCTGGTCGCCCTGGGGGGTCTTGCGGCGAACGCTGACGATGGTGGTTCCGTGAAACTGTTCCATCGGAGGGACATGGGGCCGTCCCTGGCGCTTGCAAGGGGGCGGGCGGGCAGACATGCGCCGCCGCCGGGGGGCCATCAGTGGCGTGGGCTGAGCAGGGCGTAGTCCGCCACGCCGGCCAGACGGAACAGGGCGAGCAGCAGGCGGTGCACGTCCACCAGTTCGACGCGCTGGCCCCGGGCGTCGCGCGCCATCACCCAGCTCGACAGCGCGGCAGCGCCGGCGAAATCGGCCCGCACCAGCGCCGCACATGAGATGGCGGGCGCCTGTGCGTCGGCCAGCTCGGCATCCAGGCGCTGCCAGGTCGCCGTCGAATCGCCCACCAGCTCGCCCGAGAGGCGCGTCTGCTGAGGTTGCGGCGGCTCTTCGGCGTGCGCCTCGTCCATGATCCGCAGGCCGCCAGGGCGGCTCTGCCGCGGCGGATCGAGCGAAGCGTACTGCCCGACGGGTTCCTCCCACGCAGGCGGCGACACCTCGTAGGTGATGCAGTAGTTCAGCGCGACCAGTTCGAAGTCCTCGCCCAGGTGCATGACGCGCAGCACCGCCAAGTACAGCTGCCACCAGGCCAGGTCGGTGCCGCGGTCGGTCAGCGGCGTGGCTTCGGCCAGGACGCCGATCAGCCGCTCGGCGCCCGCAAAGCGCAGCTGCACCGGCGAGTTGCCCCAGTGCGTGAACAGCGTCCCCAGGGGCGCCACCGCGGCGGCATCGATGCGGGTGAGCGCGCGCCAGTCGATGCGCCAGACGGCGCCGGCGCGCGACAGGGCCTGGGTCAGCTCGACCAGGCTGTCGCGGTGCAGCTCGGCGGGGCAGTACCAGTCGACACCGCCGTCCACCTGCCCCTCGCCGCCGGCCTGGACGTTGCGGGCCAGCAGGCGAAGCGACACCCATGCGGGCGCCGGCCGCTTGAAGCGCTGCGCGTAGCGCGTGCTGGCCGCACCGAACTTCTCCGCATCGCCGGTGGCCCGGTACAGGTCGAGCAGGGCCCGCCAGGTCTCGTCGTGGTCGGCATCGACGCCGCTGCCGGCCACGGCCTGCAGCAACAGGGCCTCGGCGCCCGCGTCGTCGCCGTGCGCGAAGCGGATCGCGGCCTGGTCCAGCGCCGTCTCGGCCGCGAACTGCGACACGGCCGGTGCAGGCTCGGCAGGCTCCGAATCGGAGTGCAGCGGGGGCGGCGCACCCGGCGCGGTGTCGGCGTAGGCACGGGCGTGCTGGGCCGCCAGCGGATCGGGCTCCGAGCCGGCATCGGCGGGCGCGGCATCGCCTTGCGGACGCCCCTTCCACCACTGCTGCGACATCTGCTCCTCGATCTCGTCGATCTTCTTGAGCGTCAGTGCCCGGCCATCGGTCTTGCCGGAGGTGTTGAGGTTGAAGGACGACGGCGAGCCGCCCTGCTCCCGGGCGCCCGCCGCCTCGCGCTGGCGCAGCTTGCGCAGCATGTCGAACTCGCGCCGGCGAACGAAATCGTTGCGCTGGCGCCGCTCGATCATCTCCTTGAGCGCCTCGCGGCTGTAGCCGGCCTCGGCCGGCGCCTCCTGGCCTTCCGCGGCATCGAGTTCGGACCAATCCTTCAGCGGATTGCGAACGAACTTCGCCACCTTGGAAAGCAGGCGGTTGCCGTCGTCCTTGGCCATGGATGGGTCGGTCGGGCGGGCGCTCGGCTGGATCAGGCTCGGGACATCAGTCCCCGAACATCTTCTGCTTGAGCTCGCGCCGCTGCTGGGCCTCGAGCGACAGCGTGGCGGTGGGTCGCGCCAGCAGCCGGCCGACGCCGATGGGCTCGCCGGTCTCGTCGCAGTAGCCGTAGTCGCCGGCGTCGATGCGCGCGATGGATTGCTCGATCTTCTTGAGCAGCTTGCGCTCGCGGTCGCGGGTGCGCAGTTCCAGGGCGTGCTCTTCCTCGATGGTGGCGCGATCGGCCGGATCGGGGACGACGACGGTGTCCTCGCGCAGGTGCTCGGTCGTTTCGCCGGCGTTGTCGAGGATGCCCTGCTTGAGCTGCTGCAGCTTCAGGCGGAAGAACGCCATCTGCTTGTCGTTCATGTACTCGCTGTCGGGCATCGCGATGACCTCGGCGTCCGTCAATTCCTCGGCCGTCTTGGACTTCCAGTTGTTCGCGAGCTTGGGATCTTTCTTGACAGCCACGGGCGGCGGCGGAACGAGAGCGGTGGACATGGTCTGTGTGAAGCTGGACTTGGCGGCGGTGGAGGCCACCGCCTGCGGCATGGATGGAACGGTCAACTGCGTCAGGCGGGCCGAGGCGCGTGCACGCGGGGGCACCCCGGGAGCGGGGGCGGGCGCCTGCGCGACCACGGGTGCCGGGGCAGCCACTGCAGCCTTCGCGGGCTTGGGCGCTTCCTGCGCCTTGGCCGCGGCAGACGCAGCCGGCTTGCGCACCGGCGCCTTGGCGGCGGTCGCTGGCGTGGCCTTGGCGGCGGGTTTCTTCACGGTCGCTGGCTCCTTGGATTGGCTTGAACGCGCTGTCACTGGTGCTGTCTCCTCCCAAGGGCGTCCTGCGGGCTGATGCCCCGCGGTCGCCGACGTTGTCAGGGTGCGTGCCAGTGGCGGCTCACGGGGTTATACCCCCGAAACAAGGCCACGGACGTGCGGCAAACTGTGCCGAAAGCCGTGGCAGGCCACGTGTGTGGCGGGCACGGCTGCCGGAACAGGCGCGCGATTGTATAGAGAAAGAATCCGGCCGCCAGAACGGACCGCACCCCCGCGTGGGGAGGGCCTCAAACCGCCGCGCCGGCGCTCAGACCAGGCACTGGTCCAGGCCCTGCTCCAGGATCTCGCGCGGCAGCTCGATGCCGATGAACACCATCCGGCTCTGGCGCGGCTCGCCCTCGCCCCACTCCGGGCCCAGGTCGCTGCCCATGAGCTGGTGCACGCCCTGGAAGATCACCTTGCGCGCCGTGCCCTTCATGTCGAGCACGCCCTTGTAGCGCAGCATGCGCGGGCCGTAGATGTTGACGATGGCACCGAGGAAGTCCTCGAGCTTGGCCGGGTCGAAGGGCCGGTCGGCCTTGTAGACGAAGCTCTTGACGTCGTCGTCGATGTGGTGGTGGTGCCCGTGGCCCTCGTGCGCATGCGAGGGGTGGTCGCAGTGCTCGCCATGCACGTGGTCGTGGTCATGGTGGTGGTCGTGGTCGTCTTCCTTGAGGAAGTCCGGGTCGATGTCGAGCTTGGCGTTGAGGTTGAAGCCGCGCAGGTCGAACACCTGGGCCAGCGGCACCTCGCCGAAGTGCACCTTCTGGATCGGCGCGCGCGGGTTCATGTGCTTGACGCGGTGGATCAGCGCGTCGGCCTCCTCGGCACCCACCAGGTCGGTCTTGGACAGGAAGATCTGGTCGGCGAAGCCCACCTGGCGGCGCGCCTCCTGGCGGTCGTTAAGCTGCTGGGCCGCGTGCTTGGCGTCCACCAAAGTGAGGATCGAGTCGAGCAGGTAGCTCTCGGCGATCTCGTCGTCCATGAAGAAGGTCTGCGCCACCGGGCCGGGGTCGGCCAGGCCGGTGGTTTCGATCACCACGCGGTCGAAGTCGAGCAGGCCCTGGCGCTTCTTGGCCGCCAGCAGCTGCAGCGCCTCGCGCAGGTCCTCCCGGATGGTGCAGCACACGCAGCCGTTGCTCATCTGCACGATCTGCTCCTTGCTCTCGGTCACGAGGATGTCGGAGTCGATGTTCTCCTCGCCGAACTCGTTCTCGATCACCGCGATCTTCTGGCCGTGCGCCTCGGTCAGGATGCGCTTGAGCAGGGTCGTCTTGCCGGAGCCGAGGAAGCCGGTGAGGATGGTGGCGGGGATGAGGGCCATGGGGAAGCTCCGGGGAATGCGAAAGGCGGAAAGTTTAGGCCGCTGGCAAAGGACCTGCCGCGCGGATTGAATTCGGGCAGCCGAACGCAGAGGGCGCAGAAGTCACGCAGAAGGCGCCGAGAAATCCTTTTTTGATGCTTTTTCTGGGCTCCCTGCGACACCTTTGCGCTCTCTGCGTTCGGCTGCCGGCATTCAGGGCTTGCGCACCACCACCAGTCCCTTGAGGTACTCGCCCTCCGGGAATTCGATGGTCATGGGGTGGTCGGGCGCGGCGCCCAGGCGCTCGGCGATGAAGCCGTCCACGCCGGCATCGAGCCCGGCCGAGGCGACGATCTTGTGGAACAGGTCGGCCGAGATGCCGCCCGAGCACGAGAAAGTGAGCAGCACGCCGCCGGGCGGCAGCAGCTTGAAGGCCAGGCGGTTGATGTCCTTGTAGGCGCGCGCGGCCCGTTCCGCGTGGGCCACGGTGGGCGCGAACTTGGGCGGGTCGAGCACGATGGCATCGAACTGGCGGCCCTCGTCGATGAAGCGGCGCAGCGTGGCGTTCACGTCGGCGTCCAGGAACTCGGTGCGAGCGGCGTCCGGGCCGTCCAGGCCGTTGAGGGCCAGGTGCGAGCGGGCGCGCTCCAGCGCCGGCAGCGACGAATCCACCGACACCAGCTCGGCACCCGCCAGCGCCCCCACCGACGCCAGGCCGCTCGCCGCCGCGACCGTGAAGCCGCCCGTGTAGCAATAGCAGTTCAGCACGCGGCCGAAGCGCCGCTGCGCGGCCAGCCGGGCGAAACGGCCGCGGCTGTCGCGCTGGTCCAGGTAGTAGCCGGTCTTGTGGCCGGTGGCGATGTCCAGCGTCAGTTGCCAGCCGTGTTCGCGGATCGACAGCTCGGTCGGCCCCTCGCCGCGCAGCCAGCCCGTGACCGGCGGCAGGCCCTCGCGCTCGCGCCCGCTGGCGTCGGAGCGCTCGTACAGCCGCGCGAGACCCGTGGCCTGCAGCAGCGCGTCGGCCAGCACGCCCTTCCAGCGCTCGACGCCGGCCGAGCCGAATTGGGCCACCAGCGTGTCGCCGTAGCGATCCACGATCAGCCCGGGCAGGCCGTCGGCCTCGCCGTGCACCAGCCGCACGCCATCGCTGTCGATGCCGAAAAGAGATCTCGCGCCCACCGCGGCTGCGCACCGCGCGGCGAAAAAAGGCGCATCGATGCGCTGCTGCTCGTCGAAGCTCCAGGCCCGCGCACGGATCTTGGACGCCGGGCTGTAGGCCGCCCAGGCCAGGAAACGGCCGTCGTGCGACTCCACGCGCACCGTCTCGCCCGCATCGCCGCCGCCCTTGGCAATGGCGGCATCGAAGATCCAGGGATGGCGGCGCAGGAGCGGGCGCTCCTTGCCGGGCTTGAGGCGAAGAACCTTCATGTGTCTTTCTCGGGCTTGGCCGGCGCGGATCCGGGGCGCGCCTTCGCCCGCGGAGGTTCGGGGCGGGCCTTCGCCCTTGGATGTGCCGCGTCGTAGGCCTTCGCCAGGTGCTGGAAGTCCAGCCGCGTGTAGACCTGGGTGGTGGCGATGCTGGCGTGGCCCAGCAGTTCCTGCACCGCGCGCAGGTCGCCGCTGGATTGCAGCACGTGGCTGGCGAAGGAGTGACGCAGCATGTGCGGATGCACCGGCGCCGACAGGCCGGCCCGCGCGCCGCGCGCGCGCAGCAGCTTCCACACCGCCTGCGCGGTAAGGCGCATGCCCTTGGGTCCGATGAAGAGGGCCGCGGCACCGGCCGGGTCGCGTTGCGCAGCCTCGGGCAGCGCGGCGCAACTGTCGCGGCACGCCAGCCAGGCGCGCAGGGCCTCGGCCGCCTTCGTGCCGATCGGCACGCTGCGGCGCTTGCTGCCCTTGCCGAGCACGCTGGCTTCCAGGGCGTCCAGGTCGATCCAGCCGCGCGCGCCCTTGGCCGGCCTGGCGTCCAGGCCGACCAGCTCGCCCACCCGCAGGCCGCAACCGTAGAGCAGCTCGACGATGGCATGGTCGCGCGCCTCGGTCCAGGGATCGGCGTCGGCGTCCACGTGGTCGGCCAGGCGCACGGCGTCATCCACACCGAGCGCCTTGGGCAGCGGCCGCGCGGCCTTGGGCGCCTTCACGTCCTGCACCGGGTTGGCGGGCACGTGGCCGCCCTGCCCCAGCCAGCGGTAGAAGCTGCGCCAGCACGACAGCACGAGCGCGATGCCGCGCGGTGCGTGGCCGGCACCATGCATCTGCGCCATCCAGCGGCGGATGTTGGCGGGCTGCACCTGCGTCAGCGCGAGCTTCGATTCGGCGGCGCGCGCCTGCAGCGCGGCCAGGTGCGTCGCATAGAGCTCGACGGTGCGCGCGGCCAGCCGGCGTTCCACGCGCACGTGCGCCAGGTAGGCCTCGATCCAGGGATCGCGGTCGGCGTCGGGTCCGGCGTCGGGATCAGTAGTCACCACGGACGGCATTGTTCACGACCGCGGCGACCTCCCGCAATGCGGCGCGGGCCGCGCGGTCCCAGCGGCGGCAGGGTGCCGGCGCGGCCGCGTACTGCACGTCGAAGGCGCGGTCGAAGCCGCTGCCGCCGGCGAGCAGCCGCGTGCGCCACAGGTGAGAGGGCTCGGTGACGACGATCACCCGCCGCACCCCCGCCGCCTCCAGCACGGGCCGCGACAGCAGCAGGTTCTCGCGCGTCGATTGCGAAGCGGCTTCGCGCAGCACGGGGCCGGTGTAGCCCACGGCGCGCGCCAGGCCTTCCATGGCGTCGGCCTCGATGCGGCCGTCCTCATGGTCCACGCCGCCGCTCATCACCAGCAGCGGCACGCGGCCGGCACGGGCCAGCGCCACCGCGGCATCGACGCGCGCCGCCAGGCAGGGATTGGGCGCGCCGTCGAGCCAGACCCGGTTGCCCAGCACCAGCGCCGCATCGGCGTCGCGCGCGGGCGGGTTTGCCACGACCTGCGCGCCGTGGCGCGTCACCATCGCGTGGATGGCGGCGCCCGCCGCGAGCCCCAGGCCCGCGGTGGCGAGCACCGCGCGCGCCCAGCGCCGGCGGCGGTCGGGGCGCGTCAAGCGCGCAGGCGCGACAGGGCCGCCGACGCGAGCTGGGCGATGCGCTCCAAGAAGTCGGTGCCCATCTCGGCGCTGTAGCGCTGCGCGTCGGGCGAGGCCAGCACCAGCAGGCCGAAGGCCGGCAGCTCCGGCTCGGCGCGCAGCGGGATCAGCGCCAGCGACACCGCCTGCTGCGGGTCGTTGAGCCAGGACGCGGCCTCGAAACCGGCATTCAGGCCCACGTAGGGCGTGGTCAGCGAGGTGGCCAGCGCCTTCAGGTCCTCGCTCACCTGCTGGGCATAGCTCTCCTGCGCATAGGCCGGGTCGAGGTCCCAGAGCTTGATGCCGGTCTGCGGCACCATGAACTGGTGGTGCAGGCCGTTGATGATCTCCCAGGGCAGGCCGCGCGGGTCGCGCCAGGTCAGCAGGCTCTGCGTCCAGCGCTGCAGCCGGTCGGCCGTGACGACGTTCTCGGTGCCGGCGCGCACCATGTCCATGACCCGGTGCTCCAGTGCCTTGATCTTCTCGCGCAGCATCTCGGCCTGGCGCTCCTGCAGGCTCACGGCACGGTTGCCGTGCGGGCTGGTGAGCTGCACATGCGCCAGCAGCTGCGCGTGGCGCTCGAAGAAGTCGGGCGTGTTCGCGAGGTAGTTGGCGATGTCGTCCTCGGTGATGGGATTCATGGCGTCGTCGTTGTCTTTGGAAAGGAGGGGCGTACGTTCTTCAGATGCCGTCCGGCACATCGATCTCGCCGGAGAACACCGTCACGGCGGGGCCGGTCATGAACACCGGGGAGCCGCCTCCGGCCCATTCGATGGTCAGGATGCCGCCCCGCGTCTCGACGTCGACCCGGTGATCGAACAGGCCCAGGCGGATGCCCGCCACCACGGCGGCACAGGCGCCGGTGCCGCAAGCCAGCGTTTCGCCGGCGCCGCGTTCGTACACGCGCAGGCGGGCATGGCTGCGGTCGACGACCTGCAGGAAGCCGGCATTCACGCGCTGCGGAAAGCGCGGGTGGTGTTCGATCAGCGGGCCCTGCGTCTCGACCGGGGCGGTGTCGACGTCGTCGACCACCTGCACCGCATGCGGGTTGCCCATGGACAGGATGGCGACGGAAACGATCGCGCCCTCCGCCCGGGTCGACAGCGCCAGATGCCATGTTTCCCACGAACCGTCGGGCTGGGGATCGAGGCCCGCCGTGTCGAAGGGCACGCGCGCCGGCTCGAAGACCGGCGGCCCCATGTCGACCGTCACACGGCCGTCCGGGTTCATGCGCGGCGCGATCACGCCCGAGAGCGTCTGCACGCGCACCTCGTCCTTGTCGGTCAGGCCGCGCTCACGCACGAAGCGCAGGAAACAGCGCGCGCCATTGCCGCACTGCTCGACCTCGCCGCCGTCGGCGTTATGGATCACGTACTGGAAATCCACGCCCGGCGCGGGCGAGGGCCGCACCGTCAGGATCTGGTCGGCGCCGACCCCGAAGTGCCGGTCGGCCAGGAACTGGTACTGCCCGGGCGTGAGGCCCAGCTGGCCCCGCGTTTCGTCCAGCACGACGAAGTCGTTGCCGGCTCCTTGCATCTTGGTGAAGCGAATGCGCATCCGCCGATTATCCGGCCCGTCCCGGCCGGCGGGTGGCGTCGCATCCTTCAACCGCAGCGGAGGCCGACGATGCGGCCCGAGGGTTCGATGTCGACGATCAGCCGTTGCGGGTCGACCGCCATGGCGGGATCGGTCGCGAGCGCCGAGCGCACCGAGCGGGCGCCACTGCGCAGCCGCATCTCCTCGAGCAGCGGCGCCGAGGCGCGGTAGCTCAGGGCGAAGCGCGCGGCCGAAGACCGGCAGACCTCCGGCGGCGGCTTGAGCACGGGCGGTGGCGGGGCATTGGACGCCAGCGGCCGCACGTCGCCGCGCATCTGGCAGCCGGCGGCCAGCCCCGCGGCCAGCACCCAGGCGCACAGGAAAAGGCGGCCCGAGGCGGCCGGCGAAGAGGCGAAGGAGGTCATGGCTCGGCAGGGACCGCACGAAGGCAGAAGGCAGGAGCGCGGATGCTAGTGGCGCAACACGGCAAAAGCGCAGGCGCGCGCAAAGGTCTCGGCGGCTTTCGTGGCGAAGTGGGCAATCGGGCGCCGCACTGCCCTGGCTGGCGCTTCGCTAGCGCCGGGTGGCGGCCCAGCGCCGCAGGATCTCCACCGCGGCGGTGTCGGCCCGTTGCTGGGCGCGCATCAGCCGCGCCTGCAACGGCGCACCGGCCTCGCTGCGCAGCACCTCCACGTCGATCGGATGGCGCGCCGACGCGGGCACGCCCTCGAAGGCCTGCGCCGACTGCGCGAGCGAGGCCGCGTACCAGAGCTGCCCGATGCCCGCGATGTGCATCGCCGCCACACACAGCGCGCAGGGCTCGCAGGACGAATACAACTGCGCGCCCGACAGGTCCACCGTCTGCAGCCGCCGGCAGGCGTCGCGGATCGCCTCGGTCTCGCCGTGGGAGGTCGGGTCCCAGTGGGCGACGGAGTGGTTGAAGCCCTCGCCGACGATGCGGCCGTCCTTCACGACCACGGCACCGAAGGGCTCGGTGCCGGGGGTGTCGAGCGCCCGGGCCGACAGGGCCAGGGCGCGTTGCATGAATTCTTCGTGGTAGTCGGGAGAAGGTGGGGTGGGGGTCATGGCCTCGTCGATCGTGCGCGGACACAGGCCCGATCAAAGCACGAACCGCACCTTCCACACCACGCGATGCTGCACGCGCGCGACACAGGCGGGCGCCGCGCCGACGCGCACCCGGCGCCGAACCACGCGGGCTGGGGCAAATGACCTACGTGTGCTGGCGCCTGTGCATCCGGCTTCGCGGCACGCGCGCTGCCTACGATCCGTGCACTCGCTCTCGGGCGGGCGCCGGCGGCAATCGTGCCTCGGCCCACTGAAGGGACACCATGTTCGAAAAAGCAGAAGGCACCATGCAGAATATCGCCGGCCGCGTCCAGGACGCATTCGGCGCCGCCACCGGCGATGCCGGCACCCAACTGGAAGGCAAGGCCCGGCAAGTGGCCGGCCGCGCCCAGGAGGGCTATGGCGAGGTGCTCAACCAGGTGCGCGAATCCGCCGTCACCAACCCCCTGGGGACGCTGGCTGTGGTGGCCGGCCTGGGATTTTTCCTCGGCGCGCTCTGGTCCAGGCGCTGAGCCCGGGCGCCCGAGCGCTGAGCCACGGCCACGGCGCCGATCCAGTGCTCGGGCCTGCACGAAGTCCTGTCGAGGCGGGAGGCCTCAGGGCTGCGTGCAGCCGTCCCCCAAGCACCTACATCCCGCGCCATGGGCCGGCCAGCAGCGCCCCGTCCCGCGCCACGACCTCACCCGCCGCCACCACCAGCCGACGCGCAGGCCGCGCGACGACCGCGTGCGCCACGCTCTGCGCATCGACCAGCACCAGGTCCGCACGGCTGCCCGGCACCAGGCCATGGTCGGCGAAACCGCAGCCCAGGGCGGCCGCCCGCGTCACGCAGTCCAGCGCCACATTGATCTCGTCGTCACGGCGCAGGTTGTAGCGCAGGCCGATAAGCATGGCGCGCTCCAGCATGTCGGGCGTGCCGTAGGGCGTCCAGGTGTCGCGGATGCCGTCGTTGCCGCCCACCACGGTGACGCCGGCCGCGCGGCAGGCCAGGAGCGGCGGCACGCTGCGCGAGGGCGGTGCGCTGGTGACCAGCACCACGCCCAGCGCGGCCATGCGCGCCAGCAAGGCGTTGCAATCGGCCGGCGGCACATCGCCGAGGCAGAAGCCATGGCTGATCGCCACCCGGCCCTGCAAGCCCAGCGCCTCGGTGCGGTCCAGGATCAGGCCGAGCGAGAAGGCCCCCATGGCGCCGGGCTCGTGCAGGTGGATGTCCAGCGGCTTGCCGTGCCTGGCGGCGATGTCGAACAGCACATCCAGCGAGCGCACCGGATCGCCGTCGATGGCGCAGGGGTCCAGCCCGCCCAGCACATCGGCACCGGCGGCCAGCGCGGCATCGAGCAACTGCGCCGTGCCGGGCCGCACGAGCAGGCCCGACTGCGGGAAGGCCACGGTCTGGATCTGCTGCCACGGCGCCATGGCGTCGCGCGTGCGCAGCACGCCCTCCAGATGCTTGAGGCCGGCCTGCGTGTCGATGTCGACGTGGGTGCGGATGCGCGTGGTGCCGTTCGCGAGGAAGGCCCGCGCCAGGGCCAGCGACTGCGCCGCGGCATCGTGGCCGCTCGCATGCCGGAATGCGCGCTCGTTGTCGATGCGGTCGACCAGCCGCGTGCCGACCTCGTTGCGGTACCAGGGCAGGCCCCACAGCGTCTTGTCGAGGTGGGTGTGGCCCTCCACCAGGCCGGGCAGCAACAGGGCGCCGCCGCCCTCCTCCACCACCGCGCCCGGCGGAACGGGCAGCCCGGCGCCCACGGCGGCGATGCGCTCGCCCTGCACCAGAACGTCGACCGGATCGGCACCACCAGGTCGAACCTCGCGCAGCAGCAGAAGCGGAGCAGAAGAAGGAGCGAGGGTCATTGCAGCGCTCATACCCACCCCGCCTTGCGGAAGCGCCAGTACAGGTAGCCGCACACCGCCACGATCACCCCCAGCGCCGCCGGGTAGCCATAGCGCCACTTCAGCTCCGGCATGAACTCGAAATTCATGCCCCACACGCCGACGAAGGCGGTGCACACGGCGAAGATCGCCGCCCAGGCCGCCAGCCGCTTGGTCACCTCGCCGTCGGCGATGGTGACCAGCGACAGGTTGACCTGGATCGCCACGCTGACGGTGTCGCGGATGGCATCGACCGAGGCGTTGATGCGCGCCAGGTGGTCGATCACGTCGCGGAAGTAGTCCTGCGTGCCCAGGCACAGCGGCGGCACGCGCCCGCCGTACAGCCGGCCCGTGGCTTCCAGCAGCGGCGCCACCGCGTGCTTGAGCACGCGCAGCCGGCGCTTCAGGCCGTACAGGCGCTGGATGTTGTCGCGGCCCGCCTTCTCGGTGAGGATCTGCTTCTCGATCGCCTCGAGTTCGTCCTCGAGGTGCTCGATGGCCGGGAAGTAGCGGTCCACCACCTCGTCCATGAGCGCATAGAGCACGAAGCCGGGCCCGTTCCTCAGCAGCTCGGGCTCGCGTTCGCAGCGTTCGCGCACCCGCGCCAGGCTCTGCCCGCTGCGGTTGCGCACCGAGACCACGTAGTTGGGCCCCGCGAAAACGTCGACTTCGCCCACGCGGATGCGCCGGTGCTCGCTCTCGCCCTCCACCTCGAGCAGGTGCATCACGACGAAAAGCGACTCGCCGTACTCCTCGACCTTGGGCCGCTGCAGGCCGCGCTGCACGTCCTCCACCGCCAGCGGGTGGAGATCGAAGGTGCGTTGCAGCGTCGCCAGTTCGTCGTCGCCCGCATCGTGCAGCGCCACCCAGACGAAGGTTCCGGGCTCGGACAGGTGCTGCGGGATGTCGTCGAAGCCGATGTCGGCGAGCTTGCGGCCCTCGCGGTAGGCGGCGCAGTTGATGAGCATGGCAGTCGAAGATGTTGCCATGCGATCGTGCCACCGCGTGCGGGAGGGTGTCCGTAGGCCGCCGCCGCAGCGCGACCCCGAGGCGTTCAGTCCGCGTTCAGAACTGGGTCAGAAGCTCTTGTCCGACCGCGGCGCGTGCAGGCCGCTGAATAGAATCGGTCATGCCCGCGAAATCGCAGTCCCCGCACCGCCTCGCCGCCCCCGGCCGCGTCGCGCACATCGACCGCCGGGCATGAGCGACCACGGCGCGCCGCTGCCGCCCCACGAAGATCGCCGCCTGGCGACCCTGGAGGCGCTGCAGGTGCTCGACACCGGGGCCGAGGCGCCCTTCGACGACGTCGTGCTGCTGGCTTCGCAGATCTGCGGAACGCCGATCGCTCTGGTGTCCCTCATCGATGCCGAAAGGCAATGGTTCAAGGCCCGCGTCGGCCTGGCCGCCCCCGAGACGCCGCGCAGCGATGCCTTCTGCGCGCACACCATCCTGGCGCCCGACACGGTGATGCAGGTGTGCGATGCCGTGCTCGACCCTCGTTTCGTCGACAACCCCCTGGTGCGGGGCGAACCCCGCATCCGCTTCTACGCCGGTGCGCCCATCGTCACGCCCGCGGGCGACGCGCTGGGCACCGTCTGCGTGATCGACCGCGAGCCGCGCGAGCTGTCGGCCGGGCAACTGACCGCGCTGCAGGCCCTGGCACGGCAGGCGGCCGCGCTCCTGCAACTGCGCGCTGCCAACCGCAGCAAGGACCGCCAGACCGCCGCGCTGCGGCAGGAAGTGACCGATGCCCTCACCGGCACCGGCGACGACAACGCCCTGCTGCGCAAGCGCCAGCGCCTGGCGGCGGTGGGCCAGCTCACCAGCGGCATCGCACACGACTTCAACAACCTGCTGCAGGCCGTGAGCGGCAACCTGCAGCTGATCGAGCGCAAGGCCGACCAGCCGGACATGGTGCGACGACGCGCGCAAGACGGCCTGGCCGCCGTGCGCAGCGCCGCGGACCTCACCCGGCAGCTGCTGAACTTCTCGCGCGACCAGGTGCCGGAGTACCGCCCCATGGCCGCCGCCGAGCGCGTCGGCCAGATGCGCGAGCTGCTGCGGCGCGCCGTCGGCCCGGAAATGCAGCTGCAGTTCCGGCTGCAGGACGACGGGGTGCTGGTCCTGGCCGATCCCACGCAGCTGGAGGCCGCCATCCTCAACCTCGCGATCAACGCACGCGACGCCCAGCATGGCGTGGGGGCCCTGCGCATCGGCTCGCGGCGCGAATCGGTGCACGGCGACGCCGAACTGGCCGACGGCGCCTACCTCGTGCTGACCCTCGAGGACGATGGCCCCGGCATGGCCGCGGATGTGGCGGCGCGTGCCTTCGAACCCTTTTTCACCACCAAGGGCGAGGCGCAGGGCACCGGCCTGGGCCTGGCACAGGTGCGCGGCTTCGCGCTGCGGGCCGGCGGCACTGCGCGCATCGCGAGCGCGCCGGGCCAGGGCACCACCGTGACGCTGTGGCTGCGCGAGGTCGACGGCGCCGCGGCCCCATCGGCCGCCGCCCCCCGCGACGCCGCACCCTGCCCGCCACCGGCGCGCGGCGCCCACGTGCTGCTGGTCGACGACGACGCCCAGGTGCGCGAGTCGCTCGGCGCGCTGCTCGGCGAGGCCGGCTACCGCGTCACCGCGGCCTCGGCCGGTGCCCAGGCGCTGGCCGCGGTGGAAGCATCGGCGCCGGACGTCGTGCTGGCCGACTTCGGCATGGTCGGCATGAACGGCGCCGCGCTGGCGAGCGAGCTGCACCGCATGCATGCGGAGCTGCCGGTGCTCATCCTGACCGGCTATGCCGACGTGGCCCGCCTGCGCCCGCTGCTGTGGCCTGGCGCGGTGGTGCTGCGCAAGCCGCTGCAGCTCGATGCGCTGCGCAGCGCCATCGACACCGCGCTGGCAGGCGGCTGCATGCCCGAGGCCTGACGCCTTCCACCCTCGCGCTTGCGGATGGATGGCGCCCTGGGCGCGCCGGCCTGCGACCGGTCCGCACCCTCAAGCCGGCCACTACACTTTCCCGGCCCTCGAGGAGCACAAGGAGAAGGGGCCGTATGCCAGAACCGACATTCCAGCACCCGGACTTCGCGCCGGACCTCACGCAGTTCGAACGCGCGCCCCCCGGGCCGCCGGCCAGCCCGCCGCCCGGGGCCCGGTCCTCGGGCGAGATCGAGCCCTGGCGCCTGGCCTTCACCGGCGATGGCGGCGTGTACTTCGGGGTCTGGATCGTGAACGTGCTGCTGACCATCGTCACGCTGGGCCTGTTCACGCCCTGGGCGCGGCGCCGCACCATCAAGTATTTCTACGGCCACACACTGGTGGCCGACAGCCCGCTCGAATTCACCGCCGGCATCCGCGGCATGGTGTTCGGCTTCCTGCTTCTGGCGGCCTTCTACATCGCGCTGAACGTGGCCTCCAACACGGGCCAGCACATCGTCTACTTCGCGATCGTGAGCGGCGGCGCGGTGCTGGCGCCCTTCCTTTGGGGCAGCGCGATGCGCTTTCGCCTGGGCCACACCCGCTGGCGCGGCCTGCGGCTGCGCATCACCGCCGGCTGGGGCGAGGTGTACCGCGCGAGCTGGCCGGTGTTCGCGCTGGCCGCGGTGTGGCTGGTGGCGGGCTTCGCGCTGGCACGCATGGCGCCCGAGGCACCAACGGCTGGCGCGTCGTCGGTTCAGGGCCCGGCCACGCTGTCGGCACCGGTGCTTGCCGCGGCCCCCGCGCGCGAGAACGAAGCCGCCGCCGCCGAGGCCGACCCCGCCATGGACGCCGACGACGAGGACGACGGTTCGCCCGCCCCTGCCAAGGCGCCGCCGTTCCCGCGCCCGACCTGGCCCATGGCCGCGCTCGCCCTGGCGGCGGTGCTGTTGAGCCTGCTGTGCCTCATCCGCCTGGAGTTCAACTACAAGCGCCTGCTGGTGACGCGCGCCGCCGTCGGCGGACAGACCGGGCGCTGGAAGCCGGTGTTCGGCGACTTCGTGCGCATCTGGGGCGCCAGCATCGGCTTTTTCGTGGTCACGCTGCTGGGCATCGGCGTTGCCATCGCGGCGCTGATCGCCGTTGCGGCGCTGGTGTCGGGCGGCCTGGCCGCCCTGGGTGCGCAGCGCGGCAGCGCCACCTTCGTCGTGATCGCGATCGTGGCCGTGTTCGTGCTGATCATGGCGATGTTCTTCGCCGCCTCGCCCGCCCTGGCCTACCGCGAGGCGCGCATGTTCCAGCTCATGTGGAACAGCATCGGCGTGAGCGACGTGGCCCGCTTCAAGACCGACCTGCGCGCCGCCAGCTTCGTGTGGCTGCGCATCCGCAACATCCTGCTGAACCTGCTCACGGCCGGCTTCTATCGCCCCTTCGCACGGGTGGCCGAGTACAAGATGAAGACCGAGTCGGTCACGCTGCACGTCAAGGGCGGGCTCGACCGGCTGGTCGGCACGCTCGAGGCACAGCAGAAGGACGGTTTCGGCGACGCCGTGGCCGACGCGCTCGGCATCGATGTGATTGGATGACACCCCCCGAGCCGCACCCGATCCGTTCGCGCTGGCGACCGACTGTGCTTTGGACGTTTTTGATTCCTTTCTGAACCGCCGCCGATGCCCGAATCGACCCCCGCCCTGCTGCGCGCCCGCTGGTACGACGGCCGCAGCAGCCAGCCGCAGCCGGTGCTGGTGGGCCTGGAGCCCGGGGCGCGCGGCCCCGGCCTGCGGCTGCATCCCCTGGCGCCCGGCACGGCCGTGCCGCCGCCCTTTGCGCACGACGAGGTCGAGTGGCCCGAGGCCTGGCGCCCCAGCCGTGCCCAGCGCACCGTGGTGGTCGACCTTCGGCAAAACGGCAGCCTGGAGATCGACGACGGCGCGCAGTGGCACGCCGCGCTGGAGGCCGCGGGTGCGCGCCCGGGCCTGGCCCAGCGCATGCAGACGCGCTGGCGGGTCTTTGCCGGCGTGCTGCTGGCGGCCGTGCTCGGGCTGGCCCTGTTCTACCGCTACGGCACGCCCTGGGCCGCCACGCAGCTCACGCGCTTCGTGCCGGTGGGCTGGGAGCAGTCCTTCAGCCAGGAAGCGATGCGCGAACTGGACGACGGCTTTCTCCGACCCAGCAGGTTGCCGGAAGCTCGCCAGGCCGCCCTGCGCGCGCGCTTCGACGCGCTGGCCGCGCAGCTCGGCACCGGCGACAGCTCATCCTTGCACCGCTACCGCGGCTACGCACCGCGCCTGCAACTCGCCTTCCGATCGGGCATGCCCGCCAATGCCTTCGCCCTGCCCGGCGGCCAGATCGTGGTCACCGACGCCCTGGTCGACGAAGCCGCCAGGGCCGGCCTGCCGGACGATGCGCTCGTGGGCGTGCTGGCGCACGAAATCGGCCACGTGGTGCACCGCCACGGCACCCGCCTGGTGGTCGAGCAGGGCGTGCTCAACGTCGGGCTGGGGCTGGCGCTGGGCGACGTGTCGAGCGTCGTCGCGATGGCCAGCACGGTGCTCACGGGCCTGGCCTACCGCCGTGGCCACGAGCGCGAGGCCGACTGCTTCGCCGTTGGACTGATGCAGCACGCCGGGCTGCCGGTCGCGCCCATGGCCGACCTGCTGATGCACATCGACGGCCCGCCCGCGGGTGGCAAGGACCAGCCCCCCGCCGCGAAGGACGGCAGCGCAGCGCCCGCGCAGCCCCAGGCCGACCGCGCCCGCACCCCCTCGGCGGCCGAATGGCTCAGCAGCCACCCGGACACCGCCGCCCGGGCGCAGGCGCTGCGGGAGGGCCGCGGCTGCTTGGTGCCCTGAGACGGCGGGCGCGGGCCGCCGTCGCGCAGCGGCCGACCCACCCCTGACACGCGCCCGCCCGTGCGCCTGCGGAATAATGCGCAGATGGTCCGTCCCACCCAGCAGTTGCATGCCCTGCGCGAGCCCGTGCCCGTGCGGCCGGCCGCCACCGTCCTGCTGTTGCGCGACGGCCCGCTCGGCGTGGAGGTGCTGATGACCCGGCGCTCGGACTATGCGAGCTTCGCGCCGGGCGCCTACGTCTTTCCCGGCGGCCGGGTGGACGAGGCCGACAGCGAGGCACGCCGCATCGCCCTGCGCCGCCGCACCCAGAGCCGCTCCCAGCTCGACTACGCCGTCGCCGCCGTGCGCGAGAGCTTCGAGGAACTGGGCGTGCTGCTGGCCGAGCACGCCGACGGCCGCCCCGTCTCCGCCGCCGAGGTGGCGGCCATGGACCGGCATGCCACGGCCGACGGCGCCTTCCAGGCCCAGTGCACGGCGCTCGGCCTGCGGCTGGCGACCGACCGGCTCTTCACCTTCTGCCACTGGATGACCGACCGCGACCTGCCCAAGCGCTTCGACGTGCTGTTCCTGGTCGCCCGCATGCCCGACGGGCAGGAGCCGGTGGCCGACGAGACCGAGCAGTTCGAGCCCTGTTGGGTCAGCCCGGCGCAGGCGCTGGAGCGCCACGAGGCGGGCAGCTTCTCGATGATCTTCCCGACCATCCGCACCCTGCGGCGGCTGGCCGCCTTCGAGACCGTCGACACGGTGCTGGCCGCCTGCGCGCGCGAGAAGCCGCTGTGGAGCAGCTGCCCGCGCGGTGCCTTCCTCGGCGGCAAGGAAGAGCGCTACATGGAGCACGAGGCGCCCTACGGCGAGCTCGCGCTGGTCTGCCCCGACGGGCAGATGCTGCATGCCCTGGACTGGCAGACCGAGCACCCGGTGCCGCTGCTGCGCAACGTGATGCGCCTGACGGCCCCCAACCCCAGCGCCATGACCGGGCCGGGCACCAACAGCTACATCGTGGGCGACGCCGACAGCGGCTACGTCGTCATCGATCCCGGCCCGAACGACTTCGACCACGTCGGCCGGCTCTGGCGCGCCACCAACGGCAACATCCGCGCCATCGTCTGCACCCATTCGCATGCCGACCACGCGCCCGGCGCGATGCCGCTGCAGGCGCTGTGCAAGGACACCAACCCGCCCATCCTCGGGCTGCCCTCGGCACCGACGGCGCGCCACACGGCACGCTTCACGCCCGACCGCGCGCTGCACCACCTGGAGCGGCTCGAGCTGCACGGCCGGCTGCTCGAGGACGGCTCCGGCCGGCGGCTGACGCACACGCTGCGCGTCATCCACACGCCGGGCCACGCGGCCAACCACCTGTGCCTGGTGCTCGAGGAAGACGGCCTGCTCTTCTCGGGCGACCACATCCTCAACGGCAGCACCACGGTGGTCGACCCGCCCGACGGCAACATGACCGAGTACCTCGACTCGCTCGACGCGCTCGACGAAGCCTGCGTCGAGCTGCGCACCGACTTCATCCTGCCGGCGCACGGCCACGTGCTGGGCTTCGCACGCGGTGCCATCGCCAAGCTGAAGTCGCACCGGCTTCAGCGCGAGGCCAAGATCGCGGCGGCCATGCGCCGCGTGCCGCTGGGCACCCTCGACGACTGGCTGCCCATCGCCTACGCCGACACCCCGCGGCACCTGTGGCCGGTGGCGGCACGCTCGCTGCAGGCGCATGTGGAGCGCATCCGCGAACTCGCCTCGCAGCCGGCCGTGCTGCCCTCGCAGCCCGCCGCGCTGCCGAGCAAGCTGTGAGCGTCGACGACCCCTCCGACGCCGGCGAGCGCCTGTCCAAGCGCGTCGCCGCACAGCTGTCATGCTCGCGCCGCGAGGCGGAGCAGCTCATCGCCCAGGGCGCCGTCACGGTCGACGGGCTGGCCGCCACGCTGCCGCAGCAGCGCGTGGGGCCCGGGCAGCGTGTGGCGGTGGCGCACGGCGCGCGCCCGCAATCCCTGCCGCCGGGCACGCTCATCGTGCACAAGCCGGCCGGCCTGGCCTGCGACGCCGCCGGCTTCTGGGCCCAGTTGCGGCGCGACGCCGACGACGCACTGCACGGCCGCCCCGCACTGCCCGGCCTGTTCATGGGCCAGCGCTGCGTCGCACCGCTGGCGCCGGACGAAAGCGGCCTGGTCGTCTTCACCCAGGTGCCCGGCGTGGCGCGGCGGCTGCTGGACGACGCGCCTCTGGTGGAACACGAGTTCTCCATCGACGTGCCCGGCGCCGTCGACCCCGCGCAGCTGCAGCGCCTGCGCCCTGCGCGCGCCAGCATCAACCGCCAGAGTCCCGAGCGCACGGGTTTGCGCGTGGTGATGCACGGGCCCGAGCCGGGCCAGATCGGCACGCTGTGCGTCGCCGCCGGCCTGGCCGCCGAGTCGCTCAGGCGCCTGCGCATCGGCCGCTTGCCGCTGGCGGGGCTGGCGGTGGGGCATTGGCGCTGCTTGCGGGTGCAGGAGCGGTTCTGAATCCGCCGCGGCCCATGCGCCGGCATGCGGCACCCGCTGCATTCATGCGCCGAGCGGGGCCTCACCCGTCCGCGTGCGGATGAAGTCGACGAAGGCCCGAAGCGGCCCCGGCAGGAGCTTGCGGCCCGGGTAGTACAGAAAAGGGCCTGAGAAGCTCGGCCACCATTGCGGCAGCACCGGCTCCAGCGCACCGCTGTCCAGGTGGGGCCGCAGCCAGTCCTCGAACATGTAGACCACCCCCGCGCCACCGATGGCGGCATCGACCGCCAGGTCGGCGGCGGCGCCGAGCCGCACCACCATGCGGGCCACCGGATCCACCCGGACAGACTCCCCGGCGCACTCGAACTCCCAAGGCGGCATGGTGCCGCTGGCGAAGCGGCCACGCAGGCAGGCATGGTGCAGCAGGTCGCGTGGATGGTCGGGGCGCCCGCGGCGGTCCAGGTAGGTAGGTGCCGCGGCCGCGGCGAAGCGTTGCCGGCGTGGGCCGATGGGCACGGCCACCATGTCCTGTTCCAGTCGTTCGTCATAGCGGATGCCCGCGTCGCAGCCGCTGGCGACGAGGTCCACGAAACCATCCTCGGCGATGACATCGAGCTGGATGTCCGGAAAGGCCTCCAGGAAAGCCGGCACCAGCGCCGGCAGCACCAGGCGCGATGCACTCATCGGCACGTTCAGGCGCAGGGTGCCGGCGGGTGTGTGGCGAAATCCGTTGACGACGTCCAGGGCCGCCGCCACCTCGCCCAATGCCGGGCCCAGCCGTTCCAGCAGCCGCTGGCCGGCCTCGGTCGGGACCACGCTGCGGGTGGTCCGGTGCAGCAGGCGCACGCCGAGCTGCGCTTCCAGCCGGCGCACGGCCTGGCTCAGCGCCGAGGCGCTGCCGCCGCTGGCGCGCGCCCCTTCACGAAACCCCTTGGCGCCGGCCACCGTCAGGAAAGCATTCAGATCACCGAGATCAGCATTCATTGTTTTGATTTCTGCACGACCCGTGCCGATTGTGCTGACTTATCAACGGATCTGCTGCTGCCTAGACTGAGCCGCATCCCATCGAAAAGAGGTTCAAGACATGACGACCACCACCACGGCATCCGCCGACACCGCGACTTTCGTCCTGGGGCACCGCCCTGTACGCCGCCTGGGCTACGGCGCCATGCAACTGGCCGGCCCGGGTGTCTTCGGCCCCCCTCGAGACCGCCGTGCCGCCCTGGCCGTGCTGCGGGCAGCGGTCGAAGCCGGCGTGAACCACATCGACACCAGCGACTTCTACGGGCCTCACATCACGAACCAGCTGATCCGTGAAGCGCTGCATCCCTACAACGACGATCTGGTCATCGTGACCAAGGTGGGCGCAGTGCGTGGACCTGACGCGTCCTGGCTGCCTGCCTTCAAGGCGCCGCAGTTGCGGCAGGCGGTGCACGACAACCTGCGCCATCTGGGCCTCGATCAGCTGGAAGTGGTCAACCTGCGGGCGATGTTCGACGTGCACGGCCCTGCCGAGGGTTCGCTGGAGGAGCCGCTTGCGGCGTTGGCGGAACTGCAGCAGCAGGGACTGATCCGCCACATCGGCCTGAGCAACGTCACGGCGCGGCAGATCGCCGACGGCCAGCGCATCTGCCGCATCGCCTGCGTCCAGAACCAGTACAACCTCGTGCACCGGAGCGACGACGGCCTGATCGATGCGCTCGCCCGCGATGGTGTGCCGTACGTCCCTTTCTTCCCGTTGGGCGGCTTCTCGCCGCTGCAGTCGGCGGCCCTCTCGAAAGTGGCGAGCCAGCTGGATGCCACGCCGATGCAAGTCGCACTGGCCTGGCTGCTGCGGCGCTCGCCCAACATCCTGCTGATTCCAGGCACATCGTCGGTGGCACACCTGCAGGAGAACCTGGCAGCGGGCCGGCTGACCTTGCCGGACGACGCGATGAGCGCGTTGACGCAGGTGGCGGCGAGCGCCTAGGGCGGCGCGGACGCTTGGCGTCCGGAGAAAAAGTGTGAAGCGCGCCGATACGCCGGATTCTGTGCACGGCGACGCCCTTGCGGATGCCGCCGCGTGACCGCCATTCATCTGGGCCGTGGGTCGCCCACACGGCTCGGTGCCACCTACCCGCCAGCTCAGCGGAACCACCTCAATACTGGCCTACTTGGTGTTGCTGCGCGCAGAGATTGCCCGTTTCACCCGGATCGGGGTTGCCCCTTCACCGACTCGTCTCTGTTGCTCTGATCCTCACCTCGCGGTGGAGAGCCGTTAGCTCCTGCGCTGTCCTGTGCAGTCCGGACGTTCCTCCAGTGCGCTCTTTCGAGACTTGCACCAGCGGCGGCCTGGCGTGCTTCACGGGCGCGATTATCCCTCGGGCGATGCGGCGGCGCGTTCGCTGTCGAATGCTTCGGCGATGAGCGCGATCAGCGCCTGGATGCGCGCCGTCCTGACCAGATCCGCATGCGCGACCATCCAGATGTCGAAGCGTTCGCGCCGACGCGGCATCACGCGCACCAGGCGGCGGTCCGCCGCGGCACGGAAGAGCGGGATTTCGGCGATCCCCACGCCGCGGGCCACCGACTCGTGGACCAGCTGCATCGACGACGCCCGAAACACGATGCGGCCGCGCGCGATGGCCTCGCCGCACAGCGCCTGTGGCGTCGGCAGACGTGGCGTGAGCTGGTAGATGACCAGGTCGTGGCCGGCGAAGGCCTCGCCCTGCCGCGGCTCGCCGCGTTCGCGCAGGTAGTCCCGGGATGCATATAGGCCGCTTTCGAGCTGGCCCATGCGGCGCGCTACGAGATCGGGCGAATCGGGGCGAACCGAGCGGATGGCAAGGTCGGCCTCGCGCCGCGTCAGGTTCGCGATCTCGGTGGAGGTGACGCAGTGCACGTCGATGCCGGGATGCTGGCGGCGCAGCTTGGCGATGGCCGGCAGCACGAAGCGCTGGCCCAGCGAGTCGGTGGTGGCAATGCGGATCGTCCCGGCCAGTTGCGCGTCGAGCCCCGCCACGCGCCGCTCGATCAGCTGGGCAGCCTGCTCCATCGATTCCGCGGGCTGCACCAGCGCTTCTCCGGCTGCCGTCAGAACGAGCTGTGCCGGGGTGCGAAGAAAAAGCTTGGCCGCCAGTTCGTCTTCGAGCGCGGCGAGCCGCCGGCCGGCAGTCGCCTGGTCCACCCCCAGCGCCGCTGCGGCGCCTCGCAGCGTTCCGGCACGTGCGACGGCAAGAAAGAATTTGGCGTTGTCCCAGTTCACCGGTGGCTCCGAAGCGATGCCGATGCATGCAAATTTGCATCTGTGTCATGCAATATCGCTGCTTTTTTGCATCGCATCAAGCGCCTAGACTTTTTGCTCCACGTCGAAGGAGCTTCCCGATGTCCTGCACTGCCGCACCTCCCGCCGCCGACTGCCGCCCGGCCGGGCGCAGGAGCGAGAGACGCCGCCACCTCGCGCTCGCAGTCATCGCCACAGGCATGTTCATGGTCGTGCTGGACACCACCATCGTGAACCTCGCCCTGCCCGCGATCCGCGCCGATTTCGCCGCGCCGGTGTCGGCGCTCACGTGGGTGGTCGATGCCTACACGCTGAGCTTCGCGGCTTTGATCATGCTGGGCGGCGCTGCAAGCGACCGCCTCGGCGCACGCACGGTCTATCTGGCGGGGCTGGCGCTGTTCGTGGGTGCGTCGGGCGCGTGCGCGATGGCAACGGGCACCGGGGCGCTGATCACGGCCCGCTTCGCCCAGGGCATGGGCGCGGCGCTCTTCCTGCCGGCCTCGCTCGCGCTGGTGCGGCAGACCTTCGAGGACCCGCAGGGGCGCGCACGCGCGGTCGCCGCCTGGGCGCTGATCGCCTCGGTCGGCGCCGCGCTCGGCCCGCTCGCGGGCGGGATGCTGGTGGACGCATTGGGCTGGCGCAGCGTGTTCCTGATCAATCTTCCATTCGGCCTCGCGGCGCTGCTGTCGAGCATCGTCTTCATCGAGGGGCGGCGCGGCGACGGCTCGCGCGCCTTCGATGCCGCCGGGCAGCTCGCATCGGCCGTTGCGCTCGCGGCGACCTGCTTCGTGGCGGTCGAGTTGCCCGAGCGCGGGCTCGGTGCCGTCGAGGTCTGGGCGCCGGCGCTGCTGGCGCTCGCGGCGGCGGCCGCTTTCGTAATGGCCGAGCGCCGTGCGGCGCAGCCGATGGTCCCGCTCGCCTGGTTTGGCGACCGCACCTTCGCCGCGATGACGGGCGTGGCCGTTCTGCTGAATCTCAGCTTCTACGGGATGCTGTTCGCGCTGAGCATTCATCTGCAGGATGCGCGGCACCTGAGCGCCCGGGCGGCCGGCCAGGCCCTGCTGCCGATGGCGATCAGCCTCACCGCAGGCAACGCGCTGTCGCACCGGCTCAGCGGCCGGATCCCGCCGCAGCGCCTGATGGTCGGCGCGCTTTCGGCAGCCGCGCTGGCGGTCCTGCTGGCCGCGTCGGCGCTGACGGCGGGCGCCGCCCTGCCATGGGTGCATGCCGGACTGATGCTGATGGGCCTGGGCAACGCCGCGTCGGTCGCGCCGATGCTCTCGAGCGCGCTCGAACAGGTGCCCGCCGGGCAGGCCGGCATCGCATCGGGCCTGCTGAACGCGATGCGCCAGACCGGCAGCCTGCTCGGCGTGGCGCTCGCCGGCGCAGCCGTCGCGCTGGCACGCGATGCGGACAGCGCGCTCTGGACCGTGGCCGCGGTCAGCAGCGCCGCCTACGCCTCGGCGGCGCTGCTGACCTGGCACGGCGCAAGGCCTCGCGACCCCGCGCGGCCCGGCTGAAGCGGGGGCGGCAAAGTCGCACAATAGCCGGCATCCGCCCCGTTCCACGCCCCGCCAGGAGACCTCGCATGAAAGCCAGCACCGTCCTCGACACCATCGGCAACACGCCGCACATCCGCATCAACAAGCTCTTCGGCCCGGCCACGCAGCAGGTGTGGATCAAGTCCGAGCGCAGCAACCCCGGCGGCTCGATCAAGGACCGCATCGGCCTGGCCATGATCGAGGACGCCGAGAAGTCCGGCGCCCTGAAGCCCGGCGGCACCATCATCGAACCGACCAGCGGCAACACCGGCATCGGCCTGGCGATGGCGGCGGCCGTCAAGGGCTACAAGCTGGTGCTGGTGATGCCCGAGTCGATGTCGGTCGAGCGCCGCCGCCTGATGCTCGCCTATGGTGCGAGCTTCGACCTCACGCCCAAGGAAAAGGGCATGAAGGGCGCCATCGCGCGCGCCGAGGAACTCGTGGCCAGCACGCCGGGCGCGTGGATGCCGCAGCAGTTCAACAACCCTGCCAACGTCGACGTGCACGTGCGCACCACCGCCGAGGAGATCGCGGCCGACTTTCCCGAGGGCGTGGACGTGCTCATCACCGGCGTGGGCACCGGCGGCCACATCACCGGCTGCGCGCAGGTGCTCAAGAAGAAGTGGCCGAAGCTGAAGGTCTTCGCCGTCGAGCCGGTCGCCTCGCCCGTGCTCTCGGGCGGCAGCCCCGCGCCGCACCCGATCCAGGGCATCGGCGCCGGCTTCGTGCCGCAGATCCTGAAGACCGACCTGCTCGACGGCATCATCCAGGTCGACGCCGAGCCCGCGCGCGAGATGGCCCGCCGCTGCGCGCGCGAGGAAGGCATGCTGGTCGGCATCTCCTCCGGCGCCACGCTGGCCGCCATCGCGCAGAAGCTGCCCGAGCTGCCGGGCGATGCGGTGGTGCTCGGCTTCAACTACGACACGGGCGAGCGCTACCTGTCGATCGAGGGCTTCCTGCCGGCCTGAGCGACCGGGCCGCCCTCATTCGCCAAAGGGGTTGCGGCCCAGCGCCTGGACCACGTGGTCGAGGAAGCAGGTGATGCGCGCGGCCAGCGCGGTGTTGCGGTAATAGACGGCGTGGATCGGCTGGCGCTGGTCGAGCGTCTGCCGCACGAACAGCGGAACCAGCCTGCCGCTGCGCCGATCCTCGCGCGTCATGAAGTCCGACAGGCACACGATGCCCAGGCCCGCCAGGGCCATGTGCCGCAGCGTCTCGCCGCTGGACGAGGCCATGGTGGGCCGGATGCGCACCGCGTTGCCATCCGCGTCGCGCAGCGGCCAGTCGTTCAGCGACTCGGGCTGGGTGAAGCCCAGCAGCGTGTGCTGGCCGAGCTGCGCCGGCCGGGTCGGCGTGCCGTGACGCTCGAGGTAGGCCGGGCTCGCCAGCACCCGCACGCGGCTGGTCCCGATGGGGCGCGCATGCAGGGTCGAGTCCTTCAGTGTCCCGATGCGAAAGGCCACGTCGGTGCGCTTCTCGATCAGATCGATGATCCCTTCGCTGGCGTGCAGCTCCAGCGCCACCTCGGGGTAGCGCGCGCGGAAATCCGCGAGCAACGGCACCAGCACGTGCAGCACGAAGGGTGTGGCCGCATCGACCCGCAGCCGGCCGACAGGGCGCATGCGCCGCGCCGCCATCTGCTCCTCGGCGTCTTCGACGGACGTCAGGATGGCGCGGGCACGCTGCAGGAAGGCCGCACCTTCCTCGGTCAGCTCCAGCCGCCGGGTGGTGCGGCGCAGCAGGGTGGTCTGCAGCTTGTCTTCCAGCCGCCCCAGGGTGCGACTGGTGGCGGAGATGGTCAGCCCGACCTGCTGCGCGGCGGCCGTGATCGAGCCTGAATCGACCACCGCCACGAAGGCCTGCATCTCGTCGAGCGTGGTTTTCATACTTGATTGGAAATCAAAAGAATTTGACGGATAAGGGGCTTAATCGACAAATATTAGCGGCGCACACTGCGGTCCATGACATCGCCACGCCACACCCTCCCCGGGTCTCCCATGACCATCCCTTCCTTCGGTGTCGGCACCTTCCGCCTGACCGGCCAGACCGCCATCGACTCGGTCCGCAACGCGCTGGACGTCGGCTACCGCGCCGTCGACACCGCACAGATCTACGGCAACGAGGCCGAGGTCGGCCTGGCCATCGCACAGAGCGGCGTTGCGCGCGGCGACCTGTTCCTGACCACCAAGATCTGGACCGCCAACTACGCCGCCGACAAGCTCGTGCCCAGCCTGCGCGAGAGCCTGGACAAGTTGCGCACCGACCATGTCGACCTGACGCTGATCCATTGGCCGGCGCCCGGCAACGGCGTGGCGCTGCCGGCGTACATGGCGGCCCTGGCAGAGGCGAAGGCCCTGGGGCTGACGCGGCAGATCGGCATCTCCAACTTCAACATCGCGCTGACGCGGGAAGCCATCGGCGCCGTCGGCGCCGGCGAGATCGCGACCAACCAGATCGAACTGAGCCCCTACCTGCAGAACCGCGCGCTGACCGCCTTCCTGCAGGCGCAGGGCATTGCCGTGACTTCGTACATGACACTGGCCTACGGCAAGGTGCTGAAGGACCCGGTGCTGGCACGCATCGCCGACAAGCACCACGCCACCGTGGCGCAGGTGGCCCTGGCCTGGGCGCTGCAGCTCGGCTACGCGGTGATCCCGTCCTCGACGCGACGCGAGAACCTGTCCAGCAACCTGCTCGCGCGGGGCCTGCGGCTCGATGCGGACGACATGGCGCAGATCGCCACGCTGGAGCGCAACGGCCGCGAGGTCAGCCCCGAAGGCCTCGCTCCGGTCTGGGATTGAGCCCCGCGCGGTGCACGCCCGCCCACCCTGGACAATCGGGCGATGCCCGCGCCCTCTTCACGCCGGCTGCTGCCGGTCGCGGCCGACGCGCCCCCGGCCCACCCCGAGCAGCAGGCCTTCGACACCTTCCACCGCCGCATCGACGCCCAGCGCGCGCTGCTGGCCGAATGGCAGGCGGCCATCGACGCCTACGAGCAGCGCTACGCCCACGACGTGCTGCCGCTGCTGACGCAGTACCGCGGGATGCACATCGCCCTGCTCGATCGGCTCGACCATGCGGCGTCGGGCGGGCTGCGGCTGGGCCGCACCGACGCGAAGGCGCTGCACGAACTCATCGTCGACATCGCCGACAGCCTGCTGCTGGGCGAGGATGACGCCACGCGCCGGGCCGCACTCGAAAGCCTGCGCGCCCGCTACGCACACGAGCCCGAGGTGCCGGCGTCCGGCGCGGCGCCGGCGCACCCCGACGACCCCGAAGCGCTGCTGCGCCGGATCGAGGCCGAGCAGGCCGCTGCCGAGGCCGACCGCGCCGCGCAGCGTGCCGCCCACCGACGCGAAGCCGCAGCCCGCAAGAAGCAGCGGGAGCCCGCGGCGCTCGAAGCGGCGCAGTCGCTGCGCGCGGTGTACCGCCAGCTCGTGAGCGCGCTGCACCCCGATCGCGAGCCTGATCCCGAGGAGCGCCAGCGCAAGACGGTGCTGATGCAGCACGTGAACGAGGCCTATGCCGCGCAGCGGCTCACCGACCTGCTGCAGTTGCAGCAGTCCATCGCCGAGGCCGACACGCGCCGGGCCGCGCAGGCCGGCAGCCTGCCCGCCGATCGGCTGGCCGCCTACAACCGCCTGCTGGCCGACCAGCTCGCCGCGCTGCAGCGCGAGGTGCGCGAACTGGAGGCCGACTTCAAGGCCCGCCATCACCTCAACCCGCACGGGCGGCTGAAGCCCGGCACGCTGGGCGAGCACCTGCGCATCGAGCAAGCCAAGCTCAGCAACGGGATTCGCGAGATGCAGCGCGAGGCGCGCCTGCTGGACGATGCGGACTACCTCAAGCAGTGGGTGAAGGCGCAGCGGCGCATGGCGCGTCAGGCGCACGAGGACGACTGAGGCGGCCCGGCGCGGCCCCGTGCCGCAGGGGCCGCGCGCGTCGGCGACAATCGCCCCTTCACCGCCCCCTGCCCGATCGCCACGGGCCGCGCGCCATGATCCGCATTTCCGAACTCAAGCTCCCGCTCGACCACGCGCCCGAGGCGCTGCCCGCGCTCGTCGCCCAGACCCTGGGCGTGGCGCCGGCCGAGATCGCCGCCCACACCGTCCACAAGCGCAGCTTCGATGCCCGCAAGGCCGAGCTGCTGACGGTCTACATCGTCGACGTCGAACTGGCCGAGCCGGCCGGCGAAGCCGCACTGCTGGCGCGGCACGCCAAAAACCCGCACATCCAGCCCGCGCCCGACATGGCCTGGCGCCCGCCGGTGCATGCCGGCGACGGCGCGCCGCGCCCGGTGGTGGTGGGCTTCGGCCCCTGTGGCCTCTTCGTCGCGCTGCTGCTGGCGCAGATGGGCTTCCGTCCCATCGTGCTGGAGCGCGGCAAGGCGGTGCGCGAACGCACGCAGGACACCTGGGGCCTGTGGCGCCGCAAGCAGCTGCACCCCGAATCGAACGTGCAGTTCGGCGAAGGCGGTGCCGGCACCTTCTCGGACGGCAAGCTCTACAGCCAGATCAAGGACCCGCGCTTCCTGTCGCGCAAGGTGCTGCACGAGTTCGTGAAGGCCGGCGCGCCGGAAGAGATCCTGTGGGAAGCCCATCCGCACATCGGCACCTTCCGGCTGGTGAAGATGGTCGAGACCATGCGCGCCGAGATCCTCGCGCTGGGCGGCGAGATCCGCTTCCAGCACAAGGTGACCGACATCCAGGTCGAAGACGGCCATGTGCGCGGCCTCACCGTGCTGGACCAGGCGAGCGGCCACGTGCACGCGCTGCGCAGCGACCACGTGGTGATGGCGCTGGGCCACAGCGCGCGCGACTCCTTCGCCATGCTCTGGCGGCGCGGCGCCCCCATCGAGGCCAAGCCCTTCTCGATCGGCTTCCGGGCCGAGCACCCGCAGGGCCTGATCGACCGCGCGCGCTGGGGCCGCCATGCGGGCCATCCGGCGCTGGGTGCGGCCGAGTACCGGCTGGTGCACCACGCGAGCAACGGCCGCTCGGTCTACAGCTTCTGCATGTGCCCCGGCGGCACGGTGGTGGCCGCCACCAGCGAGCCGAACCGGGTCGTGACCAACGGCATGAGCCAGTACTCGCGCGCCGAGCGCAACGCCAACGCGGGCATCGTGGTCGGCATCGACCCGAGCGACTACCCGACCGACTACCTGCACCTCGACCTGCCGCCCGAGCTGCTCGAAGCGGCGCAGGGCCGGCCGCATCCGCTGGCCGGCATCGAGCTGCAGCGGCGGCTCGAATCCAACGCCTTCGTGCTCGGCGGGAGCGACTACTGCGCGCCGGGCCAACTGGTGGGCGACTTCGTCGCCGGCCGGCCGTCGACCGATTTCGGCGAGGTGCAGCCCAGCTACAAGCCCGGCGTGCGGCTGGGCGACCTGCACGGCGCGCTGCCGGCGTACGCCATCGCCGCGATGCGCGAGGCCTTCCCCGCCTTCGGCAAGAAGATCCCGGGCTTCGACCGGCACGATGCGGTGCTGACGGGTGTGGAGACCCGCACCTCCTCGCCCATCCGCATCGCGCGCGACGCCGACACGCTGCAGTGCCCCGACATCGCGGGCCTGTACCCGGCGGGCGAAGGCGCGGGCTACGCGGGCGGCATCCTGTCGGCCGGCGTCGACGGCATCAAGGTGGCGGAGGCGGTGGCGCGGGCCATCGCGGCGGCCCACGAGGCGCAACGGGTGCCGGCATGACGCAGGCGCGCGGCTTCGTGCTGGCCGTCGTGGCCATGGCCGTGGTGGTGCTGGCCTCCAACCTCCTGGTGCAGTACGCCATCAACGACTGGCTGACCTGGGGCGCCTTCACCTACCCGGTGGCCTTCCTGGTGAGCGAGCTGGTCAACCGGCGCTTCGGCCCGCGGCTGGCCAGGCGCGTGGCGTGGGTGGGCTTCGCGGTGGCGGTGGCGGCGTCGCTCTGGCTGGCGCCGGTGCGCATCGCGATCGCCTCGGGCACGGCCTTCATCGCCTCGCAGCTGCTGGACATCGGCGTCTTCGACCGCCTGCGCCGCGGCACCTGGTGGCGCGCGCCCCTGGTGGCCACCGTGGCGGCGGCGCTGCTCGACAGCGCGGTGTTCTGGGGCATCGGCTTCGCCGGCACGGGCGGCCCGTGGCTGACCTGGGCGCTGGGCGACCTCGCCGTGAAACTCGCGGTGGGCGGGTGCATGCTGCTGCCCTTCCGCCTGCTGATCGCGCGCAGCCTGGCATCGCGCAACGACGGGGCCCTGCAACCATGATCGACACCGACATCCATTTCTACGAGCCGGCGAAGGGCCACGGCCTGCCGCACGACCCCTTCAACGCGATGGTGGGACCGCGGCCGATCGGCTGGATCTCCTCGCACGATGCGGCGGGGCGGCTCAACCTCGCGCCCTACAGCTTCTTCAACGCCTTCAACTACGTGCCGCCGATCGTCGGCTTCGCGAGCATCGGCGCCAAGGACACGCTGCGCAACATCGAGGCCACGGGCGAGTTCGGCTGGAACCTGGCGACGCGGGCGCTGGCCGAGCCGATGAATGCAAGCTGCGCCGCCGTGCCGCCCGAGGTGGACGAGTTCGCGCTCGCCGGCCTCACGCCCGTGCCGTCGCGCCGCATCGCCGTTCCTCGCGTGGCCGAGAGCCCCGTGTCCTTCGAATGCCGGCTGACGCAGGTGCTGCGCCTGCAGGGCGCGGACGGCACGCCGGTCGACACCTGGCTGGTGCTGGGCGAAGTCGTCGGCGTGCACATCGCGCGCCGGCTGCTCAAGGACGGCATCTACGACACCGCCGCCGCCGAGCCCATCCTGCGCGCCGGCGGCCCGGCCGACTATTTCACGATCACGCCCGAAGCGCGCTTTCGCATGTACCGGCCGCGCTGAACCCCGGCGCGCCGACCCCTCCATCCCGCAGATCGACCGACATGACCGACCACGACGTGACCCCCGAAGCCCGCCCCGAGACGACGGCACCGTCCGCCACGCCCACGATGCCCGCCACGCCCATCACCACGGCCGACGCCCCCGCACCCGCGCGCGGCGACCGGTTGCCGCAGCCCGAGACCGGTGCAGACACGGGCACTGGCGAGACCTCTCGCAAGCGCCGCCGCGGCGGTCGCGGCCGCGGGCCCGACCGCGCGCGCGGTGCCGATGCGGCCGCCGGCCCGGCCGCGCCGGCCCCTGCCACACCCCCCGGGCGCCCGCAGGCCGGCGCCCGCCGCGAACGCCAGGTGCACCCGCTGCTGGAGAAGCTGGCCACGCTGTACCCGCAGCTCTTCGGCGCGCGCTTCCTGCCGCTGCAGCGCGGCATCTACGAAGCCTTGCTCGAGCGCCACCCCGAGGAACTGCCGAAGGAAGAGCTCAAGATCGCGATTGGCCTGCACGCCCGCTCGGGCCGCTACCTGGAAGCGATCGCGGCGCGCCACCCGCGCCACAACCTCGACGGCGAGGTCGTCGAGCCGGTGGCGCCCGAGCACGTGCACCATGCCATCGTCGAGCTGTTCCGCCGCCGCCAGTCGCGCACGCAGGAGGACCTGCGCCCGCAGCTGATCGCCCGCCTGGTCGACGCCATCGACGCCTCGGGCCTGGAACGCGAGGCCTACACCGAGCAGGTGCGCGTGTCGCAGCCGCAGGCGCTGGCGCTGCTGGACGAGGCCTTCGCCGAGCGCGGCCGCCGCGCCGCCAAGCGCGAGGCGCTGCTGCGCGCCTTCGAGGCCAGCGGCCAGCCCACCGTGGAGGCTTTTGCCGAGATGTACGGCATGAACCTGGGCGAGACGAAGCGCCTGCTGGCGCAGGCGAAGAAGGCCCAGGCGCACACGCCGGCATGAGCTGTCCGGGATTGCTCGGATTCGTCCGAGCAATCCCCGGGAGCAGTGAAATGCCGTCATGAAAAAAGCCCGCAGGAGCGGGCTTTTTCTTCGGGCGGATGCGCGCTCAGCGCTGTGCGTTCTGCAGCGCCGCGATGCGCTCCTCGATGGGCGGGTGCGTCGCGAACAGCTTGCCCATGGCGCCGGTGATGCCCATGGCCTCCACCGCCTTGGGCAGTTCGCCGGCCGGCAGGCCACCCAGGCGGGCCAGCGCGTTGATCATCGGCTGCTTGCGGCCCATGAGCTGCGCGGCGCCGGCGTCGGCGCGGAACTCGCGCTGGCGCGAGAACCAGGCCACCACGATGGCGGCGGCGAAGCCCAGCACGATGTCCAGCACCAGCGTCGTGACCATGTACCCGATGCCCGGGCCCGAGTTGCGGTCGTCGCCGCGGCGCAGGAAGCCGTCGACCACGTAGCCGATCACGCGCGACAGGAACACGACGAAGGTGTTCATCACGCCCTGGATCAGCGTCATAGTGACCATGTCGCCGTTGGCCACGTGCGCCACTTCGTGGCCGATCACGGCCTCGACCTCGTCGCGCGTCATGTTCTGCAGCAGGCCGGTGGACACGGCCACGAGCGAGGAGTTCTTGAACGCGCCGGTGGCGAAGGCGTTGGGCTCACCCTCGAAGATGCCGACCTCGGGCATGCCGATGCCGGACTGGTCGGCGAACTTGCGCACCGTCTGCACGATCCAGGCCTCGTCGGGCGACTGCGGCTCGTTGATGATGCGCACGCCCGCGCTCATCTTGGCCATGGGCTTGGAGATGAGCAGCGAGATGATGGCGCCGCCGAAGCCCATCACCAGCGCGAAGCCCAGCAGCGCGCCGAGGTTGAGCCCGTTGGCCGTGAGGTAGCGGTTCACGCCGAGCAGGCTGGCGACCACGCCCAGCACGGCGACCACCAGCACGTTGGTCAGGACGAACAGAAAAATGCGTTTCACAATGGGTTTCTCCGGGAGATGGGCGTGGCCGCCCGCCATGGCGGGCAGTTGGGGCCGGCACGACGGCGCTTCAAGAGCGGCCCGGCCCGCAGGGGCATCGTTGTTCTGGCTTCTGGCCCCCACCACACCGGACGGCTGCGATGTCGATGATAGGAGCAAAGGCCACCGCCGCCGGCCGATCCACCCCGTTCACTCGGGGTAAAGCCGCGCCCCCAGCGACGATGCGGCCTTGCGCAGGGCGGGCAGGAAGGCCTCCTGGAATTCGGCGAAATCCATGCGCTCGGCGCGCACCGCGATGCTCATCGCGCCCACCAGCCCGCCGCTGCGGTCGTGCACCGGCACGGCCATGGAGCGCACCCCCAGCTCCAGTTCGCCGTCGCTGCCGGCAAAGCCTTGTTCCCTGCACCGTGCCACCCGTGCCAGCACCGGGCGCAGCTCGTACACCGAACGCGCCGTCAGCGGCTGGCGCGGCATGGCGCGCACGCGCCGCTCCGCCTCGGCCGGAGGCAGGCTGGCGAGCAGCACGCGCCCGATGGCCGAACAGTAGGCGGGCAGGCGGGAGCCGATGCCCAGGCCGATGCTCAGGCTGCGCCGTGCGGTGGAGCGGGCGATGATGATCGCGTCGTCGTCCAGCAGCTTGCCGAGCGAGGCGGATTCGCGCGTGCGTTCCGAGAGCGCATCCAGCAGCGGCTGCGCCAGGGCCGGCGCGGCACGCGATGCCAGGTACGAATGGGCGATCAACAGCGCCCGCGGCAGCATCCAGAAGTGCTTGCCGTCGCTGTCGAGGTAGCCCAGCGTCTGCAGGGTGAGCAGCGAGCGGCGTGCCGACGCCGGCGTGACGCCGGTCAGCCGCGCCGCCTCCGACACCGTGAGCCGCGTGTGCTGCCGGCCGAAGCAGCCGAGCACCTGCAGGCCCTTGTCGAGCGAAGCCACGAAGTTCCTGTCTGCCATTGCGTCTTGATCCCGCGCATGTCGAAGCACCCATTCTTGCGCATGCCGCAAAACCGCCTTGCCGCAGCCCGGCCGGCGCCCGGACACTGGGCTTTCCCGCGAACGAACAGCACGGAGACAGCACACGATGACACCCGCCCTCGCGCGGCGCCTTGGCGCCGCATGCCTGGCCGCCACCTGCCTGCTCGGCAGCGCCGCGGCACAGACGACCCAAGCCCTCAGGATCATCGTGCCCTACCCCGCGGGCGGCACGGCCGACATCCTGCCGCGCGTGGTGGCCGAGAAGCTGCGCCCGCAGTTTCCCGCCGGCGTGCTGATCGACAACCGCACCGGCGCCGGCGGCAACATCGGCGCCGAATCCGTGTTTCGCGCCGAGCCCGATGGCAACACCCTGCTGGCCTCGCCGCCGGGGCCGATCGCCATCAACCAGCACCTGTACAAGAAGATGGCCTTCGATCCGTCGAAGTGGGAGCCGGTCACGGTGCTGGCGACGGTGCCCAACGTGCTGGTGGTCAACCCCAGGCTGCCCGTGAAGACCGTCCAGGAGTTCATCGCCTATGCCAAGGCGAACCCGGGCAAGGTGACCTACGGCTCGCAGGGCAACGGCACCACCTCGCACCTGACGGCCAGCCTGTTCATGCAGCTGACCGGCACCGAGATGGTCCATGTCCCCTACAAGGGCACGGCGCCGGCGCTGGTGGACCTGGTGGGCGGGCAGATCGACGTCTTCTTCGACAACATCAGCTCGTCCCTCCCCTTCCATCAGGCGGGCAAGCTGCGCATCCTCGGGGTGGCCGACGACCAGCGCTCGGCCGCGCTGCCCGACGTGCCCACCTTCGCCGAACAGGGCCTGCCGGCGATGAACGCGGTGACCTGGTTCGCGGTGGTCGCCCCGCCCGCCACCCCGCCCGCCAAGGTGGCCGCGCTGCAGAAAAGCTTCGCCGGTGCGCTGACGCAGCCCGAAGTCCGGCAGAAGTTCGCCGAGCAGGGCGCCGAGCCGCGCGGCTGGGACCCGGCGCGCACCGGCCAGTTCATTCGTGCCGAGTCCGCCAAGTGGGCCCGGGTCATCCGCAGCGCCAACGTCAGCCTCGACTGAGCACGCCATGCAAGACACTTCCACCTCCCGCCCCGTGCACTGGTCGGGCCCCGGCCTCACGCGCATTCCCTACGCCGTCTATGCCGACGCCCACGTCGCCGCCGAGGAGCAGGCGCGCATCTTCCAGGGCGAGACCTGGAACTACCTGTGCCTGGAGGCCGAACTGACCGAGGCCGGCAGCTACAGAACCACCTTCGTCGGCGAGACGCCGGTGGTGGTGGTTCGCGACGCGGACGGCGAGGTCTACGCCTTCGAGAACCGCTGCGCCCACCGCGGTGCGCTGATCGCGCTGGAGAAGTCGGGCCACGCCGACAACTTCCAGTGCGTCTACCACGCCTGGAGCTACAACCGCCAGGGCGACCTCACCGGCGTGGCCTTCGAACAGGGCGTCAAGGGCCAGGGGGGCATGCCGCCGGGCTTCTGCAAGGAGGCCCACGGCCCGCGCAAGCTGCGCGTGGCGAGCTTCTGCGGCCTGGTCTTCGGCAGCTTCAGCGACGAGGTGCCCGGCATCGAGGAGTACCTGGGCGAGGACATCTGCGAACGCATCGAACGCGTGCTGCACAAGCCGGTGGAGGTGATCGGCCGATTCACGCAGGCACTGCCCAACAACTGGAAGCTCTACGTGGAAAACGTGCGCGACAGCTACCACGCGAGCCTGCTGCACCTGTTCTTCACCACCTTCGAGCTCAATCGCCTGTCGCAAAAGGGCGGCGTCATCGTCGACGAGAGCGGCGGCAACCATGTGAGCTACTCCATGATCGACGCGCAGGCGGAGAAGGACGCCTCGTACCGCGACCAGGGCCTGCGATCGGACGATGCGAACTACCGCCTGAAGGACCCGAGCCTGCTGGCCGGCTTTCGCGAATACGACGACGGCGTGACGCTGCAGATCCTGTCGGTGTTCCCGGGCTTCGTGCTGCAGCAGATCCAGAACTGCCTGGCGGTGCGCCAGGTGCTGCCCAAGGACGTGGAACGCACCGAACTGAACTGGACCTACCTGGGCTACGCCGACGACACGCCGGAACAGCGGCGCGTGCGGCTCAAGCAGTCCAACCTGATCGGGCCGGCCGGCTTCATCTCGATGGAAGACGGCGCCGTCGGCGGCTTCGTGCAGCGCGGCATCGCCGGCGCGCATGCCATGGAGGCCGTGGTGGAGATGGGCGGCGAAGGCACGTCGTCCAGCGAGGGCCGCGCCACCGAGGCCTCGGTGCGCGGGTTCTGGAAAGCCTATCGCCATCACATGGGCGCGTGAACGCCGCGCGATGTCCGCCCGACCCGGAGAGCAACCCACCATGATCGATCTGCTGGCGCTGTGCGCCTTCAACGCGGCCTATGCCGAAACCATCGACAGCGACGCGCTGGAGCGGTGGGCCGATTTCTTCACCGACGACTGCCACTACCGCATCACGCACACGGAGAACGAGCGCGAGGGCCTGCCGGCCGGCATCGTCTACGCCGATTCGCGCGCCATGCTGGAGGACCGCATCGCCGCGCTGCGCGAGGCCAACATCTACGAGCGCCAGCGCTACCGCCATCTGCTGGGCATCCCGGTGCTGGGCGCGCAGGACGACACGGGCGCCGAGGCTCGCACGCCCTTCATGGTGGCGCGCATCATGGCGACCGGAGAGACCCACCTGTTCGCCAGCGGCGTCTACCGCGACCGCGTGGTGCGGCAGGACGGCCGGCTGCGCCTGCGATCGCGCGTCGCGGTGTGCGACAGCACGGTGACGGACACGCTGCTGGCGCTGCCGCTGTGACCTCGACCACCCTGCCTGCGGCGCCGCCCCGGCTGGCGCTGGCGGTCGGCGACCCCAACGGCATCGGGCCCGAGATCGCCCTGAAGGCGCTGGCGGCGCTGACGGCGCCGGCGCGCCAGCGCGTCACGCTCTATGGCCCTGCCGCGGTGCTGGAGCGCACGGCCTCGCAGCTCGGGCTCTCCGCGCTGCTGCGGGCGCAGCGCATGGTGGACGCCGGCACCCTGTCCGCGCAGGCAGCCCAGCCTGGCCGCGTCGACCCGGAGGCAGGCGCATCGGCCGTCGCCTCGGCCAGCGCCGCCATCGAGGCCTGCCGGCGCGGGGATGCGGAGGCCGTGATCGCCTGCCCGCACCACGAGACGGCCATCCACCAGGCGGGCGTGGCGTTCAGCGGCTATCCCTCGCTGGTCGCGCGGGTCTGCGGCCAGCCGGAAGACAGCGTGTTCCTCATGCTCGTCGGCGGCGGCCTGCGCATCGTGCACGCCACGCTGCACGAGAGCGTGGCGCACGCACTGGGGCGCCTGCGGCCTGCGCTGGTGGCCGCCGCGGCGCGCGCCGGGGTGCAGGCCTGCGCGCGGCTGGGCATCGCCGATCCCCGCGTCGGCGTTTTCGGCATCAACCCGCACGCCTCGGAGGGCGGGCTGTTCGGCGCCGAGGACGCGCTGCACGTCGAGCCCGCGATGCAGGCGCTGCGGGCCGGGGGCCTGCGCGTGGACGGGCCGCTGGGCGCGGACCTGCTGCTCGCGCAGCGGCGGCACGACCTGTACGTGGCGATGCTCCACGACCAGGGCCACATCCCGGTCAAGCTGCTGGCGCCGAATTCGGCCAGCGCGCTGTCCATCGGTGCGCAGGTCCTGCTGTCCAGCGTCGGCCACGGCAGCGCGATGGACATCGCGGGCCGCGGCATCGCCGACCCGGGCGCCGTGCTGCGCACCATCTCGCTGCTCTCGGGCACGGCCGCGCAGGAAGGGGCCGCATGAACCATCGCATCACCATCGACGACAGCGAGGTCGCCTTCGACTGCGGCCCGCAGCAGAGCGTGCTCGACGCGGCATTGCGCGCGGGCATCGAGCTGCCCTACTCGTGCCGCAAGGGCGTGTGCGGCAATTGCGCCGGCACGGTGTCCGAAGGCGAGGTGGCCGGCCTCGGCGGCCCGATCCGCAACGACAGCTGCGCGCCCGGGCAGGTGCTCCTGTGCATGTGCGCGCCGCGCACCGACCTGCGCCTGCGCCCTGCCTCCTGGCACCGCATCGACCCGGACGCGCGCAAGCGATTCACCGCGAAGGTCTTCCGCAACCAGCTCGCCGCGCCCGACGTCTCGGTGCTACAACTGCGCCTGCCGGCCGGGCAGCGCGCCCGTTTCCAGGCCGGCCAGTACCTGCAACTGGCGTTGCCCGACGGCAGCACCCGCTGCTATTCCATGGCCAACCCGCCGCACGAGAGCGACGCGCTGACGCTGCACGTGCGCCATGTACCCGGCGGCGCCTTCAGCGCGCGCGTGCCGCAGCTGACGCCCGGCGACACGCTCGAGGTCGAACTTCCCTTCGGCGCCGTCACGCTGGAGGCGGACGCGGACCGGCCGTTCGTCCTGGTGGTGGGCGGCACCGGCTTCGCGCCGGCCAAGTCGATCCTCGACGACATGGCCCGCCGGCGCGTCGATCGCCCGATCACGCTGATCTGGGGCGCCCGCCATGCGCAGGGCATCTACCTGCGGCCGGCGATCGCGAAGTGGCAGCGCCAGTGGCCGCAGTCCTTCCGCTTCATCGAGGCGCTGAGCGGGGAACAGCGCGAAGGCGCCTACCACGGCCGAGCCGATGCGGCGCTGCGCGCGCACTGCCCCGACCTCAGCGCCCACGCGCTGTACTGCTGCGGATCCCCGGCGATGGTCCAGGCCGTGCGCGAGGCGGCGCACGCTTCGGGACTGGCGCCGTCACGCTTTCATGCGGACGTGTTCGTCAACGGCCCGGCGGACGCCTGGGCGCCCTGAACACCGCAGCATCGTCGTAGAAGACTGGGAGCTCGTTGGCGGCACACCAGCCCGGCACGCCGAACACCGGCAGCGGCGCGAAGGGCTTGCCCGCGAGGCGCGCGGGCTGCAGCGCCTCGACGATGGCGTCGTCGTCCGGCGCGACGGCCCCTGCCTGCTGCGGACCGCATAGCACGTGCGCGGTGAGTCCCTTGCGCGGCGCGGTGGCGAGCTGTTCCAGCAGCGCATGGCCGAAGATGCGCAGCCGGGCCTGGGCCCAGAGCGCACGCTGCTCGACGAAGAGCCGCCGCCAGTCGCGCGCCAGGAGCGCGTTCCACACGGCAGGCGGCGCGTCGAGCACGGCGCCGTTCTCGTCGAAGAGGGTCAGCGCGTCGCGCAGCGGGCCGCGCGTGGCGCCGATGCCCAACCGCGCGATCTCGGCCGCCTGCAGGCGGTTGAGCTGCCGCTTGGCCTGTGGAAAGGCCAGCCACGCGAGCCCGTTGAAGAAGTCGTGCAGGTTGTCGCGCGTGGGCACGCGGCCGGTGCGGAAGATGAAGGCTTCGTAGGCCTCGCCGGCAGGCAGCTCCGCCTGGGGCACGAAGCGCGGGCCGTCGGCGGGCGCCAGCGCATCCAGCGCCTGTGCCACCGACTTGCCCTGGGCCGCCTGCCATGCCGGCGCACCGACCACACGCCAGGGCGCGAGGCCCGGCAACGTCCAATCAACGGGCGGCAGGCTCACCGCAAGCGGGTTCAGGTCGGCGCGGCACCGGACCAGCGCACGCGGTCCGGGTGCTGCAACAGCACGAACTCGCCCTGCAGGCGCTCGAAGAACTTGAGCGAACTGGCGTGCTTGCCCAGCAGCTTGGCGGCGCGCAGCGCCTGCACCACGTCGTTGAGGGCGAGTTCGGCCCCGCCGATCAGCGCGGGGGCGGCGTCGAGCACGGCCTGCGCGGCGGCGCTCGGGGCCGGCGCCTCGACGGCGGCGGTGCGCGCCCCGCGCGTCGTGGCGGTCTTGCGCGCGGCGGTCTTGCGGGCCGGAGCGCGCGCAGCAGGCACCGCGTCGGCGGCCCGGACCGTGTCCAGCTCGCTTGCCGCCGCCACCGCGTCACCACGCCGGGCGCTGGTCTTCTTGGCCGCGGCCTTGCGCGCCGGGCGGGCCGGCGGCGCGTCGGCCGGCGATGCCGCAGTGCCGGCGCCCTTGTGCTTCAGGTCGATGAAATGGTCGTAGGCGGCGCGCGTCTCCTCGCCGGTCTTGCCCTGCTGGCCGATGCCGCAGACGCGGCAGCCCTTCTCGCGCAGGCGGTTGACCAGCGGCGCGAAATCGGAGTCCGATGACACCAGGTAGACCAGTTGCGGCCGCTCGGCCATGACCAGGTCCATCGCATCGACGGCCAGCGCGATGTCGGTGCTGTTCTTGCCTGCCGCGAGGTTGACCATCGGCCGCATCGACAGCCGCTTGAACAGCTGCTGGTGCTTGAGCGCCACCTCGGCGGTGCAGTAGGCGCGCCGCACATGCAGGTGCCCGTGCTCGGCGATCACGCCGCGCACGGCCTGCTCCATCACGTCGGCCGAGACGTTGTCGGCATCGACCAGCAGCATGACCTTGTGGGTGGTGGGGGATGGATTCATGGACGGGTGACTCAGCCGCGATATCGCACGGTGTGGGGTTGTTTGAGGGGGGTGAGCTCGAACTGCGCGGGAAAGCGCCTGAACAAGGGCGTGGAGCTGGCATTTTTTACAAGTACACCAGCGTCCCGCAGCTTCTTGGCGACCACACTGAGCTGCATCGGAGCCTTGTCGCGAAGCTCGGGCACTGCGGCCAGCAACGCCTTCACAGAGGCTCCGGCCAGCGGCGAGGAGCCATTTGCAGGTGCTGCTGCCGTTGCGGGTTCCGTCGACTTCCTCGACAACGAGGCGCTGGCGCCATTAACCGGAGCACGTTCGGCTGGAACGAGAGGTGCGGGCATCGAATCGCTGACGACGTCGAGGAGCACGACTTCGTCGTAGAAACTCTCAGGATTCGCAAATATCTTGTTCGGCAAGCTAAAGCACAGCACCCTGCAGCGCTTCTCCCGCAACCAGAGCGCGAGCGGCACAAAATCTGCATCGCCCGAGCAGATGGCAACGATGTCGATGTCATTCCTGCAGACAGCTTCAACGGCGTCGATCACGAGTGCGCTGTCGGTGGTGGTCTTGTCGACGATGAGATTGGCGACCGGGCGAACACCGTGGCGCCAAAGAACAGCCTCGATGGACTTCAAGCTCTCTGGCCGGCCATAGGCGCGGCGATAGATCACCCGATCGGCCATCGCCCTCACACTCGTGAGCACGTGGTCGAGCGCTGTCGCATCGTTCAGGTTGTCCGCATCGATGAAGACGGCCATGCTGCGAGCCGTCGTTGTCGATGCGGGCAAGCTGGTCATGCCACCAACTTCCAGTTCAGCGTCTCGCCGCCGCGCAGTGGCTTGAGCGTGGCTTCGCCGAAGGGCACGGTCTCGGGCACGGTCCAGGGTTCGCGTTTCAGTGTGATGGTGTCGGCGTTGCGCGGCAGGCCGTAGAAGTCGGGGCCGTGGAAGCTCGCGAAGCCTTCGAGCTTGTCGAGCGCGCCGGCGTTGTCGAAGGCTTCGGCGTACAGCTCGATGGCGGTGAGTGCGGTGTAGCAGCCGGCGCAGCCCAGCGCGTTCTCCTTCAGCACGGCCGGGTGCGGCGCGCTGTCGGTGCCGAGGAAGAAGCGGCCGCTCCCGCTGGTGGCCGCCTCGACCAGCGCGACGCGGTGCGTCTCGCGCTTGAGCACCGGCAGACAGTAGTAGTGCGGGCGGATGCCGCCGGTGAAGATGGCGTTGCGGTTGTAGAGCAGATGGTGCGCGGTGATGGTGGCCGCGGTGAAGTCGCCGCCCGCGTCGCGCACGTAATGCGCGCCTTCCTTCGTCGTCAGGTGCTCGAAGACGATCTTCAGCTCGGGGAAGTCGCGGCGCAGCGGGATCAGCACGCGGTCGATGAAGACGGCCTCGCGGTCGAACAGGTCGACGCTCGGGTCGGTCACCTCGCCGTGCACGAGCAGCAGCAGGCCGTGCTTCTGCATCGCCTCGAGCGTGCCGTAGGTCTTGCGGATGTCGGTCACGCCGGCATCGCTGTTGGTGGTGGCACCGGCGGGGTAGAGCTTGAGCGCCTTCACGCCGGCCGCGGCGGCGCGGGCGATCTCCTCGGGCGGCAGCTTGTCGGTGAGGTAGAGCGACATCACGGGCTCGAAGCGCGCGCCATCGGGCATGGCGGCGAGGATGCGATCACGGTAGTCGGCGGCGAGCTGTGCCGTGGTCACGGGCGGGCGCAGGTTCGGCATGATGAGCGCGCGGCCCATCTGGCGCGCCGAGTGGGGCACCACGTCGCCCATGGCGGCGCCGTCACGCACGTGCAGATGCCAGTCGTCGGGACGGGTGATGGTGAGGGTGTCGGTCATGGCGCCATTGTCCCTCGGCCCGGCGCCGCGGCCGGCGCCCGCGGCCCCGTCGGTCGGCGCGGGTTCCTAGAATCGATTGCCGATACTCCAACGAACTCCCATGGCCAGCAAGAAGGAAACGCCCGGGCCGCGCCGTGCCGGGAAGGCCGCCGCGGCGGAAGTCCCGGACCCGCTGTTCAACCTGTCCCTGGCCAAGGGGCTGGAGGTGCTGTGCGCCTTCGATGCCGCGCACCGCACGATGACGTTGACGGAGGTGGCGGCGCGCACCGGCATGAGCAAGGGCTCGGCCCAGCGCACCGTGCACACGCTGCAGGTGCTGGGCTACGTGGGCAAGCACCCGCAGACGCGGCGCTTCCGGCTGCTGCCGCGGATCATGGGCATCGGTTTCAACTACGTGGCGGGCGACCCGCTGGTCCAGGTCGCCAATCCCTACCTGGCGCAACTGGCCGCCGCGAGCGGGGAGACGGCGCACCTGACCGAAGCCGTGGACCACGACATGCTCTACGTGGCCCAGCGCATGACCAGCCAGTTCATTCCCGTGCTCACGCCGGTGGGCATGCGCATCCCCATGTACTGCACGAGCAGCGGCCGCGCCTGGCTCAGCTGCCTGCCGGACGACGAAGTGAAGGCCATCCTCCAGGCCTCGGACCGCGTCGCCCGCACGCCCGCCACGCTGACGGGCATCGGTGCCATCCAGGCGCGCGTCGCCGCCTGCCGCAAGCAGGGCTACGCGTACAACGCGGAGGAGCTGTTCCTCGGCGACATGGGCATCGCCGCCCCCATCGTGGACCAGCGGGGCCGGCCGCAGGGCGCGGTGCACGTCTCGCCGCCCACCAGCCGCTGGACGCTGGAGGCCGCGCAGCAGAAGCTGGCGCCGATGGTGATCGAATGCGCGCGCGCCATCTCCAGCGCACTGCTGCACTGAGGGCCGCTGCGCGCATCACCCGAACGGGACCGGGATCTCCAAGGCGGTGCGCTGCTACCGCAGATTGGTGCACGTATCGTTTATCGATATACATTGATCTATAAACGATTCAATTGAACAGGCATGGGCCTTGCTTGCCGCCGTGGATCGACCGCCGTGTCGCCCCATCCACAGGAGCTTCGCCCATGCCCCCGATCGCCCCGTCCCGCTCCCGCCTGCGCACGTCCCGCGCGGGCCTCCTGGCCGCTGCCGCCGCCCTGCTGCTCGGCGCCCCTGCCCTGGCCCAGGAGAAGACCCTGCGCATCGCCATGACGGCGGCCGACATCCCGCGCACCTCCGGCCAGCCCGACCAGGGCTACGAGGGCAACCGCTTCACCGGTATTCCCATGTACGACAGCCTCACGCAGTGGGACCTGAGCTCGGACACCAAGCCCAGCGTGGTGATCCCCGACTTGGCCGTCTCCTGGGCGGTGGATGCCAAGGACAAGACCAAGTGGGTCTTCAAGCTGCGTCCCGGCGTCAAGTTCCACGACGGCTCCGCCTTCAACGCCGACGCCGTGGTGTGGAATGTGGGCAAGGTGCTCGACAAGGCCGCACCGCAGTACGACCCGGCCCAGATCGGCGTGACCGCCTCGCGCATGCCCACGCTGCGCAGCGCCCGCAAGATCGACGAGCTGACCGTCGAGCTCACGACCAGCGAGCCGGACTCGTTCCTGCCCTTCAACCTGACCAACCTGTTTATGGCCTCGCCGGCCCACTGGCAGAAGAAGTTCGATGCCGTGCCGGCCAGCGTGAGCGACAAGGCCGAACGCAGCAAGCAGGCGTGGACCGCCTTCGCGGCCGATCCCGCCGGCACCGGCCCGTTCAAGGCGTCCAGGTTCGTGCCGCGCGAGCGCCTCGAGATGGTGAAGAACCCCGACTACTGGGATGCCAAGCGCCGCCCGAAGATCGACCGCGTGGTGCTGCTGCCGCTGCCCGAGGCCAACTCGCGCACGGCCGCCCTGATGTCGGGGCAGGTCGACTGGATCGAGGCCCCCGCGCCCGATGCGGTGGCGACCCTCAAGCAGCGCGGCTTCAAAATCTACACCAACCTGCAGCCTCACCTGTGGCCGTGGCAGTTCTCGCTGCTGCCCGATTCGCCCTTCAAGGATGTGAAGGTGCGGCAGGCCGCCAACCTGTGCGTCAATCGCGGCGCGCTCAAGGAGCTGCTGGGCGGCATGATGGCCGAGGCCACCGGCATCGCCGAGCCCGGCGATCCGTGGCGCGGACAGCCCACCTTCCAGATCAAGTACGACGTGGCCGCCGGCCAGAAGCTGATGCAGCAGGCCGGCTACTCGGCCGCCAAGCCGGTCAAGGTGAAGGTGCAGACCTCCGCGTCGGGTTCGGGGCAGATGCAGCCGCTGCCGATGAACGAGTTCATCCAGCAGAACCTGAAGGACTGCTACTTCGACGTCGAGTTCGACGTGGTGGAATGGAACACGCTGTTCTCCGGCTGGCGCCTGGGTGCCAAGGACCCCGGCGCCCACGGTGCGCACGCCACCAACGTGAGCGCGGCCACCATGGACCCGTTCTTCGCCATGGTGCGTTTCGTCAGCACCAAGGCCCAGCCGCCCGTCGCCCAGAACTGGGGCTACTACAGCGACCCCAAGACCGACGCGCTGGTGGACAAGGCCCGCACGACCTTCGACGACAAGGCGCGCGACGCCACCCTGGCCGAACTGCAGGCCCGCATCGTCGACGAAGCGCCCTTCCTCTTCGTCGCGCACGACGTCGGCCCGCGCGCGCTCTCGCCCAAGATCCAGGGCGTGGTCCAGCCCAAGAGCTGGTTCATCGACATCGCCACGATGACCATGAATTGACGCCCAGGGCGGTCCGCCAGCCCCGCGCCAGCCGACACCGATGCTCGCCTACCTGTTCCGCCGTATCGTCTACACCCTGCCGATCATGCTGGGCGTGGCGCTGGTGTGCTTCTCGCTGGTGCACATCGCTCCCGGCGATCCGCTGGTGTCCGTGCTGCCCGCCGATGCGTCGGCGGAACTGCAGACGCAGCTGCGCGCCGTCTACGGCTTCGACCGGCCGCTGCCCGAGCAGTTCGCGCGCTGGACCTGGCGCGCCCTGCACGGCGACCTGGGCCTGTCGATCGCCACGAGCCGGCCGGTCGCGGCCGAGGTGCTGCGCGCCGTGCTCAACACCCTGCGGCTGGCGGTGGTCGGCACCGCCATCGGCTTCGTGTTCGGCTGCCTGTTCGGCTTCGTGGCCGGCTACTTCCGCAACTCCTGGCCGGACCGTCTCGCCTCCATGCTCTCGGTGCTGGGCGTGAGCGTGCCGCACTACTGGCTGGGCATGGTGCTGGTGATCGTCTTCTCGTCGCAGCTCATGTGGCTGCCTGCCACGGGCGCCGGTCCCGGCGGCTCGGACCAGTGGGCCTGGGACTGGGAGCACCTGCAGTTCATGCTGCTGCCGGCCCTCACCATGTCGGTCATTCCCATGGGCATCATCGCGCGCACGGTGCGGGCGCTGGTGGCCGAACTGCTGGACCAGGAATTCATCATCGGCCTGCGGGCCAAGGGGCTGACGCACCTGGGCGTGTTCCGCCACGTCGTGAAGAACGCGGCACCCACCGCGCTGGCGGTGATGGGCCTGCAGCTGGGCTACCTGCTGGGCGGCTCCATCCTCATCGAGACGGTGTTCTCCTGGCCCGGCACCGGCTTCCTGCTCAACGCCGCCATCTTCCAGCGCGACCTGCCGCTGCTGCAGGGCACCATCCTCGTGCTGGCGCTGTTCTTCGTGCTGCTCAACCTGCTGGTGGACGTGCTGCAGACGCTGCTCGACCCGCGCATCGCGAGAAGCTGATGGCGGCCATCCTCACGCCCACCGCGCCCGACGTGCAGCCGCTGCCCGCGCAGCGATCGCGCGGCTACTGGTCGTCGGTCCTTCTGCGCCTGCGCCGCGACCCGGTCGCCATGGCGGCCGCAGCGGTCGTGCTGCTGCTGGTCGTGCTGGCCATCGCCGGCCCCTGGATCGCGCCGGCCGACCCCTACGCCTCGTCCATGTTCAAGCGGCTCAAGCCGATCGGCACCCCGGGCCTGCCGCTGGGCAGCGACGAGCTGGGCCGCGACCTGCTCTCCCGCCTCATCGTCGGCACGCGGCTGTCGCTGTTCATGGGCATCGCGCCGGTGCTGTGCGCCTTCGCGATCGGTGCAGCCATCGGCATCGTGGCCGGCTACGCGGGCGGCCTGGTCAACACGGCCATCATGCGCACCATCGACGTGTTCTACGCCTTCCCGTCGGTGCTGCTGGCCATCGCGCTGTCGGGCACGCTGGGCGCGGGCGTCGTCAATTCGCTGATCTCGCTGACCATCGTGTTCATTCCGCAGATCGCGCGCGTGGCCGAGAGCGTGACCACCCAGGTGCGCGGCCGCGACTACGTGGAGGCGGCGCGCGCCTCCGGCGCGGGCGCCTTCACCATCGTGCGGGTGCACGTGCTGGGCAATGTGCTGGGGCCGATCTTCGTCTACGCGACCAGCCTGGTGGCGGTGTCGATGATCCTGGCCTCGGGCCTGTCCTTCCTGGGCCTGGGCGTGAAGCCGCCGGAACCCGAATGGGGGCTGATGCTCAACACGCTGCGCACCGCGATCTACACCCAGCCGCTGGTGGCGGCGCTGCCGGGGCTGATGATCTTCATCACCTCCATCTCCTTCAACCTGCTGTCGGACGGCCTGCGCTCGGCGATGGACAACAAGTCATGAGCCTGCGCCCGGCCGATCCGAAGGCAAGCGTCGACATCGACATCGACGTCGGCGGCCCGGCCCAGCCGCTGCTCACCATCCGCGGGCTGCAGAAGCACTTCCCGCTCAAGCGCGATCCGCTGGGCCGGGGCGGCGGCGTGGTGCGCGCCGTCGACGGCGTCGACTTCGACGTGCTCAAGGGCGAGACGCTGGGCGTGGTGGGCGAGTCGGGCTGCGGCAAGTCGACCACCGCGCGCCTGCTCATGCACCTCATCGACCCGACGGGCGGCGAGGTGGTCTTCGACGGCCGCACCGTGGGCACGCGCGACCTGCCGCTCAAGGAATTCCGGCGCCAGGTGCAGATGGTGTTCCAGGACAGCTACGCCTCGCTGAACCCGCGCCTGACCGTCGAGGACTCGATCGCCTTCGGCCCGCAGGTGCACGGCGTGGGCCGCAAGGAGGCCGTGGCGCGTGCGCGCGACCTGCTGGCGCGCGTGGGCCTGGAGCCGGCGCGCTTCGCCGAGCGCTACCCGCACGAGCTGTCCGGCGGGCAGCGCCAGCGCATCAACATCGCCCGCGCGCTCGCGCTGCAGCCGCGCATGGTGATCCTCGACGAGGCCGTGTCCGCACTGGACAAGTCGGTCGAGGCGCAGGTCATCAACCTGCTGCTGGACCTGAAGGCCGAATTCGGCCTGACCTATGTCTTCATCAGCCACGACTTGCACGTGGTGCGCTACATCAGCGACCGCGTGATGGTGATGTACCTGGGCCAGGTGGCGGAGATCGGCCCGGCCGAGTCGCTCTACGACGCACCGGCGCACCCCTACACCCAGGCCCTGCTGTCCTCGATGCCGTCGATGGACCCGGACCGGCGCACGCAGGAGGCGCCGCTGGCCGGCGACCCGCCCAACCCCATCGACCCGCCCTCCGGCTGCCGCTTCCATCCGCGCTGCCCGATGGCTGCTGCCGTGTGCAGCCGGCACGCCCCCACGCTGGCGCCGGTGGCAACGCTGCATGCGGTGAGCTGCCTCATGCACGAGCCCGGCAGCGGCCACCCGCGCGCCGTGCCCGCGGCCCGCGCCGCCTGAGGCCGACCGCCATGACGTCCTCCACCCACCCCGCCACCCCCGCCACTCCCGCGACCACCGAGCCGATGGTCCTGCTGCAGGATCTGGGCGTGAGCTTCCACGGCGGACGCCAGCCCGTGCAGGCCGTCAGCGGCGTGAGCCTGCAGGTGCAGCGCGGCGAGGTGGTCGCGCTCATCGGCGAATCCGGCTCGGGCAAGAGCGTGACCATGCGCACCCTGTTGCGCCTGCACCCCGAGCGGCGCACGCGCATCGCCGGCACGGTGCGCGTCGCCGGCCGGGACGTGCTGGCCATGGGCACGCGCGCGCTGACGGACTTCCGCGGCAAGGTGGCGTCGATGATCTTCCAGGAGCCCCTGCTGGCGCTGGACCCGGTGTACCCCGTCGGCGCACAGATCGTCGAATCGATCCGCCGGCACGAGGCGGTGACGAAGGCCGAGGCGCGGGGGCGCGCATTGGCCCTGTTCGAGCGCGTGCGCATCCCCAGCCCCGAGCGCCGGCTGGCCGCCTACCCGCACGAAATGTCGGGCGGCATGCGGCAGCGCGCGATGATCGCGCTCGCGCTGGCCTGCAACCCGCAGCTGCTGCTGGCCGACGAGCCCACCACCGCGCTCGATGCGACGGTGCAGATCCAGATCCTGCTCTTGCTGCGCGAACTGCAGCGCGACCTGGGGCTGTCGGTGATCTTCGTGACGCACGACATCGGCGCCGCCGTCGAGGTGGCGGACCGCATCGCCGTGATGTACGCCGGCCGCATCGTCGAGGAAGGCACGGCCCGCGAGCTGATCCGCGCGCCGCGCCATCCCTACACCATCGCGTTGCTCAGGAGCCGTGCCCACGGCGCCATGGCCAAGGGCGCGCGCCTGGACACCATTGCCGGTGCGCCGCCCGATCTCTCTGCGCTGCCGCCGGGCTGCGCCTTCGCGGCGCGGTGCGCGCTGGCGACCGACGCCTGCCGCGCGGCCCAGCCGCCGGTGGTCGAGTTCACGCCGGGCCACCGCGCACGCTGCCTGCGCACCGACGAGACGGCCGCGCTGGCGCCCCTGGCGGCCTGACCGCCACGCCTTTTCCACGCGCCTGCACGACCCGACCACGTCTTCGTCCCGGGCGCCGCGCCTCAGGCCGCGAGCGTGTGCAGCGCGGCACGCACCTGCCCGTCCTCGATCCACAGTTCGCCCAGCGAGATCGGCAGCGTGAAGCGGCGGGGCCCAGCGCTGCCGGGGTTGACGAAGAGCACGCCGCCGCGCTGTTGCACCAGCGGGCGGTGCGAGTGGCCCGAGAGCACGACCTGTACCGCTTCGCGCGCCGGATCGATCGCGAGCTCCGCGAGGTCGTGCAGCAGGTGGACGCGCACGCCCGCGAACTCGGCCGTGCACTGCACCGGCAGGCGCTCTGCCCACGCGCCCTGGTCGTTGTTGCCGCGCACGGCCGTCACGGGGGCGATGCGGCCCAGGTCCTCCAGCACCTCGGGGCGGCAGATGTCGCCGGCGTGCAGGATGTGCGCACAGCCCTGCAGCCAGGCGGCCGCATCGGGCCGCAGCAGGTTGTGGGTGTCGGAGATGAGGCCGATGCGGGTCATGGGCCGCACACCTTAACGCGCCGCCCAGCGCGCGGCAACGCCATGGGTCAGGCGGCGAAGGCCTCGCGCGCCAGGGGCTGTGGACCGCGCACCCTCACGCCACGCCGGCCTGGTCGAGCATCGCGTGCAGCAGCACGTTGCAGCCAGCGGCCAGGTGCTCGGGCCGCGCGTCCTCGATCTCGTTGTGCGAGATGCCGTCCTTGCAGGGCACGAAGATCATCGCGGCAGGCGCCGTGCGCGCGACGTACACCGCGTCGTGCCCGGCGCCGCTGACGATGTCCAGGTGCGGCAGGCCGAGGCGTTGCGCCCCCTCGCGCACGGCGCGCACCAGGGGCTCGGCGAAGGGGGCGGGCGGGAAGTACACCGTCTCCTGCACCTCGACGCCCAGGCCGCTCTCGGCCGCCAGCGTCTCGCACGCATGGCGCAGGCGCGCGTCCATGCGGGCCAGGCCGGCGTCGTCGGCGTGGCGGAAGTCGACCGTGAACAGCACGCGGCCGGGGATGACGTTGCGCGAATTGGGATGGACCTGCACGTAGCCCACGGTGCCGCGGCCGTCGGGTTGCTCGTCCATCGCGACCTGGCGCACGAGCTGCATGAGGCCGGTGGCGCCCTGCAGCGCGTCGCGGCGCAGGCGCATCGGCGTCGGGCCGGCATGCGCCTCCTGGCCGGTGACGACCACGTCGTACCAGCGCTGGCCGAGCGCACCGGTGACCACGCCGATCGGCACGTCCGCGTCTTCCAGCACGGGGCCCTGCTCGATGTGGGCTTCGAAGTACGCCGCCATGCGCGGCGCGCCCTGCTCCACCGACGCCGGGGCGCTGCCGGCGAAGCCGATCGCCTGCAGCGCCTCGGCCACGCTCACGCCATCGCGATCCCGTGCGTCGAGGGCATGCGCGAGCGGGAAGGCGCCGGCATAGACGCCCGAGCCCATCATCACGGGCACGAAGCGCGAGCCTTCCTCGTTGGTCCAGACGCAGACCTCCAGCGGCGCCACGGTGCGCACACCGGCATCGTCGAGCGTGCGCAGCACCTCCAGGCCGGCGAGCACGCCGTAGTTGCCGTCGAACTTGCCGCCCGTGGGTTGCGTGTCGATGTGGCTGCCCGTGGCCACGGCGGGCCGCGACGGGTCGGTGCCGGCGCGGCGCGCGAAGATGTTGCCGACCGCATCGACACGCACCGTGCAGCCCGCCGCCTCGGCCCACCGGACGAAGAGTTCGCGGCCCTGCCGGTCCAGGTCGGTGAGCGCGAGGCGGCACACGCCGCCCTTGTCGGTCGCGCCGATGCGCGCCAGCGCCATGAGCGAATCCCAGAGGCGGTCGCGGTCGATCGCGAGGGCCGCTGCTGCAGCGGCCGGGGAAGAAGCGGTGGTGAGGTCCATGCGGTCGATTCAGCAGGAAGCATGCCGCTGATCCGCGCTGTCGCGAAGGCGTACCGGCTAAGGAAAGCCCCCATGCAACGCGAGGGCGCCCGCCCTTACGATCGCGCGTCGATTTTTTCTCAACCGGGCGGTTGGAACTTCCTTGCTGCCGCCCTCGCCTCCCATGTCCTCCACCCCCGAGCCCGGCGCCCAGCTGGACGCCGCCAGCCCCCTGCCCCCCGACATCGACGCCGCCGACGAGCCCGTGAAGGTGCCGCTGGCGATCGAGGACTGGGCCACGGTGGCCATCATGGCGCTGCTGGCCTGCATCACCTTCGCCAACGTGCTGGTGCGCTACTTCACCGATTCGTCCTTCGCGTGGACGGAGGAGTTCTCGGTCTTCCTGATGATCCTGCTGGCGATGGTGGCGGGCTCGGCCGCCGTGGCGCGCGACCGCCACATCCGCATCGAGTACTTCTCGGAGGCCGGCTCGATGGCACGGCGCCGGCGCCTGGCGCAGTTCGGCGCGGCGATGGTGGCCATCCTGTTCTTCCTCATCGCCGGCCTGAGCATCCGCGTGGTGTGGGACGACTACCGCTTCGAGGAGACCTCGCCGGGCATCGGCGTGCCGCAGTGGTGGTACTCGATCTGGCTGCCCATCGTGTCGACGGCGATCGGGCTGCGGGCCGTGGGGCTGTTCATCCGGCGCGGGCGCAAGGCGGCCGAAGAGGACCGACCGGCATGATCGCAACGCTCCTGTTCGTCGCCTTCGTGGCGATGATGTTGATCGGCGTGCCGATCGGCGCCGCGCTGGGCCTGGCCGGCGCGGCCTGCATCGCGCTGGCCAACAGCGATGCGCAGTGGTTCGGCCTGCTGGCCGTGCCGCAGAACTTCTACGCGGGCCTGGGCAAGTACCCGCTGCTGGCGATTCCGATGTTCGTGCTGGTGGGCTCGATCTTCGACCGCTCGGGCGTGGCGCTGCGGCTGGTGAACTTCGCGATCTCGATCGTCGGCCGCGGCCCCGGCATGCTGCCGCTGGTGGCGATCGTGGTGGCGATGTTCCTCGGCGGCATCTCGGGCTCGGGCCCGGCCAATGCCGCCGCGGTGGGCGCGGTGATGATCGCGGCCATGTCGCGGGCCGGCTACCCGGCCGCCTTCTCGGCCAGCGTGGTGGGCGCGGCGGCGGCGACCGACATCCTCATTCCGCCGTCGGTCGCCTTCATCGTGTATTCGGTGCTGGTGCCCGGCGCGTCGGTGCCGGCGCTCTTCGCGGCCGGCATGATCCCCGGCATCCTCGCCGGGCTGGCGCTGATCGTCCCCGCGGTGTGGATGGCGCGCTCGCACAAGATGGGCGCGCTCGAGGCCACGCTGCCGCGGCCGGCCTTCTGGAAGAGCTTTCGCGAAGCGACCTGGGGCCTCGCGGCGCCGGTGCTGATCCTCGGCGGCATGCGCGCCGGCTGGTTCACGCCGACCGAGGCCGCGGTGGTGGCGGTGTTCTACGGCCTCTTCGTGGGCATGGTGGTGTACCGCACGATCAAGGTCAGGGACCTGTTCGTCATCCTGCGCGAGTCGGGCGAACTGTCGGCGGTGATCCTGCTGGTGGTGTCGCTCGCGGGCATCTTCGCGTATTCGCTCTCGACACTGGGCGTGATCGACCCGGTGGCCAAGGCGATCGTGAACTCTGGCCTGGGCGAGTACGGCGTGCTGGCACTGCTGATCGTGCTGCTCATCACCGTGGGCATGTTCCTCGATGGCGTCTCGATCTTCCTGATCTTCGTGCCGCTGCTGTGGCCCATCGTGCAGCACTACAACTGGGACCCGGTGTGGTTCGGCGTGATCCTCACGCTCAAGGTCGCACTGGGCCAGTTCACCCCGCCGCTGGCCGTCAACCTCATGGTGTCGTGCCGCATCGCCAACGTGCGCATGGAAGAGACCGTGCGCTGGGTCGGCTGGATGCTGTTCGCGATGTTCCTGGTGATGGTCGCCGTGATCATCTGGCCGCAGTTGGCGCTGTGGCTGCCGGCCAGGCTGGGGTACTAGAGAAAAACGGACAGCCGAACGCAGAAGGAAGACAAAAGTGACGCAGAGGGCGCAGAGCAATCCATTCATTCCTTTGGGTTTCTCTTCTGCGACCTCTGCGCAACCTTTGCGACCTCTGCGTTCGGCTGCCCGCACCCGCATTCCAATTGGGTTGTTCAACACGAGGAGTCAAACAATGAAATTCCGCCGCACCCTGCTCGGCCTCGCGCTCGCCGCCACGGCCCTGGGCTTCACCACGGGGGCCGTGGCCCAGGCCGCCTACAAGAGCGAGTACAAGATGTCGCTCGTGCTGGGTCCGCCCACGCCCTGGGGCATGGCCGGGAAGATCTGGGCCGACCTGGTCAAGGAACGCACCCAGGGCCGCATCAACATCAAGCTGTACCCCGGCGTGTCGCTCATCCAGGGCGACCAGACGCGCGAGTTCTCGGCGCTGCGCCAGGGCGTGATCGACATGGCCGTGGGCTCCACCATCAACTGGTCGCCGCAGGTCAAGGAGCTCAACCTGTTCTCGATGCCCTTCCTGATGCCCGACTACGCGGCCATCGACGCGCTGACGCAGGGCGAGGTGGGCAAGGACATCTTCGCGCGGCTGGACAAGGCCGGCGTGGTGCCGCTGGCGTGGGGCGAGAACGGCTACCGCGAAGTGACCAACTCCAAGCGTGCCATCAAGTCGCCCGAGGACCTGAAGGGCATGAAGCTGCGCGTGGTGGGCTCGCCCATCTTCTCCGACATGTTCAGCGCCATGGGCGCCAACCCGACGCAGATGAGCTGGGCCGATGCGCAGCCGGCGCTGGCCAGCGGCGCCGTCGACGGCCAGGAGAACCCGCTCTTCCTGTTCACGGTGCTGAAGATGCACACCGTGGGCCAGAAGTTCGTGACCACCTGGGGCTACGTGGCCGACCCGCTGATCTTCGTGGTCAACAAGGAGATCTGGGCCAGCTGGACGCCGGCGGACCAGGCCATCGTGCGGCAGGCCGCCATCGATGCCGGCAAGCAGGAGATCGCCCTCGCGCGCAAGGGCCTGACCGAGGCCGACAAGCCGCTGCTCAAGGAAATTGCCGGCATGGGCGTCACGGTGACCCAGCTCACCCCCGCCGAGCGCGAGGCTTTCGTGAAGGTCACACGCCCGGTCTACGCCAAGTGGAAGGGCACCGTGGGCAACGACCTGGTGACCAAGGCCGAGAAGGCGATCGCCGCACGCCCGAAGTGAGCCCGGCCTGAGCCGGTGCATCAGCCGCCGGCCGGGCTCCAGCGGCCCGAGTCCGGGCAGACATCGACCGACGCACCCCGCAGCCGCAGCTGGCCCGCGTCGACCTGCAGCCCGATGCCGGGCGCGACATCGAAGGCGACGTGCAGCGCCTTCGCCACCCGCGCGTCGTCGAGTGGCAGTTCCCAGCTCAGGAACACCTGCGTGCAGTCCTGGCCGGGCATGAAGCGGGTGGCGTCGAAGCCGCCCTCGCCGCGCAGGACGACGGCATGCGGCTGTCCGGTGTCGAAGAGCAGGGCCGTGCCCCGCGTGAGTGCAATGCGTCGGCCGATGGCGGGAAAGTGCACGTCCAGGCCCTTGTCGTCGCTCAGGAAAAGGTTGCAGAACGCCGCCCGGCCATACTGCGCCGCATCGTGGTGGTAGCGCGCGCCGCGGCAGGCCATGAGTGCAAGGTCCGCGGTCGCGAGCACGTCCTGCAGGCCGAGCGAATGCGTCCAGCGGGCCATGGCCTGCACGCACAGCCGGTGGTCCGGCCAGCGCGCGCGGGTCCGCACCAGCGGCAGGCTCTCGACGTCGCCGGGCGCCAGCGCGAGGTGCTGCACCACCTCGCGCTCCCAGTCGGCCGTCACCCGCGCCGGCGGGGCCGGGATGTCGAGCACGGCGGAAAGAACCGCATCCCCCACGCTCCGCCTGCGCGGCGCGTCGCCATCACCGACCACGGAGCCATGGTGCGCTGCAGGGCCTTCGTTCATCGCGGCCAGTGTAGTGAGGCGGCCTGCGCGCAGGGGCCGCAGGCGGCGCAGAGGAGGGGGCGGCCGACGCCGCTCGAGGCCGCGTCGCGCACAGCAAAAAGCCCCGCGGCGCGGGGCTTTTCCAGACCGCCTGCGGCGCTCAGTGCTGCAGGATCTTGTTGAGGAAGTCCTTGGTGCGCGGCTGGCGGTTCTCCGGGTGGCCGAAGAATTCGTCCTTCGAGCAGTCCTCCAGGATGCGGCCGCCGACGTCGATGAAGATCACCCGGCTGGCGACCTTGCGCGCGAAGCCCATCTCATGGGTCACGCACATCATGGTCATGCCTTCCTTGGCCAGGCTCACCATCACGTCGAGCACCTCGCCGACCATCTCGGGGTCGAGCGCCGAGGTGGGCTCGTCGAACAGCATCACGATCGGGTCCATCGACAGCGCGCGGGCAATGGCCACGCGCTGCTGCTGGCCGCCCGAGAGCTGGCCCGGGAACTTGTCCTTGTGCGCCATCAGGCCCACGCGGTCGAGCATCTTCAGGCCGCGGGTCTTGGCCTCGTCGAGGCTGCGGCCGAGCACCTTGACCTGCGCGATCGTCAGGTTCTCGGTCACCGACAGGTGCGGGAACAGCTCGAAGTGCTGGAACACCATGCCGACCTTGGAGCGCAGCTTGGGCAGGTCGGTCTTGGCGTTGTTGACGTGCACGCCGTTGACCGTGATGTCGCCCTTCTGGATCGGCTCCAGCGCGTTGACGGTCTTGATCAGGGTGGACTTGCCCGAGCCGGAGGGGCCGCAGACCACGACCACATCGCCCTTGTCGATGCTGACGTTGCAGTCGTTGAGCACCTGCACCGGGCCGTACCACTTCGAGACGTTCTTGATTTCGATCATTTTTTCAGCCATGGCTCTTTCTCCTTCAGCGGATGATGGCGATCTTCTTGTGCAGGCGCTTGACCAGGAAGGACAGCGAGTAGCACAGGATGAAGTACACGACGGCGGCCAGCAGGTAGGCCTCTTCCGGACGACCGTTGAGCTTCCCTGCATTCTCGAAGCCCTTGAGCAGGTCGTAGGCGCCGATGGCGTAGACCAGCGAGGTGTCCTGGAACAGGATGATGGTCTGCGTCAGCAGCACCGGCAGCATGTTGCGGAAGGCCTGCGGCAGGATGACCAGGGTCATGTTCTGCTTGTAGGTCATGCCCACCGCCATGCCGGCGAAGACCTGCCCGCGCGGGATCGACTGGATGCCGGCGCGCATGATCTCGGAGAAGTACGCCGCCTCGAAGCAGATGAAGGTGATCACCGCCGAGGTCTCGGCGCCGATGGGCCGGCCGATCACGAAGGGCACCAGCAGGAAGAAGCCCAGGATCACCATGACCAGCGGCACCGAACGCATGCCGTTGACGTACGCGGCCGCCGGGAAGTCCAGCCACTTCTTGCCCGACAGGCGCATCAGCGCCAGCAGGGTGCCGAAGAAGATGCCGCCCAGGGTGGCCACGGCCGTCAGGATGACGCTGAAGTAGAAGCCTTTCAGCACGAAGTTGCTGATCAGGCTCCAGCTGTAGAAGGAGAAGTCGAGATTCATCATGTCAGTGGCCTCCCGTTCCGCCGGCCGCAACGAAGCCCGGCACCCGGAGCTTGCGCTCGATGAAGGTCATGATGCGGTTGACCAGCATGGCGCTGATGACGTAGAGCACGACGACGCCGAGGTAGATCGGGATCTGGGCCGAGGTCTCCTCGCCGGCCTGCAGGTAAAACTGCGTGAGCTCGGGAATCGACACCGCGAAGGCCACCGACGAATTCTTGAAGATGTTCATCGACTCGCTGGTCAGCGGCGGCATGATGATGCGGTAGGCCATGGGCAGCAGCACGAAGCGGTAGTACTGCGGCGTCGTGAAACCCACGGCCATGCCCGCGTAGCGCTGGCCGCGCGGCAGCGCCTGGATGCCCGAGCGCAGCTGCTCGGCGATCCGCGCCGAGGTGAAGAAGCCCAGCGCGCAGACCACCAGCACGAAAGGCGGCAGGTCGCGCATCGCCGGGATCATCTTGGGCAGCACGAAGTACCAGATGAACACCTGGACCAGCAAGGGGATGTTGCGGAACAGCTCCACCCAGGCATTGCCGAAGCGCACCAGCCAGGGGCTGTTGGGCAGCGTGCGCAAGGTGCCGATGATCGAGCCGACCACCAGCGCCACGAACAGGGCCGTGAGCGCCACGCCCACGGTCCAGCCCCAGGCGTGAAGCATCCATTGCAGATAGGTCTGGTCGGACCCGCGTGCGAAGCAGCTGGCGACCACTTCGTTGGTGAGCGTGTCCTGGCAGAAGACCGACATGTCCAGGTTCGGCATCCATCCTCCTTCGCGGGTCGGGGCCCGCGCCCGTTCATCGAAAAGCCCGCGTCGGCAGGAGCGCCGCGCGGGCTTGGCTTTTCAGGTCTGACGCCGTCTTACTTGGGCGCGTAGGCTTCCATGGGCTTGTCGTTCGGGTTGGCCCAGGCGGCCTTGGTGCCTTCCGAGGCCGGCATGTTCAGGTTGACGTTGTTCGGCGGGATGGGTTGCGTGAACCACTTGTCGTACAGCTTGGCCAGCGAACCGTCCTTGATCTGGCGCACGATGCTGTCGTCGACGGCCTTCTTCAGCTTGGCGTCGCCCTTGGGCAGCATGCAGGCGATCGGCTCGACCGACAGCACTTCGCCGACGATCTTGAAGTCCTTGGGGTTCTTCGACTTGGCGGCGTTCGCGGCCAGGATCGAGCCGTCCATCACGAAGGCGTCGGCGCGGCCCGATTCGAGCAGCAGGAAGCTGTCGGCGTGGTCCTTGCCCATGACTTCCTTGAAGTCGACGTTCTCGGCGCGCTTGTTCTTGCGCAGGGTCTGGACCGAGGTGGTGCCGGTGGTGGTGGCGACTGTTTTGCCCTTCAGGTCGGGGATGCCGTTGATGCCCGAGTTGGCCTTGGTGAGGATGCGGACTTCTTCCACGTAGGTGGTGTAGGCGAAGTCGACGTCCTTCTGGCGAGCCGTGTTGTTCGTGGTCGAGCCGCACTCGAAGTCGATGGTGCCGTTCTGCACCAGGGGCACGCGGTTCTGCGAGGTGATCACCTGGTAGTTGATGGTCAGCGGCTTGCCGAGGTCCTTGCTCAGGTCCTTGATGATGTTCTCGGCCATTTCGGTGTGGAAGCCGACGTACTTGCCGCCGCCCAGCGTGAAGGCCAGGCCGGACGAGTCACGCACGCCGAGGTTGACCGCGCCGCGCTCCTTGATCTTGGCCAGCGTGTCGGTGGCCTGCGCGAAGGCGCCGGTGGCGACGAACGCGGTCACCGCGAGCGCGAGCAATTGCTTTTTCATGAAGAGACTCCTTGGGAAATGGACAGGAAGAAACAAGCGAAATTCTAGACACACACGTTTGTTGGGCACATCGGTAACCACCCCGGTGCACGGTGCACTGAATGGGGTGGGTCCATGCGGGGTCGAGCGCCCGTCTGGTGCGTGGGTTCCGTCATCGCGTCGAAGGCAATGGGTTAGCAGCCTCCGTGCCTGTCGGCACCGCGGCGGCAGGCACAGGTGTGGACAATCTCACAGGTTGCGTCAGATGTTCAGGCACGAGTAGCGCGTCCATCTGTTCGCGCGTGAGGATGCCCAGCGATTCGGCCACCACGTCGATCGGCCCGCCGGTGGCCAGCGCGGTCTTGGCGATGAGCGCGGCCTTCTCGTAGCCGATGATGGGATTGAGCGCGGTGACCAGGGTGACCGACTCGCGCACCCGGCGCGCCAGGAATTCGCGGTTGGCCTCGATGCCGTCCACGCAGTTGCGGCGCAGCGTGCCGCAGGCGTTGCCCAGGTGCTGGATGCTCTTGAACAGGCTCCAGCCCATGATGGGCTCGAAGGCGTTGAGCTGCAGCTGCCCTGCCTCGGAGGCCAGCGTCACGGTGATGTCGTTGCCGATGACCTCGAAGGCCACCTGGTTCATCACCTCCGGGATCACCGGGTTGACCTTGCCCGGCATGATCGACGAGCCGGCCTGGCGCGCGGGCAGGCGGATCTCGCCGAATCCGGCCTGCGGGCCGCTGGACAGCAACCGCAGGTCGTTGCAGGTCTTCGACAGCTTGGTGGCCACGCGCTTGAGCACGCCCGACAGCTGAACGAAGGCGCCCGTGTCCTGCGTCGCCTCGATGAGGTTGGCGGCCTGCTTGAGCGGCACGTTGGTCTGCTCGGCCAGGTACTGGCAGGCCAGGTTGGCGTAGCCGTGCGGCGCGTTGATGCCGGTGCCGATGGCCGTGGCGCCGAGGTTGATCTCCTCGATGAGGGCACGGGCCTCGCGCAGCCTGGCCTCGTCCTCCTCGATCATCACCGCGTAGGTGAGGAATTCCTGGCCCAGGGTCATCGGCACCGCGTCCTGCAGCTGGGTGCGGCCGATCTTCAGGATGTCGCGGAACTCCAGCGCCTTGGCCTCGAAGCCGGCGCGCAGGTCGGCCATCGCCTCCAGCAGGCGGCCCAGCGCGAACCACAGCGCGAGCCGCACGGCCGTGGGGTAGACGTCGTTGGTGCTCTGCGAGGCGTTGACGTGGTCGTTGGGGTGCAGCACGTCGTAGCGCGCCTTCTCGTGCCCGAGCTTCTCCAGCGCGAGGTTGCAGATCACCTCGTTGGCGTTCATGTTGGTGGAGGTGCCCGCCCCGCCCTGGATGACGTCGACCACGAATTCGTCGAGCAGCTTGCCCTCGATCAGGTCGTCGCAGGCCAGGATGATGGCGCCCGCCCGCTCGCGGCCCAGCGCACCGAGGTCGGCATTGGCGCGCGCCGCCGCCTTCTTCACATGGGCCAGCGCGCGCACCAGGTCCGGCATGGCCGAGACACGGGTGCCGGAGATCGGGAAGTTCTCGACCGCGCGCGCGGTGTGCACGCCCCAGTAGGCCGAAGCGGGAATGCGCCTCTCGCCGAGAAAGTCGTGTTCGATCCTGAAGTTCGATTCCATGGCAGCGCCTTCCTGAGCGAGCTCGATGCACGCGCGCCCGGCGGGCGTGGACGTGGGGGGGGTGCGACAGCAGACAGCGCGCGACTGTAGGGGTCACATTCTGGCAACACCAATGCCGTATGCGGACGCCACCATGCATGAAAATCATAGGGCCGCCCGCCGGGGGGCGTCGGCGCGGGCATGCGCCCTGAGGCCGCTGGTAAACCCTAGACCTTGGCCGGCGCCTGCGTGCTGACGAGATAGGCCCAGAGCGCATCGGCCGCGCGCCGGGGCTGCAGGCTGGCGTCGCCGCGCGGCGTCCGGACGGCAGGCTTGGCGCCGGCCGCGGCGCCCGGGCGCTCCCGATAGGCGCGCACCTCCATCGTCGCCTCGAGCGGCCCCATGTCGGGCGGCAGGGCGCTCACCAGCTTGCGGGCGCGCACTTCCTTGCGCACGGCGCTCTCCGGCAGGAAGGCGATGCCGTGGCCTTCGAGCGCCATGACCTTGAGCCCCTCGGCCATGTCGGTTTCGTACACCCGGTCGAGGTGGATCGGCGTGCCGGACGATTTCAGCAACTGGTCCACCAGCCGGCCCAGGTAGGCGCCCGGCGCATAGCCCAGGTAGGGCAGCGGCCGGCCGGCCTGGCCCGGCAGCCGGTAGCGGGGGCCGCCGTCGGCGTCGGGCCGGACCCAGGGCGCGACCACCTCCTCGCCCAGGTAGACCATCTCGTAGCGGTTGGCATCCAGCTGCAGCGGCTGCGACGGGTGGTTGTAGGCGATGAGCAGGTCGCAATTGCCCTCCACCAGGCGCATCACGGCGTCGTGCACGTTCAGCGCGATGAGCCGGCTCTTGAGCGGCCCGAACTGCTCGCGCAGGCTGGTGACCCAGGCCGGGAAGAAGGTGAAGGCCAGCGTGTGGGGCACGGCGAACTCGATCACGTCCTGCGCCACGGCGGAGTGGCCGCGCAGCATGGCGCGCGTGCTCTGCAGGGCCTGCAGCATCTCCAGCGCCTGGCCATACAGGGTCTGGCCGGCGGGCGTGAGCCGCGTGGGGTAGGAGCTGCGGTCCACCAGGTCGGTGCCGGCCCATCCCTCCAGCGCCTGGATGCGCCGCGAAAACGCGGGCTGGGTGACGTGCCGCAGCTGCGCCGAGCGGCTGAAGCTGCGGGTCTCGGCGAGGCTCACGAAGTCCTCGAGCCACTTGGTTTCCATGGGGCGGGATTATGGCCGCGGCGGCAGCGCGCCTGCGCCGCGGCATCCGCCGGGGGTCAGGGGCGCAGCGCCATCGTGGGCGGCAGCCGCGTCCACGGCAGGTCGGCCGGGTCGGCGGCCATCGGCCCCGGCGCCTTCGCGACAAGGATGGTGCTGGCGATGGGCGCGAAGTCGGCGCGGAAATGGACCGAGCTCTTCACCACCAGCACGCGCATGCGCTCGGGCTCGATGCCCAGGAAGCGGAACAACTCGCGGTCCAGCGTCTGCGTCTTGACCGAACTCACGCCGACGAGCACGCCCTGCACCTCGAGGCAGGCGCAGGGCCCGAGCGACACCGTGCCGCCCATGCCCATCGGCCCCAGGAGCACGACCTCGCCGCCGGAAAGTCGGCGCACCGTCGCCTGTACCGGCACCGGCGGGTCGCTGAACTGCCCACCCCAGGTCGGCACCGCGCGGCCGAGCTGCAGCGCGATCTGCGCGCCTTCGCCGGCGGCGTGGGCGGCCGCCGCGGCCTCCGGGTCGGCCAGCAGCCCGAGCGCGACCTCGCCAGGGAAGCGCGTGCCCGCGCCCGCAGCGAGCAGCGCATGCAGCAGCCCCGTGGTGTTGCTGTCGCCGCCGGCGCCGGGGTTGTCCTGGGTGTCGGCGATGACCACCGGCCCCACGGCGGCCCCCGCCGCGGCGGCAGCCAGCGCCACCTGCACGGCCTCGGCCGGTGTCTTCAGGTCGAGGCGCCATTGCGCACGAGGCTGGTCGATGCGTGCGAACAGGGCCTCCACCGCGGCCTCGGCCGCATCGCCGTAGGCCCACACGACCGGGCCGCAGTCGGGGATGTCGGCCGCCGGGAAGCCCGTCGCGAAGCTCAGCACGGTGCCGTGCGCGGCGTCCAGCGCACGCAACGCGGCGTAGACCGCGTCGGCCGGCGCGGTCATGGTGCTCTGCACGTTCAGCGGCAGCAGGAAGTCCAGCCTGCGCACGGCGAGCGCCTCGCGGCGCCCGTGCGCGACGCGGCGCGCCAGCAGCGTGGCCGCCAGCCGGCCGGTGTCGGCCATGTCCACGTGCGGGTAGGTGCGGTAGGCCACCAGCGCATCGGCCGCGTCGAGCATGCGCGCGCTCACGTTCGCATGCAGGTCCAGGCTGGCGACGATGGGCCGCTCCGGGCCGACGGCCGCGCGCACGCGCACCAGCAGCTCGCCCTCGGGATCGTCCAGATGCTCGGCCACCGCAGCGCCGTGCAGGTCGAGGTAGACCGCATCCACCCCGCCCGCGCGTTGCGCCCGGCCCAGGTCTTCGATGATTTCGCCGGCGATCCGCTCGAAGGCCTCGCGCGTGACATGCGCGGACGGATTGGCCCCGGCCCAGACCGACGGCGACAGCGTCCAGCCCTGCGCCTCGGCCGCGTCGATGAAGCCGCCGATGGGCAGGCCCTTGCCGCGGTAGGCCTCGACGACGTCGGGCCCGCGCCGGTAGGGCGGGAAGCCGGCCCCGGCCTCGAAGGCGGCCCAGTCGGCTTTCGTCGGCGCGAAGGTGTTGGTCTCGTGCTGGAAGCCGGCGATGAAGACGTGCATGGACGGGCTCCGCGGGATTTCAGATGGGCGAGACGACGCCGCGGCCGGCAAAGTGGCCTTCGGCGTTGGCCATGAAACGGTTCACGCTGGCCTGCGTGGCCTCGGGCGACCAGCCGGCCATGTGCGGCGTGATGTAGAGGTTGTCCAGGCCGATGAGCTGCGCGGGCGGCTTTGGCTCGCTCTCGTACACGTCGAGGCCGGCACCGGCGATGCGCCCTTCACGCAGCGCCGCGGCCAGGGCGTCGGTATCGACCACGCTGCCGCGGCCGATGTTGACCAGGAAGCCCTGCGGTCCTAATGCGTCGAGCACCTGCGCATCGACGGCGTGGCGCGTGGCCGGGCCGCCGGGTGCGGCGCACACGAGGAAGTCGCACCACTGCGCCAGCTCGAGCAGGCTGCCGAAGTAGCGGTGCGGCAATTCGGGCCGCGCGGTGCGGTTGTGGTAGCCGATCTCCAGGTCGAAGCCGGCAGCGCGCTTCGCGATCTTCTGGCCGATGGTGCCCAGGCCGAAGATGCCCAGCTTCTTGCCCGAGACGTTCGGCGGCTGCGGGATCACCTCGCGCCAGATGCCCTCGCGGCACTGGCGGTCGAGCATGCGCATGCCGCGCACGATGCCGATGAGCAGGCCGAAGGCGTGGTCGGCCACGCAGTCGTCGTTCGTGCCGGAGCCGTTGGCGGTGGCGATGCCGCGGGCGCGCAGCACGTCCATGGGCAGGCACTCGAAACCGGCGCCCAGGCAGCACACCAGCTCGAGCGCCGGCATGGCGGCCACTTCCTCGGGCGTGATGCCGACGACGCCGATGGTCAGCACCGCGCGGATGCGCCGGGCGTTCGCGGCCACGGCGCCCGGGCGCTCGGCCGCGGTGGGGGCGTAGATCAGTTCGTACACCTCGGCGATCTGGGCCTGGTGTTCGGGGATCAGGCTGGTGAGCACCAGCAGCGGGATTTTCTCGGTCACGGGGAATGCTCCTGAAACGATGGCGGCCTGCACGGGCGCGGCAAGCGCGCCGTGCGCTGCAGGCCTTGTGGATCCTGAACGGCGGTCACAGCATCGGCGCGGCGTCGAACTTCTGCAGCGCCCACATCTGCGCGTAGCGCCCGCCGAGCGCCAGCAGTTGGGCGTGCGTGCCGCGCTCGACGACCACGCCGGCTTCGAGCACGAGGATCTCGTGCGCGTCCACCACCGTCGACAGACGGTGCGCGATGACCAGCGTGGTCTTGTTGCGCGAGGCGCTCGCCAGCTCGGCCTGGATGGCGCGCTCGTTGGCCGAATCCAGCGCCGACGTGGCCTCGTCGAAGATCATGATCGGCGGGTCCTTGAGCAGCGTGCGCGCGATGGCCACGCGCTGCTTCTCGCCGCCCGACAGCTTGAGCCCGCGCTCGCCGACCACCGTCTCGTAGCCCAGCGGCAGGCCGGCAATGAAGCCGTCGATGCGCGCCGCCCTGGCCGCCGCGACCACCTCCTCGTGCGTGGCGCCGGGCCGGCCGTAGGCGATGTTGTAGGCGATGGTGTCGTTGAAGAGCACCGTGTCCTGCGGCACGATGCCGATGGCCTGGCGCAGGCTGGCCTGGCTCACGGCGCGGATGTCCTGGCCGCCGATGCGGATGTGGCCTTCCTGGATGTCGTAGAAGCGGTAAAGCAGGCGCGCCAGGGTCGACTTGCCCGAGCCGGACGGCCCGACCACCGCCACGGTCTTGCCGGCCGGAATCTCGAAGCTCACGCCATGCAGGATCGGCCGGGCGGGCTCGTAGGCGAAGCGCACGTTCTCGAAGCGCACCGTCGCATCGTGCGTGTCCAGCGGCTGCGCGCCGGGCGCGTCGGCCACCTCGCGCTCGCGTTCCAGCAGCGCGAACATCTTGTCCAGGTCGACCAGGTTCTGCTTGATCTCGCGGTAGATCACGCCCAGGAAATTCAGCGGGATGTACAGCTGGATCATGAAGGCGTTGACCATCACCAGGTCGCCGAGCGTCATGCGCCCGTCGACCACGCCCTGCGTGGCGCGCCACAGCATCGCCACCAGGCTCAGCGCGATGAGCAGTTGCTGGCCGGTGTTGAGCAGCGACAGCGTGGTCTGGCTCCTGACGGCGGCGCGCCGGTAGCGCTCGAGGTTCTCGTCGTAGCGCCGGGCCTCGAAGTCCTCGTTGTTGAAGTACTTCACCGTCTCGTAGTTGAGAAGCGAATCGATGGCCCGGCTCTGCGCCTTGGACCCCAGCTCGTTCATCATCTTGCGGTACTGCGTGCGCCATTCGGTCACCGTGACGGTGAAGCCGATGTAGATCACCAGCGCAATGCCGGTGATGACGGCGAACCAGGCGTCGAACTTCACCGCCAGGATGCCCAGCACCAGCGACAGCTCGATCAGCGTGGGCACGATGCTGTAGAGCGAGTACGAGATGAGCGAGTGCACCGCCTGCGTGCCGCGCTCGATGTCGCGCGTCATGCCGCCGGTCTGCCGCTCGAGGTGGAAGCGCAGGGACAACGCATGCAGGTGGCGGAACACCTCCAGCGAGATGCTGCGCGAGGCGCCCTCGGTCGCCTTGGCGAAGACCAGCTCGCGCAGCTCGGTGAAGAGCGAGGTGGAAAAGCGCAGCAGCCCGTACGCCACCAGCAGCGCCACCGGCACCACCAGCAGCACCGCCGGGTCGCCGGGCTTGAGCGTCATGCGGTCGACCAGGTTCTTCAGCAGCACCGGCACGCCGACGTTCGCCACCTTGGCGCCGATCATGAAGGCCAGCGCGGCGAACACGCGCCACTTGTACTGCCAGAGGTAGGGAAAGAGGCGCCGCAGCGTGGCAGCGTCGGAGCGCGGCGCAGCCGCAGCGGCACCGGGGGCCACGGAGGCCGGGGGAGGATGGGCGAGCGATCTCATGGGCGGCCCCACGGGCGCGCGCGCCGGTACGTCGAAGAACGCGCCGGCAGCGGATGGAAGGAAGGGGCAGCGGGATGAGGCAGCGCGTCGCGGCAGCGTCGCATACGGGACAATCGTGGTTTTCGTGTTTCCGAGATTGTGCCGATGTCCGCTTCTTCCAACCCCGCCGCCGTTCTCAAGAGCCTGCCGGCCGACATGGAACTGGTGCTCAAGGTCATCCCGATGCCGGCCGACACCAATGCCAACGGCGACATCTTCGGCGGCTGGGTGATGGCGCAGGTGGACCTGGCCGGTTCGGTGCTGCCGGCGCGCTACGCCAACGGGCGCATGGCCACGGTGGCGGTGAACGAGTTCATCTTCAAGCAGCCGGTGCGCATCGGCGACATCCTGTCCTTCTACGCTGTCGTCAGCCGGGTCGGGCGCACATCGGTCACGGTGAAGGTCGAGGTCTTCGCGGAACGCATCCGCCGGCAGGGCGAGTACGTGAAGGTGACCGAGGCCACGCTGACCTACGTGGCGATCGACGAGAACGGCCGGCCCCGGCCGATCGTGCCGGACGCTGTGCAGCCCGTCTGAGGGCTGCAGCGGAGAAGGTGCCGTCGAGCTGAAGCCCAGGCGTGGCAAACGTTGCGGCCGAATTCGTCACGAATGTGGCGACCTGCGACCTGCAGATGCAGGCGATGAAGCTCCCGATCCACCCCAGCCGTTCAGCCTGAGCCTGTCGAAGGCCGGAGCGCGGCTTCGACAGGCTCAGCCCGAACGGTGCGGGGGGAGGGGCGGTAGCCGGTCAGACCTTGCTGAAGTCCGGCTTCCTCTTCTCCATGAAGGCGGTGAACGCCTCGCGCGCCGCCGGCTCGCGCAGCATGCGGCCGAAGCTCGCGCCCTCCTCGCCCATGCGTTCGAGCACGGCCGGGCCCTGCGATTTCTTCATGAGGCGCTTGGTCTCGATGAGCGCCGACAGCGGCTTGGCCGCGAGCTTGCGCGCCTGCTGCTGCGCGATGGCATTGCATTCCGTCGGTGGCACGACGCGGTTGACCAGGCCCACCTCCAGCGCGGCCTCGGCCATGAAGGGTTCGCCCAGCAGCAGCGCCTCGGCGGCGCGGTGGTAGCCGAACATCTGCGGCACCAGCAGGCTCGACGCCGCCTCGGGGCACAGGCCCAGGTTGACGAAAGGCATCGAGAAGGCCGCGTTGTCGCCGGCATAGACCAGGTCGCAGTGGAAGAGCAGCGTGGTGCCGATGCCCACCGCCGGGCCGCACACGGCCGCCACGATGGGCTTGGGGAACTGCGCGATGCCGTGCAGGAAGCGGAACACCGGCGAGTCCTGCGTCGAGGGCGGCGCGTTGAGGAAGTCGCCGATGTCGTTGCCGGCCGAGAAGATGGTCGCGTCGCCCTGGATCAGCAGCACGCGCACCGCGGCGTCGGCCTGCGCGGCCTCCAGCGCGTCGGCCATCGCGGCGTACATCGCGCTGGTGATCGAGTTCTTCTTGTCGAGGCGGTTGAAGGTCAGGGTGCTCACACCGCCTTCGGTGTGGACGAGGATGTCGCTCATGGGTGGGCCTTGAAGGTGATCGATTCGGAGGGGAAAAGTCAGCGCGCGGCCAGCACCGCCTCGCGCACGAAGTCGAGCCGGTCCTGGCCCCAGAACATCTGGTCGCCGACGAACATGGTGGGTGCGCCGAACACGCCGCGGGCCACGGCCTCGCCGGTCACGGCCTTGAGGCGCTCCTTGACCTCCGGCTGCGCGGCCAGGGCGAGCACCGCCCCGGCATCGAAGCCGGCGGCCTGCAGCACCGCCTGCACGACGGCCGGGTCGTTCATGTTTTGCGCATCGACCCACATGGCCTGGTAGACGGCGCGGCAATAGGCATCGAAACGCTCCGGCTCGTGCATCTGCATGCCGGTCGCGCCGCGCATCAGGAGCAGCGTGTTGACCGGAAAGTGCGGGTTGTGCGTGAAGGGGACGCCGTAGCGCTGCGCGAAGCGCTGCAGGTCCACGTTCATGTAGGGGCCCTTGGGCTTGATCTCGGCCGGCGAATGGTTGCCTGTGGCCTGGAACACGCCACCCAGCAGCATCGGCCGGGGCACGAGCGTGGCACCGGTGTCGGCGCACAGGTGCGGCAACTGCGTCCAGGCCAGGTAGGCGGCAGGACTGCCGAAATCGAAGAAGAACTCGACGGTGGGTGCGGGCATGGGCATGTCTCCGTGTGGGCGCGCGGTGCTCAGAATTTTTCCATCCACGGCCGCAGGTCCAGCTCGTGCGTCCAGGCGTCGCGCGGCTGGCGGTGGAGCATGACATAGCTCTGGGCGATGTGCTCGGGATTGAGGATGCCGTCCTGTGCCTTGAGCGCGTAGCGTTCGGGGAAGTTGCTGCGGATGAACTCGGTGTCGATGGCACCGTCGATGATGGTGTGGGCCACGTGCACGCCCTGCGGCCCCAGCTCGCGCGCCATGGCCTGGGCCAGCGCGCGCAGCGCCATCTTGGCGCCCGAGAAGGCGCCGAAGTTCGCGCCACCGCGCAGCGAGGCGGTCGCGCCGGTGAAGATGATGGTGCCGCGGTGGCCGCCGGGCGGCATGTCGCGCGCGACCATGCGCCGCGCCACCTCGCGGGCGGTGAGGAAGCCCGAGAAGCAGGCCATCTCCCAGACCTTGAAGTACTTGCGCGCGGTCTCGGTCAGGATGCTCTCGGGCACGTTGGCGCCGATGTTGAACACCATCACCTCGATCGGGCCGAGGGTCGACTCGATCTGCTCGACCAGCGCGACGACGTCCTCCTCCTTGCGCGCGTCGGTGCCGAAGGCATGGGCGACGCCGCCCTCGGCCTCGATCTGCGCCACCAGCGGCTGCAGCTTGTCGGCACTGCGCCGCACCACGCAGGCGGCGTACCCTTCCCGGGCGAAGGCGCGCGCGATGGCACCGCCGGTGGCGTCGCCGGCGCCGATGACGAGGGCGGCAGGTTTCTGGCTCATGGGGGGGGCTCCTTCAGAAGTCGAGTGCGCTCCTGGGCCGTTCGGGCTGAGCCTGTCGAAGCGCCGTCACCCGGCTTCGACAGGCTCAGCCCGAACGGAAGGGTCGGGCGTCACTCCTTGTAATAGACGATCTGGTTGCTGGTGGCGAGCAGGTGCCCCGCCTGGCTCCACAGCTGCGCGCTCTGGTCGAAGAAGCCCTGCGCGAACTGCTGGCCCGTGGCGCGCCCGAGCAGGTGGCCGGTCCCGACTTCGGCGAGCTGCGCCGCGGTGCAATGGAAATACGTGGTGATCGACACCGTGCCGGCCGGCACCACCGTGGCACGACGCAGCCAGACGCGCGGGTAGAAGATGTCGCTCATCGCGGTGAGCGAGGCGAAGTCCAGCGCGCGCGGCTGGGCGTCGCGCAGCCACAGGCGCGTCTCGCTGTGGTCGCCGCGGCCGTCCCACTGCGACGGGATGCTGCCGCTCACCGGCCGCATCTCGTACTGGGTCACCCAGGCCACGGCCTTGGGGCCGATGGTCATGCGTTCGACCGCCTCGGGCGCGGGCACGGCGGGCATGGGCAGGTCGGTGGCGCCCCAGGTTTCGCGGCGCACGGCCGTGACCACCGTGGCGGTGGTGTTGAGCTGCGGGTGGCCCTGGGCGTCGGGCTGGCGGATCTCGAGCGTCCAGTGCTGGGTCGAGCGGTTGGTCTTCACCGGCGTGGCCTGGATCTCGAAAGGCCCGGCGACGATGGCAGCCGCGTAGTTGACCGTGAGGGCGATGGGCTCGCCCAGCAGGTCCGGATGCCGCAGCACCGCCTGCAGCGCCAGCGCCGCGGTGGTGCCGCCGAAGGGACCGACCATGTTCCAGTAGTCGGCGCTGGTGGTGCCGGTGAAGAGGCCGGCCTGCAGGTCGCTGTGTTCGAGCGCCAGCGCCTGATCGAAGGGGTGCATCGTCATGCAGGCAGTGTGCATGGGGGTGGCGGGCTCACGCAGTCGTGTGCGGGACGCGGGTGTTCCCCAGGGCCACCAGGCGCTGCAGGCTGTCGACGGCGCGCGGCCACAGGCTGGACGCGAACTGTTCGCGGAAGAAGCCGAAGTGGCCGATGCGGCCCGCCTGCACGTCGGCCGGCGCGATGCGCTGCACGGCGGTGGGTGCGGCCGAATAGAAGCCGACCAGGCTCTCGGTGCCGCGCAGCGTCATCAGCTCGTCGTCGGTGATCGACAGCGCCAGCACCGGGAAGCGCACCCGCGCATAGCTGCGCTCTGCCAGCGGCCCTTCGGCCCCCACGCTGTAGCGCGGGTTCAGGCACCAGCGCCGCCACTGCAGGATGACGCCGCGCGGCAGGTCGCCCACCTTGCGCAATCTGCGGCCGGGAAAGTAGCCCCACAGGCGCACCGCCAGCGGCACCAGCACGAACCAGAAGTAGAGGACGGAACGCCTCAGCCGTGGCGCGTTCTCGCGCCAGTAGCCGCTGCCGGCGGCGATGCTGAGCAGCCCGTCGACCTGCTCGGGCCGCGCGAGCAGGCCCGGCAGCTGCGCGCCCAGGCTGTGGCCGAAGAGGTAGAGGGGCGCGTCGGGCTGCGCGGCACGTGCGGCGTCGATCACCGTCTCGTAGTCGCGCGCCCAGTCGAACAGGTCGGCGTCGAAGCCGCGCAGCGGCGCATCGCCGAGCGAGTCGCCGCTGCCGCGGTAGTCGAAGGTCCAGACGGCGACGCCCTGCCCGGCCAGCCACTGCGCGAAGGGCGCGTAGAAGGCCTGCCGCACGCCCATCGCGCCGCCGATGACGACGCTCGCGCGGGCCGTGCCGGTGGCAGGGTAGCGGCGCACCGCGATGTGGTGGGAACCGTCAACTGGCAGGTGGCGACTGTGCATCTCGGTGGTCTCCTGTTGATGGCTTCGGCGGCGCCTCTGGCGTGGCGGGCGGGACCGCGCAGCAGCCGCTAAACGCGTTCGAAGATGCCGGCGGCGCCCTGCCCCATGCCCACGCACATCGTGACCATGCCGTACTTGAGCTGCTTGCGGCGCAGCGCGTGCACGACCGTGGCAGCGCGGATCGCGCCCGTGGCGCCCAGCGGGTGGCCCAGCGCGATCGCGCCGCCCATCGGGTTGACCTTGGCCGGGTCGAGCTTCAGCGTGTTCAGGACCGCCAGCGACTGGGCCGCGAAAGCCTCGTTCAGTTCGATCCAGTCGAGGTCGTCCTGCTTCAGGCCCGCATAGCGCAGCGCGGCGGGGATGGCCTCGATGGGCCCGATGCCCATGATGGCCGGCGGCACGCCCTTGCTGGCGAAGCTGACGAAGCGGGCCAGCGGCGTGAGGTCGTACTTCTGGCACGCCGCCTCGCTCGCCAGGATGAGCGCGCCGGCGCCGTCGGAGGTCTGCGAGCTGTTGCCCGCCGTGACCGTGCCGCGCGCGGCGAACACGGTGCGCAGCTTCGCCAGCCCTTCGAGGCTGGTGTCGGGGCGCGGGCCTTCGTCGAGGCTGACCGTGCGCGTCTTCACGGTGGCCTCGCCCGTTGCGAGGTCGAACCCGCGGTCGGTCACCTCGATGGGCGTGATCTCGTCGGCGAACTCGCCGGCCTGCTGGGCCGCGACGGCGCGCTGGTTCGACTGCAGCGCGAAGGCGTCCTGCGCCTCGCGGCCGACCTTCCACTGCTGCGCCACCTTCTCGGCCGTGAGGCCCATGCCGTAGGCGATGCCGACGTCGCCGTCGCGTTCGAAGATCGAGGGCGACAGCGAGGGCGCGTTGCCCATCATCGGCACCATGCTCATGCTCTCCACGCCGGCGGCAATCATCACCTCGGCCTCGCCGACGCGGATGCGGTCGGCCGCCATCTGCACGGCCGACAGGCCGGAAGCACAGAAGCGGTTGACGGTGATGCCGCCCACGCTGGTGGGCAGGCCCGCCAGCACGGCGGCGATGCGCGCCACGTTCAGGCCCTGCTGCGCCTCGGGAATCGCGCAGCCGCAGACGATGTCCTCGATGGTCTGCGGATCGAGCCGCGGCACCTGCGCCAACGCCGCCTTCAGCGTCGTGGCCAACAGGTCGTCGGGCCGGGTGTTGCGGAAGAAGCCGCGGTGCGACTTGCCGATGGGGGTGCGCGTGGCGGCGACGATGTAGGCGTCCTGCACTTGCTTGCTCATGGTGTGTTCCTCGTCGTCGTTCAATTGCGGACCGGCTTGCCCGTCGACAGCATCCCCAAGATCCGTTCCTGGGTCTTGGGATGCTGCACCAGCGCGCAGAAGGCTTCGCGCTCCAGGCCCATGAGGTACTCCTCGGTCACCAGCGTGCCGGCATCGACGTCGCCGCCGGTGACCACGTGGGCGATCAGGCTGGCGATGTGGAAGTCGTGCTGGCTGATGAAGCCGCCGTCGCGCATGTTGACCAGCTGGCCCTTGATCGTCGCGGCGCCGCTGCGGCCGGCGACGCGGAAGCTGCGCTTCATCGGCGGGCGCCAGCCGGCCTCCTGCATGGCCTTGGCCTGCTGGATGGCGACATAGAGCAGCTCCTCCTTGTTCGGCACGATCACGTCGCCCTCTACGAGGTAGCCCAGCTTCCTCGATTCGAGCGCGCTGGTGCCGACCTTGGCCATGGCCGCGGCGGTGAAGCCTTCGGTGAGGAAGGGCAGCAGGTCGGAGCCGGTCGACGCGGCGGCGTTCTCGGCGGCGCGGCGCGCGATGTAGGTCAGGCCGCCGGCGCCGGGCACCAGGCCCACGCCCACTTCCACCAGCCCGATGTAGCTTTCCATCGCGGCCACGCGGCGCGCGCTGTAGACGGCCAGTTCGCAACCGCCGCCCAGCGCCAGGCCGCGCACCGCGGCCACCACCGGCACGCTGGCGTAGCGCATGCGCAGCATCACGTCCTGCAGCGCCTGCTCGGCGCCTTCGACCGCGCCGATGCCCGCCACCACGAAGGCCGGAAGCATGGCCTGCAGATCGGCACCGACGGAGAACTTGTCGTCGGGCGACCAGATGACCAGCCCCTGGTACTCGCGCTCGGCCAGCGCCACCGCCTCGGCCAGCGCTTCGGCGACGTCGGGGCTGATGGCATTCATCTTGGAATGGATGCTGGCGATGAGCACCCCTTCGAATCCATCCTTGTCCAGCGTCCAGACGCGCACGTCGCCCTCGTCGCTGATCGTCGTGCCCGCCTGCGCGGCCGTTTTCTCGCCGCTGCCGAGCACCGTCTCGGGAAAGAGCTGGCGCGCCATCACCGGCAGGCGCCGGGGCGGCACGAAACGCTGCCCGGCCGCGCTCCACGAACCCTCGGGCGTGTGCACGCCGCCGGCCTCGGCGACCGGGCCCTCGAACACCCACTTCGGCAGCGGCGCCGTCGACAGCGCCTTGCCGGCGTCGATGTCCTCCCGGATCCACTGCGCCACCTGCGTCCAGCCGGCTTCCTGCCAGAGCTCGAAGGGGCCCTGCTGCATGCCGAAGCCCCAGCGCATGGCCAGGTCGACGTCGCGCGCGCTCTCGGCGATGTCGGCCAGGTGGACGGCCGCGTAGTGGAAGCCGTCGCGCAGGATGGCCCACAGGAACTGGCCCTGCGGCCCTTCGGCGTTGCGCAGCAGCTTCAGGCGCTCGGCGGCCGGCTTCTTGAGCATGCGGCCGTAGACCTCGTCGGCCTTCGCGCCGGCCGGCACGTAGTCGCCCTTTCCTCCGTTCGCCTGCAGGTCGAAGCGCAGGATGTCGCGGCCGGCCTTTTTGTAGAAGCCGGCCTTGGTCTTGTTGCCCAGGTGACCGAGTTCCAGCAGCTTCGCCAGCACGGGCGGCGTGGCGAAGTTCGGATAGAACGGGTCGGTCGCCTCGCTCAGGTTGTCCTGCAGCGTCTTGACCACGTGGGCCAGCGTGTCCAGGCCCACCACGTCGGCGGTGCGGAAAGTGCCCGAGCTGGCGCGGCCCAGTCGCTTGCCCGTGAGGTCGTCGACCACGTCGAAGCTCAGGCCGAACTTCTCCACCTCTTTCAGCGTGGCCAGCATGCCGGCGATGCCGATGCGGTTGGCGATGAAGTTGGGCGTGTCCTTGGCGCGCACCACGCCCTTGCCCAGCGCACGGATGGCGAAGGTCTCGAGGTCGTCGAGCACCTGCGGCCCGGTCGTCGGCGTGGGGATCAGCTCCACCAGCGTCATGTAGCGCGGCGGGTTGAAGAAGTGGATGCCGCAGAAGCGCGGGCGGATCGATTCGGGCACCGCCTCGGCGAGCTTCGTGATCGACAGGCCCGAGGTGTTGGACGCCAGGATGGCATGGGGCGCGACGTGCGGCGCGATCTTCCTGTAGAGGTCGAGCTTCCAGTCCATGCGCTCGGCGATGGCCTCGATCACGAGGTCGCACTCGCCCAGCAGCGCCAGGTGCTCCTCGTAGTTGGCGGCCTGGATCAGCCCGGCGTCTTCCGGCACGCCCAGCGGCGCGGGCTTGAGCTTCTTGAGGTTGTCGATGGCGCGGGTGACGATGCCGTTCTTCGGACCTTCCTTCGCGGGCAGGTCGAAGAGCACCACCGGCACGCGCACGTTGACGAGATGGGCCGCGATCTGCGCGCCCATCACGCCGGCGCCGAGCACGGCGACCTTCTTCACATTGAACTGGGACATGGTGGAGTGGGTGTTGAAGCCGTTCGGGCTGAGCTTGTCGGAGCCGGTGCGCGGACTGGCCCTTCGACAGGCTCAGGGCGAACGGCGGGTTGTGGTCTGGGTGCTGGACTACTGCACGCGCGTCCAGGTCTGTGTGCGCCAGAACGGGCCGAGGTAGCCACGCACCTCCAGCTTCTTGCCGCCGTCGATGGGCGTGAAGCTGGCGCGGTATTCCTTGCCGTTCTCGGGGTCGAGGATGCGGCCGCCTTCCCAGACGTCCTTGCCCTCGGCCTTCGCGCCGCCGCGGATGATCTCGAGGCCGTTGATCGGCTTGCCCTTGCGATCGCCTTCGCACTCGTCGCAGGTGGCGTCGGGCTTGGCGTCCTTCTTGAGCGTCTTCACGATGCGGCCGGACAGCGCCTGGCGCCCGCTGCCGATGTCGTCGATGCGGATCTCCGCCTTGACCTCGCCGGTCTTGTCATCGACGTTGCGCCACAGGCCCACGGGGCTCATCTGCGCCAGCGCCGGTCCGGCGATTGCTACGAAAAAGATAGCTGTTGCCGCAGATTTCATGGGCGTCTCCACCGGTTTTGGCTTGAGGTTTCGAAAAGCGGCGGTGCGCGCTCAGGCGAGCGCCGCGTCGGTGTCCATCAGCACCTTGCTGCCGGCGCGTGCCGTGCGCATCAGCGTCGCCGTCTCGGGGAAGAGCTTGGCGAAGTAGAAGCGCGCGGTCTGCAGCTTGGCGACGTAGAACGGGTCGGTGTTGCCGGCCGCGATCTCGCGCAGCGCGACCTGCGCCATGCGCGCGAACAGGTAGCCGAACACGAAGTGCCCCGCCACGCGCAGGTAGTCGACGGCCGCCGCGCCCACCTCGTCGGGGTTCTGGAAGCCCTTGAAGCCGATCTCGGTCGTGAACTTGGTGAGCTGGTCGCCCAGGCCCGCGATCGGGTTGATGAACTCGGCCATCTTCTCGTTCACGCCCTCTTCTTCCACCAGGCGGCCGACCAGCTTGCCGAACTTCTTCAGGCTGGCGCCGTTGTTGCCCAGCACCTTGCGGCCCAGCAGGTCCAGCGACTGCACGGTGTTCGTGCCCTCGTAGATCATGTTGATGCGGTTGTCGCGCACGAACTGCTCCATGCCCCATTCCTTGATGAAGCCGTGGCCGCCGAAGACCTGCATGCAGGCGTTGGTGCTGATGTGACCGTTGTCGGTGATGAAGGCCTTGACGATGGGCGTGAGCAGCGCGACCAGTTCGCCCGCGTCCTTGCGCACCTTCTCGTCGGGGTGGTGGTGTTCCTTGTCCAGCAGCAAGGTGCAGAAGATCTGCAGCGCGCGGCCGCCTTCGGCGTACGCCTTGGCCGTGAGCAGCATCTTGCGCACGTCGGGGTGCACGATGATGGGGTCGGCGTCCTTGTCCTTGGCCTTCACGCCCGAGAGCGAGCGCATCTGCAGGCGGTCCTTGGCGTAGGCCAGCGCGTTCTGGAACGCGACTTCGGTCAGCCCCAGCGACTGGTTGCCCACGCCCAGGCGGGCCGCGTTCATCATCACGAACATCGCGGCCAGGCCCTTGTTGGGCTCGCCCACCAGCGTGCCGGTGGCGCCTTCGATCACGATCTGTGCGGTGGCGTTGCCGTGGATGCCCATCTTGTGCTCCAGGCCGGCGCAGTAGATCGGGTTGCGCTCGCCCAGCGAGCCGTCGGCCTTGACGTGGAACTTGGGCACCACGAACAGGCTGATGCCCTTGCTGCCCTTGGGCGCGTCGGGCAGGCGGGCCAGCACCAGATGGATGATGTTGTCGGCCAGGTCGTGCTCGCCGGCCGAGATGAAGATCTTGCTGCCGGTGATGCGGTAGGTGCCGTCGGCCTGCGGTTCGGCCTTGGTGCGCAGCAGGCCCAGGTCGGTGCCGCAATGCGGCTCGGTCAGGCACATGGTGCCGGTCCACTCGCCGCTGGTGAGCTTGGGCAGGTAGGTCTTCTTTTGTTCGTCGGTGCCGTGGGCGACCAGCGCCTCGTAGGCGCCGTGCGACAGGCCGGGGTACATGGTCCAGGCCTGGTTGGCGCTGTTGAGCATCTCGTACAGGCACTGGTTCAGCACGAAGGGCAGGCCCTGGCCACCGTACTGCGGGTCGCACGACAGCGCCGGCCAGCCGCCTTCGACGAACTGTGCATAGGCCTGCTTGAAGCCCTTGGGCGCCGTGACCTCGTGCGTTTCCTTGTTCAGCGTGCAGCCCTCGGTGTCGCCGCTGATGTTGAGCGGGAAGGTCACCTCGGCCGCGAACTTGCCGGCCTCCTCGAGCACCGCGTTGATCGTGTCCGCGTCGGTCTCGGCGTGCGCGGGCAGGGCCTTGAGCTCGTCGGCGACCTGGAAGACTTCGTGCAGCACGAATTGCATGTCGCGCAGCGGCGGGGTGTAGGTGGGCATCCGGGACTCTCCTGGTCGAAAACGAAATGAATGAAGAAGAAAGGAAAAAACGAGAGAGGCGGCCGATGCGCTCAGCGCACCGGCTTGAGGCGCCGCGCGGGCTTCGGCGCGGCCGCGGGCGGCGCATCGGCGGTCGCGATGCGCGCAAGGATGTTGTCGAAGCCGGTGTTCGCGCGGTCGATGGAGCCGGGCACGCGCAGGAAGCGCGCCTCGTAGTGCAGCGCGAGGATGAGGCCGTGGACCTCGAAGGCGATCTGGCGCGCGTCGGCGTCGGCCTGCAGGTGGCCTTCGGACTGCGATTGCTGGATGGCGCGCAGCACCGCCGCCTGCCAGATGCTGACCGACTCGACCAGCGCGTCGCGCACCGGCCCGGGCCGGTCGTCGAACTCCGAGGCACCGCTGATGTAGATGCAGCCCGAGTCGATCTCGGTCGAGGTGCGCTTCATCCAGTTGGCGAACATCGCGCGCAGGCGCGGCAGGCCGCGCGGCGACTTCAGCGCCGGGAAGAACACCTCCTGCTCGAAACGCGCGTGGTACTCGCGCACCACCGAGATCTGCAGTTCCTCGCGCGAGCCGAAGTGGGCGAACACGCCCGACTTGCTCATCTTCGTGATCTCGGCCACCGCGCCGATCGACAGGCCCTCAAGCCCGATCTGCGCCGCCAGGGCCAGCGCCGCATCGACGATGACGGCCTTGGTCTGCTGGCCCTTGGGGGCCGTGCGTCCGGCCTTGGCGGAAGCGAGGGAAGCGGTCATCGGGCAACGGGTCCAAATAAAACGAACGGTCGTTCTATTTTGCAGGACTTCGCTCGGCCTGTACAAGCCCCCCGGCGTCCCAGGGGTTTTGGTCGCCGACTCAGCTTGCCGACGCGGTGGCGTTCAGGCGCATGTACGTTTCGAGCGCGGTCCACACCTCGGTCGCGAGCACGCGCGAGGCAATCGAATGCCCCAGGCTGCGATAGCTTTCCCACTGGGCCTCGTCGAAGAACTGGTCCATCGTGGGTTCCTGCGGGAAGGCGGGGCGCTGGCGCTTGTACTGGAGGATGTCCGCCTGCGCGTGCAGGCCGACCACGGGCTTGAGCAGGACGACCCAGCGGCTCGCCTGGGTGCTGCCCCTGGGCGCGGCACGCAGCAGCACTGCACAGCGCGTGTGGGGCGGCAGGCCCGGCGCGAAATCCTCGGGTGCGCCGAACACGCCGGCCAGCGTGGGCCAGGCCTTGAAGTCCCGCACCACCGACAGCTCGAGCCCGAAGTCGATGCGAACGAGCCGGATCAGGTTGGCGAGGTCGCCGAAGGCGTAATTCGGGTCGGCGCCGCTGTCGCTTGCCACCGCCAAATGCACGCGCCGCTCCGGCCGCAGCAGTTCGTACAGCGCAGTGTTCTCGAAATGCCCGCCGTCCGAGAGGTACTGCCACTTGCGCCGCATGCCGAAGAAGCGCGCGCGGAATTCATAGCTCAGGTAGGTCTGCGTGCGGAACACGGCGCCCACGGCCGTCGTGAGCAACGCCAGAAGACCCGGCTCCGCTTTCACCTTGCCGCGCCCCGAGTCCCACCACACGCCCAGGCGCACGTTCGCGGCCCCCATGAGCAGCGACATGCCCAGGCTGGTCTCGCGCCCGATGCCGGTGGCGATCGCCGCACCGGACGTTCCGACCCACTGCCCGACCGAGAGGGGCCGCTCGACTTCGTTCAGCCGCCATCCGCGCGTGCTCTGGTGATCGGGGAACGGGTGCCGCCAGCCGTCGACGGAGAAGCCGAAGGGAAAGACCGCGAGGGGCTGTCCCTTGCGGTCGCGCTGCACGAGCTGCTCAGCCGGGTCGACTGTCTTGTTCAGCGTGACGTTGACGATGTGCAAAGGTGCAAGGGTGCGCAGCGCCGGAGCGTTGGCGCCGCCGCCCGCGGTCAGGTAGTCCTGCGGCACGAGGTTGTCGCCGGCGATGGGCTCGGCGACGCTGAGGCTGGCCCCGCCCGCCGCGAAGCGCTTGCCGTTCGAGCCGCCCAGGTAGGCCCTGACGATGCGCGCGCTGTAGAAGGACTGCAGGCTCGACAGGTTGATGAAGCCGGGGAACTGCCCCACCAGTGCGGCGAGCACCACCGACGCGCCGAGCAACACCCAGAGGAAGGCACCGTGGCCTCCGCCCGGAACCGGTCCGGACGGTGCACCGCCCGACCAGGCCAGCACGTGGATCACCACGCCCCAGAGAGTGGCCATGAGGAAAAGGATGAGGCCGCCGGCAATGCCTCCCAGGGCCGTGAGCGGCAGCTTCCGAAGGCGGCTGCCGACGGCCGGCTTGCCCAGGCTGGCCGCCCCTTTCTTCGCCAGCCAGACCAGTGCGGCGACCATCGCGGCCGGCGTCAGCAGGGGCTGGACACCCGGGCCCTCGGCGTGGGACAGCAGGTACAGGGTCTGCGATGCGGTGTCCACCAGCCCCAGCCCCAGCACGCTGCCGACGACGACCAGGGACGAGGCCAGATGCCGCGTCAGCAGCACGCGTTGTTCGGCGATCCGCGGGTCCCGCAGCGCGACCGCCATCGCGATCGCGACGCCGATGAAAGCCATGGCGGCGCCGAGCGCCCACAGCCACCAGCGCTGCAGCGAGCGTCCGCATCCCGCCCCGGCTGCAGGTGCGCCGGCCGCATCCCAGCCGGCGCACACGGCCAGACCGACGGCCACCGCGAGGCCGCACCAGACCGCCCGGTTCAGCGGTGCGCTGGTGTCGTCGGCACGCTGGTAGTTGCACCAGTAGGCCACGCCGCATGGCACTGTCCAGGCCGCCAGCAACACCGGGACCAGCAGCAGCACCGGGCTCCACCAGACGAGCGCGGCGCTCCATCCCTCGACGTGGGCGGCTGCGTGGCGCGCAGCCTCGAACCACCCCGTCTCCCAGCAGTGCGTCCATGGCAACAGCTGCGCGCGCGCCAAGGCCAACAGGGCCAGCAGGGCCAGCAGCACCGTGCCGACCACCACGTGCAGCGAGATCCAGTTGCGAATGCTCAGCCCGGCGGCGTACACGGCATCGCCAAAGCCGGTGGGAGCGAGGTACCGGCCGTTCTCACGCAGCCAGGCCAGAGGGGCCTTCAGCCGTCCTTCGCCCGAGTAGTCGGCGTCGGAATGGATACGCCCCGGCGCCCCCGAGCGCAGCACGCGGGCGGCATCGTCGGCGGCCTCTTCGGCGCCGGTGCCCTCGCGCAGCCGGCCAGGCACGAACAGCCCGCAGAGAAATGCGCCGATGTAGCCGCCGCCGCTGACGGTGGAGAGATAGTCGAAGTCCGACAGCCGGGAACCCTTGAATGTCGTTCCGGGCGACGCCTCGGGCGCGCCTTCGTCCCGCGCGCCGCGGCGCGACGGCGATTCGGCCACGGCCTGGAGCACGCCCAGTGCGAAGGTCGCGCTGCGGATGCCGCCGCCGGAGAGCGCCAGGCCCCAGTGCGTCGGCGTGCCCGGGGGCTGCTGACGCGTCGCGCCGCGGGCCGCGGCGGCGGCCAGCGCATCGATGCGCGCCCGGCGGCCCTCGACGAGGGACAACTCCGCTTGCAGGGCCTGCTCCTGCAGTTCATCATCCCGGCTGGCGCCGGCGCGGGCGCCCGGGTGGTCGGCGGGCTTCGAGGATGCGTCGGGCATGGTGCAGCTCCTGCGGATGCGGCAAGCGTGCCGCGGTAGCGCCTCGCACGCATCCATACTCGGTTGGATCCGCCCGCAGGGGGCCGCGACGCGCGCGAGCTTGCGCGCGCAAGTCCCGTGCCGTCAAGTCGAGGAGGCCGCATGTCCCCTGCCCTGGTTGCGTTGAGCCGTCTCTGGCGGCCATCGCGGTGGATGATCGATCCGGCAGCGCTGCGGCCCGGCGATCTCATCCTGTCCACCCAGCGCGCCGTCGGCAGCCTGCTCATCCGGCTGGGCACGCGCAGCGCCTACAGCCACGCCGCGGTGGCGCTGGGAGACGGTCTGCTGGCCGAAGCGGTGGGGCTGGGCGTTCGGCGGCGATCGGTCACCGCGGTCGTCAAGCCCAGGCTGCTGGTGAGGCGGCTCGATCCGGCGCTGCATCCGGATGCAGCGGACATCGCCGAGCGGGCAGCGCTGGAAACCGAACGCTGCATGCATCAGGGCTACTGGATTTCCGGCGCCATGCGTGCGCTGTTCGTGCGTACGCCGCCCGACCGCCGAGGACGCATGTTCTGCTCCCAGCTGGCCGCCCATGCCTACCAAGCCGCCGGCGCAGTGGCGCTGGTGCCGGGCAAGTCCGCGGAAAACACGACGCCGGCCGACCTGGCGCGCTCGCGGGCGCTGATAACCGTCGCCGCGGTGTACCGGCCGGCCCTCGTGCCCGGCTACCTGGTGGACGACAGCTTCGAGTCGCTCGCCGACAGCGAGACCGTCGCAGTGCAGGCCACGTTCGTGCGCGCATGCGACTGGTTGGAGGCCCACGGCCTGGGTCGGCCGCCGCACTGGATCGGGTTGCAGCAGCAGCTCGCCACGCTGCGGCCCGTGCAGCTGCAGCAGGAACTGGACCACCACGTCACCCAGTGGCTCACGGCGGACGGGTACTTCCACCTCATCACGCGGGCGCGGCATGAGGTGCTGGAGCCGCTGGAGGAACTGGCCGGCACCGCCGGCGCGCCGAAGGACGGCCACCGCGGCGATCGCATGGAGTTCTTTCTCATGGCCCACGGTCGCGCGGCGCTCGCGAAGCAGTCGGCCGACGAAGCCGAGAACGCGGCGGTCTACCGGGAGCTGCTCGCCACGGCGCCGCTGCAGACCTTCGACATGCTGGGATGGCGCAGCGAAGCCAACTCCGCCGTCTCGGCCCGCGCGGTCGAGGCGATCGATACCATCCTCGCGGCGCTCGATGCCCGCCACGGCTTCACGTCGAGCGCCCCGGAGGACCTCAGAGCCTGAAGGCCACGACCTCCTGCCGCTGCTCGCCCAGGCCGTCGATGCCCAGGGTCATGACATCGCCCTTCTTCAGGTACAGCGGCGGCTTCATGCCCAGGCCCACGCCCGGCGGCGTGCCGGTGGTGATCACATCGCCCGGCTCCAGCGTCATGAACTGGCTGACGTAGCTCACCAGCTTGGCCACGCCGAAGATCATGGTCTTCGTGTTGCCGGTCTGCGTGCGCTTGCCGTTGAGGTCGAGCCACATGCCCAGCTTCTGGGGGTTGGGCACCTCGTCGCGCGTGACCAGCCAGGGGCCGATGGGGCCGAAGGTGTCGCAGCCCTTGCCCTTGTCCCACTGCGGGCCGCGCTCGAGCTGGAATTCGCGTTCGCTCACGTCGTTGACCACGGCGTAGCCGGCCACGAAGTTCAGTGCGTCTTTCTGCGAGACGTAGCGGGCGCGCGTGCCGATGACCACGCCCAGTTCGACCTCCCAGTCGGTCTTGGTCGAGCCCTTGGGCAGCATCACCGGGTCGTTGGCGCCCTGGATGCAGGTGGTCGCCTTCATGAAGACGATCGGTTCCTTGGGGATCGGCGCGCCGGACTCGGCGGCATGGTCGGCGAAGTTCAGGCCGATGGCGACGAACTTCCCCACACCGGCGACCGGGCAGCCGAAGCGCGGCTTGCCGCGCACCAGCGGCAGCTTGTCGGCCTTGAGCTTGCGCAGCTTCGCCAGCGCTGCTTCGCCGAGTTGGGCGGTGCCGATGTCCGGCACCACGGCGCTCAGGTCGCGCAGCTTGCCTTCGGCGTCGATCAGGCCGGGCTTTTCCTTGCCGGGGTTGCCGTAGCGGACGAGTTTCATGGGTCTTGGGTTCCTGTGGGAGTGAATGGGACAGTGCCGAGTGTCGCCTCGTGCCAAGGCATCTCGGCTGACTTCAGATGGTGATGCCGCCGTCGACGGTGAAGGCTTGGCCCGTGGCAAACACGGATTCGTCGCTGGCGAGGAACACCACCACCGGGGCGATCTCTTCGGCCTGGGCGAGCCGGCCCATGGGCTGGCGCGCGATGAACGCCTGGCGCGCGGCCGCCGGGTCGGCATTGGCGTTGATGCGCTCGCCCAGGGAGGGCGTGTCCACCGTGCCCGGGCACACCGCATTGCAGCGGATGCCCTGCGCCACGTAGTCGGCGGCCACGCTCTTGGTCAGGCCCAGCACCGCGGCCTTGGTGGTGCCGTAGACGAAGCGGTTGGGCAGCCCCTTCATGCTGGAGCACACGCTGGCCATGTTGATGATGCTGCCCCGGCCGGCCTCGAGCATCACGGGCAGCGCCGCCTGGATGGTCCACATCTGGGCGCGCACGTTCAGGCGAAAGGCAACGTCCAGATCGGCGTCGCTGGCCTGCTGCACGGTGCCGTTGTGCACGACACCGGCGCAGTTGAAGAGCACGTCGAGCTTCGGCAGGCCGCCGACGAGCGCATCGATGGCGGCCTTGTCGAGCACGTCCAGCCGCGCGGCGTGCACGTTGGCCACACCCGCGTAGCGCGCGAGCAGTGCCTCGTTGACGTCGGTGGCCCAGACCTCGGCGCCTTCCGCCGCCATGGCGAGGACGCTGGCGCGGCCGATGCCCTGGCCCGCCGCCGTGACGAGCACGGTCTTGCCCTTGAGTCGCATGGGTTGTATCTCCGTCGAAGTCGCTGAAGAGAAGTAGAGGCCGGCCCTTGGGGTTAGGCCCGATGGGGCCGCGGCGCAGCACATCGTATTCTGAATTGGCCTGACCACTTGTCCAATTCTGGACAACCCGCAATCCCCACGCCGTGCCCCTGCAGACCGTCGAGCCCCAGCGCCTGTACCGCCAGATCGCGGACCAGCTGCGCGCCCTCATCGCCAAAGGCGAGTTCGCCGTGGGCGACCGCCTGCCCGCCGAGCGCGACCTGTCCAAGCAGCTGGGGGTGAGCCGGCCCTCGGTGCGCGAGGCGCTCATCGCACTCGAGGTGGAGGGCTGGGTGGAGGTGCGCACCGGCTCGGGCGTGTACGTGCTGGAGCGCAGCCACCGCGCCAGCGCGCCCGTGGCAGCGACCGAGTGGGGTCCGCTGGAACTCATCCGCGCGCGCCGTGTGGTGGAGGGCGAGACCGCGGCCATCGCCGCCTTGCAACGCAAGCGCGGCCACCTGGACGCGATCGATCGCGCCATGGCCACCATGCGCGAGCTCGCCGATCGCAACACCATGCCGCTGGAGGGCGACCGTGCCTTCCACGTCGCGATCGTCGAGGCCTGCGACAACGTCGTCCTGGCCGAAACGGTGCAGGGCTTCTGGGATTCGCGCAAGGGCCCGATCTTCACGCGGCTGGGCGGCTACTTCGAGACGGTGAAGTCCTGGCGTTCGGCCATCGCCGAACACGAGGCGATCCGCGAGGCCATCGCGGCACGCGACGCCGCCGCCGCGCGCGCGGCGATGCACGAGCACATGGACAAGTCGCACCAACGATTCAGCGCGAGCTGGCGCCGCGCGAAGGCTTCCTGAACGCCAGCACCCACCACCACGAGGAGACGACGGACATGATGAACAAGCGAAACGCGATCCACGCCATGGCTGCCTGCGCGATGCTGGCCGGCGCCATGGGGACCTTCGGCACGGCACATGCGCAGACCAAGCTCAAATGGGCGCACGTCTACGAGACGTCCGAACCCTTCCACAAATACTCGGTGTGGGCGGCCGAGGAGATCAAGAAGCGCACCAACGGCAAGTACGACATCCAGGTCTTCCCCGCCTCCAGCCTGGGCAAGGAGGCCGACATCAACCAGGGCCTGACGCTGGGCACGGTGGACATCGTGCTCACGGGCGCGAGCTTCGCGGGCCGCAGCTACCCGCCGCTGGCCGTCTCGTATTTCCCCTTCATCTTCCGTGACGCCGAGCACCAGCTGAAGTACGCCAGGAGCGACGTGTTCAAGGAACTGGCCAAGGGCTACGACGACAAGACGGGCAACCACATCACCGCACTGAACTACTACGGCGCGCGCCACGTCACCTCCAGCGCAGCCAGACCCGTGGCCAAGCCCGAGGACATGAAGGGCCTGAAGATCCGCGTGCCCGATGCGCCGGCCTACCTGGCCTTCCCCAAGGCACTGGGCGCGAACGCCACGCCGATCGCCTTCGCCGAGGTGTACCTGGCGCTGCAGAACGGCACGGTGGACGCGCAGGAGAACCCGCTGCCCACCATCGAGGCGAAGAAGTTCTTCGAGGTGCAGAAGAACATCTCGCTCACCGGCCACATCGTCGACTCGCTGCTCACCGTGGTGTCCGGCCAGCTCTGGGGCAAGCTGTCGGCCGACGAGAAGAAGGTCTTCGGCGACGTGATGCAGGAGGCCGCGGAAAAGACCGGCCGCGAGATCATCGCCTCCGAAGTCCGCCTGGTGGAGGAGTTCAAGAAGAAGGGCAACAACGTCATCACGGTCGACAAGAACGCGTTCCGCGAGGCGGTGCTGAAGAACACCAAGCCGACGGACCACGGCTACCGGCAGCAGGACTACGACCGGATCGTGTCGATCAAGTGACCGGTCGCCCCCCTCTCCCGGAGGGAGAGGGCCCAAGAAGGAGACAACGACATGAGCGATGAAAAGATCATCGACGACGAAGGCAACTTCCATGCGCAGGACGAGGCGGTCGACCTGTCGGGCACGATCGCCGAGGGCTGGATCGCGCTGGCGCTGTTCTGGCTGCTGGGCCTCACGGTGTTCTACCAGTTCGTCACGCGCTACGTGATGAACGACTCGGCCGCCTGGACCGAGGAGGTGGCCCGCTACATGCTGATCGGCGTGGTGTTCGTGGGCGCGGCGATCGGGGTGTCGAAGAACCTCGCGATCCAGGTCGACTTCTTCTATCGCTACCTGCCCGCTGCCGTGGGGCGCTGGATGTCACGCAGCGTCGACGTGCTGCGCATCGCCTTCTTCGCCGCCGCGGTGGTGATGACGGTGCAGATGATGCTCAAGATCGGCAACCAGACGCGCATGACGATCGTGGATGCGCCGATGAACATCGTGTACGCGGTGTGCCTCTTCGGCTTCGCCGCCATGTGCTGGCGCTCGATCCAGGTGGCACGCATCCACTGGCGACGCGGCTACAGCGTGCTCGAGAAGCCCGAGTCGACGCTCGACGACCGTTGAACCCCCTGCCGGACACGCCATGCTGAAGATCATCTTCCTCGTTTTCATGGGCGCGGGGGTTCCCGTGGCCATCGCCATGGCCGGCGCCTCGCTGGTCTACATCCTGATGACGGGCAACCTGCCGCCCTTCGTCGTCATCCACCGCATGGTGAGCGGCATCGACAGCTTTCCGCTGCTGGCGGTGCCCTTCTTCATCCTGGCCGGCAACCTGATGAACAACGCCGGCATCACCACGCGCATCTACAACTTCGCCCTGGCGCTGGTGGGCTGGCTCAAGGGCGGGCTGGGGCACGTGAACGTGCTGGGCTCGGTCATCTTCGCGGGCATGAGCGGCACGGCCATCGCCGACGCGGCCGGCCTGGGCACCATCGAGATCAAGGCGATGAAGGAGCACGGCTACTCGACCGAGTTCGCCGTCGGCGTGACGGCCGCATCGGCCACGCTGGGCCCGATCATCCCGCCGAGCCTGCCCTTCGTGATCTACGGGATGATGGCCAACGTCTCGGTCGGTGCGCTGTTCCTGGCCGGCATCCTGCCCGGCGCATTGATGGCGATCCTGATGATGCTGACGGTGGCGTACTACGCCCACAAGAACAAGTGGGGCGCGGACGTCAAGTTCTCGCGCACGCGCCTCTTCAAGGCCCTGATGGAACTGGCCGTGGTCGTGGGCTGGCCGCTGCTGCTGTGGGTGGTGGTCGGCAAGCTGGGCGCGCCGGCGCAGTTGTCGGTCTTCGTCGGCCTGGCCTCGCTCTTCGTGCTCGACCGGATCTTCAAGTTCGAGGCCCTGCTGCCGATCATGACGCCGGTGCTGCTCATCGGCGGCATGACCACGGGCCTGTTCACGCCCACGGAAGGCGCGATCGCGGCCTGCGTGTGGGCGATGATCCTGGGCTTCGCCTGGTACCGCACGCTGAGCTGGAAGATGTTCGTGAAGGTGTGCCTGGACACGATCGAGACCACGAGCACGGTGCTGTTCATCGTCGCGGCCGCCTCCATCTTCGGCTGGATGCTGACGGCCACCGGCGTGACCACCGACATCGCCGCCTGGGTGCTGGGCTTCACCAAGGAGGCCTGGGTGTTCCTGCTGCTGGCCAATTTGCTGATGCTCTTCGTCGGCTGCTTCCTGGAGCCGACGGCCGCGATCACGATCCTGGTGCCCATCCTGCTGCCCATCGCCACGCAGCTTGGCGTCGACCCGATCCACTTCGGGCTGGTGATGGTGCTCAACCTGATGATCGGCCTGCTGCATCCTCCCATGGGCATGGTGCTGTTCGTGCTGGCGCGCGTGGCGGGCCTGAGCTTCGAGCGCACGACGATGGCCATCCTGCCCTGGCTGGTGCCGCTGCTGCTGAGCCTGGTGGCAATCACCTACCTGCCGAAGATGGTGCTCTGGGTGCCGAAAATGTTCTATTGACGCGCTCCCGGCGCCACAGGCCCCCATCACGATGACCCCCTTCATTCGCCTCCACCCCGCGGACGACGTGCTGATCGCCCGCAGCCAGCTCGTCGGCGGCACCACCGTCGAGAACATCGCCGTGCGCGGCCTCATTCCCGCCGGCCACAAGGTCGCCGTGCGCGCCATCGCCGCGGGCGAACCGGTGCGCCGCTACAACCAGATCATCGGCTTCGCCAGCCGGCCGATCGCGCCCGGCGAGCACGTGCACACGCACAACCTCGACATGGGGCCCGACAAGGGCGCCGTCACGGAAGGTTTCGCGCGCGACTACGCCTTCGGTGCCGACGTGAAGCCGGCGCCCGCGCGGCGCGAGGCCACCTTCATGGGCATCCGGCGCGCCGACGGCCGCGTGGCCACGCGCAATTACATCGGCGTGCTGACCAGCGTGAACTGTTCGGCCACCGCCGCGCGGGCCATCGCCGATCACTTCTCGCGCCACACGAACCCGGCCGCGCTGGCCGCCTACCCCCACGTGGACGGCGTGGTCGCGCTCACGCACGGCACGGGCTGCGGCATGGACGCGCAGGGGCTGGGCATGCAAATTCTGGAGCGCACGCTGACCGGCTATGCCACGCACGCCAATTTCGCCGGCGTGCTGGTGGTGGGCCTGGGCTGCGAGGCGAACCAGATCAACGCCTGGCTGGCCACCGGCCACCTGGCCGAGGGCGAGAACTTTCGCACCTTCAACATCCAGGACGCCGGCGGCACGCGCAAGACCGTGGAGAAAGGCATCGCACTGATCGAGGAGATGCTGCCTCGGGCCAACGCCGCGGTGCGCGAGCCCTGCAGCGCGGCGCACATCACCATCGGGCTGCAGTGCGGCGGCTCCGACGGCTACTCCGGCATCAGCGCCAACCCGGCGCTGGGCGCGGCGGTCGATCTGCTGGTGGCGCACGGCGGCACGGCCATCCTGAGCGAGACGCCCGAGGTCTACGGCGCCGAGCACCTGCTCACGCGCCGCGCGGTCCGGCGCGAGGTGGGCGAGAAGCTGGTCGAGCGCATCCATTGGTGGGAGAACTACACCGCGGTCAACCAGGGCGAGATGAACAACAACCCGTCGCCGGGCAACAAGGCGGGCGGGCTGACGACCATCCTCGAAAAGTCGTTGGGCGCCGTCGCCAAGGGTGGCACGAGCAATCTCGAAGCGGTGTACGAGTACGCCGAGCCAGTGACGGCGCACGGCTTCGTCTACATGGACACGCCGGGCTACGACCCGGTGAGCGCGACCGGCCAGGTGGCGGGCGGCGCCAACATGATCTGCTTCACGACCGGTCGCGGTTCGGCGTACGGCTGCGCGCCCTCGCCGTCCCTGAAGCTGGCGACCAACTCCGCGCTGTGGAAACGGCAGGAGGAAGACATGGACATCAACTGCGGCGAGATTGTCGACGGCACCACCTCGATTCAGGAGATGGGTCAGCGCATCTTCGAACTCGTGCTCGCCACCGCCTCGGGCCAACGCAGCAAGAGCGAGCAGCACGGCTACGGGCAGAACGAGTTCGTGCCGTGGCAGGTGGGTGCGGTGATGTGAAAGCGGACCTCCGAATACGGGCAGCCGAACGCAGAGGACGCAAAGGCTTCGCAGAGGTCGCAAAAATGAAATTCAAAAAAGGATTTCTCTGCGTTCTCTGCGTGACTTCTGCGCCCTCTGCGTTCGGCTGTCCGATCCCGATTTCCTGGAGCCCCTCATGCCAAAAACCCTCGCAGCGCCCGTCCTCCGGGCGCAAGTAGCTCACATTCTGGTGGCGGCCGGCAGCGCGCCGGCCGAAGCCGACCAGGTGGCCGACAACCTGGTGCTGGCCAACCTGAGCGGCCACGACTCGCACGGCGTCGGCATGGTGCCGCGCTATGTCGATGCGGTGGCCGAAGGCGGGCTGGTGCCCAACGCCGCGGTCAAGGTGAACCTCGACGCCGGTTCACTGCTGGCCCTGGACGGGCAGCGCGGCTACGGCCAGGTCGTCGGCGTGCAGGCGATGGAACTCGGCATCGCCCGCGCCAGAGAGACGGGCAGTTGCATCTTCACGCTGGCGCACGCGCACCACCTGGGCCGCATCGGCCACTTCGCGGAGATGGCGGTGGCGCAGGGCCTGGTGTCGCTGCACTTCGTGAACGTGCTGTCGCGGCCGGTCGTGGCACCCTGGGGCGGCGGTGACGGTCGCTTCGGCACCAACCCCTGCTGCATCGGCGTGCCGCTGGCCGGCTCCGAACCCTTCATCCTCGATTTCGCGACCAGTCGTGTGGCGCAGGGCAAGATGCGCGTGGCCCACAACAAGGGCGAGCGCGTGCCCGAAGGCACCTTGATCGACGAGCACGGCCGCCCGACCACCGACCCCGGCGTGGTGGTGGTGCCGCAGTCCAACGGCCTCTTCGGCGCGCTGATGGCCTTCGGCGAGCACAAGGGCTACGGCCTCGCCGTGGCCTGTGAGTTGCTCGGCGGCGCGCTGACGGGAGGCGGCACCTGGCATCGCCCGGTGGAGAGCGGCCGGGCCGGGCCGCCCCAAGCGACCGCAGCCCCCTCGGGGGGCAGCGACACACGCGAAGCGGCGAGCGTGGGGGCGACAGCCCAGCGCAGCGTGTACAACGGCATGCTCACGGTGCTGATCGACCCGGCGAAGCTCGGCACGCAGGCCAGCTTCGAGGCCGAGGCAACGGCTTTCGTGGCGTGGTTGAAGCAGAGCCCTCCAACCGTCGGCGCAGAGGGCGTGCAGATCGCCGGCGAGCCCGAGCGGCGGGCGCGTGCGGTGCGCGAGCGCGAGGGCATCTGGCTGGACGACGCGACCTGGGCCGAGATCGTGGCCGCGGGAGCCAAGGTGGGCGCCGCCTTCGACGCCTGATCCGGGAACGGGCGCTGCCCGCGCCGGGCGGTGCTCAGAGCATCAGGGCGATGCCGGCGTCGAGGTGCTCCGAAGGCAGCCGCTTGAAACCCGAGCGCGCGAAGCGCTGGAGGTGGCCCACGACGAAGGCGGTGAGCGTCGCGGCGCGGACCTGGGCGTCGACGGTCGGCGTTGCCGAGCCTTCCTGGGAGGCCACGCCGCGCAGGGCCTGGCGCAATGCCGCCTCGAACTTGTCGAAGAACAGGTTCATGCGCTGCTGCAGGCGCTCGTTCTCGAACACCAGCGCGTCGCCCACCATCACGCGGGTCATGCCCGGGTTCTTCTCGGCGAACTGCACCACCATGGCGACGATGCGCGAGGCCTGCTCGCGCCCCGGTTCGTCGCGCTCGGTGATCTGGTGGATGAGGCTGAAGACGCTCTGCTCGATGAAGTCGATCAGGCCCTCGAACATCTGCGCCTTGCTGGCGAAATGGCGATACAGCGCCGCCTCGCTGACATCGAGCCGCGCGGCGAGCGCCGCCGTCGTCACACGCTCGGCGCCCGGCTGTTCCAGCATGGCGGCCAGCGCCTGGAGGATCTGCACGCGCCGCTCGCCCGGCTTGGGGCGCTTGCGCACCGGCGCTGCCGTCGGCTCGGCCGCAGCGGCCTTGCTGTCGTCATCGTCGATCGCAGGAGCGTGTGTGTCGTCGTTTTGCATGGACGCAACCAATTTTGTAAAAAAATGATTCTGCCATATACAAATAGGTGAGTGAGCACCGACAGAGATCGCTGCCGAGAACATTTCCCCAACTCTCCCCTCTGAACAGCCATCGCGGCCCCCCGTCCGTCGTCACGGATACAGGCCGGGAATGCGGCCTCGCGGCCGCTTGCCAGCACCGAGCCCGTTACAGACCGGCGCCGGCGGACCGACGGCTCCCGGGCCCAGTCGATCCGCTCAGCGCGCCCGGATCATCGTGCCGTAGGCCTGGTCCGTGAGGATTTCCAGCAGCATCGCGTGCGGCACGCGGCCGTCGATGATGTGCACGGCGTTGACGCCGCTCTTGGCGGCATCGAGCGCGCCCTCGATCTTGGGCAGCATGCCGCCGGAGATGGTGCCGTCGGCGAACAGCTCGTCGATCTCGCGGGCGCTCAGGTTGGTGAGCAGCTGGCCGTTCTTGTCGAGCACGCCGGGCGTGTTGGTCAGCAGCACCAGCTTCTCGGCCTTGAGCACGGTGGCGAGCTTGCCGGCCACCACGTCGGCGTTGATGTTGTAGCTCTCGTTCTCCTCGCCGAAGCCGATCGGGCTGATGACGGGAATGAACGCATCGTCCTGCAGCGCCTGCACCACGCCCGGATCGATCGCCACGATGTCGCCCACCTGGCCGACGTCGTGCATCAGGTTCGGATCGTTGCGATCGGCCATCTTGAGCTTCTGGGCGCGGATCAGGCCACCGTCGCGCCCGGTCAGCCCCACCGCCTTGCCGCCGGCCTGGTTGATCAGGCCGACGATGTCCTGCTGCACCTCGCCGGCGAGCACCCATTCGACGACTTCCATGGTCTCGGCGTCGGTCACGCGCATGCCCTGGATAAACTGGCCGGTCTTGCCCAGACGCTTGAGGGCCGCCTCGATCTGCGGCCCGCCGCCATGGACGACGACCGGGTTGATGCCCACCAGCTTGAGCAGCACCACGTCTTCGGCGAAGTCGGCCTGCAGCGCCGGGTCGGTCATGGCGTTGCCGCCGTACTTGATGACCATGGTCTTGCCATGGAACTTGCGGATGTACGGCAGCGCCTGGGCCAGGATCTCGGCCTTGTCGCGCGGGGGGATGTGGAGGACGGGATCGGTCATGGGCGAGCTCGCAACGATCGATGGAAGGGTTGGAGAAATTGTGCCGCAGGCGCGTGGCGGCAGTCGGGACAGCGGCTCAGGGCCTCAGCCAGCGCGGCACCTTGAAGCGCACGATCATCAGGTACGCGACGACGTAGGTCACCACGAACAGCAGGCAGAACAGCACCAGCACCAGCGTGCGGTTCCAGAACAGCACCGCCGGCACGATCGACATGGCCGCGAAGATCCAGAGGTAGGGCGAAGTGCGGTTGTTGCGGGCCAGCAGCTGGCGCGCCTCGCTGTCCTCGAAGGCCACGCGCACGATGCGGCGGAAGATCAGCTGGTGGAAGTGCAGGGCATCGGCCGTGCCGGGCGACTGGCCGCGCGCCAGCTTGCGGTAGATGGAGAACAGCGTCTCCCACACCGGATAGATCAGCAGCAGCATCGGGAACCACGGCGACACGGCGCTGTGCCGCTGCACCAGCGTCACGCAGGCCACGGCGATGACCATGCCCCAGACGTACGCGCCGCCGTCGCCCGCGAAGATCTTGCCGCGCGGGTAGTTCCACAGCAGGAAGCCCAGCGTGGCGCCCACCAGGCACACCACCATGCCCGCCAGCTGCCGGTCGCCCAGTTGCAGCGCCACGTGGGTGATCGCGAGGCAGACCAGCACGGCCACCGTGCCCGCCAGGCCGTTGTAGCCATCGATGATGTTGAAGGCGTGCGGCAGCCCGGTGATGGCCAGCACGGCGATCAACGCGGCCACGTAGGGCATCGACTGCAGCCACTGGTCGATGGGGTAGTAACCCAGGCGGTGCACGCCGATCTGCAGGTACCCGCACAGGAGCACTGCGGAGCAGGCCGTGAGCCCCAGGCGCACGCGCACCGGCACCTTCTGCGTCACGTCCTCGGTGATGCCGCCCAGCACGGCCGGCGCGATGCACAGCAGGGTGAGCGCAGCCACCTTGAACGGCCAGCCGACGTTGAACGGGTCGGCGCCCGTGGCCCCGGCGGCGAGCCAGGCCAGGCCCATGCCGATGAGGATGCCGGCGCCCCCCAGCCGCGGGATGTGCCCCTTGTGGAAGCGCTGCGGCATGTCGGCGGCGTAGCGCCGCGCATGGCGCCGCGCGCGGCGCATGAACACGAGCACGGCGATGGCCGAGGCCAGGAAACTGATGACGATCAGGGCAATCATGGGTGGCTGAGGGGAACCCTAGAATTCCCGCTCGAAATTAGACCATGCCTGTGACGACGACCGAGCGCCCGCCCATCACCGTGTCGATCGTGAGCCATGGGCAGCTGGCGCTGATCCTGCCGCTGCTCGACCAGCTCGACGCCTTCAGCGCCGGCCTGGTCGACAAGGTGGTGCTCACGGTCAACATCCCCGAAGCCGACCTCCTTGCCGGGCGCCGCTGGTCCTTCCCTGTCGAGCGCATTGACAACGCGCGGCCGATGGGCTTCGGTGCCAACAACAACCAGGCCTTCCGCCGCTGCGGCACGCCATGGTTCCTGGTGCTCAACCCCGACATCCGCTTCGACCAGGACGTTCTGGCGCCGCTGTTGGCCCAGGCGCGGGCCGATGCCGGCCTGCTCACGCCGCGCATCCTGGAGCCGGGCAAGGCGGCGCCCGAGCAGCACCGGCGTGTGCTCACGCCGATGGAGATCCTGCGTCGCAAACGGCCCGGGTACGCCATTCCTGCGGTGCCCGCCTGGGTACCGGGCCTGTTCATGCTGTTCCGGGCCGAGGCCTACTCGGCCGTAGGGGGCTTCGACGAACGCTTCTTCATGTACGGCGAAGACTTCGACATCTGTGCCCGCCTCGCGCTCGCAGGCTGGCAGCTGCAGGTGGGCGAGAACCTGCTGGCACGCCACGAGGCCCAGCGCGCCAGCCGCACGAGCCGTCGCCACCTGTACTGGCACGTCACGAGCCTGCTCAAAGTCTGGACCTCCGCGGCCTTCTGGCGCTACTGGCGCCGCGCCTGAGCGCTCAGCCCTCGAGCAGGTCCTGGACGATGGCTTGCCAGCCCCGGTCATAGCGCGCATAGCGGCCGCGCAGCGCCTCGATGGCGATCGGCAACGGCCGCAGCAGCCGGGGGGCCGGCAGCTGTGCGCGAAAGCGCTGGTGGGCCACCTTCTCGCGGGCTGCGGCCAGCACCTGGGCCGGCACCTGCCCGCCCAGCGACTGCAGGCGGTCCAGCAGCACCTGCGCGCGCACGAGGCGCTGCGCATGCTTGTCGCCGCGCGGAGCGAACGCCTTGGCGATCTTGGCCTTCAGGCCCAGCCGGCGTACGCCGATCTGGTTGCTGGCGTGCTGGCGGTAGTCGATGAGACAGTCCTCGAGCACGTCCATCTCGCCGGTGGCGGCGGCCAGCGCCGCCAACCACTCGTCGTGCACCCACTGCGCCGCAAAAGGCAGGGCCACGTCGAGCAGCCGGCGCCGGAACAGCGTCGTGGCACCGGTCACGAGGTTGCGGTGCATCAGTACGCCGAAGGCGCGCCCGGCGTGGATGCCCGCCAGTTCGTCGGCGCGGACCTCCAGGCCCTGGAACAGCGTCTGACCGAGCGGCTGCAGGTCGCCATCGACCAGGCGGGCGTCGGTGTGCAACAGCAGGAGCGCGGGACGGCGCTCGAAGACGGCAGCCATGGTGGCGAGCCGGTCGACACGCCAGACGTCGTCCTGGTCGCACAGCGCGATCAGCGTGCCGCGGCAGGCCATGACCGCCTGCTCGAAGTTGCGCGTGACCCCCAACGCAGGATCGTTGCGGAACACGGTGAGCGCGATGCGCCCGGCGGCGCCGCAGTCGGCCATCGTCGTGCGGACCAACTCGACGCTGTCATCGCGCGAGCCGTCGTCGGACAGCACGATCTCGATGGGGGCGCGGTCCTGCTGGCAGATGCTGCGCACCTGCGCCGGCAGGTAGGCGGCGCCGTTGCGGGTGCACAGGGCGACGGAGATCGTGGCCGGATCTGCGGCCGCCTGGGGCTGCGAAGTCACGGCTCGGGGGCGTGGCGCGGCGGCCAGGCGAGGCCGAAGTCCTCGCTGTTCGTCACGAGATTGGGGTTGTAGGCCGGATCGCGATCCAGCAGGTGGTGCCAGCGCGATCGCATCAAGGCGGCCTCCGTGTCCAACCGCTTCTGCCGCCGCGGATCCGCGTCGCTGCCGCGCGTGGCAGATTCATGATGTTTCAGTTCGGCGAACGGCGTCCAGACACTGCGGTAGCCGGCCTCGCGCAGCCGCAGGCAGAAATCGATGTCGTTGTAGGCGACGGCGAGATGCACTTCGTCCAGTCCACCGACCTGCTCGTACAGCGCCTTGCGGACCACCAGGCAGGCAGCCGTTACGGCTGAGAACGACTGCACCAACGCCGCGCGGCCGGCATAACCGTTGAGGCCGCGGGGGAGCCCCTTGTGTGCATGCATGGCGATGAAGTCCGGCGTCAGCACGACGCCGCCATGCTGCAGCGTCATGTTGGGGTACCACAGCCGCGCGCCCACCGCACCGACGCCCGGCTGCAGCGCGATGCCCACCATCTCGCCGAGCCAGTCGGGCGTCATGACCTCGATGTCGTTGTTGACCAGCGCCACGAGTTCGCCGCGCGCAATGGCCACGGCGGCATTGTTCAAGGACGAATAGTTGAACTCGCGGTCGTCGCGCAGCACCCGCACATCGGGCTGCTGCGCGAGCTGGGCGAAGTAGGCCAGCGCCGCCGGATCGTCGGAGCCGTTGTCCACGAGGATGATCTCGTAGTTGGGGTAGCCGGTCTTGCGGCGGATGGAGTCGATGCACTGCCGCACCAGCGCCAGGGCGTTGCGCGTGGGAATGACGATCGACACCAGCGGCGGCGGGTCGGGCAGCGCGAAGCGTGTGCGGTAGCCATAGCCGATGTACTCGGCCCTCGCCGCGATGCCCAGGCGCGCGTAATGCTCGTTCAGTGCGCGCTCTCCGGCCACGGCGGCGTAGGGCTTGGCGTTCATCGAGCGGGCCGTGCTTTCTTCGTGCACGCGCCAGTGGTAGAGCACGCGCGGGATGTGTCGCACTTGCTCGGGCTGCACACGTTCCACGCAGCGCAGCACCAGGTCCCAGTCCTGCGAGCCTTCCAGGCCCTGGCGGAAGCCGCCGACCTCGCGCACGAGCTCGGTTGCCAGCACGCCCAGGTGGCTGAACATGTTCTGCGAGCGGAACAGGTCGAGGTTCCAGTCGGGCTTGAAGTACGGGTCGGAGCGGGTGCCGGCGGCGTCGACCTTGTCCTCGTCGGAGTAGATCAGCCGCGCGTCCGGATGGGCCTGCACGCAGTCGGCCACGCGCAACAGCGCGTCTTCCGACAGCAGATCGTCATGGTCCATCAGCGCGATCCACGGTGCGGTGACGATTTCCAGCGCACTGTTGGAGGCCGCCGAGATGTGCCCGTTCTTCGGACGGAACACCACGCGGATCCGGCTGTCCGACGCGGCGCAGCGCTCGAGCAATGCGCGAACGTGCGGCGCCGTCGATGCATCGTCGGCGATGCACAGCTCCCAATGCGGGTAGATCTGGGCTCGCACCGAATCGATCGCGGCCTGGAACCAGCGCGGGTCGGGGTTGTAGGTGGGCATCAGCACCGCGATGCGCGGCGGCGACGGCATGGCCGCAACGCGTTCAGCCATGGCTTGGCGCGCCTGCGGCGTCAGCGTGTCGTGCACCTGGGCCCAACGCCCGTAATCGGCCGCGGGACGCACACGGCGCCGCAGTTCCCAATCAACACCGCGCCAGCCGGCCTTGCGAAACACGCGCCAGGCCTGGGGCAGCCGCGCCACGAGGCGCGGGCCGTGACGCAGGGCCATGCCTGCGAGGCGAATCCATCGGTGGGCCAATGCGCGCTCCTTCCTCTTTGTTCTGTATGGACTTCGCTGCGGCGTCGCCTCAGCGCGGCTTCAGCAGGGCCGGATCGAGGTAGGTGGCGGCGCCAGCCACGAAGCCGGCGCGCAGATGCACCCCGTCCTTGTAGATCGGATCGCCCTGCGCGTCGGTGCGGCGGCACAGGCCGTCGGCCTGGCACAGCGTGGGCTGGGGGTCGATCGGGATCGCGCCGCTGTCGATCGCGACGCGCCGCAGCCGTTCGCGCAGAGCCGCCTGCGACGCAGTCAGCGGCGCCATCGGGGTGACCGGCGAGGCCTGCATCACGCCGAGCCGGTCGCCCGTCAGCCGCGTGCGCGGCTCGAACTCGGGGCCCACGGGGATCGGCAGCAACAGGTACGTGGTCTTCCCGGCTGCCTTGAAAGCCCGCAGTTCGGCTGCGAGCGCATCGAAGGCGCGGTCCACGCCATCGCCGCCCCGCAGGTAGTGGCGGGTGCCGTTCTGTCGATCGAGGTAGTAGTAGCGGTCCGGCGGCGGCGGCGCACTGGCCTGCGGCTGCGCCGGCGCATCGCCGATGTCGAAGTAGCAGGTCCAGCAGCCGCCGACGACGACCGCGGTGATCTCGGGCGTCGCCAGCACATAGCGGCGCACGATGTCGAAGCGCTCGCCGCAGATCGGGTCGCGGTCTTCGAGCACATTCGAGATCGGCGGGCAGGCGCCGCGGGTGGCGAAGACCAGCGGTCGAACGTCGTCGCCGCGCTCCTTGGCCAGTTCGACGGCGCGCGGGCCGTACTGCTCCACGTGGCTGTCGCCCACGAGCAGGACCTGGCCCGGACCGTTGCCAATGCGGTAGAGCGTCTGGCTGTCGACCTGGAACGGCTGCAACCCGTCCGGATAGGCCCAGTCGCTGCCCGCCGACACGATGCCCTGCAGGCCCGGCGCATCGTTGCGCGGCGCCAGATGGCGCGAGGCCGCCGCGCCGCCGACCAGGGCCAGCGCGACCATCGCGATGCTCAGGCCGACCACGACGCCGGACCCCTCGCGCCGCCGCAGCGGCCGCTCGACGAAGCGGTAGCTCAACCAGGCCAACAGCACCGACACGACGACGGCGCCGAAACGAATGGCACGCGGTGGATCGATACCACCCTCCAGCACACGGGCGTAGGCCAGCAATGGCCAGTGCCAGAGATACAGCGGGTAGCTGATGAGCCCGAACCAGACGAACAGGCGCGAGCCCAGCACATGCCGGTTGAGCCAGGCGCCGGGGCCGGCAGCGATGCACAGGCACGCGCCCAGCACGGGCAGCACGGCCCAGAAGCCCGGGAAGGCCTTGCCACGGTGGATCACCAACAGGCCGAGGAGGATCAGCGCCAGGCCCGCCCCACTCTGCCATTCGCGGCTGCGGCCCGAATGGTGCGGCTGCCGGCGCAGGCCCAGATAGGCCAGGATGGCTCCGGCCGCAAGCTCCCACACCCGCGTGAGCGGCAGGTAGAAGGCGGCATCGGGATATCGGTAGACCAGGCCGATGTTCAGCGCGAAAGAGAGGCCGACCGCCACCGCCATCCACGTCAGCACGCTGCGGCCGCTGCGCGCCCAGGCCAGCCCCAGCAGCATGGGCCAGAAGATGTAGAACTGCTCCTCGACCGCAAGGGACCACAGGTGCAGCAACGGCTTGCTTTCGGCCGCCGTGTCGAAATAACCCGCCTCGCGCAGCAACACCAGGTTCTGCACGAAGCCCGCGCTGCCGAGAATGTGGCGCCCCAGCTGGCGGAACTCGTCCGACAGCAGCACGTACCAGCCGAAGCCGAGCGTGGCCGCCAGCACCAGCACCAGCGACGGGAAGATGCGCCGGATGCGGCGCGCATAGAACTCCGCGTAGCTGAAGCCGCGCCCCCCCAGGCTGCCGAAGATGATCGTCGAGATCAGGTAGCCCGAGATGACGAAGAAGATGTCGACGCCAACGAAGCCGCCGCGAAGCCACTTGGGAGAGGCGTGGTAGAGCACCACGGCCAGCACCGCGATGGCGCGCAGGCCGTCGATGTCGGGGCGGTACTTGAGATGGGCGAGGTGGGAGGAATCGTCGCTGGGCGGCATGCTGGGGCCGAAGGACGAACTCTTCCGAACGGCGCGCCAAATTATCGATGCATTCCCACGCCGTCTCCCGCGGCGCGGCGGCTCACTTCGAGCCGGGTAAAATCGAGAGGATTGGGTTTGAACTTGACGATATGAAATTGGTTTCGGTAGTGCTTTCAGGGGGCAACGGCTCGCGCCTGTGGCCCGTGTCACGTCAGGCACTCCCAAAGCCTTTCATGAGACTCGGCGAATCGACCCTGCTCCAGCAGGCGATCGAGCGCGGCCAAGCCTGCGGGACGGCTGATCTGATGATCGTCACGAACAAGGATCATCTGTTCCTGACCAAGGACGTCCTGAGTGGCATGAGCGACCCGCCGTCCACCACGTTCCTGCTGGAGCCCAAGGGCCGAAACACCGCGCCCGCCATTGCCTTGGCGGCGCTCCAGTGTGCGGCGCAGTTCGGCGGCGATGCGCTGATGCTGGTTCTCTCCGCGGACCATCTCGTCCCTGACGTGCCGGCCTTCGTCGCCAGCGCCAGCGACGCGCTGCGCCTGGCCCGCCAGGGCGCGCTTGTCGTGTTCGGTATCCAGCCTACTGCGCCGGACACCGGCTTTGGCTACATCGAGGTGGATCACGTCGATCGTGCCCCGCAGAAGGCCAAGCGCTTCGTGGAGAAGCCACGGATCGAGGATGCCATGCAGTATCTGGCGACGGGGCGCTACTACTGGAACAGCGGCATGTTCGCCTTCACGGCCGACGCGATGATCTCGGCGTTGGAGGCCCATGCCCCGGAGGTGCTGAGCGCCGCCCGCCATGCGCTGAGCACGTCGAACGCCAATGCCGACGGCGTGAGCTTCGATGCGCACGCTTTCGGCCTGCAGCCCGATATCAGCATCGACTATGCCGTGATGGAGCGTGCCGACAACGTGCATGTGGTCCCGGCCAAGTTCGGCTGGACCGATGTGGGGTCATGGCCCTCCGTGGCGAGGACTCTGACTGCCGACGCGAGCGGGAACACCTTCGAGGACGAGGTGGTGGCCGTCGACACCACCAACACGCACGTTCAGGTCGAAAGCCATGGCCCCAAGCTGGTCGCCACCCTGGGCGTACACGACCTCGTGATCGTCGATACGCCGGATGCGCTGCTCGTGGCGCACAAGAACAGCGCCCAGGACGTGAAGAAAATCGTGGAGGCGCTCAAGCATCGCCAGCACGAGTCCGTGCAGTTGCCTGCCACCGTGCATCGGCCCTGGGGCACCTACGCATCGCTCAAGGAAGAGGACGGTTACAAGGTCAAGCGGATCACCGTCAAGCCCGGCCAGGCACTGTCGCTTCAATACCACCACCAGCGCGCGGAGCACTGGGTCGTCGTTCGCGGCAAGGCGCTTGTCCAGGTCGGAGACTCCGAATACGAAACGCTCCCCGGCCAGTACCGGTACATCCCGCTCAAGGAGAGGCACCGGCTCACCAACATCGGTTCGGACGAGCTCGTCCTGATCGAGGTGCAATGTGGCGGCTACCTCGGCGAGGACGACATCGTGCGCCTGGCAGACACCTACGGCCGCGCATGATCAAGGCACATTCCAATCTCCATCGCAGTGCATGGGCAGACTGGTGGGAGGGCACCCGCCGCACCGACATCTGGTGGACGCTGGCCTGGTTCGACATCGTGCTGCGCTATCGCAGGTCGATGCTGGGGCCCATCTGGCTGACGCTCAGCATGGGCGCGATGATCGGTGGCATGGGCCCCCTGTACAGCTCGCTGTTCGGGACCGAGCTGTCGAAGTTCTTTCCTCACCTTGCACTGGGGATCATTTTCTGGAGCTTCTTCTCCACGATGGTGACGGACTCGTGCAATGCGTTCATCAACTCCGCCAACTACCTCAAGCAAGGCTACTTTCCCATCAGCCTGTTCGTGTGGCGGAGCATGTCACGCAACATCATCGTCTTCGCGCATCAATTCGTCCTCTACATTCCCGTTGCCTGGTGGGCAGGCATCGAGTTGCATGCCAGCTCCTGGCTGGTGCTGCCCGCCTTTTTGCTGATGCTGGTCAACGCGCACGCCATCGGGCTCGCGTTGGGCCTGCTCTGCACCCGCTTCCGTGACATCACGCAGATCGTGACCAGCGTGATGCAGATGCTGATGTTCCTGACGCCTGTATTCTGGCTGCCGGAGAGCCTGCCAGACCGCGCCAAGTACATCCTGTGGAATCCCTTTGCACAGATGCTCGATCTGCTGCGCACGCCGCTGATGGGTGGTGTCGCCGACATGCACAACTGGCACGGCATCCTCGGTTGGACCGCAGTGAGCGTCCTGGTGGCCTGCGCCCTCTTCACCAAGTACCGCCGCCGCGTCGTCTACTGGCTCTAGCCATGGTTTCAATCTCTCTCAAAGACGTTTCGGTCAACTTTCCTATCTACGGGGCAGGTGCTGCGTCGTTCAAGAAGACGCTGGCCGCCTCGGTGACCGGGGGCCGGTTCGGCAAGGAGACCGGTGTTGCGGTGGTTCAAGCCCTCAGTGGCATTAACCTTGAGTTGCGCAGCGGCGACCGACTCGGCCTCATAGGCCACAACGGTGCTGGAAAGTCGACGCTGCTGCGAACGCTCGCCGGCATCTACGAGCCCAGTGCGGGGGAGTTCGTGCGGCAGGGCACGGTGGCCAGCCTCATCGATCCCTCGTTGGGGATGGAAGCGGACGCGTCAGGCTACGAAAACATCATGCTGCGCGGCCTCGTGATGGGACTGAGCAAGAAGCAGGTTGACAACCTCACGCCCTCCATCGCCGAGTTCAGCGGTCTCGGCGACTATCTCAACATGCCCGTACGAACCTATTCCACCGGGATGATGATGCGACTCGCGTTCTCGATCTCGACGAGCGTGAAGGCAGACATCCTGTTGATGGACGAATGGCTTTCCGTGGGAGACGCCGAGTTCACCGAGAAAGCCGAACAGCGAATGCAGGAGATGGTCTCGGGCTCGGGCATCCTGATCCTCGCCTCCCATTCGCCCGAGCTCATTGCCAAGGAGTGCAATCGCGTCGTGCGCCTCGAGCATGGCCGACTGACCGAAGTTTGATTTCCACCAGGTCGAAGAAAGCCAGCCACCCTCATGGCCAGCCATAGTCCCGTCCGGTCGCTTCTCGCTCGCGCCGGCACCCTCCTGCGGAATCGACAGACGCTCAAGCGCCTGGCCCGGGGAGTCTTAGCCAGGCTCGCACCTAGCCTGCTGGCTCGCTTACAGACAGCCACGCGACACACCAGTAGCCTGTCGCAATTCAGCACGGCCTGGGCACCTTCGCTGCCGGCCAAGCCAAGCAACCTGCACCCGAAATTGGCCGACCCAGACCTTCTGACGCTGGAACGGCCTGACGATATCGATCTGGCGGCACTGGGCAATCCCGCGACGTCGCGCCAGGCGGTCTTGGAGCCGGTCTTCGAACTCGGCCAAATGCGGCAGAGCACGACGACCGTGTGTTTCGTCGTTTCGACCCACGGACATGATCCCGCCGGGCTCGAGCGCACGATGCAGTCGATCCTCCGACAGACCGATCCCGGGTGGGAGGCTCTGCTGTGCTGCGACAGCGTCGAGGATGGCCAGGTCGCGCAATGGCTCGACATCGACTGGCGCGTCCGCCGTCAGGTGCGAAAGCGGCGATTCGTCATCGAGACCGAGGACCTGCTTGCCGCCTGCTTGCAAGCGACGACGGTGTTCATCGGGCTGGTCTCCGCTGGCGACGTGCTGGATGACGACTTGGTGAAACGTATCGGCGAGCAGGCGCGAAGCCGAAGCGAAGCGGACCTTGTCTATACCGACGAGGCCCATCTCGTGGCGGACGAGAAGGTAGGCGCGCCGTTCTATAAACCTGATTGGTCGCCCGAATACCAGCAGGCCGTCAACATGCTGGGCCGATTCGTCGCCATCCGCAAAGCCCTCCTGCTGAACGTTGCGCCGCCCGTCGGGCTCCACGCGCAGGCAGCGGAATACGCGTTGCTGCTCCACGCAGCGGCGCATGCGCGTACCGTGGCGCACGTCGACGACATCATGTACGTGCGCGCCACCGATGCGCCACGGCCAGGGGGCTTCTTTTCGGAAGACGCGCTTGCCGACGCCAGCCGCGTCCTCGAACTCTTTGCAAAGCAGGAGATTGCAGAGGCGCGCGTCGAACCCGGCGCAGTGCCCGGCAGCCTGCATGTGAGATGGCCTGCGCCTGCGATGCCTGTCACGCTGCTGATTCTCAGCGGCATGCAGAAACGTGAGCTTCCCGGGCTCGGCGAGGTGACCCTTGCCACACACTTCGTGCGCTCCATCATCGAGAAGTCGACCGCTCGCGACTACCGCATCATCGTGGTCGACGATGGGGTCGTGGACGAGGAACTGCGTGCCCTGCTCGATCAACACGGTCACAGTGCTTGTACCTGCCCACCCCGGACGCCGTTCTCGTTCGCATACAAGGCGAATTTTGCGACTTCGCTCGTGGAGTCAGGCATCGCGTTGCTGCTCAACGATGACCTCGAAGTCATTTCGCCGGATTGGATCCAGGAACTGAGTGGGCAAGCTGCGAGGCGCGAGGTGGGGGTGGCTGGTTGCCGCCTGCTGTTCGGGGATGGCACGCTCCAGCATGCAGGCATCGCCCTGGGCCACGGAGGAGCCGTTGGCCATGTGTTTCACGCTGCGCCCGCCGACGGCAGCGAGTATGCGGGCATGGCGTCGATCGACCGCAACTGGAGCGGCGTGACCGGGGCGGTCATGGCCTACCGCAAAGAGGTGTTCGACGAAGTCGGCGGTTTCGACCCCGCGCTACGCACCGACTACAACGACGTGGACTTTTGTCTCAAGTGCGAAGCCCGGGGCTATCGCGTCGTCTACACCCCGGCGGCGACGCTATACCACTTCCACAACTCCAGCCTCCGCAGGAAGCACGACAGTTCGCCCGAGCGCGACCTGTTCCTCAGCCGTTGGTCGTCCGCGGTCCGACGCGATCCCTATTTCAACAAGAATTTTCAAAGCCGGTCGGCTGCGGAGCCACTGGTGCCACTGGAATGAATGTGTCTGTCGAGTCCATCGATCGCAGCGACGAAGGAAGTCGGGCGGTGTCGCAAGGCGCATATGACGATCTTCTGGCAGCGCTGCGCGTGCGAGCGCAGCAACTCGCGCAGCGCATCGGCCTGGATTGGGACGCCATCATGAGCGCGAGTGCCCAGCACAGTCCGGCGCGTCAGGCGCTTTGCATCGCCGAGCTGGGCCTGTTCGACGAGGATTGGTACCTTTCCAGTTACCCCGACATCCGCGATGCGGGGTTCGAACCGCTGGCGCACTATGTCAACCTGGGCGACGCCGAGGGGCGACGTCCGAACGCGTACTTCGATCCGGCCCTCTATCGGAGTCGCTTCAGTCGATCGAAGTTGAAGTCGGTTTGTGCGCTCTATCACTACGCCGTCATGGGCGAAGCTTTGGGGCTGCATGCGTCCGGCGCGTTCTCGGCCGCGAGGTATCTGATCTCCAATCCTGCGCTGCAGCGCTTCGTCGACCATCCGCTCACGCACTTCCTTCATCTGGGCAAAGCGGGCGGCCTGGCGGCCAACCACCGCGCAAGGCTCGAATCCACAGAACGGGTCCGGGTCGAGCGGCCGCAGACGGTGGAGCGTCCTGACGGCCCGCTCGAACCGCGGGCGGGCATGAACCTGATCGGGCCTTTGGACCGGGTTTCCGGCCTCGGCGTCAGCGTGCGCGGCTACCTCGACGGCGTTCATCGTGCGGGCATTCGAAACGTCGGATGCCGCGCGCAGCAAAAGGAGTTCGCCATCCAGAAGAGCATCGATGGCGGGTCGGCGTTCGCGCCCTATCTGCCCGATGCGCGAATCAACCTGGTCCATATGAACGGCGACACGCTGCCCGTCATGATCAAGGAACAGGGCGATGAGTTTCTGCGGGGGCGCTACAACATCGCCATCTGGTACTGGGAGTTGCCAACGTTGCGGCCCGAGTGGCAGGTCGCGATGAAGTACTTTCACGAGTTCTGGGCACCCACCCCATTCATCGCCCAGGCCTTGCGACAGAGCACTTCCAAGCCGGTGCATCTGGTAGCGCCGTACCTCGCCTATCTGGGCGCGTTGGAACCCGCGGCAGGCGATGCGGCTGCGGGCTCCCACTTCGTCTATTGCTTCGACGCCAACAGCATCCTGGAACGCAAGAATCCCGGAGCGCTGCTCGAGGCCTTCCAACGCGCGTTTCCCGACGCGAGCGCGCCGGTCCGGCTTACCTTCAAGGTCACGTACCCGAACCGAAAGGTGGAGGAGGTCGATCGCCTCTACCGTGCTGCAGCCAACGATCCTCGCATTCGCATCATCGATCGACTGATGCCAGATGCCGAACTGCATGCGCTCATCGCATCGGCGACGGCCTATGTTTCGCCGCATCGCTCCGAAGGCCTCGGCCTGACCGTCGTCGAGGCCATGGCCGTGGGCGTTCCAGTGATTTCTACGCCCTTCGGCGGCGTCGAGGATTTCGTGACGGACGATGCGGCCTATCCGATCGACTTCCGGCTGGTCGAATTGCCGAGCGACTATGTGCCCTACCCGGCCGGCTACGTCTGGGCCGACCCGGAGGTCGAATCACTGGCGCAGCATCTGATGGACGTTCATGCAGATCGCCCGCGCGCTCTCGCCAAGGCCCGGGTTGCCCAACGGCGCGTGATGGACTACTTCTGCTCGACAGCGCTGGTCGAGACCTACCGAGAGCGCCTGAACAACCTGGGCTAGCGCTCCCGGCCGTCCGCTTTAGGCCGCGCTGGGTGCGTAGTGACGCAGAAAGTCCTCGTAGGCGTTGCGCAGCCCTCCTTCGAGCTGTGTGCGGGCGCGCCAACCCAGAGCGTGAAGACGCGACACATCCATCAGCTTGCGGGGCGTACCGTCGGGCTTGCTGGCATCGAACTCGAGACGGCCGCCATATCCCACGGTCTTCTTCACGAGTTCCGCCAGTTCGCCGATCGTGATGTCCTCGCCCACACCCACGTTGATGAGCGGCGCCATCTCAGGCCGGATCAACTGGGCAAAGCGGTCGTCGGGCAGCGCCAGCAGGAATGCGATCGCCTCGCCCAGGTCGGAGGAGTACATGAACTCGCGGCGCGGGCGCCCCGAACCCCACACCACGACCGACTCGTCGCCACGCGCCTTGGCTTCGTGGAAGCGCCGCAGCAGCGCAGGCATCACATGAGAGTGCTCCGGGTGGTAGTTGTCGCCGGGCCCGTACATGTTGGTGGGCATCAGCGCCAGATACTGCGTCCCGAACTGGCGGTTGTATGACCAGCACGCCTCGACCCCCGCGATCTTTGCCAGGGCATAGGGACGATTGGTCGCCTCCAGGGGGCCGGTGAGCAGATAGTCTTCCTTGATCGGCTGCGGGCAGTCCCGCGGGTAGATGCACGAAGAGCCCAGAAAGATCATGCGCTTGACGCCGACCGCATGCGCCGCCTCGAAGACGCTCAGTTGGATGGCCAGGTTGTCGTGCAGAAAATCCACCGGCAGGCTCGCGTTGGCCAAGATGCCGCCGACCTTCGCGGCGCACATCACGACCTGATCGGGTCGCTCCTGCTCGAAGAACGCAAGCGTGGCCTGGCGATCCGCCAGATCCAATTCCGAATGCGTTCGGACGATCGGCACCACGTCGGCTTGCGAACCCAATGCCTTCAGGGTGGCCGAGCCCACCAGACCGCGATGGCCCGCTACGAATACCTTGCTCATGAATGTGATTTCCTCTTGGACACGGCGAATCAGACGGACGCGCGTCGCTCGAATTCTAGTACCAAAGTATCAATTATTAACTCCGCGCAGCATTCCCAGGAAAAGGCCTGAGCCCGCAGCAGCCCGGCGCGTGACAAATCCTGCCGCAATGCCGGAGAGTTCTTGAGCTGCTCGATCGCCGCGGCAACACCTGATGCATCGTTCGCGCCCACCAGCATGCCCGCGTTTCCAACGACTTCCGGCAAGGACGAGTTGTCAGCACAGATCACGGGTACGCCGCATGCCATGGCTTCCAACGGCGGCAAGCCGAAGCCCTCATACCTCGAGAGATAGCAAAAGGCAAGCGACTGGCTGTAAAGCGCGGAGAGATCCTGATCCTCGACGAAACCGGTCAGGATGATCCGATGCCGCCACCGGCGGACCGAAGCCAGGGCGCTGCGAAGGCCGTCGAGCTTCCAGCCAGACATGCCGGCAAGCACGAGATGAAGGTCGCTGTCCGGATGCGCTTCCAAGTGCAGCGCAAAAGCGCGCACGATCACATCCATGTTCTTGCGCACTTCGAGGGTGGCAAGGCTCAGCAGGTAAGGGACATCCGGGGGTATGCCGTACTTCTCTCGTACGGAAATGCCTGCACCTTCTTCGGAAACGGGCCGAAAACTCTCGCCGGCGGCCAGGGGAATGACCACGATCCGATCGGGCTCCAGATCAGGCCGGTAAGCCAGCAGGTCGCGCTTCGTGCACTCCGAAATGGCGAAGACGATCATGTCGCGCTCGAGCGAATCCATGATCCTCTTGACTTCGGCAGCTCCTGCTTCGGTGAAGTATTCGGGATGGTGGATAGCGATCAGGTCGTAGATGATGTGCGCCCGCAGCAAGCGCGGGTCGGCCAGCCATTCGGGCGGCGCTACGCCGAAAGGGGACAGCACGATGTCGACGCCGTCACCCGGCGCCTCGCCGGCTGCTTTGCAGAGCGGGCGGGGCATCTTCTGGCGCAAGGTCAATTCGTGCTGGGCGGTGCCCTCCCGGAAGTACAGGCAACTGCTGATGCGAGGCGACTTCATGAGCCTGGGGAACAGCTCGTCACAGACCCTGTACACGCCGGTCTTGATGCCTTGCGCCAGCACGTAGGTGTCCAACGCAACACGTGCCTTGGCGTTCCCTGTCATCGAGTTTGTTCTCCGCGCGTATCCATCGCTTCTTCGCGTTCGAGCATCAGTGCCCAAAGCACCTCACCCACCGTGAGCCCACTTTCAGCACAGCCGAAATTGGCAAACCAGCGATAGATGGCATCTTGTCCCGCCACCTGAAGGCCCAGCGGGAACGAGGCCAACACGTCGGGGCGCGACTGCAGGTAGGTCCGAACACGCTCGGCCGGCCTGGCGCCTAGAGCATCCAGCACCTGCGCGCGTGCTTCGCCATCGAGGCGAAACTGCACGCCGCCCTCACCCCGCACCCACTGCGCGAATCCGAGTTCAGGGTTCGACAGAGCTTGTGGAAAACGCTGCCGCACTTCGGGATGACCCCTCAGCACGTCGACGCACCATTGAATGGCGGAGGCACGGTCGCGCACAGCAGCAACGGGTTCGGGCACCGGGGGCTCGGCAGGGCGACCCGGCGCCTCGGCCGGGTAAAGGTTCAGGGGCGGACGCGCCGCATTGCGCCGCTGCGCTGCCCGTGCCGCGCCGATGGCCGCCAGACGCGAAGGAATCTTGTGCGGGGTCCTGACCCAGTAGGCCGCACTGCGCACACCGCGACGCACAGGCGCAGGCAGCGCCCCGCCCAGGCGGCGGAAGGGGCCTGTGACACGCCACCACGGAGACTGCAAGAGGGCCGCCCGCTCTTCCTCGACCGCCGTGACCCTGCGGCGCGACTCGGCAAGCAGTTGGTCACGCTCCTGGATGGACCGATTCAAGGTGGCACGCTCCAGCTCCAATTGGTCTTGCAGCGCCATGGCACGCTCACGAGCCCGAATTGCTGACGCCTCGGTCACTTCGATCCTGCCGTGTGCCTCGCCCAGGCTGCGGCCGAGCGAGTCCAACTGGGCATCCATGTGCACATGCTGCTCACTCAGGCGCTGCAACGCCTCGGCTTGCGCGTCGCATCGGATCTCGTACTCGCTGAGCGCCACGCTCACATGGTTGTCGAATACGTTCGGCGGGTACCGGAACGCGCCCGCCAGTTCTGGGTGTTCTTCGGCCACATAAAAACGGTTCAATCCGTCCGCGTAGACGAATTCGTAACGCGCATCGAGGAGTAGCGGTTCCCATTGCTCGTGACACTCGACCTGCTCGTTCGGAAGCATCGCCTCGACGACCACGATCCAGGGCCGCTGCTGGACCCAATCGGCGCCTTCCAGCACCGCCTTCTCAAGGCCCTCGACATCGACCTTGAGGAAATGAACGGGCTGGCCTTCCGGTACGTGCCGGCGCCAGATCTCCGCCAGGGTCAGGACATCCACCTCGTGCTGGCGAAGCGTGTAACCGGCGGCCGCATGTTGCTGCATCAGTTGGGCATCCGCGGTCGAGAGCCCGGTGCCATCGACCAGGCTCATGCTCAGGCGGCCCGCAACAACTCCGACGGCGACTCCCAGGTTGATGTCCTCGGGTCGTCGTTCTTTCAACTGCTCCAGATAGACAGGATGGGGCTCGACATTGATGCCCCTCCACCCACTCTGGCTGAAGGCCCTGGTCACCGAATCCGTGTCAGGAGACTGCGCTCCAACGTCGATGTAGAACCCGGGAGAAACATGGCGCAGAGCGCGCCAGAGCATGACGTCTTCCCAGTTCTGGGCGTACGAAACGAACCGGCTGGCAAAGGCTGCGGGAAGTGGGGGCTGCTGAGACATCTATGGTGGCGGCAGTGAGCGACACATGTACGCGGCGCACAGGACCATCGTCACAGCAACCATTCTAGGGGCCGCCATGGCGCCAGCTGCCAGCAGAGGCCGCGTGGGAGGCCCTCCCTCTTTGCGGCAAAATCACGCCCTCTGCCGGGCAAGGCCCTTCCGCTGGATTCGTCCGGCTCTCAAACGAATTCACGAGGAAAACGAATGAAGAAACACGCTGTGGTGACAGGCATCACCGGGCAGGATGGTGCGTATCTCGCCGAACTGCTGCTGGAAAAAGGTTACGTTGTGTATGGCACGTATCGCCGTACCAGCTCGGTGAACTTCTGGCGCATCGAGGAATTGGGCATCCAGAACAACCCCGACCTCCATCTTGTGGAGTACGACCTGACCGACCTGGGCAGTTCGCTGACCCTGATGAAGCAAACCCAGCCCGACGAGGTCTACAACCTGGCAGCGCAGAGCTTCGTGGGTGTCAGCTTCAACCAGCCCGACGCAACGGCCCAGATCACCGGCATGGGTGCACTGCACCTGCTCGAGGCGATTCGCCTCACGAATCCGAAGATCCGCTTCTATCAGGCATCCACCTCCGAGATGTTCGGCAAGGTGCAAGCCATCCCTCAAGTGGAGGACACGCCCTTCTACCCGCGCAGCCCGTACGGCGTCGCCAAGCTGTTCGCGCACTGGATGACGATCAACTACCGCGAGAGCTACGACATCTTCGGCTGCAGCGGCATCCTCTTCAACCACGAGAGCCCGCTGCGAGGACGCGAGTTCGTCACGCGCAAGATCACGGACAGCGTCGCGAAGATCAAGCTCGGCAAGCTCGAAGCCCTTGAACTCGGCAATCTGGACGCCAAGCGCGATTGGGGCTTTGCCAAGGAGTATGTCGAGGGCATGTGGCTCATGCTCCAGGCTGCGGAGCCCGACAGCTACGTGCTGGCGACCAACCGCACGGAGACGGTGCGTCAGTTCGTCGACATGGCATTCAAGGCTGCAGGGTATGAGCTGCGTTTCGAGGGCGCCGAACAGCAGGAGGTGGGCATCGACGTGAAGAGCGGCAAGACGCTCGTCAAGGTCAATCCCAAGTTCTATCGTCCGGCCGAGGTCGATCTGCTCATCGGGAACCCGGCACGGGCCAAGGAAAAGCTGGGCTGGGAACCGAAGACCACCCTGGAACAGCTTTGCGGAATGATGGTCGAGGCCGACCTCCGCCGCAACCGCGAAGGCCATTCGTTCTAGGCTGGCACCCGGACCCCGGGCGCACAGTGTGTGCGGCCGGGCCGGAATGTTGCTGGCCAACAGCCGATCGCGCGCGATCTCCGCAGTGGCGCACGTGCCGCATGACGCAAGGTAGCGTGCGATCTTTCAAGGCGGGACGCGGGTCGCGCCGTCTACCATGACACTGACTCAAGCATCTGGAGCACCTGGCGACAAGCCATTGGTCTCCCTCGCCATTCCGGTCCTCAACGAGCAGGACAATCTGGACGCGCTGTATGGCCGTCTGGTCGCGCTGGCGGAGCGGATGGCCGACCGGTGCGACCTCGAGTTCGTCTTTACAGACAATCACTCCGAGGACGCGACCTGGGCGCGGCTGGGACAGCTAGCGGCTGCGGATACGCGCGTGAAGGCCATTCGCTTCTCGAAGAACTTCGGGTTCCAACGATCGATCCTGGCCAACTACATGCACGCGCGCGGCGACGCGATCATGCAGATCGATGCCGATCTTCAGGACCCTCCAGAATTGCTCGAGCAGTTTTTCGAGCGTTGGCAAGCCGGCTACCACGTCGTCTACGGTGTCCGGAAGAAACGCCAGGAAGGCCCACTTCTCAACGCATTCAGGCGGGTCGGCTATTGGGCGATCGATCGCCTGAGCGATCACTCGATTCCACGAGATGTCGGAGACTTTCGACTGGTCGATCGACGGGTGGTGACTGCGCTGCTCAAGATCCGGACGCCCAATCCCTACCTGCGAGGAATGATCGCAGACCTCGGCTTCAGGCAAGTTGGCATCGAGTACGAGCGCAGCGCGCGTGTCGCCGGTGACAGCAAGTTTGGCGTCGCTCGGCTGATCAAGCTGGGCTTGACGGCAGTTTTCAATCACTCCACCGTGCCCCTGCGCCTTGCGTCCGCTGCGGGCATCGCCATGATCCTGCTCAGCGTACTTGGCGCGCTGTATTACATCGCCCTGCGACTCTTGCAGCCAGACCTCCCGCGCGGCCTGGCCAGCATCCATATCCTGGTGTTGTTCGGAATCGGCTTGCAGTCACTGCTCCTCGGGATCGTGGGGGAGTACCTGCTGCGGGTGTACTTGATGTTGCGCGGCGAGCCCGTGGCGATCGTCGAGAACGCCCTGAACTTCGATACGAACGAAATCAGGCTATGACTCAGCACGAGAAGAAGAAGAGCCGGGGCAAATGGCTTTCCGTGGCCATCGGCCTTGCCGTTTCCGCAATCTGTGTAGGCTACATCGTCCACCGTATCGACCCCGCCGAGTTGAGGCGTGCGGTGCTGGGCTTCAACTGGACGTTTCTGGTGGTAGGCCTCATCGCGCTCAGCGTCGATTACTGGCTGCGCATCGTGCGTTGGGCGCTGATGCTCAGGTCCGCAGGAGGGACCGTCGATTCTGCAAAATGCGTCGCGCCGTTCTTGGGTTCGATCGCGCTGAACAACGTGCTTCCCCTGCGCCTTGGCGACGCTGTGCGGGCATTCGTGTTCCCCTCGTCACTGGGGATCACTCGCGCACTATCCTTCGCCAGCCTGGTAATGGAGCGTCTGCTGGACCTGGTGACCATCGTGCTTTTGATGGGCATCGGCTTGTGGGCTAGTCCCGATCTGCAGTTGCACGCCTGGGTCCGGCAAACTGTACTGGCGTTGGGCATTGTCGCGCCGCTGTGCCTGGGATTGATCTTGCTGACCAGTGGCGCTCTGGCGTCCCGGCTGGAGCGCTTTGAGGGCGCACTGGCAAGAAACCTCAGACAGCTTCTCGAAGGCTTCGGTGCCATGTCGAAGCCGTCGCTACTTTGGACAGCAGGGTTGCTCTCGCTCGCAATTTGGCTCGGCGAGGCCACTTTGTTCTATTGCCTTCTTCTTGGCTTTGGCCTGAAGGCGACGTTCCTGGCCGGCCTCATCATCATGGCGCTGGCGACCTTGGCCACGCTGGTTCCGTCGTCCCCGGGCTACATCGGCCCCTTTCACCTCGCAGCCTTCGCCGGCATGACCCTCGTAGGGGGCACAACAGAACAAGGCGCCAGCTTTGCGCTGATCGCCCATTTGAGCCTCTGGTTGCCCACGACGCTTGCCGGCGCCCTGTGCCTCGCAATTTCACCCGGACTGTTGCGCGGGGCCCGCACGGCACACACACCGCAGCCCCACTAACCGAAACGAATCACTTTCATGACAGAGTACGACGTTGTAATCGTTGGCGGAGGCTTCACCGGCCTCACGGCAGCTTATTGCCTTGCAAAGGCTGGCCGCAAAGTTTGCGTTGTCGAGGGCGACAGCGCCCCGGGCGGTCTTGCAGGCACTTTCGAGTTCAACGACGGGATTCGACTGGAGAAGTTCTACCACCACTGGTTCAACAACGATCGCTATGTGCCCGAGCTGGTGAAAGAACTGGGGATGGAGGGAGACGTCATCACGCTGCCCTCGCGAACCGGAATGTTCTTCAATGGCCGCATGTGGAAGCTCTCGACTCCCCTCGACCTGCTTCGGTTCACTGCCCTGCCGCTGATCGACCGCATCCGCCTCGGCCTCTTGGTGCTCCAGGTTCGCCGCGTCAAGGACTGGCGAACCATCGAACATCTCAGCATCCGAGAGTGGCTCGAACCGCTCTGCGGCAAGAATGTTTATCGCATCGTCTGGGAACCCTTGATCGAGGCCAAGTTCTCGGTGTTCGCTGAAGCGGTCAATGCGGTTTGGTTCTGGAAAAAGCTGGTGCTGCGAGGCAGCACGCGCGACAAGAAGGGCGGCGAGGAGCTCGCCTATTTCAAGGGTGGATTCGGCAGGCTGGCGGATGCGCTCACGCGGGCTGTGGAAGAGCTTGGCGGCCGCGTCATGCTCAACACAACGGCCAGCGGGGTATCGACTGCTGGTGGCCGCATTTCCGCGTTACAGACCTCTGCCGGGCCGGTGGTTGGGCGCGAGTACCTCTTCACACCCTCGTTCCCGATCATTGCCAAGTTGTTCGCCGGCTCAGGCCACGACGCCTGGGTCAACAGTCTCGAACGTGTGAAATACCTCGGGAACATGTGCTTGGTGCTTCGGCTGAACAAGAGCCTGTCCGACACCTACTGGACGAACGTTAACGACCCAGGCTTCCCCTTCGTCGGAGTTATCGAACATACCAACTTTGACTTGCCCGACAACTACGCAGGGACGCATATCGCGTTTCTCTCGCGATATCTGGCCGTCGATGATCCGGTATGGGCATTCAGCGACGAACAGTATCTGGATTTCGCTTTTCCCCACCTGCAGAGAATGTTCCCGAAAATGCGGAAGGACTGGATTCTCGAGTATCGCGTTTGGAGGGCTGACTACGCACAACCGGTCACAGAGAAAAATTATTCGCAATATGTTCCAGCGACCGCGACGCCGTTCGAAAACGGCTCGATCTACACCATGGCACAGATTTATCCCGAAGACCGGGGAACCAACTATGCGATCCGTGAAGGTCGGAAAGCGGCCGATTCGCTGCTGAACAGATTAAATTGAACTTAGTGGCAGCCGATCAGCTCCGAAGGGCGACGAGACATCGCGCTCTACCTTATGTGGTTGCCGGCCTGCTCGCAGCGGCATTTTTCTTCTACGTATCTGATCTACCAGCAGACCGGGTTGGCGATGGCTCAGAGTACTACGCGCTGTATCTGGCACTCAAAAGTTTCGGACATCCATGGATGTCTGCAGCCTCTTTCGATCTTTATTCGAGATTCGCCAGCGCTGGTGCTGTCTCTGGCCTGATTCCCACCGACCAACTGCGCGACCTCTTTCCAAATCTCCGCCTGGGCGGCAGCGCAGACTTCAACCATTTTTGGTTGTACAGCGGGATTTCTGCATTTGTAGGCCGAACTTTAGGAGCACTTGGAGTCGACATCGACCCGCACATGGCATTCATGGCCCAGCATGCACTGCTGCTTCTCATGTTGCTTCTGATTGCGGTGCGAAGTTACGGCTGGCTGGGTTTGACGGCTGTGCTTCTATTGATCGTGGCTTCGCCGATCTTGTGGTTCACGAACAAGGTACACACCGAATTTTTTACATTCGTGCTTGTTCTCGCAAGCGTCATGCTGATTGGCAAGCGCTCCTACGCGCTAGCCGCAGTGTTTCTTGCCCTCGCTTCGACGCAGAATCCGCCATTCGCGCTGCTAGCCATCGTGGCGCTGGCGTTTGCCCTACCTCGGTGGCGCAAGGAGGGCCTGAGTCTGAACGAGGTCTGCCAAACGATTGCCGTCGTGGGCATAGCTGCGCTGCACCCTCTTTACTACCTGTTCCGATACGGTGTTCCTACCCCTCAACTGTTTGCGGGTGGTGCCAACATGAGCGCGGACCGCTCGATATTCATGGTGTGGCTCGTCGATCCCGACGTTGGTCTGCTGCCAAATTGGCCGCTCGGCATCTTGATTTTGGGCGCCTGCGCGATCGGGTGCCGACATTTGCTACGCGGTGAGAGATCACTTCGCACGACCTTGTATTTTTCCGTGGCGTACCTGGGCATCAATCTGTTTGCTCAGTCCTCCACGACGGTCCTTAACTCAGGCGCAACGCCGGGGCTGGCCAGATATGCGACTTGGTACATCCCTTTGTTCTTCCCGCTCCTGTACCTTGGAGTGAAGCGGTGCCAGGCGACGCGTCTGTTGCAGGTCGTCGGCGGATCAGCCCTATTGCTTTACACCTTGGCAAGCGCCGCAAGCTACCGCCCGGATCAGCCAGAGTCCTATCTTGAACCTTCTCCGGCATCGGCTTGGCTGCAAGAGCATCTTCCCGGACTCTACGATCCGCCGATAGAGATTTACCTGACCCGGTACTCGGGACGAGCAATGTCACAGACTGCAGCCCTGCGGGCAGTCGTCGGCCCGTCTTGCGACAAGGCATTGGTGATACCTGGCGAGCGCGCTGAGATCATCAGCCCGCCCAAGTGCGGGTTGGACGCAGAAAAAATCGCACCTCTGCTCGACGAGTTGGCCACAGGGCGCGATTCGCCAATCTATGTCCGCTACGACGCGCAAAAGTTCAAGCAACACCTTGAAGCTCGAAGCCACTACTCGATGGCCCGCGATAGTTACGGTGCCAAGCTGCTTCGGGAAGGGTGGCATACCCCGGAGAGTTGGGGCGTGTGGGCGCGCCGCGAACGCGCGGCGGTTGCCATCCCTTGCTCCACATCGACCTTGGCCCACCAGCCACTCAAGTTGCGGCTGAAATTGGCAGCGTACATGCCGAGTGGGGAAACGGCACCAGAGGTGTCAGTTCGCACCCGCAATGGCCGCATCCTATGGTCAGGAAAGGCCACAACGGCCGACGCAACGACGGCTGACTTCGAGCTATCTGCCGATGATTGCGCGAACGGCGGTGCAGCAAAACTTGTCTTGGAGACCAAGCCCGTTCGCTCACCAGCAACTTACAACGCGTCGGCAGATACCAGGCCTTTGGGCATTGGACTAGTGAGCATCGATGCCCAATAGGCACCCTGCTGGATCGATCTGGATTCCTTTCTTGCGTGAGGTAGTAGCGTGGCAAATGAGCTAGGGTGGAAACATGCGAAGCGGTGGGTTCGGGTTCTGTTGTCTCCCCTTTTGAGAGTTCGGCAGGCGACAAGGAGTACCGCCACTGCGCCTAACGGGCTGCGAGAAGCAGCCTCACCAAGGGCATCCGCAAGCGATCCGCAGCTGGACGAATTGGTGGTGCAGTTGTACCGGTTGGCGTTGGAGCGGACGCCAAGCGCCGAAGAGCGAGCCAATTGGAGCTCGGCCGTCAGCTCTGGCGGAATGACCTCGGTCAGTGTGGCTCTTACGATCTTGAATTCGGCGGAAGCTGATGCCGTTAGAAACCGTTCCGCCCTTGTACCCGAGGTCGCCGACGGTCGCTATGTACAATTTTTGTATGCGACATTTCTGAACCGCAGTCCGATCGCTTTCGAAATTGCGTACTGGTCGAACCAGTTGCGACAGCAATCGCTCGATCGCAGCAAGCTCGCACTGACTCTTTTCTCCCGATTTGCCGTCAAGGCACTGGGCACACAGGTGGTCGAACCCAACAATGATCCGAGTCTCGCGCCTCGGATGGGGAGGGACAACGAATTCTTCGATGCGAATGTCTGGGAGGGGACGGCGAAGTCGTTGCGAAGCAGCGCGCCTCAGTTCCAGCCTCGCGTCTTTCCGAGTCTGGCGCTCGGGACGCCTGATGAGTTGGCGATATCGATTATCACAAGCCTGTACAAGGGCGGAGCCTACATAGAGCAGTTTTTGAAAAATATAACGCAGCAGTCGATTTTCACGAAACATTGTGAACTCATCGTGATCGACGCAGATTCTCCAGAAGGTGAGGAAGCCGCGATCGCGACCTATGCCCGACAGTTCCCGAACATCATTTATCACAGGGCAGCGTCGAGAATCGGCATCTACGAAGCGTGGAACTTGGGTGTACAACTCGCGCGAGGACGCTACCTCACGAATGCCAATCTCGATGACCTGCGCAGAATCGACTCGCTCGAGCGGCAAATGGAAATCTTCGAAAAATTTCCGTTCGTGGACATTGTCTATCAAGACTTTTTCTATTCGTTCGATGGTCACGCGCCATTCGACTTATCGGCGGCTGTCGGAATGATCAGTGATGTCCCCATTGTCACCGCCAATAATCTCATGCACTCCAATTCTCCGCACAACGCACCGATGTGGCGGCGTTCTTTGCATGATGAACTCGGGCTCTTCGACACCTCATACCGGTCTGCCGGCGACTACGATTTCTGGCTGCGTTGCGTCGAGAAGAAAAAATGCTTCTTCAAAATGAATGATCCTCACGTGGTTTATTATGTCAATCCTGAGGGTCTTTCGACTCAACCCGATACGCGGGGCATTGACGAGGCTGCACAGATCACCCTGCGTCATGGGGCGCAGGTGATCTCCGAGGCGCTGCTTGGTTCTGACGAAGAATTTGAAGCTCGTCTCGCACGTATAACGGGAGCGCATGTCGACATTCCCGAAGCATTGAAGGACACCGTCCACTGGCGATACTCCGCCGCCCAACTTGCTCTTCGACAGTGGTCCTCAGCGTCACGTCGCTCTCAGGCCAAAGGACTGAATTAAATGACACTCGTAGTAGATGGCGTCTTTTTTCAGCTGGCGCAAACAGGCATCACCCGTCTATGGCGCACCATCTTGCCCTTGCTGATCGAGAGACTGGAAATGCCAGTGGTGTTTCTGGACCGGGGGGGCAAGACGGGAAACTTTTCTGGCGCTGAAGTAGTACCATTCCCTGCGTACAAGTCCAAATACACCGCTGACGACTCCAAGCTGCTCGAGGAGGTGTGCCGTCACTACGGCGCGAAGGTGTTTGCCTCCACGTACTACACCACGCCACTGCATACGCCGTCGGTGCTTTTGGTCTATGACATGATCCCAGAGCGCTTGGGATTCGACCTGTCGCCGCGCGACTGGCAAGAAAAGGAGGTGGCCATCTCGCATGCCCGCAGGCATGTGTGCATTTCCAACAATACGCGGCGCGACCTTCTGGAGTTTTATCCCGAGATTGACCCGGCGCTTGCAACGGTCGCCCATTGCGGCATCGACACCACGGTATTCAAACCCCAAGACCCCGCTGCCGTTGCAGCGTTCAGAAGGTCATTGGAACTCGATCGGCCCTATTTCATCCTCGTCGGTACCCGAATGCAGCCCTACAAAAATGGGAAATTGCTATTCGACGCCGTCGAGAAGATGTCCAGCACAGACTTCGATATTCTGTGCGTAGGGGGAGAAAAGGATCTTCCATCATTCGGTGCCGGAGGTCCGAGGGTCGTCCGCGCCGAACTTGAAGACCGCGAGCTCGCGTTGGCATACGCGGGCGCGGAAGCGCTGGTGTACCCGTCACTCTACGAAGGTTTCGGACTTCCCGCGGTCGAGGCCATGAGCTGCCAATGTCCACTGATCAGCACCTCCCATGGCTCGCTGGCCGAAGTTGCTGGCGACGCTGCCATCCACATCACCGGGCATTCGACGGGGGAGCTGATTGACGCTTTAAACCGGGTCCGCGATTCCGACGTACGCAAGTCGCTCATAGAACGCGGGACCACGCAAGCGGGTCTGTTTCGCTGGGAGCCATTCGGCGACCATCTGGCCGCCGCGATTCGGCAGACCGCCAGCGACGCTGCCAGTGGCGCGTTTCATGAGTTCTACGAGCGCTGGGGCCTGATCCGCTCCTTTCAGGCCGAGGTCGATGCACTCATGTGACGCCGGCTGCATCGAGCAGCCAGCGTTTCCGGCGTCAACTCACCACGTCTGCCACGGCGCGCTTCCACTGCTCCATAGCGCCTCGAGCTCACGCTTGTCGCGAAGCGTGTCGCACGGCCTCCAGAATCCGTGGTGATGGTAGGCGGCCAACTGACCGTCGCGCGCCAGATTGACCAGGGGTGCCCGCTCCCAGGATGTCGCGTCGTCCTCCACATAGTCGACCGCGCCCGGTTCCAACACGAAAAACCCACCGTTGATCCAACCGATTTCGTCGCTCGGCTTTTCCTCGAACGATGTCACCCGCGCTGCTGCGTCGATGTTCAGCACGCCGAATCGCCCAGGGGGCTGTACCGCCAGCACGGTGGCGAGCTTGCCATGCGCGCGGTGGAACCGGATTTCTGCACCGATGTCGAGGTCCGCAAGCCCATCGCCATAGGTCAAGCAAAAGGTCTCGTCATCCAGGTAGCGCGCCGCCCGCTTGAGTCGGCCGCCTGTCATGGTCTCGGCCCCGGTATCGACCAGCGTGACCTTCCAGTCCTCGGTGTGACTGGTGCCGAGCATCTGGACATCACCGGTCTGCAGATCGATGCGCATGTCCGACATGTGCCGGTGGTAGTTGAAAAAGAACTCCTTGATGACGTAGCCCTTGTAGCCCAGGCAGATCACAAATTCGTTGACGCCGTGCTGGGCATACATCTTCATGATGTGCCAAAGCAGCGGCCGCCCGCCAACGTCCACCATGGGCTTGGGTTTCGAATCGGACTCTTCCGCGATTCTGGTCCCCAACCCGCCTGCCAATATCACTGCCTTCATCTTCGTTCCTTCTTCTCAAGCGCATGTGTCGCGCCAACAATCTTCCACCCGCTGTGCGCCTCATCCGCTCGCCAGTGCGGTCTGCATTTCTGCGGCTACCGCGGGCACGGTCTTTCTGAATTCCAGTGAGTCCAACAGCGCAGAGCGCTCCAGCACGCCGGCAAAATTGTCGCTCGCCGGATCAGGCAATTCGCCCAGCAGCAACTGCGACTCCTTCCCGATCGCCGTCATGACGCCCAGGGCGAGTTCCCGGAGCGTGAGTGCCTCGCCGTGACTGATGTGCGCGAGGCCCGACACGCCCGCATCGAGCATGAGGTTGATTGCCACCGCGTCGTCATCGACATGATGGTATTCGCGGATCTGACGGCCGGAGCTCATCGCGAAGGGACGCTGCTCCTTCAACGCTTCGTACATCTGCCCGAGAAACATGAAAGGCGACGGCGGTCCACCGCCGTACAAGGTGTGGATCTGCAGATGTAATGCTGGTGCTCCCGTCTCGGCGAGGCGACCGATCCACTCGGACAGCCTGGCTTTGGTGGCCACATAGCGGTTCGGGTGAGACATGAAGCGTTCCATGACCGAGCCGAAGGTGACCACCCGCAGACCGGCATCGATCGCTCCCTGGGCCGCGTGACAAGGCAGTGCGAAATTGACCCGGTCGTGAACGTCTTCCGGCTGCTTCGGGTCGAGCACCCCCGCCAGCACGCACACCGTGTCGCCGGGCGCCGCATTCGCTGAAAAGTAGTGCGCCGCCCGTTCAGCCGAACCGTCCTGCCACCAATGTTCGTAAACCTCGCGCGGGAGCAGACGCACCATTTGGTGGCCCGAATGGCGAAGAAGCGCCTGCCCCAGGCGGCCGCGACCGCCGATCAGTTGGAGCATTGAGCCAGAAGCCCATCGCGCCAAGCGGCGATCTGGGCAAGACACAGCGCGCGCGCGTCGCCGCCACTGTGGAAGTCTCGATACCAGGCCGCTGTTTCGCGGACCACGTGCCGTGTGTCCCAGGGCGGCTGCCACAACAGCAGGTTGCGCGCGATGGAGCTGTCCAGGGCCAAGGCCTGCGCCTCCGGCAAGGCTTCGCTTTCATACTGGATGGCTGGTTGCCGCCACTCGGCCGCCATGAGGTCGAGAACGTCGCGCACCGAATACTGCCGCGGGTCCTGCGGACCCAGGTTCCAGGCCCGTGCGAATCGGCCCGGTTCAGGCCCGTTCAACCCGGCCAGCAGCATGAAATAGCCCTGCACCAAAGCCAGCACATGCTGCCAGGGCCGCGTCGCACGCGGGTAACGCAAACTCAGCGAGCTGCCATTGATCAGTGCCCGGACGAAGTCAGGCACCAAACGATCCTCCGACCAGTCCCCGCCGCCGATGATGTTGCCTCCGCGTGCAATGGCGATGGCGGGACCTTTGCCTTGCTCGAACGGATAGGATGCCGCGTAGCTCTGGATCACCATTTCAGCAGCGGATTTCGACGCGCTGTAAGGGTCCTTTCCTCCCAAAGGATCGTTCTCGCGGTAGGGCCAATCCCACTCGCGATTCGCGTAGACCTTATCGGTAGTGACACAGACCACGCCGCGCACCTGGGCGCACTGCCGAGCTGCTTCGAGGACATGCGCCGTCCCCTGCGCGTTGACTTCGAAGGTCAAGAGCGGTTCCCGGTAGGAGCGGCGTACCAGCGGCTGCGCCGCCAGATGCAGGACCAGATCGGGGTTGAAGGCACGCATGGCCCCGAGCAAGGTTGGGAAATCGCGGATGTCGGCCAGGGTTCCTCTCACCTCTCTGTCGAGCCTGGTCGCGTTGAAAAGCGCTGGCGTCGTGTCGGGCGCCAACGAATAGCCCTCGACCTCGGCACCCAGCGCCTTGAGCCAGAGGCAGGCCCAGGAACCGGTGAAGCCGGTGTGTCCGGTGACGAACACCCGGCGTCCCTTCAGCGCGGCTTCGAATGACAGCTCATGCATCACTCGAATACCTCGGCATTTTCGAGTGGCAAGCCAGCCTTGTCCTTGGCGGACAGCTGGACCGGCACATCCAGCGCTGGCCAGTCGATGCCGATGGCGGGGTCGTCCCAGGCGATGCAGCGTTCATGTGCCGGTGCGTAATAGTCGGTGGTCTTGTAGAGAAAGTCGGCGCTGTCGCTCAGCACCAGGAAGGCGTGACCGAAGCCAGCCGGTATCCACAGCTGCCGCTGATTCTCTTCGCTGAGCTCGAGGCCCACCCAGCGGCCGAAGGTCGGTGACGATCGACGCAGATCCACCGCCACGTCGAACACGCTGCCTCGCACCACACGCACCAGCTTGCCTTGCGGCTGGCGGACCTGATAGTGAATTCCCCGAAGGACGCCCTTGGACGAGCGCGAGTGGTTGTCCTGGACAAATTCGAAACGGCCGCCCACGCCTTCCTCGAAGCTGCGCTGGTTGAAACTTTCGAAGAAGAAGCCCCGCGCATCCCCGAAGACCTTCGGCTCGATGATCACCACGCCGTCGATGGCTGTCGGCGTAATCTTCATTTGCAGGCCCTCCAAGTCAAACAGTCGACTGTCACCGCACCCTCCGAAGATAGCCCTCCGGAGCCACGCTTATGAGAAGCTTCCCATCCACAGCGCGATCGATCTCGAACTGGGGATGCGCAATCAGAAATTCGCGAACCGCCGTTTTTGGATTGTCACCCGGCCCCCATGGTCGATCCGGATAGAAGTGCTTGGGCAGGTCCTCGACGATCGTATCGAACACAACGCAGTAGCTGCCCACGCTCACCATGGGCGCATAGGCCTGAAGCTCCGCGAGCACGTGGTCATGGGTGTGATTGCTGTCGAGACAGACCAGGACGGACTGCGCGTTAGCGGCCATGCTTCGCACCTGGTCGACAATCTCAGGCGCAACACTCGAGCCTTCGATCATGGTGATGCGACGCGACATCGGATGGGCTTTGATGGCCGCACGGTTGTGCGCGCGAATATCGATGTCCACGCCCACCACCCGGGCATCTGCGGGACCACCGCAGGCCGCGTTGAGCTCAAGCATTGCTGCCGAAAAGATCAGCGAGCCGCCATGGGCAATGCCGGTCTCGATGATCAGGTCAGGCTGAACCCTCCAGATCAGTTCCTGCATGGCCACAATGTCCTGCGGGTACTGGATGATGGGTCGCCCCATCCAGCTGAAGTTGTAGGAATAACCGGCGGGGATGGTCGCGGTCATCATCTGGGCTGCCACGTCGCGCAGTTGGGGATTCTGGCCATTGGTTGCCACCCGCTGGGCCACTTCGTCGTCAAACTTCATTTTCTTGATCCACTTGTTCGAGGCGGAATCGACCGCCGGACTGGGCGGCAATCTCACCCAGATAGTTCGAGTTCATCACAAACACCATTGCACCTTCCGGCAATTGCTTGAGCGCAGAGGCAGGCGAGACGATAGGCATGCCGGTACCGGCCATGAATCGGTCCTGTTTCACCGGGTTGATGTCCACCGCCAGATCCAGTTCGACGCCCACTTGCTCCAGGTGGTGAGCGAAGATCACGCCCTTGGACGAAGCGCCCCACAAGGCTTTGGCACCGCTCACGCTGCGAGCGAGTTCGGCGCAGCGGTCCAGGCCGGCCATGAACCGGGGCCCCATCTCGACCGGGTCTCGGCCAGGCCCGGGGTCCCGAAGCGTGGACAGATCGGCGATCACATACTGGTACTGCCCGCCGAACAGATGCCCTGAGGCGTCGATCCGACCGAACATGCGAGCAAAGTCTGCGGGTCGGAAATAGTTGACGTGCTCGTAGAAGATGTCGAACCAGGCCCGACGCTGCAGGATCCACTCGAAGCACGGAACCTCGATGTAGATCATCCCGCCGCCGTTCGCACGTGCGATGGCACGCAAGAACTCCAGCGGTTGCTCCACGTGTTCGAGCACATGCCGCAACACGATCACCCCGGCTCTGGGCAAGCCCAGTGACTCGGAGAAAGGCGCTTTGACGACATAGGGGCTGGTGCCTTCGTAAGCCGGGTCGACTCCCATCGCATCGAAGCCGGCATCTCGCAGCAGACCGAGAAACTTGCCCTTGCCGCAGCCCACTTCGATGACCGGTTGCGTTGCGAAGCGGCTCCCCAAGATTTGCAGGACGAGGTGCAGATGCTCCTGAAAGACGTCAGAACATCCTTGCTCGTTCTGATAGTCCGTGTCGTAACGGATCCGGTCCGGATCGAAGGCTCGATTGCACACCACGCCGGTGGCGTCGTCCTGCACCAGATCGATATCTCCGCGCGTGCACGCGCGGGCGATGTCGGCTGATGCGTACACCTTGTTCTGCAACACCGGTAGGCCCGCAATGCGCAAGAGTGAGCCGGCGCTCATGCTGCAGACTCCAGCACACGGCGCAGCTTGGCATTGCTGCCCCAGAATGCCATGGGCTCGTGCCTCGGATATGGAAAGCGCCCCAATGCCAGCGCACCGGGCCAGTTCTGCTCATGCGCCCAGCCTTCGACCAACCTGCGCACCGAAGTGGGCCCGCCCGCGCAGACGTTCACGATGCCGGCATCCGCTTTGCTGAGCGCAAGCATACCGATCAGCCGCGCCACCTCCTGCACTGGCAGGTAGTCGCGCAACTGTTCACCCCCAGACATCGGAAACTCCCGCTCCCCGCGCTTCACGGCGGTTTGAAATTGTCCGTAGAGCGACGAGGCGGGCTGACCTGGCCCGTACGTGTAGAACAGGCGAGCCCATGTCAGCGCGAAGGCATATTGCTCGCGCAGGAAGCCGAGTTGACGTCTGAGCGCATCCTTGGCGAACGCATAGCAGTTGTTCGGCTGCGGATGCTGAGACTCGTCGAGCATGCCCTCGCGCATTCCATATTCGAAACAGGTTCCCGCACAAAGCAACGCCGGCAAGCCCTGCTCCACCAGCCCCTTCATGAAGCGGTAATGCACAGGCAGCTCGGACTCAAAATGATGATGCGAGCCATAGTTGGGCAGACCGCTCCATGCGAGATGAACCAGCACGTCGGGACGACCAAGCATCTGCCAGGCGTCCGGCGAGGGCATGGACAGGTCCATGTGCACGTGCCGGACGCCAGGCGGAAGCTCGCCTTGCCAGCTGCTACGTGTGACGGCGATCACGTCGCTGCAACCGGCCGCAGACAGCGCATCGAGCACATGACGGCCGATGAAACCGCCTGCGCCAGTCACAGCGACACGCGTCACCATATCTCGATCCTCGGGACAGCAACGACGAAGCGCCCACCCCAGTCCCTGATGTAGCTCAGTTGCTCCAGGAGTTCGGCGCGCAGATTCCACGGAAGCAGAAGAACATCCTGGGGCTGCTCGCGGCGCAGATGGGCCTCGTCGACGATCGGAATGCGGCTGCCCGGCATGTACATGCCTTGTTTGGACGGGCTCCGGTCGACCACCCAGGGAAGCAGTCCCGTTCGCACACCCGCATAGTTGAGCAAGGTGTTGCCCTTAGCGGCCGCGCCATAGGCACCGACGCTGCGACCTTCACGCCGCGCCTGGATCAGGTAGCTCATCAAGCCATCGCGGATATCGTCCGCGCGGCGCTGGAACCCGTCGTAGTACGCCACTGTTTCCAGGCCTGCCGTTCGCTCACGCTCGATCACGACGTCCACGGCTGGCGTTGCCGCGCGACGGCCCGTGTCGAGTCGCTGGGCGAACACACGCAAGCTCCCACCGTGCGTTGGCAATTCCTCCACATCGAAGACGCCGAGCCCGCCGCGCTCGAGCACCCGCCGCACCGCGACCAGCGAGAGATAAGAAAAATGCTCGTGGTAGATGGTGTCGAACTGGCAGTCCTCAACCATGCGCGCAAGATGCGGGAACTCGAAGGTCGCCACGCCATGAGGTTTGAGCGCCCGCGCGAAGCCTGCGACAAAGTCGTTGATGCTCGGCACGTGGGCGAGCACATTATTCGCGACCATGAGGTCTGCAGCCCGTCCTTCACGTGCCAGCCGGTCACCCAGGCGCTCGCCGAAAAACTCCTCGACCACCTCAATGCCCTTGCTCCTCGCCGCTTGCGCCGTGCTGGCAGTGGGCTCGATCCCGAGAGCGCCGATGCCCGCCTCACGCACGTACTGGAGCAGATAGCCGTCGTTGGACGCCACCTCGACGACCAGCGACTCAGACCCAAGATCGAAGCGCTGGCGCGCCATCTCGACAAAGTGCCGGGAGTGCGCGAGCCACGCAGAGGACATCGAACTGAAGTACGCGTAGTCGCTCGCGAAAAGCTGAGCATGGTCCGCGTAGTCCTCGGTCTGGACGAGCCAGCAGGAGGTGCATACACGCACACGCAAGGGAAAGAACGTCTCCGGCGCACTCAGTTGGTCGGGCCGCAGGTAGGCGTTCGAAGGTGGCGCGGTCGCCAGATCGATGAACGGCTGCTCGACCTCAGCCTGACAGTGGCGGCACCTCACAGTTCGATCCCAAGAAAGCCTTCATCGACCATGGGATGGCGCGCATCGCGCTCTGACAGGTCGGCAAACGGAAGCGGCCAATCGATGGCCAACCGCGGATCGCGCGGATTGAGCGCCCCTTCAGCGCCTGCCGCATACGGAGCGGAGTGCAGATAGATGAGCTCTGCATCAGGCGTCAGCGCCTGAAATCCATGTGCGAATCCCTTGGGAATGAGCAGGCTGCATGCGTTCTCGGCCGTCAACAGCTCCGCATGCCAGGACATGAAGGTGGGAGAACCACGGCGAATGTCCACCGCCACGTCCCAGACCTTTCCGCGGACACAACTTACCAACTTGACCTCAGCATAGGGAGGGTATTGAAAGTGAAGACCTCTGACCGACCCGGTCCGTCGTGTCAACGTGTGATTGATCTGCGCGATCGGCTCGTCAAACCCGACTTCGGACAGTTCGGCCGCGCAGAAAAACCTGCTGAAAAAGCCGCGCTCGTCTTCGATGCGTGTTCGCCGAACTGCGGCCAGCCCCTGCAGCAACGTGCCTGACACGCGAAACCGGGCGCCTGAAGTCCTAATCATTGGACAAGGTCCGACCTGGCAACCTTCTCAAAAGCTTTGCAAGAATTCGGCGCGGCACGTAGCGCAAGGAACTCGCAAGCAGCGCCTCACCCAACTGATGCTGAAGACGCGCGGCGTGATCCGCGGCGGCGTCACGTTCGCTGGCCAACTGCCGCCGCAGTTGCTCGACGGAATTCCTAGCGTCCCGCAGCTGCGACTCCGCACGTTCGACGGCTGCACCTGCATCCGTCAGCAGACGCTGAGCATTCGCTTCATCGCGGCGAGCACGCTCTTCGGACAGCGTCAACGCGCCAACCGACTCATGCAGTCTCGACCACGAAGCCAGGTCGTAGTTGATGATATTGCCGCCACCCATCCCAAGCAACTCGCAGCTCGACGCTACCGCGTCTGCAATGTTGCGGACCTTTGCAGCATCCGTGCGGATGCTCAACATCACGCCGTCGAAGCCGAGGCGAGGCGGCTGAAAGCTGAACATCCGAGCGGGAGGAAAGTCAGGCGCCTCGGCATCGAACCACGCCAGCAGTTCGGGGGCGTCCGCAAGGGACGATCGAATCGCTTGACGAGCGTCGGCCCGCCGCTCCGGCGTCGCATCGAACACCGCGGCAAGGCAACGTCGAGTGAAGTCCTTGCGATCGAGCGTCAAACTGTCGTCGTCGGGGAAGAGCGCGTCCTTGGCGTGCAGGAAGCAGTCGATCACATGCACCGGCCCGAGCGCCATCCGGTCGGGCACCTTCGGATGTCGGAAATAGCCGAACTGCTCGTTGAGGCGCGTGAAATCGTTCGCGACAACGTTGCTGCTCGTGTTCATCAGCGTCGCAACGCCATTGCTGGCATGCGACAACCCGGCAATGGACATGGGAACGCTCGTGGAGAGATAGCGTCCCGCAAGATAGCCCAAGCCAAAGGCCGAATACACATCGGGATAGACGTTCAAGAACACGCGTCCCGCAATCCGGCGATGGCGCTCGACAAGATCGCGATGGACGAATGCCGAGTACACCATCGGCAGCGTGTCGTACCCGGCCTCGAACCGAATCGCTTTCGCAATCTGCTCTCGACCGTCGAGGGCGACGACCTCCCGCGCGAGGGGAAGGCGCAACAGATTGGCTTCGCCGTCGATACCGATCGTGGGCCAGGTGTAGATACCACGTTGCCACACCAATGCCTGCGTCCCATGGTCGCGCAGCAAGCGATCCGCTTCGCGCAGCGCGAACGGCATCAACCCGTCGTCGTCCCCGAGGACGGTGATGAACTCGCCACGCGCCTCGCCGAGCGCACGTTCCCAATTGGCGCTCATCGCCAGCGGGACGGTCGGCTCCAGGTAGCGAATACGCGTTGAAGCAGCCTGATGCACCACATCGCGGGCGGCTTGGCCGTCGCCGTTGTCGCACACAAGCACTTCGTAGTCGTCAAAGTCCTGTTGGAGGCAGGTCTGCAAGGCGTAGCGCAAAGTCTCCGGGCGGTTTCGCGTTGGCAGTACAACGCTGAAGCGGGGGCTCGTCATCGGTGGTCCGAGGCCAGACTCGTCAGGCGGCATGCGAATGTCCGCGATCGACAGCCATGGAAGGGTGCACCGGCGAGGTCAGCAAATGAGTCAAATATCGGCCGTAGCCGCTCTTCTTCAATGGATCGGCAAGTTCGATCAATTGCTGGTCGGAGATGTACCCCCGACGCCACGCAATCTCCTCCGGGCACGCAATCTTCAACCCCTGCCGATGCTCCAACGTAGCAATGAACTGCCCCGCCTCGAGCAAACTTTCGTGCGTACCGGTGTCCAACCAAGCGTAGCCACGCTGCATGATCTGCACGTTGAGGCGACCGCGACTCAGGTAGGCCTCGTTGACCGCGGTGATTTCCAGTTCGCCTCGCGCGCTAGGCTTGACGGCCTTGGCGATGTCCACCACTTCGTGGTCGTAGAAGTACAGCCCGGTGACGGCGTAACTGCTCTTGGGCTTGGCCGGCTTCTCTTCGATGCTGCTGGCCTTGCCAGCAGCATCGAACGCGACAACACCATAGCGCTCTGGGTCCTGCACGTGGTAAGCAAAGACGGTGGCGCCATCGGGTCGTGCATCGGCATCGTCCAGCAGATGCTGCAGGTCGTGGCCATAGAAGATGTTGTCGCCCAGCACCAGCGCACTCGGGCTGTTGCCGATGAACTTCTCGCCGATGATGAACGCCTGTGCCAGGCCGTCGGGGCTGGGCTGCACGGCGTACTGCAGGTTGATGCCCCACTGGCTGCCATCGCCGAGCAGTTGCTGAAAGCGCGGCGTGTCTTGCGGCGTGCTGATGATGAGGATGTCGCGCATGCCGCCCAGCATGAGGGTGCTGAGCGGGTAATAGATCATGGGCTTGTCGTACACCGGCAGCAATTGCTTGCTGATCGCTAGCGTCGCCGGGTGCAACCGCGTGCCGGAGCCGCCAGCCAGGATGATGCCCTTGCGTTGTGGTCGTGTCATGTTCTTGTGGGTCTCCAGCAAACGCTCAGAGGATCTCGCGCAGCATACGCGCCACGCCGGTCTGCCAGGGCGGCAGCGCCACCCCGAAGGTATCGCGCAGGCGCGTGGTGTCGAGCCGCGAGTTCTGCGGACGTCGCGCGGGCGTTGGAAAAGCGGTCGTCGGCACGGGCGCGACCGCGTCCGGACCAGCCTTGAGGTCGACGCCTGACGCACGAGCCTGCTCGAGCACGAAGCGCGCGTAGCCGTGCCAACTGGTCTCGCCGCCGGCCACCAGGTGATACAGGCCTGCCTTTCCCGCATCGCGCAGCGTCTCGCGGATGGCAATGGCCGTGACGTCGGCCAGCAGTTCGGCGCCGGTGGGCGCGCCGTGCTGGTCGTCGATCACGGTCAGCTTCTCGCGCTCGCTGGCAAGGCGGAGCATGGTCTTGGCAAAGTTGCCTCCGCGCGCCGCATAGACCCAGCTCGTGCGAAAGATCAGATGCCGCGGGCAGTGTTGCTGCACCGCCTGCTCACCCTCGAGCTTGGTGGCCCCGTAGACGCTCAAGGGGCCCGTGGGGTCACCCTCGGTCCAGGGACGCGAGCCGCTGCCGTCGAAAACATAGTCGGTCGAGTAGTGGACCATCAGCGCGCCCAACCGCTGGGCTGCTGCTGCCACTACGCCCGGCGCGGTGGCGTTGAGCGTGCGTGCAAGCTCGGGCTCGCCTTCGGCCTTGTCGACGGCGGTGTGCGCTGCCGCATTGACGATCACGTCGGGCCGTACGGTGTCCACGGTGTCGGCCAGCTGGTCGGGCCGACTGAAGTCGGCATGCAGGTCGGTGCTGTCGAAGTCCAGCGCGATCAGCTCGCCCAAGGGTGCCAGGCTGCGCTGCAGTTCCCAGCCGACCTGGCCACCCTTGCCAAACAGGAGGATCTTCATGCGCCGCCGTACTGTTTGCTGACCCAGTCGCGGTAGGCGCCGCTTTGCACGTTGCGCACCCAATCCTCATGGGCGAGGTACCACTCGACCGTCTTGCGAATGCCTGTGTCGAAGGTTTCCGCGGGCTTCCAGCCGAGTTCGCGCTCGAGCTTGCGGGCATCGATGGCGTAACGGCGGTCATGACCGGGCCGGTCGGTCACGTAGGTGATCTGCTCGGCGTAACGCTTGCCGTCGGTTCGCGGGCGCAGTTCGTCGAGCAGGGCGCACACCGTCTTCACGATCTCGATGTTCGGCTTCTCGTTCCAGCCGCCGACGTTGTAGGTCTCGCCGATCCTGCCCGCCTCGAGCACCCGGCGGATCGCGCTGCAATGGTCCTTCACGTACAGCCAGTCGCGGACCTGCATGCCGTCGCCATACACAGGCAGCGGCTTGCCCGCGATGGCGTTGACGATCATCAGCGGGATGAGCTTCTCGGGGAAATGGAAGGGCCCGTAGTTGTTCGAGCAGTTCGTTGTCAGCACCGGCAGCCCATAGGTGTGGTGCCACGCCCGCACCAGATGGTCGCTGGCGGCCTTGCTGGCCGAATAGGGGCTGTTGGGCTCGTACTTGTTGTCTTCGGTGAAAGCCGGATCGTCGGCGGCAAGCGACCCGTAGACCTCGTCGGTGGACACGTGCAGGAAGCGGAAGGAGCGTTGCTCGTCCGCGCTGCAGGAGCTCCAGTAGGCACGGACCGCCTCGAGCAGGCGAAATGTGCCGATCACGTTGGTCTGCACGAAGTCCTCAGGACCATGGATGGACCGGTCCACATGCGATTCGGCGGCGAAGTTCACCACGGCCCGCGGCCGGTGCTCGGCCAGCAAGCGGGCGACCAGCGCCGAATCGCCCATGTCGCCGTGCGCGAACACATGGCGGGCATCGCCCTGGAGGGTGGACAGATTCTGGAGATTGCCAGCGTATGTGAGCTTGTCCAGGTTGACGACAGGCTCGTCGGTGGCGCCCAGCCAGTCGAGAACGAAATTGGCCCCGATAAAGCCGGCGCCGCCAGTTACAAAAATCATGGAATCTCCCGGAAACCCAGTCCGCAGGATGGGAACCCGCGAAAACCACGTCATTTGGGCAATTATCCCGTGTTGCTGACGCTGCCCCAGATGCCACGGCACACCGGGATGCACTAAGCTAGTACTAATTAATTCGTTTTCATTACATTCCCAATGTCACACATCCCCACATCCATCAACCCGCCCGCGCCGGTTGCCGATGGCCAGATTCGGCCGGTGGTTCTTTGCGGTGGCTCAGGCACCCGGCTGTGGCCCCTCTCACGCAAGGCATTGCCCAAACAATTCGCACCTTTGATTGGCAACAAGAGCCTGCTGCAACTGACCCTGGAGCGCCTGCGCAGCCTCAGCACCACGGTGCATTGCGTGGCTTCCGACGAGCACAGATTTCTTGTGAAGGAAGCGATGGATGCGGCCGGCGTCGACGGGGAGCAGATCCTCGAGCCCGTCGGACGGAATACGGCGGCGGCGATGGCGGTGGCAGCGCTCCAGGCGGCCCCGCACGAACTGCTGCTCTTCGCGCCGGCCGACCACCACGTGCCGGACATCGATCTTTTTGCGTCCACGGTGCGTGCGGCGATACCCGCCGCACAGGCAGGGCATTTCGTGACCTTCGGCGTCATTCCGACCCACCCCAGTTCGGCTTACGGCTACATCCAGCCAGACGCGCCCCTGGACGGAGCGCAGGGGCACGGCGTGGCCAGATTCATCGAGAAGCCCTCTCCCGAGGTGGCGGCCAGCCTGTTGCTGCAGGGTGATCATCTCTGGAATGCGGGCATCTTTCTCGTGGGTGCCGGCGTTCTGCTCGAAGCCTTGCGAGCCCAGGCGCCCGACATCCTGGCGAGTTGCACCAGAGCCGTCGCATCGGCCAATGTCGATGGCACGTTCCGTCGGCTCGACCCGGTCCACTTTGCCGGATGCCGCAGCGAAAGCATCGACTATGCGGTTCTCGAAGCGCATGACCGCGTGGCCGTCCTGCCTTTCGCGGGCATGTGGAGCGACGTCGGCGGGTGGAACGCGGTGGCCGAGTTGCACGAAGCGGATGGTGACGGCAACCGGTGGTCAGGAAAGGCGACGCTGGTCCATTCCACCAACACATTCGTCCATGCGCCGGTGCGCCCCGTCGTTGCATTGGGCACCGAGGACCTCGTGATCATCGACACGCAAGACGCCGTTCTGGTCGCCCACAAGGACCAGGTCGACAAGGTGAAGGACGTGGTCGCCCTGCTCACCCGACAGGGCTGCGAGCAGGCCACCGAGCACCGGCGCGTGGTCCGGCCCTGGGGCGCCTACGACAGCGTCGACCACGGCGACCGCTTCCAGGTCAAGCGCCTGACGCTCAAGCCCGGCGGAAAGTCGTCCCTGCAGCGCCACCACCACCGGTCCGAGCACTGGGTGGTCGTCAGGGGCACGGCCTTGGTCACGGTGGATGGGGAAACGAAGCTCGTGCGCGAGAACGAGTCGGTCTACATCCCGATGGGCGCCACCCATCGCATCGAGAACCCGGGGCGGATCCAGCTCGAGGTGATCGAAGTGCAGGCGGGCAGCTACCTGGGTGAGGACGACATCGTGCGGCTGGACGACAGCTATGGGCGGGTGACGCTCATGCACGGCAGCAAGACCGCTGCACCCGACTGATCGCGCCGTCCGCCGCCCCACCGCCGCGAGGCCCAATGCCGCACTGCAGCACGGCATTGCGCCGCTCTTGCGCTAGAGTGGCCTCAAGAGACACCCTTGAGGCCCCGCATGGCCAAGAAGGCACCACGACGCACCGCGCAGCGCATCCTCGAAACCGGGCTCGACCTGTTCAATCGCTTCGGCGAGCCGAACGTGTCGACGACCCTGATCGCGTCCGAGCTGGGCATCAGCCCCGGCAACCTGTATTACCACTACCCGGCCAAGGACGCGCTGATCAACCGGCTCCATGAGGCCTACGAGCACGCGCTGGGCGAGGTGCTGGAAGAGGCGCAGGGGGTGCGGGACGTCGGGCAGGCCGGTGCCTTCCTGCACCGCCTGTTCGAGCTGATCTGGCGCTACCGATTCCTGTACCGCGACCTCAACGACCTGCTGAGCAAGAACCGGCACCTGGAGACCCGCTTCCAGCAGGTGCTGCGCAGCAAGCAGACGGCCCTGCGCACGATGCTCGGCCGCATGGCCGAGGCCGGACACCTGAACATCGACCCGGCGGACGCCGACCTGCTGGCGCGCAGCATGGTGGTGCTGGTGACCTACTGGCTCAGCTACGAGTACGTGGGCAACCCGCGCGAGGCGCTGGAGCCCGAGCACGCCGAGGAATCGCTGATGCGCGCCAGCCGGCACACGCTGCAGCTCCTCACCCCCTACCTGGCTCCCGCCCAGCGGCGACATTTGCTCACGCTGGGCACGATGGATGCTGGCGAAGATACCGCACTGGCCGCCTGATGCAAGAACGCACCATCACGATGCAGCTTCCGCAGATCTCCCCGCACTCACCCGCAGGCGGCACACCGGCGGCGGTGGAAACGCACGCCTGGGTCGCCCTGCCCTTCACCGACGTGCCCCGTTTCGACACCGAGAGCGTGCGGGCGCGCTGGGCGCGGCTGCACGCCGGGCAGGGCGCGCCGCCGCCCGCGAGCGACGCGCTCGCGCGTGCCTGGGCCAGCTACCACAACGGCGATTTCGCGCGCGCCGTGACCGAGGCGCAGGCGCTGGGCGATGCCGGCCAGGGCCTGGTGAACCAGGCGACCGCCATCTACGCCAACTACGTCGAGCCGCGCGAGAGCGTGCGCCTCGCGCTCTTCCGCCAGGTGGCGGAGCGCGCCGGGGCGCAGGCCGCGGCGGCGCCCGACGACTGCCAGGCGCTGTACTGGCAGGCCTATGCGCTCGGGCGCTACGCGCAGGCGGTGAGCGTGGCGCGCGCGCTCGCCCAGGGCCTGGGCAACCGGCTCAAGGACGCCCTGGAACGCATCATCGCGCTGCAGCCGCGCCATGCCGACGCGCATTTCGCGCTCGGCGCCTTCCACGCCGAGGTGATCGACAAGGTGGGCCCGCTGGTCGGCCGCATGACCTACGGCGTGCGTGCCGACACCGCCCGCGCCCTGTTCGCGCGGGGCCTGGAGCTGCACCCCGATTCGCCGACCGGCCTCATCGAGCACGCCCGCGCCCTGCTTGTGCTCGAGGGCGACGAGCGGCTGGCCGAGGCCACGCGGCTGTACGAGCGCGCCGCGGCCCTGGAACCGCAGGACGCCCGCGAACGCCTCGACGTGGAGCTCGCGCGCGCCGGCCTCAAGGACTGAGCCGGGCCGCAAGCGCCCGAGCCGACAGGGAAAAAAAGAACGGTCGTTCGCAGCAGGCGGTCACAATGCGAACCTTCCTCTTATTCACCCCGTGCACGCCATGTCCTCTCCCGACCTCCAGGCCCGTTTCGAAGCCGCCGAAGCCAACGCCAAGCTGCTGCCCGCGCGCCCCGACAACCCGACGCTGCTGAAGATCTACGGCCTGTACAAGCAGGCCACGCAGGGCGACAACGCCGAGAAGAAACCCAGCTTCAGCGACTTCGTGGCGCGCGCGAAGTGGGACGCCTGGAGCGTCCACAAGGGCGTGTCCGCGGACGACGCCAAGCAGAAGTACATCGACCTGATCGAATCGCTGCGCAGCGCCTGATACCCGTGGGCGCCGGCGCGCCCGGCCTGGCCGATCCGGTCGCGAGACCGCCGCATCGAACGCTCAGCCGACCACACCGCGCTCGCGCAGCGCCGCGATCTGCGCCTCGCTGAGCCCCACCTCGCGCAGCACCGCGTCCGTGTCGGCGCCCAGGGCCGGTGCGTTGCGCCGGTGGCCGGCCGGCGTGGCCGACAGCTTGGGCACGAAGCCCGGCAGCAGCACCTCGCTGCCGTCGTTCAGCCGGGTGGGCAGCAGCATGCCGCGCGCGGCGTAATGCGGGTCGGCCGCGATGTCGGCCACGGTGTAGATGCGCCCGGCCGGCACCTGGGCCGCCTCCAGCGCGGCCAGCACCTCGGACACCGTGCGTGTCGCCGCCCAGTCGCCGATCGCGCCGTCGAGCATCGCGACCTGCGCCACGCGGCCCGTGTTGTCGGCCAGCAGCGGATCGGCGGCCAGTTCGGGCCGCTCGATGCAGCGCATCAGGCGCTTGAAGATGCTGTCGCCGTTGCCCGCGATGAGCACGTAGCCGTCGGCGCAGCGATACGCGTTGGTGGGCGCGATGCCGGGCAGTGCGCTGCCCGCCGCCTCGCGCACGGCGCCGAAGGCGCCGTATTCGGGCAGCAGGCTCTCCATGCAGTTGAAGACGGCCTCGTACAGCGCCACGTCGATCACCTGGCCGCGGCCTTTGGGATGCTCCGGGTCGACCGTGGCGTGGCGGTGCTGCAATGCCATCAGGATGCCGATCACGCCGTGCAGCGACGCCAGCGTATCGCCGATCGACACGCCCACCCGCACCGGCACGCGGCCCGGCTCGCCCGTGAGGTGGCGCAGCCCGCCCATCGCCTCGGCCACCACGCCGAAGCCGGGCCGGTCGCGGTACGGCCCGGTCTGGCCGTAGCCGCTGATGCGCAGCATGACCAGCGCCGGGTTGGCCGCCAGCAGCGCATCGGGCCCCAGGCCCCAGCCCTCCATCGCGCCGGGGCGGAAGTTCTCGATCAGCACGTCGGCCTCGGCCGCGAGGCTGCGCACGATCTCCTGCGCCTCGGGCTGGCGCAGGTCGAGCGCGAGCGAGCGCTTGTTGCGCGACTGGGCCTGCCACCAGAGTGAGGTGCCGTCCTTGAGCAGCCGCCACTTGCGCAGCGGGTCGCCCTCCTTGGGCGGCTCGATCTTCACGACCTCGGCGCCGAAATCGGCCAGCGTGCGGGCCGCGAAGGGCCCGGCGATGAGCTGGCCGAGCTCGACGACCTTCAGGCCCGCCAGCGGACCGGCAGTCGCATGCGCGGAATCGGGTCGGGGGGCGGACATGGCGGGCAAGCCCCGTTCAGCCTGCCGGCCGCTCCTGCGCCAGCAGTTCGTCGAGGTTGCGCGACACCTTCTCCTCGATCATCTCGCTGAAGCTGCCGAGCAGGAAACCCAGCTGCACGTTCATGCCGAAGCGCTCGGGCGTGACCTCCACCGTGCCGCTGGCGCCCGCGCCGCTGAAGTGCACCCGGTCGCAGGCGCCGGATTCGCCCGACTCCTCGTAGGTGCACGACAGGCCGTAGTCGCGCTCGGCCTGGCTCACCCACTGGCGGGCCACCTCGCGGGCGCGGGCCATGCCGAGGTTGTGCTGGCGTTCGATCTGGATGTCAGGCACCGGGTGTCTCTCCGTGGGATGCGGTGGAAGGTGAAGAAGGCGCGCCGGGCGCGGGCACCGGCGCGGACGCGGGCAGCAGCCCCGCCTGCATACGCAGCGCGTCTGCGCGCCGCTGCGCCGTCGGCAGCGCGGCGATGCGGCGCACGGCGGCATAGAAGCGCGGCCAGTCGCGGTCCTCGCGCTCGAAGAGCTGCTCGAAGGCCGGCACCAGCGCATCGTAGGCGGCCTGGGTGCCGAAAGTCGCGTTGTTCGCGTTGGCCACCCAGGCGTCGTAGGCGCCCTGGCGCGGGCCGGTCCAGCCGGCCCGCAGCTGCTGGTAGCGCGCACGGAAGTCGCCCATGGCCGCTTGCTTCATGGCGTCGACCGCCCGCCAGTCGTGCGCCTCGGCCTCTTTCGACGCATAGATCGCGGCCAGGGCGCGGCGCGTGTCGGCCATCAGCGCGCGCATGGCGCGGCGCCGGGCGTCGAACTGCTGGTACTCCTCGCGCGCGGCGGGGCCGGCCTGCGTGGCCAGCCACTGCCCACCGCCCAGGCGCTCGACCGAGGTGGCGAAGGACTCGTTGAAATCGGTATCGCCCGACACGTACAGCAGCTGATGCGCCAGCTCGTGGAAGATCAGCCGCGCCAGCTCGCCCTCGGGGTAGCCGATGAAGGTTGACAGCAGCGGGTCGCCACCGGCCCAGTCGAGCCAGCCCAGCGTCGAGTACGCCGGCACCGGATAGACCGAGGCCTCCAGCCCTTCGCCCTGCAGTTGCTTCGCCTCGGCCTGCGCGGCGGCTTCGGCGTAGTAGCCGCGGTAGCCCACACAGCCGGCGATCGGGAAGCACCAGGTCTTGAGCGTGAGCGAATACGGCGGCGCCGCCACCACGTTCCACACCGCCGCGCCGCGGTGCAGGTCGGCATACGCCGTGTAGCTGCGGTTGTCGGGCAGGTGCAGCTGCGTCGAGGCATAGCGGCGGATGCGCTGCGCCAGCTCCAGCTTCTGCTTGAGCGCGGCCGAGATGGCCGGGTCGGCCAGCCAGTCGGGCACCGGCCGGGCCGCACGCATCAGGCTGAGGTGCCCGGAGGCGGACTGCCAGTAGTAGCCCACGTTGGCGCAGCCGGCCAGGGCGGCCAGCCCCAGGCCGGCCAGCGCGGCGGCCAGCCAGCGTAGCCGGCGACCGCGGCTGCGCGCGGGGCGTGGCATCGGGTTCAGGCGAGCGCCTCCACCTGCACCAGGCAGTCGTAGAAGGTCGGCCCACGGCCCAGGTCGGTGAGGCGCTGGCTGGTCAGCTGGTTGACGTTGGTGCCGTCCACGCCCAGCTTGCGCCACCAGATGCCCAGCCCGTGCACCACGCCCGGCCGTGCGCGGCGCGAGACCTCGGCGCGGCAGCGGTGCTCGCCGCGGCCGTTGAAGACGCGCACCATCGCGCCGTCGGCGATGCCGCGCGCGGCGGCGTCGTCGGCATGGATCTCCAGCAGCGGCTCGCCCTCGATGGCGCGCAGGCTCTTGACGTTGACGAAGCTGCTGTTGAGGAAGTTGCGCGCCGGCGGCGAGATCATCGCCAGAGGGTAATCGGGCGAGCTGCCCGCGGGCTCGTGGTTGGGCAAGTGCTCGGGCACGCCGTCCAGCCCCTGCGCCGCCAGCCGCTCGCTGAAGAACTCGACCCGCCCCGACGGCGTGGGGAAGCCGCCGTGGGCATAGGGCGCCTCGGGCAAGGGCACGCTGGCGAAACCCTGCGACTCGAGCGCGGCCCAGTCGATGGCGCCGGGGGCGAAGGCCTGGCGGCACAGGGCCTCGTCGTCGTCCTGGAAGCACGGGTCGTCGAAGCCCATGCGCCGGGCCAGCTCGCGGAACACCCAGGCGTTGCTGCGCGCCTCGCCGCGCGGCGCGACGGCCGGGCGGTTGAGCAGCACGTCGGTGTGGCCGTAGCTGGTGTGAATGTCCCAGTGCTCCAGCTGCGTGGTGGCCGGCAGCAGGTAGTCGGCGTAGTCGGCGGTGTCGGTCTGGAACTGCTCCAGCACGATGGTGAAGAGGTCCTCGCGTGCGAAGCCGGCCGCCACCTTGGCCGACTCGGGCGCCACCGCCAGCGGGTTGCTGTTGTAGACGATGACCGCCTCGATCGGCGGCCCGCCCGAGAGCGCGTCGGCGTCGCCCAGCAGTGCATCGCCGATGCGCACCATGTTGATGGTGCGCGGGCGCCGGCCGGCCAGCAGCTCGGGCCGCTGCAATGCCGCGCGGTCGACCGGGAACTGCCCCGAGGCGCTGAGCAGCAGCCCACCCGCGCGATCGCGCCACGCCCCCACCAGCGCCGGCAGGCAGGCGACGGCGCGGGCCGCGTTGCCGCCGCCGCGCACGCGCTGCATGCCGTAGTTCAGGCGGATGGCGGCCGGCTTCGTCGTGCCGTAGTCATGCGCCAGGTCACGGATCTGCTGCACCGGCACGCCGCACACGGCGGCGGCGCGCTCGGGCGGCCATTGGAGCGCGCGTTCGCGCAGGCGGTCCCAGCCGAGCGTGTGCTCGCGGATGTAGTCGTGGTCCAGCCAGTCGTGCGCGATGAGCTCGTGCATCAGCGCCAGGGCCAGCGCGCCGTCGGTGCCGGGCAGCAGGGCGATGTGCTCGTCGCACTTGTCGGCGGTCTCGGTCTTGCGCGGGTCGATGCACACCAGGCGGGCGCCGGCCCGCTTGGCGGCCTGGGCGTGGCGCCAGAAATGCAGGTTGCTCCCGATGGAGTTGCTGCCCCAGATGAGGATGAGCTTCGCCTCGGCGAAGAACTCCACCCGCATGCCCACCTTCCCGCCGAGGGTGTAAACCAAAGCATCACCTCCGGCGGTGGAGCAGATGGTCCGGTCGAGGAAGGACGCGCCGAGTTGGTGGAAAAAACGACGGTCCATCGATTCGCCCTGCACCAGGCCCATCGTGCCGGCATAGCTGTAGGGCAAAATCGTTTCCGACTTGTTACTTTTGAGTCGATTCAGCCGTGCGGCGATGTCGTCGAGGGCTTCGTCCCAGGTCACCGGCTCGAAGCGCCCGCTGCCCTTGGGCCCGACGCGGCGCATCGGCCGGGTGAGCCGCTCGGGGTGGTCGTTGCGCTCGATGTAGCGCGACACCTTGGTGCACAGCACGCCGGCCGTGTGGCGGTGCTCCGGATTGCCCTGCAGCTTGACGGCCCGGCCGTCCTGCACGGTGGTGACGAGGGCGCAGGTGTCGGGGCAATCGTGGGGACAGGCCCCGCGCACGACGGCAGTGGACAGGGGAGTCATGACAACAACATCAAGAAAAGGACAGGGCAGGCCCACGACAGGGCGGTCGGGTCGAGTCTAGTGGGAGCACGCGAGCGGCGTGCGAGGGGGTTTTCCGATGATCAAGCGCAGACATTTTTCCCTGGGCGCCGGCGCGGCCGTGCTCGGCGGCTTTGCCGGCATGGCGCGCGCGCAGGCCGACGCACCGATCGTGCTGGGCCAGTCCGCGCCCTTCACCGGGCCGGCCGCGCAGCTGGGCATCCAGTTCTACGAGGGCGCCAAGCTCTTCCTCGACCAGTACGGCGCCCAGCCGGGCGCCCGCAAGGTGGTCATCAAGCAGCTGGACGACGGCTACGAGCCCGAGCGCACCGTCGCCAACACGCAGAAACTGATCGAGGAGGACGTGTTCGCGCTCTTCGGCTACATCGGCACGCCCACCAGCATGGCGGCGCTGCCCTTGGCGGTGAAGGACAAGGTGCCCTTCGTCGCGCCCTTCACGGGCGCCATGAGCCTGCGCGAGCCCTTCAACCGGAACGTGTTCCACCTGCGCGCCTCGTACAACGACGAGACGGCGCTGATCGTGAACCAGCTGCATCACCTCGGCCTGAAGAAGATCGCGGTCTTCCACCAGAACGACGCCTATGGCAAGGCCGGGCTCGACGGCGTCACGCTGGCGCTGGCGCAGCACCAGCTCAAGCCGGTCGGCGCCGCCACGGTGGAGCGCAACTCGGTCGACGTCGCCGCCGCGGTCAGGACGCTGGTGGCTTCGAAGCCCGACGCGATCGTGCAGGTCAGCGCGTACAAGAGCTGCGCCGCCTTCATCCGGGAGGCGCGCAGGGCGGGCTACGGCGGCACCTTCTACAACGTGTCCTTCGTCGGCACGCAGGCGCTGGCCGACGAGCTGGGCAAGGACGGCGCCGGCATCGTCGTCTCGCAGGTGATGCCCTCGCCCTACACCAGCGCCAACGCCATCACGCGCGAGTTCAACGACGCCGCGCGCAAGGCCGGCGGCAAGGTGCAGGCGAACTTCTCCAGCATCGAGGGCTACCTGGCCGCACGCGTGCTGGTGGAGGGGCTCAGGCGCGGCAACGGCAAGCCCTCGCGCGACGGCCTGATTGCCGGACTGGAGAGCATCGACCGCCAGCAGTTCGGCGGCTTCGAGGTGTCCTTCTCGCCGAAGAACCATGTGGCCTCGAAGTTCGTGGAGCTGTCGATGATCACGGGCGACGGCCGCATCCGCACCTGATCGGCCACCTCATCGGCCACCCGATCGCCGAGCGATGCCGCCAGCGCCGCGGGCGCCCGCGGCGGCCGTCGTCATGACGCGTTGCGTGCCGCCGTCGAGGCGCGCACCACCAGCTCCGGCCGCAGCACCACGGTGGAGGCCGAGAGCGACTTGCCCTCGATCTCGTCGAACAGCATCTCGGCCGCGCGCCAGCCCAGCTCGCGGTGCGGCAGGCGGATGGTGGTGAGCGGCGGATCGACCATGTCGACCAGCGGCATGTCGTTGTGGCCGGTGACCGAGATGTCCTCTGGCACGCGCAGGCCGGCCTCGCGCAGCACGTCGTAGGCGCCCAGCGCCACCAGGTCGTTGCAGCACACCACGGCTTCGGGGCGCGGCCCGCTGGCCAGCAGCGTGCGCATGGCCTGCTGGCCGGCCTCGCGGCTGTAGCTCTCGCATTCGACGACACGCGGAGGCTTCATGCGATGGTCGTGCATCGCCTGCTCCACGCCCTGGCGGCGGCCCACGCCGGTGGGCACGTTCTGCGGGCCGGCCAGGTGCGCGATGCGGCGATGGCCCAGGGCAGCGAGATGGTCGACGGCGAGCTTCATCGCCAGCCGGTCGTCGCTCACCGCCGCGGGCAGGCGGCCGCTCTCGTCGGCGCGGTTGACCATCACCGCATGCAGGCCGTTGTCGCGCACGAAGTCGATCAGCGGGTCGTCGCGCAGCGCGATCGCCATCACCAGCCCGTCGATCTGCTGCGCCTGCATGCGCGCCAGGATGGGCCGCGCGAGCTGCGGGTCGCCCACGTTGGCCACGAAGACGAAGTAGCCGCGCGCCGCGGCGCTGGCCTCGATGCCCTGCAGGATGGGCGGGAACACCGGGTTGGTGATGTCCGGCACCAGCACGCCGATGGTGTGGGTGCGCCCGGTGCGCAGCGCCGAGGCGGCGCGGTTGGGCTGGTAGCCCAGGCGGCGCGCCGTCTCCTCCACCAGCTCGAGCACCTCCTTGCTGATGCGCTTGCGCCGCGCCGGGTCGAGCGCGCGCGACACGGTGGAGAAGTGCACCCCGCTCGCCGTGGCGACGTCGCGGATGGTGACCTTGGGGGCCTTGGCAGGCTTCATGTGTGCAACCGTTTGTCCAACATCGACCGTTTTGTCAAGAGGAACAATTCTGCCATCGCCGGGCTTGCCTCGTCGGCTGCCGCGCGCAAATAATGCGCAAACGTTTGCACAACCAGAAGATCCCACCGTGAACATCGTGACCACCCCCGATTCGGTGCTCGGCATCGCGCTCGACGCGATGGAGCGCACCCCCGACCCACGGCTGCGCGAGGTGATGGCCGCGCTCACCCGCCACCTGCACGCCTTCGTGCAGGAAGTGAAGCTGAGCGAGGACGAGTTCGAGCACGCGCTCGACTTCTTCGTGGCGCTGGGCCAGGCCACCGGCGAGAAGAAGAACGAGGTGGTGCTGGCGGCCGACATCCTTGGCATCTCCACGGTGGTGGCGCTGCAGAACAACCAGGACCCGGAGGGCGAGTCGCCGTCCGCCCTGCTCGGCCCCTTCTGGCGCGCCAATGCGCCCGACTGCGCCTGCGGCGACTCCATCGCCCGCTCGGGCACGCCGGGCGTGCCGCTCTTCGTGTCCGGCACGGTGCGCGACGCGGCCGGCCAGCCGCTGGCCGGCGCCGTGGTCGACGTGTGGCAGGCCTCGCCGGTGGGCCTGTACGAGAACCAGGATCCGACGCAGGAGAACATGAACCTGCGCGGGCGCTTCCGCACCGATGCCGAGGGCCGCTACCACTTCCGCAGCGTGCGGCCGGCCGGCTACCCGGTGCCGGTGGACGGGCCCTGCGGCGTGCTGCTCAAGGCGCAGCGCCGCCACCCGAACCGCCCGGCCCACCTGCACTTCATGGTGAGCAAGCCGGGCTTCAAGGTGCTGGTCAGCCAGGTCTACGCCGACGACGACGAGAACCTCGAGAGCGACCCGACCTTCGGCGTCACGCGCCGGCTCATCGGCCGCTATGCGATGCAGCCCGATGGGCAGAGCGCCACGCTGGCCTACGACTTCCGGCTCGAGCCGGGCGAGACCAAGTTCCCCCGGCCACCCATTCCCTGATGCCTTCCCCTTTCCAACTTCTTTCCATGACTGCAAGACCATGAGCTTCGACCCCGTTTCACGCCTGGACGGCCAGGTGGCCGTCATCACCGGCGGGCTGGGCGCCATCGGCTGGGCCAGCGCCGAGCGCCTGGCCGCGCTGGGCGCCACCTGCGTGCTGCTGCACCGCAAGGGCGACGATGCGCAGGCCCGCGCCGCCGCCCTGCCCTCGGCCCACGGCCAGCGCCACACCGCCCTGCGTGCCGACATCGTCGACAGCGCGAGCCTCCGGGCCGCGGCCGAGGCGGTGAAGGCCACGCACGGCCGCTGCGACATCCTGGTCAACAGCGCCGGCCACACGAAGCCCGTTCCCGCGGCCGACCTCGACGGGCTCACCGACGCGCTGATCGACGAGCTGCTGCAGGCCAACTTCCGCGGCGTGTTCGCCACCATCCGCGCCTTCGCGCCGCTGCTCAAGGCCAGTGGCGACGGGCTCATCGTGAACGTGTCGTCCATCGCCGGCTTCACCGGCGTGGGCAGCAACCTCGCTTACGTCGCCGCCAAGGCCGGGCTGGACGTGGTGGGCGATGCGCTGGCCAAGGTGCTGGCGCCGCAGGTGCGCGTGGTGTCGGTCTCGCCGGGCGCCGTCGAGTCGGGCTTCGTGCCGGGCCGCGGCGAGGACTTCAAGACCAAGATGGCCAGCACCACGCCGCTGGGCCGCATCGGCCTGCCGCAGGACGTGGCGGCGACGGTCGAGGCGCTGGCGACCACGCTGCGCTTCGTGACGGGCACGCGCATCGTGGTGGATGGAGGACGGCACCTGTGAACAAGACACTCATCACCTGCGCGGTCACCGGCAACCTGGTCAAGCCCGAGCAGACCCCGCACCTGCCCATCACCCCCACGCAGATCGCCGACGAGTGCCTGGCCGCGGCCGAGGCCGGCGCGGGCCAGGTGCACATCCACGTGCGCGACCCCGGCACCGGCAAGCCCTCGATGGAGGTCGAGCTGTACCGCGAGGTGGTCGAGCGCATCCGCCGGCACGACCGCGAGCTGATCGTGAACCTCACCACCGGGCCCGGCGGCCGCTTCATCCCGAGCGAGGACGACCCCAAGGTCTACGCGCCCGGCACCTCGCTGCTGCCGCCCGAGCGGCGCGTGGAACACATCGCGCTCATCCGACCCGACGTCTGCTCGCTGGACCTCAACACCATGAACAGCGGGCCCGACGTGGTGATGAACACGCCGAAGAACGTGCGCCGCATGGCCAAGGTGATCCGCGAAGCGGGCGTGAAGCCCGAGCTGGAGATCTTCGACTCCGGCGACATCCATCTGGCGCTGGACCTGATCGCCGACGGCACGCTCGACGGGCCCGGCATGTGGACCTTCGTGCTCGGCGTGAAGTACGGCTTCGCGCCCACGCCGGAGACGCTGCTGTACGCCCGCAACATGCTGCCGCACGGCGCCTTCTGGAGCGCCTTCGGCATCGGCCGCATGGAGTTCCCGATCGTGGCGCAGGCCTGGCTGATGGGCGGGCACGTGCGCGTGGGCATGGAAGACAACATCTACCTCTCGCACGGCGTGCTGGCCGAGAGCAACGCACAGCTGGTGGCCAAGGCGCGCGACATCATCCGCAGCCTGGGCGGCCAGGTGGCCAGCGCCGCCGAGGCGCGCCAGATGCTGGGCCTGCCGGCCGGAGGTGCGCGATGAACGCGGGCACCAGCAGCACCGCCGCACGCGCCTTGCGCGTCGAGCAGAAGGCGGCCGACCTCGCGTCGCTGCAGCTCGCCATCGCCCAACAGCCGCAGCCCGAGGCGCCGGCCGGCCATGCCGTGGTGCGCGTCGGTGCCGCCGCGGTGAACCCGAGCGACGTGAAGGCCACGCTGGGCATCATGCCCAAGGCCGTGTGGCCGCGCACCCCGGGCCGCGACTTCGCGGGCACGGTGGTGGCGGGGCCGAGCGCCTGGATCGGGCGCGAGGTCTACGGCTCGGGCGGCGATGTGGGCATCACCCGCGACGGCTCGCATGCCCGCTACCTGGTGCTGCCCGAGGCCGCGCTGCGCGAGCGGCCGCGCAACATCTCGATGGACGAGGCCGGTGCCGTCGGCGTGCCCTTCGTCACCGCCTACGAGGGCTTCCGACGCAGCGGCATGCCGCAGGCCGGGCAGACCGTGCTGGTGCTGGGCGGCAACGGCAAGGTGGGCCAGGCGGCGGTGCAGCTGGCGGCGCAGGCCGGCGCGAAGGTGATCGCCGTGCAACGCCGCGCCGGGCCGTTCGAGGGCTTCGCCTGCGCGCCGGTCGACGTGGTCGACGCCCGGAGCGAGGACGTCGCAGCGCGGGTGCTCGAACTCACGGGCGGGCGCGGCGCCGACGTGGTCTACAACACCGTGGGCAGCGCCTACTTCGAGGCGGCCAACAAGGCCATGGCGAAGGGGGCGACGCAGATCTTCATCGCCACGCACGACCGTGCGGTGCCCTTCGACATCTTCGCCTTCTACCGCGGCATGCACACCTATGTGGGCATCGATTCGCTGGCCATGGACTGCATCGCGTCGACCGCGCAGCTCGATGCGATGCGCGAGGGCTTCGAGCGCGGCACCCTGAAGCCCTTTCCGGTGGCGCGGCACTTCACGCTCGACGAGGCGCTGGACGCCTACCGGCTGGTGCTCTCGGGCAGCACCGACCGCGTGGTGCTGCGGCCCTGAGCGCGCAAGGAGACTGCCCATGCACGTCACCCGATTCGACCAGGCGCCGGCCTACGAGGCACCGCGCCATTTCGACATGCGCTGCCTGCGCCTGCAGGGCAAGGAGGCCGGCCCGTCCGAGCAGATGTGGATGGGCATGAGCCAGATCCTGCCCGGTGGCCACACCGGCCTCGATGGCTCGCCGATGGAGAAGCTGTACCTCGTGCTCGAGGGCCGGCTCACCGTCATCGGCGAGCTCGACGGCAACACCGAGGAGCAGGAGCTCGGCCCCTACGACTCCTGCCGCTTCGCGCCGGGCGAGAAGCGGCAGCTGGTCAACCGCACGAACCGGCCGGTGCTGGTCGCGCTGGTGATGCCGCACGAGCCGCCAGCGCCCAAGGGCATCTGAGTCGGCAGTACCCACCTCAGTCCGTTCACGCTGAGCCTGTCGAAGCGCCGCGCAGGGCTTCGACAAGCTCAGCCCGAACGGGGTGTTGAAGTTCAAGACAACGGAACAAAGCGCCTGCCCCAGTCGACCCACAGAACACAACGGAGACAACACATGACATTCGCACCCCACCACCGCCTCGGCCGCCGCCTCTTCGTCGCGGGCACGATCGCGGCCCTCGCCGCCATCGGCAGCGCGCACGCGCAGGGCGACTGGCCGCGCGGCCAGTCGATCCGCCTCATCGTGCCCTTCACCGCGGGCAGCGGCACCGACATCGTTGCGCGGCTGGTGGCCGAGCGCCTCGGCCCCGCGCTGCAGACCACCGTGGTGGTGGAGAACAAGCCCGGCGCCGGCGGCACGCTGGGCGCGGCCCAGGTGGCCAAGGCGCCGGCCGATGGCTACACGCTGCTCGTGCATTCCGCGGGGCACCTGGTCAACCCCTCGATCTACCCCAACCTCTCGTACGACACGCTCAAGGACTTCGCCGGCATCACGCCCATGGCCAGCCTGCCCAACGTGCTGGTCACCTCGCCCGGCAAGTTCACCGACGTGAAGGACCTGGTGGCACAGGTCAAGGCCAAGCCGGGCGGCTTCAACTACGCCTCGGCCGGCAACGGCTCGGCCACGCACATGAACGCCGAGGTGTTCCGCCTCGCGGCCGGCATCCAGGCGCAGCACGTGCCCTTCCGCGGCACACCCGAGGCCATGACCGAGGTGATGGGCGGGCGCATCGACTGGTTCTTCGCGCCGATGGTGTCGGCCCTGCCGCTGATCAAGGACGGCAAGCTCAAGGCCCTGGCGGTGGGCACCGGCAAGCGCTCTTCCGTGCAGCCCGATCTGCCGACGACCGTGGAGGCCGGCGTGCCCGGCTCCGAGTACCTGTTCTGGGTCGGCCTGTTCGCGCCCGCGAAGACGCCGAAGCCGGTGATCGAGCGCGTGCAGGCCGAGGTCGCGAAGATCATGGCCGCGCCCGACCTGAAGGACCGGCTGGACAAGCTGGGCGCCGAACCCTTCACCATGCCGTCGGCGCAGTTCGACACCTTCCTCGCCGACGAGACGGCCAAGGGCGCGCGCGTGGTGAAGGCCGCGGGCATCAAGGTCGACTGACGCGCCGGAGGTCCGCATGAAGCTCTTCGGATCTACCGACACCGAAGCCGGTGCAGCCGGCCGCTACCGCCACTGGTGCGACCCCGCCTGCGCGCATCCACCACAGCCCGACGCCGCCGAGCCGCCGCGGCGGCAGTTCCTGCGCAGCTCGCTCGGCCTGGCCGCCGCGGGCAGCCTGGCGGGCCTCGGCCTGGCCGGCTGCGCCAGCACCGCGCCCACCGGCCCGGCTGACACCGTGCTGCGCAACGCGCGCATCGCCACGCTGGACCCGAAGCGCCCGCGCGCCCAGGCGCTGGCCATCGTCGGCACCGACTTCGTGGCCGTCGGCAGCGACGCCGACATGCAGCGCTGGATCGGCCCGCGCACCCGCGTGATCGACGCGCAGGGCCGTACCGTGGTGCCGGGCCTCATCGACTCGCACGCCCATTTCATCCGCGGCGGCCTGACCTACACGCAAGAGCTGCGCTGGGACGGCGTGCCCTCGCTGGCCGACGCACTGCTCATGCTGCGCGACCAGGCACGGCGCACGCAGCCGCCGCACTGGGTGCAGGTGGTGGGCGGCTTCTCGCCCTACCAGTTCCGCGAGAAGCGGCTGCCCACGCTGCAGGAGATCAACGACGCCACCGGCGAGGTGCCCTGCTTCGTGATGAACTTGTACGACCGCGCTTTTCTCAACCGCGCTGCCCTGCGCGTGCTGGGCTTCAACCGCGACACGCCCAACCCGATCGGCAGCGTGCTCGAGAAGGACGCGGCCGGCAACCCGACCGGCCTGGTGGTCAACACCACCAGCCTGGGCGGGCTGGTCGCCCTGTTCGCGCGCGTGCCCAAGCTGCCCGACGCCGACCAGGCGTTGTCCACCCAGCTGTACATGCGCGAGATGAACCGCCTGGGCCTGACCAGCGTGGTCGATGCCGGCGGGGGTGGCCAGAACTACCCCGAGCACTACGCCGGCGTCGCGCAACTCGCGGCCGAGCGCAAGATGACGCTGCGCATCTCGTACAACCTGTTCGCGCAGCGCCCGGGCCAGGAACTGGCCGACTACCAGGCCTGGTCGCAGAAGGTCGCACCGGGCCAGGGCGACGACTGGCTGCGCATGGTGGGCGCGGGCGAGTACATCCTCTGGGCCGCGACCGACCCGGCCAACTTCGGCAAGAGCGTCGCACCTGCACCGGCCATCATGGAATCGAAGCTCACCGAGGTGGCGACCTACCTGGTGGGCAAGGGCTGGCCGATCCGCATGCATGCCAGCTACGACGGCACCGCCACCCGCATCCTCGACGTGCTGGAGAAGGTCAACCGCGAGGTGCCGCTGAAGAACGTGCGCTGGGCGCTGGACCACTGCGAGACGCTGTCGCCGCGCTCGATGGAACGCGTGGCTGCCATGGGCGGGCGCATCGCGATCCAGAACCGCATGTCGCTCGATGGCGAGGTCTTCGCGCAGACCTGGGGCCGCGAGGCCGCGGCCGACGCGCCGGCCATCGGCCGCATGCGCGCCATGGGCCTGCCCGTGGCCTGCGGCACCGATTCGAGCCGCGCCACCAGCTACAACCCCTGGGTGTCGCTGCACTGGCTGATCACCGGCAAGACGATGGGCGACACGCGCCTGAACGCCGAGCGCAACCTGGTCAGCCGCGAAGACGCGCTGCGCATGTGGACCGTGGAAGGCGCCGCCCTCACCGGCGAGGAGGCCCGCAAGGGCAGCATCCAGCCGGGCCGGCTGGCCGACTTCGCGCTGCTGTCGGACGACTACTTCGCCGTGCCCGAGGACGACATCAAGGACATCACGGCGGTGCTCACGGTGGTCGGCGGCCAGGTGGTGCACGGCGCCGGCGCTTTCGCGGCACAGGCGCCGGCGGCCGTGAAGCCGATGCCGGACTGGCTGCCCGTGAACGTCTACGGCGGCTACCAGCAGCGGCGCAAGGGCAACGTGGCGCAGGCGCCGGCAATGCACGGCGGCGGATGCTGCGCCAGGCCGGGCACGGCGCCGATCATCATCGGGGACCGGGGGCGGTGGCGGATGAGCTGCGGGTGCGCGATGGTGTGAGCGAGGAGGCGCCGGCAGCGCTCAATGCCGGACCGACTTCGCCCGCTCGAGTTCGCGCCGCAGGGCGACCACGTTGCGTTCGTGATCCACCAGCTCGTTGCCCAGACGAGAGCGCAGAGCGACGACGACCGGGTCCGAAGCCGCGGCACTGGGCTGGCTCAGAAGACGCTGCTTCTCTTCGATCGCACTGCTTTCCTTCTCGAGTTCCCGCTCGAGGATCCACAGCCGGTCGCTCTCCCGCTCGGCAGTGCCTTGCCCTGCAGCCTCCGGCCCCGATCGCGCGACGGCGGGCGATGGCGAGCGCACGGATGCGTTCGTCGAGGGCGCCGGCGCCGAGGCGGACACGTGGCTGCGCGTGCCGGAACGGCCGCGCGTGTCGGCGCCTGCAGCGGGTCGTCCGACGATCGTCTCGACGCGGCCGCCGGACGATGCCCGAGGACTGCCGCCGACGATGATCTCCGTCGCGATGGCGTCCGATGCAGCGGGCACCATGCACATGGCCGATAGAACCGCCACGGCAATCAGCTGTCGCCTGCGGCCGCGTGAATGCGCGATCTGCGAACGATGGGCGGATGGACGGCGTGCAGGTCTCATGGCGTTGCAGCCGATGGTAGTTGCGCGCGTGGTCGTCGCCGGTGTCAATTCGCATCTGCGCAGCGAGCACCGCACACCGTAGTCAGCGCTACCTCACAAGCACCAGTTCGCTTGCAGGAAGATGCGCATGAAATTTGCAAGCACTGCGCTGACCGCGCGACAAGCTCCCTTATGACATATTGACATCCATCGATGAAGCCAACTCATCCCGGCCCTCGAAACAGCAAAGAACCTCCATCATCCGCGGCTCTCGGCCGGCAACGGGTCCTCGTTGCAGCCACGAAGTGCGGAATGACCTTCGTTGCGAGTGCCGACCGACGATCCGACGCCGGCACTGCGGGCGCACGGGCCGAGTGTGAACCGAACTTCGATGGAAAGTCCCTTGCTGCGACACGCCCTACCCGGCCTTGCCCCGGTGCTGGAAACCGATCAGATGAGACTGCCCTCGCTGGGGTTCGAGGCCGGCGAGCACGTGGGTGCCATCCGCTGCCTCGAGCATGGCTACCCAACGCCGCTCGCGCGCTGGCATTGCCATGACGAGTACGAACTCCACCTGATCACGGCGACCTCGGGGAGCGCCTTCGTCGGCGACTGGGTGGGCAACTTCTCGCCGGGGCACCTGGTGCTCTGCGGCCCGGGTCTTCCGCACAACTGGATCTCGCTCGACTACCCGCAGGAGGGCGTCGCATGCCGCGATCGGGTGGTCCTGTTTCCCCACGAGGTCGTCGCCGGCACCACCCCGTCGGTGCCGGAACTCGACGAGGCGAGGCGCCTGCTGGAGCAGGCCAGTTACGGCATCGAATTCTTCGGCATGTCGGACGTGGTCTCGCGCGCCTGGTACCGCATCCGGGCGGCGCGTGGCCTGGCACGGCTGGCGCAACTCTACGACGTGCTGGCGCAACTGGGCCGCTGCGAGAACTCGCGGCTGCTCAACCGATCGCGGTACACGTCGAGCGAGCGGGTCGAGCAGCTGCAACGCATTGCCAACGGCATCACGCACGAGCCGGGCCAGGCCCTCGATGCGGAAGACTATGCGCGCGAATGCCGCATGGACACGCGCCAGTTCCTGCGCCAGTTCCGGCGCCACGCCGGCGATGGCTTCAGCACCTTCGTGAACAAGGCGCGCATCGCGGCTGCATGCAGGCTGCTGGCGTCCACCGAGCTCTATGTGCAGTCGGTGTGCTACGCCGTGGGTTTCAACAACCTGTCGAACTTCAACCGCCGCTTCCTCGAAGCGATGGGACAGACGCCCTCGGACTACCGAAAGCTGCACCGCAGTGGCACGCCCTGATGGGGTAACGCTTTGACACACTGCGGTGCGCTGCGTATCAGTCAGCTCGCATTCATGTATGTGTCCGTAGGACATCGCCCCTATAGATTTCGCCGAAGCCCGTTTGGGACACATTCGTCAGCGGATCGTGCCTAGGGGTGATGACTGGTTGCAGGGCCGCGAAGGCCGGCAATCCGAACTTCGTTGACATCGATAGGACATCACATGAACCGCACCATCCGCAACGCCTTCCACACCACCTCGTCCCGCCTCAAGTCGCGGGGACAGGGCATGACTGAATACCTCGTCATCCTCGGGCTGATCGCCATCGCCGCGATCGCCGCCTTCAGCTTCTTCGGCCAGACGGTGCGAAGCCAGGTCGCCGGCATGGCCAAGGAGGTCGGTGGCGAGTCGGGCCAGGAAGGCGTGACTGCCGCACAGGCCGCCTCGGCCAAGGCCATGACGAACGCGCAGGCCAACTACAACATGAGCACCTACACCAAGGGCGGCAACGACGGCGCGAAGTAAGAAGATCCACGCCGGGTGACTGTCGACATCATGCGCGCTCCGACCCGGGTTCGCGGTGAACGGCATCTCCCGGCAGCCGATCGGCGGCCGCCGCGCACCACGGGTGCGACGCGACACTGCGGCACGGCGGCGCGGCAGCGGTCGACGGGCCAGGCCGTGGTCTTCATCCTCGCGATGCTGCCCATCCTCTTCCTGAGCATCCTGGTGGTCTACAACGCCGCCATCGCGACGCGGGAGAAGATGAAGCTGCAGGCCACCGCCGACGCCACGACCTACAGCACCAGCGTGGTCGTCGCGCGCAACCTGAACTACCTTGCGTACACCAACCGCGCGATGGCGGCCAACGAGGCGAGCATCGCCTTGATGGCCAGCCTGCAGACCAGCTCGGGCATGCTGATCAGCTCGGCCGCCAACGTCAAGGAGATCCAGGCCGTCACGGAAGGCTACAAGGGCGCGCTGAACCTGGCGCGCGCCGCGAGGCCGGTGGTCGGGATCATCTACTTCTTCCGATGGCTGCAGAACGTGGCGGCCGCGGGCCGCGCCGAGCGTGCGGCCAGCCGGATCGCGGGCTATGTCGAACCCGCGGCCAAGCCCTTCCAGTGGGCCGCCGACGTGATCCGCGTCCTCAATCGCGGCATCTCGATGAGCCAGCCCGTGATGATGGCCGCCACCGTGGCGGAGATCCCGACCGTGGCCAAGGACGTGATGAACGCCAACGATCCCGACGCCGGTGTGCCGGTGGCCGAGACGGCGCTGCTGGCCACCAAGTACGCCGCGGACGTGCTCACCTTCCTGCGCACGTACAGCCAGCCGGCCGACGGCGGGAGCGAGGACCAGTTCAACGAGATGATGCGCTTCGCGCATGCGGCCCAGGCCACGCGCGACGACTTCACGAAGAACCGGCGCATCTTCCCGGACCTCTTCAAGGACTGGCTCACCCACTCGGGCAACCTGGCGGGCGGGTCCATCAAGGACCTGGTCTCCGCCGGCACGGGCGGCGGCGCCGGCGAGCTCGCCAGCCTCACCGGCCAGGACGTCGACAACGCGCAGGCACAGGACCAGTTGGCCGGCGCGCTGGCCGGCGGCCTCATGAAATGGCGGGGCGGCACCGAACTGGTCGCCACACGCGGCCCGGGCCGCGCCGAACGGGGACGCATCCGCTGGCAGTCGGGCGACAACCTCGACATCAACATGCCGCTGGGGCCGCTCGCCACCAACATCTTCTCGGACTGGGGCGACACCGGCGACCTGCGCTTCGGCCTCGGTGCCGCGGCCGCCGCGGCCGGAGGCCCCTACACGCGACCGAGCTGGGAAGGCTACCGCCTGGCGCTGCCGACCTTCTTCAACCAGGATGCCCGGACCTACGGCGACCTGACCGACGGCAACGGCGTGCTGAACAGCAACTCGTTCGAGCACGCGGCCATGAACACCCGAAGCGGATGGCTGTTCGCCGGCCTTCCAGTGCTGCTGTTCGATCTTCATTTCAGGTACGGCCCGCGCACCGAGATCGGCACCTTCACCCACGACTGGACGCTGCCGACCTACTCCGAGATGCGCGAACACCAGCCGCTGAAAGCCCACGAGATGGACAACTGGCTGGCCCAGAACGGCTTCTCGGGCAAGAACCCGCTCAAGTGGGGCGCGAAGACGGACAACGGGCCGACTCTCACCCTGGTGGTGCAGAAGGACGGCAGCAGGACGCGCACCGGCGAGGTGGCGGGCTTCGGAGACGAGAGCGAAGGCAGCCGCGCGGGCCTGAAGGACCGCTTCGCCGGCGACCAGTTCAAGGTCATTTCGTCCGCGCAGGTGTATTTCAAGCGCCCGCAGGACCGGTGGGCGCGCCGCGATCAGTCCAAGGACGACATCCCGAAGGTCGGGCGCTTCAACGTCGGATTCACCGGCGGCTACATCGAGCACCGCAGCCTGTTCAGTCCGTACTGGCAGGTGCGCAACGTCGAGCCCTCGCTGTGGGCCCGGGGCCTGGCCATGGGTGTGGCGCTGACCGGCGACACGAGCGACGAGGACAGCGAATGAGGCCCCGCCGTCTGCCGTTCCCTTCGCGGCTGCGCAGCCCGCGGCGCGCCGCGTCCCGCGGGTCCGCGATCACCGAGGCGCTGTTGATCGCCAGCTTCGCGGCGATCACGCTGGCGGCGATTCCGGCAATCGCGAACTACGGCACCAAGCGCATGCAGGCCGTCTCGGGCGCGCGCCTGGTCGCCTGGCAGCGCAACATCTGGCTGCCCGAGGCGCCGGCCATCGACGAGACCGAGTTGAAGCGCGGCGCCAGCGGCGCCTTGAAGAAGACCGACGCCGAGATCACGCGCGATCTGCGGCGCCACATCTTTCGCGACCGCACGCTGCCCGGCGCGACGATCCACGACAACGCCATGGCGGAATTCACCGGGGGCGAAGCGGCCATGGACAAGAACACGGTCACGCTGAGCGCCACCACCTCGGCCGCGCCCATGCCGGCGCTGCTGAACGCCGGCGACGTGGTCGCCGACAAGGTGCGCGTGGCGCAGGATGCGCTCGCGAGCAACGTCATCACGCAATCGCTCGGCCAGTTCTCCTTCGTGTCCAGCGGCTACCTGCGCAACGAGGTCACGGTGGTGCAGCGCAGCCCTCTCTTCGACCTGGTACCGCAGCTGGAGATGAAGGAGCAGGTCACGATGCTGACCGAGGCCTGGAACGCCGGGGGCACGAACCGCGAGGAAAAGAAGATCCAGGGCCTGGTCCTGATGAAGCTCGCCGACAGCGTCTTCTATCAGCAGCTGCGCGGCGGCTTCCACCAGGCGGGCTACGCGATCAAGCAGATATTCCCCGCGTACGACGTCAACAAGATGCTGTTCGGTCTCACGCCCGGCGACGCGATGGAGCGAACGCCGCTGGACCGCTTCGAGCGCATGCCCAAGGGCACGACCGAGTCGGATGGCCACGAAGGCAACGAAGACTTCTGCGGCCCGGGCCTGCCGGTCGGCGGGGCGAAGAAGGGAGATTGCTTCCGCTACTACCGCGCCTTCCCGCCCACGCCGGTGCTCAACACCCTGCCCTGATTCGCAACGCAACGCCTCTTCAACATGGATCGCACGTGGAGACCGGGAGAACGAATCCGACGCCGTCCAACCGCCGACGAAGCCGGGCGCGGGCCGGCGCTGCTCGCCTGGGCATGCGCGGCCTGGCTCGTCTCCTGCCATGCCGCGTGGGCCCAGCCGCAGAACATCGCCTGGCCCGACGTGCCGTGGCCCAAGGGCGCAAAGGTCTACTGGGTCGCGCCGGACATCGTGCACAACACCATCCCCATGCGCATCGCCGCGTTCGATGCGCGCGAGAGCCCCGAAGCCACGCGGCGCTTCTACGAGGCGTGGTTCTCCGACAAGCCCAACGCGAGCGTCACGTCGGTCCAGGGCAGTGAGGTCCTGGGCGGCCGCATCGGCGACTTCCACGTGAGCGTGGAACTGCGCAAGGCGCCCAGCGACCCGGGCACCGCGGGGCGCATCACCACCGCGCTCGTCTACAACGCCGACGCCCCCACCGGCCCCGAACGCGTCGAGCGGATGGGCCGCGGCTTTCCGCGTCCGCCCGGCTCGGACGTGCTGTCCGACACCGTCTCCTACGACGCCGAACGGCGCAACAGGACCCTGACGATCCGCAACGGCATGAGCGTCGAGACGAACGCGCTGTACCTGCGCGAGCAGCTGATCCTGCAGGGCTGGACGCTCATCCAGGACAAGACGGTGCGCGGCGGCCTGCACTCGTCGCTGATCTTCCGCAAGACCGGCGAGGAACTCGTCGTGAACATCGGCATGCGCGATGGCGAGTGCTACCTCGTCACCAGCCAGACGACGCAGGGGGGTTGAACGGCGATGCCCATCCTCAAGCCGACACGGCGCCGACCGGGCGCCCGCAGCAGCCAGGCGGGCCAGGCGATCACCGAGTACGTCATCGTCGCCGGCATCCTCGCCGCGATGCTCTTCGCACCGCTGCCCGGGGCGGACCGCTCCGTCATCGCGCTGCTCATCAAGGCGTTCAAGGACGCCTGGGCAGCCTATTCCTACACCCTCTCTTTTCCCTGGTAGGGCAAGGCCATGGCAGTTTTTTCAGGTTTGGGCGAACTCGGCAACAAGGCCCGGAGGCTGGCGCCGCTGATCGGCGCCCTGGTGCTCGGCCTGCTGGCCGCGATCCTGGGCTGGTACTACCTGCGTTCCAGCGAACGCGAGATCGCCGCCAGCCTGGAGCAGGAGGCGCGCGCGCAACGTCGGGACGTGGTGGTGCCCACGCGCGACCTGCGGGCCGGTCAGGTCTTGACCCCCGACCTGGTCGCCAAGCGCTCGGTGCCGAGCGACTATGTGCACGCCGACGCCGTGACGCCGGCCAGCTTCGACCAGTTCGTGGGGCGCCAGCTCACGGTCGACGTGGCATCGGGCAAGCCCTTCCTGAGCTCGTTCTTCACCTCGCCGCGCAAGGTGTTCGCCGAGGAGATCGAGGCGGGCGTGCGCGCGGTGACGATCCCGGTGGACGAGATCAGCTCCATCTCGGGCATGCTGCGCGCGGGCGATCACATCGACTTCATGTACGTGGCCAACGACACCACGCCGGGCGGCCCAGACAGCAGCCAGCAGCTGGTCGTGCCCCTGCTGCAGGACATCGAGGTGCGCGCGACCGGGCAGATGACGGCCGAGCAGTTCGCGCAGCTTCGCCGAAGCCCCGACATCGCGGCCGCGGGCAAGGACCCCTACGGCCGGCAGCAATACACCACCGTCACCGTCGCCCTGAAACCGCAGGACGCGCAGAAGCTGGTGCTGGCACAGCGGATGGGCAAGATCGTGGCCGCCCTGCGCAACCCCGAGGACCGCCAGCAGATGCGCACCGGCATCGACGGCAAGGACCTGGAGGCCATCGTGAACAGCTTCCGCCCGCTGCGGCCGAGCCTGCCGACGAGCACCGGGGGCAGCATCGAATACATCGTCGGCGGCACCCAGGGGCGCAGCACGCGCCTGCCCGTCGGCCTTCCCCCCGCCCTGGCGGCCGCTGCACAGGCTGCCGCGGCGAATGCCCCTGGCGCCCCTGAATGATGCAACCAGACCCGATGCCAAGCCACGACCGAACATCACGCGTGAGGACTTCCTTTCTTGTTCCTGCGGCCTCGACAGCCTCGCGCCCGGCGCCCGCAAGGCCCCGCGGGCGTCGCGTGGCCGCCGCCCTCTGGGTCGGCCTGTGCATGCCGGGTGCGGCCCTCATCCCCGCCGTGGCGCCCGCCCAGACCGGGCAGGGACAGGGTCTGAACAAGGACCTCGTGGATGCGCTTCGCGCCGTCAACGCCGCCAACGGGGGCACGGACCGCGGGCCCGGCACCGGCGGCTTCGCGTCGCCCGCGCAAGGCGCCGCCAGGAGCGCCGCGCCGCGCTCGCCGGGCTTTCGCAGCGTGCCCCCATTGCCCAACGATGCGGCCATCGGCAGCGCAGCCGCCACGGGCGCCGCCGACTTCCAGAGCCGCGCGTCGCGAGCCACCGTGCTCCAGGAGATCCCGCAGTCGCTCACGCTCTACGTGGGCCAGATGGTCCTCATCAAGTCGGCCAACGTGACGCGCGTCGCGGTGGGAAGCGGCAAGGTCCTGGAGGCCCGTGTGGTCGACCCCGGCACCCTCCTGGTCACCGCGCAGGACGCCGGCGAGAGCACCCTGCACGTGTGGAACCGCTCCGGCCGCATCAGCCGCGTCAAGGTGCGCGTGAACGTCGCGGACCTCGAGCGCACGGCCGACGAACTGCGCAGCCTGACGGCGGGCATCACGGGCGTGAGCATCCTGCGCGTGGGCGAGAAGATCGTGCTGGACGGCAACAACCTCGACCCCGGCGCGGTCGAGCGGCTGAGCCAGATCGCGCAGCTGTACGGCCCGTCGGTGGTGTCGCTCGCCACGGCGGACCGCATCCGCGTCGACCGGATGGTCGACATCCAGGTGCGCATCGTCGAGTTCACGCGCACGGCGCTGGACGACCTGGGCATGCGGTGGCAGACCTCGGGAGACGGCTTCAACTTCGGGCTGTTCTCGGACATCGCGTCGAACAGCAGCTACCGGATCATCCCCGAGACCTCCCCCTTCTACCGGGGCGCGCAGAACAATGCGTCCGGGGACCTGGGCACCTCCGAGCTGCTCAGCCGCACCCGCCGCACGCCGCGCTACTACTTCGGCCTGAGCACGGCGCTCAGTTCCCAGATCAACCTCCAGGTGCAGCGCGGCAATGCCCTGGTGCTGGCCTCGCCGAACCTGTCGACCCGCAGCGGGGGGGAGGCCAAGTTCCTGGCCGGCGGAGAGATTCCGCTGCCGGCCATGAGTGCCCTCGGCACGGGCTCGGTGGACTTCAAGCCCTACGGCATCCGGCTCGAGATCAAGCCGGTCGCGGACGGCGAGGGCAACATCTCGGGGACGGTCCTCACCGAGGTGAGCAGCATCGACCCGAGCGTGGCCGTGCAGGGCATCCCGGGGCTGCTGACCCGCCGCAGCGAGAACGAGTTCAACATCCACGAAGGCGACACCATCGTCCTTGCCGGACTGATGAACCGTGAATCCTCACGCACCAGCGACGGCCTTCCGGGGCTGCGCAAGGTCCCGCTGGTCGGCCGCGCATTCCGCGCCGACACCGACACCGACCGCACGCAGGAGGTGGTCGTCTTCCTGACGCCACGCGTGGTGACCGCCGCCGACAGCCGCCCACGCATTGAGCGTGCGCGCGAGATCGAGGACAACGTGGGCCGGGGCTTCGGCGACCTCACCGAGGACCGGTCGAAGCCTCCGGAGGCCGCAGGGGCGAACGGCGTCGAGCGCAGCCGCTCGCGGGCGACGTCCACGCAGCCAGCCGGCCAGTACGAGGCGCCCTGAGTCGGGGAACGGGCGCACGATGCACAAGCTGTTGGTCAACTCGCCCCAGCAGGCGACGCGCGAGGTGCTGCTGGAGCAGCCCGAGACCTCGGTCGGCAAGGGTGCGTCCAGCGAGGTCGGGCTCACGGGCTGGAACGTCGCGAAGGACCACGCCCGGGTGATCGTCCACGAGGGCAACGTGTTCATCCAGGACCTGGGCAGCTTGTTCGGGACCTGGGTCGACGGCGTGCGCATCACCCGCTTCGGGCCGATGAAGGGTGGCGAGGAGATCGTCATCGGCGGCCACACGCTGGTGGTCTCCATCGACGAGGCCCTGCTGCCCGCGCCGGAGAACGGCGCGCAGGCCACCCTGGAACAGACGCACGCAAGCAGCCAGCTGCGCCAGACCGAGGATCCGCTGCTGACCTGGCGGCGGACCCTGCATCGCACGCTCCTGCAGCAGCTGGACAATCGGCGGATCGACACGTCGCAGATGAAGGACGACGAGCTGCGATCCAACGTGAAGGCGTTGATCGCGGAGATCATCCGCGATACGCGCGATCTGCCCGAGGAGGTCGACCGCGCGCTTCTCAGCCAGCAGCTCCTGGACGAAGCGATCGGCCTGGGCCCGCTGGAGGTGCTCCTCAAAGACGAAAGCGTGTCCGAGGTGATGGTCAACCGCTTCGACGAGATCTGGGTCGAGCGCGCCGGCCGGCTCGAACGCACCGACGTGGCGTTCACCAGCAACATCGCCGTGCTCGGGGCCATCGAACGCATCGTGACGCCGCTGGGCCGGCGCATCGACGAGAGCTCCCCCATGGTGGACGCGCGGCTGAAGGACGGCTCGCGCGTCAACGCCATCATCGCGCCCCTGGCGATCCGGGGGCCCAGCGTCACGATCCGCAAGTTCCCCAAGAACCGCATGGGTGCCGAGGGAATGATGCAGCTCGGCTCGATCGCACCCCCGATGGTCGAATTTCTCCAGCTGGCGGTGCAGCACAAACTCAACATCGTGGTGTCCGGCGGCACCGGCACGGGCAAGACCACGCTGCTGAACATGATGTCGAACTTCATCCCCGACAACGAGCGGATCGTGACGATCGAGGATGCGGCGGAGCTTTCACTGAACCAGCCCAACCTCGTCTCGCTCGAGGGGCGGCCGGCCAACATCGAAGGCAAGGGCCACGTGAGCATCCGCGACCTGGTGCGCAACTCGCTGCGGATGCGGCCCGACCGGATCGTGGTGGGCGAGTGCCGCGGTGGCGAGGCCCTGGACATGCTGCAGGCCATGAACACCGGGCACGACGGCTCGCTGACCACGCTGCATGCCAACTCGCCGCGCGACGCGCTGTCGCGCATGGAGGTCCTGGTCACGATGGCCGGCATGAACATCCCCGTGTCGGCCATCCGCGAGCAGATCGCCTCGGCGATCCACCTGATCGTGCAGCTCACCCGCTTCCCCTGCGGCAGCCGCAAGGTCACGCAGATCTCGGAGGTCGCGGGCTTTTCCAACGGGGTCATCCAGATGCAGGACGTGTTCCTCTTCAAGAAGACGGGCGTGGACGACAACTACCGCACCACCGGCCGGTACGAATCCGCCGGCATGGTGCCCAACTTCATCGGCAGCCTGCAGGAGCATGGTGTGCGGATCGACCTCGAACGCCTTTTCGGCGAGGCCCACGCATGAATCGCCTGGCACTCGTGGCGGCGGTGCTCTGCGGCATGGGCTTCATCAGCCTGTGCGCGCTGCACCTCTTCAGGCGCTCTCCCGAACTGGTCGGCCGGCTGAGCACGCGGCTGCAGTTCCGCGGGCGCAAGCTGCTGGACCTGTCGGAGTTCCAGGCCCAGCACGCCCTGGCCTTCGCGTCGTCGCACGTGGCGGTGGTGATCCTCGGTGCGGCGCTGGTCTGGGCCGTGTCGTCCAGCCTGGTGGCCGCGGTGGCGACGGCGGCCCTGCTCTACATCCTGCCCGCGCGCTGGTTCGCCTGGCAGCGCGAGCGGCGGCGGCGGCAGATCGAGGCCGAACTGCCGGACGCGCTGCTCTTCATCGCCAGCGCGCTGCGCGCAGGAAGCGCGCTCTCGGTGGCGCTGCAGGTGCTGGTGCGCGACCAGACCGGGCCGCTCGGCCAGGAGTTCGGGACCGTGCTCAAGGAGCAGCGCCTGGGCGTCACCTTCGACGACGCGATCCAGAAGATGGCGCAGCGCATCCAGATCCAGGACTTCGTGCTGGTGGTGGTGGCGCTGCGGGTCTCCAAGGAGGTGGGCGGCAACCTCTCGGAACCGCTGCAGGTCCTGGCGGAGACCCTCAGGCGAAAGGCCATCCTGGAGGGACGCATCAAGGCGCTGACCGCGCAGGGCCGGATCCAGGGCATCGTGATGACGCTCTTTCCGGTGTTCCTCGCCGCGGTCCTGTACTTCATGCAGCCGAGCATGTCGCTGCTGTTCACCACGACCATCGGCTGGGTGGTGCTCGTGGTGATCGGCGTGATGCTTTTCCTGGGCTACATGATGATCCGCAAGATCATCGCCATCGACATCTAGGCGGCGCTGCATGAGATCCCTGGTCCTGGTCGCCATCATCTTCCTGTGTGCCGTCACGGTGGCGATGCTGCTGCTCTACACGGTCGCGATGATCCGCAAGGCGCGCCCGTCGGAGCGCACCCACATGGACCCGCTGCCGCCCGCGATACGGCTGATCTGGCCCGCCGTGAACGTCGTGCAGTTCCACGTGTCTGAGATGTTTCCGACCGGCATGCTGATCCGCTGGCGGCGCAGGCTCCAGCTGGCGGGACTGGAGTTCGTCCTGAAGGCGGAGGAGTTCATCGCCATCCGCCTGATCAGTCTGGTCGTGGTGGCGCTGCTCGCGCTCTGGGCGGCCGGCATGCTGCACGCCGACGCGAGCCAGAAGGCCTGCACGGCGCTGGCGGGCGCGATCGCCGGCTGGCTGTATCCGGTGCTGTGGGTGAGGGACCGGCGCAAGCGCCGCGAGAAGGACATCCTGCGCACGCTGCCCGGCTACCTCGACATGATCACGCTGTGCTGCCAGGCCGGCCTGAGCCTCACCGGGGCCATAGCGCAGGCCGTGCAGAAGGGGCCCAAGGGCGCGCTGGGCGCCGAGTTCGAGCGCGTGATGCGCGAGATGCGCGCCGGCGTGAGCCGGGTGGAGGCGCTCACGGCCATGGCCGAGCGGCTGGACAACAAGCACATCAAGAGCCTCGTCTCCAACCTGACGCAGGCCGAGTCGCTGGGCGCCAGCGTGGCGGACACGCTGGCGGCCATCTCCGAACAACGCCGGACCGAGCGCTTCCAGATGGCCGAGAAGCTCGCGATGGAAGCACCGGTCAAGATGATCGGGCCGCTGGTCATCTTCATCTTTCCCGTGACCTTCATCGTCATCTTCTTTCCCTTGGCGATGGAATTCATGGCCACCGTCAAGTAGCGGGAACGCCGTGCGGATCGTGTCCTTGCGTGCCGACCAGCAGCGAAGCTTCGGGCCCGTGCGCGTTGCGGAAAGCGGGTGGGAACGCACGCGCGGCCTGCTCGGTCATGCGGCACCGCAGGCGGGCGAGGGCATGCTGATCCTGCGCTGCGCGTCGGTGCACACGCTGGGCATGCGCTACCGCATCGACGTGCTCTTCCTCGACGCGCAGGGCCTCATCCGCCAGGTCCGCCTGGCGCTCGGGCCTGCCCGGCTGGCCTGGTGCCGTGCGGCAAGCCACACGCTGGAAATGGCCGCCGGCCAGTCGGAGGCGCTCGGGCTGCGGCCGGGCATGCGCCTGTCGGGATGGTGAGTCCAACCGCGAGGAGCCTGATCCCATGTCGTCCCCGATGAGCACGCCGCCACGCCGCCACCAGCGCGGCATATCGATGACCGAGACGCTGATCGCACTCCCTGTGCTGATCGTCTTCTGCCTGTGCGTGGTCCAGTTCGGACTGATCTACCGGGCCAAGGTCACGCTGGAGTACGCGGCCCATGAAGCAGCGCGGGCCGGCTCGCTCAACAACGCGATGCCCCTGCCCTTCGCGCCGCGAGTGGCCGGCTGGGGCGGCGCAGGCAGCGCCGTGCTGGAGACCACGACCAACGTCCTCACGCGCGGCAGCGTCTGGCAGGGCCTGGTCAAGGGCATGATGCCGCTGCAGGTCAAGACCACCGATGCGGGAGGCCTGGTGAGGGGCTGGGCAGCCACCAACAAGGAGCTCATCGAGGCCTCGTGCATCGAGTTCCTGAACCCGACGCAGAACGCGTTCATCGACTGGGGCTTCATCGAGAACACGGGGCCGGACCGCTGGATCATGCGGCTGCCCAACGACACGATGCGCTATCGCAAGCCGCTGGACTACGAGTACGAGGCCAAGCGCATGGCAACGGCGGCGGGCATCGGCGATCCCACGCCCGACGATGCCGGCCTGCGCGGTTCCGCGTCGAACAAGAGCCTGGGGGAGGCCAACATCCTGCATCTGCGGGTGCACTATGGCTACCGGCTCGGGATTCCGGTGGCCAACAAGATCATCATCAACGCCATGAAGGGGTATCGGGCGCTCGTCGACTCCTACTACAAGGTGCTGTCCACCGCGAACGACAGGCCGGCCCCGGCCGGTGCCCGCATGTCGCAACTGGACGCCTACTACCTGGAGAACGGCCGGTTCCCGCTCGACGCCGACGGCGTCGTCGGCATGGAGACCCCCGTGTACTGGCATCCCTTCTACGCCTTCGGCCAGCACCAGCCCAACGACTGGTCCGCCATCACCGACTGGAACATTCCCTGGACCGTCTCGGGCAGCAACGTGCTGGAGAATCCCGGCGACCTGATGAACCGGGTGCTCCAGCTGATCCGCTCCGGCCCGGGCGCCGCCGTGACGGTCGGGGTCAAGAACGGCGTCGAGGCGCTCGGCGACAAGGTGGGCGACGGCAACAACCTGTGCCCGGCGATCTGGAGCAGCGGAGGAAACTCCCCCTTCGACCAGGTCAGGAACCCCTTCGCCGGTGGAGACGGCGCGGGGTGACGGCTGCGCCGGACGACGCACCGATGCTCGATCGCCCGCTCAGCCCGCCCACACCGTCATCGCGTGGATGGCGAGCCCCACCAGCCCACCCACCACCGTCCCGTTGATGCGGATGAACTGCAGGTCCCGCCCGATGTTGCGCTCCACCTCGTCGGTGAGCTCGGCCGTGTCCCAGCCGGCGACGCGCTCCTCGATGTAACGGCGGATGTCCTCGCGGTAGCGCTCGATGGCCGCAGGCGCGGCGGCGAGGATCTGCTCGTTGATCCAGCGCTGCATGGCGGCATCGGCGCCCAGGCGCTCGCCCAGCGTGGCGGCCAGCGCCGCAACGCGCCGGCGCACGGACGAATCCTCCTTGGCCAGGTCGGCATCGAGCCAGGCGCGCAGCTGGTCCCACAGGCCCTGCAGGTAGGTGCCCAGCGCCGGGTGCGCGAGCAGCTCCGCGCGCAGTTGCTCGCCGCGGGCGATGAAGGCCTCGTCGTGCTGCAGCCGGTCGACGAAGCGATGCATGAAGTCGTCGAAGCGCAGGCGCAGCGGGTGGGCCGGGTCGGCCGCCGTCTCGCCCAGCGTGCGGGCCACGGCGGCCACGATCTTGCGGGTGGCCAGGCGCGCCGCGACCTGATCGAGGCCGACGTAGCGCAGCGCCTTCACCTCGTGGGCGATGGCGTCGGTCAGCTGCTCCTGCAGCGCCTCGTCGTCGAGCAGGCGCGACACCTGGGCCAGCACGTCGTTGAGCAGCGCCTGGTGGCGGCCGTCGGCGGTGAGGGCCTCCAGCACCTGGCCCGACAGGCGCGACAGGTCGAGCTGCGCGATGCCGGCGCTCGCCGCGCGCGCGAGGAAGGCCCGCACGCGCTCGTCGTCGAAGGCGCCGAGGCCGTAGCGCAGCACCGACACGGCGTGCGTGCCCAGCTGGGCGGCGCGCGCCGGCTCGGCCAGCCACAGCGCGAGCCGCCGCGCCGGGTCGAAGGCCTCGAGCTTGGCCAGCACCTGCGGCGTGGCCAGGAAGTGGTCGCAGATGAAGCGCGCCAGGTTGCGGCCGATGCGCGCCTTGTTGCGCGGCACGATGGCCGTGTGCGGGATCGGCAGGCCCAGCGGATGGCGGAACAGCGCGACCACGGCGAACCAGTCGGCGATGGCGCCCACCATGGCCGCCTCGGCGAAGGCCGCGAGCCAGCCCCAGGCGGCGTGCGGCTGCACGCGCTGGCCCCAGTGCGCGCCGATGTACAGGCCCGCGGCGCCGAGCAGCAGGCCCAGCGCGACGCGCTTCATGCCGGCGGCCGGATGGCGCGCCGGTGCGGGCGCTTCACCCAATCTTCGGGCTGGCCGCAAGGCCGTGCATGAAGGCCTCGCAGCGGGCCAGCTGCTCCAGCGTGACGTATTCGTCGGGCTGGTGCGCCTGGGTGATGCTGCCGGGGCCGCAGACCACGGTGGGGATGCCGGCGTTCTTGAACAGGCCCGCTTCGGTGCCGAAGGCCACGAGCGTGGTGCGCTGCTCGCCCGACAGGCGCTGGGCCAGCTTCGTCACTGCATCGCCGGCGGAGCCGAGGAAGCTCGGGATCTCGCAGATGGTGTCGAAGGCGATGCCGGTCTCGGGCGCCACCTTCTGCATGGCCGGCTCCAGGCGCTTGGCATACGCCACCACCTCGGCCTGCATGGCGCGGGCGTCGGCCGTGGGCAGGTCGCGGAACTCGTAGCGGAACTCGGCGTCGCGCGGCACCACGTTGTCGGCGATGCCGCCGTGGAACTGGCCCACGCTGGCGGTGGAGAAGGGCACGTCGAAGCCGTCGTAGCGCTTCTCCTTGGCCTCGAAGTTTTCGGCCATGTCGCGCACCTTGCCCACCACGCGGGCCGCCATCTCGATGGCGTTGACCGACTGCGGCGTGAGCGAGGAATGCGCCTCCTTGCCGCGCACGCAGCAGCGGTAGCGGTACACGCCCTTGTGGGCGATGGCCGGCACCATCAGGGTGGGCTCGCCCACGATGCAGGCCAGCGGCTTGATGCCGGCATCGCGCAGGTCGGCGATCAGCTCGCGCACGCCGAAGCAGCCGATCTCCTCCTCGTAGCTGAAGGCGAAGTGCACGGCGAAGGGCGCCTCGCTGGCCAGGAAGCGCTCGGCATTGGCCAGCGCCACGGCGATGAAGCTCTTCATGTCGGCCGAGCCGCGGCCGTACAGGCGCGCCTCGGAATGCCGCACGTCGCCGGCCGGGTCTTCCTGCGGGAAGTCCTGCACCAGGCCGGACAGCGGGTCCACGGTCCAAGCCTGGCCGTCCCAGGGCACAGTGTCGGTATGGCCCGACAGGATGACACCGGCCGGCTTGCCCGCCCCCAGCGTGGCGAACAGGTTGGCCTTGGTGCGCTCGGCGTTGTAGGTGATGCGGCTGCGCACGCCCAGGCCGGCCAGGTGGTCGCGGGCGAACTCGATGAGCTCGAGGTTGCTGCGGTCGCTCACGGTGTTCATGCGCACCAGGGTCTGGGCGAACTCGAGGCTGCGGTCGGAGAGGGTCAGGCGGGGCATGCGTTGCATTGTGGGCCATGCGCCGCGATCGGTTGGGGCGTCTCGGCAATGACATGCCGCCGCGCTAGGATGCGCGTGCACGGCCCACCGGCCGCCCGTTCAGGCCGTCCATCCAGGCCGTCCATTCACTCAGGGAGATTCTTGCCATGCCCCATCCGACGATCACCGCCCCACGCTGCGCCCCCGCCGTGGCCGCCCTCGCCCTGGCCCTCGGCCTGGCCGCCTGCAGCAGCACCTCGCCCGGTGCCGGCGGCGCCGCCACGCTCGACGGCCAGCCGCCGCTGGTGGTGGCGCACCGCGGCGCCTCCGGCTACCTGCCCGAGGAGACGCTGGAGGCCTACGCCCGCGCCATCGAGCTCGGCGCCGACGTGATCGAGATGGACCTGGTGTCGACCAAGGACGGCGTCCTCATCACCCGCCACGACCCCAACCTGGCGCTGAGCACCGACGTGGCGAGCAAGCCCGAGTTCGCGGCCCGCAAACGCACGATGCAGGTGGACGGCGAGACGCAGACCGGCTGGTTCAGCCAGGACTTCACGCTGGCCGAGATCAAGCGCCTGGGCGCCATCTCCACCGACGCCGAGCGGCCGCAGCAGTACAACGGCCGCTACAAGGTGCCCACCTTCCAGGAGGTGCTCGACCTGGTGAAGGCCGCCGAGCGGCGCACCGGCAAGCCGGTGGCGATTTATCCCGAGACCAAGAACCCGACCTTCTTCCGCGACCTGGGCCTGCCGATGGAGGACAAGCTGATCGCCATGCTCGAGAAGGCCGGCCTCAACAGCAAGGCGGCGCCGGTGTTCGTGCAGTCCTTCGAACCCGGCAGCCTCAAGTACATGAAGAGCAAGGGCCTGAAGGCCAAGCTCATCCAGCTGATCGACGGCGACGGGGTGGACATGAAGACCGGGGCCATCACCTACGCCGTGCCGGTCGACCGCCCGTACGAGTGGACGAAGGCGGGCGACAAGCGCAATTTCGACGTCATGGTGACGCCCGCCGGCCTGGCCGAGATCAGGACGTATGCCGACGGCATCGGCCCCTGGAAGCGCTACATCGTGAGCATCAAGGGCACGATCGGCGCCGACGGCAAGGCGATCGACATCAACGGCGACGGCAAGGTCAACGACGCGGACGCGACCACGACGGCGCCCACCACGCTGGTGGCCGACGCCCACCGCGCCGGCCTCTTCGTGCACCCGTTCACCTTCCGCAACGAGAAGCGGCGCCTGGCGGCCAACTACCAGGGCGACCCGGTGCAGGAGTACCTGGCCTTCTACCGCGCCGGGGTGGACGGTGTGTTCACCGACTTCACCGACACCGCCCTCACGGCGCGGGCGCAGTTCCTGAAGGAGCGCGGCGCCGCCACGCGCTGAGAACCGGGCGCAGAGAGCCGGAGCGGGCGCCCTGGGCATCCGTATTGCTTCGGTGGTCGTTTTCGCTGAAAAGCCTAGACTGACCGCATGAAGCTCATCGACTCGATCGTCACCCAGGCGGCCGGGATCGCGGCCATCCGCCGCGACCTGCACGCCCACCCCGAACTGGCCTACGAGGAAGTCCGCACCGCGGACGTGGTTGCTGCCCGGCTGACCGAATGGGGCATCCCGGTCCACCGGGGCCTGGGCGTCACCGGCGTGGTCGGCATCGTGAAGAACGGCAGCAGCGACCGCGCCGTGGGCCTGCGTGCCGACATGGACGCGCTGCCCATCGCCGAGCTCAACACCTTCGACCACGCCAGCAAGCACCAGGGCCGGATGCACGCCTGCGGCCACGACGGCCACACGGCCATGCTGCTGGCCGCGGCGCAGCACCTGGCCAGGAACCGCAACTTCGACGGCACGGTCTACCTGATCTTCCAGCCGGCCGAGGAAGGCGGCGGCGGCGCCGACCGCATGATCAAGGACGGCCTGTTCGAGAAATTCCCCATGGAGGCGGTGTACGGCATGCACAACTGGCCCGGCATGAAGGCCGGCCAGTTCGCCGTCAGCCCCGGGCCGGTCATGGCCTCGGGCAACAAGTTCTACATCACCGTGCGCGGCAAGGGCGGCCATGCGGCCCTGCCCCACACCACCGTGGACCCGGTGCCGATCGCCTGCGAGATGGTGCAGGCCTTCCAGACCATCCTCACGCGCAAGATGAAGCCGCTGGATGCGGCCGTGATCTCGGTGACCACCGTGCACGCGGGCGACACCAACAACGTCATCCCCAACGACTGCGAGCTCACCGGCACGGTGCGCACCTTCTCCATCGAGGTGCTCGACATGATCGAGGCGCGCATGCGCAAGATCGCCGAACACATCTGCGCCGCGCACGATGCGGAATGCGACTTCGAGTTCGTGCGCTACTACCCGCCCACCATCAACACCCCGGCCGAGGCGGACTTCGCCCGCCAGGTGATGGCCAGCGTGGTGGGCGAGCAGAACGTGCTCAAGCAGGAGCCGGCGATGACCTCGGAGGACTTCGCCTTCATGCTGCAGGCCCGGCCCGGCGCGTACGCCTTCATCGGCAACGGCGACGGCGACCACCGCGCACTGCACCACGGCGAGGGCCCGTGCACGCTGCACAACGCGAGCTACGACTTCAACGACGACCTGATTCCCCTGGGCGCCACGATGTGGGTGCAACTGGCCGAGCAGTTCCTGGCCGCACCGCCGCTCGGGGGCCGCTGATGCTCGGCGTGGTCGAGGCCTTCTCGGACAGCTACGGCGAGGCCCGCCGCAAGTTCCTGCAGGCCTGCGTGGCCGCCGGCCTGGCGGTCGACACGCACCCGCTGCCGCTGCAGGGCCGCGACGGCGAGCAGCTGGCGATGGATGTCGCCCTCGACGGCCCGGCCAACGCCGAGCGGCTGCTGCTCGTGAGCAGCGGCTGCCACGGCGTGGAGGGCCACTGCGGCAGCGGCGTGCAGGTGTTCGCCCTGCACGACGCCGAGTGGCGCGCCAGGGCCCGTGATGCGGGCGTGGCCGTGCTCTACGTCCACGCGCTCAACCCGCACGGCTTTTCGCACACGCGCCGCGTCACGCAGGAGAACGTCGACCTGAACCGCAACTTCATGGACTTCGCGCAGCCCTTGCCCGTGAACGCTGCGTACGCCTCGCTCCACCCCCTGCTCGTGCCCGAGGACTGGCCGCCCACGCCGGCCAACCAGGCAGCCATCGCGGCCTGGATGGCGAAGCACGGCGACGCGGCTTTCCAGGCCGCCGTGTCGGGCGGGCAGTACCGGTTCGACGACGGCGTGTTCTACGGCGGCCAGGCGCCGACCTGGAGCAACCGCACCCTGCGCGAGGTGCTGCGCCGCCATGCCGGCGCGGCGAAGCGGCTGGCCTGGATCGACCTGCACACCGGCCTCGGGCCGAGCGGGCACGGCGAGCGCATCTTCGCGGGCCGCGACGACCCGGCCGCCAAGGCACGCGCCGACGCGTGGTGGAGCGGCGGCGGCGCGACGCCCGTGACCTCCATCTACGACGGCAGCTCCACTTCGGCGCTGCTCAGCGGGCTGATGATGAACGCCGCGTATGAGGAATGCCCACAGGCCGAGTTCACCGGCTTCGCGATGGAGTACGGCACGCTGCCGCTGCTGGAGGTGATGGGGGCGCTGCGGGGCGATCACTGGCTGCATCGGCATCCGGAAGCGGCACCGGAGTTGGCCGATGCGATCCGGGTGCGGATGCGGGAGGCGTTCTATACCGACACGGATCTGTGGAAGGGGCAGGTGGTGAGCCAGGCGAGGCAGGCGTGTTTCCAGGCGGTCGACGGGCTGTCTGGCTGAATGCCTGTCTGCGTTTTTTGATCGTGCTGTTTGTTTGAAGGCAGGAGCCGGGAATGCCGCCCGGCGGCGGCCTAACTTTCTTTTGCTTCGCCAAAAGAAAGTCAGCAAAGAAAAGGCGACCCCACTGTCTGCGTCCCTCCGCTTCGCTGCGGGCAACCTGCGGTGCTCGCGGC
>JASCNX010000002.1 GCA_029968055.1 Xenophilus aerolatus | reverse complement strand
CTTGGCCGACAGCACCGTGGCGATCGCCGCCGTCAGCGTCGTCTTGCCATGGTCCACGTGACCGATCGTGCCCACGTTCACGTGCGGCTTGGTGCGCTCGAACTTGCCTTTTGCCATTTTTTTCGACTCCGAAAAATAACTGGATCACACGACAAGGAGGGCAGCGCTGCTGCGCTCTCCCCGAATCTTTGGTGCCCTTGGCGGGAATCGGACCCGCGACCTCTCCCTTACCAAGGGAGTGCTCTACCACTGAGCCACAAGGGCGACACGAAAACCATTGCCTGAACCAACGAACACGGACCTGTCTGGAGCGGGAGACGGGAATCGAACCCGCGTCATCAGCTTGGAAGGCTGGGGTTCTACCATTGAACTACTCCCGCATCGTGACGCTCCGGCACACGCCGGCTCGTCGCGCGCGCTCGTTTTTCAAGCGCCTGACAAATCCTTTCGATCGCTGGTGGAGAGGGCTGGATTCGAACCAGCGTACTCGTAAGAGGGCAGATTTACAGTCTGCTGCCATTAACCACTCGGCCACCTCTCCGGCGAACCTCGAACTATAGCACGACCCGAACGGCTCGTCACCCGCCTCGCCGCATGCGACGCAAAGTTGCGGCGGCGGGCATTCCGCACCCAGCAACCCTCCTGTGCTAAGGGTTAACCCTGAGTTCAATGCTGCAGTGCACAATTACCCGGATGAAACCGATTTCCTTGCCACTTCCTGCGCCGGCACAGCGCACCCGCCGCCGGGTGAACCTCGCCCTGCAGGGCGGCGGTTCGCACGGCGCCTTCACCTGGGGGGTGCTGGACGCCCTGCTCGAAGACGGCCGCCTCGACTTCGAGGGCATCAGCGGCGCCAGCGCCGGCGCGGTCAATGCGGTGGCGCTGGCGCACGGCTTCGCGACCGCCCGGGCCGCCGGTGGCGACCGCGCCGCCGCGCAAGCCGCGGCCCGCGCGACCCTGGAGCGCGTCTGGCGCCGCGTCGCCGGTGCCGGAGCCCCCGGCGCGATCGCGCAGCAGTTCGCGCGCCTGCTCTTCGGCGACGGATCGGCCCTGCGCTCGACGCTGGGCATGGACCCCTGGGCCTCGCCGTACCACTTCAACCCGCTCGACATCAACCCGCTGCGCCAACTCCTCGATCAGGAGATCGACTTCGACGCGCTGGCGGCGCTCGACGCACCCCGCGTCTTCGTCTCGGCCACGCAGGTGCGCACCGGTCGCGCGGAGATCTTCCACGGCGAGCGGCTCACGCTGTCCGCCGTGATGGCCTCGGCCTGCCTGCCCACGATGTTCCAGGCGGTGGAGATCGACGGCGAGCCCTACTGGGATGGCGGCTACTCGGCCAACCCGGCGCTGCTGCCGCTGATCGACCGCTGCCAGAGCGCCGACATCGTGCTGGTGCAGCTCAATCCGCTGGAGCGCGTGGAGACCCCGCGCACGCCCTTCGAGATCGAGCAGCGCATGAGCGAGCTGGCCTTCAACGCCAGCCTGCTGTCGCAGATGCGCAGCATCGACTTCATCAACCAGCTGCTGGCCGACGGCCGGCTGCAGGAGGGCACGCAGTACCGCAAGCTGCTGCTGCACCGCATCGACGTCGACAGCGCCGGCCACGCGCCGCTGTCGGCGGCCAGCAAGATGTCGGCCGACATCCGCATGATCGAAGCGCTGTTCGAAAGCGGCCGGGCCGCCGCCAGCGACTGGCTGGCGCAGAACTTCAACGCCCTGGGCCGCCACAGCACGATCGACATCCAGCAGGACTACGTGGCCGGCACCGTCACCACGCCGCTGTCGCCGCTCAGGCCGGCTGCGAACGACAAGCCGTCGAAACGCGCGTAGGGCTTTCGCCGATTGCCATCGAAACGATAGCCGCCGGCGCTGTCAGCCGACGGGATCGGACGGCGCCAGCGCCTGCTGCGGCTCTCGCCAGGCGCGCGCCTGCCCGAAGTGTCCGCAGCCGATGAAGGGCACCGGCGGCTTGAGCGCCGACAGCGGCGAGGGATGGTTCGACATCAGCAGCTTGTGGCGCTTGCCGTCGATGAAGCCACGCTTGCCCTGCGCATGCGCGCCCCAGAGCATGAAGACGACGGGCCGCGGGCCCTCGGCCACGTGGCGGATCACCGCGTCGGTCAGCACCTCCCAGCCCTTGCCCGAATGGCTGGCCGCCTGGCCCTCCTCCACCGTGAGGCAGGTGTTGAGCAGCAGCACACCGTTCTTCGCCCACTTCACCAGGCTTCCACCGGGCTCGGGAAAGGTGGGCGGCGGCGTGCCCAGGTCGCGTTCCAGTTCCTTGAAGATGTTGCGCAGCGACGGCGGCAGCGCGACGCCCGGCGCCACCGAGAAGGCCAGCCCCTCGGCCTGACCGCGGCCGTGGTACGGGTCCTGGCCGAGGATCACGACGCGCACCGCCTCGGGCGGCGTGAGTTCCAGCGCGCGCAGCGGCTGCGGCGGGAAGATGCTGGCGCCGGCCGCCAGCCGCTCGCCCAGGAAGCCGAGCAGCTTCCTGCCGACGGCCGAGCCGAAGAAATCGTCGACCAGCGGCCGCCAGCCGGACGCCACGGGCCAGTCCGCCGGGTCGGCGGACTGCAATTGGGTGACGCGCGCTTCAGGCATGGAATCGGCCTTGCACGCCTGCTTTCGCTGCGCAGTCCGCTACGACATTCATCGCACCGGCTCTCTTCAGGCGAACAGCTGGGCCAGCGCCTCGCCCGGCTCCGGCGCGCGCATGAAGCTCTCACCCACCAGGAAGGCGTCGACGCCGGCGTCGCGCAGTGTCTTCACGTCCTCGCGCGTGGCGATGCCCGATTCGGTCACCAGCAGCCGGTCGGCCGGCACCCGGTCCTTGAGGTCGATCGTGGTCTGGATCGAGACTTCGAAGTTGCGCAGGTTGCGGTTGTTCACCCCGACCAGCGGCGTCTTGAGCCTGAGCGCACGCTCCATCTCGGCCGCGTCGTGCACCTCGACCAGCACCGCCATGCCCAAGCCGGTCGCGATGGCCTCGAAGTCCTTCATCTGCGCGTCGTCCAGGCAGGCGGCGATGAGCAGGATGCAATCGGCACCGACCGCGCGCGACTCGTAGATCTGCCAGGCATCGACCATGAAGTCCTTGCGCAGCACCGGCAGCCCGCACGATGCGCGGGCCTGCTTGAGGTAGTCGACGCTGCCCTGAAAGAACTGCCTGTCGGTCAGCACCGAGAGGCAGGCCGCGCTGACCTCGCCGTCGCCCTCGGCATAGCTCTGCGCCAGGTCGGCCGGGATGAACTCGCCCTCGCGGATCACGCCCTTGCTGGGGCTGGCCTTCTTGATCTCGGCGATCACCGCGGCGTGGCCGGCCGCGATCTTGGCGCGCATCGCGCCCACGAAGTCGCGCGTGAGCACGCGGCTCTCGGCGTCGAAGCGGATCGCCTCCAGCGGGTTGCGCTTCTTCGCCGCAGCCACTTCCTCATGCTTGACGGCGACGATCTTGTTCAGGATATCGGACATGGCTCGATTCTCCTCGCGCCGCTCAGGCCGCCGCGGTCGCCGCCACCAACTGGCCCAGCTTGGCCTTGGCAGCGCCGGAGTCGATGGCTTCGCGTGCCTTCTCGATGCCGATGCCGATGGAGTCGGCCACATTGGCCGCATACAGCGTCGCACCCGCGTTGAGCAGCACGATGTCGCGCGGTGCGCCGGGCTCGCCATCCAGCACGCCGACCAGCATGGCCTTCGACTGTTCGGGCGTCTCCACGCGCAGGCCGCGGTTGCTCACCATCTGCAGGCCGAAGTCCTCGGGGTGGATCTCGTACTCGCGGATCTCGCCGTTCTTCAGTTCGCCCACGAGCGTGGCCGCGCCGAGCGACACTTCGTCCATGCCGTCGCGGCCGTAGACCACGACGGCATGCTCGGCGCCCAGGCGCTGCAGCGCACGCACCTGGATGCCGACGAGGTCGGGATGGAACACGCCCATCAGGATGTTGGGCGCGTCGGCCGGGTTGGTGAGCGGCCCGAGGATGTTGAAGAAGGTCTTGACGCCCATCTCCTTGCGCACCGGCGCCACGTTCTTCATGGCGGGGTGGTGGTTGGGCGCGAACATGAAGCCGATGCCCACGCGCGCGATGGTGTCGGCGATCTGCTCCGGCGTGCGCTGCAGGCTCACGCCCAGCGCCTCCAGCACGTCCGCACTGCCCGATTTGCTCGACACGCTGCGCCCGCCGTGCTTGGCCACGCGCGCGCCCGCGGCGGCGGCCACGAACATCGAGCAGGTGCTGATGTTGAAGGTGTGCGAGCCGTCACCGCCCGTGCCCACCACGTCGACCAGGTGCGTCTTGTCGGCCACGTGCACGCGGGCGGACAGCTCGCGCATCACCTGCGCGGCAGCGGTGATCTCGCCGATGGTTTCCTTTTTCACGCGCAGGCCGGTGGTGATGGCCGCCACCATGAGCGGCGAGATCTCGCCCTTCATGATCAGCCGCATCAGGTGCAGCATCTCGTCGTGGAAGATCTCGCGGTGCTCGATGGTGCGCTGCAGCGCTTCCTGGGGGGTGATCATGGTTCTCTCTCTCTCCTTGAATCCTGGGGTCGAATCGGCCGCGCGCCGCTCTCAGGGCGCGGCCGGGCCGTCGGTGAAGGCCAGGCGCACGCCGAAGGCGATGAACACGGCGCCCGCGACGCGTTCCATCGCCTGCATGCCGCGCCGCATGAAGCCCGCACGCCGCGCCGCCCACGCCGCAGCCAGCGCCCAGCCGGCGCACACCGCGAGGCCGTTGAAGGTGAACAGCAGCCCCAGCGCGAGGAACACGGCCCACGCGTGCGGCGTGCCGGCGACGATGAATTGCGGCACGAAGGCCAGGAAGAACAGCGCCACCTTGGGGTTCAGCACGTTGGTGAGGAAGCCCCGGCGGAACACGGCAGCGGCCGCCGATTCGCTGCCCGATCGCTCCACAGCGCCTGCCTCGCCTGCCGCTGTCGCGGGCAGGTCGGGCCCGTCCGCCGGCTTGCGCGCGAACAGCATCGTGATGCCGACGTACACCAGGTACGCCGCCCCCGCCCACTTGAGCACCGAGAAGGCCGTGGCCGATGCCGCGACCAGCGCGCTCACCCCCACGGCCGCCGCCACGACGTGCACGCAGCAGCCCGCCGCGATGCCCAGTGCCGCGACCAGTCCGCGACGCACGCCGCCGCGCAGCGCATGGCTCACGATGAAGAACACGTCCGGCCCCGGCGTGAGGTTGAGCAGCAGGCCGGCACCGATGAAGAGCAGCAGGTGCTGGGTGTCGGGCATGGCGCGTTCGGGCCGCTCAGGCCTGGGCGACGAAGCCGCGCACGGCGGCGATGGCGCGGTCCACGCCCGCGGCATCGACGTCCAGGTGCGTGACGAAGCGCAGCCGGTACAGCCCAGTGGCCAGCACGCCCTGCGCCTTCAAGTGATCGATCAGCCCCGCACCGCGCGCGACGGCGTCGCCCTCGAGGTCGACGAAGACGATGTTGCTCTGCGGCGCCTCCACCCGAAGGCCCGGGATGGCGGCCAGCCCCTCGGCCAACCGGCGCGCGAGCGCGTGGTCTTGGGCCAGGCGTTCGACGTGGTGGTCCAGCGCATGCAGCGCCGCCGCGGCCAGCAGCCCGGCCTGGCGCATGCCGCCGCCGGCCATCTTGCGGATGCGGTGCGCACGCGCGATGAACTCGCGGCTGCCGACCAGTGTGGAGCCGACCGGTGCGCCGAGGCCCTTGCTGAAGCAGACGGAGACGCTGTCGAAGTGGCTGGCGATGCGGCGGGCTTCTTCGAAGACGAGACCCGTTCGGCCTGAGCCTGTCGAAGGCCCGGCCCCGGCTTCGACCGGCTCAGCCCGAACGGACTTGGACTGCTGCGACTGCGCCACCGCCGCGTTGAACAGCCGCGCGCCGTCCAGGTGCGTTGCCAGGCCGTGCCTGCGCGCCAGCGCCGTCGCATCGCGCAGGTAATCCATCGGCAACACCTTGCCGCCCAGCGTGTTCTCCAGCGCCAGCAGGCGGGTGCGCGCGAAGTGCGCATCGTCGGGCTTGATGGCCGCCTCGATCTGCGCCAGCGGCAGCGTGCCGTCCGGGGCATGGTCCAGCGGCTGCGGCTGCACGCTGCCGAAGACCGCCGCGCCGCCACCCTCCCAGCGGTAGCTGTGCTGTTGCTGGCCGACGATGTACTCGTCGCCGCGGCCGCAGTGCGCCAGGATGGCGCACAGGTTGCTCTGCGTGCCCGTGGGGACGAAGAGCGCGGCCTCGAAGCCGAGCAGCGTGGCGATGCGCTCCTGCAGCGCGTTGACCGTCGGGTCGGCGCCGAAGACGTCGTCGCCCAGCGGCGCGGCCAGCATGGCGGCGCGCATCGCCGGCGTGGGCTGCGTCACGGTGTCGCTGCGCAGGTCGATCAGGGATTCATGCATCAAAAAAGCCTCCATCACCCGCCCCACCCCGGCAAGCAGCCATGAGCTTCATCGCCACGGCGCATCCGGTGTCAGGACAGGAAGTTCCTGAGCATGGCATGGCCGTGCTCGGTGAGGATCGATTCGGGGTGGAACTGCACGCCCTCGACCCGCACCTCGTGGGCGAAGCCGGTATGGCGCACGCCCATGATCTCGCCATCGTCGGTCCAGGCGGTGAGCGCGAGTTCCTTCGGGCAGGTGGCCTTCTCGATGGCCAGCGAGTGGTAGCGGTTGACGGTGAAGCGCTCCGGCAGCCCGGCGAACACGCCCTCGCGCGTGGTCGTGATCTCGCTCACCTTGCCGTGCATGAGCTGCTGCGCCCGCACGATGGTGCCGCCGAAGGCCGCGCCGATCGACTGGTGCCCCAGGCACACGCCCAGGATCGGCAGTTGGCCCGCGAAGGCCCGGATCGCCGGCACCGACACGCCCGCCTCGGCCGGCGAGCACGGCCCCGGCGACACCACCAGCCGCGTCACCCCCGCATCGATGCGCGCGCCGATGTCCTCCAGCGTGAGCTCGTCGTTGCGCACCGTCTCCACCTCCGCCCCCAGCTCGCCCAGGTACTGGACGATGTTGAAGGTGAAGGAGTCGTAGTTGTCGATCATCAGGACTCGGGTCATGCGGCATCTCCTGAAAGCGGACTTCCGGACGCAGAGGACGCAAAGGTTCCGCAGAGGACGCAAAAGGAATTCAGAAATGAATTCATAGCTTGTTGACGATCCGGTGGATGCCTTTGACAACTGGGAAGGCATGGAAATTGATCAGCAGGCCGAGCTTGAGGCCGGCCAGGCGCAGGTACGACAGCAACTGCGCACGATGCAGGTCGTGAAATGCCTCGACCGCCTTGAGTTCAAGAATCACCGAGTGCTCGACGACGAAGTCGGCGCGGTATGCCTCGCCCAATGCGATGCCCTTATAACTCGCGCGCACGGGCACTTCGCGCTGGAACGCCAGGCCACGCTCGGCCAGTTCGATCTGCATCGCCGCCGCGTACGCGCTTTCCAGCAACCCGACCCCCAACACGCGCTGAACCTCGACAGCCGCACCGATGATCGCGTGCGAGCAGTCATTTTCAATTCTTGGCTGTTCCTTTTGCGTCCTCTGCGAAACCTTTGCGTCCTCTGCGTCCGGAAGTCCGCGCCCGTATTCCAAGCCGCTCATTCCAGCCCCTCCTCCACCAACTCGGCCGCCCGCAGCAGGGCCCGTGCCTTGGCTTCGGTTTCCTTCCATTCCATCTCGGGCACCGAATCGGCCACCACGCCCGCCGCGGCCTGCACGTGCAACATCTGGTCCTTGACGATGCCGGTGCGGATGGCGATGGCGACGTCCATGTCGCCGGCGTAGCTGATGTAGCCGCAGGCGCCGCCGTACAGGCCGCGCTTGGTGGGCTCGAGCTGGTCGATCAGCTCCATCGCGTGCACCTTCGGCGCGCCGGTCAGCGTGCCGGCCGGGAAGGTGGCCTTGAGCACGTCGATGGCGGTCATGCCGTCCTTCAGGATGCCCTCGACGTTGCTCACGATGTGCATCACGTGGCTGTAGCGCTCCACGGCAAAGGCCTCCGTCACCTTCACCGTGCCGATCTTCGCGATGCGGCCGATGTCGTTGCGCGCCAGGTCGATCAGCATCACGTGCTCGGCGCGCTCCTTGGGGTCGTTCACCAGCTCGACCTCGGCCGCCTTGTCCAGCTCGATGGAGGCGCCGCGTGGCCGCGTGCCGGCCAGCGGCCTGATCGTGATCTTCTGTTCCCCCTCGGGGGTGTGCTCCTGGCGCACCAGGATCTCCGGCGACGCGCCGACGACATGGTGGTCGCCCATGTCGTAGTAGTACATGTAAGGGCTCGGGTTGAGCGAGCGCAAGGCGCGGTACAGCGACAGCGGCGACTCGGTGTAGCGCTTGCTGATGCGCTGGCCCACCTGCACCTGCATGAAGTCGCCGGCGGCGATCAGCTCCTTGGCACGCTCCACCGCTGCCAGGTAGTCGGCCTTGGCGAAGGGGCGCTCCGGCGGGTGGGCCTGCGTGGGCTTCACGACCGGCGCGCTGACCGAGTACCTGAGCTTGTCCTTCAACTCGCGCAGGCGGCGCTTCGCGTTGGGGTAGGCCTCGGGCTGCTTCGGGTCGGCGTACACGATGAGGTACAGCTTGCCCGAGAGGTTGTCGATGACCGCCAGCTCCTCGCACTGCAGCAGCAGGATGTCGGGGCAGCCCAGCGTGTCGGGCGGGCAGCTGGCCTCCAGCTTCTTCTCGATGTAGCGCACCGCGTCGTAGCCGAAGTAGCCGGCCAACCCGCCGCAGAAGCGCGGCAGCCCGGGCGACAGGGCGACCTTGAAGCGCCGCTGGTAGGCCTCGATGAAGTCCAGCGGGTTGCCCTCGGCCGTCTCCACGACCTGGCCGTCGGTCACGACCTCGGTGCGTGCGTCGGCACCGAAGCCGCGGGCGCGCAGCAGCGTGCGCGCCGGCAGGCCGATGAAGGAATAACGGCCGAAGCGTTCGCCGCCGACGACCGACTCGAGCAGGAAGGAATGCCGCCCGCCCCCCTGGGTATGGGCCAGCTTGAGGTACAGGGACAGCGGTGTCTCGAGGTCGGCGAAGGCCTCGAGCATCAGCGGGATGCGGTTGTAGCCCTGGGCGCTGAGGCTCTTGAATTCGAGTTCGGTGATCACGGGTTCTCCATGGGCCGGCGCCGCTGGAGGGTCGGGCGCAGGCGTTCATTCACGGGGCGGTCCGCAGCGGCGGCGAACCTCGGGTGCACGGCGGGCGCCGTGCCATCAGTCAGCGCACGGCCGGGGCCGTGCTTCAGGCAGGCAATGTCGCTGGCGTACGCCAGGGCCAGGCTCCCCGGCTCCCGCGACCTGTCTGGATGACGTGATGAACAAACATGGAGCGGCGAGTGTAGCCCAGTGCGGCGGCCGTTCGCCCAGCGCGCCGCTCGGGATTTGCCCCGGCGATGCGGCGCCCGCGGCTCGGCACAATCCGCGCCACGACGACTCGCCGGGCGCAGCGGGCGCACCGTCAACCGGAGCTTTTTCATGGCATCCCTCCTGTCCCTGCGCGCTGCCGTGGGTGGCCTCTTCCTGCTGTGCAGCCTGGGCGCCGCCGCGGCGAGCGTCGATGTCGCGGGCGTCAAGTACGACGACAGCCTCGAGCTGCGCGGACAGAAGCTCGACCTCAACGGTGCGGGCGTGCGCTACAAGGCCGTCTTCAAGGTCTACGCCGCGGGCCTGTACCTGGGCAAGAAGGCATCGACCGTCGAAGACGTGCTGGCCCAGCCCGGCCCCAAGCGCATCGCGATCACCATGCTGCGCGACATCGATGCCAACGAACTCGGCAAGCTCTTCACCAAGGGCGTGGAGGAGAACTCGCCGCGCGCCGAGATGGCCCAGCTGATCCCCGGCCTGGTGCGCATGGGCCAGATGTTCGCGGACCAGAAGCAGCTCAAGGCCGGCGACACCTTCCATGTCGACTGGGTGCCCGGTGCGGGCAGCCAGGTGGTGGTCAAGGGCGTGCCGCAGGGCGATCCGATCAGGGAGCCGGCCTTCTTCAACGCACTGCTGCGCATTTGGCTGGGACCGGCGCCGGCCGACTGGAAGCTCAAGGACGCGCTGCTCGGCAAGAGCTAGCGGGGGCCACCGGCACCCTCAGGACAGCAGCTCGCTGATGGCGTCGATGAAGCCATCGGCGTCCACGCCGCGCACCGGTTCGCCGTGGTTGTAGCCGTAGGTGACCAGCACCACCGGGCAGCCCGCGGCGCGCGCCGCTCGCGCGTCGTTGCTCGAGTCGCCGATCATCAGCGTGCGCGCGGGCACGGTGCCCAGGGCCTCGCAGGTCTTGAGCAGCGGCAGCGGGTCGGGCTTCCTGCGCTCGAAATCGTCGCCGCCGAACACATGGTCGAAGTAGCCCGCCAGGCCCTTGGCCTCCAGCAGCGGCCGCGCGAAGTCGCGCGGCTTGTTGGTCAGGCAGGCCAGCCGCAGGCCGCGCGCCGACAGGCCCTGCAGGCCTTCGGCCACGCCGGCGTACAGCAGCGAGTGGCGACCGTTGATGGTGAGGTAGTGGTGCTGGTAGCGGGTCCACGCGCGGTCGTACAGCGCATCGTCCGCGGGCGCCTGCACATGCTGCAGCACGGCGCGGATCAGGTGTTCGGAGCCCTTGCCCACGCGCGTCTCGACCACCGAGGGCGTGACCTGCGGCAGGCCCAGGTCGTCGAGCATGCCGTTGAGCGCAGCGACGAAGTCGCCCAGCGTGTCGACCATGGTGCCATCGAGATCGACGATGGCGGCATCGAAGGCATCGAGGCCCGGATGCATGGGAGCAGCGGAAGTCATGCCGCGATTCTCGCGCGGCGGCAGGCGCCTCTCAGGCTTCGGTGAGCGACTGGGCGGCCACCACCGCTTCCGTGCGGTTGCGCACGTTGAGCGCCCGGAAGATGGCCGCCAGGTGGATCTTCACGGTGCCTTCGCTGATGCCCAGGCTGCGGCCGATGAGCTTGTTGGGCTTGCCCTGCGAGAGCAGTTGCAGCACCTCGACCTGGCGCTCCGTCAGCACCTTGCGCAGGTGCTCCAGCGTGGGCGAGCCTGCGCCACCGATGCGCAGCGGCGCGCCCTGGGCCACGGCCGGCGCGGCCCCGCCGGCCGCGACGCCCGCCACCACGCCCGGGGGCAGGGCCGACAGCAGCATCGGCGGCACGTAGATGCCACCGGCCAGCACCAGCCGCACGGCCGACAGCATGACGTCGGGCGAATAGGCCTTGGGGATGAAGCCCAGCACGCCGCGCTCGAGCACCGCACGCATGATGGCCGGGTCTTCGTAGCCCGAGAGCACGATCACCGGCACGGCCGGATGGCGGCGGCGCAGCTCGTCGATGTGCGAATGGCCTTCGGCGCCGGGGATGTTCAGGTCGATCAGTGCCAGGTCGACGTCGTCGGCAGCGCCCGCGAACAGCTCGTCCACGCTCATCGCGAGAACGAAGTCGATGTCGCTCTGCAGTTCGGAGAGCTTGGTCTTGACTGCCTCGATGACGAGCCGGTGGTCATCGGCGATCAGGATTTTCATGGCTGGATGGGCGTGGGCACGCGCGCTGACTGGCGTTGACGATAACGGCGAACGTGCCGGGCAGCAAGGCACCGGCGCTGCACGAACGGCATAGCTCCCTCGCGGTATGGCGCCCCTGCGCACCGGCTTGAAGAATCACCTCCACTTGATTGGGGGTGGACATGGTCGGGTGCCGACGGGTTGGGTGGACGCGCGGCGCGCCCGGCAGGGCCTCCGCGGCTGCCTAGCGGCCGGGTCGTCATGCCGCGGCTCTTCGACTTCTACGCGCCCGTCTTCAGCTTCGGCCTGGCGCTGGACGCCCCCGCGACCGCACTCGCCGCGCCGCTCACGGGCGGCGAGGCGCAGCAGCGGGCGCGCCGCCTGCTCGATCGCGCGCGCGCCAGCGCACTGGCCGCGGACAAGCCGCTTCGCCATGTCGAGTCCGCCGGCTTCGCCCTCGTCGCCTGGTTCGACGAGCTGATGGCGCGCCATCCACGCTGGGCCGACAGCGCGGCACCGCTGCAGATGCAGCTCTTCAACTCGACCAATGCGCGCACGGAGTTCTTCCACCACCTGTCGGCCCTGAAGCGCGAGGACGCCGAGCTGCGGGAGATCTACTGGTACGCCCTGGCGCTGGGCTTCAAGGGCCAGTACTACTTCGAGAGCGAGCGCGGCGATGGCGAAATCGCCAAGCTCATCGCCCTGCATGCCGCGCAGCTGCCGCTCGCACCGATCGACGCCCGCGCCCTGCGCGACGCGCCGCTCGTCGCGCAGGCACCGCCGCCCTTCGAGCCCTTCCGCTCCCGCGACCCGCAGCATCGGCAGCGCGCAATGCTGCGCACGGCGGCCGCCCTGCTCGCGCTCGTGCCGCTGGGCCTGCTGCTGTCGGCCCTGCTGGGCCGGGGCGCCGATGCGCCGTCGAGCATCGGCGAACGCCTGGAGGGCCAGCTCCAGGCCTATGCGTGTGCCGACCTGGCCGCCACCGTCGATGCCCACGGCAACGCGCGGGTGCGCGGCTTCGTCCCCCAGCGCGAGGACATCGACCGCGTGCAGCGCGACGTCGGCCGGATGCCGGGCGTCACGACCGCGGACGTGGACCTGCAGCTTCGCCCCTGGCCCTACTGCGAAGTGGTGACCATGCTCAAGCCCTACCTGGTGCGCAACCGCCAGGGCCGTGCCGGCCTGCAGGTGGACACGCCCACGGCGCGCGACGGCCAGCTGCGCGAAGGCGATCCGGTGCGGGTGCTGGTGAAGGCGCCGGCGCACGAGGCGCAGCTCTGGGTGGACTACTACACCGCCGACGGCGCCGTGCTGCATTTCCGCTCCGAGGGCACGCAGGTGGTCGCCACGGCTCCGGGCCAGACGCTCGGCTTCGGCGCCGATGTGCCGGCGAGCTGGCTCGTGAGCCCGCCCTTCGGCACCGTGCTGGTGACTGCCGTGGCGGTGCCGCGAGGCCAGCTCGCGGCCGATTCGGCGCCGCCGCCCTTCGAACTCGCATCGGCCTACCTGCTGCGCCTGCGCGAGCGCCTGGGCGCCGACCGGTCGGGCGAGAAGACCCTGGCCGACTACGTCTTCCTCGAGACCGTGGAGCGCTGAACGCCATGCGATGGCTGCCGACCTTCTGGCTGGCCCTGGCGCTGTGCACGGCCGCCTGGGGGCTGCTGTGGTGGAAGCTGCTGGGCGCGGCGCGCGCTGCACGCCTGCGCGCCCTCGCCACCCGCATCCGCCTCTGGGAGCGCACCCACCCGCCGCCCTCGCCTGCCACGCTGCGGGCCCTGCGCACCGCGGCGCAGGCGGCACGCCGCGCGCTGGCCGCAAGCGCCGGCGACCGGCCTTCGCCCTACGGACGCCCCTGGGTTTTGTTCGTGGGCGACCCGACGGCCGACCTGCCGGCGCTGCTCGCCGCGGCCCACCCCGACGGGCCCATGCCCTCGCCGGCCGACGGTGACGGCGACATCTTCTGGCGCTGGTGGCTCACGGACCCGCTCGCGGCGATCGAGGTGTGCCCGCCGCCCCTCACCCCCGCCGCGCCCCAGGATTCGTTGTGGCTGCGTGCGCTGCACGAACTGGCGGTGCGCCGGCCGCGCCTGCCGCTCGACGGTGTCGCCCTGTGCGTGTCGACCGCCGCGCTGCAGGCCGATCCGTCGGTGGCCCGGCCCATCTTCGACGTGCTGTGCCGCCGCGTGCAGGACACCGTGCAGGGGCTGCGGGTGCGCATGCCGGTGTACGTGATCGTCACCGGGCTGCAGCGCCTGCCGGGCTATGCGACCGTGCGCGCCGCCCTGCCGCCGGAAGCGCTGGCCCGCGTGCTCGGCACGCGCGCCGACACCCCGGCCACGGGCGCGGGCTCGCCGGCCCTCGACCTACTCGCCCAACCGCTGATGCTGCGCCTGCAGGCCTTGCGCCTGGGACTGCTGCCGCAGATGCACGGCGCGTCGGCGCGCGCCGATGTCCATGCCTTCGTCGAAGCGATGCAGGCCCTGGCGCCCGGCCTGACGCTGCTGTCCGGGCAGATGGCCGACGGGGCCGGTGCCTCCGGCCCGCTGCCGTGGCGTGCACTGTGCTTCACGGCCTCGGGACCGGACAGCGCCTTCGTCAGCGACCTGTTCGTGCGCTGGATCCCCGAGGACCAGGGCCTGGCGAGGCCGCAGCCCTGAGCGCGCCGTGCCGCGGCGCGCTCACTTCGCGGGCGCGGGCGGCGGGGGGGCGGGCTCCAGGCGGATCTGGCGTGCGCCGAACACGACGTTGAGCCCGATCGGCTTGCCCGGCTCCACGGCGCGCACCTCGCGCCAGCGCGCGCGGTCCAGGTCGCGGTAGGCCGCCATGAAGGCCAGCGCCTTGGCATCGGCCGGCAAGGTCATGTCGAGCTTGCGGCTCTCGCCGGGGCGCAGCAGCATCTCCTCGCGTTGCACCAGTTCCGCACCGAGCGTGGCCTGGTCCTTCTCGAACAGCGAGAAGAAGTCGGCGCCGTCGAAGGGGCCGGAGGTCTTGAGCGCATAGACGCGGACGGTGACCGGCGATGCCCGGCCCCGCGCATCGGGGTTGACGTCCGGCGCACCGACCAGCGAGAGCGCCACCGGCGTCACGACCGGCGGCTTCGGCGGCGCCGCGCATGCGGCCAGCAGCAGCACCGCAGCACCCAGGCACCCCATCCAGCAACGGCGGCCATAGGACGAATGGTGGGTGCCGGTCTCACGCATGCTATTTCCTTCGTTGCATTGACCCTGTGGTGGGCATCTTTGATTATCACCAGCGAATTCGAACAGGCAACATGCTCACTCCCGAACTCGTCGACGCATTGCAGGCGCCCATCAGCGAGGCTTCGCCCTGTGGCGACGACCTGGAGTACGACCCCGCCTTCACGGCCGCCGAGACCGCGGCGCTGGGCAAGCCCGAGCAGCAGTTCGGCGACACCGTGATCCCTGCGGTGGTTCCGGACTGGAACCAGGTCGGCGACCTCGCCACCGACCTGCTGCGCCGTAGCAAGGACGTGCGCCCGGCCGTGCTGCTGCTGCGCACCGCGACGCGCCGGCAAGGCGTCGTGGGCTTCGGCTTCGGCATGCAGTTGCTGACCGGCCTGCTCGATCGCCATTGGGACGCCATCCACCCGCAGCTCGACGCCGACGACGACAACGACCCGACGATGCGGCTCAACGCGCTGGCGCCGCTGTCGGACGAATCGCTCGTGCCGCGCGACCTCTACGACGCACTGATCGGCCACTCGCGCAGCGTGGGGCCGCTGCGCGTGCGCGATGTGGCCGTGGCGCGCAACGCACTGGCGCCCATGGGCGACGCCGGCTACTCGCCGACGCAGGTGCAGGGCGCACTGGAAGAGATCCTGGCCGACCACCCCGATGCCGCGGCCGCGCTGCGCGCGGTGGCGCCGGCGGTGACGGGCCTGCAGAACCTGCTGTCCGAGCGCAGCGGCCGCGCCGATGCCGTCGACTTCTCGCGCCTGCGTGCCATCGGCCAGGTGCTGCAGCAGGCCGTGCAGGCCGCCACCGGCGCCGCCGATGCGCAAGCCGATGCCGACGCCGAACCCGCGGCGGAGGGCCGGCCCGGCCCGGGCGCCGCGCCGGCGCTGCGCGGCGAGATCGCCACGCGGCAGGACGCGCTGCAGACGCTCGACCGCGTCATCGACTACCTCAAGCGCACCGAGCCCGGCAATCCCGCGCCGCTGCTGATCGAGCGCGCCAAGAAGCTCATCGGCGTGAGCTTCCTCGACATCATCGCCAACCTGGCCCCGGACGCGATGAACGCCATCGAGCACGTCACAGGCGCCCGCGCGGCCTCCGAATCCGACTAGCGCGGCCTTCCGCGTCCCTTTCACCTCCACCCTCACCCGTCCGCCAGGAGCCGTCATGTCCAAGAGCAGTCAGAAATTCATCGCCCGGAACCGTGCGCCCCGCGTGCAGATCGAGTACGACGTCGAGTTGTACGGCGCCGAGAAGAAGGTGCAGCTGCCCTTCGTGATGGGCGTGCTGGCCGACCTCTCCGGCAAACCGGCCGACCCGCTGGCGCCGGTGGCCGACCGCAAGTTCCTCGAGTTCGACGTCGACAACTTCGATGCCCGCATGAAGGCGATGAAGCCGCGCGCCGCCTTCGCGGTCGAGAACACGCTCACGGGCGAGGGCGACATGAAGGTCGAGCTCACCTTCGAGAGCATGGACGACTTCTCGCCCGCCGCCGTGGCGCGCAAGGTCGACTCGCTGAACAAGCTGCTCGAGGCGCGCAACCAGCTGAGCAACCTGGTCACCTACATGGACGGCAAGGGCGGCGCCGAGGAGCTGCTGGCCAAGGTGCTGGACGACCCCGCGCTGCTGCAGTCGCTGGCCGCCACCAAGAAGCCCGAAGACGGCAGCGCCGCCTGATCCCCCGCCACCGAGGAGAGAACACCATGGCAGAAGCACTCCAGCAGAGCCCGCTGAAGGAAGTCGAATACGCCGGCAGCGATTTCGCATCGCTGCTGCAGAAGGAATTCAAGCCGCGCAGCGACGAGGCCAAGAGCGCCGTCGAGCAGGCCGTGCAGACGCTCGCGCAGCAGGCGCTGAGCCAGACGCAGCTCATCGGCAAGGACGTGACCAAGTCCATCGAGGCCATGATCGCCGCGATCGACGCCAAGCTCACCGAGCAGATCAACAAGATCATCCACCACCCCGACTACCAGAAGCTCGAGAGTGCGTGGCGCGGCCTGCACTACATGGTCAACAACACCGAGACCGACGAGCACCTGAAGATCCGGGTCATGGACATCTCCAAGCAGGAGCTGGCCAAGAACCTGAAGAAGTTCAAGGGCGCGGCCTGGGACCAGAGCCCGATGTTCAAGAAGATCTACGAACAGGAGTACGGGCAGTTCGGCGGCGAGCCCTTCGGCGCCATCGTGGGCGACTACCACTTCGACCAGAGCCCGCCGGACGTGGAACTGCTGGGCGAGATGTCCAAGATCGCCGCCTCGGCGCACGCGCCCTTCATCACCGGCGCCAGCCCCTCGCTGATGCAGATGGAAAGCTGGCAGGAGCTGGCCAATCCGCGCGACCTCACCAAGATCTTCCTCACGCCCGAGTACGCCGGCTGGCGCTCGCTGCGCGAGTCCGACGATTCGAAGTACCTCGGCCTGTGCATGCCGCGCTTCCTGGCGCGCACGCCCTACGGCGCGAACACCAACCCGGTCGAGGAGTTCGACTTCGAGGAGGACACCGCCGGCGCCGACCACAGCAAGTACGCCTGGGCCAACGCGGCCTACGCGATGGCCACCAACATCAACCGCTCGTACAAGCTCTACGGCTGGGGTTCGCGCATCCGCGGCATCGAGTCGGGCGGCGCGGTGGAGAACCTGCCGCTGCACACCTTCCCGAGCGACGACGGCGGCGTGGACCAGAAGTGCCCGACCGAGATCGCAATCAGCGACCGCCGCGAGGCCGAGCTGTCCAAGGCCGGCCTGCTGTCGCTCATCCACCGCAAGAACTCCGACTTCGCGGCCTTCATCGGCGCCCAGTCGCTGCACAAGCCGGCCGAGTACGACGACCCCGATGCCACGGCCAATGCCAACCTGGCGGCGCGCCTGCCCTACCTGTTCGCCTGCAACCGCTTCGCGCACTACCTCAAGTGCATCGTGCGCGACAAAGTGGGCAGCTTCAAGGAACGCGCCGAGATGGAGCGCTGGCTCAACAAGTGGATCATGAACTACGTCGACGGCGATCCGGCCAACTCGTCCGAGATCACCAAGGCGCAGAAGCCGCTGGCCGCGGCCGAGGTGGTGGTCGAGGAGGTCGAGGGCAACCCGGGCTACTACACCTCCAAGTTCTTCCTGCGTCCGCACTACCAGCTCGAAGGCCTGACCGTGTCGCTGCGGCTCGTCTCCAAGCTGCCCTCGGCCAAGGGCGGCAAATAAATCGCTCGGGGCCCTTCAAAGTCCGGCCCGCCCCATCGTTCTCTAGGCAACCGGATCCGGCAGGCGGCCCGCCCCCAGGCCGGTGCCGGTGCCACCGGCCCCTTCCTCATCGTTCAACCCAGGAGAAGCAGCAATGAGTTCCGATTTCCACATCAAGTTCGACGGCGTCGACGGCGAATCCACCCACAAGGACCACAAGGGCGAGATCGAGCTCCTGTCGTGGGACTGGGACGTGAGCCAGCCCTCGCAGGGCAGCGGCGGCGGCCAGGGCCGGGGCAAGGCCATCCCGGGCACCTTCAACTTCGTGCACAACTACGACAAGGCCTCGCCGGTGCTGAGCAAGAGCTGCGTCTCGGGCAAGCACTTCGACAGCGTGAAGATCACCGCCCGCAAGGCCGGCGAAGGCCAGCAGGACTACCTCAAGGTCACGATGAAGGAAGTGCTGATCACCCAGTGCCACCCCGGCGCGTCGGCCGGCGGCGACATCCACGAGCGCGTGACCTGCACGTACAAGGACATCGAGTTCGAATACAAGCCGCAGGACGCCAAGGGCGGCCTGGGCAGCGCCGTCAAGTTCGGCTGGAACGTCGCCTCCACCGAGATCCGCTGAGCGGGCGCGGCCCGGCCCCGGACCGCGGCGACGCGGGGCGCGGCCGGCTGCAACCGCATGCGCCGAGCGACACACCATGGCATTCACCACCACCGCGACGGGCAACACCGGGCCCATCGACGTCTACAACATCGACTGGTCGGTCGGCCTCATCGGCTCGAACATCCGAGAGGACGTCATGCTGGTCCAGGCGCTGTTCCGCATCCTCTACTACGAGCTGATGGGCTTCAACGACAACACCCAGCCGCCGCCCGACGAGCCGGGTGTGATCGAGGTCGACGGCCTCATCGGGCCGGTCACGCGGCGCCACATCAAGCACTTCCAGGCGCAGATGGCCGCGCGCGGCACGAAGGTCACGCAGGACGGGTCCTTCGATCCCTTCCGCGCCGAGAACCAGCTGAGCACGCGGACCCATTCGCGCTATTCGCTGGAGCTGCTCAACAACGGCTGCCTCTTCTTCTGCGAGAAGCAGGGCCTCGACAACTTCAGCAACCTGCCCAACCGCGCCGACATGCCGGCACCGCTGCGCGCCGCGCTGAAGACGCGCAAGAAGACCGCGCGCCAGTACGTCTACGTGCCGCAGACCGTCCCCACCACCGGCGGCGCGTGAGCCCACACGTCGTCACCCGCGCGAGGCGCCTCGCCGCATCGGTGCTGCTCGCGGCGCTGTGCGGTTCCGCGCCGGCGGCCGAGCCCGGCAAGGACCACCCGCTGGTCGGCCGCTACGAGGGCGCCGTGCTCGAGGGCTACAAGGCGGCAGCCTACGACGAGGTCGGCCTGATCCAGGGCCCGTTCCAGAACTGGGGCGGCGGCAAGCCGGAGCTGCTCAAGCTCGAAGGCAAGGTCTCGCTGTACTACTACCAGCTGCCCGCCGGGCGTTCCACGCTGGAGGTGCTGCGCAACTACGAGGGCAGCCTCAAGGCCAAGGGCTTCGAGGTGCTGTTCAGCTGCGCCACCGCCAACGGCTCCTGCTACCAGCCGCGCCCGGGATCGGGCGACACGACCACGCCCTACGACTTCGCGCTCGCCTTCGACGACCCCGAATGGCCCCGGCTGGGCCGAAGTGGCGACTACGTGCGCAACTACTTCGGCGTGGGCGCGCGCTACCTGCTGGCACGCAAGACCTCGGACAGCGGCACGGTGCACGCGAGCATCGCGCTGGCCGAACACAACCCGGAGGTGGGCAACCACGCCTTCGTGCGCGTGGTGGAGAGCAAGCCCATGGAGACCGGCCGCATCGTCTTCCTGGATGCCGGCGCGATGCAGAAGGTCCTCGCCGAGCAGGGTCGCGTGAACCTCTACGGCCTCTACTTCGACACCGACAAGGACGCGCTGCGCGCCGAATCCCAGCCGACGCTGGACGAGATGGCCAAGCTGCTGCGGGCCAGCCCGCAACTGCGGCTGCAGGTCGTCGGCCACACCGACGCCCAGGGCAACGAGGCCCACAACAAGGACCTGTCGCAGCGGCGCAGCGTCGCGGTGATCGCCGCACTGGTGAAGGCCGGCATCGACCCGCGGCGCCTGAGCACGCGCGGCGCCGGTGCGGCGGAGCCGGTCGCGCCCAACGACTCGGAGGCCGGGCGCGCGAAGAACCGGCGGGTCGAGCTGGTGCGCCTCTGAGCGCCGGCGCGTCGCCACGCAGTCCTGCAGCGGGGCGCGTCCGCCGTGCAAGCGCCGCGCCCACCCGTCATGGCGCATCGGCAGGCGGCGGCTCGCCCATCAGGCGGGTCGACTCCTCGTCCTCCTGCAGCACCCACAGCACCACCGCCGTGTAGTTGTCGTGCCCCGGCTTGGCCTGGGCCTGGATCTGCGCGTCGAGTTCGCCGGTCCACTGCGCCGCCGTGCGGGCGGCGTGCAGCGTGTCGACCAGCCACTCGTCGCCCAGCGGCTCCCACACGCCGTCGGAACACAGCAGCAGCACGTCGCCCACCTCCAGCCGCATGCGGCCGGACACCTCGATCTCCGGCGGCTCCTGCACCGAGCCCAGCGCCGACAGCAGCATGTTGCGCTGCGGATGCAGGCGGGCGCCCTCGTCGTCGAGCATGCCGCTGGCCACCATCTGCTGCACCAGGCTGTGGTCGGTCGTGCGCGCGACGATGGCGCCGCCGCGGAACAGGTAGGCCCGGCTGTCGCCGGTGTGGGCCCACACCAGCGCATGCTGTTCCAGGTCGACCGCGGCCAGCACCACCGTGGACCGCATGCTGGCCAGCTTGCCGCCCTCGGCCTGGCGGGCCACCACGTCCAGGTTGGCCTGGGCCAGCAGCGCGCGCAGCGCCGTTTCGTCGAGGGTGGGATGGGCCGCGAAGCCGGCCAGGATGCTGCTGCGCGCGGTGGCGGCCGCGACGTCGCCCCCACCATGGCCGCCGGCACCGTCGGCCACCAGGCAGGCGACGAAGTGCCCGTTGTGCCAGTGGCCGTGCACGTCCTCGTTGTACTCGCGCCCTCCCTGCTTGGAGAGCGAGACGATCTCGATTTCCACGCCCTGCTCCTCGCGTGCTCAACGGGGCGCCGGCGCGCCGGCGTCCTTCAGGCGCGCCATCTGTTCCTCGTAGGCTTCGAGGAAGGCCTTGCCGAAGAGCGTGTGGAAGTCGTCCTCGGCCTCGGCGGCGATGGTGCCGTACAGCGCCACGAACTGGTCCCACAGCCGGGCCTTGCGCCCCGATGCGAACAGGCTGTCCAGCGCGGACTTGGCGGCGATCTTCTTTTCCAGCTCGTCGGGGCCGAAGCGCTCGATCAACTTCGCGAGGGCGGCGCGCATGCCGACCATGACGCCGAACTGGTGCGAGCGCAGGTCGTCGTAGGCGTCGCGCATCGCGTCCTCCGCCGGCATGAAGCCGCGCACGCCGGGGCCCAGCAGATGGGCCAGCGCCACGTCGACCGTGGGCGAGAACTTGAGCGGGTTGTTGGCCTGCGCCGCGATCATGGTCACCTCGGCCCGCACCTCGCGCTTGAGCTCCTGGCGGGTGAGCAGCAGCTGCAGCGTGCCCTCGGTCGAGGCGCGCAGCAGCACGCCGATGCGTTCCATCAGCGCCGGCGTCAGCGTGGTGGGCGCCTGGTGGACCGGGCCCAGGCCGCGCAGGAAGGCGGCGAGCAGGTCGGCGTCGCCCGCGGCGATGCCACCCGTCGCGGGCGGCACCGGCACGGCGGGTGCCGCGTGCGGCACCGGGGCAGCGACCGGAGCAGGCGACGGCGCCGCGGCGCCCATCGCGTCGCCGGGTCCCAGCAGGTCGGCAAAGGCCGCATCGTCCATCGGCAGGGCGGCGGCGGGCGCGGGCGGCGGTGCTGTCGAAACCCGCGGTGGAGGTGGTGCAACGACCGCGGGCGCCGGCGCCATGGCCGGCGCCGCGTGCGTGGGCTGCTCGCGCAGGGCGGGAGCGGGTGCGCGGGCGATGCGGATCGGCTGGCCCGTCTGGTCGTCGAACATCGGCGCGTCCTCGGTCGCCGACCGCGGCTGCGCCGCAGCCGGCACCGCCTTCGGCGGCGTGTAGCCGAACTGTCCGATCGGCACGTGGTCCGGCCGGGGCGCCTGCCGCGGCGCCGGCGCCTGGCCCAACGCCGCGAAGGGGTCGTCGCTCGCCGAGGTGTTGGGCTGCAGCAGCGGATCGGCCAGCGGCGACAGCGCGAGCGGGTCGCCGCCGATCCCCGCGACGCCGCCGAACAGGTCGTCGATGCGCTGGCCGCTGGCGATGGGCGCAGCGGCCGCAGGCAGGCCGAGGTCGGAGAAATCGTCGAAGGGCGCCGTCGACGCCGGGGCCGGAGCGCCGCCGGCGCCCGGGCCGAGCAGATCGGCAAAGGGGTCTGCGGCGCCGCCCGGTGGCGGTGCGGCGCCCGACCCCATGGGATCGGCGAAGGGGCCGGGCTCGGGCAGCGGAGGCGGCGGCCGGGCGGCCGCGGGGGCAGGAGCGCCGAGGCCGTCGAGCAGGTCGGCGAAGGGATCGTCCGATGCGACCGGCGCTGCGCCGGCCCCGAACTGCGTGGCGAACGGGTCGGTCGCCACCGGCGGCGCAGGCGCCGCAGCCACGGCCTGCCGTACCGATACCGTCAGCTGGAAGCTGCCGATCACCAGGCGGTCACCGTCGCTCAGCACGGCCTCCTGGCCGGCGCCGAGCGAGCGCCCGTTGTGCAGCATCGGGTTGCTGCCGCGGTCGATGACGACGAACTGCCCCGCGCGGCGGAGCACCTGCGCATGGACGCGCGAGACGGTGCGGTCCGGATCGCTGAGCACCAGCGTGTTGGTATCGGCGCGGCCGATGGTGCCGCCCGCCTCGCCGAAGTCGGCGCTGGGCGCGCCCTGGCCCGACGCCCCCTGGACGGTGATGCGGATCATGCGCGGCCTCCGGCGCAGTGGGGCCGACGCAAGGACGGCGAGGCGGGCAAGGACATGGCAGGCACCGGCATTCGGATAGACATGGTTCAGGGCGCGAGCAGGACCACCAGGGGCTGGCTGGGCACGACGCGCACGCCGGGACAGTTGGTGCTGTTCTGCAGGCTGTTGCTCGTCAGCCGCGAGCCGGGCATGCCCATGAACAGCGTGGTGAACGAGCCGGTGAGATGGCGGCTCGGCCCCATGACCGTGCCCGAGGCGACGCCCAGGTTGACGCCCGCGTTGTCGCCGTTGGTCATCGGGATCGTGGTCGCCAGGTTGTGCACCGGTGCACCCATGATGAGGATCGTCGGGCAGTTGGGAATGGCCGTGGGCCCCATCGCGATGTTGGGGTAGGGAATCGGCACCGGCCCGGCGGGCGTCGGCGTCAGGCACACATCGGGGAATCCCATGTCGGTGCCCATCATCTGGGTGTTGGCGAACATCTCGGCTCCTGCGGCGACCGGACTCAACCGAAGTGGATCTGCGCCCCGCGCGCCTTCACGAGCGAGCGGCCGTTGACCAGCGCGTGCTCGGCATCCATGCGCAGCAGCGCGTCCGCCGCCACCTCCACATGGGTGGCCGCGACGCGGTCGATGCCCTCGGTGGTCCGCGTGTGGCTGTGACTGAAGTGCTGCACGCGGTCCATCACGGTCGAGAGGAACTGCCCCACCGCCTTGATGCGGCCTGCCGCCACGCTGAGTTGGCGGCCCAGCAGTTCGGCCTGGTCGGCCACCACCCTGGCTTGCTCGACGCGGGCTTCCAGCCGCTGCCCGGTCAGGACGATCTGGCTGCCGTGCAGCGCCAGCGGCGCGTCGCCGCTCTGGATGCGCAGCTCTGCCGCACCGGCCGCGGCACGCAGCACATGGACCGAACCCTCGTCGCGTTGCAGCACGGCCAGGACCCAGGCCTCCTGCGGCGCGCAGCGCAGGCATGCCACGCTGTCGCCGGCGGCGGGTTCCAGCAGGCAGCTTGCCGCCCGCCGCGCACGAAGCTGCAGTCCGCCCGAGCGCACCTGCAGCTCACCGCCCGGCGTGGCGTCTTCGATCACGCCGACGCACCATTGGGCGAATGTGCCATCGGCCGAGCGGCGAGCGCGCGCCCGCGCGACGCTGCCGGCGGACGTGGAAGATGAAGACGGCATGGTGAACTCCTGTGGCACTGGAATCAGGCGGCGGCCGGTTGCCATTGCTCGGCCGCCGCCAGGCTGGGGTCGGTCTCGATCGCGCGCGCGCGATCGCTCATCTGGGCCTGCTCGGTGAGGGCGCCGTGCAGCACCGCACGCATCAGCGTGGAGCGACGCAGGTCGGCGGCCTGCAGATCGGCGTGGCGGAAGTCGGCGTAGGTCAGGTCGGCACCGACGAAGCGCGCCCGCGCCAGCCGGGCGCCGCCGAAATGGGCCTGGTGCAGATCGCAGCCGGAAAAGTCGGCGCCGGGGCACTGCGCGCCGGTGAAGAGGGCCTGGCGCAGCGCGGCGCCGGCGAAGTCGACGCCCGGTGCCTGCGCCCCGCAGAACACGGTGTTCGGCGCCACGGCGCGAGCGAAGCGCGCCCCTTGCAGCACAGCACCTTGAAAGTTGCACTGCGCCAGGCGGGCGCCGCTGAAGTCGGCACCGCTCAGATCGGTCAATGCGAACTGGCAGCCGAGCAGCTCGACGTCGACGAAAGACTTGTGCACCAGCGCACTTTGGTGGAACGCGGTGCGCAGCAGTTGCGCCCCCTGCCAGGTGAGATGCGCCAGGTCGCACTGCGTCACCGCCGCGTATTCCCAGCGCGTACCGTCGGCGCACACGTCGACCAGCGACGACTGGCTGAGCACGGCGCTGTCGAGGCAGGCGCCGCGCAGCACCGCGTGGTCGAGTTTGCTGCCCGAGACCGCAGCCATCGACAGGTTGCTCTCGCCGATCTGCGCGTGCGACAGGTCGCACTCGGTGACGACGGCGCCGTGCAGGTTGGCCTGGCGCAGGTCGGCGTGGGTCAGCGTGCACCGGTTGAAGACGCACTTGCGCAGGTTGGCGCCGGCCAAGCCGGTACCGGCCAACGCGCACTGGTCGAACACCGCCTCGCGCAGGTCGGCGCCGCGCAGGTCGGCCTCCGTGAAGTCGACGCGGCTGAACACGCCGCCGGCCAAACGCACGCCGGCGAAAGCACCACGCGCCAGCGAGCGGCCTTCGACCGCCTCGCCGATGGCCACGGACAGCGCCAGCAGCTCGGGCGTCATGGCGCGGCCTCCTGCTGTTGCTGCGGGGTCAAGCGCGGCCAAGTCCTGGCGCGGGTGAGCAGGGCGCCCTCCAGCCTGGTGTTGCCGTCCAGCCGCACGCGGGACAGGTCGGCACCGAACAGGTTGCTGCGCCGCAGGTCGGCGCCGCGCAGGTCGGTGTGCTGCAGCACGGCGTCCATGAAGTTGACGCCGGCCAGCACGGCCCGGCCGCAGCGCGCCTTGCGCAGGAGCGCTCCCTTGGCGCTGGCCAGGCGCAGGTCGGCACCTTCGAGGAGCGCCTCGCTCAGGTGTGCGCCGTCGAGCGTGGCACGCACCAGCCGGGCCTGCGACAAGTCGCTGCCGCCGAAGTTGAAGCCGCTCAAGTCGGCCTGGCTCAGGTCGGCGCCGCGCAGGCTGCTGCCCTTCACCGCCGCCGCACCGGGACCGCGCGCGCCGTTCAGCGACGTGCCGTCGAGCCGGCAGGAGACGAAGGTGGCGCCGGATAGATCGGCACCGCGCAGGTCGGCACGGCCCAAATCGCATTCGATGAAGGTGCAGCCGGAGAGGTCGGCCTCCGACCCGCGCAGACCGACCATGGCCAGTCGGTAGAAGCTTTGCCCCGCGAAGCGGGCACCTGCGCAGTCGGCCGCTCCCCAGAGCGTATCCAGCAACTGGGCCTGCGTGAACATGGCACGCCGTGCCTGGATGCCGGAGAAGTCGCAATGCGCGAACTGCGCGGCGGTGAAATCCGCCTCATCGAATACGGCGCCGTCGAGCAACGCCTTGCCCAGGTTCGCTTCTCGGAAAACGGTGCCGACGGCGATCGCTTTGCACAGCCGGGTGTGTGCCAGCACGGCACGTGCGCAGTTCGCGCCCGACAGGTTCGCGCCTTCCAAGTTGACTCTCTCGAGCCAGGCGCCTTCGAAGTCGACGCCCCGCAGATCCAGGCCCGAGAAGTCCGCGCCGGTGAAATCCATGCCGGCGAAGTACCGCACGCCGCCCTGCACGGCGCGCGCCATCTCTTCGCGCAGCATCGCCGCCGCCGCGGCCGGCATGGCGAAGGCGGGCGGCTGCATGTGGGCGGACTGCAGGTAGCCGGCGCGATGGACCTGCTCCAGTCGGATCAGCTGTGGAAAGACCGACCGCAGATCGACCGGCCGGGCGCCGCCGGACGCCTGCGCCTGCGCCTGCATCGATGCGAACTCCCGCTCGGCGTCGTACTTGGGCGGCCCGCGGTGCACGAGGTCCGCCAGCCTGATCTTGTGCTCCTGCTCGAAGGCCAGCGCCTTCTCGATCGCGGTGACCGCGTCTTCCAATGCCTTCCATTGCTGGAACTGACCCTCCTTGAGCTTGGCTTCCAGGTAGACGGCAAGCGGCTCGCCCGACGGCGGCACCGGTTCCGGCGCGGGCATACGAATGCCCAGGGCGTCCGGATCCTGGCCCATCTCGACCGCACGTTCTCGCGCCAGCTGGACGTCGATCTCCGCGCGCACGCGCTGCGTGTGCGCCTGCAGGCCCTCGCTCTCGAACGGCTTCTTTGCCAGTTCGACCTCCGGGTCGGCGGTGTCGATGCCGCTCGGCAGCAGGTCGCTGTCGATCATGGCGTAGACGCCACCGAGCAGCGGATCGGCGCGCCGCGTGATTGCGTCGAGGTAGTGCGCGTCCGGTCGCGGCTCGCTGAGACGCTCGACGGCGCCGAGCAGGCTCGCGACGTCCGAGCCGTCGTCGGTGGCGACCTCCGCCAGGCCCTGGAAGATGGCGACGCAGCGCTCGGCATGCGGGAAGAACCACACGGTGGTCAGGCGTAGCGGCACTTCGCGCAGCTTCGGTTCGGCGCCGCCGGGCATGCAGTAGCCGGCAAATACGCGGGCGCGCAGGCCCGGCAGGCGGCCGTCGATGCGGGCCTTGTCGGGATGCATGTGATGAAAGGCGAAGGCCTCGTCGCCGCGCAGCGCGGCCGGCAGCCACTGGTCGTCGGGCGCGAGGTTGAAGCAGCGCCAGTCGGTGTCGGGCGGAAATCCGGGCGCGTGCTCGCGCAGGTAGCCTTCATCGTAGGTGCCGCGGTGGCGCGCACGCTGCGGGTGCAGCGGGTCGAGCGCGCCGAAGCCGGCCGGCGCGATGGCCTGGTCACGCGCGGTCAGGCGATCGGCGGGCAGTTCGATATTGGGCAGCCAGGCCACGCTGCCTCCTGCTGTACGACCGCGGCCGACGGGATTGAGCGGGAAATCCGGGCCACCGTAAGCCCGATCCCAGCGCAGCGGCATCGCCTCGAATGGTGCCGGCACGCTCGGGGTGTCGCCGTCCCAGTGGCGGTCGCCAAACACCAGCAGCGTCTTCTCGCACCCGGCGAAGCTGGCGCGCACCGCGCAGGCGTTGCGACGCTCCGGCGGCGGGTAGGCGTTGCCGTGCACCAGGAATTCCGGCGTCAACTTGGCCACGCCCTCGTCGATCAACGGTGCGCCCATTTCGCGGGTGAGAAAAGGCCACATCGTTTGCTCGGCCCACAGCGTGCCGCCCTCGGCCTGTGCGAACGGGATGTGCAGGAAGGCGCTGACGCACAGCCCGAAACGCTTGCGAAACTCGACCGGCCGGGTGGACAGGCCGAGCGACTGAGGCTTGATCACCTGCAACGCGCCGCCCTCATTCGTCCTTGCCGGGCCCGGCGTCGCTCAGGTCACCTGCAGTCTTGCCGCCGCCAGGGCCACCAACGGCATCGAGTCCTGCTTGCATCACGATGCCGACACCCAGGGTGAGCATGCCGGCGCCGGCATCGCGCATGCGCTCGCGCGTTGCGCCGGCCAAGGCTCTCAGGCGGCCTTCGAGCCCTGGCACAGGCGGAATCATTTCGGCCGCGTCCTTCGCCGCTTTCTCGAGTTGCCCGGCCGCCTTCGCGTATTGGTCAGCCGTCGCCACCATGTCCACCGTTCCGCTGATGATCCCCACCACCGCGCCGAGCTGTGCAGCCACCGCAGCACCACCGACGCCAGCGGGCGCACCCGCGCCGGGGCCGAAACAGGTGAGGGTCGACTGCCGCATGTTGGTCGTCTTCTGCTCGATGCACGCCGCAGCGACGGTCTCCATCTTGAAGCCGGCGGTGTTGTCGAGCTGCGCGCCCGCGAAGTTGGACATGCTCAACGCCAGCGCTGCCTCCATGTTCAGGCCGATGAAGGTCGACCTGTTCATGCCGAGATTCGCCTCGCTGTTGTTGCCGATGTAGCCGCTGCTGTTCGGACCGAGCACGGTGGTGTTGGAGCCGACCGAGATGGCGTCGATGTCGCCCACCGCCATCATCTCGAGCCCGGTGTTCGACATGATCTTGATCTTGTTGGCGGCCAGCCGCAGCGGCCCAGCCGGCACCGTGATGTTCTGCGAGTTGGCGCCGGTCACGTTCCAGTCGACGTGGGCGGCCTCGAAGGTCATGTTGGCGGCCTTGTAGCTCAGGTTGCCGGTGACGGCGATGGTCTGGTTGCCCACCACCGTGTGCTTCTCCCCGGCCCGGAACGTGGTGCTGCGCGCGCCGGTCACGTCGACCGTGCTGGTGCCCTTGACCTTGAGCGTGTCGTTGCTGTCGACGAAGGAGTCGCGGTTGCCCACCACCTGGTTGTTCTGCTTGCCGTGCACGGTGTGCTTCTGGTCCAGCGTGACGGTCTGGGTGTCGTTGCGGTTGACCGTCGTGGTGCGGTCGCGCTCGACATGGTTCTTCTGGTCGCGCTTGACCGTCACGCTCTGGTCGCGGTCGACGGTGGTCGAGTCGTCGCGTTCCACGCTGCGGCTCATGTCCAGCTCGGCGTGGATGTTGATGTTCTCCGCGCCCTTCTTGTCCTCGAACATGATCTCGTTGCCGGTGGTGCTGTCGCCACCGGGCGTGGAGCGCGTCTTGAAGCCGCTCTGCGTGGGCGACTTGTAGGGGATCGGCTGGTCGTCGTTGTACATGCGGCCGATCACGATGGGCCGGTCCGGGTCGCCGTTGAGGAAGTCGACGATCACCTCCTGCCCGATGCGCGGCATGAAGTAGCCGCCCCATCCCTTGCCGGCCCAGGGCTGCGACACGCGCACCCAGCAGGTGGACTTCTCGTTGCTCTGGTCGTAGCGGTCCCAGTGGAAGTGCACCTTGATGCGGCCGAACTCGTCCACGTGCAGCTCGTCGCCCTGGGGGCCGACCACGATCGCCGACTGCGGCCCGGGCATGGGCTTGCGCGGCGTCAGCCGCGGCGGCCTGAAGGGCATGGCGACCGGGTGCAGCGTGAGCAGGAACGCGCAGGTGCCGCGGCCGGGCCGGGCCAGGTCCGGATGCGCCTCCACCAGCTCCCGGGCCATGTCCAGCGAGACGGCATTGACGGCATCCTCGGCCAGCAGCCGCTGCAGCAGCGGCACCACCGGCGCCGCCGGATCGGCCGGGCCCATGCCTTCGTAGCCCGGGTGCGCGACCACCATCGTGCAGCCCGAGACGATGTATTCGCCGTCGTTCACGCCGTCCGGGTCGCCCTCGAACTTGAAGCTGCGGCCCGCCGCCACGTCGGGCCAGGCGGTGAAGGCCCAGTGCCGGTCGCGCCGCGCCGACAGTTCGTCGCCGCGCACCTTGGCGGCCGCCTCGGCATCGTCGGGGCTGAAGTAGTCGCCCGGGAACTCGAACACCTCCAGGTCGGCCAGCTCGTGGTCGTCCGAGGCGTCGATGGTGGCGCCGATCTTCTTGCGGATGGCCTTGAAGTTGCTGTCCACCGCCGCGTGCTTGCCGGTGTCGAAGCGGCGTGCGCTGACCCAGCGCGTGATCTCGGCCTGGCGCGGGGCCTGGCTGGCCGACTGGCTGATGTAGCGCAGCGTGCCCACGGCCGGCAGCGCCTCGTGCGCCACCGCGCTGTTGTCCGACAGGTGCATGGTGCCCGGCGCGTCGTGCGCGTCGAACCAGTAGTAGATGCCCTCCTCCTCCAGCAGGCGCGAGAGGAAGTCGTAGTCGCTCTCCTCGAACTGCACGCAGTAGCGGTGCGGCTCGTGCCGGCCCGCGACCTGGTCGGTCTTGAGCTTCTTCAGGCGCTTGATCGGGCTGTCCTCGATCACCGCGTCCAGCACGTCGAGCACCGGCTTGTCCTGCAGGATGCGGGCGTTGGCACGCTTGGTCAGCAGCCAGAACCACGAGCGCAGCTCGATGCGGTATTCGAAGTACCGCCCGGCCTGCGCCAGGCGCGTGAAGCGCACCGCATGGCCCTGGAAATGGCGCTGGTGCCTGCCGCCGTCGGCATCCTCGAAACCGACCACCACGTCGAAGGCATGGCCCAGGATGTCCTTGGCGTTCAGGGCCCGGTTCTTCGACAGCACGGCCAGCTCGTAGGCGGCCGGGCGCGACAGGCCCTCGTGCCCGGCCACGCGCCAGAACATCAGCTCGGAGACGACGGGCGAATCGCTCTTGATCTCGTAGTCGGTGGCGGCCATGGCTGTGTGTGTCTCTTCGCGCCTCGGCGCGCTCAGTCGAAGGCGTAGGTGAAGTCGCTGTCCTTCACGTCCAGCGCCACCTTGCGGATCTCGCCGCCGGCGGCCAGGCGCTGCAGGTACTCGACCGAGATGGTCGGCAGCACGGTGTTGGTGAGGATGGCGTCGATGACGCGGCCGCCCGACTCCGGGTCCTGGCAGCGCGCCACGACCTGGTCGACCACCGCGTCGCTGTACTCGAAGGGCACGCCGTGGTTGGCCTCGACGCGCTTCTTGATGCGGCCCAGCTGCAGCCGCACGATCTTCTTCATCATGTCGGGCGACAGCGGGTAGTAGGGGATGGTGACGATGCGGCCCAGCAGCGCGGGCGGGAACACCTTCATCAGCGGCGCCTTGAGCGCGTCGGCCAAGGCATGAGGGTCGGGCAGCAGCTCGGGGTCGCGGCACATGCTCATCACCAGCTCGCTGCCGGCGTTGGTCGTGAGCAGGATGATCGTGTTCTTGAAATCGATCATGCGGCCCTCGCCGTCCTCCATCCAGCCCTTGTCGAAGACCTGGAAGAAGATCTCGTGCACGTCGGGGTGGGCCTTCTCGACCTCGTCGAGCAGCACCACGCTGTACGGCCGGCGACGCACCGCCTCGGTCAGGATGCCGCCCTCGCCATAGCCCACGTAGCCGGGCGGCGCGCCCTTGAGCGTGGAGACGGTGTGCGCCTCCTGGAACTCGCTCATGTTGATGGTGATGATGTTCTGCTCGCCGCCGTACAGCGCCTCGGCCAGCGCCAGCGCGGTCTCGGTCTTACCCACGCCGGAGGTGCCGCAGAGCATGAAGACGCCGATAGGCTTCTGCGGGTTGTCCAGCCGCGCGCGGCTGGTCTGGATGCGCCGCGCGATCATCTCCAGCCCGTGCTTCTGGCCGATGACGCGCTGGTTGAGCGTGTCGGCCAGCTTGAGCACGGCCTCGACCTCGTTCTTCACCATGCGGCCGACCGGGATGCCGGTCCAGTCGGCGACGACCGAGGCCACGGCCTGCTCGTCGACCGACGGCAGGATGAGCGGCGACTCGCCCTGGACCGCGTGGATCTTTGTCTGCAGCTCGTGCAATTCCGCCAGGAGCGCGGCGCGGTCGGGCGCGGCGGCCCCGTCGTCTTCGGATGCCTGCCCATCCGTTCGCGCTGAGCTCGGCCTGTCCTGAGCCTGTCGAAGGGTCGAAGCGCCGCTGCGGGCTTCGACAGGCTCAGCCTGAACGGGTGTTTCGGTATCCACTGGCCTGTTCCCGGCGCGCAGTTCACTGCGCAACGCCAGCAGGCGATCGACCAGGCCCTTCTCCTCCTGCCATCGCGCGTTGAGCTTCTCCAGCTCGGCCTTCGACTCGCCCAGCATCGCCGTGACCTGCGCCGCGCGCTTGGTCACGTCGATGCCGATCGCCTCCTCGCGGCCGATGATCTCCTGTTCCACCGTCAGCGCCTCGATGCGGCGCATGCAGTCCTCCACCTCCGGCGGCGTCGCGTGCTGGCTCACGGCCACGCGTGCGCATGCCGTGTCTAGCAGGCTCACCGCCTTGTCGGGCAGCTGGCGTGCGGGGATGTAGCGGTGGCTGAGCTTGACGGCCGCCTCGATGGCCTCGTCGAGCAGCTGCACGCGGTGGTGCTTCTCCAGCACGCTGGCCACGCCGCGCAGCATGAGGATGGCCTTGGTCTCGTCGGGCTCGGGCACCTGCACGACCTGGAAGCGGCGGGTCAGTGCCGGGTCCTTCTCGATGTACTTCTTGTACTCGGCCCAGGTGGTGGCGCCGATGGTGCGCAGGTTGCCGCGCGCCAGCGCGGGCTTGAGCAGGTTGGCCGCATCGCCGGTGCCGGCCGCGCCGCCGGCGCCCACCAGTGTGTGGATCTCGTCGATGAACAGGATGATCGGCGTGGGCGAGGACTGCACCTCGTCGATCACCTGCCGCAGCCGTTGCTCGAATTCGCCCTTCATGCTCGCGCCGGCCTGCAGCAGGCCGATGTCGAGCGTGAGCAGCTTCACGTCCTTGAGCTGCGGCGGCACGTCGCCGCGCGCCAGGCGCTGCGCGAAGCCTTCGACCACCGCCGTCTTGCCGACGCCGGCCTCGCCGGTGAGCAGCGGGTTGTTCTGGCGCCGGCGCATGAGGATGTCGACGATCTGGCGGATCTCTTCGTCGCGGCCCGTGACCGGGTCCATCTCGCCCTTCTTCGCCTTCTCGGTCAGGTCGATGGCGAACTTCTTGAGCGCGTCGCCCTTGCCCATCGCGGCCGGGGCCATCGCGCCGGTTTCGGCGCCGACGTCGCCGCTGCCTATCCCGGAGCCGTCCTGCGCCCGCATCCTCGACTCGGCCGAGGCGTCGCAGATCTTCGCGAAGTGGTCGCCCAGGTCCTCGACCTTCACCTTCTCGAACTGCTTGGACAGCCCCAGCAGCGGGTTGCGCAGGCTGGGCGACTTGAGCATGCCGAACACCAGGTAGCCGGTGCGCACCTGCGCCTCGCCGAACTGCAGCGTGGCGTAGGTCCAGGCGCGTTCGATGGCGTTCTCGATGTGCGGCGAGAAGTCGCTGATGGCGGTGGCACCGCGCGGCAGGCGGTCCAGCGCGGCCGTCATGTCCTTGGCCAGCACCGAGATGTCGAGGCCGTAGTGCTGCACGATGCGGTGCAGGTCCGACTCCTGGTTCTGCAGCAGTTGCGCGAACCAGTGCTCGAGCTCGACGTACGGATTGCCGCGCATCTTGCAGAAGACGGTCGCGCCCTCGATGGCCTTGTAGGCCAGCGGGTTGAGCTTGCCGAAAAGGGCGGTGCGGCTGATCTCACTCATCGGAATCTCCAGTCGGAAGAACGAACGAAGGGCGCGGCGTTTCAAGCCCGCTGCTGCAAAGGGGACGCTGCGCCGACGCGAGCCAGCCGCGCACCGCGCGCCCGGCCTCCTCGCGCGGCACCACGGCCTGCAGGCGGGGCGTCGCGAAGCCGGCCGCCGCGAGGGCCGCACGCACGTGGGCCTCGGCATGGGTGTAGCGGCCGCTCAGTTCGAGGCGCACGGGCTGCGCGTCCTCGCCGTCCAGCGCCTCGACGGTGAAGACCAGCCAGCCGCCCGGCCGCAGTGCCTGCGCGGCGGCGCCGACGGCCACGTGCAGGTCGCCGAAGTAGCACAGCGTGTCGGCCGACACCACCAGGTCGAAGGCCGCCGGCTGGGTGGCCAGGTAGTGCACCAGCTCGGCCTGGTGCAGGCGGTCGTAGCCGCCCCTGCGCCGGGCCTGCCGAAGCATGCCGGCCGAGAGGTCGCAGCCGGCCAGCAGCCGCGCCCAGGGCGCGAGCAGGGGCGCCATCAGGCCGGTGCCGCAGCCCACGTCCGCCACGTCCAGCGCGCGCGCCGGTTCGCCCAGCGCGTCGCGAACGGCCTGCGCGACCAGCGCGGGCGCCTGGTAGTTCAGGCGCTGCAGGCTGGCATCGAAGCTCTCGGCATACGCGTCGAAGACCCGCGCGACGTACGCATCGCTCGCCCGTTCGGGCGCACGGCCTTCGCAGGCGGCCAGCAGGTGCTGCGCCACCGGGTCGTCCGGCGACTCGGCGAGCCAGTCGCGCAGCAGGCCGGCCGCGCGTTCGCGCTCGCCGATCGCCATGAGCGCGCGCAGCACCTGCGCTCGCCCAGAGGCTTCCTGAGGCAGGAGCGCGATGGCGCGGCTGTAGGCCTGCACGGCCTCGGCCACCTCGCCGCGGTCCGCCAGCAGGCGCGAGAGGATGTACCAGGCCGCGCCGTGCGCCGGCTGCAGCGCCAACGCGCTGCGGCAGGCCTGCACGGCCTCCTCGGCATGGCCCAGCTTGCGCAGCAGCGCCGCGAGGTTGGCCCAGCCGTTGGCCGCCTGGCCGGCGCTGGCCGCGAGCGCGAGCCCCTGCCGGTAGCTGGCGGCCGCCTCGTCGGCCTGGCCGGCCTCGACCAGCAGGTTGCCCAGGTTGTTCCAGGCCGCGCCATTGCGCGGGCGCAGCGCCAGCGAACGCCGCACCAGGCCGATGCCTTCGTCGGTGCGACCCTGGCGATGGCGCAGCACGCCGCGGAAGTGCAGCACGTCCGCATCCGCCGGCTGCCGGCGAGACAGGGCGTCCAGCGCCGCGTCGGCGTCGTCCAGGCGGCCGGCGCGCAGCCAGTCGATGGCCTGGGCGAGCGTGGCGGGCGCACGGGCCGCGGCGGCGAGCGCGGTCATTGGAGGACCTCCGGCTTCGCCTGCGGTGCGAGCCCCCTTCGGAGCGGCCGTGCGGGGCTCATGGCACGCCTCCCGCCGCCGCCCCGGCGATGCGCACGTCGGCCGCATCGCGTGCACGCGGACGTTCGCCGAGCCACGACACCCACCCCAGCCGCGGGCCGTTGCCGGCGCGCGTGCCGAGGCGGGTGGGCGGCACCTCCTCCTTGCGCAGCGCGAGCTGCGCGTCCCATTCCAGTTCGTCGCCGAGCAGCTGCTGCATCCAGCGGGCGAGCACCGGCCGCGCCGAGCCGATGGGCAGGAAGCGCCCGTACTGCGCGAGCGACAGCGGCCCCAGGTGCAGCCGCACCTTGTGCTGCCGGTCCCACACCTGCCGCCCCATGACCGCGCCCAGCCCCAGCGTGCGCGAGGCCGCGTTGGGGTTGCTGGCGCCCAGCCGCGTGAGCTCGTCGCCCGGCAGGCGCATCCAGTGGCCGACCCAGCGCTCCAGCCGCGCGGGCACGCCGAAGTACGCCGACACCACCGACTCCACGCCCTCGACGTTGTGCACCCGGCGTGCGAGCCAGCCCGAGAAATGCAGCCGCGCGTCGTCGTGCACCTCGTCGCGCGCCTGCCGCGCCGGGCCACCGATGCCCACGAAGGCGCCGACATGGCGGCGGAAGGGGTCTTCCTGCGGACGGTCCAGCCCGGTCACCGGTCGGGCCTTGGCCCACGCGCGGTAGATCTGCAGTGCGAAGCGGTGCGAGAAGGTGTCGAGGAAGGCGAGCCAGGTCGGGTCGCCATGGTTGAGTGCGCGCTCGCGGATGAAGTCCGACAGGTGCACGGGCAGCGGCCCGTTGGGCCCGAGGTAGCCGAAGAAATGCTGGCGCAGGCGCGGCGGCGCATCGGGCGTGGCGGGCTCGAAGCGGCTGAACGGCGCCGGCGCGAACGAGAGCGAAGGCTCCTGCCCCACGCGCACCGTCTCGGCCGAGGGCCGCAGGGCCTGGCCCCAGCGCGGCGCGCGCGGGTCCATGCACTCCAGCCGCCGCAGCGTGGCGAAGTAGTCGTAGGCCCAGGCACGGTCGGCCCGCGCGGCCAGCCAGGCGGCGGGCGTGGCGGGCGGCACGGCGCTGCCGCCGGGCGCGCTCACAGGATCGGCCGGGTCCCGCACTGCGGCCTCCATCGCATCCATTCGCCCTTGCCGGCGCCGCGCAGCACGGTCTCGACGAAGTGGTTCACCTCGACATGGCGCGTGAGCCAGCGCGACATCACGGCGCCGAAGAGAAAGGCGCTGTGCCCGTGGAAGGCGGGCGGGTCGACCTCCAGCGTGACCTCCAGCCCGCGCCCGAAGGCGATGGGGCCGGGCAGCGGCAGCCGCCGCACCAGCGGCCTGCAGCGCACCGAGAGCAGGCCGCGCACCTGGCCCTGGCGCGCCTCGTCGGCATGCACGGCGTAGAGCATGAGCATCTCGCGCAGCGCGGCGGCGCCTTCGGCCGGCGCGCTGTCGGCCAGCGACAGGTAGTTGAGCGCGAGGTGGTCGACGACCTTCCAGCCCAGCCCCTGCTGCACCACCGGCGACACCGGCCGCGACGGGCCGCGCACCATGCGCACGCTCTGCACCGGGAAGGCGTCGACGCAGTCGAAGTCGTTCTCGCGCCCCACCGGCAGCAGCAGCGCCAGATCGCGGTTGGTGACCAGCCCGGTGATGGCGAGCTGGCGCAGCGCGCCCGAGAAAGGCGCCTGCTGCGGGTCGACCACCTGCAGGTACAGCTCCGAGCCGATGTGGCTGCTGCGGTGGCCCTCGCCACGCTGGCGGGCCGACATCACGCGCGGTTCGCGCGTGACCGTGTAGTACGCGGGATGGGCCTCGCGGCTGCCGTGGAAGGCGGCGTAGAAGGGCCGGAACAGCTGCTCGCGTGCGCCCTCGCCGCCCGTGGCCGCGGGGGCATGGCCGACCACCTCGGTGAGCGAATGCACCTCGAAGTCCTGCGGCCGCGTGCGGTCGGCCAGCAGGTGGAACTGGCTCACGCCCTCGCTCACGCTCACGCGGTCGAGCCGCTTGGGGAAAAGGTTCACGACCGGCACGCAGTGCAGCTGCACGTTGTCGGCGCTGACCAGCTTCTCGAGCACCGCATCGCCGCGCGAGAACAGCAGCACCAGCTCGACCTCGTCGCCGCCGCAGGCCGCCAGCGCGGCGCGCAGCCCCTCGATGCGCGCGAAGCGGAAGCGCTCGGGAAAGGCGAAGTACTCCTGCACCAGCCGGAAGCCCGAGAAGCCCGTGGCCGTGACCGGCAGCAGCGCCTCGTCGTCGCCGAAGCCGACCTCGGCGATCGCGCTGCCCGGCAGCGTGGCGACGGGCCCGGTGGCCCCGGTGCGGCGCACCAGCACGCCGATGGGCTGGGCCAGCACGCATTCGTGCAGCTGCCAGGCCACGTCGTCGGCACCGCCGAAGTACAGCGTGAGCGCGTCCATCGCGATCTGCTCGAAGCTCAGGCCCGCGGTGGCCTTCAGCCCGATGCGCAGGCCGCCGCGGATGTCGCGGGCGCGCGGGTGCTGCGCGAGCGGCAGGTCGGCGGCATAGGTGAAGTACTGGGCGCGCGTGAGCTCGACCGGCCACACGCGCAGGTCGTGCGCGGTGCGGAATTCGCAGTGCGTGTTCTGGCCCACCGCCTGGCGCGCGAGCAACGCGCTGCCGCGCGGCAGCACCGGGCCGGTGGCCAGCACGGCGTCGCCCAGTTCGGGCCGGAAGGCGCACACGCCGCAGGCCGGCGTGGGCGCGAGGAAGTGCGGGTAGACGATGTCCAGCAGGTGGCCGGTGAAGCGCGGGTACTCGGCATCGACCTTGAGGTGCACGCGCGCCGCCAGGAAGGCCGTCGCCTCGATGAGCCGCTCCACGTACGGGTCGGCCACCTCCTGCCCGTCGACGCCTAGGCGCGCGGCGATCTTGGGGAAGGCGCGCGCGAACTCGCCCGTGCTCTCGCGGAAGTAGCGCAGTTCCTGTTCGTAGAGGTTCAGCAGCCGCGGGTCCATGGCTCAGCCCCTCGTGGTGCGGCCCGGCAAGGCAGCGTGGGGCCGCGCCGGCGCGTGGACGCACCGGACGCGGGGGCGGTCCCGTGGATCGGCGTCAGCGCGCTGGATTGGACAGGTCATCGATGGCGATGCGCCCTTCCTCCAGGTCGACGCGGCTGCGCATCAGGAACTCCAGCGGCACCGGCTGCGCCCACAAGCTTCCGCGCACCAGCAGGCTGATGCAGTTGTGGGAGTCCAGGGACGAGCCTTCCATGACGATTTCGACTTCGAGCGTTCGGGGCAGGATGCGCGGCTCGAACTGCAGGATGGCGTTCTTCAGAGCCTGTTCCATGCTGACACGCTGGATGGAGGACGTGAACTGGCCGGACAGCATAGGCAATCCGTAGTTCAGGACCGAGCGTGCCGCCTGCGGATGGCGCTTCTCGTCGATCGCATCGCCCGTGGCGTTGAGCAGCCAGGCCAGGTCGCGCAGCACCGCCTGGCGCAGCGCCTGCCGCGTGAGGGTGCGCTTGTCGTCGCCCTCGCGCTTCTGGTCGGGCGCGTGGTCGACGAGACGGTCGAGCAGCGAGGGCTGCAGCCGCTCCTGGACGGTGAGCTCAGCCATTGCCGACGATAGAGCCGCCTGCGACCTCGGCCGGCGCCGGGTCGAAGTCGATCTGGCGCACGTCCATCAGCGCATGCTCGCCCGCATCGCTGCCCAGCAGGCGCTGTCCCAGCCCGCACCACAGCTCGGGCGCGAGCTCGCGCCAGTCGGTGCGGCGCGCGAGCAGCAGTGCGCCGTCGTCGCTCTTCTCGGTGCCCTCGTAGCGCGTGGGCACCAGGGCCAGCGTCTCGCCGCCGTTCTCGAACTGAAGGTGCACCGGCGTCCACACGCAGTCGCGCAGGTCCTCGGGCGGCTCGACCTTGACCTGCGCCAGGCGCGCGAAGGGCACCCAGTAGTAGCGGCCGTTGATGTAGGCCTCGAGCACCGGGCCGAGGCGCATGTCGGCATCGGCCAGCCACTCGAAGGGCGTGCCGTCGATGCGTCCGGCCACCGCGGGCGCCTCGTCGAAGGCGCGCGAACGCAGCTGCTCGGCCGCGGCGGCGTCGCCGGTGCCGCGGCGCAGCAGCGACTCCACCAGCAGCGCCAGCCAGGGGTCGGGCTGGCCGAAGACCATGGGCGTGCGCTTGCCGGCGAAGACCTCGGCGCGCAGGCCTTCGCAGCGGATCGCCTCGCCGTAGACCTGCTTCATGGGCACGGCCAGGGCGTCCAGCTCGGCCGCCACGCTCAGCTGGTTGAGCGCGCGCTCCCACTGGCCCAGCACGCACAGCAGCTGCGCCATGAACACGCGCAGGCGGCTGTCGCCGGGCTTGGCGCGCACTTCCTCGGTGAGGGCGCGTAGGGCGCCGGCGGGGTCGGCGCTGCGGATGAGGTCGGCGGCGGTGCTCATGGTGCGGCTCCGGTGTCAGTTGGGGTTGGCCACGGTGATCTGGCATTCGCGGGTGGCGCCGCGCGAGCCGGTGCCCTGCTGCGGGGCGGTCTTGATTTCGAGCTTCCGGTAGCTGAAGACCAGGATCTCGTAGAGCATCACGTCGCCCGGCGCGGTGATGAAGTACTGGGCCGTGATCTGCGCCTCGTCGATCTTCAGTTCGAACATCGGCAGCGTGTCGGCGGTGACGCTGGCGTCGCCGCCGGCGAGGTACTTGCCGATGCTGGCGCGCAGGTTGGCGGCGCGGGTGTTGGTGAGCTGCGTGAAGATCGCGCTGGCCGAGTCGGCCTCGCGCACCACCGTCAGCGGCGCATAGCTGCGCGGCCCCTGCGCGGCGCCGCCGACGCTGGCCGATGCCAGGCCCCAGCTCAGGCCCACCATGTCCAGACGCGGCTTGCCGTCGGGGTAGCGCCGCACGTTGTCCCCGGTCACGGGCGTGCCGCTGTTCTCCATGGCCATCACCAGGTCGGCGCCCATCCGGTGGGTGTGCGCCAGCCGGGTGAGCTGCAGGAGGTTGTCGATGCTGTAGAGCGACATGGGAGGCGTCCTTTCTCGAAAAGGTGGAAGGTCGGGGCCGTTCAGCGCGCCGGAGCCGCTGCCGCGCCCGCGGTCTGGATGCGCACGGCGTAGACGGCCTGGCGCCGTTCGGGCTGCGGCTGGCCGCGCACGCGCAGGTCGGCCAGCGCTTCGGGCGGGCCGGCGCCGAAGAGGCGCGGCCCGCTGTAGGGCGCCGCGGGCAGCGCCACCACCAGCAGCTGCGCACCGGGCTGGGCGAGCCAGGGGAGTTCGAAGCGCTTGGCCGCGGGCTGCTCGCGCGTGCCGCGCTCGAAGCGGTTGCTCTCGGCGCCATCGGGCGGGTAGACGGCACGCAGCGCGCCCTGCGCATCGACGCCGATCACCGCCAGGTCGATCGACTGGCCGCTGGTGTTGTGCACGTTCAGGGCGATGCGCTGGCCCTCGCGCGGGGGCGGCAGCGCGGCCTGGCCCAGCGCGTCGCCGGTGCCCATCAGTTCGCTGCCCTGCCAGCGCTCGAGCTGCACATCGAGGCCGTCGATGCGGCCGCCCTGCGCCAGGCCCGGCAGGCGCGCCAGCCACTTCAGGCGCGCGAGGGCTTCCAGCCGCTGGCGCAGCGCCTGTGCGTCGCGCAGCGGCACGGCGGCCGGTCCGCCCAGCGCGGGCGACAGCAGCTCGAGGCGCCAGCCACCGCCGCCCGCCGGCACCACGCGCACGTCGGCCGCCGCATCGCCGCCCGACGCGATGGACGCCGGGTAGGCCAGCGACAGGCCCGCCGGCAGAGGCTGTTCCGCGCGCACCTGCAGGGCCAGCGCCGCCGGGCCGTCCAGCGGCTGCACGCGCCACAGCGCCGACCCGGCCACGGCCTGCAAGGCCTCGGGCACGCGCAGGCTGGATTGCGCCAGCGCGACGTCGACCAGTTCGGCCTCGGCGTCGCGCTGGGCGCCGTCGTCGAGCACGGCCGTCACCTGCACCCGCTGCCGCGGCACCAGGCCGTCGATCTGGCCGGCCGCAAGCGCCAGCATGGCGCCACCGCGCCGCGCGGACCACAGCGGCCGCGTGGTGACGGCGCCGGCCGGGTTGGCGAACAGCGGCAGGTCGAGGTTGCCCTCGGCCACGGGCGAGGGCAGCTCGCGCGCGGGAAAGCGCTGCGCGAGCTCGTCGATCACCGGGGGATAGAGCGACAGCACGCCATCGAACAGCGCGCGCCAGGTCGGCGGCCGGCGCTCCAGCGACTGGGCCACCGCCCAGGTCAGCAGGCCCTGCGGCCGCGCCCGGCGGTCGCCGCGCGGCAGGCGCAGCTCGGGCGTGACCTGGTGGCTCTCGGACGCGAAGAAGGCCACGTAGCGTGCGCGCGCCACGGCCGGCGCTGAAGGCGCCGCGGGCACGGCCTCGTCGGTGGCGGCCGCGGCGGCCACCAGCTGGTCGGCGCGCACGCCGCGCCAGCGCACCTCGTCGTCGGCCGGCTGCGCGGGCTCGGTGCGCAGGCTGCGCGTCATCGACGCGGCCGAGCAGGTGTCGAACACCGACCACACGAACACGTTCCTGGCCAGGAAGGCCTGCACCCAGCCGTCGAAGTCCACGTCGCGCATGCCGCCGCCCAGCGGGCCGGCGCCGCCCCCATTGCCGCCGATCGCGCCGCGCACGTCGCGCGCCAGAAAGTTCTCGGCCAGGCCGTCGGGCTCCTGGTAGCGCTTGGCCGCGTCGCGCACGCGGGTGCCGTGGCCCGAGAAGTACAGCACCACGAAGTCGCCGCTGCGCGACTGCGCGAGCAGCCGCTGCAGCGCGTCGCGAATCGCCTGCGCATCGGGCAGCGCGGCGCCGGGCACGCCGTCGGCCAGCACCGTGACGTCGGCGGGCGCGAAGCCCTGCCGCACGAGCGCATCGCGCATCAGCAGCACGTCGTTGCGCGGCGCCTGCAGCCACAGCGAAGCAGGCTGGTTGGCCAGCTCGGACACGCCGACCAGCAAGGCCCGCTGCGCCGCACCGGCGCATGCGCTGGCAAGCAGCAGTCCGATCAGGGACAGCAGGCGCAGGTGGCGGCGCAGGACGGCGTGCATGGCGGACTAAGGCGGACCCACGGCTTCGACCAGCGGAGATGACTGCAGCACGCGCCGGCCTTCCGCCGGCTGCAGCAGGCGCAGCGACCAGGTGCCCGCGGCATCGGGTCCGCCGACCACGGTGGCGCCGGCGCTGCGCAGAAGCTGCGCGGCGGCGGCCATGTCGGTGCCGGCCTTCCAGCGCAGCGTGAGATCGACCTGCGGCGCGCCGGCAGCGGGCGGCGCGCCACGAAAGCGCACGTCCTCCGCCTGCGGCAGCAACAGGCCGGCGTTCTGCACCACCACGACCAAGGCCAGCACGGCCAGTGCAGGGCGCCACACGCCGTCGCCCAGCAGCCAGCCGCGCAGGCGCGTGCCCCAGCCCGCGGGCCGGCCTGCCGCCTCGACGCGCGGCATGCCGGGCGCGGGACGCACCGCGCCGGTCGATGCTTTCGACACGGCACCGAGGCGCGCCGCAGCCTCGGCATAGAGCGCCTGGTACTCCGCACGCGGATCGCCTTCGGGCGCCAGAGGCGTGCCCGACAGCACGGTGAAGGTGTCGGCCACGGTGCGCAGCGCAATGCGGCCCGCCGCCGGCGCGATGCCGGTCGCGGCCTTCGCCGCGCATTCGTCGGCCACCGCGCGCAGGGCCGCCAGGCGCGTGGCCGACACCTCGCCGAGCACGCGCGCACACAGCGAAGGTGCCGGTGCCAGCATGACCGGGTTCCAGGCCTGCACCATGCCGAAGAGCGGCTCGAAGGGCTCGTCGCCGGGTTCGAGCAGCACATCGCCGGCACTGGCCCAGTCCGCTTCGGCCGCCGCCATCCAGCCGTGCCAGCGCTCGCCCTCGGCACCGGTGCTGCGGCGGTCGAGCAGCACGCCGAGCAGGCGCCCCTCGTGCAGCACGCTGACCAGGCGCCCCGGCGCCCAACGCGCGCCGAAAGCCCGCGCCGCGACGGCCTCGCGGCGGCGCGCCAGCTCGGTCAGCGGCAGCAGCAGGTCGTTCAGCGGATGGCCTTCGGCCCGCGCTGCATCGGTCCCGGAGCGCACGGCCACCGGGGTGCCGGCAGCGGCCGCCGCCACCGCCGGCGCAGGCGGCTCGAAGGCGCTGCGGATGACGTTCAACGGGGGCCAGAGTTCGGTGGGCATGGCGTGTGTCCTATGACTTCAGGCATAAGACGCTTCAGCGCCGAGGATTTTGAAAACCTGCAGGATCGCGGCGCCGTTGTCGGGCCGGATGGCGATGCCCAGCGTGTCCTGGATCCAGCCGCCGATGGCCGTACGCGCGTAGTCGGCCGGCAGGGCCTCGCGCCGGTGCACCAGCCCCAGCCGGCCCGCGCGGTAGTGGTAGGAGGCGATGGCATGGCGCGCCGCCACGCCCGACAGCCCGCCCGCCGCCTCCTGGCCGAAGCCTTCGCACAGCAGCAGGCGCTCGGGGGGCGCCAGGGCCTCGATGAAGGCGCGCGCCGCGGCCTGCACGGTGGCACCGGTCAGGCCATGTTCGCGCAGGCAGTCCTCGGCCTCGTCGCCGGCGCCCAGCTGCGCTTCGAGCTGCTGCTCGGTGACCTCGTCGCCGATCGACAGCTTGCGGCGGAAGCTGCTGGCCCGCGTGCAGTCGATGAGGTAGCGGCGGAAGTACGCGCACAGCGCGAAGGCGCTCGACGGCGCGCTGTGGCCGCTGCGTTCGCGCGGATCGGGCACCTCGCCCTCGTCGGGCTCGGCGTCCAGCCGCAGCACCTTGATGTAGATGAACTGCGCCACCAGTTCCTGCCGCCCTTCGCCCAGTGCATGCAGCTCGGGCGGCGTGCAGCCGCGCAGCGCGCCGCCCACGATGCCGTACATGCGCCCCATCTCGTCGGGCGACAGCGTCTGCCGGCGCCGCCACAGGCGGACCAGCTCGGCACTGTCTTCGGACGAGAGGGTGTCCTGCATGGGGTTCCGTCAGCGATGTGGCCGCGGCAGGCGGCCAAGGTGCATTCCTTCAGTCATCGGCGCAGTTCTGGTCGTCGGGCACCAGGCAGTTGGCGAGCGATCCGCCCACGCCGCGGGTGCGCGTGCCGCCGGGGCCGCGCGCCACGGTGGCGGTGGCGGCCGCCACGGCCTGGCCGCGCGGCAGCAGGATCCACAGCTGGCCGCGCTCCTTCATGCGGCGCGCCTGATTGGCGGCGAGCTGGCCGTTGCCGAAGAAGTAATCGGCCCGCACCGCGCCGCGGATGGCGCCGCCCGTGTCCTGCGCGATGGTCAGGCGCTGCATCGGCGTGCCCGAGCCGGGCTGGCGCGTCGACACGAACACCGGGTAGCCCAGCGGCGTGCTGCGCGGGTCGACCGCGATCGAGCGGCCGGGCTGCAGCGGCACGCCCATCGCGCCCACGGGGCCGGCGGTGTTGGTCTGCACTTCCTTGAAGAAGACGTAGCTCGGGTCCTTGATGCCCGATCCCGTGACGGGGCCCGACGCGCGCTGCCCCGGCACCAGCACGGCGCCGCTGGCCACCGGCCGCGCGAGCGTGAAGCCGCGCGTGCGCACCGCGCCGATGTCGCCCACCTCGTCGTCGTCGTCCACCTCCAGCTCGATGCTCGCGCCGCGCGTGCGCACCTGGCTCCTGCCGCCGGGCCCCTGCGCCAGCGTGGGCCGGAAGGGCTGGCCGTTCTGCTCGGCATAGCCGATGCGGATCACCTCGCCGTTGGGCAGCCGGATGCGGCCGGAGCCCTGGATCTGCATCTCGTACAGCGCGGTGGCGCTGCTCACGAAGGCCAGCACCCTGGCGTTGGGCGCGCCGCGGGTCTCGATCTCCTCGCGGGTGAAGTAGGGCAGCAGGCGCTGGCCGTCGACGCGCAGGCGGGCCTTGCGGTCGATGGTGTCGCGCGTGATCTGCGAGAGGTCCAGCGCGTAGAGCCCGGGCGCGCCCATGTCGCGCGTCGACAGGCCCGTCTGCACCACCACCTGGTTGCCCTGCACGCGCGCGGCCACGGTGCCGTTGCCCGGCGGCAGCTTGCGGGTGTCGATGAACAGCATGTCCTGCGGCTGGCCGTACACCGGGTAGATGAAGGGCGGCGCATACGTGCGGCTGCCCTCGATCTCGGGCTCGAAGTAGCCCGTCACCACCCCATCGGGGCGGCGGTCGTCGTCGCGGATCTGGTAGGCCGCGAACTCGCGCTCGAAGAAGGAGCGGATCGCGGGATTGCTCCGGCCGTCCACGCTGCTCGCGCGGCCGCACACCTCCTGCCATTGCGCGCCGCGCCCGTTGAGCACGCGGCAGCTGGTGAGGAAGGCCGGCCAGCTCTCGGCGAAGTCGTCGCGGCTCCAGCCGGGCACGCTGTCGAAGTTGACGGCCGTGTAGGTGGCGATCTGGGTCGAGAAGGTGCGCGCCTGCCCGGCCACGCTGGCGTTCGCCGGCGCGGGTGCGGCGGCGGGCGCGGGTGCCGGCGCGACGGCCACCGGGGCCGGCGGCGGCGCGGCCGGCGCAGGCGCCGGTGCGGGCGCGGTGGCGCAGCCGGCGAGGCCCAGCGCCAGGGCAGCGGCCCACAGCGCATGCACCGGTCGCGGCGGCTGGGGATGCGGGGCTGGGTTCATGGTTCACTCCTTGGGATCGAAGCGGCCCGCGCGGGCCGATGTCCACAGACGATCACTTCTCGACGATTTTGAAAGTGCCGACGCCATAGACGTCCTGGCAGCCGCCGCCGGACGGGCACACCGGCTTGCCCAGCAGCGGCGTCGGACCGCCCGCCCGGGCGGCCTCGAGCGCCGACAGCACGGTGAGCGGGAACTGCGGGAAGACGCCGTCGTTCTGCACGCCGGACTCGCTGAAGTCCCGCTCGTTCTGGCTCACGAGCACGGCGAAGTGGTTGGTGCCCGGCGGCCCGCCGGCATTCATGGGCCAGGACGCGCGCGGCAGCGACAGCGTGCTGCCCGCACCGATCTTGTTGTACTTGTCGAGCAGGTTGGGGAAGAGCAGGAACATCTCGCCGCCGCTGGACAGCAGGTAGACGTAGACGAAGCCCTCGCGCTGGCTGCGCACCTCGAAGTCGAGCTTGTCGCGGCCCACCACGACCTCGGCCTTGCGCGGCGTCGCCGTCACGCCGAAGCCGGGCGTCGCGCCCGCGCCCAGCGCTTCGAGCGACTGCAGCGGCGTGCGGCGCACGGCGGGTGCAGGCGGCGGTGGCGGGGGGGCGGGCGGGGGCGATGCCTCGGGGGCCGCTGCAGGCGTCGCGGTCGTCGCAGTCGTGGCGGGCGTCCCGGAGGCCGCGGCCGGCGCCGGCGCGCTCGCCACCACGGTGTCGGCCTTGCGGCCCTGCATCCACCACCAGGTGCCGCCGCCGATCACGGCCAGGGCCAGCACGCCGCCGGCCGCCAGCAGCTTCGCACCGCTGGCGCCGGGGGCCGGCGGCGGCGCGGGATGCGGCGCCGTGCGTGCGCCCCGCGCCGCAGCGGGCGCCGCGCCGCTGCGCGCACCGCTGGAGCGAAGCGGCGCGATGGTGGTGGTCTCTTCCAGGCCCAGCTCGGCACGCAGCTCGCCCATGGACTGGGGCCTCGCCTCGGGCCGCACCTGCAGGCCATGGTCGATGGCCTCGAGCAGGCGCACGCTGTAGCGCTGGCGCAGCACTTCGTTGCCGGCCAGCGGCACGTAGCTGTCGGAGATGAGCCGCGCCACCGAGGGCGGCGGCGCACGGCCGCACACGGCCACATGCATCACGGCCGCGAGCGCATAGACGTCGGTCCACGCGCCCTGCGACATGTCGGGCATCTCGGCGTACTGCTCCACCGGCGCGTAGCCGGGCTTGAGGATGACGGTGATGGCCTGCGTCTTGTCGGTGATCACGCGCCGCGCCGCGCCGAAGTCCAGCACCACCGGGCGGCCGGTGCCCTCCAGCAGCATGATGTTGTCGGGCGCGATGTCGCGGTGGTAGCAGTTGGCGTTGTGCATCACCGCCAGCGCCTGCGTGACGCCGTCCATGATGCGCATGAGCCACCCTTCGTCCACCCCGGCTGGCGTGGCGGCCAGGGCCTGGCGCAGGGTCTGCCCGCGGTACAGCGGCATCACCATGTAGGTGGTGCCGCGCTCCTGCCAGAAGCGGTACACCTTCAGCAGCGACGGGTGGTCGAACTGGGCCAGCAGCCGCGCCTCGTTGATGAAGCTGCGCATGCCCAGGTCGAAGGTCTCCTTGTGCTTCTCGGACAGCGGCGACACGGTGCCGTCGTGCGCGCGCGTGGACAGCGAGGCGGGCAGGTATTCCTTGATCGCGACGGTGCGCTCCAGCGTGTGGTCCCAGGCCTCGTACACGGCGCCGAAGCCGCCCTGGCCGATCAGGTGCGTGATCTCGAACTCGGCCATGCGGCTGCCGGCCGGCAGCGTGCCGGTCTCCGCGCCGCTGCCGATGGCGGGCGGCGGGGCCGGCGGCCGTGCGCCCGACGACGAGATCACCGTCGCGGCATCGGCCTCGCGCGCCGGGCCGCGGCCGGTCATGACCCGCGTGCGCTCGTCGCCCTCGGGCGGCAGGGGGGCGGACGGGTCGCTCACGTCGGGCCCACCTTGTCCACCGCCTCGGCATCGGCTTGCGCCGCGGGCTCGGGCGCAGGCTCGGGCGTGGGGGCGCAGGCGAAGAGCAGGTCGAAGCGCTCCTCGCGCGGCAGCCCCGCGCTCAGCAGGTGCTGGCCCTCGCCGCCCGGGTGCGTGAGCCACAGCGACTGGCCGCCCGCCGGCCACGAGGGCGTCGGACCGGGGTCGCCCTGCCCCGCGGCGTCATCGTTGAACAGGCGTGCCAGCGTGGCGTCGAAGCGCACCGCATCCTGGTCCTGGTCCAGGCCCTCCAGGGCCGCCTGCGCCGCGCATTGCCACCACCGGTGCAGGGCCGGCCAGGCCGCGGTGGGCAGGGACTGCCAGGGCTGCCGCAGCTCGCAGGCCACGGCGAAGGGAAAGTAGCGGCCCACGCCGTCGACCGAGGGCATGACGATGCCCACCCAGCACGCCGGGCCGGCCACGTCCTGCGCCAGCGCGAAGAACCACACCGGGGCTTCGAGGTAGCGCGCGGTCCAGTCCTCGTGCCGCAGGCGCAGCTGCATCATCCCCTGCTGCAGCCACGGGTCCCAGCGGCCGCGGAAGCTTTCGGGCAGGCGGCGGTGCGCGAAATCGCCCATGCCGGGCAGCTTGCCGAACCAGCCCGGCAGCGCGGCCGGGTCCGCGAGGATGCCGTCCAGCCCCGTCACAGGCCCTCCGGGCAGGAGAACTCGCGCAGCTCCTTGAGGCGGATCGGGTGCTGCACGCTGTTGGTCGTCACCTCGAACTTGGCGCGGCGCGCATCGAGTTGGAAGGTGATGAAGAACTTCTCCGGTCCGTCGCCCGAGGCGAGCTGGCCGCGGTCGAGCATCTTGAACAGCGCCCACGGCCCTTCGGTGACCTGGCCCGAGGTGCCGCCCGAGGTCGGCGGCTGCACGGTGATGCGCACCTGGTTGGTGTTGCGCGGGCCGGGCCACTGCACGGTCATCGGCACGATGGGGCCGTGCGCGTACTTCACCAGCTGGCCGTCGACGTCGAGCGTGAACTGGGTGATGCCCGCATCGAGCTCGACCGGCTTGAAGTCCAGCCGCATCGCCGGCCCCCGGCCACCGCCGCGGAAAAAGACCTGCTTGATGAGGTCTGCGCGCTCGAACTGCTGCAGCGCCGAGGTCGAAATCGCGCCCTGCTCAGCCACCGGCTTGTAGCGCCAGGGGCGGCGGCTGGTGTCGACCAGTTGCGCGAGGCGCTTCTGGAAGAAGTCGTCCATCATCCCGCCGGGGCCGAACATCTGGCCGAAGTCCTCGGGCAGCACGTCGCGGCTGCTCGATTCGACGAAGGGGTAGCGGCCCGTGATGGCGCGCTGGCAGAACTCGGCCACCGGCCGCAGGTCCTGGCTCAGGTTGCCGCGCTCGGCCACGCGGGCCTGCGCGGCGCCGCTGGTGCTGAGGTTCTCGACCATCGAGCGCACCGGCTCGGGCAGGCGGCCCGCGTCGGACTTGAGCTTGCCGGCCACGTCGCCGGGCGGGGGCGAGCTGCGGCTCTTCACCGCGGTGTCGACCGCGGTGAGGTAGACGTACACCTCGTTGAAGAGCTTGAGCGCATCGTCCAGCGGCGCCGGACCGCCCGGCGTGGGCGACACCACCAGCCGGCGCAGCGACTCGAAGCGGTCGTCGACGATGCTCTCGATGCGCTTGCCGGGCGGCAGCTGCAGCTTGCCGGCGTCGTTGCCGCCGAACAGCTCTTCCAGGCCCTTGCGCGTGTTGCGCACTGTCTCGGCCGCCTTGCCGACGGCCGACTTGTCGCCGTCCTTGGGCGTGAGCGTGGTCTCCTTGACCACCGCGCGCAGGAAGTTGGCCAGCGGCGAATCGGCGCCCGAGAGGATGCGCGCGATCTCGATGTTCTTCTCCAGGCCGGACACGCGGATCAGGCGCACGTCCGCGAGCATCGCCTCCCACACCTTCACGTACTCCTGCAGGTACAGGCGCCGCACGCGGTCGGTGAGCTCGCCCAGCGCCGCGGCGTCGCGCAGGCGGTCGGCCGCGCCGGTGCCCTGCCCCAGCACCCACGGGTCCTCGGCGGCGATGAGGCCGGTGACGACCACCACCTCGTTCTGGAAGCGCCTGTGGTAGCCGTCGTAGGTGAACATGCCCGGCACGCCTTCGGTCAGCGGCTTGCCGCTGGGCCGCTCGAACACCAGCGGGCCCGAGGGGCCGGTGGCGGCGGCGATGCTGAAATTGGGCACATCCTTGCCCAGGCGCTGGCGCTTCAGGCGGCTGAAGATGCGCTGCTCCGTCGGGTAGCTGGCCAGCAGCGCGCGCACGCTGCGCACCAGGTTCTCGTCCATCTTCAGCGGTGCGCGCGGCGGGCCCTGCGCGATGAGGATGTCGAGCTGGTCCTCCAGCAGCTTGCGCTGGTTCTCGGGGATGCCGCGGTCGAGGCTGCGCGCCCAGTCCAGCGTGATCCAAGCCTTGAGCGCCTCGGCGTCGAAGTGCTCGGGCTGGTGGATCATGAGGTAGCTCTTGAGCGCCTCGTAGGTGAACTCCAGGTTGTCCTTCTGCGCGGTGCGCAGCTGGTCCTCGATGCGCTTGGCCAGCTGCGGCAGGAAGGCCTCGTTGAGCGCACGCTGGTGCGCGGTCTGCGCCGCGGCGTCGAGCTTGTCGCCCTGGTACAGGCCCAGCGTCATCGAGAAGGGCTCGTCGCCCTCGCGGTTGAGCGGTGTCTTCCAGATGTCGCGCAGGCCCTGCAGCACGGGCGCGACCTGCACCAGGTTCTGCGTCTGCGCCGGCAAGGCGGCGAGCTGCAGGCGCGCGGGTTCGACCTTGGCCTCGACCGACTTCACGTACGCGAGGTTCTGCCAGGCGCTCCAACCCCATCCCGCGAGCAGGCCGGCGGTGACGAGCAGCATCGCCGTCATCCCCGCCAGGCGCAGCGCATGGCGGCGCCGCTCCAGCTTCACGTCGGCACCGGCCAGCCGCTGCTCGGGGAACACCACGTCCTTGAGCAGCGTGGTGAGGAAGTAGCTGCGGCCGCTGCTCTTCTGCGGCGCGAGGATGGCGCGCTCGATCCCGAAGCTGCGCGCCAGGCTGCCCATCACGCGGTCGATCGGGCTGCCCTCCTGCGTGCCGCTGGTGAAGTACACGCCGCGCACCCACGGCGGCTGCGCGAAGCGCGAGCCGGTGAAGACCTGGTCGAGCAGGTCCTGCAGCATGGGCCCGATGGACGCGAACTGCGCCGGGAAGCCGAAGATGGCCGCGCGCCGCGTGCCGTCGGTCTCCTGCTGCATGCGCTCCAGCAGGCCGGCGTTGACGCGGTCGTGCAGCAGCGCGAACTCGCGCAGGAAGGGCGCATTGAGGCCGTGCTCGGCCAGCTGCGTGCCTTCCTCGGGCGGCAGCGTGAAGCCGAAGACCTGCGCGCGCTGCTCCTTGCCCAGGTCGGCGAAGTAGTCGGTGAAGCCGTAGAGCAGGTCGCTCTTGGTCACGAGCACGTACACCGGCAGGCGGGTGGTCAGGCGCTCGTCGAGTTCGAGCAGGCGCGCGCGGATCGAGGCGGCGAGCGCACTGCGCGCCTCCACGCCCTGGCTCAGCAGGTCGGCCACGCTGACGGTGAGGAACACGCCGTTGAGCGGCCGGCGCGGGCGCGCCTTCTTGAGCAGGTTGAGGAAGCCGTCCCAGGCGCTCTTGTCCTCGCTCTGGTGGCTGTCCTGCGTGGTGTAGCGTCCGGCGGTGTCGATGAGCACGGCCTCGTCGGTGAACCACCAGTCGCAGTTGCGCGTGCCGCCCACGCCGCGGATTGCGCCCGGGCCGAACTTCTCGGCCAGCGGGAAGGACAGGCCCGAGTTGACCAGCGCCGTCGTCTTGCCCGAGCCCGGCGCGCCGATGAAGACGTACCACGGCAGGTCGTACAGGTAGCTGCCGCCCGACAGTGACAGCCAGTCGCGCAGACCCGGCTTCCTGCCCGCGGCGTGCAGGCGCATCTTCCTGAGCGTGGCGATGGCCTCGGAGAAGCGGTCGCCCAGCACCTTCTGCTCGCCGTTCTCGGGCGCGGCGGTCTTCACCGTCGGCGCCTTCATGAGGCCGTCGGTCAGGTGCTGGCTCGCGCGCCGCACGCGCCAGCGGCGGATGAGCGCGCGCAGCACCACCAGCAGCACGATCGCGCCGATGAGGATGGCGCGCGCCAGCTCGCTCTCCAGCGGCGCCTTCTCGCCGATCTTGACCAGCGGGCCGATCCACCAGATCAGCAGGCCCAGGATGAGCAGCGCCACCACCGTGAGCAGCAGGGGGTGGAACAGGAAACGAAGAATCTTCTTCATCGCGGCGCTCCCTGTGTGGGCGCGGTGGCGGCCGCGGGCGGCGGTGACGACGCGATGCGCTCGGGCTCGGTCAGCAGCACGATGTCCACCCGGCGGTTGCGCGCGCGGTTGGCCGGCGTGTCGTTGGCCGCCACCGGCTCGGCGTCGGCCTTGCCTTCGGCCTTCATGCGGGCCGGGTCGACCAGGCTGGTAAGGGCCGTCTTCACCGCGTCGGCGCGTGCCGTGGACAGGTGCCAGTTCGACGGATAGCGCAGCGAGCGGATCGGCTGGTTGTCCGAGTGGCCGGTGATGAGCACATCGCCCCTGACCTCGGCCAGCGCCTGGCCGATGCGCACCAGCACCGGCATCGACGCGGCCATCGGCTCGGCGCTGCCCGAGGCGAAGAAGGCGTCACCGCGCAGGCGCACCACCGAGCGGTCGGCCTCGTCGGTGACGGTGACCAGGCCCTGGCGCACCTCGGGCTCGAGGAAGCGCGCGAGGCGCGGCACCTTGGCCGGCGGCGCGGGCGGCGCGATCTGCACGTTGGGCATGCGCAGCCCCGCCAGCTGCGACCAGGTCGTGTCGGACCGGTTGTTCAGCCAGATGCGCAACGCGAACCAGCTCAGCGCCAGCAGCAGCAGCAGCCCGGCACCGATGACCCACAGCGGCACCGACTCGCGCAGCCGCGCCGTGCCGCCGCCCTGCCCGCGCCAGTGCGGCGAGAGCGCCGGCTCGACCGCGGGACGGTCCTTGCGGATCAGGTCGCCCAGGCGCTGGCGTACGCTGTCGATCTGCGACTTGCCGTTGTCGAGCACGCGGTAGCGGCCCTCGAAACCCAGCGCCAGCACGCAGTAGATGAGCTCGAGCAGGTCGCGGTGCCGGGGCACGTCCTGCGCCAGCTTGGCCAGCAGCTGGAACACCTTCTCGCCGCCCCAGGTCTCGTTGTGGAACTGCACCAGCAGGCTCTGCTTGTTCCAGCCGGCCTGCACGCCCCAGGGCGTGTTGGCGACGGCCTCGTCGAGGGCGGTGCACAGGATGTAGCGGGCCGCGAGCACCGATTCGTTGGAGGCGCCCGCGCGCCGGGCGGCGGCGTCGAACTGCTGCACCGCTTCCGCGGTCGATGCGCGCAAGGCGGGCACGTTGGGCGGCTGCACCAGGTTGCGCAGCTTGCCCATCAGCACCAGCAGCCGGCCGGCGGCCGACACCAGCGGGTTGAGCAGGCCGAGGTCGCCCAGTTCGGCGGGCAGCGGCTCGGCGGCGGCCGACGGCATGGGGGTCGGTGGCGGGGCCGCGCCGCCGGGCGAACGCGGCTTGGGTTTGATGACCGTGCGTTCGGATTCGAAGGCGGCGAAAGGATCGGGGGTGCTCATGATCCGCTGGCCTCAGTGAGGGGTTGGCCCTGCTGCGTGTTGCGAAGAAGGGGCTCTGCATTGGCCTTGCTGGGCGTGCCGCGGCAGGGGCCGGGATGTCGCCCCGGCGGGCGACCTACTTTTCTTTGCTTCGCCAAAGAAAAGTAGGCAAAAGAAAGGCGACCCCACTGTCTGCGTCCCCTTCGCTTCGCTACGGGGCAACCTGCGGTGCTCGCGGCTGGCGGGGTCCGCGCAAACTCGCTTCGCTCAAACATGCGCGGCCCTTTTTCCGCCAGCCGCTGCGCTCCTCGGCGCACACAGAGGGGACCCGGGGCCCGGGTCAACAAGGCTGCTGCGCAGCCTTGTCCTTGTCGGTCTTCATCGAGCGCGAGCGCCGCGCCACTCTCAGGCCGCGCGCAGCGCCGGCCGTTCGGGGCCGAGCGCAGCGATGGCCCGTGCCTCTCCCCAGGTCCCTTCTGGATGCGCCTGGGGCGGAGCGCTTGCGGGGTGGCAGCTGTGCCGCGTGCGGCAACAGCTGCTTCGTCATCTGACTCGCCGCAGCTGTCCGAGCGAAGTGAACGCAGTGAACGCAGCGAGTTCTGCGGCGCACCCCGCAAGCGCTCCGACCCAGGTCGCCCGCAGCGAAGCGAAGGGTCGCAGCCAGCAGGGTCGCCTTTTCTTTGCCTACTTTCTTTTGGCGAAGCAAAAGAAAGTAGGTCGCCCGCCGGGGCGACATCCCGGCTCCTGCACCCAAACAAACCACACCGCAAGAACCCAGGCCCGAGTGCCCTCACCCCCACCCTCTCCCAGAGGGAAAGGGAGTCAAACAGCGCTCGCCATGCCTTCATGACCGAATCGCCCAAAACGCCAAATCAAGCCCCGGAAAATCCCCCGCGATGTGCATCGCCATCCCCCCCGACTGCTCCAGCTGCCGCCACAACTCGCTGTTGCGCGTCTCCAGCTCGAAGTAGTTGGCCCCCGTGTGGAACGGGATCTGCCGCGGCGCCACCGGCATGGGCGTGAGCGTGACGCCCGGCAGCTGCAGGTTGACCAGGTCGCGGATGCGCTCGACCGGGCCGATCTTGACCTGCGTGGGAAAACGCGCGCGCAGCGCCTCGGCGGCCATCTGCGACTGCACCGCGAGCACGAAGGTGGCGTTGCGCTGCAGGTCGACGTCGGGAATCAGCGCGACGCGCACGCCGTGCTTGCGGTCGTGCAGCTCGATGCGGATGGCCGACTGCTCCAGCACCATCGACAGGCTGCGCCGCAGGTCGTCCATCACCGGGCGGAAGGTGGCCTCGAGGTCGTCGTGCACGTAGGGGCCGAAGCGCGCAGAGCGGCGCGCGTCGCGAAAAGTGCCGAGGTCGCCCGCGAGCTGCAGCGCCTCTTCGTAGAAGTGCAGCGGGTGCAGCGTGGCAGTGCGCGCGAAGTGCGCGAACAGCGGCTCGTAGCGGTTCACGGTCTGCAGCAGCAGGAAGTCGGCGATCTCGGCCACGCCGCCGGTGCCGCCCTGCGTCATGCGCCCGGCCAGGGCCTCGGCGCGCTGGCGCAGCAGGCCCAGCAGCTCGTCGACCCAGCCGCGCACCACCGCATGGCCCGCCACGTCCAGCAGCGGCGGCACCAGGCCGCGGTGCAGCTGCACCTGGTTGTCGGCGCGGCGCTCGACCACGCGGGCGACGTTGAGCGTGGTCCACGCATCGGTCGCCTCGCCCGCGCGCAACAGGCGCGTGTGCAGGGCGCCGAGCTGCAGCATCGCGGTGCGCTCGCCGGCGGTGTTGGAGTCGGGCACCTCGGCTTCGAGCACGCGGTGGCGCACCAGCTCCTCGTCGCCTTCGGCGTCGGACTCGCGCGCGCCCGCACGGCGCACCGGCAGGGCCAGCACCACGGCCTCGTCGCGCATGGAGGCCGGGATGTCGATGGGCTCGGGCAGCGGGTCGACGGCCGGCATGTCGAACACCGTGCCGTCGCCGAACACGCCCACGGCGCGCACCAGCGCCAGCTTGCCCAGGCTCAGCGCCGCGGCATCGATCTCGAGTTCGGCAAAGCCCCAGGCGCAGGGCGTGGTGCCGCGCAGCAGCACGTGGCGGGCGTGGTCGGCATGGCGCTCGGCTTGCTGCAGGTGCTGGGGCTGCAGGAGCATCCCCTCGCTCCAAACCACTTTTGATCGCCAACTCATCCGCGCGCGCTCCGTCAAAGGCAAGGGCTGCCAAGGAGCGTCGAGTTTCCAGGCGTAACCAGGAGCGGCAAATCCGCCGGACGGCCTAGCCGTCGGCACGCGGCCTAATGCGAAGGGGCTAGTCCACGGCCCCGATGCCGGCGGCTACTTCCCGGTCTGCAGCGCATCGCGCTGGAGCCAGGCGTTCTGGCGCGCATATTCGGCATCGAGACGCGCCAGGCGCTGCTGGCGTGCGGCCTCGCTGATCCATTGACCCGAGAGGGCCTGCTGACGGGCGAGCTCGTACTGCTGGCGCGCGGCCTGCACCAGGACACTGTTGTCGGCCAGCGCATAGCCCTGGATGGCGTTGGCATGCGCCCCCTTGAGCACCGCCCGCTGCGCGGCACTGCGCGCATCGCTGCCTCGGCCGTAGGCGGTCAGGAAATCCTGGAGCTTGCGCGTCTGCGCGGCGCTCCAATCGGTCCGCACAAGGATCTGCGCCGGGGGCGTGGGCTCGGAGCGCCAGACGACCTGCAGGCGCGCAGCCTCGACCGGGAACTGCTGGCGAAAGCGCTCCAGGTCCGTGCTGTTGTTGGTGGCGAAATCCGCATCGCCATTGGCCACCGCGAGCGCATTCTCCTGGTGGGTGCCGACCAGCTCCCCGGCGAAGCGGGTCTCTATGTCGATGCCGCGCGGCAGGAAGAGCTGCAACTGCGGCACGATGTAGCCCGACACCGAGCGGGGGCCTCCGCGCGCGATGCGCCAGCGCTCGGGGGTAGCCAGCAGCGCTTCGAGCGAATTGAGCGGCGGCGCGCTGCGCATCAGCAGCAGGGCCAGATGGGCATTCGCCTGCTCCTCGTCGCGCTCGACGTTGGCCACCACCTGCATGCGCCCGCGCAGCACCGCGTTCAGCGCCAGCTTGCCGGACAGGTAGGCGATGTCGACCTGATCGGCCTCGATCGCGCGCTCCATCGCCTCGTAGCTGTGCACCGACAGGGCGCTCACGCGCCGGCCCAGCGCACTGCCGAGGTCCTGCAGCAGCGGCTCCCACTTGCTGCGCGAATCCACCGCGCCGCCCACCGGCAACACGCCGAAGGACAGCGGCAGCGCATCGGCCACCGGCCGCGGGCGTGTCTGCGCCGGCGCGCCTGCAGCGCCCAGGCAATGCAAAGCCGCGGCCCATCGGAGGAAGGCGCGCCGGGTCGCGAAAGAGATCGTCATGGCGCGCTGTCGCGCAATACGGCCAGTTGGTCCGCGTAGGTGCTCTCGATGCGCTGCAGGCGCGCCTGGCGCGCCGGCTCGTTGACGAACTGGCCCGTCAATGCGTTCTGCCGCGCCAGCTGGTAGGCCAGCTTGGCGGCCGGCACCAGCGAGGTGTTGTCGGCCGGCAGGAAGCCCGCCAGGTCGTGCAGCGACTTGAGCACCGCACGCTCGGCATCGCCCTTGGGGCCCTTGGCCTTGGCGTAACCGGTGAGGAAGCCCTGCACGCGCTGCTGGAAGTCCGGCGCGTAGTCGCGGCGCACGACGATCTGCGCGTGCGGGATCAGCTCCGACTCCCAGATCACCTGCAGGCGCGCCGCCTCGGCCGGAAACTGCAGCTTGAAGCGCTCGAAGTCGGCGGTGTTGTTGGTGGCCACGTCGGCCTCGCCGTTGGCCACCGCGAGTGCGGTCATCTGGTGGGTGCCGACCACCTCGCTGCGAAAGCGCGTCTCCATGACGATGCGGTTGGGCAGGAAGAGCTGCAGCTGCGGCACGATGAAGCCCGACACCGAGCGCGACTCGCCGCGCGCGAGGCGCCAGCGGTCGGGGTCGGCCAGCACCGCATCGAGCGAGGCGATGGGGCCGCCCTTGCGCGCCAGCAGCAGCGCCCGGTAGCCGGGCAGGCCGTCGTGCCGCGTGACCTGGGCCACCACCTTCATCTGGCGCAGCGTGACGGCGTCCAGCGCCATCTTTCCCGACAGGAAGGCCATGTCGACCTCGTTGCGCTGGATGGCCTGCTCCAGCGCGTCGTAGGAGGTGACGGAGAGCACGGCCACGGGCCGCCCGATCGCCTTGCTGAGATCGGCCAGCAGCGGATCCCAGTCGTTGCGCGACTCGAAGGCACCGCCCAGCGGCAGAATGCCGAAGCGCACGGGCACGCCCGCCGGCTGGGCCGCCGCCGCCAGCGGCAGCGCAAGCGCCAGCACCGCGACCATGCAGCGCCGCAGCAGCGCCCAACCCCGCGGCCAGCGGGTCGCGTTCGAGGCCTGCAGGCGCAGGCTGGGCAGGGGGGAGGCGGCGTGAGGGCGCATGGTCGGAAAGGCCCGGGGCGTCGGCCAAGCGGCTGACTGGTCAACGCCGGAAGCCGGGGCACACAATTAGAAACCATAAAACACGGCGATTTTGTGAAGTTTTTCCAATGAGCGATTCGCTGGAGACCGCACCCCCCGCGGCGGCCGCAGCCGTCGCGCCCACCCGGGCGCGGCGCGCTGCGCGCAGCCTGGGCGGGCGCCTCGGCCGGCTGTCGCTGGTACAGCAGCTGGTGCTGCTGGCGGTGCTGCCGGCCGCGCTGGCGATGCTCGGCACGATCGCGGTGCTGACGCGCCAGTACCTCGCCGGCGTCAACGACCTGATGCGCGCCAACGCCCAGACCGTGGCGCTGCAGATCGCCACGGCGGCCCAGTCGCCGCTGGCCCACATGGACCGTCGCGCGCTGCTGCGGATCGCGCAGTCGGGCACCTTCCAGCCCCATGTGCAGCAGGTGCAGGTGTGGTCGGAGGACGGCGAGATCGTGGCCAACGCCGAGACCCTCGACCGCCAGCGCAGCGAGGGCGTGCAGGTGGTGGTGCCGGTCGCGGCCGACGACGGGCAGCCCAGTGGCAAGGTGATGGTGGAGATGAGCCTGGCCGCGGTGCGCAGTGCGAGGAACACCGTGTGGTTCAACGTCCTGCTGGTGCTGGGCGCCAGCCTGCTGGGCGTGGTGCTGGCGGGCGCCTGGGCGGCGCGGCGCATCAGTGCGCCGATCCGCCGCCTGGGCGAAGCCGTCGACCGGCTGGGTGCCGGCGAGGAGGCGCAGGTGCCGGTGGAAGGCACGGCCGAGGTGCGGCACCTGCAGGCCGGCTTCAACCAGGCGGCCAGTGCCCTGGCCGAGAGCCAGCGGCTGCTGCAAAGCCGCATCGAGGTCGCCACGGCCGAGCTGGCGCGCAAGAACCAGCAGCTCGAGGTGGCAAGCCAGGCCAAGACGCGCCTGCTGGCGGCCGCCAGCCACGACCTGCGCCAGCCGCTGCATGCGCTGACGCTGTTCTCCGACGGGCTGGCCAACGGCGAGCACGACCCGGTGCGGCTGCAGCGCATTGCGCACATCCGCGAATGCGTCGATTCGCTCGACCGGCTGTTCTCGGAGCTGCTCAACCTCTCGCAGCTCGATGCGGGCGTGCTGCAGCCGCAGTGGGTGGACTTCCCGCTGGACGGCCTGCTCGACGAGATCAGCCGCAACTTCCGCCCCGTGGCCGAGCAGCAGGACCTGCGGCTGGTGGTGCGCAAGACCGAGCTGTGGGTGCGCAGCGACTACGTGATGCTCTCGCGCGTGCTGTCCAACCTGGTGTCGAACTCGCTGCGCCACACCCTCGAAGGCGGCGTGCTGGTGGGCGTGCGGCGGCGCGGGCGCTCGGCGCGCATCGACGTGTGGGACACGGGCGTGGGCATCGCGCCGCAGCACCAGGCGAAGGTGTTCGAGGAGTTCTACCAGGTCGACCCGCAGCGCACGCAGGCCGCGCGCGGCACCCGCGGCATGGGGCTGGGCCTGGCCACGGTGCAGCGCCTGGCGGGCCTGCTCAACACGCGCGTCGAACTGCGCTCACGGCCCGGCCGGGGCACCTGCGTGAGCATCACGGTGCGCACCGTGCCGGCCCCCGAGACGCCGGTGCCGGTGCCGGCGGCCGCGGCGGCCGAGGAAGACATCCGCTTCGACGGACTGCGGGTGATGGTGATCGACGACGAGCGCACCATCCTCGAAGGCCTGCAGGTCGTGCTGGGCCAGTGGGGTGCGCAGGTGCTGGCCGCGCAGAACCGGGCCGAAGCCCTGTCGCTGGCCGACCAGTGGGCCGCCCCGCCCGACGTGGTGGTGAGCGACCTGCTGCTGCAGGGCGGCGACAACGGCCTGGACGTGCTGGCCGCGCTCGAGCGGCACCCGCACGGCATCGGGCCGCACACGGCGCGCCTGCTGGTCACCGGCGAGACCAAGCCCGACCGCCTGCGCGAGGTGGCCGCCGCCGGCGTGACGGTGCTCTACAAGCCGGTGTCGCCGCGCGCGCTGCGCCAGGCGATCGCGGCGCAGGTCGCGGGCCTGCGCGCGGCCGGCGCCGCGCGCTAGGCCCGCCTGCGCTGCCTAGGCCATCCGGCATACGCCGGGTGCGCGCCACCGCGCGGCCGCGCGGTGGCCGGCGTGCGGCCGCGGCGGCGGCCTAAGCCCTCTGCGTTATCGCGCTGCGGCGCCGTGCTCCGTACATTGGTGCGCACGGACCCGATGCCGGCAACTCGCCGGCAGCCGGCCTTTCCCGCCCGCATCCGACCCCACCGCTTCCATGCGCTTCCCGCTCCTGTCCGCAGCCCGCCGGGCGCTGCCGTGCCCCTGGCGGCTCGCCGCGGCTGCGCTGTTCGCCTGCACGTGGGCCGCGCCCGCAGGCGCGGCGGGCTGGACCGTGCTCACGGCCGACGATGCACCGGCCCACGCCGAGTTCGTGCGCGAGCTGCAGCGCGGCACCGAGGGCGGCCCGCGCGTCGAGTGGGTGCGCATCGCGCCCGGCGCCGATGCGCCCCCCACGGTGCCCGACGCGCTGGCCCAGGCCGACGAGGACCGCGTGACGGCCGGCGTGCGCACGCGAAGCATCCGCAAAAGCGCACCGGCCACCGACGCCGTGACCGTGGCCGTGGGCCCTGCCGCGTCCCGCGCGGCCCTCGACCGGCCGGGCCAGGAGCCGCTGCTGCTGGCCATGCTCAGCCGGCTGGAGTACGAGGGCCTGAAGCCGCTGCCCGCGCTGCGCCGCGGCGAACGCCCGATCGGCGTGCTGCTGCGCGAGCCCGCGATGGGCGATCAGCTGGCACTGATCGACGCGGTGCTGCCGGGCCGGCGCCGGCTGGGCCTGGTGGTGACGGGCGAGTCCGAACCCGTGCTGCGCGAGCTCCAGCGCGTGGCGCAGGACTGGCAGCTGCAGGTCGAGTACGCCCCCGACGCGCGCTCGCTCGGCGCCGCGCTGCGGGCGGTGGTGCCACGCAGCGATGCGCTCATCGTGCTGCCCGACCTGATCGGCGAGAACCAGGCCGCGACGCTGGCCGTGCTGCGCGCGGGCGCCGCTGCCGGCCTGCCGGTGTTCGGCAGCAACGAAGGCATGGTGCGCTCGGGCGGGCTGGCCGCCGCCGTGTCGACGCCGGCGCAGCTTGCGCGCCAGGCCCGCGCGATGGGCGCGCGCCTGGCCGGCGCCGGCGCCATGGCGCCCGTGGTCGAGAGCGCCACGCCCGCCAGCGTGCGCCTGAATGCCACCGTCGCCCGCGGCCTGAACCTGCGCCTGCCGCCGGAGCAGGACCTGGCCCAGCGCGTCACCGCCCCGCGATGAGCGAAGCGCCCGCGCCGCCCGCCGGGGCCATGCGCCCGCTGGAGCCCGCCGACCTGGCCAGCGCGCCGATGCCGCTGGCGGGCCAGCCGCAGCCCCAGCCGCTGCTGGTGCGCGGCAGCCTGCAGCGCGATCTGGTGCGCCTGGGCGTGCTGCCCTGCGCCGCACTCGCGCTCGCGCTCACGGCCTGGTTCACGCACAGCCGGCTGAGCACGCTGGAGGCGATGTTCACCGCCGAAGGCCAGGCCATCGCGCGGCAGGTGGCGGCGATGTCGGACCTGAGCCTCTTCGCCGGCGACCTGCCCGCGCTGCAGAACGTGGCCAACGCGGCCTTGCGCAGCGGCCAGGCCACGCGCGTGGAGATCAGCAACAGCGCGGGCATCTTCGTCGCCGCCGGCGCCAACCCGGCCACCGGCGGCGCGCTGCGCACCTTCTCGGCCCCGGTCACGCTGCGCGAGGCCTCGCGCGCCGCGGCCTTCGCACCCGCCGGCACCACCGCCGCGGGCGATGCGCCCATCGGCCTGGTGCAGGCCTTCCGCGACACCACGGCCTACACGCAGGAGCGCACGCGCTCCCTCATGGCCGGCATCGGGCTGGCACTGCTCGCGCTGCTGGCGGCCTGGGTCGCGGTGCGGCACATGGCGCGCGACATTTCGCGCCCGCTGCGCCGCGTGTCGCGCACGGTGGCCGCCTTGCAGGCCGGGCAGTTCGACGCGCGCTGCGACGTGGTCGGCCGGCCCGGCCGCGCGGGCCGCGACGGCCACGCGCCGCACCACGAGTTCGCCACCCTGGCCGGCGACGTCAACCGCCTGGCGGAGCGCCTGCAGCAGCACCGCCAGGCGAGCGAGGAGCGCGTGCGCGAAGCCACCGCCGTGGCGCTGATGCGCATGGCCGAGGCCGAGCAGGCCGCCCTGTCGCGCGCCCGCTTCCTGGCCGCCGCCAGCCATGACCTGCGCCAGCCGCTGCATGCCATGGGCCTGTTCATCGACGGGCTGCTGCCCACCGCCACCGACGCGCAGCGCCCGGCGGTGCTGCGGCTGCAGGAGAGCGCGGCCTTCATGGGCGTTCTGCTGGACGACCTGCTGGAGATCTCGCGCCTGGACGCGCAGGTGCTCGCGCCCGAGATGGAGGACCTGCGGCTGTCGGCCCTGTTCGACGCGCTGGCCGCGCAGCATGCCGCGCAGGCCGCCGAGGCGCGCGTGCGCGTGGTCTGGCGCGACCGCGGCCTGGCGGTGCGCAGCGACGCCGCCATGCTGCAGCGCGTGCTGGGCAACCTGGTGGGCAACGCGATCCGCCATGCGCCGCTGGACGGCACCGTGCTGGTGGTGGCGCGGCGCCGCGGCGATGGCGTGCGCATCGAGGTGCGCGACAACGGCGTGGGCATCGCGCCGATCCACCACGCGCGCATCTTCGAGGAGTTCTACCAGGTGGCGAACACCGAGCGCGACCGGCGGCATGGCTTCGGGCTGGGCCTGGCCATCTGCGCGCGCATCGCCGCGCTGCTCGACACCCGCATCGCGCTGCGCTCGGCGCTGGCGCAGGGCAGCACCTTCTCGATCCGGCTGCCGGCGGCGCGCGCCGAGGTGCCCCGGCCCGTACCGGCGGTGCCCGCGCCGGCCGCCGCGCTGGCCGGGCTGCACTGCCTGGTGGTCGACGACGACCGGCCGGTGCTCGAAGCCACCGCCACGCTGTTGCGCCAGTGGGACTGCCGGGCCGACTGCGCCACCACCGGCCGCGATGCCGTCGCACGCCTGGGCGCGCCCGGCGCGCACTTCGACGCCGTGCTGTGCGACCTGCAGCTCGCGGGCGACGAGGACGGCATGGCGGTGATCGACGCCGCGCGCCGCCTGCAGCCCGACGCGCTGGCGGTCGTCGTCTCCGGGGCCACCGGGCCCGAGATGCTGCAGCGCCTGCGCCACAGCGGCGTGCTGCTGCTGACCAAGCCGGTCGCGCCCGCCAAGCTGCGCGCCCTGCTCTCGGCCCGGCAGGGCATGGCCGCCTGAGGCTGCGATGCTCGATCCCGCCGCGCTCGGCGCCATCCGCCCCTTTGTCGCCACGCCGAGCCACAGCGGCACGCTCGGCTCGCTCTACGTGCGCAGCCTGCTGGGGCTGGTGAACCTGGCGTGGACCCGCGGCTTCACGATGCAGACCCGCTTCCTCGACGGCGACAGTCTGGTGACCCGCGCGCGCAATCGCCTGGTCGCCGAGTTCATGGCCGACCCGCGCTGGACCCACCTGTTCTGGATCGACGCCGACATCGGCTTCGAGCCCGAGGCCGCGCTGCGGCTGCTGCTGGCCGGGCGCGAGGTGGTGGCCGGCGTCTATCCGCACAAGACCGACGGCTGGCCCGCCGGCGGCCTGGCGCAGGCGCTGCCGGCCGGCAGCACGCGCGAGGACTTCGCGGCGCGCCACACGCGTTTCGCCTTCAATCCGCTGCCCGGCATGCAGCGGGCCGACGAGGACGGCTTCGTCGAGGTGCTCGATGCGCCGACCGGCTTCATGCTCATCGCGCGCACGGTGTTCGAACGCCTGGCCGCCGCGATGCCGGAGCTGCGCTACACGCCCGATCCCGGCGACCACGCCAACGCGCACCTGCCGCACTGGCGCTTCTTCGACACCCTGGCCGAGCCGGGCAACGGACGCTACCTCAGCGAGGATTTCGCCTTCTGCCGCCGCTGGCAGCAGCTCGGCGGGCATGTCTTCGTGGACGTGCAGTCGCGCCTCGTGCACCAGGGCACGCAGGACTACCGCGGCGACCTGCCGCGCTCGCTCGGGCTCGGCGGTTGAGGCTGCTTCTCGTCGACCCCGGCCTGTCGTCGCCCTACGGGCACAACGCCGCGACCGTGCGCGAACTGGACCTGCAGGCGCGCGAGCGCGGCGGCATCGCGCTCGACATCGCCACGCACGTGGGCTTCGACCCCGCCGCGCTGGGTGCGACGCACTGCCGCTGGCGGCCCCGGCTGCGCCTGCATGGCTATGCGCGCTTCGCATCCGCGGGCGTGCCGCGCGCGACGGCCGAGGCCGAATGGCGCGAATGGCTGGCCCTGTGCGTGCAGGACCTGGAAGGGCTGGACCTGCCGTCCTTCGACGGCATCTGGATGCCCACCGCCTACCCGTTGCACCTGGCGGCGCTGGCGCAGCTCGCCCTGCGGATGCCGGCGCTGCGCGTGCAGGTGGGCCTGCTCATGCCGGCGCGCTTCTGGGCCGCCGACGCGTCGGCCGGCGTGTGGCTCGACGGCCTGATGGGCCGGTCGCTGCAAACGGCCGCCCGCCTGGCGAACTGGCACGTCTACAGCGAGTCGGGGCAGGTCCAGGCCGGCGGCCTGCGCCTGGCGACGCCCACTCTGCTCACGCCGCTGGCCGACGCCACGCGCCACCGGCTGGACGCGCTGCGCGCGCCGCCATCGCCCGATTCGCCCATCCGCTTCGGCTTCATGGGCGAGCCGCTCGCGCGCAAGGGCTTCGCCGTGGTCTCGCAGGCGCTCGCCGCGGCGCTGCCGCCGGACATCGCGCTGCGGCTGGCGATGCCGGCCCACCATGCCGCGCGCGCCCGGGTCCTGCACGGCAGCCCGCCGGGGCTGCACATCCGCGCCCTGGGCACCGACAACGCCGCGTACTTCGATGCGCTGAACGAGATCGACGTCCTGCTCGCGCTGTACAACCCCGGGCTGCACGACGAGCAGATGTCGGGCATCGTGGGCGAGGCGATCGCGCTGGGCAAGGCGGTCCTGGTCGGTGCGGGCTGCGAAGCGATCCTGGCCTTCCTGCGCCGGTGGGCGCCGGGCAGCTTCCAGATCGTGCCGCCCACGCCCGACGGGCTGCGCGCGGCCTGGCAGCTGCCGCCGTCGGTGTGGGCATCGTGCCGTCGCGAAGCGATGGCGGCTGCGGCGCGCGTGCTGGCGCTCAAGGACGTGGCACGCCACCTGCGCTTCGCGGCGCCGGCCGACGATCGACCCGACGCCGCCCGCGCGTGAACGCGCCGGCCCACGCGCGGGCGCGTCAGAAGTCCGCGCAGCCGTTCTTGCGCTCGGTGTCGATGCAGCTCGTGAGGTTGGGCCGCGAGCGCACGCGCGACCATTCGCGCGCCAGCAGGTCGTCGCCCTGCTGCGCCCGGTCGCCGCCCAGCGGCCCGGTCGCGAAGCAGATCGGCGGCGCGCCGATGTTGCGGTCGAAGGTGTAGGTGTTGGGCACCTCGCGCAGCAGGTCGGGCAGCGGCAGGCTGGGCGGCGCGCTCACGCGCAGGCTGCCGGGCACGACGTTGACGAGGTAGCCCTCGGCCGACGTGAAGCTGCCGGTGATCGGGTAGAAGCCCGGCGGGCTGAAGGCGTTGGCCGTGGTGCTCGGCGCGCCGGCAAAGCCCAGGCCCCGGTCGCCGAGGATGAGGCCCGTGATGCTGTAAGTGAACAGCGGGTTGGGCGCGCCGTAGAAGCGGTTCGCGTCGGCGATCACCACCGTCGCCACCGGCTGCTGCGCATAGATGAAGTGGTTGTCGCCCGGCGAGATGCTCACCGTGCACAGGCCCAGGTAGGCGCAGTGGTAGAGGTTGGGCGTGATGCCCGAGCCGGCCAGCCCGCCGCGCGTCTCGCCCACCCAGGTGTCGGCCCACACCCGCCACGGCGCGCCGGTGATGGTGAAGGCGCCGGCATTCTGGAAGCGCGAGGCGGCGATCAGGTCGGTGCCCGAACTGCTGCTCACGTTGGTGGCCAGCGTGAGATCGCCCGAGAGCGTGCGCACGTACACCGTGTCGGCCGCCATGGAGCCGGTCGCCACCGCCTGCGGCAGGTTGCCCGCGGCGTCGTAGCCGATCACGGAGACGTTGCCCACGCGCAGCGCATCGACGTCCTGGTAGCGGAAGGCGCCGGCCGCACCGCCGCCCAGCGTGGCGGCGCTCACGTTGTTGGCGGCCTGGTCGAGCAGCACGCTGCCGCCGCTGGACGACGCCAGCAGCGTGCCGGCCGTGATCGGCGCCGCCGCCGTCTGCGTGATGTTGCCCGCCGACACCAGGCCCAACGTGGGCGCCGTGACCGGCGCGTTGAGCGCGATGTTGCCGCCGCCCCCGTTCTGCAGCGTGAGTGCGGAGGCCGTGTTGATCGCGCCCACCACGGTGATGTCGGCCGCATGCGCGTTGCTGCCGAACACCAGCGTCGGCGCCGCGATGCGCGTGAGCTCGGCGGCCGACACCGCGAAGCCGGTGGCCGCCGTGCCGCCGACCGTGATGGGGTTGGCCGTGCGGTCCACGGCGGTGGCGGCGTAGGCCTCGGTCGTGCCGGCCAGGTTCAGGCCGCCGGGACGCAGGTTCATCACCGCCGCGGCGCTGGCCTGGCTGCCCACGCCCAGTGCCAGTGCGTCGGCGCTGCCGTCGTTGGCCGCGCGCAGCACCACGTTGCGCCCGCCCGAGACGATGCCGCCCTGCTGGGTGCCGAAGGTGTCGCTGAAGGTCGGCGCGAATTGCACGCCGGCGCCGCGGCCCTGCATCTCGCCCGTGATCTCGATGTCGCCGCGCCCGGTGGTCGTGAGCTGGGCGTTGCCGCCCACGCGCACGCCCGCCCCCGGCCCCAGGCCGGTGCCGCCGCCCTCGCCGGCCTGCCGCAGCCCGCGCACGGCGATGTTGCCGTCGACGCTGGCGATGCGCGGCTGGCCCGCCGCGTTGAAGGGCGGCGCGCCGATCACCACGCCGTAGCCCGGCGCATAGCTGCCGCTCGGCGTGTAGCCGCCGATGCCGGTGACGTTGATGTTGCCGCTCGTGCTGAACAGCCCGCCCGCGCCCTGCGTGGCCTGGATGACCACGCCCGAGCCGCCGTCGGTGCTGCCGAAGATGTCGATGTTCCCCGAGCCGCTGCGGATGCTGGTGCCGTCGACCACCACGCCGTCGTAGCTGTTGATGGCGGAGGTGAAGACCGTGCGGCCGGAGATGGCCACGTTGCCGCCGGGCTGGGCATCGCTGCCGCCGCTGTTGGCGAAGCGGGCCGGATCGACGGCATCGACCACCTGTGTGTTGCCCGCGCGCGTGTCGATCGCCTGGCCGTTCAGCCGCACGCTCACCGCCGCCGCCGGATTGGCGGCCGCGCCGCGCATGCTGACGTTGCCGCCGTTGGAGTAGATGCTGCCGCTGTAGCTGACCTGCCCGCCGCCGGTGGCGAGCCCGCCGTTCTCGGCATCGGCGTTGAAGACCACGTTCAGCTTGCGGTCGGCGCCGGCCGCGGCGATCGTCACATCGAAATCCGAGCGCACGCTGTTGGTGGCGTTGAGCGTCAGCGTGCGCTCGCCGGTCGTGTTCTGGTTGTAGTTGATCTGCACGCCATTGAACATCGTGATGTCGCCGGCCTGCGTGCCGCCCGAGGCCTGGGTGGTGGCGATGGTGACGTTCGAGCCCCCGTTCAGGGCCGCGTTGATGTCGCCGTCCTGGATGACCGAGGTGGTCAGTGCCGTGAACGGGTTCGTGGCGAGGGTGCCGGCGGCGGCGCCGTGGACGATGGTCACGTCGTACGGGTCGACCAGCCAGGTGCCGGCCTTGCCGGCCGCGCCCGAGGCGTCCACGCGCAGGCCGGCCAGCTCGAAGGTCGGCGCCGAGGTTTCCACCATCCCGCCGTTGCCGCCGCCCGCGCCGCCGCGCGCGGTGAGCGTGCCGTAGCCGACGAGGCTGGTGTCGCCGACGACGTCGATGCGGCCCCCGTTGCCGCTGCCCAGCGCATCGGCCTGCAGTAGCGCGCTGGCACCCAGGGCCACGATGCCGCTGTCGGGGTTGCCGGCCTGGGCGGTGGCGCGCAGGCTGACCGTGCCGGCCTGGCCCACGCCGCTGCTGTCGAGCCGCGCGGTGGCGCCGTCGAGGCTGTCCACCACGATGTTGCGGCCGCGGATGTCGATGGTGCCGCCGGCGCCGGTGGCGCTGGCCGTGCTGATCGTGCGGCTGGGGCCGTCGGGGCCGATGCTGCCGTCGGCGGTGGCGCGGTAGATGGCCACGTCGCTGTTGTTGCCGGCCAGGCGCACCGTGCCGCCCTCGGCGGTGAGCGCCTTGCCCGGTGTCGCGCCGACGCCGATGCCGAAGGCGTCGTTCGCCCCGGCGATGGGAATGCCGTTCCCGCCGCCGTCGACCGCGAAGGTGTAGCCCCGGCTGCCCGCGGTGCCATCTACCTGCAGCGTGCGCCCACGGCCGGCCGAGATGTCGCTGGCCGTGAGCACGACCCCGTTGCCCGCGTCGTAGTTCTCGCCCGCGCCCGCCAGCGCGGCCATCCGCAGCGGCTCGCCGGTGATGCGGGACAGGTCGCCGCCGCTGCCGCTGATGGCGACGTTGCCGCCCGTGGCCACCGTCGCGCCGAAGACGTTCACGCCGGTGCCCGCGCCGTAGCCGGTCGTTCCGCCGGCCGGGGTGCCCTGCGCCAGCACCGACGGGTCGGCGGCCAGCCAGGAGCGGGAGCTGCCCGTAAGCGCGATGTCGCCGCTGGCCGAGCGCAGCATCGTCGGCCCGCCCTCGGTGGCGAAGATCGACAGCCCGGCCGAGCCCATGCCGCCGCGCCCGTCGATGCGGATGGCGCCAGTGCCGGTTTCCACCACGCTGCCGGTGACGGAGACGCCCATGCCGCTGACCGCCAGGTTGTCGGTGATCCGCGTCGTGCCGCCTTCCCCGCGCAGGCTGATCTCGCCGCCCGCGCCGCTGCAGTCGCTGCCCGCCGCGCAGGTGGCGACGCGGCTGTCCTGCAGCAGGATGCCGGGCGCGGTGACCACGCCGACCGCGCGCCCGTTCACGGCATCGCCCTGGCCGTAGAAGCGGATGTCGCCGCCGCCGGACTCGATGGTCGCCCCCTGCAGGAGGATGCTGCCGATGCGCAGGTCCGCGTCGCCCGGCTGCTGGATGGCCTGCTGCGCGGGCAGCGGTGCGCCCTGCGCATCGGCGTTGAAGCCGACGTTCAGCGCCCCGCCCTGCGAGCGGATGGCCGAGCCGCTGCCCATGGCGACATTGGTGCGCGAGTCGACCTGCAAGGTGGCGGCCGGGCCGCCGGTCTTGATGACCTGGGCACCATCGGCGAAGGTGACGCCCGTGCCGCCCGTGGCGGGTTCGCCGGGAATGACGGCCGCCTTGCTGGACAGCGTGACGTCCGTGCCCTGGCTCAGCGCCCGACCGAGCGCGGCGTCGGCGACGCGCGAGGTGGCGTCGCCGTCGACGTAGCCCGCCGACTGGTAGGCGATGTTGCCGCCGGTGACGTTCAGGTCGTTGGTGCTCTGCACCTGCCACTGGCCGTTGGCGCCGGAGCCGCCGCCGGCGTTCACGTTCGCGCCCTGGCCGACCTCCACCGACTTGCCGCTGAGAAGGACCACACCGCCGTCGGTCGCGCCGGTGGCCGAGAGGGTGCCGTCCGCGTGCACGCTGGTCACGCCGAGCAGGCCGATGCCGCCGCCCTTGCCGGTGCTGCCGTCGGCCTTGAAGCTGTTGTCGGGCGACATCATCACGCCGCCCGCAATGCCGACGATGGTCCCGCCCGCGGTGCCGCTGGCGTCGACGCTCGCGCCGTCGATGCGCAGCGCGCCGCCGGCCATCTGCACCGAGCCGCCCGCCACCTTGGCGCCCGTGCCGCTCGCATCGAGCGTGCCCGCGACGCGCACCTCGTTGCCGCCGCCGCCGGTGAGCACGATCTGCCCGCCGCGCGATTCGAGCGACCGCGCCTGGACCACACCCTGCTGGTTGACGACCAGCGCACCGGCCTCGGTCGACAGCGCCGCGATGTTCACGCGACCGCCATCGGCCGTGATCTGACCGAGGTTGGTCACCAGCGCCTTGGCGGCGACATTGCCTGCGGTGCTGCTGACCTTGAGGGTGGTCAGGCCGTCGCCCGCGTAGTCGAGCGTGGCGCTCAGGCCCGAGAGCAGGCCGACGCTGCCCTGCGCGACGTTGATCTGGCCGGCGTTGCTCACCGCCTCGCCCATCAGCACGACGGTGCCGCCGGGCGTGGTGGTGATGCTGGCGCCCTTGTCCACGGTGACCGTGCCCGTGACGCCATCGGTGCGCGTGAAGGTGAGCGCACCGCCGCCGGCCAGCGGCGTGTTGACGCGGTCGCCGCCGGCGAAGGCGTTGTTGCCGATGTCCAGCGTCGAGGCCACCAGGCCGCCGACGTTGACCTGCGAGCCCGCGCCGAACAGCACGCCCGCCGGGTTGACGATGAACACATGCCCCGGCGCGCTGAGGGTGCCGAAGATCTGCGACGGGTTGGCGGCCGTGGTGACGCGGTTGAGCGTGACGCTGCCCGCCCCCATCGCCTGGTTGAAGTTCAGGCTGTTGCCGCCCGCGAGCGAGAAGCCGTTCCAGTTGATGACGGCGCGCCAGCTGGCCTGGTCGATGGTCATCGCCGTGCCATTGATCTGCGCCCCCGAGATCGTTCCCGCCGCGACGCTGCCCACGGCCGGAAAGCCGGCGATCGAAGTCGGGTTGATGACCTGCGCCCAGGCCGTCGGCGCCGCGGCCCCGATGCAGGCCAGGGACAGCGCCAGCGGGCGCATCCGCCAGTGGCGCCGCGCGGTGCGTGATGAAAGACGTGCGCTCATGTCGATGCCCCAAGACGCCCGTTCAGGGACGCTCTTCGTGCTGTCGTTTCGATCGCTGCTCGCGCGGACGGGACGGGCGCTGCAGCCACGGTTTTGTCGAGATCGCGGGCCATGGTCAGAAGCTCTTCTGTGCCTGCACGTACAGCCGCGCGCCGTGCTTGCCGCCGTCGGTGCGCGCCGGCTCCGTGCCTGCGCGCCAGGCCAGCGTGGCGTTGATGGCGAAGTTGCCCGGCCGCACCCACGACAGGCCGACGCCGCCGCCGCGCAGGCTGCGCCAGGGCGAACCGATGTCGTAGAACGACGGCTCCTTCACCGTCTTGCCGCGCGCCGCGTCGTAGAACACGAAGGGCGTGAACTCGGCGTTGTACGACCATCGCCACTCCACGGTGGCGATCAGGCCCTGGTCCACCAGCGCCTCGCTGGACGGGTAGGCGCGCACCGCGCGCGCGCCGCCGAGCGACAGTTTCTCGGAGGCATCGAGGTTCTTGCTGGCCCACTGGCCGCCCAGCGACAGGTAGAGCGAATGCTGCGGCAGCACCGCCTGCAGGCGCGACACTTGGAAGGTCGTCTTGGAGAAGCCGCCTTCGGTGCCGTGGCCGCCCAGGCCCTGGTCGGACTGGAGGCTGTCGGCGTCGCGCAGCGACAGCTTGCCGTGGTAGAAGGTCCCGGCACTGGCCCAGTAGCCGCCGCCGAGCAGGTCGTCGCGGCGCTCCCAGGTCCAGCCCAGGCCGAGGCCGTTGACGCGCTTGCGGGCCGAGAAGTTGACGGCCGTGAAGTCGTCGGTCAGGCGCTTGCTGTCGGCCGACAGGCGCAGGAAGAGGTTGTGCTGGCGCTGGCGGATCAGCGGGTAGCTCAGCGACACGTCGACCACGTCGGCCTTGCCCTGCGCGCCCAGCTGCTCGAACTCGCCGCCGAGCTCGTAGTTGACGCGCGAGATGCCGACGCCGGCACGCAGGCCGCTGGTGCCGATCGGCGCCTCGTAGGACACGCGACCGAACTGCAGCGCGTTGCCGTTCGACACCATGGCACGCACGTCCAGGTTGTCGCCGATGCCGAAGGGGCTGTTCCAGCGCGCGGTGCCGCCGACGCGGTAGCGGCCCGACTCCTTCGTGCCGTGGTTGTCGGCCTCGGCGGAGAAGCTCCAGCGCTGCCCGGCATTGACCTCCACCGCCAGGTCGGTGGTGCCGGTCTGCGTGCCTTCCTGCAGCGAGGAGCCGACGCGCAGGCCCGGCTGGTCCGACAGCAGCAGCATGGCGCGCTCGTAGGCCGGGCCGCTCACGGCCTGGCCGACCGCGAGCGGCGCGAGGAAGCTGCGCACCCGCGCCTCGCCGATGGGCGCCTCGGGCGCGACGGTCACGTCCATCTTGCCGATGCGGCCCTCGACGATGCTGATCTCGACCACGCCGTCCTGCACCGTCTGCACCGGCACGATGGCCTGCGCGAGGAAATAGCCGCGTTCGCGGTAGCGGGCGGTGATGTCGCGTGCGAGCGCCTCCAGGTCGGCCAGCGTGACATCGCGGCCCAGGTAGGGGCCGGTCACGCCGCGCAGGTCTTCGGCGCTCAGCGCCTGCGCGCCGTTGAGGCGCAGGTCGTTGAGGCGGAAGGCCGGCGATGCCGCAGCCGGGCCCTGCGGCGCGGCCGCGGCCGGCGTCACCGGTGCGGCACAGGCCGCGCACGGATCGCCCGTGGGCAGCAGCGTGGTGGTGCCGGGCAAGGACTGCGAGGGCGCCTGGGCCAGCGCACCGCAGGACGCCACCGCGCCGAGGGCGGCGGTGGCCCACGCGGCCGGGCGCCGGCGCGATGCGATGCCAGGCCGCTTCATGCGTCGCTCCCGACGGTGAGGCGCCAGTTGCCGATCAGGTTGAACGGCGCCCAGAAGAACGGATGCGACATCTTCGGGTCCTTCAGCACGGCCAGCTGGCCGGCCTGCATGGCGCGCTGCAGGTCACGCCCCTTGGCGAGCTCGCCGTACAGCGTGCCCATGAGCACCTCGGTGGCGTCGTCCGACACCGGCCACAGCGACGCGATGAGGCTCGAGCTGCCCGCCGACAGGAAGGACCGCGTGAAGCCCAGCACCTCGTCGCCCGTCGCGATGCGGCCCAGGCCCGACTCGCAGGCCGAGAGCGTGACCAGGGCCGTGCCCTGCATCGGCAGCTCGAGGATCTCGTGCGCCTCGAGGAAGTTCTGCCGCCCGCCTTCGTTGGCCAGCAGGATGCGCGAATAGAGCGGGTCGACCTGGTCGGCCTCGGCGTGCGCGGCCACGTGCATCAGCGGCGCGCGCGAGGCCACCTCGCGGAACTGCGTCTTGGTGGCGGCCGCGCCCATGAAGACGCTGTTGCGCGGGAACAGGCGCGCGAGCTGCTTCACCTCGGCCTCGGAGCCGGGCAGGTCGTACTTGTCCTCGATGCGCGGGTTGCCGAAGGCGGTGAGCGTGGGATCGATGCGCGGCGAACGCTGGGCCAGCTGCACCGCGATGCTCATCGACGGCGACACCGCCACCGGGTGCGTCTCGATCACGTAGCGGCCATCGAGCCGCAGCGCCTGGAAGGGCAGGTAGTGCAGCGGGCCGTGCGGCACGATCACCAGGCGCTGGCCGGGCGTGAGGCCCAGCGGGCCGAGCAGCGCGGCGCCCAGCTTGTCGGCATTGCCCACGGCCGTGCGGCGGCCGCGCACGACCGAGTTGCGGAAGGTGTCGACCAGGTCGGTGAGCTCGTCGCGCTTCACCGCAATGCTGTACGCCTTGATGCCGTCGGGCCCGATCACCCAGGCCTGCAGGCGCTCGGGCAGCGCATGGAACTCCACCACCCGCTCGTCGGCCTGGAGCGAGCGCTGCAGCGTCGCCAGGTCGATGGTGGTCGCGGCCTGTTCGCTCACCTTCGCCCGGCCGCGCACCGCGTCGAGCAACGCGCGCGAGCGGCTGCGCTCGCTGATCTCGAAGGCGCGCTGGGCGTCGCCCACGTCGCTGTACAGCCCCACGGCCCGCTCGAACACCGACTGCAGGTCGGAGAACAGGCCCATCTTGAATTCTTCGCTGCGAAAGCGCGAGCGCACCTGGTCCACGCTGCCTATGGCCCGGCCCAGCGCATCGGCCGCCGCCTGCGTCTGGCCCAGCGCGAGGTCGCTGCGCGCCACGCCGTCCCAAGCCCAGAGCCGGTAGTACTCGGTGTCGGTGCCCATCTGCCGCGTGGTGAGCGCGGTGTACAGCGCCTTGGCCTCCGCCGGCTTCTTCTCGGCCAGCAGCAGGTTGGCGCGCGTGCGCTCCAGCTGCGCGGCCAGCGGCGCCTCGCGCGGCGTGCCCATCGCATCGAGCAGCTGGCGTGCACGCCCGGTGTCGCCCGATTCGATCAGCGCATTGGCCAGCGACGCGCGCACCAGCGGCGCATAACGGTCGGAACTGCCGGCCAGCGCCTCGTCGTAGCTGCGCACCGCACCGGCGTAGTCGCCGCGTCGCGCCGCCACGTCGCCCAGCACCTTGTTCGCGGGCCCCACCACCAGCTTGGGATCGCGCACCGGCTGCTTGAGCGCATCGCGCGCGAACTGCTCGGCCTTCTCGAGCTGGCCCGAATAGCTGTAGACGATGGCCAGGTCGCGGTTGGCCATCGCCAGCAGGTTGGGGTCGCGCGTCGTGTTGGCCAGGTGCAGCGCCTTGCTCGCCGCGCGCACGCTCTGGCGGAACTCGCCGGCCTCGGCCAGCGCCACGGCCTGGCTGCAGTACTGGTAGCCGCTGAGCTTGACCTTGTCCTGCGAATAAAGGATGGCGCCGTCGTTCGTGAGGGCCAGCAGCGTGTCGGTGTCGGCCAGCCGGGCCTGCTCCTGCCTGCTGGCCACCGCCTCGGCGTCGGGCGCGGGCTGCGCGTGCGCCGCGAGCGCCATCGCCAGCCAGGACGCAGCGGCCCCCGCCAGCACGAGCCGCGTCAAGCGCGTGCGCCCGGACCGCCCGCCATGTGTGTTCGTCAACCGTTGCATTCGACCCCCACGCTCTGCCTGCGGTCCGAGCGTGGACCATCGACGCCATGAACGTGTGCGCCTCTCAGACATCGCGGTCGGAGTCTAGGAAGCACCCCCCTGCGGGCCAATTCGCAAGATGGCCTAACGCGAACGGTCTAGAGCCAGGTCGAGTCGACCAAAGAAAACGCCGGCCCAGGGCCGGCGCTTCGCTTCGGGCGTGAGCCGATCGCTCAGGCCGGCACCGCCTCCACCCCCGCACGGTCCCAGTGCCGATGCTTGCCGATCGCGGCGACGAAGGCGTGCGCGATCGCCTGCGCGGCCTCGGTGTCGCCGGTCTGCACGGGCGGGGTGTCGGCCACGACCACGCCGGCCGGTGGCTGGCCGCCCGCCTCCATGCCCACCGAGGCGAGGAGCTGTGCGCCCTCGCCCACCAGGCACAGTGCCTTGCAGTGCTTGAAGGCTTCGAGCACGAAGTGCTGGGCATCGCCGTTCTGCCGCAGTGCCTGCACGCCCTCGGCACCGGCAGGCACCAGCACCGCGTCGAACATGACCGAGGGCATGTTGACGTAGGTGGCGTCGACCACGACCTGGCGCTTGGACGCGCTCGTCACGCTGCCCAGCCGGGGGCCGACGACCTTGCACTGCGCGCCCGCCGCCTCGATGGCTTCGCGGATGGGCTTGAGCGACGCCGAGTCGATGCCGTCGGCCACGAGGATGGCGACCTGCCGCGTCTTGACCGAGCCGTCGCCGGTGCCCAGCATGCTGAGCGACGGCGCCTCCTCGATCGGCAGCTGGATGCGTGCCTCGCGGTAGCCGGCCTGGCCGGCCGCGGCCCTGGCGTCGGGCGGGTCGATGCCCAGGGGCTCGGCCACGCGGCGCGCGAGCTTCTCGTCGACCTGCGCGAGGTTGTCGACCATGCGCTGGCGCACGGCCGGCACCTGGACCTTCGACAGCTCGAAGCGGAACGCGGCGACGATGTGCTCCTTCTCGGCCACGCTCTGGCTGTTGAAGAACAGGCGCGCCTGCGTGAAGTGGTCGTCGAAGCTCGGGCTGCGGCGGCGGATCTTGGGCGACTCGATGGCCTCGGGGTAGCTGACGAAGCCGTCGCTGTCGCCATCGACACGGAACTGCGCGCCGTTGGCCAGCGAGTTCGGCTCGTACGCCACCTGGCCGCGACCGATGCTCTGGCGGTGCATGCCGTCGCGCTGGAAGTTGTGGAAGGGGCACACGCCGCGGTTGATGGGCAGCTCGTGGAAGTTGGGGCCGCCCAGGCGCGACAGCTGCGTGTCGGTGTAGCTGAACAGGCGGCCCTGCAGCAGCGGATCGTTGCTGAAGTCGATGCCCGGCACCACATGGCCCGGATGGAAGGCGACCTGCTCGGTCTCGGCGAAGAAGTTGTCCGGGTTGCGGTTGAGCACCATCTTGCCGACCGGCGTGATGGGCACCATCTCCTCGGGAATGAGCTTGGTGGGGTCGAGCAGGTCGAAGCCCAGCGAATGTTCCTTGTCCTGCGGGATGAGCTGCACGCCCAGTTCCCACTCGGGGAAGTCGCCGTTCTCGATCGCGTTCCAGAGGTCGCGGCGGTGGAAGTCGGCGTCCTTGCCGGCGATCTTCTGCGCCTCGTCCCAGGCCAGGCCGTGCACGCCGAGCTTGGGCTTCCAGTGGAACTTGACGAAGTGCGCGTCGCCGTGCGCGTTGACCCAGCGGAAGGTATGCACCCCGAAGCCCTGCATCATGCGGTAGCTGCGCGGGATGGCGCGGTCGCTCATCGCCCACATGAGCATGTGGGTGGTCTCGGGCATCAGCGAGGCGAAGTCCCAGAAGGTGTCGTGGGCGCTCGCGGCCTGCGGCATGCCGTGGTGCGGCTCGGGCTTGACGGCATGGACCAGGTCCGGGAACTTCATCGCGTCCTGGATGAAGAACACCGGGATGTTGTTGCCCACCAGGTCGTAATTGCCTTCCTGGGTGTAGAACTTGACCGCGAAGCCCCGCACGTCGCGCACGCTGTCGGCCGAGCCCGCACCGCCGGCCACGGTGGAGAAGCGCACGAACACCGGCGTCTCGACCTGCGGGTCCTGCAGGAAGGCGGCGCGCGTGAACTGCGACATCGACTTGTAGACCTTGAACACGCCGTGCGCCGCGCTGCCGCGGGCATGGACGACGCGTTCGGGAATGCGCTCGTGGTCGAAGTGCGTGATCTTCTCGCGCAGGATGAAATCCTCGAGCAGCGAAGGGCCCCGCACGCCGGCACGCAGCGAGTTGTGGTTGTCCGCGATGCGCGTGCCCTGGTTGGTCGTGAGGTAGGGCAGCGGCAGCTCGGTGCTGGAGGCCGCGAGCTGTTCCTGCTTGGCCAGCGACGGGTCGCCCGCCTTGGCACGCCGCACTGCAGGCGGCTTGCTGTTCCTGGAGGTCATCGAGAAGGAAGAGGGAAAGAAATGAGACGGGAAAAAGGAAGCGGCCTCAGCCGGCTTCCGCGTCGAGGAACATGTCCACCGCGTTGACGAGGGCCACGAGGCCGATCACGCCCGTCAATGCCGCCACGCCCCAGACGAGCACGTCGTCCACCCAGGGGCCGTTGATCGCACCGAACAGCGATGCCAGTTCCATGATTCGCTCCAGAAAGAGGGGTTGAACAGATCGGGGAAGAACCTGCGCCGCAGCGTTTCTGCGAGCGAGCTTCGAGCCTAGGCGGCCCGGGACCGGTTTCACGTAGTGGCCCCACGTCGTGGACTGTGGGAGCGCCAAGCTGTGCACGGTAGGACCGCACCGACGCCCCGCCCGTGCGCTGGCGGACTACAGCCGCTCGCGCCGTGGCGCCCCCCGCGACATGGCCGGCACGCTTCTAGCATCGATGCTTTCGTGTACACACCATCCACCCGATACGCGCCTGAAGGGAGGCACCGTGCTCATTCGCATCGGCTATGACATCGAGCTGGGGCTCAGCGGCCCCACCGCACTCGTCTTTTTGCTGCAGGTGCACCCGGACCGTGCACGCGACCTGGTCGCGCCCGAACATCCCGTGGTCGACCCGCCGCTGTGGACCGACCACTACACCGACAGCTTCGGCAACCGCTGCGCGCGCGTGCGCGTGCCGGCCGGCGTGCAGCGGGTGCGGCTGCACAACGAGGCCCTGATCCACGACACCGGGTGGACCGACCCGGTCGACTACGGCGCCTGGCAGCACCCGGTGGACGAGCTGCCGGTCGAGACCCTGCCCTTCCTGCTGGGCAGCCGCTACTGCGAGGTCGACAGCGAGCTGCTGCCCTTCGCCTGGCAGACCTTCGGCCACACGCCGCTGGGCTGGGCCCGCGTGCAGGCGGTGTGCGACTTCGTGCACCAGCACATCCGCTTCGACTACCAGCGCGCGTTCGCGGGGCGCACCGCGCTGGGCGGGTACCGCGATCGGGTGGGCGTGTGCCGCGACTTCGCCCACCTGGCGGTCACGCTGTGCCGATGCCTGAACATTCCGGCGCGCTACGTGACCGGCTACCTGGGCGACATCGGCATACCGCCCGTGCCCTACCCGATGGACTTCAGCGCCTGGTTCGAGGTCTTCCTGGGCGGCCGCTGGCACACCTTCGACGCCCGCCACAACGTGCCGCGCATCGGCCGCGTCGTGATCGCCCGCGGACGCGACGCGGCCGACGTGCCGATCACCATGGTCTTCGGCGAGCACACGCTGGAACGCTTCCACGTGGTGACGGACGAAGTGCGCGGCTGAACGCCGCACGGCGTCTTGGAGCGGACGCCCCCGGGCGCGCACCCGCCGAGCGGGAGCCGCAGTCGACTCAGGATTGCTTTGCCTCCGGCGTGAAGCCCAGCACCTTCATCGGCCCGGCCAGCGCCTTGCGGGCGCGCTCCATGCCGTCCCAGGCCGTGTTGCCAGTGTCGAAGCGCGTGCGCGCGTCGGCCAGCGTCCATTGCGCGCCGCCGGTCAGTTCCGGAAGCTCGTCCCAGCCCACCGGCACCGACACGCCGAGGCCGGGCCGCGCGCGCGCCGACCAGGCGGCGACGGTGGTGGCGCCGAAGCCGTTGCGCAGGTAGTCGACGAAGATCTTGCCGATGCGGTTCTTTGGGCCGCTCTTGACCACGAAGCGTTCGGGGATGGTCTGCGCCAGGTGCGCGACGACGGCGCGCGAGAAATCCTTGACCGTGTCCCACCCGTGCTGCCGGCGGATCGGCACGACCACGTGCAGGCCCTTGCCGCCGCTCGTCTTCAGGAAGCCCACCAGCCCCAGTTCGTCGAGCAGCGTGCGCACCAGCAGCGCCGCCTCCTGCATGTGCGGCCAGCCCACGCCCTCGCCGGGGTCGAGGTCGAAGGTCATGCGGTCGGGCGTTTCCAGCTTGTTGGAGGTGCCGTTCCAGGTGTGGAACTCCAGCGTGTTCATCTGCGCGGCCGACAGCAGGCCGCGCGCGGTGTCGATCTGCAGCAGCGGATCGTGGTCGCGGTCGAGTTCGGGGTCGAGCAGCTTCACGCCCGGCAATTCGGTGTGCTGCGCGTGCTTCTGGAAGAACAGCTCGCCGCCCACGCCTTCCGGCGCGCGCACCAGCGACACCGGCCGGCCCTTGAGGTGCGGCAGCATGAGCGCCGCCACGTCGGCGTAGTAGGCCACCAGCTCGCCCTTGGTGGTGCCGCTGGCCTTGTCGATCACGCGGTCGGCGTTCGTGATGCGCAGGCCGGCGGACTTGGCCGGCGTCTTGGCGGGCGTGGAGGAGGAAGAGGAAGCGGGCATGGCAGGAGCGTCCACGGTCTGGGCATGTTCGCGCACGATCTGGCGCGGTGGCTTGTCGGTGCGCAGGCCATGGAACACGGCCTGGCGCACGCGGTCGTCACGGGTCCATTCGCCGAACTCGACTTCGGCGACCAGGCGCGGCCGGACCCACTGCACCGTGCCCGCGCGCAGGCCGGTAGGCCGCGGCTCGAAGGGACAGGCGTCGGTGTCCAGGCGGCGCAGCCGGGCATGCACGTCGGCCAGCCGCTGCGCGTCGAAGCCGGTGCCGACGTTGCCCGCGTAGCGCAGGTGGCCCTGCGCATCGTGCACGCCCAGCAGCAGCGCGCCGAAGCCCTGGCGCGTGCCCTTGGGCGCGGTGTAGCCGCCGATGACGAACTCCTGCCGGCGGTGGTTCTTGAGCTTGATCCAGTCGGCCGAACGGCGCGAGACATACGGCGCGTCGCGGCGCTTGCCAATGATGCCCTCGAAGCCGATGCGCGCCGACGAGGCCAGCAGGTCGGCCGGCGGGGCGTCGAAGGCCTCACTGAAGCGCAGCGCGGGCGGCGCGCGGCCGTCGAGCTTGTGCGACAGGGCCTCGCGCCGCGCCTGCACCGGCAGGTCGCGCAGGTCGCGCCCGTCGAGGAAGGGCGCGTCGAAGAGCCAGCACACGATGCCGCCCGTGGCGTGGCGGTCGAAGGCGTTCTGCAGCGCCTGGAAGTCGGGCGCGCCCTGCGCGTTCTCGACGCCGATCTCGCCGTCGAGCCAGGACGAGCGCAGCTCGAGCTTCTCCAGGGCGCGCGCGAGCTCGGGCAGGCGCGAGGTCCAGTCCAGGCCGTTGCGGGTGAAGCAGCGCACGCGCCCCTGCGCGTCGAAGCGCACGAGCAGCCGGTAGCCGTCGAACTTCAGCTCCCAGAGCCATTCCTCGGGCTCGGCCGGCGGGGCGGTCGCCAGCGTGGCCAGTTGCGGTGCGAGCGTGTCGGGCAGGCGGGCCTTGGGCGCGGGCGTTGGCACTTTGGCCTTGGTCTCGGCCTTCGTCTTGGCTTTGGCCTCGACCTTGGCCGGCGCCGCGGTGGATGACTTGCGGCCCGGCGGCGTACGACGCGCGAGCACGCTGTCGGGCGCCTCGGCCTCGACGTCGTACTCGGCCAGCGGGCGCGCCTGCGCGTCCTTCTCCTTGATGAGCAGCCAGGCGGGCTTGCGGTCGCTGCCGCGCGGCTTCATGCGCACCAGCGTCCAATGGCCCTTGAGCTTCTCGCCGCGCAGCTCGAACTTGAGCTTGCCCGCCTGCAGGGCGCGGCGCGCGTCGCCCTCGGGCCACCAGGTGCCCCGGTCCCACACGATCACGGTGCCGGCGCCGTAGTGGCCTTCGGGGATGGTGCCCTCGAAGCCGCCGTAGGCCAGCGGGTGGTCCTCCACCTCCACGGCCATGCGCTTGACGGTAGGGTCCAGGCAGGGGCCCTTGGGCACGGCCCAGCTCTTGAGCGTGCCGTCCTGTTCGAGCCGGAAGTCGTAGTGCAGGTGCGAGGCGTCGTGCTTCTGCACGACGAAGGCCAGCCCGCCGACGGCCGGCTGGCCGCCTTCCGCCGGCTCGGGCGTGGCCGCGAAGTCGCGCTTGCGGCGGTAGTCGGCCAGGGCGCGGTGAGCGGTGCTGCCCGCGGGGTCGGGCGCCGCGGAGGGTTTCTTCTTCGTCGCCATCGGCCGCCGCGGTTCCGACAATCAGGCCGCGCGGCGCTTTTGCGCCGCGGAGCGGGTCGAGGCAGCGCGCTTGGCAGGCGTGCCGCCGCGCTTTCGGGCCGCCGGCTTGGCCGGCGCCTCGTCCTCCGCGTCGTCGTCGTCATCGGCGTCCTGCGCCGCGCCGCCGGCACGCGCACCGCGGCCCTTGTTGCGCAGGCTGCGCTGGAGCAGTTCGGTGAGGTCGAGGATCTTGGCGCCCTGGCCTTCGGTGCGCTCCACCGGGTCGGGCTGGGTCACGGCCTCGGTCTGGCCGGCCGCGACCTTGCGGTCGACCAGCGCCATGATCTGGTTCTTGAATTCGTCCTGGTAGTCCTGCGGGTCCCACTCGGCGCCCATGTCGGCCACCAGCTGCTCCGCCATCTTGAGTTCGCGCGGCGTGAGGCCGGCCTTCTTCGCGTCCTCGGCCGGCAGCGGCAGGTCTTCCCAGGGGCGGATGTCGGCGCCCCAGCGCAGCAGGTTGAGCACCAAACCCGGGCCGGCGGGGATCATGGCCGCCAGGTGCTGCTTGGTCTGGATGACCACGCGGGCGATGCCGATGCGGCCGCTGCGCTGCAGGGCCTCGCGCAGCAGCGCATACACCTTCGCGCCGCGGTTGATCGGCGCGACGTAGTAGGGCCGCTCCAGGTAGACGAAGGGGATCGAGTCGGCCGGCACGAAGCTCTCTATCTCGATGGTCTGGGTGGTCTTGGGGTAGGCGTCGGCGATCTCCTTGTCGCTCAGGATCACGTACTGGCCGTCCTCGTAGGCCACGCCCTTGACGATGTTCTCCTTCGTGATCTCCTTGCCGGTCTTCTTGTTGATGCGCTTGTAGCCCACCGGGTCCATGCTGCGCTTGTCGAGCCAGTCGAAGTCGACGCCGCTGTCGCGCGTGGCCGAGTACAGCGCGACCGGGATGTGCACGAGCCCGAAGCTGATGGCGCCCTTCCACAGCACGCGCGGTGCCGGCGCGTGGCGCGCGGTGTCCTCGGCCTGTCCGGCAGGCTTGCGTGATGCGGCGGCGGTCTTGCGGCCGGTGGTTTTCTTCGAGGCGGGCATGGGCGGCTCTCCTTGGCTCCGGGAGCCGCAGGCTACGCCCGCCGCGCCCTGCGCGCTGTAGGAAGGGAGCCGAAGCCGGCCGCCGCCGCGGCCACGCCGCGTTGCCCGTGCGCTCAGCCCAGCCGGCGTTCGCTCAGCGTGGCGAAATAGAACCACTCGCTGCCCGGCTGCGCGCGCGCATTCGGGAAGACGATGAAGCCATCGCCCGGCGCGGCCAGCAGCGTGCCGTCGTGCCGCCGGCCGATGGGCTCGCCGCCCGACACGGCGTCGAAGGTGGCCCACTCGCGCACGAAGCGGTCGCCCTCGTGCAGCCGGTCGGTCACGCTGGCCAGGCGCAGCAGCCGCGGATGGGACGGCAGCGGCTCGCCAGCGAGTTCGGGCGGCAGCTCGGCCATGCCCAGCAGGGCGAGCGTGCGGCGGATCGCGCGCCAGGCCACCGCGGGCGCGGCCGGGTCGCGGTGCTGCCCGCATTCGAGCGTGACGCCGTAGCCCCCGCGGCTGCGGATGTACTCGTTGGTGCCGCAGCCGTAGGCGATCTCGTCCGCCGTGGGCGCGGCGCCGCCGGCCCGCTGCGCGAGGCCCGCCGCGTAAATGTCGAGCCAGCCTTCCACCACCGTGGGCGTGCCCAGGGCACGCGCCAGCCGGCCCTCCTCCTCGGCGCGCGCGAAGGGCTCCAGCGTGCCGGTGTTGTCGCGCGGGCCGATCATGGCGAAGGCTTCGCCCTGGCTCTCGAAGGAGTGCAGGTCCAGCAGCACCTCATGCCGGTCGATCAGCGGACACAGCAGGTTGGTGAGGTGGTCCTCGTAGTCCACCGGCGCGGTGCGCGGCTGGAAGGAGCGGTTCAGGTTGCGCTCCCCCTCGCGTTGCAGGCGCCGCCGCGCGAGCGGGTTGGCCACCGGCACCATCGTCAGCTGGCCGCGGCGCAGGGTCAGCGTGCCGCCATCGAGTTCGGCGCGCACACGCTCGATGCCGGCCGTGCCGCAGGTCTCGTCGCCGTGCACGCCGCCCATCACCAGCAGGCGCGGGCCGGGCTGGAGGGCCGCGTAGCCGAGCGTGCGCAGGGTGTCGTCGGGGGGAGTCGCAGGCATGAAAGGATTATGGTCCGGCCCGCCCCGGCGCCGGCCACCGGTGGCCTACGCCCGGCGCACGGCCTGTCCTACCGGGGCCGGCCGGTGTGCGCGCCACCATGGTGGTCACGCGTCGAAGGAGACCTGTCATGCCTAATTCACCCGCCAGCCCCAAGCCCGACGATCCCTTGCGCGACGCCGAGGGCGGGCAGACCAAGGTCGAGCAGGGCGGCGAATCGGCGCCGCGCCTGCCGCACGAGCGCGATCAGTCCGCCGACAGCCAGTCCACGAAGGACGGCCGCCCGCCCGAGGTGGGCCGGCGCGCCCATGACGACGTCGAACGCGGCGCGGTCGACACCGACCGCGGCCCGGTGACGGAGCGCACCTACGAGAAGCTCAAGCGCTGAGGCCGGGCGGCCCGCCGCTCAGCGCGGCGCGGCCAGTTGCTCGCGCATGGCGCCGATCACGCCCGCATAGTCCGGCGCGTTGAAGATCGCGCTGCCGGCGACGAAGGTGTCGGCCCCAGCCGAGGCGACGCGCGCGATGTTGTCGGTCTTGATGCCGCCATCCACCTCGAGCCGGATGTCGCGGCCGCTGGCGTCGATGCGCTTGCGCGCCTGCTCGATTTTGCGCAGCGCCGAGTCGATGAAGCTCTGGCCGCCGAAGCCCGGGTTCACGCTCATGATGAGGATGAGGTCGATCTCGTCGATCATCCAGTCCAGGATCTCCAGCCCGCGCGCCGGGTTGAACACCAGCCCGGCCTTGCAGCCCGCGGCATGGATGGCCTGCACGCTGCGGTGCGTGTGCGGCGATGCGTCGGGGTGGAAGCTGATGTAGTCGGCCCCCGCCTTGGCGAAGGCCGCGGCCAGGGCATCGACAGGTTCAATCATGAGGTGAACGTCGACCGGCACCGGCGTGCCGTCGGCCTTCTTCGCGTGCGGCTTGAGCGCCTCGCACACCATCGGGCCGAAGGTGAGGTTCGGCACGTAATGGTTGTCCATGACGTCGAAGTGGATCCAGTCGGCGCCGGCGGCGATCACGTCGCTCACCTCGGCGCCCAGGCGTGCGAAGTCGGCCGAGAGGATGGAGGGCGCGATGCGGAAAGTGGGGCTCGGGGTCATCCCGGCATTTTCGCAGCAGGGCCGCGGTGGCGCGGAACAATGTCACGCCACTAAGATCGCAGGATGTCCAACCCGCCGATGACCGTCGAAGTGGCGCCGCAGTACCTGGCGGACCAGTCCTCTCCTTCGGAGAAGATCTACACCTTCGCCTACACGATCACCGTCACCAACGTGGCCGAGGTCGCGATCCAGCTGATCGCCCGGCACTGGCTGATCCACGACGAATCGGGCCACGCGCAGGAGGTCAAGGGCCTGGGGGTGATCGGGCAGCAGCCGCTGCTCGCACCCGGCGAGTCCTTCCGCTACACCAGCGGCTGCCGCCTGCACGCGCCCAGCGGCACCATGCACGGCAGCTACTTCGTGGTGAGCGAGACCGGCGAGCGCTTCGACGTGCCGATCCCGATGTTCGCGCTCGAGGCCGATGCGGGCACCGGCCCGCTCGCCGGCGCCTCGCGCGTGCTGCACTGACCCGCGGCGCAGCCCGCCGCCCTGTCGTTCTTCCCGGCGTTGCGCACGCCGCCTCGCCAAGATTCACGCCTGTCCATCGATGTCCTTCCTCTCTTCCAATCTGCTGGGCTTCTGGTCCGAATGGATCCGTCCCTCGGCCGGATTGCCCACCGTGTGGTGGGCGCTGCTGGTCGCGGCCGCCGCCGCGGTGGGCCACCTGGTCCAGCGCTACATGGGCCTGCCCAAGGTGGTGGGTTATTCGCTGGTCGGCACCGTCGTCGGCCTCGCCGGCTTCGAGGGGGCCGTGTGGCCGCTGCAGGGCACGGCGCTGTTCCTGCTCGAACTGGGCGTGGCCATCGTGCTCTTCGAGGCCGGCGGCCGGCTGCCGCTGGGCTGGTTCCGCCACAACCCGATGGTGCTGGCGCAGTCGCTGGTCGAGTCCACGCTGACCTACTTCGCCGTCTTCTGGACCCTGCACTGGCTGGACGTGCCCGACCCGGTCGCCGTGCCGCTGGCGCTGATCGCGGTGGCCGCCTCGCCGGCCGTGCTGTCGCGCGTGGCCATCGACACCCGCGCCTCGGGCCCCGTGACCGAACGCGCGATGACGCTGGCCACGCTCAACACCTTCTATGCGCTGATGCTGGGCTACGCGCAGGCCGGGCTCATCGAACGCGCGCCGCTGGGCCTGTTCCAGAAGGCGTACCCGGTCATGGTCGTGGTCGGCCTGTCCTTCGTCGTCGGCGCACTGATGGCGCTGGCGCTGCGCTCGGCCCTGCGCGTGATGAGCCCCACGAGCGAGAACACCTCCATCCTGCTGCTGGCGATCATCGCGGCCGGCGCGGCCGTGTCGACCTTCTTCGGCGGCGCGGCGCCGCTGGCGGCGCTGATCGGCGGCGTGCTGCTCAAGCTGCTCAACCCGCGCCCGTGGGTGTGGCCGCGGCAGCTGGGCACGGCCTCGTCGCTGGTGACGATGCTGATGTTCGTGCTGGTGTCGATGGTGGCGGCGCAGGCCGAATGGAGCCTGCCCGTGGCCACCACGGTGCTGGCGCTGATCGGCGTGCGCACCTTCGCCAAGATCGCCGGCGTGGCGATCGCCAACCCCGGCAGCGGTGCCAGCTGGCGGCAGGCGATCTGGATGGGCTGCGCGATGTCACCGCTGTCCTCGATCGCGCTGCTGATCGCGTCGACCTTCGTCACGGCCTCGCCGCTGCTGGGCCACATGATCACCCAGGTCGCACTGCCTGCCATCCTGGTGATGGAGGTCGTCGGCGCGGTGCTGGCCACGGTGGCGATCTACGGCGCCGGCGAGAGCTCGCGCGCCTGGCGGCCCGAGGCCTTCGCGGCCCTGGAGGACACACAGCGATGAGCACGCCGCCGCCGTCCTCGCCGTTCTCGTCGGCCCCGGTGCCGCCGACACTGGTCGCGCCCGCGCTCAAGAGCCAGGCCGACAGCCGCATGGTGCCGCTGGAGCCCTTCAGCAGCTCCAAGGCGCTGTCGCTGGGCGTCGAGCTGGAACTGCAGCTCGTGAACACGCACGACTACGACCTCGCGCCCTACGCCGAGGACATGCTGCGCGGCATGGCCGCCTTCGACCTGCCCGGCAGCGTGGTGCCCGAGATGACCTCGAGCATGATCGAGATCTCGACCGACGTCTGCCATTCGGCCGAGGAGGTGCTGGCGCAGCTCTCGCCGATCCGCGACGCGCTGGTCAAGACGGCCGACAAGCTGAACATCGCCATCGTCGGCGGCGGCACGCACGCCTTCCAGCAGTGGCACGAGCGGCGCATCTACGACAAGCCGCGCTTTCGCGAACTGTCGGAGCTGTACGGCTACCTGAGCAAGCAGTTCACCATCTTCGGCCAGCACGTGCACGTGGGCTGCCCCGACGCCGACTCGGCGCTGCTCATGCTGCACCGCATGAGCCGCTACATCCCGCACTTCATCGCGCTGTCGGCCTCGTCGCCCTTCGTGCAGGGACAGGACACGGCCTTCGACTCGGCGCGGCTGAACTCGGTGTTCGCCTTCCCGCTCTCGGGCCGCGCGCCCTTCACCCTGAGCTGGAAGGAGTTCGAGAACTACTTCGGCCGCATGACGCGCACCGGCGTCGTCAAGAGCATGAAGGACTTCTACTGGGACATCCGGCCCAAGCCCGAGTACGGCACCATCGAGATCCGCGTGTTCGACACGCCGCTCACCGTGGAGCGCGCCGCCGCGCTGGCCGGCTACGTGCAGTCGCTGGCCTCGTGGTTCCTCCAGGAGCAGCCCTTCGTGCCCAGCGAGGACGACTACCTCGTCTACACCTACAACCGCTTCCAGGCCTGCCGCTTCGGGCTCGACGCGGTGTATGTCGACCCGGCCACCGGCGACCACCTGCCGCTGCGCGAGCACATCCTGCGCACCATGACCCAGCTCGAATCGCACGCCGCCACGCTCGACGCCACCCGCGCCTTCGCGCGGCTGCGCACCGACGTCGAGGCCAGCCAGAACGACGCCCGCTGGCTGCGCGAGCGCCAGGGGCGCGAGAAGCTGCTGGCCGAGGTGGTGCGGCAGGGGGCGTTGCGCTTTCGCACGCCCGCGCCTTGAGAAGCCGTGGACACGCACCATGGGTGAATTCGACCTCATCGCACATTACTTCGCACGCCCTGCGCGCCCCGGCACGGGCCTGGCGCTGGGCGTGGGCGACGACTGCGCGCTGCTGGCGCCGGCGCCGGGCATGCAGCTGGCCGTGTCGACCGACATGCTGGTCGAGGGGCGGCACTTCCTCTCGACCGTCGACCCGGCGCGGCTTGGCCACAAGGCGCTGGCGGTCAACCTGAGCGACCTCGCGGCCGCGGGCGCGAAGCCGCTGGCCTTCACGCTCGCGCTGTCGCTGCCCGCGGTCGACGAGGCCTGGCTGGCCGGCTTCGCGCGCGGCCTGTTCGCGCTGGCCGACACGCACGGCTGCCAGGTGGCGGGCGGGGACACGACCCGTGGGCCGCTCAATATCTGCATCACCGTCTTCGGCGAGGTGCCGGCCGGCGCGGCCCTGCTGCGCTCTGGCGCCCGGCCGGGCGACGACCTGTGGGTCAGCGGGACGATCGGCGATGCGCGGCTGGCGCTGGAGATCTTCCGAGGCACGCTCGACCTGCCGGCCGAGCTTTTTGCGGCAGCGCGGGCGCGCATGGAGCAGCCGACGCCGCGGGTCGCGCTGGGCCAGGCGCTGCGCGGCGTGGCGACCAGCGCAGTGGACATCAGCGACGGGCTGGCGGGCGACCTGGGCCACATCCTGCGCGCCAGCGCGGTCGGCGCCACGCTGGACGCGGATGCCGCGACGGACCGGATCGCCGCGCGTGCCGGCGACGCGGGCGCGGCGCCCCTGCTCGACCTGCAGACCTGGCGCACCCTGGCGCTGGCGGGCGGCGACGACTACGAGCTGGCCTTCACCGCACCCGCGGACCGGCGCGACGCGGTCGAGGCCGCCGGCCGTGCCAGCGCCACCCCCGTGGCCCGCATCGGCCGCATCGAGGCCGAACCGGGGCTGCGCATCGTCGACGGCACGGGGCGCCCGGTGGACCAGCGCTTCACCAGCTTCGACCACTTCGGCTGACGACGCCGGCGGGCCGCCGCAGCGCGACGGAGCCGATACCATCTCGCCACGGTGCGTCGCCCTGCGATGCCTTCTTTGCCTGCACGCGATGCTCTCCCTTCCCTCTCCCGCATGACCGACCCCGCGCCGACTGCGCCGCCCCCTTCTTCCTCCTCCTTGCCGAGCGGCGCGCCGCGACGGCCCGACTGGCGCTTCTGCTGGTCGCACCCCGCGCATGCCATCGCGCTGGGCTTCGGCTCGGGGCTGTCGCGCATCGCGCCCGGCACCGCGGGCACGCTGTGGGCGTGGGTGGCCTTCCTGGTGCTCCAGCGCTGGCTGCCGGAATCCGCCATCGGCTGGGTGATCCTGGTGTCGCTGCCGGTCGGCTGGTGGGCCTGCACGCGCGCCGCACGCGACCTGGGCGTGGCCGACCCCGGGGCAGTGGTGTGGGACGAAGTGGTCGCCTTCTGGATCGTGCTGTGGCTGGTCACGCCCGCGGGCCTGTGGCTGCAGTTCGTCGCCTTCGTGCTGTTCCGCGTGTTCGACGCGGCCAAGCCCGGCCCGGTGGGCTGGGCCGACGCGCTCTGCAAGCCGGCGCCGGGCACGACGCCGAACTGGCCCCGGGCCGGCTTCGGCATCGTCTTCGACGACCTGGTGGCCGCCTTCTGCACGCTGCTGGTGATGGCGCTGTTGCGCGCCTGGTGACGCCCATGAACGACGACGATTTCGACATCCCCGCCCTGGTGGCGCAGCTCGCGGCGCTGCTGATCGCGCAGCGCCGGCTACTGGCCACGGCCGAGAGCTGCACCGGCGGCCTGATCGCCGGGGCCTGCACCGAGCTGGCCGGCTCCAGCGCCTGGTTCGAGCGCGGCTTCGTCACCTACTCGAACGAGGCCAAGGCCGAATCGCTGGGTGTGGATGCGGCGCTGATCGCCGCCCACGGCGCGGTGAGCGAGCCCGTCGCGCGTGCCATGGCCGAGGGCGCGATCGCGCGTTCGCGGGCGAACGTGGCGGTGGCCGTCACCGGCGTGGCCGGGCCCACCGGCGGCTCGCCCGACAAGCCGGTGGGCACGGTGTGGTTCGGCTGGTCGGTCGATGGCGTGGCGCACACCGAACGCCGCCGCTTCGACGGCGACCGCCGCACGGTGCGCCTGGCCACCGTGCAGCATGCGCTGCAGACGCTGGTCATGCGGCTGCAGGCGCCGCGCTGAAGCGGGGCTGCGGACTATCATCGCGCCCCAAGGAGGAGGCCCCATGCCCGCAGACAACACCCCGACCATCCGTCGCTTCTACGACGCCTTTGCCGCACTCGACGGCGACACCATGGCCGCCTGCTACGCCGAGGACGCCACGTTCGACGACGAGGCCTTCTCGCTGCGCGGCCGGCGCGAGGTCGGCAGCATGTGGAAGATGCTGTGCGGCGCCACGCGCGAGAAGGGCGCCGACGTGTGGAAGCTCACGTACCGCGACGTGCAGGCCGACGCCACCCGCGGCAGCGCGCACTGGGATGCGCACTACCGCTTCAGCACCACCGGCCGCATCGTCGACAACCACATCGATGCCGCCTTCACCTTCACCCCCGACGGCCTGATCGCCACGCACCGCGACCGCTTCGACTTCTGGGCCTGGTCGCGCCAGGCGCTGGGCACGCCCGGCCTGCTGCTGGGCTGGACGCCGATGCTGCGGCACAAGGTGCGCACGACCGCGGCGGCCAACCTCGCGCGCTGGATGCAACAGAACGCCTGAGACGTCACGAACCGACCCGAGGACTCCCGCATGAGCACCGCCCCCGAACTGCGCTTCGCCCGCGACACCGAACGCAACCGCTTCGAGGCCTGGCAGGGCGAGCAGCTCGCGGCCTACGTCGAGTACAGCCCGCTGGCCAACGGCATCCTGTTCTCGCACACCGAGGTCATCCCGGCCTTCGAGGGCCAGGGCGTGGGCTCGGCCATCGCGCGCCACGTGCTCGACGCGGCGCGTGCCGAAGGCCAGCAGGTGATCCCCGTGTGCCAGTTCATCGCCGGCTACCTGCGCCGCCACCCCGAGTACCTGGACCTGGTGTCCGAGGCATCGCGGCGCGCGTTCAAGATCTGAGCGCTTGCAACATCGGCCGGCAGCGCGCCTCTACCGGCGCCGCAGCCACCGGATCGATGGCCACACCCGTCAGACGACCGTCGGCACCTTCGCCCCGTCCATCGCGATCACGGCGCCGGTGATGTAGCTCGCGCGCGCCGAGGCGAGGAACAGCACCGCGTCGGCGATCTCGCGCGGCTCGGCCACGCGGCCCAGCGGCTGCTGCCGGTTGGCGCGGGCCAGCGCTTCGTCGGCGGAGATGCCCAGCAGCTGCGCCTCGGCCTTGGCGCCTTCGTGCAGGCGCTCGGTGGCCACGGGGCCGGGATTGACGACGTTCACGCGCACACCGCGCGCCGCATAGGCGTTGGCGAGGCCGCTGCTGGCCAACATCAGCGCCGCGTTGGCCGCGCCGCCGGCCAGGTGCGTGGGGCTGGCGACCTTGCCGCCCGCGCCCACCACGTTGACGATGGCGCCCGCGCCGCGCGCGGCCATGCGCTTGACCAGCGGGTCCATGATGTGGACGTAGGTGAAGTACTTCGCCTCCATGGCCGCGTGCCACTTGGCCGCATCGAGCTGGTCGGGCGGCGTGCGCCGCGCGGCGCCGGCCGAGTTGACCAGCACGTCGACCGGGCCGTGCGCCTGCTCGATGCGCTCGGCCAGCGCCAGCGTGGCCTGCGCGTCGCTCAGGTCGGCCGCGAAGGTGGCGATGCGCCGCTCGGCGTCGGCGTGCGCATCCGCCAGGCCCAGCGCCGCCTGCGCCAGCGTGTCGGCGTTGCGCGCCACCAGGCTGACGCGTGCGCCCTCCTGCAGGAAGGCGCGCGCGCAGGCCAGGCCGATGCCCTTGCTGCCGCCGGTGATGAGAACGTGCTTGCCTGCGAGTTCGAGGTCCATGGGGCGATTGGGGCAAAAGGACGACACGGTGTCAAACGGCCTCCGCCAATGCCCTTCCACGACGCAGGCCGGTGCGGTGCCCCGGCCCGGTCGGCGCGCGTTCGGCGGCGCGCCGCGTGCGCCCGACCCCGTCAGCCGGTGAAGGGCTTGGTCAGCGCCGCGGGCGCGACCTGGCGGCCGACCAGGCCACCGACCGCCAGCAGCGCAAGCACATAGGGGAGCGCGATCAGCAGCGCGCTCGGCACCTCCAGGCCCATGGCGGGCAGCTGGAACTGCAGCGCCGTCGCGGCACCGAAGAGGCAGCAGGCCATCACGGTGCGGCCGAGGCGCCAGTTGCCGAAGATCACGGCGGCGATGGCGAGGTAGCCGGCGCCGCTGGTCATGCCCTCGGTGAAGGTGTGGATGTCGCCGATCGACAGGAAGCAGCCTGCCAGGGCCGACATGAAACCGGTGAACAGCACGGCACCGTAGCGGATGCGCCGGACCTTCAGGCCCGAATGGCTGGCCGCCTGGGGCGCCGTGCCGGCGGCATGGAGGGCCAGGCCGAGTGCGGTGGAGCGCATGACCCAGCCCACGAGCAGCACCAGCACCACGGCGGCATAGAGCAGCCAGGTCTGCCGGAAGACCTGCTCGCCGAGGTACGGGATCTGCGACAGGCCCGGCGGCGCGCACTGGCCCAGGCCGGGAATCTCGGCACGCGAGCGGCTGCCGAACAGCGCCCGGTAGCCCAGCGTGGTCGCACCGAGCACCAGGATGTTGATGCCGATGCCGGTCACGATCTGGTTGGCGCGCAGCGTGATGCTGAGGAAGGCCTGCAGCCAGGCGATGGGGAGCACGCACAGCACGCCGCAGAGCAGCCCCGCGAGCGGCGAGCCGGTGGCCCACGAGGCCGCGGCGCCGCCGAAGGCGCCGGCCAGCATGAGGCCCTCCACGCTCATGTTGAGCACGCCGGCCCGCTCGCTCACGAGTTCGCCGGTGGCTGCGAGCAGCAGCGGCGCGGCGAGGCGGATGCTCGAGCCGACGAAGACGGCGGCCAGTTCGGGATCGATCATGTCCTTCGCGCCTCCATGCGCTGAACGCCGAGCGCGGCACCGGCGAGCATCACGATGATCAGGCCCTGGATCACGACGACGAGGGCCGTGGGCACCTGCGCCACCATCTCCATGTTGATGCCGCCGGACCGCAGGAAGCCGAACAGCAGTGCACCGGCCACCACGCCCGGCACCGAACCGCGCGCCAGCAGGCCGACGACGAGCCCGTCGAAACCGTAGCCCGACGAGAAGCCCGCCTTGAGCGTGTACTGCTCGCCCTGCAGCATGAACGCACCCGCCAGCCCGCCGAAGGCACCCGCCGCACAGAGGGCGCCGATGGCGAGCCGGTCGATGGCCATGCCCGCGCGCCGTGCGGCGCGCGGATTGAGGCCCGCCGCGCGCAGCTGCAGGCCCGTGACGGTGCGGTTCAGCACCAGGGCGACCGCCACCGCCAGCACCACGCCGAGCAGCAGGCCGATGTGCAGCGGCGTGCCGGCATCGCCGGTGAGCAGCGGCAGCTGCGTCGACACCGGGATCTCCAGCGACTCCGGCAGCGTGGCGCTGCTCGTCATCGGCCGGCGCAGCAGGTGCTCGGACTGCACGCTGCCGTACACCATCCAGATCGCGATGAAGGACAGCAGCAAGGTGGCGATGACCTCGTTGGTCCCCATCTTGACGCGCAGGACGCCGGCGATGCCACCCCAGAGCGCACCGGCCGCGCAGGCGCCGAGCATCGGAACGATGAAGGCCAGTCCCCATGGCAGCTGCGCCACGGGCGGCCACAGCGCGAGTGCGGTGGCGGCGATGCCGCCGACGGCGATCTGCCCTTCGCCACCCACGTTGGTGAGGCTGGCGCGCTCCGCCAAGACGAAGCCCAGCCCCACCAGCATGAGCACCAGTGCGCGGTTGATGGAGGCGGCCAGCGCATAGGCCGAGCCCCACGCGCCTTCTGCAAAGGCGGCCACGGCATCGCCGACGGGCACGCCGAGCGCCGCGATCAGCAGCGCGCCGACGCCGAAGGCCGCCAGCACGGCGGCCACCGAGACCTGCAGCGCGGGGCCGGGCCGCAGGCGCGGCCAGAGACGGACCAGGGCGTTCATGCGGCCACCTCCTCCTGGGTGTGTTCCTCGTCGTCGCGATGCCCGGCCATCCAGGCACCGATGCGCGTCCGGTCCGCGCCGGCCGTCGGGCAGGTGCCCATCACGCGGCCGCGGTAGAGCACCAGCACGCGGTCGGCAACGCTCAGCAGTTCGTCCAGTTCCGACGAGATGAGCAGCACGCCCACCCCGCGGTCCGCCGCCGCGCGGACGTGGCCGTAGACGGCCTCGACCGCGCCGACGTCGAGGCCGCGCGTGGGCTGCGCCGCCAGCAGGAAGCGCAGGGGCTCGAGCGTGAGTTCGCGCGCCAGCACCGCCTTCTGCTGGTTGCCCCCCGACAGGCCGCCGAACGCCACGTCGGGGCCGGCGGCGCGCACGTCGTAGCGCTGCATGAGGGCCGCGGCCTCGCGGCGCATCGCGGCACGATCGAACAGCCCCCAGCGCCGGAACCGGCCCAGGCGGTCGAGCAGGATGTTCTCGGCCACGCTCATGCCCGTCACGCAGCCCAGGGCATGCCGGTCTTCGGGCACCACGCCGCAGCCGGCCGCGCTCAGCTCGCGCGGCGTGGCCCGCGTCATGTCTTCGCCGCAGACGAAGTAGCGGCCTTCGGTGGGACGCAGCATGCCCGAGAGCACCGCGCCCAGTTCGCTCTGGCCATTGCCCTCGACCCCGGCGATGGCGACGATCTCGCCGGGTTCGAGCAGCAGGGTGAAGTTGTCCAAGCGCACCACGCCGTCGGCGTCGCGCACGGTGAGGCCATCGGCCAGCAGCGCCGGCTCGCGGGCGGGGCCGCCCGGCGCCGGCGCGGGCCGTGGCGCACGGGCCGGCGCCACCGAAGGCGCCTGCAGGTCGCGCTGGATCATCGCGCGCACCAGCGCGTCGATGTCCTGCGCCGGGGACTCCGAGCGCGCCACCACGCGGCCGCCGCGCAGCACGGTCGCGCGGCGCGCCACACGCTGGATCTCGGCCAGCTTGTGGGTGACCAGCACCACGCCGCAGCCCTGCTGGGCCACGCGGGCGCACACCGCCAGCAGCGCCTCGATCTCCTGAGGGAGCAGCACGGCGGTGGGTTCGTCGAGCACCAGCAGGCGCGGCTCGCGCATCAGGCACTTCACGATCTCCACGCGCTGGCGTTCGCCCACCGAGAGGTCCTGCACGCGGGCCAGCGGATCGAGCGCGAGCCCGTAGCGCTCGCGCATGGCGGCGATGCGCGCCGCGCCGGACCTGCGGTCGAGCACGCCGCGGGCCTGGCCGAGCAGCAGGTTGTCGAGCACGGTCATGTCGGGCACCAGGCTGAAATGCTGGTGGACCATCGCGATGCCGTGCGACAGCGCATCTGCCGGAGAGCGCGGACGGAAGGCCGCGCCGGCCAGCGTCATGCTGCCCGTGTCGGGCGCGTGCACGCCGAACACCAGGTTGCACAGCGTCGATTTGCCCGCGCCGTTCTCGCCCAGCAGACAGTGGACCTCGCCCGGATGAAGCTCGAGCGACACGTCCTGCAGCGCCTGCAGCGTGCCGAAGCGCTTGGACAGGCCGTCCAGCCTCAGCAGCGGCGGCGCGGCCGGGGCAGGCGCCTCGGCCTGGCCGCCGTGGCCGGAGGCGTCGCGCTCGCGCATCAGCCCTCCAGCACCTTGATCTTGCCGGACAGGATGTCCTTCTTGATCTGCTCCAGCTTGGCCTTCTGCTCGTCGGTGGCGTTGCAGATGACCATGTCCGAAGCGCTCGGTCCCATCGCCAGTCCGAAGGGCTTGTAGCCGGCCTTCCAGGTCCCGCCGACGGCCTCCTTGATGGCGTACTGCACCTGGTAGCCGACGCCCGTGATGCTGTAGGCCGGATAGAGCGGGTCGGTGCCGCAGCGGTTGGTGTAGCTGCCGATGATCTTCGTGCCCTTCTCCTTGGCCGCCTGCTCCATGCCGCGCAGGCCGAGGTTCAGGATGTGGTAGTGCACGTCGGCACCCTGGGCGATCGCCGCCAGCGTGGCTTCCTTGGACTTGGCCACGTTGTCGAAGTCGCCGGTGTAGTTCTCGAAGTACTTGATGCCGGGCTTGATGTACTTGGCGCCGTTGCCGAACTCCTTGCCCGCGTTCACGATGGAAGGAATCTCCATGCCGCCGACGTAGCTCACGGCGCCGTTCTTCGACAGCATCGCGGCCGCCGCGCCCGCGACGAAGGCGATCTCGGCCTGCTTGACGTCGTAGCCGGCCACGTTGGCGCTCTCCTCGGCCTTGTTGCCGCCGACGATGGAGAAGCGCGTCTTGGGAAAGCGCTTGGCCACCTTGAGCACGGCCGCCTGCGTCTGGCCGCCGACGCCGATCACCAGTGCGTTCTTGGTGGCCAGGTTGGTCAGTGCCTGTTCCATGTCGGCGTAGTTGATGTTCTCGATCATCTGCACCTTGATCTTGGGCCCGTACTCCTTCTGTGCGGCGACCAGGCCGTCGTAGCCGGACTCCATCCACCCCTTGTCGGACTTGGATCCGGGGATGAGGATGCCGACGGTCAACGGATCGGCCGCTGCGGCCGGCAGGCTCAGCACGAGGGCGGCGAGCGCACCGGCGCCCGCGAGGACTGCGGCGCGGCGGGAGGGGGACGGAAGCTTCATGGCATGCCTTTCGCTAGTTGGAGGGTTAAGTAACTAATCAATTACTTACCAACAGAGCATCGCAATAACAGTGCCAGTCATTTCGCCGCCTTTCTGCCGCATAACGGTGCGGCGGCCGCGCCGGATGCACCAGCCTGTGGCGACCCGACCGACGACCGCACACCACCGGAGCCCCGCATGAAACGCCATCCCTACCTTCCCGATGCCCGGCCCGACGGCGCCCTGGGCCTGGGGCAGCAGTACTACTGGGTCGCCAGCGACAGCGAGGTCGACATGTCCGTGGCGCCGCCCGCGCCACTGCGCGCCCGGGTGCAGGCGCAGCCGCAGAACGTGGTGCTGGACCTGCGCCGCACGGCCATCGTCATCATCGACCTGCAGAACGACTTCTGCACCGAGGGCGGATGGGTCGACCACATCGGCGGCAACTACGCGGCGGACCGCGCGCCGATCGCGCCGCTGCAGAAGCTGCTGCCCGAACTGCGCCGCGCCGGCGTGCCGGTCGTGTGGGTCAACTGGGGCAACCGGCCGGACCTGGCCAACATGCCGCCCAACCAGATCCACCTCTACAAGAACAGCGGCACCGGCGTCGGCCTGGGCGACCCGCTGCCCAACGGCAAGGGCCACGTGCTGCAGAAGGACTCGTGGCCGGCGGCCATCGTGGACGAGCTGGCGCCGCTCGAGGGCGACTTCCTGGTCGACAAGCACCGCATCAGCGGCTTCTGGGACACGCCGCTGGACAGCATCCTGCGCAACCTCGGGGTGCGCAGCATCCTCTTCGCCGGCTGCAACACCGACCAGTGCGTGCTGCACACGCTCACGGATGCCAACTTCCTGGGCTACGGCTGCGTGATGCTGAGCGACTGCTGCGCCACGAGCTCGCCCGACTTCTGCACCGAGGCGACGATCTGGAACGTCAAGAAGTGCTTCGGCTTCGTGACCGACTCGGCCGCCGTGCTCGCGTCGCTGCCCGCCTGATGCGCAAGCCGATCACGGACGGGTCGCGCGGCTGGTTGCCCGGCCCCGCGTGCGAACGTGCGGCCACCGGCACCGGCGTGCTGGACGGCACGCGCCTGGGCGTGAAGGACCTGATCGACATCGAAGGCGCGATCACCGGCGGCGGCAATCCGGACTGGGCGGCCAGCCACGCGCCGGCGGCCCGCGATGCGCCTTGCGTGGCCGCCCTGCGCCGCGCAGGCGCCGCCGTCGTGGGCAAGACGATCAGCGACGAACTCGCCTTCAGCCTGGAGGGCGAGAACGCCCACTACGGGACGCCGCGCCATCCGCAGGACCGCGATCGCCTGCCGGGCGGCTCGTCCAGCGGCAGTGCCGCGGCGGTGGCCTGGGGCGAAGCCGACCTGGCCCTGGGCACCGACACGGGCGGTTCGGTCCGCGTGCCGGCAGCCTTCTGCGGGGTGGCGGCCATGCGGCCCACGCACGGGCGCATTCCGCTGGACGGGGTCCTGCCCTTTGCGCCGAGCTACGACACGGTGGGGTGGTTCGCGCGCGATGGCGCACTGCTGCAGCGGGCCGGGCAGGTGCTGCTCGGCACCCGCAGCGGCCCGCCCCGGCCGCCGCTGCGCCTGTGCGTGGCCACCGACGCGCTGGCTCTGGCCGATCCCTCGGTGCGCGAGCCCCTGTCCGCATGGGCCCGCCACATGGGCATCGACGCCGAACGCAGCGCCTTCGGCGACAGCGACTGGCGCGACTGGCTGGAGGCCTATGCCGTGCTGCAGGGCCTGGAGATCCGGGCCCAGCTCGGTCCGTGGATCGGCCGGCAGCGACCCCGCTTCGGGCCCGCGATCGCCCCGCGCTTCGAGGCCGCGCTGGCGCTGGATCCCCGTCAGGGCCCGCCATGGGCCGAATGGCGCGCACAGGCGGTGGCACGCCTGGCGCAGCGCATGGCACCCGACGAGGCGTGGCTGCTCCCCGCAGCGCCTGCCGCGGCCCTGTCGCGCCAGGCCGATGCGAGCGAGCGCGGCGCCTTCTACGAGCGCGCGCTGGCACTGGGCGCCGTGGCCGGCCATGCGGGCCTGCCGCAGGTGGTGTTGCCGCTTTCCGGCGGCGAGGGGCCGCCGGTCTGCGTGTCCTTCGTCTCGGCCCGGGGCAACGACGAACGGCTGCTCGGGCTTGCCGCGACACTAGCGTCCGCACTCCCACCCACACCATGAGCACACCTTCTATGCGGCAGGCGCCGGCCCGCGACACGACCCCGCGACGCGATGCCACGCTCACGCGCGCCAAGCTGCTGGAATCGGCGATCGACGAGTTCTCGAGCGAGGGCTACAGCGGTGCGCGCACCGAACGCATCGCACGCCTGGCCGGCACCAACATCCGCATGCTGTATCACTACTTCGGCAGCAAGGACGACCTGTACGTCGCCGTGCTCGAAGCCGTGATGGCCGACCTGCGGCACGACGAGCTCCGGCTGGATGCGGAGGAAGAGGAGCCGCTGGCCGGCCTGCTGCACATCGCCGATTTCGTCGACCGGCACTTCGCGACGCACCCGCGGCTGCGCAAGCTGCTGGCCTTCGAGAACCTCAACGAGGCCCGGCACCTGGCCCGCTCGAACCGCATCCCCGAGATGTCGTCGCCGGTGATCGCGCTGATCCGCCGGCTGCTCGTGCGCGGGGTGGCGGCGGGCGACATCCGCCCCGGCATCGACGCGCTGCACCTGTACGTGGCGATGGTGAGCCTGTCGTACTACGGCCGGGCCCACGCCTTCACGCTGTCCCGCATCTTCAACAAGGACCTGCAGGCCGCGGCCTGGCAGAAGGCGCACCAGAAGATGACCCGCCAGATGGTGGCGGCGTTCCTGACGCACGCGCCCGATTGACGCCTGCCGCGCCTGCAAGAACGAACGATCCCCTGCATGTCATTCCCGATCGCCCCTGAACGGCCGCATCCGCCCTCTGCCAGCTCGCGGCACGGCATGGTGACCAGCCCCCACCCCCTGGCGAGCGAAGCGGGCCTGGAGGTGCTGGCCCGCGGCGGCAACGCCATCGAGGCGGCCATTGCCACGGCGGCCGTGCTGTGCGTCGTGTGCCCGCACTTCACCGGGCTCGGCGGCGACGGCTTCTGGCTCCTGGCGCAGCCCGGTGCGCCGGTGCGCGGGATCTCGGGCATCGGGCAGGCGGCCGCAGCCGTGCCTGCGCCCTCCGGCCCGATTCCGCTGCGCGGCGGCGCGTCGGCACTGACCACCGCCGCGGCCGTGGACAGTTGGGCGCGGGCCTTCGACATCTCCGCACGCGACTGGCAGGGCAGCCAGCGCTGGGCGTCGCTCTTCGATCGCGCGATCGAGTACGCCCGGGAGGGCGTCGCGGTGTCGGCCTCGCAGCGCTTCTGGCGCGGGATGCGGGCGGCGGAGACCGGGCAGTGGCACGGCTTCGACGCGGCGTTTCCGGCCCAGGCCTCGCAGCAGCAGCGGCAGCCCGGGCTCGCGCGCACGCTGTCGCTGCTCGCGGCCCAGGGCCCGCGCGAGTTCTACGAGGGCGAGTTGGCGCATCGCCTGGCGGCGGGCCTGCAGGCCGCGGGTTCGCCGCTGACGCTCGACGACATGCGCCGGACGCAGGCCCGCGAGGTGACGCCGCTGGCCGTGCCCTACCGGGGCGGCACGCTGCTGAGCCTGCCGCCGCCCACGCAGGGCTTCGCCACGCTGCAGGCCATGGGCATCCTGGGCGAGCAGGACTTCGCCGGCATCCCCGAGGGCGGCGCCGAGCACGTCCACCGGATGGTGGAGGCGATCAAGCTGGCCTTCATCGACCGCGACCGTTTCCTGGCCGACCCGGAGTTCGCCGACGTGCCGGTGGAACGCCTGCTGGGTGCTGCGCACATCCGCCGGCAGGCGGCCCGGGCGCAGGCCGATGCACGGGCCATGCCCTGGCCCCACCGGTTCCGCCAGGGCGACACCGTGTTCTTCGCGGCGGCCGATGCCTCGGGCCGGGGCGCGAGCGTGCTGCAGAGCATCTACTACGACTGGGGCAGCGGCGTGGTCGCGGGCGACACGGGGGTGCTGTGGCACAACCGCGGCGCCGCCTTCCACCCCGACCCGGCCCACGCCAATGGCCTCGCGGGCGGCAAGCGGCCCTTCCACACGCTCAACCCCGTCGCCTACCTGCGCGACGGACGGCCGGAACTCCTGCTGGGCACGCAGGGGGCCGACGGGCAGCCGCAAACCCTGGTGGCCCTGCTGACCCGCCTGATCGATTTCGGCCTCGACCCCGCGCAGGCGCTGGCACGGCCCCGCTTCCTGCTCGGGCGGACCTTCTCGGACAGCCGCGACAGCCTGAAGCTGGAAGAGGACGCGGGCGCCGAGGTGTTCGCATCGCTGGCCGCGCGCGGCCACGAGGTCGCCGCCATCCCGGCGCAGAGCCCGCTGGCGGGCCTGCCCGGGGTCATCCGCCTGGACCGCAGCGGCCGGATGACGGGGGCGCACGATCCGCGGGGTGACGGCGTGGCACTCGGCCTTTAGCTTCTAGCTGGTGGCTCATAGCGAAGGCCCGCTAACAGGCCCTCGCACGATTGCTCCCGAAGGTCGGCGCGGCGCAGTCCGTGTGCGCCTCACGCACCGTGGCACTTCTTGTATTTCTTCCCGCTGCCGCAGGGGCAGGGGTCGTTGCGCCCCGGCTCGTCGGCCTTGCGCAGGGCCTCGACGCGCGGGCCCAGGCTGCGCCACAGCTGGCGCAGGTCGTACACGGCCCAGATGGTCTCGCCGAAATCGTCCAGGCGCTGCTGGCTGACGGTGGGCGGGCCGTCCTCGCTGTACATCGACAGGGCGGGCGGCGCGGTGTCGTCGCCGGCCAGCACCTCGATGGCCTCGAGCGCGTCGGCGAGCATGGCGGCCACCTCCTTGTCGCGCGGCGGCGTCCACTCGTCGGACCACTGCTCGACGGCGGCCAGAAAGCCCAGCGCCCAGACCTGCCCGAAGGACGGAATCTCGGCCTCGGGGGCCTCGGCGCGCTCCTCGGGCGGCAGGGCGGCGATGGCGCCGCGCAGGTCCAGGCATTCGGGCTGGAAGGCGCGCTCGTCGTCCAGCGCCTCGATGTTCGGCGCATCGAGCGCGGCCTGGATCTCCTGCCAGCGGCGCTTCCAACGCCAGACGAACTCCATGTGCTGCGCGGGCGAGAAGCCGGCGCCGAAGAGCGCCGGCCAGTACTCCGCCGGCTCGATCGGGCGGCGGGTGCAGACCAGCGCCGTCATGAAACCGTCGCAGAACTCCCATTGCGGCACGTCCTCGTCGTGCTCGCGCATGGCGTCGAGCGCGTCGTCGAGGGCGTCGAAATCCTCGGGCTTGAGCGGGGGCAGGACCGCCTCGGCGGTGGGGGGAAGGGCGTCGGAAGGTGCGGTCATGGGGCGGTCGGATGGACCACCCTATGATGCCCCACCCGCGGGAGAGACACGAGAGGACGAGCCCATGACGACCCATTTTCCGGCGCGCTACACCGCCTTCGCCCTGTGCATCGCCGGCCTGGCGGCCAGCGTGGCGGCCGCGCTGCTGATGCCGCATGCATGGGCCGCCTGGGTCGCCACCGCGCTGTTCGCGGTGCTCGCCGCCACCGGCGTGCACGACGTGCGGCAGCAGCGCCATGCCATCCTGCGCAACTACCCGGTCATCGGGCACCTGCGCTTCCTGCTGGAGTACATCCGCCCCGAAATGCGGCAGTACTTCATCGAGAGCGACACCGAGGCCTCGCCCTTCTCGCGTGCGCAGCGCTCGCTGGTGTACCAGCGCGCCAAGGGCGACCCCGACAACCGGCCCTTCGGCACGCAGCTGAACGTCAGCCTGGCCGGCTACGAGTGGATCAACCACTCGATGCAGCCGACGCAGATCGGCAGCCACGACTTCCGCATCACCATCGGCGAGGGCTGCGCGCAGCCCTACAGCGCGAGCGTGTTCAACATCTCGGCGATGAGCTTCGGCTCGCTGTCGGCCAACGCGATCATGGCGCTGAACCTGGGGGCCAAGCTGGGGCACTTCGCGCACGACACGGGCGAGGGCTCGATCAGCCGCCACCACCGCGTGCACGGCGGCGACCTGATCTGGGAGATCGGCTCGGGCTACTTCGGCTGCCGCGACGAGCGCGGCCGCTTCAGCGAGGAGCGCTTCGTCGAGAACGCGCGCGACCCGCAGGTGAAGATGGTCGAGATCAAACTCAGCCAGGGCGCCAAGCCGGGCCACGGCGGCGTGCTGCCGGGGCCGAAGGTGACGCCCGAGATCGCCGCCGCGCGCGGCGTGCCGGTGGGGGTGGACTGCATCTCGCCCTCGTCGCACAGCGCGTTCTCCACACCGGTCGAGATGATGCAGTTCGTCGCCCGGCTGCGCGAGCTCTCGGGCGGCAAGCCCACCGGTTTCAAGCTGTGCATCGGCCATCCGTGGGAGTGGTTCGCCATCGTCAAGGCGATGCTGGCGACGGGCATCACGCCGGACTTCATCGTGGTCGACGGCGCCGAGGGCGGCACCGGCGCGGCGCCGGTGGAGTTCTCCGACCACGTGGGCGCGCCGCTGCAGGACGGGCTGCTGCTGGTGCACAACACGCTGATCGGCACCGGCCTGCGCGGGCGCATCAAGCTCGGCTGCGCGGGCAAGGTGATCACCGCCTTCGACGTCGCGCGGATGATGGCGCTGGGCGCCGACTGGTGCAACGCGGCGCGCGGCTTCATGATGGCGCTGGGCTGCATCCAGGCGCAGACCTGCCACACCGGCCACTGCCCCACCGGCGTGACCACGCAGGACCCGAAGCGCCAGCAGGCGCTGGTGGTGCCGAACAAGGCCGACCGCGTGCACAACCTGCACCGCAGCACGCTGCATGCACTGGCCGAACTGGTGCAGGCCGCCGGCCTGGACCACCCGCAGCAGATCACCGCCCACCACATCGTGCGGCGCATCTCCGACACCGAGGTGCGGCAGCTGTCCAACCTCATCATGCAGGTGCAGCCCGGCGCCTTGCTGGGGCCGCTGGACGCGCAGCACAATGTGTTCCGCATGTACTGGCCGATCGCCAGCGCCGACAGTTTCCAGCCCATCGCCGTGGCATGACGCCGACCGACGCTCCTCTTCACCGCCTGCCGACCGAAGGCGCCGCACGCGCACCATGAATCCGCTGAAGAACCGGTCGGCACGCATGCAGGCGCGCCGTAGCGCCGCTTCCGCCCCGAGCCCGCTGGCGGCCCCCGGCGCGGTGCCGATGCCACCGGCGCCGGGCGACTACGCCGCCTTCCTGCGCAGCGCGCTGCCGCAGCAGACGCGCGGCGTGGCCAGCCACCGGCTGGGCGGCGAGCGGGTGTGGCTCAAGCGCGCCGGGCCGCGGCACAGCCTGTTCCGCTACCGGCTGCTGGCCCTGCTGTCGCGCGCCTTCCGGCTCGACGTGCTCACGCCCGTGCCCAACCTGGGCGGCGAGGCGGCCATCGGCACCGAGGCGCAGCGCCTGCGCAGCCTGGCCGAAGCGGGGGTGCGCGTGCCGCGCGTGCTGGCGCAGCAGGCCGACGGGCTGCTGATCTCCGACATGGGCCAGGGCGGGCGTGCCGCCGTGGTGCTGAACGAGCGGCTCGACCACGCCGCCGCGAGCGGCCCGGCCGCATTGCTGGCCGTCTGGCGCGAGGGGCTGGACGCCATCGCCGCCGTGCACGCGCGCGGCGCCTACCTGAGCCAGGCCTTCTCGCGCAACCTCATGCACTGCCCCGACGGCAGCATCGGCTTCATCGACTTCGAGGACGACCCCGGCGCCACCCTCACGCTGGCCGAATGCCAGACGCGCGACTGGCTGAGCTACCTGCATTCGACGGCGCTGCAGGTGCATGCCCTGGCGCCGCGTGCCGGCGCCGAGCACTGGCACGCGGTGCTGGCCGGCGCCGACGCGTCGGTGCGCGAGCGCATCGCGCATGCGGCGCAGCGCATGCGCTGGCTGCGCCACCTGCCCAAGGGCCGCCGCTGGGGCCGCGACACGCAGCGGGTCCGGGCGGTGGCACGGCTCCTCGCCCACTGGCACCTGGCGCCTTGATGCCCGGCGTGCAGCGCGGGCTGCCTAGGCCGGCCGCCGCAACGCCCGGCTGCGCGCCTCCAGGCCGCGCAGCAGCACGTCGACCCAGGCTTCGAAGCCGCCATCGAGGGGGCGCGCGCGGCCGTCGGTCCAGCGCAGCATGAAGGCGCGGTTGCGCAGCGCGCCGAGGCGGCCGGCGAGGTGCGGATGGGCCTGCGCGTCGACGCCGTCGATCTGCGCGCGGCAGGCCGCCGCCCATTCCTCGCCCGCGCCGGCGGGTGCGGTCGACAGCTCCAGCGTGGCAAAGCCGCACAGTGCCGCCACCACGACGTTGAAGGCGTCGACCAGCGCCTCGCCGTCGAAGCGCGCCTGCTCCAGCGCCTGCACGATGTGCTCCAGCAGCGGTGCGTCGAAGGCCGCGTTGTAGGCCAGCTCGCTCGCCACCACCGGCGCCAGGTGCGGGTGCGCCCGCAGCGCGGCGCGGAAGGCCGCCAGCAGCGCACGCAGCCGCGCCTGCCAGGACGGCGACGCCTCGGCCGAAACGGCAGCGGCCACGCCGTCCAGGGCCAGCGCGATGGCCCCGGACACCAGCGCATCGCGGTTGGGCACGTGCCAGTAGATCGCTGCCGGTGCGACGCCCAGCGCTGCGGCCAGCGCTCGGATGTTGAAGGCCGCCAGCCCGTGCGCGTCGATCAGCGCGAGCGCGGCCTGCAGGATGCGCTCCCGGCCCAGCGCGGTGTCGGCGGCGGCGCGCGCCTCGCCCTTGCGCGGGCGCCCGGGCCCGGGTCGCACGGGGACGGATCGGCGGGCGGAAGGACGCGTGGCAGCCATGCACGCATTCTAGGCGTCCTTGATCGGTGTTCAATTTTTATTGAACGCCGATCAATTATTTGCGATGATCATGCGCCTCGACCTCCCACGCGAAGACCTGCCATGCCCTTGCCCATCCTGCCCGCCACCAACCAGTTCGAAGGCGGCTGCGCCTTTGCCGACGGTGCCTTCGTGCCTTTGTCCGAAGCGAAGATCTCGCTCTTCGACTGGGGCTTCACGCGCTCCGACGCCACCTACGACGTGGCCAGCACCTGGCAGGGCGCGTTCTTCCGGCTCGACACGCACATGGACCGCTTCTTCTCCAGCCTCGAGAAGATGCGCATGTCGATCCCCTACGGCCGCGCCGAGCTGCGCGAGATCCTGCACGGCTGCGTGCGCGGCGCGGGCCTGCAGGACGCGTACGTGGCCATGGTGTGCACCCGCGGCGTGCCGCCCAAGGGCGCGCGCGACCCGCGCCTGGCGGTCAACCGCTTCTATGCCTACGCCCTGCCCTACGTGTGGATCGCGCCGCCCGAGAAGCAGCGCACCGGCATCGACCTGCACATCAGCGAGCGCGTGCGCATCGCGCCCGAATCGGTCGACCCGACGGTGAAGAACTACCACTGGATGGACCTGGTGCAGTCCCTCTTCGACGCCTACGACCGCGGCCGCGATACGAGCTGCGTGGTCGATGCGCAGGGCAACCTGGCCGAGGGGCCGGGCTTCAACGTCTTCATCGTCAAGGACGGCGAGGTGCGCACCGCCGACCGCGGCGTGCTCGAAGGCGTGTCGCGCCGCACCGCGCTGGAGCTGTGCGAACGGCTGGGCATCCCGGTGCGCGTCGCGCCGCTGCCCGTGGCGGACGTGCGCGCGGCCGACGAGGTCTTCCTCACCTCCACCGGCGGCGGCATCCTGCCGATCGCCAAGCTCGACGGCGTGCCGCTGCCGCAGTTCCCCGGGCCCGTCAGCGAGCGGCTGCACGCGGCGTACTGGGCGATGCGGGACGAAGCGGCGTACCGCGACGTGGTGGACTACGGCTGAGCGCCGCGGGTGTCGTCGGCCAGCAGCAAGCCCATCACCCATTCGTCCACATAGTGCGCCTGGTCGGCACGCTTGTAGAACTGCCGCAGCGTGCCCTCGTGCACGAAACCGAGCTTGGCGTAGAAGCGCAGGGCGCGCGGGTTGTCGGCCTCGGCATAGAGCTCGACGCGGCGCACGCCCTCGGCGCGCAGGCGGCCGATCGCGTCGGCCAGCATGGCGCCGGCGATGCCCTGGCCGTGGCGCAGCGGGTCGACGGCCAGCGTGCCGAGCAGCACGACATGGTTCACGCGGCCGGGGTAGCGCGTGGCGCGGTAGAAGCCCGCGACTTCGCCCTCGACGGTCCACACATGGAAGTTGCCGCTCGCCAGCAGTTCGTCGTAGACCGGCCCGAACGCCGTGAAGGACATCGGCTCGTAGCTGAGGTAGGGCGTGACCTCGGGATGGCTGTAGATGGCGAAGACGGCGTGGATGTCTTCGGCAGTGGCAAGGCGTCGCATGGTGCTGGTGTTGCTCAGGCGGCGGCCGTGGCGGGCTGGAAGCGCGGCCCGGCTTGCACCCCGAGACGCTCCAGCCGCCGCCTCATGGCCAGCACCGCGCGGTCCTTGCTGAGCAACGGCACGCGGTGCGCCACCGCCAGGTCGATGAAACCCTGGTCGTCGGCATCGGCGCAGGTCACGGGGGCCTTGGGTGCGGCGTCGACGAGCCGGGCATGGCGGTCGAACTGCGCTAGCACGTCGGCGTCCGACAGGCCGTAGAAGGCCAGGCGCGGCACGATCTGCGGGTAGCCGAGCACGCGCGCCAGCTCGATGCGCATCGCCGCCGTGGCGATCCACGCCACCTCGCCCGCCTCCAGCGCGGCACGCAGAGGCTTGGCGGCGGCATCGTCGAAGACGAAGAGGTCGAGGACGATGTTGGTGTCGATGACGAGGCGTGGGGGCATGGGACTCGGTTTGTCTTGCGAACGCGTGGAGGGGGCCGGCCGCCGAAAGGGCGTCCCTAGGCGGAAACCGGCGACCGGATGCCGCCGACGACGAAGTCCACCAGGGCCCGCGCCATGGCCTGCCTGTCCGAGCTGGCGGCCTTGGAGCCCGACAGGCGCTGCAGGCGATTCGGCCGCCCTCGGTCGGTCAGGAACAGCACCACGGTGCTGACCATCAGCATGTAGCGCAGGTACATGAGGTTCAGCGGCACCTGCGGCACCGCATCGTGCAGCGCCGCGACGAACTGCTTCGCCATGGGGTCGAAGTGCTTCTTGATCACCCTCTCCGTCATCGGCGACGGGGACAGGCGATGCTTCAGGATCAACTGGGCCAGCAGCTGCCCTTCCGTTTCCGCCCCCTCGCCCACGTAAGGCGCGACGAAGGCTTCGACGATCTCCACGACCTCGGGCGGCGTGCCGGCGGCACTGGCGGCCGAAGTGATCTCCTTCAGCGCGAGCGTGCGGCGCTTGTTGACGCGCGCCGAAAGTTCGTCGAAGACCGCCTCGGCCAGGGCATCGACGCCGCCGAAGTGGTAGTGGATCGCCGCGACGTTGACGCCGGCGTGGCCGGTGAGGGTGCGCACGGGAACCCCGTCGATGCCTTTCTCGGCATACAGCGTCAGTGCGGAGCCCATGATCTTGTCCCGGGTCAGACGGTCAGTGGAGCGGGAGGGTCGACCTGGCATACGAGGGCATGAGGGTGGGGCCAATGCGGGTCGGCGGAGAGCCGACCGGCACCGAGGCGTGCATTGTGCCGCAGCCTGTCAAGCGCTTGTTTGAATCGGCTACGGCACGCGCGTGAAAAAAACAAACATAAGATTGAAACGACTGTTTTAATTGCCTAGAATGCACCCGTGCCGGGTCGCGACGCATCGAGCGCGACCGGCAACATGAGGAGACAAGCCCATGATGAACCGAAGAGACGCGCTCGCGGGCGTCGCGGCCGCGCTCGCCGCACCGATGGCCCCGGCCGCCACGGACCTGCCCGAGATGCTCAGGATCGTGATGCCTTTCCCGGCGGGGGGTGCCCTCGACGGCATGACGCGCATCTTTGCGGACACCTATCCGAGGGTGACGGGCAGGCCGTGCATCGTCGACAACAAGCCCGGCGCAGCCACCACGATCGGCGCGTCGGAGGTGTCGCGCGCGCGGCCCGACGGTTCGGTGGTGCTGTGGACCACCGGCGGGCACCTGACGAACGGGGTGCTGATGAAGAAGCTGCCGTACCACCCGATCGACGGCTTCACGCCCCTGACGATGGTGTACACGACCTACGGCTTCGCGCTCCTGCACCGGGCGAACGGACCGTTCAACAGCGTGGCCGAGCTGGTCGCTGCGGCGAAGAAGCAACCCGGCAAGTTCAGCTATGCCTCGGCGGGCAACGGCAACACGACGCACGTGGTCGGCGCCCTGTTCGCCAAGCAGGCCGGGATCGAATTGATCCACGTGCCCTACAAGGGAACGCCGCTCACCGACCTGATCAGCGGCGTGGTGGACATCTCGTTCATCGCGCCCTCGTCGGTCATGCAGTACATCGAGGCGAAGAAGATCAAGGCCCTCGCGATCACCGGCACGCAGCGCGCGGACACCCTGCCCACGGTGCCCACTTTCGCGGAACTGGGCATGCCCGACATCGACATTCCTGCATGGATCGGGATGCTCGCCCCGCCCCGGATGCCGCCGCAGGTCCTGGCGGCCCTCTACGACGGGGTCTCGAAGACGCTGGCCGACCCGGGCTTCAAGGAGAAGATGGTCGCGTTCGGCAACCAGGTCTCGGGCATGCCGCCTGACCGGTTCAAGGCCTACCTCGAGAAGGAGCTGGCACGCTACCAGCGCATCCTTCCTCCCCTCGGCATCGAAATGGACGCGTGATGTTCAAGAGAATCGTCGACCTCTCCATCTTCCTCGAGAACGATGTCATCTCGGATCCGCCGGCGTTCGCGCCGCGGATCCACTACATGAACCACACGGAGAGCTTCGGCCGCCTGGCGCAGTTCTTCCCCGGGCTCCAGGCCCAGGACCTGCCCGACGGCGAAGCATGGGCCGTGGAGAAGGTGGAGCTCAGCACGCACAACGGCACGCACCTCGACGCGCCCTGGCACTTCGCGTCGACCATGAATCACGGGGAGCCGGCGATCACCATCGACGAAGTGCCTCTGGAGTGGTGCCTGCAGCCGGGGGTCAAGCTGGACTTCCGCCATTTCGACGACGGCTACGTGGTGCAGGCGTCGGATGTCGAGGCGGAACTGCAGCGCATCGGCCACACGCTCGAGCCGCTGGAGATCGTGGTCATCAACACGCGCGCAGGCAGCCGCTACGGCCAGCCGGACTTCGTCCAGGCAGGGTGCGGCATGGGCTATGGCGCGACGATGTATTTGCTCGAACGCGGCGTGCGCGTGACCGGCACCGACGCCTGGAGCTGGGACGCGCCTTTCCAGTACACCGCCGAGCGCTACAGGCAGGACAAGGACCCGTCCGTGATCTGGGAGGGCCACAAGGCCGGCCGCGACATCGGCTACTGCCACCTCGAGAAGCTGCACAACCTGGAAGTGCTGCCGCCCGACGGCTTCTTCCTGTCGTGCTTTCCGGCCAAGATCCGTGGCGGCTCGGCCGGCTGGACGCGCGCCGTGGCGCTGTTTCAGTAGGCCTCGACCGGAAGAAGAAATGATCTTCGAAAAGAACGTTCCCATCCGCCTGCGCGATGGCACGGTCCTCAAGGCGAACGTGTTCCGCCCGGAGGGAGACGCCCCCGTGCCCGTCCTCATGACGCACGGCCCCTATGGCAAGGACGCGCACTTCGAGGATGCGTTCAAGCCCCAGTGGGACGAGCTCAAGCGGCTGTACCCGGGCATCGACACGGAAGGCAGCACCGGGAAGTACCTGCGCTGGGAGGTGGCCGACCCGGAGCGCTGGATTCCCTGGGGCTATGCACTCGTCGTGGTCGACAGCCGGGGCGCGGGCGAATCGCCGGGCACGCTGTGGGTCTGGTCTCCGCAGGAGACGGACGACTATGCCGACTGCATCGCGTGGGCGGGCACGCAGGCCTGGTCGACCGGCAAGGTGGGCCTGCTGGGCATCTCGTACTACGCGATGAACCAGTGGCAGGTTGCCGCACGCCGGCCCCGGCATCTCGCGGCGATCTGCCCGTGGGAAGGCGCCAGCGACATGTACCGCGATGCGAGCCACCACGGCGGCATCTTCGGCAACTTCTTCTTCGAGCTCTGGTATCCGAAACAGATCCTCTCGGTGCAGAACGGCAACGCCGACAGCCCGTACATCGACAGGGACACCGGCACGACGAGCACGGGCGAGGCGCTGAGCGCCGACGCCCGGCGCAGCAACCGGGTCGACGTGATCGACGAGTTCCGGTCGCACCCCCTGCTGGACGATTGGTATGCGGCACGGTCGGCCAGGCTGGCAGACATCGAGGTGCCGGTCCTCTCGGCGGGAAATTGGGGCGGCATGGGGCTTCATCTCCGGGGCAACGTGCAGGGCTTCCTGGGCGCGGGCTCGCAGCACAAATGGCTGCAGATGCACGGCGGCACGCACTGGGAGTCGTTCTATCTGCCGGCGTACGTGCAGATGCAGAAGCGCTTCTTCGACAGGTTCCTGAAGGACGAGCCCAACGGATGGGACGAGCAGCCCCCCGTCATGCTGGAGGTGCGCCATCCGGACCGCTTCGAGCAGCGCTTCGAGCACGAATGGCCGATCGCGCGGACGCAATGGACCCGGCTCTACCTGGATGCGCAGGCCAAGGCGCTGGCCGCCGAACCCGTCGACGCCGTTGCCACGGCAACGTACCGCGCGCCCGGACGCGGCGTCGAGTTCCACAGCGCGCCCATGGAGGCATCGACGGAGTTCACGGGGCCGCTGTCGCTGGTGGTCTGGATTCGCTCCAGCACCCGGGACATGGATCTCTTCGTCACCGTCGGGGCCTATGGCCCCGATGGGCGCGAAGTGCTGTTCCGGGGTGCGACGGATCCCCAGGTGCCCATCGCCCAGGGGTGGCTGCGCGCCTCCCACCGCAAGACCGATGCGGGCCGGTCCCGCCCGGGGCAGCCGTTCCACACGCACGACGAAGTGCAGCCCCTGACACCCGGCGAAGACCACCGGGTGGAGGTCGAGATCTGGCCGACCTCGATCGTGCTTCCGCGTGGGTACCGGCTGGCGGTACGGGTCGATGCGCAGGACTTCGAGCGCGAGGGCGCCACAGGGCCGCGCAAGGGATCGGGGCCCTTCCTTCACACCGACCCGCTGGACCGCAGGCCCGATCTGTTCGAAGGCGACAACACGCTCCTCACCGGTGGGCGCTACGACTCGCACCTGCTGCTGCCGATGATCCCTGCTCGGGACCGCTGAGGCGGCTTCGCCACCGATCCGCTCATTCCTCGGCGACCGAGGCACTCCCGTGACCGCTCCTTTCGATACCCACTCGCCCGACCTCGTGAGCTGGGTCGAGAGCGCCAACGCGCCCGAGACCCCGTTCCCGATCCAGAACCTGCCCTACGGCAGATTCAGGCGCGACGCGTCCGAGCCGTGGTCGATCGGCGTGGCCATCGGCGACCGGGTCCTGGACGTGCATGGCGCCGGGCTGTGCGACAGCCCGGAGATGGTGCAGTGGCTGACGCTGACGCGCGCGCAGCGAGAGGCACAGCGGCAAGCCCTCTCCCTGGCCCTGCGGCATGGCAGCGACGCCAGGGCAAAGATCGCGCCGTGGCTGATGCCGGTCCACGAGCTCGAGTTGGGCCTTCCCTGCGAGATCCACAACTACAGCGACTTCTTCATCGGCATCCATCACGCGGCGAACACCGGCCGCCTCTACCGGCCGGACGCACCGCTGCTGCCGAACTACCGCTGGGTGCCCATCGGCTACCACGGGCGCGCGTCGTCCATCCAGGTCAGCGGCCGCGACTTCGTGCGGCCCAAGGGCCAGGTCAAGCCCGCGGGTGCCGAGGTGCCGTCGATGCAGCCCAGCGACCGTCTGGATTTCGAACTGGAAATGGGCATCGTCATGGGCCGGGGGAACGCACAGGGGGATGCGATTCCCATCGACGAGGCCCCGGAGCACATCGCGGGCCTGACGCTGCTGAACGACTGGAGTGCGCGCGATCTTCAGCGCTGGGAGGCGCAACCCCTCGGTCCTTTCCTCGCGAAGAGTTTCGCCACGACGCTGTCGCCCTGGATCGTGACGCTGGAAGCGCTGGCGCCCTTCCGCAAGCCCTTCGTCCGGGCGCCGGAGGACCCGCAACCGCTGCCGTACCTCGACAGCCGGACCGACCGCGCGTCCGGCGCGATCGACGTGACCCTCGAGGTCTGGCTGCAGACGCCGACGATGCGGGCGCAGGGGCTGGGCGGCGACTGCATCGTTCGCACCGGCTTTGCGCAGGCGGCGTACTGGACGATGGCCCAGCTGGTGGCGCACCACACCGTCAACGGATGCAACCTGATGCCCGGCGATCTTCTTGGAACGGGAACGCTGTCCGGTGAAGGCCCGGGCCAGGCCGCCTGCCTGCTCGAAATCACGCAGGGCGGCAAGCAACCCCTACGCCTGTCGAACGGCGAGGAGCGCCTGTTCCTGCACGACGGGGACACCGTGACGTTGCGAGGCTTCTGCGAACGCCCCGGGCGTCGCCGGATCGGCTTCGGCGACTGCACGGGCACCGTGCGCAAGGCCAGGCCCTAGCCGGGCCCAGGGACCTGCCGAACGGGCGAGCGCGCCGGCACCGGACGCAGGCGCCTCAGGCCGGCGGCTTGGCGCGCGCCGACCCCGCCACCATGTCGAAGCGGAACAGCCGGCACTCGATCGGCCCGTTCCACATCGGCACGCGGCGCGATTCCTTCAGGCGCATGTGCTGCGGCAGCTTCATGTCGGGCGTGAGCACCCAGGCGGTCCAGCCGGCGTAGTGCTTCTTCCAGTGGGCGGCCAGGCGCGGGAAGAAGTCGCCCGCATCGTCGCCGCCCTCGTCCTGCGCGACCTCGCGCGCGCCGGTGCGGCCGGGCGAGCCCGCGAAGCCGCCCACGGCGATGCGTTCGCCATACGGCGGGTTGAGCACGATGACGCCCGACTCGGCCGGCGGCATGCGCTGCAGGGCGTCGCCGCCGCGCAGGTTGACGCGCTCGGCCACGCCGGCGCGTTCGGCATTGCGCTGCGCGAAGTCGACCATGCGGTGCGAGACATCGCTGCCGAAAACGGCCACCACGCCCGACCCGTCGGCGCGGGGCGATTCGTTCCTGATGCCGGACCAGAGTTCGGCCCGGTGCGGCAGCAGTTGCTCGAAGCCGAACCGGCGCTGGCCGCCGGCGGGCATGCCGGCGGCGATCTGCGCGGCCTCGATGGCGATGGTGCCGCTGCCGCAGCAGGGGTCGTACAGCGGCGCGTCGGCGACCCGGCCGGTCTCCGGGTCCCACCAGCCGCTGGCGGCCAGCATGGCGGCCGCCAGGGTTTCCTTGAGCGGGGCGTCGCCCTTGTCGACGCGCCAGCCGCGCTTGAACAGGGGCTCGCCGCTGGTGTCGATGTAGAGCGTGACGTGTTCGGCCGTGAGGTGGGCGAACACGCGCACGTCGGGGTGCTGCGTCTCGATGCTGGGGCGCACGCCGTTCGCCTTGGCGCGAAAGCGGTCGGCAACGGCGTCCTTGATGCGCAGGGTGGCGAAGTTCAGGCTCTTGAGCGGGCTGCCGGTGGCGGTGGTCTCGATCTTGAAGGTCTGCCGCGGGGTGAACCAGATTTCCCAGGCCACGCCGCTGGCCGCGTCATACAGGTCCTGCTCGGCGCGGTAGGGCCGGTGCGCCAGCTCGACGAGCACACGCTGCGCGAGACGGCTTCGCAGGTTGAGCGCCAGCACGTCGCGCCAGCCCGCGCGCACGCGCACGCCGGCACGCAGCACGCGCAGGTCGTCGCCGGCGCGGCCGGTGATGGCATGGACCTCCTGGGCGAGGAAATCTTCGACGCCGGCGGCGCAGGGCAGGAAAAGGGAGAGATCGTTCACGGGCGACGGCCAAGGGGAGCTGGCGCCATTGTCGCCGTGCACGCGCCGCGCGGGCTGCTCCCCTATAGTCCGACAGCCCCGCCATGCGCACCGCCGAGCCCTCTTCTCCACCCGCCGACGCGACCGCAGACCGCTTCCTGGTCGAATGCGAGGTGCTGCGGCTGAGCACGCGGCCGATGGGGCCGATCCTGGCGGTGCAGTTCCTGCTCAACGCCGGCGTGGCGGCGATCTTCGGCTGGCTGTACTCGCCCGCCCGGGCCGCCCTGTGGCTGGCGGGCATCGCGGCGGTGACGGTGATGCGCGGCTTCTTCCCGCAGCGCGTGCCGGACACCCTCACCCCCGAGAGCCTGCGCCATGCCCAGCGCGTCCACACGCTGCGCACCGGCCTCTGGGAAGCGGCACACGGCCTGGCGGGCGTGCTGCTCTTCGACGCCGCCGACCCCATGCACCAGCTGCTGCTGGGCCTGATCGTGATGGGCATGACGCTGTCGTCGGCCTTCTCGGTCTCCTTCCACACGCCGGCGGTGCGGCTGGCCATCACGCTGCTGATGGCGCCGGTGATCGCGATGGGCCTGGCCTTCGGCGCGCCGCCGATGGTGGCGGTGGCCCTGCTGGGCGTGCTGCTGCTGGCGCTGATGCTCAAGCAGGTGGGCAGCCACAACCGCCAGCTCGAGGAGAACATCGGCCTGCGGCTGAACGCGCATGCGCTGCGCGAGCAGGCACTGGCCGGCCTGCGCGAGTCGCAGCAGGCCCAGGCCGAGCGGCTGCGCTTCTTCTCGGCCGCCAACCACGACCTGCGCCAGCCCGTGATGGCGATCGGCCTGCAGACCGCGGTGCTGCGCGAGCAGCTGGACCAGGGCGCAGCCCCCGCGGCGGTGGAGGGCACGGTGGCAGCGCTCGCCGACGCGCAGGCCGCGTTGGAGACGCTGACCCACCAGCTGCTGGAGATCGGCCGCATCGAGTCCGCCGCCGAGCCCCTGGTGCAAGGGGCGGTGCCGCTGGCACCGCTGCTGGCCGAAGTCGCGCGGCAGGCCGGCGACGCCCGCATCCGGGTGCGCTGCCCGGCCGACGCGCGGGCCTGGAGCGACGCCGTGGCGCTGCGCCGCATCCTGGCCAACCTGGTCGACAACGCGGTGAAATTCGCGCCGCGCGGGCGCATCCTGGTCGCGGCCCGGCGCCGCCCGGGCGCCTGGCGCGTGGAGGTGCGCGACGGCGGCATCGGCATCGCGCCCGACGCGCAGGCCCGCGTCTTCGGCGACTTCGAGCAGGTGGGCAATGTCGAACGCAACCTGCAGCGCGGCCATGGGCTGGGGCTGGGTGTGGTGCGCCGCCTGGCCGACCGGCTGGGCCTGCAGGTCACGCTGCGCTCGGCGACGGACCGGGGTTCGGTGTTCGGCTTCACCGTCCCCGCGGCAGCGGCCGATGCGGTCGTGGCCGACCGGCCCGCGCCGCAGGAGCGCCCGCCGTCCGCGCCGCCGCAGGCGCTGCGGGCCGGCATCGAGGTGCTGGTGGTGGAGGACAACGCGGTCGTGGCCGCCAGCCTCGTGGCGCTGCTGCGGCAGTGGTCGGCGCGGCCCCAGGTCTACGCCAGCGCGGCCGAGGCCCTGGCGCTGGCCGATCTGCGCCGCATCCAGGTCGCGCTGTGCGACATCCGGCTGCCCGGGGAACTCGACGGCGTGGCGCTGGCCCAGCGGCTGCAGGCGCACCGGCCGGGCCTGGTCATCGCCCTGGTCTCGGCCGACATCGACGACGCCACGCAGGCCCACGCCCACGCGCGCGGCTGGCACGCCCTGCGCAAGCCGGTGCAGCCCGCAGCGCTGCGGGCGGTGCTGGCGCGCGCGGGCTGAGCAAACCGGACTTCCGGACGCAGAGGACACAAAAGAAACCGCCAGAAGAAATTTGGCTTTTTCTCTTCTTTTGCGTCTTCTGCGAAATCTCTGCGTCCTCTGCGTCCGGAAGTCCGAACCCGATCCCTACAGCGCCTTACGCAGGTTGGCCGGCGCGATGCGCAGGGCCTCACGGTACTTGGCCACCGTGCGGCGCGCGCACTCGATGCCCTGCTCCTTGAGCATCTCGGAGATCTGGCTGTCCGACAGCGGCTTCTTCGTGTTCTCGGAACCGACGAACTGCTTGATGAGCGCGCGCACCGCCGTGCTCGACGCGTTGCCGCCGGTCTCGGTGCCCAGCGCGGAGCCGAAGAAGTACTTCAGCTCCACGGTGCCGAAGGGCGTGGACATGTACTTGGCCGTGGTCACGCGGCTGATGGTGGACTCGTGCAGCCCCAGCTCGTCGGCGATCTCGCGCAGCACCAGCGGGCGCATGGCCAGCTCGCCGTGCACGAAGAAGTTCTTCTGCCGCTCCACGATGGCGTTGGACACGCGCAGGATGGTGTCGAAGCGCTGCTGGATGTTCTTGATGAACCAGCGCGCCTCCTGCAGCCGCTGGCTCAGCGCCTGGCTGCCCTCGCCCTTGTGCGACTTGAGCGCACCGGCATAGATGTCGTGCACGCGCAGGCGCGGCATGACGTCGGGGTTGAGCTGCACGCGGAATTTGATGTTCGTGCCGCGTCCGGTCTTGGTGACGATCACGTCGGGCACGACGATGTTGCGCTCGACGTCGACGAAGCGCCGGCCCGGCTTGGGCTCCAGCCGTGCAATGAGCTGCATCGCCTGGCGCACCTCGTCCTCGGTGCTGCGCGTCAGCGTGGCCAGGCGCCGGAAGTCGCGCTTGGCCAGCAGCTCCATCGGCTGCCTGCAGATGGCCAGCGCGACCTTGCGCACGTCCGCCGCCTCGGGGCTGCCGTCGTCGTCTTCGGCGCCGGCGCGCAGCTGGATCGCCAGGCATTCGCCCAGGTCACGCGCGCCCACGCCCACCGGCTCCAGGCTCTGCAGCAGGCCGAGCGCGACCTGGAAGTGATGCACCAGGTCGTCGAACTGGTCGTTGTCGTCGCCGGCCAGGCCCGAGGCCAGCGCGGGCAGCGAATCCTCGAGGTAGCCGTCGTCGTTGAGCGATTCGATGAGGAAGCGCAGCGCGGCCGAGTCCTCGGGCGACAGCCGCAGCGACAGCGCCTGCCGGTGCAGGAAGGCCTGCAGCGATTCCTGGCTGCGCGCCAGCTCGGTCGCATCGGGGCGCTCGTCGTCGCCGGCGTTGTTGTTGCGCGCCGGCGCATCGCCGCCCCACTCCGAATCGTCGGGCGCGAGGTCGACCGTGCCGTCGCCGTCCCAGTCAGGCTCCGGCGCCTCGCCCTCGACCGCATCGGCCACCGGCGCTTCGGCCTCGTTCTGGCCCGCCGCGCCGGCACCGTCGGCCGGCGCAGCGACGGAACTGACCGCGAACTCGCTGCTGTCCTCGCGTTCCTCGCGCGGCGCGAGGGTGTCGGCCGCTTCCACGCCGAACTCCTCGCGCGGCGCCTCTTCATTGAGGCGTTCGAGGAAAGGGTTGTCGTCGAGCATCTGCTCGACTTCCTGGCTGAGTTCGAGCGTGGACAGCTGCAGCAGCCGGATCGACTGCTGCAGCTGCGGCGTGAGCGCGAGGTGCTGCGAGACGCGCAGCGACAGGCCTTGCTTCACTCAACGCCCCTCTCGAACGCAAGCGGGAAGCAGTCAGCCAACGCCTTGCCATCGGCCCCCGAGCCGCCGCCCGGCCGCCCGAAGGCGGCGACCACCCCCCCGGGGGGGTGCGAACCTCGCGAAGCGGGGAGCGTGGGGGCCACGCTCACATCCGGAAGTGTTCGCCGAGGTACACGCGGCGCACCTCGGCGTTGTCGACGATCTCCGATGGCGTGCCTTGTGCCAGCACTTGCCCGTCGCTGATGATGAAGGCGTGGTCGCAGATGCCCAGCGTCTCACGCACGTTGTGGTCGGTGATGAGCACGCCGATGCCGCGCTCCTTCAGGAAGCTGATGATCCGCTGGATCTCGATCACCGCGATCGGGTCGATGCCCGCGAAGGGCTCGTCCAGCAGGATGAAGCGCGGCTGCGTGGCCAGGGCGCGCGCGATCTCGACGCGGCGGCGCTCGCCGCCCGACAGGGCCAGCGCCGGCGAATCGCGCAGGTGGTCCACCCGCAGGTCGGCCAGCAGCTCCGACAGGCGCTCCTCGATGCGTGCCTTGTGCAAGGGCACCGGGCGGCCGCGCTCGTCGGTCTCGGTCTGCAGTTCCAGCACGGCGCGCACGTTCTCTTCGACGCTGAGCTTGCGGAAGATCGACGCCTCCTGCGGCAGGTACGACAGGCCCATGCGCGCGCGGCGGTGGATCGGCATGTGGGCGATCGGCTCGCCGTCGATGGTGATCTCGCCCGCGTCGGCGCGCACCAGGCCCACGATCATGTAGAACGAGGTCGTCTTGCCCGCGCCATTGGGGCCCAGCAGCCCGACCACCTCGCCCTTCTGCACGTCCAGCGAGACGTCCTTGACCACCTTGCGGCTGCCGTAGGTCTTCTGCAGGCCGCGCGCCTCCAGGCGGCTGCCGGCCACCCCCTTGTCGGCCCCGGGAATCACCGCCTCGATCACGGGCGCGATCCCTGGCCGTCCAGCGTGGTGCTGGGCCGCAGGCCCTTGCCGGCCGGGGCGGCCGGGGCCGTCGTGGGCGCCGGGGCCGTGCCGCGCCCGCCTGCCGCGGCACCGGCGGCCTTGGGCGTGAGGATGGCGCGCACCCGGCTGCCGGGCTGGCCGGCCGACACGCTGGCGTCGGGCGGCAGCGGCGCGCCGTTGACGGTGAAGGTGTCGTTGCTCTGGTCGTAAACGATCAGCGGGCCGGTCGTTTCGTCGTTGACCGTGGCGCCGATGAGACGGCGCATGACGGCGCGCCGGATGAACTTCACGTTGTCGGCCCGGCCGTCGTATTCGATGACTTCCGACTCGCCCTCGATCCACTCGTCGGGGCCGGCGTCGCGCTTCTGCTTGTAGTAGGCGCGCTGGCCGGGCGCTGCGGTGACCACGCCGTACTGGTAGCCGTCGGGGTCCTGCCGCACGTCGATGCGCGCGCCGCGGATGATGATCGTGCCCTTGGTGACCACCACGCGGCCGGTGAAGACGCTGGTCTGCTTGAGGTCGTCGTAGCGCATCGAGTCGGCCTCGATGTTCATCGGCTTGGTCCGGTCGGCCTTCTCGGCCTGGGCGCCTGCGGCGGCCGCCAGCGCAAGCACGCACAGGGCGGTGCGGGTGAGGCGGCGAAGGAAGGGAGGGGAAGACGGAGCGCGGAGTGTCATAGAGGCACGAAACTTGCTGGCATTGTATGCCGGCCTGCGGACATCGCTATGCCCAAGAACGAAAGCCCGCCGAAGCGGGCTTTCGGGCGAAGACGGCGCGCGCAGGCGCCGCCCACCGGTGGTCAGCCCTTTTTCGCCTGGGCGATCAGCGAGTCCGTCACCTGCAGCGCGCGGGGCATGGAACCCGCGGTCTCGCCGTCGACGTACCAGCGACCGGCCACGCCCAGCGCAGGCACGCCGCCCACCTTGTAGGCGTCGGTCATCTGCGTGGCGCGCTTGGCCTTGCCGGCCACGCCGAAGGACTTGTAGGTGTCGGCGAATTTCTTCGCATCCAGGCCGGACTGCTTCTCGGCCCAGGCCAGGATGGCATCGTCGCCGAACAGGCGCTGGCGCTCCTGGTGGATGGCCTGGAAGATCTTCAGCTGGAACTCGTCGACCTTGCCCAGCGCCTCGAGCGTGTAGAAGAGCTTCTGCTTGGCCTCGACGTCGTTGCCCACGAAGGGCACGGGGATGCGGCGGAATGCGACGTTGGCCGGCAAGGTCTTCATCCAGGCCTCGAGCTGCGGCTCGAAGGCCGCGCAGTGCGGGCAGTTGTACGAGAAGAACTCGACCACCTCGACCTTGCCGGCCGGCGCGTCGACCGGCGCAGGCTTGCCGAGCACGATGTAGTCCTTGCCGGCAGCGAAGCTGCCCTGGGCATGGACGTTGCCGGCCAGCGGCAGCAGCGAGACCGCGGCGGCGGCGGTGGCGATCGAAAAGTCACGACGTTTCATTTGAAATGCTTTCTCCAGTGCTGCTGACAGAGCGCGGGCGCGGCGGGGAGTTCCCGCCCTGCCCTTCAACGACGGTGCGCCTGCGGCAGAGCACGGGCGCCGGGTAAAGAAGGGTGAAGCTCAGCGTTGGACGCGGACCAGCGCCGCATCGAAGCCGCCGCCGTCCAGACGGTCCTTCAGGCGGTCGGCATCGTCCTTCTTGTTGAACGGGCCGGCCCGCACGCGGAAGACCGTGCGGCCGGCCTGCTCGCGCTCGGTGACCTTGGCCTCCACGCCCATCAGCGACAGCTTGGCGCGCTGCGCCTCGGCATCGTCGTTGGTGCGGAAGGCGCCGGCCTGCACGAAGTACACGAAGGGGTCGGGCCCGGTGGTGGGCGGGGCCGACGCCACCGTGGTGGACGGCGGGTTGCCGCCGGCGCGCGAACGCGCGAAGTCGCCCAGCGGATCGGTCGAGGTGGACGGCGCCGTGGCCGGCTTGGGCGCCACCACGACCGGTGCCGGGGCCGGTGCATTGAGCGTGCCGCTGGTCGCGGGCGCCCCGGCGACGGCAGGGGCCGCCGGCGCCGGCGCGATGGGCTGCGGCGGCGTGCGCGGGGCCTGCGGCTTGCCGGCCAGCGGCGAGTTCGGGTCCCAGTCGCGGTTCTTGCGGGCCTCGGCCTCGTCCTGGTCGGCGCCGCGCGGCTGGTTCTTGGTGACGAACGGGATCGGCACCTTGGTCACGTAGACCGCCACGCCCAGGGCCACGCCGAGTCCCAGCACGACGCCCACGATCAGGCCGATGACGAAATTCCCTTTTTGTCTGCTTCTCATGGGTGGTGGTAATGGCTCACATCTTTCGCGGTGCGCTCACGCCGAGCACAGCCAGCCCATTGTGCAGCACCTGTGCGGTGGCGGCGACCAGCGCCAGGCGGGCCTTCTTCACGGCGTCGTCCTCGACCAGGATGCGCTCGGCGTCGTAGTAGCTGTGGTAGGCCGCAGCCAGCTCGCGCAGGTAGAAGGTGACGTCGTGGGGCGCGAAGTCGCGGGCCGCGGCCGCCAGCATGTCGGGGTATTTGGCCAGCAGCAGCATGAGCGGCTGGGCCGCATCGGTCGCGAGCGGCGCGAGGTCGACGTCCTTCAACGCCGCCGGGTCGGTGGCTTCCTTGTCGAGCACCGAGCAGATGCGCGCGTGTGCGTACTGCACGTAGTACACCGGGTTGTCGTTGTTCTTCTGGACCGCCAGGTCGACGTCGAAGGTGTATTCGGTGTCGGGCTTGCGGCTGAGCAGGAAGAAGCGCACCGCGTCGGTGCTGGTCCACTCGATCAGGTCGCGCAGCGTGACGTAGCTGCCGGCGCGCTTGGAGATCTTCACCTCCTCGCCGCCGCGCATCACGCGCACCATGGTGTGCAGCACGTAATCGGGGTAGCCCTCGGGGATGCCTTCGCCGACCGCCTGCAGCCCGGCGCGCACGCGCGCGATGGTGCCGTGGTGGTCGGTGCCCTGGATGTTGACCACGCGGTGGAAGCCGCGCTCCCACTTCGCCAGGTGGTAGGCGACGTCGGGCACGAAGTACGTGTAGGTGCCGTCGCCCTTGCGCATCACGCGGTCCTTGTCGTCGCCGTACTCGGTCGACTTCAGCCACAGGGCGCCGTCCTGCTCGTAGGTCTTGCCGGCGGCGACGAGCTTGTTCACCGTCGCCTCGACCCGGCCGCTGGTGTAGAGGCTGGACTCGAGGTAGTAGTTGTCGAAGCGCACCTGGAAGGCCTGCAGGTCCAGGTCCTGCTCGTGGCGCAGGTAGGCGACGGCGAACTGGCGGATCGAGTCGAGGTCGTCCACGTCGCCGCTGGCGGTGTACTCGCGGTCGTCGGACTTCACAGTCTTCTTCGCCAGAAAGTCGGCCGCGATGTCGGCGATGTAGTCGCCGTTGTAGGCCGCGGCCTTTTCGCCGGAGGGCCACTCGGGGTCGCCGGGCTTGAAGCCGCGTGCGCGCAACTGCGTGCTGTGGGCCAGCGTCTGGATCTGGACGCCGGCGTCGTTGTAGTAGAACTCGCGCCACACCTGCGCACCCTGCGTGTCGAGCAGGTTGCAGATGGCGTCGCCCAACGCGGCCTGGCGGCCGTGCCCCACGTGCAGCGGACCGGTGGGATTGGCCGAGACGAACTCGACCAGCACCTTGCCAGCCGATGCCGCCGGCTTGCGGCCGAAGCCGGCGCCGGCTTCGAGCACCTCGCGCACCACCTGCTGCTTGGCGGCGGGCTTCAGGCGGATGTTGAGGAAGCCGGGGCCGGCGATCTCGATCGCGTCGACCCAGCGCTGGAAGGCCGGGCGGGCGAGCAGGTCCTCGCGCAGGGCTTCGCCGAGCTGGCGCGGGTTCTTCTTGAGCGGCTTGGCGAGCTGCATCGCCGCGGTGCAGGCGAAGTCGCCATGCGCGGCGACCTTGGGCGATTCGAAGGCGGCGCGGCTGCCGGCACCCGGCTCGAGGGCCTCGAGCGCCTGGCCCAGTTCGGCCAGGAGCTCCTGTTTGACTGTAAGCATCGACAGATTTTATCGGGGGCAAACCCGCAGAGGCCGCGCATGGACGATGTCAGCCGACCGGGCGTGAGCCACGTTAGAGGCCCAGGCCCGACCTCGGGCCTGGCGCCCGCCAAGCGGCAGGCGCCCAAAGGGAACCGTCACTTTTCAACACCCTGCTCAGGAAACACACACCATGAAAAAGCTCCTCTCCCTGATCGCACTCGGCGCCGCCCTGTCCTTCAACGCCATGGCGCAGACGACCGCGCCGGCAGCGGCAGCGCCCGCAGCGGCACCCGCCGCGGCCCCGGCGGCAGCGCCGGCAGCCGCCGCACCGACCGCCAAGGCACCCACGGCCCAGCAAGGCAAGATGGCCACCTGCAACGCCGACCCCAAGGCCAAGGAACTCAAGGGTGCCGACCGCAAGGCGTTCATGAAGGAGTGCCTGTCGGCCAGCAAGCAGGAAAAGCAGCAGACCAAGATGAAGACCTGCAACGCCGATCCCAAGGCCAAGGAACTCAAGGGCGACGCGCGCAAGGCCTTCATGAAGGAATGCCTGAGCACCAAGGCGGCGTAAAGCCCCTGCGCCCGCCGCCGCCCCGCGCAGCGGCAAGAAGGACAAAGCCCCGCAAGTGCGGGGCTTTGTTTTGTCTGCTGCTGCGCTACTTTCCGAAGCCGCGCGCCAGGAAGACGGCGAACAGCGGGATCAGCGCGATCAGGTGCGCCTGCGCCATCACGAGCTTGCGCGTCTTCTTCACCTCGGCTTCGGCCGGCAGTGCGCCCGTGGCGCGCAATTGCCTGCGCCAGCGCAGGAAGGTCAGCGTCGGGAAGATCGACAGGATGCCGACGATGACGAAGAGCGTGACCTTCACGTGCAGCAGCGGGTTGGTCCAGTACCAGGCCGTGCCCTTGACCCCCCACACCGTGCGGACGATGCCGGTGACCAGCACGGCCACGGCGGCGATGCCGTAGACCATGTCGACGCGCGCCAGCCGCTCGACCACCTTCGCATTGAGCCACTCGACCCGGCACAGCGCTGCCTCGCTGGCGATGAAGACGACCATCGTGAGGATGGCCAGCAGGTGCAGGTAGGCGAGGATGGCTTCGAGGGTCATCGCGGCGGCTTTCGTCGTGGTTTGCAAATGTCGACCCATTGTGCCGCGCAGGCCCGGCGCGACCGAACGCCGGGCGACGGAACGCCGGTGCGCGTCGCCAGCCGCGCCCGCGCCGCCGCGAGCGGTGTTCAGGCCGCGCCGCGCCCCCAGTAATCCGGCCGCGCGTAGTGCGCCTTGAGGAAATCCAGCCACAGCCGCACCCGCAGCGGCAGGTGCTTGCGCTGCGGGAACACCGCATAGATGCCGTTGGGCGGCGCAGCGAAGCGGTCGAGCACCGGCACCAGCAGGCCCGCGTCGATCTCGGCCTCCACCTCCCAGGTGCTGCGCCAGGCGATGCCGTGGCCCGCCAGGCACCAGTCGTGCAGCACCTGGCCGTCGGAGCAATCGAGCGGGCCGCTCGGCTTGAGGTGGATGACTTCGTGCGCCTGCGCTTCGTCGTCCGGCAGGCCCGCCGCGTCGCCGCTGCGGGGGACGCGGAACGCCCACCCGCGCGTCTGCGAGGCGTCGCTGCTGAGCGTCAGACAGGCGAAACGCACCAGGTCCGTGGGGTGCTGCGGCACACCGTGGCGGCGCAGGAACGCCGGCGTGGCGACGCAGCGGCGCCGGTTGTCGGCCAGCCGCATGCTCACGAGCGAGGAATCGGGCAGGTCGCCCACGCGCACGGCGCAGTCGAAGTTCTCGCCGGCCATGTCGATCACCCGGTCGCTGAGGTTCAGCGAGATGGTCACCTCCGGATGCAGCTCGTGGAAGCGCGGCACCAGCGGCGCCACATGGCGGCGCCCGAAACCCGCCGGCGCGGTGACGCGCAGGTGCCCGCTGGCCTTGACGCCGCCGGCGCTGACGCTGGCCTCGGCGTTGGCCAGTTCGGTCAGCAGGCGCTGGCAGTCCTCCAGGAAGGCGCTGCCCTCGTGCGTGAGCGTGAGGCGTCGCGTGGTGCGCAGCAGCAGCTTGACGCCCAGGCGCTCCTCCAGCGCGTCGACGCGCCGCCCGACGATGGCCGGCGCCACGCCCTCGGCCTTGGCGGCCGCGGTGAGGCTGCCGCGCGTGGCCACGGCGACGAAGGTCTCGAGCTGGGTGAGGCGGTCCATCGGGCGCCGATTATGCGGAGGCCCGCGCGCGGGCATGCCCGTTCCTGCAAGCGGACCATGGCTGCTGCGCCCGCCCGCCGTTCGCCAGCAGCCAGGGGCTCCGTGGCCATCGCTCACTCGATCTCGCGCGCGCAGTCGGCCATCACCTCGCGCAGCCAGGCGTGCGCGGGCGAGTGGTCGGTGCGCGGATGCCACAGCATCTTGACGTCGAAGGTGGGCAGGTCCAGCGGGATGTCGAAGGGTTCCACCTCGGCCATGCGCATCATGCGGCGCGCCAGCCGCGCGGGGATGCTGGCCACCATGTCCGATGTCTCCAGCACGAAGGGCAGCGCGAGGAAGTTCGGCTTGGTCATGCGGACCTGCCGGCGCAGGCCGTGCGGCTCCAGCGCGGCATCGATCTGCACGTTGTAGATCTGCGCCGACACCAGCTCGATGGTGACGTGCGGCAGCGCGCAGAAGGCCGCCACATCCAGCGTCGCCCGGTGCACCGGGTGGCCGCGGGCCGCCAGGCCGAGGAAGCGGTCGGAGAACAGCCGCCGGCCCTTCAGGTACTCGGGCGCGTTGGGGAAGTAGGTGAGCGCGAGGTCCAGTTCGCCGGCGGCCATCATCTCGGCGAAATGGTGCGGGTTGGTCTGCAGCACGTGCAGCCGCACGCCCGGCGCCTCGCGGCGGACGCGGCGCATCACGGCCGGCATCATCAGGAGGTCGATGTAGTCGATGACGATCAGACGGAAGGTCTGCGTCGCCGTGGCCGGCTCGAAATGCGCGGGCTCGAGCACCCGCTCCAGCGCCGCGATCGCCTCCTGCACCCGCGGCCACAGCAGGAGCGCCAGTTCGGTCGGCATCCAGCCGGTGCCGCTGCGCATCAGCAGCTCGTCGCCCATGCGGTCGCGCAGCCTGGCCAGCGCCACGCTCATCGACGACTGGCTGATCTCGAGCCGCTCGGCCGCGCGCGTGATGTGCCGTTCGCGCAGCAGCGCGTCGAAGGCACGCAGCAGCGGCAGGTCGAGGTCATGCATCTTCATGGGTCGATCTTGCCTCGCGGCGGCGCGCGGTGCGCGCTGCGCAGCACCCGATCGGTGGAAACCCGCAGCCGCCATCGGCCGCTGCGATGGCGGGCATCGGCGCGCGCGATTGCGGGCGGCGGCAGGCCCCGGCCACACTGCGCCCCGTCCGGACCCGACACCCCCTCAACGCTTTCGACATCGACAGAGAGACACACACGATGGCACTTCCCCAGATCCGTCTGACGCGCGACGAGATGCGCAAGCGCGTGGCCTTCTTCAAGGAGCTCAAGGGCTTCGACGGTGGCCTGCCCGACAGCCGCTACCCCAGTGCGGTGCGCAAGCTCTACAACGCGATCGGATTCCAGCCGCCCAAGGGCAAGGGCGGCACCGAGGTGGTCTCGCCGGTGGGCGCACAGGCCGCCGCCAATTCGGCCATCCCGATCAGCGAAGGCTTCAACCTCGGCTTCTGCGAGGCCAGGCCGGGCAACGGACCGATGATGCACAACCACGACACCAACGAAACGTTCATGCCGCTCACGGGCCGCTGGCGCTGTTCGTGGGAGGTCGACGGCCAGGTCGAATACTTCGACGTCGGCCCCTGGGACGTGTGCTCGTTCCCGCCGGGCGTGAACCGCCGGTTCGAGAACATCACGCACGACGAGGCCGACCGCACCCACTTCCTCATGTTCGTGATCAGCGGCAACGCGCCCGAGGCCGACTTCACCGACGAGGCCAAGAAGACGCTGCGCGAGGAAGGCTACCTCGCCGCATGAGCACCCGCCCGGCCGCCCCGAAGGGGGCTCGCACCGCAGCGCGTAGCGCGGAGGTTATTCAATGAGCACCCACCCTGCCTCGCCCGCGCTGGCGGACTGGTCGCGCGAGCGCGAATGGCACCGCTTCACCGACGGGTCGCCGGCGGTCTGGCGCTTCGTCGACAACCGCCGCGACGCGCCGCCGCTCGTCCTGCTGCCGGGCGCGCTTGGCGACGCCAGCAGTGCCTGGCGGATGGCCGAGGCCTTTGATGCCGAACACCGCGTCATTGCCGTGACCTACCCCGGCGGCTGCGATGCGGTGGCGTTGGCCGACGGGCTAGCGGCGCTGCTGCGCTCGCTGGGCGTCGGGCCTTGCGCGGTCTGGGGCTCGTCGTACGGCGCGTGGTGGGCACAGGCCTTCGCCCAGCGCCATCCAGCGTGCGTCACTGCGCTTTGGCTGGGCAACACCTTCGTCGACGGCACCGACGTGGCGGCCTCGCCGCTTTTTGACGCGGCCTGGCTCGCGGACGCGACCAGCGACGAGGTGCTCGCCCGCTGGGACGCGGCGCTCTCGGCCCGGCCCGACGACCCGCTGCGCGCCGTGCAGCTGCACCTGCTGCACCACACGCTGCCGGCCGCGCAACTGCACGGGCGGCTGCGGCAGGTGGCGCGCGCACCCGCCCTGCCGCCGGTCCGCGCGGCACGCCTGGTCGTCAGCGACTGCGCCGACGATCCGACGCTGGGCCCGGCCGTGCGCGAGCGCGTGCGGGCGCGCTACCCCGATGCGCATGCAGTGCGACTGCCCACCGGCGGGCACTACCCGCACATCGTCGCCCCCGGGCCGCTCATCGACGCCATGCGCGTCTGGCTGGCCCACTGAGCTTTCACAGAACATCTTGACGGAGACACGACCATGCCCCCACTCCATCGCCGCCAGGCCCTCGCGCGCCTGGCCGCCGCGGCCCTCGCGCCGACCGCCTTCGCCGCTGCCCGCGCACAGGGCAAGTGGCCCGAGAAGCCCATCCGGCTGGTGGTTCCCTTCGCCGCCGGCGTCTCGCCCGATGTGGTGGCGCGCATCGTCAGCGAGCCGCTGGGCCGCGCGCTCGGCCAGCCGCTGGTGATCGACAACCGCGCCGGCGCCTCCGGCATCATCGGCGCCGAGGTCGCGGCCAAGAGCCCGGGCGACGGCTACACGCTGTTCATGACGGTGAATTCGATCATGGGCATCAACCCGAACGTCTACACGCGGCTGCCCTACGACACGTTTCGCGACTTCGCGCCCGTGACGCAGGTGGCGCTGGTGCCTTATGTGCTGGTGACCGGCCTGCAGCAACCCGACAAGAGCCTCAAGGACCTGCTGGGACGCGCCAAGGCGAACCCCGGCGCGGTGGAGTACGGCTCGCTGGGCGTGGGCTCGGGCCCGCACGTCGTCATGGAGATGATGAACAACATGGCCGGCGTGAAGATGGTGCACATCCCCTACAAGGGCAGCCCGCTCACCGACGTCATGGCGGGCCAGGTGCCGCTGTGCTTCGAGCCCGCGACGACGGCGATCCCGCTGGTCAAGAGCGGCAAGCTGCGTGCGCTGGCCATCACCAGCCCGAAGCGCAGCGCTGCGCTGCCCGACACGCCGGCCGTGGCCGAGCTGCTGCCCGGTTACGACGGCGACGGCTGGCAGGGCTTCTACGTGCCGGCGGCCACGCCCAGGGAGATCGTGGCGCGCTTCAACGCCGAGATCGTCAAGGTGCTGCAGCTGCCCGAGGTGCGCGGCAAGCTGGTCGAGCTGGGCCTGCAGCCGGTGGGCAACTCGGTCGAGGAGTTCGCGCGCATCTCGCGCAGCGAGTACGACAAGTGGAGCCGCATCGCCAAGGCGAACAACATCCGCATCGACACCTGAGGCGCCGTGGGCTGCGCCGCCTTGGCGCTCAGGTGGCGGCGGCAGCGGCGCCTGCCGCGAGCATCGCCTCGACCTGCGCGTCGCTGTAGCCGGCCGCGCGCAGCAGTTCGGCGGTGTGCTCGCCCAGCAACGGCGGCTGCTGGCGGATGCCCAGGCGCGCGCCGCCGAGGGTGAAGGGCAGCAGCGGCACCTTCGACTCGCTGCCGTCGTTCATGCGCACCGGCGCGAGGCCGCCGCTCGCATTGAGGTGCGGGTCGTCGAAGAGCTCCTGCGGCCGGGTGATGGGCGCGAAGGGCAGCTCGTGGCGCTCGAACACGGCCGCCAGCTCGGCCGCCGCATGGGCCGCGAGGTGCGAGCGCAGCATCGGCATCATCCATTCGCGCGCGCGCACGCGGTCGTTGTTGGTCGTCAGGCGCGGGTCGGCCAGCATCTCCTGCAGGCCGAACGCCTTGCAGAACACCTGCCACTGCCGGTCGCTCACCACCGCCAGGAAGATCTGCTCGCCGTCCTTCACCGTGAAGACGTCGTAGATGCCCCAGGCCGAGATGCGGCTGGGCATCGGGTCGGCGGCCTTGCCCGTCGCAGCGAACTGCATCATGTGCTGCGCGACGAGGAAGATGTTGTTCTCGAACAGGGCCGACTGCACCTCGCAGCCCTCGCCCGTGATCTCGCGCTGGCGAAGCGCGGCCATGGCGCCGATGGCGCCGAACATGCCGCCCATGATGTCGTTGACGCTGGTGCCCGCGCGCAGCGGGTCGCCGGCGCGGCCCGTCATGTAGGCCAGGCCGCCCATCATCTGCACGACCTCGTCGAGCGCCGTGCGGTGGTCGTAGGGGCCGGGCAGGAAGCCCTTGTGGCTCACGTAGATGAGCCTCGGGTTGATGGCCTTGAGCGCGGCGTAATCCAGGCCCAGCTTCTTCATCGTGCCGGGCTTGAAGTTCTCGCTCACGATGTCGGCGCCGGCGACCAGCCTGCGCGCGGCCTCCACGCCCTCGGGGCGCTTGAGGTCGAGCGCGATGCTCTTCTTGTTGCGGTTGAAGGTGGGGAAGAAGCCCGCCCCCGAACCGAGCAGGCGCCGGGTCGCGTCGCCTTCCACGGGTTCGACCTTGATGACCTCGGCGCCCAGGTCGCCCAGCAGCAGGCCGCAGGTCGGGCCCATGACCATGTGGGTGAATTCGACGACGCGGATGCCGGTGTACGGGAGCTTGCGGGTCATGGAGCAATGGGGTTGATGGGGGAATGGGATCGGGATCGGACAGCCGAACGCAGAGGGCGCGAAGGTTTCGCAAAGGGCGCAGAAAGGAAACCCAAAAAAGGTTTTCTGGTTTCTTTTGCGACTTCTGCGGAATCTTTGCGCCCTCCGCGTTCGGCTGCCCGCAGGTGCCGCGGCTCAATGGGCCGTCGGCGCGAAGCCCTTGGGCAGCCCGGCCTCGGGCGTCATGCCGTAGACCGGTTCGCCGGGCAGGCCCTGCATCAGCGGGCCGCGCGCGGCGATGAGTGCTTCCAGGTCGATGCCGGTGGGCACGCCCATGGACTCGAACATGAAGACCAGGTCCTCGGTGACCACGTTGCCCGAGGCGCCGGGCGCGTAGGGACAGCCACCCAGGCCGCCGAGCGAGGCATCGAAGGTGGTCACACCTTCCTCGAAAGCGGCCAGGCAGTTGGCCAGGCCGAGGCCGCGCGTGTTGTGCATGTGGGCGGCGCCCGCGCGCTCGCCCAGTTCGCTGCGCAGGCGACGGAACAGGCGGCGCACCTGGGCCGGGTTGGCATAGCCGACGGTGTCGGACAGCCCGACCTCCTGCGCGCCGGCCTCGGCGCACTGGACAGCCAGCCGGATGACCTCGTCCTCGTCGACCCGGCCCTGCAGCGTGCAGCCGAAGGCGGTGGAGATGCCGGCCTCCAGCCGCACCTCGGGCGCGTGCCCGTCGCGCAGCGCGGCGATGGCGCGCACCTCCTCGACCATCTCCTCGGGCGTCCGGCGCACGTTGGCCAGCGAATGAGCGCGGCTGGCCGACACCGGCATCGTGAGCTTGTGGGCGCCAGCCGCCAGCGCGGCCTCGGCGCCGCGCCGGTTGGGCACCAGCGCCATCACCGTGAGGCCGGGCAGCATGGTGGCGTGACGCACCACCTCGGCCGCGTCGGCCATCTGCGGCAGCAGCCTGGCAGGGACGAAGGAGGCGACCTCGATCTCGCCCAGGCCGGCCGCATGCAGCGCGTCGATCCAGCGCAGCTTGTCGGCAGTGGGCATGGTGGCATCGACCGATTGCAGGCCGTCGCGCGGGCCGACCTCGCTGATCAGGACCGCAGCCTGCTGGTGGGAATCCACAGATGTCATCGTTCTATCTTGCAGAACATCATTTTGAAAGACAGAATTACACCCGACGCCCCCACGACTGTCAAATTCACGTCCGATGCCCCGCAAAGCCCGCACCGAGTCCCTGGCCACCGCCGCTGCCGCGCCGGGCGGCGCTGCCGCGGTCGACCGCGCACTGAGCCTGCTGGCCGTGTTCCGCGAGGGAGACGATGCGCTCGGCCTGGCCGAGCTGGCGCTGCGCACGCAGCTGTACAAGAGCACCGCGTTGCGCCTGCTGGCGTCGCTGGAGCATGCGGGCCTGCTGCAGCGCCGGGCCGACGGCCGCTATGCGCTCGGCGCCGAGATCGCACGACTGCATGCCGTGTATGCCGCGGCGTTCTCGCTCGACGAAGTGGTGATGCCGGTTCTGCAGGCGCTGGTGCGCGCGACCGGCGAGAGTGCGGCCTACCACGTCAAGCAGGGCCAGGGCGCGGAGGCGGTGCGGGTGTGCCTGTACCGCGTCGATTCGCCGCACCCGGTGCGCGACCACATCCAGGCCGGCGACGTGCTGCCGCTGTCGGCGGGCACGGGCGGGCGCGTCCTGTCGGCCTGGGACGCGGACTGCCAGGCCCGCGCCACCCCGCGCGACAAGGCGCTGTATGCCGCGATCCGCAAGGCCGGCGCGTACAGCGCGGTGGGCGACCGGTTGGCCGACGTGGCCGGCATCTCGGCGCCGGTGTTCGACGCCCAGGGGGCCATCGCGGGCGCGGTCACGCTCACGATGCCGACGCACCGCCACGACCCGGCCTACCTCGCCGCCGTGCAGCGCGCCGCGGAACAACTGCGTGGCAAGGTGGGCTGACTCGCGGATTCAGGCCCGCTCGCGCGCCGTGACCCAGGCCAGCACTGCCAGCGCCAGCAGCACGAGGCCATAGCCCAGGGTGGTCGCATGCAGCCCGAACGTGCCCACGGCCAGGCCGGCCAGGATGGCCGGAACGCTGAAGGCCAGGTAGCTCAGCACGAAGAAGCTGGACATGAGGCCGGCGCGCTCGTGCGGCGTCGCGGCGGGCACCAGGGTGCGCACGGCCGCGTTGAAGCTTGCGCCGAAGCCCAGGCCCGCGACCACCGTGCCGCCGAAGAAGGCCGCGGCCTGCTGTGCGTGCACGCCCCAGAGCGTGATCGCCAGGCCCAGGCCCAGCAGCGCGGCGCTGGCGCGGAGCACGCGCCGCGCGGGGCGCTGGCGCACCACGTAGATCGCGACGGCGCCGGTGAGCACCAGCGTGGCGATGAGCACACCCCCCGCCAGCGGCGTGGCCCGGCCGGTGACGAGCCGTGTCAACGTGGGCCCCAGCGACAGGTAGAAGCCGCCCAGCGCCCAGCCCGCCGTGTTGAGCGGCATGAGCCGCAGCACCAGCGCGCGTGCGGCCGGCGGCACGTGCGCGCGCGGCACCATCGAGGCCCAGGCGCCGGGGCGGCGCGTCACGGTCTCGGGCAGGCGCAGCGCGAGCAACGCCTGGAGCACCAGCGCGGCGAGAAGGACTTCGTAGACGAGGTGCATCGGGTGGGGCGCGAACTGCACCAGCACGCTGGCCCCCAGCGCGCCCGCCGCCATGCCGATCATGGGCGACAGGCCGTTGAACAGGGCGCCGCGCGTTGGGTTCAGGTCGAGCAGGGTCGCGCTCAGCACGCTGGTCGCCATGCCGGTGGCGATGCCCTGCAGCACCCGGGCGGCGATCAGCCACCCCACCGAACCCGCCTGCCAGAACAGCACGATGGCGCCGATCTCCAGCACCAGCGCCGCCAGGATCACCGCGCGCCGGCCGAGGTGGTCGGACAGCGCGCCAAAGACCAGCAACGCTGCCAGCAGCGCGAAGGCATAGCTGGAGAAGATCACGGTGAGCACCAGCGCCGAGAAGCCCCAGGCCTCGCGGTACAGCGCGTACAGCGGCGAAGGCGCGCTCGATGCGGCGAGGAAGGTGATCACCAGCGTCACGATCAGCGCGAAGGCGGCCCGCGGTGGCAGGCGGCGCGGCGTGGCGGCGGCCGGCGTGGCCAGGGCAGGGGCAGACATCCTCGAATCCTTTAACGCAAAGACTTTGCGTTTGCGCATTGTGCGCCTGCTTCATCGCTAAAGCAAATTCTTTGCGTTAGCATCGGCCCCATGGCCACGCCGACGATCGCGCCCCGCACTGCCCCCCGCCCCGGCGGTCGCAGCGCGCGCGTGCAGGAAGCGGTGCACCGGGCGACGCGCGAGCTAGCGGCCGAGCATGGGCGCGAGGCGATCACCGTGCCGATGATCGCCGCGCGGGCGGGTGTCACGCCCTCCACCATCTACCGCCGGTGGGGCGACCTGGCCGAGCTGCTGGCCGACGTGTCGGTCGAACGCATGCGGCCCGAAGGCGAGCCGGCCGACACCGGCTCGCTGCGCGGCGACCTGCTGGCCTGGGCCGAGCAGTACAACGAGGAGATGTCCTCGCAGCCGGGGCGCGGGATGATGCGCGACGTGCTGGGCGCGCAGTCGCCCGACGACCGCCCCTCGTGCCGCTGCGCGAGCTTCGTCGCGACGCAGATCGGCGTGCTGCTCGAGCGTGCGCAGGCGCGCGGCAAGCCGGCGCCGCCGGTCGAGCGCCTGATGGACACGCTGGTGGCGCCCCTGCTGTTTCGTCTGCTCTTCACGCCGGCACCGGCCACCGCCGTCGAGATCGGCCGCTGGATCGACGCCGCGCTGGCGGCTGCGGATCAGCCCGCCTGAACCGCGCGCCGCAGCGCCGCACGCGCCAGCAGGCGGGTCGAATCCAGTGTCGGCAAGGGCGAGTTGGCATCGCTCATCACCAGGGGGATCTCGGTGCAGCCCAGCACGACCGCGTCGCAGCCTTCGTCCTTCATGCGGGCGAAGACACGCTGGAAGCAGGCCACCGCCCCGGCGCTGCGGATGCCCGGCACCAGCTCGTCCATGATCACGTGCTGAATCTCGTCGCGCTCGGCCTCGCTCGGGCGCATGTAGCCCAGCTCGCGCTCGGCGAAGGCCGCGGGATACACCTCGCTGTCTGTCAGCCAGCGTGTGCCGGTGATGCCGATCCGCGTGAAGCCGCGCCGCACCGCCTCGTCGGCGACCACCTCGGCGATGTGCAGCCACGGGCGCGGCGAGCGTGCGGCGACGAAGTCGAAGGCCTGGTGGATGGTGTTGTCGGGACAGACGAGGAAGTCTGCGCCGACGTCGGCCAGCTTGCGGGCCGAGCCGAGCATCAGCTCACCCACGCCCTCGAGGTCGCCGCGCTCCAGGCAGTCGACGTACTCGGCCAGCGAGGGCGTGTGCATCGACACCTCCGGGTGCGCATGCGGCCCCAGCAGCGCGGCGCCTTCGGCACAGATCGTGCGGTAACACAGCGCCGCGCCTTCGGCCGAACAGCCCACGATGCCGATGTGCAGAGTCATCGCACCATCGTACGCAGGCGGTGTGACAACACCGTCAGCCAACCGGCCTCTGCGCGGCGAAGCGCCGCCATTACCCTTGTTTTTGTCACGAATCATCGCCTTGCCCGCAGATTAATCCTCTGGCTCGTCTCTAATACAGTGTGGGTCGAGCGTCGGCCGCATGCTTGCGACCTCGCCGACCGCCCCGCCCCGTGCAACCCTTTCGCGGCTCCGCCGCACGCCGAGAACACGCATGACCGAACGCACCACGACCCAGCGCCTCCAGGTGGCCACCGAGCTGTACCGCTTCCTCGAAGACCAGGTGCTCCCCGGCACCGGCGTGTCGAGCGAGGCCTTCTGGAAGGGCTTCGACGCCATCGTCCACGAGCTCGCGCCCAAGAACGCCGCCCTGCTGGCCGAGCGCGACCGCATCCAGTCGGAGATGGACGCCTGGCACAAGGCGCACCCCGGCCCCATCACCGCAGGTGATCCTTCCAATCCTTCCGACATGACGGCGTACCGCGCCTTCCTGGAGAAGATCGGCTACCTGCTGCCGCAACCGAAGGGTGTGAAGGCCACCACCGCCAACGTCGACGCCGAGCTCGCGCTGCAGGCCGGCCCGCAGCTGGTGGTGCCGATCCTCAACGCCCGCTATGCGCTCAATGCCGCCAACGCGCGCTGGGGCTCGCTGTACGACGCGCTCTACGGCACCGATGCGATCTCCGAAGAAGGCGGGGCCGAGAAGGGCAAGGGCTACAACCCGATCCGCGGCGCCAAGGTGATCGCCTTCGCGCGCGAAGTGCTCGACCAGGCCGCGCCGCTGGCCAACGGCTCGCACAAGGACGCGACCGGCTACAGCGTCAAGGACGGCCGGCTGGTGGTGCAGCTGCACAGCAGCGCCACCCACCTGCAGGACCCGGCTGCCTTCGTCGGCTACCAGGGCGATGCGGCCAGCCCCTCGTCCGTCCTGCTCAAGCACAACGGCATCCACCTCGACATCCAGATCGATCGCAGCACGCCCATCGGCAAGACCGACCCGGCCGGCGTGAGCGACGTGGTCCTCGAATCGGCGCTCTCGACCATCCTCGACCTGGAAGACTCGGTGGCGGTGGTCGATGCGCAGGACAAGGTGCTCGCCTACAGCAACTGGCTCGGCATCCAGCTCGGCACCCTGACCGAGGACGTGGCCAAGGGCGGCAAGACCTTCACGCGCCGCCTGAACGCCGACCGCGTGTACACCGCGCCCGACGGCCAGGGCGAAGTCAAGCTGCACGGCCGCTCGCTCATGTTCGTGCGCAACGTGGGGCACCTGATGACCAACCCGGCGATCCTCTGGGAAGGTGGCAAGGAGATCCCCGAGGGCATCATGGACGCGGTCATCACCACGGCCATTGCGACCTACGACCTCGCTGGCAAGGGCGCGAACGGGCTGCGCAACTCGCGCACCGGCAGCATCTACATCGTCAAGCCCAAGATGCACGGTCCGGCCGAGGTCGCCTTTGCCAACGAGCTGTTCGGCCGCGTCGAACAGCTGCTGGGCCTGCCAGCCAACACCGTCAAGCTGGGCATCATGGACGAAGAGCGCCGCACCAGCGTGAACCTGCAGGCCTGCATTGCCGCGGCGCCGGCGCGCGTGGCCTTCATCAACACCGGCTTCCTGGACCGCACCGGCGACGAGATGCACACCGCCATGCAGGGCGGCCCGATGCTGCGCAAGGGCGACATCAAGGGCACGAAGTGGATCGCGGCCTACGAGCGCAACAACGTGCTCACGGGCCTGAACTGCGGCCTGCGCGGCAAGGCGCAGATCGGCAAGGGCATGTGGGCCATGCCCGACCTGATGGCCGACATGCTCAAGCAGAAGATCGCCCATCCCAAGGCCGGCGCCAACACCGCCTGGGTGCCCTCGCCCACCGCGGCCACGCTGCATGCGCTGCACTACCACCAGGTGAACGTGGCCGACGTGCAGAAGGAACTGGAGAAGATCGACGCCGAAGCCGAGCGCGACGCCATCCTCAACGACCTGCTGCAGGTGCCGATCACCGCGACGCCCAACTGGACCGACGCCGAGAAGCAGCAGGAGCTCGACAACAACGTGCAGGGCATCCTGGGCTACGTGGTGCGCTGGATCGACCAGGGCGTGGGCTGCTCCAAGGTGCCCGACATCCACGACGTCGGCCTGATGGAAGACCGCGCCACGCTGCGCATCAGCAGCCAGCACATCGCCAACTGGCTGCTGCACGGCGTCGTCACCAAGGAGCAGGTCAATGCCACCTTCGAACGCATGGCTGCCGTGGTCGACCAGCAGAATGCGGGCGACCCGCTGTACCGCAAGATGGCCGGCAACTTCACGACCAGCGCTGCCTACCAGGCCGCACAGGACCTCGTGTTCAAGGGCGTCGAGCAGCCCAGCGGCTACACCGAGCCGCTGCTGCATGCGTGGCGGCTGAAGGTGAAGGCCGGCGCCTGAGCCGCCAGCCCCTGCACGACGACGGCACTTTCGGGTGCCGTTTTTTTTGCGTCGGGCGCCGCTCGCTCAGGCGCCGCAGGCGGCGCGCACGATGCGCTGCGTGGGATTGGGCTGGGTGTCCCTGAAGAGCATCGGCTGCGGCCGCTCGCTGTAATCGACGCTCAGGTGCGGGTCGCCGCGCCACAGCGGCGCCATGTAGTAGGTGACGGCGCGGTACTCGGCCCGGCGCTCGGCGCAGCGGAACACCACCTGCGCGTCGTAGGAACGATAGGGCACGCCGTCCCAGTTGTGACGCAGCGCCGCCCGGCTCACGCGGATGTTCATTGTCTTGCCGTCGGCGTCCCGTCCCACGGCCACGGGATCGACCTGCACGGTGTCGATCTCGGCACGCTCGGGGTCGCCCGTGACGGTGAACCAGTTGGATGGAGATTGCGCGCCTGCCCATGTGCCCGACAGCACGCTGGCCAGGAGTAGCGCTACGGATCGCATGGTGGGCCCTTCCTCCTCGTCACGTTCGATCTGCGGGAATTGTAGGGAGGCAGATCACGCCGTGCCGGGCCACGCCTTCCCGGCCCGGAGCGTGACTCCTACAGCCGTGGGGGCGCGGTGCCGACCCGGGGCCATCCTGGGACCGTTAGCTTGAAGGCTCGCGCTGGCGTGATGCCGCGCTCCCTGCAGGTCCGCCATCTGCCGGAGCGTGAACGACGGCAGGGCGCCGGGGCCGGACCGCCGGCCGACAGCCTCTCGCATTTCATATTCATCACCCAAGGAGCCTCCACATGAAGACCACCCTCGCCACCCTCGGTGTCGCCCTCGCCTTCGGCGCCACCGCGAGCATCGCCATCGCCCAGGGCAACCCGCCCACCACGACGTCGCCCAACCCCGCGACGGCCGCGGGCCAACAGAGCCCCGCGGGCGGCCCGATGGGCACCACGGGCACCATGCCGCAGAACCCGAGCGGCAGCATGGGCGCCAACAGCGCGCCGGCGCCCGCCGCCACGATGAGCCCGCAGCCCAGCGCACCGGCCACCGCGCCGATGCGCCCGGCACGCGCCGACCGCAACTGACGCGCAAGGACCCGGGGCCGTGCTGCGGCCCGACGCCTGCGGGCGTCGGGGCGTGGCGCGGCCCCGCGTCATTCAAGAACCGATCTGCCGGAGCCTGCATGCCCTGCCCTTCGCCGAACTTCCTGCGAGCCCTTGGTAGCCCGGCCTCTGCCGTGGCGTTTGCCGCTGTCCTGGCGGTGGCGCCAGCGCATGCCCGCAGCAGTCCGGCGGCCGAGGCGCCAGCACCCGAGGTCATGCAGCTCGCCCAGCGTGCGGTCGCGACCCAAGACAACCGCGGCCACGCCTTCGCCGTGGTCGACAAGAAGCGTGCACGCGTCCACGTGTTCGGCGGCGACGGGACGCTGCGCGGCAGTTCGCCCGTGCTGCTGGGCCTGGCCAAAGGCGACGACTCGGTGCCCGGCATCGGCGAACGGCCGATGGCGCAGATCCGGCCGCACGAGCGCACCACGCCCGCGGGCCGCTTCGCCTCGGAGCCCGGCGTGAACGCGAGCGGCGAAGACATCGTCTGGGTGGACTACGACGCCGCGGTGTCGATGCACCGGGTGCGCACGGCCAACAAGGCCGACCGGCGGCTCGAGCGGCTGGCGAGCCCCACCATCGCCGACAACCGCATCTCCTACGGCTGCATCAACGTGCCGGCGGCGTTCTATGACGGCCAGGTCAAGCCTGCGCTGGGCAGCACGCACGGCGTGGTCTATGTCATGCCCGAGACCGAAGCGGCCGAGCGCCGCTTCCCCTTCATGCGCACGCCGTCCGCGCACTGAGCCTTCCGCGCCACTTCTTCTTTTCGCTTTTTTGAGCGCACGCTGAATCCGCTGCATGCCGAGGGCCGTATGGGCATCAAGCGCCCCACGGCGCCTCCGAACTGACGGCGGATTCCGCAGGTTGAACTCACGCAAAAGGAGAACTCCATGAAGAAGAAACTCGCGCTCGCACTGAGCCTGTCGGTGCTGCTGGGCGCCTGTGCCGGCGGCATGGGCATGCAGGGCAGCGGCGGCATGAGCAACCCGATGGTCGGCGGTGCGCCGATGTACCCGACCAAGGACATCATCGACAACGCCGTCAACTCCAAGGACCACACCACCCTGGTGGCCGCAGTGAAGGCGGCGGGCCTGGTCGACACCCTGAAGGGCCCCGGCCCGTTCACCGTGTTCGCGCCCACCAACGCGGCCTTCGCGGCCCTGCCGGCCGGCACGGTCGACACGCTGCTCAAGCCCGAGAACAAGGGCACGCTGACCACGGTGCTGACCTACCACGTGGTGCCCGGCAAGCTCGACGCGAAGGCGCTCATGGGCCTGATCGCCCAGGGCGGCGGCCGCGCGATGCTCAAGACGGCCAGCGGCGGCACGCTCACCGCCACGACCAACGGTTCGATGGTGATGATCACCGACGCCAAGGGCGGCACCGCGACGGTGACCACGGCCGACGTCTACCAGTCCAACGGCGTGATCCACGTCGTCAACAAGGTGCTGCTGCCGGGCTGATCCGCAGCACCCGGGCCCCTAGCGGGCCTGCTCGGCTTCGGCGCGCAGCCAGCGCACGAAGTCGAGCGCATCCGCATTGCGCTGGCCGCGGCGCGACAGCTCGACGAACTGACCGCGCTGCGACACCGCCCCATCGCCGAAGGGAGAGACCAGCCGGCCATCGCGCACCAGGTCGCGCAGCAGCGGCAGCCGGCCGATCACCACGCCCTGTCCCGCCACCGCGGCGGCCACGGCGTCGGTGTAGTGCGAGAAGCGCAGCGTGCTCTTCATGTGCAGCTCGCCCAGCCCCATGAGCCGTAGCCACGGCTCCCAGTCGATGGTCGCGGCCTCGCCGTGCTTGTGGTTGTCGATGGTGAGCAGCGCCTGGCCGGCCAGGTCGGCCGGCCTGCGCAGCGCTTGTGCCACCACGGGCGCGCACAGCGGCATCACGGCCTCCTCGAACAGGGCGGGGCCGGTGCCGAGCGCCAGGCCCTGCTCGATGCGCACGAAGCGCACGGCCAGGTCGAGCCGCGCGCGTTCCAGGTCCAGCACGTCGAGTGTGGCGGACACCCGCACATCCACCTGCGGGTGCGCGGCCGTGAAGCGCGTGAGCCTCGGAATGAGCCACAGCGACGCGAAGCCGGGCGTGCAGGTCAGCGCCACCTGTCGGGCCGCAGGTGCGGCACGCACGCGTGCGGTGGCGTCGCGCAGGCGCTCCAGGCTGTCGCTCACGGCCCGCTGCATGACCAGGCCCGCTTCGGTCAGCGCGAGCGCGCGATGGCGGCGTTCGAACAGCAGCACGCCCAGGCTCGCTTCGAGCTGCTGGATCTGGCGGCTCACGGCCGACTGGGTGAGGGCCAGTTCGTCGGCGGCCCGCGTGAAGCTCAGCGTGCGCGCGGCGGCCTCGAAGCTGCGCAGCAGATCCAGCGGCGGCAGTTCGACGGCCGGGCGCGAAGCGGCTTTCGCATTCTCTGGATGCATGCAACGAGTTCCCAAGGACCGCCCCACAGGCAGGAGCGCGTCACTATATTCATTCCATCGATGAATACCAAGGAACCGCTCATGGCCCGCACCGCTTCTGCCGCCAGCTTCCAGATGGACCTGCCGGCCCGCACCGTCCTGACCCTGCCCGATGCCGCCGGCATCGGCATCGAATGCCGCAGCGGCACGCTGTGGGTGACGCTGGACCATGACCCGCGCGACATCGTGCTCGAGCCCGGCCAGCGCTACGTGGGCGACACGCACCGCCGCGCGCTGGTGTCGGCACTGGGGCCCTCGTCGATCGCGGTGACGCACGCGCGCCCCGCCGCCTGGCCACCCGGCAGCGCCGATGCGCCGGCCGCAGCCCGGTCGCGTGCGCGACTCGCGCCGCACGGGTTGTCCCCGGCTTGACCCTGGGGCCGGCGGCGGCGAACGATCGACGCCTCGCCCTGCTGCCGGAACGCCCCATGAACCCTGTGCTCTACGAGGTGGACGACGCCGTCGCCACCCTTACGCTCAACCTTCCCGCCAAGCTCAACCCGATCGCCAAGCCGCTGCAGGAAGCCCTGCGCGATGCCCTGGCACGCGCCGCCGACGATCGCGCCGTTCGCGCGGTGGTCATCACCGGCGCCGGCAAGGCCTTCTGCGTGGGCGCCGACCTGAGCGCGATGCGCGAGCCCGCCGCGGGCAGCACGCTGGGCGACGAGACGGCCGAGTGGATGCAATCCCTGAGCAACCCGCTCATCAGCACGATCCGGGCGATGCCGGTGCCGGTGGTCAGCGCCGTCAACGGCCCCGCGGCCGGCGCCGGCGTGGGCCTGGCGCTGGCGGCCGACGTGGTGGTGGCAGCACGCAGCGCGTACTTCTACCTGCCATTCCTGCCCAAGCTGGGCATCGTCCCCGACCTGGGCTGCACCTGGTTCGTGCCGCGCCTGGTCGGGCCGGCCCGCGCGATGGGCCTGGCACTGCTGGACGAGAAGCTCGATGCCGAGCGCGCCGCGCAGTGGGGCCTGATCTGGGCCGCGGTGCCCGACGACATGCTCACGCTCGAGGCGCACCGCACTGCGCGCAAGCTGGCCGCGCTGCCGTCCCATGCGGTGACCGAGGCGCGCGCGGCCTTCGCGCAGTCGGAGCGCCACACGCTCGACGAGCAGTTGCACTACGAGAGCGAGCGCCAGCGCCGGCTCGTCGGCGGAGCGGCTTTCAACGAGGGCGTGGCGGCCTTCCTGGGCAAGCGCGCACCGGTGTTCCCGGGTCGGTGAGCGGCGCGTTGCGGGTCACAGCTTGAGCGCTCGCGCTCGACCGGCGGGCACGTCGGCCCGATTTGGCCTCGCGGCCGACGGGCCGCAGAATGGGGCCATGCCCGCCGAAGCTCTCGCCGCAGCCATCGCCATCGACCCCTCGCGCTGCCCGCTGTGCGGCCAGGGCAACGGTTGCGCCGAAGAACTCGCACGTGCTACCGGGCGGCCCCAGCCGCCCTGCTGGTGCATGACGGCCGAATTTCCGCCCGCGTTGCGCGACGCGGTGCCCGAGGCCGCGCGCGGGCGCGCCTGCATCTGCGCCCGCTGCGCCGGCGCCGCGGCGCCCTCACTGGACCACGCCCTTCCATGACCGCTTCCAAGACCAATGCCTTCTACGCCCAGTCCGGCGGCGTGACCTCGGTGATCAACGCCTCGGCCTGCGGCGTGATCGAGACGGCGCGGCGCCACCCGGGGCGCATCGGCACCGTGTACGCCGGGCGCAACGGCATCCTGGGCGCGCTGACCGAGGACCTGATCGACACGGCCGACGAGCCGGCCGAGGCGATCGCCGCGCTGCGCTTCACGCCGGCGGGCGCCTTCGGCTCCTGCCGCTACAAGCTCAAGTCGCTGGAGAAGAGCCGGCGCGAGTACGAGCGGCTGATCGAGGTGTTCCGCGCCCACGGCATCGGCTACTTCTTCTACAACGGCGGCGGCGACTCGGCCGACACCTGCTTCAAGATCAGCCAGCTCTCCGAATCGATGGGCTACCCGCTCGCGGCCATCCACGTGCCCAAGACCATCGACAACGACCTGCCGCTGACCGACTGCTGCCCGGGCTTCGGTTCGGTGGCCAAGTACATCGCGGTGTCGACGCTGGAGGCTTCGTTCGACGTGAGGTCGATGGCAGCGACCTCGACCAAGGTCTTCGTGCTCGAGGTGATGGGGCGGCATGCGGGCTGGATCGCCGCAGCGGGCGGCCTCGTGGCCGACCACGGCATTCCCGTCGTGGTGCTGTTCCCGGAGATCGACTTCGACCGCGAGCGCTTCCTTGCGCGCGTCGATGCACGGGTCAAGGCGCATGGCTACTGCACGGTGGTCGTGTCGGAAGGCTGCCACCATCCCGACGGCCGCTTCCTGGCCGAGCAGGGCGTGCGCGACGCCTTCGGCCACGCGCAGCTCGGCGGCGCCGCACCGGTGGTGGCCCAGATGGTGAAAGAGGCGCTGGGCCACAAATTCCATTGGGCGGTGGCCGACTACCTGCAGCGCGCGGCGCGTCACATCGCGTCGCGCACCGACGTCGAGCAGGCCTATGCCGTGGGACGCCGCGCCGTCGAACTGGCGCTGGACGGCGAGAACGCCGTGATGCCCACGATCGAGCGCACGGCCGACCTGCCCTACGCATGGCGCATCGGCACCGCGCCGCTGGCCCAGGTGGCGAACGCCGAACGCAAGATGCCGCGCGACTTCATCACCGAGGACGGGTACGGCATCACCGACGCCGCGAAGCGCTACCTGCGCCCGCTCATCGAGGGCGAGGACTACCCCGCCTACGAGGCCGGCCTGCCGGTGTACGCCACCTTGCGCAACACGCCGGTGCCGCGTCGGCTGGCCGACTTCACGCCGGGTTGAGGCGCGCGCCGGCGCGACTCAGGCGGCGAGCGGCGACAGCGCCCCTTCCTGCGGCGGCGCGCCGGCATCGTCGGTCGATGCGGCCGGCGCCTGGGCGTCCGGGGCTTCGTCGGCCTTGGGCGGCTCGGCGGGCGCGGGCGGCGTTTCCTGCGGGCCTTCCCGCTGCTGCGTCACCACCTGGTGGATGAACTGCAGCTTGCCCACCGCGGCACGCGGCAGCACGAAGGGATAGAAGTCGGGCTGGCCCATGCTGCGCGAGAGTTCGTTCAGCACGTTGGTCAGGCGCACCCAGCCGTTGAGGAAGTCGAGGAATTTCGACGCCTCCGGATGGTCGGGCTGCCACAGGTCGGCCGGTTCGAACAGGTCGTTGGTGAGTTCGACGTTCGCGGCATCGATGCCGAAGCTCAGCGCCGTGTCCGCGGTGTCGGCCATGTGCAGGTAGTGGGCCCAGGTCTCGGCCCAGTCCTCCCACGGGTGCGTGCTCGCGTAGCTGGTGACGTAGCGCAGGGCCCAGTCGGGCGGCGGGCCGTTCTCGTAGTGGCTCTTGAGCGCGCCGGCGTAGTCGATCGTCTCGTCGCCGAAGAGCTGGTGGAAGCCCTCGAGCCAGGGCGAGCCCTGGATGAGGATGTCCCAGTAGAAGTGGCCGATCTCATGGCGGAAATGGCCCACCAGCGTGCGGTAGGGCTCGCGCATCTCGGCGCGGATGCGCTCGCGCACCGCGTCCTCGGCCTCCTCGGCGTTGAGTGTCACGACGCCGTTCTGGTGCCCCGTCATCACATGGTGCTGGCCGGGCACGCTGCTCAAGAAGTCGAAGGTCATGCCGTGCACGGGGTCGGAGAAGCGCGTGTGCACCGGCAGCCCGAGGGCCAGCAGCTGCGAGACCAGGCGCCGCTTGGCCACCTCGAGCTTGCGCCACAGCACGTCGTTGCCTTCGACCGAGAGGTCGGGGATGGTGCGGGTGGTGCTGCAGGCCAGGCAGAAGCCCTCGGCCAGGTCGGTCGCATGGTCGCCGGTGCCGCCGGCTTCTGGCAGCAGCGGCACCATCCAGTTGCAACCGGCCGCGGTCGTGAAGTTGGCGCAGCGCCGGTAGCGCGGCCCGTCGGCGTCGCCGAAGACGGTCCAGGTCTCGTCGACCGGCGCGTCGACGGGCACGTCCGCGGGCACGTCGGCGGGGGCCTCTGCCGCCGCGGGCGCGGCCTCCGGCACCGGCGCCAGCGGCATCACGCCCAGGCGCTCGATCACATAGCCCAGCGGCGTTCCGCAGGCCAGGCAGCGGCTGTTGCCCAGGTACACCGGCCGGCCGCACTGGCAGACGTAGGCACGGCTCACGGTCGGGGCGTGCAGCTCTTCGGCGAGCGTGGGCGCCGCTGCGGCGACGGGCGCGCCGGCGGACGGTTCGGAGATCTTCATTGGAGGGTTCCCTAGGTGTTGTGTCGACGTTGTCCGAGGCGGCCGGGCGGCATGGCCCACACGCGCAGCCGCCGTGTCCGGGCATTGTGGACGTCGCCTCCGCGCGCCCCGCCGCGGTGAAGCCCGATATCCTTGTAGGACCGCCGCCCCCGCCACGATGACCGATCCGCACCACGCCCAGGCCCCCCTCCAAACCCTGCGCGAGCGCTACGGCGAGCGCTACCGCTGGCTGCTGCTGATCTCGGTCATGGTGGGCGTGATGGCGTCGATCATGTCCTCGACCATCGTGAACGTGGCCATCCCGGGCATGAGCCAGCACTTCCACCTCGGCCAGGAGCGCGCGCAGTGGGTCAGTTCGGGCTTCATGGTGGCGATGACGGTGTCGATGCTCACCACGCCCTGGCTGCTGTCGCGCTTCGGCTACCGGCGCACCTATTCGGGCACGATGGTGCTGCTGCTGGCCGGCGGCCTGCTGGGCGGGCTGGCCGACAACTTCTCGCTGGTGCTGGTCGCGCGCGTCGCCGAAGGGCTGGCCGCGGGCGTGGTGCAGCCCATCCCGGCCATCATCATCCTGCGCGCCTTCGAGCCGCACGAGCAGGGCCGTGCCAGCGGCATCTTCGGCATGGGGGTGGTGCTGGCGCCGGCCATCGGGCCGAGCATCGGCGGCGTGCTGGTCGACCTGTTCGGCTGGCGCTCAATCTTCTTCATGGTGGTGCCCTTCTGCCTGGCGTCGCTGTGGCTGTCGTGGAAGTTCGTGCCCGTCACCGCGCCCGGCGGCGCGACCGCGTCGCGCGGCCAGCAGCTCGACTGGCGCGGCATGCTGATCGCCACCGTGGGCACGCTGTGCCTGCTCAACGGGCTGGTGGAACTGCGCGGCGACGCCCCGCTGCAGGCCGCCGTGCTGCTGGTGCTGGCAGCGGTGGCACTGGGGCTGTTCATCGCCTGGCAGCGCCGCATGGCGGTGGCAGGCGGGGCGCCGCTCATGAACATGGCGCTCTTCGGCTACCGCCAGTTCGCCATGGGCAGCGTGGTGGCCTTCATCTACGGCACCGCGCTCTTCGGCTCGACCTACCTGCTGCCGGTGTACATGCAGGTGGCGCTGCACCTGTCGGCTTCGCACGTCGGCACCATCATGCTGCCCGCCGGCATCGTGCTGGCCTTCACCATCGCCGGCGTGGGCCGCCTGGCCGACCGGCAGCCAACCTGGCTGCTGGTGAGCATCGGGCTGGCGCTGCTGGCGGCGTCCTTCGCGCTGATGCTGCTGCTGGACCTGCAAAGCACGCTCTGGCTGCTGGTGGCCTTCGCCATCGTGGGACGCATCGGGCTGGGCTTCATCCTGCCCTCGCTCAACCTCGGTTCGATGCGGCCCCTGGCCAAGCCGCTGATCCCGCAGGGCGCCAGCGCGATCAGCTTCCTGCGCCAGCTCGGCGGCGCCGCGGGCGTGAGCCTGTGCGCGGTGGTGCTCGAATGGCGGCTGGCCGCGCACGGCGACTCGCTGGCCAATCCCGCGACCAGCGCCGCGCGGCTGGCCGCCTTCAACGAGGTGTTCCTGATCCTTGCGGCGTTGTGCGGCCTGGCGCTGTGCGCAGCCTGGCAACTGCGGGCCGGCACCCACCCGCAGCCCACAGCCCCTGGGTAATCCCGAAGTCCGCCGGCATGCCTTCTCGCGTCCAATTGTTATCAATTGTAAGAAGACGAAAGAGAAGCGCATGCAACGCAGACGTTTGCTGGCTGCCGGCGCGGCCGGCGCAGGGCTGGCCTGGACCGGCACGGGGTGGGCGCAGACGGCCGCCGACGGCGACATCGTCCTGGGCCAGACCGGCATCCTGAACGGCCCCCTCGGCGCGCCGATCCGGGTGGTGCTGGCCGGGGCGCAGTTGGCCTTCGACGCGGTGAATGCCCAGGGCGGGGTGAACGGCCGCAAGGTGAAGATGGTGTCGCTGGACGACGACCTGTCGCCCGAGAAGGCGGTCGCCAACTACGAGCGGCTGCTGGGCGAGCATCGCGCCTTCGCCTTCTTCTGCTGCGTCGGCTCGGCCACCACGGCCGCGGCCGCGAAGCTGTTGGCGCAGAGTGGCGCCCCCATGGTGGCGGGCTACGCCGTCTCGGACTCGGCGCGCGACAAGGCCGGCGGCGCTGCCTACTTCGTGCGCGCCACCTTCGCCCGCGAGGCGCAGGCGCTGGTGCAGCATCTGACGACCGTCGGTGTCAACCGCATCGCGGTGGCCGCGCTCGACAACCCGGGCGGTGCCGAGGTGGTGAAACTCGTCGAAGCCGCGCTGGCCACGCACCAGCTGCAGGCCGTGACCTCGGTGGCCGTGAAGGGCGATGCCTCGACCGCCGCCGCCGCCGGCAAGGCGCTGGCCGACAGCAAGGCGCAGGCGGTGATCATGTACCTGGGCGGCACCGTGGGTGGCGAGGTGATGAAGGCCACGGCCGCCGCGGGTGGGCGCAGCACCATGTTCTACGGCATGTCGATCGTGCCGGGCGACGTGACGGCGAAGCTGGTGGGCAACCAGACCAGCGGGCTGGCTATCTCGCAGGTGGTGCCCTACCCGTGGAGCGACGCCGACGCGCAGGCGCGCGACTACCGCCAGTTGGCCGAGCGCTCGCAGGTGCCGGTGGGCTACCTGAGCTACGAGGGTTACGTGAACGCGCTGGTGATGGTCGAGGCCCTGAAGCGCACCGGCCGCGACCTGACGCGGGCGCGCCTGCACGCCACGCTCAAGGCCATGCGCCTGCGCGTGGCGGGCATGGACGTGGACTTCACCGGCGCCGGCAACACCGGCTCGCGCTTCATCGAGATGGTGCGGGTGACGCAGGACGGCAAGTTCCTGCGCTGAGGCCGGGCGGCCGGAGGCGCACCGGGGGCACGCCGCTGCGTGTCTAATCGGCCCCATGTGCCAATTGCTAGGGATGAACTGCAACACGCCGACGGACGTGCAGTTCAGCTTCACGGGCTTCGCGCAGCGCGGCGGCCGCACCGACCACCACGCCGACGGCTGGGGCATCGCATTCTTCGAGGACCGCGGGCTGCGCCATTTCGTCGACCACCTGCCGGCCTGCGAGTCGCCGGTGGCCGAACTGATCCGGCGCTACCCGATCAAGAGCCGCAACGTCATCGCCCACATCCGCAAGGCGACGCAGGGCGAGGTCAACCTGCAGAACTGCCACCCCTTCGTGCGCGAACTGTGGGGCCGCTACTGGGTGTTCGCGCACAACGGCGACCTGAAGACCTTCCGTCCACGCCTGCACGGCAACTTCCACCCGGTGGGCAACACCGACAGCGAGCACGCCTTCTGCTGGATCATGCAGGAGCTGGCCAAGTCGCACGCCGGCGTGCCGACGGTGGAGGAGCTGACGCTCACGCTGCGCGAGCTGGCACCCCGCATCGCCCGGCACGGCACCTTCAACTTCATGCTGAGCAACGGCCAGGCGCTGTGGGCGCATGCGTCGACGCACCTGTGGTCCGTCGAACGGCAGCATCCTTTCGATCAGGCGCAACTCAAGGACGAAGACCTGCGCATCGACTTCGCCCAGCACACCACGCCCGACGACCGCGTGGCCGTGGTGGTGACGGCGCCGCTCACCACCAACGAGACCTGGTCGGCCTTCGCGCCCGGCGAGCTGCGCGTGTTCCGCGAGGGACGGCAGGTCGGCTGAGCGGTCCAGGCTCGCGCCCTGGCATCCGGCCGGATGCCCGGGGGCCGCCCAGCCCTGCGGCACCCCCGTTGTTTGCACGCCGCACATCGGTAGGCATCGAAGACCGCCCATCGGATACCGACGGAAAAGCCGCAAACCGGGCACACATTCTCGGTAACAATAATGTTTCTCATTTGAATTGTTACCGAGCTGCGCCATGTCATCGACTCCCCCTTTCGCAACCCGCCCTCTGGCGGGGGCCGCCTTCTTCGCCTTGCAGGTGCTCACCGTGAGCGCGCAGACGCCCGCCGAGGGGTCCCCGCCGGCACCGGCGGGCACGCTGTCGACCGTGACCGTCGAGGCCAGCGCCGACGCGTCGGCCGAGGGCCTGGCCAAGCCCTACGCAGGCGGCCAGGTGGCGCGCGGGGGCCGCGTCGGCATCCTGGGCACCCAGGACGTGATGGAAACGCCGTTCTCCAGCACCAGCTATACGAATGAACTGATCCAGGACCAGCAGGCGCGCAGCGTGGCCGACGTGCTGCTCAACGACCCCTCGGTGCGCCAGGCCCGCGGCTTCGGCAACTTCCAGGAGCTGTACGTGGTGCGTGGCTTCCCGGTGTATTCCGACGACGTGGCGTACAACGGCCTGTACGGCATGCTGCCGCGCCAGTACATCGCATCGGAATTCTTCGAGCGCGTCGAGGTCTTCCGCGGCGCCAACAGTTTCCTCAACGGTGCCGCCCCGTTCGGCAGCGGCATCGGCGGCGCCATCAACCTGCTGCCCAAGCGCGCTCCCAACGAGCCGCTCACGCGCATCGGCTTCGGCGTGCAGACCGGCGGCCAGGGCTATGTCAGCGCCGACATCGCACGCCGCTTCGGCCCGGACCAGAGCACCGGCATCCGAATCAACGCCGTCCGGCGCGATGGCGGCACCGGCATCGGCGACGAGAGCCAGAAGCTCAGCGCGCTCGGCGTGGGCTTCGACTGGCGCAGCCGCAACGTGCGCCTGTCGGCCGACATCGGCTACCAGGACTACAGCCTGGCCGAGGGCCGGCCGAGCGTCACGCCGCTGGCCACCCTGCCCATCCCGCAGGTGCCGGACGCGCGCACGAACTTCGCCCAGCCCTGGACCTATGCCAAGGAGACCGACAAGTTCGCGACGGTGCGCGGCGAAGTCGACATCACCGACCAGGTGACGGCCTGGGCCGCGGGCGGCGTGCGCAGCAGCTACGAGGACAACGTGCTGTCCAACCCCACCCTCACCAACGCCTTCGGTGCCACCAGCAACACGCGCTTCAGCAACACGCGCGAAGACCGGGTGCGCACGGGCGAGGTCGGCGTGCGCGCGAAGTTCGCGACCGGACCGGTGAGCCACAGCCTGGTGGCGTCGGCGGCCGCCTTCGACAACGACCGCGACAACGCCTACGCCATCTCCTCGGGCAGCGTGCGCAACAACATCTACACGCCCTACGCGTCGCTCTACCCCGTCGCCAACGGCGCCTTCACCGGCAACTGGCTGACGGGCCCGCGGCTGACCGACGTCACCAAGACCTCCAGCGTCGCCGTCGCCGACACCATGGGCTTCCTGGACGAGCGGCTGCTGCTCACGATCGGCGCCCGGCGCCAGAAGATCGAACAGGAGAACTACGCCTACAACACCGGGGCACTCAACAGCAGCTACGACAAGAGCCGCACCACGCCCGTGCTGGGCGCGGTGTTCCGCGTGACGCCCAGCGTGTCGGTCTATGCCAGCTACATCGAGGCGCTGGTCAAGGGCAACGTCGCCCCCACCACCGCGAACAACCGCCCGGTCAGCAATGGCGGGGAGATCTTCGCGCCCTACCGCTCCAAGCAGAAGGAAGTTGGCGTCAAGTACGACGGCGGCGCCATCGGCGGCAGCGTCGCCTTCTTCTCGACGGCACAGCCCAACTTCTACGTCGTCAACCAGACCTACGGCCCGAACGGCGAACAGCGCAACCGCGGCCTGGAGTTCTCGGTGTACGGCGAACCGGTGAAGGGCCTGCGCGTGCTCGGCGGGCTGACGCTGCTGGACGCCGAACAGCGCCGCACGCTGGGCGGCGCCACCGACGGCTACGACGTCATCGGCGTGCCGAAGCAGCAGCTCAACATCGGTGCCGAATGGGACATCCCGGGCGTGCGCGGCCTGGCGGTCAATGCCCGCCTGGTGCACACCTCCAAGCAGTACGCCAACGCGACCAACACGTTGGCCGTGCCGGCCTGGAACCGCGTCGACGTCGGCGCCCGCTACCTGATGGACATCGGCAACGGCCGCACCCTGACGCTGCGCGCCCGCGTCGACAACCTGTTCGACAAGTCGTACTGGGCGTCGGTGGGCGGCACGCAGGGTTCGAACTACCTGATGATGGGCCAGCCGCGCACCTTCGCGGTGAGCGGCACGATCGACTTCTGATCCGATGGCCCCGCTCGTTCGCGCCGCCGCGGCGCCCGTTCGCTGATGCGCGCCGTCTTCACCCGGGTGCACCGCTGGCTGGGGCTGGCGGTGGCGCTGTTCCTCATCGTGTCCGGCCTGACCGGCGCGGTGATCTCGTGGGACCACGAGATCGACGGCTGGCTCAACCGCGATCTCTACGACACGCCGGCGCGCGGCCCGTTCAAGGACCCCTTCGACCTGGCCGCTCGCGTCGAGGCCCATGACCCGCGCGTGCGCGTCGCCTACCTCCCGCTGGGCTTCGAGGAAGGCCACGCCGCCAGCTACTTCGTGCAGCCGCGCACCGATCCGGCCACCGGACGCCCCTTCCGGCTCGGCTTCAACCAGGTCTTCGTCGACCCGGTGAGCGGCGAGATCCGCGGCCAGCGCGACTCGACCGCCATCTCGCTGCGGCCCGAGACGCTGATGCCGTTCATCCGGCGGCTGCACTACATGCTGCACGTGCCCACCCTGTGGGGTCAGGACCGCATCGGTTGGTGGATCATGGGCACGGTCGCGCTGGTGTGGCTGCTCGACAGCTTCGTGGCGCTCGGCCTCACGATGCCCCGGCGCCTGAAGACGCCGGCCGGCGCGCCGGTGCGACACCGCAGGCCCGGCACGTGGTGGTCGCGCTGGATGCCGGCGTGGACCGTGCGCTGGCGCGCCGGCGGCTACAAGCTCAATTTCGACCTGCACCGCGCCGGCGGCCTCTGGGCCTGGGGGCTGATCGTGGTGATCGCCTTCACCTCCTTCTCGCTCAACCTGTACCGGGAGGTGTTCTACCCGCTGATGTCGCTCGTCTCGCAGACCACGCCAACGCCCACCGTGCTGCGCCCCATGGGGCCGCCGGGCACGCGCATCGAGCCGAAGATCGGCTTTCGCGAGGCGGTGGCGCTGGCCGAAGCCGAGGCCCGCCGCCGCGGCTGGGACACGCCGCTGGGCGGGGTGTTCTACAACGCGCGGGGCGGCTTCTACAACGTCTCCTTCTTCGACCACGCCTCGCACGACAGCAGCGACGGCATGGCCCTGTCCAACCTCTACATGGACGGACTGGACGGCAGTGTGGTGAGCAGCAACCGGCCCTGGCACGGCACGGCGGCGGACGTGTTCCTGCAGCTGCAGCTGCCGCTGCACGGCGGGCGCATCCTCGGCCTGCCGGGACGCATCCTCATGTCCTGCATGGGCCTGCTGGTGGCCATGCTGTCGGTGACCGGCATCGTCATCTGGTGGCGCAAGCGGCGGTCACGCCAGCTGCAGGCGCAGCGCACGCCGGCCCGACAGCTGTCCATTCAGTAGCCCCCCGCGCAAGCCGGTCGGTCGTCAGCGGCCTTCCCGGCTCAGGAGCGTCTCCAGCGCATCGACGAACATCGCCGGCACGTCGAAGCCGGTCTGGTCGGTGATCTCCTGGAAGCAGGTCGGGCTGGTGACGTTGATCTCGGTGAGGCAGCCGCCGATCACGTCCAGCCCGATCAGCAGCAGCCCGCGCGGCGCCAGCACCGGGCCGATGGCGCGCGCGATGGTCCAGTCCTCGTCGGTCAGCGGCTGGGCCACCCCCTTGCCGCCGGCCGCGAGGTTGCCGCGCACCTCGGTGCCCTGCGGGATGCGCGCCAGGCTGAAGGGCACCGGCTCGCCGCCGATGACGAGCACGCGCTTGTCGCCCTTGACGATGTCGGGCACGAAGCGCTGCACCATGATGGTCTCGGCGCCGTTCTTGTTGAGCGTCTCGGTGATGGAGCCGAGGTTCAGCCCGTCCTCGCGCACGCGGAAGATGCCCATGCCGCCCATGCCGTCGAGCGGCTTGAGGATGATGTCGCCGTGCTCGGCGTGGAAGTCCTTCACCGCCTCGGCGCTGCGCGTGACCAGCGTGGGCGTGGTGAACTGCGGAAACTCCATGATCGCGAGCTTCTCGGGGTGGTCGCGCAGCGAACGCGGCTTGTTGACCACCCGCGCGCCCTCGCGCTCGGCCTGCTCAAGCAGGTGCGTGGCGTAGATGTATTCGGCGTCGAAGGGCGGGTCCTTGCGCATCAGCACCGCGTCGAAGTCCTTCAGCGCTTTCGTCTCGATGCGATCCTCTTTGAACCAGGCGTGCTTGTCGCCGGTGAGCGTGATCTGTCGCACCGTGGCCTTGACCACGTCGCCCGACTTCCACTGCAGGTCCTGCGGCAGGCAGGCCGCGACGCGGTGGCCGCGACGCTGCGCCTCGCGCATCATCGAGAAGGTGGTGTCCTTGTAGATCTTGAAGTGCTCGAGCGGGTCGGCGACGAAGAGGAGGTTCATTTCGCGGCAGCCTTGGCGGCTTCGGTTTTCTTGTCGAGCGCCATCTTGCACGCAGGCGCGATGTCCTTGCCGGCGGCGGCCTTTCGGCCGACCTGCTGGACGGTCAGGGCGACGGCGCCGGCCACCACGCCCCAGAAGGCCGAGCCGATGCCGGCGATGGCCACGCCCGAGAGCGTGACTAGGAAGGTGATGAGCGCCGCCTCGCGGTGCGACTCGTCGCGCACCGCCGCGGCCAGCCCGTTGCCGATGGTGCCCAGCAGCGCCAGCCCGGCGATGGCGGCCACCAGTTCCTTCGGGAAGGCGGTGAGCAGCCCGGTGACGGCGGCGCCGAAGAGGCCGATGACGACGTAGATCGCCCCGCAACTCACGGCCGCCGTGTAGCGCCGGGCCGGGTCTTCGTGCGCCTCGCGGCCCATGCAGATGGCGGCGGTGATGGCGCTGAGGTTCAGCGCGAAAGCGCCGACGGGCGCCAGCACCAGCGTGGCCAGGCCGCTGAGGGTGATGAGCTTGCTCACGGGCAGGTCGTAGCCCGAGGCGCGGATGGCCGCCACGCCGGGCAGGTTCTGCGAGGCCATGGTGACGATGAACAGCGGCAGGGCCACGCTGAAAGCCGTCTGCCAGTGGAAGACCGGCGCCGTGAAGACGGGCCAGGTGAAGTCGAGGTGCACCGCGCCCCAGGCGAGTTGGCCGTGCCATGCCGCCTGGACGATGGCCACCAGGAGCGTCAGCGGCACCGCATAGCGCGGCAGCACGCGCCGGGCGACGAGGTAGGTGCCCAGCATGAGCAGCACCAGCGGCAGCGCCGTCTGCGCGGCGGTGAAGGCGGCCAGGCCGAAGCGCGCGAGCACGCCCGCCAGCAGCGCCGAGGCGATCGCCATCGGGATGCGGTTCATCACCCGCTCGAACCAGCCCGTGGCGCCGGCCACCGTGATGAGCAGCGCGCACACGATGAAGGCGCCGACCGCCTCGCCCAGGCTGTGGCCCGCACCTGCCGTGGCCAGCACGGCGGCTCCGGGCGTGCTCCAGGCGATCATCACCGGCTTGCGCAGCCACAGCGAGGGCACGAGCGTGGTCAGCCCCATGCCCAGGCCGAGCGCCCACATCCACGAGGCGATGACATCGGGCGTGGCACCGAAGGCCTGGGCCGCCTGGAACACGATGGCCACCGAACTGGTGAAGCCCACCAGCACGGCGACGAAGCCCGCGGTGAAGGCCGACAGGCTCAGGTCCTTGAAGAAACGCATCCCGGGATTGTGCCGGCGGCCCAAGGCGCGCCGCGCCACGGCACGCCGCTTGCGTGACACTTGGCCGAGCGCCCGCCCTGCGGCGCGGCTTCCAGGAGACCCCCATGCCCGCTACCGACCTCGCGCCCGGACCGCTCGTCGACGAGTACCTGCGCCGCCACATGATCCCCGACCCCGAGAGCGCCGCCGAGCTGGTGGCGCCCGACATGCAGATCCGCTTCACCGGCAACCGGCCCATGAAGCACCCGGCCGAGGCCACGGCCTTCAACGCCGGGCGCTACGCCTGGGTGAAGAAGAAGATCGAGGCCACCGAGGTGGTGGCCGGCGGCAGCGAGGCCGAGACCATCGTCTACAGCCGCGGCACGCTGTACGGCGCCTGGCCCGACGGCACACCCTTCGAGGGCAACCGCTACGTGGACCGCTATGTGGTGCGGCACGGTCGCATCGCCGAGATGGACGTGTGGAACGACAGCGCGGAATGGCTGCTGGTGCGCGCGGGACTGGTGAAGCCATGACGACGGGCCGCGATCCGACGTGCGGGAGGGCCCGCGCATGAGCGATGCCTCGCGCGGCGCGCGCTGGCCCGAGCGGCTGCCGCACCACGAGCGCTTCGACTACGCGCCGATCACGCAGCGGCCCGGCTACGTTTGGCCCAACGGCGCGCGGCTGGCGGTGTACCTGGGTTTCAACCTGGAGCACTTCGCGTTTGGCGACGGGCTGGGCGCGCGCATCGGCCCGGCGTCGCCCGAGCCCGATGTGCTGAACCACGGCTGGCGCGAGTACGGCAACCGCGTGGGCGCCTGGCGCTGCCTCGAACTGTTCGACCAGTTGGGCCTGCCGACCGGCGCGCTGGTCAACACGGCGCTGTACGACCACTGCCCCGAGTTGCTGGCCGCGGTGCAGGCGCGCGGCGACGAACTGATCGGCCACGGCCACAGCAATGCGGAGCGGCAGGGCGACTACGACGAAGCCGGCGAGCGCGCGCTGCTCGAGCGCTGCAGGGCGCGCATCGAGCGCGAGAGCGGCGCGGCGCCGACGGGCTGGCTGTCGCCCTGGATTTCCGAGTCGCGTCTCACGCCCGACCTGCTGGCCGAGACCGGCTACCGCTACACGCTGAACTGGTGCCACGACGACCAGCCCACGCGCATGCGGGTGCGCGGCGGCGGCCTGCTCTGGGCCGTGCCCTATCCGCAGGAGCTCAACGACATCCCGATGATCGTGGCGCGGCAGATGGACGCGAAGGACTTCGCCACGATGGTGATCGACAACTTCGACGAGATGCGCGAGCAGTCGCGCCAACAGCCGCTGGTGATGGGCCTGGCCCTGCACCCCTACATCGTGGGCCAGCCTTACCGGCTGCGGCACCTGCGGCGGGCGCTGCAGCACCTGGCGCAGGCCCGCGACGCGGGGGAGATCTGGTTTACGACGCCGGGGGCGATCTGTGGGCACATGGAGGCGTTGGTCGCGGAGCGGGCCTCGGAATTCGGCTGAGTTTCGTGCGAAGTGCCGTTGGGCTGCGGTGCTTGCTGTATCTACGCCACGGCCGAGATCGTCACGTGCTGTTGGCTTTTTGGGCTCTTGGTGGGGCCTGTTCCGTCGTTGCTGTGGATCGGCCGGCACGACGGGCAGGGGCGCTGGCGTCGGCCGCGGGCCTGCGTTCTCCGGCGCAGGCTCGCGCTGACCGACTTGTCGTGGATGCTGTGGGCTCGCTGTCCGTCGACGGGCTTGAGGGACTGCACGGCGCCGCGAATGGCGCCTGCGCCCGCAGGCCCACGACCACCGCCCTGAACCGCTGTGCTGCACTTTTCCCAACTCTTGCGCGCCCCACCCCATTCGCGCTGAGCTTGTCGAAGCGCTGCGCAGGGTTTCGACAAGCTCAACCCGAACGGGCGGGGGAGCACCCTAAAGGGGATAAGAGAGGAGCGGCGCCTAAGCCGAACGCGCCTGCTCCGTGCCGGCCGATCCACCCCACCGTCCAGGCCGGTGGTGCCGGTGTGCGGGCGCAGGCGCCATTCGCGGCGCCGTGCAGTGCCGAAAGCACGTCGATTCCAGGCGAGCACATCCTCGGCACCGCACGCCAGTCAGCGCGAGCCTGCGCCGGAGAACGCATACCGGCGCCGCCGGCCGGGTTCAGACCCACGGAGTCAGCACGCAGCAGACCAAGGAAAGCCGCTAGATCTCGACTTTCGACCCCAGCTCCACCACCGCATTCGTCGGCAGCCCCAGGAAGTTCGCCGCCCCGCTCGCGTTGTGGTGCATCTGCGCGAACAGCTTCTCGCGCCACGGCGCCATGCCGCTGCCCAGCGTCGGCGTGACGACGTCGCGCGAAAGGAAATAGCTGGTCGTCATCGGCTCCAGCTGGCAACCGCGCAGCTTGGCATGCTCCAGCGCGCGCGGCAGGTCGATGTCGTTCTTGAAGCCGTAGTGCACGATGATCTGCCAGCAGTGGTGGCCCAGCGGCTCCATCTCGATGCGCTTGTTCATCGGAATCCAGGGCACCTCGTGGCTTCGCACCGTGACGAACAGGTTCTGCTCGTGCAGGATCTTGTTGTGCTTGAGGTTGTGCAGCAGCGCGTTGGGCACCACCCCCGGCTCGGCCGTGAGGAACACCGCCGTTCCCTCGACCCGCACCGGCGGGCTCACGAACACCGAGTCGAGGAAATCGCGCAGGTCGATCGCCTCGGCGCGCTGCACCTCGCCCATCAGCCGCCGGCCTTCCTTCCAGGTCAGCATCATCATGAAGATGGCGCCGCCGATCAGCAGCGGGAACCAGCCGCCCTCGGGCAGCTTGAGCAGGTTCGACGCGAAGAAGGCGAAGTCGACCACGAAGAACAGCGAGGTCGAGGCGATGCACACCGCCAGCGGCAGCTTCCAGGCATAGCGGATCACGAAGAAGGTCAACACCGTCGTGATCAGCATGTCCGTCGTCACCGCGATGCCGTACGCCGCCGCCAGGCTGCTGGAGTTGCGGAACATCACCACCGCGAGCACGATGGCCACGAACAGGCCCCAGTTCACGAACGGGATGTAGATCTGCCCGGCCGTCTTCACGCTCGTGTGCTCGATGTTCAGCCGCGGCAGGTAGCCCAGCTGGATCACCTGGCGCGTGACGCTGAAGGCACCGGTGATCAGCGCCTGCGACGCGATCACCGTGGCGGCCGTCGCCAGCAGCACCAGCGGGATCAGCGCCCACTCCGGGGCCATCATGAAGAAGGGGTTCTTCACCGCCGTGGGGTCCTCCAGCAGCAGCGCGCCCTGGCCGAAGTAGTTGAGGATCAGGGCCGGCATCACGACCGAGAACCACGCGATGCGGATCGGCCCCTTGCCGAAGTGGCCCATGTCGGCATACAGCGCCTCGGCCCCGGTCACGCACAGCACCGTGGCGCCCAGGATGATGAAGCTGGTGCCCGGGTTGTCCCAGATGAACTTGAGCGCGTAGTGCGGGCTGATGGCCTTGAGGATCTCGGGGTGCGTGAGCACCTGATGCACGCCCAGCACCGCGATGGCGACGAACCACGCCAGCGTGATCGGGCCGAAGAAGCGGCCGATGCCCGCCGTGCCGCGCTTCTGCACGGCGAACAGGCCGAACAGGACCACCAGCGTGATCGGGATGACGTAGTGGCGGAACTGCGGCGACACCACCTCCAGGCCCTCGACCGCCGACAGCACCGAGATGGCCGGTGTGATGACGCCGTCGCCGTAGAAGAGCGAGGTGCCGAAGATGCCCACCACCAGCAGCACCTGGCGCAGCCGCGGCCGGTCGTGCACCGCGCGCGAGGCCAGCGCCAGCATCGCCACCAAGCCGCCCTCGCCCTCGTTGTCGGCCCGCAACACGAGCACCACGTACTTGATGGACACGATGACGGTCAGCGTCCACACGAACATCGACAGGATGCCGTAGACGTTCTCGGTCGTGAAAGGGACGTGGCCGTGGCCGAAGACTTCCTTGACGGCATACAGCACGCTGGTGCCGATGTCGCCATAGACGACGCCGATGGCACCGAGGATCAGTGCCGGAAGGGGCGATTTGGGGGCAGACACGGGGTCAGGGAACAGGCGAAGCCGCGTGCAGCTGCACGCCCGGTCACGGGGCCGCACTGGCCGCCGTTCACCCTCCGCCCTTGGAATTCCGTTGCTGTGGGGGTCGCTATTGTGCGCGTGCAGCATGGCGCCGCAAGGCTTGACGCCCGCTGGCAGCCGCGCTATCGGCGCAGCTTATTCGTAGACCTCGGCCTCGGGGTTGGTGGCCTCCAGCTCGTACGAGGCGGCGACCATCGCGAGACGGCCGATCACGCCGTACATGTAGAAGCGGTTGGGCGCGCTGGCCCCCAGCTTGGCGCCCGGCTGCGGCAGTTGGGCGCTCTCCGAGAAAGCCAGCGGCACGAAGCTCGCGCCGGGCAGGGCGAGGTTCTCGTCGCTGCCGCGGTCGGGGTGCACGCGGTAGAAGCCGCCCACCACATAGCGGTCCATCATGTACACCACCGGCTCGGCGACGCCGTCGTGCACGCGCTCGTGCGTCAGCACGCCTTCCTGCACCACCACATCGGTGCTGCCCACGGCCAGCCCCTCGGCCGCCGGGGCCTTGTCGGCCCCTTTCTTCTGGCGCGTGCGGGCGACCAGCGGCTCGATCTCCTTGGCATCGCGCACCGTGGTGATCGACAGGCCCGAAGCGCCGTTGTCGGCCTTGACGATGACGAAGGGCTTCTCGTTGATGCCGTATTCCTTGTACTTGCGGCGCACCTTGCCGAGCACCGCATCGACCTGGGCCGTGAGCGCGTCGGTGTTCTCGGCACGGGCAAAGTCCACGTCGTCGACCTTGCCCCAGATCGGCTGGATGAGCCACGGGTCGATGCCGAGCAGCTTGCCGAAGCGCTTGGACACCTCTTCGTAGCTGTGGAAGTGGTTGCTCTTGCGCCGCACCGACCAGCCGGCGTGCAGCGGCGGCAGCAGGTACTGCTCGTGCAGGTCTTCCAGGATGCCGGGGGTGCCGGCGGCCAGGTCGTTGTTGAGAAGAATCGTGCAGGGGTCGAAATTCTTCAGCCCGAGCCGGCGCTTGCTGCGCACGACGGGCTCCAGGCACACCGTGTCGCCGTTGGGCAGTTCCACCTTCTTCGGCGACTTGATCGACGGATCGATCGAGCCGATCTTCACGTTGAGCCCCGCCATCTGGAAGATGCGCGCGAGTTGGGCGACGTTGGCGAGATAAAAGGTGCGATTGGACTGGTTTTCCGGAATGATGAGCAGGTTCCGGGCTTCCGGGCAGATCTTCTCGACCGCCGCCTGGGCGGCCTGCACGGCCAGCGGCAGCATCTCGTTGGTCAGGAAATTCCAGCCGCGGGGGAAGAAGTTCGTGTCCACCGGCGCCAGCTTGAAGCCGGCATTGCGCACGTCCACCGAGGTGTAGAAGGGCGGCGTGTGCTCCATCCATTCGAGACGGAACCAGCGCTCGATGGCTGGCATGCCGTCGAGCACGCGCTGCTCGAGTTCGTTGATCGGGCCGGTCAGGGCGGTGACGAGATGGGGGACCATGCGACGGCCTTGTTGTGTGGGAGGCGGGAGCGGGGCGGAAAAGCCGGAGAGGAATTGTAGAATTTGGGGATGGCGCGCCCGATGACAAGGCGCGAGGCACGCGCCTCGACCGCCCTGCCGTCGCAAGGCGCTCACCAGGTCGCGCTCACTGGCGGATTTCGCCCTGCCCCAGCACCACGTACTTGAGCGAGGTCAGCCCCTCGATACCGACCGGTCCGCGCGCGTGGAATTTGTCGGTGCTGATGCCGATCTCGGCGCCCAGGCCGAACTCGAAGCCGTCGGCGAAGCGCGTGCTGGCGTTGACCATCACGCTGGCCGAGTCGACCTCGCGCAGGAAGCGCTGCGCGTTCACATGGTCGCGCGTGAGGATGGCGTCGGTGTGGTGGCTCGAATAGCGGTTGATGTGAGCGATCGCCTCGTCCACGCCATCGACCACCTTGATGCTGATGACCGCCGCCAGGTACTCCTCGTACCAGTCCTGCTCGGTGGCCGGCACCACGCCCGCCACGCCGGCCAGCACGGCTGCGGCCTCGGCGTCGCAGCGCATCTCGACCCCCTTGGCCGCGAACACCGCACCGATGCGCGGCAGGAACTGCGGGGCGATCGCGCGGGCCACGAGCAGGCCTTCGGCGGCATTGCAGGGGCTGTACTTCTGCGTCTTGGCGTTGTCGACCACCGTGACCGCCATGTCCAGCTCGGCCGTCGCGTCGACGAAGACGTGGCAGTTGCCGTCCAGGTGCTTGATGACCGGCACCTTCGCATCGCGGCTGATGCGCTCGATCAGGCCCTTGCCGCCGCGCGGGATGATGACGTCGACGTACTCGGGCATCGCGATGAGCTGGCCCACCGCCTCGCGGTCGGTGGTCTGCACCAGCTGCACCGCGTCCTCGGGCAGGCCGGACTCGGCGAGCGAAGCGCGCACCAGCGCAGCCAGCGCCTTGTTCGATTCGATGGCCTCGGAGCCGCCGCGCAGGATGGCCGCGTTGCCGCTCTTGATCGCCAGACTCGCGGCCTCGATGGTCACGTTGGGCCGGCTCTCGTAGATCATGCCGAAGACGCCGATCGGCACGCGCATCTGGCCCACGCGGATGCCGCTGGGTTGCTGCTTCATGCCGATGATCTCGCCGATCACGTCGGGCATGGCGGCCAGCTGCTCGCAGCCCTCGGCCACGGTCTCGATCACCTTGGGCGTGAGCTTGAGCCGGTCGACCATCGGCGCCGCCAGACCGGCGGCGGTGGCACGGGCCAGGTCCTGGGCATTGGCCTCGGCCAGCGGCGCCCCGGCGTCGCGCAGGCGCCGGGCCAGCGCCTTGAGCGCTCGCATTTTGGTAGCTGCATCTGCCCGCGCCATCTGGGCTGCGGCCGTTTTGGCCTGCAGACCGAGGGCTTGCATGTGTTCGGCGACGTTGAAGGCGTTCATGGTGGGCATTTTCCCATGGGGAGCGAAATCGGACTTCCGGACGCAGAGGTCGCAGAAGTGAAAACCCAAAGATTCTGGATTTCTTTTGCGTCTTCTGTGAAACCTTTGCGTCCTCTGCGTCCAGAAGTCCGCGCCCGAATTCAGCGCACCGCGCAGGCCCGACACAGCATCAGCGCCAGCCGCTGCAGCGACTGCCAGCCGCTGGCGGGCCAGTCGGGTTGCTTCAGGCCCTTGACGATGCCGTCCACGGTGTGCGCGGCGCGCAGCAGGCGCGTCAGCAGGCGCGCGTCCAGGCGCGGCAGCACGCGCTCGAAGGCGCGCTCGCGCGGGCCCCAGATGCGGTTCTCGCGCAGCGCCAGGGGCAGGGGCCGGCCAGCGTCCATCGCGTCCTTCACGCGCTTGAGGGCGCGGATGTCCTCGGCCAGCGTGTAGTGCACGAGCACCTCGGCCTCGCCTTCGGCCTGCAGGCCGTCGAGCATGCGTGCCACCCGCGGCGCGTTGCCCGCCAGCACGGCCTCGGAAAGCTTGAACACGTCGTAGCGCGCCACGTTGTTGACGGCCGCCTCGACCTGTTCCCAGCCCAGCTCGCCGGGCGGGTGCAGCAAGGCGAGCTTCTGGATCTCCTGGTGCGCCGCGAGCAGGTTGCCCTCGACGCGATCGGCAAAGAACTGCAGCGTGCGCTGGCCCTCCTCGCCGGCCTTCACGCGCTGGCCCTGCTGCGCCAGGCGCTGCGCGATCCACTGCGGCAGCGCAGCGCGCTCGACCGGGTCGACCTGGATCGTGACGCCATGCCCTTCCAGCGCGGCGAACCAGGCGCCGCTCCGGGTCATCTTGTCCAGCCGCGGCAGGAAGACCAGCGTGAGCGTGCTGTCGTTGCCGTCGGCCGCCTCGGCGATCTGCTGCAGGGCGACGCTGCCGTCCTTGCCGGGCTTGCCCGAGGGGATGCGGATCTCGACGATCTGGCGGTCGGCGAAGAGGCTCAGCGAACCGCCGGCCGCAAGCACCGCGCTCCAGTCGAAATGCGCGCCGGCCACGGTGTGGCTGCTGCGCTCGGTGTAGCCGGCCGCCCGCGCGGCGGCGCGGATGGCGTCCGCGGCCTCCTGCGCCAGCAGCGGCTCGTCGCCGTGCACGGTGTAGAGCGAGCGCAGGCCCTTGCCCAGGTGGGCACCGAGCTGCGCGGCGGCCAGTTGCATGCGCGAGAAGGGCTCAGAGTGTCTTGACCGCCCCGATGCGGCGCACGATCTGGTGGCCGATGTCGGAAGTCATGTCGCGGTAGAGCAGGTTCTGCTCGTTCTCCTTGGCCAGCGCCGAGGTCTCGTTGTAGCTGATGTCGCGCGACTGGGTGACGGTGGTCGGCGCGATCAGTTCCTTGCCGCCGGCGGTGCGCAGGCGGAAGCGCACGGCCAGCGACAGGGTCAGTTCGCGAATCGTGCCGCCCGAGGTGCTGGCCGCGATCGCGGTGCCGCGGTCCTGGGCGAGGATCTCGCACACCACCTCGGCGTCGTCGGGCTTGGCCGCGGCGTCGAGCACCTCCAGCCCCTGGCCCTTGAGGTCGCGCCGCACCTGGGCGGCCAGCGGGTTGCCGCCGGTCACGGCGATGCGCTTGAACGGGTAATCGGGTGCACGCCGGAGCTCGAAGCCGCAACCGGCCAGCAGCAGGGCCGGGGCGGCCAGCACCAGGGCGCGGCGCGGGAGGCGGGGGGTCGATGCCATGCGCGGGCTCCGGTTCAGATGACGATGTTCACGAGGCGCCCCGGCACCACGATCACGCGTTTGGGCTTGGCACCGTCGGCATGCTTGACGAAGTCCTCGCAGGCGATGGCCAGCTGCTCGATCGTGTCCTTGTCGGCACCGGCAGGCACGCGCAGGGCGCCGCGCAGCTTCCCGTTGACCTGGAGCATGAGCTCGATCTCGTCCTGCTCCAGCGCCGCGGGGTCGACCTGCGGCCAGGGCGCGTCGAGCAGTTCGCCGCCCTCGGCCGCATAGCCCAGCGCATGCCAGAGCTGGTGTGCGACGTGGGGCGTCGCCGGGTACAGCACGCGCAGCAGGATGCCGAAGCCCTCGCGCGCGGCCAGCGCGTCGCCCGCATCGCCGGCCTGCGGCTTGAAGCCTTCCAGCGCGTTGAGCAGCTTCATCGCGCCGGAGACGACGGTGTTGTACTGCATGCGCTGGTAGTCGTAGTCGACCTGGCGCAGCACGGTGTGCACCTCGTGGCGCAGCGCCTTGGCGCCCTTGCCGAAAGCACTTGCAGCGCCCGCCCCGGCTGCGGAGGCCGCCGTGCTCTTCATGGCAACGCCGTAGTTCCAGACCCGGCGCAGGAAGCGGAAGCTGCCTTCCACCGCGGCGTCGTTCCACTCCAGCGTGGCCTCGGGCGGCGCCGTGAACATGGTGTACAGGCGCGCGGTGTCGGCGCCGTACTTCTCGATCAGGTCCTGCGGGTCGACGCCGTTGCGCTCGCTCTTGCCCATCTTGCCCACGCCGCCGTACTCGACCTGGCGGCCGTCGGCCGTCGTGCCGCCGACGATGCGGCCCTGTGCATCGAGCGTGGGCGTGACTTCCAGCGGCGGGTGGTAGTGCTTGCCGCCCTTCTCGTCGCGGTGGTAGTAGATGTGGTTGAGCACCATGCCCTGCGTGAGCAGCTTGGTGAAGGGCTCGTCGATGCTGACCAGGCCCATGTCGCGCATGACCTTGGTCCAGAAGCGCGCGTACAGCAGGTGCAGGATCGCGTGCTCGATGCCGCCGATGTACTGGTCCATGCCGCTGCCGCCGCTCGCGCCGGGAGCGTTGCCCTGCGCGCGCATCCAGTAGGCGGCACCCTCGCCGACCATCGCGGTGTCGAGCTTCGGGTCGCAGTAGCGCATGAAGTACCACGAGCTGTCCACGAAGGTGTCCATCGTGTCGGTCTCGCGCCGCGAGGCCTGGCCGCAGATCGGGCACTCGCAGGCCAGGAAGTCCTCGCGCTTGTTCAGCGGGTTGCCGCTGCCGTCGGGCACGCAGTCGGTGGGCAGCACCACCGGGAGGTCCTTCTCGGGCACGGGCACCGCACCATGCTCCGGGCAGTGGATGATCGGAATCGGCGTGCCCCAGTAGCGCTGGCGGCTCACGCCCCAGTCGCGCAGGCGCCAGGTGGTCTTCTTCTCGCCCAGGCCCTTCTGCTGGAGCGCATGGGCGACGGCATCGACCGCCTCCTGGTAGCGCATGCCGCTGAAGTTGTCGGAGTTGATGGTGATGCCGCGTTCCTTGTCGGCGTACCAGTCCTGCCAGCGGTGGTAGTCGAAATGCGGCTCGTCGTCGACCAGCACCACCTGGATGATGTCGATGCCGTACTTGTTGGCGAAGGCGAAGTCGCGCTCGTCGTGCGCCGGCACGCCCATCACCGCGCCGTCGCCGTAGCTCATCAGCACGTAGTTGCCGACCCACACCGGCACCGGCTCGTCGGTGATGGGGTGCGTGACCGTGAGGCCGGTGGGCACGCCCTTCTTGTCCTGCGTGGCCAGTTCGGCCTCGGTCACGCCGCCGGACTTGGCCTCCTCGATGAAGGCGGCGACCTTCGGGTCGGTCTTCGCGGCATGCGCAGCCAGCGGGTGCTCCGGCGCCACGGCGCAGAACGTCACGCCCATGATGGTGTCGGCGCGCGTGGTGAACACGTACATGCGCCCGCCCTGGATGGGCTCGCCGTCGTCACCGCGGATGTCGTGCGTGAAGGCGAAGCGCACGCCTTCGCTGCGGCCGATCCAGTTCTCCTGCATCAGCTTGACGCGCTCGGGCCAGCCGGGGAGCTTGTGCTGCGTGTGGTCGAGCAGCTCGGCGGCGTAGTCGCTGATCTTCAGGTAGTAGCCGGGGATCTCGCGCTTTTCGACCAGCGCGCCGGTGCGCCAGCCCCGGCCGTCGACCACCTGCTCGTTGGCCAGCACGGTCTGGTCGACTGGGTCCCAGTTCACGACCTGGGTCTTGCGGTAGGCGATGCCCTTCTCGAGCATCTTCAGGAACAGCCACTGGTTCCACTTGTAGTAGGCCGGGTCGCAGGTGGCGATCTCGCGGCTCCAGTCGATGGCCAGCCCCATCGCCTGGAGCTGGCTGCGCATGTAGTCGATGTTCTCGTAGGTCCACTTGGCCGGCGGCACGCCGTTCTTCAGCGCCGCGTTCTCGGCCGGCAGGCCGAAGGCGTCCCAGCCCATGGGCATCAACACGTTGTAGCCGTTCATGCGCAGGTAGCGCGTGAGCATGTCGTTGATGGTGTAGTTGCGCACATGGCCCATGTGCAGCTTGCCGCTCGGGTAGGGCAGCATCGAACAGGCGTAGTACTTCTTCCTGCCGGCCTGTTCGGTGACGCGGTAGGCATCGGCGGCCGTCCAATGGGCCTGGGCGGCGGACTCGACCTCGCTGGGTTGGTAGGTGGGATTCATGGCTGGGAAAACGGGCAGTCCCGGCGCGGGCCGGCCGGGGAAGGCGGATTATCGCGGCTGGGCGCGGGCGGACACGGCCACCTTGGCAGGCAGCCTGAAACAATGCCGGACTGAATCTACCGGGAAGCCAGTTTGTTTTGCCGGAGACGCACCCCAGACCGCCACCTGCGACACCGCTGACAGGCGCAGCCCGATGGCTGTTGGATAGCAACCAGACTCCATCGCCGCGGCGCAATTGCCGGCGCATCCATCTGTCACCTTTCGGCTAGGGCAACTTTGCGCGCAGGCGATCCACCCATGTTGGAGGAATGGAGATCAAGCCCCCGTAACGCTCATTCGAATACCCGAGAGCCTCGGGTGTCCAATAAAACCTTGCGCGGTCCAACTCAAAAAACATGCGCTCGGCGAGCACATCTCTTCCCGTAATGTCATAGACGCGCACGACTGCCGTGTCTTTCGTGAGATAGCAAAAGCGCACCGCATACGGTCGGTCGCCAGGGCTGGGTACCACATTCCAAACGCAATCCGGCATGCGGGAGTAGCGTGTGTAAGCATCGCTTCCATAGCTGCATAACCCAACAAATGTCGCAATGCCAATTGCCCACCAGATGCACAGGCGTAGACGCTTAGCGAGGTGCGCAAGGCGAAAGCGTCGGGCTATCACAGCACGACCCGAATCGGGGGGTCGAGTTTCACGTTGACTCGATCGGTGTAGATCATGAAATCGCCTCCTTGGTTGTGCTTGGCGCGCCAGTCGCGATAGTCCTGGCACAGGATGCAGGACGCTGTCCTCAGCATCAGCGTTGGGGAGCGTGAGTTGATCCATCAGACGCCTTCTGGCTATGGCAGCTTAGCGCGCAGGCGCTCGAAAAGCGAAGGCGGTAGTTCGATGAAAGCGTCATCGGGGTAAGTGTCGAAAATCAGCTTATCAGGGCTCCAAACAAAGAATGGAATGTTCGAATATGGGTAGGTTCTTTCCGCAATCAGATGCCGGCTCCGCCATGGAGCCTCAGCAGGATTTCTTGCTTTGACAGCCAGCAATAGCGTGCCGAATAGGGGGCGCTGTCAGGGTTCGGGACGGTATTCCATTGACAGTCCGGCGCCCGTATCGACCGCTTGCGCGCATCGATCACGTAGCTGCACAGATAAACGAGGGCAACGAGCGCAGAAAGCCAGATGGCGCAACGCACAAGCGCCTTTCGCAACATGACGAAATTGGATCGATCCATCCGTCACTTTCCGGCTAGGGCAACTTGGCGCGCAGGCGCTCAAAAAGCGAGGGCGGCAATGCGATGGAGGCGTCATCGGGATAGGTGTCGAAAATCAGTTCATCCTGAGTGAAGGCAACAAAGGGCCGGTCCAGGTTGAAGTAAGTACGCTCGGCGAGCAAATGCTTTCCTAATGGGTCGTAAAGCCTCAGAAGAACTGTCTCTTTGTTCAGATAACAGAAACTCGCCGAATAGGGTGCGTTGTCAGGGTTCGGAACGGCATTCCAATGGCAGCTTGGCGCTCTTGTCATCCGCGTGCGCGCATCGACCACGTAGTTGCACAGATAAACGAAGGCAACGAGCGCGGCGAGCCAAATGGCACAACGCGCGAGAACTTGCCAGAGCCTTGGGGCGCGACGGATCATCACAGCGTCACCTTGATCGGCGAGTCGAGTTTCACGTTGACCCGATCGGTGTAGATCATGAAATCACCGCCTTGGTTGTGCTTGGCACGCCACTCGCGGTAGTCCTTGTTGGTCACCGGGTAGAGCACGCTGTCTTTTTCGTAAACGCTACCGTCGGCCACCGGATAGTTCAACCAGCCGCGACCCACCTGATGGGATGGAACGACCGCGACATGGCCTGGGCTCCAGTGGCCCAAATACTGTTCGTCGGAAAACTCGTAGGGATCGCGCACGTAGACCGATATGTCGGTGACTATGGCGACACGCCCAACGGGCGATGGCTCGAAACGGGCGTACCGGACCGCGGCGTAAAAATTGAATGAACCCAGAGCGCCGGTCAGGTCGTCCGGGACGCCTCCGGCGGTGATCGACCGGTCCAAGAACTGGCTGATGCGCTCGCCCCAGCTTGCGTTGACAGCAATGCGCTGGAACTGGAATTTCTGGTGAAACGCCAGGAAGTCGGAATTGGCAGCGTTCCAGCCCAGGATGTCGTGGCGATTTCGGTAGAGCGCCAGCTTGACCTTCAACGCCTCGAGAGCTTTAGGTGTCCTCAAGTGCTCCAGAATCAGCTCATCAAATGCCTTCTTTGCGCGGGTGAAAGACAGCACCCATTCCATCTTTATCGTTGTCGCATCGACCATAGCCGGCACATAGCGCGCGCCGTTCTGATCAATCTCATCCCTCAAGTCGTCGGCCGACCGCGAATAGTTCGCCGCCCCCGCAAACCACCGCTCCTGCAACTTGGCAGCCATCGGCATGCCGAGCTTGCGCATCGCCTTGGGCACGTCCTGAATGTCGAAGGGTGGCACCTTCTTGGCTGGAGGCGGCGCCGGCACTGCCTTCGGCGCAGGCGGGGGCGCCGGGCTGCGCAGCCAAGACGAAAGAGCCGAGGCCGCATCGGCAACCTTGAATGCCGCTTTGAGCGTGTTCAGGTACGGGTCCTCCTGCTTTTTCGGGCGCGGAGAAACGTCGTTGTGGGCCCTGCCGGGCACCGCCTTGGTCGGGCCGTGCGCGACCGGCGGCGCCGGCCGGGCGAACGACAGGCGCACATCCTCGGCCTCGCAAATCTCGCACTGGCGCTCGGACCAGGTGCGCAGGAAGTTGTGCGACTTCAGGTACGGAATCCGCGCCTGCGTGACGGCCTGTTTCATATCGCCAGCGCCCGCACGGCACCGATGAATTCCCGTGTCGCGCGCGAGAAATCGAGCGCCGGAAACTTGTTGAGGTATGGCATGAAGACTCCCTGGGCCGCGCTCAGCGCGTGCCCTGCGTGAACGAGGATCGCATCGCTGCGGATGCTGACATTGCGCGAAGTGCGGGCATGGCAAGCCTCCCTGGCTTGAGTTGTTGTGATGAGCGCCGCCGCCCGCGGCGCGGCACTGCCAGCCATCCTATGGCAATGCGCCAATGCGCCAATGCGCCAGCCCGGCATCGGCCGCAACATGTGACGCAATTCACGGAGCAGTTTGCGCTGCCGCCGTTCACTCCTTGCGCCTTGGCCCATTTCTCGCGTGCCACAATGAATCGGACATGCAAGAAAGCCAAGCGATGAGGAACGACTGGTGGCGCGGCGCGGTGATCTACCAGATCTACCCACGCAGCTTCATGGACAGCAATGGCGACGGCATCGGCGACCTGCCCGGGATCACCGCCCGCCTGGGGCATGTGGCGGCCCTGGGCGCGGACGCGATCTGGATCTCGCCCTTCTTCCGCTCGCCGATGAAGGACTTCGGCTACGACGTGGCCGACTACCGCGACGTCGACCCGATCTTCGGCACCCTGGCCGACTTCGACGCCCTGCTGGCCGAGGCCCACCGCCTGGGCCTGAGGATCATCATCGACCAGGTGCTCTCGCACACCTCCGACCAGCATGCCTGGTTCAAGGAGAGCCGGGCGAGCCGCGACAACCCGAAGGCCGACTGGTACGTGTGGGCCGACGCGAAGCCCGACGGCACGCCGCCGACCAACTGGCTGTCGGTCTTCGGCGGCAGCGCCTGGCAGTGGGACTCGCGCCGGCGCCAGTACTACCTGCACAGCTTCCTCACCGAGCAGCCCGACCTGAACTTCCACTGCCCCGCCGTGCAGGACGCGCTGTTGGGGGAGGTGCGCTTCTGGTGCGAGCGCGGGGTGGACGGCTTCCGCTTCGACGCCTGCAACCACCAGTTCCACGATGCCCGGCTGCGCGACAACCCGCCCGCCGCGCTGGCGGACATCGCCGGCGTGAGCACGGTGAGGGCCGAGAACCCCTACGCCATGCAGCGCCACCTGTACGACAAGAGCCAGCCCGAGAACCTGGCCTTCCTCGAGCGGCTGCGCGCCCTGCTCGACGGCCACGGCGCAGTGGCACTGGGCGAGGTCGGCGACGAGAACGCGCCGCCCGTGATGGCGCAATACACCGAAGCGGGCCGGCGCCTGCACATGGCCTACAGCTTCGCACTGCTGACCGGCGAGCACAGCGCCACCCACCTGCGCGGGCAGGTGCAGGCGCTGGAAGAGGCCCTCGACGCCACCGGCGGCTGGGGCTGCTGGGCGGTGTCGAACCACGACGTGCCGCGCGTGGCCACCCGCTGGAGCGCCGGCCGCACGGCCGACGCGGCGCGCGACCGGCTGTGGCTCGCGCTGCTGCTGTCCCTGCGCGGCAGCGCCAGCCTCTACCAGGGCGAGGAACTGGGCCTGCCCGAAGCCGAGGTGCCCTTCGAGCTGCTGCAGGACCCCTACGGCCGCGCCTTCTGGCCCGAGTTCAAGGGCCGCGACGGCGCCCGCACGCCCATGCCCTGGCAGACCGACGGCGTGCACGGCGGCTTCTCGACCGGCGCGCCCTGGCTGCCGATGTACGCCGATCACCTGCCGCTGGCCGTGGACCGCCAGTCGGCCGACGCGCGCTCCATGCTGGCCTACAGCCGCGCGCTGATCCACTGGCGCCGCGGGCAACCGCTGCTGCGCACGGGTGCGATGCGCTTCCACGACGCGCCCGAGCCGGTGCTGCATGTCGAGCGCAACGCGGGCGACGCGGTGCTGCACGCGGTGTTCAACCTCTCGCCCGAGCCGCAGGTGCTGCCGCTGTCCGCGCCGCTCTCGGCTGTCGGCGGGCACCCCTGCGAAGGCGGCCTGTCTTCCGAGGACGGCCGCACGCTCGCGCTCGCACCCTACGGGGTCTTCTTCGGACACCCCCGCCACCCCTGAACCTCATGCAAGCCCTGGCCCTGCCCGACGCCGACCTGCGCGCCCTGACGCGCGCCGAGCATGGCGACCCCTTCTCGGTGCTGGGGCCGCACGAGACGCCCGAGGGGCTGTGCATCCGCGCCTTCCTGCCCGGCGCCCGCTCGGTGGGGGTGGTGCACGCGGCCTCGGGCGATCCGTTGGCGGTGCTGCAGCGCCAGGGCGATTCGGACCTCTTCGCCGCCCTGGTGCCGGCCGCGCCCGCCCGCATGGGCTACCGGCTGCGGGTGCAGTGGGAGCACCAGCTGCAACTGCTCGATGACCCCTACCGTTTTCCGCCGGTGCTGGGCGAAACCGATGTCTGGCTGCTGGCCGAAGGCACGCACCTGCGGCCCTGGGAGCGGCTGGGCGCGCACCTGCTGCACTGGCAGGGCGCCAAGGGCGTGGCCTTCGCGGTCTGGGCGCCGCATGCGCGGCGCGTGTCGGTGGTGGGCGAGTTCAACCAGTGGGACGGCCGGCGCCACCCGATGCGCCTGCGCCGCGAATGCGGCGTGTGGGAGTTGTTCGTGCCGCACCTCGTGGCGGGCGATGCCTACCAGTTCGAACTGCTCACGGCCGACGGCACGGTGCTGCGCAAGGCCGACCCATACGCCTTCGCGGCCCGCCTTCGGCCCGACACGGCCTGCGTGGTGCGGCCCCTGCCCGCGCCGCTGCCGATGCGCCCCGAGCGCGCCGCGGCCAACGCCCGCAACGCGCCGATCAGCATCTACGAGGTGCACCTGGGCTCGTGGCGGCGCAAGAACGGGCACGAGTGGCTGACCTACCCCGAACTGGCCGACACGCTCGTGCCCTATGCGCGCGACATGGGCTTCACGCACCTGGAGCTGCTGCCGGTCACCGAGCACCCCTTCGACGGCTCCTGGGGCTACCAGCCCATCGGCCTGTACGCCCCCACCTCGCGCTTCGGCACGCCGTCGGAGTTCCGCCACTTCGTCGAGGTGGCGCACGACGCCGGGCTGGGCGTGATCCTCGACTGGGTGCCGGCGCACTTCCCGACCGACGCCCACGGCCTGGGCCGCTTCGACGGCACCGCCCTGTACGAGTACGCCGACCCGCGCGAGGGCTTCCACAACGACTGGAACACGCTGATCTTCAACTGGTCGCGCACCGAGGTGCGCAACTACCTGGTCGGCAACGCGTTGTACTGGCTGGAACGCTACGGCATCGACGGGCTGCGCGTGGATGCGGTCGCCTCGATGCTCTACCGCGACTACAGCCGCGCCGCCGGCCAATGGGTGCCCAACGAACACGGCGGGCGCGAGAACCTCGAGGCCATCGACTTCCTGCGGCGCATGAACCACGTGGTGGGCACCGAGCGGCCCGGCGCCATGACGATGGCCGAAGAGTCGACCAGCTTCCCGGGCGTGACCAGGCCGCCCGAAAACGGCGGCCTGGGCTTCCACTTCAAGTGGAACATGGGCTGGATGAACGACACGCTGGCGTATGCGCACACCGATCCGCTGTACCGCCGGCACCACCACCGCCAGGTCACCTTCGGCCTGATGTACGCGCACAGCGAGAACTTCGTGCTGCCCTTCTCGCACGACGAGGTGGTGCACGGCAAGGGCTCGATGATCAGCAAGATGCCGGGCGACGAGTGGCAGCAGTTCGCAGGCCTGCGCAACCTCTACGGCTACCAGTGGGCCTACCCGGGCAAGAAGCTGCTCTTCATGGGCTGCGAGTTCGCCCAGCGTGCCGAATGGAACGCCGACCGCAGCCTGGACTGGCACCTGCTCGAACCCGGCACCGCGCAGCCCCTGCACGAGGGCGTGCGGCGGCTGGTGCGCGACCTCAACAACGTCTATCGCCACTACCCGGCGCTGCATGCCCAGGACTGCGAGGCGGCCGGCTTCCAGTGGCTGGTGCACGACGACGTTGACCAGTCCGTCTTCGCTTTCGTACGCCGGGCGCCCGACGGTGCCTGCGTGGTCGCGGTGTGCAACTTCACGCCCGTGGCGCGTCACGGCTACCGGCTGGGGCTGCCCCAGGCGGGCACCTGGCGCGAAGCCATCAACACCGACCAGGCGACGTACGGCGGGTCGGGCGTGGGCAATGCGCCGGTCGACACCCAGCCGGTGCCCTGGCACGGCCAGGCACAGTCGGCCGTGATGACGGTGCCCCCGCTGGCTACCGTGCTGTGGGTGCTGGCATGAGAACACCCGTTTTTGAAGCCGGAAGTGGCTGGAGCGCCTGTCCCGCGGACACCATGCGCTCTCGAGAGAATGGCGATCGACGATGCTGAGTGCCGGTTTCTCGTACCCCCTGGGTGCCACCCTGCTGTCGGAGGGCGGCGTCAATTTCGCGCTGGCGGCGCCTTCGGCCACGGCGGTGGAGCTGTGCCTCTTCGACGCGGCAGGCCGCCAGGAGCAGCAGCGTCTGCCGCTGCCGGCGCAGACCGACGGTGTCTGGCACTGCCGGCTGCCGGCCGGGCGCGCCGGGCTGGTCTACGGCTTCCGGGTGCACGGGCCGTGGGCGCCGCGCGAGGGCCTGCGCTTCAACCCGGCAAAGCTGCTGCTGGACCCCTATGCCCGCGAGGTGGTGGGGGTGTACAGCGGCCAAGACATCTTCCTCGGCCATGTGCCGGGCCAGCCGGACGTGGCCGACCCGCGCGACAGCGGCCCGGTCGCGCTCAAGGCGCGCGTCACCGCGCCGCTGGGCCTGCCGCCGCCGCGCCGGCCGCGCATCGCGCCCGGCGAGCGCGTCCTCTACGAACTGCACGTGCGCGGCATGACCCGCCTGCATCCCTACGTGCCCGAGCCCCTTCGCGGCACCTACGCCGGCCTGGCCGAGCCGGCCGTGCTCGACCACCTGCAGCGCCTGGGCGTGACCACGCTGAGCCTGATGCCGGTGCAGCACCGCGCCGACGAGGAGCGGCTGCAGAAACTGGGCCTGTCGAACTACTGGGGCTACAGCCCGATCGCCTTCTTCGCGCCCGAGGCCCGCTACTGGAGCGGCCGGGCCGGCACCTCGCCGACGTCCGAGTTCCGTGCGCTGGCCGACGCGGTGCATGCGCGCGGCATGGAGCTGGTGATCGACGTGGTCTACAACCACAGCGGCGAGACCGACGAACTCGGCCCCACGCTGTCGCTGCGCGGCATCGACAACGCGCTGTATTACCGGCTGTGCGAGGACGACCCCTTCTTCTACGAGAACTGGACCGGCTGCGGCAACTGCCTGGACTTCTCCGAACCGCGCGTCGTGCAGCTGGCCACCGACAGCCTGCGCCACTGGGTCACCGAACTGGGCGCGGACGGCTTCCGCTTCGACCTCGCGCCGATGGTGGGACGGCACATCGGCGGCGGCTTCGACCGCCGCGCCCCCTTCTTCGCCGCCTGCGCGCAGGACCCGGTGCTGTCGCAGGCCCTGCTGATCGCCGAACCCTGGGACATGGGCCCCGGCGGCTACCGGCTCGGCGACTTCCCGCCCGGGTGGCTCGAATGGAACGACCGCTACCGCGACACGGTCCGGGGCTTCTGGCTGCGGCAGGGCCGCGAGGGGGCCGAGGGCCGCGGCGCCTTCGCGCACCGGCTGCTGGCCTCCAGCGGCGAGTTCCGCCACAGCGGGCGCGCGCCCACCGCGACGGTCAACTTCGTGACCGCGCACGACGGCTTCGACCTGCGCGACCTGCTGAGCTACGACCGGCGCCACAACGACGCCAACGGCGAGGGCAACCGCGACGGCCACGGCCACAACCTCAGTGCCAACCAGGGCGTGGAAGGCGACACCGACGACCCGGCCGTGCTGGCGCGCCGCCATCGCCTCGCGCGCACCCTGCTGGCCACGCTGATGCTGTCGCAGGGCACCCCCATGCTGCTGGCCGGCGACGAGCTGGGCCAGACCCAGCACGGCAACAACAACGCCTACTGCCAGGACAACCCCACCACCTGGCTGGCCTGGGTCGAGGCCGACCGCGCGCTGGCCGCCTTCGTCGGCCGGCTGGCCGCGCTGCGCCGCGAGGCCGCGCCGCTGCGCCGCGCCCGCTGGTGGCCGGCCGAGGCGGCGGCCGGCGAGCCCGGCGTGCGCTGGCACGCTCCCGCCGGCCACGCGATGGCAGCGGCCGATTGGGACGATGCCGGCGCGGCGCAGGCCCTGGCCGTGGTCTTCGAGCCCGACGCGCCGGCAGAGGCCGCCTGGCTGCTGCTGGTCAACCCCTGCGCCGAGCCGGCACCCTTCGTGCTACCCCCTGGGAACTGGACGCGGGTGCTGGCCACCGACGCCGAGGACGACGCGCCGCCCCGCCCGCTCGAAGAGCGCGAGAGCGTATCGGCCGGCAGCCTCTGGCTGGCAAGACAGGCCCCGGCCGCGGTGCTAGGCTGACCGGCGCCCGCCCACAACGATTCAAGGAGACTCTCATGGACCCATCGATCGAAACCCACCAGCTCGTGCGCCGCAGCATCGCCCTGGTACTGGCGGGCGGCCGCGGCTCGCGCCTGAAGCAGCTCACCGACCGCCGGGCCAAGCCGGCGGTGTTCTTCGGCGGCAAGTTCCGCATCATCGATTTCGCGCTGTCCAACTGCATCAACTCCGGCATCCGCCGCGTGGCGGTGGTCACGCAGTACAAGTCGCACTCGCTGATGCGGCACCTGCAGAGCGGCTGGAACTTCCTGCGCGCCGAGTTCGGCGAGATGGTCGAGGTGCTGCCTGCCCAGCAGCGGCTCTCCGAGGAGCACTGGTACCGCGGCACGGCCGACGCCGTGTTCCAGAACATCGACATCATCCGTTCGCGCTCGCACCGGCACGACTACGTCGTCATCCTGGCCGGCGACCACATCTACAAGATGGACTACTCGCTGATGCTGCGCGACCACGTGGCCAACGGCGGCGGCTGCACCGTGGGCTGCATCGAGGTGCCGCGCGAGGAGGCCACGGCCTTCGGCGTGATGGCCGTGGACGAAGACCGCCGCATCACCGCCTTCGTCGAGAAGCCCAAAGACCCGCCGCCCATGCCCGGCAACCCGGAGATGTCGCTGGCCAGCATGGGCATCTACATCTTCGACGCCGACTACCTCTACCAGTTGCTGGAGGACGACGTGAACAACCCGGCGTCGACCCACGACTTCGGCAAGGACGTCATCCCGCGCGCCGTGGCCGAGGGCCGGGCGCTGGCGCACCCCTTCGGCATGTCCTGCGTCAGCCGGGTGCCGGGCGTGGTGCCCTACTGGCGCGACGTGGGCACGATTGATGCGTTCTGGTCGGCCAACCTCGACCTGGCGTCGGTGACGCCCGAACTGGACATCTACGACGACGAATGGCCCATCTGGACCTACCAGCGCCAGCTGCCGCCGGCGAAGTTCGTTCCCGACCGCAACGGCAAGCCGGGGCAGGCGGTGAACATCATCGTCTCGGGCGGCTGCATCGTCTCGGGCTCGGGCGTGCGGCAGTCGGTGCTGTTCTCGGGCGTGCGCGTGCACTCCTTCTGCGACATCCAGGAGGCGGTGATCCTGCCCGACGTGACCATCGGCCGCAGCGCGCGCCTGCGCAAGGTGGTGATCGACCGGGCCTGCGTCATTCCCGACGGCATGGTCGTGGGCGAGGACCCGGAGGCCGACGCCGCGCGCTTCGAGCGCACCGACAGCGGCGTGGTGCTCATCACGCGCGAGATGCTGCGCAAGCTGGCCGCCTCGGCGCCGCCCAAGGCGCCCGCCGCGCCGCCGCAGATCGCCGCCCTGGAGGACAACGCCGGCTGATGCGAATCCTCCAAGTCAGCGCCGAACTGTTCCCGCTGCTCAAGACCGGCGGCCTGGCCGACGTGGCGGGCGCCCTGCCCCTGGCGCTCGCCGCCGCCGGCGAGGACGTCCGCGTGCTGCTGCCCGGCTTCCCGGCCCTGCGTGCGGGCGTGCACCAGGCCGCCCAGGTGGCGGAGTTCCGCACGCCCTGGGGCGAGACGGCGCGCCTCGTGCACGGCCACATCGAGCTCAACGCGCGCCAGCGCATCGGCACCTACCTGATCGATGCCGCCGCGCTGTACGAGCGGCCCGGCAACCCCTACGAAGACGCGAACCGTCAGCCCTACGGCGACAACCACCGCCGCTTCGCCCTGCTCGGCTGGGCCGCCGCGCAGCTGGCGCAAGGGCTGGACGGCCACTGGCACCCCGAAGTGGTGCATGCACACGACTGGCATGCCGCGCTGGCGCCGGCCTACCTGGCCCACGCGCCCGGCGGCGCCCGGGCACGCAGCATCTTCACCATCCACAACCTGGCCTACCAGGGCCTGTTCGGCGCCTGGGCTTTCGCCGACCTGGGCCTGCCGGCGGAGGCTTTCCGCATCGACGGGCTCGAGTACCACGGCCAGGTGTCGTTCATGAAGGCCGGCCTGCACTATGCCGACCGGTTGACCACGGTGAGCCCGAACTATGCCCGCGAGGTGCAGACCCCCGCGCAGGGCCACGGCCTGGATGGCCTGCTGCGCGCGCGCGCGGACGTGCTGCACGGCATCCTCAACGCCGTGGACGACGCGGTCTGGAACCCGGCCATCGACACGCTCATCCCCCAGCCCTTCAGCATGCCCGAAGGCCGCCGCATGGCCGGCAAGGCACGCAGCAAGGCCGAGGTGCAGCATGCGCTGGGCCTTGCCGTGGACGCCACGGCGCCGCTGTTCGTGCTGGTGAGCCGCCTGACCGAGCAGAAGGGCCTGCACCTGGTGCTCGACGGGCTGGACGCGCTGCTCGCGCAGGGTGGCCAGCTCGCGCTGCTGGGCAGCGGCGACGCGTGGCTGCAGGACGCCTTCCGCGCCCGGGCGGCCGCGGCACCCGCCCGGGTGAGCGCCACCATCGGCTACGACGAGGCGCTGGCGCACCGGCTGTTCGCGGCCGGCGACGTGACGCTCGTGCCCTCGATGTTCGAGCCCTGCGGCCTGACGCAGATGTACGGCCTCAAGTACGGGGCGCTGCCGCTGGTGCACCGCGTCGGCGGCCTGGCCGACACGGTGGTCGACTGCACGCTGGAGGACATGGCCGCCGGCACGGCCAACGGCTTCGTCTTCGACCGCTTCGACGCCGCCGCCTATGCACGTGCCGTGCGCCGCGCCTTCGCGCTCCACGGCCGCCCGGCCGACTGGCGCCGGGTGCGCGCGACCGGCATGCGCCAGCCCTTCGACTGGGGCACGGCCGCCGCGCAGTACATCGACGTCTACCGGCGCGCGCTCGGGCATTGAGCACCGGCGCACGCCTTTCGTTTTCCTGAAACCCACGACCTTCAGGCTCTCGCCATGACCATCTCCCAGTTCGAATACGACCACCCGGACCGCGACGTCGCCGCTTTCAAGCGTGCCGTCGCCAACAAGCTCATCTATGCCGTCGGCAAGGACCCGGTGGCCGCCAGCCAGGACGACTGGCTGCACGCCACCGCGCTGGCGGTGCGCGACCAGCTCGTCGAGCGCTGGATGGCGACCACGCGCGCCAACTACGCGCAGGACATCAAGCGCGTGTACTACCTGTCGATGGAATTCCTCATCGGCCGCACCTTCACCAACGCGCTGCTGGCGGTGGATCTGTACGACACGGTGAAGGCCGCGCTGGCCGACTTCGACATCGACATGAGCGCGCTGGCCGAGCGCGAGCCCGACGCCGCGCTGGGCAACGGCGGCCTCGGGCGGCTGGCGGCCTGCTTCCTCGATTCGATGGCCACGCTGGGCGTGCCGGGCATGGGCTACGGCATCCGCTACGAGTACGGCATGTTCCGCCAGCGCATCGTGGACGGCCAGCAGGTGGAAACGCCCGACTACTGGCTCACGCGCGGCAACCCGTGGGAGTTCCAGCGGCCGGAAGTGAACTACCGCGTGCGCTTCGGCGGCCACGTGGAAGGACGCAACGCCTACGGCACCGCGAAGTGGGTCGACACGCACGACGTGCTCGCCATTGCCTACGACACCATCATCCCCGGCTACGGCACCCAGGCCACCAACACGCTGCGACTGTGGTCTGCGCGCGCCACCGAGGAGATCGACCTCAGCGCCTTCAACAAGGGCAACTACATGGCGGCGGTGGAGAGCAAGAACCACTCCGAGAACGTGTCGCGCGTGCTCTACCCCGACGACTCCACGCTCTCGGGCAAGGAACTGCGCCTGCACCAGGAGTATTTCTTCTGCAGTGCCAGCGTGCAGGACCTGGTGCGCCGCTACCTGCGCAACCACACCGGCTTCAGCCAGCTGCACGAGAAGGTCAGCATCCACCTGAACGACACGCACCCCGTGCTCGCGGTGCCGGAGCTGATGCGCCTGCTGCTCGACGAGCACGGGCTGCCCTGGGAGGAGGCCTGGGCACAGACGCAGAAGGTCTTCAGCTACACCAACCACACGCTGATGCACGAGGCGCTGGAGACCTGGCCGGTGGAGATGCTCGGGCGCGTGCTGCCGCGGCACCTGCAGATCATCTTCGACATCAACTCGCGCTTCCTTTCCGAGGTGACGGCTGAGGCCGGCCACGACAACGAGCTGATGCGGCGGCTGTCGCTGGTCGACGAGTCCGGCGAGCGGCGCGTGCGCATGGCCTACGTGGCCGTGCTGGCGAGCCATTCGATCAATGGCGTATCGGCCCTGCACTCGGAGCTGATGAAGCAGTCCATCTTCGCGGACTTCGCCAGGCTCTTTCCCGAGCGCTTCAACAACAAGACCAACGGGGTGACGCCGCGCCGCTGGCTGGCGCAGGCCAACCCGCCGCTGGCGGCGCTGCTGGACAAGCGCATCGGCCGCGGCTGGCGGCGCGACCTCTCGCAGCTGGAAGCCCTGCGGCCGATGGCCGACCAGGCGAACTTCGTGCGCGCATTCCGCCACGCCAAACGCGAGAACAAGCTGCGGCTGGCCAACTGGGTGGAGCAGCACATGGACGGCCTGCTGCTGGACACCGACGCGATGTTCGACGTGCAGGTCAAGCGCATCCACGAGTACAAGCGGCAGCTGCTCAACGTGCTGCACGTCATCGCGCGCTACCAGCGCATCCTCGACGACCCGAATGGCAACCACGTGCCGCGCGTGGTGGTGTTCGCGGGCAAGGCCGCCTCGGCCTACGCCATGGCCAAGCAGGTCATCCGGCTGATCAACGACGTGGGCGCGGTCATCAACGCCGACGAGCGCGTGGGCAAGCTTCTGAAGGTGGTGTTCCTGCCCAACTACTCGGTGAGCCTGGCCGAAATCATCATGCCGGCGGCCGACCTGTCGGAGCAGATCTCCACCGCCGGCACCGAGGCCTCGGGCACCGGCAACATGAAGTTCGCGCTCAACGGCGCGCTGACCATCGGCACGCTGGACGGCGCCAACGTCGAGATGCGCGAGAACGTGGGCGAGGACAACATCTTCATCTTCGGCAACACCACGCCGCAGGTGGCCGACATCCGCGCCAGCGGCTACCAGCCGCGCAACTACTACGAAGGCAACCCGGAACTCAAGCGCGTGCTCGACGCCATCCAGTCCGGCGTCTTCTCGCCCGGCGAGCCCAACCGCTACCAGGGCATCTTCGACGCCCTGGTGAACTGGGGCGACCACTACCTGCTGCTGGCCGACTACGCGAGCTACATCGAGATGCAAGCCCAGGTCGATGCGCTCTACCGCGACCCCGACGCCTGGACCCGCAAGGCCATCCTCAACGTCGCCGGCATGGGCGCCTTCTCGTCCGACCGCACCATCGCCGAGTACGCGCACGAGATCTGGCGGACGAAGCCGGTGGTGCTGGGCTGACGCGATTCGGACATCCGGACGCAGAGGACGCAAAGATTCCGCAGAGGGCGCAAAAGATTCGAAAAAAATGATTTGAGCGCTCGTTGGACGGGCGCTGAAGCTATCAATGAAGGAGCGACCGCTTCACAGCGAAATCAGCGCCTTTTTTATTTTTTGCGTCCTCTGCGAAACCTTTGCGTCCTCTGCGTCCGGAAGTCCGTATTCCGTATGCCCGACCTCAGCTACTCAGCGCGGCACCTCCGGCGCCTCCGTCACGAAGCCGATGCGGTTCAGCCCCGCCTGGTTCGCGATGCCCATGAGTTCGACGACCTTGCCGTAGGGCACGGTATGGTCGGCGCGCAGCTGGAGTTCGGTGTCGCGGCTGCGCTCGGCGGCGGCCTGGAGCTTGGCGGCGAGGTCTTCGTTGCTGGCGATGCGCTGCTCGTCGAGGAAGACATTGCCGCCCGCGTCGACCGAGAGCGTGACGAAGCGCGGCGTGTCGGCGGGCTGGCCGGCGTCGGTGCGCGGCAGGTCGAGCTTGATGCTGCTGGCCATGAGCGGCGCGGTGATGATGAAGATCACCAAGAGCACCAGCATCACGTCCACCAGCGGCGTGACGTTGATGTCGGACAGCGGGCGCTGGCCGCCGCCCCCCATCGAGCGGCCGCCGGCGCCGCTGGCGCTGCCGAGGGAGCTGCGGCCGAACGCCATCGCTTGCCTCGCCTCAGGCGGTGGCGACCGGCATCGGCCGCGCCGGCGGCACGGCGGGCGCCGCGGGCGCGAAGGTGGCGAGCAGGTCGTGCGCGAAGCCTTCCAGCTCGGCCTCGATGCGGCCGACGACGCGGCCGAACACGTTGTAGGCCAGCACGGCCGGGATCGCGACCGCCAGGCCGAAAGCCGTCATCACCAGCGCCTCGCCGACCGGGCCGGCCACCTTGTCGATGGTGAAGCCGCCGGTCTGTGCCGCGATGGTGGCCAGCGCGCGGTGGATGCCCCACACGGTGCCCAGCAGGCCGACGAAGGGGGCCGTGGCGCCCACCGTGGCGAGGAGGATCTGGCCCGCCTGCAGGCGGCGCAGCGCACCGTGCAGCGCGTCGCGCAGCGCGCGGGTCAGGCGCTGGGCCAGGCTGCCCTGTGCGGCCAGGTCGCCACGGGCGGCCTGCGTGTCCAGGGCCACCTGCTGCAATGCAAGCACCGCGGGCCGCACCAGGGCGGCACGGTCGAAGCCCTGCAGGCGCTGCGCCGCCTCGTCGAGCCCTGGCGACTGCCAGAAGGCGGCGATGCTGCGCAGCACGTCGCGCGTGCCGCCGCGCAGCAGCCAGGCCTTCCAGAGGATCACGACCCAGCTCGCGACCGACATCGCGAGCAACAGCGCCGCGACGGCGCGGCTGACGGCGTCGCCCTGGGTCAGGAGGTCGAGGGCGGACATGTCGGCTGGCGCGTCGGGCGTGCTCAGCGCAGGCCCAGCACGTCGAACATGTCGAACAGGCCGGCCTTCTTCGTCGCCAGGAAGCGCGCGGCGCGCAGGCTGCCCTGTGCGTACCCCGCGCGGCTGGACGACTTGTGCGAGATCTCGATGCGTTCGCCGGTGCCGGCGAAGAGCACGGTGTGGTCGCCCACGATGTCGCCGCCGCGGATGGTGGCAAAGCCGATGGTGGACGGGTCACGCTCGCCCGTCACGCCTTCGCGGGCGTAGACGGCGCAGTCCTGGAGGTCGCGGCCCAGCGCGTCGGCGATGACCTCGCCCATCTTGAGCGCGGTGCCCGAGGGCGCGTCGACCTTGTGGCGGTGGTGCGCCTCGATGACCTCGATGTCGTAGCCGGTCGACAGCGCCTTGGCCGCCATCTCCAGCAGCTTGAAGGTCACGTTCACACCCACGCTCATGTTGGGTGCCATGACGATGGCGATGTCCTGCGCGAAGGCGGCGACCTCGGCCTTCTGTGCTTCGGAGAAGCCGGTGGTGCCGATCACGGCCTGCACGCCGAGCGCGCGGCACACGGCCAGGTGCGCCAGCGTGCCTTCAGGACGCGTGAAGTCGATCAGCACCTGCGCATTCGCAAGTCCGGCGCGCACGTCGTCGGTGATCGGGACACCGGCCGGCTGGCCGAGGAAGGCCGCGGCATCGCGGCCCAGCTCGGGGCTGCCGGGGATGTCGAGTGCACCGGCCAGTTGCAGGTCGTCGGCCTGGTGCACGGCCTCGACCAGCATGCGGCCCATGCGGCCGGACGCGCCGGCGATGGCAACGCGGCGCAAGGAAGAAGACGAAGAGGAGGTCGGGGAGGTCACGCGCGGCAGGCCTGGAGGCGTCGTATCGGGAGGAGGAGGACGCCACCCGCTGCGGCTGGGGGCGCCCCCGGGGCGCGAGGGCCGCCGCTCAGCGCGGCGACTCGAGCGGCGGGTAGGTCGGCGGCAGCGGCGTCAGCGCGCGCGCCGAGGCTTCGGTCGACTTCGCGTCGGCCGGCGCATCGAACTTCTTGAGCTGGTCGTCGGTGGCCTCGAGCACGGGCACCTTGCCCGGCTTCTTGCGGGTGTCGATGGTGGAGACGAACTCCTGCTCGCTGGGCATGGGGTCGCCCTCGAAGCTGGCCAGCGTGTCGCCGTTGAACATCAGCGTCAGGCGGCGCTGCTGCGGATCGACGCCCTGGCGCTTGATGGTGAAGACGTAGTCCCAGCGGTCGGCGTGGAACACGTCGGTCAGCAGCGAGGTGCCGAGGATGTCGCGCACCTGCTGGCGCGTCATGCCGGGCTTGAGCGCCTCGACCTGTTCCTTGGTGACCACGTTGCCCTGGACGACCTCGACCTTGTAGGGCGTGACGGCGTACAGCGCGTTGCGCATGCGATCGCTGGTGCTGCTGCACCCAGCCACACCGATGCCTGCGAGCAGGGCGGCAGCCAGCAGCAGCGGCCGGCGTCGGGTTGAACCAAGCATGGGAAAAAGGCGTAGCGATATGATCCGAAGATTGTAGCGGCAGGCCCTTGCCGGGCCTTCGCCGCGGTCCTGCTGCCGAGATGACCATGGGCAACATCGACAACCTCAAGAGCACCGGCCTGAAGGCCACCCTCCCCCGCCTCAAGATCCTGGAAATCTTCCAGGCCGGCGGGCTGCGGCACATGACGGCCGAAGACGTGTTCCGGGTGCTGCTCAACGAACACTCCGACATCGGCCTGGCCACCGTCTACCGCGTGCTCACGCAGTTCGAGCAGGCGGGCATCCTCTCGCGCAGCCACTTCGAGAGCGGCAAGGCGGTGTACGAGCTCAACGAGGGCACGCACCACGACCACCTGGTGTGCACCTCGTGCGGCAGGGTCGAGGAGTTCTACGACGCCGAGATCGAGCGTCGCCAGCAACTGATCGCCAAGGACAAGGGCTGGCACCTGCAGGACCACGCCATGTCGCTGTACGGCGTGTGCGCCGAGTGCCAGGCCAAGCAGCGCTGAGCGCTCGGCGTCGGCGCGGCGCTCAGTCGCCCTGCTCCATGGCCTTGTGGTGCCGCGCGACGAAGTCGGCGTAGGTGTCGATGCCCCGCAGCTGCAGGATCGAATTGCGCACCGCCGCCTCCACCAGCACGGCGATGTTGCGGCCGGCCACCACCTGGATCACCGCCTTGCGCACCGGCACGCCGAGCACGTCCTGCGTGAGCGGCTCGGCCGGCAGGCGCTCGTAGTCGCGCTCGAAGGAGTCGCGCCGCACCAGGTGCACGATGAGGTTCAGGCGCATCTTCCTGCGCACGGCCGTCTCGCCGAAGATGGCCTTGATGTCGAGCAGGCCGATGCCGCGCACCTCCAGCAGGTTCTGCAGCAGGTCCGGGCAGCGGCCCACGATGGTGGCCTGGTTGATGCGGTACAGGTCGACCGCGTCGTCGGCCACCAGGCCGTTGCCGCGCGAGATGAGCTCCAGGCCCAGTTCGCTCTTGCCCAGGCCGGACTCGCCCGTGATCATCACGCCCATGCCCAGGATGTCCATGAACACGCCGTGCATCGAGGTGCGCTCGGCGAAGTGCTTGGACAGGTAGGCCCGCAGCACGTCGATCACGAAGGCCGACGATTCGCGCGTGGCGAAGAGCGGCAGCTGGGCCCGCTCGCAGATGGACAGCAGTTCGTCCGGCGCGGCCTGCCCGTCGGCCAGCACGAGCATCGGGGGCTCCAGCGTGACGATGCGGGCGATGCGGCGGGCGCAGTCCTCGGCCGTGCCGCGCGTGAGGTACGCGATCTCGCGCGCCCCCAGGATCTGCACCCGGTACGGATGGATGTAGTTGAGGTAGCCGACCAGGTCGGCCGCCGATTGGGCGCGGCTGATGACGTCGGGGTCGAACTGGCGCTCCGAGGCACCCAGGCCCGCGAGCCACTCCCAGCGCAGGGAGCCGCGGAACTCCTCGAACATCGCGTCCGCGCTGATGACCGTCGGTTTCATGGGTGCATTGTGACGAGGACGACCGGCCGCACCCCGCGCAGCCGGGCGCGAGCTGCCGTCAGGCGACCTGCGTGGAGCGCCAGCCGGCGATCAGCGCGTGCAGCTCGGTGGCGTCGCCGCTGGTCTTGATCTTTTCGCGCAGCACCGCGTCGCTGAGCATTTCGGCGATCTCGGAGAGGATTTCCAGGTGCTTCTGCGTGGCGGCCTCGGGCACCAGCAGGAAGATCAGCAGCATGACCGGCTGCTCGTCCGGCGCGTCGAAGCCGATGGGGTTGGCCAGCTGGAAGACCGCCGCCATGGGCGCCTTCAGGCCCTTGATCCGGCCGTGCGGAATGGCCACGCCATGGCCGAGCCCGGTGGAGCCGAGGCGCTCGCGGGCGAACAGGCTGTCGGTGATCAGGGCGCGGCCCAGACCATGGAGGTTCTCGAACAACAAGCCTGCCTCTTCGAAGGCCCGCTTCTTGCTGGTAGCGTCGACGCTCACGAGAACTTGAGCGGGCGGCAGGATGGACGCGAGGCGGTTCATGGTGGGATCGGGGCGCGATTATGCACCTCCCGCCCAGTCTGCACCAGAAATGTCAAAGCCGCCCGAAGGCGGCTTGCAAGAGGATTTGCCCGGGGGTGCCCGCGCTGTCTCAACAAAATTCTACAAAAAAAGTGTTAAGCGCAGGGTGGGCCGGCTCTCACATCACGCGCTTGGGCGCGGCGTGGTGGTGGTCCTGAAGGCGGTCCTTGTGGCGCACCACCTGCCGGTCGAGCTTGTCGACCAGTTCGTCCACCGCGGCGTACAGATCAGCGTGGCTGCACTCGGCAAACATGTCATTGCCCTTGACGTGGATGTTGCACTCGGCGCGCTGCCGGCGTTCCTTTTCCTTCTGCTTTTCCACCGTGAGGATCACCCGCACATCGACCACCTGGTCGAAATGACGCGTGATCCGATCGAGCTTGTTCGTGACATAGCTTCGAAGCGCGGGGGTGACGTCGAGGTGATGACCGCTGATCGTCAAGTTCATGAATGACCTCCTGGAATTGACGGTTGGAAAACGGCACGCGCCGGGTGGCGCAGGCCGGCGGGAAAAGGGACGTTGGGAAAGGGCTTGTCGTTGTTTTATAGGAGACGGTCGATTCACTATGCCCGCGGCGTCATCGAATTGCAAACCCCGCAGTTGCCCAGGGTCAATGCAGGCGAAAAGCGCTCCCGGATCGATAGCAGACCACCCCGATCTGGCACGCGTGCCCAGGCATCTGAGGCCCTATGGCTGACATTCAGCGCCAACTGGCACGCAGCCGCGCACGCAGGTCCATCACGGCCGCTGGCGGTGGCACGAAGGCCGGTTGCGGAGGCGGCGGCGGCCAGGTGACGCGCTCGAAGCCATGCAGGTCGGACTCGGGCAGGAAGCGGGTGCGGCCCGCGTACATATGACGGTCGCCGCGCGCGCTCTGCTGCGTGACATAGAACCGCTGCGGCACCATGAGGTGCAGGTGGTCCTTGGCCCGCGTCATCGCGACGTAGAGCAGGCGCCGTTCCTCCTCGAGCTCGTGCGTCCCCTGCACCACGTCGGCCGGCATGCAGCCGTCGACCACGTTGAGCACGTGCACCGCATTCCATTCCTGGCCCTTGGCCGAGTGGATGGTCGAGAGGATGAGGTAGTCCTCGTCGAGCAACGGCGGCCCGGGCCGGTCGCTGGTCGCCTCCGGGGGGTCGAGCGTGAGCTCGGTGATGAAGCGCTCGCGCGAGGCGTAGCCCGCGGCCAGCTGCGCGAGCTGCTCGATGTCGCCGCGGCGCACCAGCGCATCGTCGTGCAGCCGGTCCAGGTGCGGCAGGTACCACGCGATGGCCAGTTCCATCTCCGCGGGCCACCCCGCCTGGCCCGCACGCAGTGCGCCCCAGGCTTCGGCGAAACGTGCCCATTCGTCGCGCGCCGCTGCCGGCGCAACGAAGGCCTGCAGCCCCACCGCCGGGTCGGCGGCCTCGTCCATGCCATCGAGCAGGCGCGTGGCGGTGGCCGGACCGATGCCCGGGATGAGCTGCACCACGCGGAAACCCGCCAGCCGGCTGCGCGGGTTCTGCACGAAACGCAGCAGCGCGAGCAGGTCCTTCACATGCGTGGCCTCGAGAAACTTGAGTCCGCCGTACTTCACGAAAGGAATGTTGCGCCGTGCGAGTTCCAGCTCGAGCGCGGCGCTGTGGCTGGAGGTGCGGAACAGCACCGCCTGCTGCTTGAGCGCGAGGCCGTTCTCGCGCTGCGCCAGCACGCGGTCGGCGACCCACACGGCCTGCTGCGCCTCGTCGGGCACCAACACGATCTGCGGACGGCCCGCCGAGGGCTTGTCGGTCCACAGGCGCTTGGCGTAGCGCTGCGCCGCATGCGCCATGACGGCGTTGGAGGCATCCAGGATGGGCTGCGTCGACCGGTAGTTGCGCTCCAGCGTGACCACCCGCGCGGGCCGCGCGAACTGCGAGGGGAAGTCGAGGATGTTGCGCACCGTCGCGCCACGGAAGGAATAGATCGACTGCGCGTCGTCGCCCACCGCGGTGACGCCCGCGCCGTCGGGCTTCAGGCGCAGCAGGATCTCGGCCTGCAGGCGGTTGGTGTCCTGGTACTCGTCGACCAGCACATGGTCGAAGCGCGCGCCCACATGGGCAGCGATCGACGGCTCGCCCATCATCTCGCACCAGGCCACGAGCAGGTCGTCGTAGTCGAGCACGTTCTGCTGCTGCTTGGCTTCGACATAGGCGCCGAAGAGGCGCGGCAATTGCACCGCCCACTCGGCGCACCACGGAAAGGCCTGCGCCAGCACCGCGGCCAGCGGCTCGCGCGTGTTGACGGTGCGCGAGTAGATCGACAGGCAGGTGCCCTTCATGGGGAAGCGCTTCTCGGTGCGCGAGAAACCCAGGTCGTTGCGCACCAGGCCCATCAGGTCCTCGGCATCGCCACGGTCGTGGATGGTGAAGTCGGGGTCCAGCCCGATCTGCGGGGCGTACTCGCGCAGCAGCCGCGCGCCGATGCCGTGGAAGGTGCCTGCCCAGGGCAGCGCGGGCGCGGCGTCGGCGCGCAGGCCCAGCACGCGCGCGGCGACCTGGCCGGCGCGGCGCGACATCTCCTGTGCCGCACGGCGCGAGAAGGTCAACAACAGGATGCGCTGCGGGTCGGCACCCTGCGCGATGAGGTGCGCCACGCGGTGGGCCAGCGTGCTGGTCTTGCCCGAACCCGCGCCGGCGATGACGAGCAGCGGACCGTTGTCGGCGGCCTGCTCGCCGACCCCGTGGTCGACCGCGGCGCGCTGCGCCTCGTTGAGCGTGCCCAGGGCCTGCGCCAGGCGCTCGGCGGGCGTGCCCGCAGCGGGCGCGAAGACGTCGGACGCAAGGGCGGACATGGCATGAAATGTACTGGATATCCATCCAGATCAGGCGGGATCGGCCGATGCTGCGGTGCCATAATCCGCCCGCTGCAACCACCGGAGTGTTCACCTTGGAACCCGACCCGTCTTGGCAGCTTTCAACTCCGGCCTGAGCCCGGCCTGCGGTCGGCGCGGAGCTTGAAAGCGCCCCTTTCTTCCCGCCCACCGTCCAGCCCAACCGGGAGCACGCCATGCTCAACATCTTCACGCTCGCCAACGGCCGCCTCGTCCAGGAAGAGATCGAGGCCCTGGAGGAACTGTCGAAGTTCCAGCCCATCTGGGTCGACCTCGAGTCGCCCACGCTCGAAGAGAAGCGCTGGGTCAAGCAGTACTACGGGCTCTCGATCCCCGAGGACGTGACCGACGACGACATCGAGGAGTCGGCCCGCTTCTACGAAGAGGACAACGGCGATCTGCATGTGCGCAGCGACTTCTTGATCGCCGACGCCGACGAGCCGCGTGCCGTGCGCGTGGCCTTCATCCTCAACCAGCACAACGCCGAGCTCAAGAGCCGCGGCGTGCTGTTCTCGATCCACGACGAGGACGTGCCCGTGTTCCGCCTGCTGCGCATGCGCGCGCGCCGGGCGCCGGGCCTCATCGAGGATGCCAAGGAGGTGCTGCTCAAGCTCTTCGATGCCGATGCGGAGTACTCGGCCGATACGCTCGAAGGCATCTACGACGAGCTCGAGCAGGCCGGCGCGAAGGTGCTCCAGGGCAACGTGAGCGACGAGATCGCCGGCGAGGTGCTCGGGCTGATCGCGCGGCAGGAAGACTTGAACGGCCGCATCCGCCGCAACGTGATGGACACGCGCCGCGCGGTGAGTTTCATGATGCGCAGCAAGATGCTCAACGCCGAGCAGTTCGAGGAGGCGCGCCAGATCCTGCGCGACATCGAATCGCTGGACAGCCACACCGCCTTCCTCTTCGACAAGATCAACTTCCTGATGGACGCCACCGTCGGCTTCATCAACATCAACCAGAACAAGATCATCAAGATCTTCTCGGTGGCCAGCGTGGCGCTGCTGCCACCGACGCTGATCGCCAGCATCTACGGCATGAACTTCAAGTTCATGCCCGAGCTGGAGTGGGGCTTCGGCTATCCCTACGTGCTGGCGCTGATGGTGCTCAGCGCCGTGGGGCCCATGCTGTATTTCCGCAAGCGGGGCTGGTTGAAGTGACCACCCCCATGGCGCCTTGGGCGCCTGCCGCTCGAGGGGGCAACCTCCAGTGGCCCGGCAAGGCCGGTTCCGCGCGGTTCCGGGTTGGGGCCTGCGCACTGGCTGCCACCCGCCAATCCCGCAGCGCCGACTGACTCATCGACGAGCGCCGACAATCGGCGCCTTATGACCAAACAGCGCGTGGTGGTGGGGCTGTCGGGCGGCGTGGATTCGGCCGTCACGGCGCACCTGCTCAAGCAACAGGGCCACGAGGTCGTCGGCATCTTCATGAAGAACTGGGAAGATGACGACGACAGCGAGTACTGCTCGTCCAACATCGACTTCGTCGACGCCGCCAGCGTCGCCGACGTGCTGGGCATCGAGATCGAGCACGTCAATTTCGCGGCCGACTACAAGGACCGCGTCTTCGCCGAGTTCCTGCGCGAATACCAGGCCGGCCGCACGCCCAACCCCGACGTGCTGTGCAACGCCGAGATCAAGTTCAAGGCCTTCCTCGACCACGCGATGCGCCTGGGCGCCGACAGGATCGCCACGGGCCACTATGCGCGGGTGCGCTTCAATCCCGCCACGGGACGGCACGAACTCCTCAAGGGGCTGGACGCTTCCAAGGACCAGAGCTACTTCCTGCACCGCCTGAACCAGGCGCAGTTGTCGAAGGCGTTGTTCCCCGTGGGCGAGCTGCACAAGAGCGAGGTGCGCCGCATCGCCACCGAGATCGGCTTGCCGGTGGCGGCCAAGAAGGACTCGACCGGCATCTGCTTCATCGGCGAGCGGCCGTTTCGCGAGTTCCTCAACCGCTACATCCAGAAGACGCCGGGGCCGATCAAGGACGAGCGTGGCCGCGTGCTGGGCGAGCACCACGGGCTGTCGTTCTACACGCTGGGCCAGCGCCAGGGGCTGGGCATCGGCGGGGTGAAGGAGAAGGGTGCGCAACGCGGGAACCCGGCAGGCGCCGCGCCGCCGCGCGGCGCGGGCGAGCACGCCCCGTGGTACGTGGCGCGCAAGGACATGGAGAAGAACACGCTGTGGGTGGTGCAGGGCCACGACCATCCCTGGCTGCTGTCGAACGCGCTGTCGGCGCAGGATGCGAGCTGGGTGGCAGGCGCGCCGCCCGCCGCCGGCAGCTATGGCACCAAAACGCGTTACCGCCAGGCCGATGCGCCCGGCACGCTCGGGGCCGACGGTGCGCAGACCTTCCGGCTCGATTTCCCGCAGCCGCAGTGGGCCGTGACACCGGGCCAGTCGGCCGTGCTGTACGACGGCGAGGTGTGCCTCGGCGGCGGGGTCATCGCCTCGGCAGCCTGAACGGTCGGCGCATCGCGACATCTCGCCGCCCGCCATGCCGCGGGCTTGCCGCAGCGCCGCGCCGGCGGCTGGCGCCCCGAGGCGGCCGCGAGCGGCTATCTTTTTTGCAGCAACGCCACCGATGCGTCGACGTGGAAGAGGTCCAGCGGGTAGCGCTGGCCGGCCAGGTGGTCCTCGACGCACTGCAGCAGCAGCGGGCTGCGGTGGCGCTCGGTGCTGGCGCGGATCTCGTCGGGCGTCATCCACAGCGTGCGGACGATGCCCTCGTCGAGCGCACGGCCCGGCTCCTCGTGCCCCAGCTCGCCGGTGAAGGCGAAGCGCAGGTAGGTGATGTCGGTGTCGCCCGCGTCGCCTGGCGTGGAGCGCTCGAAGCGCGCCATGTACACGCCGACCAGTGCCGTGGGCCTGAAGTGGTGGGCCGTCTCTTCCAGCGCCTCCCGTGCGCAACCCTCGGCCGGCGATTCGCCGGGGTCGAGGTGGCCGGCCGGCGTGTTGAGCTTCAGGCCATGGTCGGTGTGCTCTTCCACCAGCAGGAAGCGGCCGCCCCGCTCGATGATGGCGGCGACGGTGACATTGGGGCGCCAGCGCGGCGCGGATGCGGGCGTCTTCATCGGATCGTGTAGCCACTGAAGCGCCAGGTGCCGTCGCGGTCCAGGTGGAAGGTGATCTGTTCGCGGGCGCTGCCGCTGGTGCGGCCGGCGAAACGCGTCTCGTAGAACACGTTGACATACTGGCCGGCAAGCTCGGGGTCCTGGTCGTTCATGGCCACGCGCTCGACGGTCACCCAGGTGCGCAGCTGCGGGTTGCCCAGCGGCGCCCGCGCCTGCGTGATCTGGCGGATGAAGTCGGCCCGCGTCACACGCTTCTTGGCACCGGGTGCCGCACCGTCCCAGAGCTCGCCGGTGTTGCCGGTGTCGATCATCCGGATGACTTCCAGGCCGCCCTGGATCATCGACGTGGCGTCGATGTCCTGCGCCCGGGCGACACCGGCGAGCACGAGCAGCAGGCCGGCGGCCCAGCACAGGCGTCTGCAGGAAAGGGCCAAGTTCATCGGCGTGTTCATTCGAGTTCGGCGTTCATGGCGGCCAGTTCGGCCTGGGCAGGTTTGGGCAGCACCAGGGTCACGGTGCTCCCCGCGTCGACGGCGCTGTCGATCTCGACCGCGCCCCCATGGCGCTGCACCACGGTGCGCACCAGCAGCAGGCCCAACCCGACGCCGTGCACGTCGGGATGCGTGTCGCGGTGCAGGCGATGGAAGGGCCGGAACAGCTGCAACTGTAGCTCCGGCGCGATGCCCGGCCCCTGGTCGCGCACGCTCACGGCCCAGTGCTCCGGGCGCTCGGCCACGGCGCAGTGCACGTCGCATCCCGGCAGCGAGTACTTCAGCGCATTGCTTAGCACGTTGCCGAGCGCGCGGGTGATCAGGGCCCGGTCGCCCACGCACAGCGCCTGTTCGGGTCCGTCAGCCACCAGCAGGCGCACCTGCCGCTGCCGGGCTGCGGCCCAGGCGTCGTCGGCAGACTGGTACAGCAGCGCGACCAGGTCCAGCGGCTCGGGCCGGAAGGGCTGTGCCTCGGCGCGTGCCAGCCCGACGAAGCCGTCGGCCAGTTCGAGGCCGGTCTGCGCATGGCGCTCGATGCGAGCGAACAGCTCGCGCTGCGTGAACTGCTGCGGCCGGGCGCGCGCCAGCTCCAGGATCGTCAAGATCGACGCGCTGGGCTCGCGGATGTCGTGCGAGATGAAGCGCAGCGCCTCGTCCCGCTGGCTCTGCGCCTGGCGCATGCGGGTGATGTCGACCAGCGCGATGAGCCAGCCGGCATGGGCGTTGGCCGCGTCGAAGAAGGGCACGCAGCGCACCAGCAGCACCCGCCCCTGCGCGTCCTCGCCCTCGTCGGTGACGGGCTGCAGGCTGCGGCGCAGCGCGCCGGGCGGCATCATCGGCATGCCCTTGCCGCGGCGCCGCACGTCGGCCAGAAGCTCGTGCGCGTCGCGTCCCGCCAGCCCTGTCCGGTCCGCTCGCCAGTGCCGCAGTGCGGCGAGGTTGGCGATCAGCACCCGGCCCTGCGTGTCCAGCACCATCGTGGCGTCGGGCAGGTGGTTGATGCCGTCGCGCACGAAGCGCTGCAGGTCGCGCACGCGCAGGGCGGCGGCCGAGGTCGCGGCCATCTGGCGATCGAGGAAGTCGCCGCTCGCGTCCGGCGACCTGGGGGCCGGGAAGCCTTCGAGCTCGGCATTGAGCTGGGCCGAACCGGTGCGCAGGAAACGTGATGCCGCCGTGAGGCGAAGAAGGCTCCAGGCCGGATACACGGCCAGCAGCCCCATGAAGCCCGCGGCAGGCGTGAACTGCACGCCCACCCACGGCCGCAGGACGTGCAGGCCCAGTCGCACGCCGAGCATGGCCACGACGAGCAGCAGGATGCCGGTCGGCCGCAGCCACAGCAGGCCCAGCAGGGCGACCGCGAGCGGCAGCAGGTTGAAAGCCAGGTCCTGCCAGGGCGAAGCGATCACGACGTGACGCCCGGCGATGAAGCCCTGCAGCAGATGCGCAAGGATCTGGACGCCGGCCATCAGGCCGGTCGTGCCGGGTGCCGCGGTGGCATAGGCATCGCCCATGCCTAGGGCGGTCGGGCCCACCAGCACGTAGCGGTCGCGAAAGAGCCCGGGTGGCACCTTGTCGCGCAGGACGTCGACGTAGGACACGCTGGTCACGGGCGGCTCGCCGATCCCGAAAACGATCAGTTCATGGTCGCTGCGCAGCCATGGGCCCGATGCACCCGGCGGCGGTGCCGGAAGGGCGGGCGGCCCGGCCTCGCGACCCCGAGCCTGGCCCGCTTCGTACAAGGCCTTGACGAAATGCGGCCAGGGACGGCCGGCGAAGCCTTCGGTCAGATAGGCACTGCGTGCCACGCCGTCCGGATCGAGCGCGATGTGGGCATGGCCGATGCCGGCGGCCGCTGCCGCCAGCACGGGCGCCGGGACGCGCTCCATCCGGGGCACGCCGCCGGCCGAGGGTGGCGCCATCGCCAGCACCACGCACCCGCTGTCGCGCATCGCCTCGGCCAGCACGAGGTCGTCCTCGCGGTCGGTGGCGTCCTGCTCGGTCAACAGCAGGTCCAGCCCGATGCAGCGCGGCGACTGCGCCGCGATGTGGCGCAGCACCTCGGCATGCAACGCGCGCCGCCAGGGCCAGCGGCCCAAGGCCTCCAGCGAGGCGTCGTCGATGGCGACGATCACCACATCGCCCGTGTTGCGCTGCCCCATCGCCGCACGGGCGTTGTCCAGCAGCATGCGGTCCACGCTCGGAAATGGCTGCACCAGTGTGAGGATGCCGGTGACGCACAGCAACGCTGCGGACAGCAGCAGCCACGGGCCGCGATCACGCCACAGGCGCGTTGCCCGCCAGGCCCACGAGGGCGGCGCTCCCGGTTCGCGCACGTTGGGGCTCCCAGGCGCGGGCGCGGGACGGTGCGGATCGGACGGCAGCCGCACCGATTCAGGGGCACTGCACCGGCGCCGCGGAACCACGGCCGCCGGCCGCCACCCGCCGCAGCAGGCCGCGCAGGCAGTCGGGGCTCATGGCGAGGCGTTGAGCAGGTCCATCCGGGCGTTCAGCACCTCGCCGTCGAAGGCCTCGAGCCGATAGCCCAGGCCGTAGATGGCAGACAGCAGGAAACCGTTGCTCGGCCGCAGGTCGAGCTTGGTGCGCAGGCGCGAGATGTGGGTGTCGAGCGAGCGCGAGGGCGCTTCCGGCCCCTGGCCCCACACCGCTTCGCGCAGGTGTTCGCGCGAGAGCAGCCGCCCCATGTTCTGGAACAGGAACAGGGCGAGCTCGTACTCGCGGTGCTTCAGTTCGAGCGGCTCGCCGTCGACGTGCAGCGTGCGCGAGTGCGGAAAGAAGTGGTAGGGGCCGAACACCACCTCGGTCTCGTGCTGGGCCGGATAGGCGCGGCGCAGCAGCGCCCGCGTGCGCGCCGAGAGTTCGCCCACGCGGATGGGCTTGGGCATGAAATCGTCGGCCCCCACGCCCAGGCCCTCGACCATGTCGGCCTCTTCGCGGCGGTTAGTCACGAACAGGATGGGGATGCGGTTGAGCAGTTCCTCCCGGATCGCGCGGACCACCTCCGGGCCGGCCATGTCGGGCAGGCTCCAGTCGAGCACGAGGAGGTCGAAAGTCTCCTGGCGCAGCGCCCTCAGCAGGGCCTTTCCCTCGGCGAAACCATGGCACTCGTGCCCCAGGCCCTCCATCGTGAGCCGAATCAATTCGAGCTGGCTCGGCTCGTCGTCGAGCGCGGCAATGCGCATACCGTTTCCCCCTGACTTTGTAAGCTCCGGAGTCTAGGGGTCGGCCACGGGTGTCAACAATCCATCGACGTTTGTAACCGCCAACTTCTGCACGAAATCAGAGGCAAAGCGAGGCGAACGACGACGAAATATGGACCAGGCGTGGCATAGGTCCTTTTGAAGTGACAACTTGCTTACTACACGTGCTCCCGGCCCGAGAGCGTGCAAATGCAGCGGATCGGCATGACGGCCGGCACTGCGGGCGCCGTCGATGCCGTCGCCCGCCGCTATGAAATCCATAGCTTCTTCGGCTCGGCCGATGGGCTCTGCAGCCGATCGCACGCGCGCAAACACGCGACAAGGAGCCCTTGTCATCTTCATGTAAGCTCGCGCCGAGTTCGCGACAGCCCGTCGCCTCGAGGAGACTTCCATGCAGACAGACAACCCTGCCGCGACGACGGCGGGTGAATCCCGTGTTGCCGTCCCCCCGCAACGCATCGGCGTGCCGCGCGAGATCTTCGCCGGCGAGAAGCGCGTGGCGACGGTGCCCGACGTGGTCGAGAAACTCATCAAGCTGGGCTTTCGCGTCGCCGTGGAAACGGGCGCCGGCGAGGCGGCGAATTTCAGCGACGAGGCATATCGCGCCGCGGGCGCCGAGATCGTCCCCGACGCGGCCACGCTCTGGGCCAGCGCCGACATCGTCTTCAAGGTCCGGCCGCCCACGGCCAACGAAGTGGCGCTGATGCGCGAGGGCGGCACGCTCATCGACTTCATCTGGCCGGCGCAGAACCCCGAGCTCATGCAGCAGCTGGCGGCGCGCCACGCCACCGTCCTGGCCATCGACTGCCTGCCGCGCACGCTGAGCCGGGCGCAGAAGATGGACGCGCTGACCTCCACCGCCGGCGTGTCGGGCTACCGCGCGGTGATCGAGGCGGCCAACGCCTTCGGCCGCTTCTTCAACGGCCAGATCACGGCCGCGGGCAAGGTGCCGCCCGCGAAGGTGTTCATCGCGGGCGCCGGCGTGGCGGGCCTGGCGGCCATCGGCACGGCCGCCAACCTGGGCGCCATCGTGCGCGCCAACGACACCCGCGCCGAGGTGGCCGACCAGGTCAAGTCGCTGGGCGGCGAGTTCGTCAAGGTCGACTACGAGGAGGAAGGCTCGGGCGGCGGCGGCTACGCCAAGGTCATGAGCGAAGGCTTCCAGGCCGCGCAGCGCAAGATGTATGCGGAGCAGGCGAAGGACGCCGACATCATCATCACCACGGCCCTGATCCCCGGCAAGCCGGCGCCCAAGCTCATCACGGCCGAGATGGTGCAGTCGATGAAGCCCGGCAGCGTGATCGTCGACATGGCGGCCGAACAGGGCGGCAACTGCGAGCTCACCGTGCCCGGCGAGGCCGTGGTGCGCCACGGCGTGACGATCGTCGGCTACACCGACCTCGCCTCGCGCCTGGCCAAGCAGTCGTCCACGCTCTACGCGACCAACCTGCTGCGCCTGACCGAGGAGCTGTGCAAGGCCAAGGACGGCGTGGCGGTCGTCAACATGGAAGACGACGCGATCCGCGGCCTCACCGTCGTCAAGGACGGCGCCATCACGTGGCCCGCCCCGCCGCTGAAGCAGGCGGCGGCCCCGGCGCCCAAGGCGGCCGCTGCCCCGGTCGAGCAGAAGAAGGGCGGCCACGGCCATGGCAGCGCCGGGCCGATGCCCGCGAAGACGCTGGCCATCCTCTTCGCCGTCGCGGCCGTGGCCTTCTGGTTCATCGGCGCCTTCGCGCCCGCGGCCTTCCTGGGCCACCTCACGGTCTTCGTGCTGGCCTGCTTCATCGGCTACATGGTGGTGTGGAACGTCACGCCCGCGCTGCACACGCCGCTGATGAGCGTGACCAATGCCATCTCCAGCATCATCGCCATCGGCGCGCTGGTGCAGATCGCGCCGCCGGCCCTGGGCGTCAACGGCCGGCCCGACGGGCTGATCCAGTGGCTGGCCTTCGCCGCGCTGGTGCTCACGGCCGTCAACATGTTCGGTGGCTTCGCGGTCACGCGCCGCATGCTGGCCATGTTCCGCAAATAACGACAACAAGAAACCCGAGGAGCACGGACCATCATGTCCCCAAGTCTCGCCACGGTCGCCTACCTGGGCGCCGCCATCCTGTTCATCCTGAGCCTGGGCGGGCTCTCCAATCCAGAGACCTCGCGCCGCGGCAACGTCTTTGGCATGGTCGGCATGGCGCTGGCCGTGCTGGCCACGGTGTTCGGGCCGCGCGTGGGCTCGGGCGGCATCGCCTGGATCGTGATCGCGCTGGTCATCGGCGGCGGCATCGGCCTGTACGCGGCCAAGGTCGTGAAGATGACGCAGATGCCCGAGCTCGTGGCGCTGATGCACAGCCTGGTGGGCCTCGCCGCCTGCCTGGTGGGATTCGCCAGCTACGTCGATACGTCGATCCAGCTCGCGGGCGCCGAGAAGATCATCCACGAGGTCGAGATCTACGTCGGCATCCTGATCGGTGCCGTCACCTTCAGCGGCTCGCTCGTCGCCTTCGGCAAGCTCAACGGCCGCATCGGTGGCAAGCCGCTGCTGCTGCCGGGGCGCCACTGGCTCAACCTGGTCGCGCTGGTGGTTGTGATCTGGCTCGGCCGCATGTTTCTCGCGGCGCATGACGTGCAGGCCGGCATGCTGCCGCTGGTCGTGATGACCGCCATCGCGCTGCTCTTCGGCGTGCACATGGTGATGGCCATCGGCGGCGCCGACATGCCGGTCGTGGTGTCGATGCTCAACAGTTACTCCGGGTGGGCCGCGGCCGCCACCGGCTTCATGCTGAGCAACGACCTGCTCATCGTCACCGGTGCGCTGGTGGGTTCCTCGGGCGCGATCCTGAGCTACATCATGTGCCAGGCGATGAACCGCAACTTCATCAGCGTGATCGCCGGCGGCTTCGGCTCCGGCGCACCGGCCAAGAAGAGCGGCGATGCGGCGTCGGCCGAGCCGCAGGGGGAGGTCACGCCCATCAGCGCGGGCGAGACCGCCGAGCTGCTGCGGGACGCCAGGAGCGTGGTGATCGTGCCGGGCTACGGCATGGCGGTGGCGCAGGCCCAGCACACCGTCAACGAGATCGTGAAGACCCTGCGCGAGAAGAACGTGGAAGTGCGCTTCGCCATCCACCCGGTGGCGGGCCGCATGCCGGGCCACATGAACGTGCTGCTGGCCGAGGCCAAGGTGCCCTACGACATCGTGATGGAGATGGACGAGATCAACGACGACTTCCCCGACACCGACGTGGCCATGGTCATCGGCGCCAACGACATCGTGAACCCGGCCGCCCAGGACGACCCCACCAGCCCCATCGCCGGCATGCCGGTGCTGGAGGTGTGGAAGGCCAAGACCTCGATCGTGATGAAGCGCTCCATGGCCTCGGGCTACGCCGGCGTGGACAACCCGCTGTTCTACAAGGAGAACAACCGGATGCTGTTCGGCGACGCCAAGAAGATGCTGGACGAAGTCCTCGGCGCGCTCAAGGGCTGACGCGCAGAGGCACGCAGAGAGATTCGCTATCGTTTGCGAGCTGCGGCGCCCGTCCGACGGGCGCTGCAGTCCGATTTCCAAGATGGAGACAGAGAAGATGACCGACCGCCCCTGGCTCAGCAGCTACCCCCCTGGCGTCCCCGCCGACATCGATCCCGGCAAGTACGGCTCGCTGGTGGCGCTGATGGAGGAAAGCTTCCGCAAGTACGCCGACCGCACGGCCTACGCCTTCATGGGCAAGGACGTCAGCTTCGGCGAGACCGACCGCCAGAGCCGCGCCTTCGGCGCCTACCTGCAGGGCCTGGGCCTGGTGAAGGGCGACCGCGTGGCGGTCATGATGCCCAACTGCCCGCAGTACCCGGTGGCGGTGGCCGCCATCCTGCGCGCGGGCCTGATCCTGGTGAACGTGAACCCGCTGTACACCGCCCGCGAGCTGGAGCACCAGCTCAAGGACTCTGGCGCCAAGGCGATCGTCATCATGGAGAACTTCGCGACGACGCTGCAGCAGGCCATCGGGCATTCGCAGGTCAAGCACGTGGTGCTGGCCGCGATGGGCGACCGCCTGGGCCTCGTGAAGGGCGCGATCGTCAACTACGTGCTGCGCAACGTGAAGAAGATGGTGCCGGCCTATTCGCTGCCGGGTGCCGTGCGCTTCAACGACGCGCTCTCGCAGGGAGCGAACCGCGAGCTGAAGGCGCCGGCCATCGGCCCCGACGACGTGGCCGTGCTGCAGTACACCGGCGGCACCACCGGCGTGAGCAAGGGCGCCGTGCTCCTGCACCGCAACGTGATCGCCAACGTGCTGCAGTCCGAGGCCTGGAACCAGCCCGTGATGGACCGCGTGCCGCAGGGCGAGCAGCCCACCAGCGTGTGCGCCCTGCCGCTGTACCACATCTTCGCGTTCACGGTGGGCATGATGCTGTGCATGCGCACGGGCGGCAAGCTCATCCTCATCCCCAACCCGCGCGACCTGGCCGCCACGCTCAAGGAGCTGAGCAAGCACACCATCCACAGCTTCCCGGCCGTGAACACGCTGTTCAACGGGCTGGCCAACCATCCCGACTTCAACACCGTCGACTGGAGCCACCTGAAGATCTCGGTCGGCGGCGGCATGGCGGTGCAGGGCGCCGTGGCCAAGCTGTGGCTGGAGAAGACCGGCTGCCCGGTGTGCGAGGGCTACGGCCTGTCGGAGACCTCGCCCTCGGCCAGTTGCAATCCGACCACGAGCAAGGAATACACCGGCACCATCGGCGTGCCGCTGCCCAGCACCTGGTTCAAGCTGCTCGACGACGACGGCCACGAGGTGCCGATGGGCGAGCGCGGCGAGATCGCCATCAAGGGCCCGCAGGTCATGGCCGGCTACTGGCAGCGCCCCGACGAGACGGCCAAGGTCATGACCGCCGACGGCTGGTTCAAGACCGGCGACGTCGGCACCGTCGACGAGCGCGGCTTCTTCAAGATCGTCGACCGCAAGAAGGACATGGTGCTGGTCAGCGGCTTCAACGTCTACCCGAACGAGGTCGAGGACGTGGTCGCCACGCTCGACGGCGTGCTCGAGTGCGCCGTGGTCGGCGTGCCCGACGAGAAGACCGGCGAGGCCGTGAAGCTGGTGATCGTGAAGAAGAACCCCGAGCTCACCGAAGAGCAGGTCCGCGCCTTCTGCCGCGCCAACCTCACCGGCTACAAGCAGCCCAGGGTGGTCGAGTTCCGCACCGAGATGCCCAAGACGCCCGTGGGCAAGATCCTGCGGCGCGAGCTGCGCGACAAGAAGTAGCCCTGCGGCGCCAAGCCGCATCGCCCGGAGCGCCCGCGCCATCTGCGCAGGGCGCTCTTTTTTTCATAGCGACTGCGATCCGTGGCACAGTCGTCCGGTTGTTCCGCCCACGAAAGAAGACACGAGATGAACGCAGCAAGCTCCCCCGTGGCCGGTGCCGGCCGATTCGGCAGCGGCCAGGCCGTGCGCCGGCTCGAAGACGATGCCCTGCTCGCGGGCACCGGCCGCTACACCGACGACGTGCGGCCCGACGGGCAGGCACAGCTCACCTTCCAGCGCTCGCCCTACCCTCACGCGCGCATCGTGTCGGTCGATGCCGAAGCGGCGCGGGGGATGCCGGGCGTGCTGGCGGTCTACACCGGCGCGGACCTGGTCGCCGCAGGGGTCAAGCCGATTCCCGGCGTCGCCGGCTTCAAGCGCGCCGATGGCAGCAACGGCGCCACGGCGCCGCGTCGCGTGCTGGCGCACGAGCGCGTGCGCTTCGTCGGCGAACCGGTGGTGGCCGTGGTGGCCGAGACGCTGCAGCAGGCCCGCGATGCGGCCGAGGCGGTGATGGTCGAGTACGAGGAGCTGCCCATGGCGGTGGCCATCGCCGACGCCATCGCGCCCGGTGCGCCGGTGCTGTGCGACGACGCGCCCGACAACATCTCGGCCGAGATGCGCCATGGCGACGCCGAGGCGGCCGCCTCGGCGTTCGCGCAGGCCGCCCACGTGGTGAAGCTCGCCGTCACCAACCAGCGCGTGGCGGCGGTGACGATCGAACCGCGCGCGGTGCTGGGGGAGTTCGATCCCGCGGCACGCGACGGCCAGGGCCGCCTCACGCTGCGCATGAGCACGCAGATGCCTTCGGGCGTGCGCAACACGCTGTGCGACGCGGTGCTGGGCATTGCCCGGGACGAGGTGCGCGTGGTGGTCGGCGACGTCGGCGGCGGCTTCGGCATGAAGACGGGCATCTATCCGGAGGACGCGGCCGTGGCCTTCGCGGCGCGCGCGCTGAAGCGGCCGGTGAAGTGGATCGCCGAGCGCAGCGAGGAATTCCTCGCCACCACGCACGGCCGCGACATCGAGGCGCAAGCCGAGCTCGCGCTGGCGACCGACGGCAAGGTCCTCGCGCTGCGCATCCGCACGCACGCCAACGTGGGCGCCTACGCCACGGGCACCGGCGTCGCGATCCAGCTGCTGATCGGCCCCTGGGTGCAGACCAGCGTGTACGACATCCCGGTCATCGACTTCCACTTCAAGGCGGTGATGACCAACACCGCCCCCACCGGCGCCTACCGCGGTGCCGGCCGCCCCGAGGCCATCTACACCATGGAGCGGCTGATGGACGAGGCCGCACGCCAGACCGGCATCGACCGCATCGCGCTGCGCCGGCGCAACTTCATCCGCCCCGAGCAGATGCCCTACAAGAACCCGATGGGCCAGGTCTACGACACCGGCGCCTTCGAGAAGGTGATGGACCAGGGCCTGCAGCTGGCCGACTGGGCCGGCTTCGAGGCGCGGGCGAAAGCGTCGCAGGCGCGCGGCAAGTGGCGCGGCCTGGGCATCGCCACCTTCCTGGAATGGACCGGCGGCAACGTGTTCGAGGAGCGCGTGACGGTCGACGTGAAGGCCGACGGCATCATCGAGGTCTTCTCCGCCGTCAACGCCATGGGCCAGGGCATCGCGACCACGCTGGCGCAGCTGGTGGTCGATGCCTTCGGCGTGCCGATCGGGCAGGTGCGCGTGGTGCTGGGCGACACCGACCGCGGCGACGGCTTCGGCAGCGCGGGCTCGCGCTCGCTCTTCACCGGCGGCTCGGCCATGCGCATCGGCGCGCAGCGCACCATCGACAAGGGCAAGGAACTGGCCGCGCAGGAACTCGAGGCCGCAGCCGCCGACATCGACTATGCACAGGGCCGCTTCACGGTGAAGGGCACCGACCTGGGCATCGACCTCTTCGCGCTGGCCGGCAGGCAGAGCGAGCAACGCATCTTCGTCGACTCCACCAGCAGCGTGGACGGCCCCACCTGGCCCAACGGCTGCCACGTCAGCGAGGTCGAGCTCGATCCGCTCACGGGCGACGTGGCCGTGGTGGCCTATGCCTCGGTCAACGACGTGGGCCGCGTCGTCAACCCGATGATCGTGCGCGGCCAGCTCGACGGCGGCGCGGTGCAGGGCATCGGCCAGGCGCTGCTCGAACAGGTGGTGTACGACCGCGAGACCGGCCAGCCCGTCACCGGCAGCCTGATGGACTACGCGCTGCCCGTGGCGGGCACCGCGCCGGACTTCAAGACCGAGATGGACGAGTCCACGCCCTGCAAGAACAACCCGCTGGGCGTGAAGGGCGTGGGCGAACTGGGCACCATCGGCGCCACGCCCTCGGTGGTCAACGCGGTGGCCGACGCGCTGGCGCGCCAGGGCCGCGGCGCCGTCTCGCCGCGGCTGCAGATGCCGCTGACGCCCACCCGCATGTGGCAGGCCCTGCAGGCCGCCTGAGCCACCGCCCGGGCCGCCCCGGGCCGAAGCCCGCGCCCGGCGTTCGCCGGGCGCTGCCCGTTCGACGGCCATCGAAGGCCGGGGTGTCGCGCGTGCGTCAACGCACCGGGTGAGCCCCGAGCCCCGGGCGCACGCCGGCCGGCCAGAATGCGCGAGGCGCCCCGCGCCCGGGACCCGCCTCGTTCAAGAAGGCGGCCCGCCTGCCCTTTTTTCTGATCGAACGGAGACACACACATGGCCGATGCTGTCCGCGCCCACCCCTGGACCGACCACTACCCACCCGGCATGCGCTGGGATTGCGAACTGGCCCTGAAGCCCGTCACGCGCTTCCTCGACGACGCCGTGGCACGCTGGCCCGAGCGGGCAGCGCTCGAATTCATGGGCCGAAGCATCAGCTACCGCGAGCTGGGCCAGCTGGCCGACCGCGCCGCCGCGGGCCTGCGCAAGCTGGGCGTGCAGCCGGGCGTGCACGTGGGCCTGTTCCTGCCCAACTCGCCGCACTACGTCATCGCGTTCTTCGGCGTGCTCAAGGCCGGCGGCGTGGTGGTCAACTACTCGCCGCTGGATGCCGAACGCGTGCTCGCCCACAAGATCGAGGACAGCCGCACCGACGTGCTGGTCACGCTCGACCTGGCGGCGCTCTACCCGCAGATGGCCCGCATGCTGGGCCGCACGCGCCTGAAGACCCTGGTGGTCGGCGACCTGGCCGAATACAGCGGCGCGCCCGGCCCCGTGCGGGCCCAGCTGGAAGCCGCGAAGATGGTCGTGCCCCTGGCCGGCGATGCGCAGCACCTGCGCTTTGCCGCGCTGCTCGACAACGACGGCGCCATCGCGGCCCACGAGGTGAAGGACCTGCAGGACACCGTGGTGCTGCAGTACACCGGCGGCACCACCGGCCTACCCAAGGGCGCGATGCTCACGCACCGCAACCTCGCGGCGGCCAGCGCGCAGTACTTCGAGTCCACCGGCGGCACGCCCCGCATCCTGGCCGAGGGCGAGGAACGCTTCCTCGTGGTGCTGCCGCTCTTCCACATCTATGCGCTCAGCGCCGTCATGCTGCTCGGGCTGCGGCTGGGCGCGACGCTGGTGCTGCACACCAAGTTCGACGTCGACGCGGTGTTCAAGGAAATCGCCGAGGGCCGCATCAGCGCCTTCTCCGGCGTGCCGACGATGTTCACCGGCATGCTGATGCACCCGAAGGCGCGCGAGACCGACCTGAGCTCGCTGCGCTTCTGCGGCTCCGGCGGCGCACCGCTGCCGGTGGAGATCGAGCAGCGCTTCTTCGAGCTCTCGGGCTGCCACCTCAACGAAGGCTGGGGCATGACCGAGACCTCGCCCTCGGGCACCTTCACGCCGGCGCGCGAGCCCAAGCGCCGCGCCGGGTCGTGCGGCATGCCGCTGCCCAACGTCGACATCAAGCTGCTGGCCCTCGACGGCTCCGGCCGCGAGGTCGGGCCGGGCGAGCCCGGCGAGCTGTGCATCCACGGTCCGAACGTGATGAAGGGCTACTGGAACAACCCCAAGGCCACCGCCGAGGCCTTCACGGCCGACGGCTTCTTCAAGAGCGGCGACGTGGCGAAGTTCGACGCCGACGGCTACCTCTACATCGTCGACCGCACCAAGGACATGCTGCTGTGCGGCGGCTTCAACGTCTACCCGCGCGTGCTCGAGGAGGCGATCTACGAGCACCCGGCGGTGGCCGAGGTGTGCGTCATCGGCATTCCCGACGCCTACCGCGGCCAGTCGCCCAAGGCCTTCGTCGTGCTCAAGCCCGGCGCCGAGGCGTTCGGCATCGACGCGCTGCAGGCCTTCCTGAAGGGCCGGCTCGGCAAGCACGAGATGGTGCAGGAACTGGAGATCCGCGCCGAGCTGCCCAAGACGCCGGTGGGCAAGCTGTCGAAGAAGGACCTGGTCGAACAGGAAGAGCAGCGGCGCGCCGCCGCCGCCTGACGCCGCTGGGCGCGGCGGTGCGCGGCGCTGCGGACAATGCGCCCATGCACACGCCCGCCGCCACAGCCCCTGCCGCCCCGATCGCTGCCATGGCGCCCATCGCCGTGGTCGGCGCCCTGCACGAGGAACTCGCCGCCGTGCTCGAGGCCATGCCCGACGAGCAGCCGGTGCGCGTGGCGGGCCGCGAGTTCTGGCAGGGGCACCTCGAGGGCCGGCCGGTGGTGGCGGTGCTCTCGCGCATCGGCAAGGTGGCCGCGGCGACCACGGCGGCCGTGCTGCTGGAGCGCTTCGGCGTGCAGGCGGTGCTGTTCACCGGCGTGGCCGGCGGGCTGGCGCCGGGCGTCGCGGTGGGCGACGTGGTGGTGGCGACCGAGCTGCTGCAGCACGACATGGACGCCTCGCCGCTCTTTCCGCGCCACGAGGTGCCGCTGTACGGGCGGGCCCGCTTCCCGGCCGACGCCGGCTGGGCCGCAGCCCTGGCCGATGCGGCATCGCGGGTGCTGGCCGACCCGCTGGCGCTGGTGGGCGAGGCGGCCGTGGCCGACTTCGCGCTGCAGCGACCGCGCGTGCACCGCGGCCTGATCGTGAGCGGCGACCGCTTCGTGGCGACCGCGGCCGAGAGCGCGAGCCTGCGCGCCGCGCTGCCGGATGCGCTGGCGGTGGAGATGGAAGGCGCCGCGATGGCGCAGGTCTGCCACGACTGGGGCGTTCCCTTCGCGGCGGTGCGCACCGTCTCCGACCGCGCCGACGACGCCGCACACGCCGACTTCACCCGCTTCGTGGCCGAGGTGGCGCGGCACTACAGCGCGGCAGTGCTCCGTGGGGCCCTGCGCGACGGCCCCACGCGCCGCTGAGGGCCGCAGGTACTTTCGGCTGGCAGCCGTCTCCTACACGGCATGCGCCGCCGTCCGGCTGCGCGGGTGCGCGCCGGCCGGTACGTTCGGTCACTCAGGGAGTTCCGCGGCGCCATCCCGTCCGACACCGGCTGCACCGCCACGAGCGGGAGCGCCGGGCCGCCGTGCCCGTCTATCGCTTTCCAAGGACCTCGGTCGATGCTTCCCCTTTCCTTCCGTCCCGCCGCGCGCTGTTTGCCGCTGGCCGTCGTCTTCGCCGCCGCTGCTCCCCTGTCCGCCCTGGCCCAGTCGACGACCGACGCGCCGATGCCGACCACGATGTCGCCGGCGCTGGACCGCTTCAGCATTTCCGTCGGCGCCTTCAGCGCCAAGCCCGAGATCAATGCCGCCGTCGGCAACAGCTTCGGCTCGCTCGATTCGGGGCAGATCGACGGCGAGCGCAAGACCATGCCGCGCATCAGCGGCGAACTCCTGCTCGGCGCCAACCACGGCATCTCCTTCGATGCCTTCCGCTACAGCCAGGGCTACGCCAATTCGTACAACGGCATCTACAACACCGGCCCCTTCAGCGCCGGCATCTCGACGGGCGTGAACCTGAACTTCGACCTCGACGTCGCGCGGCTGGGCTACCGCTACTGGTTCGGCAGCGGCAACACGGTCTTCGGCGTCGGCGCGGGCCTGGGCTACTACCGGGTGAGCCTGGACACCAACGCCTACGGCGCGGCCAGTGCGGGCCTCGCGGGCCTGGGCTTCGCGGGCTACAACGGCACCTTCAGCCGGCACGACAGCGACGACGCCGTGGCGCCGATGCTGGAAGTGGGCGTGCGGCATGCCATCACGCCCGACCTGCGCCTGTTCTTCGACGGCTCGGGCATCCACAAGGGCGGCGGCAGCGGCGTGCGCGGCAGCATCTACAACGCCTCGGCCGGCGTCGAGTGGTTCCCGGTGCGCAACATCGGCGTGTCGCTCGCCTACGCCGTCACCGACGTCGACCTCAAGCGCGGCGATGCCGGGGTGCAGCGCCTGCGGCTGAAGTTCCAGGGTCCGGTGCTGGCCGTCAAGGGCCGCTTCTGACGGCGCCGCCGGGAGGCGGCCCGGGGCTCACCACCCGGCCGATCCCGGCTCGCCCTTGAACGGGCCCACGAGCTCGGGCGTGATCCAGCCGGCGTAGAAACGCCCCGGCTGGGGCTGCACGCGCACGCCGTCGACCCGGCAGTCGAGTTCGTGCGGGTAGAAGGCGACGTGGTCGCGCAATGCGGCATACGTGGGCGCCGGCTCCGGGTAGTACCAGGCAGCCGCTTCGAACCGGCGCGCGCCGGCCACGACCGTCAGGTAGCGGGCCTCGCCCTTCCACTCGCAGTACGAGCTTCCTGCGGCGGCGATCAGCGCATCGGCCCGCACGTCGGACCGCGGCAGGTAGAAGGTCGGCGGGCTGGCAGTCTCCAGAAGCCGCAGCGCGCTGACGGTCCGCGCGATCTCGACATCGCCGCTGCGCACGACGATCTCGCGCCGGTCGCGCTCGACGCGCGGCGGGCGCGGATAGTCCCAGACCGACTCCTGGCCGGGACCCGGCGCCGGGGCGAAGGATGGGCGCGCATCGCCCACGTGGCGCCACTGCGCGCGGGCCTGCTGCAGGCGGGCGCGTTCCTCGGAATCGTCGCGGTCCACCGTCTTCTCCACGCTGGCGTCGCGGACCGTCGTCAGGCGGTGGCGGTCTGCAGGCTCTCGGCGGCCTCGGCCGCGATCTCGTACGAGCGCAGCCGGGCGGCATGGTCGTAGATGCCGCTGGCCACGATGATCTCGTCCACGCCGGTGCGGTCGGCGAAGGCCTGCAGCCCGGCGCGCACGCCGTCGCGCGTCCCGATGGCGGCACACGAGAGCACCGAATCCAGCAGCGCGTTCTCGCCCGGGCCCACGCGGCTGCGGTAGTTCTCCACCGGCGGCGGCAGCCGGCCCGGGCGGCCGCTGCGCAGGTTCACGAAGGACTGCTGCCAGGAGCTCGCCAGCAGATGCGCTTGGCCCTCGTCGTCGGCCGCGAACACGTTGAAGCCGGCCATCACGTGAGGCCGCTCGAGCTGGGCCGAGGGCTTGAAGGTCTCGCGGTAGATGCGGATCGCCTGCATGAGCTGCTGCGGCGCGAAGTGCGAGGCGAAGGCATAGGGCAGGCCCAGGTGCGCGGCGAGCTGCGCGCCGAAGGTGCTGCTGCCCAGGATCCACACCGGCACCTCGGTGCCGCGGCCGGGCACGGCCATCACCGGCTGGCGTGGCGTCTTGCTCATGTAGTCGATGAGTTCGAGCACGTCCTGCGGGAACTGGTCGGCGTCGGACTGCAGGTCGCGCCGCAGGGCCTGGGCCGTGCGCTGGTCCGAGCCCGGCGCGCGGCCCAGGCCGAGGTCGATGCGGCCGGGGTAGAGCGATGCCAGGGTGCCGAACTGCTCGGCGATGACCAGCGGCGAGTGGTTGGGCAGCATGATGCCGCCGGAGCCGATGCGGATGGTCGACGTGCCCGCCCCCACGTAGGCCAGCAGCACGGCCGTGGCAGCGCTGGCGATGCCCGGCATGCCGTGGTGCTCGGCCAGCCAGTAGCGTCGGTAGCCCAGCCGCTCGCCATGCTGGGCCAGGGCCAGCGAATTGCGGAAGGACTGGCCGGCGTCACCGCCTTCGCAGATGGGGGACAGGTCGAGGATGGAGAGGGCGACGGAATGCATCGCCGGATGATCGCGCCAATGCCGCGCCCCTGCCGCAACAGGGGCATGGCGCCAGCGCGTTCAGCCCCGTTCTCGGGGCCGCGCGAGCGGGAGTGCGGAACGCCGCGGCGACAGTTCTTCCAGGGTGGCCCGGGTGGTAATGACCCGCTCCGCCATTTCGGCGCTGAGGGCTTCCATCGGCGAGCGCCACCACATCAGGAAGCCGGCAGCCGCTCCGCCCATCACCAACAACATCAGCATGTACACCGCGAAGCCCTCGATCAAAGAACGAAAAATGATGCGTTGCAGCACCACATGAAGACGTAAGACATTCGACCGCCTTTTGTAGTCCTGTCGCATTTCTGCGTGAAAAGGTTCCGCTTTCCGGGGCTGCGCGGCGCGTGGTGTCCTACGACCCTCGCCCACCCGAAGTGCCGGCGGAACAGGCCGCACTGCGCCATCGCCTGGCACCGGTGAACGACCTGCTGACGCTGTACGAAGGGCTGCTCAACGGCACGACCGAATTGAGCACGGCCGATCGCGGGCAGCGCATCGATTGCTGGTCGATCAGGCCGAGAACCTGGCGCACCGGGCCTGCGGCAGGGCACTCGCCGTCACCGGCGATCCCGGCTCAGTGCACCGACGACCAGGCGCGGCAGCTAGACGGGGCAGTCCGCCGCGGGTTCGGTCCGCGCACCGATGCGGCTGCACAGCAGCCCGCGCACCGCATGCGGCGAACGCCCGACCTGCTGCACCGCCTGGCGCAGCACCGTTTCGGTGACGCCGAATTCACCCATCCACACGCTGACGTCGTCGTGCGAGTCCAGATCGATCCACGCGGGCTGGCTCAGGATGATGTGGGGGAAGACAGGTGGACTCATGGCAGACCTCGGTGCGAAAGGGAATGCACCACGGAGGTGGCGCGACGCCGCATCATGGTGCGCCGCCCCCCTCGCGCGCCGAAGCGCCCGCGCCACGCGCGTGTCAGCCGCCGCTGACAGGGCGTGACACGAGCACCGCGCAGGGCCAGTGGCGCAGCAGCGCATCGACCTCCCAGGCCTGGCCCGCGTCCCAGGTCCGGCCGGTCATCACGTCCGTCCACACGGTGCCATCGGGCGCCGCCGGGCCGGCCACCACCTGCGTGCCCTGCCAGGCCGTGGAGCGCCAGGTGCCGGGCGCCTGCCCGGCCTCGCGCCCGGCCGCATCGTCCTGCTGAGAGAAGAACCGGCCCGCCACCACGCACACCTGGCCCTGCGGCGTCGCCCGGCGGTAGGCCACGGTGGCGCCCGCGGCCGGGCCCGCCACCGCCAGCACCTCGTGCGCGGCGTCGCGCAGCACCGGCCAGTGCGCCGCGCGCAGACGCAGCAGCCGCGACACGGCCCACAGCTTGGCCTGCGGCAGGCGCGCGGGCGCGAGCAGCTCGCCCACCCGTTCGGGCAGTCCGTCGCCGGCCGATGCCGCCATCGCGTCGAGCGCGTCCAGCGTCTGCGCGCGCAGGGCGTAGTCGACCGGGCGGCGGTTGTCCGGGTCGACCAGGCTCAGGTCGATCCACTCGCTGCCCTGGTAGACGTCGGGCACGCCCGCCGAGGTGAACTTCAGCGCCATCAGCACCAGGCTGTTCAGGCCGCCGTACCAGGCCAGGCGCTCGGCCAGCGGCCGGAAGTCCTCCAGGAAGCGCGGCGAGCGGGCCGGGTCGACCAGCGCCCGCACGAAGGCCTCCTGCGTCGCCTCGTAGGCCTCGTCGGGCTGCAGCCAGCTGGTGTGCACCTTGGCCTCGCGCGCCGCCTTGCGCAGGTAGGCGACGAGGCGGTCGGCGTAGTCGGCCGGCGGGCGGCCTTCGGCATCGGCCTCCCAGGTGCCCAGCAGCGTCTGGTAGAGCAGGTATTCGTCCGCAGCCGACGGCTCCATGCCGTGCGCCGCGCGCAACTGGCGGCGCAGCGGCGCCTGCAGCGCACGCCAGCGCCGCAGCGCCAGGCGCCAGGTGGCCGGCATCTCGGACAGCACGTCGATGCGCGTGCGCACATCCTCGGCGCGCTTGTTGTCGTGCGTGGACGTGGCCAGCAGCGTGTGCGGCCAGCGTTCGGCGCGGTCGCGGCTGGCGGCATGGAAGGCCTCGAGCGTGAAGCCGAACACCGCCGGCTCGCCGCCCACCTCGTTGAGTGCCACCAGCGGAAAGTGGCGGTAGAAGGCCGTGTCCTCCACGCCCTTGGCCGCCACCGGCGCGCTGAACTGCTGGAAGCGCGCGGCGAAACGGCGCACCAGCGCACGCGCGCCCTCGGTGGCGCCGGCCTGGCCGAGCATCGCGCTGCGGATGAAGTCGAAGACCGAGGCGTCGGCCAGCTCGCTGCGCGCCTTCGCGGCGTCGACGGCCTCGTCGATGAAGCGCCGGTCCTGCGCACTCGCGCTCGCATCGTCGGTCACGTAGGTGCGGTACACGCTCATGCAGGCCACCACCTCGGCCAGCGCGCGCCGCAGGTTGTTGAGCGTGTGGTCGCGCGTGTGCCGGTCGGCCCGCGCGATGCGCAGCAGCATCGAGGCCAGCGCGGTCATGTCCGAGGCCAGGGCGTTGGTGGTGACGGCGCGCTTGCACTGCAGCACCACGTCCTCGTACGGCGTGTCGATGCCGGTGAAGCTGCGCCAGATGCGCCCGAAGGCGGTCTCGGCCGTGGTGTCGATGAGCACGCCGTTGGCCACGTTGGCGAATCGGTAGCCGGTGGTGCCATGGATGGCCCAGGACTCGGGCACGTCCTCGTGGCCGGCGGCGATCTTCTCGGCCACGACGTACAGCGGCCGGTCGGGGCGCCCCTGCGCATCCGCGCCGGCGCGTGGGCGGCCGACGCGCTGCGCATAGCCGTCCTGCAGCCGCTCGAAGTACTCGGCCGGGTCGCGCATGCCGTCGGGGTGGTCGATGCGCAGGCCGTCGACCCAGCCGCGCGCGGCCAGGTCCAGCGCCAGGCCCTGCGTGGCCTCGAAGACCTCGGGCAGCTCCATGCGCAGGGCCGCCAGTTCGTTGACGTCGAAGAAGCGGCGGTAGTTGATTTCATCGGAGGCCACGCGCCAGAAGGCCAGGCGGTAGTGCTGCGCCTCCAGCAGCGCATGCAGCGCGTCGCGTGCGCGCGGCCGGTTCCAGGCCTCGAGGGCCGCGTGCAGCGCCGGCGCGGCGGCGGCCTGGCCGTCCAGCAGTTCCACCAGCCGCGCGTGCGCCATCGCCTGCTCGCGGGCGCGCACCTCGCGCGCCGCGTCGCCGCGCGGCAGGTGCGCGAAGGCGTGGCCGATGCTGGCGAAGGCGGCCTGCACCTGCGCGTCGTCGACCAGCCCTTCGGCCCAGCGCAGCACCTCGGCGTAGCTGGCCGGCGCCAGGGGGAAGCGGTGCTCGTGGTAGCGGATCGACAGCGCACCGCGCGTGTCGTCAAGGGCGAGCTTCAGCTCGCCGCGGTCGAGGATGGCGCCGTAGCCGTCGCCCAGCACGGGCAGCAACACCTTGCCCGCCAGGTCGGCGTCCAGCGGCTGCCACTCGATGTCGAAGTAGCGGGCGTAGGCCGAGTCCTCGCCGTTCTCCAGCACGTCGAGCCACCAGGGGTTGTCGGCGCCCAGCACGCCCATGTGGTTGGGCACGAGGTCGAGCAGCTGGCCCATGCCGAGGTCCTGCAGCGCGCGGGTGAAGCGCGCGAAGCCCTCGAAGCCGCCGAGCTCGGGATTGATCTCGTCGTGCGCCACCACGTCGTAGCCGTGCCGGCTGCCCGGCCGGGCGCGCTGGATCGGCGAGCAGTACACGTGGCTGATGCCCAACCGCGCGAGATACGGCAGCACGGCGATGGCGTCGTCGAAGGTGAACTCCTCGTGGAACTGCAGGCGGTAGGTCGCCCGCGGGATGCGCGTGCGTTCGGCCGCGCCCGCCGCATCCGTGCGCGTGGGCCGCTCCTGCGCCACGGCGGCGGCCATGGCGCACGCGCGCTCGTCGGCGGGCCAGCGTTCGGCCGGCAGCGACAGGCGGCGGCGCCAGTTGGGATGGGCGTCGAGCGTTCCCGGCATGTTGGCCTGCTCGCGCTCGCCCAGCAGGTCCTCGGCCTGCACCATCATCAGCCGGGCGGGGGTCTGCGCCAGGTAGCGGTGCACCGCCGCGCAGGCCTCGGCATCCAGCACGCCCGCGCCGAGCGCGCGGGCCACCGCCTCGGCGTCGAGCAAGCCGGCCTGCTGCAGCGCCAGCACGAGCTGGGCGCGCTCCGCCGCGCGGTCCGCCAGCTGCTGCAGGGCCAGCGCCTCGCGCGGGAACAGGCCCAGCCGGATGCGCTCCTGCAGGTCGGTCGAGCTCCACCAGCCCTGCAGCGTGGCCAGGTCGTGGGTGCTCACCGCGGCGAGCGCTTCGCGCGGGTATGCCTGCGGCGGCTTGAAGGCCGCGCCGTCGCGCTCGAAGTACAGCAGCCGGTACGACAGCAGCCCGAAGCGCTGCAGCAAATGCCGCGTCTCGTCGGACACCGTGCCCAGGTCCTCGCCGATCACCATGCACCGGTGGCGCTGGCTCTCCAGCGCGACGATGGCCAGCATTTCCTCGGCCGGGTAGTGCACGTACGCGCCCTCGGCGGGCGTGGCGCCGGGCGGCATGCAGAACAGGCGGGTGAGGCCCATCACATGGTCGATGCGCAACGCGCCCGCGCCCCGCATGCCGGCACGCAGGGTGTCGATGAAGAGCGCATAGCCCGTCTCGCGCAGTGCCACGGGTTTCAGCGGCGGCAGCCCCCAGTCCTGGCCGAGCGGGTTGAATTCGTCCGGCGGCGCACCCACGCTGGCACCGGTGGCCAGCACCGTGCGCGCGCCCCAGGCGTCGGAGCCGTAGCGGTCGACCGACACCGCCTGGTCGAGGTACAGGCCGATGCCCAGGCCCTCCGCGCGGCAGCGGGCCGCGGCCGCCTGCAGTTGCGCGTCGGCCACCCACTGCAGCCAGGCGAAGAAATCCACGCGCGCTCCATGCTCGGCGGCGAAGGCGCGCACCTGCGCCGTCCCGGGCGACTGGAAGCCCTCGGGCCACACGGGCCAGCCCCAGGCTTCGGGGTCCAGCGCATGGAAATGCGTCTGCAGGGCGTCGAAGAGCGCATGCCGCTGCAGCGCCTCGCCGCGCGACGCGACGAAGGCGCGGTAGTCCTCGCGCTCGGCCTGGGCCGGATCGCCCGCGGCCGGCGAAGCGGCGGCGAAGTCGGCATGCACCAGGGCCAGCACCTCCAGCTTGGCCGCCGCCACGCCGTCATGGTCGACCAGCGCCGCCTCCCGCAGGGCCGCCAGCCGGGCCTGGAATTCGGGCGACGCCACGCGCTGCTGCGCTGCCGCGCTGCGCCGGTAGCCCGGCGCCGCCTCGACGTCGATGTACAGCAGGTTCAGGTGCAGGCGCGACGAGGGGCTGTAGGGGCTGCGCTTGCCCGGCTCGTGCGGGAACAGGGCGTGCAGCGGGTTGAGCCCGATCGCCTGCGCACCCAGCCGCGCGGCGGGCGCCGCCAGCGCGGCCAGGTCGCCGAAGTCGCCGATGCCCCACTGCCGCGCGGACCGCAGGCCGTACAGCTGCACCGCGATGCCCCAGTGGCGCGGCTCGGGCGCGCCGCCCTCGTCCTGGCCGGGCACGTAGCAGCGCGCCGGCGCGGCGATGACCAGGGCCTCTTCCGGCCGGCCCTCGATGCGCAGCCGGTGGTAGCCCATGGGCAGCGCGTCGGCGATCGTCGCCACGCGCTCGGTGATCCATTGCCCGTCCAGCTCGCGGCGCTCGCGCTCCTCCATGCCGCCGAGGGCGAGGCTGCCGCGCAAGACCCCGCCCTGCTCGTCGGTCAGCGACCAGTCGGCGTGCGCCAGGTCGGCCGGCAGGCGCAGCGGCAGCCGCAGCGGCTCGCCGGCGTGCACGAGCTGCACGGGTGGCAGCGCACGCCGCCACTGCGCGGCCTCGCGGGCGGCGAGCTCGGCCTCCCAGGCCGGCGCATCGTCCGGCGCGTGGCTGCCGAAGCCGAATTCGGCCAGCAGCACGGCCAGCCGGTCCGGCGCGACCTCGACCCGCCGGCCCCAGACGTCGTGGTAGTAGGTGGCGATGCCGGCCCGCAGGCAGGCGCGGTGCAGGGCCTCAAGCATGCGCAGCGTCCTCGATGGCCACGCGCAGTCCGCCCGGGCCGAGGTGCAGGCCACCGGCCTCCACCTGGCAGGCGCGCTCGTAGATGGCGCGGCCGGGGGGCGCCGCAGCGTGCGCAGGCTCGGTGCCGAGGTTGAGCACCAGCTGCAGGTGCGCCGGTGCGCTGCCGCCGTCGAGCAGCCACTGCAGGTACAGCACCTGCCCTTGCGTGTGCCAGCGCCCGCTGCCCGGCCGCGAGGGCAGCCGCGGCGCGATCTCTCTTGCACGCACGGCGAGCACGGCGCGGGTGTCTTCCAGGGCCCGGGCGTGCATGCCGCCCTGCGCCTCGCCGGCGTTCAGCCGCGAGGCCTCGAAGGTGGACGGCGCATTCGGGTCGGGGATCTGCGCCAGTGCGGCCTCGTTCTCGAAGGCGGCGAAGCGGCCGAACTCCTCGCGCCGGCCGCGCGACACCGCCTCGGCCAGCTCGGGCCCGAAATCGCAGAAGTACAGGAAGGGCGAAGTCGCCGCGAACTCCTCGCCCATGAAGAGCATCGGCGCGTGGGGCGACAGCAGCACCGCGGCGCGCGCGCCCTGCACGCGCGCCGAGTCGGCCAGCGCGTCGATGCGGTCGCCGAAGGCCCGGTTGCCGACCTGGTCGTGCGTCTGCAGGAAGGAGACGAAGGCGCCGTGCGGCAGGCCCGATGGGTCTTCACCGCGGCGCTCGCCGCTGCGGAAGGCCGAGGCCTGGCCGGTGTAGAGAAAGCCCTGCGCCAGCGCGCGGCCGAACTGCTCGGCAGGCTCCTCGGCGAAGTCGAGGTAGTAGCCGTCGGTCTCGCCGGTGAGCAGCACGTGCGCCGCATGGTGCAGGTCGTCGTTCCACTGCGCGGTCGCGACCTCGGCGATGCCTTGCGGATCGCGCCCGAGGAAGCGGGCCTGGTTGAGGTCGTTCTCCAGCACGATGTGCAGCGCGCGCTCGCGCCCCGGGCCCTCGCGCAGCGCCCGGCAGATCGCCGCCACGATGTGCTCGTCGGAGTCGTCGCGGATGGCGTGCACCGCATCGAGCCGCAGGCCGTCGAAGTGGAATTCCTCGATCCAGTACAGCGCGTTCTGGATGAAGAAGGCGCGCACCGCCTCGCGGCCTTCGCCGTCGAAGTTGATGGCCGCGCCCCAGGGCGTCTTGTGGGCCGGGTTGAAGAAGGCCGGGCAGTAGGCGTGCAGGTAGTTGCCTTCGGGGCCGAAGTGGTTGTAGACCACGTCGAGCAGCACCATGAGGCCGAGCGCGTGCGCCTCGTCGACGAGGGCGCGCAGCTCGTCGGGCCGGCCGTAGGCGCTGTCGGGCGCGAAGAGCAGCACGCCGTCGTAGCCCCAGTTGCGCCGGCCGGGAAAGTCGGCCACGGGCATCAGTTCCACCGCGGTGATGCCCAGCGCGGCGAGCTCCGGCAGGCGCCGGCGCGCGGCCTCGAAGGTGCCCTCGGGCGTGAAGGTGCCCACGTGCAGTTCATAGATCACGGCCTCGGACCAGGGGCGGCCGCGCCAGGCCGCGTCCTTCCACGCGTAGGCCGCCGGGTCGACGACCTCGCTTGGGCCGTGGACGTCGTCGGGGTTGGCGCGCGAAGCCGGGTCGGGCACGCGCAGGCCATCGGGCAGCGCGAAGCGGTACAGCTCGCCCGGCAGCGCGTCGGGCGCATCGAGCTCGTACCAGCCGCCGCTGCGCGGCACCATCGGCTGCGCGTCCCAGCGCGCGTCGTCGTCGCTGCCGGGCAGGCGGCGTTCCAGGCGGACGCCGTCGAGCACGTCGATGCCGGGCGCCCAGAGGGCGAATCGCACGCCGCCGCCGTCGAGCACGGTCGGGCCGAAGCGCATGGCCGAGCCATGGGTTTTCATGGAGAACTTTCGGAAAAAAACGGACGGGGATCAGATGGGTGGCGGCGGGTCGCCCGGGCGCCGGGGAATCAGCGGCTCGCCACCGCTGCGCCGCGGCGCGGCTGCGCGCAGCGACTCGTCGGTGCCCGCCAGCGCGTCCACCGGGGCGGCGGCCGCTTCCTCGGCCAGGCTCTCGCCGGCCCGCGCGGCGCGCTCGCCGGGCGTCGGCGCGGGCGGCGGCACGCCGTCGCCCGGCAGGCCGTCGCGCGGCAGCCATTCGTCGATGCGGCGCGCCGCCCAGTCCTTGCCCGCGAGGCCGAAGGCCAGCGCGATGGCGAACACGAAGCCGGCGAGGATCACGATGAAGCTCTCGCGCACGATGTCGCCGCCCACCTTGACCTGGTCCAGCGCGATCAGGATCACGAAGACCAGCACCGCGTACTGCGCCACCTTGGAGAAGAAGAAGGCGTCGCGCACGCCGACGTTGCGGCAGTAGGTGAGCACCGCGTCGCCGACGAAGCGCGCGAAGTACGAGCCGAAGGCCAGCACCAGCAGCGCCACGAAGATGTTGGGCACGAACCAGACCACCCGGCCCAGCAGGTCGGTCACGTAGGTCAGGCCCAGCCCGTTGAAGGCGACGATCAGCGCCGCCAGGATGACGACCCAGTACGCCAGCACCCCCACCACGCCGGTGGTGTCGATCTTCATGCCGCCCTGGCGCAGGAAGCCGTCGAGCCCCGCACGCTCGGTGAGCACCGGGAAGTTGATGGCGCGCAGGGCCCGCGTCACGGCGAAGCGCACCACCTTGGCGATGAGCCAGCCGGCCACCACGATGAGCGCCGCGAACAGCAGGCGCGGAATGAAGGCGCCGATCTGGAACAGCATCGCGCGCACCGGTTCCAGGTGAAAGCCGAAATCGTTCATGCCCGTCCTCCTTCGCGTGTTGCGGATGGCGCCGGCCCGGCCAGCGCCAGCAGGCCCTGCAGCGGCACCTGCACCCAGTCGATGCGGTTGTTCAGCTCGTAGCGCAGCTCGTACAGCGCCTTGTCGATCTCGAACAGGCCCAGCAGGGCCTCGTCGATCGGCGGGCCGCCGGCCAGGGCCAGGGTCTCGAGGTAGCCGCCGAGGAAGGCCGCGCGCACCTGCTCCTCCCACTGCGACGCGGTGGCGCCGAGCCGGGCCAGGTCCTCGGCGTTCTGCGCGACGCGGCGCAGCGCCGACCAGCGTGCGTAGTTGAACGAGCGCAGCATGCCGGCCACGTCGCGCAGGGGCGAGCCCTTGGTGCGCCGCTCCTCGAAGGGCCGCGCCGGTTCGCCTTCGAAGTCGATGATGACGAAGTCGTTGCGCGCCACCAGCACCTGGCCCAGGTGGTAGTCGCCGTGGAAGCGCGTCTTGCGCTGGTTGGGCGGTGCCTCGCCGTCGAGGGCGCCGATGCGCGCGGCGAGTGCGGCCTCGCGCTCCAGCAGCTGGGCGACGTCGGCCTGCGCGCCTTCGGCCAGGATGCCCGAACGCTCGCGCAGCAGCGCCAGCGTGCTGCGCACGGTGCCTTCGGTGTCGGCGCGCAGCGCGCTGCGGTCCTCGGCCGAGAGCGGCTCGGGCGCGAAGGCGGCGTCGTCCGCCGGCGCCTGCGCGAAGGCCAGGTGCATCTCGGCGGTGCGCTGGCCCAGCAGGCGCATCAGCGTCATGAAAGCGCCGTGGTCCGGCGGCGGCGCATCCTCGGGCGCGGCCTGGCGCTCGGCCAGCACGCGCTCCAGGTAGGCCAGCGTGTACTCCCAGGCGTCGCCCTGGTTGGGCACGTAGGCCTGCAGCAGCCCCAGCGTGAGCACCTGGCCGTCGGTGCCGTGGTACTCGATCGCGCCGGCCACCGGCACCGCGTTGGCGAAGCGCGCCACGTCGGTCAGGTAGCGGCCGATCTCCAGTTCGGGATTGAGGCCGTCGCGCACCTGGCGGTAGCACTTGAGGAAGAGCTGGTCGCCCAGCGTCACCGCAGTGTTGCTGCTGGCCACGGTGGGCCGGCTCACTTCGAGCGCCTCGATGTCCTCGGGCGCCACGCGGCGCAGCTCCTCGGAGGCGGTGAAGCGCACCTCGCCCTGCGCGGCCGGCAGCACCAGCCCCTGCACCATGGCGACGGCGGCGGCGCGGCAGAACTCGGGGTCGAAGAGCGCGTCGCCCATGAGCCCCACCTGGGCCTGCTGGCGCACCTTGGCGACCACGGCGGGGGCGAAGGGGCCGATGCGCTCGTCGTCCACGTCCTCCCACACGATGGCCAGCGGCATGAAGTAGCGCGCGCCGCCGCCGGCGCCGCGCACGTCGAGCAGCGGCAGCACCCACTGCCGGTCGCGGTGCGGCCACACGGCATGCTCCACCAACGCGGCGCGCTCGATGGTGTCGGCCTTGGCGGCGTACCAGCGCTGGCCCTGCAGATGGTGAGGCAGCACCTGCACCTCGAACTGCTCGCGCAGGCGTTCGGCCATGGCCATGCGCCAGGGCATGACCTTCTCGCGGAACAGGCTGTCCCAGCCGTCGAAGAGCACCAGCGTCGACAGGTCGCGCAGCGGCCGGCCCTCCTGGTGCCAGGTCGGCTGCGGCACGTCGGTCGCCAGGCGGAACCAGAAGAAGCCGTACGAGGGCATCGTGAGCAGGTAGGGCAGCTCGCCGATGGGCGGGAAGGTGGTGCGGCCGAGCATCTCGACCGGCACGCGGCCCTTGAAGGCGCCCAGCTCCAGCTCCACCGGCTGCGCGGCGCGCGAGAGGTTGAAGACGGTGAGGATGACGTCGTCGCCGTATTCGCTGAGGTAGGCCAGCACCTTGCGGTTGCCGGGCTTGAGGAAGGTCTTCCTGCCGCGGCCGAAGGCGCTGCTGGTCTTGCGCACGGCCAGCATGCGGCGCGTCCAGTGCAGCAGCGAGCTGTTGTCGCGCATCTGCGCCTCGACGTTGACGGCCTCGTAGCCGTACATCGCGTCCATGATGGGCTGCAGGTACAGGCGCTGCGGGTCGGCGCGCGAGAAGCCGGCGTTGCGCTCGGGCGCCCACTGCATCGGCGTGCGCACGCCGTTGCGGTCGCCCACGAACACGTTGTCGCCCATGCCGATCTCGTCGCCGTAGTAGATGATCGGCGAGCCGGGCATGGACAGCAGCATGCCGTTCATGAGCTTGATGCGGTCCTTGTCGTTGTCCATCAGCGGCGCCAGGCGCCGGCGGATGCCCAGGTTGATGCGCGCGCGCAGGTCCGACGCGTAGGTCGTGTACATGTAGTCGCGCTCGCGGCTGGTCACCATCTCGAGCGTGAGCTCGTCGTGGTTGCGCAGGAAGATCGCCCACTGGCAGCCCTCGGGGATGTCGGGGGTCTGCTGCATGATCTCGACGATCGGGTCGCGGTCTTCCTGGGCGATGGCCATGTACATCCGCGGCATGAGCGGGAAGTGGTAGGCCATGTGGCACTCGTCGCCGTCGCCGAAGTACTCGCGCACGTCCTCGGGCCACATGTTGGCCTCGGCCAGCAGGAAGCGGCCCTCGTACTCCGTGTCGATCATGGTGCGGATCTTCTTGATCACCGCATGCGTCTCGGGCAGGTTCTCGTTGCTGGTGCCGTCGCGCTCCACCAGGTAGGGAATGGCATCGAGGCGGAAGCCGTCCACGCCCATGTCGAGCCAGAAGCGCATGACGTCGAACACCGCCTCCAGCACCGCCGGGTTGTCGAAGTTGAGGTCGGGCTGGTGGCTGAAGAAGCGGTGCCAGAAGTACTGCTTGGCCACCGGGTCCCAGGTCCAGTTCGAGGTCTCGGTGTCGGTGAAGATGATCCGCGTGCCCTGGTAGATCTGGTCGGTGTCGCTCCAGACGTAGAAGTCGCGCTCGGGCGAGCCCGGCGGCGCCTTGCGCGCGGCCTGGAACCAGGGGTGGTCGTTCGAGGTGTGGTTGATGACCAGCTCGGTGATCACGCGCAGGCCGCGCTTGTGGGCCTCGTCCATCATCTCGCGGAAGTCGTCGAGCGTGCCGTACTGCGGGTTGACGTCCTTGTACTCGGCGATGTCGTAGCCGTCGTCGCGCAGCGGCGAGGGGTAGAAGGGCATCAGCCAGATGGTGTTGACGCCCAGCTCCTTGACGTAGTCGAGCTTGGCCGTGACGCCCTTGAAGTCGCCGATGCCGTCGCCGTTGGTGTCGTAGAAGGCCTTGACGTTGAGCTGGTAGATGACCGCGTCGCGGTACCAGTTCGGGTCCTGCGAGGTGTCGACCTCGGCGGTTTCGAGCGCCAGGCGCGGCACGGGAGCGTTCATGCGGCCTCCAATCCTTCGTTCTTGTCGTTCACTGGAAGTAGTCGAAATCGCGTTCGCTGCGCACGCGGCGGCGCACCTGCATCACGTGGGCCGGCGCCTGCCAGGGGTTGAGCTGGATGTAGTGGTGCTGGCCGCGCCAGCGGAAGCGCTGGCCGCCCAGGCGGTCGTCCATCAGGAACCACTGGTCGTCCTCCACGCCGAAGAGCGCGGGGTCGAGCACCAGCCAGCCGCTCTGCGTGTTCCACGGGTCGAGGTTGACCACGGTGACGACGACGTCCTGGCCGTCCGGGCTGGTCTTCATGTACGCCAGCAGCTGGTCGTTGTCGATGGGCAGGAACTTCAGCCCGTCGTTGCGCTGCAGCGCCGGATGTGCATGGCGCACCGCATTGACGTGGGCGATGAAGCCTTCGAGGCTGTCGGGGCGCGCGAGGTCCCAGTGGCGGATCTGGTACTTCTCGGAATCGAGGTACTCCTCGCTGCCGGGGGTGCGCGGCAGGTGCTCCTTCAACTCGTAGGCCGGCCCGTAGATGCCGTAGCTGGCGCTCAGGGTGGCCGCCAGCACCAGGCGCAGCCGGAACTGCGCGTCCGAGCCGCTGTGCAGCGACTCGTGCAGGATGTCGGGCGTGTTGGGCCACACGTTGGGGCGGAAGTAGTCCAGCCCCGGCGCGCTGCTGAGTTCGGTGAAGTACTCGGTCAGCTCCTGCTTGTCGTTGCGCCAGGTGAAGTAGGTGTACGACTGCGTGAAGCCCAGCTTGGCCAGCCGGTGCATGACCTTGGGCCGGGTGAAGGCCTCGGCCAGGAAGATCACCTCCGGATGCTGGCGCTTGACCTCGGTGATCGCCCACTCCCAGAAGGGGAAGGCCTTGGTGTGCGGGTTGTCGACGCGGAACACGGCCACCCCCTGCTCGATCCAGTGGTCCAGCACGCTCTTGAGTTCGGCCCACATCGCAGGCCAGTCCTCGCTCTCGAAGTTGAACGGGTAGATGTCCTGGTACTTCTTGGGCGGGTTCTCGGCGTACTGCACCGTGCCGTCGGGCCGCCACTTGAACCAGGCCGGATGCTGCTTGACGTAGGGGTGGTCGGGCGCGCACTGGTAGGCGATGTCCAGCGCCAGCTCCATGCCCTGTGCGCGGGCGGCCTGGACCAGCCGGCGGAAGTCCTCGTGCGTGCCCAGGGCCGGCAGGATGTCCTTGTGGCCGCCCTCTTCGGCGCCGATGGCCCAGGGGCTGCCGACGTCGCCGGGCTCGGTCACGAGCGCGTTGTTGCGGCCCTTGCGCTGCAGCCGGCCGATGGGGTGGATGGGCGGGAAGTACAGCACGTCGAAGCCCATCTTCGCGATGCGCGGCAGCTGCGCCTCGACGTCGCGCAGCGTGCCGTGCCGCCCCGGTTCGGGCGAGGCGGAGCGCGGGAACAGCTCGTACCAGGTCGAGAAGCGCGCGCGCAGCCGGTCGGCCACGAGCGGGAAGCCGGGCGCCAGGGTGGTCGCGTGCTGGCGGTCGGGGTGGCGCTGCGCCACCTGGGCCAGCGCCGGGTCGAGCGCACGGGCCTTGAGCTCGACCGCGTCGAGCGCGCGGTCGGCGGCGCCGGCCTCGAGCGCCGAGGCCCACTCGCGCAGCAGCTTCGCGTCCTGCGCATGGGCGGTCGCGGCGCGGCCGGCGGCGACCCGGATCTCGGCCGCGCCCACGCGCGCCGCGATGCGGATGTCCTCGGGGTCGACGCGGCGCTCCAATTCGTGGTGCCAGGACTCGAAGGCATCGACCCAGGCCGTGACGGTGTAGCGGTAGCGGCCCGGCACGGGCGGCGTGAATTGCGCGTGCCACTCGTCGTTCCACTTGAGCTTCATCGGCACTTCGGTGCTGCGGGCCTCGCCCTCGCGCTGCCACTGCAGCATGACCCGCAGCACGTCGTGGCCCTCGGCGAAGCAATGCGCCTCGACGTGGAAAGGCTCGCCGGCCACGCACTTGGCGGCGAAGCGGCCGTTGTCCACGTTGGGAAGCACCGCGTCGATCACGGCGCGCTGGCGGCCGTCGGACACGCCGATGGGGATCACGGAAGGCTGGGTCAGTTGCATGTCATCAGGTCTCGTGGATGGGCCGCCCCGGTGCACGGTCGCCCCGGAGCATGAACGATGCCCGGGCCGGTGCCAAGCGCCTCAGGCCGGCCCTTTCAGGTACAGCGTGGACAGGGGCGGCAGCGACAGCACCAGCGACTGCGGTCGGCCGTGCGAGGGCACCGGCGCCGTGTCGACGGCACCCAGGTTGCCCCAGCCGGAGCCGTCGAACTCGCGCGCGTCGCTGTTGACGATCTCGCTCCAGCGGCCGGCGCGCGGCACGCCCAGGCGGTAGTTCTCGCGCGGCACGGGCGTGAAGTTGCTCACCACCAGCACCGGCGGCGCGCCGTCGCGGCCCTTGCGCACGAAGGCGTAGACGCTGCGCTCGGCATCGTCGGCCTCGATCCATTCGAAACCCTCGCCCGAGAAGTCGAGCTGGTAGAGCGCCGGCTCGCTGCGCAGCGCCTCGTTGAGTTGCCGCACCAGCCGCTGCGTGCCGCCATGGCCCGGCAGTCCGGTGACCCACCACTCGAGCTCGCCGTCGTGCGTCCACTCGCGGCGCTGGCCGAACTCGCCGCCCATGAAGAGCAGCTTCTTGCCCGGATGCGCCCACATGTAGCCGAACATGGCACGCAGGTTGGCGAACTGCTGCCAGTCGTCGCCCGGCATCTTGTTGACCAGCGAGCCCTTGCCGTGCACCACCTCGTCGTGCGAGAGCGGCAGCACGAAGTTCTCGTTGAAGGCATAGACCAGCGAGAAGGTCATGCGGTGGTGGTGCCAGCGCCGGTGCACCGGCTCCTCCTTGAGGTAGGCCAGCGTGTCGTGCATCCAGCCCATGTTCCACTTCATGCCGAAGCCCAGCCCGCCCATCTCGGTGGGGCGCGAGACCATCGGCCAGGCGGTGGACTCCTCGGCCACGGTGAAGGTGTCGGGATGGTCGCGGTAGACGGCGCGGTTGAGCTCGCGCACGAAGTGCACCGCCTCCAGGTTCTCGCGGCCACCGTGCACGTTGGGAATCCACTGGCCCGGCCCGCGCGCGTAGTCGAGGTAGAGCATCGAGGCCACCGCGTCCACGCGCAGCCCGTCGATGTGGAAATGCTCCAGCCAGTACATCGCCGAAGAGAGCAGGAAGCTGCGCACCTCGTTCCGGCCGTAGTTGAAGATGGCCGAGTTCCATTCGGGGTGGAAGCCCTGGCGCGGGTCGGCATGCTCGTACAGGTACGTGCCGTCGAACTGCGCCAGGCCATGGGCATCGGTCGGAAAGTGCGAGGGCACCCAGTCGAGGATCACGCCGATGTCCTGCCGGTGCAGGTGGTCGACGAAGGCCATGAAGTCCTCGGGCGTGCCATAGCGCGCGGTGGGCGCGAAGTAGCCGGTGGTCTGGTAGCCCCACGACCCGTAGAAGGGGTGTTCGGTGACCGGCATCAGCTCGACGTGCGTGAAGCCCATGTCCTTCACGTAGGCGGCCAGCCGCGTCGCCAGCTCGCGCCAGCCCAGGAACTCGCCGTCCTGCCGCTGCCAGGAGCCGGGGTGCACCTCGTAGATGGCCATCGGCGCATCGAGCGCGTTGCGCGCGGCCCGCCCCACCATCCATTCGGCGTCGGTCCAGGCGTGGGCACCGCCCCAGATGCGCGAGGCGGTGGCCGGCGGCAGCTCGGTCTGGAAGGCGAAGGGGTCGGCCTTCTCGAGCGTCTGCCCCTGCGGGCCGACGATGCGGTACTTGTAGGTCTGCCCCGGCTGGGCCTGGGCCACCGTGCCTTCCCAGATGCCGCTGCCGTCCTCGCGCGCCTGCAGCGGGTCGGCGTCGCTCCAGTAGTTCCAGTCGCCGATCACGTGCACCTGGCGCGCGTTGGGCGCCCAGACGGCGAAGTGCACGCCGCCGCGAGGCTGCAGGTGCGCGCCCAGGCGTTCGTGCAGGCGCGTGTGCGTGCCCTCCCGGAAGAGGTGCAGGTCGGCGGGCGAAAGAGGGGCGTGGCTGATCGGCATGGGACGGAAGGGACAGAACCCGGTTATAGGGCGCCGCCGCGCGGGCACGCGGCGGGGTTCGCCTGAGAGGCCTGTCGGACGACGCCCCTGGTGGGCAGGTCGGCGCACGCGCCCGGCGCAGGGCCGCGGCGCAGCGCGCACGGGCGCGGCGGGCCGGCGGCGTGGCGGCCCCCGGCGCCCGTGCGGCGGCTCATGCGGCCACCAGTACGAGCATCGAGCGCGCGGTCACCGTGTACGAGCTGCCGGCCTCGAACTGTTCGCCCGGCTGGGGCGGCTCCTGCGCGGTGTCGATCTCCAGGCGCCATGCCGAGCCGTCGCCGGCGGGCGGCAGCACGAAGTCGATCGCGTCCTCCCAGGCGTTGAAGACGAGCAGCACGCTCTGGTCCGGGCCGCGGCGGGCGATGGCGGTGGCGCGCGCATGGCCTTCGAGCAGCATGCCGAAGCAGCGCGTGCGCGGGTCGTCCCAGTGCGGCTGCTCCATCTGGTTGCCGTCGCAGGCCAGCCAGGTCACGTCGCGCAGCTGCAGCTCCTCGTCGAAGGCGCCGGTGAGGAAGCGGTTGCGCCGCAGCACGGGCAGGTCGCGGCGCAGCTGCGTGAGGCGCTTCACGAAGGCGATCAGCGAGCGGCCGGCATCGTCGATGCCTTCCCAGTCGAACCACGAGATCTCGTTGTCCTGGCAGTAGGCGTTGTTGTTGCCCTGCTGGGTGCGGCCGAACTCGTCGCCGCCCAGCAGCATGGGCGTGCCCTGCGCCAGCAGCAGCGTGGCCAGCAGGTTGCGGCGCTGCCGTGCGCGCAGCGCGTTCACCGCGGGGTCGTCGGTCGGGCCTTCGGCGCCACAGTTCCAGCTGCGGTTGTCGGAGTGGCCGTCGCGGTTGTCCTCGCCGTTGGCGTCGTTGTGCTTGTCGTTGTAGCTGGTGAGGTCGGCCAGCGTGAAGCCGTCGTGCGCGGTGATGAAGTTGACGCTCGCCCAGGGCCGGCGCCCGCGCCGGTTGAAGCGGTCGGCGCTGGCGGTCATGCAGCCGGCGAGCGCGGGGGCCGTGCTCTCGTCGCCCTTCCAGAAGGCGCGCACCGTGTCGCGGAAGCGGTCGTTCCACTCGGCCCAGCCGGGCGGGAAGCCGCCCACCTGGTAGCCGCCCGGGCCGCAGTCCCACGGCTCGGCGATGAGCTTGACGCTGGAGAGCACCGGGTCCTGGCGGCAGCTGTCGAGGAACCCGCCGCCCTCGTCGAAGCCGTAGGCCTCGCGCGCAAGGATGGTGGCCAGGTCGAAGCGGAAGCCGTCGACGTGCATCTCGGTGACCCAGTAGCGCAGGCTGTCGGTCACCATCTGCAGCACGCGCGGGTGGCTGAGGTTGAGCGTGTTGCCGGTGCCGGTGTCGTTGATGTAGTAGCGCGCGCCGGGGCCGCCTTCTCCGTCCGGGCCGCCCGGCATCAGGCGGTAGTAGCTCGCGTTGTCGATGCCCTTGAAGGAGATCGTCGGGCCGAGTTCGTTGCCTTCGGGCGTGTGGTTGTAGACCACGTCGAGGATCAGCTCCAGCCCGTGCGCATGGATGCGGTCGACCATGCGCTTGAACTCGTCGATGCTGGGCTCGTGCAGGTAGCGCGGCTTGAGCGCGAAGAAGCCCAGCGTGTCGTAGCCCCAGTAGTTCTTCAGCCCCTTCTCTTCCAGGAAGGACTGCGAGACGAAGCGCTGCACCGGCAGCAGCTCGATGCTGGTCACGCCCAGGTCGCGGATGTGGCGCAGCACCTCGTCGTTCGCGAAGCCGGCGAAGGTGCCGCGCAGGTGCTCGGGCACGGCCGGGTGGCGCATGGTGTGGCCGCGCACGTGGGTCTCGTAGACGATGGTGCGGTCCCAGGGCACCCGCGGGCCTTCGGGCTGCTCCCGGGCGAAGCGCGAATCCACCACCACGCACTTGGGCACCAGGTGGGCGCTGTCGCGCTCGTCGAAGCTCAGGTCGCCGTCCTCGTGGCCGACGGTGTAGCCGAACAGCTCGGGCCCCCACACCAGCTCGCCCATGTGCGCCTTGGCATAGGGGTCGAGCAGCAGCTTGTTGGGGTTGAAGCGGTGGCCGTTCTCCGGCTCGTAGGGCCCGTGCACGCGCAGCCCGTAGCGCGCGCCCGGCAGCAGGCCCGGCACGTGGCCATGCCACACCTCGTCGGTGTATTCGGGCAGCGTGACGCGGCCGACCTCGTTCTCGCCCGCATCGTCGTAGATGCAGACATCGACGCGCGTCGCGTGGGCGGAAAAGACCGCGAAATTCACCCCTTCGCCGGTGTACGTGGCCCCCAGGGGGTGGGGCTGGCCTTCTTCGACTTGCATGGGTTCCTTGGCTGATGGGCGCGTGATAGGAGGAACTTAGAAGGATGCGGCGGTGCAGCATGTAGGACGGCGCTGCGAAGCGCGCACGAGGACGGCGCGCGGGCCGCACCGGCGGCAGACGCCGACGCGTCAGGGCGCCCTGCGCACGCCATGCAGAATGCCCCCGCTGCCCTCGTCGGCCGCCCAGGAGACCGCATGCCCAGCCCCGATCCCTCGTCGCCCCCGGTGGCCATCCGCGCCTCCGCCACCGTGCTGATGGTGCGCGACGGGCCCGCGGGGCTGGAGGTCTTCATGATCCAGCGGCATGCCGGCTCCGACGTGCATGGCGGCTCCTACGTCTTCCCGGGCGGCAAGGTCGATGCCGCCGATGCGGCCCCCGCGCTGCACGCGCGGCTGGACCTGCCGCCCGAGACCTTGCGCGTGCGTCTGCACGAGCCCGGCCTGGACGCCACCGCGGCGGCGGCCCTGCACGTCGCGGCCGTGCGCGAGGCCTTCGAGGAATGCCGCGTGCTCTTTGCCGACGCCGACGCGGGCACACGGGCCCGCGCACTCGCGGCACCGCCCGCCGAAGCCTTCGACGCGTTGCTCGCCCGCCTGGACCTGCGGCTGGCCACGGCCGCGCTGCGGCCCTTTTCGCGCTGGATCACGCCGGAGAACTCGGTCTCGTCGCCGGGCAAGCGCTTCGACACGCGCTTCTTCGTCGCCGCGCTGCCCGAGGGCCAGAACGCCACGCACGACAACCACGAGGCCGTGCACAGCGCGTGGCTGCGCCCGCGCGATGCGCTGCAGCGCTACTGGGACGGCGTCATCGTGCTCGTGCCGCCCCAGATCATGAGCCTGGCTCAGCTCAGCCGCGCGCCCGACGTCGCCACGCTGCTGGCGCAGACCGATGCCCGCGCGCCGCACCTGGTGCGCCCCCATGTCTGCCAGGTCGATGGCGTGACCACCATGGCCTACCCGGGCGACCCGCTGCATGCCGAGGCGACGCGCGTCATGCCGGGCCCGCTGCGCCTGTTCGTGCGCGGCCGACGCTTCGAGCCCGCCGAGGGCTTCGCGGGCTTCTGCGACTGAGTGCTGCCCGCGGGTCACGCCGCGGCAGCCGGCATTGCCTATGCCGGGCATAGGATGTTTTTAATCGCCTTGCCACGGCGCCTCGCTCAGAATCCGGGCTCCCCTTCCCTCACGACCCGGAGCCAGGAGCTGCCCATGAGCAACGACAAGACCGAAGCCAAATGCCCGTTCCACCAGACCGCCGGCGGCGGCACCACCAACCGCGACTGGTGGCCCAAGCAGCTGCGGCTGGACCTGCTGAGCCAGCACTCGGCCAAGTCCGACCCCATGGGCGCGGACTTCGACTACGCCGAGGAATTCAGGAAGCTCGACTACGCCGCGCTGAAGCAGGACCTCGCCGCGCTGATGACCGACTCGCAGGACTGGTGGCCGGCCGACTTCGGCCACTACGGCGGCCTGTTCATCCGCATGGCCTGGCACAGCGCCGGCACCTACCGCATCGGTGACGGCCGCGGCGGCGCCGGCCGCGGGCAGCAGCGCTTCGCGCCGCTGAACAGCTGGCCCGACAACGTGAGCCTGGACAAGGCGCGCCGGCTGCTGTGGCCCATCAAGCAGAAGTACGGCCGCAAGATTTCCTGGGCCGACCTGATGGTGCTGACCGGCAACGTCGCGCTCGAGACCATGGGCTTCAAGACCTTCGGCTTCGCCGGCGGCCGGCCCGACACCTGGGAACCCGACCAGGACGTGTACTGGGGCCGCGAGACCAAATGGCTGGGCGGCGACATCCGCTATTCGCAGGGCTCGCCCGGCGCGCCGGAGAAGCACGGCGTGCTGGTCAAGGACGACGACAGCCAGGTGCCGCACACCCGCGACCTGGAGAACCCGCTGGCCGCCGTGCAGATGGGCCTGATCTACGTCAACCCCGAGGGCCCGGACGGCAAGCCCGACCCCGTCGCCGCCGCGAAGGACATCCGCGACACCTTCGGCCGCATGGCGATGGACGACGAAGAGACCGTCGCCCTGATCGCCGGCGGCCACACCTTCGGCAAGACGCACGGCGCCGCATCGGCCGACAACGTCGGCCCCGAGCCCGAGGCCGGCGAGCTGGCGCAGCAAGGCTTCGGCTGGCACAACAAGCACGGCAGCGGCGTGGGCGCCGACGCCATCACCAGCGGCCTGGAAGTGACCTGGACCACCACGCCCACGCGCTGGAGCAACAACTTCTTCGAGAACCTCTTCGGCTTCGAGTGGGAACTCACCAAGAGCCCGGCCGGCGCCCACCAGTGGGTGGCGAAGAACGCGCAGCCCACCATCCCGCATGCCTTCGACGCGACGAAGAAGCAGCTGCCGACGATGCTCACGACCGACCTGTCGCTGCGCTTCGACCCGGCCTACGAGAAGATCTCGCGCCGCTTCCTCGCCAACCCCGACCAGTTCGCCGATGCCTTCGCCCGCGCCTGGTTCAAGCTGACGCACCGCGACATGGGTCCGCGCGCCCGCTACCTCGGGCCCGAAGTGCCGGCCGAGGAACTCATCTGGCAGGACCCGCTGCCCGCCGTCGACCATCCCCTCGTGTCGGACGCCGACGTGGCCGCGCTCAAGGCCCAGGTGCTGGCCTCGGGCCTCACGGTGGCGCAGCTGGTGTCGACGGCCTGGGCCTCGGCCTCGACCTTCCGCGGCTCGGACAAGCGCGGCGGCGCCAACGGCGCACGCATCCGCCTCGCGCCGCAGAAGGACTGGGCCGTGAACCAGCCGCAGCAGCTGGCGCACGTGCTGCAGGTGCTCGAAGGCATCCGCGCCGGTTTCGGCCAGGGCGGCAAGGCGATCTCGCTGGCCGACCTGATCGTGCTGGCCGGCAGCGCGGCCGTCGAGAAAGCGGCCGCCGACGCCGGCCACGCCGTCACGGTGCCCTTCGCGCCCGGCCGCACCGACGCCTCGCAGGAACAGACCGACGTCGCCTCCTTCGAAGCGCTGGAGCCGGCGGCCGACGGCTTTCGCAACTACCTCAAGGGACGTTACGTGGTGCCGGCCGAGGCGCTGCTGGTCGACAGGGCACAGCTGCTCACCCTCACCGCGCCCGAGATGACCGTTCTCGTCGGCGGCCTGCGGGTGCTAGGCGCCAACGCCGGCGGCAGCGCGCACGGCGTGTTCACCGACCGGCCCGGCCAGCTCAGCAACGACTTCTTCGTCCACCTGCTGGACATGGGCACCGAGTGGAAGCCGAGCGCGGCCGACGACGGCCTGTTCGAGGGCCGCGACCGCAAGACCGGCGCCCCGAAGTGGACCGGCACCCGCGTCGACCTGGTGTTCGGCTCCAACGCCGTGCTGCGCGCGCTGGCCGAGGTCTACGGCAGCGCCGACGGTCAGGAGAAGTTCGTGAAGGACTTCGTGGCCGCCTGGACCAAGGTGATGAACCTGGACCGCTTCGACCTCGCCTGAGGCCGGCGCCGGATCCAGCCGCAGAGCCGGTGGCCGAAAGGCCACCGGCTTTTTTCTTTGCCGTACCCAAAGAAAAAGGCCCCGGAACGGGGCCTTCGAAACGCTCGGCGCGGGCCGATGCGTTACTTCTTGGCGGCCTTCTTGGCCGGTGCCTTCTTGGCAGGTTTGGCGGCAGCGGCCTTGTCGGCCTTGCGCTTGGCAGCCTTCGGGTCGACGGCGGCCTTGAACGCGGCACCGGCCACGAACTTCGGCACCTTCTGCGCGGCGATCTTGATCTTCTCGCCGGCCTGGGGGTTGAAGCCCGTGCGCGCGGCACGCGACACCTGCTTGAAGGTGCCGAAGCCGACCAGCGACACGCTGTCGCCCTTCTTCACCGCACCGACGATGGTGCTGGTCACGGTTTCCAGGATGCGGCCCGCTTCGGCCTTGGACACGCCGTGTGCGGCGACGATCTTCTCGATGAACTCAACGCGATTCAAAATTGCTCCTTGGATGCAAGAACGCCCGCAGGCGGAACGCTGCGGGCGGGGCGCGAGTGTAGTCGCCGCCGCACCGGCCCTTCGCCGGCCCGGCCGCAACGCCCTCGTCCCGCGTGCCAAGGATTCGGCATTTCGCCCGTTGCTCCGGTGCCGGATGGCATGCCCGCTCTGGCAGACTGGAATGATGTCCTCCACGCATTTCCCCGCCCTGCCCTGGCCGCCGGAGCCCGCGGGCCCGCTCGATGCGACGCGCTTCGACGTGCCGCAGGCCAACTGGCTGCTGGATTTCCACGGCAGCCTCCAGGACCCGGACCTGGTGCTGTTCATGGCGGGCAACCAGTTCCGCGCGCTGCCGCAGCTGCTGCAGGCCTTCCGGGACAGCGCCCCCGCGCGCGACCTCGGCGTGGACCGCATCTTCTATGCGACCACGCCCCCGGGCAGGCTGGTCGACGCGATGGCGTCCGGGCGCCTGGCCAGCGGCAACTTCGTGATCGAGATCGACCCGCAACGCCTGTGGCCCGATGCCTTCATGGCCGGTCCGCGCGAGCACCAGCGCCTGGCGGCAGCGGGCCACATCGAGGATGCGGCGAGCGCCGCGACCTATGCCCGCAACCGGGGCGTGGCGCTGCTGGTGCGGGCCGGCAATCCCCTGGGCATCACGCAGGCGCGGGACCTGGCGCGCGACGACGTGCGCGTGGCCATCTCGACGAAGGAACGTGAAGGCACGTCCTTCGCTTCCTACAGCGCGACGCTGGACGCGCAGGGCGGCGCGGGCCTGACCGAGGCCGTGGTGCGCAAGGGCACGACACGGCATTCGCAGTTCGTCCACCACCGCGAGGTGCCGCAGCTGATCGCCGACGGCCGCGCCGATGCCGGGCCGGTCTACCTGCACATCGCCACCTACCTCGCGGCGGCGATGCCGGACATCTTCGACGTGGTGGTGCTCCCCGAAGCCGGCAACTTCCGCGACGAGCTGTCGATCGTGCTGCTGCGCGACACGCCGCGCCCCGCGGCTGCGCGAGCCTGGCGCGACTTCCTGCTGGGGCCGGACGCCGCGCCCCTGCTGGCGCGGCACGGCTTCGATGCGCCCGGCTGAGCGCCGCGCTCAGTCCGAGCGGATGCCCACGGTCTTGACCAGCTTCTCGTAGCGGCGCGCCTCGGCCCCCAGGATCTGCTCGAACTTCGCGCCGGTGTAGCCGGTCACGGTGACGCCTTGGGCGGCCAGCTGCGTGCGCAGGCCGGGGTCCGCCAGCACCTTCGCGGCGTCGGCGGTCAGCTGGTCGAGCACCGGGCGCGGCGTGGCGACCGGCGCGAACAGGCCCAGCCAGGTGCGCGCCACGAAGTCCTTGTAGGTCTGCCCGACCGGGGGCACGCCGGGCAGCAGCGGATGTTCGTGTTCGCCGCCGGTGGCCAGCGCCACCAGGCGGCCGGCCTTGATGTGCTGCAGGGACGGGGCGATGGCGATGAACATCACGTCCACGTCGTGTGCGATCACGCCCGTCATGCCCGCCGGACCGCCGCTGTACGGAATGTGGGTCACGTAGATGCCGGCGGCCTGCTTGAGCTGCTCGGCGGCGAAATGCTGCGGGCTGCCGTTGCCGGCGGACGCATAGTTGAACCTGCCCGGCTGCTTTTTCGCCGCCTCGACGAAATCACGCAGGGTCTTGAAGCCGGTCCGGGGGTTCGCCACCAGGACGAAGTCCAGTTCGCCCAGTGAGGCGATCGGTGCCAGGTCGCGCTTGAGGTTGTAGGGAAGCGGCACGCCCAGCGCCGGCAGGATGGTGGTCGGCCCGTCGCCGGCGGCCAGCAGCGTGTGGCCGTCGGGGGCCGACTTGACGACGAACTCGGTGCCGACGATGCCGCCGCCGCCCGGGCGGTTGTCGATCACCACCGGCTGCTTCCATTGCTCGCCCAGCTTCTGCGACACCTGCCGCGCGATCACGTCCAGCGCGCTGCCGGGGTTGTTGTGCACCACGAGCCGGACCGGCCGGGTGGGAAAGCTCTGCGCTCCTGCAGGAATCGCGAAGGCCGTTGCCACCAGCAGGGGCAGCACACGGGCGAGTGAGAGAACGAAGGGCATGGCAAGGGGCGGCCGGGGGGAGCCGGGCATTGTCGGCAGGGCCGGGTGGCGCGCCAACGAACCAATCGGCTTGTGCTTATGCCTTTGGCTCCGCGGCCGCCCGCGCCGCTGTGCAGACCGGCCCCGGGGACGATGCCAACCACGCGGGGGCCGCGACGGCCCAAAAAAAAGCCTGCCATGGCGATGGCAGGCCTTGTCGTGCGCGTGCGGACGCGGGCGCGGGCTTCAGAACGGAATGTCGTCGTCCATGTCGTCGAAGCCGGTCGACGAACGTTGCGGGGCCGGGGCGGGCGCGCGGGGCGCGGGGGCACGCGGCGCTGCGGCCGGGGCGCGCGAGTAGCCGCCACCACCACCACCACCACCGCCGCCGTAGCCGCCACCACCGCCGCCGCCATAACCGTCGTCGTCGCCACCGCCCCCAGGCGCGCCCTGGCCCTGGCGGCTGCCGAGCATCTGCATCTGGTCGACGCGGATGTCGGTGGCGTACTTCTCGACGCCGTCCTTGTCGGTGTACTTGCGGGTGCGGATGGCGCCCTCGACGTAGATCTGCGAGCCCTTGCGCAGGTACTGGGCGGCGATCTCGGCCAGGCGGCCGTTGAACACCAGGCGGTGCCACTCGGTGGCCTCGCGCATTTCGCCGGACTGCTTGTCCTTCCACTTGTCGGTGGTCGCCAGGGTCACGTTGCAGACCTGGTCGCCGCTGGGGAAGGTACGGGTTTCGGGATCGCGGCCGAGGTTGCCGACGAGGATGACTTTGTTGACGGATGCCATGTGCGCTGCCCCTGATAAGTGAGAAAAGAGGAAGGAATCGGAAGACGAACCGGCGATTGTGCCCGATGCGCCCGCCGCCGCCGGATGCGCCGCGGGCCGACATGGGGCGGGCGCGTACCCCTGCACAATCGCCTCTTCGCCGATGAACCACGAACCGGATTTCTTCGAGAACCTGCGCAGCGAGCTGTCGAGCTGGCGCCTGTGGCTGGACCGCGCGATCGTGCTGGGCTACGCCATCTTCGCGGGCCTCTTCGTGGTCGGCTTCACGGTGGCGGCGGACTGGGCCTTCGGCCTCTTCCACGCGATCCACGGCAGCCACGCCTGGCTGGTCCTGCTGTGGACGCCCGCGCTCACGGCCGGCATCGTGTGGATCACGCGCCGCTGGTTTCCGGGCGCGGCAGGCTCCGGCATTCCGCAGATCAAGGCCGCGCTCGATCCGGCGCTGCCGCCGGAGCGGCGCGGGCGCTTCGCCTCGCTGCGCCTCACGCTGGCCAAGGTGGGACTGGGGGTGGCGGGCTTCGCCGGGGGCCTTTCCATCGGCCGCGAGGGCCCCTCTGTGCAGGTGGCGGCCGGCGTCATGCAGCACGCCCGGCGGTGGCTCTCGCCCAATTCGACCGTGGACACGCGCGCGCTGCTGATCGCCGGCGGCGCGGCCGGCATCGCGGCGGCCTTCAACGCGCCGCTGGCCGGCGTGGTCTTCGCGATCGAGGAACTGGCGGGCCGGCTGGAGGCGCGCGCCAGCGGCGTGATCATCACCGCCATCGTGCTGGCCGGCCTGGTGGCGGTGTCGGCCTTCGGCAACCTCAGCTATTTCGGCGTCATCCGGGTGCCGCGCCTGGGCTGGGACATCGTGGCGCCCGGCCTGCTGGTGGCCCTGGTGGCGGGCGTGGCCGGCGGCCTGTTCGCGCGGCTCATGATCGCCTCGCTCACCGGCGCGCCCGAGCGGCTCAACCGCTGGCGGGCGCGCTGGCCGGTGCGCTTCGCGGCGGCCGGCGGCCTGCTGATCGCGGTGATCGGGCTGGTCACCGGCGGCGTGACCTTCGGCGCCGGCTCGGAGGCGGTGAAGCAGATGCTGGCCGGCCACGACGAGCTCACGCCGCTCTCCACCCTGCTGAAGTTCATCGCCACCTGGGTCACCGCCTGGTGCGGCGTGCCGGGCGGCATCTTCGCGCCGTCGCTGTCGATCGGCGCGGGCATCGGCGACGGCGTGGCGCACCTGGTGAGCGCCGACCTGGGCCCGGCCCTGATCGCGATGGGCATGGCCGGCTTCCTGGCCGCGGTGACGCAGGCGCCGCTCACGGCCTTCATCATCGTCATGGAAATGGTCGACGGCCACTCGATGGTGCTCAGCCTGATGGCCAGCGCCATGCTGGCCAGCCTGGTGTCGCGCATGATCAGCCGGCCGCTGTACGAGGCGCTGGCGGAGCACATGGTGGCGAACGCGATCGCCGCGCCGGCGGCGCCGCCGCCGGTGGTGCACGAGGCGCCGCCGGCCGGGCCGCCGCCGGCCGCCGAAGCCGGGCCGGTGCGCTGAAAAGCGCGGCGGTCTATCATGGCCGGTTGCCCCGCACCGACCGCCTCCCGCCCGTGAACGCCCCCGCCCGAGCCCCACTCGACGACGACGCCTACCTCGGCCGCCTGCTGGCGCAGCAGCGCATCAGCATCCGGGGGGCGCGCACGCACAACCTCAAGAACGTCGACCTCGACATCCCGCGCAACAAGCTGGTGGTGATCACCGGCCTGTCGGGTTCGGGCAAGTCCAGCCTGGCCTTCGACACGCTGTACGCCGAGGGCCAGCGCCGCTACGTCGAGAGCCTGTCGGCCTATGCGCGACAGTTCCTGCAGCTCATGGACAAGCCCGACGTCGACCTGATCGAGGGCCTGTCGCCCGCCATCAGCATCGAGCAGAAGGCCACCAGCCACAACCCGCGCTCCACCGTCGGCACCGTCACCGAGATCCACGACTACCTGCGCCTGCTGTTCGCGCGCGCCGGCACGCCCTACTGCCCGGACCACCACCTGCCGCTGCAGGCGCAGACGGTGTCGCAGATGGTCGATGCGGTGCTCGCCATTCCCGACGAACCCCGGCTGATGATCCTCGCGCCCGTCGCGCGCGAGAAGAAAGGCGAGTTTCTGGAGCTCTTCGCCGAGATGCAGGCTGGCGGCTATGTGCGCTTTCGCGTCGACGGGCAGACCTACGAGTACAACGACCTGCCCAAGCTCAAGAAGACCGAGAAGCACGACATCGACGTGGTAATCGACCGCCTGCGCGCGCGCCCGGACATGCAGCAGCGCCTGGCCGAGAGCTTCGAGGCCGCGCTGCGCCTGGCCGACGGCCGCGCGATCGCGCTGGAAATCGGCGCCGAGGGCCAGCCCGACCACGAGCACCTCTTCAACGCCCGGTTCGCCTGCCCGCTGTGCCACTACTCGCTGGCCGAGCTGGAGCCGCGCCTGTTCTCGTTCAACTCGCCGGTGGGCGCCTGCCCGACCTGCGACGGCCTGGGGCACCGCGAGTTCTTCGATCCGGCGCGCGTGGTGGCCTTTCCGTCGCTGTCGCTCGCCAGCGGCGCCATCAAGGGCTGGGACCGGCGCAACGGCTACTACTTCAGCATGCTGGAGAGCGTGGCCAAGCACTACAGGTTCGACGTCGACGCGCCCTTCGAGTCGCTGCCGGCCGAGGTGCAGCAGGTGGTGCTGCACGGCTCGGGCGAGGAAGAGATCAAGTTCAGCTACACCATGGAATCGGGCGCCTCGGCCGGCCGCAAGCTGACCAAGAAGCATCCCTTCGAAGGGATCATCCCGAACATGGAGCGGCGCTACCGCGAGACCGACTCCGTCATGGTGCGCGAGGACCTGGCCCGCTTTCGCAACCTGCAGCCCTGCCCCGACTGCGGCGGCTCGCGGCTTCGGCGCGAGGCGCGCAACGTGTTCCTGGTCGACGCGCAGTCCGTGGGCGAAGATGGCCAGCCGGCCCGCGCCGCGATCTATGAACTCAGCCACATGACGCTGCGCGACAGCCTGGCCTACTTCCAGGGCCTGCACCTGCAGGGGTCCAAGGCCGAGATCGCCGACAAGGTGGTGCGCGAGATCGGCCTGCGGCTGAAGTTCCTGAACGACGTGGGTCTCAACTACCTGAGCCTGGACCGCAGCGCCGAGACGCTCTCGGGCGGCGAGGCGCAGCGCATCCGCCTGGCGTCGCAGATCGGCTCGGGCCTCACGGGCGTGATGTACGTGCTCGACGAGCCCAGCATCGGCCTGCACCAGCGCGACAACGACCGCCTGATCGGCACGCTCAAACACCTGCGCGACATCGGCAACAGCGTGATCGTGGTCGAGCACGACGAGGACATGATCGAGGCCGCCGACCACGTGATCGACATGGGCCCCGGCGCCGGCATCCATGGCGGCCGCGTGATGGCGCAGGGCACGTATGCCGAAGTGGCGGCCGATCCGCAGTCGCTCACGGGCCAGTACCTGTCGGGCACGCGAAGGATCGAGGTGCCCGCGCGCCGCACGCCCTGGCTGCCCGTGCTGCGGCAGGCCGAACCGGAGCCGCGCAAGGCGTCGAAATTCCCGCCCAGCCCGGCGGCAGAGCGCCGCGCGGCGCGCGAGGCCCAGCACCTGGCCACGCAGGGCGCGCTGCAGGAGATCCGCATCGTCGGCGCCACCGGCAACAACCTCAAGAACGTGAGCGCGGCCTTCCCCGTCGGCCTGCTCACCTGCGTGACCGGGGTGTCGGGCTCGGGCAAGTCCACCCTGGTCAACGACACCCTCTACGCCGCCGTGGCCCGCACGCTGTATCGCGCCCACGATGAGCCGGCACCGCACGAGGCGGTGGAGGGCATCGAGTATTTCGACAAGGTCATCAACGTCGACCAGTCGCCCATCGGCCGCACGCCGCGCAGCAACCCGGCCACCTACACGGGCCTGTTCACGCCCATCCGCGAGCTGATGGCCGAGACCAACACCGCCAGGGAGCGCGGCTACGGCCCGGGCCGCTTCAGCTTCAACGTGGCCGGCGGGCGTTGCGAGGCCTGCCAGGGCGACGGCGTGGTCAAGGTCGAGATGCACTTCCTGCCCGACGTGTACGTGCCCTGCGAGGTCTGCAAGGGCCAGCGCTACAACCGCGAGACGCTGGAGGTCCAGTACAAGGGCCGCAACATCGCGCAGATCCTCGACATGACGGTGGAGGACGCGCACGGGTTCCTCCAGGCCGTTCCCACCATCGAGCGCAAGCTGCGCACGCTGCTGGACGTGGGCCTCTCCTACATCAAGCTCGGCCAGAGCGCGACCACGCTCTCGGGTGGCGAGGCGCAGCGCGTCAAGCTGGCACTGGAGCTGTCCAAGCGCGACACCGGCCGCACGCTCTACATCCTGGACGAGCCCACCACCGGCCTGCACTTCGCCGACATCGAGCTGCTGCTCAAGGTGCTGCACCAGCTGCGCGACGCGGGCAACACCATCGTCGTGATCGAGCACAACCTCGACGTCATCAAGACCGCCGACTGGGTCATCGACATGGGTCCCGAGGGCGGCGCCGGCGGCGGCACCGTGGTGGTGGCCGGCACGCCGGAGACGGTGGCCGCCACCGAGGCCAGCCACACGGGGCGGTACCTGAAGCGCTTGCTCTGAGCGCTGTGTACCGCGTCAGGCCTCGCCCGCGGACCGCAGACCGCTGAGCACGGCTTCGACTTGCCGGCGCAGCGCTGGCAAGTCGTTGTGCACCGTTCGCCAGACGGTGCTCAGATCGATCCTGAAATAGGCATGCGACAGCTGGTTGCGCATGTCGTAGGCCAGTGCCAGCGGCAGCTGCGGGTGTCGCTCGGCGAAGGTAGGATCGGCGCGCAGTGTGTTGCGGCTCGCCTCGCCGATCACTTCCAGGTTGCGGATGACCGCGTCCTGAAGCATCGGGTTCTGCCGGAAGCCGCTCTCGTCCGTGGCCGCCACGTAGCCCAGGATGCGGTCGATCGCTTCCGCCAGATGGCCCAGGTAGTCGGCGACGCGCAGGGGATGCGCCGTCATATCGGCCGCGCTTCCCGGAGCACCTTGTCGCGGAACTTGTCGGGCAACGCTTCAGGCGTCAGCACGTCAACGGGCACGCCGAGCAGGCCGCGCAGTTCGAGGCGAATTGCACTGATGTCGAACAGCGTGGTCTCCGACGTCGGATCGACCAGGATGTCGAGGTCACTGTTCGGTGAATCCGAGCCATGCAGCGCCGACCCAAACACACGCGCATTGCGCGCGCGATGCGATTCGACGACGCGCCTGACGGTGCTTCGGTGAAGAGCGAGGGCTTCGGACGGTCTCATGGCGAACGACTTTGCAGAGCGTGAGCCATTATGCGATCGGATCGGCAGCGCGCCTTGCGACTGCCAGCCCGACTATGTGAAGCCGGAGCGCCTACATCCGCCCCTTCCACGGCACCAGCCACACCTCGATGCGCCGCATCAGCAGGTCGAACAGCAGGGCCACGATGCCGATCACGATGATGCCCATCACCACCACGTCGGTGCGCAGGAAGTTGCTGGCGTTGAGCACCAGCTGCCCCAGCCCCGCGGTGGCCGCCACCATCTCGGCCGCCACCAGCGTGGTCCAGCCGAAGCCGATGGCGATGCGCATGCCGGTGAGGATGTCGGGCAGCGCGGCCGGCAGCACGACGTGGCGCACCACCTGCCAGCGGCTCGCGCCCAGCGACAGCGCCGCGTTGATCTGTTCGCTGCCCACCGACTTCACGCCGGCGCGGGCCGCCACGGCCAGGGGCGCGAAGCAGGCCAGGTAGATCAGCACCACCTTGGAGGTCTCCTCGATGCCGAACCAGATGATGACCAGCGGCAGGTAGGCCAGCGGCGGCAGCGGGCGGTAGAACTCGATGATGGGGTCGAACACGCCGCGCATCACGCGCGAGGTGCCCATGAGGATGCCGACCGGGATAGCCGTGATGCAGGCCAGCCCGAAGGCGCCGAACACGCGGCCCAGGCTCCACAGGAAGTGCTCCAGCAGCGGCTTGCCGCCCTGCCCCTGGCCCTTCACGGCGGCGACGAAGGCGTCCGACACCGAGGCGGGCGAGGGCAGCACCAGCGGCGGCAGCCAGGCCAGCGCCGCGGCGGCCCACCAGAGCACGCACAGCACGACGACCGTGGCAATGCTGATGGCCGTGGTGCTGCCTTCGCCGGGGCGCCGGTGGCCGCGGACCTTGCGCGCGGACGGCTTCGCGCCGGCCGGCGGGTGCGCATGCGACGCGGTGGACAGGTCGGGCGCCGCATGGCCGGCGGCCATCGGCGAGGCTGGACTGCTCATGGCACGGCTCCCTCAGTGCGCGGCCGCCGCACCGGCGCCCGCGTGGATGGCATCGATCACCTCTTCGCGCAGGCGGATGAATTCCGGCTGCGACTTGATGGCGCGCGCGTTGCCGCCGGCCACGTACTGGCGGCCGAAGTCCAGCTCGTAGCGCCGCGACACGCGGCCGGGCGAGGGCGTCATCACGATCAGCTGCGTGGCCAGGAAGAGCGCCTCCTCCACGTCGTGCGTGATGAAGAAGACGAGTTTCTGCTCGCGCGCCCAGATCTGCAGCACCGACTCCTGCACCTGCTCGCGCGTGAGCGAATCGAGCGCGCCGAAGGGCTCGTCCATCAGCAGCATGGCCGGGTTGGAGGCCAGCGCCCGCGCGATGCCCACGCGCTGCTGCTGTCCGCCGGAAAGCTGGTACACCGCGTGCGTGGCGTAGCGCTCCAGCCCCACGGCGCGGACCTGCTTCATCGCCTCGGCATGCCGCTCGGCCTTGCCCACGCCGCGCATCTTCAGCCCGAAGGCCACGTTGTCGATCACGTTGAGCCAGGGCATGAGCGCATGCTTCTGGAACACCACGCCCCGGTCGGCACCCGGCCCTTCGACCTGCCGGCCGTTGACGAAGATGTAGCCCTCGCTCGGCGCCATGAAGCCGGCGATGGACGACAGCAGCGTGGTCTTGCCGCAGCCCGAGGCGCCGACGGCGACCACGAACTCGCCGCGCGCGAAGTCCAGGTCGACCTTCTGCAGCGCCACCACGTCCTGCCCGTTGTCGCCGGCGTAGGTCACGCCGACGTTCTCGATGCGCAATCCCTGCATGTGCGTCCTTCCGCGTCGCGATGCGTCAGGGCGTGGCCACGGCCTTGGCCGCGTACGCCGGATTCACGCCCACGGCGTAGTCGGGCAGCACGTTGCCGATGGTGCCCTGCGCCTTGAGGAAGGCGGCGGTGGCGGACAGCGACTGCGCCGCGCCGCCCTTGGCGCCGCCGCCCAGCCAGGTGGCCGAGGCCTGCTCGGCCGGCGGCACGAAGCGGTACAGCGCCATGGCGGCCGGCACGTCGGCCTCGGCGGCGCCGGTGACCTGCGCCACCGCCTTGACCTGCGGCGAACCCACGCTCCATTGCGCCTTGCCCGCCATGTAGCTGGCGTCGGCCTTGGCGATGGCGGACAGGAACTTCACCATGAAGTCGACGTTGGACGCCGCCCAGGCCTTGTTGGCGATGATGCCGTCGAAGGTCGCCTTGCCGGTCTGCTGCGCGATCTGGCCCGAGCTGATGATCTGCTTGCCGCTGGCCTTGACCTTGGACAGCACCGGGTCCCAGACGAAGGTGGCGTCGATGTCGCCGCGCTCCCAGGCGGCGGCGATCTCGGGCGGGCGCATGTTGAGGATCTTGACCTGCGCGGGGTCGACCTTGGCGGCCTCCAGCGCCACCAGCGTGTGGAAGTGCGTGGTCGAGGTGAAGGGCACGCCGATCTTCTTGCCCTTGAGGTCGGCCAGGCTGTTCACGCCCGAACCGTTGCGCGCCACCATGGCCTCGGCGTCGTTGATGTTGTCCAGGATCCAGACCAGTTCCACCGGCAGGCCCTGCGACAGCGCGGAGGCGACCGGCGCCGAGCCGGCCTCGCCGATCTGCACCTGGCCCGAGGCCATCGCGCGGATCACGTCGCCGCCGCCGGCGAACTTGCGGAAGTTGATCTTGTAGCCCGTGCTCTTCTCGATCTCGCCCGTGACCTGCGCATAGCGCCAGGGCACCACCATGTCCTGGTGGGCGATGGTGACCTCCTTGGTCTGGGCCTGCACACCGAAAGCGAAGGCCGCGAGCAGTGCGGTGGCCGCGAGGCGGGGGGCGAATGTCGTCATGGAGACCTCTTGCGAATGGGTGGATGGATCGATGCCCCGCACTCTGCGGCCCGGACCGGGCGCCACCAAGTGCCAGCGATGCGCGATCGCTGGAGCCAGCACCGCGGCGCCGGCACCCGGCTGGTGCGATGCCGGCTGCGCGGCACCGCTTCGGCGCAGCCTGGCGGCGCTGGGCACGCAGGGCGACCGGCCTGCAGCGGCCGCCGGCGCGCAGGGCCGGCGCATTCTGTGCGGCCAGCGCGCGGGCGCGAAGGACGCGTTCCTCAGAAGCTCATGCGCCTACCGAGCAAGGGCGGGCGCCGTCAGTGCACGAGCCCGGCGCCGCTGCGGCGGATGCCGCGCGCCGCCGCCAGTTCCTGCACCGCGAGCGCCAGCGCGCGGATGCCCGCGTCGATCTGCGCGCCCGAGATGGACGACAGCCGCAGCCGGAACTGCGGGCACGGGTACGGCGGCTGGTCGTAGAACACGCGCCCCGCCTCGATCAGCACGCCGTGGCCGCGCGCCACGTCGGCCAGCTCGGCCGAGTCGAGCCAGTCGGGCCCCTCGACCCACAGCGACGCACCGCCCTGCGGCAGCGTGAAGCGGAAGTCGGGCAGGTGGCGTTGCAGCGCGTCGGCCGCGCGCGCCAGGCGCTCCTGCACGATGGCGTTGACGCGCCGCGCATGCGACTCGTGGTGGCCCAGCGAGAGGAACATCGCATACGCGTGCTGCAGGAAGGCGCTGGGGTGGCGCACCTGCGCATGGCGCAGCACCCGCAGCTCCGCGATCAGCTCGCGCGGCGCCACGATGTAGCCCAGCCGCAGCGCGGGCGACAGGCTCTTGGACAGCGAGCCGATGTAGATGACGCGGCCGCTCGTGTCCAGGCTCTTGAGCGCCGGCATCGGTGCGCCGGCGTAGAGGTTCTCGGCCTCGTAGTCGTCCTCGATGATGACGAAGTCGTGCAGCTCGGCCTTGCGCAGCAGCCACTGTCGGCGCTCCAGGCTCAGCGTGCGCGTGGTCGGGCTCTGGTGCGAGGGCGTGACGAAGACGTAGTCGATGTCGGGCATGGCGTCGACCACCAGGCCCTCGTCGTCGACCGCGATGTTGACCATCTGCGGCCCGCGCACCGAGAAGGAATTGCGCGCGTGCGGATGGCCCGGCTCCTCGAAGCCGACGCGCGAGCCGCGGTCGAACAGCGCCTCCGCCAGCAGGTAGCAGGCGTGCTGCGAGCCCACGGTGATGAGGATCTCGTCGGCCAGGGCGAACACGCCGCGCTGCGGCAGCAGGCGCTGGCGGATCTGCTCGACCAGCGCCTCGACGTCGACCTTCTCGAAGTCGGGCGTCCACTGCGGCAGCTGCACGCGGCTCAGGCTGCGCACGCAGCACTCGCGGAAGTCGTCGGTGGGGAACAGCTCGGGGTCGTAGGTGCCGTAGACGAACTGGTAGGGGTAGTCGTGCCAGTGCTCGGGCTTGGCCAGCGTGGGCCGCTGCGTCTGCGAGCGCAGCACGCGGCGGCGCCAGTCGGGCGGCCGCTGGGTGGCCGGCGCGCTCGCGGTGCGGAAGGGATCGTCGGGCAGCACCGCGACGTCGGCGCGCGCAGGCGCGGCATTGGCCGCGACGAACACGCCGCGGCGCGGGCGCGCCTCCAGGAAGCCTTCTTCCACCAGCTGCTCGTAGGCGGCGGTGACGGTGTTGCGGCTCAGCGAGAGCGCCTGCGCCAGGTCGCGCGAGGAGGGCAGCGCCGTGCCGGGCCCCAGGCGTCCGTCGAGGATGGCCTGCACCACCACCGCGCGCAGGCGGACCTGGATCGGCAGCCCCGGATGCTCGGGCAGCTTGAACAGCCGCGCCCAGAGCGGCAGCCCGGCGTCGGGTCGGTCGGGCGCGCTCATGCCTTGCCCCTGCGGGCGATGCGTGAATGCGCACACAGCCGGGGCGCGGTCCCGCTGTTGGTGCATGGCTGGCCACGTGTGGCTCGAACGATCGGGAGCATCTGGCTCTATGGGATTCGGAGGGTCGATTCCTAGACTGCCCTGCATCTTTCGCGCCACCACCGAATCGCCATGTCTTTCGCCGAACACCCCCCCGCCAGCGTCGAGATGCTGGCCGCCTTCTCCGACGCCTGGAACCGCCACGACCTGCCGGCCCTGATGTCCTTCATGCACGCCGACTGCGTGTTCGAGACCGCCGCCGGGCCGCTGGCCTGCGGCACGCGCCACGAAGGGCACGCGGCGGTTGCCGCGGCCTTCGAGTCGGCCTGGAAGAACTTCCCCGACGCCCAGTGGCGCAACGGCCGCCACTTCGTCGCCGGCGACCGCGGGGTCTCGGAATGGACCTTCACCGGCACCGCCGCCGACGGCACGCGCAGCGAGTCGGACGGCGTGGACCTCTTCACCTTCAAGGAAGGCAAGATCCTCGTCAAGAACGTGTTCCGCAAGAACCGGCCTGCGCTGCCGGCAGCCTGAGGAGCACATGATGGGCATCGCCACACCGCGCGAGATGTTCGCCGCCTACGACCCGGCCTACGACCCGCTGGTCTCCGACGGGCCGGGCCGCAACCGCGACTACGCACCCACGTGGTGGGCCGCCTCGGCCGGCCTGCCGCCGGACGACGACAGGCCGGTCACGCAGGACACGGACGCCGACGTGGTCATCATCGGTTCGGGCTTCACCGGCCTGGCCACCGCCCTCTTCCTCGCCCGGGAGCACGGCATCAAGGCCACGGTGCTCGAGGCCAACCGTGTGGCCTGGGGATGCACCAGCCGCAACGGCGGCCAGGGCCAGAACGCCAGCGGCCGGCTGTACCGCTCGCAGTGGATCGAACGCTGGGGCCTGGACGTGGCGAAGAAGCTCGACGCCGAGATCCGCTACGGCTTCCAGACCTTCACCGACCTGGTCGCCCAGGTGGACTGCGACGCCCAGCACGGCGGCCACCTCTTCGTCGCCCACCGCGAGAAGAAGATGGCGTTCCTGCGCCACGAGACCGAGGTGATGCGCAAGCACTTCGGCTACGACGCACGCATGCTCGGTGCCGAGGAGGTGCGGCGCGACTGGCTCGACGACCGCGACGCGGTGGGCGCGCAGTACGAGTCCGAGGGCATCTCGGTGCATCCGCTCAAGCTGGCCTACGGCTACCTGAAGATGGCGCGCGAACTGGGTGTGCGCGTGCACCCGGGCAGCCCCGTGATCGACTGGGAGACGAAGAACGGCGTGCACCACCTGCGCACGCCCGGCGGCACGGTGCGCGCGCGCGCCGTGGGCATCGCCACCGGCGCGTACACCGCGCCGGGGCTGCATCGCAGCCTCACGAACCGCTACTTCCCGGTGCTGTCGAACTGCCTGGTCACGCGGCCGCTGACCGACGAGGAGCTGAAGGCGACCAACTTCAAGACCCGCATCGCCATCACCGACACGCGCACGCTGCGCTACTACTACCGCCTGCTGCCCGGCAACCGCCTGCAGATCGGCAGCCGCAGCTCGATCACCGGCGCCGATGCGCACCGCGAACAGCACTACCGGCTGCTCACCGACGGCATCGCGCGCAAGTTCCCGGCGCTCGCCGGCATCCAGGTCGACCATTCGTGGTGGGGCTGGGTCGACGTGAGCCACGACATGATGCCGCGCGTCGCGCAGCCCGACGCGACGCAGCAGGTCTTCTACGCGCTGGGCTACGGCGGCAACGGCGTGTCCTTCTCGGCCCACGCGGGCCGGCGCATGGCGCAGCGCATCGCGGGCGCGCGCGACGCCACCGCCGAGCTGCTGCCCATCTACCGCGATGCACTGCCCTTCCCCGCGCAGGGCGAATGGGCGGCGCCCTTCCGCCGCTTCGGGCAGAGCTTTCTCTACAAGTGGTACTGGCTCAAGGACGAGGTGCTCTGAGCCACGCCCCCGGCCGCGGCACGCGTCCTGCACATCCCCGCCCCTCTTCCTATTTCTCGAATCCGGAGTGAACCGCATGAACACCCCTTCCCTCTCGCGCCGTGCCCTCGCCGTCGCGGCCGCCACGCTCGTGGCCGGCGGCAGCCTGCTCGCCCTGCCCGCATCGGCCCAGGCCGTGAAGGAAGGCGGCACGCTGGTCATCGGCACGCCGCAGGCGCCGCGCCACCTCAACGGCGCGGTGCAGTCGGGCATCGCCACCGCGCTGCCCTCGACGCAGATCTTCGCCAGCCCGCTGCGCTTCGACGACAAGTGGAACCCGCAGCCCTACCTGGCCGAGACGTGGAAGCTGTCGGACGACGCCAGGTCGCTCACCCTCAACCTGCGCAAGAACGCGGTGTTCCACGACGGCAAGCCCATCACCTCGGCCGACGTCGCCTTCTCGATCATGGCGATCAAGGCCAACCACCCGTTCTCGACCATGCTCGGCCCGGTCGAGAAGGTGGACACGCCCGACCCCTACACCGCCGTCATCCGCATGGCCACGCCGCACCCGGCCATCGTGCTCGCCATGTCGCCGGCGCTGTGCCCGATCCTGCCCAAGCACATCTACGGCGACGGCACCGACCTGAAGACCCATGCGCGCAACAGCCAGGACGTGGTGGGGTCGGGCCCCTTCAGGCTCACCGAGTTCAAGCCCGGCCAGCGCATCGTGATGGAGAAGTTCGACAAGTTCTTCCTTCCCGGCAAGCCGCACCTGGACAAGATCATCATCAGCATCACGCCGGACACGCAGTCGCTGGTGCTCGGCGTCGAGCGCGGCGACATCCAGATGCTGCCCTACGCCGTGGGCGCGGTGGACCTCAAGCGCCTGAAGACCAACCCCAACCTGCAGATCACCGACAAGGGCTACGAAGGCATCGGCTCCATCAACTGGCTGGCCTTCAACACCGCCAAGAAGCCGCTCAACGACGTCAACGTGCGCAAGGCCATCGCCTTCGCGATCGACAAGAACTTCATCACCAAGGCGCTGATGGGCGGCTTCGCCACCGTGGCCGACGGCCCGATCGTGCCGAGCAGCCCCTTCGCCGTGCCCGACCTCGTGAAGTACCCGCTCGACCTGAAGAGGTCGGCCGAGATGCTGGACGCCGCCGGCTACAAGGCCGGCGCCAACGGCGAACGCTTCAAGCTGAGCATCGACTACCTGCCCGGCGTCGACGAGCAGCAGAAGAACGTGGCCGAGTACCTGCGCTCGCAACTCAAGAAGGTGGGCATCACGGTGGAGGTGCGCGCCTCGGCCGACTTCCCGGCCTGGGCCCGGCGCATCGCCGCGCACGACTTCGACATGACGATGGACACCGTCTTCAACTGGGGCGACCCGGTGATCGGCGTGCACCGCACCTACCTGTCGACCAACATCAAGCCCATCGTCTGGACCAACACCCAGTCGTACAGCAACCCCAAGGTGGACGAGCTGCTCAACGCCGCCGGCACCATCGTCGACCCGGTCAAGCGCAAGGCCTACTACGCCACCTTCGAGAAGATCGTGACCGACGAGGTGCCGATCGTCTTCATCAACCTCACGCCCTACCACACGGTGGCGAGCAAGAAGGTGGGCAACCTGCCGACCACGATCTGGGGCCCGGCATCGCCCATGGACGATGTCTACATGAAGTGACGCGCCGGCCATGAACCTGCTTCGACTCCTCGCCTCGCGCCTCGCCCAGGCCCTGCTGCTGGTGGTGGCCGTGGTGGTGCTCAACTTCGCGCTGGTGCATGCCGCGCCCGGCGACCCGGTGGAGACCATCGCGGGGGCCAGCGGCGGCATGTCCGAGGAGTTGAAGGCCGAGCTGCGCCAGAGCTACGGGCTGGACAAGCCGCTGCCCGTGCAGCTGGGCGTTTACCTCTCGCGCGTGGCCCGGCTGGACCTGGGCTACTCGTACTTCTTCAACCTGCCGGTGGTCGACCTGATCGGCGAGCGCATCCCGGCCACGCTGCTGCTGGTGCTGAGCTCGGTGATCTGCGCCTTCGTGGCGGGCACCGGCATCGGCGTGCTGGCCGCGCGCAAGCCCAACGGCTGGCTGTCGCAGACCATCACGGTGCTCTCGCTGGTGGGCTTCGCGGCGCCGGTGTTCTGGACCGGCATGCTGCTGGTGATCCTGTTCGCCTCGGTGCTGCCGATCTTCCCGGTGGCCGACATGCGCTCCATCGACGGCAGCGACAAGGGCCTGGCCGGCGTGCTCGACGTGCTCTGGCACCTGGTGCTGCCCACCTTCACGCTGTCGCTGGTGTACCTGGCGCACTACAGCCGCCTGGCGCGCGCCAGCATGCTCGAGGTGCTGGGCTCGGACTTCATCCGCACCGCGCGGGCCAAGGGCCTGGCCGACCGCGTGGTGCTCTACAAGCACGCGCTGCGCAACGCCATCCTGCCGGTGGTCACCGTGCTGGGCCTGCAGTTCGGCAACGTGCTGGCCGGCGCCATCCTGGTCGAGACGGTCTTCAACTGGCCGGGCCTGGGCCGCCTGGCCTTCGAGTCGGTGCTGCGCCGCGACTACCCCACGATCCTCGGCGTGCTGCTGCTGTCGGCGGTGGTCGTGCTGGTGATGAACCTGCTCACCGACCTGTGCTATCGCCTGGTCGATCCCCGCATCCAGAAGCGCTAGGAAGCGCGTTCCATGTCCACACTCCCCCTCTCCAAGAGCGCACCGGCCGCCGCGCCGGTGCTGCCCGTGCCCGCGGCGCCCTCGCCGCTGGCCGAGGCCGCGCGCATGTTCGCCCGCAACCCGGCCGCGGTGGCGGGGCTCGTGCTGCTGCTGGCCATCGTGCTGGTCGCCCTCATCGGCCCGCTGGTGTACGCCGTCGACCCTTTCGAGATCCGCGCCGCGCCGCTCACGCCGCCGCTCGCCGAAGACGCCTGGCTCGGCACCGACTACCTGGGGCGCGACGTCGCCATCTCGCTGCTGTACGGCGGGCGCGCCACGCTGCTGGTGGGCGCCGTGGCGGCCCTGCTGTCGGTGGCCATCGGCATCACCATCGGCGCCCTCTCGGGCTACTACGGCGGCCGGGTCGACGCCGCGCTCTCGCGCGTGACCGAATTCTTCCAGGTGCTGCCGGCGCTGCTCTTCGCGATGGTCGTGGTCACGCTGTTCTCGCCCAGCCTGCTGACGGTGACGCTGTCGATCGGGCTGGTGAGCTGGCCCGGCACGGCGCGCCTGGCGCGGGCCGAATTCATGAAGGTGCGCGACATGGAGTTCGTGCGCGCCGAGCGCTCCATCGGCGCACGCGACGCCCGCATCATCTGGAAGGTGATCCTGCCCAACTGCATCGCGCCGCTGGTGGTGTCGGCCACGCTCGCGATCGGCTCGGCGATCCTGTTCGAGGCGGGCCTGTCCTTCCTCGGCCTGGGCGACCCCAACCTCATGAGCTGGGGAATGATGATCGGCTCCAGTCGCCAGTACGTGCTCTCGTCCTGGTGGGCGGTGGCCATTCCCGGCGCGGCGATCTTCCTCACGGTGCTGGCCGTGAGCCTGATCGGCGACGGCTTGAACGATGCCCTCAACCCCAAGCTCCGGGAGCGATAGATGGCCACACCCCGGACCCTCCTGACCGTCGACAACGTGCGCGTCGAATTCAACACCCGCCGCGGCAAGGCGCTGGTGCTCAACGGCGTCAGCTTCGAGGCCCGCGCCGGCGAGACGCTGTGCATCGTCGGCGAATCGGGCTGCGGCAAGAGCATGACCGCGCTCACCGTGCTGGGCCTGGTGCCGCAGCCGCCGGGCCGCGTGAGCGGCGGGCGCGTGCTCTTCGGCGACGAGGACCTGCTGCAGGCCAGCCCCGAACGCCTGCGTGCGGTGCGCGGCAACCGCATCTCGATGATCTTCCAGGAGCCGATGACCTCGCTCAACCCGGTCTTCACCGTGGGTGAGCAGATCGCCGAGTCGCTGCGCCTGCATGCCGGGCTGGACCGCCAGGCCGCGCACCTGCGCGCCGTGGAGATGCTGCGCCAGGTCGGCATCCCGGCGCCCGAGCGGCGCGTCGACGAGTACCCGCACCAGCTCTCGGGCGGCATGCGCCAGCGGGTCATGATCGCGATGGCGCTGGCCTGCCGGCCCGACATCCTGATTGCCGACGAACCCACCACCGCGCTCGACGTCACGGTGCAGGCCCAGATCTTCGACCTGCTGCGCGAGCTGCAGGCCGAGCGCGGCACCGCCATCGTGCTCATCACGCACGACATGGGCGCGGTGGCCGAGATGGCCGACCGCGTGATCGTGATGTACGCCGGCCGCGTGATCGAGCAGGGCACCGCGGCCGAGGTGCTGGGCCGTCCGCAGCACCCCTACACGCAGGGCCTCATCGCCTGCCTGCCCGAACTGGGCAGCAGCCAGCACGGCGAACGCCGCGAGCTGGCCGAGATCGCCGGCGTAGTGCCCTCGCTGTGGGAGCTGGGCGGCGGCTGCGCCTTCCGCGAGCGCTGCCCGAGCGCCCACGCACGTTGCGCCGAGGACGTGCCGCCGATGTTCGATGCCCCCCTGCCCGGCCAGCCGGGCCACGCCGCCGCGTGCTGGCTGCTGGCCGAAGCCGCCGGGGCACGTGCCCAGGAGGCTGCTGCATGACCAATCTGATTCCATTCCCCCACATGCCCGCCCCCGCCGAACCGCCCCCGCCCGTGCTGCTGTCGGTCACCGACCTGAAGGTGCACTTCCCGCGCCCGCGCAACGGCCTGATGGCCAAGCCGGAGGTGGTGCGCGCGGTCGACGGCGTGAACTTCGAGGTGCGCCGCGGCACCACGCTGGCCGTGGTGGGCGAGTCCGGTTCCGGCAAGACCACGACGGCGCTGGCCGTGATGCGCCTGGCGCCCATCACCGCCGGCAGCGTGCGCCTGGGCCTCACCGACCTGAGCCTGCTGGGCGACGAGGCGATGCGCCAGGCCCGCCGGCGCGTGCAGATGATCTTCCAGGACCCGTACTCCTCGCTCAACCCGCGCCAGCGCGTGGGCGACGCGGTGCGCGCGCCGCTGGACCTGATGGGCATCGGCACGAAGGCCGAGCGCGCCGCGCGCGTGGACGAACTCTTCGCCGCCGTAGGCCTGCGGCCCGAGCAGCAGCATCTGTTCCCGCACCAGTTCTCGGGCGGGCAGCGCCAGCGCATCAACATCGCACGGGCGCTGGCCACCAACCCGGAGCTGGTGGTGTGCGACGAGCCGGTGTCGGCGCTGGACATCGCAATCCGCGCGCAGATCCTGAACCTGCTGGCGCGCCTGCAGCGCGAGCTGGGCCTGACCTACCTCTTCATCTCGCACGACATGGCGGTGGTGGAGCACATCTGCGACGAGATCGCCGTGATGTACCTGGGCCAGGTCGTCGAGCGCGCGCCGCGCCAGGCCTTCTTCGCGCGGCCGCTGCACCCGTACAGCGCGGCGCTGATGTCGGCGGTGCCCACCGTGCAGGGCGGCCGCACGCGCGCGGCGCAGCGCATCAGGCTCGTGGGCGATCCGCCGAGCCCCATCGACCCGCCGGCCGGCTGCCGCTTCGCTGGCCGCTGCCCGGCGGCCGGCCCGGGCTGCGAGGCGCCCCAGACGCTGCGCGAGATGCAGCCCGGCCACTGGGTCGCCTGCCACCGCGTGACGCGCGTGGACGGCCAACCCGTCGGCCCCCTGCAGATGCCCGCGGCAGCCTGAGCGCCTCATCCCTTCCCCCCCTCTCCGTCGCCCCTCCACCATGACCGTCACCGTCTTCCAGGCCCGCAAGATCCTCACCATGAACCCGCAGCAGCCCGAGGCCACGCACGTCGCCGTGCGCGACGGCCGCGTGCTCGCGGTGGGCGACCTGGCGCGCATGCGGTCCGTCGGCAGCTTCATCCTCGACGACCGCTACGCGGACCGGGTGCTCATGCCCGGCCTGGTCGAGGGCCACTCGCACCTCATGGCCGGCGGCCTGTGGATGTTCACCTTCGTCGGCTACCACGCCCGCACCTCGCCCGACGGCAAGGTGTGGGAAGGTTGCCGCGACTTCGAGGAGGTGATCGCGCGCCTGATCGAGGTCGAGCGCGGCATGCCGGACCCGAAGGCGCCGCTGCTGGCCTGGGGCTTCGACCCGATCTTCTTCGGCACCGAGCGCATGACGGTCGAGCACCTGGACCGCGTGTCGACCACGCGTCCCGTGGTCGTCCTGCATGCCAGCCAGCATTTGATGAACGTGAACCGCGCCGCGCTGGAACAGGCGGGCATCACGCGCGACACCGAGATCGAGGGCGTGGCGCGCTTCACGGGCGGCGAGCACGCGGGCGAACCCAACGGCGAGCTGCAGGAGTTCGCCGCCATGTTCCCGATCACGCGGCTCACCGGCAACGTGTTCCGCGTGACCGGCTCCGACCCGAAGTGCCTGCGCATGTTCGGCCGGATGGCGCAGCTGGCGGGCGTGACCACCGCGACCGATCTGGTCAACGACCTGTCAGACGGCAACCACGCGGCGCTGGCCGAGGTGACGGCCGACCCCGACTTCCCGGTGCGCTTCGTGCCGGCGTACATCAGCATGGACGGCGCGATGAACCGTGCGCAGGGCGGCGAACGCATCCGCGCGCGCCAGGCCGCCGGCAACGACAAGCTGCACTACGGCCTGGTGAAGATCGTGGCCGACGGCTCGATCCAGGGCTTCACCGCGCGCCTGCGCTGGCCCGGCTACCACAACGGTGCGCCCAACGGCATCTGGATCCTGCCGCCGGCCGAGCTCAAGGCGGCCATCAAGGACTTCCACGCGCAGGGCTTCCAGCTGCACATCCACACCAACGGCGACGAGGCCACCGAGGTCGCGCTCGACGGCATCGAGGAGGCCCTGGCCGCGCACCCGCGCTGGGACCACCGCCACACGCTGCAGCACTGCCAGATGGCCGACGAGGCGCAGTTCCGCCGCATGGCGCGGCTGGGCGTGTGCGCCAACCTGTTCGCCAACCACCTGTACTACTGGGGCGACGCGCACCGCGAGCTGACGATGGGCGAGGACCGCGCCTTCCGCATGGACGCCTGCGCCACCGCGCTGCGCCACGGCGTGCCGATGGCCATCCACTCCGACGCGCCGATCACGCCGCTGGGGCCGCTCTTCACTGCCTGGTGCGCGGTCAACCGGCTCACCTCCAGCGGCCGGCAGCTCGGCACGGCCGAGTGCATCCCGGTGGCCGACGCGCTCTATGCCATCACCATGGGCGCGGCCTTCACGCTGTCGATGGACCACCTCGTCGGCTCGGTGGAGGTCGGCAAGTTCGCCGACTTCTGCGTGCTGGACGACGACCCGCTGGCCGCCGCGCCCGAGCGGCTCAAGGACGTGCGCATCGCCGGCACGGTGATCGGCGGCCGTCCGCTGCCGCTGCCCGGCCAGGCGTGAGCCGTCGTCTGCCCATGCGCGCGCCCCGCATCCCTCTGACCGTCATCGGCGGCTTCCTCGGCGCCGGCAAGACGACGCTGCTGAACCACCTGCTGACGCAGGCGGACGGCCGGCGCATCGCGGTGCTGGTGAACGACTTCGGCGCCATCAACCTCGACCGTGCGCTGATCGCGACCGAGGAGGCCGGCGCCATCGAGCTCACCAACGGCTGCGTGTGCTGCCAGATCGGCGACGACCTCACGGCTGCGCTGATCGGCCTCATCGAATCGCCCCGGCCGCCCGACGCCATCGTGGTCGAGGCCAGCGGAGTCTCCGACCCCTGGCGCATCGCGCAGGTGGGGATCGCCGACCCGGCGCTGAGCCTGGACGGCGTGATCGTGCTGGTGGATGCCGGGGCGGTGCGCGCGCAGGCGGCCGACCCGCTGCTGGCCGACACGGTGCAGCGCCAGCTGCGCGCCGCCGACCTGCTGGTGATCAACCAGTGCGACCGCATCGACGCGGCGTCGCTGGCCGCGCTGCGCCTGTGGCTCGACACGCAGGCGCCCGGCCGTCCGCGCTTCGAGACCACGCGCGGCCGCGTGCCCGCGCCGTTGCTGGGCTTTGCCGCGCTGCACGCCGGCCCCGCGGCGCCCGTGCTGGGCCGCTCGCCGCGCCTGCAGGCCGCCGACCCCGGCCACGGCGCCCTCTTCGACACCTGGGCGCTGGACGATCCGCCGCCATTCAATGCGCGCGCACTGCGCGCCCTGCTCAAGGCCATGCCGGCGGGCGTGCTGCGGCTCAAGGGCCTGGTGCGCACCGACGAGCACGCGCGGGCCGAGCTGCAGTTCGCCGGCCAGCACGGCTCGCTGCGCGCCGCGGCCGACCCCTGCGGGCGCTGCGGCGTGGTGGCGATCGGCCTGCAGGGCCGGCTGCCGTCCGACGCGCTGGCACAGGCCTTCGAGGCCGCGGCCGCCCTCCCCACACCGTCTCATCCATGAAACCAAGCACATCCTTCGGCGGCCGCGACCTCGCGGCCGCGCTCGGCGTCGTCGTCATCTGGGGCCTGAATTTCGTGGCCATGAAGTACTCGCTGCGCGACTTCACGCCCTTCCAGCTCGGCACCTTCCGCTACATCTTCGCGGTGCTGCCGCTGGTCTTCTTCGTGCGCAAGCCGCAGCTGTCGTGGCGCTGGCTCGTCTTCGGCGGCCTGGCGCAGCTGGGACAGTTCGGCCTGCTCTTCGTCGCGCTGCAGGTCGGCATGACCGCCGCGCTCGCGTCGGTGCTGATGCAGACGCAGGTGTTCTTCACCACGCTGCTGGGCGTGCTGCTGCTGCACGAGCGCCTGAGCGGCGCGATGCGCGCCGGCCTCACGCTGGCGGCGCTGGGCCTGGCCTGCTTCGCGATGAACTTCAGCGGGCATGCCGTGGCCGGCGGCATCACCGTGCTGAGCCTCGTGCTGAACCTGTTGGCCGCGACGATGTGGGCGGCGTCGAACATCATCGCCCGCAAGGCGCAGGCGGCGCAGCCCGGCTACGACGCGCTGCAGTTCGTGGTGTGGATGTCGCTGGTGCCGATCCTCCCCTTCGCCGCCATGGCCTGGCTCTTCGAGCCGGCGGCCACGCGCTGGCAGTGGACGCACGCGAGCGCGGGCGCCTGGGCCGGCGTGGCCTACCTCGGCTGGTTCGCCACCATCGCGGCCTACGCCCTGTGGACGGGGCTGCTCAAGCGGCACCCGGCCAACCGCGTCGCGCCCTTCAGCCTGGGCGTGCCGGTGATCGGGCTGGCGGCCGGCATGCTGACGCTGGGCGAGACCGTCTCGCCCTGGCAATGGGCCGGCAGCGCCTGCGTGGTGGCGGCGCTGGCGGTGGTGATGCTCGGGCCGCGCCTCGTGCCCGGTGCGGCGCGCCGTCGGCAGGAGGCCTGAGCGACGCCCATGACCTGCGGCGTCATCGACCGCCCGACCCGGCGCGCGGACAGTGGGGCCATCGACAACCCCAGGAGAACTCGCATGAACACCGGCTTCGACATCCTTCCGCTGGCCGTGGCGCTGCTCATCGGCATGAGCGCCGTGGGCTCGTGCATCGGCATCGCGATGCTCGGCAGCAAGCTGATCGAAGGCACGGCGCGCCAGCCCGACCTGATGCAGGAACTGCAGTCGAGGTTCTTCCTGGCGGCCGGCGTGACCGACGGCGCCTTCATCATCGCCACCGGCATCGGGCTGTGGTTCGCCACCGCCAGCCCTTTCAAGTGAGGCGCGGCCTTCAGCCGGCGCGGCGCAGCGTGTCGGAGGGCGATTCGCCGAAGCGCGCGCGGTAGCACTGCGAGAAGCGCCCGAGGTGCGCGAAGCCGCAGTCCATCGCCACCGCCGAGACGGTGGTGCCGGCCTGCGGCTCGCGCAGGCGGCGCTGCGCCACGTCCAGGCGCATGTCGCGCAGGTACTGCATCGGGCTGCAGTCGCGCGCACGGCGAAAGGCCTCGAGCAGCGTGCGCACCGGTACGCCGGCGGCCTGGGCGATGTCGCCCAGGCGCAGCGGCTCGTCGGCATGCGCCTGCATGAACACCTCGGCGCGGCGCACGCAGCCGGGGCTGGCGCCGTGCGCGGCGCGCGGTGATGGGGCGCGCAGCGGCGCGTCGTCCCAGGCCTGGCCGTCGAGCAGCAGACGCAGCAGCAGCCGCTCCATCTCCAGGGCGATGAGCGGATGGCGGCGCACCGCGTCCATCAGCGCCTCGGAGGTCAGCAGCAGGCGCAGCTGGTCGAGCCAGGCCTGCATCGCGGGCCGGCGCAGGTCGAGCACCTCGTCGAAGCGGATCGGCCGGCCCACGTGCGCCTCGACCATCGCGCGGTCGAGCCGCAGCACGAACTGCTCGCAGTCGGCCGACAGGTCGGCCACGAAGCGCGCGCCCGGGGCGCAGACCATGCCGCGCTGCACGTCGACGTCGAGCGCGCGGTCGCCCACGCGCGCCTGCGCGTTGCCGCGCAGGCAGAACATCAGCAGGTGGTAGTCCTCGACGTGTTCGACGTCGACCCGCATCGCCTCGCCGAAGTCGATGGTGCCCACGCCGATGCCGCCCAGGCGCAGGAAGTCCATGTGCGAGCGCCCACCCTCGGGCCGGCCGAGCGGGCGCAGGTGGTGCGGCTGCATCACGCGCGAGATGCGCTCGCGCGTGTCGTCGAGGTCCTGCGACTCGAAGAGCCGGTTGGCGCGCAGCAACGCGGGCTCGAAGGCGGACGCGCGGGGGGCGGAGGGGGCGATGGCGGTGCGCATGGGCGTGTGGCTTCGCAAAAGCCTGCACCCCGCGCAAGAAGCGCGCCATGCCACACGATGGCGCGCGGCGCGCACCACCATGACGCGCCGCACTTTCCTGCGCGAAACGGACAAGGCCTGCGCGCGCCCGCGCAAAACGGATAGCCGCCCGCGCCCGCCCTCCCAAGAATGAAGCGCATCCGCACCGCCGCCGCGCGGTGCGCCCGCAAGCAAAGGAAGGCCCCATGAACCACATCGTCGACATCAGCGCCCTGAAGGCGGCCGACGCCGCCGCCGCACCCTCGCGGCTGGTGCACTTTCCGCAGCCGGACGGCTCGCGCGTGCCCTACGCCGTGTTCAGCTCGCAGGAGGTGTTCGAGCGCGAGCAGGAACGCATCTACCGCGGCCCGACCTGGAGCTTCGTCGCGCTCGACGCCGAGATCCCGAACGCGGGCGACTACAAGAGCACCTTCGTCGGCGACACGCCGGTGGTGGTGACACGCACCGACGACGGCGGCGTCGCGGCCTGGGTGAACCGCTGCGCGCACCGCGGCGCCATCGTCTGCCGCAACGCGCGCGGCAACGCGAAGTCGCACACCTGCGTCTACCACCAGTGGAGCTTCGACGCCCGCGGCAACCTGCAGGGCGTGCCCTTCCGCCGCGGCAAGGACGGCGCGCCGGGCATGCCGGCCGACTTCGACCCCAAGAACCACGGCCTGCGCAAGCTGCGCGCCGAGAGCTACCGCGGCCTGGTGTTCGCCAGCTTCAGCGACCAGGCTCCGCCGCTGCCCGAGTACATCGGCCCGCAGATGGCGCCCTGGGTCGACCGCGTGATGCACAAGCCGGTGGTGTACCTGGGCTGCACGCGGCAGTACGCGCGCAGCAACTGGAAGCTCTACTACGAGAACGTGAAGGACCCCTACCACGCGAGCCTGCTGCACCTGTTCCACACCACCTTCAACATCTTCCGCGTGGGCATGAAGGCACGCTCGATGGCCGACCAGCGCCACGGGCTGCACAGCATCATCACCGCCACCAAGGTGGACGAGGGCGACACCGCCTCGGCCTACAAGCAGCAGGCGATCCGCTCGATGGACGAGGGCTTCCACCTCGAGGACGACTCGGTGCTCGGCTTCGTGTCGGAGTACGAGGAGGACTGCACCAACCACATCCAGACCATCTTCCCGCAGCTGGTGCTGCAGCAGATCCACAACACGCTGGTGGCGCGCCAGGTGCTGCCCAAGGGGCCGGGCGAGTTCGAGCTGGTCTTCCACTTCTTCGGCTATGCCGACGACACGCCCGAGCTGCGCGCGCTGCGCATCAAGCAGGCCAACCTGGTCGGCCCCGCAGGCTACATCTCGATGGAGGACACCGAGGCCACCGAGCTGGTGCAGCGCGGCACCGCACGCGACGCCGGCGCCACCTCGGTGATCGAGCTGGGCCGCTCCGACCCGAACCGCGAGGACACGATGGTGACGGAGAACCTGATCCGCAAATTCTGGACCGGCTACCAAGGACTCATGGGGTATTGATGATGGACGCCACCACCCTGGACGAACGCCCGGCCGCCGCGGCTGCCGCGCCGGTGCCGATGCAGCTCTGGTTCGAGATCCACCAGCTGCAGGAGCGCTACAGCGCCGCGCTGGACAACGACCGCCTGGAGGAATGGGCCACGCTCTTCACCGAGGACTGCCTCTACGAGATCGTGCCCAAGGAGAACGCCGACCTGGGCCTGCCCATCGGCCTCATTTACTGCAACAACCAGCGCATGCTGCGCGACCGCGTGGTGTCGCTGCGCCACGCGAGCATCTACGAGGAGCACAGCTGCCGCCACATGACCAGCGGCCTGGTGATCACGCCGGTGGACGAGGACACGGTGCAGGCCGAGTCGAGCTACGTCGTGATCCAGACGCGCACCAACGGCGAGTCCTTCGTCTACCAGGCGGGCCGCTACCTGGACCGCATCGTGCGCACCCCCGCGGGCTGGCGCTATGCGCAGCGGCGGGTGATCTACGACACCTCGCGCGTCATCACTTTGCTGGCGACCCCGATATGAGCACCACGACCGAAGCGACCCAGTGGCACGACGTCGGCGAGCCCGACGACTTTCCCGATGGCGCCGTGTGGCCGGTGATCGCCGGCGGCCTGCCGGTCGCCGTCTTCCGCCAGGGCGAATCGCTGCACGCGCTGCACGACCTGTGCACGCACGGCAACGCGCGCCTGTCGGAAGGCTGGATCGAGAACGGCAAGGTGGAATGCCCGCTGCACCAGGGGCTGTTCGACATCTGCACCGGCGCCGCGTGCGGCGAGCCGGCCACCGAGGACGTGCGCGTCTTCCCGATCCAGATCCGCGACGGCCGCGTCGAGGTGGCGGTCTAGCCGCCCGCGTTGCCGCCCCGCCTCCATTCCGATTTTTCTCTTCACTTTTCCGGAGCCTCCATGCCCGCTTCCCAGAGCCGCCCCGCATCGCGCCGCAGCGCCCTGTCCGTCGCACTGTTCACGGTGCTGTCCCTGGCGGCCGGCGTGCCGGCCCATGCGGCCGATCCGATCAAGGTGGGTCTCGCGCTCGACATCTCCGGCCCCTTCGCGGCCGGCGGCGCCGAGACGCGCGACGCGATCAACCTCGCGGTGAAGCTGCTGGGCAACAAGCTCGGCGGCTACCCGGCGGAGTTCATCCAGGCCGACACCGCGGGCAGCCCGGACCAGGCCAAGCAGATCGTCGACCGCTTCATCCAGCAGAACAGGATCGACTTCTTCACCGGCCCCACGCCCTCGAACGTGGCGCTGGCCGTGGGCCCGGCGCTCTTCGCGGCCAAGGTGCCCTTCGTCACCAGCAACCCCGGCCCCAGCCAGTACGCCGGCGCGCAGTGCAACCCCTACTTCTTCGGCCAGAGCTACCAGAACGACACCTGGGACGAGGCCGCCGGCCAGTGGGCCACCGACCAGAAGCTCAAGACTGCCTTCATCATCGCGCCCAACTACCCGGCGGGCCGCGACCACCTCACCGGCTTCAAGCGCACCTACAAGGGCCAGGTGGTGGCCGAGGTGTACGGCAAGGTGGGCCAGCTGGACTATGCCGCCGAGCTGGCACAGATCCGCGCCGCCAAGCCCGAGGCGGTGTACTTCTTCCTGCCCGGCGGCATGGGCATCAACTTCATCAAGCAGTTCGTGGGCGCGGGCCTGTCGAAGGACGTGAAGCTGGTCACCAGCCCGGCCTCGGCCGACGAGGACACCATCGCCGCCGTCGGCGACCCGATGCTGGGCCTGTTCTCGACCTCGCAGTGGTCGCACGACCTGCCCAACGCGGCCAACCAGAAGTTCGTGGCCGAGTTCCGCAAGGCCTACAACCGCTACCCGACCTTCTATGCCGCGCAGGCCTACGACGCCATCCTGGCCATGGACGCCGCGGCCAAGGACGTGAAGGGCGACGTGAAGAACAAGGAGGCCGTGCTCAAGGCGCTGAAGGCGGCCAACTTCCAGTCCATCCGCGGGCCCTTCAAGTACGACACCAACAACTTCCCGATCCAGGACTACTACCTGCGCGTGATCGGCAAGGACAGCGAGGGCCGCATCACCAACAAGACGCTCTCCACGCCGCTCAAGGGCTACCGAGACGCCTACCACGCACAGTGCAAGATGAAATAGACCCACCCCCCGTTTCTTGCTCACTTCGTGTAGCCGAATCCCCCCTCAAGGGGGCGCACCCAGCGGCCCGGCAGAGCCGGTTCCGCGGGTGCACGCGCGTGGAACCACTCCGACCGACCGCTGAACCGGCATCAATCCCTGCAGACATCGAACCTTCTAGCATGACGCCCATCCTCTTCATCGAGCAGATGCTCAACGGCCTGGGCTACGGGCTGATGCTGTTCCTGCTGGCCGCGGGGCTGACGCTGGTGTTCGGGATCATGGACGTGATGAACCTGGCGCACGGCTCGCTGTTCATGGGCGGAGCCTACGTGGCAGCGAGCGTGCACACGCGCACGGACTCGTTCGTGGGCGCGGTGCTGGCGGCGCTGGTGGTGGTGGTGCTCGTGGCCCTGGTGCTGGAGGCGCTGCTGGTGCGCCGGCTGTACGGCCGCGACCACCTCGCGCAGGTGCTGGCGACCTTCGGCATCATCCTCGTGGCCGACGACCTGGTGAAGATGGCCTGGGGCCCGGCGCCGATCATGGCCTCGGCCCCGGCCGCGCTGTCGGGCGCGGTCGAGATCCTGCCGGGCCTGCCCTACCCGGCCTACCGGCTCGTCATCCTCGTGGCCGGGCTGGCGGTGGCGGGCGGGCTGTACCTGCTGGTCAACCACACGCGCGTGGGCATGCTGGTGCGCGCCGGCGCCTCGAACCGCGCGATGGCCGAGTTCATGGGCGTGCGCGTGGGGCGCATCTTCTCGCTGGTGTTCCTGGTCGGCGCGGCGCTCGCGGCGCTGGCCGGCGCGCTGATGGGGCCGCTCACCGCGGTGCAGGTGGGCATGGGCGAGGAGATCCTCATTCCCTCGCTGGTGGTGCTGGTCATCGGCGGCATCGGCTCGATCCGCGGGGCCTTCGTGGCGGCGATGCTGGTCGGCCTGGTCGACACCATCGGCCGCGCCTTCGTGCCGCTGGCGCTGCGCCCGCTGCTGCCGCCCACGCTGGTGTCGGACCTGAGCGCGCTGATCGCCGGCCTGGCCACCTATGCGCTGATGGCGGCGGTGCTCGCCTTCAAGCCCACCGGGCTCTTCCCCGCTCGCGGCTGAGGCCGCTGCGACCCGTTTCTTTCTTGCGATGAAGCTCGAACGCTGGCTCCCCTGGTGCGCACTGGCCGCACTCGCCGTCTTCCCGCTGCTGGCGCCCGCGATGGGGCTGGAGTTCTACGTCAACTTCGTGCGGCGGGCGCTGATCTTCGCGCTGGCCGCGGCCAGCCTGAACTTCATCCTCGGCTTCGGGGGCATGGCGGCGCTGGGCCACATGGGCTTCGTCGGCGTGGGCGCGTACACGCTCGTCGCGCTGTCCGACGCCGGCCACGCATCGGCCTGGCTGATGTGGCCCGCGGGCGCCGTCGCGGGCGGCCTCGTCGCCGCGGCGATCGGCAGCGTGGCGCTGCGCACGCGCGGCGTGTACTTCATCATGATCACGCTGGCGTTCGCGCAGATGCTGTACTTCGCAGCCGTGTCGCTGCGCGCCTACGGCGGCGACGACGGCTACAACCTCATGGCGCGGCCCACCTTCGGCCTGGGCCTGGACAGCACGCACGAACCGACCTTCTACTGGGTGGTGCTCGCCCTTTTCGCCGGTGTGATGGCGCTGCTCAACCGCGCCACCGTGTCGCGCTTCGGCCATGCGCTGATGGGCATCCGCGACAACGAGGTGCGCATGCAGGCCATGGGCTACCCGGTGTTCCGGCTGCGGCTCGCGGCCTTCGCGCTGGCCGGCGCGGTGGCCGGGCTGGCGGGCGCACTGCTGGTGTCGCACAACAGCTTCGTCAGCCCCTCGGTCATGCACTGGACGCAGTCGGCCACGCTGGTGGTGATGGTGGTCATCGGCGGCGTCGGGCGGCGCTGGGGCGGGCCGGTGGGCGCCGCGGTGTGGATCGGGCTGGAAGAGATCGCCAGGCAGCACACCGAGTACTGGCACCTGCCGCTGGGCGTGCTGCTGGTGGCGATCGTGTTCCTTGCGCCGCGCGGCATCGCGGGTGTGCTCGAGCGGCGCCGCCGCGCCGCATCGGTCGCGCCCGCCGCAGACCGGCAGCCCGCGGAGGCCACACCATGAGCAGCCTCTTCCAGGTCGACGGGCTGGTCAAGCGCTTCGGCGCCCTGGTGGCGACCGACCACGTGTCGCTGGCCGTGAACGCGGGCGAGGTGCATGCGCTGATCGGCCCCAACGGCGCGGGCAAGTCCACGCTGGTCAACCTCATCTCGGGGCTGGTCCCGGCCGACGCGGGGCACATCGTGCTCGACGGCGTGAGCCTCACGCCGCTGCCGATGCATGCGCGCGTGCGCGCCGGGCTGTCGCGCTGCTTCCAGATCACGAGCATCTTCCGCGAGGCGACGGTGATGGACAACCTGCTGCTGGCCGCGCAGGCGCATGCCGGCAGCAGCCTGCGTTGGCTGCGCGACCGCCGGCACGAGCAGCCGCTGGCCGACACGGCCCACGCGCTGGCCGAGCGCGTGGGCCTGCTGCACGAGCTCGACCGCACGGCCGGCACGCTGCCGCATGGCGCGCAGCGCAAGCTCGACGTGGCGCTCGCGCTGGCCGCGCGGCCGAAGCTGCTGCTGCTCGACGAACCGATGGCCGGCATGGGCCCGGAAGATTCCGAACGCATGACCGAGCTGATCCACCGGCTGAAGGCCGACATGGCGATCCTGCTGATCGAACACGACATGAAGGCCGTCTTCGCGCTGGCCGACCGCATCTCGGTGCTGGTCTACGGGCGGGTGCTGGTGTCGGGCAGCGTGGATGAGATCCGCGGCAACCCGCAGGTGCAGGCGGTGTACCTCGGCACCGAGGACACGATGGCGGAGGCCGCCTGATGGCCGCGCCCGCCCCCCTGCTCGAGGCGCGCCGACTGGAAGCCGGCTATGGCGCCAGCCAGGTGCTCTTCGGCATCGACCTCGACATCCGCGCCGGCCAGGTCGTGACGCTGCTGGGCCGCAACGGCATGGGCAAGAGCACCACCATCAAGACGCTGATCGGCGCGCTGGCGCTGCGCGCCGGCAGCGTGCGCTTCGGCGACGCCGACCTGCGCGGCCTGCGGCCCGACGCCATCGCGCGGCTGGGCGTGGCCATCGTGCCCGAGGGACGGCAGTGCTTTCCCAACCTGACGGTGCGCGAGCACCTGATCGCCTTCGCCGACCAGCGCAACGGCCAGCGCGAGGGCTGGGACCTGGCGCGGCTGTACGCGCTGTTCCCGCGCCTGAAGGAGCGCGAGAACCACCTGGGCCAGCAGCTCTCGGGCGGCGAGCAGCAGATGCTGGCCATCGCCCGCGCGCTGTCGACCAACCCGCGCCTCCTGATCCTCGACGAGGCCACGGAGGGCCTGGCCCCCGTGATCCGCGAGGAGATCTGGCGGTGCCTGCGCCGGCTCAAGGAGGCGGGCCAGACCACGCTGGTGGTCGACAAGTACATCGACCGCCTGCTGGGCCTGGCCGACCACCACCTGGTGCTGGAGCGCGGACGCGTGGTGTGGCAGGGCGACTCGGCGGCGCTGGATGCCGACCGGGCGGTGTGGGCGCGCTACCTGGGCGTGTAGAAACTTACGGTGTGTTCGACCGCCACGCGGCGCAGGGGCCACGGCGAATATTGCGCACATTTAGACTCCCTGCCATCTAAGAAGGATGGAGGAGTTATGAACGTATGTTCCGTGAGTCGCTGGCTGAGCCTGCTCGCGTTCGTGCTGATGACTGGCTGCGCGACCTCGATTGCGACACGCGCGCCCGACGGCCTGCTCAAAGTCGAGATACCCAAGGACAGCCAGGACGGGTATGTTCTGGTGCGGGTCGTATCGACGCGACCGATCAGCCTGCTCAATCCAAAGTGGCAGCATGTGGCGCTCATGTCCGCTCAAGGCGTCCGGCATGAAGTTCCCGATGTGACGCCAATGAGCCTTGGCTTCGCCGGGGACGGCACGGTCGTGACGGAGTCATTGCATTTCGGGAGGCTGCCTCCCGGAGAGTACGAGTTCGCCAATGCCGGAAGTATTGGCCCCGGTCCAGGCCTGCTCATGGCGCTCATCATGAGCGATCACGCCTCGTTGGACCGGAAGATGCCCCGGCTCAGGATCGAGAAGGGTCGGCTGGCGAATCTGGGCACCATCGTCTTTGCCCCGTCGGCCGACAAGGAGCCGGCGCAGCTGGTGCTGTTGGACGGCGCCCGAGGCCGGGCCGAGAGCCTTCGCGCACTGCAGGATGACAGCGCCCGTGCTGCACTCCCACCCCCGGGCGGTGGTTGGCAACGCCAAGAACCAGGCGAACCGGCGGAACCCGTCGACCAAGCGCGCGCGCTGGTGGCGATGATTTCTGCACCATCCGATGCCGCAGGCAACGGACATTTGGTTGTCGGCTCGCACCTCGGTGAGGTATTCGAACGCACAGGTCCGTCCCAGTGGCGGGAATCTGCGCTAAGCGAGTTGATACGGGTCACTTTCGCTACCCGATGGACGGACGGGACCTGGATTGCCGGTTCTGAATTTGGCCGCTATGCAACAAGGCAGCCCGAGGGGAATTGGCGCCTTCACGCTATCCCCGGCGAGCGTGGACAAGTCGCCTCCGTTCAGAAGCTCCCCAATGGCGAGGTACTTTTTCTCCTGAGCGATCGATCGAAAGGCCTGCGCGCCCTAGTGACGCCTGAACTGGTTCCTGGCACCGCAGCACCGAAGGTACTTGACGTCAACTTGAAGGATGCCGATGAAGCGAAGCTTCCCGCCGTGCTTCTCGATCATCCCGAGGCCGTTCTGATCGCCAGGAATGTCCCAGGGTTTCGGCGCGAAGTCGTACTGACGCGCATCGACAAGAGCTCGCTGACAGTGAGCACGACGCGGGAGAACTTCTGGGTTTCGGGTTGGCAGGCATTGCCGAATGGACAGATCCAGGTCAACCGCATGAATGGCCTCACCAACTACTTCACGCTCTCGACCGACGCCGGAAAGAGTTGGAAGAACACCGACCTGGTCTTGCCACACGGCGTCCACTGGGCGGATTCGAGTGTCGCTTACGCGATCAGTCCAACGCCGGGGTTCAACACTGTGAGCAATCAGGTCACCCGGACAACCGATGCTGGCAAGACATGGACCCCCATTGGCAAGGCTTTCACGACCAGAGACCTGGCGGCACGCATCATTTACGCCGACGACAAAGAGATCGTCGCGCAAGGCGGTTTTGCGGTCTTTTCGTCGACGGACATGGGGAAGACCTGGACGACAACCTTCCCTCGCCCATCGGGCTTTCAGCAGGCGAAGCGTTGACCATCGGCCGGGCTCGCGTGCAGCCCGGCCGTTCGGCCGTTCGGCAGTTCGGCAGTTCGGCAGTTCGGCAGTTCGGCAGTTCGGCAGTTCGGCAGTTCGGCGACTCAGGGTCGCTTCATCTCGCAGGTGTTCGGCAGCATCGCCTCCTGCGCCGTGATCTTCCTGGCCGTGTAGACGCCGACGCCGGTGTTCTCCAGGTCGTACTTCACGCCCTTGTCGCCCACCTTGGCGAAGGTCTGCACGAACAGGTCCTGCTGCAGCTGGTGGTCGTCGGGGCGCATCCACACTTCGCCGATGTCGGTCTTGTAGCGCATGTTCTCCAGCTTGCGGCCGACGTCGATGGCCTTGGTGGAGTTGGCCTGCTTCATGGCCTCGGCCAGCATGTCCAGCGCGTTCTTGGCGCGCAGCAGCAGGAAGTCGTTCTTGAACTTCTTCTTGTACTCGTTGGCGAAGGCCTCGGCACCGTTGTTCTCGACGTTGGCATGCCATTCGGACAGGCTGAACACAGTGCCGATGCCGCTGTCCTGCAGCACGGTGGGCACGCCGATGGTGTTGGCGTACAGCGTGTAGATGTTGACCTTCAGGCCCGCTTCCTTGATGGCCTTGATGAGCAGCGTGAGGTCGTTGCCCCAGTTGCTGGTGAGCACCGTGTCGGCGCCCGAGGCCTTGATCTTGGCCGCGTAGGGCGCGAAGTCCTTGACCTTGCCCAGCGGCACCAGGTCGTCGCCCACCAGCTGCAGGTCGGCGCGCTTCTTCGGCAGCATCTCCTTGAAGGCCTTCTGCGCCTGGTAGCCGGCCACGTAGTCCTGGTGGACCTGGTGGACCTTCTTGATCTCGGGGCGGGCCGCGATCGCCGAGGTGATCGCGTTCATGCTCATGTCGATGTTCTGGATGAAGCGGAAGTGCCAGAAGGTGCACTTGGGGCCGGTCATGTCGGGGTCGAAGGCCGAGTAGTTCATGACCAGCATCGGCTCCTCGCCGCGCGCGACCATCTTCTGCACCGCATCGACCAGCGCGGCCGTGACGTTCGAGCCGTTGCCCTGGAACACATAGCGCGCGCCCTTGTCGTAGGCGGCACGCAGCGCGCTGGCGCTCTCGTTGGCGCTGGACTTGCCGTCGAAGGGCAGGACCTCGATCTTCTGGCCCAGCACGCCGCCCTTGGCGTTGATCTGCTCGGCCGCGAGCAGGAAGTGCTGCAGCTGCTGCTCGCCCACGTTGGCGAAGGGGCCCGAGAGCGGGTCGATGTAGGCCACCTTGATCTGCGCCAGGGCCGGCAGCGCGGCGAAGGCACCGAGGAACGCGGCCGCCAGGGCGCCGCGCCGTACACGCTTGAACATGAGTGATGTCTCCTGAATCGTTGTGGGCGACGCACCTGCACCGGTGCGTCGCGGCGCAGTACATCACCCGCGTCGGGCGGCGCGGAGTCAACTGCGCGACTGCAACGCCCGCAGGCCATTCATTCGATGCATGGACATGCATCGCGCCGCGCGATGCGGCCCACGCTTCAGGGAGAACCCGGAGCTTCGGACGGCCGGCGTCAGCCCTTGCGATCGACCACGCGCAGCATGCCTTCCTGCGCGGTGGAGGCGACCAGCCGGCCGTCGCGCGCGAACACGCTGCCGCGGCACAGGCCGCGTGCGCCGCCGGCGCTGGGCGAGTCGACGACGTAGAGCAGCCAGTCGTCGAAGCGGAAGTCGCGGTGGAACCACATGGCATGGTCGAGGCTGGCCGCGCGCACGTCGCCGGCCAGGAAGCTCAGGCCGTGCGGCACCAGCGCGGCACGCAGCAGGCCGTGGTCGGAGGCGTAGGCCAGCAGCGCACGGTGCACCATCGGGTCGTCGGGCAGCGGGGCCACGGCGCGCATCCAGAGGGCGCTGCCGCCCTCGCGCGGCGCGGGGGCGAGCGGGTCGTCCTGCTCGACGCGGCGGTACTCGATGCCGTGCGGTGCGGTGGCCTTGATGCGCCAGCGCTCGGGCATGCGTGCGCCGATGGACAGGCGCTGCTCCAGCTCGCTCGGCAGGCCGTCGGGGCCGTCCACCGCAGGCATCGGCAACTGATGCTCCACGCCCCGATCCACGGTCTGGAAGGACGCCGCCATCTCGAAGATGATGCGGCCCTCCTGGCGCGCCAGCACATGCCGCGTGGTGAAGCTGCGGCCGTCGCGCACGCGGTCCACGCTGTAGTCGATGGGCGCGTGCTCGCCGGGCAGCAGGAAGTAGGCGTGCATCGAGTGCACGGGCCGCGTGGCCTCGACCGTGAGGCTGGCCGCCATCAGCGCCTGGCCGAGCACCTGGCCGCCGAAGACGGCGGGCGTGCCGATGTCCTCGCTCTGCGCGCGGAAGCGGTCCTCGCCGACGGGCTCCAGGCGCATGAGCGCCACGAGGTCGTCGACGAGGCAGGCGGTGGTGGGGGAATCGGTCATCGGGCGCGCGGCGGTTCAGGGATAACCCTGAACCATAGCAAAGCCCAGGCCCGATGCCTGTCGCACGCGATCGGGGGCCGGCACGCTTGGGACACAATTCCGCGGCCAGGGCCAGCGGCCGTGGCGCTGCCGTTCCAACCTCCAACCGCTCCACGCGCCATGACCACCCCTTCTCCCCTGACCGCCCTCGCGCTGGCCGCCGCCGGCGCCCTGTTCCTGGCCGGCTGCGCCTCCAAGTCGGGCAGCACCGCGGCCGACGCCGGCACGCCCAAGGCCGCCGCGGCCGCGCCCAGCGCACCGCCGGCCCCGCCGCCACCGCCCCCGCCGCCCGGCTATGCCGACATCGCGGCCGCCTTCGACGGCGGCAACGTCGCCAGCGCACGCCAGGCGCTGGTGGGCAAGAGCTTCCAGCTCGACCTGCAGCGGCCGGCCGCACGCAACGCGCCGGCCGGCAGTTGGGTGGCGAGCCAGGGCGACGAGGTGGGCTTCCGCTGCCTGGTCACCGCCCCCAACTTCCGCGGCGGCCCGGTGACGGCCGAGGTGCGCGCCGTCCGGGTCGCGGGCAAGCAGAAAACGGTGGACCTGGCCCGCTGCGCCACCGCGGCGCCGCCCGCGGCAGCCGCAGCCGCGGCGCCCGCGGCCGCCTCAGCACCTGCCGCACCCGCCGCTGCGGCCGCCGGCGCCGGCACGGTCGGTGCCGGCAAGCCCGGCCTGGACGCACGCGGCAACGTGGTCGACTCGTCCAAGGTCGAGGCCGGCAGCGGCCGCACGGTGAAGGGCCTGAACGACTACGAGGGCGAGATCACCGGCAACCCCGGCCCGGGCAGCAAGTTCGGCCAGTTGCAGATCGGCATGTCGGCCTTCCAGGTGACGAGCCAGATCGGCCCGCCGACCGACCAGGGCGCCTACATGACGGGCAAGGCCTGGATTCCGTTCTACTTCGGCGGCGACCGCCACCGCTTCGAGATGGTCTACAAGGGCCAGGGCCGGCTGATCTTCGCCGGCGGCAGCATGGGCGACTTCAGCAACGGCTACCTGATCTGGATCATCCACAACCCGAACGAGCCGGGCACGCGCTGAGGCGGCCGGGCATTCAGGCGGCCGCGCCCTCGGCCGCGTGGCAGCACACGCACAGCTTGTTGCCGTCGGGGTCGCGCACATAGGCGCCGTAGTAGTGGGCGTGGTAGTGCGGACGCGGGCCCGGCGGCCCGTCGCAGCGGCCGCCGAGCGACAGGGCCAGGGCATGCACCGCATCGACGGTGGCACGGTCGGGCGCGAGCAGCGCCACCATCTGGCCGTGGCCCGGCGTCGCGGGCTGGCCGTCGAAGGCCGTGCCCACCAGCAGCAGCGGCCGGTCGGCGTCGGTGGCCTGCCAGCCGCACCAGTGCTGCACCAGCGGCGGACTCTCGCCGGCACGCTCGACGAAGCGCAGCCGATGGCCCAGCCGCGCCATCAGCGGTTCGTAGAAGGCGAAGGCGCGATCGAAGTCGGCGACGCCGATGAAGACATGGGACAGCAGCATGGCGCGAGCTTCCTCCGGACTCGGGATTCAGCCGTCCAGGTCGGCGCCGTCGGCCCGCAGCCTGGCCTGCAGCGCGGACACGTCGACGTCGGCGAAGCGGCCGCTGCCCAGCGATGCGGCTGCCGTGCCCGCGGCCTGGCCCATCACGAAGCAGCCGCCGCTCGCGCGCGCCGCCGACTGGCCCTCGTGCGTCATCGATGCGCAGCGCCCGGCCACCAGCAGGTTGTCGACCGCCTGGGGCACCAGCATGCGCCAGGGCAGGTGGTTGTAGGCGTTGCCGGCATCGCGCGGGAAGGCCCATTCGATGCGGCCGTCGGCGTGCATCTCCATCGGCCAGGCATTGAGGCCGATGACGTCGTCGAACTTCGCGCTCGACAGGATGTCATCGCCGGCCAGGGCGTAGGCCCCCTCGATGCGGCGCGTCTCGCGCAGGCCCACCTGGGGCGCGATCTCGACGATGGCCGACTGCGCGAAGCCCGGCACCTCGGCCTTCAGAAAGCGGAAGTACTCGGCGATCTGGCGCCGGCCCTCGAGCTCGCCTTCGCTCAGTTCGCGCGCGTCGACGCCGTTCATCGCCTTGCCCTGCGCATTGCGGATCTGCGTGACGTTGGCGCGCCACTCGCGCGGGTCGATGTTCGGCCGCAGGATCGCGCCCTCGCGCGGAAAGCGGTAGACGCCCGGCTTGGCGGCCTCGACCTCGGCCATGCGTTCGTTGATGGCCTTGAACTCGCCCACCGACGCGAGCGCCGGCTGTGCATCGACCTGGCCGATGCGGAACATGGTGGTGGGAAACAGGCCGCTGCCGTGCCCGTCGCCCACCGTGAAGGGCACGCCGGCGAAGGCCGCCACGTCGGCATCGCCGCTGGCGTCGATCACGGCGTTGGCGCGGATCGCCTGGCGGCCGGACTTGGTCTCGACCACCAGGGCCTGCACGCGCGCGCCGTCCATCAGCACCGCCGCCGCCCAGGCGTGGAAGAGCAGCTCGACCCCCGCGGCCGCCATGAGCTGGTCGGCCGCGATCTTGTAGACCGAGGTGTCGTACGAGCGCACGCGGATGCGCCCGCCCATGCCGTCCTGCGGTTTGTTGAGGCCGCCGAGCGCATCGATGCGCGCGAGCAGCTCGTCGGCCACGCCGTGCACCAGCTGCTGCATCTCGCCGCGCCGCCTGCCGTACAGGCCCGCGAAGTTGGTGACGCCTCCCGCCGTGCCCATGCCGCCGAGGAAGCCGTAGCGCTCGACCAGCAGCGTGCGCGCGCCGTGCTTCGCCGCGCCGACTGCGGCCGCGATGCCGGCCGGCCCGCCGCCCACGACGACGACGTCCCAGGCGCCGAACACCGGCAATTCGCGTGCCGGTTCCTGAAGAACGGCGCTCATTGGATTTTGATGCCGCGCGACTGGATGATCTTGGTCATGATGGCCGCTTCGTCCTGCACACGCAGGCGCATGCCCTCGGGCGAGGTGCCCACCGGCTGCCAGCCGCGGTCGAACAGCGATTGGCGCACCTCGGGCATCTTCATGACCTGGGCCACCGCCTCGGTGATGCGGGTGCGCGCGGCCGGCGACAGCTTGGCCGGGCCGAGCAGGGCAGTCCACACCTCGAGGTTGGCGTCCTTCACGCCCAGGTCGGCCAGCGGCACGTAGTCGGGGGCGAGCGTGCTGCGGCCGCTGGTCAGGCCGATGGCCTTGACCTTGCCGGACTTGACCTGCGGGATGGCGATGCCCGGCGGCACCAGCGCCATCTGGATCTGGCCGCCGACCATGGCCGTCACCACCTGCGGGTTGCCGGCGTAGGGCACGTGCTGGGCCTGCAGGCCGGGCAGCCGGCTCTTGATGAGCTCCATGCCCAGGTGGCCGACCGAGCCCACGCCGACGGAGCCGTAGTTCCACTTGTCGCCCGAGGCCTTGGCCGCGTCGAGAAACGCCTTGCCGGCGGGCAGGTCGTTGGTCGCGATCAGCACCAGCGGCGCGGTGGCGATGAGCGAGAGGTAGCTGAAGTCCTTGGCCGGGTCGTAGGGCAGCGTGGGGTACAGCATCTTCGACGAGGTGAGGTTGCCGTTGATGACCATGCCCAGCGTGTGATCGTCGGTGGCCTTGGCCACCGTGTCGGCCGCGATGTTGCCGGAGGCGCCCGGCTTGTTGTCCACCACCACGGGCTGGCCCAGCAGCTTGGCCAGCGGCTCGGCGATGGTGCGCGCCGCGATGTCGGGCGTCGAGCCGCCGGGGAAGCCGACCACCAGGCGGATCGGCTTGGTGGGCCAGGCGGTCTGCGCCGCGGCCGCGAACGGCAGGGCGGCGACGAGGCCGCAGGCAGCGGCGGCGATGAGCGCTCTCTTGGAGGGGTGCATGGACTTTCAGGACAACGGGTGGAGAAGAAATGAAACGGCGAGCCCGACGGCTCGCCGATGTGCGGACAGCGGCCGCCGGTGCACGCTATTCAAGGCTGATATTGCCACGCCTGACCAGTTCCCCGTAAGTCTTCGACTTGATGTCCGCCTGCTTCTCGATCTCCTCGGGCGACCAGGCCAGCGGCTCGAAGGCGAAGGTGTCGAAGCGGGCGCGGATCTCGGGGTCGGCGATGACCTTGGCCACGTCGGCGTTGATCTTTGCCTTGACGGCGGCGGGCACGCCCTTGGGCGCGACGAGCGAGACGAAGGAGTTCACCTCCAGCCCGGCCGGGCCGCCCGATTCGGCCATGGTCGGCACGTCGGGCATCTGCGGCACGCGCTTGAGCGCGGCGACGGCGATGTACTTGAGCTTGCCGGCCTTGTAGATGCCCTGGCTCGACGGGATGCTGGCGAAGGCCCAGGGCACCTCGCCGGTGCCGACGTTCGAGTACAGCTGAGAGACCTCGCGGTAGGGTGCATGGTTCTCCTGGATGCCGGCCAGCGCATCGAGCTGCTGCCCGCCCAGGTGGCCCGGGCTGCCCACGCCCCAGGAGCCGTAGGTGATCTGCCCGGGCTGCGCCTTCGCGTCGGCGATGAGGTCCTTCATGCTGGTCCACTTCGACTGGCTGCTCACCGCCACGAAGAAGGGCGTGCGAAAGAGCGAGGCCACGGGATCGAAGTGCTGCAGCGGCACGAAGTTGCGCGACTTGTACAGGTGCGGCAGCGCACCCAGGTGTTCGCTGTCCAGCTGCAGCAGGGTGTAGCCGTCGGGCGCCGCGCGGCGGGCCGCGTCGATGGCGATGAAGCCGCCGCCGCCCGGCTTGTTCTCGATCGTGACGCGTTGGTTCCACAGCTTGCCCAGCTTGTCGCTCACGAGCCGCAGCACGGCGTCGGGCCCGCTGCCGGCGGCGAATGGCGTGACGATGACGACCGGCTTGCTCGGGAAGTCCGTGGCCTGGGCGAAGGCGTGCGGCACGCCGGCCGCGGCCAGCAGGGCGACGCCGCCGAGGAGGGCGCGGCGGCGTGCAGGGGAAGAGGTCATGGGAAGAGGTCTCCAGGGGTTGTGCGGGAACGGCGGCAAGGGGACGGGGCGCCGGGCCGGCGCCGCGCTCACGCGGCGGTGGCGGCCGGCACCGGCGCGGCCGGGCAAAGCGCTGCGGGCGCATCGTCCAGGCAACGCTCGGGACGCCACGCATACAGCCACTCGACCGCATCGTAGAAGCGTTCGGGCGTGCGGCCCACCCAGAGGCTGTTGCGCACGAGACGTTCCACGCCCTTGGCGTGGTACAGGCGCCCCATTTCGCGCACCGACAGCACCACGCGGGCGGTGCGCGCCACGCGGGCCGACTCGTAGAGGCGGAAGGCGGCGGGCAGGTCGAAGTCGCAGGCCTTCACCGCCTCGCCCAGCGTGACCGCATCCTCGATCGCCATGCAGGCGCCCTGCGCGAGGTACTGCATCATGGGATGCGCCGCGTCGCCCAGCAGCGTGGCGGGGCCCTCGCCCCAGCGCTCGATCGGGTCGCGGTCGGCGGTGCTCCAGCGGCGCCACGAGGTGGGGCGGTCCAGCAGCTGGCGCGGCCGCGCGTGCACGCCCTCGAAGTACGACATCACTTCGGCCTGGCTGCCTTCGGTGACGCCCCACTGCTCGTGCTCGCGGCTGTGGAAGGTGACGACCAGGTTGTACTGCTGGCCGTCGCGCAGCGGGTAGTGCACGAGGTGGCAGTTCGGTCCGGCCCACACCACGGGCGCGTTCCAGCGCAGGTCGGCCGGCATGTCGGCCACCGGGACCACGGCGCGGTAGACCACGTGGCCCGAGACGCGCGGCGCGTCGCCCACCAGGTGGCCGCGCACGACCGACTTGACGCCGTCGCAGCCGACGATCGCATCGGCCCTGAAGCGCCGGCCGTCGCGGGTGACGGCCAGCACGCCGGGCGTGCCGATCTCCAGCGCCTCGACGTGGGCCGAGGTGTGCAGGCGGATGAGCGGATGGGCGAGCACCGCCTGGTGGATGGCGCCGTGCAGGTCGGCGCGGTGGCTCACGGCGTAGGGGTTGCCGAAGCGCTTTCGGAAGGCCTCGCCCACCGGCACCGAGGCGACCTCGCTGCAGTCGATGGCGTCCATCATGACCAGGCGCTCGGTGAAGACCGAGCCGCGGCGCACCGCCTCGCCCACGCCCAGCGCGTCGAGCGCGGCGAAGGCGTTGGGCCCGAGCTGCAGGCCGGCACCGATCTCGCCGATGGCGCTGCTCTGCTCGAGCAGGTCCACCGACACGCCCAGGCGTGCCAGCGCCAGGGCGGCGGCCATGCCGCCGATGCCGCCACCGACGAGCAGGAGGGTGGGACGTGCGGCAGACGATGAAGAGGAAAGGGGGGCCATGCGTTGTCTCCTGAAGCCCGGCAGCCGTGCATGCCGCTGCCATGGCACGCATTGTTCGCAGGCCCCACTATCGCCTCAAGCGCTCAGGCGGATACTGCCCATCGCGTTTTTCGATAATGGCCGCCATGGCCAAGCTCGACCTCGAATGGATCGCCGTCTTCGACGAGGTCTACAAGACCGCCAGCGTGACGCGCGCGGCCGACCGGCTGGGCATCGCGCAGGCGGCGGCCAGCACCATGCTGAACAAGCTGCGCGCGCACTTCGGCGACCGGCTCTTCATCCGCACCGCGCAGGGCATGCTGCCCACGCCGCATGCCCAGCGCGTCTACCCCTACCTGCGCGAGGTGCTCGCGCAGCTCGACCTGGCGCAGGGCAGCCGCGCCGGCTTCGTGCCCGCGCAGGCGGAGCGCAGCTTTCGCATCTGCATGACCGACATCAGCGAGGTGGTGCTGCTGCCGGCGCTGCTCGACCACCTGCGCCGGCACGCACCGGGCGTGCAGATCGAGACCGAGATCATCTCCAGCGACAGCCCGCGGCGGCTGGAGGACGGCGCGGTGGACCTGGCCGTGGGCTTCATGCCGCAGCTGGACGCCGGCTTCTACCAGCAGACCCTGTTCATGCAGCAGTTCGTCTGCCTGGCGTCGCAGAGCCACCCGCGCATCGACGGGCGGCTGACGCGCCGGCGCTTCGAGGCCGAGGCGCATGCGGTGGTCGCCACCTCGGGCACGGGCCATGCCATCGTCGACAAGACCCTGGCACGCCTGGGCGTGAAGCGGCAGGTGGTGGTGCGGCTGTCGGGCTTCCTGAGCGTGGCGCGCATCGTGGCGCACACCGAACTGCTGGTGATCGTGCCGTCGATCCTGGGCGAGATCCTCGCCACGCAGGAGCCGGTGCAGCGCCTGGCGCTGCCTTTCGCGCTGCCGGCCTACGCGGTCAAGCAGCACTGGCATGCCCGCTTCCATGCCGATGCCGGCAACGCGTGGCTGCGGCGCACCCTGGCGCAGCTCTTCGGCGGCGGTTGAGCCGGCCGCGGCAGCCCGCGGCGCGCCGACGCAAGGCCCCCGGGCGGGCCCGCCGCTCGCATAATCGCGCCCACCTCCATCCCCCCGAAGGCGCCCATGTCGTCGATCACGCTCCGCTTCCTGGCCGAACCCAGCACCGTCAACTTCGGCGGCAAGGTGCATGGCGGCACCGTCATGAAGTGGATCGACGAGGCCGGCTACGCCTGCGCCACGAGCTGGTCGCGCAACTACTGCGTCACCGTCTTCATCGGCAGCATCCGCTTCCACCGCCCGATCATGATCGGCGACCTGGTCGAGGTGGAGGCCCGCCTGGCCTACACCGGCAACACCAGCATGAACATCTCGGTCGAGGTGCGCAGCGGCGACATGAAGGGCGGGCAGATGACCAAGACCACCGAATGCCTGATCGTCTTCGTGGCGGTCGACTCGCACGGGCGGCCCTTGCCGGTGGATGCGTTCACGCCCGGCACGCCCGGCGAGATGGCGCTGGCGGAGCGTGCACGTGTCCACCTCGACGCGGCCAAGTCGGTGGCCACCTCGAGCCCGGGCTGAAAGCGCCCCGGGGGCAGCGGCACGCTGTCCTGGGCCGGGACGTTTCCCTCTCCCCTCAATGAACTCCCCGGGCCGCCCGGCCGTCGGGGTCGTGCCCCTGCGCCCCTGCGCGGCGTTTCGAGGTGCACAACATGTTTCTCAGAACGAAACGGTATTGTGACTGACGCAACGGCTGTCTAGAGTCCGCCCATCCCGACGCGAAGACGTCGGCATGGAGACGAACCGATGCAGTCCATCCTGGCCCCACGCACGACGCAGCCGCTTCCGGCCTGCGCTGCCGTGGCCGGGCGCACCGTTCCTTTCTCCGCCGGCACGCAGCCCCCCGCCACGGCCCTGCCGCCCGGTGCGTGCGATGCGCACCTGCACGTGTACGACGCCCGGTTTCCCGTCGTGCCCGGCGCGCGCCTGACGCCGCCCGATGCGAGCGTGGCCGACTACCGCCGCCTGCAGCAGCGCACCGGGCTGCGCCGTGCCGTCGTCGTCACCCCCTCCACCTACGGCTGCGACAACCGTCCGATGCTGCAGGCGCTGGCCGCCTTCGGCGCCGATGCGCGCGGCGTGGCCGTGATCGACGGCACCGAACCCGACGCCGAGCTCGACAGCCTGCACGCCCTGGGCGTGCGCGGCGTGCGGCTGAACCTCTCGCTGGGCGTGGGCACGCATGCGGACATGCTGATGCCCGTCGCGCAGCGCATCGCCCCGCTGGGCTGGCACCTGCAGCTGCTGATGCCGGCCGATGTGCTGCAGGCGAAGGCCGCCGTGCTGGCGGCGCTGCCCGTGCCGCTGGTGTTCGACCACTTCGCGCGGCTGTCGCCCGCCGATGCCGGCCGCCACCCTGCGCATGCCATGGTGCTGGAGCTGCTGCGCGCCGGCCGGGCCTGGATCAAGCTGTCGGGCGGCTACCTGGTGAGCCCTGAGCACCGCACCGAGGATCCCGCGCTCGATGCGCTGGCCCGCAGCTTCCTCGATGCCGCGCCCGGGCGCGTCGTCTGGGGCAGCGACTGGCCCCATGCCACCGCCTCGGCCGGCCTGCAGCCGCTGCCCGACGACGCGCGACAGCTCGACCGGCTGGCGCAGTGGACCGGCGGCGGCGAGCTGTTCGCGCAGGTGCTGGTGCACAACCCGGCCGCGCTGTACGGCTTCGGGCCGCTTCAAGAACAGCAAGGAGACAACGAGACATGACCCCGCCTTCCCTGACCCGCCGCTCCCTTATTGCCGCTGCCGGCGCCCTGGTGGCCGCCGGCAGCGTCCGGGCCCAGGGCGACTGGCCCGCCGGCCGCGTCATCACCTGGGTGGTGCCCTACCCGCCCGGCGGCAGCACCGACGTGCTGGGCCGCGCCGTGGCGCAGCAACTGTCCGGCACGCTGGGCACCAACGTCATCGTGGACAACCGCGCGGGCGCCACCGGCACCATCGGCGCGGCCTACGTCGCCAAGGCCGCCCCCGACGGCTACACCCTGCTGGGCACCTCCATCGGCCCGCAGGCCATCGCGCCGCACCTCATGGGCAAGCTGCCCTACGACCCCATCGGCGGCTTCGCGCCGGTGGCGATCATCGGCACCATCCCGCACATCCTGGTGGTGGGCGCGAACCAGCCCTACCGCAGCGTGGCCGAGCTGCTGGCCGCGGCCAGGGCCCAGCCGGGCAGGCTGGCCTTCGCCTCGGGCGGCACCGGCACCATCCTGCAGATGCAGGGCGAGCTGCTGGCGCAGCAGACGGGCACCCGCTTCGTCCACGTGCCCTACAAGGGCGACACGCCCGCGCTGCAGGACACGCTGGGCGAGCAGGTGAACTTCATGTTCGCGCCGGCCGCTGCGGCCCTGCCGCATGTGCAGTCCGGCCGGCTGCGCGCGCTGGCCGTCACCTCGGCCGCGCGCCTGAAGCCCCTGCCGGATGTGCCCGCCATGGCCGAGACCGGCATCAAGGACTTCGTCGTCGAGCAGTGGCAGGCCGTCTTTGCGCCGGCCGGCACGCCGGCGCCCATCGTCGATCGCCTCAACCGCGAGATCAATGCCGCCCTCAAGACGCCCGACCTGGTGGCGCTGGCCGACAAGCTGGGCGTGAACCTGGTGGGCGGCACGCCTGCGCAGCTGGGCGCGCTGCAGAAGTCCGACTCCGCCAAGTGGGCCGAGGTCATCCGCAAGGGTGGCATCAAGGCCGACTGATTCCTTCTTCCTTCTCTCCTCTCACGAACCGAGCCAACGCCATGAGCCAACTCCCAGAAATCATCCGCGACATCGAGCGTGTCGCCCCCGAGGTCGTCGCCAAGGCGAAGACCTTCCAGGCCGCCATCCTGGCCGACGTGGCCGGTCGCCGCGGCACCATGAACGCCCGCGTCGCGCCGGTGGACAACAAGATGATCGTCGCCGGCCCGGCCTTCACCGTCGAAGTGCGGCCCGGCGACAACCTGATGATCCATGCCGCCATCGCGCTGGCGAAGCCCGGCGACGTGCTGGTGATCGACGGCAAGGGCGACCAGACCGCCGCGCTGATGGGCACGCTGATGCTCAGCGCCTGCAAGAAGCGCGGCCTGGCCGGCGTGATCGTCGACGGTGCCATCCGCGACAAGCTGGAGCTGCTGGAGCTGGAGTTCCCGGTCTTCAGCGCCGGCTTCAACCCGGCCGGCCCCACCAAGTTCGTGCCCGGCCGCATCAACCATCCGATCTCGGCCGGTGGCGCCAGCGTCAACCCGGGCGACCTGGTGGTGGGCGATGCCGACGGCGTGGTCGTGATCGAGCGCGCGAAGGCGCCCTCCATGCTGGCCCTGGCCGACAAGAAAGTGGCCGACGAGGCCGCCCGCCTGGACGCCATCTCGCGCGGCGACACCGCCTCCAAGTGGCTGCCCGCCGCGCTGCGTGCGGCCGGCGTTCTGAAGGAAGGGGAAGCGTTGTGAGTACCGTTCTCGTGACGGGTGCCGACCTGGCACCCCAGGCCCTGGCCCTGCTGAAGAACATGGAGGTGGTCTACGCCGGCAAGACGCCGACCGAGGACGACCTGATCGCGCTGTGCAAGCGCCACGACCCGGTGGCGATCATCGTGCGCTACGGCAAGGTGAGCGCCGAGATGATGGATGCGGCGCCTTCGCTCAAGGTCATCTCCAAGCACGGCAGCGGCACCGACACCATCGACAAGGTGGCCGCCAAGGCACGCGGCATCGAGGTGGTGGCGGCCGTCGGCGCCAACGCCGCGGCCGTGGCCGAGCAAGCGCTGGCGCTGATGCTGGCCTGCGCCAAGTCGGTGGTGCCGCTGGACGCGCGCATGCATGCCGGCCACTGGGACAAGGCCACGCACAAGAGCCTGGAACTGGGCGGCCGCACCGTCGGCCTGGTGGGCCTGGGCGCCATCGGCCAGCGCTTCGCGCGCATGGCAGATGCCATCGGCATGCGGGTGATCGGCTTCGACCCCTTCGCCAAGAACCTGCCCGACACCATCCGGACCGCGGACCTGGCGACGATCTGGCGCGAGGCCGACGTGATCTCGCTGCACTGCCCGCTGACCGACGAGAACCGCGGCATGCTGAATGCCGACACGCTGGCCCAGTGCAAGCGCGGCGTGATCGTGGTCAACACCGCGCGTGGCGGCCTGATCGACGAGGCCGCGCTGCTGGCGGCCGTGCGCTCGGGCCAGGTGGCCGGCGCCGGCCTGGACAGCTTCGCGGTGGAGCCGATGACCGCCGGCCACCCCTTCCAGGGCCAGGAGCGCATCGTGCTGAGCCCGCACATCGGCGGCGTGACCAGCGACGCCTACGTCAACATGGGCGTAGCGGCAGCGAAGAACCTGCTGGCCGTGCTCGACCGCGGCTGAGTTCCGCCGCCGGGCGGCGCGGCAGCCCGCCAGGCGCCAGCGACGACGGCCCCATCCACAAGGAGACAAGACCATGACCCATCGACTTTCGCGCGGCCTGCTCGTGGCCGCGCTCGCCACCGCGCTGTGGGGCTGCGCCAGCACGCCACCGCCGGCGGCGCAGCGTCCGTCCGAGGCCAGCATCGCGGCGCACGTCGCAGCCGCCACGCGTGCGGCGGGCAGCGACCTGGGCGAGGTGCTGACGCTGTGCAAGCCGGTGCCCACCGCGCGGCCGGTGCAGGACGAGGCCGCCGACCGCGGCCTGCGCGCCCTGATCGCCCGCCCGGCACCCCCGCCCGGCCGCGCCTTCGACAACCTGTACTTCGTGGGCGGCGACTGGGCCAGTGCCTGGGCCGTCGACACGCCCGAGGGCATCATCCTGATCGACGCCCTCAACAACCAGGTCGAGGCCACCGCGCTGATCGAGGGCGGCATGCGCAAGCTGGGACTGGACCCGGCGCGCATCCGCTACATCGTGGTCACCCACGGCCACGGCGACCACTACGGCGGTGCGCCCTACCTGGCGCAGAAGTACGGCGCCCGCGTGGTCATGAGCGACATCGACTGGACCATGATGGAAACGCGGCTGGAATTCGCCACGCCCATCTGGGGCGCGCCGCCCAAGCGCGACATCAGCGTCAAGGACGGCGACAAGCTGACCCTGGGCGGCACCACCCTCACGCTGTACGTGACACCCGGCCACACCTGGGGCACGCTGTCGCCGGTGTTCGACGTCAGCTCGCAGGGCCGCAAGCACCGCGTGCTGCTGTGGGGCGGCACGGGCTTCAACTTCGGCGCCGACATCCCGCGCATGGAGACCTATGGCCATTCCACCCAGCGCATGGCGCAGGTCGCGCGCGCCGAGGGCATCGACGTGATGCTGTCCAACCATTCGCGCGTGGACGGCTCGCAGGGCAAGCTGGCCCGGCTGCGCGAAGCGGGTGGCACCGGCCCCAACCCCTTCGTGGTGGGCACGCCGACGGTGGAGCGCACGCTGACCGTGATGAACGAATGCTCCCTGGCCCAGCGCGACCGCTTCGCCCTGCTGCCCTGACGCCATGAACACCCCGTCGCTCAAGGCCTCGCGCCTTCTTGCCACCGGCATGTTCGCCGCCTGCGCACTGGCGGCCGGCTCCGCACGCGCCCAGGCACCGGCCTACCCCGCCAAGCCCGTGCGCCTGGTCGTCGGCTTCTCGGCCGGCGGCCCCACCGACGTGGTGGCGCGGGCCTTCGCCGACTACGCCGCGCGCACGCTGGGCCAGCCCTTCGTGGTGGACAACAAGCCCGGCGCCAACACCATCCTCGCGGCCGAGGCCGTGGCCGGCGCGCCGGCCGACGGCTACACGCTGCTGCTGGGCGCCACCAACCACACCATGATCCCGGCGCTCTACAGCAGCCGGGTCAAGTTCGACGCGGTGCGCTCCTTCGCGCCGGTGTGCAGCCTGGCGGTGAGCCCCACGGTGCTGGTGGTGGGTCCGTCGATGAAGGTGCCGGATTTCGCCGCCTTCCTGCAGCAGGTCAAGGCCGAGGCGGGCCGGCGCACCTATGCCACGCCCGGCGCCGGCAGCTCGGGGCATTTCGCCAGCGAGCAGTTCACGCGGCTGACCGGCACGCGCATGAACCACATCCCCTACAAGGGCGCGGCGCAGGCCGTCACCGACCTGGTCGGCGGCCAGGTCGACAGCTCCTTCGCCACCCTGGGATCGGTGCTGCCGCAGGTGCAGGCCGGCAAGCTCACGGCGCTGGCCGTGGCCGCGCCGCAGCGCTCGCCGCTGCTGCCGCAGGTGCCCACCTTCGACGAGGCGGGCGTCAAGGGCTACCGGGCCGATGCCTGGTACGGCCTGCTGGCGCCTGCGGGCACGCCGCCCGCCGCACTGGCGGTGCTGCAGAAGACCGCGCAGGACTTCGTGCGCCAGGGCGCCACGCAGGAGAAGCTGCGCGGCCTGGGCATGGAGGGCCAGCACGTGTGCGGCGCCGACTTCGGCGCGCAGCTGGAGCGCGAGGTCAAGGCCTATGGCCAGCTCGCGCGCGAGCTCGACCTCAAGCCCGAGTGAAGGCGGGCGGCCCTCGCCGCCGTCGCCTGCCGTTGCCCGTTCCGACCAAGGCAGCCGCCCGTGCTGCCGTCCTTTTCCACTTTCATCCATGACTCCGGAGATCTGCCTGTGGCCGCTGCCCCCTTCTCGTTGATCCGTCGCCTGCTCGTCGCCAGCCTGGCGACGGCGGCCCTCGCCGCGCATGCGGCCTACCCCGAGCGCCCCATCACCATCGTCGTGCCCTATGCGCCCGGCGGTGCCGCCGATGCCGTGGCCCGCGTGCTGGCCGCCAAGCTCGGCCCCAAGCTGGGCACCAGCGTGATCGTCGACAACCGCGCCGGCGCCAGCGGCACCATCGGTGCGGCCTATGCGGCCAAGGCCGCGCCCGACGGCTACACCGTGCTCTACGACGCCACGCCCTACGCCATCAACCCGCACCTGTTCCCGCGCATGCCCTATGCGGCCGATGCGCTGCAACCGCTGTCGCTGGTGCTGACGATGCCCAACATCCTGATCACCAAGGCCGACTCGCCGTACAAGACGGTGGCGGAGCTGGTGGCCGCGGCGAAGGCCAAGCCCGGCAAAATCAACTTCGCCTCGGGCGGCAGCGGCACGGTGCAGCGCCTGGCGGCCGAGCTGTTCCGCCAGAAGCTGGGGCTGGACATGGTGCACGTGCCCTACAAGAGCGGCGGCCCGGCCATCACCGACGTCATGGCGGGCCAGGTGGACTTCATGTTCGCCACCGTGGCGGCCAGCTATCCGCTGGTGTCCACCGGCAAGCTGCGCGCGCTGGCGGCCACCTCGCCGCAGCGCTCGCCGCGCCTGCCCGATGTGCCCACCGTGGCCGAGACGGTCGTGCCGGGCTATGAAGCTTCCGAATGGAACGGCATGCTGCTGCCCGCCAAGACCCCCAAGGACATCGCCGACAAGCTGCAGAAGGCCCTGGCCGAGGTGCTGAAGGACGACGAGGTGCAGCAGCGCATGAAGGACCTCGGCGCGCAGCCGGTCGGCTCCACCCCAGCGGCCTTCGCCGACTTCCTGAAGAAGGAAGGCGCCAAGTGGGGCGAGGTGGTGCGCAAGGGCGACATCAAGCTGGACTGATGAGGAAGCACCCCCCGTGCCGCTTCGCGGCCCTTCGATCGATGTCGACGCGCCCTGGAGCGCTGGCATGAGTGCCGCACTGCCGCCGCTGGCCTGCGACAGCCACATGCACATCTTCGACCCGCGCTTCGCGCCGTCGACGCACTGGAAGCGCCAGCCGCCCGCTGCGCCGGTGGCGGCCTATCGGCAGCTGCAGGCGCGCCTGGGCACGCAGCGCGCCGTGGTCGTCACGCCCTCCACCTACGGCACCGACAACGCCTGCACGCTCGACGCGCTGGCGCAGCTGGGCGAGGCCGCACGCGGCGTGGCCGTGGTCGATGCCGGCGTGGATGCGGCCGAACTGCAGCGCCTGCACGCCCTGGGCGTGCGTGGCTTGCGCGTCAACTTCGTGACGCCGCAGTCCTGGGGCACGACCACGCCGCAGATGCTCGCCACGCTGGCTGCGAAGGCCGCACCGTTGGGCTGGCACATCCAGGTCTTCGTGCATCCGGAGCAACTGCTGGCCATGGCCGCGCTGCTGCGCGGGCTGCCGGTGCCGCTGGTGGTGGACCACATGGCGCGGCTCGACCCTGCGCAGGGTGCGAGCGGCGAAGCCTTCGACCTGCTGTGCAGCCTGCTCGATGCGGGCAACACCTGGGTCAAGCTGTCGGGCGCCTATATGCGTTCTTCGGTGGGCGGTCCGGGCTACGACGACACCCTGGCCGCCGGGCAGGCGCTGGTGCGCCGCGCACCCGAACGCCTGGTGTGGGGCAGCGACTGGCCCCACACCACCGAGACGCCCGGCAGCGTGGACGACGCCGCACTGGTCGACCTGCTCGGCCGCTGGTGCGAAGGCGATGCCCAGCGGCTCGCGCGCATCCTGGTCGACAACCCGGCGAAGCTCTACGACTTCGGCCCCGTGCCATCCTCCTGACAACGAGCGCAGACCCATGTTCCTCCTCCAACCGCCCCAGGTGCGCGAACTCACGCTGTTCAGCGCCATGCCCGACGAATTCCGCCGCCCGCGCCGCAGCGACTGGGCCGATGCCAACCGCGGCGGCACGCCCACCGATTCCTTCCTCGAGGGGCCGGTCTTCGACGAGGCCGGCAACCTGTACGTCACCGACATCCCCTGGGGCCGCGTCTTCCGCATCGATCCGCAGGGCCGCTGGTCGCTGGTGGCCGAGTACGACGGCGAACCCAACGGCATGAAGTTCCTCGATGCCGGCACGATCCTCATCACCGACTACAAGAACGGCCTGATGCAGCTGGACGTGGCCAGCGGCCGCGTCTCGCCCTTCCTGGCACGGCGCAACAGCGAGCGCTTCAAGGGCGTGAACGACCTGGTCTTCGACCGCGCGGGCAACCTGTACTTCACCGACCAGGGCCAGACCGGGCTGCACGACCCCACAGGCCGGCTCTACCGCCTGTCGCCCGAAGGCCGGCTGGACCTGCTGCTGGACAACATCCCCAGCCCCAACGGCGTGGCGCTGTCGCCCGACGAGAAGGTGCTGTACCTGGCGGTGACGCGCGGCAACTGCGTCTGGCGCGTGCCACTGCTGCCCGACGGCAGCGTGTCGAAGGTGAGCCAGTTCTTCACCTCCTACGGCCCCAGCGGCCCCGACGGCCTGGCCGTGGACGCGCAGGGCCGCGTGCTGGTGGCCAACCCGGGCCTGGGCTACCTGTGGGTGCTCAACACGCGGGCCGAGCCGGTGCAGGTGCTGCGCGGCCCCGCGGGCGCCTCCATCACCAACCTGGCCTTCGGCGGGCCGGAGCGGCGCACGGTGTTCGTCACCGACTCCACGCACGGCTGCGTGATGATGGCCGAGATGGACGTGCCCGGGCTGCCGCTGGCGCGGCGCTGAGCCTTCAGGGATGCCAGCGTGAGACCACCGGCGGCGTCGCCGGCGAGCGCCCGCCGGCCAGCGCATACGACAGCTGGTTGGCGGCCGCCACCACGCTCTGGGCGTACTGCTCCAGCCGCTCGCGCGTGAGGCGCGAGCTGGGGCCCGAGATGCACATCGAGCCCAGCAGGTGCCAGCCGGTGCGGAACACCGGCGCCGCCACGCTGGAGACCTCGGCCTCGCGCTCGCCCATCGAGATCTGGTAGCCGCAGGTGCGGATGGATTCGTAGGGCTCGCCCTTGGCGCCGCTGAAGGCCAGGATCACCCGGCCCGGCGCGCCGCGGTCCAGCGGCAGGCGCTCGCCGATGCGCACGTTGTGCCGCACCGACTGCGGTCCCTCCACCCGCGCCACGCAGGACCGGATGTCGCCCTCGCGCACGTAGAAGGACGCGCTCTCGCCTGTCAGCCGCACCATGTCGTGCAGCGCCGGTTCGACCACGTTGTTGACGTCGAAGCCGGCCTGGTAACGGGCACCCAGCCAGCCGGCCGCCGGCCCGAGCCGCCACTGGCCGGCGTCTGTCTGCACCATGTAGTGGGACTGCGCCAGCGTGCGTGCCAGGCGCAGCACGGTGGTCTTGTGCATGCCGCTGCGGCGGCTCAGCTCGGCCAGGCTGAGGGCGGATTCGCCGACTTCGAAGGCCTCCATCAGCGACAGGGCGCGCGTGACCGCGATCACGCCGCCGTCGCCGCGCTCGGCGGGGCTGTCTTCAGGGGGAACGTCGTTGCGCATGTCGGACCTCGGTTCGCTGGACGAAACGACATTGTATGGATTGAAACCCCCACCTAGAGTGCGCGCAGGACGCCGATCGCGTTCCAACAGACGGAGACAGACAGACCATGAAGACATCCCGCCGCGCCGCGTTGGCGCTCGCCGCCCTTTCCCTTTTCGCCGCTGCCTCGGTCGCCCGCGCCGAGACCTGGCCCGCCCGGCCGATCCGCCTCGTCGTGCCCTTCCCGGCCGGCGGCGGCACCGACATCATCGCCCGCGAGCTGACCCACAAGCTCACCAGCTACGGCTACAACTTCGTGGTCGACAACAAGCCGGGCTCCGGCGGCAACCTGGGCGTGGACGCCGCCGCCAAGGCCGCGCCCGACGGCTACACGCTGGTGCTGGGCCAGACCAGCAACCTGGCGATCAACCCGACGCTCTACGCCAAGCTGCCCTACGACCCGGTGAAGGACCTGACCCCGATCAGCCTGGTGGCGACCTCGCCGCTGGTCATCGTGGCCGGCACCGCCACGCCCTACAAGACGCTGGCCGAGCTGGTGAAGGCGGCCAAGGACAAGCCCGAGAGCATCAACTACGCATCGTCCGGCAGCGGCACGGTGTCGCACCTGGCGATGGAGTCCTTCCAGAAGGCCGCGGGCATCAGGCTCACGCACATCCCGTACAAGGGCGCGGCCCAGGGCATCACCGACGTGATCAGCGGCCAGGTGCAGCTGTACGTGTCCTCGGTGCCCACGCTGCAGGCGCACATCAAGTCCGGCAAGATGCGGCCGCTGGCCCTCACCTCGCTGCAGCGCGCCCCCGACCTGCCGCAGGTGCCCACGGTGGCCGAATCGGGCTACAAGGGCTTCGACGCCATCACCTGGTTCGGCATCGCGGGGCCGGCCGGCCTGCCCAAGGACATCGTGGCCAAGCTCAACGCCGACATCAACAAGGCGCTGCAGGACCCGGTGCTCAAGCAGAAGCTCGCGGGCCAGGGCGCCGACGTGCAGGGCAGCAGCGCGGCCGACTTCGCCAAGCTGATCCGCGACGACATTCCGCGCTGGGGCAAGCTGGTGAAGGACTCGGGCGCGAAGGTCGACTGAGGCGGTCCGCACCAAGCAAGAAGCCCTGTCCGGCGCGCCGGACAGGGCTTCTTGCGTTCGGGGCCAGTCGGCCGGTCAGGCGACGACGGTGCCGCTCGCCTCGCCCAGGCCGATGCGCACCGCGCCCTCGCGCTCGCACCAGCCACGCAGGATCAGCGTGTCGCCGTCCTGCAGGAAGGTGCGCTGCTCGCCGTTGGGCAAAGTGAACGCCTGCTTGCCACCCACGCTGAGCTCGGTGAGCGAGCCGGCGGCGTCGGGCGTGGGGCCCGACAGCGTGCCCGAGCCCAACAGGTCGCCGGGCTGCAGGTTGCAGCCGTTGACGGTGTGGTGCGCCACGAGCTGCGCGGGCGTCCAGTAGGCCGCGTCCTCGAGCTGGCCCCGCGTGAGCCGCGTCGGCGCCTGGCCCTCGGCGCGCATCTTCGCGGTCTGGATCAGAACCTCCAGCGTCATGGCGATGTGGCCTTGCGCACGGTTGTCGGCACCGTCGAGATAAGGCAGCGGCTGCGGGTCGCCCTCGGGCCGCGTGAAGGGCGCGCGGAAGGGCGCCAGGGCCTCCATCGTCACGATCCACGGCGAGACGGTGGAGCCGAAATTCTTCGACAGGAACGGCCCCAGCGGCTGGTATTCCCAGGCCTGGATGTCGCGCGCCGACCAGTCGTTGAAGAGGGCGACGCCGAACAGGTGCTGCTCCGCGGTGTCGATGCCCACCGGCGCGCCCAGCGCGTTGCCCTGGCCGATGAACCAGGCCAGCTCGAGCTCGTAGTCCAGGCGCTTGCAGGGGCCGAAGCTCGGCTCGGCGGCATCGGGCGCCTTGGTCTGGCCCTGGGGCCGCTTGATGGGCGTGCCGCTGACGACGAGCGAACTCGCGCGGCCGTGGTAGCCGATGGGCACCCACTTGTAGTTGGGCAGCAGCGGGTTGTCGGGGCGGAACTGGCGGCCGATGTTGGTGGCGTGGTGCACGCTGGTGTAGAAGTCGGTGTAGTCGCCGACCTTGCACGGCACCGCGAATTCGCAGGCCGACTGGGCGACGAGCGCCTTCGACCACGCGGCCTGCTGCGCACTGCCGGCGGCCAGGCCGTCCGACAGCCGGCGGCGCAGCGCCTGGCGCTCGGCCACCGGCGCGGCCATCAGCGCATTCATGTCGTCGTGGTCGACCAGGCCGGCGGCGCGCAGGTCGAGCACCTGGTCGCCGATGGCGACGCCGATGCGCAAGGCCGCCTGGCTGCCGGCCGCGCGAAAGCGCCCGAAGGGCAGGTTCTGGATCGGGAAGTCGCAGCCCGCCACGTTGGCGGAGGCGACCCAGCTCGTGCGCTTCGGGTCGTGGGTGATGTCGAGGGCGGTCATGGTTCGGTTCCTGGGATCAGTCGGCAGTCATGCCGGCCTGGCGCGCGACGTCGCCGAGGCGCTGGTATTCGGATTGGGTGAGCTTCGCGAGGTCTTCCGCGCTGCTGCCGCGGGGCGTGAAGCCGGCCTGCAGCAGCTTGTCCCTGATGCCGGGCTCGGCCAGGGCCTCGTTGAAGGCCTGGTTGAGCGTCTTCACGATGGCGGGCGGCAGGTTGGCGGGGCCGTACACACCGAACCACGGCTCCAGCGCATAGCCCTTGAGGCCGGCCTCGGCGATGGTCGGCACCTCGGGCAGCGCGGGCGAGCGCGACGGCCCGGCCACGGCGAGCGCGCGCAGGCGGCCGGCCTGGATGTGCGGAAGCGACGCCGGCAGGTTGTCGAACATCACGCCCACGGTGCCGCCGAGCATGTCGGTGATGGCCGGGCCGCTGCCCTTGTAGGCCACGTGCGTGAGCTGCGTGCCGGTCATCTGCGCGAACATCACGCCGGCCAGGTTCATCGACGTGCCGGCGCCCGCGGTGGCGTAGGGCAGGCCGGGCGTCTTTTTGGCCGCTGCGATGAGATCGGGCACGCTCTTGATGGGCGAGGCGGCCGGCACTTCGAGCACGATGGTGGACGTGCCGAGCAGGCCGATGGCCGTGAAGTCCTTGCGCGGATCGAAGGCCATCGACTTGTAGATGTGCGGGTTCAGCGCATTCGTGGAGATGGCGCCGAAGCCGATGGTGTAGCCGTCGGCGGGTGCCTTGGCCACCGCGTCCATGCCGATGTTGCCGCCGGCGCCGCCGCGGTTCTCGATCACGACCGGCTGGCCCAGCTTCTCGCCCACGCGCTGGCCGACGGTGCGCGCCACCAGGTCGGTGGTGCCGCCCGCGGTGTAGGGCACGATGAAGCGGATCGGCTTGGCCGGGAAGTCGGCCGCAGCGGCCAGCAGCGGTGAAACCAGCGCCAGGGCGAGTGCCGCGCGGCGCAGCGATGCAAAGGTTTTCATGCCTGGAATCGGTCCTTGAGCCCGGCCCAGCAGTCGGCGTAGTCGGCGTCCAGCGCCGGGCTCTGCAGCGCGAACGCGGTCGGGATGAAGCGGTAGCGGCTCTCGAACATGAAGGCCAGCGTGTGGTCGAGCTTCTGAGGCTTGAGGTCCATGCTCGATGCCTTCTCGAAGGCCTCTTCGTCGGGGCCGTGCGGCACCATCGCGTTGTGCAGGCTGGCGCCACCCGGCTTGAAGCCGCCGGGCTTGGCGTCGTATTCGCCGTAGACCAGGCCCATGAACTCGCTCATAAGGTTGCGGTGGTACCAGGGCGGACGGAAGGTGTCTTCCATGACCAGCCAGCGCGGCGGAAAGATGACGAAGTCGCAGTTGGCCGTGCCGGGCGTGTCGCTGGGCGAGGTGAGCACGGTGAAGATCGACGGGTCGGGGTGGTCGAAGCTGATCGAGCCGATGGTCATGAAGTTCTTCGTGTCGTACTTCACCGGCGCGAGGTTGCCGTGCCAGGCGACGACGTTGAAGGGCGTGTGCTTCATCGGCGCGGTCCAGAAGCGGCCGCCGAATTTCTTCACCACCTCGTAGGGCGCGCTCGCATCTTCGAACGCCGCCACGGGGGCGAGGAAGTCGCGCGCGTTCGCCAGGCCGTTGGAGCCGATGGGCCCCAGCTCGGGCAGGCGGAACTGCGCGCCGTAGTTCTCGCAGACGTAGCCACGCGACGGCCCGTCGGGGACGGCCACCTTGAACAGCACGCCGCGCGGCAGCACCGCGATCTCGCCCGGCGCGACCTCCATCACGCCCAGCTCGGTGGTGATGACCAGGCGCCCCTGCTGCGGCACGACCAGCAGTTCGCCGTCGGCATTGACGAAGGCGCGCCGCTCCATGGATTTCGTCGCCAGGTACACCAGCGAGCCCACGCCGACCTGCGCATCGGCATCGCCGTTGGCGGCCAGCGTGTGCATGCCGTCGACGAAGTCGGCTTCCAGGCCCGGCGCAAAAGGGATCGCGCCCCAGCGCATCGGCTCGGGCGGCAGCGGCGTGCCGCGATCGCCGCCGGTGGTCCAGTGCGCCTGCGCGTAGGGCTGGTAGCGGCCCGACACCACCGAGGGCTGGCGGCGGTACAGCCAGCTGCGGCGGTTCTCGTGGCGCGGCGCGGTGAAGGCGGTGCCCGAGACCAGCTCGGGGTAGAGCTGGAAGGGCGCGCGCTGCGGGCTGTTGCGGCCCTGCGGCAGCGCGCCGGGCACGGCCTCGGTCGCGTGCTCGTTGCCGAAGCCGCTCTGGTAGCGCAAGCCGGCGGGGGTGGAGGCGGTCATGGTGTCCTCGTGGAACGGTGGTTTGCAGGGGAGTCGGCAGCCTGGAGGTCGCCGCTGGCGCGCGCGGCCGCGAGGGCTTCGCGCAGCACCGGCAGCGCGCCGATGTGGTTGGCCAGCAGCAGCACCAGGCGTGCGTTGAGCGCGTGGCTCTGGTCGTCGCTCAGGCCCTGGTGCGTGTCGATCAGGGCCTCGTAGAAGTCGTCGGGCGACTGCAGGTTGGGCGTGGTGACGAGGCCGCTCATGCCACGGCCTCCTGCGCGGCGAGCTGGCCGAGGGCGCGGCGGCGTGCGGCGCGCACGGCGTCCGCGGTGGGGGCGCGCCAGCGCGCGCACACGTGCTGGTCGGGCCGCAGCAGGTAGGTGGTGCCGTCGCGCGCACCGTAGCGCGCGGCGGCCAGCGCGCCGCCTTCGCCACCCGGCACGCGCACGATGTCGATCGGCGCGTCGGCGTCGGCCAGTGCCTGCAGGCTGCGCTGCGCGCCGGCTCCGCCGCCGAAGACCAGCGCCGTGAAGCGCGCGCCGGTGCAGCGGCGCAGCAGCCAATCGGCCCGGCCGGAGGCGTCGACCACCGGTGCATCGGCCGCCGCGGCGCCCGGCGCCATGCCGGGGCCGAAGTCCGCATCGGCATCGGGCGTGTTCAGTGCCGAATCGCGCAGCGCCGCCGGCACCGACAGGCGCCCGCTGTTGACCAGCGTGCGTGCAAACGGGTGCTCGCGCGACAGTGCGAGCACCGCGTCGCGAAACACGCGGCTCACGGCGCTCTTGGGCGTGATGAAGTCGGTCGCCCGGGTGGAGTGGAGGATGTTCTCGTCGGCCGCGTACTCGCGTTCGCGGGCATAGCTGTCGATGAGCGCCTCGGCCGCCTCGCCCTCGACCTCGCCGTGCACGACGGCGGCCAGCTTCCACGCGAGGTTGTCGGCGTCCTGCACGCCCGAGTTGGCGCCGCGCGCGCCGAAGGGCGACACGCCGTGCGCCGAGTCGCCCGCGAAGAGCACGCGCCCGTGGCGAAAGCTCGCCATGCGCTGGCAGGCGAAGGTGTAGACGCTGGCCCACTCGATGCGAAAGCCCTGCCCCGCCTGGCCGATGCTGTCGAGCACCGCGCGCACGCGCGGCGCGATGCGTTCGGGCTGGCGTTCGGCCTGCGGGTCGGCGTCCCAGCCGAGCTGGAAGTCCAGCCGCCACACGCCGCCGGCCTGGCGGTGCATGAGCACGCTCTGGCCGGGGTGGAAGGGCGGGTCGAACCAGAACCTGCGCTCGGTGGGCAGCGCGTCGTCGCCGCCGTCGAGCCGGATGTCGGCGATCAGGAAGCGATCGCGGAAGACGCGACCCGTGGCCTCCTGCCCCAACATCTGCCGCATCGGCGAGCGCGAGCCGTCGCAGGCGGCGACCCAGTCGGCCGAGAGCTGGTAATTGCCTTCGGGCGTCTCGATGGTGAGCGTTGCCCCGTCCGCGCCTTGTTCGATGCCGACGACCTTGTTGCTCCAGCGCACCGCGATGTTCGGCAGCTCGGCCACGCGCTCGTTGAGGTAGCCCTCGACGTAGTACTGCTGCAGGTTGATGAAGGCGGGCCGTTCATGCCCGGCTTCGGGCAGCAGGTCGAAGCGGTACACCTGCTCGCTGCCGAAGTACACCTTGCCGATGTTCCACGACACCCCGGTGTCGACCATGCGCTGGCCGCAGCCGAGGCGGTCGAAGATCTCCAGCGTGCGCTTGGCGAAGCAGATCGCGCGCGAGCCGGTGGAGAGCTGGCAGTCGTTGTCCAGCAGCACGACGGGCACGTCGCGCTGCGCGAGGTCGATGGCCAGTGCCAGGCCCACGGGGCCGGCGCCCACGACGACCACGGGGTGGCGCGCGGGCGTGGCCGCGTCCTGGTCGGGATGGCGGCGGTAGTCGAAACGCAGGCTCTGGTAGTCGATCACGTGTGTCTCCGTGCCGGTTCTCGTGGCGTGCCCGATCCCTCTGCGGGGATGGGGGCCGCTGCGCTTACTGGTTTTCCAGCGCCTTCCACATCTCGATGTCGCGCTCGGCGGTCCACACGCGCGGGTCGGCGTACTTCGTGGCCTCGTCGTAGCAGCGCGTCACGTCGAAGGGCATGCAGTGGTCGAAGATGACCCACTGGCCGTAGGTGGGCTTGAGCTTCTCGTAGGTCTCGCGGTAGACGGTGTTGAGGTCCTTGCCGGCGCGCGCGCCGGCGCTCACGTTCGTCCACACGTCGGCGATGAAGGCGCGGGTCTCGGCCAGGCCCCGGGCCACGTCGGCCGGCGTGGTGAGCGCGGCACCGCGGCCGGGCACCAGCGCCTTGGGCTGCAGCGCGGCGATGTTGTCGAGCGTCTGCGGCCAGTCCTGGAAGTAGGCGTCGCCGGCATAGGGCGTGGCACCGAACTCGACCAGGTCGCCCGAGAGCAGCGCCTTCTCGCCCGGCAGCCACACCACCGTGTCGCCCTTGGTGTGGCCGCGGCCCAGCTGCAGCAACTGCACCTCGAGCTTGCCCAGCCACACGGTCATCTTGCCGGCGAAGGTCATGGTGGGCCAGGTCATGCCCGGCGGCACGGTTTCGACGCCCGCGAACAGGCGCGGGAAGCGGCCGATCTCGCTGGCCTTGTCGGCCTCGCCGCGCTCGACGATGAGGTCGTAGGTGTCCTGGCTGGCGAGGATCTGCTGCGCACCGTAGGCGCTGGCACCCAGCACGCGCACCGCGTGGTAGTGGGTGAGCACGACGTACTTGATCGGCTTGTCGGTCACCTCGCGGATGCGGCGGATCACGTCGGCCGCCATGGCGGGCGTGGCCTGCGTGTCGGCCACCAGCACCGCATCGTCGCCGATGACGATCCCGGTGTTGGGGTCGCCCTCGGCCGTGTAGGCCCAGGCGTGCTCGGAAATCTGGCTGAAGGTGACCTTCTTCTCTTCGAGGTCGGCCTGGCTGGCGAAGGCTTTGGTCTGGGTCATCGTGTTGTCTCCTGGAGGTCGGTGGGGTTGCGTCGTTGATTTGTTTTAGACAAATCAATTTGCATTCAACGAATTTTCGGCAGTGTAATGCGGGCAGGCTGCCGTTGTCTAATCCATTCACCATGAACGAATCCAAAGCCGCCGCGCTCGTCCGGCCCGACGAGGCCGAGGGCGACCGCACGCAGCGCGGCATCCAGAGCATCGAGGTCGGCGGGCAGTTGCTCAAGGCGCTGGTCCACCACGGCCGGCCGATGGCGCTCAAGGACCTGGCGCGCGATGCCGACATGACGCCGGCCAAGGCGCACCCCTACATGGTGAGCTTCGGTCGCCTCGGGCTGGTCGAGCAGGACCGCAGCAGCGGCCACTATCGGCTCGGGCCGCTGGCGCTGCAACTGGGGCTGATCGGGCTGCAGCAGGCCGACCCGGTGCATGTGGCCACACCGCTGCTGGCGGGGCTGGCGCGCGAGGTGGGCCATACGGTGGCGATCGCCGTCTGGGGCGACCGCGGTGCGACCATCGTGCGGCTGGCCGAGGCGCCCTCGCCGGTGCACGTGAACATGCGGCACGGCACGGTGTTCTCGCTCGCCAACACGGCCTCGGGCCGGCTCTTCGGCGCCTGGCTGCCGGCCGACACGGTGCGCGCGCTGCTGGAGGCCGAGCGCCGCCGCGTCCCCAAGGAAGCGGCCGAGCGCGCCCTGCCCGGCATGCCGCCGCCGCAGCCGCTGCCTGGCTGGGCGGCCTTCGAGGCGCAGCTGGCGGAAGTCCGCCGGCACGGCGTGAGCCGCTCCGAGGGCGAGATCGTGCCCGGCGTGAGCGCCATGTCGGCGCCGGTGTTCGACCACACCGGCGCGATCGTGCTGGCCGTCACCGCCATCGGCCCCGCCGGCATCTTCGACAGCCGCTGGGACGGCACGACGGCGCGGGCGCTCAAGGCCTGCGCCGACGAGATCTCGCAGCGGCTGGGCGCGCGGGCCGGCTGAACGTCCCTCAGGGCTTCATGAAGCCGACGTCGCGCGGGTAGGCGATGCCGTTCGCGTTGCCGCCGAAGTTCTTCAGGTTGGGCAGGATGCGCAGCTGGTCGGCGTCGGACACGCCGAACCACTTGGCCAGCGTGGCGGCGTACTGGTCGACCGAGGTGCTCGGGATCAGGCGGCCCTGGCCGACATGCCACTGGTCGATGTCGCCGTTGGTGTTGCCGGTGCTCACCGGCGGTGCCACGCCGTAGATCGCCTTGCCCTTCACCGCGCCGCCCACGACGATGTGGTGGCTGCCCCATCCGTGGTCGGTGCCGTCGCCGTTGCTGGCCAGCGTGCGGCCGAAGTCCGAGGCGGTGAAGCTGGTGACGTTCTGGTCCAGGCCCTGCACCACCATCTCGGCCTGGAAGGCCTTGAGCGCGTCGGACAGGCTGCGCATCAGCCCGACCTGGTTGGCGATCAGGTTGTCGTGCAGGTCGAAGCCGCCCATGGAGACGAAGAACACCTGCCGCTTGGCGCCCAGCGTGCTGCGCCCGCGGATCAGGCGAGCGACCATGGCGAGCTGGCTGGCCAGCCCGTTGTTGGCCGGGAAGGTGCCGGCCGGGTAGCCGCTGCCGATGGCGCCGTTGACGGTGTCGGCCGCGCCGACGGCCCGCGCGGTGACACGGTTGTATTCGTTCTCGAGCGTGTGGGTGCGGGCCTGCTGCACCAGCGCGCTCATCGCGGCATTGACCTTGCGCGAGCCGAAGGTCGAGCCGCCGCTGCGCACCGAGTTGATCGCCACCGCGCCGCCCGTGCCCACCTGGTAGCACAGCGCGTTGTCGCCCGAGAGGAAGACCGCATTGCCCGCCACCGAGATGCAGGTGAACAGCGCGTTGCCGTTCTGGCTGAGGACCTCGTCGCCGATGTTGCCGCCCCAGCCGATGGTGGAGCCCTCGGGCGAGGAGGACTGCCAGGTCGACTGCTGGTCGTTGTGCGAGAAGAGCTTGGGCGGGATGGGGTACAGCGCGCGGTTGCTGCTGGCGTACTGCGAGCGCGTGAGCGGCACCACCAGCGGGCCGACGTTGAGCTGGACCGCCGCCTGCCCGGCATCGAAGAGGCTGGCCAGGCCGGTCATGGCCGGATGGAAGGCGTACTGCCGGCCGCCCGGCAGCGCGACGGTGGGATTCAGCAGCGTGGCCGCGAGATCGGCCTTGGCGATGGCGATGCCGCCGGCCGTCTGGTTGGCGCCGCCGCCGCGGATGGTCGAATAGGCGTTGTAGCTGGGTTCGTCGTAGGTGACGACGGTGTTGGCGTAGTCGTTGCCGCCATAGAGGAAGACGCAGACCAGCGCCTTGTAGTCGGTGGCGGTCTGCGCCGCGGCCTCGCCCATGCCGGCCAGGCTCAGCGCCCACGGCGCGGCGCTGCCGGCGATGCCGAGGTGGCCCATGCGGCGCAGGAAGGCGCGGCGGCTGTGGCGGGCATCGGATTCGATCAGGTGCATGGTCGTCTCCGGGCTTTCACTTCTGGACGAGGTATTCGGGGCACGCCATCACCAGCAGCACGGCCGCGGTGATGCGGTTGAGCTTGACGGCGTCGGTGCTGTTGGCCGTGACCGCGGGGTCGCTCAGCGCGTCGACGATCACGGCCCGGGTGGCCGCCGACAGCTGGTTGGCCGTGAACAGCAGCGCGAGGCGATCGACCAGCGCGCCGGGGTCGAGCACCAGGGCCTTCTCGTTCGCATACGCGGCGACCACGTCCTTGCTGTTGAACCCGTTCTGCAGGATGCCGCCGAGGAAGTTGATGTAGCCGCCGACCGAGGTCTCGGTGACGATCTGGAACTCCGGCGCCACCATGCCCTTGGCCGCGATCGCCGTGGAGGGCGGCACGTAGCCGGGGCGGTAGAAGTTGAAGACCGAGGGCGAGCGCAGCGGGCTCTGGCCCAGCCCGTTGGACGTGCTCGAGAGGTTGCCGATGCGCCAGGTGCCGGCCGCCGACGCGACGCCGCAGGTGCGGGCCCATTGCACGAAGCGCACCATGGGCTCGCGCACGTGGCCGAAGTCGGCACCGGCCAGGCCCGCGGGGCTGCGCGCCTCGTTGTCCAGCAGGATGGCGGCGATCACGCTCTTCATGTCGCCGCGCACGCCGGCGCCGTTGTTCGCGAACACGTCGGCCACGCGCTTGACGTAGGCGGCCGAAGGGTTGCTCGTCACCAGGCGCTGGATCAGCTGCCGGCTGATGAAGGGCGCGGTGTTGGGGTGCGCGACCAGCGCATCGAGCGCGGCCTTCAGCGCCTGGTCCCCCGGCGTGCCGGCGGCAACCGTGGTGCCGAGGAAGGTGGCGGCGAGCGTGGAATGGCGCGAGGCGGTGAGCACCATCGGCCGTTGCGTCCAGGCGTTGCTCTCGATGGTGTAGCTGGCGCCGGGCGGCGTGACGGCGTTGCGCTCGGCGGTGCGGATGTCGAGGTCGTAGCCGGTGAAGACGCGCGCCAGGTTGGTCACGTCGTCCTGGCTGTAGCTGTCCAGCGGCTTGCCGGCGCCGTCCGTCTTCACGCTGCCGTCGGCGTTGAGCTGCACCAGCCCGATGGTCATGAGCTGCATGACCTCGCGGGCGTAGTTCTCGTCGGGCTGGCGGCCGGTGGCGGTGTTCTCCTTCTGGTTGCCCTTGGTGTTCAGGTAGAACCCCATCGCCGGATTGAGGGTGATGTCCTCGATCAGCTTGCGGAAGTTGGTCGTCGCGCCGGCAACCAGCACGTCCCAGTACTGGGCCATCATGTGCACCGGCCAGTTGGAGCCGATGTCGTTGCCCGAGACGACGAAGATCTCGGAGAAGGCCAGCGCCACCCGCTTGCGCAGCCCGTCGGGCGAGGTGATGAGCTGCTTCCACACCATCGCGTCGAGGTCGAGCGTGTTGGCGGTGGTGGCGTAGGGCAGCGTTTCCAGCCAGGCCCAGGCGCCCTGGCTCGGCGGTGCGTCGAACTGCTCGCCCAGCCAGGGCAGGTAGCCCTTGGCCCGCACGGCCGCGATCTCTTCCGGCGAGGCGGAGAACTGCGCCTGCAGCAGGAAGCGCGCGGCTTCGGCGTCGCTCTTGGCTTCGGGATAGAGGTAGGTCGCCGCGGTGGGCGTTTCGGCCAGCGGCGTGAGCGAGCCGGCGGCGGGCGTCGTCGAGCCGCCCGTGCCGGTGCCCGTACTTCCGGAACTGCCGGTGCCGGTGCCGGTGCCCAGCAGGCCGACACCACCACCACCGCCGCCCCCGCCACCGCCGCATGCCGACAGCGCGGCGGCTGCCACCGCAGACAAGGCCACGCCGGACGCGGCGCCGCGACGTCCTGCGGCGTCCCGGCGGCCTGGTGGCTGCACGCCCTCGCGCATGGCCGCGGGCAGCTGCGCGTCGTCCCCGGCCACGGCCTGGTGGACCTCGATGTCTTCGATCATGGAACCCCTCGCTCCAGCGGCGTCGGCCGCCTCGTCCGTTCTGGCTCTTTTTCTTCCCCCGCCTGGCCGCAGGCAATCGCCATGCCCACGGCCAACCCGGGCGAACGGACTGTAGGAGCGCCTGAACGGCGTTTTTCTCGCGAAATTGTGACTTTTCTGTCAGTTTCGCGTCACGCGGTGACAGCAGCGCCGTGCCGGATGGCACGCGGGATGGGTCAGCTTTTCGCCGCTTCGAGCAGATCGCGGGTGCGCATCGCTTCGCGGCGGGCCGCGGCGGCGAAGTCGTCGCCCGACGAGGCGTAGCAGATCGCGCGGGAGGAGTTCACCACGATCGGGGCGTCGGGCCGCCAGCCGGCGCGGACGGTGGCCACGGCATCGCCGCCCTGGGCGCCGACGCCGGGGATCAGCAGCGGCGCCGTCGGGGCCAGCACGCGCACGCGCTCGATCTCTTCCGGATAGGTGGCGCCGACCACGAGGCCCAGCTGGCCGTTGAGGTTCCATGGCCCCTGCGCGAGCCGCGCCACGTGCTCGTACAGCAAGGGCTCGCCCGCGACGCTGCCCAGCCGCTGCGACTGCAGGTCGTCGCCGCCCGGGTTGCTGGTGCGGCACAGGAGGAAGGCGCCCTTGTCCTGGTACTGGAGGTAGGGCGACACGGAGTCGAAGCCCATGAAGGGCGACAGCGTCACCGCGTCGGCGCCGTAGCGCTCGAAGGCCTCGAGCGCGTACTGCTCCGCCGTCGAACCGATGTCGCCACGCTTGGCATCGAGGATGACCGGCACGCCCGGCGCCACGGCGCGGATGTGGGCGATGAGCCTTTCGAGCTGCAGTTCGGCCCGGTGGGCGGCGAAGTAGGCGATCTGCGGCTTGAAGGCGATCACGCAATCGGCGGTCGCCTCAACGATCTGCGCGCAAAAGTCATAGATCTTCGACGCATCGGCCCTCAACGCACCGGGAAATCGCGATGGCTCCGGATCCAGGCCCACGCACAGCAGGGAACGGTTCTGGCGCTCTGCCGCGCGCAACTGGTCGATGAAAGCCATGCCGCGATTCTAGGTGGCCCCCCAGGGCCGGCCGTGGGCCGGACGGCGGCTCAGCCGGCGTTGCCGTCGAAGTGCGCCGCCGCCAGGCACAGGTCGGCCCAGGCGCGCGCTTTGTCGGCGCCGTTGCGCAGCAGATAGGCCGGGTGGTAGGTGGCCACCACGTGCGTGGCCGGGCCCAGGGCCGGCAGCGGACAGGCCTGGCCCCGCAGGCGGCCCAGCGGCTCCTGGCGGCCGAGCAGGCGCTGCGCCGACAGCGGTCCCATCGCCAGCACGATGCGCGGCGCCAGCGGCGCGGCCCAGGCGTCGAAGGCCGCGTCGAAGTCCGCATCGTCCTCGGCCGCGGGGGCGCCCGCGACGGCGCGGTGCGCGCGCACCAGGTGCACCGGCGCCGTGCCGGTGTGCAACTGCAGGGCGCGCAGCATCTGGTCGAGCAGCCGGCCGGCATCGCCGGCCAGCGGTGCACCGTGGCGGCCGTCGGCACCGGGCGGCATGTCGGCCACCACCAGCCATCCGCCCGTGGCCCCGCGCCCGTCGCCGGCGTAGAGCGCCTGGGGGGTCGCGATGCGCAGGTCGGACGCGCCCGACGCGGCGGCCGTCGCGGTGGCAGGCACCGCGGGTGCAGTGGGCGCAGGGCGCGGCGAGGCCACCACGGGAGCGGGAGCAGGCGCGGGGGCAGGCGCCACCGGCCGGACCTCGGGAGCGGCCACCGGGGCAGGCGCGTCGTCCGGCGGCGGCGCCTCGGGCACCGGCACGGGCGCATGGCGCGCCGTGGGCAGCCAGACCTTGACGCCCATCTCTTCCAGCATCGCGCGCTGGCGCGCGTCGAGCACCAGGGTCACGGCCGATCCTTTCGCGTCGCGCAGGGCGACTCCAGCGGCGTGCCGGGGAGGAATGCGCGCTTCATCGCCGCAGCGCTCCCCAGGCACTGGCCGGTTCGTTCAGCCGCAGGCTCATGACGATGGCGTCCTCGCGCCGTCCGCCTGCAGCGGGGTAGTAGGCCTTGCGCACGCCGACCCGGCGAAACCCGTGGCGCAGGTAGACGTCCTGCGCCCGCTCGTTGCTCGTGCGCACCTCGAGCCACAGCCACTGCGCCCGCTGGCCGCGCGCCCAGCCGCCCAGGGCCTCGAGCATCAGCGGCGCCCAGCCCTGGCGCTGGAAGGCCGGCGCGACGGTGATGTTGAGCAGGTGGACCTCGTCCACCCCCTGCATGGCGACGAAGTAGCCGAGCAGCGATTCGGGATCGCCGGCGGTGAGCACCTGGCAGTGGTAGCCGGCATGCAGCGAATCGACGAAGTTGCCGCGCGTCCACGGGTGCGAATAGGCCTGCTGCTCGACCGCGACCACCGCGTCCACGTGGGCGACGGTCATTGGCTCGAGCCGGGCTTCCCTGGCATCGAGAACGGCGCTCATGGCCACCTCCTTGCCCGGCACGGCCCGGCCGTGCGCGCTCCCGCAGGAGTGCGCGCTGGCTCGGGGCGGTATGGCGCTGCGCTCATGAACGAACAGCCTGTGCTTCCTTGGCCGCGGCACGCTCGGCCGTGGTCTGCGCCACTTTATCGCGGACGTAGAGCGGCCAGGCACGGTCGGCCGGCACGGCCGCGCCCGCGGCGAGCAGGCCGGGCGCCAGGCGCAGCAGGGCGGCCGCGGTGGGCAGCGCCTCCTGGCGCGGCACGCCGGCGGGCAGGCGCTCGCCATACGCGGCGAAGGCGTTGCCGGCCAGCGTCCAGCCCGGCGGCACGACCACGTCCTCGGGCGCCATCAAACGCGCCTTGCCGGCCCCATCGCCCAGCGGGTGCGGCGCGCCGTCGAAGGAATAGGCGGCGGTGTAGACCTCGTCCATGCGGGCATCGAGCACGGCGACGATGCGCGTGGCACCGCCGAGCACGCGGGCCTCTTCGGCCACCGCGTGCAGCGTGTCGACCGGCAGCACCGGCAGGCCGGCACCGAAGGCCAGCCCCTGCGCCACCGAGCAGGCGGTGCGCAGGCCGGTGAAGGAGCCCGGCCCGCGGCCGAAGCAGATGGCGTCGAGCCCGCGCAGCGCGAGGCCGGCCTCGGCCAGCAGTTCCTGCACCAGCGGGATCAGCGTGGACGAGGCCTGCGCGCCGCCGGGCGCCTGGCGCGACCAGACCGCCTCGCCATGGCGCACGCCGACGCAGAGTTGGTCGGTACTGGTGTCGAAGGCGAGCAGCCTAGGCATCGCATCGCCCCCTGGCGCCCACCGGGACGGCGGGTACAGCGGGCACGGCGGCCGTCCTGACGGCGCTTCGCTGCACCCCGAAGAGAATGCCCGCCGTGACCAGGCCCAGCCCGGCGAGCAGCGTCCAGTGCATGGGCTCGCCCAGGAGGAGCACGGCACCCAGGGCCGACAGGCCGGGCACCAGGGCCGTGATCATGGTCGAGCGCACGGGGCCGAAGTAGCCGATCATCTTGGTGAAGGTGATGCCCGAGACGACCACCGAGCCGCCGCCCTGGAACAGCATCTGGAAAGCGATCTCGCCCCACGGCGCCGCGGGCAGCCGGCTGTGCAGCGCGCCCGCCGCGACCAGCAGCGCGTAGACCGGCACATAGCTCAGCAATGCGAAGACGGTGATGGCAATGGTCGTGCGCACTGCATCGAGCGCATTGCGCCGCACGATGATGCTGTAGCAGGCCCAGGAGAAGGCGGCGCTCATGAACAGCAGGTCGCCCTTCCACACGTCGCCGCCCTCGAAGGCGTGCAACAGGCTGCGCCCACCCACCAGCAGGTCGCCCAGCACGATGAGGGCCAGCCCCGCCGCGCGCATCGGCGTGATGCGGTCGCCCAGCACGAGGGCCGCCAGCAGGGCCGTCCACAGCGGCAGGCTGCCGGGGAGCAGCACGGACGCATGGGCCGCCGGCGCGAAGAAGAAGCCGCTGTAGGCCAGCACGGCGTACGCCACGCCACCGAAGATGCCGGCCAGCGCACTCAGGCGCAGCGACAGCGGCGAGAGACCGAAGAGCGAGCCGCGCTCCGCGCCCGCGGCCCGGCGCTGCTGCGCCACCAGCCAGGCGCCCCAGGGCACCAGGACCAGGCTCGCACCCAGGATGCGGGCCACCGCGAGGTCCAGCGGGCTCAGCGATCGGGCCGCCGAAGCACGCGCGACGATGATGAAGCCGGTCCACACCAGCACCGTGACCACGGCCGCGCCGATGCCCACGGCCCGAGGGGACAGGCGGAAGGTCGAGGGCTCGGCGGCGGGCATCGGGGCATTATCCAGGGCGCCCCTCGTCGCTGCCCGGCACGGGACATCCGCGGCCGACGCGCGGCTGTCATCATGTGGTCCGATGGCCCCCACGGATGCACAGCTGCGCAAGGCGATCACGACGCTCCTGGCAGCGCGCGAGCCGCCGGCCACGATCTGCCCTTCCGAAGTCGCTCGCGCCGCCGCACCCGATGCGTGGCGCCCGCTGATGCCGCGGGTGCGCGAGGCGGCCTTCGCGATGGCGCGCCAGGGGCGGATCGAGGTCCGGCAGAAGGGCCGGCCCGTGCCGCCCGACCCGCCGCCGCGCGGGCCGATCCGGCTCGGACACGTGCAGGCGGCAGCGCGGGAAGCCGATGCCCCGACCACGCCCGACGGGCGCTACCTGGTCGTGCGCGGGCGGCTCTGGCGCAAGGCGAACCCTGGCTTGCCCGAGGACCTGCGGCAGTCGCTCGTCCACGCGCTCATGGATGCGCGGCGCGCGCTCGCCCGGCCCCTGTCGCCGGCCGAGCGCCGCGCGGCCCGCGACGAGGTCGACCGCGCCAAGCAGGCGCTGGGCGAACGCGGGCCCGTGTGGTGGACCGACGGCGCGCCGGATTACAACCGCAGGATGGTGAGGAACACGCCGTACCACGACTGGTATGCGTCGCTCGGGCCCTGAGCGCCGGACCGGATCGGGCCACCACCGGCACCGCTCCTGCCGCAGGGGTGCCAGCGCGGCCCGGGGCGCCTCGGGCGCCACGCGCACGGTCGCCGCCGCCTTCAGCGGCGCGGTGCCATGGGGCGAAGCGCGCCGAGCGTCTCGGACGCGAGGGGTTTGGATAATCCCCGGCCATGCCACTGCGCCTTCCCACGCTCTCTTCCCGCTCCGCCTTGATCTCCTTCCTGCGCACCGGCGCCGTGGCCGGGGCGGCCCTGCTCATCGGCATGGCCGCACAGGCGCAGCAGGTGCTCCCGCCCGAGGTCGATGCGGCGCTGGCGCGCGCCAAGGTGCCGCGCGATGCGGTGACGATGCTGGTGGCCGACGCCGAGGGCCTGCGCCCGCCGCGCCTGGCCTGGCGCACGCAGGTGCCGGTCAACCCGGCGTCGATCATGAAGCTGGTGACGACCTACGCCGCGCTCGACCTGCTCGGCCCGGCCTACACCTGGAGCACGCCGGTGTACGCCGACGGGCGCGTGATCGACGGCACGCTGCACGGCAACCTGTACATCCAGGGCCGGGGCGATCCGAACCTGGTGGTCGAACGGCTGTGGCTGCTGCTGCGCCGCGTGCAGGGGCTGGGCATCCGCCAGATCGCCGGCGACATCGTGCTGGACCGCAGCGCCTTCGACACCACGGTGGACGGCGACCCGGCCGCCTTCGACGGCGAGCCGCTGCGGCCCTACAACGCCTCGCCCGATGCGCTGCTGATCAACTTCAAGTCGGTGGTGATGACCTTCACGCCGGGCGTGGGCGGCAACGCGGCGCAGGTGAGCTACGACCCGCCGCTGGCCGGCGTCACCACACAGGCGACGGTGCCACTCACCGCCGGCGAATGCGGCGACTGGCGAGGCGGGCTGCGTGCCGACCTGGCCGACCCGGCGCGCATCGGCTTCGCCGGCGGCCTGCCCGCGGCCTGCGGCGAGAAGAGCTGGGCCATCGCGTACGCCGACCCGCGCAGCTATGCGCTGCGCGCCATCGGCGGGATGTGGGCCGAGATGGGCAACACGCTGCGCGGCCAGGTGCGCGAAGGCCCGGTGCCTGCGGGCCTGAGGCCGGCCTTCGAGCTCGAGTCGCCGCCGCTGGCCGAGGTGGTGCGCGACATCAACAAGTACAGCAACAACGTGATGGCGCAGCAGGTGTTCCTCACGCTGGGGCTGCAACAGCGCAAGCGCGGCAGCTTCGAGACCGCGCGCGGCGTGGTGCGGCAATGGTGGAACGACCGCATCGGCACGGGCGAAGGGCAGCCCGTGCTGGACAACGGCTCGGGCCTGTCGCGCAACGAGCGCATCAGCGCAGCGGCGCTGGGCAAGATGCTGCAGGTGGCCTGGCGCTCGCCGGCGATGCCGGAGCTGATGGGTTCGATGCCCTCGATCGGGGTCGACGGCACGCTCAAGCGCCGCCAGCTGCGGGGCGGCGGCTCGGCGCATCTGAAGACCGGCACGCTGCGCGACGCCGCCGGCGTCGCCGGCTACGTGGACGGCGCCAGCGGCCGGCGCTGGGTGGTGGTGGCGATCGCCAACGACGCCAATGCCGCGGCGGCGCGGCCGGCCTTCGATGCGCTGGTGGATTGGGCAACCCGCGACCAGCAAGGGGAGCGGTGAGCTTTCTCTGCCGATCGTCGCGTTGGTGATGGGCTGGGGCGCTGGGACGGCTGGCTGTGCTGTTTGGGGGACTTGATGGCTCATCACTTCTGCTTGGGGGAGTGATGGCTGATGGCCCTTTTTGGGGCTTGGGTCCTGGGTTGGTTGACCGGTGCAGGTCTGAACCCGGCCGGCGGCGCCGGTATGCGTTCTCCGGCGCAGGCTCGCGCTGACTGTCGTGCGGCACGACGGATGTGCTCGCCTGGAATCGACGTGCTTTGGGCACTGCACGGCGCCGCGAATGGCGCCTGCGCCCGCACACCGGCACCACCGGCCTGGACGGTGGGGGTGATCGGCCGGCATCCTTCCCCACCCGTTCGGGCTGAGCTTGTCGAAGCCTTGCGCAGCGCTTCGACGGGCTCAGCGCGAACGGGGATGGGGCACCAAAACGCAGGGAAGCGCAGCGCAGCGGTTCAGGGCGGTGGTCGTGGGCCTGCGGGCGCAGGCGCCATTCGCGGCGCCGTGCAGTCCCTCAAGCACGTCGATGGACAGCGAGCACCCAGCCCGCACAACAAGCCGGTCAGCGCGAGCCTGCGCCGGAGAACGCAGGCCCGCGGCCGCCGCCAGCGCCCCCGCCCGTCGTGCCGGTCGATCACCAACCGCCGCCAATACAGACCCCAAACAAACCAACCGGCCCACCAGCCCAACGAGAAACCACAGCCCCCATGTAGTCCACCACCCATTGCGCACTACCCCCCGCGCTCGCCAGAATGGCCGCCGCACCAAAAACATCCGGAGACACCGACCATGCCCCCCAGCGCTCGCCCGCCCACCCTCGTTCGACTGGCCGGCGCGGCCGCACTGGCGGGGCTGCTCCTCGCCGGCTGCGGAGGCGGCGGGGGCGGAGGCGGTGGCTTTTTTCTCCCCGGCGCCGGCGGGGGAGGCACGGCGCCGGACACGGGCCGCGGCTCGGTGGTCGGCACGCCCACCACGGTCGCCCGCCTGTCGGTCAACGAGTTCCGCTCGCTGCTGCAGGCCGACGCCAAGGGCAGGGCGCTGCTGCAGGTCACCGGCACGCCCATCTGCGGCGTGGCGCTGCGCAGCATCACCTACCGCACCGTCGGCGGCGCGGGCGAGGACACCACCGCCACCGCGGCCGTGATGGTGCCCGCGGGCACCGACGCCGCGTGCAACGGCAACCGCCCCATCGTGCTCTATGCGCACGGCACCACCACCGCGCGCGACTACAACCTCGCCCGCTGGATCGATCCCAACCAGCCCGCTGCCGCCGAAGGCGTGAGCGTGGCCGCCATGTTCGCCGCCCAGGGCTACACCGTGGTGGCCCCCAACTACGCGGGCTACGACGCCTCGCCGCTGCCCTACCACCCCTACCTCAACGCCGACCAGCAGTCCAAGGACATGATCGATGCGCTGAAGGCCGCGCGCACGTCGCTGCCACTGGACGGCGTCGGCGATGCCGGCTCGCTGCTGGTCACCGGCTACTCGCAGGGCGGCTTCGTCGCGCTGGCCACCCACCGCGCCTTGCAGGCCGCCGGCCAGAACGTGACCGCGTCGGCCCCGCTGTCGGCGCCATCGGCCATCAGCCTGCTGATGGACTACGCCTTCAGCGGCTGGCCGGCGCTGGGCAGCACCGTCTTCGTGCCGATGATCACCACCAGCTGGCAGAAGCAGTTCGGCAACGTCTACAACAGCACCTCGGACATCTACGAGGCGCAGTACGCGCCGACCATCGAGACGCTGCTGCCCAGCCTCACGCCGCTGTCGACCCTGGTCGGCGCCGGGAAGCTGCCGCAGACGGCCCTGTTCCCGGCCAACGGCACACCCGGTCCGATCAACCCGGCCCTCTCGGTGTTCTACGGGCCGAACAACCTCGTGCGGCAGAGCTACCTGACGCAGGCGGCCAGCGACATCGCGGCCTCGCCCTGCCCGGGCAATGCGCTGCCGCCCACCTCGGCGTCGCTGTCGACGGCCGCCCCGCTCGACTGCCGCCCCACCCTCGGGCTGCGCCGTGCGGCGGTGGCCAACGACCTGCGCAACTGGACGCCCACGCGCCCCGTGCTCATGTGCGGCGGCGCGCAGGACCCGACGGTGAACTTCACCAGCACGCTGGCCACCTCCGGCTACTTCCGCGCCAAGGGCGTGCCGCCGGAGCGCCTGACGGTGCTCGACCTGGAGCAGGCCGGCGGGGCCGGCGACCCCTACGCCGGCGCGCGCGCAGGCTTCGCCCAGGCCAAGGCCCAGGTCTATGCCGCGACCGAGGGGGACGCGGCCGCCAAGGCGCAGGCCGTGACGGTGGCCTACCACGGCACCCTGGTGCCGCCCTTCTGCCTGGTGTCGGCACGCGGCTACTTCGCGGCGCTGCTCGGCGCGGGGGGCTGATTCCCGGCCGGGCGCCGGCTCAGGCCGCGGCAGCGCGGTGCAGCCGGTCGCGCACCCCTTCCCACTCGGGCGTGTCGGGCGGGGTCTCGATCCAGATGAGCTTGGCGCCCTCGTCGTCGAACCGGCGCAGCACGGCGAAGAGTTGCTGCGCGGTGGCCGCGGCATCGTCGGGCATGCGGCGCACATGCACGCGCTGGGAGCGGCTGCGGATCGGCGCGCGCGCCCACACGGCGATGTGCGCGGCCTGCGCGCCCAGCACGTCCAGCGCGGTCTGCAGGGCCTTGGCCTCCATGAGCCGCACCTTGGCCGCCGGGGCGTAGTGCGCCTCCAGCGTGCCCGACGCACGCGGGTCGGGCAGGCCGAGTTCCTCGCGCGTGTGCAGGCGTTCGCCGCAGGCCCGCTCGACCTGCTCGCGGGTGATGGCGCCGGGGCGCAGCAGCACCGGGGCGCCGCGGCTGCAGTCGACGATGGTGGATTCGATGCCGACCTCGCAAGGCCCGCCATCGACGATGAGCAGGCCCTCGCCGAACTCGCCGGCGACATGCGCCGCCGTGGTGGGGCTCACGCGGCCGAAGCGGTTGGCGCTGGGGCCGGCCAGGCCGGGCACGCCCAGCTCGGCGCACGCCGCGAGCAGCGCCTGCGCCACCGGATGGGCGGGGCAGCGCAGGCCGATGGTGTCCTGCCCGCCCGCGGCGGCGCCGCCCACGCCGGGCTGGCGCGTGACGATCAGCGTCAGCGGGCCGGGCCAGAAGGCGCGCGCCAGCGCCTGCGCGAACGGCGGCAGCGGCTGGGCGAAGCGCGACACCGACTCGGTGCCCTTCATGCCGGCCGCCACGTGCACGATGAGCGGGTGGTCCGAGGGCCGGCCCTTGGCCTTGTAGATGCCGTGGACCGCGTCGTCCTGCGCCGCATCGGCGCCCAGGCCGTAGACCGTCTCGGTCGGGAAGGCGACCAGCTCGCCCGCGCGCAGCGCCAGCGCGGCGCGGTGGATGGCGGCGGGGTCGTGGCCGTCGAGGATCATGGCGTGCGCCGCGTGGGGCTCAGCAGGCGCTCGAATCGGCCAGGCCGAGCAGCGAAGCGGCCTGCGCCGCGACCTCGCGCACCTGTTCGACCGTGGCGCCGGTGATGTTCAGGTGGCCCATCTTGCGGCCCCGGCGCGCCTCGACCTTGCCGTACAGGTGCAGGTGGGTGCCCGGCAGCGCGAGCACGCGGTCCCAGGGCGGCTCGACCTGCGCGCCGCTGCCCTGCACGAACCACAGGTCGCCCAGAATGTTGAGCATGATGGCCGGGCTGTGCTGGCGCGGCGCCACCAGCGGCAGGCCGGCCAGCGTGCGCACCTGCAGCTCGAACTGCGACTGCTCGCAGGCGTCCAGGGTGTAGTGGCCGCTGTTGTGCGGGCGCGGCGCCATCTCGTTGACGACCAGGGTGCCGTCCTCCAGCACGAAGAACTCGACGCACAGCACGCCGACGTAGTTCAGGCCATGTGCGATCGATGTCGTTGCCGCCACCGCCTGACGCGCCTGCGCCTCGGGCATGTTGCGTTCATGAACCTCGGTCACGGCCAGGATGCCGCCGCGGTGCAGGTTGCGCTGCGGCGGGAAGTGCACGGACTGCCCGTCTCGCCCGCGGGCCACGATCACGGAGCATTCCATGGCGAGCGGCAGGCGCTTTTCGAGCACGCAGGCCACGCGGCCCGAGGCCTCCCACGCGGCGGCCAGCTCGGCGCGCGTATGCACCGTCTGCTGGCCCTTGCCGTCGTAGCCCAGGCGCGCGGTCTTGAGGATGCCGGGGAGCAGGTCGTCGCCGACGGCGGCGAGCTGCTGCCCGGTCTCGATCACGGCGTAGGGCGCGGGCCCCACGCCCCCCTCGGCGCTGCAGCGCACGAAGTGCGCCTTCTCGCGGATGCGGTCCTGCGCGATGGCGACGGCGTCGGCGGCGGGCGCCACGGGCACGTCGCCGGCCAGCAGGGCCAGCGCGCCGGCGGGCACGTTCTCGAACTCGGTGGTGACCGCGTCGGCCAGGCGCGACAGGCGCGACAGCCCGTCGCCGTCTTCGTAGTCCGCATGCACATGATGGTGGCTCACGCGGCCGGCCGGGCTGTCCGGGTCGGGGTCGAGCACCGCGGTGAAGTAGCCCATGGCCTGCGCGGCGTGCACGAACATGCGGCCCAGCTGGCCGCCGCCCATCACGCCGAGGGTGCTGCCGGGCAGCAGAGGCGATGCGACCGCAGCTGGGCTCACAGGGCGCCTCCGCCCTGGGGCGAGAAAGGCGACACGGCCGCAGCCGGCTCGGCCGGCGGCAGCGTCATCGCCTCGGCGGCAGCGGTCTGCTTCGCGCGGAAGGCGTCGAGCTGCGCACGCAGGGCGGGGTTGCCGACGGCCAGCATCGAGACGGCGAAGAGCGCCGCGTTGGCCGCGCCGGCGGTGCCGATGGCGAAGGTGGCGACCGGCACGCCCTTGGGCATCTGCACGATGCTGTAGAGCGAATCCACGCCCTGCAGGTGGCGGCTGGCCACCGGCACGCCCAGCACGGGCACGGTGGTCTTGCTCGCCAGCATGCCCGGCAGATGGGCGGCGCCACCGGCGCCGGCGATGATGGCCGCCAGGCCGCGCGGCGCGGCGCTCTCGGCGTAGGCGAAGAGGGCGTCCGGCATGCGGTGGGCAGACACCACCCGCGCCTCGTGGGCAATGCCGAATTGCGTAAGAATCTCGACCGCGCTGCGCATCGTCTCCCAATCGGAGTTCGAGCCCATGACGACGCCGACCTGGATGCTTTCTTGCGGGGATTGGCTCATGGGTTTCAATTTTACGTACCGGCCCCAGCTGACCTCCCATGATTGACATCACTCTCGACAACTTCCAGGCCGACCTGATCGACGCCTCGCTGCAGACGCCCGTGCTGCTGGACATCTGGGCCGAATGGTGCGGGCCGTGCAAGCAGCTCGGGCCGGTGCTGGAGAAGCTCGAGGTCGAGTACGGCGGCCGCTTCATCCTGGCCAAGCTCGACGCCGACAAGGTGCCGCAGATTTCGAGCCAGCTCTCGCAGATGTTCGGCGTGCGCAGCATTCCCTTCTGCGTGATGTTCAAGGACGGCCAGCCGGTCGACGGCTTCGTCGGCGCGCTGCCGGCGGCGCAGGTGCGCGAGTTCCTCGACAAGCACGTGCCCGGCGCCGACGAGCTCGAGGCCGCCCAGGAAGAGGAAGCCGCCCAGGAAGCGCTGGCCGAGGGCGACACCGAGGGTGCGCTGGAGAAGCTGCAGCACGCCGTGGCCACCGACCCGTCCAACGACGACGCCCGCTTCGATTATGTCAAGCTGCTGCTGCAGCTCGGCCGCGACGACGACGCCAAGGTCGCCTTCGCGCCGGTGATCGACCGCCGCGCGCTGGTGCGCCGCTTCGATGCGCTGCAGCGCTGGATGGACGCGATCGATTTCGTCGCCGGCAGCGCCATCGCCCCGGGCGACGTGGCCGCCTTCGACGCGAAGATCGCGGCCAACAAGCGCGACTTCGAATCCCGCTTCCACCGCGCGCAGGTGCTGATGGCCCAGCAGCGCTGGACCGATGCGATGGACGAGCTGCTCGAGATCCTCATGCGCGACAAGGCCTGGAACGACGAGCTCGCGCGCAAGACCTACGTCGCCATCCTCGACCTGATCGAGCCGCCCAAGGTGAAGGTGGCCGAGGGCCAGATCCCGCCGGACGACCCGACCGTCGCCACCTACCGCCGCCGCCTGTCGAGCGTGATCCTGAGCTGATCGCCCCGCGGGCGGCCATCGGCGGCGGTATAGGATCGCGCGACCGGTCACATCCGGTTGCACTCGAGAAAGTGATCCCGCCATGCGACTCGCCCGCCGCCTTGCCCTCACCCTTTCGCTGCCGCTCGCGGCGGTGTCCCTTGCCGCCTGCGGTAGCGGCATCAACCTGGACGAACCCATCGAAGGCCCGAGCTGGCGCCTGGTGCTGCTGGGCGACCAGCCCGTGGCGCCCGGCGACGACCCGGCCCGCAACCCGCAGCTGCAGTTCGACCGCAACAGCGGGCGCATGAGCGGCTCGGGCGGCTGCAACCGCATGAGCGGCAGCTACACCCGCAGCGCCAGCCAGCTCAAGCTGGGGCAGATCGCCGCCACCAAGATGGCCTGCGGCGATCCGGCCCGCAACACCCTGGAAACGCAGTTCTTCCAGGCCCTGCAGGCCACGGCGAGCTACCGGCTGCAGGGGCCGGGCCGGATGGCGCTGCTCGACGGCACCGGACGCACGGTGGCGGTGTTCGAGGCCGTGCGCTGACGCCTCGCCGCTTCGGCGGCTGCGCCGGATGGCGCATGGACATTTGTCAAGGCTTGTGACACAAAGGTCACGCCAATCTCCCACTTTTGCAACAAATCCTCTGAAGAAGGGATGCCTGTGTCCTCGGGACCGAACAGCATTGCGTCCGACACCGAGCTGCTGCGTCAGCTCGGACTGGAGCGCCGCCGCAAGGTGGTGCTGGTGGTCGACATGGTCGAGTCGGTGAGCCTCATGGCGCAGGACGAGCTGGGCGTGATTCACCGATGGCAGGCCTTTCTCGCCCATGTCGACCGCAGCGTGCTGCCCGCCCATGGCGGACGGCTGGTGAAGAGCCTCGGAGATGGACTGATGATCGAGTTCGCTGAAGCCAGGCAGGCGGTCGACGCCGCGTCGGGCATGCATGCGTGGGCGGCCGATGCCGCCCCGCTGCGCAGCGGCCGCCGGCTCGGCTTTCGTATCGGCCTGCACTCGGCCAGCTTCCTGGCCGATGCGCGCGACATCTACGGCAGCGACGTCAACCTGGCCGCCCGCGTGGCCGCCCTGGCGACACCCGGACAGACCCTGGTCACGCCCCAGGTGCAGGAACAACTGGTCGAGGGCATGGACGGCGAGCTCACCGACTGCGGCGAGCGCTACGTCAAACACGTGGCCGAGCCGATCCGCGTGTACGAGGTGCGTTCCGCGCCCCAGGCGGCCGCCGCTGCCGTGGCCGACCGCGAGATCGAGAAGCCGGTGGTCGTCGTGCTGCCTTTCGACGCACGCGGCGTCGATGCCGAACAGGCACTGGTCGGCGACCTGATCGCCGACGCGGTGATCCATCAGCTGGCACGCACCGAGCTGCTGGTGCTCTCGCGCCTGACGAGCGCGTCGATCCATGGCCGCGGCCTTTCGCCCGCGCAGATCCGCGAGCAGGTCGGCGCGCGCTATGCGTTGTCGGGCACCTGCCATGCCACCGGCGGCCGGCTGCTGGTGAGCGCGGAACTGGTCGACCTGACGGACGACGGCACCGTGCTCTGGTCGGCGCGGCACGCCGGCACGCTGGACGACCTGCTCACCCCCGACAGCGAGCTCGCCGGCCAGATTTCCGAAGGGGCGTTCACCGCCATCGCCGAAGGCCGCGGCCGGCATGCGGCCAGCCAGCCGCCGTCCTCGCTCGGGGACTATTCGCTGCTGCTCGGCGGCATCGCGCTGATGCACCGGCAGTCGCGCACCGACTTCCGGCGTGCGCACGAACTGCTGGAGCATCTGACCGAACGCCGCCCGCGCTTCGGCGCGCCGCGCGCCTGGCTGGGCCAGTGGTACGCCATCGGCGCGGCGCAGGGCTGGCTGACCGACGTGGCCGTGGAGGCGCGCCGCGCCATGGCACAGGTGGACCGCGCGATCCAGGACGACCCTTCGCTGTCGCTGGCCATGACGATCAAGGGCCAGGTCGCCAGCTACATGCAGAAGAATTTCGACGAGGCGGAGCGGGCCTACCGGCAGGCCCTGGCCGAGAACCCGAACGAAGGCCTGGCCTGGCTCTTCACCGCGGCGCTGCATGCCTGGCGCGGCGAGGGTGCGCAGGCGCGCGATGCCGCCGACCGCGCGCTGCTGCTGTCGCCGATCCATCCGGCCCGCTATTTCTACGAGTCGCTGGCCGCCACGGCGTACCTGGCCGCGGGCGAGCTGGCCCAGGCACGCCGGCTGGCCGAGCACTCGATCCGCACGCACTGCCTGCACACCTCGACCCACAAGACGCTCGTCGTGGTGAGCGTGCTGCAGGGCGACATCGCACGGGCGCGCGAGGTGGCAGGCCAGCTGCTCGCCCTGGAGCCGGGCTTCACCGTGAACGGGTTTCTGGCCCGCTCGCCGATGGCCCGTTCACCGCTGGCGTCCGAGATCGCACGCAGCATGCGCGAGGCGGGCATCGCCGCCGGTTGACCACGAGGAGAAGCCGTGACGGGAATGACAGGCATGACCGGGATGACGGGAATGACCGGGATGACCGGCATGACGGGCATGACCGGGATGGGATCGGCACTGCAGGCGAACACCTTCGGTGGCTATTCGGGCGCCATTCCCTACCCCCTGCTCTACACCGGCATGGATTTCAGCCGGGAGAGCGTCTCGCCGGGCCTGGCCGCGCCGAGCGAGCGGCCCGCGCCCTACCCGCAGTCGGGCGAGGCCGCCAACCTCGGCTACAACGACGCGCAGACCCGCTTCCACATCCTGACGCAGGAATGCCTGGCGGGCCTGGAGGTGGTGCACTTCGGCCGCGCGCGCGGCGGCATCCGGCTACTGTACGGCCAGGTGCCCGGCCAGGCGGCGCAGAGCATCCTGGAGCTGCGCAGCCCCGGGCCCAGGACCTTCGGCCGCCAGGTGCAGCAGGTGCTGGACCGCCGGCCGGACCGTGCCGAGCGCATGGCCGAGATCATCACGCAGGTGAGCCCGCAGTTCGCCTACTGGGCCAGCACCTGCCGCCTGCACCCCGAACGCCACCGCAGCACGCTCGAGCTGAGCTGGGTGCTGCTGCATGTGGTGATGCTGCTGACGCACCGCATCAAGTACGAGCTGGCGTGTCCCCGGCCGCAGGACTGGAATGCCGACGTCCAGCCCATCCTGCAGACGCCCGCCTACTACACCTGGCCCAGCGGCCACTCGACCGAGGCCTTCTTCTTCGCCACGCTGATGACCCATCTGCGTCCCGGCGACCCGCCGCAGCGCGTGCGGCTGTACCGCCTGGCGTCGCGCATCGCCGAGAACCGCGAGGTGGCCGGCCTGCACTTTCCGCTCGACACGCGTGCCGGCGAGGTGCTCGGCACGCAGCTCGCACGGCTGTTCCTGGCCCGCGCGGGCCACGGCGGCCATGTGCGGGGCTGGCGGGTCGACGGCGACGACCTCCCCGAGGCCGCGCCGCCACCGCGCGAGCACGAGCTGCAGGCCGATCCGCAGGAAGGCATCGACGACACCGGCGTGGACGTGCCCATCGCGCGGTCCAGGCTGCTGCACTGGCTGTGGCTGAAGGCGGCTGCCGAGCCGCGCGTCTGAGCGCCGGCCGATGCACCGCCCGCTGCTCGCCCGCGACCCCTACCTCCAGTGGGCGCTGGAGATGCCGCTGCCGGGCCCGGCCGAGGCGCAGCTGGACCTGCTCATCGAGGCCACCGAGCGCGAGCTGCAGAAGCTGGGGCTCGCACCCCTGCGCTTCGATGCGCCGGGCACGCCGGCCCCGCTGCCGTCGGCGCTGCAGCCCGTCCTGAACCCGGCGGCCGGCGTGGCGACACGCCGCTACGGCCCGGACCGGCCTGGCGAGCGCAGCATCCATGGCGTGACGGCGCCGCGCTCGCGGCTGGCCGCGCTGCTGGCGGCGGGCCGGCTGTCCCGCTTCGCCCTGGAACAGGCGAGTGCACGCTGGGCGCCGCCGGAGGAGGGCGTGGCCGCCCTGCAGGGCAGCGCCCGCCTGGCGCCCGGCACGGCGCGCGGGGAGGGGCCGCGCCTGCGCGGCCGCGTGATGGTGGTGATCGACGACGGGCTGGCCTTCCTGCACTCGCACTTTCGCACCGCCGCAGGCGACCGCACCCGCATCGCCTGGCTCTGGGACCAGAACCCGCAGTGCACGGCCCTGCCGGGCGGCATCGCACGGGCGCTCGACGCGGCCGGCGGCGGCGCCGGCCCGCATGCCGCGTCGCCCTGGGCGCCGGCCGAGGGCTTCGGCTACGGCCGCGTGCTGGACGCCGCGGCCATCGACCGCGCGCTGGCCCGCGTGACGGTGGACGGCGAGGACGAAACGCAGGTCTATGCCGCGCTGCACTACGCCGACCGGGTGCGGCATGCGCTGACGCACGGAACCCACGTGGCCGACCTGTGCTGCGGCCACCGGCCACCCGGCGCTGCCGCCGGGCCCGACGCCGCGGGCGACGACGACACGCGGATCATCCTCGTCCAGCTGCCGCCGCGCACGGTCGCCGACACCTCGGGAGGCGGCCTGGCCAAGCACGCGCTGGACGCGCTGGCCTATGCGCTCGACCACATCGCCGACGATGCGAGCGTGGTGGTCAACCTGAGCTACGGCGCCACCGCCGGCCCGCATGACGGGCAGACCCTGTTCGAGCGGGCGCTCGACGGCATGTGCGCCAGCGCACGCGAGCGCCTGCGCCATTTCGCGCTCGTGCTGCCGGCGGGCAACCAGTTCGAGGCCGGCGGCCATGCGGCCCTGCACGTCGCGCCCGGCGCGACCGCGAGCCTGGCGTTGCAGGTCCGCGTCGAGGACCCGACCGAGAGTTTCTGCGAACTGTGGTTCGAGGCCGGGACGGCGCTGCGCGACCTGCGCATCGAAGTGCAAGCGCCCGACGGCACGCGGCTGCGTGCCCGCCTGGGCCGGGTGGCCTACGACGCAGCGACGCCCCGGGCGTCGATGTGTTCGCTGTCATGGGCCGCGGACGCGGCGGCGAGTCCGGGCCGCGCGATGGCCCTGCTGGCCCTGCTTCCCTCGCGCAGCCTGGAGCCGGGCCGCAAGACGGCACCGGCCGGGCCATGGACGTTCTCGATCACCAACGACGGCGCGGAAGCGGTCGATCTGCAGGCCTGGGTGCAGCGCGACGAGGCGATCGGGCACAGCCCTTTCCCGGCGCGGCAGGCCCTGTTTCCCTCGGCCCGGCCCCGGCCGCCGCAGGCGGTCGACGACGTGCCCGCCGATGCGGTGAAGCGCCGGGCCACCGGCAACAGCATCGCCAACGGCGTGCTGCCCATCGTGGCCGGCGCCTGCGTGGCGCTGTCCGCGCGGCCGTCGACCTACACCTCGGCCGCGGCGACCGGGCTGGCGCCGGGGCGCGCGCGCTGGCCCGACCTGTGCGCGCCTGGCGACCTCAGCGAGTCCATGCCGGGCATCGCCGCCGCCAGCACGCGCAGCGGCCTCACGGTGCGCATGAACGGCAGCAGCGTGGCGGCCGCGCAGGTGTCGCGGGCCGTGATGAACCTGTTCGCCGACGGCACGGCGCGCCGGCCGGACAACGCGGCCATCGTGCACGCGCTGATCCAGCGGCATGGGGAGTTCGCACACGCCGGCCACCCCCGAAGTGCCATCAGCCGTGCCCGCGTCGGCGCCGGCTGGATCTTCAGCCGGCCCGGGCAGGTCGTGCCCTAGCCGCTCACGAAGCGCGCGCGCCGCGGTCCCGTCACGCGGGCCTTGCAGGTTCGACCACGGGCCGCATGGCGGGCCCGGTGCAGTCCAACGGACGACCAAGGGAAACTACTTAGCAACTTTTGCATCCAGCGTGAAATTCCTCACGTAGTCACCTCCAGGCGGCGGCGTCGCGCCTCCTCCGTTACCCACTCCAACGTCAAGAGGTGATGTCCATGAGAAGGTCCCGAATCCCCCTGCAGGCTTGCACGATGGCCTTGCTCGCCTTCGCTGGCGTTGGCGCCAGCGCGTCGAGCCACCGTGAAGCGCCGTCGATCGCCGGCATGCCGAAGCTCGATGCCACGGATTTCTACATGTTCCGCAGCTACGAGCCCAACCGTGCGGACTACACGACCCTGATCGCCAACTACCAGCCCGACCAGGGGCCCTACGGCGGGCCCAACTACTTCACCATGGATCCGAACGGGCTGTACGAGATCCACATCGACAACACCGGCAGCGGCTCGGAAAGCCTCACCTTCCAGTTCCGATTCACGAATACGCTGCGCGACATCCAGCTCCCGATCTCGGGCCAGCAGGTGTCGATCCCGCTCGTGCAGGCAGGCCCGATCACCGGGCCGAACCAGGCCACCAGCAACCTGCGCGAGACCTTCACGCTCACGGTGGTGCGCGGCGATCGCCGCAAGGGCGCTGCGGCAGCGGTCACCAATGCAGCCAACGGCTCCGCCACCTTCGATCGGCCCACCGACAACATCGGCGAGAAGACCTTCGGCGGCCCGTCCGGCTACGCCGCCTATGCCGCGCAGCACGTCTACACCGTCAACATCCCGGGATGTTCGACGCCGGGGCGGGTGTTTGCCGGCCAGCGCCAGGACCCCTTCGCCGTCGCGCTGGGCCAGGTGTTCGATCTGATCAACCTCAACCCGCTGGGATCGACCAGCGCCAACGCCAGCACGCTCGCAACGCGCAACGTGAGCACCCTGGCGCTCGAAGTGCCGACCACCTGTCTGACGGCGGGGGGCAACGGCACGATCATCGGCGGCTGGACCACGGCCAGCGCCCGCCAGGGCCAGCTCGTGGCCAGCCCGGCCAAGCGCGGTCACGGCACCGGAGTGCTGGCCGGGGGCGCCTGGGCCCAGGTGTCGCGCCTGGGCATGCCGCTGGTCAACGAGGTGGTGATCGGCCTGAAGGACAAGGACCGGTTCAACAGCTCGAAGCCCGCGGACGACGGCCAGTTCGCGACCTACGTGACCAATCCCACCTTGCCGGCGCTCATCCAGACGCTCTATCCCAGCGCCCAGGCACCGACCAACTTCCCGCGGACCGACCTCGTGGCCGCGTTCCTGACCGGCATCTCAGGCCTGAACCAGCCTGCCAACGTCAAGGCGTCCGAGATGCTGCGGCTGAACACGACCATTGCGCCCACGCCGATGGCCAGCCAGAGCAATCTGGGTGTCGCTGCCGGCGACAACGCCGGCTTCCCGAACGGTCGGCGTCCGGGTGACGACGTGGTCGACATCGAACTGCGCGTGGCCATGGGTGCCCTGTGCGTTCTGACCGGCGCCAACGACGCGCTGAAGGTGGGCTGCAAGCCCAGCGATGCGCCGGCCGGCGGTGCGGCGCTGACCGACGGCGCCCTGCAGAGCGCGTCCCAGTTCCCTGCGGCGTTCCCCTACCTCAACGTGCCGCTGCCGGGCGCGGTCAATGCCCAGTGAACCGTGCCATCGAGGTGATCGCATGAAGCAGACTCGACACTTTTCCCGCGGCGCGTTGGCCCTGGCCCTGGCGGCCGCACTCGCCGCGTGCGGCGGCGGAGGCGGCGGCTCCTCGTACTTCCCGGCCTTCCCGGTCGGCAGCGCCCCGCCGGATACCGGCAACGGCAACGGTGGTGGGGGCGGCGGCGGTGGCAACGGCGGCGGCGTGCCGCCGGTGCAGGTCAGCGCCTACGACGCCTTCGTGGCCTACGTCGTTGCGCTGGTGGCGACCAAGCTGGACCAGGCAGAGCCGGCGAACGTGGCGCAGTTCGATCCACCGCCCACGTCCGAGACTGCAGACCCCGTCGCGACACCCTGAAGCCCAGCATGCGCGCCTGGCTTGCGGCGGCCGCCCTGGGGGTGTTCTTCGGTGCGGCCGGTGCCGCGCCGCGCATCCCGGCGAGCGACGACTCGGTGGTGGAGTCGTTGCCGGCCGTCGCGGGCTGGTCGTCGCTGAAGCGGCGGCTGCGCGGCGCGACGCAACAGGCCAACGCGGACGAGGCCACGGCCGTCGCCATGTCCCGTGCCTACCTGGATCTGGCACGGGAACAAGGCGACGCCCGCTATGCGGGGTATGCGATGGGCGCACTCCAGGCATGGAGCGATCGTCCCGTGGCCGAGACCCCTCCCGCCGTTCTGCTGATGCGCGCGACCGTCGCCCAGTACCTGCACGATTTCGACGGCGCCGAACGCCTGCTGCGCGCGGCCATCGCGCGCGACCCGGCGGATTCGCAGGCCTGGATCACCCTGGCCACGGTGCTGCGCGTGCGCGGTCGCTATGGCGAGTCCGACGCGGCATGCCGGTCGCTCGGGCGCGCCGGGCCCGCGCTCTTCGCCATCGCCTGCCTGGCCGAAAACCAGGCACTTCGCGGACAGTACGACGCCGCCCGCGACGCACTCACGTCGCTGTTGGCGCAGCCGGCGCTGGCGGGCCCGTCCCAGGCCGCCACCCGCCAATGGCTGCTGACGAGCCTGGCCGAGGTCGAGGAACTGGCCGGGAACGCCGCGCGTGCCGACGCGGCCTACCGCCAGGCCCTGGGCGTGCAGCGCTCGGGCTATCTCGTGCTCGCCTACGGCGACTACCTGCAGCGCGTCGGACGTGGTGGCGAGGTCCGCGCCCTGCTCGCGCCGGAGGCCCGCAGCGACGCCGTGCTGCTGCGTCTGGCGATCGCGGCCGGGGCGGGGCCCACGCAGGCGGATGCCCGGGAGCTGGGCGAGCGCTTCGACGCCGCCGCCCAGCGACCGGGGACCGCCGCCCTGCACGCGCGGGAGGAAGCGATGTTCGCGCTCGATGTGCAGCAGGACCCGAAGCGGGCGCTGGTGCTCGCGCGCCTGAACGCCGATCGTCAGCGCGAGCCCATCGACCTCCTGATCTATGCCCGTGCCGCCGCCGCCAGCGGCGACCCGGGAGCGCGCGCGGAAGTCAGGGCCCTGATGGAACGCATCGGCCTGAAGGACACACGCGTCGATGAGATCCTTCGCTAGATGGCTGGCCGCATGGGCCGTTGTCCTGTGCGGGACCCTGACGCTGTGCGACGCCGCCCATGCCCACAAGGCCAGCGACGCCTATCTGCAGATCCAGCGGCAGGGTGACGCGCTGACCGTCCGCTGGGACATCGCGCTGCGGGACCTGGACGCCGTGCTGGACCTCGATGCGAACGGCGACCGGCAATTGACCTGGGGCGAGGTGCGGCAGCGGATGGCCGACATCCGGTCGTACGCCCTGGGGCGGCTGAGCGTCCAGGCCGGTCGGTGCCAGCTGGAGGAGGCACGTCCGCCGGCCGTGGAGGACCGGATCGACGGGGCGTACCTGGTCCTGCAGCTGCGCGCCGCCTGCCCGGCCGAGAACGCCCTGACCGTCGACTACCGCCTGCTCCGGGAGGTCGATCCGACGCATCGCGGGTTGCTGCGCATCGACGGACCGTCGGGGCCTCCCGCTCTGCGCTCGCTGGACCCGTCCGGCGGGCCCGTCAGCGTGGCGTGGCCGGCGCACGGGTCCGCCACGGGCCCCGCCCCGTCGGACGCGGCGGTCTTCTTCGACGGCATCCACCACATCCTGATCGGGTACGACCATGTCCTGTTCCTGGTCTGCCTGCTGCTGCCCTCGGTGCTGCGCCGCACGCCCGGCGGTTGGGTGCCCGTGTCGACCTGGCGAGAGGCCGCATGGCCCATGCTGGGCGTGGTGACGATGTTCACGGCCGCGCATTCGATCACCCTGGCGCTGGCCGGACTGAAGCTGGTGACGATCTCGCCGCGCATCGTCGAACCCGGCATCGCGGCCACGATCATTCTTGCCGCGGTGGACAACCTCCATCCCGTCTTGCGGGGCCGGCGCAAGTTGTTCGCCTTTCTCTTCGGCCTCATCCACGGCTTCGGCTTCGCCGGCGCGCTCGGAGAGCTCGATCTTCCGGTCGGCGGCTTCGTGCTGGCCCTGCTGCAGTTCAACCTGGGCGTCGAGGCCGGCCAGTTGCTCGTGGTGGGCGCGGTCCTTCTGGGCCTGCTGGCAGTGCGGCGCTGGCGGCACTACCTGCCGGTCGTCCTGCGCGGGGGATCGGCGTTGGCGATGGCCGTTGCCGTCGTGTGGCTGGGCGAACGCGTCTTCGATGTCAAAGTGCTTCCCTTCTCCTGATCCCTTCCAAGCATCCATGGACAGAACGACTTCGTGCATTCGCCGCCACGCCACAGGGTGGGCCGCCGCGACCTTCTTCTTTCAGGTCGCCGCGGTGGCGCAGCCCCATCTGCCCGAGGTCGTCATCCAGGGCCCCCGCGACGCCGCGATCGGCAGTGCCGACAGTGCCAGCGAAGGCGCGGCCGAAAAGGCGTCCTTCCAATCCCGGCCCAAGTTGCGACCGGGCGACATCGTCGAAGCGGTGCCCGGCGTGGTGGCCACGCAGCATTCGGGTGACGGCAAGGCCAACCAGTACTTCCTGCGCGGCTTCAATCTCGATCACGGCACCGATTTCGCCGTCAGCGTGGACGGCATGCCCGTCAACATGCCCACCCACGGGCACGGCCAGGGCTTCGCCGACCTGAACTTCCTGATCCCGGAGCTCGTCTCCGGCGTGCGCTACCGCAAGGGGCCGTATTTCGCCGACAGCGGCGACTTCTCGCTCGCCGGCAGTGCCAGCCTCGACTACGTGAGCGCGCTGGACAGGCCTTTTGCCGAAGTGACGCTCGGCGCCCACGACTTCCGCCGCCTGCTCGCTGCCGGCTCGCGCACCGTGGCCGACCAGACCTGGCTCGGCGCCATCGAACTCGAAGGCAACAACGGCCCGTGGGACGTGCCCGAGCGCCTGCGCAAGGCCAACGCCGTGGTGCGCTACTCGCAAGGCACCCCCTCGCGCGGTTTCAGCCTCACCGGCATGGCCTACCAGAGCCATTGGACCTCGACCGACCAGATCCCCGAGCGCCTGATCGAGAGCGGCGAGCTGTCCCGCTTCGGCAGCCTGAACCCGACCGACGGCGGCAGGACGCGCCGGCTGTCGCTCTCGGGCCAGTGGTTCGACAAGGGGCCCGAAGGCGAAACGCGGATCAGCGCCTACGCGATCGACTACCGCTTCGACCTGTTCTCGGATTTCACCTACTTCCTGAACAACCCCGAGCAGGGGGACCAGTTCGAACAGACCGATCGCCGCCGCGTGTTCGGCGCCCAGGCGTCGAACACGCGGGCGGTCCGCATCGGTAATCTCGATGGGATCCTGAGCTTCGGCGCCCAGTGGCGCGGCGACCGCATCGGCGAAGTCGGGCTGTACCCGACCACGGCACGCGAGCGCATCGGCACCGTGCGCAACGACAGGGTCTCGCAGGACCTCGTCTCGGTCTACGGCCAGCAGCTGATCAACTTCAGCGACAGCTTGCGCGGCTACCTCGGCCTGCGTGGCGACTGGCTGCGCTACGACGTGCAAGGCCGCGAGCCGGTCTACGGACGCCTCAACAGCGGCCGCGGGAACGACTCGCAGCTCAGCCCCAAATTCGGGCTCGCATGGACCGTGACCCCCGCGCACGAGCTGTATCTCAACGGCGGCGTCGGATTCCACAGCAACGACGTGCGCGGCGCGACCATCACGGCCGATCCACAGACCGGTGCTGCCGCAGAGCGCGTCCCGGCGCTGGTCAAGGGCCGGGGCGCCGAAGTCGGCTGGCGCTTCCAGCCGCGCGACGGGCTCACCGTGACGGCCGCGCTCTGGCAGCTGCAGCTCGACTCGGAACTGGTCTACGTCGGGGATGCCGGCACCACCGAGCCGGGCCGGGCCAGCAAGCGCCACGGCGTCGAGGCCACGCTGCGCTGGCAGGTCGATCCGCACTGGCGCCTGGAAGCCGACGCCGCCCTGTCCCGCGCGCGCTTTCGCGGCCTGCCGGCTGCGGGCGAGGGGAACACGATCGACAACGCGGTCGAGCGGGTGGTCGCGGCGGGCGTGGTCTGGCAACAGGGGCCCTGGACGAGCTCACTGCGACTGCGCTACATGGGGCCGCGCGCGCTGGACACCTTGGACACCGTGCGCTCGCGGCCGCTCACCGTGCTGAATTTCGGCACCACCTATGCGGTGAACCGCAACCTCACGCTGGGCCTGCAGGTGTTCAACCTGGCCGGCAGCCGGGGCAACGACATCGAGTACCTGTACGCCTCGTGCGCGGCGCGCGAGGTGGTGAGCGGGGCGTGCGGCCAGGGGATCGCGGGCCGCCACGTGCATCCGATGGAGCCGCGCAGCGTGCGCGTGTCGGCGCGCTGGACCTTGTAGAACGCAACGCCGAAGCGCCGGTGCGATGCCACCCGGCGCTGCGCATCTCACCACGCGGCCGGCAGCGGGCGCAGCAGGACCAGGCGGCGCTCTCGCACCGCGAGGTAGCCGCCGGTCTCGAGGTCCTTGAGCAGGCGGCTGACCATCTCGCGCGAACAGCCGATTTCCGAGGCCAGCGCCTGGTGCGTCAGGCGCTCGGCGATGGACGGGACGCCATCCGGGCCCGGCGCCGCCCGCTCCTCCAGCACGCGGCGCAGCCGGCTGTAGACGTCGAGCAGGGCCATGCTGCGGGCGCTCTCGGTGGCCAGGCGCGCGCGGCGGATCAGGCGCTCGATCAGTCCGCGGGTGAATTCCGGGTCTTCGGCGATGTGGCGCATCGCGCTGTCGCGCGTGACCACCACGCAGACGGTGGGCTCCAGCGCCTCGACGCTGGCCGAGCGGACGCCGCCGTCCAGCGACATCTCGCCCACGTACTCGCCAGGGCCGTGGTGGCTCAGCGTCACCTCGCGGCCGCGCGAATCGGACACGAAGGCGCGCAGCCGGCCCGACAGCACGATGAAGAGGGTGTCGCCGCGCTCGCCCTCGTGGATGAGCAGGGCGCGGGTGCGAAAGCGCCGCTGCACGCCGCGCGCTGCCAGCCGCGCCACGTCGGCGGGCAGGGAATCGGTGGATTCGGAAGGGGCGGCAGACCGCGGCGGCATGCGCGGACTATAGGTCCGCGCCCGCGGGTTGCCGCGCAGCCCGCCCGCGGGGAGGGCCTGGACGACGCGGCGGCAGGCCGCGGCGCGCGCTGGCAGCGGCCTATTTGTTCGCGGCCACGATGCGCAGCGTGGAAACGATCTGCGGCATGCGGGTCACGCGGTGGACGATCGCGCGGATGCTGGCGGCCCCGGTCTTGACCCGCATGTTCTTGATGTGGGTGCGCACCGTGGACATGCGGATGCCCTGGCTCTCGGCGATCTCCTCGGCCGCCCTGCCGGCGCACAGCTGGCCCAGCACCGCCTGCTCGGTCGGCGTCAGGCCGCGCGCGCGGGCGTACATCTGCAGGGTCAGGGGCTGCACGCCCGGACGGCGGCTGCAGATGACCAGCACGGCGTCGGTCGCCGCGCCCAGGCGGCCGGTGGCCAGCGGAACGAAGGCCAGCGACAGCGACTCCTCGGGATGGTCCAGCTCGACCATGCTGCGGCAGTCGCGCTCGGCGTCGTGCAGCGCCAGCCGGATGCGCGCGAGTGCGGCCGGACTGCCGGCGCACAAGGCGCCGCCCTGGCCCTCGCGCAGCACCCGCTGGCTGGCCAGCTCGCGCCGTGCCGGGTGGTTCGCATGCAGGATCCGGCCGCTCAGGTCCAGCAGCATCAGCCCGTGCTCGATCTCGTCGAACGCGGCGGCGAACAGCGCCGGCCAGGCCGCCTCGAGCGGTGGCAGGGCGGCGGCCGTTTTCTCTGCGCGGGCGGCCTCGGTCTGGGGGATGGTCATCGGGCACTCCTTCCTCATTTGTGATGAGATCAGAGTGTGAAAAAGCACACGGCGCCCGGATTGTGAGTATTACCCGCCGGCGTGTGATCCATTCACGTCCGGCGGACCCTGCGGCGGGCCACCCGCCCCCTGGTCAGCCCGTCAGGCGTTCCAGCGCCTCCCGGTACTTGGCGGCGGTCTTGTCGATCACCTCCTTGGGCAGGCGCGGGGCGGGCGGGGTCTTGTCCCAGGGTTTGCCGTTGATGCGCACCGACTCGAGCCAGTCGCGCACGAACTGCTTGTCGTAGCTTGGCGGGTTGCTGCCGTCGGCCAGCGCCTGCTCGTAGCCCTCGACCGGCCAGTAGCGCGAGCTGTCGGGCGTGAGCACCTCGTCCATCAGCACCAGCGTGCCCTGGTCGTCGAGGCCGAACTCGAACTTGGTGTCGGCAATGATCATGCCCTTGGTGAGGGCGATGGCCGCCGCCGTTTCGTAGATGGCGATGCTGGTCTCGCGGATCTGCTGGGCCAGCTTGGGGCCGACGATCTCGACCACGCGGTCGTAGCTGATGTTCTCGTCGTGCTCGCCGGCCGCCGCCTTGGCGGCCGGGGTGAAGATGGCGCGCGGCAGCTTGGCGGAGTTGGTCAGCCCCTCGGGCAGCGGCACGCCGCAGACCTGGCGGTTCTCCTGGTATTCCTTCCAGCCGCTGCCGGCCAGGTAGCCGCGCACCACCGCCTCGACCGGGATCGGCTTGAGCCGCTTGACCAGCATGGAGCGGCCCTGCACCTGCGCCACCTCGCCCGGCTGCACCACCGACTCGGGCGCCTCGCCGGTGAGGTGGTTCGGGCACAGGGCGCCGAGCCGGTCGAACCACCACAGCGCCATCTTGGTCAGGATCTCGCCCTTGCCCGGAATCGGCTCGCCCATGATGACGTCGAAGGCGCTGAGCCGGTCGCTGGCCACCATGAGGATGCGGTCCTCGCCCACCGCGTAGTTGTCACGCACCTTGCCGCGGGCGAGCAGGGGCAGGCTCTGGATGGAGGAGGTGTGGACGGTGGTGGTCATGGGTCGGAGCCGGGGAATGATCTGAGGAGCAGCGACGGGGATTGTGCGCGCAGAAAAAAGCCACCGCGAGCGGTGGCCGGTCGGGTCGGCAGGGCGGCTGCCCTGCCGGTGCGGCGTCAGGTGATCGAGGCGCGGTAGATCGACTCCACCGCCTTGTCGAGCGCGGCGTCGAACTCCGCGTCGGACTGCTGGGCGGACAGGCCCTCGGTCAGCGCGCGGCTGAAACTGGCGATCACGCCGGGGTTCTTGGCCAGCATGGCGTTCGATTCGTCGCGGCTGTAGCCGCCCGAGAGCGCCACCACGCGCACCACCTTCGGGTGCTGCACGAGTTCGCTGTAGAAGCCGTCCACGGTGGGAATGCTGAGCTTGAGCATGACGGTCTGGTCGGCGCCCAGCGCATCGAGCTGCTTGAGGATCGCGGCCTTGAGCAGCGCCTCGGCTTCCTTCTTGTCGGTCGCCTTGATGTTGACCTCGGGCTCGATGATCGGCATCAGGCCGGCGGCCAGGATCTGCTTGCCCACCTCGAACTGCTGCGCGACCACGGCGTCGATGCCCTTGGCATTCGCGGCGTTGACCACCGAGCGCATCTTGGTGCCGAACACGCCCTTGGCGGCGGCGCGCGCCAGCAGGCTGTCGAGGCCGGGCATCGGCTTCATGAGCTGCACGCCGTCCGCCTCGTCGGCCAGGCCCTTGTCGACCTTGAGGAAGGGCACGACCTGCTTCTTCTCCCACAGGTAGGCGGCCGCGTCCTGGCCGTCGAACTGGCGGTCCATGGTCATCTCGAAGAGGATGGCGCCGAGCACGCGCTCGCCGTTGAAGGCCGGGCTGCCCACGATGCGCGCGCGCATGGCGTGCACCAGATCGAACATCTCGGCCTCGTTCTTGTACGCGGACTCTTCGACGCCGTAGAGCTTGAGCGCCTTGGGCGTGCTGCCCCCGCTCTGGTCGAGCGCGGCGATGAAACCCTTGCCGCTTGCCACCTTGTCCAGTTGTTCCTTGTTCACAGCTTTTTCGCTCTCTGGTTCACCGCGCGGGCGGCGTATGGATGAATCGCAAGATTGTATCGACGGCCCTTTTGCCCACTGCTGCAAGCCCACTTGCGGGGGTCAGGCACGCTCAGCGGGCGCCGGGCGGCAGGCCGATGAAGTCGAGCACCGGCGGCAGCACCGGCCCGCCGAGCCAGCGCAGCGGCCGGGCGACGGCGCCGATCAGCGTGATGTGGCTCAGGTCGTCGAAGCGCTCGGTGCGCACCGCGACGCCCGCGGCCTGCAGCCTTTGCGCCATCTGGCCGGTGTTGCGGTCGGGGTCGACCAGCTTGTCTTTGGATGCCGCCAGCAGCAGCGCCGGCGGCGAGCCGGCGCGCGCATGCACCAGCGGCTGCGAGTCGGCGGGCGTGGCGGGCCAGTTGAAGGCCACCTGCGCCTGCGGGTTCTCGATCGGCAGGAAGTCGTAGGGGCCGGCCAGGCCGATCCAGCCGGCCAGCTGGCGCGGGCTGGCGCCCAGCGCGCCGAGCCAGCGCCCGTCCAGCGCCACCATCGCGGCGTTGTAGCCGCCCGAGCTGTGGCCCATGACGTACACGCGGGTCGGGTCGGCGCCCAGGGCCGCGGCATGGTCGATGGCCCACTTCACCGCCAGCGCGCTGTCCTGCACGAAGACGGGGTAGCGCACCTGGGGCGAGAGACGGTAGTCGGGCACCACCACCACCGCGCCGCGGGACGCCAGGGCCTCGCCGACGAACTTGTAGTCGGCCCGCTCGCCGCTCGACCAGGTGCCGCCGTAGAAGAACACGACCAGCGGGCGCTGCCCGGCCGGCGGCGAGGTGCCCGCCTTCGGCGTGTAGATGTCCAGGCGCTGCCGCGCTTCGGCGCCATAGGCCTGGCCGGCGTCGAGCGAGAAGCTGCCGTTGGGCGTCAGGCCGTTGACGATGCGCACCGGTGAGCAGGCGGCCAGGCCAAGGAGGCCGGCCAGGGCCAGCAAGCCGGCGAGAGGACGCCGGCGGGCAAGGAAAGACAAGGGGGAAGGCATGGGCGGATGTACGCGCGCCGGCCACCCCTGGATTCGGCCTGGGCCTGCACACGAGGAGCGTCGAACCGGCGCGCCTCGAGCATCGCCCACGCCGCCAGGCCCCCCACGTAGGACGCCCCAGCGCGCCGATGACGGCGGCGCGCCCTTGCCGCTCGCGATCTGCTTTCGATCGGCTTGCGATCAGCTCGCCCGGCAGATCTTCAGCATGTTGGTGCCGCCGGGAGCCCCCATCGGCTCGCCGCAGGTGATGGCGTAGACGTCGCCGCTCTGCACGATGCCGCGCTTCTTCAGGTGGCGCTCGGCCTGGTCGAGCGCCGCGTCGCGGTCGGTCTCCGAGTCCATCAGCAGCGGGCGCACGTTGCGGTACAGCGCCATCTTGCGCTGCGTCGCCAGCCGCGAGGTGAGCGCGTAGACCGGGATGTGCGCCGCGTGCCGGCTCATCCACAGCGGCGTGGAGCCCGACTCCGTCAGCGCCACGATGGCCTTGGCGCCCAGGTGGTGGGCGGTGAAGAGCGCGCCCATGGCGATCGACTGGTCGATGCGCGCGTAGTGGCCGCTGAAGTCCAGGTCGCGCGTGGTGTCCTCGGCCTGTTCGGCGGCCTCGCAGATGCGGCTCATCTCCTGCACCGTCTCCAGCGGGTAGCGGCCGGAGGCGGTCTCGGCGCTGAGCATGACGGCGTCGGTGCCGTCGAGCACGGCGTTGGCCACGTCGCTCACCTCGGCGCGCGTGGGCACGGGGTTGGTGATCATCGATTCCATCATCTGCGTGGCGGTGATGACGACCTTGTCCATGTCGCGCGCCATGCGGATCATCTTCTTCTGCAGCGCCGGCACGGCGGCGTTGCCCACTTCCACGGCCAGGTCCCCGCGCGCGACCATGATGCCGTCGCTGGCCTTGAGGATCTCCTCCAGCTTGGGGATCGCCTCGGCGCGCTCGATCTTGGCGATCATGCCGGGCTTGTGGCCGAACTCGGCCGCGGCCACGTTGCACAGCTGGCGTGCCATTTCCATGTCGGTGGCGTTCTTGGGGAAGCTCACCGCCACGTAGTCGGCCTGGAAGCTCATGGCGGTCTTGATGTCCTCCATGTCCTTGGCCGTGAGGGCCGGCGCCGTGAGGCCGCCGCCCTGCTTGTTGATGCCCTTGTTGTTCGACAGCTCGCCGCCGAGCTTGACCGTCGTGTACACGGCCTCGCCGCGCACGGCGTCGACGGTGAGCACGATCAGCCCGTCGTTGAGCAGCAGGCGGTCGCCGGGCTTCACGTCGCGCGGCAGGTCCTTGTAGTCCAGGCCCACGGCGTCGACATCGCCCAGTTCGGTGCGCGAGGCGTCGAGCACGAACTTGGCGCCCGGCTCGAGCCAGATCTTGCCCTCGGCGAACTTGCCGACGCGGATCTTCGGCCCCTGCAGGTCGGCCATGATCGCCACCTCGCGGCCGGCCTTGCGCGCCGCCTCCCGCACCATGGCGGCGCGGGCGATGTGGTCCTGCGCCGTGCCGTGGCTGAAGTTCAGGCGCACCACGCTGACCTTGTGCGTGATCATCTGCTCGAGGATCTCGGGCGTGTTGGATGCCGGCCCCAGCGTGGCGACGATCTTGGTGGCATGGCGGGGCAGGCGGATCGAACTCATGGGTATCTCCTTTTTGTATTCCCAACTGTATACACTTTGCTGCCGTCGCAACAGCCCCGGGCGGATCGGCGGCCGATCCGAAGGCCTCAGCCCGCGGCGCGCCTGGCGAGGATCTCGAAGGCCGGAAGCTGCCTGCCCTCCAGCACCTCCAGGAAGGCGCCGCCGCCGGTCGAGATGTAGCCGACCTGCTTCTCGATGCCGTACTTGGCGATGGCCGCCAGCGTGTCGCCGCCGCCGGCGATGCTGAAGGCGCTGCTGTCGGCAATGGCGCGGGCGATGGTCTCGGTGCCGTGCGCGAAGGCATCGAACTCGAACACGCCCACCGGGCCGTTCCAGACGATGGTGCCGGCCTCGCGCAGCTGCGCGGCCAGCATCTCGGCGGTTTGGGGGCCGATGTCCAGGATCAGGTCGTCGTCTTCCACCGCGTCGGCGGCCTTGGTGGTGGCCGGGGCGTCGGCGGCGAAGGTCTTGGCCGTGACCACGTCGACCGGGATCGGCACCGCCGCGCCGCGCGCGCGCATGGCCTCGATCACCGCCGTGGCCTCGCCCACCAGGTCGGCCTCGGCCAGCGACTTGCCGATCTTCAGGCCCGCGGCCAGCATGAAGGTGTTGGCGATGCCGCCGCCGACGATCAGCTGGTCGACGTTCTTCGCCAGGCTCTGCAGGATGGTGAGCTTGGTGCTGACCTTGGAGCCGGCCACGATGGCCACCAGCGGGCGCTTCGGCGAGGCCAGGGCCTTGGTGATGGCGTCGATCTCGGCCGCCAGCAGCGGGCCGGCGCAGGCCACCCTGGCGAACTGCGCAATGCCGTAGGTCGTGGCCTCGGCGCGGTGCGCGGTGCCGAAGGCGTCGTTGACGTAGATGTCGGTCAGCGCGGCGAGCTTCTTCGCCAGCGCCTCGTCGTTCTTCTTCTCGCCCTTGTTGAGGCGGCAGTTCTCCAGCAGCACGACCTGGCCGGGCTGCACGTCGACGCCATCGACCCAGTTGGAGATCAACGGCACCTCGCGGCCCAGCAGTTCGCCCAGACGCCGGGCCACGGGCGCCAGCGAATCCTCGGGCTTGAACTCGCCTTCCTTGGGGCGACCCAGATGCGAGGTGACCATCACGGCGGCACCGGCGTCCAGCGCCATCTGCACGCAGGGCACCGAGGCACGGATGCGGGTGTCCTCGGTGATGGCGCCGCTGTCGTCCTGCGGCACATTGAGGTCGGCCCGGATGAAGACGCGCTGGCCGGCGGCCTTGCCTTGCGCGCACAGATCGGAAAAGCGGAGAACGTTCATGGTGGAAAGGCTCGGAGAGCGGCTCGGATTGGACAAGCGGTGGGCGCATCAAGCGAGCCCGCAAGGGCCGCCGGGATGGGTCTGCGCCGATGGAATCGATTGTAGGGAGGCCCTCACCGCGGCCCTGTACGCCAAGACCCCGCCGCGCATCCCTTCATGCGCGCCTCACGCGGTGCCGGGCCGCGGCCGTTGCGCCACCAGCAGCTCGACGAAGGCCGCGGCAGCCGGCGACAGCGAGCGCCGCGCGTCCGCATACACGCACACCTCGCGGTGGAAGTCCGGCGCGGCCAGGCGCACCATCGCCAGCCCCCAGGCGCGCACCAGCGGCGACGAGTACGTCGGGCACACCGTGAGGCCCTGGCCCGCCGCCACCATGCCCAGCGCCGTCGTCATGTACGAGACCTCCTGCGTGCCGGGCCGCTCCAGCAGGGCGCGCGCGTCGGCCGCGAGTTCGGGCGCGATGCGGCCCCGAAAATCGCGCGTGGGTGCGATGAAGGTCCACGGCCCCAGTTCCGCCCAGCGCACCGAGCGGCGCTTGGCGAAGGGGTGGTCGGGCGGGCAGATCAACCAGTGCCGGTCGCGAAACAGCGTGCGGCGCGCGATCGCCTCGTCCACGGCGACATCCTGGCCGACCGCCAGTTCGACCTCGCCCGCGATCACGCCGTTCAGCAGCTGCTCGGGCAGGGTGTCGGCCAGGCGCACCTCGACCTCCGGGTAGCGCGCGCGGAAGGCCGCGATCGCCTGCGGCATCAGCGTGCAGGCCATGAGCTGCGGCGCGGCCAGGCGCAGCACGCCCTTCTTCTTGTCGCGCAGGTCGGTCACGCCGGCCACCGCGGTCTGCAGCCCGGCCAGCAGCCGGTGCACCGAGGGCAGGAACTCGCGGCCCGCCTCCGACAGCTGCACGCGGCGCGTGTGGCGGTCCAGCAGCTGCACGCCCAGTTCGCGTTCGAGCTCGCGCACCAGCACGCTCAGCGCCGACTGGGTGAGGTGCAGTTCGCGGGCGGCGGCGGTGAAGCTGCCCGCCTGGGCGACGGCGGCGAAGGCGCGCAGCTGGCGCAGCGAAAGATTCATGGCAATCCTTCATCAATGGATGAATTTATTTCGATTGCATCATGGAACCGGCGCCCGTCCAATCGCGCTTCCCAAGGAGACAAGCCGATGCCCGAGACCCCCGCCCCGGCGGCGCCCGCGAACCCGCCGATCCGCGGGCTGCACCACTTCGCCTGGCGCTGCCGCGACAGCGAGGAGACCCGCCGCTTCTGGGAAGACCTGCTGGGCCTGCCGCTGGTGCACGTGATCAAGAGCGACCACGTGCCCAGCACGGGGGAGTACTGCCCCTACGTCCACATCTTCTTCCAGATGCGCGACGGCTCCTTCATCGCCTTCTTCGACCTCGGCGACGACGTGAAGGCCGACCCCTCGCCCAACACGCCTGCCTGGGTCAACCACATCGCGCTGCGCGTCGACGGCGTGGACGACCTGCTCGCGGCCAAGGCGCGGCTGGAGGCGGCGGGCGTCGAGGTGCTGGGCATCACCGACCACCACATCATCGAGTCGATCTATTTCTTCGACCCGAACGGCATCCGCGTGGAGCTCACCACGCCCACGGTGCCGCAGGCGGAGATGGACGCCCACGCGCTGAAGGCGCATGCCGACCTGGGCGCATGGACCGAGCGCAAGGCACAGCTGCGCACGGCGCGCGAAGGGGCCGCCCATGCCTGAGCTCCAGCTTGCGGTCATCGACGTCAAGCCCGGCGCGTCGCTGGAGAGCCAGTCGGGCCTGCAGATGCTGCGCCCGCGGATCTTCGGCGCCTTCATGGCGCCGCCGGGCCCGAAGAAGGTCGCGGCCATCGTGATGCACCCGACCAGCAATTTCATGGGGCACTACCTGATCGGCCCGCTGGCCGAGCGCGGCGTGTGCTGCATGGGCCTGAATTCGCGCTACATGGGCAACGACACGCTGCTGCTCATGGAGCGCGCCATCCAGGACCTGGGCGCGGGCGTGAAGCACCTGCGCGCGATGGGCTACGAGAAGGTGATGCTTATCGGCAACTCGGGCGGCGCGGCGCTGTCGAGCTTCTACCAGGCGCAGGCCGAACGGCTTACCGCCACGCATTTCCCCGACGGCGACCCGACGCACCTGCATGCCGACGACCTGCCGCCGGTGGACGGCATCGCGCTGTGCGCGGCGCACCTGGGCCGCTCGCGGCTGCTGCGCGACTGGATCGACCCCTCGGTGACCGATGAGCACGACGTGCTCTCGGTCGACCCCGAACTCGACATGTACGACGCGCGGCACCGCATGCCGTACAGCGCCGAGTTCCTGGCGCGCTTCCAGGGCGCGCAGAAGGCGCGCCTGGACCGCATCGAGCAGTGGGCGCTGGGCCGGCTCGAGCAACTGCGCGCCACGCCCGGTGCGCCGCGCGACCAGGCCTTCATCGTCTACCGCACGCACGCCGACCCGCGCTGCGTGGACTTGTCGCTGGACCCGAACGACCGCGCACCCGGCAGCGTCTGGGGCGACGCGCGGCAGGTCAACTACTCGGCCAACGCCATGGGGCGCACGACCTCGCTGACGGCCTTCCTGTCGCAGTGGTCCTCGCGCTCGCAGGCCGACGGGCCGACCAACCTCGCACGCACCGGCTGCCCCAAGCTGCTGTTGACCTACACCGCGGACCAGTCGACCTTCCCGAGCACGCGCGATGCCTGGCTGCAGGCCGGCGGCACCACGATCCGCAACGTCGACATCATGGGCGGCAACCACTACCTGGCCGGCCAGCCGCACCTGGTGCCCAAGGCGGCGGACGCGATCGCCGAGTTCGCCCACGCGCTGTGACGCAAGAGCGCGCGATGCGCCAAGAAGAACGACCCGAGACACCCCCCATCATGGAAAGCTTCCGATTCGCCGAGCCCTACGCGCTGCCGAGCTGGCCCTTCGTGCCACCGCCGGAACTCGAGGGCGATGCCACGCGCCACCCGATCGTCATCGTGGGCGGCGGGCTGTCGGGCCTCACGCTGGCCTGCGACCTCGCGGTGCGCGGCATCCGCTCGGTGCTGCTGGACGAGGACGACACCGTCGGCGTGCGCGGCGCCTCCTCGCGCGGCATCTGCTATGCGCAGAAGAGCCTGGAGATCTTCGAGCGCCTGGGGATCTACGAACGCATCGCGGCCAAGGGCATCACCTGGTCCTTCGGCAAGACCTTCTCGGGCGAGGAGGAGGTCTACAGCTTCAACCTGAAGACCGACAGCTGCTCGGTGCAGCCGCCCTTCATCAACCTGCAGCAGTTCTACATCGAGTGGTTCCTGGTCGAGCGCATCCTCGAACTGGGCCTCACGGACCTGCGCTGGAAGAGCCGCCTCACCCACATCGCGCCGCGCGAGGACGGGGCGACCCTGCAGGTGGAGACGCCCGCCGGCGCCTACGCGCTGGAGGCCGGCTACGTCGTCGACGCCACCGGCGCCAACAGCCCCATCCGCACGCAGCTCGACCTGCCCGCGCACGCCTCGCGCAGCACCGACCGCTGGTGCATCAGCGACGTGCGCTTCAAGAAGCCGCTGCCCATCGAGCGCTGGACCTGGGTCGATGCGCCCTTCAACGACGGCCGCGGCGTGTGGCAGCACCTGATGGGCGACGGCGTCTGGCGCATGGACTACCAGATGCCCGAGGACTGCGACGTGGCCGAGATCAGCAAGCCCGAAGTGGCCGGCGCGCGCCTGCGCGAACAGCTCGGGCCCGACGTGGAGTTCGAGTTCGTCTGGATCGGCCCCTACGGCTACCGCGACCACCTGCTGGAGCGCTTTCGCCACGGGCGCATCTTCTTCATTGGCGACGCGGCCCACGTGGTGAGCCCGTTCGGCGCACGTGGCGGCAACACGGGCATCCAGGACGCTGCCAACCTGGCGTGGAAGTTCGCGCTGGTGCTGGGCGGCCGCGCCGACGCCACCCTGCTCGACAGCTACGACGCCGAGCGTCGCCCGGCGGCCGAGAAGAACCTCGAGGTGACGAGCCGCTCGGCCCGTTTCCTCGCGCCGCGCTCGAAGGCCGAGCACGTCATGCGCCATGCTGTGGTCGCGCTCGCCAAGCGCCATGCCTTCGCGCGCGGCCTGGTCAACACAGGGCGCATGTCGGTGGCCAACGACTACCCGAGCGCGCCGCATCTGCCCGAAGGCAGCCGCACGGTGCAGAACGTGGCGCTGCGCGCCGCGGGCGGCGCGACGACGACGCTGGCGCAGCTGCTGCGCGAGGGCACGCACGGGCTCGTGCTGTGGCGCGCGCCCTCCGCGGCCGACGCCGAGGCGATGTCCACGGCCCTCGCGGGCCTGCCCGTGCGGCTGGTCGCGCTCGGCGGCAGCAGCGGCCTGGCGGCCTTCGAGGCCGGCGAGCCGGAGCTGGCGCACCTGGACCTCGCGACGCCCGGCAGCCTGCTGCTGGTGCGGCCCGACGGCTACCGCGCAGCGCGCCTGGCCGCACCGACGCCGGCCGCCGTGGCCGCTGCCGTCCGCACCGCCTTCGCACTGAACTGATTGCGCCATGCCCCTGATCACCGAGCCCCACATCCCCGACCCCGACGGCTTCTACGCCGCATGGCTGCAGGCCCACGAGGGCCTGAGCGACGACGCGAGCGCCGACCTCAACGCCCGCCTGGTGCTGCTGCTGGCCAACCAGTGCAGCGACCAGGCCACGCTGCTGGCCTGCATCGCGGCGGCGCGAGAAGCCGCCTGAACCCGACTCCCACGATCCACGATGAACACCACCGTCTCCTTCGCCTCCGCCTCCGACACGCGCGAGCAGAAGCCCCAGCTGCGGGAACTCGCGCCCGGCGTCTACGGCTACATCAGCGACTTCGATCCCAACTGCGGCTTCGTGGTCGGCGACGAGCACGTGGTGCTGATCGACACGCGGCCCACGCCGCGCATGGCACGCGACTTCCTCGCCGCCATCCGCACGGTGACCGACAAGCCGATCAAGTACGTCGTGCTCACCCACTACCACGCGGTGCGCGTGATGGGCGCGAGCGCGTTCCCCGAGGTGCAGGCCATCATTGCCAGCAACGGCACGCTCGACTGGATCCGCACCCGCGGCCAGGCCGACTTCGACTCCGAGGTGGGCCGCTTCCCGCGCCTGTTCCAGGGCGTGGAGGAGATTCCCGGCCTGACCATGCCGACGATGAGCTTCGCGGGCGAGATGAGCCTGTGGCAGGGCGCGGGCCGCGAGCTGCGCCTGCTGGCGCTCGGCCGCGGCCATTCCAGCGGCGACACCGTCGCCTGGCTGCCCGACTGCGGCGTGTGCTTCTCGGGCGACGTGGTGGAGAACCACTGCGGCGTGTACGCAGGCGATGCCTACATCCAGGACTGGGCGGGCACGCTCGATGCCGTGAAGGCGCTGCGCCCGCGCGTGCTGGTGCCGGGCCGCGGCGCGGTGCTCCAGGACGAAGCCGCCTGTGCCGAGGCGATCGACCTCACCAAGGACTTCCTGTCGACCCTGCTGGGCGCCGTGCGCGCGGGCATCGACGCCGGCGACACGCTCAAGGGCTGCTTCGCGCGTGCCGAGGCCGCCATGACGCCGCGCTTCGGCAATTGGCCGGTGTTCCAGCACGTGCTGCCCTTCGACGTCTCGCGCGCCTACGACGAGCTCACCGGCACCGAGCACCCGGTCGTGTGGACCGCCGAGCGCGACCGCGAGCTCTGGCAGGTGCTGCGCGGCTGAACCGGATTTCCGACATCAACGACAACGACCCCCAGGAGACACACCGATGATCCGACACCTCGCCCGCGCCTTCGGCGCCGCCATCGCCTGCGCGCTGGCCCTCGGTGGCCCTGCCGCCTCGGCCCAGGGCAGCTACCCGAGCCAACCCATCAAGTGGCTGGTGCCCTACGCGGCCGGCGGCGGCACCGACAACATCGCGCGCCAGCTCGCCGATGCGATGCAGCCCTCGCTCGGCCAGCCGCTGCTGATCGACAACCGGCCGGGCGCCTCGACCAACATCGCCGTGGGCGCGCTGATGCAGGCCAAGCCCGACGGCTACACCATCATGCAGGCGGAGAACGCGGCGCTGCTCTTCAACGAGCACATGTTCGCCAAGCTGCCGTACAAGCCCGCCACCGACTTCACCTACATCGGCGCCATCGGGCGCATTCCGCTGGCACTGGTCGTGCGGCCCGACTTCCAGGCGCAGAACCTGGCGCAGTTCGTCAACTACGTGAAGGCGCAGGGCGACAAGGCCAGCTACGCATCGCCGGGCATCGGCACGCCGCACCACATGGCGATGGAGCTGTTCAAGCAGAAGGCCGGGCTGACCATCACGCACGTGGCGTACAAGGGCGGCGCGCCGGCCCTGCAGGACATCATGGGCGGCCAGGTGCCGATGATGATGCTCGACCTGACCGCCGCACTGCCCTACATCAAGACCGGCAAGCTGCGTGCGCTGGCCGTGGCGCTGCCGCAGCGCGCCAAGGCGCTGCCCGACGTGCCGACCTTCGCCGAGCTCGGCTACGCCGAGGTCAATGCCTTCGCCTTCCACGGCCTGATCGGCCCGGCGGGCATGAGTCCCGAGGTCGTCAATCGCCTGAACGCCGAACTGCGCAAGGCGCTCGCGACGCCGCGCATCCAGCAGGTGTTCGGCGAGTTCGGCTTCGAGGCCCTGCCGGGATCGCCGAAGGACTTCCACGACCTGGCACGTGCCGAGAGCGCCCACTGGGGCCAGGTCATCAAGACCTCGGGCGTGCGCCTCGACTGAGCCGGGCCCGCAGCCGCCGCCGCGCCGATCGCCGCCGACCGCGCGGGCGGCGCCGGCACGGCACAGCCATTCTTTCGTTGAAGCCTCAGGAACGAGGAGCGCGCAGGTGAACGCATCCGGACTGCCGGCGACCGCCGGCGCGCCGACCGAACTGCAGCTGGGCAGCGTGGCGGCCTGGCAGGAGAACACCAACACCCACTTCCTGCAGCTGGACTGCCGCGCCGACGACCCCGCGCACTTCCGGGCGACGGCGCTGGTGGCGCGCTTCGGCGACAGCCTGGCGGCCGAGCTGTCGGTGCCGGCCACGCGGGTGATCCGGCGGCGCGTGGCGGCCGAGCGCTGCGACGCGCGCTACTTCAAGTTGTTCTGGCAGCTGCAGGGCCACAGCCGCGTGGCGCAGGGCGGGCGCACCGCGCAGCTGCGGCCGGGGCAATGGTCGGTGTACGACACGACGCGCGAATACCAGATCGAATCGAGCGAACGCGCCCGCTTCATGGTGCTGCTGCTGCCGCAGACCGTCTGCCCCGGCTGGGGCCCGGCGGTGCACGCGCTCGCCGGGCGCGCACTCGACGGGCGCGGCGCGCCGCGCATCGTGATGTCGGCGCTCGCGGGCATGCTGCGCGACGATGCGCGCCTGCCCGAGGACGAGCAGCGCACGCTGCAGGCCTCGGTCACGGCGCTGGCGGAGTGCGCGATCGACACGCACGCCCGCCAGCACACGGTGCCCGCCGAGGCGGAAGGCGGCGCACGGCTGCAGCGCATCGAGCGCTGGATCCTCGAGCATCTGGCCGAGCCGGGCCTCACGCCCGAGCGCGTGGCCGAGGCCTTCGGCATGTCGCGCCGCAGCCTCTACAACCTCTTCCTGGGCAGCCAGCGCACGCCGCGTGCCTTCATCCAGGACGCACGCCTGGCCCGCGCACAGCAGCTGATGGCGCAGGAGCCGGGCCGCGACCTGGCGCTCGGCGTCATCGCGCAGCGCAGCGGCTTCGCCGACCCGGCGCACTTCAGCCGCGCCTTCCATGCCCGCTTCGGCATGGCGCCCTCGGTCTGGCGCGAGCGGGGCGTGCGCGGCTGACCGGTGCGCCCCCCTCGGTACTTTCCCGAGGGCTGCGCAACCAGACAAGCGCCCTGCACGAATCGCCAAGCCGTGCCCTCGGGCCGGCTTTGAAGATCGCGTCTCCGGCGACACCCCGTCGCCCCGAAGGAGACACCACCGATGCCGATTCCCGCCCCCGCCGCCGCGGCGCTGCGCAGCCGCATGTTCATCGGCGGCGAATGGCGCGATGCCGCCGATGGCCGCACGTTCGCCGTCTACAACCCCGCGACCGGCGAAGAGATCGCCCAGGTGCCGCAGGCCACGGCCGACGACGTGGACGCGGCCGTGGCCGCCGCACGCGCCGCACTCGCCGCGCCCGCGTGGGCCGGCCTGACGCCCTATGCGCGCGAGCGCATCATGAGCCGCCTCGCGGACCTGATCGAGGCGCACGCCGACGAGCTGGCGCAGCTGGAAACCCTCAACCAGGGCAAGCTGCTGCCCTGGTCGCACGCCATCGAAGTGGGCGGCAGCGCGCAGTGGCTGCGCTACATGGCCGGCTGGGCCACCAAGGTCGAGGGCAGCAGCTTCGAGGTCTCGATCCCCTTCCCGCCGGGCACGAAGTACCGCACCAGCACCCAGCGCGTGCCGGTGGGCGTGGTGGGCGCCATCGTGCCGTGGAACTTCCCGCTCGCGATGGCGATGTGGAAGATCGCGCCCGCGCTCGCCACGGGCTGCACCGTGGTGCTCAAGCCCGCCGAGGAGACGCCGCTCACGGCCCTGCGCCTGGCCGAGCTGGCCCTGGAGGCGGGCCTGCCACCGGGCGTGCTCAACGTGGTGACGGGCGATGGCGAAACGGCGGGTGCCGCCCTGGTACGCCATCCGGGTGTCGACAAGATCTCGTTCACGGGTTCGACCGAGGTCGGCCGCCTCATCGGCGCGCAGTGCGGGCGCGACATCCGCCGCGTGGCGCTGGAACTCGGCGGCAAGAGCCCCGTGATCGTGCTGGACGACATGGACGTGGAGACCGCCGTCGCGGGGGCGGCCGGCGCCATCTTCTTCAACCACGGCCAGGTCTGCACGGCGGGATCGCGCCTGTACGTGGCGAAGAAGCTCTACGAGAAAGTGGTCGCGGGCCTGGCGCAGGTCGCCGATGGCACGGTGCTGGGCTCGGGCTTCGACGCCAATGCGCAGATGGGCCCGATGGTGTCGGCCCGCCACCGCGACCGCGTGATGACGCTCATGGCCACCGGCGCGGCCGAGGGCGGCGAACTGGTCGCCGGCGGCCGCGCGGGCGAAGGGCCGGGCTACTTCGTGCGGCCGACCATCGTCGCCAACACCGCCAACAAGCCGCTGACGCTGGTGAGCGAAGAGGTGTTCGGCCCGGTGCTGGTGGCGATGCCCTACGACGACATGGACAGCGTGCTGCAGCAGGCCAACGACTCGGCCTACGGCCTGGGCGCCAGCGTGTGGACCAACGACCTGCGCCGCGCGCAGCGCGCCATCGACGCGCTGCAGGCCGGCACCGTGTGGGTCAACACCCACAACATGGTCGACCCGGCCATGCCCTTCGGCGGCTTCAAGTCCTCCGGCGTGGGCCGCGAGCACGGCCGCAGCGCCATCGAGGCCTACACCGAGCTCAAGTCGGTGTGCATCGCCTACTGATCCCGACGATTCCGACGAGACGAGGAGACATCCCAGTGAGTGACAGCAACCCCGTGTACGACGCCGGCCTGGCCATCCGCCACGCCATGTTCGGTGCCGAGTTCACCGACAAACAGATCGCCGACGCGAGCGACTTCGTGCGCCCGATCCAGGACGTGGTGACGCAGCAATGCTTCGGCGAGGTCTGGAGCCGGCCCGGCCTGGACCGCCGCCTGCGCAGCCTGCTGACGATCGCGCTGCTGATCGGCATGGGCCGCTCGCACGAGCTGCGCTGGCACATCAAGGGCGCGCTCGCCAACGGCGTGACCGTGGACGAGCTGCGCGAGCTGATGCGCCACGCCGCCGTGTACTGCGGCGTGCCCGCAGCCGTGGATGCGACCTACACCGCCGATGCGGCGCTGCGCGAGTTCGGCGCGGAGGCGAAGGCGTGAGCGCGATCCACCACGTCGCCCTCGTCGGCCTGGGCAACATGGGCGAGCCCATGCTGGCCAACCTGGCGAAAGCAGGCTTGCATGTGAAGGTGTTCGACATCGACACCGACCGCGCCGCACGCGTGGCACAGGCCCACGGCGCGCAGGCCTGCGCCGACTGGCGCACGCTGGCCGAGGGCACGCAGGTGGTCGTCACCATGCTGCCGACCGGCGCCATCGTGCGCGACGTGCTGCTCGAGGCGCAGGGCGGCCTGGCGGCCCTGCTGGCGCGTGGCACCACGGTGATCGACATGAGTTCGTCCGAGCCGACCGGCTCCCAGGCGCTGGCCGAGGCCCTGGCCCCGCGGGGCCTGCGCTTCATCGACGCGCCGGTGTCCGGCGGCGTGCCCGGCGCGGTGGCCGGCACGCTGACCATCATGGCCGGTGCGGCCGATCCCGCACAGATCGATGCGGTGATGCCCGTCTTCGAGGCCCTGGGCAAGCGCGTGTTCCGCACCGGCGGTCCGGGCTCGGGCCATGCGATGAAGGCGTTGAACAACTTCGTCGCCGCGGCTGCCTATACCGCGACCGCCGAGGCGCTGCAGATCGGCGCGCGCTTCGGGCTCGACGAGGCGCTGATGGTGGACATCCTCAACGTCTCCACCGGCCGCAGCTTCAACAGCGAGATCGTGTTCGCGCCGCACGTGGTGACGCAGCGCTTCGCCACCGGCTTCGCGCTGGGCCTGCTGGCCAAGGACGTGGGCATCGCCGCCGGCCTGGGCGAGCACCTGGCCGTGGACGCGCCGGTCAGCCGGCTGGTGCACCAGCGCTGGCAGCAGGCCCGCGCGGCGCTGGGCGATGGCGTCGACCAGTCGCGCGCGCTGCTCGCCTGGCGCTCGGCGCGGCCGCAGGACTGAGTTCGACCGCATCGACGCCCCGGTTCGAGGGGCGCGCATTTCAACAACGAAGGAGACAGCACATGAACGGGATCCGGAATTTCACTCGCCGCACGGCCGGCCTCGCCGCCATGGCGCTGCTGGTCGCCCCCGCAGCGCAGGCACAGACCACGCTCACCGTCTCGCAGTGGCTGCCCGCCGGCCATCCGGTGCACGGCGTGATGCAGGACTGGTCGCAGAAGGTCGAGCAGGCCACGCAGGGCCGTGTCAAGTTCAAGACGCTGCCGCAGCCCGTGACCAATCCGCCGGGCCACTACAACGCGGTGCGCGACGGGCTGGCAGAGGTGGCGATGACCGTGATCGGCTACACGCCGGGGCGCTTCCCGCTGTCGGAGATCGCCGAGCTGCCGCTGATGGGCGAATCGGCCGAGGCCAACTCGGTCGCCTTCCAGCAGTTGGCCGAGAAGGTGCCGCCGGTGATGGCCGAGTACAAGGACGTGAAGGTGCTGGCGCTGTTCTCGCACGGGCCCGGCACGGTGTTCAACACGAAGAAGGACATCCAGACGCTGGCCGACCTGCAGGGGCTGAAGTTCCGCGTCGGCGGCGGCGTGGTCAACGAGGTGGGCAAGCTGCTGGGCGCGAACACCACGCTCAAGCCGGCGACCGAATCCTACGAACTGCTGTCGACGGGTGTGATGGACGGCGTGTGGCTGCCCTGGGAAGCGCTGGTGACCTACAAGCTGGACAAGCTGGTGCGCCATGCCACGGCGTTTCCGGGCGGCCTGTACAACTCGACCTTCATCGTCATGATGAACAAGCGCGCCTACGAGGGCCTCGGCGCAGCCGACAAGGCCGAGATCGACAAGCTCTCGGGCGTGCCCTACGCGCGTGAACTCGGCCGCGCCTTCGACAAGCGCGACGCCGAGGGCAAGGCCCTGGCCCAGGCCAGCGGCATCAAGACCAGCGTCGCGCCGGCCGCATTGGTGAAGGAGGTCGAGACGCGCACCGCATCGCTGAACAAGCGCTGGGCCGACCTGGCGCGCAGCAAGGGCGTGGCCAACGCCGAGCAGATCGTGCAGGACTACCGCGCCCAGGCGCGCAAGCCGTGAGCGGCGCGCAGACCGCGCGGCCCTGGCTGCCTCGCGCCGTGGCCGCGGTCGACGCGCTGCTGGCCGTGCTGGCCGGCTGCGCCCTCTTCGCGCTGATGCTGCTGACCTTCGTGGACGTGATGGGCCGCGAGTTCTACCGCTCGGTGCCCGGCGCGCTGGAGCTCAGCGAGATGCTGATGGTGGTGGTGCTGTTCTGCGCGCTGCCGATGGTGTCGTGGCGCGCCGAGCACGTGTGCTTCGAGCTGGCCGACGCGATCTACAAGGGCCGCGCCGAGCGCGTCTCGAAGGTCGTCATGGACCTGATCTGCGCCGTCGCCTTCGGCGGCGTGGGCTGGGCCTGCTGGGGCTATGCGCGCCGGACCCTGGAGGACGGGGACGTCAGCGCCAACCTCGGCGTGCCGGTGGGCCTGTTCGTCTACCTGATGGCCGCGATGCTGCTGCTGGCCGCCGCCATGCACCTGATGCGCTGCTTCGTGGCGCCGCCCCCACCGGCGGCCACCGAAGCCTACGAGTGACGCCCGCAACGACACAACAAGAAGAGACAGCTCCCATGCAATCCTCCCTCCTGGGCTTCGCCGCCATCATGGCGCTCATGGTGCTGCGCGTGCCCATCGCCATCGCGATGGCGATCGTCGGTTTCGTCGGGCTCGCACTGCTGCGCAGCTGGGACGCCTCGCTCGTCAGCGTGCTGTCGGTCATCAAGAGCACCGGCTTCTCGTACACGCTGTCGGTGATCCCGCTGTTCATCCTGATGGGCAACTTCACGGCGCGGGCCGGCATGGCCAACGAGCTGTTCTCGCTGGCGCGCACCTTCCTGGGCCACCGGCGCGGCGGGATCGCGATGGCGACGATCGGCGCCTGTGCGGGCTTCGGCGCCATCTGCGGCTCGTCGATCGCGACCACGGCCACCATGGCCAAGGTGGCCTACCCCTCGATGCGCAAGCTGGGCTACTCGGACGCGCTGGCCGCGGGCACGATCGCGGCGGGCGGCACGCTGGGCATCCTGATCCCGCCGTCGACGGTGCTGGTGATCTACGGGATCATGACCGAGACCAGCATCGGCAAGCTGTTCGCGGCCGGCATCCTGCCCGGGGTGCTGGTGACGGTGATGCTGTGCCTGGCCGTGGCCTGGGTGGCGCGCCGCGACCCGCAGGCCGCGCCGGCGAGCGAGCGCATCGACTGGCCCGGGCGTCTGCGCGCGCTGCGCGGCATCTGGGGCGTGGTGCTGCTGTTCGCGGTGGTGATGGGCGGCATCTACGGTGGCCTCTTCACCGCCGCCGAAGGCGCGGGCTTCGGCGCCTTCGGGGCCTTCCTCTTCGCGCTGGGCCGGCGTACGCTGAGCTGGTCGGTGTTCAAGCAGGTGATGAACGAGTCGACGCGGACCACCGCGATGCTGTTCACCATCCTGATCGGCGCCCTGATCTTCGGCAATTTCATGAACTTCACCGGGGCGCCCGACCAGTTGAAGGACTTCGTGCAGCAGTTCAGCATCCACCCGCTGGCGGTGGTCGCGGCCATCTGCGTGATCTACATCCTGCTGGGCAGCGTGATGGAGGAGCTGTCGATGATCCTGCTCACGGTGCCGGTGTTCTTCCCGCTGATCGTGCAGCTGGGCTTCGATCCGCACTGGTTCGGCATCCTGATCGTGATGGTGGTGATGATCGGCATGATCAGTCCGCCCGTGGGCATGAACCTGTTCGTGCTCAACTCGCTGCTGCCGCACGTGCCGGTGCGCACGGTGTTCGCCGGCGTCATGCCCTTCCTGGGCGCGCTGATCCTCAGCCTGGTGATCCTCATGCTGTTCCCCTCGATCACGACGGTGCTGCTGCGCTGGCTGGGGTGAGCCGCCCCGCGCCCATCTTCCTTCCTCTTTCTCCGATCCGTCCTTCGCCATGACTTCTGCCTCCTCCTCTTCGCTCCCGCGCCTGGGCTTCGTCGGCCTCGGCGTCATGGGTGCCCCCATGGCCTCGCACCTGGCCAACGCCGGCTACCCGGTCGCCCTCTACGACGTGGCGCCGCAGCTGGCCCAGCAGCTCGCGCTGACGCTGCCGCAGGCCCGGGCCTGCGCCACGCTGCGCGAGCTCGGGGCATCGAGCGACATCGTCCTGACCATGCTGCCCAACGGCCGCGTGGTGCGCGATGTGGTGTTCGCGGACGACGGGCTGGCCGCCGGGCTGGCCAGCGGCTCGCTGCTGCTCGACACCTCGTCGGCCGAGCCGTGGGTGACCCGCGAGACCGCCGCCCGCCTGGCCGAGCGCGGGGTGGCGATGGTCGACGCGCCGGTGTCGGGCGCCCAGTGGGGTGCGCAGGCGGCCGAGCTGGTGTTCATGGTCGGCGGCGACAAGACCGACGTGGCGCGCGTCGCGCCGCTGCTGGACGTGATGGGCCGCGCCACCTTCCACTTGGGCGGGCTGGGGGCGGGCCACACCATGAAGTGCCTGAACAACCTCATCACCGCGCTGACGCTCACGGCCACGGCCGAAGGGCTGGCCATCGGCACGCACTGCGGGCTCGACCCGGCGGTGATGACGGAGGTGCTGAACGAATCGACCGGCGGCTCGTGGATCACGCGCACCCACATCCACCAGCGCGTGCTCAGCCGCAGCTTCGACGACCCCTTCAAGCTGGAACTGATGCTCAAGGACATGGGCATCGCCGTGGACCTGGCGCGCGCCGAAGGCCTGCCGGCGATGCTGTCGGGCGCCGGCCAGCAGATGTGGCAGGCGGCCCACCTGGCGCGCGGCCCGGGCGTGAGCGTGAGCGAACTGGTGCGCTGGGTCGAGACGCAGATGGGCACCGAGATCCGGTCGCCCGGCGGCCCTACCAGCGCAGCATGAGGTGCAGCGGCAGGTACACCGCCATGCCGGCCAGCATGGTGCCCAGCACGCCGCCGCGCCAGAAGTACCAGAGCACGCCGGCCAGCGCGCCGTAGAGCCGCGCGTCCTGCCAGGTGTGGATGAACTGGCCGTTCGTCATCAGGATCTCGGGGGCGATCACCGCCGCCAGCGCGGCGGCCGGCGCGTAGTGCAGCGCGCGGTGCGCCCACTCGGGCAGGCCCCAGGGCCGGTCGAGGATGAAGAAGAAGCAGCGGGTGAGCACCGTCACGGCGGCGAGGCCCACGATGACGGCCAGCGTCCAGAGGTCGGTCTGGCCCCTCATCGCTCGTCCTCCACATCGGGGTTCAGCCCGAGCTGCTTCTCGAGCAGGAAGCACAGCAGCACGGCCGCGCCGATCGCCGCCACGATGTTGAGCTTGAAGGGCAACGCGAAGGCCGCGACGGCGGTCGCCGCGGCGATCAGCACGGCCAGCACGCGCAGCGGCGTGGTCGCCATCGAGCAGGTCACGGCCACCAGGCTGAGCACGCCGGCGAAGCCCAGGCCCCACTGCGTCGGGATGAAGTTGGCCAGCGCGATGCCCAGCAGGCTCATGCCCATCCATACGCACCAGTTGATGGCGTAGCCGCCGACCAGGTAGGCCTCCTCGGCGGCACGCTGGACGGGGTCGTCGCCGGGCTGCGGGAAGCGCCGCGTGAACAACGCATAGCTCATGTCGGCCGTGAGGTAGCCGTGCAGGATGCGGCGCCAGCGCGGCATGTGCATCAGGTAGGGCCGCAGGTGCAGGCTGAAGACGACGAAGCGCAGGTTGACGCAGAAGCCGGTGGCCAGCACCACCCAGGCCGGCGCGCCGGCGATCAGCAGCGGAATGGCCGCCAGCTGCGAGCTGCCGGCGAACACCAGCAACGTCATCGCCATGGACTCGATCACGCTCATGCCGGCCTTGAGCATGGCGACGCCCGTCATGAGCCCCCAGGCGCCGATGCCGATGGCGATGGGGGCCATGTCGCGCCAGCCCTCGCGGAAGGCCGGATGCCGCCGGATCGCGGGCGACAGGAACATCAGGCGCCGGACGGGCCGAAGACCTGGCCGGGCTGGATGTCGAAGCCGCGCAGGAAGTCCGCCGCCGGCAGGCGCTTGCCGCCGGGGCGCTGCAGCTCGGTCAGGCACACGGCGGCATCGGCAGCGGCCACCGCGATGCCGGCCGGCGTCGCGGCCAGGACCGTGCCGGGCATCGCCGCATGCGCGCCGTGGTCGGCGCGGGCCGACCAGAGCTTGACGGTCTCGCCGTCGATCTCGCTGCTGGCGCCGGGGAAGGGGTCGAAGGCGCGGATGCGCCGCACGATGGCCTCGGCGGGCTGCGCCCAATCGATGCGCGCCTCGGCCTTCTCGACCTTGTGGGCGTAGGTCACGCCCTGGGCCGGCTGCGGCGTGCGGGTCAGCGTGCCGGCCTCGGCCTGGCGCAATGCCTGGACGACGAGGCGGCCGCCCAGGGCGGCCAGGCGGTCGTGCAGGCGGGCGGTGTTGTCCTCGCCGATGGCCAGCGATTCGACCAGTAGCATGTCGCCGGTGTCCAGACCGGCGTCCATCTGCATGATGGTGACGCCGGTCTGCGTATCGCCCGCCTCGATCGCGCGGTGGATGGGCGCCGCGCCGCGCCAGCGCGGCAGCAGGCTGGCATGGATGTTGAGACAACCCAGCCGCGGGGTGTCCAGCACCCACTGCGGCAGGATGAGCCCGTAGGCCGCGACCACCATGGCGTCGGCATTCGCGGCCTCGAGGGCCGCCTTCGCCGCCGCGGCGTCCTCGGGGTATTTGCCGTCCAGCCTCAGGCTGCGCGGCTGGGCCACCGGCCAGCCCTGCTCCAGCGCATGGGCCTTCACCGGCGAGGCCAGCAATTTCATGCCGCGGCCGGCCGGGCGGTCGGGCTGCGTCAGCACCAGGGCGATGTCGAAGCCGGCTTCCTGGAGGGCCTGGAGCGCGACGCGTGCGAATTCGGGCGTGCCCGCAAAGACGAGGCGCACGCTCAGTTCCGGTCGCCGTTGAGGTTGCCGGGCACGAAACGCAGGTCGTCGCCCATGTGCCAGCGGCGCACCACGCCCTGCGGATCGATGTAGATGTAGAGCAGGCGCGGGTTGTTGGCCTGCAGGTAGCGCCACTGCCAGACGTCGCCGTCGAAGGAGCTCACGCGGGTGACCTGCTCGGGCCGGCCGTAGGTGTAGAGCACGTCGGGCACGCGCCAGGCATCGACGAGGATGTCGCGGGCGAACTGGCCCTCGTTCATGACCTGCGTCACCGCGACCACGCGGCCGGAGGCGTCCAGGTCGACGTCGTTGACCTCGAAGCCGGCAGGCTGGCGCGAGTACTGGAGCCGCTCGCCGCCACCGGGACGCGGGTACACGGCGGTGGGCGCGCCCAGCTGCTGCAGCGCATCGGCGCGCGAAGTGCCCAGCGGGAGCCGGGCCGGGTCGCTGGCGCAGCCCGCCAGCCCGAGGAGGGCGGCAGCCAGGATCGCGGCGAAACGGCGCATCGTCACGCCCCGCGGCGCCCGTCGCGCTGTTCCTCGCGTTGCTGCTTCACGAGCTTGGTCTTGATGCGGTTGCGCTTGAGCGGCGAAAGGTATTCGACGAACACCTTGCCGCGCAGGTGGTCCAGCTCGTGCTGGATGCACACGGCCAGCAGACCGTCGGCCTCGATCGTGCGGGCCTCGCCGTGCTCGTCGAGCGCCGTGACCTTCACAGCGGTGGAGCGCTCCACGCCGTCGTAGATGCCGGGCACCGACAGGCAGCCTTCCTCGTTGAGCACCTTCTCGTCGCTCGCCCAGACGATCTCGGGGTTGATCAGCACCAGCGGCTGGTTGCGCTCTTCGGAAATGTCGATGACGACCACCCGCTCGTGCACGTCGACCTGGGTGGCGGCCAGGCCGATGCCGTTGGCCTCGTACATGGTCTCGACCATGTCGGCCACCAGGGCCTTGATGCGCGCATCCACGCCCTGCACCGGCCGGGCGACCGTGTGCAGACGTGGATCGGGATAGCTCAAAATGGTTCGCAGGGCCATGGATCGGGGGGAAGTTGTGGCTATTTTCGCCATTTCCGCAACCCCACGCCCCCGCACGGTGCGATTGACGTTGCCGTGCCGGGGCCTTCGGCGCAAAATTCGTTGCAAATTGTGAGTATTTGTTCACCGGCCGGGGCGCGTCGTTGCTGCGGTGGTGGGCGACCATCCGTCCATGAAGCAGTCCAGCCTCCGTCTTCGTCCGCACCCGCAACGTGCCGCCCTCGCCGGCGCGTTGGCCGCCGCCCTGAGCCTGCTCGGTGCCGGCGGCCAGGCGCAGGCCCAGACCTACCCGGTCACGCCGCAGCAGCGGGCGACGGCCCAGCAGGCGGCCGCGCAAGGCGTTCCGCTGTCCGAGCTGGCGCCCAACGCGCCCGACGAATACACCGTGCGCCGCGGCGACACGCTGTGGGCCATCTCGCGCATGTACCTGAAGAGCCCCTGGCGCTGGCCCGAGCTGTGGGGCATGAACATGGGCGAGATCGCCAATCCGCACCGCATCTACCCGGGGCAGGTGCTGTTCCTCGACAAGAGCGGCGGCCGCGCGCGCCTGTCGCTGCGCCGGGGCGGCGGTTTCTCCGCCGACGGCGGCACGGTCAAGCTCTCGCCGCGCACGCGTTTCGAATCCGCTTCGGACCTCGCGCTGCCCACGCTGAACCCCAGCCTGATCGAGCCCTTCCTCACCGAGCCGGAGGTCGTCGACGAAGAGATCACGATCACCCAGGCCCCGCGCATCGTGGCCGGCAACGACAGCCGCGTGATGATGACGCGCGGCGACCGCCTCTATGCCCGCGGCGGCCCCACCACGCCGCTGGTCGAGACCCCCGGCCCGCTCAAGACCTTCCGCGTGTTCCGCGGCGCCGTGGCGCTCAAGGACCCGGTGACCGGCGAAATCCTGGGCTACGAGGCCCAGTACCTCGGCAAGGTGCAACTGCAGCGCGGCGAAAGCACCGAGGTCACCAGCCCGCAGGCCGCGACCGCGGCGGCACCCGCGGCCACCGGCACGCAGCTGACCGTCTGCGGCGAGTGCACGGCACCGGCGCCCGCCGTCGAATCGAATGCCGGCACGCCGATGCCGGCGGGCACCACCGCGGTGCCGGCCACGCTGGACGTGGTCGCCGCGCGCGAGGAGATCCGCGCCGGTGACCGCCTGCTGCCCGAGCCGCCGCGCAAGCTGGTGAGCTACGTCCCGCGCGCGCCGCAGCAGGTCGTCACCGATGGGCGCATCGTGTCGATCTACGGCAACGCCGTGAGCTTCGCGGGCCAGAACCAGGTGGTGTCGATCAACAAGGGCGAGCGCGACGGCATCGAAAGCGGCCATGTGCTGGCCATCCTGAAGAACGGCGAGACCATCGTCGACCGCACCGGCGGCGGCAAGGAAACCCTCAAGCTGCCCAACGAACGCATCGGCCTGCTGATGGTGTTCCGCACCTTCACCAAGGTCTCGTACGCGCTGGTGCTCGAGATCACCGACACGCCGCGCGCCGGCGACCTGCTCGCCAACCCCTGAGCCCGGGGCGCCTGCGGCGGTGGAACGGGAGGAACTCGCGGGCTGGCTGCGGCTTGCCCTGACGCCGGGCGTCGGCGACGGCACGGCGCGGCGGCTGCTGGCGGCTTTCGGCCTGCCCGACGCCGTCTTCGCGCAGTCGCAGGCGGCACTGACGCAGGTCTGCAGCGCGGCCCAGGCGAAGGCGCTGGGCGTGCTGCCGGCCGACTTCGACGCCGCGCTCTCACGCACCTGGCAATGGTTGCGCGAAGCCGATGGCGCGCCGATGGCCCGTGCCATCGTGACGCTGGGCGACGCCGCCTACCCGGGCGACCTGCTGCAGACGGCCGACCCGCCGCTCATGCTGTACGTCATGGGCCGGCCGCACCAGGCGCTCGCCGAGCTGGCCGGGCACGCCATCGCGATCGTCGGCAGCCGCAACCCCACGCCCCAGGGCGCGGTCGACGCGCGCCTGTTCGCGCGCAGCCTCGCCGGCAGCGGGCTCACGGTGGTCTCGGGCCTGGCGCTGGGCGTCGACGGCGCCGCGCACGACGGCGCGCTCGACGGCGCGGCGCCGGACATGGCGCTGGCCACCGTGGCCGTGGTGGGCACCGGGCTGGACCGCGTGTACCCGGCGCGCCATCGCGAGCTCGCGCACCGCATCGCGCAGCGCGGGCTGATCGTCAGCGAGTTCCCGCTCGGCACGCCGCCGCTGAACCAGAACTTCCCCAAGCGCAACCGCCTGATCGCGGCCATGTCCCGCGGCACGCTGGTGGTCGAGGCGGCCCTGGCCTCGGGCTCGCTCATCACGGCGCGGCTGGCGGTGGAACAGGGCAAGGAGGTGTTCGCGATTCCCGGCTCGATCCACTCGCCGCAGTCGCGCGGCTGCCATGCGCTGATCCGCCAGGGCGCGAAGCTGGTCGAGTCGGTGCAGGACATCTTCGAGGAACTGAACCCCGGGGCCGCGCTGCCCGACGGGGCCGCCGCGATCGCGACGGACGACGACGACGACGCCGAACCCCAGGGCCTGCTCGCGCAGATGGGGCACGACCCGGTGAGCCTCGATGCGCTCGGCGCCCGCACGGGCAAGGGTGCCGCCGAGCTGCAGGTCGAACTGCTCGAACTCGAACTCGACGGGCAGGTCGCGCGCTTGCCGGGCGGGCTGTTCCAGCGAATGGCCCGCGGCTGAAGGGCCTTTCGTGGTGCATGCGCCACGTTCGTGCCCGCTCCGGTCGTGCTGGGCTATATTGGGTCATGTTCGAAGTGCTCGTCTTCGTCTACGAAAACTACTGGCGTGGTGACGCATGCCCCGAACCGCAACTGCTGGGCCGCAAGCTCAGCGCGAACGGCTTCGATGCCGACGAGATACGCGAGGCGCTCCAGTGGCTCGACGGCCTGAGCTTCGCGACGCAGGGCCTGCAGTGGACGCGCCACGAGGACGACCGCAGCGCCACGGTCACGCTGCACATGTCCGAGGACGACGGCTTCACCGCCTCGCCGGACACCATGCGCGTCTATTCCGCGGCCGAGCAGGAACACCTGGGCGCCGAGTGCCTGGGCTTCATCAGCTTCCTCGAATCGGCCGGGCTGCTGCCGGCGCGGCTGCGCGAGATCGTCATCGACCGCGCCATGGCGGCGCCGGGCGACCCGGTGGCACTCGACGAGCTCAAGATCATCGTGCTGATGGTGCACTGGAGCACCGGCATCGAGCCCGATGCGCTGATGCTCGACGAGCTGTGCGACGACACCCGCGACCGCGTGGCCCACTGAGCGCCCCCGCGGCGCACCCTCAGTTGAGCAGGCGCTCCGGGTTGGCGTCGAGCTTGGCCAGGGCCTCGCGCGTGGCGCGCGCGGTCAGCGTCTCTTCCTCGGCCGGCACCAGCAGGCCGGCCTGCAGGTAGGACGCCAGGCGCCCCGCCTGGATGAGGAACTTGCGGCCGTCGGGGGCCGCGAACAGGTGCAGGTGCTTGCGCTCGCTGCGCCAGACGAACTGGACCTGGCTGGCGCGGCCGTTGTGGTCGAGCATGAACCAGTTGCCCACCTGCAGTTCGTGCGCCCAGGTGAGCATGTCCTCGGTGACCTTGGTGCCGGTGTTGGGCACCACCTCGATCGAGGCGGCATCCACGCCCAGCAGCAGTTCGATGCTGGCGGCGTCCATCGGCATCTCGGCGCCGCCCTCCCCGTCGCCCACGAAGTCCTCGAGGTTGGTGAGGTGCGAGGCCATGGCCTCGATCTGCGCCGGCGAGATCGCGGCGGTCTTGGACATGAAGGCGTCGGACAGGGTCTTGCCGATCGTCTTGATCTGCTCTTCCTGCGGCGCGCCGGTCACGCCCAGCAGTTCCATGCCCTGGCGCAGGCGCTGCAGCAGCTTGGGCAGCTCCTGGATCACGCGCGCCCGATCGGTGCGGTTGGGCTTGGCGCTCGCGGCCCACACCAGTTCGGAGGCGACGCGCTTGAGCATCACGGTCTGCTCGTCCTGCCCGCCGTACTTGAGCGCCGCCAGCGCGAGCACCTCGGCCCAGACCTTGAACAGGAACTCGCGGATCTCCTCGCGCACCGGCATGTCGTTGAGCATCTTGCGCAGCTCGATGGTGTACTGGATCGCCATCGTCTCCTTCTGCTCGACCTGCTGCGCCACGCTCATCAGCTTCTTGGTCGCGTCGCCCTGCGTCAGGTACTTGTTCAGGAAGGCCACGAACTCGTCGTAGACCAGCTTGAACACGCGCTGCCCGGTCTCGGGGTACTGCTCGATGACCTGGACCACGCGGCGGATCTCGTTCTCGAGCGCGCTGCCGGAGATGGCGGCGGCGTCGAAGCCCATCACCACCGAGCCCATGCGGTCGATCAGCATGCGCGCCGGGTGCTGCAAGGTGCCGAAGAACTCCGGCTCGGCGATCGCCACGCGCAGCACCGGCATCTGCAGGCGGGCAAACCACACGCGGGCCGAGAAGGGAATGCGCTCCTCGGCCAGGATGGCCTGGAACATCAGGGCCACGATCTCGACCGTGGCCTTGTCGGCGGTGGTCGGCGCCTGACGCTTGAGCTCGTTGGACCGGCGCCGCAGTTCCGCCGCACTGCGCTGCACCGCCGTTGCGCCGTCGCCGCCCACGTCCACGCCGACCATGTAGGCGGAACTGCCGACCTGGTAGGCCGCGCCCGCGTCGGCGATGGCCGCCATGAACGCGGGAGAGCCGCCCGGCACGGCGACGCCGCCGCCGCCCGGTGCGCTGCTCAGGGGGGCGCCTGCCGGAACGCCGCCCGTCACCGCACCGACGAAGCGCCGCAAGCTGACCATCACGCCCTGCGCACGCTGACGCGCGGCCATGAAGGGCGACATGCCGGTCGCGACCAGCGTGTCCTGGCCCAGGCTTCCCGGCGCGCCGAGCGGCCCGGACGGCCGTACGCCGATCGCGGCCGGGGCGAAGCCGGCCATGCCCGGCGGAATGCCGGCGGCGCTGCCGCCCGCGCCCTGCCAGGACGCGGCCTGCGGCTGCGAAGCCACGGCCGTGGGTTGGTACCCCGCCCCCAGCGGTGCCGGGCCCGAGGGCCCGCCGGCGGGCTTGCGCACCAGGCGCTTGAGGTCGATCTCGGGCATCACGCCCTTGGCGATCAGGAAGGCGTTCGCCTCCTTGTAGGCCGTGACGGCCGCCTCGCCCAGCTGCGCGTGCAGCAGGCTCTGCACCTGGGCCCAGAGCTGGCGGCTCATGCCCGCGGCCAGCCACTGATCGACCAGCAGCTTGGCCAGGACCTCGGGTTTGAGCACGTCGCCCGCACGCAGCTCGTCGCTGCCTTCGAGGAACTGGATGCGCAGGCGCAGGTCGTTGAGTTCGAAGTTGGCCTTGTCCTGGATGGCCAGGGCCAAGCGCGAGGACAGGATGTTGTTCTCGACCACCTCGTCGCCGACAAGCTCCAGGCGCAGCGAGCTGCCGCTGCTGGAAGCGCCCTCGGCGGAGATGCCGGCACTGCCCATGGCCTTGCGCCATTGCGCCCGCGACAGCGATACCCAGCCCGACTCCGCGCCCCGGTAGGCCACGAGGTTGTCGCGGTGGTCCTGCATCACCCGCGCGGTGCCGGTTTCGTTGGCCAGTGCCACCAGACGCTCGCGCACGGCCTGCGCGGCACTGCCGATGGCGGCATCGGTCGCCTGCACGAAACGCTCTCGTGTTTCGCGGGCGAGCTGATGGCCGGATTCGGACGCGGACGCGGTGCTCATGACGATTGTGTCTGTGTGGGAGAAAATGTTACAGCACCACAGCCTGCCGCGTGCGGTCAACGAGCACCCCGACCCGGAGGCCGAACGCAAAAAGGCCCGGCGAATGCCGGGCCTGCAGGATGGAAACGGCGCTCAGACGACCGCCCCGGCGTTCGGGTCGTTGGGGTCATCCTTTTTGTGGATGCTGCCCTTGACCAGGTCCTCGCGCTTGATGCCGAGCCACATCGCGATGGCTGCGGCCACGAAGCAGGACGAGTAGATGCCGAAGCAGATGCCGATGGTGAGCGCCAGTGCGAAGTAGTGCAGCGTCGGTCCGCCGAAGAAGAACATCGACAGCACCACCAGCTGGGTGGAGCCGTGGGTGATGATGGTGCGGCTGATCGTTCCGGTGATGGCGCTGTCGATGATCTCGACCGTCGTCATCTTGCGGTAGCGCCGGAAGTTCTCGCGGATCCGGTCGAAGATCACCACCGATTCGTTCACCGAGTACCCCAGCACCGCGAGCACCGCCGCCAGAACCGCGAGCGAGAACTCCCACTGGAAGAAGGCGAAGAAGCCCAGGATGATCACCACGTCGTGCAGGTTGGCCAGCACCGTGGCCAGGGCGAACTTCCATTCGAAGCGGAAGGCCAGGTAGATCATGATGCCCACCACCACCATGGCCAGTGCCTTCAGGCCGTTGGTGGTGAGCTCCTCGCCCACCTGCGGGCCCACGAACTCGTTGCCGCGCAGCGTGGCGGTGGTGTCGGCGGCCTTGAGGGCGTCCATCACCTGGGCGCTCTGCTGGGCCGAGGTCTGGCCCTTCTGCACCGGCAGGCGGATCTGCACGTCGCGCGAGGAACCGTAGTTCTGCACCAGCACGTCGGCATAGCCGAGCTTGCTGACCGTCTCGCGGACCTTGCCCACGTCCACCGGCTGCTCGTAGGCGACCTCCATCACCGTGCCGCCGGTGAACTCCACCGACAGGTGCAGCCCGCGGTGGAAGATGAAGAAGACCGCCAGCGCGAAGGTGATGATCGAGATCGCGTTCAGCACCAGCGCATGGCGCATGAACGGAATGGTCTTGTGGATGCGGAAGAACTCCATCGCGGGCTCCTTACTTGGCGTCGGCCGCGATGGCCGTGTCGGTGGCGGGCTTCCAGACCGTGCCGATGGACACGCTCTTGAGCTTCTTCTTGCGGCCGTACCAGAAGTTCACCAGCCCGCGCGAGAAGAACACGGCCGAAAACATCGAGGTGACGATGCCGATGCAGTGCACCACCGCGAAGCCGCGGATCGGGCCCGACCCGAAGGCCAGCAGCGCGATGCCGGCGATCAGCGTGGTCACGTTCGAGTCCAGGATGGTGCCCCAGGCGCGGTCGTAGCCCGCGTGGATGGCGGCCTGCGGGGAGGCGCCGTTGCGCAGCTCCTCGCGCACGCGCTCGTTGATCAGCACGTTCGAGTCGATGGCCACGCCGATGGCCAGCGCCATGGCCGCGATGCCCGGCAGCGTGAGCGTGGCCTGCAGCAGCGACAGGATGGCCACCAGCAGCAGCAGGTTCACGGCCAGCGCGATCGACGAGAACACGCCGAACAGCGCGTAGTACACGCACATGAACGCCATGATCGCCACGAAGCCGTAGAGCACGCTCTTGAAGCCCTTGTCGATGTTGTCGGCACCCAGGCTCGGCCCGATGGTGCGCTCCTGGATGATCTCCATCGGCGCGGCCAGCGAGCCGGCGCGCAGGAGCAGCGCCAGGTCGTTGGCCTCGGTGATGCCCATGGCCCCCGAGATCGAGAAGCGCGTGCCCAGCTCACCGCGGATGGTGGCCACCGAGATCGCCTCGCCCTTGCCCTTCTCGAACAGGATGATGGCCATGCCCTTGTTCAGGTTTTCGCGGCTGACGTCGCGCATCACCCGGCCGCCCTTGGCGTCCATGGTGAGCGTCACGCCCGGTTCCTGCTTCTGCGAGTCGAAACCGGCCTGGGCGTCGCTGAGGTTCTCGCCCGTCGCCAGCACCTGCTTCTTGACGATCACCGGCTGGCCGGTGCGCGTGGGGAAGCGTTCGGAGCCGAAGGGCACCGGCCCGTTGCCGAGCGCCGCGGCGCGGCCCTCGGGGCTCTCGTCGACCAGGCGCATTTCCAGGGTGGCGGTGCGGCCCAGGATGTCCTTGGCCTTGGCCGTGTCCTGCACGCCGGGCAGCTGCACCACGATGCGGTCCAGGCCCTGCTGCTGGATCACGGGCTCGGCCACGCCCAGCTCGTTGATCCGGTTGTGCAGCGTGGTGATGTTCTGCTTGAGCGCCTGGTCCTGCAGGCGGCGCGCCGCCTCGGGCTTGATGGTGATGGCCAGCTTCCAGTCGCTGCCTTCCTGGCTCTCGACCGCCGTGAGGTCGGCGAACTGGTCGGTGAGGATGTTCTTGGCCGCGTCCTTGGCGGCGGCGTCGCGAAAGCGTGCTTCCAGCGCCTGGCCGTTGCGGGTGACCGAACTGCCGCGCAGGTTCTTGTCGCGGAAGGCCGTGCGCAGGTCGCTGGCGAAGGTCTCGGCGCGCTTGTCGAGCGCGCCCTTCATGTCGACCTGCAGCACGAAGTCCACGCCACCGCGCAGATCCAGGCCGAGGTACATGGGGAAGGCATGCAGCGCCGTGAGCCAGGCCGGCGAACGCGAGGCGAGGTTGAGCGCCACGGTGTAGCCCGGGTCGCTCGCATCGGGCACCAGCGCGTGCTGGAGCACGTCGCGTGCCTTGAGCTGCTCGTCGGGCGTGGCGAAGCGCGCACGCACCGAGCTGGCGTCCAGCGTCAGCAGGTCAGGGGTGAGGTTGGCCGCCTTGAGGGCCTCCTCGACGCGCGCCTGCGTGCTCGCATCGACCTTGACGGTCGACTTGGCCGACGAGACCTGCACGGCCGGCGCCTCGCCGAAGAAATTGGGCAGGGCGTAGATGAGCCCCAACAGCAGCACGATCACGATGATCGCGTACTTCCAGACCGGGTAACGGTTCATGATCGCGCTTATTCCCTGAAAAACGCACGGATCTCAACGGCGCGGAGGCCGGCCCCACTCGCGTGGCGGCGGCCTCCGGCATGGGCGTCCGTGCGGCGACTTCCTTATTTGTACGAACCCTTGGGCAGCACCTGCACCACCGCACTGCGCTGCACCTTGATCTCGACGCCGTTGGCGATCTCGAGCGTGATGAACTGGTCGCCCAGCACGCTGATGCGGCCCAGCAGGCCGCCGGCGGTGGCGACCTCGTCGCCCTTGGCCAGCGCGTCGAGCATGGCGCGGGCTTCCTTCTGGCGCTTCATCTGCGGGCGGATCATCACGAAGTACAGCACCACGAACATCAGCAGCAGCGGCAGCATGCTGGCGAGCGAAGACATCATGTCGCCGCCACCGGAGGCGGCCGGGGCGGTCTGGGCGAAAGCAGTGGAAATGAACAAGGGCGTCTCCAGCGGAGGTCAGGGATGGGAGCGCAGGCACGGCCCGCAGCTCCGGGGCCGCAGGGCGCGGCCGGCACGCGCCGCCCGGCGGGCAGCGCACAACCGGCGGATTGTATGCGCCGGGCCCGCGGCCGCCCGGGCCTTTCCCGGCCGGCGCCACGGGGGCATTGGCCCCTGCAGCCCCACAGCCGATGGGCATTTCCCGGCCGCGGCCCCTGGGGCCCCATCGGGCGCCAGCGCCCGACTCGGCCGGCAAGCCCTCAGGCCACCGCCCGCTGCGCACCCTGCGGCGAGCGCCAGCGCGCCAGCAGATCGTTCCAGCGGATGCGGGCGGCTGCCAGGTTGCGCTCCTTCACATGGCCATAGCCGCGGATCTGCTCCGGCAGGGCCGCGATCTCCAGCGCCAGCGCGTGGTTCCCGGCCGCGAGGCCGCGCAGCAGCTCGTCGATCGTGCTGCGGTACTCGCCGATCAGCGCGCGCTCGGTCCGCCGTTCCTCGGTGCGGCCGAAGGGGTCGAGCGCCGTGCCGCGCAGGCCCTTGAGCTTCGCCAGCAACTTGAAGCCGGTGAGCATCGACGGGCCGTACTTCTTCTTGATCAGTTCGCCCTTGGCGTTCTTCTTCGCCGTGGCCGGCGGCGCGAGGTGGTAATTGAGCGTGAAGTCGCCCTCGAACATGCCGTTGACCTTGGCCAGGAAGGCGGTGTCGCTGTGCAGGCGGGCGACCTCGTACTCGTCCTTGTAGGCCATCAGCTTGAACAGGTAGCGCGCCACCGTCTCGGCCAGCGTGGTCTTGCCCAGCGGCGCCTCGGCGTCCTGCACCTTCTGCACGAAAGCGCGGTACTGCTCGGCGTAGGCCGCGTTCTGGTAGGCGGTGAGGAACTCCACGCGCCGCGCCACGAGCGACTCCACGGTGTCGCGCTTCTTGAATTCGATCACCTGGCCGGGGTTGAGCCGCTTGGCCATCTCGCCCGGCCGGTGGGCGGCCTGGCGGCCCCATTCGAAGGCAGCCTTGTTGGCATCGATCGCCACGCCGTTGAGCTCGATGGCGCGCATCAGCGACTCGTGGCCCAGCGGGATCCAGCCCTTCTGCCAGGCGTAGCCCAGGATCATCGGGTTCACGAAGATCGTGTCGCCCATCAGCTGCGTGGCGGCCGCATCGGCGTCGAACGCACCCAGGCCCGCCTCGCCGACGGCCTTGGCGATCTGCGCCGCGCAGGCGTCCTGCGGGTTCTGCCAGTTGGCGTTCTTCACGAAGCTGGCCGTGGGCGCACTGTGGCTGTTCAGCGCCACGTGGGTGCGGCCCTCGCGCATGCGCGCCAGGGTCTCGGCGTTGACGGTGACGATCGGGTCGCAGGCCAGGATCAGGTCGGCCGCGGCCGTGCCCACGCGCGTGGTGCGGATGTCGTTCTGCGAATCGCCGATGAGCACGTGGCTCCAGGTCGCGCCGCCCTTCTGCGCCAGGCCCGCCGCGTCCTGCGTGACGATGCCCTTGCCCTCGATGTGCGCCGCCACCCCCAGCAGCTGGCCGATGGTGATGACGCCCGTGCCGCCGACGCCGGCCACCACGATGCCCCACACCTGGCCGCCCTGCAGCGGCGGCAGCGCCGGCTCGGGGAGTTCGCCCATCTCGGCCGGCGTCGCCGCCTTGCTGGCCTTGGCCTTCTTCTTGAGCTGCCCGCCTTCGACCGTGATGAAGCTGGGACAGAAGCCCTTCACGCAGCTCACGTCCTTGTTGCAGGTGCTCTGGTTGATGGTGCGCTTGCGGCCGAACTCGGTCTCCAGCGGCTCCACGCTCATGCAGTTGCTTTTCACGCTGCAGTCGCCGCAACCTTCGCACACCAGCTCGTTGATGACCACGCGCACGGCCGGGTCCACGGCCTTGCCGCGCTTGCGGCGGCGGCGCTTCTCGGTGGCGCAGGTCTGGTCGTAGATGATGGCGGTGGTGCCGGCGATCTCGCGGAATTCGCGCTGGATCTCGTCGAGCTGGTCGCGGTGGCGCACCTGCACCTTCTCGCCGCCGTAAGTGCCGGGGATCTGCACACCCTCGTACTTCTGCGGCTCGTCGGTGACGATGACCACCTTCCTCGCGCCCTCGGCATGCAGGCTCTCGGCGATCTGCAGCACCGAGTGGCCCTCGGGCCGCTCGCCCACCTGCTGGCCGCCGGTCATGGCCACGGCGTCGTTGTAGAGCACCTTGTAGGTAATGTTGACGCCCGCCGCGATGCTCTGGCGGATGGCCAGCAGGCCGCTGTGGAAGTAGGTGCCGTCGCCGAGGTTGGCGAAGATGTGCTGCTCGTTCGAGAACGGCGCCTGGCCCACCCACGGCACGCCTTCGCCGCCCATCTGCGTGAAGCCGTAGGTGGCGCGGTCCATCCAGTTGGCCATGTAGTGGCAGCCGATGCCGGCCATCGCACGCGAACCCTCGGGCACCACGGTGCTGGTGTTGTGCGGGCAGCCCGAGCAGAACCATGGCACCCGGTCGGCGCCCTGCACGCCGTCGGCCTGCAGCACCTGCATCGAGCGCTCCTTGGCCTCGAGGATGGCCATCTGCGCCTCGACCCGGGCCACCAGGTCGGCGCCGCCGGACCCGAGCACGCCGGTCTTCTTCAGCCGCTGCACCAGCGCCTTGGCGATCAGCGCCGGGTTCAGGTCGGCATTGGCGCGCAGCAGCGTGTTGGCCGTCGGGTTGGGCATGGACCATTCGCCGCCGGAGTGGTCGTTGCCCAGCTCGTTGAACTTGCCCAGCACGTTGGGCCGCACGTCGGGGCGCCAGTTGTAGAGCTCTTCCTTGAGCTGGTATTCGATGACCTGGCGCTTCTCCTCGACGACCAGGATCTCCTGCAGGCCGGTGGCGAAGTCGCGCGTGAGCTGCGCCTCCAGCGGCCACACCACGTTGACCTTGTGCAGCCGGATGCCCAGCTGCCGGCAGGCCGCGTCGTCCAGGCCCAGGTCGAGCAGCGCCTGGCGGGTGTCGTTGAAGGCCTTGCCGCTGGCCATGATGCCGTAGCGGTCATGGGGCCCTTCGATCACGTTGTGGTTGAGCCGGTTGGCGCGGATGTAGGCCAGCGCGGCGTACCACTTGTAGTGCATGAGGCGCGCCTCCTGCTCCAGCGGCGCGTCGGGCCAGCGGATGTGCAGGCCGCCGGGCGGCATCTCGAAATCGGTGGGGATGACGATGTCCACGCGCTCGGGGTCGATCATGGCCGTGGCGCTGGATTCGACGATCTCCTGGATCGTCTTCATGCCCGACCACACGCCCGAGAAGCGGCTCATCGCGAAGGCGTGGATGCCCAGGTCCAGGATCTCCTGCACGTTGGTGGGGAAGAACACCGGCGTGCCGCAGGCCTTGAAGATGTGGTCGCTCTGGTGCGCCGCCGTGCTGCTCTTGGAGATGTGGTCGTCGCCCGCCACGGCGATGACGCCGCCCCAGGGCGTGGTGCCGGCCATGTTGGCGTGCTTGAAGACGTCGGAGCAGCGGTCCACGCCCGGGCCCTTGCCGTACCAGATGCCGAAGACGCCGTCGAACTTGTTGCTGCCCGGGGGCGCGAAGCCCATCATCTGGGTGCCCCACAGCGCCGTGGCCGCGAGCTCCTCGTTCACGCCGGGCTGGAAGACGATGTTCTGCGCCTTGAGGTACTTGCTCGCCTTCCACAGCGCCTGGTCGTAGCCGCCCAGCGGCGAGCCGCGGTAGCCGCTCACGAAGCCGGCCGTGTTCTTGCCCTGCTGCGCGTCGCGCAGGCGTTGCAGCATCGGCAGCTTGACCAGCGCCTGCACGCCGCTCATGAAGGCGCGGCCGTAATCCAGGGAGTATTTGTCGTCGAGGGTGACGGTCTCGAGGGCCTTGCGGATGTGTTCCGGCAGGGGGGCGTTCATGCCATGCCTCCCGACGAGCCGCCTCTAGGGAGGCATGCGCCCCCTCGGGGGGCAGCGATTACACGCAGTGAAGAGCGTGGGGGCGTCATCTGTTTGTCTCCGTGGCTGTGCCTTGTGGGCGTGGCGTGGTCGGTGGGCTCAGGCGGTCGGGTGAACACACTTGCCCCGCGGCCATGATGCTCGCAAAGTGTATGCCCGGCGCGCCGACAGGTGTTTGCTTTCTATGCCTCAAACTCGGCCCTTCAAGAAAGCTTCTTTCGCAGGGGTGAGTGATATGGAAAGAATAGACAAGTACGACCTGGCGATCCTGCAAGAACTGCAGGCCGACGCGCGGCTGACCAACGCCGAGCTGGCGCAGCGTGTGGGACTGTCGGCGGCGCCCTGCTGGCGGCGCGTGCGCGCCCTCGAGGCCGCGGGCTTCATCAAGGGCTACCACGCCGAGATCGACCGCCACAAGATCGGCCTGGGCGTGCTGGCCTTCGTGCGCGTGGACACCGAGCGCGTCACCGGCGACGCCACCCGCAAGCTCGAGGAGGCCATCCGCAAAATGCCCGAGGTCGTGGCCTGCCACTACATCAGCGGCACCGGCACCTTCGAACTGCAGGTCGTGGCGCAGGACCTGGACGGCTTCTCGCGCTTCGCGCGCGAGCACCTGATGAACCTGCCGAACGTGAAGGACCTGCACACCAGCTTCTCGCTCGGCGAGGTGAAGGCCAGCCGGGCGCTGCCGCTGGCGCACCTAAGGGGTGAAGGCCCCGTGAAGGGCGACTCGCGCGCCCGCACCTGACGAACCCGCGGTGGCTACGCGACCTTCTTCAGTGAATCCAGCGCGATTTCGCCGTCCTGGCTGCTGAACGTCGGCCCATCGGCGCCGGCAGACTGCGCGACGCCCTCGATCCGATGCTCGCCCGTGTCGTACTGCGCCACCGCGCCGTCGCGCTCGACCACCAGGCGTCGCTCGGCCGCGAAGTACGCATAGCGCATCCCGTTCTGGCTGCCCGAGCTCGCCGGCGCGTGCAGCCCTTCCGGCCACCACTCGTCCTTTGCGGCTTGCAGGGGCTCCATCGGTTTCATGGGTTGCATCGGCGTCATGGGTTTCAGCGGCTTCATGGGCTCCATGGGTGTTTCCTTCATCAAAGGCGATCCAGCAGCTGGGCCTTCTTGCTCGTGAACTCCTGGTCCGTCAGCACGCCGCGCGCGTGCAGTTCGGCAAGCTTGGAGAGCAGATCCAGGGTCTGCGCCTGCGACGTCGGCGCAGCGCTGCTCGCAGCTTCGGCATCGACGACGCCCGGGTCCGCCGCAGCGGGCCTGGCGCTCGTCGACCGCTCGCGCTTCTCGTCCGCCGCGACCCCTGGACCCGCTTCCGGCGAATGCCCATGGGTGCCGTGGGCGGGCGCGTCGACCTCCCGCAACGAAGCGAGGGCTACCGGACCGTGCTGGCTGGTGAACGTGATGGTGCCGTCCACGCTCTGCTGTTGGGCCACGCCATGGATGGCGTGGTCGGCGGTATCGAAGACCCGGCGGCGGCCGTGCCCTTCCACCACCAGCCGCCGGTGCGCGGGGAACCACGCGTAGCGCATCCCGTTCTGCGAACCGCTGGCCGCAGGAAGGCCGAACTGTTCCTCCGCCGACGGCGGGTGGCCTTCCACGTCGGGACGGCGCTGCGCCACGGGCGGCAGGCTTGCGCCCACCAGGGGCGCCAGCGCTTCGCAGACCGCCGCCACGCGCCCGGCCAGGCGGTGGTTGAACATGTCGCCCACCATCACCATGCCATTGCGCATCCACTGCCCCGAACCCCCCAGCTCGGGATGGCTGAACTGCGCCATCGCGCCGCCCCCGGCCGACAGCGCGCGGGACAGTTCGTTCAGCGCCTCGGTCGAGAAGCCATGCTGTGAGGCCAGGAGGGCCCGCACTTGCTCGTGCTCGCTGGCTGCCTCGCTTGCAGCGGCGCCTGCATGCATCTCGCTGCGGGTCGCATCGGCGCGTGGTGTCGCATCACCTACCTCGACGCGGTGGGTGCTTGGTGGCTGGCTCATGACGCCCACTGTCGCGTCGCCTTTCGCCGTTGCCATCGGCAGCGCGAGCCGTCGGCAGGTAGGCCTGGGCCTATAGCCGCGGTCTGCCCGCCGCGTCATGCAGGGGGTCGGCATGTCGTCCGACGTTGCGAAAACTGTACGTCCATACAGTTATCGACATCATCAACCGGAGATCAGCCATGACCGACAAAGCCACCCAGAGCCATGCCCGCGAAAGCAACATGGAAAAAGATCCCAGCACGTGGGTCACGGGCGACGAGCCCATGACCGGCGCCCAGCACTCCTACCTGAAGACGCTGTCGGAGGAGGCCAAGGAAGCGTTCGACGACACGCTGACCAAGGCGCAAGCCTCGGAGCGGATCGAGGAGCTCCAGGCCGTGACCGGCCGCGGCGAGCCTCAGAAGGGTTGATAAGGGTGGATCCTCGCGGGCCGTGGTGAAGCGCCGGCGTACGGCCTGCAGCAAGCGCCGATCGCACTGCTGAACCAGCGACAAATTCGATCGCACAGCTTTGCCAGCGGCACGCCCCGACCGCCGGCACGCCACAATCACCGGGCCCCATGCCCCCCATCGACCCCGAAGAATCCCCCCTCCCGCCCCTGAAGCCCCGGCCGCCCAAGCTGGCGGCGCTGGAGCCGCTGAAGCTGCCGGTGTTCCGCATGCTGTGGAGCACCTGGCTGATCGCCAACATCTGCATGTGGATGAACGACGTGGCGGCGGCATGGATGATGACGACGCTCACCTCCTCGCCGGTGTGGGTGGCGCTGGTGCAGTCGGCCTCCACGCTGCCGGTGTTCCTGCTGGGCCTGCCCAGCGGCGCGCTGGCCGACATCCTGGACCGGCGGCGCTGGCTGGTGGCCACGCAGTTCTGGCTGGCCGGCACGGCGATCGTGCTGTGCGTGGCGATCGCCATGGGCTGGATGAACGCGCCGCTGCTGCTGGCGCTGACCTTTGCCAACGGCATCGGGCTGGCGCTGCGCTGGCCGGTGTTCTCGGCCATCGTGCCCGAGCTGGTGACGCGGCCGCTGCTGCCGGCGGCGCTGGGCCTGAACGGCATCGCGATGAACGCCTCGCGCATCATCGGCCCGCTCACGGCCGGCGTGCTGATCGCCAGCGCCGGCAGCGTGTGGGTGTTCGCGCTCAACGCGGTGCTGTCGGTGGCCTCGGGCTTCGTGGTGCTGCGCTGGCGGCGCGAGCACACGCCCAACCCGCTGGGCCGCGAACGCCTGATCAGTGCGATGCGGGTGGGCGTGCAGTTCGTGCGCCAGTCGGCCCGCATGCGTGCGGTGCTCACGCGCATCGCGATCTTCTTCCTGCACTCCACCGCGCTGCTGGCGCTGTTGCCGCTGCTGGCGCGCGGCCTGCAGGGCGGCGACGCCGGCACCTTCACGGTGCTGCTGGCCTCGATGGGCGCGGGCGCGATCGTGGCGGTGCTGTTCCTGCCGCGCCTGCGCCAGGCCCTGGGACGCGACCAGCTGGTGCTGCGCGGCACGGCCCTGCAGTCGGCGGCCACGGCCGTGATGGCGGTGGCGCCCAACACCTGGGTCGCGGTGCCCGCCATGTTCTTCGGTGGCGCCGCCTGGATCACGGTGGCCAACTCGCTGTCGGTGTCGGCCCAGCTCGCCCTGCCCGACTGGGTGCGCGCGCGCGGCATGGCCACCTACCAGATGGCCATCATGGGCGCCAGCGCCTTCGGCGCCGCGCTGTGGGGCAACGTGGCAGCCGCGAGCTCGCTGCGCATCAGCCTGCTGATCGCCGCCGCGAGCGGCACGCTGGTCATGCTGGTGGCCCTGCGTTTCGTGACCGACCATGCCGACGAGGACGACCTCAGCCCCGCGCAGGCCGGCTGGGCCGCCGGCCCGCCGCCGGAGCCGCCCGAGGAAAGTGGCCGCGTGGTGGTCACGGTCGAATACATCATCGACCCGGCGCGCGCCGCCGCCTTCCACCTGCTGATGCAGCAGACGCGCCGCGTGCGCCTGAGCCAGGGCGCCGTCGGCTGGGAACTGCTGCACGACGTGGGCCAGCCCGAGCGCTACGTCGAGGAGATCGTCGACGAGTCGTGGACCGAGCACCTGCGCCGCTTCAGCCGCGCCACGGCCACCGACATGGCCATGCGCGAGCGGCGCCTGGCCTTCCACATCGGCGACGTGCCGCCGGTGGTGACGCGCTACGTCGTGCGGCGCTGAGGGCGCCGGCCGCGCATCGGCCGCGAAAGCCAGCCGCCCACATCCGACGTGGGCGCCGTCCCGCAAGGCGCTCGGCGGCTCACGTGCAACGTCAGGGTTCCCCACGGAGAACCCACAATGACTTTCTGCCAATGGTCGCCGGCGCTGTCCCGGCGCGAAGTGCTGCTGGCCGGCAGCGCCGGCGCTGCCGGCGTGGCGCTGCCCGGCTGCGCGGCCTCGGGCACCGGCACCGGCCCCGTTTCGTCCGGTCCCGCGCCCGAGGGCGGCGTGACCCAGGCGGTGACCCTCACCGTCAACGGCCAGGCGCAGCGCCTGGAGCTGGACACCCGCACCACCCTGCTCGACGCCTTGCGCGAGCACCTGCAGCTCGGCGGCACCAAGAAGGGCTGCGATCACGGCCAGTGCGGCGCCTGCACGGTGCTGGTCGACGGCCGCCGCATCAATGCCTGCCTCACGCTGGCCGTGATGCACGAAGGGGCCCAGGTGACGACGATCGAAGGCCTGGGCACGCCCACCCGCATGCACCCGCTGCAGGCCGCGTTCGTCAAGCACGACGGCTACCAGTGCGGCTACTGCACACCCGGGCAGATCTGCTCGGCCGTCGGCGCGCTGGACGAACTGCGCCGCGGCGTGCCCAGCCACGTGAGCGGCGACATCACCACGCAGCCGCTGCTGTCGGCCGATGAGCTGCGCGAGCGCATGAGCGGCAACATCTGCCGCTGCGGCGCGTACTCGAACATCGTCGACGCGATCACCGAGGTGGCGCAGGCGCCGGGAGGCCGGACATGAAGGCCTTCAGCTACGAACGGGCCGCCACGCCCGAGGCCGCCGCAGCCGCGGTGGCGCAGCGCCCCGGCGCCAAGTTCATCGCCGGCGGCACCAACCTGCTCGACCTGATGAAGCTGCAGATCGAGGCGCCCACCCACCTGGTCGACGTGAACGCGCTGGGCCTGGACCGCATCGAGCCCGCGGCGGACGGCGGCCTGCGCATCGGGGCGCTGGTGCGCAACACCGACCTGGCGGCCGACGCCCGCGTGCGGCGCGACTACGGTGTGCTCTCGCGCGCCCTGCTGGCCGGCGCCTCGGGCCAGCTGCGCAACAAGGCCACCACGGCCGGCAACCTGCTGCAGCGCACCCGCTGCCCCTACTTCTACGACACGGCCCAGCCCTGCAACAAGCGCCAGCCGGGCAGCGGCTGCTCGGCCATCGGCGGGGTGGCGCGGCAGTTGGCGGTCATCGGCGGCAGCGAAGCCTGCATCGCCACCCACCCGAGCGACATGGCGGTGGCGATGCGCGCGCTCGACGCCACCGTGGAGACGGTCCATGCCAGCGGCGAACGCCGCCGCATCCCGATCGCGGACTTCCACCGCCTGCCCGGCAACACGCCCGAGGTCGAGACGGCCCTGAAGCCCGGCGAGCTGATCACCGCCGTGACGCTGCCCACACCGGTGGGTGGCGTGCAGATCTACCGCAAGGTGCGCGACCGCGCCTCCTACGCCTTCGCGCTGGTGTCGGTCGCCGCGATCGTGCAGCGCGATGGCCGCGCGCGCGTGGCCTTCGGCGGCCTGGCGCACAAGCCCTGGCGGGTGGAGGCCGCCGAGCCCGCACTCGCGACCGACCTGCGCGCCGCCACCGCCGCCCTCTTCGCCGGCGCCCGGCCCGCTCCCGACAACGCGTTCAAGCTCACACTGGCCGAACGCACCCTGGCCGCCACGCTGGCGGAAGCAAAGGCACGCGCATGAAGTTCGACAGCCCCGCCACCACCAACCCGATCGACCAGTTGCAGGTCGTCGGCCGGCCCACCCCGCGCATCGACGGCCCGCGCAAGACCACCGGCACCGCGCGCTATGCCTACGAGCAGCGCGAGACGCCCACCGCACCCGCCTACGGGTACGTGCTGGGGGCCGGCATCGCCAAGGGCCGCATCGTGTCGATGGACCTGTCGGCCGCGCGCTCCGCGCCCGGCGTGCTGGCCGTCGTGACGGCCGAGAACGCCGGCAAGCTCGACAAGGGCCAGTACAACACCGCACCGCTGCTGGGCGGTCCGGAGGTCGCGCACTACCACCAGGCCATCGCCGTCGTGGTGGCCGACACCTTCGAGCGGGCCCGCGACGCCGCGCAGCGCATCCGCGTGCGCTACGAAGCCGCCCCCGGCGCCTTTGACCTCGCCGCCGTGAAGGACGGCGCGCCGCTGGCCAAGCCCGGCCCCGACGGCGGCCCGCCGCAGACCGCCGTGGGCGACTTCGCGGGCGCCTTCGCGTCCGCGCCGGTCAAGCTCGACGCCACCTACGAAACACCCGACCACAGCCACGCCATGATGGAGCCGCATGCCTCCATCGCCGCCTGGCAGGGGGACCGCCTCACGGTCTGGACCTCCAACCAGATGATCGACTGGTGCACCGGCGACCTGGCCAAGACGCTGGGCATCGCGAAAGACAAGGTCCGGCTGGTCTCGCCCTTCATCGGCGGCGGCTTCGGCGGCAAGCTCTTCGTGCGGGCCGACGCCCTGCTGGCCGCGCTGGGCGCGCGCGCCGCGGGCCGCCCCGTCAAGGTGGCGCTGCAGCGGCCGCTGATCGGCAACAACACCACGCACCGGCCTGCGACGATTCAACGCATCCGCCTGGGCGCGACCGCGGACGGACGGCTCACCGCCATCGGGCACGAGAGCTGGTCGGGCGATCAGCCCGAGGGCCAGCCCGAGACCGCGGTGGGACAGACGCGCCTGCTCTACGCCGCCCCCAACCGCATGACCGCCATGCGCCTGGCGGTGCTGCACCTGCCCGAGGGCAACGCCATGCGCGCGCCGGGCGAGGCGCCGGGGATGATGGCGCTGGAGATCGCCATGGACGAGATGGCCGAGAAGCTCGGCCTCGATCCGGTGGAGTTCCGCATCCGCAACGACACGCAGGTCGACCCTGAAAAACCGCAGCGCGCCTTTTCGCAGCGCCGGCTCGTCGACTGCCTGCGCATCGGCGCCGAGCGCTTCGGGTGGAGCCGGCGCAATGCCCGGCCCGCGCAGGTGCGCGACGGCCGCTGGCTGGTCGGGCTGGGCATGGCGGCGGCCTTTCGCAACAACATGCTCACCAAGTCGGGCGCGCGCGTGCGGCTGGGCCGCGACGGCATCGTCACGGTCGAGACCGACATGACCGACATCGGCACCGGCAGCTACACCATCATTGCGCAGACCGCGGCCGAGATGATGGGCGTGGGCCTGGACCGCGTGAACGTGCGGCTGGGCGACTCGACGCTGCCGGCTTCCTGCGGTTCGGGCGGCCAATGGGGTGCCAACAACTCGACCTCCGGCGTGTACGCCGCCTGCATGAAGCTGCGCGAGGCCGTCGCCCGCAAGCTGGGCATGGACCCGGCCGAGGCCACCTTCGCGGAAGGCCGCGTGCGCGGCGGTGGGCGCGCACTGCCGCTCGCGCAGGCGGCCGGCGACGGCGAGCTGGTGGCCGAGGACCACATCGAGTACGGCGACCTCGACAAGAAGTACCAGCAGTCCACCTTCGGCGCGCACTTCGTCGAGGTGCGCGTGGACCCGGCCACCGCGGAGATCCGCGTGCGACGCATGCTGGCCGTGTGCGCGGCAGGCCGCATCCTCAACCCGACCTCGGCGCGCAGCCAGGTGATCGGCGCCATGACCATGGGCGTGGGCGCGGCGCTGATGGAGGAACTGGCGATCGACAAGCGCCGCGGCTTCTTCGTCAACCACGACCTGGCCGGCTACGAGGTGCCGGTGCATGCCGACATCCCGCACCAGGACGTTGTGTTCCTGGACGAGACCGATCCGATCTCCTCGCCGATGAAGGCCAAGGGCGTGGGCGAGCTGGGCATCTGCGGCGTGGCCGCGGCGGTGGCCAACGCGGTCTACAACGCGACCGGCGTGCGGGTGCGGCACTACCCGGTGACCTTGGACAAGCTGCTGGCCGGGTTGCCGATGCCGGTGTGAGGCACAGGGCTGGGCTTCGACAGGCTCAGCCCGAACGGTCGGGTGAGAGCGCCACGGCGTGACGGATTCGGCCGCATTGCCCGTGTGGCGGGGCGCTGAAGGCCGACCGAACTTTGCGTTCTCTCATCAGCCCTGGCGCGGCAGGTACATCGTCGCCTCGACCTCCACCAGCACGCCGTCCCCCGGCAGGAAGCGGTTCACCTCGACCACCGTGCTGACCGGCGGCTCGCCGAGGTAGAACAGGCCGCGCACGCGGTTGAAGAAGGCATAGTGCGGCAGGTGCGTGAAGTACTGCACCAGCTTGACCACGTCGTCCATCGTGCCGCCGTGCTCGGCCGCGATCTGGCGGATGCGCTCGAGCACGAACCAGCTCTGCGCAACGATCGGCGCCTCGAACACATCGACCGACATCTGCCCCGTGGCATAGCCCAGGCCGCGCAGCGGCGCCTGCGCGGCCTCGGGCAACTCCTCGAAGCTGGACACGGCGCGGCGCGTGGCCGGGTCGACGGCGACGACGCCGCTCATGAAAACGAAATCGCCCACGCGCTTGGCAGCGGCGTAGCGGGCCATGGGTTTGCCCATGCTCATGGGAAGGCTCCGGGTGAAAGGTCCACGGTGGCCAGCACATTCCGCGCCCAAGGCCACACCGTCTGGGTGGACGTGGCGACAGCAGCCGCGTCTTCAGCGTGAAGTGCTTGTTGGTGCGCAAGTCGTCGATCCACACGCCTTGGGTGGGCACCTTGCCGTCGGCCGGCGCCGTCGTCGCGCAGGGAGTGGCAGAGCTTCCAGATCTTCTGGCCGAGGGACGAAGCATTCATGGGGTGTCGGGTTCGGGATCGGGCGCCCTGGCCAGTTCGGCCTCCAGCGTCTCGATGCTGGGCAGCGCACTTTCCAGCGTGGGCGGCAGGGCGCGCGTCAGTTCGTAGCCGGCAGGGCTTGTCGATGCCGCGCAGCGCGTACTCGGCCAGCACCTGGTCCTTGCGTTGGCACAGCATCAGGCCGATGGTGGGCGCGTCCTGCGGGTGGCGCAGCGTGTCGTCGACCACGTTGCAGTAGAAGTTGAGCTTGCCCGCGTACTCGGGCTTGAAGTCACCGCGCTTGAGCTCGATCACCACGAAGCAGCGCAGCTTGAGGTGATAGAAAAGCAGGTCGATGTAGAACTCGCTGTCGCCCACCGCCAGGCGGTACTGCCGGCCGACGAAGCTGAAGCCCTGCCCCAGTTCGAGCAGAAATTTCTCCACATGCCGCACCAGCCCGGTTTCGAGCTCGCGCTCGTGGAAGTCCGGCTCCAGCGTCAAAAAGTCGAAGACATAGGGATCCTTCAACGCCTGCCGCACCAGGTCGGATTGCGGCGCCGGCAGGCGGTCGGCGAAGTTGCTGACCGCCCGGCCCTGGCGCGCATGGGCCTGTGCGCTGATCTGCAGCGCCAGCGTGCTGCGGCTCCAACCCTGCGCCACGGTCTGCGCCATGTACCAGCGGCGCAGTTGCGCCGTGGCGAGCTTCTCCAGCATCAGGGCGTGGTGGCCCCAGGGGATCTGCCAGAGCAGGCTGTCGGCCTCGGCAGCCGTTTTCGCCACAGCCTGTGGCGCTTTTCGTGGTGCCGGCAATTTCGCCACAGGCTGTGGCGAAAACTCGACCGGCCGCGGATAGGCCCGCGCAAAGGCCAGCATGCGGTCGATGTTGCGTTCGGAAAAGCCCTTCACCTCGGGCAGTTCGTTGCGGATGTCGCGCGCAAGCCGCGGGATCACACCCGCGCCCCAACCCTCCTGCGCCTGCCGCGCATCGAGCAGGCCGCCGATCTGCCAGTACAGGCGGATCAGCTCGCGGTTGACGGCCAGGGCGGCGCGCGACTGGGCCGCCTGGATGTGCTGCTTGACCTCGGCCAGCAGGCCCGCGTAGTGCGACGGCTTGCTCATGCCGGCGCCTGGGCCGCAGCGCGTGGCTTGCTGGGTCGGCGGACAGGCCCCTCGCCGGCCGCGGCGCGCCTGGCGCGGAGGCGGTTCAGCAACATGCTGGTTGGCTGGTCATTGGGGTCCTGCGGAACCACCTGGCCGGAGAAGGCCGCGCGAAGGATGCATTGGCGTTGGGCAGCGGATCGGCCAAGAGAAAGGCCGATCGGGGCATCCTGATCGACACCAGCTCGAACAGCGAAGTGCACCGCTCCCACGACTTCGTCCTGCTCACGCACGGGTGGCAAGGCCATCGGCAGTTCCGGGAGAGTGCTGCCGGCATAGCGCGCCGTCTGGTCTTCCACGAAGGTGAGGATGGTGGCGTTCTTCATGTCCTACACCAGCCAGCCCGCGGCGGCGAGCTTGCCGTCGATCTGTTGGCGGGCTTTGGCTTCATTGCTCATGGCGAGGCAGGCATTCTCGGGGCAGGCGCGAACTGTGCCCCGGCACCGGCGGACTTTCAAGACAAATCGAGTCGCAGCGACCGCCGCGACTGCGGTGACAGCTACAAATTTTGTAGCTGCCAGGTCGTCGCTTTGACGTCCTTGGGGAGCCGTGGCGCCGCCCAGTGCGGCGCAGCGCACCGCTCAGCCCAGCGCGTGCGTCACCGCCCGCACGATCGCCGCCGCATCGACGCCGAAGAAGCGGCGCAGTTCGGCGCGGGTGTCGCTGCGCCCGAAGCCGTCGGTGCCGAGCGTGAGGTAGCGACGGCCTTCGGGCACGAAGGCGCGCACGCTCTCGGGCACGGCGCGCACGTAGTCGGTGGCGGCGATGACGGGGCCTTCGCTGCGCGCGAGCTGCTGCGCCACGAAGGGCGTGCCGGCGTCGGGCTCGCCCGCCAGCGCGCGCGCCTCGCAGGCCCGGCCGTCGCGCGCGAGTTCGCTCCAGCTGGTGACGCTGAACACGGTGGCGTCGATGCCTTCGTCGGCCAGCTGACGTGCGGCCTTCACCACCTCGGTGAGGATGGCGCCCGAGCCCATGAGCGTGACCTTCCTTCCGGTGGAGACCGTGCCCTGGCGTGCGCCGGGCGCGCTCGACCAGCCCTCGAAACGGTAGCAACCACGCAGCAGGTCCGCATGCACCGCGGCCGGCACGTCGGGCTGCGCGTAGTTCTCGTTCATCAGCGTGATGTAGTGGAAGACGTCCTGCTGCGCCACCAGCATCTCGCGCATGCCCGCATCGACGATGACGGCCATCTCGCCCGCGAAGGCCGGGTCCCAGGCCTTGCAGTTGGGAATGGTCGCGGCCACCAGGTGGCTGCTGCCGTCCTGGTGCTGCAGGCCCTCGCCGCCGAGCGTGGTGCGGCCCGAGGTGGCGCCCAGCAGGAAGCCGCGCGCACGCTGGTCGGCCGCGGCCCAGATGGCGTCGCCCACGCGCTGGAAGCCGAACATCGAGTAGTAGATGTAGAAGGGCAGCATCGCCAGGCCGTGGACGCTGTAGCTCGTCGCGGCGGCCGTCCAGCTGGCGATGGCGCCGGCCTCGCTGATGCCCTCCTCGAGGATTTGCCCGTCGGTGGCCTCGCGGTAGCTCAGCACCGAGCCGATGTCCTCCGGCGCGTAACGCTGGCCGACGCTGGAGTAGATGCCGACCTGCTTGAACAGGTTGGCCATGCCGAAGGTGCGCGCCTCGTCGGCCACGATGGGCACGATGCGCGGGCCGAGGTCGCGGTCCTTGAGCAGCTGGCCCAGCAGGCGCACGAAGGCCATGGTGGTGCTCATCTCCTTGCCGGCGGCCTCGGTGGCGAACCTGGCATAGCTCGCGAGCGGCGGCACGGGCACCACCTCGCAGGCCGTCTCGCGCCGCGGCAGCGCACCGCCCAGCGCCTGGCGCCGCTCGCGCAGGTAGCGCATCTCGGCGCTGTCCTCGGCCGGCTTGTGGAAGGCCAGCGACGTGGCCTGCTCGTCGGTGAGGGGCAGGTTGAAGCGGTTGCGGAACTCGATGAGGTCGCTCTCGTCGAGCTTCTTCTGCGAGTGCGTGGTCATCTTGCCCTGGCCGGCCGTGCCCATGCCGTAGCCCTTCTTGGTGTGGGCGAGGATGACCACCGGCTGGCCGGTGTGCGCTGCCGCGGCGGCATACGCGGCGTGGATCTTCACCAGGTCGTGCCCGCCGCGCTTGAGGCGGTCGATCTGCTCGTCGGTCATGCCCTGCGCGAGGCGCGCGAGCTCCGGGTCCTGGCCGAAGAAGTTGTCGCGGTTGAAGCGGCCGTCCTTGGCGGCGAAGGTCTGCATCTGGCCGTCGACGGTGTGGGCGAAGGCACGCGCCAGCGCGCCGGCCGTGTCGCGCGCGAAGAGGCCGTCCCAGTCGCTGCCCCACACGAGCTTGATGACCTTCCAGCCCGCGCCCGAGAAGAGCTGTTCCAGCTCGTCGATGATGCGGCCGTTGCCGCGCACCGGGCCGTCCAGGCGCTGCAGGTTGCAGTTGACCACCCACACCAGGTTGTCGAGCCTCTCGCGCGCGGCCAGCGTGAGCGCGCTCATCGATTCGGGCTCGTCCATCTCGCCGTCGCCGAAGACGCCCCACACCTTGCGCCCGGCGCAGTCGAGCAGCCCGCGGTGCGTGAGGTAGCGCATGAAGCGCGCGTGGTAGATCGAGCTGATCGGGCCGATGCCCATCGAGCCGGTCGGGAACTGCCAGAAGTCCGGCATCAGGTAGGGATGCGGGTAGCTCGACAGGCCCTGCACGCCCTGGGCGGACGCCGCCAGCTCCTGCCGGTAGTGCAGCAGGTCGTTCTCGTTCAGCCGGCCCTCGAGGAAGGCGCGGGCGTACACGCCCGGCGCCGAATGCGGCTGGAAAAACACCAGGTCACCGCCGTGGTGGCCGCTGCGTGCATGGAAGAAATGGTTGAAGCCGGTCTCGAAGAGGTCCGCGGCGCTCGCGTAACTCGCGATGTGGCCGCCCAGCTCGCCGTACGCCTGGTTGGCCCGCACCACCATCGCCAGCGCGTTCCAGCGCATCAGCGACGCCAGCCGCTCCTCGATCGCCAGGTCGCCCGGGAAGGCCGGCTGTTCGTCGACCGCGATCGTGTTGACGTACGGCGTGGCCAGCGCGGGCTGCCAGCCGATGCGCTCGCGCCGTGCGAGGCGGGCCAGTTCGTCGAGCACCTGCCGCGCACGCGCCGGGCCCTGCGACTGCACCAGCGCCAGGAAAGCGTCGCGCCATTCGGCCGTCTCGGCCGGGTCGGGATCGGTGGCATCGGGGGCGCCTTGCAGCAGGGCGCGCATCTGGTCGGCGGAGATCGGGGCGTTCATGCTTGGGCACTCTAGGCCGATGGTGGCGAAATGGGGTGTCGAAATGCGCCGTAGCGTGCCGCGCTCAAGGCATAAACTGCCGCAGGACACCGCCACGGCAGCATTTCATGCAACTCGACACCATCGACCTCCGCATCCTCGACGAACTGCAGCGCGACGGCGCGCTGTCGAACGTGGAGCTGGCCCGACGCGTGCACCTCTCGCCGTCGCCCTGCCTGGCCCGCGTGAAGGCGCTGGAGGCGGCCGGCGTGATCGACCGGTACGTGGCGCTGTGCAGCGCACCGGCGCTCGGGCTCGGGCTGAACGTGTTCATCTCGATCAGCCTGAAGACCCAGAGCAAGGAATCGCTGGCCGACTTCGAGCGCCGCATCGCCGAGCACGACGAGGTGATGGAGTGCTACCTCATGACCGGCGACAGCGACTACCTGATCCGCATCGCGGTGGCCGACATGGCGGCGCTGGAGAAATTCATCCTCGAGCAACTCACGCCCACGCCAGGCATCGAGAAGATCCGATCCAGCTTCGCGCTCAAGCAGGTGCGCTACAAGACCGCGCTGCCGCTGCCGGGGCGTTGAGCGCGCTCAATCGGGAAAGTCATCGAGCTGCTCCGGCTCGCGCACGGGCGTCGCATTGCTGCTGCCGCGAAAGCGCGCCGCCGCCTCGTAGGCCGCCTGCCGCAGCCGCATGACCGAGCCCAGCGGCCGGTGCGCCTGCACCGCGTGCCAGGGCGAGAAGGACATGCCGTCGTTCACGGCCGCCACGCGCGCGTCGCTCCAGGCGTCCTGGGGCGCGGCGCTCAGGCGCGCAACGGTCACGTAGGGGCTGCGGTCCTCGGGCCAGGGCACCGACGCGTCCTCGATCGGCATGGACTCGAGGTCCACGCACAGCTGCACGCGCAGGTCCCAGCGGCCGCCGTGCGTGCGGAAGTGCGAGACCACCGCTTCGCGCAGCGCATCGGGCCGGTCGTCCATGTCGAGCTTGCGGTCGGTGAGCGCGGTGAGTTCGGGCGACACCGGCACCAGCGAGAGCTTGGCCATGTAGGGCCCGTAGAGCAGCGGCACCTGCGTGAAGAAGCTTTCGCCCAGGATGTGCGTGAGCGGATGGCCGCCCAAGGTCTTGAGCGTGGCGCTCTCGCCGCCCACTTTCTCGACCAGCGACTCGACACCGCGCAGGGCGGCCGAGAGCACGCGCTTGGCGCCGTCGGCGCGGTCGGTCGTGGCCGCGAGCAGCTTGAGGTTGGCAAGGAATTTCTTTCCCGTCGGGGCGCTGAAGGCGGGCCCGTTGGCCATCAGGAAATCCTGCGTGGCCTGCCCCTGCGCGCCGGGGAGGCGCGGCCCCTGCACGCCGACCAGCTTGAACGCCACCGCGCGCGGCGTCGAGACGCGGTCGTCCAGCAGATCCCCCGGCGGCGTGGAGAAGCGCATCACGACCGGGTAGTCGTGGGGCTGGGCGAAGACGCCCTGGGCGTAAGCCGCCGGCAGGCCGTCCAGCACCTGCAACTGCGCGCGCAGGATGCCGTGCCCCTTGGCATGCACGCTGCGGTAGGCATGGCCTTCGTCGGCCTGCACCTTGCGGCTGATCTGAAGCATGGTGTCGACCAGGTCCTGCGCGGTCTCGGCCTCGTCGTCCTCCGGCCGCTCGAAGGCCGGGTCGTAGACGAGCGGGTGCACGGCATGCGCGGACAGGGAATGCGCGGAGGCGGTCATGGGCGTAATCCTTCAGACGTGGGTGGGGGTGAGGGTGAGGGGACGTGGGCCTGCAGGCGGACGGGAATCCACTTGGCCGCGGGCACATGGCTGCGCGCCGCGCGGTGCCACAGCGGCAGCAGCGGGTTGCATTCGGGGAAGTAGCCGGCGGCGCAACCGCGCGGGATGTCGTAGGCCACCAGCCGCAGCGCCCGCACCGTGCGCGCCACGCCGTCGCCGGTGGCGGCGTGGGCGTCCACCAGCGCCTCGGGCTCGAAGCCCAGGCGCTCGATGTCGTGCGGGTGCAGCAGCAGCACCTGGCGCGTGCCGACGATGCCGCGGAAGCGGTCGTCCAGGCTGTAGATGGTGGTGTTGAACTGGTCGTCGCTGCGCATCGTCATGAGGCGCAGCACGTCCGGCCCTTCCTCCGGCAGGTCCGGGTCGGCGGCCAGCCCTTCCGGCGGCTTGAACTGCGCCTTGCCGCTTTCGGTCTTCCAGTGCCGCTCGCGCGCGGCATTGGGCTTGGCGAAGCCGCCGGGCTGCTCGAAGCGCGCGTTGAAGTCGGCGAACACCTCGGGCCAGGTGGCTTCGATGGCCTCGCGCACCCGGGCATAGTCGCGCGTCCAGTCCTGCCAGGGCACGCGCGGGTTGGGTGCCAGCGTGGCCAGCGCGATGCCGGCCACGATGGCCACCTCCGAACGCAGCGCCGGCGCGGCCGGCTCGGCCACGCCGTGCGAGGCATGGATGAAGCCGCTCGAATCCTCGACCGACACCACCTGCTCGACCCCGTCCTGGCGGTCCTTCTCGATGCGGCCCAGGCAGGGCAGCAGCCACGCTTCGCGGCCGGGCACCAGGTGGGTGTGGTTGAGCTTGGTCGCCACATGCACCGTGAGCGCGAGCCGTTCCCAGGCCGGCTCGATGCGGTCGGTGTCGGGCACAGCCCGCAGGAAGTTGCCGCCCAGCCCGACGAAGGCGCGCACGCTGCCGTCCAGCACTCCCTCGCAGGTCTCGACCGTGGCGCGGCCCTTGTGCCGCGGCGGCTCGAAACCGTAGAGCGCCTGCAGCCGGTCCAGCGGCACCAGCTCGGGCTTCTCGCTGATGCCGACAGTGCGCTGGCCCTGCACGTTGGAATGGCCGCGCACCGGGCAGATGCCGGCGCCGCGCCGGCCGATGTGGCCGCCCATGAGCAGCAGGTTCGTCAGCATCTGCACGTTCTCGACGCCACGCCGGTGCTGCGTGAGCCCCATGCCGTAGACCACGATGGCGGCACGTGCGCGCGAGACGACGGTGGCGACCTCCTCCAACGCCGCGCGTGGCAGCGCCGACTCGGCGCACAGGTCCTCCCACGCCAGGCCGTCGAGCCAGGCCACGAAGCCGTCGAATCCCTGCGTGTGCTCGGCGATGAAGGCGTGGTCGATCAGCGCCGGGTCGCCCCGCTCGCGGGCCCGGGCGTCCAGCGCGAGCAGCGCCTTGCACACGCCCGCCACGGCCGCGATGTCGCCGCCCACGCGCACCTGCAGGTAGTGCGTGCTGACCGCCGTGTCGGCCGGCGTGAGCATCTGCAGCGGCGACTGCGGATCGACGAAGCGCGTGAGCCCCGGCTCGCGCAGCGGGTTGAAGGTGACGATGGGCACGCCGCGGTCGCGCGCCTCCTTCAGCGGGTGCAGCATGCGCGGGCTGTTGACGCCCGGGTTCTGGCCGAAGAAGAGGATGCAGTCGGTGTGTTCGAAGTCCTCCAGCGTCACGGTGCCCACCGGCACGCCGATGGTCTCGGGCAGGGCCACCGAGGTGCTCTCGTGGCACATGTTGGAGCTGTCCGGCAGGTTGTTGTTGCCGTACATGCGCGCCAGCAGCTGGTAGAGGTAGCTCGCCTCCAGCGAGGCGCGGCCGGAGGCGTAGAAGACGGTGGCGTCGGCATCGTGCTCGCGCAGCGCCTGCAGCCGCGTGCCGATGGCAGCGAAGGCCTCGTCCCACCCGGCTTCGACATACCGGTCGCTCGCGGCGTCGTAGCGCAGCGGCGCGGTGAGGCGCCCGCCGGCCTCCAGGGCATGGTCGCTCCAGGTGCGCAGTTCGGCCACGGTGTGCGCGGCGAAGAAGTCGGGCGCCAGCCGCTTGTCGGTGAGTTCCCAGGCGGTGGCCTTGGCGCCGTTCTCGCAGAACTCGGCCACGCGCGGCGCACCGGGCTTGGGCCAGGCGCAGCTCACGCAGGCGAAGCCGCCGGGCTTGTTCTGGCGCAGCAGTGCCGCCGCACCGGCGATGGGAATGTGTTCGCGCAGCAGCGAGCCGCTCACTGCCTTGAGCGATCCCCAGCCGCCGGCTGCGGGCGTGGTCGTGTTCGTCATGGGCCTCTTGGCGGCACACGCCGCAAAGTTTCAGGCTCGTTGCCGCCTTGGCCCGCCCGCGTCGGCGGGCAGGAGAGGCCACCGTAGGCGGGCGTCCTCGCCGCCGCCGCGCGGCCTGGCCATAACGCACATCAGCCGCAGGGCCCGGTGGGGACGCTGCGGCCGATGGCCTTGGTCGCTGGACCGGCCCGCACCGGGGCCGATCGGTTCGTCAGAGGCCGACCAGGCCGCCGTCGTCCTTGGTGATGACCAGCGTGGCCGAGCGCGGGCGGGCGGTGCCGCCCTGCGGCCAGTGGCTGCCGAACTTGGACGGGTCGCCGATGTTGGCCACCGGCGTCGTCTCGCCCGGGTGCTGGATGTTGACGAACAGCGCGCGGCCGTCGCCCGATTCGGCGATGCCGGTCAGCTCGCAGTCCGCCGGGCCGACCAGGAAGCGGCGCAGCCCGGCATCGCCCGGCGCCTTGCCGACGAAGGTGGCCTGCCGGGCGGTGGTGCTGCCGCTGACGTTGGTGATCGTCTTCGCGCCGCCGTCGCCGACCTGGCCGGGCAGGGCCGCGAGCAGCATGCAGTTGGTGACGTCGGTGTAGGCGCCGTCGTCCGTCTCCAGCCACAGCAGGCCGGGCGTCGCATGGCTGAACCACATGCCGTCGGGGCTGGAGAAGTCGTTGTCGGCCGACAGTTGCGACAGGTTGACGTCCGCCGGCGCCGTGGAGCGCGCGCCGAAGAGGTACACGTCCCACTTGAAGGTGGTGGCCGCCGGGTTCGCACCGTCGTCCGCGAAGCGGATGATGTGGCCGTTCGGGTTGCCGGTCTGCGCCGTCTGCGCGGTGCCCTTGGGGTCGTTGTAGAAGCGCGGGTTGGCTGCGTCGGTGGCGGTGATGGGCCGCGAGGCGGCGTTGGTGTTCGTGAGCGTCACGTACACCTCGCCGTTCTTCGGGTTGACCGCGGTCCACTCGGGGCGGTCCATCTTCGTGGCGCCGGCGGCGTCGGCCGCCAGGCGCGCGTGGATCACCACGTCGGCCGCATCGGCGAAGGCGAAGGTGCTGTTGCTGGCGGTGATGTTGTTCACGCCGAGCTTGAGCTCCAGCCAAGCGCCGGTGCCGTCGGCGTTGAACTTCGCGACGTACAGGCGCCCGTCGTCCATGTACTTGTCGCCGGCGGCCAGGCCGCCGCCGACGTCGGCCGGGTCCCAGGCCTTGGTCGAGACGAACTTGTAGATGTACTCGTTGCGCGAGTCGTCGCCCATGTACCAGACCAGCGGCTTGCCGGCCACGACCGGCCCGAGGCAGGCGCCTTCGTGGCCGAAGCGGCCCAGCGCGGTGCGCTTCTTGGGCGTGCTCGCGGGCGCGAAGGGATCGATCTCGACCACCCAGCCGTAGGTGTTGTGGCCGTTGCGGTAGTCGTCGGTGGCGGTGGCGCCGATCGCCTGCGTGTTCCAGCGGCCGTACTGGTCGTCGGACGTGTCGGGCGTCACGGTGGCCCACAGCTCGCGGCCGTTGCCGCCCACGCCGTAGCGCGTGAAGGAGGTCGTCTCCTTGGCCGTGCGCGTGGTGTCGCTGGCCGCGATGCGGCGGAAGTAGCCGGCCCAGTTCTCCTCGCAGGTGAGGTAGGTGCCCCAGGGCGTGGTGCCGTTGGCGCAGTTGTTGACCGTGCCACGGGTCTTGCTGCCGTCGGGCGAGTATTTGGTCTTGAGCAGGTCGACCTTGGCGGCCGGGCCCGAGAAGGCCATCTCGGTCAGCGTGTGGATGCGGCGGTTGAAGGTGGAGTTCTGCTGGTAGCTCCACGCCCCCGAACCGTTCTTGCTCACCTCGATGACCGAGACGCCGTGCAGGAAGAATTCGCGCTGCACCTCGCCCGCCACGGTGCGCACCTGCGCCGCGCCGCTGCCGGTGGTGGTCTGGCCGGTGGGGTGCAGGAACAGCGGCGTGATGGCTTCGTGGTTCATCACCAGCAGGCCGCGGTCGGCGGCGCTGGCGCTCCACTTGGCGCCGGCGTCGACGCCGAAGAAGGTCATGCCGTCGTGGTGGTCGCCGGCGCGGCGGTCGTAGGTGGCGGGGTCGTCGCTGCCGTCGTTGGCATAGGCGGGCACGCCGGCGGCGATCGGGTCGCCCAGGCGGTACAGCACGGTGGCGGTGTAGCCGGCCGGGACGGTGACGATATCGGCCAGGCTCTTGGCCACGGCGTTGAACTTCAGCTGCGTCGCGGGTGCCGGTGCGGGCGCGGGCGCGGGCGCGGGCGCGGGCGCCGGCGCGGGGGCCGGGCTCGGTGCCGGGGCGGGGCTGGGCGCAGGGGCCGGCGCGGGCGCACCCACGATCGGGAAGCCGCCCCCGCCGCCACCGCCGCCGCAGGCGGCAAGCAGCGCCGCGCCGCCGCTGGCGACGCCGACGCCCAGCATGCGCCGTCGGCTCAGGCGCGCCGCGATCAGTTCGCCGATCGCGGGGCTCGCGGGGTTGTCGGTGGGGTTGTGGCCGATGTCGTCCGGATCGATCGCCGGGGTGCCGAGGCTGTGGGGTGCCTTCATGGAATTGCCTGGTCAGGTGGGAGTCAGTGGAAGGACCCCGACCGTAGGCAAGCCGCGTGACACGGCCGCGAAAGCGATGTGTCAGCGCCGTGACACGGCGCCGCCTCGCACGCTCAGCGGCGCGCGAACTCGCCCGACGACGGATCGAGCCCGCGCGGCCAGAAGGCCCACAGCCGCAGCGGCTGCTTCATGCGCGCGGCGAAGCGGCCGGCCTCGGCCCCGGTGCCGGCGAAGAAGTCGGCCCGCACGCTGCCGACGATGGCGCTGCCGGTGTCCTGGGCGACGACCAGGCGCTGCAGCTGCGCGGTCGGTCCGCTCGAGGCCAGCCACAGCGGCGTGCCGTAGGGAATGGCATCGCGGTCCACCGCCACCGAGCGGCCGGCCGTGAGCGGCACCCCTTGCGCACCGCGCGGGCCGAAGGCGGCGTCGACCTCGCCCAGCGGCTCCTCGCGGAAGAAGGTGTAGCGCGGGTTGCTCCACAGCATCTGCTGCACGCGCTGCGGGTTCTGCTGCGCCCAGGCCTTGACGTCCTCGGGCCAGCGGCCGATCGGGCTGACGCCCTGGGCGGCCAGCCAGGCCTGCACGCTGCGGTAGCCCTGCTCGTTGGTGCCGGCGAAGGCCAGGCGCACGGTGCGCTGGCGGCCGTCGGGCTCGGTGATGCGCAGGCGGCCCGAGCCCTGGATGTGGAGCATGAGCACGTCGATGGGGTCGGCCATCCACGCGATCTCGCGGCCGCGCAGCGCGGCCTGGGCCTGGGGGTCGGTGTCGATCTGCTGGCGCGTGTACCAGGGCTTGCGCGGCGCCCAGCCGGCCGGCAGGCCGTACAGCGGCACGCCGTGCGTGGCAGTGGCCTGGCGGGTGCCGTCGAAGATGGGCTCGTAGTAGCTGGTGAGCAGCCCCTCCTGCTGGCCGGCGGGCGACTCGACGCGGTAGGGCTGCAGGCGTTCCATCATCCATTCGCGCTGCTCCTCGGGCGTGGCGATGGACAGGCGGCGCACGTCACCGCACAGGGGCGCGAAGGCGGCGTTGGGACGCTGGCAGTTCGACAGCAGCGCGACCCAGCCGTCGCTCAGCGTGTCGTCGGCGAAGCCCGGCAGCTCGGCCCAGGTGGCGGGCACCCAGCGCGTCTTGGGGTGGGTGAGCGGGCCGCTCAGGGGCGGCAGCGGGGCGGGCTCGGTGGGCGTCGGCGAAGGCTGCGGCACGCGCACCGGCGGCCCGGAAGAGCAGCCCACCACCATTGCTACGATCGCGACGGCGGCGGCCAGCCCCCAACTTCTTTTGCTCATGAGCCTGATTTTGCTTGAAGCCCTCGCGGCACTCGTGGTCCTTGTCCTCATCGTCTGGTGGACGATGTTCCATGGCCGCAAGGGCGGCGAGCTGCCTTCGGACGAGGACGAGGACAAGCGCTGAGCCGGCCCGGCGACGGCGCGCGGCGGGCCTTCGCGGGCCTGTCGGACGGCAGGCCGCCCCCTGGTGCGCGCAGGCCGCGTGCCGCCTTCCGACGCGTGCGAATCAGCTATCTTTTTAATAGCTTTCCGACGAGGCACCGTGCGGCGTCGGCAACGATCGCTGCCGTGCACACTGTCACCTCCGGATACGGAACCCGCGCCTTGTTCGCTTCTCATAATGGCTCGGCAGCGCGCGCCGGAGGCCCGGCGCAGTGCGCGGCCCGCAACCGCCGGACGGCGGCGGTCTCACCATCCAAAGGAGCGAAATCCAAATGAAAACCCAACTCGTCCTGTGCACTTCGGCCCTCGCGGTCGCCCTGACCGGCTGTGCCGGCATGTCCGACACGCAGCGCAACGTGGGCGTCGGCGCCGGCGCAGGCGCCCTCGGCGGCGCGGCCATCGGTGCCGCCGTCGGCAACAGCCGCAATGCCGCGGCGGGCGCGGCCATCGGCGCCGGCGTGGGCGCCCTTGGCGGCTACCTGTGGTCGCAGCGGATGGAAGCGCAGAAGCGCCAGATGGAGCAGGCCACGCAGGGCACCGGCATCGCCGTGTCGCAGACGGCGAACAACGAACTGAAGCTGGCGATCCCGAGCGACGCCGGCTTCGACACCGGCCGCGCCAACATCAAGCCCCAGCTGGCCAGCGTGCTCGACCAGTTCGCCGGCGGCCTGCGCAACAACCCGAACGCCGAGGTGTCCATCATCGGCCACACCGACAGCACCGGCAGCGACGCCATCAACAACCCGCTGTCGCTGGAACGCGCGGCCAGCACGCGCGATTTCCTGGTCGCCCGCGGCGTGCCGACGCAGGCCATCCGCATCGACGGCCGCGGCTCGCGCGAGCCGGTGGCCGACAACAACAGCGACGCCGGCCGTGCGAAGAACCGCCGCGTCGAGATCTACGTGGGCGAGCGCGCGCAACGCTGAGCGCGCCCCGGCCCCGACGACGAACCCGCGGCCTGGGGCCGCGGGTTTTTTCATGGGCGCGGCGCTCTCAGGCCCCGGCCTCGATGCCGCGCAGCAGGTTGGCCAGCTCGACCGCGGACTTGACCTCCATCTTGTCGAACACCCGCGCCCGGTGGACCTCGACCGTGCGCACGCTGATGGCGAGCTCGTCGGCGATCAGCTTGTTGGGCAGCCCCGCGACCACGCGCCGCATCACCTCGCGCTCGCGCTCGGTCAGCTCGACCACGCGGCGCGTGATCTGCTGGCGCTGCCGCCGTTCGTCGATGGCCTGCTGCGACTGTACGAGGGCCTGTTCGATGCGGTCGACCAGCGCGTTGTCCGAGAAGGGCTTCTCGCAGAAGTCGAAGGCACCGCGCTTGACGGCATCGACGGCCGTGGGCACGTCGGCGTGGCCGGTGAGGAAGATGACCGGCATCTCCGCCAGCTGGCCGCGCTCGGCCAGCCGGTCGAACAGCACCAGGCCGCTGGTGCCGGGCATGCGCACGTCCAGCAGCAGGCAGCGCGGCTGTTCGCGGCCGGGGTTCTCGGACAGGCGCTGCTCGAAGGCCTCGGCGCTGGCGTAGTGCTCGCTCGACAGCCGGCGCGAGCGCAGCAGCCAGGCCAGGGCCTCGCGCACGCTGGCATCGTCGTCGACGATGAAGATCAGGGCATCGATCAGGGGTTGCATCCGCTCGTCTTTCAGGAAAGCTGGGCTTGCGCGCCGTCCAGCCGCGCTGCCGGCTCGGCCACCGGCAGCGTGAAGCGGAAGACGGTGCCGTGCGGCCGGTTGGACTCGTACAGCAGCACGCCGCCGTGCTGCTCGACCACCGTGCGGCACAGGCTCAGGCCCAGGCCCATGCCGTCGGGCCGCGTGGTGAAGAAGGGGGTGAACAGGCGCGCCGCGACCTCGTCGTCGATGCCGCAGCCCAGGTCGGCGACCGAGAAGGCCAGCCAGCGGCGCACGTCGCTGCCGGCCTCGCCGCCGTGCGCGCTCACCGGCCCTTCGGCTCGGCGCACCTGCAGGGTGAGCACGCGCTCGGACCGGTCCGCGCGGTCCATGGCCTGCATGCCGTTGCGCGCCAGGTTCAGCAGCACCTGCTCCACCAGCGTGCGGTCGCAGAACACCGGCGGCAGGCGCGGCTCGACGTCGAGCAACAGCTGCACGCCCAGCTTGTGCGCCTGCAGCCGCACCAGCGGCATCACGGCCTCGAGCAGCATGGCCGGCAGCACGCGCTCGCGCGCGCGGTCGCGCCGCCGCACGAAGTCGTGCACGCTGCGAATCACCTGGCCCGCGCGGTCGGCCTGCTCGGCGATGCGGCGCATGGCCATGGCGATGTCGTCGCGGTCGGTGGGCGTGACGTCGCCCGGCGCGGCGAGCAGGTTCATCGAGCCGCTCGCATAGCTGGCGATGGCCGCCAGCGGCTGCGTGAGCTCATGGCTCATGAGCGATGCCATCTCGCCCACCGTGGCCAAGCGCGCGCTGGCCTGCAGCCGCTCCTGGCTGGCGCGCGACATTTCCTCCACGCGGCGCTGCTCGCTGATGTCGATGAAGGCGCTCATCCAGCCGGTCTGCACGCGCTGGGCGTTGATCAGCGGCGCCTCGAAGATCAGCACCGGGAAGCGCGTGCCGTCCTTGCGCTGGAACACCGACTCGAAGCCCTCGCGCGCCGTGCCGCCGCTGGCCTGCCGCTGCCGCTGGCGCAGCCGGTATTCGTGCGCCAGCTCGGCCGGCCAGTAGGGGACGTCGCTGGAGGTGCCCAGCAGCTCCTCGGCGCCGAAGCCGACCATCTCGCAGAAGGCCGGGTTGACGTAGGTGATGCGGCCCTGCAGGTCGCGCGCGCGCAAGCCGGTGATGACCGAGTCCTCCATGGCCTTGCGAAAGGCCAGCGCGTCGGAGAGGTTGTCCTCCGCCTCGACGCGGCGGCGCGTATCGCGCGCCAGCAGCACCAGCACCGACACCAGCGCGATCGACATGGCCGTGACCAGCCCGGTCAGCACGTTGGGGAACAGGTCGGGCGCCGCGCGCCAGCCGTCGACGCGCAGCACCAGCGCGTTGCCGGGCAGGTCGAGCAGCTGCTGCGCGGTGAACACGCGGTTGCCCAGGCGCCGCGCCGTGCCCAGGCTCACCAGCCGGGTGCCGTCGGTCTCGGTCAGCGAGACCTCCTGGCCGCGCATCAGCGCCGGGCCCAGCAGCTCGTTGAGCATGGCGCGCAGCGAGTAGGTGGCGACCAGGAACCCGCCGTCGTCGAGCGGCAGGCAGCTCTCCATGGCCTCGACCCCGCCGGCCATGCCGGCCGGATGGATCAGGGGCACGTAGTGGCTGGGCGAGTAGGCGATGCTGCGCTGACGGCGCGCTCCGGTGCAGGCGAGCGCCACGTCGGTCTGCGCTTCGGCGCGGGTGCCGAGGTCGAACACCGACGCACGGAAGGGCGTGTCGACCGCGCGCAGCAGGCGCATGTCGGCGGCACGCCATTCGATGCGCAGCCATTCGCGGTGCCGGCGCAGCAGCTCGGCCGCGGCCGCCGTCTGCGCGGCATCGTTGGGCAAAGCCTGCAGCGCCTGCAGGTCCTGCACGTTGCGCGCCAGTCCGGCGCGCACGTCGGCCACCGCGTCGGCGGTGTCGCGGTCCAGCCGCGTCTGCACCTGCTCCACCTCGTGCCGCCCGGCCAGCCAGACCACGGTGACCAGCAGCGCCAGCACCAGCACCGCCAGTAGCACCCACAGGAACCAGCGGCGCCACAGCGAGCGCAATGCACGCCAGCTGCGCTTCCAGGGCGGCATCGCGGGCGCCGCGGGCACCGGCGGCGGCAGGGGCGCCGCGCCGGTGTCGGGAGGCGCGGCGTGCGCGGGGAGGGTGGCGCTCATCCTGCGTCGGGCATGGGCCGTGCGCTCACAGCACGCGGTGCGTCAGCGCCGGCAACTGGGCGCGGCATTCGCGCAGGCGGGCGGCGTCGAGTTCGGCCAGCACCACGCCCTCGCCCGTGGCGCGCTGGGCGACGATGCTGCCCCAGGGGTCGGCCACCAGCGTCTGGCCCCAGGTCTGGCGGCCGTTCTCGTGGGTGCCGCCCTGCGCGGGGGCGGCGACCCACGCCAGGTTCTCGATGGCGCGGGCGCGCAGCAGCGTTTCCCAGTGCGCCATGCCGGTGGTGCGGGTGAAGGCGCTGGGCACCAGCAGCAGGTCGGCGCCTTCGCGGGCCAGCGCGCGGTACAGCTCGGGAAAGCGCAGGTCGTAGCAGACCGACAGGCCCACGCGCCAGCGGTGGCCGTCGCGCGAGGGCAGCTCGAACACCACCGGCTGCGCGCCCGGCGCGATGACGCGCGCCTCGTCGTAGCGCTCGCGGCCGTTGTCGAAGCGAAAGAGGTGGATCTTGTCGTAGCGCGCCACGCACTCGCCCCCGGGCGACCAGGCGAAGGAGGTGTTGTGGACATGCGCCTCGTCGGGCGCCTGCAGCGGCAGCGTGCCGCCGACGATCCACAGGCCCAGCGCGCGGGCCCGCTCGGCCAGGAAGCGCTGCACCGGCCCGTCGCCGGGCGGCTCGCGCAATGCGAGCTTGTCGGTGTCCTTGCGGCCCATCATGCAGAAGTACTCGGGCAGGACGGCGAGCTCGGCACCGGCCCCGGCGGCCTCGGCCAGCAGCGCGCCGGCCCGCTCGAGGTTGGTGTCGCGCTCGACGCCCGACACCATCTGGATGGCTGCGATCTTCATGGGCGGTTCTCCTGGGGGCTGGTGCTGCCCTCGCGGGCCCATCCGGGCAGCGCAGGCAAGGACGGCAGCGTGGGCAGCTTCGGCAGTTCGTCCTGCAGCGCGCTGCCCACACGCCGCGCCACCTTGGTCACGCGCGGGTCGGCCCAGGTGCCGTCGATCTGGAACTCCTGGGTCGCCGCCACGGCGAGCGGCTTGCTGAGCACCATCTGCGCCAGGAAGGTGCCCAGGCCGATGGCGGGGTTGATGGCGGTCGCCACCAGCGCCGCGGTGCCGGCGTTGATCTCGGGCACCACCACGACGCGCAGATTCTGCGTCTCGCGCGCGATGTCGGCCGAGCCGTCCATCAGCACGGCGGCATTGACGCCCTTCATCTGCATGTTGTTCGTGGTCGCGATGCCATCGACGATGCGCGCGTCGCCGCGGATGAAGTCGAAGGCGAAGCCGGCGCTGAAGATGTCGCGGAAGTCCAGCGTCAGCCGCCGCGGCAGGGCCTGCAGGCTGAGCACGCCGAGCAGCTTGGCGATGCCGGGCTCGGCCTTGAGGAACTGGCCCGAGGCCATGTCCAGGTGCATCTGGCCGCCGAGGGTGGGGTAGTCGATGGAGAAGGGCGAGCCGCGCCACTGCACCTCGCCGGCCAGCTGCCCCTTGCCGCGCGCGAGCACGCCCTTCATGCCGAAGCGCTCGAGCAGCGCGCCGGCATCGGCGATGTCGAGCTTGAAGTTCATCGCGGTGCGCCGCGGTGCCCGGCCGCCGGCGCTGGCGGCAGCGGCCCAGGAGCCCTGGGCGCTGAAGGCGCCTTCGGGCGTGGTCAGGGACAGCTTGTTCAGGCGCCACTCGCGCGTGGCGCCGCCGCGGTTGACGGCATCGATCTCGGCGCGGCCGAGCTTGCGGCCGAGCAGCTCGAAATCGTCCACCACCACGTCCAGCGCGGGCAGGTCGCCGGGTTCCTCGTCGAGCAGCGACTCGACCTGCTTCGCCTCGCTGGGCTCGATCTTCAGCCGCGCCAGCCGGGCGTAGAGGCGGCCGGCCTGCTGCACGCGGTACTCGGCATAGCCGCTGAGTTCGTGCGCGTCGATGTTGGCGCGCCAGAGCGTGCCTTCGCGCGTGCCGCCCAGCACCACGTCGTGCAGCGTGCGGCCCGCCACCGCGAACTCGCCGGCACGGATGGCCACCAGCGTGGGCAGCCAGGCCGACGCCTCGGCCTCGCTCGCGGGGGCCACCGCCTGGGCCGTGCTGCCGGCGTTCTCCTCGAAGACCTTGCGCCAGGCCTCCACGTCGACGCGGGGCAGGGCGATGTTCGCCAGCACGCCGCTTTCGGGCAGCGCGCCGGACTCGACCGCCGCCTGCCCGATGCGCACCGCGCCGCGCAGCACGCGGGCGGTGCTGCCTGTGAGCTCGCGCTCGTACTGGGCCGAAGCGGCACTGCCCAGCGTCATCTCGAACTGGTCGCGCGTGGCCCGCCCTTCGCGGTCGCGCCGCAGCACGGTCTGCGCGACGCGCAGCGGCAGGCTGTCGCCGGCCGCCTTGCCCAGCGGTGCGGGCAGATCGAGCGCCAGGCCCTGCAGGCTGCTGTCGAGGCTGAACTCGGGCGTCTCGTCGCGCATGCCGAAGGTGGCGGTGTAGGTGGTGCCGCCCTGCATCTGCCGCGCCAGCCGCGCGAGCCAGTCGACCTCGCGCGCACCCCGCAGCCCCTCGGCCGTGACGTTGCCGGTGGCGCGCAGGCCGAAGTCCTGGCCGGCGGACGAGTAGCGGCCCTTGCCTTCGATGCGCAAGTCGCCGCCGCCGAATCGCGCCTGCACGCCGGCCAGCGAGAACCCGCCTTCGGTGAAGCTGAGCGTGCCGCGCGCCTGCGTGAGCGGCGGCGCCTCGGGCACCAGGCGCAGGTCGTTGTCGGCCAGCACCACGCCGGCCTGCACCTTGGCCTTGTCCATGGCATCGAGCGGCAGCTCGAGCTTGAGGCGGTAGTCGCCGCTGCCGCTCGCGCGCACGCCGGCCACGAAGTCCCGGGCGCCGCCCAGCAGGGGCGCGCCGACGCGCAGCACATCGGCCAGCGGGCCCCGGGCCTGCGCGTCGACCTGCAGCACGCCGTGGTCGAGGTTGGGAATGCGCGCCTCGCCCTTGATCATCTCGACCGCGGTCGCGCCGGCGATGCGCGCGCGGGCGTTGTTCACCTGCATGCTCGCGCGCTCGAAGACCAGCTCGCCCGACAGGGCCGTGAGCGGTGGCCAGGCGGAGGGCTTGCCGCCGGCCTCGTGGGGCACGTAGGCGTAGTGCACGTCGTGCACCTTGGCCGCGATGCGGAACTCGCCCTGCCTGGGGTCGAGGAAGGGCATGTCCCACAGGTCGCCGCGCAGGCGGAAGTCGACGCCGCTGGCCTCGCCCTTCGTCACGGCGTCGCGCACGTAGTCGCGCACGTCCTTGGGAATGTCCATCGGCAGGTAGCGCCAGACGCGGGTGCCGTCGGCACGCGTGAGCTGGCCCTTGAGGTCCAGGACGCCGGGGAAGCGCGACTTGCTGCCGGATTTCGCGGGATCGCTGGTGCGCCAGGCCAGTTCGGCGACGCCCTGCGCGTCGGCATTGGCGAAACGCACGTCGGGCATGGTGAGCTCGATGCGTTCGCCGTCGCGCTTCCAGCGCAGCCGGCCGCTGAACTGCGCCAGCGGCAGCACCGGGTCCTCGAACACGCCGGGCAGGTCCAGCGCGCCGTCGGCCATCGCCAGCGACGCGCTGCCGCCGGCCTGCGTCATCTCGAACTCGGCGTCGAGGCCGCGCACGCCCGGCACGCCCACGGGCGGGCGGGCCTGCGCGATGCGGGCCGCGGGGGTGGCGGCGTCGACGCTGGAGGCCAGGCTCAGGGCCTTCACGCGGCCGCGGGCCTGGTAGGTCCGCGGGTTGTCCAGGGGCCCCTGCCAGGCCACGTCGATGTTCTCGACCAGGCCGCGCGGCGCGCGGGCGGCGATGACCTGGTGGGCCTCGTCGCCGATGGGCAGGCGGTTGGCGATCAGCGCCAGCGCGCCCAGGTCGAGCCGGTCGGCGCGCATGGCGCCGCTCTCGGGGGTGCGGCCCTTGGCCGGCACGCGCTGGAACCACAGGTTGCCGCCGGGCCAGCGCATGCCGCTGCCGGTGGTGAACTGCAGGTCGCGGGTCGAGAAGGCGAACAGGTCGGCGCTGCTGTGCGCCGCCAACCGCCCGGTGACCTGGCTGAGCACCAGCGGCTCCAGCGACTCGCCCAGCACGGCATTGACGCGGGCCAGCCCCAGGTCGGCGGCGCCGCCGACCGGCCGGCCGTCGTCCACGTCGACCCAGGCGCGCAGGGCGCCGTTGCCCTCGCGGATGCGCGCGTCCAGCGTCACGTACTGGCCCAGGCGCGTGACGTCGATGCGCGGCAGTTCGGCGTAGAGCTGGCCGTCCCAGGTCTGCCAGTTGCCGCGGCGCACCGACAGCAGCGGCTGGCGGAAGTCGCCCTGCACGGTGAAGCGGTCGCCCCAGCCGGCCGGCGGCGTGGCGTCCAGGCGCATCAGGTGGCGGCGCGCGCTGTTGCGCGACACGAAGCGCAGATCGCTCAGCAGCAAGGGCGCGGCACCGCGCTTCTCGTCGATCCAGCGCACCGTGCCGCGCTCGACGACGAACTCGCGCTGCGAGAAGAACCAGTCGGCCGAACGGGTGTCCTCGCCGCCGTCCTTCGACAGGTCCAGGCCGGCGACGTGCAGGCGCCCGGCCGCATCCAGCCGCACCTCGGCCTCGGGGCGGTCGATGTAGAGCTGCTCGAAGCTCAGGTGCCACAGCGAGCGCGGCGAGACGCTGGCCACCACCCGCGCCAGTCGCAGCGCGTCGCGCTGCTGCGCGTCCTGCAGCACCACGTCGCGCAGCTCGACGGTGGGGAAAAGCCCCTTGGACTCTGCGGTGATCGACCCGATGCGCACAGGGGCGCCGACGGCCTTGCTGGCCTGCTGCTCCAGGGCACCACGGTAATCGGCGATTCGCGGCACAATCCACGCGTGTAGGACCACGACGGACAGCGCGAAGACCAGCCATGCGGCGATCAGCAGCCACAGCAGCCAACGCGCCGTCACAGCCGTCATCTTGAGCAGTCGTGAAGGGGAAGGCGTCGTGACGTTCATTGAGGATCGCGCTGTGTCGGAAATTATGACCGCCGGCCCCGGGCCGGGTTCCTCCGCGGCCGCCGGTCGCCAAGACGCGGCTGCGCCGTCCGCCCACTCCCGTTTCGTGCAGCGCCTGCGGCGCCGCTATGCCGCCGAGCTGCCGCTGCTGCCCGCAGGCGCACCGGTGCGCAGCCACATGGAGGCGGCGTACGGCGTGCTGCGCGCGCAGGGCCGCGCCGCCGGCGATGCGCTGCGCATCGTGCGCCAGCTGGTGATGGAACGGCTGGTGTCGCTCGACTGCGATGGCGCCGCCCCGTGCGCGCTGTCGGACGTGACCCGCGCGGTGACGCAGCTGGCGGAATTCGCGCTCGACACCGCCTGCAACGTGGCCTTCGACGAACTCGACGCCGTGCACGGCCGGCCGCTGGCGCCCGAGGGCGCCCGTGCGCAGCTGTGGGTGGTGGGCATGGGCAAGCTCGGCGCGCGCGAGCTCAACGTCTCCAGCGACATCGACCTCATCTACCTGTACGACCACGACGGCGAGACCGCCGGCGACGCCACCGGCCGCGGCCGGCTGTCGAACCAGGAGTACTTCGCCCGCGCCGTGAAGCGCATCTACCAGCTGGTGGGCGAGACGACCGAGCACGGCTTCGTGTTCCGCGTCGACCTGGCGCTGCGGCCCAACGGCAACTCCGGCCCGAGCGTGGTTTCCCTCGACGCCCTGGAGGAATACCTGCAGGTGCAGGGCCGCGAGTGGGAGCGCTTCGCCTGGCTCAAGAGCCGCGTGGTCGCGCCTGCGGCCGTGGTGTCCGAGGGCTCGGCCCAGGCCCTGCGCGCGGTGGTGCTGCCCTTCGTCTTTCGCCGCTATCTGGACTACAGCGTGTTCGACGCGCTGCGCGTGCTGCACCGACAGATCCGCGAGCAGGCCGCGCGCCGCAGCGCCGGGCGGCCCGAGCGGGCCAACGACGTCAAGCTCTCGCGCGGCGGCATCCGCGAGATCGAGTTCACGGTCCAGCTGCTGCAGGTGGTGCGCGGCGGCCAGTTCCCCGAGCTGCGCACGCGGCCCACGCTCGACGCGCTGCAGCGCCTGGCGCGCGCCGGGCTGATGCCGCAGGCCACCGCCGACGCGCTGGCGCGCGCCTACGAATTCCTGCGCCGGGTCGAACACCGCATCCAGTACCTGGACGACCAGCAGACGCACATGCTGCCGGTGGCCGACGACGACCTGCGCTGGATCGCGCGCACCCTGGGCTTTGCCGACTGCTGTGCCTTCCTGTCCGAGCTCGATGCCCACCGCGAGTTCGTGGCCGAGGAGTTCGACAAGCTGCTGGGCGGCGGCGACAAGCGCTGCAGCGGCGGGCAGTGCAAGGGCGGCCCGAAGGGCGCGGCGCCCATCGACCTGGCCGAACTGCTGGCCGAGCTGCCGCCCCCCTTCGCCGAGCGGGTGAAGGCCTGGTGCGACCACCCGCGCGTGCTCGCGCTGCGCGACGAGACCCGGGTGCGCCTGCGCCAGCTGGTGCGGCGCACCGGCCAGTGGCTGCAGGAGCCCGACGGCGAAGGCGCCGGCCAGACGGCCAGCCACATCGAGGCCGCCCTGCGCTGGGCCGACTGGATCGAGCCCCTGTTGCGCCGCGAGAGCTACCTGGCGCTGCTGGTCGAGCGGCCCGGCGTGCACGAGCGCCTGCTGCGCCTGCTCGGTTCGGCCAAGTGGCCGGCGCGCTACCTCATGCAGCACCCCGGCGTGATCGACGAACTGGCCGGCGTGGAGATGCTGCGCGGCCGCTTCAACGCGGCCGAGTTCGAGGAGGAGGTGGAGGCACGCCGCAGCTCGCTGTCGAGCACCGGCGAGGCCGACGAGGAGGCGCTGCTGAACGTGCTGCGCCGCGCGCACCATGCCGAGGTGTTCCGCACGCTGGCGCGCGACGTCGATGGCCGCCTCACCGTCGAGCAGGTCGCCGACGACCTGAGCGCGCTGGCCGACGCGGTGCTGCGCGTCACGGCCCGCTGGTGCTGGAGCCATGTGCGCAACCGGCACCGCGAGCAGCCGCAGTTCGCCATCATCGGCTACGGCAAGCTGGGCGGGAAGGAACTGGGTTACGGCAGCGACTTGGACATCGTCTTCGTCTACGACGACGACGACGAGAGCGCCGGCGACGTGTATGCGGCCTATGTGCGCAAGCTGATCAACTGGCTCACGGTGAAGACCGCCGAGGGCGACCTGTTCGAGATCGACACCGCCCTGCGGCCCAACGGCAACTCGGGCCTGCTGACCACCACCTTCGAGGCCTACGAGAAGTACCAGCTCGGCCGTGGCAGCAACACCGCCTGGACCTGGGAGCACCAGGCCATGACGCGGGCCCGCTACGTGCTGGGCGACGCCACCTTGGGCGCGCGCTTCGATGGCGTGCGCGAAGCCGTCATCACCGCGCCGCGCGACGTCCAGGCGCTGCGCCGCGAGATCGTCGCCATGCGCGAGAAGGTGCGCGCCGCGCACCCCGTCAAGCCCGGCCGCTTCGACGTCAAGCACAGCCCCGGCGGCATGGTCGATGCGGAGTTCGCGGTGCAGTTCCTGGTGCTGTCGGCCGCGGGCGCGCACCCGGCGCTGGTGCCCAACCTCGGCAACATCGCGCTGCTGCTGCGCGCCGAGGCGGCCGGCCTGCTGCCCGAAGGCGTGGGCCGCGACGCGGCCGCCGCCTACCGCGAGCTGCGCCGGCTGCAGCACCGCGCCCGGCTCAACGAGGAGCCGACCCAATTCCCGCCGTCCCTGCTGGCGCCGCAGCGCGACGCCATGCTGGCGCTGTGGAGGGCGGTCTTTGAATAGGCGGCTCGGGTGGTTGGCCCTGGCCGGCGCCGTGGCGCTGGTGGGCTGCGCGGGCGGCCCACGCGGCAGCCGCGACGGCGCGCCGGGCGCCGTGCCCGGCGGACTCGACCGGGTGCCCGACGCCGAACCGCGCGTCGAGCCCGTGCGCAGCAGCGGCGGCACCAGCAAGCCCTACACCATGCTCGGCCGGGCCTACACGCCGATCACCGACGACCGTCCCTTCCGCGAAAGCGGCCTGGCCTCGTGGTACGGCACGGGCTTCCATGCCCAGTCCACCGCCAGCGGCGAGCCCTACGACATGTACGCGATGACGGCCGCGCACAAGACGCTGCCGCTGCCCAGCTACGTGCGCGTGCGCAACCCGGCCAACGGCCGCGAGGTGATCGTGCGCGTGAACGACCGCGGCCCCTTCCACGACGGGCGCGTCATCGACCTCAGCTACACGGCCGCCCTGCGCCTGGACCTGCTGCGTGGCGTGGCGCCGGTCGAGATCGAACGCATCACCAACGAGGACATCCGCACCGGCGCCTGGCGCCGCGAGGGCGAGACGCGGCTGGCCGCCGCGCCGGGGCCCGCACCGGCGCCGCGCAACGACATGGTGGCCGTGCCGGCCGCCTGGGCCGCGCCGGTCGCGGCCCGGCCGGGCGAGCGGGCGCCGACGGCACCGCGCCCTGTCGGCACGCTGGTCGCACAGGCCACGCCGCTGCCCACCGAGGCCGACACCGGCGCGCCGACCGCCAGCGATGCCGCGCCGCCGCCGCGTTTTCGCGGCATGGAGGTGACGGACCTGCCGGCACTGACCCCGGCCTCGCCGCCGCCGCCGGCCGCCGCGCCGGCGCCCACACCGGCAGCCACGGCGCCCGCCGCCCCCTCGGCCAGCCTCCCGACGACCGCAGCCGGCGCACCCGCGCCGGGCTTCTGGGTGCAGCTCGGCGCCTTCCGCGAGCGCGAGGGCGCCGACGGCCTGCAGGCCCAGGCCGGGCGCGCGCTGCCCGCCCTGGCGACGCAGTTGCGCGTGTTCAGCGAAAACGGCACGCACCGGCTGCAGGCCGGGCCCTTCGCCTCGCGCGAGCTGGCCAACGACACGGCCACCCAGCTGCGCAACGGGCTGCGCCTGGCGCCGATCGTGGTCGAGCGGCGCTGAACGCCGCCCCGGCTAGGCCGGAAACTCGGCCGCGATGCGTGCCAGCTTGTCGGGATTGCGCTGCGCGTGGATGCGCGCGATGCGCCCGCCCTCCCATTCGAAGGCCTGGACCGACTCCAGCACGCCACCGACGTAGCGCAGCAGGCCGGGTGCGCCGTTGACCTCGGCCACCACGAGCTTCAGCGCGCCCGCATGCCGGCGCGCGACCGCGAAGTACAGCTGCGCCACGCGCTGCCCGCCCACCAGCGGGCGGCCGAAGGAGGGCACCTTGCCGCCGCCGTCGCCGATGAGCGCCACGTCCTCGGCAAGCAGCGCCTTCAGGCCCTGCAGGTCGCCACGCGCGGAGGCGTCGGCAAAGCTGCGCAGCAGCGCCATCTGCCGCTCGCGCGCCACCGTGAAGCGCGGCCGCCCTTCCTGCACCGCTGCCTTGGCGCGGTGTACCAGTTGCCGGCAGGCGGCCTCGCTCTTGCCCAGCGTGGCGGCAACCTCGGCGTAGTCGACGTCGAAGACCTCGCGCAGCAGGAAGGCGGCGCGCGCGTCGGGCGCGAGCCGCTCGAGCACGGCGAGGAAGGCGACGGACAGCGTGTCGGCACGCTCGACGATGGCTTCGGGCGTGGCCGGCCCGTCCGCATCGGCCTCGACCATCGGCTCGGGCAGCCAGGTGCCGACGTAGTGCTCGCGCTGGCGCTGGGCGGAGCGCAGGCGGTCGAGCGCAAGGCGCGTGGTCACGGTGACCAGCCAGGCTTCGGCGTTGTCGAGCGTGTGCTGGGGCGCCTCGTGCCAGCGCAGCCAGGCGTCCTGCACGGCATCCTCGGCCTCGGCGACGGAGCCGAGCATGCGGTAGGCGATGCCCTTGAGGCGCGGGCGGTGGCGATCGAAGGTGCGGGTGGCGTCGTCCATGGAACCAGACGCGCGGGCGACCCGGTTTGTGACAGGCCGCGCCGGCCGCCCGCCTGCCCGCTCAGGCGCCCTGGTACTCGGCCTTGTTGCCCAGCGAGGCCGTGAGTTCCTTGCGGTAGCGGTTGAGCTCCTGCACGGTCTTGAAGCTGCGGTTGAGCAGCAGGCTGAGGTTGTGCAGGATGCGGTCGCCGACCTTGTTCTCCCACACGGCATCGAACTTGATCTGCTTGTCCAGCCAGTGCTCGAGCCAGTCCGGGTCGGGCATGCGGCTCTGGATGGTGTCGCGCGGGAAGAGGGCCTTGTTCACGTGCAGGTTGGTGGGGTGCAGCGCCTGCGCGGTGCGGCGCGCACTGGCCATGAGCACACCGACCTTGGCGAAGGCGGCGCGCGCCTCGTCGCCGAACTTCTCCATCGCACGCTTCATGTAGCGCAGGTAGGCGCCGCCGTGGCGGGCTTCGTCCTGCGAGAGCGTGGTGTAGATGTGCTTGATGACCGGCTCGGTGTGCCACTCGGCGGCGCGGCGGTACCAGTGGTTCAGCCGGATCTCGCCGCAGAAGTGCAGCATGAGCGTCTCGAGCGGCGGCGCGGGGTCAAAGTCGAAGCGCACGTCGTGCAGCTCCTGCTCGGTGGGCACCAGCTCGGGCCGGAAGCGCTTGAGGTATTCCATCAGCACCAGCGAGTGCTTCTGCTCCTCGAAGAACCAGATCGACATGAAGGCGGAGAAGTCGCTGTCGTGCCGGTTGTCGCGCAGGAACATCTCGGTGGCCGGCAGCGCGGCCCACTCGGTGATGGCGTTCATGCGCACGGTCTGCGCCTGCTCGTCGGAGAGCATGCCCGCATCGAACGACTGCCACGGGATGTCCCGGTCCATGTCCCAGCGGACCGACTCGAGTTGCCTGAAGAGTTCCGGATACAGCATTGTCTTCCCCATAGAACGCCGATTTTAGTGGGCCACCTGTCCTGCGCTGGCGGCTTCCCGGCCAACGCGCGATGATGCAGGTACGCCATTTGCTGCCCGGCGGATGAGCCCCCAGCCGATTCAGGAGTATTCGCATGCGTGCCGTCTTCACCAGCCTCGCCCTCGCCCTGACCACGGGGTGGGGACTCGCCCCTGCCGTTTTCGCCCAGACGCCGCCTGTGAAGGCCGCGCCCGCGGCACCCGCCGATGCGGCCTGCCCCCCCATCCTGCAACACACCTTCGCCCGGCTGCAGGATGAGAAACCCCAGTCCCTGTGCCAGTACACCGGCAAGGTGGTGCTGGTGGTCAACACCGCCAGCTTCTGCGGCTTCACGCCGCAATACAAGGGGCTGGAGGAGCTGGACCGCAAATACCGCGACAAGGGCCTGGTGGTGCTGGGCTTTCCGTCCAACGACTTCGCCCAGGAGTCGGGCAGCAACAAGGAGATCGCCGACTTCTGCGAAAGCACCTTCGGCGTCAAGTTCCCGATGTTCGTCAAGTCGTCGGTGCGCGGCGGCGATGCGAACCCGCTGTTCAAGGAGTTGGCCAAGCAGACCGGCACGACGCCGAAATGGAACTTCTACAAGTACCTGATCGCCCGAAACGGCAAGGTGGTCGACGCGTATTCCAGCATGACATCGCCCGACGAAAAGGCTTTCGTGCAGACCATCGAAAGTCAGCTCAGGACAAATTGAGACTGACCAGTTCACAAAACGACGGATAGGTATTAGCATGGACCCATGCGTCCAAACCGGCCCCGTCGACCGCTCACAATCGCTTACCAAAGCTCGGGGAACCGTCGAAGTTCGCCTACGCTCCTAACGGAGACCGGGGCGCATCATCGCCCCACGGTTTTCATGCTGCGAAGCCTTTCGGGCCTGGTCCCGATTGGAATCCCGAGGCGACTCTTCTCCTCCTCCCTCCCTCCCTCCTTCGTTTCGGGGCGCTTCGCAGCATTTTTATTTTTCGGGGGCGGGCGGCCGTGAACGCCGCCGCGTACCCCCGCCGGATCGCCGTCGTCGGCGCCGGCATCTCCGGCCTCGCAGCCGCCCACGCGCTGCGCCATGAGGCCCACGTCACCCTCTTCGAAGCCGAGCCCCGCCTCGGCGGCCATGCGAACACGGTCGACGTGACGCTGCCCGTGGACGGCGTGCCGGTCACGCACGGCGTCGACACCGGCTTCCTGGTCTACAACGACCGCACCTATCCCCAGCTCATCGCGCTTTTCGCCGCGCTGGGCGTGGACACCGCCGAGTCGGACATGTCCTTCTCGGTGCAGGCACCGCGGCCCGGCCGTTCGCCGCTGGAGTGGAGCGGCAGCAACCTGGCGACGGTGTTCGCGCAGCCCTCCAACCTGCTCTCGCCGCGCTTCCTCGGCATGCTGGCCGACCTGCTGCGCTTCAACCGGCTCACGACCCGCATCGCCCTGGACGGCACCGACGCCGAGCGTGCCGAGCCATTGGGCGAGTTCCTCGACCGGCATCGCTTCGGCAGCGCCTTCCGCGAGGGCTACTTCCTGCCGATGGTGGGCTGCATCTGGAGCTGCCCCACGGCGCAGATGCTGCAGTTCCCGGTGGCGACGCTGATCCGCTTCTGCCACAACCACGGCCTGCTCCAGGTCGCGGACCGGCCGCAGTGGCGCACCGTGCGCGGCGGTTCGCGCCATTACGTGCGGCGCATCGCCGCGGCGCTCGACCAGGCCGGTGCCGAGATCCACACCGGCAGCCCGGTACGCCGCCTGCTGCGCACCGCCGAGGGCGTGCTGGTGCACACCGATGCCGGCACGCGGCGCTTCGACCAGCTGGTGCTGGCGACGCACTCCGACCAGGCGCTCGCCCTGCTGGGAAGCGACGCCGATGACCGGGAGCGCGCGGTGCTCGGCGCCATCCGCTACCACCGCAACCGCGCCGTGCTCCACACCGACACCGCCGTGCTGCCCCGGCGCCGCGCCGCCTGGGCCGCCTGGAACTACGAACGCGCCGGCGACGCCGCCCAGGAATCGGGTGGCGTGTGCCTGCACTACCTCATCAACCGCCTGCAGCCGCTGCCCTGGTCGCAGCCGGTGATCGTGTCCCTGAATCCGGTGCGCCCGGTGGCGCGTACTGCGGTCATGGCCGAATTCGACTATGCCCACCCGGTGTTCGACCTCGCCGCCTTGCGCGCGCAGGCCGAGGTGCCGGCACTGCAGGGGCTGCGCAACACCTGGTTCGCCGGGGCCTGGATGGGCTATGGCTTCCACGAGGACGGGCTGAAGGCCGGCCTGGCCGCCGCCGAGGGCGTGCGCCAGCGGCTCGCCGCCCCGGGCACGGCAGGCGTGGACCTGCTGCAGGCGGCATGAACACGCCGCTGGCCAGTCCCGCGCCGCCGGCCGCCGCGGCGCCGCAGCCGTCCGGTGCGGCCGAGCCGTGCGCCCCACCGCGGCCGCTGATCGGCTTCGGCGAAGTGCGCCACGCACGCCTGCGCCCGAAGGCGAATGCCTTCGCCTACCCCACCTACTTCCTGATGCTGCCGATGCGCAGCCTGCGCGATGGCGTGGCGGCGGCCGGGGCGCTGCCGGTCAACCGGCGCGGCTGGCTGTCCTTCCACGATCGCGACCACGGCGACGGCCGCGGCCCCGAGGCCGGCGGTGCGCTGGCCTGGCTCGACGAACTGCTGGCGCAGCACGGCATCCGCGACGCCACGGGCGAGGCCTGGCTGCACTGCTACCCGCGCGTGATGGGCTACACCTTCAAGCCGGTGAGCTTCTGGTATTGCCACGCCAACGACGGCGCGCTGCGCGCCATCGTGGTCGAGGTGAACAACACCTTCGGCGAGCGCCACTGCTACCTGCTGGACCATCCGGTGCACGGTATGGAACTGCGCGCCGCCAAGCGCTTCCATGTCTCGCCCTTCTGCCGGGTCGAGGGCAGCTACCGCTTCCGCTTCTTCGTCGACGAGCAGCGCACGCGCACCGTCACGCGCATCGACCACCACGACGACGACGGCCTGCTGCTGCAGACCAGCGTGAGCGGCCAGCTGGTGCCGCTGACGCGCGCCACGGTGCGCCAGGCGCTGTGGCGCCATCCGGCGATGACCTTCGGCGTCATCGCCCGCATCCACTGGCAGGCCGCGCGGCTGTGGCTCAAGCGCGTGCCCTTCATCACCAAGCCTGCGCGGCCCGAGCACTTCGTGTCGCGCGACGCCGACGCCCCGCACTGACGCCCGTGCGCCCCACGCCATGACCCTGTCCACCACCGCCCCCCACTTCGCGCTGCCCCAGGACGCACCGCGCGCCGCCCGCACCGTGCTGGGCCTGCTGCAGCGCCTGGCGCACGGCTCGCTTTCGGTGCAGCTGCCCGACGGCCGGGTGCAGCACTTCGGCGCCGCGCCCGGCGCCCGGCCGACGGCGTCGATGACGCTGCGCAACTGGAACGTTTGCGCGGCCGCGCTGAAGTCCGGCGACATCGGCTTCGCCGAGAGCTACATCGCCGGCGACTGGAGCACGCCCGACCTGCCGGCGCTGCTCGAGCTGTTCATCGCCAACCGGCGTGCCGTCGAAGACGTCGTGTACGGCAGCTGGCTGGGCCGCCTGGCCTATCGCGTCCGCCATCTCCTGCAGCGCAACAGCAAGGCCGGCAGCGCCCGCAACATCCAGGCGCACTACGACCTCGGCAACGCCTTCTACCGGCTGTGGCTGGACGAGACGATGAACTACTCGTCGGCGCTCTTCGGCGACGACCGCAGCCAGCCGATGGCGCAGGCCCAGCACGCCAAGGTGCGGCGCGCGCTGCAGCTGGCGGGCGTGCGGTCCGGCGACCGCGTGCTCGAGATCGGCTGCGGCTGGGGCGCGCTGGCGGAGATGGCGGCGACCGAATTCGGCGCCCGCGTGACCGGCGTGACGCTGTCGCACGAGCAGCTCGCCTTTGCCCGAAGCCGGCTCGCCGGCCTGGGCGTCGGCACCGAGCGCGCCGACCTGCGGCTGCAGGACTACCGCGACATCGCCCTGCCGGCGGGCGACGCCGGCTACGACGCCGTCTGCTCCATCGAGATGGTCGAGGCCGTCGGCCGCGAGTACTGGCCGACCTACTTCGGCGCCGTGGCGCGGCTGCTCAAGCCGGGCGGGCGCGCGTGCATCCAGAGCATCGTGATCGACGACGCGCTGTGGCCGCGCTACATCCGCTCAACCGACTTCATCCAGCAGTACATCTTCCCCGGCGGCTGCCTGCCCTGCCCGTCGGAGCTCAAGGCCCAGGCCGAGGCGGCCGGGCTGGTGCTGGTGGACGAGTTCGCCTTCGGCGCCGACTACGCCGAGACACTGCGCCGCTGGCGCGAACGCTTCCTGGCCGAGCGCCAGGCCGTGCTGCAACTGGGGTTCGACGAAAGGTTCATGCGCATATGGGAGTTCTACCTCGCGTACTGCGAAGCGGCCTTCACGCAGGCCAACATCGACGTGGTGCAGTACACGCTGCAAAAGCCCTAGCTGCCTGCGCAGGGCTGGCCGCCGCCGTCGCTCTTCTCGGCCTGGGTTCACTGGCCCAGGCCTCGGCGCAACCGGGGAGCGCGCTGGCCGCGGCCCTGCCCGACGCGCGCCCCGCCGGCAGCACGCGGCTGCGCGTGTGGGGCTTGGACATCTACGACGCCAGCCTGTGGGTGGCGCCGGGCTTTCGCGCCGACGCCTGGGCGCAGGGGCGCTTCGCGCTGGAGCTTCATTACCTGCGCGGCTTCGACGGGGACGACATCGCACGCCGCTCGCTCGACGAGATGCGCCGCCAGGGCCCGGTGAGCGAGGCGCAGGCCCAGGCCTGGCTGGCCGCGATGCGCGCCGCCTTTCCCGACGTGAAGCGGGGTGACCGGCTCACCGGCGTGAACGAGCCCGGCGTGGGCGCGCGCTTCTTCCACAACGGCGAGCCGCGCCCGGCGGTGGCCGACCCCGTGTTCGCGCAGCGCTTCTTCGCCATCTGGCTGGACGCGCGCACCTCGGAGCCGGCGCTGCGCGAGGCGCTGCTCGCGCCCACGCGCTGACCATGCCACCCGAGCCGCCATCGCCAGCACGCGCATTCGGCACGTCCGCGGGCCTGCGCTATGGGCTGCTCGGCCTGCCGCTGGCCTTCGTCGCGCTGCCGCTGTATGTGCAGCTGCCGCACCACTACGCCGCGACTTACGGCGTGCCGCTGGCCGCGCTGGGTGCGGTGCTGCTGGGCGCGCGCCTTCTCGATGCGCTCGTCGACCCGCTGCTGGGGCGCCTGTGCGACGGGCTGTTCCGCCGCTCGCCGCAGGCCGTGCTGGGCGCCGGTGCGGTGGCCGCGGCGCTGTTGGCGGCCGGCTTCGGGGGGCTGTTCTTTCCGCAGATGCTGGTCGATCCGGCGCGCACCGGCATGCTGCTCGGCGTGGCGGGTGCGCTGCTGGCGCTGTGCTACCTAGGCTACAGCCTGCTCTCGGTGGCACACCAGTCCTGGGGCGCGCTGCTGGGCGGCGACGCCGCGATGCGCAGCCGCGTGGTCGGCTGGCGCGAGGGCCTGGGCCTGGTCGGCGTGGTGCTGGCCTCGGTGCTGCCGGGCCTGGCGGGGTTGCCGGCGATGGTGGGCTTCTTCGTGCTGGCCTTGGTCGCCGGCTGGCTGGCCTGGTCGCGCGCGCCGCGCCCCGCGCCGGCGACGGCGAGCCCGGCCGCCGCCGGCGCAGCGCTGCTGTGGATGCCCCTGCGGCGTCCGGCCTTTCGCCGCCTGCTGGGCGTCTTCGTGCTCAACGGCATCGCCAGCGCCGTGCCGGCCACGCTGGTGCTCTTCTTCGTGCAGGACCGGCTGCAGGCGCCACCGGCGATGGAGCCGGCCTTCCTGGGCAGCTACTTCGTCTGCGCCGCGGCCTCGATCCCGCTGTGGCTTCGCGTTGCTCCCCGCTTCGGGCTGGCGCGCACCTGGCTGGTCGGCATGGGGCTGTCGGTGGCGGTGTTCGCATGGACGGCGGCGCTCGGTGCCGGCGACGCCATGGCGTTCCTCGTGGTGTGCGTTCTGTCGGGCATCGCCCTGGGCACCGACCTCGTGCTGCCGGGCGCCCTGCTGGCCGGCCAGATCGCCGAGGCGGCCGACCAGCCGCGTGCCGGCGCGTACTTCGGCTGGTGGAACTTCGCCACCAAGCTCAACCTGGCCCTGGCCGCCGGGCTGGCGCTGCCGCTGCTCGGCGCCGCCGGCTACGTGCCTGGCACGCGCGGCGCCGAGGGCCTGCGCGCGCTCGGCTGGGCGTACGCGGTGCTGCCCTGCCTGCTCAAGCTTCTCGCCGCCGGCGCCTTGTGGGCGCTGGTGATCCGGCCGCGCGCGGCCTCGTCCTCGTCACCCCTCGCCGATCCGCCATGACCCCATCGCCCTCCCGCCGCCGCCTGCTCGGCCTGGCCTTCGCCATCGGCACCGTCGCCGTGCTGGCCGGCTGCGCCAGCCCCACGCCGGCCGACTATGCCAACGAGAAGCCGGTGCTCTCGCTGCGCGACTACTTCAATGGCCGCATCGAGGCCCACGGCATGTTCCAGGACCGCGCCGGCAAGGTGGTCAAGCGCTTCGACGTGGTGATGGACTGCCGCTGGAGCGGCGACGAGGGCGTGCTCGACGAACGCTTCACCTACAGCGACGGCAGCACGCAGCGCCGCGTGTGGACGCTGCGCGCCCTGCCCGACGGCCGCTTCAGCGGCACCGCGCCCGACGTGGTCGGCACGGCGCAGGGCCAGCAGCGCGGCAATGTCTTCCAGTGGAACTACACGCTGCGCCAGCCGGTGGGCGAGCGCACCTTCGACGTGCAGATGGACGACTGGATGTATTTGATGAACGAGCGCGTGATGCTCAACCGCGCACGCATGAGCAAGTTCGGCGTCGAGGTGGGCGAGGTCACGCTCACCTTCATCAAGCGCTGATGCGAGCGCGCATGCCCTGGTTCGCCCCCCTCAACCCGCCGCTGGCCGACTGGCGCGGCAAGACGGCCTGGGTCGTCGGTGCCTCCTCCGGCATCGGCCTGGCGGTGGCGACGGCGCTCGCGGCACGCGGCGCCCGAGTCGGCGTGTCGGCGCGGCACCGCGAGGCGCTCGATGCGCTGGCGGCGCGACATCGCGCGGCCGAGGGCGAGCCGCCGCGCATCGTGGTGCTGCCGCTGGACGTGACCGACGCCGACGCGGCGAGCCAGGCGCATGCGGACCTGTGCAGCGCCTTCGGTGCGGCGCCGGATTTCGTGCTGGTGTGTGCCGCCACCTACAGCCCGCTGCGCGCCGACGCCTTCGACCTGGCCACCATGCGGCGCCACCAGCAGGTCAACTACGTCGGCACGCTGAACGTGCTGGCCGCCGTGCTGCCGCCGCAGCTCGCGCGCGGCAGCGGCCATGTGTCGCTGGTGGCCAGCGTGGCGGGCTTTCGCGGCCTGCCCAAGAGCTTGGCCTACGGGCCCACCAAGGCGGCGCTCACCAACCTGGCCGAGGTGCTGTACGCCGACCTGCATGCGCGCGGCATCGGCGTGAGCGTGGTGCAGCCCGGTTTCGTCGAGACGCCGCTGACGGCCCAGAACGACTTCGCGATGCCGGCGCTCGTCTCGCCCGCGCAGGCGGCCGATGCGATGCTGGCCGGCTGGGCGCGCGGCGCTTTCGAGATCGACTTCCCGCGCCGCTTCACGGCCTGGATGAAGCTGCTGCGCGTGCTGCCCTACCGCTGGTACTTCGCCGCGGTGCATCGCTTCACGGGGCTCTGACCGGTCGGGTCGCTCGCGGCCGCGCGGCCTCGGACAACAAAAAAGGCGCCCGCAGGCGCCTCGTTGGCAGGGCACGCGTGCCTCAAGACGGCCGCGTGTCGGCAAAGCTCGGGCGCTGCAGCAGCTTCTCGTGCAGGCGGTCGAGCTGGGGGAATTCGCCGCGCCAGTCGATCTCGGGGAAGCGGAAGCCGATCCAGCCCAGCGCGCAGCCGACGGCGATGTCGGACAGGCTCAGGTGGATGCCGCTGCAGAAGGGCTTGTCGCCCAGCCCCTTGGCCATGGCGGCGATGCCCTGCTCGACCTTGGCGCGCTGGCGGTCCATCCAGGCCTGGCTGCGCTCGCCGTCGGCGCGCTTGGTCCAGGTGGCTTCCATGCGCCAGAGCACGCCGGCGTCCATCACGCCGTCGGCCAGGGCTTCCCAGGTCTTGACCTCGGCGCGCTCGCGGCCCGACGCGGGGATCAGCTTGCCGACCGGCGAGAGGGTGTCGAGGTATTCGACGATGACCCGCGAGTCGAACATCGCCTCGCTGCCGTCCATGATCAGGCAGGGCACCTTGCCCAGGGGGTTGGAGGTGGCGATGGTGGTCTCGTCGGACCACACGTCCTCGTGCACGAACTGGTAGTCCAGCCGCTTCTCGGCCATGACCACGCGCACCTTGCGCACGTAGGGGCTGGCGGTCGATCCGATCAGTTTCATTGCGGGCGGGTCCCTCGGAAATGGTTCTGGGCGCCCCGGGGCCGGCGCTGCGGCCCGCCCCGGGGGTCGAGGCGAACGGCCGGCCGCCGGATCGCCTCGGGGTAGCGTTTCGATTCTAGGGTCTGGCGCCCGGCTGCCACGGTGCCGCACATCGTGCCGGCGACACCATGCGGCCGTGCGCGGCAGGGGCCGCGACCTACAATTCCGGCATGAGTTTCTCCCCCGTTTCCGCCCTTTCTCCCCTCGACGGCCGCTACGCCGGCAAGCTGGCCGCGCTGCGCCCGCTGATGAGCGAGCAGGGCTACATGCACCGGCGCGTGCAGGTCGAGGTGGCGTGGTTCATCGCGCTGTCCGATGCCGGCTTTGCCGAGTTCAAGCCGCTCACGCCGGGCGCGCGCAAGTACCTGATGGGCCTGGTCTCCAACTTCTCCGAGGCCGACGCGCTGGCCATCAAGGAGATCGAGAAGACCACCAACCACGACGTCAAGGCCGTGGAGTACTGGATCAAGTCGAAGTTCGAGGCCCGCCCGGAGCTGCAGAACGCCGCCGAGTTCGTGCACTTCGCCTGCACCAGCGAGGACATCAACAACACCAGCCACGCCCTGCAGATCCAGGCCGCGCGCGACCAGGTGCTGCTGCCGGCGCTGGACGGCATCCTGGCCAAGCTGACGAAGATGGCCCATGACTTCGCGGCCGTGCCCATGCTCAGCCGCACCCACGGCCAGACCGCCAGCCCGACCACCGTGGGCAAGGAGATCGCCAACGTCGCCGTGCGCCTGGCCAGGGCGCGCGCGCAGATCGCCGGCGTGCAACTGCTGGGCAAGATGAACGGCGCGGTGGGCAACTACAACGCCCACCTCTCGGCCTGGCCCGAGTTCGACTGGGAGGCGTTCAGCCGCAAGGTGATCGAGACGCCCGCGCCGCAGGGCCTGGGCCTCACCTTCCAGCCCTACAGCATCCAGATCGAGCCGCACGACTACATGGCCGAGCTGTTCGACGGCGTGGCACGTGCCGACACCATCCTCATCGACTTCGCGCGCGACGTCTGGGGCTACATCAGCCTGGGCTACTTCAAGCAGCGCCTGAAGGCCGGCGAGATCGGCAGCTCGACCATGCCGCACAAGGTCAACCCGATCGACTTCGAAAACGCCGAAGGCAACCTGGGCCTGGCGAATGCGCTGCTGCGCCACCTGAGCGAGAAGCTGCCGATCAGCCGCTGGCAGCGCGACCTGACCGACTCCACCGTGCTGCGCAACATCGGCGTCGCCTTCGGCTATGCGGTGCTCGCCTATGCCAGCCTGTCCACCGGCCTGGGCAAGCTCGAACTCAACGAGAAGGCGCTGGCCGAGGACCTCGATGCCAGCTGGGAAGTGCTGGCCGAGCCGATCCAGACCGTGATGCGCCGCTTCGGCGTGCAGGGCGCCTACGAAAAGCTCAAGGAAGTCACGCGCGGCCAGACGGTGACGGCCGAGGCGCTGCATGCGCTGATCCGCTCGCTGGAGATCCCCGAGGCCGAGAAGGAGCGCCTGCTGGCCATGACGCCCGGCAGCTACACCGGCAAGGCGGCCGAACTGGCGCGGCGCGTCTGAGCCGGCGCTTCCTTCCAGCCCAACCGGCCTGCGACGCCCACCTGGCGGTCGCGATGCGCCACCCCAACGAAAGCAACCCGCCGTGGCGCTCAAATCCACCATCTTCAAGGCCAACGTGGCCGTGGCCGACATCGACCACGGCTACTACGCCGACCATGCGCTGACCCTGGCGCGCCACCCCAGCGAGACCGACGAGCGGATGATGATCCGCCTGGTGGCGCTGGCGCTCAACGCCCACCAGCTGCAGGACACCTGCGGCGGCGACGGCACGCTCGCCTTCGGCGCGGGGCTGTCGGACCCCGACGAGCCCGATGTGTGGCTGCGCGACTTCACCGGCCGCGCACGCCTGTGGATCGAGGTCGGCCAGCCCGAGGACAAGCCGGTCATCAAGGCCTGCGGCAAGGCCGACCAGGTCATCCTGTACGCCTTCGCCCACTCGGCCGACATCTGGTGGCGCGGGATGGAAACCAAGCTCTCGCGGCCGCAGAACCTGCAGGTCTGGCGCATCCCGACGGCCGCCTCGCAACAGCTCGCCAAGCTGGCCCAGCGCAGCATGCAGCTGCAGGCCACGGTGCAGGAAGGCGCGCTGATGCTGGGCGACGGCAGCACGACGGTCGACATCGAACCGCTGCGCCTGCGATAGGCTCGGCCCGCACTCCAACGACGTCACAGGGAGACGACACCATGGCATCTCGACACCTCGGCCCCGTGCTGGCCGCTGCCCTGCTGGGGCTGGCCGGCTGCGCGCAGCAGCCCGTGGCCGCGCCGCCGGTCGCCGCACCGCAGGCAGCCGCCCAGACGCCGGCCACGCCGGCATCGGTCGAGCGGCTGCTTGCCGCGATGAACATCGAGCAGATGATGGAAGGCAGCTATGCACAGGTCGGCAAGATGGCCGAAGGCATGGCCGAGCAGATGGGCATCAAGGAGAAGGACCGGCCGGCCTTCGACCGGTTCATGCAGCGCGTGACCGAGGTCATGCAGGAGGAAGCGAGCTGGGCCAGGCTCAAGGGGCCGATGGTGGAGATCTACACGCGGCACTACTCCGAGGAAGAGGTGCAGGGCCTGATCGCCTTCTACGAATCGCCCCTGGGCCGCAGCATGGTCGCCAAGACGCCCGCGGTGATGCGCGATTCGGCCGCGGTGTCGCAGGAAATGATGAAGCGCGTGCTCCCGCGGATCATGGCCCTGGCCAAGGAGATGCGGTCCGCGCCGGCGCGCCGACCCGCGCCACGCCGGGAAGGACTCTAAGCCGCACCCGGCATCGCCGCGCCGCACTGCCAGCAGCGCTCGAAGCCACCTTCGACGAATTCGCCGCACACGCAGTGCCACTGGCGCTGCGGCGGGTGCTGCAGCGCGTGCAGCAGGCGACGCGCACGCTCGAATTGCGCGTCGTCGTCGATCCAGATTTCGGGCAGGCACTGGTCGGGCGGCAGCTGGCCGGCCACGGCGCACAGGAACTCGCGCTGCACCGACGCACCCACGCCCTCGCTGCGCAGCACGTCGGCCCACAGCGTCGCGATCGCGAGGTTGGGGGCTTGGGCGAGGCGGCGCATGCGGCAGGGCGAGGTTCAGGCGGGTGGCGCCTCGGTGTCGGTGTCAGCGCCGGGAACGGCATCGGCCTCGCGGGCCCGCTCGGCATAGCGGTTGAAGCGCCAGGCCGTGTCTTCCATCGTGATGCGGCGCCAGGTCTGGCGCTTTTCTGCGGGCGTCATGGCGGGCCAGTGTTGCACCTCGCCGAAGCTGCGTCCACAGCCCTTGCATTCGTCGTCGCCCTGGCTGGTGGAGCAGATGGCGATGCAGGGCGTGTCGGGGGTGGTCTCGTACCACGCGAGCCAGGCGGCCCAGGCCTTGGCGGGGAAGCCGACCTCGTCGACCTCGTCCTCGCGGTAGAACACCATGAGCGCATACACCTCGGCCAGCGCCCGCACCTCGGGGGCGAGCGTGACGCCATCGGGCGAGGGCTTCTTCTCGCGCCAGAAGTTGATGGCGGCCTCGATGTCGGTGATGTGGATGGCGGCCATGGGCAAACGTGTCTCTCGGCGGGCCGGGGATGATAGTGCGCGGTCCGCAAGGCGCATGTCGGACCAATGCCCCGCGGATGCCCAAGGGAATGCGTGCTATTAAAAAAGGAGCTGCGTGCGCAGCAACGGCGGGCGTTTCGAGCCCATTCCTTTTGAAAGACCGCGTTGCCGTGGTTGTCAGAAGCGAAAGGCGGGTGCTCTAATCGCGGCCACGAAGGGGAGTAGCTCCCGCCCGCTGTCCACGCAGCGGGTATCGCCAGGTCGTCAATACGAAGCAGATAACACTTCCGGCCTGTCGGGCGACGCGCGTCGTACGGACGATCAGCGCGCACGCCGAGCAAGACCTTCGATTTGAACCCGAACCGGTTCGGTCGAAGGCTTGAGACAGATCCCTCCGGAACGCCCGGCGCTTCAGTCCCACGTCATTGCGACCGTCACCGGCCGGAATGAATCGAAACGCACTGGAGTGTTCTGCACATGGAACTGTTTTCTGCGCAGTGGCTGTCGGCCCTGCTTGCCATCATCCTGATCGACCTCGTGCTCGCGGGCGACAACGCGATCGTCATTGCGCTGGCCGCGCGCGGCCTGCCCTCGCACCTGCAGAAGAAGGCCATCGTCTGGGGCACGGTGGGCGCCATCGTCGTGCGTTCGGTCATGACGATCGGCGTGGTGTGGCTGCTCAAGATCCCCGGCCTGATGCTGGTGGGCGGCCTGGGCCTGCTGTACATCGCCTGGAAGCTGCTGGCCGACACGCACTCGGACGAGGAGAGCCATGGCCCCGGCGCCACCACCTTCCTGGGCGCGATGAAGACCATCGTGATCGCCGATGCGCTGATGGGCATCGACAACGTGCTGGGCGTGGCGGGCGCGGCGCACGGCGACTTCACGCTGGTGGTGCTGGGCCTGCTGATCAGCGTGCCGATCGTGGTCTTCGGCAGCACGCTGGTGCTCAAGCTGGTGCAGCGCTTCCCGGTCATCATCCAGCTGGGTGCCGCGGTGCTGGCTTTCACGGCCGGCAAGATGATCGTCAACGAGAAGCTGCTGGCGCCCTGGTTCGCGGGCGAGGCAACGGCCAACCAGGCCGCCTACTGGGGCGTGTGCGTGCTGGCCATCATCGGCGTGCTCACGGCCGGCTGGCTCACCAACCGCCGCAAGCCCGGCTCGGAGCGCATCGAGCAGGCGGAAGTGGCAGCGCGGGTGAACCCGATTGACTGATTCCGCATCCCACGTTTTCATCCACTGACGGAAGAAGGAGCGCCCCCATGGACAAGATCATTCTCTTTGTCGACGACGCGGCCTATGCGCGCGAGCACCTGCAGCGGCTCGCGCCGGCGGCAGACAGCGCGGCGGCACGGCACTGGGTCCTGGTGGCCTGCGCTCCGCGCATGACCCATCGCATCAGCAAGTGGGTCAGCCACAGCGCCCGCGAGAACTGGCGCGCCAAGTGGTTCGCCCGCGCGCAGGAGGCCCTGGTGCCGGCGCTCGAGCACGGCGGCGCCAAGGTGACGGCCGTGCTGGCCAAGGGTCCGCTGACCGAGCTGACGCAGCGGCTGCAGCTCGAGCACGGTGCGGCCCAGGTGGTCGACGCACGCCGGCCCAAGGTGGGCGTCGACATGGAACCGGTGGTGGTCGGCAAGCGGCCGCCCGGCCAGTCGGGCTGGGCCTTGCCCGGTGCGGTGATGGGCATGGGCGCGCTGCTCGTGCTGGCCAACGAACTGGCCGAATGAGCCGATGACGCAGGGCGTGCGCCGCAGGCGCGCGCTGCCGTCGCACACGCCGCAGGGCCTCGCGCGCTGCGGCGTTTTTCTTTGCGCCGCGCCGCCCCGGCACCGCCCCCGCGGCGCTATGCTGACGCCATGCGACTGATCCTCAAATGGCTCCTGAGCGCGCTGGCCCTGCTGGCGGTGTCGTACCTCTACAGCGGCGTGCAGGTGACCACCTTCGCCCACGCGCTGATCGCCGCGGCGGTGATCGGCCTGCTCAACATGGTGGTGCGGCCGGTGCTGGTGGTACTCACGCTGCCCGTCACCATCGTCACGCTGGGCCTTTTCCTCTTCATCATCAACGCGCTGCTCTTCTGGGCCGCCTCGGGCCTCCTGAGCGGCTTTCACGTCAACGGCTTCCTGGCGGCGCTGATCGGCTCGCTGCTCTACTCGCTGCTCGGCGTGGTGATCGAGTCGGCGCTGGGCGGCCTGTTCGCCCGCCGCTGACGCCGTACGGCGCTCAGGCCGGCTGGGTGCTTTCCGGCCGCGCGATCTGGCGCATCGTCTCGAAGACCAGGCGCCGCGGTGCCACGCGCCAGCCCAGGCGCTCCTCCATGGCCAGCACCGCGCGCATGGCCAGCAGCGAATGGCCGCCCAGGTCGAAGAAGTTGTCGCCCGGGCGCACGTCGTCCACCCCCAGCAGCTCGCGCCAGATGGCGGCGACGGCGGCCTCGTCCTCGGTGGCCGGCGCCGCCCTCGTGCGTCCGCCGCCTTCGGCAGGCGCGGGCGAAGGGGCCGGCAGCGACCCACGGTCGATCTTGCCGTTGGGCAGCAGCGGCAGTGCGGGCAGGGACACGATGTGCTGCGGGACCATGTACTCCGGCAGCCGCAGCCGCAGATGCTCGCGCAGCGCGGCGGCATCGGCCGGCGAGCCGCCGCGCAGCACCGCATAGGCCACGAGGCGCACGTCATCGTCGCGCTCGCTGCGCGTGACGACCACGCACTGCGCCACGGCAGCATGCTCCTGCAGCACCGACTCGATCTCGCCCAGCTCGATGCGAAAGCCGCGCACCTTCACCTGGTGGTCCATGCGCCCGAGGTGCTCCAGCTGGCCGTCGTGGCGCCAGCGGCAGCGGTCGCCCGTGCGGTACAGGCGCGCGCCCGGCAGGCCACCGAAGGGGTCGGGCACGAAGCGCTCGGCGGTCAGCGCGTCGCGACCGTGGTAGCCCAGCGCCACGCCCGCACCGCCGATGAAGGCCTCGCCCGGCACGCCGACGGGGCAGGGCCGGCCCTGCGCATCGAGCACGTGCACCTGCGTGTTGGCGATGGGGCGGCCGATGGAGATGCCTGCACGGGCATCGCGGACCCGCCAGCAGGTGGACCACACCGTGGTCTCGGTCGGGCCGTACATGTTCCACAGTGCGCCGCAGCAGGCCAGCAGGCGCTCGGCCAGCGTTGCCGGCAGCGGCTCGCCGCCGACCAGCGCGCGGAAGGCCGGGCCGCCGGTCCAGCCGCTGTCCAGCAGTGCGCGCCAGGCCGAGGGCGTGGCCTGCATGACCGTGATCTCGTGGCGCTCGAGCAGGCGGGCGAGCTGCCGCGGGTCCTGGACCTGCTCGCGGCTGGCGATGACCGCCTGCGCCCCCACGGCCAGCGGCAGCAGCAGCTCCAGCACGGCGATGTCGAAGGACAGCGTGGTCACGGCCAGCAGCCGGTCGCCGGCCTGCAGGCCCGGCGTGTGCGCCATGCCGGCGAGAAAATTGACCACCGCGCGATGCGGCACCGCCACCCCCTTGGGCCGGCCGGTGGAGCCGGAGGTGTAGATGAGGTAGGCCGCGTCCTCGGGGCCGGCGTCGAGTGCAGGGTCGATCGGCAACGGCGCCGTGTCGCCCAGGGCGAGGAAAGCGGGCGATGCGATGTCGATCAGCGGCACGCCGGGCGCCCAGTCGGGCGCAGCGGCGCTGGCGCCTGCGCTCACCAGCGCCGCGGGCTGCGCGTCGGCCACCATGTGGGCGAGGCGCTCGGCGGGAAAGGCCGGGTCGAGCGGCACGTAGGCCGCGCCGGCCTTGAGCACCCCGAGCATGGCGACGACCATGTGCACGTCGCGCGGGCCGCAGAGCCCCACGCGCTGGCCGCGCGCGATGCCGTGGCGGCGCAGCAGCCGCGCCAGGGCGTTGGACTGCGCCTCCAGTTCGCCGAAGCGCAGCTGCCGGCCGTGCGCGTCGACCAAGGCGACCTCGTCGCGCCGCGCCCGGGCACCGATGTCCAGATGGTGGTGCACCAGCGGCCGCGCCGGCAAGGGGAGGTCCCTGCCCTGCCAGCCCGCCACCAGCGCCTGCTCCGCGGACGAGACGCCGTCGAGGGCCGAGATCGGCAGCGATTCGCCGGCCTGCAGCAGCCCGTGCAGCAGGGTCAGGTAGTTGTCGAGCAGCCGCTGCGCGGTGGCGGGCAGGAACAGCTCGGTGGCGTATTCGATGTGGATGCGGTGACCGAACTCGGTGTCCACGTGCAGCGAGAGATCGAATTGCGCGGCCGTGCGGTCCAGTTCGAATTCCTCGTAGCGCCAAGGCACGGCCGGCAGCGGGCCCAACGGTGCGTTGACCACGTTGAAGAGCACGCGCACCAGGCCGTTGGGTTGGCGGGCGCGGTCCTGGCCCAGGGCCTCGACCAGCTCGTCGAAGGGCATGTCCTGGTGGGCGAAGGCGTCGAGCGCGGTGCGGCGCACCCGCTGCAGCAGTTCGCCCACCGCCGGGTCGTCCGACAGGTCGGTGCGCAGCACCAGCGTGTTGACCAGCGTGCCGACCAGCGACTCCGCAGCGAGTGCATGGCGGTTGGCGACCGGCACGCCGACCGCCACGTCGACCACCCCGGACTGGCGCGACAGCAGCAGCTGGAAGGCGGCGAGCAACACCACGAAGGGCGTGGCCTGCGCCCGCACCGCAGCGGCCTGGACGGCCGCCCGCAGCGCCGGCGTCAGCGGCGCCGAGACCTTGCTGCCGCGGAAACCCGGGCGCACCGGCCGCGCGAAGTCGGTGGGCAGCATCAGCGGCTGCAGCCCGGCCAGGCGCGCCACCCAATGACTGCGTTGCGCCGCGCGTCGCTCGACCTGCGCCGGCGCATGCTGGTGCACGGCGTGGTCGGCGTACTGCACGGGCAGGGGCGGCAACTGCGGCGACCGGCCGGCGGCCCAGGCCGCCTCGCACAGGAGCAGCTCGCGCACCAGCACCGTCATCGACCAGTTGTCGGTGATGGCATGGTGCTGCGACCACAGGAAGACATGGTCGTCGTCGGCCAGGCGCACCAGCGTCGCCCGGTGCAGCGGCGCCTGCCGCAGGTCGAAGGGGGTCGCGGCGCGCTCGCTCAGCAGTGCGCGCGCGGCCGCCTCGCGCTCGCCCGGCGGCGTGCCGCCCAGGTCGATGCGCTCGAAGGGCAGCGCGGCGGACGGCTCGACCACCTGCATCACCTGCCCCTGCTGCAGCGTGAGCCGCGTGCGCAGCGATTCGTGCCGCTGCACCAGCAACTCCAGCGCGCCCACCAGGCGCGCCGGGGCGAGCGGGCCGCGCAGGCGCAGCGACAGGGCCACGTTGTAGGCCACGCTGTGCGGGTCGAACTGCTGGACCAGCCACATGCGCCGCTGCGAGAGGGACGCCGGCAACGGCGCCGCGCGGGAGGCCGCGGGTGGCGCGACGGCATCGGGCGCCGCCTCGGGCAGGCGCTGACGCAGCTGCTGCGCCAGCCGGGCGACCGTCGGCTCGTCGAGCAGCACCTCCCAGGGCAGCTGCACGCCCCAGCGGTGCTGGATGCGCGAGGCCACCTGCGTGAGCAGCAGCGAGGTGCCGCCGAGTTCGATGAAATGGGTGTGGGTGTCGAAGCCGTCGCGGCCCAGCACCTCGGCCCAGAGCTGCCAGAGGGCGTGCTCGATGGCGTCCGCGGGCGCGCCGTCCTCAGCTCCCTCTCCGGCCTCGTCGTGCAGCACGGCCAGCGGCGCCAGCGTGCCGTCGAGCCAGGCCTGCCGGCAGCGCCGGCGCTGGATCTTGCCGCTGGACGTGCGCGGCAGCGCACCGCCACGCATCAGCGCCACGGCATGCACGGGCAGCTCGTGCGTCTGCGCCACGGCGCGGCGCACGGCACGCAGGATGGCCAGTTGCTCCTCGCTCGAGGAGGGCCGCCCGCGCGCTTCCACCAGCACGACCGCCGCGTCGCCTTCCGGTGCGTCCACCGCGAAGGCGCAGGCATAGCCGCCGGTGCGCAGCTGCGGGTGAGCCTGCTCGGCCGTCCATTCGATGTCCTGCGGGTACAGGTTCTGGCCGTGGACGATGAGCAGGTCCTTCAGGCGCCCGGTGACGAAGAGTTCGCCGCCGTCCACGAAGCCGAGGTCGCCCGTGCGCAGGAAGGGCCCGGCCCCGTCGGCGCCGCGCGCCTGGAAGGTGGCGGCGCTCTCGGCGGGGCGGCCCCAGTAACCCGCGCCGACGGCCGCCGAGCGCACCCAGATCTCGCCCACCCGGCCGGGCGGGCAGGCAACGCCGGTGTCCGGCTCGACGATGCGCAGCGTCACCCCGCGCAGGGCCGGGCCGCAGCTCACGATGGAACGCACGTCGGCCGCAGCGGCCGACGCCGGAGCGGGCACGACCTCGTGCCGGTGAAGGGCCGCGCCGTCGAGCCGCAGCGAACGCGCCGGCGCCCCGAGCGGGCTGGCGGACACGCCGAGCACCGACTCGGCCAGGCCATAGGCCGGCGCGAAGGCGCCGGGGCGCAGGCCCGAGGCGCCGAAGGCCTGCAGCAGGCGCTCGGCCGTGCTGGCGCGGATCGGTTCGGCACCGCAGGTGAGCGAGACCAGGCTGTCCAGCCGGCCCGACCACCCCGCGTCGGCCTGATGCCGCAGGCAGGCGGCATAGGCCGAGTCCGGTCCGCCTGTGAGGGTGATGGCGAAGGCGTCGATGGCATCCAGCCAGCGCAAGGGCCGGCGCAGGAAGGTCAGGGGCGACATCAGCCAGGTGGGCGCGCCATGGGCGAGCGGCAGCAGGATGCCCGACACCAGGCCGTAGTCGTGGAAGTGCGGCAGCCAGTTCAGGACGCGGGTGCCGCGCGAGATGCCGAAGCCGGCGCCCAGCATCTCGAGGTTGGCCAGCACCTGGGCATGGGTGAGGCACGCGCCGCGCGGCTCGGCGGTGGAGCCGGAGGTGTACTGGAGGTAGGCCAGCGCACCCGCCTCCACCGCGGGCAGTGCGGCGGTGCGCGCGTCGCCCGCGAGCGCCTGCGGTGCGTGCCAGGGCATGCCGCCAGCGCCGAAGCCGTCCTGCATGGCCGGAAACGCCGCGGCATCGCACAGGCCCAGCGCGGCCGCCGCATCCCGGGCGATGCCCTGCAGCCTCGGCAGTCCGCGCTGCAGGCGCGCGGCGTCGAGTGCTGGCACCGGCACCGCCACCCGGCCGGCCAGCATGCAGGCCCAGAAGGCCCGCACGAAATCCAGGCCCGGGCGCAGCGCGAGCAGCACGCGGTCACCGGGCCGCCCGAACGCCGCCAGGCGCTGCGCCAGCGTGAGCGACTGCCGGTGCAGGTCCTCGAAGCTGAGCTGCTCGGTGATCGACAGGTCGTCCGCCACCCAGCTGACGGCCGGCGCGGCGCCGCCCTCGGCGCAGCGCGCATGGAACAGTTCGACCAGGGTGGCGGCAGGGCGGGCGGTGGTCGAGTCCGGCCCAGGCACGACGGCGGAAGGTGGCACAGTCAAATAAGAAGATGCGGGGCCAGCGGATGGGGCCCCTCCCCGGACGTGCTCGAGAACGGATGGCGAATCCGCGGCCGCTCTCGATCCACGCGACTGGACCGATGTTAGTGCCTAAGTTCTAGTTTTGCAGTCGCGCGCCGACCGCGGTGCGCGTGAGATATGGCACGAACGCCGTCACCGAGACGCAGGCGAGCGCCCACTCCCCGCTCAGAGCGGCTTCTCGTTCATCTGCTCGCGCGCCTTGACGTCCACCTCGCGCGCGCGGGTGTCGATGATCGACGCCTCGTAGTGGTCGATCCGCAGCGGCCCCCGGCCATCGGCGTTGGCGCGGACCAGGTCCTGCGCCGCCCGGAAGCGGTCGCGCGCCGCGATGTAGTCGAGGATGGCGACATTCGCCTCGGCATCGGCGCGGATGGCGCGCAGGGTGTCGCCCTGCTCGGTGTAAAGCGCCGACAGGGTGCGCCAGGCGCCGTTGTCGCGCGGGTGCGTGGCCACCCAGTCGCGCAGCGGTGCGGTCATCGGGCCCGGGTTGTGGGTTGCGATGGCGGCCTGCGCCGCCATCATCATCTCGGCGCGGTCCTTGGCCTTGGCATCGAGCAGCGCCGCCGCCGCCGCGCCGTTGCGGGCCGCCAGTTCGACCTCGGCCGAGAGCAGCCGCGCCAGCCGGGACGCGGCCGCGTCGCCGCGGGTGCGCACCACCAGCCGCTCGGCCAGGGCGCGGGCGGCACGCACGTCGCGCAGCTCCGACGCGCCGTAGGCCGCGGCATAGAGCGTGCCGGCCTGCTCGGCCGGCGAGCTCTTGGCGAATTCACTGCTGTCGGCCGCCGCGACCCATTGGCGCAGCACGTCGACGCCAGGGCGCGTGAGCACGCGGGCGCGGGCGCTGACCATCGCATGGTCCATCGCCAGCGGCAGGGGGGCCACCGCGTCGGCGCGGAACTGGAAGCGCGCCTGCATCTCGGTGATGCGCTCGCTGGTCAGCGGGTGGCTGCGCAGGTAGGGGTAGGCGCCGTTGTCGTTCAGGCGCGAGGCGTACTGCAGCTTCTCGAACATGCTGGCCGCGCCGCGCGGCGAGAAGCCGGCCTGCGTCATGACGCCGTAGCCGATGCGGTCGGCCTCGCGTTCCATGTCGCGCGAGAAGTCGAGCTGCTTCTGCTGCGCGAAGGCCGAGCCGCCGGTCATCATGGCGGCGCCCAGGTCGCCGCCGCTGCGGCTCTTCGACGCCGCGACCGCGCCGAGGATCATGGCCGCGATCAGCCATGGCGCCTGCCGGCTCTGCTGGGTGAGCATGCGCGAGATGTGGCGCTGGGTGACGTGCGACAGCTCGTGGCCCAGAACGGCGGCCAGCTCGTCGCGGCTGCCGACCACGGCGATCAGCCCCATGTTCAGGCCAAGGTAGCCGCCGGGCAGCGCGAAGGCGTTGATCGTGCGGTCGTGGCCGAGCAACACGGTCCAGGCGTAGCGCTCGTCGAGCTCGGGCGTGAGCTCGCCGCGCGTGCGGGCGGCTGCCAGCAGGCGCTGCCAGATGTCCTGCACGTAGTCGACGATCACCGGGTCGTCGACATAGTCCGGGTCGCGGTACAGCTCGCGGGCGATGCGGTCGCCGAGCTGGCGCTCGGCGGTGGCGGTCATCTCGGCGCCGTCGCTCATGCCCGGCAGGATCTGGGCGCGCGCCGCCGGCACGGCCAGCAGCTGCGACGCCATCAGGGCAATCGCAGTCAGCGCCCGCCAGGCGGGCAGTGCAGGCCGGTTCGGCGGGGTGGTTCGAGGGCGGTGGGAAGGCGGGCGGTGGGTCAAGCAGCGGTCCTTGTCGAACGTCCGGGCCCGTATGATGCGCTCCCGCCCGCTTCGTTCACCCATGCCGACTTCTGCGCTCACCCACTTCGACGCCCAGGGCCAGGCCCACATGGTGGACGTGGCTGCCAAGCCGGCCACGCACCGCGTGGCCATCGCCACCGGCACCATCGAGATGCGGGCCGAGACGCTGGCGCTCATCGAGTCGGGCAGCGCGAAGAAGGGCGACGTGCTGGGCGTGGCCCGCATCGCCGGCATCCAGGCCGCCAAGAAGACCAGCGACCTGATCCCGCTGTGCCACCCCCTGGCCCTGACCCGCGTGGCCGTGGTCTTCGAGACCGTTGGCACGCCCGTGCCGCAGGTGCGCTGCACCGCCACCGTCGAAACCGTCGGCCCGACCGGCGTCGAGATGGAGGCGCTGACCGCGGTGCAGGTGGCCCTGCTGACCGTCTACGACATGTGCAAGGCGGCCGACCGCGGCATGACGATCACCGGGGTGCACGTGGTGGAGAAGCACGGGGGGAAGTCGGGCAGTTGGGTGGCGCGCCGATAGCGGCAGCGGTTTTCAGTCGGCCGGCAGGCTGCCCAGCCAGCGCAGGTAGTCTTCCGGGTACGCCGCGCGAAAGCGCACCAGCTGCGCCTGCACCTCGTCGTCGCGGCCCAGCGCCGATGCCGCCTGGATGCGCTTGACCACCACGCGGGGCTCGGGCGAGAAGTGCAGCATCTCGCCGGCCAGTGCATCGATCGCCGGCGCGCGCTCGGGCGTGACGGGGGTGAGCGTGAGGTCGGCAAACTTCACGGCATCGTCGAAGAACCACGAGCGGCCCCGCAAGCGGTCGAGCGTGTGCTCCCGCCAGGCCGCCAGACGCTCGTCGCGCGGCAGGTAGAGCTGGCTCACGCGGGTGTAGTCCCAGGCGACGAGCGCCAGGCATGCCATCGACATCGTCGCTGCCAGCGCGGGCAGGACGGGCGCCAGCGGCCGATCCGGGCTGGGGGCAACCGGCCGGCCGGGCCACACCACACCCACGCAGAAGCCGAAGACCAGCTGGAAGGGCGCGTACCAGAGCGGGTACTCGAGCAGGCTGTGCAGCGCGATCACGCCCAGCAGGCCCCATCCCATGACCCGAGCCGGATCGCGTTCGGCCCAGGGCCGCGCGCGCACGACCATCCACAGCCACGCGCCGCAGAGGGCGAGCGCCGCCGGGACGCCCAGCTCGACCGCCAGGTGCAGCGGCAGGTTGTGCGCGTTGTCGAGGATTTCGACGAAGCGCTCGCCGCCGTACAGGTGGCTGTAGTGCGCATAGCGCAGCTCTCCCCAGCCCCAGCCGCGCCAGGGATGCTCGGCGATCAGCTCGAGCACATTGCGCCAGAGCACGAGCCGGCTGTGGCCCGGCGGCGCGCCCTCGCGCAGGCGCGAGATCATGCCGTCGACGCCGCCACTGGCCAGGCGAGGCAGCAGCCACGCGGCGGCGCCATACAGCGGCAGCAGGGCCAGCATGAACGACGGCCGCGGCAGCTGCGGCCCGCCGCGGCCCGGCGATCGGCGCTGCCGCCTGCCCAACCACGCCGCCGCACCCACGATGCAGACCAACGCGAGCAGCCCGGTGCGCGACGTCGAAGCAGCCAGTCCCACGACCAGCCAGGCGGCGGCCCCGGCCCACGGCAGCCGGGCGCCGCCCGCAGCGCTCGCGCGGGCCTGCAGCCAGAGCACGGCCACCAGCCCCATGCAGCACAGGGAGGCGAACTGGTTGCGCTGCCGCAGGTTGCCATAGGCCATGCCCAGCGGTTCCATCGGAACGGCGCCCCAGGGACTCAGCCACGCCGCATGCCCGAAATACTGGGCCAGGGCAATCGCAACGCTCAGGCACGCCGCCACTGTGAGGCCGCGGCCGAGGGCGAGCGCGCGGTCGGCGTCTGGGACGTGCTCCGGACCGCCGCATCGGCCGGCGAGGAAGCCGCACCCCACGACCAGCCATGCGCCCGCGAGGCCGACCCCGGGCCGCCCGGTGAACGCGATGGCGACCAGGAGCATGACGGCGATCACCAGCACCGCACCGGTGCGAACGCTTGCCCGCCCGCGGCCCAAGGTCGAGGCCAGCAGCACCGCGCAACCGGCGCCCCAGAGGGCCTGCCACGCGCTGCCCACCGGCCCGCCGGTCAGCGGGAACAGGAATGGCGCGGCCACCAGCAGTGTCGCTGCGGAACGCCGGACCGACTGCCAGGCCCCGGCCTGCCGAGCGGCGCCGCTCAGCGGCATCCCTCGGCAGGCCGACGAACGGCGCACGCGCCCAGATCAGCGGCGTTCACTCTGTTCACAAAATTAAACATGATGAAACATTCGTCAGCTGCTGGTTTGCAACGGTGTGTCAGCGCGCCGGCATGCCGCACCGACGACGACGCCGGCCACCGAAGAGTGGGTCGGCGGCATGACGGGCGTCGGCGCCTTTGCCGGACGCATGGACCGAGGACGGGATGAAAACACGGACGATGGCGGCCGCAACGCGGGCGAGGCTGGATGGCTTCACCCTGATCGAGGCCATGGTGGTGGTTGCGCTGGTCGCCATTCTGGCGGCCTTGGCGGCGCCGTCCTTCACGACGCTGATCGCGAACCAGCGGGTGAACTCGTCGGCGCAGGAGCTGCAAACCCTGTTCCAGTTCGCGCGCGCCGAGGCCGTCTACCAACGGACCCCCAGCACGGTCACCGCAACCGGCCAGAAATGGGAGGCCAAGGTGGGTGCGAGCGTACTGCGCGAGACGGTGCTGCCCGACGCCGTGACGGTGACGCCCGCCTCGGCCAACGGCGTGAGCTTCGACGTCACCGGTGCCGCCAAGCCGGCCGCCGGCAACGCGCCCTACCTGGTGTCGGTCTCGGCGGCCAAGGCGTCGAACCTCCAGTGCGTCAGCGTGACGGGGGCGGGGCTGGTCCGCCAGGTCCGCAAGCTGGCCACCGAAACCTGTTCCTGATCCCGCTGTGCCACTCACTGCCATGCACGCCCCTTCCATGTCCAAGTCTTCCCGGGTCAGCGGCTTCGGCCTGATCGAGGTGCTGGTGGCCGTCCTGCTGGTGAGCATCGGCCTGCTGGGCGCCGCCGGCATGCACGTGCGCGCCGTCGAATACACCATGGACACCGAGCGCCGCCAGATGGCGGCCATGGTGGCCTCGGAGCTGATGGAGACCATGCGCAGCGACACCACCACCGTGCTGCAGGCCACCGGCGCGCCCAAGACCGACCTGGGCGGCTACACGAAGGCGAAGGACGCTGCCCTGCCCACGGTGACCACCGCCGACTGCATGCCGCTGAGCAGCGACCCGGGCAAGCGCCTGGGCTGCTGGGGCGCGCGTGCCAAGCGGGTCATCCCCGAACTGCCGGATGCGCTCATCACCAGCGCCTTCACGGTCGGGGTCGACGCAACGACCAACGTGGTCGCCATCACGGTGGCCTGGCCGGTCAAGAAGGGCCAATGCCTGAACGCAAGCGGCAATGACGATGACTACTGCACCTACACCCTGCGCTCGCGCCTTTGAACGCGGCATGCGCCGCGCCGGCAGATCCGGCCAGCGAGGCATCTCGCTGGTGGAGATCATGGTGGCGATGGCCATCGGGCTGGTCATCGTGCTGATCGCCACCACGGTCTACACGCAGGGCGTGTCGAACTTCAGCTTCCGCACGGGCCAGAGCGAGAACCTCGGCAACAGCCGCTACGCGCTCGACACGATCGAGGCCGCCTTCACCAAGGCGGGCTACCGCCGCGACCCGACGCAGAACATGAAGCTCGCATTTCCCGCCACCGCGACGGCCTACAAGAACGGCTGCCAGTTCGCCGCCGGCGAGGCCATCACGGTGCCCAGCGTGGGCGTGCTGTGCATCCGCTTCCAGGCGCGCGACAAGGACGAGAAGGACTGCGCGGGCACGGCGGCCGGCATCAACACCCTGGCGGCCTACGAGGCGCCGCCGGCACCCGCCATCGGCGCCGGCATGTTCGTCGAGAAGTACTTCGTCGCCACGACCAGCAACGAGAAATCGCTGGTCTGCCTGTCGGGCAACCAGGACAAGGACACCGAGGCGGGCACGCCGGTGGCCGATCGCGTGAGCGGTGTGGTCTTCGAATACGGCATCGGCAAGGCGCCGGTCGACGACGACTCGATGGCCGAGCGCAAGGTCGAAAGCTACACGAGGGCGGTGCCAGCCGCCGGGAACGTGGTGCGGGCGCTTCGCTACAACCTGCTGTTCTCCAGCACGGCGGGCGGGCTGACCGGCGGCATGGAATCGACCGTGTGCAACCGTTGGAAGGAGCTGAGCGCCGCCACAAACACCGATTGCGACCCCGCCAAGGGCCAGCTGTACCAGGTCGCCAGCGGCTCGCTGATGTTGCGGAATCTGATGCCATGAATTTCTCGGGAAGCCAACGCCTGCACACGATGTCGCCCCGGCGTACCCAGGGGGGCGCCGCCCTCTTCGTCGCCATGATCATGGTGCTGCTGCTGCTGGTGATCGCGGTGGCCGGGATGCGCACGGTGACGCTGGAGTCGCGCATCGGCGGCAACATGCTGCAGAGCCACAACCTGCAGGAAACGGCCGACGGCACCCTGCGCGAGGGCGAGCGGACGATCCAGGCCTACGGCATCTCGCTGCAGCCCTGCGCCAGCGGCGCCCAGTCGCCCGTGACCGGCGGCAAGCCCTGCTTCGTTTCCGAGGCGCGCGCCGACACCAACGGCCTGAAGACCACGTTCGCGGTCAGCGCCGAGGCGACGGGCTTCGACATGCCGAAGGGCTACTGGTATCCGCGCTACATCGCCACCCAGTGCCCCAAGGGCGCCAGCGCCACCGCGGCGCTTGAATCGGCCAACACCGGCTGCACCGAGTTCTACGAGGTCAACTCGCAGGCGACGAGGGTGGAGGTGTCAGGCAATTCCCGTCCGGCCTGCGGCCCCGACGCGCTTTGCCTGCGCTCGTCGATCAACCTGTTCATCAAATAGCCCGCCGAGGAAACGCATGATGGTGAAAACCTCGACCTCCGATCGCCCCACGTTCAGGTTGTTCCACGCCGCCGGCCTGCTGACGGCCGTGGTCGCGCTCTTCGCCGGCCAGCACCTGGCCAGCGCCCAGGGCACGACCGAGAGCGCACTTGCCCAGACGCCGCTCTTCGTGAGCCAGGGCTACCCGCCGCTGAACATGCTGGTGATGGGCCGCGACCACAAGATGTATTACGAGGCCTACAACGACGCCTCGGACCTCGACGGCGACGGCGTGATCGACGTGGGCTACAAGCCCGACAAGATCGACTACTACGGCTATTTCAACAACAACGCCTGCTACACCTACGACAACGACATGTTCCGGCCCGTGGCCGCCGCCACGGGCAGCAGGAAGAAGCAGTGCGACGGCACCAAGTGGAGCGGCGACTTCCTGAACTACCTCACCACCTCGCGCATGGACGCGATGCGGCGGGTGCTCTATGGCGGCACGCGCAACGTCGACACCGACACGTCGACGGTGCTGCAGGGGTCCTACATCCCGCGTGATGCCCACAGCTGGGGCAAGGCCTACGACTTCGCGCGCGACGGCACGGTCTACCGCATCCAGGACTATGCGCCGCTGGCCAAGCCGGTCGACAACACGCGGCACCTGTTCGCCGTGACCACCAAGGGCGAAAGCGGGGACAACGCCATTCCCCTGCTGCGCGTGCTGAACGACTCCAAGTTCCAGATCTGGGAATGGGTCTCCAAAGAGCAGCCGGTCGCGCAGGACAAGTGCATCGACAACGGCACCAGCTGCGAGCAGGGCGCCAGCTCGCAGTACGAGATGCTGCCGGCCAGCGCCTTCCAGGACCTGAGCATCAAGACCTGGAAGTGGAGCGGCGCCCTGCCTGCCAACATGGCCGACATGAACGCCCGCTTCGACGGCGTGGCGGGCACGACCGCGTGCGGCACGGGAACGCTGAGCGTCATCAACACCACGGGTGCCAACAACAACCCGTTCGCGGGAAGCAACGGCTGCACGAATGAGAACTACCTCACGCTGATCACCGGCAAGGTCTACATCCCTTCTGCCGGTACGTACCGCTTCGCGGTCGACGGCGACGACTCGGTCGACTTCACCATCGGCAGCACGACCGTCGGCTGGTACGGCGGGCACGCCAACAACCGCAGCCAGTCCAGCCTGGAAAGCCACTCGAACAGCTTCAACTTCACCACGGCCGGCTGGCAGACCTTCGTGTTCCGCCATATCGAGGCGACGGCCGACGACAACTGGGGCCTGGCGATGCAGGTCACCCGGCCGGCCAGCGCGATCGTCGACAAGAAGATCCGCGTCGAGGCCTGCGTCGGCACCGATGCCGCGCTGCGCGAAGAAACCTGCAAGCCCTATCAGAACGACGCCGGCACCATCGTCTACAAGCCGACCGGCCTGCTGCACGACTTCGGCGAGAACGAGAAGATGTACTTCGGCCTGCTCACGGGCTCGTACCAGAAGAACATCGCCGGCGGCACGCTGCGGCGCAACGTCAGCAAGTTCACGTCGGAAGTCAATCCCAAGACCGGGCAGTTCATCACCCCGGCCGACGGCAAGGGCATCGTCGCCAACATCGACGGCCAGAAGGCGATCGGCTTCAACGGCTCCACCTACAACAACTGCGGCTGGATCACCGACGGCCCGATCAGCGCCAAGTCGGACCCGTCCATCTGCGCCATGTGGGGCAACCCGATGGCCGAGATGATGTTCGAGACACTGCGCTACTTCGCCGGCGCGACCGCCGCGCACGCCACGTACGACTATGGCAGCGGCTCGAGCAAGGACAAGGACCTGGGCCTGTCCAAGCCCGAATGGAAGCCGCCGTACTCCGCCGCCGCCGGTGGGGGCGGTTACCTGCAGTGCGCGCGCCCGGTCATGACCGTGCTAAGCGACATCAACCCGTCCTACGACTCGAAGATCCCCGGCAGCCGCTACAACTCGATCGCGGCCAACGCTGCGGACCTGGGCGCCTTCGACGTCTCGGGCGAAGTCGACGCGATCGGCGCCGCCGAGGGCATCCACGGCAAGAAGTACTTCATCGGCCAATCCACGTCCGGCAACGCGGATGCCGCGCCCACGGTGAAGACGGTGGACGCGCTGTCGTGGGTGCGCGGCCTGTCGCCGCAGGAGCCCAGCAAGGAAGGCACCTACTACGCCGCGGGCGTCTCGCGCTTCGCCGCCAACAACTTCCTCTTCGGCAACGCCAAGGGCAAGAACCGGCTGATGACCTACTCGGTGGCCATCGCGTCTCCGCTGCCCGAAATCCGCTTCCCGGTGGGCGACGGGCGCTTCGTCACCATCGCGCCATACGCCAAGTCGGTGACGGGCAGCGGCATCGACAACACGAAGTTCGCGCCGACGAACCAGATCGTGGACTACTACGTGGACCGCATCGCCAACACCGGTGTCGCCGACAAGGACACGACGGTCAACGGCGGCCGGCCGTATGCCGAGTTCCGCATCAACTACGAAGACGTGGAGCAGGGCGCGGACCACGACATGGACGCCATCTCCCGCTACACGGTGGCGCTGCAGGCGGACAACACGGTGAAGATCGACATGGTGTCGGAATACGCCGCGGGCGGCATCGGCCAGCACCAGGGTTACGTGATCTCGGGCACCACCAAGGACGGGATGTACCTGGACGTGCGCGACAAGGACACCGCGTCCGTGTTCTACGCGCTCAACACGCCGCAGGGTCGCGACCCGGGCTACTGCATGGGCCGCTCCAACGACCCGGAGTGCATCAGCCTGGGCCTGACCTCCAGCCGCGTCTTCACGCCGAGCGCGAGCAGCAGCTCCGGCACCTTCCTCAAGGACCCGCTGTGGTACGCCGCCAAGTACGGCATGCCCGGACGCGACCCCGCCACGGTCAAGGGCGACCCCGACAACTACTTCCTGGTCACCAACGCCACCACCCTGAAGGCCCAGATGACCAAGGCCTTCAACGACATCGTGCAGAACACCAACTCGGTGACGGCCGTGTCGGTGGACGTGCCCGAAGGCACGATCGCCGCCGGTGCCGACCTCTACCGCACCCGCTTCGAGGCCGAGGGCTGGGTGGGCGACGTCATCCGCGAACGGCTCACCGACAGCGCCACGGGCCTGAACTACGTGCGCCGGTGGAGCGCGGCGGACATGCTGTCGAACCGTGGCAGCGCCCGCAAGATCTACTACGCGGGTGCGGGCGTCGCGACGCCGACCCTGCGCGAGTTCACCTACACGGTGATCAACGGGCAGACCGCGGATGCAGCGTGGAAGACCGCGCTCAACATCAATCCGGCCACCAACACGCCGGACGGCAAGGCGGAGCAGCGCATCGCGTTCCTGCGCGGCGAAGACGACACGCTGCGCGTGCGCAAGAAGCTGACCAGCGGCAGGTCCAACATCCTGGGCGATATCGTCAACTCCTCGCCGGTGCGGGTGAACGGCGCGCTCTACCGGGCCAGCGCAGCCGACGGGCTGGAAGGCACCGCCAAGTACGGCACCTTCGTCAGCGGCCAGGCGAGCACGCCGGAGATGATCTACGTGGGCGCCAACGATGGCATGCTGCACGCCTTCCGCGCCGAGACCGGCGAAGAGGAGTTCGCCTTCATTCCCACGGCCGTGCGGCCCAATCTGAACCTGCTGACCGCATCCAACTACGGGGTCAAGGACGGCATCGAGCACCGCTACTACGTCGACGGCACGCCCACCGTGTCGGACGTGTATTTCGGCGACGCATGGCACAAGGTGCTGATCGGCAGCCTCGGTGCCGGCGGCAGGGCCGTCTTCGCGATGGACATCACCGACCCCACCGCCCCGAAACTGCTGTGGGAGTTCGGCTCCGCCCAGCAGAACAACATGGGCAACTCGCTGGCCCAGCCGACGATCGCGCGCATGAACGATCCGAGCTCGGGCAAGGGCAAGTGGGTGGCGCTGGTGCCCAACGGCTACCAGGGCGGCAACAGCCTGTCGGGCAACGGCGGCGCCAGCCTGTTCGTCCTCGACATCGCCGACGGCAGCGTGCTGCGCCGCCTGGACGTCGATGCGGGCGCGACGAGCGCGGAACTGGGCACGCTGGGCAACGGCCTCTCGCGCGTCTCGGCGGTCGACGGCAACGGCGACGGCAAGGTTGACATGGCGTACGCGGGCGACCTGATGGGGAACGTGTGGCGCTTCGACATGCGCAGCGGCGACATCAGCGCCTGGACCGTGCAGAAGCTGTACACCGCCAAGGACGCCAACGGCGCCCGCCAGCCCATCACGGCGGCGCCCTACGTCATCGGCCATCCCCTGGGCCGGGGCGACCTGGTGATGTTCGGAACCGGCCGCCTGCTCACCGCGACCGACAAGATCAGCACGCAGCGGCAGAGCGTCTATGGCATCTGGGACCGGTACGCGGAGTTCAATGCGGCGGCGCCCTCGCCGCTTCCCACCGCCAACAAGGTGCGGAGCAACCTCCAGGATCAGAGCTTCACGGAACTCGTCGCGGGCTCCGGCAACTTTGCGATCTCCAGTACGACCATGCAGTGGTACAAGACCACGGCCACGGGCACGACGGACACGGATGTCGACAAGTGGGGCTGGTACGTTGACCTACCGCGCAACGGCGAGAAGATGACCTACGACATGACGCTGTACGGCAAGGGCCTGTTCTTCTCGACCATCCGCACCTCCGAAGACCCATGCTCCGCAGGCCTCAGCGGCACGCTCTATGCGATCGACCCGAACTCGGGCGGGCGGACCAACTACGTGGTGTTCGACATGAACGGCGACGGCGCCTTCAATGCCGCGGACGGGGCGGGCAGCAGCACGGTCAGTGGCACGCAGACCGGCGCCGGCAAGCAGACCATCCGCGCGGCGCGGGTCTTCGATCCGAGCGCGAACGCCGAGAAGCGCGTGAACTCCGGTGTCGAATTCGGCCGCCAGAGCTGGCGGCGGCAACCGGCCAACTGAGGCTGTCGATGTCACTGCGCTACGACCACGCTGCTCTCGGCGGCCGGGCCCATCGGGCCCGCCCGAAAAGGAAAGGAACCCTGCCCATGCGCCAGTCTGCCAAGGGCTTCACGCTCATCGAATTGATGATCGTCGTTGCCGTGGTCGCGATCCTTGCGGCCATCGCCTATCCGTCGTACCAGGAGTACGTGATGCGGTCGCGGCGCGTGGAAGGGCAGTCCATGTTGAACGACGCCGCTGCACGGATGGAGCGTTGGCGTGCGCAGAACGGTTCCTACCCGCAGCCTTCGACGGATACCGATTATCAAAAGCTGATGGCTCGTGGAAGAAGCTCCGAAAATGGTTACTACACGTTGACCGTCGAGGCGACCCCCACCGCGTACACACTCACCGCAGAGCGTGCGCTCGCCCAGCAGGCCGACACGCGGTGCGGCAACTTCACCTTGGATTCCACAGGAAAGAAAGGCATGGCGCCGGGGACGCCGGGCACGGCCGCAGACTGCTGGCGGTGACCCCGGTTGCGTTGGCGGTCGAGTGACGGATGGCGGCCGGCGCTCTTCAGAAGGCCACCTCGGTCAGAAGACCTTACCTGGTGGCGAGCGCGCTCAGAAGGTCAGTATCCCCGACGTGCGCAACCACCGGATCTCCTGGCTGCGCACCAGCCGCGCCAGCGCACTGGCCGGGTCCGCCGCCAGCACACCGATCTCGGCCATGATCTCCTCGGTCTCCGCCGGCTTGGTGTGGGTGATGTAGATCGGGTAGCGGCGCCCGGCGGCGATCTGGCTCAGCTCGGCCGCGAGCGAGTCCGGCGCGAGGTGCAGGCTGCGCGCGGCCAGGGCCAGCTCGCGGTTGCTGAAGGCGGTCTCGATGACCAGCGCCGCGACCTCCAGCGCGTTGATGCGATCCCAGAAGGGTTTGTTGCGTTCGGTGTCGCCGCTGAAGACCCAGTGCGGGCCTCCGCCGGCCGGCCGCACGGCGAAGCCGCAGGCCGGCACCGTGTGGACGGCCGGCAGCACCTCGACGACCTTGGGCGCGCGCGTGCCGATGCGCAGCGTTTCGCCCACCGCAAAGTCGTGGAAGCTGACGAAGGGTTCGTCCTGGCTGGGGATGCTCGCGAAGTCGGGCCAGATGACGTTGTTGAAAACATGGGCCCGCAGCGCCTCGATGGTGGCCCGAAGCGCGTGCACCCGCAGCGGCGCGCTGCGCCGGCTGGCCACGGCATCGATCATCAGGGGCAGCGCGGCGACGTGGTCGAGGTGCGAATGGGTGAGCACGACGTCGTCGATCGCCGCCATCTCTTCCAGCGTCAGGTCGCCGACGCCCGTTCCGGCATCGACCAGCAGGTCGTCGTCGACCAGGAAAGACGTGGTGCGGCAGTCCCTGGCGATCGCGCCCGAACAGCCCAGCACACGCACCTGCATCGGATCAGTCCTTCCAGAAAGACAAAGCAATCACTTGCGCTCGAATTGAACGGCGCCGTCCCAATCGGTGTCGGGGGGCTGCAGCCGGATGGAGGCTAAGCGCTGGGCGTAAACCCGGTAAAGGACTTTTTCCTCATGCCCGCCGCGCAAGGCATCGAGCAGCGCTTCCGTGGCATGCCAGCGGCGGGCGCGGTAGGCGTCCAACACCGCTTGCCATTGTGCAAGTTCTTCGAGCCGCTGCCGAGGGGCACTCGCACGCAGGCCGCAGGGGGTGAAGATGGTCACCTCCTGCTGCTTGCCCTTGACCCGCACCCGATCCACCTCCTGCCACAGGAAGGCGTCGCACTGATGGCGGGTGGCCTCGCTGGCCACGATGTCGATGCCGTAGTGCTCGCCCAGGCCTTCGAGCCGCGCGGCCAGGTTGACGGCGTCGCCGATGACGGTGTAGCTGCGCCGGTGCGTGGAACCCATGTCGCCCACGCTCATGGTGCCGGTGTTCAGGCCGATGCCGACGGAGAGGGCCGGCAGGCCGCGCAGCCGGTGGGTCGCGTTGATGTCGTCGACCGCCGCGCTCATCTCCATCGCGGCCCGCACGGCCAGGCTTGCATGCTCGGGCGTGTCCACCGGCGCGCCCCAGAAGGCCATGACGCAATCGCCCATGTACTTGTCGACCGTCCCGCGATGCTGGTTGATGATGTCGGTCAGGCGGCTGAACACCTCGTTGAGGAAGGCCTGCAGGGCCGCGGGTGCCATCTGCTCCGACAGGCGGGTGAAGCCTCGCATGTCGCAGAACATCACGGTCAGTTCCTTGCTCTCCGCCCGCATGGTGTAGCGGTGGGGGTCCAGGACCATCTCGCTGACCAGTTGCGGCGGCACGTAGGTGCCGAAGAGCCTGGCCAGGCCGCGCCGGGTGCGCGCCTCGACGAAATAGCCCCAGCCCATGTTGAGCACGAAGGCGGCCGCCACCATCAGCACGCAGGCCGCCTGCGGCATCACCAGGCCGTGGTGCTGGAAGAGCAGGTGATTGGTGCCCACGGGCACCAGCATGCAGGCCAGGGCCAGAAGCGCCGCGCGCACCGGCCCGAGCAGCGACAGGCCGATCGCGAGGATGCCGCCGAGCAGCAGGATCACGGTGAAGTCGTAGCCCGCCGCGTAGTCCGGCACGGCCAGGAAGCGACGGTCGAGCAGGCCCGAGATCACGTTGGCGTGCACCTCCACGCCCGGGTAGGTGGCGCTCACCGGGGTGGCGCGCAGGTCCTGCAGGCCGGGCGCGCTGGCGCCGACGAGCACGATCTTGCCGGCCAGTTCGCCCGGCGCCAGCCGGCCGTCCAGCACGTCGATGGCCGGGATGTAGCGGAAGGACCCGCCCCGCACGCCACCCGGGCCGCGAAAGGCCACGAGCGCGGCGGCCTGTTGATCGACGGGCACGGCCAGCGGGCCGTCGGCACGGCCCATCACCAGGGCCTCCAGCACCGGGCCCGCGGCGCCGGGTGCCTCGGCCAGCCGCGGGTAGGGCGCGGAAGCGCCCGTGGCCCGCCGGAAGACGGCCAGGCTCAGGGATTCGTAATACCCGGCCGAGGCGGGGTCGGCGCCTTCGGCGGGCTCGTAGCGCGCAATGAGCGGCACCGAGCGGACCACGCCGTCGGCGTCGGGATCGATGAGCACATTGAGAAAGCCCGCCGGCGCCACGGCGGCCAGGGCAGGAATGCTGGCGCCGTAGCTGTTCCACGCCGTGGCGTAGCGCCGCGCGCTCGGGAAGGCCGCGGGCGGCAGGACGGGGGGCGGCAGGCTGCCCCTGGCACGTGGCTGGGCGCTCTGCGTGAAATAGAAGCCCAGCACCACGTTGCGGCCCGCGAGCGAGCGGGCGAAGGCCGCGTCATGGTCCGGCGCGGTGGCCAGCCGCCCGGTCGCCGCGCCGTCGCCGGGACCGGCCGCGGAGCGCTCGGCCGACGGCACCCGCGGCGACGCTGCTCCCGAGTGACGGTCGGGCTCCGCGAACATCACGTCGAAGCCCAGGACGGAGGCCCGCTGCCGGTCCACCAGTTCGCCGGTCAGCCGTGCCAGCCGATCCCGGCTCCACGGCCATTGGCCGACTTCCTGCAGGCTGGCATCGTCGATGTCGACGATCACGATGCGGGGATCGAGCGTGCCCGGCATGGTTGCGCGCAACCGGGCGTCGTAGATCAGGGCATCGAAGCGGTCGAGAAAAGGCAGGCGCACGACGCCGGCTGCATGCGCCAGGGCCAGCAGCACGGGCAGCAGCGTGACGGCAATGCGCAGCCCGTGCCGCCGCAGCGGCCGAGTCAGCCGCTGCACGGCGGCGGCGACCGGTCAGCCGTTGACGAACTGCATGCGCGTGCCGCCGAGCTCGAGCACGTCGCCGTCCTGCAGCGCGACCGCGTCGGCGCCGAGGGGTTCGCCGTTGAGCGTGGTGCCCCCGTCGATCGGCGCCACCACGTAGCCCTGCAGGCGGCGGGTGACGGCCGCCACGGCCACGCCGGGCTTGCCGATGGTGGTGACGACCTTCTGCAACGACACCTCGCGGCCCGCACCGCTGCCGCTGAGCACGCGGATGACGGCCGAGGCGCCCCCGCCCAGTGGAACGGGCGCCGTGACCCCGGCCGACAGCGGCACGGGGGCCGACGCGGGCGCGAGCCCTGCGGCGGCCGGACGCAGCGGGGGCAGGTCGACGGCCGGGCCGTTGACTGCCAGGTAGCGGATCTTGTACTTGCCGACCTCGATGACGTCGTTGTGCTCCAGCGCCTGCTTGCGGATGGCACGCGCGTTGACGTAGGTCCCGTTGGTGCTGTTGAGGTCTTCAAGGTAGACATCGGAGCCGATCATGTGCAGCACGGCATGCTCGCCGCTGACGGCAAGATTGTCGATCACGATGTCGTTGTAGGGGCGGCGGCCGAGCGTGGTGCGCTCCTTGGCGAGCGACACTTCCTTGAGGACCACCCCATCGATAGCAACCACCAACTTCGGCATGGCCGACTCTCCTGAAGAACGCTAGATAGATCTCGGTCGGCAGGCCCCCGAAGGAGCCGTCTCCGGGCCTGTTACCAGGACGCAGAGGCCGGACCTGCCAGCGCCAGCACCACCGAGATATTGTCCCGGCCACCATTTTCGTTCGCAGCTGCAACCAAAAGTGTTGCTTTTTCCGGAAGAGTGTTATCTTGTAACAAAACCGTGAGAATCTGCGCGTCGCTCACCATCTCGCTGAGCCCGTCGGAACACATCAGAAACAGGTCGCCGGCTTCCGCCACGTGCTCGTTGACCTCCAGCTCCACCTGCCGCTCGATGCCGAGCGCCCGGGTGACGAGGTTGCGATGCGGCGACACGGCCGCCTCTTCCAGCGTGATCGCACCGGCGTCGAGTTGCTCCTGCAGCAGCGAATGGTCGCGCGTCAGCAGTTCGAATTCGGTGCCGCGGCGCAGCCGGTAGCAGCGCGAGTCGCCGATGTGCCCGACCAGCACGCGCGGGCCGCCGAAGGCCGCGAGGACCAGGGTGGTGCCCATGCCGCGCAGTTGCACGTTGGCCGCACTGGCCTCGTAGATGGCGCGGTTGGCTTCGTCCGTGCTGTTCTGCATGGCCCGCCGCATGGCGCGGGACGGCGCCGCGGGCCCGGCATGCGCCAGCCAGCGGCCGAAGCTGGCCTGCACGAGAGCGATGGCCATGCCGCTGGCCACTTCGCCCCCGTTGTAGCCCCCCATGCCGTCGGCGAGCACGGCGACGCCGAGGCTGGGATCGAACGCGATCGCGTCTTCGTTGTTGCCCCGCACCCGGCCGGCATCGGTGAGCGCGGCGAACTCCCAGGGCAGCGGCACCAGCGACGCGACGGCAGGAGCAGAAGCAGGAGCAGGAGCGGCGTTGGGCATGAACGTGGCTTGGGTTTCAGGTTGCGTGTGCGGCGCTGCGCCGGCTCAGCCACTTGCCGATGGCGATCACCAGCACGGCACCGGCGGCGGCAGCGGCATGCAGCAGCCATGGGTTGGCGGCCATCACGGCGCGCAGCGACACGTCGCTGGCGATGGTTTCTCCGCCCACCCAGCCGATCAGGGCCGCGCCCAGCATGACGATGATCGGGAAGCGCTCCATGAGCTTGATCATCAGCGTGCTGCCGAAGATCACCAGGGGGATGCTGATGGCCAGGCCCAGCACCAGCAGCACCATGCTGCCCTGCGCCGCAGCCGCCACGGCGATCACGTTGTCCAGGCTCATGACCAGGTCGGCGATGAGGATGGTGCGCACGGCCGCCATCATGGTGCCGTACTCCTTGCCCTCGCCCTCGCCCTCGTCCTCGTCGCCCAGCAGCTGCACGCCGATCCACAGCAGCAGCAGGCCGCCGATGATCTGCAGGTAGGGCAGCGCCAGCAGCTTGGCCGCGACCACCGTCAGCACGATGCGCAGCACCACGGCCGCGCCCGAGCCGAAGAGGATGGCCTTCTTCTGCTGCGCAGGCGGCAGCGAACGGGCCGCCAGCGCGATCACGACCGCGTTGTCGCCCGAGAGGATGATGTTGATCCAGATGATCTTGACCAGACCGATCCAGAAGTCAGCGCTTTGCAGGATTTCCATTGATGACGTCTCCACGATGTTATGTGTGGAAAGGGCGCTCGCAACCTGAATTGCGAGCGCCCTCTCGTTTGTGTGGTGCGAAAGCGATCTGCCCGGCCGGCAGGATCAGAGCAGGCCCTTGAGCAGCTTGCCCATCTCGGAGGGGTTGCGGGTGATGGTGAAGCCGCACTCTTCCATGATGGCGAGCTTGGCATCGGCCGTGTCGGCACCGCCCGAAATCAGCGCGCCGGCGTGGCCCATGCGCTTGCCGGGAGGGGCGGTGACACCGGCGATGAAGCCGACGATCGGCTTCTTCATGTGGTCCTTGCACCAGCGGGCGGCTTCGGCCTCGTCGGGGCCGCCGATCTCGCCGATCATGATCACGGCGTCGGTGTCGGGATCGTCGTTGAAGGCCTTCATCACGTCGATGTGCTTCAGGCCGTTGATCGGGTCGCCGCCGATGCCCACGGCGCTCGACTGGCCGATGCCCAGCTCGGTGAGCTGCGCCACCGCTTCATAGGTCAGCGTGCCGGAGCGGCTGACCACGCCGACGCGGCCCTTCTTGTGGATGTGGCCGGGCATGATGCCAATCTTGATCTCGTCGGGCGTGATCAGGCCGGGGCAGTTGGGGCCCAGCAGCAGCGTCTTCTTGCCGCCCTTGGCTTCCTTGGCCTTCATCCTGTTGCGCACTTCGAGCATGTCCTTGACCGGAATGCCTTCGGTGATGCAGATGGCCAGGTCCAGGTCGGCCTCGACGGCCTCCCAGATCGCGGCGGCGGCGCCGGCGGGCGGCACGTAGATCACCGACACGGTGGCGCCGGTCTGCGTGGCGGCTTCCTTCACCGAGGCGTAGATCGGGATGTTGAAGATCGACTCGCCGGCCTTCTTCGGGTTCACGCCGGCCACGAAGCAGTTCTTGCCGTTCGCGTATTCCTGGCACTTCTCGGTATGGAACTGCCCGGTCTTGCCCGTGATGCCCTGGGTGATGACCTTGGTGTCTTTGTTGATGTAGATCGACATGACGCTGATTTCCTTACTTGGCCTGGACCGCTGCAACCACTTTTTGGGCCGCTTCGGCCATCGAGTCGGCGCTGATGATGGGCAGGCCGGAGTCGGCCAGCATCTTCTTGCCCAGCTCTTCGTTCGTGCCCTTCATGCGCACCACCAGCGGCACCTGCAGGTTCACGGCCTTGCAGGCGGTGATCACGCCGGTGGCGATGGTGTCGCACTTCATGATGCCGCCGAAGATGTTGACCATGATGGCCTCGACCTTGGGGTTCTTGAGCATGATCTTGAAGGCTTCGGTGACCTTCTCGGGGGTGGCACCGCCGCCCACGTCCAGGAAGTTGGCCGGCTCGGCGCCGTACAGCTTGATGGTGTCCATGGTGGCCATCGCCAGGCCGGCACCGTTCACCAGGCAGCCGATGTTGCCGTCCAGGCTGATGTAGGCGAGGTCGAACTTGCTGGCCTCGATCTCGGCCGGGTCTTCCTCATCGAGGTCGCGCAGCGCGACGATCTCGGGATGGCGGAACAGCGCGTTCGAGTCGAAGTTGAACTTCGCGTCCAGGGCCATCAGGTTGCCCTTGGAGTCGCAGTTCAGCGGGTTGATCTCGACCAGCGACGCGTCGGTGTCCATGTAGCACTGATAGAGCTTGGCGAACAGGTCCACCGCCTGGTCGACCGAAGCGCCGCTCAGGCCGATGGACGCGGCGATCTTCTTGCTCTGCTCGGCGGTGATGCCGGTCAGCGGGTCGATGTACTCGGTGACGATCATCTCGGGCGTGGAATGCGCCACTTCCTCGATGTCCATGCCGCCTTCGCTCGACGCGATGAAGGCGACCTTCTGCGTGGCGCGGTCGGTGACCAGCGACACGTACAGCTCGTTCTTGATGTCGGCACCGTCTTCGATGTACAGGCGGCGGACCTTCTGGCCTTCGGGGCCGGTCTGGTGCGTCTTGAGCTGCATGCCCAGGATCTCGCCGGCCAGCTTCTTCACGTCGTCGATGGTCTTGGCGACCTTCACGCCGCCGCCCTTGCCACGGCCACCCGCATGGATCTGGGCCTTGACCACCCACACCGGGCCGCCGAGCTTCTGGGCGGCCTCGACCGCCTCCTGGACCGTGAATGCCGGGATGCCGCGGGGCACAGGCACACCGAACTTGGCAAGGATTTCCTTGCCCTGGTACTCGTGAATCTTCATGAGGAGTCTCTCGGAACGGAGTTGGATGGTGCTGTTGTCCGCGGGCCACGCGCACCGGCTGGCTGGGCAGGCGGGGGCGGCGGAGCAGCCATCGACTGTATCATGGTGCGTTGCACCACAGGCCCCGGCCGCTCATGTGGTCAATACGTAGTTTCCGCGTCAACGGAAACGCTCCCTGCAGCCCCAGTCCGAGGAGGCACCGCATGCCCAGGATCTTCATCGACGGCGAGGCCGGCACCACCGGCCTGCAGATCCGCGAGCGCCTCGCCCGCATGCCCCAGGTCGAGCTGGTCAGCATCGCGCCCGAGCTGCGCAAGGACACTGCCGCCAAGCGCGACCTCATGGCCGGCGTCGACCTGGTCATCCTCTGCCTGCACGACGACGCCGCGCGTGAGTCGGTTGCGCTGATCGATGGCCTGGGCACCCGCAAGCCGCGCGTCGTCGACGCGTCGACCGCGCATCGCGTCGCGCCCGGCTGGGTCTACGGCTTTCCCGAACTGGCGCCGGGCCAGGCCGATGCCGTGGCCCGGGCGGAACGGGTCGCCAACCCGGGCTGCTACGCCACCGGCGCCATCGCGCTGGTGCGTCCCCTGGTCGACGCGGGGCTGCTGCCCGCCGACTTCCCGATCGCGCTGCCCTCGGTGAGCGGCTATTCCGGCGGTGGCCGCACCATGATCGAGGCCTACGAGGCCGGCGCTGCGCCGCTGTTCGAGACCTACGCCCTGGGCCTGAAGCACAAGCACATCCCCGAGATCATGACGTACACCGGCCTCACGGCCCGGCCCGTCTTCATTCCCTCGGTCGGCAACTTCAAGCAGGGCATGCTGGTGCAGCTGCCGCTGCATCTGGACCAGCTGCCCGGCAAGCCCCGGGCAGGCGACCTGCAGGCCGCCTACGCCGCGCACTACGCCAAGAGCAACACCCCTGAGCAATTCGTGAAGGTGCTGCCGCCCACCGAAGACGGCAAGCTCGACGCGCTGGCGCTCAACGACACGAACGTGCTGGAGATCCGCGTGTTCCCGAACGAGGACCATCGCCACGCCGTCGCCATCGCGCGGCTGGACAACCTCGGCAAGGGCGCCAGCGGCGCCGCGGTGCAGAACCTGTCGCTGATGCTGGGCCTCTGACGCATCGTCTCGATCGTCAGATGCCTGGCGGCGGCAGGCAGACCGCGCGCTGATCGCACAAGGCCGGCCGCGCCCCCGATCAGCCATTGACCACCGTGCGCGCCAGCGCGACCAGCGCGATCGCCATCAGCAGCGCGCCGGTCGCCTGCAGCAGCAGTCCCAGCCAGCGGCATGAGCGTGCGCCCCACCGCTGCCCGACGACGCGACCTGGCCAGTCCGTTGGCCCGGCATCGGGCCGGTGCATCCAGCCCCACACCTCGTGCCCCGTCAGGCGCAAGCCCCAGCAGGCCGCTTGCCAGCCGGCCGCCGACGCCAGCAGGCAGCCGCCGACGCCCTGGCTGCGCAATGCGCCATAGAGGCCGAGCACCCACCCGCTCATCAGGAATTCCCAGAAAGCCATGGCTGAGCGCCGCTGCACCGGTCGTGCAGCCCGGGACCACGGGGGTGATCGACATGCGGCCACACGGGCCTGATGGCGGCCGCGCGCCGAGGGCGCAGTCGCGTGCACGGGCCCTGGCGGCCCTCCATTGACTTCATTTCTCCCTGCCTGTTCTTCTGCGAATCACGGTGCGAAGCGCCGAAATTGTGGGTCGTCCACGACTTAAAGTCAATTTTCGCCGACTGACTTTCAGTCGCCGGATCGGAACCATGCGCCCCATGAGTTCCACGGAGGATCGCGACGCATTTCGCCAGAGGCTGCGCCTTTCGCTCGACCGCGCGGGCTGGAAGGCGATCGGCGCGACCGGTCTGGCCCGCGAGTTCAACCGGCGCAGCAGCGGCCACCCCGTCACCGCCCATGCCACCCGCAAGTGGTTGCAGGGCGAGGCCATCCCCGCCCAGGGCCGGCTGCAGGAACTGGCGCGCTGGCTCGGCGTGCCCCCGCAATGGCTGCGCTTCGGCGACGAGGCCTCGCTCGCTGCAGCACGGCAGCCCCACGGCGTCTCGGAGTCTTCCCCCGCACCCTACATGCCGGAACTCGCCGCCCGGCTGGCCGCCGACCTGACCCGGCTCAGCCCCGAGCAACTGCGGGTGATCGAGGCGCTGATCGGGCTTCTGCTGAGCGAGCAGCCTGCGCCCCGGCGGGGCTAGGCGCGGCCGGCCGATCGAGCACGCGCGCCGTGACAGGTGCGCCTTCCGTCACGGAATAGCTACGCATTTCATAGCATCCGCCGGCCACGGGGCGTGCCCTGAGGCCATTTTCGGTTTCGGCGCCCCTATGATCCTCGCCCATAACAGAGGAGGATTTCAGATGGCCACCACGCCGACGCCCGCACACTTTCAAAAACCCACGGGCGCCTTCATCGCAGCCTCCTGGGCCGCCCTCGCACTGGGTGCCATCGTGTACCTGATCGGGCTGTGGAATGCCCAGATGCAGCTCAACGAGAAGGGCTACTACTTCACCATCCTCATGTACGGGCTGTTCTCGGCCGTGTCGCTGCAGAAGTCGGTGCGCGACCGGCTGGAAGGCATCGCCGTCACCGGCATCTACTTCGGCCTGTGCTGGGTGTCGCTGCTGCTGTCGATCGCGCTGCTGGCCGTGGGCCTGTTCAACGCTTCCCTGGCGAGCAGCGAGAAGGGCTTCTACGCGATGGCTTTCCTGCTGAGCCTGTTCGGCGCCGTGGCGGTGCAGAAGAACGTGCGCGACGTCGGCGCTTCCAAGACCGACGGCGCACTGGGTGGCGATTTGCAGGGCGAGGACGCGCGCGAGGCCTGACCGCCGCCGGCACCGGGCGCTCAGGCGCCCGGCGGCGCCTCGAGCAGGTCGCGCAGCGTGCGCAGGTCGCGGGCGATCCAGCGCGCGTCGCGCTCGAAGGCCGCATCGTCCATCGACGGTTGGCGCAGCAGCGTGAACTGGAACTCGCATGCCCCCTCGCCCAGGCCGATGACGCGAAAGGGCAGGTAGATCTCGGCGGCGCCTGCGGGCGCCTCGGGCATCACCCAGTGGTCGAGCACACCGAAGTCGTTGGCCGGCGCGAAGCGCACGCGGGCGCGGCTGCCCTCGGCGGTTTCGAAGCGCCAGTGCGCGCCCTCGCGCGTGAAGTGGCCGCTGGACAGGCCGCTGGCCCATTCGGGCATGCGCAGCGGATCGGCGGCCAGCGCCCAGGCACGCCGCCAGTCGCAGGCCACGCGCTCGGTGATCACGCGCGTCAGGGTGGGAAGAGCGTCAGTCATCGTCACCTCCGGTTCGCAAGACCTTCGCCACCGTGGCGCCGGCGAAGCCACGCGCGAGCAGGAAGCGGGTCTGCCGCGCGCGCTCCTTCGCGTCCGACGGCGGCCCGTCGAAGCGGCGCAGCCACAGCGCCCGTGCGCGCTCGACCTCGGTGGCCTGCAGGCTGGACACCGCCTCGGCCACGGCGTCGGCAGCGATGCCCTTGGCCTGCAGTTCCTGCCGCACCCGGGCGGCCCCCAGCCGCGGGGCGCGCTGGTGCAGCACCGACTGCACGACCCGCGCCTCGCTGATGAAGTCCTTGGCGGCGAGTTCGTCCAGCGCCCGCGCCAGCGTGCCGGGCTCTTCCTCGTGCCGGGCGAGCTTGCGCTCCAGCTCGGCCCGCGAATGCTCGCGCTGGCTCAGCAGACGCAGCGCGCGGCCCTTGAGCGAAGGAGCGGAGAAAGCCATTTGCTATGAGTTCGATAGCGATATGCGCCCGCAGGATGGGCGCTGAAACGCGATTCGGCGTGGAATCATGGAGTCGCCGACGCGAAGGGCGCGAAAAGGGGCGCGAAGGATGCAAAAGAAAACCGCTTGCCTTGGTTTCTCTTCTTCTGCGCCCTCTGCGAACCCTCCGCGCCCTCTGCGTTCGGCTGCCCGATCCCGCGTTTCAGTCCGCCTCGCCCGCCCCCGTGGGCAGCAGCGAGATGCCGAGCGACTCGCGCACCTTGTTCTCGATCTCGATGGCCAGGTCCGGGTTCTCGCGCAGGAACTCGCGGGCGTTGTCGCGGCCCTGGCCGATCTTCTCGCCGCCGTAGGCGTACCAGGCGCCGGACTTCTCGACGATGCGTGCGTTGACGCCCATGTCGATGATCTCGCCCTCGCGGCTGATGCCCTCGCCGAACAGGATGTCGAACTCGGCCGTCTTGAACGGCGGCGAGACCTTGTTCTTCACCACCTTGACCTTGGTCTCGTTGCCGATCGCCTCGTCGCCCTTCTTGATGGTGCCGATGCGGCGGATGTCCAGGCGCACCGAGGCGTAGAACTTCAGGGCGTTGCCGCCGGTGGTGGTTTCGGGCGAGCCGAACATGACGCCGATCTTCATGCGGATCTGGTTGATGAAGATGACCATGCAGTTGGTCTTCTTGATCGTGGCGGTGAGCTTGCGCAGCGCCTGGCTCATGAGGCGGGCCTGCAGGCCGGGCAGCGAATCGCCCATCTCGCCCTCGATTTCGGCCTTGGGCGTGAGCGCGGCGACCGAGTCGACCACGATCAGGTCGACGGCGCCGGAGCGCACCAGGCTGTCCACGATCTCCAGCGCCTGCTCACCGGTGTCGGGCTGGCTGATGAGCAGTTCCTGCAGGTTCACGCCGAGTTTCTGGGCGTACTGGGTGTCCAGCGCGTGCTCGGCGTCGACAAAGGCGCAGGTGCCGCCCTGCCTCTGCATGTTGGCGATCACTTGCAGCGTGAGCGTGGTCTTGCCCGACGATTCCGGGCCATAGATCTCGACCACGCGGCCGCGTGGCAGGCCGCCGACGCCCAGCGCCACGTCCAGGCCCAGCGAGCCGGTGGAGACGACCTGGATGTCCGCGATGGCTTCGCCCTCGCCCAGGCGCATGATCGTGCCCTTGCCGAACTGCTTCTCGATCTGGGCCAGCGCGGCTTGCAGCGCCTTGGCCTTTTCGCTGTCGGCGCCCGTGTTGCCACCGGCGACCTTTGCTCCCTTGACGACTGCGTCCATTTCGAAACTCCTTGAAAAACAACAGGTTGGGCTTGAATCGAATCCAGCTGTGATTAACGACAAGCTGGATGCATGACCAGTAATGTAGCGGCTCATACTTTTCTTGGAAGCCTATTTTTTGTCAGTTTGCCTGACTAAAATGGCACATGGCCGCATCCTCCGACGACGCCTGGCGCCAGACCCACCTGGGCCGCCTGCTGGGCCATGCGATGCGCCGCTTCGATGCCCGCGTGTTCGAACTCATGGCGCACGACGTCGAGGTGCCGCTGGCGCTGTCGAACCTGGCGGCACGCCAGCAGGTGACGGCGGCGCACATCCACATCACCCGGCACCTGGCACGCGGCGGCTCGCGCCTCACCGACCTGGCCGAGAGCGCCGGCATGAGCAAGCAGGCCATGGCCGCGCTGGTCGACCAGTGCGCCGCCTGGGGCCTGGTCACGCGCGAGCCCGATCCGCACGACGCACGCGTCCGCCGCGTCGTCTTCACCCCCGACGGGCTGGCCTGGCTCGACGCCTTCCGCCGCTCGGTCGCGCAGGCCGAGGCCGAGTTCCGCGCCAGCGTGGGCGAGGAGGTGGCGACGGTGGTGGCGCTGGGGCTGGAGGCCTATGCGGGGTCTTGAAGAACACGGACTGCCGGACGCAGAGGACGCAAAGTCGCAAAAGAGAAATTCAAAAGATTTCTTCTGACTTTTCTGCGTTCTCTGCGTAACCTTTGCGCCCTCTGCGTCCGGCAGTCCGCATTCCAGAATCCCGCACCCCTCGGAGACACCCCATGCGCATCCTCATTGCCGAAGACGACCAGGTCCTGGCCGACGCGTTGCTGCGCAGCCTGCGCACCTCGGGCGCCGCGGTGGACCACGTGGCCAACGGTTCGCAGGCCGACGCGGCGCTGCTGACGAACTCCGAGTTCGACCTGCTGATCCTCGACCTCGGCCTGCCCCAGTTGCACGGGCTGGAGATCCTCAAGCGCCTGCGCGCACGGGGCTCGCAGATGCCGGTGCTGGTGCTGACGGCCGCCGATTCGGTGGAAGAGCGCGTCAAGGGCCTGGACCATGGCGCCGACGACTACATGGCCAAGCCCTTTTCGCTGCAGGAGCTGGAGGCGCGCGTGCGCGCCCTCACGCGGCGCGGCATGGGCGCCACCAGCAATGCGATCAAGCACGGCCCGCTGTTGTACGACCAGGCCGGCCGCGTGGCCACCATCGACGGCAAGATGGTGGAGCTGTCGGCGCGCGAGCTGGGCCTGCTGGAGGTGCTGCTGCAGCGCGCGGGCCGGCTGGTGAGCAAGGACCAGCTGGTCGAGCGCCTGTGCGAGTGGGGCGAGGAAGTCAGCCTCAACGCCATCGAGGTCTACATCCACCGCCTGCGCAAGAAGATCGAGAAGGGCCCGATCCGCATCGCCACCGTGCGGGGACTGGGGTACTGCCTGGAAAAGATTCCGGGCTGACGAAACAGGAAAGCGGACTTCCGGACGCAGAGGACGCAGAGGACGCAAAGGTTTCGCAGAAGGCGCAAAAGGAATTCAAGAAAACTTTTCTTCTGAATCTTTTGCGTTCTCTGCGCGACTTCTGCGTCCTCTGCGTCCGGAAGTCCGTATTCAAGAACAGCCGACTTGCTACAACTTGCGTCGCCGCCACCGCACCTTCCAGCGGCGCTACAGCCCGATCTGACCCATGAAAATCTTCCAGCGCGCCCAGCGATCGCTGTTCGGGGAAATCCTGGACTGGATGCTCACGCCGCTGCTGCTGCTGGTGCCGGTGAGCATCGGCGTGACCTGGCTGGTGGCCCAGGGCATTGCCAATTCGCCGTACGACCGCGCGCTGGAGCACAACGTGCGCACGCTGGCGCGCCTGCTGCAGCGCGAGCCGCCCGGCACGCCCTTCGTGCCCCCGGTGGCGCTGCGCGAACTGCTGCGCGGCGACGACGCCGACCACGTCTATTTCCAGATCCTCGACAGCGCCGGCGATGCCATCGCGGGCGACAGCGACCTGCCCGGGCCCAGCACCGAGGAACGTCCGGTCCCCGGCGTGGCCTACCTGCGCGATGCCCACATGCGCGGCCAGCCGGTGCGGGTGGCCTACCTGTGGCTCGAGCTCGGCGACCAGGCCTCCGATGCGGCACGCCCGCCCGCCGCCGGGCCGGGTGCCGGGGCCGCCTTCGCCCTGCAGCAGGTCGATGGCGACGCCACCGGCGCGCTGGCCGACCTGGCGGGGGCCGCACCGCGGCCGCGCGGGCTGGTGCTGGTGCAGGTGGCCGAGACGCGCGAGAAGCAGTCCGTGCTGGCCACCGAGATCATCAAGGGCGTGCTGCTGCCACAGTTCGCCATCCTGCCGCTGGCGGTGCTGCTGATCTGGCTGGCGCTGGTGCGCGGCATCAAGCCGCTGTCCGCGGTGGAGGCGCGCATCCGCGAACGCCGCCCCGACGACCTGAGCCCGCTGGAAGAGTCGGCCGTGCCGCTGGAGGTGGTGCCGCTGGTCTCGTCGGTCAACGAGCTGCTGGGCAAGTTGAACGATTCGATGGCCACGCAGAAGCGCTTCCTGGCCGACGCGGCGCACCAGCTGAAGACCCCGCTCGCCGGGCTGCGCATGCAGGCCGACCTCGCGCAGCGCGACAACGCCGACGCCGAGGAGCTGAAGAAGTCGCTCCAGCAGATCGGGCGCGCGAGCATCCGCGCCACCCACACGGTGAACCAGCTGCTGGCGCTGGCGCGGGCCGAGGGCGGCGTGGGCACGCTGACGCGCCAGCCCTGCGACCTGGCGCGGCTGACGATCGAGGTGGTGCGCGAGATGCTGCCGCGCGCGATGGAACGCTCGCTGGACCTGGGCTACGACGGCGCGCAGCCCGGCGCCCGCGGCGTGGAGCTGCAGGGCAACGCCACGCTGCTGCGCGAGCTGATCCGCAACCTGCTGGACAACGCGATCAACTACACGCCCTCGTCGCCCGAGCGGCCGGGCGTGATCACCGCCCACGTGCTCGCCGATCCTTTCGGCCACGTGCTGCTGCTGCAAGTGGAGGACACCGGCCCGGGCATCGCCGAGGCCGACCGGGAACTGGTCTTCGAGCCCTTCTACCGTGTGCTGGGCAACGAGGCCGACGGCTCCGGACTGGGACTGCCGATCGTGCGCGAGATCGCGGGCCAGCACCGTGCGCGGGTCGAGCTGGAGGATGCGCACCCGGGGCAGCACCCACCGGGCACGCGCGTCACGGTGCGCTTCGACACCGCGCCGGACTGAGGCTCAGGGCGTCGTGGCGGGCGGCGTGCCCGAGGTGGGCGCGTCGGCGGCAGCGGCGGAGGCGGGCGGGGTGGGTGCGGCGGCGGGCAAGGGCCGCAGTTCCACCAGTTCCGGCCGGATCTGCTGGCCCAGGCGCTGCGGCTCGCGGTCGGCCGCTTCGGTCGACGCGCCGAGCGACCACAGCCAGTAGCCGATGTTGGCAACGACAAGGACGGCGATCAGCAGACGCAGGGCCATGGCGGGATTGTGCAGCCGGCGCTTCAGGGCAGCGCCATGCCACGGGGCCGGACGCTGACCTCCGAGCTGTGGATGGCCTGCACGCCGGCCGGCGTGCGCACGCGCAGCTCGCCGCCGGGGCCGACGCCTTCGCACAGGCCGGCCTGCCCGTCGCTGAGCACCACCTCGCGCCCGCGCAACGCATCGCGCGCCGCAAAGCGCGGCAGCACCGGCGCGAAGCCCTGCGACGCGAAGCGCAGCAACTCGGCCAGCAGCGGGGGCGCCAGTGCCGCCAGCGCCTGCTGCGGCGTGGCCCCGGGCTGCCATTGCCGCAGCCAGGCCGGCGGCGTGCGCATGGCGTCGCCGTCGCGCGCGCCGACGTTCAGCCCGATGCCGATGACCACCTGGCGCTCGGTGGCGGCGGCGCCCGGCAGCGATGCGGTCTCGATCAGGATGCCGGCCAGCTTGCGATCGGCCACCCACAGGTCGTTGGGCCACTTGAGCTTCACGCCGGCCGCCCCGTCGGGGTCGAGCGACTCGGCCACGCTCACGCCCACGGCCAGCGACAGGCCCGACCAGTCCTGCGGCGCCAGCGGCAGCGCCAGCGAAAAGGTCAGCGACGCGGCCGGGTCGACCGCGGCCTGGGCGCTCTGCCAGTTGCGGCCGAGGCGGCCGCGCCCGGCGGTCTGGCGCTCGGCCACGAGGAGCACGGGCCGGGCGTCGCCCGCCCGCGCGCGGCGCATGAGCTCGGTGTTGGTCGAATCGATGGCGTCCACGGCCTCGACGGCCATGGCGGGTTCGTGCACGGCCAGCGCGTGGCGCAGCGCATCGACGGCGGCGGGCGTCCAGGCGCTCAATCAGCCGCCCTTGCCTTTCCCGCCCTTGTTTTTCTTCTTCTTGTCCTTCTTGCCGGCCTTCGCGTCCTTGCCCTTGCCCTTGTCCTTGCTCTTCTTCTTTTTGTTCTTCTTCTTGCCCGGCACGTCGTCGTCCTTGGGCGAGAGCAGCGTGCCGCGGCAATTCGCCGAGCCGCACCAGCAGGGGAAGTCGGCCAGCAGCTGCGGCGTGTAGGGCTCGTCGATCACGAGGCCGTAGTCGTAGTTCAGTTCCTCGCCGGCCGCGATGTCGCGCAGCGCCTTGATGAAGATGCGGCCGCCCTCTTCGTCGGCCTCGCAGTTCGGCTCGCAGGAATGGTTGATCCAGCGTGCGGCGTTGCCCTTCACGCCGCCATCGATCACACGCTCGTCATCGATGTGGAAGTAGAAGGTGTGGTTGGGCTGGGCCGGGTCGTGCGGGTGGCGGCGCAGCGCCTCTTCCCAGTCGATGACCTCGCCCTTGTATTCGATCAGCCGCTCGCCCTCGGCGATGTCCTGCACGGCGAACACCCCGTTGCCGTGGACCCCCGAGCGCCTCGTCTGGATGCGGCGGCCGCCCGCGGGCGGCGAAGTCGATGGCGAGGAAGGGGATTTGGAAGGCATCGCCGAGTTCTGATAGTTTGAATATGCACACATGCGCGCGTGTACACACGTACGTACGTGCGTGTGCACGCGCGAGAGGCGCAGAGTATAGAGAGCCCCCGGTGCCCTGCCGGCGACGCCCGCCCCCACGAGGGGCCGGCCCGCGCAGGCCGGGGCGAACCGTTGAGAGACCCCTGATGACGAAGACTTTGGTGATAGCGGAGAAGCCCTCGGTGGCGCAGGACATCGTGCGCGCGCTCACGCCGGTGGCCGGCAAGTTCGACAAGCACGACGAGCATTTCGAGAACGAGCAGTACGTGGTGACCAGCGCCGTGGGCCACCTGGTGGAGATCCAGGCCCCCGAGCAGTACGACGTCAAGCGCGGCAAGTGGAGCTTCGCCCACCTGCCCGTGATCCCGCCGCATTTCGACCTCAAGCCGGTGGACAAGACCAAGACGCGCCTGAACGCGGTGGTCAAGCAGGCCAAGCGCAAGGACGTGACGCAACTCATCAACGCCTGCGACGCGGGCCGCGAGGGCGAACTGATCTTCCGCCTGATCGAGCAGTACGCCGGCGGCGCCAAGCCGCTGGGCAAGCCGGTGCGGCGGCTGTGGCTGCAGTCGATGACGCCGCAGGCCATCCGCGACGGCTTCGACTCGCTGCGCACCGAGCAGCAGATGCAGGGCCTGGCCGACGCCGCGCGTTCGCGCTCCGAGGCCGACTGGCTGGTGGGCATCAACGGCACGCGGGCCATGACGGCCTTCAACTCGCGCGACGGCGGCTTCTTCCTCACCACGGTGGGCCGGGTGCAGACGCCCACGCTGTCGGTGGTGGTGGAGCGCGAGGAGCAGATCCGCAAGTTCGTGAGCCGCGACTACTGGGAAATCCACGGCATCTTCGGTGCCGAGGCCGGCCAGTACCCTGGCCGGTATTTCGATCCGGCCTGGAAGAAGGCCGGCGCGCCGCTGCTTCCCAACGGCGAACCCGACCCCGAGCAGCGCGCCGACCGCGTGTGGAGCGAGGCCGAGGCGCGTGCCATTGCCGACGCGGCCCGCGGCCAGCCCGCGACGGTCACGGAAGAAAGCAAGCCGACGACCCAGGCTTCGCCGCTGCTGTTCGACCTGACCTCGCTGCAGCGCGAGGCCAACAGCCGCTTCGGCTTCTCGGCCAAGACCACGCTGGCGCTGGCCCAGTCGCTGTACGAACGCCACAAGGCGCTGACCTACCCGCGGACCGACTCGCGCGCGCTGCCCGAGGACTACCTGCCCGTGGTCAAGCAGACGATGGGCATGCTGGCCGCGAGCGGCATGAAGCACCTGGCGCCCTTCGCGCAGCAGGCGATCGACGGCAACTATGTCAAGCCGAGCAAGCGCATCTTCGACAACGCCAAGGTGTCGGACCACTTCGCGATCATCCCCACGCTGCAGGCGCCCAGCGGCCTGTCGGACGCGGAACAGCGCCTGTACGACTTCGTGGTGCGGCGCTTCCTGTCGGTGTTCTTCCCCAGCGCCGAGTTCCAGGTCACGACGCGCATCTCGACGGTCGAGCGCGATGCGAAGAAGTACGCCTTCCGCTCCGACGGCAAGGTGCTGGTGAGGCCGGGCTGGATGGCCATCTACGGCAAGGAAGCCGTGAGCGAGGACGACGAGAAGGACGGCAAGAACCTGGTGCCGGTGAAGCCGGGCGAGCGGGTGAAGGTCGAATCGGTGGAACCCAAGGGCCTGAAGACGCGCCCGCCGGCCCGCTATTCCGAAGCGACGCTGCTGGGCGCCATGGAAGGCGCCGGCAAGACCATCGACGACGACGAGCTGCGCGAGGCCATGCAGGAGAAGGGCCTGGGCACGCCGGCCACGCGCGCCGCCATCATCGAAGGCCTGCTCAACGAGAAGTACATGCTGCGCGAAGGCCGCGAGCTCATCCCCACCGCCAAGGCCTTCCAGCTCATGACGCTGCTGCGCGGCCTGGGCGTGGAGGAACTGTCCAAGGCCGAACTGACGGGCGAGTGGGAATACAAGCTCGCACAGATGGAAAAGGGCCAGCTCAGCCGCGACGCCTTCATGCGCGAGATCGCGGCCATGACCGAGCACATCGTCAAGAAGGCCAAGGAGTACGACCGCGACACGGTGCCGGGCGACTACGCGACGCTCCAGGCGCCCTGCCCCAACTGCGGCGGCATCGTGCGCGAGAACTACCGGCGCTACGCCTGCACCGGCAAGTCGGGCAACGGCACCGACGCCTGCGGCTTTTCCTTCACGAAGTCGCCCGCGGGCCGCACCTTCGAGGTCGCCGAAGCCGAGCAGCTGGTGCGCGACAAGCACATCGGCCCGCTGGAAGGCTTCCGCTCCAAGGCCGGCTGGCCCTTCGTGGCCGAGATCCGCCTGGCCTACAGCGACGAGGACAAGAACTGGAAGCTGGAATTCGACTTCGGCGACGATGGCAAGGACCCGGCCGAGACGGGCGAGATCGTCGACCTCAGCGGCCAGGAGAGCCTGGGGCCCTGCCCCAAGTGCAAGGGCCGCGTGTTCGAGTTCGGTGCGAACTACATCTGCGAGCACTCGGTGCCGACGCCGCAGCAGGCGGTGCCGAGCTGCGACTTCAAGACCGGCAAGGTGATCCTGCAGCAGCCGGTGGAGCCCGAGCAGGTGCGCAAGCTGCTGGCCGAGGGCAAGACCGACCTGCTCGACAAGTTCGTCAGCATGCGCACGCGCCGCACCTTCAAGGCCTTCCTGGTGTGGAACGCCGAGGAGGGCAAGGTGACCTTCGAGTTCGAGCCCCGCACCAGCAAGTTCCCCCCGCGCAAGACCTTCGCAGCCAAGGCAGCGCCGGCGAAGAAGACCGCAGCGGCCAAGAAGGCGCCGGCGGCCAGGAGCGCACCTGCCGCCAAGAAGTCGGCGGCTCCGAAGGCGCCGCGCAAGGCCACGGCCGGCACGGGCCTCACGCCCAGCGCCGAGCTCGCGGCCGTGATCGGCAACGAGCCGGTGCTGCGCACCGAGGCGACCAAGAAGCTGTGGGACTACATCAAGGCCCAGGGCCTGCAGGACCCGGCGGACAAGCGCAGCATCCGTGCCGACGCGAAGCTGCAGGCCGTCTTCGGCAAGCCCAGCGCGACCATGTTCGAACTCGCCGGCCTGCTGGGCAAGCACCTGGCCAAATGAACGCGGCCGCGATGCGCGGTGATGCGGGTGGGTCGCCATTCCCACCCGTTCGGGCTGAGCCTGTCGAAGCCTTGCGCGAGGCTTCGACAGGCTCAGCCCGAACGGTGGAGGAGGCAGCGCACTGGCCAGGGCCCCGTTCCGTCAGTGGACGGCGGGCCGGCGCGGCGGCGGCGGGGTGCGGTCGGCCACCTCGATCCAGCAGGCGAAGAGCGGGTGGCCGTCGACGATCACCGGCGGCGCGGCGCGGTGGGCCCGGAAGCCCTCGCGCCGAAGCAGCCGCTCGATGCCCAGCGGCGACACGGTGATCATGCGCTGCACCCCGTGGGCGCGCGCCACCGCGATGGCTTCTTCGAGCAGCCCCACCGCCACCGGTGAGGAGAACTGCCCCATCGCGCCCTGGCCCGTGGCCGTGAAGTCGACGGCGGCAAAGCGCGACAGCTCCCACACCAACGGATCACAGGGCGGCGTGGCGCCCCCCAGCAGCTGAGGGAAGACTTCGCTCAGCAGGTAGGGGCTGGTGGTGGGCAGCAGGCGCGCGGTGCCGACGATGTCCTGGTTCGCATCCCGTGCGGCGAGGTAGAGCGTGCCGGCATGGTCGAACTGGTCGCGCTCGCGCCCCGGCGGGGTGTCGAGCTCCCAGCCCAGCATCTCGACGAAGACCCTGTAACGGTACTGCTCGACGCGCTGGAGCAGCTGGGCACTGAGTTCATGGGGGCGGCCGGAAAGTACGTCCATGTGATTAATCCCGAGGTTGTATCGGGCCATTTCAGCGCCCGGCCGAGCGCAGCGGAACTATCAGTTCTTGTAGGTCACGCCGCCATGGGCGCCTGGCAGGCGGCCTGCCACGCCGGCCGCTGCCAGTCGATGGCGTCGATGAAGCGGGCCAGCGTCTCCAGGCTCTCCTCGAGGGGAAGCGGCTCCTGGGTGTCCGACACGAGGAGCAGGTTGGTGCGCGGCAGGCCCTGCCGCACGAGGCCGCCGCCCGCCGGCGTGTTCTGCCAGGCCCAGTCCCAGCCGATGCTCAGCGCCGGCTCGAGCGGGCTGATCCACTCGGTGTAGCCGGAGAGAACCGCGACGCCGCCGCAGCGCGGGGCGGCCACGGCAGGCTCGTCGTCCATCCCCGACATCAGGTGCTGCAGGGGAATGCGCTCGAGCCCGCGGCGGGGCAGGTGCAGGTAGCCGTCGGCGGAGAAAACAGGCATCGGGAGACTCCTTGGAAGAAAGGTTCGACAGACGCTGGGCGGTGCGCCAGCTTGCGGGGTGCGGCGGTGCGAATCAACCGGCCACGCCAATCATTGGGCGCAAGCGCGGCAAAAAGCACAGGCCCATGTCGAAGCGCAAGGGTCGGCCACGTGCTCCCCTCTCCGACAGACATCCGACCCGTTTCATGTAAATTGACGTTTCAGGGGGCAACAATTGCCGCATCGGCGGCCCACCATCCGGATCGATTCATGCCCAGCCTCCAGGCCCCGGCCATGTTTTCTTGCGAGTGGATTCGACGTGTCGCCCTTCACTGAGCACCTGCTCACCATGCTGGACCGCGCCACCAGCGAGCAGGCGGTGTTCGATGCCCTGCGCGCGGAGGCGCAGCGGCTGGGCTTCGAGCATTGCGCCTACGGCCTTCGGCTGGCGGTGCCGGTGTCCAACCCGAAGGTGATCACCCTCAACGACTACCCGAGCTCGTGGCAGGCGCGTTACATGGAGGCGGGCTACCTGCACATCGATCCGAGCGTGCGGCACGGCCGGCAGAGCCAGAGCCCGCTGGTGTGGAGCGACACCATGTTCGCGTCCGCACGGCAGATGTGGGACGAGGCCCGGGACCACGGGCTGCGCGTGGGATGGGCCCAGTCCAGCCTCGACGGCTTCGGCGTCGGCGGCATGCTCACGCTGTCGCGATCGCACGAAGCCCTGAGCGCGCGCGAGCTGATCGAAAAGGAGAGCGCCATGCGCTGGCTGGTGCAGGCGGCCCACCTGTCGCTGTCGCGGCTGATGAAGCCGCGCTACGCGGCCCTGCCCGAGACGCCGCTCACGCCCCGGGAACTGGAGGTCCTGAAGTGGACGGCCGACGGCAAGACGGCACCCGACATCGGCGACATCCTGGGCATATCGGTGCCTACGGTGAACTTTCACATCAAGAACGTGGTGCACAAGATGAAGGCGGCCAACAAGACCGCTGCCGTCGTGCAGGCCCTGATGTCGGGCCTGCTCAACTGAGCGCCGACGGCGCGGCCTGCAGCCCCGAGCTTGCCTCGCGCGCCGGCGGCGGGAACCTATCAGTTCTGGGAGCTTTCGCCCGCGCGGATTTCCGATTCAATCCAGGCATGGGAATGTCCATGCTCCTGAACAGCGCCGAAATTCGCGTCCACCTGGCGCCCGGAGCCCTGCTCGCCTGCGAGCTGCGCCGCAGCTGGGGGCGCACGCGCGTGACGCGCAAGGCCAGTTTCCAGTGCCTTCCCGGGGAGCGGCCGGCGGCCATGCAGGCCTTGCGCCGCTGGATCGAGGAGGGGCCGGAGCGCCGCAGCCTGGTCTGGATCGTCGGCCCGACCGAAGCCCAATACTTCGTGCTGCCCTGGTCGCCGGAATGGGTCGACCCCCGCACCCGCGACGCCTACGCGCGCGCCCGTTACGAGCAGCTGTACGGCCGCCAGGCCGAGGCCGCGTCCTTCTGCTTCGCCGATCCGTCGCCGGACGGCGAGCAGCTGGTGTCCTGCATCTCGGCCGCGCTGCATGCCGAGCTCGAAGGCTTCGCGCAGGCCTGCGGCTGCGAGCTCGGCGGCCTGCAGCCGTCGGTGGCCGCCGTGTGGGAGCGCTTCCGGGAAGTGCTCGAGACCGAGCAGGGCACGCTGTGCATCGTCGAGGGCGACCGGCAGGCGCTGGTGCGCCACGACCGCACGCGCATCGAGGGCATCGTGGTGCGCCGGCGCGGAATGCACGAGCCCGCCGACGCCGGCGGCTCGGGCGTCTACCGCCGCTTCTCGGCCACGCCGGAACGCGCGCCGGGCCTGGGGGCCGCGGAACTGCGGCTGCCCGCGCAGGCCGGGTTCGACACCTCGGGGGACGCGGCCTATGCGGTGGCGCTCTGCGGCGCGCTCTGAACCGGCTCAGAGGTCCAGTTCGCGCGACAGCCAGGGCGGCGCGTCGTCCAGCTGGCGCAGGAAGTAGTGCCGCACCTGCGGCTCCTGGTCGAACAGCTTGGGGCGGTCCACCGGGTCGATCGTCGGCACCGCCGATTGGCTGCCGGTGAAGGCCTCGATGCTGGCCATCGACTCCCAGATGGACATCACCACCACTTCGGTGGTGCCGTCGCCGATGTCGCGGAACAGCGCGCTGGCCCGCAGATTGCCCGGCTGGGCGGCCAGTTGCGGCAGCTTCGTCGCCTCGAGATGGGCGCGGCATTCCTCGCGCAGGTCGGCGCGGATCCAGAAGGTCCAGGTGCGGAGGATGGGGTCCATCGGGGGCGGAAGGCGGCCGCGGCAGCGCTCATGCGGCCAGGAAGGCCGCGTTGCCGTCATCATGCCTGCGTGCGCGCCGTTGCCAAGCCCCCGGGCATCGGGCGGTACGGTCTTGTTCTCCGATGCGCGTTGTTCTCCACAGCCCTGGGGAAGCCACGGCCCCGCCGTGCCGCGTGGATGCAACAGAAAGTGGCATTTCGTTGCACACTCCGTCCCTCGAAAAGGACTGGACATGGCAATGGGCGTGGACGTCGACGCGCTGAGCGACAGCGCGCTGGCTCGGATGGCTTGGGACAGGCGGCGCGAGGCGCTGCATGGCGATCGCGACGCCCTGCGCGCCGCGCGCGAACTCGACAAGGAACTGCGTCGCCGCGACGCGATCTATGCCAGCGGCTTCGGCCTGCTGCGCGCCGCACGGGCGCCGGCGCGCGCCTGGTGGCAGTTCTGGCACTGAACACCGCCATCGGCGGCCCTACAGCGCCCGCGCGATCACTTCCTTCATGATCTCGCTGGTGCCGCCGTAGATGCGCTGCACCCGCGCATCGGCATACATGCGCGTGACCATGTACTCGTTCATGAAGCCATAGCCGCCGTGCAGCTGCACCAGCTCGTCGAGCACGCGGCCCTGGGCCTCCGAGCCCCACAGCTTGGCCATCGACGCCGTCGCCGTGTCCAGCGTGCCGGCCACGAGTTGCTCCACGCAGCAGTCGATGAAGGCCCGCCCCACCATGATCTGCGTGGCCACCTCGGCCAGCTTGAAGCGGGTGTTCTGCATCTCGGCGATCGGCTTGCCGAAGGCGTTGCGCTCGCGCACGTAGGCCAGCGTGGCCTCGTAGGCGCCCTCCATGCAGGCCAACGCGCTGAGGCCGATGATGAGCCGCTCGTAGGGCAGGTCGCTCATGAGCTGGAAGAAGCCCTGGCCCTCCCGGCCGCCGAGCAGGTGGTCCTGCGGGACGCGCACGCCGTCGAAGAACAGCTCCGAGGTGTCCTGCGCCTTCATGCCCATCTTGTCGAGAACGCGGCCGACCTTGAAGCCGCTGCATCCCTGCGTCTCCACGATCAGGATGGATGTTCCGCGCGCGCCCTGCGCCGGGTCGGTCTTGCACACCACCAGGATCACGCCCGCGAGGTAGCCGTTGGTGATGAAGGTCTTGCTGCCGTCGATGACATAGGCATCGCCATCGCGCACGGCGCGCGTGCGGATGCCCTGCAGGTCGGACCCCGCGCCGGGCTCGGTCATCGCGATGGCGCCGACCAGCTCGCCGCGCGCCATGGCGGGCAGGTACTTCTGCTTCTGTGCTTCGGTGCCGTGGTTGAGGAAGTAGTGCGCCACGATCGAGTGCACCGAGTTGCTCATGCCCGTGAGCCCGCGGCGCGCCATCTCCTCGTGGATGACGGCCTCGTGGCGGAAGTCGCCACCGGCACCCCCGTAGGCTTCCGGGATGTCGGTGCACAGCAGGCCCAGTTCGCCGGCACGACGCCAGATCGCATGGCCCACGTGCCCGCGGCGCCGTGCCTCCTCGTCCTGCGGCGCCATCTCGGTGTCGATGAAGCGCGCCGCGGTGTCGCGCAGGCGGTCGAGCTCCTCGTCGGTCCAGGAGCGCTTGAACTGCAATGGCATGAGGGTCCTCGTGATGTCAGGGCTGCGCGCCCCAGGCGGCCAGCGCCTGGTCCAACGCCAGCGCGTGCGGCGGCACCGGCTCGGCCGGCACGGTCTGCGAGAAGCGCGGCGCCGGCGCGGGCTGCATCACGCCATGGGCGTCGACGAAGGTGCGCCGCGCGCGGTTGTGGGCATGCGTGGGCGCCTCGTCCCAGTCGAGCACCGGGGCGAAGCAGGCGTCGCTGCCTTCCAGCAGTGCACACCACTCGTCGCGCGTGCGGGTGCGGAAGATGTCGGCCAGCCGCAGCTTGAGCAGCGGCCATCGGGCCGGGTCCATCTGCCCGTCGAAGAGCGGGTCCTCGATGCCGCAGCGCTGGCGCAACTCGGCATAGAACTGGGGCTCGATGGCGCCCACGGCGACGTACTTGCCGTCGGCGCAGGCATAGGTGTCGTAGAAGTGCGCCCCGCCGTCCAGCAGGTTCTCGCCGCGCTGGTTGCTCCACTGCCCCTGCGCCCTGAAGCCGTACATGAACGCCGAGAGCAGCGCCGAGCCGTCGCTCATCGCCGCGTCGACGACCTGTCCCTCGCCGCCGCGCTGCGCCGCATGCAGGGCGGCCAGCAGCCCCACCGCCAGCAGCATGCCGCCGCCGCCGAAGTCGCCCACGTAGTTGAGCGGCGGAACCGGCGCCTCGCCGGCGCGGCCGATGGCGTGCAGCGCGCCGCTGATGGCGATGTAGTTGATGTCGTGGCCGGCGGCCTGCGCCAGCGGGCCGTGCTGCCCCCAGCCCGTCATGCGGCCGTAGACCAGGCGCGGGTTGCGGGCCAGGCAGTCCCCGGGGCCGAGGCCCAGGCGCTCCATGACGCCGGGGCGGAAGCCCTCGATGAGCAGATCGGCGCGCGCCACCAGCGCCAGCGCCGCGTCGCGGCCCGCGTCCGAGCGCAGGTCGATGCCGACCTGCGCCCGGCTGCGCGTGGTGATGTCGCGCGGCTCGACCGGTGCGCCCGGCCGCGCGATGCGCAGCACCTCGGCGCCCAGGTCGGCCAGCACCATCGCGCAGAAGGGGCCGGGGCCGATGCCGGCGAACTCCACCACGCGGACGCCTTCGAGCGGGCCTGCCATGTCCGATCCCGGCAATCAGGCCGTGGGCAGCACGTGGCCGCGGAACTGCTCGCGCAGCTTGGTCTTCAGCAGCTTGCCGGTGGCGGTGTGCGGCAGTTCCTTCACGAACACCACGTCGTCGGGCAGCCACCACTTCGCGATGCGGGTGGCGAGGAAGTCCAGCACCGCAGCCTTGTCCACCACCTGCCCCTCGCGCGGGACGACGATGAGCAGCGGCCGCTCCTGCCACTTGGGGTGCGGCACGCCGATGATGGCGGCCTCGGCCACGCCGGGATGGCCCATGGCGGCGTTCTCGACGTCGATGGACGAGATCCACTCGCCGCCCGACTTGATGACGTCCTTGGCGCGATCGACCAGCTGCAGGTAGCCGTCGGGGTCGATCGTCGCCACGTCGCCGGTGCTGAAGAAGCCGTCCTCGTCGATCGGGGAACCGCCCTCGCTCTTGAAATATCCCGACGCGATCCACGGGCCGCGCACGCGCAGGTGGCCGCGCGATGTGCCGTCCCAGGGCTGCACCTCGCCCGCATCGTCGACCAGCTTCAGGTCCACGCCCCACACGCCGCGGCCCTGCTTGAGCTTGACGGCTGTGAGCGCCTCCTCGTCCAGGCCCTCGTGGCGTGGCAGCAGCTTGCTGACGACGCCGATGGGGCTGGTCTCGGTCATGCCCCATCCCTGCACCACCTCGGCGCCGAACTGCTGCTCGAAGCGCTCCAGCATCGCGCGCGACACGGCGGCGCCACCGATGCCCACGCGCTTGAGGCCGAGCGCCTTCGGGTCGAGTTCGGGATGCGCGTCGAGGTATTGGAAGAGCATCAGCCACACCGTGGGCACGCCCTGGGAGAAGGTGACCCGCTCCTGCGCCATCAGCTCGTAGACGCTCTTGCCGTCGAGATGCGGGCCGGGCAGCACGAGGCGCGTGCCGACCATCGCGGCCGCATAGGGCGTGCCCCAGGCGTTGGCATGGAACATCGGCACGATGAGCATCACCGTCTCGGCCGAGTTCAGGCCGAAGGTGTCGGGCGCCAGTTCCATGAGGCTGTGCAGCACCGTGGAGCGGTGCGAATACAGCACGCCCTTGGGGTGGCCGGTGGTGCCGGAGGTGTAGCACAGCGAGGACGCGAGCCGCTCGTCGAGTTCGGGCCAGCTGAAGTCCTCGGGCTGCGCACCGAGCAGTTCGTCCCAGCACAGCAGCTGTGGCACGTCGATGCGCGGCATGTGATCGCGCGAGGTCATCGCCACGTAGGCCCGCACGGTCTTGAGCCTCGGCGCCAGCGCCTCGACGAGGGGCGCGAAGTTCAGGTCGAAGAACAGCACCTGGTCTTCGGCGTGGTTGACGATGTATTCGATCTGCTCGGGAAAAAGGCGCGGGTTCACGGTGTGCAGCACCGAGCCCGCACCCGAGACGCCGAAGTACATCGACAGGTGGCGGTGGCTGTTCCAGGCCAGCGTGCCGACGCGATCCCCCTCGCCGACGCCGAGCTGCCTGAGCGCATGGGCGACGCGGCAGGCGTCGCGCCGGATGCCGGCCCAGTTCGTGCGGTGCGTGCCGCCCTCGGGCAGGCGCGAGACGATCTCGACGTCGGGATGGAAGCGCGCCGCGTGCTCGATCAGCGACGAGATGAGCAGCGGGCGGTCCTGCATGAGGCCGTACAGGGGCATGGTCCTTGTCTCCTTCTTCTTCCCGTCCTCGCCCAGTGCGGCGGCGAGGTGCCCGCGCGTCAGAGCCTTTCGATGATGGTGACGTTGGCCATGCCGCCGCCCTCGCACATGGTCTGCAGGCCGTAGCGCCCGCCGCGGTCGTGCAGCGCATGGACCAGCGTGGTCATCAGCTTGGTGCCCGAGGCGCCGAGCGGGTGGCCCAGCGCGATGGCGCCGCCGTTGACGTTGAGCCGTGCCGGATCGGCGCCGGTCGCCTGCAGCCAGGCCAGCGGGACGGGCGCGAAGGCCTCGTTGACTTCGAAGAGGTCGATGTCGTCCACCGTGAGGCCGGCCTTCTTCAGCGCCCGCTGCGTGGCGGGGATGGGCGCCTCGAGCATGATGACCGGGTCGTGGCCGATCATGGTCATGTGGTGGATGCGCGCGAGCGGCTTCACGCCCAGCGCCTTCAGCCCGCGCTCGTTGACCACCAGCACGCCGGTGGCACCATCGGCGATCTGGCTGGCCGTGGCGGCACTGCAGCGGCCGCCTTCCTGGATGAGCTTGACGCCGGCGATGGCCTCCAGCGTCGCGTTGAAGCGGATGCCCTCGTCGACGGTGTGCGGCTGGCCCTCGCCTTCGGCAGCACCGTCGGCGCTGCGCACGGCCACCGGCACGATCTCCTTCGCGAAGCGCCCTTCCTTCGTGGCCGCCGCGGCGCGCAGGTGGCTCTGCAGCGCGTAGGCATCGAGCTGGTCTTTCGAGAGGCCGTACTTCTTCGCCATCATCTCCGCGCCCATGAACTGGCTGAACTCGATGCCGGGATAGCGCTTGTGCATCGCCGGGCTCATGTAGTGGCCCATCCCGGCCTGGCGCGGCATCTCGCTGGTGCTGAACATGGGCACGCGCGTCATGCTTTCCACGCCGGCCGCGATGACGACGTCCATGGCACCGCTCATCACCGCCTGGGCCGCGAAGTGCAGCGCCTGCTGCGAGGAGCCGCACTGCCGGTCGACCGAGGTGCCCGGCACCGACTCGGGCAGCGACGAGGCCAGCACCGCATTGCGTGCGACGTTGATGCCCTGCTCGGCGGTCTGGCTGACGCAGCCCATGATCACGTCCTCGACCAGCGCCGGGTCGGCGTCGGCACGCCGCACGAGTTCGTCGATGACCTGCGCCGCCAGGTCCACCGGGTGCCAGCCCGAGAGCCTGCCCTTGCGTTTGCCGGCCGCGGTGCGGGTGGCGGCGACGATGAATGCTTCAGCCATGGTGGGTGTCTCCTGTGCGCGGGGCGTTGGCGGATTGTGGTTCGGGGCTTCCAGCAGGACGGTCGTCGGAACAGACGATTTTGGTGGTGAGCTGGCGCGGCACGGGCGCTGCGGGGCTGAACCCGGCCGGCGGCCTGGACGGTGGGGGTGATCGGCTGGCATGGGGCGGGTGCGTTTCGGTTGGGTCTCGCTCCTCTCCACCGCTCGCGCTGGTCCTCCCCTGCCCGTTCGGGCTGAGCCTGTCAAAGCCCTGCGCAGCGCTTCGACAGGCTCAACGCGAACGGGGATGGGACATCAAAGAGCCAGGGACGTGAAGCGCAGCGGTTCAGGGCGGTGGTCGTGGGCCTGCGGGCGCAGGCGCCATTCGCGGCGCCGTGCAGTCCCTCAAGCACGTCGATGGACAGCGATCACACAGCAAGCACAACAAGCCGGTCAGCGCGAGCCTGCGCCGGAGAACGCAGGCCCGCGGCCGCCGCCAGCGCCCCCACCCGTCGTGCCGGCCGCTCAACACCCGCAACCAAACAAGCCCCCCTTGAAGCGCCCTAAGCAAACCCAGCAAAGCGCTACAGCCCCAAGTGCCACGCAGGCAAGACCCCAACAAGAGGCCCTCAGCGCGGCGCCATCCGTATCGCCCCATCCAGCCGCACGCTCTCGCCGTTGAAGTAGCCCAGCCGGATCATCGTCTCCGCCAGTTCGGCATACTCGTCCGGCTGCCCCAGCCGCTTGGGAAAGGGCACCGACGCCGCCAGCGCCGCCTTCACGTTCTCGGGCGCGCCCTGCAGCAGCGGCGTGTCGAAGATCCCCGGCAGGATGGTGTTGATGCGGATGCCCTCGGCCATCAGGTCGCGCGCGATCGGCAGCGTCATGCCCACCACCCCCGCCTTGGACGCCGAGTACGCGGCCTGCCCCATCTGCCCGTCCTGCGCCGCCACCGAGGCGGTGCACACGATCGCGCCGCGCTCGTTGGAATGGAAGGGAGCGTCCAGTGGATCGAGCGTCAGCATGCCGGCTGCCGAGCGCGCGATGCAGCGGAACGTCCCCACCAGGTTGATCTGGATGATGCGGTCGAAGTTGGCGAGCGGAAAGTGCCGGATCTCGCCCGTCGCCTTGTCGCGGCTCGCCGTCTTCACCGCGTTGCCCGTGCCCGCGCAATTCACCAGCACGCGCTCCTGCCCGTGCGCCGCGCGGGCGCGGGCAAAGCCCGCCTCCACCTGCGCATCGGAGGTCACGTCCACCGGACAGAACACGCCGCCGATCTCGCGCGCCAGCGCCTCGCCGGCCGCTTCGTTGAGGTCGAACAGCGCCACCCGCACGCCGTGCCGCGCGAGCCGGCGCGCCGTGGCCGCGCCCAGGCCGGAAGCGCCGCCGGTCACGACGGCGGCAATCGAAGCATCGAGCTGCATGCGAAAGATCCTGTGGAGCCAAGGGACAAGGTGGCGACGACTCTAGGCATCGCCCCGGCTTGCCGCCATCGTCCAAAGCGACGAAAGTGCCGGCTGGCCGCACCGGCGTCCGGCGCGCGACTGCGCCGCCGCGCCGGCGCCTGCACAGTGCTCCTCTCCCGCATGCCTTCCGCCATCGCCGATCTCCCCCCGCGCCGCACCCCGGTGCTGCCCGCCAAGCTCGCGCCGCCGGGCGTCGAGCCCGCGCAGGTGCCGCGCGACGCCATCGCCCGCCAGCTCGACGCCGCCGCCCATGCACGCCTGCTGCTGGTGCGGGCGCCGGCCGGCTTCGGCAAGACCACGGCCATGCGGCAGATGCACGCGCGCTGCGCACAGGCCGGCCGCGCCACCGCCTGGCTCACGCTCGATGCCGCCGACAACGACGTGCCGCGCTTCCTGCACTGCCTGGCCGCCGCGGCGCACGCCCTCGACGGCGCAGGCACGACCCCCACGGGCACGGGCGTCGATGCCATCGAGGCGCTCGCGCGCGAGGACCGGCCCTTCACCCTCTTCCTCGACGACTTCGAGATGCTGCAAAGCCCCGCCGTGCTGGGCCTGGTGCGCCAGCTGGTCGAACAGCTGCCCGCCGGCGCGCAGCTCGTGGTCGGCTCGCGCAGCCTGCCCGAGCTCGGGCTGGGCCGCCTGCGTGCGCGCGGCCAGCTGGTCGAGATCGATGCGGGCCAGCTGCGCTTCTCCGACGCCGAGGCCGAGCGCTTCTTCCGCGGGCGCGGCATCGCCCTGTCGCGCGGATCGCTGGCGCAGCTGATGCGCAAGACCGAGGGCTGGATCGGCGCGCTCTGGCTGGTCGCGCTGGCCCTCGAGCGGCACGGGCCCGAGAGCGACTTCGTGCGCCGCTTCTCGGGCTCCGACCGCGCGGTGGCCGAGTACCTGGCCGAGGACGTGCTGGACCACCAGCCGCCCGAGGTGCGCGACTTCCTGCTGCGCACCAGCATCCTGCGCACGCTCGATGCGCCCGTGTGCCAGGCGCTGGTGCCGCGGGTGGACTGCGCCCGGATGCTGCGGCGGCTCGAGGCGGAGCACCTCTTCCTCACGCCGCTGGACACCGAAGGCCAAGGCTACCGGTACCACAGCCTGTTTGCCGACTTCCTGCGCGGCCAGCTGGCGCGCGAGCAGCCCGACGCGCTGGCGCGGCTGCACCTGGCCGCCTCGGGCTGGTACGAAGCCGCGGGCCGGCCCGTGCCGGCCATCGACCACGCCATCGAAGGCGGCGACCACCCGCACGCGCTGCAGCTGCTGGCACGGCATGCCGAGTCCTTCCTGGAGGACGGCCGCATGCGGCTGCTCACCCGCTGGTTCGGCAGCCTGCCCGCGGACCGGCTCGCGACGCAGCCGCTGCTGCAGGTGGTGGCGGTGTGGGCCGAGTGCTTCACCCATGGCCCGTGGCGTGCGCTGCAGCGGCTCGAAGCCAGCGGCTGCATCGGCAGCGCCGACCCGGTGGTGCAGGCGCACGTCAACGCGCTGCAGCCGCTGCTCGAGGCCATGATGGACCGCGCCGAGAGCGCCTGCGCCATGGGCCGCGAGAGCCTGGCGCGGCTGCCCAGCGAGCGCGCCTTTGCCGACAGCGCGCTGGCCAACGCGATGGCGCACATCGTCTCGGTGATGGGCGAGCCGCACGAGGCGCACCGCCTGCTCGACGCGGCGCGCCGCACCCAGGCCGGCAGCATCTTCAACCGCATGTACACCGAATCGCTCGAAGGCATGCTGGACCTGTCCGAAGGGCGGCTGCGCCACGCTGCGGCGCGCTTTCGCATGGCCGTGAGCGCCACGCCGCGCGCCGCCAGCTATCTGCCCACGCACGGCAACGCCTGGGCCGGCGTGCTGCACGCGGGCGTGGTCTACGAGCAGAACGACCTCGATGCGGCGGACCAGCTGCTCAACGTCTACCTGCCGCTGGCGCGCGACGTCGGCCTGCCCGACCATGTGATCGCCAGCCACTGCATGCGCAGCCGCATCGCCTGGCTGCGCGGCGACGTCGATGCCGCGTCGCTGCTGCTGACCGAGCTCGAATACCTCGGCCACGACCGCCAGCTGCAGCGCGTGGTGTGCAGCGCACGGCTGGAAATGGCGCGCCTGCTGGTGCTGCAGGGCCACGGCCGCGCCGCCCGGGAGACGCTGGCGCGCGCCGACGACAGCGCCGTGTGGGCGCGGGTGCAGCGCCTGCGCCTGCCGGCCCACGAGGTGGACGACCTCGCGATCGGGCGCTGGCGCTGGGCGCTGCACTTCGGCGACGCGGCCGCCGCCATCGACGGCCTGGACGCCGCGGCCCATGCGGCGGAAGCCGCGGCGCGCCGGCACCGGGCACTGAAGCTGCGCACCCTGATGGCCCTCGCGCAGTGGCGTGCAGGCCGGCCGGCGCCGGCGGCCGACACCCTGGCCGCGGTGCTGCGCACGACGGCGCAGGAGGGTTTCATGCGCCTGCTGCTGGACGAGGGGCCGCTGCTGGCCCCGCTGCTGCGCCTGCTGCAAGGCGACCGCCGGCGCGTCGACGATGCCGGCCCGCTGTTCGCGGACCACCTGGCACAACTGCTGGCCCAGATCGGCGAGGGCGCCGCGGACGCCGACCCCGACGATGCGCCGTCGGCCGGCGCCACGTCGCCGCTGGCCGGCCTGCCGACCGAGCCGCTTACCCGCAAGGAGCTGCGCGTGCTGCAACTGCTCGCCGAGGGCTACGCCAACTCGGCGATGGCCGAGAAGCTGTTCGTCTCCGACAGCACGGTACGCACCCACCTGCGCAACATCAACCTCAAGCTGGGCGCCCACAGCCGCACGCAGGCGGTGGCGCTGGCGCGGCGCCTGGGGCTCATGCGTTGAGCCGATGGCCGGCACACGATGGCGCAGGCATCGAGGAGGCCCTGGGCCCGACGGGCTGTTACACGGCGAAGCCCGGCAACCGGCCTATAGTGGCCCGATGAGCTCCAACCCCCTGTGCGCCTTGCGGCGCCTGAGCGCCGCGATGGCCGCTGCCGCGGCAGTGCTCCTCGTCAGCGCCTGTGCCGGCGGCGGCGCCACGGCGCCGGACGGCGCATCGTCGGCGTCGGGCACCGCCCGAGGCGGCAGCGTCGAAGTGTTCGGCGTCATCGACGCCGGCGTGAGCCACAGCACCAGCAAGTCAGACCGGCACTGAGGTGCCGCGTCCTCAGCGCCGCAGCAGCGCCTGGCGCAGCATGCGCGCGGCACGGTCGCGGATGCGGCCCGGCATGTTGCGATGCGCGCGCCGCGGCTGCACCCTGGCGGTGGCGCAGGCCCACAGGAAGTCGTGCAGGATCGGCGTGTCGTTGATGGTCTCGGTGCTGCCGTACTTGTGGAATTCCGGGTGCCACTGCGTGGCGGCGATGTAGCCGCGCCCGCCGCGGTCGGCCTGGCGGCGGATCGCCTCGGGCACGCGGTCGGGCAGGCTCCAGGCCTCGACCTCGAAGCCCGGGGCCAGCCCCTTGATCCCCTGGTGGTGGATGCTGTTCACGCGCGCGGTCTGCACCTCGGGGTACATCCGGGCCAGGCGCGTGCCGGGCACGATCTCGATGGCGTGGAAGTTCTGGTCGTAGGTCACCGGGTCGCGGTGGCGCAGCGTCTCGGGGTGGCCGTGCTGCTCCTCGATGTCCTGGTAGAGCGTGCCGCCGAAGGCCACGTTGATCAGCTGCAGGCCGCGGCACACGCCGAAGATGGGCTTGCCGGCCTGCTCGAAGGCCTCGACCAGCGCCAGGTCGTACAGGTCGCGGATGCGGTCGCCGATCCAGGCGTCCTTGAGCGGTTCCTCGCCGTAGCTGCCGGGCCAGACGTCGGCGCCCCCGTGCATGACCACGCCGTCGAGCCATTCGGCGTAGTGGCTCAGCGTGGTGTCGCCGCGCGCCGTGTCGCCGGTCGGGCAGGGCACCATCACCACCATCGCGCCGGCCGACATGAGCCAGTGCGCGATCGACTGCTCGACGTACTGCAGCGTCTTGTTGGTGAAGAGCGAGCGCGCCGGGTCGGCGTGCGAAAAGCAGGCCGAGAGGCCGATCTTGAGGCGTGCTGCGACGGGCTGCGACATGGGGGTGAGGTCTGGCGCGGAAGGCAAAGTTCATTCTGCGCTGGAGGGTCGCAATGGCCTGTCGGCCAAGCCCCCGACGTGTGGAATGCGCCACAGCCGATCCGGCGGCCGGGAGGCGCCGGGCCCGTTTCGGCGAGGAGCGGGCCACGCGGTTACACTCGCGGGTCCTTCGCTCGCACGCCGCCCGCGCCACGTCGGCCCGGCGCACGCACCGCCGAATGCGCCGGTGCGTACACCGCCCCTCCCCAGTCTGCGTGCGGCGAAGGCTGCCCCGGGCGCCGCCATTGCGGTTCGAGCCGCGCCGCCGGGCACCGACCCACTCACCCGGGTGCGCCGCAGGATGCGGGCCACCCCGGCGGCCGGCCACCGTGAGGCCGGCACGCCGCCCGTTTTTGAAGGACAGACATGGCCAAGGAAGAACTCATCGAGATGCAGGGCGCCGTCACCGAAGTGCTGCCCGACTCCCGCTACCGCGTGACGCTGGAGAACGGCCACGAAGTCATCGCCTACAGCGGCGGCAAGGTGCGCAAGAACCACATCCGCATCATCCTGGGCGACAAGGTCTCGCTCGAGATGTCGCCCTACGACCTGACCAAGGGCCGCATCACCTTCCGCCACCTCGAGCGCCGCGGCCCGCCGCCGACCGGCTCGCGCTGAGCACGCGCCACACTACTTTGCGCACCCCGCACGAAGGGCCTCCTCGGAGGCCCTTTTTCTTTGGCTGCGCGGCGCGCTGCTCAGGCCGCCTGCAACTGCTGCGGCGTGGCCCGCTGCGCCGAGCGCCCGGCCGCATGCGCGGCGATGGCATCGCCCAGGAAGGCCGCATCGCGCGCGATGCCCGAGAAGCGCCCCGAGCCCCAGGTGTGCAGCCAGGGCAGGCCGAGGAAGTACAGGCCCGGCTCGCGCGTCACGCCGCGCAGGTGCACCGGGTGGCCGCGCCCGTTGAAGACCGGCGCGTCCACCCAGGCGAAATCCGGCGCGAAACCGATGCACCACACCACGCTGGTGATGCCCGCGGCCGCGAGGTCGAGCCGCGTGCGCTCCTCGGCCGGCGTCCACACGGGCTCGTACACCGAGGGCGGCGGCGCCTCGATGCCCTGGGCGGCGATGTGCCGGTCGATCGAGTCGTTGATGCCGTTGTAGATGCGGTCGGCATGGTCCAGGTTCTCGCGCAGGTTGGGCAGGAACTGCAGCGCCCCGTCCTCGAAGCCCTCGAGCTGGCCGTACAGCTGCATGCCCTCACGCGCGAAGCGGCGCAGGTCGATGTCGCGCCCGCCGTCGCGCCCGGTGACGTAGTGGTTGGTGTTGTCGCGCACGCCCTCGCGCAGCGGGTGCTGCGTGACCGGCATGTCGTAGTAGCCCATGTCGGCCAGCCAGTCGACCACCTCCTTGCCGCGGTAGAAGCGCGCGCAGCGCGGCGCGTTGCCGGTGGCCAGCACCACCTGCCGGCCCGCCAGGTGCAGGTCTTCGGCGATCTGCGCCCCCGACTGGCCGCAGCCCACCACCAGCACCGCGCCCTCGGGCAGCTGGGCCGGGTTGCGGTACTGCGCCGAGTGGTACTGCACCACCGAGGCCGGCAGCTTCTCGGCCATGCGCGGCACCACGGGCCGGTGGTAGCCGCCCGAGGCCACCACCACCTGGTCGGCGGTGTAGAGGCCCTCGCTGGTCTGCACCTGCCAGCGCTCGTGCTCGCCGGTGCGCGACACCTTCTCCACCGACACGCCCTCGATCGCAGGCGGCTTGACGTGCGCGACGAAGCCTGCGAGCCAGTCGTTGATCTGGTCCTTGACCATGAAGCCGTGCGGATCGTCGCCCCGGTACGGCCAGCCCGGCAGCTGGCACTGCCAGTTGGGCGTGACCAGGCAGAAGGTGTCCCAGCGCTGCGTGCGCCAGCTGTGCACGAGGCTGCGCTTCTCGATGACCAGGTGGTCGATGCCGCGCTGCTGCAGTTCGTGGCTGAGCGACAGGCCGGCCTGGCCGCCGCCGACGATGACGACGCTGTAGTGGCTGCGTCCGCCGTAGGGATGGGACATGGGAGTTCCTTGGAGAAGTTCGGTCGTTGTCAGTCGAAGGCCAGCACCGCGACCTCGGCGTCCGGCTGGTGGGCGAAGCGCCCGGCGATCTCCTCGATCTGCACGAGCTGGTCCATGGCCTGCGAGCAGGCGAAGCCGTACTTGGCGCGCACCCGTTCCGACGCGATGCCCAGCGCCTCGCGCGTGCGGGCCAGGAAGTCGGGCAGCGGGTAGCGCGCGCCGGGCTGCAGGAAGTCCTGCACCACCAGCGAGGGCGAGTAGCAGCGCGTCTCGCTGGCATCGGGCCAGCGGACGTGGAAATGCATGACGGGCATCGAGGAGGTCCTTTCAGGCGGCCTGCGCCAGCGCGGGCGCGCGCTGCGCCAGGCCGGCGCGGTAGAGCTGCACATGGCGCGCGGCGCTGGCAGGCCAGCTGAAGCGGCGCGCGAGACGCGCGGCGCTGGCCGCCGTGCGCTGCGCATCGCGCGTGCCGAGCGCGTGCGCGAGCGCATCGGCGATCGAGGCCGCCGACAGCGGGTCGGCCCACGACACGTCCGCGTCGGTGAGGTGGTCGGTGAAGGGCGCGATGCACGATGCGACCACCGGCACGCCGCTGGCCAGCGCCTCCAGCACCACGAGGCCGAAGCCCTCGCGCGTCGACGGCATCGCCACCACGTCGGCCAGGCGGTACAGCCGCGGCATGTCGGCATCGGCGATGGCGCCGAGCAGCTGCACCGGCTGCCCCGGCCCCGCGCGCCAGCCCAGCGCGGCGAGCGCCTCGTCGAAGCGGCGCGCGTACGCGGCATGGTCCAGCAGGCTCACGCCGCCGGCGATCAGCAGCCGTGCGCCGGGCTGCGCCGCATGCAGCCGCGCGAAGGCCTGCAGCAGGCGCACCGTGTTCTTGCGCTCCTCGACGCCGCCCATCGCCAGCACGACGGGGCCGCCGCCGTCGATGCCGAGCCGCTGCGCCAACCCGGCGTCCTCGGGCTGCGCGCGGGGCGAGAAGCGCGTCATGTCGACGCCGTTGTCGACCTGCACCGCCTCGATGCCGTGCGCCTCGGCCAGGTGCTCGCGCCAGAGCCGGCTCACGGTGAAGACCTGCGTCGCGCCTTCGAAGGCGCGTTGCTGCCAATGCGTGAGTTGCGGCTCGTCGAAGTGGTCGAGGTGATGCACCGTGCGCACGAACGCATCGATGCGCCCGCTGGCCTGCAGGTCTGCCAACGCATTGCCGCCGATCGAATCGTGCGTGTGCCAGACGTCGAAGCGCTCGCCGCGCGCGAGCAGGCCGCCCAGGTGCGTCGTGAAGGCGTCGATGCGGCTGCGCACCATGGCGACCATGTCGCGCGGCGTACCGGCCACGGGCACCAGCGACACCCGGCAGGCCGGTTCACGGAACAGGCGCTGGCCCGGCGCCGCCGGCGCGAACACGGTGACCGCGTGGCCGGCGGCGTGCAGCGCGTTCGCCAGTTCCAGCGTGTGCACCACGCCGCCGCGCGGGTTGACCGAATGCGTGAGCAGCGCGATGCGCAGCGATGCGCTGTCAGGCATGGGCCGGCTCCCGGGCGGGCTGCGACGACGGCGGCTGGATGAAGGGCGCCGCGTCGAGGTCCCACAGCAGCGCGTCCTCGCCGCCGGCGCGCACCTGCACGCGGCGCGACGCGTCGACCTCGCCGACCACCGCGCAGGCGATGTCGCGTGCCGCGAAGCGCGCCAGCACCGTGGCCGCATGCACCGGCGGCACACTGAGCACGAAGCCGTAGCTCGGGAAGGACGCGAGCCAGCGCATCAGCGGCACCCCGGGCGGCCGCGGCAGCGCGTCGATGTGGATGCGCGCGCCCACGCCCGAGCATTCCAGCAGCATCAGCGCCGTGCCCACGGCACCGGCCATGCTGATGTCCTTGGCGGCCGCGCACAGGCCGTCCTCGGCCAGCGCGGGCAGCAGCTCCAGGTCGGCGCGCAGGCGCGCGGCCGGCGCCTTCGTCGACGCGTTCCAGTACGGAAAGGGCTCCTCGTAGCCGCCGCGCAGGTCCGCCGCCATCAGCAGCAGGTCGCCCGGCCGGGCGTCGAAGCTGGTCAGCAGGCGCCGCGCATGGCCGAGGATGGCCACGGCCAGCTGCGGCCGTTCGCTGCGGTTGTTGCTGTGGCCGCCGACCACGGGCACGCCGTAGCGCGCCGCCGCCTCGGCCAGGCCGCGCAGCACCTCGTCGCCGGGGCTGCTGCCGGTGCTCCACAGCGCATCGACCACGGCCGTGGGCCGGCCGCCCATGGCGTAGATGTCGCTCACGTTGACCATCACGCCGCAGTAGCCGGCGAACCAGGGCATGCGGACGATGAAGTCCTCGACCAGCCCCTCGATGGCGAAGAGCAGGTAGCCGCCGTGGCCGTCGGGGATCGCTGCGCAGTCGTCGCCCACCGGCACGGCCTGCGCCAGTGCTGCCGGGCCTCCGGGCAGCGCGCGGCCCAGCGTCGCGACCACCTCGCTGATGTCCTGCTTGTGCGCGAAGCCGCGCGTGGCGCGCAGGGCCTGCGCGATCTCTTGAGCGGTCATGGCGCCACCCTCGCGCGCGTGACGTAGCCGCTCACCGGGTCGTGGCAAGGCGGGTAGACGCCCAGGTCGGCCTGCATCCGCGCATGCGGGCGGCCGTGGACGGCCGTCTCTTCGAGCAGGCGCCAGCCGAGCTTGCCGAAGAGCGGCACGTTCTGCCGCTGCACCTGGGCCAGGAAGGTGGTACAGCCCAGCGCGTGGGCGCGCGAGACGGCCAGGCGGATCAGCGTCGCGCCCAGGTGCCCCTGGCTGCGGAAGGCCGGGTGCACCGCCAGGCGCGAGCCCCACCATTCGCCCGCGGCCTCGCCGCGGTGGATGCGCACGGTGCCGACCACCTGCTCGGGCATCCCGGCCGTGCAGGACATGGCCACCAGCAACTGCGCGTCGCCGTCGATCGCATCGCGGTCGTCGCGCGCGAAGATGCCCTGCTCGATGCAGAACACCGCGCGGCGCAGGGCCATGGCCTCGTCGCGCTCCCAGGGCTGCTGGGCCTCCCGCACGAGGTACTCGACCGGGGTGTAGACGAGCGCCAGTTCGCTCAGGTCGTCGGTGTGCAGCATGGGATGCGCCTCAGCGTTCGTAGACCGACAGCGACGAGCAGGCGCCGCACTTGCCGCAGCCCGCTTTGATGTCGCCCGAGCGCAGCCCGGCCGCGGCCACGCGCGCGCCCAGCGGCTCGAGGATGCTGCGCATGAACTCGGGCGAGGGGGCGGGATGGTCTTCCAGCGGCGTGCCGCTGATCGGCACGAAGGGCACGACGAAGGGGTACACGCCCAGCGCCAGCAGCTTGTCGCCGATCTCCAGGATGGCCTCGCGCGAATCGCCCAGGCCGGCCAGGATGTAGGTGCTGACCTGGCCGCGGCCGAAGACGCGCACCGCGGCCTCGAAGGCGCTCAGGTAGCGCTCGACGGGCACGCTGGCCTTGCCCGGCATGATCTTCTCGCGCACCTCGGGCGTCACCACTTCCAGGTGCATGCCCAGCGTGTCGATGCCCGCGGCGTGCATGCGCGCGAACCAGCGGTCGTCGTCGGGCGGCTCGCACTGGCCCTGGATGGGAATGTCGACGGCCGCCTTGATCGCGAAGGCGCTCTCGCACAGGATCGCGGCGCCGCGGTCGGTGGCGTTGGGGGTGCCGGTGGTCAGCACCATGTGCTTCACGCCGTCGAGCAGCACCGCGGCGCGCGCCACCTCGGCGAGCTGCTCGGGCGTCTTGCGCGCGACGGTGCGCCCGGCCGCCAGCGACTGGCCGATCGCGCAGAACTTGCAGGTCTTCCTGCGGCTCTCGTAGCGGATGCAGGTCTGCAGCACGGTGGTGGCCAGCACGTCGCTGCCGTGCAGCGTGGCGATGTGCGAGTACGGCACGCCGTCGAAGGTCTGCATCGCGTAGAAGCGCGGCTGCTTCGGGAAGCTGATGCTGGCGATCGGGATGCTGCCGCGCATCACCCGGCTCACGCCGCGCGCATCGGGCGCCTCGGCGGTGAAGGGCGAGTGCCATGCCGTCGACGTGTGCACCGGCACCATGATCGTGTGGCCGTCGACCGTGACGGCCTTGTGGTCCGAGGGGCCCGCGCCGCCGCGGCGGCTGGCGGCGCCCGCCGCCGGGTCAGCCAGCCGCAACCCGAAGGACTGGAGCTGGGTCATCAACTGGCGGCTGGACAGCGGGTCGCTCGTTTCGGGGGGCGTGTTCATGGTCGGGGCTCCAGGCAACGGAAGGGGTGGAGGACATCGGCACCACGGGCGTGGCCGGCCGGTCGTTGAGGGCGAGCGACAGCAGTTCGGGCCGCGCGTAGTGGCCGACCGAATCCATCATTCGCTTGCGCTTGGCGATGAGCGCCATGTCGAGGTCGGCGATCACCATGCCCTCGCCCTCGGTGAGCGGCGGCGCGAGGTGCTTGCCCTCGGGCGAGACGATGGCTGTGTGGCAGCCGCCGCGCAGCGCCTTCTGCAGGCCCGTGTCGGGCGTGACCGAGCGCACTTGCTCATCGGTCAGCCAGCCGGTCGCGTTGACCACGAAGCAGCCCGACTCCAGCGCATGGTGGCGGATGGTCACCTCCATCTGCTCGGCGAAGATCGGGCCCACCAGCGAGCCCGGGAACTGCGCGCAGTGGATCTCCTCGTGCTGCGCCATCAGGCTGTAGCGCGCGAGCGGGTTGTAGTGCTCCCAGCAGGCCAGCGCGCCCACGCGGCCGACGGCGGTGTCGACCACCTTCAGGCCCGCGCCGTCACCCTGCCCCCACACCATGCGCTCGTGGTAGGTGGGCGTGATCTTGCGGCGCTTGAGGACCAGCGCGCCGTCGGCGTCGAACACCAGCTGCGTGTTGTAGAGGCTGCCGTGGTCGCGCTCGTTCACGCCGAGCACCACCACCACGCCATGGGCACGCGCGCTCTGCGCCACCGCCTGCGTGACGGGGCCGGGCACCACCACCGCGCGCTCCATGAGCTTCAGGTGCGGCGCGCCCTGCTGCACCGGCGGCAGCACGAAGCTGAAGTACGGGTAGTAGGGCACGAAGGTCTCGGGGAAGACCACGAGCTGCGCGCCCTGCTTCGCCGCGCCCTCGACGGCCTCGCACACGCGCTCGAGCGTGCCCTCGGGCCGGTCGAAGTCCGGCGCGATCTGGATCGCGGCGGCCCGAATGACTCGCGTGGTCATGCAAGGCCCCTGAACATCGCGGCAAGCGAAGCGAAGCCCGCTCGGGTGCCCCCGTGGAACCGGCTCCGCCGGGCCACCGGGGGCGCCCCCTTGAGGGGGGATTCGGCTACACGAAGTGAGCAAGAAACGGGGGTGGACATTACAGCGTCCAGGTGTCGATGATCACGGCGCCGGCCTTCTTGTGCAGCAGCACCAGGTCCAGCACGTCCAGCGGGTTGATCGGCTTGATGCCTTCGATCAGCGCGCCTTCGCCGTGGCCGTACAGCGCCTGCAGCGCGAAGCGGCAGGCATACACCTTGCCGCCTTCCTCGATGAACTTGGCGATCTGCTTGTTGAAGTTCTGGTGGCCGGGAAAGGCCTCGTCGCCGAGCGTCGGGAAGCCGCGCTGCACGCCGAGCGTCACGCCGGGGCCGTACAGCAGCACCGAGGTGTCGTAGCCCTTGCGCTTCAGGCGCGTGGCCTGCAGCAGGTTGACGAAGCCGATCGAGCCTTCGAAGGCCACGGTGTGGAAGGTCACCAGGGCCTTCTCGCCGGGTTCGGCCTTCACGTCCTCGAACACCTTCTCTTCGTAGTCGACGAGGAATTCGCCTTTCTCGTTGCGGGGGCGGGTCACGGTGGGCATGGGGTACTCCGTTGGGATTGGACAAAGAGGGGTTGCGTGCCGGGCCGAAGCCACGTCGCCGCGCTGTTCTCTTCGCATCCGATGTGCCAGCCGCGCAGGGCCGCCGTGCGATCAAGCTGCAATCAACGCGCAGCCGTGCGGCATGGGGCGCAGAAAAAAAATCTCGCGACCCCTCGACGGGCCGGCCTGCGGCCTCGCTCGCGCTTGCCGGTGCACCGATCCGACGCGCCGCGCGTGCAATCAATGCACCCGATCAAGGGGGTTGATCGCACCCGATCGATGCGTCTTCTTCCTCTGGCGCAGGCATGCTTTCTGCACGTTGATCGGCATGCGCATGCAATCAATGGATGCAATCAAGTGCCCCTGACACCGATCATCAGCCACTGGCGCAAGCAGCTGCGTGCCAGCGCCAAGCCGGCCTACCTGCTGCTGGCCGACCTCATCGCGGACGACATCCGCAGCGGGCGCCTGGGCGTGCGCGACCGGCTGCCCACGCTGCGCGAACTGGCCGCCGAACTGGCACTGAACTACACCACCGTCGCGCGCGGCTACGCCGAGGCACGCAAGCGCGGCCTCATCGACTCGCGCGCCGGCACCGGCACCTTCATCCGCTCGGGCACGCCCAGCCTGCGCCTGCGCGGCGGCAGCGGGGCCGAGATGACGATGAACATGCCGCCCGAGCCTGCCGACGAGCACCTGCTCGCGCGCCTGCACGAGGGCATGGCACGCGCCTGCACCCAGGCCGACTTCTATCGGCTGATGCGCTACCAGGACTTCGGCGGCGCGCCCCAGGACCGCGAGGCCGCCATGCACTGGCTGCGGCCGCACGTGCCGGATGCGGGCATCGACCGCCTGCTGGTGTGCCCCGGCATCCACAGCGTGCTCACGGCCCTGTTCTCGCTGCTGGCGCGGCCGGGCGAGCTGATCTGCGTCGAGTCGCTCACCTACCCCGGCGTGAAGGCCATCGCGGCGCAGCTGGGCGTGCAACTGCATGCGCTGCAGCTGGACGACGACGGCCCCATCGCCGATGCCTTCGAGCATGCCTGCAGGACGCTCAAGCCCAAGGCGCTGTACTGCAACCCGACGCTGCTGAACCCGACCACCATGACCGTCTCGCGCGCGCGGCGCGAGGCGCTGGCCGACGTGGCGCTGCGCTACGCGGTGCCGATCATCGAGGACGATGCCTACGGCATGCTGCCGCGCCAGATGCCGCCCGCCCTGGCCACCCTGGCGCCGGCGCTGACCTACTACCTCACCGGCTTCGCCAAGTGCTTCGGCGCCGGCTTGCGCACCGCGTACGTGTGCGCGCCCACCGCGCGGCTGGCGCAGCGGCTGGCCGGCGCGATGCGGGCGACGACGGTGATGGCTTCGCCGGTGACCAACGCGCTGACGACGATGTGGGTGGAGGACGGTACGGCCGAGGCCATGCTGCAGGCGGTGCGCGCCGAATCGGTGGCGCGCCAAGCGCTGGCGGCACGGCACCTGGGCGAGCACGGACTGCAGGCGCACCCCGAGGGCTTCCACGCCTGGCTGCCGCTCACGCCCGGATGGAGCCCGGTCGAGTTCGCCTCGTACCTGCGCACGCAGAACGTGGGCGTGGTGGCCAGCGCCGCCTTCTCCACCGACGGGGATCCGCCCGACGCGGTGCGCATCTGCCTGGGCGGGCCCATGGGGCGGGAGGATTGCGACGAGGCGCTGCGGCTCATCGCCGACACGCTGACGCACCCGCAGCACCCGCACGCGACGCTGGGCTGAGCGGTTGGCCGCGCCGCGGCAGCGGCACCGGCCCGATGGCGGCCTACGCCCGGTGCACGGGCGACGCGGTGCCGTGAAGACGCCAGCGACTCAGTGCCGCATCGGCGGGAGGATCTGGTGGCGGTCCACCCAGCGCGCGGCCTCGCGCTCGGCCACCTGCAGGGCCTGTGCGGCCGAGGTGCAGGGAACCACGTCGAGCGCGATGGCGATGCCGTTGGCGGGGTCGGCGTCGGCCTGGTACAGCACGCGGGGCGCGAACAGGTCGCATCCCAGGTCGTCGGCCATGCACACGAAGGTGCAGCCGCGGTATTCGAAGGCCTGCCCGGCCGGCGCAGGCACGCGGCTGGCGGCACCGGCGGCCGCCAGCGCCTGCGCCGCGCGGCGCCAGGGCCATCGGTCGACGTGCGCGTCCATCGTCGTTCTTGCGGGAGCGGCGGAAGCAGGCATCAGGTCCATGGCGGCGAGTCTCTTCGCGCCGTGCCGGTCCGCGTTTGTGGACAAGTGCCCGCCGCCGCGAAAGCGCCCGACCCGAAGCCGTGCAGGACAACATCCCGACCCGCGTGCGACCCCGCGCAACCGGCTTGTGCGGTGGCATCCTCACGCATCGGTCGGCAGGCACCTGCATGCCGGCGTTTTCCAAGCAACCACCAAGAGCTGTTCCAGAGGTACACGCACATGATCAAGATCGGAATCGTTGACGACCACGCCGTGGTTCGCGCAGGCCTGCGCGACTTCTTCGCCACCCATGTGGACCTGCGGGTCGCCGGCGAGGCGGCCTCGGGCCGCGAGGCCATCGACCTGGTGCGCAACACCGAGATCGACGTGCTGGTGATGGACCTGTCGATGCCCGGCCAGAGCGGCATCGACGCCCTGGCGATGATCCGCGCCAAGGCGCCGGACGTCGGCATCCTGATCCTCAGCGGCTACCCCGAAGAGCACTACGCGATGAACCTCATCCGCCAGGGCGCCTCGGGCTACCTGAACAAGGACTGCGAGCCCGACGAGATCGTCAAGGCCGTGCGCACCATCGCGCTGGGCCGCCGCTACATCACGCCGGCCGTGGCCGACCTGCTGGCCAACCAGCTGGGCAAGAAGGAGAACACCGCGCCGCACGAGCAGCTGTCGGAGCGCGAGTTCCAGGTCTTCCTCAAGCTGGCCAAGGGCGAGACGGTGGGCAAGATCGGCGACGACCTGTCGCTGTCGGTCAAGACCATCAGCACCTACCGCACGCGCCTGATGGAAAAGCTCAACCTGCAGACCAACAGCGACCTCACGTACTACGCGATGAAGTCGCAGCTGATCGACTGATCCGCACCCCGCGCGGCTTCGCGGCGGGGCTTCGCGCGCCGCGCCCCGAGCCGCGACACTCGCGGCATGACCGATGCCTACGCCGGCGACGAATCGCAGATCCAGCCGCCGCCTTCCTTCCTCGCCCTCTACACCGATCCTCGGCGCCAGCGCCTGAGCCTTCCGCTGGCCCAGGTGCGGGCCCGCTACGAGCTGTGCGAAGACCTCGCCCAGGCGCTGACGGAGCACGCCCGCACGCTCTCGCAGGGCGGCAGCGTATCGGACGACGAGGTGCTGCAGCGCTGCCACGCCGGCTTGGCCACGCCCGAGTCGGGCCTGTCGCCCTCCGAGGCCGAGTGGGTGGTGCGGCGCCTGGCCGAATTGCTGGATTGGGCACAGCCCGCGGCTTTCCGGCCGGCCGACTGAGGGCGCGCCTGCCGCCCGATTCGGGCATCGAAGCCGCCCGCCTGTCGGCTGCGGCTCAGCACGCCAGGCCGTGGCGCGGTAGGCTCGGCGGCAGAGACAAGCAAGACGCCCTGCCCCGACCATGAGCCTTCGCGCCCCTTCGGACAGCGCCGCCCTGGCGCGCCCTTCCACGCCATCCACCGCCGCCGCCGGCCTGCGCAGCCCGTGGGGCATGCTGCTGGTGCTGAGCACGGCCTTCACCCTGAGCCAGGCCTTCCGCACGCTCGCCGCCATCATGGCCGCGCCGCTGTCGGCCGAATTCGGCCTGTCGGCGCAGGCGTTGGGGGTGTTCGCCGGCGCCTTCCATTTCGCATTCGGCGCGCTGCAGCTGTTCATGGGCATCGGCATCGACATGAAGGGGCTGCGGCGCACGGTGCTGGTCGCCTTTCCGCTGGCGATCGCCGGCGCCGTGGTGTCGGCACTGGCGCCGAGCTTCACGGTGCTGGTCGTGGGGCAGGTGCTGGTCGGCGTGGGCTGTGCGCCGGCCTTCCTGGTCTGCACGGTGTTCATCGCGCGGCACTTCGCGCCCGAGCGCTTCGCGGCCGTGTCGGGCGCCATCATCGGCCTGGGCAGCACGGGCATGCTGCTGACCGGCACGCCGCTGGCGTGGCTGATCGAGGCCAGTTCGTGGCGCATGGGCTTCTGGGTGCTGGCCGGGTGCTCGGCCCTGGCCTGGCTCGCCATCGCGGCGGTGGTGCGCGAGCCGGAGCTGCCGGCCACGGGCCCGCGCGAGTCGCTGGGCGAGGCGGTGCGCACCTTCGGCACGCTGTTCGCGTTGCCGCACACGGCCGGCATCGTGGCGCTGGCGCTGGTCACCTACGCCTCCTTCGTCGCGCTGCGCGGCCTGTGGCTGGGGCCGATGCTGATGCAGCGCCACGGCTACTCGCTGGTGGACAGCGGCAACGTCGCCGTGCTGATGACGGTGATCGCGCTGGTGGGCCCGCCCCTCTTTGGCCGGCTCGACCCCGGCCCGGCGCGGCGGCGGCGCTGGATCGTCGGCTTCACCTTCGCGGCAGCGGCGCTGTTCGGCGTGCTGGCGGTGGACACGCACGCGGCCGTGGACGTCGGCCTGGTGCTCGTCATCGGCCTGCTGACGGGCTACATGGTGCTGCAGTACCCGGACGTGAAGGGCGCCTATGCGCCGGCCGTCACGGGGCGGGCGATGGCCCTCTTCACCATGGCCATGTTCCTGGGCGTGGCGCTGATGCAGTGGATCACCGGCACCATCGCGTCGGCCGCGCAGGCGCATGGCATCGAGCCCTTCCTCGCCGTGTACGCCAGCATCGCGGCGATGCTGGTCGCCGGCGTGCTGGCCTATGTGTGGCTGCCGCAGCCGCCCGTCGCCGGCGGGCCGCCGCGGGTGCCGGCGCAGCGCTGAGCGGCGGCGTCAGTCGCCGGCCTTGCGGTCGCCGGCTTTCTTCTTCCTCGTCCAGAAGGGCGCAGCCTTCTTCCGCCACCGGCGCAGCACGCGCCGTGCCGCTGCGCCCGCGGCCTCGTGCCGGGCCTGCAGCCAGCCGACCGCGAACCAGGCCCGTGGGTCCTGCGCGACGCGCGAGCGGTAGAGGGCCAGCGCCACGGCCTCGTCGTTGAAGCGGCCGAGCGCGTCCTGCGCCGGCCGCAGCCGCGCGAGGTAGCGCGCCGCCGCCTTGGGGCGGAACAGGGGCGCGGCGAACTCCGCGAGGTAGCGCAGGCGCTTGAGGCGCTTGCGCACGCGGTGCTGGCCTTCGGCGTCGAGGGTGTCGAAGCGCTCGCCGTCGCGCAGCACCTGGCGGTGCAGGCTGCGCAGCCGATCGCGCAGGTGCCGGCGCGCCCCCGCGGCGTCGAGGCCGGGCGCCGCGGCGGGGTCGGGCGGCGCCGCGCCATGGCCGATCAGCGCCACCAGCACCGCCTGGAACGCCGGTGCACGCACCGCGGCACCGGGATCGTCCACGGCCGCGTCGTCCCCGCCCATATCGATGGGCGGCGCATCCGCTGCGTCCAGGGCGGCCCGTGCCCCGGCCAGCACCAGGGCCCGGTCGCGCTGTGCACCGAGCGCACGGAACGCCCCGACCAGCGGCGCCTCCCAGGCCGGATCGAGCCCCGGCGCGAGGGCATCGAGTTCGCGCAGCGCCGTGCGCAGGCGGCGCAGGCCGATGCGCAGCTGGTGCACCTGTTCGTCGTCGCGGCTGCCGGCCGCGAGTTCGCTGGCGTTGGGCAGGATCTGGGCGAGCGCATGCGCGATCACGGCCTGTTGCAGGGCGCGGCCGTCCAGGCCCGCGAACGAGGACGGCACCGGCGCCGCCTTCACGGCCGCCACCGCGGCAACGTCGTGCATCAGGCGTTCGCCCCGCTCGGCCTTGGAGACCGTGCTGAACCACAGCCCGTGCCGCTGCGACCAGGCCTGCGCCAGCGCGACCAGGCCGCGCACGTCGCCACGCAGCAGCTCCAGTTCCAGCTCGCACACCGGTGCCACGCGCAGCGCGCCGTCCGCACCACGCGCACGGATGCGGCCGGTGTCGAGCGCGATCTCGAAGGCCGCGCCGCCGCTGCGCACCTCGCGCGTCAAGCGCTCGATGTCGGTCGCGTAGCTGTCGCGCAGCGGCCCGTCCGCATCGCGAAGCACGGCGAGCAGCCGATCGCCGACCGGCGTGCCGGCATGCAGTTGCGGATCGGCCACCGGCGCGTCGCCGCCTGTCTGCGGGCCGAGGTCGACGTTGTGCTCCCAGCGCTGCAGCGGCCCGTCGCCGGCCGCCTTCACCGTCTGCACCCGGCGCGGCCCTTCCTGGCGCAGTCGCAGCACCATGCCCGCCGCGGCCAGCGCACCGCCCGGCGTGTCGACGTAGCGCGCCTGCAGCCGCGTGCGCCGCACGGCGCCGCGGCGCAGCGCCGCCTCGACGGCCTGGAGCTGCTCGGGCGGGATGCAGAACTTGAACTCGATTTCCATGGCCTTCGATGCGACGAACCTAACCCGAGCATGGTGGCACGGGAGTCGGCGCAATCTTCCACGCGTCTTTCTCAGGCGCCGTCTCGACGCAAGCGAAAAGAATGTCGTCCGGATGGGAAAAAGTAGCGACGGGCGAATGTAACCAGCATTTACATTCGCCGACTGTCACCAACAACACGAGGAGAAGACGATGGCATCGATTGTCCGATTGGCAGCGGCCTGTGCGCTGTCCGTCATGGCGACGGGTTGCGCCCAGCTGCTGGCACCGCCCTACACGCCTGACTACGAAGGCATGGACGCCCTGAAACGCACCGGCCCCGACAAGGCCGCCGTGGCAGCGTTCCAACCGACCGATCCCAAGGCCGGCGTCAACAAAATTTCCCTTCGAGGAGCCACGTTGCTCAGCGGGAGCGGCAGCTTTGCCAAATATCTTGAAAACGCGCTCATCAGCGACCTCAAGGAGATCGGCGTCTACGACAGCGCCGCGCGCACTCGCATCGATGCCACGCTGCTCGGCAACGACATCGCAATCGGGCAGATAGCCACCGGCACGGGTTTCATCGAGATCGAGCTGACTGTGACGCGCGATGGCACCCAGCGTCTCAGAAAAACCTATGCGGCTCGCACTTCGTTCGAGTCAAGCTTCGCGGGCGCGGTGGCCATCCCCAAGGGCCAGCTCGAGTACGCGAACCTGGTCCGCACCCTGCTTCGGCAGGTGTACACCGACCCCGCATTCATCGCCGCTGTTGGCAGGTAAGGAGGAGGATTCATATGAAATACACGTCATTCGTTCGCTGCGCCCGCGTCGCCGCAGGCGCCGTCTTGGTTGCGCTGCTGAGCGCTTGTGCGCACCCGATCTCGGTGACGCCGGCGAAGACGCCTGAGCGCATCGAGGCCCAGCTCATCCCCAAGAAAGTCGCGTATGCCATGACCGATGCGGAGCGAGGCAAGGAAGTGGTCACGCCCGGTGGCGGCGGCGATAAGGTGAGCTACTACCCGTATCGAGATCTGGAGAAGGCCATTCGAGACGCGCTGCGAGCGGCTTATCAGGACGTCGTCGTGGTGCGATCGGCCAAGGATGCGACCGCCGTGCGCGAGTCCGGCGCAGTTCTGGTCTTCACGCCAGAGATCAAGACCACCTCCAGCTCACCGTCGCCATTCACCTGGCCGCCAACACGTTTCAGCAGCGAGATCATCTGCATCGTCACCGATGCTGGCGGGCAGGAGGTCACACGCGTGAGCGCGACAGGCAACGGGGCAGCCGAGTTCGACGAGTTCAAGAGCAATTTCAGCTTGGCGTCCCAGCGCGCAGGCACCGACGTCGCCACACAACTCAGGGACGCCATCCGAAGCAACGACAAGTTGCGTTGATGCTGTTCCAGCACTGAAGAGCCGGCTCCGCCGGCTCTTTTTCTTTTCGAGCGCACCGCTCATGGCCCCACGAGGCCTTGGCCGACGCAAGAGCTCGGTCGTCGCGCCGACACTGATGGCGCACTTTCTGCCCTTCGCCATGCGCCTCAAAGCCACCAACCTGCTGCGCGTCAGCAACGAACAGCCCTGTCCCGTCGTCGCCATGCTCCGTCCGCGCAGCGGCCTGGCGCAATGGATGGTGAGCGAGCGCTACGAACTCAAGCCCTGGGTGCCGACGGTCGAGTACACCGATCCCTCGGGCAACCTGTGCCAGCGCTTCACGGTGCCGGCCGGCGGCATGTGCATCGAGGTCGAAGTGGTGATGGAGACCGAGGACGAGTTGGCCGTCGCGCCCGACGCGCCGCCCACGCCGACGGAGCAGCTGCCCGACCACGCCCTCATGTACCTGCTGCAGAGCCGCTACTGCCCGTCGGACAAGATGGAAGACCGTGCGCGCGAGATCGTGAAGGGCCTGCAGCCGGGCTATGCGCAGGTGGAGGGCATCCGCCGCTGGATCCACCAGAACCTGAAGTACGAATACGGCGTGAGCGACGCCAGCACCGACGCGCTGGGCACGCTGGAGAACGGGGCGGGCGTGTGCCGCGACTTCTCGCACGTGGGCATCGCGCTCACCCGCGCGCTGCACATCCCGGCGCGCCAGGTGGTCGGCTACCTGCACGAGCTCGATCCGATGGACATGCACGCCTGGTTCGAGGCCTTCATCGACGGCCGCTGGTACACCTTCGATGCCACGCAGAGCGAGCCGCGTGGCGGCCGCATCGTGGTGGGCTACGGCCGCGACGCGGCCGACGTGGCTTTCATCTCCAACTACGGCCCGCTGGAGATCGAAGAGATGCAGGTGCAGGTGACCCGCGTCGACGGCCAGACCTGAGGCCTGGCGGCGCCGCATGCCCGGCGCCGCAAAGCGCTGGAACGCTCAGTTCCAGCCGCGGTGCCAGCCGTAGCGCGGGTGGTACCAGCCCCAGCCATAGCGCGGGTGGTAGCGCCATGCGTAGCCGGGCGCGGGCAGAGCGTAGCTCGGCTCGACATACACCACACCCGGCGGCGGTGCATAGCGCTCGATGACCACCGGCGGCGCGGGTTCGACCACCACGGGCGGTGGCGGGCGGTGATGGACCGGCGGGGGCGGCGGCGGTGCCACCACGCAGCCGCCGAGGACCAGGGCGATCAGGCCGGAGGCGGCCAGTGCGAAACGGGTTCCGTGTGTTGTTGTCGGTCTCATGGCTCGATGAAGTTGAAACGCGGACCGGCCGGGCCAGGTCGAGGCGACGCACTGTCCACCGATCCGCTGTCGTTCAACGTCCACCGCACGCGGCCGATGACAGGGTGCGTGTCAACGTTGGTATCGGGTTGTTGTCGGACCGCGGCCCGATGTGTCCGATGCGCAGGTCGTGGTCATGTCGCGGTCAGGCGTCAGGGACGCACGGCCTTGCGGTGCATGCGGCGCGATGCGCGCACGGCCTTGCGCTGGCGCTTCTGCCAGCCCGACACCACCGCGCTCGCGACCGTGGCGGCGCCCAGCCAGAGCAGCTGTTTCATGAGCCCCTCGGTCGCCCGCTGCATGCGCGCATCGATCTCGGCCTGCGCGGCCGCGGTGCGTGCGATGGCGGCATGGTCCGGCACGTCGGTGGCCGCCGCCGCGCCTGTGGCCGCGGCCGCCGTACCCGCCGCCGCGTCGGTGCCGGCCTCGGCCACCGCGGCGGCGGTCTCGGTTGCCGCTACGGCCTGCGCACCCGCCACCGAGCCGTGCGCATGGGCGTACACCTTGGTGAACTCGGCGCCCAGCAGGAAGATCTGCGCCGCGTAGTAGACCCAGGCCAGCAGCACGACCAGCGAGCCGGCCGCGGCGTAGGACTCGTTCATGCCGCTCTTGCCCAGGTACAGGCCGATCGCGAACTTGCCGACCTCGAACAGCACGGCGGTCACCGCGGCGCCGATCCACACGTCGTGCCAGGCGATCGGCGCCGTGGGCATGAACTTGAAGATCATCGCGAAGAGCAGGGTCGTGATGCCGATCGACACGGCGATGTTGAGCACCTGCAGCAGCACCGCCCAGCCCGGCAGGTACCCGCCGGCCCAGGTGCCGAACGCGGCCACGACGGTGCTCACCAGCAGCGACACCATCAGCAGGAAGGCGAGCGCCAGGATGAGCCCGAAGGACAGCACCCGGGCCCGCAGCAGCGACCACACGCCGCTGGGCTTGGCGGCGGCGGGCACGTGCCAGATGCGGTCCAGCGCACTCTGCAGTTCGGCGAACACCGTGGTCGCTCCGACCAGCAGCACGCCGACGCTCAGAAGGCCCGCCAGCAGGCCCTTCGAGGGCTCGCTCGCGCTCTTGACCAGGCCCTGCACGGCCAGCGCGCCGTCGCGCCCGATGAAGCCCGAGAGCTGCGTGACGATCTCGCCCTGCACCGCCTCGCGCCCGAACAGGGCCCCGGCCACCGCGATCACGATGACCAGGAGCGGCGCCAGCGAGAAGATGGTGTAGTAGCTGATCGCCGCGCCCATGCTGGGCGCGAAGTCGTCGGACCAGGCGGTGACGGCCTTCTTGCCGAGGTCGAGGAACTGCTTGGGATGCATGGCGGCACGTTGCGTGAGCGTTGATCGCCGAGCATGGGCCAGCGCGGCGCCCCGCACGATGCGCCGGACGCGAAGCCGTGGGTAGGCGAAGAGGCTGCCCGCGGCATCGCCCCGCGCGGACACACCGCATCGGATGCGCCGAGAATGCGCGACCGATCCCCGATCCCCTCCAGCATTCGCTTGCCATGACCATCACCAAGGACACCGTCGTCACCCTCCGCTACAAGGTCTCCGACCCCAAGACGGGCCAGCTCATCGAGGCCGCCAAGGAGCCCATGGCCTACCTGCACGGCGGCTACGAGAACACCCTGCCCAAGATCGAGGAAGCGCTCGAAGGCAAGGACACCGGCTTCCAGACCACGTTGACGCTGGCGCCCGCCGATGCCTTCGGCGAGCGCGACGAGTCACTGCTGCGCACCATCCCCAAGAGCGAGTTCCCGCCCGGCGTGAAGGTCGGCGGCCAGCTGCAGGGCCAGCTCGACGACGGCACGCAGCACGTGTTCAACGTCGTCAAGATCAAGGGCCCGCAGGTGCTGCTCGACGGCAACCACCCCTGGGCCGGCCGCACGCTGAAGTTCGGCCTCACCGTCGTCGACGTGCGGCCTGCCACCGAGGAAGAGATCGCCCACCGGCACGTGCACGGGGCGGGCGGGCATCACCACTGAAGGCGTCGCGCCCTCGCGATGGCGGTGAGGCCGCCGAGCGTGGCGTCGATGCCCGTGGGTGCGCCGCTCAGCGGGTGAAGGTGTTGGCCACGCGCCGCGACGCGAGCAGGTAGGGCACGCCCACCGCGCACAGCACGGCCAGCGGCACGGCGGCACGCCAGGGGTTCGTGCCGGCGTCCCAGGCCACCGGCAGCTGGCCGGCCCACAGCGCGCCGATGGCCTGCAGGCCCAATGCCAGGCCGAAGAAGGCGATCACACGGCCCGGCGCGCTGGCGCGACGGCGAAAGAACGCTGCCGCCGCCCACACGCCGACGACGAAGCCGACCAGGCCGGCCAGGATCTCGAAGTGCAGCAGCGAGGGCAGCAGCGGGTGGTAGCCCGCAGCGTCGGGCGAGGCCAGCTGCGCCCAGGCGCCGGGCTGCAGCAACTGGTGCACGGTGCGCGCCACGTCCGCCAGCAGGTACAGCGGCGCAGCCAGCAGCGCGAGGGCCGGCAGCAGCAGCCAGCCGGCCAGCCCCTCGGGACCGGGTTCCGATGCGACCGAATGGCCCGGAGCCGACGGCGGGAACGACGAGGAAGAGGACAGCAGCATCGCGGCGACTCCACGGTGACGAATGGCCCCAGCGTAGCGCGACCCGCCATGTCCCTGCCCGGTCGTTGGGCATAGGACCCCTCTGCCATTGGTTCGACGGGGCTCCCCCGCGGCGGCTTCAGTGCAGCGAGAGGCTGCCGCAGTAGGCGAGGAATTCCTCGAGTTCGCTGGACTTGTCGAAGACGGCGTTGGCGCCGAGTTCGGTGCAGCGCTCGCGCATGGCCGGCGTGGCGTAGTTGCTGAGCACCACCACGCGCTGGTCGGGCCGGCGCCGCTGGCAGGCCTCGACGATGCCCAGCCCCGACCCGTCCTTGAGGAAGAGGTCGATCACCGCCAGCCGCCAGTCGGCCGCGTGGTCGCGGGTGAGCCAGGCGATGGCATCGTCCTGCCCCTCGGCGACGCCGACGACCTGCGTGTCGCCCAGCTCCTCCATGGTGGGGATGAGGCTGTGGCGGATGAGGGCGTTGTCTTCGACGAGAAAAGCGGGAGCGGGCATGAGCAAACCCTGTGGTGTGTTGTGCTTGTACGTGGAACTTAAGGCCGTGCGCTGCGATGTCAGTGGGTGCGACACCGGCTGCCGGCGCAGGACCAGACCTACGCCGCGGTGCAGCATCCGTTCGTCCGCTCCTGATTTCATAGCGTCTCGTACAGCGCGGGCGGACGATCGGGGCCTTTCGACCTGGGGTTTTTGCGCGGCGCCGGTAAAATCCGCACAGGGTGTCCGGCGGCCTCGCGCCGGGCAGGTTCATGCGCAGGTCGGGCCGCCGCGCGGAATGGACCGTGCATGAACACCCTGTCGTCTCCCACGACCCTTCAGGTCGTCGCCGCCGCGCTCTTCGCGCTGGCCCTGATCCACACCTTCGCCGCGCGCCAGTTCGAGCGCCTGGCCCATCGCTACCCGCGCCATGGCGGCCTGTTCCACCTGCTGGGCGAGGTCGAGGTGGTCTTCGGCGCCTGGGCCATCGTGCTGCTGGCCGCGATGGCGCTGCTGCAGGGCGGCGCGCAGGCGCTGGCGTATGCCGAATCGCGCCAGTACACCGAGCCGCTCTTCGTGTTCGCGGTGATGGTGGTGGCGGCCTCGCGCCCGATCCTGGTCGCGGTGCAGGCCGGTGTCGACGCGCTGGCCCGTGCACTGCCCGTGGCCACGCCGCTGGCCCGCGCCTGGCTCGGCCTGGCGGGCGTGCCCCTGCTGGGCTCGCTCATCACCGAACCGGCGGCGATGACGCTGGCGGCGCTGATGCTCGCGCCGCAGGTCTTCCATGCCGGCGTGCCGCAGCGGCTGAAGTACTTCGCGCTGGGCGTGCTGTTCGTCAACGTGTCGATCGGCGGCACCCTGAGCGCCTTCGCCGCGCCGCCGGTGCTGATGGTGGCAACGGCCTGGGGATGGGATTCGCTTTTCATGCTGCAGACCTTCGGCTGGAAGGCGGCGATCGCGGTCGTGCTGAACGCCACGCTGGCCACCGTCGCGCTGCGGCGTCACCTGCTCGCGCAGCCCGCGCCGGCCGGCCTGGGCAGCCCCGGCATGCCGCCGCTCGCGGTGGTGCTGGCGCACTTCGGCTTCCTGGCCGGCGTGGTGCTGCTGGCACACCACCCGGTGGCCTTCCTGGGCCTGTTCCTGATGTTCGTCGGCTACACCGCCGCCTACCCGAAGCACCAGAGCCCGCTGATCGTCAAGGAGGCGCTGCTGGTGGCCTTCTTCCTTGCCGGCCTGGTGGTGCTGGGCGGCATGCAGCAGTGGTGGCTGCAGCCCATCGTGTCGGGCCTGTCGTCGGGCACGCTCTTCGTCGGCGCGGCGGCGCTCACGGCCATCACGGACAACGCCGCGCTGACCTACCTGGGCTCGCTGATCGAGGGCATGAGCGAATCGGCGCGCTACAGCCTGGTGGCCGGCGCGGTGGCCGGCGGCGGACTGACGGTGATCGCCAACGCGCCCAATCCGGCCGGCGTGGCGCTGCTCAAGGTCGGCTTCGACGACGGGGCCGTGGGTGCGGGCGGGCTGCTGCTGGGCGCCCTGCTGCCCACCGCCATCGCACTCGCCGCACTGTGGTGGCTCTGAGGCGCGCCCTGCGTCAGGGCTGGGGATCGACCGGCATCGGCGGCGCGCCGCGCGCCTCGATGGCCTCGCCGGCTTCGAGCAGCAGGTCTTCGCGAAAGCGTGCGGCCGTCAGCTGCACGCCCACCGGTGCGACGCCCTGCGGTCCCTCGGCCATGCCGGTGCTCACCACGAGGCCCGGCAGGCCGACGAAAGGCAGCGCGATCATGGTGGTTTGCGCGGCCCAGACGCGCGCATAGCGGTCCGGCCCGTGCAGGTCGGCATCGACCTCGAAGGGCAGCTCGCCCGAGGCGGGCAGCAGCACCAGCGGATAGCGCTCGGCGAGGAAGCGCTGCCAGGCGCGCGCCACGGTGGCGCGGCGCGAGAGCACGGCCAGCACCTGCTCGGCCTTCACGTCGCCGACGAGCTCGAACTGCCCGCGCAGGGCGGCCAGCGCGCCGGCGTCGCCCTCCCGCTCGGCGGTGGCCAGCTGTGTGGCATAGCCGTCGCCCATCCACAGCGTGACCTGGTCGGCGACGGCGGCCTTCAGCGGCGGCAGGGCATCGACCTCGTCGACCGTCCAGCCGGCATCGCGCAGGCGCGCGGCGGCATCGCGCAGCGCGGCCTCGACCTCGGGCGCCGTGTCCATGCCATCGGGCCGCACGCACAGGGCCGCCAGGCGCGGCACCGGCGCGCCCACCAGCGGCACGGGCATGTGCCACGCATCGCGCGGATCGGGCTGCGCCATCGCGGCCAGGCCCAGTCGCAGGTCGCTCACCTGGCGCGCGAGGGGGCCGGACACGGCGGTGATCTGCGGCCCGATCGCCCGCTCGGGCCCCGAGGCGTTCCACGCCGGCACGCGCCCGAGGCTGGGCCGCAGGCCGTGCACGCCGCAGGCATAGGCGGGGTAGCGGATCGACCCCGCGATGTCGGTGCCGTGCGCCAGCGCGCCGATGCCCGCAGCCACGGCCGATGCGGCGCCGCCGGAAGAGCCGCCCGGCGTGAGCGCCGCATGGCGCGGGTTGAGCGTGCGCCCGTGCAGCCGGTTGTCGGTGAACCAGCGGTAGCTGAAGGCCGGCGTGTTGGTGCGGCCCAGCAGCACGGCACCGGCGCGCAGCAGGTTGTCGACCACCGGGCTGTTCGCCTGCGCGAGCAGGTCCTGCTGCAAGCCGACGCCGTTGGTCGTAGCGAAGCCGGCCTGGTCGGTGTTGACCTTCACGGTCACGGGCACGCCCGCGAGCGGACCCGGCGCCTCGCCGCGCGCCAGCGCGGCATCGACCTCGGCGGCGCGCTGCAGCACCGCGTCGGGCCGGTGGTCGACGACGGCATTGAGCCGCGGGTTGACGGCATCGAGCCGCGCGAGGGCGTCGCGCGCGACCTCGGTGGCGGAGAGCTTGCGCTGGGCGATCAGCGCGGCGAGGCGGGTGGCGGACAGGCGCCAGAGTTCGTCGGAAGGCATGGCCCGGGTGTAGCGGCTGGCCCCGTCGCTGTCCAGCCCGGATTGGCGCACGGCCCGGTCATCGCCGCAAGCGGGCGCGAAGCTCGGCGCCGCCCCATCGACGTTCAGGCAGCAGCCCGTGCTGACCGCGCGTAGGCCGTCGGCGTCTGCCCGGCGTGCCGCGCGAAGGCCACGCTGAAGGCGCTGCCGGAGCCGTAGCCCACACGCTCGGCGATCTCCGCCGCCTTCAGCCCGCCCTGGCGCAGCAGCTCCCGCGCGATCTGCATGCGCCAGGCGAGCAGGTATTCCATCGGTGCAACGCCGACCGCACGGGTGAAGCGCTCGTAGAAGCTCGAGCGCGAGAGCGCGGCCGCCCGCGCCATGCGCTCGACGGTCCAGGGCCGGTCGATGCCGGCATGCATCTGCTCCAGCGCGACGGCCAGGCGCGGATCGCCCAGGCCGCGCAGCAGGCCGGGCGGCGCCTGCTGCGGCGGCGTGGCACGCATGGCCTCCACAAGCAGCAGCTCGACCAGGCGCGCGCGCACGAAGTCGCCGCCCGGTCGGGGCGCGGCGCTTTCCTCGGCCACCATGCGCACCAGCGCCGAAAGCCGCGACGAGCCGCGCACGCACACGACGCCGGGCAGCAGCGCGACGAGCAAGGCCGGGTCGGCGTGGCTGAAGACGAAGGCACCGCCCAGCGACCGCATGTCCGGCGGGCCGGAGGGTTCCCCATAGCGCAGCGCGCGGCCGTCGGTGGGCAGCGCATGCGGGTCCATGGCGACGGGTGCCGCCGCATCGCCGCCGGCGAGCGTGAAGGCAGGCGTGCGCGGCAGGAGCACGAAATCGCCTGCACCTACCTCGATCGGTGCATGCCCGTCGACGGCGAGCCGGCAGTTGCCTTCCAGGAAGATGCAGAACGAGGGCTGGCCGTAGGCGGCGAAGCGCACGGCCCAGTCGCCCTTGCCGCTGATGGCATTGGCGAACACCGCGCGCGGGTGCAGCAGCGCCACCACCTGCGAGAGTGCATCGGCCGTATCCGGACGATCGCTAAACAATGACGGACTTCGAGGTGTCGATCATCCGGTCATGCTGGCCTACGCTGCGGTCTTCGTCAATCCCTTCACCTCAAGGAACCCGTCATGAAAACCGCCCTCGTCACCGGCTGCTCGTCCGGCTACGGCCTTGCGATCGCCCGCCACTTCCACGCCATGGGTTGGCGCGTCGTGGCCACCATGCGCCAGCCGCGGCCCGAGCTCGTGCCTGTTTCCGACTCCCTCCGGGTCCTGCCCCTGGACGTGACGGACGAAGGCAGCATCGCCCGCGCCGTGGCGGCGGCCGGGCCGGTCGACGTGCTGGTCAACAACGCCGGGCTCGGCCTCTTCGGCGCCTTCGAGGCCACGCCGCTGGCGACCGTGCGTGAGATCTTCGAGACCAACACCTTTGGCACGATGGCCTTGTGCCAGGCCTTCATTCCGCAGTGGCGCGAGCGCCGTTCGGGGACGGTGGTGAACGTGACGTCGAGCGCGACGCTGGCGCCCTTTCCGCTCGTGGCGGCCTACACCGCCAGCAAGGCGTCCATCGAGGGCTTCACCGAATCGCTGGCGCTTGAGCTGGCCGCGTTCGGCGTGCGCGCGCGGCTGGTCGAGCCGGGCTACTGCCCCGACACCCGCTTCGCCGCCAACGGCGCCGGGCGCATGCAGGGGTTGATTCCCAACGCCTACGGCGGCTATGCGCAAGGCGTCTTCGAACAGCTCGGCAACGTTCGCGAGGCAACCCGGCCCATCGACGTGGCGCAGGCCGTGTGGCAGGCCGCGAACGACCCGTCGGATCGCCTGCGTTTCGCGGCCGGCGCGGATGCGGTGGCGTTGGCGCAGGCGCAGGCGCGACGCGATGTCAGCGCTGCGGCGTGTGCGGCCTGAGCAGCCGGACGACCGTCGCTATTCGGCGCTGGTCAGCCGCTCCAGCGCGGCCCGGCGGCTCAGCTGCTTGAGGGCGCCGAGCTGGCGCACCTGCTCGGGCTTCGGCCGCGCCTGGCCCTGTTCCCACAGGTAGACGGTGGCCCCGCTCATGCCGACCAGCCGGCCGTAGTCGGCGGCGGACAGGCCGAGCTTCTTGCGGTGGGCCGCCAGCCGGGTGGCGCTGAAGCGGTACTGGCGGTCTTCGGCGGGTTGCGCCCGGGTCTCGGCCGAGCGGGCGCGGCCGGCCTGGCGCAGTTCCTTCTGCAAGGCAGCGACCTCGCGCCGCAGGGCCGCGATGGCGCTGCGCTGCTGGACGCTGGCCTTCTTGAGGTTCTCGATTTCCGACCGGACTTCCTTGCGCGCGACGCGCGCAATCTCCGCCTTCAGGATGGATGCGATGTTGGCCATGGGGCGGGATTGTCTCAGGCCCCGTGAACCCGGCCGCTGCGGCGCAGCCGGCGCCCGGTTCGACCGCCCTGAAAGGTGTCTCGCGCGTCGCCGCGCGCCCGTCCGCGCCGAAGCCCTCAGCCAGCCCCCGGCGCCACGAGCCGGTTGCAGTAGTCGATGAAGGCTTCGAGCTCGTTGGACTTGTCGAAGACCGCATCCGCCCCGGCCTCGCGGCAGCGGCGCCGCATGTCGGCGGTGGCGTAGTTGCTCAGCACCACCGCCCGCTGCGAGGGCGGACGCGCGCGCAGGTGCCGCAACACGCCCAGGCCGGAGCCCTGGGCAAGGAACAGGTCGACCACCGCGAGATCCCAGCCGTCGGCGTGGCCCGCCAGCCACCGCGCCGCATCGTCCTCGCCCGCCGCATCGGCCACCACCTGCGCGGCAGCCAATTCTTCGAGGGTGGGGATGAGGCTATCGCGGATGGTGGCGTTGTCTTCGACGAGAAAAATGCGGAGGGCGGCCATGGACGAGGGAACGACGGTGGACGTTAACCTCGATCAACAGCGTGGCGTGGGCGCCGCGCGCGCTGGCTGGGGTCGGACGCCGCCTACGACGGACGGCAGGGAGGCACGCCTTCAGCTGTCCTTGGAAGGCGGGGTCCCGCCGGCGCTCTTGCCCAGCTCGTCGTGCACCTGCTGCAGCCGGTCGACCGATTCGCTGAGCTGCTTCTCGACTTCGACGCTCTGGTCCAGCGCCTGGGCGACTTCGCCGACCTGCACGTGGTCGGGCAGCTTTTCCTCGAGGACGGTGTTCACCACGGCCAGGTTGTCCGCCGCCTGGCGGATCCCGGCGGCCACTTCCTTGGCCTTGTCGATCGTCTGTTCCAGCGAGGCCTGCGCGTCGGCAGCCTGCTTCTTCTCAGGGCTCATGCATGCTCCTGCAGCGGCGCGTCGCCGTGCGAAGGGGCGATGGTAGCGCCGCGCCCGCGCGCCGGGTACCTCAAAAGACGCAGGCGCGCGGCGGCGCGATCGTTCCATGGGTGGACCGGCCCGTCCTGCCGGCGGGGCTTCCACAATCGACGCCCCGGCCCCATCTTCGGGGTATGGCGCGGCGGTCCGGCTGCGCAGTCCCGTCTTCCAGGAACATTGCCATGTCCACTTCCCCCGTGCTCCAGGTCCGGCCCCTCGGCTTTCCGTGGGCGACCGTCGACCCCTTCCTCTTCTGCGCCTACCACGACGACGCCTACCCGCGCGCCGACGCGCAGATGCGCCCGGACGCGCCGCTCGAAGGCCGCGAGATCGGCGCCGACTTCAGCCGCAAGGACGGCTGGAGCATGTACCACGGCGAGGCGGTGCCCGGCTTTCCCGGCCACCCGCACCGCGGCTTCGAGACCGTGACCATCGTGCGCCGCGGCCTGATCGACCATGCCGACTCGCTCGGCGCGGCGGCCCGCTTCGGCCGCGGCGACGTGCAGTGGCTCACCGCCGGCCGCGGCATCCAGCATTCGGAGATGTTCCCGCTGCTCGACCAGGAGGCCGGCAACCCGCTGGAGCTGTTCCAGATCTGGCTGAACCTGCCGGCGCGCAACAAGATGGTGGAACCGCACTTCACCATGTTCTGGGCCGACCGCATTCCGCGTCTCGCGGCCACCGACGCCGACGGCCGCCGCACCGACGTGAGCGTGGTCGCCGGCCGGCTGCGGCCGGAGGCCGATGGCGCCGCGCCGATCGATCCGCTGGCGCCACCGCCCGATTCGTGGGCCGCGCAGGCGGACTCGGACGTCGCCATCTGGACGCTGCGCATGGACCCCGGCGCGCGCTGGACGCTGCCGGCCGCCGCGGGCGAGGGCACCCGGCGCACGCTGTACTTCTTCAAGGGCCAGCAGGTGACGGTCGGCGGCCAGGCGGTGCAGGGGCCGGCGGCCATCGCCCTGCGGGCCGACGTGCCGGTCGAGCTGGTGAACGGCGATGCGGCGGAGGGCGAGTTCCTGCTGCTGCAGGGCCGCCCGATCGGCGAGCCGGTGGCGCAGTACGGCCCGTTCGTGATGAACACGCAGGCCGAGATCATGCAGGCCATGAACGACTACCGCCGCACCCAGTTCGGCGGCTGGCCCTGGCCCGACCATGCGCCGGTGCACGGACGCGACCCGGCGCGCTTCGCCCGCCATCCGGACGGGCGGCGCGAGGACGCCCTGGCCTGAGGCCCACGCGCGGCGCCAACCGCATTTTTCGCTTGACCTGGAGTGCACTCCAACTCCTAGCATGGGGGCATGACCTCTTCCCTCGCCCCCTGCAACGCCTCCGCCCTGCCTGTCGGCGCCTCGCCGTCGGGTGGCGTCAACCCCTCCCCGCTGCTGCACATGACCATCGGCCAGGTGTCGCGCGCGACCGGGATGTCCCCCGACACCCTGCGCTACTACGAGCGCATGGCCCTGCTGGCGCCGCCGCGTGATGCGGGCCGGCGGCGCCACTACGGCCCGCAGGACCTGCTGACGCTGAGCTTCGTCGCGCGCATGCGGGCCACCGACATGCCGCTGGCCGAGATCCGCACCTACCTGGCGCTGGCGGCGCAGGGCGACGCCACGGCCGAGGCGCGCCGGGCCCTGCTCGAGGCGCACCGCACGCGCGTGCAGGCGCAGCTCAAGGCCTCGGCCGAAGCCCTGGACGTGATCGACTTCAAGCTCCAGCACTTCGACGAGCTCTCGCGCAAGATCAAGCTGGCCACGGCCGACGTGCAACCCGGCGCCTTCAGCCTGCCGGCGTCGCGCAGCGCGCGCGGCGAGGCCGCGGCGGCCTGAAGCGCCCGGCCGCGCCCGCAACTGGCGAAGCGCACTGACGCGCGCCGGCCGGCGAACCGCGACAATCGCGGCCGATGTCCTCCTCCATCTTCGCCACCCTCGACCCGCTGCGTACGGCGCTCCAGCGCGAGGGCCTGGCCGGGGGCCTGCGCTTCCTCAACGCGCGCGTGCCGCATCGCTACACCGCCGCCTACCGGGTGCACCAGGACACGCTGGTCAACCTCGACCTGTTCGACAAGGCCGGCGAGGTGCGGCCCGAGTTCCTCGCCTCGGTGCCTTTCGAGGACAGCTTCTGCCAGTTCGTGCTGCGCGACGGGCAGTTCCGCACCGAGTGCACGGCGCAGGATGCGCGCCTGGACGGCCACCGCTACCAGGGCGTGATGGGCGCCTACCACGGCGTGCCGCTGGTGGACGACCACGGCGGCCTCTTCGGCACGCTGTGCCACTTCGACACTGCCGAGCGCACGCTGTCGGACGAGGAGTTCGCCTTCCTGCAGAAGGCCGCGCGCCTGATGTCGGCGGTGGTGACGCGCCACGCGCCACGCTGAGCCGCCCTAGAAGCCGCCCAGCACCGAGGCCACCAGCCACACGTTGGCGGCGCCGATGGTGCCGAACAGCGCCCAGGCCACCGCGCGCAGCACCGGGCCGTTGGCGAAATCGCCCATCAGCGCGCGGTCGCTGGTGAAGCGGATCAACGGCCAGATCGCGAAGGGCAACTGGAAGCTCAGCACCACCTGGCTGAGCACCAGCATCTTGCCCACGCCGCCGTCGCCGAACCACCAGACGCCGACGAAGGCCGGCACCAGCGCCAGCGCACGCGTGATCAGGCGCCGCTGCCAGCAGGGGATCTTCAGGTCGAGGAAGCCCTCCATGATGATCTGGCCCGCGATGGTGCCGGTGAAGGTGGAGCTCTGCCCCGACGCGAGCAGCGCGATGCCGAAGAGCGTGGCCGCCAGCGCGCTGCCGACGATGGGCTCGATGAGGCGGTAGGCGTCCGCGATGTCGGCCACCTCGCGGTGCCCGCTGCCATGGAAGGCGCTGGCGGCCAGGATGAGGATCGCGGCGTTGACGAACAGCGCCAGCGTGAGCGAGATCACCGCGTCGAGCGTGCCCAGGGTGACGGCCTCGCGCTTGGCGGCCTCGGTCTTCGCCACCAGCCGCGTCTGCACGATCGACGAATGCAGGTACAGGTTGTGCGGCATCACCGTGGCGCCGACGATGCCGATGGCCAGGTACAGCGCGCCCGGCTGCTGCAGCCGCTCCAGGCTGGGCGCGAAGCCCATCGCGACGCCGAACCAGTTGGGCTGCGACATCGCCAGCTCGACCACGAAGCAGCCGGCGATGGTTGTGACCAGGGCGAGCACGATCGCCTCCACGCGGCGGAAGCCCGCGCCCTGCAGGCCCAGGATCAGCAGCGTGTCGAAGGCCGTGATGGCGATGCCGACCGGAATCGACACGCCGAAGAGCAGGTGCAGCGCCAGCGCGCTGCCCAGCACCTCGGCCAGGTCGCACGCCACGATGGCCAGTTCGGCGCCCAGCCAGAGGAAGCGGTTGGTGCGCCGGCCGTAGTGGTCGCGGCAGGCACGCGCCAGGTCCTTGCCGGCCACCAGGCCCAGGCGCACGCACAGGGTCTGCAGCAGCATGGCGGCCAGGCTGGCCAGCAGCACCACGAAGAGCAGCCCGTAGCCGAAGCGCGAGCCGGCTTCGATGTCGGTGGCCCAGTTGCCGGGGTCCATGTAGCCCACCGACACCAGCAGGCCCGGCCCCGCGAATCGCAGCAGCTTCTTCCACAGCGGCAGGCCCGGATCGACTGCCACGCTGCCCTTGACTTCGGATGGGCAGAACGGCGCGGTGGCAGTACGGGGCAGGCGGTACATCGATGCCGATGATAGGAGCGACGTGGCAGCGCCGGCTTGAAAATCGCTATTGTTTTGATAGCTGGCGGTGCCCGTCCTCCGCGCGGCCAGCCGATCCGGCGTCGAAATGCTCAGCGGCCGCGGCGCGCCGCGCCCGGGAAGGGCCGGCTCAGGAAGCGCGAGCCCTGCTCGCCGAAGCGCCAGGGCATCTCCACGGCCTTGCTGATGCCGATGCGCGGGCCCACCTGCACGAGCACGGGCGGCGCGGCCTGGGCGGCCAGCAGTTCGAAGGGCGGCGCGTCGAGCCGGTGGCCGTTGAAGCTGGCATCCACGCCCAGCGCCTGCCCGACACGGCCCGGGCCCGCGGCCAGCAGGCGTGCGTCCTCCACGCCGCGCCGGCGGCGCATCGTGGCCAGGCCGTGCGTGGGCTCCAGCGCGCGGATCAGCACCCCGGCGCCATGGCCCTCCTCGCGACAGACGAAGTTGAGGCACCAGTGGATGCCGTACGACCGGTACACGTAGGCGCGGCCGGCCGGCCCGAACATGGCGGCGTTGCGCAGCGTGGGCCCGCCGTAGGTGTGCGAGGCCGCATCGTCGCGGTCGTAGGCCTCGGTCTCGACGATGCGGCCGCCGACGCCGTCGACCAGCACGGTGACGCCGATCAGGGCGCGCGCCACGTCCTCGGACGGGCGGTTGAAATCTACGCCGGCCAGCCGCTCGCCCGTCATGCCGGGCCTCCGCCGAGGAGTATCCTGCCCGGCGCGGCGGACCCCGATGAAGGTCCGCGCGTGGATGGGATTGCATGCGCAACGGTGGCGCCACCATGGGAGACAAAACGATGAAGCAGGTCCGGGTCTGTCGCGGCCCCCGCGTGAAGCATTTCCACCAGGACGTGCTGCTGTACGGCGAATGGGTCGAGGCCACGGCCGAAGCCGTCGAGGACTGCGGTTCCATCGAGGCGCTGGGCAACGAACTCTTCGGCCCCGGCAGCCACTGGGTCGAACGTCGCGAGGTCGATCCCGAACGGGTGCTGCCCGAGCAGGCCGTGCTGCGCGTCATCGACGAGAGCCTGCAGGCGTGGCTCGACGACCGGATGGACCTGCACATGCGCTACTTCACCCCCGGGGCGACGCTCGTCACCCCCGTCGGGGCGTGCCACCGCGGCCACGCCGACCTGCGCGCTGCCTTCGCGCGCGAGCGTGCGGCCATGCCCGGCCTGCGCATGGCGGTGCAGGAGCGGCAGGTCAGCCATCCGGCGCCGGACACCTGCATCGTGATGATGGAGGGCGCCATCTTCCATTCGGGCATGCCGCATCCCGAACGATGGGCCAGCACCCAGACGGTGGTGCTCGAGACCGACGGGCAATGGCGCATCGCGTCGCACCAGATCCACCATGTGCGCCGGGAGGCCGGTACCCCCGCCTAGCGCGGGGCTCACGCCAGCGGCGCCATCTGCGAGGGCCGGTCCTGGCTGCAGTAGTCGAAGAAGGCGTCCAGCTCGTTCGACTTGTCGAACACCGCGTCGGCACCCAGCGACAGGCAGCGCGCGCGGATGTCGGGCGTGGCGTAGTTGGTCAGCACCACCACGCGCTGGTGCGCGCGCCGCGGGTTGCAGGCATTGAGCACGCCCAGGCCCGAGCCTTCGCGCAGAAATAGGTCGATCACCGCCAGGTGCCACAGGTCGCCATGCTCGCGCAGCCACGCCTTGGCCTGGGCCTCCGTCTCGGCCACGCCCACCACGGGCGCGTCCGCCAGGTCGGCGAGCGTGGGAATGAGGTTGTCCCGGATGGTCGGGTTGTCTTCGACAAGAAAGGTCAGCAGGGCCATGCAGCGTACCGGGCGACTGTGGCGGCAGTGTACGCACCGGACCCGCCGACGGCCATGACGCGCGCGCCAGACCCCTGAAACCGCCGACCGACAGGGCGCGCGCGGTCCGCGCCGAGCTTAGAACACGCCGAAGAGCTTGAGCAGGATGATGACGCTGACAGGAACGCCGAGCAGCCAGAGGACGATGGATTTCATGCGGGTCTCCGTGTGGAACAAGTGAAATGCATGATGGGCACCGCGCCCGGCCAGGACGTGCCGGCCCGCACAGGCTGCCCCCGTAGGAGCGCCCGCCGCGTGGCTGCGGGCCGTCGCGCGCGCATAAAAAAACGCGCCCCGGGGGGCGCGTTTTTGTCGTCGCAGGGTCGCAGCTTACTTGGCCACCACGCGCGCCATCTCCAGGCACTTGTTGGAGTAGCCCCACTCGTTGTCGTACCAGGACACGAGCTTGACGAAGGTGCCGTCCAGCGCGATGCCGGCTTCGGCGTCGAAGATCGAGGTGCGCGCGTCGCCGCGGAAGTCGGTGGCGACGACCTTGTCCTCGGTGTAGCCCAGCACGCCCTTGAGCGCGCCTTCCGATTGCGCCTTCATCTCGGCGCAGATTTCCTTGTAGGTCGCGTCCTTGTTGAGTTCGACGGTGAGGTCGACCACCGACACGTCGGAGGTCGGCACCCGGAAGCTCATGCCCGTGAGCTTCTTGTTGAGCTCGGGGATCACCACGCCCACGGCCTTGGCCGCGCCGGTGCTGCTGGGGATGATGTTCTCCAGGATGCCGCGGCCGCCGCGCCAGTCCTTGTTGCTCGGGCCGTCGACGGTCTTCTGCGTGGCGGTGGCGGCGTGCACGGTGGTCATCAGGCCACGCTTGATGCCCCACTTGTCGTTGAGCACCTTGGCCAGCGGCGCGAGGCAATTGGTGGTGCAGCTGGCATTGGAGACGATCGCCTCGCCCTTGTAGGTCTTGTCGTTGACGCCAAAGACGAACATGGGTGTGTCGTCCTTCGAGGGTGCCGACATGATGACCTTTCGGGCGCCGGCGTCGATGTGCTTCTGCGCCGTTTCCTTGGTCAGGAACAGGCCCGTGGACTCGAGCACCACGTCGGCGCCCACCTCGTTCCACTTCAGCGCGGCGGGGTCGCGTTCCTGCGTCAGGCGGATCTTCTTGCCGTTGACGATCAGCGTGTTGCCGTCGACCGAGACATCGCCCTTGAAGCGGCCGTGCACCGAGTCGTACTGCAGCATGTACGCCAGGTAGTCGGGCTCCAGCAGGTCGTTGATGCCCACGATCTCGATGTCGGGGAAGTTCTGCACGGCGGCACGCAGCACGTTGCGGCCGATGCGGCCGAAGCCGTTGATACCGAGTTTGATCGTCATGGGAATGCTCCTAAGTCAGTTTGAAAACCTAAATGCGGGAGCGGGCAGCCGAACGCAGAGGTCGCCAAGGATTCGCAGAGGACGCAGAAAAAACCTTTTCATGGCTGTTCTTCTGCGCTCTCTGCGTGATCTCTGCGTCCTCTGCGTTCGGCTGTCCGTATTCGATGCTCAAGCCAACACCGCTTCCACGGTCGCCGCGACGTTCTCGGGCGTGAAGCCGAAGTGCTTGAACAGCAGGGGCGCGGGCGCCGATTCGCCATACGTGTCGATGCCGACGACGGCCGACACGCCGTACTTCCACCAGCCGCCGGTGCAGCCCATCTCGACGGCGATGCGCGGGATCTTCTTGGGCAGCACGGCCTTCTTGTAGCCGACGTCCTGGCGGTCGAAGGTGGTGGTCGAGGGCATCGACACCACGCGCACCGCGATCTTCTTGGCGGCCAGCAGCTTCTGCGCGGCCAGCGCCAGCGGCACTTCGGAGCCGGTCGCGATGATGATGGCGGCCGTCTTCTTGGCTCTCAGGCCGACGGCCTCGGGCTCGGCCAGCACGTAGGCGCCCTTGGCGATGTCGCTCAGGTCGCTCTTGGGCGAGTAGGCGATGTTCTGGCGCGACAGCAGCAGCGCGGTGGGGCGCGACTGGTTCTGCAGCGCCACGGCCCAGGCCACGGCCGTTTCGGCCGTGTCCGACGGGCGCCAGACGTCGAGGTTGGGAATGAGGCGCAGCGACGCGGCGTGCTCGATCGACTGGTGCGTCGGGCCGTCCTCGCCCAGGCCGATGGAATCGTGCGTGAAGACGTGGATCACGCGACGCTTCATCAGCGCGGCCATGCGGATGGCGTTGCGGCTGTAGTCGCTGAAGGTCAGGAAGGTGCCGCCGTAGGGGATGTAGCCGCCATGCAGCGCGATGCCGTTCATGACGGCGGCCATGCCGAACTCGCGCACGCCGTAGTTGATGTGGCGGCCGATGACGCCCTGCGGCGTGTCGGCGGCCGCGTCGGGCTTGGACTCGTCCTCGGCACCGTGCTTGGCCTCCACCGCGGGCACGTTCATGACCACGGCGCCGGTCTTGGCATCGAAGCGCAGGGCGGCGGTGCTCTTCGTGTTGGTGAGGTTGGAGCCGGTGAGGTCGGCGCTGCCGCCGAGCATCTCGGGCAGGGCGGCGGTGAAGGCTTCCAGCGCGAGCTGGCTGGCCTTGCGGCTGGCGACGGTCTCGCCCTTGCTGTGGGCCGCCACGATGGTGTCGAACGCGACCTGGTGAAAGTCGGCCGGCAGTTCGCCCTTCATGCGGCGCGTGAACTCGTCGGCCAGCTTCGGGTAGGCGGCGATGTAGGCAGCGAAGCGGTCGTCCCATTCGGCCTCGACCTTCGCACCGGCGGCGCGATGGTTCCAGTCGTCGTAGACGGCCTGCGGCACGACGAAGGGCGGCTCGGTCCAGCCGAGGGCTTCGCGCGTGAGCTTGATCTCGTCGGGGCCGAGCGCCTCGCCGTGGGCCTTGGCGGTGCCGGCGCGGTTCGGGCTGCCCTTGCCGATCGTGGTCTTGCAGATGATGAGCGTCGGCTTGTCTTCGGACTTCTTCGCCTTGGCGATGGCGTCCGACACGGCCTTGACGCTGTTGCCGTCGATCGGGCCGATCACGTTCCACTCGTAGGCCTTGAAGCGCTCGGCGGTGTGGTCGATGAACCAGGGCTTGACCTGCCCGTCGATGCTGATGCCGTTGTCGTCGTACAGGGCAACCAGCTTGTTGAGCTTCCAGGCGCCGGCCAGCGCGCAGGCTTCGTGGCTGATGCCTTCCATCAGGCAACCGTCGCCCAGGAAGGCGTAGGTGTGGTGGTCGACGATGGCATGGCCCGGGCGGTTGAACTCGGCGGCCAATAGCTTCTCGGCCAGCGCGAAGCCCACGGCGTTGGTGATGCCCTGGCCCAGCGGGCCGGTGGTGGTTTCCACGCCGGGGGTGACGTCCACTTCCGGATGGCCCGCCGTCTTGCTGTGCAGCTGGCGGAAGTTCTTGATCTCGTCGATGGGCAGGTCGTAGCCCGTGAGGTGCAGCACGGCGTACTGCAGCATGGAGGCATGGCCGTTCGACAGGATGAAGCGGTCGCGGTCGAACCAGTGCGGGTTGGCCGGGTTGTAGCGCAGGTGCTCCCCCCACAGTGCGACGGCCATTTCGGCCATGCCCATCGGGGCGCCGGGGTGGCCGGAGTTGGCTTGTTGAACAGCGTCCATTGCCAACGCGCGGATCGCGTTGGCCATCAAGGCTTGGTTGGCCATCGGTGGCTTTCGGGGAGGGGGAAAGGGGGAAGAGCCCTCAATTTTAGCGAGCGGGGTGAAGCGCAGCCGGCAAGGCCCGCCGGACCCCGCGCGGACATGGCGTATTGCCACCCGTCCGCACCGCGCGGGCGGCCCGACGCCGGTGGGCTGCTAGAGTCCGCGGCATGCAGGGCCTGCACCTCACCGCCGACCTCCACGACTGCCATTGCGCACCGCGCTGGCTGGTCGACGCCCAGGCGCTGGGCGCCCACTGTGCGGCCGCCGTCCGACATGCCGGCCTGCAGCCGGTGGGCGAGCTCTTCCATCGCTTTCCCGACACGGCCGAGGGCCCCGGCGGCGTGACGGCAACGGTGCTGCTGGCCGAATCGCACCTGTGCGTGCACACGTGGCCCGAACGCCGGGCCGTGACGCTGGACGTGTACGTGTGCAACTTCGGCGGCGACCATTCCGCCAAGGCGCAGGCGCTGCTCGACATGCTGGTGGCGCTGTTCGCGCCCGGCGAGACGGTCCGCCAGGCCTTGCACCGCGGCCGGGTTCCCGCGCATGCCGGCTGAGGGGATGCGCGCCGCCGCCATGGTGCTGGCCGCGGGCCGCGGCGAGCGCATGCGGCCGCTGACCGACCACACACCCAAGCCGCTGCTGCCGGTGCACGGCAAGCCGCTGATGCAATGGCCGATGGAGGCGCTGGCCGCCGGCGGCGTCACGCGGCTGGTGGTCAACACCGCCTGGCTCGGCGAGCAGATTTCGAGCCATTTCGGCCCACAGGCCGCATGGGACGGGCACGGCGCGCTGGCGATCGCCTACTCCGACGAGGGCCGCGACTATGGCGGCGCGCTGGAGACGGCCGGCGGCATCGTGCGCGCCCTGCCCCTGCTCAACGATGTGTTCTGGGTGGCGGCCGGCGATGTGTTCGCGCCGGACTTCCGCTTCGAGCCGGCAGCGATGGCCCGCTTTCGGGCGGGCGATGCGCTGGCTCATCTGTGGCTGGTGCCCAATCCGGCGCACAACCCGAAGGGCGACTTCGGCCTGTGCGAGGACGGCCGGGCGCGCAACGTGCCGGCCGACGCCGGCGTGCCGCGCTACACCTTCTCGACCATCGGCCTGTACCGCGCCGCGCTGTTCGCGCCGCCGTACTGCAGCATCGCACCGGGCAACCCGGACGGTGCGCGGGCGGCGCTGGCGCCGATCCTGCGGGCCGCCATGGACGACGGCCGCATCACCGCCGAGCTGTACACCGGCCGCTGGACCGATGTCGGCACGCCGGAGCGGCTCGCGCAGCTCCAGCGCTGACCGGCGGCCGCCCGGCCGCGGCCAGGCTCAGGGGATGTTGGCCGAGGTGACCTGGAAGGCGCCGCCGGGCAGCGCGAATTCGCCGCCGTACTCGAAGGCGTCGTTGTTGCCGCTGCCCATGCCGCAGCCGTTGGCCGAGCCGCACGCACTGCCGCCATAGTTGTGCATGATCACCGGCCCGTAGCGGTAGTTGCGCAGCGCGCGCCCGCCGTAGTCGGCCACCGAGACCACGTACGACTCGGCTCCGTGGTTGTCCGTGTCCTCCGCCGCGATCGGGTCCACCAGCCGCGTGTCCTTGAGCGTGCGCACCACCGAGCCGCTGTTGCCGTCGCCGGCAAAGCGCACCCACTGCAGCTGCCGGTCCCCGCGCGAGGTGACGATCACCTCGCGGGTGATGTCCGGGTACACCGCGTTGCCGGCCTTCTCCTTGACCAGCGCGATGCCCGTGGGGTTGCGCCCCACCGCCACCGCACCGACTTCCACGATGCTCGAGGCCGAGCCGCTGCCGGCCGTGGGGTAGTCGCCCAGGTTGAAGATGTGCAGCTGCCCATCCTGCGTGGCCACCCAGGCGCGGCGGTTGCTGCCCCAGGCGTAGGCCTTCACCGCCGTGGGCCGGTTGGCCATCGACACCGTCTTGATGACCGTGGGCGTCTGCGCCGGGGCGCCGGCGAAGGTGCGCGGCCATTGCGAGTCGGCCGGGCCCACCGAGGTCGTGACGCTGTAGTCCGAGTCGCTGCCGAAGTACATGCTCTGGTAGTACGCGAACAGCGGGCGCAGGTCCAGGAAGGCCACCTTCTGTTCGGACTTGGAGCTCACCACCGCCACGCCGCCCTTGGCGTAGCTGTTGTAGTTGCGCCCGCCCGACTTGAAGGTCGCACGGTTGGTCGCGCTGCTCAGCGGCAGGTCGCCGGTCGACTCCCGCCCGGGAATGCCCGCCGGCAGGTAGGCGTCACGGCTCACGCCGGTGGTGACGGAGATGTCCGTGGGCGCCTTCATGTCCGCAGGCAGCGGGATGTAGCCCAGCACCTTCATGTACGCCGTGTTGCCGAGGTTGGGCAGGCCCGGGTACAGGCCGCGCCACTCGCCCCAGAAGTCCGATGCGCCGGGGTTGCTCGGCGTACAGCCTTCGCACAGGCCCGCCAGCGCGACCACGGCCACCTCGCCGCGCAGGTTGACCGTGTCCCACACGGTGATGAACGCGAACTCGTTGCTGTTGCTCACCGCCACGGCCGTGGGCACCTTGCCCGTCGCCAGCTGGGCGCTGGCCTTGTTGGTCGAGGTGTTGGTCTGCGCCGAGCCGATGAAGCCGCTGTCGAACACCATCAGGCTGTTCATGCACCAGCCGGGCCGGCCCAGGCACCGCGCCACGCCGACCGGGTTGCCGACCGCGGCGCCACTCTGGCGGTACGACGCACCGTTGAGCTCGTCGAGCCCGGCGCCGTAGTACACCCATTTCAGCTCGGGGCGCTGCGAGAAGACCGCGTTGCTGACGGAGCTGATGGCCAGGTCGGCCACGCCCACGCGCTGCGCCGGCACATCGGGGATGAACGCCACGTGGCCGCTGTTCGACGAGAAGTCGCCGACCGTGTTGCTCCATGCGCCGACCTGCCAGGTGCCGCAGGCCAGCTGCGGATCGCACGGGCGCTGCCCGCCGTTGCGATCGGACACGAAAGCGTTGTCGTTGCGTTTGAACCAGCTCGGCACGCCGCTGTTGTCCGTGGTGCCATAGGCCGACGGAGCCGGTCCGTAACGGTAGTCGATGCCGCCGGCCTTGCCCATGGCCGCTGCCACGGTGCGGTAGCTGGCCGCGTCGACGGTGGTCGTGCCGCCAGTCACGGGATCGGGACCGCCGGGCGCAGTTGCGCCGGTGCCACTTCCCCCGCCCGAACTCGAGCCTGTTCCCGTGGAGGACGGGGACGACGCGCCGGTCGCGGTGCTGCCACCGCCCGCGGCCGGGTCCGAAGCAGCAGGCGCGCTGGCGGGCGCCAGCGCCGCCAGGCCGATTCCACCTCCTCCGCCACCACCACCGCCGCCGCCACAAGCCACCAGAACTGCGCTGGCGACCACGAGGATCCCTCCAAGCTTTATTACTTTCATCCTACATATCGAAGTTCTAAATGACTATTTGTACATTGGCTCTCGTCCTACAGGCAAACATCATTGCAAATGTTTTCCGAGGCGTTGTGGAAATGCGGTCGAGTTGTTACGTACGTATAGTGGGTCCATGACCAGCGCCCTCCATGCACAACGCCGCGCCCGCCTGGCGGCCCAGCTCGGCCCCGACGGCATCGCGATCGTGCCCACCGCCCCCGAGCAGCCGCGCAACCGCGACACGGACTTCCTGTACCGGCACGACAGCTACTTCTATTACCTCACCGGCTTCACCGAGCCGAATGCCTGGCTGGTGCTGGCCGGGGACGGACGTGCCACCTTGTTCTGCGCCCCCAAGGACCTGGAACGCGAGATCTGGGACGGCTACCGGCTCGGTCCCGAGGCGGCACCGGGCGTGCTCGGCGTCGACGAAGCCTTCTCCGTCGCCACGCTCGACAGCGCCCTGCCCCGCCTGCTGGAGAACCGCGGCACCGTGTGGTACCCCTTCGCCACGCACGCTGGACTCGAGACGCGCGTGGACGGCTGGCTGCAGAAGGTGCGTGCCCGCGTGCGCTTCGGCGCGCTGTGCCCCGAGCAGCAGCGCGACCTGTGCGGTCCGCTCGACGAGATGCGCCTGGTCAAGGACGCCCACGAGCAGGACGTCATGCGCCGCGCGGCCGACATCAGCGCACGCGCCCACGTCCGCGCGATGAAGACCTCGGCCCGCATGCTGCGCGCCGGCCAGGAGGTGCGCGAATACCACCTGGACGCCGAGCTGCTGCACGAATTCCGGCTCGGTGGCTCGCAATACCCGGCCTACGGTTCGATCGTCGCCGCGGGCGCCAACGCCTGCGTGCTGCACTACCGCGCCGACGCGGCCCCGGTGCGCGCCGGCGAGCTGGTGCTGATCGACGCCGGCTGCGAACTCGACGGCTACGCGAGCGACATCACGCGCACCTTCCCGGCCGACGGCCGGTTCACCGGGCCGCAGCGCGCCCTGTACGACCTGGTGCTGGCGAGCCAGGACGCCGCCGTGGCGGCGACGCGTGCCGGCCAGCGCTTCAACGACCCGCACGAGGCGACCGTGAAGGTGCTGGCACAGGGCCTGCTCGACCTGGGCCTGCTCGACGCCAACAAGGTGGGCTCGGTGCAGGACGTGATCGACAACCGCAGCTACTTCCAGTTCTACATGCACCGCACCGGCCACTGGCTGGGCATGGACGTGCACGATTGCGGCAGCTACGTCGAACCCACGCAGGTGGGCGAGGTCAGCGAACGCAAGGACCCGCTGTCGGGCGAGCTCATCAAGAACCGGCCCAGCCGCATCCTGCAGCCGGGCATGGTGCTGACCATCGAGCCGGGCCTGTACGTGCGGCCCGCCGAGGGCGTGCCCGAGCAGTTCCACCACATCGGCATCCGCATCGAGGACGACGCCATCGTCACCGAGAACGGTTGCGAACTGATCACGCGCGGCGTGCCGGTGCACGCCGACGAGATCGAGGCGCTGATGCGCGACTGACGCGGCGAGGACCGGGCGCGCCTGCGCGCTGCCCGGCGCCTCGCAGGCGGTGTTCTCAGGGAATGTTGCCGGAGCTGACCTGGAAGGGCCCGCCCGGCAGGGCGAATTCGCCGCCGTACTCGAAGGGGTCGCCGTTGCCGCTGCCCATGCCGCAGCCGTTGGGCGCACCGCAGGCGCTGCCGCCGTAGTTGTGCATGATCACCGGCCCGTAGCGGTAGTTGCGCAGCGCGCGCCCGCCGTAGTCGGCCACCGAGACCACGTACGACTCGGCCCCGTGGTTGTCCGTGTCCTCCGCTGCGATCGGGTCCACCAGCCGCGTGTCCTTGAGCGTGCGCACCACCGAGCCGCTGTTGCCGTCGCCGGCAAAGCGCACCCACTGCAGCTGCCGGTCCCCGCGCGAGGTGACGATCACCTCGCGGGTGATGTCCGGGTACACCGCGTTGCCGGCCTTCTCCTTGACCAGCGCGATGCCCGTGGGGTTGCGCCCCACCGCCACCGCACCGACTTCCACGATGCTCGAGGCCGAGCCGCTGCCGGCCGTGGGGTAGTCGCCCAGGTTGAAGATGTGCAGCTGCCCATCCTGCGTGGCCACCCAGGCGCGGCGGTTGCTGCCCCAGGCGTAGGCCTTCACCGCCGTGGGCCGGTTGGCCATCGACACCGTCTTGATGACCGTGGGCGTCTGCGCCGGGGCGCCGGCGAAGGTGCGCGGCCATTGCGAGTCGGCCGGGCCCACCGAGGTCGTGACGCTGTAGTCCGAGTCGCTGCCGAAGTACATGCTCTGGTAGTACGCGAACAGCGGGCGCAGGTCCAGGAAGGCCACCTTCTGTTCGGACTTGGAGCTCACCACGGCCACGCCGCCCTTGGCGTAACTGTTGTAGTTGCGCCCGCCGGACTTGAAGGTCGCACGGTGGGCCGCACTGCTCAGCGGCAGGTCGTAGGTGGTTTCGCGGCCCGGCACGCCGGCCGGCAGGTAAGCCTCGCGGCTCACGCCGGTGGTGACGGAGATGTCCGTGGGCGCCTTCATGTCCGCGGGCAGCGGCACATAGCCCAGCACCTTCATGTACGCCGTGTTGCCGAGGTTGGGCAGCCCGGGGTACAGCCCTTTCCACTCCCCCCACCAGGAGGTGGGCGAGGCCGGCTTGTCCGGCGTGCAGCCGTCGCACAGGCCGGCCAGTGCCACGACGGCCACCTCGCCGCGCAGCCTGACCGTGTCCCACACGGTGATGAGCGCGAACTCGTTGCTGTTGGTCAGCGCCACGGCCGTGGGCACCTTGCCCGGCGCCAGCTGCGCGCTGGCCCTGTTGGTCGAGGTGTTGGCCTGCGCCGTGCCGATGAAGCCGCTGTCGAACACCATCAGGCTGTTCATGCACCAGCCCGGCCGGCCCGGGCATCGGGCCACGGCCACCGGGTTGCCGAGCCGCGCACCGGCACGGCGGTAGGCCTGTGCGTTGATCTCGTCGACGCCACTCCCGTAATAGACCCACATCAGTTCCGGCCGCTGCGAGAAGACCGAATTGCTGACCGAGCTGATGGCCAGGCCGGCCACGCCCACGCGCTGCGCGGGATCGTCGGGGATGTAGGCCACGTGCCCCACGTTGGAGGAGAAGTCCCCGACCTCGTTGCTCCATGCGCCCAGCTGCCAGGTGCCGCAGGCGACCGGGTCGCAGGCACGCGGGCCGCCGTTGCGATCGGACCCGAAGGCCTGGTCGGCGCGCCGCGGCCAGGTGGGCAGGCCGCCGTTGCCGGTCCGGCCGTAGGCCGCGGCCGCCGGGCCGTAGCGGTACTCGATGCCCGCGGCCTGGCCCATGGCGGCGGCCATCGCGCGGTAGGCCGCTGCGTCGTCGACGTTGAAGGAAGGTCCCGGTGCCGGGCTGGCCGCCCCTGCCGCGCCGGCGCTTCGCCCGGCCTGGGCCGGGGCCGTCGTCGTCGATGCCACCTCGGCGGCCTGGGCCGCGGCCAGGCGCATCGGCATCCCCGGATGGCCGCCACCCACGCTGGCTGCCAGTGCCATGCCTGCCACCACCAGCGCCCTGACCATGCTCGTTGCTTGCATGGCGGTAGTGTCCGGTCGACGGAGCCGATCGTCCATGGAAGCCCCGCCGAACGCACGGCCGTCCGGACCGGGCGGCCGCGCGCCTTGCGACAGGTGCTAGCCGTGGCGCATGAAACGCCGGGCCGAATAGGGCGCGGGATCGACCACGGGTGCCTCGCCGTCGATCAGTTCGGCCAGCAGCCGCCCGCTCACGGGGCCGAGCGTGAAGCCCTGGTGCGCATGCCCGAAGTTGAACCACAGGCCGCGATGGCGCGGTGCGGGACCGATGACGGGTTTCATGTCCGCCGTGCAGGGCCGCGCGCCGAGCCAGGGCTGGGCCTCCACCGGCTCGGGCAGCTCGAGCAGTTCGCGGGCATGGGCTTCGGCACGGCCCAGTTGCCAGGGCGTGGCGGGTGCGTCCTGGCGGGCGAACTCGGCGCCGGTGGTGATGCGCACTCCACGCTGCATGGGCGCGATCACGAGGCCACGGCCGACGTCGTAGAGCGGCAGGCGCGGCGCCATGCCGCCGCGGTAGTGCCGGTGGTAGCCGCGCTTGACGAACAGCGGCAGCCGGTAGCCCATCGGTCGCAGCAGCGCATCGGCCCAGGGGCCCAGGGCGAGCACCGCGTGCTCGGCGTCGAGCGGGCCGCCGGCGGTCTGCACGGCCCAGCCGGTCGCGGTCTGCCGCAGCGTCGACGCGTCCCCTGTGGCCAGCGTGCCGCCCAGGCGCTGGAAGTGCGCCGCATAGCGCGCGACCAGTTCGCCCGGATCGCTCACGCTCCACGGGTCGCGCCAGTGGATCGCGCCGGCCAGGCGCGTGCGCAGCGCGGGCTCCGCCGCGGCCAGCGCGGCAGCGTCGAGCAGGTCGGTGCGCAGGCCGTGGCGGCTCGAGAGCGCCCGCGCCTCGGCCGCCGCCAGGTCCATCGAGCCCGCATCGCGGAAGACGTGCAGATAGCCTTCGCGTTGGACCAGGTCGTCGGCGCCGGCGGCGGCGATCAGCGGCGCGTGCTCGTCGGTCGCATGGGCGATGAGGCGCGCATAGGCCTCGGCGATGGCGGGATAGCGGGCCGCGCCCGAGTTGCGCCAGTAGCGCGCCAGCCCGCCGGCCACCTGGGGCAGGGCCCCCAGGTGGTAGTTGACGTCGGCGCCGCGCTTGAACGCCACGCGGGCCAGTTTGGCCATGCTGCGCGGAAAGGCATAGGGCGCCACCGCCTCGCGCTGGATGATGCCGGCGTTGCCGTACGAGGTCTCGCGCCCGGGTGCGCGCCGGTCGACCAGCACCACCGCGTGGCCGCGCATCGCCAGGTGCACGGCGGTGCAGGTGCCGACCATGCCGGCGCCCAGCACGAGCACGCTGCGGCTCATCGCGCCCCGCTCGCGACCACGGTCAGCGCTCGCCGTGCGCCGGAAAGAGGCACCGGCTCGCCCACGCGGCGGGACTCGAAAAAGGGAAGTGCGGGCGCTTGCGACATGGCGGCGGCGAGGCAGGGACGACGATGGCCGGATTATTCGGCAGGCCCCGCCACGCAGCGATCGCGCAGGTCGAATGTTGCGTTGCGCATCGGGCAACGCAAGGCGGCCTCATCCTTCGCGCGCCAGTGTCTCGCGCAGGTGGTCGATGAAGGCGCGCGCCGCATCGGGCAGGTGGCGCCCGGCCATGGTCTGGACCTCGAAGTGGCGCTCGTTCATCTCGCGGTCGCGCAGCGGGATCGCCACGATGCTGCGGTTGTGCAGTTGCTGGCGCAGCGCGAGTTCGCCGCAGAAGGTCACGGCGCGGGTGCAGGCCGCGTACTGGATGAGCGGGTAGAGGTGGTCGCTGGTGATGACGGGCTCCAGCGGCAGGCCCTGCCGGCTGCAGCTGATGTCGAGCAGCTGGCGCAGCGTGGACGTGCCCGCGGGCAGCGCCAGCGGATGCGCCACCACCTGGGCGAGCGAGACCTGGCGTCGCGTGGCCAGCGGGTGGCCCGGCGCGACGATGGCGAGCACGGGCGCCGGATGGCGCAGTTCGACATTGAGGCCGCGCTCGGAACTCAGACTCACCGTCACGCCGATGTCGGCGATGCCTTCCCGCACGCGCCGCGCCACCTCGCGCTGCACGCACATGTCGAGCGTGAAGTGGATGCCCGGGCAGCGCGCCTGGAACTGCGCCACCAGCGCGGGCAGGAACTCGTACGCGAAGCCTTCGGTGGCCGCCACGCGGACCTCGCCCTGGCGCAGGCCGCGCAGGGCGAGGATGTCGTCGGCCACGCGCTCGATGTCGAGCCACGCGCGCCGCGCGTGCGCGGCCAGCAGCTCGCCGGCCGAGTTGAGCGCCATGCCCCGCGCACGGCGCTCGAAAAGCAGGGTGTCGAGTTCGCGCTCGAGCCGCCCGATCTGGCGGCTGACGGCCGAGGGCGCCACCTCCAGCCGCGCCGCGGCCTCGGTGACCGAACCGGCGCGTGCCACCTCCAGGAAATAGCGCAACGCCACCTCCTGCAGCACGCGCTGGTCGAAGGTACGTCGGGCGGTCGTGCGTGAACGGGAACGGGCGGCGGGCATGGCTGCGTGGGCGCTGCGTTGCCGTTCGGGCAACGAAACTTTATGAACCTTGTGCTTGCTGCACGGCAGGCGCGTTTCTAGCATGGACCGATGTCGTCGTCGAAAGGTGCCCTGCCATGAAGTCCACGCCCCCCATTCCCACCGCCGCGATGCGAGCGCGCCGCCGCGCCTTCGCACTGGCGGTGGCCGGCCTGTTCGCCACGGCGGGCCTCGCACTGCCGGGCATGGCATCGGCGCAGCCGGCCTGGCCCGCCAAGCCGATCACGCTGGTCATCCCCTTCCCGCCGGGCGGCAGTGCCGACGTCATCGGGCGCCTGGTCGGGCAGCGGCTGTCGGACGAACTGGGCCAGCCGGTCATCATCGACAACCGCCCCGGTGCCGGCACCGCCATCGCCGCCGGGCTGGTGGCCAAGTCGCCGGCCGACGGCTACACGCTGTTCCTCGGCTCGGGCTCGACCTTCACCGCCAACCCGGCCATCCGCAGCAACCTGCCCTACGACACGCTCAAGAGCTTCGACCCGATCGCGATCGTGGCGCGCATCCCGCTGATCGTGCTGGCCAACAAGGACGTGCCGGTCAACAACGTCAAGGAGTTCGTCGCCGCCATCAAGGCCACGCCCGACAAGTACGCGTACGCCTCCTTCGGCGCCGGGACCACCTCGCACTTCACCGGCGAGATCGTGCTGCACGCGGTGGGCGCCAAGCTCATGCACGTGCCCTACAAGGGCAGCGCACCGGCGATGACCGACCTCATCGGCGGGCAGGTGCCCTTCTCGGTCGACACCGTCACCGCGGCCATTCCGCAGCTCAAGGCCGGCAAGGTGAAGGCCATCGCCGTGACCACCGCCAAGCGCTCCTCGCAGCTGCCCGACGTGCCCACCTTCGCCGAGGCCGGCTACAAGGACATCGACGCCGACACCTGGATCATGCTGGTGGCGCCCAAGGGCACGCCCGCGCCGGTGCGCGAGCGTCTCGAGAAGACGGTGGCGAAGATCGTCGCCACGCCCGCGGCCAAGGCCGCGCTGCAGGCGCAGGGCGCCGAGCCCGCCTTTGCCGGGGCTGCGGCCTCGCTGGCGCAGATCGAGAGCGAGCTGCCGCTGATGCGCGCGGTGGCGCAGCGCGCGGACATCCGGGCGGATTGACGGTGGCAGACCTCGTCGAAACCTCCGCCGTCGAGCTGCGCCGCCTGATCGGCGCACGCCAGCTCTCGCCGGTCGAGCTGCTCGAAGCCTGCATCGCGCGCATCGAGCGGCTCAACCCCTTCGTCAACGCCGTCACCGCCACCTGCTACGAGCGCGCGCGCGCCGAGGCACGGGCCGCCGAGCAGGCCGTGATGCGCGGCGAGCCGCTGGGCCTGCTGCACGGCCTGCCGCTGGGCGTGAAGGACCTGGAGCCCACCGCCGGGCTGCTGTCCACCATGGGCACGCCCAGCCTGCGCAACCATGTGCCGGCGCAGGACATCGAGCTGGTTCGGCGGCTGCGCGCCGCCGGCGCCGTCGTGGTCGGCAAGACCAACGTGCCCGAGATGGGCGCGGGCGCCAACAGCCGCAACCCGGTGTGGGGTGCGACCGGCAACCCGTTCGATCCGAACCTCAACGCCGGCGGCTCTTCCGGCGGCTCGGCGGCGGCGCTGGCGCTGGACCTGCTGCCGCTGGCCACCGGCTCGGACACGGGGGGCTCGCTGCGCATTCCGGCCGCCAAGTGCGGCGTCGTGGGCTTCCGGCCCTCGCCGGGGGTGGTGCCGAGCGTGCGCAAGCCGCTGGGCTGGTCGCCGATCTCGGTCGTCGGGCCGATGGGCCGCGACGTGGCCGATGCCTGCCTGCAGCTGGCCGCCAGCGCTGGCGCGCACCCCGGCGACCCGCTGAGCCATCCGCTCGATGCGATGGCCTTCCTGCGGCCTGGGGAGGTCGACCTCTCGCGCCTGCGCGTGGCCTGGACCGAGGACTTCGGCCTGTGCGACGTGGACCCGGCCATCCGCCGCACGATGCACGCGCGCATGGCCGCGATGTCGGGCCTGTTCGCGGCCTGCGACGAGGTGCGCATCGACCTCGGTGCGCCGCAGGACGTGCACCGCTGCTTCGACGTGCTGCGCGCCGAGGCCTTCGTCGCCGGCATGCGCGAGGCCTACGAGCGCGACCCGTCCAGCCTGGGACCCAACCCGCGCGCCAACTACGAGATGGGCGCGACGATGAGCCTGCTGGACAGCGCCTGGGCGCAGACGGAGCAGACGCGCATCCTGGCCCGCTTCCAGAAGGTGTTCGAGGGCTACGACCTCGTGCTCTCGCCGACCACGCCGGTCTCGCCCTTCCCGTGGACGCAGCCCTTCGCGGCCGAGATCGACGGCCGGCCGCAGGCCAACTACTACCGCTGGCTGGCGCTGACCTACGTGGTCACGCTGACCACTCACCCGTCGATCACGCTGCCCTGCGGCGTCGACCCGCAGGGCATGCCCTTCGGACTGCAGGTGACCGGGCGCTTCCGCGGCGACCTCGCGCTGCTGGGCGCGGCGCAGGCCATGGAATCGGCCTTCGCGGCCGACCAGACGCTGCGCCGCCCGCGACCCGACATCGCCCGGCTGCGGCCCGCCGTGCCGGCGCTCGATTCGATCGTCACGGCGCCGCCGGACGACCGGCATGCACACCTGCCCACGGAGGCGGCGGCCGCGTCGGTCGTCTGAGACGCTGGCGCCGGCGCGTCAGCCGCGCGTGCCGGCTGGCGGCACGTCGTCGCGCAGCCGCGGCTGCATGAAATCGATGAAGGCGCGCAGCTTGCGCGGCATCTGGGCGCGGCTCGGGTGGTAGAGGTGGAAGCCGGGGAACCGTGCCCACCAGCGGCTCAGCAACGGCACCAGCGTGCCGGCCTCGAAGTCGCGACGCACCTCGCCCTCGAACGCACAGCCGATGCCCGCGCCGGCGCGCACGGCGGCGATCAGCACGCCGTTGTCGTTGGCCACGAGCGGCCCCTGCACCGCCATCTCGAACACGCGGCCGGCCTGCGCGAATTCCCACCGGTACACGCCGCCGGCCGTCAGGCGGATGTTGACGCAGGCGTGGTCCTTCAACTCCGCGGGGCTGCGCGGCGCAGGGCGGGATGCCAGATAGCCCGGCGCAGCGAAGCACACCAGCCGCTGCGGCCCTCCGAAGGGCACCGCCACCACGTCCTGCGCCAGGCTTTCGCCCAGGCGGATGCCCGCGTCGAAGCCGCCGTCCACCAGGTCCAGCAGGCGGTTGTCGCAATGCAGCTCGAGCGTGACGCCCGGATGGGCTGCAGCGAAGTCCGCCAGATGCGGCACCAGCAGCACGTGCGCCGCCACGCTGGAGAGGTTCAGCCGCAGCACGCCGGCCGGCAGGTCGCGCCGCTCGTCCAGGCCGTCCACCGCCTGCGCGAGTTGCGCCAGGCCGGGCGCCGCCGCGTCGAGGAACTGGCGGCCCAGCTCGGTGAGGCCGACGCGGCGCGTGCTGCGGTCCAGCAGCCGCACGCCGAGCCGGCCTTCGAGCGTGCGCACCGTCTGCGACAGCGCCGAGGGCGACACGCCCAGGTGCGCCGCCGCCCGGGTGAAGCTGGCATGCCGCGCCACCTGCGCAAAGGCCGCGATGGCGGGAAGCAGCTCGGGCGACATGCGGCCAATTATGAAGTGCGGCTTCAAGACGCATGCGGCCTTCGGGGCTTTTTCCCGCTGAATCGTTGCCCTAACTTCGAGCCATCGACTGTTGACTTCTTCTTCACGAAAGACCGGACCATGGCACTGACCAACTACCTGACCTTGGGCCGCAGCGGCCTGCGCGTGAGCCCGCTGGCATTGGGCGCGATGACCTTCGGCACCGACTGGGGCTGGGGCGCCGACGAGGCCGAGGCGCGGCGCATCTTCGACCTGTATGTCGAGCGCGGCGGCAACTTCGTCGACACCGCCAACTTCTACACCGGCGGCAGCAGCGAAGCGCTGCTGGGCCGCTTCGCCGCCGGCCGGCGCGACCGGCTGGTGCTGGCGACCAAGTACTCGCTGAACCTGCACCCCGGCGACCCCAACGGCGGCGGCAACCACCGCAAGAGCCTGGTGCGCGCAGTGGAAGCGAGCCTCAAGCGCCTGGACACGGACTACATCGATCTCCTGTACCTGCACATCTGGGACGGCACCACGCCGGTGGAGGAGGTGATGCGCGGCTTCGACGACCTGGTGCGCGCCGGCAAGGTGCTGTACGCCGGCATCTCCGACACGCCGGCCTGGCAGGCGGCGCGCATGCAGACGCTGGCCGACCTGCGCGGCTGGACACCGCTGGTGGCGCTGCAGCTCGAGTACAGCCTGGTGCAGCGCACGGTGGAGCGCGACCTGGTGCCCATGGCCGAGGCGCTGGGCATGGGCGTGACCGCCTGGTCGCCGCTGGGCATGGGCGTGCTGGCGGGCAAGTACGACCGCACCGCGCTGGCACAGGGCGACCGCGATGCGCCGGGCGTGACGGGCACGCGCCAGCAGGTGGCGCTGACGCACGACATGCTCAGCGAACGCAACCTGGACATCGCCGACGAGGTGAAGGCCGTCGCGCGGGCGCTGGACCGTTCACCGGCACAGGTGGCGCTGGCTTGGCTGCTGCAGCGGCCGGGACGCGGTGCGATCCCCATCGTCGGCGCGCGCACGGCGGCACAGTTCGAGGACAACCTGGGCACGCTCGAGTTGCGCCTGGGCGAGGCGGACCTGCGCCGGCTGGACGCGGCGAGCGCGGTGCCGCTGGGCTTCCCGCACGACTTCATGAAGCTGCCGGTGCCGCGCAACAACATCTTCGGCGGCACGCAGGTGCGCGTCGGCACGCCGGGCTAGGGCCCTGGCGCTGGCGATCTGCTCCCTTTCAGGCCGCCGAGCCCGCCAGATGTCCGCGCGTGAAGGCCTCTTCGAAGATGGAGTAGCCGGCCCAGTCGGCATGGGCGAAGGTGATCCGACCGGCGATCGGGGCCGGCTGTTCCTCTTCGGACGGCTGCCCGCGCCCACGGGACAGGCGCAAATGGCCGATTCGGCTCGCCAGCCCCGGCGTGGGGATCGCCATCGCATGGCCGTAGCGCGTGATGTCGATGCGCGTCGCGACGTCGGCCAGGTCGGGATGCGGCGCCGACAGCTCGGCCAGCAGTTCGTCGCGCCAGGCGCTCCAGGGCGCGTCGAGCAGGCGGCGGCGCCCCTCGGCCGCGGTGGCGCCGTCGAAGCCGCTGGGGCCGAGCGGCCGGTACCAGCTGACCACCGTGGCGCGCGGCGTCGGGTCCAGCGTCTGGTGGCGCGCATCGACGTAGCCCAGGCCGCGGCTGCCGTAGACCACGTTGTCCCAGCTCGGCGCGGCGCCGGGCCGGTCCTGCAGCGGCGCGCGCAGGTGCACGTTGGCCACCAGCCACGGCGCGTACTGCAAGCCCGCGGCGGCCCGCCGCAGGAAGTCCGGCGCCTGCTCGACCACGCGTGCCGCGATGAAGGCGGGCAGCGCGACGATGCAGCGCTCGGCCTGCCAGCGCACGACGCGCCGCGCGGCGGCATCCCAGGCGTCGACCTCGACGCCGTGCCGCACCTCGGCGATGCGCAGCACCGCGTGGCCGGCGCGCAGTCGCTCGCCCAGGGGCGCGGCCAGGCGCTGCGTGAGCCAGCCGTTGCCTTCGGGCCAGGTCAGCACCGCCTCGCGCTCGCCGTCCGCGCCGTCGTCGCCCGGCGGATGGAAGCCGTGGCGGCTCGCGAAGTAGTGGATGCCGGCCCAGGCCGAGACATGCGCGACGCCGGCGCCGTAGTCGTCGCGGCAGCAGTAGTCGAGGTACCAGCGCAGCTGCGGGTCGTCCAGGCCCTCGCGCGCCAGCCAGGCGGCGAAGGGCTCGGCATCCAGCGCCACGGCGGCGGTCGTCACTGGCGCGCGGAAGGCCGGGATGGTGAAGTGCGCCTCGCGCTGCAGCGCCTCGACGCGCTGCGCGAAGCGGTGGTACTGGGCCAGCGTGCCGGCGGCCACCCCATGCAGCGGCAGCAGGCCGTCCTGCCACTCGCCGCGGAAGAAGAGGCGCTCCTGCGGGCTGTGGCACAGGTGCCGCTCGTCGTATTCCCAGCGGCCGGCGACGCGGCGGCGCAGGCCCAGTTCCTCGAGCAGGTCCTGCACCTCGTGCGCAGCATCGCCGGGCGTCGGCAGGTAGTGCGCACCCAGCGGGCAGGCGATGTCGTGCAAGCGGCCGCCGCGGGCGTTGCCGCCGGCGCCGTCTTCCAGCTCGAGCAGCACGAAGTCCTCGGTGCCGGCCAGGCGCAGCGCCCGCGCGGCGGCCAGCCCGGCCACACCGGCCCCGGCGATCAGCACACGCGTGCGCCGCGTTTCGGCCGGCGCGGCCCCCCGGCCCGCGCCGTCGCGCCAGGCATGGCCGCGCGCGACGTCGATGCCGGTGAAGCCGCCGTCGATGGGCGGGCGCGACTCGCAGCCGGCCAGCGCCAGTGTGCCGGCGGAGGCGCCGATGAAATCGCGGCGGCGCAAGGTCATGGGGCGTTCAATGCGTGACCCCGACCTTGCCCCACTCCTGCTCGTAGGTCGTGACCAGCACCTGGTTCGACAGCCGGTTCACCTCGGCCGGCACGCGGGCCATGTCCTTGGGGAAGTCGAAGAGCAGGGGCAGCGTGTCGGCCGTGAGGAAGCGCAGGCCCGCCGGCAGCGCGTCGGGCCGGCGCCAGGGGCGACGGCTGGCGATGACGTAGCCCCACTCGCCGAAGCTCGGCACGTGCGCGTGGTAGGGCGTGGCCACGAGGCCGACGGACTCGATGGTCTGCGCCACGGTCCAGAAGCTCTTGCGCGCCACCAGTGGCGAGGTGGTCTGGATCACGGCGTAGCCGCTGGCGGCCAGGCGGCGGTCGAGCAGGGCGTAGAAGCTGTTGGTGTAGAGCTTGCCGATGGCGAAGTTGGTGGGGTCGGGGAAGTCGACGACGATGACGTCGAAAAGGTCGTCTGCCTCCTGCAACCACTTGAACGCATCGGCGTTGACGACCTTCACCTTGGGCGAGGAGAGCGAGTGGCCGTTGAGCGCGGCCAGCGTCTCGTGCGCGGTGAACAGTTTGGTCATGTTCGGATCGAGCTCGACCAGCGTCACCGATTCCACCGACGGGTACCGGAGGATCTCGCGCACGGCCATGCCGTCGCCGCCGCCGAGCACGGCCACCTTCTTCGGTGCGCCGTGGGCAGCCATGGCGGGGTGCACCAGCGCCTCGTGGTAGCGGTACTCGTCGCGCTCGGCGAACTGCAAGTTGCCGTTGAGGAACAGGCGGTGCCCGGCGCTGCCCCGCGTCACCACGATGCGCTGGTAGGGCGAGGTGGCGGCAAAGACGATGCGGTCCTGGTAGAACTTGTCTTCGGCCAGGGTCGTGATGCGGTCCGCGAAGGCGAAGGCGGCCGCGAGCGCTGCCAGCGCGAGCATGCAGGCCAACGCGTGCGCACCGAGGCGCCGCAGCTCGTGCCGGAACAGCCACAGCGCCCAGGCGCCCACGGCGGCGTTCATGAGGCCGAAGAGCAGCCCGGTGCGGATCATGCCCAGCTGCGGCACCAGCAGCAGCGGGAAGGCCACCGACACGGCCAGCGCACCGAGGTAGTCGAAGGTCAGCACCTGCGAGACCAGGTCCTTGAGCACGATGTCGCGCCGAAGGATGCGCATGACCAGCGGAATCTCCAGCCCCACCAGCGTGCCGACCACGACCACGAGGCCGTACAGCAGCAGGCGGAAGGCGCCCGGCACGTAGGCGTTGGCGATGAAGAGCAGCGCCGGCAGGAAGCCGCCGACGAGGGCGACCATGAGCTCGATGCGCAGGAAGTGCGCGGGCAGCTGGCGCTCGAAGTAGCGCGACAGCCACGAGCCCACGCCCATGGCGAACAGGTAGGTGCCGATGATGGTGCTGAACTGCAGCACCGAGTCGCCCAGCAGGTACGAGCTGAGCGCCGCCGCGCTCAGCTCGTAAACCAGCCCGCAGGCGGCGACGACGAAGACGCTGGCGAGCAGGGCGATGGCGACGGGGGAGGGGCCCGCGCGGCGGGCGGGCGCAGCAGGCAGTGCGGCCGCGTCGACCGGCGGCGCGAGGGGTTTGTTCATGGCAAGGAGCCCTCAACCGTTCGGGCTGAGCCTGTCGAAGCCCTGGCGCGGCGCTTCGACAGGCTCAGCGTGAACGGCTCCGGGGTGGCCGGCGCCGGCCACCTTCAATGGATCGCTGCGGCGACGATGATGCTGATGCCCAGGCACATGGCCGCCACCACCATGGCCAGGGCCTTGTTGTGCTTCTCGACGATCTCGCCCCACAGGTCGTAGGGGGTGATCTTGTCGATGACGATGAAGGCGATCCAGAAGATCGCCACGCCGATCAGGGCATACAGCAAGGTGCCCAGGATCGCCATGGGCTGGAGCCATTCGATTTTCGGCATGCGGTCTCTCCGGTGGAAGGTTGGGTGTACGCGGGGGCGCTACTTGTGGCCCCCGCCGCTCGAATAGCCCCCGTAGGAGCCGCCCGAGCTGCGGTAGCCGCTGCCCGACGAACTCGAGCAGGTGGACAGGATGATCAGCAGGATGACGATCACCACGACGATGAGGATGATGGTGCCGCAGCCCAGGCTGGACGCGGCACTGACCGGCAACGCATCGGCGCGCTTGAACATGTCCTTCTTCGCATCGAGCTTGAACGCCGCCGCCACGGCGTTGCTGTCGATGCGGCTGCCGTAGGACCAGGTTAGCTCGTTGGCGCTGCGTTCCATCGACAGCAGGCCGCCCTTGGGCTCGCCGTAGTCGCGGTTGCTGGTCTTCTGGCCGCGCTGCACCTGCCAGTAGAACTCGCCGGCGACATAGGTGGTCTCGGCCTCGTAGGCGTACTTCTGCCGGTAGGTGCGGCCGAGGTAGCGCGCCGTCTGGCCGCCGTCGGAGACGACCGGTGCGCCGGTCGCGGGCTTGACCATGCTCCAGCCGTCGCTCGCATCGACCAGGAAGCTGAAGCCGCGCTTTCGGTTGTAGAGCAGGTATTCGTCCCAGCCGAACTGCTCGTCGTCGCCGGGCTCCTGGCCCATGCGGTGCTGGAAGCCGACCACCTGCCACTGCGCGCCCTGCAGCGTGCCGGGCGTGCCCAGCGCGATGAGGGGCTGCACCGGCTCGTTCTGGGTGGCGTACTTCAGCTCCCCGCCGATCCCGGCGCTGGTGTCGATGATGCTCTTGCACGACGGGCAGGTGACGCTCTTGCTGTCGGCGAAGTTGAGCGTGACCGGCGAGCCGCAGTGGGGGCACGCGAAGCCGCGGCCTTTCTCTTCCTTGGCGGACTCGTCGCGCAGCCCGGCCATCTTCAGGTCGTCCAGCTCCACCGAGCGGCCCAGGTAGGCCGTCGGCGGGGCCGAGTCGTAGTCCAGGCTCAGGACCAGGCCCTTCTCGTTGCGCAGTTCGACGACGCGGAAGGGCTTGCCGAGTTCTGGCAGTCGGGGCAGCTCGCCCTGCGCCGACACCAGCTTCACTTCCTCGTTGGACGCGACGGTGTAGCCCTGCCCGTTGAAGGTGTGGGTGGCGCCCACGCGCAACTGGTCTGCGGGCGGCGCGGGCTGCTGCAGCGCATAGGGCAGCGAGAAGACGTAGGCGCCGTTGTCCTCGCTCAGGACGCCGGTGCGGTCCTCGGTGCCGTTGATCTGGGCCACCCATTCGGTCCAGCGGCCGCCCTCGTAGGCGTACTGCAGACGCCCGACGAGGGTGAAGGCCTTGTCCTGGATGCGGCCCGTGGCAAAGAGCTGCAGCGGGCTGAAGTCGTCGAACAGCTCTGCCATCTTCCCGATGCGCGCGAGCTGCTCGCCCTGGCGCACCACGGTGCTCTGGCAATAGGGGCAGACGGCGAAGGCCGACTGCGCCGAGCGGAACTCGACCGGCGCACCGCAGCCGGGACAGGGCGCACGGTAGACGCGTTGCGTGCCGCCCGGCTCAGCCATGGCGCAGGCACGGCGCGGCCGGCCGGAGTTTCAAGCGTTGCGGGGCCGCAGCGCCCGTGCAGCGGGCGCAGGCCGCGATCGACAACATGGCAGCGGGCGGCTCAGACGAGTTTCTTGAGCAGCTCGGCCTTCTTGGCGTCGAACTCTTCCTGGGTGAGGATGCCCTTGGTCTTGAGCTCGCCCAGCTTTTCGAGCGTGGCCATGACATCGTTCGGGCTCACGGTGGCGGCCGGTGCCGTGGCAGCCACGGCCGCCTGCGCGGCGGCGTTGGGGTTCAGGCCCTGCTGCAGGTTCTGCGCCAGCACCTGGCCCAGCGCCACGCCGGCGCCCAGCCCCATGGCGTCGCCCGCGATGCCGCCGCCGCCGGCCGCGCCCTCGGCGAACTTGGGAATCGCCTGCGCGGTCTGGTATTGCATGAACTTGCCCATGTCGTTGCCGACCATGCCCATGCCGATCTTCTGGTCGAGGACCTTCTGCAGTTCCTCGGGCAGCGAGACGTTCTGGACGGTGATGGTCTCGAGCCTGATGCCCAGCTTGCCGAACTCGGGGTTCAGCTGCGCCGCAAGGGCCTTGGCGAACTCGATCTGGTTGGCCGCCAGGTCGAGGAAGGGCACGCCGCTGGCCGCGATGGCGGTGCTGATGTTCTGCAGCACCAGGCCGCGCAACTGCCCGTCGAGGTCGGCCACGGTGTAGGTGTCGCGCGTGCCCGAGATCTCGGTGTGGAAGAGCTTCGGGTCGGCGATGCGGAAGGCGTAGTTGCCGAAGGCGCGCAGCCGAACGGCGCCGAAGTCCTTGTCGCGGATGGTGATGGGCTGCGGCGTGCCCCACTTCTGGTCGACCTGCTGGCGCGTGCTGAAGAAGTAGACGTCGCTCTTGAAGGGCGACTCGAATAGCTTGTCCCAGTTCTTGAGGTAGGTGAGGACGGGCAGCGTCTGCGTCGTCAGCTTGTACATGCCCGGACCGAACACGTCGGCCACCTGGCCTTCGTTGACGAAGACGGCCATCTGCGACTCGCGCACCGTGAGCGAGGCGCCGTTCTGGATCTCCATCTCCTGCATGGGGAAGCGCCAGGCGAGCGTGCCGTCGCCGGTCTCCGTCCACTGGATGATGTCGATGAACTGCTTCTTGATGAAATCCATCAGGGCCATGTCCACTCTCCTCGTCGGTCGGGTTGTCGAGCGCGGGATATTGCCATACCGGGCAGCGGCGCGGCGCACCGCGGCGCCGCCGTGCATCGGCCATGCGAACTATGCCGCCCCAGTCGCCTTTGCGACCGAGGTCTAAAATCGGCGCCCCTCTAAAACAGCGCCCTGGGCGGGCCCGCGGCGGGCCACGCACCATCGGCTTCAGGAGCCAGTTCCATGTCCGAGACACAAATCTTGAGCGCCGAAGACAAACGCGCACAGCTTCGCCGTGCGGCGCTCGAGTACCACGAGTTCCCGGTGCCGGGCAAGGTGGCGATCACGGCCACCAAGCAGATGACCAACCAGCGCGACCTGTCGCTGGCCTATTCGCCGGGCGTGGCCGCGCCCTGCGAGGAGATCGTGAAGGACCCGCTGAACGCCTTCAAGTACACCTCGCGCGGGAACCTGGTCGGCGTCATCAGCAACGGCACGGCCGTGCTGGGGCTGGGCGACATCGGGGCGCTGGCGTCCAAGCCGGTGATGGAAGGCAAGGGCGTGCTGTTCAAGAAGTTCGCCGGCGTGGACGTGTTCGACATCGAGATCGACGAGAAGGACCCGGCCAAGCTGGTCGAGGTGATCGCCGCGCTGGAGCCGACCTTCGGCGCCATCAACCTCGAGGACATCAAGGCGCCGGACTGCTTCTACGTCGAGCGCGAGTTGCGCAAGCGCATGAAGATCCCGGTCTTCCACGACGACCAGCACGGCACCGCCATCACGGTGGCTGCGGCCATGGTCAACGGCCTGAAGGTGGCCGGCAAGAAGATCGAGGAGGTGAAGCTGGTCGCCTCGGGTGCGGGCGCGGCTGCGCTGGCCTGCCTGAACCTGCTGCTGAAGGTGGGGCTCAAGCGCGAGAACGTCTACGTCACCGACCTGGCGGGCGTCGTCTACGAGGGCCGCACCGAGCTGATGGACCCGGACAAGGCGCTGTTCGCGCAGAAGACCGCCGCGCGCACGCTGAGCGAGGTGATCGAGGGCGCGGACGTGTTCCTGGGCCTGTCGGCCGGCGGCGTGCTCAAGCCGGCCATGGTCGCGAAGATGGCCAAGCGGCCGGTGATCTTCGCGCTGGCCAACCCCAACCCCGAGATCGCGCCGGAAGACGCGCACGCCGTGCGCGACGACGTGATCATGGCCACGGGCCGCACGGACTACCCGAACCAGGTCAACAACGTCCTGTGCTTCCCGTACATCTTCCGCGGTGCGCTGGACTGCGGCGCGACGACGATCACCGACGAGATGGAGATCGCGGCGGTGCACGCCATCGCCGAGCTGGCGCAGGCCGAGCAGAGCGAGCGCGTGGCGGCCGCCTACGTGGGCGAGAAGCTGAGCTTCGGCCCCGAGTACCTGATTCCGAAGCCCTTCGACCCGCGCCTGATGATGAAGATCGCGCCCGCGGTGGCCAAGGCGGCCGAGGAAAGCGGCGTGGCGGCGCGCCCGATCAAGGACCTGGACGCCTACCGCGACAAGCTGCAGAGCTTCGTCTATGCCTCGGGCACCACGATGAAGCCGATCTTCGACGCCGCCCGGCGCGCCGTGAAGAAGCGCGTGGCGTATTCGGAGGGCGAAGAGGAACGCGTGCTGCGCGCCGCGCAGATCGTGGTGGACGAAGGCATCGCCCGCCCGACGCTGATCGGTCGTCCGGGCATCATCGCGCAGCGCATCGAGAAGTTCGGCCTGCGGCTGAAGGAAGAACTGGACTACGACGTCGTCAACGTCGAGCAGGACCGCCGCTACCGCGACTTCTGGCAGACCTACCACCGCATGACCGAGCGCAAGGGCGTGACGGTGCAGGTGGCCAAGATCGAGATGCGCCGGCGCCTGACGCTCATCGGCTCGATGCTGCTGCACAAGGGCGAGGTCGACGGCCTGATCTGCGGCACCTGGGGCACGACCGCCAACCATCTGCACTACATCGACCAGGTGATCGGCAAGCGCCCGGGCGGCTGCGAAAGCACGCCGCAGGACGTGCCGGTGTACGCCTGCATGAACGGCCTGCTGCTGCCGGACCGCCAGGTCTTCCTGGTCGACACGCACGTCAACTACGACCCGACGCCCGCCGAGCTGGCCGAGATCACGACCATGGCGGCCGAGGAGATGATGCGCTTCGGCCTGAAGCCCAAGGCGGCGCTGCTGTCGCATTCGAATTTCGGCACCAGCAACCACCCCAGCGCGCACAAGATGCGCCAGACCCTGGAGCTGCTGCGCACCCAGGCGCCCTGGCTGGAGGTCGACGGCGAGATGCACGGCGACGTGGCGCTGGACGGCAAGCAGCGCGCCGCCGTCATGCCGCACAGCGCCCTGGCGGGCGACGCCAACCTGCTGGTGTTCCCCAACATCGACGCCGCCAACATCTCCTACAACCTGCTCAAGACCGCGGCGGGCGGCAACATCGCCATCGGCCCGGTGCTGCTCGGGGCGGCCAAACCTGTGCACGTTCTCACCGCAAGCGCGACTGTTCGGCGCATCGTGAACATGACCGCGCTCACGGTGGCGGACGCCAACGCCGATCGTTGATCGCTTTTTTCGACAGCGTGCGCTAACTTAGCGCACCACGCCACCCGCCAGGCGCCTGCTCAATTCTTGGGCAGGCGCTTGCTTTTTGGGCATGCCTCGGGCACACTGGCGGGCTTGAATTTGCGGGTTAACCCGCAATTCTGGTCCCCGCGTCCACAGCATTCGGTGCCTTCATGGCGTTTGCCGCCTCGATCTCGTCCAAAGTCTCCAAGTTTGCGCTCACTGGCGTTTTCGTGGCGGCCCTCGGTGGGGTTCTGGGGCCGAGCCAGTCCGTCCAAGCCCGGGAATTCCCGGACCGCGACGAGACGATCGCGCTGTCGCAATTGCCTCTCCAGGGTCAGACAACGTACCGCGCGATCTTCGACGGCGGGCCGTTCCGGCATGACAAGGACGGCACCGTGTTCGGCAACCGGGAGCGCCTGCTTCCGCGCGAGCGGCGTGGGCACTACCGCGAATACACCGTGGACACGCCCGGTGCCCGCACGCGCGGTGCGCGTCGCATCGTGTGCGGCGGGCCGCCGACGACGCCGCAGGCGTGCTGGTACACGGCGGACCATTACGCAAGTTTCAGGAAGATCGTTCCATGATGGACGATCGCACAGGCAGGGGTGACGCACCCACGCGTTCGGGAGAAGTTTTGATCACCATGGAAAGAACAGCGGAGATGAATCAGTCCCTTCGTGGCGTTCGGCCCAACATCGTTCAGTCGATTCGGGCCTTTCGCGTCAGCGACCTTCAGGAGGCAGCCCATGCGTCGGGCCAGCATTTCCTCTATGCCAACCTGGCGAATGCCCAGAGCAAGCAGGACGTGCTCGACCTGATCGCGCAGCAATTCACCTTCCCGGCGCACTTCGGCAAGAACTTCGATGCGCTGTACGACTGCATGACCGATCCCTTGCACAAATCGGGCCCGCAGCCGGGCTTCGTCGTGGTGCTCGAGCAGATCCCGGCCAACGCCAAGTTCGACAAGGAAGCGCGCGAGCAGCTCCTGGACATCTTCCGCGACGCCTCGGACTACTGGGGGGACCGCAAGGTGCCCTTCCGGTGCTTCTATTCTTTTCTGTAGCCCGTTCTGCACAAGCCGGCCAAGCAGAACGGGCCAACGAGGCCCAGATCCAGGGTGCCCACAGCGCGCAACCCGCGCCCCTGGATGGCATCGACCTGAACGCGGATCCCGCGGCGGAGAAGATGCCGACCGACAAGCTGGTGGATGTGTCCCCGCTGGCGCTGCGCATGAGCAGCCCCTTCAACAGCACCTACTGGCTGGCCGCCGCCTGAACACGGCGCGGCCCCTGTGAAAAAGCCCGTCGACGACGGGCTTTTTTTTTGCCTGCGCGAAGGCGGCGGCTCAGGCGGCGGTGGCCTGTGCCAGCGCGATGTACTCCGAGACCGGCACTTCCTCGGCACGGCGCTGGGTGTCGAAGGTCCCGCCGAAGTGCCGCGCCTCGAGCCACCGGCCGAGCGTGTGGCGCAGCAGCTTTCGGCGCTGGCTGAAGGCCAACTGGACCAGCGCTTCCAGGTGCGCGACGTCGACCGCCGCCGGATCGGCACGCGGCACCATGCGCACCACCGCGCTGTCCACGCGCGGCGGCGGCTCGAAGCTGCCCGGCGGCACGAACAGGATGTTCTCCATCGCATAGCGCCACTGCAGCATCACCGACAGCCGGCCATAGTCGGCCGTGGCCGGCGCCGCCACCATGCGATCGATCACTTCCTTCTGCAGCATGAGGTGCTGGTCGGCCACGCGGTCCGCCCAGCGCAGCAGGTGGAACAGGATGGGCGTCGAGATGTTGTAGGGCAGGTTGCCCACCACGCGAAGCGTCGGAAGGCCGGCGCCCGCACCCGCGAGCCGGTCGGCCAGGGCGCCGAAGTCGACCTTGAGCACGTCGGACTCCACCACGTCGAGCTGCGCATGGCCGCGCAGGCGGGCGGCGAGGTCGCGGTCGAGTTCGATCACGGTGAGCCGACCCAGGCGTTCGACCAGCGGTTGCGTGAGCGCCGCCAGGCCGGGGCCGATCTCGACCATGGGGTCGCCCGCCTTCGGCGCGATCTCGCGCACGATCGCATCGATGATCGCGCCGTCGGACAGGAAGTGCTGGCCGAAGCGCTTGCGCGGCGCGTGCGCCTTCATGTGCGCGGTCAGGACTGCGGCGGCTCGCGCAGCTCGACGTAGGCGCGGTTGCGCACTTCCTGGGCCCAGGACTCGTAGGCGTCGTCCATCTTCTTGTCGCGCAGCGCATTGCGGGCGGCGGTGCGCAGTTCCTCGGGGTTGAGCTTGGCGTCGCGGCGCGCTTCCACCTGGATCAGGTGCACGCCGAATCGCGTGCTGATGGGGTCGCTGATCTGGCCCGGCTGCAGGCGGCTCATCGCGTCCTCGAACTCGGGCACGAAGGTGCCCGGCACCGTCCAGCCCAATTCGCCGCCGTTGCGGGCGCTGCCGGTGTCCTGCGACTGGTCGCGTGCCAGCGTGGCGAAGTCGGTCGTGCCGCTCTGGATGCGGCGTTTGTAGTCGTTGAGCAGGGCCACGACCTGTTCGGGCGTGCGGTTGCCGTCGGGACGGATCAGGATATGCCGCACCTGCGTCTGCGTCACCACGCCGTCGGCGCCGGCGTTCGCCCGTTCGCGCGCGAGCACCTTGATCACGTGGAAGCCGGCGCCCGAGCGCACCGGGCCCGCGACGCCGCCCACGGGGGTCGATTGCGTGCTCTCGACGAACAGGGGCGGATAACGGTCGGCATTGCGCAGGCCCAGCGCGCCACCGCTGTTGCGCGCGTCGGGCGCGTCCGACGCCTCGGCGGCGAGCTTGGCGAAGTCTTCGCCGGCCCGTGCGCGGCGGGCGATGTCCTGCGCGCGCTTCTGCAGCGTCGCCAGCTGGGAGGCGCTTGCGTTCTCGGGCACGGCCACCAGCACCTGGGCCAGGTTGATGTCCTGGGCGCCGGGGGCGTTGGCTCCGCCGCGCTGGTCGCGCAGGAACTGGTCGACCTCGGCGTCGGTGACCTTGACCTTCGACTCCAGCTCGCGCTCGCGCAACCGGGTGAGCAGCAGCTGGTTGCGCACATTGGCGCGGAATTCGTCGCGCGACAGGCCGGCCTGCGCGATCCGTTGCTGAAGTTCCGCGACGCTCAGGTTGTTCTGGCGCGCCACCACGGCGATGCCCTGATCGACGGCCGTGTCGTCGACCCGCACGCCCTGTTCCTTGGCCAGCTGCAGCTGGGCCCGTTCGGAGATCAGCTGCTCCAGCACCTGCCTGGCCAGCTGCGCCCGCGGCATGCGCTCGATTTCGGGATTGCCGTCCTGCATCACGCGGTCGATGCGCTTTTGCACCTCGGTGTTGGTGATGGGCTCGGAATTGACCAGCGCGACGATGAACTCGGCGGCACGCTGCCCCTGCGGCGCCGCAGGCGGCCGCGCATCGGCAGGCGGCACGGCGATCACGGGCCCGGCGCGCATGATGTCGGTGATGCCCATGGGGCGCTGCGTGCGCGGCTGTTGCGCGCGCTGGGTCTGGGCCACGGCGGTGGTCGCCAGCGCGGCCGCACAGGCCAGCGCGAGGGTGGAACGCAGGAAGTTCATGGCGATGTCCTTGCTCGGGCGAACTCAGTCGTAGTTGGTGAAGCGGCTCGGCGCCGGGATGGGCGAGCGCAGCGGCTGGTAGCGCGGCACGTTGAGCCGCAAGGTCTGCATGGGGCTGGAGCCCAGGCTGGAGAAGCCCAGGAACTCCAGCTGGAACATGATCCGCTTGGTCGACGTGGCCAGGCCGGTGCTGGTCTTCTCCAGCACGACGCGGCCGATGTAGCAGCAGCCGTCGTATTCGAAGCCGATGATCGCATCGGTCACCCCCGGCCGGTCGCCGGCGCTGGCATACACCGGGCGTCCGAGGGAATTGAACGACGAGGGCTTGTCGCGCAGGCTGTAGTTGAGCCGGCCCACCGCGTACCAGCGCCCGCCGCCCTGGCCGCGGCCGGGGCCGAGGTCCTGGCCCTTGTCGCCCCACAGGTCGTTCAACGGCCACTGCCAGCCCAGGTCGATCGACTCGTTGCCCGCGCCGTTGGGCGAGATGCGGTCGGCCTGATAGCGGTACGACACGCTCAGCGTGCGGTAGGGCCCTGGTGTGTAGCGCGCCGTGATGGTGCTGCGGTTGGAACGCCGGTCGTCGGGGTTGTACTGGACCGTCGTGTCCAGGCTCCACTTGGGGCTGAGGTTGACCTGCGCGCCGAGCATCAGGTCGCTGGAGCGCTCGGTCACGGGCAGGGTGCCTGCCGTGGTGATGGTCGTGCCGTCGACGACGTTGGTCAGCGTCGGCATGGTCACGCGCTGGTCGGAGAAGCGCCGCCGCTGCGCGATGCCGAAGCGCGCCAGCTCGGCCCCGCTGTCGGGATCGAGCAGCCGCGAAGTGAGGCCCAGGGTGAGGGCGTTGGTGGACGACACCCGGTCGGCGCCCGAGAACTCGTTCTCGGTGAACAGCGTGGCGAAGCTGAAATCGTTGGCCGCCGTGTCGTACACCGGCAGCCGGCTCTGGTCGCGGTAGGGCGTGTAGACGTAGAAGGCGCGCGGCTCCAGCGTCTGGCGGAAGGCCTTGCCGAACAGGTTCACGTCACGCTCGAAGGTCATGCCGCTGTCGAGGCTGAAGGTCGGCACGGTGCGGGTGGCCGAGGTGCGGCCATCGGACATCGGGCCATCGAGCTGGTAGCTCGTGGCATGCAGCTGCACCTTGGGCGTGATGTACGCGCCGGGCGTCGTGAAGGGGCGGCTCAGGCTGGCCAGCGCATAGGCGCGGTCGCCGTTGGGCTGACCCTGCTCTTCGGTGCGTGCGCGAAAGCGCGTGAAGTCGGTGTTCAGCGAGAAGTCGAGGCCGTTCCAGTCGTACTTGGCGTAGTTGGCCGTGAGCTGCGGCAGCCGGTCGTAGGGCGGCACGATCGGCGACGCCGAGTACTGCAGCGTCTGGTAGGACAGCGCGCGCACCTGGCCGCTCCAGTCGCCCTTGCTCCAGTTCAGGGAGCCGTCGATCGGCAGCAGGCGCGTGATCAGCGAGGGCGTGCGGGTGAAGTCGCGCCAGTAGTCGTCGTCGCTGACGCGGTTGGCGTCCAGGTTGAGGTTGAGCGAATCCAGCCCGATGGCGGGGGCATCGAATTTCTGCCGGTACTTGCCCCACAGGCCCCAGCGGTCGCGGTTGCGCAGCTTGTCGTCGGGCATGTAATCCAGCCGCACCTCGCCGCTGTAGTCCTTCTCGAGGAAGCGGAACTCGTTGGCCACGTTGATGCCGCGCTTGCTCATCACCGTGGGGGTAAAGGTGGCGTCCCGGTTGGGGGCGATGTTCCAGTAGTACGGCAGCGCGAGTTCGAGGCCGTTCACGCTGTCCATGCCGATCGTGGGCGGCAGGAAGCCGCTCTTGCGCTCGTTGTTCAGCGGAAAGCTCACGCTCGGGATCGTGGGCGTGCTCACGCCCATGAAGCTGAGCTTGACGTTCTCGGCCGTGCCGACGTTCTCTTCGTTGTCGGTGCGCAGGTTGGCGGCGCTCAGGAACCACGCGGGCATCCAGCCCGGGTAGTCCTCGCGGCGGCAGGTGGTGTAGGTGGCGCGGCGCGCGATGGCGCGGTCGGCATCGACGAAGTCGACGCGCTCGGCCTCGCCGTGGGCGCCGGTGGCCAGCAGCTTGTAGCGCACGTTGTTGAAGAAGCCCTCGAAGGTCTCGACCTTGAGTTCGAGCTGCGGGCCTTCGTAGACGTTCCCGGCCTGGTTCACGCGCACGTTGCCGGTGGCCTTGGCCAGATCGTCGGGCTGGTAGTACTCCAGCCGGTCGGCGTGGATCACCGTGTCGCCGCGGCGCAGCGACGCGTTGCCTTCGACGATGGTCTCGAGGTCGGGGCGGCCCGACACGCGGTCGCCCTCGACGATGCTGGGGCGCTGGGCGCGCTCGGCCGGCGGAATGGTCTCGGCCAGCATCGGCGTGCGCTTGAGCACCAGCGGCGCCTCCGCTTCGCCGCCCGCCTGGGCCCAGGCGCCGTGCGCGTGCAACACGGCGAGCGTCAGCAGCGCCAGAGGCAGCGGCGGCAGATACCGCGGCCGGGGCGCTCGGTTCGGATCAGGCATCGGTACGGAACGGCAATCTTGGGTCGAAGGGGCCACGCAGGCCGGCCCTGCGCGATGCGAAGCGTCAGGGGCCGGGCACTGCGGGCTCCGCCAGCGGCCGCAAGCCTGCAGCGCAGGGCGGATTTGTAGAATCGAGATTATCCATGACAGCCCCTTTGCCCCCGGCCGCCGGCCCTGAACGACCGAGCCTGCCGGGCGGGTCGCCGGCCCCCTCCACCGCCGCGCCCGTCGCCTGGGCCGATCCCGCCCGCGCAAAGGCCTTCGCGCACTGGCTCGACACGATCGGGCCGGCGCAGGGACTGCGGCCCGGGACCGTGCAGCTGGCCTCGGCCGATGCCAGCTTCCGCCGCTACCTGCGCGTCGACACCACCACGCCGGGACTGGCGCGCATCGTGATGGACGCGCCGCCCGACAAGGAGGACAGCCGTCCCTTCGTGAAAGTGGCCGCGCTGATGCGCGAAGCCGGCGTGACCGCGCCCGAGGTGCTCGCCTGGGACGAGCCCCAGGGCTTCATGCTGCTGGACGACCTGGGCCGGCAGACGCTGCTGGACCGCATCGACCGCGACAACGCCGAGGCCAACCGGCCGCGCTACGAACAGGCACTCGACGCGTTGATCCGCTGGCAGCTCGCCTCCAAGCCCGGCGTGCTGCCGCCCTACGATGCCGCGCTGCTGCGGCGCGAGCTGCAACTCTTTCCCGACTGGTACCTCGCCAAGTACCGCGGCGTCGCGGTCGAGGGCAAGCTGAAGGAGACGCTGGACAAGACCTTCGCACTGATCGTCGAACAGAACCTGCGCGCGGCCCCCGTGTACGTGCACCGCGACTTCATGCCGCGCAACCTGATGGTGAACGGCGATGCCCTGGGTGTGCTGGATTTCCAGGACGCGGTCTACGGCCCCATCACCTACGACATCGCCAGCCTGATGCGCGATGCGTTCCTCAGCTGGGACGAGGATTTCGTCATCGACATCACCGTGCGCTACTGGCAGGCCGCGCGCAAGGCGGGGCTGCCGGTCGACGAGGACTTCGGCGACTTCTACCGCGCCGTGGAGTGGATGGGCCTGCAGCGGCACCTGAAGGTGGCCGGCATCTTCGCCCGCCTCACGCTGCGCGACGCCAAGCCCAGGTACCTGGCCGACACGCCGCGCTTCATCGCCTACATCCGCGCCACCGCCGGCCGCTACCGCGAGCTGACGCCGTTGCTGCGGCTGCTCGACCAGGTCGAGGGCACCGAGGCCGCAACCGGCTACGCCTTCGGCCGGATGTGAACTGGCCCGCCGAACCGGCCCGCCTTGCCCGCCCGGTTCGGGCGCATTGATCTCATTGCAGTCGCCATGCCGCGCATCCATTGCCCCGAAGCCCTGAGCACCGGCCAGTCGCTGGCCCTGCCGGCCGGCGCCGCGCGCCATGTGCAGGTGCTGCGCATGCAGCCGGGTGAGGCACTCACCCTCTTCGACGGCCGCGGCGGCGAGTACGCGGCAACCATCGAGCGCATGGGCCGCAGCGACGTGCAGGTGCAGATCGGCGCCCACGACCCCGTGGAACGCGAGGCCCCGAAGGCCGTGCACCTGGCGGTCGGCATGCCGGCCAACGAGCGCATGGACTGGCTGGTCGAGAAGGCGGCCGAGCTGGGCGCGGCCAGCATCCAGCCTCTGGTGACGGCCCATGGCGTGCTGCGCCTGGCCGGCGAACGGGCCGAGAAGAAGCGCGCCCACTGGCAGGCGGTGGCCATTGCCGCCTGCGAACAGTGCGGCCGCAACCGCGTGCCGCCGGTGCATGCGCCGCTGGGTTTCGACGCTTGGATGGCGACGCTGCCCGAGGTGGGCGGCGCGCGGTTGCTGCTGGCCTTCGCGCCGGATGCCAAGGCCTTGCACGTCAGCACGGCCGCTGGCGCGGCCGCCATCACGGTGTTGAGCGGCCCCGAGGGCGGGCTCAACGCCCAGGAAGAAGCGGCCGCGCTCGCGCGTGGCTTTCAGGCCGTGACGCTGGGTCCCCGGGTCCTGCGGGCGGAGACGGCCGCTCTTGCGGCGCTCGTGGGACTGCTGGCGCTCCCCGCCTGATCCCCGGCGGCCGACGCCGCCAGCCAGGCCGCGAAAGCCTCCACCAGCGCATCGCCGACCTTGTGGGGCGCCACGAACACGCTGTAGCCGCGTGGGCTACGGCCCTCGTGGCCGTGCGCCTGCACCAGCTCGCCGGCGCGCAACTCGCGCTCGATGCAGTAGCGCGGCACCAAGCCCACGCCCAGGTCGGCACGCACCGCCTCGACGAGCATCGAGAACAGGTCGAAGCGGTGCCCGCTGCCGGCGTGCATCGGCCGGCGCGCGATGCCGGCCCCGTCGAACCAGGCCTCCCAGGCGCCCAGCCGCGAGCTCAGCTGCAGCAGCGGCACGTCGCGGAAGTCCCCGCGCGCCACCGCGCGCTGCCAGCGCGAGCCCGGCGCGCTCGCCACCACGCAGGTTTCGGCCATCAGCGACCGCGCCTGCGCGCCCGCCCACACCGCGTCGTCGTACTGCACCGCCACGTCGAAGGCCGGCTCCTCCATGTAGATCTGCGTCGGGAAAACCTGCAGGTGCAGGCTGCAGGCCGGCTGCAATGCGGCGAAGGCGGGCAGGCGGGGCACCAGCCAGCGTTCGGCGAAGACCGGCACCGCACCCACCAGCAGGCGCGTGCCGTCGGGGCGCTGCGCCATCGCCTCCAGCGTGTGGTTCTCCAGGCGCAGCAGGTCGCCCGCGATCTGAGCGTGGTAGCGGCGGCCCGCGTCGGTGAGCGCCGAGCCGCGCGCCGTGCGCTGCACCAGCCGCACCCCGAGTTGCGCCTCGAGCTGGCGCAGCTGCTGGCTCACGGCGCTGTGCGTGAGGCACAGTTCCTCGGCCGCCTTGCCGACGCCGCGGTGGCGGGCCACGGCATCGAGGACGAGCAGGGCACGGGTGGTGGGGATGTGGCGGCGCATGTAAGAAAAACTGACGGCGCTGAAGATTAAAGCAGAGCGCGCCGGCACCGGCGGCCCAACAATGTGCGGCCGCCCGTGCCAGCACGCCCGCGCGCACCGACAACCCTTTCCATCGCCGAGCCCGATATGCCCCAGTTGCCGCGCCCCCTCTTCCCGACCCTCGCCCTGGCAGTCGCCGTCCTCGGCACGGGTGCCGTGCAGGCCCAGACCTTCAGCGCCGTCGCACCCACGCCCGCGCAGGTCCGCCCCGCCGTGGACCAGGCCTACACGCAGCTGCTGTCGGCGTCGCAGGTGCAGCAACTGCTCGAGGCGGTGAAGGCCGACCACGAGCGCTCGATCGACGACCTCAGGATGCTCACCGAGATCGAGGCGCCGCCCTTCAAGGAACACAAGCGCGCCGAAGCCTTTCTCGCGCGCATGAAGGCGCTGGGCCTGGCCGACGCGAAGATCGACGCCGAGGGCAACGTGGTCGGCTTGCGCAAGGGCACGGGAAACGGGCCCAAGCTGCTGGTTTCGGCGCATCTCGACACGGTGTTCCCGGCCGGCACCGACGTGAAGGTCAAGGACCTGGGCAATGGCAAGCTCGCGGCCCCCGGCATCTCCGACGACACGCGCGGGCTGGCCGTGCTGCTGTCCTGGCTGAAGGTGCTGAACGACCACAACATCCAGACGGTGGGCGACCTGCTTTTCGTCGGCAACGTCGGCGAGGAGGAGCTGGGCAACCTGCGCGGCATGAAGCGCATCTTCGCCGACCACCTCGACATCGACGGCATGGTGGGCCTGGAGCCGGCGCCGGACGGCAGCGTGCTCATCCTCGGCACCGGCAGCCACCGCTACGAAGTCACTTTCAAGGGCCCGGGCGGCCACAGCTACGGCGCCTTCGGCCAGGTGCCCAGCGCGATCCACGGCATGGGCCGCGCGATCGCGAAGATCGCCGAAGTGAAGACGCCGAGCTTCCCCAAGACCACCTTCACCGTCGGCACGGTCAGCGGTGGCACCTCGGTCAACACCATCGCGCCCGAGGCGAAGATGGCGGTGGACATCCGCTCCGACCAGATGGAGCCGCTGCTGGAGACCGAGAAGAAGATCCTGGCCGCCATCGACGAGGCGGTGGTGGAGGAGAACCGCCGCTGGAACGTGAGCACGCTGAGCGTGAGCAGCAAGCTGATCGGCGACCGGCCGGGCGGCAAGACCCCGCCGGACTCGGTGATCGTGGAAGCCGCCACGCGCGCCAACGCCTCCTTCGGCCACAAGACGCTGCTCTCGGGCGCGAGCACCGATGCCAACGTGCCGATGTCCCTCGGCATCCCGGCCATCATCGTCGGCGGCGGCGGCAAGACCGGCGGCTTCCACGCGATGAGCGAGTGGATCGACGTGACCGACGCCTGGAAGGGCGCGCAGAACTCGCTGGTCACGGTGCTGGGCCTGGTGGGCGTGCAGGGCGTGACGCAACCGCTGCTTGAGAAACGGCCGCCCCGCGCCAAGTAGTCCGTCACGATCGCCCCGAGCGGTCATCGACGCCGGGCTTGAGCCGGCCACACGGCTGCTCAACAATGGCCGGCTCAGTCACACACAAAGGAACGACCATGGGTCTGCTCGATTCGGTTCTCGGCCAGGTGCTCGGCGGCGCCCTGCAACAACAGCAGCCGCAGGGCGCGCCGGGCGGACCCGGTGGCCTCGGCGACCTGGGTGGCCTCGCAGGCGCACTGGGCGGCCTGCTGGCCAGCAACGGCGCCCAGGGCGGGCTCGGCGGCCTGATCGGCAAGTTCGAACAGGCGGGCCTGGGCGACGTCATCGGCTCCTGGATCGGCCGCGGCGAGAACGCGCCGATCTCCGGCGGCCAGCTCGGCGACGTGCTGGGCAGCGACATCGTGTCGGGCCTGGCGCAGAAGCTGGGCATGAACGCGCAGACCCTGCTGCCGCTGCTGGCGGCGCTGCTGCCCCAGCTGATCGACCGCCTGACGCCGCACGGCCAGATGCCGGCCCAGGGCCTGGGCAACCACGACGACCTGCTCTCCTCGCTCAGCGGACTGCTGCAACAGCGATAGCCGCCGGTGCCGGCCGCGGACGGGGCGATGGCGTACAACCGCGGCATGAATGCCCAACTCGGGCTGCTGGTGATCTGCCAGTCGCTCTACCTCGTCAACAACATCACCTTCATCGCCATCAACGGCCTGGTCGGGCTGGCGCTCGCGCCGCAGGCCTGGATGGCGACGCTGCCCATCATGGGCTACGTGCTCGGCGGCGCACTGTCGACGGGGCTGGTGGCACGCTCGCAGCGGCGCTGGGGGCGACGCGGCTCCTTCCAGCTCGGGCTGGCCGTGGCCTTCGTGTCGGCACTGGGCGCTGCCGCCGCCGTGTGGGTGCACAGCTTCGCCGGCGTGTGCCTGGCGACCGTGGTGGCCGGCTACTACAGCGCCAACGGCACGCTGTACCGCTTCGCCGCGGCCGAGCTGGTGGCGCCGGCCTGGCGCGAGAAGGCCGTGTCGCTGCTGATGGCCGGAGGGCTGGTCGGCGCGGTGGTCGGGCCCAACCTCGCCGCGCTCACGCGCGACTGGCTGCCGCTGCCCTTCGCCGGCGCCTACGTCGCGCTGGCGGGCGTGGCACTGGTTTCGATGCTGGCCATGTCCTTCATCCGCTTCCCGTCGCCGCCGGCCTTGGGCGCCGGCCAGGCGCAGGGCCGATCGCTGCGCGAGCTGCTGCGGCAACCCGCCTTCGTCGTCGCCTGCTTCGGCGGCGCGCTCGCCTTCGGCGTGATGAACCTGCTGATGACGGCCACGCCGCTGGCGATGCAGGTGTGCGGCCTGCCTTTCGCGGATGCCGCCTTCGTGCTGCAGTGGCACGTGGTCGGCATGTTCGCGCCGGGCTTCTTCACCGGCCACCTGATACGCCGGCTGGGCGCGCTGCCGGTGATGGCGGCGGGCCTGGCGCTCAACCTGGGCTGCGTGGGTGTGGCGCTCTCGGGTGCGGACCTGCACCACTTCCAGGTCGCGCTCTTCCTGCTGGGCGTGGGCTGGAACTTCCTCTTCACCGGCAGCACCACGCTGGCGCTGGACAGCTACCGCCCCGAGGAAAAGGAGCGCGCACAGGCCTTCATGAGCTTTTGCCTTTTCGCGACGCTGGCGCTGACCTCCTTCACCGCCGGCGTGCTGGTCACCTCGCGCGGCTGGCAGTGGCTGAACCTCGGCGCGCTGCTGCCGGTGGCGCTGATCGGCGCGGCACTGCTGTGGCTGCGCCTGGCGCCGGCCGCGCCCGCCCGGCGCGCGGCGGGCTGAGCCCGCCGATCAGGCGCTGGCCGGGTGGAGGGCACCGCGCACGCAGCGGCCCAGCGCACGCGCCATGCGGGCCGGTGCCATGAGGCGCTGGATGCCGGAGTACAGCATCTCGTCGTGCGTGCGCGGGTGCGACATCGACAGCGCGCGGATGAGCCGCTCCTTGGCCGCGTCGACCCAGGCCGATTCGCCCGGCGGGCGTGGATGCAGGCCCATCTTGCGCATGCAGAAATTGACCTGGTAGACCCGCGCGCGGTATTCCATCTCGCTCATCACGTAGTAGATCGCGAGGCTGACCGAGACCTCGCGGCCGTTGCGGATGAGGTGCGGCGCGAGCGGCGGATGGTGCACGCCGACGCCGGGCGTGAGCGTGAAGAGCGTGCCGGCTTCGGCCAGCTCGTCGCGGTAGCGGCCGGCCAGCGCGTTGGAGCGGTAGAAGTCCTCGATCTCCTCCTCGCACAGGGTGGCGCGGCCCTTGGGGTACAGGCGCACGGATTTCTCGCCTCGGATCTGCATGAGGAAGTTGGTCTCGTGGTCGAAGTGGTAGGGCACCTGCAGGCCCGGCGCGTTCATGAACACCGACATGCTGCCCCAGTGCATGCGCTCGCGAACCGGCACGCCCGCCAGGTCCTCGATGTCGGCCATGAGCTGGTCGAAAAGGCGCTCGTAGGCCGGGTCCACTTCGTCGAGGTAGTGCAGCGACAGCCACAGCCCGTTGTTCTCCACCCCCAGGATGCTGTTGCGCATGCGGCGTTTGAGCTCGGCCCGCGGCAGTTGGAGGTCGGCCCCGCGGAACGCACGCGAAATGTCGGGCCGGTCGAGCACCTGTGAAGACAGGTCGGCCAGCCGTTCGAGCGTGAACAGCGGATGCTCGGCCAGCCGGTGCCGGAACGCGAAGGCGGCTTCGTCGAGCTGGGCCCAGGGCGTGCGTTCGGCCAGGTCGATCAGGCCAACGGGTGCGGTGCGGCGCGTGGCGTCGTGGTATCTGGCCGTGTCGAGCATGGAATCTCCTGCATCGGCCGCACGTCGCAGACGCGGGCCGGTGTGGAGATTCTGCGCACGACGAGTACCAAATACTTCATTTGGCTTTGGGGCAAGCGCCCCAGCATCCGGTCAGGCCGCGCTCATTCTGCGAGCGCATCCCGCGCCCGATGCGGTCACTGGTGCGCGCCGAGTCAGGCCTGCGATGCATGCTCGCCGGCGGCTCTGCCGGCGAGGAACGGCTGCACCTCCGTCAGGCGGCCGGCGCCTCGGCGGTGGCCGTGGCGGGCAGCGCGGCGATGACCTCCGCCACCGCGGCGGTGAGCTTCTTCGCGTAGGGCACGTGCAGGAACTCGTTGGGCCCGTGCGCGTTGCTCTTGGGGCCGAGCACGCCGCAGACCATCATCTGCGCCTTCGGGAAGCCCTCGCTGAGCATGTTCATGAGCGGGATCGTGCCGCCCTGGCCGATGTAGCCGCAGGGCGCGCCGAAATGCGCCTGGCTGGCGGCGTTCAGTGCACGCTCGAACCACGGCACGATGGTCGGCGCGTTCCAGCCGGTGGCCGCACCGTTGCCGTCGAAGGTGACCTTGGCTTGATAGGGCGCGTTGTCCTCCAGCAGGGTCTTGAGTTCGGCCATCACGCTCGCCGCGTCGACCAGCGGTGGCAGGCGCAACGAGAGCTTGAAGGCGGTGTAGGGCCGCAGCACGTTGCCCGCATCCTTGAGCGCCGGGAAGCCCTCGGCGCCCGTCACGCTCAGCGTCGGCTTCCAGGTGCGGTTGATGAGCGCCTCGACGGGGTCGGTGGTGGTGGGCAGCGCGAAGGCGGTGGAGCCACCGCAGTCCCAGTGCGCCCAGGGGAAGCGCTTGTAGACCTCCTCGCCCAGGATGGCGGCGGTGGCCTGCGCCTGCGCGAGCCGGTCGGGCGGGACCTCGCAGTGGAAGCTGGCGGGCAGCAGGCGCCCCGTCTTGCTGTCCTCGAGCCGGTCGAGCACCTGCCGCATGATGCGAAAGCTCGAGGGCACCAGGCCCGAGGCATCGCCCGAATGCACGCCCTCGGTGAGGATCTCCACCTTCAGCGTGCCGCCGGCCAGGCCGCGCAGCGAGGTGGTGAGCCACAGCTGGTCGTAGTTGCCGGCGCCGGAGTCGAGGCAGATCACCAGCGCCACGTTGCCCAGCCGGGTGCGCAGCGCATCGACATACGGCAGCAGGTCGTAGGAGCCGGATTCCTCGCAGGTCTCGATCAGGCCCACGATGCGCGGATGCGCCGCGCCCTGCGCCTTGAGTGCCTGCACCGCCGCGATGCTGGCATAGACCGCGTAGCCGTCGTCGGCGCCGCCACGGCCGTAGAGCAGGCCGTTTTCGTACTTGGGCGTCCAGGGGCCGAGGTCGTTGCGCCAGCCGGTGAACTCGGGCTGCTTGTCGAGGTGGCCGTACATGAGCACCGTGTCGGTCATCGACGTGCCGGTGGCCGGCACCTCGAAGTAGAGCACCGGGGTGCGGCCTTCGAGGCGCACGATCTCCAGCGTCAGGCCTTCGACCTTCTGCGCCTCGACCCATTGAGCGGCGTTGCGCAGCACCGTCTCCAGATAGCCATGCTCGGCCCACTCCTTGTCGAAGCCGGGCGACTTGGCGGGGATGGCGATGTAGTCGGTGAGCTGGCGCACGATGTCGCCGTCCCATGTCGAGGACACATCGGCCAGGGCACGATCGGCATCGAGCAGGCCGGCCGGGATTTCGCGGTGCAGGGGGGCGTTCATCGGGGGCAATCTCCGCTGGGCAAAGGGCAATTCTGCGCCGGTTGGAATGGCCTTGAAAGCGGGCAGCCGAACGCAGAGGCCGCAGAGGTCTCGCAGAGGGCGCAGAAGGGAATCCAGAAATTTCCACTGTCGTCCTCGGCGACTTCTGCGTAACCTTTGCGGCCTCTGCGTCCGGAACTCCGCATTCATGGCCACCACTTCAAAGAAACCCCACCCCGTGCGCGTCGGCATCGGCGGCTGGACCTACGAGCCCTGGCGCGACAACTTCTATCCGAAGGGCCTCGCACAGACGAAGGAACTGCAGTACGCCAGCCGCCAGCTCACGGCCATCGAGGTCAACGGCACCTACTACAGCACCTTCAAGCCGCCGACCTTTCGCAAGTGGGCCGACGAGACGCCCGACGGCTTCGTGTTCTCGCTCAAGGCGAACCGCTTCGCCACCAACCGCAAGGTACTGGGCACGGCGAAGGAATCCATCGCGCGCTTCGTCGACAGCGGGATCGCCGAGCTGGGCGACAAGCTCGGGCCGATCGTGTGGCAGTTCATGCCGACCAAGGCCTTCGAACCGGAGGACTTCGAGGCCTTTCTCGCGCTGCTGCCGAAAAGGGAAGGCAGCCGCGCGCTGCAGCACGTGATGGACGTGCGGCACCCGAGCTTCCTGCTGGACGAGTACCGCGCGCTGGCAGCGCAGTACGGTGTGTCGACGGTGTTCACCGACGCCGACAAGTTTCCGTCCTTCGAGGAGCCCGAAGGCCCGGTGGCCTATGCGCGGCTGATGATGGCCGATGCCAAGCTGGCGGCCGGCTACGCGCCCAAGGCGCTCGATGCATGGGCCGAGCGCACGCAGGGCTGGGCGGCCCGGCGTCCGACCTATGTGTTCTTCATCAACGGCGCAAAGGAAAAAGCGCCGGCTGCGGCCGGCGCCTTGTTGAAGCGCCTGGGCTGGACGCCCGCCAAAGAGGCTCAGTGAGCCTGCGTCACGCCGCGGCTTGCAGCGGCGCGGGCTTGCTGTCGTTGCTGGCGCTGCTGCCGCCGGTGCCGACGCTGATCTCGCCGGAGAGCTGGCCGCCCTCCTCGATGACGATCTTGCCGTAGCGGATCTTCCCGGTGACCTTGCCGGTGGCATGGATCACGAGCTTCTCGCGCGCCGTGAGGTCGCCGTCGAACACGCCGCGGATCTCCGCGATGTCGATGGCCACCGAGCCCTTGAAGGAGCCCTGCTCGGCGATCTGGATCACGCGCGAGTCCATGGTGGCCTCGACGATGCCCTCGACGACCAGCGTGTCGCAATCGGTGATCTCGACGCCCTTGAGCTTGATATTGGGGCCGACGGTGAGCTTGCTGCCGCCTTCCTTGGCCGGTGCGCTGCTGCTGGCGGTGGCCGCGCTGGTGGTGGTGGTGAGGGACGAGGGATTCACGGGCGTGCCCGACAGGTTGGTGCCGCTGCCGACGAGCGGTGCGGGGCGGGAGGTCAGGCTGTCGGTGTCGCGGTCACGCTTGCCGAAAAAGGGGGATTGCGATGCCAATGGGAGCTCCTCGGGAAAACGGCCATCGTAGGGAGCGCTCACGCCCGCGCCGCACTTCATTGGGAAAGATCGGTAACCAAATCCAAGCCTTTGCGGCCATACGCGTACTTTTGGCTGCGTGGAGAGCCGGTGGCAGGCGCTGCGGGCGATCAGCGCCATGCGGAGCGGCCTTGCGCCAGGTCATCGATGCGTCGCACCAGATCGGCGGACCCGGCCTCGGGGACGTCGAAGCGCAACTCGACCAGCGTGCCGTGCGACACCTCGCGCAGGACAGCCTGTGCCGCCGCGAGTTCGCGCCGAACGGCGCCCTCGAAGGCATAGGGCACGGCGCAGCACAGCGTCTGCAGGCGCTGCAGCGGCACGACCTGCGCTTGCTGAAGGGCCTGGGCCACGCTGTCGGTGTACGCCCGCACCAGGCCGCCGGCGCCCAGCTTGATGCCACCGAAATAGCGCACGACCGTGGCCAGCACGCCCTCGAGGTCGTGGTGGCGCAGCACCTCCAGCATGGGCCGGCCGGCGGTGCCGCTGGGCTCGCCGTCGTCCACCGCGGCCGACTGGCCGCCGGCCATCAGCGCCCAGCAGACGTGCGCGGCACCCGGGTGCCCGGCCCGCAGCGCGGCGACGATGGCCTGCGCGGCGGCGCGGTCGGGCACCGGCTGCACGCAGGCGATGAAGCGGCTCTTGCGCAGCAGCAGTTCGGCGGTCGCCGGTGCGGCGAGGGTGTGGGGCATGGAAAGGCAGGCATGCCGCGCGACGCGGAACAATGGCGTCGCCGCACCCGGTGTCGGGCTCGCGGCCAGAAAGGTTCCGATCATGCCGCAGCCCAACGATTTGCTTCCGGCGCACGAGCGCGCCACCGACCACCCGGTCCATGCCGACGACATTCCCGGCATGTTCGACGACCGTGCCGCCGACGAGCGCTTCGGCAAGCCCGCGGGCGGCTGGCGCCGGCGGCTGTTCACGGTGATCTTCGAGTCGGAGACCCGTGCAGGTCGGGCCTTCGACTTGCTCCTGATCGCCGTGATCCTGTCGAGCGTGACCGTGGTCATGCTCGACAGCGTGGCCGCGGCTCGCGAGGCGCAAGGCGCACTGCTGCATCGCGTCGAATGGATCTTCACGGCCGCCTTCACGCTGGAGTACCTGGCACGGCTGGCCTGCGTGGACAGGCCGTGGCGCTATGCGCGCAGCTTCTACGGCGTGATCGACCTGCTGGCGCTGCTGCCGACCTACCTGGTGGCGCTGGAGCCGTCGCTGGGCGCGCTGATCGACGTGCGGGTGCTGCGGCTGCTGCGGGTGTTTCGCATCTTCAAGCTCTCGCGCTACGCGCACGAGTACCGCGCGCTGGCCATGGCGATGGTGGCGAGCCGGCGCAAGATCACGGTGTTCCTGGGCTTCGTGCTGATGATCGTGCTGGTGGCCGGCACGCTGATGTACGTGATCGAGGGGCCGGCGCACGGGTTCACGAGCATCCCGATCGCGATGTACTGGGCGGTGTCGACGATGACGACGGTGGGCTTCGGCGACATCGTGCCCAAGAGCGACCTGGGCCGCCTGATCGCGTCGGTGATGATGCTTTCGGGCTGGGGGGTGCTGGCGGTGCCGACCGGCATAGTGACGGCCGAGATGAGCGCGCAACGACGGCTGCAGGACCGGACGCTGCGCGTGGCGCGCGCAGTGGCCGAGCACACGGCGGCAGCGGCCTCAGCGCCGTCCTCGACGCGGGTTTGCGAGGAATGCGGCAGCGATGGGCACGCGGCGGACGCGCACTATTGCAGGCGTTGTGGGAACGAGCTCTGAGTCTTGGTTGGGTGAGCGCGGCCGCCGGCCGGGTTCAGCCCAGGTGGACGAGTCAATCCCCCAGCCACTCACGCGCCCACCCCAGCCCCTCGCTCGTGCCGCCACGCGGGCGGTACTCGCAGCCGATGAAGCCCTCCCAGCCGCAGCCCGCCGCCACCTCGTCGATGACCTCGAAGAGATACGGGTGATGCAGTTCACCCACGTCGGGTTCGTGCCGCTGCGGCACCCCGGCGATCTGGAAGTGGCCCACGCGGCCGGTCGGCAGGTACTGGCGGATCTTCATCGCCACGTCGCCCTCGACGATCTGGCAGTGGTACAGATCCATCTGCACCTTGAGGTTGGGCGCGCCCACCGCCTGCACGGTCGCATGCGCCTCGTCCTGCCGGTTCAGGAAGAAGCCCGGCACATCGCGCGTGTTGATCGGCTCGATCAGCACGTCGCGGCCCGCCTTCGCCGCCTCGGCCGCGGCCCATCGCAGGTTCTCTCGATAGACCTCGGCAGCCCGCTCGCGCGACCCCGCCGGATCGAGCAGGCCGGCCATCAGGTGAACGCGCGGGCAATCGAGGGCCGCCGCATAGTCCAGGGCGCGCAGCACGCCGTCGCGGAACTCCGCCTCGCGGCCCGGCACGCTCGCCGTGCCACGCGAGCCCCGGTCCCACGCGTCGGCGATCGACTCGGTGGTGGTGCCACCCGGCGGCGCATTGAACAGGACCTGCACCAAGCCATGGGCCTGCAGCCGCGCGGCAAGTTCCTCCGCGGGCCAGGCGTAGGGGAACAGGTACTCCACGGCGCGAAAGCCATCCTTCGCGGCCGCCCCGAAGCGATCGAGGAAGGGCAGCTCGGTGTACATCAACGAAAGGTTGGCAGCGAAGCGGGGCATGGGTGCAGCAGGCCTCAGGCCGCCCGCTCGAACTTGAAGACCGCCGTGCTCGCGCGCGCGTTGGGCAGCCAGCGCACCACGCGCCCGTCCTGAAGGCCGAAGGCGTCGAGGATGCGCAGGCGGTTGCGTTGCGCGAGCACCTCGAAATCCTTGAAGGTGCCGACACGGATGTTGGGCGTGTCGTACCACTGGTAGGGCAGGCGGCGCGTGACGGGCATGCGCCCGCGCGCGATGCTCACGCGGTTGGGCCAGTGCGCGAAGTTGGGAAAGGCGACGATGCCGAAGCGGCCCACGCGCGCCGTCTCGCGCAGCATGACTTCGGCATTGCGCAGGTGCTGCAGGGTGTCGATCTGCAGCACGACGTCGAAGCTCGCGTCCTCGAACATCGACAGGCCCTCGTCGAGGTTGAGCTGGATCACGTCGACGCCGCGGCGCACGCATTGCAGCACGTTGCCGTCGGCGATCTCGACGCCGTAGCCCGAGCAGCCGCGCTGGCGCTGCAGGCGCTGGAGCAGCGCGCCGTCGCCGCAGCCGAGGTCGAGCACGCGTGCGCCCTCGGGCACGAGGCGGGCGATCGGGTCCTGCACGTCGGCGCCGGTCATCTTGCATCCCCCAGTTCGGCCGCGATGCGCTCGAACCACGAGCGCACCACGCCGAGGTAGCGCACGTCGTCGAGCAGGAAGGCGTCGTGCCCGTGCGGGGCGTCGATCTCGGCGTAGCTCACGCTGCGGCGGTTGTCGAGCAGGGCCTTGACGATCTCGCGGCTGCGCGCCGGCGAGAAGCGCCAGTCGGTGGTGAAGCTCACGAGCAGGAACTTGGCCGTGGCGCGCGCGAAGGCGGCGCGCAGGTCGCCGCCGTACGCACCGGCCGGGTCGAAGTAGTCCAGCGCGCGAGTGATGAGCAGATAGGTATTGGCGTCGAAGTACTCGCTGAACTTGTCGCCCTGGTAGCGCAGGTAGCTCTCGATCTGGAACTCGATGTCCTGGGTCGAATAGCGCAGGTCGTCCGACTTGAGTTGCCTTCCGAACTTCTGGTTCATCACGTCGTCGCTCAGGTACGTGATGTGGCCGATCATGCGGGCGATGCGCAGGCCGCGCTTGGGCACCACGCCGTGCTCGTAGAAGTGGCCGCCGTGGAAGTCGGGGTCGGTCACGATGGCGCGGCGCGCCACCTCGTTGAAGGCGATGTTCTCGGCGTTGAGGTTGGGCGCGCTGGCGATCACGGCGGCATGGCGCACGCGGTCGGGGTATTGCAGGGTCCACGAGAGCGCCTGCATGCCGCCGAGGCTGCCGCCCATGACGGCCGCGAGCGTGTCGATGCCCAGCGCGTCGAGCAGGCGGGCCTGTGCATCGACCCAGTCCTCGACGGTGACCACCGGGAAGTCGGCGCCGTAGATGCGGCCGGTGTCGGGGTTCGTGTGCATCGGGCCGGTGGAGCCGAAGCAGGAGCCGAGGTTGTTGATGCCGATGACGAAGAAACGGTCGGTGTCGAGCGACTTGCCCGGGCCGATCATGTTGTCCCACCAACCCTCGGATTTCGGCTGGCCCGCGTAGACGCCCGCGACGTGGTGCGAGGCGTTGAGCGCGTGGCACACGAGCACCGCGTTGCTCCTGTCGGCGTTGAGCGTGCCGTAGGTCTCGTAGGCGAGCGAGTAGTCGCGGATCGACGCCCCGCTGCGCAGCGGCAGCGGCGCTTCGAAATGCATCGATTGGGGAACGACCTCGAAAGACATCAGCGGCCGCCCGGCCGCCCGAAGGGCGCTGAGCGCCCCCCCAGGGGGCAGTGAACGAAGCGAACGTGGGGGCGCATGTGAAAAATGAAAAAACCCGGCCTCGCCAAAAACGAGCCGGGTCATTCCGTGGACGTCTTTAGCTGTATTTGTTGAGCGCCCGCAAGCTGAAGCAAATCGGCGCTGCTCCCCGAAGGGAGCGGGCAGTATATCGCCCGCCTGGCCCATTGGCAGGGCGCGGGCGTTCCTAGCCGAAGAGCGCCAGCAGGCCCAGGCCCAGGAAGATCACGGCCGAGATGGTGTGCACCAGCTTGATGGGCACCTTGCGCACGATGCGCTCGCCCAGGAAGACCACCGGCGCGTTGGCCAGCATCATGCCCAGCGTGGTGCCGACGACGACCCACAGGTAGTCGTGCGTGAAGCGCGCGGCCAGCATCACGGTGGCGATCTGCGTCTTGTCGCCCATTTCGGCGAGGAAGAAGGCGACCAGCGTGGTGCCGAAGACGCCGAAGCGCGAGGTCTTGGGTGTGTCCTCGTCGTCCAGCTTGTCGGGAATCAGCATCCAGATCGCCATGGCGATGAAGGAGATGCCGAGGATCCATCGCAGCACGTCGGGGCCGAGGGCGCGCGTGACCCAGGCGCCCACGGCGCCGGCAAGCGCATGGTTGACGATGGTGGCGGCGAAGATGCCCAGCACGATCGGCCAGGGCTTGCGGAAACGTGCAGCGAGCACGAGGGAGAGAAGTTGGGTCTTGTCGCCCATTTCTGCCAGCGCGACGATGCCGGTGGCAACCAGAAAAGCTTCCATGATGACGGGGTTCCTCGGCCGAAGGACGCAATTGACCACGCAACCCTTCGGCCATATCCCGAAGTTGCGCAGTCAATGGTCTCGCCAGGTGATTCACTGTGTACGCCATGCCTGCGTGGGGCGCAGGACAAGTCTGTTGACGCACACCCTTCTCGAGCGGAAGGCGGCTACTCCCCAATGACGGTGGCGATTCTAGCCTGCGGGTTTACCCATAGCCAGTTCGATGTAGGAATTCATCCATGTAAGCGTGCGCTCGCTTTGCCTAAATGCAACCATGGCGTTGTGCCGGGGCAAATTCCTAGTTGCGCCCGAAATAAATCACCCATAATGGTCGGGCCTTCGGTCGGAAATGCCGGGGCGATTCGGTGATCGGTCAGTTTCGCCTGGTGTGCGCAATGCGCGCCTCGCTTTCGGGACTCCATCGCTTTTTCTCAGTGTTCATAGGAGTCCCGTGATGGGCAACAAACTGTACGTCGGCAACCTGCCTTATTCGGTGCGCGACGGAGATCTCGAACAAGCCTTCGGCCAGTTCGGCGCCGTGACCAGTGCCAAGGTCATGATGGAACGTGAAACCGGCCGCTCCAAGGGCTTCGGTTTCGTCGAAATGGGCAGCGATGCCGAGGCGCAGGCCGCCATCCAGGGCATGAACGGCCAGCCCCTGGGCGGTCGCAGCGTCGTCGTGAACGAAGCACGTCCCATGGAGCCGCGTCCGCCCCGCAGCGGTGGCTACGGTGGTGGTGGCGGCGGTGGCTACGGCGGTGGCGGCGGCGGCGGCTACGGTGGTGGCGGCGGCGGTGGCTACGGTGGTGGCGGCGGCGGTGGCTACGGTGGCGGTGGTGGCGGCGGCCGCAGCGGCGGCGGTGGTGGCTACGGCGGTGGCCGCGGTGCGAGCGGCGGCGGCAACGACGGCAGCTTCCGCAGCCCCTACGGCACGGGTCCGCGCGGCGGCGGCGGTGGTGGCAACCGTGGCGGTGGCTACGGCGGCGGCAACAGCGGCTACTGATCCGCCCCCGGTCGCAGACCAGACGAAAGGCTCCCTCGGGAGCCTTTTTCTTTTCACCCGTCCGCGCGCGGCCGCCAGGCCGACGGCGCTGCTGCCCGGCTATTCGCCGCTGCGCTTCTTTCGCGCACGCCCCTGGACGGCGCGGTCGAAGAGGGCGTTCGGCATCAGCCGCATGATTTTGGCGACCACGCCCATCTGCCATGGGATCACCCGGTAGCTGGCGCCCGCCTCGACGGCGCGGAAGGCTTGCTCGGCGAAATCGTCTGCCTGCATCAGGAAGGGCATGCCGTATCGGTTGCCCTGCGTGAGCGGCGTGTCGATGTAGCCGGGGCAGAGGGTGACGACCTTCACGCCCGTGGGGCGCAATTCGCCACGCAGGCTTTCGCAGTACGCAACAACGCCCGCCTTGCTGGCGCAGTAGGCGCCATGGCCCGGCAGGCCGCGGATCGATGCCACGCTGCCGATGCCCACCAGCCGTCCGCTGCCGCGCTGCACCATGGCCGCAACGAATGGGTGGAAGGTCGCTGCCAGCCCGATGTTGTTGATGGCGAAGGTCTGCGCCATCACGTCGATATCGGCTCGCTCGGCGGTGTCGATGCCCACGCTGATGCCGGCGTTGGCGATCACCACGTCGGGCAGGCCCTGGGTGGCCAGGCAGTCGGCGCCCGCGGCCACGATGCTGTCGATCACGCCCACGTCGGCGCTGTAGATCCGATAGGCTTCTGCGCTCAACCCACGGGCCTCGGCCCAGGATTCGATCTCGGCCGTACGCCGCGCCACGAGGGCCAGGCGGTAGCCGGCATCGGCGAAGCGCCCGGCCAGCGCCTGGCCGATGCCGCTGGACGCGCCGGTGATGAAGGCCAGGGGTGCAGTGCGCGTCATGGGCAGGGGTCTCACGGATCAGCGCTTGCCGCCCGCAGCCGCGGCCGAGGGCACCAGCAGGCCGCGCACGCGGCCGTTGAGGTTCGCGACCCCGCTGAGGTTGTCGTAATCCATCGAGTCGGCCGTGAAACGGTCCGAGCCCCGGATCAGCGTCACCGGCTTGTTGGACTTCACGCGCTCGGTGTTGACGAAGGCATGCAGGAAGTCGCCGCGGAACTCCAGCCGCGGCATCGAACGCCCGTTGGCCGTGACCGTCGCGTCGCGGATGACCACCGCATTGCCGAAGAGCTGGATCTCGCTGCCGTCGCCGTTGGACAGCCCGCGGTCGGCGGTGGCGTGCGTGACCAGGCCCTCGGGCGAGATCGAGCGCACGCGCACCTGGTCGACTTCGAGCGTGTCGGTGTCCGGGTAGTGCCGCCCCTCGTTGCCCGACAACTCGCTGCGCAGTTCGCCGTTGGGCAGGAAGTTCTTGACCGTGAAGCCGCGCATGAAGAAGTCGGGCTCGTGCGTGGGCGCCTGCCGGGCGGTGGGCTGCACCAGGCGCGGCGCATTGCGCACGAGCCAGTAGGTGCCCAGCGCCAGCGCGCCGGTGAGGATGATGGGCAGGTACAGGCTCGCGCGATCCAGGCCCTGGCGCAGCCGGGCCACGCCGCCCAGGCGCTCGCGGCGCCCCTCGACCGTGTCCGCCGGTGTCGACGCGCTCATCGGTGCCTCTTCGGCTTCGCCTGCGGCGCGTGCCCCATTTGGAGCGGCGGGGCTGGGGCTCATGCGACCCCCCCCTGCGCCGCATCGAGCAGCCGGCGATAGTGCCCGCCGGCCATCAGCAGCAGGTCGCAGAACTCGCGCGCTGCGCCCTCGCCGCCGCCGGCCGAGGTGACGTGGTGCACGGCCGCGCGCACTTCGACGTGCGCATTGGCCGGCGCGGCGGCGAAGCCGACCCGCCGCAGCACGGGCAGGTCCGGCCAGTCGTCCCCGATGGCGGCAGCCTGGGCCCAGTCCAGGCCCAGCGCGTCGAGCATGGCCTGCGCAGCGGGCAGCTTGTCGGTGGTGCCGTAGCGCACCTGGTCGATGCCCAGTGCCTCCAGCCGCACGCGCAGCGGCTTCGAATCGCGGCCCGTGATGACGGCCGGCACGATGCCCGCGCGGCGCAGCATCTGTAGGCCGTAGCCATCAAGGATCGAGAAGCGCTTGAGCGTCTCGCCGGCCTCGCTGAAGTACACGCCGCCGTCGGTCAGCACGCCGTCGACGTCGAAGAAGGCGACGCGCACGCCCTGCGCGGCGAGCAGGGTCTCGGGGGCGAACTGCTGCGCCGGGACCTGGGGGGTGCCGGCCATCAGATGACCTTGGCCCGCATCAGGTCGGTGGTGTTGAGCGCACCCGTGAGGCAGCCCTCGGCGTCGACCACGAACAAGCGCGTGATGCCGTGCTGCTCCATCAGCTCGGCAGCTTCGACCGCCAGCGCGTCGGCCCGCACGGTGCGCGGGTTACGGTGCATGACGTCGGCGGCCGTGGGCGTGCGCAGGTCGGCGCCGGCCTCGATGAGCCGGCGCAGGTCGCCGTCGGTAAAGATGCCGGCGGCGCGGCCGGCGTCGTCCATCACGGCGGCGGCGCCGAAGCCCTGGTTGCTCATGGCGCGCATCAGTTCGGTGATGCCGGCCGTGGGCGACACACGCGGCACCGCGTCGCCCGAGCGCATGACGTCGCTCACGTGCGTGAGCAGCTTGCGGCCAAGGGCGCCGCCGGGGTGCGAACGCGCATAGTCCTCGGTGCCGAAGCCGCGCGCATCGAGCAGCGCCACGGCCAGGGCATCGCCCATGGCCATCTGCGCGGTGGTGCTGGCGGTGGGCGCGAGGTTGAGTGGACAGGCCTCCTTGTCGACGCCGGTGTCGATCACCAGGTCGGCATGGCGCGCCAGGGTGGATTTGAGGCCGCCCGTCATCGCGATGAGCGGCACGCCCTGGCGCTTGATCACGGGGAGGATGGCGGCCAGCTCGTCGCTTTCGCCGCTGTTGGAGATGGCGATGACGATGTCCACCGTCTTGATCATCCCGAGGTCGCCGTGGCTGGCCTCGGCCGGGTGGACGAACATGGCCGGCGTGCCGGTGGAGGCCAGCGTGGCGGCGATCTTGCGGCCGACATGCCCGCTCTTGCCCATGCCCATCACGACCACACGGCCGCGCACCTGGAGGATGCGGCGCACCGCCTCGACGAAGGCTTCACCGAGGCGCGCCTTCAGGCCCAGCACGGCCGCAGCCTCGATGTCGAACGTGGCGCGGGCCCGCGCCATGAGGGCGTCGGGATCGAGGGGCAGGGAACTCATGCCGGAATTTTATCGACCGGCCGGTGCCCCCACGGAAAGCGCACGGCGCTTGCTAGGATCGGCCCATGCCCGCCCCCCATGCACCCCGCCCGACCGCCGCCGCTGCGGCGAGGCGCGCACGGGACGGCAGGCACGCGCGCCGCCCGCGGAGCGCGGCTTGAGCTCCTTCGAACTTACGCTGCTGTACCTGCTGGCCGCCGTGCTGGGCGTGGTGGCCTGCCGCTCCCTCAAACTGCCGCCGATGCTCGGCTACCTGGTGGCCGGCGTGCTGATCGGCCCGCATGCGCTCAAGCTGGCCGACAACGACGAGGGCATCCAGCACCTGGGCGAGTTCGGCGTCGTGTTCCTGATGTTCGTGATCGGACTGGAGTTCAGCCTGCCCAAGCTGCGCGCCATGCGCAAGCACGTGTTCGGGCTGGGGCTGCTGCAGGTGCTGCTGACGATGGGCCTCGCGACGATGGGCGCGCTCGTGCTGGCGCGCTTCCTGCCGCCGCAGTGGCGGCTGGGCTGGCAGACGGCGCTGGCGCTGTCCGGGGCGCTGACCATGAGCAGCACCGCGATCGTGGTCAAGCTGATGGCCGAGCGGCTGGAGCTCGAGAGCGAGCACGGCCGGCGCGTGATGGGCGTGCTGCTGTTCCAGGACCTGGCCGTGGTGCCGCTGCTGGTGCTGATCCCCGCGCTCGGGGCGCCGCCCGAGACACTGATCAAGGACCTCGGCATCGCGATGCTCAAGGCGACGGCGCTGGTGGGCCTGCTGCTCTACGGCGGCCCGCGCGTGATGCGCTGGTGGCTCACGCTGGTCGCGCGGCGGCGCAGCGAGGAGCTGTTCATGCTCAACCTGCTGCTGGTCACACTGGGCCTGGCCTGGCTGACCGAGCTGGCCGGGCTGTCGCTCGCGCTGGGCGCCTTCATCGCGGGCATGCTGGTGTCCGAGACCGAATACAAGCACCAGGTCGAGACCGACATCCGCGCCTTCCACGACGTGCTGCTCGGGCTGTTCTTCATCACCATCGGCATGTCGCTCGACTGGCACGTCGTGGTGGACCACTGGGCCCTGGTGGCGGTGCTGCTGGTGCTGCCGCTGGCTTTCAAGCTGGCGCTGGTGACGGTGCTGGCGCGGGCGCTGGGCGCGACGGCCGGCGTCTCGCTGCGCACCGGCCTGTACCTCGCACAGGCCGGCGAATTCGGCTTCGTGCTGCTCACGCTGGCGCAGGAGCGCAGCCTGCTGCCGCCCTGGCTGGCCAACCCGGTGCTGGCGTCGATGATCCTCTCGATGCTGGCCACGCCCTTCATCGTGATGTACAGCAACGCCATCGTGCGCAAGCTGGTGGCCAGCGACTGGATGCAGCAGTCGCTACAGATGACCAGCATCGCGCGCAAGACCATCAACACGGCCGAGCACGTGATCATCTGCGGCTACGGGCGCTGCGGGCAGAACCTGGCGCGCATGCTGGAACGCGAAGGCATTCCCTACATGGCGCTGGACCTCGACCCGGACCGTGTGCGCCAGGCCGCCGCCGCGGGCGACTCGGTGGTCTTCGGCGACGCGGCGCGGCTGCAGGCGCTGATGGCCGCCGGTCTCGCGCGCGCCAGCGCCGTCGTCATCACCTACCTCGACGTGCCGGGCGCGCTCAAGGTGCTGGCCAACATCCGCGCGCACGCGCCGCAGGTGCCGGTGATCGTGCGCACGCAGGACGACCACGACCTGGAGAAGCTGCAGGCCGCCGGTGCCACCGAGGTGGTGCCCGAGGCGATCGAGGGTTCGCTCATGCTGGCCAGCCATGCGCTGGCGCTGGTCGGCGTGCCGATGCGCCGCGTGATCCGCGTGGTGCAGGACCAGCGCGACGCACGCTACAACCTGCTGCGCGGCTATTTCCACGGCGCCGACGACGACACCGTGGACGAGATCGACCACGAGCGGCTCGACAGCTTCACGCTGACGGCCGGCGCCCGCGCCATCGGCCGGCCGCTGGCGCAGTTGGCGCTGCAGGCGATGGGCGTGCGTGTGGCGGCCCTGCGGCGGCAGGGCGGCCAGGCGGCCGAGCCCGGTGAGGACACGGTGCTGGCGGACGGCGACACGCTCGTGCTGTCCGGCAAGCCGGGCGCGCTGGCCCTGGCCATCGACAAGCTCCAGCGCGGCTGAGGGGCCAACGGCCTCCCGGGCATTCCGGCATGTGGCCCGAGGGACGGGCGCGAACGGCCATCACTTCGATGGCAGGCGACGATCAGGGCGCAAAGGTGGCGCGCGGCGTCGCGCCCGCCACGCGCTCCAGCGATTCGCTGGTCAGCCACTGCGTGCCGCTCAGGAAGAAATTGCGCCGCTGCACGAGCCGCCACCCCTCGGGCGTGACCTCCCAGCGAGCGCCTCGCCAACTCGGCAGTTCGGCACCGAAGGCGGCCGCGACCTCCGGGGCGCGCAGCCACGGCGCGGGCCCGTCCAGCGTCCACACCACCTCGGCCACCACGCCGGGATAGGCCTGGCCGCGAAAACGCATCGACTGGACGGTACCGACCCGGCGCACCGCCTCGAGCTTCACCCCCCGGGCCACGCACAGGTGGCGCGCACCGCTCCAGTCGGCCAACGCGGGCCGAGGCGAGTAGGTGCGGATGGCCTGCGACGCCACGCCGCCGGACGGCGCCTCTTCGCCCGGCGCGTACAGCCCCGCCGCCGCCAGCGCGTCCATCCAGGCCAGCGTGCCCGTGTTGCCCAGTTGCACGTTGACGGGCTGGCCGTCGTAGGCCAGGCCGTTGGCGACGCAGATCGGGTCGCGGCCCGGGCCATCACCCTGGGCGATGGCCGCCCGCAGCGCGTCTTCCAGCTGGTCCGCGCTCACGCTCGGCGGCGCGGCGGCCATCAGGCTGGCTGCCGCACCCGCGACAGCCGCGCCTGTCAGCGGAATGCCCAGCCACAGCCAGAGCCGTCGGCGCGGCGCTCGGGCGTCCCCTTCGGCGTCGTCCGCCGGCGGCGATGGGATCGAGGGCGCCTGCTGGTAGACCGCCGCACCGCAGGCGTCACAAAAGCGCGCGGCTTCGGTGACTTCGGCGGAGCAGGCGGCGCATCGCACGGTACGGGCTTTCGGGGGTGGGGTGGCGTGCAGGTCGATGAAGGAGCGCTCAGTTCGCCAGGGTCGGGTTGCGCTTCTCTTCCTCCAGCCGCTGCTGCTGGCGCACGGCCTCGCACTGCGGATGGGAACGCTGGGCCGGCTTGGCGCACTCGGCGGCCAGGCACTGCGCGCGCGCGATGAAGTTGCGGCCCGCGCAGACCGCCTCGGGGGTCGGCGGCGGCGGGGGTGGCGGCGGTGGCGGGGCGACCGGTGCGGCGATCGGCACCTCGACCGGCGGCTTGGGTACCACCGGCACAGCCGCTTCCTTCTTCGGCCGGGGCTTGGCGGGCGGCGGCGCGACGGTGGGGGCGGGGGTCGGCGCCGGTGCCGCGGTTGGGGCGGGTGCCGGCTCGGGCGGCGGCACAGGCGCGGGCGCGGGCTCCGGAAGGGCCGCAGCTTGTGGCGCGGCCGGCTCCGGAGCCGGGGCAAGCGGCGCCAATGGCGCCGGCGCTGGGGCTCCTGCTGCCGCTGGCGCCGGAGCAGGCCGAGCCGCCTCGCCGTTGTTCCGGAAGACCCAGAACGCCCCGGCCCCGGCGACCAGCAGCAGCGCGATCGCGCCCACGGCCATCCAGGGCCCCTTGGACGCTGGTGCGGCAGCGGGCATCGGAGGCACCGGTGCGGGCGCACGGACGGGCGGGGCAGAGGTGGGGGCGGCAGGCGCCGGGTCGGGCGCTGCAGGACGCGACGCCGCGGCCGGCGACGGAAGGATCACCGTGCGCTCGTCGGCCGCGGAGCCACCCAGGTCGGAGGGCTGGGTGACCGGCCAAGCCGACTCTCCACCGGCCGTGGCAGGCGCGGCCCCAGCCAGCCGGGCGCCGCAGCCTCGACAGAACTTGGCGGCTTCGCGGTTTTCGGTGCCGCACGCGGCGCATACCACAGGCATTTGGGCCCTCCGACTACTCTTTGTAACATGGTAGCCGGGCCGATCGGGCTTGTCGCCCGTTCAATGACCGCTGTTACACGAACCGGCCGGCAGCGCAGCCATCGCGGTGCTGCGCGTGGCGACGCGGCTTGGAGGTGCCTAGGTCACCGCCACCCGGCGCGACTTGCTGCGCAGCCGGCGCGACATCACCAGGCCCAGGGCCAGCGTGAGTTCGAGCGCGATGCTCGGCTGGCGGTTGGCCATTTCGCTGAAGCGCAACGGCGTGAGCCGCCACAGCCGGCAGGACGCCGCGGCCGTCACGCTGGCGGAACGCGGCTGGCGCGAGAAGAAGGCACCTTCACCCACGGCCGAGCCGGCATTGAGCATGGCGATCTGCACCTCGCCCTTGCTGCTGAGCGTATGCACGCTGACCGAGCCCGACTCGATGAAGAACAGCGTGCGGTCGTGCGCGTTCTCGTCGATCAGCGTCTGTCCCGCCGCCAGCTCGAAGGGCTGCAGGTACGAGCCGAGCACCTCCCACTGCGCGGTCTGCAGGGCCGGCGCAAAGGCGTCGTCGCTGGTGTTCTGGGCGATCGCCTGGCAGAGGTCCTGGATGGTGGCGGGCATGGTGTACGGGGTCTTGTTGGCGCTCTGACGCGCGACGGTTCGGCGGCGCCGGACAGCCGGCCCATTGTTCGGGCAATCTTGCTACTTTCCAATACAAAAACGCGAAAAAATCACACCGAGCAGTTCATCGGCCCCGAACTCGCCGGTGATGGCATTCAGGGCGTTCTGGGCCAGACGCAGCTCCTCGGCCAGAAGGTCCAGCGGCGGCGATGCGGCCTCCAGGTGAGACATGGCGAGGGCCAGGTGCTCCTCGACCTGACCCAGCGCCTGCACATGGCGGGCGCGGGCGAGGTACAGCCCTTCGGGCATGGCCTGCCAGCCCGCGACCTCGAGCAGGCGCTGACGCAAGGCCTCGATCCCGTCGCCCGTGCGCGCCGACAGCCGCAGGCCCTCGCCGGCATCGACGCCTGCCGCGGCGTCCGCCTTGTTCCAGACCTCCACCACCGGCACGCCGGGCGGCAGCCGCGCCGACAGGCTGTCGCGGATCGCCGCATCCGCCCTGCGGTAGTCGGGCTCCTGTGCGCGCGTCAGGTCGTGCAGCAGCAGCAGGGCATCGGCATCCTCGATCTGACCCCACGCGCGGGCGATGCCGATGCGCTCGACCTCGTCGCTGCTCTCGCGCAGGCCTGCGGTGTCGACGATGTGCAGCGGCACGCCGTGGATCTGGATGGTCTGTGCCACGACGTCGCGCGTGGTGCCGGCGATGGCGCTGACGATCGCCAGCTCGGCGCCGGCGAGCGCGTTGAGCAGCGAGCTCTTGCCCGCGTTGGGCTGGCCGGCGATGACGACCTTGATGCCTTCGCGCAGCAGGGCACCCTGGCGTGCGCGCTGCTGCACGGATTGCAGTTGCCGCTGCAGCGCCAGCAGCTGGCCGCGCGCGTCGGCCTGCTCGAGGAAGTCGATGTCTTCCTCCGGGAAGTCGAGCGTGGCCTCGACCAGCATACGCAGATGGATCAGCGCGTCGCGCAGCGCATGGATCTCGCGCGAGAAGGCGCCGCTGAGCGAGCGGCCCGCGCTGCGCGCCGCGGCTTCGGTGCTGGCGTCGATCAGGTCGGCGATGGCCTCCGCCTGCGCCAGGTCGATCTTGCCGTTGTGGAAGGCGCGCTGGCTGAATTCGCCGGGTTGCGCAACGCGCAGGCCCTGCAGCCGTGGGCGGCCCGTGGCCGGGTCGGTCTCGGCCGCCGCCTCCAGGCAGCGGGCCAGGAGCAGCTGAAGCACCACCGGCCCGCCGTGCGCCTGCAGCTCGAGCACGTCCTCGCCGGTGAAGGAGTGCGGCGCCGGAAACCACAGGGCGAGCCCCTGGTCGATGGCGGCGCCGGCCGCGTCCCGGAAAGGCAGGTAGGTGGCTTCGCGCGGTCGCAGGATGCGGCCGCACAGCGCCTGGGCCAGGGACGCCAGTCCGCGTCCCGACACGCGCACGATGCCCACCGCGCCGCGCCCGGGGGCGGTGGCAACGGCGGCGATGGGGTCTTGCAGCTGCGCGAGCATGGCGTCGATTCTTTCAGCAAAGGCGGTGGCGGCGCGGACCCAAAGAAAAAGGCCGCCCGGAGGCGGCCCCTGAGGGATGCGCGGCGCGAAAGGCGGTGGGTCGGGTCAGCCTTCACGCGCCTGCCGGACGGCGCCGGCGGCCCTTCCGGCTCACCCGCAAGCCGATGGCGCCATCACTTGCCCAGCACACCCAGCCGCTTGTTGATGACCCACTGCTGGGCGATCGACAGGACGTTGTTCGTGATCCAGTACAGCACCAGGCCGGCCGGGAAGAAGAAGAACATCACGCTGAAGGCCAGCGGCATGATCCACATCAGCTTGGCCTGCATCGGGTCCGGCGGCGTGGGGTTGAGCCAGGTCTGCAGCAGCGAGGTGCCGGTCATCACCAGCGGCAGGATGAACCAGGGATCGGGTGCCGAGAGGTCGCGGATCCACAGAATCCACGGCGCGTGCCGCATCTCGACCGAGGACAGCAGCACCCAGTACAGCGCGATGAACACCGGGATCTGGATCACGATGGGGAAGCAGCCGCCCATCGGGTTGACCTTCTCCTCGCGGTAGATGCGCATCATCTCCTGCTGCATCTCCTGCGGCTTGTCCTTGAGCCGCTCGCGCATCTCCATGATCTTCGGGTTGATGGCCTTCATCTTGGCCATGCTGGCGTAGGCCTTGGCGTTGAGCCAGTAGAAGGCCGCCTTGAGCAGCACCACCAGCGCCACGATCGCCCAGCCCCAGTTGCCCAGGATCTTGTGCAGCTGGTCGAGCAGCCAGTACAGCGGCTTGGAGATGATGGCGAAGATGCCGTAGTCCTTCACCAGCTCCAGGCCGGGGGCCAGCGCCTCGAGCTTCTTTTCCTCCTCGGGGCCGGCGAACAGGGCACTGTCCACCGTCTGCGTGGCGCCGGGCGCCACGGTCGGCAGGGTCACGACCATCGAGATCGCGAACTGGTTCTGCCCCAGGTCGGCGGCGCGGAACTCGCGCTTGAGCTTGGCGCTGTCGGGTGTGTCGAGCAGCCAGGCCGACGCGAAGTAATGCTGCACCATGGCCACCCAGCCGCTGTTGGAGGCGGCGGGCAACTCGGCCTTGCCCTTGGCGATGTCGCCGAAGCTGACCTTGTGGAACTTCTTCTCGTCGGTGTAGACGGCCGGGCCGGTGAAGGTGCTGGTGCCGAACATCGTGCCCGAAGGCTCGGTGCCGTGGCGCTGCAGCTGCAGGTACAACTGGGGGTCGCGCGGCTGGTCGCCCACGTTCACCACCTGGTGGCGCACGCGGATCACGTAGTCGCCGCGCTTGAAGACATAGGTCTTGACGTACTTCAGCCCGCCCTGGGGCTGCGACTCGAAGGCGACCTCCAGCGTGTCCTGGCCATCGGCCATGCGATAGGGCCCGGGCTTGGCGGCCATCAGCGTCAGGTGGGTCGGGAATTTCTCGCCGCCCGCGGGATTGAGCAGGCCCGACTGAGCGAGGTAGCGCGTGGCCGGCGTGCCGTCGTCCATCAGCACCACGTCCGTGTCGACGACCGGGATCGGCGGCATGCCCATGAGCTTGCGCGCGAAGGGGATGAGGCCGGTCTTGTTCATCTCCTCGACGTACTGCGTCAGCTCGAGGCGGGAGACCGTCGCGCCCTGGCCGTCGATGGTGGCCTTGTAGACGTCGGTCTCGACGCTGACCCTCTCGGCCGCGGCCGGTGCCGCACTGCCGGTGGGCGCCGCGGCGGTGCCAGCCGCAGCCGCAGGAGCGGGCGTTGCCGATGCCGGCCCGGTGCCGCCGGGCTGGGCAGGCGCTTGCGCGGTGGGCTTGGAGGGCAGGAAGGTCGGCTTGCGGCCGTTGTGGACCTGCCACTGGTCCCACAGCATCACCAGCGAGAAACCGAAAATCACCCACAGGATGGTGCGGCGTATGTCGTTCATGGAGAAGACTTCTTGGACGAAAAGAGAGAGGAGAACAGCCCCGCACCGGGCTTGTCGGATGGGGGCGGCACCGGGTCGTGGCCCCCGGCGCACCAGGGCTGGCAGCGCACCAGGCGCCGCAGCGTGAGGTAACTGCCGGCGGCAGCGCCATGGGTCTGGAGCGCCTGGATGGCGTAGGCCGAACAGGTCGGCGTGAACCGGCAGGCATTGCCCAGCCAGGGGCTCAGCAGCAGACGGTAGCCGCGGACGATGGCAATCAGAAGACGCTGCATCACGCCGGAACGCGCGCCGCGCGCGCGAAGAGCTGCTGCAGTTCGCCACGCACGGCGCGCTTGAGCTGCTCGGAAGTGGCGCTGACGAACTGTGAACGGTCGAAGCCCGCCCGCAGCCGCACGACGTGCGCCGCCATGGGCAGCGCCACGTCGGCGCCGCCGCTCACGGCGTAGATCTGGCGGCGGATGGCGTTGCGCGTGACGGCGCGGCGCGCCCAGCGCTTGGGCACCATGGCGCCCAGCCAGACGTCGCTCGGATGAAAGAGGGATGCGGCAGGACCACCGGCGGGCGCGTCGAGCGCGCACCGGTGCAGCGCGAAATGCGCGGTTCGCGCCACGGTCGTGCCGGAAAGTGCCGCCTGGAATTGCGCGCGTGTCTGCAGTCGACGCATGCGTGTTCGATGCGACGCCCGCACGCGGCCCGAAGCGGCCGCCGCCTCAGACGGCCAGGCGCTTGCGGCCCTTGGCGCGGCGTGCGTTGATCACGGCGCGGCCGCCCCGGGTCTTCATGCGGACGAGGAAACCGTGGGTGCGGGCGCGGCGGATTTTCGAAGCTTGGTACGTGCGTTTCATGATGAGGATTCCTGACAGATGTCGGTGCCCAGAGGCTGGGCGAGGCGGCCGGACCGCAGCGCGAGGCCGTGGACCTCGATGGACCGTGCTTCGCACCAGCGAATCGCGGGCCACCGGCAACCCCGAACACCATCTCCTTCCAGAAACGCTCGGGATGCGGCAGCACCCGGCGCTTTCCGTCCGGCCCGGCACAGCCGAAGCGAACGACTCGAATAGAGGTTTCAGGGAAACCCGCGATTATTGCAGACATCGGCGGGCGCGACAATCGGCGGGGCAGCCAACACCGGTTCGAGGGTGCCGTCAAGGGGTGTGGATAAGTTTTTGACAAGTTAGAATCGACCGGGCATGCCGCAACCGAATATCCACAACGAACAGAACAACAACATGACCGAGGGACAACCGTCTGGCCGCCGCGCTCATGCCGTCTGAAGGCGTGGGTGCCAGCCTCTGGCAGGCCTGCGTCGACCAGCTCGCACAGGAACTGTCCGAACAGCAGTTCAACACCTGGATCAAGCCGCTGACCGCGCAGGTCACGGACGACCTGTCGCGCATCACGGTCTTCGTCGCCAACCGCTTCAAGCTGGACTGGATCCGGGCCCAGTACGCGGCGCGCATCGCCGACATGGCCGAGAAGCTGTCGGGCCAGCCGGTGATGATTGAGTTAGCGCTTGCTCCTCGTGAAATCCCCGTGCGTGTTGGCATATCGCTTCCTGCGACGGTGGAGGCCGATGTGCCCCGCGAGGCGCCCGCGGCCGTCGAGGAACCGGGCGGCAACGGCTTCAAGAATCGCCTGAACGCGGCCCTCACTTTCGACACGCTGGTCGAGGGTTCGGCCAACCGCATGGCGCGTGCCGCCGCCATGCACGTGGCGGGCACGCCCGGGCACCTGTACAACCCGCTCTTCATCTACGGCGGCGTCGGGCTGGGCAAGACCCACCTGATGCATGCGGTGGGCAACAAGCTGCTGGCCGACAAGCTCGACGCCAAAGTTCTCTACATCCACGCCGAGCAGTTCGTCTCGGATGTGGTCAAGGCCTACCAGCGCAAGACCTTCGACGAGTTCAAGGAACGCTACCACTCGCTCGACCTGCTGCTGATCGACGATGTGCAGTTCTTCGCCAACAAGGACCGCACGCAGGAGGAGTTCTTCAACGCCTTCGAAGCGCTGCTGGCCAAGAAGAGCCACATCGTCATGACCTCGGACACCTACCCGAAGGGCCTGACCGACATCCACGAGCGCCTGGTGTCGCGCTTCGATTCGGGCCTGACGGTGGCGATCGAGCCGCCCGAGCTCGAGATGCGCGTGGCCATCCTGATCAACAAGGCGACGGCCGAAGGCGCCGAGATGCCCGAGGAAGTGGCCTTCTTCGTGGCCAAGAACGTGCGCTCCAACGTGCGCGAGCTCGAAGGCGCGCTGCGCAAGATCCTGGCCTACTCGCGCTTCAACCAGAAGGAAATCTCGATCCAGCTGGCGCGCGAGGCGCTGCGCGACCTGCTGTCGATCCAGAACCGGCAGATCAGCGTCGAGAACATCCAGAAGACGGTGGCCGACTACTACAAGATCAAGGTCGCCGACATGTACAGCAAGAAGCGCCCGGCCAGCATCGCGCGGCCGCGCCAGATCGCGATGTACCTGGCCAAGGAACTCACCCAGAAGAGCCTGCCCGAGATCGGCGAGCTGTTCGGCGGCCGTGACCACACCACGGTGCTGCACGCCGTGCGGAAGATCTCCGGCGAACGCCAGCAGCTGACCGAGCTGAACCAGCAGCTCCACGTGCTCGAGCAGACCCTCAAGGGCTGAGGGCTGACACGCGCACCGAAGACAATGCACCACCTACCCAGAGAGAAGAGCAGAGGTCATTCATGATTGTTCTGAAGGCAACCCAAGACAAGGTCCTGGCCGCGTTGCAGTCGGTCGCGGGCATCGTCGAGCGCCGGCACACGCTGCCGATCCTGGCCAACGTGCTGATCCGCAAGACGGGCGGGCAGATCCAGCTCACGACCAGCGACCTCGAGATCCAGATCCGCACCACCGCCGAACTCGGCGGCGACGAGGGCGCCTTCACCACCACCGTGGGTGCGCGCAAGCTCATCGACATCCTGCGCAGCATGCCGGCCGACCAGACCGTGAGCCTGGAATCGAACGCCAGCAAGCTGGTGCTCAAGGGCGGCAAGAGCCGCTTCACGCTGCAGTCGCTGCCGGCCGAGGACTTCCCGCTGGTGCAGGAATCGGCCAACTTCGGCCCCGCCTTCAGCGTGCCGCAGAAGACGCTCAAAGCGCTGCTGTCGCAGGTGTCCTTCGCCATGGCGGTGCACGACATCCGCTACTACCTCAACGGCATCCTGTTCGTGGCCGAGGGCAAGCAGCTCTCGCTGGTGGCCACCGACGGCCACCGCCTGGCCTTCGCCTCGGCCACGCTCGACGTGGAAGTCCCGCGCCAGGAAGTGATCCTGCCGCGCAAGACGGTGCTGGAGATGCAGCGCCTGCTCTCCGACGCCGACGGCGCGATCGAGATGCAGTTCGCCAACAACCAGGCCAAGTTCAGCTTCGGCGGCATGGAGTTCGTCACCAAGCTGGTCGAGGGCAAGTTCCCCGACTACAACCGCGTGATCCCCAAGAACCACAAGAACTCGGTCACGCTGGGCCGCGCGCCGCTGCTGGCGAGCCTGCAGCGCACGGCCATCCTGACGAGCGAGAAGTTCAAGGGCGTGCGGCTGAACATCGAGCCGGGCACCCTGCGCATCGCATCGAACAACGCGGAGCAGGAAGAGGCCGTGGACGAGCTCGACATCGACTACGGCGGCGATGCGATCGAGATCGGCTTCAACGTCACCTACCTCATCGACGCCCTGGCCAACATGGGCCAGGACATGGTGAAGGTGGAGCTGCACGACTCGAACAGCTCCGCGCTGCTGACCATCCCGGAAGACGCGAATTTCAAGTACGTCGTGATGCCGATGAGGATCTGAACGCGATCGAAAAGATGGCGTCTCGCGCAGGCACCCCGCGGGTTTCCGCGGGTTTTGTCTTTCAAGAGCAGAAGAAGAACAGGGAAACCGACCGAGGACGATTGCACACATGAGCGATACCAACCAGCCCCAAGAGCCCAAGACCGAACCGGTGTACGAGCCCGAGATCGAGAACGCGATCCCGATCGAGGTGACCGGCGACGGTTACGGCGAAGGCTCGATCCAGATCCTGGAAGGCCTGGAAGCGGTGCGCAAGCGGCCCGGCATGTACATCGGCGACACCTCCGACGGCACCGGCCTGCACCACCTGGTGTTCGAGGTGGTCGACAACTCCATCGACGAGGCGCTGGCCGGCTACTGCGACGACATCGTCGTCACCATCCACACCGACAACTCCATCAGCGTGACCGACAACGGCCGCGGCATCCCGACCGGGATCAAGATGGACGACAAGCACGAGCCCAAGCGCTCGGCGGCCGAGATCGCGCTGACCGAGCTGCACGCCGGCGGCAAGTTCAACCAGAACAGCTACAAGGTCTCGGGCGGCCTGCACGGCGTGGGCGTCTCGTGCGTGAACGCGCTCTCCAAGATGCTGCGCCTGACGGTGCGCCGCGAGGGCAAGGTACACGTGCTGGAGTTCAGCAGGGGCTTCGTGCAGAACCGCATCGTCGAGGTGGTCGACGGCGTCGAGGTCTCGCCCATGAAGGTCACCGGCGAGACCGAGAAGCGCGGCACCGAGGTGCACTTCCTGCCCGACACCGAGATCTTCAAGGAGAACAACGATTTCCATTACGAGATCCTCTCCAAGCGCCTGCGCGAGCTCTCGTTCCTGAACAACGGCGTGCGCATCCGCCTGCTGGACGAGCGCAGCGGCAAGGAAGACGACTTCTCCGGCGCCGGCGGCGTGAAGGGCTTCGTCGAGTTCATCAACAAGGGCAAGACCGTCCTCCACCCCACGCCCTTCTACGCCTCGGGCGAGAAGCCGGCCGACACCTACGGCGGCATCCCCGGCACGCACATCGGCGTCGAGGTGTCGATGCAGTGGAACAGCAGCTACAACGAGAGCGTGCTGTGCTTCACCAACAACATCCCGCAGCGCGACGGCGGCACCCACCTGACGGGTCTGCGGGCGGCGATGACCCGCGTCATCAACAAGTACATCGAAGAGAACGAGCTGGCCAAGAAGGCCAAGGTCGAGGTCACCGGCGACGACATGCGCGAAGGCCTGACCTGCGTGCTGAGCGTGAAGGTGCCCGAGCCCAAGTTCTCGAGCCAGACCAAGGACAAGCTCGTCTCCAGCGAGGTGCGCGCGCCGGTCGAGGACATCGTCGGCCGCCTGCTGGGCGACTACCTGCAGGAGCGCCCGCAGGACGCCAAGATCATCTGCGGCAAGATCGTCGAGGCCGCCCGCGCCCGCGAGGCCGCGCGCAAGGCCCGCGAGATGACGCGCCGCAAGGGCGTGCTCGACGGCATGGGCCTGCCCGGCAAGCTGGCCGACTGCCAGGAGAAGGACCCCGCCCTGTGCGAGATCTACCTGGTGGAGGGCGACTCCGCCGGCGGTTCCGCCAAGCAGGGGCGCGACCGCAAGTTCCAGGCGATCCTGCCGCTGCGCGGCAAGATCCTCAACGTCGAGAAGGCGCGCTACGAGAAGCTGCTGACCAGCAACGAGATCGTCACGCTCATCACCGCCTTGGGCACCGGCATCGGCAACGCGGGCGTCACGGGCGGCAATGGCGCCGACGACTTCAACGTCGCCAAGCTGCGCTACCACCGCATCATCATCATGACCGACGCCGACGTCGACGGCGCCCACATCCGCACGTTGCTGCTGACCTTCTTCTACCGCCAGATGCCCGAGCTGGTGGAGCGCGGCCACATCTACATCGCGCAGCCGCCGCTGTACAAGGTCAAGGTCGGCAAGGAGGAGCAGTACCTCAAGGACGGCCCCGCGCTCGATGCCTTTTTGCTGCGCGTGGCGCTCAAGGACGCCAGCGTGAGCACCGGCGGCGCCCACCCGCAGACGCTCAGCGGCGAAACCCTCGACGAGCTGGCGCGCAAGCACCAGCTGGCCGAGGCCGTGATCGCCCGCTTGGGCGTATTCATGGATGCCGAGGCGTTGCGCGCCATTGCCGACGGCGTGTCGCTCGACCTCGACACCACGGCTGCGGCCGAGGCCTCGGCCGTGGCTCTGCAGGCCAAGCTGCGCGAGCTGACGACCAACGGCGCGCCGGCCGAGGTGGCGAGCGAGTTCGACACCCGCTCCGACAAGCCCATCCTGCGCATCAGCCGCCGCCACCACGGCAACATCAAGTCCAGCGTCATCACGCAGGACTTCGTCCATGGTGCGGACTATGCGGCCCTGGCCGAGGCGGCCCACACCTTCCGCGGCCTGCTGGGCGAGGGCGCCACCGTCAAGCGCGGCGAGGGCGACAAGGCCAAGGAAGAGAAGGCCGCCGACTTCCGCAGCGCCATGCTGTGGCTGCTGTCCGAAGCCGAGCGCACCACCGCCCGCCAGCGCTACAAGGGCCTGGGCGAGATGAACCCAGAGCAGCTCTGGGAAACGACCATGGACCCCGAGGTGCGCCGGCTTCTGCGTGTGCAGATCGACGACGCCATCGAGGCCGACCGCGTGTTCACCATGCTCATGGGCGATGAGGTCGAGCCGCGGCGGGAGTTCATCGAGACGAATGCGCTGCGGGCGGCGAACATCGACGTGTGAGCGTCAGCGGCGGTCGCGGTCGACGCCACAACGCCACCCAATGGGTGGCGTTTTTTTGGGGTAAACGTCTGGTCGAGACGTCGACGCCCGCTTTCAGGCTGCCGCGCCAGAGGCGTTCATGTCAGCCGTAACGCCATGATTGTTTCGATCCCGTGAACGCACTGGCTCGCAGGCATGCGGGTTTTTACTTAGTTTGCGGCGCACAATTCATTCCAACAGAGCAGCAGCCGACAACAACCAACAGGTTCGACGGTTGCTCTGGGTGAGCCAGGCCCGCTGCGGTGGCCGCCCCAGCCGAAGACGATTCGGCCAGGACGGCGCCCCCCGATACCGGTTCGAAATTCATCCACTGACTTCGAAGGAAAAACTGTCATGAAGACCTCTCAAATCCTCGGCGCGATCGTTCTCTCGGTGCTCGGCGTGGCCAGCGCCTCGGCCGAAACCTACCAGGGCGTGCAAACGGTGAACTCGGTGCGCTCGCGTGCCGAAGTGGCCGCCGAAGGCGCGCAGATCGCCCGTGCCGGCAACGTGTACGGCGACGTGGCGCAAGCCGGCGTGACGCCGGCCCGCACCTCGGCGCTGGCCCGTGCCGACCTGCGCAACGAAGCGGTCGCCACCGCCCGCGCCGGCAACATCTACGGCGACGGCGCACAGCAAGGCGTGCTGGCCCTGGCCGGCCAGCGCGATCGCGCTGAAGTGCGTGCCGAAGCCCGCGCCGCCGCACGCTCGCCCGAGCTGTTCTGATCGAGCGCTCCGCACAACACGGCCTGGCCGTGCACGTGCAATGCGCCAAGCCCGTCACCGCCTCGGTGACGGGCTTTTTCTTTGTGGGAACGCGGTCCCGGAAACGAAAGGCACGATCAGCCTGCGCCGGCCTGCCGGTACGGCGACGACGTCCTGCTCGTCACGCGGATGACGATCTCGGACCGCGCACTTTCGCCCGCCGCGGCTGGCGCTCAGCGCAGTGGCAACTTGTTCGTGAAGGTGGCAATGGCCTGCGCCACGCGCGCCACGCCACCGGTGCCGCTGGCCGCGCGGCCGACGAGCGCGCCGCCGGCTGCGGCCTTGGCCAGCTTGCCGATGACGGAGCGGCTGCGGCCCGAGGACAGGAGCAGCAGGACGCCGAGGCCCAGCACGATGGCGTGTTCGCCGGGAAAGTCGGGGCGCTGCGCATCGGCCTCTTTCAAGGCCTGCAGCCAGGGTTTGCGGGGGACTGCGGCGGGCACGCTGGGGTCGGCCAGGTCAACGGGGTCTTGCAAGGGATTCATGGGCATCTCTTCTTCGTGAGGTCGCGAGGCGCCCCGGCTCGGTCGGCCGGCGCTGCCTGCGGATACTCGATTCTTCCGCAAGCCGGTGGCACGTCGCGAGGCCTCGGGCCGCATGCCGCCGTAGTCCGCCGCGCCGGCCGGCGCGACCTCAGGCGCGGGGCAGCGCGAGTTCGACCCAGGCCGGCGCATGGTCGCTGGCGCCCGGCTGGCCGCGCACCTCGCGGTCGACCCCGGCGGCGCGCAGCGCGGGCAGCAGGTCGGGGCTGAGCAGCAGGTGGTCGATGCGCAGGCCCGCGTTGCGCGGCCAGCGCTGGCGCCAGTAGTCCCAGAAGGTGTAGATGCGCTCGTCGGGGTGCAAGGCGCGGAGGGCGTCGGTCCAGCCCTGAGCGAGCAGGCGCTGCCAGGCGGCGCGGCTCTCGGGCTGCAGCAGCGCATCGTCCTGCCACGAGGCGGGGTTGTAGATGTCCAGATCGGTGGGCACGACGTTGAAGTCGCCCGCCAGCACGGTGGGCAGCCCGCTCGCCAGCAGGCGCTTCGCATGCGCATTGAAGCGCTCGAACCAGGCGAGCTTGTAGTCGAACTTCGGCCCCGGCTGGGGGTTGCCGTTCGGCAGGTAGAGACAGCCGACGACCACGCCGTCGACCACCGCCTCGAGGTAGCGCGCCTGCGTGTCGCCGGGCGGCGCATCGGGCAGGCCACGCCCGGTCTCCAGCGGCACCTGGCCGCGCGCGAGGATGGCCACGCCGTTCCAGCTGGGCTGCCCGTGGAAGAGGGCGCCGTAGCCCGCCTCGGCGAAGGCGGCGGCCGGAAAGCGCGCATCGGGCGACTTGAGTTCCTGCAGGCAGGCGACGTCGGGCTGCGCCGAATCCAGCCACTCGAGCACCCTCGGCAGGCGGCCGTTCACGCCGTTGACATTGAAGGTCGCGATCTTCATGGGCCCGATGCTCGCGCAAGCGCACGCCGCGCGCTGTCGGCGGGCACCCTGGCCGCGATGCACCGCCGGCGTGCCTGCGCATGGACGCACCGCGCCCCGTCGGAGCGCCCCAGCGGATTCGTCAACTTCTTGTGACAAGAAGGCGCCAACGCCCAGCCCATGGGCACAGGCAGCTATGAAAAACAGAGCATTCGCGTAAACGCTAGGGCGCGCCCGACTCTTGCTAAACAGAATCGGCGGCGGCGCATTCGTGCCCCGCCTTCCGACCTGAGGATGTCCATCGCCATGAAGCCGTTCCGCCTGTCCTGCCCTGCCGCCGCCCTGGTGCTGGGTGCCGCCGCCCTGGGCCTGTCGTCCGCCGCGCACGCGGTGCCGACGAACCCGCCGATCCAGATGGCGCCGCAGGGCGTGGAGTTCATGTGCGGCGGCAAGAACAAGGACGAGGTGGCCTTCATGGAGATGGTGGCGCCGCGCTGGGCCGCGACCTTCGAGTTCGCCGTCTCGCGCGGGCCGCGCGGGCAGTTCCCGGAGTCGGTCGCGGTGAAGGTGATCGACAAGTACAGCGGCGTCGAGGTGATGCAGGCCAGCGCCAGCGGCCCCTTCATGCTCGCGCGGCTGGAGCCGGGCACCTACGACGTGCAGGCCACGCTGGGCAACCTCACGCTCACGCAGACGGTGAACGTGGCGCTGGGCGTGCCGGGCCGCGCGCTGTTCCTGTGGCCGTCGAACTTCGACATGGCGGCCGCCACCATGCCGAGCCAGGCGCTCGCGCAAGGCAAGTAGCCAGGCCGGAGGGCGCCGCGGCGGCGCCTTTAAGCAAGTCCTAAGGCGCGCGGGCCACAGTGCCTCCGTGGTCGCCGCCCTGTTCGTTCATCGCCCCGGCCACCCGAACCGAACGAAAGGAAATCCATCATGGCTCGCAAGCTTTCCCATGCACGCCCTGCCCTGGGCACCCTCATGCTGTGCGCCGGCGCGCTGTTCGGCGCGCTTTGCGCCGGCACTGCGGCCCAGGCCGCAAGCTACAACCCGCCGATCCAGATGACGAAGGCTGGCGTCGAGTACATGAGCGGCGGCATCGGCCACGACGAGGCCCAACTCATGGAAACCGTCGAGCCGCGCTGGCCCGCGAGCTTCGAGTTCGCGGTGAAGGACCACCAGAAGGCCGACTTTGCCGCCGACGTGCGCGTGACCGTGCGCAATATGGAGACCGGCGCCGTGGTGCTCGACCGCGTCGACGCCCACGGCCCCTTCATGGTGGCGCGACTCGACAAGGGCCGCTACCAGGTCGATGCCACGCTGGCCGGCCAGACGCTGCAGCAGGACATCGCCGTGAACGGCACGGGCCCGGCCAAGGCGCTGTTCCTCTTCCCGGCCGGCACCGACATGGCCAGCAACGGCGCCGCGCCCGCCGCGCGCTGATCCTCGGCCCCCACGCCGCGCCCGACCGAGCGCCCGACGATGCTGCCGAGACGCCCGGACGGGCCGGCGCCGCCACGCCATCTGCGCGCCGTGGCGCTCGATGCCGATGCCGCCCACGCGGCCGAAGCGCCGCTGCGCGGGCTGTCGGCGCACATCCTGCCGACCTCGGCCACCATGATCGGCGTGTGCATGACCGTGCTGTCGATCGGGCACCTGCGCCAGGGCGGGCACTCGCGCGTGGTGCTGGACAAGCTGCTGGCCGTCGACGCGCTGATGTTCCTCACCAGCGCGGTGCTGTCCTTCATGTCGATGCGCAGCCGCCGCGCCGGCCGGCCGCAGCGCTACGAGGGCTGGGCCGAGAGCGTGTTCCTGCTCGGGCTCGGCGTGTTGGCGCTGGGTGCGGTGGTGCTGGCCTTCGCCATCGAGTGAAGGGACCGGCCCGGTCGATCCGATCGGGGATTTCCCTCATGCGCCGGCGGCCGGTGCAGCGCGCACCGGTCCTCCGACGGGTCGACCGTGGCCGTGGAATCGACCTGCAGGACGCGCCAGTGTTGCGCAATTTGCTACCGTTTTCATAGCAGCGGCGGCCCCTTCCGCCGCATCGGCCTGCCTTCCCGCGCCATGCAGCCACAAGACAATCGTCGTATGCTGCGCTGCAGCAATCACCATATCCATGCCGCTCGCCCCCCTCACCCTGCTGACCACGTTGCTCCACGTGTTCATCGGCCTGCGCCTCGTGCCGGCGCTGGCGGAGGTGACGACGGGCTGGCCGCTCGTGGTGGCGCTGCTCGTGGTGTCGGCCGCCACCATGCCGCTGCCCTTCCTGCGCCGCCGCGGTCCCAAGCCGGGGTGGCCTGCCGCGCTGCAATGGCTGGGCCTGCTGTCGATGGGCTGGTTCTCCTCGCTGCTGCTGCTGACGCTGGCCCGCGACGCCGGGCTGCTGCTCGCGTGGGGCGGCAGCGGGGCCCTGGGCGCCAAGCTGGACTGGCCCCGCTGGCAAGGCTTGAGCGCGCTGGGCGTGGTGGCGCTGGCCACGGCGGTGTCGGTGGTCGGCTTCTTCAACGCACGCCGAACCGCGGCCGTGCGGCGGATCGAGGTGCCGATCGAGGGCCTGCCCTCGCAGCTGCGCGGCTTCACCATCGCGCAGCTGAGCGACATCCACGTCGGGCCGACGATCCGCCAGCGCTACATTCAGCGCATCGTCGACACGGTGAACGGCCTGGGCGCCGACATGGTGGCGATCACCGGCGACCTGGTGGACGGCACGGTGCCCGAACTGCGCGAGCACATCGCGCCGCTGGCCCAACTGCGCGCGCGGCACGGCACCTTCGTGGTCACCGGCAACCACGAGTACTACGCCGGCGCCCACGCCTGGATCGACGAGCTGCGCCGCCTGGGCCTGCGCGTGCTGCTCAACGAGCACGTGGTGCTGCAGACGCGCAACGTGCATGGTGCGCAGACCGACGAGGAGATCCTCGAGAGCGCGCTGGTGGTGGCTGGCGTGACCGACTACACCGCCGGCCATTTCGACGCCGCCCACGCCAGCGACCCGCAGCGCGCCGTGCGCGACGCGCCGCCGCTGGTGCACACGCGGGTGCTGCTCGCGCACCAGCCGCGCACGGCGCCGGCCGCGGCCGAGGCGGGCTTCCAGCTGCAGCTCTCGGGCCACACGCATGGCGGCCAGTTCTTTCCCTGGAACCTGTTCGTGCCGCTGCAGCAGCCCTTCACGGCGGGCCTGCACCGGCTGCAGCAGATGTGGGTCTACGTGAGCCGCGGCACCGGCTACTGGGGGCCGCCCAAGCGCTTCGGCGCCCCCTCCGAGATCGCCCTTATCACATTGACGCTGCCGCATCCCGCGGCGCGCTGATCGGCCCCACCCGGCGGCGTCCTACCCGGGAAATCGACTGCGCGCACAGCGCAGTGCACGACACGTGCAGATACTGCCTGAACCGTAGCTGAATGAAACACGGTGCCAGGACTCCTCAAGATGCACAACAACAGGATGACGATGGCCGCTGCCGCCATGCTGGCGCTGGCGAGCGGCGGTGCGGTGGCGCAGACCGTCGCGGACGCGTCCCCGGCCGTGTACGTCGAAGGCGGGCAGACGCTGCACGGCAGCGCCAACAGCGACATGGCGGGCGTCGGGGTGATGCTGCCCTGGCGGTCCGTTCCGGGCTGGCAGGGCGCCGGCCGCTCCTTCTACTGGGACCTCTTCGCCAGCCAGTGGCGCGGGCCGCTGGACGGCGATCACCGCAGCGTCGCGCAGATCGGCGTGCTCGCCACGTGGCGCTACCGCTTCGATGGCGGCGCCTCGCCCTGGTTCGTCGAAGGCGGCATCGGCGTGAGCGTGATGGACCGGCTCTACCGCACCGATGACCGCGGCTTCAGCACCACCTTCCAGTTCACGGAGGCGGTCGGTGCGGGCTACAGTTTCGGCGCCAACGGCCGGCACGAGCTGTCGCTGCGGCTGCAGCACTTCTCCAACGCCGGCATCAAGAAGCCCAACCCGGGCGAGAATTTCGTGCGCCTGCGCTACGCCTACCACTTCTGAGCCAGGCGGCGTGGGCCATGGCGGCCGACGCCTGGTACCGCCTGGTGACGCTCAGGCGCACTCGGGTCATGCTTCAGCAGTTCGACGGCCCCATCAACACGATCCCCGCCGCGCAATGCAGGCTGCGCGTACTGATCAGCGGCAGCTGAAAGGCGTCAGCGCGCCGCCTCGAGGCCGGCGATGTCGCTGGCCTGCGAGAGGTCGTCGAGCCAAGCGCGCCACGCCTCCTCGCGCTCCGCGGGGTCGCCGCGCAGCAGGGCCGAGGGGTGCAGCGTGATCAGCACGCGCCGGCCCTCGGGCCCGTCGAGCCACTGGCCACGCTCGGCCATCACCGCCACCGGACGGCCCACCAGCGCGCGCGCCGCGGTGGCGCCCAGTGCGATGAAGGCGCGCGGGCGCACCTGCGCGATCTCCGATTCCAGCCAATGCAGGCAGGCCGCGGCCTCGCGCTGGCCGGGCGTCTTGTGGATGCGGCGCTTGCCGCGCAGTTCGAACTTGAAGTGCTTCACCGCGTTGGTGACGAAGAAGTGCTCGCGCGACCAGCCGAGTTCGGCCACCGCGCGGTTGAAGAGCTGGCCGGAGGGCCCGACGAAGGGGCGCCCGACGAGGTCTTCCTGTTCGCCGGGCTGCTCGCCCACGACCATCAGCGCCGCATGGATCGGCCCCTCGCCCATCACAGACTGCGTCGCATGCGCACCGATGGGGCATTCGCGGCAGCGCTCGGTGGCGCGCTTGAGCGCAGCCAGCGCGGCCTCGGGATCGTCGGGCAGCGCCGCGGTGTGCAACGGATCGAGTGCGCGGGCCGGCAGCACCGGCTGCGCGATGCGCCGCACCGGCGTGGTGGGCGCCGCCTCGACCATGCGGCCGGAGCGCTCGGTCGCCTGCGCGGTCAGGGGCGCGATGAGCGCGGCCTCGGGCAGGTTGTGCCAGTACTTCACGGGCATCTCCTTGCGCATCATGTCCGTCTTCAGGCGCGCCGGGTTGAAGATGTGCGCGTAGTAGGTGAGCCACAGCGCTTCGCCGGCATCGGCCGGCGGTGCATCGGCGCGCGCGGCGCCGGGGCCGAAGCGCAGTTCGCCAGGGGGCAGCGCCGCATCCGGCGTCCTGGTGGCGGCGACGGCCGGGTCGGCCTGCGCCGGCGTCCACTGCACCGAGCGCTCGGGCGTGAGGATGGCCCAGTGCATCGCGGTGAAGCGGCGCACGAAGAAGGGGGCGACGGCCTCGACGATGTGGTGGTCCGGTTCGAACCACGCGACGTGCAGCGGCGGCTGTCCGTCGCGCTCCAGCGGACGAAAGCGCACGAAGGCCTTCATCTTGTGCAGGTCGCGGCGCACGGCCTGCATCATGTGCCGTGCACGGGTGCGGTCGGCGTCCAGCGGGTCGTGGCGCAGCGCACGCTCGTGCACCAGCCGCCACAGCAGGCGATACAGCAGCGCGAAGCGCGCCGGGTCCTGGTGCAGCACCACTTTCTCGCACAGCGTGAGGAAGGCCGGCGGCACGACGAAATTCATCGAGCCCGACGCTGCATGCGCCGGAGCCGCGGGCCGTTTCGGCTCCGACCCCGCAGCGGGCGCAAAGAGGTCTTCCGCTGCACCGGCCGGCGTGTGCCAGGCCACGTCCTCGGGCGGCACCAGCTGCGCCAGCAGCCGCCGCGCCTCGCTTCGAAAGCCGGGCCAGTCGGTTTCGCTGCTGAGTGTGACGGTGTGGCGCATGCATCCCAAGCTAGGGTCGGGGACAGGGCGCGTGTGTAGGTGGCCGGCGCGCGGGGCGGGCAGCGAAATCGTGCAGCAGGGGCAGCAGCACGCGCGCGATGCGCCTCAGGCGTCGAACAAGCTGCGCTGCACGGGCGGCGGCGCGAGATGCGCCTTGAGGTCTTCGGCCTCCAGCACGCGGCCCGGACGATGGTCGGCCAGCACCACGAAGGGCATCACCTTGCGCAGGGGCACGCGCAGCCGCTTGAGGTCGTCGCTGCGCAGCCGGCGCACGCGGCGCGTGGCCAGCAGTTGCTGCACCGTGCGCACGCCCAGGCCCGGCACGCGCCACAGCAGTTCGCGCGGCGCGGTGTTGAGGTCGACCGGGAAACGCTCGCGGTGGGCCAGCGCCCACGCCAGCTTGGGGTCGACATCGAGCGCGAGCATGCCGCCTTGCGAGGGCGCGACGATCTCGCTGGCCTCGAAGCCGTAGAACCTCAGCAGCCAGTCGGCCTGGTAGAGACGGTGCTCGCGCACCAGCGGCGGCGCCACCAGCGGCAGCGAAGAGGACGCGTCGGGAATGGGGCTGAAGGCCGAGTAGTAGACGCGACGCAGCCGATAGGCGCCGTAGAGCTGCGCGCTGCTGGCGAGGATGGCCGCATCGTCGGTGGCGTCGGCGCCGACGATCATCTGCGTGCTCTGCCCGGCAGGGGCGAAGCGCGGGGCCGCGGCACGGCCCGGGCGCGCGCGCGGCAGCGACACGGTGGGCGCCGCGTCGACTTGCGCCTTCTGTGCCTTGGCCTCGTCGATGTGCACCGTGAGCCGCGCCATCGAGCGGCGGATCGCCGCGCCGTCCTTCTCGGGCGCGAGGCTCTCCAGGCCCTGCACCGTGGGCAGCTCGACGTTGATGCTCAGGCGGTCGGCATAGCGGCCGGCCTTGTGCAACAGCTCGGGCGCCGCATCGGGGATGGTCTTGAGGTGGATGTAGCCGCGGAAGTCGTGCTCCTCCCGCAGCACGCGCGCGACCTCGACCACCTGCTCCATCGTGTAGTCGGGGCTGCGGATGATGCCGCTGGAGAGGAACAGCCCCTCGATGCAGTTGCGGCGGTAGAAGTCGAGCGTGAGCTGCACCACCTCGTCGACCGAGAAGCGTGCGCGAGGCACGTTGCTCGTGACGCGGTTGACGCAGTACAGGCAGTCGTACTGGCAGAAGTTGGTCAGCAGGATCTTGAGCAGCGAGATGCAGCGCCCGTCGGGCGCATAGCTGTGGCAGATGCCCGAGCCCTCGGTCGAGCCGATGCCACGCCCGCCGACCGAGTGGCGCTTCTCGGTGCCGCTGGAGGCACACGAGGCGTCGTACTTGGCCGCGTCGGCGAGGATGGCGAGCTTGCGCTGAAGAATCACTGGATGAATTTACAGTGATTCCGCCGAGCGCGCCACACCGCCCATCGGCGGGCGGGCGCGCTATTGCGCCTTCTTCGACTGGCCGGCCGGGTCGCTGGAGGCGGGAGCGCCTTCGCCCGAACCGGGTGCGGGCGCCGGCGTGGTGGGCTGCACCGCCGCACCCGCGCCCGTGGGTTCGCTCGGATGCGGCGCGCTGCTCGACGTGCCGGGGGCCGTGGCCGCCGGTGGGCTGGCTGCCGGCGTCGCGGCATCGTTGTTGCCGCTCTTGCCGCAGGCGCTGAGGGCCGCCGCGGTGAGGCCGAGGGCGAGAAGGCGGGAAAGGGGGTGCATGTCTGTCTCCTGAGAAGGTTCGGAAGGGCCCGCGAGAGCCCGGCTCAATGCGACGCCAAGGCGTCGGCGGCGGCCAGGCGGCGCGCCTGCGCCTCCATGGCCAGGTAGAGCACCACCGCGACGGCGAGCGGTGCCCAGTAATAGACGGCGCGGTAGCACAGCACCGCCGCGATCAGCGCCGTGCTGGTGAGGGGCGGCGCCAGCAGGGCGACGAACACCGCCTCCAGCACGCCCAGCCCGGCCGGCACGCGCGACATGAGGCCGGCGACCGCGCCGATCAGCAACACGCCCAGCGCCATGGGGTAAGGCACACGCTCCTGCAGCAGCACGAACATCGCGAGTCCCATCACGCCCCAGTTGGCGCACGACAGCCCCAGCTGCACGAAGGCCACCCGCAGGCTGGGCAGTGCAATCTCGTGGCCGCGCACCGTCCATTCGCGCCGGCGCGCGAAGGCGCACGCGAGCAGGTAGGCCACGGCGACGGCGACCAGGCCTGCACCGAGAGCGCGCAAGGCGGTGCGGCCCAGGTGCCAGTCGTCGGGCAGGGCCAGCGGCCACAGCAGAAAGGCCAGCCCGGCCAGCAGGAAGTAGCCGAGCCAGTTGGTGAGCATGCTCATGCCCACCACGCGCGTGATCTGCCCGGGCGCCAGGCCGAGCCGCGAGTACAGGCGCACCCGCATGCCGACCGCACCGACGATCGTGCCCATGTTCAGGTTGAAGGCATAGCTCACGAAGGTGATCGCCATCACCGTCGGCACCGGCAGCCGGTGCCCCGTGTAGCGCCGGCCGATGAGGTCGAAGCTGGCGTAGATGAGGTGGCTCAGCGCCGCCAGGCCGGCCGCGACCAGCAGGGTGCGCAGCGGGTAGGCGCGCATGGTGGCGAAGACCTGCGTCCATTCGATGGCGCGCGCCTGGGTCACCAGCAGCACCGCGACGAAGGCGAGGAAGCCCAGCACCACCAGCCGCTTGGCCCAGGGCCACCAGGGCCGCCCCCGCCAGGCTTGCAGGCGATGCGCGCCCGCCACCGGCGTCCGCGCATCGCCCGGGGGCAGGGAGCTGGGCGGCGCGGCGGTGGATGAGGGCGCCATGGCGGCTCGCGTCGGGTGCCTCAGGCGGCGTCGGTCTGGGCGACGGAGCCGTCGTGGCCGCGCTCGCGCGGCGGCTCCGTGGGCACGGCGGGCTTGAGCCTCGGCGCATGGCGCGGCAGCCAGCCGGCCCACGAGGGGTACCAGCGCATGAAGTGGAAGACGAAGAAGCTGCGCACCAGGCGCCAGCCGCTCCACTCGCCCAGCGCATCGGCCTCGATCTGCTTGCAGCTGTGGCGCATCAGGTGGTCGAGCCGCTCGGTCAGCACCTGGTTGAAGTCCCGGTCGCGGATGATGACGTTCGCCTCCAGGTTGAGCGACAGGCTCAGCGGATCGAGGTTGCTCGAACCGACCGTGCTCCACACGTCGTCGACCACGGCGACCTTGCCGTGCAGCGGGCGTTCGCAGTACTCGTGGATCTTCACGCCGGCGTTCAGCAGGTGGTGGTAGAGCATGCTGGCCGCGGTCTTCACGATCGGCATGTCGGGCTCGCCCTGCAGGATGAGGCGCACGTCGACGCCGCGCCGCGCGGCGCGGCGCAGGTCCTTGATGAGCCGGTAGCCGGGGAAGAAATACGCGTTGGCGATGACGATGCGGTGCCGCGCGGTGCGGATGGCGGCACGGTAGTGGCGTTCGATGTCGGTCGTGTGGCGGCGGTTGTCGCGCGTGACGAACATCACCTCAGCCTCGCCCGTGGGCACGTTCTCCACGTCGGCCGTGCGACGCAGGCGCCGCCGGAACCAGCCCGCGCCCTTGCCGCCGACCGCGATCGCGTGCAGCACGAAGCGATGGATCTCGCTCACGACCGGGCCGGTGAGCTCCACCGCATAGTCCTGCTTGGCCTTGGGGCCGAAGTCCATCACGTGGTCGGCCGAGTAGTTGATGCCGCCGACGAAGGCGCGCAGGCCATCGATGACGACGATCTTGCGGTGCATCCGCCGGAAGACGTTGAGCCGCTGGCCCAGGAAGCGCGAGCCCGGGTCGAACACCCGCACGCGCACGCCCGCCTGCCCCAGGCTGTCGAGGAAGGCGGCCGACAGGTCGGGCGAGCCGAAGCCGTCGATCATCAGGTCGACCTTGACGCCGCGGCGCGCGGCCTCGCACAGCGCCGCGTGCAGCCCTTGGCCGACCTTGTCCTCGAACAGGATGAAGGTCTCGACGATCACCTCGCGCTCGGCGGCGCGGATGGCCTCGAACACGCGCGGGAAGAAGGCTTCGCCGTTCTCCAGCAGGTTGACTTGGTTGCCGGCGTACCAGCGGCGTCCGCTCATGGGCGTGCTCCCGTCGTGTTGTTCACAGGTCGATCTCCGCCACCAGTGGCGCGTGGTCCGAAAGGTGCGACCAGGGTTGGCGCGGCAGCACCACGGGCGCGTGGGCCCCGGCATTGCGCACGTAGATGCGGTCCAGCGGCAACATCGGAAAGCGCGAGGGGAAGGTCTTCGCGGCGCGGCCGTTGGCGTGCTTGAAGACTTCGCGCAGGCCAGCGCCCTGCTCGAGCACCTCGTGGGCGCGGCTGCGCCAGTCGTTGAAGTCGCCGGCCACCACCAGCGGCGCATCGGCCGGCACCTCGTCGCGCACGATGTGGCACAGCAGTTCGAGCTGCTGCTGGCGGTGTGCCTCGGCCAGGCCGAGGTGCGCGCAGATCACGTGCACGTCGACCGTGCGGCCCGGCAGCCGCAGCGCGCAGTGCAGCAGGCCGCGCTTCTCGGGGCCGGCCACCGACACGTCGTGGTTGCGGTGGTGCACGATGGGAAATTTCGACAGCACCGCATTGCCGTGGTGGCCGCGTGGGTACACCGCGTTGCGCCCATAGGCGAACTGCGGCCACATGGTGTCGGCCAGGAATTCGTAGTGCGGCGCCTCCGGCCAGTTGTCCACCTTCTTCTGATGCCGCGAATGCGTTCCCAGCACCTCCTGCAGGAACACGACGTCGGCGCCCACCGTGCGCACGGCATCGCGCAGCTCGGGCAGGATGAACTTGCGGTTGAGCGCCGTGAAGCCCTTGTGGGTGTTCACCGTCATCACCTTCAGCGATTTCGGTGCGGTGGCCGCGGCCAAGGGCAGATGGGGTTCGGAAAGGAGTGCCACCCCAGGTTTGTACGGGGCGGACCTTGGCGCGGCTGTAGGAAGGCGTCAGCGTCTTGCCGTCCGAAATTCGCGGGTGCCGCCAGGGCGCGTGCGTGGCACTCCTACAGCGGCGCGCCGCGCGTCCCGACAGGCGCGCATGGGACTGCCTCCTAACTTGAAGTTCTGTTCGGTGCCGCGGCCCACGCCAAGGGCGGCACTTTCGTCCCAACTCACTGGATCACAGGAGCCTCGCATGAAGCCCAGCACCCTTTGCACCCTCGTCGCCGCCGGCCTGCTCGCCGCATCGGCCGCCAGCGCCCAGACCACCTCGGTGCCCGCCACCGAACCCAGTGTGGCCGGCCAGGCCAGCACGATGACGCCGTCGGGCGTGCCCAACCCCCCGCAGCGCCCCGACTACAGCCAACCCAATTCGCGCGATGGCGTGCGCATGGGCGCGGTGTGGAACAACCACAACCAGTCCAACACGAACACGCCGGCCGGCGAAGCGAGCACCATGCGCAACAACCAGCCCAACGCGACGCCGCAGGTCGGCGAGCGCACGCGCGCCGAAGTGCGCCAGGAAACGCTGCAGCAGCCGCGCCCCTTCGGCTACACGGGTGAGCGCCCCGCCGTGGCGACGAACCCGATCGACTCGACCGGCACGCCCAAGTGAAATGATGCGGCCGCGCTGGCCGCATCCAGATGAAAAAAAGCCCGCTGCGCACGAAGCGCAGCGGGCTTTTTGTCAACGACCGGCCGCGCGCGTCGGCCGATCGGCGAGGTCAGCCCTCAGCCCTTGGCCGGTGCCTGGGCATCGCCATGCGGGCGATGGCCGTGCGGGCCGTGGCCGCGCGGGCCCATGCGCATGCTCTCGGCATCGAAGGTCTTCTGCTGCGCAGGCGTGAGCTGCGCGTAGAAGGCCTTGGTGGCGTCGGCACGCTTGGCGAACATCGCACTGCGTTCGGCCTGACGGGCCTGCATGCGATCGATGCGCTCGGGCGTCGTGAGCTTCTCGAATTCGGCGCGGCGCGCCGCGCGGTCTTCGGGCTTGGGCATGGCCGGCGGCTGCAGCGCCGTCGTGTAGCTGGTCCAGGCGCCCTGCTGCTGCGCGCTGAGCTGCAGCTTGTCCTTCAAGGCCGCCAGGCGCTGGGCACGGTGCTGCTGCATGCGCTCGAAGCGCTGGGCGACGTCCTTCTTGCGCTCGACGCGCGGCTTGGCGTCCGCGGGGGTGGCCGCAGATTGGGCCTGGGTGGCCGACAGCGGCACGTTGGAGGGAGGCGGCGTCTGTGCGGACGCTGCGAAAGCGGCAGAGGCCAGCACACCGGCCCAGACCATCCGTTGGCGAAGAGAGATCATGCGAGTCCTTCCTTTCGGGAAATGCTGCCGCGATGAAGAGTGCAGCAGGTGAGACGAAGTGTGGAAGGCAGGAGTGTCCCGGCCGTGAGGACCGGGTCAACGCGGCGTGATCGAAGGTAAAGATGCCGTGAATGCGCGCGGCGGGCGCGGCTCACTTGGGCCGGGGACGCTTCAGGCTGCGGTCGGGCACGCTCAGGCGGCCGGCGCGCAGTTCCCCCACGGCGTTGGCCACGGCCTGTGCCACGTTGCGCACCTCCTGCTGCAGCGCCTCGTCGGCATCGAGGGTGTCGTGGCTGGTCGCGTAGGGCTCGTAGTAGCCCAGGTAGCGGTCCAGCCGCGCCTGCTGGCCGGCATCGACGAGGCCCATCCAGTCGAGCCAGTCGCAGAGGTTGCGGCGCAGGCTCTCGATGCCGGCCACGTCGCCGTGCACGACCACGCCGTACACGCGGCCGTCGAGGTGCTTGGGGAAGTCCCAGCCCGCGAGCTCCAGCGCCTTGGCCTCCTCGGCCTTCTTGCCGTGGGTGCTGGTCGGGTCGGGGTTGCCGCCGTCGGCGCACACCAGGCGGTCGATCATCAGCTTGAGCGGGCTGGTGGCCTGGTACCAGTGGGTGGGCGTGAGCACGATCACGCCGTGGGCCGCGACCCAGCGTTCGTAGATTTCGTTCATCCAGTCGCCGGTCTGCCGCAGCGAATGGTTGGGGTAGCAGCTGCAGGGCCAATGGCACAGCGGCATCGCGGTGGAGACGCAACCCTTGCAGGGGTGGATCTGGCGGCCGTACTCGGAGGTCACCAGGCTGAGGTCGAGCAGGTCGACGTCGATGCCCGCCGACTCCAGGACCTGCTGCGCCATGTGCGCCATGCGCCAGGTCTTCGACACCTCGCCCGGGCAGGTGCCATCGTTGCGCGGCGAGCCGTTGACCAGCAGCACGCGAGAGCGCGTCTCGGGCCGGCCCCACGCATCCTGGGCGGCATCGAGCCGGGCCTTGGCCTCCAGCCAGTCGACCGACAGCTCGTAGTCGGGATCGTCATAGCCCGGCCCGGCTTGGCGCGTGACGGGCGACTTGCGGCCTTCGTCATAGGCGTCCCACGCGATGGCCTCGAGCCGCGCCAGTGCATCGGACTCGGTGCCGAAGGCAGGGTCCTGGAAGGGCTGCATGAAGCGCAGCCGGAATTCGTTGCGCTCGAGGTGGCCGGGCGCCTGGCCCTTGCGGATGGTGGGTTGCTGCATGCCGAGCACTGTGACGACCCGGGTCGTGCACGGCGTGACGGCGCGCATGCCGCCATGGCATGCCTCCCGGCCGACAGGCGCGGCGCATGGGCGCCGACCTCCCGCATGGGAGTGGGAACTGCGCTGCAACGCGCCGGGCGCGCCGTCCTACGTCGCGGGCTGCAGGGCGTGTCAAGGTACGTCCCAAGCGCCGCCGCGGTTGGCGGCGCGTCCATCGGAGCCCCCCATGCAATCCCATCGCCTGCTCGCCCTCGTGGGCACCTTGTGCGTCGCCGCCGGCGCCTACGCGCAATCGAACCCACCCGGCGCGGCCGTGCCGCCCAACACCCCCGGCATCGCCGGCGGCCGCACCGAGAGCGCCGCCGAAGCCCGCAAGGCCGCACGTCCGCAGGGCCAGGTGCGTCCGCCCGCAGGCGACGAACCCCGTACGCCCGAAGGCGGCGCCATCGGCACCGACCGGGCCGCGGTCGCGGGCGAGCGCCGCGCCGAGACGCGCGACACGCGCCGGCCGGGCAAGCCCAAGCCCATGCAGGGCGGCACGCCGAAGTAAGGTCGAGCGCGGCCCGCCGTCGACGCCGTTCGCACTGCACGGTCTTCCTCCGCAGTGCGTGCGGCCCTCAGGGCAGCGCCGACAGCTCCCAAGACACGTTCTGCCACGGCACGCCGAACCCGGCACTCGATGCCGTGCGCGGCGAGTGGGCCATCGTGCTGCGCGCCCATCGCGCGCCAGCGTCCACACTATCGATCAGCGGCACTTGCAACTGCGGCGCGATGTCCGCGCCCATGCCGGCCAGGCCCGCGCCACCAAGGATCACGGCGTCGGCGCCAAAGCGTTCGACGGCCTCACGGCAGGCCTGCGCAAGCAGGAGCCGCGCACCGGCCGGGTCGGCCGCCAATTGCGCGCCCGACGGCGCGACGGTGTGCACACCGGCCAACGCGGAACCCTGTCCCAGTGCATGCGCCAGCCGTTCCAGCATCGGCTTCCAGCGCTCGCCGCCGGTGACGATGGCGTAGCGCCCGTGGCGCGCGGCGGCCAGGAACGAGGCTTCCGCCAACCCGCTCACGGGCACGCCCGCGCCTTCACGCAGCGCGAACAGCCCCGGGTCCCCGAAGCAGCCCACGAGCACCGCGTCCGGCGAGAGCCCCTGCGCCCGGGCGACGGCCCAGGCGTCGAGCACCGCGTGCTGTGCGAGCGCATAGCTGGCTTCGGAAGCGATGTACGGCGCGCCAAATCGCGCGGTGAGGGTGTGCACGTCCACGCCGCCGCCCACCGCGGCGCTCACATGCTGCTGCAACAGCGCACTGACGCTGGTCGAGGTGTTGGGGTTGATGACCAGCAACGTGGGCATGTCAGCGCCTCGGTCTGAATGGCGCCACGAGATGGTGAGCCGAAGCCGGGCAGCCGAACGCAGAGGGCGCAAAGGATTCGCAGAGGGCGCAGAAGAAAGCCATCAAGGATTTCCGTGTACCTTCCGCGCCCTCTGCGAGATCTCTGCGCCCTCTGCGTTCGGCTGCCCGCATTTCTTCAACTCAGCCCCCGCGCTGCTTCGAGGCGCGGCGCCCCAGCAGCGCGGCGCTGCCCAGCGCCACGCCCATCACCGCGAAGGACACGATGGTGGTGACCGTGCCCAGCGCGTAGATCGAGGGCGTGGTCACGGTGGAGGTGAGGCCCTGCAGTTCGAGCGGCAGGGTGTTGACGTCACCGATGGCCTGTGAGGTGCGTGCGATCTCGTCCCAGCTGAGGGTGAAGCCGAACATGCCGATGCCGATCACCGACGGGCCGATCAGCGGCAGCACCACGTGCCGGAAGCTCTGCCAGGGCGTCGCGCCGAGGTCGCGCGCGGCTTCCTCGTAGGCCGGGTTGAAGCGGTTGAACACGGCGAACATGATCAGCAGCCCGAAGGGCAGCGTCCAGGTGAGGTGGGCGCCCAGCGCCGAGGTGAGCAGGCCCAGCGCGGTGCCGTAGTTCTCCAGCGTGCCTTCGGCGCCCATCGCCGTGAGGGCCGACTTGATGCCGGTGTCGAGCAGGCGGAACTGCAGCCCGATGCCCAGCGACACGATGATCGACGGCATGATGAGGCTGGCCACGGCGATGTAGAACAGCGCATCGCCGCCCTTGAGCCGCTTGCGAAAGGCCAGGCCCGCCAGCACCGACAGCACGACGGTGAAGCCCATCACCACCGCGCCCAGCATCAGAGAGCGCCGGAACGCCGCGCCGATGTCCACCGTGCCCAGCCCTTCGGCCAGCTTGTGGAACCAGTGCAGCGACACCCCGCGCATCGGAAAGGTGAGGCCGCCCTCCGGCCCCTGGAAGCTCAGCACGAAGATCGTGAACATCGGCCCGTACATGAACACCACGAACAGCGCGAACACGATCGCCAGCGGCCAGAAGCCGGGACTGCGTTTGTCGGCGAGGCGAGGAGTCATGGATTCGGACTTCCGGACGCAGAAGAAATACCAAAGTGACGCAGAGGACGCAGAAGAGACAGAAGAATCATTTCTCGAAGGTCTTCTTTTGCGACCTCTGCGAAACCTTTGCGTCCTCTGCGTCCGGAAGTCCGTTCCCGATTTCGCATCACAGCTCCTTGCGGATGTCGACGAGCCGCGTGAGCCCGTAGATGATCATGAGCACGACCGCCAGCAGGATCACGGCGTTGGCGGCGGCCAGGGGGAACTGCAGGTAGCTGGTCTGCACCTGGATGATCTTGCCGACCGAGGCGATCTGCTGGCCGCCCATGACGCCGATGGTCACGAAGTCGCCCATGACGATGGTGATGACGAAGATCGAACCGATGATGATGCCGGTCTTGGTGAGCGGCACGATCACGTTCCACAGCGTCTGCCAGCCGCTGGCACCGGCGTCGGTCGCGGCTTCGAGCAGGCTGCGGTCGATGCGCATCATCGAGTTGAAGATCGGCACGATCATGAACATCGTGTACAGGTGCACGAAGGCCAGCACCACCGAGAAATCCGAGAACAGCAGCCACTCGACCGGCTCGTTGACCAGGCCGATGCCCATGAGCGTCTGGTTCACCAGGCCGTTGCGCCCGAGCAGCGGCACCCACGAGATCATGCGGATGACGTTCGAGGTCCAAAAGGGCACGGTGCACAGCACGAACAGCGCCGTCTGCATGCCCGAGGAGCGCACGTGGAAGGCCAGGAAGTACGCCACCGCGAAGCCCAGCACCAGCGTGATGGCCCAGACCAGCAAGCAGAACTTGAGCGTGGAGAGGTACGTCGACAGCGTGACGCAGAAGTCGCCGTTGTCGGTGAGGTGCGAGCAGCCCTCGAAGATCGACAGGTAGTTGCGCAGCGAGACGGCCGGGATCAGCTCGTACTCGTTGAAGTCCCACAGGCTGACCATGCCGATCAGCAGCAGCGGGACGATGAAGAACAGCAGGAACACCAGCGCGAACGGCGCCGCCTGCCACCACGCAGCGATGGTGTGCAGCGGCCGGGCGGCGGCGTGGGTGGCGGTGGCGGTCATGAGGTCGGGCAGAAAGAAATCGGACTACCGGACGCAGAAGGAAAACCAAAGTAACGCAGAGGACGCAGAAGAGACAGAGAAACCATCTTTACGGTCTTCTTTTGCGTCCTCTGCGAAACCTTCGCGTCCTCTGCGTCCAGAAGTCCGCATCCGCTTTCAGGCCGCCACGAACTCGTTCCACTTGCGGACCATGTACTCGTTCTCGTCCATGACCGCGTTCCAGCAGGCGATGCCGCCCATGCGCTGCTCGTAGCTGCCGCCGTCGCGCACGGCGCCGGTCTTGGCCAGCAGGTCGCCGTTCGGGCTCTTGATGTCCTGCGTGGCGGGCTTGCCTTCCATCCAGTAGGCCCACTCGTACGGTTCCATCTTCGCCTTGGCCGTCTCCAGCACGGCGCTGTAGTAGCCCTGGCGGTTCAGGTACGCGCCGGCCCAGCCGTCGAGGAACCAGTTGATGAACTCGTAGGCGCCGTCGAGCTTCTTGCCCGACAGCGTGGCCGGCAGGCCGAAGCCGGCGGCCCAGGCGCGGTAGCCTTCCTTGAGCGGCTGGAAGGTGCAGTCGATGCCCTTGGTGCGCACGGCCGTGACGGCAGGCGACCACATCGACTGGATCACGACCTCGCCCGAGGCCATGAGGTTCACGCTCTCGTTGAAGTCCTTCCACAGCGCGCGGAACTGGCCGGCCTTCTTGGCTTCGATAAGGGTCTTGATCGTCAGGTCGATCTCGGCCTTCGTCATGTTGCCCTTGTCCTTGTACTTGTGCAGGCCCTTGGCCTCCACCACCATCGCCGCGTCCATGATGCCGATGGAGGGGATGTTCAGGATCGCGGCCTTGCCCTTGAACTCGGGGTTGAGCAGCTCGGCCCAGGAGGAGATCGGGCGCTTGATCAGGTCGGGGCGGATGCCCAGCGTGTCGGCGTTGTACACGGTGGGGATCAGCGACATGAACTGCGTGGGCGTGGCCGAGAACTTCTTGCTCTTCTCGCCCTCCAGGAAGATCACCTTCTTGGGGGCGGTGCCCTGGTCGCCCACGGCCTTGCCGCCCACTTCGCCCTTGGTGAACAGGGGCGTGATCTTGTCGGCGTTCTTGATCTTCTTGGTGTCGATGCCCTTCAGATTGCCCGTGGGCACGATCTTCTTGAGCGAGAAGTACTCGGTGTCGATCAGGTCGAAGCTGTTGGGCGCGGTGACGGCGCGCTTGGTCACGTCGTCGGTGGTGACGGCCACGTACTGGATCTCGATGCCGGTGTCGGCCTTGAACTTCTCGGCGATGGCCTTGTCCTGGTTCACCGCCGTGCCCAGGTAGCGCAGCACGACTTTTTCCTGAGCATGGACGAAGGGCGCGATGCCCGTGGCCAGGATGCCGGCCGTGCCCTGCAGCAGGGTGCGGCGCTTCAGGGAGGAGGAGGAGCTGCGGTTGTCGTCGTTGGATGCGGACATCGGTGTTGCCTCTTTCGGTGATGGCGGTTGCAAAAAGGAAAAGCGGGGAAGACGTCAGAAGGCCACGGCCGGCAGCGCGGCGGCGTCGGGTGCGGTGGCGGGGTCGACGGCGGGGGGTGGCTCGGGGTGGCGCTCGGCCGGCCGCACGGCGCCGGGGCCCAGGGGGCGCGCATGGGCGTCGGCCCAGGTCAGGCGGACGGCGTCGCCCACGGCATAGGGCACGGCATCGAAGGCCGCTTCGGCCAGCTGCACCGACACGCCGGCCTTGCCCTCGGGCGCCTCGGCCAGGCGCAGGCCCAGCAGCACGTAGGTGCCCTGGTACTCGACATCGGTGACCGTGGCCAGCAGGCCGGACGGCGTGCTGTCGGCCGGCGCGACCTGCATGTGGTCGTTGCGCACCGCGATCGGCCCGGCGGGCGTGAAGAGCACGTTGTGCCCGCCCATGAAGCGCGCCACGAATTCGCTGGCCGGGTGGTTGTAGACCTGGTGCGGCGAGCCGACCTGCTCGATCAGGCCGTGGTTCATCACCACCATGGTGTCGGCCAGCGCCATCGCCTCTTCCTGCGAATGCGTGACGTGGACGAAGGTCAGGCCCAGCTCCTTCTGCCAGCGGCGCAGCTCGGCGCGCATCTGGATGCGCAGGAAGGGGTCGAGGGCGGAGAGCGGCTCGTCGAGCAGCAGCACGCGCGGCTGCGTGATCAGGGCGCGCGCCAGCGCCACCCGCTGCTGCTGGCCGCCCGAGAGTTCGCCGGGCTTGCGCTGCGCCAGGTGGCCCATGGCCACGCGGTCGAGCAGGTCCTGCGCGCGCCGGTGGCGCTCGGCCTTGGCCATGCCCTTCATCTTCAGGCTGAAGGCCACGTTGTCGAGGGCCGAGAGGTGCGGGAAGAGCGCGAAGCTCTGGAACATCATGGCCGTGCCGCGCTCGGCGGCGGGCAGGTTGGTGATGTTGCGGTTGCCCTGCAGGATGTCGCCGCTGGTCACCGACTCGTGCCCCGCGACCATGCGCAGCGTGGTGCTCTTGCCGCAGCCCGAGGGCCCCAGCAGGCAGCAGTAGCTGCCGGCCGCGATGCGCAGGTCGATGGCGTCCACCGCCGCCGGCGTGCCGGGTGCATAGCGCTTGGTCAGCGCAACGATCTCGACGGCGGCGGGCTCGGGCACGGCGATGGCATCCATGCCCGGCGTTTCGCAAGATGGATGCCAGCGCCCCGACCGGGTGCCTGCGGTGCGAATGCACCACGGTGGGGCACTGATCGCGAATGGCGCTGGCGCCGGTCCGCACGCTTTCGGTGGGCCCCGGCGCGCGCCTCGCCTGCGCCGGCCGCTATCGAATCAGGAGCAGCTCAGTCGGCTGGCGGCGCATAGCGCGCCTTCTCGACGTTGCGCAGCAGCGCTTCGCGCTGCGCGCGCGAGATGCCCCGGATGCCCTCGGCCACCCACTTCACGCGCTGAGGGTCGAGGCTGCCCTCGCGCGCCCAGCGTTCGGCCGCCAGACCGGGGGCGTGCAGCATCGAAGCCAGCCACACCGCCTGCGCCGGCTCCAGCCGCGCGGCGCTGCGCTTGAAGTAGTGCTTCGCGGCGGCCTCGGCGCCGCACACCTTGCCCCAGGGCGCGTTGTCCAGGTACAGCTGCAGGATGCGGGCCTTGCCCAGCGTCTGTTCCATCTCCACCGCGTAGAGCATCTCGCGCAGCTTGCGCTCCAGGCTGCGCTCGCTGCCGGTCACCAGCATCTTGGCCAGCTGCTGGGTGAGCGTGCTGCCGCCGCGGTCGATGCCGCCTTTCTTCTGGTTGCTGTCGAGCGCGGCCGAGAGTTCGACCAGGTCGTAGCCGGGATGCTGGAAGAAGCGCTGGTCCTCGGCCGCGATGACGGCGCGGGCCAGCCAGCTGTCGGCCGTCAGGCGCGCGGGCGGCCCGCAGGCGGTGCGCGCGCCGAGCATGGTTTCGGTGCCCAGGCCGGCCACGGTGAACTGCGCCACGCGGGGCTGCAGGCCGAAGCTGCCGCCGGGCTGGGTGAACTGGCCGCGCAGGCCCAGCGTGCCGCCGATCTGCGCGCGCTGCAGCTCGGGCATGTCGGGCACCAGCACGGCGTACCACTGGGCGACGGGGGCGTCGGCCATGTCGACGTTGACCTGCAGGTCGCGCTGGCTGAGCTTGCCGTCCCAGCGCCCGGTGAGCGCCGGGGGTCGGCCGGGCGCGCCGGCAGCGGCCGGCGGCGTGGCCGACACCTCGCCGGCCAGGCGGTCGGCGTCGCGGCGCACCGTGACCCGCAGGTCGTCCAGGCGCACCGGCTTGGCGCCCAGCGCAGCCACCACGGCGCTGCACGGGGCGCAGCGGGCCTCGAGTTGCTGCCCCGACTCGTTCCAGGCCAGCTGCACCGGGCCGAAGCGGGTGTCGAGCCGGCGGCCGTCCAGGTGCGGCCCGAACCAGGGCGAGGTGGCCAGCCGCACCAGCGTGGGCACGCCCACCTCCAGCTTGAGCGGGCCGATCGGCAGCTCCGCCGCCCACTCGCCCTTGGCTGGCGCCAGCGCGATCTTCGCGATCAGCGCGAGCGCCACCAGGCCCGTGACCACCAGGGCCAGCAGCCCGTACACCACCACTCGCAAGGTCTTCTTCACAAGGCTCCCACTGCGCACTGTCTCGCGTTCCTTCGTTCCGTGGCGGCGCGCATCGAAAAGCGCCGGGCCGCCCCAAGTGGTCTTGCCCCCTCGCAGGGCGGGCTGGGCGAAGACCGGCCCTGGCGCCTCACAACCGCGTGGCCACCGTCACCGCCTGCCACGGCCCCGCAGAGCGCCCGCTCGCGCCGGCCCAGTACCAGGCCGAAGTGTCGGTGAAAGCGTTGCCCCGGGCGTCCACGATGCGTTCGCACACCCGCAGTTTGACCTGCCCGCCGCGCTCGGCGTTGAAACAGCGCCACAGCCGCGCGCGGGCGTCCTCCTCGAGCCGGGCCTGCACGATGCGGTAGCCCAGGGCGCGGTAGCAGTCGGCCGCCGGATGCAGCATGCGGGTGGGCCGGTCCACCTGCCGCATCACGAACATGCGCTCGCCATCGGTCAGGCGCGCGATGGCGCCGGGGAAGTGGGCCGCGAAACGCTGCTCGACCTCGCCCAGCGCGAGCGGCCGCAGCGCCGCACCGTCCCACTCCGAGGGCCATTCCTGCGCGCTGGCCGTGGGCGGGGTGGGCGGCGTCGACCGCGCCATGCCCAGCAGGCCGAGGGCCAGGCCGCCGAGCATCGCGAGCGCGAACACGGTCTTGTGCAGCACGCGGTGCACGAAGGTGTTGGCGAAGCAGCGTTCAATGGTGCGTATCGACATGGCGCAAGCCCTGGAAGGTGATGAGTCCGGTCACGGGCGGCCGCGGTGCAGCCGCCGGCACATGGTGGCGGCCACGGCGCTGCATCGACCACGCGATGCCGCCGCAGACCGCCGCGAGCAGCACGAGGCCCAGCGCCTCGTGCGCCCAGGGCGCGAGCGGCCGGCCCGCGCCCTCGAGGCCGACGAGCACCGCGTTGCGAACGACGTTGCCGGCCAGCACCAGCACGCCGACGACCGGCAGGCGCGCCAGAAACCGGCGGTTGTCCAGGGGCGCGACGAAGAGCGCGATGGCACACGCCGTGAAGTACCCCAGCCACACCATCTGCACGCCCGAGCAGGGCGCATCGACGATCACCAGACGGCCGGCGATCCACAGGCTGCTGCCCTCGCGCGCCACCGTGAAGAAGGGCGCCAGCAGCCACCGACCCGCTTCGGCGGTGACGACGCGCAGCGGGTAGCCCGCGTAGAACTGCAGCGACGACAGCAGCGGCAGGGCCAGCACCGCCAGCCCGACGACCGGCAGGCTGGCCACCCGCCGCGGCAGGAAGGCCAGCAGGCCGAACGCGAAGGCGACCACGGCCACCAGCCCGGTGACCAGCGGCGGCAGCGCGGGCACGCCCGGCACGCCGCCACGCAACAGCGTCGCCGCCACGGTGCCCACGCCGGCCAGCGCCAGCCAGCCCAGGGCCGGCGCCGCGCGCAGGCCGCGCCGGTGCCGCCAGGCGAGCACGCCCAGGGCGGCCAGGGCCAGCAGCCCGAGCGGATCGTCGGACCCGTCGGCCAGGCGCGTTGCCATCCACACCCAGGTGGGCAGCAGCGCGGCTGCCTGCAGCGCCAGCCACACGGCCGGCGGCACGCGGTCGAGGCGGATGCCCGCATCCACCCAGCGGGGGTGCTGGCGGGCCAGCGAGGCGAGGGAGAAGCTGCTCATCGCGTCCCCTCAGGCCGTGAGGCGGCGCTTGTCGTGGCGACGGGCACGGCGGCGCAGCATGGCCAGCATCGACAGCGCCACGGCCACCGCGCCGAAGACCTCGGGCTCGGGCGTGCTGGGCACTTCGGCGCCCAGCGCGTTCTCGCTCACCCCCTGCGGCAGCGGCAGGGGCTGATTCACGCTCTCGCTGCCGGCCGTGTTGCGCACCACCTTGTCGACGGCGATGAAGCTGGTGTACTGCGTGAGCAGGCTGTACTTCAGGCCCAGCTCGGTGATGGGCTGCTTGTAGCGGTCACCGGCTTCGAGCGCCTCCTGGTCGGACAGCGCGGCGATGCGGTGGCGTGCCCACAGCGCACGCAGCGCGCTCGCGTTCTGCGCGGTGCGGCCGTCGATGCGCAGTTCCTGCTTCCACGGGCCGCTGGCGCTCTGGCCCTCGATGGTGACACCACCCTTGGCTTCGCCACGCCACTTGCCGAACACGATCACCGGCCGCTCGCCGAGCACGTCGGGCAGCTGCCGGGGCTCGACGTCGTACACATCGAGGCCGCCGAAGGTGGCGCGCACGTTGGTCAGCACCGGCGACTCGACCATGCGGCGAAAGCGCGCCGCCTGCTCGGGGGCCTGCACCGGGTCGGTGATGACGAAGGGCTCGCCCATGCCGGCGCGGGCCAGGCCTTCCATGAGGTGGCGGTTCACCGACGAGCCGATGCCGAAGGAGAACAGGTTGGCCTTGTCGAGGTTTCTGCGCACAAGTTCGAAGGCCTCGCGCTCGACGGTCACGTAGCCGTCGGTCACGACGACGATGCTGCGCGACACGTTGGGCGCCTTGGGCTCGGCGTACACGCGCTTGAGCGCGGGAATCAGCTCGGTGCTGCCGCCGCCGTTGTAGTTCCTGATGGTGGCGAGCGCCTGCTCGATGTTGGCCCGCGTGGCGGGCACGGAATGGTCGTTGAGCATGCGGTTGCTGCCCGAGAAGAGCAGCACGTTGAAGGTGTCGCTGGGGCGCAGGCCGCCGATCAGGCGCTCGAGCATCGCCTTGGCCGTGTCGAGCGGAAAGCCGTGCATCGAGCCCGAGATGTCGACCACGAAGATGTAGTCGCGCGGCGAGATGGCGCTGGCCGCGACCGACTTGGGCGGCTCGACCATGGCGAGGAAGAAGTTCTCGGCGCCCTCGCCCGTGCCCTTGTAGAGCATCAGGCCCGATTCGATCTTCTCGCCCGCGAGGCGGTAGTCGATGACGACGTCGCGGTTGTCGAGCGGGCGCCCGTCGGCCCGCAGGGCCACGTCGGCATGGCGGGCCTCGTCGCTGGTCCTCACGTCGATCGCATGGGTCAGCGAGCGCACTTCCTTCACGCCCATCGGCGTGTCGATCGCGACCTTCATCCTGAAGGCCGTGTTCGGCGCCACGCCGGCAGGCAGGGTGGGCTGCGCAACCCACTTCGCCTGTGCGTTTTCCGATTGCGGGCTGTTGTAGCGCGGGCCGACCACGGTGGGATAGACGAACTGGTAATTGCCCGCCTGCGGCACCAGCAGCTCGGTGTAGCGCAGCTCCACCTTCACGTCGTCGCCGGGCAGGATGTTGGCGACGTTCATCTGGAACACGTTGGGCAGCTGCTGCTCGAGCAGCGCGGCGGTCTTGCCCTCCTGCTTGGCGGTCTCGTACTCGATGCGGGCCTGCTGCTTCTCGCGGATCTGCGCCGTGATGAGGCGGTCGGCCAGGCGCACGGTGAGGCCGCCCACGGCGGCCTGGGTCGAGCCCGGAAAGACGTACTTGGCCTCGATCGGGCGCTGGCCCTCGTTGCGGTAGGTCTGGGTCACGGTGACGTCGGCGATGACGCCCGAGATGCGCACGTCGACGTCGGTGCCCTTGAGGGGCAGGCGGTCGAGGTCCGGCGAGTCGCTCTTGACGAAGAAATACGGGCTCTCGGTCTTCTGCCGGGGTGCGGCTTCCTGCGCGTGCAGCGGCCGGGCCGTGAGCAGCGCGAAGCCGGCGGTGGCCAGGCTCAGGGTGGCGAGCCAGAGCCAGCGGCCGGCGCGCGGCGGCGCGGGCGGGGCGGAAAGAGCTTCGGTGAGGGTGGCGGCTTCCATGAAGGGGCTCCTGGTGGTCGGTGTGCGTCGGGGCGCAGCGCCACTGTCGAAGCCGGCCGAGAAGCCATGAGGAAGCGCGCGAGAAGCGATGTCGAAGCCGCCGGGCCTGTGTGAAGTCCGTGTGAAGTGCAGGTGCGCGCCGTGCGCCCGCGGCTTCATACGGGCTTCGGGCCGCGCGGGGACCATCGGCCCCATCGCATTCATGGAGAGGACCCGCACGATGACAACCAAGATGATCCAGACACTTCGCCATTCCGCACTCGTCAAGGTGCTCGCCCTGGTGGCGCTGACGCTGCTGCTGTGCATCCCGCTGGCCGAGATCGGCTCGCTGATCCGCGAACGCGGCCGCAGCCAGGCCGAGGCGGCGCAGGAACTGGCGAGCACGCACGCCGGTGCTCAGACCGTGGCCGGCCCTTTCCTCGTGCTGCCCTGGGTCGAGCAATGGACCGAGACCGAGCGCAACAGCCGGGGCGAGGTGACGGGCCAGTCGCAGCGCAGCAAGCCACGAACCGCCGTCGTGTTCCCCGAGCAGCTGAAGATCGACGGCCGCATGACGCCCGAGGAGCGCTACCGCGGCATCTTCCGCGTGCTGTTCTACAAGCTCGATGCCACGCTGGACGGCCGCTTCGCCGCCCTCGGGCCGGTGCCGCCCGCCACCGAACGCGGCGGCACCGTGACGCTGGGCACGCCGGGGCTGGCCTTCAGCGTGAGCGACGTGCGCGGCATCGAAGGCCTGCCCGACGCCACGCTGGGCGGTGCGCCGCTGCGCTGGCGGCAGGGCATCCCCGGCCTGGGCCAGGCGGGCGCGCTGCAGGGCATCCATGCGCCGCTCTCCGGCGAGGCGCTGCGCGCGCTGGCGAGCGGCGAGCCGATGGACTTCCGCCTCGCCCTGAAGCTGGTCGGCCAGGAGCAGTTGCGCATCGTGCCGGCGGCCGAGGACACCGAGGCGCACCTGCAGTCGCCCTGGCCGCACCCGAGCTTCGGCGGCCGATTCCTGGCCAGCGAGCGCACGGTGGGCGACGGCGGCTTCGACGCGCGCTGGCGCGTGTCGGCGCTGGTGAGCACGGCGCGCGCGCAGCTGCTGCGCCAGTCGGCTGCCGAGACGGCGACGGCCGGCCCGGTCGACGCGAGCTGCCGCAGCGGCGACGGCGCCTGCATGGCGGCCGCGACGAGCACAACGGCTGCGATCGCCACGCCCGCACGGGCCGACCTGAGCGAGGTCGACAGCTTCGACGTCGCGCTGGCCCAGCCGGTGAACGTGTACTTCATGGCCCACCGCGCAGCCAAGTACGGCGCGCTCTTCATCGGCCTGGTGCTGATGGCCAGCTTCATGTTCGAACTCTTCCGACAGCTGCGGCTGCACCCGGTGCAGTACGGCCTGGTCGGGCTGTCGGTGGCGCTGTTCTTTTTGTTGCTGGTGGCGCTGTCGGAAAAGCTACCCTTCTGGCAGGCCTATGCGCTGTCCGCCTGCGCGAGCGTGCTGCTGCTGGTGGCCTACTTCAGCGCGGTGTTGCGCGGCTGGCGACGGGGCGTGGGACTGGGCGCGTTCGTGGCGGTGCTGTACGGCGCGCTGTACGGGCTGCTCGCCTCGGAGAACAATGCGCTGCTGCTCGGGGCCCTGCTGACCTTCGGCATGCTCGCGCTGCTGATGCTGGTGACACGGAACGTCGACTGGTATGCACTGTCTGAAGGAGGGGCCCGACCCGCCGAGCCGGCCGTCATGGCCGGCCCATCGCTATCAACTTGATAGCTGCGGACGTATGCCAATCATGCGCAGGTGGCCCTTTTCATTTCTAAGTTCTTGATCGTTTTCCTATGCCTTCCACGTCACGCCCCTGGTCTCCGCGCGCCAAGCGCATCGCGCTGTGGAGCGCGGCCGGGGTGGGCGGGGCGATCGCCGCCGGCCTGCTGGCCATCGGTGTCGCCCTCGTCCTGATCGCACCGCAGTTACCCGATGTTTCATCTCTGGCCAACTACCAGCCCAAGCTGCCGCTGCGCGTCTACACGGCCGACGGCGCACTGATCGGCGAGTTCGGCGAGGAGCGCCGTGAGCTGGTGCCGATCGACAGGATCCCCCGCGTGATGAAAGACGCGGTGCTGGCCACCGAGGACGCGCGCTTCTACCAGCATGGCGGCATCGACACCAAGGGCGTGATGCGCGCGGTGTTCGCCAACCTCTCGGGCGGCCGGGCGCAGGGCGCCTCGACCATCACGCAGCAGGTGGCGCGCAACATGTTCCTCACCTCCGAACGCACCGTGAGCCGCAAGCTCAAGGAGGCGATCCTGGCCTGGCGCCTGGAGGACAAGCTCACCAAGGACCAGATCCTGGAGATCTACCTGAACCAGATCTACCTGGGCAACCGCGCCTACGGCTTCGCGGCGGCGGCGCAGACCTACTTCGGCAAGCCGCTGGACCAGATCACCACCGCCGAGGCCGCCATGCTGGCCGGCCTGCCCAAGGCGCCGGGCACCAACAACCCGGTGGCCAACCCGCGGCGCGCCGTGGCCCGGCAGCAGTACGTGATCCAGCGCATGGTCGAGACCGGCTACCTGAAGCCCGCCGACGCCGAGGCCGCGCGCGCCGAGCCGCTGAAGCTGCGCGAGGCCAACGACCCCACGCGCGTGCACGCCGAGTACGTGGCCGAGATGGTGCGCCAGCAGATGGTCGACAAGTTCGGCGATGCGGCCTACACGCGCGGCCTGAACGTGAGCACCACGCTCACCGCCGCCGACCAGAATGCCGCGTACGCCGCGCTGCGTGCCGGCCTGCTCGACTACGAGCAGCGCCAGCCCTACCGCGGCCCCGAGGGCCTGGTCGCCGACCTGCCCACCGAGCCGAAGGCCCTCGACCAGGCCATCGACGAGGCCCTGGCCGACCACCCCGACAACGGCGAACTGGTGGCGGCGGTGGTGCTCGAGGCCACGCCGAAGAAGATCACCGCCGTGCGCGCCAACGGCGACACGGTCGAGGTCACCGGCCGCGGCCTGCAGCTCGCGCAACGCGCGCTGAGCGAGAAGGCGCAGGCGCCGGTGCGCATCCAGCGCGGCGCCGTCATCCGCCTGGAGCCCAACGGCAAGACCTGGGAAGTGGCCCAGCTGCCCGAGGTGGAAGGCGCCTTCGTCTCGCTCGACCCGCGCGACGGGTCCGTCAAGGCGCTGGTCGGCGGCTTCGACTTCAACAAGAACAAGTTCAACCACGTGACGCAGGCCTGGCGCCAGCCGGGCTCGAGCTTCAAGCCCTTCATCTACTCGGCCGCGCTGGAGAAGGGCTTCGGCCCCGCCACCGTCGTGAACGATGCGCCGCTGGTGTTCGACTCCGCCGCCACCGGCGGCCAGCCGTGGGAGCCGAAGAATTTCGAGGGCGGCTTCGACGGCCCGATGAGCCTGCGCACCGCGCTGCAGAAGTCGAAGAACCTGGTGACCATCCGCGTGCTGGACGCCATCACGCCGCAGTACGCGCAGGAATGGATCGGCCGCTTCGGCTTCGACCCGGCCAAGCACCCGGCCTACCTCACGATGGGCCTGGGCGCGGGCTCGGTCACGCCGCTGCAGATGGCCGGCGCCTACGCCGTCTTCGCCAACGGCGGCCTGCGCGTGCAGCCGCAGCTGGTGACACGCATCGCCGATGCGCGCGGCCAGGTGATCGAGGACACGCCCCTGCCGGCGGCCGACGAGGCGCAGCGCGCCATCCCCGCGCGCAACGCCTTCGTCATGGACAGCCTGCTCAACTCGGTGGTCCGGAGCGGCACCGGCTACAAAGCCTATGCGGCGCTCCGGCGCGACGACCTGTACGGCAAGACCGGCACCACCAACGACTCCTTCGACGCCTGGTTCGCCGGCTTCCAGCCCACGCGCGTGGGCATCGCCTGGGTGGGCTACGACACGCCACGCCAGCTGGGCGTGCGCGGCGAGACCGGCGGCAGCGTCGCGCTGCCGGTGTGGACCGCCTACATGAAGACCGCGCTGAAGGGCGTGCCCGTCGCCAAATTGGCCGTGCCCGAGGGCGTGACCGACATCGGCGGTGACTGGGCCTACAACGAGTACGCCAACGGCGGCGGCGTGCAGGCCCTGGGCGTAGAGCCGACGGCCCCCGCGATGCCGGGCACCGGCCCCGACGCCGGCACCGTGCCGGGCATGGGCAGCAACGTGCCGGCGGAGCTGGGCGTGTTCCCGATGGGGCAGCCGTCGCCGGGCGCACGGCGCGATTCGCCGGAGCGCAACCGCATCCTCGACCTGTTCCGCTGAGCAGCGGCTACAGGCCGGTCTGCTGGATCAGCGCGGTGATCGCCGCGTCGCTCCAGCGCCGCCACAGGCTCTGCGCGGCCGCCTGGGCCTGCAGCGTGACGCGGGCTTCGCCCGGCGGTGCGCGCCAATCGGCCGGCAGCGGCCCCTCGGCCACGATGCGGAACCAGGCCTGGGCCGGCTTCAGGTCCTTGGCGGGCGCGGCCGGGTTGAGCGCGATCGCGCCCCCGTGCGGCTGCGCCAGCATGGCGTGCGGCAGCCGCTTCACGCTGCCGCCGTCGATGGCCACGATGCGGCCCGCCAGCAGGCCGCCGCGGCCCTCGACATAGGCCTTCACCGGCGCGCCGGCCTCGATGCGCACGCGGTCGCGCTCGGGCACCAGGGCTTCGGCGCGCCAGCGCTGCGCGTCCACCACCATCGCCAGGCGCTGCGACGGCGCCACCCACACGCCGGGCGCGAGCAGTGGGTCGAGGTCGCGCACGGTGCCGCCGGTACCGGCGACGATCTGCAGGCGCTGCAGTTCGGCCTGCCGGGCGCGCTGCTCGCGCGTCCAGCGGGCCGCCTGCTGCTGGGCCAGGGCGGCCTGCGCCGCGGGCGATTCGTCCAGGCCGAGGGCACCCTGCGCCGCCCGCTCGTAGGCCGCGGCCAGGGCCTCGGCCTTGTCGCGCTCGACGGCCTGCACCGGCGCCTCCAGGGCCAGCAGCGGCTGCCCGGCACGCACGGCCGCGCCCTCGGCCACGTCCAGCGAGAGCAGGCGGGCGGCGAAGGGCGAGAACACCGGCTGCTCGACGCCCGCGCGCAGCACGCCCGGCGCGCTCACGCGCGACGACCACGGCAGCGCCAGCAGGAGCACGGCGCCGGCCAGCAGCAGGGCGGCCAGCCACCGCCGGCGCGACGGGATCTCGGCGCGCCGCGCGTGCCAGACGCGCAGCTCGGCCAGCACCGGCCGCACGATGAACACGGAGATCTCGACGAAGAACAGGAACACCCCCAGCGCCTTGAAGAAGGCGTGGTAGACCACCAGCGCGATGCCCAGGAAGAGCACGAAGCGGTAGACCCAGGTAGCGAAGGCGAAGGCCACCAGCGCGCGCCGGAAGGCCGGCGAGAGCGCCTCGGGCGAGGGCTCGGACAAGCCCGGCAGCCAGCCACGCAGCACCCGCCGCGCCTGGGCGCCCGCACGCTCGTGCAGCCCCGGCAGGTCCAGCGCGTCGGTGAGGATGTAGTAGCCGTCGAAGCGCATGAACGGGCTGGCGTTGACCGCCAGCGTCAGCACCCAGGCGGTGGTCGCCAGGAAGAACAGCGCGTTGCGCAGGTCGGACTCGGGCAGGAAGGCCCAGCCCAGGGTGCACCAGGCGGCCAGCACCAGCTCGGCGCAGATGCCGGCCGAGGCGATCGCCAGGCGGTGGCGCGAGCGGCGCAGCTTCCAGCTCTCGCCGGTGTCGGTGTACGCCATGGGCCACATCACGAGGAAGGCGACGCCCATGTGGCCGACCCGCACGCCGTGGCGGGTCGACATCAGCGCATGGCCCAGCTCGTGCAGCAGCTTGGACAGCACCAGCGCACCGGCGAAGCCGAACACGCCTTCCCAGCTCAGCGCGCCGTGCAGGTGGGCACGCACGGTGTCCCATTGCCGCGCCGCCATGAGCACGCCGGCCAGCGCGGCCAGCAGCGTGGCACCGACGAAGCCGCGGGTGTAGAGCCACCCGACCCAGGGCAGCGCGGCCTTGAGCCAGCGCTGCGGGCGCACCAGCGGCACGCGCACGAAGAGGTAGTTGTTGAGCAGCCAGCGCCAGGCGGGCATGGGCGCGCGCGGGCGCGGCATGCGCACGAGCTGGTGGCGCGCCAGGAAGTCCTGCAGGCGGACCACGTCCTCGGGATGCGCCGCGAGGGTCGTGGCCGCGCAGACCTCGCCGGCGATGCGCGCCGCATCGCCCAGGTGCCAGCGGCGCAGGATCTCGAACTCGAGCCAGCCGATGCGAAAGAACAGGTTGCGCACCGGATCGCAGAGGTGCCAGGCCGGCGAGCCGTCGGGGTTGGGGCCGCCCGCCTCGATCTGCAGCTCCTCGCGCAGCGCCGGCCAGGGCGCGCGCTGCGGCGTCCGTGCCGCCCCGCCGGATGGTGGTGCGCCGCCGGCCTGAGAAACGGCCGCGCCTAGCATCCGCACCACTCGCGAAGCGCGGCGAAGGGTCGGCGCAGCAGCAGGTAGCCGAGCACGGTCCAGTCGCCCGACACGCGGGCCGTGCCGCGCAGGCCGATGCGGGCGCGCTTGGGGTCGCCCTCCAGGTGGCCGCGCAGCACGTAGCTGGCCACGCCGTCGGGCGCGTCCACGGCCTGGTAGCCGGCATGGTCGAGCACCGCGCTCACCGGGGCCAGCGGCGCAACGCTCAGGAACACGGTCATCGGGGCGCCGGCGCGCAGGTTGACCGCCTCGCCCACCGGGGCCCAGGCCTGCACGCCGAGTTCGGCCGGGTCGGCCAGCTGCCCGATGCGCTCGCCGGTCTGCACCGGGCGGCCGGCCCAGTCGTCGGGATCGGAATACACGAACACGCCCGGCGCGGCGGCCTGGATCGACAGCTGCGCGAGCTCGCGCTCCAGCGAATCGACCTCCACCTCGCGCTCGCGCAGGCGCCCCTGCGCCAGGTTCAGCTCGGCCTTGGCGGCCTGGGTCTCGATGGCCCGCTGCGAGGCCTGGTGCAGTTCCAGCCGGGCGGTGGACAGGGCCGCGCGTGCCACGGCCAGGCGGTTGTCCAGCGTGGTGTCGTCCAGCTGCGCGAGCACCTGGCCCGCCCGCACTTCGGTGTTGGGCGGCACGGCGATGCGCTTGATGACGCCCTCGCGCGGCGAGGCCACCACCTGGGTCTTGAGCGAGACGATCTCGGCATGCACCAGCGCGTATTCGCGCACCGGCACCAGCAGCGCGAGCGGCACGATGGCGGCGGCCACGCGCGCGCGCCGGCTCGCCCAGAGCTGGCTCCAGGCGGCCTGGAACGAGCGGCGGCGGCCGGTCAGGGCCCACCAGGCATGGCCGTACATGCCCGCGGCCTGCAGCAGCAGGTACTCGGGCGCGCGGTCGTCGAAGTCGACCGGCCAGGGCTGCTCGCGCGCGAGCAGCAGCACGGCGCGCAGGCGCCCGTCGGGGCCCACCAGCGGCAGCAGCCACACATGGGGCGGCAGCCACTCCTGCCACCCCTCGGCCAGCGCGGGCGGCAACATGCCGCGCGACAGGGCCATCACGCGCGCCTGCGCCGGGAGGGCCTCGAGTTCGGCGCGCAGGTGGTCGGCCACGTCGGCCAGCCACAGCGCATAGGGCGAGTCGGCTTCGACGTCGGCCAGGCCCGAGTGGCCCGCCAGGCGGGTACGCCGCCGCCCGAAATAGGCGATCAGCGCCGCCTGCCGGAACGGCACCAGCGCCAGCGTCTCGTTGCAGATGACGAAGGCCAGGTCGGCCGGGCGCGCCGCGGCCTGCACCTTGGCCGCGAGCGCATGGAAGCTGAGGTCGGCCATCGCTTCAGCAGCGCACTGCCGCGTGCCGGGAGGCCGGCACCCTCATCGGCCGGCAGGCGCGCGCGCCTGACCGCTCATGCCGGGGAGCACGCTCGGGCCGCCGCCTTCGATGTCGGCCTCGATCTCGACCGTCTGGCTGACCGCGTCGACGCGGGCCGAGATGCGCGCCACCTTCAGGCCGACCGCATCGCCGGTCTCGTCCACCCGCGCCGGCAGCCGCTCGCCGGGCTTGAGCCAGGCCAGCCAGTTCGACGGCACGTTCACGCGGGCCTTGAGCGGCCCGCTGCCGACGATGTCGACCACCGGAGCGCCCGGGTTCACGCCCTGGCCCACCTTCACGTGCACGCGGGCCACGCGGCCGGCGAAGGGCGCCACGAAGTTGCATTGCGCGAGCTGCGCATCGACCACGCGGATCTGGCTTTGCGCCTTGTTGACGTTGGCGGCGGCCAGCTCGACCTCCACCTCGGCCGCGGACTGCAGGCCCTGCAGCTTGACCTTGGCCTCGTACTGCACGCGCGCGGCCTCCAGCTCGGCACGCGCGGCGTCGCGGCGCGCCTGGACCTCGCCGCAGTCGAACGCGGCCAGCAGCTGGCCGGCACGCACGCTGTCGCCGAGGTTGACCGCCACCCGCGCGAAGCGGCCGGCCGTCGAGGCGGCCAACGAGCTTTCGCGCTCGGCGACCACCAGGAAGCGCACCGGCGCCGCCGTGCCGGCCGCGGCGGCGGCAGGCGGCGATGCAACGGGCTGGGCCTTCGGCACGCCGGCGCAGGCCAGCGCGGCCAGCGCCACCGCCAGGCCGCGCAAGAACTGCCGCGGCATCACCGGGCCGACACCGCGGTGCCGGTGCGGGTGTGGCGGCGCAGGTCCGAGATCACCGACAGCGCGGCCGCCTCGGCCAGCGCGCCGACCGCGCGGTCGCTCACGCTGGCCGGCACGAAGGCGGCGTATTCCTGCGCCAGCAGGCCGCGCCCGCCCGCCTCGGCCAGTGTGATGCGCCACAGGGCGCGGCCGGTGCCGCGCGGCGAGGGCGCGGCACGCTCCCAGGCCAGGCCGAGCGCCAGGGCGTCCGGGCCGTCGCCGAGCACGAGGTCGTTGCGGCTGAGGATGCGCTGCACCGCGTCGCGCACCGCGCCTTCGTCCACGCCGGCCGGCAAGCCGGAGATGCGCACCTGCACCGGCCGCAGCCGGGCGGCCGCGGCGGCCACGTCGGTGGCGACCTGGCCCTGCGCGGCCGTGTCGCTGCGCTGGATCGCGCCGGCCAGCGTCGGGATGTCGGTGGCGGTGACCGACTCGGGCATGAGGTCGATGCCCACGGAGTTCAGCACCCGGGCGTACGAGGCCTGCGTGGCGGCATGCGCGGTGGCGAGCTGGAAGCGCGAGACCAGGGCGCGCGAGTCGGTGCGCAGCGCCTCCAGTTCGCTTTCGAGCCGGCTGCTGGCGCCGGCGCGCGAGATGCTCGACAGGCGCTGGTCGACGCGGCTGGATTCCGCCGCCAGCTCCTCGTCCACCACCGCCAGCTTGTAGCGCTCGATCGACACGCGCACCTGCGTGAGCACGGCCATCGACAGCGCCAGCCGGCGCGCTTCGTCGGTCGCCTTGCGCGCATCGTTGGTGCGCGTGATGGCGGGGATGGCGGCCAGGCGGAACAGGTCCATCGAGACGCTCAGGCCGACGTCGTTCCAGTGATTGTTGTAGAGGTATTGGTTGGAGTCGTAGCGCAGGCCACCGTACAGGTTCAGGCTGGGGAACAGGGCCGCGATCTGCTTGCGGGTCTCGACGACGCCGATGCGGGCCTTGTAGTCTTCCTCGCGCAGCTCGGGCCGGCTGGCCAGTGCGAGTTCCTCCAGGCGCGTGGTGTCCATGAGCATCGGCGCGGCGGCCATCGGCGCGCCCTCGTCGGCCAGCGTGAACGCCGTGCCCGGCGGCAGGCTCATGAGCGCGGCCAGCTCGCGCTTGGCGAACTGCATCTCCTGGCGCTTGGCGTTGACCAGCGACATCGCGTCCAGCAGCGCCCGCTGGTAGGCCAGGCCCTGGGCGGGCGGCAGCACGCCGGCGCGCTCGGCCTGGCGCGACTTGTCCAGCGCCTCCTGGATGCGCGAGGCCAGCGCGTCGGCCTCGGCCGACAGGCGCTGCGCGCCCAGCGCCCGCCAGTAGGCGTTGCGCACGTCCTGGGCGATGTTCTGCAGGATCTTGCGGCGGCGCTCCTCGGCGATGTTGACTTCGTCGGCCGCCTGGCGCGCGCGGAAGTAGCTCAGGCCGAAGTCCAGCGCGTTCCACGACAGGGTCGCGCGGCCGTAGTAGTGGGTGCGTTCCTCGGAGGTCGAGGGCCGCAGGCTGACCTGGCGGTCCTCGATGCCGATGCTCACGCCGCCCGAGTCGTTGTTGCGGTCGTTGTAGCCCGCGTCGGCCACCAGCTTGGGCAGCATGTCCTGGGCCGACACGTCGAGCAGGCCGCGCGCCAGCGCGCTCTCCATCAGCTTGAGGCGGTAGTCCAGGTTGAAGCGCAGGGCGCGCGCCAGGGCTTCGGGGTAGGTGACGGGTGCGGACACGGGGGCCGCGTCCTTGTACATCTGCGCCTGGTCGCTGCGCACCCGCTGGGCCACCTCGTCCTGGGTGAGTTGTACCGGCGTGACGCTGCAGCCCGCGAGCACGAGCGCCGCGGCCGCCGCGAGCACGGCCTTGGGGGCGCCGGGCATCGGGGTCTTCATGAGGATCAGGTTCGAAAGGGAAGAAGGGGTCATGGGAGGCATTCGGGTCTCGGGCCGGGATGCGGCCTCAGGCCAGCGGCCGGGCCGGCACGCGGATGCGCACCGGCGCGCGGGCCATGTCGCGCGCCGTGCCGTGCTCGGCGGCCTGGGTGGAGATGCGTTGCGAGAACGAGGGCGCGGCATCGCCGGCCGCCGGCACCGGCCCGCCGGGCTGGGCCACGCGCAGGCGCACCGGCGCGTCGCTCGCGCTGCGCTCGCTGGCGGCCGCTGGCGCCGGCGCCTCGGCCCGGCCAGCGGGTGCCGCATCGCGGGCGCCCGGCGGTGCCGCATCGGGGGAGGCGCCGTCGGTCGGTTCGAAGCCGGGGAAGGCATTCGCCGCATCGGCCGGCATCGGCAGCGGCAGGCCGCGCCGGGCGAGCGCAAGGGACGCATCGCGCACCAGCGAACGCGAGAAGGCCACGCCGTCGCGGCCCACGTGCTCGGCGTTCGACGGCAGCGCGCCCAGCGACTCGACTTCGGCGCGCGCGGGCTCCAGCCCGGCGTCGTCGCCGGCCCCGGCCACGCGGGCGGCGATGCGGGCGTCGAACAGCTGGCCAATCTCGCGCGACTCGCGCACCGCCTGCTGCACGAACAGCGCCGGCGCCATGCCCTGGCCGATGCGCGGAAGCGTGGCGCCCAGGTCGCGCAGCCACACCGGGTCGACCGTGGCCGGGTTCCACTGCGACGCGCCCTGGATCGTGATCGTCAGCCGTGCCTGGCTGGTGCTGCCGTCGGCGTCGGTGAGGGTGTAGACGAAGACCTCGGTGAGCGTCTGGCCGGACCCGAGCGCCAGCACGCGCGAGTTGCGGGCGTCGACCGCATAGGTGTAGGAGCCGTCGGCCCGCATGACGAGGCTGCCGTAGCGGCCCGCCAGGGCCGGCCCGCCGACGGTGCCGGCGGTGCCGTCGAAGGCGATGCCGGTCACGGGCGCGGCCGTGGCATCGCTGCCCAGCCGGTCGGCCACGTCGCCGCGGCCGGCGCCGGCCGGGCCGAACACGTTGCCGTCGACCGAGGTCGGGTCGGGCCGGGCGGTGCCGACCGTGGCGCTGTCGTCGCGCGCCGTGGGTGCGTCGTCGATCACCAGGATGCGCAGCACGCCGCTGGCGGCGTCGCCGTCGCGGTCGCGCACGACGACCTGGAAGTCGTCGGTGACAGCGCCGGCCCGGTGGTCCTGCGCGGCACCCAGCAGGTAGCTGTAGCGCAGCGTGCCGGTGGCGGCATCGAAGCCGGTGAGCGTGAGCACGCCGCGGCCGCTGGCGATCGACAGCGGTTCATTCGCCAGCGCCTGCAGGCGCGCGGGGTCGAGCAGCACGTCGCCGACCTGGATGCTGCCCAGGCCGTCGGGCGCGGCCACCACCATCTGCCCGGTGGTGGCCTGGCTGCCGTCGCGCGTGTCCAGGCCGGACTCGCGCACCGTGGCCTGGCCGATCGCGTCGGCGCCGTTGCCGTCCACCAGGGTCAGGAAGGCGCCGTCGTTCGCGCCGCGGATGGTCACCGTCAACGTCGCGCTGCTGGTGTCGCCATCGGCATCGGTGAGGGTGTAGCCGATGCGCTCGACCAGCGTCTCGCCGACGATGAGGCGCTGCACCGCCGGGTTGCCGTTGTCGAGGGTGTAGGTGTAGCTGCCGTCGGGCTGCACCACCAGCGTGCCGTAGGCGAGCGCCACGACGCTGCCCGGCGCGACGGCCACGCCGCCGATCACCAGGCCGGTGACGGGCACGCCGTTGGCCTGGTCGGCGCCCAGGCGGTCGTTGTCGCGCAGGTTGCCGCTCACGAAGCCGGGCGCGGCGTCCTCGGTGATCTCGGCCGCGTCGTCGAGCGCCGTGGGCGCGTCGTCGATGATCCGGATGCCCAGGCTGCCGGCGGTCGAGGCGCCACCGGCATCGGTCACCGCCAGGGCAATCACCTCGAGGCTTTCGGAGGCACCGGCCTGCTGCTGCGGTCCGTCGAGCACGTACGCATAGCGCAGCTCGCTGGCCGTCGGCACGCCGCCCACGCTGGCACTGGCCGTGAAGCCGGTGAGGACCAGCGTGCCCGCGGGCGTGTCGATCACCACCGGCGTGGTGCCCAGGGCCTGCAGCTGGGCCAGCGTGACGACGGTGCCGCCGACGGTGACGCTGCGCAGCCCGTCGGGCGTGCTGAGCTGGATGCTGCCGGTCGTGCGCTCCGAGGTGTCGGGGCCCGCCGGGCCGTCCACCAGGCCGCGCTCGTTCACTTCGGCCTGGCCGGCCGCGCTGCCGTTGCCGTCGACCACCACCAGGCCCGGGCCGCTGCCGGCGTCGGTGTGGCCCTGGATGGTGATGGTGAGCGTGCTGGTGGAGGTGTCGCCATCGGCGTCGGTGATGGTGTAGCCCACCACCTCGCTCAGCGTGTCGCCGTCCTTCAGCGCGTTGACCGTCGCGTTGCCGTTGTCCAGCGTGTACGTGTAGCTGCCGTCCGCGTTGAGCACGATCTGCCCGTACGCCGTCGTCAGCACCGCGCCCACCGTGCCCGTGGTCGCGCCGAAGCTGACCGCCGTCACCGGGCCGCCCGCGGCCGCGCCGTCCGCGCCCAGCCGGTCGATGCCCGCACCCGCCGTGACCACGTTGCCCGTGGCCGTGTCCTGCGCCGCATCCTCGGTCACGCTGTTGGTGTCCGGCTGCGCCTGCGGCGCGTCGTCCACGATGCGCACCGTCAGCGTGCCCGTGCTTGTGACGCCCGCCGCGTCCACCACCTGCAGCGCGATCGCATCCGTGCTCTCGCTCGCGCCCGGCTGCGACAGCGGCGCCTTCAGCGTGTACGTGTACGCCAGCGTGCCGCCCGTGGGCACCCCGCCCACCGTCGCGCTGGCCGTGAAGCCCGTCAGCACCAGCGTGCCTTCGCCCGTGTCGATGCTCACCGGCGTCGTGCCCAGCGCCGACAGCTGCGCCGGCGTCAGCGTCGTGCCGCCCACCGTCACGCTCTGCAGGCCGTCGGCCGCGCTCACCGTGATGCTGCCGCTCGTGCGCTCGGACGTGTCCGGCCCGCCCGCGCCGTCGACCAGGCCCGCTTCGCGCACTTCGGCCTGGCCCGTCGCCGCACCGTTGCCGTCCACCGGCACGATGCCCGGCGTGCCGTCGGTGTGGCCCTGGATCGTGATGGTGAGCGTGCTGGTGGAGGTATCGCCATCGGCGTCGGTGATGGTGTAGCCCACCACCTCGCTGAGCGTGTCGCCGTCCTTCAGCGCATTGACCGTCGCGTTGCCGTTGTCCAGCGTGTACGTGTAGCTGCCGTCCGCGTTGAGCACGATCTGCCCGTACGCCGTCGTCAGCACCGCGCCCACCGTGCCCGTGGTCGCGCCGAAGCGCACCGCCGTCACCGGGCCGCCCGCGGCCGCGCCGTCCGCGCCCAGCCGGTCGATGCCCGCACCCGCCGTGACCACGTTGCCCGTGGCCGTGTCCTGCGTCGCGTCCTCGGTCACGCTGTTGGTGTCCGGCTGCGCCTGCGGCGCGTCGTCCACGATGCGCACCGTCAGCGTGCCCGTGCTTGTGACGCCCGCCGCGTCCACCACCTGCAGCGCGATCGCATCCGTGCTCTCGCTCGCGCCCGGCTGCGACAGCGGCGCCTTCAGCGTGTACGTGTACGCCAGCGTGCCGCCCGTGGGCACCCCGCCCACCGTCGCGCTGGCCGTGAAGCCCGTCAGCACCAGCGTGCCTTCGCCCGTGTCGATGCTCACCGGCGTCGTGCCCAGGGCCGACAGCTGCGCCGGCGTCAGCGTCGTGCCGCCCACCGTCACGCTCTGCAGGCCGTCGGCCGCGCTCACCGTGATGCTGCCGCTCGTGCGCTCGGACGTGTCCGGCCTGCCCGCGCCGTCGACCAGGCCCGCCTCGCGCACTTCGGCCTGGCCCGTCGCCGCGCCGTTGCCATCCACCGGCACGATGCCCGGCGTGCCGTCCGTGCGGCCCTGGATGGTGATGGTGAACTGGGCCGTGTCGGTGCCGCCCGCCCCGTCGGACACGGTGTAGGTGTAGAACTCGGTGAGCGTGTCGCCGGTCTTCAGGGCATTGACCAGCGGGTTGTCGTTGTCCAGCGTGTACGTGTAGCTGCCGTCGGCGCCGAGCACCAGCGTGCCGTAGAGGCCCGCCAACGGGCTGCCGACCGCGCCTGCCGTGCCGCTCCCGGCTTCGGGGCCGGTGCGCACGGCCACGGCGCGCAGGTCGGCCAGGCGGTTGTCGGGATCGGTGTCGGCCACGTCGCCGGCGGCGCCGCCGGTGATGAGGTTGCCGGCGATCGCCGCGCCGTCCTCGGTGACGCTGCGCGCATCGTCGTTGGCGCGCGGGGCGTCGTTGGTGGCCACCAGTGTGATGAGGCCGGTGATGGCGTTGCTGTCCAGCGCGGCGGGGCCGCCGGCATTGCCGCCGGCCTGCGCGTTGTTGCCGTCGTTGAAGACCACGGTGTACGCGCGGGTGGGCGCGGTGCCGTAGTCGGTCGGGTTGTCGCTGCTGCTGCTGTAGGCGAGGGCATTCAGCACCGCCTGCACCTGCGCGAAGGTGGTGTCGGCGTCGAAGACGATGGTCAGCGCCCCGGCATTGCCGCCGCTGGCGACCACGCCCGTTGGCAGCGTGCCGTCGACGAACAGCAGGTCGCCGGCCACGTAGCGGTCCAGCGTGACGGTGATGCGCCCGCCGCCGACCACGCTGGCGGCCAGGGCCGCGGTGGTGGCCGGGTCGACGTCGGTCACGAAGGCGCCGCCGAGCAGCGCGGCGCTGGGCACGCTGACGCCGGTGCCGGTCTGCCCGTTCTCGGTCAGCGTGGGGTTGGTGGCGCTGCCGCCGAGCTGCGGCGCGTCGTTGCGGGGCTGCACGCTGGTGGCCAGCGTGCGCGTGAGCGACCATTGGCTGGTCGCATCGGCATCGAGCGTGGCCGTGGGGCCGAGGTCGGCGCCGGTGGCCGCGGCCACCGCCTGGTCCGACACCCGCACCACCAGCGTGCCGGGCACGCCGTTGAAGTCCGCCGCCGGCACGAAGCGCAGCGAGGCACCGGGCGGCAGCAGCAGGGCATTGCGGTCGCCGAGCCCGGCCGGCACGGCCGTCCAGCCGCTGCCGGCGTCGTATTCCCAGCGGCCCTGCGCCGCCGTGGCGTTGTCGCCCACGACGGCGATGCCGCCGAAGGCCGTGGCGGCGTTGCCGCCGCCGGGGATGGCGCTCTGGTTGTCCGTCGCGTCGCTGTACGACGCGCCGTACAGCGCGCTGACGGTGGCGCCGCTGCCGGGCTGGTCCTCCACGCCGGCGGCGATGCTGCCGTTGGCCGCCGTGGGGCGGTCGTTCACGTTGGTGACCGTCGTCGTGAGCGCGATGGTGCCGGCGCTGAACACGCTGGCGCCGCCGCCGGCCCCGACGTTCACGCTCGTGCCGCTGGCGGGCACGGCGGTGCTGGCATCGCCGTTGGCATCGGTCTCGACCAGCCGCACCGTGAGGCCGGTGGGCGTGCCGTGGTAGTTGGCCGCGGGCACGAAGCGCAGCTGCGCGCTGGCGTCCAGCACCAGCGCGTTGGCGCTGTTGCGGGCACCGACGTCCGTCCAGGTGGTGCCGCCGTTCAGCGAGTACTGCCAGCGCCCCTGGCTGGTGTTGACCACCGAGGTGCTGATCGCGATGCCGTAGAAGCTGTCGGACGCGGTGCCGCCCGACACGCCCGTGAGGGCGCTGTTGTCGATCGCATCCGCCGCATCCGAGAAGCGGCTGGCGAAGAGCGCGCCGACGCTGCTGCCGGCCGGCGTGTTCACGTCCTCGGTGGCCGGGGCCAGCACCACCGGCGTGGCGCCGACGACCACCGGCGCGTCGTTGACGGGGTTCACCGTCACGTCGAAGGTCCGCGTGGTCACGAGCCGGTTCGAACTGCCGTCCTCGTAGTCGAAGTCGCCGGGGTTGGCGGTCGGGTCGTTCGTGTCGCCGGGCAGGGTGGACGGCCGGTCGCCGCTGTTGCCGCCGTCGTTGACGACCACGGTGACGCGGAAGGTGCCGTTCCAGTCGGCCGCGGTGGCGGCGCCGGGGGCGTCGGGCAGGCTCACGCTCAGGTTGTCGAGGCGGCTGTTGATCTCGGCCAGGGTGCCGCGGATGACCACGCTCGCGGTGCCCACGCCGCTGACCGTGCCGCCGCTGCCGGCCACGGCCGAGATGGTGAAGCCGGTGGGCACCGTGACCGTGGCCGTCATCGTGCCGGCGAGCGCGTCGGCATCGGTCACGTCGATGCCCGTGAGCAGCACCGTGCCGCTGCTTTCGAGCACGGTCTGCGGCGTGACCAGGATCTGGGCCGGGTCGTTGACCGAGGACAGGAAGACGGCGCGCGAGGCCTGGGCCACGTTGGCGCCCAGGCCGCCGGGCGTGGCGGCGTAGGGGTCGACGGCGGCGGTGGGCACGGCCTGCGTGCCGCCGGCCGCGGCCGGGTTGTCGCCGCCGTTGGCGCCGCCGGTGAGCGCGCCGGTGGCATCACGCAGGCGGTCGTCGGCGATCACCTCGACGCGGAAGCCCTGGTCGGTGTTGGACAGCTGGGCCGAGCTGATGCCGACCTGCAGGCCGCTCAGGTAGTCGTTGATCTGGGCCCGGGTGCCGCGGATCACGAGGGCGCTGCCGGTGCCGTCGAAGGTGCTGTCGACGGTGACGCCCGAGCCGGTCACCGACGAGCCGATGACCACGCCATCGGCGCCGCCGTCCAGGTACTGGGCCGCGCCGAGCGGCACGCCGGCGGCGGTGGTCAGGCGCACCGTGACCTGCATGAAGTCGGTCTCGCCGGCGGTTGTGGCCAGGCTGCCGCCGTCGGTGTCGTCGATGTCGCCGACCGAGAAGCCCGGCACGGCCGTGGTGCCGGCGAGCACCACCGTGCCGCCGGCGGCTGCCACGGTGGGGGCGTCGTTGACCGGGACGATGTCGATCGCGATCTCGCGGTTGCCCGCGTTGTTCGGCTGGCTGCCCGCGCCGGTGTCGCCGCCGATGCCGGCGGCGCCGTCGGAGAAGCTGACGGTCAGCGTCACGTCGCCGTCCAGCGCGCCGTTGGTGTCGTGGTTGAGGTTGGCCGCGCCCTGGTAGGTCAGCCCCAGGCTGCCGTCGCGCAGCAGCGCCTGGATGTCGCTGGCGACGCCGGTCAGGGCCAGCGTGCCGCTGTTGTCGCCCGACACCGCCACCGTGCGGCCGCCGACCGCGATGCTGGTCTGCGTGCCGTTGCCGCCGATGCCCAGCTGGCCGCCGGGCACGCTGAGCGTGACGGTGACCGGCAGGCCGAAGGCCTCGGATTCGGGGTCGGCGACCACGATGGCCAGCGCCGGCCCGATGCGCGTGGGCTGGTCCTCGAAGGTCGTGGCCGAGGTGCCGCCGTCGAGCGTCGCCACCTCGTTCACGCTGGAGGCGCGGACGGCGACGCTGGCGGCGGCGATGTTGCCGGCCAGCGCGCCCGTGGTGGGCACGGCGGCGCTGTACCAGTCGGGCTCGGTGGCATCGATGGCGCTCGGGCTGCCGCCGGGCGTCGGCGACTGGTTCGCCGCGCCGCCGTTGGCGCCGCCGGCCAGCGCGCCGCTGCCGTCGCGCAGGCGGTCGTCGGCGATCACCTGCACCTGGAACACGCGGTTGCGGTCCTGGCCGAAGGTGACGTCCAGCGCATCGAGCGCCGCCTGGACCTGCGCGCGCGTACCGCGCAGCACGAGGTAGTCGTCCACGCCGTTGCGGTCGGCATCGACGCTCGCGCCCGAGGCCGAGCCGACGCCGATGCGCACCCCGCCCGCGGCCTGATAGTCCGTGGCCGCGAAGGGGTTGCCGGACGCGTCGAGCAGCCGCACGGTGACCTGCAGGAAGTCCTGCTCGCCCGCCGTGACGGCCGTGGTGTCGACATCGCTCACCGAGAAGCCCGCCACCGGGTTGCGGCCGGGCGTGGCGCTGTCCAGGTTGATCGGGCCCGAGGGCGCGGACACGACCGGCGGATCGTTGGCCGGGTCGACGTAGATCCAGAACTGGTTGTTGGTCTGTTCCTTGTCGCCGTCGCTGAGCGTGAAGGTGAAGCGGTCGGTCGGCGGCGCGGTGGGGTAGACCTTGCCGTCGGATTCGCCGCCGCGGTTGACGATGTAGACCAGGCCGTTGTCGATGTCGCGCTGGGTGAAGGAGGAGCCCACGCCCAGGTACTGGAAGGTGGCGCCGCCGTCGCGCGAGATGGCGATGCGGTTGCCCGTGGGCACCGAGGTGATCGCGTACTGGACCTGCTCGCGCGAGCTGTCGGGATCGTAGGCCGCCAGCATGGCGCTGGTGATGCGCGCGAAGCTGCCCTCGACCACCGTCAGCGGCTCGTTGGCCGAGCTGGCATCGGGGTCGGCCTGCGTCGGGTCGGTGGCGATCTGCGGCGCGTCGTTGACGTTGGTGATCTGGATGTTCACCGTCGCCTGCGACGAGCTCGCGTCCCAGCGGTCGACGGCATGCACCTGGAAGCTGGTGTTGCGGACCTCGGAGCCGTCGCTCACGAAGCGCAGGCCGGTGGAGGCGGCATCGGCCGTCAGCAGCGAGGCCGGCAGCACCTGGCCCAGCGTGACGGCCTGCCAGGCGCCATTGCCGTCGCGGTACTGCAGGGTGCCGCCGGTGGGCAGCGAATCGACGACGAAGCGCAGCAGGTCGCTGCCGCCGGCGTCGTTGTCGTAGGCGTAGTTGGGGCCGCCGCCGGGCAGGGTGGGGCTGCCTTCGAACTGCGGCTCGCTGGTGGCGTCGTCGGGGTCGGCAATGCCGATCTGGCCGCTCGTGAGGCCGATCGTGCCGCCCTCGGCCACGACCGCGGTCGACGACCCGGTGGCGGTGGGTGCGTCGTTGACCGGGGTGACGTAGAACGTGAAGGTGGTCGACCAGGAATCGGGACGCAGCGTGCCGTTGTCGTTCACCGTGACGCCGGCGGAGGCGCGCAGGTCCACCGTCGAGACGAAATCCTCCACGTTGCCGTCGTGCACGAAGCGCACGTTGCCGTCGTTCAGGTCCTGCTGCGTGAAGGTGGCGTACTGGCCCAGCGCGGTCCACACGCCGGGGCTCGTCTGGCGCTCCAGCACGCCCGCGCCGCCGGGCCCGCCGCCGCCGCCGTAGCCGAGGATGGTGTAGATGACCTGCGAGGCCGGCACCTCGGTACCGGTGGCGCTGTCGCCGGCGGTGTAGCTCAGGCCGGGTTCGCCGGCGGTGTAGCCGGTGCCGCGCAGCACCACGCTGCCGCCTTCGACCAGCGTGCCGCGCGAGGCCGTGCCGTCGTTGCCGGCGAAGGTGGACGTGGCCTGGCCGACGATGAAGGTGGGCGAGGTGAAGGTGCCGCCGTTGCCGGCCGTGGTGGGCGCCAGGTCGATGGTGAAGGTGAAGGTGCGCAGCGTGTCGTCGCCGGCATTGCCCGGCGTGCCGGCGTCGTCGTAGACGCCGCCTTCGCGCGTGAGCACCGAACCGTCGGCGTTCCAGCGCGGGCCGAAGGCGTTGTCCACCACCTGGAACTGGAAGCGGTCGGTGTCGCCCGCGGCGGCGCCCTGCGTCTGCACGTACTGCACGCGCCCGGCCAGCACGTCGGCCATCGTGAACGAGCCGCCCACGGGCAGGATGGCGCCGCCCAGCAGGATGCTTCCCTGGTCGATGCCGGCCTGCGAGGTGACGCGGAAGGTGAGGTTGGTGTTGCTGGAGTCGACGTCGGTAGCCGCGACCATGGCCGGCGTGAGCGTCACGGTGTAGCCGCCGCGGTAGGTGCCGGCGCCGTCGCCCGCCGCCGTCACGGTGGCACGCGGTGCGGGGTCGCCGGTGTAGACCGGGTCGTCGTTGACCGGGCGCACGGTGATCGTGATGCGGGTGTCGGCCGTCGCGCCGGGCGTGCCGGTGCCGCCGCCGCCATCGCGCACGATGACGTTGAAGCCGTCGGCGAAGGGGTAGCTGCCCGCGCCGCTGTTGTCGCGCTGGCCGGCATTGGCGTAGCGCAGCCCGCCGCGGTCCGTGTAGGCGATGACGAAGCCGTTGGCCACGTCGGCCGCGGTGACGGCGTGGTCGACCAGCGCCTGCGACACGCCGTTGATCGTGGCGGTGCCCGTGTAGTAGAGCGTGCCGTCGGTGGGCAGCTGGGTCAGCTGCACGGTGAGCGTGCCATCGGCATCGTCGCCGCCGCCGCTGGCGCGGATGAAGTTGCCGACGGCGGAGCTGCCGTCGGCGGCATTGGCGGGCTGGCCTTCGAAGACGCTGCCGCTGCCCTGCACGGAAGGCGCCTGGTTGAAGGGCGTGACGTCGAGCGAGATCGTGGCCTGCGCCGAGCGCGAGGTCGGCGTGGCGCCGTCGTTGACCCGCACGGCGAAGCTGTCGGGCGTGTTCTGGTCGGCGCCGGTCGCGGTGTGGACGTAGGCCACGCGGTTGGCATCGACGTCGGCCTGCGTGAAGACGGAACCGACGCCCAGGCGGGTGCCGCTGAGCGTCAGGTAGCCCTGCGCGGGCAGCGCCGTGAGCGCATAGACCAGCTGCGTCGTGTTCTGGGAGCCGAAGGTGACCTCGGGGTCCAGCGCGGCGAGCGTGGCCGAGGTGATGGTGGTCGAGCCGATCTCGGCCACCGACTGGCGGGCGTCGGCGATCGTCGCCGGATCGTTCGAGGGCGTGACGGTGACGGCCAGGTCGCGGGTGGCGGTGAGGTTCTCGGCGTCGGTGACGCTCACCCGCACGGTGGTGCCGGCGGCCGTCAGCCCGAGCTCCGCATCGCTGGCGACGAACACCAGCTGGTTCAACCAGGCGGTGGCGCCGGCCGCGGTGCCCGTGTATTCGAAACCGTTGGCCACCGCCGTGACGCCGGCCGTGGCCGCCGAGGACAGGCTGCCGACGCCCGGATCCAGCACCACCGCGCGGACCGTGACGTTGCCGGTGCCGTCGTCGGCCACCTGCCAGCCCGACAGGCTCCCCCGCTCGGCATCGGGCGCGTTGAGCGTGCTCGGTTCGGCGACGCTGAGGCCGGTGGCGGTGGTGTCGACCGTGGGGGCGGCCAGCAGGCCGTCGAAGGCCGTGGCCGCGAAGGCCTTGGCCTCGATCCGGCCGGTGGCCGATTCCAGCACCCAGTCGCCGCCGCGCGCCGCCGAGCCGGTGTCGTCGGTCGAGGAGGCGACGTCGGCGCCGGTGAGCGCGCTCAGCCGTTGTGCGAGCGCGTCGGAGCTGAGGCTGACGTCGCAGCCGTAGAGCAGGATGTCGCCGTCGCTGCTCATCGCCTGGCCGATGGACTGCCAGGCCGCGGCCTGGGCGTCCACCGAGCCGGCGCGAACGGTGTCGTTGCCCAGGATGAGTTCGCCATCGCCGCCGTGGCTGAGGATGTGCAGCGCGGTGATGCCGGTCTCGCCCTGGAGCGCCTCGGCGATCTGCGCGGCGCCGGAGCGGCCCGGGTCCAGCAGGATGGTGCGGGCGCCTTCGGGCACCTGGGCGGCCAGCTGCTCCCAGTTGGCGATGCTGCGGTCGATGACGTAGACCTCGTGCGAGGCCGCGCCGGCGCCGGAGAAGCCCCCCTCGGCGTGCTGCGCATGCGGGCCCTCGAAGGCCGACGCGCTGCGGGGCGGGGCGGCGTCGGTGCCGGCGTGGTCGGGCGCCGCCGGTGCCGCGTGCGGTGCCGCCGCGGCATCGGCGTGCGCAGCCTCGACGACGGCGGCGCCGTCGAAGAGCTGCCGGCTTTCCAGTGCGAATCGGTGGGTACGGGGGCGGAGGAACTCGGGCAGCGAAGAGGACGGCTTCATTCGGCGGTGCAAGGCATTCGGCGGCCGTTCCGCACTCGCGCGCTGGACCGGCCCGGCGCACCGCGTGAACAAAGGGACCCGGCCGCGCCGCAGCGACGACGCCAGGCCTGCCTGAACTCGCGTCGACGCGGTGCAAAACAGGGCGGTGGTCGACGCAAACCTGCGCGACCGACGCTTTTGGTTACATAAATCACCCACCAGCGTTCTGGACATCGCGTGTGTGAGTGAGTCACCGCCTATCGGCAAAGCACCGCGATGCCTGATCGGCCAGTGAGCGCGGAGGCAACTCTACAGGTCGAAAGCGCGTCGGTTTACTACCAATGGTCTAGCGCAGCGTGATATTACAACCATTTGTTGCAAATGTGAACTGAAGCTTAGGGATTTGATCCACACCCGGCGACCGCGTCGCGGGCGACGCTCACAGGCCGATGCGGCCCGAGTCCCGCGGCAGGGCGGTGAGCGGCAAGGTCAGCAGTGCCACGGCGCCGCCGCCGGCCGCATTGCCCAGCTCGATGCGCCCGCGGTGCAAGGTCGCGATCTCCTTGACGAAGGCCAAGCCCAGACCGGTGCTCTTCTTCTGGCTGTGCGGGCGGGCCAGAGAGTAGAACTTCTCGAACACCTTGTCGCTCGCGTAGTCGGGGATGCCGGGCCCCTGGTCGCGCACCGTGATGCGCACCTGGCGCGAGGTGGCGGCCAGGCCGAGCACCACCTCCCCGCCGGCCGGCGAGAAGTCGATGGCATTGGCCAGCAGGTTGCTCACGGCACGGCGCAGCAGGAAGGGGTCGCCCTCGGTCGCCGCGTCGGCGCGCAGTTCGAGCCGCACCCGCACCTGGCGCAGCGAGGCGGCGGCCTGTGCACCGTCGGCCACCTCCTCGAGCAGGGGGCGCAGCGACACCGGCTCGACGCGGTCGAGCACGCGCCGCGTCTCCAGCGCGGTGAGTTCCATCATGCGGTCGACGATCTCCTGGATGCGCTGCGTCTCGCGCGCGATGTTGGCCAGGAAGCGCTCGCGCTGCGCCGGCGGCATGCCTTCTTCCTGCAGCAGTTCGGCCGCGCCGCGGATGGCCGAGAGCGGGCTCTTCACCTCGTGCGTGAAGGTCTGGACATGGTCGGCCACGTAGTTGCGGCCGGTGACGGCATCGCGCATCTCGTGCACGGCGCCACGCAGCATGCCGAAGGCCTGGCGCACCATGCGCACGGGATGGAAGCCCCGCTGCCGCCGCAGCCAGCGCAGGTAGTCGGCCGTCAGCCCGAAGGGCCGCACCAGCCACACCGAGAGGATGAGCGCGAACACCAGCAGCGCCGCGGCCGAGCCGACGCCCACCCACAGCGTGCGGGTGCGTGCGTCCTCGACGAACTGGCCGAAGCTCTGCACCGGCTTGCCGACGCTGACCATGCCCACGATCTCGCCGTTCCAGCGCACCGGCGCGCCAACGTACATGACCGAACTGAGCGGGTCGGACTCGACGTCGCGCGAGGAGCGCGCGCCGTACTGGCCCGCGAGCGTGCGGTTGACGTCGCGCCATTGCGAGAAGTCGGCACCGGTGGCGCGGCCGGTCGAGTCGAAGAGCACATGGCCTGCACGGTCGGTGACGTACACGCGCAGTTCCACGCGCCGCTTGTGCAGGTTGTAGATCTGCGCCGAGAACTCGCGCGCATAGACGGTGCGGAACAGCGGCTCCAGCCGTGCGGTGTTGATGGCGCCGGCCACCACGTCCTGCTCGACCAGGCTGGCGATGAGCTGCGAGGTCTCGACCACCGATTCCTCTGCCGACTCGCGGTAGCGCGGGTCGATGTCGCCCATCACGCGGTACAGCAGCAAGCCGATGCCCACCACGTAGATGAGCAGGATGCCGATGAAGATTCGGGTGCGGCGGGAGAGCATCAGGCGGTGGACCTGTTCGGCTCAAAGAATACGGACAGCCGAACGCAGAGGGCGCAGAGATCACGCAAAGGGCGCAGAGAACAGCCATCGAAGGTTGTCTTCTGCGCTCTCTGCGACACCTCGGCGCCCTCTGCGTTCGGCTGTCCGTTCCCTCTTTTCAAGACGGCAACCTCGCCGGCAGCTCCTCGTTCAGCGCATAGCCCGTGCCGCGCAGGGTGCGGATCGGGTCGAGCTCGGGCGCCACGGCCTTGAGCTTGGCGCGCAGGGTCTTGATGTGCGCGTCCACGGTGCGGTCGAAGCTGTCGCTCGCGTCGTCCCACACCATCGACAGCAGCTCGTCGCGGGTGAACACGCGGCCCGGGCGCTGCACCAGCAGGCGCAGCAGGCCGTATTCGTAGCGCGAGAGTTCCAGCGCGCGGCCGTAGTAGCGGATCAGCATGCGCTCGGTGTCGACCACGAAGGGCAGCGGGGCGGCCGGCGGCACCGGCACGGCTGCAGCCGCCGGGGCCGGCGCTGCCACGCCGGCGCGCTGGCTGCGGCGCAGGATGGTGCGCACCCGCGCCACCAGCTCGCGCGGCGAAAACGGCTTGGCGATGTAGTCGTCGGCGCCCAGCTCCAGGCCCACCACGCGGTCGATCTCGTCGCTGCGGGCGGTGAGGAAGACCATCGGCACCTCGGCGCCGCCGGTGTCGCGCATGCGGGCCTGCAGCCGCTTGAAGAGCTCGAAGCCGTTCATGTCGGGCAGGCCGACGTCCAGGATGGCCAACGCCGGAGGCTCCGCCACGAAACTGGCCAGGGCCGCCTCGGCCGTGGCGCACCAGACGGGCGTGAAGCCGTCGCTCTGCAGCACGTACTGCAGGGTGTCGGCGATGCCGGATTCGTCTTCTGCGATGAGGATGCGCGGCCGGTTGCTGGACATGGCCGCGATCCTACGACGACAGCGCTCGGCAAGAGTAGCGCGCAAGCCGACGGCGGCGTGGGCGTCCCCCTGGGCGAGAGGCCGCGGAGCAGGCCACGCGGGGACACCCGCGGAACTGGCTCTGCCAGGCCGCAGGGTGTGCCCCCTTGAGGGGGTATGCGGCCGTGCGAAGCACGGACGAAACGGGGGTGGGTTATCTCAAGTCGTAGCAGCCACCGACGTAATAGACCTGGTCGCCATCGCGCTCGAAGGGCACCTCGATCGGCTGGCCGTCGTTCCGCCAGACATCGCGGCGCATGTAGCCCGCGGCCTCGAGCTCGTTCTGCAGCTCTTCCCAGGCCTGGATGCGGTAGGCGCGGAAGGCCAGCGTGAGGCTGTTGACGGTGTAGAAGGTCTCGCTCGGGTGCACGGCGATTGCGTTGAGCAGGATGCGCCGCGGCTTGGCCGGCAGTTCGCCCAGGATCTCGGACAGGCGCTCGGGAAAGTAGGGCAGCGAGCCCGACGCCAGCAGGATGTCGCTGCCGCTCGCTTCGCCCAGCTCGGTGGTGAAGCGCAGCATGCCCTCGGGCGCGCGGATGGCGGCCAGCTCGGTCCCGCGCTCGACCACCGGCGGCAGGTCCCACACGGTCCAGCGCAGGCCGTCGGGCAGCGGCAGCACGCGGCGGAAGGCGTAGTACTTGATGCCCACATGCCCCCCCAACTCGAACACCGTGCGCAGGCCGATGTCGAAGGAGCGGCCCAGCCAGAAGAGCAGCGGGTAGTCGTCGGGCCGCACCTGGGTGCTGCGTTCCAGGCCCAGCACGATCTCGCCCCCGATCGGCTCGGGCAGGCTGGACGGCAGGTCGGCCGACGCCGCCTCGAAGCTCGGGTAGCGGCCCATGAAGAGGCTGTCGCCCGGGTTGTCGAGGAAGCGGCGCCGATACAGCCACTTGCGCCACTGCCGCAGCGGCGGCATGTCGAGCAAGGTCCTCAACCAGCCGAGGAAGGGGGCGTCGTGCAGGGCTTCGGCAGCGAACAACGGCGTTCTCCGAAGAGCAAAAAGGGGGTGGATGAGACGGCAGAGCGGGTTCGCATTGTGGCTTGTAGCCTGAAAGTATTCAATACGTAATTGAGGTTGACGGGCCCGCCGGCGACCCCGCGGCCGCAAGCTGTTGCCATTCCGCATCCGATTCCCTATCCGATTTCCACTTTCCTCAGGAGCTTCCGCATGACACCCCAGGATTCGCGCAGCATCGTCACCCTCTGCCTCATGGCCGCTTTCGTCGACGGCGAGAAACACGCCCGCGAGCGCGACGAGGTGCGCCGCATTGCCGACGGGCTGGCCCAGGCCGGCGACCTCTCGGGCCTGTACCAGGACGTGCTGATGAAGCGCGTTTCGCTGGCCGACGCCGTGGCCGGCCTGCAGAGCCCGCAGGCGCGCCAGCTCGCCTACGAGATGGCGGTGTGCGTCTGCGACGCCGACGGCGCCCAGAGCGGGCCGGAACAGGCCTTCCTGGCCGAACTGCAGGGTGCCCTGGGCCTGGCCGACGGCCCGGCGGCGCAATTCGCCCAGCAGGCCCGGGCCGTGGCCGAGGCGCCCCTTGCGCACAACGCCGAGGTGGAGGCCATGCTGAGCGGCATCGGCACCGTGCAGGCCGGCCCGGTGCCGGTGCCGGCATCCCTGCCGGCCACGGCCCCCGCCCCGGCTGCGGCCGAGGTCGACGAGGCGGCGCTGGATGCGCAGATCCTGCGCGCGTCGATCCTCAACGGCGCCCTGGAGCTGCTGCCCGAGACCTTGTCCACGCTGGCCATCATCCCGCTGCAGATGAAGCTGGTGTACGGCGTCGGCAAAGCCCACGGCTACGAGCTCGACAAGGGCCACATCAAGGATTTCCTGGCCACCGTCGGCGTGGGCCTGACCTCGCAGTACCTGGAGCAGGCAGGCCGCAAGCTGCTCGGCGGGCTGCTGGGCAAGGTCGGCGGCGGGCTCCTGCGCGGCGTGGGCCGGCAGGCCGTGAGCTCGGGCATGAGCTTCGCCAGCACCTACGCGCTGGGCCATGTGGCCAAGCGCTACTACGCCGGCGGGCGGCAGCTGTCGGCGCAAACGCTCAAAGACGCCTTCGCGGGCGTGGTGCAGGAAGCGCAGACGCTGCAGTCGCGCTACCTGCCGGACATGCAGGCCCAGGCCAGGACGCTGGATGCGGCAAAAGTGATGGCGCTGGTGCGCGGCGCCTGAGCCACGCTGACGGCCTCCAGCCGCCGAACTTCTTCCCATCACCTCCTTTAGGCCGGCACCCGTCGGCCTTTTCTTTTGGGCGCCCGGGACCCCACGTCTGCAACGGGCCCGGCCTTTTTTTCCAACGGTGCTGTCCCCTTGCATTCACTCTTATGTCTTCTATTTCAGATTAGTAGTAGTAGCTAAGGGCCGGCCCCCGCTGTGGACAGGCCTGTTTTTTCCAATGGCGACAGTGCCTTGCAGGGCCTCAACCCCTGTGCGCACCCATGCGTCCGTGCTGTCGCCGCCGGGCGAACAACCTCGAGCGGGGCCTCCGGCCTGTGGATAAGGCCCCGCTTGTGCGGAAATTCTCCCCAGAGTTGTCCTTTGACAGGCCGTCGGAAATCTGGGAAAGGCGGGCACGCCGCCGGAAATGTGCACTGCACAAAAAAGTGGCAGACTGTTGTTTCTCCTTATAAATCAACAGCTTGCGAAAGCTTTACAACAAAGTGCATGAGTTGCCCACAAAGTTATCCAAGCTTTGTGGGGAGAACCCGAGGGGGATGAGGAAGACGCGGGAGACGGAGGACGTGCGCGGCCGCTAGCAGGCCGCTCAACGCCAAGGCGGGCCGTTGCGGCCCGCGGGGCGGTGTCTCAGGGCGCCGGCGTGCCGCCGGCCAGGTCGTCGAGGATGGGGCAGTCCGGCCTGCCGTCGCCGTGGCAGCAATGGACGAGGTGCGACAAGGTGCGCTGCATGGCCTGCAAGCCGGCGATGCGCGATTCCAGGTCGTCCAGATGCTTCTTTGCGATGCGCTTGACGCTGGCGCTCGCGCGGCGGCGGTTGTGCCACAGGCCGACGAGTTCGGCGATCTCGTCCATGGAGAAGCCGAGGTCGCGGGCGCGCTTGATGAAGCGCAGCGTGTGGATGTCGGCCGCGGTGTACTGGCGGTAGCCGGCCTCGGTGCGGGCCACCGCGGGCAGCAGGCCCAGCCCTTCGTAGTGGCGCACCATGCGCGCCGACACGCCCGAGCGTTCGGCCGCGGTGCCGATGGCCACCGGCGCAGGGGTGTTCATGGCCGGGCGCTCAGGCCGCGTCGTTCCCGCCCTGTACCCGGTAGCCGGCCTCCTCGATGGCGGCGACCAGGTCCTTGCGGGGCTGGGCGCTCAGCACGTCGACATGGCCGGTGGGCAGGTCGACGGTGACCTGGGCCTTCGGGTCCACCGTCCACACCGCGTTCTGCACCGACTGGACGCAGTGCTGGCAGCTCATGCCTTCGACCTGGAATTTCTGGCTCATGGCGTATTTCCTTTCTTGGTTCAGTGTCAGTGGAAGAGTCTGAACCTTTCCATCATGGCAAGGTCAAGCGTCCGCGCGCTCAGGCCCCGGACCGACCTCGCCGGCAGCGGGGGCTTGACCTTGCCATGATGTCAGGCCTCAGGCTTCGTCCCATGGATGTCCCGATCACCCATTCCCCGACCACCCGCGCGATGCCGTCGGCGCCGCTCACGCTCGACCTCGGCATCGAGGGCATGACCTGCGCGTCCTGCGTGTCGCGGGTGGAGCGCGCGCTGCAGAAAGTGCCGGGCGTGTCGGCCGCCAGCGTCAACCTCGCCACCGAAAGCGCGCGCGTGCAGGCCACGCCGGCCGATGGCGAGGCGTCCGAGGCGCTGCGTGCGCGCCTGAGCCGCGCCGTGCGCGATGCCGGCTATGCGCCGCGCGCCGCCGTCGCCGCGGCCGAGGAAGCGGTGTCGCCGTGGGCGGGCGTCGGGCCGGTCGCGATCGGCCTGCTGCTGTGCCTGCCGCTGCTGCTGCCGATGCTGGCCATGCCCTTCGGCCTCGATCCGACGCTGCCGCCATGGGTGCAGCTGCTGCTTGCCGCGCCGGTGCAGTTCTGGCTCGGGGCGCGCTTCTACCGCGCCGGCTGGCATGCGGCGCGCGCCGGCACCGGCAACATGGACCTGCTGGTGGCGCTGGGCACCAGTGCGGCCTTCGGCCTGTCGCTGTGGCTGTGGTGGCGCTGGGCGGCTGGCCCGCACGCGGGCCATGGCCAGCCGCACCTGTACTTCGAGGCCTCGGCCGTGGTGATCGCGCTGGTGCGGCTGGGCAAGTGGCTGGAAACGCGGGCCAAGCGGCAGGCCACGGCCGCCATCCGGGCGCTGCAGCAATTGCGGCCCGAGGTGGCGCACCTGCGCCGCCAGCGCGGCCCGCAGGTGGAAGAGACCGAGGTGCCGGTGGCCGAACTGCGCGTGGGCGACCTGCTGGTGGTGCGGCCCAACGAGCGCGTGCCGGCCGACGCGCGCGTGGTCGAGGGGCAATCGGCCGTCAACGAATCGATGCTCACCGGCGAGCCGCTGCCGGTGGCCAAGGCGGCGGGCGACCGGCTGACGGGCGGTTCGGTCAACGGCGATGGCCGGCTGGTGGCCGAGGTCACGGCCACGGGCGCCGAGAGCGTGCTGGCCCGCATCATCCGCCTGGTCGAGGATGCGCAGGCCGCCAAGGCACCGATCCAGCAGCTGGTCGACCGCGTGGCCGCCGTCTTCGTGCCGGCGGTGCTGGTCGTCGCGCTCCTCACCGGGCTGGCCTGGGGCTGGTACGGGGCGGGGCTGGAGACGGCGCTGGTGCATGCGGTGGCGGTGCTGGTCATCGCCTGCCCCTGTGCGCTCGGGCTGGCGACGCCGGTGGCCGTGATGGCCGGCACCGGCGTGGCGGCGCGGCACGGCATCCTGGTCAAGGACGCACGGGCGCTGGAGACCGCCCACCGCGTCGATACCGTCGCCTTCGACAAGACCGGCACGCTGACGCGTGGCGAGCCGGTGCTGCGTGCGCTGGTGCCGCTGGCCGTGCACGACGATGCGCCTGCCCGCGCGCGCGCCTTGCAGGTGGCTGCGGCGCTGCAGGCCGGCAGCGAACACCCCCTGGCGCGCGCGGTGGTGCAGGCCGCGCAGGCCGAGCACCTGGCACCGCCGCCGGCCGAGGCGGTGGAGAACGTGCCCGGCCGCGGCGTGCAGGGCCGCGTGGAGGGCGTGCGCCGAGCCATCGCCAGCCTGCGCTGGTGCGAGGAGCTGGGCGTCGCCGTCGACCTGGCGCGCGCCGAAAGCTTCCTGCGCGAGGGCGCGTCGGTGTCGGTGCTGCTGGCCTTCGACCCCGCGCCGCGCGCCGAGGCGCTGCTGGCCTTCAGCGACGAGCCCAAGCCCGGTGCGGCCGAGGCCGTGGCCCGACTGCGCGCGGCGGGCCTGCGCGTGGTGATGATCTCCGGCGACAACCCGGCGGCCGCACGCGCCGTGGCGCAGCGCGTGGGCATCGACCCTGCCGACGTCCGGGCGCAGGTGCTGCCGGGCGACAAGGCGAGGGTGGTGGCCGAACTGAAGCATGGCGATCGCCACGTCGTCGCGATGGTGGGCGACGGCGCCAACGACGCGCCCGCACTCGCTGCCGCCGACGTCGGCATGGCCATGGCCAACGGCACCGACGTGGCGATGGAGGCGGCCGGCATCACGCTGATGCGCGGCGACCTGGCCCTGGTCGGCGATGCGCTGACGCTGTCGCACCGCACCGTGCGCAAGATCCGGCAGAACCTGTTCTGGGCCTTCGCCTACAACGTGGTCGGCATCCCCTTCGCGGCCCTGGGCGTACTCAGCCCTGTGGTGGCCGGGGCGGCGATGGCGGCGTCGAGCGTGAGCGTGATGGCCAACGCACTGCTGTTGCGGCGCTGGAAGCCGAAGCGCTCGCCATCGAATTCGTAGCTGCTGGCGCCCGCTGCAAGTCAATTGGCATAAAACGCAGCCCACCAGCCGGCGAGCGCAGCGAAGCCGCATGGGGGGTGCTTTTATTTCACCGGTGCCGGTTCGAGCCCCGCTTTGCGGATCGTCGGCGCGGCGTCGGCCGAGATGTAGTAGCGGATGAGGGCGCGTGCCGCCTCGGGGTTCTTCGAGCTCGTCGAGATGCCGGCCGAGAACACCGTCACGCGCTGCAGCGGCGGCGGCAGCACGCCGACGAAGTCCGCGCCCGGGATCGGGATCAGCTCGCTGACCTGCTGCAGCCCGAGGGCCGCATCGCCGCGCGCCACCACCGTGGCCACGCGCTCGCTCAGGATGCGCTTGCTCTTGGGCTTGACCTCGGCCTCGATGCCCAGGTTCTTGAGCATCTCGGTCTCGTAGTAGGTGCCGCTGGCACTGGCCGAGTAGGCGATCGACGGCGCCGCGAGCAGCGCGCGCTTCACCGCCTCGGGCGTGCTGATGTCGGGCTTGGGCGCGCCCTTCTTCACCGCGAAGCCGATCAGCGAATGCACGATGTCCACCTGGCTGCCGGGCACCACCTTGCCCTGCGCCACGAGCTGGTCGAGCGACGAGCGGGCGAGGATCACCACGTCCACGGGTTCGTTGCGCGCCAGCCGGCTTGGGATCGAGTCGCTGGCGCCGCCCATCGAGGAGCCGTACACCGTCTTCACCCGGTAGCCGGTGCTGCGCTCGAAGCCGGGCTTGAGCTCGTCCGATGCGGCGGCGAAGCCCCCCGAGGTCATCATCACGATCTCGGTGTCGGCGGGCTTGGGGGCCATGCCGCCGCAGGCGGCAAGCAGGGCGGCGCTCGCCAGCGACAGGGCGGCGCGGCGGGTCCAGAGCAATCGGTTCATGGTCGGTCTCCTGGGCAGATCGTTGCGGCGACGGGCCTTGCCGTCGATGGCGGTGAGGGGCCATCGTAGGCACCGAAGCTGTCAGTCAGCCGACAGGGCGGGCAGTGTTATCCCGAGGTTGTGGGTGGGTGCGGGGACGTCTGGTCGGGCAACGGCCAAGCCGACCATGGCACTTGCCGGTGCAGAATCGCTGCGAGCTCTGCCGTGCGTGCGGATCGGGAATTTGCGCAGCCGGCCCACGAGCAGCAACCCGACTCTCACGGCAAACGCCATGTCCTCGACCATCCCACCGTTCTCGACGCCCATCGACCTGTACCGAGCCATCTCCCGCGTCTGGGCGGCGGACACGGCGAGTCCGACCGGCGCCTGGTCGCTATCGAACCCGGCGCAGAACCATTGCAGCATCACGTCGTTGGTCGTGCAGGATTGCTTCGGCGGCGATGTCTTGAGCACCAGGACGTCGGGTGGAACGCATTTCTACAACCGGATCGACGGCGTGAGGTGGGACTTGACCGTGAGCCAGTTTCGGGAGCCGATACCCTATGACGACACGCTCTCGTCGCGCGAGACGGCGCTCGCTGACACGTCGGTGGAAAAGTACGCCCTCATCAAGGAACGAATGGCGAGCATTCTGTAGTGGCCGGGGCGCCTTGGGAATTGCCGCGAACAGGTTGATTCGGCCATGAACGCACACAGGGTGCAGCTTCGCGATTTCGTCGTTTCCGACCTGGCAGGCGTTTACCAAGTCCTCGTCGACAACGGTTGGGGCCATCGCATCGACAGCGCCGAGGACCTGCGACGGCTCGTTCAGTCGTCGCATCGCACCGCGGTGGCAACGGTTGACGGTCAGGTGGCCGGCTTTGCCCGCGCCATCACGGACGGCCTGTCGAACGGCTATTTGTCGATGGTGGTCGTCGCCCAGCCCTGGCGTCGGCAGGGCGTCGGGCGCGCATTGGTGCAACACATCGTCGGGGCGGACCTGCGCATCACCTGGGTCCTGCGCGCTGGACGGACGGGGGCGCCTGACTTCTTTGCGAAGCTGGGGTTCGTGCCGTCCGCCGATGCGATGGAACTGCGCCGTCGCTGAACGGCTGCGTCGGATAAGCGATGCCCCCGCGGGCTTATGCAACCGCAGCCTGGGTGAAGGTCAACCGGTTGCCGAACGGATCGCGCACCGTGACTTCGCGCGTGGCCCACGCCGTTTGCTCGATGCCCGGCCGCGCATAGCCGTACTGCCTGGCCGTCAGCTCGGCATGGAAGCCATCGATGTCGTCGCAGGCGATCCGCAGGGCCGCGCCGGGGCAGGCGTCGCCGTGGTGTTCGGACAGGTGCAGCACGCAGCCGTCGCGCGAGACCTGCAGGTACAGCGGCAGCGCAGGCTCGAAGCGGTGCTCCCAGTCGATCCGGAAGCCGAGGAAACCGACATAGAACTCGCGCGCCTTGGCGTCGTCGAAGATGCGCAGGATGGGGATGGCGGCATGCAGTGGCATGGCCGCTTTCTAACGCATCGTCGCCCGGCCGGGGCGCGTGCGGCGTTGGCCGCTGCATGCAAAGTGTCGGCGCGTCAGCGGGCGCCGTCCCGCGCCATCACCTCGTCGATCACGGTGCACATGCCGCCCAACGTCCAGGCCGTGGGCGTGGCCAGCGGCTCGTCGGGAATGCGCAGGCGCAGCGCGTCTTCGGCCGCGCAGACGAAATCGATGCGGCGGCCGCTGTTGTCCAGGCCCAGCTCGCCGAAGCCGCTCTCGGGCCGGATCGCGTCGGGCGGGCAGCGGAAGTCCTGCGTGAGGATGCGGGCCAGGGTGTGGTAGGTCGGGGTGGTCACGGCGGGCCTCGGAGGGGGTGGGGAAACGGGGCGCTGGTGTTGTACGCCGCGCGCGTGACGCGCGGTGTAGTCCGCCTGCGCATCGCGCGGCCGGCTTCGGGCCTCGTGGCCCCGGGGCGCTGACCCGCGCCTGACGTCCCGCTTGTGGGGCCAAGGCCGCTCCTGCTAGTGTCGGGGCGGCGTGGGCGCCGCCGCACAATGCCTGGCGCGCGTCCTTCCTGTCCTCCTTTCCTTCCGCTCGATTGCCTCTTATGCGAATCCTCCTGGTCGAAGACGATGCCGTGCTGCGCGACGTGATGCTGCGCAGCCTGGGCGATGCGGGGCACCGCGTGGACCTGGCCCAGAGCGTGGAAGACGCCGACCACCTCTGGCGCGTGCAGCCCTTCGACGTGGTGCTGCTGGACCTGAACCTGCCCGCCCGATCGCAGCCGGGCAGCGGCATGGGCAGCGGCCTGACGGTGCTGCGCCAGGCGCGCAGCCGCGGCGACCGCACGCCGGTGCTGGTGCTCACTGCACGCGACCGCACCGAGGAACGCATTGCCGGCCTCGACGCGGGCGCCGACGACTACCTGGGCAAGCCTTTCGACCTGGCCGAGGTGGAGGCCCGCCTGCGCGCGCTGGCCCGCCGTGCGCAGGGCACCGACGACGTGGCGCTGCTGGGCCAGCTCAAGCTGGACCGCAAGGCGCGCCGCTTCTCGGTCGGCGGTGCGCCCCTGGACCTGCCGGCGCGCGAGTTCGAGGTGCTGTGGGAACTGATGAGCCCGCCCGGCCATGCGGTGAGCAAGCGAACGCTGTCCGACAAGCTGTCGAACTTCGACGAGTCGCTGGGCGACAACGCGCTGGAGGCCTTCATCTCGCGCCTGCGCAAGAAGCTGGTCGGCAGCGGCGCGGCCATCCGCACGCTGCGCGGGATCGGCTACCTGCTGGAGGCGGAAGCCGCTTGAGCGGGCCGCACGCCGCAGCCACGGGCGCGGCCAGGCGCGCTTCGCCCTCGCTGCGTGCGCGGGTGCTGCGGCACGTGATGCTGCCGCTGGCGCTCACCTGGCTGGCCGGCACCGTCGTCACCTTCATGGTGGCGAGCTACTTCACGCAGCAGGCCTTCGACCGCGCGCTGCTCGACGACGCCTATTCGATCGCCTCCAACGTGCGGCCCAACCCGGACGGCGAGGTGGCGCTGCAGCTCACGCCGCGCGAGCTGACCGCGGCGCTGTTCGACCGCGCCGAGAAGGTGTACTTCGGCGTCGTGCGGCCCGACGGCCGGCAGCTGGCCGGCACGCCGATGCCGGCCGTGGCGCCGGCGCCGGGCGAGGCCTTCCATTTCTCCGAATTCCTCCTCGACGGCCACGACGTGCGTGCCGTGACGCTGCGCCATCAGGTGCAGGACCGGCCCGGCGACTACCGCGTGGTGGTGGCGCACACCACCGTCACGCGCGGTGCGCTGGCCGGCCGCGTGCTGCTGTACGCCACCTTGCCGCAGGTGCTGCTGCTGACGCTGCTGGCCGTGTGGCTGTGGCGCGGCATCGCGCGCGACCTGGCGCCGCTGGCCGCGCTGCAGACCACGCTGGCGCACCGGGACGCGAGCGACCTGTCGCCGGTCGCCGTGCCGCCGACGGCGCGCGAGATCGAGCGCGTGGGCGAGGCGGTGAACGACCTCTTCGAGCGGCTGGATCGCAGCGTGCGCTCGCAGCGCGAGTTCGCGGGCAACGTGGCGCACGAGCTGCGCACGCCGTTGGCCGGCATCCGGGCGCTGGCCGACTACGGCCTGGCCAACCCCGCGCCCGGCGTGTGGCGCGAACAGCTGCAGCGCATTGCCGCCAGCGAGGCGCGCGCCAGCCACCTGGTCGACCAGCTGCTGGCGCTGGCGCTGGCCGACGAGAGCGACGCGGTGCTCCAGCGCGAGCCGGTGCGCCTCGACGCGCTGGTCGGCGACACCGTGCTGCGCCACCTGGCCAAGGCCGACGCCCGCGGCGTTGACCTGGGCGCGCGCGGCCTGGACGAAGGCGAAGCGCAGGACTTCACCGTGCTGGCGGACGCCGGCCTGATCGAGGGCATCCTCGACAACCTGATCGACAACGCGCTGCGCTACGGCGGCAAGACCATCACGCTGGAACTGGCCGCCACGCCCACGCATTGCACGCTGGCGGTGGTGGACGACGGGCCGGGCATTCCCGAGGCGGCGCAGCGCGACCTGATGCAGCGCTGGGCGCAGGGCCCCGACGGGCAGAAGCTCGGGCAGGGCGCGGGCCTGGGGCTGGCCATCGTGGCGCGCTATGCGCAGCTGCTGAGGGCGCCGCTGTCGCTGGCCACGGCCGGGCCGCAGGGTGGGTTGCGCGTGGAGCTGGTCTTCGCGAAGGGTTGAGGCGACGGGGCCGTGGACGCCTCGGGCGCTCGGGCCCGACGCTCCCCCGGACGATCAGGCGCCTGCGCGCGGTGCCAGCATGATGATCGCCATGCCCGCCAGCGCCACCCCGGCGCCGATCAGGTCCCAGCGCGTCGGCGCGATGCCTTCCACGGCCCACAGCCAGCCCAGCGCCACGGCGATGTAGACGCCGCCATACGCGGCGTACACGCGCCCTGCGGCCTGCGGGTGCAGCGTGAGCAGCCAGGCGAAGAGCGCGAGGCTCAGCGCGGCCGGCAGCAGCAGCCACGGCGGGCCGCCCTTGCGCAGCCACAGCCAGGGCAGGTAGCAGCCCACGATCTCGGCCACGGCGGTGACAACGAAGAGCAGCAGGGTGCCGCCGAAGCGGAGCAGGGCATCGGTCATGGGGCCGATGATCGCAGGCGGGCATCGGTTTGCGGCCGGGCCAAGATGCTCGCCAACCTGGTGGATGTCCAAACGCTGGTCACGGGACTACGCTGCGCGCAATCGCGAGTATCTGTCATGCGACAGCGCGTGTTGAACGCAACCATGGAGGCGGCAATGCCGGCGAAAGCAAACGCACCCTGGGAAGAGCCAATCAATGAAGTTCGTTTGGCAACGCACCGTCAGCTCAAAGGCTGGCCACTTCACATGCCAGAGGACACGCCGGATGCTCGTGCCCAGTCCGTCATCGCCGAGGAGGCGATGCGCTGGACGTACAAGCTGCGCTCGCGCAAGCGTTGGGTGGGAGGAAGCCGGGCCCGCGAACGCAATGAAGAAGAGGCGCGCGTTGCTCTGCAGGAGATCGGCATCGGTGCACTTGAACTCGACGACATCGTGGACAGCGCCGAGGTCGTGGTGCGAATCCCGTACACCGGTCAGGAGGAAATGCACTGGGAGTCGCGGATATTCCCATGGGAATACGTTCTGTCCGCAGCCACCCGGGAGCGTCGCCTTCGGCGTCAGGCTGAGAACCAATCACGGATGGACGCACCTGCCAAAGCCGATGGCAGCACGCGAGCGATGGCGCTCACCGTCATGCGCGAACTGCAGGTGCAGACGGCCTGGACCTCGCCCGAGCCCGACCCCGCGACACTGTTCTTTGGCGGGGTTCGGGCCCTGTTCGTTGAATGCCTGCCGCCCGAACTGCGTGAGCATTGGGATCTGGAGCGCGAACGCGCACGCTTGCGTTCCGCGCTTCCTGCCAATGCCGAGTGGCACGACCTGGTGTACCCCACATTGGAGGACTTGCGCAGCACGGTGGCCGTCCTGCGCCCTCAATTGATCCATTTCTCCGGCCTCGACAGCCATCAGGGTCTGCGTGAACTGCGTCTGTATGTGGGCGACGAGGCACTCGTCCAGGTGGACATGCCTTTGCCCAAGGGCAAACCCACCGCGCGCACCCAGAGGTTAGTCCTGGTGGACACCGTGCTGTCGGCCCGGGGTCTGATGGTGGATGGCGTCATGCTGCGCTCCGACCCCACAAGCGACTCTGCCGGAGAGGCAACGTCCGCCGAGGCCGGCAATCGAAGCTATCCGCGGCTTGTCAGTGCCCGGACGCTCGCGCAGCATCTCCTGGCCTCCCGGCATGTGGCCTATCTCGTGAGCTTCAACCTCTGGAATACAGCGGCTCGGGTGGCGCCCATGGTCGTGGCCGAACGTGCCGCGCTTGCCTCCGTAGGTTTTCAGGACGCTTTCGACGACTCATTGGCCGAATGGGTCCATGCCGCCATATGGACCGAGCTGGTCGCCACTGGATGGAACCTGCCCGAGGCCTTCCGGCGCATGTGGGCCGCAGTGCGCGAGCTCCCCGAGTCCGTGGACGCCACGGGCATCACGTTGTGGGCGGGTGCGCCCATTCTTGGCGGGACCGCTCCGGCCAGGAACACCGGTCCCACCCCATCGACGCCTGGCACCGCGCAACGCGTGCGGGTAGATGTGAAGCCTTTGACGGAGCTGAACTACGCGGTCTTGCACAACGCCCAGCCGATGTTCGAGCGCTTCATTCTCGAGTGCGACCGCCCCGACGACGACTTGCGCGTGGATGTCGAGGTCGCCGTGCACATGGGTCTGGAAACGGCTTGCTTCAAGCGCCAGGTGCAGATGAAACACAAACGCGTGGCACTCACCGATGTCATCCACGTTCCTCTCACTGCCAGCGTGGCGCGTGCGGCCCGCGAGGCCATCAGCAGCAGCCTGCGTGTCGAGGTGCTGCAAGGCGACCAGGTCCTGTACAGCGACTCGCATCGCTTGCGTCTGCTCCCGGTGGACCAATGGCGCGACAACCAGCGCGACGGCCGTTGGCTGCCCAGCTTCGTGCAGCCGCGCGACTCGGCGGTCGTGGGCGCCGTCGCTGCAGCACAGAGATACGTGCGCGTCCTGCGCGACTCGCCGTCTGCCGGCTTCGAGGGCTACCAACTGGCAACGGCCAACGACGAGTCCACGCTGCGGGGTGTCGACCTCCAGGTAGAAGCCGTCTGGGCGACCTTGCTGCACGACTGGCGGCTTGGCTACATCAATCCGCCTCCGTCCTACAGCGGCGGTCTCGACTCCCAGCGCCTGCGCATGCCGAGCACGGTGCTTGCGCACAAGGCGGGCACCTGCATCGATCTGGCGCTGCTCTTCGCGTCCTGCCTGGAGCTGGTAGACATCTATCCGGTGGTGTTTCTGCTGGATGGCCATGCACTGCCCGGTTGGTGGCGGCACAGCACGTACCGCGACGAGTACTTCGAGCTGGCCGCCGACAACTTCAAGGAAATCGTGGAAGCCTCAGCCACCGAGAACAGCGTGGCGAATGCGCAGGTGGTGGCGTGGCACACGGGCAAGGCGAGCTGGCGCGAGGTGAGGCGATGGATTCGCGAACGCAAGCTGGTGCCCATCGAAACAGTGCGCCTCACCGAGCACTGCGGCTTTGCAGAGGCCATCGAGGCCGGCGTGCAGGCACTGAGCGAGAAGCGGGATTTCGACTCGATGCTCGAGATCGTCACGGCCCGTACCGAATACGTGACACCACTGCCCATTCGCGAGGAAACGCCATGAACGACACGGCACTGTGGTCTGCCGTCGGGCAGGCATTGACGCAGCCGATGCCAACCGGGCAAGAGGCGCGTTCGCCCATGCAGGTTCGTCGTCGGCGCGGCTTCGCAGCCGAGCGGGACGACGGGCGAGAGGCCGTGGAGCTCGTTCGCGACGACGGCGTGCTGCGCTGGGTCTGGCGGCCGGCCGAACAGCAACTGCACCAGGGACGGCGCGCTTGGCGTTCGATCGGAACAGCCCCCGGCGATGTGGTGCAGCGGATCGAGTTTCCGCCCCTGGGGCGCAATCAGATCACCGACGCGCTGGTGGCGTTGGACGAACGACTGAACCCGAATCGTGGCCTGCGCTGCTGGAGCGAAACGGGGTGGCGGGCCTTGAAGCCAGGCGAACTCGAGGCATTCAAAGGTCGCGTGCTGCTGCTGGTGCACGGCACGTTCAGCCGCAGCGAGATGTACGACGCCGAGCTCCGGTCCACGGAGGCGGGGCGCAAGCTCTTCGAGCGCTGGGTCGGCGGGCCCAAGGGGACCCAGGGTCCCTATGCTGCAGTGCTCGCATTCGACCATGCCACGCTGTCCGAGTCGGCCTGGCTCAATGCGTTGGCGCTGCGCCAGGCCCTGGAGCCGCTGAACGCCAAAGTCGACATCGTTGCGCACAGCCGCGGCGGCCTGGTGGTGTGCTGGGCGTTGAGGATGGGCAGCTTGCCGGTCGAGCAGGTTGTCTTCGTCGGTTCGCCGCTCACGGGCACGAGCCTGGCATCACCGGCGCGACTGCGCGAGGCGCTGGACTTGCTGGCCAACGTCGCCGATGCGTTGTCGATGCTTGCCAAGGGCACGGCCATGGCCTTCCCGCCCGCCATGCCGCTTGCCATGGGTGCCGCAGGGCTGGCGAGTGTGCTGGGCAAGGCGCTGCATGTCGGGGCAGGCCTGCCGATCCCCGACGCCGTGGTCGGCTTGGTCCCGGGTTTGATGTCGCAGAGCCGGGTCGGAAACAACATCGAGCTGTCTCGCCTCTTTCCGCTGCCGGGCTCGGCATCGTATGCAGGCGTCGGCGTGCAGTTCAAGCCCGATGCGGTGCGCCAACCGATCTGGAAGTTCTGGGAACGGTTTTCCAACCTGACGGACCAGGCCAAGTACTACGGTGCAGAGGTCATCTTCGGACAGCCGAACGATCTGGTCGTGGACACGAGCGCGATGAGCGAGCTAGGGCCGGCCATCAGCATCGCAAGCAGTGACTTCCGGCTTCTGCGAGATTCATCCGGCACGCACCACTGCAGCTACTTTCGCAACTCCGAGGCGATCGAGTTTCTCTCCCAGCGCTTGCAGTGAACGCCCTTTTTCGCGGTTCGGCGATGCGCGGGCATGCCGGGTGTCGCGCAAGGCTGGTGCCATCAGCGCTCATCCGGCGTCCAGTCGGGGCTGAAGCCACCCAGCGCCGGGTGGTACATCTCGTCGCCGCTGTGCTGCGTGAACTCGACGTTGAGCCGGTCCTCGCGCAGGCCGAGCAGCTCGATGCAGTGGGCGCACAGGGCCTGTGCCACCTGCATGCGCAGTTCGGCCGGGCGGCCCGCGCGGATGTCCAGCATGAGGATGGCGACGGGCACCGGCGGCTCGCCTTCGGTGGCGATGCGCCACAGCCCACCGTCGCCCAGCTTGCGCACGGCGACGGTGATGCGGCGGATGTCGACCGACATCATGCGTGCGTAGGTCCGGCTCATCGCCTCGGCCAGCCGCTGCTTGGTCGCGGCGGGGTAGGGGCCGGCGACATCGAGCTGCAGGTAGGGCATGGGCGGACCTTCAGGGAACCGACGCGCGGCGCTCAGGCGAGCGTCGGGTAGTCGGTGTAGCCCTTCTCGCCACCGCCGTAGAGCGTGGCCTTGTCCACCTCGTTCCACGGCGCGCCTTCGCGGATGCGGCGCACCAGGTCGGGGTTGGCGATGAAGGGCTTGCCGAAGGCGACCAGGTCGTCGCCTTCCTTCACGGCGGTCTCGGCCATGGGCAGGTCGTAGCCGTTGTTCACCATCCAGGCGGCACGGCCGCCGGCCTCGCGGTAGGTCTTCTTGAGGGCGTCGTAGTCGAAGGGCCGGTCGGGAATCTCGCGCGGGCCGCCGGTCGCGCCTTCGATGATGTGGAGGTAGGCCAGGCCGAGCTGCGCCAGCTGCTTCACCACGTACTCGAAGAGCGGCTGCGGGGCGCTGTCGACCACGTCGTTGGCCGGCGTGACGGGCGACAGGCGGATGCCCACCTTGCCGTGGCCCACGGCGTCGGCGACGGCGCGCGTGACCTCCAGCAGCAGGCGCGCGCGGTTCTCGATGGAGCCGCCGTAGTCGTCGGTGCGGTGGTTGCTGCCGTCCTTGAGGAACTGGTCGAGCAGGTAGCCGTTGGCGCCATGGATCTCGACGCCGTCGAAGCCGGCCGTCTCGACGGCATTGCGCGCGGCGGCGGCGTAGGTGTGGACGATGCCGGGCAGCTCGTCGGCACGCAATGCGCGCGGGTGCGAGGTCTCGACGAAAGTGGGCACGCCGTCCTTGATGAGCACCGTCTTCGTCTTGGCCGTGATGGCCGAGGGCGCGACCGGCGCGCCGCCGTCGGGCTGCAGCTCGGTGTGCGAGACGCGGCCGACGTGCCAGAGCTGCGTGACGATCTTGCCGCCCTTGGCATGCACGGCGGCGGTGACCTTCTTCCAGCCGTCGAGCTGCTCGGTGCCGTACAGGCCCGGCACGTCGGCATAACCCTGGCCCTGGTGGCTGATGGCGGTGGCTTCGGTGATGAGCAGGCCGGCGTCGGCGCGTTGCGCGTAGTAGGTGGCGGTGATGTCGCGCGGGATGGCGTTGGGCGAGCGGTTGCGCGTGAGCGGCGCCATCACGATGCGGTTCTTCAGGTGCAGGTCGCCGGCCTGGACCGGGTCGAAAAGGGTGGGCATGGGCGTGAAGCCTTTCGTCGCTGAGGTTGTTGTGGGTCTTCGGGGCGACCCGGCACGCAGGCGACGTGCCGGGACCCTCCGTCGCGCAGCGTACGCCACGCGGCACGGCCTTGTGGCAGCGGGGTTGCCGTTTTGTTGCTAGGCACCCATCCGACAGGCGGCGCGTGCAAGGCGGCGCAGAATGCGCCGACCCCCATGAGCACCGTGCCCGACACCTCCGCCGCCGCGCAAACGTCCACCGCGCGGTCCCTGCTGCTGGCGCTCGGGCTCTCGATGGGGGCCGCCGTGTCGCTGGGCATCACGCGCTTCGCCTACGGCCTGCTGCTGCCGCCGATGCGCCAGGACCTGGGATGGAGCTATGCCCTGGCGGGCGGCATGAACACCGCCAACGCGCTGGGCTACCTGCTGGGCGCCCTGTGCACCCCGGCGCTCATGCGGCGCTGGGGCGCGGGCCGGCTGCTGGTCGCCGGCGCCGTGCTGGCGAGCGTGTTCATGGCCGCCAGCGGCTTCTTCACCGGCGCCCCGGCGCTGCTGGTGCAGCGCCTGTTGGCGGGCGTCGCGAGCGCCTGGGTCTTCGTGGCCGGGGGCCTGCTGGCCGCGCGGCTTGCGGCCGAGCACCCCGCGCAGTCGGGCTTCCTGCTCGGGCTGTACTACGGCGGCACCGGGCTGGGCATCGTGGTGTCGGCCCTGGGTGTGCCGCCGCTGTTGGCCTGGGGCGCCGCCGGTGCGCACGCCTGGCGCTGGGCCTGGTGGGGCCTGGCCGTCGCGAGTCTGGCCGCGACGGTCGTGCTGGCCGCGACGGCCCGCGCCTTGCCGGTCGCGCCGGCGCCCGGTGCGGGTGGGCCGACGTCGCCGGATGCCGCGGTGCCGCTGCGCCGCCTGGGCTGGGCGATGGCGGGGTACCTGTGCTTCGGCGCCGGCTACATCGGCTACATGACCTTCGTGATCGCGCTGCTGCGCACGGGCGGCGCGAGCGCGCCGCAGCTCACGCTCTTCTACGCGCTGCTGGGCGTGGCGGTGCTGGCCTCGTCGCGGCTGTGGGCCGGCGTGCTGGGCCGCTGGCGCGGCGGCGAGCCGCAGGCCCTGCTCAATGCACTGCTGGGCGTGGCGACACTGCTGCCGGTGCTCAGCCCGGCGTGGCCGGTGGCGCTGGTGTCGGGGCTGCTCTTCGGCGCCGTGTTCCTGTCGGTGGTGGCATCGACCACCGCGCTGGTGCGGCACAACCTGCCGCCCGCGCAGTGGGCCGCGGGCATCAGCGCCTTCACCATCCTGTTCGCGCTCGGGCAGATCGTCGGGCCCACGGTGGTCGGCTGGATCGCCGACGGCCCGGGCGGGCTGGCCCGCGGGCTGGTCGCCTCGGCGCTGGCACTGTGGCTGGGCGCCGCCCTGGCCTGGCGGCAGAAAGCGCTGGCATGACGCGCCTGCGTCGCCTGGTGCTGGTGCTGGGCGACCAGCTGAGCCTGCAGAACGTGGCCTTCGAGGGCTTCGACCCGGCGCACGACGCGGTGTTGATGGTCGAGGCGCGCGAGGAATCGGAGCATGTGCCGAGCACGAAGATGCGCACCGCGCTCTTCCTGTCGGCGATGCGGCATGTCGCCGAGCTGCTGCGCGAGCGGGGCTGGCCGCTGCGGTACCTGCGCATCGGCACGCACCGCTTCACCGGCATCGCGGACGCGCTGGCCGACGCCCTGGCGCGCGAGCGGCCCGAAGCGGTGGTCATGACCGAGGCCGGCGAGTGGCGCCTCGAGCAGGCGATGGCCGACACCTGTGCGCAGGCCGGCGTGCGGCTGGACGTGCGCGACGACCTGCACTTCATGGCCTCGCGCGCCGAGTTCGCCGACCACGCACGCGGCAAGACGCGCCTGGTGATGGAGGCCTTCTACCGCCGCATGCGCCAGCAGCACGGCGTGCTGATCGATGCCGAGGGCGGCCCCACCGGCGGGCAGTGGAACTTCGACCATGACAACCGCGGCGCCTTCGGCCGCGCCGGCCCGGGGATGCTGCCGCGCCCGCCGTCCTTTGCGCCGGACGCGATCACGCGCGAGGTGCTGGCCGATGTGGAAACGCATTTCGGCGACCACTACGGCAGCGCCGAGGGCTTCGACTGGCCGGTGACCCGCGACCAGGCGCTGCATGCGCTGGCGGCCTTCATGGCCGAGCGGCTGCAGGACTTCGGCCGCTTCCAGGACGCGATGTGGCAGGACGAGCCCTTCCTGTACCACGGGCTCATTTCGTCGTCGCTCAACCTCAAGCTGCTCGATCCGCGCGAGGTGATCGCCGCCGCGGTGGCCGAGCACGAGGCGGGCCGTGCACCCATCGAGGCCGTCGAGGGCTTCGTGCGCCAGATCCTCGGCTGGCGCGAGTTCATGCGCGGCGTCTACTGGTGGCGCATGCCCAAGCTGCTGCAGGCCAACGCGCTGCGGCACGACGCACCGCTGCCCGCGTGGTACTGGACGGGCGAGGTGCACATGAACTGCATGCGCCAGGCCATCGGCCAGACGCTGCGCACGGGCTATGCGCACCACATCCAGCGGCTGATGGTCACGGGCAACTTCGCGCTCACCTTCGGCGTGGAACCGGCGCAGGTGCACGCGTGGTACCTGGCGGTGTATGTCGACGCCGTGGAGTGGGTGGAGGCGCCCAACACGCTGGGAATGTCGCTGTATGCGGACGGGGCCCGCTTCGTCACCAAGCCCTACGCGGCCGGCGGCGCCTACATCCGGCGCATGAGCAACTACTGCGACGGCTGCCGCTACCGGCCGGCCGAGCGCAGCGGTGAGGCCGCCTGCCCGATGACGGTGATGTACTGGGACTTCGTCGCGCGGCATGCCCGCATGCTCGAGGGCAATCCGCGCACCGTGATGATGGTGAAGAACCTGCAGCGCTTCGGCGCCGACGAGGTTGCCGCACTGCGCCGCACCGCCCAGCGGATGCGGGACGACCCGCAGGCGCTGTGAGGGCGTTGCCGGTTTGGCTTACTTGACCAGGCCTTCGGCCTTCATGGCCGCCTGCACCGCGGGGCGCTGGCCGATGCGTGCGTGCCAGGCCAGCACGTTGGGGTAGGGCGAGAGGTCGACGCCGGTGGGCTTGGCCCAGTTGGTGACGGTGAACAGGTAGCCGTCGGCGACGCTGAAGTGCTCGCCCATGAGGAACTCGCGGCCCTCGAGCTGCTTGTCGAGCCACTGGTAGCGCGAGTTCAGCTTGTCCTTCGCGATCGTCTTCGCCTCCTCGGGCATGGCCGGGTTGAAGAGGGGGCTGAAGCCCTTGTGGATCTCGGTGCCGATGAAGGTCAGCCATTCCTGCAGGCGGTAGCGCTGCAGCGTGCCGTTGGCAGGGGCGAGGTTCTTGGTGGGCGCGAGGTCGGCGATGTACTGCACGATGGCCGGGCCTTCGCGCAGCGTGGTGCCGTCGTCCAGCTCCAGCAGCGGCACGTAGCCCAGCGGGTTGATGCCGTAGTAGTCGGTGCCGTCCTGCAGCTTGTGGCTCTTGGTGCTGGCCATCACCGGCTCGAAGGCGAGACCGGCTTCCTGCAGTGCGATGTGGGGCGAGAGGGAACAGGCTCCGGGGGAGTAGTACAGCTTCATGGTGAAAGAACTCCAGGTTTCGTTGGATGTCGTCGACGGGCGGGTGCGGGGATGCGAAGCCGGCCGGAGCCGGCGTCCGCAGCGAATGTAGCCGTTCGCGCCGCGCCATGCGCCGCGCCCGACAGCCGCGGGCCGTTCGGGCGGCAAGGCTGCGCGAGCTTGTCCTACGGGGCCATGCGGGGCACGCCGTCCGGGGGCACGGGATGGCTTTTCTAAGCTCCGGATCCTGGCAGCCAGGACGCACTCTGCATCCGGATGCCGCCTCTTTTCAAGGAGCTTCCCATGTTGAAGTACGCCATCATTTTTGCGCTGATCTCGCTGGTGGCCGGTGCCCTCGGCTTCGGCGGTGTGGCCGCGGGCGCTGCCGGCATCGCCAAGGTGCTGTTCGGCCTGTTCCTGCTGTTGGCCGTGGTGTTCCTGGTGCTGGCCGCGCTGGGCATCGGCGCGGCGCGCAAGGCGCTGGATTGACCGTGCCCGCGACCGACACCGCGCACCGCTTCCTGCGCTGGCCGCGCGTTCGCCCGCTCGGCCAGTTGCTGCAGTCGCCCGCCCACCAGGTGGTGCGGGTGCTGCACGTGACCCAATCCAACTGGCAGTTGCCCGAACGCCGCCGCGGGCGGCGCGGGCCCTTGCCGCTGCCGACGCTGGCCTGAGCCGCGCCCGGCATCCCTCAACCCATTTTTCCGGATCTCTGTCAGGGAGGCTGCGCAGCCCACGGCGCGCAGGCAGTCATGCATGAATCGCACATCGATGCCGTTCTCGACTACAAGGTCACGGCGCCGTCGCACCTGCTGCTGAACATCGAAGCGGGGCATTGCGCCTCGCAGTCGATCCTCAGCGAGTCGCTGCAGGTCGAACCACCGGTCGCGCTGCATCACTACAGCGACGACAACAGCGGCAATCGCTTCGTGCGCTTCGACGCCCAGCCGGGACCGCTGACCATCCGCTACCGCGCCAGCGTGCAGCGTGCGCCGGTGAGCCTGCCGGCCGAGCTGGCCGAGGCGCCGGTCAACCAGGTGCCCGACGCGCTGATGCACTACCTCATGCCGACGCGCTATTGCGAGTCGGACGTCATGGCACGGGCGGCGCAGCAGCTCTTCGGCGACCTGCCGCCGGGCATCGGCCGCGTGCAGGCCATCGTCGACTGGATCCACGACAGCCTGTGTTACCAGCCCGGCAGCAGCGACTCGACCACCACGGCGCAGGAGGTGTTCGTGGCCCGCGCCGGCGTGTGCCGCGACTTCGCGCACCTGGGCATCACCTTCTGCCGCGCATTGAACATTCCGGCGCGGCTGGTGGTGGGCTACGTCTGGTTCGACGAGCCGCCGCAGGATTTCCATGCCGTCTTCGAGGCCTGGATCGGCGGGCGCTGGGTGCTCTTCGACGCCACGCGGATGGCGCCGGTGGACCGGCTGGTGCGCGTCGGCACGGGACGCGACGCCAAGGACGTGGCCTTCTGCACGATCTTCGGACCGGTCGCCATGACCAGAAAGGAAATCGTGGTGCGCGAGAAGCAGAACGAGGCGATTCCGGCACCGCGTCCGCCCGAGCCCAGCGGCATCGTGGTGGGCATCGAGAAGCCCGTTCCGGTGGCCGCCGGCACCTCGCCGGTGTGCGATCCGCCACCGGTGCAGACGGTACCGCTGAGCGACTGAACGCCCCGCCACGGATTGCTATATTTTTGATAGCTGATCACGCAGTGCCGGCGCGCACTGCGGCAGGGTGCCGCGCCTGGAACGCGGATGCCCATATTTTGAGCAGGTGAGGCCGGCGGCGAATAAAATCGACGCCCTTTCCTCCTCTGAACGACGCAGTGATGGCGGCCGCCTGCGCGGGTCCGCCGCCGGACGGGCCACTGCGCGACCCTGACCATGCTGTACCCGGAAGAATTCGACGTCATCGTCGTCGGTGGTGGCCATGCCGGCACCGAGGCCGCGCTCGCGTCGGCGCGCATGGGCGCGAAGACGCTGCTGCTGACCCACAACATCGAAACGCTGGGACAGATGAGCTGCAACCCGTCGATCGGCGGCATCGGCAAGGGGCATCTGGTCAAGGAAGTCGACGCGCTCGGCGGCGCCACGGCCATCGCGACGGACGAGGCGGGCATCCAGTTCCGCATCCTCAACTCGAGCAAGGGCCCGGCCGTGCGCGCCACGCGCGCGCAGGCCGACCGCGTTCTTTACAAGGCAGCGATCCGCCGCCGGCTGGAAAACCAGCCGAACCTGATGCTCTTCCAGCAGGCCGTGGACGACCTGATGGTGGAGGGCGACCGCGTGGTGGGCGCGGTGACGCAGGTGGGCATTGCCTTCCGGGCCCGCGCGGTGGTGCTGACGGCCGGCACCTTCCTGGACGGTCGCATTCACGTGGGCCTGGACAACTACCAAGCGGGCAGGGCGGGTGACCCGCCGGCCGTGAGCCTGTCGGCGCGGCTGAAGGAGCTGAAGCTGCCGCAAGGGCGGCTGAAGACCGGCACGCCGCCTCGTCTGGACGGCCGCACCATCGACTTCTCGAAGTGCACCGAGCAGCCGGGCGATGGCATGCCCGGCGGCGCGACCGCCCAGATGCCGGTGTTCAGCTTCATGGGCCGCGCCGACATGCATCCCGAGCAGATGCCCTGCTGGATCACCCACACGAACGCCCGCACGCACGAGATCATCCGCTCGGGCTTCGACCGCAGCCCGATGTTCACAGGGAAGATCGACGGGGTGGGACCGCGCTACTGCCCGAGCGTCGAAGACAAGATCAACCGCTTCGCCGACAAGGACAGCCACCAGATCTTCCTGGAGCCCGAAGGGCTGACGACGAACGAGTACTACCCGAACGGCATCTCGACCAGCTTGCCCTTCGACATCCAGTACGCGCTGGTGCGATCGATGCCGGGGCTGGAGAACGCCCACATTCTGCGGCCGGGCTATGCCATCGAGTACGACTACTTCGATCCGCGCGGTCTCAAGAGCAGCTTCGAGACGCGCGCGATCCAGGGCTTGTTCTTCGCCGGGCAGATCAACGGCACCACCGGTTACGAAGAGGCAGCGGCGCAGGGCCTGTTTGCCGGCATCAACGCCGCGTTGCAGTGCCGGGGCGAATCGGCCTGGGTGCCCCGGCGCGACGAGGCTTATCTGGGCGTGCTGGTCGACGACCTGATCACCAAGGGCGTGACCGAGCCCTACCGCATGTTCACCAGTCGCGCCGAGTTCCGGCTCCAGCTGCGCGAAGACAATGCCGATATGCGGCTGACCGAGGCTGGTCGGCGTCTGGGCTTGGTCGATGACGCGCGCTGGGACGCTTTCAGCCGCAAGCGCGACGCTGTTTCACGTGAAACAGAGCGCTTGAAGTCGACCTGGGTGAACCCGCGCAATTTGCCGGCGAGCGAGTCCGAGCGTGTGCTTGGCAAGGCCATCGAGCACGAATACAACCTCGGCGACCTGTTGCGCCGACCCGGCGTGAGCTACGAGGCGCTGCTGTCGCTGGACGGCGGCAAGTACGCGCCCGAGCAGTCGCTGGCCGCCGATGCGGTGGAGCAGGTGGAAATCGCCGCCAAATACAGCGGCTACATCGACCGCCAGCATGACGAAGTGCAGCGCGCTGCCACCTACGAAAACCTGCGCCTGCCGACGGAGTTGGACTATCTGCAGGTTCAGGCGCTGAGCATCGAAGCGCGCCAGAAGCTGGCCAAGCACCGGCCGGAGACGCTGGGCCAGGCCTCGCGCATCTCGGGTATCACGCCGGCCGCCATATCGCTGCTCATGATCCATTTGCGCAAGGGCGGCTACAAAGCTTTCCAGACTTCCGCGACCGAGTCGGCGACCGCATGACGATCGGGCTGGAGGAGGGCGCTCGTGCGCTGGGCCTGGCGCCGAGCGCGCAGCAGATCGAGCAGCTGGAGGCTTACGGTGCGCTGATCCTGAAATGGAACAAGGTCTACAACCTCACGGCCTTGCGGGACGAAGCCAGCGTGCGGACGCACCACCTGCTCGACAGCCTGGCGGCCATCGGGCCCCTGACGCGGCAGCGGCCAGGCACGACCCGCCTGCTGGACGTCGGCGCGGGCGCCGGCCTGCCAGGAGTGGTGATTGCCATCATGCGGCCCGACATCGCGGTGAGTTGCCTCGATGCCGTCGCCAAGAAGATGGCCTTCGTGCAGCAGGTCGCCGGTGAACTGAAGTTGCCCAATCTTCGGGGCGTCCACGCGCGGGTGGAGTCCCTGCAAGGTGAGTACGAGGCGATCAGTTCGCGCGCCTTTGCATCGCTCGCCGACTTCGTCGCCGGATCGGGCCACCTGTTGGCCAAAGACGGTGTGTGGATGGCAATGAAGGGCAAGGTGCCAACGGAAGAGATTCAGGCACTGAATCCGGCCGTCGATGTGTTTCACGTGGAACAACTGGAAGTTCCAGGGCTCGACGCAGAGCGTTGCATCGTCTGGGCAAGGAAAAGCGGCGAATGAGGCCGCGCGGCGTGCGCCCGACAGCGCCCATCACGCCGTACTGACTTAGACTCGTCGCCTTCCCCTTCCTGGCCCAGCGCGGCTTCCTTCATGTTCGGCATCGCGGACTACGGCGCCTTCGTCGTCGCCATCATCGTCTTCCTGCTCATCCCCGGGCCGGGCAACCTCGCCCTGATCACCTCGACCGGCAAGGGCGGCCTGCGCGGTGGCTTGGGTTCCACGCTGGGGGTGATCCTGGGCGACCAGGTCCTGATGTGGTCGGCAGTGGCCGGCGTGGCGGCCCTGCTGGCGGCGTACCCCACGGCCTTTCACCTGGCCCAGTGGCTCGGCGCTGCATACCTTGGGTGGATGGGGCTCAAGATGCTGCGCGCCAAGCCGGGCGCCGGGCCGGTGCTGCGGATCCAGCCGCGGCACTACCTTCGCCAGTCCTTTCTCATCACGCTGCTGAACCCCAAGGCCATCGTGTTCTACATGGCTTTCTTCCCGTTGTTCATCGATCCGGCGCGGCACCAGGGCGTCGTGACTTTTGCCGTGATGGCCGCCACCGTTGCCGCCATCACGCTGGCCTACTGTCTGACCTCCATCACGCTGACGCACTTCTTCGCCGAGCGCATCCGCGCCAATCCCAAAGTCTCAGGCGCGTTGGAGAAGATCGCCGGCACCCTGCTGGTCGGCTTCGGCCTCAAGCTCGCCCTGAGCCAGTGACCCCATGGCCAAGATTTTCTGTATCGCCAACCAGAAGGGCGGGGTCGGCAAGACCACCACCACCGTGAACCTCGCCGCCGGGTTGGCCAAGGTCGGCCAGCGCGTGCTGATGGTCGATCTCGACCCGCAGGGCAATGCCACGATGGGTTCGGGCGTCGACAAGCGCGAGGCCGAACTCACCGTGTACGACGTGCTGCTCGAATCCGCCTCGGTCGCCGAGACGCGCATCCGCCCCGACAAGCTGGTGGAAGCCGGCGCAGCCTACGACGTGCTGGCCGCCAACCGCGAACTGGCCGGGGCCGAGGTCGAGATGGTCGCGCTTGACCGCCGCGAGAAGCGCCTGCGCACCGCGCTGGCCGGCGTGGGCGCCGAGTACGACTTCATCCTGATCGACTGCCCGCCCAGCCTCAGCCTGCTGACGCTCAACGGCCTGTGCGCCGCCCATGGCGTGATCGTGCCCATGCAGTGCGAGTACTTCGCGCTCGAGGGGCTCACCGACCTGGTCAACACAATCAAGCAGGTGCATGCCAACCTCAACAAGAACCTGCAGATCATCGGCCTGCTGCGCGTCATGTTCGACCCGCGCATCACGCTTCAGCAGCAGGTCAGCGAGCAGCTCAAGGCGCACTTCGGCGACAAGGTCTTCGACACCGTGATCCCGCGCAACGTGCGCCTGGCCGAGGCGCCGAGCTATGGCCTGCCGGGCGTGGTGTTCGACCCCTCCGCACGCGGCAGCCAGGCCTTCATCGCGTTTGCCGAGGAACTGGTCAAGAAGATGCCGCCGGCCAGCGCCTTCGCGCAGCCGGCCCCGCCCGTCGCCGCGCCGCCCGTGGTGCCGGCCGCAACGCCCGCCGCATCCGGTATTGCGGACGAAAGCAGCCCGTAGCGCCCGCCATGCTTGCGTGACAAGCTATCAAAAGAATAGCAAATGAGTCCATCCCCCGAGGTTCTCCTGCTTCCCGGCTGGCAAAACAGCGGCCCCGGCCATTGGCAGACCCGGTGGGAGGCGCTGCACGGCGACCGGCGCGTGCAGCAGCACGACTGGATGCGCCCGCTGCGCGGCGACTGGTCGGCGCAGCTCGAGGAGGCGGTGCTGGCCGCCCAGGGCCGGGTCGTCTTCGCGGCCCACAGCATGGGCTGCCTGCTGGTCGCCGCCTGGGCCGCGCATTCGCGCCACACCGACCGGGTCGTGGGCGCACTGCTCGTGGCGCCCGGCGACCTGGAGCGCGACGACCTGCGCCAGCAGATCCCCGGCTGGGCACCCATCGCGCGCCAGCGCCTGCCGTTCCCCGCGATCCTGGTCGGCTCGACCGACGACCCGTATTGCAGCGCCGGGCGCGCCCGCGGCCTGGCGGCCGATTGGGGCGCGCGCTTCGTCGACCTGGGCGCGCGCGGCCACGTCAACGCCGACTCGGGCCTGGGCGACTGGCCCGAAGGCCGCGCGCTGCTGCGCGAACTGATGAACCCCGAAACCACGAAGACCCCCTGATGGCCACCAAGAAACCCAAGGGCCTCGGCCGCGGACTCGAAGCCCTGCTCGGCCCCGCGGCGGGCACATCGCGCGACAGCGACGAAGGCGAGGGCGCGGGCGCCCCGGCCGGCCGCGACCGCAATCCCAGCACCTTGGCGCTCGACCAGATGGTGCCCGGCGTGTACCAGCCCCGCACCCGCATGGACGAGGGCGCCTTGTACGAGCTGGCCGAGAGCATCAAGGCGCAAGGGATCATGCAGCCGATCCTCGTTCGCCGCCTCGATGCCGAGCAGGCTGCAGCGAAGAACGCGCCCTTCGAAATCATCGCGGGCGAGCGGCGCTTCCGCGCTGCGCGGCTGGCCGGCCTGGCCGACGTGCCGGTGCTGGTGCGCGACGTGCCCAACGAGGCCGCCGCGGCCATGTCGCTGATCGAGAACATCCAGCGCGAAGACCTGAACCCGCTCGAGGAAGCGCAGGGCCTGCAGCGGCTGGTGAACGAATTCGGCCTCACGCACGAGGCGGCGGCGCAGGCCGTGGGCCGCTCGCGCAGTGCGGCCAGCAACCTGCTGCGCCTGCTCAACCTGGCGGAGCCGGTGCAGGGCCTGCTGATGGCCGGCGACGTCGACATGGGCCATGCGCGCGCGCTGCTGGCGCTGGACCGGGCGACGCAGATCACGGCGGCCAACCAGATCGTGGCGAAGAAGCTGTCGGTGCGCGAGGCCGAGTCGCTGGTCAAGAAGCTGGCGGCCGAATTCAACCTCACCGCCCCGGTGCGCCGCGGCGCACCGGAGAAGTCGCGTGACCTGCAGCGTGTGGAAGAAGAGCTGGCCGATCTGCTGACGGCCGAGGTCGAGGTGCGCATCAAGAAGCGCAGCAAGCGGGGCGGCAAGGTGGAGGAGAGCGGCGAGCTGGCGATCCACTTCGGTTCGCTGGAGGCGCTCAACGGGCTCATCGACCGGCTGCGCGGCAGCACCGGCTAAAAGGCGCGCGAGGCCGGCGTGGGGGCCGGACTCGCTGCGGGCCCCCCGCCTTTTGATGAATGGTCACGCAATCGTTTCGCGCTATCCTCTCAGATTGTTGCAACTTGTCAGGGCCGACCCTATGACCTTCGCCAGAATTCCCCTCGCAGCCGCCTTGGCGGGCGTGCTCGCACTCGCCGGCTGCCAGACCACGGACATGCAGATGGGCAGCCAGTCGGCCAAGACGGTCGCCACGGGCAGCGCGGCCGGTACCGCCTCCGCCAACGCCAGCAGCGCGCTGGAACGCTGCGAATCGCCGTTGGGCACCGTCTCGCTGATCGAGAACCAGTCGGCCGGCTGGTACACCATCATCACCGGCGAGTACAAGCTGCCGCCCACCTCCACGCTGTTGCGCCTGCTGATCCAGCAGTCCAACTGCTTCGTCGTCGTCGAGCGCGGCGCCGCGGGCATGAACGCCATGAACCGCGAGCGCGCCATCATGCAGTCGGGCGAAATGCGCGCCGGCAGCAACTTCGGCAAGGGCCAGATGGTCGCTTCCGACTACGGCATCTCGCCCGAAGTCATCATCAACAACAGCGACGCCGGCGGCATCGGCGCCGGTCTGGGCGGCATCGCCAACCGCGGCCGCTACAGCGCGCTGCTCGGTGCCGTGGGCGGTGCCCTGCAGACCAAGGAAGCCAGCACCATGCTGACGCTGATCGACAACCGTTCCGGCGTCCAGATCGGCGTGTCGGAAGGCAGCGCCTCCAAGACCGACTTCGGCGGTTTCCTCGGCGTGGCCGGCGCAGGCGCGGCCGGCAGCATCGGCGGCTACTCGCGCACGCCGCAGGGCAAGGTCATCGCAGCCGCCTTCATGGACTCGTACAACCAGCTCGTCGTTTCGCTGCGCAACTACAAGGCCCAGACTGTGCGCGGGCAGGGCCTGGGCGGCGGCGGCCGGCTGGGCGTGGACGGCGGCGCCGCACCGTCGCAGACCTCGGCGCCGAGCGAACAGCCCACGCGCCGTCGTCGCTGAGTCGGTACGGCCGACAACGAAAAAGCCCGGCGCTGCCGGGCTTTTTCAATGGGGCCCCAGCGACCCGACCGATCGCCTCAAAGGGCGAAGATCTTGCCCGGGTTCATGATGTTCTTCGGGTCGAGCGCGCGCTTGATGGTGCGCATCATGTCGATCGCCCCGGCGCCGGCCTCGTCGACCAGGAAGCCCATCTTGTGCAGCCCCACGCCGTGTTCGCCGGTGCAGGTGCCTTCCAGTGCGATGGCGCGCGCCACCAGCGCGTGGTTGAGCTGCTCGGCCTGGGCGCGCTCCTGCGCATCGTCCGGGTCGATGAGGTAGCCGAAGTGGAAGTTGCCGTCGCCCACGTGGCCGACGAGGAAGTAGGGGATGCCGCTGGCATCGACCTCGGCCACCGATTCGAGCAGGCAGTCGGCGAGGCGGGAGATCGGCACGCAGGTGTCGGTGCTGATGGCCCGGCAGCCGGGGCGCGAGGCGATGGCCGCGAAGTAGCTGTTGTGCCGGGCGGTCCACAGGCGCGTGCGCTCCTCGGGCGTGCTGGCCCATTCGAAGGCATTGCCTCCGTGGCCGCTGGCCAGTTCCTGCACCACCTCGGCCTGTTCCTTCACGCCCGCGGGCGAACCGTGGAACTCCATCAGCAGCATGGGTTCTTCACGCAGGGTGAGCTTGCTGTAGGCGTTGACCATGCGCACGGTGTTCACGTCGATCAGCTCCACCCGGGCGATCGGCACGCCCAGCTGGATGATCTCGATCGTCGTGCGCACGGCCGCCTCGATGCTCGGGAAGGAGCAGATCGCGGCCGACACGGCCTCGGGCAGCGGGAAGATGCGCAGCGTGATCTCCGTGACCACGCCCAGCGTGCCCTCGCTGCCCACGAACAGCCGCGTCAGGTCGTAGCCGGCCGAGGACTTCTTCGCGCGCGTGCCGGTGCGGATCACCTCGCCGCTGGCCGTCACCACCTCGAGCGCCAGCACGTTCTCGCGCATGGTGCCGTAGCGCACCGCGTTCGTGCCGCTGGCGCGGGTGGCCGTCATGCCGCCGATCGACGCGTCGGCGCCCGGATCGATGGGGAAGAACAGGCCCGTGCTCTTGATCTCCTCGTTGAGCTGCTTGCGCGTCACGCCGGGCTGCACCGTCACCGTCAGGTCGTCTGCGTTGACCGAGAGCACCTTGTTCATGCGCGAGACGTCGATGCTGATGCCGCCCTGCACCGCCAGCAGGTGGCCTTCGAGCGAGGAGCCCACGCCGAAAGGAATCACCGGCACCGCGTACTGGCTCGCGAGCTTCACGGCATCGGCGACGTCCTGCGTGCTCTCGGCAAAGACCACGGCCGCGGGCGGCGGCACCTCGGTGAAGGCCGACTCGTCGCGCCCGTGCTGCGTGCGCACCGCCATCGCCGTGGAGCACTGCGCGCCGAAGCGTTGCTGCAGGGCCTGGATCAGGGCGTCGGGCACGTCGCGCACGGCGATCTCGGGCGTCACGTGGGCGAGGGAAGCGGGGGCATTCATGGGCGGTCTCCGGCGCCGCGCGGGCGCAGCCGGGTTCGTGAGGGAAGCGGTCTACCATTCTGCAACGGATGGGCGCCGCGTGGCGCCCCGACGATCCATCACCACAAGGCAGCACCTCCATGGGCAACCGACTCACACAGATCGCCACCCGCACCGGCGACGACGGCACCACCGGCCTGGGAGACAACACCCGCGTGCCCAAGAGCCACCTGCGCGTGCACGCCCTGGGTGACGTGGACGAACTCAACTCGCACCTCGGCCTGCTGCTGTGCGAGTCGCTGCCCGAGGCGGTGCGCGAACTGCTCGTCGACGTGCAGCACCAGCTCTTCAACCTCGGCGGCGAGCTGTCCATGCCCGGCTACACGCTGCTCAAGCCCGAGGCGCTGCTGCAGCTCGACCAGGCCCTGGCCGACCACAACGCAACCCTGCCGCGCCTGGCGGAATTCATCCTGCCGGCCGGCACGCGCGCGGCTTCGCAGGCGCATGTGTGCCGCACCGTGGCGCGACGGGCCGAGCGCGCCGTGGTCGCGCTGGGCGGCGAAGAGCCGCTCAACGACGGCCTGCGCCAGTACCTGAACCGACTGAGCGACCTGCTCTTCGTGCTCGCCCGCGTGCTCAACCGCATGGACGGCGGCGACGACGTCTACTGGAAGAGCGAGCGCATGGCGCGTGCCGCCGCCTCCGCCGCGGACGACTGACCGCCGCATGCGCCTGCGCCACATCGAGGTCTTCAACGCCGTCATGCTCACCGGCAGCGTGAGCGCCGCGGCGCGGCTCATCAACGTCACGCAGCCGGCCGTCAGCCGCACCCTGCAGCATGCCGAGCTGCAGTTGGGTTTCGCGCTGTTCCGCCGCGCCAAGGGGCGCCTCTTGCCCACCAGCGAGGCGCAGGCGCTGTATCCGCACATCGAGCGCCTGTTCGCCCAGCTCGACGAGGTGCAGCGCCTGGCCGCCAACCTGCGGCAGGCCGACGGCGCGACGCAGGAGCTGCGCATCCTGGCCGTGATGGCGCTCACGCACGAGGTGTTGCCACGCGCGCTGGTCGCCTTCCGCAAGAAGCATCCCCAGGTCGCCATCCACGTCGAGGCGCTGCACACGCCGCAGATCGTCTCGAAGCTGCTCCTGCGCGAGGCCGACATCGGCTTGGCCTTCAGCCCCATCGTGCCGCCCGGCCTCACGCACGAGACCCTGGCCGACAGCCGCATGGTCTGCGTCGCGCCCAAGGGCCTGCTGCCGCCTGCCGTGGTGCGCACGGGCGTTGTCGACCTGGCCGCGCTGGGCGACGTCCCGGTCATCGCCCTCGACGCCCGCGACCCGGTCGGCCTGAGCCTGAGCCAGGCCTGCCGCGAAGCCGGCGTGGGCCTGCAGGCCGTGATCACCGTGCAGACGTACCACGCCGCGCTCGCCATGGCGCAGCACGGCCTGGGCATCGCGCTCGTCGACGGCTGCACGGCCCTGTCGGCCGATGCAGCGAAAGTCGACGTGCTGGCGCTGCAGCCCGAGGTGCCCGTGCCGGTGCGTGCTCTGCGGCCTGCCGAGGGGAGGGAGTCGGTGGCGGTGAGAAGCATGCTGCGGTGTGTGCAGCAGGTGCTGGCCGGATCGCGGCTTTGAGGTCTTGTCGAAGCAGGCGCCAAGTCGTCAGCTACAGGGGCCAACGCTTGGGTTCGAGCGGTCCCGGCATGCCCTTCAAGAGGTAGCAATGCGCCCGAAAAGGCCCGCCGCTCGGTAGCTGTCGATCATGGCGTCGTACAGCGAGATATCGGAGCGGCTGCGGGCGATGAGCTGCGCACCCGCCACTGCCGCAAAGATGGCGCGTGCGCGCGCCTCGCTGTCCTCGGCGGGGACAACACCCGCAGCCACCAGCACTTTGCTCAGCCACGCGATATTGACGTCGGCGAAGGCCTGCACTTCCGCTTTGACGGTCTCCGGCAGATCGTCGTATTCCGCCGCCATGAAGCTGGACAGGCAAAGACGGTTTTCGTTCGCGAGCGACTGGCGGAAGCGATCCGGGTAACCCTGCAGGCACTGCAGCGGGTCCTTGAACTCGTCCGACATCGCGTCCAGGGCTGCCGCGTTGTCCTCCCAATAGCGGCGCGCAACGGCCGCTCCCAAATCGGCTTTGCTCGGAAAGTAGTAGTGAATGCTCGCGCTCTTGATCCCTACATCACGTGCGAGGTCACGGAAGTTCAAGCCACTGTAACCGTGCAACTGCGCGGTCTGCCTGGCTGCGGCCAGTATGGTTTCTCGAGAGTTGGTGCCCACAGACTGTTCTTTTTGAAGCGCGTTGTTCCGTCAATCAATATGCGCTGACGCATGCAATCTTAGCCCGCTGCACGTTTTCTATCAACTGGCAGATAGTTGTTGACCCTTTTCCCGGACATGCCTACGATCCGATGCCTACCAACTGGCAGATAGAGGCTTTCCATGATTTCTGATCTCATCCATTTCGACGCGACGCGTCTGGCCGAACTCATCCGCACCCGTGAGGTATCCCCCGTCGAGGTCATCCAGGCGCACCTCGATCGCATCGAAGCCGTCGACGCGCGCGTCAACGCCATCGTCACCGTCGCAGACAGTGCGCTGGCTGCGGCCAGGGCAGCCGAAGCATCCGTCATGAAAGGCGGCGAGCTGGGTCCGTTGCACGGTGTGCCCTTCACGGTCAAGGATTCGATCGACACCGCGGGCGTGCCGACGCAGCGCGGCTCGCCAATCTTCAAGGGCCGCACGCCGGATGCGGATGCCACCAGCGTTGCGCGCCTGAAGGCCGCGGGCGGCATCCTGCTCGCGAAGACCAACCTTCCCGAGTTTTCGTACTGGATCGAGAGCGACAACCTGCTCTCGGGTCGCACGAACAACCCGTGGAATCTCGAGCGCACTCCCGGCGGTTCGAGCGGCGGCGAGTCGGCTGCCATCGCAGCCGGCATGTCGCCGCTGGGCCTGGGCACCGACCTGGCGATTTCCGTCCGCGGCCCGGCAGCGCAGACCGGCATCACATCGTTGAAGGCCACGCACGGACGTGTGCCCATGACGGGCATCTGGCCGCGTGCTCCGCGCCGCTTCTGGCACGTCGGACCGATGGCGCGCAGCGTCCGCGATGTCGCATTGGCCTATTCGCTGATGGCGGGTCCGGACGGGGCGGACGCGTTTTCTTCCGGCGCGGGCGCGTTCGATGGCTCGACGCGCTTCACGCCTTCGCGACCGCTGCGCGTGGGCTGGCTGGTTGAACCCGGCTTCGGACCGATCGACCCCGAAGTCGCGTCGACAGTGGTCGCGGCAGCCGACGCCTTCAAGCGCTTGGGCGCCACCGTGGAGCCGGTACGGATTCCGGCCCTGGAACGAGACTTTGCGCTCGATGTCTTCAACCGTCTCCACGTGATGGAGATGAAGCCCGCCTTTGCAGAAGCCACCCGAGGCCGCCACAGCGATGAGCTCTACCTGATGGCGAAGACCATGCTTGCCCTGCCCGACACGTCGATGACGGACTACGTCGCGGCCGAGCAGGCGGCCGAGCGACTGAAAGACGGCTTCGCCGAGTACTTCGAGCGTTTTGACCTGCTGCTCACGCCAGTGCAGCCGATACCGGCGCAAAAGCACGGCCTCTCCGAGTTCATCATCAACGGCCAGAAGGTCGATGCCACCTATCTGCAAGGATCAACGGTTCCGTTGAACCTGACAGGCTTGCCTGGCATGTCGATGCGATTCGGCACCAGCCGCGACGGCATGCCGATCGGTGTGCAATTGGTGTCGACGTGGCTGGGCGAAGCCACCCTGCTGCACGCCGCCGCACTGCTGGAGTCGGCCAGTGGTGTCCGCGACCTTCACCCCGCCCTTTGACGAGGCACTGAGGACTCTGCGAATGAAGACGCTTGGCTGGTTTGCACCGTGATGTCCGCGGTCTCTCCGTGGCAACGCCGAACCGGAGGATCCCCGGCGATGCGAAGTCCCGGCGTTTCACGGCATCGACGGCCGCGCGTGTACCGAAGGCAGCCGCGCCGCGACTTCGCGCGCCGTCCCGAACGCCAGCGTGAACCCTAGCGCCCCATGCCCCGTGTTGAACAGCAGGTTGCGCGGCGCGCCGGGCAGGACGCCGACGAGCGGCGTGCCCTTGGGTGTCGCGGGGCGCATGCCGGTCCAGGGCTCGGGTGCGTCGAAGTCGCGCGCGGCGCGCGGGAAGACGGCCTTCGTCGCTTCGATCAGCGCGTCGATGCGGTCCTTCGGGATGCGTGCATCTTCACCCACCAGCTCGGCCATCCCGGCCACGCGCAGCCGGTCGCCCAGGCGCGCGAAGACGGTCTTGCGAGCACTGTCGGTCACGCTCACGCGCGGCGCGGCGCCGGGGGCGGCGTCGACCGGCACGGTGATGCTGTAGCCCTTGAGCGGATACACCGGCACATGCGCGCCGAGCTGGCGGCCGAAGCGGGCCGAGGCCGTGCCCAACGCCATCACGAACGCGTCGGCGGCGACAGGGCCGGCTTCGGTCTGCACCGCCGCGATGTCGCGGCCCTGGCGATCGAAGGCCTGCACCGCATGGCCCAGCACGAAGCGCACGCCGCGTGCCGCCAGCGCAGACGCGAGCGCCTGACAGACCTTCAAGCAGTCGGCCGCGCATTCGCTCGGCGTGTGCACGCCGCCGGCGATCTCGCGGTGGTAGCCGGCAAGGGCGGGCTCCAGCGCGGCGCACTCCTCCGGCGTGACGATCGTCTGTGCGGGGGCGCCCAGCGCGCGCTGCAGTTCGACCTGGCGGCGCGTGGCCTCGACGCCGGCGGCGCTGCGGTACAGCACCAGCTTGCCGGTGGCCGAGAAGTCGCAGTCGGGCGCGAGTTCGGCGCGCATCGCCTCGAAACCTTCGCGGCTGCGTGCGGCCAGCGCGAGCAGGCGCTTCGTGGTCGCAGCGGCGGTGCCGGCGTTGCAGGCGGCCAGGAACTCGACGCCCCAGCGCCACTGCTGCGGGTCGAGCTGCGGCCGCAGCTTGAGCGGCGAATCGGCCGCCAGCAGCAAGTGCGGCAGCTGCGCCCAGATCGAGGCATCGGCCAGCGGTGCAACGTAGGAATAGCTCAGCTGCGCGCCGTTGCCGCTGCTGGTGCCGCTGCCGGGCAGGGCGCGGTCGACCACCGTGATGTCGTGGCCCTGGCGGTGCAGTTCCCAGGCCGTGGCGAGGCCCACGATGCCGGCGCCGAGCACGCAGATGTGCATGTTGGAGGAAGCGGGAAGGGGAAGGGCGGTTGCGGGTGTCGATCAGGCGTGCGGGTCGTCGCCGCCTGAGCATTCGCCCACTCTAAGGCGCAGGTCACGTTCTGGAAAATGCCGATAGCACCCGCACCCATGCCGCGAGGTAATGGGCCGCGCACGGGCGGCCCGTGCGGGCGTGGCGCTCCATAAGCTTTGGGCATGGCCGCCGGGCAAAAAGGAATGCTCCCGCCGAGCCGGCCGCTGCCACACTGGCCGGCGCCTTGCTAGAGAGGCCATCGTCCACCCGCTCCATTTCCCAGAAAGGTGCCCATGAAGCTCTCCGTTCTTTCTTCCGCCGTGCTGCTGGCCGCGCTGGCCGCCACTGGGGCCCAGGCGGCCGACACGCTGGCCAAGGTGGCCGAGGCGAACAAGATCACGCTGGCGTACCGCGAATCCTCGGTGCCCTTCAGCTACCTCGAGGCGCCGGGCAAGCCGATCGGCTTCGCGGTCGACATCGCCAATGCCGTCGTGGCCGCGGTGAAGAAGCAGACCGGCAAGCCGAACCTCGAAGTCGGCTGGATGGCCGTGACATCGCAGAACCGCATCCCGCTGCTCTCCAACGGCACCATCGACCTGGAGTGCGGCTCGACCACCAACAACACCGCCCGTGGCAAGGAGGTCGACTTCGCCATCAACCACTTCTACACCGGCACGCGCCTGCTGGTGAAGAAGAGCTCGGGCATCAAGAACTGGGCCGACCTCAAGGGCAAGAAGGTGGCCATCACCACCGGCACCACCAACATGCTGGTCGTGCGCAAGTACAACGACGAGAAGAAGCTCGACCTCGACGTCATCGGTACCAAGGACCATGCCGACGCGCTGCTGCTGGTCGAGACCGACCGCGCCTCGGCCTTCCCGATGGACGACATCCTGCTCTTCGGCCTCAAGGCCAACGCGAAGGACCCGGCATCGCTCGACGTGGTGGGCGACGCGCTGCAGGTGGAGCCCTATGCCTGCATGCTGCGCAAGGACGATCCCAAGTTCAAGGCGCTGGTCGACGGCGTGATCACCGGCATGATGAAATCCGGCGAGTTCGAGAAGCTCTACAACAAGTGGTTCATGGGCCCGATCCCGCCCAAGAACCAGGCCATCGGCCTGCCGATGAACCAGGAGCTCAAGGACAACATCCAGACGCCGAGCGACAAGCCGGCCGTGTGAAACGGCGATGCCCTGCGGGGACCGCCACCCGCAGGAGACCTTCACCGATGCCCTTCCGACCTTCCTTGCGCGCCCTGAACGCCGGCGTCGCCGCGATGGCCTTCGCGGCGGCCGGCCTGGCCCAGGCGCAAGGCGCCAACGCCAACAACCCGCCGCCCACGCGGCCCGCGAACACGCTCAAGAAGCCGCACGACAGGGCGACCACGGGCGTGCAGCGCGGCACCGACGCCGCGGGCCGCGGCATCGGGCATGCCGACGATGCAGCGCGGCGCGGCATCCAGCGCGGTTCCGAAGCGGCCAGCCGGCCGGTGCGCAACGTGGGCGAGGCCTTCGGGCGCAAGCTCGCGCCGGGCTCCAGCGGGCGTGCGGCGCCCCCGCCCGTGGGGCCGCAGGGCAACGCGCCCTGAGTGCCATGACCCGGCGCCTCATCAGTTCCGGCTCCACCTTCGAGGAGGAGATCGGCTATTCCCGCGCGGTGGTCGACGGTGACTGGGTCTTCGTCTCCGGCACCACCGGTTTCGACTACGCCACGATGACCATCGCCGACGACGTGGTGGCCCAGGCCGAGCAGTGCCTGAAGAACATCGACTCGGCGCTGCGCGAGGCCGGCGCGTCGATGGCCGACGTGGTGCGCGTGACCTATGTGCTGCCCGACGCGGCCGAATTCCCGGCCTGCTGGCCGGTGCTGCGCCGCTGGTTCGGCGCGGTGCGCCCGGCGGCGATGATGATCTCGGCCGGCCTGGCCGACCCACGCATGCGCATCGAGATCGAGGCCACGGCCCGACTGCGGAAGGGCGGTTGAACCCCGTGAGCCCTGCTGGTGACATTTGTTCACCAACAGGACAGAGTGATTGCCAACTATGTCACGCTTGCGGAGCGCCGCTCGTGCCACAGTGGGGCCGTCACGCATCGACGCTTCAAGGGGAAGCGCCACCAGACCAGAACGATCCGGCGCAACGTCTCTTCTCGAACCCAAGGTTCTTCGGCCCGCTCCCCGCGGGCTTTTTTCTGCGCCAGCCGCCGCGCCTAGGCATTCGCCCCGTCTTCACGGGCGCTTACATCCTTCATTCGGCGCTCATCGGCGCCGGGCGGCCGCGACACATGCGGCCCGCAGCATGGGAGCCATGGTTTCACACACAGAAGGAGTCGCCATGAAGCACAGCCCCACCACCCCCAGCACCCCGTCCACCCGCACTCGCCGCGGCGCGCGCGTCCTCGCGGCGACGCTGGCCCTCACCCTGGCCGGTGGCGCCATGGCCCAGGGCTTCCCGGGCCGGGGGGACGGCCCCGGCCCGCGCTGGGACCAGAGCCAACGCTATGAGCGCGACCATGACCGGCGCGACCGTGCCGACCGCTGGGAGCGCCAGGAGCGCTGGGATCGCGACGATCGCCGCGACGTCCGGCCGGGCCCGCCCCGCCCGCATGCGCAGTGGCACCGCGGCGGCTACGTGCCGGCCAGCTACCGTGCGCCGCAGTACGTCGTCACCGACTGGCGTGCGCGCCACCTGCAGGCGCCGCCCTCGGGCTACCAGTGGATGCAGATCAACGGCGACTTCGTACTGGGCGCGATCGCCGGCGGCCTGATCGCCGCCATCGTGGCCGGCCAGTGACCGGACCGGGCGCTCAGCGCCGGCGACTGCCGGGCGCGGCCTGCGGGCCGCGCCCTTTCCAGAAGCCGAACTCGTCCTCGTGGCAGTCGATGTCGAGTTCCTGCACCCGCCCCAGCATGCGCTCCTGGGCGTCGGCCACGGCGGCGTTGTAGACGCTGGGCCCGATCTCCTGCAGGAAGAAGTTCAGCAGCGCGCCGGCCTGGATGTTGCCGATGCGCTGCTGCAACTCCTCGTCGAAGTAGCGCTCGATGGACTGGACGGCCGCGGCGCGGGCCTCCTTGGGCAGTTCGATGGGCAATGCGGCCTCCTACGGCGGGTGAGGGCGGGTGAGGCCGCCATCGTAGACCGCTGCGCCGAGGCGACAGCGCCGGCCGCACCGTCGCGGCTATCCTGCGGCGCCGCACTGCCGACGCTTGCCGTACCCCACGCCATGGACATCGAAAAGGACGCCCACCCGCTGCTCCACGCGATCGGCTTCGACCGCCTGCTCGCCAGCGACCCCGCCGGCATCGCGCGGGTGCGCTTCGCGCCGCGGCCCGAGTTCGCGCACACCAACGGCACCATCGTGCAGGGCGGCTTCATCACGGCCTGGCTCGACAACGCGATGGCCTTCGCCGTGGCGGCGCGCGAGCCGGGCACCGGCCTGGCGACGCTCGAGCTCAAGGTGAGCTTCCTCGACCGCGTGGGCGTGGCGCCCGTCGAGGGCGAGGCACGCGTGCTGCGCTGGGGCGGCAGCGTGGTGTTCCTCGAAGCGGATCTGCTGGCCGCCGACGGCCGCACGCTGGCGCGCGCGTCGTCCACCGGCAAGCTGCTGCGGCCGCGCTGAGGCGGCCCGCACGCCGGCGCCAGCGGAGGCGCCGGGCCATCGGCCGGCCGGCTACTTCTTGCCGGTGCCGCCCTGCTGCAGCAGCTGCGTCACCTGCTCCACGTTGTCGCTCACGCGCTTGCGCACGATCTCGAAGGCCTCGGCCTGCGACTTGGCGGCCACGTCGGCCAGCTCGCGGATGTCGTTGAGCGCCTGCTGGAAGGCCGCCTTCCCCATTTCGTCGAGCTTGGCGAGGTTGGCGCTCATGTCCTGCCCCTGCATGCCCTGCATGGCACCCTGCCACTCGGTGATCGAGCTGCGCAGCATCTCGGTCTGGCGCTGCACCACCGTCTGCAGGCCCTGGTAGGAGCGCTTGTTGGCTTCCACCAGCGCCTCGATGTCCTTGCGGCCGCTCTCCAGCAGCGTCGCCGCACTGCCCGTGAGGTTAAGGTTCTGCATGCGGTCGGTGATGCCCTTGAAGGACTGCGCAAACGCCTCCTGGATGGCTGCGGGGTCGGGCAGTCCGGTGCTCGTGTCTGCGCCGCTCGTCTTGCGTGTGGCCATGGGCGATGTCTCCTGATGGTGGATGAGGACAAGGAAGGTGCGCCGCGGCCATCCCGGGGCACGCGGTGCCCGTGCACGATACGCCGCAAGCCGCACGGCTCAAAGCCTCTTGCCATTTAGCACGATCGTGCGCAAAATGCGGCGCATGGACGCCAAGACGCAGAAAAGCGAGCTGACCCGTGCCGCCATCGTCGGCGCCGCGGTCGACCTCGCGGCGGCCGAGGGGTTGGAGGCCATCACCCTGCAGCGCGTGGCCGACCGGCTCGACCTGTCCAAGAGCGGGGTGTTCTCGCGCGTCGGCTCGCGCGAAGCCCTGCAGAAGGCGGTGATTGAGGAGTACGGCCGTCGTTTCCTGGCCGACGTGTTCGTGCCGGCGATGCAGCAGCCCAAGGGCCTGGCCCGGCTCGAGGAAATCGTGCGGCGGTGGATCGTGCGCATGCGCGACGTCGAAGTCCACACGGGCTGCATCTACGTCGCCGGCGCGTTCGAGCTCGACGACCGCGAAGGCGAGTTGCGCCAGCTGCTGCTCGAGGAGGTCGTGCGCTGGCGCGCTGCGCTGCGCCGCACGGTGCTGCAGGCGGTCGAGACCGGCGAGCTGCGTGCCGGCACCGACGCCGCCCAGTTCGTCAGCGAGATCAACGGCCTGGCCATGACGCTGCTGCACGACGCGCGCTTCCTGCGCGACCCCCGGGCCGCCGAGCGCGCGAGCGCGACCTGGCGGCGCCTGCTCGACAGCTACCGCGCCTGAGCGCGCGGCCGCCCATCCCCTGACATGCAGCCCTTCTTCCATCGCCCCCTCACAAATCAATTTCGCACACACGTGCGATAAAAGGAGCCCGCCATGCCAATTCTTGTTGCCTTGCTTGCCGGACTGCTTGTCGCAGCGGCCATTGTCGCTGCCGGCCTTGCAGGCCGGGGCTCATTGCGGCAGTTGCCCCGCAGCAACCAGGACTGGGTCTGGTACTGAGCGTGGAGCGCCCGAGATGAGCAGCACCACCGTCCCCCATGCCGCCGGGTCCGGCTTCTACGGCGCCAATCCGCTGGTGCGCGCGCTGCGCCTGGGCCTCGGTGCCACGCAGCGCCTGTGGCCCGCACTGGGTGTGCGCATCGCGGCGCGGGTCTTCGGCACTCCGCTGCCGCCTGCCTGGCTGCAGCGCCGGCACACGCCCGGCGCACACTGGCAACACCGGCTGCAGCCCTTCGAACAGGGCCGTCTGGGCCTCTACCACGCCATGGCCGATGCGCTGCCGGCCGACGCCCCCACGGTGCTGCTCGTGCACGGCTGGGGCGGCCACGCGGGCCAGATGCTGCCGCTGGCTGCGGCACTGGCGGCGCGGGGCCTGCGCTCGGTGCTGCTGGAGATGCCGGCGCACGGGCGCAGCGGCGGCGGCACCAGCAACCTCGCGCAGTTCACGCGCGCCATCGGCTACGTGGCGGCGCGCCATCGGCACGACACGGGCGCCGGCTTCCACGCGGTGGTCGCGCATTCGCTGGGTGCCAACGCGCTGGCGCAGGCCGCCAGCCAGGGGTTGCCGGCCCAGCGGCTCGTGCTGCTGGCACCGCCCGCCTCGCCGGTCGACTACACCCGCTACTTCGCGCAGGTCTTCGGGCTGCGCGAGCGCACGCGCGCCGCAATGCAGCGGCTCATCGAATCGCGCGAAGGCATCGTGATGCCGCAATTCGAGCCCGCGGCGGTGGGCAGGCGCATCGCGCAGCCCACGCTGGTGGTGCACGACCGCACGGACCGGGTGAACGCCTTCGCCGACGGCGAGGCGTTTCGCGACGCCATCCCCGGCGCACGCCTGGTGGCGACCGATGGCTGGGGCCACCGCCGCATCCTCAAGGAAGCGGCGGTGCTGGAGGCGGTTGCGGCCTTCGTCGCGGGCGATTGAGGGCGAGGCGCGGCACGGCCGCGGCCTCAGCGCGCGGGCGCGGCCTCGGGCAGCTCGATCTTGACCTCGAGCACTTCCAGGTCGTCCTGGCGTTCGAGATTCACCTTGATGTCCTCGGGCTGGATCGACACGTACTTGGAGATCACCGCCACCAGTTCGCGCTGCAGGTCGGCCAGGTAGTCGGGCCGCTTGGCCGAGAGACTGGTGCGCTCGTGCGCCAGGATGATCTGCAGCCGCTCCTTGGCCACGCTGGCCGTCTTCTTCTTCTCGCCGAGCAGAAAGGAGAGAAAGGACATGCGGCTCACCTCCCGCCGAACAGGCGCTTGAAGAAGCCGGGCTTCTCCGCCTCGATGAAGCGCATGGGCCGGTCCTCGCCCAGGAAGCGCGCCACCACGTCCTGGTAGGCCTGGGCGACTTCGGTGTCCTTGTCGTGGATGGCCGGCACGCCCTGGTTGGAGGCCTGCAGCACCGACTCCGACTCGGGAATCACCCCGATCAGCTTGATGCGCAGGATGTCCTGGATGTCTTCCAGCGACAGCATCTGCCCGTCGGCCACGCGGTTCGGGTTGTAGCGCGTGATGAGCAGGTGCTCCTTGATCGGCTCGCCGCCGTCCTTCGCGCGTTTCGTCTTGCTGCTGAGCATGCCCAGGATGCGGTCGGAGTCGCGCACCGAGCTCACTTCGGGGTTGGTCACCACGAGGGCCTCGTCGGCGAAGTGCATCGCCATCAGCGCGCCGGTCTCGATGCCGGCGGGCGAGTCGCAGACGATGTAGTCGAAGTCCATCTCCTGCAGGTCCTTGAGGACCTTCTCGACGCCCTCCTGCGTCAGCGCTTCCTTGTCGCGCGTCTGCGAGGCGGCCAGCACGAAGAGGTTCTCGCACTGCTTGTCCTTGATCAGCGCCTGCTTGAGGTTGGCCTCGCCCTGGATCACGTTGATCAGGTCGTACACCACGCGGCGCTCGCAGCCCATGATGAGGTCCAGGTTGCGCAGACCGACGTCGAAGTCGATCACCGCCGTCTTCTTGCCGGCCAATGCGAGCCCGGACGAAAAGCTCGCGCTGGTCGTCGTCTTGCCGACGCCGCCCTTGCCCGAGGTCACCACCACGATTTTGGCCATTGCCTGAATCCTTTTTCTCTCGTCTACGTTCGAATCGAATGTCGGGGTGCGAGGGTCGCCGCCGGCGTCAGCCGGCGATCGGCTCCATCACGAGTTTGTCGTCCAGCAGCCGGATCTGCGCCGCCTTGCCGGCCACCCGCTCGGGCAGTGCGACTTCGGCCGTGCGGTAGATGCCGGCGATCGCCACCAGTTGCGCTTCCAGGCAGGTGGTGAAGATGCGCGCCTCGGCGTTGCCGCGCGCGCCCGCGATCGCCTTGCCGCGCAGCGGCGCGTACACATGCACGTGGCCGTCGGCGATCACCTCGGCGCCGAAGTTCACCACCTCGGTCACGATCACGTCGCCACCGCGCGCGTACACCTGCTGGCCCGAGCGCAGCGGCCGGTCGATCAGCAGCGTGCCGCCCTGCGGCACCTGCACCTCGCGCACGATCTGCGGCGCGGGGCTGGGTGCCTCGGTGGGGGCGGGCGGACGGGCCGGCGGCGACACCGGCATGGCGGCGATCGCCAGGCCGGCTGCGCGGGCCGCGGCCGACTGGCCCTCGGTCGCACCACGCACGGCCACGGGCTGCGTCTGGTGCCGCGCGAGGATCGCGCGCAACTTCACGAAATCGATGGCCTCGGCCGAGCCGTCCGCCGGCAGCTGCGACAGGTCGATCACCACCGGCTCCTGCTCGAAGAAGTCGGGCGAGTCGGCCAGCTGGGCGTCGAGCGCCCCGGTCAGCACGGCCAGGTCGGCCGTCTTGAGGATCACCGCGATCAGGGGCAGCGTCGCGCTCTTGAATTCGAACACCGCCTGGGTGCGCGCCGCGGAAGCATCGGTCATCGACAAATCGGAAGGGGAGGAGAGAAGAGGGGATCGCCGTCGGCGTTCAGCGCCCGAGTCTAACGGCGCAGCGGTGGACGCGAGCCCGCTGCAGCGTGGCCGCGCCCTCCCGGCGCACAGCTGTTGCATGCCGTTTCACCTGCCCGGGGCAGGCAGCGGGCCCGTCCGGTCTCGGCGTTTCCGAGGGGGTGGCCCGCTCGCGGGCCGCGGTACAAAGCAAGGCGCGTGCGGGCCCGGCCCGGGCGCCTTTTCTTTTCCGACACACACAAACACCAAGATAGGAGGCATAGCGTGAAGCATTTGAGCGGCCTGGACGCCACATTCCTGCATTTCGAGACCCCGGAGATGCCCATGCACGTCGGTTCGCTGAACGTGCTGGAGCTCCCCAAGGGCTACAAGGGCGACTTCTATGAAGACGCCAAGGCCTTCATGGCCAGCCGCATCCACCTGGCCGACGTCTTCACCCGCAAGCTGGCGCTCATGCCTTTCGATCTGTCCAACCCCGTGTGGGTGGACGACGACGACATCGACATCGACTACCACGTGCGCCACATCACGCTGCCCAAGCCCGGCACCAACCGGCAGCTGCAGCAGTACGTGGCGCGCCTGCATTCGTCGCTGATCGACCGCAGCCGCCCGATGTGGGAGTTCTACATCATCGACGGCCTGCAAAGCGGCGACGTGGCGCTCTACACCAAGGTGCACCACGCGGGCATCGACGGCCAGGCCGGCGTCGAGGTCGGCAAGGCCATCTTCGACCTCGAGCCCACGGGCCGCGTCGTCAAGCCGCCGCGCGACAAGCCGCGCCGCAGCGGCTACCAGATGGGCATGGCCGAACTGGCGACGGCTGCGTTCCGCAACACCGCCGCACAGTACGTCAAGCTCTACAAGATGCTGCCGGCGCTGGGCAAGGCACTGGGTTCGCTGGCCACGCCGTCCGCCGAGTCGGGGCCGGCCGACGCCAAGACGCTGGCCAAGCGCTTCGATCTCACGGCGCCGCGCACGCCCTTCAACGTCTCGATCACCAACCAGCGCAGCTTCGCCGGCCGCACCATCCCGCTGGCCGAAACCAAGGCGATCGCCAGGTACTTCGGCGTCACGCTCAACGACGTGGTCATGGCCACCGTCTCGGGGGCGCTGCGCAGCTACCTCAAGGACAGCAACGAACTGCCCGACAAGTCGCTCGTGGCCGGCGTGCCCGTGAGCCTGCGCGAGGCCGGCGACGACACCGCCAACAACCAGGCCAGCATGATCCTCGTGAGCCTGGCCAGCGACATCAAGGACCCGCTGGAGCGCATGAAGGCCATCCACCGGTCGTCGACGCAGTCGAAGTCGACCATGAACAAGTTCAAGGCCGTCGTGCTCGACGACTTCCCCATGTTCGGCGCGCCCTGGCTGATGTCGGGCATGGCGTCCATGGTGGGTCGCTCGGGCCTGGTCAACGTCCTGCCGCCCATGGCCAACGTGGCCATCTCCAACGTGGCCGGCGCGCCGTTCCCGATGTACTTCGCCGGTGCGCTGGTCACCTGCTACTACCCGGTCTCGATCGCCAGCCAGGGCATGGCGCTCAACGTCACCGTGCAGAGCTACAACGGCCGCATGGACTACGGCCTGATCGCCTGCCGCCGCGCGGTGCCCGACATCACCGAGATCGGCGACTACATGCTGGCCGAGCACAGGAAGCTCATGGACCTGATGCAGAAGGTGCCCGCTGTGGCGGGCGCCGCCAAGCCGGCCGCCCAGGCCGCGTCGGCCGCGCCGCCGGTCGCCGAAGCACCTGCGCCCGCGGCCAAGAAGACCGCCGCACGCAAGGCGCCGGCCGCCAAGAAGGCCACGGCCTCGGCGCCGCGCAAGGCCGCCGCCCCCGCACGAGCGGCGGCCAAGGCGCCCGCCGGCAAGACGGCGCCGGCCAAGCCAGCCCGCAAGCGCAAGGCCGCCACCGCAGGCTGACCCACCGCCGCGTCGCCCATCAAGGCGCACCGCCACCCGGCGGCGCGCCTTTTTCTTTGCCGCATGGCGTGTGCCGGCCAGTGCTTCGACCGGCAGCCTGAAGAAAAAAGCGCCCGCCGGCGTCATGCCGGCGGGCGCTCTCGGCGATCAAAGGGGACCAGCGTCCTGGCGGGCCTTCAGGCGTTCTTCGACCGCCCCAGCAGCGCCCACAGGATGATCGCGCCGAAGGTGGCGGTGCCGATGCCGCCCAGGGCGAACTGGCCGAACCTGAGCGTGAAGTCGCCGGTGCCGAGGATCAGTGTGATCGCGGCGACGATGAGGTTGCGGTTCTGCGAGAAGTCGACCCGGTTGTCGACCCAGATCTTGGCGCCCGCCACCGCGATGAGGCCGAACACCACGATGCTCACGCCGCCCATCACCGGCAGCGGGATGGCCTGGATCAGCGCGCCGAACTTCGGCGAGAAGCCCAGCAGCAGTGCGATCAGCGCGGCGACCACGAACACCGCCGTCGAGTAGATGCGCGTCGCGGCCATCACGCCGATGTTCTCGGCGTAGGTGGTGACGCCCGTGCCACCGGCCGAGCCGCTCACCACGGTGGCGATGCCGTCGCCGATGAAGGCGCGGCCGATCAGCGGGTCGAGGTTGCGGCCGGTCATGGCCGTCACGGCCTTGAGGTGGCCCAGGTTCTCGGCCACGAGGATGACCGCCACCGGTGCGATCAGCAGCATGGCGTTGCCTTCGAACACCGGCGTGGTGAAGGTCGGCGCGCCGAACCAGGCGGCTGCGGCGATCCCCGAGAAGTCCATCGGCTTGCCCAGGCCCATGCCGTTGGTCAGCACCGCGTAGACGATGCTCGCGAGGATGAGCCCGATGAGGATCAGGAGGCGCTGCACCATGCCGCGGGTGAACACCGCGACGATGCCCACGCACAGGAAGGTCACGGCCTGCATCCAGGCATCGAAGTTGGTCGGCGCCATGTTCTTGATCGGCACCTGCGCGAGGTTCAGGCCGATCACCGCCACCACCGCGCCGGTGACCACCGGCGGCATGAAGCGCTCGATCCAGCCTGTGCCGACGGCCTGCACGATGGCGCCGATGAGGATGTAGACCACCCCGCAGGCCACGATGCCGCCCAGCGCCACCGCCAGGTTGCCGTTCGGCCCCTTGCCCGCATAGCCGCTGGCGGCGATCACCACGCCGATGAAGGCGAAGCTCGAGCCGAGGTAGCTGGGCACGCGACCGCCAGTGACGAGAAAGAAGATCAGCGTGCCGATGCCGCTCATCAGGATCGCGATGTTGGGATTGAAGCCCATCAGGATCGGTGCCAGCACCGTGGCGCCGAACATCGCGATGACGTGCTGCACGCCCATCGCCGCGGTCTGCGGCCACGGCAGCCGCTCGTCGGGCGCCACGACGGCGCCGGGGGTCATGGCGACTTCGCGCCAGCTGAAAAGGCCCATGGATGTCTCCTGTGTGTTGTTGGATGTAGAGAAAGCGGGATCGGGCAGCCGAACGCAGAGGGCGCGAAGGTTTCGCAAAGGGCGCAGAAAAAGCCATTCAAAAGTTTGGCTGTTCTTCTGCGCCCTTTGCGTGACCTCTGCGCCCTCTGCGTTCGGCTGTCCGTATTCGATCAGCCCTGCAGCACCGCCATCGTGATGCGCGACACGCAGGTCAGCTGGCCGGCGTCGTTGGTCATGTCGATCTGCCACACCTGGGTGGTGCGGCCGATGTGCACCGCGCGCGCGGTGCCGGTCACCCAGCCGCTGCTGGCCGAGCGGATGTGGTTGGCGTTGATGTCCAGGCCCACCGCGCGGTGGCCTTCGGGCGCCGAGTAGTGCGCGCCGCAGGAGCCCAGCGTTTCGGCCAGCACCACCGACACCCCGCCGTGCAGGATGCGGAAGGGCTGCACCGTGCGCTCGTCCACCGGCACCCGGGCGCGGATGAAGTCGTCGCCAACCTCCAGGAACTCGATGCCCAGCCGGTCGACCGCGGTCTTCTCGTGGCTGCGGGTGAGTTCTTCGACGGACACGTCTTTCTTCCAGATGCGCATGCAGGTCTCCAAGGGGGAAGGTCCGGCGCGGCGCCGGCGGCCCGGAACTATAGCGACGGCGACTGACAGGCGGGCGTCGCGCCAGCGTCTAAGCTGCGCCGCATGGATGCACCCGCCGCGCCCTCGCCGGCCCGCAGACGCCGCCCCGCCCGTTGGCTGGCCTGGGGCGGCCTGGGCCTGCTCGTCGCCGGGGTCCTGGCGGTGCTGGCGCTGCTCGCCTGGCTGCCCGACGACGACGAGGTGGCGCGGCGCACCGCGCAGGAGTTCGAGCGGCGCTTCGGCGTCCCGCTGACCATCGGGAACGCCCGCTGGGCGTTGCGTCCGGTGCCGGTGATCGAATTCCGCGACGTGGCTACGCAGCAGCCGCAGCCGATCACCTTGCGCCGCGTGGCGGTGTACCCGCAGTGGCGTTCGCTGCTGCAGCGCCGCATCGAGATTTCGGGCCTGGAGGTGGAGGGCCTGGTGCTGCCGCGCGCGTCGGTGCGGGCCTTCCGCGGCCGCGAGAAGCAGGCCGACGATCCGCCCGCCTCGTCCAGCTGGACGCTGGCCGACATTCCTGTGCATTCGGTGCGCTTCAGCGACGTATCGTGGATCGACCGCCGGGGCATCGGCCTGGCCTACGACGGCGAGGTCGAGTTCGGCAGCCGCTGGCGCCCGCGTGAACTGCAGATCGAGCGGCCGGGGGTGTCGCCCCCGGCGCGCGCCCGCCTCGTGCGGGACGGCGAGGTGATCGACGACAGCGCCGGCCGCGGCGACGTGGGCACCGAGCGCTGGCGCGTCGCGGTGGAGGTGGGTGGTGGCACCTGGGACGGCGACGCCACACTGGCGACCGGGCCCGATGGCGGCATGCGCGTCACGGCCCGGCTGGCCCCCAAGGACATCGACCTGGAGGCGCTCACCGGCGCCTTCGGCCGCCATTCGGCCGTGGCCGGCCGCATGTCCGGCGAGACGACGCTGGAGGCGAGCGGCGAACATGTGGGCGAGCTGGCGCGCAGCCTGCACACGCGCACGCGCTTCAAGGTGCACCCCGCCACGCTGCGCCGCTTCGACCTGGCCCGCACGGTGAGCACGGCCGGCACACAGCGCGAGGGCCAGACGGTGCTGGACGAGCTGACCGGCACGCTCGACACGCAGTCGACCGAGGACGGGATCGCGCTCCACTACATCGACCTGCGCGCGCGTTCGGGCGTCCTCACGGCCAGCGGCGACGTGCGGGTGCTCAACCGCCGGCTGCAGGGTGACGTGGCGGTGGACCTGGTCGACGGCGTGGTGGGTTTCCCGCTCAAGCTCGGCGGCACGCTCGACAAGCCCGAGCTGTCGCTGACCGGCGGCGCGCTGGCCGGTGCGGCGGCCGGCAGCGCGGTGCTGCCCGGTGTGGGCACCGCCATCGGTGCGCGCATCGGGCAGAAGCTGGAACGCCTGTTCGGCAGTGAGGATGCGCCGGCCAAGAAGGCAGCGCGTCGCAGCCAGTCCAATTCGCGCTGAGCTTTTTCGCCTACGAACTGCTGGTTGGGTTGGCTGGGGTGCTCTGCTCGGCGGCCAGACTTTCGGTGGCATGAGCGCTGCGGGCCTGAACCCGGCCGGCGGCGCCGGTATGCGTTCTCCGGCGCAGGCTCGCGCTGACCGGCTTGTCGTGCGGACTGGGTGCTCGCTGTCCATCGACGTGCTTGGGGCACTGCACGGCGCCGCGAATGGCGCCTGCGCCCGCACACCGGCACCACCGGCCTGGACGGTGGAGGTGATCGGCCGGCACGGGACGGGTGTGTTTAGGGTGGGTCTTGCTCTTCTCTGCCCGTGCTCTACCCTTGCTCTACCCGTGCCCCTTTGGTTCTTCCAAGGCCGTTCGGGCTGAGCTTGTCGAAGCCTGCGCAGCGCTTCGACAAGCTCAGCGCGAACGGGAATGGGGCTCAGCGCGAACGGGCATGGGCATCAAACAGCCAGGGAAGTGAAGCGCGCAGGTTCAGGGCGGTGGTCGTGGGCCTGCGGGCGCAGGCGCCATTCGCGGCGCCGTGCAGTCCCTCAAGCACGTCGATTCCAGGCGAGCACACACGCAGCACCGCACGCCAGCCAGCGCGAGCCTGCGCCGGAGAACGCAGGCCCGCGGCCGCCGCCAGCGCCCCCGCCCGTCATGCCGGCCGATCCACCAGCCGCTGCCAGAACCAGAGCCCCCTGTTCCAAAGTCCCCCAAAGCCCCCAGCCCGGAAGAAACAGCGCCCGCAGCGTGCGCCCGCTCCTACCCGCATCCCAGGCTCATCCCACAGGTCACGCGATCCCTTGGATGCAGCGTGTACGAGTCCCTTGCCATCGACGTCGAACAGGAGCCCCACCATGACCGACCGGTCCCCCAACGCATTCGCCTTCCCCACTTCGGAGCACCCCGCGCAGGCCGAGAGGGTCGCCAGCGCACCCATGCCGCAGCCCGACGACAACACCCTCGACCAGGGCATCGCCGAGTCCTTCCCGGCCAGCGATCCCGTCTCCGTCACCGTGAGCGAACCGCCTACTGCGGCGCCGCGCACCCAACAGCCGGCCGCCGGCGTCGAGGAGCGTCCGGCGTGGCGCCGACCCGCACCGGTGGCGCTCGCGTCATCGGCCGTCATCGGCCTCGGTGCGGTGGCCTGGTGGGCCTACGGCGCCTGGCAGCGCAGCCACTCGCCGCGGCGCCGGCTGGCGCGCTTCGGGCTGCGTTGAACGGCCTTCACACCCCGGGCAGGTGCAGCCGCGAGGAGGTCTTCACCTCCTCCATCACCGCGTACGTCCGCGTCTCGCGCACCCCGGGCAGCTGCCACAGCACCGAGCCCGCAAAGCGGCGGTAGTCCTCCATATCGGCGCTGCGCGTCTTGAGCAGGTAGTCGAAGCCGCCGGCCACCATGTGGCATTCCAGGATCTCCGGGCGCGTCTGCACCGCGGCCTTGAACTGGTCGAACACGTTGGGCGTCGTGCGGACCAGCAGCACCTCGACGAAGACCAGCATGCCCGCACCCAGCTTGGCGGGGTTGAGCCGCGCTTCGTAGCCCAGGATGTAGCCCTCCTGCGTGAGGCGCTGCACGCGCGCCAGTGCCGCGGTGGGCGACAGCCCCACCGTCTCGGCGAGCTTCACGTTCGGCAGCCGGCCGTCGGCCTGCAGGGCAGCCAGGATGCGCAAATCGAGACGGTCGAGGTCGGCCATGGTCGGTAGTGATTCGTTCGGCGAACCGGCACATTTTCGACCGGAAATTCGGCGTCCTCTGCGAAATCATCGAGCAATTCCCACCCATTGCTTCGCCGCCATGACCGTCGACCCCGCCCTGTTCGATTTGCAGGTGCAAACCCAGCACCCGCTGCGCGCCGCCATCTCCGCCGCCTGCCGCCGACCCGAGCCCGAACAGGTCGCCGCACTGCTGCCCGAAGCGCGCCTCTCCCCCGAGCAGGCGCAAGCCGCCCACGCACTCGCCCGGCGCCTGGCGGAGGGCCTGCGTGCGCACCCGCAGGTCGGCAAGGCCGGGCTGGTGCAGGGGCTGCTGCAGGCCTACTCGCTGTCCTCGCAGGAGGGCGTGGCACTCATGTGCCTGGCCGAGGCGCTGCTGCGCATTCCCGATCGTGCGACGCGCGACGCGCTCATCCGCGACAAGCTGGGCCCTGGCGACTGGCAGGCGCACGTGGGCCGCAGCCCCTCGCTGTTCGTCAATGCCGCCACCTGGGGCCTCATGCTCACGGGCAAGCTGGTCGCCACCCACAACGAAGGCGCGCTCGGGGGCGCGCTGGGCCGGGTGCTGGCGCGCGGCGGCGAGCCGCTGATCCGCAAGGGCGTGGACATGGCCATGCGCATCATGGGCGAGCAGTTCGTCACCGGCGAAACCATTGCCCAGGCGCTGGTCAACGCCCGGCGGCAGGAGGCACGGGGCTTTCGCTACTCGTACGACATGCTGGGCGAGGCGGCCCTCACCGATGCCGATGCACGGCACTACCTCGCGGCCTACGAGGCGGCCATCGACGCCATCGGCGCCGCCTCGGCCGGTACGAGCGTGGTCGGCGGGCCGGGCATCTCGATCAAGCTCTCGGCCCTGCACCCGCGCTACAACCGCGCGCAGCGCGAGCGCGTCATGGACGCGCTCTACCCGCGCCTGCGCGCGCTGGCCGAACGCGCGCGCGGCCACGACATCGGCCTGAACATCGATGCCGAGGAGGCCGACCGGCTCGAGCTCTCGCTCGACCTGCTGGAGCGCCTGTGCCACGAGCCGTCGCTGGCGGGCTGGCACGGCATCGGCTTCGTCATCCAGGCCTACCAGAAGCGCTGCCCGCACGTCATCGACTGGCTCGTCGACCTGGGCCGTCGCAGCGGCCACCGGCTCATGGTGCGGCTGGTCAAGGGCGCCTACTGGGACAGCGAGATCAAGCGCGCCCAGGTCGACGGCCTGGCCGGCTACCCGGTCTACACGCGCAAGGCGCACACCGACCTGGCCTACATCGCCTGCGCCCGCAGGCTGCTCGCGGCGCCCGACGCGGTGTTCCCGCAGTTCGCCACCCACAACGCGCACACGGTGGCGGCCATCGTGCAGCTCGCCGGCCCCGACTTCCACGAAGGCTGCTACGAGTTCCAGTGCCTGCACGGCATGGGCGAGCCGCTGTACGAGCAGGTCGTGGGCGCGCAGGGGCTGAACCGCCCGTGCCGCATCTATGCGCCCGTGGGCACGCACGAGACGCTGCTGGCCTACCTGGTGCGGCGCCTGCTGGAGAACGGCGCCAACACCTCCTTCGTCAACCGCGTGGCCGACCGCAGCCTGTCGATCGACGCGCTGATCGTCGACCCGGTGCAGGCCGTGGAGATGCAGGCACGCGAGGAGGGCGCCCTGGGCCTGCCGCATCCGCGCATCCCGATGCCGCGCGCGCTCTACCCGCAGCGCATCAACTCGCAGGGCCTCGACCTCGCGAGCGAACCCGTGCTGGCCGAGCTGGCCGTCGCGTTGCGCGAGAGCGCCGCGCAGCCCGCGCATGCCGCGCCCCTGCTTGCCACGCCCGTCGCTGCCCACGGCGCGCGCCCGGTGTGCAACCCCGCGAATCACGACGACATCGTGGGCGAGGTAGAGGACGCCACGGCCGACGATGTGCCACCCGCGGCCGGCGCCGCGCTAGCCGCCTTCGAGGGCTGGCGCGCCATGCCGCCTGCAGACCGCGCCGCCATCCTCGAACGCGCCGCCGACGCCTTCGAAGCCAGTATGCCCCGCCTGCTCGACCTGCTCGTACGCGAGGCCGGCAAGACGCTCGCCAACGCCGTGGCCGAGGTGCGCGAGGCGGTCGACTTCCTGCGCTACGACGCGGCGCAGCTGCGCGCCGGCTTCGACAACGCCACGCACCGGCCGCTCGGCCCCGTGGTGTGCATCAGCCCGTGGAACTTCCCGCTGGCCATCTTCACCGGCCAGGTCGCGGCGGCCCTTGCGGCCGGCAACACCGTGCTGGCCAAGCCGGCCGAGCAGACGCCGCTGGTCGCGGCCGAGGCGGTGCGCCTGATGCATGCGGCCGGCGTGCCGCCCGGCGCACTCCAACTGCTGCCCGGCCCCGGCGAGACCGTGGGCGCCGCGCTGGTGGCCGACGCACGCGTGCAGGGCGTGCTCTTCACCGGCTCCACGCAGGTTGCGCGGCTGCTGCAGCGCGCGCTGGCCGGCCGCCTGGGCGACCACGGCCAGCCCGTACCTTTGATCGCCGAAACCGGCGGGCAGAACGCGATGGTGGTCGACTCCTCCGCGCTGGTCGAGCAGGTGGTCGCCGACGTGGTGGCCTCGGCCTTCGACAGCGCGGGCCAGCGCTGCTCGGCACTGCGCGTGCTCTGCGTGCAGGACGACGTGGCCGAGCGCCTGCTGGCCATGCTGCGCGGCGCCATGGCCGAGCTCACCCTCGGCGCGCCCGATCGGCTCGCGACCGACGTCGGCCCGGTCATCGACGCCGAGGCGCAGCAGGCCTTGCTGGCCCACATCGAGGCGATGCGCGCGGCCGGCTTCCCCGTCTTCCAGGCCGCGCGCGATGCGCGCCCCGATGCCGCCCGCAGCACCTTCGTGCCGCCCACGCTCATCGAGATCGACGGCATCGAGCGCCTCGAGAAGGAGGTCTTCGGCCCCGTGCTGCACGTGCTGCGCTTCGCGCGCGCGGGGCTCGACACGCTGCTCCAACGCATCAACGCCACCGGCTACGGCCTCACGATGGGCGTGCACTCGCGCATCGACGAGACCATCGAGCGCGTCGCCGCGCGGGCGCAGGTGGGCAACCTCTACGTCAACCGCAACATGGTCGGTGCCGTGGTCGGCGTGCAGCCCTTCGGCGGTGAAGGCCTGTCGGGCACGGGGCCCAAGGCCGGCGGGCCGCTGTACCTGTACCGCCTGCTTGCGCACCGCCCCCTCGCCACGCCGCTGCCGCCGCAGGGTGACGGGACGGGCGTCGATGCGCCGCCCGCGCGCCCTGCCTTGCAGGCCCTTGCGGCGTGGTGCCGTGCGCAGCAGCGCGGCGACGCGGCGCTGTGCGATCGCTTCGCCACTGCCTCCGCGGCCGGCGTGCAGCGCGAGCTGCCGGGGCCCACCGGCGAGCGCAACCTCTATCGTCTCGAAGGCCGGCATGCCGTGCTCTGCCTGGCCCACGACGACGGCGACCGCCTCACTCAACTGGCCGCGGTGCTGGCCGTCGGCTCACGCGCGCTGTGGCCGGACTCGGCGCCGGCCCGTGCGTTGCACGCCGCGCTGCCGGCCGAGGCGCGGCAGCACATCGCCTTCACCCCCGGCTGGCGCGACAGCGACGCGACGGCGTTCGACGCCGTGCTGCACCACGGCAGCCCCGATGCGCTGCGTGCGGTCTGCGAAGCGGTGGCCGCGCGGCCCGGCGCCATCGTCGGCGTGCAGGGCCTGGCGCCCGGCGACAGGGCCATCGTGCTCGACCGGCTGCTGCTGGAGCGCAGCCTCAGCGTCAACACCGCCGCGGCCGGCGGCAATGCGCACCTCATGACGATCGGTTGAAGCGCGGCCGGCGGCAGGCTGGCCGCGCGCGGCGCCGAGGCATAGACTGTTGCGCCCGCCGCCACGGGCCGACTCGGGGGTGCCTGCCATGTCCGCTGCCATCATTGCCGCGCTGTTCTTCACGGTGGCGCTGCTCGTCACCACCGCCTACTTCATCATGGGCGCGATCCCGCTGCTCATCCTGCGGCACGACACGCCGCTGGACGCGCGCTTCGTGCGCGGCTTCTTCAACGTCTACTACCGCGCCGCGTTCATCACGGCCAGTGCCACCGCGTTGAGCTACGCCGTGGCAGGCCACCCGGGCGTGGCCTGCGGCGCGGCCACGCTGGCGCTGGTCGCCGTGTTGCTGCGCCGCCGCGTGATCCCCAGCATGGACGCGCTGGGCACGCGCATCCAGGGCGACTTCATGGAGGCGATCCCGGGTTTCCGAAAGCTCCACGTGTGGGCCATCCTCATCAACATCGCGCAGCTGGTCGCGATCGTGTGGAGCCTCATCGCGCTCAGTCCCTGAACGCCCGGCGGCTTCCTCGGCGCACCCGCGGTCTGCGGACGCACCGCTGCATGGGGCTCAGCGCTTGCCGAGGTGGGTGGCCACGGCGTCCACCGACACGCCGACCTGCTCCACGGCCATGCGCAGCGCCTGTTCGGTCACGCCGAAGCGCTGCGTCCAGTAGCGCACCTCGTGGGGTTCGTTCACGTTGATCCGGCTGCGGTCCTGCGCGCCGGCATTGCTCAGGTCATCGGCCATCGCTTGGCTCCTTGCTTCCGTTGACGATGGCACCAGCTTGCGCGTGCAGCGGCCGGCGCACAGCAGACGCCTTGCATCCGGCATGCAGGACAGTGCCTCATGCGGCCTGCACGAGCCGGCGGGCCGGGCGTACGCGTGCGTGATGACGAGATGAGGTGATGACGAGACGAGGATCCGGCGCCTCAGGCCGGCGCCGCACGGCGCAGCAGCGCGGCATAGCCCGGCTCGGTCGCCAGGCGCGGCAGCACGCCGCCATCCCGCAGCAGCCGGTGCGCCTTCGGCAGGTTCCAGCACGGGATCGCCGTGAACATGTGGTGTTCGCAGTGGTAGTTGACCCAGTAGGGCGCGACCAGTGCGCGTTCGACCCAGCCCGCGTGCGTGGTGCGTGCCTGGCGCAGCGGGTCGGCCTCGTTCTGCGCAATCAGGGCGTGCTCGGCGATGTTGCGCACGCGGCTCACCAGCGGCAGCCAGGTCGCCATCGGCAGCAGCCACATCAGCACCCAGGCCCACCCCAGGCCGGCGACCGAGAAGGCCGCCAGCCCGAGGCCGTTGGCGATCAGGAAGCGCCGGTCCTTGCGCAGCTCGGCCCGCAGCACCGGCGCCCACGGCGTGCCCGCGGGCCGCGCGCGCAGCGCCTCGCCGTAATGGCCGAAGCGCTGCTTCCAGAAGGTCTGGCCTGTGAGGTCGCGCGCCACCTTGCGCCACAGCGACGCGCGCGTGATCGGGAAGGGCGCCGACAGCACCAGGTCCGGGTCCTCGGTCTGCTGCACGAAGCGGTGGTGCTGCAGGTGGTAGGGCCGGTAGGCCGTGATCGTCGGCGAGCACAGCCATTCGCCCACCCAGTCGTTCACGCGCCGGTTGCGGTGCAGCACCGCATGCGCCGCGTCGTGCATCAGGATGAACAGGCCCAGCTGCCGCGCCCCGACGATCAGCACCGCCAGCGGAATCGTCATCGGCCACAGCACGCCCATCGCGATGGCCAGCGCGATCACGCCCCAGCAGTGCGCGATCAACCACAGCCCGCGCCACGACGAGCGCGCCGTGAGCGCCTGCCATTGGGCGTCGGTGAAAAAATCCTGCGGGCGGGCACGAGGGGCAACAGCCACGGGGGCTCCTGAAGCGGGGAGGGGACGTGCCAGTGTGCGCCGCGTGCTGCGTCTGCGCATCGGGCCGACCCCGCAGCCGCCGGTCGACCTCGCCCGAATGTCTTGCTCCTCTCCCCCTGGGGGATAGGCCGGGTGAGGGGCTGCGTCCCCCAGCCCTCACCCTTCGACCATGACTACTTCGGCGCCGCCGGAATCTGCAGCCCCCGCTCCACCGCCGGCCGTGCCACGAAGGCCGCGAGCACACGCGCCACGTTCTTGAACTCGTCGAAGCCCACCAGCTCGCGCGCCTCGTAGAACCCGATCAGGTTGCGGATCCACGGGAAGCTTGCGATGTCCGCCACCGTGTACTCCGTGCCCATGATCCAGTCGCGGCCCGCGAGGTGCTTGTCCAGCACGCCCAGCAGGCGCTTGCTTTCGGCCACGTAGCGGTCGCGCGGGCGCTTGTCCTCGTAGTCCTTGCCGGCGAACTTATGGAAGAAGCCCAGCTGCCCGAACATCGGCCCGATGCCGCCCATCTGGAACATCACCCACTGCAGCGTGTGCCAGCGCCCGGCCGCGTCGGCGGGAATGAAGCGGCCCGTCTTGTCCGCCAGGTACATCAGCATCGCGCCCGACTCGAACAGCGCCAGCGGCTCGCCGCCCGGCCCGTCCGGATCGATCATGGCCGGGATCTTGTTGTTGGGGTTGAGCGAGACGAACTCGGGCGAGAGCTGCTCGTTCTTGCCGAAGTCCACGCGGTGCACCTCGTAAGGCAGCCCGCACTCCTCCAGCATGATCGACGCCTTCACACCGTTGGGCGTGGGCAGCGAATACAACTGGATGCGCTCGGGGTGGGCAGCGGGCCACTTCTTGGTGATGGGGAAGTCGGAGAGGATGGGCATGGGGTGTCGTCCTTGGGTGGGGGATGGGGGCATTGTGGCGCGGGCATTTCCGCGACACGCGGGATGGCTTGGCATCTGCTTGACGGTCGAGGTCTTTCGCCTATTCGATCCGATCGCACTGAAAGACGGTGGTGCCGACCGAGGCAAGTCAGGCCGGTGTCTGTTGATTGGCGCGGATTCGCCCTAGGTATCCGCTCCGCCGACCCGATGCATTGCACTGCAGTCCAGAGCGCGGCATTTCGACCCCACCACGGAAGGAGCCGCTCTTAGCAGCCTTCTGGTACTGGATGCACCCATCCACGATCATTCACGACGCCAGCAGTCATGCGGGTTTCGGGATGGTTGGCTGGGCGGTGTTAGGGAGACACTAGGAAGGGTTACGCGGCAACCCGTTCACCTTAGAACCATGTTAGAGCGCAGGAGACCACCGTGGCTGAATCGACGCACAAGAAGCTAGCACTCGCGCAGCAGCAGCTTGAAACTGCGATCGGGCTTTTCATCAGCCGCAGGGACCGCATCTCCGCAATTTCACTCGCAGGTGCCGCTGACGGCATCCTCCACGGGCTTGTACTAAATGCAGGAAAAAATCCGTTCGCCGACTACGCAATGGGAGTTCGAGAAGCACTCTCAGGTGAGACGCCTGCTAAAGCGAAGTACGCGAAGCACATTAACGATAAGCTGAATATCAATGATCTGAAGCACATGGACGAAGGTGGTCCCGACGAAGTCACTCTAGATCTAGACATTTCGGCACTCGGTGCAATCCTCAAGGCGATCGCGAATCACCACATTCTTGTTGCAGACCATCCGCCCTTCATCAAGGCCATGCTCCAGTGGACTTGGATGTTCTACGACGGCGAGAGGATCACGGAGAATGAGCCGTACGAGAAGCCGGCTGGAGAGAAGGTGATGACGCGTTACGCCGAGCGTCCTGAGGAGGTGAAGAAGATGGAGGCGCGGTTCGCGAAGAAGTACCAGGACCTTTTCAAGCCTGAGAAGGGGGGCGCGTGATCGCATTCATGGATGTTGTGCGCCAGCGCTCTAACAGGTCGTTAGACGCGGACACGCGCCAGCAGTGCACCTCAGGGCGTGTGGACAAGCCATACGCCTTATGGCGCACTAGCGGCGCGCGCCGGTCAATTCCGAAGTAGGCCGCACACAATGCGAGCGCCTCTGACCAAGTCCGCTGTGGCACGCCGGCAGCTTGCGACCGCGATTGACTTGTACTTTGCTGGCGCCGACGAGGTCTCGGTGTATTCGCTCGGAGCGAATGCATGGGAAGTCATTGATGTCCTATGCGTTAGGGCAGGCGTCTCAAGCATGTCAGTCCAGGCTCGGGAGAACGTTCCTTCGGGTAAGGACCTGAAGTGGGACTACATCAATGCGCCCTACAGGAACTTCTTCAAGCATGCGGATCGTGATGCAGAAGCGGAGCTGCCGCCTCTGACAGCTACTCATGTGGAAGGTCTGCTCTACCTCGCAGTCGAGGACTACATCCGGCTGTACAAGCGGTCGCCCGTTCAACTTCAGGTATTTCAGCTTTGGTACTTGGCCAAGTACTCCGAAAAACTAGACGCCAGCGTTGCTGGCGAACTGATCGCAAACCTGCAAGTGGTTTTCCCTGATCTTCCTTCGCTTTCATACGAAGAACAGTTGGAAGCTGGGAGGCGCGCAGTCGCTGAGGGAGCGAGCGACAGCGAGATACTCAGCGATCCGCGTACGGAACCAACCTTCGATGGAAAGGGTCTCGGTGCGGCCTAGTATGTCATTCGACACGGACAAGCACTGGCCATGTGCCGCAAGGTGCACCTATGGCACGCTGGAAGACTGCCGGACGGACTTGCTCAACGAGCTCGCTCGCTTTGTACTGCCGCCCCTCCATAACATCGCCTGAGGCTCCGGCCCCAAACGCGAAGGCCGAGGTGACCTCGGGCGTCGTGAGCGGGTGTCGCTGAAGTTGATCTGCCGCACGCTCCGCCGAACCGCCGACGCCACAATCTCCCCACCACCACAATCTGAGCAGAAGACGATGTTCGACCACATAGGCTTCGGCGTCACGAACCTGGCCGAGAGCAAGGCGTTCTACCTGCAAGCGCTCCAACCGCTGGGCGTCGAGATCGCGATGGAAGGCCCCTACGGCTTGGGACTGGGGCGCAACGGCAAGCCGTCGCTGTGGATGTCCGAGACCAAGGAGCGGCCTGCGCATCTGCACCTCGCCTTCGTGGCCGACACCCGCGAGCAGGTCGACGCCTTTTATGCGGCCGCACTCGCCGCGGGCGGCAAGGACAACGGCGCCCCGGGCATCCGGCCGCACTACCACGCGAACTACTACGGCGCCTTCGTGCTCGACCCGGACGGGCACAACGTCGAAGCCGTCTGCCACTCGCCCGGCTGACCGCGGCGCGGCCCTGCGTCGCGCGCACTCCTACTCGCCTGCAAGGCGAATAGACCTTCGCTGCCGTGAACCACACGGGAGCACCGCGCAGATAGCGGGCGCTGCAGGCCGACGGCAACTGGCGGGGCCAGGAGCCTATGGAGCCGAATGCACGCGCCGATTCGCCCACGCCATCAACACCCACCCACCAAGCACGAAGGTGAGCGCGACGCCGGCGGCATACACCGCCACGCCACCGTACCCGCCCACATTCGCCGGGTTGAGGAACGGGTAGGGATACCAGCCCACCATCGCGCCGCGCACCATCGTGTACGCGAGGTACAGCACACCCAGCGCCAGCACCCAGCGCAGGGGGCGGAAGCCGACAGCGGGGCGCGGCGGCCACAGCAGCCAATCGAGCACCAGCACCACGGGCATCACGTGGTGCAGCACCGAATTCACCCAGGGCCGCAGCGCGCCGAGGTCGACGTCACGCAGCAGCACGGCGAACACCACGCCGACCACGAGCATGAAGGTGGCCGCCAGTGCACGCAGGGTGTCGAAGGCCGCCGAGGGCGTCGCACCGGTCCATTGGCGCAGCGCGGCGGCAATGAGCACGCCGGCCGCGAACAGGTTCGAAATGTTGGTGAAGAAGCTGAAGAAGTTGGGCACGCTCAGGTGCAGGCCGATGTGCAGCCGCAGCTGCCAGCCGATGGCGACGAGCACGAGCAGGCCGAAGGCCAGGCGGAGGACGGCGACGAGCGGCATGGGTGGCATCGGGGGCTCCGAGGGCATGCGCGATTGTGCGGCCGTGTCTGTGGCCTACCGCACGACGGACTGTGCCGCTTCAGACGCCCAGCCGCTCCGCCAACGCCTGCGGCTGCGCGAGCAGCTCGGCCGACGCACCGGCGAGCACGATGCGGCCCTTCTCCATCACCACCGCCTGGTCGGTGTGGTGCAGCACCTTGTGCCAGTCGCGGTCCACGATGAGGGTGGCGATGCCGGTGCCGCGGATCTCGGCGATCACGCGCCAGATCTCGGCGACGACCAGCGGCGCGAGGCCCTCGGTGGCCTCGTCGAGGATCATGAGCCGCGGGTTGGTCATGAGCGCGCGGCCGATGGAGAGCATCTGCTGCTCGCCGCCCGAGAGCTGCTGGCCGCCGTGCGAGAGGCGTTCCGCCAGGCGCGGAAAGGTGGCCATCACGCGCTCGAAGGTCCAGTCGCGCCGGCCGTCGGTGCCGGGGCGCGCGGCCATGACGAGGTTCTCGCGCACCGTGAGGTTGGGGAAGATGCCGCGGCCTTCGGGCACGTAGCCGATGCCCAGCCGCGCCATCTTCTCGGGCGCCCAGCCGGTGACGGGCCGGCCGTCGCACTGCACCTGGCCGGAGGCCGGGCGCACGTAGCCCATCACGCTGCGGATCAGGGTGGTCTTGCCCATGCCGTTGCGGCCGAGCAGGCCGACGGAGGTAGCGGCGGGCACATCGGCGTCGACGCCGCGCAGGATGTGGCTGTCGCCGTAGTAGGTGTTGAGGTCGCGGATGGAGAGCATGGCGGATGTCTCTTCAGGTGGTCCGGACGGCAGCCCGGAACCGTTCACGCTGAGCTTGTCGAAGCGCCGCGCAAGGCTTCGACAGGCTCAGCCCGAACGGGGGTGGGCGATTTCATGACGCGCTCAAGCCGGGTATCGGTGTCGAGGCCATGACGGCGCGGATCAATGCTCTTCACCGAGGTAGGCCGTGCGCACGTCGGGGTTGGTGCGGATCGCGGCCGGGTCGCCGGTCGCGATCACGGCGCCGTTGACCATCACGGTGATGCGGTCGGCGATGCGGAACACGGCGTCCATGTCGTGCTCCACCAGCAGGATGGCGTGCGAGGCCTTGAGCTGCGCCAGCAGGCCCAGCATGCGGTCGGTCTCCTCGGCGCCCATGCCGGCCAGCGGTTCGTCGAGCAGCAATACGCGCGGGCGCGTGGCCAGGCACATGGCGACCTCCAGCTGGCGCTTGGCACCGTGGCTCAGCGTGCCCGCGATGCGTTCGGCCTCGCTGCGCAGGCCGGTGGCCTCCAGGGCGGCTTGCGCGGCGGCGTTGCTGGTGGCGCAGCCGCGGCTCGACTCCCACAGCGCCCACGGCCGCGGATGCGCGGCCTGCGCGGCGAGGCGGCAGTTCTCCAGCACCGTGAACTCCGGGAAGATGGTGGTGCGCTGGTAGCTGCGGCCCACGCCGTCCAGCGCGCGCCGCGGCTGGCTGCGCGCGGTGATGTCCTCGCCTTCGAGCGTGACGCGCCCGGCCGAGGCGGCGATTTCGCCCGAGAGCATGTTGATCAGCGTCGACTTGCCCGCGCCGTTGGTGCCGATGACGGCATGCACCTCGCCCACGTGCAGGTCGAGCGTGACGGTGTTCACGGCCACCAGGCCGCCGAAGCGGCGCGTGAGGCCCTCGACCTGGAGGAAGCGGCTCATCGCGCAGCCCCCTGCGGCGACAGGCGCTGCGCGATGCCGATCAGGCCCTTGGGCAGCAGCGCGACGAAGACGATGATGACGATGCCCAGGCTCAGCTGCCAGTGGTCGGCCAGCGGCCCGACCAGCGCATGGGTCGACAGCAGCTCCTTGAGCAGCGTGAAGGCCACCGCGCCGAGCACCGCGCCACGCAGGTGGCCCAGGCCACCCAGGATGATCATCAGCAGCACCTCGCCCGAGTTGTGCCAGGCCAGCAGCTCGGGGTTGACCACGCCGTCGCGCGAAGCGACCAGGCAGCCCGCCAGGCCCGCGAGCGCGCCGGCGATCACGAAAGCCGCGAGCTTGTAGGCATAGGTGGGAAAGCCCATCGCGCGCATGCGCTGCTCGTTGACGCGGATGCCCGCGAGCGCGGCGCCGAAGCGCGAGCGGCGGATGAGCGCCAGCAGCCCGTAGGTGCCCGCCAGCGCTGCCAGCACCACGTAGAACAGCACCGTGCGGTTCTCCAGGTCGATCGGCCCGATGGCCGGCCGGATGTACATGTAGATGCCGTCGCTGCCGCCGCCGACCGGCGTGTCGTGGAAGACGAAGAAGGCCATCTGCGCGAAGGCCAGCGTGACCATGATGAAGTACACGCCCCTGGTCCGCAGGCTCAGCGCGCCCGTGACCAGCGCGTACAGCGCCGCCGCGCCCATGGACAGCACCAGCACCACCAGCAGGTTGCCGCCGTCCTTGCCCGAGGCCAGCACCGTCGCATAGGCGCCGATGCCGAAGAAGGCCGCATGGCCCAGGCTCACGAGGCCGGTCATGCCCACCAGCAGCTCGAGGCTCAACGCGAAGATCGACAGGATCATCACCTTGACGACCAGGTCGGACAGGTAGCCGCCGAGCATCGGGCCGGCGATCGCGAGGGCCACGGCGCACAGCAGCGGCAGCGCGAGGGAAAGGCGGTTCATGAATGCGGACTTCCGGACGCAGAGGACGCAAAGGTTTCGCAGAAGACGCAGAAGGGGGACGAGCAAATTCGAAGGTCTTCTTTTGCGACCTCTGCGGAATCTTTGCGTCCTCTGCGTCCGGTACCCGTACCCGTACCCGCATCCGTCTTCACGTGCGCCTCCCCATCAGTCCCTCGGGCCGCCAGATCAGCACCGCGGCCATCAGCACGTAGACGCCGATGCCGCTGATCTCGGCGAAGAAGACCTTGCCGAAGGTGTCGACGAAGCCCACGAGCAGCGAGGCGATGAGCGCGCCGGTGATGGAGCCGATGCCGCCGATCACCACCACCACGAAGCAGATGATGAGCACGCTCGCGCCCATGTTGGGGTACACCGAGGACATGGGCGCCGAGATCATGCCGGCCAGCGCCGCCAGCGCCACGCCGCCCGCGAACACGATGCGGTACAGCCGGCGGATGTCGATGCCCAGCCCGCGCACCATGTCGCGGTTGCTTGCGCCGGCGCGGATCATCATGCCCAGGCGCGTGCGGTTGACCACCCAGTACAGCGCCGCCGCCAGCACGATGCAGGCGGCCGACGCGAAGAGGCGGTACCAGGGGTAGCTCATCACGTCGCCCAGCGCGAAGCTGCCGTCCAGCCAGGGCGGCACCTTCACGCCGTGCACGTCGTTGCCCAGCAGGATGGAGCGCAGTTCCTCGAAGACGAGGATCAGGCCGTAGGTCATCAGCACCTGCTGCAGGTGGTCGCGCTGGTAGAGGTAGCTGAAGAACACCCACTCCAGCACGTAGCCGAAGATCGCGGCCAGCACCACGCCCGCCACCAGCATCACCAGGAACTGGTCGCCGAAGAGCGGCGACAGCGCGAAGGCCATGTACGCGCCGATCATGTAGAAGCTGCCGTGCGCGAGGTTGATCACGCCCATGATCCCGAAGATCAGCGTGAGGCCCGAAGCCAGCAGGAACAGCAGCAGCCCGTACTGAACCGAGTTCAGGCACTGGACGAGAAAGGTGCCGAGATCCACGAGTGAGGTTCCGCGAGGCGAGGTAAGGGAAGGGGGAAGGGCGCGAGCGTCGCTGCCTGGTGGCTCGGTGCCGGGTGCACCACGGTCCGTTCGGCCTGAGCCTGTCGAAGGCCCGGCGCGATAGGACGCGGGCTTCGACAGGCTCAGCCTGAACGGCTGTGAGCGGCTTACATCCGGCAGCCGCGCCCCGGGTCTGCCAGGCCCTTGATCGCCACGTTCACCAGCTTGTTCTCCTTGCCCTCGACCTTGCGCAGGTAGATGTCCTGCACCGGGTTGTGCGACTTGCCGATCGTGAAGGCGCCGCGCGGGCTGTCGATCTTCGTCTTCTCGATGGCGGCCGCGATCTCGGCCTTCTTCGAGAAGTCGCCCTTGGTGGCGGCGAGGCCCGCGCCCAGCATCTGCGCCGCGTCGTAGCCCTGCACGGCGTACACGTCGGGCTGCAGCTTGAAGGCCTTGGCGTAGGCGGTGCGGAAGGCGTTGTCCTTGGGGGTGTTCAGGCCGTCGGCGTAGTGCAGCGTGGTGAGCATGCCCTGGGCAGCATCGCCCTGCGCGTCGAGCGTGCCGTCGGTCAGGAAGCCGGGGCCGTAGAGCGGGATCGACTTGTTCAGGCCGGCACCGGCGTAGTCCTTGACGAACTTCACCGCACCGCCGCCCGCGAAGAAGGAGTACACCGCATCGGGCTTGGCCGCGGCGATCTCGGTCAGCAGCGCCTGGAACTCGACGTTGGGGAAGGGCAGCGTCAGGTTCTTGACCACCTTGCCGCCGCCCTTCTCGAAGCCTTCCTTGAAGCCCGCCACCGACTCGTCGCCGGCCGCGTACTTCCAGGTCAGGGTGATGGCGGTCTTCTTGCCCTGCTTGGCCGCCACCTCGCCCATCGCATAGGCCGGCTGCCAGTTGCTGAAGGAGCTGCGGAAGATGTTGGGCGCGCACATCGGCCCGGTGACGGCATCGGCGCCGGCGTTGGGCACGATCAGCATGGTGCCGCTTTCCTTGGCGGCCTTGGCCATCGCCATCGCCACGCCCGAGTGCACGGTGCCGACGATCACGTCGACGTTGTCGCGCTTGATGAGCTTGTTGACGTTGTCGGTCGCCTTGGCGGGGTCGGACTCGTCGTCGACCTTGAAGTACTCGACCTCGCGGCCGCCGAGCTTGCCGCCCTGTTCGTCGACGTAGAGCTTGAAGCCGTTCTCGATGGCCACGCCCAGGGCGGTGTAGGTGCCGCTGTAGGGGAGCATCAGGCCCACCTTGATCTTGCCGGTACCCTGGGCGGCGGCGGTGGCGGCGAGGCCGGCGAAGGCCAGCGTGGCCAGGGCGGTGCGGGCGAAGCGGATGCGCATGTCTGTCTCCTCTCGGGGGTGATGAAAATACTTTAACCGTGAACTATTGAGAACTAAAACGCGTATTTCCCCGCAGTGCGGGCGCGTCGGGCGTCGAGGCCGACACCATGCCCGCGGTGGCGGCGATCACCTGTTCGGGTTGATCCCTATGTGGGGAATGTCCGCATGCCGGGATCTCCAGCAGCCGCGTGCCGGGCACCCGCGCGGCGATGGCCCGGATCTGTGCCAGCGTGCCGTACTCGTCGTCGAGTCCCTGGATGGCCAGCACCGGGCAGCGGATGCCTTCGAGTTCGCCCTCGATGTTCCAGTCGCGAAAGGGCGGATGCAGCCAGATGCGGTTCCAGCCCCCGAAAGCCGAATCCACGTCGTCGTGGTAGCGGGCCAGGCGGGCGCGCAGGTCGGTGCTCGCGTAGGCCTGGCGGGCCAGCTCGATGTTGGCCACCGTCACGTCCTCCACAAAGAGGTGCGGCGCCAGCAGCACGAGGCCCTGCACCCGGTCCGGACAGCGCGATGCGTACAGCAGCGCGATCGAGCCGCCGTCGCTGTGGCCGAAGAGCCAGGGCTTCTCGTCGAGGCCGATGGCGTCGAAGAAGGCGGGCAGCACCTCGTGCGCCTGGCGGTGCATGAAGTCGACGTCCCACACCTCGCCCGCGGCGCGCGGTGTCGAGCGGCCGTAGCCGGGGCGCGAGAACACCAGGCCGCGCACGCCGGCCTCGGCGCAGAGCCGGTCCGGGAAGTCCTTCCACATCGCCACCGAGCCCAGGCCCTCGTGCAGGAAGACGACGAGAGGCTCGTTGCCTTCACGCGGACCGATCCAGCAGTGCTCGATCCGCACCGCCCGGCCGCGCCAGTCGATGGTGGCGAACTCGACGGTCATGCGCTTTCTTTTTCACGCAGCCGGAAGCGCTGGATCTTGCCCGTCGCGGTCTTGGGCAGCTCGTCGATGAACTCGATCAGGCGCGGGTACTTGTAGGGCGCGAGCCGCTCCTTGACGAAGGCCTTGAGGGTCGCCTCGTCGGCCTGCTGGCCGGACTTGAGCACCACGAAGGCCTTGGTCTTGGTCAGGCCCTCGGCGTCGGGAATGCCGATGACGGCGGCCTCCAGCACGGCCGGGTGCTGCTGCAGGGTGGATTCGACCTCGAAGGGCGAGACGTAGATGCCGCTCACCTTCAGCATGTCGTCGCTGCGGCCGGCGTAGGTGTAGTAGCCCTGGGCGTCGCGGATGTACTTGTCGCCGCTCTTGGTCCAGCCGCCCAGGAAGGTGTCGCGGGTCTTCTCGCGGTTGCCCCAGTACATGAGCGCACTGCTGGGGCCCCGGATGTAGAGGTCGCCCACCTCGCCGTCGGCCACCGGGCGGCCGTCCTCGCCGCGCAGCTCGACCTCGTAGCCGTCGACCGGCTTGCCGGTGCTGCCGTAGCGCACGTCGTCCGGCCGGTTGGAGATGAAGACATGCAGCATCTCGGTGGAGCCGATGCCGTCGATGATGTCGCAGCCGAAGTGCGCCTTGAACCGTTGCGCGATCTCGGCCGGCAATGCCTCGCCGGCCGACGAGGCCATGCGCAGCGCGACCTGCCCGCGCGCCGGCAGCTGGGGCGAGGCGAGCATGCCCGCGTAGCCGGTGGGTGCGCCGAAGAACACGGTCGGCCTGTGCTCGGGCGCGGTCCAGCGTCTGAACACCGCGTCGGGCGTGGGCCGCTCGGCCATCAGCACCACGCTGGCGCCGACCGAGAGCGGAAAGGTCAGCGCGTTGCCCAGGCCGTAGGCGAAGTACAGCTTGGCGGCCGAGAAGCAGACGTCGTCCTCGGTGAGCTGCAGCACGGCCTTGCCGTAGAGCTCGGCGGTCCACCACAGGTTGCCGTGCGTGTGCACCGTGCCCTTGGGCTTGCCGGTGGAGCCGGAGGAGTACAGCCAGAAGCCCGGGTCGTCGGGCGTGGTGGGTGCCGGCGCGGCGCGCGGCGTGGCGGCAGCCAGGGCGGACTCGAACTCGACCATGCCGGCCGGCAGGTCGCCCGCGGTCTGCGACACCAGCACCGTCGCCAGCTCGTGCGGCGCCCTGTCCATCGCGCTTTGCAGCACCGGCAGCAGCGCGCCCGACACCAGCGCTGCCTGCGCGCGCGCATGCTCGAGCATGTAGGCGTAGTCCTCGGACATGAGCAGCGTGTTCACCGCCACCGGCACCACGCCCGCATACAGGCAGCCCAGGAAGCTCACCGGCCAGTCGTGCGAGTCGTGCATGAGCAGCAGCACGCGCTCCTCGCGCCGCACGCCGGCCGCGTGCAGCGCGCCGGCCAGGCGGCGCGCGCGCTCCTCGAGCTGGCCGTAGCTCAGCGGGCCGCGGTCGTCGACGTAGGCGATGCGATCGGCGCGGCCGCGGTTGAGCGTGAACAGGTGGTCGGCGAAGTTGAAGCGGGCGGGCAGGCTCATCGTTGTCTCCAGTCGTTCGGGGCGCCGCGCGGGCCGGCGCCGTGCACGGGCGCTCAGGCGGCGCGCGTGAATTCGATGCGGCCCTGCGGCAGCAGGTAGAGCACCAGCGCGCGGCCGTCGGCCACGGTGGGCCGGTGGGCGCTGCCGGGCGGGTACACGCACCAGCCGGCCGGGCGGCTGTCGAAGGTGGCGCCGCCTTCGCCTTGCGGCAGGATCAGGTCGATCTCGCCTTCCGGGTGCGTGTGGTGCGGGCCGGCGATGTCCTGCATGTCGACCACGTCGACCGAGAAGCCGTGCAGCGCGTGCTCGGCCTTGAAGACGCGGCCGTAGCGGATGCCACCGCCTTCCCGCTCGCACAGCCAGCCCTCGGCCACGCCCTGCTCGCAGGCCGATTTCAGGCAGGCGTAGGTGGTGGTGCCCGGTCCGTGCTCGCGGTTCAGCCAGGCGTCGAGTTCGCGGTCCAGCGGGCGGCCGGCCAGATCGCGCGTGAGCGTGGCAACCAGGGCGTGAAAGTCTTCCTTGGCCATCGTGGTGTTCTCGTCCTTTGACGCCGCCGGCTTGTGGCCGCCAGCGATGTGCAGTATCTTGCTTGCGGACGAACCATAGATGCCGCCAAAATGCGTGTCAAGCAATATAGTGCATATCAGGTGTTAACCCTGAGCCGCACGAGAATCGGTGGCTGTGACAAGGACTTCCATGACTGAGCGCAACGAGGCGCTGCTGCGGGCGCCGGAGGAGGGCGCCCCCGCGGCCAACGAATCGGATGAGGGACGGGATGCGCTGCTGGCGGCGCTGGGCGAGCGCGTGCGCAGCCTGCGCGCGCGCCGCGGGCTCACGCGCAAGGCGGTGGCGCTGGCGGCGGGCGTGTCGGAGCGGCACCTGGCCAACCTCGAGTACGGCATCGGCAATGCGTCCATCCTCGTGCTGCAGCAGGTGGCCGGGGCACTGCACTGCTCGCTGGCCGAACTGGTGGGCGACGTCACCACCAGTTCGCCCGAATGGCTGCTGATCCGCGAGCTGCTGGAGCACCGCTCCGAGGCCGACCTGCGCCGCGTGCGCATTGCCGTCGGCGAGCTGCTGGGCACGGCCGCCGTGGACCCGGCCCGCCACCGGCGCATCGCGCTCGTCGGGCTGCGCGGCGCGGGCAAGTCCACGCTGGGCCAGATGCTGGCCGACGACCTGGAGATGCCCTTCATCGAGCTCAGCCGCGAGATCGAGAAGTTCGCCGGCTGCAGCGTGCGCGAGATCCACGACCTGTACGGCACCAATGCATACCGCCGCTACGAGCGCCGCGCGCTCGAGGAGGCGGTGCAGATCTACGGCGAGGTGGTCATCGCCACGCCCGGCGGCATCGTCTCCGACCCGGCCACCTTCAACGAGCTGCTCGCGCACTGCACCACCGTGTGGCTGCAGGCCGCGCCCGAGGAGCACATGGGCCGTGTGGCTGCCCAGGGCGACACGCGCCCGATGGCGGCGAGCCGCGAGGCCATGGACGACCTGCGCCGCATCCTGGACGGGCGCGCAGCCTTCTATTCGAAGGCCGACCTGCGCGTCGACACCAGCGGCAAGAGCCTGCAGCAGGCCTTCGAGGCGCTGCGCACCACGGTGCGGGCCGCCATGGACGCCGAAGCCGCGCGCTGAGCGGGCGCCGGCAACCCACCGTCACAAAAATTCCAGCCCCGGGGTTGACGCGTCCGTAAACATGCATGATGATGCATGTCATGGATGAAGCAAAGTGCATTTTGCTTCCGGTTCAGGCCCCACAGGAGACTTCCATGAGCGAGACCGCCCAGACGACCGGCCCGGCCGTCGACTACCGCACCGACCCGACGCAGTACCGCCACTGGTCGCTCAGCGTCGAGGGGCCCGTGGCCCGCCTGTCGCTGGACATCGCCGAGGACGGCGGCATCCGCCCCGGCTACAAGCTCAAGCTCAACAGCTACGACCTGGGCGTGGACATCGAGCTGGCCGACGCGCTCAACCGCATCCGCTTCGAGCACCCGCAGGTGCGCTCGGTCATCGTCACCAGCGCCAAGGACCGCATCTTCTGTTCGGGCGCCAACATCTTCATGCTGGGCGTCTCCAGCCATGCGTGGAAGGTGAACTTCTGCAAGTTCACCAACGAGACGCGCAACGGCATCGAGGACTCCTCGAAGCACTCGGGCCTGAAGTTCCTCGCCGCGGTGAACGGCGCCTGCGCCGGCGGCGGCTACGAGCTGGCCCTGGCCTGCGACGAGATCATGCTGGTGGACGACCGCTCCTCCTCCGTCTCGCTGCCCGAGGTGCCGCTCCTGGGCGTGCTGCCCGGCACCGGCGGCCTGACCCGCGTGACCGACAAGCGCCACGTGCGCCACGACCTGGCCGACATCTTCTGCACCAGCGTCGAAGGCGTGCGCGGCCAGCGTGCCGTGGATTGGCGCCTGGTCGACGCGATCGCCAAGCCGGCGCAGTTCGGCGCCGCCGTGCAGGAACGCGCGCAGAAGCTCGCCGAGGCCAGCGACCGCCCCGCCGATGCGCAGGGCGTGGTGCTGGCGCGCCTGGAGCGCGAGGACAGCGCCGATGGCCTGCGCTATGAGCATGTCGAGGTCGCGATCGACCGCGCCAAGCGCACCGCCACGCTGACGCTGAAGGCGCCCGAAGGGGCGCAGCCGACGGACATCGCCGGCATCGAGGCCGCGGGCGCCGCCTGGTGGCCGCTCGCGCTGGCCCGCCAGCTCGACGACGCGATCCTGCACCTGCGCACGAACGAGCTGGACATCGGCACCTGGCTGCTGAAGACGCGCGGCGATGCGCAGGCGCTGCTCGCTGCCGATGCGCTGATGCTGGCGCAGCGCGATCACTGGTTCGTGCGCGAGACCCTCGGCGCGCTGCGCCGCACCCTCGCGCGCCTCGACGTCTCGTCGCGCAGCCTCTTCGCGCTGATCGACGAGAGCTCGTGCTTCGCCGGCCTGTTCGCCGAACTCGCCTTCGCGGCCGACCGCAGCTACATGCTGGCCTTGCCCGATGCGCCCGAGAAGGCGCCGCGACTGGTGCTCGACGAGTTCAACTTCGGCCTGCTGCCGATGGTGAACGACCAGAGCCGCCTGCAGCGCCGCTTCTACGAAGAGGCCGCGCCCCTGGAAGCCGTGCGCGCCGTTGCCGGCCGCCCGGTCGATGCGGACGAGGCGGTGAAGCTGGGCCTGGTCACCATGGCGCCCGACGACATCGACTGGGACGACGAAGTGCGCATCGCCATCGAGGAGCGCGCCGCCATGTCGCCCGACGCCCTGACCGGCCTGGAAGCCAACCTGCGCTTCGCCAGCCGGGAGAACATGGCCACCCGCATCTTCGGCCGCCTCACCGCCTGGCAGAACTGGATCTTCCAGCGCCCCAACGCCGTCGGCGACAAGGGCGCGCTCAAGGTCTACGGCACGGGCCAGAAGGCCGGCTTCGACCTCAACCGCGTCTGAATGCGGACTACCGGACGCAGAAGAAAAACCAAAACGACGCAGAGGACGCAAAAGATTCAAAGAAAGCTTTGAATGTCTCTTTTGCGCCCTCTGCGAAACCTTTGCGTCCTCTGCGTCCGGAAGTCCGATCCCGAATTCCTCCTCCGAATTCCTCACCCAAGGGTCATCATGAGCAGCATCAACTACAGCGAGAAGATCCCGAACAACGTCAACCTGGCCGAGGACCGCACGCTGCAGCGCGCGCTCGAGGGCTGGCAGCCGAACTTCATCAACTGGTGGGACGACGTGGGCCCCGAGGGCTCGACGAACTACGACGTCTACCTGCGCACCGCGGTGAGCGTCGACCCGCAGGGCTGGGCGCAGTTCGGCCACGTGAAGATGCGCGACTACCGCTGGGGCATCTTCCTGAATCCGGGCGATGCCAACCGCGAGATCCACTTCGGCGACCACAAGGGCGAGAAGGCTTGGCAGGACGTGCCCGGCGAACACCGCGCCAACCTGCGCCGCATCATCGTCACCCAGGGCGACACCGAGCCGGCCTCGGTCGAGCAGCAGCGCCACCTCGGCCTGACGGCGCCGTCGATGTACGACCTGCGCAACCTGTTCCAGATCAACGTGGAAGAGGGCCGCCACCTGTGGGCCATGGTCTACCTGCTGCACAAGCACTTCGGCCGCGACGGCCGCGAGGAGGCCGAGGCGCTGCTCGAACGCCAGAGCGGCGACGAGAACAACCCCCGCATCCTGGGCGCGTTCAACGAGAAGACGCCGGACTGGCTGAGCTTCTTCATGTTCACCTACTTCACCGACCGCGACGGCAAGTTCCAGCTGTCGGCGCTGGCCGAGTCGGCCTTCGACCCGCTGGCGCGCACCACCAAGTTCATGCTCACCGAAGAGGCCCACCACATGTTCGTGGGCGAGTCGGGCGTGAGCCGCGTGGTGGCCCGCACCTGCCAGGTGATGAACGAGCTCAAGACCGACGACGCGGCGAAGATCCGCGCCGCCGGCGCGATCGACCTGGAGACGGTGCAGCGCTACCTGAACTTCCACTACTCGGTCACCATCGACCTCTTCGGCGCCGACCAGTCGAGCAACGCCGCCACCTTCTACAGCTCGGGCCTCAAGGGCCGGTACGAAGAGGGCAAGCGCACCGACGACCACGTGCTCAAGGGCCAGACCTACAAGGTGCTCGAGGTGAAGGACGGCCAGCTGCTGGAAAAGGAAGTGCCGATGCTCAACGCGCTGAACGAGGTGCTGCGCGACGACTTCATCAAGGACTCGGTGGCCGGCGTCGGCCGCTGGAACAAGGTGATCGAGAAGGCCGGCGTTCCTTTCCGGCTCGTGGTGCCGCACAAGGCCTTCAACCGCCAGATCGGCGCGCTGGCCGGCATCCGCATGTCGCCGGACGGCCGCGTGGTCAACGAGGCCGAATGGAACGCGAAGAAGGGCGAATGGCTGCCCACCGACGAGGACCGCGCCTTCGTGGCCTCGCTCATGGGCCGCGTGGTCGAGCCGGGCCGCTTCGCCAACTGGATCGCGCCGCCGGTCATGGGCATCAACCGCCAGCCGGTGGATTTCGAGTACGTCCGGTTCGGATAAAGCGCCACGATGCCATGTCTGCCTCGGACACCCCAACCCGTTCGCGTTGAGCTTGTCGAAACGTCGCGCAAGGCTTCGACCCTTCGACAGGCTCAGGACAGGCCAAGCTCAGCCCGAACGGTCGGGGCCGAGGGTCCGGACCCAGAAAGAGAGAAACGATGGAAACGGCTGAAGCTGTGGCGGTCATCCAGCAGCACCTGATCGACCCCGAGATCTGCATCCGCTGCAACACCTGCGAGGCGACCTGCCCGATCGGGGCCATTACGCACGACGACCGCAACTACGTCGTCAGGGCCGACGTGTGCAACGGCTGCATGGCCTGCATCTCGCCCTGCCCGACGGGCTCGATCGACAACTGGCGCACGATGCCCAGGGTGCGCGCGTACTCGATCGAGGAGCAGCTCACGTGGGACGAGCTGCCGGCCGAACTGACGCCCGAGCAACTGGCCGAGGCGGGCGTGCCTGCGGATGCGGCCGACGCCGCGCCCGAAGCCGGCGTGCCGGTGCCCGCAGCCGCAGCCGCTGCCGAGCCCGGCACCGTGCCCTTCAACTCCGCGAGCTACGGCGCCACGCGCCCGCCCTGGTCGGCCGCGCACGCGTACACCAACCTGCATTCGCCCAGGAGCCCCGTCACCGCCACCGTCACCGGCAACTTCAACTGCACCGAGGCCGGCTTCGACAGCGAGACGCACCACGTGGTGCTCGACTTCGGCGCCATGCCTTTCCCGGTGCTCGAGGGCCAGTCGATCGGCATCATCCCGCCCGGCACCGACGCGCTGGGCCGCGCGCACCAGCCGCGCCAGTATTCGGTGGCCAGCGCCCGCAACGGCGAACGCCCCGGCTACAACAACCTGTCGCTCACCGTGAAGCGCGTGACCGAGGACCACCAGGGCCAGCCCGTGCGCGGCATCTGCTCCAACTACGTGTGCGACCTGAAGGTCGGCGACACGGTGCAGGTGGTCGGACCCTTCGGCAGCAGCTTCCTGATGCCGAACCACCCCAAGTCGCACATCGTCATGATCTGCACCGGCACCGGCAGCGCGCCCATGCGGGCCATGACCGAGTGGCGCCGGCGTCTGAGGAAGAGCGGCAAGTTCGAGGGCGGCAAGCTGATGCTCTTCTTCGGCGCACGCACGCAGCAGGAGCTGCCGTACTTCGGCCCGCTGCAGTCGCTGCCCAAGGACTTCATCGACATCAACCTCGCCTTCTCGCGCACGCCCGGCCAGCCCAAGACCTACGTGCAGGACCGCCTGCGCGAGCGTGCGGCCGACCTGGTCGCGCTGCTCAGCGACGGCGCGAGCCACTTCTACGTCTGCGGCCTCAAGAGCATGGAAGAGGGCGTGGTCATGGCACTGCGCGACGTGGCCCACGAAGGCGGGCTGGACTGGGAGGCCGTCGCCGACCAGCTCAAGCGCGAAGGCCGGCTCCATCTGGAGACCTACTGACCCGGCCCGCGGCTATGGCCGGCATAGGCAGCCTGGGCTGGGCAGGCGGGCGGCGCTGCGGGACACTCCGGGCCTCGCCTTTCCGACGCCCAGGAGCCCCTCGATGACAGCCGCCACCACCACCGCCTTCCCCGCGCCCATCGCCGAAGCCGCGATGCCGCGCTTCGCCGACTTCGAGGCCGATGCCCGCGCGCGCGGCTTCGACGAAGTGGCCGAGCGCGTGTGGCAGGCGGGCACGCACGTGGCGGTGCACGGCCATCCCTTCGCGGTCGAGGCGCTCATGGTGCAGGGCGAGCTGACGCTCACCATCGACGATGAGACGCGCGTGCTGCGCCGCGGCGACCGCTTCGCCCTCGTGGCCGACCAGCCGCATGCCGAACAGTACGGCAGCGAAGGCGCCACCTACTGGGCCGCGCGACGGCACGGATGAAGTTCGCGGACTTCTTCGTCGGCCAGGTCATCGAGGCTGGCCCGCACGCGGTCACCGAGGACGAGCTCGTCGGCTTCGCCCGCCAGTGGGACCCGCAGTGGTTCCACACCGACGCGCAGGCAGCGGCGGAGGGCGTCTTCGGTGGCCTCATCGCCAGTGGCTGGCACACCTGCACGATCGCGATGCGGCTGGTGGTGCAGGCCGCGCTCGAGGGCTCGGAGTCGCTGGCCTCGCCGGGGCTGGGCCATGTGCGCTGGCCCAATCCCGTGCGCCCCGGCGACCTGCTGCGCCTGCGTGCCGAGGTGCTGGAGCTCGTGCACGATGCGGCACGGCCCCGCGTGGGCAGGATGCGCTGGCGCTGGCAGCTGTTCAATCAGCGTGGTGTCGAAGTCCTCGATGTGGAGGCGGTCAGCCTGTTTCGGCTCGCGCGGCCGCGCTGAAGCACCGCACGTGAAAAGGCCCGCAGCACGCGGGTGCTGCGGGCCTCGGCGCAGGCGAGCCGTCAGGGCTTGACGTTCACGGCGCCCGAGCCTTGCGCCTGGCCATTGCCATTGACCCCGGCTGCCGGTGCGCGCACTGCGCCGCCTGCAGCACCGTTGACGGCCCCGGTGGCGCCGCCGACCGCGCCGGTCGCGCGCGTTGCGCCGCCCACCGCGCCGCCGACCGCGCCGGTGGTGCTGCCGAGAACGCCGCCCAGCGCGTTGCCGGTGCCGCCCGGCGTGCCTTGCGCATCGGTGCGAGCCCCCGCCCGGGCGCCTGCGGCGGTACCGGCCTGGCCGCGCTGCGCGTTGCCGTTGACGTCGGCATTCACGCCGACCCCCACGCCCACGCCCTGGGCCTGCACGGCGCCGCCGGCGGCGAGAAGGCCTGCGAACAAGGCGCCGACGATTGCGCGCTGATGGTGTCGTTGTTGTGTCATCTGGGTGATTCCTTTCGATGTCGGTGGGTCCACCGATCGCCAGCAGCTGGCGTTCGGCGTGAGATGCACCTTGCAAAAGCCGGCGGCATCGCGCGCGTCCGGGGCTGCCGCCCACCGGTGTGGGACACGGCTGTCGGCGAAACCGGCCACCCGTGCGTTCGCGCGTGCGCTGCGCGGGTCCGGTACGGGACATTCCCGCTGGCACGCGGGGGATGCAGGCCCGTAAGCTCCAGCGCCATGACTGCACCCCACATTCCCCAGATCCGCCTCTACCAGGACTGGCTGCGCGAGACACGCGGCCTCGCCTTCGATTCCTACGCCAAGCTGTGGCAGTGGTCGGTCACCGACCTGGACGCCTTCTGGCAGAGCATCTGGGACTACAGCGGCATGCACTCGCCCACGCCGCACACCGCGGTGTTGGCCGAGGACCGCATGCCGGGCGCCGTCTGGTTCCCCGGCGCGCAGGTGAACTACGCCCGCGAGGTGCTGCGCCATGCCGACGCCGCGCATGCCGCCGGCTGCCCCGCGATCGTGAGTGACAACGAGCTGGGCGAGGTGCGCGAGATGTCGTGGCCCGAGCTCCGGCGCCAGGTCGCGTCGGTCGCGCTCACGCTCAAGTCGATGGGCGTGCAGCGCGGCGACCGCGTCGCGGCGTATTTGCCCAACGTGCCCGAGACGATGGTCGCCTTTCTCGCCTGCTCCAGCATCGGTGCCGTGTGGAGCGTGTGCGCGCCCGACATGGGCACGGCCGCCGTGGCCGACCGCTTCAGGCAGATCGAGCCCAAGCTTCTGATCGCGGCCGACGGCGTGCACTACGGCGGCAAGCCCGTCGACCGCAGCGCCATCGTGCAGGAGCTGCGCGACGCGCTGCCCTCGGTGCGCCAGCTGCTGCTGGTGAAGAGCCCGTTCGCGGCGAAGTCGATCGCGCACGACGCCGACTGGGCGGGCGCCACGGCCCGCAACGATGCGGACGTGGCGGCCTTCGAGCCCGAGTGGCTGCCTTTCGACCACCCGATCTGGGTCGTCTACTCCAGCGGCACCACCGGCCTGCCCAAGCCCATCGTGCACGGCCAGGGCGGCATCATCGTCAACATGTACGCCTGCGGGCTGCACAACGACGTGGGCGCGAGCTACAGCGACAACAACCGCGGCGAGCGCTACCACTGGTTCAGCTCCACCGGTTGGGTGATGTGGAACTCGCAGCTCTCGGGCCTGGCCTTCGGCGCCACCATCTGCATCTACGACGGCCACCCCGGCGGCAGCAAGGACAAGCCCGACTGGACCGTGCTGTGGCGTTTCGTCGCGCGCCACCAGGTCACCTTCTTCGGCGCCGGCGCCGCCTACTTCACCAACTGCATGAAGGCCGGCGTGGTCGCGAAGGACTGCGGCGACCTCTCGCGCGTGCGGGCGCTGGGCAGCACCGGCTCGCCGTTGGCGGAGGAGGTGCAGCGCTGGGGCACCGCGCAGCTGAAGGCCGCCGGCTCGCCCGACCCCTGGTGGTGCAATATCTCGGGCGGCACGGACTTCTGCGGCGCCTTCGTGGGCGGCAACCGCGAGCTGCCCGAGGTGCCGGGCCAGATGCAGTGCCGGCAGCTGGGCGCCAGCGTCGAGGCCTGGAACGAGCAGGGCCAGCCCGTGATCGGCGAGGTCGGCGAGCTGGTGTGCAGCCGGCCCATCCCGTCGATGCCGCTGTACTTCTGGAACGACCCCGGCAACGCACGCTATCTCTCCAGCTATTTCGACACCTACCCCGGCGTGTGGCGGCACGGCGACTGGATCAGGATCGGCGAGGACGGCGGTTGCGTCATCTACGGCCGCAGCGACGCCACCATCAACCGCCAGGGCCTGCGCATGGGCACCAGCGAGATCTACAACGCCGTCGAGGCGCTGCCCGAGGTGATGGACTCGATGGTGGTCGACCTCGAGTACCTCGGCCGCGACAGCTACATGCCGCTGTTCGTCGTGCTGCGCCCCGGCGTGGCGCTCGACGATGCGATGCGAGGCAAACTCAACGGTGCCATCCGCACCGCCTTGTCGCCCCGCTTCCTGCCCGACGACATCTTCCAGGTCGCCGAGATCCCGCGCACCCTGTCGGGCAAGAAACAGGAACTGCCCATCAAGAAGCTGCTCCTGGGCCAGCCCATCGAGCGCGTGGTGAACCGGGAGGCGATGGCCAACCCGGGCAGCCTGGACTGGTACGTGGCGCTGGCGCGGCGCCGGGCGCAGGCGGCGGCCTGATCGACGGGGGGTCGCCCGCCGCAACGGGCGAGGCCATCCTGGTGTGAGGCGCTTCCCACAGGCATTGGGCGCGAGGGACGGCGCCCACGCTGCGCGTCACGTGGCGACATGGGTCATCTTCAGGAGTTCCGCATGACCGATCCGCGCCAGCCCACCCCCATTACCCATCCCGAACCCGGCGAGGCCTTCGCCGGCGACCGCGGCGAACAGTCCGGCGTCAACCTGCAGCAAAGCCGTGCCATCGGCCAGGACCCGCCCGAGGAAGGCAGCCGCATGGGCCGCGAGAAGCTCAAGCAGCAGGGCTACCCCGGCACGCCCGACCTCCACAACGACGCCTGGCAGGACGAGGAAGCGAAGCGCATCGACGCCGAGCGCTGAGTCTTCGCGCGGCCTCGATCCGGCGTGCGACAGGGCGGCCGGCGGCCCGCGGTTCTAATGCGGGCCGGGTTCCCGTGCCTGCCCGGCGCGGGGCCGTCGTCCAGCCTTTTCCATGGTCAGCCCTGCCACCACGCGCGGCCTGCGCGCGCTCACCGTCGCCTTCGCGCTCAGCCAGTTCTTCCGCACCTGCCTCGCCGTGATGGCGCCCGAGCTGCAGCGCGACCTGTTGCTGTCGCCGGCAGGCTTCGGCGCGCTGTCGTCCTGCTTCTTCCTGGCCTTCGCGCTCGCACAGGTGCCGGTGGGCGTGGCCTTCGACCGCTACGGCGTGGGCGCGCCCACGCGCGTGCTGCTGGCGCTGGGCGTGGCCTCGGCGCTGCTCTTCGTGCTGGCGCCCAATGGCGGGACGGCCATGCTGGCGCAACTGGGCCTGGGGCTGGCCTGCGCGCCGGTGTTCATGGGCCTGATGCACCACGCCTCGGCCACGCTGCCGCCGCAACGCTACGTCGCGTTCCTCGGGCGCAGCAACGCGCTGGGCATGGTGGGCGCATTGCTGGCGACGGCGCCGCTGGGCTGGGCGGTGCACGCCATCGGATGGCGGGTGCCGATCGCGTTGGCCGCGCTGTGCATGCTGTTCGCCTGCATCGGCGTGTGGCGCCAGGTGCGTGACCACGGCCATGCGGACGCGAAGGCCGAGGCGCCCGTCGCCATGCTCGGCGCCAGCGCCCGCCTGCTCGCGCTGCCGGCGATGTGGACGCTGATTCCGCTGTGCGTCGCGATGGCGGCCGGCACCGCCTTTCGCAACGCCTGGGGCGGCCCCTACCTGGCCGACGTGTTCGGGCTGCAGGCCGGTGCGCGCGGCATGGCCTTGACGGTGCTCAGCCTGGGCGGCTTCTGCACCGCGTTGCTGCTGCCCTGGCTGGTGCGGCGCGCATCGCTCAAGCGCTGCGTGCTCGGCTGGTCGCTGCTGGCCTTCGTCGCGGCCGCGGCCCTGGCGATGGCGCCCGCGGCAGGCTTGCTGCCGGACCTCGCGCTGCTCACGGTCCTGGGCACGGTGGGCATGCTGCATCCGCTCGTGATGGCGCATGGCCGCGAGCTCGTCGCGCCGGCCCAGCGCGGGCGCGGACTGGGCCTGCTCAACAGCTTCGTCTTCCTCGGCTCTGCGCTCGCGGCCTGGGCTTTCGGGCTGATCGCCGACTGGGGCCAGCGCGCCCAGTGGGCGCCGGCCGCGAGTTATGGCGCCATCTTCGGTTGCGCCGCGGTGCTGGTGTTGGCGGGGCTGCTGCCCTACGCCTTCAGCCCGCGGCCGACCACGGCGGACGCACGGTCCTAGGCGGCGCTCTCGTCCTCATCGTCGTCGGCCAGGCTGTCGGCGGTCGCCACGTCCACGTCGTCGATGGCTTCGCCGGGCAGCTGGCCGGTGCGGTCGGGCAGCAGGTCGGCATCGAGCTCGGGCGGGGCCGGGTCGGCGGAGGCCGTCTCGCCGGTGCCGGCGGCGTCGCTGCTGCTGTCGTGGGCGATGGGCAGCGCGCCTTCCGATCCTTCGTCGGGCAGGGAAGTGCGGCGCAGGTCGGTCTGCACGTCGCTGCCGCTGTCGCTGCTGTCGCTCGGGCCGAGCGCGTCGATGTCCTTGCCGGTGGCGTGTGCGGGGGCTCGGCTGCCGCCGAGGAGGGGGTCGGTGCTCATGGGTGCAATGCTCCGTTCGTCTGGGGCCGCGCCGCGCGCGGTGCGATCGGACCACTGTGGCGCAGCGTGGCGCGCCGGCCGTGTGAGACGGCACCGACGCCGGGCGTCGTCCTCGGCGGCTCGGCCGCTCAGGGGCGCACGGCGGGCGAGGGCCGCGTCAGAGCCAGTTGCCCGTGCCCTGGGGCATCTGGATCGTGGTGGCCGGGTCGCTGCCGCCGAGCAGCGAGCCGATCAGGATGCTCAGCAGCGACACGAAGAGGCTCGCGAACAGCGCGGTCCAGAAGCCCGAGACCCGAAAGCCCTTCACCAGGGCGGCGACGAGCAGGATCATCAGCGCGTTGATGACCAGCAGGAACAGCCCGAAGGTCAGCAGCGTGAGCGGCAGCGTCAGCACGATCAGCAGCGGCTTGACGATGGCGTTGGCGAAACCCAGCAGCAGCGCCGCCACGATCAGCGCGCCGGTGCTGTCGAACTTCAGGCCGCGGAAGATGTGGCTCGCCACCCAGAGCGACAACGCGGTGATGGCCCAGTGGATGAGGAACGGCACGAGGTTGGCGAGCATGCGGCCGATCATATCGGCGGCCCCCGCAGGACGCCCGCACACGGCATGCGGCCGACACGCGTCGCGAGACATCGCCTACGCGCGGGGCAGGCGGGCGCGCCAGCATGGTGCTTCCAAGGAGATCACGCCCATGTCCCAGACCGCCACGCACGCCCACAGCGCCACCGGCGCACGCTGGTCGCAACGCGTCACCGACACCAGCGACGCGATGGACCTCGATCCGGGGATCTTCAAGCTGCGCAGCGCGCAGGCCATCGCGCGTTCGCTCAAGCGCTCGGCCGAACGCAGCCGGCGTCGCAAGAGCGAGCCCTACCGCTCGGCCATGTCGATGCTCACCTTCTACATCAACCGGGCCGGCCACAACCTGTCGCCCACCCGCCTGCGCCGGCTCGAGGCCGCCAAGCGCGCGCTGCGCAAGCTGTTCAACAAACCGGCGGAGCGCAGCGCCGGGCGCTGAGCGCGAGCGGGCACCCACGCGGCTCGAGCCCTTCGAGCCGGGCGTGCCGACGCGCCACGCGCGGCGGGCCCGGCCAGAGCGCCCGTCGCAGAGGTGCCAGCCGCCGCCGATGCGCACCGTGTCGGTCCTTTCGGCAGGCGCACGCGATGCACTCCTACTCGGGCGCTCGCCGGCGCGGCGCAATTTGCATGCTCCGAACCCACCCACGACGAAGGAGTCATCACCATGTCCAACACCCCGACCGACGCCTGCACCCTGCTCGATACCGACCACAAGAACGTCAAGAAGATGTTCGAGACCTACGAGAGCCTGAACAGTTCGAAGGCGCAGGACGTGCACGCCCGCAAGCTCGCCCTGGCGCGCCACATCTGCCTGGAACTCACCGTGCACACGCAGATCGAGGAAGAGATCTTCTACCCCGCGCTGCGCGGCCAGATCCGCGACGAGGACCTGCTCGACGAGGCCAACGTCGAGCACCAGAGCGCCAAGGACCTCATCGCCCAGATCGAGCAGGCGGCCGACGTCGACGACATGTTCGATGCCCGCGTGAAGGTGCTCGGCGAGTACATCGACCACCACGTCAAGGAAGAGCGCAACGAACTCTTTCCCCAGGCCCGCGACAGCGGTGTCGACCTGGTGAGCCTGGGCGAACTGCTGCGCCTGCGCAAGGCGGACCTGATGGAAGAGCAGACGGCTGAGGCCTGAAGCCTGAAGCCTGGGGCGTGCGGTCGAGAGCCGCAGCGCCCCGCCATCTCGGGAAAGAACGGCTGTCGCGCCGACCCGGCGCGCGCCACAATCGCCGCATGCGATATCCCCTGATCTGCTTCGCGTGGCTGGCCATCGTTGCCGTGCCGGCCCATGCCGACGTGCTCCGCTGCACCGATGCGGCGGGCAAGGTCGGCTACACCGATCAGGCCACCTGCCCCCCGGGCTCGAAGCCGACCGGCAACGTGCCCGTGCCCGAGGCCGCGCCGCCCGGGTATGCGCCGAGCGAGCGCGCCGCCCAGGACCAGCTCGACAGCGTGAGCCGCGCGCGCCGCCTGCAGCAGGACACGGTGGAGGCGGCCAGCCGGCCCGCGCAGCCACCGGCCGGCGCCGCCATCATCGACGGCCGCGGTGGCAACACGCGGGAGGTCACCCCCGACCCGCGCTACAGCGACCGGGGCGAGCCAGGCATCGTGGCCGACACCTGGTACCCCTACGGCGGCGGGACCTACGGACGGCCTGCACCGCCGCCGCGCGACATGCGCCCCACGATCCGCAACTGCGACGCCGCCGGCTGCACCGATACGCTGGGCAACCACACCAACCGCAAGGGCCAGATCGACCGCTACCAGAACGGCGACGGCAGGACCTGCCGCCAGATCAACTCGACGCAGGTCTGCCGCTGACGGGGCCGCTCGCGGCGAGGGTCAGGGCTTGCCGCTCAGGGCCTGCAGCTGCCGCCCATCGACACCGTGCCGTCGCGGCATTCCGTGAGGATGCGCTCACTGCCGCCGGCAGGGCCGGGCGTCGCGGCCGTCGCCCCCGTGGCGGGCACGCCGGGCGCCGTGGGTGAGGCCTCGTAGACCAGCTTCTTGCTGCCGAGCTCGCAACTGCCGACCACCTTGCCGCTGGTGACGGGCGCGCTGGCGTCCACCACCGTGACGCTGAAGCGGGTCACGCCGGCCGCCGCGATCCGGCCCTCGACCTCCGAACGCAGCTGATCGCAGCCCGCGGCTTGCGCGGCCTGCATCGTGGCCAGGAGCAGGCCGGCGGCGAGCATCGGCAGCGTCGGGAACTTCATGCGCAGGAGCGGCCCGCAGGCGAGGAAAAAGGGCCGACCAGTCTAGCCCCGGGTTTCGCGCGGCATGTTGCGGAGTGCAAGCCGGCGCCTGCGCCGCTGCAGCGGGCCGGCGTGGCGGCCCGTGGCGCTCAGCCGCCCGGCCGGCAGTTGCCGAAGGTGCAGCGCACCGCGAGGATGCGGCCGCCGTCGCAGGGCACCGTGTAGTTCTCGTAGCCCGGGCCCTTGCCCACCAGGTTGGCGAAGGGCGTGGCGGTGCAGCGGCTGGCCTTGGCCACCTGCTCGGCGTTGTAGGTGTCCACGCCCGTGCGGCGCAGGCCCTTCACGGCGGCGGCCGGCGTGGGCGTCCAGGTGACGGTCACGCTGGGGTCCGCGTTCAGGTAGCCCTTGCGCGCCATGCAGTTGGCGATCGCGCTTTCCTGCCGGGCGTTGAAGGTCGCGCGCTGCGGCGAATACACGCCGTATTCGAAACCGTTCATCAGGCCCCAGGTGGTGCCGGTGGTGGCGAAGGTGGGCGCCCAGCCCGCCGGAATGGCGACCGCGGCGCCGAGCGTGACGGCGTTGAGGAAGGCGAGCGCGTCGCGGTGCTCGTCGGGGGTGGCGAAGGTGTAGCTGCGCGCCGTCTTCTGGCAGGCGGCCACGTCGGCCTCGTAGGTCGCGGCGGGAACGTTGTTGGCCTGGACCAGGGGCACGTAGTCGGCGCCGTAGCCCGAGCCGGGACCGCTCGTCGGCCGGCTGGCGCAGCCCGCCAGGATCGCCAGGGCGCAGGCGATGCCCATCCACTTGTTCTTCATGCTCGTGTTCCCTCCGCCACGGTCGGCGAAGGATCGAATCTAGCCGAAACCTTTGCTTACGTCCCGCTTTCCGATGCGCTGTCGTCGCTTTTGCGTCGAAATGCGCAGCGGGCCGAGCCCCGTCAGGCGGCTGGCGGGGCGCCCGCCTCGAGCAGTTCGTAGACCAGCAGCGGCTTCTGACGGCCGCGGATGGTCATGGCGTCGATGCGGCGCGTGGGCAGCCGGCCGGCCAGGCCGTCGAAGGTGGTCTCGGAGATCAGCACGCGCGTGCCCAGCTCCTTGTTGATGCCCTCGATGCGGCTGGCGACGTTCACCGTGTCGCCCACGGCGGTGTAGGCCAGGCGGTCGTTCGAGCCCAGCACGCCCGTGATCGCCGGGCCGGTGTGGATGCCGATGCGCGTCTGGAATTCCGCCAGTCCGCTGGCGCGCCACTCTGCATTGAGCAGGTCCAGCTCGGCCTGCAGCTCCAGCGCGGCGCGGCTGGCGCTTTCCTCGGCGTGCGGCACGTCGGAGGGCGCGCCCCAGAAGACCATCGTGCCGTCGCCGATGTACTTGTCGATGGTGCCGCCGTGGCGCGTGAACACCGCCGCCGCGAGGTTGAAGTAGCGCGTCATCTGGCGCACCAGCACCTCGGTCGGCGTGGCCTCGGCGATGCGGGTGAAGCCCGCCACGTCGGTGAACATCACCGTGATCTGGCGCGGCTCGCCGCTCGGGCCGAGCGTGTGGCCGCTCTCGACCAGCTGCGTGACCACGTCCACCGGCACGAACTTGCGGAAGGCCTTGAGGCCGCGCGCCGAGTCGTCCAGCGCCTGGTCGAGGTGCTGGATCTCGAGCACGCGGCTCTCCACGCGCGGCAGCCCGTCCAGCTCCAGCCGGCCGATGCGCCGCGCGATCGCCGACAGCCGCTCCACCGGCGCCGTCACGCGCTGGGCCAGGCGCAGCGACACGCCGACGATGAGCACCAGGAAGGCCACCACCAGCAGCATCGACCACAGCACCGCGCGGCGCAGCCCGCCCAGCAGCTTGTCCTCGGGCACCCAGCTGATCAGGCGCCAGTTGGTAGCGGGGATGCGCGAGGTCTGCACCAGGTAGCGCTGGCCGCCGAAGTCGATCGGGAAGGCCGTGCTCACCGTGCCGCGTGCGCTGCCGTCGGCCAGCATGCGGGCGTGGATGGCGCCCAGCACGCCGTTGCCGGGCAGGGCGAGGGCCTGGATGCGGCCGGGCTGGTCGCTGCGCGCCAGAACCTGGTGCTCGGCGCTGAGCAGCGCGCTGTCGCCGTAGCCGACGCGGCTGAACATGCGCACGAACTCCGACAGGCGGCCCAGCGTCACGTCGCCCGAGGCCACCAGCACCTGCGCGCCGTCGCGGTCGCGCCGTTTGCCGGGCACGGCGTACGTCACCCCCAGTTCCTGCGACGCGGCAAAGACGTAGGGCGCCGTCCACACCGGCGCGCCCTTCTGCGTGGCCTGCACGTACCAGCTGCGCGCGCGCGGCTCGTACTGGGTGCGGAAGGCCGAGATGCGCTCGGTCTGGTAGCGCTGCTGGGTGTCCTTGCCGTCGTCGGCGGGCGGCTTGTACTCCCAGGTCTCGACGGTGAAATCGCTCTCGCGCACGATGTGCCGCACCGCCACCTCGGGGTAGCGCTGCACCATCAGCATGCGGCCGGCATCGTTGGCGACGTACAGGCTGTCGAGTTCGTGCGACTGCTGCAGCAGCACCCACAGCAGCTCGGCCGTGGGCACCGCGCCTTCGCCGGCCGGGCGCAGGCTGGGCGCCGCGCCCATCGCATCGACCACCGAGGCCGCCTTGGCCAGAAAGGCATTGACCTTGTCCTCGATGCGCAGGTGGTCGGCGCGCTGGGCCGACTCGCCGATGGTCGACACCAGGCGTTGCGATCCCCAGTAGCCGATCGCCACCAGCAGCAGGGACTGGAACAGCACCACCACCGTGATGATGGTGCCCACATCGACACGGAAACGGCGAAGGCGAGGGGCGCGGGGAAAAACTGGGACGGACATGAACAATCGCAACGCGTTCGGACTGCCGGCGGGCCGGGACCGGAATCATGCGTGGAGCCATTCGTTTCGTCTTCCCTGGCAGCGCTCCAGGAAACAATCGAATGACAATGCATGGCGAATTCGACACACTTTCCAGCGAAATCGGCCGTTGCACGCCCCCACCGGCGGCCCGCGCTCAGTCGACCTGGGCGACCAGCCAGCGTCGCATGTGGGCCACGACGGCACGCTCGTCGGGCCGCGCCGGGGTGACGAAGAAGTAGCTGCGCTCGCCGCGCAGCGGCCGTGGGCAGGCCACCACCAGCTCGCCGCGGGCCAGCTCGGCCTCGATCAGCAGCAGCGGCATCAGCGCCACGCCCAGCCCGTGAGCGGCCGCGACGGCCAGCATCGAGAACAGCTCGTAGCGCGGCCCGCTGCGCGCCCGCGGTGCGTCCACGCCCTGGGCGTCGAACCACTGGCGCCAGCCTTCGGGCCGCGTGCTCTGCTGCAGCAGCGGCAGGCGGGCCACCGCGGCCGGCGTGAGCTGCCGCTTCGGCGCGACGAGCGCCGGGCTGCACACCGGCACCACGTCCTCGTGCATCAGCACCGTGGAGCGGGTGCCGGCCCAGTTGGCCGCCTGCTCGGCCGTGCCCGCGTACAGGGCCGCGTCGAAGGGAGAGTCGGCGAAGAGGAAGGGGCGCGTGCGCGTCTCGATGTGGACCGTGACGTCGGGATGCTCCTGCGCGAAGGCCGGCAGGCGCGGGATCAGCCAGCGCGTGGCGAAGGTGGGCACCGCCGCGAGCTGCAGCGAGCCGCCGCTGCCCTGGCGCGCCATGGCGTCGAGCGTGTCGCGCTCCATGGCGTCGAGCTGGCGCGAGATCTGCCGCGCGTAGTCGGCGCCGGCGGCGGTGAGCTGCACGCCGTGGCGCGTGCGGCGGAACAGGGCCAGGCCCATGAACGCCTCGAGCGCGCCGATCTGGCGCGAGACGGCGCTCTGCGTCAGCGCGAGTTCCTGCGCGGCGCGCGTGTAGCTCTCGTGCCGGGCGGCGGCCTCGAAGCAGGCGAGGGACTGGGTCGAGGGGATCTTGCGGCGCATGGTATTCGGCGGCGACATAGTTGGGTCGTGAATGGCATGGGTCGCGGCAAGCCGGCGCCCTGGCCCCAGATATGAGCAGACAGCATATCTGGGTGTGGAATTCTCGTTTGCTCGCGCCGTGGCGGCGGTCGTACGATGGCGGACTTCCTGTCCATCGCCGCGCATCGCGCACAGCCTGTCGGAGACCGCACACCATGGCCACCAAAGCCGCCTTCCATTGGGACGATCCTTTCCTGCTCGAGCAGCAGCTCACCGACGACGAGCGCGCCGTGCGCGACGCCGCCAATGCCTACTGCCAGGACAAGCTGGCCCCGCGCGTGCTCGAGATGTTCCGCGGCGAGAAGACCGACCTCAGCATCTTCCGCGAGATGGGCGAGCTGGGCCTGCTGGGCCCGACCATCCCCGAGCAGTACGGCGGCCCGGGCCTGAACTACGTCTGCTACGGCCTGATCGCGCGCGAGGTCGAGCGCGTCGATTCCGGCTACCGCTCCATGGCCAGCGTGCAGTCCTCGCTGGTGATGGTGCCCATCTACGAATTCGGCTCCGAGGCACAGAAGCAGAAGTACCTGCCCAAGCTGGCCAGCGGCGAATTCATCGGCTGCTTCGGCCTCACCGAGCCCGACCACGGCTCCGACCCCGGCAGCATGGCCACCCGCGCCTACAAGACCGACGGCGGCTACCGCCTCAAGGGCAGCAAGATGTGGATCACCAACTCGCCGGTGGCCGACGTCTTCGTCGTCTGGGCGAAGGAAGTGAGCGAGGGCGGCGCCGTCGGCCCGATCCGCGGCTTCGTGCTCGAGAAGGGCATGAAGGGCCTGTCGGCGCCGGCCATCCACGGCAAGGTCGGCCTGCGCGCGTCCATCACCGGCGAGATAGTCATGGACGACGTCTTCGTGCCCGAGGAGAACGCCTTCCCCGAGGTGCAGGGCCTGAAAGGCCCCTTCACCTGCCTGAACAGCGCCCGCTACGGCATCAGCTGGGGCGCCATCGGCGCCGCCGAGGACTGCTGGCACCGTGCGCGCCAGTACACGCTGGACCGCAAGCAGTTCGGCCGCCCGCTGGCCGCCAACCAGCTGATCCAGAAGAAGCTGGCCGACATGCAGACCGAGATCGCGCTGGGCCTGCAGGGCAGCCTGCGCCTGGGCCGCATGAAGGACGAAGGCATCGCCGCCGTCGAGATCACCTCGATCATGAAGCGCAACAACTGCGGCAAGTCGCTCGACATCGCGCGGCTGGCGCGCGACATGATGGGCGGCAACGGCATCAGCGACGAATTCGGCGTGGCCCGCCACCTGGTCAACCTGGAGGTCGTCAACACCTACGAGGGCACGCACGACGTGCACGCCCTCATCCTCGGCCGCGCGATCACGGGGATCGCGGCGTTCTCGAACTGATCCTTCAATACGGACTTCCGGACGCAGAGGGCGCAAAGGTCACGCAGAGGACGCAGAAGAAAACCAGTTTCTTTCTTCTCGTATTCTTTTGCGCCTTCTGCGGAACCTTTGCGTCCTCTGCGTCCGGTACCCGAATTTCTCATGACCCCAGCAGCCCTCGACGGCATCCGAGTCCTCGACCTTTCGCGCGTGCTCGCCGGCCCGTGGTGCACCCAGATCCTGGCGGACCTGGGGGCCGACGTGGTCAAGATCGAACGCCCCGGCGTGGGTGACGACACGCGCGCCTGGGGGCCGCCCTTCCTCAAGGACGAGGCGGGCCAGGACACGGCGCAGTCCACCTACTTCACCGCCTGCAACCGCAACAAGCGGTCGGTCACCGTCGACATGGCCACGGCCGAGGGCCGGGCGCTGCTGCAGCGCATGGCCGCGCAGGCCGACGTGGTGGTCGAGAACTTCAAGACCGGCGGGCTGAAGCAGTACGGCCTCGACCACGAGACGCTGCGTGCCGCCAACCCGCGCCTTGTGTACTGCAGCGTCACCGGCTTCGGGCACGACGGCCCCTATGCCGAGCGTGCGGGCTACGACCTGATGATCCAGGCCATGAGCGGCATGATGAGCATCACCGGCCGGCCCGACGGCGAGCCCGGCGGCGGGCCGCTGCGCGTGGGCGTGGCCCTCACCGACCTCTTCACCGGCTGCTATGCCAGCACCGCCATCCTCGCCGCGCTGCGCGTGCGCGAGCAGACGGGGCAGGGCCAGCACATCGACATGGCGCTGCTCGACGTCGGCATGGCCATCCTGGCCAACCAGGCCAGCGCCTTCCTCAACACCGGCACCGCGCCGCAGCGCCAGGGCAACACGCACCCGAGCCTCGCGCCCTACCAGGACTTCCCGACGAAGGACGGCGCGATGCTGCTGGCCATCGGCAACAACGGCCAGTTCGCGCGCTTCTGCGAAGCGGCGGGCCAGGCCGAGTGGGCGGCCGACGCGCGCTTCGCCAGCAACACGCTGCGCGTGAAGCACCGCGAGGTGCTGATCCCCGCCATGGAGGCCGTGACGCGCACGCGCACCACGGCCGAGTGGGTCATGCTGCTGGAGGACAAGGCCGTGCCCTGCGGCCCCATCAACGACATCGGCGCGGCCTTCGACGATGCCCAGGTCAAGGCGCGCGGCCTGGCCGTTTCGCTGCCGCGCGATGCGGGCGACGGCATCGCCGCCATCACCGGCGTCGCCAGCCCGCTGCGCCTGGCGGCCACCCCGCCGGTGCTGCGCCGCGCGCCGCCCGCGCTGGGCCAGCACACCGACGAGGTGCTGCGCGAGATGGGGCTGTCGGCCACGGAGATCGAGGCGCTGCGCGCTGCCGGTGCGCTCTGAGCGAGCGCTGCAACGGCCGGCCGCACGATCGACCAGGGACCCCCGGGCCATGGCCACGCCGCGGCCGTCGTCGCGCCTTCAGCGCTTCCGGCGCATCGGCATGCGGTCGATCTCTTCGAAGACCGATTGCAGGTCGACGTCGGGACCCTCGCGCATCTTCACGCCACCGTCCTTGCCCACCAGCACGAACGCCGGTGCGCCGCTGGTGTCCAGGCCCACGGCGCGCAGCAGCGCCGCGGTGCGCGGGGCGGCCAGGGGCCGGCCGTTACGCCGACCCTCGCCGGCGACCACGGTGTAGAGCACCATCTCGCGTTCGCGAAACGCCTCGCGCCCGGCCGTCTCGGCCAGCGTCGCTTCGACCCGCCGCAGCAGCGGGTGGTCCGCACGCGGCACGACGACCACGATCGGCCGCGTCTTCCATCGTTCGGCGATGAGCGGATCGGCGCCCTCGGCACCGGCCGCCGCGGCGCCCAGCGGGACCGCCAGGCACCCGGCCATGGCGAAACGGAACCAGCGGTGCCAGAACCTCATGAGGACGGCCTGCGTGCGGTGCCTGCCAAGCGGCGCCGCACGTCAGCGGCGCTTGAGGGGGTCGTGGCCCCAGTTCATCAGCGACTGGCGCCAGGGCGTGTCGCGCACGTTGCCCGAGGGCCGCTGCGCGAGGTGCCGGTGCACGTAGCCCACCACCTTGCGCATGTGGGCCAGGTCGCCCGCGGTGAGTGCATCGCGGTCCTTGCCCAGCAGGCGCACGATCCGCCGGCCCGACGCATGCCCCACGGATTCCTTGCCCGGCGCGCCCTTGAAGCCGACGGTGCGCGATTCCTCCGTCTGCAGCCAGCGCTCGAGCTGGGCGGGCGTCATGTTGACCGCCGCCTTGAAGTCGCTCAGCACGTGGGCGGTCTCGGTGCCGCCATCGGCGTGCGCGCGGGTGGATCGGGAGGAAGTGGCCATGGGAAGGCGTGGCAGGAATGGACGATGCGGCACTGTCGTGCGGGACCCATCGCGGCGCCTGTCGTCGGCCGGGCGCGCTGCGCGTAGGTTGTCGCCTTGTCGCGCTGCCGCCCGCTCAGGGGGTGCGCTCCTTCGCGCCGTCGTTGCGCGGCTGCGGGCGGGGCCCGGCCTCGCCGCGCACCAGGTAGACGCCGCTGGCCACGATGATCGCGGCGCCGCCCAGCGTCCAGCCGTCGGGCACGGCGTGCCAAAACAGCCCGTCCAGCGCGATGCCCCAGGCCAGCGCGCTGTACTCGAAAGGCGCGATGGCCGCCGCCTGCCCGTGCCGGAAGGCTTCCGCGATCGTGACCTGGCCCAGGAAGCCGAAGACCGCCAGCCCGGCCAGCGCCCAGCCGTGCGCGGGCTGGATCGGCACCCACTGCGGCGCCGCCAGCAGGCTGCCGCCCACCGCCATCGCCCCCGTGGTCCAGAAGACCAGCGCCGAACTCGACTCGGTGCGGCTGATGAGCCGGCCCAGCATGTTCGACAGCGCATAGCAGGCCGCGGCCCCCAGCACGGCCAACGCACCGGCCGAGAGGAAGTCGCCCTGCTCGGGCCGCAGCGCGATCACCACGCCCGCGAAGCCCAGGCCGATCGCCAGCCAGTGCCGCGGCAGCACCGGCTCGCCCAGCAGCGGCACCGCGATCAGCACCATCAGCAGCGGTGCGATGAAGCTCAGCGTGTAGGCCTCGGCCAGACCCAGCGTCCGCAGGCCGTAGACGAAGAGCACCAGCATCGTCATGTTCAGTGCCGCCCGCAGCAGGTGCAGGCCCCAGCGCAGGCGGCGGTGCACCAGCGCGCGGGCTTCGCGCCGCCAGCCGATCCACACGCACACCAGGGGCAGCGCGGTCAGGCCGCGCAGCGCCATCACCTGCAGCGGCGGGTAGTGGCCCGCCAGGTTCTTCAGCAGCGCGTCCATGCAGGCGAAGAAGGCGCAGGCCAGCAGCATGGCGGCGATGCCGCGCAGGGTTCCGTGGAGGAGCATGGGAATCGTTCGCCGGAGTCTCGATCGGAAGGGGCTGCAGCGCCCGCCAGCCGGGCGCACGGGCACGGGTTCAATGCATCGGGCTCGCGCGCTCAGGCGGCGCGGCCCACCAGCGCCACTGCGAACACTGCCGTGCCGAGCGCGAGGTTGGTCGCCACCAGTCGGCGGATCGTCGCGAGCCGCTCGCCGGCCTCGGGCCACTGTGCCGCCGCCACCGCGCGCCGCAGCGCGGGCAGGCCGCGGGCGCGCAGCCAGACATAGACGCCGGTCATCACCAGCGCCAGCGTGAGCATCGCATGCACCCGCCAGTGCGAGCCCGCGAAGCCGCCCAGCGTCGCGAACATCGCCAGCCCACTCGCCCACAGCAGCGTGAGCGCGACATCCACGCCGCGGAAGAAGCGGCCCAGCGCCGCCGCCATGAAGGGCAGGCGCTGCGGCGGCGCCAGCGTGGCCACCGCGGCCGGCCGTGCGGCAAAGTGCATCGCCGCCATGCCGCCGACCCAGAAGGCGGCGCTGGCGACGTGCAGGAAGAGGAGCGTGGCGTAGGTCAGGGCGTTCATGGTCTCGGGGTGATGTTGTCGGATCGGGTCGTGGGGTCAGGCGGGGCGGCGCGCCGCGGCACGCCGGGGCGCGGGCTCCAGCGCCAGCAGCTCGGCCGGCAGCTCGTCGTTCCACACCTCGCGGAAGTAGGCGCGGTCGCTGGCCACCAGCAGGCGCAGGGCCTCGCGCAGCGCACCCAGCGAGTGTGCCGCGGCGCGCAGGTCGCCGGCATGGGCGGCGTACCACGCGTGTTCGAACAGCAGGCTCGCATGCTGCAGCCCGGGGTAGCGGCGCTGGCCCTGGCGATGCTCGTCGAGCCGCAGCCGGGCCACCTCCACCCAGCGCGCGGGCCAGGCCGCGGGCGCGAAGGCCTCGGCCAGCGAGCCCGCCTGCGCCGCGAGCGCTGCCGGCGCCAGCGGCTGCAGCGCGCGGAAGGCGCGCAGCGTGCCGCCCGCCGCCGGCCGGCAGGCGCCGCGCGCGATGCGCAGCAGGTAGATCGCATTCCAGGCCGAGCGGCCCTGCACGTCCACCAGGCCGCTGAGCCATTCGCTGAAGGCGATCCATTGCACGGCCTGCGCCACCGCGTCCGCGCCGCGGGCGCTTTCGGCGGCCGGCAGCGCCAGGCCCACGCGGTCGAACAGCCACACGGCCATGCCGAGGTTCGCGGCCACGTGCTGGGCCGCATCGAAGGCATGCGACTCGAAGGCCGCCGCCAGCGCGCGGCCGAAATGCTGCATCGCCTCCTGCGCCTGCACGGCGGCGGCCGGCGCATCGTGTGCGGCCGTCGCCAGCGCGCGCGAGCGGCAGGCCAGCGCCCACAGGTTGCTCCACTCGAAGCGCACCTGCGGGTGGTGGCGCAGCAGGGGCGCGTGGGCCGGGTCGGCGGCCAGCGCCGAGAGCTGGGCCTGTGCCGACGCCAGGTCGCGCGCCGTGTAGGCGCACCAGGCCGAGACGATGCCCGCCATCGCGCCCAGGTACTCGTGGCCGGCGATGTGTTGCGCCAGCCGCTGCCGCTGCAGCGCCTGCACCCGGCGCCGCGCCTGCGCCTCGTCGCCCAGGCGGCGCCACAGCAGCGCCTCGTTCAAGGTCACCAGGGCGCGCTGGAAGTCGCCGTGCGCCAGGGCGCCCGCCTGCCGCATCGCCTCCAGCGCGTTGGCGGGCCCTGCCGCGCCACGCGGCCCGATCACCGGCGTCGCCCAGCGTCCCTGGCGCATCGCCTGCTGTGCCGCCGCGAGCTGCTGCCAGAAGCGGGCGTCGCGCAGCTGCACGCCCGCCGGGGCGAGCGGCGCCGTGGCCGGCGCGCGCGCGTCCAGGCCCAGGAAGGACGCGACCTCGTCCGGCGCCGCCGCTTCGCCTTCGACCTGCAGCCGCAGCCGCGCCGCCTGCGCCGCCGGCAGCCAGAAGGGCCCCTGGCTGCGCCCTTCGGCGTTGAGGAATCGCGGGTCGCGCGATTCGTCCGCGCCCCAGCCGACGGCCACGCCCCAGGCCTTGAAGTCGCGAAAGGCACGGCTGACCACCATGCGCAGCGTCGCGGCCGAGGACACCTGGCCGCGCAGGTCGTCCAGGCGCAGCGGCGCGCCGTCCAGGCGTGCACGATGCAGCCGGACCAGCAGCCACAGCGACTGGTAGGGCGCGGGCCGGCCGTCGACGGACTGCGGCGACGTGAGCTCGACGGTGAGGGGCGGCAGGGCCATGTGACAGGCGTTACAGCGGTGTGCGGCGTGGGGGCCGGCGGGCTTGGTGGGAGGGGTGAGGCTTCCTACGATGCGAAGCGTCGCGACATGTCCATCCATCCATTCCACCGGCGCTGCATTGTCGGCGCCCCGCATCTTCTGGAGACCTCGATGCCCTTCTTCTCGCCCCCGGCGGCCACCGCGCTCACCCGTCGCCATCTGCTGATGGCCGCTTCGCTCGTGCCGCTGGCCACTGCATGCTCGGCAGCGTCGAGCGGCTCGCCCCGCGATCCCGGCGCCGCCCTCACCCGACTCGAGGAGGGGCTGAACGGCCGCCTCGGCGTCTTCGCCATCGACACCGCCAGCGGCGCCGTGCTGGGCCACCGCGCCACCGAGCGCTTTCCGGTGTGCAGCACCTTCAAGGCCATCCTTGCCGGCGCCGTGCTTGCACGCAGCGTGCGCGAGCCCGGCGTGCTCGACGCGCGCGTGCGCTACACCCAGGCCGACCTGATCACCCACTCGCCCATCACCGGCCGTGAGCTGGCGCGCGGCATGACCGTTGCCGAGCTGTGTGCCGCCACGGTGCAGTACAGCGACAACGCCGCTGCCAACCTGCTGCTTCGGCGCATCGGCGGCCCCGAGGCCCTCACGGCGCAGGCACGCGCCTGGGGCGACAGCACGTTCCGGCTGGACCGCTGGGAGCCCGAACTCAACAGCGCGTTGGCCGACGACCCGCGCGACACCTCCACGCCCGAAGCCATGGCCCGCCTGCTGCGCACCCTGGCGCTCGACGACGGCCTGCCCACGGCGCAGCGCGCGCGGCTGCAGGACTGGCTGCGCGGCAACACCACCGGTGGCGCGCGCATCCGCGCCGGCATGCCGGCAGGGTGGACGGTGGGGGACAAGACGGGCACCGGCGCCCATGGCGCGGCCAGCGACATCGCGGTCGTCTGGCGGCCGCAGGCAGCGCCACTGGTGCTGGCGGTCTACACGCGGCTCGATGCGCGGGATGCGAAGCCGCGCGACGACGTCATCGCGGCCGCATCGCGCATCGTCGCCGGCTGGGCCGGCGCGGCCTGAACGGCAGGGGCAGGCGGGCTCAGGCCGGATCGCGCACCAGCGCGGGCAGTTCGCTGCGGCCCACGCCGAGGTCGTTGAGCTCGTGCTGGCCGAGCGCCATCAGCGCGCGTGCCTCGGCCTTCTGGCGGCGCACCAGGGCGGCCTGGTGCCACCATTGCTGCAGGCCGCGCAGCGGCAGAAGGGACGAGACGGCAGGGCGCAGGACGGCGTTCATGATCGGGCTCCAGGGCGGTGGGCAACGGTGCTGTGAGTGGGAGTGACGCGATCATGCGTCGCAACCGCAGATTGGAGAAGTTGAGATTTCTGAGTCTTGTGATCAGAATCGCTGATGCGCCATCTCAACCTCGACCAGCTTCGCACCCTCATCGCCATCGCCGACCTGGGCAGCTTCTCGGCCGCCGCGCAGTCCCTGCACCTGGCGCAGCCCACCGTCAGCCTGCATGTGAGCGAACTCGAATCGCGCCTGGGCGTGCCGCTGCTCGTGCGCGCTGCGCGCCGGGTGCAGCCCACGCCCGCCGGTGCCGAACTGGTCGAGCGGGGCCGCCGCCTGCTGCGCGACGTGGACGAGGCCATCGACGCCGCCCAGCGCCGCCATGCGGGCCTGGAAGGGCGGGTGCGCGTGGGCGTCAGCACCACCGGCATCGTGGTCGACCTGCTGCCGCCGGTGTTCGAGGCGCTCGCCAAGCGCCACCCCGGCATCGAGATCGCGCCCATGTTCATCGGCTCCGAGGCGTCGGTGGCCGGGCTGCAGGCGGGCACGGTCGATCTGGCCCTGGTCTCGCTGCCCCAGCCCGCGCTGCCCGGCGTGCGCTTCACGCCGTGGATGACCAACGAGATGCGCGCACTCGTGCCGGCCGCATGGCCGCCGGTCAAGCGCGCCACGCCGGCCTGGCTGGCCGAGCGGCCCCTGGTCATGAACGAGCCGGGCAGCCGCATGCAGACGCTCACCATGGAGTGGTTCGCGCGCGCCGGCTATGCGCCGCGCCCGCGCATCGAGCACAACTACGACACGGCCATGCGCGGCCTGGTCGAGGCCGGCTACGGCGCCGCGCTGCTGCCGGTGGCGCCCGGCGACAAGGCCTATGCCAACCCGCGCGTGCGCGTCGTGCCGCTCAGCCCGCGGCTGGTGCGCAAGCTGGTCATCGGCCAGCGCGCGACCGAAGCGCGCGAGGGCGCCGTGGCGCGCGTGGCGGAGGTGCTGCTGGAGTTCTCGCGCGCCTGGGCCGGGCCGGCGTGAGCGGACGTGCGGGCTGTTGGCGCTGGCGCCGGCGCGCCCGGCCGTCCGGCGCAACAATCCGGGCTGCCGTTTTGCCATCGCATGGAGCCCGCTTGAAACTCGTCTCGACGACCGCCCTGCGCTACTTCGCGGAAGTGGCGCGCACCGGCTCGATCCGCGCGGCCTCCGAGAACCTCTTCGTCGCCGCGTCCGCGGTCGGCCGCCAGCTGGTGATGCTCGAAGACTCGCTGGGCGCGCCCCTGCTCGAGCGCCGGCAGGGACGCGGCAAGGTGCGCCTCACGGCCGCCGGCGAACTGCTGATGCGCTACTACAAGAACGTCAGCAACGAAACGCGCCGCGTGCATGCCGAGCTGGAGGCGCTGCAGGGCCTGCGGCGCGGCCACGTGCACTTCGGCATGCCCGAGTCCCTCACCCGCGACCTGATGCCGGGGTTCTTCTCCCGCTTCTCCAAGGACTACCCCGGCATCTCGTTCAGCGTGCATGTGGCGGGCAGCCCGCGGTTGACGCAGATGCTGCTGGAGGACGAGCTCGACGCCTGCTTCACCTTCGGCGACGTGCCGCAGACCGACATGCGGACCGTCTACTCGCGGCTGATGCCGCTGTTCGTGCTGGTCCCGAGCGGCCATCCCTTGGAAGGCCGCAAGTCGCTGCGCCTGTCCGACTGTGCCGAGTACGGCCTCTCGCTGCTGGACTCCTCGCTGTGGGCCAAGCAGCAGACCGACGACATGCTCGCCAAGGCCAACATCCGCCCGCGGGTGGCGCTGGAGACCAATTCCTACGAGCTCATGCGCAACGTGGCGGCCGAGGGCATGTGCCTGACCTTCACCACCACGCCGATCGAGGACCCGCAGGCCCGGCCGCGGGCCGGCTCCTACGTGCCGTTGAAAGACCCGCGTGCCCGTCCGCAGCGGCTGGCGCTGAGCGTGCACCAGGGGCGCAACCTGCCGCTGCCCGTGGACACCTTCCTGGCCGAACTGGTGGTCGTCCTCGAGGACGCCGAGGCCCGTGCGCAGCGCGTGCCCACCGCGCGCTGAGCCGGGCCTCAGCCCCCGGCGGCGGCCAGCTCGGCCGGCGTCCTGTACTTCTGCACGCTGGCGAAGCGGCTCACCAGGTACTCGCCCGACCGGATGGGGGCATGCCGCGGCGCCCCTTGCGCGGGTTCGAAGCCGGGCAGGCAGCGCACCGGGGTGTCGTAGTCGAGGTTGAAGAAGGTCGGGATCGAGTAGCGCTCGCGCCCGGTGCGGTTGGCCACGCGGTGCGGGTTCGACACGTAGACGTCGTTGGTCCACACCTTCACCAGGTCGCCCAGATTCACCACCAGCGTACCCTCGACGTAGGGCGCCGCCACCCACTCGCCGCTGCGCGTGCACAGCTCCAGCCCGCCGATGGGGTCCTGCGTGAGCAGGGTGAGCATGCCGTAGTCGGTGTGCATCGCCGCGCCCAGCTCGAGGTTGGTGAAGGACTCCTGCGGCGGGTAGTGGAAGAGGCGCGACTGCACCATCGGCTTCTTCGTGTACTGCAGGAAAAAGCCCTCGTCCTGCCCCACCGCCCGCGCGAACACGCGCAGCAGGTTGCGGCCGAGCTCGATGGTGGCGTCGAAGTAGGTCATCGCCGCCGTCTCCAGCCACGGCTTGTCGGCCGGCCAGCGGTTCGGCCCGTGCAACGGGCGGCCGGCCTGCACGTCCGGGTCGGTCAGCGGCAGGTCCAGGCCCAGCTCGTAGCTCTCCTTGCGGTCCGGCTTGTGGCCCGGATGCTGGGTCACGCCCATCGGCATGAAGCCGCGCCGGAAGCGCTCGTCGATCCGGTCCTTCAGCCGTTCCTCCATCGGCAGCGACATGTAGCGGCGCGTGGCCTCGAAGACGTCGTCGATAACCTGCTGCGGCACGCCGTGGTTCTTGACGTAGAAGAAGCCGGTGTTGGTGCAGGCGGCCTTGAACTGTTCGACCAGCGGGCCGATCGGCCCGCCGGCCAGCCAGGGGCCGAGGTCGAGGATGGGCATCTCCTGCGCGGAGGCGCGGCGGGGTGCGTCGATGGTGTGCTCGGCGAGCGTCATGATGGCGTGATCTCCTTGGGGAATGGGGGTTGCGGCTCAGGCGCCGCGGGACAGGTCGGTGAAGGCGTCGGCCCAGAAGATGACGCGGCGCGCGATCGACTTCACGACGGCGTGCAGCACGATGCCGATGACCGAGAGCACGATGAGGATCGCGAACATGCCGCCCGCGTCCATCGAGAAGTTGCGCTGCAGGATGAGGTAGCCCAGGCCCGCCTGTGCGCCCACGAACTCGCCGACGATCGCGCCGATGACGGCCAGCACGATGCCGATGTCCAGCCCCGCGAAGATGTACGGCAGCGCATGCGGCAGCCGCACCATGCGGAACACGTGCCAGCCCGATGCGGTGAAGGCGCGCATGAGGTCGACCTGGTCGCGCGGTGCCGAGCGCAGGCCCACGATGGTGTTGGCCAGCACCGGGAAGAACACGATGGTGGCGGTGATGACCACCTTCGAGGTCGTGTCGAAGCCGAACCACAGCACGAACAGCGGCGCGATCGCGACCTTCGGGACCGTCTGGAAGGCCACCACGTACGGGTAGAGCACCGCCTCCAGCAATGCGCTCTGGCCGATCAGCGCGCCGAGCACGAAGCCGGCCAGCGCCCCGAGCCCGAAGCCGGCCAGGATCTCGTAGAGCGTGACGCCCAGGTGCGGCCACACCTCGCCGCTGGCGAACACGTCGTGGATCGACCGGCCCACCCCCAGCGGCCCCGGGAAGATCAGGTGCGAGACCTTGAACGCCGTCACGGCCACGTGCCACAGCACCATCACCAGTACGAACACGGCGGCGATCAGCAGCCGGCGCCGGCCGGGCGTGAGCCAGTGCGAGGGACCTGCGTCGTCGTCCGCCTCCAGCGGGCGGATGTCTTCTGCGGTGGCGGCCATCAGTCGAGCCCTCCGGTGGCGTTGAGGTTGGCGCGGATACTGGAGACGTGGCTGCCGAAGCGCTCGGTGTTGATGAGGTCGAGCGTGCGCGCGGCCGGCAGGTCGACGTCGATGACCTGCGTCACGCGGCCGGGACGCGGCGACATCACGACCACGCGGTCGCCGAGGAACACTGCCTCGGGAATGCTGTGCGTGACCAGCATGATGGTGGCGCCGGTGCGCTCGCGCAGCTTCAGCAGTTCCACGTTCATGCTCTCGCGCGTCATGGCGTCGAGCGCGCCGAAGGGCTCGTCCATCAGCAGCAGCAGCGGGTCGTTGACCAGCGCACGGGCGATGCCCACGCGCTGCTGCATGCCGCCCGAGAGCTCGCCGGGGTACTTGGTCTCGAAGCCCGCCAGGCCCACCAGCTGCAGGTAGTGCATCGCGCGCTCGCGTGCCACCCTGGCGTCGCGGCCCTGGATCTGCGCAGGCACCAGCACGTTGTCGAGCACGTTGCGCCAGGGCAGCAGCACCGGTGCCTGGAACACCACGCCGATGTCGCGGCTCGGCCCCGCATGGCGGCGGCCGGCCAGCTCGACCGTGCCGCGGCTTGCGCGCTCCAGCCCGGCCAGGATGCGCAGCAGCGTGCTCTTGCCGCAGCCGCTGGGCCCGACCACGGTGACGAACTCGCCCTGGGCGACGCTGAAGCTCACGTCGTGCAGCGCCACCACGTCGCTGCCGTCCTTGGACTTGAAGGTCTTGTGCAGGCCGTCGAAGCGGAAGGCCGGTGTCGAGGACGCGGGGACGTCGTGCGGGCCCGGGGTGTCGCGTCCCGCCACCACGTGCAGCGTGGCGCGCGCGCCGGCCGGCAGGCCGTCGGCCTCGCCCGCGGCGCGCGCCGCCAGCGGAAGGGTCGTGCGATGGCTCATGGCGACTCCGCCTGCGCCGCCCAACGGTCGATGGCCTGCAGCGCCTCGGCCCGGCGCGCGTCGGTGATGAACGCGGCCTCGAAGCTGTTGCGCGCCAGCGCGACGAGCTCCGCACTTTCGAGCCCGAGCGCCGCCTGGCAGGCCAGGTAGTTGTCGTTGACGTAGCCGCCGAAGTACGAGGGGTCGTCGGAGTTGACCGTCACGCACAGGCCGGCGTCGAGCAGCCGCTTGAGCGGATGCGCCGCCACCGACGGCACCACGTTCAGCCGCAGGTTGGACAGCGGGCACATCGTGAGCGGGATGCGGCTGCGTGCGAGTTCGGCCACCAGCGCCGCGTCGTCCACGCAGGCGTTGCCATGGTCCAGCCGCTGCACCTGCAGCACCTCGAGCGCCTCGCGCACATAGGCGGCCGGCCCTTCTTCGCCCGCGTGGGCGACCACCTTGAAGCCCAGCGTGCGGCAGCGGCGGAAGAATTCGGCGAACTTGCTCGGCGGGTGGCCGACCTCGGCACCGCCCAGGCCGAAGCCCAGGATGCGGTCGTGCCAGGGCGCGAGGGATTCGAGCAGTTCGAGCGCCTCGGCCTCGGTGCGGTGGCGTTGTGCAACGACGATCAGCCCGGCGCTGATGCCGTGGGCGGCTTCGGCCTCGTCCATCGCGCCCAGCACGCCGTCCATCACCGCGGCCAGCGGCACGCCGCGCGTGGTGTGGCCCTGCACGCCGAGGAACATCTCGGCATGCAGCACGCGGTCGGCATGAGCGCGCGCCAGATACTCGCGCGTGACGTCGTGGAAGTCCTGCGCAGCCACGAGCACGCGGCAGCCGTCGTAGTAGAGGTCGAGGAAGTCCTGCAGGTCCTCGAAGCGGTAGGCCGCACGCAGCTCTTCCTCGGTCTTCCAGCGGATCTCGACGCCGTTGCGCCGCGCCAGACGGATGAACAGGTCGGGCTCGATCGAGCCCTCCAGGTGCATGTGCAGCTCGGCCTTGGGCAGGCCGGCGACGAACTGTTCGGGCGTCATGTCAGTGGCGCCTCGGGAGGCAGCGGACCGCGCGAAGCGGGGAAGCGTGGGGGCTGCTCATTTCACAGGCCCTTGCACGCCTTGGCCGCGGCGATCACCGCGTTGCGGTCGAAGTTGTTGATCGCCTCGACGAAGCCGGGCTTGAGGTAGAGCATCGACTCGGGCGGCAACGTGCGCTTGATGGTGCCGTCCTTGAGCATGAAGTCCTGCATGCGGCCGTAGGCCGCCGGGCTCATGGCGCCGATCAGCTTGCCGCCGTTCATCGCATGGGCGGCGGCCATGGTCTCGAGCTGGGTCTGCAGCAGGGCCAGGTCGTTCTTCGCGAGCGTGGCCTCGTCGGCGCCGGTGGGCTTGCTGCCCGGGAAGTGCTTCCAGTGGATCTGGCGTGCGCAGTCGGGGTTCGTCTGCGCGAACAGGGTGGCCTTGGCGGCGCCGCGGGCGATCGCCTCGACCATCGCGGGGTCGGTGTCGATGGTCTTCTGCAGGGTCGCGAAGGTGAAGTCGGGCAGCGCGCGCCAGGCCGGGTCGAACAGGATGCGCATCGGCGTGCCGGCGTTCTGGAAGCCGGTGAGGGCCGAACCCCAGAACATCAGCGCCTGCACCCGGTCGGTCTTGAGTGCCTCGAGCGCGGGCGCGCCGGCGCCGGTGGCGATGATCTGCACGTCAGCGTCGGGGTTGACGCCGTTGCTGCGCAGGTAGCCCTTGAGCAGCGGCACGCCGCCGGTGCCCAGGCTGAAGATGCCGATCTTCTTGCCCTTGAGGTCGGCGGCCGTCTTGATGGGACTGTCGGCCAGCACGCCCACGCCCCAGTCGATCACGCCGGTGCCCATGATGCCGCGCACGGCGACGTTGTTCTCGGTGTTGGCCTGGATGAGCCCGGTGGAGTTGACCTGTGCGAAGTCGACACCGCCGGCCATCATCTGCTGGATGGCCTGCAGCGAGCCGCCGGTGGTCACGATCCGCACGTCGTAGCCGTCGTCCTTCCAGTAGCCCAGCGCGATGGGCAGCGTGAGCCAGGGGTAGGTCACGTTGACCACCTGGGTACCCAGCGCGATGGAAACCGGCTTGGGCGTGCGGGCCTGCGCCGCGGCACCGGCGACCAGCCCCGCGGTGAGCGCGAGGCCGGTCAGCACGTGCGTCAGCAGGCGCGGCAATGAGCGAAGAAGAGAGGGCATGGAAGCAGGCTCGGCAGTTCGGATCGGCCGAAGTTTGCGCTGCGAAATCGATCGCTTTGGATCAATATTCAGAGCCCACTTGTCGAATTATTCGTTCATTGATTCGGCCGTTTCGGGCGCTTGATGGTGCGGGCGTGCACCAGTGCCGTGAGGCCCGGGTGCGAGCCGGCATGCGACCCGCGGGCCGCCTTGAGTTGGTGCGCGCCCGGCGGTCGGCACGCGGCCGCGAGCGCCAGTCCAGCGGGACGTCGCCGCCGAATGCGCTGCGCCGGTGGCGCGCTCAGCTGCCGCTCGAGGCGTACCGTCTGAGGCCCAGCCCCCAGGCCGCGAAGGCCAGGGCCAGGAACGCGAACCCCGCCAGCGGCGACACCGTGCCCAGCCACGCCGGCGCGCCGAGCGGGTCGGCCTTGTCCAGCACGACGAGCACCGGGTAGTAGGCCACGCAGGCCAGCGGCACCGCGAAGGTCAGCACGCGCCGGAACCAGCGCGCGTACAGCGCCAGCGGGAACTGCGCCGCCTGCACGCCGCCGTAGGTGAGGATGTTGGCCACTTCCAGGCTCTCCACCGTCCAGAAGGACAGCGTGCCCTGCAGCACGAGGATGCCGAGGAACAGCGCCACGCCGCCGGCCAGCGCGAAGAGCGCGACGGCGACGGCGCCGGGCGTCCACGCGACGCCCGCCTGCACAGCGCCGAAGGCCAGCACCGCCAGGCCCTGCAGCAGGCGTCCCAGCCGGCTGATGCGCACGTCCTGCCCCATGAGCTGCAGCGCCAGCGGGCGCGGGCGCAGCAGCAGGCGGTCGAAGGCGCCGGTGCGCAGGTACTCGGTGCCCAGCACGTCGAAGCCGCGGCCCAGCGCGTCGGCGATGGCGAACATGCAGTTCACCAGGCCGTAGAAGACCGCCACCTCGCCCAGCCGCCAGCCCTGCACCTCGCCGAAGCGGTGGAACAGCGCCCACACCGCGATCACCTCCACGCCGGTGGCCAGGAACTGGCCGGCCGTGAGCATCAGTGCCGAGCCGGGGTAGCGCGCCTGGCCGGCCAGCGAGGCCGCGACCAGGCGGCCGAAGAGGCGCAGCGATCCCATCGCGCCGTGCCTCATCCGCCCTGCACCTCGAGCCGGCGCAGGGTGCGCGCCATCGCGGCGCGGCCGGCTGCCACCAGCACCGCGGTCCACAGCGCCTGGAGCGCCAGGCCTTCGAGCGCCTGCGCGCCGGCCAGCTGGCCGAACCAGATGCGCGCCGGGATGTCGGTCACGCCCGCCAGCGGCTGCAGCAGCAGCAGCGGCTGCCACGCGTCGGGCAGCAGCGCCAGCGGCAGCAGGTTGCCCGAGAACACGATCACCACCGGCGCCGCCAGCGCGTTGATGCCGCGCTCGTTGAGCGAGGCCGCGGCGGCGATGTTCAGCAGCATCACCATCGAGGCGGAGAGCAGCAGGGCCAGCACGGCCGACACCGCGAAGGCCGCGCCGGCCGCGATGCCGGCCGGCGGCTGCCAGGCCCAGTGCGCCAGGCCCGCGAGCGGCAGCAGCAGCGCCGCGAAGGCCGCCATCAGTGCCACCCGCGGCAGCACCCGCGCCGCGATCCAGCCGGCCGAACGCGCGTACCAGAGCGCGTAGGCGTCCACCGGCCTCAGCCGGTCGTAGGCCACGCTGCCGCTGCGCACGGCCTGGGCCACCTCGGGGTCGCCGAGCCAGGGCAGCAGCGCGAGCAGGCCCTGCGCGAGCCAGACGTAGGTGACGGCCTGCGCCAGCGTCATCGGCGCGCCGGGGGCCGGTGCGCCGTCCACGCCGCCGTAGAACGCGGCGAGCACCATCACCTTGATGCCGCCCCACCAGCACTGCGTTGCAAAGCCGGCCCAGGCCGCGGTGCGGTACTGCAGCATCTGCAGGAAGCGCGAGGCGAAGGCGGCGCGGTAAGGCCGCAGCAGCTGCAGCACCGTCATGCCTCGGCCGCTCCGTGCATCGCGTAGAAGCGCGCGATCACGGCCTCGATGGTCATGCCCTCGTCCTCCGCGTCTTCGGGCAGGCCATCGTCCGCACGGCGCGCTGCCATCACCTGCGCGCGCAGGTCCTCCACCGGGCTGTCGGCCAGCACGCGGCCATGGCCGATCACGATCACGCGGCGCGCCAGGGCCTCGATGTCGTGCATGTCGTGCGTGGTGAGCAGCACGGTGGTGCCGCGTTCGCGGTTGGCGCGCTTGACGAAGTCGCGCACCGCCAGCTTCGACGGTGCATCGAGGCCGATGGTCGGCTCGTCGAGGAACAGGATCTCCGGCTCGTGCAGCAGCGCCGCCGCGATCTCGGCGCGCATGCGCTGGCCCAGCGAGAGCTGGCGCACCGGCTGGTCGAGCAGGCGCTCCAGGTGCAGCAGCGCCACCAGTTCGTCGCGCGTGCGTACGAAGCGCACCGGGTCGACGCGGTAGATGTCGCGCAGCAGCGCGAAGCCGTCGGCCACCGGCAGGTCCCACCACAGCTGCGTGCGCTGGCCGAAGACGACGCCGATGTGCGCCACGTGCCGCTCGCGGTCGGCGAAGGGGTCGCGCCCGTCGACCTCCGTGCGCCCGCCGTCGGGCCGCAGGATGCCCGCGAGCAGCTTCACGGTGGTCGACTTGCCGGCGCCGTTGGGGCCGATGAAGCCCAGCAGCTCGCCGCGCTCCAGCGCGAAGGACACGCCCGCCAATGCCTCCACCGTGCGGTGGCGCGGGCGCAGCAGCGCGCGCAGCGCACCGCCCACGCCGGGGTCGCGTTCGTGGATGCGGTAGGTCTTGCGCAGCTGGTCGACGACGATCTGGGGCATGGCGTGCGGGCGTGGCGGGGGGCGGATGCTACAGGACGGCCGCCACGGTGCGGGCGCACAATCGACGCCACCGCCTGCCGACCGGAGATCCGTCGATGCCCCGTGCCCACGCCATCCCCCTGCCCGCCGACGTGCGCGTGGCCGCGCGCTACCCCGGCGCCTTCCTGGCCGACGCCTTCGCGATCGCCCTGCCCGCGGGCCACGAGGCCGACGCGCGCGCACTGGCCGAGCGTGCGCTGGCACGGCAGGCGCCGTGGGTCGAGCGCCTCATGCGGCTGCGCGACGCGGTCGTCGCGCCTTTCGGCCTGAAGACCGCGAAGGCGCTGCGCGCCGACCGGCCCGAGGGCCGTGCGCGCATCGGCATCTTCCGCGTCTACGAGAGCAGCGCCGACGAGGTGGTGCTGGGCGAGGACGACGCGCACCTGGACTTCCGCCTGTCGCTGCGCCGCTCGGCCGACCAGTTGGTGGCGGTGACGGTGGTGCATTGCCACAACCTGCTGGGGCGCAGCTACATCCGCCTCATCGCGCCCTTCCACCGGGCGGTGGTGCGCTCGGCGCTGGCCCGTGCCGTGCGCTAGAAGATCGACAGCCCCGTGCGCTGCGCGAACAGGGCCAGCGCCTTCATGCCCAGCAGCGAGTTGCCCGTCGCGTCGAGCGCGGGCGACCACACGGCCAGCGTGAGCCGGTCGGGCACCACCGCCACGATGCCGCCGCCCACGCCGCTCTTGCAGGGCAGGCCGATGTGGAAGGCGACGTCGCCCGCGGCGTCGTAGGTGCCGCAGGTCAGCATCAGGGCGTTGATGCGCCGGGCCTGCCGTTCGGTGACCACCTGCGCGCCTTCGCGGCAGGGATGGGCGCCGTCGCGGCACAGGTAGCCGGCCGTGCGCGCGAGCTGCAGCGCGCTCATCGACAGCGCGCACTGGTGGAAGTAGAAGTCCAGCACCGTGTCGACGTCGTGGTCGAGCTTGCCGAAGCTCTTCATGAAGTTGGCCAGCGCGTAGTTGCGGTAGCCCGTGGCCGCTTCCGAGGCCGCGACCTCGTGGTCGAAGCCGATGGGTTCGCCCGCCAGGTGGCTCATGAAGGCGAGCAGCTCGCCCTTCGCATCGGCGCCGTACAGGCCCACGAGGCGGTCGGCCACCGCGATGGCGCCGGCATTGATGAAGGGGTTGCGCGGCTTGCCCTGCTCGCTCTCCAGCTGCACCAGCGAGTTGAAGGGATTGCCCGAGGGCTCGCGGCCGATGCGGGCCCACAGCGCGTCCTCGCTCATGTGCCGCATGGCCAGCGTGAGGGTGAAGAGCTTGGAGATGCTCTGGATGGAAAAGGGCAGGCGGCCATCGCCGGCCGAGGCCTCCTCGCCCTCGCAGGTGCGCAGCGCGATGCCGAAGTGCGCGCCGCTCACGCGGGCCAGGGCGGGGATGTAGCTGGCCACCGCGCCTTCGCGACCGGCCTCGTGCATGAGGCGGTGCGCGATCTCGTCGAGCAGGCGTTGGAAATCCATGGAAGACGGCAGCGCAGCGGAGGGGAACGCATTGTCGGCCAAGGCAGGACCGCCCGTGGCGACCGGGCGGTGCGCGCAGAAGCCTCGACGGAACCCCGGCGGCGCATGCGGCTGGCATGATCGCGCCCTGTCAGGGATCCGAAGGAAACAACAACATGCACATCCTCCGCAACGCGGCGCCATGGACATGGCGCGCACGGGCCGGTGCCGCGGCGCTGCTGCTGGCGGCCGGCCTGCTCGGCGGCTGCGCCATGCTGCCGCCCGAGGTCGAGCGCACGCCCAGCCGGGCCGTGCCGGCCAGCGCGCAGGAGGCGCTGGGCCGGCTGGCGGCGGCCAGCGTCCCGGCGGGCAGCGGGTCGGCCTTCCGTCCGCTGCCGATGAGCAGCTACGCGATGGACGCGCGGCTCACGCTGGCGCGGCAGGCGCAGCGCACGCTCGACGTGCAGTACTACCTGCTGCAGAACGACCTCACCGGCCACACGCTGGCGCGCGCGTTGCGCGACGCGGCCGCGCGCGGCGTGCGCGTGCGCCTGCTGGTGGACGACCTCTACACCGCCGACAGCGAGCAGATGCTCCTGGGCCTGGCCGCCCACCCGAACGTGGAGGTGCGCCTGTTCAACCCGTTCCCATCGGGCCGTGCGTCCTTCTACACGCGCTGGCTCTTCGCGCTGGGCGACTTCTCGCGCATCAACCACCGCATGCACAACAAGATGCTCATCGCCGACGGCGCCTTCGCCATCGCCGGCGGCCGCAACATCGCGGACGAGTACTTCTTCACCAGCCAGGGCGGCAACTTCATCGACTTCGACCTGCTCGTCGCGGGCGACGCGCTGCCGCGCATGCAAGCGATCTTCGACACCTACTGGAACAGCCCGCGCATCTACCCGCTGCAGGCGGTGCAGCCCAGCCGGCGGCCGGCGGCCGAGTGGCAGGCCGACTTCGAGCGGCTCACGGCCGATGCGGTGGGCGCCTACCCGACCCCGCCGCCCGAGCCCGACCTGCTGGGCTGGCGGCCGCTGGGCGCCGACATCGCCACGCCGCCGCTCAGGCTGCTGGGCGGGCGCATCGACGTCTTCGCCGACGACCCGGAGAAGGTCAGCGGGCGGGCCGAGGCAGGCAGCGACCCGACCACCGTGACGGCCCGCGTCGGCCGGGCGATGGCCACCGCCAAGGCCGAGGTGGTGGTCGGTTCGCCCTACTTCATCCCCGGCGAACCGGGCCTCGCGGCCATGCGCCAGGCGCTGGACAACGAGGTGCGCATCGAGGTCATCACCAACTCCCTCGCCTCCAACGACGAGCCCTTCGCGAGCGCCGCGTACGGCCGCTACCGGGTGGAGATGCTGAAGATGGGCGTGGACCTGTACGAGGTCGATTCGCGCCAGCTGCACAACGACTCGCTCTTTGCGGCGGCGCTGCACAGTTCCATCGGCCGTTCGCACTCCAAGCTGATCGTGATCGACCGCCAGGTCACCTTCGTCGGCTCGATGAACCTGGACCTGCGCTCCTCGCGGCTGAACACCGAACTGGGCATGCTGGTGGACTCGCCCGTGCTGGCCGAGCAGGTCCTGGCGCTCGCGGCCCGCGTGCGCGACGTGGGCAGCTACCGCCTGCGCCTGGCCCAGCCCGGCGACCGGCTCGAATGGGTGGGCCAGGAGGGCGGCGCCGACAAGGTCTGGGACCACGAGCCCGACGTCGACCTGCGCACCCGCCTGCAGCTGTGGCTGGTGTTTCCCTTCGTCAGCGAGGGCCTGCTCTAGGGCGTTGGCCCTCGGCCTCAGCGGGCGGCGGCCCGCCGGTTCACCAGCACGATGCCCAGGGCCACGCCGGTGAGCGCGAGCACGAGTTGCAGCGTCAGCGCCTCGCCCAGCAGCAGCACCCCGAAGACCAGCGCGAACAGCGGCGTGAGGAAGGTGAAGGACGAGATGCGCGTGGCGGGGTAGTGCCGCAGCAGCCACATCCAGGCCAGGTAGCTGACGAAGGCGCCGATCACGGTCTGCAGCGCGATCGAGAACCAGGCGTAGCCGGAGTACGACAGCCCCCATGCCTCGCCCTTGGCCAGCGACAGCAGCGGCGTGATCGCTGCGGTGACGGCGATCTGATAGAACAGGGTCTTCTCGGCACTGGCCGTCGCCAGCCTGGTGCTGCGGATCACCAGCGTGGTCAGGCCCCACAGCACGCCGGCCAGCAGCGCCAGCGCGTCGCCGAACAGCTGCGAGCGGCTGCCGTGGCCCAGGCTCTCGCTGAAGGCCACGACCACGGCCGCGAAGGCGATGGCCAGGCCCACCCATTGCACGCCGCGCAGCCGCTCCGAGGGCACCAGCCGCGGCACCAGCAGCGCCACCACGAAGGGCGAGGTGTAGAGGAACACCGTCAGGCGCGAGGCGCTGGTGTGCTGCAGCCCGGTGTAGATGCAGACGAACTCGCCGGCGAAGAGCAGCCCCGCGAGCAGGCCGCCGCCCAGCGTGCCGTCGCGGCCGAAGAGCGGCACGCCGCGCCGCAGGCACCACGCCCACAGCAGCAGCACCGCGCCGCCCATGCGCAGGCTGGCCTGCCACATCGGCGGCACCTCGGCGACCGTGGTCTTGATCAGGATCTGCTGCAGCCCCCAGAACGCGCAGCAGGCAACGAGGATCGAGATGGCGCGGGTGTCGAGGTGGTCGTGGCGGTCGGTCATGGAAGCTTGCAGGAACACGAAAGCCCGCGTGCCGTACGGCGCTGGCGGGCCGGCCGAGATGGTGCCGCTTGCAACGGCATCGCGGAAATTGGGAATTCTGAGGCCGCCGATCAGCTTTGCTGATACGAGGAGTCACGGTGGTGCCGAGGCCTGGCCGTGCGCAACGGCGGTCGGGGCTACAGTGGCAGGCCGGCCTTCGACCTCGGCACGCCATGGACTTCTACGACCAGCTCGCACCGCTGTACCACCTGATCTACCCCGACTGGCCGGCCAGCGTGGCGCTGCAGGGCACGCAGCTCGATGCGATCGTGCAGGCCGAGTGGCCGGCCGCGGCGCGCGTGCTCGACCTGAGCTGCGGCATCGGCACCCAGGCGCTGGGCCTGGCGCAGCGCGGCTACACCGTGCGGGCCTCGGACCTCTCGCCCGGTGCGGTGGCCCGCGCGCGGCAGGAGGCGCAGGCGCGCGGCCTGTCCATCGACACCGCGGTGGGCGACATGCGCGAGGCGCATGCGCTGCACGGCAGCGGCTTCGACGCCGTGCTGTCGGCCGACAACTCGGTGCCGCATCTGCAGAACGACGCCGACATCCTCGCCGCGCTGCGCCAGATGTGGCTGTGCCTGCGCCCCGGCGGCGGCTGCGTGCTCACCGTGCGCGACTATGCGCAGGAGCCGCGCGGGCGCCACCTCGTCAAGCACTACGGCGCACGTGTCGAGGGCCGGCGGCGGCACGTGCTGTTCCAGGTGTGGGACTTCGACGGCCCCGACGCGACGCACTACGACTTCAGCTTCTTCGCGGTGGAGGAAGACCTCGACACGCACGAGGTCGGCACGCGCGTCCTGCGTTCGCGCTACTACGCGATCACGACCGATCGCCTGCTGGCGCTGATGCGCGAGGCCGGCTTCGTGCACACGCGCAGGCTGGACGGCGCTTTCTACCAACCGGTGCTGATCGGCACGCGACCCACGGCCTGAGGCCGATGGCATTCAGTGCCATCGACGCTCGAACGGCTTCCTCCTGCGCGTCAGCGCGGGCCGGCGCGCCGGAACTCGTCTAGCAGCGCGCGGCGCTGGCCCAACGCCTTCGCCGTCCAGTTGCGCACGAAGCCGTTGTCGGTCTTGTCGGCGGCCGACTCGAAGGCCTTGATCTCCTGCGCGAGCGATTCCATCACCATCTCGCGCGCTCCGCGGTCGAACTCGGCGCCGCGCAGCGTCGCGAGCCGCTGCAGCTTCGCATGCGACTCGTCGACCATGTCGAGCGGGATCTCTGTCTTCTCGCGCCTGGCGATGTCGCTGAGTTCGCGGTAGAGCCGGTTGGATTGCTCGCTCAGCTTCGTGCCGAGCCCGCGCATCGCTGGCGTGGAGGCCTGCTTGCGCATCAGAGCGCCGAGCTGGCGCTCGCGGATCAGCGAGCCGGCGGTGGTGCGGATGAACAGGCGGTCGCTGTCGCGCACGCCGGCGCGCAGCGTCTCGTTGCCGCGGCCCTTGTCGTCGGGCACCTGGGCGCGCGCCTCCCAGGCGGTGCCCAGGGCCGCGATGCCGAGGGCGAAGGCGATGGTGCCGATGCGCAGACGGTGGGACAGGGCCCCGGCCGCCTGGTCGCGGTGCGGCGCAGGGTTCGTTCTTGATGACTCGGACATGGGCGACTCCTTGGCTGCCATGCCCACAGCATGGCGGCTGTCGCGCACACATCGATAGGCGAAGCCGCAGCCGGCCTGTCAGTCTCCCGCTTGCACGGCGTCGGCCGGCGTGCGGGCCAGCGCGCGGTGGGCGTCGGCGGTGGCATGCACGCGCTGCAGCGGCGCACGCGCCACGTCGCGCCGGGCCACCTCGGCGACCTCGCGCATCAGCGCGCGGGCGTCCCAGTCCACCGGCCAGCCCTGCCACAGGCGCAGCGCGCCGTTCACGAACACGGCACGGATCTGGTCGCGGTTGCCGAATCGCACCAGCTCCCAGCTCAGGTCCCAGCTGGGCAGGAACTCGGGCGTGTCCAGGTCCAGCAGCAGGAAGTCGGCCGCCAGGCCGGCCTCGATGCGGCCGGTGAGCGCGCCCAGCCCGGCGGCCTCGGCACCGCGGTGCGTGCCGTGGTCCAGCCAGGTCCAGCCGCCGCCGCAGGACGAGTCGCCGTTCGCCAGGCCGTGCGTGAGGCGCTGCGCGGTCTCGGCGGCGTCCATCAGCCGCAGGCCGTCGGCGCGCGTGCCGTCGGTGCCCAGGCCGAAGGGCACGCCCAGCAGCTGCAGCATGCCGGCGTCGAGCACGGCGTTGCCCTTCCAGGCGCTGGCGACCGGGTTGTAGGCGACGGCGGCGCCGCTGTCCCGCAGCAGGCCGAACTCGCGGTGCGTGAGCAGCGTGGCATGCGCGAGCAGGGCGCTGTCGTTGAGCGCGCCCACCGCGTGCAGCAGCTCGATGGGCCGCAGCCCGCGCGCCACCAGGGACCGCTCCACGGCGGCAAGGTGCTCGTTCACATGGGTCTGGAAGCGCCGGCCGGCCTCGCGCGTGAGCGCGGCCACGTCGTGCAGCATGCGGTCGCTCGCGGCCTCGGGGATGGAGATGGCGAGCGAGGGGTGCACCAGCGGGTCGTGCTCGAACTCGGCCAGGAAGCCGGCGGCACGCTCGAGGATGCGGCGCACCCCGGCCTCGCCGTCGGCGTTGCCGGCGTCGTTGCAGATCAGGCCCAGCACGCAGCGGATGCCGGTGTCGCGCGCGGCCTGCGCCACGCCGGCCAGCCCTTCCTCGGAGCGCGTGCCCGCATCGACCACCGTGGTGAAGCCGCCGCGCAGCGACTCCCACGCCGCGAGCTTGGCCGAGAGGTAGGCCGCGTGCGTGTCCAGCACGCCCTCCATCGGCACCCAGATGCGCTTGAAGATCTCGGACGGTTCGCCGAAGGCGAGCGACTTGCCGAAGGCCTGCGTGAGGTGCGTGTGCGTGTCGACGAGACCGGGCATGAGCACGTGCTGGGGCAGCTCGACGACCGTGCGGCCCCGGTGCGTGGCCAGCACCTCGTCGCGCGGGCCGACGTGGGTGAAGCGACCGCCCTGAACGGCCGCGGCCCAGCCGCGCTGTGCGCCGTCGGGGCGCATCAGCCATTCGGGGGCCAGCAGCAGCGGGCCGCCGTCGGCGGGGATGAGGTCGGACGATGAAAGCATGGGAGTCACCCTAGGCGAAGAGCAGATAGACAAACCAGGCCCCCACCAGCAACAGCAGGCCGCTCACGAAGCGCTGCAGCCGCTGCCGGTCCAGGCCGCGCGCCAGGCGCTGGCCGGCCAGCGAGCCGAGCAGCATCAACACGCCGCAGGCGGCGGCCAGGCCCCAGTCGAGCCGGTGGGCGGCCGCATGCACGGCGCTGCTGGTCAGCGCCACCGGCAGTTGCACGGCCTGCGCCGCGATCACCGCGAAGTCCACGCGCTGGCGGCACAGCATCAGCAGCGGCAGCAGCAGCACCGGCCCGCCCGTGCCGGTGAGCGCGGAGCCGATGCCCACCAGCAGGCCCAGCCCCGCGAGCACCGGTGCCGACAGCAGCGGCGCGGGCTCCGCATGCCGATCCTGCGCCATGAAGCCGCGCACCCCGGCAAAGAGCACCAGCGCCGTCACCCCGCCCAGCAGGACGCCCGGGGGCAGCGACCGCACCAGCAGGGCGCCGCCGGCGGCGCCGGCCAGCGCACCGGCCAGCAGCGGCAGCGTGCGCCGCGCCAGCGCCGGCTCGCACGCCAGGGGCCGCAGCGCGACCAGCGCCGGCAGCGCGAAGGCCAGCGAGGCGGCCGCGATGGCCTGCGGCGCCGGCACGTCGCCGAAGCGCGTGAGCACCGGCACCAGCAGCACGCCGCCAATGCCGGTCGCGCCGATCAGCCCGCCGGCGAGCAGCACCGCGGGCAGCAGGATCCAGGCGTGGGCGAGCAGGGCCATCGGCGGTGGGAGCGGCAGGCCTTACTCGGCCTTGATGTTGGCCTTGGTCACCACGTCCTGGACGGTGCGGCGTTCCTTGGCCAGGTAGTCGGCGAAGGCGGGGCCGGTCATCACCACCGGGCGCACCGCGATCTCGCCCAGGCGGCGCACGACCTCGGGGTCCTTCATGGTCGTCTCGACGGCCTGCATGAGCTGCTGCGCGACCGGCGCGGGCACGCCGGCGGGCGCCAGGATGCCAAGCCAGGAGTCGACCTCGAAGTCCTTCAGCGCCGCGGTCTCGGCCAGCGCCGGCACGTTGGGTGCGATGGCCGCGCGCTGCTTCGAGGTCACGCCGAAGGCCTTGACCTTGCCGTCCTTGATGAAGGGCTGGGCCAGCGACAGCGGCAGCACCGCCAGGTCGAGCTGGCCGCCGGCGACGTCGGTCAGCACCTGCGGGCCGGACTTGTAGGGCACGTGCACGATGTCCATGGCGGCGCGCTGCTTGATCAGCTCGGCCGTGACGTGCAGCGAGGTGCCCACGCCGTCGGTGCCGAAGTTCAGCTTGCCCGGCTCCTTCTTGGCCAGCGCGATCAGCTCGGCCATGTTGGCGGCCGGCAGGCTGCTCTTGCCGATCAGCACGAAGGGCGAGACGCCGATGGTGGCGATGGGCGCGAAGTCCTTGAAGGTGTCGTAGCGCACGGCCGCGGGCGCAACCAGCGGCGCCACGTTGAGCGGGCTGGCCACGGCGAAGAGCAGGGTGTAGCCGTCGGCGGCCGAGCGCGCCGCCTTCTGCGTGCCGATGGTGCCGGCCGCGCCCGCCACGTTGTCGATCACCACCGGCTGCTTGAGCACCTCGCCCAGCTTGGTGTTGACCAGCCGCGCGGTGGCATCGACGCCGCCGCCGGCCGCGAACGGCACAATCAAAGTGATCGGCTTGGCCGGATAGGACTGCGCGACGGCAGCCGGCGCGGCAAGGCCCAGCGCGAGGCTGGCAGCGAGCGCGGCAGCCAGGGCGCGGCGCGACGACGAAGGCAGGAGATGGAAGCGGGGCATGGCAGGTTTCCTCGAACGGTTGGACGGACGGACAAAGAAGGAAGCACCCGGACGGTGCGAGAATCTACTCGTTATGACAAGTTATAACAAGCTATGCAAACGCCATGCCAGCATGGTGGGCGGGCCTGCGCATGGCTGATCTGCCGCAATCGCTGCATGCGCGGCTGCGCGATGCGCTGCGCGCGGACATCCTCGAAGGGCGCCTGCGCCCCGGGGACAAGCTGGCTTCCGAATCCGAGATGCAGGCCGAGCACGGCGTCAGCCGCATCACCGTGCGGCAGGCGCTGGCGGCGCTGCAGGCCGACGGGCTGATCGTCAAGCTGCACGGAAAGGGGGCGTTCGTGTCCCATTCCAAGGCATCGCAGAGCCTCAACCGGCTGCAGGGCCTGCACGAGGCGCTGGGCAGCGAGGCCGGCACGGTGAGCAACCGGCGCCTGGCCTGGCGGCAGGTGAAGGCGACGGCCGCCGTGGCCGCTCAGCTGCAATTGCGCACCGGCGCGCCGGTCTACCAGTTGCAGACGCTGCGCTACCTGGAGCGCGAGCCCCTGTCGGTCAACACCTCCTGGCTGCGCCCGGCGCTGGGCGAGAAGCTGGGCCGCGTGGACTTCTCGCGCCGCGACCTGATCGAAGTCTTCGAGCACGAAGGGGGCCTGGCCATCGGCCGCGCCGAGCTCGAGATCGGCGCCGGCGTGGCCCGCCCGGCCGACGCGAAGCTGCTGCAGATCGAAGCCGGCGCACCGGTGCTGGAGGTGCAGCGCATCGTCTACAGCGATGCCGGCGAACCCGTCCATGCCGAAACGGCGGTGTACCGTGCCGACACCTTCCGCTACCGGCTGGCGCTGGCGCGCTGATTGCAACCCGTACCGCATCCATGCCCGACACCATTCCCCTCATCGACGTGTCGCCCCTCTCGGGCGACGATGCTGCCGCGCGCCGCGCCGTCGCGGCGCAAGTCGGCGCCGCCTGCCGCGACATCGGTTTCTTCGCCATCACCGGCCACGGCGTGCCCCCAGGCCGCGTGCACGACACCTTCGCGGCCAGCGCCGCCTTCTTTGCCCAGCCGATGGCCGCCAAGCAGGCGTTGGCCTATGCGAGCCTGAGCCACAACCGCGGCTACGTGGGCACGGGCGTGGAGGCGCTGGACGAACACCGCGGCGCCGACCAGAAAGAGGCCTTCAACCTGATCTGGACCGACGAGGCCACGCGCCCGCCCAACGCCTGGCCAACGCTGCCCGGGTGGCGCGAGCAGGTGCAGGCGTACTTCGACGCCACGCTGGCGGCGGCGCGCCGCCTGCACCACGCCTTCGCGCTCGACCTCGGCCTGGCCGAGGACTTCTTCGACGACAAGATCGACCGGCCCCTGGCCACGCTGCGCCTGCTGCACTACCCGGCGGGCGCGGATGCCGCGAACGACGACGGCAAGAACGGTGGCATCGGGGCAGGCGCCCACACCGACTACGGCAACGTCACGCTGCTGGCGACCGATGGTGTCTCGGGGCTGCAGGTTCAGGGCCGCGGGCGGGAGCAGTGGATCGACGTGCCGCCGCTGCCGGGCGCCTTCGTGTGCAACATCGGCGACTGCCTCATGCGCTGGACCAACGACGTGTACCTGTCGACGCCGCACCGGGTGCTGCGACCGGCGCGCGAGCGCTACTCGATCGCGCTCTTCCTCGACCCCAATCCGGACGCACTGGTCAGCGCGATCCCGAGCTGCGTGCCGCCCGGCGAAGCGCCGCGCCACGCGCCGGTGACGACGCAGGCGTACCTGCAGTCGCGCTTCGAGGCGACCTACGGCACGACGAAGCGCTGAGCGCTGGCGCCAGGCGCCTCGACCCGGTGGTGCGGCTGTGGCGGTGCCCGGGCTGAAGGCCGGCGGGCCTCAGGCTGCGGTGTCGTCCCGCAGCACCTGAGCGAAGAGCGTGAGCAGCTCGCGCGCGAAGAGGTCCATGTTCACGGGACGCTCGGCCTCGCCGGTGGCCGTCACGCGGCTGTGCGTGTCGGCGCCCGCGACGGCGATGCACACGTGGCCCGGCGGATCGCCATAAGGGCTGCCCGACGGGCCGGCTGCACCGCTCTCACACAGGCCCCACGTGGCACGGTGCATGTCGCGCACGCGCGCGGCCATCATGCGGGCGTAGGGCTCGGTCTCGGCGCGCATGCCCTCCATGTCGGCGGGCGTCAGTCCCATCAGCGCCTTGCCCGCGCGGCGCGAATAGACGACGGCACCGCCCAGGAAGTACGCCGACGCACCGGGCACGGCGAGCAGCGCCGCAGAGACGAGGCCGCCGGCCGAGGACTCGGCCACCGCGACGGTTTCGCGCCGCGCCTTGAGCAGCACCGCCACGTCGTGCGCCAAGGTGTGCAGCGGGGGCAGGGCGATGCGTTCGGTCATGGGTGGTTCAGAGCGGATGCTCGGTATAGAAATGCCCGCCGTGGAAGAGCAGCGGGGGCACGCCGGCGCGGTGGGTGCAGCGCTCCACCTCGCCGACGAAGATGACGTGGTCGCCTTCCTCGTAGCGGCTGCGGTTGAAGCATTCGAACACCGCCACCGCGCCGGCGAGCAGCGGCGCGCCGGCCACGCCGTCGGTGAAGTCGACGCCTTGGAAGCGGTCGGCAGAGCGGCGCGCGAAGCGTTCGGCCAGCTCTTTCTGGTCGGCGGCCAGCACGTTGATGGCGTAGTGCGAGCCGGTGCCCAGGGTGGGCATCGAGCCGGAGGCGCGCGCCAGGCTCCAGAGCACGAGCGGTGGCTCGAGGGAGACCGAGTTGAACGAGTTGGCGGTGAGCCCGATGCGCGTGCCGTCGGCGCCGCGTGCGGTCACGATGGTCACGCCCGTGGCGAACATGCCCAGCGCCGCGCGGAACTCGGCGGTCGAGAAGGAGGGCGCCTGCGCGCGGCGGGGAGGAGTCACTGGGGAGCTTGGAAGGCGACGCAAAGCCGCATTCTGGCGGAAGGGGGTGCGGCTTCACTGTCGCGCGGGCTTTCGGGGGGCGGATGCGGGGGTGGGTCGGCGGTCATTGCGGTTGCAGGCGGTGAGATCGAGTTCGTCACGTTCGTTGCCTGCTCTGGCTTTCTTGGGGGGCTTTCATCGGGGACTGATTCCGGCGCTGTAGGGGTTTGGCCGGCACGACGGGTGGGGGCGCTGGCGGCGGCCGCGGGCCTGCGTTCTCCGGCGCAGGCTCGCGCTGACTGGCTTGTCGTGCGGGCTGTGTGCTCGCTGTCCATCGACGTGCTTGGGGGACTGCACGGCGCCGCGAATGGCGCCTGCGCCCGCAGGCCCACGACCACCGCCCTGAACCGTTGCGCTTCACTTCCCTGGCTGTTTGATGCCCCATCCCCGTTCGCGCTGAGCTTGTCGAAGCGCTGCGCAGGGCTTCGACAAGCTCAGCCCGAACGGGTGGGGAAGGATGCCGGCCGATCACCCCCACCGTCCAGGCCGGTGGTGCCGGTGTGCGGGCGCAGGCGCCATTCGCGGCGCCGTGCAGTGCCCAAAGCGCGTCGATTCCAGGCGAGCACATCCGTAGTACCGCACGACAGTCAGCGCGAGCCTGCGCCGGAGAACGCATACCGGCGCCGCCGGCCGGGTTCATGCCCACACCGGTGGTGCCGCCCAGCCCCTGAGCCCATGAGCCCACGCAGCCCAACCAACCAAGGTGCAATCGCCCGGCACCCCCAGCCGGCCCGACCCATCACAACATAGCGATCAGCCGAAGAACCAGTAGCTCACCGCGATCGCCGCCACCACGCCCACCAGGTCGGCGAACAGCGCGCATCCGACCGCATGCCGCGCCCGCTGGATGCCCACCGCGCCGAAGTACACGGCCAGCACGTAGAAGGTGGTCTCGGTGCTGCCCTGGATCACCGCGGCCGTGAGGGCCGGGAAGCTGTCCACCCCGTGGCTCTTCATCGTCTCGATCAGCATCGCGCGCGCCGCACTGCCCGAGAAGGGCTTGACCAGGCCGGTGGGCAGTGCGTCGACGAAGCGCGTGTCCCACCCCGTCAAGCCGACCAGCCAGCGGATGCCGTCCAGCGCCGCGTCCAGCGCGCCCGAGGCCCGCAGCACGCCGATGGCGCACAGCATCGCCACCAGGTAGGGCAGCAGGTTCTTCGCCACCTCGAAGCCTTCCTTCGCGCCTTCGACAAACGCCTCGTATACAGGCACCCGCCGGATGGCGCCCGCGACGAGGAACAGGACCACGATGCCGAACAGCACCAGGTTCCCCAGCAGCGACGACAGTGCCGCCAGCGCGGCCGCCGACAGCGTGCCCAGCAGCAGCATGAAGCCGCCCAGCGCCGCCGCCATGGGCAGCAGCCAGGCCAGCACCACCGGGTCCCAGATCTTGAGCCGCTGCACCACCGCCACCGTGAGCAGCGCGACCAGCGCCGACACCGCCGTGGCGATGAGGATGGGCAGGAACACCAGCGTGGGGTCGGCCGCGCCCTGCTGCGCGCGGTACATGAAGATGCTCACCGGCAGCAGCGTCAGCGAACCGGTGTTGAGCACCAGGAAAAGGATTTGCGCGTTCGTTGCCTCCTCGGGCCGCGGATTGAGCGTCTGCAGCTCGCGCATCGCCTTCAGCCCGATCGGCGTGGCGGCGTTGTCCAGCCCCAGCGCGTTGGCCGCGAAGTTCATCGTGATCAGGCCCAGCGCCGGGTGCCCGCGCGGCACCTCGGGCATCAGCCGTGCGAAGAGCGGCCCCAGCAGGCGCGCGAGCGCGGCCACCAGCCCGGCGCGCTCGGCGATGCGAAGAAAACCCAGCCACAGCGTGAGCGTGCCGAAGAGCAGCACCATCACCTCGACCGAGAGCTTGGCCATGGCGAACAGCGCCTCGACCATGGCGGCGAAGGCCGATGCGTCGCCACCGACCAGCCAGCGGCCGAAACCGGCGACGGCGGCGACGAGGAAGAAGGCGAGCCAGAGGCCGTTGAGCATGAGGGCGGGCGAAGCAGGGGGCGGCCGATCATAGAAGCGCCGGGCTGGCGGGCGCGCGGCGACGCGGGCCGCGCATTCCCACTACATTTCGGAGCGCATGCTCTTCCTGTCCGCCCTGTCCCCGCGCTTCTGGCGCCTGATCCTGTTGATCGCCGCCGGGCTGGTCACCGGCTGCGCCTCGCTGCCGCCGCCACAGGCGCGCGACGAGAGCCGTGCGGTGGCCGACGTCGGGCAGACCACGCTGGGCAAGCTGTCGCGCGCCGACGCGCCGCAGACGCCCGTGGGGCGCGACGGGCCGCTGTCGGCCTTCCGGCTGCTGCCCGACGCCGCCTTTGCCTTCGACGCCCGCATCTCGCTCGCGCGCAATGCCGAGAACACCCTCGACGTGCAGTACTACCACATCGCCAACGACGACGTGGGGCTGCTGCTGCTGCGCGAGCTGCGCGACGCGGCCGAGCGCGGCGTGCGCGTGCGGCTGCTGGTGGACGACCTCTACACCGCCGGCGAGGACGAGCTGTTCTCGGCGCTCGACGCCTTCCCCAACGTCGAGGTGCGGCTGTTCAACCCGCTGCCCTCGCGCGCCGGCTCGCTGGCCACGCGGCTGATCTTCTCGGCGCACGAGTTCCGCCGCATCAACCACCGCATGCACAACAAGATGCTGCTGGCGGACAACAGCTTCGCGGTGACCGGCGGACGCAACATCGCCAACGAATACTTCATGCGCAGCACCTCGGCCAACTTCATCGACATGGACGTGGTGAGCAACGGCCCGGTGGTCAAGGAGATGTCGGCCGCCTTCGACCGCTACTGGAACAGCGAGCACAGCTGGCCGATCCGGCACGTGGTGCCCCAGCGGCTGTCGCCGGCCGAAGCGCAGGCGCGCTTCGACGCGCTGGCGCGCGAGGCCCGGCCCGACGTGCCGATCCAGCCGCGCGACTCGCTGGGCCAGCCGCCAGTGGGGCAGGAGCTGGTCATGGGCCAGATGAAGCGCTACTGGGCGCCGGCCCGCTTCTATGCCGACGATCCCGAGAAGATCGGCCGCAATGCCGAGGCCGCCTTTGCCGACAGCGTGTCGCAGTACGCGCTGTGGGCCATCGCCGGCGCGCGGCAGAACGTGCGCATCATCTCGCCGTATTTCATTCCCGGGCCCATGGGGCTGGAGATGATCCGCCAGGGCCGCGCGCAAGGCGTGAAGACGGTCGTCGTGACCAACTCGCTGGGCGCGACCGACGAGCCGCTGGCCTATGCCGGCTACGAGCGCTACCGGGTCGACATGCTGCGCGCGGGGGTGATCCTGTACGAGATCGCGCCGGAGTTCACGGCGCGCTCCGGGCGCTTCGGCAACTTCGGCAAGTCGATCAGCCGGCTTCATGCGAAATTCGCGCTCATCGACGAGCAACGCATCTTCGTCGGCTCGATGAACCTGGACCACCGCTCGGCGGCGGTCAACACCGAGTCGGGCATGCTCATCGACAGCCCGGCGATGGTGGGCGACTACTACAGCGTGATCTCCCAGCGGCGCGACCAGCTCGGCTACCGGCTGCGGCTGTCTCCCGATGGCCGGCGCGCGCAATGGCTCGAAGTCGACGACCAGGGCGGCGACATCGTGCACGAGGACATCCCGGGCCAGTTCCTCTGGCTGCGCTTCAAGAACTGGCTCTTGCTGCCCATCGTCGGCGAGGACCTGCTGTAGATCGGGTCGGTCGACCACGAGCCCGCGCCGGTTCGGCACGGGCAGCGAACCGGAGCGAAGCGCGCCGCGGCGGGTGGACGATGCAGTTTCGCTTGTGACCGTCTCGTCTTCCTACAGCCGCCGCGTCCAATTCGCGACGCACAAGCCTAGAATGGCCGCATGTCCGTGATCGCCCCGCCCGCCAAGCCCTCCTTCAAGGCCCAGATGCTGCAGGCGCGCGAGGAGGCGATCGTGCAAACGGTGAACCGCCTGCTGGCCGAAAAAGGCTTCGACGCCATGACGGTGGACGAGGTCGCTGCCGCGGTCGGCATCGCCAAGGCCAGCCTCTACAAGCACTTTCCCAGCAAGGAAGACCTGGCCGCCGCAGCGATGGTGCGCATCATGCAGCGCACGCAGGACATGCTGGCCGCGCTCCCGGCCGATGCCCGCCCGATCGACCAGCTGCGCGCCGTGGTGCGCTGGGCCCTGCAGGTGCAACTGGCGGGCGAGATGCCGTCGCTGCCGAGCCAGAACTCCAGCCTGCGCGCCGCGCTGATGGCCAACCGCGGCTACCTCGACCGGCTGATCGCCGTCAGCGACCGGCTGGGCGGATGGATCCAGGCGGCGCAGGCCGAGGGCGCCATCAATCCGGCGCTGCCGCCGATCGCCGTGCTCTACACCCTGTATGCGCGGGCCTGCGACCCGGTCCTGGAATTCCTGAAGGCCGGCGGCCAGCACAGCGACGAGCGGATCGTCGAGCTGGTGCTGAGCACCTGTTTCGACGGCCTGGCCGCCCGCTAGGCCGTCGTCGAGGCCGGGACCTCGATCAGCAGGCCGGGCCGGAAGCCGTCCTGCTCGCCCTTGCTGGCGTAGCCCAGCGGGTTCGCCACCACGCGGCAGCCGTCCTTCACGTAGTCGAAGGCGCGGTGCAGGTGGCCATGCAGCCACAGGTCGGCCAGGGGCAGCAACGCGTCGAGCGCGTTGCAGAAGCCCGCGGTGCCCGGGGTGAGGCCGTAGCGCGGGTCGGCGCTGGCCAATGTTGGCGCGAAGTGAGTGATCGCCACCGTGGGGCCTTCGAAGGGGCAGGCCAGCGTCTCGCGAAGCCAGGCCTGGCTCGACAGCGATTCGTCGCGCAGTTCCTCGGCCATGAACGGCCGGCCGTGCCGCGTCGTCGCCGCGTGGGCCAGGTAGTGGTTGGCCGCCCGCATCGCCTTGCCGCGCTTGCGTTCGCGCTCGGCGGGCGGGTCGCGGGGCTCGATCAATGCGTCGAAATCGGCCCACAGCGTGGTGCCGACGAAGCGGATGCCGTCGATCACGCGCGCTTCGCGCTCCAGCCAGCCGATGTCCAGCGCTTCGCACTGCGCCTGCAGGCGCGCATGCACGGCGTCGAAGTCATCGTTGTCGTACTCGTGGTTGCCCGGTACGTACAGCACCGGCGTGGGCCACCCGTTGCGCGGCGAGAAGCGGCCCAGCCCGAAATCGGTGCCTTCCAGCCGGGAGCCCTGCTGGTACGAGCCGATGTCGCCGGCCAGCACCAGCAGGTCGGCGCCCGGCGCGGGCACGGGCATGAAATGCGGGTGGGTCTCGAGGTGCAGGTCCGACAGCAGCTGGATCTTCATGGCCTGCCCAGTGTAGGAAGGCCGGGACAGGAGCGCCGGGCTGCCAACCTTCGCACGCCCCATGTCGGCATATCCCGCACCATATGCACGTCATGCATCGGAGGGGGGCTGGAAAAACTAGGGGAAACCCTTATTCTTCTTTCATCGTTACCACCGCGCGGTCCGAATGCCGCGCACCATCATGTTCAACACGTTCACCCATTGGGTCCGTTCCATCCGTACGCAGCAGGTCCAGGCCCCCGTCAGCCCCGCCGCGGCCCTGCTCGAAAGCGCCGAAGCCCGCGCCGGGTTCGACCCCCACCACGCGCAGGAACTGCGCGAAGCCGCCTCGGCCTGGCTGCGCGTCGTCCGCTGAGCGGACCTTCCCGCCCGAGCTTGGCTCGATCCGCGTCGCCCCGGCTGGCAAGGCATCAGCCGTAAGGTAGCGCATACTCACGCAGCGACCGCGCGAACGCGTCGCTGGCCGCACGCACCAGCGTATCCCTCAGCCAGGCATGGGCCGGCGAGCCATGGGTGCGCCGATGCCAGAGTGCATCGACATGCACCAGGGGCAGGTTCAGCGGCAATTCCCGAACGGCCAGCGATTCGGCCATGCCCGTCGTGTTCACGAAGTGCCTCGGCAGGACGGTGAGCAGGTCGGAATTCGCGACCACCCGCCCCGCGGTGAAGAACTGGTTCACCGTCAGCACGATGCGGCGTTCGCGCCCGAGCGCGCCCAGCGCCTCGTCGACGAAGCCCCACGGCCGCCCCGAGAAGCTCACCAGCAGATGACGCGCCTGGCAGAAGGCGTCGAGCGACAGCACGCCCTGCGCCAGCGGGTGCCCGCTGCGCATCACACACACGTACTGGCCGACATAGAGCCGGTGCGATTCGAAGGCCATCGCCTCGCCCGCCTGGGCGCGGCCGGTCAGGTCGGTCATCACGGCCGGGAAGTAGCCCAGTGCCACGTCGGCGGCTTCGTCCTCCAGCAGCCGCCGAGGGTCCCGGGTGGTCAGAGGCACGACGCGCAGCGAAATGCCCGGCGCCTCGGCTTCCAGGATGCGGACGGCGCCGGGAATCACCTCGGACGCGGTCGCGTCGGCCATCGCCAGCACGAAGCTGTTGTCGGCATGCAACGGTTCGAAGCTGGCCGGCACCAGCGAGTGCTCGAGCTGGCGCAGCGCATCGCGCACCACGGGCCACAGGCTGAGCGCGCGCGGCGTGGGCTCCACGCCGGCGCCGGCCCGGCGCACCAGTTCGTCCCCGAGCGCGCCGCGCAGGCGACGCAGTGCATTGCTCACTGCGGGTTGGGTGATGGCGAGGTTGCGGGCGGCCCGCGTGAGGCTGCGTTCGGCCATCACCTCGTCGAAGACGCGCAGGAGGTTGAGATCGAGTGTGCGGAAATTGACGTCTATCACGGCGGCGAATGACAAGCATCAGCAATATAAATTTGAAAGTTACTAGGGCAAACCCTAATATTCCCTCATCGGCTTCGGCCAACTCATCCCACTGGAGGGATACACCATGACCACCTTTGTCCACGTTGACCAACCTGCGTCCCATCCCGGCGTGCGCCGCGCCGAGGCATTGATGGACTATGTGCGCGAAAGCCGTCAAGGCAACGACGGTACCCGCGGCCTGGCGGCCGTGCTGCTCGCCGCCGTGCTGGCAGCCCTTCTGGCCGTTGCCGACAAGTTCGTCTCGGAATGGACCGACGGCAGCCTGCTCGCCGCCTGGATGGTGCTCTGGGCTGTCGCGTTCTTCGCCCTCGCGATGTTCTCGGGCGCCGCCCGCTCCCTGGCCGCCCGTGCCCTGGTCGGCTGGAAGGCCGTCGAGCGCCGCATGGCCGCGGCCCGTGCCGACGCCCAGTTCCTGGCCACGGCGCAAAGCGATCCGCGCGTCATGAACGACCTGCGCGCCGCCATGACCCGCCAGCAAGGCCAGGACGACCTGGTCGTGCGCGTCGGCTCGACGCCTTCGGCCGCGGTCGATGCCGCCGCCCGCCGCTCGCAGGACGTGCGCATGCCCACGCTGTACGAAGCGATGCGCCGCATGAACAGCGCGCGCTACTACTGAGCCGCCGCCGCCCGCCCGTGCGGGCAGCACGGCCCAAAGAAAAAGCCGCCCTCGGGCGGCTTTTTCTTTGGGCGCGACGGGCCGGTCAGGCGGCGAGCCGTTCCTCGATGGCCGCCTTGGTGGCCGGCAACTCCTGGGGCAGGTGGTGCGCCAGCTGCTCGAACAGCTCGGCATGCAGCTTCAACTCGGCCTGCCAGGCGGCCTTGTCGATGCTCGTCACCGTGGCGAACTGTGCGGGGCTGAAGTCCAGGCCGGTCCAGTTGAGGTCTTCGTAGCGCGGGCTCACGCCGAAGACGTGCTCGGTGCCCTGGCCGCGGCCCTCGACGCGGTCGATCATCCACTTGAGCACGCGCATGTTCTCGCCGTAGCCGGGCCACACGAACTTGCCGTCCTCGCCCTTGCGGAACCAGTTGGTCGTGTAGATCTTCGGCAGCTTGGCGCCGGAGGCCTGCAGCTTCCTGCCCAGCGTGAGCCAGTGCTGGAAGTAGTCGCTCATGTTGTAGCCCATGAACGGCAGCATGGCGAAGGGGTCGCGGCGCACGATGCCCTGCTGGCCGGCGGCGGCGGCGGTCGTCTCGCTGCCCATGGTGGCGGCCATGTACACGCCCTCGACCCAGTTGCGCGCCTCGGTCACCAGCGGCACGGTGGTGGAGCGGCGGCCACCGAAGATGAAGGCGTCGATCTTCACGCCCTTGGGATCGTCCCAGGCCTCGTCCAGCGCCGGGTTGTTGGTGGCGGCCACGGTGAAGCGGGCGTTCGGGTGCGCGGCCTTGGCGCCGGTCTCGCGCGCGATCTGCGGCGTCCAGTCCTTGCCCTGCCAGTCGATCAGGTGGGCGGGCAGTGCCTTGTTGGGCGCATCCGCTTCCATGCCTTCCCACCACACGTCGCCATCGTCGGTCAGCGCGACGTTGGTGAAGATCACGCCCTTGTCGAGACTGGCCATGCAGTTGGGGTTGGTCTTGTAGTTGGTGCCCGGCGCCACGCCGAAGTAACCCGCCTCGGGGTTGATGGCACGCAGCGAACCGTCGGCCTGCGGCTTGATCCAGGCGATGTCGTCGCCGATGGTCGTGACCTTCCAGCCGTCGAAGCCGGCCGGCGGCACCAGCATCGAGAAGTTGGTCTTGCCGCAGGCGCTGGGAAAGGCCGCGGCCACGTGGTGTTTCTTGCCTTCGGGGCTGGTCACGCCCAGGATGAGCATGTGCTCGGCCAGCCAGCCTTCGTCGCGGCCCATGTTGGAGGCGATGCGCAGCGCGAAGCACTTCTTGCCCAGCAGCGCGTTGCCGCCGTAGCCCGAGCCGTAGCTCCAGATCTCGCGCGTCTCGGGGTAGTGGACGATGTACTTGGTGGTGTTGCAGGGCCAGGCGACATCCTTCTGGCCGGCCTCCAGCGGCGCGCCCACGGTGTGTACGCAGGGCACGAATTCGCCGTCCGCGCCGAGCACCTCGTACACGGCCTGGCCCATGCGGGTCATGATCTTCATGTTGACCGCGACGTAGGGGCTGTCGGACAGCTCGACGCCGATGTGCGCGATCGGCGAGCCCAGCGGGCCCATGCTGAAGGGCACCACGTACATGGTGCGGCCCTTCATGCAGCCGTCGAACAGGGGCTGCAGCGTGGCGCGCATCTCGGCCGGCGCCATCCAGTTGTTGGTCGGGCCGGCGTCTTCCTTCCTGGCGGAACAGATGAAGGTGCGGTCTTCGACGCGTGCGACGTCGCTCGGGTCGGACCAGGCGAGGTAGGAGTCGGGCCGCTTGGCCGGGTTGAGCTTCCTGAAGGTGCCGGCGTCGACCAGCTGCTGGCACAGGCGCTCGTACTCTGCCTGGCTGCCGTCGCACCACTCGATGCGTTCAGGCTTGCACAGGGCCGCCATCTCGGCGACCCAGGCGATCAGCTTCTGGCTCTTGACGTAGGCGGGGGCCTGGATGGCCAGCCCTTTCACCACGGGTGCGTTCATCGGAAAACTCCTGGATTGAAAAATCGTCTTTTCGAACGGGACTCGGCCCCGTCGAGGGGCCGCGAGAGCCGTTGGAGAAAACGTCTTCCAGCGCGGGAGTGGGCGGGGCTGAACGGGCCCCGCGAGGCGATCAAGCCATGTAGATGGCGATCGAGGCCAGCAGCAGCATCAGCACGCCGCCGGCCAGGGGCAGCACGATGGGCATGAGGGGAACGATGCCTTCGACGGCATCCTGCTCGACGCGGGCGGCGTGGCCCGGCTCGACGGGGGTGGGGTTGGACATCCGAAACCTCTGGTTCACAAACTGGACCGATTTTACAAGTCCGGTTCCGGATGCCCTGTCAGCGTTTTTCCTCGGCCTGGAATCCCGCATGGTGCAATGCGTCGATGACGGCGGCCAGGTGCTCGCGCCCGCGCGTCTGCAAAACCAGTTCGATGTCGACGTTCTGCGCCGCCAGCATCGTGAATGCGCGCTGGTGGTGAACCTCGTCGATGTTGGCGCCCGCTTCGGCCACGGTCGTCGTGATGCGGGCCAGCACGCCCGGCACGTCGCGCGCGCCGACCTGCAGCCGCGCCAGCCGGCCGGCACGCACCATCCCGCGCTCGATGATGGCGGCCAGCAGCAGCGGATCGATGTTGCCGCCCGAGAGCACCAGCCCCACGCGCTTGCCGCGAAAACGCTCCGGGTGGCGGATCAGCGCCGCCAGCCCGGCCGCGCCGGCGCCCTCGACCAGCGTCTTCTCGATCTCCAGCAGCATCAGCACGGCCTGCTCGATGTCGCCTTCGTCGACCAGCAGCAGGTCGTCGACCAGCCGCGCGACGATCTCGCGGTTGCGCTCGCCCGGCGTGCCCACCGCGATGCCCTCGGCGATCGTGCTGGTGCCGCCCGGGTGCTGCGTGCCCTGGATGGCGTTGACCATGGCCGGGAAGCGCGCCGTCTGCACGCCCACGATCTCGATGCCGGGCCGCCGCGCGCGCGCCGCGATGGCCATGCCCGCGATCAGGCCGCCGCCGCCCACCGAGACGACGAGCGTGTCGAGGTCGGGCACCGCGTCGAGCATCTCCAGCGCGACGGTGCCCTGGCCGGCGATCACCGCGTCGTCGTCGTAGGGATGCACGAAGCGCAGGCCCTCGCGCTCGGCCAGCTCGTAGGCGTGACCGCGCGCCGCCTCCAGCGAATCGCCGAACAGCACCACGTTTGCACCGAAGCCGCGCGTGCGCTCGATCTTCACGCCCGGCGTGAAGCGCGGCATCACGATGGTCGCCGGAATGCCCAGCCGCTGCGCGTGGTAGGCCACACCCTGGGCGTGGTTGCCCGCCGACATGGCCACCACGCCGCGCAGGGGGGCCTCCGTGTTGCCGGCGCCGGGCGTCAGCCCCGCATCAGCCAGCTCGGTCATCTTGTTGCATGCGCCGCGTTCCTTGAAGGACGCGGTGAACTGCAGGTTCTCGAATTTGAGGAAGACCTGGGCACCGACGATCTGCGAAAGCGTGCGCGATTCCACGCAGGGCGTGTCCAGCACCTGCCCGCGCAGGCGCACGGCGGCGAGTTCGATGTCGTCGATGGCAACCATGGGCGCCATTGTGGATCGCTTCCCACGCTCAGGGTTTTTCCTCTGGTCCTGTCTTCCACAACCCAAAACTCTGCGTTATGGTCGTGTCGCAAGTGCCCGCCGCCGCAGCCCGGACTTCTTCCCCGCGGCTGCATTCCCCGGCGGCATCGCGTTCTCTTCCCGCCTGAGCTTCTGGAGGTTGCCCCATGGCAAAACGTTCCGGTGTCGATGTGCTGACCGCCTCGCCGCGTGGCCAGGCGCTGCCGTCGCCCGGCCTGAAGGACGCCCCGGTGCTCGAGCTCATGTGCTCGCACTTCGTGCTCACGCTCGCGGCCAAGCAGGGGCCGAAATTCAACGTGCGGCGCGACCTCAACGGCCTGCTCTCCCTCACCGGGCGCCACCTGGTGTGGCCGGTGTCGACGCTGCAGCGCCTGCGCGAGTTCCTGGGCCGCCGCTGCGCGGGCAACGAGGTGTGGAAGGACGTCCAGCACCTCGACAACCGCGCCCTGCTCGAGCGTCACGGCGTCTGGCGCGGCCCGTACGAGGAAGGCACGCTCTTCTTCTACCTCGACGAGTACGCCAAGGACCAGCCCAAGGACCTGCTGGCGGTGCTCTCGCTCACGCGCGACTGGCTGTCGACCACGCTGCGCAAGCAGTCCACGCTGGTCGAGAAGAACATCGATGCCCTGGCCGGCCTGCTGCAGCTGAACAAGGCCGAGCGCGCGTTGCTGCTGTACGGCACGCTCGCACGCTACCAGCGCGACCTGCGTTCGCTGCTGGTGGAGTTCAAGGTCAACAACGCGCCCGAGGCCTATGCCGCCATCGCCGAGGTGGCCGGCGTGAACGCCAGCGAGGTGGGCGAGGCGCTGCGCGCCGGCTCGCGGCTGGAGCGCATCGGCCTGGTCGAGAACCTCATCTCCGAGCACAACATCACCGACCTCGCCGACCTGATGAAGGTCAGCGAGAAGCTGCCGCCGGTGCTGATGCGCGAGTACCGCGACCACAACGAGCTGATGGCCGTGTTCACGCGGCCCTCGGCCAAGAGCGGCCTGACGCTGCAGGACTTCGACTTCGTCGCCGAGGACGCGCAGATGCTCGTCACCCTGCTGCGCGCCGCCATCGCGCGCAAGGAGCCCGGCGTCAACGTGCTGCTCTACGGTCCGCCCGGCACCGGCAAGACCGAGCTGGCCAAGGTGGTCGCGCAGGCCGCGGGGCTGGAGCTCTTCGAGGTCGAGTACGCCGACCGCGACGGCAATTCGCTCTCGGGCCGCGACCGGTATCGCTCGCTGCAGATCGCGCAGGTCTTCCTCAAGGGCAGCGCCCAGGCCACGCTGCTTTTCGACGAGGTGGAAGACGTCTTCCCGCCCATCAGCACCGAGGCCGCGCAGTTCATGGCACGCGCCGAGCAGATTCCCGCGCCGCCCAGCGGCAGCGTGAGCGGCAAGGCCTGGGTCAACCAGATCCTCGAGACCAACCCGGTGCCGACGCTGTGGATCACCAACCGCATCGAGCAGATCGACCCGGCCTTCCGCCGCCGCTTCGCCTACCACCTCGAACTGAAGTCACCCCCGCCCGGCGCGCGCGAGCAGATCGTGCGCAAGGCGCTGGCCGGCGTGCCCGTGTCCGAGGCCTTCACCGCCCAGCTGGCCGAGCGCAAGGGCCTCACCCCGGCGCAGATCCGCACCGCGGTGCGCTTTGCCGGGCTGGCGGCCAGCGACGCGCTGTCGACCGAGGCCCTGATCGAGCGCCAGCTGCGCAACGCCGACCAGGCCCTGGGCACCGGCCAGGCCGCGCGCCACGAGCGCCTGCAGGTCACCACCTGGGACCTTGACATGCTCCATGTCGAGACCCGTTTCGAGATCCCGCGCATCGTCGAAGCGCTCAAGGCGCGCGGCCACGGCACGCTGTGCTTCTACGGCGCGCCCGGCACCGGCAAGACGGCGCTGGCCGAGCACATCGCCAAGAGCATCGGCCGGCCGCTCATCATCAAGCAGGCCAGCGACCTCATGAGCAAGTACGTCGGCGAGACCGAGCAGAACATGGCCGCCATGTTCCGCGAGGCTGAGGCCGAGAAGGCCGTGCTGCTGCTCGACGAGGCCGACTCCTTCCTGCAGGACCGCCGCGGCGCCCAACGCACCTACGAAGTGACCGAGGTCAACGAGATGCTGCAGGGGATGGAGCGCTTCAAGGGCGTGTTCGTCTGCACCACCAACCTGCTCGACCGGCTCGACCAGGCCGCGCTGCGGCGCTTCACCTTCAAGATCAAGTTCATGCCGCTCACCGCCGAGCAGCGCGAACGCATGTTCGTCACCGAGGCGCTGGCCGGCGACGCCGCGGCGCTCACGCCCGAACTGCGCACGCGCCTGGCACGGCTGGACCAGCTGTGTCCCGGCGACTTCGCCGCCGTCAAGCGCCAGACCGACATCCTGGCCGCCACCTTCTCGCCCGAGGAATTCCTCGACCAGCTCGAGGCCGAGCACCGCATCAAGCCCGAGGTGCGCGAGGCGCGCTCGATGGGCTTCGTGCACTGAGCCCCTGCGACTGCTCGGAGAGATGACGGCGCCTGACCGGCGGGTGGCCCCGCCGTTGCTGCTTCAGAGGCCGCCGCACACGCGCAGCACGTCTTCGCCGTACTTCTCCAGCTTGCTCGCCCCGATCCCGCTGATGCCCTGCAGGTCGGCCAGGGTGGCGGGTGCACGCTCGGCGATGGCGGCGAGGGTCGCGTCGTGGAAGATGACGTAGGCCGGCAGGTTGTGGGCCTTCGCCACTTCGGCGCGCCAGGACTTGAGGGCGGCGAAGCGGGCCTGGCCGGTGGTGTCGAGCGCGGCGGCCGCGGGCGCCGTGCTGCCGGCGGACGACGACGAACCGCCGCTGCGGCTGCGCGTGCGCTTGGGCGGCGGCGCCGAGATCGACGCGCGCAGCCGCACCGGCACCTCGCCTTTGAGCACGGCGCGCGAGCCGTCCGTCAATTGCAGGGTGTTGAACTTCTCCGCATCCACATGCAGCGCGCCGATGGCGATCAGCTGGCGCAGCACGCCGCGCAGCTGCACCTCGCTGTACTGCGCGCCGCGGCCGAAGGTCGACAAGCCGTCGTGGCCCTTCTGCTGCACCTTCTCCGTGTCCTTGCCGCGCACCACGTCCATGATGTGGCCGGCGCCATAGCCGATGCCCTGCTGCTTGCGGATCCAGTAGACGGTCGACAGCAACATCTGCGCCGCTTCCGTCCCGTCCCACAGATCGGGCGGGCTCAGGCAGTTGTCGCAGTTCCCGCAGGCCGTGCTGGGCTCGCCGAAGTAGCCCAGCAGCCGCACGCGCCGGCAGTCGGTCGCTTCGGCCAGCGCGAGCAGGGCGTCGAGCTTGCCGCGCATGACCTGCTTGAATTCCTCGCCGGCAGGGCTCTCGTCGATCATGCGGCGCTGGTTCACCACGTCCTGCAGGCCGTAGGCCATCCAGGCCTGCGCCGGTTCGCCGTCGCGGCCGGCGCGGCCGGTCTCCTGGTAGTAGCCCTCGATGTTCTTGGGCATGTCCAGGTGGGCGACGAAGCGCACGTCGGGCTTGTCGATGCCCATGCCGAAGGCGATGGTGGCGACCATCACGATGCCTTCGTCGCGCAGGAAGCGGTCCTGGTGCTTCTGCCGCACGGCCGCGTCGAGGCCGGCGTGGTAGGGCAGGGCGTTGATGCCGGCCTCGACCAGCGCCTGCGCCACCTCCTCCACGCGCTTGCGCGACTGGCAGTACACGACGCCCGCGTCGCCTTCGTGCTCGCGTTCGATGAAGCGCAGCAGCTGCGTGGTGGCGTCCTTCTTCTCGACGATGGTGTAGCGGATGTTCGGACGGTCGAAGCTGCTGACGAACTGGCCGGCGTCCTGCAGTTGCAGCCGCTCGACGATGTCGGCGCGCGTGAGCGCATCGGCCGTGGCGGTGAGCGCGATGCGCGGCACCTGCGGGTAGCGCTCGTGCAGCAGCGCGAGCTGGCGGTATTCGGGCCGGAAGTCGTGGCCCCACTGGCTCACGCAGTGCGCCTCGTCGATGGCGAAGAGGCTCAGCTTGCCGCGCGACGCGAGCCCATCGAGGAGCTCCAGAAAGCGCGGGGTCGTCACGCGCTCGGGCGCGGCATACAGCAGCGTCGTCTCGGCACGTGCCAGGCGCCGCTCGACCTCCTGCGTTGCGGCCCAGTCCAGCGTGGAATTGAGGAACGCCGCGTCGACACCCGCCTCGTGCAGCGCGCCCACCTGGTCGTGCATCAGCGCGATCAGCGGCGACACCACCACCGTCACGCCGTGGCCCGCCCGCTGGCGCGCGATGGCCGGCACCTGGTAGCACAGCGACTTGCCGCCGCCCGTGGGCATGAGCACCAGGGCGTCGCCGCCGTCGGTCACGTGGCCGACGATCTCCGCCTGCGGGCCGCGAAAGGCCGCATAGCCAAAGACCTCGTGCAGGATGTGCAGCGGGTCGGCGGAAGCGGACGAGGGCGGGGGGGACACGATGGCCATGGTTCTTGTGGCTGCCGGCGCAGGTGGGACGGGCGAACGGCCCGATTCGGCCAGCAGGTCGGCGCGAGATGCAGTGTGACCTGCACATTCTCGCCGCTGCGCCGCGGCGGGCCGTGGCCGCACCCGGCTGGCACGGCGCTTGCTGACCTTGCCGCCATTCGCTGATCAGTCCTGTATAGACAACATTCTGGTGCATGGCCATGCGCAATGCACCAAGTGGGAAGCCCGGCGCTTCGCTTGCAAGCGATGCCACGGCGGGTTAACCTGTATATACAGGCTGAAATGAGCGAAACACACTGCGCCACCGCGGCCTGGATCCGTCTCGGGGTCCGCGCGGCGGGGCGCCAACCATCACTTTTCGTCCTTTGATTCAGGAGAGCCGCATGGCCAAAACCGTCTTCTTCAAGATCGCATCCCTGGCCGCTGCCGCAGCCTGTCTGGCCGGTGCCGCCGGCTCCGCCGCCGCACAGGAGACCAAGATCGCGCTGGGCATGTCCGGCTGGACCGGCTTCGCACCGCTCACGCTGGCCGACAAGGCCGGCATCTTCAAGAAGAACGGCCTGGACGTGGAGATCAAGATGATCCCGCAGAAGGACCGCCACCTGGCCCTGGCTTCGGGCGCCATCCAGTGCGCCGCCACGACGGTGGAAACGCACGTGGCCTGGAACGCCAACGGCGTGCCGATCGTGCAGATCTTCCAGATGGACAAGTCCTACGGCGCCGACGGCATCGCCGTGCGCAACGACATCAAGTCCTTCGCCGAGCTCAAGGGCAAGACCATCGGCGTCGACGCGCCGGGCACCGCGCCCTTTTTCGGCCTGGCCTGGATGCTGAGCAAGAACGGCATGAGCCTGAAGGACGTGAAGACCGTCACCCTCGCGCCGCAGGCCTCGGCCCAGGCCTTCGTGGCCGGCCAGAACGACGCCGCCATGACCTACGAGCCCTACCTCTCGACGGTGCGCAACGCACCGCAGTCCGGCAAGATCCTCGCGACCACGCTCGACTACCCGATGGTCATGGACACCGTGGGCTGCGCACCCACCTGGCTGAAGGCCAACGCCAAGGCGGCCCAGGCGCTGACCAATTCGTACTTCGAGGCGCTGGAGATGATCAAGGCCGACCCGGCCAAGTCCAACGAACTCATGGGCTCGGCCGTGAAGCAGACCGGCGAGGCCTTCGCCAACTCGTCGAAGTACCTGCGCTGGCAGGACAAGGCGGCCAACCAGAAGTTCTTCGCCGGCGAGCTCGAGCAGTTCATGAAGGACTCGGTGCCGATCCTGCTGGAGGCCGGCGTGATCCGCAAGGCCCCGGAAGACCTGAAGGCCACCTACGACGCCTCCTTCATCAAGTAGGCGCGGACGGACGATGGAAGCGACTTCCACGGCGATGCAGCCATCGCCTTCTTCGATCGCCACGCCGCGCCCGGCGCGCCGCGCGCGCGGCATGGCACCGCTGGAGCCGGTGAGCCCGCGGGCGCGCTGGATGCTGGGGGTCGGCTTCTTCGTCCTCTTCGTGGCGGTGTGGGCCGCGGCCACGCTGGGCGGCTTCGTGTCGCCCACCTTCCTGGCCAGCCCGGTCACCATGGTCAAGGAAGCCTGGCTGCTCTTCACCGAGTACGGCTTCATCAAGGACATCGGCATGACCGTCTGGCGCGTGCTGGGCGGCTTCATCCTGGCGGCCGTCATCGCCGTGCCGCTGGGCATCGCGATGGGGGCCTACAAGCCCGTGGAGGCCTTCCTGGAGCCCTTCGTCTCCTTCTGCCGCTACCTGCCGGCGTCTGCCTTCATCCCGCTGCTCATCCTGTGGGCGGGCATCGGCGAGACGCAGAAGCTGCTCGTGATCTTCATCGGCTCGGTGTTCCAGATCATCCTCATGGTCGCCGTCACCGTGGGCGGCGCGCGCAAGGACCTGGTCGAGGCGGCCTACACCCTGGGCGCCGACAGCCGCGGCATCGTGCGTCGCGTGCTCATCCCGGGCGCCGCGCCGGGCATCGCCGAGACGCTGCGCCTCGTGCTCGGCTGGGCCTGGACCTACGTCATCGTGGCCGAACTCATCGGTTCGTCGTCGGGCATCGGCCACATGATCACCGACAGCCAGGCGCTGCTGAACACCGGCCAGATCATCTTCGGGATCATCGTCATCGGCATCATCGGGCTGGTGTCGGATTTCGTGTTCAAGGCCATCAACAAGCGCCTCTTCGGGTGGGCTTCGCTATGAACATGGACCCCCACGCTCGGCACTTCGTGTCCTCGCTGCCCCCCGAGGGGGCGCGCGCGCCCAAGGGCGGCCTGTCGGCGCGCGGCCAGTTGTCCATCCGCGGCGTCTCCCGCACCTTCACCAGCGCGAAAGGCCAGGCCACCCAGGCCCTGCTGCCGGTCGACTTCGAGGTGCGCGAGAACGACTTCGTCACCATCCTCGGCCCTTCGGGCTGCGGCAAGTCGACGCTGCTGCGCATCGTCGCGGGCCTCGATTTCCCGAGCACCGGCGAGGTGCTGCTTGACGGCCAGCCGGTCGACGGCCCGGGTGCCGACCGCGGCATGGTGTTCCAGAGCTACACGCTCTTTCCGTGGCTCAACATCGAGCAGAACATCCGCTTCGGCCTGCGCGAGCGCGGCCTGCCCGAGGCGCAGCAGAAGGAACGCGCTGCGTATTTCATCGCCAAGGTCGGGCTGCGCGGCTTCGAGCAGCACTTCCCCAAGCAGCTCTCGGGCGGCATGCAGCAGCGCACCGCCATCGCCCGCGCGCTGGCCAACGACCCCAAGATGCTGCTCATGGACGAGCCCTTCGGCGCGCTCGACAACCAGACCCGCGTGCTCATGCAGGAGCTGCTGCTGGGCATCTGGGAGGCCGAGCGCAAGACGGTGCTCTTCGTCACCCACGACATCGACGAGGCCATCTTCATGGCCAACCGCGTGGCGGTGTTCAGCGCGCGCCCCGGCCGCATCAAGACCGAACTGGCCGTCGACCTGCCGCACCCGCGCCACTACACCATCAAGACCTCGCCCGAGTTCATGGACCTCAAGGCCCGCCTGACCGAAGAGATCCGCGCCGAGTCGATGGCGGCGGCGGAGCATTGAGATGAACGCGGATACGGACAGCCGAACGCAGAGGGCGCCAAAGCGCGCAGAGGTCGCAGAGAAAGCCAAGAAAAAGGAACTTGGTATTTCTTCTGCGCCCTCTGCGAAACCTTCGCGTTCTCTGCGTTCGGCTGCCCGTACCCAAGAGCCTTCCCTCGCCCTCTACGAGCAGGTCAAGGAACACATCACGCGCCGCATCCAGGACGGCACCTGGCCCGCGGGCCACCGGCTGCCGTCGGAGCACGAACTGGTGACGCAGTTCGGCATCTCGCGCATGACCATCAACCGCGCGCTGCGCGAGCTGGTCGAGCAGGGGCGCATCGTCCGGGTGGCCGGCGTGGGCAGCTTCGTGGCCGAGCACAAGCCGCAGTCCACCCTGCTGCAGATCGCCAACATCGCCAGCGAGATCCGCGCGCGCGGCCACGACTACGGCTACCAGTTGCTGTCGGCCGAGCGCGTGGCGGCCTCGCCCGACGTGGCCGCCTGGCTCGATCTGCGGGCCGGCGAATCGGTCTTCCATTCGACCTGCCTGCATCTGGAGGACGGCGTGCCGGTGCAGCTCGAAGACCGCTACGTCAGCCCGCGCGTCGTGCCCGACTACCTGGAGCAGGACCTTGCGGCCACGCCGCCCAGCGAGTACCTCGTGCGCCATGTGCCCTTCGACCAGATCGAGCACCTGGTCGACGCCGTGCTGCCCACCGCCGAGCAGGCCGACCGCCTCGACATGGCCGCGGCCGACCCGTGCCTGCTGCTGACGCGGCGCACCTGGACGCGTGCCGTGCCCGTCACGGTGGTGCGTTGCCTGCATCCCGCCTCGCGCTACCGCCTGGGCAGCCGCTTCCGGGCCGACGGTAACCCGTCCTCCGCCTGAGCGGTGTGCCGTCCACGGAATTCGCACGCTCCTACTTGTATAGACAGGTTCTTCATGACTCCCATCGCCCTCACGCTCGACCCCGGCCATGTCTCGCTGGCCCAGTTGCGCGCCATCCATTCAGGCGGCGTGCGGCTCGCGCTCGATGCGGCCACGGCCGCCCCCATGCTGGCCGCGCAGGCGGCCGTGCAGCGCATCGTGGACCATGACGAAGTCGTCTACGGCATCAACACCGGCTTCGGCAAGCTGGCCAGCACGAAGATCGGCCACGACCACCTGGCCGAGCTGCAGCGCAACCTGGTGTTGTCGCACAGCGTCGGCACCGGCGAGCCGCTCGCGCCCGCCGTGGTGCGGCTGGCGCTGGCCACCAAGGCGGTGAGCCTGGCGCGCGGGCATTCCGGCGTCCGGCCCGCGCTGGCCGACGCGCTGCTCGCGCTCTTCAATGCCGGGGTCACGCCGGTCATCCCGGCCAAGGGCTCGGTCGGCGCCTCGGGCGACCTCGCGCCGCTCGCGCACCTGGCTTGTGTGCTCATCGGCGAGGGCGCGGCGCAACTGCCGGATTCGATGGGGGGCCGCACGGTGCCGGGCACCGAGGCGATGCGCGCCATCGGCCTCGCCCCCTTCGTGCTCGGCCCCAAGGAAGGCCTGGCGCTGCTCAACGGCACGCAGGTGTCCACGGCGCTCGCGCTGTCGGGCCTCTTCGGCGCCGAGAACGTGTTCGCCTCGGCGCTCATGTCGGGTGCGCTGTCGCTCGAAGCCATCCAGGGCTCGATCAAGCCCTTCGACGCCCGCATCCACGCCGCGCGCGGCCAGCCGGGGCAGATCGCCGTCGCGGGCGCGGTGCGTGCGCTGCTCGAGGGCAGCGCGATCGTGCCCTCGCACGCCGACTGCGGGCGCGTGCAGGACCCGTATTCCATCCGCTGCATCCCGCAGGTGATGGGCGCCTGCCTCGACAACCTCGCGCACGCCGCGCGCGTGCTGGTCATCGAGGCCAATGCCGCATCGGACAACCCACTGGTCTTCACGGACACCGGCGAGGTGATCTCCGGCGGCAACTTCCACGCCGAGCCCGTTGCCTTTGCCGCCGACATCGTGGCGCTGGCCGTCAGCGAAATCGGCGCCATCGCCGAGCGCCGCATCGCGCTGCTGCTCGACACGGGCCTGTCGGGCCTGCCGCCCTTCCTGGTGCGCGACGGCGGCCTGAACTCCGGCTTCATGATCGCGCAGGTCACGGCCGCCGCGCTGGCGTCGGAGAACAAGTCGCTCGCCCACCCCGCCAGCGTCGACAGCCTGCCCACCTCCGCCAACCAGGAGGACCATGTGTCGATGGCCACCTTCGCCGCGCGCCGCCTGGCCGACATGGTGAACAACACCGCGGTGGTGGTCGGCATCGAGGCCATGGCCGCCGCACAGGGCATGGAACTCAAACGAAGCGAGTCCACGCCCCGCAGCTCCGCGATGGTCGAAGCCGAATTCGCCCGCATCCGCGAACAGGTCGCCTTCATCGACCGCGACCGCTACCTCGCCCCCGACCTCGAGGCCATGCGCCTCTGGGCGCTGAAGGCCGACCTGCCCGACGCGCTTGTGAACATCCTGCCCAGCCACGCCTGAACGTCAAGGAGCCCTGCCATGAACGCCCCCGAGAAATTCGTCGCCGCCGATCCCCGCCACGACCCCACCCGCGTCATCCGCGCGCCGCGCGGCAGCCAGCTCAACTGCAAGAGCTGGCTCACCGAGGCGCCCTTTCGCATGCTGCAGAACAACCTCGACGCCGAGGTGGCCGAGAACCCGCAGAGCCTGGTGGTCTACGGCGGCATCGGCCGCGCGGCGCGCAACTGGGCCTGCTACGACCAGATCCTCGCGTCGCTCAAGGAGCTGAACGACGACGAGACCCTGCTCATCCAGTCGGGCAAGCCCGTGGGCGTCTTCAGGACGCATCCCGACGCGCCGCGCGTGCTGCTCGCCAACTCCAACCTGGTGCCCAAGTGGGCCGACTGGGAACACTTCAACGAGCTCGACCGCAAGGGCCTGTTCATGTATGGCCAGATGACGGCCGGCAGCTGGATCTACATCGGCAGCCAGGGCATCGTGCAGGGCACCTTCGAGACCTTCGTCGAAGCCGGCCGCCAGCATTACGGCAACAGCCTTGCCGGCAAATGGATCCTCACCGCCGGCCTCGGCGGCATGGGCGGCGCCCAGCCGCTGGCCGCCACGCTGGCGGGCGCCGTGTCGCTGAATATCGAATGCCAGCAGTCGAGCATCGACTTCCGCCTGCGCACGCGCTATGTCGACAAGCAGGCGCGCGACATCGACCATGCGTTCGAGCTCATCCGGCAGCACTGCGACGCCAAGGAAGCCGTGTCGATCGCGCTGCTGGGCAACGCGGCCGAGGTCCTGCCCGAACTGGTGAAGCGGGCCCGGGCCGGTGGCCCGAAGCCCGACCTCGTGACCGACCAGACCTCGGCGCACGACCTCATCAACGGCTACCTGCCGGTGGGCTGGAGCGTCGCGCAGTGGCGCGCCGCCGCGCAGGACCCGGCGCGCCACGCCGGCCTGAAGGCGGCGGCGGCCAAGAGCTGCGCGGTGCACGTGCAGGCCATGCTCGAGTTCCAGGCCATGGGCATTCCCACCGTGGACTACGGCAACAACATCCGCCAGGTCGCCTTCGACGAGGGCGTGAAGAACGCCTTCGACTTCCCCGGCTTCGTGCCGGCCTACATCCGCCCGCTGTTCTGCGAGGGCAAGGGCCCGTTCCGCTGGGTCGCGCTCTCGGGCGACCCGGAAGACATCTACAAGACCGACGCCAAGATCAAGGAGCTGTTCCCCGAGAACACCCACACCCACCGCTGGCTCGACATGGCGCGCGAGCGCATCGCCTTCCAGGGCCTGCCGGCGCGCATCTGCTGGCTGGGCCTGGGCGAGCGCCACAAGGCCGGCCTGGCCTTCAACGAGATGGTGAAGAACGGCGAGCTGAAGGCGCCCATCGTCATCGGCCGCGACCACCTGGACACCGGCTCGGTCGCCAGCCCCAACCGCGAGACCGAATCGATGAAGGACGGCACCGACGCCGTCTCCGACTGGCCGCTGCTCAACGCGCTGCTCAACACCGCCGGCGGCGCCACCTGGGTCAGCCTGCACCACGGAGGCGGCGTGGGCATGGGCTACTCGCAGCACAGCGGCGTGGTGATCGTGTGCGACGGCACCGACGCGGCCGCCAAACGCATCGAGCGCGTGCTGTGGAACGACCCCGCCACCGGCGTGATGCGCCATGCCGATGCGGGCTACGACATCGCCGTCGCCACCGCGAAGCGGCAGGGGCTGAAGCTGCCGATGGTCGAGTGAGCCGCCGGCTTTCCGCCCGGCGCGCTGGCCCTGCGGCCGCGGCGCTGCGATAGTGGCGCGGTGCCCGTGCCGCGTCGGCCGGGCCTGCCGAACGGAGTGACACCGCATGCCCTACGAACGCTTCAAGCTGCACGAACTGCCCGTGAGCCCGTGGAAGAACGGCGGCGGGAGCACGCGCGAGATCCTGTGCTGGCCGCGCGGCGCCGACATGCACGGCTTCGACTGGCGGGTGAGCGTGGCCAGCATCGCCGCGCCAGGCCCCTTCTCGCCCTTTCCGGGCGTGGACCGCACCATCGTGCTGCTCGAGGGCGACGGCGTGTGGCTCGAAGGCGAGGGTGTGCGCCACCGGCTCGACGTCCTGCACGACCCCTTCGCCTTCAGCGGCGACCTGGCGCTGCGCTGCGAACTGCTCGGCGGTCCGTCGACCGACTTCAACGTGATGACGCGGCGCGATGCCGGCACCTCCACCGTCTCGGTGTACAGCCAGGCCCACGCGATGCCGCGCTGCACCTATGGCCTGCTGCTCTGCGTGCAGGGCCACTACCACCTGCGCGGCGGCGGCCTGCTCAAGACCTGGGACGGCCTCTGGTGGGCCGAGCAGCCGCAGGAATGGGTGCTCACGCCCGCGAGCCGCGATGCGCGCCTGATCGCGGTGCGCTGGGAGCCGCGGACTCCAGAATGAAACCGGCTGCATCACCCGCCGGCCGGGCGCAGGCAACCATCGAACAAGAGCGGATCGCTTCATGACACCCTTCGCCTCGCGACCTTCGGCCGATGGCCTGTGGACGGGCCTGCGCGACGCCGGCGGTGCGCCCCTGGCGCTGGCCGTGGCCGACGGCCTGCTGCGCTGGGCCGGTGCACCCGGCGCCGTGCCCGCCGCCTGGGCCGGCGCGCGCGTGCACGACGGCGGCGGCGCGCTGGTCACGCCCGGCCTGGTCGACTGCCACACCCACCTCGTCTATGGAGGCCAGCGCGCCAATGAATTCGCCATGCGCCTGGCCGGCGCCAGCTACGAAGAGGTGGCCCGGGCCGGGGGCGGCATCGTCGCCAGCGTGCGCGCCACGCGCGAGGCCAGCGAGGACGAACTCTTCGCCGCCGCCTCGTCGCGGCTTGCGAACCTGCTGGCCGAGGGCGTGTGCGCGATCGAGATCAAGTCCGGCTACGGCCTGGCGCTGGCGCACGAGCGCAAGCAGCTGCGCGTGGCGCGCCGGCTGGCCGAGGCGCATGGCGTGACGGTGCGCACCACCTTCCTCGGTGCGCACGCGCTGCCGCCGGAGTACGCGGGCCGCAGCCAGGCGTACGTCGACCTCGTCTGCCAGGAGATGCTGCCCACGCTGGCGGCCGAGGGGCTGGTCGATGCCGTCGACGTCTTCTGCGAACGCATCGCCTTCTCGCTGCACGAGACGGAGCAGGTCTTCCGCGCCGCGCAGACGCTGGGCCTGCCCGTCAAGCTGCATGCCGAGCAGCTGTCCGACATGGGGGGCGCCGCGCTGGCGGCGCGCTACGGCGCGCTGTCGTGCGACCACATCGAGCACCTGTCGCAGGCCGGCATCGAGGCGATGAAGGCCGCCGGCACCGTGGCCGTGCTGCTGCCCGGCGCCTACTACACGCTGCGCGACACGCAGCTGCCGCCCATCGCCGCGCTGCGCGAGGCGGGCGTGCCCCTGGCCGTTTCCACCGACCACAACCCCGGCACCTCGCCGGCGCTGTCGCTGCTGCTGATGGTCAACATGGCGTGCACGCTGTTCCGCCTCACCGTGCCCGAGGCGCTGGACGGTGTCACCCGCCACGCGGCGCGCGCGCTGGGTCTGCAGGGCACCCACGGCGCGCTGATCGTCGGGCAGCCCGCCAACTTCGTGCTGTGGGACGTGCGCGAAGCGGCCGAACTCGCCTACTGGTTCGGCCAGCGCCCGGTGCGTACCGTCGTGCGCCAGGGCCGCATCGCCGAAGGGGAGGGCGCATGACGCGCGCGCTGCATGCCGCCGATGCGCTGCTGCCGGGCGGCTGGGCAAAGAACGTGTCGATCGCCTGGGACGACCATGGCCGTCTCGTCGCCGTCGACGCCGACGCTGCGCCGCTGCCGGGCGCCGACCGGGCCCGCGGCCCGCTGCTGCCGGGCATGCCCAACCTGCATTCGCACGCCTTCCAGCGCGGCATCGCGGGGCTCACCGAATACCGCGGCCAGGCGCAGGATTCCTTCTGGAGCTGGCGCACCCTGATGTACCGCTTCGCGCTGCGGCTCGATCCCGCGCAGCTGGAGGCCATCGCGCTGTGGCTCTACGTCGAGATGCTCGAGGCGGGCTACACCTCGGTGTGCGAGTTCCACTACGTGCACCACGATGCCGACGGCCAGCCCTATGCCGACGACGCGACGCTCGCGCTCGCGCTGCTGCGCGCTGCCGAGCAGGCGGGCATCGGCCTCACCTTGCTGCCGGTGCTGTACCAGTCCGGGGGCTTCGGCGGCCTGCCGCCCGGCGACGGCCAGCGGCGCTTCATCCGCTCGACCGACTCGATGCTCGCACTGCTCGATCGGCTGAAGCCGCTGTGCGAGGCGCAGGGCGGCCGCCTCGGACTCGCACCCCATTCGCTGCGCGCCGTGCCGCCCGACAGCCTGCGTGCAGCGCTGGCCGGCCTGCAGGCGCTGGACGCCACCGCGCCGGTGCACATCCACATCGCCGAGCAGACCAAGGAGGTCGACGACTGCCTGGCCTGGAGCGGCCGGCGCCCGGTCGCCTGGCTGCTCGACCACGTGCCGGTCGACGCACGCTGGTGCCTGGTGCACGCCACCCACATGGACGCCGACGAATACCGCCGCGCGGCCGCCAGCGGCGCCGTCGCCGGCCTGTGTCCGACGACCGAAGCCAATCTGGGCGACGGCATCTTCGACCTGCCGGCGTGGCGTTCTGCCGGAGGCGCGTGGGGCGTGGGTTCCGACAGCCACGTCTGCGTCAACGCCGCCGAGGAGTTGCTGCTGCTCGAGTACAGCCAGCGCCTCGCCCGGCGCGAGCGCAACGTGGCTGCCGACGTGTCGCAGCCGCAGGTCGCCACGGCGATGACCCTGGCCGCGGTGCAGGGCGGCGCACAGGCCGCGGGCCGCCCGGTCGCCGGGCTGGCCGTGGGTCAGCAGGCGGACTTCGTCGTGCTCGATGCGGACCACACCGCGCTGGCCGGCCTGCCTGCGCCCGACATGCTGGCCTCGCACGTCTTCGCCAGCCAGCGCACGAGCGCCATCGATGCCGTGTGGGTGGCGGGACAGCCGCGCGCGCAGGGCGGGCGGCACCCGCTCCACCACAGCGCCGCAGCCGGCTTCGTCGCCGCGCGGCGCGCGCTTCTGAGTTAGAGCGTGATGCGATACACGGCGACAGACGAGGACCGCCGCGTCCGGCCAAGCCTGCGGGTGATCGGCGCTCTCGGCGCACTCCTGATCGCGATGCTGATGTTGGTCAATGCGCACCATTTGTTCTCTGCAGGCAAGGTTGCCTTGAAGAACTGTGCGTCTGAGATCAAAGCCAGCTCAAGGTTGCTTTGCCATCTCGGAAACGAGATTCTGCGCTTGCTTCCCGAGAGCAGCAGGGGTTGGGTGGAAGGCGTTTTGCATGTTGCTGTTGCTGGCGCTCTGCTCTACGGTGCCTGGCGATTGATCAAGCCATTGTTTCGTCGGAACGTTTCTGCACCATGAGCCTCTTCACCACCACCGAACCCCCTTTCCGCTTCCGCGCCGGCACCCGGCCGCTGCTGATCTCCATGCCCCACGTCGGCACGCACCTGCCGCCCGCGCTGGCCGCACGCCTCACCGACGAGGCGCGCCAGGTGCCCGACACCGACTGGCACCTCGAACGGCTCTACGATTTCGCCGATGCGCTCGGCGCCTCGGTGCTCGTCGCCACGCACTCGCGCTACGTGATCGACCTCAACCGTCCGCCGGACGGCGCCAGCCTCTACCCGGGCCAGAGCGTCACCGGCCTGTGCCCGGTCGATACCTTCGACGACACGCCGCTGTACGCCCGGGGCGATGTGCCGGACGAGGCCGAGATCGCCGCCCGGCGAGAGGCCCTGTGGCAGCCCTACCACGCGCAACTGGCGGCCGAACTCGCGCGCCTGAAGGCGGCGCACGGCGTCGTCGCGCTGTGGGATGCGCACTCCATCCGCTCGGTGCTGCCGCGCTTCTTCGACGGCAAGCTGCCCGACCTCAACCTCGGCACCGCCGATGGTGCGAGCTGCGACCCGGCACTGGCGGCGCAATTGCTGGCCATCGCGCAGTCCAACCCGGCCTACACGGGCGTGCTGAACGGCCGTTTCAAGGGCGGCCACATCACGCGCCGCTACGGCGACCCGGCCGGTGGCGTCCACGCGGTGCAGCTCGAGATGACGCAATGCAGCTACATGCAGGAGGCGCTGCCCTTCGGCTACCTGCCCGCCGTGGCGGCCGGCGTGCAGCCGCAGGTGCGGCGCATGCTGGAGGCCGTGCTGGCGTTCGTGCAAGCCTGATCGCGGGACGCGGGCGCGACCCGGCGCTTACCATCGTGGCCTCGAACACCCCGAGGCATCACCGCATGCGCCACCCGAGCCCGAACCTTCTCGCCTCCCTCGCTGTCGTTGCCGCGGCCCTGGTTCCCCTGGGCGTCCTGGCCCAGCAGGTGCAGCAGCCCGTCGATGCCGACCTGCGCGCCGGCAGCGTGCTGCGGGCCGGGCCGTCCACCCGCGATGCGGTCACGCAGCGCGTGCCGCGCACGGTGCCGGCGTGGGTGTACGGCTGCACCGAGCAGCGTGGCTGGTGCGAGGTCGAACTCGAAGGCGGCGCGCGCGGCTGGGTGGCCGAGAGCCGCCTGCAGGCGGTGCAGGAAGAGGACAGCCTGGACCACCGCACCAGCACCCCGCTGCCGCAGCGCGGCGTGATCGCCAACGGCGCCGTCACCGGTGTGTACGTGGTGCAGCCCTGGGGCTACGGCTACCACGGCGGCGCCACCGTCATCGAGCTCGCGCCGCGCGGCGGACCGGGCGAGCCGATGTTCCCGATGCGCCCCGGCTGGGCCCGCGGGCAGCCGATGCCGCGCTGAGCGGCCGCGCCGATGGCCATCGAACCGACCGCTGCGGGCGCCGTCCGGCACCCGCAGCCGGCCGATCCGGGCTGAAAAAGGCGTCCTGCCGGATCAGGCCGCGGCCAGCGGCAGCGGTGCCGGATCGCTCGTCGCACGGCCCTGGAAGTCGGTCCAGCAGCGCCGCGTGAAGTCGTACAGCTTGCAGCGCCGCGCCGTGCCGAAGTACCAGCGCCACGAGAAGCGCTGGATCACGATGCGCCCGGGCAGCAGTTCCTCGATGCGCGCCTGCGCGGCCTTGAGCTTGTACAGCGGGATGCTCATGTCCACGTGGTGGGCCGTGTGCTCCATGATGTGGTGCATCAGGCTGCCGATGCGCCACGGGAAGGTCAGGTGCACGGTGGTCGAGACGAAGGGCTGTGCGCGCTGCCAGGCCGCGCGGTCGTCGTGCCACGACACCTTCACGTGCGTGTGGTGCACGTACACCACGAAGCCGATCATCGCGAACCAGAACAGCACCGGCAGCACGAAGGCGAAGCCCAGCATCGGCAGCAGCGCGCGCCCGGTGGCGAAGGACACCGCCGCGAGCACCGCCAGCCACAGCGTGGCGAAGCCCAGCACCAGCGCGCAGTCGCGCGAGAACACCGGCCGCTCGGCGTTGGCCGACCGGTCGCGGGCGATCATGCGGCGCCACCAGATCTCGACCATGTAGTACACGCCCGGCGCCCAGCCGCTGCGGTACAGGCGCTCCATCAGCCGCCGGCCGGGCGGCAGCGCCTCGTACTCGGCCTGCGTGAGCGGCGCCCAGACGAAGTCCACGCCCTTGAGGTTGGTGAAGCCGTGGTGCACCGTGTTGTGCCCCATGTCCCACAGGCTGTAGGGCGTGAGCGAAGGCAGGAAGGCGATGCGGCCCAGCCACCGGTTCAGCCGCCGGTGCGGCGTGAGGCTCTGGTGGCAGGCGTCGTGGCCGATGATGAACAGGCGCCCGATCACGAAGCCGCAGGCCAGGCCGGCCAGGGCGCGGGCCCAGCCGGCCTCGAGCAGCACGGCGGCCGCCGCCAGGGCGAAGAACAGCAGGTAGTCCAGCACCAGCAGCAGGATGGGGCGCAGCGTGCTGCGCTGGACGAGCGGCAGCAGCCAGCCGCGGATGGTCTTGCGGTGCGGCAGCGGCACCTCGGGTGGCAGCGGGCGGGGCGCCGGCTGGAGAGTCGTGTCGGACATGGAGCTGAAGGAGGCGCGACCTGCGCGCACGGTGGACGAAAGGGAGATCGGCGATCCGGCCGCGGCCCGGCAGGGATCGGCATGCAACCCTAACCGAGGCCTGTGGACAGTGTCATGACAGCCGTCAAACACCGGCCGGGCGACCTGGAAGTTGGCAGGGCCAGCCGGATGCGCGGGGCGGCGCCGAGGCCGCGATTCCTACAATCGCCGCATGACGCTGCCCGCCTACACCCGTGCCCGTGAGCTGCCCGGCATTCTCGCCCAACGCATCGCCATCCTCGACGGCGCCATGGGCACGATGATCCAGCGCTTCAAGCTCACCGAGGCGCAGTACCGCGGCGAGCGCTTCAAGGACTTCCACAAGGACGTGAAGGGCAACAACGAATTGCTGTCGCTCACGCGCCCCGACGTCATCCGCGACATCCACGAGGGCTACCTGGCCGCGGGCGCCGACCTGGTCGAGACCAACACCTTCGGCGCCACCACCGTGGCGCAGGAGGACTACGACATGGCGCAGCTGGCGCGCGAGATGAACCTCGAATCGGCCAAGCTCGCCCGCGCCGCCTGCGACAAGTTCAGCACGCCGGACAAGCCGCGCTTCGTGGCCGGCGCGCTCGGCCCCACGCCCAAGACCGCCAGCATCAGCCCCGACGTGAACGACCCGGGCGCGCGCAACGTCGATTTCGAGACCCTGCGCGCCGCCTACTACGAACAGACCGAGGCGCTGGTGCAAGGCGGGGCCGACGTGATCCTGGTCGAGACGATCTTCGACACGCTCAACGCCAAGGCCGCGCTCTTCGCCGTCGACGAGTACTTCGAGGCCAGCGGCGAGCGGCTGCCGATCATCATCAGCGGCACCGTCACCGACGCCTCGGGCCGCATCCTGTCGGGCCAGACCGTCACCGCCTTCTGGCACAGCGTGCGGCATGCGCAGCCGCTGGCGGTGGGCCTGAACTGCGCGCTGGGCGCCGCGCTGATGCGGCCGTACGTGCAGGAACTCAACCGCGTGGCGGGCGACACCTTCATCAGCTGCTACCCGAACGCCGGGCTGCCCAACCCGATGAGCGACACCGGCTTCGACGAGACGCCGGAGGTCACCTCGCGGCTCATCCACGAGTTCGCGGCCGACGGGCTGGTCAACATCGTCGGCGGCTGCTGCGGCACCACGCCGGACCACATCGCCGCCATCGGCCGCGCCGTTGCGCCCCTGCGCGGCCGGGCGCTGCCGCAGGCGTACCGCGAAGCGGCCTGACGCGGCATCCCGCACCCCGGCCTCGTGTGAAGCGAGGATGAAGGCGGTAGCCAAAAGTACCGGCGGTCCACCGTGCGGCGACCGGTGGCGTTGGCGGGAGGCAGGGCGGCGTCCTATGGACAGTGCCTGCGGCGTCTGCCTACCCTGCGTCACCAAGGACCGTTCAATGACCTCCCTACCCCAGCCCTCGGGCCCGCGTCGCTGGCTCGCCGTCGCCGCACTGGCGCTCGCCGTGCCGCTCGCCGCGTCGGCCCAGGAAGCCTACACGCGCGGATCGCCCACCCTTTTCGCCGGCCCTTCCCCGGACTACCCGGCCGTTGCACGGCTGGCGCCCGGCCAGTCGCTCAGCGTCGTGGGCTGCACCGACGGCTACGGCTGGTGCGACGTGGTCCTGCCCGACGGCCTGCGCGGCTGGGTGGCGGCGAACCGGCTCGAATACGACTACGCCGGCGACACCCTGCCACTGGCGACCTACGGTGCGGCCATCGGCGTGCCGATCGTCGGCTTCACCCTGGGCAACTACTGGAGCAACTACTACCGCGACCGTCCTTGGTACCGCGAGCCGCGCTGGTGGGGCAACCGTCCCCCGCCGCCGCCCGTGCCGGGCTGGCGTCCGCCACCCCCGCCCACGCTGGGTTGGGCGCCGCGCCCGCCCGGGCCGGGCTGGAACGCCCCGCCGCCGCGTCCGGGCTGGTCCGGTCCCCCGCCGCGCCCGGAATGGAACGCGCCGCCGCCACGCCCTGAATGGAACGGCCCGCCTCCGCGTCCGGAGTGGAACGGTGGACCGCCGCGACCGGGCTGGGGCGGGCAGCCGCAGCGCCCCGAATGGAACGGCCGGCCGCCACCGGCGCCCATGCAGCCGCCGCCGGTGGCGATGCCCCGGCCGCAGCCCCAGTTCCCGATGCAGCCACCGCCGCAGCAGCAGCAGCCTCGTCCGCCGATGGCTGCGCCGCAGCCGCAGCAGCAGCCCCGTCCGCCCATGGCCGCGCCGCAGCCGCCGGTGCCCGTGCAGGCCGCGCCGCAGCCCCGCTTCCCCATGGGCGCCATGCCCCGCCCGCACGTCGTGATGCCGCCCGACGGCGGCAATCCGGACCGCCCCTGAGCACGGCCGGCGGGGCGCGCGCTCAGCCGGGCGTGCGCCCCATCAGCGCCACGAAGCGGCGCGCGCCCAGTCCCAGCGGGCGCTCCTTCGACCACACGACGTCGACCCACAGGTTCAGCCCGTTGCTGAGGTTCTCGAAGGGAATTTCCACCAGCGTGCCGGCCGCCACGTGCGGCCGCACCACGTTGCGCGGCAGCCAGCCCCAGCCCAGGCCCGCGCTCACCATGTTCAGCGCCGCCAGGGCGTTGTCGGTGCGCCAGACCTGCCGCGCGAAGACGAAGCGCGGGTCGGCCGTGGGCACGTCGCGGCCGGCGACGACGATCTGCCGCGTGGCCGCCAGGTGCTGCTCGCGCAGCCGGCCGCCGGCCGCGGCGAGCACCGGGTGGCCGGGCGCGATCACCAGCACCAGCGTCTCGCGCGCCACCTCCTGAAAGCCCTCGCGCCCGTCCATGCCGGGCCGCTCGAACACCAGCGCCAGCTGGGCGCGCCCGCTGTGCAGCATGGCCAGCGCGTCGGCCTGCGGCGCGGCCAGCACTTCCATCTCCAGCGCGGGGTATTCGGCGGCCAGGGTGGCGAGGGCCGGCCCCCAGGCGGCGCCCAGCAGCTCGGGGGCGATGGCCAGCGTGAGCCGGTCTTCCAGCCCCTGCGTCAAGGCCAGCGCCTGCACCTGCAGCTGCGTGAGCTGGTCGGCCATGAGCCGCGCCTGCGGCTCCAGCGAGCGCGCGGCAGGCGTGGGCCGCGGCTCGCGCCCGCTGCGGTCGAACAGCGGCAGGTCGAGCTCGGCCTCCAGCTGGGCGATGGCCATGCTCACGGCCGAGGGCACCTTGCCCAGGGCGCGCGCCGCGGCCGAAAAGGAGCCGTGGTCGAGCACCGCCAGAAAAACCGCCACGCTGTCGCTGTCGAAGGCCATGCCCGATCTATCAATTAATCTGAAAGAAGATGACTTTTTATGTCAATCAATAAGACATAAATTCTGCGTCATGCAAGGAATCCAGCGAAAGATCGTCTACATCAGCCTTTACGAGGGGCTGGCCATCGTCTGTGCCACCCTGGGGCTGGCCATGCTCTCGGACAACGGCCTGGGCCATTCGGGTATCGCCGCGGTCATGGCCTCGGCCATCGCCATCGTGTGGAACCTGGGCTACAACAGCGCCTTCGAGTGGTGGGAAGCGCGCCAGCCGGTGCGCGGCCGCAGCCTGGCGCGGCGCGTCGCGCATGCCATCGGCTTCGAACTGGGCCTGGCCATCGTGCTGATTCCGGTGTTCGCCTGGTGGCTGGGCGTGAGCCTGTGGCATGCGCTCGTCATGGACGCGGGGCTGATGCTTTTCTTCCTCGTCTACACCTTCTGCTTCAACTGGGGCTTCGACCGCGTGTTCGGCCTGCCGGCGTCGGCGCAGCCGGCCTGACCCTGGCGCGCGGCCGCCGGGCCCGCGCTCATTAAAATCCCCGCTCGCCCAAGGAGCGTTGCAGCGCCGGGGCCGGGGCCCCCGGGCGCCGGCCGCCGCGTCAGGCTTGGGACCCGCAACGACGCTCGCCTGTTTCTCCCGTGTCCCCTGCAGGTGAGCCCATGTCCTCCGTCCCGCGCGATCCTTCCCCTCCACCCATGAAGCTGTCCGGCCTCGAGCCGGTGCTCATCGGCGAGGGCACGCTGTTCGTCAACATCGGCGAGCGCACCAACGTCACCGGCTCCAAGGCCTTCGCGCGGATGATCCTGAACGGCCAGTTCGAAGACGCGCTGGCCGTCGCACGCCAGCAGGTCGAGAACGGCGCGCAGGTGATCGACATCAACATGGACGAGGCCATGCTCGACAGCAAGGCCGCCATGGTGCGCTTCCTGAACCTGATCGCCAGCGAGCCCGACATCGCGCGCGTGCCGATCATGGTCGACTCCTCCAAGTGGGAAGTGATCGAGGCCGGCCTGCGCTGCATCCAGGGCAAGGGCATCGTCAACTCGATCTCCATGAAGGAGGGCGTCGAGAAGTTCAAGCACGAGGCCCGCCTGGTGCGCCGCTACGGCGCCGCAGCGGTGGTGATGGCCTTCGACGAGGCGGGCCAGGCCGATACCTTCGCGCGCAAGATCGAGATCTGCGAACGGGCCTACCGCATCCTGGTCGACGAGGTGGGTTTCCCGCCCGAGGACATCATCTTCGACCCCAACATCTTCGCGGTGGCCACGGGCATCGAGGAGCACGACAACTACGCGGTCGACTTCATCGAGGCGGTGCGCTGGATCAAGCAGAACCTGCCGGGCGCCAAGGTATCGGGCGGCGTGTCGAACGTGAGCTTCAGCTTCCGCGGCAACGACCCGGTGCGCGAGGCCATCCACACCGTGTTCCTGTACCACGCCATCGCGGCGGGCATGGACATGGGCATCGTCAACGCCGGCATGGTCGGCGTGTACGACGACCTGGAGCCCCAGCTGCGCGAGCGTGTCGAGGACGTGGTGCTCAACCGCCGCCCCGACGCCGGCGAGCGGCTGGTCGAGATCGCCGAGAGCGCCAAGGGCGCCGCCAAGGACGACAGCAAGAAGCTCGAATGGCGCGGCACGCCCGAAGCACCGGTGCCGGTGGCGCAACGGCTGTCGCACGCGCTGGTGCACGGCATCACCGACTTCATCACCGCGGACACGGAAGAGGCCTACCAGGGCATCCTCGCCAAGGGCGGCCGGCCGCTGCACGTGATCGAAGGGCCGCTGATGGACGGCATGAACATCGTGGGCGACCTGTTCGGCGCCGGCAAGATGTTCCTGCCGCAGGTGGTCAAGTCGGCCCGCGTGATGAAGCAGGCCGTGGCGCACCTCATTCCCTACATCGAGGAAGAAAAACGCCAGGACGAGGCCGCGGGCCGCGACGTGCGCAGCAAGGGCAAGATCGTCATCGCCACCGTCAAGGGCGACGTGCACGACATCGGCAAGAACATCGTCACCGTCGTGCTCCAGTGCAACAACTTCGAGGTCGTGAACATGGGCGTGATGGTTCCGTGCCACGAGATCCTGGCCAAGGCCAAGGTCGAGGGTGCGGACATCGTGGGCCTGTCGGGCCTCATCACGCCGAGCCTGGAGGAGATGCAGTACGTGGCCGGCGAGATGCAGAAGGACGAGCACTTCCGCATCAGGAAGATCCCGCTGCTCATCGGCGGCGCCACCACCAGCCGCGTGCACACCGCGGTGAAGATCGCGCCGCACTACGAAGGGCCGGTGGTCTACGTGCCCGATGCGTCGCGCAGCGTGAGCGTGGCGCAGAGTCTGCTGAGCGAGCAGGCCGCCAACTACATCGCCGAGCTCAACGCCGACTACGACAAGGTGCGCCAGCAGCACGCCAACAAGAAGCAGGTGCCGCTGTGGCCCCTGGCCAAGGCGCGCGCCAACAAGTGGCTTCCGACCACCCTGAGCGGGTCGAAGGGCTGGGCCGGCTACCAGCCGCCGAAGCCCAAGTTCCTGGGCCGGCGCGTGTTCCGCAACTTCGACCTCGCCGAGCTGGCCCAGTACATCGACTGGGGGCCTTTCTTCCAGACCTGGGACCTGGCCGGCCCCTTCCCGCAGATCCTCAAGGACGAGGTCGTGGGCACCGAGGCGCAGCGCGTCTTCAGCGACGGCAAGCGCATGCTGCAGCGGCTCATCGAAGGGCGCTGGCTCTCGGCCAGCGGCGTGGTCGGCTTCTGGCCGGCCAACACCGAGCGCGACGACGACATCGTGCTCTACACCGACGAGTCGCGCAGCGAGGCGGCACTCACCTGGTATGGCCTTCGCCAGCAGACCGAGAAGCAGGCCATCGACGGCGTGATGCGCCCCAGCCGCTGCCTGGCCGATTTCGTGGCGCCCAAGGACAGCGGCCTCGCCGACTACGTGGGCGTGTTCGCCGTGACGGCCGGCCTGGGGGTCGAGAAGAAGGAGAAGTACTTCACCGACGACCTCGACGACTACTCGGCCATCATGCTCAAGGCGCTGGCCGACCGGCTGGCCGAGGCCTTCGCCGAAGCCATGCACAAGCGCGTGCGCACCGACCTGTGGGGCTACGCCGCCGACGAGGCGCTCGACAACGACCAGCTCATCAAGGAGCAGTACCGCGGCATCCGTCCGGCGCCGGGCTATCCGGCCTGCCCGGACCACAGCGTCAAGGGCCCGATGTTCGAGCTGCTGCAGTGCGCCGACATCGGCATGGGCCTGACCGAGAGCCTGGCCATGACCCCTGCGGCCAGCGTGTCGGGCTTCTACCTCAGCCACCCGGACAGCACGTACTTCAACGTCGGCAAGATCGGCCACGACCAGCTGGTGGACCAGGCGGCGCGCCGCCATGCCAGCGAGTCCGAACTCGAGCGCCTGCTGGCGCCCAACCTGTGAACCCGATGCGATCGGCACCGTGACCCTGGCCTTGCAGAAGCTGATCTTCGCGGCGCAGCACCTTGGGGCGCTGGCCCTGTTCCTCTGGGCCGCCTGGGGCGTGGGCGACCTCGTGGGCGCCCGGCTGCGTGGCGGGCTGCCCGCACGCCCAGGCACCGCCCGGGGCGATGCGTGGCTGGGCCTGGCCCTGTCGTCCGCGCTGGGCATCGGCATCGTCGTGCTGCTGCTGCAGGGCCTGGGCATCGCGGGCTGGCTGCGTCCGCCGGCCACGATGGCGCTGCTGCTCGCGGCGCTGGCCGTGGCCGCGGTGCGAACGCCGGCCGCATGGCGGGGGCTGCGCGCCGGCCCGCCGGGCCCGGCGCCGACGCTGGCCGAGCGCACCATGCGCTGGGTCGTCGTCGGCGCCGCCCTGGTGTGCCTCATCGAACCGCTGGCCCCGCCCTTCGCCTTCGACGAGATGATGTACCACCTGCCCTGGGCGCGGGAGACCGCCTCGAGCGGGCGCATCGGCATCCACGACTGGCTGCGCTACCCCTGGTTCCCCTACAACTACAACCTGCTCTATGCGGCCGCGCTGCCCTGGATGGGCGACGTGTTCCCGCATCTGCTGCACGCGCTCGCGGGCTGGCTGTCGGCCACCATCGTCTACCGCCTGGCGGTGCTGTACACCGACCGCATCGTGGCCGGGATGGCCGTGGTCATCCTGCTGGCGGTGGGCGAGTACGCCAACGCGCTGATCGACATGGCGGTGGCGCTGTTCGTCGTCGCGGCCTGCGCCGCCCTGTGGATCTGGCAGGAAGATCAAGGCGAAGGCGCCGTGCGGCCCACGCGCTGGCTGGTGCTGGCCGCCTTCCTGCTCGGCGTGGCGGTCGGCAGCAAGTACCAGGCGCTCACCTTCCTGCCGCTGCTGGGGCTGTGGGTGCTGTGGCGCGAGCGCCGGCCCGGCCCGCTCGCGCTGGGGCTCGCGGCCTTCCTGCTGCCCTGCGTCTACTGGTATGCGCGCAACTGGCTGCAGACCGGCGATCCCTTCAACCCGATCGGCGCGCGCGTCTTCGGCTTCACCAACTGGAACGAGGCCGACTTCCGCAACCAGGTGGGCGACGTGCGCGACCATGCCAGCCTGCCGAACGTGATGTTCTGGGCGCTGGTGCTCGTGCCCTTCAGCGTGTTCTGGCGCGGGCCGGGCCGGGCGGCGGTGCGGGGCGCCTTCGTGTTCGGCGCCTGGTCGCTCCTCGTGTGGGTGCTGACCTCGCGCTACCCGCGCTACATGATGGCGGCGTTCCCGTTGCTGGCCTGGCTCGGTGCCATCGGGTGGCGGCAGCTCTACCTCTGGGGCGCCGCCGCGGCGCGGCGGCTGGCGCCGGCGCTGGCCCGGCCGCCCGTCCCGCGCGTGGCCGCGGGCCTGTTCGTGGCGGTACTGGCGGCGGCGGGTGCGCAGCGCTTCGCGGGGCACGCGCGCATGATCTCGCCCACGCCCGAGACGCGCGAAGCCTTCCTGCAGGCCCACGTGCCCGGCTATGCGGTGCTGAGCGCGCTGCGGCGCCAGCCGGCCGGCAAGCTCTACCAGGTCGGCCTGAGCGACGCGATCTACTTCGCCGGCGGCCCGGTGTGGGGCGACGTCTTCGGCCCCTACCGCTACGCCGACTACCTGCTGCTGCCGGCGGCGCCGATGGCGCGCAAGCTCGCCGAACACGGCTTCGGGACCCTCGTCGTGCGCACGGCGCTGGGCCCGTACGTGGACGGCAAGCCCGATTTCGAGCGCCACTTCCAGCTCGTGGCCGAGCAGGACGGCGTGAAGGCGTACCGCGTGCTTCCCTACCGACCATGACGCCTCCATCCCCCATTCCGGACCGCCTGCGCATCGCCGCCGTGATCCCCTGCTACAACGAGGCGCTGGCCGTCCCGCAGGTGATCGCCGAGTTCCGCGCCGCGCTGCCGCAGGCCGAGATCCACGTCTTCGACAACGCGTCCAGCGACGACACCGCCGCGGTCGCACGCGCGCACGGCGCGCAGGTGACGCGCGTGGCGCTGCGCGGCAAGGGCAACGTGGTGCGCCGCATGTTCGCCGACGTCGAGGCCGACGTGTATGTCATGGTCGACGGCGACGCCACCTACGACCTGTCGACGGTGCGCGAGCTCATCGCCGACCTGGTCGACGGCAACCTCGACATGGTGGTGGGCGCGCGCGTCGACGACCGGCACGACGCGCAGACCTACCGACCCGGCCACCGCTTCGGCAATCGCCTCCTCACCGGCGCGGTGGCGCACCTCTTCGGCGGCCACTTCACCGACATGCTGTCGGGCCTGCGGGTGTTCTCGCGCCGCTACGTGAAGTCCTTTCCGGCGCTGGCCAAGGGCTTCGAGATCGAGACCGAGCTCACCGTGCATGCGCTGGAGCTGCGCATGCCCCTGGCCGAGCGGCCCACGCTGTACCGGTCGCGGCCCGAAGGCTCGCATTCCAAGCTGTCGACGTACCGCGACGGCTGGCGCATCCTGCTGATGATCCTGCGGCTGTACGTCAACGAACGGCCGCTGAGCTTCTTCAGCGCCATCGGCGGCCTGCTCGCGCTGGGCGCCATCGTGCTGGCGATTCCGCTCGTCATCACCTTCCTCGAGACCGGGCTGGTGCCGCGCCTGCCCACCGCGGTGCTCGCCACCGGCATGATGCTGGCCGCCATGCTGTCGGCCGCCTGCGGCGCGGTGCTGCGCACGGTGACGCTGGGCCGGCGCGAGGTCAAGCGCCTGCGCTACCTGGCCACGCCGGGCGTGCGCAACGCGCTGCGCCGGCCATGAGCGCCCCGGGCGCCCAGGGCGGCGACGCGCACGGCACCGCGCGGCGGCTGATGCTGTTCGCGGTGGCCGGCGTGCTCGGCCTGATCGTCGACGTGGGCGTGCTCTACCTGCTGGCGCCCTGGCTGGGCTGGTATGCCGCGCGGGTGCTCTCCTTTCTCGCCGCGGCGACGGCGACCTGGGCCTTCAACCGGCGCTTCACCTTCGCGGCCGGTCGGCCGGCCTCGCTGTGGCGCGAGTACGTGTCGTACGTGGCCGCCATGCTCGGCGGCGCCGCGGTGAACTACGCGGTCTACGTGCTCACGCTGCATTCGGTGGACGGGCCCTGGGCGGCGGCGCTGGGCGTCGCGCTGGGCAGCCTGGGCGGCATGGTCGTCAACTACCTGTCGGCCCGCCACCTGGTGTTCCGCGCGCGCGGCCCGGACTGATCGACAGCGCCGCCGAAGGCGGCTAGCGTCGGGGCATGCCGGCCGTGCCTTCCAATCATCCGCTTCCGCCCCTCGTCCAGAAACTGCTGCTGCCGCTGCGGCCGCTCACGCCGCTGTGGCGCGCCGCCATGCTGTGGAAGGAAGCCGACGGCCTGCGCATGAGCGCCGCCATGTCCTTCTACGGCATCCTGAGCCTGGCGCCGCTGCTGGTGCTCATCGTCGCCATCCTGGGCTGGTGGCTCGACCCGGCCTTCGTGCAGACGCGGCTGGTGGGCGAGATCTCCGCCGTGGTCGGCCAGCGCGGCGCCGAAGCGGTGCGCCAGGCGCTCACCAGCGCGCAGCAGCCCAAGGAGGGGATCATCGCCTCGGTGCTGGCCTTCGTGCTGCTGATCTCCGGCGCGACCGGGGTATTCGCCGAGCTGCAGTCGGCCTTCGAGCGGCTGTGGCGCCAGGGCGGCGAACCCGCACCCGAAACGCCCTGGTGGTACACGGCGTCGCTGCGGCTGCGCGGGCTGGGCTACATCCTGGTCTTCGGCGTGCTGCTGCTGATGTCGCTGGCGGCCACCACGGCCATCAACTTCATCGCCGACTGGGCCGGCCAGTGGCTGTCGCTCAAGCCGCTGCTGCGCGGCATCAACGAGCTGATCTCCTTCGCCTTCTGCACCGGCCTGTTCGCCGGCCTGATGCGCCTGAGCACCGGCCCCAAGCCGCGCATGCGCTACATGCTGGTGGGCGGCGCGGTGGGCGCGGTGCTGTTCACGCTGGGCAAGCAGGCGCTGGCGCTGTACCTGTCGACGGCCGCGGTGGTGTCGGCCTACGGCGCGGCCGGCTCGCTGGTCGTGATCCTCATGTGGATCTACTTCACCTCGGCCATCCTGCTGCTCTCGGCCGGCTGCGCCCGTGCGCTGTCGGACGAAGCGCGGGCGCGCGCCGACGAGGCCGCACGCCCGCCACGCGGCTGATCCGCCACGGGGCGGTCGGCCGGCGCCGGCTCAGTGCGCGGCGGGCACCACCACCGGCACCTCGGTGGCCGGCGGCGTGTTGCGGCTGCGGCCGGCCCGCACGATGCCGTCGATCATGACCATGCCCACGCCGGGAATGTCGCCCAGTTGCACGCTCTCGAGCAGGGTCTTGCCGGCCGTGTGCTGCGCCCGGTCCATGAAGACGAAGTCCGCCGCGCGGCCCACCTCGACCAGGCCGCTGTTGAGGTTGCGCAGGCGGGCGGTGTTGCCCGTCGCGAAGCAGAACACGACCTCGGCCGGGATGTCCGCCATCGACGAGATCAGCGACACCATGCGCAGCATGCCCAGCGGCTGCACGCCCGAGCCGGCCGGCCCGTCGGTGCCGAGGATCACGCGGTGCGGGCACTTGAGCTCGATCGCCGCGCGCGCCGCGCCGATCGCCACGCGCTCGTTGCCGTTGTGCACGATCTCGATGCCGCGCGTGCTCTGCTCGCACAGGTCGCACACGTGCTTGAGCGGCAGCGAGGTGTGGCCGCCGTTGATGTGGCCGATGATGTCGGCGTCGGCCTCCAGCACCGTGTCCTTGTCGATGTAGCCCGAGCCGGGCACCGAGGGCCCGCCGGTGTGGATGGTGCTCTGGATGCCGTACTTGCGCGCCCAGGCCACCATCTCCTTGGCCTCGTAGCCGGCCTTCACCGTGCCCAGGCCCACTTCGCCGAGCAGGCCCACGCCGGCCTCGGCCAGTTCCTTGAAGTCGCTCTCGACCATGCCCTTCTCGATCACCGGGGCGCCGGCCAGCACCTTCACGCCGCCCGGTCGGAAGGCGTCGAAGGCGCGCTGCGCGGTGATCGCCAGCGCCTTCAGGCCCACGATGTCGCGCGGCCGGCCGGGGTAGTGCACCTCGCCGGCCGAGATCATCGTGGTCACGCCGCCGTTCATGCTCGACTCGATCCAGTTGAGCTGGCTCTGGCGCGGCGTCCAGTCGCCGGCCACCGGGTGCACATGGCTGTCGATCAGGCCGGGCGCGAGGCACACGCCCTTGGCGTCGATGACGGTCTTCGCGCCTTCGGTGTCGCAGTCCTTGAACTTGCCGACGGCCGTGATCAGCCCGTCGTTCACGACGACCGTGTCGGCATCGAGGATGGGCCGGTCGATGTCGCCCGAGAGCAGCAGCCCTATGTTCTGGATGACGACCTTGCCCGACTTGCCGCCGGTTGCGATTTCTGCCATGGCTTGCTCTCTTCGTGAGGGGATGTGTCGTTGTCGGCTGCGTCCTCGAGCCGCACCGTGCGCAGCACGGCCTCGATGACGAAGTCCTCCCAGTGCGCCACCTTGTCCGGCGCGTCCAGGGCTTCGTCCAGGAAGGTCGTCAGCGTGTAGCGGTTGGAGGTGTAGAAATAGCCCGAGGCCGCGATCAGCAGGTACACGTCGCGCGCCACCAGGTCGGCGCGGAACAGCCCCTGCGCCGCGCCCGCCGCCAGGATGTCCGCGATGATCGCCACCGCGCGCGAGGAGTACTCCCGCGCCCGCACCGACCGGGCGATGTGCCGCCCCTTGTGCAGGTTCTCGGTGTTCAGCAGCGTGACGAAGTCGGGGTTGCGCCGGTAGTAGCCGTGCACGAAGCGGATGACCCCGGTGAGCGCCTCCACCGGCCGCGAGGCATCGAGCGCGATGGCTGCCTCGGCCTCGTCCATGCGCTGGTAGATGCCCTCGAGCACCGCGACGAACAGGCCTTCCTTGCTGCCGAAGTAGTAGTAGATCATCCGGTCGTACGACTTCGCGGCCCTGGAGATCTTCTCCACGCTGCCACCTTCGTAGCCGTACTTCGCGAACACCTTGGTGGCCGCCTTGAGGATCGCGTCGCGCGTCGCCTGCGCCGCCGCCTCTCGCACGCCGGTCTTGCGCTGGGGCTTGGCGACGGTCTTGCGAGTGGTCATGCGGATGGGGGATTCGGGATCGGATACCGGACGCAGAGGACGCAAAGATTACGCAGAAGGCGCAAAAGACACCAAAAGGAAATTGGATTCTCCTTTTGCGTCCTCTGCGGAACCTTTGCGTCCTCTGCGTTCGGCTGCCCGCATTCGACTACTTCTCGGCGAAGGCCCGTTCGACCACGTAGTCGCCCGGCGTGCTGGTGTTGCCTTCCTTGAAGCCGCGGCCCTCGAGGATTTCCTTCATGTCGACCAGCAGGCCCGGGCTGCCGCAGATCATGACGCGGTCTTCCGCGGGGTTCAGCGGCGGCAGGCCCAGGTCGTCGGTGAGCTTGTTGGCCGTGATCAGGTCGGTGATGCGGCCCTGGTTGCGGAACTCCTCGCGCGTCACCGTGGGGTAGTACAGCAGTTGCTTCTCGATCATCTCGCCCAGGAACTCGTGCTTGGGCAGGTGGTCGACGACCAGGTCGTGGTAGGCCAGCTCGTCGACCTGGCGCACGCCGTGCACGAGGACGACCTGCTCGAACTTCTCGTAGGTCTCGGGGTCGCGGATGATGCTCATGAAGGGCGCCAGGCCCGTGCCCGTGCCGAACATGTACAGGCGCTTGCCCGGCAGGGTGTAGTCGATCAGCAGCGTGCCGGTGGGCTTGCGCCCGACGATGATCGTGTCGCCGACCTGGATGTGCTGCAGGCGCGAGGTCAGCGGGCCTTCCTCGACCTTGATGCTGAGGAACTCCAGGTGCTCTTCGTAGTTGGGGCTGACGATGCTGTAGGCGCGCAGCAGCGGCTTGTTGTTGACCTTCAGGCCGATCATCGTGAAGTGGCCGTTGGAGAAGCGCAGCGCCGGGTCGCGCGTGGTCGTGAAGGTGAACAGGCGGTCCGTCCAGTGGTGGACCGAGAGGACGCGTTCTTCGCTGAAGGCACTCATGGCAAGTCGGAAAGCTGGTGAATGAGAGGGGTAGGAGCGGGCGACGGAATGCTTGCGAACGGGGGCTGGCACGTCAACCGGCTGTGGCCGCCCAATTGTCGTTCACGGTGCACCGAGTCGGTGAATGCGCGCCTCAGGAAAACACCCATGCAAGCTTCGCGCCGGACCGCTACATTGCGTTTGGTGTAGCGAATACAACATGAAAGTGGAGCAAATGCTACACAAAACGATGTCGAGGCTCAAGCATCGCGCAGGCACGCTTGTTGCACGTTGGGCCGCTTCATCTCACGGATGACCACGATGACTGAACACACCAAGACCGACGGCCTGCCCACCATGGACCTGCCCGTCGTGCCCGATGCGGCCGGCCTGGGCTACGGCAAGTCGCCGGTGCGCAACGAACGCATGAGCGCGGCCAAGGTCGAGTGCAACGCCTGCCCGGTGCTCTGCCAGATCTCCGAAGGCCGCACCGGCGCCTGCGACCGCTACGCCAACCGCGCCGGGGTGCTGGTGCGTGTCGACCCGGTGGTGCTGCTGCGCCGCGAGCTGGCCACCGAGGCGCCGGCGCTCGTTCCCTTCGCGCGCCCCGGCGCCCAGGCCGAGGCCGGCGAGGCGATCGAGGCCGCCGCACCCGCCGACTGGAACGGCGACCTGCTGCACGCCAACGAGGTCTTCGTCACCGGCATCGGCGCCTCCACCACCTACCCCGACTACAAGCCGGCGCCCTTCATCGTCGGTTCGCAGGCCGAGGGCGTCGACATGGTCACCGTGGTGACCGAAGGCATCTTCAGCTACTGCAGCGTGAAGGTGAAGATCGACACCGACCGCTTCCTCGGCGCCGAGCAGGCCAACGTCCGCTACAAGGGCGAGGTGGTGGGCCACGTGACCACGGCCGAGTACGGCTCGCAGATGCTCTCGCTCGGCGGCGTGCACCACCTCACCGGCGGCAGCAAGAAGGAAGGCCGCATGACGCTGGAGCTCATGCAGAACCTGTGCAACAAGCAGGCGGCCGAATGCACCATCGACGGCGGCGCCAGCCTGGTCATCCAGGCGGGGCGGGCGCCCATCGTCAACGGCGTCGAGGAACAGCGCATGCGCGTGGGCTGCGGTTCGGCCACCGTCGGCATCTTCGCCAAGCAGCTGCAGGACCTGGCCGACGAGGTGGTGGTGGTCGACGACCACATCACCGGCGTGCTCACCGAGCACCAGGCCGGCCGCTGCCTGTCGATGGCGCCCTCGGGCATCCAGATGCGCGGGCGCAAGTCCACGCCGGGGCGCTACTTCCAGGTCGCCAACCCCGGCAGCGGCTGGGGCGGCACCGACATCGCCGATCCGCTGTCGATCATCGAGGGCTGGGAGCCCGGCGTGGCGCGGCCGGGCCTGCGCCTGCTCATGACCTCCACCACCGGCGAGCAGGCGCAGTGGTACGTGCTCGACGACCAGCTGCAGCCCGTGGAGCAGCCCATGCCCCCGGCCGTGCAGCGCGTGGTCGACCGCATCGGCGAGAACTGCGAGCCGTCGCTGTGCACCGTGCTCTTCCTCGGCGGCGCGGGCGGCAGCCTGCGCGCCGGCGTGACCGAGAACCCCATCCTGCTCACGCGCGCCATCAAGCAGGCGCTGGTGAACGTGACCTGCGGCGGTGCGCCCGCCTACGTGTGGCCGGGTGGCGGCATCACCGTCATGGTCGATGTGATGCGCATGCCCGACAACAGCTTCGGCACCGTGCCCACGCCGGCCATCATCGCGCCCATCGAGTTCAGCATGCGCCTGGACGACTACGCCGCGCTCGGCGGCCACGTCGACCACGTCATGCCGCTCGGCCAGGCGCTGGCGCGCGGCGCCTGGCAGGACGACGGCGCACCGACGGCGCGCGAGTGGCGCCGGGCCGATGGCATCAACCCCTGGCCGCTGGGGCACGGCCCCATGCTGGGCTGAGACGGCGCAGACGGGACGGATTCGCCATGGCAGCGACGCGTGCGCGGCTCGACGGCGGTCGCTGGCATTTCCAGCACGGCCCGATGGACGTCGTGCTGCAGGCCGAGGGCGAGCCGCAGGCCGTCGCGGCCGCGCATGCCGATGCCTGGGCGCGCTTCATGCCCTTGCTCGACCAGCTCGTGGCCGAGCTGCCGCTGCTCAAGCAGCCCGTCGCGGCCGGCGCCGTGCCGGCCGGCCCCGTGGCCCGCCGCATGTGGGAGGCATGCGCAGTGCATGCGCCGCTCTTCATCACGCCGATGGCAGCCGTCGCCGGCGCCGTCGCGCAGGAACTGATCGCTGCCTATCGCCGGCCCGGCATCGTGCGCGCGTGGGCCAACAACGGGGGCGACATCGCCTTCCAACTGGCGCCCGGGGCCTCGGCGCGCGTGGGGCTGTACGCCGACCTCGCCCGCTTCGACCCGGCCGACGCCGCGGCGCTGCGCACCGATGGCCAGTTCGAGGTGCATGCCGCCCAGCCCGTGCGCGGCGTGGCCACCAGCGGCTGGCGCGGCCGCAGCTTCTCGCTGGGCATCGCCGACAGCGTGACCGTGCTTGCCGACACCGCCGCGGCCGCCGACGCCGCGGCCACCGTCATTGCCAATGCCGTGGACGTGGCCCATCCGGGCATCCGCCGGCTGCCGGCCAGCGACTGCAAGGACGGCAGCGACCTGGGCGACACCCCCGTGACGGTGGATGTGCCTGCCTTGCCGCCCCAGGCCGTCGCGCGGGCACTGGATGCGGGCGCGCAGCGCGCCCGCGCGGTGCAGGCCGCCGGCCACGCCTGGGCCGCGATACTCGTTTGCCAGGGGCAATGGCGTCTGGTGCAGCCCTTAAGCTCGGCCTCCGGCGACGCCGCGCAGCCTGCACTTGGTTCAGTATTTGCTTAATGAAAAGCAAGGCATCCTTCCCATGATCGACATCCGACGCGTCTTCACCCAGGTCGAGACCATCCAACACGAGTTCGGCCCGCGCGCCGCGACGCCGCTGGTGCGTGGCGCGATCGGCGCGGTGCTGACCAATCCGTTCGCGGGACGCTACGAACCCGACATCCTGCCGATGATGGACCTGCTCGAACCCGTGGGCGTCGACATGGCGCACCGGCTGCATGCGGCCATGGGCGTGCCGCTCGAACAGATCGCCACCTACGGCAAGGGCGCCATCGTCGGTGCCGCGGGCGAGCTCGAGCACGGTGCGCTGTGGCACGTGCCCGGCGGCTATGCGATGCGCGAGCTGCTGGGCTGGAAGGGCGACCGCGCCGCCTACAAGGCCGGTACCGTCGACGAGAAGAAGACCGGCCAGCCCGGCAACGCGCTGTCGATCGTGCCCTCGACCAAGAAGGTCGGCCCGCCCGGCGCCACGCTCGACGTGCCGCTCACCAACATCAATGCCAGCTACGTGCGCGGCCAGTTCGATGCCGTCGAGGTTCGCGTGCCCGGTGCGCCCGAGTCGGACGAGATCGTCTTCATCCTTGCCATGAGCACCGGCTACCGTGTGCACGACCGCGTCGGCGGCCTGCGTGCGGAGAACATCGCCCAATGGGACGGGCTGCGGTGAGTTCGACGGCCGTCGAATTCGGACTGCCGAACGCAGAGGACGCAAAGGTTTCGCAGAGCGCGCAGAAAAGACAAGTGAAGGATCAATGATGTCGGTCGATATTCGCAAGCTGGTGGTTCAGGTGGACGAAACGCGCAAGGAAATGGGCCAGGCCATCGACCCGCCCACGCGCCGCGCGGTCGCCATCGCCGTGATCGCCAATCCCTACGCGGGCCGCTACAGCGAGACGCTCGACGAGCTGATCGCCATCGGCGAGGAACTCGGCGCGCTGCTCGGGCAGAAGGCCGTGCAGGCGCTGGGCATCGAGCCCGGCCAGGCCCAGAGCTACGGCAAGGCCGCGATCGTCGGCGAGGGTGGCGAGCTGGAGCATGCGGCCGCCATCCTGCACCCCAAGCTGGGCGCCCCGCTGCGCGTGGCGGTCGAGAAGGGCGCCGCGCTGGTGCCCTCGGCCAAGAAACGCGGCACGCTGGGCACCGCCATCGACGTGCCCCTGGGCCACAAGGACGCCGCCTTCGTGCGCAGCCACTTCGACGCCGTGGAGGCCCGCGTGAGCGATGCGCCGCGCGCCGGCGAGATCGTCGTCGCCGTGGCCGTGACCGACAGCGGCCGGCCGCTGCCGCGCATCGGCGGGCTGCAGGTGTCCGAGATCAAGGGCGAAGATGGTTTGCGATAACGATCCCCTGAAAAACGGACTTCCGGACGCAGAGGACGCAAAGATCACGCAGAGGACGCGAAAGAATCCAATGAGAGTCTTTCGGATGTCCCTTCTGCGTCCTCTGCGAAACCTTCGCGTCCTCTGCGTCCGGTAGCCCGTATTTCTTTCCGCTTCATTCCTCAAAGGAGTCTTCCATGAACGCACTGCGTCCTGCCTTCACTCTCGCCGCGCTCGCTGCGCTGCTGGCGTCTGCCGCCCATGCCCAGGGCGTGATCAAGATCGGCGAAATCAACAGCTACAAGGCGCAGCCCGCCTTCCTCGAGCCCTACAAGAAGGGCATGGAGCTGGCCGTGGACGAGATCAACGCGGCCGGCGGCGTGGGCGGCAGGAAGATCGAGCTCATCACGCGCGACGACAACGCCAACCCCGGCGACGCGGTGCGCATGGCCGAGGAGCTGGTCTCGCGCGAGAAGGTCGACATCCTCGCCGGCGCCTTCCTGTCGAACACCGGCCTGGCGCTGGCCGACTTCGCCAAGCAGAAGAAGTTCTTCTACCTGGCCGGCGAGCCGCTGACCGACAAGATGACCTGGCAGGGCGGCAACCAGTACACCTTCCGCCTGCGCCCCGGCACCTACATGCAGGCCGCCATGCTGGTGCCCGATGCGGCCAAGCTCAAGAAGAAGCGCTGGGCCATCGTGTACCCCAACTACGAGTACGGCCAGTCGGCGGTGGCGGCGTTCAAGCAGCTCATGAAGGCCGCGCAGCCCGACGTCGAGTTCGTGACCGAGCAGGCCACGCCGCTGGGCAAGGTCGACGCGGGCAGCGTGGTGCAGGCGCTGGCCGACGCCAAGCCGGACGCCATCTTCAACGTGCTCTTCGGTGCCGACCTGTCGAAGTTCGTGCGCGAGGGCAACACGCGCGGCCTCTTCAAGGACCGCGAGGTGGTGAGCGTGCTGACCGGCGAGCCCGAGTACCTCGACCCGCTGAAGGACGAGGCACCCAACGGCTGGCTGGTGACCGGCTACCCGTGGTACGGCATCGCCACGCCCGAGCACAAGAAGTTCGAGCAGGCCTACCAAGCCAAGTTCAAGGACTACCCGCGCCTGGGCTCGGTGGTCGGCTACACCATGGTCAAGTCGGCCGCGGCCGGGGTGGCCAAGGCCGGCAGCACCGAGTCCGACAAGCTCGTCGCGGCCTTCAAGGGCCTGCAGGTCGACACGCCCTTCGGCAAGATCAGCTACCGCCCCGAAGACCACCAGTCGACCATGGGCGCCTTCGTGGGCCGCACCAAGAACGACGGCGGCAAGGGCGTGATGGTGAACTACACCTACTTCGACGGCGCCGACGCGCGCTTCCAGCCGAGCGCCGCCGACGTCAAGAAGTCGCGCGCCGCGGATTGAGCCGCTGCGACGCCCCACGGTAGAAGAAGAGAGCCATGAGTTTTTCCGGCCTGATCGTCCAGCTCCTCAACGGGCTGGCGTCCGCGTCCTCGCTGTTCCTGGTGGCGGCGGGCCTGTCGCTGATCTTCGGCGTCACGCGCATCGTCAATTTCGCCCATGGCTCCTTCTTCATGGTGGGCATCTACCTGGCCTACACCCTGGCCGACCGGCTCGGCGGCGCGCTGGGCAGCGGCGGCTTCTGGCTGGCGCTGCCGCTGGCGGCCATCGCGGTGGGCGTGCTCGGCGCGCTGATCGAGGTGGTGCTGCTGCGCCGCATCTACAAGGCGCCCGAGCTGTTCCAGCTGCTGGCGACCTTCGCGCTGGTGCTCGTCATCAAGGACGCGGTGCTGTGGCTCTGGGGCCCCGACGAGCTGCTGGGCCCGCGTGCGCCGGGGCTCAAGGGCTCGGTCGAGATCCTCGGCCGCCAGTTCCCGTCCTATGACCTGTTCCTCATCGTCGTGGGCCCCGTGGTGCTGGGCCTCGTGTGGCTGCTGCTCACGCGCACGCGCTTCGGCACGCTGGTGCGCGCCGCCACGCAGGACCGCGAGATGGTCAGCGCCCTGGGCGTGAACCAGGCCTGGCTCTTCACGGCGGTGTTCGCGCTCGGCGCGATGCTGGCGGGCCTGGGCGGCGCGCTGCAGCTGCCGCGCGAGCCCGCCACGCTGGAGATGGACCTCAACACCATCGGCGCCGCCTTCGTCGTGGTGGTGGTGGGCGGCATGGGCTCGCTGCCCGGCGCGTACGTGGCGGCGCTGCTCATCGCCGAGATCAAGGCCATCTGCATCTGGCTCGGCGTGGTCGACCTGTTCGGCCTGTCCATCTCGTTCTCCAAGTTGACCCTGGTGGTCGACTTCCTGGTCATGGCGGTGGTGCTCGTGTGGCGCCCCTGGGGCCTGATGGGGCGCGCCCAGGCGCCCAGCCGCTACGTCGGCATGCAGGAGGAGCCCCTGCGCCGCGCCAGCCGCACCTACGTGATGGCGGCCGCGGCCTTCGCTGCGCTGCTGGCGGTGGTGCCCTTCCTCACGGCCGGTTCGCCCTACACCACGGTGCTCATGATCGACCTGCTGGTGGCCGCGCTCTTCGCCGCCAGCCTGCACTTCATCATGGGGCCGGCGGGCATGCACTCCTTCGGCCACGCGGCCTACTTCGGCCTCGGGGCCTACGGCGCTGCGCTGCTGGTGCGGGCCCTGGGCCTGCCGATGGAACTGGCGCTGATCGTCGCGCCGCTGGTCGCCGCCATCGGCGCCTTCGTCTACGGCTGGTTCGCGGTGCGGCTCTCGGGCGTGTACCTGGCCATGCTCACGCTCGCCTTCGCGCAGATCACCTGGGCCGTCACCTACCAGTGGGACAGCTTCACCGGCGGCAGCAACGGCCTGACGGGCGTCTGGCCCTCTGCCTGGCTGTCCGACAAGCGCAACTACTACTGGCTCACGCTGGTGCTGGTGGGCGCCGGCGTGTGGTGGCTGCGGCGCGTGCTGTTCTCGCCCTTCGGCTACGCCATGCGCGCGGGCCGCGACTCGGTGCTGCGTGCCGACGCCATCGGCATCGACGTCAAGCGCATGCAGTGGGCAGCCTTCGTGGTGGCGGGCCTGGTGGCCGGCCTGGCGGGGGCGCTGTTCGCCTTCTCCAAGGGCAGCATCTCGCCCGAGTCGCTGTCCGTGGGCAAGTCGGTCGACGGACTGGTGATGGTGCTGCTGGGCGGCATCCAGACCCTGGCCGGCCCGGTGGTCGGCGCCGTCACCTTCACCTGGCTGCACGACACCGTGGCGCGCAACACCGACTACTGGCGTGCGATGCTGGGCGCCATCATCCTGATCCTGGTGCTGCTGTTCCCGCAGGGCATCGCCGGCTCGCTCAAGCTGCTGGCCGACCGCTGGCGCGGGCGCGCCGACGATGCGGCGGCCGACGCCGCAGGCCAGCAGCCGCTGAAGGTCACGGCCGCCACCGGGGAGGCCGCACGATGAGCGCCGCAACACCGCTGCTGCAGGTCAGCAACCTGGGCAAGTCCTTCGGCGGGGTGAAGGCCGTCGACGGCATCACCTTCGACCTGGCCGCCGGCGAACTGCTGGCCCTGATCGGCCCCAACGGCGCCGGCAAGTCGACCACCTTCAACATGGTCAACGGCCAGCTCAAGGCCGACCAGGGCTCGATCCGGCTCGCCGGCACCGAGCTCGTGGGCCAGCGCCCGCGCGACATCTGGCGCCTGGGCGTGGGCCGCACCTTCCAGATCGCCGAAACCTTTTCTTCGCTCACCGTGGTCGAGAACGTGCAGATGGCGCTGATCTCGCACGACCGGAAGCTGTTCTCGATGTGGAAGCCCGCCGCCGGGCACAAGCGCGACGAGGCGCTGGCCCTGCTGGAGCAGGTCGGCATGAAGGCGCAGGCCGACCGGCCCTGCAGCGTGCTGGCGTACGGCGACGTCAAGCGCGTCGAGCTCGCCATCGCCATGGCCAATTCGCCCAAGCTGCTGCTGATGGACGAGCCCACCGCCGGCATGGCGCCCAAGGAGCGCAATTCGCTCATGGCGCTGACCAAGCAGCTGGTGGTCGACCGCGGCCTGGCGGTGCTCTTCACCGAGCACAGCATGGACGTCGTCTTCGCGTACGCCGACCGCATGATCGTGCTGGCCCGCGGCCGCCTCATCGCGCAGGGCAAGCCGCTGGAGATCCGCGACCACCCGAAGGTGCAGGAGGTCTACTTCGGCACCGGCAAGACCTTCGAGAAGGCGGCGGCATGACGAAGGCCTCTCGATACGGACTTCCGGACGCAGAGGACGCAGAAGTTCCGCAGAAGACGCAGAAGAGAAAAGCAAAGAATTCTTCTGGCTGTTCTTTTGCGCCCTCTGCGAAACCTTTGCGTCCTCTGCGTCCGGATGTCCGCTTTCAGAGCCCTTGAGCCATCCATGTCCACATCCGATTCACTCCTCGAAGCCAAGTCCCTGTGCGCCTGGTACGGCGCCGCGCAGATCCTCTACGACGTCGACCTGGAGGTGCGGCGCGGCGAGGTGGTGGCGCTCATGGGGCGCAACGGCGCGGGCAAGTCCACCACGCTCAAGGCGCTGATGGGCATGCTGGCCAAGCGGCGCGGCGCGATCCGCTTCCTGGGCCACGACATCTCGAAGACCGAGCCGCACCACGCGGCGCGCCTGGGCCTGGGCTTCGTGCCCGAGGACCGGCGCGTCTTCACCGACCTCACGGTGATGGAGAACCTCGAGGTGGGCCGCCAGGCCGGCCGGCAATGGGCCGATGGCGGCGCCGCGCCGCTGTGGACGCCCGAGAAGCTGTTCAAGCTCTTTCCCAACCTCGGCGAGATGCCGCACCGTCCGGGCGGGCGCATGAGCGGCGGCGAGCAGCAGATGCTCACCGTGGCCCGCACGCTGATGGGCAATCCCTACCTGGTGCTGCTCGACGAGCCGTCCGAGGGCGTGGCGCCCGTCATCGTCGAGCAGATGGCCAACATGATCCTGGAACTGAAGGCGCAGGGCGTGTCGATCCTGCTGTCGGAGCAGAACATGCACTTCGCCGAACTGGTGTCCGACCGCGCCTACGTGCTGGAGAAGGGCCAGATCCGTTTTGCCGCCAGCATGGCCGAGCTGGCAGCCAACGAGGATGTGCGACGCGCCTACCTGAGCGTCTGAGCACCGCCTTCGTCGTCCCGCGGCCTCCACAGATCCATTCCAACCCCGGAGGGCTTTTCCATGCAGATCCCGCAACGCCGTCAATTCCTTCAGGCCGCCGCCGCATTGGGCGCGGCCGGCCTCGCGCCCACGCTGTGGGCCGCCGGCAAGATCAAGCCCGGCCCCAAGGCCGCGCTCATCGTGGTCGATGTCCAGAACTGCTTCGTCGACGGCGGCACGCTGCCGGTCAAGGGCGGGGCCGAGGTGGTGCCCCTGATCAACAAGCTGGCCGCAAGCTTCGACAACGTGGTCGTCACGCAGGACTGGCACACGCCCGGCCATGCCTCCTTCGCCAGCGCGCATGGGGGCCAGAAGCCCTTCTCCAGCATCAAGCTCGACTACGGCAACCAGGTACTGTGGCCCGACCACTGCGTGCAGGGCACCGACGACGCGGCCCTGCACAAGGACCTGAAGCTGCCCACCGCGCAGCTCATCATCCGCAAGGGCTTCAACAAGGGCGTCGACAGCTATTCCGCCTTCGAGGAGGCCGACCGCAAGACCGTCACCGGCCTGGCCGGCTACCTCAAGGCGCGCGGCATCAAGACCGTGTACGTCACCGGGCTGGCCACCGACTTCTGCGTCGCCTGGACCGCGCTCGATGCACGCAAGGCCGGCTTCGACGCCTACGTGATCGAGGACGCCACCCGCGCCATCGACCTCAACGGCTCGCTGGCCAAGGCCTGGAAGGACATGCAGGCCAAGGGCGTCAAGCGCATCCAGTCCGGCGACATCGCCTGAACGCGACTTGGCCTGCCTGCACCTGTCCGTCAACGACCGGCCCTTCGCCGGCGAGGTTCCGCCCGAGGCCACGCTGCTGCACGTGCTGCGCAACGACCTGGGCCTCAACGGCCCGAAGTACGGCTGCGGCCTGGGCCAGTGCGGCGCCTGCACGGTGCATGTGGACGGAGTCGCGGCGCGGGCCTGCGTGATCCCCGCGCACGGCGTCGCCGGCCGCCGCATCACCACCCTGGAGGGCCTGGGGTCGCGCGACGATTTCCACCCCGTGCAGCAGGCCTTCGAGCAGGCCCAGGCGGCGCAGTGCGGCTACTGCCTCAACGGCATGGTGATGCAGGCCGCGGCGCTGCTGGCGCGTGAAGCGCGCCCCTCGCCCGCCCGCATCCGTGCCGAGCTGTCGGGCAACCTGTGCCGCTGCGGCACCCACATCGAGATCCTGCGCGCCGTGGAAGACGCCGCCGCGCGGCTGGCATCGGCATGAGCCTTCCCCCGCGTGCCGTGCAGCCGCGCAGCCGCGCCGACTTCCTGGCGGCCGAGGGCGTGCTGGTGGTCGTGCGGCCCACGCCGCCGGCGCCGCCGCCCGCCCAGGGCCAGCCGGCGGCGGTGCCGGGCAATCCGCTCGAAGGCGACGAGGTGCTGCTGGCGGTGTGGGACGACGGCAGCATCACGGCCTTGAACGGCCACGTCGACCTGGGCACCGGCATCGGCACCGCGCTGGCGCAGATCGTGGCCGAGGAACTCGATGCCCCCTTGGACGCGGTCTGCATGGTGCTGGGCGACACGGCCCGCGCGCCCAACCAGGGCGGCACCATCGCCAGCGCCTCGATCCAGATCCACGCGCAGCCGCTGCGGCTGGCAGCGGCGCAGGCACGCGCCTGGCTGCTCGCACGCGCGGCCGGGCGGCTGGGTGTGGCGGCGGCCGAGCTGCGCATCGAGGGTGGCGTCGTCCACCACGGCGGCCAGCCGCGGCTGCCACTGGCCGCACTGGTGGCCGGCCAGCGCAGCGTGCTGGAGCTCGACGCCGCCGCGCAGGTCAAGCGCGCCCAGGACTACCGCCTCGTCGGCACGCCGCAGCCGCGCGTCGACATCCCCGCCAAGCTGGCCGGCGAACTCGTGTTCGTGCACGACATGCGCCTGCCCGGCATGCTGCACGGGCGCGTGGTGCGGCCGCCCTATGCGGGCGCCGACCACGGCGACTTCGTCGGCAACACGCTGGAGTCGGTCGACGAATCGTCGATCGCGCACATCCCCGGCCTCCGTGCCGTCGTGGTGATCCGCGACTTCGTCGGCATCGTCGCCGAGCGCGAGGAACATGCCGAGCAGGCCATGCGCGAGCTGCGCGTGCGCTGGAAGCCCTGGCCCGGCATGCCCGACCTGGACCACCCCGACAAGGTGGCGCAGGCGATCCGCGACAACCCCGCCACGCAGCGGCTGCTGGTGGACGAGGGCGACGTCGACGCGGCCCTGGCCGGCGCGGGCGACACGATGCGCCGCAGCTACCTGTGGCCGTACCAGCTGCATGCGTCGATCGGGCCGTCCTGCGCTGTCGCGCATTGGCTGGAGGAGCCAACTGCGCCGAGCCCCCGATCCGCAGGATCGGCCGCCCCGCCTGGGCCGGGGCCAGGGGCGAGCGCCCCCGAGGGGCTGAGCGCTGCGGCTCCCGCTTCGCCTGCGCGAAGCGGGACAGCGCGAAGGGACGGCGTCTCTGACGCCGTCTCGTCCAGCGGACCGCGCGAAGCGGGGGAGCGTGGGGGCGCGCGCTTGCGCGTTTGGGCGGGCTCGCAGAACCCGCATGTGCTGCGGGCGGACCTCGCGAAGCTCGTGGGCGTGCAGGACCTCGAGGTCGACGTCGTGCGCATGGAGGCGGCCGGCTGCTACGGCCGCAACGGCGCCGACGACGTGGCGGCCGACGCTGCGCTGCTGGCACGCGCCGTCGGCGCGCCGGTGCGCGTGCAGCTCACGCGCGAGCAGGAGCATGCGTGGGAGCCCAAGGGCACGGCGCAGCTCATGACGGTGGCCGGTGCGCTGTCGCCCGAGGGCGGCATCGGCGCCTACGACTTCGAGACCTCCTACCCCAGCAACGGTGCGCCCACGCTGGCGCTGCTGCTCACCGGCACCGTCGACGCGCAGCCGCACGCCTACGAGATGGGCGACCGCACCGCGCGCCCGCCCTACGCCTACGAGCACCTGCGGGTCAAGGTCAACGACATGGCGCCCATCGTGCGCGCCTCGTGGCTGCGCGGCGTGTCGGCCTTGCCGAACTCCTTCGCGCACGAGTCCTTCATCGACGAGCTGGCCACCGCCGCGGGCGTGGACCCGGTGCAGTTCCGCCTGCGCCACCTCGACGACCCGCGCGCCGTCGAACTCGTGCAGGCCACGGCGCAGAAGGCCGGCTGGCGCATGCGCAGCGGGCCGCAGGAGAACGCCGATGGCGGCTTGGGGCTGGGCGGCGACATCCTTTTCGGGCAAGGCTTCGCCTACGCGCGCTACATCCACAGCAAGTGGCCCGGCTTCGGCGCCGCCTGGGCCGCGTGGGTGGCCGACGTGGAGGTCAACCGCAGGACGGGCGAGGTGCATGTGCGCCGCGTGGTGGTGGGCCACGATGCGGGCCTGACCATCAACCCCGCGGGCGTCGAGCACCAGGTCCACGGCAACGTGCTGCAGACCACCAGCCGCGCCCTGAAGGAGCAGGTGCAGTTCGCGCCCGCGTCGCCTGCGGGCGCCGCTGCAGCGAACGCGCAACTGCCCGGCGTGCTGCCGCAGGGCGTGGTGGCGAACCGCGAATGGGGCAGCTACCCGATCCTCAGCTTCCGCGAGGTGCCGGTGGTCGAGGTGCTGCAGATGCCGCGCCCCGGCGAGCCGCCGCTGGGCGCCGGCGAGTCGGCCTCGGTGCCCGGCACGGCGGCGATCGCCAATGCGATCTTCGATGCGACCGGGGTGCGCTTCCGCTCGCCACCCTTCACGCCCGAGGTGGTGCGTGCTGCGCTCAATCCGCTGCCGCCCGCGAACGAGTCGGCGGCGCGCGACGATGCGCCGCAGGCACTGCCCGCTCCGGCACGCGCGCTGCCGGCCGACGCGCCGCTGCCGCGCCGCAAGGGCCTGTGGGCGACCGGTGCGGCGCTGGTCCTCGGCGGCCTCGGCGCCATTGCCGGCCTGCTCGGGTGGCGGCCTGCCATCGCGCCCGTGTCCTTCAATGCACCGGCCTACAGCGCCGAGACCATCGAACGCGGACGCCAGCTCGCCGCGCTGGGCGACTGCGCCGTGTGCCACACCGCGCCGGGCGGCACGCCCAACGCCGGTGGCCGGGCGATGGAAACGCCCTTCGGCACCCTGCACACCACCAACCTCACCCCCGACCCCGAGACGGGCCTGGGCCGCTGGTCCTTCACGGCCTTCCAGCGCGCGATGCGCGAGGGCATTTCGCGCGATGGCCGGCACCTCTACCCGGCCTTCCCGTACACCGCGTTCGCGAAGACCAGCGACGACGACCTGCAGGCGCTGTACGCGTACCTGCAGTCGCTGCCCGCGGTGAAGGCGGGGGCGAGGGAGGACGGCTCGCCCGCCATCCTGCCCGCCAACGACCTGCGCTTCCCCTTCAACCTGCGGCCCTTGATGGCGGGCTGGAATGCGTTGTTCCATGACGCGACGCCCTACGTGCCCGTCGCAACGCGGAGCGCCGAGTGGAACCGGGGCGCCTACCTCGTCAACGGCCTGGGCCACTGCGGCGCCTGCCACACGCCGCGCAATGCGCTCGGTGCGGAGCGGGGCGGCAACGCCTTCCTCGCCGGCGCCACCATCGACGGCTGGGAAGCGCCGGCGCTCACGGCGCTGTCGACGTCGCCCGTTCCCTGGGACGCCGATGCGCTGTACGCCTACCTGCGCCACGGCCATTCGCCGCGGCATGGCGTCGCGGGCGGGCCGATGGCGCAGGTGGTGCGCGAGCTGCAGCAGGTGTCCGACGCCGACATCCGCGCCATGGCCACGTACCTCGCGTCCTTCAACCCCGCGCCGGCGCCCGACCCGCAGCGGCGGGCGCAGGCCGTGGTGCAGGCCGCCGCGGCGCGCCAGGGCCAGCTGCTCGGCGCGCCGCAGCGCATGTTCGAGATGGCCTGCGCCGCCTGCCACCACGATGGCGACGGCCCGACGCTGCTGGGCGTGAACACGCCGCTCGCGCTCAACAGCCAGCTGGCCAGCGACCGACCCGACAACCTCATCCGCACCATCCTCGACGGCGTGCGGGAGCCCGCGGCGAAGGACCTCGGCTTCATGCCCCCCTTCCGCGAGGCCTTGAGCGACATGCAGATCGCCGAACTGGCCGGCTACATGCGCGCGCGCTTCGCGCCGCAGGCCGCGCCATGGACCGACCTGCCGGCGCAGGTGGCCCGCGTGCGCGGGGCGCCGGGGCACGGCGCACCGGCGCGCTGACGGCGTTCCGGGCCGCGCGCCGGACTGCGGCGCCCGCCGCGTGCGCAGTCATCGAAACGCCCGCCGCGGCAACGGCGCTGCGGCGACACTCCGGCCTTCACGACATGGAGACACCGATGACCGCGCCCACGCCCCTCGACCCCACCCGCAGCCTGCCGCAGGACGCCGGACGTGCCGCCCTCGTGGGCCGGCTCTGGCAGCCCGGCGTCGGCCCGGTGCTGGTGGCCGTGCACGGCGACGCGCTGCACGACCTGTCGGCCCTGGCGCCCACGGCCAGCGAGCTGTTCGAACAGGACGACCCGGCCGCCGCGGTGCGGCGTGTGCTCGAAGCCGGCGAGGCACCGCGCATCGCGACGCTGGCCGCGGCGCTGCGCAACAGCGACGCCGCTGCGCGCGACGATGCGCAGCCCTGGCTGCTCGCGCCCTGCGACCTGCAGGCCGTCAAGGCCAGCGGCGTCACCTTCGTGGCGAGCCTGCTCGAGCGCGTGATCGAGGAGCAGGCGCGCGGCGATGCGTCCAGGGCCGAAACGATCCGCGCCGGCCTGTCGCAGGTGCTGGGCGACAACCTCGCCGGCATCGTGCCCGGCTCGCCGCAGGCGGCGAAGGTCAAGGAGGTGCTGATCGCGCAGAACGCGTGGTCGCAGTACCTCGAGGTCGGCATCGGCCCCGACGCGGAGATCTTCACCAAGGCGCCGGTGCTCGCGGCGGTGGGCATGGGGGCCGACGTGGGCATCCTTGCCAAGTCGGTGTGGAACAACCCCGAGCCCGAGGTCGTGCTGGCGATCGACAGCCGCGGCCGCGTGGTCGGCGCCGCGCTGGGCAACGACGTCAACCTGCGCGACATCGAGGGCCGCAGCGCGCTGCTGCTGGGCAAGGCCAAGGACAACAACGCCTCCTGCGCCATCGGCCCCTTCGTGCGGCTGTTCGATGCGCACTTCGGCATCGACGACGTGCGCCGCATCACCGTGGCGCTGAAGGTCGAGGGACCCGAAGGCTTCGTGATGGAAGGCAGCAGCTCGCTCGCGAAGATCAGCCGCGACCCGCTCGACCTCGTGGCCCAGGCCATCGGAGCGCACCATGCCTACCCCGACGGGCTGATGCTCTTCCTGGGCACCATGTTCGCGCCCACGCAGGACCGCCACGGCCCCGGCCAGGGCTTCACGCATGTGGTGGGCGACCGCGTGACCATCGCCGCGCCCGAGCTGGGCGCGCTGGTCAACCGCGTCGTGCATGCGCACGAGGCGCCGCGCTGGGACTTCGGCATCGGCGCGCTGATGCGCAACCTCGCCGGCCGCGGGCTGCTGCGCTGAGCCGTTCGCGGCAGGAGCCTCTTTCTACAGGGGCAGGCAGCGCAGCTCCACGCTGGGCGTCTGCAGCCGGTCGGCGTACCAGCCTTCGCGCGCCGGCGAGATCAGCGCGCCCAGCCCGTTCATCAGTGCCACGCGGTCGTCGGGCTTGGCCTCGCGGTAGCACTTGCCCAGGCTCTCGAGGCTGGCGCGCAGCGCCTGCGCCTGCTGCGGGTTGCTCTTCTCGAGCGTGGCGGCGTTGTTCTTGAGCCAGTCCTCGTAGGCCTGCAGGGTCTGCTCGGGCAGCTTGGCCGCTTCGTCCTTCGGCACCATCGTCGCGTAGAGCTTCTGCAGGCTCAGGGCACCGGGCTGGCCCATCTTCAGGCTCACGTCGTACTGCGCCTCGAAGGCGCCCTGGCGCCAGATCACGCGGCGGATCTTGTAGTCGAGCTGGCCCTTCTCGCCCCCCAGCACCTGGATCAGTTCGCGCGCCTTGGCGTTGTTCGGGTCTTCGCCGAAGTTGGCCTGCAGCGCCTGCGTGATCTGCGCGTCGTCCGGGAAGCGGATGCCGCTCGCGCCCGTGGCCCCGGCGCCCGCGCCGTCCTTGCAGGCGCTCAGCGCCAGGGCGGCTGCCAGGCCCGCGCCCAGCAGCGCCTTGCGCGCAATTCGCATCGATGTCGGCAGGGCGGAAGAGGGGAGTCGGAAGCGCATGAAGTGGGTACCGGAAGCTGAAAGGGACCCGAGTGTCTGCGAGTGAGCGCGTGCACCTTGTCAGACCAGTCCGACGAGCACGCCCGGCACCGGGCCGTGTTTGTGAATCGATGTTTCGACACCTCGCGCACAGGGGCTTGCTTTCGGTTGCAGGTGCGACGAATGGCCTTGACAGCCCTGGGCCGCTCGGCTTGTGCGATACGTCCCACACGCTACGTTGCGCCGGCCATCAGTGCACACCTTCCTACTAAAAAGAGCCCCGAAAGACATTCGGAACGATGTGTGAGCGCTCGCTGAAAGTTCCGACAGCTGCATCGGGAAGTGCGAGAAATTTCACGCATCGCTGTCCGGCACGCATGATTTCGTAAGCAGGCGTGACCTCAACAGCGACTTACAAATAAGGCAGGCCATGTCACGTCGCGTCGGTAGATTGCGCTTCGTGGTCCGCACCGGACCGCGCTTCAACACCTTCCATCTTTCGCATCTACCAGGAGTGAACACATGAAGAAATTCGTTGCAGCCGGCGCCGTTGCGCTCGTCGCCGCCCTCTCGAGCACCGCCTTCGCACAGAGCGGCGCCATCAGCATCCCGGGCGTGGGCAAGGCCAACGGTTCGCTGGGCTCCGAAGTGACCAACACCCGCATCACCGTGAGCAACAACAAGGCGCGCGACGTGCTGGCCGGCGGCGGCGAAGCGGGCGTGCTGAAGGTCGGCGCCAACGTCAGCATGACCGGCATGGCCAACGTCAACACCGTGAACATCACCGGCTCGAAGGTCAAGGACAGCGACATCACCATCAGCGGCAACGAGGCGACCAACGTCAAGGCCATCGGCGGCACCGCCAACGTCAACAGCGTCAACATCAACTGAGCGCGCCCGGCGAGCGGCGGCCCGCAGCCTGCGGTGCCGCGCGCATCGACCGCCGCCGGCGCTGCATGCGTGCCGGCCACTGTGGACGGGGTGAGCCTCATCACCCGTCCTGACCCACGGAGACCGCTGTGACCCCGTCCCTTCGACGAAAGAACACCGTTGCCCTGATCGCCGCACTGTGCGGCGGCAGTTCGCTTCTGATGGCGCCGCCCGCGGGCGCGCAGGAGAGCGTGTTGCACGGCCTGGGCTGGGTCACGCAGCGCCCCGGCACCGAGCTCAAGGGCAACAGCGCCGCACGCGCGACCGGCAACAAGGCGAACGCCGAGGTGACGGCCGGCGGCGGCAAGGCCACGGTGGGCGCGGGGCTGGGCGCCTCGGTCGATCTCATCGCGACGGCGCAGGCCAACACGGTGGGCCTGTCCGCACTCGACGTGAACAACACGCAGCTGAACGTGCTGCAGAACCAGGTCACCGGCTTCGTCACCGCGATCGGCGGCGCGGCCACGGCCAACACGGCGCTGATCTCCGGCGGCGCGGGCCGCCGCCCGCTCACGGACAGCGTGGTCAACATCCAGAACAACCAGGCCGGGCGCATCGAGGCGAACGGTGCCAAGGCCTCCGTGCTGCTCGGCGCCGGCTCGCTGCAGCTGCCCGGCCGCGCCACGGCCAACGGGCTGCTGAGCGACGAGACCGACGTGCGCCGTGCGCGCGTCGACGTCATGAACAACACCGCCGAGGGCGTCGCGTCGCTTGGCGGCGCGGCCATCGCCAACGGCACCACGCTCGCCCGCAGCAACGTCGAGGACCTGCAGACCCAGCAGGTGCGCAACACGGCGCGCAACGTGCGCGCCGGCGGCGGGTCGGGCGGCGCGGGCTGGGGCGCGGTGGCGCAGGCCGACCTCACCGGCGTCGCCGCGGCCAACGCGATCACGGCCGCCGGCAGCCAGCTCCAGGGCGCGCGCATCACGCAGCAGGGCAACGAGGTCGACGGCATGGGCGCGCTGGGCGGCAGTGCCTTGGCCAACACCGTGAACCTCGCCGACTACCGGGGCGGCGACCTGCGCCAGTACCAGGCGCAGCTGTCGAACAACAAGGCCGGCCGCGTCGAAGCCAGCGGCGGCAGCGGCTCGATCCTCAAGGGCGCGCTGGCCGACGTGCAGATGTCGGCGGCGGCCCTGGCCAACAGCATCTCGGTGCAGGGCGGGCAACTGCAGGGCGCCACGCGCCACACGCTGTCGGGCAACCAGGCCGACCAGGTGCAGGCGGTGGGCGGTGCCGCCGCGGCCAACAGCATCTGGCTGCAGAGCGCGACCGCGCGCAGCAGCAACATCACCCTGACCGACAACCGCGCCACCGACATCAACACGGCCGGCGGGCGCGCGAGCATCGGCGGCGGCTTCGTCGGCGAGTTCGAGCGCAACGGCCGCGCGCTGGCCAACAGCGTGGCGCTGGACAGGCAGGCCACGCTGGACAACACGCCGGTCACCCTCGGCAACAACACGGCGCGCGGCGTGCAGGGCTCGGGTGGCCTCGCAGCCGCCAACAGCGCACTGGTGAGCGAAGGCACGGTGCGCAACGGGCGCATCGACCTGGGCGGCAACACGGCCGAGAACGTGCGTGCCAACGGCTTCTCGGGCAGCGCCGCGGGCGGCCTGCTCTTCTCGTCGAAGCAGAACGCGATGGCCCTGGCCAACAGCCTGGGCGTCTTCGGTTCCACCGTCGATGCGGGCAGCGTGAGCCTGCGCGACAACACGGCACGCGAGCTGTCGGCGCAGGGCGGCAAGTTGGTCGCCAACAGCGTCAGCGTCGAGAAGGGCGAGGGCGCCGGCTCGCGCCTGTCGGCCACCACGCAGCTGTCGGGCAACACGGCATCGCAGGTGTCCACCGGCGCCAGTTCCATGGCCGGCCCGGGCAACGCCTTCAGCGACCGCAGCGTGGCGCGCGCCGCGACCAACGCGGTGGTGCTGTACGAGAACACGCGCATCGACAGCGGCTCGGCCCTGACGCTGCGCGACAACCGCGCGACGCAGGTGGCGGCCATCGGCGGCACGGCGTTGGTCAACGCGCTGGCGGGCTACCGCGACGCGAGCCTCGCGGGCAGCCCGGTGACGATCACCGACAACACGGCCAGCGACGTGCGCACCGGCGGCGGCTACGGCCAGGTGGCGGGCATCGGCGACGCGAAGAACGGCATCCTGGTGGCCAACGGCGTGTACCTCGAGGGCGAGAACGGCGTGCGGGTGTCGGGCTCGCCGGTCACGGTGCGGGGCAATCGTGCGCAGGCGCTCGACGCCGACGGCGGCCGCATCAACGCCAACGCGCTGGCGGTCAACGGCCAGGGCGAGGTGCAGGGCAGCCCCGTCACGCTGGCCGACAACCGCGCCGGCAACATCCGGAGCGAAGGCAAGGAAGGCACGATCGCGGGCCACGCCGTCATCGGCAAGGGCGTGGGGGCGGCCAGTGCCAACGCGGTGCAGGTGCTCGGCGCGCTGCGCGCGAGCAGCATGCAGTTGCTGGGCAACACCGCGGACAACGTGCGGGCCGAGAAGGGCGTCGCGCTGGCCAACAGCGCGACGGTCGGCGAGGGCGCCACCACCGAGGGGACGCCCACCACGGTCAGTGGCAACTCAGCGGCCGACGTGAGCACGCGCGACGGCAAGACGGCCGTGGCCAACAGCGTGTTCAACGAGGGCCGCACCAGCGGCTCGCAGGTGAGCATCACCGGCAACCTGCGCAGCGGTGCACAGGCCGACGGCGAGGATGCCAGCGCCGCCAGCCTGCGCAACCGCAGCAGCGGCCGCATCGCCGGCTCGCAGGTGGCGATCACCGGCAACCAGGGCACGGCGCACAAGGGCGCCATCAATTCGGTGGACAACAGCGGCACCATCGGCAGCAGCCGCATCGCCATCATGGGCAACCGCGGCAGCGTGCAGGGCGGCGGCGTGGCCAACAGCGTGATCAACGGCGGCACCCTCGCCGGCGGGCAGATCACGGTGCTGGGCAACCAGGGCAGCACGCAGGGCGGCGGCACGGTCAACAGCGTGATCAACCAGGGCCGCATCGGCGCGGGCAGCATCACCATCGCGGGCAACACCGGGTCCGCGCGCGGCGGCGGCACGGTCAACAGCGTGCACAACCGCGGCAGCGGCAACCTCATGAACGCCAACATCGCGATCATCGGCAACCACGGCGAGGCGCGCGGCGGCGGCACGGTGAACAGCGTCGACAACCGCGGCACGCTCACCGGCCGCGTGGCGATCATGGGCAACCAGGGCTCCAGCCTACAGGGCGGCACGGTCAACTCCGTCGTCAATCATGGGCTCATGGCCGGGAACATCGTGATCAGCGGCAACCGCGGTTCGGCGATGGCAGGCGGCACGAGCAACTCCGTCATCAACCGCGGCGTGATCACCGGCACGGTGGCCATCGTGGGCAACCAGTCCACGGCGGGCGTCGGCATGACGACCGGCAGCGTGCGCACCACGGGTGGCGCGCTGGCCGGTGCGGCCGGGGTGACGGGCAACACGCCCTGGGCAGCGAACGCGGGCTACACCGTGACGCTGCCGTCGACCGGGGTGGTCAACCGCAGCGTGACGGTCGGACCGGCGGTCACGGTGCTGAACATGTGAGGGCGGCGCGGGCCGCGCGGAAGGAGCGAATCATGACGACGAAGACCCACTTCATCGGTGCGCTGGCGCTGCTCGTGTCGGGCGCGGCATCGGCCCAGCTCATCAACTACGGCGAGGCGCTCGGGGCCTACCGGGACAACAAGGACGCGGGCGTCAAGCTCATCGACGGCGTGACGCCCGGGGTGACGGCGCGCGCCCGGGTGGCGCGCGCGCTGGAGCAGAACAAGGTGGTGGACCAGCAGGCGCTGGTGCAGCCGGACGGGACCCTGAAGCTGCCCGCCAACCAGACCAACCTGGTCATCCGCACCGACTACAGCAACGTGCAGCAGGGCGCCGACGGCCAGCTGCGCATTGCGAGCCCGACCATTCAGGGCAACGTGAGTGGCAACGTGACGCTGTTCGTCGACGGCAAGGGGGTGGAGAACATCACGGTGCTGAACAACGGCAAGTGACCGTGCTGCGCTGCGTGGCAGCGTCCGGCGAACCGGGGCCGAGTGATGCGGCCCCGCATGAACAACAACTCCCTGTCCGGTTGACCGAATGACATCGCACACCTCTTCACGCGTGCGGCGCGGGGCGCTCGCCCTGGCCGCCACGGCCGCCCTCCTGGCCGGCTGCGCCACCACCCAGAACGCCCTGAACGACGCCGACAAGCTGCTGGCCGAACGCGAAGCCGCCAAGCAGCTGCCCACGGCCAACCTCAGCAGCTATGCCGTCTCGCTCGGGCGCTTCGGCCACATGCTCGACATCTACAAGGATGGCGACCCGGTGGTCTACATGCAGACGCGCAACATCCTCGACGCGACCAACCTGTCGAACCCGCTGGTGGGCTCGGAGATCCCGGGCGACATCACCGAGATGGTCCGCACAGCGGTCAACCGCATCGGCGCGCGCATCGTGTACGTGCCCTACCACCCCGACTACCTGATCTCGCAGGCGCAGCTGGGCGCGAAGTTCGGCGTGACCATGCCGGACTTCCTCATCACCGGCGCGCTCACCGAGTTCGACCGCGCGCTGTCGGGCGCGGGCCGCTCCAACTCGGCCAGCGTCGACTTCGGCAAGGGCAAGGGCGAAACCAACATCGGCGCGGACTTCAAGCGCACGGCCATCCTGTCGGCGCTCGCGCTGGACCTCAACCTGGTGAGCTTCAGCACCCAGCAGATGGTGCCGCGCATCCAGGCCTCCAACGTCATCAAGGTGCTGAACTTCAGCGCCGAGGACAACGCGAGCCTGGGCTTCTACGGCGACTCCTTCGGCTTCAAGCTCGAGGGCAAGTACCTGCAGGGGCGCCACTCGGCGATCCGCACGCTGGTGGACCTGAGCGTGCTCGAGCTGATGGGCAAGGCCACCAACACGCCGTACTGGCGCTGCATCCCCAACGGCGTGCCCGACCCGGTGGTGGTCGAGAACATGCAGAAGTCCTTCGAAGGGCTGACGCCGCAGCTGAAGGTCGGCCTGATCCAGGTCATGCTGCGCAAATACGGCGAGAACGTCACCGTCAACCAGCAGCTGGACGAGCCGACCAAGGAGGCGCTGCGCCGGGTGTATTCCACGCGCTACCCGCAGCTGGGCGACACGGTCGACGTGCTGAGCTGGAAGGGCTTCGAGCCGCTGTTCTTCGGCGTGCCGATGCCGTGGGACCCGCCGCCGCAGACCGCGGGCACGGCCGCACCGCCCGCGGCCGGCGCACCGGCTGCACCTGCGAAGGTGGGCACCTGATGCCAGGGCTTCGTCCGTCGCACGTCTGGGGCCTGCCGCTTCGCGGCGGCACCGCCGCGGTGGCGCTCGTGGCCTGGGCACTGGGCCCGGCCGCCTCGACGGCATGGGCGCAGGCTGCGGCCAGCACGGGGGCCGCGGCACCTTCGGCCGCTGCGCGCGCGACCGTCACCGTGGGCGGCGGTGGCGCGCCGTCCTCCGCGGCCGCGACGCCGGTCACGCCGGCGGGCGCCACGGCCGCGCCGGGAGGCGATACCGGTGCACGCTATGTCGAATCGTGCCAGCAGGCCATCGAGCGCGGCGTGGTCAACGCCGGGTGCCAGGGCCCGCTGTACGCCAGCGAGATCGCGCGGCTGAAGGAAGACGCGCTGCGCACCAACAACCCGAACCTGCTCACGCTGCTGGGCGATGCCTACCAGAGCAACCGCAGCGGCGTGTCCGACATCGGGCAGGCCTACCGCTGGTACCTGCTGGGCGCGGTGCGCGGCGACCCGCGGGCGATGCAGCGCCTGAGCGAGCTCTACAAGAGCGGCCGCGGCGCGCCGCAGGACAACATCAAGGCCTTGGGCTATGCGCGGCTCGCGCAGCGCCTGGCCGTGCCGGGCAGCGCCAGCGCCCGGCAGGCGACCGACACGATCAACAGCCTCGGCAACGAGATGGCGGCCGAGGAGGTGGTGCTGGCAGACCGTTTTGCCAGCGAACTCGAAACCAAGCTGCGCGGCCAGGGTGCTGCCCCGGGCACCGCATCGGCCGGTGGGCCGGCGGTGGTGCCTGCGCCGGCCGGCGGCCCCGCCCCCGGTGGCGGCGCGAACATCTCGCGCCTGCCCGGCATGGGCGCCGTGCAGGCGCAGAGCGCGCCGCCCGCGCCCGCTCCTGCATCGCCGCTGGGCGGCCTGCCGGGCCAGGACAGCCTGACGCCGCGCAGCACACCCTGAGGAAGCATCCATGCAACGACCCTCGCATCTCTGCGCCCCGTACCGCGCCCCGCACCGCGCGTCGCTCGCCGGCCTGGCGCTGGCCGCGCTGGGCGGCCTGCTCGCGGCACCCGCCGCTTCGGCGGACGACCGCACCGTCATCGACAACCCCGGCCGCGGCACCAACCGCATCGAGATCACCGGCAACACCGCGACCAACGTCCAGGTGCGCTGCGGCGACGGACGCACGGCGGCCTCCGGCCAGGGCGCCAACGTGAACAGCGTCAACGTCGACAAGCGCGCGCTCGAGGGCCGCACGGTCATCGTGACCGGCCGCAATGCGCGCGACGTCAAGGCCGATGCGGACTGCGCCCACGGCCAGCCGGGCGCGGCCAACGTGAACAGCATCAACATCCGATGACGATGGCTTCGAACGCATCCCCCCGTGCAGCGGTCGCCCTGGCCGTGGCCGCGACCCTCTTGGCTGCAGGCTGCTCCGACCGCGCGACCGACGCGACGCCGCCCGCGGTGACGCCGGCACCGGCCCCCGTGGCAGCGGCGCCCACGCCTGCTCCGGCGGTGGCGTCGAATGTGCCCACAGCGCCTGCGCCAGCGCCCGCGCCAGCCCCCGCCGCCGAACGGCAACTGCCGCTGTCCGTGCAGGGCGTGGCCAGCGCGGGCCTCACGGTGCGCGTCAAGGGCATCGAACTCGGGCCCGACGCCACCGTGCTCACCGTGAGCGCCTCCTTTGCCAGCCAGCTCACCAACTGGACGCAGATGGCCTCCGGCGACACCTACCTGCAGGACGCCGACGGCAACAAGCTGATGCTCAAGCGCGTCGAGGACAACCGCTACCTCAAGATCAAGAACGGCGACACGATGGAGGGCCGTCTCGTCTTCCTCGGCGCCGTGCCGCCCTCGGCCACCCAGGTCAAGCTGGTCCTCAACGAAGGCAGCCCGCAGGACGACCCCAACAGCCCCGGCCTGACGATCGACCTGCCGCTTAAGCCGGCCGGTTCATGAGCGGCCGGCGCGCGGTCGCTGGCGTGCTGCCGGTGCTGTGCGGCCTGGCCGCCGCCGGCAGCGCGATCGCCGAATACCGCGTGCAGCGCAGCGCCCAGCCGCTCGCCGACACCTCCAGCCGCTTCGTGCGCCAAGCTGATGCGCCTGCCAGCGAGATGCGCGCCGCCGGCACGGGCAGCAGCTTCGGGCCCGCAGGCGCCTCGTCGACCTTCGCGCCGGCGAGCGCACCGGCCACGCGCTTCCGGCTGGCCGAGGTGCCGCCCGAGCGCCTGCAACGCACGCGCGAGCTGCTCGACACCCTGCGGGCGCGCGAGACGCCGCAGCGGGCCATCGTCATCGACCTGCCGGCCGACGTGCTCTTCGACTTCGACAAGGCCGAGTTGCGGCCCGACGCGCAGGGTTCGCTGGCGAAGGCGGCCGAGCTGCTGCGCAGCTATGCCGACGCACCCGTCGCCGTGCGCGGCCACACCGACGCGAAGGGCAGCGAGGCCTACAACGACGCGCTGTCGCTGCGCCGTGCGCAGGCCGTGGCCGAGCGCCTGCGTGCGGCGGCGGACGGCCGCACCATCGCCACCGATGGGCTCGGCAAGCGCCGCCCCGTGGCGCCGAACCAGCACGCCGACGGCAGCGACGACCCCGAAGGCCGGCAACGCAACCGGCGCGTCGAGATCGTCATCGAGCCGACGGGCACGCGGCCCGCGTCCTGACGGCCCGGCCCCCATCCGACGGAGAACCCATGGCCCTCATCGCCTGTCCCGAATGCGGCCACCAGGTCTCGACCCTGGCCAAGAGCTGCCCGTCCTGCGGCGCCCCGGTCGCTGCCGCGCCGGCCGACGTGCCGCTGCGGCGCGAGCCGGTCGTCACCGCCGGCCTGCTGGGCAAGGTGGTCGCTGCCATCGCCGCCTGGCTGGTCGTGCCGTGGGTGGTGCGCATGGTCGCCTTCGTGGCCGGCATCGCGATGCTGATCGTGATGTTCGCCATGGCACGTTGACCTGGCTGTTCCGGGCCTGTCGGGCGGCGCTTTCCGAGTCGAAGCGTCGTGGGCGCTGAGCTCGAAATACTCGGTCTGAACTGCTTCGTAAGTCGCTTCCTCCGGACTCGGCTCGCACGTCGTCCGGGCTGAACCTTGACGGCCCGCTCCGGGGCTGACCCAGCACCCGCTCACCCGTTCGGGCGGAACTGGTCGAAGCCCCGCGCGGGACTTCGACGCTTGCAGCACTGCGCACGCTGAGGCACGCGCACTTCCCACACTGCGGCCACCCAGCCGGAGCGCCGGCTTCCGCTCGCCCTTTTTCCGCGCCGCGCCTTCGACGAGGCGGCGCGCTCGGCGTCGCGCCCAGTTGGATGTCTGTTTTGGAAATAGCCCTTGCGCGCGAGCGCCCTCCAATTACCGACCGACGGTCTGATTAATTGCGGTTTGCGTCAATTTGGGAGATTTATAGAGTTTCCGATACTTTTTTAATGCGAAATGCAAACAAAGGATGCCTGCCGAATTGTGAACTTTTGCAACGGTTAGGCCTTTTGTTAGCAGCAAAACTCACAAATTCTTTCACCTTACGCCATTTGCTTTAGCGGAGAAGATGATTGCGTCCTCTGACCCAGCATCGCTGCCTCAAGCCGCCCATCTGCCGAGTCATGGTCCCTGACGCATGTGCACGCATCCATTGATTTGCTGCGCGCCGATGACCGCACGCGTTCGAATTACTTGAATTATTCAAAGAGAAAATCGTGAATCGCAATTACCGTTCAGTTTTCAATGAAGCGCTTGGCGCGTGGGTCGCCGCTTCCGAACTCACCGTGTCGGCCGGAAAGCGCAGCCGAAGCGCCACGCCTTCCGGGGTGCTGGGAAGCCTCATGGTCTTTGCGTCGTTGATTTTGGGCGCTGCACCCGATATCGCGCAAGCACAACAATACGCTGCGGGTGGCGGTTCTGCGATCGGCGCCAATTCGTTGGCTGTAGGTGCAGCTTCGAGCGCCCCGAGCGATTATGTGACTGCGGTTGGCTATGGTGCCGGTTACGGCGGCCTTTCCGGCATGCAAAGCACCTTTTTAGGTACTTACGCGGGCAATAACAGTCCGGGCAGCTGGAACACTTATTTGGGCGGCGCGAGCGGTCAATCCGGCTCGGGCGACAACAACACGGCTGTCGGTGGCTTTGCCGGCAACGGTTTGCGCGGTAGCGCAAACACATTTTCAGGATATTTTTCGGGTGCCAGCACGGTCGGTTCGAACAATGTCGCGACAGGATATTTCGCGGGCTTCAATACCGTAGGCTCGGACAACGTGGCAATTGGCACCAACGCCAATCGCCCCGCATTTCCCGCCTCCGGGATTACTGCCAGCAGCACCGTCGCAATCGGCAACGGCGCGCTGGCGTCGGCCGACACAAGCATCGCCGTCGGCGCGTCCGCTCAAGCCACGGGCGCCAGCGCCATCAGCATCGGCCAGTCGGCATTGGCAGGGGCCTCCTCGGGATCCACTGTCAGCAACATTGCAATTGGCAACGGCGCGCAAGCCCTCGCCAACAGCGGCGGTGACTCAATCGCCATCGGCTCCGGCGCAGTCGCCGGCGCAGCCGGGCTCAATCGCGGCAATGCCATGGCGGTGGGCCGGCAGGCCAGCGCGACCGGTGCGGATTCCACCGCGCTGGGCGGACAGACTTTGGCCTCCGGCTTGGACTCGCTGGCTATCGGTAACCAGGGCGCGACGCGGGGCGGGAGACAAACCGTCGCCGCAGGTCAGGCCTCGACGGCACCCGCCGCCGAAATCTCCAGCACGCGCCGCGCCGCGGCGTGGCCTTTCACGTCGATGAGGTCCGGGCCGGCCGGCGCCTCGGTGGCGGTGGCCGCCGGCATGCGCGACCAGCCGTCCGTGCCGCCCTCGGCCAGGGCCGCCTGCGCCGCCGCTCCATCGGGCGGCAGGAAGCGCTGCACCACATCGAGCAGGTGGCGCGCGCCATACACCTCGATCGCCGGCACCAGCGCCGCCTCGCGGGCGCTTTCCATCGGCAGCACGAGCCGCGTCACCGCGTCCTGGCCGTGCACCGTCAGCGCCATGGCCAGTGCGCCGCGCACCGGCCGCAGTTCGCCCGACAGCGACAGCTCGCCGGCAAATTCGTGGCCGGCCAGCCGGTCGGCGTCGATCTGGCCACTGGCGGCCAGGATGCCCAGCGCGATCGGCAGGTCGAAGCGGCCCGAATCCTTCGGCAGGTCGGCCGGCGCCAGGTTCACGGTGATGCGCCGGTTGTGGGGAAATTCCAGGCCCGCGTTCTGCAGCGCCGAGCGCACGCGTTCGCGCGCTTCCTTCACTTCCACGTCCGCCAGCCCGACCAGCGTGAAGCTGGGCAAACCGTTGGCCAGATGCACCTCGACGGTGACCGGGGCGGCGATGAGCCCCAACAGCGCACGGCTGCGCACCAAAGAAAGACTCACTTTGATTTTCCTCCCTGAATTGGTGCATCTGGGGGCTGCTGGGCGTGACATGCCCCCGGCACCTGCCGGCCCACTGTCCGACATCCACTAACGATTTATAACGATTGCACAGGTTTCCCGCGCCGATGCGGCCCTGTCGCACAAGTTCCCCGACGCTTGCAATTTGGCACGCTCCCTGCTTTGAGGTGCATCGACCCACCACCACCCTTGCGAGGAGTTCTCCTGATGATGCACCGTTCCGCCGCCCCGACGCTGGCCCTCCTGGCTGTCGCCCTGACCGCGTCCGGCGCCGCCCTGGCCCAGACCGCCACGGCCGACGCCGCGGCACCTGCCGCGTCGCCGCTGACCGCCAACATCACGCTCACCACCAACTACAAGTTCCGCGGGCAGGACCAGGACCA
>JASCNX010000001.1 GCA_029968055.1 Xenophilus aerolatus | reverse complement strand
GCCGCGAGCACCGCAGGTTGCCCGCAGCGAAGCGGAGGGACGCAGACAGTGGGGTCGCCTTTTCTTTGCTGACTTTCTTTTGGCGAAGCAAAAGAAAGTTAGGCCGCCGCCGGGCGGCACTCCCGGCTCCTGCCTCGGAAGAGGCGCAGTGCCAGCTTCGACCAGGCGCATAGGAGCAGGCCCATGAACCTCTCCTACATCTTCGTCAAACGCCCCATCGCCACCGTCCTCCTGACGATCGGCATCGCCCTCGCCGGCATCATGGCCTTCTTCGTCCTGCCAGTCTCGCCGCTGCCGCAGGTCGACTTCCCGGTCATCTCGGTGTCCGCCAGCCTGCCCGGCGCCAGCCCGAGCACGATGGCCTCGAGCGTCGCCACGCCGCTGGAGCGGCGCCTGGGCGTGATCCCCGGCGTCAACGAGCTGACGTCCAACAGCTCCACCGGCTCGACCCGGGTCACGCTGCAGTTCGACCTCAGCCGCAACATCGACTCCGCCGCGCGCGAGGTGCAGGCCGCGATCAACGCCGCCCGCGCCGACCTGCCGAGCACGCTGCGCAGCAACCCGACCTACCGCAAGGCCAACCCCACGGCGGCGCCGGTGATGATCCTCGCGCTGACCTCGAAGACACGCACGCCGGGGCAGATCTACGACGCGGTGTCCAACATCGTCAGCCAGCGCCTGTCGCAGGTCGACGGCGTGGGCGACGTGGAGATCGGCGGCGGCTCGCTCCCGGCGGTGCGCGTGGAGCTCGATCCGTTCCCGCTCAACCGCATGGGCATCAGCACCGAGGATGTGCGGGCCGCCATCCAGGCCAACAACGCCAACCGGCCCAAGGGCACGATCCAGAACGACGACCGGCGGCTGCAGATCTACACGCCGGCGCCGGGTCTGCGCGCGGCCGACTACCGCGACCTGGTGATCGCCTGGCGCAACAACGCGCCGGTGAAGCTCTCGGACGTGGCGCGGGTGACCGACAGCGTCGAGAACACGCGCACCGTGGGCCTGTTCAACGGCGAGCCGGCGGTGATCGTGCTGGTCACGCAGGAGCCGGGCGCCAACATCATCGAGACGGTGGACGGCGTGCGCGATCTGCTGCCGGAGCTGCGCGAGCAGCTGCCGCAGGACATCTCGGTGCAGGTGGCGTCGGACCGCACCAATTCCATCCGCGCCTCGCTGCGCGAGGTCGAGGTCACGCTGGTGATCTCGGTGGTGCTCGTCGTGTTCGTCGTGGGCGTGTTCCTGCGGCGTGCGCGGGCCACCATCATCCCGGCGGTGGCCACGGTGGTGTCCCTCCTGGGCACCTTCGGCGTCATGTACCTGCTGGGCTTCTCGCTCAACAACCTGTCGCTGATGGCGCTCACGGTGGCCACCGGCTTCGTGGTCGACGATGCCATCGTGGTGCTCGAGAACACGCAGCGCCACATCGAGGCGGGCATGGGCCGCCTGGAGGCCGCACTCAAGGGCGCGCGCGAGGTCGGCTTCACGGTGCTGTCGATCAGCCTGTCGCTGGTGGCGGTGTTCATCCCGCTGCTGTTCATGGGCGGGCAGGTGGGGCGCCTCTTCAAGGAGTTCGCGGTCACGCTGTCGGCGTCGGTGCTGATCTCGCTGGTGATCTCGCTGACCACCACGCCGATGCTGTGCGCCACGCTGCTGCGCGCCGAGTCGTACTACGCCCGCAAGAAGCCGGGGCGCATCTCCGGCCCCTTCCTGCGCTGGACCGAGCGGCTGTGGCAGTGGAGCCTGCGCATCTACGCCCACAGCCTGGACTGGGCGCTGGCGAGCAAGGCGCTGGTGGTGCTGTCGCTGGTGGTGGTCGTGGGGCTGAACGTGTACCTGTTCGCGCACATCCCCAAGGGCTTCTTCCCGCAGCAGGACAACGGGCAGCTCAACGCCGGCATCCGTGCGGACCAGAGCATCTCCTCGGCGGCACTCACCGCGAAGCTCAAGCAGGCGGTGGCCATCATCCATGCCGACCCGGCGGTCGACACGGTGGTGGCCTTCGGTGGCGGCTCGCGCGCGGGCGGCGGCTTCATGTTCGTCAACCTCAAGCCTTACGGCTCGGTGCGCACCGAGAAGACGCAGGTGGTCATCGACCGGCTGCGCCCGCAGCTCAACCAGCTCACCGGCCTGCGCGTGTTCCTCGGCCCGGTCCAGGACCTGCGCATGGGCGGGCGGCAGAGCAACTCGACCTACCAGTACACGCTCAAAAGCGATTCGCTGGCCGACCTGCGCACCTGGTCGAAGAAGCTGGCCGACCGCATGCAGGAGCTGCCCCAACTCACCGACGTGGACGGCGAATCGTCGGACAACGGCGTCGAGACCTTCGTGCAGGTCGACCGCGATGCGGCGGCCCGGCTGGGCGTGAACACCTCGGCCATCAACACCGCGCTGTACAACGCCTACGGCCAGCGCTCGGTGGCGACGATCTACAACGACCTGAACCAGTACTCGGTCATCATGGAATGGTCGCCGCGCTTCCAGCTGTCGCCGATCGTGCTGAAGGACCTGTACGTGCCCTCCACGCTCAACACCAGCACCAACGCCGCCACCGGCGCCACGACGGTGAGCAGCATCCAGGCCAACACCGATGCGAGCACCGGCACCTCCACCGTGACCTCGGCCAACCCCGCGTCGCGCACCTCGTCGGCGGGGCAGGCCATCGCGTCGAGCACCACGGCGATGGTGCCGCTCTCGGCCTTCGCGCGGCTGGCCGAGCGGGCGGTGCCCAGCTCCATCAGCCACGAGGACACCGAGCTCGCGAGCACGGTGTCCTTCAGCCTGGCCGACGGCGTCACGCTGGCCGAAGGGCAGCGGCTGGTCAAGCAGGCCGAGAACGACATCGCCATGCCGATCAACGTGCGCGGCAGCTTCTCGGGCACGGCGCGCGCGGCGCAGGACTCGAACTCGCAGCAGCTGGTGCTGATCCTGGCCGCCATCGTGGTGATCTACATCGTGCTGGGCATCCTGTACGAGAGCCTGATCCATCCGATCACGGTGCTGACCACGCTGCCCTCGGCCGGCGTGGGCGCGGTGCTGGCGCTGCTGCTGTTCCGCATGGAGCTGTCGATCATCGCGCTCATCGGGCTGTTCCTGCTGATCGGCATCGTCAAGAAGAACGCCATCATGATCATCGACTTCGCGCTGGAGGCGGAGCGCTCGCGCGGGCTCACGGCGCTCGAAGCCGTGCGCGAGGCCAGCCTGCTGCGCTTCCGCCCCATCCTCATGACCACGCTGGCCGCTGCGCTGGGTGCGCTGCCGCTGGCCATCGGCTTCGGCCAGGGTGCCGAGCTGCGCCAGCCGCTGGGCGTGGCCATCATCGGCGGCCTGATCGCGAGCCAGCTGCTGACCCTGCTGACGGTGCCCGTGGTCTACGTGCTGCTCGACAAGCTGCGCCGCCGGCCCGCGAACGAACGCCACCTGGCGAGGGCCTGATCCCATGACCAACCTTTTTCTTGAACGCGGTCGAATTCTTGATCGTTCGCCGCGCCTCTCCGGCGGCCACGGCGGGCGCGTTCTGCTCGCCGGCACCGCGCTGGCTGCAGCACTCGCGCTGGGCGGCTGCGCGGTCGGCCCGCGCTACGAGCGGCCCGTTGCGGCCACGGCCTCGGTCTTCAAGGAGGCACCGGCGGCCGAAGGCTGGGTGCCGGCCCAGCCCGGCGATGCGCTGGACCGCGGCGAGTGGTGGACCCGCTTCGGCGATCCGCAGCTCGACGCGCTGGCCGCGCGCGTGCAGATCTCCAACCAGAACATCGCCGCCGCCGTGGCCGCCTACACCCAGGCCCAGGCGCTGGTGCGCCAGCAGCGCGCCGCGCTGTTCCCGACCGTGGGCCTGGATGGCAGCGGGCGTCGCACGGGCGCGGTGCGCAGCGACGGCACCGCCTCGCCCACGAACAGCTTCTCCGCCAGCCTGGCGGCCGACTGGTCGCCCGACCTGTGGGGCCGGTTGCGCGAGGCCGTCGGCAGCGCTCAGGCCAATGCCCAGGCGAGCGAGGCCGACCTGGCGTCGGCGCGGCTGTCGGCGGTCGGGGACCTCGTCACCAACTACTTCTCGCTGCGCGAGGCCGACACCGAGCTGCGCCTGCTGAACGAAACCATCGAGGGCTACGAGCGCGCGCTGACCATCACGCGCAACCGCTACGAGGCCGGCATCGCCGCGCAGACCGACGTGCTGCAGGCGCAGACCCAGCTGGTCAGCGCGCAGGCCGAGCGCGTGGCACTGCGCCGCACGCGGGCCACCTACGAGCACGCCATCGCCGTGCTGGTGGGGGCCGTGCCGGCGGACTTCTCCATCGCCGTGGCCGACTGGAAGCCGACGGTGCCGGCGGTGCCCACCGGCGTGCCCTCGCTGCTGCTGCAGCGCCGGCCCGACGTCGCTGCGGCCGAACGTGCCGTCGCATCGGCCAATGCGCAGATCGGCATCGCCCGCGCTGCGTACTTCCCGAACATCGGCCTCACCGCTTCGATCAGCAGCAGCACCAGCCGCGTGCGCGACCTGTTCGATGCGTCGAACATGCTGTGGGCGCTGGGCCTGTCGGTGGCACAGACGGTGTTCGATGCAGGCGCCATCGGTGCGGGCGTCGACGCGGCCAAGGCCGCGCACGAGGCCAGCGTGGCGCGCTACCGGCAGACCGTGCTCGCGGCGTTCCAGAGTGTGGAGGACCAGCTCAGTGCTACCGCCGCGCTGGCCGAGCAGGAAGGCCTGCGGCGCACCGCCTCGCTGGCGGCCGACCGCACCGAACAGCAACTGCTCAACCGCTATCGCGCGGGCCAGGTGAACTACACCGACGTGGTGAGCGCCCAGGCCTCGGCCCTGAGTGCGCGGCGCAGCCTGGTGCAGGTGCAGCTCGCGCGCCAGACCGCGGCGGTGGGGCTGATCCAGTCGCTCGGGGGCGGGTGGGAGGCAGCCTGGCTGCGTGACGCGGCGCCGCTGGCTGAGGCCGCGCGCAGTCCGGGCTGAGCGGTCGCAGCAAGCGCGGGGCGCGCCGGCTTGGAATTGTTGTGGACGCCGTCCACTTCATCGCATACAGTCCGCGCTCGTCACGGCAGCAGGCCGCATCACCAAGGAGCGCCATGGGCAAGGTATTCGTCAACATCGGCCTGAGCCTCGACGGCTACATGGCCCCCGAGGGCATGCGGATGGACCGGCCCGACCACATGAACTGGGGCGCGAAATGGGGCGCGATGATGGGCTGGCTGCTGCGCCAGCAGCACTTCCGCGAGAACGTGCTCAAGGCCGGGCCGGGCGGGGAAACGGGCCCGATCAACGACCACGTGCGCAGCACCTTCGAGCGCATCGGCGCCAACATCATGGGCAAGCGCATGTTCGACCAGGGCGAGGTCGCCTGGCCCGAGGAGGCGCCGTTCCACACGCCCGTCTATGTGCTGACGCACGAGAAGCGCGAACCCTGGGTGCGCCCGGGCGGCACGACCTTCCACTTCGTCAACGACGGGCCGGAGCGCGCACTGGAACTGGCGCGTGCGTCCGCCGGCGATCGCGACGTGCGCATTAGCGGCGGTGCCGACGTGGTTCAGCAGTACCTGAACCTCGGCGTCGTCGACGAACTCGAGATCGCGCTGGCACCGGTGCTGTTCGGCGGCGGCCGGCGCCTGTTCGAGCACCTGCACGCGCCCGGACCGGCGTGGCGCATCGACCGCGTGCTCGACGGGCCCGGCGCCACGCACCTGCGCTACGTGCGGCAGTGAGCCCGCAGGCTCAGTGCACGGGCGGATCTTCCAGGTCCACCTCGAGGTTTTCGAGCAGGCGGCTCACCAGCATGTAGAAGCCGATGGTCATCATCAGCTCGATGAGCTGCTGGTGGGGCAGGGCGGCAGCCACGGCGTCGAAGAGCGCCTGCGGCGCCTTCACGTCGCGCACCACGGCGTCGGTGTAACGCAGCACGTCCAACTCCAGGGGCGAGAAGGCGCCGGCCTCGGGCTCGCCCTGGGCCTGCCGCAGCACGGCATCGATCTTCGCGGCCGGAACGCCCGCCTGCGCGGCCACGCGGCGGTGCTGGAAGACCTCGTAGTGCGAATCGCACAGCGCGCCCACCCGCAGGATCACCAGTTCGCGCAGCTGCGCGTCGAGCGCCGAGCGCCGCAGGATCGCGCTGCCGAGGGCGAGGAAGCCCTCGGCCGAAGGCCCGCCATGCGCGACCATGCGGTAGATGTTGAGCGGCGGCCGGTTGGCCAGCATGTCGCGAAAGGCCGGCGTGGCCTGGTCGAGGTCGAAGTAGGGAATGCGTGCCATGGGTGTCAGTCGAGTCGGATGTTGGCGCTGCGGATGAGTTCGCCCCACTTGGCGGTTTCCTCGCGGGCGTACTGCGCGAGCTGCTCGCTGGTGCCGCCCTGCGGGACGGAGGCGGTGTCGTACATCACCGCGATCACCTTCGGGTCCTTCAGCGCGAGGTTGATCTCGCGGTTCAGGCGTTCGACGATGGGCTTCGGCGTGCCGGCGGGGGCCCAGATCGCGCCCCAGCCGGCCACCTCGTAGCCCTTGAGGCCCAGCTCGTCGAAGGTGGGCACGTCGGGCAGTTGCGGCAGGCGGGTGCGCGAGGTCACCGCGAGCGCGCGCAGCTTGCCGGCCTTGATGTAGGGCAGCGATGCCGGCAGGTTGTCCATGATGGCCGGCACCTGCCCGCCGAGCACGTCGGTGAGTGCCGGCGCGCTGCCCTTGTACGGCACATGCACGACCTGCACGCCGGCCGTGCGCTTGAACAGCTCGAGCGCCATGTGCGTGCTGGTGGAGTTGCCGTTCGAAGCCACGTTGATCTTGCCGGGCTGCGCCTTGGCCATGGCGATGAATTCCGGCAGCGTCTTGGCGTCGAAGGACGGGTTCACGCTCAGCACGTTCGACACCTTGCCCTGGAGCACGACCGGCTCGAAGTCCTTGACCGGGTCGTATTCGAGCTTCGGGTAGAGGCTTACGTTCATGGCATGCGTCGTGTTGGTGCCATACAGCAGCGTGTACCCGTCGGGCGGGCTCTTGGCCACGTACGCCGCACCGATGTTGCCCGAGGCGCCGGGCCGGTTCTCGACCACCACCGGCTGGCCCATCTGCCGCGCGAGCTGTTCGGCCACGCGGCGCGCCGACAGGTCGGTGGAACCGCCGGGCGGAAAGCCCAGCACGATCTTGATGGGGCGCGAGGGGTAGTCCTGCTGCGCGGCGGCGGGGCGCGGTGCGAGCGTCGCGGTGGCGGCGATCGCGGCCAGCGCCAGGCCGGCGACATGGCGGCGTGTCATGCGGTTCATGGGCGTGCTCCGTGCGTTCAGTGGGTCGCGAGCGCGATGCCGGCAGCCAGGCCGCCGTCGACCACCAGCGCATGGGCGTTCACGAAGGTGGACTCGTGCGACACGAGGAACAGGGTCGCGTGGGCCACCTCCCACCCCGTGCCCTGTCTGCCGAAGGGCAGCGGCGCACCCAGGCGCGAGGGTCGGCGGCGCGTGGCGGCGCGGCCCATGGGCGTGTCCATGAGGCCCGGCAGCACCGCGTTGCAGCGGATGCCCTGGCGCTGGCCGGCCATCGCGATCGAGCGCGCCAGCGATACCTGTGCCGCCTTGGTGGTCTCGTAGGCAGGGTTGCCGCTGGAATTGCGCAGCGCCGCGAGCGACGAGATCAGCACGATCGCGCTGCCGGGCGCCATGTGCCGCATGGCCTGCTGCGCGAACAGCATGTTGCTGCGCACGTTCACCGCATGTTCGTGGTCCCAGGCTTCGGCCGTCTGCTGCTCCAGCGGCAGGCCGCTGGCGATGCCGACCACCATCACCAGGCCGTCGAGGCCGCCCATGCGCTCGGCCGCACGCGCCACCAGCGGTGCGATCGTGTCGGCCTGCGCGACATCGGCCACTTCGGCATGCACGGTGCCGCCCGTGTCGCGCACCTGGCGGCAGGTCTCGGCAAGCGCGGGTTCTGACACGTCGACGCAGGTGAGGGCGGCCCCTTCGCGTGCGAAAAGCAGCGAGATGGCGCGGCCGTTGCCCACCGGCGGGTCGGGATCGTCGATGGCGCGCTGGCCCGCACCCACCACGAGGATGCGCCGGCCGGCGAGGCGCCGTGGCTGGGGCGTGGGTGGCTGGCCGAAGGTCTCGGCAAAGCACTGGCGCTGCGGGTCGAGGGCGGTGGCGTCGGGCATGGGCGGGTGTCTCCTGTGGCGATGCGAGCGGATCGGAGGCTGATCGTAGGTCGACGAATGAAACGTTTCAACATGGCGTTAATACCTAGCGCCTGCCGCCGCTGGCTATGATCGACGGCACCATGGCCTGCAGGCATCAAGAATGAAAAAGAAGGGTGTGGACATCCGTGATGTAGCGGCACTCGCCGGCGTGTCGGTCGGCAGCGCCTCGCGCGTCATCAACGGCGTCGAGAACGTTTCACCGGCGACCCGCGAGAAGGTGGAGCGGGCCATCGCCGTGCTGGACTACCGGCCCAACCATGCAGCGCAGTCGCTGCGCTCGCGCTCCAGCAAGACCATCGGTTGCCTGTTCACCGACGTGACCAACCCGCTGTATGCGCGCCTCTTCCGCGCGCTGGAGGAGCGGCTGCGCGCCGAGGGCTACATGCTGCTGCTGGCCAACGGCCTGAACGATCCACAGCGCGAGGTCGAGACCCTGGCGATGTTCGGGCGCCGCGGCATGGACGGCGTGATCGCCGCGCCCGGCAATGAGCGCGACGAGCAGGTGGTGGCCGCGCTCAACGCATTGCCGATGCCGGTGGTGCTGCTCGACCGCGACATGGCGGCACCGCGCTGCGACGCGCTGCTCTTCGACCATGCGGCCGGCATGAAGGTCGCGATGGCGCACCTGTTCTCGCTCGGGCATCGGCGCGTGGCGCTCGCGCTCTGGCGCGCCACCAGCCGGCCCGTGCGCCGGCGCATCGAGGGCTACCGCGCCGCCTACCGCGCCGCCCACCTCACGCCGCCCTCCGACATGCTGGTGCAGGCCGCTTCGGCCACGAGCTCGGTGTATGCGGACGTCGATGCGCTGCTGCGCCGGCCCGACCGGCCCACCGCCATCGTGGCCCAGGGCACCTACACGCTGGGCAGCACGCTGCGCGCGATCGCCGACAACGGCCTGCGCATTCCGCAGGACATTTCGGTCATCACCATCGGCGACACCGACGTGGCGCGCGACCACCGGCCTGCGATCTCGCTGCTGAATGTGGATTCGAAGCAGGTGGCCGATCTCGTGGCCGCGCTGTTGCGCAGTCGCATGGCCGAAGCACCGCCTGCAGGCCGAGCGGAAAAGGTGCCGCTGGAGTTCACCGATCGGGGCTCGGTCGGGCCGCCCCCCGGCTGACACGCCGGCGCGGGGCCGGCCGTCGGGGCAGCGCGGTCAGGGCGGCAGAATGGCGCGGATGCAGATTCTCTCGATCGTCCCTGGCCGGGTCCGGCTGTCCGCGGCGGTGCTGGCCGCACTCGGATTTCTTGCCGCCTGCGCCTCGCCGCCCCGGCCCCCCGAAGCGCCCACGGCCTCCCCCGCGCGGCCGTCGCCCCTGCCCGTCCCTGCGCCTGCGCCAGCGCCGGCGCCGGCGCCAGCCGCCGCCATGTCCCCGCCCGCCCAGGACCCGGCCGCCATGGCCGCACGCTTCGCCAGCTGGCTCGCCGACTACCGCACCTTCGCACGCGCCAGCGGCGTGAGCGATGCGACGTTGCAGTCCGCGCTCGACGGCGCCCAGTACCTGCCCCGCGTCGTCGAGCTCGACCGCGCCCAGCCCGAATTCACGCGCGCCGTGTGGGACTACCTCGACACCGCCGCCAGCGCCGAGCGCGTCGCCCGGGGCCAGCAGCAGGGTGCCCTGGCCCGGGCCGACATCGACGCCGCAGCCGCGCGCTACGGCGTGCCGCCCGAGGTGCTGCTGGCGATCTGGGGCATGGAAAGCAACTTCGGCAGCAACTACGGCAGCACGCCCACCGTCGATGCGCTGGCCACGCTGGGTTTCGACGGCCGCCGCGGCGACTGGGCGCGCAAGGAACTGCTCGCGGCCCTGCAGATCCTCGACCGACGCGACATCGATCCTGCCCACATGGTCGGCTCGTGGGCCGGCGCCATGGGCCAGACGCAGTTCATGCCGTCCACTTTCCTCACCTATGCCGTGGACGCCGATGGCGACGGCCGGCGCGACATCTGGGGCAGCATGGCCGACGTCATGGCCTCGACCGCGAACTTCATGGCGCGCTCGGGCTGGCGCAGCGGCCAGCCCTGGGGCGTGGAGGTGAGCCTGCCGCCGGGCTTCGACCCCGCGCGTGCCGATCCGTCGGTGCGCCAGGCGGCCAGCCAGTGGGCGGCCGAGGGCGTGCGCGCCGCCGACGGCCGGCCGCTGCCCGAGCTGCCCGACGCGGAACTCCTGCTGCCCGCCGGCGCGCGCGGCCCGGCCTTCCTCGTCGGGTCCAACTTTCGCGCGCTCCTGCGCTACAACAACTCGACCAGCTACGCGCTCGGCGTCGGCCTGCTGGCCCAGCGGCTGGCCGGCGGCCCCGGCGTGCAGGCCCCCTGGCCGCGCGACCTGGTGCCGCTGTCGCGCAGCCAGGTGACGGCCCTGCAGACGGCACTGAACACGCGCGGCTTCGACACCGGCACACCCGACGGCGTGGCCGGCCCGGCCACGCGCCGCGGCCTGCGCGACTGGCAGCGCAGCGTCGGCCTGCCGGCCGATGGGTACCCGACCACCGACGTGCTGCAGCGCCTGCAGGCGCCCTGAGCGGATGTGCGCAACCATCGCGTGCGGCGTCGCGCCTCATTCCCGGATCGGCGCATGCCTTGTTGCAAGGCAGGAGACGGCTGCGTTCGGTTGATTGCTGCGACAGGCAGAATCTGGCCAATACCGGCATCTTGGCTGCAAGGCAGAATTCGGCTGGAAGCGGACCTGCCACCGCGCGTCGGTCGCGACAAAACAGGAGCCCGCCCTGGATGAAAAGTCGAATCATGTACATCGAGGCGAAGTCGGTAGGACTGACAGGACCAGCGCGCATAGGGCGAGTCACCTGTTCTAAGTCCGGCGCAACGCTCTATTACGCAGGCAAGGCCTTCCGCAGCCTGAAGGGAACTGGCTTCAAGTCAAACTACTTCGACGTTGAAACCGGCGAGCACTATTGGATTTCAGGCCCTCGACGCGACGGGAAGGATGCGCTCTATGCAACGAACATTCAGCCCGTCATAGACGATGATGTGCAGGACGAGTATTGGTCGAGAGTACGTGGCGTAGCGTCGGCGAACTGACCGCACCCGGCCAGAAGCGGATGTTCACGCAATGACTTCAAGCCCAGAACAAGAGCTCTCCGGCAACGACTGGTTCGACTCCGATCTCCATTGGTTCATGGGGCACGTCCAGTCGTTGGCGATGACACCGGAAGAGTGCTGCATTGATCAAGGCAACTACTTCGTTGCTGGAGAGCTGCACTACTTTCTGTGCCAACCACTGTCTCTGCTGGAGGAATCGAGAAGCCTGCTATCTGACGAGCAGATGCACTCTATCGAGCGACTGCGTGACAGCGTGAAAGCCGTTCCTGTCGAAGCCAGGAGTGGTCCGCCGACTGCTGCTGGCTCGCTCAGAGACATGCAGCACGCAGCGTGGCAGACCCCTCGCAGACTGGCGGCCGAAGTGATGGAGGTGGTTGGTCCATTCTGGCGAGAGCGAACCCGCACAAGCCCGGAACGCTGATGTCCGCTTAGGGCCCATAGCAGAACTTCGAGCCACCCGACAGCGGTCACTCGGAGAGCAGGGCAGCTCGTAGACGAGTGCAGCAGCTATTCGCTTCGACGAAAGAGCGCGTTGCGCGGTCAGCCGCATGGTCACACCAATCGAATGATTGGAAATCCAGGTTCAATGGTCGGCGACCCTCGAACTTGCAGTTCGGCTAGCACATCCTTGGAGCACTGGCCCCACAGCGCAAACTTGATTGCCGACATCCCATCATCCTGGCGAACGTAGTCTGCCCTAGCTCCGGCCCTAAGAAGAAGCAAAGCAATCTCGCTCCCTTTTTTCTTGCCTCTAGAGCATGCCGTCAACAGAGGCGTGAGTTCATTCCCGTCCTCCGACACTTCGTCGAGATCCGCACCAACCTCAATTAGGTACTTAACTAGCGGAACGTGAAGGGCCTCCGACGCCGCGTAAAGCGCACCGGTCAGCTTTGCTCCTCTTTTCACGAGAGCTTTGACGACCGGCAGCTTTCCAGCGGACGCGGCAAGCACAAGAGCCGTTTGCCCATGGCTATTTTTGGCGTCGATTGGGGCATCTCGTTCGAGCAACAGAGCTACGAAATCAAGCCTTCCCATTGCGGACGCGATGCCAAGCGGATGACCGTTCATGCCTTCATTGCGTGCGCTACCGCCACTATCCAACGCATGGCGAAGAAGCGCGATGTCGCCATACCAGGTGGCGGCGTTGACGACCCCCGCCTCATCCGTTGTGAAGTCATAGCTCCCACCAAGGAGGTCAAGCACGCCTTTGGTGTCGCGCTCCCTGATCAACGCACTTAGGTTGTCTTGCTGCTGGCGATTCACGCGTTGCCTTCAAGTTGTGGCGTACAACGTCCAGGTTGGACAGCGGTCGCCTATGACCGGTTGTAGCCGATTGGCGACCTAACCATATTGGCGCAGCGGAGGAAGGGGCAGAACTGAGGGGGCGTCACTCGCCATTGAATAGACCTCGATACCACCGAGCACGCCACCGCTCTCAAATATGAATGCACCGGCGGGCGCTTCAACAGGACCACAGAGAAAATCTCCGATGACGCGTATGAAGGGAGCTGCGGGAGGGTGCCCATGAATCTGAAAATTGATGCTCGCGCAGCCACAGGGACATCGCCAAGGCATCACCTCTGCTCGATCTAACTGCTCCAGGAAATCCCGCGCCTCCGGAAGGCCGTTTTCCAGCATCCATTTGGCGAGCGCGTGCTCCAACTGTGTCAGAGGGCGGTTCTTCTCGGTCAAGTGCACTGATGACGAATGTCCGGTCATGGCCGAATGCTGCCATATCGCAGCGACACTGCCGATCTGCGGCTTCCGCCTCATTCAATGCCCGGCGCAGGAGTTCACGGCTCGGTGTCGCTCGAGCGCTGACATTCGCCCGCGCTGTCCGCGCGCGCAGCCGATACTTCCACCATGCGCATCGCCCTCATCCACGCCTTGGCCCATTCGGTGGCACCCATCAACGCCGCCTTCGCGCGCGACTGGCCCGAGGCCCAGCGCATGAACCTGCTGGACGACAGCCTGTCGGCCGACCTGGCCGCCGGCGGGCGCGGGCTGGATGCCGCGATGCATGCGCGTTTCCTGCGCCTGGGCCAGTACGCGGTCGACACCGGCGCCGACGGCATCCTGTTCACCTGCTCGGCCTTCGGGCCGTGCATCGAGGCGGTGGCACGGGCGCATGCGCCGATGCCTGTGCTCAAGCCCAACGAGGCCATGATCGACGAGGCCTCGCACGGCGACGGGCCGCTCGGGCTCATCGCCACCTTCGCGGCGACGCTGCAGTCGATGCCACCGGAATTCCCGCCGGGCGTGAAGCTGCAGACGGCGCTCGCCGCGGGGGCGCTGGAGGCCCTCGACGCCGGTGACGCGGCGAGCCACGACGCGCTCGTCGCGGAGCAGGCCGCCGCGCTGGCCGCACGCGGCTGCACGCGCATCGCGCTGGCCCAGTTCAGCATGGCACGGGCGCGCTCGGCCTGCGAGGCGGCCAGCGGCCTGCCGGTGCTCACGACGGTCGACAGCGCGGTACGCGCACTCCGACGAAGGCTGAAAGCCGGCTGACTTGTGCCCTCGCGATAATCGGCGCTCGCTTTGCGGCGCCCGGTGCGGCGCGCCGGAGCCCCCCAACAAGGAGCGTCAGTTTGGACATCGTTTTGCTGGTCAAGGCCGCGATCATGGGCATCGTGGAGGGACTGACCGAATTCCTGCCGATCTCCTCGACCGGCCACCTCATCCTTGCGGGCGCCTTGCTGGGCTTCGACGACGGCAAGGCCAAGGTCTTCGACATCGCGATCCAGACCGGCGCGATCTTCGCGGTCATCCTCGTGTACTGGCAGAAGATCCAGGCCACCGTGGTGGCGCTGCCACGCCAGGCCAAGGCGCGGCGCTTCGCGCTCAACGTGCTGATCGCCTTCCTGCCGGCGGTGGTGCTGGGGCTGCTTTTCGGCAAGGTGATCAAGGAACACCTGTTCACGCCGGTGGTGGTGGCCACCACCTTCATCGTCGGCGGCTTCATCATCCTGTGGGCCGAGAAGCGGCCGCCCGGCGCGGTGCGCATCGAGAACGTCGACGACATGACGCCGCTCGACGCCCTCAAGGTCGGCCTGGTGCAGTGCTTCGCCATGATCCCGGGCACCAGCCGCAGCGGCTCGACCATCATCGGCGGCATGCTGCTGGGACTGTCGCGCAAGGCGGCGACCGACTTCTCCTTCTTCCTGGCCATCCCGACCCTGATCGGCGCCGGCGTCTACAGCCTGTACAAGGAGCGTGCGCTGCTGTCGGCGGCCGACATTCCGCTGTTTGCCGTCGGGCTGGTGTTCTCCTTCCTCAGCGCCTGGCTGTGCGTGCGCTGGCTGCTGCGCTACATCTCCAGCCACAGCTTCGTGCCCTTCGCCTGGTACCGCATCGTGTTCGGCATCGTGGTGCTGGCCACGGCCTGGAGCGGGCTGGTCACCTGGGCGGATTGAGGCGGGCCGCAGGCTTCGGCGGAGAACGGGCCGAAGCGCCCGCCACGCCTGCCGGGTCTGCCCTCAGGACGAAAGCAGGTCCACCAGCAGGCTGACGGTGGTGCGGCCCGGTTCGGACTGCCACTGCACCTGCGCGCCGAGCCGGCCGGCGCGCGTGCGCATGTTGCGCAGGCCGTTCCCGGTGTGCGCGCCCAGCGCCGCCTCCTCGAAGCCGCGGCCGTTGTCGCTCACGTCCAGGCGCAGGTGGGTGCGGCTGCGCACGATGTGCACGTCGACCTGCCGCGCGCCGCTGTGCTTGAGCGCGTTGGTCAGCGCTTCCTGCAGGAAGCGCAGCACGCCGATGTTGAGCGAGGCGTCCAGCGTCAGGTCGTCCACGCCCGACAGGTGCCAGCGGCAGCGGACGCCGCTCGCCTCGAACAGCTCGGTGATGCGACGACGCAGCGGCGCGATGACCTCGCCCAGCACCTGCAGCCCGGTCTGCTGGCCGGTGGCATCGATGATCAGCCGCAGGTCGTCGCGCAGGCTCTTGAGCATCGCGAGCATCTGCGCCTGCGGCACCGGGGCCGCTGCGTGTTCCAGCGTGGCGATGCTGCCCACCAGCATGCCGCCCAGGCCATCGTGCAGGTCGCTCGCGAGGTTGACCCGTTCATGGGCGCGGGCGTGCAGCAGCTTGAGCGCATGTTCGCGCTCCAGGCTCTCGCGTAATTCGGCCTTGGCGCCTTCCACCTGGGCCAGCAGGCGGGCGTTGAAGCTCTCGGTGTGTTCCAGCGCATGGGTGAAGCGCCGCGCCAGCAGCAGCGCGACGCCCACCAGCAGCACGTAGGACGCGATGCCCGAGTAGTAGATGCTGCCGTCGGCGAGCTGCAGGAACACCAGCAGGTCGCGTACGGTGACCCCCATGATCAGCAGCAGGATCGGCACCAGCCCCGGCTGCGGGTGTGCGGCGCGCAGCAGGTTGGCAGCGCCGGACAGCAGGGCGGCCCCGATCACCACCAGCGCCGCCACGCCGGTCCACAGGTCGCGGCGCAGCGCCATCTGCGTGCGGTCCACGGTCCACAGGTCGATGCAGCCGAGCACGACCACGGCAAGCAGGGCCCACTCGGTGCGCGGCAGCCGGCGCCGTGCGTAGCGCAGCACGAAGAGCACGAAGCAGCCCGCGAAGGCCAGCAGGGCCGATGTGTTGGCAGCCTGCCAGGCGTCGGTGCTGGGCAGCGGCCAGGTTTCGGTCGCGACGTGGTTGAACTCGAACAGCAGCCAGAAGAAGGTCATCAGGCTGAACCAGCCGTAGGCCTGCTCGCGCGGACGCATGGCCCACAGCGCGGCGAAGAAGAGCGCGATCACCGAGGCGACCGTCACCCCCACGAGTTGCAGGTCCTCCCGCAGCAGGCGTTCGACGCGATGGCGCGCCTGCACCCGGCCCGGCTCGCCCACCGTGATCGGTGCCATGCCGCCCTGGTAGGCCGCCATGCCCGACACGCGGACGAGCACGGTGTTCTCGCCCGGCTGCAGCACGGGCGGCACCAGCCGCCGGTACAGCGGCGAATGCCAGGCGCGCGTGAGCGGGTCGACGAGGTGCGCGTCCCGATGCACCTCGATGCCGTTCACCCAGATGGCGCTGGCCATGTTGGTCCACGGCAGCAGCAGGCCGGCCGGCGCGGGCGGATCGGGCTGCTCCCAGCGCAGGCGATACCACACCACGCCGTCGTGCCGTGGCCAGCGCTGGGCCCAGTTGTCGGGCAGGGCAACGTGGGTCCAACCCTCGTCGGGCGGCTCGGCGTCGGTCCACTCGCCGCGCACCGCTTCGGCCTGGCGAAGCGTGAGCGGCGCCGACGCCTGCTCGGCCAGGGCGCCGGCGGCCAGCAGCAGCCAGCCGGCAATCAGGACAGCAAACCGTGCCGCCGCGCCTGGAAGACGGCCTCGGTGCGCGAGCCCACCGCCAGCTTGCGGTAGATGTTCTTGGTGTGGCATTCGACGGTGAACCGGGAGATCGAGAGCATCTCGGCCATTTCGCGGTTGCTCAGGCCCTGCGCGACCAGGCGCAGGATCTCCTTTTCGCGCCCGCTCAGCGACGGGGGCGGCGTGGTTTCGGCGGGCGCCGCGGCCGTGGGGGCGGCGGGCGGCAGCAGCGCCAGGATCCGGCGCGCGATGAAAGGATCGATGGGCGCGCCGCCGCGCTCGATGCTGCGCAGGGCCATCGCCAGTTCGAGGTCGTCGCGCTCCTTGAGCAGGTAGCCGATGGCGCCCGCGCGCAGGGCGCCGACGATCACTTCCTCGGTCCGCCAGGCCGACACCACGACGGCGGGCACCTGCGGGCGGTGCTTTCGCATCCAGGCGATGAGTTCGGTGCCGCTGCCGTCGGGCAGTCCGATGTCCACCAGCACCACGCCGAAGCGCCGGTCGGCGACCTGTTCGCGCGCCTGCGCCACCGAATGGGCACGGGCGATGTGCGCCGCCGGACACCCGACGGAAGTGAGCACGTCGCCGAGGCGGCGCTGCATGGCCTCTTCGTCGTCGACCACCAGCGCCGGACTGAGCGAGACCGGTTCCAACTCTTCCAACATTGCCGTCCTCTGCAGGGCCCGCATCCGCCATCTGGCGTACACGAATACCTATGGATTACCAGTTTTCGGGGATTGGTGCGAAAGACTTCATTTTGTATCTTTCTCACCCTTCATGTAGTGTTCCCGTAACGAATTTCGCTTGGATTTTGGGAACTCTTCCTCTTGACACACGGCTGCGATCGCGACGTACACCATGAATTTGTTACTGGACATCCATCAGCTGCGGCCGAATCGCTACGCCTACTCGATCAAGACGGACGGGCGCCAGGCCGACGGCGCCGAGTATTACGAGAGCGCCTTCGACTCGCTCGAAACGTGCCTGCGCGATGCCGGTGATTCGATCGGCCACTACTTTCCGAGCGTGCACATGCGCTACGAAGGGCGAGTCGTGGGCGCGTGTGCAACCGAATCGCTGCGCCGCAACCCCAAGGGGCTGGCCGAACGCTTCCTGGCGGCGCTGACCGGCCGCGCCTGAGGTTCCGGGTCGGGCCCCGGGCCGGCCCGGCGCGACGGCCCGCTCAGATCAGCTTCTCGTCCGGCGTCGAGATCTTGCGCAGAACGTCGTGCCGCACGGCGGGCATCTTGAGCGGATGCGCCGTGGCGGCATCGTCCCAGACCGGGTCCTCGAGGCTGTCGAACACTTCGCGCAGCTTCTGGCCCCAGCCGTTGTGGATCATGCGGTAGTAGGGGTTCTCGGCATCGATGCAGACGATCTTGTCCGCATGCAGGGTGCCCGCGTCGTACACCACCAGGTCGAGCGGCAGGCCGACCGACAGGTTGGACTTCATCGTCGAATCCATCGACACCAGCGCGCACTTGGCCGCCTCGTCCAATGGCGTATCGGGCGTGAGCACGCGGTCGAGCACGGGCTTGCCGTACTTCGATTCGCCGATCTGGAAGTAGGGCGTCTCGGTGGTGGCCTCGATGAAGTTGCCGGCCGAGTAGACGAGGAACAGGCGCATGCCCTCGCCCTTGACCTGGCCGCCGAAGATGAAGGTGACGTTGAAGTCGACGCCCGCATGCTTGAGCGCCTCGGCATCGCGGTCGTACACATGGCGCACGGCCGAGCCCAGCACCCGGGCCGCGTCGAACATGCTCTTGGCGTTCCAGATCGTGATCGGCGTGTCGCTGCCCGCTTCCTTGAGCTCCTCGATCTGCAGGATCTCGCGCACCGACTGCGAGATGCTGAGGTTGCCCGCCGACAGCAGCACCATGGTGCGCTCGCCCGGCTGCTCGTAGACGATCATCTTGCGGAAGGTGCTGATGTGGTCCACGCCCGCGTTGGTGCGGGAGTCGGACAGGAACACCAGGCCGGCGTTGAGTTTGATGCCTACGCAATATGTCATCTTGGCTTCGCCGTGCGCGGCGTCTCAGGCACGTTCGCGGGTGTGCAGTTTCTTGAGTGTGTAGAGCGCATCCAGCGCCTCCCGGGGGCTCATCGCATCGGGGTCGAGCGCAGCCAGCGCCGATTCTACGGGGCTCTCCAGCGGCGCCTCGGCCGCGGGAGGGGGTGCGAACAGGTCGACCTGGGCCCGTGTTTCGTTCTGCTGCGCCTCCAGCGCCTCCAGCGCCTGCCGCGCGTGGTTCACCACCGCCGCCGGCATGCCCGCCAGGCGCGCCACCTGGATGCCGTAGCTGCGGCTCGCCGGGCCCGGCTGCACCTCGTGCAGGAACACGATGTCGCGCCCCGACTCGGTGGCGCTCACGTGCATGTTCACCGCCCCGTGGTGGTTGGCCGGGAATTCCGTCAGTTCGAAGTAGTGCGTGGCGAAGAGCGTGAAGGCCTTGGTGCGGTCGTGCAGTTGTGCTGCGATGCCGGCGGCCAGCGCCAGGCCATCGAAGGTGCTGGTCCCGCGGCCGATCTCGTCCATCAGCACCAGCGAATGGGCCGAGGCCGCATGCAGGATCTGTGCGGCTTCCGTCATCTCCAGCATGAAGGTCGACTGCGCGTTGGCCAGGTCGTCCGCTGCGCCAATGCGCGTGTGGATGGCATCGATGGGCCCGAGCCGGCAACTGCGCGCGGGCACGAAGGAGCCGATCGAGGCCAGCAGCACGATGATCGCCACCTGCCGCATGTAGGTCGACTTGCCGCCCATGTTCGGCCCGGTGATGACCTGCATGCGCTGCGTGGGCCCCAGGCGCGTGTCGTTGGCGATGAAGGCGCCCATCGAACGCTCGGCCAGCCGTGCTTCCACCACGGGGTGGCGGCCCTGCTCGATCTCGATGCAGGGGTGGGCGACGAAGTGGGGCGCCTGCCAGTCCAGCGTCAGCGCGCGCTCGGCCAGCGCGCACAGCGCATCGAGCGTGGCGAGCGCGCCCGCCATGCGCGTGAGCGCGGGCACGTGCGCCTGCAGCGCATCGAGCAACTGCTCGTAGAGCCACTTCTCGCGCGCGAGTGCACGGTCCTGTGCGCTCAGGGCCTTGTCCTCGAAGGCTTTGAGTTCGGGCGTGATGAAGCGCTCGGCGTTCTTCAGCGTCTGGCGACGGCGGTAGTGGTCGGGCACCTTCGACAGCGCGCTTTGCGTCACCTCGATGTAGAAGCCGTGGACGCGGTTGAACTGCACCTTGAGGTTGGCGATGCCCGTGAGGTTGCGCTCGCGCGCTTCCAGCTCGACCAGGAAGCCGTCGGCGTTCTCGCTGATGGCACGCAGCTCGTCGAGCTCGGCGTCGTGGCCCGGCGCGATCACGCCGCCGTCGCGCACCAGTGCGGCGGGCTCGGAGGCGATGGCGGCGGTCAGTAGCTCGGCACACCCTGGCGGCGCTTCCAGCTCTTCAGAGAGACGGGCCAGCAGGGCGGCCGACGCAGGCAGCAGGGGCGCGAGCAACTTCGATTTCTGGGTCGCCAGGCACAGCGCCAGCAGTTCGCGCGGGCGCACCTGCCGCAGCGCGATGCGGGCCGCGATGCGTTCGACGTCGCTGGTGTTCTTCAGCTGCTCGCGCAGCAGCTTGAAGGGCGCGGCGGTCTGGCCGGGGGCGGGCGTTTGCAGCGCGGCGATGGCTTCCAGGCGCTGTTGCGCCTGGCTGCGGTCGCGCCGCGGCGTCAGCAGCCAGCGCTTGAGCGCGCGGCTGCCCATGCCGGTCATGCAGGTGTCGAGCAGCGAGAACAGGGTGGGCGCGTCCTCGCCGCGCAGCGTCTGCACCAGTTCGAGGTTGCGGCGCGTGGTGGGCGGCAGCTCGATCAGCTCGCCGTCGCGCTCGACCACGATGCGCTGCAGGTGCGACAGCGCGCGGCCCTGCGTGTGCTCGGCATAGCCCAGCAACGCAGCGGCGGCCGCGTGGGCGTTTTCCAGGCCGTCCGCGCCCCAGGCCTGCAGGCTGGCTGCGCCCATCTGCTCGAGCAGCTTGCGCTCGCCGAGCGCGGGGCCGAACTGCCAAGCCGGCCGGATCGACAGCGTGAAACCGCTGCCTGCGGCCCGTGCGGCCTTCAGGCGTTGCTCGAAGGTCGGCGTCACCTCGGCGCTGTACAGCAGCTCGCTCGCGCCGATGCGCGCGAGCCAGGCCTCGAGCGCATCGGCCGGGCATTCCGCCAGATGCAGCTCGGCGCCCGTCACGCTCAGCCAAGCCAGGCCCAGCGTGTTGCGTGCGCCGGCGTGCACCGCCAGCAGCAGCGATTCGCTCTTGTCCTGCAGCAGCTCCGCGTCGGTCAGCGTGCCGGGCGTGACCACCCGAACCACCTTGCGTTCCACCGGCCCCTTGGACGCACCCACTTCGCCCACCTGCTCGCAGATCGCCACCGACTCGCCCAGCTTGATGAGGCGGCCGAGGTAGGTGTCGACGGCGTGGAAGGGCACGCCGCACATCGTCACCGGCGCACCGGCCGACTGGCCGCGCTGCGTGAGCGTGATGTCGAGCAGGCGAGCGGCCTTCTCGGCGTCGGCGTAGAAGAGCTCGTAGAAGTCGCCCATCCGGTAGAACAGCAGTGTGTCCGGGTGGTCGGCTTTGAGGCGCAGGTACTGCGCCATCATGGGGGTATGGGCGGAGAGGTCCAAACTGGGGTCCAGGCGTGAGCGATGCGGGAGGCGCTGCGGCAGCGTGCCGCGACCGGGCAGGGCCGGTGCCTTCGCAACGCGCATTATCCGAAGGCCGTCGAACGCTTCGGCGCCGCGCCATGAAAACAGGCCGCTGGAGCGGCCTGTGTCGGAGGGATATGGCGGGCGTTCAGGCCAGCGCACCCACCTGCGATTCCTCGTGCATCTCGCGCTTGCGGCGTGCCACGCGCACGGCATCGACCCAGAGGCCGACATTGAAGGGCTGGCCCGACGCCGGGTTGCGCGCCGAGGCGATGCGTTCGAGCGGGAAGATCTTCGGGTCGTGCAGGGCGTCGCCCTTGGCGATGATGGCGCGGCGGTGCAGGTCGAGCCGCTCGACGTGGATGGTGCGCTCGGCGTACTTGCCGTAGATGTCGAGGTAGCGGATGTGCAGGCGCGGGTGCTCGTCGACGACCAGGGCATCGCTGCCGCCCTGCGCGTCGCCGGGCTGGTCCCACAGCGTGGCCGGCTCGCTGGCCCGCGCCAGGCTGCCGCGCGTGGTCGGGATTTCCAGCGGCATGTAGCCCGAGCGCACGCGTGCGGCGACGATGCGCCGGCGTTGCTGGCGCCGGCTCAGCAGGCCGTCCACCACGCGGTAGCCCAGCGCCAGCGCGCCCAGCACCGCCAGGGCGATCAACATGAATTGCTGCCAGTCGGCGAGATCGATTTTCATGGTCGCGACATCCCTCGCGCGGCGCCCGCGCGCGGGCTTGGCCGGCCCGGTCGCTGATTCGCCACGTGTAGTTCTTTGGTATTCACGTCGCGAATTGTGAACTTCCGTTTTCGACTCGTCAACGCGCCGGTGGGACGGCCGGCGATCGGCCGGCCGTGGACGATCGCTGCAGCGCCGTCTCAGCCGTCGTGCGAATCGTGCGTGCCGGCGGCGCCGCGCCGCCAGTAGCCCGAGGCGCGGACCCATTTCGGGTTGGCCTTGCATTCGTTCACGAGGTGGGCGCGCAGCGCCTTGGCGGCGGCCGATTCGCAGCCGATCCAGGCGTGGAAGTCGCCGGTGGGCAGCAGGGTCTCGCGAAGCGCGGCCAGGAGCGGCGGCTCGGACGCGCCGGCTGCAGCTCGACCGCGGTGCACCCAGACGACGCGCGCCTTTGCCGCGGTGGGCAGGGCGATCTCGTCCTCGGGGCCCTCGACTTCGGCCAGCACGACGGCCCGCGCACCGGCGGACAGTTCCTGCAGCCGGCGCGCGATGGCAGGCAGGGCGGTGTCGTCGCCGATCAGCAGGTGCCAGTCGAAGGCTGTGGGCACGATGAACGAGCCGCGCGGGCCGCCGACGCCCAGCACGTCGCCCGGCTTGGCGCCTTCTGCCCAGGCGGTGGCCGGGCCCGCCTCGTGCAGCGCGAAGTCGATCTGCAGCGTGGCGGCATCCGCGTCGTGGTGGTGCGGTGTGTAGTCGCGCATCAGTGGCTTGGCGCCTTCCGGCCAGGCCATGCCCTCGGGCGTGACGGTGGGCAGCGCCAGCCGGCCGGTGGTCGGATCGGGGAAGAACAGCTTCACGTGGTCGTCGAAGCCGGGGCTGGTGAAGCCGTCCATGTCGGCGCCGCCCAGGGTGATGCGGATGAGGTGCGGCGTCAGGCGCTCGGTGCGCTGCACCGCCAGGCGCCGGAAGCGCAGCGTGTGGCGCACGCGCTGCGGCGTGCGTTCGGGGTGCGGCACGGCGGCCGCGGGGAGGTCGGTGGTGGCGAGGTCGGTCATCGGTCAGATCCGTTCTATCTGTTGCGCGGCATGGTCCAGCACGGCCGCGAAGGCGTGCGCCTGTTCATCGTCGAGGGGCTGGCGCGCGAGCCGCATGCGCATCGCGAGCTTGAGGTTCTCGATGGCCCGCATCACCTGGGGCGGCCGGCCGGCGCGCAGGCCCGCGCCGTCCGTGCCCGCCTGCATGCGGGCCATCAGTTCGTCGACAAGGGAGCGGTTGGCCTGCAGGTGCGCCTGCCCGGCCGGGGTGACGGTGTAGCGCTTGCGGCCGCCCGCGTCGGGCGCATCGACCTGCACCAGCCCCATTTCCTCGAGCAGGGTGAGGGTGGGGTACACCACGCCGGGGCTCGGGCTGTAGCGCCCGCCCAGGCGCTCTTCGATGGCCTTGATGAGTTCGTAGCCGTGGCGCGGCGCCTCGGCGACGAGTTGCAGCAGCACGAGGCGCAGGCCGCCGCGGCCGAAGACGCGGTGCCCACCGCCATGTTCACCGTGGCCATGGCCGTGACGGCCGTGGCCGGCGCCGCGTTCGGGGCGGGGGGTGTCGTCGGAAGATCTCATGGTTGATTCGATTTATATCTAGATTCATAAAGATATATCGAAAACAAGATCGACGCAAGCGCGAGCGCCGGCCGCACCTCGCGGTGCGGCCGGATCGAACATCGCTTTTGCTATGAATTCGGAAGCGGCTGCTTCGCGGAAAGCGGACGGCGATGGCCGGCTTTCTCGAGGGGATGGCTTCGATCGATCGGAGCCCTCCCTGCCGGCCGCTCAGCGCTGCGGCATGTCCTTGGCCGAGTAGCCCAGGCTCACCGTCGCATCCTCGGGAATCGCGGGCATCGTCGCGTTCCAGTCTTCCCAGGCCTGGCGCATGCGCTCCATCCGCTCGGGGTCCTTCTTGCCCAGGTTGGCGCGCTCGCGCTCGTCGCCGGGGATGTTGAACAGGTAGTCGTTGCCGTCGATCCGCAGGTACTTCCAATCGCCCTCGCGCAGCGCGCGCTGGCTGCGATGGTTCATGCGCCAGTGCAGCGGGCGCTCGAAGCTGTGGCCGGCGTCGCGCAGCACGGGCAGCAGCGACACGCCGTCGAGCGGGTAGTCCGGGTGCGCCGCCACGCCCGCGGCATCGAGCGTCGTGGCCGACCAGTCCATGGTCATGCACAGCTGCCGGCTCTGCGAGCCCGGCGCGATCACGGCCGGCCAGTGCGCGATCCACGGCACGCGGATGCCGCCCTCGGTCAGGTCCATCTTGCCGCCCACCAGCGGCCAGTTGTCCGAGAAGCGTTCACCGCCGTTGTCGCTGGTGAAGACGATCAGCGTGTTGTCGAGCTGGCCGTTCTTCTTCAGCGCACGGACGATCCAGCCGATGCCCTCGTCCATGTGGTGGATCATGCGGCGGTACACGTGGATGTTGCCGCCCGCCAGGTCGAAGAGGTTGTCCTTCACGGCCGGCGCGCGGTCCGCGTCCTCGCGCGTTTCCCAGGGCCAGTGCGGCGCGGTGTAGTGCAGGCTGAGGAAGAAAGGGGCCTCGCCCTGCGCCATGCGGTCCACGTAGTCCACGGCGCGGCGCGACAGCAGGTCGGTGAGGTAGCCCTCGGCCTTCGACGCCTCGGCGCCCTCGTACAGGTCATGCGTACCGCGCGAGTCGCAGTGGGTGAAGTAGTCCACCCCGCCCGCCATCGGCCCGAAGAATTCCTCGTAGCCCGAGCGCAGCGGCCCGAAGTGCGGCGGATGGCCCAGGTGCCACTTGCCGATGAGCGCGGTGCGGTAGCCCGCATCCTTGAGCAGCGAGGGCAAGGTCGGGTGCTCGGGCGGCATGCCCAGCGTGGTGCTGCCGCGGCTCTTGCTGTTGATCGGTTCCTCGGCCGCGCCGCGCAGGCGGTACTGGTAGCGTGCAGTGATCATGCCGAAGCGCGTGGGCGAGCACACGGGCGAGTTGGCGTAGCCCTGCGTGAAGAGCGCGCCCTCGGCCGCCAGCCGGTCGAGCACCGGCGAGACCGGGCCGAAGACCGCCTCGCGGCCGCCGTAGCAGCCCAGGTCGGCATAGCCGAGGTCGTCGGCGACGATGAAGATGATGTTGGGGCGGGTCGTCGTGGTCATGGAAAAGTTTCGTCGTCCTGCGTGCTGCGATGCACGCGCCCGTCGGCGCAGCCGGGCGTTCGTTCAGGGGTTGTACCCCGAGGTCTTGACCACCGGCGCCCATTGCGCGCGATAGGCCTTGAGCATGGCCTCGGTCTGCTCGCGCGTCGCGGCCACGGGCACCAGCTTGTTGTCCGTGAAGCGGCGCTGCATCTCGGGCTCCTGCATCACCTCGCGGATCTCGCGCGCCAAGCGCTCGACCTTCTCGCGCGGCATCGACGCCGGTGCGAAGAAGGCGTTCCAGCCCGAGGCGGCCAGGTCCAGCCCGGCCTCCTTGAAGGTCGGCACATCGGGCGCGAAGGGCGAGCGCTTGACGCCCGACATCGCGAGGATGCGCATCTTGCCGGCCTGGTACTGCGGCAGCTGCACGTCGAAGGTGTCGACGGCGATCGGCACCTGGCCGCCGATCAGGTCGGTGATCACCGACGCCGAGCCCTTGTAGCCCACCACCTCGGTCGGCACCTTCGCCTTCTGGCCCAGCATCAGCGCGAAGAAGTGCGGCAGGCTGCCCGTGGCCGGCACGCCGACGTTGGCCTGCGTGGGGTTGGCACGCATCCAGTCGAAGAGCTGCTTCAGGTCCTTGGCCGGCACCTGCGGACCCACGGCGAGGCCGAAGTCGTAGTCGTTGACGTGCGCGACGGGCTGGAAGTCCTTCTCGGGGTCGTAGCCGTTGTCCTTGAAGACCAGCGGCGCCACCACCATCACGGCCGGGTTGGCGACCATCAGCACGTTCTGCCCGGCCGGCGCGGCCTTGACCTGCTGGGCCGCCAGGCGGCCGCCCGCGCCCGGCTTGTTGTCGACCAGCACCGGCACACCGAGCTTCTGCGCCAGCCGGTCGCCAACGAAGCGCGCCACCATGTCGGTGGCGCCGCCAGGCGCGTAGCCGACCACGACGCGCAGCGGGCCGTCCAGCGGCTGGGCCTGCACGGCCGTGGCGGCCAGAAGGGCGAGTGCCGCGGCCAGCCGCGGCAGAGAGGAAAGGCGGGGTGCCATGGGAGTCCTTGTCAGTCGTTGGCCTGGAAATTCACCGCCTTCATGATCGTGCCCCAGCGCGCCGTGTCTTCGCGCATGGTCTTCACGAGCGCGTTGGCGTCGTCGGCCACAGGGTACATGCCGTTGGCCAGCAGTTGCTGGCGCACCTCGCGCGAATTGACCGCCCGTGTGAACTCGGCGCGCAGCTTGTCGACCACCGGCTTGGGCGTCTTCAGCGGCGCGTAGTAGGCGAACCAGGCGGTGGCGACCACGTCCTTGTAGCCACCCTCGACGAAGCTGGGCAGCGCAGGCATCAGCGGCGAGCGCTTCTCGCCGCTGGTGGCCAGCACCTTGATGCGGCCCGACGGCAGCATCTGCTGGGCGCCGCCCACGGTGTCGAAGTACACGGGGATCTGCCCGCCCATCACGTCCTGGCGCGCCGGCGTGGAGCCGCGGTAGGGCACATGGACCATCTTCAGGCCGGCCGCGCGGTTGAGCATCTCGCCCAGGAAGTGCGAAGGCGTGCCCGCGCCGTACGAGGCGAAGCTGACCTTGTCGCCCTGCGACCTGGCCCAGGCGATGAACTCGGGCAGCGTGTTGGCCGGCACGTCCTTGTTGACCACCAGCGCCAGCTCGAAGCGCGCCGCGTTCACGATCGGCTGGAAGTCCTTGATGGGGTCGTACGAGAGGTTTTTGTACGCGCTCGGGAACATGGTCATCATCCCCGCCGTGCCCAGCAGCAGGGTGTGGCCGTCGGGCGCCGCGGTCTTCACCGCGTCCACCGCGATGCGGCCGGCCGCGCCGGAGCGGTTGTCGATGATGACCGGTCCGAGCGAGTCCCGCACCTCCTGGGCGATGGCGCGCGTGAGCACGTCCTGCGTGCCCCCGGCCGGCACGCCGATCAATACCTTGATGGGCTGGCCGTTGGGAAAGGCCTGGGCGTGGGCGGTGGAGAGGGGCAGGGCGCACAGCGCCAGCGCGCCCAGGGTGGCCAGTGCGCCGCGGCGGCGCAGGAAAGCGGGATGCATGCGTTGTCTCCGTCGAGGGGGGATGGGGGCGCCCGTGCCGGGCGTCTGCCGGTGATTCTGGAAGTCCCACAATCGATTGTTCAAATCAACTGTCGTGCGGACTTTCCCCATGTCCTCCCCCTCCGCGCCCGGTGGCGCCCGCCCGCTGGACGACCTGCTGCTGTACCGCCTGAGCCGGCTGCTGTCCGTGGCCGGCGGCATGGTCACCCGCCTGTGCGAAGGCCGCTTCGGCATCACCCGGCGCGAATGGCGCCTGATCGCCACGCTGGCCAGCCGGGGCGAGCTGGGCTCGTCGCAGCTGGCCGAGCATGCGCAGCTGGACCGTTCCCGCACGTCCAAGGCCGTGAGTTCGCTGGTGGCCAAACGGCTCGTGTCGCGCACGCAGCCGGGCGGTGACCGGCGCCATGTGGCCCTGTGCCTCACGCCCGCGGGGCAGGCGGTGTATGACGCGCTTTTCCCGCTCGTTTCGCAGATCAACGCGCAGCTGCTGGCCGTGCTGGGGCCGCAGCGCGAGGGGGCTTTCGACGCGATGATGGCCGAGCTCCAGGCGCGCGCCGAGCAGATGGTGGCGCAGGCGGCGCTGCCCAAGGCCGACCGGCGCAGGGGCAAGGGCTGACGCGGACCGCCAACGCCGCGCTTTGCGCTAAGGTTCCAACCATGCCCTCCTTCGACGACGCCGCTTCCCCGCTCCCGCCCCTGCTGCAGTTGCCGGTGCAGGTCCTCGGCGAAGCCGGCCTGCCCGCGGGGGGCGAGCGGCGCACCGACACCCTGGCCGCGGAGGTGCCGGTGGCGCTGGTCTTCAACGGCATTTCGCATGCGGTCATGATGGCCACGCCGCAGGACGTCGAGGACTTCGCGCTCGGCTTTGCGCTGTCCGAGGGCATCCTCGACACGCCGCAGGATTGCCGCGGCATCGAGGTCGAGCCGGTTTCTGCCATCGATGCCGGCCTGCCGGAGGGCATGCCGGGCCTGGAGGTGCGGCTCGACATTTCGACGCGCGCCTTCGAGCGCCTCAAGGGTCGGCGCCGCAGCCTGGCCGGGCGCACCGGCTGTGGCGTCTGCGGGGTCGAGAGCTTCGCGGCGCTCGACCTGTCGCCCGTGCCCGTGCCGGCGCGCGAATGGATCGGCCGGGTCGACCTGCCGACGGTGCTGCGGGCCTTCGAGCAGCTCAAGCCGCTGCAGGTGCTCAACGCCGAGGCCGGCGCCATCCATGCCGCCGCCTGGTCGACGATCGACGGCACGGTGACCGATGTGCTCGAGGACGTCGGCCGACACAACGCGCTCGACAAGCTGCTGGGCCGCCTGGCCCGCGGCGCCCGGCTGGCCGAGCCGGGCTTCGTGCTGCTTTCCAGCCGGGGCAGCCACGAGCTGGTGCGCAAATGCGCGCGGCTGGGCGTCGCGGCCATGGCGACCATCTCGGCGCCCACGGCCATGGGCGTGCGCATGGCCGAGCTGTGCGGACTCACGCTGTGGGGGCTGTGCCGGGCGCCGCGCGGCGTGCTCTACGCCTCGCCTTTGCCGGCGAACGCCACGCTGCCCGCGTAGGCTGAGGAGGCGGCAAGGCGCGCTGCGGCTGGGGTGGTGCAGGCCGGGAGCAAAGTCCCCGCGTCCAGTGGCCCTGCGCGACGGCCGTGACCCCGTCCTCGGCTATCGTCGCCGCATGACCGCCTCCCTCCGCCTGGGTTGGCGCACGCTCTGGCGCGATTTGCGTGCCGGCGAGCTGCGCCTGTTGATCGTCGCCGTGCTGCTGGCCGTGGCCGCGCTCACGGCCGTGGGCTTCTTCGCCGACCGGCTCAAGGGCGGCCTGCAGCGCGACGCGCGACAGCTGCTGGGTGGCGATGCCGTGCTGGTCACCGACAACCCCACGCCGCAGGCCTACGTCGACCGCGCGGCGCAGTTGGGCCTGCAGGGCAACACCACCTACAGCTTTCCCACCATGGCCCGCGCCACCGATGCGCAGGGCGGCGCGAGCCGGTTGGTGGCCTTCAAGGCGGTGGCGGCCGGCTACCCGCTGCGCGGCAGCGTGCAGGTGGCGACCACGCCCGACGGCGCCGGCCAGGCCACGCGCGAGGTGCCGGCGCCGGGGCAGGTGTGGGTCGACCCGTCGCTGCTCGGGGCGCTGGAGCTGAAGGTCGGCGACCCGCTGCTGCTGGGCGATGCGCAGCTCACGATCTCGCGCGTGATCACGCTCGAGCCCGACCGCGGCGGCGGCTTCCAGAGCTTCTCGCCACGCGTGATGGTCAACCAGGCCGACGTGGCGCGCACGGCGCTCGTGCAACCCGCCAGCCGCGTCACCTACCGCTTCGCCGTGGCCGGACCCGAGCGCGCGGTCAAGGCCTTCTCCGACGGCACCGACGCCGCGCTCAAGAAGAACGAACTGCGCGGTGCGCGGCTCGAGTCCTTCGAGAGCGGCCGGCCCGAGATGCGCCAGACGCTGGACCGCGCCGAGAAATTCCTCAACCTCGTGGCGCTGCTGGCGGCGCTGCTGTCGGCCGTGGCGGTGGCGCTGGCGGCGCGCGGCTTCGCGGCGCGGCACCTGGACGACTGCGCCATGCTGCGCGTGCTGGGGCAGAGCCAGCGCACCATCGCCGGCGCCTACGGCTTCGAGTTCGCCGTCATCGGCCTGGCGGCCAGCCTGCTGGGCACGGCCGTGGGCTTTGCGGTGCACTACGCCTTCGTGCTGCTGCTGGCGGGCCTGGTCGAGACGGCGCTGCCCGCGCCCACCCTGTGGCCGGTGGCCTTCGGCGTCGGCATGGGGCTCACGCTGCTTTTCGCCTTCGGGCTGCCGCCGGTGCTGCAACTGGCCAAGGTGCCGCCGCTGCGCGTGATCCGGCGCGACGTGGGCGGCCTCAAGCCGGCGTCGATCGCGGTGCTGGGCGTGGGCATCCTCGGCTTCGCGGCGCTGCTGCTGGCCGCGAGCAGCGACATCAAGCTGGGCCTCATCGCCGTGGGCGGCTTCGCAGGCGCGGTGGTCGTGTTCGCGGCGCTGGCCTGGGTGGCGGTGAAGGTGCTGCGGCGCAGCGTCAACGAGGCCACGGCGCCGCGCTGGCTGGTGCTGGCCACGCGGCAGATCTCCGCGCGGCCGGTGTACGCGGTGGTGCAGGTCAGCAGCCTGTCGGTGGGCCTGCTGGCGCTGGTGCTGCTGGTGCTGCTGCGCACCGACCTGGTGTCGAGTTGGCGTCGCGCGACGCCGCCCGACGCGCCCAACCGCTTCGTCATCAACGTCATGCCCGACCAGGAGCAGGCCTTCCGCGCCGCATTGCAGAAGGACGGCGTGGCGAACTACGACTGGTACCCCATGTTCCGGGGCCGGCTGGTGTCCGTCAACGGCAAGCCGGTCTCACCCGACGATTTCACCGACGACCGCGCCAAGCGCCTGGTCGACCGTGAGTTCAACCTCAGCAATGCCGCCGACAAGCCGCCGCACAACGAGGTGGTGCAGGGGGCCTGGAAGGCGGGCGAAGCCAACGCCGTGAGCGTCGAGGAGGGGCTCATGAAGACGCTGGGCTTGAAGATAGGCGACACGCTGGGCTTCGATGTCGGCGGCATCCCCAGCGAGGCGCGCATCACCTCCGCGCGCAAGGTCGACTGGGGCTCGCTGCATGCCAACTTCTTCGTGATGTATCCCGTGGCGGCGATGCCGCCGGAGCTGCCGGTCACCTACATGGGCGCGTTCCGCGCGCCCGACAGGGCGGGCTTCGACAACGCTCTGGTCAGGCAATTCCCGAACGTCACCAACGTCGACATGAGCGCCACGCTCAACCAGGTGCAGCGCGTGCTCGACCAGGTGATCCGCGCGGTGGAATTCCTGTTCGGCTTCACGCTGGCTGCCGGCCTGGTGGTGCTGTTCGCTGCCGTCACCGCCACGCGCGAGGAGCGCGCCAAGGAGTTCGCCGTGATGCGCGCCGTCGGCGCCCGCGCCAGCCTGCTGCGGCAGGTGCAGCGCGCCGAGCTGGTCGGGGTGGGCCTGCTCGCCGGACTGCTGGCGAGCGTGGTGGCATCCGTCATCGGCTGGGGGCTGGCGCGCTACGTGTTCGACTTCACCTGGACGGCCTCGCCCTTCGTGCCGCTGGCCGGCGCGGCGGCCGGCGCGGTGCTGGCGCTCGCGGCCGGCTGGTGGGGTCTGCGCGAGGTGCTGCGCCGGCCGGTGGTGGCAACACTGCGGCAGGCGTCGGAGTGATCGCCGACGGCTGAGCGGCCATTGCCCGGGTGGCCGCTCGCACCGGCCGTGCGGGCGCAGCGGGCGCTGGGCCCGCAGGGTCAGGCGGTTTCGCTGTCGTCGACCAGCCCGGCAACGAAGCGGCAGGCGCAGGCCATCAACCCGCCGGCCACCCACAGCGTCACCGCTAGGCGGCGCCCATGCCAGAGCGAGCCGAGCCAGTCGTCCAGGCGCGCGATCAGCAGCGTGCCCTGGCCACCCAGGCGCTCGATCTGTTGCGTCTGCCAACCCGTGGCGCCCGGGTCCGCGAAGGTCTGGCCACCGACCACGCTGTAGGACGTCGTGGCCTGGGTCCCGCCCGGAGCAGCCACGTAGATGCAGGCGGCCGCGATCGCGCACAGCGTCAGCAGCACCCAGCCAGCGATGCGCCAGCGGCGGGCGAGCAGGGACGATGAGGAGGTGGCCATGCGGCAAGCATCGCAGCGTCGACCCCGGCGAACCTGACCGGCGTTGCGCCGGTGGGCGGGGGCTCGCAGAATGGCCGTCCTGGAGGCCACGCATGATCCGCATCGGAACCTTGTGCTACGTCGTCGAGAGCTGCACCGCGAGCCCGGCGACGGCGCGCGCGGTGGGCCGCATCGTCGAGGTCTGCTCCGCGCCCTACGAGGCGCCCAACCCCTGGCAGTACTTGCCCGGCACTTACTACGACGTGCTGTTCGAGGGCTCGACCTTCTACTGCCATGCCGACAAGCTGCGGCCGATCTCCGACCCCGATGCCGACGTGGCGGTCGACGAGGCGTCGCCGCAGCCCACCGAACTTCAGAGCACCGCGTCGCGCAGTTGCGGGAACACCTTCGACACCTTGGCCAGCAGGTAGTCGCCGTAGCGGCCGTTGAAGGCATGCACGTTGGCGCGGTCCCAGCGCAGGGCGCTGTCGTCCAGTGCCTGGGCGCCGGCCAGGCCCTCGATGCGCTGCACGCGGGCCTCGAAGCTCGGGTCGAAGAAGAGCGGGAAGGACAGCCGGTCGCGCCCCGAGGTGTTGCGCTTCACGCGGTGCGGCGTCGACTTGTAGAGCCCGCCGGTCATGCGGTCGAGCATGTCGCCGATGTTGCAGACGAAGGTGCCGGGCACGGGCGGCGCATCGATCCAGCCCGCGGGCGTGTGCACGGCCAGGCCGCCGACGTCGTCCTGGTGCAGCAGCGTGAGCAGGCCGTAGTCGGTGTGCTCGCCCACGCCCCACTGCACGTCGAGGCCTTCGGGCACGGGCTGGCTCGGGTAGTTGAAGAGCCGGAAGAGGATCAACGGATCGGCCGTGTAGCGGTCGGCGAAGTAGCTCGCAGGCAGCGCCAGGCTGAGCGCGATGCCTTCCATCAGGCGGTGGCCCAACCGGGTGACCGCCGCCATGTAGTCGAGGATGGTCTGGCGGAATTCCTCGAGCCCGGGGGCTTCGGGGAACAGGTTGGCGCCGTGCACGGGCCAGCGTGCGACGACGCGCGGATCCTCCGGCGGCAGCTCGGTGCCGAGGTACAGGCCTTCCTTCCAGTCCGGCCGGCCCGAGGTCAGTTCGCCGCCGAGCGGGAAGTAACCCCGCCACGCCCGCCCGCCCAGTGCCATGCGCCACTGCATCTTGGTCGCTTCGGGCAGATCGAAGAAGCGGTGGCTGAGCGTTTCGAGCCGCTGCACCAACGCTGCGTCGACGCCGTGCTGCGTCACGTAGAAGAACCCGTGCGCGCGGCAGGCGGCGCCGATCTGCGCGGCCACGCGCTCGCGACCGGCGGCGCCCGCCACCAGCGGCGCGACATCGATGAGGGGCAAGGTTTGCATGGGTCGACTGTAGGCCCGCGGGCGCTCCGGCGGCCGTGGGTTCAGGCCGGCTGCGCGAATGGCGTGCGGATGTCCGAGAGGAACTGCTGCGCCCGCGGGTGCTGCGGCCGGTTGAAGAAGTCGTCGGGCGTGGCGCGCTCCAGCACGCGGCCCTGGTCCATGAAGATCACGCGGTCGGCCACCTCGCGTGCGAAGCCCATCTCGTGGGTGACGCAGACCATCGTCATGCCGGCCTCGGCCAGATCGCGCATCACCAGCAGCACCTCGCCCACCATCTCGGGGTCGAGGGCGCTGGTGGGTTCGTCGAAGAGCATCAGCGGCGGCTGCATGGCCAGCGCGCGGGCGATGGCTACACGCTGCTGCTGCCCGCCGGAGAGGTCGGCCGGGAAGGCGGCGGCCTCGTGCGCCAGGCCCACGCGCTCCAGCAGCGACAGCGCGCGCTCGTCGGCCTGCGCCTGCTTGAGGCCACGCAGCTGCACGGGCGCGAGCGTGCAGTTCTGCAGCACGTTCAGGTGCGGGAACAGGTTGAATTGCTGGAACACGAAGCCGATGCGTGAACGAAAGTCGTTGAGCCGCACATCGCGCGCATGGATGTCCTGCCCGTCGACGAGGATGCGCCCCGACTTGATCGGCTCGAGCCGGTTGATGGTGCGGATCAACGTCGACTTGCCCGAGCCCGACGGGCCACAGACCACGACGACCTCACCCTTGTGGACGGTCTCGGTCACATCGACGAGGGCGTGGTAGCTGCCGTACCACTTGTTGACTTGTTCGAACTGGATCATGGGGTGGCCGTGGGGGTGGGGGCGTGCGGCGGCCGAGCGCCGGGAGCGCGTCGTACCCTGCGGCGTTCGAGCCCGTAGGCCACGCGCGAGAGTCCGAAGCACAGGACGAAGTAGGTCAGCCCGAGAATGGCGTACACCTCGGTCGGCTTGGTGAAGACCTGGGAGTTGATCTGCGAGGCGATGAACGACACCTCCGTCAGGCCGATGATGTAGCCCAGCGACGTTTCCTTGATGGTGGAGACGAACTGGTTCACGAGCGAGGGCAGCATCGCCCGCAGCGCCTGCGGCAGCACGACATGGCGCAGCGTGCGCCAGTAGCCCAGGCCCAGCGCGCGTGCACATTCGGTCTGCCCCTTGGGAACGCCCTGAATGCCTGCGCGCACGATCTCGGCCAGGTAGACGCCGTCGAAGATCACCAGGGCGATCAGCATGGTCGTGAACTGGTCGGTCTTCACGCCCGTGACGCTGGGCAGGAAGAAGTAGGCCCAGAACACCACCATCAGCAGCGGCGTGCCGCGCACGACGAAGACCAGTGCGCTGATCGGCAGCCGCACCCAGGCGAAGGGGCTCACGCGCCCCATGCCCAGCAGCACGCCCACGGGCAGGCCCAGCAGCAGCCCCAGCGACGCCAGCAGCACCGTGAGCGCCAGGCCGCCGAGCGGGCCGTTCGGGTATTGGCCGACCAGGAAGTACAGCCAGTAGGTATCGATGAGTTCGAGCATGACGCGGATGCCCTAGGCCGGTCGGGCCGGGTAGCGCTGCTGGTACCAGGCCGCCAGGCCCGTGATGAGCAGGGACACGGTGAGGTAGGCCGCGGTGGCGAAGGCGAAGGGCTCGAAGCTGCGGAAGGTGGCGCTTTCCACCTGTCCGGCCTGGTACATCAGTTCGGCCGCACCGATCACGGTGGCGATGCTGGTGTTCTTCCACAGGTTCAGCGTCTGGGAAATCAGGGGCGGCACGGTGATGCGCAGTGCCTGCGGCAGCACGATCCGGCGCATGGTGGCCAGGAAGCCGAAACCCAGCGCCCGGCCGGCTTCGAACTGCACCGCGGGGATCGAGCGAATGCCGCTGCGGATGTCCTCGGCCATGAAGGCGGCGGTGTAGAGCGTGAGGGCGATCACGGCGCTCACCGCTTCGATGTGGCCGCGGTAGAGCCATTCCTTGACCGGCTCCGGCAGCACCTCGGGCGCGCCGAAGTACCAGAAGAGCAGGTGGGCCAGCAGGGGCACGTTGCGGATCGACTCGACAAAGGCGAAGCCGATCCAGCGCAAGGGCGCCACGGGCGCCAGCCGCAGCAGGGCCACCAGCAGCGCCAGCGGCAGCGCGAAGACCAGCGTGGCGGCGGCGAGTTGCAGCGAAAGCACGAGGCCGGCCACGAGCATCTCGTGGTACTGGCCGCGCAGCAGCAGGGAGAAATCGAAGACGGGCATGCGTCAGGCACTGCACGCCGCGCGGCGTGCAGAAGCAGCCGGGCGGCGGGTCGAAGTTGGGAGGTGGATCGCCTGGCACGGGCCGCGGCGTGCCGCGATCGCGCCCTGCGGCGCGGCACGCCGGCGACGAGGTCACGCCACGGCCGGGCGCGCGGGTGGTGCCTCAGCCCTCGATCTTGTCGCTTTCAAACTTGAAGGGGCGCTTCTCGAACTTGGTCTTCGTGCCCGGGCCGTACCACTTGAAGAAGATCTTCTCGGCCTGGCCGCTCTTCTCGAGTTCACGCAGGGTGTCGTCGACCACGGCCTTGACGCCGGTCTCGCCCTTCTTGATGCCCAGTGCGAGCGGCTCGACGCTCAGGTTGGTCGGCAGGATGGTGTAGTCGACACCGCGCGCGCCGAGCTTGCCCAGGTCGTCGACGAGCGAGCTCTCGTCGTTGACGTAGGCCACGCCCTTGCCCTGCTGCAGCGCGAGGAAGGCCTGCTGCGTGGTCTCGAAGGTCACCACGTCGACGTTGGGCACCGCCTTGCGGATGTTGGGCTCCTGCGTGCCGCCCTTGACGGTGAGCACGCGCTTGCCGGCGAGCTGTGGCACATCGGCGATGCCGCTGGCCTTCTTCACCAGGACCTTCTGGCCGGTGATGAAGGTGGTCAGCGAGAAGTCGATCTGCGCCTCGCGCTCCTTGTTGTGCGTGAGCGAAGCGGCCAGCAGGTCCACGTGGCCCTGTTGCAGTTCGGGGATGCGTGCGGCCACGGCGATCTGCTTGAACACCGGCTTGACGCCGATCTTCCTGGCGACAGCGGTGCCCAGGTCGACGTCGTAGCCGATCAGCTCGCGGGTCTTGGGGTCGACGAAGCTGTTCGGCTCGTCCGTGCCGAGCACGCCGATGACGATCTGCCCCTTGGCCTTGATGTCGGCCAGCTGGTCGGCCAGGGCGCTGCCGGCGTGCAGCAGCGATGCAGCGGCCAGAGCGGCGCTGAGGATGGCATGGCGCATGAAAACTTCTCCTTGGTTGAATGTGGGAGCTGAGCCTATCAATCAAACCAAAGGAAATTAAATAGAAGATTCAAATATGTAAATACGTATATTTGGCCGACCGGATCGTATCGGAGTGGGCGAAGACAATCGGCCCATGCAGATCCAGGACAAGGCCCCCTTCGACACGCCCTTCGAGTGGATCGGCGGCGAGGACAGGGTGCGCCAGCTCACCGAACGTTTCTACGACCTGATGGACCTGGAGCCCGGCTACGCGGCGCTGCGTGCCGCCCATGGCCCGAGCCTGGACAACGCGCGCCAGCGGCTGTTCTGGTTCCTGTGCGGCTGGCTCGGCGGCCCGCAGCACTACACCGACCGCTTCGGCCATCCCATGCTGCGCGCCCGGCACATGCCCTTCCCGATCGGCATCGCCGAGCGCGACCAGTGGCTGGCCTGCATGGACCAGGCGACGGGGGAGACCGGCGTGCCCGAGGATCTGCGCGCCCGGCTGCGCCAGTCCTTCTTCCAGACGGCGGACTGGATGCGCAACAAGGGCGCTTGAGGCGGACGGCGCGCCAGCGGTCTGGCGCTGCTTCTCGTCACCCTGTTGCTTCAAAAAGCATAGCGACCGGACGAGGCTATTCGAGGTTTGCGAGCCTTTTTTGTTTGAATCCTGCGCCCATGCCATGATGCGGTGCGCGCTCGTGAACAGCGTGGAGAAGGGCCAGCGATGAGTCTGAGCAACTGGGGCGGACAGGCTGCGGCAAGCGCTGCGGGGGCGGCGTCCGCGTCGACGGTGGAACTGTCGCTGCTGGCCGTGCTGCTGCTCGCGGCGATCACCTTCTACCAACGGCGGCTGTCGCCGCACAAGGGCTTCGTCTGCGCATGGCGCTTCCACACCGGCCGTGCCTCGTGCTCGGAATACGCGCGGCGCATCGTGCGCCGCTGCGGCGCCCTGGCACTGTGGGCGGCCCTGCCGCGGCAGTTCGAGCGCTGCAAGGGCGCGCATGCCGCCTGCGCTGCGCGCACCGACGAGCATAGGCAGCACCGAGCGTCCTGCAGCCGGCGGGCGCTCGATCGTTGTGGCGACGCCTGTGACGTGGCGGACTGCATCGATGCAGCACAGGGCATGTCGTGCGACGTGGCGGACCTGCCCTGCGACGCACCCTGCGATTGTTCGTTCTGAGCTGTATCGCCGGCAGCTTGCCGCGCACGCCCTCGCGGCGCGCACCGGCGGTGCTCCTCCTGCAGGCCAATCCGGCGTCAGGGCCGCGTGGCCACCCCTGTCTCAGCGCTTCGGCGGGGCGTGGGCCTTGAACCAGGCATCGACCTCCGCGCGAAAGGCGGGCGCCACCACCGACTGCGGCTCGGAATGCCGGGCGGCTTCCGCCTCGGCGTCGCCGGGCGAGGGCTGCGCGTTCCCAACGGCCGGCGTCTTCTTGACGCCATCGCGTGCCTCCCAGGCCTGCACCTGGCGGGTCGCCCGTTCGACAGCCACGCTGAGCGTGGCCGCGCCGGGCAGCGATTCCTTGAACAGCGCGCGGCCGAAGTAGGTGAAGTCGTTGCCGTCCGCGCAGCCGAAGGAGCTGCGGTCGGCGCGTGCGGCCGTGATGACCCAGGTGCGCTCGCCCTGCAACGCCGGCACGAAGCCGCCCGAGTAGCAGGCCGACACGACGATCACCTGGTTGCGGATGCCGCTGCCCTTGAGCAGCGCGCCGAGCCGGGCCGCGGGCAGCCACGGCAGCGCCATCCTGTTCATGCCCAGCACCAGTTCGTGCGTCTTCGAGCCGTGGCTGGTGAGAAAGACGAAGAGCAGGTCGCGCTCGCGGTCCATCTTCTGCGCCAGCGCCTGCAGGGCCAGGCCGATGCTGTGCGGCGTGGCCAGCGGTAAGCGCTCTGCACTGCTGCGGCTGTTGACCAGGCGCACCGACCGGCCGCGCGTGCCGAAGCGCTGTGCGAACTGGTCGTCGACGAAGGCCACCTCGCGCCGGAACATTTCCTGGCCGCCGTCGCCGGCCACGAAGAGCGCATACATCTGCGGTGGCCCCCCAGGGCTGCTGGGCAAGAGGGCGTCGAACTGGCCCTGCAGCAGCGCTTGCTGCTTGTAGAGCGCCGCCTCGTTGTTGCGGGCGGCCAGGCCGGGGGTGTCGTCGATGGTCCCGTCGCCTTCGGGCCCGAGGTACTCACCGGCGCGCCACTGGCCTTCCAGCACGCTGGCAGGGCGCTTGGGGCGGGCGGTGGCGGCCTTCTCCAGCCGGCCCTGGCCGTCGGGTTCGCCCTGCGCGAAGCGGCCTCGGTAGACATCGCCGTTCGCGTACCGCAACTCGCCCTGCCCGTGGGCCTGGTTGTCGTCGACCTCGCCCTCGTAGACGTCGCCGCCGGGATAGCGGATGCGTGCGCGGCCCGCCAGTTCGCCCAGGCGGAACTCGCCGCTGAGTGCGGTCCCGTCGGCCAGCGTGAGCGTGCCGGTGCCGTGTGGCGTGCGGCCCTGGAGCGCGCCCTCGTAGCGCTCGCCGCCGGGTGTGGTGAGCGTGGCATCGCCCACCGGCTGGTAGCTGCCGTCGAAGCGGCCTTCGATGGCCAGGCCCGAGGGTTCGAGCAGGCGGCCGCGGCCCGAGGGCTTGTTCTGCACGAAGCGGCCTTCGTACACGTATCCGCCGCCGAAGCGCAGCGTGCCGAAGCCTTCCATGCGGCCCTGCACGAACTCGCCCTCGTAGGTCGTGCCGTCGTCGCGCACGAGCTTGCCCTGGCCCTGCATGTTGCCGTCGACGAACTGGCCGTCGTAGGTGTAGCCGGTGCCGACGTAGTGGCCCTGTCCCTGCATCTGGCCGCGCCGGAAGCCGCCCTCGTAACGACGATCGCCGTCCCACAGCAGCCGCCCCTGCCCGTGCAGCAGGCCGTCCTGCAGCGGCCCGTGGAAGCGGCCGCCCTCGGGCAGCACGGCGTCGGGCGTGTCGGCGGCTGCGGGGCGGTCGGCGGCCATCGCGCCGCCCAGGCCCGTGGCCAGCAGCAGTGCTCCCAACAGGTGAAGGGGCCACGGCGTGGTGCAGCGGGAGGCGGGCGGTGTCATGCGGTGTGGCTCCGGGGTCGCCGCCACTGTAGAGGAACGCGCCGCCGTGGGCCGCGCGCGGCGCTCATCGCCCGCCCGGAGCCAGCAACACCACCAGCGCGCCGGCGCCCCCTTCGGCCGGCTTGGCCTGCACGAAGGCCAGCACTTCTTTCTTCTGGATCAGCCAGCGCTGCGCCTTGGTCTTGAGCACCGGCTGCCTGCCCGGCGAGCCGAGGCCCTTGCCATGCACGACGCGCAGGCAGCGTACGCCCTGGCGGTGGGCGGTCCGGATGAAGGCGGCCAGGGCTTCGCGCGCCTCGTCGCTGCGCAGCCCGTGCAGGTCGAGCTCGCGTTGGATCGACCAGTCGCCGGCCCGCAGGCGGCGCGTCACGTCGGTGCCCACGCCGGGGCGGCGGAAGCTCATCTGGTCGTCGGCGTCGAGCAGGGTGCTCACGTCGAACTCGTCGGACAGCGCCTCGCGCAGTGCCTGGGCCTCGTCGCGCTGGTGCTGCACCGCCACCGGCGCCGGCGGGGTGGGCGCCAGGTGCACGACGGGCTTGCTGCGCAGCGGCCGGGTGGCGCCGGTGTCGGCGCCCACGGCACGGGCAAACAGGTTCTGCTCGGCCTGGCGCTGCTTGTCGGCCGCCGCGCGCGCGGCGGCTTCGGCCTCTTCTAGGGCGCGCGCTTCGCTCAGGGCGCGCTGGACCTGCTTGAGGTCGGCCAGGCTCTTGAGGGGGGTGGTGGGGCGGGACATGGGACGGGCCGGACAGGGGTCGTTGCTGCAGCGCCGCCGGAAGGCGCCGGGCACGGTCGCCACGGCTGCGCGCCGTTGGCCAGCGTAACCCAAGTCGGCGCCGCTCACATGAGCCCGCGCTCCGCCATCGAAAGCGCCTGCCCGGGGCCGACGATGATGTGGTCGAGCACCCGCACGTCGACCAGCGCGAGCGCGGCCTTCAGCGTCTTGGTGAGCGCTTCGTCGGCGCGCGAAGGCTCGACGCTGCCGCTGGGGTGGTTGTGCGCCAGAACCACGGCGGCGGCGTGGTGGTGCAGGGCGCGCTGCACCACTTCGCGCGGATAGACGCTGGTCTGGTTGAGGGTGCCGCGGAACAGCTCTTCAAGCGCCACGAGGCGGTGCTGGCTGTCCAGGAAGAGGGCGGCAAAGACCTCGTGCGCCCGGCCGGCCAGGTGCAGCTGCAGGTAGCGCTTGACGGACTCCGGTGCCTCGAACACGGTGCGTTCGGCCAGCCGCTCGGCCATGGCGCGCCGCGCGAGCTCCAGCACCGCCGCCAGCTGGGCGCGCTTGGCGGCCCCGCCCAGGCCCTTGATGCGTTTGAGGTCGTCCGCGCCGGCCTGCAGCAGCCCCGCGAGTCCGCCGAAGGTGTCGAGCAGCTGCTGCGCAAGCTGCAGCACGTTCGTGCCCGCCACGCCGGTGCGCAGCAGCAGCGCCAGCAGCTCGATATCGCCGAGCGCCGCGGCCCCGCGTGCCAGCAGCTTCTCGCGCGGACGCAGGTCCGCCGGCAGATCCTTGAATGCCATGTATTCCTCCCTGGACGTGCCGCCCGGTGGCCTAAACCCCCCGCGGGCAGGCCGGCGGCACCCCTCTTCTAAAATCGTGCACCAGTTTATCGGGGCGATCCCTTGTCTTTGAACACCACCGCCGCCGTGGTGCAGCCCGGCTCCTTCCTCACGCTGCACTACCGCCTGGCCGGCCCCGCCGGCGACATCATCAATACCTTCGCCGACAAGCCGGCCACGCTCTCGCTGGGCACCGGCGAACTGTCGCCGGCCGTCGAGCAGCGCCTGCTGGGCCTGGAGGAGGGCACGCACGCCACCTTCGAGCTGCCGGCCGGCGAAGCCTTCGGCGAGCGCAATCCCGAGATGCAGCAGTGGGTCGCGCGGGCGTTGCTGGCCCAGCTCGGCGATCCCGACGAGCAATACCAGTCCGGCGACGTGGTGCAGTTCCCCACGCCCGACGGTGCCGGCAGCTATGCGGGCGCGGTCATGGAGACGAGCGACACCGCGGTGCGCTTCGACTTCAACCACCCGCTTGCCGGCCAGCCCGTGACCTTCGAGGTGCGCCTGATCGGCGTGCTCTGAGACCTCGCCCATGCAGGACGTCCAGGAAATCCTCCTTGCCGAGCCGCGAGGCTTCTGCGCCGGTGTGGACCGCGCGATCGAGATCGTCGAGCGCGCCATCGCCAAGTTCGGCGCGCCGATCTACGTGCGCCACGAGATCGTGCACAACACCTACGTCGTCGAAACGCTGCGCGCCAAGGGCGCCGTCTTCATCGAGGACCTGGCCGAGGTGCCGCCCGGTGCCACGCTGGTCTTCAGCGCGCACGGCGTGAGCAAGGCCGTGGAGGCCGAGGCGCAGCAGCGCGGCTTCTCGGTCTTCGATGCCACCTGCCCGCTGGTGACCAAGGTGCACGTCGAGGTGGCCAAGCTCGCGAAGGAAGGCTACGAATTCATCATGATCGGCCACAAGGGGCATCCCGAGGTCGAGGGTACGATGGGCCAGCTCGACCACGGCATCCACCTGGTCGAGGACGTGGCCGACGTGGCACGCGTGCAGCCGGGCCAGACGCAAAAGCTCGCCGTGGTGACGCAGACGACGCTCTCGGTCGACGACGCCGCCGAGATCGCCGCCGCCGTGCGCGCGCGCTTTCCGGCCGTGCGCGAGCCCAAGCAGCAGGACATCTGCTATGCCACGCAGAACCGGCAGGACGCCGTGAAGGTCATGAGCCCGCAGGTCGACCTGGTCATCGTGGTCGGCAGCCCGACCAGCTCCAACAGCAACCGCCTGCGCGAGCTGGCGCAGCGCCTGGGCACGCCGGCGCACATGGTCGACTCGGCCGCGGAGTTGCAGCCCGAATGGTTCGAGGGCAAGGCGCGCGTGGGCCTCACGGCTGGCGCGTCGGCGCCCGAGGTGCTGGTGCGCGAGGTGATCGAGCGCATCAAGGCGCTGGGCGCCGTCTCGGTGCGCAGCCTGCAGGGCATCGAGGAGACGATCAAGTTCCCGTTGCCCAAAGGCCTGAAGCTCGACGACATCCCGCCGCCGCAGCACATCTCATGAATCGCATGCAAGACATCGACTGGCGCTCCGAGATCGACAGCGCCTCCCGCAGGCTGGGCGGCCGAGCCGGCCACTTCGTGCGTGAAACACCCTTGTGGAAGCTGCCGGCCTCCGCCTTCGGCGTGGCAGCGCCCGGCGCCGAAGTCTGGCTCAAGCTCGAGCACCTGCAGGTCAGCGGCAGCTTCAAGGCGCGTGGCATGATGAATCGGTTGCTGGCCAACGAGATTCCCGCGAGCGGCGTGGTCGTCGCGTCGGGCGGCAATGCCGGCATCGCCACCGCCGCCGCAGCGCAGGCCCTGGGCGTGCGTTGCGAGGTGTACCTGCCCGGCGTCTCGCCAGAGGCCAAGCGCGCCCGCTTGCGCGCCCTGGGCGCCGACGTGCGCGTGGTCGGTGAGTTCTATCCCGATGCGCTGGCCGCCTGCCTCGCGCGCCAGCAGGAAAGCGGCGCACTGCTCACCCATGCCTATGACCAACCCGAAGTGGTGGCCGGCGCCGGCACGCTGGGCGTAGAAATCGAGCGCCAGGGCGGCCTGCCCGACGCGGTGCTGGTGAGCGTGGGTGGGGGTGGCCTCATCGGCGGGCTGGCGGGCTGGTTCCAGCAGCGCAGCCGCGTGGTAGCGCTGGAGCCCGCGACGTGCCCCACGCTGCATGCCGCCCGCGCGGCCGGCGAGCCGGTCGACGTCGCCGTGGGCGGCGTGGCGGCCGACTCGCTGGGCGCCAAGCGCATCGGCGCCATCGCGTGGGAGATCACGCGGCAGCACGTGCGCGATGCGCTGCTGCTGCCCGACGACGCCATCCGCGCCGCGCAGCTGTGGTTGTGGAAAGAGATGAAGCTGGCCGTCGAGCCGGCGGCCGCGCTGCCTTTGGCGGCCCTGCAGACTGGTGCCTACGCGCCGCGTGCGGGCGAGAAGGTCTGCCTGATCGTCTGCGGCGCCAACGTCGACCCGGCCACGCTCGCCTGACACGCCGGTGGCGCTGCAAGGCGCCACCTAAAATCGGCCGATGCTCGACATCACACTGCTACGCAAGGACCTCGACTCGGTCGTGGCCCGCCTCGAAACCCGCAAGAAGAACCAGCCCTACCTCGACGTGGCGAGCTTCACCGCGCTGGAGGCCGAGCGCAAGCAGCTGCAGACCCGCACCGAGGAGATCCAGGCCCGGCGCAACGCCCTCAACAAGCAGATCGGCCCACTCAAGGCCAAGGGCGAGCCCGTCGATGCGCTGATGGCCGAGGTGGGTGCGCTCAAGGCCGAACAGGAGTCTTCGGCCACGCGCCTGGATGCGCTGCAGCCCGAACTGCAGGCCCTGCTGCTGGCCGTGCCCAATCTGCCGCACGCCAGCGTGCCGGTGGGCGAGGACGAACACGCCAACGTCGAGGTGCGCCGCTGGAGCCCGCAGGGCGGCGAGGGCGGCAACGCCGTGCCGCTCGCGTTCACGCCGCGCGACCATGTCGACCTGGGCGCGCCGCTGGGGCTCGATTTCGAGATGGGCGTCAAGCTCGCGGGCTCGCGCTTCACCGTCATGAAGGGGCCGATCGCGCGCCTGCACCGCGCACTCGCGCAGTTCATGCTCGACGTGCAGACCCAGCAGCACGGCTACAGCGAGTGCTACGTGCCCTACATCGTCAATGCGGACACGCTGCGTGGCACCGGCCAGTTGCCCAAGTTCGAGGGCGACCTGTTCGCCGCCAAGAAGGGCGGGCAGGAGGGCGAAGCGGTGCCCGACAACGCGGCCCTGTACCTCATCCCCACCAGCGAGGTGCCGCTGACGAACTTCGTGCGCGACACGGTCGTGCCCGAGTCGCAGCTGCCGATTCGCCTGACCGCGCACACGCCCTGTTTCCGATCGGAGGCGGGCAGCGCGGGCCGCGACACGCGCGGCATGATCCGCCAGCATCAGTTCGACAAGGTCGAGATGGTGCAGATCGTGCACCCCGACAGGAGCTACGACGCGCTCGAGGACATGACGCGCCACGCCGAGGCTGTGCTGCAGGCGCTGGAGCTGCCCTACCGCGTGGTGCTGCTGTGCACGGGCGACATGGGCTTCGGTTCGTCCAAGACCTACGACCTCGAAGTGTGGCTGCCAGCGCAGGACACCTACCGCGAGATCAGCTCGGTGTCCAACTGCGAGGCCTTCCAGGCGCGGCGCCTGCAGGCGCGCTTCAAGAACGCGCAGGGCAAGAACGAGCTGCTGCACACGCTCAACGGCTCCGGCCTGGCCGTGGGCCGTGCGCTGGTCGCGGTGCTGGAGAACCACCAGCGCGAGGACGGCGCCATTGCCGTACCCAAGGCCCTGCGGCCCTACCTGGGCGGCCTCGAGGTGCTGAGCGCCTGATGTTGCCCGCGCCGGCCGGAACGGGCCCGAAGTCCTGCTAGAATCGCAGGCTTCGACAAATTTGCGTCTTGTGGAGAGGTGGCAGAGTGGTCGAATGTACCTGACTCGAAATCAGGCGTACGGTTTCCCCGTACCGTGGGTTCGAATCCCACCCTCTCCGCCAGCAACCAGGCAACCACTTTGGTTGCAACTCGATGGGCCCTCAGGGGCCCATTTTTTTTGCCCGCCTTTTCCGCTGCATCCCACTGCAGCACGCGCCCACAAGCCCAGCCGTCTGAGCGGCCCACGCCTGTGCTTCGGCCGGGCGGCGGTCTGCCCGCACTGGAAGGCAGCGTCCCGCATATCCCGCTCGATCGTCTGCGAGCGTCTCGATCCATTCGCCCGCTGTAGCCCAACGTCTGTCCTGCCAGCAGCCGTGCGGGCGTTGAAACCCCCGTTTCTTGCCCTCCCGTAATTGCGTGCGGGCCAGTACCGCTGTTCTTGGGCGAATTCGGCGCGTGGCAATCCCTGATTGGTGCCTCAAAGCGCGGCTAATACATTGCCGCCGCATCCTTTCTTGAAAAAAGAAAGAATTTAAGAGTTTTATAGCGCGCCAAATCAATCAGAAGTGAATTAGTTCGCAATTGCCAAAAGCCCGGCGCCCCTCGCTGTACCTCAGTGTTTCCTGGTCACAGCGACTAGCGCGCATGGCGCGCCGGCCATTGAGAGGGTGTTGGCGGCCACAGCAAAAGGCGACAGAAGGCCTACTTTGCGCCCATGCGGCCGAAAGGCCAAGTACTACACATTTCCCGAGTATTCATTCTCGCAAAAACTAACCAAATAACTTTTTTTAGGAAAGGTGAACCGGCGCCACAAATACATTCCGCACCCTGGAAACAAATTTTTGACCAATTAACTGGAGCTTTAATGTCGAAAATGAAATCAATTGCCCGCGCTTCCCTTGAGAAGTTGCGGGTCATGTCCCGGGTGACGGCGCGCTGGAGTGCCGGTTTTCTCCTTGTCGGAGGTGTCGCGGTGGCCGCTGCGCAGCCTGCCGCGCCCGCGGCGGCAGCGCCGAGCGCAGCCGATGCCAAGAAGAAGACCGTCGAGGTCGTTCTGACCCAAGCCAAGGTCGTCAAGGGCGCCAACGGCGCCGAACAACTGCTCGATGCCACGGCGGTGAAGCCGGGCGACATCATCGAATACCGCGCCACCTACACCAACAACACCGGCAAGGCCGTGTCCGGCCTCGTGGCCAACCTGCCCCTGCCCGAGGGTCTCGAGTACCAGGCGAAGTCGGCCAAGCCGGGCGCCGAACTGGTCAAGGCGGCCACGAAGGACGGCGTCTTTGCGGCCGAGCCGCTCATGCGCAAGGTCGACGGCAAGCTCGAGCGCGTGCCGTACAGCGACTACCGCTCGCTGCGCTGGACGCTCGGCCAGCTGCCCGCCAACGGCGTGACTGCCGTCAGCGCGCGCGCCCGGGTCGAGGAAGTCATTCCGCCCGAGCCGAAGACCGCCACGCCCGCCGCCCAGGCCCCGCCTGCCGTCACGGTGACGCCTGCGCGCTGAGCTGCGCAGCGCGAATCCTCGTCCTGAGATGAACCCATTTCGTCAACCCCTGCTTGTCAAGGCCCTTCGCGGGCACTGATGGCGGGGGTTTTCTTTTGGCCCTTCGCGGGGCTGCTTTTCCCTGCGCGCTCCTAGCCGCTTTGTTTGCCAGTTCTTTGACCACTCTGAGGAGAAACCACGTGCTTTCCAACTTGCCAACCCAACGCGCAGGCCACAGGCCCCGCGCGGCATGGGTGGGCGCCACGGTGTTGTCGCTGGGCTTCCTGTTCGGAAGCTCGGCGGCCTTCGCTGTAGCACCACCCGCCAACACCGTGATCGGCAACCAGGCCTCCGCCTCGTATGCCGACTCCACGGGTACCACGCAGATCGCGACGTCCAACCTGGTCCAGACCACGGTCCAGCAGGTCGGCTCCTTCACGCTCGATAGCGTGAACCAGCCCACCACAACGGTCGTCAACACCAAGACCGGTGCGGCTGCGACGGTCGTCTATGCGCCGCACATTCTGACCAACACCGGTAACGGTTCGGACACCTTCACCATCTCGGTGACGGACGACAACAACCGCTTTGCCAAGATCGAGGTCTACGCGGACGCCAATGGCGACGGCGTGCCCGACAGCACCACCCCGCTGTGCAGCGCAGTCCCTGCGGCAGTGTGTAACGTGCCGGCCCAGACCGTGGCAGGTAGCAACGGCACCTTCCCGTTCGTCGTGGCCTACACGATTCCAAGCACCGCGACTGGCACGACCCCGCCGTTCGACACGGCGACCATCCTGGCCACGCCGGGCACGCCGGCGCTGTACACGGCCCCCAACACCTCCGCGTCCGACAAGGACCAGGTGAACCTCACCACCGTGGCTGCGTTCAACGTGACCAAGACCATCGGTGCTCCGGCCGTTGCTGCCCCCGGTGGCGGCGCGTGGCCGACTGCATCGACCGGCGGTCCGCGCTCCGCGACTGGTGTTACCTGCGCGACCACCTGGGTCCCGGGTCTGGCATCTACGGCGAACTGCTACTACACGGTGTACACGCTCACGTTCAACAACACCGGCGCTCAGGCAGGCACGTTTGCTCTGTCCGACACGCTGCCGAGCGGCTTCACGTACTTGCCAGGTTCTGCCGTGTGGAGCAATGCGCCCGGGCTAGCGCTGGGCGATGGCGCCGGCGGCGACCAGCCTGGCATTGACTTCGCGGTCTCCGGCCAAACGCTGAATGCGGTGGTGGCTTCGCTCGCGCCGAACTCCACGCAGACGCTGAGCTTCGTGGTCACTGTGAACTCGAGCGCCGCCATCGGTACGTCGACCACGACCAACGTCGCGCAGTACAACCCGACAGACGCGGGCAACGTCACGTCGACGGCCATCGGGACGGTGGGCTCGACGACGAATCCTGCCTCGTACACGGTCACCGCCACGTACTCGATCGCTGTGGGTGCCAACGGGTCGACGGCCGTCAGCGCGAAGGACGGCACGCCCGGCACGCCCAACAGCACGCCCGCCGACTTGACGACTCAGCCGTCGGTCGTTCCTGGCGGCGGCGTCAAGTTCCCGCAGACCGTGTTCAACGCCGGCAGCGGCACCGACACGGTGAACCTCACGACCGGTTCTTCGACCTTCCCTGCGGGCACGACGTTCCAGCTGTTCGCGGCGGACGGCGTCACGCCCCTGCTCGACACCAACGGCGACGGCGTTCCGGACACGGGTCCGATCGCCGCTGGCGGCAGCGTGAACATCGTCGTGCAGGCCATCGTGCCCGCCAGCACCGTGGTCGGCTCGGGTCCCTTCTCGGTGACCGTGACTGGCAAGTCGGGGGGCGATGCGACCAAGATCGATGCCACTCTGGACACGGTGACCACGGTCATCGGTGCGCTGGTCGACCTGACCAACACGGCAGCAGGTACGGGTTCGGGTTCGGTGGCAGGTGGTGACTTGGGCCCCGGCCCGAGCCCGCTGCCCACGACGACGAACACCACGCCCGCCGGCACCGGCACGGTCTTCACGCTGTTCATCAAGAACAACGACTCGGCCGACAACAACTACAACCTTTCGGCCAGCCAGACTTCCAGCTTCCCGGGGTCGCTGCCCACGGGCTGGACGGTGAAGTACGTCGCTGCGGGTGGCAACTGTGCCTCCGCTGCGGCGGCGATGCCGGTGTTTGTGGCCAAGGGTAAGCAGGTCGAAGTCGACGCATGCGTGACGCCGCCTGCCACCCAGACGGCCGTGACCGCCCAGAAGATCTACTTCCAGGTGCTGTCCACGGGTGTCGGCTCCACGGGCGTGCTCGTGAGCGATGCAAAGACCGACGCCGTGACGGTGACCGTGGCCTCGACGCTGAGCGCCACCCTGACGCCCAACAACTCGGGCCAGGTCGCTCCTGGCGGCACGGTGGTCTATGCCCACACGCTGACCAACACCGGCAACCAGAGCTGCGGCGCCTACACGCTGACCGCAACCTTGCCCGCGGCCGACGTGACCGCAGGCTGGACCACGGCGATCTACCTCGACGTCAACGGCGACGGCCAGATCGATCAGGGTGACACGCTGGTGACCGGCTCGACGCCTGGCCCGCTGCCAGTCGGTGGCACGCAGAAGATCCTGGTGAAGGTGTTCGCTCCGGGTGGTGCCAGCGCTGGCGCCACCGACCTGGCCACGGTGACGGCAACGTTCGCCGCCGGCGCGGGCAACTGCGGCACGCCCTCTGCGACCGACCTGAGCACGGTGGTGACCGGTCAGATTCGCGTGGTCAAGACGCAAGGCCCCGACACGAACTGCGACGGCAACGTTGACCCGCCTGCGTCTCTGTCGGCTGCACCTCTGTCGCTCAAGCCGGGCCAGTGCATCGTCTACCAGGTCGTTGCGACGAACCAGGGCACCGCCCCCGTGAGCAACCTGTCGATCAACGACGCGCTCCCCGCGTACACCTCGTTGACCGGCGCCACACAGCCCGCCGTCCAGTGCTCGTCCTTGGGCATGACCGGCACGGCAGTGGCCTATACCCCGACGGCAACGACCGTCAAGGGCGTCGCGCTCGACCACTTCGAGTCCTGCACGTTCGATGGCGACGGGGATGTCCACATCGCTGGCGCAGCCGGAGGTGGTCTGCCAGATCAATGCGGATGCCCGCCGGCGCTGGGGAAGCGCTTTGGCGCCATAGACCCATTCCGCATGGCACCAGGAGGCTTCACTGCTGTCCAGTAGCGTGGCCGGCACCCAGGGATGTTCTTCACTCTCGTTGTAGCGATGCAGCGCGAGCTCGGCGCGCTCGTATTGATCGGGCGCATAGCGCACGAGGCTGGCGGGCTCGATCCGGCCGGCGAGCGCACGCCCTTCACAAGTTCGGATCTCCAGACTGGGCGTGCGATAGGCATGGCGTTCCGCGGCCTCGGACAGCGCAATGTCGAAAGCTGCCTGCGGGGCCACGGCGCGGCCGAAGCCTTTGATATTGCACAAAAACTCGGGGTCGATGTCTTGTGGCGTCTGTGCAGGCCGGTAGGGCCGCACGGTGATCGCCCAGCCGTCGCTGGCGTCTTGCTCAGCGCTGCGGCTAAGCACGCACGACGGGTGCCCATTCACGCTGAGTGGTGTGGAGTTCTGAATGATGCCCATGATCTTCCTTCAAGGTTGATGTGATTCCAACGAGGGTGGCACTGCCAGTCTTCGCACCCAACATGTCCATTCGAACTGAACAATTTTTAGTATCTGAGTCGTTTGATCGGATAAGTCGTAGGTCGTGCCTACCTGCGGGTGGTGACCTGCCCGTGTGGGAAATCTGGGCGTTTCCCTCCGCCGGCCCGAAAGGGCAAGAACCGTCGCAAGCTCTGCCGTCTGGCTGGGTGCAGCCGGACCGGCAGACTGACCAGCTGATCGGCCCCGGACTTCTTGGAGCCGGTGCTTCTCCAGTTTTCCGCAGTGGATACGTCGTGGTCATCACCAACACCATGCCGACGGCGACGATGTGTCGGATGACTGACCCACCAGCCGCCCATCGACGCGACCTTTCGCCGTCTCCTATACCAAATGCCGGCATGTTCCGTCCGGACAGCGGTTGATATTCGTGCATGCTGCGGCTATGCAAAGACCCGTGCGCCAGAAATCCAGTGCCCGGCTGACGTCGAATGAAACGCAGCGCGGAAGTTCGTCGAATGCGTCGAACGGCGCTGGCGAGCCGGACCACCACGACCTCGAGCGCTTCGTGCGCGTCCGCGGCGCGCGCGAGCACAACCTGCGCGACGTCGACGTCGACATCCCGCGCGATGCCCTCGTGGTGTTCACGGGCATCTCCGGCTCCGGCAAATCGTCGCTGGCGTTCGGCACCCTTTTTGCCGAGTCGCAGCGGCGCTACCTCGACTCGGTGGCGCCGTATGCCCGACGGCTGATCGACCAGGTGGGCGTGCCCGAGGTCGACCGGATCGACGGGCTGCCGCCGGCAGTGGCGCTGCAGCAGTCGCGCGGCACGCCGGGCTCGCGCTCCACGGTCGGGAGCCTGACCACGCTGTCGAGCCTGCTGCGCCTGCTGTTCTCGCGCGCGGGCCATTACCCGGCCGACCAGCCGATGCTCTACGCCGAGGACTTCTCGCCCAACACGCCGCAGGGCGCCTGCCCGACCTGCCACGGCCTGGGCCGCGTGTTCGACGTGACCGAGGCGTCGATGGTGCCCGACCCGTCGTTGACGATCCGCGAGCGCGCCGTGGCCGCGTGGCCCACGGCGTGGCAGGGTCAGAACCTGCGCGACATCCTGGTCACGCTCGGCCATGACGTCGACACGCCCTGGAACAAGCTGCCGAAGACGGTTCGCGACTGGATCCTGTTCACCGACGAGCAGCCGACGGTGCCGGTCTATGCCGGGTTCACGCCGGCCGAGACGCGCCAGGCGCTGCGCCGCAAGCTGGCGCCGAGTTACCAGGGCACGTTCACCAGCGCACGCCGCTATGTGCTCCACACCTACGCCACCAGCCAGAGCGAACTCATGAAGCGGCGCGTGTCGCGTTTCATGGTGGGGGGGCTGTGCCCGGCGTGCCAGGGCAAGCGTCTGAAGGCCGAGGCGCTGTCTGTGACCTTCGAAGGGCACGACATCGGCGAGGTGGCCGCCTTGCCGCTGGCGGCCGTGCATGGGCTGCTGGCTGCGGCTGCGCAGGGGCGCGGCGCGGCGGCAACGCCTCCGTCGCCGACGCTCGGCGCGGCGCAGTCCCGCGCGGCGCGGGCCGCGCGGTCGACCCAGGGGCAGGCGTCGCACGCGGCGGCGCCCGACGTGCGTCGCACGCCGGAGGGGTCGGAGGAAAAGCGCCTGGCCGCTCAACGCCTGGCCACGGAGATTCGCGAGCGCATCCAGACCCTCCTCGGGCTGGGCCTGGGCTACCTGACGATGGACCGCACCACGCCGACGCTGTCGCCCGGCGAACTGCAGCGCCTGCGCCTCGGGGCGCAGATCCGCTCGAGCCTGTTCGGCGTGGTCTACGTGCTCGACGAGCCCTCGGCCGGCCTGCATCCGGCCGACGGCGAAGCCTTGCTGGATGCGCTGGAGCAGTTGCGGCGCAACGGCAATTCGGTGTTCGTGGTGGAGCACGACGTGGAGACGATGCGGCGCGCCGACTGGATCGTCGATGTCGGGCCCGGGGCGGGCAGCCGCGGCGGCGAGGTGCTCTACAGCGGACCGCCCGACGGGCTGGCGGCCGTCGAGCGCTCGGTCACCGCGCGCTTCCTTCGCGCGGACGCGCCGCCCACGGCCGGCCGCGACCGCTCGCCGCAACAGTGGCTGGCGCTCGAAGGCATCAGCCGCAACAACCTGCACGAGCTGGACGTGCGCATTCCGCTCGGCGTGCTGTGTGCCGTCACCGGCCGGTCCGGCTCCGGCAAGTCGACGCTCGCCAGCCAGGTGCTGGCCGAACTGCTGGGTGAGCGGCTGGGCCGGGGCCCGGCGTCCGACGAGGACCTGCCGGAGGCCGGCGCCGAAGCCTGGACGACGCCCACGGCCGGCAAGCTGGGGGCCGGCGCCGAGGCGGTGCGCCGGCTCGTCCAGGTCGACCAGAAGCCGATCGGCCGCACGCCGCGCTCGAACCTCGCGACCTACACCGGCCTGTTCGACGCCGTCCGCCAGCTCTTCGCCTCGACGGCGTCGGCGCGTCGCCGGCGCTACGACGCGGGGCGCTTCTCGTTCAATGTCGCCAAGGGGCGCTGCGACACCTGCGAGGGGGAGGGCTCGGTCAGCGTGGAACTGCTGTTCATGCCGAGCGTGTACGCGCCCTGTCCCACCTGCCACGGCGCACGCTACAACGCGGACACGCTGGCCGTCACCTGGAATGGCAAGAACATCGCGCAGGTGCTCGGCCTGACGGTCGAGGAGGCGCTGGTGCACTTCGACGGCGAGCCGCGCATATCGACACCGCTGAAGCTCCTTGGCGAACTCGGGCTGGATTACCTGCGCCTGGGCCAGCCGGCCACCGAGCTGTCCGGCGGCGAGGCCCAGCGCATCAAGCTCGCCACCGAACTCCAGCGCGTGCCGCGGGGCGGCACCCTCTACATCCTGGACGAGCCCACGACAGGCCTCCACCCGGCGGACGTCGAGCGGCTGATGGCGCCGCTGCAGAGGTTGGTGGACGCCGGCAACACGGTCCTGGTGGTCGAGCACGACATGCGCGTCGTGGCGGCGGCCGACTGGGTGATCGACATGGGGCCCGGCGCGGGCGCCGAAGGCGGCCTGATCGTGGCGCAGGGGACGCCCGCGCAGGTCGCCGAGACCCCGTCCGGGAGTGCGACGGCCGCCTACCTGCGGCAGGCGCTCGGCACGTAGGGCGACACCCCGAGGCGGCCCGACGGCACCCAGCCGGCACGGGCCGCCGCTGGGCAAACGGGCCTGCCGCCGGGGCCGATCCGGCGCAGCGGCTCCTTTTTTGCCCCGCGGGGGTGCGTTGCTGAACTACGATGTGCGCCATGAGAGGGAACACGTCGTTCGGAGGCCTGGGCAACTCGTCCTTTGCCAGCCTGGCGCCTGCGCCGGCTTCGGCGGACGAGGCGGAACCATGGGTGCGCGGAGAGCTGATCCGCAGCCTCATGCGGGCCTCGCGGGGCAGCTACATCTTTTCGGCCGCGCTGATGCCGGCCATGGCGGCGCTGAGCTGGGGTTACCTGCCGGCCTGGCAGCTGGGCGTCTGGCTGCTGCTGGGCGTGGTGTCGACGCTGGGGCGCATGTGGTTCGAGCGCGTCTACACCCGGCGCTACGCCGGCCGCGATGCGGGGGCGCAGGAGCGCTTCATCCACCGCTACCGCTACCTCTGGAGCGCCAGTGCCCTGACCTGGGGGCTGTCGATCCTGATCTATTTCGAGCGGGCGCCGCTGGTCAACCAGTTCATGAGCTGGCTGATCGTGGCCGGCGCGGCCACCTTCCCGCTCAACAGCCTGGCACTGCACCCGCCGTTGCTCAAGCGCTACGTGAACACGCTCTTCGGCACCATGGTGGTGTCGGTGCTGCTGCGCATCGTCGAGCTGAACTTCGCGCAACTGCACTTCAACTACGGCTTCCTGCTGCTGCCGCTGTTCCACTGGTGGCTGCTGCTGCGGGCCGGCCGGCGCATCCACGAGACGGCGCGCAACAGCTTCGAGCTGCTGTTCCACAACCACATCCTGATCAACTCCCTCACCCAGCAGCGGCAGGCGGCGGTGTCGGCAGTGGCCATGAAGAACCGCTTCCTCGCCAGCGCCGCGCACGACATGCGCCAGCCGGTGCTGGCGCTGTCGCTGTACGCCGACTGGCTGCGCAACGAGCCCGAGCTGGTGCAGGAGATCGCGCCCAAGATCGTGCGGGCCACGCATGCGGTGAACGCGCTGTTCGATTCGCTCTTCGACCTGGCGCGGATCGACTCGGGCCAGGTGCGCCTGCACATCGAGCGGGTCGACCTCGGCCAGCTGCTGCACGACCTGGAGCTGCAATACCGCCCGGTGGCCGAGGCCAAGGGCCTCCGTTTCAAGGTGCGGGTGACGCCGGGCACCGTGCTGACCGACCCGATCCGCGTGCGGCGCATGCTGGGCAACCTGCTGTCCAATGCCATCAAGTACACGGCCGAGGGCGGGGTGCTGCTCACCTCGCGCCAGACCCGCGACGGCCTGCGCGTGGAGGTGTGGGACACCGGGATCGGCATCGCCCGCGAGCATTTGCGCGACGTGTTCCTGGAGTTCTACAAGGTGGCCGACCACGCCGGCACCTCCGACGGCTTCGGGCTCGGCCTGGCCATCGTTGCGCGGCTGTCGCATGCGCTGGGCCACCCGGTCAGCGTGCGCTCGCGGCTGGGCAAGGGCAGCGTGTTCCGGGTCGCGCTGCACGATGCCGACGAGGCCCAGGCGCAGACCCGCATCTCCGGCGCGGTCGGCTGACCGGGCCAGCGCCCAATGAAAAAGCCGGTCCGAAGACCGGCTTTTTTTATCGGGTGCAGTCGAGGTGGCCGCGCCCGGCTCAGTTCGTCCCGGAGGACAGCAGGCCGTGGCTGCGTGCGTGGTGCAGGGCCTGCGTGCGGCTCTTCACGCCCAGGCGGCGGAACAGGCGCCACAGGTGCACCTTCACCGTGTGTTCGCTGATGTCGAGCTGGGCGGCGATGTCGCGGTTGCTCATGCCCTGGTCGAGCATGGCGATCAGCTGCGTCTGGCGCTTGGAAAGCTTGCCGGGGCTGGCCGGTGCGGCCGCGTCGTCGGTCTCGACATCGGCCTGCAGCAGGCCCTTGAGGGCCGCCGCCAGTTCGCCGGAGCCGGCCGACTTCTCGATGTAGATGTCGGCGCCGGCCTCGATGCATGCCTCTTCCATGTCGGCGGCGGGCGAGGCCGAGTACACGGCGATCGGCACCTCGGGATAGCCCTGCTTGAGCGCGATCACGCCGGACACCCCGGTCACGTCGGGCAGCTTCAGGTCCAGGCAGAACAGCTTGGGCTCGCCATGCTGCTTGACCCCGGCGGGCAGCTTGTCGAGCCGCTCGAGTTCCACGATGTTCTCGGCTGGGCGCAGCCGGCGCAGCACCATGACGATGGCGTCGCGCATCAGGGGATGGTCGTCGATGACGTAGATGCTCATCTGTTAGCTCTTTTCGTTTGCGTACTAGCGTGCCGGTTGCGGCCTGAGGCCGCCTTGTGATGGTCGATGCCACCGGCCACGCGAAACAGTCCCTTACTCTCCGCTCGCCTCGGCGAGGTTCTCCAGTGCTTCGATGGCGGCACGCAAGCCCGCATTGTCCAGTGCTTCGAGCTGCGAAGCCAGCGATTCCAGCGCCGCGGCCGGCTGCTGCTGCAGCTGGCCGATCGCGCGGCCTGCCTCCTGCGGCGAGGCGAAGCCGAGGCTTTGCAGCAGCAGTGCGCCCTTGGCGTCCTGCAGCTTGAAGTAGAAGCGGCCGTCCTTCTCGCGGTACTGCTTGAAGCTCGGCTTCGCGGCCCTGGCGGCCTTGCCCATGCTGGCCGCGGCAGGCTGGTCGGCGAGGTTGCGCAGGCCCACGGCGTGGCGCAGCCGGCCCATGAAGGGCTGCGACAGCGCACGCGCCTTCTCGGCCCCGGCCACGAGGATGCGCTCGATCTGCGCCGGTTCGGCCATCAGCGCGTCGTAGCGGGCGCGCAGCGGCGCGATCTCGCGGTCGATGCGCTCGAACAGAAGCTGCTTGGCGTCGCCCCACGCGATGCCCTCGGCATAGGCCTTGCGCAGCGCCTCGGTCTCGGGCGCATCGGCGAAGGCCTGGTAGATCTGGAACAGGGCCGAGCCCTCGGTGTCCTTGGGCTCGCCCGGCGCGCGCGAATCGGTGGTGATGCTGCCGATGAGCTTCTGCAACTGCGCCCGCGGCGTGAACAGCGGGATGGTGTTGCCGTAGCTCTTGCTCATCTTGCGGCCGTCCAGGCCGGGCAGCAGGGCGACGGCCTCGTCGATCTCGGCCTCGGGCAGCGTGAAGTGCTCGCCGTAGAGATGGTTGAAGCTGTTGCCCATGTCGCGCGCCATCTCGATGTGCTGGACCTGGTCGCGGCCCACCGGCACCTTGTGCGCGTTGAACAGCAGGATGTCCGCCGCCATCAGCGCGGGGTACATGAACAGGCCCACGGTGACGTCGGCATCGGGATCGCTGCCGGCCGCGTGGTTGCGGTCGACCGCCGCCTTGTAGGCATGGGCACGGTTGAGCACGCCCTTGCCGGTCACGCAGCTGAGGAACCAGGTGAGCTCGGGGATCTCGGGGATGTCCGACTGGCGGTAGAAGGTCACTCGCTCGGGGTCGAGCCCGCAGGCCAGCCAGGTGGCGGCGATCTCGAGGGTGGAGCGCTGGATGCGCGCCGGCTCGTCGCACTTGATGAGCGCGTGGTAGTCGGCCAGGAAGTAGTAGCTCTGCACATCGGGGCGCTGGCTGAAGCGCACCGAGTGGCGCACCGAGCCGACATAGTTGCCCAGGTGCGGCGTGCCGGTCGTGGTGATGCCGGTGAGGAAGCGGGTGACCGTGGCGGGAGATGGCATGGAAAGGAGCGGCCTGGCTCAGCGCAGCAGCGCGGCGAAGGGGGTCATCATCAAGTTAAGAACAAAGTAGCCAAAGCTCATCAATGGGCGCAGCCACCAGGTGCTGACGATACCCGCGATCACGAGGCCCATGACGATGAAGAAGCCGAAAGGCTCGATCCGGGCGAGGAGGACCTGCGCGCCGCCCCGTGGAAGAAGCCCCGCGAGCACGCGTCCGCCGTCCAGCGGCGGCAGCGGGAACAGGTTGAAGGCCCACATCACGAGGTTGACGAGCACGCCGGCGCGGGCCATCTCCAGGAAGAAGCGTTCCTGCACGCCGAAGGCCAACACGACGACGAGGAACAGGGTCCACAGGATGGCCTGGACGAAGTTGGAAGCCGGCCCGGCGAGCGCGACCCACACCATGTCGCGTTTGGGATGGCGCAGGTGGCCGAAGTTGACCGGCACCGGTTTGGCATAGCCGAAGAGGAAGGCCCCCGAGGTGGCGAAGTACAGCAGCAGCGGCATCGCGATGGTGCCGATGGGGTCGATGTGCTTGAGCGGGTTGAGCGTGAGGCGGCCCATCATGTAGGCGGTGTCGTCACCGAAATGCCGGGCCACGTAGCCGTGTGCCGCCTCGTGCACGGTGATCGCGAAGAGCACCGGCAGGGCGTAGATCAGCACCGTCTGGATGAGGTTGGAGAAGTCCACCGAGGGATTGTCTCAGACGCCCGGCGCGCGACCGGCGTGCACGGGCCGGATCGCCGCGGGCCGCGCGCGGTCAGAGACCCAGCGGCGCCAGCGGGCCGCGGCCCTTGCGCACCAGGGTCGGGTCGTCGCCGCTGCCCATGGGCGTGAGGTCGACCACGGTGGTGGGCTCCGAGGGACATGCGCCCGAATCGACGACGCCGCCGATCTGCTTTTCGAAGCGCTCGCGGATCTCGGCCGCGTCGTTGAGCGGTTCGCTCTCGCCGGGCGGGATGAGCGTGGTGGCGAGCAGCGGTTCGCCGTGCAGCATGAGCAGTTCGCCCAGCGCCCTGTGCTCGGGAACGCGCAGGCCGATGGTCTTGCGCTGCGGGTGGCTGACGCGCCGTGGCACTTCCTTGGTGGCCTCGAGCAGGAAGGTGTAGGGGCCCGGCGTGGCGGCCTTGAGCAGGCGGTACTGGCGGTTGTCGACGCGGGCATAGTTGGCCAGCTCGCTCAGGTCGCGGCACAGCAGGGTGAGGTGGTGCTTCTCGTCGACCTGCCGGATGCGCCGCAGCTGATCGACCGCATCCTTGTCGTCGAGGTGGCAGACCAGCGCATAGCTGGAGTCCGTCGGCACGGCCAGGACCTCGCCCTTGGCGAGCAGCGCGGCCGCCTGCTTGAGCAGCCGGGGTTGCGGGTTGTCGGGATGCACTTCGAAGAACTGGGCCATGGGGGGATTGTCCCGAATGCCGGGAGCTGCTGCTGCGGGTGGCGTGCGGTGACCCGGATGGCGGGAGTGCGATCGCGGGTGGTGTGCTTGCGGCGCTGTGTTGGATTGGCTGGCACGACCTGCAGGGGCGCTGGCGGCGGCCGCGGGCCTGCGTTCTCCGGCGCAGGCTCGCGCTGACTGGCGTGCGGTGCTGCGTGTGTGCTCGCCTGGCATCGACGTGCTTGAGGGACTGCACGGCGCCGCGAATGGCGCCTGCGCCCGCAGGCCCACGACCACCGCCCTGAACCGCTGCGCTTCACTTCCGTTTTTCTGGAAGCCCCATCCCCGTTCGCGCTGAGCCTGTCGAAGCGCTGCGCAGGGCTTCGACAGGCTCAGCCCGAACGGGTGGGGGAGGATCAGCCATCGCGCGCCCGCCCCATGCCGGCCGATCGCGCGCCCGGTCCAGGCCGGTGGTGCCGGTGTGCGGGCGCAGGCGCCATTCGCGGCGCCGTGCAGTGCCCAAAGCACGTCGACGCCAAGCGAGCACATCGACCGCACCGCACGACAGTCAGCGCGAGCCTGCGCCGGAGAACGCATACCGGCGCCGCCGGCCGGGTTCAGACCCACAGCGCCTGTGCCAAAAAGCCAAAAGGCTGCGCCGAAAAGCCAAAAGCCTGCGCCGAGAAGCCAAAAGCCTGTGCCGAGAAGCCAGAAGGGGGCCCAAAGGAACCCCAACCAGTCCACGGTCGCCATAGGCCCTGAAGGTTCACCCCGGCGCAGGCTCCCGCGGCAGCGTCACCGTGAAGGTCGAGCCGTCGCCCGGCGCGCTGCGCACCTCGATCTTCCCGCCGTGCGCTTCGACGATCTGGCGGGTGATGAACAGGCCCAGGCCCAGCCCGCCGGCCGCCTGCCTGCGGCCCGAGTCGGTGCGCTCGAACTGCTCGAAGATCCGCGCCTGGTCGGCCGGGGCGATGCCGATGCCGCGGTCGCGCACGCTCAGCACCGCCTCCTCGCCGGCATTGGCCACATGCACGTCGACGGGGTGGCCGCCGCCATAGCGCAGTGCGTTCGTCAGCAGGTTGGTCAGCACCTGCTCGATGCGGAACTCGTCCCACACCCCGTCGACCGCCTGCGCCGCCTCCAGGCGGAAGCTTGCGCCCGCCGCCTCGGCCTGCTGCGTCAGCCCCTCCACCACGCGCCGCGCCAGCACGGACAGGTCGAAGGCCTGAGGCTTCATCGACAGCCGGCCGCTGCGCATGCGCGTCACGTCCAGCATGTCGTCGATCAGGCGCACCATGCTCTGGATCTGGCGCTGGTCGCGCTCGGTCATCTCCTTGAGCTTGTCGGGCGTGAACGACTGCGCGTTGCCGCGCGCCAGGTGCAGCTTGCGCACCTGCGTTTCCAGGAACAGCGTGTTCAGCGGCGTGCGCAGCTCGTGCGACACCATCGACATGAAATCGTCGCGCATGCGCACCGCGCGCTCCAGGCCCTGCCGCGCGGCCTGCAGCTCGGCCACCAGCGCCTGCTGCGCCTCCATCTCCTGCTTGAGCGCCTTGCGGCTGGCGAACAGGTCGACGAACACGTTCACCTTGCTGCGCACCACCTGCGCGTCCAGCGGCTTCTGCAGGAAGTCGACCGCGCCGCTCTCGTAGCCCTTGAAGGCGTAGTTGAGCTCGGAACCCGCCGCGCTCACGAAGATGATCGGGATGTGCCGCGTGCGTTCGGTGCCGCGCATGAGCTCGGCCAGCTCGAAGCCGTTCATGCCCGGCATCTGCACGTCGACCAGTGCGAGCGCGAATTCGTGCTCGAGCATCAGCGCCAGCGCCGCGTCGCCCGAGCCGGCCTGGAACACGCGCCGGCCGGGCCCGCGCACCAGCGCGTCGAGCGCGACGAGATTCTCCTTCAGGTCGTCGACCAGCAGGAGCTTGCTCTCGATGTCAGTGGGTGGCGGCATGCAGGGCGTCCAGTTGCATCAGCAGTTCGCGAAGGTCGGCCACGGTCAGCACATGGTCGGGCGTGCGGGCGGCGATCGCGGCCTGCGGCATCATCGGCGTCACGGCCTCGGCGGGCGACTGCACGGCCGTGAGGCCGCCGGCGGCGCCGATGTCGGCCAGGCCGCGCGCGCCGTCCTCGTTGGCCCCGGTCAGCACGATGCCGGCCAGGCGCGGCCCGTAGGCGTCGGCCGCGGAACTCATCATCAGGTCGATCGACGGGCGCGAGTAGAGCACCGGCGGCTCGCAGCTCAGCGAGAAGCGCCGGTCACGCTCGACGAAAAGGTGGTACCCCGGCGGCGCGAAGTGCAGCGTGCCGGGTGCGACCTCGGCCTTGTCCTGCGCCTCGCACACCGGCATCTGCAGCCGCCGCGCGAAGATCTCCACCAGGCGGCTCTCGCGCCCCTCGGGCAGGTGCAGCACCGCCACCATCGGCAGGTGCCAGGGCTGGGGCAGGGCGTGGAACAGCCGCATCAGCGCATCGATGCCGCCGGCCGAGGCGCCCACGGCGACCAGGTCGACCTCGGGCAGCGACGCGGCCTTCACGTCGCCCTCCGGTAGATGCGGTCGGGCCGGCTCACGGCGTCGAAGCGTTCGCCGTACGCCGAGAAGTCGATGCTCTCCTTGCTGCCCAGCCCCAGGAAGCCGCGGTGGCATAGCGAGTCGTGGAACAGGCCCAGCGCCCGGTCCTGCAGGCGCCGGTTGAAGTAGATGAGCACGTTGCGGCACGACACCAGCTGCGTCTCGGCGAACACGCTGTCGGTCGCCAGGCTGTGGTCCGCGAAGATCACGTTGGCCCGCAGCGCGGGGTCGAAGCGGGCGCCGCCATAGGCGGCCGTGTAGTAGTCGGAGAAGGCACGCCGCCCGCCGCCGCGCTGGTAGTTGGCGGTGTAGTCGCGCACCGCCTCGGCGGGGAAGATGCCCTGGCGCGCCTTTTCGAGCGACTGCGGGTTGATGTCGGTGGCGTAGATCAGCGCACGTTCCAGCAGACCCTCCTCCTTGAGCAGGATCGCCATCGAATACACCTCCTCGCCAGTGCTGCAGCCCGCGATCCAGACCTTGATCGACGGGTAGGTGTGCAGCACGGGCACCACGTGCTCGCGCAACGCCAGGAAGTACGAGGGGTCGCGGAACATCTCGCTGACCGGGATGGTGAGGTACTGCAGCAGCCGCGCGAAGACTTCCGGGTCGCGCAGCACCTGCTCCTGCAGCGCCGAGATGCTGCGGAACTGCATCTGCTCCAGCGCGTAGGCCACGCGCCGCTTCTGCGACGCGCCGGTGTAGTCGCGGAAGTCGTGGTTGTAGCGCAGGTAGATCGCCTCCATCAGCAGGCGCAGCTCGATGTCTCCGGCGCTCGGCGGCGCAGGCGCCGCAGCGGCCGCGCGTGCGTCGCCGTTCACAGCCGCTCCATGTGCGGCATCCACACCCGCAGCAGCGAGAACAGGCGGTCGAGTTCGATCGGCTTGGCCAGGTAGTCACTGGCACCGGCGGCCAGGCACTGCTCCTGGTCGTCCTTCATCGCCTTGGCCGTGACGGTGATGACCGGCAGCTTGGCAAAGCGCTTGTCCTGGCGCAGGCGGCGCGTGGCTTCCAGGCCGTCCATCTCCGGCATCATCACGTCCATCAGCACCAGGTCGATGTCGGGCACGGCGTCGAGCTTCTCCAGCGCCTCGCGCCCGTTGCGGGCCACCTCGATCACCGCGCCGCGCTGCTCCAGCGCGCTGGTGAGCGCGAAGATGTTGCGCACGTCGTCGTCCACGATCAGGATGCGCCGGCCTTCGAACACGCGGTCGCGCCCGCGCGCGCTGCGCAGCATGCTCTGGCGTTCGGTCGACAGCTGCGACTCCACCTTGTGCAGGAACAGCGTCACCTCGTCCAGCAGCCGTTCCGGCGAACGCGCGCCCTTGATGATGATCGAGCGCGAGTAGCGCAGCAGCTCGGCCTCCTCGTCGCGCGTGAGGTTGCGGCCGGTGTAGACGATCACGGGCGGGAACGAACAGATCTCCTCGGTCGACATGCGCTTGAGCAGCTCGCCGCCCTGCATGTCGGGCAGGCGCAGGTCGGTGATCATGCAGTCGAACACGCGCTCGCGCAGCAGCGCCAGCGCCTCCTCGCCGGTGGCCACGGCGGTGATGCGCACGTCCTCGTCGCCGATCAGGTGCACCACGCTCTCGCGCTGCACGTCGTCGTCCTCGACCAACAGCACTTCCTTGAGCTGTTGCGAGAGCTTGGCGTCGAGCCGCGCGAACACGGCCTGCAGCTGCTCGCGCGTGGTGGGCTTGAGCGCGTAGCCCACGGCGCCCAGGTGCAGCGCAGCGGCGCTCTGGTCCTGCGCCGACACCACGTGCACCGGGATGTGGCGGGTGCGCGCATCGTCCTTGAGCCGCTGCAGCACCGACAGGCCCGGGCTGTCGGGCAGCCGCATGTCGAGCAGGATGGCGTGCGGCTGCAGTTCCAGCGCCAGCGCGAAGCCGTCCTGCGCGGCGTGGGCGACGGCGCAGTGCCAGCCGTACTCGTGCGCCAGGTCGAACAGGATGCGGGCGAACTGGGGCTCGTCCTCGATCACCAGCACGCGGCGCCGGTCGCCGCGCGGCAGGTCGCGGTCGTCGGCGAAGGCGGGCGTCAGCGGCGTGGCGGCTGCGGGCGCGTCGCCCTGCGCCGCATGCGGTGCGACGGCGTGCGGCGCCAGCGCGGCGGGCCGGGGCGCCGGGTGGGCCGTGACCGCCGGCGCGGGGGCCTGGCCGGCCCCTGGCAGCGGCTGCGACAGGTCGGCCGGCAGCATGAGGGTGAAGGTGCTGCCCTGGCCCGGCGTGCTGCGCACGCCCAGCGTGCCGCCCAGCAGGGTGGCGAGGTCGCGCGAGATCGACAGCCCCAGCCCGGTGCCGCCGTAGCGGCGGCTGGTGGTGCCGTCGGCCTGGTGAAAGGCCTCGAAGATCAGTTCGTGCTGGTCGGCCGGAATGCCGATGCCCGAATCGCTGACCTCGAAGCGCAGGCCGTTCGCCTCGCCGCGCGCAACCGCCAGCACCACGCTGCCGCGGTCGGTGAACTTGACCGCGTTGGACAGCAGGTTCTTGAGGATCTGCTCCACCCGCTGGCGGTCGGAGACGATGCTCTGCGGCGCGTCGGCCGCGATGTCCAGGCGGAACTCCAGCTGCTTGTCGGTGGCCAGCGGCGTGAAGGTGCTGCGCAGCGCGTCGGCCAGCCGGGCCACCGGCACGTGCTCGGCATGCACCTCCATGCGGCCGGCCTCCACCTTGGCGATGTCGAGCACGTCGTTGATCAGCACCAGCAGGTCGTTGCCCGAGGAGTGGATCGACTGGGCGAACTTGACCTGCTCCTCGTCCAGGTTGCCCTTGGCGTTGTCGGCCAGCAGCTTCGACAGGATGAGCGCGCTGTTGAGCGGCGTGCGCAGCTCGTGCGACATGTTGGCCAGGAACTCGGACTTGTAGCGGCTCGCACGCTGCAGGTCGTCGGCGCGCTGCTCCAGGTCTTCCTGGGCGCGGCGCAGCGCGGCGTTGCGCAGGTCGAGCTGCTCGGTGCGCTCGGCCAGCTGGTTGTTGGTCTGCTCCAGTTCGGCCTGCTGGTTCTCCAGGTGGGCTTGCGATTCCTTCAGGGCGCGCGACTGCTCCTCGAGTTCTTCGTTGGCGGTGCGCAGTTCCTCCTGCTGCACCTGCAGTTCCTCGTTGAGCTGCTGCGTTTCGGCCAGCACGTCCTGCAGCCGCTCGCGGTAGCGCGCCGCGGCCATCGAGGCGCCGGCGTCCTCGGCCACGCTGCGCATCAGCGCCAGCACGCGGGGCGTGGGCGGGGCCAGCAGGCCCAGCTCGACCACGCCGTTGACCTCGCCCTCATGGCGGATCGGCAGCAGCAGCAGCGCCTGCGGGTCGGCGTTGCCCAGGCCCGAGGTCACGCGCAGGTAGCCGGGCGGCACCGGCGTGACGACCTGCAGCTCGCCGCGCTCGGCGGCATGGCCGACCAGGCCCTCGCCCGGCAGCACGGTCTGCGGCGCGGCCTCGGCCTCGCGCGAGAACCCGTAGCTCGCCGCGCGGCGCAGGCTGCCCTGCGGCTCGCGCACATAGGCCGCGCCGACCACGCTGCCGGCATGCCGGCCGAAGAAGTCCAGCACCTGCCGCCCCAGTTCCTGCGCGGTGAGCTGCCCCACGGTCTGGCTCGCCAGCTCGGTCTGCGCGCCCTGCAGCCAGGCCTGTTGCTGCAACTGGTCGGTCTGCGCCGCCAGGTCGACGATGGTGCGGGCGTAGGTGTCCGAGAGCTGCACCATCTGCCGGCGCCCCACGTACGCCAGCACCGCGCTCACGATGCCGCTGAAGAGGAGGTAGCCGACGATCACCGCGACGGCGGTGCGGTTGGCGTCCGCGTTGCGCTGGGTGCGCAGGGACCGCTCGGTGTCGACGAAGGCCGCGAAGGTGCTGCGCGCGTCGTCGGCCAGGCGCTTGCCCCGGCCGCCCTGGACGAGCTCGTCCACGTTCTCGCCGCGGCGCCGCCGGGCGACGATGTCCTCGGCATAGTCCGACCAGGTCTTCTGCAGTTCGGCCAACCGCGTGGCGCGGGCCACCTGCGGCGGGTTGTCGGCCACCAGGCCGCGCAGTTCGGTCAGCAGGTTCTGGGCCTGGTCGCCGGCCGTGTGGTAGGGCGTCAGGAAGGCGTCGTTGCCGGTCAGCAGGTAGCCGCGCACGGAAGCCTGCATCTCGGCCTGCAGGCGCTGCGCCTCGGTGGCGTTGCGCGTCACGCGGTCGGTATGCTCGACCCAGCCGATCACCGCGAGCAGGTAGGCGATGAGGGCGACGAACACCACCGCGCCCGCAAGACCCAGCAGCAGGGGCAGTTGCACGTTGCGGCGGAGCAGCCGGCGGAATTCTTTTTGTTCGGTGGCGTTCAGTCGGTCCATGGGCGCTCGCGCAGGAGGGAGGCGTCGGGGCAAAACCGACGCAGTCTGCCCGAGTCCGCGCTCTCTCGCTGTCGGAGAAAGTCGCGACCGGCAGGGTGTTGCGGCTGCTGCTGTGGGGCGCCTCCTGCAAGGCGACGGTGGCTTCGCCTCCAGGTTGGGGCGCGAGCTCGGGAGATGCTTCATGCACCGAAGCACTCAACCGACCTGAAAGGAAGCTCCCATGAGCCGATGGACCGTGGAAATCGAACCGACCGACGACGGCCGCTACCAGTGGCGGCATGTGCCCGTGGGCGAGACGGGCACCGGCACCGCGCACGTGGGCGGCGAGCGCTTCGACAGCGCAGACGCGGCCCGCGCTGCGGGCGAGGCGGCGCTGGCCGAGCATGACGAACGCCGCGCCAACGAGGCCGCGCCCGAGGTACCCGCGCACGATGCGGACACGCGCCTGGGCGAGTCGCAGGCCGAACTGGAGGCCGAGGAGGACCCTCGGCTCTGACATCGCGCCGCCTGGCTCAGCCGGCCAGGAAGTCCTCGATCAGCCCGGCCACGCGCTCGGGCTGGTCGTGGTGCAGCATATGGGCCGCGTCGTCCACGCGCGCGATGCGCACGTCGCGTACGGCCTTCAGGCGCTCGTGGTATTCGGCCAGCGAGTAGCGCTTGCCCCACCAGCCGCGCAGGCTGTCGTCGCTCGCTTCCACCGCCAGCACCGGCGCCTCGATGGCCGCATAGAGGGCCAGCATCTCGTCGACGCGGAACAGGTTGGCATTGACCACCTTGTGCGCCGGGTCGCCGAGGATGTTCCAGCGCTCGGCGCCTTCGCCGTCCTTTGTGCAGCTCGCCCATTGGCGGGCCAGCCAGTCGGCCTTGTCCTGCGTGAGCCGCGGGTTGGTCTTCATGAGCCGGCGCGCCACGCCGTCGGCGGCCGGGTAGCTGGCGAGGTCCATGCCACCCTGGTGCAGGCGCTTGAGCTCGTCGATCCAGCGGCCATAGCGTGCCGGCGCTTCGTCGGGCCGGTAGGCCGGCATGCCGAAGCCTTCGAGGTTGACCACGCGGCGCAGCCGCTGTGGCCGCACCCCGGCATAGTGCATGGTCACATTGCCGCCCATGCTGTGGCCCACCAGGTCGACGGCCTGTTCGCCCGCGTAGTGGTCGAGCAGCCAGTCCAGGTCGGCCAGGTAGTCGGGCAGCCAGTAGTTGTCGACGCCGCCGCCTTCGGTGAGGCCGTAGCCGCGCCAGTCCGGGGCGACGATGAAGCGGTCCTCGCGCAGCGCGTCGACCACGAACTGCCACGAGGCGCCCACGTCCATCCAGCCGTGCAGCAGCACGAGCGGCGGCCGTGCGCCGGTGCGCTCGCCCCAGGCCAGCACGTGGTAGCGCAGGTTGCGCACGGGAACGAACTCGGAGCGGGCAGGGCGGCGGGGGACGTACATGGCGGCCGATCATAGGCAGTGCCCGCGGCATGCGCAGTCCGGCGCAGGACAGACCCGGGGCCGGCACGCGAACGTACCCGGCGGTAGCATGCCGGGCATGAACCTCCCCCAAGTCACCCTCGGGCGCAGCGAGCTGCGCGTCACCCCCATCTGCCTCGGCACCATGACCTTCGGCGAGCAGGTCGACGAGCCGACCGCGCACGCCATCCTCGACCGCTCGCTGGAGCGGGGCGTCGACTTCATCGACACGGCCGAGATGTACGCCGTGCCGGCCCGCAAGGAAACCTACGGCGCCACCGAGACGATCATCGGCAACTGGTTCGCGAAGAACCCCGGCGCGCGCCGCAAGCTCACGCTCGCCACCAAGGTCGCCGGCCCCTCGCGCGGCATGCCCTGGGTGCGCGAAGGCGCGGGCATGACGGCGGCCGACATCGTCGCCTCCTGCGAAGGCAGCCTGAAGCGCCTGCAGACCGACGTCATCGACCTCTACCAGATCCACTGGCCCGAACGCAACGTGCCGGCCTTCGGCAACATCTACTACGACCCGAAGCTGGAGCGCACGCAGACCTCCATCCACGAGCAGCTCGAGGCGCTGGGCGGCCTGGTGAAGGCGGGCAAGGTGCGGGCCATCGGCCTGTCGAACGAGACGCCCTACGGCGTGCACGAGTTCGTGCGCCTGGCCGAGCAGCACGGCCTGCCGCGTGTGGCCACGGTGCAGAACGTGTATTGCCTCGTGAGCCGCGCGGCGGAGAACGGCCTGGACGAGACCATGCACCGGCTCGACGTGTCGCTGCTGGCCTACTCGCCCCTGGCCTTCGGCCTGCTCACCGGCAAGTACGACCTGGGTGGCACCACCGGCCCCGACGCGCCCAAGGGCGCGCGCATCGCCAGCTACGAATCGGTGCGCAAGCAGCGCTGGGGCCGGGCCGATGCGCTCACCGCCGCACGCCGCTACAACCAGCTCGCTCGCGATCACGGCATGACGCCGACCCGGATGGCGCTGGCCTTCTGCTACACCAAGTGGCAGGTCGCCAGCACGATCATCGGCGTGACCTCGGTGGCGCAGCTCGACGAGGACCTCGATGCCTGGGGCACCACGCTGTCGCCCGAGCTGCTGGCCGAGATCGACAAGATCCGATGGGAGCTGCGCGACCCGGCGGCTTGAGCTGCCACGGCGGCGCCGCGCGCTCAGCGCATGTGCGCCCCGCCATTGACGTCGATCGTCGTCCCCGTCACGTACGACGACAGGTCCGACGCGAGGAAGAGGCAGGCGCCCGCGATCTCGGCCGCGTGGCCTGCGCGGGGCAGCGGCCAGCCGGCGCCGCTGGCATGCTTGTCCTCGTCGCTGCGGCCGGTGCGCGAGAAGTCCGTGAGGATGAGCCCCGGTGCGATGGCGTTGACGCGGATGCCCTCGGCACCCAGCTCGCGCGCCATGGCGCGGGTGAGGCCCAGCACGCCGGCCTTGGCGGCGCAGTAGTGCGCGCCGCCGAAGATGCCGCCGCCCTGCTGCGCCGACATCGACGACACGTTGACGATGCTGCCGCCGTGCCGCGCGCGCAGCGCCGGCAGCGCCGCCTGCGACAGCAGCAGCGTGCCGCGCAGCACCACGTCGGTCACGGTGTCGTAGTCGGCCTCGGTGATCTCGGCCACGCCGCGCTTCTGCGTCAGGCCCGCATTGTTGACAAGGATGTCGAGCGCGCCGCCCGACCAGCCCAGCACGTCCTCGATGGCGGCGGCGCACGCCGCGGCGTCGGCCACGTCGCAGGCCCAGCCGCGCGCAAACTCGCTGCCCGTCGCGTCGTTGAGATCGGCCGCAGCGGTCCGGGCATCGTCCCCGTCGAGGTCGAGCAGCGCCACGCGCGCACCGTGCGCGAGGAAGAGCCGCGCCGTCGCCTTGCCGATGCCCTTGGGGCGACCGGCGCCGGAGATCACGGCCACGCGGCCGGCGAGGAGTGCGCCGGTGTCGGTGCGCACCGGGTTCAGGGCCGAGGCGTCCATCGCCGCGTCAGTCCGTCTTGATGTTGGCGTCCGCCGCGACCTTCTTCCAGATCTGGATGTCGCGTGCATTGATGGCGGCCTGCTGCTCGCCGGGCAGGAAGTCGGCCGTGATGCCCAGCGCGAGCATCTTGTCGACGACCTCCTTCTCCTTGAGCGAGGCCTGCAGCGCATCCGTCACCTTGGCCAGGATGGGCTTGGGAACGCCGGCCGGCGCATACATCACCCACGACAGCAACTGGTCGAAGTCGATGCCCTGTTCCTTGTAGCTTGCCACCTCAGGCAGGCTGGGCGAGCGCTGGGTGCATACGCCCAGCGCCTTGAGCTTGCCCTCCTTGACGAAGGGCGTGCCGGTGGCCATGTCGACCAGACCGAGCTGGATGTGGCCGCCCATCATGTCGGTCACCAGCTTGTTGGTGCCGTTGAAGGGCACGTGCTGCAGCTGCAGGCCGGCCTTCTGCGCCAGCACCTCGCCGCAGAAATGGCCGGTGGAGCCCATGCCCCAGCTGCCGTATTGCGTGGGGTTCGGCTTCGACTTGGCCAGCGCCACCAGCTCCTTGAGGTTGTTGGCCGGGAAGTCCGGCGTGGCCAGCATCACGATGGCGGAGGTGCCGATGCGGCCGATCACGCTGAAGTCCTTGACCGGGTCGTAGGCCAGCTTGCTGTACGTCACCGGCGCGAGCAGGTGCGTCGTCATGCCGCCGATCATGATCGTGTAGCCATCCGGTGCCGCCACGGCGACGTGTTGCGTGCCGATGGTGCCGGCGGCGCCGACGCGGTTCTCCACCACGATGGGCTGCTTCAGGCGCCGGCTCATCTGGTCGGCCAGCAGGCGGCCCAGCACGTCGCCGCCGCCACCGGCGCCGAAGGGCAGCACCATCTTGATGGGCTTGGTCGGGTAGTCGGCGGCGGGCTGGGCCCAGGCCGGCGCACCGGCGGCGAGCGCCACCGCGGCCACCATCGGCAGCCAGAACGTCTTCTTGTTCAGCATGGCATGTCTCCTTCGTTGTGTCGTGATCGGTGCGCGGGCGGCCTCAGCCGAGCGAGACGCCGCCGTCCACCACCAGTTCGATGCCGGTGACGTAGGCGGATTCGTCGCAGGCGAGGAAGAGGGCGGCGTTGGCAATGTCCCAGGGCGAGCCCTGCCGGCCCATGGGGCAGCGCGCGTCGCGCTGCGCGCGGCCCCTGGCGGCGGCTTCGGCATCGGCATACAGCGCGGCGGCGTGGGGCGTGTCGATGAGGCCGGCCACGATGGCGTTGCAGCGCACCTGCTGCGGCGCGTACTGCCGGGCCACCACGCGGGTCATGTGGTTCAGCGCCGCCTTGGAGGTGCTGTACGACAGGAACTGCATCGGGCTCCACTTGCGGCTGGCGATCGAAGACATGTTGATGATCGAGCCGCCGCCCTGGCGGATCATGTGCGGCATCGCGGCGCGGGCGGCGAGCATGGCGCCGCGCAGGTTGATCTCGTGCACGCGGTCCCACGATGCCTCGGTGAGTTCCAGCAGGTCGCCGAAGGCCTCGATGCCGACGTTGTTGTGCAAGATGTCGATGCGGCCGTGGCGTTGCAGGGCGGTGTCGACCATGGCCTGCAGCTGCGCCGCGCTGCGCACGTCGGCGACCACGGCGCCGGCCTCGCCACCCTCGGCCGCGATGCGTCGCACAGTCTCCTGCGCCGCATCGGGCGACAGGTCGGCGCACAGCACGCGGGCGCCGGCGCGTGCGAAGGCGATCGCACAGGCCGCACCGTTGCTGGTGCCATCGGCCGGCGTGCCCGCGCCGACGACGATGGCCACCTTGCCCGCCAGGCGCAGGGGCGCGCTCATGATGTCGTCTTGCGCGCGGCGCGCTGCTTGGGCGCCAGGCGCGCGGGCGCAGGCGCCAGCGGCGCGCACGATTCGCGCAGCACCATCTGGGTGGTGATCACGATGCGTTCGCCCTCCTCGGGCGGCGGCGCCGCGCCCGGCAGGCGCTTGAGCATCAGCTCCGCCACGGCGGTGCCGACGGCCTCGAAGTCCCAGGTCAGCGAGGTGATGCCGGGCGAGAAGAGCTGCGACAGGTCGGTGTCGCCGATGCTGATCACGCTGGCGTCCTCGGGCGCGGTGAGGCCGGCATGGCGAAGCCCCTGCAGCACGCCCGAGAGGATGCGTGTGCCCAGGCACACGAAGGCCGTGGGCCGCTCGGCCCCGGACAGCAGCGCCAGCGTCTCGCTGAACGCGAACTGCATGGCCGAGGGCTCGGCGCGCACCAGCCGCGGCTCGGGCTGCAGGCCACGTTCGGCATAGGCCGCGCGAAAGCCCGCGATCCGCTCGCGGCCCGGGCGCACGGCCTGGCCGGGCGTCATGAGCGCGATGCGGCGGTGGCCGAGGTCGAGCAGGTATCGCGTGGCCTGCAGCGCGCCGTGGAAGTGATCGACATGCACGCCGCTGCCGGCGGCGTGGAAATCCCGGTCCAGCGCCACCGCCGGCAGGCCGTGCGCCGAGAGGCCCTCGAAGAGTTGGGGGCGCTCGTTCTGGCAGGGCGCGAGGATGAGGCCGTCGACACGCCGGCGACGGAAGAAGTCGATCATCGTGCGCTCGCGCGCCGCGTCGTTGTGCGTGTTGGCCAGCAGCAGCGCGCAGCCGTCGCGCTGCAGGCGGGCCTCGACCGCGTTGACGATGCGCGCATACAGCGGGTTCGACAGGTCCGACACCAGCAGGCCGACGACGCCCGTGCTGCGCGTGCGCATGCTCTGGGCGATCGCATCGGGCTCGTAGCCCAGCGCATCGGCGGCGGCCTGCACGGCCGCGATGGCCGCCTGGCTCACGCGGCCGGCCCGGTTGAGCGCGCGCGACGCGGTGCCGATGGACACACCGGCGCGCAGCGCCACGTCGCGGATGGTGGGGCGGCTCACTGGACAAGCTCCGCGCTATGCGCTGCGGTGCGAGCCCCCGCGCTGCCGAAGGCTGCGCTTCGCTTGCCGGGAGCGGCCGAGCCGGGGCTCATGCGGCGCCGTCGCCCGGCACGAAGGCCTGCACGACGCCCGGCGGAAAGCGGCGCGCGCCATGCTCCAGCGGCACCGCCATGCTGTTCAGGAAGAAGGCGGCCATGTGGTAGAAGCTGGCCGCCAGCACCAGCTCGACCACCTGGTCCTTCGGCCAGTGCGCCTGCAGCGCGGCCCAGGTGCTGTCGCCCACGGTGGAGTGGTGGTGCAGCTCGTCGACCATGCGGACGACGAGCCGTTCCTTCTCGCTCCACAGCGATTCGCTCAACGCGGTGTTGCAGGTCAACTCCATCACCTGCGCCTCGCTCAGGCCGCAGCGCTCGGCATAGATGCTCACGTGCATGCCCCATTCGTACTCGGAGCGGGTGAGGGCGCCGGTGCGGATGATGGCGATCTCGCGCTCGCGCTCGGGCACGCTTCCCTTGAACAGCACCACATGCGCCATCTGCTGGAAGGCCACGGCCAGCTTCGGCTCCTGCGCCAGCGTGAGCCGCAGGTTCTGTGGCGACAGCGTGCCCGAGAAGGCGGTGTTGCCGATCGCGCGGGCCGCGGCCTCGTCGTAGGGCGGGGCACGCAGCGGCATGCGCCGCGACACGGCAAGGTCCTGCGCGGTGCCGGGCAGCTCGGTGGGGGTGACGACGGACATGGATCGGAATTTGAGGAGATCTGTAGAAACGTTTCTACAACGTGCGGCAAGTCTGCGGCGACGCACCGTCATTCGGTATGGGTGCAAACCCGGGTAACGCTTGATCGGCGTTTCTTTCCACAATCGAGAAAACGTTTTCTCACTCAGGAGCAAGCATGAGCCTCTTCTACGGCGGCGCGCGGCAGGTCGGTTTCGTGGTGCGCGACATCGAGCGCGCGATGGCGCACTGGAGCCGCGCGCTCGGCGTGGGGCCGTGGTTCTACAAGGCGGCGGTGGGCACCACCGAGTTCCGCTACTACGGCCAGGCGCAGACGCACCTGCCCGAGCTGTCGATCGCGCTGGCCAACTCGGGGGACCTGCAGATTGAGTTGATCCAGCAGCGCAACGACGCGCCCTCGCTCTACCTCGACACCCTGGCCAGGAACGGCGAATGCGCTCAGCACATCGCCTACTGGACCGAGGACCGCTACGACGCGATGCACGCGCAGCTCGTCGAAAGCGGCCATGTCGAAGGGCATGGCGGGCGCATGGGCACCCGCGGGCGCTTTGCGTACTTCGTCCATCCGGATCTGCCCAGCGGCATGGTCGAGCTGTCGGAGACGACAGGCGGCAAGGGCGAGTATTTCCGGCAGATCGCCGAGGCGGCCCGCGCCTGGGACGGCCGCACCGACGCCGTCCGGCGGATGGGTGCGTCGGCCGTGAGCACGGCGCGCTGAGGCCGCCGGGGCCGCTGGGGCGAGCCTCGCGGAGCATGGCGGGCGGCAGCGCGGCAGAATCGCCCGCTCCCATGGCCAAGAAAGACAAGCCCCACGTCAGCGAGACCCCCGCCACCGCCGTGCTGCGCGCGGCGAAGGTCCCGTACACCGAGCATCCGTACGACTACCTCGAACACGGCGGTGCGCAGCACAGCGCGGCCGTGCTCGGCGTCGATCCCTTCAGCGTCGTCAAGACGCTGGTGATGCAGGACCAGGATGCGAAGCCGCTGATCGTGCTGATGCACGGCAACCGGACGGTGTCGACCAAGAACCTCGCGCGGCAGATCGGCGCCAAGTCGGTCGAGCCGTGCAAGCCCGAGGTGGCGCAGCGCCATTCCGGCTACCAGGTGGGCGGCACTTCGCCCTTCGGCACGCGGCGCGCGATGCCGGTGTACATCGAATCGACGATCCTCGAACTGCCCGGCATCCTCATCAACGGCGGGCGCCGTGGCTACCTCGTCGGCCTCGATCCGCAGGTGTGCGTGCAGCTCCTGGGCGCCAGGCCGGTGCAGTGCGCGCTGGCAGAATGACCGGCTTCCCCACGAGACAACCACGCGCGGCGCCATCGAGCCCGCGCCGGAGCCCGCCTTGAGCCTTGAACTGCCATCCCTGATCGCCGTCGTCGTCGGCTACCTGATCGGCTCGCTGTCCTTCGCCGTCATCGTGAGCAAGCTGCTCGGCATGGACGACCCGCGCAGCTACGGCAGCGGCAACCCCGGCGCGACCAACGTGCTGCGCTCGGGCCGCAAGGGCGCGGCGCTGGCCACGCTGGTGCTCGATGCGCTCAAGGGCTGGCTGCCGGTGTTCGTCGTCAACGAGTGGGGCGCGGCCTGGGGGCTGGGCGCGGGCACGGCGGCGCTGGTCGGCCTGGCGGCCTTCCTCGGTCACCTGTACCCGGTGTTCTTCCGCTTCCAGGGCGGCAAGGGCGTCGCGACCGCCGCGGGCGTGCTCTTCGGCATCGACTGGCTGCTGGGCTTGGCGACGGGCGCGTCGTGGCTCATCATCGCCTTCTTCTTCCGCTACTCCTCGCTCGCCTCGCTGGTGGCCGCCTTCTTCGCGCCGGCCTACTACGTGCTGGGCGGCAAGATCGCCTGGCCCCTGCACCGCACGGTGCTGGTGGCCATCATCGTCATGAGCCTGCTGCTGGCCTGGCGCCACCGCGAGAACATCCGCCGCCTGCTGGCCGGCACCGAATCGAAGCTCGGCAGCAAGGCCAAGCCCACGACCTGAAGGAACACCCATGCCCGCCATCCAACGCTTCCACGTCGGCCCGCGCCTGTCCGAGACAGCCGTGCACAACGGCACCGTCTACCTCGCCGGCCAGGTGCCCGACGACACCACGCAGGACATCCGCGGCCAGACCGCGCAGGTGCTCGCCATGGTCGATCGCCTGCTGGCCGAGGCCGGCAGCGACAAGACCCGCATCCTGATGACGCAGATCTTCCTGACCGACATCAGCGAGATCGCGGCGATGAACGAGGTGTGGGACGCCTGGGTGCCCGCGGGCCACACGCCGCCGCGCGCGACCGTGCAGGCGCAGCTGGCCAATCCGGCCTACAAGATCGAGATCGTCGTTTCGGCCGCGCTGCCCTGAGCCGGGCTCAGGCGAAGGCGGGCTGCATGCTGCCCCAGCCGCGCCGTGGCAGTTCGGCCGGAAGGGTCAGCAGCCTGAGGGCGTCGGCCGCCAGGCTGGTGCCTGCCTTCTGCAGGAAGCGCAGCTGGCAGCGCCCGAGGGTGACGCTGTCGCCGTGGCGCAGGCGATGCGAGCGGATGCGCAGCGGCGCACCGTTGACGAAGGTGCCGTTGAGGCTGTCCAGGTCGGTGAGGATGTGGCCGTCGTCGACGCGCTCGATGACGGCGTGCCGGCGGCTGACGCGCTCGCTGGCCAGCATGACGACGTTGCCGGCCTCGCGCCCGATGGTCAGGAGCGGCATGTCGAGGTTGATCTGCCGCACGGCGCGGCGGGCGTCCACGATGATCAGGCGTGCCATGGTCTTGTGATGTTGTTTGGGCGACGCGTCGATGCTAGGGCTGCGATGGCGAAGCCGGAGCCCGAAAAGCGGGAGAAATACCGCTCAATTCAGCCGCGCGCGCGTGCGGTCAGCCCCGCCGCGCCGGCGCGTGGTACGCGTCAGAAGCGCTTCTCGAGCACCATCTGGTCGGCGTCGCGACGCATCGAGAAGCGGCCGATGAAACTGTTGCCCAGCAGCACGAAGGGCATGGGCTGCTGCGAGACGATGGCGTCGACGTCGTAGACCTCGACGTCGCCCACGCGCACCGACGACAGCTTGACGCGCCAGCCCGCGGCCACGCCGTTGGCCGTGTTGACCTGCACCGGCTGCCCCTTGGCGTAGTCCAGCCCGATGCGTTGCGCGTCGGCCAGCGACAGGGCGACTGCGGTCGCGCCGGTGTCGAGCATGAAGTTGACGGTGCGGCCGTTGATGGTGCCCTGCGTCATGAAATGGCCGCGGCTGTCGGCCGGCAGCACGATGCGCGTGCCGCCCGCACTGCGTGCCGCGCCGCCGATGCTGACCGGCGAATCCATGCGCAGCGTGAGGCGCTTGCCGCCCGACTCGACCACCGCCTGGTCGCCCTGCATGGTGATGAGCTTGACGCCCTGCACCGTCTCGCCCGGCGCCACGGTGCGCGGGGCACCGCCGTCGATCATCAGGATGGCGCGGCTGCCGATGCTGCCGGTCAGGGTGACCGACTGGGCATGCGCCGACGCGCAGGCGGCGAAGAGGGCCGCCGCGGCCAGCAGGATCTTCACGGCGGGCTCAATCCCTGAAGTTGTTGAAGGACAGCGGCAGGTCGGCCACGTCCTTCTTGATCAGCGCCATGGCGGCCTGCAGGTCGTCGCGCTTGGCGCCGGTCACGCGCACCGCGTCGCCCTGGATGGCGGCCTGCACCTTGAGCTTGCTGTCCTTGAGGATGCGCTGGATCTTCTTGCCGGTCTCGGCGTCGATGCCGTTCTTGACCTTGATGACCTGCTTGACCTTGTCGCCGCCGGCCTTCTGCACGTCGCCCTTGTCGAGGAAGCGCACGTCGACGCTGCGCTTGGTGAGCTTGCCGCGCAGGATGTCCTCGACCTGCTGGAGCTGGAAATCGGCGTCGCCGGTGAGGGTGATGTCCTTGTCCTTGAGCTCGATCGCGGCGGCCGTGCCCTTGAAATCGAAGCGCGTGCCGATTTCCTTGGCGGCGTTGTCGACGGCGTTGCGGACTTCGACCAGGTTCGGCTCGCAAACGGTGTCGAAAGAGGGCATGAAGGGGTTCTCCTGGGATGGCGCCCGTGGCCGGAAGCGGCGTGGGCCGAATGCGACAATTCTCCCATGATCGTCCAGCGCAACGTCCCCCTGCAACCGCACAACAGCTTCGGCATCGTGGCCCGTGCGCAGCAGCTGGTGCGCATCGCGGACGAGGCCGACGTGGCCGCCATCCTGGCCGACCCGGTGCTGCGCGAGATGCCGAAGTTCGTGCTCGGCGGCGGCAGCAACATCGTGCTCACCGGCGACGTGAAGCCGCTGGTGCTCAAGGTCGAGATCCCGGGGCGGCGGCTGGTCGACGACGGACCGAGGGCATGGATCGTCGAGGTCGGTGCCGGCGAGGTCTGGCACGACACGGTGCAATGGTTGCTGGCGCAGGGCTGGCCCGGCCTGGAGAACATGGCGCTGATCCCCGGCACCGTGGGCGGGGCGCCGGTGCAGAACATCGGCGCCTACGGCGTCGAGCTGCAGGACCGCTTCGAGTCCTTGGACGGCATCGACCTCGTCACCGGCCAGCCCTTCACGCTCGATGCGGCGCAGTGCGCCTTCGGCTACCGCGATTCGGTGTTCAAGCACGCGGGCGACCCGGCCACCAACGCCTTCGGGCTGGCCGGGCGGGCGCTCATCACCCGGGTGCGCTTCCGCCTGCCCAAGCCCTGGAAGCCCGTGCTCGGCTACCTCGACCTGGAGCGCAAGATGGCCGAGACAGGCGTGACCGATCCATCGCCGATGCAGATCTTCGACTGGATCGTCGCCATCCGGCGCGCCAAGCTGCCCGACTGGCGCGTGCTGGGCAATGCCGGCAGCTTCTTCAAGAACCCGACCGTCACGCCCGAGCAGTGCGCCGACATCATCGCGCGCGACCCCAAGATCGTTCACTACCCGATGGCCGACGGCAGCATCAAGCTCGCGGCCGGCTGGCTCATCGACGCCTGCGGCTGGAAGGGCAAGTCGGTCGGCAACGCCGGTGTGTACGAGAGGCAGGCGCTGGTGCTGGTCAATCGCGGCGGCACCGAGCATCCGGCCACAGGCGGCGAGGTGATGACCCTGGCCAAGGCGATCCAGACCAGCGTCTACGAGCGCTTCGGCATCCGGCTGGAGCCAGAGCCGGTCGTGGTCTGACACCGGCCCGTGCGGGGGGTGGCGCGTGCGTGGTGGCGCACCTGGGACATGCTTCGACAACGAGCGGCGAGGAGGAGCGCAATGCACTGGCCCGAACTGAACTTTCGACGCCGCATCGCGGGGCTGGTGTGGGCACGCCGGCTCGTGTGGGTGCTGGCGGTGGTCGCCGTGGCGGCATGGCGCACCGGGTGGTCGCTGGCCGTGGCGGTGGTGGTGGGGCTGGTGCTCACGGCCGCGTTGCGGGCGTGGGAAGACAGCCTGCGCCGGCAGTTCATCCGCGAGGCGTCGCTGCCCGCCTTCCTGGTCGGCAAGTTGCGCACGGCCTTCCCGCAGCTGTCCTCGCGCGACGCGGACCTCGTGCTGCGCGGGCTGCGGCAGTTCTTCATGGCGCACCTGCGCAGCGGGCGCAAGTTCGTGGCCATGCCTTCGAAGGTGGTCGACGAGGCCTGGCACGAGTACATCCTGCACACGCAGGGCTACCAGCGCTGGTGTGAGGGCGCCTTCGGCGCGATGCTGCACCACACGCCGGCCGAGGTGCTGGGCCGGGACGCGCGCCGCAACGACGGGCTGCGCCGCAGCTGGTACTGGGCCTGCAAGGAGGAGAGCATCGACCCGCGCAAGCCGGCGCGGCTGCCGCTGCTCTTCGCGCTGGACGCCAAGTTCGCGATCGCGGGGGGCTTCCACTACACGCCGGACTGCAGCGCCATCGATCGGGCGAGCGGCTCCGATGCGTACTGCGGCACCGCCTTCGCGGAGGGCGGCGAATCGTCCTCGGGCGACTCGGGGGGCTACCCCGGCGATTCGCAGGGCCTCGGAGGCAGCGAATCGTCCCCGTCCGACGGTGGGGGAGGCGGCAGCAGCAGCGACAGCGGTGGCAGCGGCGACGGTGGCGGCGGCTGCGGCGGGGGATGCGGTGGAGGCGGCGGCGACTGAGAGGGCAGCCGCCCGCCGCGGGGTGGCGATCAGCCGAAGTGGCAGATGTAGCTGTAGGGTGCGCCGGTCACGCGGATCTCGAACTTCGAGTTGCCGGGCACGCTGAACTTCTCGCCCACGCCGGCGGCCACCCACTCGCTGCTGCCGTCGAGCTTGTACTCGCAGCTGCCGCCCGTGCCTTCCATCACCTCGGGCGCGCCGGTGCTGAAGGTCAGCGACGCCGGCAGGATCACGCCCACCGTGCACTTGCGCCCGTCGGCGAAGGTGATGCCGTGCGAAACGCACTTGCCGTCGAAGTACACGTTGGCCTGGGTGGCGACGGACACGCCGTCGAGGGTCTGGGTGGTCATGCGGAAAGAGCAGGCGCCGGGCCTGTTTGCTATGGTCTTGGTAGCGCCTCGCGCAAGCGGGGCGGGCGCTGCGGCCCGACTTCTCTCGAAGATCCGGCGCGGCGCCCGCATTCTAGGCGGGGCGCTCCCGCTCAGCGCCAGCCGTGGTGCCAGCCGCGCGAGTAGCCGAAGTTGAGCGAGAGGCCCACCGGCGGATACACGTAGGGCGCGGCGGGGTAGGCGTAGGCCGGGGCCACGTACACCGGCGCAGGGTAGGCCGCCGGGTACACCGGGGCGGGCGCACCGTAGGGCACGCCGTTGCCCGACACCACGACGCCCGGCTCGGGCGTCACCGCATAAGGCGCAGCCGGTTGCACCGCCGGCTCGGGGCTGCCGTCCAGGGCCGGTTGCGGGGCGACCGGGTAGGTCGTCACGCCGTAAGCGCTCGCCTGCACCGGGATGGTGGGGCCCGGCGGCGTGTCGGTGCGGGTGGTGTACTGCCGGCCCGCGTACTCGTAGGTCACGCTGTAGCCGGCAGGACGGCCGTTCTCCTGGATCGGGCTGGCGGAGATGACTCGGCCGGCGGGCGGCGCATCCTGCGCCGATGCCGGCAGGGCGGCGCCGAGCAGCAGTGCGAGGGCGGTGGCGGCCAGTGCCGCGGGGCGCACGCGGGTTGCACGGTGGGGCGGGACGACGGAATCGGCGTCGGGGGCGAGGTGAGAGGTCATCGGAATATCTCCTTCGGATGCACGGGGCCGGCCGAACCGGGCCCGCGCGGGAAAGCGGTTGGAGCCCGCCCGCACGCCAAGGTTCACGCCAGCTTTTTGCGATGCGAGATCCATGCATCGGCGTCGAAGCCGACCGTCACAACGTCCGGACGCGCCCATTCGACGACCGGCCGCTTGACCAGGCTCGTCTGGGCCTGCAGCACCGCCTGGGCCGACGGTGCATCGACCACCGCCTCGCGCGTGGCTGCATCGAGCTGGCGCCAGGTGGTGCCGCGCCGGTTGACCAGGGCCTCCCAGCCGACGGCGGCCATCCAGCGCTGGACGGTGGCGTCCGGCAGGCCTTCCTTCTTGAAGTCGTGGAAGCGGTAGGGGAGTTGCTGCGCGTCCAGCCAGGCGCGGGCGCGCTTGACGGTGTCGCAATTCGGGATGCCGTAGAGGTCGATCATGGCCGCGGATGATGCGCGCGGAAGGCGTGGGCGACAATCGCGGGCTCCATGAAAACCCTGGCCGACTGGCTCGCACACGCCGAGCACCTGCACGCAAAGAACATCGAACTCGGCCTGGAACGCGTGCGCGCGGTCGCCGAACGCATGGGCCTGGCCTTCGCCTGCCCGGTGATCACCGTGGCGGGCACCAACGGCAAGGGTTCGACCTGCGCCATGCTGGAATCGATCCTCACCGAAGCCGGCTACCGGACCGGCGTCTACAGCTCGCCGCACCTGGTGCACTTCGAGGAGCGGCTGCGCATCGGCGGCGAGATCGTGGCGGCCGAGCGGCTGCCCACGTATTTCGAGGCGGTCGAGCGCGCGCGGAGCGAGACCTCGCTGACCTACTTCGAGTTCACCACGCTGGCCCTGTTCGCCTGCATGATCGATGCCGGTGTCGAGGTGGCGATCCTCGAGGTGGGGCTGGGCGGCCGGCTCGATGCGGTCAACATCATCGACACCGACTGCGCCATCCTCACCAGCATCGACCTGGACCATATGGATTTCCTCGGCCCGGATCGCGAGCGCATCGGCTTCGAGAAAGCCGGCATCATGCGGCCCGGCAAGCCGGCCATCGTCAGCGACCCGATGCCGCCGGCCAGCGTGGTGGCGCATGCCGAGGCCATCGGGGCCGAGCTGTGGCTGTCGGGCCGCGACTTCAACGTGTCGGGCGATCCGCAGCAATGGTCCTGGGCCGGGCGCGGTCGGCGCTACGCCGGGCTGGCCTATCCGGCGCTGCGCGGGGCCAACCAGCTCGTCAACGCGGCCGGGGTGCTGGCCGCGCTCGAAGCGCTGCGGCCGCGCCTGCCGGTCACGGCGCAGGCCATCCGCGTCGGGCTGTCGCTGGTCGAGCTGCCCGGCCGCTTCCAGATCGTGCCGGGCCAGCCTGCGCTGGTGCTGGACGTCGCGCACAACCCGCACGCGGTCGCCGCCCTGACCGAGAACCTCGACGCGATGGGCTTCTACCCGGTCACGCACGCCGTCTTCGGCGTCATGGCCGACAAGGAACTGGGCCCGATCCTCGACCGCATCGGGCCCTTGGTCGACCGCTGGTACTTCACCGACCTGCCCACGCCCCGGGCTGCGCGCGCGGTCGATCTCGAGGCGGCGTGGAAGGCGCGCAACCGGCGACCGGAGGTCACCGCCAGCACCCACGCCGACCCGATGGCGGCCCTGCAGGCTGCGGTCGATGCGGCGGACCCCGCTGATAGAATCGTCGTCTTCGGATCCTTCTTCACGGTCGGCGGTGTGCTCGAGCACGGCATCCCCCGACTGCAGGCCAAACACCTCCAGCCCGGCGCCTGAAACTGCCCTCCGGGCCCGGCCTCTCCGCTCTTTTTTCGCGCACGCTGCTCCACAGTCAGGGAATCGACGTTCATGGCGTTTTTCAAGTTCCGCTCGAAGGGTCCCCAAGGCAACGAGGCGCGTGGCGCCGCAGCCGCGGCACCGGCGGAAAGCGTGGAATCCATGCGCCGGCGTGCACGGCACCGGCTGCTCGGTGCGGCGGTGCTGGTGCTGCTGGGCGTGATCGGCTTCCCGCTGCTGTTCGACACCCAGCCGCGGCCGGTGGCGGTGGACATCCCGATCGAAATCCCCGATCGCAACAAGACCAAGCCGCTCGCCGTGCCCGCACCCCCGGCCGCGACGACGTCGAGCGCCGGCAGTGCTGCCGAGGGCGCCACTTCGCGCACGCCCTCGTCGGGCGGCATCATCACCGAACGCGCCGATGGCAGCGAGATCGTGGCGACGGCGCCCAACGCATCGCCCGCGCCCGCCGCCGCGCCGCCGGCCCCCAAGCCCGAGCCCAAGCCGGACCCGAAACCCGAACCGAAGCCGGAACCCAAGCCCGAGCCGAAGCCCGAAGTGCGGCACGAGCCCAAGCCCGAACCGGCCCGCACGCCCGAAGCCAACAAGCCCGAAGCGAAGCCCGCGCAGGCCAAGCCCGCCGCACGCGACGATGGCGCGCGCGCCCTCGCGCTGCTCGAGGGCAAGCCGGCCGCCAAGCCCGCGGACACCAAACCTGCCGAGAAGCCCGCCGACAAGGCCGCCGATGCGGCCGGTCGCTTCGTGGTGCAGGTGGGCGCCTTCGCCGACGCCGACAAGGCCAAGGAAACCCGGCAGAAGCTGGAACGAGCGGGCCTCAAGACCTACACCCACGTGGCCAAGACCGCCGACGGCGAGCGCACGCGGGTGCGCGTGGGGCCCTTCGGTTCGAAGGCGGAAGCGGACAAGGCGGCCGAGCGCATCAAGGGCCTGGCCCTTCCGGCCTCCGTGCTCACGCTTTGAGCGAGCGCGCCGCAACCGTGGCCCTGTTCGACTGGATCGCGGTGGGGGTGCTCGGGCTGTCGATGCTCACCGGGCTGTGGCGGGGGCTGGTGTTCGAGGTCATCTCGCTCGTCGGCTGGGTCGCGGCCTTCCTGTGCGCACAGTGGTTCGCGGCGGACGTGGCGGCCTGGTTGCCTTTTGGCGAACCGGACGCATCTTGGCGCTATGCGGCAGGTTTCGTGCTTGTGTTCGTGGCCGTGGCCTTTGCGGGCGGCCTGGTGGCCGCGGTGACGCGCAGGCTGGTGACCGCGGTGGGCCTGCGGCCCGTCGACCGGATGCTGGGCGCGCTGTTCGGCGCGGCGCGCGCAGGGGTCGCGCTGCTGGTGGTGGCCGTGGTCGTCCATGTGCTGGCGCTGGGCCAGGATGGCTGGTGGCGCGAGTCCGCGAGCGCGCCATGGTTGGATGCGGCACTGCAGGGCCTGAAGCCTGCATTGCCTGAAAAGTTGGCAAGCTACCTTCCGTAGTTCAAGAGGATCGCTCCCATGTGTGGAATCGTCGGCGTCGTCAGCAACGCTCCCGTCAACCAATTGCTCTATGACGCGATGCTGCTGCTGCAGCATCGCGGGCAGGACGCGGCCGGCATCGTCACGATGCTCGAACGCAAGTTCTTCATGCACAAGGCCAAGGGCATGGTGCGCGACGTGTTCCGCACCCGCAACATGCGCGCACTGCCGGGCAGCGTCGGCCTGGGCCAGGTGCGCTACCCCACGGCCGGCAACGCCTACAGCGAGGAAGAAGCGCAGCCCTTCTATGTGAACGCGCCGTTCGGCATCGTGCTGGTGCACAACGGCAACCTCACCAACGCGCACGCGCTGCGCGCCGAACTGTTCTCCACCGACCACCGTCACACCAACACCGAGAGCGATTCGGAGGTGCTCCTCAACGTGCTCGCGCACGAGCTGGAACGCTCGACGCGCGGCATTCCGCTGAAGGTCGACGATGTGTTCGCCGCGGTGCGCGCCGTCCACAAGCGGCTGCGCGGCTCCTATGCGGTCGTCTCGCTCATCGCCGGCCACGGCCTGCTGGTGTTCCGCGATCCGTACGGCATCCGCCCGCTGTGCCTGGGCCGCAACGCCGACGGCGCGCTCATGGTGGCCAGCGAATCCGTGGCGCTGGAGGGCTCGGGCTTCGTCTTCGAGCGCAACGTGGCGCCGGGCGAGGCCGTGTTCATCGACCTGCAGGGCAACATGCATGCGCAGCAGTGCGCCGAATCGCCGACGCTGAACCCCTGCATCTTCGAGTTCGTGTACCTGGCGCGGCCGGACTCCACCCTCGACGGCATCTCGGTCTACCAGGCCCGGCTCAACCTGGGCGAGACGCTCGCGCAACGCGTGGTGTCGACGGTGCCGCCGAGCGACATCGACGTGATCATCCCCATCCCCGAATCCAGCCGGCCCAGCGCGACGCAACTGGCCCATCTGCTGGGCGTGCCGTACCGCGAGGGCTTCGTGAAGAACCGCTACGTCGGCCGCACCTTCATCATGCCGGGGCAGGGCGTGCGCAAGAAGTCGGTGCGCCAGAAGCTCAACGTGATCGCCAGCGAGTTCAAGGGCCGCAACGTGCTGCTGGTCGACGACTCGATCGTGCGCGGCACCACCAGCCGCGAGATCGTGCAGATGGCGCGCGACGCCGGTGCCAACAAGGTCTACATGGCGAGCGCCGCGCCGCCGGTGCGCTTCCCCAACGTCTACGGCATCGACATGCCGACCAAGGACGAGCTGGTGGCCCACGACCGCAGCATCGAGGAGATCCGCCAGCTGATCGGCTGCGATGCGCTGATCTACCAGGACGTGGATGCGATGAAGCGCGCCGTCATGAAGGCGGCACCGGCCAATGCCGACACCGTCGCCATCGCCGGTTTCGACGCATCCTGCTTCGACGGCGTGTACGTCACGGGCGACATCGACACCGACGCCATCACCCGCATGAACGGCAACCGGCCTCGCATCGAGGAGACGGAAGAGGATTCCTCCCGCCTCGCGTTGCCCAACCTGAGCTGAGCATGAAAGACCGATCCCTGCCCGAGGGCCTGCGGCCGGAGACCCTGGCGGTGCGCACGGCCATCGAGCGCAGCCAGTACGGCGAGAACTCCGAGGCGCTGTACCTCAGCACCGGCTTCGTGCAGCCCGATGCCGAGACCTCGGCGCAGCGTTTTTCGAGCGGCGATGGCTACACCTACGCACGCACCTCCAACCCCACGGTGACCAGCTTCGAGCAGCGGCTCGCGGCGATGGAAGGGACCGAGGCCGCGATCGGCGCCGCCAGCGGCATGGGCGCGATCCTCATGATGATCATGGCGCTGCTCAAGGCCGGCGACCATGTCGTGCTGTCGCGCTCGATGTTCGGCTCGACGCTCAATCTCTTTGCCAAGGAGTTCGGCAAGTTCGGCGTCGAGACCACCTTCGTCTCGCAGACCGACGTCGACGAATGGCGCGCCGCGGTGCGGCCCAGCACGAAGCTGCTCTTCGCCGAGACGCCGACCAACCCGCTGACCGAGGTCTGCGACATCGCAGCGCTGGCCGAGATCGCACATGGTGCGGGTGCGCTGCTGGCGGTGGACAACTGCTTCGCCACGCCCATCCTGCAGCGGCCGACCGAGCTGGGGGCCGACATCGTCATGCACTCGGGCACGAAGTACCTGGACGGGCAGGGCCGCGTGATGGCCGGCGCGCTGTGCGGGAGTCATCAGCTGGTGACCGAGAAGTTCGCGCCCGTGGTACGCACCGCCGGCATGGTGCTGTCGCCTTTCAACGCCTGGGTCGTGCTCAAGGGCATGGAAACGCTGGCTGTGCGCGTGAAGGCCCATTGCGAGAACGCGCTGGCCGTGGCGCGTTGGCTGGAAGCGCAGGCGCAGGTGGCGCGCGTTTACTACTGCGGCCTGCCTTCCCACCCGCAGCATGAACTCGCCATGCGCCAGCAAAGCGGTCTGGGCGGCGGCGTGCTCAGTTTCGTCCTGGCCGGCGACACGCCCGAGGCTGCGCGCGCCAAGGCGTTCCACGTCATCGACAGTTGTCGCGTGCTGTCGATCGCCACCAACCTCGGCGACACCAAGACCATCATCAGCCACCCGGCGACCACCTCGCACGGGCGCCTGACCGAGGCGCAGCGTCAGGCGGCCGGCATCACGCAGGGCACGATCCGCGTGGCCGTCGGCCTTGAACATCCCGAAGACATCCAGGACGACCTGATGCGAGGACTGTCCGGCCTCGCTGCCTGATCCCACAACAAGAATGAGCAAGACCCGCACCCGCTTCGCCCCATCGCCCACCGGCTTCATCCACCTGGGCAACATCCGCTCGGCCCTGTACCCCTGGGCCTTCGCCCGCTCCACCGGCGGCGACTTCATCCTGCGCATCGAGGACACCGACCTCGAACGCTCCACGCAGGCGGCCGTGGACGTCATCATCGAAGGCATGGCCTGGCTGGGCCTGGACCACGACGAGGGGCCGTTCTACCAGATGCAGCGCATGGACCGCTACAAGGCGGTGCTGGCCGAGATGCAGGCCGCCGGACAGGTCTACCCCTGCTACATGAGCGTGGCCGAACTCGACGCATTGCGCGAGCGGCAGATGGCCGCCAAGCAGAAGCCGCGCTACGACGGCACCTGGCGCCCCGAGCTAGGCAAGGTGCTGCCACCCGTGCCCGACGGCGTGCAGCCGGTGCTGCGCTTTCGCAACCCGCAGGACGGCGTGGTCGCGTGGGACGACAAGGTCAAGGGCCGCATCGAGATCGCCAACGACGAGCTCGACGACCTCGTCATCGCGCGGCCCGACGGCACGCCGACGTACAACTTCTGCGTGGTGGTCGACGACATCGACATGGCGATCACGCACGTGATCCGCGGCGACGACCACGTCAACAACACGCCGCGCCAGATCAACATCTTCCGCGCCCTGGGCAAGGAGCCGCCGGTGTACGCGCACCTGCCCACCGTGCTCAACGAGCAGGGCGAGAAGATGAGCAAGCGCAACGGCGCCAAGCCCGTGACGCAGTACCGCGACGAAGGCTACCTGCCCGACGCGATGGTCAACTATCTGGCGCGTCTGGGCTGGAGCCACGGCGACGACGAGATCTTCTCGCGCGCCCAGTTCCTTGAGTGGTTCGACCTCGACCACCTGGGTCGCAGCGCGGCGCAGTTCGACGAGGCGAAGCTGCGCTGGGTCAACGCGCAGCACCTCAAGGCCATGGACGACCAGGCGCTGGCGCCCCTGGTGGCCGAGCAGCTCGCCCGCCTGGGCGTCACCGCCGACGAGCGCCTGCCTGCCATCTGCGCGCTGTTCAAGGACCGCTGCGACACCACGGTGGCCCTGGCCCAATGGGCGAAGGCCTTCTATGCCGATGTGCAGGCCAGCGACGCCGATCGCACGCAGCACCTGACCGATGCCGTGAGGCCGGCCATCGCGGCCCTGGCCGAAAAGCTCAAGACCGTGGCGTGGGACAAGGCATCGATCGCCGCTGCCATCAAGGAAGTGCTTGCAGCCCACGGCCTGAAGATGCCGGCGCTGGCCATGCCCGTGCGCGTGCTCGTCATGGGCACGCCGCAGACGCCGTCGCTCGATGCCGTGCTCGCCCTTTTTTCTCGCGACGTCGCAATCGAAAGATTGAGCAAAGCGTGATTTTCGGTATATACTGCGAGGCTCGACACCCAGTAGGGACGAACAACAAAAGAAGGCAACTTCTGGCGGGTTCACCGGGGGTATAGCTCAGCTGGGAGAGCGCTTGCATGGCATGCAAGAGGTCAGCGGTTCGATCCCGCTTACCTCCACCAACACGGTGTCGAATAGACTGAAAAGTCTTGGTCAGTCCAGGTTTTGACCCTATCGTCTAGAGGCCTAGGACATCACCCTTTCACGGTGAGTACCGGGGTTCGAATCCCCGTAGGGTCGCCAAGTTTTGTGGCACTTGGCTCGAGCATCGAAGGATGCGAGAGCGAAAGTCACACCAACGCGGAGTGGTAGTTCAGTTGGTTAGAATACCGGCCTGTCACGCCGGGGGTCGCGGGTTCGAGTCCCGTCCACTCCGCCAAGCTCAAAGAGCCCCTGTAGTTCGCTGCAGGGGCTTTTTCTTTGCCTCGCGAGTAGGAGGCGAAGAGGGCGCAGCGCCACGAGACCCACGCGAACCTGTTCACCGCGCCGCGCCGCGCCGCGCCGCGCTGGGTGCGTGCGCGGCGCGACGCCGGCTCAGCGCTGCATCACCTCGCGCTGCGTGACCTCGCCGCCGGTGTTGCCCCAACTGGCACGCACATAGCTCAAGACGGCGGCGATGTCGGCGTCGTCGATCAGGTGCCCGAAGGGCGGCATGCCGTAGGGCTGCGGGTTGCCTTCGGTCGCGGGCAGGAAGCCGCCGCGCCGCACCACCTGCACGAGGTTGCTCGCATTGCGCATGTTCACCGCGCGGTTGCCGGCCAGAGGCGGGAAGGTGCCGGCCACGCCTTCGCCGCGCTCTCCATGGCACCAGGAGCATTGCTGCGCATAGATCTTCTCGCCGCGCTGGAGCACGGCCTCGTTGCGGCGACCTGCCGGCGCGGGTGCGGCGGTCGGCGCCTGCGGCAGTGCCTGCAGGTAGACGGCCATCGCGCGCAGGTCGGCATCGCTCAGGTACTGCGTGCTGCGGTACACCACCTCGGCCATCGGCCCGAGCACCGAGGCATGCGCGGTGCGCCCGGTCTTGAGCAGGGTCACGACCTCGTTCGTGTCCCATCCCGCGACGCCGGCCTCCGACGCCGCATCGAGCGCGGGCGCGTACCAGTTCTCCCCCGGCAGCATGCCGCCGACCAGGCCACGTGCCGTGTCGGTGGCGCCCAGCGAATTGCGGCTGCCGTGGCAGGCGATGCAGTGGCCCAGGCCGCCCACCAGGTAGGCGCCGCGGTTCCACTCGGCCGAGCGCTGCGCCTGCGGCTCGAAGCGCCCCGGCGTGAAGAAGATCGCGCGCCACACCGCCAGGGCAGCCTGCGTGTCGTAGGGAAAGGCCAGCGTGTGGGCGCGGTTCGCCTGCGCCGCCGGCGGCAGCGTGCGCAGCCAGGCGTAGATGGCGTCGGAGTCCTCGCGCGTCATGTGCGTGAAGCTGGTGTACGGGAAGGCCGGGTACAGCAGGCGGCCGTCGCGCGAGCGGCCGTTGTGCATCGCGCGCCAGAAGTGGTCGGCGTTCCACAGGCCGATGCCGGTGAGCGGCTCGGGCGTGAGGTTGCTGGTGTAGAGGGTGCCGAAGGGCGTCTCGATGCCGCGGCCACCCGCGTAGGCCGGGCCGCCGCGCGCCGTGTGGCAGCCGGCGCAGTTGCCGGCCAGCGCCAGGTAGCGCCCTCGCTCCACCTGGCCGGGCGAGGCGACGAAGTCCTCTGCGCGGGCGTCTCTCACCGGGTCTTCGCCGCGCAGGTTCAGGGCCACCACGGCGACGGCCAGGAGCACGAACACCGCCAGCAGGGCAAGCAGCGCGCGCAGCAACACGCGGCGCGCCTTCATCGGTGCGCCTCCATGGCGCTGCAGGCCACCGGCAGGCCTCCAGGCAAGGCGGTGGCCGGCTTGGCGCCCGCGGGCACGGGCTGCGCGGCCAGCCAGCCGGCGATCGCCGTGATGTCCTGGTTGTTGAGCTTGCGGCCCACGTCGGCCATGCAGTCGGGCGCAGGGGCGCGGCGGTCGCCGGTGACCCACGCGCCGAGCTGCGAGGCGATGTACAGACGGGGCAGGCCCAAAAGCGAAGGGATGCCGGGCTGCACCCCGGTCAGCGCCTCGCCGTGGCAGCGCACGCAGGCGGGGAGGCCGCGCGCCGCATCACCGCCGAAGACCAGTTCACGCCCACGGGCCAGCGTCGCGGCCGGCAGGTCCGACGCAGCCGGTGGGGGGTAGGGAAAGTCGAGCGACGCGAAGTACTCGGCCATGTCGCGCAGGTAAGCGTCCGAGAGGTTGGTCAGCAGATGGCTCATGTCGGCCTGCTGGCGGCGGCCGTCGCGGAAGCTGCGCAGTTGCTCGTACAGGTAGCCCGCCGGCTTGCCCGCCAGGCGCGGGAAGTAGCCCGAGTTGGTGGCTTGCCCGTCGCGGCCATGGCAGGTGATGCAGGCCGCCATGCGGCGCGCCATGTCCTCGGGAGGGGCCGCGCAGGCGGCCAGGTGCGCCAGCGCGGCGCAGGCGGCCAGCGCCATCGGGGCCAGCAGGGCGCGGCACGCGGCCGGGCATCGGGCGAAGAACGTCATCGTCATGGGTCGGGCTCATTGTCGCGGGGTCGCCGGTCCGCGGGGCAGGTCAGTTTCGTCTGCTGCGACCGGATCAGCCGGGCGTCCGGAACCGCGCGCTACAGTCGCCCGATGTCGATGCAACTGATGCGGATGGACGGCACGCAGCGCCTGGCCTACGGCGCGCTGGCCGGGCTCGCCACCACCGGCGTGGCCGCCGCGCTGGGCGCACGCGGCATGGCGCTGGGCCTGCTCGGGTGGAGCGGCGGCGTCGCCGCGTACCTGCTGCTGGCGCTGTGGCTGGCGCATCGCTTCGATGCGGGGCAGGTCAAGCACCGGGCGCGCTCGCTGGACCCGCCGGCGGCCGTGCTGCTGGGGGCCGTGCTCGCGACCGTTGTCATCAGCCTGGCGGCCATCGCCATGCTGCTCGGGCAGGTCAAGCAGATGGACGGTGCCATGCGCGCCGCCCACGTCGCGCTGGCGCTCGTGTCGCTGGCCGGCTCGTGGCTGATGATCCACACGATGTACGCATTCCACTACGCGCACAGCTACTACCAGGACGACGACACGCCGGACGAGGGCGGCCTGGAGTTTCCCGGCAAGGACGAGCCCGACTATGCGGACTTCATGTACTACGCCTTCGTGGTGGGCATGACCTCGCAGGTGTCCGACGTGCAGGTCAGCTCGCGCGAGATGCGCCGCACCACGCTGGTCCATAGCATCCTGTCCTTCGGCTTCAACATGCTGGTGCTGGCACTGTCGATCAACGTGGTGGCCGGCATCATCTGACCGTCGTGCGCCGGCCCAGGCGCACCAGGCCACTGGACAGCGCCACGCCGCACACGATCACCGCAGCGCACCCCAGCATCCACGGCGTCACGGTCTCGCCCAGGAACACGGCGCCGTAGAACACGGCGAACACCGGCACCAGGAAGGTCACCGTCAGCGCCTTGGCCGGCCCGGCCCGTGCGATGAGCCGGAAGAACAGGATGTACGCCAGCCCGGTGCAGGCCACACCCAGCGCCACCAGCGACAGCCAGGCCTTGAGGCTGGGCATGCGCGCCGGCGCCAGCCACAAGGCCGGCAGCAGCAGGAAGAGCGTGGCGCCCACCTGGCTGCCGGTGGCCGTGGCCAGTGCCGGCACGCCCTGCAGCCAGCGCCGCGTGGCGCTGGCCGAGATGCCGTAGCACAGGCACGCACCCAGGCAGGCCAGCACGGCCCACAGCGCCGAGCCGTCGCCGCCCGCGTGGAAGCCTGCCGACCGGCTGGCCAGCAGCGCCACGCCGGCGAAGCCGATCACCAGCCCTGTCAGGCGCGAACCGTCGGGCCGGTCGCCGAACCAGGCCCAGGCCACCAGCGCGCCGAACATCGGCACCGTGGCATTGAGGACCGCCGCCAGACCGGTGTTGATGGTCAGCAGCGCGAAGCAGAAGAGCGCGAAGGGCAGGCCGGAATTGAGCACGCCGACGCCCAGCGCGGCTTTCCAGTGCTGGCGCAGCGCGCCGAACTGGCCGCGCGACAGCAGCAGCGGCAGGAGGAACAGCGCCGCCACCGCCACGCGCATGCCGGCTGCGGGGAGCGCACCGAACTCTGCCGCCCCCACCCGCATGAAGAGAAAGGAGGCACCCCACAGCGCAGCCAGCAGCACGAGGTCGACGACCCAACTGCGGCCCGCCGCGTCGGCCGGCACGCCGCCGGGCTGCGCGGCGGCGTTCTTGCCGTCGCCGCTCACGCGCGGGCCCCGCGCGCGCCTTCGAGTACCAGCAGGGCCGTCTTCCGCGGCAGCCCGCCGGCATAGCCCGTGAGGCTGCCGTCGGCGCCCACCACCCGGTGGCAGGGAACGATCACGCTGATCGGGTTGCGGCCCACCGCCGCGCCCACGGCGCGCACGGCGGCCGGCCGGCCCAGCCGGTGGCTGAGCGCGCCGTAGCTGGTCGTCTCCCCGCGCGGTATGGCCAGCAATGCCTGCCACACCGACTGCTGGAAGGCCGTGCCGTGCGACAGGTCCAGCGGCAGGTCGAAGCTGTCGCGGCGCCCGTCGAAGTAGGCGAGCAGCTGCTCGGCGGCCTGGCGCAGCACGGGATGCAGGTCGTTGTCCTGCCAGCCGCGCGTGTCCGGGCTGTGCCGCTGGGCATCGAACCACATGCCGGCCAGCCCGGCGTCGGTGGCCGCCAGGCGCACGCTGCCCAGCGGGGTGTCGATGCAGGTGGTGTGGAGGGCGGAGGGGATCTTGAATTTCATGAACGGATCAGGCTGCGGCGCCCGCCAGTCGGGCGCGGGAAGCGATGGGATGGATGGCCGTGGAAGGCGATGGTGCCGTCGTGGCCGCCGCGGCATGCCAGGCGCGCAGGACGGCATAGCTGCGCCACGGCCGCCAGTGCTCGGACGCCTGCACGGCCGCCTTCGCACCCGTCACGCCCAGTGCCTTCTGCAGCGCCACGTCGCCGGCCGGGAAAGCGTCGGGCCAGCGCAGCGCGCGCATGGCGATGTACTGCGCCGTCCAGTCGCCGATGCCGGGCAGCGCCTGCAGGGCGGCGCAGGTGCGGGCCACGTCTGCGCCGGGGTGCAGGGTCAGCCGGCCCTCGAGCGTTTCGCGCGCCAGGGCCTGCAGCGCGGCCTGGCGCTGGCGCACGATGCCGAGGCGGCCCAGCGCATCGCCGCTCGCGGCTGCGAGCGCCGAGGGTGTGGGAAACAGCCGGTCCAGTCCCGGGATGGGCGTGGCAACGGGCTCGCCGAACGCCTGCACCAGTCGGGCGCCCAGCGTTCGCGCAGCCGCCACCGTGACCTGCTGGCCGAGCACGGCACGCACCGCCAGCTCGAACCCGTCCAGCGCGCCCGGCACCCGAACGCCATCGCCGAGCGGGAAGGCCGCATGCAGCGCGGCGTCGATGGCGGCCGGGTCGGCGTCGAGGTCGAACAGGGCCCGCGCCCGCGCGATGACGGCCGGCAGCACGGGTGCCAGCGTATCGTCGACCGAGAGCTCCAGCGCGCCGCCCGCGGCGTCGAAGCGCGCGCTGAGCCAGCCGCAGCGCGCCTGTGCACCCTGGCCGATGCACAGCGTGCGCGCGAGGCGGTCGCCCGCGACATGCTCCACGCCGGCGATCGCGCGACGCGCGAAGAAGCCCAGCATGGCCGCCACGTCGTACGGCGGGCGCCAGCCCAGCCGCACGCGGATGCCGCCTGCCGCGGGTGCCGGGCCGGCACGGCGCAGCGCGCTCGGGTTCAGGCCGTAGTGCAGGACGAAGGCCGCATTGAAGCGGCGCACGCTCGCGAAGCCGCTGGCCAGCGCCACCTCGTTCATCGGCAGCGCGGTGTCGGCAATCAACTGCTTGGCGGCCAGCAGGCGGCGCGTCTGCAGGTACTGCAGCGGCGAGACGCCGAACTGCGCCTCGAAGATGCGGCGCAGGTGGCGGTCGCTCACGCCCAGGCGCTGGGCCACGGGGGCCACCGAGCCGCCGGCGGACCGCGCCAAGGCGGGCAACGCGGGGGCCGCCGACGTACGTGAAAGCGCCGGGGATGCAGGCCACCAGGCTTCGGGCTGGTCCATCAGGCGTGCCGCCTGCAAGGCCAGCAGCCGCGAGGCGTCCGTGGTGCTCCAGGCCATGGCGTCGTTCGCGCGCGGCGCCAGCTCGGGCCGACAGCGCAGGCAGGGCCGGAAGCCGGCCGCCTCGGCCTGGGCCGCATGCCTGTAGAAGCGGCAGTTCTCGCGCCGGGGCGTCCTGACGCGGCACACCGGGCGGCAGTAGATGCCGGTGGAGGTCACCGCGGTGAAGAAGCGCCCGTCGAAGCGCGCATCGTGCGTCTTCATCGCCAGGTAACAGGCGTCGCTTTCCGTAGCGTCGATGGGGGAGGGCGAGGGCGGCATGGCAGGCATCGTACGAGGCGAAAGCCGCTCGAACGCGCCATTTTCGGACATGTGAGGTACCGGGGGCGGTGCCTACAATGCGCCGCAGCAAAGAACACCGGGGCCTCCCTCATGCAACTCAGCGCTTCCATCTTCAAGGCATACGACATCCGGGGCATCGTGCCCACCACGCTCGATGCCGAGGTGGCCGAGGCCCTGGGCCGCGCCTTCGGCAGCGCCGCGCGCGCGGCGGGCGAACGCGCCGTGGCCGTGGGCCGCGACGGCCGGCTGTCCGGCCCGGCCCTGGCCGATGCGCTGATCCGCGGCCTGGTGGCCACCGGGGTGGAAGTCATCGACATCGGTGCCGTCACCACGCCCATGCTGTACTTCGCGGCCAGCACGCTGGCCACCAGCGGCATCCAGGTCACGGGCAGCCACAACCCGAAGGACTACAACGGCTTCAAGATGGTGCTGGCCGGCCGCGCCATCTACGGCGACGAGATCCAGGCGCTGCGCAAGGTGATGGAAGACGGCAGCGCCGTGCTGGCCGACGGCGGCAGCGTGCGCAAGGTCGACGTGCTGCCGGCGTACGTCGAACGCATCGTGGGCGACATCAAGCTGCAGCGCCCGCTCAAGATCGTGGTCGACTCGGGCAACGGCATCGCCGGGGCGTCGGCGCCCGCGATCTTCCGTGCCATCGGCTGCGAAGTGACCGAGCTGTACAGCGAGGTCGACGGCAACTTCCCCAACCACCACCCCGACCCGAGCAAGCCCGAGAACCTGGCCGACCTCATCCAGGCGCTGCAGAGCGGCGATGCCGAGCTGGGCCTGGCCTTCGACGGCGACGGCGACCGCCTGGGCATCGTCACCAAGGACGGCCAGAACATCTATCCCGACCGCCAGATGATGCTGTTCGCCAAGGACGTGCTCTCGCGCGTGCCGGGCGGCACGATCGTCTACGACGTCAAGTGCTCGCAGCGCCTGGCGCCGGCCATCGAGGCCGCGGGCGGCGTGCCCATGATCTACAAGACCGGCCACTCGCTCATCAAGGCGAAGATGAAGGAGGTCGACTCCCCGCTGGGCGGCGAGATGAGCGGCCACATCTTCTTCAAGGAGCGCTGGTTCGGCTTCGACGACGGCACCTACGCCGGTTGCCGTTTGCTCGAGATCGTGTCGGCCAGCCCGAACGCGAGCGCGGTGCTCAATGCGCTGCCCACCAGCTTCTCCACGCCCGAGATCAACGTCAAGTGCGAAGAGGGCGAGCCGCATCGCCTGGTCGAACAGCTCGTGAAGACGGCGAAGTTCGACGCCCCCGCCAAGGTCTCGACCATCGACGGCGTGCGGGTCGACTGGCCCGACGGCTTCGGCCTCATCCGCGCTTCCAACACCACGCCGGTGCTGGTGCTGCGCTTCGAAGGGCAGACGCAGGAGGCGCTGCACCGCATCGAGGACGTGATGACCCAGCTGCTCAAGTCCGTCAAGCCCGACGCTGTGTTCGGCGGAGCAGCCCACTGACCCACGTGCGCCGTTCGCTCTCGCTTCGCCTTTACGGCCTCGTCACCCGCCTCGCGCAGCCGCTGCTGCGCCGCAAGCTGCGCAAGCGCGCCGTCTCCGAGCCCGGCTACGCCGTGGCGGTGGAAGAGCGCTTCGGCCAGTACGACACCGCCTTCGCCGGCTCCGACTGGTGCTGGGTGCATGCGGTCTCGCTGGGCGAAACCCGCGCCGCCGGCATCCTGATCGCCGAGTTGCGCCGCCAGCTGCCCGGGGTGCCGATCCTGCTGACCAACGGCACCGCCACCGGCCGCGAGGAGGGCGCCAAGCTGCTCGAGGAGGGCGACGTGCAGGTCTGGCAGCCCTGGGACACGCCCGAGGCGGTCGCGCGCTTTCTCGACCGCTTCCGTCCGCGCATCGGCGTGCTGATGGAGACCGAGGTCTGGCCCGAACTCACGGCGGCCTGTGCGGAGCGCGGCATCCCGCTCACGCTGGCCAATGCGCGGCTCAACGAGAAATCGCTGGCCTCGGCCGAGCGCCTGGCCTGGCTGTCGAGGCCGGCGTATTCGTCGCTGGCGGCCGTGTGGGCGCAGAGCGAGGCCGATGCGCACCGCCTGGTGTCGCTGGGCGCCAAGGTGGCCGGCGTGTTCGGCAACCTCAAGTTCGACGCGGCGCCCGACCCGCGCCAGCTCGCCCATGCCGACGCCCTGCGGGCGCACCTGCCCAAGCCGGTGATCGTGTTCGCCAGCTCGCGCGACGGCGAGGAGCGCCAGCTGCTCGAAGTCCTCAGGCATTTCTGGGTCTCCGCACCTGTGGAGCCGGCGCGAGGCGCGACCAAAGGCATCGCCAAGCTGCGCGCGTCCGACGTGCAGTGGATGATCGTGCCGCGCCACCCGCAGCGCTTCGACGAGGTGGCCGCGCTCATCGAATCCATGGGCTTCGCCTGCGCGCGCCGCAGCACCGCCGATGGCACCCCGCGCGACAACGAGATCTGGCTCGGCGACTCGCTGGGCGAGATGGCCCTGTACTACGGCCTGGCCGACGTCGCCCTGCTGGGCGGCAGCTTCGAGCCCTTGGGTGGCCAGAACCTGATCGAGGCCGCGGCCTGCGCCTGCCCGGTCATCCTCGGCCCCTCGACCTTCAACTTCGCCGAGGCGGCGGAGCTGGCCATTGCCGCCGGTGCCGCGCTGCGGGTCGACGACATGATGCAGGCCGTGGTGCATGCGCTGGCCCTGGTGGCCGACAAGCAGCGCAGCGCCGGCATGGCGCAGGCGGCGCAGGTCTTCGCCGCCAGCCACCGCGGCGCGGCCGAGCGCACGGTGACGGCGCTGCTGGCGCTGGCGCGGCAGGTGCCCGAGGCGCCGCCGCCGGCACCGGCCGCCGAGCCGGCCGAACCGGTGCTCGAACCCGCGGGCACCCCGGGGCCGCAAGAGCCGCCGGACGGCCGGAACGAGCCCCGGCTGGACTAGCGGCGCCGCCGAGGCCCTCTCGCAGGTCAGCTCGGCAACTGCAGCTGAGTGAGCGTACGGTCCAGCCGGATCAGCCACACGCGCGTGGGCCGCTCCAGGTCGCTGCCGCGCGTGATGCGCGCCTTCACCACGCCGGTCGGGCAGCCGCTCACGATGGCGCCGCTCGCGTCCACCGTGCAGTCCTCGATGCTGCCGGCCACGGTCTTGCCTTCGGCGTCGTAGAGCTTCGTCGTCAGGCCGAAGTCGTTGTCGTTGACCAGGGCCAGCGTGTGGTCGTCCACCAGCGCGAGGCCCTCGGCCTTCTCGGCCAGCCAGCCCAGGGCGTTGAGGTCCAGCAGTTCGGTCTTGCGCATCGTGACCACGCCGGCGTAGCTCACGCCGTTGGACGCGGCCTGCGTGATGCTGCTGATCTCGAGGTTCTCGTCGAGGGCCGCGATGTCGGTGGCTGTGGCGGGCAGCTCGACCAGCATCAGCTTGTTCATCACCTTGCCGTCGCTCTTGCGCGCACCCTGCTCGATGACGATGAAGCGGCCATTGCCCAGGCTCACCACGTCGCCCAGCTTGGCGTTGCCGGTGCGGTCCTTGTCGTAGGCGGAGCCGTCGATCGGGTAGGCGTAGGACTTCGCGGTCTCGCTCGTCGGGTCGAACTCCACCCAGCGCGCGAACTTCGCGATGTGGCGCACGTCGGTGTTGCTGCCACCCGGCGGCTTGGCCTTGATCGACTTGCCGGCACCGTCCTTCGGGTCGATGGGGCTTTGCAGGAAGCCGTGCAGGCGGCCGGTGGCCACGTCGAGCGTCAACCCTTCCATCCCGCGGTTGATGCGGCGCTTGGCGAAGATCGCCGGCAGGCCCGTACCCGGTGCGTACTTCTTCTCGATCACGCCGGTGGCGATGTTGATGCGGGCCACGAAGGGCCCGTACTCGTCGCTGGTCCACAGCACGTTGCGCGCCTTGTCGTAGACCATCGATTCCGGGTCCAGGCCGTTGGCGTTGAAGCCGGACTTGGCCGCGTCGTAGACGTAGGTGTCGGTCAGCGGGATCTCGCCCGTCGAGCCCACCGCGCCGGCCTGGGGCGGCAGGCCGGTGACCTTGGTCTGCGCGTCCACGCGCAGTGCGGTGCTCGATGTCAGCACCGCGCCGCTCTTGCCCACGCGGACCAGGCCGAAGCTCGGCGCGAAGGAGGGCGCCGGGAACACCTTGCTGACGCTGGTCGCGCCGGTGGCGTCGCCCGGCACCGGCACGGTGGGTCCGTCGCCGTTGGGGCCGCGGTCGGTGATGGCATAGAACTCCAGCGTGCCATCGTCGGCCTTCCCCTTGAAGGCCATGCCCGAGCCGTAGGCGGGCAGGAAGCCCAGCGGGAAGTCCGCCTTCACGGCGGCCTGGCTGCCCTCGTAGGGCACGTAGTACTTCGCATCGGCCTGCAACTGGTAGCGGGTCACGCTGGCCGCGATGCTGCCCAGCGCGTTGGTCTGGCTGGCGCTGGTGCTGATCGGCGTGCCGAGCGTGGATGCGAGCGTGTTCTCGAAGTGCTCGCGCGCCAGTTGGCGGCGGCTGTCGTCCACCGTGCGGCCCGACCAGGGGGCGGGCAGGGTTGTGAGCACGGCCTGCAGCGCGGTGTTGAAGGCAGCAGCAGAGGCCGAGAAATCGAACGTGCCGGCCTTCAGCTGTGCCTTCACTTCGGGAGTGAGGCGGATGCCGTTGGACGGGTCGCCATCGTCGTCCAGGCTCTGCAGCGCGAGCAGGCGGTTGACCACGGCATCGGCCTGCAGGCCTTCGGCGGAGGCGGTGGCACCGGCCAGCGTGAGCGGTGTCACCACGGTGCCGCACGGCGCCGAGCCCAGCTCCAGCGCGCCTGCGCGGAAGCGCACCGTGTCGCCGGGCAGGCAGTCGAAGCGGCCCTGCGCATCGGTCTGCGCCACGGCCGCGCTGCCGGTGATGTAGTCCAGCCCTTCGACGGCTGCGTCCAGGAAGGTGCCGCTGACGCGGGTGGGCGTGGTGGGGGTGCTGCCTCCGCTTGTGCCGGTGCCGGGGGTGCTGCCGCCGGTACCGGTGCCGGTGGCCGGCGTTGCCCCGCCTGTGCCCGGTGTTCCCCCGCCCGTGCCGAGGATCGGCCAGCCGCCGCCTCCTCCTCCACCCCCGCAGGCTGCCAGCAGCAGGCTGGCACTGGCCATGGCGAGCAGGCCCCTCGTCGTATGTCGCGCTCTCTTCGTGTTGGTCATCGTCTGGTGTCGGTCACGCCTGCGCACCGCGCGCAGGACCGCGCGATTGGCGCTCGGCGCCGTGACCGGCGCATGACAATGCCGCTTCGGGGTGGCTTCAGCGCGGCGGCGGCACCGGCACCGGGCTTTCGGTGGCGGCCGAAGGCTGCGTGCCCGCGCTGGCCGATGACGCCAGCGTGGCCTCGATCGGCTGCAGGTCCTCCGGCCGCAGCGAGCCGTTGGCCTGGCGCAGCTTGAGGTTGCCCAGCAGCACGTTGTAGCGCGCCAGCGCCAGGTCGCGCTTGGTCTGGAAGAGCTGGCTCTGCGCGTTGAGCACGTCAATGTTGATGCGCACGCCCACCTGGTAGCCCAGGCGGTTGGCGTCCAGCGCGCTCTGGCTGCTTGCCTCGGCCGATTCCAGCGCCTTGACCTGGTTGGCACCGGCCAGCAGGCCGAGGTAGGCGGCGCGCGTGGCCTGCGTCACGTTGCGGCGCGTGGCGTCGAGCTGGGACCGGGCCTGGTCCTCCAGCGCGATGGTCTCGCGGATGCGGTTCTCCACCGCGAAGCCGGCGAAGAGCGGCAGCGTCATCTGCACGCCGATGTACGACTGCCTCACGCGCGTGCGCAGCGTCGAGTCGATCAGGCCCTGCGGGTTGTTCTGCACCCCGTAGGTCGCCGTGGCGTCGACCACCGGCTTGTGCCCGGCCTTGGCCTTGTCGATCTCCAGGCCGGCCACGTCGAGCGCGAGCCGCGCCTGCGCGATGGCGGGGTGGCCGTCCTCGGCCTGCGCGACCCAGGCCTCGGCGCCGGAAGGCGCGGGCACCGGCAGCCGCGCCGGCGCGGCCAGGGGCCAGGGCGTGGTGCCGCTCTGCCCGACGAGCTGGTCGAGCGCGATTCTCCTGACCTGCAGGTCGTTCTCGGCCGCGATCTCCTGCGCCAGCACCAGGTCGTAGCGGGCCTGCGCCTCGCGCGTGTCGGTGATGGTGGCATTGCCGACGTCGAAATTGCGCTGCGCGGCGGCGCGCTGCTCGGCGACGGCGGCCTTTTGCGCGCGAACCAGCGCCAGGCTGTCCTGGCTGCCCAGCACGTCGAAATACGCCTGGCTCACACGCACGATCAGGTCCTGCTCGGCCAGCGCGAGTTGCGCGCTCGCGATGTCGTACTGGCGCTTGCCCTGCTCGTAGGTGGCCCAGTTGGCCGGCCGATAGAGGGGCTGCACGGCCTGCACGCCCGCCTGCTGGGTGTTGAAGTCGCGCGGGCCGGTGCCCTGGTCGGTGCGGATGCGGGCCTCGGTGCGCGAGGCGGCGGCCTGCAGCCCCACCTGCGGCAGCAGGCCGGCCTTGGCCTGCGCCGCCCGGGCGTTGGTCGCCTCGTACTGGGCCCGCGCGCCCTGGTAGGTGGCGTCGAAGGCGCGCGCCGATTCGTACAGCGCGACCAGGCTCTGGCCATGGGCCGGCAGGGTGGCCGCGAGGGCGACGCCGCCGGCGGCCGCGAGGAGGGAAAGCCGCAGCCGGCGCATGGAGGTCCTTCGGTCAGGCAGGAAGAGAAAGCAGGCTCAGTACCGCGGCACCGCCGGGTCGTGCGTGGCGGACCAGGCGTCGATGCCGCCCGACACGTTGGCCACCTGCCCGAAGCCCTGGTGCTCCAGGAACATGGCCACCCGCTGGCTGCGGGCGCCGTGGTGGCACAGGCAGGCGATGCGCTGGGCCGGGTCGAGTTCGGCGATGCGCGCCGGGATCTCGTTCATGGGAATGGCCACGAGGGTGAAGCCCTCGGGCTTCACGCTGGCGGTCTCGCGTTCCCAGGGCTCGCGCACGTCGACCAGGACCGCGGGCGCAGACGGGTCCTGCGCGAACCATTGGGCCAGAGCGGCGGGAGGGACCTGGTCGATCATGGCAAGGGCGCGGGTTCGGGGCTCAGAAGCTGAAGCGGGTCGGCTCGGGGAAGTTCAGCAGGCGCGGGACGACCATGTCCCAGGGCTGCGTCGTTTCCCACTTGCCTTCGCTCACGCGGGTGATGAAGTGGGCGCGCATCATGGGCTCGTCGCCCACGATCGCCGCCAGCCGGCCGCCGATGTTCAGCGAGCCCAGCAGGTTCTGCGGCACCTTGGCAACCGAGCCGCTGAGCACGATCACGTCGAAGGTCGGCCCGCTGGGCAGCGGCTTGGCACCGTCGGCGCAGCGCACCTCGACGTTGTGCACGCCGTTGCGGCGCAGCGTCTCGGCGGCACGCGTGGCGATCGCTTCGTCGATCTCCAGGCTCAGCACCTTGGCGGCGCGGTAGGCCAGCAGCGCGGCCATGTAGCCCGAGCCCGTGCCGATCTCCAGCACGGTGTCGGTCTTCTTCACGTGCAGGTCCTGCAGCATGCGCGCCTCGACCTTGGGCGACAGCATGCATTGGCCCGGTTCCTTGGCGTTCTCGAAGGGCAGCTCCAGGTCGAAGAAGGCCATCGAACGGTGCGCGGCGGGAACGTAGTCCTCGCGGCGCACGATGGACAGCTGCTCCAGGATGTCCAGTTCGAGCACGTTCCAGGGACGGATCTGCTGCTCGATCATGTTGTAGCGAAGCGGATCGGTGTTCAGGGGGGCGGTCATGCGGGGCTCCAGGCGAAAGGACTCGGTAGGGACGGTCGGTCGGACGACAAACTTTCGATTTTAGGAGCCGGGTGGCGGCATCGCGGGCGGGGCGGGGCGCCAGGGCGCATCGGCCGTCTGGGCGGCCGATCGCCGGCCGGCCGGGGTGCACAGGCCCTGCAGCACGATCTCGGCCTGCACGGCGAGGTAGCGCGCGGGGTCCAGCGGCGCCGCGTCGTCGACGCAGGCCAGCACCGAGTGCCTGGCGAGCATCAGGAACATCATGGGCGCGATCACGGCGTAGATGGCCTGGTCGAGGTCCAGCGGTGCGAACTCGCCGCGGTCGATGCCGCGCTGGAGCACGCGCCGCACCAGCTCGTGCGCCGGGCGGACCACCTCGCCCTGGTAGAAGGCCGCCAGCTCGGGGAAGTTGCCGCCCTCGGTGATCATCAGCTTGGTGATGCCCGCCACCTTGGTCGAACCGACGCGCTCCCACCAGCTGTGCATGCAGTAGCGCAGCATGTCGGGCGTGCTGCCGGCGAATTCCTCGTACTCGCGGTTCCACTCGGCGAAGCGGCCCGAGAGGTTCTCGGTGACCACGGCCTTGAACAGCTCTTCCTTGCTGGGGAAGTAAAGAAACAGCGTGCCCTTGGAAACCCCCGCCCGTGCCGCCACCTCTTCCGAGCGTGTGGCCGCGAAGCCCTTCTCCACGAACAGGTCGAGTGCCGCCTCGAGCAGCTCGCCCGGACGCGCCTCCTTGCGCCGTTCGCGCTTGGCGCGCACGGGGCACAGGGCTTTGTCGAGGAAGCGGGAAGGGGACATCGGCAATTACTGACTCGTGGGTTAGTAATGTAGTCAGCGTCCACGCGAGCGTCAACCGGCCACAATACCGCCCTTGCGTCTTTGCATGCGCTCCGTGTGGGGAGCCGCAGCTGGAGCCTTTTCGCCATGTCCTCTTCCCCCGGTTCGTCGACTCCCCCGTCCTCCCTCGAAACCATCGTCCTCGGCGGTGGCTGCTTCTGGTGCACCGAAGCGGTCTTCGATCGCGTCGACGGCGTGGTCGACGTCGAGTCCGGCTACAGCAACGGCCAGGCGCGCAATCCCAGCTACGAGCAGGTGTGCACCGGCCAGACCGGCCACAACGAGGTCGTGAAGCTGCAGTTCGACCCGGCGCGCATCTCGCTGCGCGAGGTCCTCGAGATCTTCTTCGTCGTGCACGACCCGACCACCCTGAACCGCCAGGGCAACGACGTGGGCACGCAGTACCGCAGCGGCATCTACACCACCACCGACGCGCAGCAGGCGACGGTGCGCGAGGTGATCGCCGAACTGGCGGCCAACCAGGTGTACCGCGGCGCGCCGATCGTGACCGAGGTGGCGCCGCTGTCCAACTACTGGCCGGCCGAGGACTACCACCAGGACTACTTCCTCAAGCACCCGAACCAGGGCTACTGCGCCTTCGTGGTGGGGCCAAAGGTGGAGAAGTTCCAGAAGACCTTCGCCTCGCGGGTGAAGAAGGACTGACGGGACCGACGCCGCCGTGACCGTGCTGCACGCCACCCCCTTGCCCGCCCTGCGCCGCCCCGCGGCGCTGCGGCCGCTGGCGTGGTTGTTGGCGGCGGCGCTGTGCCTGGCTTCGACGCTGGGGCTGCTGCACCACACGGTCCACCTGCCGGGCGTGCTGCACGCCACGGCGATATCCGCAGGCACGGTGGCAGCAGACCGTGCCGCAGCGACGACGCACGGCCACGCCCATGGCGGGGCCCTGCACGGCCTGCTGGCCCTCTTCGGTGGCCACGACGACGGCGACCTGCAGTGCCGGCTGTACGACCAGCTGTCGCACGGCAGCGCGCTGCCTTCGGTGGCCTTGCTGGTGCTGCCGGTCGTGCTGCCCACGGCCGTCTTCGACTTCATGCAGGGCGAGGCGCTGGCGCGCTGGGTCCTGCTTTTCGACGCGCGCGGCCCGCCCGCCGCCCGCTGAATCCCTGCGCCTGCACGTCCGGCGCCCGTCCTGCACGGGCCGCCGGCGCTGCGTGGCATCTCCCTTTTTCGCGACCGCGCGGCGCTCCGTTGGAGCCCGTGTGGCGCACCCTGGATTCAACGGGCCTTCCATGCACCCCCAATTCCCCCGCCACGCCATCGGCGCGGCCACGCTTCTTGCCTTTTCCGTCCTCGCGCATGCGCAGGCGGACACCTCCACGGTTCCGGCCAATCCCCCCGCTGCCGAGGGCGCGGCGCCCATGCTCAGCACGGTCACCGTCACCGGCAACCCGCTGGGCGCGACGGATTCCATCGCGCCCACCGCCGCGCTCACGGGCGATCCGCTGCTGCTTCGCTCGCAATCCACGCTCGGTGAAACGCTGCAGGGCCTGCCCGGCGTGAGCAGCACCTACTTCGGCCCCAACGCGAGCCGGCCCGTGATCCGCGGGCAGGACGGCGACCGCATCCGCATCCTCAACAACGGCGGCGCGGCGCCCGACGCCTCGGCCCTGAGTTACGACCATGCGGTGCCGATGGATTCGCTCGTCACCGAGCGCATCGAGGTGCTGCGCGGGCCTTCGGCGCTGCAGTACGGCGGCAGTGCCGTCGGCGGCGTCGTCAACGTCATCGACAACCGCATCCCGACCGAGCCGATGGATGCCCAGGGCGAGGTCGGCGGCCGTGCCGACGTCGGCTATGCCAGCGGCAGCAAGGAAAAGAGCGGCGGCGTGGTGGTCGAGGGCGGCAACGACCGCGTCGTGCTGCATGCCGATGCCTTCAGCCGCAAGGCCGACGATGTCGCGGTGCCGACCTGGCTGGAGTGCACCAAGCCCGGCTCGCCGGTCTATCAGCGGCGCATCTGCAACTCGGCCTCGCGCAGCGACGGCGGCGCCTTCGGCGGTACCGTCTTCCTCGGCGGCGGCAACTGGATCGGCGCCTCGGTCAGCGAATACCGCAGCACCTACGGCACCGTGGCCGAGGACGACGTGACCATCGGCATGCGCTCGCGCCGCTACGCGGTGGAAGGCGAGTTCAAGCCCGGCGGCTTCTTCACCAGCGTGCACGTCAAGGCCAGCCGCACCGAATACCGCCACACCGAATACGAGGGCGCCGAGGCCGGCACGACCTTCTCCAACGCCGGCAACGACCTGCGCATCGAGGCGCGCCACCAGCCCATCGCCGCGCTCGGCGGCCTGCAGGGCGTGGTCGGCCTGCAGAGCGAATCGACGCGCTTCGCGGCCGACGGCGAGGAGGCCTTCGCACCGCACAGCCGCACGCGCTCGAACGCGCTGTTCCTCTACGAGGAGTTGCCCATGTCCTGGGGCCGCTTCAGCTTCGGGGCGCGCACCGAGCAGGTCCGCGTGCGGTCGCTGGGCTACCCGGACGACCCGACGGTGGACCGCTTCGCCATCGGCGAGCGGCGTTTCAATCCGCACAGCGCGGCCTTCGGGGTGCTGGTCAACCTGGCGCCGCAGTGGCAGCTGACGGCCAACCTGGCCCACACCGAGCGCGCGCCCAAGGACTACGAGCTCTTCGCCAACGGCCCGCACGTGGCGACCGCCGCGTGGGAGGTGGGCGACCCGAACCTGCAGAAGGAGTCCTCCAACGGCGCCGACGTCGGCGTGCAGTGGAAGTCGGGCCCGAACCGCGCGGCCGTGAACGTCTACACCACGCGCTTTCGCAACTACATCGGGCTGACGGCCACCGGCAACTACCGCAACGACGAGGGCGAGGTGAACCCGGTCGACGAGGAGGGCAACCTGCAGCAGGACCTGCTGGCCGAGTACGTGTACCGCGGCGTGCGCGCCCGCTTCACCGGTGCCGAGGCCAGCGGCAATGTGCGCCTGCTCGGCAGCGACGGGCTGGCGCAGTGGGGGCCCAACGGCACGCTCGACCTCGAGTGGCGCGGCGACGTGGTCCGCGCCACCAACACCGACACCGGCGAACCGCTGCCGCGCATCTCGCCGGCGCGCGTGGGCGCGACGCTGGTGTGGGCCAGCGGGCCATGGACCGCGCGCCTGGGCTTCGACCGCTACGCCGCACAGCATCGCGTGCCGGCGATGGGCCAGCGCGAGACCGAGGGCTACACGCTGTGGAACGCCGCGCTGAGCTACCGCATGCGCTGGGAACGCGCCAACCTGCTCTGGTACGCACGCGTGGACAACCTGAGCAACGCGCTGGCCTACAGCGCCACCTCGATCCTCACCACGACCGAGTTCCCGAAGGCGCCGCTGCCGGGGCGCAGCGTGAAGGTGGGTCTGCGCGTTACGTTCTGACGCCGCGGTGAAATATTAGAAGCCGTTCGGCCTGAGCTTGTCGAAGTCCTGCGTGGCGCTTCGATCCTTCGACAGGCTCAGGACAGGCCCCTTCGATAGGCTCGGGACAGGCCCCTTCGACAGGCTCAGGACAGGCAAGGCGGGCCTGCTACCGCCCGGTATGCTCGCGCCCGTGAATTCGCCCGTCGTCACCGCTCTCCTGCCCGTCGTCCTGCTCATCGCCGTCGGGTGGGTGGCGGGTCGGCGCGGCTGGATCGGCGGCGCTGCGGTGCGCGAGCTGTCGAACCTGATCTTCCTGCTGCTGGCGCCGGCGCTGCTGTTCCGCTCGATGAGCGCGGTGCAGGTGCAGCAGCTCAGCCTGCGGCCGGTGGCGGCCTACTTCATCACCGCCGGCCTGCTGTATGCGGCCACGCTGGCCCTGCGCGGCTTCAACCGCGAGGCGGCCGTGCTCGCGCTGGCCAACACCTACAGCAACACGGTGATGATCGGCATCCCGCTGATCGGCCTGGCGTATGGCGCGCCCGGCATGGTGGTGCTGCTGACGCTGGTGTCGCTGCATTCCCTGATCCTGCTGACCGGCGCCACCGTGGTGCTGGAACTGGCCACGGCGCGCGAGGCGCAGGCCGCCGGCGGGGGCGGGCGCCGCCGCATCGCGGCCACCCTGGGGCGTGCGCTTCGCAACGCGATCCTGCACCCGGTGGTGCTGCCGGTGATCGCCGGCCTGGCCTTCGCCCAGACCGGCTGGACGCTGCCCGAGGTGATCGACAAGCCGCTGGCGCTGCTCGGCCAGGCCTTCAGCCCGATCGCGCTGGTGCTGGTCGGCATCACGCTCGCCCAGACGCCGGTCGGCCTGCACCTGCGCGGCGCGACGGTGCAGGCGCTGGTGAAGAACGTCGCCCATCCGGTGGGCGTGCTGGCCATCGGCACCCTGCTGGGCGTGCACGGACTGCCGCTGGCGGTGATGGTCGTGGCTGCGGCCATGCCCATCGGCGCCAACGTGTTCATGTTCGCGCAGCGCTACCGCGTGGCCGAGGAACTGGTCACGGCCAGCGTGGTGGTTTCCACCGTGCTGGCGCTGGCCACGGTGTCGCTCGCACTGGCGGGTGCGGCAAGGCTGGCTGCGGGCTGAAGTCTTGAACGAAAAGTGCCTGCAGCGCCGCCGGTCGGGCGCCAGGTGCTAAGAAAACGATAGCGCCCCGTCGGCGCTCACGGTGCCAGGCGTTCTCGGAGCCACGTGCCGTCCTCGCGCCGGTAGCGCAGCCGGTCGTGCAGCCGGCTCTTGCGGCCCTGCCAGAACTCCCAGCGGTCGGGCACCAGGCGGTAGCCACCCCAGTGCGGCGGGCGCGGCGGCGCAAGCAGAAACTTCGCGCCGTAGAGGGCGGCGTTCTTGACCAGCGTCTCGCGCCCCGGGATGACCTGGCTCTGCGGGCTGGCCCATGCGCCGATGCGCGAGTCGAGCGGGCGGCTGGCGAAGTAGGCGTCGCTCTCCTCGGCGCCGGCCTTCTCGACGCGGCCTTCGATGCGCACCACGCGCTCGAGCTCGACCCAGTGGAACTGCAGCGCCGCGAAGGGGTTGCCCGCCAGTTCCTGCCCCTTGCGGCTGTCGTAGTTGGTGTACCAGACGATGCCGCGCGCGTCGTAGCCCTTGATGAGCACGATGCGCGTCGAAGGCCGCAGGTCGCTGCCGACGGTGGCCAAGGTCATGGCGTTGGGTTCGGGCACCTGGGCGCTCACGGCCTCGCCGAGCCAGCGCTCGAACTGGTCCAGCGGGTCGGCGGCACTGTGGCGCTCGCCGAGTTCGGCGCGCTCGTAGCTCTTGCGCAGCGCGGCCAGGGAATTCTGCAGATCGCTCATGGCGCCATTGTGCGGGCTGCGCCTGCGGCGTGCCGCCGCGTAACATCCATCGGCCCATGATCGTCCGCCCCCGCCCGCACTGGCTGCGCCTGCTCTTCGTCTGGCGCGGCTCGATCCTTGCGCAGATCCTGCCGCAACTGGCCGTGACGCTTGCCTTGGCCGTCGTCGTCACCGTGCTGCACGGCCAGGTGCTGCGCTGGAAGGTGCCGATGAACTTCGTGCCCTTCTCGCTGATCGGGCTCACGCTGGCGATCTTCCTGGGCTTTCGCAACAGCACCAGCTACAGCCGTTGGTGGGAAGCCCGCGTGCTGTGGGGCACCCTGCTGATCGAGTGCCGCGCGGCCGTGCGGCAGGCACTCACGCTGGTGGAGGGCGGTGGCGACGCGCGGGTGCTGGCCCTGCGGCTCATGGCGCTGGTGCATGCGCTGCGCCACCAGCTGCGCGGCAGCGACCCGGCGGCCGACCTGGCGCGCCTGCTGCCGCCCACCGAGGCCGCACGCGTGATGGCCGCGCGCTACCGGCCGGCGATGTTGCTGCAGATGGCCGGCGAGTGGCTGCGCGACCTGCGCCAGCAGGGCCGCATCGACCCGGCCATCGTGCCGGCACTGGAGCGGCCGCTCGACCGGATCGGCACCGCCGTGGGCGGCTGCGAGCGACTGGCCAGCACGCCGATCCCCTTTACCTACAGCGTCATCATCCACCGCACCATCTACCTGTACTGCCTGCTGCTGCCTTTCGGCCTGGTCGATTCGATCGGGCCGATGACGCCGGTCATCGTGACCCTGGTGGCCTACACCTTCTTCGCGCTGGAGGCGCTGGGCCACGAGATCGAGGAGCCCTTCGGCGATGCGCCCAACGACCTCGCGCTCGACGCCATCTGCTGGACCATCGAGACCTCGCTGCGCGAGAGCCTGGGCGACACCGACTGGCCGCCGCAGCCCCAGCCGCGGAACTTCGTCCTCACATGACGCGCGCGCTCCCCGTCGTGCTGGTGCTGGCCTCCGGCCGGGGCGAGCGCTTCCGCGCCTCCGGTGGCACGGTGCACAAGCTGCAGGCCATGCTGGGTGACCGGCCGGTGATGGCGCACACCCTGGCGGCCGTGCAGGCCAGCGGCCTGCCGTGGCATGTGGAGGACGCGGGCCACCCGGGCATGGGCGACTCCATCGCCGCGGCCGTGCGCGCGACGGCGCAAGCCCCCGGCTGGCTGGTGCTGCCGGCCGACCTGCCGCTGGTCGAGCCCGATACGCTGCGCCAGGTGGCCGACGCGCTCGCGCGCGAGGGCGTGACGGTGGCCCAGCCCGTGCATGCGGGCCAGCGCGGCCACCCGGTGGGTTTCGGGCCCGCCTGCCGCGACGCGCTGCTGGCCCTGGAAGGCCATCAGGGCGCAGCGCCCGTCCTGCGGGCGCAGATCGCCAAGAACTCGGTGGCCTTCGTCGAGACGGAGGACGTCGGCACCGTCACCGACATCGACACGCTGGACGACCTCGCGCGCGCCGAGGCCCTGTGGCGCGCGCGCGCCGCGGGGTAGCTGGCGCTCAGCCGCGCGGCTTGTACGCGATGACGTCGATCTCGACCTTGGCGTCGATCATCAAGCGCGCCTCGGTGGTCGAGCGGGCGGGCTTTCCGTCGGGGAAGTAGCCCATGTAGACGCGGTTGAAGGCACCGAAGTCGCGCGCGTCCTGAAGCCACACGGTGCATTTGCACACATCCTCGAAGCCCGCGCCGGCCAGCGCCAGCGCGGCGCGGATGTTGTCCATCACCTGGCGGGTCTGGGTCTCGATGCCGCCTGCCACGAGTTCGCCCTCGTCATTGACAGGCACCTGGCCGGAGACGTAGACGAAATCGCCGGCGCGCACGGCGGGCGACAGGGGACGCGCCTGGCGGTCGGAAGCGACGGGCGGCAGGCCGAGGTATTCGAGCGGCATGGAAGAAATTCCTTTCAAGAACAAGCCGGCAGTTTAGGCTCGGATTGAAATTACATTTCAACTAACTGGGGTTAATACTGGCATGGATGCTGCATGTTGCCGCTAATCTGCGCTGCAGCTGAAAAAAACTTTCACTTTCTTGGTGCATGCACCGATCGAGGAGTTCCGATGCCCCACCGTCCTGCCCCCGTTTCCGCCCCCGTTCCCGCCGCCCGATTCGGCCTGCGCCTGGCGCGCCGCAGCCTCCTGGCCGCCGCCTGCCTGCTGCCCTGTGCCGGTGTGGTGCTGGCCCAGCCCGCCGGGCGCGACCATGCGACGCTCGCCATGGTCGCCGAGCCGCAGACGCTGGACCCGATGGCCTCCACCGCCGACCTGGTGGGCACCATCATGCAGCACGTCTACGAGACGCTCTACACCTTCGACGGCAAGTGGAACGTGGTGCCCATGCTGGCCGAGGGCCAGCCGAAGATCTCGGCCGACGGCAAGGTCTACACCATCGCCCTGCGCAAGGGCGTGATGCTGCACAACGGCCGCGAACTCAATGCCGACGACGTGGTGGCCAGCCTGCAGCGCTGGATCGAGCAGTCGCCGCGCGGCAAGGCAGTGGGCAAGCAGCTGGCCCACCTCCAGGCCAAGGGCCCCGGCACGGTCGAGGTCGCGCTCACGGCGCCGTATGCGCCGCTGCTCGCGCAACTGGCCCTGCCCAGCGGCATGGCGGCCATCATGGCCAAGGATTCCATCGCCACGCCGCTGAAGGACTTCGTGGGCACCGGCCCTTACAAGTTCAAGGAGCGTAGGCCCGACCAGTACCTGCTGCTGGAGCGCTTCGACAAGTACAGCGCCCGCAAGGAGGCGGCCAACGGTTATGGCGGCAAGCGCGAGGCGCTCATCCGCGAGCTGCGCTTCGTGCCCGTGCCCAATGCCAACACCCGCGTCGAAGGCGCGCTGGCCGGCCAGTACGACTTTGCCGACCTGCTGCCCACCGAGGCCCTGCCGCGCCTGGAGAAGGCCGCCGGCAAGACGGTGCCGGTCATGACGCCGGCCTTCGGCTTCCCCTACCTGGTGTTCAACACCAAGGAAGGCGTGATGGCCAGCCAGCCGCTGCGCCAGGCGGTGCAGACCGCCCTGGGCGAGGGCGAGATGCTTGCCGCCGGCTTCGGTGACACCCGCTTCTTCACCGCCGAGGGCAACCACTTCCCCAAGGGCTCGCCCTTCTACGCGACGGCCGGCACCGAGCTCTACAACCTGCGCAACGCGCCCAAGTCCAAGGAGCAGGCGGCCAAGGCCGGCTACAAGGGCGAGCCGATCCGCGTGCTCACCAGCCGCCAGTACGACTTCCACTACAACATGGCGCTGCTCATGGCCGAGCAGCTCAAGCGCGCCGGCTTCAAGGTGGAGCTGAACGTGGTCGACTGGGCCACGCTGGTGCAGCGCCGCAACGATTCCAAGCTGTGGGACGTCTACGTGACCCACTCCGGCCAGTTCCCCGAGCCCATGCTGTCGCCGCCGCAGCTGGGCGACGGCGCCCCGGGCTGGTGGGACACGCCGGCCAAGCAGTCGGTGCTGGCCGCGTTCAACGCCGAGCCCGACCCGGCCAAGCGCGGCGCGCTGTGGGGCAAGGTGCAGCAGACGGTCTACGACGAGGTGCCGTACGTGAACGTCGGCAAGTTCAGCGGCCTGTCGGCAAAGAGCCCGGCGCTCGAGGGCTACACCCCCGCCACCTGGCCCTTCTTCTGGAACGTGAAGGTCAAGTAAGCCCTGCAGAAAGCCGCGCGCGTGCACCGTTTCATCCTTTCCAAGGCCCTGGGCATGCTGGCCGTGCTGGCCCTCGTAGCCGTGCTGGTCTTCGTGCTCACGCGCGCCGCCTCGGGAGACCCGGTGGCCGTGCTGCTGGGCGACCAGGCCACGGCGGCCGACATCGCCCGCGTGCAGCAGCAGTACGGGCTGGACAAGCCGCTGCCGGTGCAGTTCGGCTACTGGCTGCGCGAGGTGCTGCACGGCAACCTGGGCGATTCCATCTTCCTGCAGCGGCCGGTGACGCAGGCCCTGGCCGAGCGGGCCGAACCCACCGCCCTGCTCACGCTCATGGCCGTGGGGTTGGCGGCGCTGATCGGCATTCCGTGCGGCATCGTGTCGGCGGTGTTCCGCGGCAAGGCAGTGGACCAGGCCTTCACCGGCGTCGCCATGCTGGGCGCGAGCGTGCCCAGCTTCTGGCTGGGGATCGTGCTGATCCAGCTCTTCGCGGTGAAGCTGGGCTGGTTCCCCGTCTCCGGCTACGGCGACCCCGGCGCACCGCTGGCCGAGCGGCTGCATGCGCTGGTATTGCCGGCCGTGGTGCTGGGCCTGCTCAACTCGGCCCTCATCACCCGCTTCACCCGCGCCAGCATGCTCGATGTGCTGGGTGAGGACTACGTGCGCACCGCCCGCGCCAAGGGCCTGCGCGAAGTGGTCGTGGTGCTCAAGCATGCGCTGCGCAATGCGCTGGTGCCCATCGTCACCGTGGTGGGCCTGACGGCCGCGCTCATGATCGGCGGCGCCGTCGTCACCGAGACGGTGTTCGGCCTGCCGGGCGTGGGCAACCTCGTGGTCAATGCCGTGCTGCGGCGCGACTATCCGGTCATCCAGGGCGCGCTGCTGGTCATCGCCGCCATCTACGTGTTCATCAACTTCGCGATCGACATGCTCTATGCGGTGGTCGATCCGCGCGTGAAGGTCTGAAGCCATGGGTGCGCTTCTCTCCCGGCTCTTCCGCCGCCGCATCGTGCTGCTGGCCGCCGTCGTGCTGCTGGCCACGGTGGTGCTGGCCCTGGGCGCCTCGGTGTTCGCCAGCGCGGACCCGAACGACACTGCGGTGCTCGACCGCCTCAAGCCGCCGAGCGGTGTCCACCTGATGGGCACCGACGAGCTGGGCCGCGACCTGTATTCGCGCGTCATCCATGGCGCACGCTATTCGCTGGCCATCGCGGCGCTCACGGCCGCGGGCGCCATCGTTTTGGGCACGCTCGTCGGGCTGCTGGCGGGCTTCTTCCGCAAGCTCGACGCGCCGCTCAGCCGCGTGGTGGACGCCATGATGTCCTTCCCCGACATCCTGCTGGCCATCGCGCTGGTGGCCATCCTCGGCCCCTCGCTCGCCAACGTGGTGCTGGCGCTGGTGCTGGTCTACACGCCGCGCGTGGCGCGGGTGGTGCGCGCCTCCACGCTGGTGGTGCGCGAGCTGCTGTTCGTGGAGGCCGCGCGCGCCATCGGCGCCCGCACGCCGCACATCCTCTGGCACCACGTGCTGCCCAACCTGCTGTCGCCGATCCTGGTGCAGGGCTCCTTCATCTTCGCCTATGCCATCCTGGCGGAGGCGGGGCTGTCCTTCCTGGGCGTGGGCGTGCCGCCGGAGATTCCCACCTGGGGCACGATGGTCGCCGGCAGCCAGCAGTACGCCGACCGGGCCTTCTGGGTGGTGCTGTTCCCGGGCCTGGCCATCATCTTCACGGCGCTGTCGCTGCAGCTGCTGGGCGATGGCGTGCGCGATCTGCTCGACCCCAAACTCAAGAAGGCCGCCTGAGCATGGATGCTGCTGTCATTTCGCAGGACGCCGCTTCCATGCTGGCGATGCCCGAGCGCCGCGTGCTGGCGGTCGACGGCCTGTCGGTGGAGTTCCGCTCGGCCGAGCGCACGGTGCAGGCGGTGCGCGACCTGCGCTTCACCGTGGACCGTGGCCAGACGCTGGCCATCGTCGGCGAATCGGGTTCGGGCAAGTCGGTCACCTCGCTGGCGCTGATGCGGCTGGTGGAGCATGGCGGTGGCCACATCGCCGGCGGCTCGGCCCTGCTGCGCCGTCGCAACGGCCAGGTGCTCGACCTGCTGCAGGCCGGCAAGGCGCAGATGCGCGAGGTGCGCGGCGCCGACATCGCCATGATCTTCCAGGAGCCGATGACCTCGCTCAACCCGGTGTTCACCGTGGGCGAGCAGATCGCGGAATCGGTGCGCGCGCACCAGGGCATGGACCGCGCCGCGGCCAGCGCCGAGGCGCTGCGCATGCTGGATCTGGTGCGCATTCCCGAGGCGCGCAACGTGCTGGGCCGCTATCCGCACCAGCTGTCGGGCGGCATGCGCCAGCGCGTGATGATCGCGATGGCGCTGTCGTGCAAGCCGCAGCTGCTGATCGCCGACGAGCCGACCACCGCGCTGGACGTGACCATCCAGGCGCAGATCCTGCGCCTCATCCGCCAGCTGCAGGACGACCTGGACATGGGCGTCGTCTTCATCACGCACGACATGGGCGTGGTGGCCGAGGTGGCCGACCGCGTGCTGGTGATGTTCCGCGGCGACCGGGTGGAGGAGGGCGCGACCGACGACGTGTTCGCGCGCCCGGCCCATGCCTACACCCGCGCGCTGCTGTCGGCCGTGCCGCGCCTGGGCGCCATGCAGGGCAGCGATCTGCCGCGGCCCTTCGAGCTGCTGCGCGTGGAGGACGGCGAGGCCGCCCCCGTGCCCGAGGCGACGGTCGACAGCCGCACGCCCGGCGCCGCGCCGGTGCTGCGCGTGAAGGACCTCGTCACCCGCTTCGACCTCAAGCCCGGCCTCTTCGCCAAGGCCACGCGCCGGGTGCACGCGGTGGAGCGTGCGAGCTTCGACCTGCATCCCGGCGAGACGCTGGCGCTGGTGGGCGAATCGGGCTGCGGCAAGAGCACCACCGGCCGCTCGCTGCTGCGGCTGGTGCCCTGCCAGGGCGGCGCCATCGAGTTCGGCGGCCGCGACATCCTGGAGCTGGCCGACGGCGAGGTGCAGGCCCTGCGGCGCGACATCCAGTTCATCTTCCAGGACCCCTTCGCCTCGCTCAATCCGCGCAAGACGGTGGGCTTCTCGCTGGCCGAGCCGCTGATGGTGCACAAGATCGGCACGCCCGCCGAGCGGCAGGCGCGGGTGCGCTGGTTGCTCGACAAGGTGCAACTGCCGCCTGAGGCCGCAGAGCGCTATCCGCACGAGTTCTCCGGCGGCCAGCGCCAGCGCATCGCCATCGCCCGCGCGCTGGCGCTGGAGCCCAAGGTGATCGTGGCGGATGAGTCGGTGTCGGCGCTGGACGTCTCCATCCAGGCGCAGATCGTCAACCTCATGATGCAGCTGCAGCGCGAGATGGGCGTGGCCATCCTCTTCATCTCGCACGACATGGCGGTGGTGGAGCGCATCAGCCACCGGGTGGCCGTGATGTTCCTGGGCCAGATCGTGGAGATCGGCCCGCGCCGCGCCGTCTTCGAGAATCCGCAGCATGCCTACACCCGTCGCCTGATGGCCGCCGTGCCGGTGGCCGACCCGCAGCGCCGGCACCTGAAGCGCGCGCTGATCGAGGGCGAGATCCCCAGTCCCATCCGCGCCATCGGCGACGAGCCGGTGGTGCAACCGCTGGTGGAAGTCGGGCCCGGCCACTTCGTCGCCCGCCATCCCATCGCAGCAGGGTTCTGAGCGGCAATCGCTTTCCACTCCTCATTCGTTCCGCATTCCCGTTCGCCATGACGACCGACCTGACCGACCCCCTTCTCGACGGCACCTACAAGGGCTATCCCCGCACCCAGGCGCCGCGCCCGCGCAGCCGCGTCGGCAGTGCCGGCTGGAACGTGCTGGCCGGCGACCTGCCGCTGCCGCTGGCGCTGATCAAGCGCGAGCAGCTCGCCCACAACCTGGCCTGGATGCAGCGCTATGCGCAGGGGCAGGGCATCGACATGGCGCCGCACGGCAAGACCACCATGTCGCCGCAGCTCTTCGCCCGCCAGCTCGATGCCGGCGCCTGGGGCATCACCTTCGCCAACGTGGCACAACTGGCCATCGGCGCGGCAGCGGGCGTGCGCAACGCCCTCATCGCCAACCAGGTGGTGCAGGACGAGGACCTGGCCGGCATCCAGCAGCTGCAGGCGGCGCATGCCGGCCTGCGCGTGGTGTTTCTGGTCGACTCGCAGGCGCAGCTTGCGCTCATCGCCGGCTGGGCCGCCCGCCATACCGGCGCACGGCCCTTCGAGGTGATGCTGGAGATCGGCGTCGATGGCGGCCGCACCGGCTGCCGCACCCACGAGGACGCGCTGGCCCTGGCCCGCGCCGTGTACGACAGCCCGGCCGCGCGGCTGGTGGGCATCGAGTGCTACGAAGGCCAGGGCGCCACCGGCCAGGACGGCCCCGACGCCGCCTACGCCACAGCGCTCATGGACCGTGTGCAGGCCGTGGCCGAGGCCTGCGTGGCCGAGCGTCTGTTCGAGGCCGACGAACTGCTGTTCTCCGCCGGCGGCTCCGCCATCTTCGACCTGGTGGCCGGCCGCCTGCGCCCGGTGCTGGGCCGGCCGGTGCGCGGCCTGCTGCGCTCGGGCTGCTACGTGACGCACGACCACGGCTTCTACACCCGCATGGTCGATGCCGTGAACCGGCGCCTGGGCTGCGATTGCGGCGAAGGCCTGCAGCCGGCCATGGAGGTCTGGGCCGCCGTGCAGTCGCGGCCCGAGCCGCGGCTGGCCATCCTCACCGTGGGCCGGCGCGACATCTCCTTCGACCTGTCGCTGCCCATTCCCATAGCCCGTGCGGCACGCGGCGCCACGGTGGCGCAGGCCGTGCCCGGCAGCTGGCAGATCACCGCCCTCAACGACCAGCATGCCTACCTGCGCTGGGAAGAAGCGGACGAAGCGAGCGCCCCGGTGGTGGGCGAGCGCGTGGGCCTGGGCATCTCGCATCCCTGCACCACCTTCGACAAGTGGCGCTGGATGCCGGTGGTCGACGCCAATTACACCGTGGTGGACGCGATCACCACGCACTTCTGATGGCCGACCTGCCGCTGCTCCAGCGCATGGCCCGGGCGCGCGAGAACGCGCCCGCCACGCGCCGCGCCATCCTGGACCTGATGCTCGAAGACCCCCAGCGCACGCTGGACGAGAGCTTCGAGCAGCTGGCCGAGCGATCGGCCAGTTCGGTGCCCACCATCATGCGCACCTGCCGCGACCTGGGCTTCGCCGGGCTGCGCGAATTCAAGCTCGCGCTGGCGCAGGAGCTGGCGGTGGGCGGTTCGCCGTTGCACCGCAGCGTGAGCCTGGGCGACAGCGCCGCCGAGGTGGTGGCCAAGATCGTGCGCAGCGCCTCGGCCTCGGTGCAGGGCGTGCGCGCCCAGCTCGACATGGCGGTGGTCGAGGCCACGGCCGCCGCGCTGGCCGCCGCGCCGCACATCGACATCTTCGGTGCCGGCGCCACGTCCTGGTTCATGGCCAACGACCTGCAGTCGCGGCTGTTCCGCCTGGGCCTCTCGGCCAATGCCTGGGCCGACTACCACCTGCAGCAGGTGGCCGCCGGTGCGCACGGGCCAGGCTCGGTGGTGGTGGCGTTCTCGCACGTGGGCGGCATGCCTTCGCTGCTGGACAGCGTGGACGTGGCCCGCGCCCAGGGCGCGTGCACCGTGGCCATCACCCGGCCGGGCTCGCCGCTGGCCGCGCGGGCCGACCTGCTGCTGGCGGTGGATGTGCCCGAGGACGCCGTGATGCGCGTGGGCATCGACGCCTACCTGGCCCATCTGCTGATCATCGAGATCCTTTCCGTGCTGGTGGCCCAGCGCCTGGGCGACCCGGCCGTGCGCCGGCTGCGCGATGTGCGCGCGGCCCTGCAGCGCCAGGGCATCGATGTGCAGGGTTATCCGCTGCCGGTCTGGGGTGCCGCCCCGGCCGCACCGCCAGCGGCCAACGACGCCGCCGGCCACGACGACAACGACAACGACAACAACGGCAAGACCCGTTCATGAACACCCCCCTGACCCTGCTCGAAGGCGGCCTGCTGGTCGACGGCTCGGGCCAGCCCGGCTGGCACGGCGACCTGCTGCTGGCCGGCGACCGCATTGCCTGCCTGGGCGAGCGGCTGCGCGAGCACCCGCCCCAAGGCCTGGACCTGGCTGCCGCCGAGGTGGTCGACTGCCGCGGCAAGGTGGTGGCCCCCGGCTTCATCGACGCCCACACGCACGACGATGCCGCCGTGCTGCGCATGCCCGAATACCTGCCCAAGCTGTCGCAGGGCATCACCACCGTGGTGACAGGCAACTGCGGCATCTCGCTCGCGCCCTACCGGGTGGCACAGGCGCGCCCGCCGCTCACGCTGCTGGGCGCGGATTCCTTCCGCCACGCCGACATGGCCGCCTACCGCGAGGCCGTGACGGCGGCCCGCCCGTCGCTCAACGTGGCGCCGCTCGTCGGCCACACCACGCTGCGCTTCGCCGCGATGGAAGAGCTGGGCCGTGCCGCGGACGCCGCCGAACTGGCCCGCATGGCCGCGCTGCTGGAAGACTGCATGCAGGAGGGTGCCTTCGGCCTGTCCTCCGGCCTGTTCTACGAAGAGGCCTATGCCGCCCCCGCCGACGAGGTGACGGCCCTGGCCCGGGTGGTGGCCCGCCATGGCGGCGTGTACGCCACGCACCTGCGCAGCGAGATGGAAACCATCCTCGAAGCCATGGTCGAGGCCGGCGACTGCGCCTTCGAGGCCGGTGTGCCGCTGGTCATCTCCCACCACAAGTGCGCCGGCCCGGCCAACTGGGGCCGCACCGAAGAGACGCTGCCCCTGGTCGACCGCCTGGGCGAGCGCCAGCCCATCGCCATGGACGTGTACCCGTACGTCGCCGGCTCCACCGTGCTGCGCGAGGACCTGGTGGACGGGGTGATCGAGGTGCTCATCACGTGGAGCGAACCGCATCCCGAGGCGGGCGGCCGCATGCTGGCCGACATCGCCGCCGAATGGGGCGTGGACCCGCAGAGCGCCGCCTTGCGGCTCAAGCCGGGCGGCGCCTGCTACTTCCAGATGCGGGAGGACGACGTGGAGCGGGTGATGGCCCATCCGCGCTCGATGATCGGCTCGGACGGGCTGCCGCACGACCGGCATCCGCATCCCCGGCTGTGGGGCGCATTCCCGCGCGTGCTGGCGCGCTACTGGCGCGGACGCAACCTGTTCACGCTGGAGCAGGCCATCCACAAGATGACGGGCCTGACGGCCCGCAATTTCCGCATTGCCGAGCGCGGCCTGCTGCGCGCGGGCCACCATGCGGATGTGGTGGTGTTCGATCCCGAGCGCATCCGCGACAGGGCCACCTATGCGCAGCCCGAGCTGGCGAGCGAAGGCGTCGAGGCGGTCTACGTGAACGGTGCGCTGACCTACCGCGAAGGCGCCGCAGCGCTCATGGCCCGCGCCGGTCGGATGCTCAGCCGCGAGCGCAGCGCCGGCGGCCTGCGCGAGACCGCCTAGGCGCAAGGCTCAGCGGGCAATCACGGCGCAGGCGATGCGCGGGCCGGAGTTGCCGGCGGGCTGGCTGGTGTAGTCGTCGCGATCGCGGTGGACCACCAGCGCGCGCCCGACGACGTTGTTGGCCGCGCCGTCGGCCAGAGAAATCGAATGCACGTCGACGCTGAAGCGCGCCACGCCGTCGGCGCCCGCCACCAGGCTGGGCAGTTCGCCCGCATGGCTGCCGGCGGCGCCGAACTTGCCGTGCGTGCCGCCGGCCGGGTTGAAGTGGCCGCCCGAGGCGTTGGCGTTGTCGCCGCAGTCGCCCTTCTCGTGGATGTGGAAGCCGTGCTCGCCGGCCGTCAGGCCGCGCACTTCGCCGGCGACGCGCACGCCATGGTCGAGGGCGGTGAACGTCACCTTGCCGGCCGTCGGATTCGGATTGATGGCGCCGGTGGGCGCGAGGTTGGCGGTGGCCGTGGCGCGGCCCATGCCCATGCTGCCGCAGGCCGAGAGGGCGGCGCAGGCGAGGACGGCGGCGCCGGCGACGGCGAATGTGTGCTTGTTCATGTCAGCTTCCTTCGTTGGAGGGTCGGGTGGGCGCCCGGCCATCGCCGGTCGCGGTGGGTGACAGGGTAGCGGTGGCCGCCGCTGCCGCAGCGTCAGCCGAGGCCGTGATCTCGGCCAGCCGCAGCAGGCGCGCCAGGGCGGCGTCGTGGATGTGGTGGCGCTTGAGCTCCAGCAGCGTCTGCCGCGCGTAGTCGAGCGAGCTGCCGTAGCGCCCCACGGCGCTGGCGAAGATCTCGCGGTAACGCGCCTCGGGCAGGTTGCCGGTGAAGTTGGGGCTCTTGCGCGAGAGCGTGAAGGCCAGTGCGCGCACCGCACCGCCGGGCGTGGTGCAGGTGAGCCAGCGCGGGTCGTACACGCCGGTGGGCATCTCGCGCAGCCACAGGCGTCCCAGGACCTCCAGCACGTCGGCGGCCGGGATGCGGAAGGCCATGCCCTGGCAACTGCCGCCGGTCAGCAGGCCGAAGACCAGGCCGGGGTTCTGCACGCTGCCGCGGTTGACGCGGCTCCACATCTTGAGCGCCCGGTGCCAGCCGTGCACGCGGGCCGGGCGGCGCTCGACGAAGTCGAACTCGGGCTTCCAGATCAGCGAGCCGTAGCCGAAGAGCCAGAGGTCCTGGTGCCCGCCCCATTCGTGAATGACCCGGTCCAGCAGGGGCTTGGGATCGCGCAGCGGGGTGGGCAAGGGGTCCAGGCCGGGAGGGCCCAGGCCGGCGCCACCTACAATTTCGGCGTCATGGTTCACGAACCGATTATTTACCGACCTCTTTCCCTGGGAGACCACCCGATGTCCACGCGTGCGGATGACGACGATCAACAGCGTTTTGCGCTCGGCTTTCTCTTTGCGCTGATCGCGCTGGTCGTCATGACCGTGGTGGGCGTCGTCGTCTACAAGTACGGCCTGTCGCACGCCCCCCGCACACCCGTTGCGGCGACCGCCCCGGCCCCGACCGTGGCCGTGGTCACCGAAACCGTCGTCGTGGTCATCCCGGACGGCGCGAGCATCCGCGTGGGCCAGGGCGTGGTGAACTTCTACTTTGCCACCGGCAGCGCCGACATCGCGCCCGGCGCCGCCGAAGCGCTGGCGCTGGTGATCCAGGGCGTGCAGAACGGCCGCAAGGCGCTGGTCTCGGGCTTCCACGACACGACGGGCGACCCCGCCAAGAACGAGGAACTGGCCAAGCAACGCGCCCAGACCGTGCGCGACGTGCTCACCGGCCTGGGCGTGCCGGCCGACAAGGTGGCGCTCGAGAAGCCCGCCGTCACCGCCGGCAGCGGCAACAACGCCGAGGCCCGCCGGGTCGAGGTCAAGCTGGTCGACTGAGCCGGCGCGCCGCGCCGTTCATCGACCCCGCTCGACCCACGACGCCCGGCCCCGGCCGGGCGTTCTGCTTCAGGGCGCGGATGCGGCCGCGGTGCTTTCGCGCACCACCAGGTGCCACGCGAGTTCCACGCAGGGCCGCGGCACCGGGTCGCTGCGCATCAGGCGCAGCAGCATCTTGGCCGCCTCTTCGCCGATCGCCTCGCGCGGCGTGCGCACGCTGGTCAGGCTGGGCATGAGCTGGTCGCTGCCCGGCAGGTCGTTGAAGCCGGCCACCGCCACCTGCGCGGGCACCGAGATGCCCAGCCTCGGCGCCGCCATCAGTGCACCCTGCGCCAGGTCGTCGTTGCAGAAAAAGATCGCTTCGGGCGCCGATTCGCCCATCAGCCGCGCGAACATCCGGGCACCCAGGGCGATGGACGAGGGCTCGGGCCGCAGCATCTCCAGCGCGGCGTCGTAGCAGCCGGCTTCGCGCAGGGCCTGGCGGTAGCCCTCGGCGCGCTGCATCACCCGGGCATCGAGCTGGGCGGCGGCGAAGGCGATGCGGCGCGCGCCGCCCGCCAGCAGATGCTGCGTCAATGCATACCCGGCGTCCTGCTGCGAGAAGCCGACGCAGTGCACGCCCGGCGCGCGGCTCGTCTCCATCACATGCACGCAGGGCACGCCGCTGGCCTGGATCAGGGCGCGCGTTTCCTCGCTGCGCTCGAAGCCGGTCACGACCAGGCCCGCGGGGCGGTGCGCCATCTGCTCGCGCAGCAGTTGCTCCTCTTCGCGCGGGTCGTAGTGCGTGATGCCGATCAGGGTCTGGTAGCCATGGACGCGCAGCGTGCGCTGCAGCGCTTCGAGCAGGTCGACGAACAGGGTGTTGCTCAGCAGCGGGATCAGCACCGCCACATGCGTGCTGCGGTGCGAGGCGAGAGCGCGCGCCGCCGGGTCGGGCACATAGCCCAGAGCGTCCGCGGCGGCCCGGGCGCGGGCCACGAGTTCGGGCGCCACGGCACGCTCGCCGCGCAGCGCGCGCGAGACGGTGATGGGGCTCACGCCGGCGGCGCGGGCCACCTCGGCCAGCGTCACGCGCCCGCTGCGGCGCCGACGGGGAAGCTCGGGATTCATGGACTGGATGGGGAAAACCCTCAGTGGGTCGATCCGAGTATCTTTTAGGATAGCGCTATCCAACCAGCGGGTAAGCCCGGACCCGGCCCACGACCGGCAGACGGTTGGCGATATCGGTGGAGGACTGCGCTGTCCTGCCGTCCGACATCGATTTTTCCCGTAAAAGATAGCGCTATCCAAGGAGACAGCATGCAGAAGCCGAATTCGCCAGCCGTCTGGTTCGTCATCATGGGCGTGTCGGGCTGCGGCAAGTCCAGCCTGGGCCAGGCCCTTGCGAGCGACCTGGGCCTTCCGCTGATCGAGGGCGACGACTTCCACCCCGACGCCAACATCCGCAAGATGAGGAGCGGCACGCCCCTGACCGATGCCGACCGCGCCGGCTGGCTGGCGCGCCTGGGCGAGGAACTGGCGGCCCGCCACGGCGGCGCGGTGCTCACCTGCTCGGCCCTCAAGCGCAACTACCGCGAGCTGCTTCGCGCCGCGGTCCCCGGCCTGCGCTTCGTCTTCATGCAGATCGGCCGCGACGAGGCCGTGGCCCGCGTGCAGGCCCGCGAGGCGGTGCACATCTTTCCTGCCAGCCTGGTGGACAGCCAGTTCCAGACGCTCGAATCGCCCGAGGGCGAGGCGGGCGTGGTGACGGTGCAGGCCACGGCGCCGCTGGCGCAGTCCGTGGCCCGGGTGCGCGACGGGCTGGCACTGCCGCCCGAGCGCGCCGCCTGATCGGCCTTCCTTTCCTTGATCCCCTCGACGGAGACACCATGACGACAACATCCTCCTCGACCGCACCGAATGCCGCCTCGGCGGTGCCGCAGGGCCGCGTGCCCGGCCGGCGTTGGCGCATCGGCGGCCTGCTCGGCGCAGGCGTGCTGGTCAATTACTTCGACCGGCTCAGCCTCTCGGTCGCGGCGCCGCAGATCCAGGCGGAGTTCCACCTCACGCCCGAGCAGATCGGCTTCTTCCTCTCGGCCTTCTTCTGGACTTACGCATTGCTGCAGGTGCCTGCCGGCATGCTGCTGGACCGCTACGGCCCGACGCGCATCGGCCGCTGGGGCGCGCTGGCCTGGGGCATCGCCTCCACGCTGACGGCCCTGGCCGGCGGCTGGGCCGGCATCTTCGCGGCGCGCATGCTGCTGGGCATCGCCGAGGCGCCGGGCTTCATGGTCAGTTCCAAGGCCACGGGCTACTGGTTCCCGCGCGGCGAGCGGGCCCTGGCCACGGCCATCTTCGACGCCGCGGCCAAGTTCTCGAACGTGATCGGCGTGCCGCTGGTGGCCTTCGTGGTGGTGGGCTTCGGCTGGCGCTGGGGCTTCGGCGTCTGCGCGGCGCTGAGCTTCCTGTACTTCTTCGCCTTCCTGCTGATCTACCGCGACCCCAGTGCGGACGAGAAGCTCAGCGCCGCCGAGCGCCGCTACATCGTCGAGGGCGGCGCGACCCCCGAAGGCGCACCGGCCGGCGGCGCCAGCGGCATGCTGGGCTACCTGCTGCGCCAGCCCAAGGTCTGGGGCCTGATGCTGGGTTTCGCCGCCTACGGCTACTCCTTCTACCTGTTCCTGACCTGGCTGCCGGGCTACCTGGTGCAGGCGATGCACATGAGCATCCTCAAGTCGGCCGGCTTCGCGGCCATCCCCTGGATGGTGGCCACGCTGACCGACCTGTTCGTCGGCGGCTGGCTCATCGACCACCTGATCGCCAAGGGCCACGAGGAGTCGAAGGTGCGCAAGACGGTGCTGGTGTGCGGCATGGTGCTGGGGCTGGCGGTGTTCGGCGCCACGCAGACCACCGACCCGGTCTGGGCCATCGTGTGGATCTCCATCGCGCTGGGCGGGTTGGCCGCGGCGGCGCCGGTGAGCTGGTCGCTGCCCTCGCTGATCGCGCCCAAGGGCGGCGTCGGCACCGTGGGCGGGCTGATGAACTTCGGCAACAACCTCATGGGCGCGGCGGCCCCCATCGCCACCGGCTTCATCGTCGGCGCCACCGGCTCCTTCGTGAACGCCTTCCTGCTGGCCGGCGCGATCCTGGTGGTCGGCATCTGCGCCTTCGTGTTCCTGATGGGCCGCATCGAGCCGATCGCCGAGCCCGGCGCCTGAGAGGCCGCGCCCGCGTGCGCCGCCGGGCCGCCGTTGCCGACGCAGCCCATGGCATGGGCCGGATGCAAGAAGGTATCGGCCCGCGGCGCGCACGCTGGCATGCTTCGTGCCGTTGTCTCACGCCGCCGGCGGACCGAGGGCGGCCATGATCTTTCGACCGATGCCGCGCCCTGCGCGCCCGCTGCCATCCCCCACGCACCCGTCCCTGCCATGACCACGATCCATCCCACGCTGCTCGCCGTCACCGAGCGCATCCGTGCACGCAGCCGTGACCTGCGCGCCGACTACCTCGCGCGCCTGCAGGCCCTGCGCCGGCGCGACCGCGGCTCCGACCGCATGGGCTGCGCCAACGTGGCGCACGCCGTGGCCGGCGTGCCCGCCAACGACAAGCTGCGCATCGTGGCCGAGCGCGCGCCCAACATCGGCATCGTCACGGCCTTCAACGACATGCTGTCGGCCCACGCGCCCTTCCAGGGCTATCCCGACATCATCAAGCACGAGGCGCGGCGCCTCGGCGCCACGGCCCAGGTGGCCGGCGGCGTGCCCGCCATGTGCGACGGCGTGACGCAGGGCACGCCGGGCATGGAGCTGTCGCTCTTCAGCCGCGACGTGATCGCCATGGGCACCGCCGTCGCCCTCACGCACGACATGTTCGACGCCGCGCTGATGCTGGGCGTGTGCGACAAGATCGTGCCGGGCCTGCTGATCGGCGCGCTGCATTTCGGCCACCTGCCGATGGTCTTCGTGCCCGCGGGGCCGATGCCCTCGGGGCTGTCGAACAGCGCCAAGTCCAAGGTGCGCGAGCAGGCGGCGCAGGGCCTCGTCGGCCGGCAGGGCCTGCTCGACGCCGAGATGGCCGCCTACCACGGCGAGGGCACCTGCACCTTCTACGGCACCGCCAACAGCAACCAGATGCTGCTGGAGGCGATGGGCCTGCACGTGCCGGGCACCGCGTTCATCCAGCCGGGCGACGCGATGCGCGAGACGCTCACGCGCGAGGCGGTGCGCACGGTCCTGGGCAAGGCCTCGGGCCAGCCCTACGCTGTGCCCGCCATCGGCGAGATGGTCGACGAGCGCTGCATCGTCAACGCGATGGCCGCGCTGCTGGCCACCGGCGGCTCCACCAACCACCTGATCCACTGGGTGGCCGTGGCGCGCGCCGCGGGCATCCTCATCGACTGGGACGACTTCTCGCAGCTGTCGGAGGTGGTGCCGCTGCTCACCCGCGTGTACCCCAACGGCACGGCCGACGTGAACGAGTTCCAGAGCGCCGGCGGTCCGGGGCATGTGATCGGCGAGCTGCTCGGCGCCGGCCTCATGCATGCCGACGTGGGCACCGTGCGCGCCGGCGGCATCGCCGAGTGGTCGGGCGTGCCGTCGATGGGCGCCGACGGCGCCTTGCAGTGGCAGCGCGCCGTGTCGAACAACGACACCGTGACGCGACCGGCCACGAAGCCCTTCAGCCCGACGGGCGGCCTCAAGCTGCTGCAGGGCAACCTGGGTCGCAGCGTGATCAAGGTGTCGTCGGTGCCCGACGACCGCCATGTGATCGAGGCGCCGGCGCGCGTCTTCGATTCGCAGGGCGCGCTGCAGAAGGCCTTCGCCGCCGGCGAACTGGAGCGCGACGTGGTCTGCGTGGTGCGCTGGCAGGGCCCGCAGGCCAACGGCATGCCCGAGCTGCACAAGCTCACGCCGCCGCTGTCGGTGCTGCAGGGCAAGGGTTTCAAGGTGGCGCTGGTGACCGACGGGCGCATGAGCGGCGCCTCGGGCAAGGTGCCTGCCGCCATCCACGTCTCGCCCGAGGCCGCCGCGGGCGGGCCGCTGGCGAAGGTGCGCGACGGCGACCTCGTCCGCCTCGACGCGGTGGCCGGCACGCTGGCCGTGCTGGTGCCCGAGGCCGAATGGGCGGCGCGCCCGCTGGCCACCCTGTCCGATGCCCAGCGCATCGAGGACGGCCACGGCCTGGGCCGCGAGCTGTTCGCCGGCATGCGGCGCAACGCGCTGGCGGCCGAGGAGGGCGCCTGCACCTGGCTGTGACGCAGCCTGCGTTCGCTTCGCGCCGCGCTTTGCTTTATCGTGCCAGCCTCGGCCCGCGGCGCCGCGCGCCTGCTTGGCGCGCCCCTTTCCTGCATTTCTCTGGAGTCTCCCGATGACCGAACCCCTGACCGCGCTGGACGTGATGCGCGACGCCCCCGTGATCCCCGTGATCGTGCTGCACGACGTGAAGGACGCGGTGCCGCTGGCGCGTGCGCTGGTCGCCGGCGGCATCCGCATGCTGGAGGTGACCCTGCGCACGCGCGAGGCGCTGGAATGCATCGAGGCCATCGCCAAGGAGGTGCCCGAAGCCGTGGCCGGCGCCGGCACCATCCGCAGCGCGGCCGACGCGCAGGCCTCGGCCCTGGCGGGCGCGCGCTTCGGCGTCAGCCCGGGCTACACGCGCTCGGTGGGCAAGGCCTGCCACGACCTCGGCCTGCCGCTGCTGCCGGGGGTGGCCACGGGCAGCGAGATCATGCTGGCCCAGGAGGACGGCTACACCGAGCTGAAGTTCTTCCCCGCTGTGCAGGCCGGCGGCATCAACATGCTCAAGGCCTGGCAGGGCCCTTTCGGCGAGGTGAAGTTCTGCCCCACGGGTGGCGTCCACGCGGGCAACGCGGCCGACTTCCTGGCGCTGGCCAACGTGGCCTGCGTCGGCGGCTCGTGGATCGTGCCGACCGAGGCCATCGCGGCCAAGGACTGGGGCCGCATCGAGGTGCTGGCGCGCGAGGCCAGCCAGCTCGCGCGCTGACGCGTCTCGAGCCGGACCGGGCTGCTGCGCCCGCTCGGGCGGTGCGGCAAGACATCAAGAACAATGACAGCGAGACCATGGACACCGATTTCGACCCCGCTTCCCTGAAAGTCATCGCCTTCGACGTCTTCGGCACCGTCGTCGACTGGCACGGCGGCATCGCCGCCGAGGTGGAGCGCGCCTTGCCCGGCGTCGACGGCAGCGCTTTCGCCCTGGCCTGGCGCGCGGGCTACCAGCCGGCCATGCGCCGCGTCATGGCGCGCATCGCGAGCGGCGAGGGCGGCTTCACCCTGCTCGACGAGTTGCACCGCGGCATCCTCGACGGCGTGCTGCGCGACTTCGGCGCCGAGGGGCGGCTCGACGGCGCTGGCGTGCAGCAGCTGAACACCGCCTGGCACCGGCTGCCGCCCTGGCCCGATGCGGTCGAGGGGCTCACCCGGCTCAAGCGCAAGTACACGATCTGCACGCTGTCCAACGGCAACATCGGCCTGCTGACCGAGATGGCCAAGCGCGGCGGCCTGCCCTGGGACTGCATCCTCTCGGCCGAGGTCTTCAAGGCCTACAAGCCCGACCCGCGCACCTACCTCGGCGTGGCGACCGTGTTCGACGTGGCGCCCAGCGAGGTGATGCTGGCCGCCGCCCACCACGACGACCTGGCGGCCGCGCGCGTGTGCGGCCTGGCCACCGGCTACATCGAACGGCCGCTGGAGTTCGGCGCCGCCCAGCCCAAGGACGTGTCGCCGCGGGCCGAGAACTCGCTGCACGTGCGCGACATCGTGGCGCTGGCCGAGCGGCTGGGCTGCTGAACTGCCGCTTGCTTTCCGGCACTCCCAGGAGAACCGCATGACCGCCGACCAGCTGCAGACCCTGCTCGAACCGCTTTTCCCGGGCCTCATGGGCGTGCGGCTGCTCGAGGTGGCGCCGGAGCGCGTCGTCGCCGAACTGGAGGTGCGTCCGGACCTGTGCACCAGCGGCGGCATCCTGCACGGCGGTGCCTACATGGCCTTCGCCGACACGCTGGGCGCGGTGGGCACCGTCGTCAACCTGGGTGCCGGCCAGCGCACGACCACCACCGACTCCAGCACCAAGTTCATCGCCGGCGCGAAGGTCGGCACGCGCGTGCGGGGCGAGAGCATCGCGTTGCACCGCGGCCGCACCACGCACGTCTGGCAGACCTCGGTCACGAACGCCGACGGCCGGCTGTGCGCCGTGGTCACGCAGACCCAGCTGATCCTCGGCGCGTCGGCCTGAGTTCGGTCTTTTGCAGCCCAAATCGCCCGAGCTCGACACGACTGGGGCCCCGCGCTCTGTGCCCGGGCCTGCGTTTCCCGCGCCGCATGTCCTGCAGACGGCGCGCCTGCAACTGCGGCCGATGCGGCCGGCCGATGCCGAGGCTCTCCACGCCATCCTGACCGACCCCGAGGTCCTGCGCTACTGGGACACTCCGGCGTGGCCCGACGTCGCGCATGCGCGCGAATTCATCGTCGACGAGCAGCGTGCGCTCGCCGAGGGCGAATCGATCACCTTGGGCATCTACCAGGGCGACCCGTCGCGCCTGATCGGGGAGTGCCTGCTGTTCGCCGTCGACTTGCAGGCCGGCCGCGCCGAGCTGGGTTTCGCGCTGGCCCCCGGCGCATGGGGCTGCGGCTACCTGCACGAGGCGGCCGGCGCGTTGCTGGCCTACGGCTTCGACAGGCTGCATCTGCGCCGCGTCGAGGCCGAGATCAACGCGGGCAACGCGGCGGCAGCCCGCGCGCTGGAGCGGCTCGGGTTCCGTCGCGAGGGCCTGCTGCGCGAACGCTGGTCCGTGAACGGCCGCATTTTGGATGCTGCCTTCTACGGCCTGCTGGCGAGGGAATGGGCAGCGCGCTCCAACGGCCGCAGCTAGGCGAGGTGCGCGGTCCGGTCGATCGCCGGCCTCGCCACCGGATCAGCGTAGGCCCTGGCCGCTGCCGGCGTCGTCCGCGCGCTGGATGAGCTCGATCTTGTAGCCGTCGGGGTCGGTCACGAAGGCAATGACGGTGGTGCCGCCCTTCACCGGGCCGGCCTCGCGCGTGACGTTGCCGCCGGCGGCCTTGATCTTCTCGCAGGCCGCGTACGCGTCGGGCACGCCCAGGGCGATGTGGCCGTAGGCGGTGCCCATCTCGTAGCTCTCGGTGCCCCAGTTGTAGGTGAGCTCGATCTCGGCCTGCGCCGGGTTGCCTTCGCCGTAGCCGACGAAGGCCAGGCTGTACTTGTACTCAGGGTTCTCGCTGGTGCGCAGCAGGGTCATGCCCAGCACCTTCGTGTAGAAGTCGATCGAGCGCTGGAGGTTGCCGACGCGCAGCATGGTGTGGAGGAGTCGCATGGCGTTCTCGTGGGAAGCGGAAAGCCCGCAGTGTGCCCTGCGCTGCGGGCTCGTGCGCAGCGGCGCCCGATCACCGGGGCGCCGCGTCGGTCCATTGCACCAGGCGCCCGCCGTGCATCAGCCCGGTGTGGTCGGCCATGGTCTGCGCTTCGGCCGCGTGGTGCGTGACCAGGATCGCCGTCTGCCCAGCAGCGTGCAGGATGTCGCGCACCTCGACCGTCAGGCGCTCGCGGGTGGCGCCGTCCAGGTTGGAGAAGGGCTCGTCGAGCAGGATCAGCGCCGGCGCTGGCGCCAAGGCGCGGGCCAGCGCCACGCGCTGCTGCTGCCCGCCCGACAGCTCGTGCGGAAAGCGCGCCGCCATCTCGGGCAGGCCGACCAGCGTGAGCATCTCGCGCACGCGGGCCTCGCGGTCGGCGCGCGCCCAGCGCCGCAGCCCGAAGGCCACGTTGCCGGCCGCCGACAGGTGCGGGAACAGCGCGTACTCCTGGAACATCAGCCCGATCTGCCGCGCCTCCGGCGGCAGGTGCGTGTCGGCCGAGGACAGCAGGCGCTCGCCGAGGCGGATCTCGCCCGCGCGCGCGGGCTCGAAGCCGGCGATGGCGCGCAGCACCGTGGTCTTGCCGCAGCCCGAGGGCCCGAGCAGGCAGCCGATGCGGCCGGCCGCCAGGTGCAGCTCGAAGCCGTCGACCACCGTGTGCAGGCCGCGCGGCGTGTCGTAGCCCAGGCGCAGGCCGCGGATGTCGAGGGCCCGGGTCATGCCGGCACCCCCACGGTCGATTCGACGCTGCCGGCGTCGAGCTGCGTGCGCGCCAGCCAGACCACCGGCAGCAGGCCGGCCAGCACGATGGCGAGCGCGGCGATGGCGCCTTCCTCGTAGGTGCCGCGCGCGGCCTCGGCGTAGAGCCAGGTGGCCAGCGTGTCGAAGTTGGCGGGGCGCAGCAGCAGGGTGGCGGGCAGTTCCTTCATCGCATCGACGAAGACGAGCAGGGCGCTGGCGGCGATCGCCGGGCGCAGCAGCGGCAGGTGCACGCGCCGCAGGGCGCCCAGCGTGCCTTCGCCCAGCGAGCGCGCGGCCTGCTCCAGCGCCGGCGGGATGCGCGCCAGCCCCGCATCGATGCCGCCCACCGGCATCGCCAGGAAACGGATCGTGCAGGCGACCACCAGCACCACGCCCAGGCCCATCAGCGGCAGGCCGGGCAGGCCCAGCGCGGACGCCACGCCGGCGTCCAGCGCCAGCGCGGGCGACAGCAGGCCGATGGCCAGCACCGTGCCCGGCAGGGCGTAACCCAGGCTGGCCAGCCGCGCCAGCCAGCGGGCGGGCCGCGTGCTCGCGGCACCTTGGCGCACCGCCCAGGCCACCAGCAGCCCGGCCAGCACGGCGGCGGTGGTCACGCCCAGCGCCAGCGCCACCGTGTTGCCCAGGCTGGTCCACAGGCCGCTGGAGATGCCCTGGCCCAGGCGCAGGCGCTTGATCGTCTCGGCCACCAGGTAGGCCGCGGGCGCCACGAAGCCCAGCAGCACGGGCAGGCTGGCAGCGGCGGTGGCCGCCCAGGCCCGCGTGCCGTGCAGCCGCCTCGGTGCCATGGCCCGCATGCGCTGCGCGGAGCCGAAGCGTTGGCGGCGGCGGCCATGCTGCTCCAGCACCACGAGCAGCACGACCACCGCGAGCATGGCGCAGGCGATCTGCGCCGCGCCGGCCAGGTCGGAGCGCGTGATCCAGGTCGTGTAGATGGCGACCGTCAAGGTGTTCACGCCCAGGAACTCCGACGCGCCGATGTCGTTGAGCGTCTCCAGCAGCGCCAGGCTCAGGCCCACCGCCAGCGCCGGCCTCGCCAGCGGCAAGGCGACGCGGCGGAAGGCGCCCCAGCGGCCTTCGCCGAGCGAGCGCGCCGCCTCCAGCAGATGCGCGGGCTGGGTCATGAACATGGCGCGCGCCGTGAGGTAGACGTAGGGGTAGAGCACGATGCCCAGCACGCACACCGCGCCGCCCATCGAGCGCAGGTCGGGCAGGCGGAACTCGCGCGGGCTGTCGTAGCCCAGCACCCATCGCAGCGCGCTCTGCACCGGGCCGATGGGGTGCAGCAGGTCGAGGTAGGCGAAGGCCACGATGTAGGTCGGCATGGCCAGCGGCAGCAGCAGTGCCCAGTTCAGCACCCGCCGGCCGGGGAAGTCGCAGCTCGACACCAGCCAGGCGCAGCCGGTGCCGATCACCAGCACCAGTGCGCCGACCCCTGCCAGCAGCAGTGCCGTGTTCAGCGCCGCCTGCGGCAGCACGTGCTGCGCGAGGTGCGCCCAGTGCGAGAGGTCGGCACCCGCCGCCAGCCAGGCCAGCGAGAGCACGGGCGCGAGCACGCCCAGCGCCACCGCGATGGCGGCGGCGCTCCAGAGTGGGCCCACGTTGCGCAGGCCTGGCCCGCGAGCGATCCGCATCAGGTTTTCGCGCAGTGGTGGCGACTCATAAGCGTCATGCGGCCGGCGAGCGAAGCGAAGCCCTCAGGCCACCGGGTGCGCCCCCTTCGCGCAGCAGAAGGGGGAGCCGCGAAGCGGCATGGGGGTTGGAACACTTACCTGTCGAAGCCGACCTTGTCGACCAGCGCGCTGGCCTGCTTGCGGTACTTGGCGATCTCCACCAGCGGCAGCGGATCGACCTTCAGCTCGCCGATGGTCTGGCCGATGATCGGGTCGAGCGACACGCCCTTGCGCACCGGGTATTCGTAGTTGGCCTGCGCATAGAGCTGCTGCGCCGGCTCCGACACCAGGAACTCGAGCAGCTTCACCGCGTTGTCGCGGTTCGGTGCGCTCTTCGCGACGGACGCGCCGCTGATGTTGACGTGCGTGCCGCCCCCCTTGGCGAAGGTCGGCCGGACGACCTTGATCGCGTCGCCCCACTTGCGGGCGTCGCTGCCTTCCTTGGAGCCCTTCATCTGGCCCACGTAGTAGGAGTTGGCCAGGCCCACGTCGCAGATGCCGCCGAGGATGTCGCGCGCCACGTCGCGGTCGCCGCCCGTGGCCTTGCGCGCCAGGTTGTTCTTCACGCCGCGCAGCCATTGCTCGGCCTGCGCCTCGCCGTCGTGCGCGATCAGCGCCGCCACCAACGCCGTGTTGTACGGGTGCTGGCCGGCGCGGATGCAGACCTTGCCCTTGTACTTGGGGTCGGCGAGGTCCTCGTAGCGGAAGTTCGCGAGCTTGAGGTTCTTGTCGGCGTAGAGCACGCGCGCGCGCATCGACAGCGAGAACCACTGGCCGTCGGCACCGCGCAGGTTGGCGGGAATCGCCGATTCGAGCGCCGCCGACTTCACCGGCTGCGTCACGCCACCTTCGACCAGGTCGAGCAGGTTGCCCACGTCCACCGTCATCAGCACGTCCGCGGGCGATCGGGCGCCCTCGGCCTTCACGCGCTCGAGCAGCCCGTCCTTCACGAACACCGTGTTCACCTTGATCTGCGTCTGCGCACTGAAGGCCGCGATCAGCGGCTGGATCAGGCCCGGCTCGCGGGTGGTGTAGAGCGTCAGCTCGCCCTGGGCATGGGCGGGCAGGGCAGCAGCCACCAGGCCGGCGGCTGCAAGGGCGAAGGCGCACGCCTTCCGGCGCGGACGGGACAACAGGGACATGGCAACTCCTCCGGACGTCGACTGGGATCTCTTGTGCCGGCGGGCGCCGGCCCAGCGTGCTGCTGGTTGAGAATCATTGTCAACGACGCGCTGCCGCCCTCGGCCCGATGAACCCTGAACGCGTGGGGTTGAAGCTCTCTTCCGCTCAGCGCTTCGCCGGCACGTCGAACACCAGGCAGGTGGTTGTCGCGTGGGCGTACAGCGTGCCGTCCGGGCCGACCAGCCGCGCCTCGGCCGTGGCGAGCTGCCGGCCGCAGTGGATCACGCGGCCTTCGGCGCGCACGCGCGGCACCTTGGGCGTGATCGCCTTGACGAGGTTTACGCCCAGCTCGGCCGTGGTGTAGCCGCGGCCCGGCGGCATCATGGTGTGCACGGCGCAGCCCAGCGCCGAATCGAGCAGGGTGGCGAACCAGCCGCCGTGCACGGTGCCCAGCGGGTTGAGGTGGCGCTGCAGCGGCGTGCCCTGGAACACAGCCTTGCCCGGGCCGACCTCGACGATGGTGAAGTCGAGCGTCTTGGCGATCTCGGCATAGGGCAGTTCGCCGCGGAGCATCGCTTCCATGACCTGCAGGCCGGTCTTGCCGGCGATCTGTTCGGGCCGGGCGAGCCCCGGGCCCGGGCCGGCGTCGAGCCGGGCCACGATGTCGGCCTCCTCGGCGAGCCAGGTCTTCAACACGTCTTCGGGATTCGTCGGGGTCAAGGTGCGGTCCTCTCTGGATGACTTGAAGGTTGCATATGCAATCATTGCAGCTACAATGATCGGCATGGATGCTATCGCAAAGCCCAAGGGCTGCACGAGTTTCAAGCTGCGCCAGCTCAGCCGGGTGGTCTCGCGGCACTACGACGCCCACGTGGCCGCCAGCGGCCTCAAGACCTCGCAGTACTCGCTGCTGTCCCACGCCATGGCCGCGGGCCCGGTGCGGCCGGTCGACCTCGCTGCGCGCATGAACCTCGACGCATCGACGCTCACGCGCAACCTCAAGCCGCTGATCACGGAAGGCTGGGTCGAGGTGGGTGAGGGCGCCGACGCCCGCAGCCGCCTGATTCGCATCACGCCGGCCGGGCGTGCCAAGCGCGACGAGGCGCGCGCCCTGTGGCAGCAGGCCCAGCGCTCGCTCAACGAGCGGCTCGGGCTGGTCCGCGTGGCCCAGCTGCATGCCCTGATAGACGACGCGCTGGACGTGCTCGCGCCCGGCGAGGCCGACGACGCCGCCGGTTGAGCGTCGCGCCCGGCCACCACCCCGACTTCATCGACCCACTGGAATCCCGATGTCCGCCACACGCGTCTCCGCCTGGCTGCAAGCCCGAGGCATCCACTACGGCTGGCTGGTGGCCGCCGTCACCTTCCTCACCATGCTCACCATGGCGGCCGCACTGGGCCTGCCGGGCGCCATGCTCAAGCCGCTGGGCGAGGAGTTCGGCTGGACGACGGAGCAGATTTCCTCCTCGCTCGCCCTGCGCTTCGCGCTCTTCGGGCTGATGGGGCCTTTCGCGGCGGTGCTGATGGAGCGCTTCGGCCTGCGGCGGGTCATGGTGTGCGGCCTGGCGCTGGTCGGCGGCGCGATGGCGCTGGTCACCACGGCCAACCAGCTGTGGCAGCTGTTCGTGCTCTGGAGCTTGATGCTGGGCCTGGGCACCGGCATGACGGCGATGGTGCTCGGCGCGGTGGTCGCCAACCGCTGGTTCAACGCCAGGCGGGGGCTGGTCATCGGCCTGCTCACGGCGAGCTCCGCCACGGGGCAACTGGCCTTCCTGCCGGTGGCGGCCTGGATGATCGAGCACTGGGGGTGGCGCTCCGCCGTCGTGCCCATCGTCGTGGGCGCATTCCTGATCGCCATGCTCGCGCTGTGGCTCATGCGCGACCGGCCCGCCGACGTGGGACTGCTGCCCTACGGCGAGACGCCGGCGACGGCGCCGCCTGCGCAGGCCGCGATCACGCGCCTGGGCTTCGCCACGCCCTTCCGCGTGCTCGCCGAGGCGGCGCAGCACCGCACCTTCTGGATCCTGGCCGGCACCTTCTTCATCTGCGGGCTCAGCACCAACGGCCTGGTGCAGACGCACTTCATCTCGCTGTGCGGCGACAACGGCCTGGGGCCGGTGCCCGCCGCGTCGGTGCTGGCCGCGATGGGCGCCTTCGACTTCGTCGGGACGGTGCTGTCCGGCTGGCTGTCGGACCGCTACGACAACCGCAAGCTGCTCTTCTGGTACTACGGGCTGCGCGGGCTCTCGCTGTTCTGGCTGCCGCACTCGGGCTTCTCGCTCGTCGGGCTGGGCGTGTTCGCCATGTTCTACGGCCTCGACTGGATCGCCACGGTGCCGCCCACGGTCAAGCTGGCCGGCGCGACCTTCGGCCCGCAGAAGGCCGGCATGGTGTTCGGTTGGGTGTTCGCGGCCCACCAGCTGGGCGCCGCGACGGCGGCCTGGGGCGCCGGCATGTCGCGCACGCTGCTGCTCACCTACACCCCGGCGCTCTATGTGGCGGGGGGCGCCTGCCTGCTGGCGGCACTGCTGGTGCTCACGATCCGCCGGCCCGCGGTGCCGGTGGACAAGCCGGCCGCGCCGGCCGCCCAGGGCGGCATGGCCGTCGCACAGGCCCGCGCATGAACGCGCCGCTCGACCCCCGCACGCAGCGCCTGCTGCACGACCCGATCGTGCCCACGCTGCTGCGCATGGCGGCGCCCAACGTGCTCGTCATGGTGGCGCAGGCGGCCGTGGGCCTCATCGAGACCTGGTTCGTCGGCAAGCTCGGCACCGATGCCCTGGCCGGCATGGCGCTGGTGTTCCCGATCGTGATGCTGATGCAGATGACCTCCGCCGGTGCGATGGGCGGCGGCATCGCCTCGGCGGTGGCGCGTGCCCTCGGGGCCGGCCGCCGCGAGGACGCGCAGGCCCTGGTGTGGCAGGCGGTGGCCGTCGCGCTGGGCTTCGGCATCGCCTTCACGCTGGGGCTGTGGCTGGGCGGTCGCGCGCTGTACGCCGCGATGGGCGGCAGCGGCGCGGCGCTCGACGCAGCGCTGACCTACTCGCACTGGGTGTTCGCGGGGGCGGTGCTGGTGTGGATGTTCAATTCGCTCGCGGCCGTGATCCGCGGCACCGGCAACATGGCCGTGCCGGCCAACGTCACCGTGGCGGGGGTCGTGCTGCTGGTGCCGCTCTCGCCGCTGCTGATCTTCGGCTGGGGACCGGTGCCGGGCATGGGCATCGCGGGCGGCGCCATGGCGCTGCTGGTGTACTACCTCGCCGGCACGGTGGCGCTGGCGCTGTACCTGCGCTCGCCGCGCAGCCTGCTGCGGCCCGTGTGGGCGCAGGCGCGGCTGCGCTGGCCGCTGCTGCGGGACATCCTCCGGGTGGGCCTTTTCGGCGCCATCTCCACCGTGGCCACCAACGCCTGCATCGCGCTTGCCACGGCCTTTGCCGGCCGCTACGGCGCCGGCGCCATCGCAGGCTACGGCACCGCCTCGCGGCTCGAGTACCTGCTGGTGCCGCTGGTCTTCGGTCTGGGCGCACCATTGGTCGCCATGGTCGGCACCTGCATCGGCGCAGGCCAGCGCGAGCGCGCGCTGCGTGCGGCCTGGACCGGTGCCGCGGTGGCCTTCGTGCTCACCGGCAGCATCGGGCTCGCGGCGGCGCTGTTCCCGCGGCAGTGGCTGCTGCTCTTCGGCAACGATCCGGCCATGCTCGAGGCCGGCACGCAGTACCTGCGCGCGGTGGGGCCGCTGTACGGCTTCTTCGGGCTCGGGCTGGTGCTGTACTTCGCGTCGCAGGGCGCGGGCCGCCTGATGTGGCCGGTGGTCGGCACGCTCATCCGCCTGGCCGTGGCCGGCATCGGTGGCTGGCTCGCGCTGCGCTGGGGTGGCCAGCTCGTGCACGTGTTCGTCGCCCAGGGGCTGGCGCTGGTCGCCTACGGCCTCTTCATTGCCTCGGTGATCTCCGGGGGCGCCTGGTTCGGGCGGCCCGGGTGGCCGCGCAGCACCGGTGCGCTGCTGCGCCGGCTGGCCTGAGCGGCCGGACGCGGCCGCTGTCTTCCATTTCCTTGTCTTCCCTTCACGCCTTCGATTCGGAGCATGTCATGAACCTTCAGGATTCCGTTGTCTTCATCACCGGGGCCAACCGCGGCCTGGGCCTGGCCTTTGCCAAGGCGGCACTGGCCGCCGGCGCACGCAAGGTCTACGGCGCGGCGCGCGACGCGGCCACCGTCACCTTGCCGGGCGTGACGCCGGTCGCGCTCGACGTGACGAAGCAGGATCAGATCGAGGCCGCCGCGCGCGCCTGCGGCGACGTCACCGTGCTGGTCAACAACGCGGGCATCTCGCTCGGCACGGACCTGCTGGGCGCCAGCTCGGTCGAGGCCGCCCGGTCCGAGTTCGAAACCAATTTCTTCGGCCCCTGGCTGCTGGCGCGCGCCTTCGCACCGGTGCTCGCACGCAACGGCGGCGGCGCCATCGTGAACGTGCTGTCGGCGCTGGCCTGGACGACCTTTCCGAGCGTGGCCACCTACAGCACCACCAAGTCGGCGGCCTGGTCGCTCAGCAACGGGCTGCGCAACGAGTTGACCGGGCAGGGCACGCAGGTCGTGAGCGTGCACGTGGGTTACATGGACACCGACATGGCCGCCCATGTGGACGGGCCCAAGACCTCGCCCGACGACGTGGCGCGCCAGGCCTTCGGGGTCGTGAAGGCAGGCGGTGTGGAGGTGCTCGCCGACGAGGTGTCGCGGCAGCTCAAGCAGGGCCTGTCGAGCGCCAGGCCGCCCTACGCGGGCAGCGCCGTGGCGGCCTGAGCTCGCGCCGCAAGCACCGACGCCCCTCACGGGGCGCCGCAAGCAGCAACGCCCCTCACGGGGCGCGGCAAACAGCAACGCCCCTCACGGGGCGCCGCAAGCAGCAACGCCCCTCACGGGGCGCGGCAAACAGCAACGCCCCTCACGGGGCGTCGCAAGCAGCAACGCCCCTCGGGGGGCGTCGTGGCTTCGGTTCTTCCGCTCAGTAACGGTAGGGGTTGTTCGGCCGGCGGTCGTAGCGGTTGGGCACGCCGTCGCGGTCGTTGTCGCGCCAGCCGTGGCGGCGCTCCCAGTGGCGATGGCGCGGCTGGTAGCGCGGGCCGTCGTGGTAGTAGCCGGGGTGCGCATAGCGCGGCGGCGGGGGCGGCGCGTAGTAGCGCGGCGGAGGTGGCGGTGCCACGTAGTACTGGGCCTGCACGATGGGGCCGTGGGACTGCGCCTGGGCCGGGGTGCCGAGCATGGCCAGCGACATCAGGGCGGCGCCGCCGACGGCTGCGATGAGTTTCTTCACGGTGACTCCTCGTTATGGGGTGATCGAATGGTCGCCGCGCCATGTGAACGCCGTGCAAAGCTGCGACGAAGGCGAATGAAGATTTGTGTTCGCGTTCGCCTGCGAGCGTAGCGCCGCGCGGCCGGCTGCGCCGCCCGCGAAAGGCGCAGGCGAAGCGCCTGCGCCCGCCCGCGCCTCACCCCCTGGGCGGCGGCAGCAGCCGTCGCAGCGCCTCGAAGAACAGGTCCGACTGCTCGCGCTCGCCCTGGATCTGCGCCGCGACGTGCGCGGCCAGCTCGGGCCGCACGGGCACCAGCGGCCGGCCGGTGTTCTGCGCCAGCACCTGGTGCAGGCAGGCGCGCTCCAGGTAGTAGAGGTCGTCGTAGGCATGCGCGATGCTGGTGCCGGCGACGATCACGCCGTGGTTGGCCAGGAAGGCGATGTCCTTGCCGGCGTTGTCGCCCATCATCGTGCGCGCGATGCGCTCGCCCTCGGCGTCGTCCAGGGCCAGGCCGTTGTACTCGGCGTCGATGGCGATGCGGTTCATGTAGCGCATCGCGTTCTGGCTCAGGGTGGGGTCGAGCCCGCGGTCGGACGTGAGCGTGAGTGCCGTCGCATAGGGCATGTGGCAGTGCAGCACCACCGCGCGGCCGGTGAGGCGGTGCACGGCACCGTGGATGAAGAGGGCCGTGGGCTCCACGCGGTGGCGGCCGGCCAGCACGTTGCCGTGCACGTCGATGAGCACGATGTCGTCGGGGCCGATCTCGCTCCAGTGCAGGCCACGGGGATTGATGAGGTACTTGTCCGGCGCCGGCGCGCCCCCCTCGGGGGAACGCGGCGCAGCCGCGTGGGGGCCTGATCCACCGGGCAGCATCACGCTGAAGTGGTTGCAGACGCCTTCCTCCAGCTTGTGGTGCGCCGCGGCGCGCAGGGCCAGGGCGAGATCTTCGCGCAGCCGGCGCACCGCCGGGCTGGCGTATTCGGCATCGGCCGAGCCGGCAGTGTGCAGATGGGAGGGTGCGGTCTTCTCAAGCATGTCTGGCCTCAGGCGCCCGCGAGGCGGGCATATGCAGCGACGAATTTCGAGGCGTCGGCGGCCACGGCCGATGCGCTCTTGCCCGGTTTGTACAGCGAAGAGCCGATGCCGAAGCCGGCGGCCCCCGCGTCGCGCCAGGCCTGCATGGTGTCGGGCGCGATGCCGCCCACCGGCATCAGCGCCGTGCCCTGCGGCAGCACCGCCAGCAGCGCCTTCACGACGGCGGGCGAGGCGAGTTCGGCCGGGAACAGCTTCAGGCCCGTGGCGCCGGCAGCCAGCGCGCCGAAGGCCTCGGTCGGCGTCATCACGCCGGGCAGACTCACCATGCCCAGGCGGCGCGCCTCGGCCACCACGGCGGCGTCGAAGTTGGGCGCCACGATGAGTTCGCCGCCCGCGTCGTGCACCGCGCGCACCTGGGCCACGTCGAGCACGGTACCGGCGCCCACCAGCGCGTCGGGAAAGCGCCGCCGCAGCAGCGCGATGCTGGCCAGCGGCTCGGGCGAGTTGAGCGGCACTTCCAGCAGGCGGAATCCGGCGCCGACGAGCGCGTCGCCGACCGGCTCGGCTTCGGGCGGGGTGAGTCCGCGCAGGATGGCGACCAGCGGCAGGGCCTGCGTGGCGGACTGGAACTTGGCGATTGCAGCGTTCATGGGTACGCGGTGTCGGTGCCTTGCAAGGCAGTGTGGAGGGCATGCGCGCCGGCCCAGGTGGCTTCAGCGCCGAGCACGCGCGGCGTGATGCGCAGGCCTTCGAGTGCGAGCGCATAGCGTGTCGTGAGGGCCGGCGCCCCGATGAGCACCACGTCGGCGTGCGCATCGAGCGTCTGGCTGCGCAGTTCCTCGCCGATCAGCAGGCCCGAGAGGTAGCTGGCCAGTTGGGCGGGCGACATGCGCTCGAACAGCCCGAGCGTGCGCGCGCCGAAAGCGTTGTGAAGCAGGCCGCCGCCTTGCGTCGAGCGTGACACGCCCTGCGCGAAGGCATCGGCATCGAGCGGCGCGGCCGCGTCGACGGTCCGCGAGAGGATCGACTGCTGCGCGAGCAGCGCATAAAACTCGCCGGTCATGAAAGTGCGAAAGCCCAGCACGCGGCCGCCCTGCACCCACACCCACTTGTTGTGCGTGCCCGGCAGCACGAACAGGCCATCGGCCAGGCCCGTGAGCTGCATGGCGCCGAAGATCTGCACTTCCTCCCCGCGCATCACGTCGGGCACGCCGTCGTGGTGGTCGGTGAGGCCGGGCACCATCGCGATGCGGTCGGCGACGACCGGGATCACATGGCGGGCGAGGTCGGCGGCGTCGGCCGGGCAGGGGCAATACGGCGCTTCGACCCAGCCCTGCCTGCTGCCGGCCATGCCGGAGATGAGGCAGCGCCGCCCGGCGGGGGCCATCCAGTCACCGAAGAGTGCGTCGAACACCGCCGGGAAGCCGCCCGCGGGCACGCCTAGGATGCCGCGCGCCGCATGCCGCTCGTCCAGCACCCGGCCCGCGTCGTCGATGAGCGCGCCACGCAGCGAACTGGTGCCCCAGTCGACGGCCACGAAGCTCATGCGCGCGCTCCTGCGGGCACCTGCATGGCCATCAATGGTTGTCGCGCGGCACGAAGCTGCCGCGCTTGCCGCGCAGGAAGCCCAGGTCCGCGCCCTCGTCGGCCTGCAGCACGTTGTCGACGTAGAGCTTCCAGTAGCCCGAGTCGAGCTGCGGCTTGGGGGCGGTCCAGCCGGCGCGGCGGCGTGCGAGTTCCTCGTCGCTCACGTGCAGGTGCAGGCGGCGGTTGGGCACGTCGAGTTCCACGATGTCGCCGTCCTGCACCAGCGCCAGCGGGCCGCCCGCGGCCGCTTCGGGCACGGTGTGCAGCACCACGGTGCCGTAGGCGGTGCCGCTCATGCGTGCGTCGCTCACGCGGACCATGTCGGTGATGCCCTTGCGCAGCACCTTGGGCGGCAGCGGCATGTTGCCGGCCTCGGCCATGCCGGGGTAGCCCTTGGGGCCGCAGTTCTTCAGCACCATCACGCAGGTCTCGTCGATGTCGAGGTTCTCGTCGTCGATGCGCTTGTGCAGGTCGTCGGCGTTCTCGAACACCACCGCGCGGCCCTTGTGCACCAGCAGCTCGGGCGTGGCGGCGCTGGGCTTGATGATGGCGCCGTTGGGCGCCAGGTTGCCGCGCAGCACGCAGATGCCGGCCTTGTCCTTGAAGGGCTCGGCCAGCGGGCGGATCACCTGCGGGTTGTAGTTCTCGGCGTCCTGCACGTTCTCCCACACCGTGCGGCCGGTGGCGGTGATGTGGTCCTTGTGCAGCAGCTCGATGATCTGCTTCATCACCACCGGCACGCCGCCTGCATAGCAGAAGTCTTCCATCAGGTACTTGCCCGAGGGCTGCAGGTCGAGCAGGCAGGGCAGGTCGGAGCCGAGGCGGTCGAAGTCGTCGATGGTCAGCGGGATGCCCAGCCGCCCCGCGATGGCGATGAGGTGGATCACGAGGTTGGTCGAGCCGCCGATCGCCGCGTTGACCTTGATGGCGTTCTCCATCGACTCGCGCGTGACGATCTTCGACATGATCAGGTCCTCGTGCACCATGTCGACGATGCGGCGTCCGGCCATGCGCGCCAGCACGTTGCGGCGGCCATCCACCGCGGGGTACGCCGCGTTACCCGGCAGGCCCAGGCCGATCGACTCGACCATGCTGGCCATCGTGCTGGCCGTGCCCATGGTCATGCAGTGCCCGTGGCTGCGGTGCATGCAGCTCTCGGCCTCGAAGAAGTCCTGCAGCTTGAGCGTGCCGGCGCGCACCTGCTCGCTCATCTGCCACACGCCGGTGCCCGAGCCCAGTTCCTGCCCGCGCCACTTGCCCGAGAGCATCGGGCCGCCCGACACGCCGATGGTCGGCAGGTCGACGCTGGCGGCGCCCATCATCAGCGCCGGGGTGGTCTTGTCGCAGCCCATCAGCAGCACCACCCCGTCGAGCGGGTTGGCGCGGATCGACTCCTCGACGTCCATGCTGGCCAGGTTGCGGTAGAGCATGGCGGTGGGGCGCAGCAGCGTCTCGCCCAGCGACATGACGGGAAACTCGAGCGGGAAGCCGCCGGCCTCGTACACGCCGATCTTCACCTGCTCCGCGAGCGTGCGGAAGTGCGAGTTGCAGGGCGTCAGTTCGCTGAAGGTGTTGCAGATGCCGATGACCGGCCGGCCGTCGAACTGGTCGTGCGGCACGCCCTTGCCCTTGACCCAGCTGCGGTAGATGAAGCCGTCGCGGTCGGTACGGCCCCACCACTGCTGGCTGCGCAATTCGTGCGCGGGCTTCTTCTTCTTGGGCGTCTCGCTGCTCATGGTGTCTCCGTCATGGTGCGGCTCGCTGCTCAGGGTTTTCACTCTGCGGGCGCGGCGTTTCAATCATCATATGATAAGAACGAGCGTGCCGGCCCCCCTCAGGGTTTTCGAGCGCGAACCGAGGAGACGACATCCATGAAGACCGGCTCGAGCGGGCATGCCTGCAAGCGCGTGGTGCCTGGCACCGCGTGGCGCGCGGCCTGCGTGCCGGGCCGTGCCACGGGTGGCGGCCACGCATGAGCACGATCAAGAACGTGCACGGCAACACGGTCGACCGCATCGGTGCCGACATCGTCGCCGGCCGCTACCTGCCCGGCGCATCGCTCCCGCCCGAGCCGCTGCTGTGCGAGGAACTGGGCGTGAGCCGCACGGTGATCCGCGAGGCCGTCAAGTCGCTGATCGCCAAGGGCCTCATCACCAGCGGCCCGAAGGTCGGCACCCGTGTGCTGCCGGAGGACCAATGGAACTGGTTCGACGCCGACGTGATCGTTTGGCAGACCCGCGTGGGCCTGTCGCGCGACTTCCTGCGCGACCTGCAGGACCTGCGTCGCGCCGTCGAGCCGGCGGCGGTGCGGCTGGCCGCCGAGCGCGCCACGCCCGACGACATCGCCGACATGGAGGCCGCGTTCGCGCTGATGAAGCACGCGATCGATTTCGGCGGCGACTACGTCACGCCCGACCTGCGCTTCCACCAGGGCCTGATCGCCGCCAGCCACAACCGCATGCTGGTGCAGATGAGCCGCGCGCTGGCGGCGCTGCTGCGCACCAGCTTCGAGATATCGACCCGCCGCAAGAACGGCCCGGCGATCTCGCTGCCCCTGCACCGCGCCGTGCTCGACGCCGTGATCGCGCGCCAGCCCGACCGGGCCGAGAAGGCGATCCGCGTTCTGATCGACGGCGCGCGCGAGGACATCGACACCGTGCTTGCCTCGGGCAGGCGCATCCCGCAGATCCATGCGCCGCCGCGGCGCATCAAGGCCGCGGCCTGATACCGACAACAACAAGAGAGACAGGAGACAAGACCCATGAAACGCGCGATCGACGCATTCTTCAAGCTGCTCGAATTCCTGGTCGTGGCCTGCATGGTGGCCATGGTCGTCATGGTCTTCGGCAACGTGGTGCTGCGCTACGGCTTCAATTCCGGCATCACGGTGTCGGACGAGATGTCGCGCTACTGCTTCATCTGGCTCACCTACATCGGCGCCATGGTGGCCATGCGCGACGGCGCGCATCTGGGCGTGGACACGCTCATCAAGCACCTGCCGCGCGCGGGCAAGAAGGTCTGCTTCTTCATCAACCAGGTGCTGATGCTCTTCTGCAACGTGCTCTTCTTCATGGGCACCTACGAGATGCACGAGCTGCAGACCACCAACATCTCGCCGGTGGTCGGCATCTCGATGATCTGGATATACGGCATCGGCTACATCGTCTCGGTGGTCATGGGCCTCATCAACCTCGAGAAGCTCTGGCGCCTGTTCACCGGCCGCATGAGCGACGAGGAACTGGTGCAGGTGTTGGAATCCGAGGACGTCGCCCCCGAACCGGGCCACGCCGGCGAAGCCAGGAGCGCGTCATGACGGTCGCGGTCTTCGTCGTCTCGCTGCTGGCCGCGATGGCCATCGGCATGCCCATCGCCTATGCGTTGCTGGTGTGCGGCGTCGCGCTCATGGGCTGGCTGGCATTCACCGGCGTGCTGCCGGCCTTCGACAGCCAGATCATCGCGCAGCGCTTCGTCGACGGCGCGGACAACTTCCCGCTGCTGGCGGTGCCCTTCTTCCTGCTGGCCGGCGAGTTCATGACCGCGGGCGGCCTGTCGCGGCGCATTGTCGACCTGGCGATGGCCTGGGTGGGGCACTTCCGCGGCGGCCTGGGCTACGTGGCGGTGGTGGCGGCCATCATCATGGCGTCGATCTCGGGTTCGGCCGTGGCCGACACGGCCGCGCTGGCGGCGCTGCTGATTCCGATGATGAACCGCGCGGGCTACGACACCAACCGCTCGGCCGGGCTGATCGCAGCGGGCGGCATCATCGCGCCGGTGATTCCGCCCTCGATCGGCTTCATCGTGTTCGGCGTGGCGGGCAACGTGTCGATCACCAAGCTCTTCCTGGCCGGCATCGTGCCGGGCATCCTGATGGGCCTGGCGATCGGCATCGCCTGGTGGATCGTGGCGCGGCGCGACAAGGTCAAGTCGGCCCCGCGCGTGCCGTATGCGGAGCGCATCCGCATCACCTTCCGCGGCAGCCTGGCGCTGGCCCTGCCGGTGGTGATCATCGGCGGCATGAAGTTCGGCATCTTCACGCCCACCGAGGCCGCGGTGGTCGCGGCCGTGTATTCCTTCGTGGTCGGCATGTTCGTGTACCGCGAACTCAAGTGGCACATGATGTACCGGCTGATCGCCTCGGCCGGCAAGACGACGGCCGTCGTCATGTTCCTGGTGGCGGCCGCCATGGTCAGCGCGTGGCTGATCACCGTGGCCGACATCCCGGGCGAAGTCACCAAGATGCTGCAGCCCTTCATGGGCAACAAGACGCTGCTGATGTTCGTGATCATGGTGCTGATCGTGATCGTCGGCACGGCGCTGGATTTCACGCCCACCGTGCTGATCCTCACGCCGGTGCTGATGCCCGTGGTGCTCAAGGCCGGCATCGACCCGGTGTATTTCGGCGTGCTGTTCATCATCAACAACGCCATCGGGCTCATCACGCCGCCGGTGGGCACCGTGCTCAACGTGGTGTGCGGCGTGGCGCGCATCAGCATGGACGACGCCTTCAAGGGCGTGATGCCCTTCTTCATCGCGCAGCTCATCGTGCTGTTCGCGATGGTGTTCTTTCCGCAGATCGTGACCGTGCCGCTGTCGTGGTGGCTGGCCCGATGAGGCCGTTGCCGGTGCCGGCCTGCTGACCGCGTTTCGCCCCCTGTTACCCACCCACCCAAGACGAGAGAAGGAGACAAGCATGTTCAACCGCAGAAGCCTGGTCGCCGCGGCGGCCGCCGTCGCCCTGGCAAGCCCGTTCGCCGCCTCGGCCCAGTTCGCCGAACGCACCATCAAGTTCACCAACGGCGTGAACGAGGACCACCCGGTCGGCCAGGGCGTCAAGAAGATGCAGGAGGTGCTGGCCGCCAAGACGGGCGGCAAGATGAAGATCGCGGCCTTCTGGGGCGGCGCCGCCGGCGGCGACCTGCAGGCCACGCAGGCGCTGCGCGCCGGCACGCAGGAGATGGTGTGCACCTCCAGCTCGCCGCTGGTGGGCATCGTCAAGGAACTGGGCGTGTTCGACCTGCCCTTCCTGTTCAACAACGAGAAGGAGGCCGACGCGGTGCTCGACGGCCCGGCCGGCGAGTACTTCAACAAGAAGCTCGAGGCCGCGGGCCTGGTCAACCTGGCCTACTGGGAGAACGGCTTTCGCAACCTCACCAACAGCAAGCGCCCGGTCGCCAAGGTCGAGGACTTCGAGGGCGTGAAGGTGCGGGTGATGCAGAACAACATCTTCCTGGACTCGTTCAAGACCCTGGGCACCAACGCCGTGCCGATGGCCTTCGGCGAGGTGTTCACCGCGCTGGAGACCCGCACCATCGACGGCCAGGAGAACCCCTTCGTGACCATCGAGACCTCGAAGTTCAGCGAGGTGCAGAAGTACCTGAGCGTGACGCGCCACGCCTACACCCCCTTCCTGGTGCTTTACAGCAAGAAGCTGTGGGACCAGCTCAAGCCGGAGGAGCAGGCCGTGCTGCGCGAGGCCGCGATCGAAGGCCGCAAGGTGGAGCGCGAGGCCAACCGCGCGCTCAATGCCAAGTCGCTGGAGAACCTGAAGAAGACCATGGCGGTCAACGAGGTGAGCCCGGCCGAGCAGAAGCGCATGTTCGACAAGGTCAAGCCGGTCTACGACAAGAACATCCCCACCATCGGCGCCGAGGCCGTCAACGTGGTGATGGACGCGCTGAAGAAGGCGCGCGGCGGCTGATCGCTCGTGCCGCGCAGGCCGCTCCCGAAGGGGTGCGGCCTTTTTTCTTTCCCCCTGGCCCAGGCCGTGTCATGAAGATCACCCAAGTCGAAACCGTTCGCCTCGGCGAATTCCCCAACATCCTGTGGGTTCGCCTGCACACCGACGAGGGCCTGGTCGGCCTGGGCGAGACCTTCATGGGCGCCGCGGCCGTCGAGGCCTACCTGCACGAGTGGGCCGCACCCAAGCTGCTGGGCACCGACCCGCTGGCCATCGAGGCACGCAACCGCGACCTCACCGGCTACCTGGGCTGGCGCGGGTCCGGCGTCGAGACGCGCGGCAACTCGGCCGTCGACATCGCCCTGTGGGACCTGTTCGGCAAGGCCGCGAACATGCCGGTGCACACCGCGCTGGGCGGCAAGAGCCGCGACGCCATCCGCATCTACAACACCTGCGCCGGCTACCAGTACGTGCGCAGCACCGCCAACCAGAACACGTCGAACTGGGGGCTCGGGAACAACGCAGGACCGTACGAGGACCTGCAGGGCTTCCTGCACCATGCCGACGAGCTGGCCGAGTCGCTGCTGTCCGAAGGCATCACGGCGATGAAGATCTGGCCCTTCGATCCGGCGGCCGAGAAGAGCCACGGCCAGTACATCAGCAACGCCGACCTCGACATCGCGCTCGAGCCATTCCGCAAGATCCGCTCGGCGGTGGGGCGGCAGATGGACATCATGGTCGAGTTCCACAGCCTCTGGCGGCTGCCGATGGCGCAGAAGATCGCGCGCGCGCTGCAGGAGTTCGACACCTTCTGGCACGAGGACGCGATCCGCATGGACAGCCTCGACCTGCTCAGGCAATACGCGGTGGACTGCAAGGCGCTGGTCTGCGCCAGCGAGACGCTGAGCTACAAGTGGGGCTTCAAGGACTACCTGCAGACCGGCGTGGCCGGTGTGGCGATGCTCGACCTGAGCTGGTGCGGCGGCCTGACCGAGGCGCGCAAGATCGCTGCCATGGCCGATGCGTGGCAGCTGCCCGTGGCGCCGCACGACTGCACCGGGCCGGTGGTGTGGGCCGCCTCCACGCACCTGAGCCTGCATGCGCCCAACGCGCTCATCCAGGAGAGCGTGCGCGCCTTCTTCACCGGCTGGTACAAGGAGCTGGTGACCGAGCTGCCCACCGTCGAGCGGGGCATGATCCGGCTCAACGACAAGCCGGGCCTGGGGCTGGAACTGCTGCCCGACCTGCACAAGCGCGCCGACGCGACGGTGCGCGTGTCCAAGGCGTGATGCCATCGGATCGATGGCTGCTTCTGCGCCCTCTGCGAATCCTTCGCGCCCTCTGCGTTCGGCTGTCCGCTTGCTTGCTCAGCCGATCCGCAGCCGCAGGAGCGCCCGCACGAAGCCGTGGTCCGAGCGCGTGCGGTCGCGGCCTTCGTGCAGGTGGTCGTTGAAGTAGTCCACGCGCCGCACGTCGCCCAGGCTCCTCGGCGAGCCGGCCATGAATTCCTCGCTCACGAAGATCTGGTCCAGGATCTCGGGGAAGCCCTGGTGCACGTGCGAGTACGCCACGTCCTTCTTCAGCGCCGACTCGCCCTGCATCTCGTAGGCGTTGAACAGGGCCACGTCGCGCGCCGACTTGTCGTAGACCGCATCCGAGGTGGCCGCCACCAGCTGCGTGGTCACGCTGTGCGGGTGGTCGTTGAAGTCGCCCATCACCACCAGCGGCACCTGGCTGCCGCGCAGCAGGTCGATCACGATGCAGCGCAGGGCGGCCGCTTCGGCGCCGCGCATGAGCAGCGAGCGCAGCGACGCGCGGGCCGCCACCTTGCGGTCGTCGCGGTCCTCCAGCGACTGGCCGGCGGCGTCGAGCAGGAACTTCGGCCGCTTGGACTTGAGGTGCACCGTCAGCACGTTGACCGGCTGGCCGTGCTTCATGCGCAGGCGCGCGAGCAGGGGCGGGCGCTCGAAGCGCGTGTGCGGGCCCAGGCCGGGCACATCGACCGCGATGCCGTCCGGGAAGTCGACGAAGGACTCGATGCCGTCCACCCGCAGCCGCGTCGCGATGCCCACGCGGGGCGTGCCCTGCGCGCCCTGCGCGGGCGGCGTGCTCTGCGCACCGGGCACCGCGATGGTGTCGTAGCGCAGCCCGCTCGCGAGCACCGCGTCCTTCAGTGCCGTGTCGTCCCACACCTCCTGCACGGCCAGCACGTCGGCGTTCAGCGCGCGGAAGCGCTCGCCCAGCCAGCTCACCTTGCGCTGGTAGTCGCGCGGGTCGTAGGCGTCCTGGTTGGCATAGAAGACGCGCTGCGGGCGGGCCAGGTTGAGCAGGTTGCAGGTGGCCACGAACAGGGTGGCGAGGTTCGGCGGGATGTCTTGCATGGCTGCAATCTAACCCGCCGCCATGGCGCCACCCTGCGGCTCAGGCGTGCCGCACGGCGGCCGGCAGGCCGCCCGCGCCCATGTCGACCCCGCGCCGCTCGCGGCTGAAGAGGATCAGGCCGGCGATGACGACCGACACCGTGCCGGCAACCACCGCCATCGCCAAGGCGTAGTCGTTGCCGTGGCGGGTGGCGAGCGAGGCCTGCATCGTCGCGTTGACCGAGGCGAGCAGGTTGCCGAGCTGGTAGACCAGGCCGGGGAAGGTGGCGCGGATGCTGTCGGGCGAAATCTCGTTCAGGTGCACCGGGATCACGCCCCAGGCGCCCTGCACGGCGATCTGCATCAGGAAGGCGCCGAAGGCCAGCCCGGCCGCGGTGTGCGAGTAGGCCCACAGCGGCAGCACCGGCAGCGCCAGCAGCGCGGCGCCGAAGATGGTCCAGCGGCGCCCGATCCGCTCCGACAGCGTGCCGCAGGCCAGGCCGCCGACGATGGCGCCGATGTTGAGCACGATGGTCACCAGCGCCACGGTGTGCGCATCGAAGCCATGCTGCACGCGCAGGAAGGTGGGGTAGAGGTCCTGCGTGCCGTGCGAGAAGAAGTTGAAGGCCGTCATCAGCACGATGGCGTAGAGCGCGAGCTTCCAGTCGTGCCGCAGCGCCGCCAGCAGGCCGGGGCGCGGCTGCGTGCGCTGGCGTTTCCAGGCCGGCGACTCGGGCACGTGCGAGCGCACGTAGATGACGAGCAGCGCCGGCAGAATGCCGACGAAGAACATGCCGCGCCAGCCGATGCGGTCGTAGAAGAGGCCGAACACCAGCGAGGCGAGCAGGTAGCCCGTCGGGTAGCCGGCCTGCAGCAGGCCGGAGACGAAGCCGCGCGAACGCGCCGGCACGGTCTCCATGGTGAGCGCCGATCCGACGCCCCACTCGCCACCCATCGCGATGCCGAAGAGCGCGCGCAGCACGATCAGCGTGGCGAGGTTGGGCGAGAAGCCCGACAGCAGCTCCAGCACGGCGTAGCAGAGGATGTTGGCCATCATCGTCGGCCGCCGGCCGAAGCGGTCGGCCAGGCGGCCGAAGATCAGCGCGCCCACCGGCCGCATCGCGAGCGTCAGCGTGATGGCCAGTGCCACCGAGGGGATGGGGGTGTGGAACTCCGCCGCGATGTCCTTCAGGATGAAGACCATCAGGAAGAAGTCGAAGGCGTCCAAGGTCCAGCCGAGGTAGCTGGCCGCGGTGACGTGGATCTGCTCACGGGTCCAAGACATGCGATATCTCCTGGTTGTTTGCGCAAGGGCGTCGCGCCTGGCAAGCAGAGGAAGAAACCACCTGTCGGTGTGCAGCGTCGGCTTCACTGTAGGACCGGCGCGCGCGGTGCGCGCGTCGGACGCCGCCTTGTGCGGGCGGGCTTAAGCCTGGCCTAAGTCGACGCCGGGCCGAGCCTTCGCATGGCGCAGAAAAAAAGGCCATGCCCCGAAGGACATGGCCCGTGCCTGGACGCGGTGCGCGCCGTGCTCAGTAGCCGCCGCGGCGGCCACCGCCGCCACCACCGTAGTTGCCGCCGCCGCCGCCACCACCACCGCCGCGGCGCTTGCCGCCACCGCCGCCGTAGCTGCCGCCACCACCACCGCCGCCGCCGCCGCCACCGCCATAGCTGCGGCGCTTGCCGCCGCCGTAGCTGTCGACGCTGGTGCGCAGCGGATCGGGCTGGCCGGCGGCGCCGCCGACGCTGTCGGCACGCCGGTGCGCCACCATGTCGGCGTGCGACGGGCTGGTGGAGTTGCCGTGGTGCTTGGGCTGGCGCTCGGGCCGGTCCTCGTACAGCGCATGCGGTTGCGCCGGAGCGGGATGGTGGCGCTTGGGCGCGTGCTGGCGCGGCGGCTGGCCGTCACGCTGGGCATCGCGCGGCGGGCGCTGGCCGCCCTGGCCGCGGCTGCCGCCATTGCCGTTGCCGTTGCCGCCACCGTTGCCGCCGCCGCCATTGGCCTTGCGAGGCGCCTGGCCGGCCTTGTTCTCGCGGATGCGGGTCATCATTTCCTGGCGCGCGGCCTTGGCGGCGGCGGCCATCACGTCGCGGCTCGGCGGACGGCCGGCGCCGCCCCACAGGGTCTGGCGGCCCATGGCGATCGGTTCGGCGATCTCGCCTTCGTCGGGGCCGAAGCCCTCGATGACCTGCGAGGGGATCTGCTGCTTGGTGAAGCGCTCGATCTCCTGCATGAAGCCTTCCTCGTCCAGGCAGACCAGGCTCACGGCCTGGCCTTCCTTGCCGGCACGGCCGGTGCGGCCGATGCGGTGGACATAGTCTTCAGGCACGTTGGGCACTTCGTAGTTCACGACGTGCGGCAGGTCGTCGATGTCGATGCCGCGGGCGGCGATGTCGGTGGCGACCAGGGCGCGGATGTCGCCGCTCTTGAAGCCGGCCAGCGCCTGCGTGCGGGCGCTCTGGCTCTTGTTGCCGTGCAGTGCCATCGCGGTGACGCCGTTCTTGGCGAGGAACTCGGCCACGTGGTTGGCGCCGAACTTGGTGCGGGTGAACACCAGCACCTGGCTCCAGTCGTGCTCCTGGATGATGTGCGCGAGCAGCTGCTTCTTCTTGGCGCGGCCCACCGGGTGCACGACCTGGGTGATGCGCTGCACCGTGGTGTTGCGCGGCGTGACCTGTATGCTCTTGGGGTTGCGCAGCAGGCCGTTGGCCAGTTCGCGGATCTCGTCGCTGAAGGTGGCCGAGAACAGCAGGCTCTGCTTGTCGTCGGGCAGCAGGGCGAGGATCTTCTTCACGTCGTGGATGAAGCCCATGTCCAGCATGCGGTCGGCTTCGTCCAGCACGAGGATCTCGACGGTGGAGAGATCCAGGTTGCCCTGCTGCTGCAGGTCGAGCAGGCGGCCGGGGGTGGCCACCAGGATGTCGACGCCGCGCTTGATGCGGTCGATCTGCGGGTTCATGCCCACGCCGCCGAAGATGACGGTGGAGGTCAGCGGCAGGTTCTTGCCGTAGGTGCGCACCGATTCCTCGACCTGGGCGGCGAGTTCGCGCGTGGGCGTCAGCACCAGGGCGGCGATGCCGTCCTTGCCGAACTTGTTGGTCTTGCCCTGGCCCTTGGAGAGCTTGTGCAGCAGGGGCAGGGTGAAGGCGGCCGTCTTGCCGGTGCCGGTCTGGGCGCCGGCGAGGAGGTCATGGCCCTCGAGCACGGCCGGGATCGCCTGGGCCTGGATGGGGGTGGGGGTTTCGTAGCCTTGCTCGCGCACGGCCTCGAGGATGGCCGGAGCCAGCTTCAGTTCGTCGAAGTTCATTGAGATGAAAGAGCGCCTTGCACGGCGCGGTGTTTCTGATGGGTATCGGCCTGCCGCGGTACGCTCGCTGGGAGCGGCCGGGCCAGTCAAAGGCAGATGCAATCGAGAGGGAGCGGGAGCCAGGAAGGATTTCCGTCGTCCCCGGCGGGAAGCCGGCGTTGCGGGTAACTGCGCCCGGCAACCTGCGTATTGTCGCACGACCGGGCGCCGGCTGCGTCGCGGGGGCCGAATTTCGGCCCGGCGGCGGCACGGCGCGTCGCTGCGCCGATAATCGGTCGTTTCGCGCCGGCCCGGCCCCCGGGCGCCTCCCCGCATCGCACGGCGCGCTCCCACCCACCGAAGAAACGCCCATGGCCCAGTACGTCTACACCATGAACCGCGTCTCCAAGACCGTGCCGCCCAAGCGGCAGATCTTGAAAGACATCTCGCTGTCCTTCTTCCCCGGCGCCAAGATCGGCGTGCTCGGCCTCAACGGCTCGGGCAAGTCCTCGCTGCTCAAGATCATGGCCGGCGTCGACAAGGAGTTCGAAGGCGAGGCCCTGCCGATGGCCGGCCTGTCGATCGGCTACCTCGAGCAGGAGCCCAAGCTGAACCCCGAGCACACCGTGCGCGAGGCGATCGACGAGGCGATGGGCGAGGTCAACAACGCCAAGAAGCGCCTCGAGGAAATCTACGCCGCGTACGCCGAACCCGATGCCGATTTCGATGCCCTCGCCGCCGAGCAGGGCCAATTGGAGGCCGTGATCGCCGCTGCCGGCACCGACTCCGAACACCAGATCGAGATCGCCGCCGACGCGCTGCGGCTGCCGCCCTGGGACGCCAAGATCGGCCTGCTCTCGGGCGGCGAGAAGCGCCGCGTGGCCCTGTGCCAGCTGCTGCTGTCCAAGCCCGACATGCTGCTGCTCGACGAACCCACCAACCACCTGGACGCCGAATCGGTCGAGTGGCTGGAGATCTTCCTGCAGCGCTTCACCGGCACCGTGGTGGCCATCACCCACGATCGCTACTTCCTGGACAACGCCGCCGAATGGATCCTGGAACTGGACCGCGGCCGCGGCATTCCGTACAAGGGCAACTACAGCACCTGGCTCGAGCAGAAGGGCGAGCGCCTGGCGCAGGAGCAGAAGAGCGAAGAGGCCCACGCCAAGGCCCTGAAGAAGGAACTGGAGTGGTCGCGCCAGAACCCCAAGGCCCGCCAGGCCAAGAGCAAGGCCCGCCTGGCCCGCTTCGAGGAACTGTCCGACGTCGACTACCAGAAGCGCAACGAGACCAACGAGATCTTCATTCCCGTGGCCGAGCGCCTGGGCCAGCAGGTCTTCGAGTTCAAGGACGTCAGCAAGAGCTTCGGCGATCGCCTGCTGATCGACAAGCTGAGCTTCAGCATCCCGCCGGGTGCCATCGTCGGCATCATCGGCCCCAACGGCGCGGGCAAGTCCACGCTGTTCAAGCTGATTGCCGGCCGCGAGCAGCCCGACAGCGGTGAAGTCATCGTCGGCCAGACCGTGAAGATGGCCTTCGTCGACCAGCACCGCGACGAACTCGCGAACGAAAAGACCGTCTGGGAAGACATCTCGGGCGGCCTGGACATCATCAACGTCGGCAAGTTCCAGATGGCCAGCCGGGCCTATGCGGGCCGCTTCAACTTCAACGGCCAGGACCAGCAGAAGAAGGTCGGCAACCTCTCGGGCGGCGAGCGCGGCCGGCTGCACCTGGCCAAGACGCTGATCCAGGGCGGCAACGTGCTCATGCTCGACGAGCCGTCGAACGACCTGGACGTGGAAACCCTGCGCGCGCTAGAAGACGCGCTGCTGGAATACGCCGGCACCGTGCTCGTCATCAGCCACGACCGCTGGTTCCTGGACCGCATCGCCACCCACATCCTGGCGGCCGAAGGCGACTCGCAATGGGTCTTCTACAACGGCAACTACCAGGAGTACGAGGCCGACAAGAAGAAGCGCCTCGGGGAAGAGGGCGCCAAACCGAAGCGGGTGCGCTTCAAGGCGCTCAAGTAAGCCGCGCACCGCGCGCCGCCCCGGCAAGGCCCGTCGACGACGGGCCTTTTCCTTGGCCGTCGTCGCGGCCATGCAGGACATCGCCGCGAGTTGCGTCCTCGCCCTTGGCAGCGAAAGGCGCCGCGCACAAACTGCGCCGACCTACGACGGAGAACCGCATGACCCTTGTCGCCGCGCGTCCCTGGGGCTGGAGCCTCGTCCTGCTGGTCGCCGGTTGTGGTGGCGGGGGCGGAGGCGGCGGCGGGTTCCCGATCGCGGCGCTGCCAGGCGCGCCTGCACCTGCGCCTGCACCCAGTCCTCCGCCTTCACCCGCGCCGTCGCCCGCACCCGCGCCCGCTCCGGCGCCTGCACCCGCGCCGGGTCCCCTCAAGGTGGTGGAGCTGGCCACCGGTCTGGCCAGCCCGTGGAGCCTGGCCTTCCTGCCCGATGGCCGCATGCTCGTCACCCAGCGCGGCGGCCAGCTGCGACTGCGCAATGCCGACGGCAGCGCGACCAACGGCGGGGCCGACGCAGTGTGCTGCGTGCCCGCCGTCGACACGGCCGGGCAGGGCGGCCTGCTCGATGTCGCGCTCGACCCGGCCTTCGCCAGCAACCGGCGCATCTACTTCAGCTTCTCCGAGCGCGACGGCAGCGGCGCCAACGGCACCGCGGTCGGGCGGGCGGAGATCGACCTGGCCGCGCGCACCCTGTCCAACGTCACCGTCATCTACCGGCAGACGCCCAAGGTCTCGGGCAGCAGCGGCCACTACGGCTCCCGCCTGGCGTTCGACCGCAGCGGCGCGCTCTTCGTGACGATGGGCGAGCGCCAGATCGACAGCCAGCGCGGCTTCGCGCAGGACCTCACGCGGGGCAACGGGAAGGTGGCGCGCATCACCACCGACGGGGCGCCCGCCCCCGGCAACCCCGTGTGGACCGTGGCCGGCGCACAGCCCGAACTCTGGAGCTACGGCCACCGCAACCCGCAGGGCGCCGCCTTGCATCCGGCGACCGGCGAGCTGTGGACCAGCGAGCACGGGCCGCAGGGCGGCGACGAGATCAACCGCACGCTGCCGGGCCTGAACTACGGCTGGCCGGTCATCAGCTGGGGGCAGGAGTACGGCACGACCACGCAGATCGGCGAGGGAACGGCCAAGGCCGGCATGGAGCAGCCCGTCACCTACTGGGAGACCATCGATGGCTCGGCCTGGACGGCGGGCACGCAGAAGTCGTCGATCGCGCCCAGCGGGCTGGCCTTCTACACCGGCGACAAGATGCCGGAGTGGCAGGGCCAGCTGTTCAGCGGCGCGCTGGCGGGCACGGCGCTGTGGCGGCTCACGCTCAGCGGCAATACGGTGGTCGCTCGCGAGCGCTTGCTGGCCGATCGCGGCGAACGCATCCGCGACGTGCGCCAGGGCCCGGATGGCTGGCTGTACCTCCTCACCGATGGCGCCAACGGCAAGCTGCTGCGCCTGGAGCGCTGACGCGCGTCTTTCCGCTTGCTGCCGATTCGTGGCTGCGCGTGCAGGCGGGGCGGGCGTTGCAGCCCGATTCGATGCGGACTTCGGGTTCAGCCGGGCTGGCCTGCCGGCGACGACACCGGCGGCGCCGCTGCGGCCGGCCGCGCGGCCAGCAGCCGCTTGCGCACCGCATGGATGTTGTTGCGCAGTGCGTAGAGCTCCTCGGCATACGACAGCGGCACCGTCACCCGGTTGGCCACGCGGTCGAGCTCGTCCAGCTCGTCGAGCAGCTCGTTGCGATCGCCCTCGCCGGAGGCCACCTTGGCCTCGATCTCGCGCAGCCGCGCGTACCAGCGGAACACGCGCCGCCGCACGCGGAAGGTGTAGAGCGGCGGCACGATGCGCGACAGCGGCAGCAGCAGCACGATCAGGCCGCCGATCACCAGCCACATGCGCTCGATGAGGTTGCTGGCCCAGAAGGGCAGATAACGTTGCCAGAAGGCCGGCGTGCCGTTGATGGCGCGGTCGCCCTCGGCGCTCACCGGCAGTTCGCTGGTGCGCGTGTTGGGGAACTCGCGCGCCCGGTTGAACCAGTGCGCGCCGCCGTGGATGGTCTGCGCCGCCTGCGCGAACAGCTGGCGCAGCGCGGGATGCGTCGCCTCGCGCGTGAGCAGCGAGGTGGTGGTGGCGAGCATGGCCACGTCGTGCGTCGGCACGTCGCCGGCCAGGTCGACGATGCCGCGCGGCAGGCTCGCCGACGAGAAGAATGGAAAGATGCGCGTGTATGCATCGACCTGGCTCAGGTCGACCAGCGCGATGCCCGGCGTTCGCAGCAGGCGCTGCACCAGCGGCGACTGCGGTGCCGAGGCCAGCACCACGGCGTCGAGCAGGCCGGCCTCCAGCGCCTCCGTGGCGGGCGCCTGTTCGAGCTGCGACAACTTCAGCTTCGACGCGTCGAGCCGGTTGGCCGCGAACATCTTCTCCATGATCTCGGGCACGCCGCTGCCGGGCTTGTCGACGTTCACGCGCAGTCCTTCGAGCTGCGCCAGCGAGGTGATGGGGGCCGGGGTGGGCGGCGCGGGCGGCGGCTCGCCGCGGCGGCGCTTCGGCGCCTTCGGGTCGGGCGCCGGCACGGGCAGCGCATCGGTACGGTAGAAGATCCACAGCGGCTCGAAGAACAGGGCGCCGAGCGAGGTGAGTCCGGCTTCCTCGTCGGCCACCGGGTCGGCCGCGCCACCGCGCACGAAGCCCACGTCGGCCTGGCCTTCGCGCAGCAGGCGCAGGTTGTCGAGCGAGCCGCTGGTGGGCTTGAGCTCGACCTCGATGCCGTTGGCCTTCAGCGCATCGGCGTAGCGCTTGCCGAATTCGGCGTACGCGCTGCCGGCCGGGCCGGTGGCCAGCGACACCTTCTTCGGCGGCTGCGGGTCGAGCCACACATACGCCGCCACCAGCACGCCGATGACAATGAACACCACCGGACCGGCCGAGGCGATCAGGTCGCGGATGGCCAGCAGCACCAGCTTCACGGGCCGGGGCACGCCGAGCTTCATCGTGCCTCCTGCGTCTTCGCCAGGTCGTTCATCGCCGGCACGCGCCAGTCGCCCACCTGCACCGCGCGCGCCGCCTGCACCGCCCGCACCGTCGCGCGCGCCACCACTTCCGCGGCCAGGGTCGAGAGCACCGTCATGCCGGGGGCGTCGCCCTGCAGCGGCACGCGGCCGGTGGCCAGCGCGAACAGCGTGTCGCCATCGCTCATGGTGTGCACCGGGTTGATGGCGCGGGCCAGGCCGTCGTGCGCCACCGCGGCCAGGCGGTTGGCCTGCACCTTGGTCAGCACCGCATCGGTGGCGACCACGCCGATCGTCGTGTTCGTGCCCGCCAGCAGCGGCTGGGGCAGCTCGCCGCGCAGCAGGGCGCGCCGCGTGTCGCGCAGGCGCAGGCCGTCGTCGGTGCGCGAGCCGGCGAGCACCGCGCCGGTGTCGGGGTCGACCACGTCGCCCAGCGCATTGCAGGCGATCAGCGCCCCGACGGTGACGCCGCCCACGGTGACCGACGCGGTGCCGATGCCGCCCTTCATCGCGTGCTGCGCGCCGAAGAGCTTGCCCACCAGCGCGCCGGCGCCCGCGCCCACGTTGCCTTCGGCCGGCGCCTCGCGCGATGCGGCGTCGCAGGCCGCGTAGCCGGCGGCCGCGTCGGGCCGCACGCGGGCCCCGTCGGCGTGGCTGAGCGGCAGGTCGAACAGCACGGCCGCGGGCACGATCGGCAGGGTGCCGTAGCGCACGTCCAGGCCCACGCCGCGTTCCTCCAGCCAGCGCACGGCGCCGTCCGCCGCCGCCAGGCCCCAGGCGCTGCCGCCCGCGAGCACGATGGCATGCACCTGCTGCACGAAGTTGCCGGGCGCGAGCAGGTCGGTCTCGCGCGTGCCGGGCGCCGCGCCGCGCACGTCGACGCCGCCCACCGCGCCTTCGCGCGCGATCACGACGGTGCAGCCGCTGGGGCGGCGCTCGTCGGTGAAATGGCCGACCTCGATGCCGGCGACGTCGGTGATGGCGCCGTCGCTGTGCAGCGGGCGCGGGGAGCGGGCGGGGACGTGGGACATCGGGCGGCATCATAGGCGCGGGGCGGCCCGGGCGTCGCGCTTACGATCCCCGCATGACAGTGGACGGACCCATGGATTCACGTCGCCACGTGGTGGTGATCGGCGCGGGCGCGGTCGGCTGCGCGAGCGCGATCGAGGCCCTGCGCGCCGGCCTGCGGGTGACGGTGGTCGAGCCCGGCGAGCCCGGCGGCGAGCAGGCCACGAGCCATGGCAACGCGGGCTGGCTGTCCTCGCACTCGGTGGTGCCGCCCGCGCTGCCCGGCGCCTGGCGCAAGGTGCCGGGCTGGCTGGCCGATCCGCTCGGGCCGCTGGCGGTGCGCTGGGCCTACCTGCCGCGCGCGCTGCCCTGGCTGCTGCGCTACCTCGCCTCGGGCCGCACCGAGGCGCGCGTGCAGGCCACCGCCGATGCCTTGCGCACGCTGCTCGTCGATGCACCGGCACTGCATGCACGGCTGGCCGCGGCGGCGGGCGTGCCCGAGCTGATCGAGCAGCGCGGCCTGCTGCACGTGTACCGCTCGCGCGAGGAATTCGACGGCGAGGCGCTGGCCTGGCGCGTGCGCGCGCGCACCGGCGTGCAGTGGGTCGAATGGGACGCCGCCACCCTGCGCGCCCGGGAGCCCGAGCTGGACGCGGGCTACACGCTGGGCATCCACGTGCCCGAGGCAGGCCACTGCCGCCAGCCCGGCGCCTACGTGGCGGCGCTGGCACGGCATGCGGCGGTGCTCGGTGCCGACTGGCACGTGGGCCGGGCGACCGGCTTGCGCCTCGAAGCCGGCCGCCTGCGCGCCGTGCAAACCGAGCGCGGCGAGGTCGCGGCCGACGCCGCCGTGATCGCGGCGGGCGCACGCTCGGCCGTGCTGGCGGCGGCCGCCGGCACACCGGTGCCGCTGGAGTCCGAGCGCGGCTACCACGTGATGCTGCGGGGTGCCGCCGCCGGCCCGCGCACGCCCATGATGGCGGCGGACGGCAAGCTCATCGTCCATGCGATGCGCGACGGCCTGCGCGCCGCGGGCCAGGTCGAGATCGCGGGCCTGGCTGCCGCGCCCGACTGGCGCCGCGCCGACATCCTGCGGCAGCACCTGCTGCGCATGTTCCCGGCGCTCGCGGCGCAGGTCGATGCGATCGAGGTGGGCCGGTGGCTGGGTCACCGCCCGAGCCTGCCCGACGGGCTGCCCTGCATCGGCCTGTCGCGTGCGAGCGAAGACGTCGTGCTCGCCTTCGGCCACGGCCACGTAGGCCTGGGCGCTTCGGCGCGCACCGGCCTGTGGGTGGCGCGGCTGCTGACCGAGCGTCGCGCCTGGCCGGCGCTGGCGCCTTTCGATCCGCGGCGCTTCGGGGCGCGCGCGGGCTGAGCGGCGTGTCCCCGCCTCAGCGGGGGCGGGCCGTGCCGTCCACCGGCACGAGGTCGGCGTCGGTGAGCGTCTTCAGGAAGGCCACGATGTCGCGCACCTCGGCATCGCTCAGCGACGGCCTGCCGCCGGGTGGGCCGCCGAAGGGCGGCTCCACGTTGACGTTGGCGTGGTACGCGGCCGGCAGGTCGTCGAACTTCTGCACCCGGCCCCTGGCGTCGCGCGGGTACCAGCGCTCGGGGCGCGTGTCGCGCTGGGCATAGAAGCGCACCGCCTCTTCCAGCGAATGGAAACGCCCGTTGTGGAAGAAGGCGCCGCGCAGCGCCACGTTGCGCAGCGTGGGCGTGCGGAAGAGGCCGCAGTACTCGGCATGGTCGGCCAGGTCGGTGCGCAGCGGGCCGCACAGGCCGAGGTCATGGTGCGCCGGATCGGCGTTGGCGGGCAGTTCGCGGTTGCGCGGCACGCCGATGGCGACGTGGCCGAAATCGGTGAAGAGCGGGAAGGCGCCGTCGGGCGTCACGCTGCTGATGTGGCAGGCCGCGCAGTTGCCCCTTCGCTCGTCGTTGAAGGCCGCGAGGCCGCGTGCCTCGGCGGCCGAGAGCTTCGCCTGGCCGCGCAGCACCGCGTCGTACTTGCTGCTGAAGGGGTAGAAGTCGGCGGGTGACTGCTGGAAGGTCTCCAGCGCGAGGCCCGCCGCGTCGAAGGCGGTCCGGGCCTTGTCGAACACGTCGGCACCGAAGGCCTCGCGCATCTGCGCCGCGTAGCCGCTGGCCGCGAGCTTGTGCGCCACGTCGTCCACCGAGGCGTTGGCCATCTCGTCGGGCGACAGCAGCGGCATGCCCGCCTGCGCATGCGCGGAGCCGGCGCGGCCGTCCCACATGTGGCCGCCGGTCGGGCCGGCGTCGATGCTGTCGTCGCCATCGTTGTCGTGGTGGTGCTCGGAGAACGGCGTGAGCGTCTCCAGGTAGCGCAGCGAGGGCGTCGCGCGCGGGCCGGGCCGGTCGAGGGCGGGGCCGCCCAGTTGCACGGCCAGGGCATTGGGCGGCCCGTAGGCATGGGCCGGGTCGTGGCAGCTCGCACAGGACATGCGCCCCGAGGCCGACAGCGAAGCGTCGAAGAAGATCTCCCGCCCGAGCTCGGTGAGCACGCGGGCGGAGGGCAGGGGATGGCCATCGCGCGGCGCGTAGGTGGCGCCCACCGAGGCGGATGCCGCTGCCGGCGGCGCCGGCGCGGGACGCGTCGCCGCCGGCTGCGTGGCCGCGGGCGCGGCGCCGTCGCACCCCGTGAGGCCCTGCAGCACGAGCAGCGCAGCGCACGAAAGCGCCACAAGGCGCGATGGACGGGGAGTACGGAAAACGCGCACGGCAGGCAGCAAGGACACGAAGGGGCCGCACGCTACGCCGCTCGCGTGTCAGGGGCATGACGCCATGCGCGATGGTTTGTCCGGGCGGCGGCGACGGCTGCTTCTTGACCGCCGCGGTCAGTCTTCTGCCATGTGCGCGTCACCGCCCGCCGTGAGCATCGATGCGCCTGCGGCAAGGGCGCCATGCCACCGCGGCTCCGTCTTCTTCCAGCCTCATCTTCCACATGACAACCACACCCTCGATCGTCCCGGCCGCGTCGCGCGCACGCCGAACCCTGCGCCGCTTCTCTCCCTGGCCCACGGCCCTGGCCGCGGCCGCCCTGGCGGTGGCATGCGGCGGTGGAGGCGGCGGCGGAGGCCTGTTGCCGATCGTCGGCACGGGCAGCGGCTCGAGCGGCGGTTCGGGCAGTGGCTCGGGCACCGGCAACGGCACTGGGACCACGCCGCCCGCGACCACGCAAGGCGTGGTGACCGGCAGCTACTACCGCAAGGCCACGGTGTGCATCGACACCAACGGCAACGGCCGTTGCGACAGCGGCGAACCCAGTGCCATCACCGACGACAACGGCGCCTTCACCCTGCAGGGCCAGGGCCCGGTGGTGGCCGAGATCGGCACCGGTGCGCAGCGCTACGACCCGGCCACCGGTGCCGTCACGCCAGTGACGCGGCCGATGGTCTTCCGTGCACCGGCCCAGGCCAACACCGTGGTCAGCGGCGTGAGCACCGAGCTCGTCGCGCTGATGGATGCCAACGGCGGCCACTTCGACGCGGCGAGCGCTGCGCTGGCGGCGCGTGTCGGCGTCACGCCCGCCCAACTGCTGAGCGACCTCAACACGCTGGCCGACGCCTCGGCCCGGGCGGCGCTGCAGAACGAGAGCGACCAGGCCCTCGAACGCATCGCCGAGGCGGTGGCCGAGGCCGGCGACAGCGGCAGCCGCGTGACGGCGCTGCGCAACCGCTTCGCGCTCGACGGCATCGAGAACGTGGTGGTGATCTACGCCGAGAACCGCGGCTTCGACAACCTGTATGGCCTGTTCCCGGGCGCCAACGGCATCCCGGGCGTGAACCCGAGCGCCACCGGCAGCGTGGCTGCGCAGAAGGACTTCGACGGCAGCGTGCTGCCGGTGCTGCCGCCGGTGTGGGGCGGCGTGACGGCCGCAGGTCAGACCACCACCGTCACGCAGGCGCAGACCGTGGGCATGCCCAACGCCATGTTCCGCATCGACGATCCCAAGGGCTTCTTCAACACCGGCACCGTGGTCGACCAGACCGTGATCACGCGCGACCTGGTGCACCGCTTCTACAACAACCAGATGCAGATCAACGGCGGCGCGAACGACAAGTTCGCCGCCTACTCGGACGCGGGCGCGCTGAGCATGGGCTACTTCGACGGCAGCGCCATGAAGATGTGGAAGATCGCCCAGCAGTACACGCTGGCCGACAACTTCTTCATGGGCGCCTTCGGCGGCTCCTTCCTCAACCACCAGTACCTGGTCTGCGGCTGCGCGCCGACCTATCCGAACGCCGACGCGGCCAGCTCGCCGGCCAAGGCCTCGATCTCGGCCATCGACACCGACGCGGCCGGCAACTTCGTGCGCCTGACGCCCTCGGCCAACGCGCCGGCCTCGGTGCTCAACGGCGCGCCCACGTACACCAACGACAGCACGCTCACGCCGAAGAACGCCGACGGCAGGTTCTACGCCGTCAACACCATGCAGCCGCCCTTCCAGCCCAGCAGCAATGCGCCGGCCACGAGCGATGCCTCGCATGCCTACGCGGACCCGGCCAAGGCCACCACGCTGCCCGCGCAGACGCAGGCCACCATCGGCGACCGCCTGAGCGCCAAGGGGCTGGGCTGGGCCTGGTACGCCGGCGCCTGGAACAGCACGCTGGCCACTGCCGAGGGCGACCGCAAGTTCCCGGCCGCGGTGCCGCCCGCGGCGCAGACGCCGAACTTCCAGTTCCACCACCAGCCCTTCAACTACTACGCACGCTTCGATCCGGCCACGCATGCCGACGAGCGCGCCGCGCACCTGAAGGACTTCGACGCCGACTTCCTGAACGACGTGGCGAAGGGCACGCTGCCCGCAGTGAGCTTCTACAAGCCCCAGGGCAACCTGAACCAGCACAACGGCTACGCCAACGTGAGCGACGGCGACCAGCACATCGCCGACCTCATCGCCAAGCTGCAGGCCAGCCCGCAGTGGAAGCACATGCTGGTCGTCGTGACCTACGACGAGAACGGCGGCTTCTACGACCACGCCGCCGTGCCCAAGGGCGACCGCTGGGGCCCGGGCACGCGCATTCCGGCGCTGGTCATCTCGCCCTTCGCGAAAAAGGGCTTCGTCGACAGGACGCAGTACGACACGGCGTCGATCCTGCGCTTCATCAGCCACCGCTGGTCGCTGCCCACGCTCGACGGCGTGGCGGCGCGCGACGCGGCGCTGGTGAAGAACGGCGGCCGGCCGATGGGCGACCTGACGGGCGCGCTGGACTTCGGAGCCTGAACGGCGGGGCGGCCGATCGACAACCCCCCGTTCGGGCTGAGCTTGTCGAAGCCTCGCGCAGCGCTTCGACCAAGGCGATTCCGAATCAGGGCTTCGCGGGCTCGATCGACATCACGGTGAGCTGGCCGTCGACCTTGTCGGCCGTGATGACCACCTTGTCGCCGGCCTTGACCTTCTCGAGCAGGATCGGGTCCTTGACGCGGAACACCATCGTCATGGCGCCCATGTCGATGTTGGGGATGTCGCCGTGCTTCAGGGTGATCTTCTGCGTGGCGGTGTCGACCCGGCGCACTTCGGCGTCGACCTTCGGCAGCGCGGCCTGGGCGAGTGCGGCGGAAGCGAGCAGGGCAGCGGCGAGGGAGATCGTCAGTCGTTTCATGGTCGGTCCTTGGATGGGCATTCGCTGAGGCATCAGGCCTCGCGCTGGAACACGCGGGTGCGGCCGTCGGCCAGCACCAACAGCACGTCGTAGGCATCACGCCGGCCGCCATAAGCGGGGCCGTCCATGCCGGGCGAACCGATGGGCATGCCGGGCACGGCGAGGCCGATGGCCTGCGGCTTCTCCTCGAGCAGGCGGTGGATGGCGCTGGCGGGCACGTGGCCTTCGATGGCGTAGCCGCCGACGCTTGCGGTGTGGCAGGAGCCGAGCTTCGCGGGGATGCCCAGGCGCGCGCGCGCTTCGGCGTTGCCGCTGTCGTGCACGCGCGTGGCCAGCTTGTTCATGTTGAGGTGCTTGACCCAGTCCTGGCAGCAGCCGCAGTTCGGGTCTTTCCAGATCTCGACCATGGGCGCGGCGGCGAAGGCCTCGCGCGCAAACAGGGGCGAAACGAGCAGTGCCGCAGCGCCTTGCAGCAGGAGGCGACGGCGGGTCGGGGTCGGGGCGTTCATGGGATGGGATTCTCCAAGCGAAAAAAGGGCTGCGGCGCACGCGGGACGCCCGTCGGCAGCGTTAAAAACGGCAGGCGACATGGCTTCAATGGTGATGGCCGCCCGCGGGCTTCTGCACCGCGTTCGCGGCAGGCGCCGCGCCGGCGCCCGGTGCGCGCGGCGCCGGTGGCGCTCGGTCGTCCGGCACCTCGCGCGCGACCGTGCCGGCCGGGTGCCTGAACCAGCCGGGGTCGCGGTAGTCGCCGGGCTTCTGGCCCGCGCGCACCTTCAGCAGCGTGAACATGCCGCCCATCTCCGCCGGGCCGAAGGGGCCCTGGCCGGCCATCATGGGCAGCGTGTTGTCGGGCAGCGGCATCTCCATGGCGCCCATGTCGGCCATGCCCTTGTCGCCCATCACCATGTAGTCGGGCACGAGCTTCTGGATCTTCGCGACCAGGTCCTTCTGCTCGACGCCGATCATGGTCGGCACCTCGTGGCCCATCGGCCCCATCGTGTGGTGCGACTTGTGGCAGTGGAAGGCCCAGTCGCCGGGCTCGTCGGCAACGAACTCCACCTGCCGCATCTGGCCCACGGCGACGTCGACCGACACCTCGGGCCAGCGGGCCGGGGGCGGCACGGGCCCGCCGTCGGTGCCCGTCACCTCGAACTCGTGGCCGTGCACGTGGATGGGGTGGTTGGTCATGGTGAGGTTGCCCACGCGGATGCGCACCCGGTCGCCCTGGCGGACGTTCATCGAATCGATGCCGGGGAACACGCGGCTGTTGAAGGCCCAGGTGTTGAAGTCGGTCATGGTGTTGACCTTGGGCGTGGCGCTGCCGGGCTCGACGTCGAAGGCGCCGAGCAGGAAGCAGAAGTCGCGCTGCACCCGCGCGATGCGCGGGTCGGCGCGGTCCTTGGGATGCGTGACCCAGAAGCCCATCATGCCCATCGCCATCTGCACCATCTCGTCGGCGTGCGGGTGGTACATGAAGGTGCCGGGGCGCTTGGCCGTGAACTCGTAGACGAAGGTCTTGCCCGGCGGGATGTGCGGCTGCGTGATGCCGCCCACGCCATCCATGCCGTTGGGCAGGCGCTGGCCGTGCCAGTGCACGGTGGTGTGCTCGGGCAGGCGGTTGGTCACGAAGATGCGCACCCGGTCGCCTTCGACCACCTCGATGGTCGGCCCCGGCGACTGGCCGTTGTAGCCCCACATGTTGACCCTGAAGCCCGGCGCCATCTCGCGCACGACGGGTTCGGCGACGAGGTGGAATTCCTTGACGCTGCCGTTCATGCGCCAGGGCAGCGTCCAGCCGTTGAGCGTGACCACGGGGTCGTAGGGGCGGCCGTCGGGCGGCAGCAGCGGCGGTGCGGTGGCCGCGGAGGTCTGCGCGGGCGCCTCGGGCACGGAGGCAAGCGCGACGCGGCTGACGGCCGCGGCGGCGACCGCGCCACCCACGGCACCGGAGAAGAAGCGTCGGCGGTCCATCAGTGGCTCCCTCCCGCGGTGGCGACCGCGTCGCCGTCGCCGCCGCCCTGCAGCGCCGACAGCCCGGCGGGCGAGGCGCCCGTCAGCGCGAGCAGCAGGTCGGTGTCGGCCAGCCAGAAGTCGCGTTGCGCCGCCATCGCGGCGTTCACCGCCAGGGCGCTGGCCTGCGCCTCGGCCAGCAGCTCCCACACGCTGGCCAGCATGCCGTTGTAGCGCAGCAGCATCTCGTCGTTGACCTTCTGCCGCAGCGGCAGCACCTCGGCCTGGTAGCGGTGCGCCACCTGCCACGCGTTCTGCCACGCGGCGTGCGCCTCGCGCGCTTCGCTCGCGGCCTGCACGGCCGTCGCACGCACGCGCGCGGCCGACTGCAGGTAGAGCGCTTCGGCCCGCGCGCTGCGCGCCTGGCCCCAGTCGAAGAGCGGGATCGGCAGCGAGAGCTCGACGCCGCGCTCGGTGCTGCGGCCGCGCTCGGCGTCGTTGGCGAAGGTGCTGTTGCGCACGGCGCCGATCTCCAGCGCGTCGACGAAACGCGTGGCCCGGGTCAGGCCCTGGGCGTCGGCCGTGGCGCGCAGCTGCGCCTGCGCCGCGCGCACGTCCAGGCGCTCGCGCAGCGCCGTCGCCTGCACCTCGGGGCGTTCGGGCAGCGACACGGGCAGCGGCGGCAGGCGATCGGGCAGGCGGCAGGAGGCGGCCTGTTCCTGCGGCAGGCCGAGCAGGCGCGTGAGCTGCTCCCGGCTGGCGACGGCCGCCTGCTCGGCACGTGCGAGCTGGGCGGCGGCATCGGCCTGCAGCAGCTCCTCGCGCGTGCGCCGCAGCGTACTCCAGTTGCCGGCCTTCGCCATGCGCTGCGCCAGCGCAGCGCCGGTGTCCGCGGCGTCGCGCGCATCGCGCAGGTAGGCCACGCCCTGCTGCGCCGCCACGGCGCGCACCCAGGCGCGACGCGCGTCGGCCGCCACCTGGGCGATCTGCTGCGCCGCTTCGAGCCGGGCCACCTCGTGGCGCTGCCCCGCCCAGCGCGCCTGCCAGGGCAGCGTGAGCAGGCCCAGCACGTCGAAGCCCAGCGCACGGTCGATCTCCAACTGCCGGCCCTCGCGCAGCCTCCCGAAACTGAAGACGGGGTTGGGCAGGGTGGCGGCCCGGGCGCGCTCGGCGTCGCTCAGCTGCAGCGTGGCGAAGGCCTGCTGCACGCGGGGGCTTTGCAGCAGGGCGATGCGCACCGCCGCCTGCGCGTCGAGCGGCTCGCGCAGCAGCGCCTCGACGGCGGCGCGGCTGGCGTCGTCGGGCACCGCCTGGGCGCGGGCGTCGCCGGTCAAGGCGGCCGGCGACGCGGGGCCCAGCGCCGACTGCACCGCGTCGCGGTCGGCCTGCGGCGAGACGCTGGCGCAGCCCGCCAGGGCCAGCGCCGCGCCGGCGATCAGCGCAGGCCGTGTGAACAGGAAGGGCCGCCAGCGCCCGCGGACGGGGCGCGGCCAGCCATGAACTGGATCGCGATCAAGGCGCGGCGAAGCGCGCAACGCAAGACGAGACACGGGAACTCTCCAACATCGAGACATCGGCACCGCAACGCAGCTTGTGCGCGCGGCGGACGGACTTCGGGTGAGGAGATCAGGAAATGGGCGGCTTCGCGACCAGGCGCGGCTCGGCGCTGGCGAAGCGCGCCGGCGCCGTGGCCGGCGCGGCATGGCGCGGCGCCGACACCGCCGGCGCGGTGGCACCTTGCGTGGCGGCGACCGAATGGCAGATCTGGCAGGCGGTGCAATGCCCGTGGCCATGGCCCGCGGGATGCTCGCCACCGTCGTGCGCCGCTGCGGACGCCTGCGCGTCCTCGTGGCAGGGCGGGGTGGTGGCGTCGGCGTGGTGTTCGGCGCCGCCGTGGTGCGCCGGCTCGGCGCTGGCGACGTGGACGGCCACGGCCTGAACCGCCGGCGCCGCCAGGTCCATCGCCATCGCATCGCCCAGCCAGCCGCGCAGGGGCAGCAGGAGGATCATGAGGGCGAGCAACAGGCGGCGCATGGCCGGATGATAGGCCCGCGCGGCAGCCCCCGGGATGCGGCCGGGCATCACGCCCGTTCGCCGCGTAGCCGCCGCCAGGTTGCCGGCGGCGCCCCGAACTCGCGCCGGAACGCGCGGCTGAAGGCGGTGTCGGTCTGGTAGCCGACGTCCTGCGCGATGCGCAGCAGTGGCGCGTTGCTGCGCGCGAGCAGGTTCGACGCCAGCAGCATGCGCCACTGCGTCAGGTACTGCATGGGCGACTGGCCGACCAACTGCTGGAAGCGTTCGGCCAGCACCGAGCGCGAGGTGTTGGCCTCGCGTGCCAGTTCCTCGAGCGACCAGTTGCGCGCCGGCTCGCGGTGCATGGCATTGAGCGCGCCGCCGACGATGCGGTCGCCGACGCCGGCCAGCCAGCCGGTGCGTCCCTCGGCCTGCTCGTTCATGTGCAGGCGCAGCACCTCGATGAACACCACCTCCGACAGCTTGGCCAGCACGCCCGCGCCGCCCGGCCGCGGCGAGCGCGCCTCCGCCAGCGCGTAGCGCACCGAAGCCTCGAGCCAGGCCCCGGCGTCGGAACCGCGCACGTTCACGCGCACCAGGGGCGGCAGACCGGCCAGCAGCATCCGGCCCAGCCGCGCGTCGCAGGCGAGGTAGCCGCAGACCAGGCGCGTGGCCGGCCCGCCGCCGCCGTAGGACAGCAGGCGCGGGCGGCGCGCCAGCACCTCGCTCAGCCGCGCGCCGCGCGCGGGCGGCAGCCCGGGCTCGGAGCCCATGCGGTGGGCATGGCCCTGCGGAAAGAGCACGGCGTCGCCGGCCACCAGCCGCACCGGCGCCTGCGCGGGCAGCTCGACGAAGCATTCGCCCTCGGTGATGAGGTGGAAGATCACCAGGCGTTCGGCCCCGGGCTCCAGCACCGGCGCCACGCTGTCCGCCGTGGGCGACTGGTAGCACCACGGCGCGGTGAAGCGGCCCTGGATGAAGATCGAGCCGACCAGCCGCACCACACGCAGCGTCTGCGACAGCGCGTCCATCAGGGCTGCTCCAGCACCTCGACGTGCACCGCCAGCGGCAGGGCGTCGCGCAGTGCGCGGGCCATGGGGGATCCCTCGCAGCCGGCTGCGGCAAGCCGTTCCAGGCGCCGGGCCGGCACGCCACGGGCGGCGATGCGCACCGCCATGTGCAGGTCGAAGGGCGCCGGGCTCACGGGCCCGCCATCGTCGCCGGGCAGATCGAGCAGGCCGCGCGCGTCGGAGCGGCTCGCGGTGCTCACCTCCAGCGTGTCGAGCGTGATGCCGGCACGTGCGGCCTCCATGGCGATGCGCGTGGCGGTACAGGCCGCGACGCTCGCGCGCAGCAGCCAGCCGGGCGTGGGCTGGGTCGCGCCGCCGCCCAGTTCGGTGGGCATGTCGGTCTCGAGCAGGTGGCCATGGGGGTGGGCGATGCGGGTATGCAGGCCGCCGTCCCAGCGGGCGGTGGCGGGCAGGTCGGCGTCGATGCCGGCTTCGGGCCGGCGGCGCAGCACGGCCTCGACGCGCGCGAGCGCCTCGGCGACGGAGGGCATCGACGGCATGGCAGGCGTCCTCGGTTCCAGCGGTGCGGCATTTTCGGGCGCCGGGGACGCAGCCCGCCAGTGGACGGGTGGCCTATGCCGCGGCCCGGACGCTCGGTCAGGCCGCGCCGACGATCGGGCAGGACGGCGCGAGCGAGCGCGGCGGACAGTGCAGGCCTTCCCCATCCACCGTGGAGTCCGCGCCATGAATGCCCCCCTCATCGATTTCGACGCCATCAAGGTCCGCCAGCAGGCCGCCTGGGCCAGCGGCGACTACGCCGTCATCGGCACCACGCTGCAGATCGTCGGCGAGCAATTGGCCGAGGCCTGCGACCTGCGCTGCGACGAGCAGGTGCTCGACGTGGCCGCCGGCAATGGCAACGCCACCCTGGCCGCGGCCCGCCGCGGCGGCCGGGTCACCTCGACCGACTATGTCGGCGCACTGCTGGAGCGCGGCGCCGAGCGCGCCCGCGCGGAAAGGCTGGAGGTGCAGTTCCAGACCGCCGACGCCGAGGCGCTGCCCTTCGCCGATGCCAGCTTCGACGTGGTGCTGTCCACCTTCGGCGTGATGTTCGCGCCCCACCATGCCCAGGCGGCGGCCGAGATGCTGCGCGTGTGCCGGCCGGGCGGGCGCATCGGCCTGGCCAACTGGACGCCCGAAGGCTTCATCGGCCAGCTGTTCAAGAGCCTGGGCCGGCGCCTTCCGCCCCCGGCCGGGCTGCAGCCGCCGCCGCTCTGGGGCCAGCCCGCGCACCTGCAGGCCCTGTTCGGCGCGGGTGCCGCTCGCATCGACATCACGCTGCGCGACTTCATGTTCCGCTACCGCTCGCCGGCGCACTTCGTCGACGTGTTCCGCCGCTGGTACGGGCCGGTCCACAAGGCCTTCGGCGCGCTGCCGGCCGAGGCGGCTGCGGCGCTGGAGGCCGACCTGCTCGCGCTCCTGGCGCGCAGCAACCGGGCGGGCGAGGCCTCGCTCGTGGTGCCCAGCCAGTACGCGGAGGTCGTCGTCACGCGGGCCTGAGCGCCGCCGCGTCGGCCACGGCTGGCGTTGCGTCCAGTGCCTTCAGCAGCCGCAGCCCGTTGGCCACGACGAGCAGGCTCGCCCCCATGTCGGCGAACACGGCCATCCACATGGTGGCCTGGCCGAAGACCGCCAGGCCGAAGAACACGGCCTTGATGCCCAGCGCCAGCGCGATGTTCTGCCACAGCACGGCATGCGTGCGGCGCGACAGGCGGATCGTTTCGGCGATGCGGCCCAGGTCGTCGTTCATGATGACCACGTCGGCCGCTTCCATGGCGATGTCGGTGCCGGCCGCGCCCATGGCGAATCCGAGGTCGGCCTGGGCCAGCGCGGGCGCGTCGTTGATGCCGTCGCCGGTCATGCCGGTCGCGCCATAGCTCTGGCGCAGCGCCTGCACGGCCTGCAGCTTGTCCTCGGGCAGCAGGCCGCCGCGGGCGTCGTCGATGCCGGCCTCGCGCGCGACCGCCTGGGCGGTGCTGGGGTTGTCGCCGGTGAGCATGACCGGCGTCACGCCCAGCGCCTTCAGCGCCGCGACCGCCTGCCGCGAACCGGGCTTGACGGTGTCGGCCACCGCGAACAGGCCCAGCACCGTGTGCTCGTCGGCCAGCAGCGTGACGGTGCGGCCCTGCTGTTCGTGGGCGGCCAGCGCCGCCTCGAGTTCGGGCGTGCACAGCCCGCGCTCCTCGATCAGCCGGTGGTTACCCAGCACCAGCGCGCGGCCATCGACGCGGCCCTCGACGCCGCGGCCGACCAGGGCGCGGAAGCCCTCGATGGCGGCGTCGTTGCGCGACGATGCCTCCTGCAGGCCGCCCGCGATCGCCGCCGACACCGGGTGGTCGGAACGGCCCGCCAGACCGGCGGCATCGGCCGCCGTGCGCGAGCGCTCGGCCGCGCCCCAGGGCTGCCAGTCGACCAGCACCGGCTTGCCGGCGGTGATGGTGCCGGTCTTGTCGAGCGCCACGGCACGCAGCGTGCGGGCGGTTTCCAGGTGCACGCCGCCCTTGACGAGGATGCCGCGCCGCGCCGCCGCGGTGAGGCCGCTGACGACCGTGACCGGCGTCGAGATGACCAGCGCGCACGGGCAGGCGATGACCAGCAGCACCAGCGCCTTGTAGACCGACGCCAGCCAGGCCGCGTCCAGAAAAAGCGGCGGCACGACGGCGACCAGCACCGCCAGCACGAACACCGTGGGCGTGTAGACGGCCGCGAAGCGCTCGACGAAGCGCTGGGTCGGCGCCCGGGAGGCCTGGGCGCGCTCCACCGATTCGATGATGCGGTCGAGCGTGGTGTGGCCCGCGGCAGCGCTGACGCGGATCTCCAGCTCGCCGCCCTGGTTGACGGTGGCCGCGAACACGGCATCGCCCACGGTCTTGTCGACCGGGATGCTCTCGCCGGTGACGCTGGCCTGGTCGATGCTGCTGCTGCCGGCGGTGACGGTGCCGTCCAGCGGCACGCGTTCGCCGGGCCGCACGCGCAGCACCTCGCCGACCGCGACGCCGGCTGCCGGCACGCGGCGCCACTGGCCGTCGGCACCGCGCACCTCGGCCTCGTCGGGCGCCAGCGCCATCAGGCCCGAGATGGCGTTGCGCGCGCGGTCGGCCGCCTTGTGCTCGATCAGCTCCGCCAGTGCGTACAGCGCCATCACCATGGCCGCCTCGGGCCACTGGCCGATCACGAAGGCGCCGGTCACGGCGACCGCCATCAGGGTGTCGATGCCCAGGCGCCCCTTGAACAGCGACTTCAAGCCGCTTTGGTAGATGCCGAGACCGGCCAGCGCGATGGCCACGGCGGCCAGCGCCATGCCGACGCCGCGCCACACGGCCGTTTCGGGCAGCAGCAGGTGGCTCAGTTCGGCGGCCAGCGCCACGGCCAGGGCGGCCGCCAGGCGCGGCCAGCCCGGGAGGGGGCCATGGTCGTGGCCGTCGCCGGCCGCATGGCCTTCGGGGCCATGGTCGTGGTCGTGCTCGCCGTCATGGTCGTGCGTGGGCGCCCGCGGCTTGGCTGCCGCGGGACGCAGCGTCATCGGGCCGCCGCAGCAGCCGTCGCCGCAGGCGGAGGCCGTGGCGCGGTCCGGGTCGGCGAGGGGCAGCAGGGCGGCGGGCTGGCGGGGGGAGGCGGACATGGAACTCGGTGTGGTTTTCGAAGCTGTGCCAGCATTGGAAAGGTTGAAGTCACTTCAAGGTCAAGCCATGCCCGCCATCCACCCGCCCGGCCCGCAGGGTTATCGCATCGGCGAAGCCGCCGCCGCCAGCGGCGTGAGCGCCGCCAACATCCGCTACTACGAGAAGCAGGGCCTGATCGCGCCGCAGGGCCGCGCCGACAACAGCTACCGGTTCTACAGCGACGCCGATGTGCACGCGCTGCGCTTCATCCGCCTGTGCCGGGCCATGGACATGTCGCTGGACGAAGTGCGCACCCTGCTGGCGCTCGACCTGCGCCGCAAGGCCGACTGCGACGCCGCCTGCGTCGCGCTGGATGCGCACCTGGGCCACGTGCGCGAGCGCCTGCGCGAGCTGCGCACGCTCGAGAAGGACCTGCTGGCGCTGCGCAACAGCTGCGACGGCAGCGACGCCGAATGCCACATCATCGGCACGCTGCACGCACGGGCCGACGCGCAGCCGGCGGCCGGCGAGCGCGGCTCACCCGCCTCGCGGCACGTCTGAAGCAGAAGCAGCGGCAGGCTCCATCCGCAGCATCTTGCCGGGGTTGAGGATGCCCTTGGGGTCGAGTGCGCGCTTGATCTCGCGCATGACCTCGATGGCCTCGCCGTGCTCGATCTCGATCTGGCCCATGCGGTGCAGGCCGACGCCGTGTTCGCCGGTGCAGGTGCCGCCGAGGCGGATGGCCCGCAAGGCCACGCGCTCGGCGAGCGCTTCGGCCGCGGCGCGGGCCGCGGGATCGGCGTCGTCGTAGATGATGCCGAGGTGGAAGTTGCCGTCGCCCACATGGCCGACGATGGGGGCGTACAGGCCGCTGGCCGCGATGTCGGCCTGCGTCTCCACGATGCACTCCACCAGCGCCGAGATCGGCACGCACGCATCGGTGCCCATCGAGCTCCAGCCCGGGTGCATCGCCAGGTTGGCGTGGTAGCAGGAGTGGCGGGCCTTCCACAGGCGCGTGCGGTCCTCGGGCTTGTCGGCATAGCGGAAGCCGCTGCCGCCCTGGTCGGCCGACAGCGCCTCCAGCGTCGCGACCTGCTCGGCCACGGCCGCCTCGCTGCCGTGGAATTCGATGAACAGGGTGGGGCGCGCCTCGAACTCGTCCAGGCGCGAGTAGCGGATGCAGGCCTCCATCTGCGCGTCGTCGAGCAGCTCGATGCGCGCCACCGGCACCGCCAGCTGCAGCGCGGCGATGACGGTGTCGACGGCCGCGCGCAGGCTGTCGAACTGGCACACCGCGGCCACCACGTGCTCGGGCAGCCCGAAGAGCCGCAGCTGCACCTCGCAGATGATGCCCAGGAGCCCCTCGCTGCCCACATACAGGCGCGTGAGGTCGAAGCCGGACGAGGACTTGCGGGCCCGCGTGCCGGTGCGGATGATGCGCCCGTCGGGCGTGACGACCGTCAGGCCCATCACCGCCTCGCGCATGGTGCCGTAGCGCACGGCGGCGGTGCCCGATGCGCGGGTGGCCGCCATGCCGCCGAGCGAGGCGTTGGCGCCCGGATCGACTGCGAAGAAGAGGCCGCTGCTGCGCAGCTGGGCGTTGAGCTGCTCGCGCGTGACACCGGCCTGCACCCGGCAGTCCAGCGCCTCGGGCGACACCTCCAGGATGCGGTCCATGCGCGACAGGTCGATGCACACGCCGCCGTGGATGGCCGCGACGTGCCCCTCCATCGACGTGCCGGTGCCGAAGGCGATCACGGGCACCTCGGCGGCATGGCACAGCTTCATCGCCGCCGCCACCTCCTCGGTCGAGAGCGGGTAGAGCACCAGGTCGGGCTGGCCGGGGTCGGGCAGGCCCTCGCCGTGGCTGTGGTGGGCCCGCACCGCGGCCGAGGTCACGGCGCGCTCGCCGAAGATCGCCTGCAGGGGCGGCAGCAGCCGTGCGACGTCGGCGGCGGTTTCTTCGAGGGTCTTGGAAAAGGACATGGCCGAGGGAGAGGAAGAGTCGGTTCAGGCGCCCAGGTAGGCAGCGCGCACATGGTCGTCGCGCATCAGCTGCGCGGCGGGGCCCTCGAGCGCCACGCGGCCGCCCTCCAGCACATAGCCGTGGTCGGCAACGCTCAGGGCCGCGAAGGCGTTCTGCTCCACGATCACCACCGTGCGGCCGGCGCGCGCGATGCGCCGGATGTCCACGAACATCTCGGTGGTGAGCTTGGGCGACAGGCCCATCGACGGCTCGTCCAGCAGCAGCAGGCGCGGGCCGGCCATCAGCCCGCGGGCGATGGCCAGCATCTGCTGCTCGCCGCCGGACAGCACGCCGCCCATGTCGCCGGCCTTGCGCTTGAGCACCGGGAACAGCTCGAACACCTCGTCCAGCGTGGCCTGCACGGCACCCTTGTCGTGCCGCCGCACGTAGGCGCCGACGTCGAGGTTCTCGCGCACCGTTAGGGTGGAGAAGATGCGCCGGCGCTGCGGCACGCAGGCGATGCCGCTGGCCACGATCTGCTCCACGCTGCGCTGCTGCAGGCTCTGGCCGCGGAAGCTCACCTCGCCCGCGCTGGGGCGAAGGCGCCCGACGATGAGGTTCAGCGTGGTGGACTTGCCGGCGCCGTTGGCGCCGATCACCGCCACGATCTGACCCGGCATCGCGCGGATCGACAGGTCGAACAGGATCTGCACCTTGCCGTAGAACACGTCCACGTGCGAGAGCTCCAGCTCGGCCGTGCCGGCCCGTGCATCGGGAGGGGTGAGGACCGCCTGCGTCATGGTGCGCGCCGTCCCGTGCTCAGTAGCGCACGGCCGAGAGCACGACCGGCTTCCCGCCCTTGATCTCGACGATGTTCACCTGCTTGTTGCAGTCGCCGTTCTTGTCGCACTTGTAGTCGGCCAGCAGGCCCTTGTACTGGACCTGGCCGAAGGCGGCGCGCACCTTGTCGACATCGGTGGTCTTCGCCTCGTTGATGGCCTTGGCCGCGAGGATGGTGGCGTCGTAGTAGGTGGCCGACCACACGTCCGGCGCCATCTTGAACTTCGCCTCGTACTTCTTGACGAAGTCCTGCACGGCCGGGTTGGGGTCGGTCGGCACGAAGTAGGAGGCGCTCATCGCCCCCTCCGCGGCGCTGCCGGCCAGCTTGAGGAAGGCGTCTTCCGACAGCACGGCGCCGGCGAACTTGAACTTCAGGCCGAACTGCTTGGCCTGGCGCAGGATGAGGGCCGCATCGGTGTCGTGCGCCCAGAGGATCACGAGCTGCGCACCGGTCTTCTCCAGCTTGGCGAGCTGGGCGGAGTAGTCCTTGTCGCTGGGGTTGTGGCTTTCCACCGCGACCGGCTTGAGGCCCAGCGCCGCCATCTGCGCCACCACGCGTGCCTGGCCCGATTTCCCGAAGTCGTCGTTGGCGTAGAAGATGGCCGTCTTCTCGCCGGCCTTGAGTTCCTTCTGGGCATAGTCGATCAGCGCCTTGGCCTGCACGTCGTCGTCCGAGCGCGTGCGGATCACGTAGTTGCAGCCGCTGTGCGTGATCGCCACCGAGGTGCCGCCGGTGAGCGAGACCACCTTGCCGTTGCAGTAGGTCTTCTGCGTGGCCATCTGCGTGACGGAATAGTGGGGCCCGATCATCACGGGCACCTTGTCGACCTGCATCAGCTTGTTGACGGCGTTGATGGCGCCGTTGGGGTTGTCGCCCTGGTCGTCCTGGAACACCACTTCCAGCGGCTTGCCCAGCACGCCGCCGGCGGCGTTGATCTCGCTGACGGCCAGTTCCACGCCCTGCTTGTAGTTGCGGCCCACCAGGGCCTTGGGGCCGGTCATCGGCAGCGAGACGCCGATCACGGCCTCGGCCAGGGCCGAGCCGGCCAGCATCAGGGCGGCGGCGCCGGCAACGGCGCGGCGCGAGGAGCGAAGGAAGGAATCACGCATGGCAGAAGTCTCCGTTTTGATGTGCCTGGGCACGTTGTGTTGAAAGAAGAGAGGGAAGCGCGCGAAAAAAAGGAGAAGGCGGCGGGCGTCAGGCCACGGCAACGGCCCTCGGCGCATCGGCCGCATCCGGCGGTCCGGGCGGCAGCGCGGCCTGCGGCGTCTCCGGCGGGATGCGCTCGCCCAGGTAGGCCTCGACCACCGCCGGCGAGGCCATCACCTCGGCGGGCCGGCCGTCGGCGATCTTGTCGCCCAGGTTGAGCACCACCACGCGGTCGCACATGTCCATGACCAGGCGCACGCGGTGCTCCACCACCAGGATCGACATGCCCTCGGCGCGCAGCTGCTTGAGGATGAGCGCCAGCTCTTCGATCAGGCCGCCGCGCAGGCCGGCCGCCGGCTCGTCCAGCAGCAGCAGGCGCGGCCGGCTCACGATGGCGCGCGCCATTTCCACCAGCCGGCTCTGGCCGAAGGACAGGTCGCCGGCACGCCGGTGCGCGAGGTGCCCCACGCCCATGTGGACCAGCGCCTGCAGCGCGGCCTCGCGCCGCCGGGCTTCCCGCGCACCCGGCCCGGCATCGCCCGCTTCGCGCGGGCAGGCGACCATCACGTTCTCCAGCACGCTCATGGATTCCCACAGGCGCACGTTCTGGAAGATGCGGGCCACGCCCTTGGCATGGATGTCCCAGGGCCGGTGGTTGTCCAACCGCGTGTCCTCCAGCGCGATGGTGCCCTGCACGTCCACCACGCCGGAGCAGGCGTTGATCATGGTGGACTTGCCGGAGCCGTTGGGCCCGATCAGGCCCAGGATCTCGCCGCGGCGCAGCTCGAAGCGCACGTCGTTGAGCGCCTTGACGCCGCCGAAGGCGCGCGACACGCCCTCCACGCGCAGCAGTGCCGCGGCCTGCGGTGCGTGCACCTGGCCCGCCAGCGCGGCGCCGGCGGCCTGCGCGGCGTCGCGCAGGTTCAGCGGGCTGGCCGGGGCGTCGGGCACGGGCACCAGCGGTCCGGTCAGGAAGCGGCCGAGCATCCAGTCGCCGATCACGCCCAGGCCGCGCGGCGCGACGAGCAGGATCAGCACCACGCCCAGGCCGAAGGCGGCCAGGTAGTAGGTCTGCAGGTCGCGCAGCGCCTCGGGCAGCACGGTGATGACCACGGCGCCCAGGAAGGTGCCGGCGATCGATCCCAGCCCGCCCATCACCACCATCAGCATCATCTTGATGCTCTCGAAGACGGTGAAGTTGTTGGGCGCCGCAAAGCCGGCCAGCAGCACGTACAGGCCGCCGGCCAGCGCGCCGCAGGCGCTGCACAGCATGAAGGCGATGGTCTTGGCCTTGCGCGAGTCCACGCCCATGGCCTCGGCGGCGATCTCGTCGTCGCGCACGGCGCGCAGCGTGCGGCCGATGCGGGAGCGATGGAAGTGCACGGCCAGGGCATACACCGCGGCGCACACCGCCAGCAGTGGCAGGTACAGCTGGCGGTCGATGCTGCCGCCCAGGGCCGGGATCTGCAGCGTCGGGATGTCGCGCAGGCCCATGGGGCCGCCGGTGAGCCATTCCTCGTTGATGGCGACCATGCGGAAGATCTCGTTCAGCCCCAGCGTCACGATCGCGAGGTAGTGGCCCTTGATGCGCGTGCTCACCGCACCGAGCAGCGCGCCGACCGCCGTCGTGAGCAGCACGGCGGCGGGCAGTGCCAGGAACCACGGCAAGGGCGCACGCATCATCAGCAGGGCCGTGGCATAGCCGCCGAAGCCCACCAGCGCGGCCTGGCCCAGCACGATCTGGCCGGCCACGCCGGTCACGAGCTGCAGGCCCAGGGCCGCGATGGCGAAGATCCACGCGAGGTTGAGCACGCGCAGGTAGTAGTCGTTCAGGCCGAAGGCGATGGGCGCGGCCAGCGCGGCCAGGACGGCCAGCCAGGCGAGGGGGCGCAGGAGGCGGGAGGGCATCGTCCGGTCTCCTTCAGGCGCGGTCGGCATGGCGTTCGGGCAGCAGGCCCTGCGGCCGCACCAGCAGGAAGATCAGCAGCAGCACGAAGGCCAGCGCGTCCTTGTAGGTCGACGAGATGGCGAAGGCGCCCACGTTCTCGGCGATGCCCAGCAGCACGCCGCCCAGGATCGCGCCCGGCACGCTGCCGAAGCCGCCGATGATCATGGCCACGAAGCCCTTGAGCCCCACCAGCGTGCCCATCTCCGTCGTGACGTAGAAGAGCGGCGCGAGCAGGATGCCGGCCAGCGCGGCCAGCACCGACGAGAAGGCGAAGGTGCCCGCCAGCACGCGGTTGACCGGGATGCCCATGAGGCGCGCGGTCTCGCGGTCCAGCGCGGTGGCACGCATCATCTTGCCGATGGTGGTGTAGCGCAGCGCGAAGTACTGCAGCACCATGATGACCAGCACGACGGCCATGATGACGAGCTGCTGCACCGGGATGCGAAAGGCGCCGAAGTCCAGCACGCCGTCGCCGAAGGGGCTGAGGTACAGCAGCGGCTCCGGGCCGTAGATGATGCGGGCCATCTCCTTGAGGAAGATGCCGAAGCCCACCGTCGCGATGATGGCCACCAGCGCCTTCTGCCGCTGCAGCCGCGCGAACACCAGCACCGAGAAGAGCGCGCCCATGAGCGCCATGGCCCCGGCCGTGGCCATCGCCGCCAGCCAGAAGGGCAGGTTCAGGCTGGTGGTGAAGGTGGCCACGAACACGAAGGCGGCGAAGGTGAGGAATTCGCCCGCCGCGAAGTTCACGATGGCCATCGTGTTCCACACGTAGGCGTAGCCCAGCGCGATGAGCGCGTAGATGCAGCCCATGGCCAGGCCGCTGATGATCACTTGTCCCAGCATTGCGTTGTCTCCGTTGTCGTGAACCGGCCCCTTGTCGAAGGGCGTCGTTGGCAGGCCTACAGGCTCTGGGCCATGCGCAGCAGGGCGACCATGCCGGGGTCGTCCATCCCGATGGTCTTGTCGGCGAACATGCGTGCGCGGCCGATCCGGTTGGGGCGGTCGCGGAAGCTGTCGAGCGCGGCCTGCGCCGCGTCGCACGCCACGGGGCGCAGGGGCGTCCCGTCCGGCGCTTCGGCCAGGGCCTCGCGCACGGCGTGCAGGCTGTCGAGCACGGTCTTGTCGCCCAGGCTGGCGCCGCCGCGGGCGGCCAGCGTGTCGCCGATCTCGCCGAGCAGGGCGGCCAGCGCGACGCGGTCGAGCGACGCCGTGCCGGCGCATCGCTTGGCGGCGGTCATCAGCGCGACCGTCAGCAGCGTGCCGAAGCTCGAGCCCGAGGCCTTCGCGCAGGCCTGTGCACAGCGCCGCAGCATGGCGTCCAGCGGCGTGCCGGCCATCTCGGGCAGGGCCTGCTCGACCAGCGTGGCGCACTTGTCGAGCGTGGCGCCCAGGTCGGCGTCGCCGAGCCGGCCGTCGAGCTCGTTGAGCTCGGGCGCGGCGCGGTGCACGCCGGCGCACCAGCGCGGCAGAGCGGCAGCAAGGGTGTCGGCGTCGAGCATCAGCGCACGCTCCAGAAGGGGCAGTCGGCCGGTGCGGCCAGCAGCTGCGCCAGTTCGTCGTCCAGCTTCATCACGCTGAGCGAGGCACCGGCCATCTCCATCGAGGTGGCGTAGCGGCCGACCAGCGGATGGGCGATGACGATGCCGCGCTCGTCGAGCACCTGCCGCGCGCGGCGGTAGAGGATGTACAGCTCTTCGAGTGGCGTGGCCCCCAGGCTGTTGACGAGCAGAGCGATGCGGTCGCCCCGCGCCAGCTGCAGTTCGGGCAGCACGTGCTCGAGCATCTCGTCGACCAGTGCGTCGGCGCTCTTGAGGGGTCCGCGCCAGATGCCCGGCTCGCCATGGATGCCCATGCCGAACTCGACCTCGGTGTCGGCGATCTCGAAGGAGGCCTTGCCCGACTCGGGCACCACGCAGGGCGTGAGGGCCACGCCGATGGAGCGCACGGCGTCGTTGGCCTTGCGCGCCAGCGCCGTGACTTCCTCGAGCGAGGCCCCGGCCGCCGCCTTGGCGCCGGCCGCCTTGTAGACGAAGACCAGGCCCGCCACGCCGCGGCGCTTCTCCCGCTGGTCGGGCGGCGCGCTGGCCACGTCGTCCGCCACGCGCACGGACGTGACCTGCAGCCCCTCCATCTCCAGCATCTCGGCCGCCATGTCGAAGTTCATCCGGTCACCGCCGTAGTTGCCGTACAGCTGCAGCACGCCGGCGCCGCCGTCGGCCGCGCGGGCGGCGGTCATGCAGTCGTCCATGCGCGGGCCGGCGAACACGTTGCCCACGGCGCAGCTGTCGAGCAGGCCGTCGCCCACGTAGCCCAGGAACACCGGCAGGTGCCCCGAGCCGCCGCCGGTGACGATGCCGACCTTGCCTTTCACGGGGCCGCGGCTGCGCACGACGACGCGGCCGTCGTCGCCGGCACGGGCGAGTTCGGGATGGCACAGCACCAGGCCGTCGAGCATCTCGTCGACGTAGGCCTTGGGGTCGTTGAGGATCTTCTTCACGTTGCGGTGTCCGGGGGCGTTGGGATCAGTCGGCCTTCAGTCGCCCGTCCTTCACGGACTGGCTGGCCAGCGCGTACTCGGCGTCGAGGATGCGGGTGAATTCCTGCGGGGTGCTGCTGATCGCGACGCTGCCGAGCTCGCGCGCGTTCTGCACCGTGTACGGGTCCTTCACGGCCTGGGCCAGCGAGGCGGCCAGCTTGTCCTGCAGGTCCTTGGGCATGCCGGCCGGGCCGAGCACGCCGACGTAGGTGGTGCCGTCGAGGTTGCCGAAGCCCAGCTCGGCCACGGTCTTCACGCCCGGCAGCGACGGGTCCTGGGCCGGGCCGAGGACGGCGAGCGGCTCGAGTTGGCCGGACTTGATGTACGGCAGCGAGCTCGTCACCTGGTCGAAGTGCACGTCCACCTGGCCGCCCATCAGGTCGACCAGCGCCGGCGCCGAGCCCTTGTAGCTGACGCTGGTGAAGCGGGCCTTGAGCAGGTTCTCCAGCTGGATGAGCGCCAGCTGGTTGGGCGTCCCGGGGCCCGAGTGCGCGGCCAGGACCTTGCCCTCGGCGGTGCGGGCGTAGGTGGCGAAGTCCTGGAAGTTCTTGAACCGGGCGTCGTTCTTGCGCGCCAGGATCACCATCGAGCTCTTGTTCACCAGGCCGATGGGCGCGAAGTTGGCGCGCGTGTACTGGGTCTTGACGATCTCGGGCACCGTGACGATGACGCCCGCGCCGCACAGCAGCAGCGTGTAGCCGTCGGGCTGCGCGCGCGCCACCAGCGATGCGCCGATGGAGCCGCCCGCGCCGGCGCGGTTGTCCACCACCACCGACTGGCCGAGCACCTTGCCCAGCGACACGGCCACGCTGCGCGCGACGATGTCGGTGTTGCCGCCGGGTGCGAAGGGCACGATGAGCGTCACCGGCTTGGTCGGGAAGCCGCCCTGCGCAAAGGCGCGGGGCCCCACCGCGATGCCGGCGGCGGCCAGCGCGCCGGCCTTCATCAAGTTGCGTCGTTGGATGTTCATGCTTGTCTCCGTCGTTGTCGGGGTGGCGCTGCGCTCAGGCCTCGAAGGCCAGCACGGCGTCCAGCGTCTTGCGGATGCGCGCGGTCTGCGCCTCGCTGGTCGCGGGCATCGGCGCGCGCGGCAGGCCGGTGGGGCAGCCCTGCAGCGCGATGGTGGTCTTGAGGTTGGCCGGCAGGTTGTCGCCCACCACGGCGTTCCAGAAGGTCAGCATGGCGCGGTGGATCTCCAGGCCCTTGACGTGGTCGCCGGCCTGCACGGCGTTCCACAGCGCGACGCACACGCCGGGCAGCGCGGCGGGCGTGGCGGCGATGGCGCCGTGCGCACCGAGCGCGAAGGACGAGTACATCAGCGCGTCGACGGCCGAGAACACCTTGCAGCCTTCGGGCACGCCCAGCACCAGGTCGGCCATGAGCTTGAGGTCGCCCTGGCTCTGCTTGATGCCCTGCACGCCGGGCAGCTCCTGCATCAGGCGGATCATCTGCGCCGGGTTCAGGTAGTTCCAGGGCACGACGTTGTAGATGATGACCGGGATGTCCACGGCCTCGGTCAGGGCCTTGAAGTGGTTGAAGGTCGCTTCCTCGTCGGGCTTGAAGAGGTAGTGCACCGGCGTGACCTGCAGGCCGGCGATCGGCAGGTGCGCGACCGACTTGGCGCGGCGGATCGCGTCGCGGGTGCTGTTGGAGATGATGCCGGCGACCACGGGCACCTTGCCGGCGACCTCGTCGACCGTGATCTCCATGATCCGGGCGAATTCCTCCGCCGTGAAGGTGTGGCCTTCGCCCGTGCTGCCGCCGGGGCACACGCCGTGCACGCCCTTGGACAGGTTGAAGCGGATGACGTTGCGGAACGCCGCCTCGTCGATCTCGCCGTCGGCGGTGAAGGGGGTGACCAGGGGCGGAATGATGCCGTTGAGTTCGAGGGCCATGGACGTGGGCTCCGGTGAGGTGCGAGACGCAGAAAAGGGTGGAATGGTGGGCGCGGAGGCAGGGCTTGCGCGCTGAGCCCGGACTATACGCTCACTGACATGTCAGATGGATGTTAGTACTATCCCTAGTACGCCTTCAGCATGCGAGTTGCCCTCCCGTCCCGATACCATGGTCGCCATGAACCCCACAGCCACCGCCCGTGCCGCCAACCGCCCGGGCCGCGCAACGCCGGCGGCGGTGCAGCCGGTCGAGCCGGTCACGCAGCGCAACCTCGCCTACCAGGGCTTTCGGCAGCAGATCATCGACGCGCGCATCCGGCCGGGCCAGTTCGTCTCCCAGCGCGAGCTGATGCAGCTGCTGGCGATGCCATTGGCCGCGGTGCGCGAACTGGTCCCGCGGCTGGAGGCGGCGGGGCTCATCAAGGCGGTGCCCAAGCGCGGCCTGCAGGTGGCCACGGTGGACATGAAGCTCATCCGCAACGCCTGGCAGGTGCGCGCGATGGTCGAGCGCGAGGCCGTGCAGCGCTTCGCCGAGGTGGCGACGCCGGCCACGCTGGAGCGGCTCATCGCGGCCCACGAGGCCATCCTGGAGCGGGCGCTGCAGCCCAAGCCGGACGCGGCCCTGGAGAAGGACGCGCAGGCCGTGGACTGGGGCCTGCACGACCTGATGGTGGACAGCATCGGCAACGAGATCCTGTCGGAGATCTACCGCGTCAACAGCCTGCACGTGCGGTTGATCCGCTACGACGCCGACTCGATGCGCCCCGTCCAGGTGGTGCCGGCCATGCGCGAGCACCTGGCCTTCCTGCGCGCGCTGGCCGCCGGCGAGCGCGAGGCGGCGCTGGCGCAGATGATGGCGCACATCGAGCAGTCGAAGCACCGGGTGCTGGCCGGCATGCTGGGCATGCCGCCCGCCGCGCCCTGAGCCGGCCTCAGTCCGCGTAGCGGCCGGCCAGCAGCGAGCGCAGCCACTGGTTGGCCGGCGTGCGGTGCTGGCGGGCGTGCCAGAACATGTTGATCGCGATCGGCGGCAGCGCGGCCGGGTGCGGCACGCTCGCCAGGTCGAAGGGCGCGCCCACGCGCTGCGCGAAGCGCTCGGGCACGGTGGCGATCATGTCGCTGGCCTGCAGGATGTGGCCCACCGCCACGAAATGCGGCACCGTCAGCCGCACGTCGCGCACGATGCCCTGGCGCGCGAGCAGCTCGTCGACCTGCCCGTGGCCGGTGCCGGCCGCGACCACCACCACGTGCTCGGCCGCCTGGAACTCGCGCAGGCTCATGCGGCGCTTGTCCAGCGCATGGCCGCGGCGCATCAGGCATACGTAGCGCTGCTTGAACAGGCGCCGCTGGAAGAAGCCGGCGCGCAGGTCGGGCAGCAGGCCCAGCGCCAGGTCGACGTGGCCGGCCTCCATCTCGTCCTTGAGGTTCACCGCGGTGTTGCGCACCGTGCTCACGCGCACGCCGGGCGCCGAGTCGCGCAGCGCCGCCATCAGGCCGGGCAGGAAATAGATCTCGCCGATGTCCGTCATGCCGATGGTGAAGGCACGCTCGCTGGTGGCGGGGTCGAAGCCCTCGCGCTGGTTGAGCGCGCCGTGCAGCAGCCCCAGCGCATTGGCCACCGGCTCGGCCAGCTGCTCGGCCAGCGGGGTGGGCACCATGCCCTGCGAGGTGCGCAGGAACAGCTCGTCGCCGAAGGCCTTGCGCAGCCGCGCCAGCGAGTTGCTCACCGCCGGCTGGCTCAGGCCCAGCGACTGCGCGGCCGAGGACACGCGCCGCTCGATCAGCAGCTGGTTGAACACCACCAGCAGGTTCAGGTCGATCTCGTGCAGGTTCATCCGGCGTTATTGACGATGGTGATGTGGCGTATTCACAAGATTCTATTGATGGATAACGCCGAGGGCGCGACCATCGCCGTCCCGAGAACGACAGAGACAAGGACGGCCCATGGACGCCATGGAGACCCCACGACCCGCAATGGCCGACATCCCCGCGCAGCCGCTGCACTGGGAAGGCGGCGGCAGCAGCCGCATTCCCTTCGCGGCCTACACCGACGAATCCCTGCACCGGCGCGAGCTGGAGCGCTTCTTCTACCGCGGCCACTGGTGCTACGTCGGCCTGGAGGCCGAGATTCCCAACCCCGGCGACTTCAAGCGCACGGCGGTGGGCGAGCGTTCCGTGATCCTCACGCGCGCGGCGGACGGCAGCGTGCACGTGGTCGAGAACGTCTGTGCGCACCGCGGCATGGCCTTCTGCCGCGAGCGGCACGGCAACCGCAAGGAATTCGTCTGCCCCTACCACCAGTGGAACTACACGCTCAAGGGCGACCTGCAGGGCGTGCCCTTCCGCCGCGGCGTGAAGCAGGACGGCAAGGTGCACGGCGGCATGCCGGCCGATTTCAAGACCGAGGACAACGGCCTGAACAAGCTCAAGGTGGCGGTGCGCGGCGGCGTGGTCTTCGCGAGCTTCGACCCTGCCGTGGAGTCGCTCGAGGATTTCATGGGCCCCGCGATCCTGGGCTGGTTCGACCGCATGTTCGACGGCCGCAAGCTGAAGATCCTGGGCTACAACCGCCAGCGCATCCCGGGCAACTGGAAGCTGATGCAGGAGAACATCAAGGACCCGTACCACCCGGGCCTGCTGCATACCTGGTTCGTCACCTTCGGGCTCTGGCGGGCCGACAACAAGTCGCAGCTGGTCATGGACGAGCGGCACCGGCACGCGGCCATGATCTCCACCCGCGGCGCTCAGGGCAAGGCGGCGCAGGTCACGCAGGTGTCGAGCTTCAAAGAAAGCATGCAGCTCGAAGATGCGCGCTTCCTGGACATCGTTCCTGAACCGTGGTGGGGCGGTCCCACAGCAGTGATGACGACCTTGTTCCCCAGCGTCATCCTGCAGCAGCAGGTCAACAGCGTGTCGACGCGCCACATCCAGCCCGACGGGCACGGCGCCTTCTTCTTCGAATGGACGCACTTCGCCTTCGAGGACGACACCGAGGAGATGGTGCAGCGCCGCCTGCGCCAGGCCAACCTCTTCGGGCCGGCGGGCTTCGTCTCGGCCGACGACGGCGAGGTGATCGAGCTGTCGCAGATGGGCTTCGAGTCCAAGCCCTGGCACCGCACGCTGGCCGAGCTGGGCGGCCGCACCGTCGAGGACACCGACCACATGGTGACCGAGACGCTCATCCGCGGCATGTACGACTACTGGCGCCAGGTGATGGAAGGCGAACGATGATGCTGAACGCCGAAGAGTGGTTCGAGCTCACGCAGCTCTACGCTGAGTACGCCAGCGCCCTCGACGCGGGCGACTGGGACCGCTGGCCCGACTTCTTCACCGAGGTGTGCAGCTACCGGCTGCAGCCGCGCGAGAACCACGAGCGCGGCTTTCCGCTGGCCACGCTGTCCTTCGAGAGCCGCGGCATGCTGCGCGACCGGGTTTACGGCATCCGCGAGACGCTGTTCCACGACCCGTACTACCAGCGCCATGTGGTCGGCACGCCGCTGGTGCGCAAGGTGGAGGAGGGGCGCATTCACTGCGAGGCGAACTACGCGGTGTTCCGCACCAAGCTCTCGCAGCTCACCACCGTCTTCAACGTCGGCCGCACGATCGACGAGGTGGTGCGCACGCCCCAGGGCCTGAAGTTCGCGGCGCGCCTGGTGGTGTACGACAGCGAAATGATCCCGAATTCCATCATCTACCCGATATGAGCGAACACGAGACGAGAGAGCCCGATCCGCAGGGCCCCGCACTGCGCCGCTTCGTCGACCCGGCCTACCGGCCGCTGTTCGCGTCGCTGGCCGAGGTGCGCGAGCGCATCGACGCGCTGGACGTGCAGATCGTGAAGCTGCTGGCCGAGCGCGGCCGCTGCGTGCGCGATGCCGCGCGTTTCAAGCGCGACGCCTTCCAGGTGTCGGCCCCGCAGCGCCAGCAGCAGGTGTTCGACAAGGTGCGGCGCCTGGCCGAAGCCGAGGGCGCCTACCCGGAGGTGGTCGAGGCCTGCTACCGCGCGATGGTGGCGGGCTTCATCGCGCGCGAACAGCAGGACCATGCACAGATGCTGCCGGTCGGGGAGGCCGACTCGTGAAGCGCAGCCTCGTCCTCCTGAGCTGCGGCGCGCTGGCGGTCGCCGCCCAGGCGCAGGAGTGGCCGCAGCGCCCGGTGCGCATCGTGGTGCCCTTCGCCGCCGGCTCGTCGCCCGACATCCTGGCGCGCATCGTGAACGACCGCCTCGCCCAGCGCCTGGGCCAGCCGCTGATCGTGGACAACAAGGCCGGCGCGGGCGGCAATGCCGGCACCGACCTGGTGGCCAAGGCCGCGCCCGACGGGCAGACCTTCCTGCTCTCGGTCAACGCGCCGCTGGTCTACAACACGGTGCTCTACCGCAACCTGCCCTACGACCCCTTCCGCGACCTGGTGCCGGTGTCGCTGGCGGCGACCACGCCCAACGTGTGCGCCGTCAATGCGCAGCTGGGCATCGACTCGGTCAAGGGCTGGCTCGACGCGCTGCGGCGCAACCCGGGCAAGTACAACTTCGCCTCCACCGGCAACGGCTCGATCTCGCACCTGGGCGTCGAACTGGTCAAGGCGAAGACGCAGTCCTTCGCGGTGCACATCCCCTACGCCTCGTCGGCGCAGGCGGTCACGGCCCTGGTGCAGGGCGACGTGCAGTTCGCCTGCCTGCCGCCTGTCACCGTGATGCCGCAGGTCAAGGCGGGCAAGCTCAAGGCGCTGGCCGTCACCTCGGCGCAGCGCTCGGCGCTGTTGCCCGAGCTGCCCACGCTGCGCGAGTCGGGCCTGCCCGACATCCAGGCCGTGCCCTGGTTCGCCTACATGGCGCCCAAGGGCACGCCACAGCCCGTGGTCGAACGCATGAGCCGCGAGATCGCCGCCGTGCTGGCCGAGCCCGAGACGAAACAGCGCCTGCTCACCGCCTATTTCGATCCCGTCGGCAGCTCGCCCAAGCAACTGGCGGACTTCATGCGCGACGAACTGCAACGCTGGAAGCCGGTGATCGAACGCGCCGGCCTGAAACCCGACTGACCCCAGGACCCCCACGATGACCGAACCCTCCCTGGCCTGGACCGATGCCGGCGCCGCCGACACGCTGGCACCCGAAGATGTGGTGGCGCTCGAGGTCGAGGGCCGCGAGATCGCGGTCTTCGGCGTCGACGGCCAGTTCTACGCCACCGACAACATCTGCACCCACGGCCATGCGCGGCTGTGCGACGGCTTCCTGCTCGGCGAAGAGATCGAATGCCCGCTGCACCAGGGCCGCTTCGACGTGCGCACCGGCCAGCCGAGCTGCGAGCCGGTGACCGATGCGCTGCGCACCTACCCGATCCGCATCGAGGGCGGGCGGGTCTTCGTCGCGCTCAGCGGCGGTTGAAACGGTCGGCCGGGCTCACAGCTGCGCCCGCGCCTTGTCGACCCACATCTGCAGGCTATCGAGCAGGTCCTTCTGGCTGAAGGAGCAGCTCTCTTCGCTGAAGAGCGCGCTGGACTCGAGCCGGTCCAGCAGGTTCAGCAGCACCTCGCGGTAGCGCGCGGGCAGGGCGCTGAGCAGGGCCTCGCTCGCACGGGCCACATCCGACAACGCGGCGATGCGCCCGGTGCCGTCGCGCAGGGCGTTGAGCGCAGCCGCGATGGCGTCGAGCTGGATGGCGGGCGTGCTCATCGGGCCGGCACTCCCGCGGGCAGCGGCAGGCCGCGCTCGGCCATCACGCTGCGCAGCACGTCGGGGTAGTCGGTGATGAGTCCGTCCACGCCCCAGTCCAGCAGGCGCGCCATGTCGGCGCGCTGGTTCACCGTCCAGGGCAGCACGGCGAGGCCCAGCGCATGCGCCTCGCGCAGGGCCTCGGGCGTGAGGTCCGCGAAGGCCGGCGACCAGATCACGGGGCCCACACCGTCGCCCGCGGCGGCCTTCACCAGCCGCGGCGTGGTGCCGAAGTCGGCAGCGGCGAGCCCGGCCGTCCAGCGGCTGTCGCGCAGCGTGCGTGCGCTCGTGAGGTAGGCGCGCGGCAGCTGCGGCGCCAGCCGGCCGACCAGCGCCAGGGTGCGCCAGTCGAAGCTCTGCACCGTCACGCGCGATGCGACGCCGGCGCGCTCGATCTCGGCCAGCAGCGCGCGCACCATCGGCTCGGGCGCGGCGGTCTCGTCGGGTTTCGTGGGGTCGATCTTGGTCTCGATGTTGAAGCGCACGCGCGTCGCGCCCTGCGCCTGCAGCCGTGCGAAGAGCTGGGCCAGCGTGGGAATGCGCTCGCCGTCGCGCGGCTGCTGCGACGCGAACTGCCGCCCGTACGCGGTCGCCGGGTCGATCCGGCCCACGTCGTAGGCCTGCAACTGCGCAAGCGTGAGGCTGCGGATCGGTGCGCCCTGGGCCGGCAGCCACCGGCCCTGCGCGTCGCGCGTGTGGTCGGGGTTCAGGCGCGTGTCGTGCGAGACCACGACCACGTCGTCGGCGCTCAGGCCGATGTCCAGTTCCAGCGTGTCCACCCCCAGCGCCACGGCCTGCGAGAAGGCCGCCAGGGTGTTCTCCGGCGCGAGGCCGCGTCCACCCCGGTGGGCCTGCAGGTCGAACGCGCGCCGGCCCGTCGTGCGGGTGCCGGCACATCCGGCCAGCAGCAGCGTTGCGAACAGCAGGGCACGCCGCCGCCCGTCCGGCGGGCGAGGCGTGCGGTCGACGAGGGAGCGAAGGATCATGGGTGGGCGTGGCATGTCGCGGCGGCGAGGCAGTTTTTACTTCAGTTCGACCTTGATGCCGTCGGCCATCACGGTGATGGCGCCGATCTCGTAGGTCTTGCGGCCCACGGTCAGCTCCTCTCGCGTGAAGGTGCGCAGCGCCTGGCCCTGCAGCGCCTCCTGCGCCACCGCGCCGCCGATGCGCTGCAGGCGCACCGCGTCCTGGCCGCTCACGCCGTCCAGGGCGATCCGGTCGGCCCGCGGCTGCTCCAGGCGCAGCGCGAGGGCGGTCGGGTCGTAGCGCAGTGCGCTGCTCACGGTGAGCGAGCCTGGCACGCGCGGAGGCTGCAGGAAGGGGCTGGCGATGGTCACGCGCGCGGCGATGGCGGCGCGGTTGGTGGCCGGATCGAGGCCGAGGACCGGGTCCGTCAGCGTGACGGTGATCAGCTCGCCATAGCCTTGCTGCAGCGGGAAGCGCCGCAGCAGCTGGGCCTGCAGTTCGTCTCGCGACGCCGTGTATTCGCTGGTGAAGAAGTTGAAGCCGGCCAGCGCGGGCCAGGCGGGCAGCACGCCGGCGGCGGCCAGCACCCGCAGGACGCGCCGCCTGCCGGACGCCGGCGCGCCGGCAGAGGGCGAGGGCGAGGGCGAGGGCGAGGGCGAGGGCGAAGTGCCCGCGCGGTCGTCGTGAAAATTTGCACGCACAGTTGTTTGGAACCTTTGACCTAAGAAAGCGGTTGATGGCGCAATTACGTGAAAAATGTCGCAACCTATGCCGTAGGACGTTGCTGATTTTTTAGGCAAAAAACGTCAACCAAATGTCACTGCGCCGTAAAACCCGCGTCATGTGCCGGGCTCCAGCGGTCCGGATGCATGAGACGGACGGGGCGTCTCGCTGAGGTCGCGCCCCGATGTGCAAACGCAATCACGAGGAGTGGATCATGGCAGTCAGGCAAGGTTCGGAATGGCGACGCCTCGCGGGTGTCGCGGCGGTGGTGGCAGCGCTCGGCACACTGGGCGCGTGCTCGTCCGGCGGCGGGCATGTGGGCTTCGGCCTGGGCGGCGGTGCCGGGGGCCATCTCGGCGGCGGCAGCGACGGCGGCACCGGGGGCGGTAGCGCGGGCGGTGGCGGCAGTGGCGGTGGCGGTGGAGGTGGCGGCGGCGTCGACGTGGGTGGCGGCGGCAATCCCGGGGGCGGCAACCCGGGCGGGGGCAACCCCGGTGGCGGCAACCCGGGAGGCGGCAACGGCGGGGGAACCCAGAACGCGTCGTCCACCGGCAAGATCCTCGACGGCGTCGGGCAGACCGTGACCGGCGTCGGCACGACGGTGTCGGGCCTGGGCGCGGGCACGCCCGCCAACGGCGTGCTCACCAATGCCGGCAACACCGTGGGCAGCGCCGGCACGGCCGTGAGCAACGGCCTGGGCCAACTGGGCAGGAGCGACGATGCCGTGGGCGGCACGCTGGGCGGCCTGCCGCCGGTGGTGGACAACGCCGGCCGCACGGTGTCGAGCACCGGCGAGCTGGTCACGGCCATCGGCAGCAACACCGCGCTGCGGCCCGTGACCGGCGCGGCCGGCGGCCTGGTGGACCGGGTGGGCGACGGCGTCAGCGGGCTCTCGGGCCAGCTGGCCGGCGTGACCGGCAACGGCAGCGTGCGTCAGGTGACCGGCACGCTCAACGACGTGATCGTGCCCATCGACCGCAACGTCGGCACGCTGACGCAGCGCGTGGGCGACGGCCTGGGTGTCGGCGAGCCGGTGGCCAACCTCACGAACCAGCTCGGCACCGGCATCAGGGGCAACGGCAGCAACGGCATCACCACCGGCCTGGGCAACACCGTGGCTGCGGTCGGCGGCGTGGTCCATGCCAACGATGCGCAGCAGGGCAGCCTGCTGGGCGGCCTGACGGGCGGCCTCGCCGGGGGCAGCGGCGGCCTGACGGCGGGCCTCGGGGTCGGTGCGGGCGGCGGCGTGAGCGCAGGCAGCGGTGGCATTGCCGCGGGCGCCGGCGCCGGGGCGGGCGCAGGCCTGGTGGGCAGCACGGTCAGCGGCCTGGGCAGCACGGTGGGCGGTGTCACGGCCGGCCTGGGCCTGGGTGCGGGCGTGGCGGCCACGCCCTCGGGCGCGGGGGCCGGCGTCGGTGCCGGAGCGGGCGTCGGCGGCCTGGTCGGCAATGTCGTGAACGGCGTGGGCACCACCGTCGGCGGCGTGACCGGCGGACTGGGCCTGGGCGCGGGGGCCGGCACCTCGGGCGGCACCACGACCGCCAACGCGGGGCTGGGCGGCGGCCTGGTCGGCGGGCTGCTCAGCCCGGTGACCGGCGCGCTCTCCAAGTAGGCGCGGGCGGCACATCGCCCGCAACCGACAACGCCCGCCGGTGCGATGCGCCGGCGGGCGTTGTCTTGTGGGCGCGGGGACGGGCCGCCGCGGCTCAGTCGTGCAGCGACGACAGGAACTGCTTGAGCTCGGGCGTCTGCGGGTTGCCGAAGAGCTCGGCCGGCGGGCCCATCTCGTGCACGCGGCCCTGGTGCATGAAGATCACCCGGTCGCTCACCTTGCGCGCGAAGCTCATCTCGTGCGTGACCATGAGCAGCGTCATGCCCTCGTCGGCCAGCGACTCGACCACGCGCAGCACCTCGCCCACCAGTTCGGGGTCGAGGGCCGAGGTGATCTCGTCGCACAGCAGGACGGCCGGCTCCATGGCCAGCGCGCGCGCGATGGCCACGCGCTGCTGCTGGCCGCCCGAGAGCTGGTCGGGCATGGCATCGAATTTCTCGGCCAGGCCCACGCGCGCGAGCAGCTTCTTCGCCTGCGCCTCGGCCTCGCCCTTGGCGCGCTTCTTCACCAGCGTGGGCGCCAGCATCACGTTGCGGCCGACCGAGAGGTGCGGAAAGAGGTTGAAGCTCTGGAAGATCATGCCCACGCGCTGGCGCAGCTCGCGCATGGCCAGGGCGCTCTCGTGCAGCAGGGGCTTGTTGTCGACGGTGAGCGAGCCTTCCTGGAACACCTCGAGCCCGTTGATGCATCGCAGCAGCGTGCTCTTGCCCGAGCCGCTCTTGCCGATGATGGCGATCACCTCGCCGCGCAGCACGTCGAGGTCGATGCCCTTGAGCACGGGGTTCGTGCCGTAGGACTTCTTCAGCGCCGTGATCTTGACGATCGGTGCGCCGGGGGCGACATGCGCGGTGGCGACAGGTTCTGCAAGGGTGGCGGTCATGGCGGTGGGGGTGAGAGGGGAGGGACAAGGGGCTCAGCGCGTGCTGCGCGTGCGGCGTTCGAGGTGCTTGGCGTACAGGCTCACCGGAAAGCACAGCGCGAAGTACAGCAGCGCGACGCAGCTGAACACGGTGAAGGGCGCGAAGGTGACGTTGGCGATCATGCTGCCGGCCTTGGTGAGCTCGACGAAGCCGATCACCGAGGCCAGCGCGGTGCCCTTGATCACCTGCACCAGGAAGCCGACGGTCGGCGCGATGGCGATCTTCACGGCCTGCGGCAGGATCACGTGGCGCATCTGCTCGGCGAAGGACAGGGCCAGGCTGCCCGAAGCCTCCCATTGGCCCTTGGGAATGGAGGCCACGCAGCCGCGCCAGATCTCGGTGAGGAAGGCGCTGGTGTAGAGCGTGAGCGCCACCGAGGCCGCCGTCCACGCCGACACGTCGATGCCGAAGAGCGCGATGCCGAAATAGGCCAGGAACAGCTGCATCAGCAGCGGCGTGCCCTGGAAGAGCTGCACGTAGCCGGAGATGACTTTCTGCAGCACCGGCCCGGCGCGCAGGCGCAGCGCCAGCAGCAGCCCGCCCACGACGCCGCCGCCGACGAAGGCGATCAGCGACAGCACCACCGTCCAGCGCAGCGCCAGCAGCAGGTTGCGCAGGATGTCCCAGAGGGTGAATTCGGTCATGGGTGTGCGCTCCTCATCGGCCGAAGTATTTGGGCCCGGCCCAGTTGAAGAAGCGGCGCGCGAGGATCGACAGCGCCAGGTAGATCAGCGTGGCGACGATGAAGGCCTCGAAGGCGCGGAAGTTGCGGCTCTGGATCAGGTTGGCGGCGTAGCTCAGTTCCTCGACCGAGATCTGCCCGCACACGGCGGAGCCCAGCATCACGATGATGATCTGGCTCACCATCGCGGGCCACACCTTCTTCATGGCCGGCGGCAGCACCACGCGCAGGAAGACCTGCGCCTTGTCGAGTGCCAGGCTCACGGCCGCCTCGATCTGCCCCTTGGGCGTGGCCTCGATGCCGGCGCGGATGATCTCCGTGGCATAGGCGCCGAGGTTCAGCACCATCGCGATGATCGACGCCACCTCGGGCGTGAGCTTGATGCCCGAGGCCGGCAGCCCGAAGAAGATGAAGAACAGCTGCACGATGAAGGGCGTGTTGCGGATCAGCTCCACGTAGGCGCCCACCACCCAGCGCAGCCACGGCGCGCCGTAGGCCCGCGCCCAGGCGCAGGCCACGCCGACGACCATGCCGATCACCGTGGCGATGGCCGTGAGGCCGAGCGTCCATGCCACGCCTTTGGCGAGCAGCCGCCAGTCGACGAGGATGGCCCAGAAATCGAAGGTCATGGGGGGTGATGAGGCGTCAACCGTTCGGGCTGAGCCTGTCGAAGCCCCGGCGCGGCGCTTCGACAGGCTCAGCGTGAACGGTTAGGGTTGGACAGAGAACGTAAGAGGAGCCGCCAGTGTGATCAGACAGGAAGATCGCCAATGCCCTTGCCCAGCCACTGCTTGGACATCTTGTCGAGCGTGCCGTCCTTCTTGGCGGCGGCGATGATCTCGTTGACCTTGGCCTTGAGCGCGTCCTCGCCCTTGGAGATGCCCACGAAGCATGGGCTGTCCTTGAGCAGCAGCTTGTACTCGGCGTTGATCTTCGGGTTCTTGCGGATCATCTCGGCCGCGACGGCGCCGCTCATGGCGATGGTCTGCGTCTGGCCGGCGACGAAGGCGGCCACGGTGGCGTTGTTGTCCTCGAAGCGTCGGTAGTCGACGTTGGGCGGCGCCACCTTGTTCAGCTCCTGGTCTTCCATCGCGCCGCGGGTCACGGCCACGGTCTTGCCGGCCATGTCCTTGAAGTCGGCGAGCTTGAGCGACTTGGCCGCGAACACGCCCTGGAAGAAGGGCGCGTAGGCGGACGAGAAGTCGATCACCTTCTCGCGCTCGGCGTTCTTGCCCAGCGTGGAGATGACCAGGTCGGCCTTCTTCGTCTGCAGGTAGGGGATGCGGTTGGCGCTGGTCACGGGCACCAGCTCGAGCTTGACGCCCATCTTGGCGGCGATGAGCCTGGCCATGTCGATGTCCAGACCTTGCGGTGCCATGTCGGTGCCGACGAAGCCGTAGGGCGGGTAGTCGGTGGGCACCGCGACCTTCAGCGTCTTCGACTTCATGATGTTGTCGAGCGCGCTCTGCGCCTGGGCGGCGCCGGCGGCGACGAGGGCGGCGGCGGCCAGCAGGCCGGTGGTGAAGAGGCGTTTGGAAATCAGCGTCATAGCAGGGCTCCGAGGTAGGTCGATGAATCGTCGTCGGGTGACGGTGGCGCGCCCGCAGCCTTGCGGCCGCGCGCGGCGGGTGAGGGGGCGGAACGCAAATCCCGTGCCTTGGCGGCCGGCTTGTCCAGCGGGGCCAGCGCATCGCGCAGGTGGGCCAGCGGGTCGGGGTCGGCGGTGACGCGCAGGGCCGACTGCACGGTGCCGATGTGTTCGGCCATCAGCGCCTCGGCGGCGGCGGTGTCGCCGCGCTCCAGCGCCTGCACGATGCGCACGTGGTCCTCGCAGGACTGCACCGCGTCGTGCGAGGACTGGTACAGCATGGCGATGAGCGTGGTGCGCGCCGTGAAGTCGCGCAGCGTGTCGGCCAGCAGCGAGTTGCCCAGGCACTCGGCCAGGCAGACGTGGAAGTCGCCCAGCAGGTAGCTGCGCGTGCCCACGTCGTCCTGCTTGAGGGCGGCTTTCTCCTGCTGCAGGTGGGTCTTGAGCTTGCGCAGGGCGGCCTTGTCGACGCGCCCGGCGCTGCGGATCAGGCCGACCTCGATCACGCGGCGCGCCTCGAAGGCCTCGCGCGCCTCGTCCTGCGAGGGCTCGATCAGGTACCAGCCGCGGCGCGCGCTCACGGTGACGATGCCGCGTGCGGCCAGGCGGGTGAGCGCCTCGCGCACGATGGTGCGGCTGCAGTCGAACAGCAGCGCGAGCTGCTGCTCGCCCAGCCGCGAGCCGGGTGCCAGTTTCTGCGCCATCACGGCCGCGACGATGCGGGCGCTGATGTCCGATGCGGAGATCGCCATGGCTGCATACCAGCAGCATCCGTGCCAACTGGTATGCAAGATTTGCGCACCACGGCGGTTTGCTCGGGCACCAGGGGCGGGCGCCGTGCACCGGGCGGGCGCGAGAACGGCGGGCGGATGGCGGCCGCGCCCGGGGGCCCGGCCATGTCGCGCGGGTGGCAGGCGGCGCATGCCGGCCTGGCGATGATCCGGGGTGGTTCCCGTTCCGAGCGCGGCCAGCCGGGCCGCGCCACCATCACTCCCGGAGGCATCCCTTGAAGACCCGCATCACCGAACTCTTCGGCATCCAGCACCCGATCATCCAGGGCGGCATGCACTACGTCGGCCTGGCCGAGCTGGCGGCGGCCGTGTCCAACGCGGGCGGCCTGGGCATCATCACGGGCCTGACGCAGAAGACGCCCGAGCTGCTGGCCAAGGAGATCGCGCGCTGCCGCGAGATGACCGACAAGCCCTTCGGCGTGAACCTCACCTTCCTGCCGACCGTGAGCTCACCCGACTACCCGGGCTACATCCAGGCCATCATCGACGGCGGCGTGAAGGCGGTGGAGACGGCCGGCAACAACCCCCAGAAGTGGATGCCGCTGCTCAAGGAGCACGGCATCAAGGTCATCCACAAGTGCACCTCGGTGCGCCATGCGCTCAAGGCCGAGGCGATCGGCTGCGACGCGGTGAGCGTCGACGGCTTCGAATGCGGCGGCCACCCGGGCGAGGACGACATCCCGAACTTCATCCTGCTGCCCCGCGCCGCCGAGGAGTTGAAGATTCCCTTCGTCGCCTCCGGCGGCATGGCCGACGGCCGCAGCCTGGTCGCCGCGCTGGCGCTGGGTGCCGAGGGCATGAACATGGGCACGCGCTTCATCGCCACCAAGGAAGCCCCTGTCCACGAGAACGTCAAGAAGGCGATCGTGGCCGCGAGCGAACTGGACACGCGCCTGGTGATGCGCCCGCTGCGCAACACCGAACGGGTGCTGAACAACGCCGCCGTGGAGCGCCTGCTCGAGAAGGAGAAGTCGCTCGGCGCCAACCTCAAGTTCGAGGACATCATCGAGGAGGTGGCCGGCGTGTACCCGCGCATCATGCAAAGCGGCGACATGGACGCCGGCGCCTGGAGCTGCGGCATGGTGGCCGGGCTGATCCACGACGTGCCGAGTTGCCAGGAGCTGATCGACCGCATCATGGGCGAGGCCGACCAACTGATCCGCCAGCGCCTGGCCGGCATGGCGGGCTGAACGCCGCGCGGGCGGGTGCGGTCGCCCCCGTCGCGTACGTGACGCCTGCGGGGCTTCCCCCATTCGGCGCCGCGGCGTCGCGGCGTACCCTTGCTGTCTTTCCGGAGACAGCCTGCATGCCCACACCCGCCGACCGCCCGCATTTCAAGTTCTGGCCCAAGCGCATCCCGCACGACATCCTGCTGCCCGCCACCTCGCTGTGGCACAACCTCAAGACCTCGGCCGAGCGCTACCCCGACAAGCCGGCGCTGGTGTTCTTCGACCGCGTGACGACGTACCGCGAACTGGCGGCGCAGGTCGATGCGCTGGCCGGCGCGCTGCATGCGATGGGCGTGCAGCGCGGCGACCGCGTGGTGCTCGACATGCAGAACACGCCGCAGTTGGTGGCCGCGCATTTCGCCATCCTGCGCGCCAACGCCGTCGTCGTGCCCGTCAACCCGATGAACAAGGCCGAGGAGCTCAAGCACTACATCACCGACCCCGACGCCAAGGTCGCGATCACCACCGGCGACCTGGCGCCCGAACTGGCCAAGGCCAGCAACGCGCTGCCCGCGGGACGAGGGCTGAAGCACCTGGTCGTCACGCAGTTCACCGATGCCTTCGATGCGGCCGCCGCCGACTCCCCCGCCATGGCCGCCGCCTGGCGCGACTGGCTGCTCACGCGCCACCCGCTGCCCACGCTCGACGGGGGCGAGGTCCACGCCTGGACCGAGGTCCTGGCCGCCGGCGAGCCGCCGCCCGAGCACGTGGTGGGCCGCGACGACATGGCGCTGCTGCCCTACACCAGCGGCACCACCGGCCTGCCCAAGGGCTGCATCCACCATCACTCGAGCCCCATGCACAACGCCATCTCCGGCCGCATGTGGGGCTGCGCCTCGGCCGAGACGGTGGTGCTGGCCGTCGTGCCGATGTTCCACATCACCGGCATCGTGAGCATGATGCACACGGCCATCCTGAGCTCGGCCAGCCTGGTCATCATGCCGCGCTGGGACCGCGATGTGGCCGGCCACCTGATCTCGAAATGGAAGGTCACGAGCTGGACCAACATCCCCACGATGGTCATCGACCTCATGGCCAGCCCCAACTTCAAGAACTACGACCTGTCGAGCCTCATCTACATCGGCGGTGGCGGGGCGGCCATGCCGCAGGCCGTGGCGCAGCGCCTGCTCGAAGAGTTCGGCCTGAGCTACCAGGAGGGCTATGGCCTGACCGAGACCGCCGCGCCCTCGCACGCCAACCCGCCCGACCATGCCAAGCAGCAATGCCTGGGCATGCCCTTCGAGGGCGTCGATGCGCGCGTGGTCGACCCCGAGACCCTGCAGGAACTGCCCGTGGGCGAGTCGGGCGAGATCATCATCCACGGCCCGCAGGTCTTCCAGGGCTACTGGAAGCGGCCCGACGCCACCGCGGCCGCCTTCGTCGAGTTCGAGGGCAAGCGCTTCTTCCGCTCGGGCGACATGGGCCGCATGGACGAGGAGGGCTACTTCTTCATCACCGACCGCCTGAAGCGCATGATCAACGCCAGCGGCTTCAAGGTCTGGCCGGCCGAGGTCGAGCTGCTGATGTTCAAGCACCCCGCCATCCAGGAAGCCTGCGTCATCTCCACCAAGGATGCCTACCGCGGCGAATCCGTCAAGGCCATGGTCGTCCTGCGCCCCACCCACAAGGACACCCAGGCCGAAGACATCATCGCCTGGTGCCGCGAGAACATGGCGGCCTACAAGGTGCCGCGGCAGGTGCAGTTCCTGGATGCGTTGCCCAAGAGCGGGAGCGGGAAGGTGATGTGGCGGTTGTTGCAGGAGGCGGAGGACAAGGGCTAGCAAGCGGGCTGTGCCACCGACTGAATATCGCGAGCTTCGGCAGGCCATGAATTGAGGAAGTTGTACGGAATCGCTATGTCCGACACGCTTTTGGCCGCAGTCATCGGTGGCCTTGTTGCCCTTACGGTAGCTCTGCTCACGCAATTCGTGGCCGAGGCATACAAGAGGCATCGCGATGGCAGCGCCGTTGCTGCCGCTATAGCGGGGGAACTGAGCTCCTATGCCCCCGCTTGGCCCCTTCTGAAAGTCCAGGCCGATGCTTGGATCGATGCGATTCGCGCTGGTCGGCGCGGCGAATTGATCTTCAGGCCCTTCGAGAGGCCGACCGATTTGATCATTGGAGAAATGGTTTCCAAGCTCGGTCTGCTTGGCGTCGAACAGATCGAGAAGATCGCGCTGGTCTACGGCAATATTCGGGCGTTCCGGAATGCTCTCGAAGTCATCTTGCGGGATCACTCAGGAATGACCGACGAAGAACTTCTAAGCCGCTGCCAAGCGTGCATCGCGGCTCTTGATCGTGCACGTCGAGAGGGCCTGCCTCTTGTTGTCGAACTGCGCGCGCGTGCGCGAAAGCCGTTTCTCTGGTCAGTGCCCAGCGTGATCGCGACGCCAAATGACCACATCTGACCGATCGAGCGCAGCGAAATTGACGACCTGAGCTACAAACAAGGGCGTATTCGCGATTCGCGAATTCCGAATGAGTCCGATCCCGGAACTCCCGGATGTTGCCGAAAAGGCGATGGTTGTCGCCTTGTCAGCAACACTTCTTCGTTGACGGGCGGCATGGCCGGGGCTGCCGCCAGGCGGGCCCCTACGACTCCCCCGCCCCCTTCACATCCGCCACCACCCGCGCATTGCGCCGGAAGCTCAGGTACGCGCTCGCCCAGTCCATGAGCACGATCAGCCGGTTGCGAAAGCCGATGAGGAAGTAGATGTGGACGAAGAGCCAGAACCACCATGCCATGCGGCCCGAGAAGCGCAGCGGGCCGAAGGGGGTGGGCAGGTCCACCACCGCGGCGTTGCGGCCGATGGTGGCGAGGTTGCCGTAGTCGCGGTAGCGAAAGGGCAGGGTGGGCTGGCCGGCGATGCGGCGCAGCACGTTGTCGGCGGCGGTGCGGCCCATCTGCTTGGCGCCGGGCGAGACGCCGGGCACGGGCCGCGGGGGCTGGCCCGGCACGTGGCTCATGGCAGCCGCCAGGTCGCCGACGACGCTGATCTCCGGGTGGCCCGGCAGGCTGAGGTCGGGTTCGACCTTGACGCGGCCGGGGCGGTCGGTGTCGGCGCCCGTCGCCGCCGCCACCAGGCGACCCAGGGGTGAGGCGGCAACGCCCGCTGCCCAGACGACGCAGTGGCTGTCGATGCGATGGCTGCTCGGGCCCGCCCCATCGGCGCCGGATGCGAGTTTGACCTCCAGCCCCGAGGCGTCGATGTGCGTCACCATGGCGTTCAGCCGCACCTGCACGCCGAGCTTTTCCAGCTGCTCCTTCGCGCGCCGGCTCAGCGACTCGGGCATGGCCTGCAGCACGCGCGGGCCGCCCTCGACCAGCAGCACCTCGGCGTCGGCCGGCGCGATGTGGCGGAATTCGCCCGAGAGGGTATGGCGCGCGATCTCGGCCAGGGTGCCGGCCATCTCGACGCCGGTGGGGCCGGCGCCGATCACCACGAAGGTCATCAGGGCCTTGCGCCGCACCGGGTCGGCTTCGAGTTCGGCCATCTCGAAGGCCATGAGCACGCGGCGCCGGATGTCGAAGGCGTCGGCCAGGGTCTTCAGACCCGGGGCGAAGGCCGCCCACTGGTCGTTGCCGAAGTAGCTGTGCGTGGCGCCGGCGGCCACGATCAGGTGGTCGTAGGGCAGCGCCATGCCTTCGGCCAGGTGCACCTGTCGCGTGCCGGCGTCGATGGCCGTGACCTCGCCGAGCAGCGTGGTGATGTTGTCGTCGCCGCGAAAGAGCTGGCGCGCCGGCGCCGCGATCGACGGTGCGGCCAGGCCGGCGGTGGCCACCTGGTAGAGCAGGGGCTGGAAGAGGTGGTGGTTGGTCTTCTCGACGACCGTCACGTCCACCGCCCGCCCGACGAACACACGCGCGGCCTCCAGGCCGCCAAAACCGCAGCCGACGATGACCACCCGGGGGCGCATGGCCGGTTCGCCCGGCGGCTTGGAGGACGGAGCGTTCATGCGGCATTATGGGCAGCCCGGAAGGGGGAAAACCGCGACGCCGCCGGGGTCGGCAGGCCGGGTGCCCGCGATGCGTCATGCACCGCAGGCAGAGTGCGGCTCTCGTCCTACGCCGGCCGCCCCCTGCCAACATTTACAAGAACCGGGCTCAAGGAGATCTATGACAACACCCACTCCGGCCGCATGTTCAGCCGCATGCGACGCCAGCGGCCTGCACGCGCGTTTTCATGCCGTGCGGGCCCACAGCCTGGCGCTGGCCGCACCGCTCTCGGCCGAGGACCAGTGCATCCAGTCGATGCCCGACGCCAGTCCCACCAAGTGGCACCTCGCACACACCACCTGGTTCTTCGAGACGGTGCTGCTGGAGCGCCACGCCACGGGCTATCGCGCCTTCGACCGCCGCTTCCACTACCTCTTCAACTCCTATTACGAGGCCCTTGGCCCGCGCCATCCGCGGCCGCAGCGCGGCCTGCTGACGCGTCCCTCGCTCGACGACGTGATGGCCTACCGCGAGCATGTCGACGCGGCGGTGGAGTCGCTGCTGGCCACGGCCGATGCGGCGGGGCTGGCGGCCATCGAGCCGATCGTCACGCTGGGCCTGCACCACGAGCAGCAGCACCAGGAACTGCTGCTGACCGACATCCTGCACGCCTTCTCGTGCAACCCGCTGCTGCCGGCGTACCGCAGCGCCGCCGCGCCGGCGCTGCGCCTGGCCACGCAGGCGCCGGCCGCGCAGTGGCTGGCGCATCCGGGCGGCCAGGTCGAGGTCGGGCACGGCGGCGAGGGCTTCGCCTTCGACAACGAGGGGCCGCGCCACACGGCGCTGGTGCCGGCCTTCTCGATCCAGGACCGGCTGGTCAACTGCGGCGAGTTCGCACAGTTCATCGCCGACGGCGGCTACCGCCGGCCCGAGCTCTGGCTCTCCGACGGCTGGGCGGCCGTGCAGGCCCAGGGCTGGCAGCACCCGGCGTACTGGCTGGCGCCCGACGACCCGCGCCTGGCGCAGCTGCAGACGGGCCATGGCGGCGGCTGGCAGGTCTTCGGGCTGCACGGCGTGCGGCCGCTCGAGCCCGAGGCGCCGGTGTCGCAGCTGAGCTTCTACGAGGCGGCGGCGTACGCCGAGTGGGCGGGCGCGCGCCTGCCGACCGAGTTCGAGTGGGAGGCCGCGAGCACGCTGCCGGGCATGGCACAGCTCTCCGGCCATGTGTGGCAGTGGACGCGCTCCTCCTACGACCCGTACCCGGGTTTCCGCCCGCTGCCGGGCGTGGCGGCCGAATACAACGGCAAGTTCATGGTGGGGCAGCTGGTGCTGCGCGGCGGCAGCGTGGCCACGCCCGAGGGCCACACCCGCCCCACCTACCGCAACTTCTTCCCGCCCGCCGCGCGCTGGCAGTTCACCGGCCTGCGCCTCGCGCGCTGAGTGCCCCTCCATCCAACCCGCCCAAGAGACAGACCGACGATGGCTCCCCCTTCCCATTCCTCCAGCGCCGCCGAGCGCGACTGCGCCTCCGACACCGATTGCGCCTTCGGCCACGACCTCGCGCGGGCGCTGGCCGAGCGGCCGCGCCGCATCTCGCCGAAGTACTTCTACGACGTGCAGGGCTCGCAGCTCTTCGATCGCATCTGCGAGTTGCCGGAGTACTACCCCACGCGCACCGAGCTCGGCATCCTGACGCAGCGCGCCGGCGAGATCGCGGCCCAGATCGGTCCGCGTGCCGAGATCGTGGAGTTCGGCGCCGGCTCGCTGGTCAAGGTGCGGCTGCTGCTCGATGCGCTGCAGTCGCCGCAGCGCTACCTGCCGATCGACATCTCGGGCGAGCACCTCGAAGCCGCCGCGGACGCCTTGCGCGCCGACTACCCCGGCCTGGCCGTGCAGCCGATCGTGGCCGACTACACGCGGCCCTTCGCGCTGCCGCCCCGGCTGGAAGGCGCGGGCCGGCGCGTGGGCTTCTTCCCCGGCTCCACCCTGGGCAACTTCGACCCGGACGAGGCGCTGGCCTTCCTGCAGCAGGCGGCGCGCCTGCTGCGCGGCGGCGGGCTGCTGCTGGGCGTCGACCTGGTCAAGCGCCCCGCGCTGCTGCACGCGGCCTACAACGATGCGCAGGGCGTGACGGCGGCCTTCAACCTCAACCTGCTGGCGCGCGCCAACGCGGAGCTGGGCACGGACTTCGACCTCGACGGCTTCGACCACGCGGCCTTCTACAACGCCCCCCTGCGCCGCATCGAGATGCACCTGGTTAGCCGCCGCGCCCAGGCGGTGACGCTGCACGGCCAGCGCCACGCGATCGAGGAAGGCGAGGCGATTCACACCGAGAGTTCGCACAAGTTCACCATCGAAGGGCTGCGCGCGCTGGCCGTGCGCGCCGGCTTCGGCATCGGCCCGGTGTGGACCGACCCGGACCGGCTGTTCAGCGTGCATTGGCTGCCAGCGGCACAATAGCACCCACTCCCAGTCTTCGCGCACTTCGTGTCGCTCCGCCAACCCCCTCGAAGGGGGCACACGCTGCGGCCTGGCAAAGCCAGTTCCGCGCGTGTTCCCGGATGGCCTGCTCCGCGGCCTTCGATCGCGAGGTGCATCGAATGCTGCCGGTGGTGGGGCCAGCTCATGGAGATCCGAATGAAAGCAACCTGGAACGGCGTCACCATCGCCGAGAGCGACGACACCGTGCTCGTCGAGGGCAACCACTACTTCCCGGCCAGTTCGCTCAACCGCGACTACGTCACCTTCAGCAACACGCACACCGTGTGCCCCTGGAAGGGCACGGCCAGCTACTACTCGCTGCTGGTCAAGGGCGAACTGAACCCCGAAGCCGTCTGGTACTACCCCGATCCCAAGCCCGAGGCCGAGATGGTCAAGGACCGCGTCGCCTTCTGGAAGGGCGTGAAGGTCGAGGCGTGAGCGCCGCGCCATGAGCGGCACCGCCTACAGCCCCCCCTTCACACCGCCCGAAGAGGTCGCCACGGCGCTTCGGCAGGAGGGCTATGCGGTCCTCAGCCCCAAAGGCACGGGCGACTGGCTCGGCATGCCGATCGCCGAACTGGACGCCATGCGGGCCGACTGGGACCACCTGCCGCCCGACGAATACCTGAAGGACGGCGGCCGCTACCGCACGCGCCGCCACGCCTGCTTCGTGGCCGAGGGCGATGCGCTCGTGCAGGCGCCGCACCGCGCCCACTGGCAGCCGGTGGAGTACAACGCGCTGCACGGCGGCATGCAGCGCTGGTTCGCGCCGATGGAAGACGCGACCGTGTCGCGGCCCGTGTGGCACCGGCTGCTGCAGCGCCTGGCCGAGGCGGCGAGCGCGTTGCGCGGCCCGCAGCCCTGGTACATCGAGGCGCACCAGTTCCGCATCGACACGGCCGAGGGCATCGGTCGCCCGACGCCGGAGGGCGCGCACCGCGACGGCGTCGACCTGGTGGCGGTGGCGCTGGTGGGGCGCGAAGGCATCAAGGGCGGCGAGACGCGCGTCTTCGAAGGCCGCCGCGGCGAGCGGTTCACGATGATCGAGCCGTGGACGCTGCTGCTGCTCGACGATGCGCGGGTGATCCACGAATCCACGCCGATCCAGCCGCTGGACGAAGCCCACCCGGGCTGGCGCGACACCCTGGTCGTCACCTGCCGCGCGCAGGGCTTCCAGGGCGTTTGAGCGCGCGCAAGCCCGGGCCCCGGCGTCCTACAGGGCGTGTCACCGCGGCGAGGTACAGTCGGACGGGATGCCATCGCCTGCTCCCTGCGGGCGCGTGGTTCCTTCGGCGACCGGCTTCGACCGGTCGCACGGCACGAGAAACGAGGGCAGCGCCATGTTCAATCACATCCTGGTTCCCATCGACGGCTCCGAGACCTCCATGCTCGCCGTGAGCAAGGCCAGCGGCCTTGCACTGGCCTTCGGCAGCCGCATCACGCTGATCCACGTGATCGACAACTACCCCTTCATCGGCGTCGGCGCCGACTATGCGCTGGGCCAGAACGAATACCTGGCCGCGGCCACCTCCAGCGCCAATGCCGCACTGGCCCGCGGCGTGGCCGCCCTGGCCGCGGAGGGCCTGCACAGCGACCAGCGCGTGATCGACGGCCACGTGGTGCACGAGGGCATCGTCGACACGGCGGTGGCGCTGCGCGCGGACCTGATCGTCATGGGTTCGCACGGCCGCAGCGGCATCGAGAAGCTGCTGCTGGGCAGCGTGACGCAGCGCGTGCTGCAGGAAGCGCCCATGCCGGTGCTCGTGGTCAAGAGCGAGGCCTGACGGGGCGCCGACCACCTCAGAAAGGCGCCGGGCTCTCGAAGCGCACCGCGGCGCCCGTCGCGGGATGCCTGAACTGCAGCACCGTGGCGTGCAGCAGCAGGCGCGGGGCGGCCGCCTGCACGCGCGCGTCGCCATACAGCGCGTCGCCCAGGATCGGGTGGCCGATGTGCGCGAGGTGCAGGCGCAGCTGGTGCGAGCGGCCGGTCTGCGGTTCCAGCAGCAGGCGCGCGCTGCCGCGTTCGCCGCGCTCGGGCCAGGCGTCGAGCGTGCGCCAGCGCGTCACGCTGGGCTTGCCGGCGGCGTCGATCTTCTGCAGCGGACGGCGCGGCCAGTCGGCCATCATCGGCGCGTCGACCACCGACCAGCCGTGGCTGCGCGCCAGGCCATCCACCACCGCCTCGTAGCGCTTCCACACCTGCCGCTGCGCAAAGGCGTCGCCCAGCGTGCGCTGCACCTCGGCGCTGCGGGCCATCAGCACCAGCCCGCTGGTCGCCATGTCGAGCCGGTGCACGACCCGCGCGTCGGGCCAGCGCGCCTGCACGCGCGCGCTCAGGCAGTCCTGCTTGTCGTCGCCGCGGCCGGGCACGCACAGCAGGCCGGCGGGCTTGTCGAGCACGAGCAGGTCGTCGTCTTCATGGACGAGGCGGTAGTCGTCGGTCACGGCGCGAAGTGTAGGGAGCGTCGTGGTGCGCAGCGCCGCTAAGTCGACGATAAGACCGGGCGAGGCGCCTCGGCTATCCTCGAACCGATGCCTGCCGCCGACCCCGCGCCCGATCCGAGCGCCGCGGGCGCCCCCGTTGCCGGGGCGCCTGCCGATCCTCCCCGCTACAGCTTTTCCGACCTCACGCGCGAGCGCGCGTTCATGCGCCTGTGGGGCGCGCGCATGCTGGGCACGGCGGCGCAGCAGATGCTCATGGTGGCGGTGGGCTGGCACATGTACGACATCACCGGCAGCGCCTGGGACCTGGGGCTGGTGGGCCTGTTCCAGTTCGTGCCCGCACTGCTGCTGGCGCTCTATGCCGGCCACGTGGTCGACCAGCACCACCGCGGCCGCATCCTGGCCGCCTGCCTCGCGGCGCAGGGCGGGGTGGCGGCGATGCTGCTGGGCGCGCACCTGGGCGGCCACGACTCGCGCGCGCTGCTGCTGGGCCTGTCGCTGGTGCTCGGCGCGGTGCGCGCCTTCCAGATGCCGGCGCAGCAGTCGCTCACGCCGCTGCTGGTGCCGCCCCTGATGCTGCCGCGCGCCATGGCCTTCAGCTCGGCCGGGCAGCAGGCCTCGATCATCGGCGGGCCGGCGCTGGGCGGGCTGCTGTTCGTCGCCGGCATGGGCGTCGTGTACGGCGCCAGCCTGCTGCTGTTCGCGGCCGCCTGCGTGCTGGTGGCGCGGCTGCGCTATGCGCACAACGCGCCGCAGCGCGAGCCGGTGACGGCCGCGACGCTGCTGGCGGGCGTGCGCTTCATTTGGCAGCGCAAGCCGGTGCTGGGCGCCGTGTCGCTCGACCTCTTCGCCGTGCTGCTGGGCGGCGCGGTGGCGCTGCTGCCCATCTACGCCAAGGAGATCCTGCACACGGGGCCCTGGGGCCTGGGCCTGCTGCGCGGCGCGCCGGCGGTGGGTGCGCTGGCCATGTCGATCACGCTCACCCGCACGCCGGTCGAGCGGCACGTGGGCCGCACGTTGCTGCTGGCCGTGGGCGCGTTCGGGTTGTGCATGGTGGTGTTCGGGCTGTCGACGAGCTTCCTCGTCTCGCTGGTGGCGCTGGCCGTGTCGGGCGCGGCCGACATGGTCAACGTCGTCATCCGCCAGACGCTGGTGCAACTGGAAACGCCCGACGCCATGCGCGGCCGGGTGAGCGCCGTCAACTCGATCTTCATCGGTGCCAGCAACCAGCTCGGCGAGTTCGAGTCGGGCGCGACGGCGGCGCTGCTCGGGCCGGTGGGCTCGGTGGTGGCGGGCGGCGTGGGCACGGTGCTGGTCGCGCTGGCGTGGTTCCGGCTCTTCCCGGGGCTGGCGCAGCGGGACCGGATCGAAGCGCCGGCTGCCATCAGATAAGCGACTGGCAGCGCCGGCGGACGGGCGCCGCAGCGACGTCCTCCTTCGAAGCGCGGCCTTCAGTCGAACATCGGGCGTGCATGCGGCACGTCCAGCACCACGTCGCTACGCGCCTCGGCCACGCAGGGCAGCACGCAGCCCTCGGCCTTTTCCTCGGCCGACAGGCCGGGCCATTCGATGGTGTGCACGATGCGCCCGCTCACCACCCGGCACAGGCAGGTGCGGCAGGTGCCGTTGCGGCAGGAACTGGGCAGTTCGATGCCCGCGTCCTGCGCGGCCATCAGCAGGCTGCGGCCGCTGTCGGGCGCCTCGAAGGCGAGGCCCGCCGGGACGACGTCGATCCGATGGCTCATGGGGCGCGATTGTCGGGGCCGGCGCCGGCGTCCAGCGGCGACAATGGGCCGTTTTCCGATTCGTCCGCTTTCCTGCCCATGTCTCCCTACGAAGTCCTCCCCGCCGAGCTGCGCGATGCCAAGGCCATCGCCGACATCCACGCCGCGGCCGCCCGCGCCGCCTATAAGGGCATCGTGCCCGACGACCAGCTCGACGCGCTGGCCCCGTCCACGCGCGAAGCGAAGTGGCGCCAGGCCATCGAATTCGCCGAACCGCAGGTGCACGTCGCGGTGCAGGGCGACACGGTGGTGGGCTTCGTCGGTTTCGACCGCTCGCGCGACCCCAAGACCAAGCCGATCGACGGCGAGGTGTGGTCGCTGTACGTGCATCCCGACCATTGGGGCCAGGGCGTGGCGCTGCAGCTCTGGGAAGCGGCAGAAGAGGGCCTGGAGGACGAGGGCTGCACCACCGTCACCGCCTGGGTGCCGCTGAAGAACGAGCGCGCGCTGCGCTTCTTCGAGCACACCGCCGGCTTCAAGCGCGACATGAAGACCGCCAAGACCACGGCGCTGGGCGCCATCCGCATCGAGGAAGTGCGCCTCAAGCGCGACCTGGGCTGACACGCGCGCAGCCGGCCGGCCGCTGGCGCACGCCGTGGCCGCGCGGCACGCTTCGCGGTTGCGTCCCTCTGCGAAAGAAATTCTCCATGGCCTCCAGCCTGCTGCTGCTGCTCGACGACATCGCCACGGTGCTCGACGACGTGTCCGTCCTCACCAAGGTGGCGGCCAAGAAAACCGCGGGCGTGCTCGGCGACGACCTAGCGCTCAACGCGCAGCAGGTCACGGGCGTGAAGGCCGACCGCGAACTGCCGGTGGTGTGGGCCGTGGCCAAGGGCTCGCTGGTCAACAAGGCGATCCTGGTGCCGGCGGCGCTGGCCATCGGCACCTGGCTGCCCTGGCTGATCACGCCGCTGCTGATGGTGGGCGGTGCCTTCCTGTGCTTCGAGGGCGTGGAGAAGCTGGTCCACAAGTTCCTGCACAAGGACGACCATGCGGCCGACGTGGAGCGCCACGCGCAGGCCATGGCCGAAGGTGGCGTCGACCCGGCCACGATGGAGAAGGACAAGGTCAAGGGCGCCGTGCGCACCGACTTTATCCTCTCGGCCGAGATCATCGTCATCACGCTGGGTGCCGTCGGCGGCCAGCCCTTCACCACGCAACTCACGGTGCTGGTGACGATCGCGGTGCTGATGACCCTGGGCGTCTACGGCCTGGTCGCGGGCATCGTCAAGCTCGACGACCTCGGCCTGTACCTCAGCCGCAAGGCCGGCAGCGCCACGCAGGCGATCGGCCGCGGCATCCTGCGCCTGGCCCCGTGGCTCATGAAGGCACTGTCGGTGGTGGGCACCGCGGCCATGTTCCTGGTGGGCGGCGGCATCCTCGTGCACGGCGTGCCGCAACTCGGGCATGCCGTCGAGGACTGGGCCGTCGACGCCGGCGCGCTGGTGGGCTCGCTCGGCTCGATGGGCGTGAACCTGGTGGTGGGCGTGATCGCCGGCGCCGTCGTGCTCGGCGCGGTGGAAGGCTTCAAGCGGCTGCGCGGCGGCCGGCAGGCCGCGGTGCATTGAGCGCTTCGCCCCGGCTCAGCCCTTGCGGCGCAGCAGCGCCACCGCCACCATGACCACGCCCAGCGCCAGGGCGAACCAGCCCACGACGTGGGCGCCGGCCACCATGTCGCGCCAGGCCGGCGAGCGCAGCACGTAGGGGCCGAGCAGCACGGCCGCACCGATCACCGCGCACATCGCTCCGCGCAACAGCATCTGGTCGTTCTTCATCTTGGAAACCTCGCGTCCAAACAAAAAAGCGCCCGCTCGGGCGCTTGCAGCGTCGGCAGTGCCGATCAGCCCTGGTGGGCGCGCTTGCCGGGGTTCTTCTTGCTGCGCGTGGCCGAGCCACGCTCCAGGCTGCGCTTCTGGCCGACGCTCTGCTTGGTGAGCGTGGAGCCCGGCAGGGGCTTGGTGGCTTTGCGGTCTGCTTCGGTGACGATCTTGTTGCCCATGTCGGGACTCCTTTGGTTGGCTGATAAAAAAATGGCCCCCACGCTTCCCACTTCGTGGGGTTCGGTGCCCCCCAGGGGGCGCTTTTCATGCTGGGGGCGGCCCGGCGATGAAAAATCCGGAACCCCGTATTGGGCCACAGTTGCGGCGACCCGCTGGCGGGGGTCTCGCATCGCGAGCGATGGGCGGGGTGGCGCGCGGGGCGGCCGGACCGCCGATTTTCGGGTCAAATCGGGCACCGGTGCGCGCTGGACGGGCGCACGCAGCTATCAAAAATATAGCAAACAAAAGTTCGCATGACTCTTTCGATTTCCTGGCGGGCAGGCGCCGCGCGCCGTGTGCTGATGGTGGCGCTGCTCGCTGCCGCGCCCTGGGCGGCGGCGCAGCAGGACCCTTCGCAGTTCCCTTCGGCCGCCACGCGCTTCCTCGACGGCGAACTGCCCGCCATGGAGGCCGCGGTGCGCAGCGGCGACCGGGCGTACTTCCACGATGCGATGGCGCGGATGGTCGACTTCGCCGACGCCTGGGGCTTCAAGTCGCGCGCCAACCCCGAACTCGCGGGCTATCCGATGTGCACGGGGGCCGTGCAGGACTTCCTGGTGGTCGGCCTGTGCCGCATCACGCCCAACGGCGATGACTGCACGCCGATGCTGGCCAGCGGGTTCGAACGCAACCTGCGCGCCTGCCGCGACGCGGCCCGCTGAGGCGCGCTCAGCGCGAGGCCGGTGCGGCGGGGCCGCTGCGGGCCCCCGCCACCTCAGGGTGAGGCGTAGCGAAGCCCGGTTTGACCGCCTCGCCGTGCTGGTGCTGCTGGCGCACCGCCTACACCAGCAGTTCGTGCAGGCACACCGGCCTGCCGTGGTGGCGCAGATAGGCCTGCATGGCAAGGCTCGTCGCAAGACCGGGGGTGGGTTGCATGGCCGTCTCCTGAGAATGAAAGGGCCGCGATGCGAGGTGGGGCCACGCATCATGCGCGCCGCACGGAAAAAAGCACCTGAAACCGCGCCGCCGTGCGGGTTGTTCCGCGCGCCGGCCCGGCGCACGGCGGCGCCCTTCGTACGCGCCCGTCAGGCCTTGCGCAGCCCCTCGAGCGTCTGCAGGAACACCACTCGGGCCTGGCCGAGGATCATGCCCTTCCACACGTCGTCGTCGCAATAGAAGGCATCGCGCACGCCCTGGCGGATGGCGCGGCGCTGCGCGTCGCTCGCTTCTGGATGGCGGTGCAGCCAGTGGTCGGCACGCAGCCGGTCCAGCACCTCCAGGTCGGGCAGGGTGCCGAATTCGAGGCCCATCAGCGCCACCGCCGCATCGGGGCATTCGTCGTGGATGGCCGTGACCACCGGCCCCGAGACGTCGGGCGAGGCCGAGTTGCCTTCGAAGGGCGCGAACACGTCGGCCCCCCACCAGGCGCGGGCACGCGCCAGGCCGTCCGCGCGGCCGGGGTAGATCTTCTCGCCATGGCCGCGCGGGCCGAGGCCGGTGTGCACGTCGATCCAGCCGATGTGCGTCATCCCGGCGCCGTGCTGGCGCAGCACGCCCCGGATCGTGCGGTTGCTCCAGCTCGGCGCCTGCCCGCCGTAGAACAGGCCGTCGGGCACGGTGTACTGGCCCTTGCTCACCGCCGTGCGGTACGCGCGCAGCCCGTTCTTCTCGATGTAGGCCGCCAGGGCCGCCTCGTCGTCGGCGCTCGGCGGCCAGGTCGCGGGAATGGCCAGCGGGTCCACCTCGGCGTAGCCTTCGTTCACCGGCAGCGGGCGGCCGAAGTCGATGTGGTTGCGGTTGAGGTCGATGTTGTCCTCGTTGGTGCGCCGCAGGTGCGAGAAGCCGTGCGGGTTGACCGCGTGCACCAGCAGCAGCGCGATCTTCGCGGCCTCGAAGCGGGCGAGCAGTTCGTCGTCGCGCAGCGTGGCGACCTGGCAGCCCGAACCGCAGAAGCCCTCGGGGCCGTGCGTGCCCGAGGTGACGATCAGCAAACGCGTCGCGTCGGCCGGGCCGAGGCGCGCGACATCCATGGCGAGGGTTTCGCCCAGCGCGCCGCGATGGCCTTCCATCTCGAAGGACTGCACCTGCGCGCCGCGGTCGGCGGCAGCGTCGAGGAATTTGGCGCGGGCTTCGGCGTAGGTGCCGGAGAAGTATCGGGCGGGGAAGGTCATGGGCATGCAGCGTGGGACAGGGATGCGCCCGAGTGTGTCAGGCCTGCGCATCCGGCGCTGGCCCGCGCTGCATGGCCCGTGCCCACGCGTCAGCGATCGCCCAGGTTGTAGCTCAGCAGCAGCGTCAGCCGCGCCCGCCGCTGCGGGTTGCTGGCGCTGGGGTCGCCGGTGGGTTTGGCCACGGCCACGTCCAGGCTGTAGTGCTTGCCGTCGGTGAAGCGCGCGCCCAGCGCCACCGAGCGCAGCTTGCGCGGTGCGGGCTGCCCCTGCTTGAGCGACACCTGCGCGGCCTCGACCAGCAGGTAGGGCTCGATCTGCTTGAGCCACTCGCCGCCCTCGCGCTTGAACAGCCGGTTGACTTCGAGCCCCAGGCCCCAACCGGAGTCGCCCGCGGCGTCGCCGGCCGCATAGCCGCGCCCGAAGCGCTGGTTGCCGAAGGACACGCGCTCCGAGCTGGCCAGCGTGTCGGGGCTGTACTGCGCGCCGAAGCTCACGGCCGTGCCCCACTGGTTGTCGAAGCGGTCGCGCTGGCTCAGGTCGAACGCCAGGCGGGTGAAGTCGAGCTTGGCCGGATTCGTGCCCGCCACCCCGGCCACGTTGCTGCGCTGCTCGGCCAGCGCGCCGAGGCCGCGCAGCCCGCGGGCGAGCATCACGCTGGCGCTGCGGCTGCGCGTGGCGGTCGCTTCCAGGTAGCTCAGCTGCGCGAACAGCGCGCGCACGCGGGTGTCGTCCTCCAGCCGCGTGCCGGACAGCGGCACGCGGTAGTCGTCGAGGTTGTTCACGGCATAGAAGCCGCCATTGAGCGTGAGGCTGCGCTGGGCGCCCAGCAGCAGCGGGTAGCTGGCCGACAGCTCGGCCCGGCGGTTGGTGTTGCGCCGCTCGATGCGCGAGCCGCGGTCCATCGTCTCGTCGGGGTAGCCGCGGTAGTGGGTGTAGGCAGCCTTGAGCGCCAGCCCGTCGGTCCCCACGAGCTGCGTGTAGCTGGTGGTCAGCAGCGCCTCGTTGCGTGGGTTGCTCAGCAGGGTGGAGGCGCTGAGCTGGCCGCCGGGGACGAAGGGGTCGTTGAGCACGCCGGTGAGCACGGCGCGCGGCGTGGGCTGGCGCAGGTCGGCGCCCAGCGAGATGTCGTAGGGCCGGCGCTTCACCGCCAGCACGAGGGTGGTGGCGCCGTCGGTGGTGCCGGGCAGCGCCGCCGTCGCGGTGACGGTGAGGCCGGGCAGGCGCGCCATGAGCTGGGTCACGCGCTCGAAGGTGGCCTGGCGCAGCGGCCGTTCGCGGCGCAGCGCCTCGGCGACGGCGCGCAGGCGTGCGGCCGACGGGCCGGCGTCGCCTTCGATGCGGATGTCGGCGATGTAGCCCTCGACCGCCACCACGCGCACCACCCCGCCGTCGAAGCCCTGCTCGGGCAGGTAGACGAAGGCCAGGGGATGGCCACGCTCCTTGTACAGCGCCGTCGCCTCGCGTGCCGCCTGCACCAACCGGGCCACCGGCACCGGCTGGCCGGCCAGCGGCGCGAAGAAGGCCGCCACATCGGCGAAGGGCAGGGCGGCCACGCCCTCGATGTCGAAGCGCGAGGGCGTGACGGTCTGGCCCATGCGGCCGGCCGCCTGCGCGGGCGTCTGCACGTCCACCTGCGCCTTCGGCGCGGGCACGGGGGCCTGCGAGGCGGGCAGCGGCAACTGGTCGAGCGGGTTGCCGCCCGACTGCGCCTGCACGGCCGCCACCAGGCTGCCTGCCAGCGTGATGCCGAGGCCGCAACGGCGCAGATGGACGCGGGTCCTCATCGCTTGCCGAGGCCGCCGAGCGCGCCGAGCGTGCCGGTCAGGGTGCCGACGGTGGAGGCCGTCGTGGTGCCCAGGGTGGTGGAGGTGGCGCTCAAGGTCGTGCCCAGGGTCGATGTGGCGGCGGCCAGCGTGTTCGCGGGCGACGAGGTCGCCGTCGCGAGCGTGTTGCCGACGCCCGCCGTCGCGGTCGACAGCGTGGTGCCGACGCCGCCCGTTGCGGTGCTCAGCGTACCGCCCGTACCGGTGACCGCTGTCGACAGTGCGCCACCGACCAGCGGCGCCGACGACAGCGTGCTGCCCAGGCCGCCGGTGAGGCTCGTCGTCGTGCTGCCAAGCGCACCGGTGGCGGTGCCCAGGGTGTTGCCGACCACCGCAGTCACCGGCGACAGTGCGCCAGCGCTCACGCCCACGCCTGCACCGGCGCCCACGCCCGCCGACAGCCCGCCCGTCCCGGCGCTCACGCCCGCGCCTGCGCCCACGCCGAGACCGGCCGTGGCGCCCAGGCCACCCAGCGTCGTGCCGAGGCCACCGAGGGCCAGGCCGCCGGTGCCGCCCGGTGCGTTGACCAGGTCGCCGATGGCGCCCACGCTGGTACCCAGCGCACCCGTCACGCCGTCCGCCTGCGAGCCGGGCAATGCGGTGCCGACGCGCTGGAGGGTCTGGCCAAGACGGTCGGTCAGCCCGTCCACCGGCGCGCCCAGGCCGGTCGCCTCGCCCACGCGCTGGGTGGCACCCACGAGGTTGCGGTCGATGGCGACGACCAGTTCGCTGCTGCGGCCGGTGACCTGGCGCACCGCGCCGCTGTCGACCACGTCGCCCACCTTCGCGCCGAGCTGCCCGACGCCGTCGCCGGCCCGGTCGACCAGCCCGCCCACGGGTCGCGTCACCGTCGCCAGGGGCGTGCCTGCGCCCAGCGTGCCGGCGCCGTTGCCGAGGCTGGACACCGCCGTGCCGACCTGGCGCACCGCGGGGTCGGCGCTGGCCAGCGTCGTGCCGACCGGGTCGCCGGTCTCGCCAAGCCTGCCCAGGCCGGCGGCCACGCCCCGGCCCAGGGTGTCGACGGCGCCGCCCGTGGCGCTCACTGCGCCACCCACGCCGGCCGTGGTGCCGCCCAGGGGCGTTCCGCTGCCCACCTTGCCGACCTGCTCGCCCAGCGAGCCGACCCATTGCCCGGTCTGCCCGACCGTCTGACCGGCCGAGCGGATCACGTTGTTGCTCGCGACGAGTGCGGGGCTGGCCGTGGACGCGCCGCCACCCGAGCCCCCACCGCCGGAAGCGTCGCCGCCGCCCGCCACATCGGTGCCGCCGCCGCCCTGGCCACCGCCTGCGCCGCCGCTGCCCGCCACGCCGGCGCCCGCACCGGCGCCGACACCGGCACCTGCACCAGCACCTGCACCTGCACCTGCACCCGCCGTATCCGTACCGCTGCTACCACCGCTGACGGCGCCGTCGCCGATCGACGTCGGCGCCGAGGCGCTGGTGCCGCCCAAGCCGAACGACGCAGACCCCTTGGATGCGCAGGCGCCCAGCGTCGACAAGGCGGCGACCGCCGCGATCACTGCAGCCAACCTGCCGCACCGGGTTTGCCTCTGACTCGAAGCGCTCATCTCGTTCTCCTGTACCGTTTCCATGCTGGAGGCGGTGCGCACGAAGCGCCGCCGATTTCGGCCGGCACCAAGGGCTCCCGGTGCAACGGCCGACGCCAGTGTGGGCGTCCAGGAATCATTTGTTTACAGTCGTAACTCGTCCGCATGACGGCATTTGGACAAAAAAATCACGGCGAAGAAACCAAAGAAAATTACCTAAGAAATTGGGCCTAAACGACGCTTTCAGACGAAAGGTTTCACTCCCGCTGCGCCTTGCGGCCCAGGCGTTTCGGGGTCCGGCCAAAAGTCCGTTAAGGTCGCGGTTCCCCATTGCATGAACCGCCCATGACCCCACGCCCACCCATCGAGATCGAGACCGGCCCGTCGCCGCGCGCCGCCGTGCTGCTCATGCACGGCTTGGGCGACGAGGGCCGCAGCTTCGTGCCCCTGGCGCAGGAACTGGCGCCCGCGCTGCAGGCGGTGGGCCCGGTGCGCTTCGTGTTTCCCAATGCGCCCGAGATGCCGGTGACGATCAATGGCGGCTACCGCATGCCCGCGTGGTACGACATCCTGGGCCCGGCCGGGCCGGAGGACGAACCGGGCCTGCGCCGTTCGCAGGCCGCCATCGAGGCGCTGATCGCGGCCGAGGCGGCGCGCGGCATCCCGGCGTCGCGGGTCGTGCTCGCGGGCTTCTCGCAGGGCTGTGCCATGGCGCTGCTCACCGGGCTGCGGCACCGCGAGCGGCTGGCGGGCATCGCGGGGATGTCGGGCTACCTGCCCCTGGCGGCGCTCACCGCGGCCGAGGCCGGGGCGGCGAACCGCGGCACGCCCATCTTCCTGGCCCACGGCACGCAGGACGACATCGTGCCGCTGGCGCGCGCCGAGGCCTCGCGCGATGCGCTGCAGGCCCTCGGCTACGACGTGCAGTGGCACAGCTATCCGATGGCGCACAGCCTGTGCATGGAAGAAGTGGGCGCACTGGGCGCCTTCCTCGCCGGCGTGCTGGCGGCCTGAACCCGAACGGAGTCCCCGGATGATCGTCGTCATCGGCACCGCGCTCGCGCGCCCCGACACCCTGGATGAAATGCGCCGCCTGTCGGTTGAACACGTGGAGCGCTCGCGCCTCGAGGCCGGCTGCCTGTCGCACGAGGTCGCGATCGACGTGCTGCGCCCGCTGCAGCTGAGCTTCACCGAGCGCTGGGCCGATGCCGCCACGCTGGCTGCCCATTTCCAGCTCGATGCCTCGCGGCGCTTCGCCAAGGCGCTGGCGGCGCTCGCGGCCGAAGCGCCGCAGATGACGCTGTACGTCGCCGACGCCGTGACGCCGGCACAGCTGCTGGCCCAGGCGCGGCCCGCAGGCCGCTGACCGGCGGCCGCGGCCAAAGGGTCTTTAGGGGTCGGATCGACCCGAGGCGACCGCTGGGCGGGCGCCGGCAGCTATGAAAAGCAGAGCGCCCCCGCCAGGGCCTGGCGGCGGCATCGCCCGCCCGACGCGAAGGCGCCGGCGGTGTTACCGTCCGGCCCAATCCGAGATTCATGAGACACCCGCACATGAGCAAACTGCAGCAGCGGCTGGGAGCGATACCGCTGGCGAGGCTGAAAGGCATCCGCCGCGGCATCGAGAAGGAAAGCCTGCGTTCGCAGCCCGATGGCAAGCTGGCCCTCACGCCGCATCCCACGGCGTTGGGCAGCGCCCTGACGCATCCGCACATCACGACCGACTTCAGCGAGTCGCAACTCGAACTCATCACCGGCGTGCATGCCGATGTGGAGGCCTGCCTGGCCGAGCTCACCGAGGTGCACCAGTTCACGTATCGCGCGCTGCAGGGCGCGGCCGGCGAGCCGGGCGAGATGATGTGGGTGTCGAGCATGCCCTGCGGCCTGCCCTCGGACGAGAACATCCCGCTCGGGCGCTACGGCACCTCGAACGTCGGCCGCGCCAAGAGCGTCTACCGCATGGGGCTGGCGCACCGCTACGGCCGTCGCATGCAGACCATCTCGGGCATCCACTACAACTGGTCGCTGCCCGAGGTGAAGAGCGACGAGTACTTCGCCCTCATCCGCAACTTCCGCCGCCATGCCTTCCTGCTGCTGTACCTGTTCGGCGCCTCGCCGGCGGTGTGCGCGAGCTTCGTCGAGGGCCGTCCGCACGAGCTGCAGCCGCTGGGCGAGTACACCATGTACATGCCGCACGGCACCTCGCTGCGCATGGGGCGCCTGGGCTACCAGAGCGAGGCGCAGGCCTCGCTCTTCGTGAGCTACAACAGCCTGGACGGCTACGGCGCCTCGCTGGCCGACGCGCTCACGCGGCCGTACCCGGCCTACGAGGCCATCGGCATCCGCAACCTGGGCGGCGAGTACAACCAGCTCGCCACCACGCTGCTGCAGATCGAGAACGAGTTCTACGGCACCATCCGGCCCAAGCGCGTGATCTTCCCCGGCGAGCGGCCGCTGCACGCGCTGCGCGAGCGCGGGGTCGAGTACGTCGAGGTGCGCCTGATGGACCTGGACCCGTTCGAGCCGGTGGGCATCCGCGCGCAGACCATGCGCTTTCTCGACATCTTCCTGCTGCACTGCCTGCTGGCCGACAGCCCGCCCGACAGCCGCGACGAGATCGGCGAGATCGCGCACAACCAGCACCTCACGGCGGCGCGCGGGCGCGAGCCCGGGCTGTCGCTCCAGCGCGGCGGCCGGCCGGCGAGTCTGGTGGAGTGGGGCGGCGAGATCCTCGACCAGTGCCGCCCGATCGCCGCCGCGCTCGACGCTGCCCAGGGCGGCGAGCTGCATGCCCAGGCGCTCGATGGCGCGCTGGCCGCCCTCGCGGCGCCCGACGCGCTGCCTTCCGCGCGCGTGCTGGCGCAGATGGCGGCCGGGTACGACAACTCCTTCACCGCCTTCACGCGCGCGCGCTCCGAAGCGGCACGCGACGCACTGCTGGCCCTGCCCTGGAGCGCCGAGCGCCAACAGGCCTTCGAGGCGGCCACCGCCGCCTCGGTCGAGGAGCAGCGGCGCATCGAGGCGGCCGACACCCTGCCCTTCGAGCAGTACCGGGAGCAGTACGTCTCGCCCGCGCGCCTGGGCCTGCGGCCGCTGCGCGGCGACGTGGCCCTGGCCATCTGAGTACAGGGGCGCCGGCGCTGTCCGGCGCCGGACAGCGCCGCGGCGCGAAGGGTGGAACACTGCCCGCGGCGGCGCAGCCGCGCCCTTGCCTTCATCCCCTTCAAGGAGACCCATGATCCACGTCATCGCCACCGTCGAGCTCAACCCGGGCACGCGCGACGCCTTTCTCGCCGAATTCCACAAGGTCGTGCCCACGGTGCTGGAAGAGGCCGGCTGCATCGCCTACACGCCCACGGTCGACCACCAGCCGGCCATCCCCGGCCAGTTCGAGGTCGGAGCCGACCGCGTGGTGGTGGTCGAACAGTGGGAGAGCATCGACGCGCTCAAGGCCCACGGCGCCGCGCCGCACATGAAAACATACCGCGCGGCGGTCAAGCCCTACGTGCGCGCCATGGAACTGCGCATCCTGCAGCCGGCCTGAAACCCGGCCAGACCTTCGGCCCTTTCAGGCGCGCGCGGGACCTTCGGGTCCCGCTTCTTTTTGGTGCGAGGGCGGTAAAGTGAGGACTTTTGCCACATATAGGCCATTTGGCTTATCAAACTTTCGCATTCAGTTGTTCCAAAAGTAGTCACAAAGTGTGAAACTGAATACCTCTGACTGACATTGGGAACGACGCCGTGAACTTCTTCGACTTCGAGCACAACCCCGCTTCCCTGCAGGTGGATGAACTTGATTTCGCCGTCGTCACGGCGCGCCAGCGCGATCGCCACGTCGATCCCGCCATCGCCGACGTGCTGCGGGTCATCCACGACAAGATGGGCATGCACTTCGTCTTCGCCTCGGAAGTGGTGGTGGGCGCCGAGCCCGATCCCGCCCGCGAACTGTCCGATGCCGCCCAGTGGTACCTCTTCGGCAGCGCCTTCTGCCGCGACATGGTGATGCCCCACTGGATGCTGCCCGACACCCCGGTTCCCACCGGCTGCTTCACGGTGCCCGTCGTGCTGGCCGACGGCGGCGTCGTGGGCGCGGTCTACGCGCCCCGCTTTGCCGCCGACGCCGGCCGCGAGCAGCATCTGCTGCGCCAGGTCGAACTGTCCAGCCAGCTCATCGCGCGCCGCATCGACGAGCGCACCCGTCCGGCGGCCGTGCCGCCGGCATCGGGCGTGACGGCCACGATCACGCCCTTCGTCGAGGCCCAGCCGCAGCCCGCGGCGGCCTTCGCCCCCCAGTTCCAGGACGCCCCGCGTACCTGGGCGCTCGCCGCCTGACGGCACCGCCGTCCCCCTGATCGCTCCGGGCCGCCGCGCCGCGCGCGGCAATGCGGGCGTGCGCCCGCGACAGCCGGCTCGCCGCACCAGGCACTACAGTCGCCGGTTGCCATCCTCCGGCCGCCGCCCTTCCCGGGCGCGTGCGGCCATCCCATGCCAAAGAAGGAAAGGAACCGAGCGTGAACATCGATTTCAAGGGCCGTGTGGCCATCGTCACCGGGGCCGGCGGCGGCCTGGGCCGCCAGCATGCGCTGGCACTGGCCGCGCGGGGCGCCAAGGTGCTGGTCAACGACCTCGGCGGCGCAGTGGACGGGCAGGGCGGCTCGACCACGGCCGCGCAGCAGGTGGTCGACGAGATCCGCGCGGCCGGCGGCGAAGCCATCGCCAACGGCGCCTCGGTCACCGACTTCGCGGCCGTGCAGGCGATGGTGCAGCAGGCGGTGGACGCCTGGGGCCGGGTCGACGTGCTGGTCAACAACGCCGGCATCCTGCGCGACAAGAGCTTCGCCAAGATGGACCTGGCCGACTTCCGGCTCGTGGTCGACGTGCATCTCATGGGCGCCGTGCACTGCACCAAGGCCGTCTGGGCCCTGATGAACGAGCAGAAGTACGGCCGCATCGTCATGACGACGTCTTCGTCGGGCCTGTACGGCAACTTCGGCCAGAGCAACTACGGCGCCGCCAAGCTCGCGCTGGTGGGCCTGATGCAGACGTTGAGCCTCGAGGGCGCCAAGAACAACATCCACGTCAACTGCCTGGCCCCGACCGCGGCCACGCGCATGACCGAGGGCCTGATGCCGCAGGACGTGCTGGAGGCGCTCAGGCCCGAGGCCGTGGTGCCGGCCATGCTGGTGCTGGCCGCGGAGAGCGCGCCCACGCGCACCATCCTGTGCGCCGGCGCCGGGACCTTCGAAGCAGCCCACATCACGCTGACGCAGGGCGCCTACATCGGCCTGGCCGCCGACACGCCCGAGCAGCTGGCCGCGCGCCTGCACGAAGTGACCGACCGCAACGGCGAGCAGGTGCCCCAGAGCGGCGCCGCGCAGGGTGCCAACGAGGTCGGCAAGGCGATGGCGGCGCGCCGGTAGGCCCGCTGCTCGCCTTTCGCACCGGGTATCCAGCGATAGGACCGTTCACGCTGAGCCCGTCGAAGCGCCGCGCAGGGCTTCGACAGGCTCAGCCCGAACGGTTCCTTTATTTTCGCAAAGCGGATCAAGACGCCGGCGTGCCCGTGGCCGCCGGCGAGGGCGGCGCGTGCTGCAGTGCCGCGGGCAGGCGCGGGTCGAGCCAGTCCATGCGCCAGGCCAGCACCGCAACCGCAGCGACCAGCACCACCGCCGCCGCCGCGCCCGCGAAACCGTTGCGGTCGGCGAAGGGGTCGCGCGTCATGCGCCGCGCCGTGGCCGGCACATGCGCCACCTGCGACAGCGAGGCACCCAGCCGCACATTGACCTTCATGCGGCCGTTGATGGCCCATCCGCTGGCGTCCAGGATCGGCCCGAGGCTGCGCTGGCGCAGCTTGAGCCAAGCGATCAGCATGCTCGGCCCCGAGATCGCCAGCACGATGCCCGCCAGCGCGATCGGGATCCAGGCCCCCAGGTCGATGAACTTGGCGAAGATGCCCACCAGCACCGCACTGATGCTGCCCAGCGCCACGCCGATCGCGGCCACCGTGCCGACGTCGATGCGCCCGTTGCCCGCCTTGGGCACCACGCCGGGCTTGTCCGGGGTGGCTGCCGCCTTGTCGGCGGTGGTGAGCGTGGTCGCCATCGAGGTGAGCGAAGTCTGCGCCGTGGCCTCGCTGGCGGCCGCCCGCTTGGCCACCTGCTCCTCGATCACGCGCACGAACTTCTTGTACGGCGAGAAGAAGGCCTGCGCCACGCTGGTCGGGTTCTCGATCAGCTTGGTGATGCTCGCATCCCAGTCGCGGCCCTGGCGGTCGTAGAACACGCCGTTGCGCCCGACGAAGAGGAAGTCGACGTCGCCCGCGGTGAAGGCCGCCACGATGCCCATCTTCTTGCCTTCGCGCGTGCAGTCGCAGTACGCCAGGCAGGTCTTGGCCAGGCCGGCGAGCATGGCGTGCTTCTTCGCGTCGTCCACGCGCACCGTCAGGTCGCAGCTGCGGCCGTCGAGGTACAGCGTGCCCGCCTGGAAGATCGCGCCCTCGCGGTGGTAGAAGGCCTTGAAGGACACGAAGTTGTGCAGCAGCGCGAGCAGGTCGCGACGCAGGCGGATCAGCCGTTCCAGGTCGACGATGCGTGCGTTGTGCGCTTCCACGCCCTCGTCCTCCGCAATGAGCGCCAGCAGTGCGGGCCGCGCTTCGAGCCAGGCATCGAGCGCGGCCGAGTCCGCCGCGCCGAGCTTCGTGTCGGGCCGCGTGCGCAGCCACTCGCGGCAGGGCCCCAGGCGCGCGAGCAGGTCGCGCCACTGCGCCTCGCTCAACGCCTCGGTGCCCTCGCCGAGCAGCGGCACGGCAGCCGCATCGCGCAGGCGCGCCAGCGCGTCGGCCCAGGCGGGATTGACGTGCCCGCCCAGCGGCAGGGTGCGGCCGGGCGTCACCGGCGCGAGCGGCAGGGCGGCGAGCGCTGCCGCGCGGGTGTCGATGGCCTGCCCGGCCAGCGCCTCGTACTCGGCGGGCGAGGGATTGAGGGCGGGCACCGCCTGGATGTCGTAGGCAGCAACGCGGCAGCGGGCGAAGAAGTCCTCCACCTTGTCGTGCACCGCCTCCATCGCCTGCGCCGCATCGAGGGTGCGGTCGCCCAGCGGCATGGCCGGGCCATCGGCCACGGCACGCGCATGCCAGTCGCGCAGCGCCTGCACGTCGGCATCGAAGGCGTCGGCGCGGGTGCGGTCGATGCCGGGCTCGCCGTTGCGGTCCTGCACGCTGCCGTGGGTGGCGATGATGCGGCCGATGAGTTCCTGCGTCGGCGCGTCCTGCGCGGTTGCGGCCGTCACGATGCCGTCGCCGTTGAAACGCATGGCGGCCAGCAGCTCGCTGCGGCCCGTGACGTCCTCCAGCGTGAGCGCGTCGGCAGGGCCCTTGCCCACGATCTCCAGGATGCGGACCACCTCGGGCGCCAGCGCGCTGCCCTCGGCCAGGTCGGCCACGGCCAGCGTGGCGTGCGGCGCGAGCAGGGTGTCGGCATCGCGCAGCTCGCGGCACACCCATTCGCACGCGGCGATCAGTTCGGGCGGCCGGATGCGCCCGTCATGGTTGGTGTCGATCAGCTCCAGCGTGCGGGCGTCGAACTCCAGCCCCTGCACCGGGCAGGCGAGCGCGACCCACAGTTTCGGGTCGAGCTGGCCAAGCCGGGCGATGTCCTCGCCGTTGCGGAAAACCACCTGGTCCACGCCGCCGGCGCGGACGAACTGCCAGGCATGCGGCGCTGCCGCGTTCGGTCCATCCATCCTCACTCCTGCGCGCCGTCCACCGTGCGGATCGTCGTGCGGTCGCGGTGCTTGGCGCTGCGTTCGGTCTTGTGCTCGATCTGGCGCTTGAGCTTCTCCAGCGCGCCGCGGAAGGCGTCGTCCAGCGTCCCGGCATCGTGCGTCACGGCCAGCGGCGCATGGTGCGCGAGCCGCGCTTCCATCACGCAGCGCTTGTCGGCATCGCTGGCGCGCTGGCCGTTCTCGTCGCTCAGGTGCACCTCGACGCGCGTGAGGTCGTCCGCGTAGCGGTGCAGCTGGTGGCGCAGTTCGTCGTCCGCCCAGCGGTCCAGCGATTCCTTGTTCTCGACGCCATTGCTCGTGTTCAGCTGGATTTGCATGCGTGCCATCTCCTGGTGGAATTCAACATGCCGATCAGGGTGCGACACGCACGGGCCGGCAGGCGTAGGCCGAGGTCCAAGGCACCGTTCGGCGATACCGCCCAATCGCCCGGCTCGCATCGGCGCACGGTCCGGCATCGGCCTTTGCCTACAGCCGCAGCCGCTCGGTGCGCGCTAGCGTCGGGGAGTGCCTTGCGGGCACCTCGTTCGACTTTTCACAGGACACACCAACATGAAGAAATACCTGATCGCGCTCGCAGCTGCCGGCCTTTGCGCAGCCAGCTTTGCCCAGCCCATGCGCCCGCCGCCGCCCCCGGGCCCGCACATGGAACGCCCGCACGCGCGCCCCCATCACCGCAAGCAGAAGGTCTGGGTGCCCGCGCACCGCGACCACCGTGGCCGCATGGTGCGCGGCCACTACGTCTGGCGCTGACCGCAGGGCCGCTCAGCGCTCCTGCAGCCGGGCGTCCTTCGGGAAGCCGATGGTGTAGTCCGCCGTGAAGCGGGCACTCTGGCCGGCCTTCAGCTCGGCGCGCCACATCGCGACGCCGGGCTGCCGGTTCCAGGCCAGCTCGGCCGGCTGCGGCGAGAACTGCGCCGCCACCCGCACCTGGTCGTTCACCGACACCGGCGCGGCTTCCAGCACCTGCAGCGCGATCGGCGTGCGGTGCCGGCTCTCCACCAAGTACGCGCGCTGCACCTGGCGCTCGACACGGCTGCCGGCGAAACCGCCGCTGCCCTGGTTGTCGCGCTCGGGCTCGGCGGTGACGCGCACCAGTTCGTCGCGGCCGAAGGAGAGCGTGACGCGCGCCGGCCCGTCGACGTTGCCCGGCGCGCTCCACTGGCCGCTGCCCACGAAGGCGCCGTCGCAGTACAGCTGCAGCGCACCCGCCGGCCACACGCCCTCCGGCTGCGCCATGTCGGCGACCAGGTAGCCCGCCGCCTCCAGCCGCGGGCTGACCCGCACCGCCACCTGCGCCGTGTCTTCATGCTGGCCGAGCGGCATGGCCACGCGCTGGCCGTTGGACGGCACGTCGATCGGCTGGGTCACGTCGAACTCGGTGGCAAAGCTGTTCTGGAACACGTTGACGTCGAAGAGCGGCCGCTCCGGTGCCATGGCCTTGGCCGCGGCCATGGGCGCCGCGGGCGCCGGCACCATGGCCAGGCGCGAGGCGCTGTCCTCGCGCGCGAGCTGCTGCTGCGGCGGCTCGACGCCGATGCGCCACGGCACCGGCGTGCGGCCGGCCGTGTTGCGCCGCGGCTGGCCGGTGGACAGCACCAGCTTCACGCCGCGCCAGTCCTCGCCCGTGGCCTGCGCCACCAGCGCCTGGCGCTCGATGCGCAGCTTGCGGGTGGTGGTGTCGAGCAGCGCGCGGTAGGTGGGCGTCCAGCCGGGGCCGGCCACCTGGTAGCTCAGGCGCAGCTCGGCCTCGCGCGGTGCGTCGAGCGTCACCGTGACCGCCGTGACCTGGCCGTTCGCGCCCCCCTGGCTGCGCTGCCGCTCGGCCAGCAGGGGCTGCAGCTGCCGGTCGAGGTCTTCCTGCCCCCGGTCGATCTGGTGCTGGCGCAGCAGCGACTCCTGCCCGGTGCGGCGCAGCGCGTCGGCGGTGGCGGCCAGGTTGCGCGCATCGAGCGCCGGCCGCCTCGCATCTCCGTCGCCGCCGCCACCCAGGCCCTTCAGGTAGCCGGTGACCAGGCCCAGCGCATCGCGTTCGGCCTGCAGCGTGGCCTTCTGGTCTTCCAGCGCGCGGATGCGGCCGTCGAGCGCACTGGTGGCGCAGGCCGCCGACAGCGCGCGCGGCTCGGTGACGACCGAGGTCTCGCCCACGCGCACCGAGGCATCGGCGCTCACCTGCAGGCTCTGCACGTCCAGGCCCGCCGGCAGGCAGGCGAGGGTGATGCTGCGGCTGCCGGCCGGGATGCGGGCCACGCGCTCGACGGTCGCGCTGCCCGGGTAGACCTTGACTTGCGCGATGCGTGACGCGACCGCCGCGGGCGTCGGCACGTCGAGGGCGGCAGCCGGCAGGGCAAGGGCCGCGGCGAGTGCGGCCAGCAGCGGCGCGGGGCGCAGGAGGGGCGGGGGCAGGAAGGGCATGGTGGGCTTCTCCGGGGTTGAGGAACGCGCCACCCGCAGGCGGCGATGAGGCTCATACGGCGCACGCGGCGTTTCGGGGTTGGCGCATTCGCCTTTCCGAGAAAAAAGAAGCCCTCAGCGCCCGTGGCATGGCGGCGGACGGCCGTCGATTACTTCGCAGCGAGCAGCGGTGTCGCCCGCGCGTCTGTCGCCCACGCAACCGCCGCGGGCGATGGCGTCGCGCACGAGACGACGCGCGGCGCCCGCGCTTCCTAGAGTGCTCGCACCGTTCCTCCAGGAGTCCTCCGATGCTCGACACGATCGCCGCCATCAATGCCAGTGCCGCCTTCAACCGCTGGGCCGGCTTCGAGGTCACGCAGGCCGCCGACGGCCAGGCCGAGCTGCAGCTCGCCTGGCGCGCGCAGGACATGGGCCAGTACGCCGGCTTCCTGCACGCGGGGCTGATCGGCGCGCTGATCGACACCGTCTGCGGCTTCGCGGCGGCGACCGTGTCGGGCCGCGTGCTCGCGTCGCACTTCGCGGTCAACTGCCTGGCGCCGGCGGTGGGCGAGCGTTTCGTCGCCAAGGGCCGCGTGGTGCGCGCGGGGCGCAAGCAGGTCTTCACCACGGCCGAGCTGTTCGCCGAAGCGCGGGCCGGCGACGCGGCCACGCGCAAGCTGGTCGCCACGGGCGACGCGATCCTGGTGCCGGTGGAGGACGCGGCGCCGGCGCGCTGACCGGGCCAGGCCGTCGAGCGCGGCGAGCACGCGCGACCGTCATGGCCGTTGAGCTTGTGCGTGCACGCCACACCGCGCTGGCCGGCGGCGCGATCCGTCGGTAGAGTGATGCGCTCGATCCCACAACAACGCGAACAGGAGGTGCCCATGTCGAACCGCTTCTTCCCCATCGCATCCGCACCTGTGTGCATGCCGGGCTGTCACCGCTCGCACATGCCGCGCGGCTGAGGCCGCGCTCCGCACACCGCCGGCCCCGCGCCGGCGCCCTCCAGTTCCAGACGCTCCGCGCTTACGCCCTGCGTGGGTGCGGCCGTCGTTCCCGTGGGAAACCCATGACACACGATCCCCTCGCGGACCGGGCGCGCGCGCCCGAGGTCCGCATCGAGCCCTTCGACGTGCACGCTGCCAGCGCGTCGACCTGGACCGCCTACCAGCGCTACCGCCGCCTGCGCGACCTCGACCGCGCGCCCGACATGCCGCTGACGAGCGATGACGAGTTCGTCCGCACCCTGCAGCGCGAAGAGCCGCTGGTGCAGCACCACCGCTGGACCGCCGTGGCGGCCGACGGCGAGCCCGTGGGCAACCTGCTGGCCAGCATCCGCCGCCCCGGCGCACCCGGTGCGCAGGAGCATGCCGCGCTGGCCGACGCCTGGTGCTACGTGCTGCCAGCCTGGCGGCGGCGCGGCATCGCGAGCCGCATGCTCGGCACGCTGCACAGCTTCGCCACGGCGCAGGGGCGCACGCTGGTGACCGTGCAGGCGCACGACCCGGCGGCCTGGGCCTGGCTGGCGTCGCTTGGCACGCCGCCGCGGCTGGCGACGGTGCAGAACCGGCTGCACTTCGACCGGCTCGACCCCGCGCTCCTGCAGCGCTGGCGCGAGGCGCCGGCCATCGCCGCGCGCGGCCTGCGCTGGGAACTGCACGCCGGCCGCGTGCCGCTGGACCGGCTGGCCCAGCTGCTGTCGGTGTTCGACCGGCTGTTCCGCGACGTGCCGCTCGGCGCGCTCGAAGGCCCGCCCGTGCGGCACGAACTGGATGACTTCCGCAGCTGGTACGCCGACATGGACGCCCGCGGCGGCGCGCACCACGTGGTGCTGCTGCTCGATGCGGCCGGCGAGGTGGCGGCGCTGAGCATCGGCTCGTGGGACGCGCGCATGCCCGAGGTGCTGTGGCAGAAGCTCACCGGCTGCGACCCGCGCTGGCGCGGGCTGGGCCTGGCCAAGGCGGTGAAGGCGGCGCTGCTGATCGGCGCACGCGAGCTGCACCCCACGCTGCGCCGTGCCGTCACCTTCAATGCCGAAGCCAACGCGCCGATGCTCGCCGTCAACCGCCAGATGGGCTACGAGGTCTACCGGCGCGAGGCCTTCTACCAGGTGCCGCGCGAGGCGATCGGCGCCTGGCTGGCCGCGCGCGGCTGAGGCGGCGCGCGGCGCGGGCGACTCTCTTTTCGACGGCGAGTCGAGCCGCGCCGCCGAGCGCGGACAATCGCGCTCTTTCTTCTTCCTGCCAGCAGCCAGCGCCCCGATGACGATCCAGTGGTTCCCCGGTCACATGAATGCCACCCGCAAGGCGATCGCGGAGCGGCTCAAGACCACCGACGTCGTGATCGAGCTGCTCGACGCGCGCCTGCCCGGCTCCAGCGCCAACCCGGCCATCGAGGGCATGACCTCCGTCAAGCCGCGGCTGAAGATCCTCAACAAGCAGGACCTGGCCGACCCGGCACGCACGGCCGAGTGGCTGGCCCACTACCAGGCCCAGAGCGCCACCGGCGCCATCGCGCTCGATGCGAGCCAGACCGCGCCGGCCCAGCGCCAGGCCATCATCGACGCCTGCCACCGCCTGTCGCCCAACCGCGGCGGGCTGGCCAAGCCCATGCGCGTGCTGATCTGCGGCGTGCCCAACGTGGGCAAGTCGACCCTCATCAACACCCTGAGCCTGAAGCGCCAGGCCAAGGCGGCCGACGAGGCGGGCGTCACCAAGCAGGAGCAGCGCATCCTGCTGGCCGACGACTTCTACCTCTACGACACGCCGGGCATGCTGTGGCCCAAGATCATCGTGCCCGAGAGCGGCTACCGCCTGGCCATCAGCGGCGCGGTGGGCCGCAACGCCTACGACGACGAGGAAGGCGCGCTGGAACTCATCGCCTACCTCAAGGCCCAGTACACCGAGGCGCTGCGCAGCCGCTACAAGCTGGCGTCCGACACCGCCCAGGCGGCGTTGTGCACCCAGGCCGACGAGGACATCCTCGACGCCATCGGCCGCAAGCGCGGCGCGCTGATCAGCGGCGGGCGGATCGACCGGCAGAAGGCGGCCGAGGCGCTGATCACCGACTTCCGCAGCGGCGCGCTCGGGCGCATCACGCTCGAGACGGTCAACCAGTTCACCAAGTGGCTGTCGGACGGCCGCAAGGCCGAGGCCGAGTTGCGCAAGCGGCGCGAGGCCGCGCTCAAGGCCAAGAAGGGCACCGGCCGCCGCGCCGACGACGACGCGCCGGGCGATCGGGACGAAGCGGCCGACTGACCGACCCCCTGGCCGCCGCGGAGTGGCCGACTGGCCATCCGGCAGATGGGCAGCGCGCGGGGCCGTGCCCACAATGGTCCGCCCATTCCCGGACCTTTCGCCGCGCCCCCATGGCTGCCTGCTCGTCTCGCCGCGTCCTGCTCTGCCGCCCCGGCCCAGGGAGGCGCTGAGCTTTGGCGGCCTACACCTCTCCCGGCGTCTACGTGGAAGAGACGCTCTCGTCGGGCCCCACCATCACCCTGGCGGCCACGCACGTCGCTGCCTTCGTCGGGCCCACGCGCCGCGGGCCGGTGCAGGGGCTGCCGCCGGTGCTCGCGAGCGTGGCGGACTTCGAGCGCGTCTACGGCGGCCCCCAGCCCCTGTGGCTCGACGACGGCGCGGGCGGCCTTGCGCCGCACACCAACCACATCGCGCTGGCCGTGCGCGCCTTCTTCGACAACGGCGGCGAACGCCTGTACGTGCATCGCACCGTGGGCGCGGCCACGGCGGCAAGCGCGCCGGTGCACCCCGAAGGCGATCCGGAGGACCGCGCCATCGTCCTGCATGCCGCCACGCCGGGGCGCCTGGGCAACGGCGTCGTCCGGCTGCGCGAGCGCGCCAGCCCGGCGACCCTGCGCGCCATGAGCCATGCCGAGCCCGGCGCCCTGCTGCGCACCACCACCGCCGAAGGCACGGTCGTCGAATGCCTCGCCGACGCCGAGGGCCGCTGGCACGACCGCCAGGGCCGCCGGGTGGTGCACGGCCGCGTCGGCGTCAGCCGCATCCTCAGCATCGAGCTGGCCTGTTTCGACGCCGAGGGCCTGCCGATGGACGCCTGGTCGGGGCTGGCGCTGTCCGCCCTGCATCCCCGCTGGCTGGGAACCGTGGTGTCGCGCGAGGCCGCGGCCGCGGGGCGGGCGCCCGTGTGGTGCGAACTGGGCCCCGCCGCCGATGCCTGGGTGCTGCTCGACGCCGTGCGTTCGCTCGTGCCCGATGCCGACGGGCTCGCCGCCGTCGTGCTGGCCGGCGGCACCGACGGCGGCCTGCCGCCCCTGGCCGCGAGCGACGGGCCCGGCAGCTACGCCGCCGCGCTCGCCTCGCTGGCCCACCTGGGCGACGTGCGCCTCGTCGCGGCCCCGGGCAGCAGCCTGCGGCCCGACGCTGCCACGCTGCGCACGTCCCTGGTCGCCCATGTCGACATGCCGGGGATGTGGCGCATGGCACTGCTCGACACGGCGCCCGGCCTGACGGTGGCCGACGTGCAGGCGCTGCGTGCCGAGGTCGATTCGCCCCACGCCGCGCTGCACTGGCCCTGCCTGGTGGTGCCCGACCCGCTGCCGCCGCCGGGCGTCGTCGGCGCCACGATCACCGTGCCGCCCAGCGGCGCCGTCGCGGGCCTGTACGCGCGGTCTGACCTGCTGCGCGGCGCGCACCATGCGCCGGCCAACCTGGCGGTGGAAGGCGTCGTCCGAGCCGAGCAGCCCGTGAGCGCCCACGAGCAGGACCAGCTCAACCCGCTGGGCGTCAACTGCTTTCGCGAATTCATCGGCCGCGGGCTCGTGCTGTGGGGCGCGCGCACGCTGTCGTCGGACCCGCAGTGGCGCTACGTCAACCTGCGCCGGTACGCCGACGCCGTCGAGGCCTCGCTCGATGCGGGGCTGCGCTGGGTCGCCTTCGAGCCGCAAGGCGAGGCCTTGTGGGCCCGGGTGGGCGCGACCGTCGACAACTTCCTGCGGGGCCAGTGGCGCGAGGGCGCGCTGCAGGGCGGCCGCCCGCGCGACGCCTGGTACGTGCAGTGCGCGCTGGGCCGCACCATGACGCCCGCCGACGTCGCGCAGGGCAGGGTGGTGTGCGAAATCGGCATGGCGTTGCTGCGGCCCGCGGAGTTCGTCGTGCTGCGCTGGACGGGTAGCGCGGCGGCCGTGCTGCAGCCCGGCGGATGACGCGCCAGAATGGCGCAATGACCCACACCCCACCCCCGCTCCCCACGCTCGAAGTCACGCCGCGCGACCTGTCGGCCTACAAGGCCGGCAACACCGGCGTCGAGTACGTCCACCGCTTCGAATCCGGCCGCCCCGGCCCGCACGTGCTCATCAACGCGCTGACGCACGGCAACGAGATCTGCGGCATGGTCGCCGCCACGCATTTGCTCGACACCGGCGTGCGGCCCAGGATCGGCACGCTCACCATCAGCTTTGCCAACGTCGCGGCTTACGAGAGCTTCGACATCGAGAAGCCCTTCGACAGCCGGCAGCTCGTGCACAACATGAACCGCATCTGGTCCACCGAATGGCTCGACGGCGCCGAGGACAGCCCCGAGCTCCAGCGTGCCCGCGCCATGCGCGGCGTGGTCGACGCGGCCGACCACATCCTCGACATCCACTCCACCAGCCAGGACGTCGTGCCCTTCTGGGTGTACCCCGCCTTCGAGCGCAACGGTGCCGTCGCCATGGCCATCGGCCGGCCGTCGGTGCACCTCGTCATGCCGCAGGGCCTGGGCTCCGGCATCCCGCTCATCCAGTACGGCCGCCACGGCAACGACGGCCCCGGCCCCGGCACCGCCATGGTGGTCGAGTGCGGCCAGCACTTCAAGACCTCGGCCTCGCAGCTGGCCACCGCCGTCACGCTGGACTTCCTCGCCCACTTCGGCCTCATCGACGCGCCCGAGCCCGCAGCGCCCAAGGAGCCGCAGCGGCGCTTTGAGCTGCTGCAGACGCACATGGTCCACACGACGGAGTTCCGCTTCGAGCGCCCGCTGGTGGGCTTCGAGACCTTCGCCAAGGACGAACTCATCGCCACCGACGGCGACCGACGGATCGTCTCGCCCTGCGATGGCTGCACCATCTTCATGCCTACGCGGGAGCCGATCGTGGGGAGGGAGGCGGTGTATTTGACGCGGGGGATTTGAGGGGCCGGGAAGGCCGGCCGCGGTAGCGGTCGGCGTGTGGGGACGGCTTGAAACTGGTCTCGGTCGTTCGTCGATGCAAGTCCCAGTGACTGCTTTTCCAAGCAGCGGTCGCTGAGCCTTTAGAGGCATAGCCGGCAACGTGCGCATGCTGCATCGTCTTGCGTCAATTGAATTCTGGACTTTGGCTATGCGCTCATATGGACAGTACAGGGATTCAATCCTCGAAGTTGCCAGCATGCTCAGGCGCTTGGAGACCGACCTGGGCGACTACGAGCTGCTGCTTGACTTGCAGAGGACGCTCATTCGCCTAATCTGCGCTACCGAACGGCAAGTCGTTGGGCTGAAGCAGCAGCGCGCGGTGCTGAAGGCCAGCAGGCGTAGTGGTCACCACGGGAAAGCTGAATCGGCCGTCATCAAGGCGCAAGCAACTCAGGTATCAATTGACCTCGGGACCGCTCAGCACATGCTGTTTATTTGGCGGTGCTTCGGGGATGGAATCGCGTTTCTGTATATCAACAAGTACGCCCTGAAGCACATGCTTTACGACAGCGCCGATTACAGCGTCAAGCAGCACGCTGGTGCGCTTCACGGGAAAGATGGCTTCCGCTTGGAATGGAGGATTTTGCGAGAGGTGCTGCAACGAGGGGTGCCTGCGGTGCTGTGCGACATCACTAACACCTTGCGTCATGGCGACGTATGCGTTCTCGTTGGGCCCGATCCCTACCCCATCGAGGTGAAATCCAGCGCAAACCGAAACGCTCGGGTGGATAGACAGCTCGACGGACTCACGAAGCTCCACGATTTTCTAGCCACCGACGAAGCAGTGAACTTCCGCGGGCTGAAGCACGTGAAGCGAGTAGAAGCTCCCGTCAGCACTGTGAGCCACCGAGCAGCAATGAATAGCTGTATTGAGCAGGCGTGGAATGCCGGCTTCGCGCAGGCCTCGCCAGAGGAAGGTCTCACCTACTTCTGTATCCGGGACCCCGAACTAGCGGACAAGCTGGACTTCGGTCCTGGCGTCAGGAAGCTGCTGATGTTGCTGAATGAACCCAAGACCGAGTGCGCCTGGATGCCCTATTTCCCGTTCACGCTATCGATACGAAGCGCGGAGGCTCTCTACGAATTCATTAGCGGAAAGATCGTGCTGGCCGTCTTGCTGGACGCAACCACGCTTGTCCGGTTGTTCGCCGACCGGGGATTCGATGCTCAGTTCGTTGACGATCCCCACTGGGAAATCGTGGTCAGACGGCATGGCGCTGACCCAGCGGCCGCACCTATGTCGGTGATCTCCAAGCAGCTGTTCGCTCGCATCTTCCTCGAGTTCGAATCGTTGTCATGGCTGCCTGAACGTGAGGCATGGTTCATCGATCACCTGGAGCAGGAAGGCCATGCTCAAGACGAAAGGATCGCGAGGGATGAGGTGCGACCGGAAGACCTCATGACAGGCCCGGTGCCAACTTTCCGACCTCGGAAGTGGCCGATGCCACCCTTGTATTCTGGCCAGCAGAGTGATCAACAGCCGTCCCGCGATGTCCCTCGCCCGTAGCGCTCGATAACTCCCGCCGTGGGACTGCACGTCCTCGCCTGGCCTACTTGGTCTTCTCGACACGCTGCAACTCCGATATTTGTCCTTAGTCGCCGCTTGGCCCATCTGTTGCGTTCGGTGGCGCATCGCCAATGACGGTAACTGCTGCAGCGCCGCCGTTTAAAAAAGAGTCGCCAAAGAACACTGGCTGCGCTAGCTTTCCCCAAGCAGTTGTCGCGCAGTCATGACTACCTCGGGCGCCTACGCCACCAAAGCGTCGATAGCTCTCACCACCCGCTCAATCAAAGTTTTCACATCCAATAGGTCAACGCGCGACACCGCCCACGGCGTCCTAGGCGATCCAGGCTGGAGGTCACCCTCGTGCACGATCTTGTTCCTTCGTTGCACCACTGCCGAAATGGAGCGCTTCAAGCTCTTGGCAGCGACTTGCTTCGTTGCCTGGGTAGCACCCAGATGAAGTGCTACCTCGTTCCAGAGCTCCAGGTCGCAGCATAGGCGGACCGCCTCCGCGATCTTGTCGGGCTCTTGAAACGTTTGGATGCCCAACTGCTCTCTCACCTCAAGATCGAATGCCGCCGCAGCTCCTAGGGGGTTTGCGGTGACACGCGTGTGGGTATCAAGAGAAATGCGGAAACGCTGGAACGCCGTAGAGGCAGCGCGGCTGCCCTCAAAAATCTCGAGCATCCGCTGCGCAGCCAATTCATGCATGAAAAGATCTAGCGCGCTGACCCGCATTGCCCACTCAGAACGGAGAAGCTCGTCGGTGGGCATCGCACCGGAGACGTTGGCGACTAGATAAGAGTGGATCACCACCAGTTCTTCGGCCCGCTCCCACACGGCCTCGAAGTGCTGAATCGGCTTCACTTGATGCTTAGGAGGTCAGCTGGAGAATCTTATCGGCACAGGCGGAGAAAGCCTCCTCAAACTGGTCCATGTTCGTCTTGGTCCGTGCCCAAACTGCGCCATCCTGACCAAGCTGCTCGGGTGATAACGCATAGACCGGAACCTGATGCTCCTGCGAGTAAGCGATTAGGCTGTTGAAGTCGGGAACCTCGAGAAGCGGTTGCCAAGGGTCTGCCGCGACTTTGCCCCGGTAGTCGGCGACGTCGACCATGGCCGCAGCCGCGAGACGGGGAACCAGCGTATCCCGAAGGCCGGAGATCAACTGGTCAATCCAGTGCTGGAATGCTTGACTTGCTCGACCATTTCGCGGCCGGTACTTCTGAATAATTGCCCCCAGGAACGTCGCATGAGGATGCGGGAAGGGGTAGTCCGCGTTCGCCAGCATGTCGATGTTGTACGCCGTGTCGGCCCAAGCACGCCACTTGGGCAGAGTGGCGGCCAACGAACTCAGCGCCATCGCTGAGAAATAGTCAGGATGCAGCGGAACTAGGAAGTAATCGCTAGTCGCAATCAAGTTCTGGTTCATCGGGCCCAAGCTAGGGCTCATATCAACGATTACATAGTCAGCATTGCATGCAGTCGCCGTTTCGTCGAGCATGAAGCGGATCGCGCCTGGCATGTTTCGAAGGGCGAGCAGCGACCCGCCGAGTTGCTGTGCGATGCCGAGCGTCGTTTCGTATTCAGCCAGTCCAATATGGCCCGGAAGCAGCATCAAATTGGCGTTGCCGCCGACGTCGACGCATTGCGCTGCGGTGATTGCCTTGGGCTGAGATTCGAAGGCCGGGGCGAGGGCATCCTTTACGTTATTAGGAGGTGCGCTGCTATAGACCGATTCAAGGTCGTCAACACCCCTGAAGCCCATCACCATTCCGGTCAAATTGCACTGTGGGTCGAAATCCGCCAGCAGAACGCGCTGTCCTTTCAGGCCGAGCATCCAGCCGAGATTGAAAACAGTAGTGGTCTTGCTGACCCCCCCTTTGTGGTTGAACAAGCAGACAATCTTTGCCATGTGACCCTCCGGAGTCTTTGCTGCTGGCAAGTCTAGCCGCATGTGTATCGCTGAGGCGGCCGGCGAAGGCTCACCCTCGGCTCCGAGCCTGCCAGTCGCAGACGCACACCGTCAACCCTGCTTTCCACGTAAGCGGCGGTCCGATCCGTTGCATAGCTGATTCACCCCTGAAAGCACTCATCGCGGCTCGCAGGACAACAGGCGAGCCATGACTGCTTTGTGTCGAAGACAGTGAACTCAGCAAGCTACCGCAGAAGACGGCAATCGCTGCAGAACCGCCATCCTCAGCCTTGCATCTCCTTATGTTGAGCTTAAAGCACCCGACAGGCCGATAGGCGGGCGGTATCCGGACTCTCGAACCATGCGCAAGTTTCCGCAATTGATTAGCGACGGGTGTACTACTCCTGGCCCAAAGCATCGAGCACGATCCCGCACCCGCGCTCGTGCGCATCGCAGCTGCAAGCTCAAACACTAGATCGGATCTGCCTTTACGGCCGCCACTGCTCCCGATCCAACTCAGGGTCGAATGGCCCCTGTAAGAAACTCCTGCGCATTGGCATACAACCACCGCTCGCGCACCTCGTCGCCCAGCGGCAGTGCCTTCAACTCCTCCAACGACCGGTCCACGGGCATCATGGGATAGCCGGAGCCGAACAGGATGCGCGACTTCAAGACGCTCTTTCCGTATTGCAGCAGCGGCTCGTAGCCTGAGTTGGGCAGGTTGAGCAGCTTGGGCCGCACCGACACCACGCCGATCCACAGGTTGGGGTGTCGCCAGGCCACGGCCAGCAGCTCGTTGATCCACGGCCACCCGGGCGGCGACGCGCACACGCGCAGTTCGGGGAAGTGCATGAGCACCTCGTCGAGCGCGGCCGGGTGGCCGAAGTTCGCCTCGGTCGCGGTCGAGAAGTTGATGCCGCAGTGCACGTTGACCGGCACATTCAGTTCAACGCACTTGGCGTACAGGGGGTACAGGCGCTTGTCGTTGGCGGCGAGCTTGTGCTCGAAGCCCTGGATGTTGAGGCCCTTGAGGCCCAGTTCGACGATGGCGTGCTCGAACTCGCGAACGGCGGTCATGCCCTTGTGCGGGTCGACGCCCGCAAAACCGATGAAGCGCGGGCCATGGGCCTGGCAGAAGGCGGCCACGTCTTCGTTCGAGATCTTGAATCCGAAGGTGCTTTCCAGGTCCCGCGCCTTGAGCACGACGGTGGTGGCGCCCAGGCGGTCGTAGGTGGCCAGGTAGTCGTCCAGGGCTTCGTCGCCCACGTCCTTGCGGACCAGCGACTCGCTGCCCGCGTACACACGGCGGTAGTTGCTCAGGTGGGCCGCGCCCGTGGGCATGAACTGCGGCAGCGGCGGGCGGCTGGAGAAGTCGATGAAGCTCATGATGGCTGGCTCCCTGCCTGCAGCACGAGTGCGTCGTGCGCCTGCCAGGCCAGGTGCACGTCCTGACCGGCGAAGCCGGCCGAGCGCCGCACGTGGTTGGGTTGCTGGACGATGAGCTCCTTGCCATCGGGAAGGGTGACGTAGTGCTTGACCACCCCGCCCAGCACGATGGAGTCGCGCAGACGGCCGGCGACCCGGTTCTCGTCGCCGGCCTCGCCCTGGCCCATGGAGACGCATTCCGGCCGCACGAGCACGACGACGCGGTCGCCGCGCTGCAGCCGTTCCTGCGTGTGGGTCGGCCGGGGCGCGAGCAGGGCGCCGTGGGCCCAGTCCAGCCGCACGTGCGTGTCGGTGGCGTCGGCCACCTCGGCGTCCAGCAGGTTGGCCTCGCCCATGAAGTCGGCGGCGAACACCGTGCGCGGGCGGAAGTACAGCTCCTCCGGTGCGCAGTGCTGCTCGATGCGGCCGCGGTTCATGAGAACGATGCGGTCGGACAGGGTGAGCGCCTCGTCCTGGTCGTGCGTGACGTTGATCATGGTGATGCCCAGTTCGCTGTGGATGCGCTTGATCTCCAGCTGCATCTGCTCGCGCAGTTTCTTGTCCAGGGCACCCAGGGGCTCGTCGAGCAGGATGAGCGCGGGGTTGTAGACGATGCAGCGTGCCAGCGACACGCGCTGCTGCTGCCCGCCCGAGAGTTCCCTGGGCTTTCTGTGGCCCACGTCGGGCAGGCGGATGAGGTCCAGGGCGCGTTGCACACGTTCGGCGATCTCGCCCCTGGGCACCTTGCGCACCTTGAGCGGGAAGGCGATGTTGTCGAACACGGTCATGTGCGGCATCAACGCGTAGTTCTGGAACACCATCCCGAGGTCGCGCTCGGCCGGCGGCAGCGAGGTGGCATCGCGCCCGTCGATGAAGACCTGGCCCTCGGTCGGCGGCGTCATGCCCGCGATCATGTTGAGCAGCGTGGTCTTGCCCGAGCCGCTGGGGCCCAGCAGGGTGAGGAATTCGCCCCGCGCGACCTGAAGGTCGACGTCGGCGAGGGCGGTGAAGCCGCCGAAGCGCTTGGACACGTGCCGGAGTTCGACCATGGGCCGGGGCTGCTCGACGGCCGCGGCGCGGCCGGTGGCTGGATCGTTCATGTCGGACTCATCCTCCAGAAAGCAGAACATGGGCGGCGTTGTGGCCGGGCACGCCGGTCACGCCGCCGCCGGGGTGCGTCGAGGCGCCGCACTGGTACAACCCGGCGATGGGCGTGCGGTAGCTTCCTGCGCCGCGCACCGGGCGCCGGAAGAAGATCTGGTCGGCGCTCAGTTCGCCGTGGTGCACGTGTCCGCGCGGCAGGTCGAAGATGCGCTCGAAGTCGGGGGGCGCGAGCAGCTGCGTGTGCTCGACGTGGCCGGCGAAGCCCGGCGCGAAGGCTTCCAGCGTGTCCATGGCATGGCGAAGCAGTTCGTCGCGGGCATCGTCCCAGTGGCGGCCGCGCAGCGTGTAGGGGGCATGCTGTCCCATGATGCTCATCACATGCTTGCCGGGCGGCGCCAGCGTGTCGTCGACGGCGCTGGCCGTGACGATGGTCATCACCGGGCGGCGTGCCATCTCGCCGTACTTGGACGAATCGTAGGCACGCTCGATGTAGTCCGTGCTGGGGCCGATGCGCGTTTGCGCCGGGTACGCGAAGCCGCTGCGGGCGGCGTCGAAGCCCTTGAAGGCGGGCAGGCTGCGCAGCCCCAGGTTGAGCTTGAACACGGTCGACTCGTCGCGGATGTGCGAAACCTCGTCCAGGAAGTCCTGCGGCACCGCGCCGGCGGGCAGCAGCTTGCAAAACAGGGTGCGCGTGCAGGCGTTGGACACCACGGTGCGGCCTTCGATGCGTTCGCCACTCTCCAACACCACCCCGGTCGCGCGGCCTGCCGAGACGGTGACCGAGGCGACCGGTGCGCCGGTCCTGACCTCCATGCCATGGGACCGGCCGGACGCGCTGATGGCATCGGAGATGGCACCCATGCCGCCGCGCACGAAGCCCGAACCGCCCGCCGGCGTGGTGTTGTCGCGGATGAAGCCGCGCAGCAGCACGTAGGCCGAGCCCGGGGTGCGGATGCCCGAGTTGGCACCGCCGCCCGACGCATAGAAGCCCAGGGCCGCGCGCATCTCGTCGGACTCGAACCAGCGCGCCAGATAGTCGTAGGCGCTGAGCGTCATGGTGTCGTACAGGTCGTACAGGCGCTCGTTCAGGCCGCGGTTGCGCCAGGCCAGCCGTCCCAGGTCGAGCAGGTCGCGAAGGCCGCGCACCGGCAGCGTGGGAGGCACTTCGAACAGCAGGCGCTGCACTTGTGCGCCCAGCCGGGCCATGTGCTGACGGTACGCAAAGTAGGCCTCGGCGTCCTTCTGCGAGAACTGGGCGATCTCGGCCCGCATGCGCTGCGGGTCTTCATGGAACACGATGCTGCGCCCGTCTTCCAGCGGCATGAACATCGGGGGCGGCTTGAGCACCGCATACCCGTGCTTCCGAAGCTCCAGGTCGAGGATCACCCTGGGTTGCAGCAGCGCCATGGTGTACGACGCGGTGGACAGCCGGTAGCCGGGCCACAGCTCCTCGGTCACGGCCGCGCCGCCGACGATGTCGCGGCGCTCCAGGACGACCACCTTCTTGCCCGCGCGTGCCAGGTAGGCCCCGCAGACCAGCCCGTTGTGGCCGCCGCCGACGATGATGGCGTCGTAGGACGTGCTCATCGGGCGGCCTCGCGCTCCGGCGCTGTCCATGCGTTGGCGACGCGGTCGAAGGTGGCATCGCCGTGGACCGCGATGTCCTGCTTGAGCAACTGCTTGGCGATCTTCAGCGAGGGTGTCTTGGGCAGGCTGTGGCGGAAGCTGTAGTAGCGAGGCACCTTGAAGCGCGCCAGCCCCTCTTCGCAGGTGGCGATCACCTGGCGCAGGATCTCCTCCGTCGGCTCCAGGCCTTCGCGCAGCACCAGGAAGGCCTTGACCTCTTCGCCGCGCATCTCGTCGGGCACGCCCACGGCCGCGGACTCCAGCACCGCCGGCGCGCTGTTCATCACGGCCTCCACCTCGCGCGCGGCGATGTTCTCGGCGCTGCGCCGGATCATGTCCTTGGCACGGCCGACGATGTAGTAGTAGCCGCGCTCGTCCTGGCGGAAGAGGTCGCCCGTGTGGAACCACCCGCCGCGCAACGCCTCGGCGGTGGCCTCGGGCTTGTTGTAGTAGCCCAGCAGGATGCCCGGCCCGCGCACCAGCAGCTCGCCGATCTCGCCCGCAAGCACATCCTTGCCCTGCTCGTCGACGATGCGGCACTCGCGAAAGGGCGATGGAATGCCGCACGAGCCCGAGCCGACCATGTCCGTCGCCTCGATGGGCATGAACATGGCCGAACCCACCTCGGTCATGCCGAAGGCCTCGCGCGCGCAGAAGTCGAAGCGCTGCTCGATGAGCGGGTGCACCGCCTTGGGTGCGCCGTAGATGTTGCCGCGGATCACCGAGGGCACCGCGTCGTCCGCCGTTTCCGGCTGCTTGAACACCACGTAGGGGAAGAGGCAGAACTCGATGGCGTGCTGCCGCAGCCATCCGGTGAAGCGCGAAGCGCTCTGCTTGGCGGCGACGAACAGGGTGGCGCGCTGGTAGATGGCCATCAGCAGCAGCCACTGTGGATCCATGTAGTAGAACGGGGTCGACGCCAGGATCCGGCGGTAGCGGCGGTCGTCTCGGAAGGCGTTGACCTTGCCGCTGACCAGCCAGTACCGCTGGGTCAGCATGCAGCCCTTCGGAAAGCCGGTGGTGCCCGAGGTGTACTGGATGTTGAGCAGGTCGTCCGGGCCCACTTCGGGCAGCCGGGGCGTGGCGGTCGATGCCGCCAGGGCGTCCCAATCGCTCGCTTCGGCGTCGTCCCGGCCACCGAAGACCACGCAGGCGGTGCTTTCCAGGCGAATGTCGCCATCGGCGCGCGCTGCTTGCACGATGGGCCATCGCTCGTGGTCGGTCACGAGGAAGGTGGCGCCGCTGTCGTTGAGCACGTAGCAGAGTTCGCGCTTCTGGTAGCCCACGTTGACGGGCACCATCACCGCGCCGAGCGCGCCCAGCGCCAGCCAGGTCAGCGGAAAGGCGGGAATGTTCGGGAGCATCACGGCCACGTGCGTGCCCTTGCCGATGCCCAGCTGCTGCAGGCCCGCGGCCAGCCGCAGCACCTGGGTGTGGACCGCGCGGTAGCTCATCGCCTGCCCGTGCTCGAAGAAGTTCCACAGCGTGGCCTCCTCCATCTCGTCGGCGGCGGCGCTCAGCAGGGCGAGCAGATTGGCGGGCAGGGGCTCGGCCTCGATGAGTCGGCGGCGTTCTTCGGGCGTGCGGGTGCCCACGCCCAGGGTGCTGGATCGTGACATGAGGGATTCCGGGTCAAGGGGTTGGTCGTTCGCGCGCTGCGCGTTCAGCGCGCCGCTGGAGGGCCGAGATCGCCAGGCAGGTAGCCAGCGACAGGAGGGTGAGCAGCGTCGACACGGCGGCCAGCACCGGGGACACCTCCCACTTGATGGCGCTGTACATCTTGACGGGCAGGGTCTGGGTGGCCGGGCCGGTGAGGAAATAGGCCACCACCACTTCGTCGAACGAGATCAGGAACGCGAACAGGGTGCCCACGAGGATCGGCCCGTAGATCTGCGGCAGCACCACCTCGACGATGATGCGCAGCCGGCTGGCGCCCATGAGCATGGCGACCGTCTCGAGTGCCGGGTCGGTCTGGCGCAGGCCCGCCATCAGGCTGATGAAGGTGTACGGGAGCACCAGCACCACGTGCGCCAGGACGATGCCGAAGGTGGTGTCCACCATGCGCAGGGCCGACAGGTGGATGTACATCCCCAGGCCCAGCACGATGACGGGCACCAGCATGGGACTCATGAAGCCCACCTCGAGCACGCGCTTGAGGCGCCAGTCGGTGCGCGACAGCGCATACGCCGCTGGCAGCGCGATCAGCAGCGACAGCGCGGCGGTGATCGCACCCACCCAGGCGCTCTGCACGGCCGCGCCCCACCAGGCGCGCTCGGTGAAGAACTGCGCATAGAGCTGCAGCGACAGCGCCTGCGGCGGGAACTGCAGCTCCTGGGTGCCGTTGAGCGAGATCGGAATGACGATCAGGCTGGGGATCACCAGGAACAGGTAGCCAGCCCATGCGGCCATGCTGCCCGCGCCTCGCCAGGCCCGCTGCGCCCGGGTCGCCGCTGCGGCGCCGGCGGCCGACTCGCCCTTGCTCATACGGTGACACCTTCCTGGCCACGGGCCTTGAGCATGAGTGCGATCAGCACCGCCGACATCAACAGCAGCAGGATCGCGATGGCCGAAGCCATGGCCCAGTCCAGCGTCTGCCGCGTGTAGAAGTCGACCAGGTTGGCCATCATCATTTCCTTGCGCCCCCCAAGCAGCGCCGGCGTGATGTACATGCCGGTGGACAGGGTGAGGGCCATCAGCGCGCCAGCCATCGCGCCGGGCAGCGACAGTGGCAGCGTGATCGACCAGAACACGCGCAGCGGGCCGGCGCCCATGATCTGCGCAACGCGGTACAGGCTCTGGTTCTGGGCCAGCAGGCTGGCCAGCACGGGCAGCACCACGAAAGGCAGCAGGAAGTTCGTCATGCCCAGGACCACCCCGGTGCGGTTGAAGATCAGCTCCGAGCGCGCCGCCTCGCCGAAGGCGGCGACCAGGCCCCGGTTGATCAGGCCCTGCTCGCCCAGCACGATGGAGAAGGCAAAGCTCTTGACCAGGATGCTGGTCCAGAAGGGCAGCATCACCATCACCAGGTACAGCGTGCGCCGGGCCGGCGGCAGCCGGGCCAGGTGCAACGCGATCACGTAGCCCAGTACCAGGCTGGCCAGCGTGGACCAGCCGCTGATCTCCAGCGTGTTCAGCAGCACGCGGTAGAACAGCGTGCTGGAAGACAGCCGGGCATACGCTTCGAACGACCACTGCCCCGTGGCGTCGTGAAGGCTCGTCCACAGCACCAGGCCCAGCGGGTAGGCGAACATCGCCAGCAGCAGGACCAGCACCGGCACGAGGAGCAGGACCACCGTGCGGGGAGCGAGCGCGTGGATCATCGAGCCATCAACCCTTGTGGATCAGGTCAGCATCCACTCGGTGAAGCGCTTCTGCAGCACGTCGAAGTTGTCGCCCCACCAGGCGTCGTTGACGATCACGTTGGCAGGGTTCGTGGCGTCCGGCATGTACTGGCGCGCCTCGGGCTGGACGAGCGCCTGCGCCTTCTTCGAGTTGGGCGCGAAGTACAGCAGGTTGGCGAAGGCCGCCTGGCGGTCGGGACGCAGGCAGAACGCGATGTAGCGCATGGCCGCTTCGCGGTTCTTCGAATGCTTGGGCACGGCCAGGTACTCGAGGCTGTTGATGGTCTGTGCGCGAGACATCTCCACCGCGCTGCCGGCCTTCTGCGCAGGGATGATCCGGCTGAGGTAGGTGAACGAGAAGTCGATCTCGTTGCTCGTGAGCAGGCTCACGGTTTCGGGCGTGGTCTCGATCCACTTCTTGACGTGGGGCTTGATGCGGTCGAGTGCCTTGAAGCCGCGCTCCACGTCCAGCGGGTAGAGCTTGTCCGGGGCCACGCCGTCGGCGACCAGGGCCATCTCCAACGCTTCCGGAATGCGCGTGCGCAGGCCGCGGCGGCCGGGGAACTGCTTGACGTCCCAGAAGTCCTTGAAGGTCATGGGCCGCTTGCCTTCGGGGAAGCGTGTCGGATTCCAGGCGATGCCGCCACCGTAGAAATACGTGCCGACGTAGCTGTTGCCGCCGGGCGAGACGAGGTCGGCGGTGTCGACGACGCTCTTGTCGATGTCTTCCCACAGGCCTTGCTTGGCGCCGGCGGTGATCTGCGGGCCGATGCTGTCGAACACGTCCCACTGCACGTTCCTGCTGTCCACCTGGACCTTCATCTTCGTGAGGTCGGCGTTGTTGACCAGCGTGACGGGAATGCCGGTCTCCTTCGTGAAGGGATCGGCAAACACGTCGCGGATGCCCTTCTCGTAGGCGCCGCCCCAGCAGGTGACGACCAGCGGCCCGGCCGCGGCCGCGCGGCCCGGCAGCGAGACCGCGGCCGCCAGCGCGCCGGTGGCTCCAAGGAAGCGACGCCTGGTGCTGGTACCAGGAAGGTGTTTCGCAGTCATAGACATCTCCGGGGGGTTGGCAAAGGGAGGGAGGGAAGGAAGGGAACCGGGTCAGGCGGCCGTCCAGACGGCTTTCCAATCCATGTACTTGTCGAAGGCGTGCATCGACTTGTCGCGGCCGAAGCCGGACTGCTTGAAGCCGCCGAAGGGGGCGGACATGTTGCCCTTGTCGAAGCAGTTGATCCACACCACACCGGCGCGCAACGCCTTGCTGGCTTTCTGGGCCTTGCGGATGTCGCGGGTCCAGATGCCGGCAGCCAGGCCGTAGATGGTGTTGTTGGCAACTGCCAGCGCCTGGTCCAGACCATCGACCGTGATGGTCGCAAGAACCGGGCCGAAGATCTCTTCCTGCGCCAGGCGCATGCCGTTGTCGACGCGGTCGAACACGGTGGGGGCCATGAAGAAGCCGCCGGTTTCGGCGAGCACGCGTTCGCCGCCGGTGAGCACGCGTGCGCCTTCGTCCTTGCCCCGTTGCACATGCTGCAGCACGCTCGACAGCTGCGCGCTGCTGACGATGGCACCCAGGCGCGTTGCGGGGTCGAGCGGGTCGCCGGGCTTCAGTTCGCGGGCGATGGCCACGACCCTTTCGAGCAGCGCGTCGCGGATCGGCTCCTCCACGATCAGGCGCGAGCCGGCGTTGCAGACCTGGCCCACGTTGCCGAAGATGCCGGCCGCCACCGCACGCGCCGCGCCATCGAGGTCATCGCAGTCGGCGAGCACGATGTGCGGGCTCTTGCCGCCACACTCCAGGCCGATGCGCTTGATGTTCGATTCGCCCGAGTAGCGCATGAACAGCTTGCCTACTTCCGTCGACCCGGTGAAGCCCACCGCGTCCACATCCATGTGGCGGCCCAGCGCCTGCCCGGCGGTTTCGCCGAAGCCCGGCACCACGTTGAGCACGCCCGGCGGCAGGCCGGCCTCCATCCCCAGCGCCGCGATGCGGATCGCAGTCAGCGGCGACTGCTCGGCGGGCTTGAGGATCACCGAATTGCCTGCGGCCAGCGCCGGCCCCAGCTTCCACGAGGCCATCGACAGCGGGTAGTTCCAGGGAACCACCGCGGCGACCACGCCGATGGGTTCGCGCACCACCATCGCGGTCAGGTCGGGGGCGGTGGGCGCCACCTCGCCGTAGAGCTTGTCGATGGCTTCGGCGTACCACTGGATGCAGCCGATGGCGCTGGGCAGGTCACCGTTGAGCGCGTTGGTGATGGGCTTGCCCACATCCAGGGATTCGAGCAGGGCCAGCTCTTCCCGGTGGGTGCTCATGAGTTCCGAGAACTTCAGCAGGATGCGTTTGCGCTCCACCGGCGCCATGCGCGCCCACACCCCCGATTCGAAGGCCTGGCGTGCGGAACGCACGGCCAGTTCCACGTCCTCCGCGTCGCAGGCAGCCACCTCGGTCAGGACCCGACCCGTCGCCGGGTTGACGTTGGCAAAGGTCTTGCCGGACAAGGCGGCACGGTAGCTGCCGTCGATGAAGGCGCGGCCTTCGATGGAAAGCTGGCGGGCGCGATCGGCCCACGAACCGCTGGTGCTGACATTCATGTCGAGTGCCTTGAAGGTGTGTGTCGGTTGGATGACTTCGGGCGCAGTTTAGGAATGCGCAGGTATCAGGTCCAATACAATTCTTGCAAGATGGCGGCAACATGAAGTTATAGGTATGAACGTCAATGTGAGGCACCTGGCCGTGTTCCGCGCGGTCGTCAAGACCGGAAGCGTGTCGGGCGCCGCGCGGCTCTTGCACATCTCGCAGCCCGCGGTCACGCGCACCGTCCACCTGCTGGAAGAGGAAATGGGCCTGAGCCTCTTCCAGCGCATCAAGGGGCGGCTGGTGATCACGCCCGAGGCGCAGACCCTGCTGCCACAGGTGGAGCGCCTCTTCGGCCAGGTCGACGCGGTGCAGCAGCTGACGGACGAGATCCGCAGCGGGCATTCCGGCTCGCTCACGATCGCCAGCGTCGCGTCGCTGTCGGCCACCATCGTGGCTGCCGCGATCAGCCGCTTCAGTGCGGTGTATCCCAAGGTCAGCGTGGACCTGCGCGCACAGTCCACGCGCCAGGTGCTGGAGTCGATCACCAACCACCAGGTCGATCTGGGCGTCATCGACGTGCCCGAAGGCGGGACCGATATGGAGGCGGTCGAACTGTGCTCAGCGGACCTCGGTTGCGCGATGCCGGCAGACCATCGACTCGCGGCCCTGCAGTCGGTCACTGCCGCCGACCTGGAGCAGGAGGTGCTGATCTCCTTTGCCGAGGACACGCGCCTGGGCTGGGCCGTGCGCGAGGCACTGCGCAAGCGCAACACCCATGGCCGCATCACCTTCACCGTGAACCAGACCTTCTCGGCCTATGCGCTGGCACAGGCTGGTGCGGGCGTGGCGCTCGTCGACCCGTTCCCGCTCCTCATGGGGGCCTTCCCGCAACTCGTCATACGGCAGTTCAAGCCGTCGATTCAGACCCGTCCGCGGACTCTGGTCAGCAGCTCGCGCCCCACCTCGCTCATCACCCGGCAGTTCGAACACATGCTGGCCAGCGTGGCCGAGGAGTTCACCAAACGCTCGGCCGCCCTGACGCGCCGGGTGCGTGCGCGTTGAGAACCTGTTGCCTCTTCACAGCGGGTCTTTCGAATACGGCCTCACGCCTTGCAGGCCCGATCGGGCAACCGCGTCGCCCAAGGCCCCGCTCTGCGCAGCCCATGCCGCGAATCGTTGGAGGTAGGGCAGGCCGGCACCACGCGTGATCGGGATGCCCAGCGCAAGGTGTTCGACGCCCCAGGCGCCCTCCAGGATGCGCGCCGCGCCCATCGCCTCGGCGAGTTGGAACAGGATCGCCTTGTTCGTGGCAAAGCCATCGAGCGAAGAGGCGGCCAGCATGGCGGCAGCATCGGCGAGCGACTCCACCGCGACCAGGGTCGGATTGCCGTAGAGCCGCCCGAATTCAGCCGCGGTCGAACTCCCCGCACTGAACCCGATCCGACGTCCCTCGACCGTCACGTCGTCGATGGCGCGGGCGGCAGATGCCATGGGAACCAGCACGCCCTTGTCGAGCGTGAGCAGCGCATCCGAGAAATGGATGTACTTGGCCCGCTCGCCGGTGGCGTTGGTGAACACCACGTCGACGTCGTCGGCCCCGACCGCTTTCAGCAGTTCTGCGTTTCGGGGATGGACGACCGGCTCGACCGGCACGGCCAGCGATCGCGCCAGTTCGCGCCCGAGCAGGTAGCCGACCCCTCGCACCGGATTGCCTCCGCCCGCCTCCAGATACGACGTCGGGCTGCCGGAATACAAGCCGACCCGCAGGACGCCGGTGGGCGCCAGCGCCTGGCGCTCAGCGTCCGTTGCGGCAGGCATGACCACGCTCATCGGTGCGCCCCCTCGACGACCGCCCATCCGCCCGGGCAGACCGGGACACCCTTCATGCTGCCGCCACCGGCCACCGATGTCGGGCGATGAAGCATGGCGCCTGGCGCAGCGCCGGCCAGGTCGATCATCGCGCCATCGCTCAAGGCGTGCGACAGCTGCGCCACGTTCGAATAGCCCATCATCCCCAGGCCGCGGCGGACCTCCTGGTGCAGCAGGCCGATCGCATGCGCCACGCCCGGTTCACCGGCCACCGAGCACGCAAAATTGAACGGGCGCCCCACGAACACGAAGCTCGCGCCGAGCGCCAGCGCCTTCAGCACATCGGTGCCGCGGCGAAAGCCGCTGTCGAGCATGACGGGGATCCGCGGGCCGGAACGGCCCAGGTGTTCGAGGATCGCCGGCAGCATCCGCATCGGTGACGGGCTGCCGTCCAGCTGGCGGCCGCCGTGGTTGGAGACGATAAGGCCGTCGGCGCCGGCGTCCCGTGCAGCCGCGCAGTCGCCCGGGTGCAGCACGCCCTTGACGATGAGTCGTCCCGGCCACTGCTTGCGGATGGCCGCAATGCGCCCCCAGTCCAGGTGGTCCTTGGGCGCATGATCGCGTTGCGCGCGCGACGAAACGATCGGCGCCCCGCGCGTCGCGAAAGAGTTCTCGAAGTGGGGCATGCCGTGGCACACCAGCGTGCGCAGGAACACGGACAGCAGCCAGCGCGGATGCGTCAATCCGTCCCAGGCCAGCCGCGGCCCCGGACGCAAGGGCGTGCTGAAGCCGGCGCGCGTCTGGTTCGCCCTGCTGGCGCCGATGAAGGTGTCCACCGTCAGCACCAGGGTCTTGAAGTCGGCGCGGCGTGCGCGTTCGAGCAGCGGCAGCGTGCGCTCCATGTCCCCCGGCACATAGGCCTGGAACCAGGCGTCGGGATTCTGCGCAATCGCATCTTCCATCCGGATCGTCGAGGTCCCGCTCACGATCATCGGGATGCCGGCGGCCCGCGCCGCACTGGCCAGCCTCAGGTCGCCGCGATAGCCGGAGAGGGCGCTGAGTCCCATGGGTGCGATCCCGAACGGCGCCTGCCATGTTTCATCGAACAGGCGCGTCTGCAGGCTGCGCTTCGAAACGTCGCGCATGAGCCGCGGCACCAGCGCGTAACGTTGGAAGATCGACCGGTTTTCCGCCAGCGTGGCGAGATCTTCCGTTCCGCCGGCCACGTACTCGTACACGGGCCGCGGCAGGAATCGCCGCGCCCTGGCCTGAAAGTCGTCCAGCGAGTAGACACGGGACAGAACGGCTGAACTCATGGGGTCATCTTCGAGCCCGGTACCCGGGTCAACTGCTTCAATCCAGCTTGGCGCCGCTTCGCTTGATCAGGTCGCCCCAGCGCTTGCCCTCGGCCGCGACATAGGCCTTGACCTTCCCAGGCGCGACGGGCGGGGGCTCGACGCCGAGTTCGGCCAGCCTCGCTTGCAATGCCGGATCGGCGAGCGTGGTGGCCACCGCGTCGGCAATGACCTGGACCATGGCCGGCGGCGTTTTCGCGGGCGCCGAGATGCCGTACCAGGCACCGACCACGAAGTCCTTCAGGCCGAGTTCCTGCATCGTCGGCACGTCGGGCAGGGAGGCGCTTCGCGCCGCTCCGGTGACGCCCATCGCGCGCAGCTTCCCGCCCTTGATCTGCGGAAGGGCCGTCGAGATGTTCTCGAACTGGAAGGCCAGCTCGCCGCTCATGACGGCCAGCAACGCGGGACCAGCGCCCTTGAAGGGGATGTGCTGCGCGGGAATCCCGGCCCTGAGCTTCAGAAGCTCTCCGCACAGGTGCGGCGAGGAGCCGTTCCCGGCCGATCCGAAGGTGAACGGATTGGCCGCACCGCGCGATTTGGATTTGGCTTCTGCGATGAATTCGGCGAAGGTCTTGGCTTGCACCTGGGGGCCGACCAGCAGCACGTTCGGGAACTGGCCGAACAGCGCGATGTGATCGAAGTCCTTCACCGGGTCGTACGGGAGCTTCGGATACAGGCTCGGCGCGATGGCCAGCGGTGCCACATTCGACAACAGCATGGTGTATCCGTCCGGCGAGGCCTTGGCGACCTTGTCGGAGCCGATGGTGCCGCCGGCGCCGCCGACGTTGTCCACGAAGAAGGTGGTGCCGGTCACCTGGCCCAGCTTCGTCGCGATCAGGCGCGAGAGGACGTCGGCGGATCCCCCCGGAGCGAACGGGTTGACGAAGCGCACCGGTCGGGACGGGTAGGTGTCCGCCAGGGCGGACACCGGCCAGGCCACCACGGGCGCCACGCCCGCGGCGGCCAGCGCCGTCAACATGTGGCGTCGATTGAAAAGTTGATTCACTGTAGGTCTCTTGGTGCGTTGTGTGTGCGTCCGCGCGCCCGGCCTCGGCCGGCCGGCGCGTGCCGCGCGATGCAGCCCTGAAGGCGGCGTTTCAGTCGTCGAATCCGTAGAGCCGGGCGGGGTTGTCGACCAGGATGCGCTGGAGCAAGGCAGGGTCTGCGAGCCAGTCGCAGAACTGATCCACCAATTGGCCGTCGTTGGGCATCCGGCTCGGAGGGAAGAGGTCCGGGTGCGGCCAGTTGGTGCCGAACACCAGGCGGTCCTGCCTCGTCTCGATCAGTGCCCGGATCGGCGCGACCATGTCGTCGAAGCCGGGAGCGGCAGCGTCCGAACGCCGGTACCAGCTGGAGAGCTTGCACCAGCAGTCATCCCGCTCGCGCAGCAGACGCAGCAGAACCTGAAATCCCGCGTTGGAGACTCCCTGTCCCCCGCGCACGCTCCCCATGTGGTCGATCACCAGCGGGACGGGAGTGCGAAGCAAGGTGTCTTCGAGCCCGACCAGTTCATCCGCCGAAGCCAGGTGGATCTGCACGTGCCACCCGAGGGGCCGCACCCGGGCTGCCAGCGCACCGATCGCATCCGTGCCGCCATAGCCCTTGACGCTGGTGGAGACGCGCACGCCCCGGATGCCGCCCGCATGCAGGGTTTCCAGATCGGACTGCGAGCCGGTCAGGGGAATGCCGGCGACGCCCCGCGCGCGGTGCTGGCCCAGTGCCGCTATGACGTCGAGGGTCGGTCGGTTGTCGAAGCCGTAGACGCTGGCATTGACCTGCACGGTTCTCTCCAGCCCCACGGTCTTGCACATGGCCAGGTACTGATCCAGCGTCGCCAACCCCGGTGTGTAGGAGCGCACCGGATTGAGCGGGTAGCGCTGCGGATCCAAGAAAACGTGGCAGTGGCAATCCGTCGCGCCTGCGGGAAGCCGGTGGCGCGGCCGAATGGTTTGCGGGTCCTGCGCAAGGCAGCGTGGGGCTTGCGGCTCGCGGGGTGGTGTCGGTGTCATCGGCTCAATCCACCGCAGCGTGCGACTGCTGCATGCCGAGGTCGTCGAAGCGTTTGCGCAGCTGTGGGTGGGACGCGGCCATCACTGTGCGCCCGATGGCCGAGGCACAGAGCAGTGCTGCGGCCAGGCGAGATCGACGATTCATCCAGGTATCTCCATGCTTTCGTTTGTCTTCAGTCTATGCACCGGTCGCATTCCAGAAAGTGGTATTTCGTCATCTCGGTGTTCTCTGTTTGTCACGCCACAATGACGCCTCATGAAGGATCTGGATCTCACAACGCTGCGGTATTTCGTGACGGTCTGCGAAACCGGGAACATCCGGCGCGCTGCGGAACTGGAGAGCGTCGTGCCGTCGGCGATCAGCAAACGACTGGGCATCCTGGAGAGCGACTTCGGCGTCGCTCTCTTCGAGCGCCGCCGCCGCGGTGTCAGTCCGACCGGGGCCGGCGAGACGCTGCTCACGCACGCCCGAACCATGCTCTCGAGCGCGAGCCGCGTCTCGCAGGACATGGCGAGCTTCGGGGCCGGCGTGCGCGGCCACGTTCGACTACTCGGCACGATCTCGGCGATCGCCGAATCACTGCCGGACGACGTGGCCGCTTTCATGGCCCGCACGGAACATCGTGCGATCCATGTCCACATCGAGGAGGAATTCAGCCGCGAGATCGCCCGCCGCGTGAAGGATGGAAGTGCGTCCCTGGGCGTGCTGTGGGATGTGGCCAACCTGGACGGCCTGCACACCGTTCCCTATCGGGTCGATCACCTCGGGGTGGCCGTGCATGCATCGCATCCGCTGGCCGGCCGCAAGCGGGTGGCCTTCGAGTCGATCCTGCCCTATGACCTGGTGGGGCTGACGGCGCCCAGTGCGGTCAACGCCGTCCTGGAGCGGGCGGCGGCGATTGCGGGTCACCGCCTGGAGTTCCGATCCACGGTGTCGAACTTCGAAACAGCCCTGCGGGTGGTCCGTGCCAACCTGGGCAGCACGATCGTCCCCATGGAAGGAGCCGCGTCGCAGGCCGATCTGTACGGGCTGAAACTGATACCGCTCACCAATGCCTGGGCACGACGCAACTACGTCATCTGCCTCCGCGGCCGGGAGCATCTGTCGAAGGCGACAGCGCTGCTGCTGGACTTTCTGACCGCGCTTGGGCGCAGGTAGGCGCCTCGGACGTCATGTGCATCGGCCGGCAGGTGCCCCGCGCTTGGAACATCTCTGCATCATTTGGGATGCCGGGATGCCGGGATGCCGGGATGCGACGAGCGTCGGGCGTCTGCGAGCTACCGCGCAACCGCGGCGTCATCGGCGAAGGCCAGCGGCAGGCCCGGGCCCTGGCGCTTCGCGTCGTACATGGCCCGGTCGGCGCGCCGGAGCAGCTGCGCCAGCGTCTCGTCCTGCTGGCGATGGACCGCGATCCCTGCGCTCGCGCCGACCACCAGATGGAGCCCGTCGAATTCGACGGGCGCGCGGCATGCGTCGAGCAGGCCCTCGGCCACGTCGGCAAGGGCGTGGGCCGGTCGATCGGCCAGCAGCAGGGCGAATTCATCGCCGCCCAGCCGGGCCACCATTTCGTCACTGCCCAGCCGTTCGCGCAGGCGCCGGGCGACCGCGGCCAGGACGGCGTCGCCGGCCGCATGGCCGTGCTTGTCGTTGACGGCCTTGAAGCCGTCCAGGTCGAGCATGGCCACGGCGAAGGCCTTCCCATCGCGCAGCCGCGTCTCGCCCGCACTGTCGAAGGCGGCGCGGCTGGCCACGCCCGTCAGCGCATCCGTGCCCAGTGCCTGCACGAGCTGCTCGGTGCGCAGCGCCAGCGCGCGCTCCGAACGGTGCACCAGCTGCAGGCGCGAGCCCATCGCCACGCCGAAGACGACCAGTTCCGCGAGCAGCGCACCCTGGGAGATGTTCATCTGGTTCGGCGCCCAGGCGATCCAGCCCCAGCTGGCGACCACGATCGCACCGATGCCGGCCAGCAGCATCGCGACCCCGAAGAAGTACAGGACGGCCGGCCAGTAGCGTCGACGCATCGCGATGAGCGCGCCGATCACCATGACCGCCGTGGAGCCCACCACCGACAGCTGGACCAGGCGGAAGGTCGCCAGCGGGTACGCACCCCAGAAGGCATAGGGCACGGCAAGCAGCAGCGCCACCGTGATCACCTGCACCAGGAGATCCAGGCGTGGCGCGAAGTGGCGCAGCCGCAGCAGCCGACGGCCGAATTGCAGCTTGCACACCGCCCAGAGCGCGGGTCCGGCCCCATACGCGAACTCGGCGGCGGCAGGCCAGTCCGCGAAGGCGTAGCGCAGTGCATGCCCGTTGATGCCCGACAGCGCGAGGATGCCGGTGGCGCAGGCCAGCACGTAGAACCCGTAGAGGGCTTCGCCGAAGACCTTGAACAGCACCAGCCCGTAGACCATGAGGCCGACGAGAAGGCCGTAGGTCAGCGCATCGAACATGCGCTTGTCCTGGGTGGACTGCAGGTAGTCGACGGGGTCCCAGATCTTCACGTCGTAGATCCGGGCGAAGGTGGACTCGACCCGGAAATAGGCGGTGTAGGTGCCCGGACCGGGCAGCCGAAAGCGCCAGGCCATCTGTTCCGATGCCACCGGGCGGCTCGCCCACGGATGGCGCATGCCCGTCACGACAACCGGTGCCAGTGCCTTGCCGTCGGCATCGAAGGGGCCGTAGAACCGGATCTCGTGGGTCGAGACGGTCGGGACCACCATCAGCCAGTCGCGGCTGGCGTCGGCCGGGTCGGCCAGCCGCATCTCCAGACGGAACCAGAGCACGCGGTCTGCCTCCTTGCCGCGCAGCGGGTCCGGCGGATAGGCAAAGCGCGCTGCGTCGGGCGCCGACCGCACCTGCTCGATGGTCAGGGCGCGGCTGTCGTCCTCGAGGACCTGCAGGGCATGGACCGCCGCCATGCCGCCAGCCTGGCGCGACAGGCTCAGGGGGTCGCGCGCCGTGTCCGCGCGTGCCGAACCCAGCAGTGCCAGCAGCACGAGCATGGCCGCGAGGAGGAGCAGCGGCCCACTGCTCCACGACAGGCGAGGCCGCGACAGGCGACGCCACGGCCCGGACCGCGGCCCGTCGACGCATTCGGGGCGGCCCGCGAGGATCGCGGGAGCGAGCGGCAATGATTCTTCGAGCACGGCGCGGGCGGAATTCAGGTCGGCGTCGTCGCGCGGTGGTCGGCAGAGGTCTGGCGCCCGGCAAGTCACGCGGGTGGTACGGCAGGGCTTATTGTCGCGATTCGTGAACGGCAGCGAGCCAAGAAAAAAGCGCCCCGAAGGGCGCTTTTATCGTGATCCGGCGTCAGCCGGCCGGTCAGGCAGTCTCTGCCAGCGCATCGCCCACGGCATTCACCAGCCGGTCGATCTCCGCCTTCTCCGTGATGAACGGCGGTGCGAGCTGGATGGTGTCGCCGCCGTAGCGCACGTAGAAGCCCTTCTTCCAGCACGCCATGGCGATCTCGTAGGGGCGCTTGGCGGGTTCGCCGGGCACGGGGTCAATGGTGATGCCGGCGGCCAGGCCGTAGTTGCGGATGTCGAGCACATGCTTGCTGCCCTCGAGGCTGTGCACGGCCGCTTCGAAGTGCGGCGCCAGGGCCTTGACGCGGCCGGGGCCGTCTTCGTTTTCGAGCAGGTCGAGCGCGGCAATGCCGGCGGCGCAGGCGACCGGGTGGGCCGAGTAGGTGTACCCGTGCGGGAACTCGACCATGTAGTCGGGGCCGCCCGCGGCCATGAAGGTGTCGTAGATCTCCTTGCTGGCGACCACGCCGCCCAGCGGCTGCACGCCGTTGGTGACCTGCTTGGCGAAGTTGAGGATGTCGGGCGTGACGCCGAAGGCCTCGGCGCCGGTCATGGCGCCGCAGCGGCCGAAGCCGGTGATGACCTCGTCGAAGATCAGCAGGATGTTGTTCTGCGTGCAGATCTCGCGCAGGCGCTGCAGGTAGCCCACGGGCGGGATGACCACGCCGGCCGACCCCGAGAAGGGCTCGACGATGACGGCGGCGATGTTCGACGCGTCGTGCAGGGCGATCACGTCGAGCAGGCGGTTGGCCAGCGCCACGCCGCCTTCGGCCGGCATGCCCCGGTGGAAGGAGCCCATGGCCGGCTGCGTGTGCGGGATGTGGTCGGCCTCGACGCCCTGGCCGAAGGTCTTGCGGTTGCCGACGATGCCGCCGACTGAGATGCCGCCGAAGTTGACGCCGTGGTAGCCCTTCTCGCGGCCGATGAGGCGGGTCTTGGTGCCCTGGCCCTTGGCGCGCCAGTAGGCGCGGGCCATCTTCAGCGAGGTGTCGGCCGATTCGGAACCCGAGTCGGTGAAGAAGACATAGTCCAGCCCGGCGCCGGCGGGCATGAGGCCCTTGATGCGGTTGGCCAGTTCGAAGGACAGCGGATGGCCGAACTGGAAGCCGGGCGAATAGTCGAGCTTCGCGGCCTGGCGGCCCACGGCTTCGGCGATCTCGCTGCGGCAGTGGCCCAGGCCCGTGCACCACAGGCCCGAGAGGCCGTCGAAGATCTTGCGGCCGTCGGCATCGGTGAAGTACGCCCCTTTGCCCTCGACGATCAGCCGCGGGTCGGCCTTGAACTGGCGGTTGGCGGTGAAGGGCATCCAGTGCGCGTCGAGCCAGGCGGCATCGCTGCGCGGGTGGGAGGACGTGGTGTCGGGCGTGAGGACGGAGCTCATGGCGTGCGGCGTGCAGGGGTGGACGAAGGCGCCATTGTTGGCCCGACCGCTTAGTGGCGAAAATGGACAATCATCACTGTTCACTTGACGATTCATGAAAGTTAAGAAGCCGGCGAGGCGCGCCGCACCCAAGGCGGCTGCGGCGCAGCCCCGCCAGCGCGCCGTGCTGGGCCAGCTCAGCGACATGGACCTGCGCCTGCTGCGGGTGTTCAAGAGCGTGGTCGACTGCGGCGGCATGACGGCGGCCGAGCTGGAACTGAACATCGGCACCTCGACCGTGAGCCGCCATGTGAAGGACCTGGAGACGCGGCTGGGCCTCACGCTGTGCCGGCGCGGGCGCGCGGGCTTCGCGCTCACGGCCGAGGGCCAGCGCGTGTACGACGAGACGCTGCGCCTGCTGGCCTCGGTCGATGGATTTCGCAGCGGCATCGACGACATCCACGGCCGCATGGGCGGCGAGCTGGACCTGGCCCTGTTCGACAAGACGGCCAGCAACCCGCAGGCGCGCATCGGCGAGGCGATCGCGCTGTTCTCGGCGCGCGCGCCCGACGTGCGGCTGAACGTGCACGTGGCGTCCATCAACGCGATCGAGCGCGGCGTGATCGACGGGCGCTTCCAGGTCGGCGTGATCCCGGCGCACCGGGCCTCGCAGAGCCTGGCCTATGCCGACCTGTTCGGCGAGACGATGCAGCTGTATGCCGGGCGCACGCACCCGCTGTTCGGCAGCGTCGGCGCGGCGCTGGGCTGGGCCGAACTGCGCCGCCATGCCTTCGCCGGGCTGGGCTACCACTCGCCCAACATGGAGCTGAGCCATGCCCGGCGCCTGGCGCGCAGCGCCACGGGCTACGACCAGGAGGCGATCGCGCTGCTGATCCTTTCGGGCCGCTACCTGGGCTTCCTGCCCGACCACTACGCGGCGGTCTTCGAGCGCGAGGGGCGCATGGCGGCGGTGTCGCCCGCGCAACTGCGCTACGACTGCCGCTTCACCGCGATCTGGCGCCGCTCGCCGCAGCCGGGGCGCACCACGGCGCTGTTCGGCGAGTGCCTGGCGCAGGCCCACGCCGGTGCCTGACGCGGAGTCCGGCCGGCGGCCGGCCCGGGCGGCGTGCCGCGCTCAGTTGGCGAGACGGATCTTGCCGGCCTCCACATACTGCTCGTACTGGATGCGCGGCATCGCGGTCGAGCCCACCACGCCATCGGCCTGTTCCCAGCCCAGGATCACGCTGTCGTCGGTCTCCTCGATCTCGATCGGGCCTTCGGGAATCGGGATGGGAACGCCGTCGCCGGGGGTGTAGGTCACGTGGCCGTGGATGGTCGCTTGGCGTTTCATGGCTTCTCCTTGGGGGGCACGGGCGCTCGCAAGGTCGGGATCGGCGGCGCCACTGGTGCTGCATTGCAGCGCAATCCGGGCCGATCGGCTGTCGGACGAAAGCCTGCGCAGTGCTGAGGGCAGCCCGCGTCTCCTGCGAAAAGCGGGCTGCAGGGCTCGCCGGTATTGCCTCGGCCGCTATTGATTCGATAGCGATCGGCCGGCGGCTCAGTCGGGCTGCGCGCCGCGGACGGCCGCGGGCATGGCATGACGCATCAGCGCCACAAAGCGCTGCAGCCGCGCGGGGTAGAAGCGGGCGTAGGGGTACACCAGGTACACCGGCAACGGCGCCGCTTCCCACTGCGGCACCAGGTGGACCAGGGTGCCGGCCGCCAGGTCGCCCGCGAGCAGCCAGGCCGAGCCGACGCCCACGCCCAGGCCCTGCAGCGCGGCGCTGCGCAGGGCATAGAGGCTGTCCGTCGACAGGCGCGGCCGCAGCGCAAGCACGACCTGCTCGCCGCTGCGGCGGTGGGTGAGGGCGATCTCGTGCCGGTAGAAGGTATGCAGCGCCAACCAGGGCAGGTCCGCCAGGTCGCTCGCGTGCGCCGGCGCCGCGCGGCCCTGCAGCACCGACGGTGCCGCCACCACGATGCGCGGCACCTCGGCCAGGCGGATCGCCACCACCGCCGGGTCGTCGACTTCGCCGACCTGGATGGCGCAGTCGATGCCGTGGGCGATGAAGTCCGGCCGCCGGTCGTGCAGCAGCCACTCCACGTTCACCTGCGGGTGGGCGCGCAGGAACTCCGCCAGCGGCGCGACCAGCTGCTGCTGGCCGAAGGCATGCGGCGCCACCACGCGCAGCAGGCCCTCGGGCGCGTCGCCGGTGCCGCGCATGTCGGCCTCGAAGGCGGCCCAGCTGGCCAGCAGTTCCTTGGCGCGGGCATAGCAGCGCTCTCCATCCTCGGTGAGCTTCATGGCGTGGGTGGAGCGCTGCAGCAGCCGCACGCCCAGCGAGCGCTCCAGCGCCTGCAGCCGGCGGCTCACCGTGGGCTGGGTCGACAGCATCTGCGCCGCCGCGGCCGACAGGCTGCCGGCCTCGACGATGCGCACGAAGGTCTGCATGAGCTCCAGCCGGTCGGCAGCAGGTGGAACGGGCGTGGGAGCGCGCGTGGTCATGCACGAAGCGTATAGCAATTGTTCCGGCAACGGGGCTACCGATCCGCTCCTGCGCCTTGCACACTCGCCCCATCGCTTTTCCGGATACGGGTAAACACCATGTCGAACATTCAGTCCACGCATGCGACGGCCGCGGCGCCCGCGCCCCAGGGCGCCGCCGGCCTGCCGCCGGCACTCACGCTGCTGCTGGCCAGCGGCGCCGGCTTCGGCGTCGCCGCGCTGTACTACGCGCAGCCCATGCTCGGGGTGCTCGGTGCCGACATCGGCGCCTCCGACCGCCAGGTCGGCTTCGTGCCCACGCTCACCCAGCTGGGCTACGCGCTGGGCATCCTGCTGCTGGCACCGCTGGGCGACCGCTACGACCGGCGGCGCATCATCCTCATCAAGGCCGCCGTGCTGTGCGTGGCGCTGCTGCTGGCCGGCGCCGCGCCGTCGATCGCGATGCTGCTGGCCGCCAGCCTGGTGATCGGCCTGGCCGCCACGCTGGCGCAGGACATCGTGCCGGCCGCCGCCACGCTGGCGCCGGAGACGCACCGCGGCAAGGTCGTGGGCACGGTGATGACCGGGCTGCTGCTGGGCATCCTGCTCTCGCGCGTGGTGAGCGGCTTCGTGGCCGAGCACTTCGGCTGGCGCACGATGTTCGTGGCTGCGGCGGCGAGCATCGCGCTGATCGGCGCCGCCGCCTGGCGCGGGCTGCCGCGTTTCCGGCCGACCACGCACCTGGCCTACGGCGCGCTGCTGGGTTCACTGGGCAAGCTGTGGCGCCAGCACGGCGCGCTGCGCCGCGCGGCCCTGGCGCAGGGGCTGCTGTCGGTGGGCTTCAGCGCCTTCTGGTCGACGCTGGCCGTGATGCTGCACGGCGCGCCCTTCCACCTCGGCAGTGCGGCGGCTGGCGCCTTCGGCCTGGCCGGGGCGGCGGGTGCGCTGGCCGCCCCCATTGCCGGGCGCATCGCCGACCGGCGCGGGCCCGAGCTGGTCACGCGCCTGGGGGCGGCGCTGGTGGTCGTGTCCTTCGCACTGATGGCGCTGTCGCCGCTGCTGGTGCCGCATGCCCGGCTGGGCCTGCTGGTGGCCAGTGCGATCGGCTTCGACCTCGGCCTGCAGGCGGCGCTGATCGCGCACCAGACCATCGTCTACAGCATCGACCCCGGCGCACGCAGCCGCCTCAACGCGGTGCTGTTCACCGGCACCTTCATCGGCATGGCGGCCGGCTCCGCGCTGGGCGCGCTGGCCCTGTCGCAGTGGGGCTGGATGGGCGTGACCGTGCTGGCCACCGCGTCGGCCCTGGGTGCACTGGCCGTGCGCCTGTGGCCCGGTGCCGCCCGGGCGCGCTGAGCGGCCGGCGACGCCTGCGCCACAGCGCGGCCCGGCGGTTTGCCGGGCCGCGCTGCCGTTTCATCAGCCCACGCGCACCTCGATGCGCCGCGCCTGGGCGTGCCTGGCCTTCGGAATGCGCAGCGTCAGCACGCCGTGCGCCAGCTCGGCGCTCACCTGCTCGGTGTCCAGTTCCTTGCTCAGGGTGAACACGCGGCGAAAGCGCGGCGACGCCACCTCGCGGTGGCTGGACTGCAGCGCGTCGGGCATCGCCAGCTGCATCTGGCCCTCGATGGTCAGCGTGCCGGCCTCCACCTCCAGGCGCAGCCGGTCCTTGGGCACGCCGGGCAGGTCGGCCCAGAGGGTGATGCCTTGCGCGTCTTCCACCACGTCCACGGGCGGGGTCAGGGCGTCGTCGACGTCGTGCGACGCCTGGCCGGTCTGCTGCGCGGCGGGCTCGGTGCTGCGAGGGGTCTGGATCGCGTTCATGGTGTCGTCCTCCGTGTTGCGTCAGTGGATCTCGATGCGGCGCGGCTGGGCCGCGGCGCGCCGGCGCACGGTGATGTGCAGCACGCCGTCCTGCAGGTGGGCGTCCACGCCCTCGGGGTCGGCGTCGTCGGGCAGCGTGAGCGCGCGGTGGAACCGGCCGGTGAAGCGCTCGTGGATGTGGACCGCGGCCTTGCTCTGGGCGTCGGGCAGGGCGCCGCGGCGCTCGCCGGTGACGGTGAGCAGCCCGCGCTCGAGCTGCACCTCGATCGAGGCCGGGTCGACACCCGGCACGAAGGCGTAGACCTCGAGCGCCTGCGGCGTGTGGCCGACGTTGATCGCGGGAAAGCCCTGGCGGGCGAGGCCGCGGATGGTGGGAGACAGATCGAAGGCCTGCTGCATGTCGCGCTGCAGGCGATCCATCTCGGCGAGCATGTCGCGCGGAAACGCGGATCGGTACATGGCGAAACCTCCTGAAGTCGAACATCGATGCGGAGCGCGCCGGCCGCAGCGCGGCGCCTCCGAGGGGCCATCTAGGTGCTCTGGCGCGGGCTTCAAGTAGGAAATTTCAGCGGCCCGTGCGGCAGGCGCCGGCCCCCCCTTGAAACGCCGCCGGCCGCACCTATTTCGCCCTTCGTCACGACGCATGGTTCATCCAGACAAGGAGGCAAGACATGACCATCGATCCGACAACGCACGCTTGCAGCCCGGCGCGCGGGCCCGCGCCGTCGCGCTACCGCGGCGTGGACATCCGCATCGACGTGGAGCGCACGCCCGACTGCACCTTCGGCCGCGCCGACCTGTTCGAGGACGCGCAGTTCCGCGGCCGGCTGTCCATCGGCAGCCCCGATGCGACGCCCGAGGACGTGGCGAGCAGGCTGGCCGACCTGGCACGCGCCAAGGTCGACATCTGGCGCTCGGTGCAGCGCCACCGGCGCGCGGCGCACTGAGCGGCGCCCGCCCGCGGCGGCTCGGCGAGTCAACGGCTTAGCGGCCTTCGTACGCCGCGCGCAGTGCGGCGATGTCGAGCTTGCGCATCTTCATCATGGCCGCCATGGCGCGCGCGGCGCCGGCGGCGTCGGGGCCCTTGAGCATCTCGATCATCGGCCGCGGCACGATCTGCCACGACAGGCCGAAGCGGTCCTTCACCCAGCCGCAGGGGCCTTCGGAGCCGCCTTCGCTCAGCTGCGCCCACAGGCGGTCGACCTCCGCCTGGTCGGCGCAGTCCACCGACAGCGAGATCGCCTCGGTGAAGGGGAACTGCGGCCCACCGTTGAGCGCCAGCAGCTCCTGGCCCTCGACCTCGAAGCGCATCGTCAGCACCTTGCCCTGCAAGGCGGGCGCGGCATCGTTGTAGCGCGAGGTCTCGAGCACGCGGGAGTTCGGGAAGATGCGCATGTAGTGCGCGACGGCTTCCTCGGCGTTGAAGTCGAACCACAGGCAGGGTGTGATCTTGCGCATGGCCTGGTCCTCAGCCCTTGGCGAGCAATTCGGCCAGCTGATCGGCGCACTGGCCCCAGCCTTCGTGGAAGCCCATCTTCTCGTGCGTCTCGCGGTCGGCCGCGCTCCAGTGCATGGCGGTGGCGGTGTAGCGCGTCTTGCCTTCGCCTTCGGGCTCGAAGCTCACCACTGCGATCATCCTGATCGGCTGCGGATCGGCCGGCACCCAGCCGGGCGTGAAGATGTTCGTGAACACGAGCTTGCGGTCGGGCACGATCTCCAGGAACACGCCGTCGTTGGGGTACTCGTTGCCCTCGGGGTCGCGCATCACCACCAGCGACTGACCACCGGGGCGCAGGTCCTGCTGCACCCTGGAGATGGTCCACGGGCGCGGGACGAACCACTGCTTGAGCAGCTCGGGCTCGGTCCAGGCGCGGAACACCTGTTCCGGCGTGGCGTCGTACAGGCGCGTGAGGCTCAGCGCGTGGGCGTCGCTCGCGGCGACAGTGCGGCAGGGGTCGGGATTCGTCGTGTCGGTCATGGTGAGCTCCTGGGTTGGAAAAGCAGGGTGAGGAAGGGCTTGCAGCCACGCGGGCCGCAAGTTCGGCGGAAACGCAGGAAAGTGGCGGACGGTGCGCCTAGAAGGCGCGCCCGTTGACGTGTTTCACGGGAATGGCGTCGAGGTCGATGCCTTCCACGCAGCGCAGGTTGATCGCCACCATCGGCGAGCCGTCGGGCTTCTTGCCGTCGGCGTAGGGATGGATGCCGCAGACGGTGCAGAAGCGGTGCGCGATCACGTGCCGGTGGAAGAGATAGCGGCCGAGCTTGCTCTCGTCGGACTCGAAGCGCACCTGCTCCGGCGGCACGAACCACAGCAGCGAGCCCTTGCGCTGGCACATCGAGCAGTTGCAGGCCATGCCGGAGTCGATGTTGCCGTCGACCTCGAGGCGCACGGCGCCGCAGTGGCAGCTCACACGGTGGGTAGTGGTCATGGGGTGTCTCCTGGGTGTTGGGATGCGGGAACCGGAATGCGCTCGCCTACAGGCACAGCCACAGGCACCGGCGGCGCGAGGCGCACCGCCGCGCCGGGCGTGAGCAGCGCCTGTACGTAGGCCCGCAGGTGGGCCACGCAGACCGATGCGATGTGCGCGCCGCCCTGCGCCTTGGCCAGCACGAAGGCCCCCTGCAGGGCGGCCTGGGTGTAGAGCGCGAGCTCCTGCGCGTCCCAGGCGGCGTCGGGCACGTACAGCGCCTGCGCCTCGGCGATATCCACGGCCACCGTGTGCGCATGCCCGTCGATGCCGGCGTGGCAGGCGTCGCGGATGGCGGGGTGGGTGGTGAAGGTTTCCTGCACCATGGTGCCGAGCAGGCAGGTGAAGTCGGGCAGCTCGCCGGCCAGCATGACCGCCCGCAGATCGATGTAGCCCAGCACACGGTCGCGCGGGTCGGGCAGGCGGTGGTAGTCGGCCGCGGCGAAGGCGGCGCCGGTCACGTCGCTCCAGTGCCGCGTGGCCTGGATCGCGAGGTCTTCCTTGCCCTTGAAGTGGTGGAAGAAGCTGCCCTTGGTCACGCCGGCGGCCTGGCAGATTTCGTCCACCGTGGTGGCGGTGTAGCCCTTGGTGCGAATGACCTGCAGTGCGGCGTCGAGCAGGCGCGTGCGCGACGGAAGGGCAGGGGAGGAAGAAGTCGTCATGGCCATACCGATTGGTTGGTATGGACTATACATACCAATTGGTATGGCGCAAGCGGAAAAATGTAACTGCATCCGAAGAGCGTGCTCGGACGCCACCCGGCTGCGCAGCCGACAATCCGCGCCCATGAACATGCTCGCCCCCGTCGGCCGGCGCCTGGGCATCGACGCGTCGGGCGCCGCCCTGGCGCTGCGCATGGCCGTGGCCGCCACGCTGGCCTTCGCCATCGCCGCGGCCTTCCACGTCCACAACGCCTACTGGGCCGCGATGCCGGTGTGGGTCGTCGCGCAGAACGCACGCGGCCTGCTGATCGAGCGCGGCTTCTTCCGCATCGTCGGCACGCTGGTCGGCGCGGCGGCGGGCTTCGCCATCCTGCGCGCCGTGCCCGGCCCCTATGCGGCGCTGACCCTGCTGGGCCTGTGGGTGGCGGCGGGCGCCGCCGGTGCGGCGCTGCTGCGCGGCGTGGTCTCGTATGCCGCGCTGATGGCCGGCATGACGGCGGCCGTGGTGGTGCTGCCGTCGGTGCTGGCACCGGAGCGGCTGCTGCCGCTGGCGGTGGCCCGCGTCGAGTGCACGCTCATCGGCGTGGTGGTGGTCACGCTGGTCACGGGCTTCTTCACGCCCTCGGCACGTCGGCGCGAGTTCTACCAGCGGGTGCGCCACCTGGCGGCCGACGCCGCCCACTTCGCCGCCGAGGCCGCGGCCGGCCGCCCGGGGCGCGACACGGCGGCGCTGGAGCGGCGGGTGCTGACCGAGATGGGCGAGGTCGACGCCGCCGCCCGCACCGTGGCCGCCGGCTCGGTCGAGGGCTACCGGCGCCTGCGCTACACCACGGCGCTGGTGGCCGCCTCCATCGCGCTGATGGCCGCCGCCACGGCGCTGCGCGCGCGGCGCCTGCGCGGCGAGCCGGTGCCCGACGCGCTGGCCGGCCAGCTCGCCAGCCAGGCCGCCCTGATGCGCGAGGCCGCGCCCTGGGAGCCGGCACCGCTCGACCCGGCCCAACTGCCGCCGCGCGTCGCGACGCCCGAGGAGCGCGTGCACCGCGCCGTGGCCTGGCTGGTGGCGGCCGAGCAGGCCCTGTTCGCGCAGCGCGTCGATGCCGCGGCCGACGTGCGCGGTTTCGCACCCCGTGCGGCCGCCTACCTCACGCCGCATCGCGACTGGCAGCGCGCCGCCGTCAACGCCGTGGCCGCGGGGCTGGGCACCTTCGTCGCGGCGGCCGTGGGCCTGGCGTCCGGCTGGCCCGCGGCCGAGCTGGCGGCGCTGGGCGTGTGCATCTTCTCGATGGTGCTGGGCACCTTGCCGGCACCGCGTCTGGTGGCGCCCAAGCTCATTGCCGGCGTGGCGGCGGGCGTGGTGGCGGCCACCTTCTACCGCTTCGTGGTGCAGCCGCAGGTGGACGGGCCGGTGTCGCTGGTCCTGAGCCTGGTGCCCTTCATCGTCGTCGGTGCCCTCGCGCGCGTGAGCCGCCACACCGCCATGCCGGCGCTGGACGCCAACATGTGCTTCATGCTCGGCAGCCAGGCGGGCATGCCGGCGGCCGGCGGGCCGGAGATCCTCAACGGCGCGGCGGCGCTGATGACGGGGGCCGCGCTGGTGGGCAGCGCCTTCCTGCTGGCACCCGACCGATCGGCGTCGCGCTCGCGCGCGCTGGCCGGCCACATCCGGCGCGACGTGGCGCGGCTCTTCGACGACCCGCGCACGCGCGCCGCCGCGGTGGCGGGCGAGTGGCAGGCGCAGACGGCGCGGCGCATCCTGCGGCTGCTGCTGGATCTGCAGCGCGCCGGCCGCTCGGGCGACGCGCCCGAGGGGCTGCTCGCGGCGCTGAACCTGGGTCACGCCGTGACCGCCCTGCAGACCGCGCTGGATGCCTGCGAAGCGGCCGACCCCCAGCGCGCTGCGCTCGACGCCGTCCTGCGCGCGTTGCGAGCCTTCGACCACGACCCCGAAGGCGCCGCCGCGGCGGCGCTGCAGGCCGGTGCCGCCTTGCACGACGGCGCACTGCGCCAGGTCGTGCATGACGCTGCCGATGCGCTGCGCGAGGGTGCGGCGCTGTGGAGGCCGGTGGCCTGAGCCACGGGTTCGGCCGCCGCGCGGTGGCGGACGGCGGCCCGTACCGGCGGCGTCCTGCGAACCGGCGCCGTGCGGCGCGCTCCAATCACGATGGCCGTGCTGGCGGCCATCGTTTCCAAGGAATTTCGACCATGATCCGCATCCGCTCCTTCGCACCCGTCCCCCTTGCCGCTGCCGGCCTCGCGGCGCTGGCCCTCACCGCCTGCAGCAGCACCGCGGTCCGCGTGGGCGGCCCGCCGGAGGTGAGCGTGCGCAACTGCGTGGCGGCCGCCGCGCGCGAGTTCAAGGTGCCGCCGGCAGCCGTCGCGGTGATGAGCAGCAGCACGCCGCGCGACGGCGTCTATGCCGTGAACCTGGCGGTCGGCCCGCAGAAGCGCAGCGCCGTGTGCACCGCCGACGAGAACGGCGCCGTCCTGGGCCTGGTCTACAAGCGCCCTGAATGACCGGGCGGTGCAGGCCGGGCGGCGCGTTCTCCGACAGGCGGCGCCTTGGAGCGAAGGTACGCTATCGCGCATCATCCGGGGCCTTTGCGGCCCGCGCCCCATGAGTCAACCCGAAAAACCGCCGATTCCCGGCCGCAGCCCTGTCCAGGTCGAGGACGGCGGGCCTTCCCAGTTCGTCTCGCACAAGGACGACATCTTCTTCGCCGCGATCGAGACCACGCGCATGCCGATGCTCGTGACCGATCCGCGCCAGCCCGACAACCCCATCGTGTTCGCCAACCGCGCTTTCGTGGCGATGAGCGGGTACGCGATGGACGAACTGCTGGGCAACAACTGCCGCTTCCTGCAGGGCCCCGCGACGGATCGCCAGACCGTGCAGGCCATTCGCCAGGCGATCGACGAGCGGCGCGAGATCTCGCTGGAGATCCTCAACTACCGCAAGGACGGCTCCACCTTCTGGAATGCGCTGTTCATCTCGCCGGTCTACGACCGCAACGAGCAGCTGGTGTTCTTCTTCGCCTCGCAACTGGACGTGAGCCGCCGCCGCGACGCCGAGGAGGGCCTGGCCCAGGCCCAGAAGATGGAGGCGCTGGGCCAGCTCACCGGCGGCATCGCGCACGACTTCAACAACCTGCTGCAGGTCATGTCGGGCCACCTCGACCTGATGGGCGCCCGGGCCCGCCGGGGCAAGCTTGGCCCCGAAGACATCGCCCGCGGCATCGACAGCATCCGCGGCGCCGTGACCAAGGCCTCCACGCTCACGCAGCAGCTGCTGGCCTTCTCGCGCAAGCAGAAGCTGCGCGGCCGCACGATCAACCTCAACACGCTGGCCACCGGCATGACCGCGCTGGTGCAGCGCACGCTGGGCGAGCGCATCCAGCTCGAGTTCGACCTGGCGCCCGACCTGCCCAACTGCGAGCTCGACACCACGCAGGTCGAGGTGGCGCTGCTCAACGTGCTGGTGAATGCGCGCGACGCCATGCCCGAGGGCGGCCGCATCCGCATCGAGACGCGCGCGGTCGAGGCGGCCGGCGAAGGCGACGACAGCGGCGAGCTGCCCGCGGGCCTGCGCCCCGGCGCCTATGCCGAGCTGTCCGTCACCGACACCGGCAGCGGCATCGCGCCCGAGATCCTCGCGCGGGTGATGGACCCCTTCTTCACCACCAAGGACGAGGGTCAGGGCACCGGCCTGGGCCTGTCGATGGTGTACGGCTTCGCCAAGCAGTCGGGCGGTACGGCGACGGTGTCGTCCGAGCCGGGGCAGGGCACCACGGTGCGCATGTTCTTCCCGGCCGTGCGCCATGCCGTTCGGGCCGACGGCGAGAGTGGCCAGCGTCCCAACGAGCGGGGCGGGACCGAGACCATCCTGGTCGTGGAAGACCGGCCCGAGGTGTCGGAACTCGCGCGCGACATGCTGGAGGGCCTGGGCTACCGCGTGCACGTGGCCGACTCGGGGCGCGCCGCGCTGGAGCTGGTGCGCTTGCTGCCGCCGGACCGCATGCCCGACCTGCTCTTTTCCGACGTCGTGATGCCCGGCGGCATCAACGGCTACACGCTGGCGCGCGAGATGCGGCGCATGCTGCCCTCGGTGCACGTGCTGCTGACCACCGGCTACGACCGTGACATGGGCAACATCGACCAGGTCGCGCCCTCGGAGTTCGACATCCTCAAGAAGCCCTACCGGCTGTCGGACCTGGCGCTGCGCGTGCGCATGGCGCTCGACGGCGCCACCGGCACGCGCGCCTGAGGAGCCGGCCGCCGTCAGGTGGGGCGCAGCGCGAGCCGCAGGATGAAGTCCATCGACTCGCCACGGGCGCGCTGCACCGCGTTGAGCGACACGCGCACGCGGTAGTCCCCATCGGCCGCCACCCGGCCCTGCCACAGCGGCAGGGCCGAGAACTCGCTCATGAAGAGCGCGTCCTTCTGGTGGGGGCCGAACACCTTGAACGAGGCGCCGGGCGCGAGCGTCTCCAGTTCCACCTCGAGCGACTGGCCGGCGCGCGCCTGGATCAGGTAGTCGCGCACGCCGTGGGCCGGCGCCTGCAGCCGGCCGCGCACTAGGCGCGTGCCGCCGCGCCGGGGCATGTGCACGCGCAGCAGGGGCACGCGGGCGGCCGGGGCCGCGGGGGCCTTCCCCTGCGCCGCCGCCGCGGCCGGCAGCAATGCGGCCGTGGCAGCCCACAGCAGCCAGCGGCGGCGGGTGGCGGACGGGAGGGGGCGGGCGTGCAGGGACATCGATCGGTCAGCGAAGCGGAAGGGTGATGGTGGCGGCCAGCGGCAGGCCCTCCACGGGCAGGTTGCTGGCCACGACGATGGCCTGTCGCGCGCGGCGCTGCGTGCTCTCGGCCAGGGCCTGCCACAGCCAGCGCACCGAGGCCTTGTCGAGCGCGGCGGTGGGCTCGTCGAGCAGCACCAGGGCCCGGCCGCTGGCCAGCGCGGCGGCCAGCACCACCTTGCGCCGCGAGCCGGTGGAGAGCATGTCCATGCGCTTGTCGAGGTGCTCGCCCAGCGCGAAGCCCTCGACCATCGAGGACCAGCGCGCGGCATCGAAGCGCGGGTCGTCCTCGCGCCAAGCGGCGGCGCAGGCGCGCGGCGTGAGCGCGTCGAACGCCGGGTCGCGCGCATCGACATGGAACACGGCGCGCCGGTAGGCCTGGGGCGACTGCGCAAATTTGATGCCGGCCAGCGCCAGCGTGCCTTGCGCGGGCAGTTCGCCGGCCAGCACGCGCAACAGCGTGGTCTTGCCCGAGCCGGTGTCCCCTTCGATCAGCGTGAGGCCGCACGGCAGCGCCAGCGACGGGCAGTCGATCAGCGGCGCCTCGCCGGGGAAGGCAACGCGCAGGTCGCGCAGCTGGAGGAGGGGGGCGGTGGCAGGGGCGGTCATGGCGTGGGCTCGTCTCCAACGCCTCAGCGCGGCCGCAGGAGGACCGCATTGTCGCGGCGGCGGCCGAGCGCGCCTCGGCTCAGACGCGATGCCGCTGGTCGATCAGGCGCGCCGTGAGCTCGGCCGCCATCCGCAGGCGCTTGAGGTCGCGGTCGACGAGGGGCCGTGCCGCCTCGAAGCTGAAGCAGCACATCGTGCCGTAGACGCTGCCGTCGCCCAGCACCACGGGCGTGCTCAGATGCGAGCCGATGCTGAAGGGCGTGCGCGGCAGTTCGGCGGCGCCGGGCAGCAGGCGCACGTCCTGGATGCTCTGCGGCAGGCGGCCGTCGATCACGCGCTGGCAAAAGCTCTCGTCGGCCGGCGCCGAGCCGCCGGTGGCGATCACCTCGGCGCCGGCCCGCGTGTCGACGGTGACGAAGTAGCGGCGCCCACCGTGCAGGTGCGAGACGAAGGCGACGTCCATCTCCAGATGCTCGCGCATGAGCTGCACCACGTCGTGCACGGCGCGATCGATGCGCTCGGCAGGCGCGTCCGTGGGCAGTGCCGCGGCACGCCCGAGGGCCTGTTCGAATAAATCAGCGATCATCGCGCCCGACTCCTGTTTTGCACCGTTTTAAGGCGCAACCAGCCTGCACGTCAATCGGTCGGACGCGGCGGTCATGCGTCGATGAACAGGGCCGGGTCGACCATCGCGCGGTTGAGCATCACCGACCAGTGCAGGTGCGGCCCGGTCACGCGGCCGGTGGCCCCCACCGCGCAGAAGGCGTCGCCGGCCTTCACCGCGTCGCCCGCCTTGCAGTCGACGCGGCTGAGGTGGCAGTACATGCTGAGCAGGCCGGCGCCGTGGTCGAGCCACACGGTGCCGCCGTTGAAGAAATAGTTGCCGGTGTCGATCACCCGGCCCGCGAGCGGGGCGCGCACGGGCGTGCCGGTGCCGGCCGCGATGTCCATGCCGCTGTGCGGATTGCGCGACTGCCCGTTGAACACGCGCCGCAGGCCGAAGGAGCTGGAGCGCCGGCCGGGCACCGGCACCGCCATGTGCAGCGTGGCGGGCGGCGCATCGGTGAAGGTCGCCATCACGCCGGCCAGGTGGGCGCGCTCGCGCTCGTAGCGCGCCGTGTCCTCGGCGGAGAGATCGACCGTGCCCGGCGCCACCTTGAGGTGCTGCTCGCGGTACTGCTTGGGCGCGACGGTGTACGGGACGCTGCGGCCCGCGCTGGTGATGGTGGCCCCGCCCGGCGTGGCCGCCAGCGGGATGCCGACCAGCGCGGTCCAGTCGATCGCATCGCCCACCACCAGCAGCGGCACCTGCGCCTCGCCGACGCGCGTGTGGGCCACCGGCCGGTCGGCGGCCGGCCCGAGCGACAGCCGTGCCACGCCGCCCGGCACCGCGAGTGCCCTGGGCCAGAGCGAGGGCGCCGGCGGCGTGCCGGGGCGCGCGGCCAGGACGGCGGGGGCGACCAGGCCGGCAGCCAGGCCGGCGATCACATGGCGGCGGCGCAACGGGTGGGAAATGGAAGTCGGTGTCATGCAGGGCGCTGGATCAGGAACCAAATGGGCCGACGCCTGTGGACCAGGCGCGACGCGCTATGAAGTCTATAGCGGCCGCCGGCGCCCCCGTGTCAGCCTTGTGGCAATGCCGAGGCCTCGTACTGCTGCACGAACTCGCCCGTCGGCGGGATCGGCTTGATCACGTCGATCAGCACCCCATTCGGGTCGCGGGTGATGAAGTGGCGCTGGCCGAAGGCTTCGTCGCGCAGCGGCAGCAGCACCGGCAGGCCGGCGGCCTGCACGCGCGCATGGAAGGCATCCACGTCGTCGACCTCGAAATTCAGCAGCAGGCCGGCGGCCACCTGGCCGCGCGCGGCCTCGGGGATGGTGGCGTGGCCGCCGTCGAGCACGGCCAGGTTGACAGCAGCGTCGCCTTCCAGCTGCAGGTGGACGTACCAGTCGCTCGTGAACAGCGGCACGAAACCGAAATGCGTGCGCCAGAACGCGCTGGTGCCGGCAACGTCGCGGGTCATGACGACGGGGTAGTAGCTGCTGACCTTGAAGGGCGCGGACATCGCTTCTCCTGGAAAGGATTGAACTAACATACAGTCTGCATGTTTCATGAAGATTAACGTACAGGCTGTATGTATGTCACAGGATGACCCTGTCGATCGCAAGCCCATGGCCGCCGCGGTCGATGTGCCTGCCACCGCCCCGCGCAGCAACCGCGAGCGCACCGAGGCCACCCGCGGCGCGCTGATGGACGCGGCGCGCGCGCTCTTCGTCGGCCAGGGCTACGCCGGCACTTCCACGCCCGAGGTGGCCGCCGCGGCGGGCACCACGCGCGGCGCGCTGTACCACCACTTCGCCGACAAGCGCGACCTGTTCCGCGCCGTGCTGGCACGCGAGATGGCCGCCGTGGCCGAGGACATCCGCGCGGCGGCCCGCGAAGGACTGCCGCCGCTCAAGGCCCTGATCGCCGGCAGCGACGCCTACCTCCGCGCCATGACGGCGCCGGGTCGCACGCGCTTGCTGCTGGTCGACGGGCCGGCCGTGCTCGGCCTGGCGGAGGTGCTGGCGATGGACGGTGCCGCTGCCGCGGCCACGCTGGCGGAAGGGCTGATCGCGGCCGGCGTCACGCCGCGCGGCGTGGCGCTGCCGGTGCTGGGCGACCTGTTGTCGGCGGCCTTCGACCGTGCGGCGCTGGCGGTCGATGCGGGCGGCGACCTCAAGGTGCAACAGGCCGCGATGGCCTGGCTGCTGCGCAAGCTGGCGCAGTGAGGAGCGCCGCAAACTCTTGAACGACGTTGGCCGCAGCGCCCGCTCCCTGGGCGCGAGCGGCCGCCGGCTCAACGGCCAGCGGCGTGTGCGGCGCAGCTCAGCAGCAGCGCCCCTTGCCCGCGCCGTAGCGCGCCTCCAACCGTTCTCGGAAGAAGGCTTCGTAGCTCATCGGCGCTCGCTCCGGGTGCGTGGCCGCCATGTGCGACAGGTAGGTGTCGTAGTCGGGCAGCCCCACCATCAGCCGCAGCGACTGGCCCAGCGCGCGCGTCGAACGCGCGAGGTAGCGCCCCGCCTCGGGCAGGTCGAGGTTGCCGAGCTTCATCATCATCGTGCGGGAACCGCCGCCAGGGGCTCGTACGGCGTCTCGTGCACGGTCGGCCGGTTGGCGGCGCGCGCGGCCAGGCAGGCCTTGACGCTGTAGACGAGCACGCTGAGCACCACGAACATGAAAAGGGCACACAGCCCGGCGTCGAGCCGGTCGTTGAAGACGATGCGGGCCATGGCCTCGGGCGTCTTGGCCGGCGCCACCAACACGCCGTTGGCCAGGCCCTCGGTGTAGCGCGCGGCATGTGCGAGGAAGCCCACCTTCGGGTCGGCCGAGAAGATTTTCTGCCAGCCGGCCGTGAGCGTGCAGGCCAGCAGCCAGGCGGCCGGGGCCGCCGCCACCCAGGCGTAGCGCTCGCGCTTCATGCGGAACAGCACCACCACGCCGAGCATCAGCGCCACCGCGGCCAGCATCTGGTTGGAGATGCCGAACAGCGGCCACAGCGTGTTGATGCCGCCCAGCGGATCGACCACGCCCTGGTAGAGGAAGTAGCCCCAGGCCGCCACGGTGAGCGCGGTGGCGAAGAGGTTGGCCGGCAGCGAGTCGGTGCGCTTGAGCGCGGGCACGAAGCTGCCCATCAGGTCCTGCAGCATGAAGCGGCCGGCGCGGGTGCCGGCATCGACGGCGGTGAGGATGAACAGCGCCTCGAACAGGATCGCGAAGTGGTACCAGAAGGCCATCATGGCGGGGCCGCCGATGGCCTGGTGCAGGATGTGCGCCATGCCCACGGCCAGGGTCGGCGCGCCGCCCGCGCGGCCGAGGATGGTGCTCTCGCCCACGTCCTTGGCGGTCTGCAGCAGCATGTCGGGCGTGACGGTGAAGCCCCAGCCAGAGATGACCTGCGCCACGGCCTCGGGCGTGCTGCCCACCAGCGCGGCGGGGCTGTTCATCGCGAAGTAGATGCCCGGCTCGATGCACGAGGCCGCGACCAGCGCCATCACCGCGACGAAGGACTCGGCCAGCATGCCGCCGTAGCCGATGAAGCGGGCGTGCTTCTCGTTGTCGAGCATCTTGGGCGTGGTGCCCGAGGAGATCAGCGCATGGAAGCCCGACACCGCGCCGCAGGCGATGGTGATGAAGAGGAACGGGAACAGGCTGCCCGACCACACCGGGCCGTTGCCCTGCGCGAACTGCGTGAGCGCCGGCATCTGCAGCGTGGGCATCACGAACACGATGCCGATGGCCAGCGCGACGATGGTGCCGATCTTCAGGAAGGTCGACAGGTAGTCGCGCGGCGCCAGCAGCAGCCACACCGGCAGGCTGGCGGCCACGAAGCCGTAGCCCACCAGCATCCAGGTGAGCGCCTTGCCGTCGAAGGTGAAGAGCGGCGCCCACGCGGGGTTCTGGCTCACCGCCTGGCCGCCGAAGATGGCCGCCATGAGCAACACGAAGCCGATGACGGACACCTCGCCGATGCGCCCCGGGCGGATGTAGCGCAGGTACAGGCCCATGAACACCGCGACGGGAATCGTCGCCGCCACGGTGAAGGTGCCCCAGGGCGATTCGGCCAGCGCCTTCACCACGATCAGGGCCAGCACCGCCAGGATGATGATCATGATCATGAAGGTGCCGAAGAGCGCGATCATGCCGGGCACCACGCCCATCTCCTGCTTGACCAGGTCGCCCAGCGAGCGGCCGTCGCGCCGCGTGGAGATGAACAGGATGATGAAGTCCTGCACCGCGCCGGCGAAGACCACGCCCGCCAGCACCCACAGCAGGCCGGGCAGGTAGCCCATCTGCGCCGCCAGCACCGGGCCGACCAGCGGGCCCGCGCCTGCGATGGCCGCGAAGTGGTGGCCGAACAGCACGTTCTTGTCGGTCGGCACGTAGTCCAGGCCGTCGTTGTGGCGGTGCGCCGGCGTCTTGCGGCTGCCGTCCAGGCCGAGCACCTTGTCGGCGATGAAGAGGCTGTAGTAGCGGTAGGCGATCAGGTACACGCAGATGGCGGCCGTGACCACCCACAACGCGTTGATGCTCTCGCCCCGGCTGAGGGCCACGGTGCCGAGCGCGAAGGCGCCGACCACGGCCACGACCAGCCACACCAGGTGGCGGCGGATGCTGTGCATGAAGATGTCTCCTCGGATTGGAACCCCGGGAGTTTTTCCTTTGCGGGGCGACGCCGCATCGGTTGCACTGCGCAAGGAGGTTGCGCAGCATTGCCTAAGGGACAACCCTAGGGCTCAAGCGCCGCCGAACTGCCGCGTGTGCTCCACCGCGTACTTGATGAGCTCGGCCTGGCCGTCGATGCCCAGGCGGCGCTTGATGCTCTGGCGGTGCGCGTCGACGGTGCGCACGCTCAGGCCCAGGCTGCGGGCGATCTGCTTGCTCGATTCGCCGCGGCCGAGGGCGGTGAGGATCTCGGCCTCCCGGGGCGTGAGCAAGGGCCGTGCCGCCTGGTTGCGAAACAGCTTCTTCGACACCGCGGGGCTGAGGAAGGTGCCGCCGGCCGACACCGCCTCGATCGCGGCCACGATCTCCGAGGCCGGGGCGTCCTTGAGCACGTAGCCGTGCGCACCGGCCTGCAGCGCACGCTGCACGTACTCGGGGTTGTCGTACATGCTGAGCATCACGACGTGCGGCGCCGCGGGCCGCTGCAGCAGCAGCGCGGCCAGCTCGATGCCGTTCATGTCCTTCATGCCGACGTCCACCAGCATCAGGTCTGGCCGCAGCGCATCGACCTGCGCCAGTGCCTCGGCGGCGCTGCCGGCCTCGCCCACGATCTCCAGCCCCGGCACCGCGCCCAGGCGCGCGCGCAGGCCGTCGCGCACCAGCGGGTGGTCGTCGACGAGGAAGAGGCGCACCGGCGTCGCGGCGTTCATGGGTGCGCCTTTGCAGCGACGGGGCGGGCGCTCATGCGGGGGCCCCTTCGGCGCGGGCGCTGGCGGCCGGCACCTCGGCGGTGACCGTGGTGCGGCCGGCCCCCGAGCGCATGTGCAGCTGGCCGCCGATGGCGCCCAGGCGTTCTCGCATGTTGCGCAGGCCGATGCCGCGGCGCGGGTCGGCCTGCGCGGCCTCGACGTCGAAGCCCGCACCGTCGTCCTCGACATCGAGGCGGACGCCGGCCGACGGGTCGAAGCGCAACGCGATGTGCACCCGCCGCGCGTGGGCGTGCTTGTGCACGTTGGTCAGCGCCTCCTGCGTCACACGGAAGAGCGCCGTCTTCACGTCCGGCGACAGCTCGAAGGGCTCGCCCTCCACGTCGAGCGTGGTCGTCAGCGTGCCGTCCTCGCCGAACTCGTCGCCCAGCCGCTCGATGGCGGCCGGCAGGCCCAGCGTGTCGAGCAGGGCCGGGCGCAGCCGGTGCGAGATGCGGCGCACTTCGGTGAGCGAATCGCCCAGCCGCTGCAGCGCCTTGGGCAGCGCGGGCGGCACCGGCCGCTGCTCGCGCGCCAGCGCATCGACGGCCGACTCGATCAGCAGCTTGGCCGACACCAGCGTCTGGCTGGTGCCGTCGTGCAGCTCGCGGGCGAGGTGGCCGCGTTCCTCCTCCTGCGACTGCACCACGCGCCGCGCCAGCAGGCGCAGCTTGGCCTCGGCCACGCGGTGCTCGCTGAGGTTGAGCGCCAGCCCGCCCGCGCTCACGGCCGCCAGGCACAGCGCGGCGATGCCGGCGATCCACAGCAGCGTGGTCGTCACGTTGCTGCTGATCTGGCGGTCCAGCGAATCCATGGTGGACTGGATGTCGTCCAGGTACAGCCCGGTGCCGACCATCCAGTTCCAGCGCGGGAAGGCCGTGACGTAGCCCAGCTTGGGCGCCGCCGTGCCCAGCGAGGGCTTGCGCCATTCGTATTCGACGTAGCTGCCGCCGCCGCGCTGCGCGCCGGCGATGAGGTCACGGATGGTATAGCGGCCCTGCGAATCGCGCAGGTCCCACAGGTCCTGGCCCACCAGCTCCGGCTGGCGCGAATGCATCAGCGAGCGGCCCTGCAGGTCGTAGACGAAGAAGTAGCCGTCGCTGCCGTAGTCCAGCGCGGCCAGCCGCCGCAGCGCCTCGGCGCGCGTGGCCTCGTCGTCCTGGCCGGCCTCGTACAGCGGCCGCACGATGCTCACCGCCAGGTCGACGTAGCTGCGCAGCTCGCCGCGGCGCTGGGCCATGTAGCTCTGCTCGATCAGCACCCGTTCGCGCCGCGCCAGGTCGCGTTCCTGGTGGCGCACCGCCAGCGCCACCAGCAGCAGCGCCACCAGCAGCGGGGCCACGGCCAGGGCGACGATCTTGGTGCGCAGGTTCACGGGGGGCGAGCCTACCAGCAGCGGCGCCACCACCGCCTTCAGCCCCGCCTAAGCCAGCGTCCGGAGACTGCCCTGCACACACATCGCCCCGACGGGCAGGAGCCACCCCATGACCCCCGACGATTTCGCCACCCCCGTGTTCGACGGCCCGCAGATGCGCCACGTGATCGAACTGCTCGAGCTGATGGACTTCGCGCCGCAGGAGGCGCGCCGCCAGCTCGATCGCCTGGCGCGCGAACGCGTGCTCACGGCGGCGCAGCGCGCGTCCATCGAGCACCTGTTCACCCGGCCGCTGCACGAGGTCGACCGGCTGCTGCGCGCCGCCTGCGCCGACGACGAGGCGCGCGACACGCTGCGCGAGGAGCGCGTGCACGAGGCACGCGGCATCTACCTGACGCCCGCCCAGCCGGCCCGTGCCGCGCGCCGCGCCTCAGGCGCCGTGCACGCCGCCTGAGTCCGGCGCCGCCACGGGCTGGGCCGCCCACTGCCCGGGCGCGAGCCCGTCCAGCGTGTAGGGGCCGACGGCCACGCGGATGAGCCGCAGTGTGGGAAAGCCCACCGCGGCCGTCATGCGCCGCACCTGGCGGTTGCGGCCCTCCTGGATCGCGAGTTCGATCCACGCCGTAGGAATGCGCTTGCGCTCGCGGATGGGCGGCTCGCGCGGCGGCACGTCGGGCGGCGGCTCGAGGCGCCGCGCCTGCGCGGGCCGTGTGGGGCCGTCGTTGAGCGTCACGCCCGCGCGCAGCGCCGCGAGCGCCGTCTCATCCGGTTCGCCCTCCACCTGGACCCAGTAGCGCTTGGGCATCTTGTGCCGAGGGTCGGCGATGCGTGCCTGCAGGGCGCCGTCGCCGGTGAGCAGCAGCAGCCCCTCGCTGTCGGCGTCGAGCCGGCCGGCGACATACACGCCCGGCAGGTCGATGAACTCCTTCAGCCCGCGCCAGCGGCCCTCGGGCGTGAACTGGCTGAGCACGCCATAGGGCTTGTGGAAGCGGATGAGACGGGGCGGGGCAGGGGCAGGCATGGCGGCGCAGCTTAGCGCGCCGCCCCGCGCCCCGTTGCAGCGCGCGCGGCTCAGTGGCCGTCCACGGCACGCGCGGCCGTGTGCAGCGCAGCCACGATCTCGGCCTCGCGCGCCTCCAGGCGCTCGACCGGCCCGTGCACGCCCAGGGCGTAGCCACGGCCGAACTTGGGGTCTTCGAGCAGCACCGAGATGCCGCCGGCGCCCGGTTCGATGCGGTGCTTGGAAAAGAACCAGCCCTGGCGCCGGCACACCGCCACCTGCGCCATGACCTCGGCCAGGGTGGGCCGCGACGGGTCGAGCCGATGGAAGTCGATGCGCTTCCAGACCTTGCGGATCTGCGCGTCGCTCTTGGCGGCCAGCATGAGCAGGCCGCTGCCGGACGCGGTGAGCGTGCGGCTGGTGCCGATGGGCGGCAGGTACCAGATGGGCAGGCGCGACTGGATGAGGTAGACGTACTGCGCGTGCAGGTCGCTCTGCACCGCGAGCGTGACCGTCTCGCCGAATCGCTCCGACAGTGCGTGCATGGCCCGCATCACCGAGCCGTCGCCGAAGAGGGCGCTCTGCACCCAGCCGCCCAGGTCGGCGATCTTCATCGTCGGCATGTAGGTGCGCGCGGCCTTGTCGTAGCGCAGGTAGCCCAGCGCCACCATCGACTTGAGCAGCGCTGACGCGCTCGACGTGGGGTACGCGAGCGCCGCGCAGACCTCCTGCAGCCGCAACGGCGCGCGGCGTGCCTGGAAGAGCTCCAGCACCTCGAAGGCGCGGCGGGCCGTCTTGATGATGGGCGTGGTCATGGCGCGCGCGATTTGGACACGGCGGGCCGCCGGCGCAAGTCGCGTTGGCGACGTCCTTTCGCACCTGCGCGTAATTGGTGTTTTTCACATCCATGTAAATCGAGGCGACTCGCGCAAGCACCCTAGGAAGGCCTGCAAGCCCGCTGCTAGATTGGCCGCAACCAAGGAGACCCATCCCATGAAAACCGTCGCCCTGCACCCCGATTTCGGCATCGAGATCCAAGGCACCACGCTGCTGGACATCGTGTGTTCCGACACCCTGCACCGGCAGGTGCGCGAACTGTTCGAGGAGCACTCGGTCGTCGTCCTGCGCAACCAGGACGTGAGCGACGACATCCAGGCCACCTTCGCGCGCGGCTTCGGCGCGCTGGAGAAGACCAAGGTGGGTTCGGGCGGGGCGGGCACCTTCTACTCGCGCATGAGCAACATCGGCCCCGATGGCGGCGTGGTGGCGCCGAGCGACCGCGCGATGCTCATCGCACGGGCCAACCAGCTGTGGCACACCGACAGTTCGTTCAAGAGGCTGCCGGCGCTGGCGTCGGTGCTGTCGGCACGCGTGATTCCCGAGGACGGCGGGGGCACCGAGTTCGTGTCCACACGTGCGGCCTGGGCCGCACTGCCCGAGGCGCGCCGCGCCGCGCTGCAGGAGCTGGAGGTACTGCACAGCTACGCCACGTCGCGCGACCAGATCGATCCGGCCATGATGGGCGCCGACGAGCGCGCAGCGCTGCCGCCGGTCACCTGGCGCCTCACCTGGCGCAACCCGGTGAACGGCCGCTCGTCGCTGTACCTCGCGTCGCATGCCGGGGGCATCGTGGGCATGGAGGACGAGCGCGCGCGGGCACTGCTGCGCGAGCTCATGGATTTCGCCACCGAGCCGCAGCGGCGCTACGTCCACAAGTGGCAGCCGGGCGATGTGGTCATGTGGGACAACCGCGCCACCATGCACCGCGGCCAGCCCTGGAAGGGCGGCCAGCCGCGCTCGATCGTGCGCGTGACCATCTCGGCCGACGAGTCGGATGGCATCGACAGCGTGCGCCCGCGTGCCGCCGCGCCGGCGCGCACGGCCGAACTCCAGAGCGCCTGAGCGCCGCCTTCCCAAGCATCCACGGAACCCCGATGAAGTCCTTCCTTCCCCTGTCCCTCGTGGCGCTGTGCACGGCGCTGGCCGGCGCGGCGCCCGCCTTCGCGCAGCCGCCCGCGTACCCGGCCAAGGCCGTGCGGATCGTCGTGCCCTATCCGCCGGGCGGCTCGACCGATGCCATCACGCGCCTGCTTGGGCAGGCCCTGTCGGACGAATGGAAGCAGCCGGTCGTGATCGACAACAAGGGCGGCGCGTCGGGAATGATCGGCGTCGAGCAGGTCGCCCGCAGCGAAGGCGACGGCTACACCCTGCTCATGAGCGCCAGCGGGCCGCAGGCCGTCAACGTGAGCCTGTTCCCCAAGATCGCCTACGACCCGGTGAAGGACTTCGCGCCGGTGGTGCAGGCGGCCGTCCTGCCGCTGCTGATGGTGGCGCCGGCGGGGGCGCCGTACGGCAACGTCAAGGAATTCATGGCCTGGGCGCAGGCCAACAAGGGCAAGGTCAACTACTGCTCGATCGGCCCGGGATCGCCGTCGCACCTCGCGGGCGAACTGTTCGCATCGATGGCCCGGCTCGACATGACGCACATCCCGTACAAGGGCAGCGGCCCGGCGCTGGTCGATGCGATCGGCGGCACCTGCCATGTGCTGTTCGATGCGGCGCTGTCGGCCGGCCCGCACGTCAAGGGCGGCAAGCTCAAGCTGCTGGCGGTGAGCACCGAGACGCGCATGCCCTCGTGGCCCGACGTCGCAACCGTCGCCGAATCGGGGCTGCCGGGCTTCTCGGCCTACACGTGGACCGCGCTCTTCGCGCCCGCCTCGACGCCGCCGGAGATCGTGCGCAAGGTGAACGCCGACGCCAACCGCATCCTGCAATCGGCCAAGTTCCGCGAGCGGCTCGAATCGCAGGGCGCCATCGCCGGGAAGGGCTCGCCCGAAGACATGGGCGCCTTCCTCAAGGCCGAGATCGCCAAATGGGCGGTGCTCATCAAGGACCGGAACATCAAGCCCGACTGACGCCGGTGCGCCGGCACCGTCTGTGCCACCATGCACCGCATGGACACCCAAGACCCCGCTGCGCCGTCCGCTCCGGAACCGCCCCTGCGCCGCGGCAGGCGCGCTGCGCTGGCCTTCGTCGTGCTCTGGTTCGCCATCGGCGGCGTGGCGCATTTCGTCGCCCTCGAGGCCGAGATGCGCATCGTGCCGCCGTGGATACCGTGGCCTCGCGCTGCCGTGCTGGTGAGCGGCGTGTTCGAGCTGCTCGGTGCCGCCGGCCTGCTGTGGCGGCCGACACGGCGCGCGGCCGGCATCGGGCTGTTGCTGCTCACCGTGGCGGTCACGCCTGCCAATGTGCACATGCTGCAGCAGGCGGCCGACTACCCGGCCGTGCCGCACTGGGCCCTGGTGCTGCGGCTGCCGCTGCAGGCGGTGCTGCTGGTGCTCATCGCCTGGAGCAGCGGCGTGTTCCCGCGTCGGCGTCCGCCTGTCGGCAAGTAGCAACGCGCCTTCAAGGCTGCGCGCAGCTGAAGCTCGCGGCCCGGTTCACGTCACCGCTGCCGCTGTAGCGCGGGTAGCCGGGGTAAGTGCACAGCGGCCGCGTGCGGCCGGGCACGCCCACCGTGTCGGCCACCACCTGCGGCGGCGGGGCGACGCCGCGCTCGACCCAGTTCTCCAGCGTGGTGAGCGAATCCCAGGCGGCGTTGAACACCGTGCTCACGGCGTGCCCGTAGCCCGGGATCTCGTAGTAGCGCACGAAGGCGTCGACGCGGTCGGCCCCCATCGTCTGGCGCAGCCGCTGGAAGTAGTCCTCGGTGGCGCGCGTGCTCACCAGCACGTCGTTGGTGCCGTGCGCCATCAGCAGCTTGCCGCCGCGCGACTGGAAGGCGCCCAGGTCGGTCCTGTTGATGTCCTGCAGCGCCGTGAGCTCGCTGATGCGCGCCTGCCAGCGGCCCGGCTGCGTGGGGTCGAGCGTCATCGAGTTGAAGGCCGGATCGCGCGTGACGAAGTAGCGCGCCCACTGGTCCCAGAAGATGGGACCGAAGGGCGCCTTAGCCGGCATCGGCGACGCGGGCTGCTCGCTGCCCAGCGCCAGCGTCGTCACCGTGGCCTGGAACGGATGCGTGCCCGCCATGCCCAGGTCGGAGCCCCACAGGTTGAAGCCGGGGTAGCCGGTCTCGCCGCTGCCCACCGGGTAGCCGAAGCGGATCGGCGTGTCGTACACCTTGAGCGCGGCGATCTGCGCATCGGACAGGCAGCCGTCGCCGCCCTCCGCGCCGTTGGCGCAGCGCAGCGGCGCGCCGTCCACCATCGCCGTGGCGGGGTCGAAGCGCGCGTGGCAGGCGCGCGTGGCGCCGATGATCCCGTCCTTCACGCCGTCCAGCTCGTCGCAAGCCTGCAGGGCGGCGTCGAACAGGCGCTTGCGCTTGGCCGCGTTGGGGTACGCGCCCGGGCGCGCCAGCGCCTGCGAGATGCGGCCGAACTGCAGGTCGAGGCTCGCGGCCGCGCCGGCCGGGTAGAGCGCGATCGCGCCGTTCCAGTCATCGGGCCAGTTCTGGATGACGGCCAGCGCCTCGCGCCCGCCGGTCGAGCCGCCCGCGAAGTAGGCCCGCTCCGGGCCCGGCACCGCATAGCGCTGGCGCAGCAGGGCAATGGCGACGTCGCGCGTCTTCTTCAGCGCATCGCGCGAGAAGTTGCGCACCGCCTCGTCGTTGACGCCGAAGGAGCCGTCCAGCGCCCCCGTCGGCCCCGCCTGGTGGCCCGAGTCGCTGACCACGGTGGCATAGCCGCGTCCCAGCGGGTACGGCTGGTCGGCCGGGCCGGCCGGCACGTTGCCGTTGGGCGGCAGGCGGATCGTGCCGTTGTAGCCGCCACCGCCGAACATCAGGAACTTGCGGTTCCACTGCGTCGGCAGGTCCAGCTCCAGCTTGATCGCCGGCGCCGAGGGGTCGACCGGCGCGATGTCGGCCAGCACCTTGCAGTACTCGGGCAGCGCCGCCGCGCCGGTGCCGCCGGGGGCGACCAGCGTGGCCGAGGTGACCTTGGCGCCGCGGGTGGGGAGGCCGATGGCGGAGGCGGGGACGGTGAGCGCCGCCATGTCGGCGCAGGCCCTAGGCGCCGCGCCGATGGGGGGTGCGCCCGGTGGAAGAGCCGGCGGCGGGTTGCTGGCGCAGCCTGCGATGAGTGCCGTCGCGGCCGCGAGCAGCGCGATGCCGCGGTTCGCAGAGGCGTTGGCAAGGGCGTGCGAGCGGCCCGTGCGGCGCGCCGCCGCGCGGGTTGGCGTGTTCGGATGCATGAAGTCTCCTGGTCGTTGTCGTTGGCGCGAAGCGCGAAACGACTATAGGAGCATTGGGGCCTCGAAGCCAAATCGGGTGCAAGCGGCGCGAGTCGGACGCGGGGCGCTGCACACGCTACAGACAGTGGGAGCCGGCACGACCATTCGCACCGGGCGGCAGCGCATCAGTCGCCGGCCGTCAATTCCGCGAGCCGAGCCCGCAGCGCGGGCAATGCGCTTCGCACCGTCTCCCACACCACATCGAGGTCGATGTCGAAGTAGCCATGCGCGATGCGGTTGCGCATACCGCGCATGTTCCGCCACGGAATCCCGGCATGCGCTTCTGCGAACGCCGGGTGGCGTTCCATCACCTTGGTCGCTGCCTCGCCGAGCACGATGAGGCTCATGACCACCGCCTGCTGCGTTCGCTTGTCCTGTTCGAACGCAGTCCGGTCCATGCCATCGATGAACCCGCAGGCGTCTGCGGCTGCCTGCCGCATGTGCATGAGGTAGTCCGACAGCCGCGGATCGTTCACACCTGACGCGCCTCGGCCAGCACCACGTCGCGAAAGCGCGCGGGGAGATCGCGCGGGGTCACCACATCGACGCGAACACCGAGCAGCTGCTCCAACTCGTCCTGCAGTCCGCCGAGGTCGAACAGCGTGGCGCCGGGAAGGGCATCCACCAGCAGGTCGAGGTCGCTGTCCTCGCCGTCATCGCCGTGCAAGACCGAGCCGAACACGCGCGGATTGGCGGCGCGAAAGCGGGTGGTGGCGCGATAGATCGCGTCGCGGTGTTGACGGACGGCGGCTGAGGGGCGCATACAGGCGAGTTTAGTGCTGGGGGTGGGCGGGCACATCGCAAAGATCCATCCCGCCCGGTGTGCGCCCGGGCCGCGTTGCGCGTTCGTCGCAGCGCCCTACTTGCCCCAGCTGTCCTTCAACCCGCTCGTCCGGTTGAACACGACGTGGCCAGCCTGGCCCGACCTCTTGTCCACCACAAAGTACCCCAGCCGCTCGAACTGATAGCTCGCACCAACCTTCGCACCACCCAGGCCCGGCTCGATGTAGCCCGACACGGTGTGCAGGCTGCCCGCATTCAATTCCTCGGTCACGTTCTCCGCCATCCCCGGTTGATCCGCCGCAAACAGTCGCTCGTACAGCCTGAACTCCGCCGGCACCGCATCGTGCGCGCCGACCCAGCCGATCACGCCCTTGACCTTCACGCTGTCGGCGCCGGGCGTGCCGCTCTTGGTCTCGGGCAGCACTTCGGCCAGGACCTTGGTGATCTTGCCGTTGGTGTCCTGCTCGAAGCCGGTGCATTGAACGACGTAGCCGTATTTCAGGCGGACCTTGTTGCCGTCGATGGCTTGGTTGCTGGCGTTCGTGTGGGGCGGGTAGAGGCGGCGGTAGCCCTTCTCGGGCACAGCCTGGAAGTCCTCGCGCTCGATCCACAGCGTCTTGCCGAAGCTGAAGTGGCGCTGGCCCGCGGACTCGTCGTGGGGGTTGACGGGGGCGTGGCAGGGCTCCAGGTGGCCGGCGCCCATGGCGGCGTCCCAGTTCGTGATCTCCAGGGCCAGCGGGTCCAGCACCGCCATCGCCCGCGGCGCGATCGGGTCCAGCGTGTCGCGCAGCGCCGCTTCCAGCGCCGCGTACTCGGTCCAGGCGCCACCGGTCTTGGTGGTGCCGCTGCGCTCGCAGAACAGCTTCAGCGCCTCAGGCGTGTAGCCGCGGCGGCGCAGGCCCGCCAGGGTGGGCATGCGGGGGTCGTCCCAGCCGTCGACATGGCCTTCCTCGACCAGTTGGCGCAGCTTGCGCTTGCTGGTGATGACGTGGGTGACGTTGAGGCGCGCAAACTCGTACTGGTGCGGCGGCGGGGCGACGAGCAGGCCGCCTTCGCACAGGCGCTGCATCAGCCAGTCGTAGAAGGGCCGTTGGTCCTCGAACTCCAGCGTGCAGATGGAATGGGTGATCTGTTCCAGCGCATCCTCGATGGGGTGCGCGAAGGTGTACATGGGGTAGATGCACCACCGGTCGCCGGTGTTGTGGTGCGTGGCGCGGCGGATGCGGTAGAGCGTGGGGTCGCGCAGGTTGATGTTGGGGCTGGCCATGTCGATCTTGGCGCGCAGCACGGCGGCGCCGTCGGGCAGCTCGCCGTTCTTCATCTGGCGCAGGCGAGCGAGGTTCTCTTCGGGCGTGCGGCTGCGGAAGGGGCTGTCGGTGCCGGGCTTGCCGAAGTCGCCACGGTTGGCGCGCATTTCCTCGGGCGTCTGCTCGTCGACGTACGCGTGGCCGGCCGTCACCAGGTACTCGGCCGCGCGGTACATGAAGTCGAAGTAGTTGCTGGCGAAGTACTCGTGCTCGCGCATCGTGCCGCGGTGCGTGGGGTCGTCGGCCAGCAGGGTCTCGTAGCCCATCCAGGCGATGGCTTCGCGGATGGCGTCGACGTACTCCTGCTCTTCCTTCTCGGGGTTGGTGTCGTCGAAGCGCAGGTGGCACACGCCGCCGTATTCCTTGGCCAGCTCGAAGTTGAGCCAGATGCTCTTGGCGTGGCCGATGTGCAGGTAGCCGTTGGGCTCGGGCGGGAAGCGGGTGCGGATCTTGGCCGGGTCGGGCATGCCGGCCTGGTGGTGGGGGCCGTCGCCCGGGGAGCCGCCCCAGCGGCGGGTGGCGTAGGTGCCTTCGGCGATGTCGTGCTCGATGACGTGGCGCAGGAAATTGCTCGGTGCGGCCGGCGTGGCCGCCTCGGGATGTTCTTTGTTACCGCCGGTTTTGGCGTTGGGGGAGGTCATTGGGGAATTCTATGGGTCGGTGCCTACTCTCACCTGGGGCGCAGGCGGGCTGGCGCAAGTGGCCGGGCCGGCGCAGAATTTCACGCAGAACGGTGGCTCGCTTCACCATTGGTAACGATCTTCACCGAGCCGCGTGAACCTGATTTACAACTGACGCGTTCAATACGCACATGGGCAGATCGTCTGGGACAGGTGTCCCCCCCGAGCCGCCTCTGTTCAAGGAGAACCAAATGACACGTTCGACATTCTTCAAGTGGGCCGCAGCCGGTGCCGTGGCGGCCGGTGCCTTGTTCGCCGCCGGCACGGCCAGCGCACAGGTGGGCTGGTCGGTCGGCATCAGCGCTCCGGGCGTGGCGGTCGGCGTGGGCAACCCCGGTTACTACGCCCCGGCACCGGTGTATGTGGCGCCCCCGCCGCCGGTGTACTACCGCCCGGCCCCGGTGTACTACGCGCCGCCGCCGCCCGTCTATTACGGGCCCCGGCCCTACTATGGTCCGCGCGGCTACTACCGCCCGGCACCCGGCTATTACCGCCACCACCACTGGCGTTAAGGTTGAGCCCGAGCCAGGCGCGCCTCACTCACGAGCAACGAGGGTCGACCACCGACTGGTGCGCCAGGGCGAGGGATTCCAAGGCTCTCGCCGACTTCCGGGCTGAACAGGCCGTCTCCGCGCAAGCGGGGACGGCCTTCTTTTTTGCCTGCTCACATGGCCTTGAACAGGTGTGCGTAGAGGCGGCTGACGACGATGTCTTCGCCGGCCCGTCCGCGCAGGCTCAGGTGCAGCTTGCCGGCCTCGTCGCGCCGCACCTGCTCGATGGCGCTGGCACGCACCACCACCGCGCGGTGCACCTGCCAGAAGACCTGCGGGTCGAGCTGGGGAAGCAGCTGCTTCAGCGGCGTGCGGATCAGGTGTTCCTGCATCGCGGTGAGCACGCGGATGTACTTGTCGGCCGCCTCGAAGTAGAGCACCTCGTCGATCGGCACCATGCGCACGGTGCCGACGGCGTCGCTGGCGGTGATGAACTTCAGCGGCGCGGCGCCCGCAGCGCCGGCCAGCGCGGGCAGGCCGGCCGCTGGCAGCGCCCCGCCGGCGGCGCCGAGCAACTGGCGCCATTGGGCGAGCGTGTGTTCCAGGGTGGCCGGGGCCTGGCCGGCCGGCGCCGCCTCGTCGGCCGCGGCGCTGGCGGCCAGCGCCTGCTGCAGGCGCACCACGGTGCGGCGCAGGCGCTCGGGCTGCACGGGCTTGAGCACGTAGTCGAGCGCCTGGGCGTCGAAGGCGCGCGCGGCGTACTCGTCGTAGGCGGTGACGAAAACCAGCTGCGGCATCGGGGCGTCGTCGTGCGGCCAGCGGTCGGCGACTTCGGCGGCGGCAGCCAGGCCGTCCTGGCCCGGCATGCGGATGTCGAAGAAGAGCACGTCGGGCCGGCGGGCCAGCGCCTCGCGCACGGCGCTGGCGCCATCGCCCACGGTGGCGACGATCTGCAGCGCGGGCCAGGCCTGGGCCAGCTCGGCCTTGAGGGCCTGGGCCAGCAGGGGTTCGTCTTCGGCGATCAGGGCGGTGGGCATGGCTGAAGTTAAAGCGGAAAGGTGACGGTGGCGCGCGTCCCGCCGGCGGGAGCGGCGACCAATTCCATGGCGGCCCGTTCGCCGTACAGCGTGTGCAGCCGTTCGCGCACCTGCCGGACGCCGAAGCCGCCGCCGTCGTCACGGGGCGCGGGGGGTGTCGGGCCGCCGTCGGCGCCCAGGCCGACGCCGGTGTCGGCCACCTCGAGCACCAGCCGCGGGCCGTCCGCCGCGGGCGCACGCCGGGCGCTCACGCGGATCTCGCCGCCTTCGACCTTGGGTTCCAGCCCGTGGCGGATGGCGTTCTCCACCAGCGGCTGCAGCAGCAGGGGCGGCACGGGCACCTCGCCCAGGTCCTCGGGCAGGTCGAGGGTGAAGCGCAGGCGATCGCCCATGCGCACGGCCATCAGTTCCAGGTAGTCGGCCAGGCGCGCGAACTCCTGCGCCAGCGGATGCTGCATGGCGCGCGAGCCGGCCAGCGTGGCGCGCAGGTAGCCGTTGAGCCGGTCGAGCATGGCCACCGCCCGCGGCGGGTCGAGCGTGATGAGCACGCGCAGGTTGGCCAGCGTGTTGAACAGCATGTGGGGCTCCAGCTGTGTTTCGAGCAGCTTGAGCTTGGCCTCGCTGGCGTCGCGCTCGGCCCTGGCGATCTCGGCTGCCAGGGCGGCCGCCTTGCCACGCGCGTGGAAGTAGAACGAGCCCACCGTGCCGGCCGCGATGGTGATGTACAGGCCCACGGCACCGTTGTTGCTGGGGGCGCTGCCCTGCTTGGGGTCGGCCGGCCCGACGAGCAGGCAGGCGAGCCAGTCGCCGACGTAGAAGCCGACCAGGATGCCCACGGCGGTGAGCACCAGCCCGCGCCAGCCCTGCGGCCAGCCGCGGCCGCCGTCGGCGTCGACATGGCAGTGCCTGGGGTCGATGAGGTAGCGGCCGAACTCCATCGTGCCCCAGCACACGGTGCCGATGCACAGCGAATAGACCAGCTGCGAGGCATAGCTGCGGTTGGGCCACATCAGCGTGGTGAGCACCGCCACCACGCAGCACAGCGCCAGCACGTGCAGGTAGTGGCGGGCCGCGCTGCGCCACTGGATGCTCATGGGGTGGCCAGGGGCAGCGCGACGGTGGCGGGCGTGTCGACGGCGGCAGCAGGCAGGGCGGCGCGGGCGCGCAACTCCTCGGTGGTGTCGCCACCGCCGGGCCGCCAGCCCGGCGGGCGCCACAGGTAGCCCAGGGCCTCGCCCACCGAGCGCGCGCCGCGCAGGTCGCGCCACAGCGCCCGCCATTGGCCGAACTCGATCTGCAGCAGGTTGTAGCCCTGGATGGGGTGTACCAAGCCGTAGCGCGGCGGCTCCTCCGCGCGCTCGGCGATGTAGGTGCCGAAGAGCCGGTCGAAAACGATCAGCACGCCGCCGTAGTTGCCGTCGAGGTAGGGCAGGTTGCTCGCATGGTGCACGCGGTGCGCCGAGGGCGTGTTGAGCACCCATTCCAGCGGGCCGAGCCGCGGGATCCAGGTCGCGTGGATCCAGAACTGATACAGCAGGTTCAGCGTGAACAGCACCAGCACCACCCGCGGCGGCAGGCCCAGCAGCGGCGGCAGCAAGAAGAAGCCCAGCGTGCCGGTGAGCTTGCCGGTCCAGCCGAAGCGGTAGGCGGCCGACAGGTTGAGCTGGTTGGGCGTGTGGTGGATCGAATGCGTGCACCAGAACCAGCGCACGCGGTGGGCCGCGCGGTGGTACCAGTAGTAGCAGAACTCCTGCGCCAGGAAGGCCGCGGCCCAGCCGCTCCAGTGGTCCATGCGGATGTCGAACAGGCGGTGCGCGTACAGCCAGTCCATCCACCCCAGCCAGAAGCCCAGCGGCAGCAGCCAGCGCAGCGGGTATTCGCGCACCAGGAAGTCGAAGACCGAGATGCCGGCGGCCTTCCAGTCGTAGCCGCCGGTGGCGGCGTTCACGCCGCGCCGCAGCGACAGCACGATCGCCTCGGCCAACGAACACACCAGCACCGTGACGACGGCGAGCTTGAGGATGGTGACGAGGAGCGTGGGCATGATCAGGAGGTGGCAGCAGCAGCCTGCAGATTCTTCACGAAGAAGCTGACGATCCGCGAGTAGATACCCGGCAGCACGCTGCGCTCGAACCCCGGCGGATCGTTGAGCAGGCGGGCCAGGTCGGGCGGCAGGTCGGGCACCTGGGGCGACAGGATCGAGCCGTGCCCGCCCTGCGACATGTCGGCCAGCAGGGGGCAGCGCGCACCGCAGGCCGCGTGCACCGCGTCGAGGTGGTAGCGCGGCGCCAGCCACGCGTCCTGCCCCGCGCGCACCAGCGCCAGCGGCACGCGCGGCGTGGCGATCGATGCCATGTCGATCGGCGTGGCCATCGGCACGGCGGCCACCACGGCGGCGATGCGCGGGTCGTTCCATTCGCGCCAGGCGGTGTCGCTGCCGAGCTTCAGGCGGATCACCTGGCGGGCGACGGCCATCTTGCTGCCGTCGAGCACGCCGCCGGTCAGTTGGGTGCTCAGGCCGACGCAGCCTGCGAAGTCCTCGGCGATGTGCGCCTCGCAGTGCTTCGCGAGCAGCGCCGGCGACCAGCGCGCGCCGGCCAGCGTCAGCACCGTGATGCCGCCGGCCGACATGCCGTACGCGCCCACGCGCTGCAGGTCGAGCTGCAGCGGCGCGAAGCGGCCGCCGGGCGCTGCCTGCGCCGCCACCGCGTCGATGGCCTGCGACATTTCCTTGGGCCGGCGTGCCCAGGCCACCGGGCCGACGTCCGAGGTGTCCTGGAAGTTGTCGCCAGCGTGCAGCGGCATCGCGACCGTGAAGCCGGCCGCCACCAGCGCCTGCGCCAGGTCGAACTGCGGCCACACCGAGCCGCCGGAGCCGTGCGAAAGCACAACGAGCCGTCCGTTGCCCTTGGCGGGCGGTGCGTTCTGCGCCACGCGCACGGTGAAGGGGCCGCGCGCCACGTCGGCCGGCGTGGCGTCGGTGGGGTAGGCGAGCGTGACGGGTCCGGTGCCGGGGGGCGCCGGCAGCACGGCCAGGCCGGTCGCCGCGCGGGCGGGTGCTGCGCCCAGGCCGACGAGCAGCAGGCCCAGGACGGCCAAGGCCCGGCGCAGCCCGGACGGCGGGGCGGAGCGCGGGCAGGGCGAACGGGTGGAGGCGGCAGGGTGCAAGGTCGGCGTCATCGCGTTCTCGCAGGATGGCCACTTACCACGGGTCGGTGCCGGCGGTGCGCAGGCGCGCCCGCTCGCGCTCGACCATGCGGCTGAGCATCGGGTTGCCCGGCGCGAAGACCCACACGGCCAGGCCGTGGAAGAACAGGCCCAGGCCCCAGCCCAGCAGCGGGAAGACGGCCCAGTGGCGGCCACTGGCGACCGAGAGCGCGATCAGCCCCAGGTTCACCACCACGTAGACGGCGGCGTGCAGGCACCAGCCCAGCTTGGCCTTGGCGCGGCGGCGCGCGAGGTGGTCGAGGCGGGCTTCCTGGGCGGGCGAGAGGGCGGTGGCGGTGTTCATGGCGGTGTTCCTCGGGGTCGGACGGGCAAGGGTTCAGGCGGCGACGGTGGCGGCACCGCTGCGCAAGGCCAGCTTCCACAGCCGCAGGGCGCGGCCGGCGAAGACGCCGCTGAACAGGCCGTAGAGCGCGCTGATGCCGACCGCGAAGCCGGTCTGGTGCGCGTACTCGGGGTGGAAGGCGAGCGTGACGCCGACCACGTACTTGGTGAAGAAGATGCCCATCATCAGCGCCAGCGGCACGACGCTGCCGGGCTGGAAGAAGCGCCGTGCGGCGGCGTCGTAGCGCACGGCCGGGTTGAGCGGGATGCGGCCGACCACGGCGAGCGCCAGGGCGGCCGCGGCAGCCCAGCCCGCCAGCGCGCTCAGTCCGGCCGGCGACTGGCCGAAAGCGGCTGCCAGGCCGTAGACGGCGAAGCCGACCATGGCCAGGGGCATCGCGATCACGCGGTTCAGGTGCGCGCTGCCGGGAACCAGCTGCTTGCCGCCCAGCCAGGCCAGCAGGCCGAAGACGATGAAAACCCAGGTCGGGGTGTGGGTCAGGATCTCGATCAGCATGGGGTGCTCCTTGGTGCGGTGTGGGGGGGTGACGGAGTCGATGGCGTGACTGTGCGCGCCGCTCCGACACCGGACCAGCGGTGTGCGACGAAGTGCAGGAGCGAGGGACGAAATGCACCGCCGCCGGATGGGCGGCGGCGCGGCTGCGAGGCGGGCCGGCGGCGCGTGGCGCCCGTCAGGCCGGCTGCGGTTCCAGCGCCGGCTGGCCGGTCGCGCGGTCGGCCTCGATGCGCGTGCGTGGCAGGAACTGCGGGTACTCGCGCTGCATGAAGTCGATCAGTCCCTCGCGCACCTCGCAGCGCAGGTCGAAGGCCTGGCCCGAGGACGCGGCGGTGCACAGCACCCGCAGCTGCATGGTGCGCTCGGTGGTGTCGGTCACCGCGAGGTTGAAGAAGCGCCGGTCCCAGTTGGACGAGGCGTTCACGAGGCGCTCCACCTCGGCGCGCAACGGCGCGATCGGCATGCCGAAGTCGACGTAGAAGAACACCGAGCCGAGCAGCTGCGAGCTGTTGCGCGTCCAGTTCTGGAACGGCTTCTCGATGAAGTACTGCAGCGGGATGATGAGCCGGCGGTCGTCCCAGATCCTCAGCACCACGTAGCTGCCGGTGATCTCCTCGACGCGGCCCCATTCGCCTTCGACGATCAGCACGTCGTCGATGCGGATGGGCTGCGCCAGCGCGATCTGCAGCCCGGCGATGAGGTTGCTAAACACCGGCTTGGCCGCCAGGCCGCCGACGATGCCGATCACCCCGGCCGAGGCCAGCAGGCTGGCGCCGACCTGCTTGGCGCCCGGAAAGGTCATCAGCATCATGGCCGCGCCGATGACCACTGCGATGCTCATGGCGCTGCGCGCGATCACGCGCGTCTGCGTGAGGATGCGGCGGGCGTTCATGTTGTCTTCCACGTCCACCGGATGGGCGGCGATCACGCCATCGGCAAAGCCGCGGATCAGCCGCACCACCGCCCAGGTCATGCAGGCGATCAGCAGCAGCCCGTTGAGGTGGCGCACGCGGTCGATGAAGTGCAGGCTGTCCGGCGCGGCCTGCCACACGCCCTGCAGGGCGATCAGCGGCAGCACGAAGCCGGCCGGGTTGCGCACGGACTTCACCATGGCGTGCACCAGCGGCATGGGCCGCGTCACGCGCGAGAGCACGGCCTGTGCGATGCGGTGCACGGCGGTGGCCGCGGCGATGGCGACCAGGGCGGCGAGCCAGGTGTGGAACCAGGGGTGGGCGAGGAGGGCGTCGAAGCGCATTCGTTCTCCGGTGGTGCGGCCCGGGGCGGAGCCGCAGTGGCAAGGCCGCCGCCGGGCACGGCGGCCAGGGCGGCGGAGCGGTTCAGGCCGCGTGGGCCTGGGGGGTGGGCGACTCGGTCGCCATCGTCTGCACGATGCGTGCCGCGTCGGCCTGCAGCTGCGTCGCCAGGCCGATGGCCAGGTCGAGGCGGCGCAGCAGCCAGGGGCTGACGTCGTTGTCGAAAGGATCGGGCAAGGGGATCGGCCCGGCCGGCAGCGAGGGGGGCGCCGTCGTGTCGTCGACGTCCGACATGCGGCCTGTGGCGGCGGCGCCGATCACCGCCTCGATGCGGGCGGCAGCGCGGGCCAGCGGGCCTTCGATGGTGGCGGGCGTGAGCCGGTCGCGCCGCAGCACCAGCATCGACTTCACGGCGCTCAGCTGCGCGAGCAGCTGGTAGCTGTGCGCCTGCAGGCGCTGCAGGGGTTCCAGCGGCGGCCGCACGGCGCGCGGCTCCGACAGCGAGCGCTGCGTGGCCTGCACCAGCGCCGACAGGCTGTCGAAGGCCTCGCGCCGCGCCAGGCGCCATTCGAGTTCGGGGCTGGTGTCGACCGAGTGCAGCTGGCCCAGCGCCAGCGCCAGCCGGGCGTGGCGCGCCTGCGCGGCCAGGGTGCGCGTGACCAGCGCGGGGATCTGCGTGCGCTCCCACGAAGGCAGCACGTAGCAGAAGGCCCAGGCCAGCGAGGCGCCGATGAGCGTGTCGCCGATGCGCTCCAGCAGCGCGAAGGTGGGGCTGGCCCCGGCGAAGAGCATGTGCGCCTGCACCAGGCCCAGCACGGTGGCGCCGACCGCCGTGATGGTGTACTTGCGCACCGCGAAGCCATGGGCCACGGCCTGCGCCAGCGTCATGACGATGAGCAGCTCCAGCGGGCCGGGGTGCGAGGACAGCAGCGCCACCGCCAGCACGCAGCCGAAGAGGGTGCCGGCCACGCGCTGGTTGCGGCGCTCCAGCGTCTGCGCCAGGCTGCCGCGCAGCACGACCACGATGGTCAGCAGGATCCAGTAGTCGTGCGAGCCCCAGGGCATGGCCACGGCGATCACGTAACCCGCGGCCAGCGCCAGCGCGGCGCGGATGGCGTGGCGCAGCGGCGGCGCGTCCCAGCGCCACAGCGCCAGGAAGGGCCGGATCGACCAGTCGGTGGGGCTGACGAACATCTGCCAATTGGCGCGCACGATGGCCAGGTCGGGTGCCAGCTCGCCGCGCGCCAGGCCCGCCAGGCGCACCGCCTCGTCGTTGAGGTGCCCCAGGCGGCTGGCCAGCCCCCGCGCCAGCATGGCCGCGGAGGGGCCGGCGCGGTTGACGTGCTCGTGCGCCTCTTCGTGCTGCGAGCGGATGGCGGCCAGCTCCGGGCGGCGGTCGACGATGGCCGCGGGGCGGCGGAACAGCATCAGCGAATCGGCCAGGTGCTCGACGTCGTCGGCCACGGCTTCCAGCACGCCGCGGATGGCGGTCAGCGCGGACGCGTGGCGCGGGTGGTTGCGCAGCGACTCGAGGTCGAGTTCGCTGGCCAGCAGGTGGTCGCGCATCTCGAGCACCGTCATCAGCATGCCGGCCAGGCGCTGTCGGCGCGGCGTGCGCGGCGATTCGAGCACCAGGTCGCGCGTGGCCTGCAGCTGGTCGGCCAGGGCGGCCTGTTCGCGCAGCAGCTGGCCCAGCAGCGGGGCGGCGACTTCGCGCACGTCGTCCGACTCGTCGGGCGCGCGGAACTGGCGCGCCTGTGTGCGCATGAGCGCGGCCACCGACAGCAGCAGGTCGGCCATCATCTGCACGCGGTAGCGGGCGTTGAGCGCCAGGTTGGCGAGCGTGGCGTAGACCACGTACAGGCCCGCGCCCAGCGCCATGTGCAGCGTGCGCACCAGCGCCTGGTGCAGGCCCTCCGGGGGCGGCGTGGCGAGCGAGAACACCATGGCCAGCATCACCGCGATGGCGATCGGGATGCCGCGCTTGCCCCAGGCCATGGCCAGGAAGGCGAGGAAGGTGGCGGGCACCAGCAGCATGCCCAGGCGCCAGGGCGCGTGGTGCAGCATCTGCACCGCGAAGAAGAGCGGCAGGCCCAGCAGCGGCGCCGGCAGCATCTGCCGCAGCTTGCCGCGCCGCGGGCCGGGCCGGTCGGGCGGGCTGGCGACGATCACGCCGGTGGCGGCCGAGGCACCGGCCAATGCGCCCAGCCACAGGTGCACCCCGCCCGAGATCAGCAGCAGCCCCAGCGCGACCGACAGGCCGCAGGCCACGTCGGCGCTCAGCAGCATGCGCAGCGCAGAACGCGTGCGCAGCGAGAGGTGGCTGAGCGGGCCGCTGGCGATCACTCGCTGGCGGTGCCGGGGGCGGCGTCGCTGCCGGCGGGGGTTTCGGCCGGGCGCTTGGCGCGGATCATCTTGCGCGCGGGCGCCGGGGCCGACGCGGGCGCGGATTCGGTGTCAGAGGCGGGCTGGTTCAGCTCGACGGTGGAGCGTGCGTAGACATCGTCGCCACCGCCGGCCGACTGGCGTGTGGGGTCGGTCGCACGGATGCGCTCGCTGGCGGCGAGCTTGGCATCGACGCCCGCGAACTTGCTGTACTTGGCCAGGATGGGCACCAGCTGGCCGTAGATGCGCGGCGCGCCGGCCAGCACCTCGCGCTGGTCGAGGTACTCGCCCTCGCCGGTGAAGTTGCTGATGAGGCCGCCGGCCTCGGTCACGAGCAGCGAGCCCGCGGCCACGTCCCAGGGATTCAGGCCGTTCTCGAAGAAGGCCTCGGCGAAGCCGGCGGCCACGTAGGCCAGGTCGAGTGCGGCGGCGCCGGGGCGGCGCAGGCCGGCGGCGCGCGGCATCAGGTCGGCCATGATGGCCAGGTACTGCTTGAAGTTGTCGCCCGCGCGGAAGGGGAAGCCGGTGGAGATCAGGCTCTCCTCGAGCCGCGTGCGCTTGGACACACGGATGCGCCGCTCGTTGAGGAAGGCGCCGCGCCCGCGCGAGGCGGTGAAGAGGTCGTTGCGCGTGGGGTCGTAGACGACCGCCTGCTCGACCTTGCCGCGCACCGCGAGCGCGATCGACACGCAGTAGACGGGAAAGCCGTGGATGAAGTTGGTGGTGCCGTCCAGCGGATCGATGATCCAGACGAATTCGGAATCCTTGGCGCCGCGCTCGGTGCCCGATTCCTCGGCCAGGATGCCGTGGCCGGGGTAGGCGGTGAGCAGGGTCTCGATGATCGCGGCCTCGCTCGCGTGGTCCACCTCGGTCACGAAGTCGTTCACCTGCTTCTGCGACACGCGCACGGCTTCGACGTCGAGCGCCGCGCGGTTGATGATGGCGCCGGCGGCGCGTGCGGCCTTGATGGCCACGTTGAGCATGGGGTGCAGGTTGGACGACATGGATTTTCGAGTGGGCGGAACCGCGCCGGCGGGGCGGCAGGGTTCGTGGACTGGCTGGAAGAGCGGGCGCGCCGGGCCGGCGATGCGGGCGGCGAGAATCCGCGATTTTACCGACTCGGCCCTCCGCTCCCCGCAGCCCCCCATGCGCACCCGTTTCATCCTGATCCAGACCAGCCACGCCGGCAACGTGGGCGCGGCCGCGCGCGCGATGCGCACGATGGGCTTCGACGATCTCGTGCTGGTGGCGCCGCGCTGGGCCAACGTGCTGCGGCGCGAAGAGACCATCCAGCGCGCGAGCGGCGCCCTCGACGTGCTGGCGAAGGCCCGCATCGTCGAGACCCTGGACGAGGCGCTCGATGGCCTCACCCACCTGTGCGCCACGGCCATGGTGCCGCGCGACTTCGGGCCGCCCACGCGCGCGCCGCGGCCGCACTTCGAATCGCTGGTGGCGGCCGGCGCGCCGCAGCACGTGGGGCTGCTCTTCGGCTCGGAGCGCTTCGGCATGCGCAACGAGGACGTGTACCGCTGCCACGTGGCGCTGTCGATTCCCACCGATCCGGCCTTCGGCTCGCTGAACCTGGGCGCCGCGATCCAGTTGATCGCCTACGAGTGGCGCCAGGCGCTGGGCGGCTTCGAGGTCAAGGACGCGACGCCCCAGCCGCAGGCGGCCGACGCCGCGGCGCTGGCCGGCATGCTCGATCACTGGGAGCGCTCGCTGGTCGAGATCGGCTTCCTCGACCCGGCCGCGCCCAAGAAGCTCATGCCGCGGCTGACGCAGCTGTTCAACCGCGCGCAGCCGACGCCGGAAGAGATCCACATCCTGCGCGGCATCGCCAAGGCGATGGCGGACACGCGCCGGCGCTGAGCGACGAACGGGCGCACCGCCAGCAAGGTCTCCCGTGCGGGCGGCAGAAGGCCCCGTGCACCCGCCCTTAGACTCGCCAGCCCATTTGCTCATAGCCAGAACATCCATCATGTTCAGCCGCCTGCGCTCCGACATCCGCTGCATCCTCGAGCGGGACCCGGCTGCACGCAGCGCCTGGGAGGTGCTCACGCTCTATCCCGGCCTGCATGCGGTGGTCCTGCACCGGGCGGCGCACTGGTGCTGGACGCACCGGCTGCGCTGGGTGGGACGGGCGATCTCGCAGGCTTCGCGCTGGCTCACGGGCATCGAGATCCACCCCGGCGCCAAGGTGGGCGAACGCGTCTTCTTCGACCACGCCATGGGCGTGGTGGTGGGCGAGACGGCCGAGATCGGCGACGGCTGCACCATCTACCAAGGCGTGACGCTCGGCGGCACCTCGCTCTACAAGGGCAGCAAGCGGCACCCGACGCTGGGCCGCGACGTGGTGGTGAGCGCGGGCGCCAAGGTGCTGGGTGGGTTCACCGTGGGCGACGGGGCCAAGATCGGCTCCAACGCGGTGGTCATCAAGCCGGTGCCCGCGGGCGCCACGGCGGTCGGCATCCCGGCGCGGATCATCCTGCCGAAGGTGGACGCGCAGGGCGACGCGGCGCATGCCGGCGACGCCGCGATGGCCGCCCCGCGCTTCTCGGCCTACGGCATCACGCCCGACGACGACCCGCTCAGCCAGGCCATGCGCGGCCTGATCGACAACGCCGCCAACCAGGAGCAGCAGATCGCGCTGCTGTGGCAGGCGCTGGAGGCGCTGTCGGAGCGGGTGCGCGTGCCGAGCGGCGACTGCGTGCCGGCCGAGGCGGCGCGCGAGAGCGGCTTCGAGGCGGACCGGCTCACGCAGCTCGTGGGCAAGTAAGGCGCGCGCCGGCCGCGCGCCCGTGCAGCTGGCGCGCCGTCGGTCGACCTCCCTCGAACCACGCGTTCATTGCGTCCACAACGCCGGCTTGTTCACCATGAGCCAGTACACGGCGAGCATCGCGGCGAAGGCCGGGTAGCCCAGCCCTTCCCACCAGCGGGCCAGCCGCAGGTACTCGCCCGGCAGTGCGCCCCAGGTGTCGGCCGCCTGCTGCGCCAGGCGAGCCATGCGCAGCTGCAGGCCCAGCACTGGCAGCCAGCACGCACCGGCCAGCACGTACAGCCCGAGCGACAGCGCGAGCCAGGGCGTGGTGAGCGGCCAGCCCGCCATGTGCGCCAGCGCGATGCCGCTGACCGGCTGCACGATGGCGGCCGGGGTGGTGAACCACAGGTCGGCGTGCACGACCAGCCGGCTCACGACCGCCTGTGCGCGCACGTCCGAACTCCGGTTGGCGAAGAAGAGGTAGAAGGCCGACCCGAAGCCGGTGCCCACCAGCAGCACGCTAGAGAGGATGTGCAGGGTCTTGAGCAGCAGGTAGGTGTTCACAGCGCGCTCCTGGGTGCCTCGTCGCGCAGCAGGTGCCCCAGCAGCGCGGCGATGGGAATGTTCTTGAGCAGCGGACCCAGCGGGTCGAGCCACAGGGTGGGGTGCAGAGCGGTGGCTATGGCCGTCATCAGCGCCATCAGCACCAGCGCTACGGCATAGCTCGCGCGGCCCGGGCGCAGCCACAACGCCAGACCCACGGCCGCGTCGGCGGCCACGCCGCCCCACACCAGCAGTTGCTGCGTCGGGCCGTCGGTGATGCCGGCCGCGCGCAGCAGCGCGGCGCCCTGTCCCCGGGCCTCGATGGCACTGACCAGCGCCGTGCCCAGCCACACGGTCACCAGGCTCAGCCGCAGCGGGCGGGTGGTGGAAGTCATTGCGCGGTCACCGGCGGGCGGGCCAAGTGCGTGGGTGCCAGCGTGGCGAGCAGGGCGCCGGGCGGCGTGGCGGGGCGACCCAGCAAGGCGGACAGCGTTGCCGGCGCCGCCACGTTGTCGGTGGCGAGCAGGGCGAGCGTCTCGCGGCACCACGGCGATCCGGGCAGGTGGTCGCCGATGCGTGCGCTCAGGCGCGTGGCCCAGCTGGGCAAGGCCAGCCTGCGTGCCGGCGGATCGCCACGCTGGGCACGCAGGCTGCCGATGAAGTCGGCCAGGGTCAGTGCTTGCGGACCGCCGAGTTCGAGCAGGCCGCGCTGCTGCGGGGTGGCGACCAACGCCGCGACCGCCTCGGCCAGTTCGGCCACTGCCATGGGCTGCACGCGCGCCTGCATCACCGGACGGGGCAGCAGCAGCCAGGGCAGGTGCGACAGCGCGTGGAAGAGCCGGCTGCTCGCGCCGCCCACGCCGAAGACCAGGCTGGGCCGCAGCACGAGGCCGTCGAGCCTGCCGGCCTGGGTGAGATGCAGGAGGTGCGCATCGGCCGCACGCTTGGTCTGGGCGTAGCGGGTGTCGTTGCCGTCGATGCCCAGGGCCGAGATCTGCACCACGCGGCGCACGCCGGCGCTGGCGCAGGCCTCGAAGAGCGCGACCGGCGCCGTCGCATGGACCGCCTCGATGGGCGCGCTGGCCGAGTCACGCAGCACGCCGGCCGCGTTGACGACCGCATCGACGCCCGCGAGATGCGGCGCCCACTCGGCGGCCGAGGTGGCATGGGCGAAATCCAGCGGTGGCGTGCTGCGGCGGCTGCGCGACAGCACCGTGTGGCCCGCCCGCTGAAGGGCGACGGCGATCTCCCGGCCGATGAATCCGCTGGCGCCGCACAGGAGGATGCGCATCACAGCCCCCCTTCGCGCTGCGCCCGTTCAGGCAGGGCGCAGGCGCCGTCGCGGCAGTTGGCGCTGCGCACCGCGGCGCGACGCGCTGCGCGGTCGAGGAAGGGCTCGATCAGCCAGGCGGGCAGCCGGTGGCGGTGGCGCACGAGCACCGGGTACGCCCGGGCGGCGGCATGCGAGAGGCCCGGCAGGCCCAGCAAGGTGCTGACCACCGGCAGGCCGACCGCCGCATAGGCCACGCGAAAGGTCTCGACACCGGTGTACACGCGGCCCGCCGCATCGACCGCGTGGATCGCGTCCATCAACGCGGCGCGAGGCGCCGGGCCGCCGACGAAGCCTTCCGGTGAGCAGTCCACGAAGGCCAGGCGGCCGGCGGTGTCGCGGGCCATCAGGTTGCGGATCTCGCCGCTGCACAGGCGGCAACTGCCGTCGTAGTAGAGCGTGACGGGGTAGGCCGAAGTGAGGTGGATATTCATGATCGTGTCTTTCGAAATTTCAGTCAAAACAGAAATAACGGAGCAAAAAAAGGGCTGTGCTCAGATCATCGGCAGTCCACCTTGCAGGTGGTCGTCTTCGCTGCGCTTGCGCGTGGCCGCAGGTGCCGCCGCCGCGTCGCCCCGCACGAAGCGCTGCACGCTCGCGCCCAGGCTGAGCACCTTGTCGAGCGTGCTGGGCGACAGGCGCAGCATCTCGTCGGCCCACGCACCCAGCTTGGCCATGAGTTCCATCGTGGCGCGGATGCGGTCCTGCGCGTCGGCCGGCTCGCGGGCGAAGTCGGGGTGGGCCACGATCTCGCGCAGCATGCGGGTGGTGGGGTCGAACTCGCGCTCCTTGCGCTCGCGCACGACGGTGCGGAACAGCTCCCACACGTCGACGCTGGTCTCGAAGTAGTCGCGCCGGTCGCCCAGCATGTGCGTCACGCGCACCAGGTTCCAGGCCTGCAGTTCCTTCAGGCTGTTGCTCACGTTGGAGCGGGCGACGTTGAGCGTTTCCGACAGTTCTTCGGCATGCAGGGGCTTGCCGTGCACGAAGAGCAGGGCGTGGATCTGCGACACGGTACGGTTGACGCCCCACATCGAGCCCATCTCGCCCCAGTGCAGCACGAATTTGCGTTGCAGATCGGTCAGTTCCATGGCCTGTAGCTTAGCTTTTCCGAAATTTCTGTCAATAAAGAAATTAGTGGCTGGGGATGTTTGGATCGAAAAAATTGCGGCGATCGAAGACTGTTTTTATGTACAGTATTTTCATGGCCGACGCCCATATCCCACTGCACGCGATCAAGGGCCGCGGCGCGGCCTCGCGGCTCGCGCACCGGTTCGAGAAGGACGTGCGCGACGACTTCGACGACGGCTGGGGCACGCTGGACGACGAGGCGCAAGGCGCGTCGGAGGCCGTCCCGCTGCAGACGGAGGTGCGCTTCGAGGACGTGAAGTCGGTGCTGAGCCACAACGATTCGCCCGACATTCCCTTCGAGCGCTCGCTCAATCCCTACCGCGGCTGCGAGCACGGCTGCATCTACTGCTTCGCGCGGCCCACGCACAGCTACCTCAACCTGTCGCCGGGCCTGGACTTCGAGACCAAGCTCATCGCCAAGCGCAACGTCGCCGAGGTGTTGCGCCGTGAGATCGGCCAGCGTGCCTACCGGCCGGCCGAGATCGCGATCGGTACGGCCACCGACTGCTACCAGCCGATCGAGCGCGAACTGAGGCTCACGCGCGCCGTGATCGAGGTGCTGCAGGAGGCGCGGCACCCCTTCGCGCTGGTGACCAAGTCCAGCGCCGTCGAACGCGACCTGGACCTCATCGCGCCGATGGCGGCCCAACGCCTGGCGGCGGTGTACGTGACCGTGACCACGCTCGACGCCGACCTGGCCCGCAAGCTGGAGCCGCGCGCCGCCGCGCCGCACCGCCGGCTGCGCACCATCCGCACCCTGGCCGACGCGGGCGTGCCGGTGGGCGTGAGCGTGGCGCCGCAGATCCCCTTCGTCACCGAAGACATGGAGCAGGTGCTCGAGGCCGCCTGGGAGGCGGGCGCGCGCTCGGCCTTCTACACGGTGATCCGCCTGCCCTGGGAGGTGGCGCCGCTGTTCAAGGAATGGCTCGAACTGCACTACCCGCAACGCGCGCCGCGCATCATGGCCCGCATCCGCGAGATGCGCGGCGGCAAGGACTACGACGCCGACTTCGCCACCCGCATGAAGGGCAGCGGCCTGTGGTCCGAGCTGATCGGCCAGCGTTTCGCGAAGACGGTGCAGCGCCTGGGCTTCAACCGAGAGCGCATCGCGCACGACCTCACGGCCTTCCGCCCGCCGGGCGCGCAGGGGCAGGGCAGCCTGTTTTGAGCCGGGTGCCGCGCGCCGTCGGTCGCTGGGGCGCCGCCGGCCCGCTCAGCGTTTGGGGGCCTTGCGCGCCGCGGGCCGTACGGTCGACGTTCCGGCGCCTGGGGGCCGGGATGGTGAGGGCTTCTTCTTCGCCGGCGCCTGCTTGCGCGATGCGGCACGCACCGGCTTGGCATTGGCCGCGCGCAGGGCCGCCTCGTAGGCGCGGCGCACCCAGAGCGCGGCGTCCTGCCGATCCTCGAAGACTGTCTCGGGCGGCTGGCGGTACGAGGTTTCCATCACCTTGCCGCCCCGCTCGTAGCTGAATGCCGGCAGGTCCAGTGCATCGAAGAAGGGCCGCGTCGTTTCGTCCGTCTTGAGGTACAGCGTGTCGCGCACGACCAGCGCGCACATCAGCCCGTCATGCCAGAGGCCGGCTCCGCCGAACATGCGCTTGATCGTCACGCGGCCGAGCGACTCGAAGAGTTCGGGCAAGGCATCGGTGAACTGGCTCATGCGGTGCTCCTTTCGGTGGGCGCGCTCACCGGGGCAGGGCGCAGCGGGCGCCTGCGCATGGAATCAGGCCGTGATCTCGACACGGTTGCCGTCGGGGTCGAGCACCACGCTCTCGTAGTAGCCGTCGCCGGTGCGGCGCGGGCCGTCGAGCACGGGAAAGCCGTCGCCACGCAGCCGGGCCGTGAGGGCGTCGACCGCCGCTTCCGAACCCAGCGCGATGGCCAGGTGCGTCCAGCCCATGCGCTGGGCGCCGGGCTCCGCACGTTGCGGCGCGAGGGTGTCGGTGCTCATGGCTTCGATGCGCGCGCCGCCGTCGAAGCTCAGGAAGCAGGAGCGAAAGCCCTTGGCCTCGTTCACGTAGCCTGCACCGGCCTGGGCGCCGAAGTACTGCACGTAGAAGCGGGTGCATCGCGCGAGGTCGTCGGTCCAGAGAGCAATGTGGTCGATGCGCATGGTGGACAAGGGATCGGATGCTACGGAATTGATAGCTGTTTGTGCAGGCTGGGCGGGCGCTGGAGGCGGATTCTATGCACGAAATTCTTCATCGCTCCTGCGGCGTTCGGTCGGGCGCCGGACCCGGGCTCACGAAGGGCCGGCAGTTAAACTGCCCGGTTTTTCTCTCGGGAGCAAGGACGTTCACGTGGCAACGCGCACAGGTTTCGCCGATTCGCCGCTGATCCGCCTGCTCGGGCGGCTGCGCGACGCCGAAGGCGCTCGCGCCGCTGCCGCGCCGGCGACGCCGCTGCCCTTCGTCGAGCGACTGAGCCAGTGGCTGGGCTGGACGGACGCGATCTCGCTGTCGGCGGTGCTCAATGCGCCCGCCACCGAGGCCCCCCGGAGCGCAGTGCGGACGGGGCAGGTGGCGGCCGATGCGGACGCGCGCGAATGCGCTGCGCTGCGCCAGGCCCTGGCCCGCTCGATCCGCGACGACAACGTGCTCAGTGCCGCGCCCGGCCGCGCGCCGCGCCAGCTGCTGCCCGGCGAGACGCCGGCGCCGCCGGCGACGGATTTCGCGCCCTACCGCCAACGCTATCTCACGCGGCAGCAGGCGATGGAGGCCGGTGTCGACGCGCTGTGCGCGCGACTGCGCGGGCGGCTCGCGGCGCGCTCGCCGCAGGCAGCGCGGCTGGCCGCGGTCGAGGCCGTGCTCAGCCAGGTGCTCGATGCGCGCGAGCGCACCCTGCTGGCCACGGTGCCTGCCACGCTGGAGGCCCATTTCAAGCGGCTGCGCAGCGCCGCGGCGGAGGCGGGTGCCGAGGCCGGATCGCGCGGCGAGCCGGCGCCGCCTGCGACCGCCTGGCTCGACGTGTTCTGCCAGGACATGCAGGCGCTGCTGCTGGCCGAACTGGATTTCCGATTTCAACCGGTCGAGGCGCTGCTCGAAGCGCTTCGCCAGCCCGCTTTGGGCGCCACCCTCACGCATGCCTAGATTCCTTTCTCCTCTCGCATTCCTCGCCGGCCTGGCCGTGATCGCCTGGGTCGGCGCCGGCTACCTCGGCAGCCACCTGCTCGCCCTGGGCGTGACGCTGGTCATCGCCGCCTTCTACGCCATGGGCGCGCTGGAGCTGCATCGCTTCCGCCAGGCGACCGCCACGCTGGTGCAGGCCGTGGCTGCGCTCGGCACGCCGCCGGCCAGCCTGGCGGCCTGGCTCGAGACGCTGCACCCGTCGCTGCGGCCGGCGGTGCGCCTGCGCATCGAGGGCCAGCGCGTGGCTCTGCCCGGCCCGTCGATGACCCCTTACCTCGCCGGCCTGCTGGTGCTGCTGGGCATGCTCGGCACGTTCCTGGGCATGGTGGTCACGCTCAACGGGACCGGCGCCGCCCTGGCGGGCACGACCGACCTCCAGGCCATGCGCTCGGCGCTGTCGCAGCCGGTGCAGGGCCTGGGGCTGGCCTTCGGCACCTCGGTGGCGGGCGTGGCGGCCTCCGCCATGCTGGGGCTGGTGTCGGCGCTGTACCGGCGCGAGCGGGCCCAGGCCGCCCTGGCCCTCGACACGCACATCGCCACCACGTTGCGCCCCTTCTCGGCCGCACACCAGCGCGAGCAGGGCTTTCGCCTCATGGAGCAGCAGGCGGCGGCCATGCCGCAGATCGTGGAGCGCCTCCAGACCCTGATGGAGCGCATGGAGCAGCAGCACGAGGCGCTGGCCCAGCGCCTGGCCGCGGGCCAGACCGAGTTCCATGCACAGGCCGCCGGTGCCTACACCGCGCTGGCCGAATCGGTGGACCGCTCGCTCACGCGCAGCCTTACCGACAGCGCGAAGACCGCGGCCGCCGCCATCCAGCCGGTGGTGGAGGCCACCATGGCGCAGATCGCACGCGAGACCGGCGCACTGCACGACACGCTGGGCCAGTCGGTCCAGCGCCAGCTCGACGGGCTGACGATCGGCTTCGAGCGGACCACCGCCGGCGTGGCCCAGACCTGGCAGGGCGCGCTCGACATCCACCAGCGCAGCAGCCAGGCGCTGGCCGCCGAACTGCGCGACATGCTCGCCGGCGTGGCCGAGGGCTTCGAGCAGCGTTCCGCGGCGCTCGTCGACGGCGTGGCCCAGCGGCTGGACGGCACGGCCGAGCGGCTGTCGCAGGCCTGGGGCGGCGCGCTGGACCAGCAACGCGAGACCGGCGAGGCCCTGGCCCTGCACACGCGCGAGGCCCTGGGCCGGGCTGCCGACAGCTTCGAGCGGCAGGCGGCCGCGCTGGTGCGCAGCGTCGACGGGGCGGCCGTGGGGCACCGCACGGCGGTGGACGCCGTCGCCGAGCAGTTCGGCCAGCGCTCCGAAGCGCTGGTCGAGGGCGTGGCGGCGCGGCTCGACGGCATCGCCACCCAGCTTTCGCAGCGCTGGGGCGAGGCGCTCGATGCGCAGCGCGCGGCGGGCGAGCAGCTGGCGGCGCGCAACGAGCAGGCGCTGGCGGCAGCAGCCGGCGGCTTCGGCGAACAGGCGGCCGCGCTGCTGCAGACCGTCGATCGGGCCCACGACGAGTTGCAGGCCACCCTGGCCGCGCGCGACGTGCAGCGCCTGGACGCCTGGGCGCAGTCGCTGGCGCAGCTGGCGGACGGCCTGAAGGCGAGCTGGCAGGAAGCCGGGGCGCAGACCGCGCGGCAGCAGGCCGAGATCTGCGACACGCTGGCACGCACCGCGCGCGACATCTCGGCCCAGACCGAAGCCCATGCGCAAGGCACCATCGCCGAGATCGGCCGCCTGGTCGAAACGGCGGCGCAGGCGCCCCGCGCCGCCGCCGAGGTGATTGCCGAACTGCGCCAGAAGCTGTCCGACAGCATGGTGCGCGACAACGCGATGCTGGAGGAGCGCACCCGCATCCTCGACACGCTGGCCACGCTGCTCGATGCCGTGAACCACGCCTCCACCGAGCAACGTGCGGCCATCGATGCGCTGGTCGGCGCCTCGTCCGAGGTGCTGCAGCGCGCCGGAGACCGCTTCGCCGAAACCATCGACGCCCAGGGCGGGCGTTTTGCCGAGACGGTCGATGCGCAGGGCGAGCGGCTGGCGGCGGTGTCGGCGCAGGTCACCGGCAGCGCTGTCGAGGTCGCGAGCCTGGGCGAAGCCTTCGGCGCCGCGGTCGAGCAGTTCGGTTCGGCGAGCGAGCGCCTCACCGGCAGCCTGCAGCGCATCGAAGGTGCGCTGGACAAGAGCATGGCGCGCAGCGACGAGCAGCTGGCCTACTACGTCGCGCAGGCGCGCGAGGTGGTGGACCTGAGCATCCTGTCGCAGAAGCAGATCCTCGACGACCTGCAGCAGCTGGCCGCGCGGCCGCCGGTGCGTGTGGAGCAGGCGGCCACCGGCGCCACCGCCACGGCCGACAGCGAGGCCTGATGCAGCAGGACGCGATCGACATCGAGACGGGCGTCGAGTCCGACGTGCCCGTCTGGGCCGTCTTCGGCGACCTGATGGCCGGGCTGCTCGGCGCCTTCGTGCTGATCCTCGTGTGCGCCCTGGGCATGCAGCTCGAGCTGGCCGCCAGGCTGGAAACCGAGACGCAGCAGCGGCAGGCCGAGGTGCAGCGCCGCAAGACGCTGGAAGAAGCCCTGGCCGGCCCGCTGGCCGCCGGCCGCGTGACGCTGACCGACGGCCGCATCGGCATCAGCGGCAGCGTGCTGTTCGCGCTCAACTCGGCCGAGCTGCAGCCCGAGGGCCGGCAACTGCTCAAGGGGCTGGCGGCGCCGCTCGCCGCCTACCTGAAGGCGCGCGACGACATCCTCATGGTGAGCGGCTTCACCGACGACCGCCAGGTGCGCGGCGGCAACAAGCCCTTTGCCGACAACTGGGAGCTGTCGGCACAGCGCGCCCTCACCGTGACGCGCGCGCTGATCGAGGAGGGCGTGCCGTCCTCGTCGGTGTTCGCGGCCGCCTTCGGCTCGGAGCAGGCCGTCGCGTCCAATGCCGACGCCGACGGACGCGCGCGCAACCGCCGCGTCGAGATGGCGCCGACGCCGCGGCCTGCCAAGGCCGCAACGCCGACCCGTGGCTGAAGACCACGCGCCCGCGCTCGAACGCCTGCGCCATGCCGGCGTCGACGTCGCGCAGCCGCTGCGCTTCGGCCTCGTGGCCGCGATGGCGCGGCGCGCGTTGCGGTACGAGGACGAGGCACGGGAGCGCATCGATGCCCGGATTCGCGCCTTGATGGCCGAGCTCGATCCGACGGCGGTGGCCGCCGCCGCGCCACAGGCGGACGACGTTCAGGACGGCGGCCTCGGCGCCTTGACGGCGCGGCTGGCCGCACAGGCGGCGGCGCGCGGCGAAGCGCCCCTGCCCAGCCCGCCGGGTGCGGGCCTCGCCGCCATGCCCGAGCCGCGGGTGCTCGCGCACGTCCGGCGTGTCTGGGCCGGCCTGAGCGCCGAGCGGCGGCTCACGCAGTCGGTCGACGCGCTGCCCGAGAACCCCGGGCCGCTCAATTCGCAGCACCTGCTGCACCGCTCGCTCACGCTCATGCGCGAGGTCGCGCCCGGCTGCCTGCACCGCTTCATGGCGCGGGTGGACGCGCTCGCGGCCCTCGAGCAGATGCAGGCGGCCGCAGTGGCGCCGGCGCCCGCGCCGCGCGGCACGCCCGGCGGCGCGCGCAAGTCCGCGCGTGGCCGCGGCAAGTCGGCCTGACCGCATTGCGTCAAGCCGTGCGGCGCTTCGACAGGCTCAGCATGAACGGTTCGATGGTCGTGAGCGCGATCCGGCCTTACTCGATCACTTCAGGCCATTCCGTGTGGAAGAACTCACCTTCGGGCTTGTCGACGCGCTCGTAGGTGTGGGCGCCGAAGAAGTCGCGCTGGGCCTGCAGCAGGTTGGCCGGCAGGCGGGCCGAACGGTAGCTGTCGTAGTAGGCCAGTGAGGCGCTGAAGGCCGGCACCGGGATGCCGTTGCTCACGGCCAGGGCCACCACCTCGCGCCAGTTCTGCTGCGTGCGGTTGAGCAGTTCCTTGAAGAAAGGCGCGAGCATCAGGTTGGCCAGCGCCGCGTCGCCGCGGTACGCCTCGGTGATGCGGTTGAGGAAGCGCGCGCGGATGATGCAGCCGCCGCGCCAGATCGACGCGATGCCGCCCAGGTCCAGGCCCCACTGCCGCTTCTCGCCCATGGTCTTGATGAGGTCGAAGCCCTGCGTGTAGCTGATGACCTTCGAGGCGTACAGGGCGTCGTGCACCTTGTCGACCAGCGCCTTCTTCTCGAGCGACAGGGCGGGTGCCGGCCCCTGCAGCACGGCGCTGGCGGCCACGCGCTGCTTCTTCTGCGACGAGAGCACGCGCGCCTCCACGGCGGCGTTGATGGTGCTGATCACCACCGCCTGCTCGGCCGCGTTGATCAGCGTCCACTGGCCCGTGCCCTTCTGGCCGGCCTTGTCGAGGATCACGTCGACCAGCGGCTTGCCGGTCTCCGGGTCCTTCTGCGCCAGCGCCTTGCCGGTGATCTGGATCAGGTAGCTCTGCAGGTCGCCTTCGTTCCACTGGTCGAAGACGGCCGCCATCTCGTCGGTCGTGAAGCCCGCGGCCTTGAACAGCGCGTACGCCTCGCAGATGAGCTGCATGTCGCCGTACTCGATGCCGTTGTGGATCATCTTCACGTAGTGCCCCGCGCCGCCGGGCCCGATGTGGATGACGCAGGGCTGGCCGTCGACCTTGGCGGCGATGCTCTCGAAGATCGGCTTCATCACTTCCCAGGTCGAGGCCGGGCCGCCGGGCATGATCGCCGGGCCCTTGCGCGCCCCCTCCTCGCCGCCCGACACGCCGGCCCCGATGAAGCGCAGGCCCTTGCCCGACAGGTAGGCGTCGCGCCGCTCGGTATCCGTGTAGAGGCTGTTGCCGCCGTCGATGACGATGTCGTCCTTCTCCAGCAGCGGGATCAGCTGCTCGATCACCTGGTCGACCGGTGCGCCGGCCTTGACCATCACCATGACCTTCCGCGGCTTGGCCAGGCTCTGCACGAAGGCCTCGAGGGTGTCGCAGCCGACCAGCTTCTTGCCTGGGTTCTTGGCCACGAAGGCGTCGGTGACGCTGGTGGTGCGGTTGTAGACGCTGACCTGGAAGCCGCGGCTTTCCACGTTCAGCACCAGGTTCTGGCCCATCACGGCCAGGCCGATCAAACCGAAATCGCTTTTCTTGTCAGCAGTGTTCATGGTGTCCTTCAGATGTACGGCGCTTCGGCGCGCGGCCGACCATTGTGGCAACGTGGCGGCCGCTTCGTTCTCCGCCCGGGAGTGGCCCCATCGCCGCCCTGGGCGCGAAGCGGTCAGCGGGTGCTGGGCGAATCGGAGATGGCCTCGTGCACCCGCAGCGCCGCATACGCATCGTTGGCCGCATAGCGCAGCTGCGCCTCGGTCAGCCGTGCGGCGGCCCAGTTGGAGGTGGTCGCCTTGCGCGACTTGACGAAGCGCTGGCCGAACACGAGGGCGACGGCGCTCTTCACGCCCACCGACTGGCGGTGGCCGCGGCGGCGAAAGACATGGTCCAGGTCGATGACGGCGGCAGGCTCGACCCCCAGCCGCTTGCGGATCAGTGTGCGGTCGGTGTCGAGGCCGAATCCCACTTTCACGAGCGCCGTCGACGCCAGCAGTTCGGCGGCCACGGGCAGGCCGTCGGTGTGCGCCGTCTGGAACAGCCAGGCGTGCTCGCGCGTGGCGAACTGCAGGACGTGCGGGCCGGTGTTGACCTCGTCCTTGCGGAAGGTGGGTTTCGATTCGGTGTCGAAGCCGCACACGCCGGCAGCCAGCAACGCGTCGCGCGCGCGAGCCGCATCGGCGGCCGTGCGCACGACCGAGATGGCGCCCAGCGGCAGGCCTTCGAACTGGGGCAGCAGCGCGATCTCGTCGCGCGTGGGAACGGCGGGCGCCGGCGGGCGAGGGCGCGGGGCCGGCGCCTCGGGAGTGCGGGGCGGCTCGCTCATTCGCCCGTCGCCCCGTCGCCGGTGGGGCGCCAGCCGAACGCCACACGTTCGCGGCCGGTGGCCGGGTGGCGGTCGACTGCGCCGCGCTGGAGCCCGTAGCGCTCGTAGAAGCGCTGGCCCGCGGCATTGGCCGTGGCCACATGCAGGCGCCAGCCGGCTGGCATGCGCCGGCAGGCCACGTCGAGCAGGCGCCGGCCCAGGCCCTGGCCGTGGCGGTGCGGGTCGACGTACAACTGGGCGACGTAGGCTCGCTCCGGCAGCATCACCATGAAGGCGAGCGGCTGGCCGCCGCGCTCGGCGATGTGGACCTCGGCCGGGGCCACGAATTCCGCCTCCACCCGCGCCAGCCAGTGGCCGATGGGCGCGATGTGCGGGGCCTCGTGCCCTTGCGCCGCGCTCCAGGCGCGGCGCCAGATGCCGGCAAGGGCGAACTGCTCCATGCGCCCGCCGCTCCAGGCGCGCAGTTGCAGGCGGTCGAAGTCGGCGAGCGCCATGCGGGTCAGGACCACGAATCGGCCGCCGCGCGCACCGGGCGCTTGCGGCAGGCAGCGGAATCGAAGGCCATCAGCGGCACAGCGTGCGCGCGTGGTGCGCGACGTGGTCGGCCATGAAGCTCTGGATGAAGTAGTAGCCGTGGTCGTAGCCGGCGTGGCGGCGCAGCGTCAGCGGCTGGCCCGCGGCGGCGCAGGCGGCCTCCAGCCGCTCCGGGTGCAACTGCTCGGCCAGGAATTTGTCGGCCAGGCCCTGGTCCACCAGGATGCCCTCGGGGTAGGGCGCGGCCGTCTGCGACTGCATGAGCGCCGCGGCGTCGTGGGCCAGCCATTGGGCGCGCCCGTCTTCGGTGGTGCCGAAGTAGCGGCCGAAGGCCTTCTCGCCCCACGGGCACTCGCTGGGCGCGCAGATGGGCGCGAAGGCCGAGAGCGAAGCAAAGCGCCCCGGGTGCCGCAGTGCCAGCGTGAGCGCGCCATGCCCGCCCATCGAGTGGCCGAAGAGGCCGATGCGTTGTGCGTCGATGGGGAACTGGTGGGCCACCAGCGGCAGCAGCTCCTGCACGATCCAGCTTTCCATGCGGAAATGCCCGGCCCAGGGCTCGGCGGTGGCGTCGAGGTAGAAGCCGGCGGCGATGCCGAAGTCCCAGCTCTCGGTGGCGCCGGGCAGTTGCTCGACCGCAGCGCCGCGCGGGCTGGTGTCGGGCGCGACGAGGGCGATGCCATGCTCGGCCGCCAAACGCTGCGCGCCGGCCTTGATCATGAAGGTCTCTTCGTTGCAGGTCAGGCCGGCCAGAAAGAGCAACGCGGGGACCGGGCCTTGCTGCGCCTGCGGCGGCAGGTAGACCGAGAAGCGCATCGGCAGGCCGATCTCGCGCGAATCGTGCGAGAAGAATTGCTGCGTGCCGCCGAAGCAGGCATGCGAGGAGAGGGTCTGGAGGGAAGCGGCGGTATCGCTCATGGCTGGTCGAAGGTCTCGGGCCGCAGCAGGTCGAGCACGGCGCGGGCGAAGGCCTCGGGCTGCTCCTGCGGCAGGTTGTGGCCGGCGCCGGGCACCACGCGGTGCACGTGCGGGCCGGTGAAGTGGTGGGCGTGCGCCGCGCTGCCCCCGATGGGCATCACGCCGTCGTCGGCGCCGTCGAGGGTGACCGCCGGCACGGCGATGGGGGGCTGCAGCGCCAGTTGCGCCTCGATGCCCGCCACGGCCGGGTCGCCGGGCACCAGGCCGAAGCGGTGGCGGTACGAGTGGATGACCACGTCGACGAAGTCCGGGTTGTCGAAGGCGGCTGCGGTGCGCGCGTAGGTGGCCGCGTCGAAGCGCCAGGTGGGCGACCACAGCCGCCACAGCAGCTCGCACAGTTCGGCGCGGTTGGCCTGCAGGCCGGCGCGGCCGCGCTCGCCGTGGAAGTAGTACTGGTACCAGTAGCGCAGCTCGTTCTCGGGCGCTGCCGGCGTCATCGCCGAGGCGATGTGCTGGATGTTGTAGCTGTTGAGCGACACCAGGCCTGTGCAGCGCTCGGGCCACAGCGCCGCGACGATGCAGCAGGCGCGCCCGCCCCAGTCGTAGCCGGCCAGCACCGCGCGCGGCAGCGCCAGCGCGTCGAGCAGCGCGAGCAGGTCGGCGCCCAGGGCGGCCTGCTCGCCCGAACGCGGCGTGGCCGCATCGACGAAGCTGGTCGGCCCGTACCCGCGCAGGAAGGGCACGATGACGCGGCAGCCCTGCGCCGCCAGCTGCGGCGCCACCTCGGCGTACGCATGCACGTCGTAGGGGAAGCCGTGCATCAGCAGCACCGGTGTGCCGTCGGCCGGCCCGCTCTCGCAGAAGGCGACGTCGAGCACGCCGGCGCGCACGCGGCGGAGCGTGCCGAGCGAGGGGGCGATGGCGGGGGCGTTGGTCATGGCACCGAGTGTGCGCGAATCAGTAGTGCACCACGGAGCGGATGGACTTGCCCTCGTGCATCAGGTCGAAGGCCTCGTTGATGCCGGTCAGCGGCATCGTGTGGGTGACGAAGGGCGCGAGCTGGATGTCGCCCTTCATCGCGTCTTCGACCATGCCCGGCAGTTGCGATCGGCCCTTGACGCCGCCGAAGGCGGTGCCCAGCCATTTGCGGCCGGTGACGAGCTGGAAGGGGCGGGTGGAGATTTCCTGCCCTGCGCCGGCCACGCCGATGACGACCGACTGGCCCCAGCCGCGGTGCGCGCATTCGAGCGCGGCACGCATCACATTGACGTTGCCGATGCATTCGAAGGAGTGGTCGACGCCCCAGGTCGTCATCTCGACGATCACCTGCTGGATCGGCTTGTCGAAGTCCTTGGGGTTGACGCAGTCGGTGGCGCCGAAGGTCTTGGCGAGTTCGAACTTCGACGGGTTGGTGTCGACGGCGATGATGCGGCCCGCCTTGGCCAGCTTGGCGCCCTGGATCACCGCCAGGCCGATGCCGCCGAGGCCGAACACGGCGACCGAATCGCCTTCCTGCACTTTGGCTGTGTTTTTGACGGCGCCCAGGCCGGTGGTCACGCCGCAGCCCAGCAGGCAGACCTGCTCGGGGTTGGCGTCGGGGCTGATCTTTGCGAGCGACACCTCGGCCACCACGGTGTATTCGCTGAAGGTCGAGCAGCCCATGTAGTGGTAGACCGGCTGGCCGTTGTAGCTGAAGCGGCTGGTGCCGTCGGGCATCACGCCCTTGCCCTGCGTGGCGCGCACGGCCACGCACAGGTTGGTCTTGCCGCTCTTGCAGAACAGGCACTCGCCGCACTCGGCCGTGTACAGCGGAATGACGTGGTCGCCGGGCTTGACGCTGGTCACGCCCTCGCCGCACTCGACAACGATGCCCGCGCCTTCGTGGCCCAGCACCGCGGGGAACAGGCCTTCGGGGTCGTCGCCGCTCAGCGTGAAGGCATCGGTGTGGCACACGCCGGTGTGGGTGATCTTGATGAGCACCTCGCCCTTTTTCGGCGGGGCGACGTCGATCTCGACGATCTGCAGGGGTTCTCCGGCCTTGAAGGCGACGGCGGCACGTGATTTCATGAGAGGGCTCCTGGATGGGGGTGGTGAAGGGTCAGCGCAGGTAGGTGCGGACGAGGGACGTCATGTCGCGCACGCGCTCGGCGTGGCGCGGGTCGCTGCCCGAAGGCGGGCCGAACTCCTCGCGGATGTGCGATTCGAGCACCTCGGACATCAGCCCATTGACGGCGCCGCGGATCGCTGCGAGCTGCTGCAGCACGGCGCCGCATTCGGCGCCCGCTTCCAGCGCGCGCTCCAGCGCGTCGGCCTGGCCGCGGATTCGGCGCACGCGCAGCAGCGCTTTCTTCTTCTCGGCAGGGGAGTGCGGCATGCACCGCAGTGTATACCCCGGGGGAGTATTGGCAAGCCGCCGCGTTCTAAGATGCCCGACCCGCATCCCGAGTCACCCGCATGAAAAAGATCCTCGTCCTCAACGGCCCCAACCTCAACCTGCTCGGCACGCGCGAACCCGCGCAGTACGGCCACGAGACGCTGGCCGATGTCGAGCGCATGTGCCAGGAAGCGGGCGCACGACTCGGTGTCGCGATCGAGTGCCGCCAGTCGAACTGGGAAGGCCAGCTCATCGACTGGATCCACGAGGCCGGCCGCGACGTGGCGGCGGGCGCCATGCTCGGCGTGGTGATGAACCCCGGCGCCTACACCCACACCTCGATCGCGCTGCACGACGCGATCAAGGGCGCGAGCGTGCCGCTCATCGAACTGCACATCTCCAACGTGCATGCGCGCGAGGAGTTCCGCCACCACTCGTACATTTCGCCGGCGGCCCGCGGCATCATCGTCGGGCTGGGCGTGAAGGGCTACCCGCTCGCGATCGAGGCGCTGGTGCAGGTGTCCGGCTGAGGAGGCGCCGTGAAGATTCGTTCGGTCACCCCCTTCATCCTGCACGTGCCGGTCACGGGCTCGCAGATCGCCGACAGCACGCACACCATCACGCACTGGGGCGTGGTCGGCGCGAAGATCGACACCGAGGATGGCCTGTCGGGCTACGGCTTCACCGGCACGCACGCGCACCTGCCGAGCGACCAGCTGATCACGCGCTGCATCGAGACCTGCCACGCGCCGCTGCTGGTGGGCGAGGACGCCAACGACGTGCACCGCCTGTGGCGCAAGCTGGCACGCGATCCGGCGCTTCAGTGGATCGGCCGCGCGGGCATCACGACCCTGTCGCTGGCCGCCATCGACATCGCGCTGTGGGACCTCAAGGCCAAGGCGGCCGGCGTGCCGCTGTGGAAGCTCCTCGGCGGCCAGGTGCGCGACAAGGTCCGCGCCTACAACACCGACATCGGCTGGCTGAGCATCGCCGACGACAAGCTGGTCGAAGGCGCGCGGCGCGCGGTGGAGCAGGGCTTCACGGGCATCAAGATCAAGGTCGGCTCCACCGTCGAGCGCGACCTGCGTCGCCTGGCTGCCGTGCGAGAGGCCATCGGCCCCGACGTGACGCTGGCCGTCGACGGCAACGGCAAGTGGGACCTGGCGAGCTGCCTGCGCTTCTGCCGCGGCGCGGCGCCGCATGACGTGTTCTGGTTCGAGGAGCCGCTGTGGCACGACGACGTGAAGGGCCACGCACAGCTCGCGCGCAGCACGCACATTCCGGTCGCGCTGGGCGAGCAGCTCTACACGGCCGACGCCTTCAGCGAATTCTTCGCGCAGCGGGCCATCCACTGGGTGCAGCCGGATTGCACGCGCATGGGGGGCATCACCGAGGTGATCCAGGTCTGCGAGGCGGCGCATGCCTTCCGCCTGCCGGTGGCGCCGCACGCGGGCGACATGAGCCAGGTGCACGTGCACCTGAGCTATGCCCACCCGGCCTGCGAGGTGCTGGAATACATCCCGTGGATCAAGGACTGCTTCACCGAACCGGCCGAGGTGGTCGACGGCCACTTCCGGCTGCCGCAGCAGCCCGGCGCCGGCACCACGCCCACCGAGGCGGCGTGGGCGCAGTACCGGCGGGCCGCGGCATGAGCCGGGCCGACGCCGCGCCGCCCGAGGGGCTGCTGGCGGGCGAGGACGGCGCCTGGCGCTGCCGCTGGTGCGCCGCGTCACCGGCCTACCGGCACTACCACGACCACGAGTGGGGCTTCCCGGTCACCGACGACCGGCGGCTATTCGAGAAGATCTGCCTCGAAGGTTTCCAGTCGGGCCTGAGCTGGCTGACCATCCTGAACAAGCGCGAGGCCTTTCGCGCCGGTTTCGCCAACTTCGACGCCGAGCGCATGGCGCGCTTCGGCGAGAAGGACGTCGCGCGGCTGCTGGGCGATGCGGGCATCGTGCGCCACCGCGGCAAGATCGAGTCGGCGATCAACAACGCGAAGCAGGTGCTGAAGCTGCGCGAGGAATTCGGCTCGCTGGCGCGCTATGCCTGGGGGTTCGAACCCGACCGCGCGAGCCGCCCGAAGCGCGTGACGCTGGCAGCCCTGCAGGCAGCCACCACCTCGCCGGAATCCGTCGCCATGTCCAAGGACCTCAAGAAGCGCGGCTGGAGCTTCGTCGGCCCGACCACGGTCTACGCCTTCATGCAGGCGATGGGGCTGGTCAACGACCACATCGAGGGTTGCCATGTGCGGCAGCGGGCGCTGGATGAGCGGGCGCAGCTCGCAGTTCCCGGCGCCTGAACGCGGCCGGCCGAAGTGTGACTTATTTGGAAACGAATGTTTCCAAATAAGTCAAAATCAGCGGCTTCAGCGCCCGATCCCGCACGGCTCCTGCCGTGGTCGGCGCATTCACCCGATCCATGCCCTTGCTACCGTCAGAACGTGCCGCGCTGGAGCGCGCGCTGCTCGCCATCGAGAGCGTGCTGGCGCGCACCGTGAGCGGCACGCCGTCGGGCATCCAGCAGGGTGCGCCCGCGCACGAGGCGCTGACGGCCGGTCTGGCTGCCGCCGCCGCGCTGGTGGACGTCTCGCAGACGCTGCTGCGGACCTCGCACGATCCTTCGCCCGCGGTGCTGCTGGAGGAATGGCGCACGCTGGTGGCCCATACGCAGGTGGCCGGCCAGCGGGTGCAGCGCATGGCGCGCCTGCTGGCGGGTGAGAAGCACATCGCTGCCGCGCAGGGGCCGCTGCTGCCGCCCCGGCCTGTTCGCTCGCCCCGCAGCTCCGACGCTTGACGGGGCCGCGGGCGTCGTTCAGCCGCGCTTGGGGCTGACCGTCTTGCGGTAGCTGGTGCGGCCCTGGCCGTCCACGCTTTCGAGGTGCACGTCGAAGCCCCAGAGGCGGGCGACGTGCTTGAGCACCTCGGGCGTGTCGTCGTGCAGGGGGCGGTTGTGCCGCTGCGTGTGGCGCAAGGTCAGCGAGCGGTCGCCGCGCAGGTCCACGTTCCACACCTGGATGTCGGGCTCGCGGTTGCCGATGTCGTACTGGCGCGAGAGCGATTCGCGCAGCGTGCGGTAGCCGGCATCGTCGTGGATGGCCGCGACCTCGAGCTCGGATTCGTCCTCGTCGTCGCGGATCGCGAACAGGCGGAAGTCGCGCATCACCTTGGGGCTGAGGAACTGGCCGACGAAGCTTTCGTCCTTGAAGTTGCGCATCGCATAGTCGAGCGTCTTGAGCCACGGGCTGCCGGCGATCTCGGGGAACCAGCGACGGTCTTCCTCGGTCGGCTTCTCGCAGATGCGGCGCAGGTCGGTGTACATCGCGAAGCCCAGCGCGTAGGGGTTGATGCCGCTGTAGGCCCGATGGCCCACCGGCGGCTGGAACACCACGGCGGTGTGCGAGGACAGCCACTCCATCATGAAGCCGTCGGCCAGCAGGCCGCGGTCGTACAGCGTGTTGAGCAGGGTGTAGTGCCAGAAGGTGGCCCAGCCCTCGTTCATGACCTGGGTCTGGCGCTGCGGATAGAAGTACTGCGCGATCTTGCGCACGATCCGCACTACCTCGCGCTGCCAGGGCTCCAGCAGCGCGGCGTTCTTCTCGATGAAGTACAGCAGGTTCTCCTGCGGCTCCGACGGAAAGCGTTTGGCGCCGGCCGCCTCGGCCGCGGCCAGGTTGCCGCGCGGCACCGTGCGCCACAGGTCGTTCACCTGCTGCTGCAGGTGCCGTTCGCGCTCTTCACGCCGCGCGATCTCCTGCGCGAGCGAGCGCTTCTGCGGCCGGCGGTAGCGGTCGACGCCGTAGTTCATCAGCGCATGGCAGGAGTCGAGCAGTTCCTCGACCGCCTCCACGCCGTGGCGGTCCTCGCATTCGGCGATGTAGTTCCGCGCGTAGACCAGGTAGTCGATGATCGACGACGCATCGGTCCACATGCGGAACAGGTAGTTGCCCTTGAAGAAGCTGTTGTGCCCATAGGCTGCATGCGCGATCACCAGCGCCTGCATCGCCATCGTGTTCTCCTCCATCAGGTAGCTGATGCAGGGGTCCGAGTTGATGACGATCTCGTAGGCCAGGCCCATGTGGCCGCGGCGGTAGTTCTTCTCGGTGCTGATGAACTGCTTGCCATAGGACCAGTGGCGGTAGATGACGGGCATGCCCACGCTGGCATACGCGTCCATCATCTGCTCGGCGGTGATGATCTCCAGCTGGTTCGGGTAGGTGTCCAGCCCGTAGGCCTTCGCCGTGCGCGCGATCTCGGCGTGGTAGGTCTCGATGAGCTCGAAGGTCCAGTCCGACGGGCTGGGCAGGCGCTCGGCAGCGCGCTCGAAGACCGGCGGTGCGGCCGGGTGGGCCGTCGCGGTGGCGGCGTGCGCAGCATTCATGGGCTGACCTCCGTGCTCTGCACTGCGGTACGAGCCGCTTTCGCAGCGGCGGATCGGGGGTTCATGCCGGAACCCCTTCCTTCTTGAACAGGTCGCGGAAGACCGGGTAGATGTCCTGGGCGCTCGAGACCTTGCGCATGGCGAAGTTGGGCCGGATGCCGGCGAGCTGGGTGTATTCCTGCCAGAGGTTCTGCTCGGCCTCGGCCACCTGGACATACGCGTAGTAGCGGCAGGCGGGAAGGATCGTCTCGTCGAGCAACTCGCGGCAGCGGCCGCTGTCCTGGTGCCAGTTGTCGCCGTCGCTGGCCTGCGCACCGTAGATGTTCCATTCGCCGCTGGGGTAGCGCGCTCGGATGATGTCGCGCATCAGCACCAGCGCGCTGGACACCACGGTGCCGCCGGTTTCGGTGGCATGGAAGAACTCGTCCTCGCTCACTTCCTGCGCCTGCGTGTGGTGGCGCAGGAAGACCAGGTCGATCTTCTCGTAGTGCCGCGTGAGGAAGAGGTACAGCAGCATGAAGAAGCGCTTGGACATGTCCTTGCGCGCCTCGTCCATCGAGCCCGACACGTCCATGAGGCAGAACATCACCGCCTTGGCGCTGGGCACGGGCGTGCGCACCCGGTTGCGGTAGCGCAGGTCGATCGGGTCGATGTAGGGCACATGGCGGGCCGTGCGCCGGAGTTCCTCGATCTGCAGCTCGGTGTCCCGGATCTCCTTCTGGATGAGCGCCGACCCGGCCTCCGGGTGCGCGCGCAGTTGCAGCAGGTGCGCTTCCAGGCGGCGCAGTTCCTTGCGCGCGTCGCCACCCAGTGCGATGCGCCGGGCGAGGGCGCCGCGCATCGAGCGCACCACATGCAGGTTGTTGGGCGTGCCGTCGCTCGTGAAGCCGGCCCGGTGGCTCTTCCACTCGGGCACCTCGGCGAGCTGCGTGCGCACCAGATGGGGGAGTGCCAGGTCCTCGAAGAAGACCTGCATGAACTCCTCGCGCGTGAGGCGGAAGACGAAGTCGTCCTCGCCCTCGCCGCCGTCGCCCGCCTCGCCGCTGCCCGAGCCGCCACTGCCCTGGCCCTTGGGCCGCTCGATGCGGTCGCCCTTCACGAATTCCTGGTTGCCCGGGTGCACGTACTCGCGGTTGCCGCCGGCCGCATGGCCGAAGGTGGGCTCCGACACGTCGCGCCGGGGCAGCGTGACGTCCTCGCCCTGTTCCAGTTCGCGGATGTTGCGGCCGCTCACGGCCTTGCGTACCGCGTCGCGGATCTGGCCGCGGTAGCGCCGCAGGAAGCGCTCGCGGTTGCCGATGGACTTGTTCTTGCCCGACAGGCGCCGGTCGATGATCTGTTGCAGGATGGCCAAGGTGTCGGACCTCCCGTGGTTGTGGCTCAGGACGACTTGCGCACGCGCAGATACCACTCGCACAGCAGGCGCACCTGCTTGGCCGTGTAGCCCTTCTCGACCATGCGCGTGACGAAGTCCTCGTGCTTCTTCTGCTCGTCGGCGCTGCTCTTGGCGTTGAAGCTGATCACAGGCAGCAGCTCCTCGGTGTTCGAGAACATCTTCTTCTCGATCACCGTGCGCAGCTTCTCGTAGCTGGTCCAGGCCGGGTTGTTGCCCGCGTTGCCGGCCCGTGCACGCAGCACGAAGTTCACGATCTCGTTGCGGAAGTCCTTGGGGTTGGCGATGCCGGCCGGCTTCTCGATCTTCTCGAGTTCGGCGTTCAGCGCCGCGCGGTCGAACACCTCGCCGGTGTCCACGTCGCGGTACTCCTGGTCCTGGATCCAGTAGTCGGCGTAGGTCACGTAGCGGTCGAAGATGTTCTGGCCGTACTCGGAGTAGCTCTCGAGGTAGGCGGTCTGGATCTCCTTGCCGATGAACTCCGCATAGCGCGGCGCCAGCAGCTCCTTGATGTAGCCGACGAACTTCTGCTCGGTCTCGGCCGGGAACTGCTCGCGCTCGATCTGCTGTTCCAGCACGTACATCAGGTGCACCGGGTTGGCGGCCACTTCCGAGCTGTCGAAGTTGAAGACCTTGGAGATGATCTTGAAGGCGAAGCGCGTGGACACGCCGCTCATGCCCTCGTCGACGCCCGCGTAGTCGCGGTACTCCTGCATCGACTTGGCCTTGGGATCGGTGTCCTTGAGGTTCTCGCCGTCGTACACCTGCATCTTGGAGAACACGTTCGAGTTCTCCGGCTCCTTCAGGCGCGTGAGCACCGAGAACTGCGCCATCATCTTCAGCGTGCCGGGGGCGCAGGGCGCCTTGGCCAGCGACGAGTTGCGCACCAGCTTGTCGTAGATCTTGATCTCTTCCGACACGCGCAGGCAGTAGGGCACCTTGACGATGTAGATGCGGTCGAGGAAGGCCTCGTTGTTCTTGTTGTTGCGGAAGGCCTTCCACTCGCTCTCGTTGCTGTGGGCGAGCACGATGCCGTCGAAGGGGATGGCGCCGAAACCCTCGGTGCCCTTGAAGTTGCCTTCCTGCGTGGCCGTGAGCAGCGGGTGCAGCACCTTGATGGGCGCCTTGAACATTTCCACGAACTCCAGCAGCCCCTGGTTGGCCAGGCACAGGCCGCCGGAATAGGCGTACGCGTCGGGATCGTCCTGCGCGTAGGTCTCGAGCTTTCGGATGTCGACCTTGCCGACGAGGGAGGAGATGTCCTGGTTGTTCTCGTCGCCCGGCTCGGTCTTGGCCACGGCGATCTGCCGCAGGACCGACGGGAAGCGCTTGACCACCTTGAACTGGCGGATGTCGCCGCCGTACTCCTCCAGCCGCTTCACCGCCCAGGGCGAGAGGATGCGCTGCAGGTAGCGGCGCGGGATGCCGTACTCCTTCTCCAGGATCTCTCCGTCCTCGGCGGCGCTGAACAGGCCCAGCGGCGACTCGTTCACCGGCGAGCCCTGGATCGAATAGAAGGGCACGTGCTCCATGAGCTGCTTGAGCCGCTCGGCGATGGAGCTCTTGCCGCCGCCCACCGGGCCGAGCAGGTAGAGGATCTGCTTCTTTTCCTCCAGGCCCTGGGCGGCATGGCGGAAGTACGACACCACCTGCTCGATGGCGTCCTCCATGCCGTAGAACTCCCGGAAGGCCGGGTAGATCTTGATGACCTTGTTCGCGAAGATGCGAGAGAGGCGGGAGTCGTTGCGCGTGTCGACGAGTTCGGGTTCGCCGATCGCCTTCAGCATCCGCTCCGCCGCCGTGGCGTAGGCGGTGGCGTCGCGCTTGCAGACATCCAGGTACTCCTGCAGTGACAGGACCTCTTCACGCGTGCGTTCGTAGCGGGCGGTGAAGTTGCTGATGACATCCATGGGTAATCTCCAACGAGTCGACAAAGCTGGCACCGGTTTCCGTGGCCTGCAGACCGCATCGCTCGCATGAAGTGCTCCGTGATGCCAGTTAGCTCGACCCGGAAAAAACTCCCTTTTGCACTTTGGTTTGTTCAGCATAGAGCAAAGAACGCACCAAGGAAATTCCTGCTTGAGGTTGTTTTTAAATTAAGAAGAACAACCCTGCAAAAAAGTTCCTGTCTTGAACCTTGGTGCTCCTGCAAAAGCTGTGCCGGGTTACAAAAGAGGCGCGCCGCCTCTGCGTTCCTGGCGGAGGGAATTTTTTGAGCCGTCGCGCAGGCCGGCTCGGGAGACACCGCGCCGCCCTCCTGCCGTCCCTCGGAGCAGGCCCGATCTGTCGCGTGGCGGCCACGCCGTCTTGCGGGTGCGGCTGGAGTGTGCTGACGAATTGAGCCGAATTGCGATCGTCCCGCGCCGGCCGAAAATTACCCGGCTGAATTCTTATATCTTTGCGCAAGCTATTAATAACGTGCCAGCGTCCTACGCGGTTGTCCGGCATTTCCCCTCGCGAAATAAGCCCGGACGAATTGGCCTCGAACACAGGCGCCGACCCGGTCCAATTGATTGACCCGGGGAAAAAGCAATTTGCCGGTCAGGCCGGCCGGGCATGCCCGCGGGATGGGCGCGACGTGCTACGAAAAAGATAGCATGTCGAGCTGGGCACGCCCGCGAGGCACGATGGAAAAAAAGAAGGGGCGCGATGCGGTCTCGCATCGCGCCCCTGCGGCGTCCTCGGTGAGGGTGCCTCAGCTGAAGAACTCCTTGGCCTTGTCGAGCCAGCCCTTGTCGTTGGGGCTGTGCTTGTCGCCTCCCTTCTTCAGCGACTCGTCCAGCTCCTTGAGCAGCTTGCGCTGGTGCTCGGTGAGCTTCACCGGCGTCTCGACGCGCACGTGGCAGTACAGGTCGCCCGGGTAGCTGGAACGCACGCCCTTGATGCCCTTGCCGCGCAGCCGGAACTGCTTGCCGCTCTGCGTGCCGTCGGGAATGTCGATGGCCGCGTTGCCCTTGAGGGTGGGCACCTCGATCTCGCCGCCCAGCGCCGCGGTGGTCATGCTCACCGGCACCACGCAGTGCAGGTCGTCGCCGTCGCGCTCGAAGGTGTCGTGCTTCTGGATGCGGATCTCGATGTACAGGTCGCCCGGCGGGCCGCCATTGGTGCCCGGCTCGCCGTTGCCGGTGCTGCGGATGCGCATGCCGTCGTCGATGCCGGCGGGGATCTTCACCTCCAGCGTCTTGTTGGTCTTGATCTTGCCCTGGCCATGGCAGGTGGCGCAGGGCTCGGGAATGATCTTGCCGGTGCCGCGGCACTGGGGGCAGGTCTGCTGCACGCTGAAGAAACCCTGCCGCATCTGCACCGCGCCGGCGCCGTGGCAGGTGGTGCAGGTGATCGGCTTGGTGCCGGGCTTGGCACCGCTGCCGTGGCAGGTGCCGCAGTCGTCCCAGCTGGGGATGCGGATCTGCGCGTCCTTGCCCTCGGCCGCTTCTTCCAGGGTGATCTCCATGGCATAGCTCAGGTCGCTGCCGCGGAACACCTGCCGGCCGCCGCCGCCACGTCGCCCGCCACCACCGCCGCCGAAGACGTCGCCGAAGATGTCGCCGAAGGCCTCGGCGAAGCCGCCGAAGCCTTCCGGGCCCATGCCGCCGCGCATGTTGGGATCGACGCCCGCGTGCCCGTACTGGTCGTAAGCGGCGCGCTTCTGGCCGTCCGACAGCATCTCGTAGGCCTCCTTGGCCTCCTTGAACTTGGCTTCCGCGGCCGCACCCGCATCGCCCTGGTTGCGGTCCGGGTGGTACTTCATGGCCAGCTTGCGGTAGGCCTTCTTGATCTCGTCCTCGCCGGCGTTCTTGGGGACGCCGAGGACTTCGTAGTAGTCGCGTTTGGTTGCCATGCAGTGTTCGCCTCAGGGAGCGGGCGGTCCGGGTGGGAAGAGCGGATAGAAGCAAAAAAGGCCGGAGCACCCTGTGGGGCTCCAGCCTCGGTTCGGGGCTGCGGAATCAGCCCTTCTTCACTTCCTTGACCTCGGCGTCGACGACGTTGTCGTCCGGCGCCGCGCCAGCAGCTTCCGGGCCAGCCGATGCGCCGGCCGCCGCGCCTGCCGCTCCCGCGGCGGCCTGGGCGTCCGCATACATCTTCTCGCCCAGCTTCTGGCTCGCCGTCATGAGGGTCTCGGTCTTGGACTCGATCGCCGCCTTGTCCTCGCCCTTGAGGGCTTCTTCCAGGTCCTTGATCGCGGCCTCGATCTTGTCCTTCTCGCCCGCGTCCAGCTTGTCGCCATGCTCGCCCAGCGACTTCTTCACGCTGTGGACCATGGCCTCGCCCTGATTGCGGGCCTGTGCGACCTCGACCTTCTTCTTGTCCTCGGCCGCGTTGAGCTCGGCGTCCTTCACCATCTTCTGGATCTCCTCCTCGGAGATGCCCGAGTTGGCCTTGATGGTGATCTTGTTCTCCTTGCCCGTGGCCTTGTCCTTCGCGCCCACATGCAGGATGCCGTTGGCGTCGATGTCGAAGCTCACCTCGATCTGCGGCGTGCCGCGCGGTGCCGGCGGGATGCCCTCGAGGTTGAATTCGCCCAGCAGCTTGTTGCCCGAGGCGATCTCGCGCTCGCCCTGGAACACCTTGATCGTCACCGCCGGCTGGTTGTCGTCGGCCGTGGAGAAGGTCTGCGCGAACTTCGTCGGGATCGTGGTGTTCTTGGTGATCATCTTGGTCATCACGCCGCCCATCGTCTCGATGCCGAGCGACAGCGGGGTCACGTCCAGCAGCAGCACGTCCTTGCGGTCGCCCGACAGCACCTGGCCCTGGATGGCGGCGCCGACGGCCACTGCCTCGTCGGGGTTGACGTCCTTGCGCGGTTCCTTGCCGAAGAACTCCTTGACCTTCTCCTGCACCTTGGGCATGCGCGACTGGCCGCCCACCAGGATCACGTCGCTGATGTCGCTCACGCTGATGCCGGCGTCCTTGATGGCCGTGCGGCAGGGCGCGATGGTGCGCTCGATCAGGTCCTCGACCAGGCTTTCCAGCTTGGCGCGGGTCAGCTTGATGTTCAGGTGCTTCGGCCCGCTCGCGTCGGCGGTGATGTAGGGCAAGTTGATGTCGGTCGCGGCGCTGTTCGACAGCTCGATCTTGGCCTTCTCGGCCGCCTCCTTCAGGCGCTGCAGTGCGAGCACGTCCTTGGACAGGTCCACGCCCTGTTCCTTCTTGAACTCGCTGATGATGTAGTCGATCACGCGCTGGTCGAAGTCCTCGCCGCCCAGGAAGGTGTCGCCGTTGGTCGACAGCACCTCGAACTGCTTCTCGCCGTCGACGTCGGCGATCTCGATGATCGACACGTCGAAGGTGCCGCCGCCCAGGTCATACACGGCGATCTTGCGATCGCCCTTGTCCTGCTTGTCCAGGCCGAAGGCCAGCGCGGCCGCGGTGGGCTCGTTGATGATGCGCTTGACGTCCAGGCCGGCGATGCGGCCGGCGTCCTTGGTGGCCTGGCGCTGGCTGTCGTTGAAGTACGCGGGCACCGTGATCACGGCCTCGGTCACCGGCTCGCCCAGGTAGTCCTCGGCGGTCTTCTTCATCTTGCGCAGCACTTCGGCGCTGATCTGCGGCGGCGCCAGCTTCTTGCCGCGCACTTCCACCCAGGCGTCGCCGTTGTCGGCCTTGACGATGCTGTAGGGCATCAGGTCGATGTCCTTCTGCACCTCCTTCTCCTCGAACTTGCGTCCGATGAGGCGCTTTACGGCGTATAGCGTGTTCTTGGGGTTGGTCACGGCCTGGCGCTTGGCCGATGCGCCGACCAGCACTTCGCCGTCTTCCTGGTACGCGATGATCGAAGGCGTGGTGCGCGCGCCTTCCGAGTTCTCGATCACGCGGGTGTTGTTGCCCTCCATGATCGCCACGCACGAGTTGGTCGTGCCCAGGTCGATGCCGATGATCTTGGCCATGGTGTGTTGTGCTCCTGATTCCGAGAAATGATGTTGTGATGAACTTGTGGATAACCCGGGGCGATTCAAGGGACCGCGCGTGGATTTCCTGTGGGCGGCGTGTGGCTTACTTCGGCGCCGCGACCGTCACCAGGGCAGGGCGCAGCACGCGCTCGGCGATGGTGTAGCCCTTCTGCAGCACGCCGACCACGGTGTTCGGCTCCTGATCGGCCGGCACGACCGAGATGGCCTGGTGCTGGTGCGGGTCGAACTTCGTGCCGGCGGCAGGGTTCACCTCGATCACCTTGTTGCGCTCCAGCGCCTGCTTGAGCTGGCGCAGTGTGGCCTCGGCGCCTTCACGGATCTGCTCGGGGGTGGCGTCCTTCACCGCCAGGCCCGCCTCCAGGCTGTCGAGCACCGGCAGCAGGCTCTCGGCAAAGGACTCCAGCGCGAACTTGCGGGCCTTGGCCACTTCCTCGTCGGCGCGGCGGCGCGCGTTCTGCACGTCGGCCTGGGCGCGCAGGTACTGGTCGGTCAGTTCGGCGTTCCTGGCCTGCAGCGCGGCCAGTTCGGCCTGCGAGTCGGCCGTGTTCGCCGCCAGGGCGGCTTCGAGTTCTTCGGGGCTGGGCGCGCCGCTCAGCGCATCCGCTCCGGGCTGGTTGTTCTGGTGCTCCGACATGTCTTGAAATAGTGGAAAAAGTGCTGCCTTGCAGCTAGGGGCCTGGAAGCCCTTTTCAAGACGGGGCTTGCGGCTCCGCGCAAGAAATTTCCAATGGCCGCGCGAGGGCCGATGGACAGGGTCAACACACAGGGGAGAAAGGACCGCGCACGGCGGGCGCGGTCCTGCACGGCGTGGCGCCGGATGCGCCCGGCGTTCAGTGGGCGTCGAGCAGTTCGACGTCGAACTTGAGGGTCGCGTTAGGCGGGATCACGCCGCCCGCGCCGCGCGCGCCGTAGCCCAGCGCGGCAGGGATGACGAGGGTGCGCTGGCCGCCGATCTTCATGCCGGCGACGCCTTCGTCCCAGCCCTTGATGACCTGGCCGGCGCCCAGCGAGAAGGCGAAGGGCTGGCCGCGGTCGCGGCTGGAGTCGAACTTCGCGCCCTGCTGGCCGTCGTTGTAGAGCCAGCCGGTGTAGTGCACATGCACATGCTGGCCGGGCGTGGCTTCGGCGCCGTCGCCGACGACGGTGTCTTCATACTGCAGGCCGGACGGGGTGGTGGGCATGGGAGCTCCTTGGGGATGAAGGGGGAAGTGGGCCGGACACCCGCGCAGCGCACGCGAGCCGGAGAGGGCCGCGCAGTTTAACGAGCACGCGCCGCCGCCAGCGCGAGAACGCCGCGTGGCCCCGGGGGCGGCGCGGCGTTGTGCGGGGGATCCGGCCGGCGCGGCGGCAGGCCGGGGTGCGTCAGGCGACCTTGACGGGCGGCACCACCGGCGGCGCCTTCTTGACCTGGCCGACCTGCCACTTGGCCGCGAAGGCCTGCAGGTCCGACAGGCGCTTGAGCAGGTCCTGCCCGCTGAGCGTGAGGATGTAGCCGTCGCTGCCGTGGCTGACGATGCCGGCCTCGCGCAGTTCCTTGATGCGGGTGTTGAGCGTGTTGGGAGTGATGCCGCCGACACTGTCCTGGAGCAGCCGGAAGGTCTGCGCATGCCCGTCGCGCAAGGCCCAGAGCACGCGCAGGGCGTAACGGGCTTCGAGCAACGCCAGCAACTGGCTGACGGCTGCGTTTTCCTTGGTACTCATCGAAGGCTCTCCTCGTAGGGGCGTCGCTGCTGGCGGCCCGCGTCGTTTATGGCCGTCGCGCCGGCGCCACCGGTGCGCCGCGAAACGGTCGGCGACTATATCGCAGACCGCCTCATGCTACAACTTTCATAGCTGGCCGCGCAGCTTTGGTGCGGTCTGTGGCGCCAAAGCCTCAAATTTCAGCAGTCGGGCTTGACGCCTGCACCTCGTCCCGGGCCATGGCTTCGCCCAGGCGCACGGCGCCTCCGGGCGCCCAGGCCGGGTTGAAGACGAGGGCGGGGCGCGGGAACAGCATGACCACCGTGGAGCCGAGCAGGAACCGGCCCATTTCCTCGCCCTTCTTCAGCACGATTTCGCCGTCGTCGTAGCGCCATTCGCGCACCTCGCCGCCGCGCGGCGGGTTGACCACGCCGTGCCACACGGTCGCCATGCTGCCGACGATGGTCGCGCCGACCAGCACCAGCACGAAAGGCCCGCGCTGCGAATCGAACACGCACACCACGCGCTCGTTGCGCGCGAACAGGCCCGGCACGCCGCGCGCCGTCGTCGGGTTGACCGAGAACAGGTCGCCGGGCACGTAGACCATGCGCGTGAGCCGCCCGTCGCAGGGCATGTGGATGCGGTGGTAGTCGCGCGGGCTGAGGTAGAGCGTCGCGAAGCTGCCGTCCTTGAAGCGCGCGGCCAGTGCCGCGTCGCCGCCGACCAGCGCGGTGGTGGTGTAGGCGTGGCCCTTGGCCTGGAAGATCTGGTCGCCCGCGATCGGACCGAACTGGCTGATCGCGCCATCGACCGGGCACACCAGCGGCGCCTCGGCGATCGGCCGCGCACCGGGCTTGAGGGCCCGCGTGAAGAAGTCGTTGAAGCTGGCGTAGCGCGAGATGTCGCTCTCGACGGCTTCGGCCATGTTGACGTCGTACTTGGCGACGAAGCGGCGCACGATCCAGGTGGTGACCGAGCCGCGCTCCTTGCCCGCGACCCAGCCCGCGAACGAGGTCAGCGCCTGCTTGGGGTAGAGGTACTGCGGCAGGACGGCGAATCGGTCGGACAAAGGCAACCCCGGTGCGTGGAAGGGCTGGGAATTCTATCGACCGGCCTCGCGGCCTCCGTGTCGGCATCGGCGCAGCGCTGCGGTGGGCGAGGTCGCCGCGCGCCAGGGTGGCATCGGACGTGCTTGCGCCCGGCGGGCCGTCCGGCGGGTTGCCGGGCGGCGGATCCTCGTGGCGGCTCAAGTGCCCAACGGCGATGCCGATAACTGTTGGGAAGGGGCGCGATCGCGCCTCGCAATCTCCGAGGAAACGATATGTCGGTTGCAGCGCGCAGCACGGGGGCAGCAGGCGAGGAAGCGGGCCCGGCGCGCGCGGTCTTCGCGCGGCGCCTTCTGGTGGACGAGCGGGTGGCCGTTGCGGGCTACCGCCTCGTCCAGCCGGCCGGTCCCATGGGCCCGGCCGCCAACAGCCCCATCGGTCCGCCTGCCGGCAGCGGGCCGCGCATGCTCATGCCCGAGTTCCCGGACGCCTCGGGCGGCCTGGCGCCGTCGCGCCGCCCGAGCTTCCTGCGTTGCCACAGTGACGACCTGCTGCGCTCCGACGGCCCCGTGGCCGTGCTCGACCCCACCAAGGTGGTGCTCGAACTGGTGCCTGCACCCGCGGCGCCCTCGGGTGAACCGCCTTTCGACCTCGCGTCCCTGCGCGCGGCCCGCAGCGCCGGCTTCAGGCTGGCCTTCGACGCGCGCTGGCTCAACGAGGACCCGCGCCTGGTCGAACTGGCTGCGTTCGCGATCCTGCCGCTGGGGGCCGTCGAGCTGGACCGCGCGGCCGGCGTGGCACGTGCGCTGCATCGCCAGGGCGTGCAGCAGGTGGTGGTCACTGGCGTGCGCACCGGCCGCGAGTTCGAGCAGCTCGCCGGTGCGGGCGTGCGGCTCTTCGAGGGCATGTGGTTCACGCGCCCGGCACTCAACGGCACGGTGCGCAGCGCCGCCGCGTCGCACGCGTCGCTGCTGCGGCTGATGAACCTCGTGCGCGTCGAGGCGGAACTGGAGGAGATCGAGGACGTGCTGCGGCGCGAGCCGACGCTCTCGTACCGCCTGCTGCGCTATATCAACACCTCGGGCTTCGGCCGCCACCTGGAGATCTCGTCGTTCCGGCACGCGGTGATGACCGTGGGCATGCGGCGGCTGTTCCGCTGGACCGCCATCCTGCTGGCCAGCACGCCGTCGGACAGCCTGCCGCCGGCCGCAGGGGCGCTGGCGATCACCCGGGGCCGGGTCATGGAACTCCTGGCCGCAGAGACCATGCCGCCGGTCGAGGCCGAGCTGGCCTTCGTGGCCGGCATGTTCTCGATGCTGGACGTCCTGCTGGACGTGCCGCTGGCCGAGGCCATGTCGCTGGTGAGCCTGCCGGCCGAAGTGAGCGCGGCCGTGCTGGAAGGAACGGGCGCGTTCGCGCCCTACCTGGCGATGGCCAGGGCCTGCGAGAGCGGCGACGAAGGCCTGATCGAGATCCTCGCCATGCGCCATGCCATTCCACGCGACCGCATGGTCGAAGCGCACGTGCGGGCGCTCGACTGGGCCGAGCGGCTCGACTGAAGGCGGGAGACCCGGCATGCGAGCGATCGACGACGGCCCGCCCCACCCGCGCGGACAGCGGCCATGCTGAGCCTGGTGGCACGCCGGCTCGGCCGGCTCAGCGTCGGGCGCAAGCTGTTGCTGATCTATCTGCTCGACCTCAGCGCCGTCATCTTCATCAGCGGCATCCTGATCAACGAGAAATTCATCGCCATCGATTTCGGCCGCAAGGAGATGGCGGGCACCGCCTACATCGACGGCCTGCGCCCGGTGCTGCTGTCGCTGGGCGGCTGGGCCGCGGCGCCGGCGCCCGCGCCGGGCCGGCTCGAGGCGCTGGAGCGTGCGCATGGCGACGGCATGGAAAGCAGCGGCCCGAGCGAAGCCCTGCGCGCCGCGATCGCCGCGCTGCAGCGCGCCGAGAGCGAGGCCGCCGCCCGCGCGCTGCGGCAGGAGGCCCTGGAGCGCAGCCGCGCGCTGGTCACGCGCGTGGGCAACCAGTCCAACCTGATCCTCGACCCCGACCTGGACAGCTACTACACCATGTCGCTGGTGCTGCTGCGCTTCCCGGAGCTGTTGGAACTCGGCGCGGCCATGGACGCCCGCCTGGAGGACCTGGGCGAGGACGATGCGGGCCGCACCCGCTCGCGCACGCAGTACTTCATCCTGGAAGGGCGTCTGGACGCGGTCGCTGCCGCGGTGGCGAGCGACTATGCCGAGGCCTATGCCGCCGCGCGCCGCCCGCTGCCCGAACGCTTCGACCCGACCCGCAAGCGCCTGGCCGCCACCATCGACGAGTTCCGGCAGGCGGCGCGGCGCGCCCTCGACAGCGGCGCCGACGCCGCCTCCCTGGCCGCCTTCGGGACGGTGCGCCAGGACCTCTATGCCGCGCTCGACGCCGCCTGGCTCACCACGACCGCCGAACTGCAGGACATGCTGCGGGCGCGCGAGAGCGCCTTCTTCTCGCGCATGTGGCTGCATCTGGGCACGGCGCTCTTCCTGCTCATGCTCATCCTGAGCGCCGTGTTCTACGTGGCGCGGCAGATCTCGCTGCCGCTGCGCCGCCTGTCCGCCGTCGTCGAGACGGTCCGGCGCACCGGCGACCACAGCCTGCGCGCCGACTGGACCAGCGGCGACGAGATCGGCCGCCTGGTGGTCGGCTTCAACGACATGCTCGCGCAGCTGGATCGCGAGCGGCAGATCCAGCAGGAACTGGCCGCCAGCGCCCGCGCCTCGGAGGCCCAGCGCGACCTGGTGGCGGCGATCCCGATCCCGCTCATGGTGACGCAGGTGCCCGGGCACGAGGTGCTGAGCGCCAACGCCGCCGCCCAGGAGTGGCTGGGCGGGCGCAGCGGCGATCCGTGGGCCGGCGGGCTCGAGCCGGCGGTGCGTGCGCGCTTCTTCCAGCAGCTGGCCGACCGGCGCGAGGTCGACGAGTTCGAGGTCCGCTGGCGCGGCGGCGCCGAGCCGTCGTGGGCCGTGCTGTCGGCGCGGCGCCTGACCTACCAGGGGCGCGATGCGGTGCTCACCACCTTCACGCCGATCAACCACCTGAAGTTCATGGAGCAGCGCCTGGAGCTGTGGGCCAAGGTCTTCGAGGCATCCTCGGAAGGCATCATGATCATCGACGGGTCGCAGCGCATCCTGACGGTGAACCGCGCGCTGTGCCGCCAGACCGGCCACGAGCTGCGCGACCTGGTGGGCGAGCATCCCGAGGGCATGCTGGCGCCCGACGGCGAGTCCCTGGCGCGCATCTGGCCGCAGCTGGCGCAGCGCAGCGCCTGGCAGGGCGAGGTCCGGGTGCGGCGGCGCAACGGCAGCGTGTACCCGGCCTGGCTGGTGGTCAGCGTGGTGCGCAACAGCCCGGACTCGATCTCGCACTACATCTTCACCTCCATCGACATCACCGACCGCAAGAAGAGCGAGGAGCGCATCCGCTTCCTGGCGCTGCACGACGTCCTGACCGAACTGCCGAACCGCTCGCTGTGCGTCGAGCGGCTGGGCCGCGCACTCGCGCGGGCCGAGCCGCTGAACCGGCAGGTGGGCGTGCTCTTCATCGACCTGGACCGCTTCAAGACCATCAACGACTCGCTGGGCCACCATGTGGGCGACGCGCTGCTGCGCTCGGTCGCGCGGCGGCTTGCCGAAGGGGTGCGGCCCGGCGACACGGTCAGCCGGCTGGGCGGCGACGAGTTCGTCATCATCCTGGACGGCGTCTCGGGCAGCGACGAGGTGCAGCAGATCGTCGAGCGCCGGCTCATCCCGCTGGTGCGCCTGCCGCATTCGGTGGACGACACGGAACTGCACGTCTCGTGCAGCGTGGGCATCGCCCTCTATCCGCAGGACGGCCGTGACCTGGACGAGCTGATGCGCCACGCCGACGTCGCCATGTACCAGAGCAAGGCGGCCGGCCGCGACATGGCGCGCTTCTTCACCGCCGACATGAACGACCGGGTGCAGGCCCGGCTGCAGATCGAATCGCTGCTGCGCCACGCGATCGAGCGCGACGAGCTCAGCCTGCACTTCCAGCCCCGGGTCGATGCCGCCAGCGGCCGGCCGGTCGGCGCCGAGGCGCTGCTGCGCTGGAACAGTGCCCAGCTCGGGCCGGTGCCGCCCTCGGAGTTCATCCCGATCGCCGAAGAGGCCGGCCTCATCGAGGGCATCGGTGCCTGGGTCATCCGGCAGGCCTGCGCGCAGCATGCCGCGTGGCGGGCCGGTGGCGTCGGCGAGTGGCCGGTCTCGATCAACCTCTCGGCGGTGCAGCTGCGCAGCGGCGACCTGGTGCCCCTGCTCGAACGGTGCATGCACACCCATGGGGTGCTGGCCGGCCAGATCGAGCTCGAACTGACCGAATCGACGCTGATGGAAGACGCCGACCAGACGCTCGAGCAGCTGCACTCGCTCAAGGCCCTGGGCGTGTCGCTGGCGATCGACGACTTCGGCACCGGCTACTCGAGCCTGAACTACCTCAACCGCTTCCCGATCGACAAGCTCAAGATCGACCGCTCCTTCGTCGGCCGCATGCTGCACGACCCGAGCGACCTGGCGATCGTGCGGGCGATCGTGGCGTTGGGCCACACGCTCGGCCTGCGCGTGGTGGCCGAGGGCGTGGAGGATGCGGCCCAGGCCCACGCGTTGCGCGAGGCCGGCTGCGACGAGTTCCAGGGCTTCCATTTCGCCCGGCCGCTGCCGGGCGAGGCGCTGCAGGCCTGGATGCGCCAGCGCCAGGCCGACACCGGCCTGCCGGCATGAGTGCCGCTTGCAGCCTGGGGTCGGGCGCGCTTTGCCTGCGCGACTGCCAACAACTGCCGCATCCGGCGGCCCTTCGTGCGGCGGCCGGCCGGCCGCGCTCAAGTTCGGCGCCGGACGGTCGAAGAATCGTTGAACCGATGGGCTCTCCGTCGCAGCCGACACCACCATGACGACCTCCGTCACCGCCGCCGAAACCACCGCCGAACGGCCGGGTGCGGCCATCTCCCGACAGGCCATCGTGGATGCCAGCCGCAAGATCGTCGGCTATGCGCTGTTCGAGCGCCCGCGGGCGGCGGCCAACGACAACGCCATGCTGTTCGAGGCCCTGTCCGAAACGGGTTCGGAGGCGCTGGCCGGCAGCAAGAACGTGTTCGTCCATTGCAGCTTCGAGATCATGGCCGACGGCCACCTCGACATCCTCGATCCGAACAAGGCGGTGCTGCAGATCCCGCAAGACGAATCGCTGACCAAGGAGGGCGTGGCCATCCGGCGCGACATCCTCCTGAAGGCCCGCAAGGACGGCTTCCGCCTGGCGCTGGACCACCGGGTGCTGCAGCCTGCCTACGCGAGCTGGCTGCCCCTGGTGTCCTACATCATGCTGGACCTGCAGCAGCTCGATGCCCAGTGGATCGAGCGCACCATCCGGGCGGCGCGCGAGCGCTCCAAGGCCGAGATCGTGGCGCAGAACGTGCGCGACGGCGAGCAGCACGAGGCGCTGCGCAAGATGGGCGTGCGCTATTTCCAGGGGCACTGGTTCGCCCAACCCACGGTGGTCCGCGACGGCGGCGTGCAGGCCTCGCAGCACGCGGTGATCCGCCTGATGAACCTGGTGCGCACGGAGGCGGAGGTCTCGGAGATCGAGGCCTTCCTCAAGCACGATCCGACGTTGTCGTTCAAGCTGCTGCGCTTCATCAACTCCTGCGGCTTCGGGCTGAGCACCGAGATCACCTCCTTCCGCCACGCGGTGATGATCCTGGGCTTCAACCGCCTGTTCCGATGGGCTGCGCTCCTGATGACCAGCACGCGTGCCGGCGGCGCCGCGCCGGCGGCCGGCAGCACGGCGGTGGTGCGCGCCCGCCTGATGGAACTGCTGGCCACCGACCTGCTGCCGCCCGAAGCCTGCGACGACGCCTTCCTCGTCGGCCTGTTCTCCATGCTCGACACGCTGGTCGGCGTGCCGATGGCCGAGGCCGTGGCCTCCATGAACCTGCCGGCCGACGTCAGCCGGGCCTTGCTGGACAAGAGCGGGCCCTTCGCACCCTTTCTCGAACTGGCCAAGGCCTGCGAAAGCGGGGACGAGGTGGCCTTCGCGCAGGCCGCGGGGGAATTGCAGCTGTCCAACCACCAGGTCAACTGGGCGCACCTGCAGGCGCTCGTGTGGGCCGACGAGGTCGAGGGCCTGGGCGCGAGGTAGGCGGCGGCCCCCGGGGCGCCGCCCTGGCCGGCGATGGCGAGGGAACGCGATGGAAAGCGTGGGCGCGCTGCGCAGCGTGCCCTGAGCCGGGTCAGGACGTCGATGCGGCGCTCAGCACCCGCAGCAGCGCCCGGTTCGACTCTTCCAGCGTGAGGCCGGCCGCCTCGGTCGGGTTGATCAACGAGTGCGACGGATCGCGCTCCATCGCCTGCGCCAGCCGGAGCACGGCGGCGTAAGGGCCGGTGCCGCGGACCAGTGCATCGGGCACCCGTTCCGGCAGCGGAATGCGCGAGAGCAGGGCGCGCAGGGTCTGGCCCTGCAGCGCGTCGATCTGCGACAGCATGCCGGTGAGGAACACCTCGTGCCGCAGCTCGTCCTCCACGCCGGCGTCCATGAGTTCGGCCGCCAGCGCGGCGCGCAGGCCGAGTCCGAGGTTCACCGGGTCGAGGTCGCGGTCCTCGCTGGCCATCGTGAGCTGCTCGGCGAGCCAGCCGTTGAGCGTGCGGTAGCCCAGCATCATCACGCCGTGCCGCAGCGAGGCGACGCCGTTGCGCAGGCCCAGTCCGGCGGAGTTGAGGTAGGCCAGGAGCCGGTAGGCGAGCGTGGCTTCCTGCGCCAGCAGGTACTCGATGCGGTCGAGCGACTGTTCCTGGTCGAGGGCGCTCATCACGCGCAGGATCGCGCGCCGCGTGGGAGGCACCGGGTGGCCGTTGAAGCGGTGCAGGATGTCCTCGGCCGGCCAGCCGGCCACCGCCCATGCGCCCTGCTGGTCCAGCGCATGTTCCACCAGCGCCCGTCCGGCCGCACCGGCGACCAGGCTGCCGGCAGGCACGGGGCTGGCGGCGGCGGTCGAGCCGAAGCGGCCTCGCGCCGCGTCCTCGCGCGCCTGCATCGACGCCCGCAGGGCCAGCGCCGCATCCTCGGTGCCGAGCTGGACGCACTGGCGGTCGAAGGCGCGCGCCGCACCGCCCAGCGCGCGCAGCTCCGACGGCGAGCCCGAAGCGACGAGCCGCGCACCGTGCTCGTGCGCCGCATTCACCGCGCCGAGCAGGGCGCCCTGCGCGAGCCAGCGGCCCGGCACCTCGATCATCGGGTCCTGCGCGCCCGCATGGGCCAGCAGTTCCTGCAGCAGCTGCGGGTGCCTGGCCGACAGCAGCACCGACGGCGACTCGCCCGACCACAACTCAGACAGCGTGCGCAGCAGGTGGCTGCCCTCGGCGCCGGGGGACACCTCCTCGACGAACAGCTGGACGCCGGCCAGCTGGCGCTTTTTGGACCACAGCGCACGGTAATGCAGCGCAACGCTGCCGAGGACCGATTGGGCCATCGCGAACGATCAGGTGATGAAGTTGAAGAGGGACAGCTTCTGGATCTGCGCGTACGAGCCGAGCGCCGCCGAGTACGCGGTCTGTTGCGTCTGGAAGTCCGACAGCGCCTTCACGACGTCCAGGTCCTCCGCCCGCGAGCGGTCGGCCTCGAGCTGCACCGAGCGGGACTCCTGGCGTGTCGCGATGTTGTCGACCTGGTTGAGCAGGTCGCCCGCGCGTCCGCGCGAGGCCGAAAGGCGTGCCATGCCCGCGTCGATCTGGGCCAGCGCCTGCGTCGTGCCCTGTGTCAGCGCCGCGCCGCTGCCGTCGCGCACCGCCGCGATCGCCTGGTCGAGCACGTTGAAGAGGCTGGTGCGCGTGCTCGGCGCGATGGTCAGCGCGTCGCCCGCCGCCGGCGTGCCGCTGGCGGTGAAGGAGATGCCGTCGAAGGCGATGGACTGGCCGGGCGTGTAGGGCTGGGCGCTCTGCACCGCGGTGCCGGTGCTCAGGTCGAGCACGTCGTAGGTCGTGGCGCCGCCGCCGGTGTTGAACTGGATGCGGTAGCTGTGCCCGGTCAGCGCCGCCGGCGAGCGCACCTGGCCGGCGTCGGTGGACACGTTGGCGGCCGTGCCCGTCTGGGCGATGGTGAAGACGCCGTTGCCCGTGGGCACGTCCATCCAGGTCGCGAAGCCGTCCAGCGAGCCGGGCACGCCGACGTCGGACGAGCCGGCCTGACCGGGGATGCCGTCGAAGCTCACGCCGCCGCTGTCGACGAAGGGCGTGGCCGTGCTGCCCAGGCCGGCGAACAGCGGCAGGCCATTGCTGTCCTTGGTGTTGGCATAGCCGAGGATCTGGTCGCGCAGCGTCACGAGCTGCTGGGCGATGCTGGCCCGGTCGGTGGCCGAGAGCGCGCCGTTGCCGGCCTGCACCACCAGCGTCCGGAAGTCCTGCACCGCGGAAACGGCGCTGCCCAGCGTGGACTCGGCTTCGGTGATCGCGTTGCGCTGCACCTCCAGCGCCCGCTGCTCGCTCACCACGCGCGACTGCCGCGTGACCGCCCGCTCGGCCTGCGCCGCCGCCGTGGGGTCGTCGCTGGGCCGCAGCACCCGCTTGCTGGCGCTCAGCTGCGCCTGCAGCTGCGAGAGCGTGGACTGCCGCGACATGAGCTGGCCGACGGCGTTGTCGTAGGTGTTCGCGGTGGAGATGCGCGTGGTGTAGCCCGCCATGTCTTTGCTTTCCGGGTCTGGCGACCTCAGTTCATGCCCTGCAGCAGGGAATCGAAGATGTTCTGCGCGATCTGGATCATCTTGGCCGACGCCTGGTACGCCTGCTGGTACTGCAGCAGCTTGGCGGCTTCCTCGTCGAGGTTGACGCCCGCGCTGTTGGCGCGTTCGCTCTCCAGGCTGGAGGCGATCGACGACGACACGCTGGCCGCGTACTGCGCGCTCTGGCTGCGCACGCCGATGTCGGCCATCAGGCTGGCGTAGCCGTCCGAGAGCTTGGCGCCGTCGAAGGTCGCGAGGTCGCGCAGGTTCAGCAGCGCCGTCGCGTTGCCCGCGTTGAGCGCGCTGTAGCCGGCGCTGGCGGCCTGCACCGTGATCGTGTCCCCGGCCTTGGGCGCGCCGTTGAGGGTCAGCGTCCAGCCGTTGTAGCTGAGGGTCGAGCCGGCCGTGTAGACCACGCCGGTGGGATTGCCGGTGCCGGTGCCCGACACGTCGAAGGTGCCCGCCGAGGTGAAGGTCAGGGTGACGGGTGCGCCCAGGTTGGCGTCGGGCCGCGAGGCCGCGAGGCCTGCGACGGCCAGCGTGCCCGCGTTGGTCGAGCCGACCCGCGCCTCGACCGGGCTGGCCGCCGCGATCTGGCGCGGCGACGACACCGCCGTCGCGACGCCGCCCGCGGCGCTGGCGTAGGGGTTGAGCACGAAGCTGTCGCCGGCGGCCGCGGCGCCGGCCTGCAAGGCGATGTTCAGCCCGTCCACCACGATCGGGAGCGGCCCGGCAAAGCTGCTCTGCTTGCCGTCCGACAGCCGCGTGACCTGCACGGCGCCCCCGGCGCCGAAGGCGATCCGGTACGAGGACGCCGACAGCGCGGTGGCGTCGGCCACGCTCGCGCCGATGGATGCGTTGCCGGTGTTGGTCGAGGCCGCCAGCGCGTCGGGAATGCCGATCGGCTTGAAGAAGTCGCCCCCGCTGTTGCCGTCGAGGTCCACCCCGACGCTGTGCTGGGCATTTACCGCGGTCGTGAGCGCGAGCGCCAGGCGCCCGAGCCCGTTGCGGCCGGCCGCCAGGTCGCTGTTCTGGAAGCGCAGCAGCCCGGCCACGGCGCCGCCACCCAGCGTGTTCTCGTCCAGCGGCACGGTCACCGCGCCGCGCGAGATCGTCAGCGCGCTGCTGCCGTTGGCGGCGCCCTGCAGGCCGATGGCGGCGGTGCCGGTGCCCAGCACCAGGGCCTGGCTGCCCACGAAGATGTTCAGGCTGCCGTCGTCGGCCTCCACCGTGGTGGCCTGCACCTGGTCGTTGAGCTGCCGCACGAGCAGGTCGCGCTGGTCGAGCAGGTCGTTGGGCGGCTGGCCGCCGCCCTGCGCGCGCTGGATCTGCCCGTTGAGGTCGGCGATGCGCGAGGCGAGGCTGTTGATCGTGCGCACGGCGTCGCCGAGCTGGTCGTTCACGCCGTGCTGCAGGTCGTCGAGCTGCGATTGCGCGTTCTGGAAGCGCGCACTCATCTCCTGCGCGCGGGCCAGCACCACGTTGCGTGCGGTGATGTCGGTCGGCGTGCTGGCGATGTCGGAAAAGGCGTTGACCAGGTCGTTGACCGACGCGCCGAGGCCGCTCTTGCCGCCCTGGAAGATGTCCTCCAGCGAGGCCAGCCGGTCGGAACGGGTGCTGTCCATCGCCTGCACCGAGCGCGCCAGTGCCGCCTGGCGCGTGAGGAACTCGTTGTGCGCCCGCTCGATGGTGCCCACCTGGACACCCTTGCCGATGTAGCCGCCCCCGGTGAACTGGCCCTCCACCTGCTGCATCACCGCCGTCTGGCGCGAGTAGCCGACGGTGCTGGCATTGGAGATGTTGTGGCCCGTCGTGCTCAGGGCGATCTGGTTGGCCAGCAGCGCACGGGTGCCGAGGTTGAGCAGTGAACTCATGCTTGCTGGGCCCGTTGGAGCTGCACGGTGGCGTTGATGGCGCGGCTGAGCTTGGACGCGTACTGCGGATCGGTGGCGTAGCCGGCGCGCTGCAGTTCCGAGGCATAGGCCGATGCCGAGGCGGTGCTCGCGCGTGCCTGGGCGTAGCGCGGGCTCTCGCTGATCAGGCGTGCGTAGTCGCGGAAGGACGCCTCGTAGGAATCGTAGGCCCGGAACTTCGCGCTCACCTTGCGCGGCTCGCCGTCGACGTACTCGGTGGTGGTGATGGTGGCCACCTTGCCGGTCCAGCCCGCGGTGGCCTTGATGCCGAAGAGGTTGAACGAGTTGCTGCCGTCGCCGTGGCGGATCTCGCTGCGGCCCCAGCCCGTCTCGTGGCCGGCCTGGCCGATCATGAACTCGGCCGGGATGCCCGTGTCCTGCGCCACCCGCTGCGCCGCGGCCGTGTGCTCGGCCACGAAGCCTTCCTGCGTCGCGCTCGTCTTCACGCGCGCGCCCAGTGCGCCGCCGAGCGACAGCGTGGGCATCGACGCGCTGCCCGGGCCGGCGGTGCGGATCTGCTGGCTGAGCTGCCGCGTGATCGCGTCGGTCAGCCCGCCGGGCATGCCCGCGAGCTGCACCGCGAACTGCTGGTCGAGCAGGTCGGTGCCGAGCTTCTCGCCGTCGCTGTCCATCAGGCCGGACTTCATCGTCGCCTCGCGCATGCTCTTGATGAGCTCGCGCATGAAGAGCGACTCGAACTGCTTGGCGGCTTCCCGGACGGCCTGCGGGTCGCTGCCCTTGGCCGCCAGCTTGAGCGCGTCGAGCGAACGCGCATCGGCCGCCAGTCCCTGGCCGGTCGAGGCTGAAGGGGCCGCCGGAACCATCAGATCACCTCGAGCTCGGCGTTGAGCGCGCCGGACGCCTTGATCGCCTGCAGGATCGCCAGCAGGTCCTGCGGCGTGGCGCCCAGCGCGTTCAGCGCCCGCACCACGTCCGCCAGCTGCGGCGCACTGGGCACCTGGATCATGATGCCGGGCTCCTGCTTGATCTGGATGCTGGCCTGCTCGGCCACCACGGTCTGCCCGCGCGAGAGCGGTGCGGGCTGGCTGATGACCGGGGTGCTGCTGATCGTCACCGACAGGTTGCCGTGCGCGATCGCGCAGGGATTGAGCGTCACCGCCTGGTTCAGGACGATGGAGCCCGTGCGTGCATTGATCACCACCTTCGCCGCCGGCGCGGAGCGCTCGAGCGTCAGCTCTTCCAGTTCCGCGATGAAGCTCACGCGTGCGTTGGCGTCGGTCGGCGCGCGCACCTGCACCGTCCGCCCGTCGAGGGCGCGTGCGGCGCCGCTGCCCAGGCGGCCGTTGACCGCCTCGGCCACGCGGCGCGCGGTCTGGAAGTCGGCGGCGTTCAGGCCGAGCGTGATGGTGTCGCCATCGTTCAGTCCGGTGGCCACGGCGCGTTCCACCTGCGCGCCAGCCGGCACGCGGCCGGCGCTCAGGTGGTTGATCTGCACCTTGCTGCCGCCCGCTGCCGCGCCGGCGCCGCCGACGACGACATTGCCTTGTGCGAGCGCGTAGATCTCGCCGTCGGCACCGCGCAGCGGCGTGGCCACCAGCACGCCGCCCTTGAGCGACTTCGCGTTGCCCATCGAGGCGACGTTGATGTCCAGCTGCTGGCCCGGCTGTGCGAAGGCGGGCAGTTCCGCCGTCACGATCACGGCCGCCACGTTCTTGAGCTGCAGCTGCGCCGCCCGGTTGTCGGGCAGCGTGATGCCCAGCTGCTGCAGGTAGTTCGCGACGCTCTGCGTCGTGTAGGGCATCTGGGTTGTCTGGTCGCCCGTGCCGTCCAGGCCCACGACCAGGCCATAGCCGGTCAACTGGTTGCTGCGTACGCCCTGCACGGCCGCCACTTCCTTGATGCGCACGGCATGCGCAGGAGCGGCGGCGAAGGCCAGGAGGACCGCCAGGGCGGCGAGGAATCGGGACATGCCGGTCATGGGAATCACACTCAGAAGGGCAGCACGCTCATGAAGAAACGACCGAGCCAGGGCATCACCTGCGACTCGCCCTGCGCGCCGCGGCCGCGGGATTCGATGCGCACGTTGGCGACCTGCGTCGAGCTGACGACGCTGCCGGTCTGGATGGCACGCGGGTCGATCGTGCCGGAGAAGCGAAGCACGTCGACGTTTTCGTTCACGCCGATCTGCTTCTCGCCGGTGACCACAAGGTGGCCGTTGGGCTGCACGTCGACCACCGTCGCCGTGATCGAGCCGTGGAAGGTGTTAGCGCTCTCGGTCCCGCCCTTGCCCGCGAAGTTGTGCGTGGAGCCGGCGGTCGCGCTGGCGCGCGTGAAGGAGTTGGCCGACAGGAAGGGCACGGCGCTGATGCTGCTGTCGATGCCGCTCTTCTTGTCGATCGTGGAGGTCGACTTCTGGCTCGCCGACACGTTCTCGACGATGTTGATCGTCACCGTGTCGCCGGCCATGCGGGCACGCCGGTCCTCGAACAGGGGCCGGTAGCTGGCGGTCTGGAACAGGCTGCCGTTGCTCGGGCGGGCGATGGCCGGGTTGGTCCGCAGCACCTGCGGGGTCTTGGTGTCCGGCATGTCCACCTGCGGCGTGTTGGCCAGGGTCGAGCAGCCCGCGCACAGCAGCGCGAGCACGCCCGCACCGGCGGCAAGGGCCGGGCGCAGGGCGGCGGCGAAGCGGGGGGCCATCACAGTTGTCCGAGCTTCTGCAGCATCTGGTCGCTGGTCTGGATGGCCTTGGAGTTCATCTCGTAGGCGCGCTGGGTCTGGATCATGGACACCAGCTCCTGCACCACGTTGACGTTCGATGTTTCCAGGTAGCCCTGCATGATCGTGCCCAGGCCGTTGGTGCCGGCGGTGCCGCCGTTGGGCTGGCCCGACGCGGCGGTCTCGGCGAACAGGTTCTCGCCCTTGGGCTCCAGGCCGGCCGGGTTGACGAAGTGGGCGAGCGCCAGCGTGCCCAGGTTCTGCGGCGTGGAATTGCCGCTCACCGTGGCGGTGACCGTCCCGTCGTTGGCGATGCTCACGTTGGTGGCGGTGGGCGGCACGGTGATGCCGTTGGCCACCGGCAGGCCCGAGGACGTCACGATGCGGCCCTGCGCGTCGACCTGGAACGAGCCGTCGCGCGTGTAGCCGATCGTGCCGTCGGGCATCGTCACCTGGAAGAAGCCGTTGCCCTTGATCGCGACGTCGAGCTGGTTGTTGGTCTGCTGCATGCTGCCCTGCGTGAAGGCGCGGCTGGTGGCGACGGTGCGCACGCCCAGGCCGAGCTGCAGCCCGGTGGGCAGCTGCGACTGCTCGGTGCTGTTGGCGCCGACCTGGCGCAGGTTCTGGTACATCAGGTCCTCGAACACCGCGTTGGCGCGCTTGAAGCCGGTGGTCGAGACGTTCGCGAGGTTGTGCGAGATGACGTCCAGCTGTGTCTGCTGGGCTTCCATCCCGGTCTTCGAGATCCAGAGGGAGTTGATCATTTCGGGTCCGGTGTTAGGTTTCAGCCCTGCACGCTCAGCAACTGCGAAGCGGCCTTGTCGGCGGTTTCGGTGTTCTGCAGAAGGCGCATCTGCTGGTCGAACTGGCGGGCGGCGGCGATCATGCCGACCATCGCCTCGACGGGATTCACGTTCGAGCCTTCGAGCGCGCCGGACTCCACGCGGGCGGTGGCGTCCGCGGCCAGCGGCTCCTGCGTGGCCGTGCGGAACAGGCCGTCCTCGCCGCGCTGCAGCCGGTTCTCGGCGTCCTCGGTGGCCAGCTTGATGCGCCCGAGCGTCGCGCCGGGCTGGCCGTCGGTCTTGGAGGTGACCGTGCCGTCGGTGCCGATGGCGATCTGCGCGCCCTGGGGCACGTCGATCGGCGCGCCGCCGTCGGACAGCACCACCAGGCCGGCGCTGTTGACCAGCGTTCCCTCGGACGAGACCTGGAAGGCGCCGCCGCGGGTGTAGGCCTCGGTGCCGTCCAGCCCCTGCACCGCGAACCAGGCCTGGCCCTGCGCCGCCAGGTCGAGGTCACGGCCGGTGCGCTCGATCGAGCCCGCGCGCGAGTCGTGGCCGGTCGTGGCTTCGACGGTGAAGACCCGCGTCGTGGCCCCTTCGCCGCGCAGCGGGACCGCGCGGAAGGCCGACAGCTCGGCCCGAAAGCCCTGCGTCGACGCGTTGGCCAGGTTGTTGGCCAGCACCGCCTGGCGCTGTGCGGCGGCGCTGGCGCCGCTCATCGCGGTGTAGATCAATCGGTCCATGGCCGTGCCGCAGCAGGTCTATCAGCGCAGGTTCACCAGGGTCGACATGACCTGGTCCTGCGTCTTGATGGTCTGGGCGTTGGCCTGGTACGCGCGCTGGGTCGTCATCATGTTCACCAGCTCGGCGGTGAGGTCGACGTTCGACTCCTCGAGGGCGCCCGAGCGCAGCTGGCCGAAGGTGCCTTCGCCCGGTGCGCCGCGCACCGGCTGGCCCGACGCGGCGGTCTCGACCCAGTAGCCCGAGCCCGTCGGGGCCAGGCCCTGCGCGTTGCGGAAGTTCACGAGCGCCACCTGGCCGGCCGACTGCGTCTGGCCGTTGGAGTAGGTCGCGGTGATGATGCCGCTGTTCTCGATCTTGATGCCGGTGAGCTGGCCGGCGGTATAGCCGTCCTGCGACAGGTCCGACACCGCGAAGCGGGCATTGACCTGGGTCATCTTGCTCAGGTCCAGGTTGGCGGTGAAGGTCTGCGCCGGATCGTTGGGCGAGGTGAGCGTGATCGGCGGCACCGTCGAGGCGGGGTCCAGGCTGCCGTCCGCGCGGAAGGTCAGCGTGAAGGGCGTGGATGCGGCCGGGTCGGCGCCGTTCACGCTGGTGTAGACGTTCCAGGTGTTGTTGGCCGTCTTCTGGAAGTACAGGCCGACGGGGATCTCCAGGCCCTGCGCGTCGAAGGCGGTGAGCGAGGTGCCGTACTTGGTCAGCGGCGTGGGCGGGCTGGCGGTGGAGGCCACCACGGCCGAGGCATCGAGCGTGATCTCGGCGGCCATCTTGGTGGTCTGCTTGGCCGGGATCGGCGCGCCGGTGGGCAGCTTCAGCGGCTGCGTGTCGAAGCTCAGGCGCGTGCCCTTGGTGTCGGTCGGGTAGCCCATCACCTGGGCGCCCGAGGTGGTGATGATGTCGCCGTCCTTGTCCAGCTTGAAGTTGCCGGCGCGGGTGTAGGCGGTCGAGCCGTCGGGGGCCTTCACCTGGAAGAAGCCGGCGCCGTTGACCGCCACGTCCAGGTCGTTGCCGGTGATGGTCAGGCTGCCCTGCGTGAACTGCTGGGAGACCGTGCCCACGGCGACGCCCAGGCCGACGTTCGTGCCGCCGATGCCGCCGGCCGAGCTGGCGTAGATCTCGGCGAACTCGGCACGCGAGGCCTTCATGCCGGTGGTGCCGGCATTGGCGATGTTGTGTCCGATCACGTCGAGGCTGCGGCTGGCCGCGTTGAGGCCGGAGAGTGCTTGCTGGAAACTCATGGGAAGGCTCCTGGAGGAAGGCGGGTCACAGCACCGCGCGCACGCCGGAGTAGGGCGTGTTGCCGTTTTGCTGCAGCGTGAGGTTGAGCGAACCGTCGGTGGCGGTGCCCACGGCGGTGACGGTGTCGTGCATGAGGGCCGTGGCGTCGATCGACGCGCTGCCGTTGGTCGCCACGACGTTGAACCTGAGCTTCTGGTCCGCGGGGTAGCCCTTGGCGTCGAGCGAGAAGCCGTGCTGACCCGCATCGAGGGCACCCAGCGACACCGTGTCGATGACCGTGCCGCTCGCGTTGACGACCTGGATCTGGACGCTGGTCGCGCCGGTGGGCAGGTCGAAGGCGCCGACGGCGGTGTCGGCATCGCTGAAGGCCAGCTGGTTGCCCTTGGTCAGCACGCTGTGCCCGATCATGGCGCTGGCCTGCATCATCTGCATCGCCGAGGCCTGGCTGGCCATCGCCTTCATGGTGTCGTTGAGCTGCGCGATGCCGGTGACCGTGTTGATCTGCGCGATCTGCGAGGTCATCTGCGCGTTGTCCATCGGGTTCATCGGGTCCTGGTTGCTCATCTGCGCGACGAGCAGCTTCAGGAAGCGGTCCTGCGCCTCGCCGGCGCCGGTGGCCGGCGCCGTGGACGACGACGGGTCCGAGCTGGAGCTGATGCTGTAGGACTTGGTGGTGCCGGTCAGGCCGGCCGTGGCGGTGGTGCTGGTCATGGCGGGGGGCGGGTCACTGGCCGATCTGCAGCGTCTTGAGCAGCAGGTTCTTGGCGGTGTTCATGACCTCGACGTTGTTCTGGTAGGAGCGCGAGGCCGAGATCATGTTGACCATCTCCTCGACGGCGTTCACGTTCGAGTGGGTCACGTAGCCCTGCGCGTCGGCCATGGGGTGCCCCGGCTCGTGGACGCGGCGCCCGGGCGTCTGGTTCTCGGTGACCGCATCGACGCGCACGCCCGCGGCGGCGACTTCGCCGCCCAGGGGCAGCGTCTGGAAGACCACCTGCCGCGCCCGGTAGGCCTGCCCGTCGGGCCCGGCCACGGCATCCGCGTTGGCGAGGTTGCTCGCCACCACGTTGAGCCGCTGCGACTGGGCGCTGACGGCGCTCCCGGAAATGCCGAAGATCGAGAACATGGACATGGTCATTGCCCCGTGATGGCCGACAGCAGGGTCTTGCTCTGGCCGTTGATGAAACGCAACGTCGCCTCGTAGCGCACGGCGTTGTCCGCGAACGCGGCGCGTTCCCGGTCGAGGTCCACGCTGTTGCCGTCCATGGCCGGCTGGGTCTGAACCACATAGCCGGCCTGCTGCAGGCCGCCCGCGGCGGTTCCCGGCAAGGCGGGGAGGTGGCCGGCGCTGCTCGCGCGCAGTGCGGCCGGCGCGCCGCCGGCCTGCCCGGCATCGCGCAGCGCGTCGGCGAAGCTCATGTCCTTCGCCGCGTAGCCGGGGGTGTCGGCGTTCGCGATGTTGCCGGCGATCAGCTGCTGGCGTTCGGCACGAAGCACCAGGGCCTTCGTCTGGAAGTCGAGAGCGGATGTGAGCTTGTCCAGCATGGCAGGGGCGGGCGGGCGCTTGGGCGGTGTCGAAATTGTGGGAGCCGCCGCCGGCCGGCAAGCGCGGATGAAGGGGGGCTTTTGCCGCCTGTTCATCGCTTCGCCACGCCCCGCGACGAATAAAGTGCCTGCCATGTCCTGGGCTCGCGCCGGTCTCGCGCGCGGGTGAGGGCATCCACATCACGAAAGCGCTGCCCGCCATGCCTGCTCCCGTCTTTTCCCTGTCCCTGTGGTCGGCCCTGGCCCTGGCCGCCTCGGCCCTGGTCGCGCCGGCCGGCGCCCAGGAGATTCCCCCGGTCGGCCAGGAAGTGACCCCCGAATTCGTGGCCGCCACGCAGCACTGGCTGGACGCCGCGGTCGAGAAGTCGCAGGCGGGGCAGACGCTCCCGCTGCGCATGGAAGTCAGCGTCGGCTCGCTCGATGCGCGCCTGCGCCTTGCGCCCTGCGCCCGCGTGGAGCCCTACATCCCCGTGGGCACCCGCCTGTGGGGCCGCTCGCGCCTGGGCCTGCGCTGCGTGGATGGCGCGGCCCGGTGGAACGTCTTCCTGCCGGTGACCGTCAAGGCCTTCGGGCCGGCCTGGGTGCTGCGCGACAACGTGGTGGCCGGCACGGTGCTCGGTCCCAACGACGCGGTCGAGGCCGAGGCGGACTGGGCGGCCGAGGTGTCCCCGGTGGTCGGCGACGCCGCGCAGTGGGTCGGGCAGGTCGCTGCGCGCTCCCTGGCGGCCGGCCAGCCGGTGCGTCAGTCGATGATCAAGGCCGCGCAGGCCTTTCCTGCCGGCGCCGCCGTGCGGGTCGTCGCGAAGGGCTCCGGCTTCGAGGTCACCTCCGACGCCCAGGCCATCACGCCCGGCGTGGTGGGCCAGATGGTGCGGCTGCGCATGGAAAATGGGCGCATCACCTCCGGCGTCGTGGTCGACGCCACCACCGTCCGGCTGGCGCTCTGAAGATGAAAAAAGTCCTCAAGTCGAGCGCGGCCCCGCCGAAAACCTGTGACATAGCCTGAAAAGGGCGCTGGAGTCACCCATGAAGATCGGACCGTTGAACGAAGCAGCACTGGCCGCGGCGACCAGCCCGGTCAAGGCCGATCGCGCGGCCGTGCGCCCCGAGGACGGGGCGAGCACCACCGCCGCCGGCGTGCCGGTGACGGTGTCGGCAGCCGCCCGCTCGCTCGAAGTCTCTGCCGCCGGCAGCGGGATCGACGAGGCGAAGGTCGCCGCCGTGCGAGCCGCCATTGCCGACGGCACCTTCACGGTGAACGCCGGCGCCATCGCCGACAAGATGTTGTCCAACGCCCAGGAAATCCTGAGCCGCTTGCGGAACTGACGTATGCCCGATTCCCGTCTGTCCACCGAGGCCCTGCTGGGCGATGTCGAAACCCAGCTGGAGACCGTCGACCAGCACCTGATGGCCGGCGATGCCCTCGAACTGCAGGGCGCCACGACGCAGCTCAGGCAGGTCAGCCTGGCCTTCGCCCGCGTCCTCGAGTCGGCCCTGTCGGCCGAAGTGTTCGACCTGCCGTTCCGCCAGCGCATCGAATGCGTCGCCGGTCGGCTGACCCAGCAGCGCGAGCACCTGGCACGCCGCAACGCGATGGTCGACCGGGCGCTGACGTCGCTGCTGCGTCCCGCACAGGCGCCGACGTATTCGGTGCCGGGCCAGGGCATGCCGCTCGCCGGCATCCACTGATACCGTCCTGCCGGGCGACGCCCGGCATGCGGTGCGCCGCAGCGCCGCGTCATTCCTCCACTTTCCTTGCAGTGCCGGTGGGCCGGCATGCGCACGTGCGTGCCGCCGGTGCCGGGGGCGCGCGGCACCGCCGCGTACGGGCTGGGGGGGCGAGCCGCGGGCCGTTGAAGCCGTCCGACCCGGCCTCGCTCCAGCACCGATACGGCTCCTCAGACGCAGCACGGGCCGCGGTCCAGTGGACGGCGGCCCGTGTTCGGTAGCGAGTGGCTGGGGAGTTGGCTGCGTGGCTAGTGGCTGCGCATCTTGGCGCGCAGGCGTGCGATCGACTGGCTGTGCAACTGGCAGACGCGCGATTCGGTCACGCCCAGCACGGCAGCGATCTCCTTGAGGTTCATGTCCTGCTCGTAGTACATGCCCATGATGTAGCGCTCGCGTTCGGGCAGCGTCTCGATGGCCGCCACCAGCGCGCTGCGCAGGCGCTGGTCCTTGAGCAGGCTCATCGGGTCGGCTTCCTCGTCGGCCACATGCCGGTCCAGGAAACCCTCCTCGTCGTCGGCGCTGGCGCCGATGTCTTCCAGGTAGACCAGCTGCGTGCCGCGCACGCGACCGAGCAGGGCTTGGTATTCGGGCAACGGCATCTGCAGTTCGGCTGCGATCTCGGACTCGAGCGGGGTGCGTCCCAGGCGATGCTCGAGGCGGTGCATGGCCTGCTCGATCTGCTTCTGGCTCTTGCGCGAACCGCGCGACATCCAGTCGCCTTCGCGCAGTTCGTCGAGCATGGCGCCGCGGATGCGCTGCGTGGCGAAGGTCTCGAACTGCACGCCGTGGCTTTCCTCGAAACGCGACAGCGCATCGACCAGGCCGATCATGCCCACCTGGATCAGGTCGTCCAGTTCCACGTTCGGCGGCAGCTTGGCGATCATGTGGTGCGCCAGGCGCTGCACGAGCGGAACGTACTGCCGGATCAGCGCTTCGCGATCGAGTCGGCCTCTGGGGTTGTACATCTGGGAAGAAGCGGCGAGCATGGACGTCGGGACCACGGGATCAGTCGGCGGTGGCGCACTGCGAGGGCGACAGGAAGAAGTCCATGTCGGCCGCGCTGCGGGGCTCGAAAGCGGTGCGGCCGCTGCTGCGCAGCGCTTCGCGCACCAGCAGGTCGGCGTCGGGGGCGCGCCAGTCGTCGGGAACGCGCTGGCCGCAGCTCACGCCCGTGACGACGAGCTGGTGCCGGATGGCCGCATCCAGCACCGGCGCGAGCTTGACGGCCTCGTCCACCTTCGAGATCACGGCCTGGCTGGCACCGAACGCGCCGGCGATGTCGTCCTGCGTGTCGCCGTGGGCGCCAGCATTGAGCACCAGCACGCGTTGCAGCTGGGGGATGTCCAGCATGCCGAGCTGGTCGACGCGTCGCGGGTCGCGCGGCGCGACGCCGGTCGTGTCGACGAGCACCAGCTTCTTGCGGCCGAACAGGCCCAGCAGTTCGAGCAGGGCGGCCCGGTCGTGCGCCAGGTGGGCGACGACATTGATCGAGCGGCCGTAGGTGCGCAGCTGTTCGTGGGCGCCGGCGCGGTAGGTGTCGAGGGTGATCAGGCCGACGCTCTGGGCGCCGTGTTCGCGCGCACACAGCGTGGCCAGCTTCGCGATGGTGGTGGTCTTGCCCACGCCGGTGGCGCCGACGAGCGCATACACGCCGCCGGCCTGCTCCAGCCCCGGCCCGGCATCCACGCGCAGCATGCGTCCGATGGTGTCCATGACGTCGCGAACGGCTTCGGCCGGCGACATCTCCTGGGTCACGCGCTCGAGCAGGGTGCGCGACAGCGCCGGCGAGAAGCCCGCACGGATCAGCTTGAGCAGCAGGTTGGAGCGCACCGGCTCCTGGCGGGCCTGGCTCATCCACGACAGGGTGGTGAAGCGCTCTTCCATCAGGCTCTTCATCGCCTGCAGCTCGGCCATCACGCCGCCCAGGTCGGGCCCGGCGGCTTGGGCCTGCACAGGCATGGCTGCGATCGGGCGCGATGCCGGTCGTTCGTCGGCCTCGTCGGCCGGGGGACGGCGGTCGGCCAGCGCCTCGCGCGCCGGTGCGGGCGCGGCGGCCTGGGAGGCGGGAAAGGCCGGCGTGGGCGCCGCAGCCGCTGCACCATTCGATGCTGCCGTGGCCGCACGCCGCACGGGGGCCTGCGGTGCGGGCTCGGCCTCGGCCTGCCGGCGGGCCATGCGCTCGCGCACGTAGTCCTGGAACGAGAGCGTGCTCATCGCCAGCTGCTCGGTGTCGGCGGCGATGGAGCTGTCCTTCGCGGGCGGCACCGGCGTGGCCGCGGCAGCCGGCGCTCGTGCCGGCGGCACGGCCGACACCGGCGCGGCGACGGGCGCAGCGCGCGGCGCGTCGAGTTCGCCCAGCGCCTCTTCGGAGGTCGCGGTCACTTCGACCTCGCCCGAATCGAGCTGGCGGTTGGCCAGGATGAGCGCGTTGTCGCCGAAGACCGCGCGTGCGAGTGCGAGCGCCTCGCGCGCGGTGGAGGCCTGGAAGCGTTGGATGTTCATGCGGCTGTGCCCTGGAGGATGGGCCCGATGCGGATGGTGTGGGTCTCGGGAATCTCGCTGTGCGCCAGCACCTGCAGCCGGGGCGCGGTACGGCGGACCAGTCGGGAGATGGCGCTGCGGATGGCGTCCGGCACGAGCAGGCAGGCCGGCACCCCGTGTTCCTCCTGGCGCGTCGCCACATCGGCCGCGCTGCGGGTGAAGAGTTCGGCCACGCCGGGGTCGAGTGCGGGGGCGTTGACGTTGGCCAGCGCCTGCATCAGCAGGCGCTCGAAGGCGGGCTCGATGGCGATGACGTCCAGCTCCCGGGCCGGACCGTAGATCTGCTGCACGATCGCCGGCGCCAGCGCGATGCGCACGCGGCGCGCCAGCTCGGCCGGATCGGCGGTCACGCCGGCATGCTCGGCCAGCGTCTCGACGATGGTGCGGATGTCGCGGATGTGCACGGACTCCTCGAGCAGCAGCTGCAGCACCTTCTGGAACGCGGCGATCGAGACGACCTTCGGCACGACCTCCTCGATCAGCTTGGGCGCGAGCTTGTTCACGTGTTCCACCAGTTGTTGGGTCTCGGTGCGGCTGAGCAGGCGGGCGGCCTGCGTGTGCATCAAATGTGACAGATGGGTCGCCATCACGGTTTCCGAATCAACGACGGTAAATCCGGCCAATTGCGCGTTTTCGCGCTGACGCTCCTCGATCCAGTGCGCCGGCAGGCCGAAGGCCGGGTCCGTGGTCGCGGTGCCGATGAGCGGCGTGGAGATGCCGCCCGGGTTGATGGCCAGGTACATGCCGGGGAAGGCCTCGCCTTCGGCCACCACCACGCCACGCAGCGTCACGCGATAGGCGCTGGGCTTGAGCTCGAGGTTGTCGCGCACATGCACGGCCGGCGGCAGGAAGCCGACTTCCTGCGCGAACTTGCGGCGCACGCCCTTGATGCGTGCGAGCAGGTCGCCCTGGCGCGTCTTGTCGACCAGCGCGATGAGCCGATAGCCCAGTTCCAGGCCCAGCGGCGCCACGGGCTGCAGGTCGTCCCAGGTGGCGTCGGCGTCGGCCGCGTTGGCCGGCGGCGCCGCCTCCTCGGTCACCGGCTTGCGCCGCGACAGGGCCCACGCGCCGTAACCCAGCACGGCCGCCATGACGAGGAAGACCACGTGCGGCATGCCCGGCACGATGCCGAGCAGGCCCAGGATGCCCGCCGTCAGCCCGAGCACGCGCGGCGACGTCAGCAGCTGCTGCACGATCTGGCGGCCGACGTCGTCCTCCTTGCCCACGCGCGAGACGACCATCGCCGCGGCCACCGAGATCAGCAGGCCGGGGATCTGCGCCACCAGCGCGTCGCCGACGGCCAGCAGCACGTAGGTGTCGGCGGCCTTGCCGGCCGCCATGCCGTGCTGCAGCACGCCGATGGTGAAGCCGCCGACGATGCTGATGACCAGGATCAGGATGCCGGCGATGGCGTCGCCACGCACGAACTTCGATGCGCCGTCCATCGAGCCGAAGAAGTTGGCTTCCTCGGCCACTTCGGCGCGGCGGCGCTTGGCTTCCTTCTCGTCGATCACGCCGGCGTTCAGGTCGGCGTCCACGGCCATCTGCTTGCCGGGCATGGCGTCGAGCGTGAAGCGCGCCGAGACTTCGGCGATGCGCTCGGAGCCCTTGGTCACCACCACGAAGTTGATCACCACCAGGATGGCGAACACGATCAGGCCGACCGCGAAGTTGCCTCCGATGAGGAAGTGGCCGAAGGCCTCGATCACCGCACCGGCGGCGCCGGGGCCGGTGTGGCCTTCGAGCAGCACCACCCGGGTCGACGCCACGTTGAGCGACAGGCGCATCAGCGTGGTGAGCAGCAGCACCGTGGGGAAGGCCGCGAAGTCCAGCGGACGCACCATGTAGGCGGCCACCATCATCACCATCAGCGCCACCGCGATGTTGAGCGTGAAGAAGCCGTCGAGCAGCCAGGCCGGAATCGGCAGCACCATCAGCGCGAGGATGGCGACGACGAGGAGCGGCGCAGCCGCGCGGTGGAACACGGCGCCCTGGGTGCCGAGCCAGGCGCGCAGGTTGGAGGCGTTCATGGGGTGCTCCCGTCGTCAGGCGTGGCGGGCAGGTGATGCGGATCGAGCTCGGGCGGCACCTGCGGTTCGGGCTGTTCGGTGGGTGCGGGCCCTTCGCCGCGCAGCGCGGCCTTGAGCCGATACACGTAGGCCAGGATCTGCGCCACGGCCGTGTAGAGCGCGGCCGGAATCGGCCGGTCCAGTTCGGCATGCGCATAGAGCGCCCGCGCGAGCACCGGCGACTGAACCACGGGGATGCGGTGTTCCGTCGCCACTTCGCGGATCTTCATCGCCAGCAGGTCGGCGCCCTTGGAGATCACGTGCGGCGCGTTCATCGACGCCTCGTCGTAGCGCAGCGCCACGGCGTAGTGGGTCGGGTTCATCAGGATGAAGTCGGCGCGCGGCACGGCGGTGATGCTGGAGCGCTGCGCGATCTCGCGTGCCGCCGAACGCATGCGCCCCTTCAGGTGCGGGTTGCCGTCCGACTCCTTGTGCTCCTGCTTGACTTCCTGGTGCGACATGCGCAGCCTGGCGCGGTGGAAGTACCCCTGCAGCGGCACGTCCACGACCGCGGCAGCGACCAGGACGAGCATCACCAGCGCCATGCCGGCCACCATCCAGTCGGCGACCATCGCCAGCGCGGCAGGCGAGGGCTGCAGCACCAGCCGGACCACGGCGTCGATGTTGCTGCGCACGAACAGCCACCCCAGGGCGGCGAGGACGATCGACAGCACGACCAGCTTGGCCACGTTGGCGAATTGCTGCTTGCTCAGCAGGTTGCGCAGGCCGGACAGTGGGTTCAGCTTCGAGAAGTCGGGGGTGATGGGCTTGGCCGTCGCGATCCATCCGCCGGCGGCCACGGTGCTCGCGATGGCCGCCGCCACGACGATCGCGGCAAACACCACGCAGGCCACCAGGCCCAGGCCCGCGAGGTGCGCCAGGCGCTCCAGCATCTGCGAGGGCGCGGCCACGTCGTGGGCATTGAAGCGCAGCGCGGCTGCAAGCGCTTCGCGCATGTGGCGAAAGCCCGTCGGGGCCAGCAGGAGCAGGGTCACCGCACCGGTGCCGACCACCGCGAGGTGCGACAGGTCACGCGAACGCGCGACCTGGCCGTCCTTGCGTGCCTGCTCCAGCTTTCGCTGTGTGGCGGGGAGCGTTTTGTCCTGGCTGGATGACATGCTGGGCTTCGGGTGCGGCGTTCATTGTCTGCAGCCGTGTCGACGACTAAAGCCCGATAAGCAGGCCGTCAGGGCGCCAATTCATGGGGCAGCTTCTGTGCGAAGCGGTCGCGCGCGGTCGCGGCGCTGCGCGGCCTCGTGCCGCGGTCAGCGCGTGGCCTGGCGCTGCGCGGGTTCCTGGGGCGCCTCGGGGCCGGCCATGGCCTGCACCGTCTCGCCGGGCGAGGCCTTGACCGACGCGCCCGCCTCGCGCCCGATCTGGTCCGTGATGGCCTTCACCGCATCGGGGGCGTCCAGGCGCCGATTGCCGAACATGCGGGCCTCCGCGTCGCGCGTGAGCACCGTCACGCTGATGCGGCGGTTCAGCGGCGCCATCGGATTGGCCTTGTCCAGCAGGTCGCTGGCCGCCAGGCCGATCACGCGCACGAGCTTGTCGTCCGCCATGCCGGAGCTGACGAGCTCGCGCCGGGACGCGTTGGCGCGGTCGGCCGACAGCTCCCAGTTGCCGTAGCCCCGGTCCCCGTTGCCGTAGGGCGCCGCATCGGTGTGGCCGGCCAGGCTCACCCGGTTGTCGATGCCGTTGAGTGCGCTGCCGATCTCGCGCAGGATGTCGCGCATGTAGGGCTTCACGAGCGCGCTGCCGGTGTCGAACATGGGCCGGTTCTGCGCGTCCTGGATCTGGATCTCCAGGCCCTCGGGCGTGACCTCCAGCTTGATCTGCGAGCGGAAGTCCTTGAGCTTGGGGTTGTTCTCGATCAGGCTCTCGATCTTGCTGCGCAGCGCGGCCAGCTTGCGGATGTCCTGCTGCCGTGCGCTTTCACGCGCGCTCTCTCGCGCGATCTCGCGATCGCCCTCGCGCCGGCCGTCCTGGCCGATCTTGCTGGGGTCGTTGCTGCGCCCGTCCGACTTGCGCACCTCGCCGAACGAGCGCGTGAGGTCCTTGCCGCCGCCGGGCACCACGCTGCTGGTGCTGCCGGCGCCGGGGCCGCCGCTCATCTCCACCTTCAGCGGCGAGTTGAAGTAGGCGGCGATGCCCTGCAGTTCGCCCTTGGCCGTGGAGCCGAGCAGCCACATCAGCAGGAAGAAGGCCATCATGGCCGTCACGAAGTCGGCGTAGGCGATCTTCCAGGCACCGCCATGGTGGCCGTGCGCGGCCTTCTTCACGCGCTTGATGATGATGGGCTGGAGCTTCTTGGCGCCCGGTGCTGCGGCCATGGGGGAGGTCCTGGTGGGGGTGGGCGATGTGGACGCGCGGGCGCTGCGCCTACTTCTTCTTCACGTGGCTCTCGAGCTCGTTGAAGGTCGGGCGTTCGGTGGAGAACAGCACCTTGCGGCCGAACTCGATGGCGGTGGTCGGGTTGTAGCCCTGCATGCTGGCCAGCAGCGTGGTCTTGATGCACTGCAGTTCCTTGGTGCCGTCCTCGGACTTCTGTTCGAGCAGGCCGCCCAGCGGTTCGACGATGCCGTAGGCCAGCAGGATGCCCAGGAAGGTGCCCACCAGCGCGGAGCCGATCATGGCGCCCAGCACCGCGGGCGGCTGGCCGACCGAGCCCATGGTGTTGACCACGCCCAGCACCGCCGCCACGATGCCGAAGGCCGGCAGGCCGCCCGCCAGCCGCGCGATCGCCGAGACCGGCGCGTGCGATTCCTGGTGGTGCGTCTCGATCTCGCTGTCCATCAGCGCCTCGATCTCGTGGGAGTTGAGGTTGCCCGACACCATCATGCGCAGGTAGTCGGTCGTGAACTCGACCACGTGGTGGTCCTTGCCCACGGTCGGGTACGCCTGGAAGATGGGGGATTCGGCCGGCGCCTCCACGTCCTTCTCGATCGACATCAGGCCGTCCTTGCGCGCCTTCTGCAGGATGTCGTAGAGCATCGCCATCAGCTCCATGTAGCGTGCCTTGGTGTACTTGGAACCCTGGAACGCCTTGGGCAGCATCTTGACGGTGGCCTTGAGCACCTTGGGCTGGTTGTTCACGATGAAGGCGCCGATGGCGCCGCCGCCGATCACCATCAGCTCGATGGGCAGGGCGTGCAGCACCACGGCGATGTTCCCGCCGTGGATGATGTAGCCGCCGAAGATGCAGCCCAGCGCGACCAGATAACCGATGATGACGAACATGGCGTGTGAGGAGGAACGGGGAGGGCGCTTCAGGCCCGGGGGGCGCTTCGGCGGTTGACGCTATTGGGCCTGCATCTGCCGCCGGGCAGTCCATGAAAAAGGGGCCCTCAGAGGCCCCTGTTCGCGGTTTCCGGTCGGGGTGCGCCGAACAGAATCACTGCAGCAGGATGCCGCCCGCTCCGGCGCCCTTGCCGGCCCGGGCCGGCGGCGCGCACAGGCCGCAGACGAAGTGGCGCGCGTTCTCGTACGGCTCGGTGATGAAGTGGCCGCCGCAGCAGCTGCAGGCCGTCATGTGCAGCATGTCGTTGTCCACGAAGCGCGTGAGGCGCCAGGCGCGGGTGATCGACAGCAGGGGCTCCAGCGCGCAGGCACTGACCTGCTCGGTGTAGAGCTGGTAGGCCTTGATCAGCAGGTCGATGCTCTCGAGCGAACTCGTCTTGGACAGGTAGGTGTGGATGTTCTGGAACAGCGAGGCATGGATGTTGGGCTGCCACGTGAGGAACCAGTCCGTCGAGAACGGGAGCTGGCCCTTGGAGGGCGAACGCCCGGCCACTTCCTTGTACAGGCGCAGCAGCCGCTCGTAGGACAGCTCGGTCTCGCTCTCCAGCACCTGCAGGCGCGCGCCCATCTCGATCAGGCTGATGGCCCGGTCGATCTGGCGCGATTCGTTCAGGACGCTCTTGTTCGTGGCCACGGTCGTTCCTCCTGCGTCGGCGCTCAGGACGCCGCGTCGGCGAAGCGGCCCGACATGACGATGTTGGCGTGCAGCCGGGTGGTCGCGTCGTTGGCCGCGCGGCCTTGCACGTTGTGGTTGGTCAGCAGGCTCCAGACCATGTTGTCGTCCGCACGGAAGCGGCACAGCAGCATGTTGCCCGAGGCCAGCTTCATCACCTGGGCGGGCGACAGCGTCTCCAGCAGGTCGGCCGACTCTTCCGAAATGCCCAGGCGGAACAGGGCCTGCGCCTTGTCCTGCCGGATGAGGCTTTGCGCCAGCATGAGGTAGGTGAGGTTGGCCTCTTTGATTTCGGCAAGGATCTGTTCGCTCGTCATTTCAGTTACATCCGTTGGGCCTCTGGACCCGGTGCGATAAGCAAATTGTGTATTTCGTAACAAAAACTTTAATAGGCACTTCGCTGTTCCGGGTGTCTCCCTGTCCGACGCGCCGGCGGGCAGTTTGCCTACAACTAAGGTATTCGAATATTGAAATTAGAACGCTAAAGCATTCATTGGCTGTTGCATATGGATACGAAAAGCGAATACCAAAGGTGTAGATGAAGGCGAGCGCCCGCTTGCAAGAATCTCGCAACGAAGCGGCTCCAGCACGGGGTCATGTGTGGCGAAAACGTCTTCACCGTAACAACTGTTGCCCATCGGCGACGCCCGGTCCGCCTTGTTGTTACAACTCGGGTGTCCGCCACGGCGGCGCAATCTTTAGGGTCCGGGCCGAAAAATAAAGAACTAAAGACAGCGGTCAAGAAGCCCGAAAACCACTCAGCGGCCCCGACCGGGTCCGTCTGGCAAGCCAGTGGCCCACTGGCGACATTGGCAGCGATGCCGGATCAAACCGTTTAGGAGTTACTCACCATGGCCTCGACCATCAACACCAACATCAGCTCGCTCACCGCCCAACGCAACCTCAGCGCGAGCCAGTCTTCCCTGTCCACCTCCATCCAGCGTCTGTCCTCGGGCCTGCGCATCAACAGCGCCAAGGACGACGCCGCCGGCCTCGCGATTTCCGAGCGCATGACCTCCCAGGTGCGCGGCCTGAACCAGGCGGTGCGCAACGCCAACGACGGCATCTCGCTGGCACAGACGGCCGAAGGCGCCCTCGGCCAGGTCGGCAACAACCTGCAGCGCATGCGTGAACTGGCGGTGCAGGCCTCCAACGGCACGAACTCGCAGGTCGACCGCGACGCCCTGCAGGCCGAGTTCTCGCAGCTGTCTTCGGAAATCGACCGCGTGTCGGCGCAGACCTCCTTCAACGGCCGCAACCTGCTCGACGGATCGTTCAACGGCGTCGCGTTCCAGGTCGGTGCCAACGCCGGCCAGACGATCTCGATCACCAGCATCGCCAATGTCGGTACCGCAGCCCTCGGCGGCACGACGACCCGCTTCGAAGGCTCGGTCGCGGCCAGCGGCATGACCGGCTTCGCCACCGCCATCGCAGCGGGCGGCCTGACCATCAACGGCACGTCCGTCGGCGCGATCGCCGCGGCCGGCAGCGCCCAGGAGCGCGCGGCCCAGCTCGCCACGGCCATCAACGGCGTGTCCTCGCAAACCGGCGTCGGCGCTTCGTACGATTCGGTGTCGGGCCAGCTGACGCTGACCTCCTCGTCGGCCATCGCCGTTGCCGGCGCCGGCGCAACCGCCACGGCCAGCATCGCTGCCACGGCGTCCTTCGGTGCTTCGACCAGCACGACCGGCATCGCTTCGCTGACGGTCTCGTCGTTCACCGGCGCGCAGGCCGCGATCACGCAGCTCGACAGCGCCCTGGCCTCGGTCAACAGCTCGCGCGCCACGCTGGGTGCGATCCAGAACCGCTTCGAATCCGTCGTGTCCAACCTGCAGACGACGGCGGAGAACACCTCTGCCGCACGCAGCCGGATCCAGGACGCCGACTTCGCTTCCGAAACCGCCAACCTGTCGCGCGCCCAGATCCTGCAACAGGCCGGCACGGCCATGGTGGCCCAGGCCAACCAGATCCCGCAGACGGTGCTGTCGCTGCTGAAGTAAGCCGTCGGCAAAGGCAGGAGCAGGGACCGGATCAGGGGCTTCCTGCACGCTTAACAAGAAGGCGGCCAGCGGAAAATTCCGTTGGCCGCCCTTTTGCCGTCTGCATTCCTGGGCGGCGGTGGACGCAATCAAGGAGAACTTCGAATGGCAGCATCGGTCACATCCGCCGGCATCGGCAGCGGCCTGGACGTGGAGTCGATCATCACCAAGCTGATGAACGTCGAGAAGGTTCCGCTGACCAAGCTGCAGACCACCGCGAGCGCCATCGACAGCAAGATCTCCGCCTACGGCACCCTCCAGTCGCAGTTCGCGTCGCTGCAGGACATCGCCAACAAGCTCGCGACCGCCAGCGCCTGGAACAGCAAGACAGCGACGTCGTCCGACGCCACCGTCGTCAAGGCCGCCATCACCGACGGCGCGCGTGCGTCCGCCACCAGTTTCAGCGTGCAGGTTTCCCAGCTGGCCAAGGCCCAGTCTGCGGCTTCGGCCGCGGTCGCTTCGGGCTCCGCGGTCGGCACGGGCACCCTGAAGCTGCAGCTGGGAAACTGGAGTTCGGGCAGCTTCGTCGCCAAGGACGGCAGCAGCGAGGTCGGCATCGAGATCACGGCCGCCGACGCCACCGTTTCCGGCGTGGCCGCCAAGATCAACGCCGCGAATGCCGGCGTCACGGCCACGGTCGTCACCGACTCCACCGGCGAGCGCCTCCTGCTGCGCTCCAGCACCACGGGCGAGTCCTCGGGCTTTCGACTGCAGGTCATCGACGGCGACGGCAACAACGCCGACGACGCCGGCCTCTCGCGCTTTGCCTTCGACCCGGCCGCCGGTGCCTTCGGCATGGCCGGCGCGGCCCAGGCCGGCGCCCTGCAGATGGGCCAGAACGCCCGCGCCACGCTCAACGGCATCGACATCGATTCCGAAACGAACACGCTGTCGGACACCGTGCCCGGCCTGAGCATGACGCTCACCAAGGAGACCACCTCGGCGGTGGAAGTGAGCGTGGCGGTCGACAACACCGCCATCACCAAGCTCGCGAACGATTTCGTGACGGCCTACAACGCCACCAACAGCATGCTCAACCAGGCGACGAAGTACGACGCGTCGACCAAGACCGCGGCGCTGCTGCAGGGCGATTCGACGACGGTCTCGATGCAGAACGCGCTGCGGCGGCTGCTGAGCACCACCACGGCCGGCAACATCCCGATGCTCTCGAGCCTGGGCATCGGCGTCTCCAAGGCGGGCGACGGCAGCATCGCGCTCGACAGCGCGAAGTTCGGCGCCGCGCTGGCGAAATCGCCGGCCGACGTGCAGACCTTCTTCACCAGCGCGACGGGCAACGACGCGACGCAGGGGTTCGGCCTGAAGCTCAAGGGGCTGATGGACACCATCCTCGGCACCGGCGGCGCGATCGCGAGCAAGACCGCATCGCTCGACAAGCAGAAGAAGGCGAACAGCAGCGACCAGGACGCGATGAACAACCGCCTCGCCGCCACCGAGGCGCGCATCCGTGCGCAGTACACCGCGCTGGACACGAAGGTCGCCTCCCTCAACGTACTGAGCACTTACATCACCAACCAGATCGCGCAGTGGAACAAGTCCACCAACTGATGCCTGCATCTCTTCGTCGGGTCAGGAAAAGCGCGCCCAGGCCTTGAGTCCGCGCCCAGGATGCCGATAAAGAGTGCATACAGCATCAGGAAGAAGACGCCATGTACATCGCACCGTACGCCCGAGCCGCCAGCGCCTACCGCAAGGTCAGTGTCGAGACCAATGTCGACGGCGCGAGCCCGCACCAGCTCATCAGCCTGCTCTTCAGCGGCCTGCGCCATTCGCTCGCCCAGGCCGAGGCCGCGGTGCGCAGCGGCGACATCGCGGCCAAGGGCACGCAGATCGGCCGCGCGGTCCGCTTCCTCGAGGAAGGGCTCAAGGGGGGGCTGGACGCCACCCAGGGTGGCGAGCTGGCGGACAGGCTGGGCGCGCTGTACGACTATTGCGTGTCGCGCCTGACGATCGCCAACCTTCGCAACGACGCGACGGCCGTGGCGGAAGTCGCCGCGCTGATCGCGCCCGTGGCGCAGGCCTGGCAGGACATCGGGCAGACGGCAGCGGCGAAGGCACCGGCCGTGCCTGCCGCGCTGCTCGCGGCCTGAGTGCCAGGCGCACAGGAACAGAAGGCCCCGATGGAGCTTCTCATGCAAGACCGACTGCTTGACTACTACAAGGCCATCGAGGCAGCCAGTCTGCAGATGCTCGAGGCCGCGCGCCGCGAGGACTGGGACGACGTGGTGCGCTGCGAAGGCGCCTGCGCCGTGCTGATCGAGCAGCTGCGCTTTCGCGGCCGGACCGAGGAACTGCCCCGCGAAGACCAGGTGGAAAAGACGCGGATCATGCAGCGCATCCTGCGCAACGACGCCGAGATCCGGGTGCTGGCCGAGCCCTGGCTCAACGATGTGGCGAACCTGTTCGAGGGCAGCCTCCAGATGATTCACTGAGGCGCCGGCGCCGCGCGCCGGCGTTGCGCGGCCCGGCCAGGCGGCAAGGTGCGGCGAGCGCCGGTGCCGCCCGTCGCTTCAGACCTGCATGTTCATGATGTCGGTGTAGGCCTGCACCATGCGGTTGCGCACGTGCAGCGCAGCCTGGAAGCCGATCTGGGCCTTCTGCATCGACACCATGGTCTGCTCCAGGCTCACCTGGGGGTTCTCCATCTGCACCTCGCGCTGCATCTGCGTCGCCTCGGCCTGCGACGCACTGAGCGACTGCAGCGCTCCCGACAGCGCGGTGGAGAAGCCGCCTTCCGTGCCGGCCGACACCGCGCGGGGCGCCGCCGCGGGCCGCGCGAGGGCGGAAGGGGCAACGGGAGAGAGCTTGAGGTCCATGGCATGGATGCTAGGGCCGGCGCGGCCCGGTCGATCCCCGAGAAATAGGGCAAAAACGGCTGCTTTATCGGCCTTATGCGGTCGGGGCGTCCCCGAATAATCCGGCGCAGCGGGGTGGCATGGATGCCGCCTCTCAACGCCACCTGCCGCCCATGTCCGCCGTCGCCCTCACCGCCAACGCTCCCGCCGACCTCGGCGCGCCCGCCTGGAGTTCCAGGTTCTCTGCGCTGTCGCCCGCCCAGCGCATGCGGCTTGGCCTCGGGCTGGCGCTGATGGTCGCGCTGCTGGCCGGCGCGCTGGTTCTGGCCCGCACGCCGGACTGGCGCGTGCTCTACACCAACCTGGCCGACAAGGACGGTGGCGCCATCGTCGCCCAGCTGGCGCAGATGAACATCCCCTACAAGTACTCGGAGGGCGGCGGTGCGGTGCTGGTGCCCGCCGACAAGGTGCACGACGTGCGCCTGCGCCTGGCGTCGCAGGGCCTGCCCAAGGGCTCGGTGGCCGGCTACGAACTGACCGACAACGCCCGCTTCGGCATGACGCAGTTCCAGGAGAAGCTGAGCTTCCAGCGTGCGCTGGAGGGCGAGCTGACGCGCTCGATCCAGGCACTGGGCTCGGTGCAGAGTGCTCGCGTGCACCTGGCGCTGCCTCAGCAGAATGGCTTCTTCCGCGAGCAGCTCAAGCCCTCCGCCTCGGTGCTGCTGTCGCTCTACCCGGGCCGCACGCTCGAGCGCAACCAGGTGGCCGGCATTGTCCACCTGGTGGCGTCCAGCGTGCCCGAACTGACGCCGGCCGCGGTGAGCGTGGTCGACGACACCGGCAAGCTGCTGTCGACCGTGGGCGAGGGCGGCACCGCCGGCGCGGCCGATGCGCAGCAGCTGGCCTACACCCAGCAGATCGAGCAGCAGCTCACGCGCCGCATCCTGGACATCCTCGAGCCGGTGGTCGGACGCCAGAACGTCAAGGCCCAGGTCACGGCCGATGTCGACTTCTCGCAGACCGAGGCCACCTCCGAGGAGCACAAGCCCAACCTGGCCGCCGAGGTGAGCGCGGTGCGCAGCCAGCAGACCGTGGAGACCACCGGGCCGGCCGCGGCCGCCGCCGCGGTGGGTGGCGTTCCCGGCGCGACGTCCAACCAGCCGCCCGGCCCCGCATCCGCGCCCATCAACGGCGCGGCAGCGCCGCTGTCGGCCGGGGCCGGCGCGACGGCCGCCGCCGGCGCGGCAGCGCGTCCGCCCGGCCGCCGCGAGTCGGTGACCAACTACGAGGTCGACAAAACCGTCAAGACCGTGCGCGGCGCGACCGGGCAGGTGCGCCGGCTGAGCGCGGCGGTGGTGGTGAACTACGCCAGCGTCGGCGACGCCCAGGGCAAGGTCACGCCCACCGCGCTGTCGGCGCAGCAGATCGAGCAAATGACTGCGCTGGTGCGCGAGAGCATCGGCTACAGCAAGGAGCGCGGGGATTCGGTCAACCTGATGAACGCGCCCTTCCTGGTGGACGTCGGCACCCCGGTCGACCTGCCCGTGTGGAAGCGGCCCGAGATGCTCGACATGGTGCGCGGCCTGGCCTGGCCCGTGGCCCTCGCGCTGCTGGGCGTGGTGGTGCTCTTCGGCTTCGTGCGGCCCGGCATGAAGGCGCTGGCCAGCCAGCGGCCCGCGCCGGTGGCCCCCGCGCAAGGCGCGCAGCTGAGCGCATTGATCGCCGACGAACCGCAGCGCCCGGCACTGGCAGGGCCCGAGGTCGAGCGCCTTCCCGGCACGGCGAGCAGCGAGGTGCCCGAGCAAGCGCGGCTAGAAGGAGCGCGGCAGATGGCCCGCCAGAACCCCGTCGCCGTGGCCAACATCGTGAAGACCTGGGTCAACGGCGATGCCGCGGCCACCCCCTGAGCGCACGGAAGCAGACACGGCATGGACGAACAAGGCCTCAACGACGCAGCCATCCTGCTGATGTCCCTGGGCGAGCAGGAAGCCGGCGAGGTGCTGCGGCATCTGTCGCCGCGCGAGGTGCAGAAGATCGGCGAGACCATCGCCAGGACCCGCGTGGTCTCGCGCGACCGGCTGGGCGAGGTGGCGGACCGCTTCGTCACCGCCACGGCCGGGCAGGGCCTGTTCGCCGCCGACACCGGCGACTACGTGCGTGCCGTGCTGCAACGCGCGCTGGGGCCGGAGAAGGCGACGATCCTGGTCGACCGCATCCTGCAGCCGGTGCAGCTCACCGGCATCGAGAACCTGCGCTGGATGGACGCACCCTCGGTGGCCGAAGTGCTGAAGATCGAACACCCGCAGATCGTGGCCGCGATCCTGGTGCACCTGGAGCCCGACCATGCGGCATCGATCCTCGTGCAACTGCCCGAGGAGCGCCGCGCCGAGGTGCTGCTGCGCGTGGCGACGCTCGAAGGCATGCACCCCGCTGCGCTGCAGGACCTCAACGAGGTGATGGGCCGGATCCTGGCCGGCGGCGCCAAGGTGCGCAAGCCGACGCTGGGCGGCGCCAAGGCCGCGGCGGGGATGATCAACATGCTCGGCGCCGGCGTCGACACCCAGGCCGTCGAGGCGATCCGCAGCCACGACCCCGACCTGGCGCAGGAGATCGCCGACCTGATGTTCGTGTTCGAGGACACGCTCAAGCTCGACGACAAGTCGATCCAGCTGGTGCTCAAGGAGATCGCCTCCGAGACGCTGGTGGTGGCGCTCAAGGGCGCGCCCCCGGCGCTGCGCGACAAGTTCCTCTCCAACATGTCCTCGCGCGCAGCCGAATCGCTGCGCGAAGACCTGGAGTCGCGCGGTCCGCTGCGTCTGGCCGAGGTGGAGGCGCAGCAGAAGGAAATCCTGAAGGCCGTGCGCCAGCTGGCCGACGACGGGCAGATCGTGCTGGGCGGCGGCTCGGGCATGGTGTGAAGCGATGACGCGCACCTCCCGATTCATCGCTGCCGAGGACCTGGGCGTCGCCTCGCCCTGGACCTTCGCCCGCATGGGCAGCGCCAAGGAACAGGCGCCGGTGATCCGCCCCGAAGCTGTGCGCGACGCACGCTCCCACGGCTACGCGGAGGGCCATGCCGACGGCGTCGCCGAGGCTACCGCCCGCGTGCGCGCCGAGATGCAGGAGGCCTTCGACCGCCTGCTCGCGGAGCAGGCGCAGCGCTTCGCCGCGCTGTTCGACACCGCGCGCATCGGCCTCGCCCAGGCGCAGCAGGACATCGCGCGAGGCAGCCTCGAGATCGCCTGTGCCATCGCCCGCCAGGTGCTGCGCCGCGAGCTCGCCGGCGGCACCGAGGGCCTGGCCGAGGTGGCGCAAGAGGCGGTGCAATTGCTGCTCGAGGACGGTCGGCCCGGCAGCCTGAGCCTGTCGCGCGCGGACCACGAGCGTTTCGGCGCCGCGCTGCAGGCGCAGCTGGCGGAACAGTCGGTGAGCGTGCTGGTCGACGCCTCGCTCTCGGACGGCGACTGCGTGCTGTCGAGCGCGGCCAACCGGGTGGACGCGAGCGTCGCCGCCCGCTGGGCCCATGCCGTGGGCAGCCTCGGCCTGGACATTCCCTGGCAGGAGGCGCCCGCGCATGCCGCCTGAGGCCGCCGTCTGGCAACGTTTCATGGACGACGCCCTGGCGCGCGTGCGCCGGTCGCCGCAACTCGAGGTGCAGGGTTCGCTCACCCGCGTCGCCGGGCTGGTGCTCGAGGCCGCGGGGCTGCGCACGCCCATCGGCTCGCAGTGCCTGGTGCGCATGCCGGGCCAGAAGGACGTGCTGGCCGAGGTCGTGGGCTTCTCGGGCGACCGGGCCTTCCTGATGCCGGCGGGCGACGTCCACGGCCTGTCCAGCGGCGCTGCCGTGCGGCCGGCCGGCGCCTTCGTGCCGCTGCCGCGGCTGGGCGAGCCGGAAACGGAAGTCCTGGTGCGCAGCGGCGTGCTGAGGCTGCCCGTGGGCCCCGGCCTGCTCGGGCGCGTGGTGGACCCGCAGGGCGTGCCGCTGGACCACCAGGGCCCGCTCACGCAGGTGTCGGCCGAACCCCTGGAGCGTGCGCCGATCAACGCCATGGAGCGCGATCCGGTGCGCGAACCGCTCGACACCGGCGTGCGCGCGATCAATGCGCTGCTGACGGTCGGGCGTGGCCAGCGCATCGGGCTGTTCGCCGGCTCGGGCGTCGGCAAGAGCGTGCTCCTGGGCATGATGGCCCGCTATACGCGCGCCGACGTGATCGTCGTCGGGCTCATCGGCGAACGGGGCCGCGAGGTCAAGGAATTCATCGAGGACATCCTCGGGGCCGAGGGCCGCGCGCGCTCGATCGTCGTGGCGGCGCCGGCCGATGCACCGCCGCTGCTGCGCATGCAGGGCGCGGCCTATGCCACCGGCATTGCCGAACACTTTCGCGACCGCGGCGCGCATGTGCTGCTGCTGATGGACTCGTTGACCCGCTACGCGATGGCGCAGCGCGAGATCGCGCTGGCCATCGGCGAGCCGCCCGCCACCAAGGGCTATCCGCCGTCGTGCTTCGCCAAGCTGCCGCAGCTGGTGGAGCGCAGCGGCAACGGGCTCAACGGCGTCGGTTCGATCACCGCCTTCTACACCGTGCTGTCGGAAGGGGACGACCAGCAGGACCCGATCGCCGACGCCGCACGCGCCATCCTGGACGGCCACATCGTGCTGTCGCGCGCGTTGGCCGAAGAGGCGCACTTCCCGGCGATCGACATCGAGCAATCGGCCTCGCGCGTCATGCACAACGTGGTGGACGGCCCGCACCTGGAGGCCGCGCGGCGCTTCCGGGCCGTGTATTCGCGCTACCGCAAGAGCCGCGACCTGGTCCGGCTGGGCGCCTATGCGCCGGGCAGCGACCCCCAGCTCGACGAGGCCATCGCGCGCCAGCCGGGCATGGTGGGTTTTCTTCAGCAAGGCATGCACGAGGGCGCATCGCTGGCCGGCAGCATCCAGGGGCTGCGGCGCACGGTCGAGGACAAGGCCGCCTGAGGCGGCAGGAGAAGAGGGCCATGACGAACATCGAAGGAATGCAGCTCGCCATCGAGCTGGCGACCCGCAAGCGGGACACGTTGGCACAGGCGCTGAGCCAGGCGCGCCAGCAATGGGTGGGCGCGCAGTTGCAGCTCGACCAGCTCGAGGCGTACGCACAGGAAACGACGTCGCGCTGGGGGGCGCAGTCCGGCCGCTGTGCGCCGGAGATCATGCGCCACCACTACCAGTTCATGGAGCGCCTCGTGCACGCGATGCGGCTGCAGACCTCGGTCGTCGCCGAGCATGCGGCGCGGGTGTCGCAGGAGGCCGACATCGTCCGCGCGGCGGAGGCTCGGCTGGAGTCCCTGCGCCAGGTGCAGGCGCAGCGCGAGCGCGAGGAACAGGTGCTGCGCCAGCGGCGCGAACAGAAGCAGTCCGACGAGCTCGCCGCCGCACAGCACCGGCGGCTGCTGAACGGCGGCATGGCCGGGTTCGTGGGATGAGCGCGCAGGCCCTCGGCGGCGGCGCGGCGGTGGCGCCGCTCTCGCCGGTGTCCCCGGTCTCGCCGGTGTCGTCCACCGCCACGCCCGGCGCCGGCGATGCCGCCGCCGGCGCGGCGTTCGCCGATGCGCTGACGAGCGCGCGCCAGGTCGAGACGCCGGCCCGCGACGGCGAGGCGGACCCCAATGCGGCCGGTGTGCCGACGCCGCCCGGCGCCGTGCCCGATCCGCGGGCCTCGGCCTCGGACGAGTCGCAGCCGCCGAGCGCGGTGGCGGTCCTGCCCGATCCGGCGGCGCTGCCCGCGCCGGCGCTGGCCCTGCTGATGGCGCAGAGCGCGCTGTCGTCGGGCCGCGCCCAGGATGTGGCATCGGACAGCGGCACCGACACGGCCGCCACGGTGGGTGCCGTCGGCGGGGCAGGGCGCATGGCCCGGCTTCGCCCCGACACCGCCCCGGCGGGATCGCCGGGCCTGCCGGCGGGCCCAGCCGCCGGACCGGGGGCGGGCGCCGATGCGGCGCTGCCGGCGCCGGCCGCCACGCTGGCGCCTGATGATGCTGATGTCGCTGTCGTCCGCGACGCCGCCGGCGAGCACACGCCCCCGATCCGCGCCGTGAAGCCCGAGGGGGCATGGTCGGCGGCCCTGGCCGGCACGCCGGCTGCATCGGGTGCATCGGCTGCGCCGCGCTTCGGCGCCGTGGTGCTTCCCGCGGGGGCGGCATCCGTTGCCGCGCGCGGCAACGGCTCGGCGCAGGCGATCGACAGGCCGGGGCCGTACGTCGGCACCGCCGGCGGCACCCTTGCCGCCGACACCTTGCGCCAAGCCGCCCTTGAAGGCAACGAGCGCGGCGACCTGCTGGCCGCGCGATTCGCGAATGCGATGCATGCCGAGTCGCTGCCGGCGGCAGGGCTCGCGCCGCTGGCTGCGGCAGCAGCACCCCTGGGCGGTCCGCGGGAACGCGACGCCGGGCCGTCGGCCTCGTCCGATGCGGTGCTGGCGCCGGGCATGGCGGGGCCCGCGAGCTCGGGCGTGTCGACGGCGCAGGCCCTGCCGGCCGCGGCCCCGGCCGGCGCGGCGGAGTTCGCGGGCGCGCTGGCCGACCAGATCAGCTGGTGGCTCGGCCAGAAGACGCAGGGTGCGGAACTCACCGTGCAGGGGCCGGCCGGTGCCGCGGTGTCCGTCAGCGTGCAGGTGCAGGGCAACGAGGCGCATGTGGCGTTCCGCAGCGAGCAGGCGCAGGCGCGCCAGCTCATCGGCGACTCGCTGGCACAGCTCGAGCAGCTCCTGGGCGGCAGCGGGCTGGTGCTCGGCCAGGTGAGCGTCGGCGCGGGGTCGTCCGGGCACGAGGGCCGCGCGGCGCCCGAGGCCGATGGCCGCGTGCGTGCGCCCGGCGCGGCCGCCACGCCCGTGTCGGAGGCCGCGGCCCCGGCCACGGCGCGGGCGCTGCGGCGCGGGGGCGTCGACGTCTACGCCTGACGCCCCGCCTGCGGCTTCCGGCCGCAAGCGCGGCGGAACGGGTGAAACCGGGTGAAGCCGGGTTTTTCTGGCGCTTTTCCGCGCCTCCCGCGGGGCGTGGAAACGAATAATTCCTTCCATTCGGGCGCCATGCCGTGCGGGCGGCGCCCGCCTCCTTGAAGGAAACACCGTGTCAGCCACCACCGCGGACCCCACCGCCGCCGAGCCCGGGAAGGGCAAGGGCAAGAGCAAGCTCCTCCTCATCGTGCTGGCGCTCGTCGTGCTGGGCGGCGCGGGCGGCGGGGGCTGGTTCTACCTCCAGTCGAAGAAGGCGCACGTCGAGGACGAGGAAGAGGAGGTGCATGCCTCGGCGAAGAAGCCGGCATCGCCCAACTACCTGGCGCTGGAGAACATGGTCGTCAACCTGGCCGATCCCGGTGGCGAGCGCGTGGCGCAGGTGGGCATCACCCTCGACCTCAGCGATGCCAAGGCGGCCGACCAGCTCAAGGCGATGATGCCGGCCGTGCGCAGCAGCGTGCTGCTGCTGCTCACGCAACGCACGTCCGAAGAACTGCTCAAGCGCGACGGCAAGGAAAAGCTGGCGCAGGACGTGCAGGTCGAAGTCGCCAAGGCGCTCGGCTACGAGGTGCCCAAGGCATCGCGCAAGGCGAAGGACGCCGACGACGAGGACGAGCCGCCGCGCCGCAAGGCCCGCAAGGCGCCGGCCTCGCCGGTCAACGCCGTGCTGTTCTCGTCCTTCATCGTCCAGTGAGCGAGGCAGCCTCCGCGATGAGCGACCTTCCCGAGACCGGCATGGCGGCCGATGCCCCGGCCGGCGCCGACGCGGTCGAGCGCATGGCCGAAGCCGCGGTGCGCGACTTCAACCTGTCCACCGAACAGCGCTGGGTGCGCCGGCCGATGCCGACGCTGGACATCGTGAACGAGCGCTTCCAGCGCCACCTGCGCCAGGGCCTGTTCCAGCTGCTGCGTCGCAGTGCCGACGTGAGCGTGCTGCCGCTGGCGGTGATGCGATTCGGCGAGTTCCTGCAGAAGCTGGACGGCCCGTCCAGTCTCAACGTCGCGGCCTTGCAGCCGCTGCGGGGCAGCGTGCTGGTGGCCTTCGAGGCGCCGGTGGTCGGCGCGACCGTCGACCTCATGTACGGCGGCAACGGCAACCTGCAGGCCTCGATGGACGGGCGCGACTTCTCCCCGGCCGAGCAGCGCGTGATCCAGCGCCTGGTGCAGGTGGTGTGCGCGGCCTACGACGAGGCCTGGCGCGAGATCTATCCGCTCAGCCTGGTGCACCAGCGCTCGGAAACGCATCCGCAGTTCGCGGCCATTGCCGCGCCGGCCGAGATGACCGTGGTGACCAGCGTGGACATCGCGATGGGCGGCTTCGCCGGCGCGATCCACATCTGCAAGCCGTACGGCGTGCTCGAGCCGCTGCGCGACCTCCTGTACGGGCCGCAGCAGGCCAGCGCGCTGGCCGAGGACCGCCGCTGGGTCTCGATGCTGTCGCGCGAACTGCAGCAGGTCGAGGTGGCGCTCGTCGCCGAACTGGCGCGCCCGGAACTCACCGTGGCCCAGGTGCTGGGCATGAAGCCCGGCGACTTCATTCAGCTCGACAAGTCGCCCCTGATCGCGGCGACCGTGGAGGGCACCCCCGTCTTTGCCTGCAGCTACGGCACCCACGAGGGCCGCTACGCCCTGCGCGTGGAGCATCCCCTGCACAGCGATCAGCCCCATTGGCTTGGAGAAAAGCATGTCCACTGACCCATCCGCATCGCAGCCCGAGCAGGCCGCCTGGGCGCAACCCCTGGAGGACGTGGCCGCCGCCGACGCCGGCGCGGCCGCAGCCGTGCAGGACATCGGCCGGGTGCTCGACATCCCGGTGCAGCTGTCGGTCGAACTCGGCCGCAAGAAGGTGCCGATCAAGCACGTGCTGCAGCTCGCGCAGGGCTCGGTGATCGAACTGGATTCGCTCGCGGGCGAGCCGATGGACGTGCTGGTCAACGGCTACCTGGTCGCGCGCGGCGAGGTGGTCATGGTCAACAACCGCTTCGGCATCCGCCTGACCGACGTGGTGACGCCGTCGGAGCGCCTGCGGCGCATGAACGGCGCGGGCTGAGGCGCCATCGACGGCCTGCCATGACCCAGAGTCTCCTGACCATCGTCCTCTTCATCTGCCTGGTCGCGGCGGCGCCGCTGGTCATCCGGCGCCTGCAGCAGAAGCGGGCATTGCCCATGGGCGCCACCGGCCCGGCGTGCCGGCTGGTGTCGGCACTGGCGGTGGGCCCGCAGCAGCGCATCATGACCGTGGAGGTCGGCCCGGAGGGCGCGCGCTGCTGGCTGGTGGTGGGCGTGACCGCGCAATCGATCAGCATGCTGCACAGCGTGCCGGCACCGGCAGGCGAGCATGCCCAGGCCTGACCGCCGGTGCCTCATGATGGCGGTTGCGGCCGCCGCGCTCGCGGCCGGCGCGCCGGCCTGGGCGCAGTCGGCACCCGGGCAACTGCCGCTGGTGATCGGCTCCACGCCCGGTGGCACCAGCTATTCGGTGCCGGTGCAGACGCTGCTCTTCTTCACAGCGCTGTCTTTCCTGCCGGCCATCCTGCTGATGATGACGGGCTTCACGCGGATCGTGATCGTGCTGTCGCTGCTGCGGCAGGCGATGGGCACGCAGTCGGCGCCGCCCAACCAGGTCATCGTCGGCCTCTCGCTCTTCCTCACGCTGTTCGTCATGGGCCCGACGCTCGACCGCGTCTACCAGGATGCGTACCTGCCCTACAGCAACGGGTCGCTGAGCTTCGAGGCGGCGGCGCAGCGCGCCGAGGCGCCGATGCGCGACTTCATGCTCAAGCAGACGCGCCAGTCGGATTTCGCCCTGTTCGCCAGGCTGGCCAAGCTGCCCGCCGAAGCCACGGCCGAGACCGCGCCGCTGCGCGTGCTCATTCCGGCCTTCGCCACCAGCGAGCTGAAGTCGGCCTTCCAGATCGGCTTCATGATCTTCATTCCCTTCCTGGTGATCGACATCGTGGTGTCGAGCGTGCTCATGTCGCTCGGGATGATGATGCTGTCACCCGTGCTGGTGGCCCTGCCGTTCAAGCTCATGCTGTTCGTGCTGGCCGACGGCTGGAACCTGCTGCTCGGCTCGCTGGCCGCCAGCTTCGTCACCTGAGGACCGCATGGACGCGCAGACTGTTCTTTCGATGGGGCGCGACGCCCTGGTCATGCTGCTGACGGTGTCGCTGCCGGTGCTGCTCGCGGTGCTGGTCGTCGGCCTGGCCGTGAGCATCTTCCAGGCGGTCACCCAGATCAACGAGGCGACGCTGGCCTTCGTGCCCAAGCTGGTCGCGGCCGTGGTGGTCTTCGCGATCGCCGGGCCGTGGATGCTGTCCACGCTGGTGGACTACCTGCGCCGCATGATCGAGTCGATCCCGCGCATGGTGTCGTAGTGCGCCAGCCCGCACCGTGCTGACCTTCGACGAAGCCCAGCTGGCGGCGTGGGTGACGCCCTGGCTGTGGCCCTTCCTGCGCGTGCTCGGGCTCTTCACCGCCGCGCCGGTGTTCTCTTCGCGGGCCATCCCGGTGCGTGCGCGCGTCGGCCTGGCGGCCGTGGTCGCGCTCGGCGCGCAGGCCACGCTCGGTGCCCAACCCGCGATCGCGTTCGACGATGCCCTGGCGCTGGGCGCGCTGGTGCAGCAGGTGGCCATCGGCCTGGCGCTGGGCTTCACGGCGCGGCTGGTCTTTGCGGCCATCGAGCTGGCCGGCGAACTGGTGGGCCTGCAGATGGGGCTGAACTTCGCCTCGTTCTTCGATCCGGTCAGCAATGCCCAGGCCAGCGCCGTCTCCCGCTTCTTCGGCAACGTCGCGATGCTCGTGTTCATCGTGATCAACGGCCACCTGACGGTGCTGATGGCGGTCATCAAGAGCTTCGAAGTCTTCCCGGTCGGCACCGGCGTGCTCGACGCCTTCGCGCGGCTGCGGCTGCACGAGATGGGCTCGGAGCTGTTCGCCAGCGCGCTGTGGGTGGCGCTGCCGATGATCGCGCTGCTGCTGTTCGTCAACCTGGTGATGGGCGTGATCTCGCGGGTGGCGCCGCAGATGAACATCTACGCCATCGGCTTCCCGGTCACGCTGACCAGCGGCCTGGCCGGCATGGCGCTGGTGCTGCCGATGATGGAGCAGCCCCTGCTCGCGCTGATGGAGCGCTTGATCGGCCTGTTCACCGGCTCGCGCTGAGGGCGCTCAGACCAGGTGATTGCGGATCGCGTACGCGGTCAGCGCCGCGTTGGTCGGGAGGTTGAGCTTTTCCCGCACCCGCGTGCGGTACACGCTCACGGTCTTGGGGCTGAGCATGAACTCGTCGGCGATCTCGGACAGGCGCTTGCCCGAGGCAATGCGCACCAGCGTCTGCATCTCGCGGTCGGACAGCGCGTGGTGCGGCGCTTCCTCCGACGCCGGCTTGGCGATGTTGTCGGCCAGCACCTGCGCCAGTTCGCGCGTGACGTGCTTCTGGCCCCGCGCCACCGAGCGCACGGCGGCGATCAGCCGCCGCGGATCGCTCGTCTTGCTCAGGAAGCCGTAGGCGCCCGCGCGCAGGCAGCGGATCGCATAGTCCCGCTCCGCGTGCATCGAGAAGACCAGCACCTTCACCTGGGCGGCGCTGTCCGCCAGGCCGGCCAGCAGGTCCAGGCCGCCGCGGCCGGACAGGGCCAGCTCGAGGATTAGCACATCGCAGGGGGTGGAACGCAGCAGGTCCTTGAGCTCGGCCGCGTCGGCGGCTTCGCCCGTCACGCGGATGTCGACCGCTTCGGACAGCACGTCCCGGATGCCGCGCCGCACGATGCCGTGCTCGTCGCAGGTGATGACATGGATCACGGACCGCCCCCTGCAATGGCGCAGCGGCGCAGGGCGATCCGACTTGGACGGGAGGCAGGGGATGCTCGGCTGGGCTGGCGGGAAGGCACGTTGATTTCGCCGGGGTCGCGCCGGCGGGGGCCGACGCTGCAAAGGGTGTGTATTTCGGATAATGATAATTAACAATTGTCAAACTTGACGAGTCCGGCGACCCTGGATGTTGGTTTGCACCCACGTCCCGGCATCCATGTGGCCGGCAGCACGGCGTCGATGCGGGGCAGGCCGGTCCGTCCACCAGCCGCATCCCGAGCGGCCGGCCGGGCGCGGTCAGGGAAGCGCCTGCGGGTGGAAATCCGTGGTGAGCGCCGGGATCGTGCTGGTCCCGAACACGCGCACGCCGCCGCGCCCGTCGCCGGTGGCCTTGGCCAGGTACATCGCCGCGTCGGCCGAGCGCAGCAGCGAATGCGCGTCGCTGCCGCCGCTGGGAAAGGTGGCAACGCCGATCGAGACCGCCACGTCGTGGACCGCGCCGGCCTGCAGCCAGTCGGTGGCGCGGAAGGCGTCCATGAGTTGCTGCGCCACGGCGCGCGCGTTCACCGTCGCGCCGAGCAGCACGCCGAACTCGTCGCCGCCCAGGCGCGCCACGACGCCGCGGTCGCGAACCACGGCGCCCATGCGCGATGCCGCCTCGATCAGCACCTGGTCGCCGACGGCGTGGCCGTGGCAGTCGTTGATGCTCTTGAAGCGGTCCAGGTCGAGAAAGCAGACGCTGGGTCCGCCGGCGATGGCGCTGGCCGCGGCCATCGCCTCGCCGAGCTGCTCCATGAAGACCTCGCGGTTGATCAGCCCCGTCAGACCGTCGTGGCGTGCCAGGAAGCGGATGCGCCGCTCCTGCTCCCGCCGCTGGGAGATGTCGGTGTAGGTGCGCACCAGCCCGCCGCCGTCCAGCGGCACGCTCCGGACCTCGATCACCCGCCCGTCCGGACGCTCGCGCTCGTAGCTGTGCGGACTGTCCAGGATGCCGCCTGCGCTGATGAAGCCCATCACCGCCGGGTCGGCGCGGTCGAACTCGCGGCGGTCGAGCTGGTGCTGCAGCACGCGCTGGAAGCTCGGGCGCGACGCCATCAGTGCTTCGGGCAGGTCGAGCAGCTCCATGGCGCGCCGATTGCACAGCTCGACCACACCGTCGGCGTTCACCATCATCAGGCCCTGGTCCATCCGCTCCAGCGTGAGCTCCAGCATGCTGGACTTGCGGTTCAGCTGGGCCTCGCTCTCCCTGGCCCGCGCCTCGGCGGCCAGCAGCTCGTGCTGCTGGCGCTTGAGCAGGGTGATGTCCACGTGCACCAGGACGTGGCGCCCCTGCGGGCCGGCGCGGGCGATGACCCGGCACCAGCGGTCGCCCGGCAACGCGAGCTCGAAGGCGGCCCCCGGGAAGCGCAGCTGGTCGCGCAGCACGCTGAGCCCGTCGTCCATCCGCGACGCCTGCGACCGTTCGCCTTCCACCCGCCAGCTGTGCCCGTAGGCGGCCGCGAAGCTCAGGCCCAGGGCATCCTCCCGGCTCTCGAACCCGTACATGGCCAGGAAGGCCTCGTTGGTCCAGACGATGGTGGTGCCGGCGTCGATCACGCTGACGCCGTCGGCCACGTGGTCGAGCAGCGACGCTTCCATGGGCACCGGCGCGGCGGCGACGCTCGCGGCGGCGGCACGGGGGGCCGGGGCGGCTGGCGGCGGCACGTCCTCGCGCCACATGCGCACCCGCGTGCCGTCGGGCAGCGCCAGCGACGACACGCTCAGGCGCCGGCCCCGGTGCTCGAAGGAGAAGGGCGCCTGCTGGGTGCGGTGGCGCTCGATGCCCGCCTGCACATAGCGCTCGAGCGCCGGCTGCTCGCTCGCATCGAGCCGTTCCCGGTAGAAGCGGCGCAGGTTGTCGGCATAGGGTTCGCCCACGTGCACGTGGCGGGCGTGCTCGGGGAAGTAGCGCACGAAGCTGCGGTTCCACAGCAGCGTGCGGTCCTGCGTGTCGAAGGCGCACAGGGCCACCGACAGGCCATCGAGCATCTGCGCCATGACCGACAGCGTGGCCAGGGCGCCCGGGGCGTCTTGCGGGGTGTCTGCCGGTTCAGCCACGCGCGACCCCCGGGGCCGGCTCCTTGAGCCGATGCTCGAAGTCGGACAGCGCCTCCGGCCGGCCGAAGTAGTAGCCCTGGCTGACCTTGCATCCGTGGGCCTGCAGGAAGACCAGCTGGCCTTCCGTTTCCACCCCTTCGGCCACCACTTCGAGGTCGAGGTTCGCGGCCATGCCCAGGATGGTCTGGACGATCAGCTCGATCTTGGGGTTCTGGCCGATGCCCTGCACGAAGAACTTGTCGACCTTGAGCTGGTGCAGCGGCAGCTGCGCCATGTACGACAGCGACGAGAAGCCGATGCCGAAATCGTCCATCGAGAAGCGGATGCCGATGGCGGCGAGCGACTTCATCTTGCTGATGGTCTCGGTCACTTGGTCGTGCAGCAGGCTTTCGGTCAATTCTAGTTTCAGGCGCGAGGGCTGGCAGCCCGTGCGGATCAGCACCTGCCGGACCTCCTCGGCGAAGTCGTCCTTGCGGAACTGCCGGGCGCTCACGTTCACCGACAGCGTCAGATGCGCATAGCGCGCATCGTGCCCCCAGCGTTCGAGCTGGCCGCAGGCCTCTTCGAGGGCCCACAGGCCGATCGGCACGATCAGGCCGGTCTGTTCGGCCGGTTCGATGAACCCGGCCGGCGGCACCATGCCGCGCACCGGGTGGTTCCAGCGGATGAGCGCCTCGGCACCGACCACCCGGCCGAGGTGGTTCACCTGCGGCTGGTAGTGCAGCACGAACTGCCGCTTCTTCAGCGCGACGTGGAGCTCGCTGTCCAGCGCGGCGCGCGCGGTCACGGTCGTCTTCATCGCCGGCTCGAAGACCCGCACCGCATGGCCGCCGCCCAGCTTGGCGTAGTACATGGCGATGTCGGCCTGCTTGAGCAGGTCCTCGATCGAGCGCCGTCCACCGTCGAACACGCACACGCCGATGCTGCAGGTGCTGTGGTATTCGATGCGCGCCAGCCGGAAGGGCTCGGCCATGCGGGCCAGCGCGTTGTCCGCCAGGGCCCGGGCCTGGACCATGGCCAGGGCGTGGTCGTGGCTCAGGTTCTCGAGCATCAGCACGAACTCGTCGCCGGCCAGCCGCGCGAGCATGCCGCCCTCGCGCAGCACGCCCTGCAGCCGGGCGGCGACCTGCCGCAGCATGTCGTCGCCGACCGCCTGGCCGTGGGCGTCGTTCAGGCGCTTGAAGTCGTCGATGTCCAGGAAGAGCAGGGCGCCCTGCCGCTGATGCCGGGCGTTGTTGTCGACGCAGCCCTGCAGCCGGTGCAGCAGCAGGCGCCGGTTCGGCAGGCCGGTGAGCGCGTCGTAGAAGGCGAGATGCTCGATCTCCTGCGTGGCGGTCTTGGTCTCGGTGATGTTGCGCAGGATGACGATGAAGCGGGCGTCGGTGCCTTCCCCCACCGGCTTGCGCGACACGGACGCCTCGAACCAGCTCGTGCCCTGCGAGGCGCGGCGCTCGAACTGGCGTCCGGTGCAGCGGCCGGCCACGTACGCCTCGCGCAGTGCGGCCATCACCTCGGTGTTGCCGTCCGGCGGCAGCACTTCGGCCAGCGTCAGCCCCACGGGCTGGTCGACCAGCAGCCCCGACGCGACGCCGGGCGGACAGTGGAAGTCGAAGCACCGGCCGTCCAGCCCCACCTCGAGCAGCTGGTCGGGCAGGGCATCGAGCGTGGCCTGCAATTGGGCCTTGCCCTTCACGACGTCGGCGATGTGCTGGCGCCGCTCCGTGGTGTCGCGAAACACGCAGACGATGCCGCCGTCCGGCATCGGACTCTTGACGGCGAGGATGCTGCGTCCGCCCGGCAGGGTGAGCTCCTGCTCGTCCTGGACGCTGCGCGTGCGCCGCAGGTCGCCGCCCAGCCAGGCGTTCTGGCTCACGTCCAGGCCGTGGCCGCGCAGGTGCTCGAGCGTCATCTCGATCAGCTGCCGGAACGGCGTCTGCGGTGCGATCGTCGGCTCGACCCAGGGGAACAGCTCGACGAAGCGACGGTTCCAGGCCAGGACGCGGTCGCGCGGATCGAGCAGCACCAGCCCGTCCACCATCGATTCGAGGGCCTGGTCCAGGTTGAGCTTGGACTGCAGGATGATCTGGCGGTTGCGGCGCTGCCGCCGCAGCTGCACGTGCGAGAACACGGCCGCGGCGAGGATCATCGCGAGGAAGCCCGCCGCGCCGGCCGCCACCGCCAGCCGGTCGCGCTTCCAGACGGCCAGCACCTGCGCCTGCGGCAGGCTGGCCGTCACCACCAGCTGGCGATGGAAGGCCGGCCGCGCGGCGACCACGGCGGCATGCCCGCCCAGGCGGGAGGCCGCGAGGTGCGCCATGCCGTCGGCCACGGCGCGCTCGGGCGCCGCAGCCGCCGGCCGCTCGGTCCGCCCGTCGCCTTCGGGCAGGCCCGCCAGCAGCGTGCCGTCGGCGGCCTCCAGGGTCACTTCCAGCCCCGGGAGGTCGGCGCCTTCCTCCAGCAGCCGGGCCAGCGCGCCGAGCGGCACCTCGGCCACCGCCAGCAGTTCACGGCCGTCGGCCAGGACGACCCGCCGCCCGAGATGGATCGCCGTGGGCACGCCGTCGGGGGCGCTCGCCGACATGCCGACGGCGAGGCTCGCGTCGGCCTGGGTGTGCAGCCGCTGCGCGAATCCGGCCGGCAGCTCGATGGGCTGGCCCCGCGCGCGCTGGTTGGAGGCGGCGAGGACGCGCAGGTCCTCGTCCACGTAGGCCAGCTGGCGGACCATCGGATCGTGGCCGACCTGATGGCGCAGCTGGGCATTGGCCGCGTCGCGGTCGGCGGTGCCCAGGGCCTGCGCGAGGCTGGCGCCGTCGGCACGGGCCGCCATGTCGGCCAGCAGCGAATCGGCGCGGCGCAGGCTGCGATCGACCGCGGCCTGTGCGGCGGCCACCTGTCGCGCCACCTGGCCGCCGGCGTTCTCGAGGGCGCGGTGGCGCATTTCGGCAGAGAGCGCACCCGCCGCCAGGGCCACGGCCAACATGAACAGGGTTGCCACCCCGTAGAGGGTCGCCAGGGCGCGGCGGCCCGAAGGGAGCGCGGTCATGGCAGCCCTCCATGCACGGGCGCAGCCGCGCGCGGCCGCCCGGGAGATGGGGGTGCCGTGCGGCAGGCGGGCGGGAGGGGCGCGTCGGTGGTCATGGTCGGTCGCCCCGGCCAGGCTCCGGCCGCCGCCGTTCCGGGCGCGGGACGGCAGGCAGGACCGGACGCCGGCGGTGGCGCTCCAGTCCCAGTTATCGGCACCCGCCGCCGGAGCTTGAACACATTGGTGCCCAGCTTCGTGCACGGCGCTGCCCGCAGGCCCCGGGCCGGCCCGGAATGCACCTTGCCGGGGCGAGGCGCCTCGTCGCCGGGCGCGCCGGAGGCGGCCTATTCGGGCTTGATGTTCGCCGCCTTGATCACCTGCGCCCATTTCGCCACCTCGGCCTTCTGGAAGGCCGCGATCTCCGCCGTCGTCATGTCGGCCGGCTGCATGCCGAAGCTCTTGAGCCGCTCCTGCATCTCGGGCTGGGCGAGGATGGCGCGGACCTCCTTGTGCAGGCGGTCCACCACCGGCGCCGGCGTGCCGGCCGGCACGAAGATCGCCTGCCACGACAGCACCGAATAGTCCGCGAGGCCCGGCACGCCCGATTCCGCCACCGTCGGCACGTCGGGCAACGACTCCAGCCGCCTGGGCGAGGTGACGGCGATGGCCCGCAGCTTGCCGCTGGCGATGTGGGGCGCGGCGACCACGGTGGTGTCGAACATCATGTCCACCTGGCCGCCGATCACGTCCTGGATCGCCGGGCCGCTGCCCTTGTACGGCACGTGGTTGAACTTCACGCCCGACTTGTAGGCCAGCAGCTCCAGCGACAGGTGCTGCGAGGTGCCGATGCCGGCCGAGGCGGACGACAGCCCGCCCGCCTTGGCCCTGCTCGCGTCGACCACGTCCTTGAGCGTCTTCCAGGGGCTGCTGGCCGGCACCACCAGCACCGTGGGGTTGGTGCCGATCAGCGTGACCGGCGCGAAGGAGGTGAGCGGGTCGTAGCCGATCTTGGGGTACAGGCTCACGTTGATCGCGTGCGAGCTCACGGTGCCGCCCAGCAGGGTGTAGCCGTCGGGCGCCGCACGCGAGGCGATCTCCGAGCCCACGCTGCCGCCGGCACCGCCCTTGTTGTCGATCACGACGCTGGTGCCCAGCACCGTGCCGAGCTTCTGCGCGATCAGGCGGCCCAGCACGTCGGTCGTGCCGCCGGCCGGGAAGGGCACGAGGTACGTGATCGCCTTGCCGGTCGGCCACCGGCCCTGGGCGAAGGCGGGCAGGGCGGGCAGCGCGCTGGCGGCCAGGGTGGCGAGCGCGCGTTCAAAGAGGCGGCGGCGTTGCATGGAAAGTCTCCTGTCTCGGTCTCGTGAATGGAAGCGCCCGCACCACGGCTGCGGCGGGCGCGGGCCGCTCTGTTTTCGTGTGCTTCTGCGGAAGAAGGGAAAGCCGCTCAGGGCTTGAGGTTCAGCTTGGTGATGAGGCCCTTGAAATAGGCGTCGTCCTTGGCCAGCGTCTCCTTGAAGGCCGCGCCGTCGGTGTAGACGTAGCCCAGGTTCTGCTTGTCCATCACCTCGTGCATGGCAGGCTCGGCGGCCGTCCTGGCGGCCAGGTCGCGCAGCTTGGCCATCACCTCGGGCGGCGTGTTCTTCGGCGCGCCCAGGCCGCGCCAGGTGCCGATCGACAGGTCGATGCCCTTCTCCTTGGCCGTCGGCACCTGCTCGAAGCCCTTCACGCGCTTGTCGGCCATCACCATCAGGGTCTTGAGCTTGCCGGCCTGCACGTAGGTCGTGACCTCGGCAGGGCTCACCGCCACGGCCTCGATGTGGCCGCCCATCAGCGCCAGCACCGCGGGCGCCGCGCCCTGGAAGGGGATGTGGTTGAACTTGGTGCCGGTCTTGTCCTCCAGCGCCGCGGCGGCCAGGTGCCAGATCGAGCCGTTGCCCGAGTTGCCCACGCGCATGCTCTCGGGCTTCTTCTTCGCGTCGGCCAGGAACTCCTCGATCGTGTTCCACGGGGACTCGGCCTTCACGGTGATGGCCGCGGGGTCGGCATTGAGCTGCGCGATGGGCTGGAAGTCGTCGTACTTGAACTTGGCCAGGCCCAGGTGCGGCAGCGTGAGCAGCTCGACGGTCAGCACCGCCAGCCTGTAGCCGTCGGGCCTGGAATTGATGACCTCCTGCCAGCCGATGGCACCGCCGGCGCCGGGCTTGTTCACCACCACGATGCTCTGGCTGATGAACTTGCGGCTGGCATCGGCGAAGGCGCGCGCCAGCGCGTCGGTGCCGCCGCCCGGCTGGTAGGGCACGACCAGCTCGATGGGCTTGTTCGGGAAGTCGGACTGCGCCGCGGCCGGCACGCCGATGGCCAATGCCAGAGCGGCCGTGGCGGCCAGCGCCAGGCGGCGCCGGGGGTTCGTCGAGTTCATGGGTCTTGTCTCCGTTGTGGTCGAGTCAGGGGCGCACGGCGGTTCAGGTCACCGGCGCCGGGTTGAACAGCACCAGGGCGTTGTGCAGCTTCCACCGCTCGGCCCAGGTCTTCCTGCGGCCGCTGGCTACGTCGAGCATCAGGTGGAAGAGTTCCCAGCCCACGTCCTCGATGCCGGCTTCGCCGTCGGCGATGCGGCCGGCGTTCACGTCCATCAGGTCGTGCCACCGGCGCGCCAGGTCGCTGCGCGTGGCCACCTTGATGACGGGCACCTCGGCCAGCCCGTAGGGCGTGCCGCGGCCGGTGGTGAACACATGCAGGTTCATGCCCGCGGCCAGCTGCAGCGTGCCGCAGATGAAGTCGGAGGCGGGCGTGGCGGCATAGAGCAGGCCCTTGTGCCTCGCCTTCTCGCCCGGCGCCACGACGCCCGAGATCGCGGCGCTGCCCGACTTCACGATCGAGCCCATCGCCTTCTCGACGATGTTCGACAGGCCGCCCTTCTTGTTGCCTGGGGTGGTGTTGGCGCTGCGGTCCACGCGGCCGCGGGCCAGGTAGGCGTCGTACCAGGCCATCTGCCCGATCATGGCCTGCGCCACCCCGGGCGTGCTCGCGCGCGAGGTCAACTGATCGATGCCGTCGCGCACTTCGGTCACCTCGCTGAACATCACGGTGGCGCCGGCGCGCACCAGCAGGTCGGTGCAGAAGCCCACCGCCGGGTTGGCGGTCACGCCGCTGAAGGCGTCGCTGCCGCCGCATTGCACGCCCACGACGAGTTCGCTGGCGGGCACGGTTTCGCGCCGCCGGGCGTTCAAACGCTCGAGGTGCTGCTCGGCCTGGCGCAGGATCGAATCGACCATCGACATGAAGCCCACATGGGCGTCGTCCTGCAGGCAGACCACGTCGAGCGCGGCGTCGGCGCTGGCGCCCACGTCGGCGACGTTGCGCTCGTCGACCAGCGGAATCGACCCCGGCGGCAGCAGCCGCTCGGGCTGCAGCTTCTCGCAGCCCAGGCTCACCACCATCACCTCGCCGCCGAAGTTGGGGTTCAGGCTGATGTTGCGCAGCGTGCGGATCGGGATGGCCGCGTCGGGCGCGTCGATGGCCACGCCGCAGCCATAGGTGTGCGCCAGCGCGACCACGTCGTCCACGTTCGGGTAGCGCGGCAGCAGCTCGGCCTTGATGCGCCGCACCGCGAAGTCGGTCACGCCGGCCACGCACTGCACGGTCTGCGTGATGGCCAGAATGTTTCGCGTGCCCACCGAGCCGTCGGGGTTGCGGTAGCCCTCGAAGGTGTGGCCGGTGAGCGGCTCCTGCGCGGGCGGCTTCGTCGTGGCGATCGGCAGGCCGTCGAGTTCGCGTGCATCGGGCATGTGCAGCAGGCGCTCGTGCACCCAGCTGCCGGCGGGGATGGACTGGACCGCGTAGCCGATCGGCACGCCGTAGCGCCGCACCGCGCTGCCTTCGGGGATGTCGACCAGCGCCACCTTGTGCGCCTGCGGCACCTTGTCGAGCAGCACCAGCCCATCCGCCAGCACCGTGCCGGCGGGCAGGCCGCCATCGTTGGCCACGATGGCGACGTTGTCCGCCGCATGCATGCGGATGGTGTGTGGCGGGCGCGTCATCGCACGACCATGAACATGCCGGGCAGCCACAGGCTGAATTGCGGCACGAAGGTGACCAGGCCCAGCGCCAGGATCAGCGCGCCGTAGAAGGGCCAGATGGTGCGCATCACCTCGCCCACCGACACCCCGCCGATGGCACAGCCCACGAACTGCGTCGTGCCCACGGGCGGCGTGTTCAGGCCCAGCGCGCAGTTGATGAGCATCAGGATGCCGAACTGCACGGAGGTCATGCCGTACTGCTGCGCAATGGGCAGGAAGATCGGCGTGCACAGCAGGATGGTCGCGGCCATGTCGAGGAAGGTCCCGAGCACGAACAGAATCACGTTGATGAGCAGGAAGATCACCCACGGCGTGGTCGACACCTCCGACAGCATCTTGCCGGTCAGCTCCGCGACGCCATAGAGGCTGATGAGGTAGCCGAAGGTGCCGGAGATGCCGATCAGCAGCAGGATCACGCCGGTGGTGCGCACGGCCTTGGCGGCGGCCTTGACGAAGTGCTGCCACGTGAGCGTGCGGTACACCAGCACCGTGAGCGCGAGCGCGTAGAGCACCGCCACCGCCGCCGACTCGGTCGCCGTGAACACGCCCGACAGGATGCCGCCGAGGATCAGCACCACGATGAAGAGCCCCGGCAGCGACGCGGCGAAGGAACGCGCCACGATGTGCCAGCCCGGAAAGCGGCCGGCCGGGTAGCCGCGCTTCACCGCCACGAAGTAGGCCGCCGCCAGGTTGCACAGCGTGAGGATGAAGGCCGGCACCAGCGCCGCGAGGATCAGCGCCGCGATCGACACCTTGCCGCCCGCCGCGAGCGAATAGATGATCAGGTTGTGGCTCGTGGGCATCAACGCGCCCACCAGCGCGGCGTGCGTCGTCACGTTGACGGCGTAGTCGGCCGCATAGCCTTCCTTCTTCATCATCGGGATCATCACGGCGCCCATGGCCGACACGTCGGCCACCGGCGAGCCCGAGACCCCGCCGAACAGCGTGCAGGCCACCACGTTGCTCATGCCCAGGCCGCCGCGCACGTGGCCCACCAGCGCGTTGGCGAAGTTGACGATGCGGTCGGCGATGCCGCCGTACAGCATCAGCTCGCCCGCGAAGATGAAGAAGGGGATCGCGAGGAACGAGAAGATCCCCATCCCGGACATCATCTGCTGGAAGCCCACCGCCAGCGGCAGGCCCTCGTAGAGCAGCGTCGCCAGGGCCGACAGGCCGATGGAGAACGCGACCGGCACGCCCAGCAGCAGCAGGAGCGTGAAGGACAGGCAAAGAATCAGGAGTGCGCCGGTCATCGATCAGGTCCAGGACGGTTCGACTTCGCGCCCTTGGGCGAGCGCGACGATGTGTTCGATCGAGAACAGCACGATCAGCACGCCCGCGAAGGCCGGCGGCACGTACTTCCAGCCCTCCGAGATGAAGAGCGTCGGCAGCCGGTAGTCCCACACCGAATCGGCGAGGTAGGCGCAGTTCCACGCCATCGCCGCGCCGAAGAGCAGCACCAGGCCGTGGATCAGGTATTCCATCTTCAGGCGCAGCCAGTCGGGGGCGAGCACGAGGAAGGACTCGAGGCCGATGTGCCCGGCGTCGCGCACGCCGACGGCCACGCCGCACATGGTGACGTAGAGCACCAGCAGCAGCGCCAGGCTCTCGGCCCAGGTGGGCGTGCTGTTGAGGATGTAGCGGCCGAACACCTGCCAGCTCACGGCGCAGATCACTGCGACGAGGCCGGCGATGCCCAGCACCATGCAGGCACGCGCGAGCGTGCGGCAGAGGCGGGTGTACATGGGATCGAAGGGGCCGGCGCGTTACTGCGTCTCCTGCACCCGCTTGACCAGGTCCTTGAGCTTCGCGTCGGTGATGAACTTGTCGTACACCGGCTTCATCGCGGCCTCGAAGGGCTTCTTGTCGATCTCGATGATCTCGGCGCCGCCGGCCTTCACCGCCGCCAGCGACTTGGCCTCGCGTTCGGCCCACTGCTTGCGCATGTAGGGCACCGATTCCTTGGCCGCCTGGCGGACCCAGCCCTGTTCCTCGGGCGAGAGGCGGTCCCAGGCGCGCTTGGAGAACAGCAGCATCTCCGGCGCCATCGAGTGCTCGGTCTTGCTGAAGTACTTGGCCACCTCGAAGTGGCGCGAGCTCTCGTACGACGGGTAGTTGTTCTCGGCCGCGTCGACCAGGCCGGTCTTCAGGGCCGTGTAGACCTCGCCGAAGGGCATCGGCGTGGCGTTGCCGCCCATGGCCTCGACCAGCGCCACCCACAGGTCGGACTGCTGCACGCGGATCTTCAGGCCCTTGACGTCGGCCAGGCTGCGCACCGGCTTCTTGGCGGTGTAGATCGAGCGGGCGCCGCTGTCGTAGAACGCCAGGCCGATGAAGCCCTGCTTCTCGCAGCTCTTGAGGATGTCCTCGCCGATGGGGCCGTCCAGCACCTTGTGCAGGTGGTCGACCGAGCGGAACAGGAAGGGCATGGTCGGCACCTGCGTCTCGGCGCAGATGTTGTTCATGGGCGCGATGTTCACGCGCACCATCTGCAGCGCGCCGATCTTGGCCTGCTCGATCGTGTCCTTCTCGCTGCCCAGGGCGCTGTTGTTGAACACCTTGATGCTGTGCTTGCCGCCCGAGAGCTGCTTGAGGCGCTCGCCCATGAACTTCACCGCCGTCACCGTGGGGTAGTCGTCGGGGTGGATGTCGGCCGAGCGGAACTCGGTGGCCTGGGCCGCGAGGGCCATCGTGCCGGCGGCCATGGCGAGCAGCAGGGCCTTGAACCTGAACGTCTTCATCTGTCTTCCTCGTCTTTGTGGTGGATGGTGTTGTGATTCGGGGTGAAGAATGCGCGGCGCCTCAGCCAGCGAACGCCGGTTCGGGCAGCCCCTGCGTGCCGGGGCGCAAGGCGAACAGGCCGCCGGCCAGCGGCTGGTCCGACAGGTCGCCGGCGGGGCGGATGGAGGTGACGAACAGCGTGTCGAGCTGCCGCCCGCCGAAGGCGCACATGGCCGGCTTCTTCACCGGCACCGGCACCGACCGGTCGAGCCGCCCGTCGGGCGTGAAGCGGTGCACCAGGCCGGCGTCGTTGCCGCAGATCCAGTAGCAGCCGTCGGCATCCACCGCGGCGCCGTCGGGGCGGCCGGGCAGGGCGGTCATGTCGACGAATACGCGGCGCCCGGACGGGGTGCCGCTGTCGGGGTCGTAGTCGAAGGCCCAGACGGTCTGCACCGAGGGATGCGAGTCCGAGAGGTACATGGTGCGGCCGTCGGGGCTGAAGCCCAGGCCGTTGGGCACGATCAGGTCGTCGAGCACCGCTGCCGGCTCGCCCTTCAGCGTGTCGTGGCGGTAGAGCACGCCCACGCGCGCCGCGGCCGCCATGTCCATCAGCATGGTGCCGGCCCAGAAGCGCCCCTGGCGGTCGCAGCGGCCGTCGTTGAAGCGCATGCCGGTGCGCGCGTGCGCCACGCCGGCGACGCGCTCGGCCTGCAGCGGGGTGCCGCCCAGGGTGCCGAGGCCCGCGAGCGTGAACAGCCCGCTTTCCATGCCCGCCAGCCACTCGCCCGGTCGGCCCGCGCGCGGCGCGATGCAGGCCGGCATCTCGGCCGTGGCCCATTGCGTGTGGCCCTCGGCGGACCAGCGGTGCAGCACGCGGCCCGGAATGTCGACCCAGTACAGGGCCTGCTCGGCCATCGACCAGACCGGGCTCTCGCCGGTGCCGCAGCGGGCATCGACGACCAGTTCGACCGGGGGCTGTGTCATGTCCGGCGCCGTCGGGGAGTCAGTCGCCGAAGGGGCCCTGCGCCGTGAACGCGCCGCCCTGGTAGATCGCGTTCGGGTCGTTCGCGGGCACCGGCGGCTGGGCCTCGACCTTGGCGCGGAAGGGCTCCGAGCTGTCCTTGGGCACGAAGCCCAGGTGCGCCGCGGCGCGGTTGTCCCACCAGAGGTCGCGGTTGGCGGATGCGCCGTAGACGACCGTGTGCTTCACGTCCGGCGTGAACAGGGCCTTCTCGACGAGCTGGGTCAGGTCGTCGTAGCTGAGCCAGGTGCTCATCATCCGGCGGTTGACCGGCTCCGGGAAGGAGGAGCCGATGCGGATGCTCACCGTCTCGATGCCGTGGCGGTCGAAGTAGAACTGCGCCATGTCCTCGCCGAAGGACTTCGACAGGCCGTAGTAGCCATCGGGCCGGCGCTGCGCGGTGGCATCGATGCGCTCGCTCTGCCGGTGGAAGCCGATCACGTGGTTCGAGCTGGCGAACACCACGCGCCTCACGCCGTGGCGCCGGGCGCCTTCGTACACATGGAAGACGCCCTTGATGTTGGCCTCGAGGATCTCCTCGAAGGGACGCTCCACCGACACACCGCCCAGATGAACGACGGCATCGCAGCCGGCGAGCAGGGCGTCGACGGCCTGCTTGTCGGCCAGGTCGCAGGGCACGACTTCCTCGTGCGCGCCCCGTGCGTCGCCGAGCGCCGCGATGTCGGACACGCGCATCGTGCGGGCGAGGGGCGCCAGGCGCTCGCGCAGTACCTTTCCCAGGCCCCCGGCAGCGCCGGTGAGCAGCAGGCGGCCCAGCTGCGGCCGGGCGGGCGAATCGGCAGAACGCTCGGACATGTCTCCAGACCTTTCGATGGTCATAAGTTATCGGTTGTCGTACAACTCTGGCCGGGATTATGATCAGCCGATGTCTAGCGTGTCAACGGGGTCATCGGCAGGGGCGGAGGCTTCCGCCGCGGGTCAGTCAGCGGCCCCGTCGGGCCCGGCCGCGACGCACGGGTTCGTGCGCCGGCGCGGCCGCGGCCTGGCGCACGGACTGGTCGACGACCTCGGCGACAAGATCCGCAGCCAGCAGCTGCGCCCGGGCGACAAGCTGCCGACCGAATCGGCCATCATGCAAAGCTACGGCGTGAGCCGCACCGTCGTGCGCGAGGCCCTGTCCAAGCTGCAGGCGGCGGGGCTGGTCGAGACGCACCATGGCGTCGGCACCTTCGTGCTGCAGCCGCGCGCGGCGGGCATGTTCCGTCTCGAGCCTTCCGACATCGCCGCCACGGTCGACGTGCTGGCGGTGCTCGAACTGCGCATCAGCCTGGAGACCGAGTCGGCCGGCCTGGCGGCGCTGCGCCGCTCGGAGGAAAACCTGCAGGCGATGCGCCAGGCCCTCGACGACTTCGAGCGCAACGTGACCATCGCCGGCGACACCGTGTCGCCCGACTTCCGCTTCCACCTGCAGATCGCGCAGGCCACGGGCAACCCGTATTTCGCGGACATCATGACCCACCTGGGCACGACGATCATCCCGCGCACCCGGGTCAATGCCATCCGCAACCACGACCGCCGCGGCGAATACCTCAGCCGCGTCAATCGCGAGCACGAGGAGATCTACGCCGCCATCGCGCGCCGCGATCCCGACTCGGCACGGGCGGCCATGCGCATCCACCTGACGAACAGCCGCGAGCGCTTGCGCCTGGCGCAGGAGGCGGCCCAGCGCGACGCCGCCGATGGGCCCCTTGCCCCGGCCGGCGGCACCGGCACGCAGGCCGCCTGAACACCCTTCCGAGCGGACGGGGTAGGGTGGATCTTCTTGCCTCTGGGTCGTCTTCAGTTGTACGATGACGTACGACATCAGACAACCGAGCCGCGCCGTCGACCTTCCAAGGCGGCCGCCGCTCACCAATCCTGGAGACACACGGATGAGCCTGAACCGACGCACCTTCGTCACCGGCGCCCTGGGCGCCGCCGCCCTGGTCCACGCGCCTGCCCGCGCCGCCGATGCCTGGCAGCCCAGCAAGCCGATCCGCATCGTCGTGCCGTACCCGCCGGGCGGTTCGTCGGACATCATTGCCCGCTCGATCAGCCAGCCGCTGTCGGAGGCCCTCAAGGTGTCGGTCATCGTCGACAACAAGCCGGGCGCCAACGGCAATCTCGGCGCCGACCTGGTGGCCAAGGCGGCGCCCGACGGCTACACGCTGCTGCTGTGCGACGTCGGCGCGCTGGCCATCAGCCCCTCGGTCTACACCAAGCTGCCCTTCGACCCCTCGAAGGACCTGCGCGGCGTCACGATGCTGGCGTATTCGCCGCACCTGCTGGTGGTGCATCCCTCGGTCAAGGCCAACACCTTGAAGGAGCTGGTGGCGCTGTCGAAGACGAGCGACTTGAACTTCGCCGTGACCGCCACCGGCAGCGCCCCGCACCTCGCCGGCGTGGCCGTGGAGCGGGCCACGGGCGCCAAGTGGGTCTACGTGCCGTACAAGGGCGGCGTGCAGTCGGTGCAGGACACCGTCGCCGGCCAGACCCAGGTGTTGATGAACGGCATGCTCGCCACCTACCCGCACGTGCAGTCGGGCAAGCTCAAGCTGCTGGCGGTGTCGAAGGGCACGCGCATGCCGCTGGTCGGCAGCGTGCCCACCATCGCCGAGCAGGGCGTGCCCGGCTTCGAGTCCGGCACCTGGCAGGGCGTGAAGGCGCCGCGCGGCACGCCCGACGCCGTCGTGCAGCGCCTGAACCGTGAGCTGGTCGCCGTCATCCGCTCGGCCGACATCCGTTCGCGCCTGGCCGGGCAGGGCGCCGAGGTCGTGACCATGGCCCCGGCCGAGGAGGAGCAGTTCTTCGACAAGGAACGCGCGCGCTGGGCCAAGGTCGTGAAAGACGCCGACATCCGCATCGAGTGACTGCTCATGCGTCCACTCCCCAAGCACCAGACACCCGTTCGGGCTGAGCCTGTCGAAGCCCTGCGCGGTGCTTTGACAGGCTCGGCGTGACCGGTCCCTGGCTCTCATTCAATCCTTCACTGCACCCCCACCATGAGCTTCACCCCCCAAGAACTCAAGTCCATCATGGGCTCCGGCCTGCTGTCCTTCCCCGTGACGGACTTCGATGCGAATGGCGACTTCGACCGTGCCGGCTACGTCAAGCGGCTCGAATGGCTCGGGCCCTACGGCGCGAGCGCGCTCTTCGCGGCCGGCGGCACGGGCGAGTTCTTCTCGCTCACGCCCGAGGAGTACCCCGAGATCATCCGGACGGCGGTGGACGTGTGCCGCGGCACGGTGCCCATCATTGCCGGTGCCGGCGGCCCGACGCGCCAGACCATCGCCTACGCGCAGGCGGCCGAGAAGGCCGGCGCGCACGGCATCCTGCTGATGCCGCACTACCTCACCGAGGCCGGCCAGGACGGCCTGTTCCACCACGTCAAGGCGATCTGCGACAGCGTCGACTTCGGCGTGATCATCTACAACCGCGCGCAGGCCCGCTACAAGCCCGACACGCTGGCCCGCCTGGCGGAGGCCTGCCCCAACCTCGTCGGCTTCAAGGACGGCGTGGGCGACATCGAGGCCATGGTCTCGGTCTACCAGAAGATGGGCGACCGCTTCAGCTACCTGGGCGGCCTGCCCACGGCCGAGGTCTATGCCGCGGCCTACAAGGCGCTGGGCACGCCGGTGTACTCGTCGGCGGTCTTCAACTTCATCCCGAAGACCGCGATGAAGTTCTACGAAGCGGTGCGCGATGACGACCAGAAGACCCAGCACCAGCTGCTGAAGAACTTCTTCATGCCGTACCTGGACATCCGCAACAAGAAGCAGGGCTACGCCGTGAGCATCGTCAAGGCCGGCGCGGCGATCGTCGGCCATGGCGCCGGGCCGGTGCGCCCGCCGCTGTCGGACCTCAGCGCCGGCGAGTCCGAAGAGCTGGCGGCCCTGATCGCGCAGCTCGGCCCGCAATGAGCGTCGCCGCCGAGGCCGTGCGCGGCACGCCCGTCGTCACCGAACTGCGCGTCGTGCCCGTGGCCGGCCACGACGACATGCTGCTCAACCTGAGCGGCGCGCACGGCCCCTTCTTCACGCGCAACCTGCTCATCCTCACCGACAGTGCCGGCCACACCGGCGTCGGCGAGGTGCCCGGTGGCGAGAAGATCCGCCAGACCCTGGAGGACGCGCGCACGCTGGTCGTCGGCCAGCCCATCGGCCAGCACCTCGCGGTGCTCAATGCCATGCGCGCCGAGTTCGCGGCCCGCGACAGCGACGGTCGCGGGCTGCAGACCTTCGATCTGCGGGTGACGATCCATGCGGTGACGGCTGTCGAATCGGCGCTGCTCGACCTGCTCGGCCAGCACCTGGAGGTGCCCGTGGCGGCCCTGCTCGGCGAGGGCCAGCAGCGCGACGCGGTGCAGATGCTCGGCTACCTGTTCTACGTGGGCGACCGCCGCAAGACCGACCTGGCCTACCGCGAGGAGCCCGGCGCCGACGACGACTGGTTGCGCCTGCGGCACGAGGTCGCGCTCACGCCCGAGGCGATCGTGAAGCTCGTCGAGGCGGCGCAGGCCCGCTACGGCTTCCAGGACTTCAAGCTCAAGGGCGGCGTGCTGCGCGGCGACGAGGAGGTCGACGCCGTCACGGCGCTGCACGAGCGCTTTCCCGAGGCGCGCGTCACGCTCGACCCCAACGGCGGCTGGCTGCTGAAGGACGCGATCCGGCTGGGCGAGCGCATGCGCGGTGTGGTCGCGTACGCCGAGGATCCGTGCGGTGCCGAAGGCGTCTTCTCCGGCCGCGAGGTGATGGCCGAATTCCGCCGCGCCACGGGCCTGCCCACCGCCACCAACATGATCGCGACCGACTGGCGCGAGATGGCGCATGCACTGTCGCTGCAGTCGGTCGACATCCCGCTGGCCGACCCGCACTTCTGGACCCTGGCCGGCTCGGTGCGCGTGGCGCAGCTGTGCCAGGCCTTCGGGCTCACCTGGGGGTCGCACTCCAACAACCACTTCGATGTTTCGTTGGCGATGTTCACGCACGTCGGCGCCGCCGCGCCGGGCAAGGTCACGGCCATCGACACGCACTGGATCTGGCAGGACGGCCAGCGCCTGACCAAGGAGCCGCTGAGGATCGAGGGCGGCTACGTGCAGGTGCCGAAGAAACCGGGCCTGGGCGTCGAGCTCGACATGGGCGAGGTCGAGAAGGCGCACCGGCTGTACCTGCAGCACGGCCTGGGCGCTCGCGATGACGCGGTGGCGATGCAATACCTCGTCCCGGGCTGGAAGTTCGACCCCAAGAGGCCCTGCCTGGTGCGCTGAAGACCGTGTTTTCGGCCATCGTTGTCTGCTGCGCGCTGCGCACGCCTGCCGGACAATCGCTGCGCCCTCAAGACATCCAAGGAATTTCGATGAAGCAGTTCGACAACCTCATCAACGGCGAATGGCTGGCCGGCCAGAGCTACAGCCCCAACGTCAACCCCAGCAACCTGGCGGACGTGCTGGGCGAGTACACGCAGGGCGACGCGGCCCAGGTCGATGCGGCTGTGGCCGCGGCCACGGCGGCCTTTCCGGCCTGGTCTACCGGCAGCGTGCAGGCGCGCTCGGACGCGCTGGACAAGATCGGCACCGAGATCCTGGCCCGCAAGGAAGAACTGGGGACGCTGCTCGCGCGCGAAGAGGGCAAGACCCAGGCCGAAGGCATCGGCGAGGCCACGCGGGCCGGCCACATCTTCAAGTTCTTCGCCGGCGAATGCCTGCGCCTGGCGGGCGAGACGCTGCCCTCGGTGCGCCCCGGCATCGGCGTCGAGATCACGCGCGAGCCGGTCGGCGTGGTCGGCCTCATCACGCCGTGGAACTTCCCCATCGCCATCCCGGCCTGGAAGATCGCGCCTGCGCTCGCCTTCGGCAACTGCGTGGTGCTCAAGCCGGCCGACCTGGTGCCCGGTTGCGCCTGGGCGCTGGCCGAGATCATCAGCCGCTCGGGCATCCCCGCGGGCGTGTTCAACCTCGTGATGGGCCGCGGCAGCGTGATCGGCAACGCACTGGTCGGCCATGCCGGCATCCATGCCATCAGCTTCACCGGCTCCACCGGTGTGGGCAGGGGCATCGCGCTGGAGTGCGTGAAGTCGGGCAAGAAGGTGCAGCTGGAGATGGGCGGCAAGAACCCGCAGGTGGTGCTGGACGACGCCGACCTCGCACAGGCGGTGGAGCTGTCGGTGCAGAGCGCCTTCTATTCCACGGGCCAGCGCTGCACCGCGTCGAGCCGCCTCATCGTGACCCAGGGCATCTACCCGAAGTTCATCGAGGCGATGAAGGCACGCATGGCGAAGATCACCGTGGGCGATGCGCTGGTGCAGGGCACCGACATCGGCCCCGTGTCGAGCCAGAGCCAGCTCGAGCAGGACCTGAGCTACATCGAGATCGGCAAGGGCGAGGGCGCCACGCTGGCCGCGGGCGGCGAGCGGCTGCAGCTGGGCACCGAGGGCTACTACATGGCGCCCGCGCTGTTCAGCGAGAGCGACAAGGCCATGCGCATCAACCGCGAGGAGATTTTCGGCCCCGTCGCCAGCGTGATCCGCGTGAAGGACTACGAGGAAGCACTGGCCACCGCCAACGACACCGAATTCGGCCTCTCGGCCGGCATCGCCACCACCAGCCTGAAGTACGCCACCCACTTCAAGCGCCACAGCCAGGCCGGCATGGTCATGGTCAACCTGCCGACGGCGGGCGTGGACTACCACGTGCCCTTCGGCGGGCGCAAGGGCAGCAGCTACGGGCCGCGCGAGCAGGGCCACTACGCGCAGGAGTTCTTCACCACGGTGAAGACGGCGTACACGCTGGCCTGAGCTTCGGGCCTATGCTGGGGCATGACCTCCAGCACCGAACTCACCCACCGCTACCGCCGCTACATCGACGTCCTGAACCGGCGTGACTGGTCCGCCCTCGGCGAGTTCGTCGCCGAGGACGCCGTGCACAACGGCCGGCCGCTGGGCCTGGCGGGCTACCGCGCGATGCTCGAGCAGGATGTGCGCGACATCCCGGACCTGCGCTTCGCGATCGAGCTGCTGGCGTGCGAGCCGCCCCAGCTCGCGGCGCGCCTGCGCTTCCGGTGCACGCCGGCCGGGCGCTTCATGGGCCTGGACGTGAACGGCCGCAGCGTCGACTTCACCGAGAACGTGTTCTACACCTGGCGTGACGGCCGCATTGCCCAGGTGCACTCCGTCATCGACAAGGCGGCGATCGAAGCGCAGCTGCGCTGACCGGGCCTGTCTGCCCGCGCGCAGCGCTGCGGTTGCCGATCAGTAGCTGCCGCCCGGCGCGCCGGCCGCGCCGCGCTGTGGGCGAAAGCCCGCGGCGCTCGTGTCCAGCGCGTTGCGCAGTGCCACCAGGTCCATGGCCACGGCCACGAAGAGCGCGCCCAGCGCCAGGCATTCGCGAGCGCGCCCTTGGTCCGCCATGAGGATGCCCGGCGCCTTGCCCGCGGCGCGGATGCGGCGAATGGCGTCGTCGATGGCGGCGTCCACCTCGGGGTGGCGGGGGTTGCCGGCATGGCCCATGCTGGCCGACAGGTCGGCCGGGCCGATGAAGATGCCGTCCACGCCCTCGACCGCGGCGATGGCCTCGATCTGGCCCAGCGCCTCGCGCGTCTCCACCTGCACCAGCACGCACAGTTCTTCCTGCGCACGGGCCACATAGTCGGCGGTGCGGCCGAAGTTGCTGGCGCGCATGGAGCCGCCCATGCCGCGCAGGCCGGCCGGCGCATAGCGGGTGGCGGCGACGGCGGCGCGGGCCTCGTCGGCGTTCTGCACGAAGGGCAGCAGCAGGCTCTGCGCGCCCACGTCCAGGTAGCGCTTGATGAGCACCGGGTCGTTCCACGCGGGCCGCACCACCGGGGCGCAGGGCGCGCAGCCGGCGGCCGGCCGGGCCGCCGCCACGGCCTGGAGCTGCTGCAGCATCAGCGGCACGTCGCTGGGCGTGTGCTCGGTGTCCAGCAGCATCCAGTCGAAGCCGGCGCCGGCCACCAGCTCGCTCACGTAGGGCGAGGGCAGGGTGGACCAGACGCCGATCTGCGGCCGGCCTTCGGTTAGAGCCTTCTTGAAAGCATTCGCAAGCAAAGCCATCGCAAGGTCCTCAGCCGAAGTGGCAGGCCACGCTGCCGAAGTCGCCGTAGTCGGCCACGATGGTGTCGCCCTGCGCCACGTCGATGGGCCGGATGAAGGAACCTGCCAGCACCACCTCGCCCGCGGCCAGCGTCACGCCGTGCCGGTGCAGCCGGTTGGCCAGCCAGGCGATGCCGTGGCCCGGATGGTTGAGCACGCCGGCGGCCAGGCCGGTCTCTTCCACCTCGCCGTTGCGGCTGACGATGGCGCCGATGCGGCGCATGTCGATGTTCAATGCGTCGGGCCGGAAGGGCCGCCCGCCCAGCACGATGGCGGCATTGGCCGCGTTGTCGGCGATGGTGTCCAGCACGGTGCGGGTGCGGCCGGTGGCCGGGTCCACGCGCTGGATGCGCGCGTCCAGGATCTCCAGCGCCGGCACCACGTAGGCGGTGGCGTCCAGCACGTCGAAGAGCGTGCAGTCGGGCCCCGAAAGCGGCTTGGCGAGGATGAAGGCCAGCTCGGCCTCGACCTTGAGCTGCAGGAAGCGCCCGGCCGGAATGGTGGCGCCATCGCGGTAGAACATGTCGTCCAGCAGCACGCCGAAGTCGGGCTCGTCGATGCGCACGGCACGCTGCATGGCCTTGGAAGTGAGGCCGATCTTGTGGCCTTTCACGGTGCGGCCGGCCTGCTGCTTGAGCGCCATCCAGGCGGCCTGGATGGCATAGGCGTCGTCCGTGGTCATGCCCGGGTGGGCGAGCGAGAGCTGGCCGCAGGGCACGCGGCTGCGCTCGGCTTCGTCGAGGCGCTCGGCGGCCTCGCGGCAGGCCTCGGGGCTGAGGGTGGTGCTCATCGCGGCTCGGCCTCCACCACGTTTCGCAGCACGCCGACGCCGGTGACCTTGACCTCCACCACGTCGCCCGGCTGCAGGAAGCGCGGCGGGTCGAAGCGGATGCCGGCGCCGATGGGCGTGCCGGTCGCGATCACGTCGCCGGGCAGCAGGGGCGTGAAGGTCGACAGGTAGTGCACCAGGTACGCGAAGTCGAACATCAGGTGCTCGGTCGTGTCGTCCTGCCGCGCCTCGCCGTTCACGCGGGTCTGCACGCGCAGGTTGCCGAAGCCGGCCGGGTATTCGTCGGCCGTGACCAGCCAGGGGCCGATGGCGCCCGAGCGGAACCAGTTCTTGCCCTGCGTGACGTTGAACTTGGCATGGTGCACCCAGTCGCGGATGGTGCCCTCGTTGATGCAGGTCAGGCCGCCGATGTGCGCCAGCGCCGATTCGCGCGGGATGCGCCGGCCGCCCTGGCCGATCACGATGCCGATCTCGCCTTCGTAGTCCAGCTGCTGCGACTCGGCCGGCTGCAACAGGGCTTGGCCGTGGCCGGTGAAGGAGTCGGGCACCCGCATGAAGATGCTCGGGTAGCGCGGCAGGTCGCTGCCGTCCTTGTACTCGGCGTTGCGGTGCGCGTAGTTGACGCCGATGCAGAAGACCCGCGGCTCGCGCACCGGCAGGTCCAGCTGCACGTCGGCCAGCGCATGGTCGGCGCTGGCGCCGGCCCAGGCCTCGCGGGCCTGCGCCAGGGCGGCCTCGCCGCCGGCCAGCAGGTCGCGCACGCCGGCGATGGCGGGCAGGCGCCGGCCCAGGTCCACGACGCCCTGGCCGGACGCATCGAGGGCGCCCCAGCCTGTGCGGCCCTGGTGGGTAAAGCTCAGCAGCTTCATGCGGCCACCTCCGCGTGGGCATCGAAGCCGAAGAAGGCGGCGGCGTTGTCCACCAGGATTCGGCGCAGCATGGCCTCGTCGGGCGCGAAGCGCATGAGCAGGTCGACCAGCGCACCCTCGTTGGGCGGCTGCTTGAGCGAGATGGGATGCGGCCAGTCGCTGCCCCACACGCAGCGGTCCGGCGCGGCGTCGATCAGGCGGCGCGCCAGCGGCACCACGTCGTCCCAAGGCTCGCCGCTGTGCGACAGCTTTTCGGAGAGCGACAGCATCACCCAGAAGTTGCCGCGCTGGAACAGGTCCAGCAGGCAGCGCAGGCTGGCATCGGCCTCGCCGGCGGCGGGGTCGGCGCGGCCCATGTGGTCCACCAGCACGGGCACGTCCAGGTGGGCGAAGGCCTGCATCTGCTCGGCCACGCCCTTGGGCTCGGGCTGCACCTTCACGTACCAGCCCAGCTCGCGCACGCGGCCCAGGGCGCGGTCCATCTCGGCCGGGCCGAAGCTGATGCCCAGGCCGCCGCGGGTGAAGCGGGCGCCGCGCACGCCGGCGTCGTGCAACTGCTGCAGGTAGGCGTCCTCGCGCTCGATCAGCACCGCCGCGTTGGCGCAGCCCATGTAGCGGCGCGGCCCGTCGCCGTTGAGGCCGGCCAGCGCATCGAGCACCACCTGGTGATCGGCGCCATAGGTGGTGGCCTGCACGATCACGCCGCGCTGGATGCCCAGCGTGGCATGCAGGCGCTGCGCCACCTGCCAGGTGGCGGTGGGCATCTCGTAGGCGGCGCCGGGGCGCACCGGGTAGCGCTCGGGCGGGCCGAAGACGTGGAACTGGCTGTCGCAGGCCAGCGGCGGCAGCGGCTTGGCCGGCGCGCGCGGATGGGGATCGAAGGGAAGGTAGTCGGGCATGGCGGCAGTCGGGCGAGTCAGGCGATGTAGGCGGTGAACACGCACTCGATGAGCTTGCCCATGTCGAGCTCGGGTGCGTGGATGGCGTGGCGCGCGGGGCGCGTGGCGGCGTCGGGGAACATCTCCAGCCAGGGCACGTTGAGGGCCGGGCGCTGGCTGCGGTCCTTCATCCACACGGTGACCTTGACCACGTCCGCCGTGCTGCCACCGGCCGCCTCGACGATGCGACGCAGGTTGTCCAGCATGTGGCGGCACTGGGCCTCGATGCCCTCGGCGATCTGGCCGGTGGCCGGGTCGGTGCCCAGCACGCTGCCGCTTTCGACCAGCGGGCCGATGCGGCAGGCCGCGGGAATCGGGTTCTTGTGGCCGAAGCCGCCCACGTAGACGGCCGTGCGGCCGGCGGGCGCGGCGCGGGTGAGCGTCACTGCGCCGTGATGTTGGCCTGCTTGATGATGGGGATCCATCGCTTGTCTTCCTTGTCGAGGAACTGGGTGAATTCGGCGGGCGTCATGGCGCGGGCCTGCGAGCCCAGCACGTTGAAGCGTTCCTGCACGGCCTTGTCGGCCAGGATCTTCTGCAGCGCCTGCGAGAGCTTCTGCACGATGGCGTCGGGCGTGCCCTTGGGCGCGAGGATGCCGGTGAAGGTCTCGGTGCTGAAGTCCTTGAAGCCGGCCTCCTGCAGCGTGGGCACGTCGGGCAGCTGCGGCAGCCGCTGCGGCGAGGTCACGGCCAGCGGCCGGGTGCGGCCCTGCTGGATGAAGGGCTGGGCCACCGACACCTGGTCGAAGTTGAAGATCACCTGCCCGCCCAGCAGGTCGGTCGTGGCCGGCGCATTGCCCTTGTAGTGCACTGTGGTCCAGTGGGCGCCGCTCTCGCGCTGCAGGTACTCGCTCACCAGGTGGTTCTGCGTCCCGGCACCGGGCGACGCCATGGTGAGCTTGTTGCCCGGCTTCTTGCCGGCCTCGATCAGCTCGCCGATGGTCTTGTAGGGCGTGGAGGGGTTGACCTGCAGCACCAGCGGCGTGAACGACACCGAGCTCACCGGCACGAAGTCGCGCCGCCAGTCGTACGCGTCGCGCTTGAAGATGGTGGGCGAGAAGAGGATGGGCCCGTTCGCGCCCATGAAGAAGGTGTAGCCGTCCGGCGCGGCCTTGGCGACGAATTCGCCCGCGATCAGGCCGCCCGCGCCCGGCTTGTTGTCGACCAGGAAGGGCTGCTTGAAGATGGCCTGCAGCTGGTCGCTGATGATGCGGGCCGCGCCGTCGACGTTGCCGCCGGGCGGGTAGGGCAGCACGAGGCGAACGGGCTTGTCGGGCCAGGCGGCGGGGTTTTGTGCCTGTGCGGTGTGGGTGGCAAGCAGGAGGCCGAAGCCGACGGTCGCGGCCAGGCCGAGGGCCTTGAATCGATGCATGTGAATGTGTCTCCGTTGGGCTGCTGGTGCAGCGTTCGCAATGCCACCACTGTAGGAACAGGGGCCCGTCGCCCGCAATGCCAGTTTGGCCAAAAGGTCCATGATGTGGACTTTCATGCATCGCGCCTTTGCGCGGTCGCGTCCACAATGCGGACCATGCAGATCGAACCGCACACCCTCACGCCCGAAGCCACCTATCGCCTCCTCAGCGGTTTGGTGGTGCCGCGGCCGATCGCGTGGATCAGCACGCTGTCGCCCGGCGGCGTCGTCAACCTCGCGCCCTTCTCGTGCTTCACCTTCGTGTCGAACAAGCCGCCGATGCTGGGCGTGAACATCGGACGCAAGGCCGGGCGCCGCAAGGACACCGGCGCCCACATCCACAGCCGCGGCGAATACGTGGTGCACATCGGCGATTCGTCGCAGCTGAACGCGATCCACGAAAGCAGCGAGGAGCATCCCGAGGACGTGAGCGAGGCCGAGCTGCTGGGTCTGGCGACCGTCCCGAGCGAGACCGTGGCGGTGCCCCGCCTGCGCGATGCGCCGGTGGCCATGGAGTGCCGGCTGTCGCAGGTCATCCCCTTCGGCGACACCGGCGCGGAGTTCATCGTCGGCGAGGTCACGCGCTTCCACCTGCGCGACGGACTGATGCACGACGGCAAGGTCGAGACGCTGGCGCTCGATCCGGTGTGCCGCATCGGCGGGCCCAACTACGCGACGCTGGGGCGCATCGTCACGCTGCGGCGCATGCAGCAGACGGCCAAGTCGGTGGTCTGATCCGTCCGGCCGTGTCGTCGATGGCCGATGCTGCCGCCGAGTCCGCACCGACCGCCGGTGCGCAGTCGGTGCGACGCGCCCTGGCGGTGCTGCGCATCGTGGCGGCGGGGCAGGAGCATGGCGTGCGCCTGCTCGACGTGGCCCAGGCCACCGACCTGAACCGCGCCACGGTGCATCGGCTCCTGCAGGTCCTGGCGGAGGAAGGGGCCGTGGAGCAGGACGCGGCCACGCGCCGCTACCTGATCGGCGGCGAGGTCTCGCTGATGGGCCTGGCCCGCTCGGCCGGCTTTCCCCTTCGCGCGGTGGCGGCGCCGCACCTGCAGGCCCTGGCCGAGTCCGAAGGCGAGACCTGCTTCCTCACCATCCGCAACGGTGACGACTCGGTGTGCCTGGCACGGCATCCGGGCAGCTACGCCGTGAAGGTGCTGTCGATCGAGGTGGGTGCGCGGCGGCCGCTCGGCGTGGGCGTGAGCGGCCTCGTGCTGCTGGGCAGCCTGCCGGAAGAGGAACGCGCGGCCACCATCCAGCGCAACGTGCGCCGGCTGCGCGCGCTGCGCATCGAGCCGGACGAGCTGCGCCAGCGCCTGCGCGTCCTGCAGCGCCGTGGCTATGCCTACGCGCCCGCCGGCATCGTCCCCGGCACGCGCGCCCTGGCCGTCCCGGTGCGCCATCCCCAGGGCACCGTGCTGGCCGGCCTCGCCGTCACCGCCATCAGGGACCGCCTGCCCGACGAACGGGTGCCGCGGCTGGTGCAGGCCATGGAGCGCCACGCGCGCCAGATGGGACAGCAGTGGGCCGAACGCGAACGCGCCAAGCGCCGATGAGCGCGGGCTGAGATGATGGCGGGCCGAATCGCCAAGGAGCCTTCCATGCCCGACAACATCCTCGTCTTCTACGGCTCGTACCGGTCCGACCGCATGGGCATCCGCCTCGCGGACTTCATCGTCAAGGGCCTGCGCGCCCGCGGCGCGAACGTCGACTTCATCGACGCCAAGGCGGTCGGCCTGCCGATGCTCGACCGCATGTACAAGGAACACCCGAAGGGCCAGGCGCCCGAGGCGCTGGAAACGCTGGCCGGCAAGATCCGCGCGGCCGACGCCTTCGTCTTTGTCACCGGCGAATACAACTGGGGCGTGCAGCCGGGCCTGAAGAACCTCACCGACCACTTTCTCGAGGAGTGGTTCTGGCGGCCCGCCGCCATCGCCAGCTACTCGGCCGGCCGATTCTCGGGCGTGCGTGCGGGCACTGCCTGGCACTCGATCCTGTCGGAGATGGGCATGGTCGTCGTCTCCAGCACGCTGGCCGTGGGCCCGATCTCGCAGACGCTCGACGCGCAGGGCGAGCCCACCGGCGATGCGGGCGCGAGCCTCGCGCGCGCCTTCCCGCGCTGGGCCGACGACCTGGCCTGGTGGACGAACGCGGCCCGCGTGCAGCGCGCGACCCAGGCGCCGCCGTACTGACGACGCAGGAGAGCTCACGATGCAGCGCCTGATCGTCCTGATCCACATCCTGCTCCTGGGCCTCGCCGCGGCGGGCCCGGCCCGGTCCGCCGAGTGCCAGGGCGAGGACTTCACCACCCGCGTGAGCGGCAACGGCGAGTGCGTCGTCGTCCAGACCTTCGGCGCGGCCTCCGGCGAGGCGCCGCGCACGCTGGTCGTGTGGCTGCATGGCGACCACTCGGGCGGCGGACCCGCGACCTCGCACATCCGGCCCGCGCGCGAGGCGGCGCAGCGCCTGGGTCCGGGCACCGTCGCCGTGGCCTTGTGGCGGCCCGGATATGGCGACGTGGAAGGCCGCACCTCGGGCGGTGAGCTGCACGACCGCAGCGACCACTACACCCGCGCCAACATGGCCATCGTCGGCGACGCGGTCCAGCGGCTGCGCGCGCACTGGAAGCCGCAGCGCACCGTGCTGGTAGGCCATTCCGGCGGCGCCGCCACGGTGGCGATCCTGCTCGGCCAACGGCCCGACATCGCCGACGCGGCGCTGCTGCTGTCGTGCCCCTGCGACCTGCGCGCCTGGCGTGCGCGCCGCAGTTGGTGGCCGCGCAGCGAAGACCCGCTGCAGTGGGCATCGAGCGTCGATCCGCGGGTCAGCGTGCTCGCCCTCACGGGCACTGCGGACGACAACACCACGCCGCGCCTCGCGCAGGCGTATGTCGCGGCGGCCGCCGCGCGCGGTGCGACGGCGCGCTTCGAGCCGGTGGAAGGGGTGACCCACAACAGCATCCTGGGCACGACCCAGGTCATGGACGCGCTGGCGGCACTGGCCCCCTGACGGCGCGCGGGTTGCAGGCGCTTCACGGCGCCTGCGTCACTGCGCGCAGCGGCGCGACTGGCGCTTGGGCATAGGCCGAACAGCCTCTTCGCACGCGGCTGCGCTTCGGGAGAATCGATCGCTCGTCCTGCCCGGCCATCGATGCATCCTTCCTTCGCTTTCGCCCTCATTGCCCGTGCGCCACGCCGCGCGCCGGTCGATGCGGCCCGCAGCCCGGCCAGCCCATGAGCGCCTCGGACTGGCTGGAGGCCGTGCCGCTGCTGGTGGTGGCGATGATCGTTCTGCTCCTGCGGCGCGGGCTGCGGCCCGTGGCCGACTGGGGCCCGATGCGAGCGGCGGCGTCGCTGCGGCCCGACCCGAACGGCGACCTCGTCGTGCCGGTGTCGAAGCTCATGTGGCGCCGCACCTTCGGCGGCTCGCACAACAGCATGTCGCCCAGGCTCTGGATCACGCCCGCCGGCCTGCGGGTCAAGGTGTTCAAGCTCAGCGAGCGTCGCTTCGACGACTTCGAGCGGGTCGACGCGCGCAAGTCGCTGCTGCAGGGTGTGCGCCTGATCTTCGTCGCTCCGGGCGAGCAGTTGCACGTCGTGCTTGCCGACCGCGCGGTGGCCCGTGCCGTGCTGCAATGCCTGCCGGCCGAGCTGCCGCTCGCGCCTTCGGCGGCCGCCTTGCGCGACGCGCCGTGAAGACAGATTCCGGCCCCGTCATGGCAGGCGACGGCCCATCCGTCGGCGGCGCGGCCCGCGTGTCGAAGGGCCGCCGGGTGTTCGTCGCGGTCGTCACGCTCATGGGAGCGTGCGAGGTCCTCGTCACGTCGTCGTGGGTGAACCTCGACGCGCTGTGGCCATGGCTTGCGGGAGCGGTCGCCATGGTCGGCTTCCTCACCTTCCTGCTGCTGGCCGGGATGTTCGGCAACCCCTTGCTGGCGATCGCGCTGCTGTTCCTCGCGTGGCGTGGCTGGCGGTGGCCGTTCTGGCGGGCGATGCTCCTGTCGCTGCCGTTCTGGATCGTCACGGCTCGCCTCGTGCCAGGGCTGGGATAGCGTCCGCCCGGCCGCGGACCGGGCCTAGCGTGAACCGGTGCCCGAACGCGCGAGGACCGCGCGCTGCCCGGGCGTGGCGGCCCCCCGCGGCGCGCTCGCGATGCGCGCCTGCCTCAGCACCGCCGGCGCGCCGAGGAGGAAGGCGTCGACCCGCATGTCGATGATGCGGTCCAGGTTCTTGGGAATGCTCAGCGCATAGACCCACTTGCGCATGCCGATGTAGAACACGCCCGAATGCATCGACCAGATGAGCTCGAGCTCTTCCTCGAGTTCCTCCTCGTTCGAGGGCTCGGGGATGTCGTAGGCCTTGCGCATCTCGCGCGCGATCACCTTGAAGTGGTGCTCCCGCAGCCGCGCGATGTAGCGCTGGTTGATGCCCTGCCGCGTCAGCCCGGCCGAGATGAAGATGCGGATCCAGTCGCTGCGCAGGATGTACTGCGCGTAGTCCTTGAGGTAGTGCTTGAGCCGCTCGGCCAGCGACTTCGATTCGTCCGACAGCCACTCTTCCCACATCGGGTCCCACTTGCGCACGAAGACCTCGTCGTAGACGCGATCGACCAGCGCCTCCTTGGTGGGAAAGTAGTTGTACAGCAGCGGTTGGGTGATGCCCAGCGCCCGCGCGATCTCGTGCGTGCTGACCTGGAAGCCCCGCTCGGCGAAGAGCTGGATCGCCTTCTGCACGATCTGCTGTTCGCGCGCTTCCTTCGACAGGCGCTGGGTCGCGGGGCGGGCCGGCGCCGGCGACGCGGCCGGCTGCCTGCGCTCGCGTTTGCTGCCGCTGGGGGCGCCGTCGATGGATTTCATGTCGGTCCGGGGATCGCCGTCTGTCCCAAGGGGGAGCGAAGGCGGTGTTGGGCAAAGAAGTCAGTTTAGAGCGCCGCCGCGGCGAGCCCGCCGTGCTCGACCTTCGGCGCCGGCGATCGCTCGAGCGGCAGGTGTCGACGGTCGCTGCCCACCCCGTCTCGGCCAAGGGTTTCCCCCCAAGCGCAACGGCTTGCTGGCACGCCGCATGCGTACTACTATTTATCAAACGATAAATCTTGGGGATTCTTCCCTGTTTGGGTGGATGCGGAACCCGGTTGGTGCAGCGGCGCAAGCGAGATGCACTGATGGAGTGCAAAGGCTCGACGCGTTATTTATCAATTGATCATTATTGGAATCTATGCCAGTTCGGAAACTTGCCCATTACTCCGTGCGAACCGCGGACCTCGATGCGTCCCGGCGCTTCTACGTCGACATCCTCGGCTTCCGGGTCGGCTACAGGCCGCCATTGGACTTCCCCGGCCTGTGGCTCTATCAGGGCGGCGACGACGCCGACTACGGTGTGGTCCACCTGATCGGCACGGGCGGGGAGGGCAGCGGCCTGGCCGATTACCTCGGCGAGCGGGGCACGCCCGACGCGGGCACCGGCGCGCTGGATCACTTGGCCTTCATGGCCAGCGGCGTCGACGAGTTCCGCGATCGGCTGGCGCGTGCCGGGGTCGCGTACCGCGACCGCACCCTGCCGGGCCTGGGCCTTCGCCAGCTGTTCTTCGTCGACCCCTCGGGGTTGACGATCGAGCTGAACTTCCCCGCCGTCGAAGCCAGGAAGGTGCCGGCGCCGACGCAGGAGTTGCAGATGTCCGCCACCGCCGACCCGTGCCGCACGCACCAGTAGGCCGCCCCCATCCCACCGTCACCTTTCGATCAGGAAAAAGCCATGGAAGCCGTCGTGAACCCACCCGTGAACGCCCTGGACAGCGCCGATCTGGTTGCTGCCGCCGAGGCCATGATCCCCTTCTTGCGTGAGAAGGCCCAGGAAACCAACGCACTGCGCCGGCCGCCCGAGTCGGTGCGCCAGCGCCTGAAGGACACGGGCATCGCCCGCCTGTGGCAGCCCAGGCGCTATGGTGGCGCGGAAGGCGCCCTCACCGAGGGCGCCGACATCCTGCGTGCCGTGGGCCGCGGCTGCGGCTCGACCGCGTGGATCATGGCGCAGAACATCCAGCACAACATGATGCTGGCCAACTGGCCCGAGCAGGCGCAGGACGAGATCTGGGGCGAGATGCCCGACGCCCTGGTCTCGGGCATCCTGATCCCCGGCATCGGCAAGGCCAGGAAGGTCGAGGGCGGCTACAGCCTGTCGGGCCGGTGGCCGTTCGTCAGTGGCTCGGAGATCGCCGACTGGATCATCTTCACCGGCGACGTCGTCGATGCCGACGGCAAGGCCGAGGAGATGCACTTCGTGCTCCCCAGGGGCGAGGTGGAGATCCTCGACACCTGGTACACGATCGGCCTGCAGGGCTCGTCGAGCCAGGACTGCGCGCTCAAGGATGCCTTCGTGCCCGCGCATCGGGCCGTGAGCATGCACGACCTCAAGGGGCATGGCCGCAGTCCGGGGTCCAAGGTCAACAAGGGCTGGCAATACCGGGCGCCGCCGTACGCGATGTTCGGCTGCTTCATCGGCTGCGCCGCGCTCGGCGTGGCAGAGGCGGCGGTGGACTACTACATCGAGAACGCGCGCAAGCGCGCCTCCACGATGTCGGGCAGCAACGTGTCGGGCTTCACCACGCAGCAGGTCAAGGTGGCCGAGGCCCGGGCCGCCGTGCTGTCGGCGCGGCAGCTGGTCTATTCGACGCTCGCCGAGATCGAGACGCTGTACCGCCGTGGCGGGGTGAGCACGGTGGAAGACCGAACCCGCTGGCGCGCGATGGCGACCTACGCCGGGCGGCTGGCCTCTTCGGCCGTCAACCTGGTGCTCGAAGCCGGTGGCGGCGGCGTGATCTACGAACGCAATCCGATCGCGCGCTGCGTGTCCGACATGACGGTGGCCAACCGCCACATCACCCAGAACTGGGACGTGAACGCTTCGACCTACGGCCGCGTGCTCCTGGGCCTGCCCAGCGGCGTCGACGCCCTGGACGACTGAGACGACAAGGAGCATGACCATGATCGAAGCAGCGCGCCCCCACCCGGCCCGCACGACCGCGGTGCCCGAGCTCGCGCAACCCGTCTCGCGCGACAGTTTCCTCTCGGCGATGCGGCAGACCGCGTCGCCGGTGTGCGTCCTGACCACGCACGGCGATGGACAGCGCATGGCATTGACCATCAGCTCGTTCCTGTCGGTCTCTGCCGATCCGCCCCTGATCTCCGTGTGCATCAACCGCAACAGCCGCATGTGCACCGCGATGACCGAGAGCGGCGTCTTCGGCGTGCACATGCTGTCCGACGACCAGGCCCACATCGCCGACTGCTTTGCCGGCCGCCCGAAGACGGGGGAGGCCTACGACTTCTCCTGCGTGGAATGGCTCGACCAGGGCGAAGGGCGCGAACCCTCGATGTCCGGCGGCGCGATGTCCGCCGAGTGCTCGGTGGTCTCGGCCACCGATGCGGGCACGCATCGCCTCTTCATCGCGGCGGTCACGCGCCTGAGCACGAATGACAAGCGGCCGCTCCTGTACTGGAACAGGCTCTACGGCTTCCCCACCCACCCCAACGACGAACGCTCCTGACCGGGCGCGGTCCCCGTTCCTCCAACACTCAACACCCACGGATCGAGGTCGAAATGAAAAACAGATGGTCGGCTCTGGCAGTCATCTTCATCGCCTTCCTGCAGTTCCCGCTGAACTGGTTCAGCGTCGTGCCGGCCTTCGGCGGCATCGTGAACGACATGAAGCTGTCGTTCACCCAGGTCGGGGTCATCGCCGGCACGTTCATCGCCGGCTACGGCATCGCGCACATCCCGGCCGGATGGTTCGCCGAGCGCTTCGGCATGCGGGCCGGCATGATCTTCGGCGTCGTCGTGCAGACCCTCGGCGCGGCGATGAGCGGCTGGGCACCGTCGTACGAGCTGCTGCTGATCGGCCGCCTGCTGTGCGGCACCGGCGGCGCCGTGACCATGGGCAGTGCGGTCGGCCTGACTGCCGCCTGGTTCCGCGGCAAGGAGCTGGCGACCGCGAACGGCATCATCCAGGGCGTGGGCTTCACCGTCGCCGCCGCTGCCGGCCTGTACGGCTGGGGCATCGTGGTCGAGGCCTTCGGTTGGCGCCAGGCCCTGCTCGTCGGTGCCGGTGTGGGGGTGGCCTCGCTGGTCTTCCTGCTGGCTTTCTTTCCCACGCCCCCGAAGGCGGGGGAGGACGTCATCGAGGGACACAACCTCGACAAGGATTCCCTGCGCCGGATCTTCGGCAACCGGATGCTGTGGATCATGGGTATTGCGCTGCTCGGGGCGTACGGCAGCTACTTCAGCGCAGCGAACCTGCTCGGCGCCTACGCGCAGGAGCGCCTGAAGGTTGCGCCTTCGGCGGGTGAGGCGATCGGCGCCATCCTGTTCTTCGGCGGCATCTTCGGCGGTGTCATCGGCGGCTGGCTCACCGATCGCGTGTTCGGGCGGCTGCCGACCTTCCTGATCGCCTGTTTCGCCGAAGGCGCGATGTTCTTCCTGATCCCGCACCTGAACCTGCTCGGGCTGCAGATCGCGGCGGCGGTCGTGGGGGTGGGGCTGATCGTGGCGTTCGTCCCCTGGGTCTCGATTCCCGGCGAGGCGGACAGCGGCCTGCATCTGTCCGACGTGCCCACGGCCATCGGCCTGATGCTGAGCATCGTGGCGATCGGCGGTGCGCTGATCCCGCCGCTGTTCACCAAGATCGCGACCGAGTGGGGCTTCGATTCGGCGTGGCGCTTTCAGGGCGTGATCACCGTGGCATGCGCACTGCTGGCGCTGTTGGCAAGGACGCGGCCGGTCGTGCGACGCGGCCTGGCCGGAACGCCGGGCTGAACGGCGTGGTGTCGGCAGGCAAGCCCGCGCGTGCGCTTGCGGTGCCGGGGCGGGCGCCTCGACCGCCGATGCCGAGCAGCGCGCGCAGCGCCTCGCGGTAAGCCTGTTCACCAGCACGTCGGCCTTTTCATGCACCGCGCCGTCGACGAGCACGAAGCGCTTGGGCGGCGCGGCCTTCTCGTACAGTGCCCGGCCGAGCTGCGGTCAGCCGGCGCAAGCGGGGGCGAGGATCATCCGGCGCATCTGCGCCGCGATGCCTTCGCTCAGGGCCCGGGCGCCTTGCGCGCTGCCCGGCTGCGCAGCGCCGAAGCACACGCGGGCTTGAAGGTCGCGGTAGCGCGCGAACGCGATCTGAAGCGCTGCGGCCATCTTCTCCCGGTCGCGCGGCGTGCGGCGCAGGCGCGTGAGCGGGTGGCGTTGGGCGTCGGGCGAGATGACCCCGCTCACCAGGGCCGGCACGAACACCGTGTGCGGCACCAGCCGCGCGAAGAGCGCGTAGCTGTCCGTCCAGTGGCGCAGCGAATCGATGGCGCGCGCCGTGCCGAAGGCGGCCGGGTCGGGCTCGATCTCGCCCGCGGGAAAGGTCAGCAGTGCGCCACCGGCCTTCAGATGCCGCGCGCCGGCGCGCAGCGCGGCGGCCAGGCCGGCGGCGTCGTCGGGCAGGAAGATCAGCTCCGGCGCGACATGGGGCAGGGCGCGCAGGAAGGGGCGGTCGAGCGCCATGACGCGCAGGTCGGGCCGCGATGCGAGGGCCGAGAAGAGCGACACCGTGTCGGTCATGCCCGGATGGTTCGACAGCACGACGACCGGCCCCCGCGCGGGCACCTGCGACCGGCCGCTCACCTGCAGGCCCGTGGTCATCTGGCGCACCAGCCAGTCGCTGCCTTGCGCGAGTCCGTCCCGCTGCACGCGCGCATCGAACTCGGCCGCCGTGCGCGCGAAGCGGCGCGCGGCCGGCCGGAACAGGTGGCGCAGCGGCGTGCGCTGGAGACGCGCGAGGCCGATCGAGTCGAGCAGGTCGGCCAGGTTGATCTCGGTCAGCGCATCGACTGTCGACGTGGTTGGGGCATCCATCGCGAGGCTCCGGCGGTCGACGGCTTGCACGCCCATGCTCGAACCACCGGGCCGCAGCGTCATGCGGCCGCAGCGCGCTGGCGGCGGCGAAGCAGCCACTCCAGCAGCTCGAACAGCGCCTCGCTCGCCAGCGCCAGCACGGCGGCGGGCACGGCGCCTGCCAGCAGCAGCGCGCGGTCGTTGAGCGCGAGGCCGGTCACGATGCGCTCGCCGAAGCCGCCCGCGCCGATGAACGCCGCGATGGTGGCGGTGCCGATGGCGATGGTGCTGGCGGTGCGGATCCCTGCCAGCAGCGTGGGCAGCGCCAGCGGCAACTGCACCAGCCGCAGGTTCTGTGCGCCGGTCATGCCTAGTGCCGTGCCGGCCTGCTTCACGCCCACCGGCACCTCGGCCAGGCCGGTGACGGCATTGCGCATGATCGGCAGCAGCGAGTACAGCGTGAGCGCGATGAGCGCCGGCAGCGTGCCGATGGCGCCGAGCAGCGAGATCAGCACCGCCAGCAGCGCGAGGGACGGCACGGTCTGCAGCAGCCCGGTGGCGCCCAGCACCAGGGCGCGCAGACGCAGGTGCGGGAACACCCACACCGCCAGGGGCACACCGACGAGCGTGGCCACGCCCACCGAGACGGCCACCAGCACGAGGTGCTGGCGCGCGAGCCGCGGCAGGTCGGGCCCGAAGAGCTTGGCCATGAAGCCCGCGGCCGCACCGCCGCTCGCGCCCTGGCCGCCGCCCGAAAGGAAGTCGCGCGCGATGGTGGCAAAGCCCGTGCCCTGCAGCTCGGCGCGTGCGTTCATGCCGATCATGGCGTGCTCGTCGATGCGGCCTTCGAGCTTGCGCAGCGCAGCCCAGGCCTGCGGCAACCGCTGCGGCACGTCGAGCCGGTACAGCACCACCGCGTCGTAGCGCGGGAAGTAGCCGCGGTCGTCCTCGAGCACCGTGAGGCCCAGGTGGTCGATCTTGGCGTCGGTGGTGTAGATGTCGATCACGTCCACCTGCTTCGCCGCGATGGCGTCGTAGGCGATGCCGTGGTCCAGGCCGGTGGGTGACTGAGGCAGGCCGTAGCGCGCCGCCACGCCGCGCCAGCCGTCGGCGCGGCCGATGAATTCGTTCGACAGGCCGAGCTTGAGCTCCGGGTGACGGGCCAGGTCGCTCAGCGAGCGCACGCCCAGGCGCCTGGCCTCGTCGGCGCGCATGGCGAAGGCATAGCCGTCGTTGAAGCCCAGCGGGATCGCGATGCCCAGGCCCAGCGGCTGCAGCGCGGCCTGCATCGCGTCGCGCGACAAGGGTTGCGAGCTCTTGAGGATCTCCAGCGCGATGGTGCCGGTGTACTCGGCGTAGAGGTCGATGCCGCCGCTCTTCAGCGCCTCGTAGACGATGGCCGTGTTGCCCAGCCCCTGGCGCACCACGGGGGCTTGCGAGAGCTGCGGCGCGGCCGTCTGCGCCAGCACTTCGGCCAGGATGTACGACTCGGTGAAGCGTTTGGAGCCGATGCGCAGCGTGCCCTCGTCGGCGGCCCACGCGCCGCGGGCCAGGATGAGCAGGAGCAGGGCCAGCAGCATCGGCAGGGTGAGGGCGCGCTTGAGCGCGCGCGCGGACTCGGGGGGCAGGACGCCCGGCCGCCAGGGCCGCGAGAGGATCGGCATCGGGCCAGTTTATAGCCGGCCTTCCTACATCCGCAGGTGCGCCACGCCGATGAGTTGCGGTCCTGCCGCCCCGCAGGGCGAGCTGCGGGTCGCAGGCATGCTCAGGTCCAAGGCGTGCTTTCGCCCGTCCACCCCGTGACCTTCACTTCTTCATGGCCACACGCAAGACCCCCTCCAAGACAGCCCCGTCGTCGACACCCCGCAAGCGCCCGCGCAAGGCACCCGCGCCCAGCATCGTCGGCGCCCACCATGGCGTGACCGAGCTCGCCGAGGTGCGGATCACCAGCTACAACCTGGAGGTGCAGGACGACCACGGCTTCATCGGCGACCGGGCCAGCCAGACGGCCTTCCGCCAGCTCGTCGACGCCTGGCGCAAGCGCCATCGCGACAAGGGCCGCAAGGACCCGCTGGGCAACCTGCCTTCGGCCGCGCTGACCAAGAAGACGCTGGACCGCGCGCTGCGCGGCAAGATGAACGCCGAGGCCAGCGACATCCTGCACGGTGCCATCGAGGAGTTCGCGGTCGAGCTCGCCCAGGTGATCCAGCGCTTCATGCGCCAGAAGGCCTGGCACGGCATCCAGCGCATCGTGGTCGGCGGCGGCTTTCCCGAGAGCGACGTGGGCGAACGCGCGATCCTGGAGGCGGCGGCGCTGTGCCATGCCGCCGAGCTGCCGGTGGAGCTGGGACGCCTGCGCCACGAGGTCGACGACGGCGGCCTGATCGGCTGGGTGCACCTGGCGCCGCCGCACTTCATCGAGCACCACGACGCGCTGCTCGCGCTGGACATCGGCGGCACCAACGTGCGCTGCGGCATCGTGAAGTTCCGCCGCGACAAGGCCGAGGACCTGTCGCGCGCCAAGGTCGTGCGGCGCACCAAGTGGCGCCACGCGGACGACGAGCCCAGCCGCACCGGGCTGGTCGACGGGCTGGTCGCCATGCTGGCCGACATGGTGGTGTGGGCCGAGCGCGAGGGCCTGCGCCTCGCGCCCTTCGTGGGCATCGCCTGCCCGGGCCTGATCCGTTCCGACGGCACCATCGCCCGCGGCGCGCAGAACCTGCCCGGCAACTGGGCGGCCGACACTTTCCACCTGCCGACGGCGCTGCGCGAGAAGATGTCCGTGATCGGCCAGGACGCGACCCAGGTCCTGATGCACAACGACGCCGTGGTGCAGGGCCTGAGCGAGGTGCCCTTCATGCGCGACGTCAAGCGCTGGGCGGTGCTGACCATCGGCACCGGGCTGGGCAACGCGAGCTACCTCAACACCACCCCGCGCCGGCCGGCGGCCGAGTGAGGCCGGCGCGGCTCAGAGCTGGAAGGCCAGCGTGAGCAGCAGCCCTTCGGCCAGGTCGCGCACCAGGCCGGGCTGGCGGGCGCGGTAGGTGTCCCCGGCGGAGGCGGTGGTCTCGATCCAGCCGCTGAGCCAGTCGACCTGCTCGGTGCCGTAGAAGACGACGGCCGCCTCGTGGTTCAGCAGCAGGCTGCGCAGGTCGAGGTTGATCGAGCCGCACATCGCCAGGTCGTGGTCGACCACCACCGCCTTGGCATGGGCCATGAAGGGCAGCATGCGGAAGGCCACGCCGGCGCGCGCCAGGTCGCGCATGGCGCGGCTGCGCACGAAGTCGGCCAGCCGGTGGTTGGACTGCTGCGGCACGGCGACGGTCACCTGCACGCCGCGCCGGGCCGCCAGGCGCAGCGCATCGCGCAGGCTGTCGCCCGGCACGAAGTACGGGGTGATGGCGAGGATGCGGTGCTCGGCGCGGAAGCACGCGTCGACGAGCAGCGCCTGCGCCGTGTCCTCGGTCTGGTCGGGCCCGCTGGGCAGGAACTGGGCGAGCTGCCCTTCGTGCACCGGTGGCTGCGGCGGCACGACGCGCGCCGCCGTGCGCCGCACCGAGGCCCAGTCGTGCTCGAACTGGCGCGCCGCGGCGGCGGCCACGTCGCCGCGGATGTCGAAGGACAGGTCGCGCCACGGCACCGGGTGGGCGGCGTTGCCGGTGAAGTACTCGCCGGCCAGGTTGCGGCCGCCGCTCCACAGCCAGCGGTCGTCGGCAATGGTGAACTTGCGGTGGTTGCGCAGGTTGCGCGGCCCGGTGCGCCGCAGGCTGAACAGCGGCCGGAACACGCTCACGTGGCCGCCCGCCTCGCGCAGCGTGTCGAAGTAGCGGCGCGGCAGCGACAGCGCACCGAAGCCGTCGAGCAGCACCCGCACCCGCACGCCCTGGCGCGCGCGTGCGGCCAGGCGGCGCACCACTTCCTGCCCGATCTCGTCGTCGCCGATGATGAAGGTGCACACGTCCAGCGAACGCTGCGCGCCGTCGATGACCGTCCACAGCGCATCGCGCGCGGCCGTGCCGTCGGGATGCAGGTGAATCGCGCAGCGGCTGGGCGCGGCCAGGCCGAAGCTGTCGACCAGCTCGGCCGCCCAGTGGCCGGCCGGCGCGGCGCGGGGTGGTCGGGGCACGCCTGCCGGCCGGAGCTTGCGCTGGCCGAAGACCAGGTAGGCCGGCAGCGCGAGGTAGGGCATCAGCAGCATGCCCAGCACCCAGGCGATGGCGCTGGTCGGCGCCCGCTGCTCGCGCCGGGCGCGCGTGGTCAGCACGTAGACCAGCAGCGCGATGGCCACCACCAGGAAGTGCTGGGAAACGCTGGGCAGCCAGGGCGCGAAGGAATGGAGCATCGGTGGCGGAGCTTCGCACATCCATGGGCATCTGCTGCCCCGAATCCTTCCCGCGCGCTGAGAAAAAAGGCGCCCGGCCTTGCAGCTCGGGCGCCCTGGGCACGCGGTGCCGGACGTGGGTCAGGCGCTGCCCCACACCTCCTGCGCCGTCTCGACCACCAGGCGCAGCTTGGAACGCTGCGCCTCCACCGCGATGTTGTTGCCGTGCACGGTGCTGGAGAAGCCGCACTGCGGCGACAGTGCCAGCTGGTCGAGCGAGGCGTACTTGGCGGCCTCGTCGATGCGGCGCTTGAGCTCGTCCTTGTCTTCCATCTGGCCGAACTTGGTGGTCACCAGGCCCAGCACCACCGTCTTGCCCGGCGCCAGGTAGCGCAGCGGCTTGAAGTCGCCCGAGCGTGCATCGTCGTACTCCATGAAGTACGCGTCGAGGTTCATCTCCTTGAGCAGCGCCTCGGCCACCGGCTCGTAGTTGCCGGCCGCCGCGTGCGTGCTCTTGAAGTTGCCGCGGCACAGGTGCATCGCCAGCAGCATGCCGGCCGGCTTCTGCGCCACGACCTTGTTGATGAACTGCGCGTAGCGGTGCGGCAGTTCGTTCGGGTCGTCGCCGCGCTGGCGGGCCGCCTCGCGCATCTTCTCGTCGCACAGGTAGGCGAGGTTGGTGTCGTCCATCTGCACGTAGGTGCAGCCGGCGGCGGCCAGGGAGCGCAACTCGTCGCCATAGGCCTGGGCCACGTCGTCGTAGAAGGCCGGGTCGAGCTCGGGGTACGCCTGCTTGCTGATGCCCGCCCGCCCGCCGCGGAAGTGCAGCATCGTGGGCGAGGGAATGGTCACCTTGGGCGTGTGGCCGGCCGAGACCTGGCTCTTGAGGTACTCGAAGTCGGCGAGCTGGATGTTCTTCGCGTGCGTGACCTTGTCGACGACGCGCATCACGGGCGGTGCGAGCTCCTCGGTGCCGTCGGGCTTGCGGATGGTGACGGGGATGTCCGTCTTGACGCCGCCGAGCTGCTCGAGGAAGTCGATGTGGAAGTAGGTGCGGCGGAACTCGCCGTCGGTGATGCTCTTGAGGCCGATGTCCTCCTGGAACTTCACGATCTCGGTGATGGCCTTGTCTTCCACCGTGCGCAGTTGCTCGGGCGTGATCTCGCCGCGGGCCTTCTGCTCGCGGGCCTCGAGCAGGTACTTGGGACGCAGGAAGCTGCCGACGTGGTCGTAGCGGGCGGGGAGCTGCATGAACGGGTCTCCTTGGGATGCGATGAACACGCCGTCGGCCCGGCGGGGCGCGGCGCAAATTGATTCTTGAATGTAACTGGATTGCGGCGCTGGCGGCAGGCTGCGCAGCCTGCCGCGCGGCGTCAGAGGTCCAGCACCAGCAGCGGCGTCTTCGCGCGCGAGCAGCAGGGCAGGAACTGGTCGCCCGCGGCCTTCTCCTCGTCGGTGAGGTAGACGTCGCGGTGGTCCGGCGTGCCCTCGAGCACGCGCGTGAGGCAGGTGCCGCACACGCCCTGCTCGCAGGCGGTCATCACCTCCACGCCGTGGGCACGCAGGGTCTCGACCACGCTGCGGTCCTTGGGCACGGCGTAGGTCTGCCCGCTGCTGGTGAGCTTGACCTGGAAGGGCTGGTCGCCCGAGGTGTCCTGCGCGGCGGCGGTGAAGTACTCGGTGTGCAGCTGGTTCGCCGGCCAGCCCTGGGCCTTGGCGACGCCCATCACGTGGTCGATGAAGCCGCCCGGGCCGCAGACGTAGACCTGGGTGCCCGGCTCGGGATGGGCCAGCAGCTCGGCCGCACGCAGCTTCTGCGCGTCGTCGCCATCGTCGTGGTGGAAGTGCACGTTGTCGGCAAAGGGGCTGCTTGCGATCTCGTCACGGAAGGCCGTGCGGGCCGCCGAGCGGGTGCAGTAGTGCATCTCGAAATCGGCGCCCCATGCAGCCAGCCGCTGGGCCATGCACAGGATGGGCGTGACGCCGATGCCGCCGGCCAGCAGCAGGCTGCGCGGCGCGTCGTGCAGCGGGAAGTGGTTGCGCGGCCCGCCGATGGTCAGCAGGTCGCCTTCGTTCACCTTCTCGTGCATGCCTGCCGAGCCGCCGCGCGACGCGGGCTCGCGCAGCACGGCGATGCGGTAGTGCCCGCGCGAGGCCGGGTCCGCGCCGTGGATGTTGCTCAGGGAATACTGCCGCACCGGCCCGCCGGGCACGTGCACGTCGATGTGCGAGCCGGCACCGAAGGCGGGCAGGGCGCCGCCGTCCGCACGCTCGAGCTCGAAGGCGCAGATGCCCTCGGCCACTTCGCGCTTGCGGCGAACGCGCACCTCGATCGTCATGCCGTGGCCTCCGCCGCGGGCTGGGTGGCGCGCTCGGCCGCCAGGATGCGGTCGATCACGCGGCGCGACTGCACGCCGCCGGCGTCGATGTTGAGCATCAGCAGGCGCCGGCCGGGGTGGGCCAGCAGCGAGCGCTGCTGCGCTTCGAGCACGGCCGTGTCTTCGGCAAACACCTTGCCCTGGTTCTCGCGGATCTGCGCGGTGAGCGCCTTGTCCTTCACGTTGAAGTTGCGCGCCATGCCCCAGAAGTACCAGTGCGAGGTCTCGGTCTCGGGCGTGATGAAGTCCACCACGATCGAATAGACCTTCTTGTCCTTGGGCGCGTGGTAGCCGCCGTGTCCGGCCAGCGCCACGCCGACCTCGATCATCACGTGGCTCGGCGGGGTGAAGCGGCAGACCTGCCAGCGGTCCACCGGCTGGTCGTCGGGCAGGCCGTTGCCGCGCAGGTTGGCGCGCCAGAAGGGCGGGGCCATCACGTTGTCCATGAAGCGGCTGGTCACCACCTGCTCGCCCTCGGTCTTGGTGTTGACGGGGGTCTCGTCGATCTCCTTCTGGCCGATGCTGGTGCTGTGGACGTAGGTCTCGTGGGTGAGGTCCATCAGGTTGTCGATCATGAGCCGGTAGTCGGCCTGGATGTGGTACAGGCCGCCGCCGTAGGCCCACTCCGGGTTCTCGGCCCATTCGAGCGCATGGATCTTGGCCGGGTCGGCCTGCTGCTGGTCGCCGGGCCACACCCAGACGAAGCCGTGGCGCTCGACCACCGCGAAGCGCTTGATGCAGGGGAAGGCCTGCACGCGCTGGCCGGGCATGGCTACGGTCTTGCCTTCCTCGCCCATGACCAGGCCGTGGTAGCCGCACACCAGCTGGCCGTCGCACACCTCGCCGAGCGAGAGGGGCGCGCCGCGGTGCGGGCAGAAGTCTTCCAGCGCCACGGCCCGGCCGTCTCGGCCGCGGTAGAAGACCATCGCCTCGCCGCAAATGGTGCGGCCCAGCGGCTTGTCGTCGATTTCGTCGGGGGTGCAGGCGACGTACCAGGTGTTCTTGGGAAACATCGTGTGGGCTCTTCGGGATGGAGACGTGATTATCGAAACGCGACCCAAAAATGTATACATCGATGGGGCCAAATGGCCGATATATCAGGGTAAACGAGCATCAAATCGCATGACTGATCGAGCACTGTATACATTTAGACTCCGTCGCATGCCCCCCGTCGACCCCACGCCGCTGCCGGAAGGAAGCTCGCAAGCCCTGCGTGCGCAGCTGCAGCTGCGCGAGATGGTGTTGGCCGGAGAGCTGGCGCCGGGCGACCGCGTCGGCGAGGTGGCCATCGTGGAGAAGCTCGGCATCTCGCGCACCCCGATCCGCGCGGCGCTGGTCAAGCTGGAGCAGGAGGGCCTGCTCGAGGCGCTGCCGCACGGCGGCTTCGCGGTCCGCTCGTTCTCCGAGCGCGAGGTGGCCGACGCCATCGAGCTGCGCGGCACGCTGGAAGGCCTGATGGCGCGCCTGGCCGCGGAGCGGGGCGTGCCCTCCGCCCTGATGGCCGAGGCCGAGGCCGTGCTGGCCGAGATCGATGCCGCCCTGGCGCGGCCGCAGCTGGACGACGCCGAGTTCTCGCGCTACGTGCAGGCCAACGGGCGCTTCCACGCATTGCTGGGCCGCATGGCCGACAGCCGCGTGCTTTCGCGCGAGCTCGACCGCGCCGTGCGCCAGCCCTTCGCCTCGCCCTCGGCCTTCGTCGTGGTGCAGGCGCATTCGCCGCGCTCGCGCGACATGTTCTACGTGGCCCAGGACCAGCACCGCCGCGTGCTGGAGGCCATTGCCGCCCGCGAGGGCGCCCGCGCCGAGGCGCTGATGCGCGAGCACAGCCGCATCGCGCAGCGCAACCTTCGCGATGCGGTGCGCGGCGATGGCGGCGGCGCGCTGCCCGGCGTGCAACTGATCCGCCGCCATGGCTGAGGCACGCCGCCGGCCGCTGCGCGATGATCGCGCAGCCGTTCGCTTCATCGCGCACTGGCTGCCGGCACGCCATGGTTTCCCGGGTTTGCCCCCGCGGACGCGCCGCGGCGATTGACCACAATATTTCGCTTTCGAATCGACCCGTCCCAAGGAGACACCCGCATGCAGCGTCGCCCCTTTCTCCAATTCGCCGGCCTCGGCGCCATCGCGCTGGCCAGCGCCGCAGCATCGCTGCCCGCGATGGCCCAGGCGAGCGGCCCGTTCAAGATCGGCCTGATCCTGCCCATGACCGGCCAGCAGGCCTCCACCGGCCGCCAGATCGAGGCGGCAGCGCGCCTGTACATGGCGCAGAACGGCGACACCGTGGCCGGCCGCAAGGTCGAGCTGATCGTCAAGGACGACGTGGCCACGCCCGACGTGACCAAGAGGCTGGCGCAGGAGCTCATCGTCAACGACAAGGTCAACGTCATCGCCGGCTTCGGCGTCACGCCGGCCGCGCTGGCCGCGGCCCCGCTGGCCACGCAGGCCAAGGTGCCGCAGGTCGTCATGGCCGCCGCCACGTCGAGCATCACCGAGGCCTCGCCCTTCATCGTGCGCTCGAGCTTCACGCTGCCGCAGGTGTCGGTCGCGATGGGCGACTGGGCGCCCAAGAACGGCATCAAGTCGGTGGTCACGCTGGTGGCCGACTACGGCCCGGGCAACGACGCCGAGAAGTTCTTCACCGAACGCTTCGCGCTCAACGGCGGCAAGGTGGTCGACAAGCTGCGCGTGCCGCTGCGCAACCCGGACTTCGCGCCCTTCCTGCAGAAGGTGCGCGACGCCAAGCCCGATGCGCTCTTCGTCTTCGTGCCCTCGGGCGCCGGCGCGGCGGTGATGAAGCAGTTCCTCGAGCGCGGCCTGGACAAGGCGGGCATCAAGCTCATCGCCACCGGCGACGTGACCGACGACGACCAGCTCAACGACATGGGCGAGGGCGCGCTGGGCGTGGTCACCACGCACCACTACTCCGCCGCACACCCCTCGGCCCTGAACAAGAAGTTCGTCGAGGCCTTCGAGAAGGCCAACAAGGGCATGCGCCCGAACTTCATGGCGGTGGGCGGCTACGACGGCATGCGCATCATCTACGAGGCCCTGAAGGCCACCGGCGGCAAGGGCGACGGCCAGGCGCTGCTCGACAAGATGAAGGGCCAGGTCTTCGAAAGCCCGCGCGGCCAGGTCCTCATCGACGCCCAGACCCGCGACATCGTGCAGGACGTGTACCTGCGCAAGGTCGAGAAGAAGGACGGCAAGCTCTACAACGTCGAGTTCGACGTGCTCAAGGCGGTCAAGGATCCCGGCAAGGCGAAGTAAATACGGGATCGGGCTCCCGGACGCAGAGGACGCAGAAACTACGCAGAGGACGCGAAAGGACAGCCAAAGAGTTCTTGGTTTCCTTTTGCGTCCTCTGCGAAACCTTTGCGTCCTCTGCGTCCGGTAGTCCGCATTCAACATGCTCACCATTCTTTTCGACGGCATCGCCTACGGCATGCTGCTTTTCGTGCTCGCGGTCGGCCTGGCCGTGACGCTGGGGCTGATGAATTTCATCAACCTGGCGCACGGGGCCTTTGCCATGGCGGGCGGGTACATCACGGTGTTCGCGATGCAGAAGGCCGGGCTGCCCTTCCTGGCCTGCCTGCCGCTGGCTTTCGTGGGCGTGGCGCTGATCGGTGCGCTGCTGGAGCGCACGCTCTACCGGCCCATGTACGGCAAGCCGCACCTGGACCAGGTGCTGTTCTCGATCGGGCTGGCCTTCATGGCGGTGGCGGGGCTGGACTACTTCGTCGGCTCCTCGCAGCAGAACATCCAGTTGCCCGAGTGGCTGCGCGGGCGCACCGAGATCGGCGACGGCGCGCTGCTGCTGGGCATGGGGCACTACCGGCTCTTCATCATCGCGGTGTGCGCGGTGCTCACGGTGGTGCTGCAGTTCATCCTGGCGCGCACGCGCTTCGGCAGCCGGCTGCGCGCCGCGGTCGACGATCCGCGCGTGGCCTCGGGCCTGGGCATCAACGTCAACGTCGTGTTCCTGCTTACCTTCGCCGTGGGCTCGGGGCTGGCCGGGCTGGGCGGCGCACTGGGCGCCGAGATCCTGGGGCTGGACCCGACCTTCCCGCTCAAGTACATGATCTATTTCCTCATCGTGGTCTCGGTGGGCGGCACCTCGTCCATCACCGGGCCGCTGCTGGCGGCGCTGCTGCTGGGCATCGCCGACGTGGCCGGCAAGTACTACATCCCGAAGATGGGCGCCTTCACGGTCTACCTGCTGATGATCCTGATCCTGATGTGGCGGCCGCAGGGGCTGTTCACCCGCAAGGGGGCGCGATGAGCGGGAAAACGCCGGGCCGCCCCAAGTTTTCCGGCTCCCCTCGAGGGGCGGGCGAGGCGAAGCCTGGCCCTGGGGGCCATGTCACGGATTGGCAGAAGCCTCTGCTGCAGAAGGCGCGCTGGCGCTGGTGGGAGTTCGTGCTGTGGGCCGGCGCCTTCGCGCTGCCGCTGGTCACGCCCTCGCACTCGCTGATGATCAACGAGATCGCGATCGTCGCGCTGTTCGCGATGTCGCTCGACCTCATCCTCGGCTACACCGGCATCGTCTCGCTGGGCCATGCGGCCTTCTTCGGCTTCGGTGCCTACGCGGCGGCGCTGTTCGCCAAGCTGGTCATGCCCGACCCGACCGTCGGGCTGGCGGTCGCCATCGTGCTGTGCGCGCTGCTGGGCGCGGTGGCCAGCGTCACCATCCTGCGCGGCACCGACCTCACGCGGCTCATGGTCACGCTGGGCACGGCGCTGCTGCTGCTCGAACTGGCCAACAAGCTCGACTGGCTCACCGGCGGCGCCGACGGGCTGCAGGGCGTGGTGATGGGGCCGGTGCTGGGGCTGTTCGAGTTCGACCTGTTCGGGCGGACCGCGGCCTGGTATTCGCTCACGGTGGTGCTCGTGCTCTTCCTGCTGATGCGACGCCTCGTGCAATCGCCCTTCGGCGCCACGCTCAAGGCGATCCGCGACAACCGGCTGCGCGCCATGGCCATCGGCGTGCCGGTGGCGGCACGCATGGTCACCATCTACACCATCGCGGCGGCCGTCGCGGGGGCCGCCGGCGCCCTGCTGGCGCAGACCACCGGCTTCGCCTCGCTCGACGTGCTGGCCTTCGACCGCTCGGCCGACGTGCTGCTGATGCTGGTCATCGGCGGTGTGGGCTGGCTCTACGGCGGCGTGGCCGGCGCGATCGTCTTCAAGCTGCTGCAGGACTGGCTGTCGGCCGTCACGCCGCAGTACTGGATGTTCTGGATCGGCCTCATCCTCGTGCTGCTGGTGCTCGTCGGCCGCGACCGGCTGCTTCGGCCACGGACCTGGTTCGGGAGGAAGCCGGCATGAGCGCGGACACCGTCCTGCAGGCCGACGGCCTGGTGATGCGATTCGGCGGCATCACCGCGACGAACGACGTGTCGCTGCAACTGCGCCGCGGCGCGCGCCATGCGCTGATCGGCCCCAACGGCGCGGGCAAGACCACGCTGATCAACCTGCTCACCGGCGTGCTCGTGCCCACGGCAGGCCGCATCGCGCTGATGGGCGAGAACATCACCCAGCTGGCGCCGCACCGGCGCGTGGCGCGGGGCCTGGTGCGCACCTTCCAGATCAACCAGCTCTTCGATTCGATGACGCCGCTGGAGACGCTGGCGCTCGTCGTTTCGCAGCAGAAAGGCCTGTCCGGGCAATGGTGGCGGGCGCTGGGTGCGACGAAATCCGTGGCGGACCGTGCAGGCGAACTGCTCGAGCAATTCCACCTCGCCGACGTGGCGCAGCAGCGCGTGCAGCACCTGGCCTACGGCAAGCGCCGGCTGCTGGAGATCGCGATCGCGCTGGCCTGCGAGCCCAAGGTGCTGCTGCTCGACGAGCCGGTGGCCGGCGTGCCGGCCGGCGAGCGCGAGGAACTGCTGCAGACCGTGGCCGCGCTGCCGGCCGACGTCTCGGTGCTGCTGATCGAACACGATATGGACCTGGTCTTCGCCTTCGCCGACCGCATGACGGTGCTGGTCAACGGCACCCTGCTCACCGAGGGCGATCCCGAGGCCATCGCTGCCGACCCGCGCGTGCGCGAGGTGTACCTGGGCCACGGCACGGAAGCGGCTTCAGCGCCGCGGGAGGCGAGCCATGGCTGATTTGCTGCGCGTCGAACAATTGCGCGCCGGCTACGGCGAGGCCGTGGTGATCGACGGCGTGTCGCTCACCGTCGCCGAAGGCCAGACCCTGGCGCTGCTGGGCCGCAACGGCACCGGCAAGACCACGCTCATCAACACGCTGGCCGGCGCGACGCGCCAGCACGGCGGCACGATCACGCTGGGCGGTGCGCGGCTCGACCGCCTGGCGCCGCACCAGCGCGCCGCGGCCGGCATCGGCTGGGTGCCGCAGGAGCGCAACATCTTCAAGTCGCTCACCGTGCACGAGAACCTCACGGCCGTGGCGCGCGCCGGGCGCTGGACGCCCGCGCGCGCCTACGAGATGTTCCCGCGCCTGGCCGAACGCAAGGGCAACCTCGGCACGCAGCTGTCGGGCGGCGAACAGCAGATGCTCGCCGTGGCGCGCGCGCTGGTGGTCAACCCGCGCCTGCTGCTGCTGGACGAGCCGCTCGAGGGCCTGGCGCCGATCATCGTGGAGGAGCTGCTGCGCGCCATCCGCCGCATCACGCAGGACGAGGGCCTGGCGGCCATCATCGTGGAGCAGCATCCGCAGGCGATCCTCGCGATCTCGGACGAGGCGGTGGTGCTCGACCACGGCGCCGTGGTGCACCGCGACCGCGCGGACGCACTGGCCGCACAGCCCGAGGTGCTCGACCGGCTGCTGGGCGTGGCGCGCTGAGCGACGCTGTCGATGCCGCTGCTGCCCAGGCCCGCGGCTCGTGCGCCACGGCCGGGCGGCCGTCTTTCTTAGGTGGCCGTGAGCCCGGGTTTGTCTTGTCATCCGCGCGGCGAGGCTCTCCGTTCAGCAGGAGCGCACCTCGCGCATCAGGGCCCCTCGTTCCACCACTGCTCGAAAGAACACCATGAAGACCAGGCATCTCGCTCTCGCACTCGGCGTCCTCTTCGGCGCCTCGCTGCTCGCCCCGTCCATCGCTTCGGCGGCGCCGCACCATCGCAAGCCCCACAAGGTCTGCAAGATCGACCGGCACCACCACCGCGTGTGCCATTGGGTGCGCTGACAAGCACCCGGCACGCTCGTCACGACCCGCTTCGGCGGGTTTTTCTTTGTGCGCCGCCGCGGGTGGCGATGCGCCGGGCCGGCGCGGGCGGTGGTGCCGCCGCGGCCTGCCCGGCCGCTTCCAGGTGCTCCACCAGCAGCCGCGCGGCCGGCGACAGTGCGGCCTGGTCGCGAAAGCAGATCACGAGCCGGCGCTGCGCCCACGGATCGGACAGCGGCACCACCTCGACCTGGAAGCTCGACGCCAGCGGCTCGGCCACCTCGCGTGGCATCACGGCGATGCCCAGCCCCGCGCGCACGCAGCGCAGCGAGGCATCGAAGGTGGAGACCACGGCGCGGTAGTGCAGCGGCCGCCCCACGATGGCGGCGGCACGCGCCAGCAGGCTGTGGACGGCCGTGGTGCCGGGCAGGCCGATGTGTTCGTCGGCGAGCGTGTCCTCGAAGCGGCATTGACGGCGCTGCGCGAGCGCATGGCCGGGCGGCGTGATGATTGCGAGCTGGTCGTGCCGGTAGCTGCGCGTCTGCAAGCCTTCGAGGTCGGCCGCATCCCAGCACACGCCCAGGCCGGCCGAGCCTTCGCGGATGGCGCGCACCAGGTCGCGGCTGAGCGCCTCCTCGATGTCGACGCGGATCTCGCGGTGCTCGGGCACCTGCAGGAAGCGCGCGATGTCGTCCGGCAGGAACTCGGCCATGGTCGACACGGTGGCCAGCATGCGCACCAGCCCCTTCACGCCGCGCCCGTACGCGGCCATGTCGCGCGCCACCCGGTCGGCACCGGCCAGCATGCCGCGCGCGTGCTCCAGCAGGATCTCGCCGGCCGGCGTCGGCACCACGCCGCGGCGCCCGCGCTCGAAGAGCTGGGCGCCCACGGTGCTTTCGAGCTGCGCCAGCCGCTTGCTGATGGCGGAGGCCACGATGTGCTGCTGCTCGCCCGCGCGGGCGATGTTGCGGGTCTCGCAGACCGCCACGAAGAGCCGCAGGCTGGTGAGGTCCAGGTCGCGCATGACGTTCCATTTCGGAATGTTGGACCTGCCAGATTAGCGCTTTTGCAAGCAATCGGGCATGCCTACAGTGCACCCATCGAGGCACCGCACGGTGACCCGGGAGACAAGCAGCCATGACCACCCCCCCACCGCCCGCCGCCCGCGCGCTGCCACACAGCGCCGTGGTGCGCGAAGTCGGCCTGCGCGACGGCCTGCAGAGCATTGCCACCGTGCTCGCCACCGAGCACAAGCGCGAATGGATCCGTGCCGCCCATGCGGCCGGCCAGCGCGAGATCGAGGTCGGCTCCTTCGTGCCGGCGCGCCTGCTGCCGCAGCTCGCGGACACGGCCGAGTTGGTCGCCTTCGCGAAGACGCTGCCGGGGCTGTTCGTCTCGGTGCTGGTGCCGAACCTGCGGGGCGCGCAAGGCGCCATTGCCGCCGGGGCCGACCTGATGATCGTGCCGCTGTCGGCCAGCCATGCCCACAGCCTGGCCAACCTGCGCAAGACGCCCGACGAGGTGGTGGCCGAGGTGGCGCGCATCCGCGCCGCGCGCGACGCCGCCGGCAGCCGCACGCTGATCGAGGGCGGCGTGGGCACGGCCTTCGGCTGCACGCTGCAGGGCGAGGTCGACGCCGACGAGGTTCTGCGCCTGATGCAGGCGCTGCTCGATGCCGGCGCCGACCGGGTCAGCCTGGCCGACACGGTCGGCTACGCCGATCCGGCGATGGTGCGCGGCCTCTTCGAGCGCGCGACCCGCATCGCGGCCGAGCGCTTCTGGTGCGGGCACTTCCACGACACGCGCGGGCTGGGCCTGGCGAACGTGTACGCCGCGCTCGAGGTCGGCGTGACCCGCTTCGACGCCTGCCTGGCCGGCATCGGTGGCTGCCCGCATGCGCCGGGTGCGAGCGGCAACGTGTCGACCGAAGACCTGGCCTACATGCTGGGCAGCATGGGCATCGCCACCGGCCTGGACATCGGCGCGCTGCTGGCGCTGCGCCAGCGCGTGGCCGGCTGGCTCGCGGGCGAGACGCTGCACGGCACGCTGTGGCGTGCGGGCCTGCCGAAGACCTTTGCGGCGGCGGCCGAAGCGGTGCCGACCTGAGTCCCCGGCCGTTTTCAGAACCTTTCGAACGAGATCCCATGACCGAAGACACCACCCCACCCGACAGCCTCCCCTTGGCCGGCGTCCGCGTGCTCGAGTTCACCCACATGGTGATGGGCCCGACCTGCGGGATGATCCTGGCCGACCTGGGCGCCGAGGTCATCAAGGTCGAGCCGCCCGGCGGCGACAGGACGCGCCGCCTGCCGGGCCTGGGCATCGGCTTCTTCCGCAGCTTCAACCGCAACAAGAAGAGCGTCGTCATCGACATCGCGTCCGACGAGGGTGCGGCCACCGCGGCCGAGCTCGCGCGCCAGTGCGACGTGGTGATCGAGAACTTCCGCCCCGGCCTGATGCGCGAGCGCGGGCTGGACTACGAGGCGCTCAGCCGCGAGGCGCCGCGCCTCGTGTACGCCTCGCACAAGGGCTTCCTGCCCGGCCCCTACGAGAAGCGCCTGGCGCTCGACGAGGTGGTGCAGATGATGGGCGGCCTGTCGTACATGACGGGCCCCGAAGGCCGGCCGCTGCGCGCCGGCACCTCGGTCAACGACATCATGGGCGGCATGTTCGGCGCCATCGGCATCCTGGCGGCGCTGCGCGAGCGCGACCGCACCGGCCGCGGGCAGGAGGTGCAGAGCGCGCTGTTCGAGAACTGCGTGTTCCTGAGCTCGCAGCACATGCAGCAGTTCGCGATGACCGGCGAGGCGCCGCCGCCCATGCCCTCGCGCGTGTCGGCCTGGAGCGTGTACGACGTGTTCACGCTCGCGGGCGGCGAGCAGCTCTTCATCGGCGCCGTGAGCGACAAGCAGTTCCTGACCCTGTGCCGGGTGCTGGAGGCGCCCGAACTGGCGGCCGACCCCCAGTTGGCCGACAACGCCCGGCGCGTGGCGGTGCGGCCGCAACTGCTGCAGCGCCTGGGCGCCATCCTGTCGAACCATCGCGTGGCCGAGCTGACGCCGAAGCTCGAGGCTGCGGGCATCCCCTATGCGCCCATCGTGCGGCCCGACCAACTCATGGACGACCCGCACCTGCGCCAGAGCGGCGGCCTGGTGCCGATGCAGAACGAGGAGGGCGGCCAGAGCGAAGCCGTGCTGCTGCCCCTGCTGCTGAACGGCCGCCGCCCCGGCGTGCGCCGCGCGCTGCCGCGCGTGGGCGAGCACACCGACGAGATCCTGGCCGGCCTGCGCCTGCCAGCCGCCGCCTGACGCGCCGCCCCGAGCGCGAATCGATCCACCACAACGAAGACGGAGACAAGACCATGAACGCCCCCCATCGCACCCGCCATGCTGCCGGCCTCCCGCGCCGGCAACTCCTCGGACTGGGCGCGGCCGCGCTCGCTGCCGCGGCCCTGCCGCGCATCGCCCGGGCGCAGAACGACAAGCCGATCCGCATCGTGCTGCCCATCAGTGCGGGCTCGGGCGTCGACACCATCGCGCGCGCCGCGTCGCCCGCGCTGGGCAAGGCCTTCGGCCAGCCGGTGGTGATCGAGAACCTGCCGGGCGCGGGCGGCATCACCGGCGCGGCCGTGGTGGCCAAGGCGGCGCCGGACGGGCTGACCCTGGGCATGGTGTCGAACAACCACGTCATCAACCCGGCGGTCTACAGGAAGATGCCCTTCGACGCGATCGCCGACTTCACGCCGATCAGCGTGGTCGGTGCGACCCCGCTGGTGCTGCTGGTCAACCCCAAGGTGCCGGCGAAGAACGTGAAGGAACTGGTGGCGCTGCTCAAGGCCAAGCCCGACGGCTACAACTACGCCTCGTCGGGCAACGGCACCATCATCCACCTGGCGGGCGAGATGTTCATGGACCAGGCGGGCGTGAAGGCGCGGCACATCCCCTACAAGGGCACGGGCCCCATGGTCACCGACATGCTGGGCGGGCAGGTGGAGATCGGCGTCGTCGCGCTGCCGGCCGTGCAGCAATACATCAAGAGCGGGGCGCTGCGCGCCATCGGCGTCTGCGGCCCGGCCCGGTCGCCGGCCGCGCCGGAGATTCCCACCCTCTCGGAGCAGGGCCTGCCCGACTACGTCGTCGAGGGCTGGTTCGCCGTCGTCGGCCCGGCCAGGCTGCCGGCCGCCGAGGTCAAGCGCGCGCACGACGCCATCGTCGCGGCCTTTGCCGCGCCCGATGTGGCCGAGGCAATGGCCAGGCAGGGCAATGTCATCAAGCCCACCACGCCCGACGAGGCAGCCAGGTACTTCCGCAGCGAGGCCGCGCGCTATGCGGCGCTGGTGAAGAAGGCCAACGTCGTGCTGGAGTGAGTCGGCGGCGCACCGCGCTCGATGTGTAAAGAAGCCGCGCACCGACAGCCCGCGGGCACGGTTGGTGCACAGTCGGGGGCTGTTTTTCACTCCCGAGGTCTATGGCGACCCCCTGTCCCCAATGCGGCCACCGCAACCGCGATGGCGCCCTCATCTGTTCGCAATGCTCGGCCCGCCTGGGCGCCGAACCCACGGCCATCACGTCCTTCGGCAGGCTGGAGCCGGGCCGCGCGGCACCGGCGTCGCTGCCGCTGGACGACCTGCGGGTCGACGCGGATGCCGCGCCGCTGCACCGGACGGTGCGCGACCTGCCCGCGCGCCGCAGACGCCGCGACGCCCGTGAAAGCGTGGACAGTGGCGAGGCCCGCACGGGCTGGATCATCGCGGCCCTGAGCTTCTTCGGCGTGCTGGCCGCCGCCGGCGCCTACTGGTGGAGCACCGACACGGGGCCGACGCAGACGCCGGTGCACGACGCGGAAAGCTCGGCGCCCGCTGCACGTCCACCCGCCGCCGAGCCGCTGCCCGCCCCGGCGCCGGCCCCTGCGCCGGTGGCGCAGACGCCGCCACCGCCTGCTGCGCCTTCACCTGCACCTGCGCCCGCGCCCGCACCTGCGCGTCCAGCCGCTGCTGTTTCGCCAGCGCCTTCATCCAGACCCACGCCGGCCCCGCCACCGGCCCGGCGCGTCGAGACGGCGGCGCCCGCAGCGCCTCGCGTCGAGACGCAGGAGCCGCGCCGTGTACCGCCGCCCGAACGCCCGCGCCGTACGCCGGCCGAGCAGGGCGTCTCGGCGTCGAACCGTGCATCGGCACCCGCAGCGGCCGACGGTGACGCGGCCCCCTGGGCGCCAGCCGGCCGCGATGCCGCCAACACCTCGGCGCCGAATTACTCCGACGCCGGGCCGCCGGTCGTGGCCGGGCCGGGGCCGCGCTACCAGGCGCCGCCGGCGCCGGCGTACGGAGCCGCGCCAGCGCCCAGGCCGGCTGCCGATCCCGACGCCATTCCGATGCCGGCGGTCACGGGAGGCGACCCCGGCCGGCGCCGCTGAGCACGCGGGCGGCGCGGCAGGTCGGTGCGTCAGGCGACTTCGGCCACGCGCCCGATGCCCGGCCAGCGCCGATGCAGCCACGCCCAGGCGATCAGGCCGACGCCCATCATCAGGAGCGAGGTCAGCGCCAGCGCGAGTGGCGAGTGCATCACCAGCGGCGCGATGGCACCCGCCACGATGCCGTTGGCCGTCGAGCCGATCACGGCCTGGAGCGACGAGGCCATGCCCCGGCGGGCGGGGTGCAGGTCGAGCACCAGCAGCGTGATCACCGGCACCATCAGCGCCCAGCCGAAGGCGAACACCGCGATGGGCCACAGCGCCCACGCCGGGTGCGGCGCGAAGAGGGCGTTGGCCGCCACGTTGACCAGCGAGGTCAGCAGCATGATCAGGAAGCCGTCCCGGATCTGGCGCTTGGGCGCCACCTTGCCGGCCTTGCGCCCGCTGAACCACGCGCCCCCCATGATGCCGGCGATGGTGAGCAGGAAGAACCAGAAGAACTGCGTCGGCGCGAGCTTGAGGTGGTCGCCCAGGAAGGCCGGCGCCGACAGCACGTACAGGAACATGCCGTTGAAGGGCACGCCGCTGGCCAGCGCCAGCAGCAGGAAGCGCGGGTCGGAGCACAGCTGCCAGTAGCCGCGCATCAGGTCGCGCGCGCGAAAGGGTTGGCGCTCGCTGGCGTGCAGCGTCTCGGGCAGCAGCTTCCAGTTGGCGACCAGCAGCACCACGCCCACGCCGACCAGGAACCAGAAGATGCTGTGCCAGCCCAGGTGCACGAAGAGGAAGCCGCCGACGATGGGCGCGATGGCCGGCGCGATGCCGAAGTAGATCGTCACCTGGCTCATGACCTTCTGCGCTTCGGCGGGCGGGAACATGTCGCGGATCACGGCGCGCGACACCACGATGCCCGCCCCGGTCGACAACCCCTGCAGCGCGCGGAAGAAGACGAGCTGCCCGATGGTCTGCGACAGCGCGCAGCCCAGCGACGCGAGCGTGAACACGGCGATCCCGATCAGCACGACCGGCCGGCGGCCGAAGCTGTCCGACAGCGCGCCGTGGAACAGGTTCATGAAGGCGAAGCCGAACAGGTAGGCCGACAGCGTCTGCTGCATCTCCACCGGCGTGGCGCCGATCGACTGCTGGATGCCCGAGAAGGCCGGGATGTAGGTGTCGATCGAGAAGGGCCCCAGCATGCCGAGCACTGCGAGCAGGGCGGCCAGGGCCCAGCGCGGGCTCTGCCAGAGTTTGGCGGCATCGGGGTTCATGGGGGTGGTCTGGGCGAAAAGGTCGTGAGCCTAGCAGAGCGTTGCGTTGCGCCTTGTCGTCCAGGCGGCCTCTTACACTTTTGCGGAGCGGACGCGAACACGCCGTACTACGTGCTGAGCGTGGGCCGCAGCGTCGGGCTGTTCCGCTACCTGCTCGACGAACAGCGCGAGGTGCGCCTGTTCCATCGGCAGCAGGTGCCGGTGCTGGGCATGGCCTACGTACCGCAGGCGCTCGGCCGTGAAGGACGCGCTGCTCATGCCCCTGCGGCTGGGCGAGGCAGCTCATCGCGCAGGAGGGGCGCCGCACGAGCCCGCGCGTTCTCGCCTCGCACGTCGCGCACTTCGACCTGGCGGCCGACGGCACCGTGCTCTACAGCAATGGCTACGATGTGCTGGCCTGGGCGAACGGGCAGACGCGTTCGCTGGGCCGGCATGCGCTGGTCGAAGGCCTCGCGGCGCTCTGACCGGCCTCAGGCCGCCGCCGCCCGCGGCTTGCTGAAGACCAGCACGTTCCCCGCCATCACGAGCGCCAGGCCGCCAATGGCGACGGCGCTCCAGCGGTAGTCCTCCACCACCGACGAGATCGCCAGCGCCACCAGCGGAAAGAGCACCGTGCAGTACGCGGCGCGCTCCGGTCCCATGCGGCCCACCAGCTCCAGGTAGGCGGTGAAGCCGATCACCGACCCCGGGATCGCCAGGTAGAGCAGGGCGCCCACATAGCTCGGCGCGGGATCGAAGGCGGGTGCGATTCCCATTGCCAGCGTTCCGGCCGCCAGCACCAGGGCGCCCCAGGCCATGCCCCAGGCGTTGGTGAGCGCAGGTGGCTCGCCCAGCGCCTGCAGCCGCGCCGACAGCAGGTTGCCGGCCGAGAAGCACAGCGTGCCCGCGAGTGCGTAGGCCAGGCCGTGCAGCGTGCCCGCGTCGGCGCCGTGGCGCGCCAGCTCGGGCCAGAACATCGCGAGCAGCCCGGCCAGGCCCAGCGCGCCACCGCCGAGGATGCGGGGCGTCAAGGCGCGCCGGAAGAAGAGGCGTGCGCCCAGCGCGTTCCACAGCGTCGCCGTAGAGAACACGACGGCGACCAGGCCGCTCGGGATGGTGCGGCTGGCGCTCAGGAAGCAGATGAAGTTCAGGCAGAAGAGGCACAGCCCCTGCGCGGCCACCAGCGGCCAGGCCTCGCGCCGCAGCAGGCGCAGGCGTCCGCACGCGGTGAGCCACAGCAGCAGCACGAGGGCGGCCAGCGCGAAACGCCAGACGATGGACCAGGGGATCGGCACCGGGCCGAGTTGCAGCTTGAGGGCGATCCAGGTCGTGCCCCAGAGCAGGACGGTCAGTGCATAGAGAAAGGCGGTCATGGGCGCCGAGTGTGGCAACGCCTTGCGGCGCGCCATTGCACGTTTCTGCGGTTTTGGTGAGTTGGTGCGGGCGGCGGTGGGCACGGTCCTGTGGCGTTGCTAGAGTGCGGGGTGCGCCATCCGGTGCGCGTGTTACCCATGCCCTCTTCCTCCCAGCCAGGCCGCCTCGGCGGCAGTGTGTTCGACGTGCTTTCGCATTCGCGTGCGCGCTTGCATCGCCGCGCCGACCTGGGCGATGGCCTGAGCGCGGCGCTGTGGTCCAACGCCTTCGACACCTCCTGCTACCGGCCGACGCACCACACGCTCTCGGTCTACCTGAGCGGCGGGCAAGGTACCTTCCGGATCGATGCGCCCCAGGTGCGCGGCGCGCCGGGCAAGCTCTGCCTGATGCCCGCCGAACACGCGGTGGACTGGATCGTCGGCCCGCCGCAGCATTTCGTGCACCTGTACTTTGCGCCGGAGCAACTCGCGCCGCTGGCGCTGCGCCTGCTCGACCGCGAGCCGCGCGAGGTGCGTCTGCCCGAACTCAACTTCGCCGACGAGCCCTTCATCGCGCAGGCCTTCGCGCGACTGGCGGCGCTCGACTGGACCGACGACACCCAGCGTCTGGTCGCCAACGAGCTGGGCCACGCCACCCTGGCGCACCTGCTGGTGCGCCACGGCCAGCGTCCATCGCGCACACGCCTGCGCGGTGGCCTCGCGCCGGTGCTGCGCCGGCGCCTGATGGCGTGGATCGAGGACCGGCTTGCCGAGCCACTCACCGTGGGCGAGATGGCCGCGTTCTGCGCGCTGTCCGAACACCACTTCGCCCACGCCTTCCGGGTGTCCTTCGGCTGCGCACCGCATGCCTGGGTGGCGGCGCGGCGCATCGACCGTGCGTGCGCGCTGCTGCGTGCACGCATGGCGCTGCGGCTGGACGAGATCGCCGCTGCCACGGGCCACGCGAGTGCCAGCCACCTGGTGCGTCGCTTCCGGGCCGCGCGCGGCATGACGCCCGGCCAATACCGGGCAGCGCTGAGGCCCGGCGCCTGGGTGGAAGCAGGCGAAGGCACGCCCGCCTGAGCGCCCGGTGTACCGGCTCGGCACTCGCTCCTTTTTTGATAGCTGGCGGCGCCTACCAGCCGGGCGATGGCGACCGATTTCTCTCGCAACGCGTCCATGAAAAAGGCCGCTGCCCTTGCAGGCAGCGGCCGGTTCCGTCAGCGCGTCAGCGCGGCGGCGCGTTCGCTTACAGCGTGTCGATGAACGAGCGCAGCTTGTCCGAGCGGCTCGGGTGCTTGAGCTTGCGCAGGGCCTTGGCCTCGATCTGGCGGATGCGCTCGCGGGTGACGTCGAACTGCTTGCCGACTTCTTCCAGCGTGTGGTCGGTGGACATCTCGATGCCGAAGCGCATGCGCAGCACCTTGGCTTCGCGCGGGGTGAGCGAATCGAGGATGTCCTTCACCACGTCGCGCAGGCCGGCCTGCATGGCCGCTTCGATCGGCGCCGTGTTGTTGGTGTCCTCGATGAAGTCGCCCAGGTGCGAATCGTCGTCGTCGCCGATCGGCGTTTCCATGGAGATCGGCTCCTTGGCGATCTTCATGATCTTGCGGATCTTGTCCTCGGGGATCTCCATGCGCTCGGCCAGGATGGACGCATCGGGCTCGAAGCCGAACTCCTGCAGATGCTGCCGGCTGATGCGGTTCATCTTGTTGATCGTCTCGATCATGTGCACCGGGATGCGGATGGTCCGGGCCTGGTCGGCGATCGAGCGGGTGATGGCCTGGCGGATCCACCACGTCGCGTAGGTCGAGAACTTGTAGCCGCGGCGGTATTCGAACTTGTCGACCGCCTTCATCAGGCCGATGTTGCCTTCCTGGATCAGGTCGAGGAACTGCAGGCCGCGGTTGGTGTACTTCTTGGCGATGGAGATCACGAGGCGCAGGTTGGCCTCGATCATTTCCTTCTTGGCATCGCGCGAAGACGCCTCGCCCTCGTTCATGCGCTTGTTGATCTCCTTGAGCTCGAACAGCGGCACCACGACCTGGGCCTGGATGTCGGTCAGCTTCTGCTGCAGCTCCTGCACCGGCGGGATGTTGCGCTGCATGACGGCGCTCCACGGCTTGCCGGCGGCGGCCTGCTTCTCGATCCACTTGAGATTCAGCAGGTTCGAGGTGGTGCGGTGGCCGTTCTTGTCGAAGCCCGAGAACTCGGCAATGAACTGTTCCTGCGGGAAGCCGCACTTGTCGACGATGATGCGGCGCAGCTCGCGCTCCTTCTTGCGCACGTCGTCGACCTGGGTGCGCACCATGTCGCACAGCTTCTCGATGGTCTTGGCCGTGAAGCGGATGGTCATCAGCTCGTCGGACAGGGCCTGCTGCGTCTTGGTGTAGCCGGGCGTACCGTAGCCTTCCTTGTCGTAGATCTTGTGGATCTTCTCGAACAGCTCGGCGATGCGGTCGAAGCGCGACAGGGCCTCGTTCTTCAGCTCCTCGAGCTTCTTCGTCAGCGCCTTGGAGCCGCCGTTGCCGTCGTCGTCGTCTTCGGCGTCGAATTCGTCGAAGTCTTCCTCGGCCACGTAGTCGTCGGCCTCGTTGGGGTTGGAGAAGCCGTCGACGATGGTCGAGATGACGACCTTGCCCTCACGGATGTCGCCGGCCATGCGCAGGATCTCGGCGATGGTCGCGGGCGAGGCGCTGATGGCGGCCATCATGTCCTGCAGGCCGCCTTCGATGCGCTTGGCGATCTCGATCTCGCCCTCGCGCGTCAGCAGCTCCACGGTGCCCATTTCGCGCATGTACATGCGCACGGGGTCGGTGGTGCGGCCGAATTCGCTGTCCACGGTGGACAGGGCGGCTTCGGCTTCCTCTTCGGCTTCCTCCACGGTGGTGGCCGTGGGTGCGGTGTTGTTCAGCAGCAGCGTCTCGGCATCGGGCGTCTGCTCGTACACGGCCACGCCCAGGTCGTTGAGCATGGTGACCACGACTTCCATGGTCTCGGCGTCGACCAGCTTGTCGGGCAGGTGGTCGGAGATTTCGCCCTGCGTCAGGTAGCCGCGGGTCTTGCCCAGCGTGATCAGCGTCTTCAGGCGCTGGCGGCGCTTGGCCATGTCTTCTTCGGACAGGACGGTCTCGTCCAGGCCGAATTCCTTCATCAAGGCGCGTTCCTTCGCCTTGCTGATCTTCATGCGCAGCGGCTTGGCCTTCTCGACCGCGGCCTCGGCGGCCGGCGCCGGCTCTTCCTCGGCGAACTCGGCTTCGACGTCGGAGAAGTCTTCCTCGATTTCCTTGGGCTCGGCGGCCTTGGGCTTGCGGCCGCGCTTGGCGCCGGCGGTGGCGGTGGCTGCAGGCGCGCCGGCCGCGGCGGCCTTGGGCGGGCGGCCGGGCTTCTTCTTGGGCGCGTCTTCGGTGGCGGCTGCGGCGGCAGCGGGCTTCTTGCTTTCGGCGGGGGCGGTCGGTTTCTTGGTCACGGTCTTGGCGGATGCGCTGGGCTTGGTGGCCGCCGAAGCGGCGGCCTTCACGGGTTTGTCTGCCGCAGCGGCCTTGGCCGTCCCCTTGGCGGGTGCCTTGGGGGCGGACTTGGCGGGGGCCTTCACGGACGCTGTGGCTGCTGGCTTCTTAGAACTGGGCATAAGACCTCATGAATCAAGAACGACGGACGAGCGGAAACACAGGCGCCGATGGCGAAAGCCCGGCGCGGGGCAGACGGAAATCGATAGCCGGAAGGCTCCTGGCGGGCAAAAAGCCGCAAGGCGTCTTCCGCGGCAAGATGTGCGGGCGAACATTTGGTGTGCGGTCCTTGCGGTGGTCCTTCCGACCCGGGGGACGGAAGGGGCCCTGATCCTGCTGGTGGGATGCTGCATCCATTCTTGGATGCCGGGCCGGCCCGGAGGTGCCGCTGTCGCTCTTGCCTGATTCGCGTGATGCGAAGCCTTACATTATACCGCGATGCCGCTTTTTCAAGCACCTTGACGGCGCGCCGGGTCCATCAACCGGTGTAGCGGCTGCGCGCCAGGCGCTGGCGCAGCTCCAGCCGGCGCCGTTCCAGCGCCTTGTAGCGCTCCAGGGCCTGCGGGTCGCTGCCCACGGTGGCGAGCACCGCCGTCTGCTGCGCCTTCAGGTGCTCGTCCAGCATGAAATCCAGCACGTTGCGCAGCTCGGCCGCCGCATCCGCGGACGCAGCGGCCTCCGCATCGGGGCCGGCGGCGGCCGACGGCGCCATGAGCCGGTCGACCAGCGCTTCGAAGTTGAGGCCTCGCAGCCCTTCGCGCAAGGCCGCCCACGGCTGGATGCCGTGTTCGTGCACCTGGCTGTCGAACCAGGTGAAGAATTCGCCATGCTCGCCGGGCAGCTCGCACAGCAGCGCGTGCAGTTCGTGCGACAGGGCGTCCCACTCGGCCGGCTGCGACAGCAGCAGCCGCACCGCGAGGTCGGCGCGCGAGAGCGGCTGGGCCCGGCCGCGCGCCGGCGGCGGCCCGCGCCGCGGCGAGCGGGCGCCGCGGCGGCCATCCCGAGGCGAAAAGGACTCGAAAGCTGCGTCGTCCGGGCCCGACCAGCTCTCGCCCTGTTGGCGTTCTTCGCTGCGGGGCGCCGTGCGCGGCGCCGGTGCGGCGGCCCACAGGCCGCCCAACTCGCGGCTGTCGAGCTGGATGAGTTCGGCCAGCTCGCCGAGCATCTGCCGCTTGAGCGTGCCGTCGGGCAGCGCACTCCACAGCGGCCGCGCGTTGGCCGCCATGTGGGCCCGGCCCTCGGCGGTGCCCAGGTCGCAGCCTTCGCGGGCGGCTTCGACCATGAAGCGCGACAGCGGCGTCGCCTCGGCCACGAAGCGGGCGAAAGCCTCGGCGCCGTGCTCGCGGATGAAGCTGTCGGGGTCGTGCTCGGCCGGCAGGAACAGGAACTTGACGCTGCGCACGTCGGTGGCGAAGGGCAGGGCGGCGTCCAGCGCCTTGCGCGCGGCGCGCCGGCCGGCGGCGTCGCCGTCGAAGCTGAACACCACCGCGTCGGTGAAGCGGAACAGCTTCTGCACGTGCTCCGGCGTGCAGGCGGTGCCCAGCGTGGCCACGGCGTTGGCGAAGCCCAGCTGGGCCAGCGCCACCACGTCCATGTAGCCCTCGGTGACCAGGGCGTAGCCCTTGTCGCGCAGCGCGGTGCGGGCCTCGAACAGGCCGTAGAGTTCGCGGCCCTTGCTGAAGACCGGGGTTTCGGGCGAGTTGAGGTACTTGGGCTTCTCGTCGCCCAGCACCCGGCCGCCGAAGCCGATGCACTCGCCCTTGACGTTGCGGATGGGGAACATCACCCGGTCGCGGAAGCGGTCGTAGCGCTTGTCCTCCCCCTCTTCGCCGACGATGACCAGGCCGCTTTCGGCCAGCAGCGGGTCGGCGTAGTCGGGGAAGACGCCGGCCAGGGTGCGCCAGCCCTCGGGTGCGTAGCCCAGGCCGAAGGCCTTGGCGATTTCGCCCGACACCCCGCGGCCCTTGAAATACCCGATCGCGCGCGGCGACTGGCGAAGCAGCTTGCGGTAGGCCTCGCCGGCCTTTTCCAGCACATCGCTCAGCGTGGCCTGCTTCTGGCGCTGCGCTGCCGCGCGTTCGCGCTCGGCGGGCGAGGCGTCGTCCTCGGGCACCTCCAGGCCGTACTGGCCGGCCAGGTCCTGCACGGCCTCGCGAAAGCCCATGCCGCCGTGCTCCATGAGGAAGCCGATGGCGTTGCCGTGCGCCCCGCAGCCGAAGCAGTGGTAGAACTGCTTGGTCGGGCTGACAGAGAAGGAGGGCGACTTCTCGCCGTGGAAGGGACACAGCCCCATGAAGTTGGCGCCGCCCTTCTTGAGCTGCACGTAGCGGCCGACGATCTCGACGATGTCGGCGCGGGCGATGAGCTCCTGGATGAAAGAGGGGGGGATCGCCATGGCGGCGCGTACAGGGCAGGCGGGGCAGGGGAGCGGCCGATGATACGCAAGCCTCTCCTACGCTGCCGGGCGTCCGGCCGGCGGCATACTGCCGCCACACCATGCCCGAGCGCCTGCTGCCCACCGATGCGCCCCCGCCCGCCGCCGCGGACGGGGCCACGCTCTGGCGCAACCCGCCGGGCTTCATGTGGCAGGCGTTCAAGGAGTTCCGCGCCAACCAGGGGCTGCTGCTGGCTGGCGCCGTCGCGTACTACGCGCTGCTGTCGATCGTGCCGCTGTTGATCCTGTCGGTGATCGTGCTGTCCCATGTGCTCCCCCAGGACCTGCTGCTGTCCACCATCGGCCGCTACCTGGGCTGGCTGCTGCCGGGCCAATCGGCCGCCATGGTGCACGAGCTGGCCAATTTCCTGGACCACCGCGACCTCATGGGGCCGGTGCTGCTGGTCACGATGGTGTTTTTCAGCTCGCTCGCGTTCACCGTGCTGGAGAGCGCGATGGCGGTGATCTTCCACCACCGCAAGGCGACGCACGGGCGGCATGTGCTGGTCTCGGTGGTGATGCCCTACCTCTACATCCTGTGCCTGTGCTTCGGGCTGCTGCTGGTCACGCTGGTGTCGGGGGCGCTGCAGCTGATCGGGCAGGAGCAGGTCGACCTGTTCGGGCGCAGCTGGTCGCTCAGCGGGGTGTCGGGGGTGCTGCTGTACCTGGTGGGGCTGGCCGGCGAGATCTTCATGCTGACCTCGCTGTACCTCGTGATGCCGGCGGGGCGCCTGTCGTTCCGGCATGCGCTGATCGGCGGGGTGACGGCCGCGCTGCTGTGGGAGCTCACGCGCCGCGTGCTGGTGTGGTATTTCTCGACCCTGTCGCAGGTCAACGTGGTCTACGGCTCGCTGACCACCGCGATCGTGGTGCTCCTGAGCCTGGAGATCGCCGCCACGCTCGTGCTCTTCGGCGCCCAGGTCATCGCCCGCCACGAGCGGCTGGAGCGCCGCAGCTTCCTGAGCAGGAAGGCCCTGTAGCGCCTGCGGGGCCGGCGACGGCCGCGATCCTGGATGCGGTCGTCGTCGGCCGTGCCGGCCCGGGGCTCAGCGCGGTGCGAGGCGGATGGCGCCGTCCAGGCGGATCACCTCGCCGTTGAGCATGTCGTTCTCGATGATGTGCCTGGCCAGCTTGGCGTAGTCCTGCGGTGTGCCCAGGCGCGAGGGGAAGGGCACGCTGGCGGCCAGCGCGTCCTGCACCTCCTGCGGCATGCCGAAGAGCATCGGCGTGCCGAAGATGCCGGGAGCGATGGTCATGTTGCGGATGCCGCTGCGTGCCAGGTCGCGCGCGATGGGCAGCGTCATGCCCACCACGCCGCCCTTGCTGGCGCTGTACGCGGCCTGACCGATCTGTCCGTCGTAGGCCGCGACCGAGGCGGTGCTGATCAGCACGCCACGCTCGCCGGTCGGTTCGGGCTCGTTCTTCGCCATGGCGTCGGCGGCCAGGCGGATCATGTTGAAGCTGCCGATCAGATTGACGGTGACCGTCTTGCTGAACACGGCCAGCGCGTGCGGGCCGTTCTTGCCCACCGTCTTCTCGGCCGGCGCGATGCCGGCGCAGTTGACCAGGCCGACCAGCTTGCCCAGCTTCAGCGCGGCAGCCACCGCGGCCTGGCCGTCGGATTCCTGGCTCACGTCGCACTTCACGAACACGCCGCCGATCTCCTTCGCGACGGCATCGCCCTTGTCGGCCTGCATGTCGGCGATCACGACCTGGCCGCCGTGCTCGGCCAGCATGCGGGCCGTGCCCTCACCCAGGCCCGAAGCGCCGCCCGTGACGATGAAAACCTTGCCCTCGATCTGCATGCTGTGTGTCTCGCTGTGAATGGGGAAGCGCCGATGATAGGGGCCGCCGCCGGCACGAAAAAAAGGCCCCGTCGCGATGACGGGGCCTGAATTGGGTCCAGAGGAACCCAAGGAGACAACTTGTGGGGTGCCCTGGGCGAGCACCCGGATCGCTTCGCGGCCGGGCAGCGGGCCCGGCAGGCGATCAGCGCTTGGTCTTGGCGGTGGCGGTCTTGGCGGCGCTCACGGCCTGGGCCGACACGGCGTTGAAGTTGGCTTCGGCGACGTCGCTGGCTTGCTTGACGGCCTTCTGCACCGACTCGAACGCGTTGTTGGCGGCAGCCACGGCGCTCTTCATCATGGCCACGGCGGTTTCGGAACCGGCGGGAGCGTTCTTGGCTGCGCTGTCGACCAGGCCGACGAAGGCTTGCTGGGCCTCGGCCGCCTTGCCTTCGAAAGCCTTGGTGAACTCGGCGGTGGTGCCCTGGGCGATCTCGTACAGGTGGCGGCTGTAGGCAGCGGTCTTTTCGGCGATGGGCTGCATCAGGCTGGCTTGCAGGCTCAGCAGTTCCTGCGCGTCCTTGGCGCTCAGCAGCGCCTGGGTGGTGCCGGCGGCTTCGCTCAGGGCGGCCTTGGAGGCCTGCACGTTCAGTTCGACGATCTTCTCGACGCCTTCGAAAGCCTTGGTGGTGAGGCCGAAGAGGGCTTCGACGTTGGCCTTGTGGGCAGCGATCAGTTGGTCAGCGGTGAGTGCCATGGGAATCTCCAAGAGGTGGTTGATTGGGGTGTATCCGGTCGCTGCTCTTTTTGTTGCGGTGCAGCATGGATCGAAGTATGGCAGTGCCCACCCACCAGTTCAAGCCTTTTTTGTTGCAATGCAGCAAATCTAGGCGCGCGCACCTAACTGGGTACGTGGTGGGGGTCGCGCGGCTCGAGGGAGTGGCGGCGGACGCGACAGGCCCGGATACAGGCCGCTGGCAGAATGCCGCCCCACCATGAGCAGCCGGCCCTCGCCCCAACCCCGCAGCAGCTACCGCGCCTTCCGGGCGATTCCCACCCGCTGGATGGACAACGATCAGTACGGCCACGTGAACAACGTCGTCTACTACAGCTGGTTCGACACCGCCGTGAACGCGCTGCTGATCGAGGAGGGCGCGCTCGACATCCACCACGGGAGCACGGTCGGCTTCGTGGTCGAGACGCAGTGCAACTACTTTGCCCCGCTGGCCTTTCCGCAGACCGTGGAGGCGGGCATCCGCGTGGCGCATGTGGGCAGTTCGAGCGTGCGCTACGAGATCGGGCTGTTCGCCCAAGGCGCGTCCACGGCCGCAGCGCAGGGGCACTTCGTGCACGTGTACGTCGACCGGGCCAGCCAGCGGCCGGTCCCGCTGCCCGAGGCCCTGCTGCGGGTGATCGACGCCCTCAAGGTGGGCGCGCCGGGCTGACCCACGAAAAACGGCGCCCGAAGGCGCCGTTTCTTCTGAAGGCCGCAGGCCTTACATCTTCATGGCTTTGACGTCGGCCTTGCCCTTGGCTTCCATGGCCTTGGCTTCCTTGACGCAAGCGTTCTTGGCGTCGCCCTTCATGTCGTCGCACTTTTCCTTCGCGACTTCATAGTCGGCCTTCACCTTCTCTTCGGCCACCTTGCGCTGGTGCGAGGCGCTGGGCTTGTACTGCTGCTCCAGCTCGGCCTTGGCAACGTTTTCCTTGCCCTTGGCTTCCTTCTCGCACACGTCCTTGGCGTTGTCCTTGAGCGTGCCGCACTGGGCCTTGGCGGCCTTGTAGTCAGCTTCGATCTTGTCCTTGCCGGCCTTGTACTCGTCGCTGGTCATCGCGCTGGCGTGAACGCCGATGAAGCAGGTCGAGGCAATGGCCATCATCAAGAGGTGCTTTTTCATGATTTGAATCTCCGGGAGTCGGTTGTTTGAATGGGAGCGGGGGTGATCTGGAACCGGCGGGTTCTCAGTACTTTTCGAACCAGAGGGCGGCAGGGGTGCGGCCTTCGGCGCTTTCCCACTGCTTGACCTGCTTCTCGGCCTCGTCCTTGCTGACGCCGTGGCGTTCCTGGATGCGGCCGAGCAGCTGGTCGCGCTTGCCGGCGATGACGTCGAAGTCGTCGTCGGTCAGCTTGCCCCATTGCTCCTTGACCTTGCCCTTGAGCTGTTTCCAGTTGCCTTCGATGGTGTCCTTGTTCATGTCGAACTCCTTTGCTTGAACAGGTGAGCGGCGGTCTTCGTCGCCGCCGTGCCTGCACTGTCCGGCAGGCCCCTCGTCCAGGCGGTAGGACTCGCCGGGGACGCCCCGTAGGCAGAGGCCGACGGGCCCCGTGATAATCGGTCGCACGCCACTGTCAACCTCTTCGCAACCTGCGGCCGCCGAGACAAGCGGCCCTGCGCGCACCATGATCATCCAGAGCCTTCTCGACACCGATCTGTACAAGTTCACGATGATGCAGGTGGTGCTGCACCACTTTCCCGGGGCGCGCGTCGAGTACCGCTTTAAGTGCCGCAACCCGGGCGTCGACCTGGCCCGGTTCGCCAACGAGATCCGCGAAGAGGTGCGCGCACTGTGCTCCCTGAAGTTCAAGGAGCCCGAGCTCGCCTACCTGCGCTCGATGCGCTTCATCAAGAGCGACTTCGTCGACTTCCTTGGCCTCTTCCAGCTCAACGAGAAGTACATCGACATCACGCCCAAGGACACCGGCGAGCTCGACATCAGCATCCGCGGCCCGTGGTTGCACACGATCCTGTTCGAGATCCCGGTGCTGGCCATCGTCAACGAGGTCTACTTCCGCAACACCCAGCGCCGACCCGACTTCGCCGAAGGCCGGCGCCGGCTGGACGAGAAGGTCGCGCTGCTGCAGGCCGACGGCCTGGCCGACCTGAAGATCGCCGACTACGGCACGCGCCGCCGCTTTTCCACCCAATGGCACGAGGAGGTGCTGCGCACGCTCAGCAGCCAGCTCGGCGCCGTGACGCCGCGGCCGGTGCCCAGCGCCGCGCCGCAACCGCAACTCGCGGGCACCAGCAACGTCCTCTATGCCATGAAGCTGGGTCTGATCCCGCTGGGCACCATGGCGCACGAGTACCTGCAGGCCTGCCAGGCGCTGGGGCCGCGGCTGCGCGACAGCCAGATCTTCGGCTTCGAGATGTGGGCCCGCGAATACCGCGGCGACCTGGGTATCGCGCTGTCCGACGTGTACGGCATGAGCGCCTTCCTGCGCGATTTCGACCTGTACTTCTGCAAGCTCTTCGACGGTTCGCGCCACGACAGCGGCGACCCCTTCAACTGGGGCGAGCGCATGATCGCGCACTACATCGCCAACCGGGTCGACCCGAAGACCAAGACGCTGATCTTCAGCGACGGACTCACCGTGCCGCGCACCATCGAGCTCTACCAGCAGTTCCGCGGCCGCTGCCAGCTGGCCTTCGGCATCGGCACGAACCTGACGAACGACCTGGGCTACGAGCCGCTGCAGATCGTGATCAAGATGGTCCGCTGCAACGACCAGCCGGTGGCCAAGCTGTCGGACACGCCCGGCAAGGGCATGTGCGACGACGAGCGATACCTGGCCTACCTGCGCCAGGTGTTCGACATCGAGCAGCCCGCCGCATGACGATGCGGCTGCCGACCTCGCCGGGGGCCGTCCCGGCCTGCACCATGAAGCCAGCGCTTCGGCTGCTGGCGGGTCTGCTGCTGCCCGCGCTCGTGCCCGCCATCGCGCATGCCGCCGAGTTCGACGGCGCGCGGCTCTCGGCGTGGTGGGGCGTGCCTTTCGCGGGCATCCTGCTGTCGATCGCGCTCATGCCGCTGCTCGCGCCGTCGTTCTGGCACCACCATTTCGGCAAGGTCGCAGCGGCCTGGGCGCTGGCCTTCCTGGTGCCCTTCGCGGTGGTCCACGGCCTGCCCGCTGCCGGCACGCAGTTCGTGCACGCGCTCGTGGCCGAGTACATCCCCTTCATCATCCTGCTCACGGCGCTCTTCACGGTGGCAGGCGGCATCCACATCCGCGGCAACCTGCACGGAGCGCCGGGGCTGAACACCGCGATCCTCGGCATCGGCGCGGCACTGGCCAGCGTCATGGGCACGACCGGCGCCTCGATGCTGCTGATCCGCCCGCTGGTGCGCGCCAACGACAACCGCGTGCACAAGGCGCACGTGGTGGTGTTCTTCATCTTCATCGTGTCGAACATCGGCGGCTCGCTCACGCCGTTGGGCGATCCGCCCTTGTTCCTGGGCTTCCTCAAGGGCGTGGACTTCTTCTGGACGCTGCTGAACATCCTGCCCGACACGCTGTTCTGCCTGGCGGTGCTGCTCGCGCTGTTCTACGTCGTCGACCGCCACTATTACCGCAAGGAAGGCGTGCTGCCCGTGGACCCGACCCCCGACACGCGCGGCATCCGCTTCGAGGGTGCCGCCAACTTCGCGCTGCTGGCGGTCGTCGTGGTGCTGGTGCTGTTGAGCGGCGTGTGGAAGTCCGAGCTGAGCTTCGACGTCTTCGGCACGCCGGTCGGGCTGCCCGGCCTGGTACGCGATGCCGGCCTCATCGGCGTCACGCTGCTGTCGCTCAAGCTCACTTCGCCGCAAGTGCACGCCGACAACCAGTTCGGCTGGGGCCCGATGGCCGAGGTGGCCAAGCTCTTTGCCGGCATCTTCCTGACCATCGTGCCGGTCATCGCCATGCTCAAGGCCGGTGTGAACGGGCCTTTCGGCGCGATCGTCGCGGCCGTCACGCGGCCCGATGGCCAGCCCGATCCGGCGATGTACTTCTGGGCGACGGGCATCCTGAGTTCGTTCCTGGACAACGCGCCGACCTACCTCGTCTTCTTCAACACGGCAGGCGGCGACCCCGCGGCGCTCATGACGACCTACGCCAGCACCCTGGCCGCCATCTCGGCCGGCGCGGTGTTCATGGGCGCCAACAGCTACATCGGCAACGCGCCCAACCTGATGGTCAAGGCCATCGCCGAGGACCGCGGCGTGAAGATGCCGAGCTTCTTCGGCTACATGGCCTGGTCCGGTGCCATCCTGCTGCCGCTTTTCGTGCTGGTCACGTTCATCTTCTTCCGCTGAGGTCACGCCCCAATGAGCAAGCCCAAGGTCCTGGTCGCCCGTGCGATCTTTCCCGAAACCATCGACCGCCTCGCGCAGCACTTCGAGGTCGAATCCAACCAGGCCGACGCGGTCTGGAGCAAGGCGCAGCTGATCGACAAGCTGCAGGGCAAGGCCGGCGTGTTCACCACCGGCAGCGAGCGCATCGATGCCGAGGTGCTCGACGCCTGCCCCGACCTGAAGATCTGCGCCAACATGGCCGTGGGCTACAACAACTTCGACACCGAGGCCATGACCGCGCACGGCGTGCTGGGCACCAACGCGCCCGACGTGCTGACCGAAACCACCGCCGACTTCGGCTTCGCGCTGCTCATGGCCACGGCGCGCCGCATCGCCGAGAGCGAGCATTTCCTGCGCGCCGGCCAGTGGACCAAGTGGGCCTACGACATGTTTTCGGGCAGCGACATCCACGGCAGCACGCTGGGCATCATCGGCATGGGCCGCATCGGGCAGGGCATTGCCAAGCGCGGTGCGCACGGCTTCGGCATGAAGGTGATCTACCACAACCGCTCGCGGCTCGATGCGGCGCTCGAGGCCGAATGCAAGGCGAGCTACGTGGGCAAGGAGGAACTGCTGAAGACGGCCGACCACGTCGTGCTCGTGGTGCCCTACACGCCGGCATCGCACCACACCATCGGCGCGGCCGAACTCGCGCTCATGAAGCCGACCGCTACGCTGGTCAACATCGCGCGCGGCGGCATCGTCGACGACGCGGCGCTGGCGGCGGCCCTCAAGGACAAGCGCATCGCCGCAGCGGGCCTGGACGTGTTCGAGGGCGAGCCCAAGGTGCACCCGGACCTGCTCACGGTGCCGAACGTCGTGCTCACGCCGCACATCGCCAGCGCCACCGTGCCCACGCGCAAGGCCATGGCCGACCTGGCCGTCGACAACCTCGTGGGCTACCTCGTGAACGGCAAGCCCTTGACCCCCGTGAACCCGGCCGTGCTGGCCAAGCACTGAGCGACGACGCCCCCGGATGCCCGTTCTATCCCTGGAGACCTGGCTGCTGCTCGCGCTGGCGGCCCTGAACCTCATCCTCGTGCTGGCGCTTCTGCTGCGCCGGCCCGCGCCGCCCGACCGCGAAGCGCTGGCGGCGGTGGTCGACGGCGCGGTCGACAAGGCCGAGCGCTCGTTGCGCCAGGAACTCGCCGACTCGGCCCGCGCCACGCGGCAGGAAAGCGCCCAGCAACTGGCCACCTTCCAGCAGTCGCTGCTGGCGCAGGGGGCCGAGACGGCGCGCACGCAGAACGCGCAGATCGATGCCTTCGCGCAGCAGCTCGCCCGCATGCAGGGCACGCTGGGCGAAACGCTCAACACCCAGCTGCACGGGCTGACCGAGTCCAACGCCCGCCGGCTGGCCGAGGTCCGCACCACCACCGAGCAGTTGCTCGGCCAGCTGCAGCAGACCCATGCCGGCAAGCTGGAGGAGGTCACGCTGTCGACCCAGGCCGCGCGGCGCGAGCAGGGCGAGGGGCTCGCGGCGTTCCAGGCGGCGCTGGTGCAGCAGGGCACGCATGCGATGCAGGCCCAGGCCGAGCGGCTGGATGCGTTCGCGCGGCAGATCGACACGCTGCGCCAGTCGCTGGCCGAAGCGCTCAACACCCAGCTGCAGGCGCTCAGCGAGACCAACGCCCGCCGCATCGCCGAGGTGCGCGCCACCATGGAGCAGCAGCTCGCCCAGCTGCAGGCCAGCAACGCCACCAAGCTCGACGAGATGCGCCAGGTGGTCGACGAAAAGCTGCAGAGCACGCTGGAGGCCCGCCTGGGCGAGAGCTTCAAGCAGGTGGCCGAGCGCCTCGAGCAGGTGCACAAGGGCCTGGGCGAGATGCAGACGCTGGCGGTTGGCGTGGGCAGCCTGCAGCGCGTGCTGACCAACGTCAAGACCCGCGGCGTGTTCGGCGAGGTGCAGCTCGAGGCGCTGCTCGAACAGGTGCTGACGGCCGAGCAGTACGCGCGCCAGATCGAGACCAAGCCCCGCAGCGGCCAGCGGGTGGACTTCGCGGTGCGCTTTCCGGGCCGTGGCGACGACGGCGCGCCGGTGTGGCTGCCCATCGACGCCAAGTTCCCGCGCGACGACTACGAGCGGCTGCTCGACGCGCACGAGCGCGCCGACGCGGCGGCGGTGGAACTGGCCGGCAAGGCGCTGGAAGCGCGCGTGCGCGCCGAGGCGAGGTCGATCGCCGAGAACTACCTCGCGGCGCCGCACACCACCGACTTCGCGATCCTCTTCCTGCCGGTCGAAAGCCTGTATGCCGAAGTGCTGCGCCGCCCGGGCCTGATGGACGCGGTGCAGCGCCAGCACCGCGTGACCTTGGCCGGGCCGACGACGCTGCTGGCCATGCTCAATTCGCTGCAGATGGGCTTTCGCACCCTGGCGCTGGAGAAGCAAGCCTCGGAAGTGTGGAAGGTGCTGGGCGCGGTGAAGACCGAGTTCAACCGCTTCAGCGATTGGGTCGAGAAGATCAAGGAGCAGGTCGCCAAGGCCTCCGACACGCTGGACAAGGCCGACACGCGCGCCAAGCAGATGCGGCTGGCGCTGCGCAAGGTCGAGGCGGTGCCCGAGGCGCAGTCCCAGACGCTGCTGCCGGGGCTGGACGCCGAGCCCGCGCCGCTCGATGACGACGGGGCGCCGTGACGGTGCCGGCGCCCATCGACGACGACCGGTCGCACGGCTGCTCGCGCCAGCACAAGTTGCGTTGCGGTCCGATCCGGCCTGAACCGGTGAGGCACCCATGAACGGTGCCGAACTGCTGCGCCTGATCCTTGCCCAGGTCTGCCTGCACGCCACCATGGCCGGCGTTCGCCTGGCCACGCCGCTGCTGGCGCTGCAGCAGGGCTACAGCCCGGCGGCGGTCGGGGTGCTGATCGCGCTGTTCGCGCTCACGCAGGTGTTCCTCGCGTTGCCCGCGGGCCGCTTCGCCGACCGTCACGGGCTGAAGCGACCGATGGCCCTGTCGGTGATGGCGGCGACGGCCGGTGCGGCCCTGTTGCTGGCCTTCCCCGCTTTTCCGGCGATGTGCGTGGCGGCGCTGCTCACCGGCGGCGCTACCGGCGCCACGGTCATCGCGCTCCAGCGCCACGTCGGCCGGGCGGCGGGCAACCCGACGCAGCTCAAGCGCGTGTTCAGCTGGCTGGCGATCGCGCCGGCCGGTGCCAACTTCCTCGGGCCCTTCGTCGCCGGGTTGCTGATCGACCACGGCAGCCGGCTGTGGGGCGGCACGCAGGCCGACCTGCCGTCCTTCCGGATCTGCTTCGCCGTCCTGGCCCTGCTGCCGGTTGCCTGCTGGCTGCTGGTGCGCGGCGTGGACGAACCCCCGCGCACACCGCCCGCCGTGGGTGCCGCGCCCACACGCGCCTGGGACCTGCTGCGCGAACCGATGTTCCGCCGCCTGCTGTTCGTCAACTGGCTGCAGTCCTCGAGCTGGGACGTGCATGCCTTCGTGCTGCCGGTGCTGGGGCACGAGCGCGGCCTGAGCGCTTCGGTCATCGGCTCGATCCTGGGCGCCTTCGCCATCGCCGCGGCCCTGGTGCGAGTGCTGCTGCCGGTGCTGGCGGCGCGCGCGTCGGAACGCAGCGTGATCCTCAGCTCGACCATCGTCACGGCCCTGGTGTTCTCGGTCTATCCGCTGCTGGACTCGCCCTGGCTGATGGGGCTGTGCTCGGTGGTGCTGGGCTTCGCGCTCGGCGCGGTGCAGCCGATGGTGATGAGCATGCTGCACCAGATCACGCCCCACACCCGCCATGGCGAGGCCCTCGGCCTGCGGCTCATGACCATCAACGCCTCCAGCGTCGCCATGCCCATGCTCTTCGGCTCGCTCGGCGCGCTGATCGGCATCGGCGCCGTGTTCTGGGTCATCGGCGCCGTCGTCGCGTCGGGTGCGCGGGCGGTGTGGGGGCTGCGCGCGCCGCCGTCCTGACCGTCGCCGGGCGGCTCGCCGACGCCGCCCGCACCATCGCGGCGTGACACTTCGGCCATGCGCAACGCCTTCGACTTCTCCTCCTGGTCCGCGGCCGCGACCACCTTGTTCGGCTTGGTGCTCGTGTCGCTGGTGGCGGTCGGCATCCGCCTGGTCTTCATGCAGACGCTGCAGCGGCGGCGCGAGCGCGAGAACCGGCAGATCAACGAGCGCCTGCGCACGCTGATCGCCGCCTACAAGACCCTGGGCGGCTCGTTCACCGGCAACCTGGAGGTCGACCCGTCGCACGGCAGCCGTCGCTTGCGCGCGCCGGCCGCCGCCGCCGGCGACGTGGAGGCCGTGCTGCCGGTCGAGCGCGAACTGCCGGCGAGCGTCGCCGAGCGCCGCCGTCGCATCCGCGATGCCGTGGAGGCCGCGCTGTCCGACGTGGTTCTGCTCGGCACCGAGGAGCAGGTGCGCCTGGCGGTGCAGGCTGCACAGGACATGGTGGCGGGCCGTGTCGTCCTGGTGGGCCCGCTGGTCGCGTCGCTGCGCGCCTTCATCCGCGAGGCGCTGGACCTGGCACCCGTCCCGGCCGACCTGGCGGTGCCGCCGCAGGGGCCGGCGCGCCCGGGTGCCGCAGGCGGCGCCGGCGGGCGCGGGGGTGCCGCCGGGCAGGGCGCAGGTGCAGCGGGCGGCCGCGGCGGCGGCGCGGGTGGAGGCGGTGGAGGCGGTGGCGGTGGGGCGCTGGCCGGGGGCGCCGGCATGGGCATGGGGCTGGGCGCATCGCACCGGCCCGCGGACGAGGCGCCGGATTTCACGGTGCCCGACGGATCGGGCGCCGAGCGCACCCCTTGAGCGGCAGGGGCGGCACGGTGCCGTTCGGCCCTGAAAGACCGCGGTGCGCGCCCGACGCACGGGCGCCGCGGCCGATCGGCTCGGCGAGGGCCGCTCAGAGCTTGTAGAAGCGCTTGATCGCCGCCCAGGCGTCCTCGGGCGTGTCGACGTATTCGAAGAGGTCGATGTCCTCGGGCGAGATCACGCCTTCCTCGACCAGGAAGTCGAAGTCGATCAGGCGCTTCCAGTATTCGGAACCGAACAGCACGATCGGCACCTGCTTGGACTTGCGCGTCTGCACGAGGGTGACCACCTCGAACAGTTCGTCCAGCGTGCCGAAGCCGCCCGGAAAGGCCACCAGCGCCTTCGCCCGCATCATGAAGTGCATCTTGCGGATGGCGAAGTAGTGGAACTTGAACGACAGCGCCGGCGTGACGTACGGGTTGGCCGCCTCTTCCATCGGCAGCGCGATGGCCAGGCCGACCGACAGGCCGCCGCCCTCGTAGGCGCCGCGGTTGGCGGCCTGCATGATGCCCGGGCCGCCGCCGGTGCACACGAAGAGCTGGTCGGCCGGCTCCCGGTCGTTGCTGTAGTGGGCGACCAGCTTGCCGAAGGCGCGCGCCTGCTCGTAGTAGTGGCTGCCGCGCGCGAGCCGGCGCCAGCGGGCGGCGGCCTTGGCGTCGCCGGCGGCGTCGGACTGGGCGATGAGGGCGCCCATTTCCTCTTCGCTGCGAAAGCGCGCGCTGCCGAAGACCACGATGGTGTTCTCGATGCCGTGGGCGCGCATCTCCAGGTCGGGCTTCATCAGCTCCAGCTGCATGCGCAGGCCGCGGGTCTCGCGGCGCAGCAGGAACTCCGGGTCGGCAAACGCCAGGCGAGAGGGATCGTGGTCGAGCGGCAGCCCCTGGTCGGCATGGGCCTGGAGCGTGGCCCAGGCGTCGGCGAGGCGTTTGTCGTGGAGGTCGTGCGTGTTGTTGGAGCTCATTCTTGGGCGGCTGTCGAGGATGCGTTGGGTGCCGGTGATTGTGCGCCCAGCAAGCATCGGGCCAGGCGGGCAGCGATCCGCCTTCGGCAGCGCCAGTCTCAGGCTTCCAGGAACTCGAAGCCCATGGTCCGCGCGTGGTAGTGCAGCCCACCGTCCTGCACGATCAGGAAGCGGGCGCCGTGCGTGCCTTCGTTGTGATGCGAATGCGGCGCGCCCGGCGGCGTGACCAGGGTGGCCCAGGGTGTCCAGGGGCAGTGCTCGCCGCCGACCACCGAATGGCAGCCTTCGCCCCTCACCACCAGCGTGATGGCGGCCGAGTTGTGGCGATGCATGCGCTGGTGGGTGTGCGGCTCGAGCGTGTTGAGGCTCAGCGTCAGCGTGGGCGTGAGGTTGCGCGCCGCGGCCTGCCGGTCGGACGAGAAGATCAGCGCGCGGCCCGAGGTCTCGTCGTGCGTGCCGGTGGACAGGATCAGCGCGAGCTGGCGCTCGATCTCCGCAGCCGGGTAGTGCACCGCATCGATCAGCGCTTCGGCCAGGGGGGCCGGCTGCGCGCGCTCGAAGGCCAGTTGCGGCGCGTTGTCGACGCTCCAGAGCAGGGCGCCTTGTTCGCCGGCCTCGAGCCGGTAGGCCGGTGCGCCCGGCAGCAGGAAGACGTCACCCGCAGCGAAGGCCACGTCGATCGCCGCGCCCGTGACACGCCCGGTGCCGGCAATCACATACCAGACCGAACCGGTCGCATGCACGTCGAGCGGCGGCAGTGCGTCGCGTGCGGCGATGCGCACATAGCGCGCGAGCATCAGCGGGGTGGTGGCCGCGACGCCGCCACCGAGGGCACGGGACTGGTCGCAGTCGAACACACCGAAGCGCTCCAGCGGCGGCGGCTCGAAAAGCCGCGCGGGCACCTCGGGCAGCTTCACGTTGAAGGCATTGCCGGAGTTGAAGAAGCGGGCCCTGGCCTGTGCCGCACCGGCGGGCGCGGCCGGGTGCTGCATCGGCAGGTCGGCCATGTCGACGACGGTGGGGCTCACGGTGTGCCGTCCTTCGCGAGTCCCGCCCAGGGAAGCAGGACGTCCAGCAGCACGTCCGCACCGGCCGCGACGTGCGCCGGCTCGGCCCACTCGTGTTCCGCGTGGCTCACGCCACCGCGGCATGGGATGAAGATCATCGCGCTGGGGCACAGGGGCGCCATGTGGCGCGCGTCGTGGCCCGCCGCCGAGAGGATCGGCATGTGGGGAACGCCGATGCGCGCCGCGGCCCGCGCGATCGACTGCTGCAGTGCAGGATCGAAGCCGTTGGAGGGCGCATCGACCAGCGCCGTCACGCGCACGCTGCATGGCGCGGCCAGGGCTGCACACAGCTCGGCGATGCGCTGCCCCAGGTGGCCGAGCACCGCGTTGTCGGGATGCCGCAGGTCGATGCGCAGGGTGACGCGCTCGGGCACGACCGAGGGCGCGTTCGGCTCGACCTGCAGGCGGCCGATGGTGAACTTCACGGCTTCGTCGTGCCGCCCGACCTCGGCATAGAGCGCCGAGGCGATGCGCGTGAAGGCTTCCAGCGCGTCCTGCCTGTCGGCCATCGCCAGCGTGCCGGCATGGCCGCGCTGGCCCTCGATCACGATGTCGAAGGTCTTCTTGCCCTGGATGCCGGTGACCACGCCGATCGTGCACTGCTGCGCCTCCAGCACCGGCCCCTGCTCGATGTGCGCTTCGAGATACGCCGCCACCGCAAAGCCCAGCGGCTTGCGGCGCAGCGCCGGAAACGCCGCATGCAGCGCGTCGAGGGCATCGCCGACGGCCACGCCGCCGGCATCGCGCACCGCCCGAACGGCCTCCAGGCTGCGCACGCCGGCGAAGGCTTCGGAGCCCATCATCCCGGGGGCGAAGCGCGACCCCTCCTCGTTCATCCACGCCACGCAGACGATGTCCACCGGCGGACGCACGCCGCGCCCGGCCAGGGTGGTCAGCACCTCCAGCGCCGCGACCACGCCGTACACGCCGTCGAAGCGGCCGCCACCGGGCTGGCTGTCGAGATGGCTGCCCGCGAGCACGGGCGGCGCATCGCGATCGGCCCCCGGCAGTGCGATGAAGAGGTTGCCCGCCGGGTCGGTCGAGGCCTCCAGGCCCGACGATTCGGCCCAGCCGATCATCGTGCGCCAGGCATCGATCTCCTCCCGGCTCAGCGCCTGCCGGTCCACGCCGCCGCCGGGCGTGGCGCCGATGCAGGCCAGCGCCATGAGCCGGCGCCAGAGCCGGTCGGCGTCGATGCGCCAGGCGCCCTGGGCCGGCGGGGCCGTCGCGGCGGTGCCGGTGGCGGTGGCGTTGGCCATCAGTCCGTCTTCATGATCTGGCTGGGCAGCGCACGCGGGTCGCGCGGCTTCCACTGGCCGGCCTCGACCTGTGCGAAGAACTCCGCGAGCAGGGCATTGAAGGCCGCAGGCTCTTCCAGGTTGAGCGTGTGGCCGGTCTTGGGCATCACCGCCAGGCCGCAGGCCGGCAGCGTCTTCTTGAGGAAGATGCCGGGCTGCAGGCAGTGGTCGTCCTCGTCGCCGACCACCACCAGCGAAGGCACGGCCATCGCGCGCAGTTCGCCTTCCAGGTCGTAGATCGACGGGCGGCACGCCTGCACGCCGCGCATGGTGTTGGCCGCGCCCACGGCGTCGTGCTGGCCGAGCCAGGTCGCGAACTCCTGCCAGCCGCGCGGGTCCTTGTTCTGGAACTGCACGCGGCTTGCTCCGAGCGAGTAGGTGCGGGCGAATTTCTCGGCGCCCTGCGCCTCGAACTGCCGGGCGACCTCGAGCGAGACGCCGCGGAAGTAGGCCTCGTGCTCCTTCTCGGCGCCGTAGCCGGCGCCGGCGATGACGAGCGAGGCGGCACGGTGCGCATGCCGCAGGCCGAAGTGCAGCGTCGCGAAGCCGCCCATCGACAGGCCGACGATGTGGGCGCGCTGCAGCCCGAGCGCGTCCATCACGGCCGCGATGTCGTCGGCCGCGATGGCCTGCGAATAGCGCTCCACGTCGGCCGGCACGTCCGACGGCGGATAGCCGCGCGCGCCGAAGGTCACGCACCGGTGGCGCCGCGCGAAGTAGCGCATCTGCGGCTCCCAGCTGCGGTGGTCGCCGCCGAACTCGTGCACGAACACGATCGGCGTGCCGCTGCCGGCGGTCTCGTAGTAGAGGCGGATGCCGTCGGGGGTGGTGGCGAAACCCATCGTCGGGCCCTTTCTCAGAACAGCGCCGCCGTCGCCGGCAGGCCGCGCGCGCGCTCGACCGCCTGCGGCAGCACGTCGCACAGCGCCTGCGCCCACGCCCGGGGCACGGTGGTGGAGATCTTCACGAAGCGGTGGCCGAAGCGCGGCGTGTGGTAGGTGCCCTGCCGCACCATGATGTCGTGCTCGCCCAGCGCGGTGACCAGCGCCTCGGGCGTCACGCCCGCCTTGCTGCACTCCACCACGATGAAGTTGGCCTGCGACGGAAACACCGGCACCTCGAAGCCCGGGAGCTTGCCGAAGGCGTCGACGATCATCCGCTGGTTCTCGCGCTGTTGCGCGATCACCTCGGTCATCCATTCGGCCTTCACCGCCAGGCCCGCGATGGCCGCGCGCTGTGCCAGCACGCTGGCGCCCAGCGGCGCCTGCGAATGCGGCAGGATGCGCGCGAGCAGCTCCGGCGAGGCGACGAGCGCGCCGAGCCGCAGGCCCGCGAGCCCGAGCCACTTCGAGAAGCTCACGATGGTCACGGTGCCTTCCGGGTAGAAGCGCGATGCCAGCGTATGGCTGTCGGCGAAGTCGCGGTAGGTGCAGTCGTGGATGAGGATGGCGCCGATCTCGCGGGCCCGCTCGGCGAAGGCGCGGATCTCGTCCTCGGTGTAGGTGGTGCCCAGCGGGTTGTTGGGATCGACGAGGTAGATGACGGCGGTGCCGGCGTCGGTCGACGCGGCCAGCGCATCGGCCGACAGCTTGAAGCCGTGCTCGGGCCCGTAGATCGGAATCTCGGTGATGGCGCAGCCCGCCTTGGCCGCGAACTGCAGCGGCCACTTCCAGCCCGGGTCGGTGGTGACGAAGCCCTTGCCCGGCATGCAGAAGGCACGGCAGGCCAGTGCGAGCGCCGACACCGCGCCGTCGGTCACCACGGCCGACTGGTCGGGCACGCCGAGGTCCGCCACGATGGCCGAGCGCAGCGCTTCCATGCCCAACGGTGGCGCGTAGGCGTGGAAGCTCTCGTCGTCGATCGCATCGTGCAGCGCCTTGCGCACGGCCGGGTGCAGCGGAAAGTGGTTGGTGTTCTGGCCCAGCCACATCAGGTCGGGGTTAGAGAAGAGCCGATCGAAGTAGCGGTTGCGCGTTTCGGCATCGCTGGTCACGGCCGGCACCGCGGCCGCGGGATTCAGGGCCGCATTCATGCCGCGAGCCTCTGCGCCTGTTCGGCCGCCAGCGCCTTCTTGCTGGTCTTGATGATCGAGCCGCGCGCGGCGATGCCGCCGTCGATGGTCACGACCGTGCCGGTGATGTAGCCCGCGCGCGGCGAGGCCAGGAACACCATCAGCTCGGCCACTTCTTCCGGCGTGGCCGGGCGGCCGCCGGGGTAGTTGTCGAACAGCTCTTCCCAGCGGCCTTCGTCGCCGTGGGTGTCGAGCGCTCGGCGCTTCATGAGCTTGACCATGCGGTCGGTGGCCACCGGCCCGGGGTTCACGCCCACCACGCGGATGCCGTCGTCCAGGCTCACGCCGCCGAGTGCGCGCGTGAAGGCCATCACGGCCGCGTTGCCGGTGGAACCGGCGATGTAGTTGGCGTCCCAGTTCTCGCCGGAGTTGCCGATGTCGTTCACGATCACGCCGCCGCCCGCGGCCTTCATGCGGGCGTAGTAGATCTGGCTGAGTTCCATGTAGCCCAGCACCTTGAGCTGGAAGCCGCGGCGCACCACGGCGAAGTCCAGCGACTCGATGGGGCCCGAGGGAATGTCGCCCGCGTTGTTCACCAGGATGTCGACATGGCCGGTAGCCTCGGCCAGCTGCGCCATGGCACCGGGCGCGGCCAGGTCCATCGGGTGGATGCCCACCTTGACCGGGTGGAGCTTCTCGATGTCTGCCTTGGCGGCCGCCAGCGCGACGCCATCGCGCGCGGCCAGTTGCAGGTGGCAGCCTTCGGCCGCGAACGAATGGGCGGCTGCAAGCCCGATGCCCTTGGAGGCGCCGGTGATGAGTACGGTCTTGCCGTCGAGTTCGAGTTTCATGAAATTGTCCTGGGGTGCGGGGAGGCGATCGGAATGTGTGGAAGAGGAGCGCTCACGCGACGCCCGCGTCCTGCTCGGACAGCGCGGCGATGAGGTCGACGATGTCGTCCTCCAGCAGGCTCACGTGGTCGATGGCGGCGTTGAACGCCGCCGCCGGATCGTTGCGGCGGATCGCGTCGAGGATCGCGCCGTGCTCGCCGATGGTGGCGCTCATGCGTCCGGGCTGGAAGGTCACGTAGCGGCGGTACACGCGCACCCGCTTGCGCAGCGCGCGGGTCTGCTCGGCCAGGTAGTGCGTGTTCGACGCTTCGTAGAGAGCGTCGTGGAAGTCCTGGTTCACGTCGTAGAAGCGCGAGTGGTCGCCCGAGGCGAGGATGCGGGTCAGCTCGTCGTGCAGGTCGCCCATGCGCTGCTTCTGCGCCTCGCTGGCTCGGCGGGCCGCGAACTTCGCGCACAGGCCTTCCATCACCGCCATCATCTGGAACATCTCGATGAGCATCGGCAGCGAGATGCGCGCCACGCACACGCCGCCCTGGCGGCTTCGCAGGTCGACGAGCCCGGTGGCCGCCAGCGCCTTGAGCGCCTCGCGCACCGGTGTGCGCGAGACCTTGAAGCGCTCGGCCAGCTCGGCTTCGTCGAGCCGCGCGCCGGGCTTCATGACGCCGCTGACGATCAGGTCCTCCAGCGTGTCCTTCAGTTCGTCGGACAGGGTCGCGCCCCTGCCGCGCTGGCGCTCGCGGGCGCGCGGCAGCGAGGCGTCCGCGGTCATCTCCGGGTCATGGGGTTCCATGGTCTTGCCTTCCTTTGTTGTGTCTGTCTTTGGCGGTGCTCGTGCGGGCTTGTGCCGGTTCGGCGGACGGCTGGCGCGTGAGGTCCGGTGTCAGAACGGGCGGTCTCCGGCGACGGTGGTGCGGTGCATCACGCGGCGGTACACGTTGTCGTCGTAAGGCGTGGCGCAATGCATGGTGCAGCGGTTGTCCCACACCAGCAGGTCGCCGGCCAGCCACTTGTGGCGGTAGCTGAACTCCGGCGAGATGGCGTGCGCGTTCAGCTCGGCCAGCAGTTCGGCGCTCTCGTCGGCGGGCAGCCCGTCGATCTGCTTGACCACGTCTTCGCCCACGTACAGCGAGAGGCGGCCGGTCTCGGGATGGGTGCGCACCAGCGGGTGCACCACGTCGGGCGTGGCGGCCAGCTGCTCGGGCGTGAGCGGGTTGCGGTCGGCGAAGGCCTTGCCGTAGTAGTTGGCGTAGCTGTGGGTGGCGGTGAGATGGCGGATGCGCGCCTTCATGTCGTCGTCGAGCGCGTCGTAGGCGGCATGCATCGAGGCGAAGAAGGTGTCGCCCTCCACCGGCGGCACCTCGAGCGCATACAGCAGCGCGCCCATCGAGGGCTCGGCCTTGTACGAGAGGTCGGAATGCCAATTCCAGCCTTCCTTGTGGTTGCCGATGGGTTTGCCGTTCTCCGACACGTTCGACAGCACGTACACCTCGGGATGCTCCTTCTTCAGGAACTGCGTGAGCACGTGGCCCAGCAGCGGCCCGAAGCGGCGCGAGAAGGCCACATGCTGGGCCTCGTTGATGCGCTGGCCGCGAAACAGCAGCACCGAGCGCTGGTTGAGTGTTTCGCGCAGCACGGCGAACTCGGCGTCGCTCACCGGTTCGCGCAGGTCGATGCCCTTGACTTCCGTACCGAGGAAGGGCGTGAGGTTCTCGAATTGCATGGTCTCTGGAGGTGGGAAGGGGAGGGGAAGGAAGGGATGAACGGCAGTCAGAGCCGGTAGTCCGGCTGCGTGCGCTCCAGCATGCGCAGGAACGCGGGCCATTCGCGCGTGCCGGGCGGCAGGATGTCGCCGGCAAATTCGGTGAACTGGCGCGCGGCCAGCGCGCTCGCTTCGGGCTGCGGGTACACCAGCTGCTCGCCGGCGGCGAGGCCGGCTTGCGCGAGCAGCTGCACCTTGGCCGCCTTCTCGAAGTAGTACATGAGGATGAAGGCCTCGGGGATGGTGCGTCCCACGGTCAGGATGCCGTGGTTGCGCAGCACCAGCGTGTGGTGGGGCCCCAGGTCGCGCACCAGCCGCTCGCGCTCGCCGGTCTCCAGCGCCACGCCTTCGTAGTCGTGGAAGGCGGTGTGGCCCTGGTAGCGCATCGCGAACTGGCTCAGCGGCGCGAGGCCGTGCGGCATGGCGGCGATCGCGGTGCCGGCCTCGGAGTGGGTATGCAGCACGCACAGCGCATCGGGACGGCCCGCATGGATCGCGCTGTGGATCACGAAGCCGGCGCGGTTGACCTCGGCGTCGGTGTCGTCCACTTTGTGGCCGTCCAGGTCGATCTTCACCAGCGAGGAGGCCGTGACTTCCGAGAACAGCAGCCCGTAGGGGTTGATGAGGAAGTGATGCTGCGGCCCCGGCACGCGCGCGGAGATGTGGTTGTAGATCAGGTCGTCCATGCCGAAGTGCGCCACCAGCCGGTAGCAGGCGGCGAGCTGCACCCGCAGCTCGGCTTCGGTCTCGGGGTAGGCCGCAGGGTTCGTCTTTGTCATCATCGCCACCAGACCAGTTTCTGGTCGATCCACACCAGCACGCCGTAGAAGACCATGCTCGCCAGCGAGGCCACCAGCACCGCCGCCCACACGCTCAGCAGGTCCACCTGCTGCGTCGATTCATAGATCATCCGGCCGAGCCCGGCATAGGCGCCCAGCATCTCGCCGACGATCGCCACGATCATGCTGCGCGGCACCGAGACACGCAGCGCGGTGACCACGGAGGGCATCGCCACCGGCAGGCGCAGGCGCCAGACGATCTTCAGCGGCCCGGCCCCGAAGCTGCGCATCAGGTTGACCGCAGCGGCGTCGGCCTGCTTGAGGCCGTGCAGCGCATTCACCAGCATGGTGAAGCCGACCGCCAACGCCACCAGGGCCACCTTCGAGGCCGCGCCGAGCCCGAACCAGATCAGGAAGAGCGGCGCATAGGCGACCGTCGGCACCGCGTTCACCGCGACTGCCAGCGGCATGACGATGCGCTCCAGGGGCGGCGCGAGCAGCAGCACCACGGCCAGCAGCAGGCCGAGCAGGCTGCCCAGCGCATAGCCGCCGAGCGCTTCGCCGAGCGTGGCCAGCAGCGCGGCCAGGAGCCGGCCGGTGTCGCTGAATGCATGCCGCACGATCGCATCCAGGCTGGGCAGCACGAAGGGCGGGATGCCGAAGAGCAGGATCGCGCCCTCCCACACCATCAGCAGCACGGCGATGCTCAGCACCACCGGCACCACGGGCGATGCCATCAGCTTTCGCTGCGCCACCATACGAGCCTCCTTTCGACGAATGTGAGCAGCCCGTAGAGCATGGCGCCCATCAGCCCGCAGGCGAACATCACCACCCACAGGCGCAGGACCAGGTCGGCGTTCATCGCCTCCATGAGCATGACGCCCAGGCCGACCGTCTCGCCGAACCACTCGCCCACCACCGAACCGATCAGGCTCAGGCCGATGGCCACGCGCAGGCCGACCATCACCTGCGGCAGGGCCGAAGGCACGGCCAGCTTGAAGAACATGACGAAGCGGTCGGCACCGAAGCTGCGCATGAGCGCGACGCGCTGCGGGTCGCAGGACTTGAGCCCGCGCAGCGTGTTCACCGTCACCGGGAAGAAGGTCAGGAAGAAGGCGGTCATCACCTTGGCCAGCAGTGAGTTGCCGAACCAGATCACGATGAGCGCGCCGAAGGCCACGACCGGCACGGTCTGCGAGACCACGAAGAGCGGGAAGACGGAGCGCTCCATCCAGCGCGAATAGGTGAACACCGTGCCGCAGAAGAAGCCGAAGAGCGCGCCCGCCGCGAAGCCGAGCACGGTCTCCAGCAGCGTGCGGCCGAAGCCGCGCAGCAGCTGGGGCCACACCGACCACGCGTCCTGCGCGATGGCGCTGAGCGCAGGCAGAAGGCGCGGCGAGGGGGCGAATGCGTGCACGCACAGTTCCCAGGCCAGCGCGAGCCCGAGGAAGGCCAGGGCGGGCGAGCGCAGGGCGCGCTGCAGGAAGGCGTTCACGAAACGGAACCCTCCTGCGCGAAGGTCTTGCGGCTTTCCTCCTCGATCTCGGCGAGCAGGCGCTGCTTGATGCGGATGAACTCCGGCGTGAGCACCACCGAGGGGTCGCGCGGGCGCGGCAGGTCGATGACGGTTTCGCTCTTCACCGTGCCGGGGCGCGCGCTCATCACCAGCACGCGGTCGCCCAGCACGATGGCCTCGTCGATGTCGTGGGTGATGAAGAGCACCGTGCGCCAGTGGCGCGCCCAGATATCGAGCAGCCAGTGCTGCATGCGGCTGCGCGTCAGGGCGTCCAGCGCGCCGAAGGGTTCGTCGAGCAGCATCAGGTCGCGCTCGAACAGGAAGGTGCGCATCAGCGCAACACGCTGGCGCATGCCGCCCGACAGCTGGTGCGGGTAGTGGTCGGCAAAGCCCGCCAGGCCGAACTCGGGCAGCATGGCGCGGGCACGCTCGCGCGCCTGCCTGCGCGGCAGGCCTTCGACCTCGAGCGCGAGGATGGCGTTGTCCAGCACGGTGCGCCAGGGAAACAGCAGGTCGCGCTGCGGCATGAACGACACCTTGCCGAGCAACTGGCCATCGCGCTGCGGCGCGCCGCCGAAAAGCAGCGAGCCGTCGTCGTCGGGCGGCAGCAGGCCCGCGATCATGTTGAAGAGCGTCGACTTGCCGCAGCCCGACGGCCCCACGAGCGTGACGAACTCGCCCTTCGCGATCCGCAGGTTGACGTTCGACACCGCCACGGTCTGCGCCTGCGCTTCGCCGAAGCGCTTCCAGACATTGACCAGCTCGAGCATGGGCGGCGCTGCATCGCTCGCGGCGGGCGGCATCACTTCATGGGGCATGAATTTCATGGCTTCGGGTCGTGGAGGCGACGCGCCGGCTCAGAACTTCTTGTCGGCCACGGGCACCTGGGCCCAGAAGCTCGGGTCGTAGGCCTTCGACAGGTCGGCCGGTGCCTTCAGCGCCTTGTAGCCCACGAGCTGCGTCTGCATCTTCTCGACCGTCGGCAGGTCGATGGCCAGGATGCCGTCGGTGCTGCCCTTGCCGGCCTTCACGAGCTTCTCGAACTCGTCGAGCATGGCTTCCTGGTGCGCGCGGTTCAGGGTCGGGGCGGCGGCCATGACGATGTCGATGGCTTCCTTCTTGTTCTGCAGCGCGTACTTCCAGCCCTTGATGGTGGCGGTCAGGAAGGCCTGCACCTGCTGCGGCTTCTCGTTGCGGTACTTCTCGGACACGAGCACCGTGTCCTGCTGCACGACGACGCCGTAGTCGTCGGGCTTGATGAGCGTGAGCTTGTCGCCCAGGCCCTGTTCCTTCAGTGTGTTGAGCTCGTTGTAGTAGGTGGCGGCGGCCACGTCGAACTGCTTCTCGACGAAGGGCGCCATCGAGCCCGACTGCGGAACGATGGTCAGGTCGCTCTGCTTCACGCCGGCGGAAGCGAGCATCGAGTACAGCGTGTACTGCGTGCCGGTGAACCAGGTGGCGACCTTCTTGCCGGCGAAGTCCTTCACCTTGGTGATGCCGGAGTCCTTGTAGGCCACGTACGTGAAGGGCGTGTTCTGCACGGTCACGCCGATGCACACCAGCGGCAGGCCCTTCTCGCGAGCGAGCAGCACGGTCTCGGTGCCGCCGGCCAGGCCGAAGGTGTCGTTGCCGGCGGCGACCAGCGTCTCGACGTTCAGGTTGGGGCCGCCCGGATTGATCGTCAGGTCGAGCCCCGCCTGGTCGTAGAAGCCCTTGGCCTTGGCCACGTAGAAGCCGGCGAACTGTGCCTGCGCCAGCCATTTGAGGCGCAGCGAGACCTTTTCGGCGGCCGACGCGGGCGTGCCCGCCAGAAGAGCCATCGACGTCGCGACGGCAGCCAGGATGCGCAAGGACTTGAAGGACATTGGAAGGGCCTTTGAATACAAAAAATAGCATATGCAGTATCCATGCCAACAGAATCAAGCCTTGTTCGCCTGATTGCAGCCTGCAATTGGCCCGAAACATGCACCAGAGTGCAGCTTTCGCCCCAATTCAAGCTCTCCATGGACCGAATGCATGCGCTGACCGACCTTTCTGTACGCGAGGCCGCCCGCCTTATCGCATCGGGCGAACTGCGCGCCACCGACTACGCGCAGGCGCTGCTGGACCGGGCTGGCGCCGTCGCAGGTTACGGCGCCTTCCTGCATCTGGACCTGCCCTCGTTGCTTGCAGCCGCGGCCGACGTCGATGCCCGGCGCCCCGTGCCCGGCGCGCTCCCGCTCCGGGGCGTGCCGCTGGCCTTCAAGGACAACATCGACGTGGCCGGCATGCCGACGACCGCCGGCAGCCCGTGGATGGCGGATCACCGTCCGCGCCGCCACGCCGGCGTGGCGCAGCGGCTGCTCGACGCAGGCGCGCTGGTGCTGGGCAAATCGAACATGCACGAATGGTCCCAGGGCGTGACGGGCCACAACCATGCCTTCGGTCCCTCGCGCAATCCCTTCGATCCCACGCGCGTGACGGGCGGCTCGAGCGGCGGCAATGCCGCGCTCCTCGGGCTGCGCGCCGCGCCGGCGGCCATCGGCACCGACACGGGCGGCTCGGTGCGCGTGCCGGCGGCGCTGTGCGGCCTCACGGGATTCCGCCCGACGGTGCACCGCTGGCCGGACGATGGCCTGGTGCCGATCTCACCGACCTTCGACACCGCCGGCGTCATGGCGCGATGCGTGGACGACTGCGTGCTGCTCGACCATGCCGTGGCCGGCGGCCCGGCCCAACTGGCGGCGACGCCACTGGCGGGTGTGCGGCTGGGCGTGCCGCAGGCCTGCTTCTGGGAGGAACTCGATCCGCCCGTCGAGCGGCTGGCACGCGAAACGCTCGAGCGGCTGGCAGATGCGGGCGCCGTGCTGGTGCCCTGCGACCTGTCGGAAGCCGACGCGCTGTTCCGCGAAGGATCGATGACGATCTCGCTGTTCGAGATCCTGCCCGCGCTGGCTGCGTACTTCGCACGACACGGCCGCCCCTTCGACGCGCGTGCGCTTGCCGATGCGGTGGTCAGTCCCGACGTGCGCCCGCTCTTCGACCGCCTCTTCGGTGCAAGCGCGATCACACCCGATGCCTACGCGCACGCGCTGCACACACTGCGCCCGCGCATGCAGGCGGCGTACCGGGAGTGCTTCGCGCGCCATGGCCTGGCCGCCCTGGTGTTTCCAACCAGTCCTTTGACGGCCGCGCGCATCGGCGAGGATGTGGACGTCATGCTCTGCGGGCGCGTGACCAGCGCCTTCTCGGCCTACATCCGCAACACGGGCCCGGCCGGTATGGCCGGCCTGCCGGCGCTGAGCCTGCCGATGGGACTAACCGCTGAGGGCCTGCCTGCCGGGCTGGAATTGACGGGCGCCGAGAACGGCGATTCGGCGCTGCTGGCGTTGGCCCTCGGCGTCGAAGCCGTGCTGCCCCCGGCGCCCCTCGCGACCGCAGTGCGGGGTTTCGAGAGCGGTAGTGCGCAGAAAGGCTGAGGCGGCGGTGAGACGCGCAAACAGGGCCGCGTCGCGCAGGTCCCCCGGGCCGGCTCAGAACCGGCCGTGCCGCCCGGCTCCCTGAACGAAGCGCGCCGCCCCGGCTGCGCCTTCGGCGGCCACGATCGGAACGCCCCGGCGGCCTTCGTCGCGCAGGGCATCGGCCAGCGGCAGGTCCCACTGGCTGTAGGCCGAGGCACGGTCTGCCAGCATGCATTGCTGCGGGAAGGCGGCGATCTCGCGCGCCAGTTGCTCGGCCGCGGCGCGCGCCTGGCCCGTTGGGACCACGCGGTTCACGAGGCCGATGGCCAGGGCCTCGTCGGCCGGCACCGGCCGGCCCGTGAGGATCAGGTCCAGCGCCCGGCCCATGCCGACGATGCGCGGCAGGCGCACGGTGCCGCCGTCGATCAGCGGCACGCCCCAGCGGCGGCAGAACACGCCGAGCACGGCGTCGTCTTCCGCCACGCGCAGGTCGGCCAGCAGCGCCAGTTCGAGCCCGCCCGCCACCGCATGGCCGGCGATGGCGGCGATGAGCGGCTTCTTCAGCGCCATGCGGCTCGGGCCCATCGGCCCGGTGCCGCCGCCTTCGGGGTCGAGTTCGTGGCGCCTGGCGGGGTCGCTCACCGCGCCCAGGTCGGCACCCGCACAGAAGCTGCCGTGTTCGCCCCACAGCACGGCCACGCGCTGGCTGTCGTCGGCCTCGAAGCGCTCGAAGGCCTCGCGCAGCAGGGCGGCCGTGGGGCCGTCGACCGCGTTGCGGCAGTGCGGGCGGCTCAGGACGATGGTGCTGACGGGGCCGTCGGTTTCGGTGCGGACGGCGGGTGGGGCGGGCTGGTCGGTCATGCCGCCAGCCTACGCAAAAATAAAAAGGCTCCCAAGGGAGCCTTCACGGATGCGCAGGGAGAGGCAGCGCTCAGACGCGCTTGCGGTATTCGCCCGTGCGGGTGTCGATTTCGATCTTGTCGCCTTGCGAGACGAACAGCGGCACGGGCACTTCGAAGCCGGTGGCGATCTTGGCGGGCTTGAGCACCTTGCCCGAGGTGTCGCCCTTGACGGCCGGTTCGGTCCAGGTGATCTCGCGCTCGACGCTGGTGGGCACTTCGACCGAGATGGCCTTGCCGTCGTAGAACACGACTTCGAGCGGCATGCCGTCCTCGAGGTAGTTCAGGGCGTCGCCCATGTTCTCGGCTTCGACTTCGTACTGGTTGTATTCGCTGTCCATGCAGACGTACATGGGGTCGGCGAAGTAGGAGTAGGTGCACTCCTTCTTGTCCAGGACGATCTGGTCGATCTTGTCGTCGGCCTTGAAGACCACTTCGGTGTTGAAGTTGGCGATCAGGCTCTTCATCTTCATGCGCACGGTGGCGCTGTTGCGGCCGCCGCGGCTGTATTCGGTCTTGAGCACGACCATCGGGTCCTTGCCGTGCATGATGACGTTGCCGGCGCGGATTTCTTGAGCGATTTTCATGAGTGTGTGTCCTGGGGGGACGTTGGCCGCTCGGTGCAGGTCGCCGGCCCCTGACGGAGGCTGGCGCGCTGCGAACCCGCGGCGGGTTGGGCGGAAGGCCCCCGAACAGGCCGTCGGGGCTGGCCCGATTTCCGCAAAGCCCGCTATTTTAGCTTTTTTGGTTGACGAAGCGGCGCAACTGGGTGGCAAGGTCGTCCTGCGCCAGCAGCCGCGCGCGGCCTGCCTGCGCGGCCTGCTGCCAGTCGGCCAGCGCGGCGGTACCGGGCAGCACCGGCGGCGCGTCCGAAAAGCCGTTCCACGCGTGATGGAAGGCGCGCAGCGAGGCCGGCGCATCGAGCCAGTCCAGCCACGCGTTGAGCTTGACGTGGTGGGCGTCGTCGTCCTGCGGGTAGATCTGCCAGACGAAGGACGCACCCGCCCAATGAGCGCGCACGAACGAGTCCTCGCCGCGCACGAGGTTCAGGTCGCACGACCCGAGGAGCGCGTCGAAATCGGGCTGCGGCAGATACGGCAGGTATGAAATAGCCAGCGCGCCGCGCCCCTCCGGGGGGCTGGCCAGCTTCTCCAGCGCCTGCGCCACGGCGGTGGCGGCGCGGCCGGCGGTGACCAGCAGCCGTGTCGGCTCGGCGCCATCCATCCATTGCCGAAGCAGCGGCGCCAGCGCGGGTGGCTCGTAGCAGAACAGGGAGACCAGCCGCTCGCCCTGCCAGGCAATCCCCTGACCGGCAAGCCAGGCGCGCCGGTCGAAGGCCTCGTGCCGCGTTCCCAGGCCGGGTTCGCGCAGCAACCCTCCGGTGGCCGGCGTGAAGCCCGGATAGAAGAACCACTTGGTCAGCCCTTCGCCCGGGCCCCGAAAGACCGGGGAGGGCAGGCGGTGCAGCCGCTCGACATAAGGTTCGGCCGACAGGTACTCGAGGTTGATCCAGGCGTGGCGGCGCGCCGTGCCGCGGTGGCGCGCGAACAGTTCGACCAATTCCGGCGCCGGGTCGCAGCCGAAGGCTTCGACCAGCACGTCGGGCGGCGGTGCGTCGGCCACGGCGCGGCGCACGGCCTCGGCATCGCGCCAGTCGACCACGGTCACGCCAGGATGGCCTGCCGGCGCCATCCAGCCGAGCGCGCGGCCATCGTCCACCCACAGCCGCACCGCGTCGCCGACATCGGCGAGCTGCCGGGCCAGGCGCCAGCACACGCCCAGGTCGCCGTGGTTGTCGATGACCCGGCAGAACAGGTCCCATCGCAGGCGGTCGGTGTGGGGCGTCGGCATGCCCACGATTGTGCGTGGCCGCCGGTTCGTGGCCATTGCTATTCAATTGATAGCTCTATGTGCCCACCCCGCGGGCGCTGCGGGCACCCGCGGCTTCGAACTCCGGGCCCTTGCTGCCAAGCCACAATAGCCGCCATGTCAGATGTGCATTCCGAACAACTGCTGGCCGAGGTGGCCGCGCTGCCCTCGATGCCCGGCGTCTACCGCTACTTCGATGCGGCCGGCGGCGTGCTCTACGTGGGCAAGGCGCGCAACCTCAAGAAGCGGGTGTCGAGCTATTTCCAGAAGAACCACGGCGGCACACGCATCGGCCACATGATCGGCAAGATCGCGCGCATGGAGACCACGGTCGTGCGCTCCGAGGCCGAGGCGCTGCTCCTCGAGAACAACCTGATCAAGACGCTCAAGCCGCGCTACAACATCCTGTTCCGCGACGATAAGAGCTACCCCTACCTGAAGATCACCGGCACGCGCGAACGCGACGGTGCCGACGGGCTGGCCGCCGCGAGCGTGCCGCGGCTGGCCTACTACCGCGGCGCGACCGACCGGCGTCACCGCTATTTCGGCCCCTACCCGAGCGCGTGGGCCGTGAAGGAGACCATCCAGCAGCTGCAGAAGGTGTTCCGCCTGCGCACCTGCGAGGACACGGTGTACGCCAACCGCACGCGGCCCTGCCTGCTCTACCAGATCAAGCGCTGCACGGGCCCCTGCGTGGGCCACATCGAACCGCAGGCCTACGCCGACGACGTGGCCGATGCCGAGGCCTTCCTGCGCGGCGACACCCAGCAGGTGCTGGCCGAGCTCGAAGGGCGGATGATGCAGCACGCCGAGAAGCTGGAGTTCGAGCAGGCGGCCGAGTTGCGCAACCGGATGTCGGCGCTGTCGAAGGTGCTGCACCAGCAATCGGTGGAGATTGCCTCGGACAAGGACGTCGACATCCTGGCGGTTAAGGTGCAGGGCGGCAAGGCCTGCGTCAACCTGGCCATGGTGCGCGGCGGGCGCCACCTGGGCGACCGGGCCTACTTCCCCGCACATGTGGAAGATGCCGCGCTGGTGGCACAGGCGGAGGCACAGGAAGACGGCGGCCCGGACGCCGCGCCGGAGGTCGAGACGGTCGAGCAGCAGGTGCTCGAAGCCTTCATCGCCCAGCACTACATCGATTCGCCCGCGCCGCCGACCCTGGTCCTGGGCGAGTCGGTGGCGCGCGAGCTGATCGAGGCCATCGCGCAGCAGGCCGGCCAGCGCACCACCGCCGTCTTCCAGCCGCGCGCCCAGCGGCGCCTCTGGCTGGAGATGGCGCAGAAGAACGCCGACATCCAGCTCGCACGGCTGCTGGCCGAGGAGGGCTCTCAGCAGGCGCGCACGCGCGCGCTGGTCGACGCGCTCGAGCTGGCGCCGGACGACCTGGACAGCTTCCGCATCGAGTGCTTCGACATCTCGCACACGGCCGGCGAGGCGACGCAGGCCTCCTGCGTGGTGTTCGAGCACCATGCGATGCAGAACCGCGAGTACCGGCGCTACAACATCGAGGGCATCACCCCGGGCGACGACTACGCCGCGATGCGGCAGGTGCTGCAGCGCCGCTACGGCAAGATCGCCGAAGCCATCGCCGCCGAGGCCGACGCGCCGCCGCCGGGCGATGCGGCCGGTGCCGATGCGCCGCCCGGCACGGCGGGGGCACGCATGCCCGACCTGGTGCTGGTCGACGGCGGCAAGGGCCAGGTGTCGATGGCGCGCGAGGTCTTCAGCGAACTGGGCCTGCCGCTGTCGCTGATCGTCGGCGTCGAGAAGGGGGAAGGGCGCAAGGTCGGGCTGGAGGAGCTGGTCTTCGCCGACGGGCGCGAGAAGGTGTACCTCGGCCGCGATTCGGCGGCGCTGATGCTTGTCGCCCAGATCCGCGACGAGGCGCACCGCTTCGCCATCACCGGCATGCGGGCCAAGCGGGCCAAGGTGCGCGTCGGGGGCAGCCAGCTCGAGGAGATCCCGGGCATCGGCCCCAAGCGGCGCGCCCGGCTGCTCCAGCGCTTCGGCGGCATCCGCGGCGTGGCGGCGGCCAGTGTGGAGGACATTGCCTCGGTCGATGGCATCGCCTTCGACCTCGCCGAGGAAATCTACCGCGCGCTGCACTGACGCCTTCGCGAGCCGGGCCCGAGCGGGCCGTGGCTTCACAGGCGCATGACACAATCACCCGCATGTTCTGGACGCTCCCCACCATCATGACCTGGACGCGCATCGTCGCGATTCCGCTCATCGTGGGGGTGTTCTACCTGCCCATCGCCGAGCCGATGCGCAATCTGATGGCGACGGTGATGTTCATCGTCTTCGCCGCGACCGACTGGCTCGACGGCTACCTGGCCCGCAAGCTCAACCAGACATCGGCCTTCGGCGCCTTCCTCGACCCGGTGGCCGACAAGTTCCTCGTCTGTGCGTCGCTGCTGGTCCTGGTGCACCTGAACCGCTGCGACGTGTTCGTGGCGTTGATCATCATCGGCCGCGAGATCGCCATCTCGGCCCTGCGCGAATGGATGGCGCAGATCGGCGCCAGCAAGAGCGTCGCCGTGCACATGATCGGCAAGGTCAAGACGGTGGTGCAGATGGTCGCCATTCCCTTCCTGCTCTACGACGGGCGCCTGTTCGGCTTCGTCGATACGGGCACCTGGGGCCAGTGGCTGATCTGGGTCTCGGCCGTACTCACCATCTGGTCGATGGTGTACTACCTGCAGAAGGCGATCCCCGAGATCCGGGCCCGGGCCCGATGAGCGCCGCGGCGCGCGGGGAAGGCTGGCTGCGTGCCATGCCCGCGGTCTTCGTGCTGATCTGGAGCACGGGCTTCATCGTCGCGCGCTATGCGATGCCGCACGCACCGCCGCTGAAATTCCTGGCCGTGCGCTACGCGCTGTCGGCCGCCTGCTTCCTCGTGTGGGTGATGGCGGCCGGCGTGGCCTGGCCGCGATCGCGCGCGCAGGCGCTGCATCTGGCGGTGACCGGCGTGCTGATGCAGGCGGGCTACCTGGGCGGCGTGTGGGCCGCGGTCAAGGCGGGCATGGGATCGGGCCTGGTGGCGCTGCTGGTGGGCATCCAGCCGGTGCTCACGGCCGTGTGGATGGCGTTTCACGGCGGGCGCATCGCGCCGCGGCAGTGGCTCGGGCTGGTGCTCGGCTTCGCGGGGCTGGCGCTGGTGGTGGCCCGCAAGCTGGGGCAGGGGGGCGAGGTCAGCGCGCTGACCTTGTCGCTGGCGCTGCTGGCACTGTTGTCGATCACGGCCGGAACCCTGTACCAGAAGCGTTTCGTGGCGCCCTGCGATGTGCGCTCCGCCAGCGCAGTCCAGCAGGTGGCGGCATTGGCGTTGACCCTGCCGCTCGCGCTGCTGCTGGAGCATTCCTCCATCGAGTGGACCGTGGGCTCGATCGGCGCCATGGCCTGGTCGGTGGTGGCGCTGACCCTGGGCGGCAGCTCGCTGCTCTACATGCTCATCCAGCGCGGCACCGCCACTGCCGTGACCAGCCTGCTCTACCTGGTGCCGCCTTGCACGGCCGTGATGGCCTGGCTGCTGTTCGACGAGCCGATTACCGTGCTCACGGTGGCCGGCATCGCGCTGACTGCCGTCGGCGTGAGCCTGGTGGTGCGCGAGCCGCGCGCCGGCTGAGCCTCAGCCTTTTTTCCGCGGCGCCACCGGCGGCTTCCATGGCTCGCCGCGAAAGTGCTCCGCCAGCGCGTCGACCAGCAGGCGCACGCGGCGGGGCGTCTTCGGCTGCCAGGGGGCGATCCAGTGGATGTCGGCATCGGTCATGGCGTACTGCGGCAGCACCCGCACCAGCCGGCCGGCGGCCAGGTGCGGCGCGGCGTCCCACAGACTGCGCAGCATGAGGCCGTGCCCCGCGAGGCACCAGTCGCGCACCAACTCGCCCGAATTGCTCGACAGCGGGCCTTCGACCCGCACGCGGTGCACGGCACCATCGCGCTCGTGACGCAGCGTCCACACCGACCGGGCAGTCGCCGTGCGGCCGCTGTCCTCGTTCTCCTGGACCGAGAGGCAGGCGTGGTGGGCCAGGTCGTCGGGCGACGCCGGCGCGCCGTGTGACTCGACATACGCTGGCGCAGCGACGACCACGCGCTGGTTGCGGGCCAGGCGCCGAGTGACCCAGTCGGCGGCATGCCGCGCCTGCACGGACCAGAGCCACACGGCGCCGTCGTAGCCCTCCGCGGCGAGCTCGGGCAACTGCTCGCTCAGGCGCAGATCGATGCGCACCCCCGGGTTCTTCTGTTGAAACGCGGCCAGCGCCGGGCCGACCCAGCGGCGGCCGAAGCCGAGCGTGGCCGCCAGGCGGATCGTGCCGCTGAGGGCCTGCTGCCGTTCGCGCAGGTCGGACTCCAGCGCCGCGAAGCCGTCGAGCAGGGTCTGCGCGTGGCCGCAGACCGCTTCGCCCTCGCGCGTGAGCACGAGGCGGCGGGTCGTGCGTTCGAAGAGGCGCTGTCCCAGCCGTGCCTCGAGCGCCGCGAGGCGTTTGGTCACGACCGAGGGCACCACGCCCAGCGCCGCGGCGGCACCCGCCAGGCTGCCGCGGTCACGCACGTTCAACACCAGCACAAGATCTGCCCGGTCCATTCGTTCAAGTTCGGAAAGAGTCGATTGTCCGATTGTTTCTTGATTCGCGGGCGGCGCGCAACAGACAATGGCCGCGTGCTGGACGACTTCATCCCCTTCGATATCGAGCGCGACGGCGTACGCATCCACGGCTGCGCCGGCGGCCAGGGCGCGCCGCTGCTTCTGCTGCACGGGCATCCGCAGACGCATGCGATCTGGCACCGGGTGGCGCCGGCGCTGGCGCAACGGTTCACGCTGGTGATGGTCGACCTGCGCGGCTACGGCGATTCGGGCCGGCCGCCAACCGATGCGGAACATCGGCCCTACAGCAAGCGCGAAATGGCCCGGGACGCGCTGGCCGCCATGCGGCACCACGGCTTCGAGCGCTTCGGCGTTCTGGCGCACGACCGCGGCGCCCGCGTCGCGCATCGGCTCGCGGCGGACCATCCGTCGGCGGTCGAACGCATGATGCTGCTGGACATCGCGCCGACCCTGGCCATGTACGAACGCACCGACCTGGCGTTCGCGCGTGCCTACTGGCACTGGTTCTTCCTGATCCAGCCATCCCCCTTGCCCGAAGCGCTGATCGAGTCCGACCCTGTGCGCTACGTGCGCAGCACCATGGGCGGGCGCTACGCCGGCCTGGGCCCCTTCGCACCCGAGGCCATGGCCGAGTACGAACGCTGCATCGCGCTGCCCGGCAGCGCGCGCGGCATCTGCGAGGACTACCGCGCGTCGGCCGGCATCGACCTGGCGCACGACCGCGAGGACATCGGCACCGATCGACGTCTCGTGCAGCCCCTGCGGGTGTTGTGGGGGGCGCACGGCGTGGTGGGCCGGTGCTTCGACGTGCTGGCGCTGTGGCGCGAGCGGGCCATGCAGGTGAGCGGCGCGCCGCTGCCGTGCGGCCACTACATCCCCGAGGAGGCGCCCGAGGCCCTGGCGGCCGAGGCCCTCCGCTTTTTCACCGAGTCCAAGGAAGACACACCATGAGCAGCAGCAAGAAGCGCATCGCCGTCATCGCCGGCGACGGCATCGGCAAGGAGACCATGCCCGAGGGCCTTCGCGTCGTCGATGCCGCGGCGCGCAAGTTCGGCATCGACCTGGCCTTCGACCATTTCGATTTCTCGAGCTGGGACTATTTCGAGAAGCACGGCCAGATGCTCCCCGACGATTGGAAGGACCAGATCGGCGGACACGACGCCATCTTCTTCGGTGCCGTCGGCTGGCCCGAGAAGATCGCCGACCACGTGTCGCTGTGGGGCTCGCTGCTGCTGTTTCGACGCGAGTTCGACCAGTACATCAACCTGCGGCCCGCGCGCCTGATGCCCGGCATCACCGCGCCGGTGGTGCGCCGCGACGGCAGCCCGCGCGAGCCCGGCGAGATCGACATGTACATCGTGCGCGAGAACACCGAAGGCGAGTATTCCAGCATCGGCGGGCGCATGTATGCCGGTACGCCGCGCGAGATCGTGGTGCAGGAAACGGTCATGTCGCGCCATGGCGTCGACCGCGTGCTCAAGTTCGCCTTCGAGCTCGCGCAGTCGCGCCCCAAGAAGCACCTGACCAGTGCCACCAAGTCCAACGGCATCTCGATCACCATGCCCTACTGGGACGAGCGTGTGGTGGAAATGGCCAAGCAGTATCCGGGCGTGAGCCTGGACAAGTTCCACATCGACATCCTGACGGCGCACTTCGTGCAGCGACCGGACTTCTTCGATGTCGTGGTGGCGAGCAACCTGTTCGGCGACATCCTTTCGGACCTGGGGCCTGCATGCACCGGCACGATCGGCATCGCGCCGAGCGCCAACCTCAACCCGGACCGCACCACACCGTCGCTCTTCGAGCCGGTGCATGGCTCGGCGCCCGACATCGCGGGGCAGGGCATCGCCAACCCCATCGGGCAGATCTGGTGCGGCGCGATGATGCTGGAATTCCTTGGCCACAAGGACGCGCACGATGCCATCCTGCGCAGCATCGAGGCGGTGCTCGCGCCCGGCAGCGGCGCACCTCGCACGCGCGACATCGGCGGCAACGCAGGCACCGCCGACCTGGGCAAGGCGATCGCGCAGGCCCTTTGAAAGAGGACATCGAAAAACGCCCCTAAAATCGGCGAGCTCGCTGCGCCAGGAGGCCTTCGTCTTATTGACACCCTCTGGCTGCGTGGCTTTAATCGCCTTCGGCAGTGAGCTGCCGAAGCGTCAAGACTGCCTCCCACCCCCGCCCGAAATGCCCGGCATTGCCGCAGGGCCGGTCGCGCACTTGACGTCACCCGATCAACTCTTCCGAACAAGGGGCCCTTGTGAACAAGACCGAACTGATTGAGCACATCGCAAAGAACGCCGACATCTCCAAAGCAGCCGCCACGCGCGCGCTCGAATCGACCATCGGTGCGATCCGCACCACGTTGAAGAAAGGCGGTTCCGTGTCGCTCGTCGGTTTCGGCACTTTTGCCGTTGGCAAGCGCGCCGCTCGCACCGGCCGCAATCCGCGCACCGGCACCGCGATTAAAATCAAGGCCGCCAAGATCCCGAAGTTCCGTCCCGGCAAGGCGCTCAAGGACGCGCTGAACTGATGGGGAACCGACGGTGGGGTGCTTAGCTCAGTTGGTAGAGCGGCGCCCTTACAAGGCGTAGGTCGGCGGTTCGAGCCCGTCAGCACCCACCACCCGAAGCAAAGGCGAACATTGGTTCGCCTTTTTTGTTGGTCTCGTTGAGAGCGCCGCGGCGCACATCCAGGGAAAGTGTCCAGTCATGTTTGATTTCTTCCGCAAGTACAACAAGTTCGTGATGTTCTTCTTGTTCTTGCTGATCATCCCGTCGTTCGTGCTGTTCGGTGTCGATCGCTACACGGAACTCAATCGCAGCGGCGAGAGCGTGGCAACGGTGGACGGTCAGGCCATCACGCGGCCCGAGTGGGATGCGCAGCACCGCAACGAGGTCGACCGACTGCGCCAGCAGATGCCGAGCGTCGACCCGGCGCTGCTCGACTCCGAGGCGGCGCGCTATGCGACGCTCGAGCGGATGGTGCGCGACCGCGTGCTGGTGGCCGCAGCGTCCAAGGCCAACCTCACCGTGTCGGACATGGCGGTGCGGCTGGCGGCCGAAGATCGCGGCGTGAAGAACTTCCGCAATGCGAAGGGCGAACTCGACGAGGGCGCGTTTCGCCTCGGCGTGGGCATGACCCCGGACCAGTTCGCGCAGTCCGTGCGGGCCGAACTGACGACCCAGCAGGTCCTCAGCGGCGTGACGGGCACGGGGCTCGCCAGCCAGGCGCTCGCAGACGTCGCGCTGAATGCGATCTACGACCAGCGCGAGGTGCAGGTGGCTCGCTTCTCGCCGAAGGACTTCGCGGCCAAGGTCAACGTGAGCGATGCGGACCTCGAGAGCTACTACAAGGCCCACACCGCCGAGTTCCAGGCGCCGGAGCAGGCCAGCATCGAATACATCGTGCTCGACCTCGACGCGGCCAAGAAGAGCGTGGCCGTGAACGACGCCGACCTGAAGGCCTACTACGAGCAGAACAAGGAGCGCTTCGGCACCAAGGAGGAGCGGCGCGCCAGCCACATCCTCATCACGGCGGCCAAGGACGCCCCGGCCGCCGAGCGCGAGAAGGCAAAGGCCAAGGCGGAGCAATTGCTGGCCGAGGTGCGCAAGTCGCCGGGGAGCTTCGGTGAGCTCGCGCGCAAGAATTCTCAGGACCCGGGTTCTGCCGAAAAGGGAGGCGAACTCGACTTCGTGACGCGCGGGGCGATGGTCAAGCCGTTCGAGGACGCCGTCTTTGCAATGAAGAAGGGCGAGATCAGCAATGTGGTCGAGTCCGAGTTCGGCTACCACGTCATCCGCCTGGACGACATCAAGCCGGCCGTCGTGCCGCCGTTCGAGCAGGTGCGCGCGCAGATCGAGAACGATGTGCGTACCCAGCAGGCGACGCAGGACTTCGCCAAGGCCGCCGAGTCCATGACCGACCTGGTCTACCAGCAGGCCGACAGCCTGCAGCCGGCCGCGGACAAGCTCAAGCTGACGATCCAGAAGGCCTCCGGCGTCACGCGCACGCCGGCACCCGGCGCCAAGGGCGCGCTCGCGAGCCGCAACTTCCTCTCGGCCCTGTTTGCGCCGGAGTCCCTGGAGCGCAAGCACAACACCGAGGCGATCGAGATCGGTTCCAGCCAGCTCGCCTCGGGCCGTGTGACGCAGTACTCGCCCGCGCGTGCGCTGCCCTTTGCAGAGGTCAAGGACAAGGTGCGCGAACTGCTGGTGGCGGAACGCGCCGCTGCGCTGGCCAAGACCGAGGGCGAGGCGAAGCTTGCAGCGTGGCAGGCGAACCCGGGCGGTGCCGCACTCGGTAAGCCCGTCGTGCTCTCGCGCGCGCAGGCGCAGTCCGAGCCTGCGGCACTCATCGAAGCTGCGCTGCGTGTGGACGCATCGAAGCTGCCCGCCTGGGTCGGTGTCAGCCTCGGCAATGATGGCTATGCCGTCGTGCGAGTGAACAAGGACGTGCCGCGCCCCGCAACGGCGTCGGGCGTCGCGCAGCAGGAGCGCGCCCAACTTGCCCAGGCGGTTGGCGCCGCGGAGGCCGCTGCGTATTACGAGGTGCTCAAGGCCCGGCTCAAGGTCAAGATCGTGGTGCCACGCCCGCCCGAAAGTGTGGGCGGCGGCGCGCGAAGCTGAGCATTTTCACAGTACAATTCGAAGTTCTCCGGTGGCTGTAGCTCAGTTGGTAGAGTCCCAGGTTGTGATCCTGGTTGTCGTGGGTTCGAGTCCCATCAGCCACCCCACTTTTTGATCTTCTGCGTCGTTCAGGCGAAGGTCACCTAAAAGCCAAAACCCCGCACCCGCAAGGATGCGGGGTTTTTTTCTTGCCGGCTTTGCCGGCAGGGGGCAATTCTTCGGATGACGTCGCCGCTCTGAAACATCCGGTTTCGACAAGGCAATGAAAAAGCCGGGTCAATGTGTTCTTCCATTCATTTGGACTTGAATTAGAATTCGCGGCGTTTCAATTGGAAGGACCCTTCGAATGGCCATCACCCTTGCCGAGATCAATTCCCAGATTCAGCAGCACGACGAGCTCATTGCGCAATTGCGCAAGCAGGCCGAGGAGTTGCGCACCCACGAGCGTGCCGGCGTGATCGACGACATTCGAAAGAAGATTGCCGATTACGGCATCACCGCAGCCGATCTGAAGCTGTCGGTGCGCAGCGCCGGAAAGCGCGCGGTGTCGGCCCCGGCGACGAAGTCGGCGGTGAAATACCGCAGCCCGACGGGCGAGACCTGGTCGGGCGGCCGTGGCCGCAAGCCGCGCTGGGTGACCGAGGCACTCGCTGCCGGCAAATCGCTCAGCGAATTCGAAGTCAACTGAGCGTCGCCTTCGGGCGCATCACGCTGCACCAAACACAAAGGCCCGCATTTGCGGGCCTTTGTGTTGGAGCCTGTGCGTGTCAGTTGACGAGCACGAGCTTGCCCATCACGCCGCGCGATCCCATGTGCGCATAGGCCGCTTTCAATTCGGCCATCGGCATCGTGCGGTCGATGACGGGCTTGACCTTTCCCTGCGCATACCATTTGGCCAACTCCGCCATCATGTGCGCATTCGCCTTCGGTTCGCGCTTGGCGAAATCGCCCCAAAACACGCCCACCAGCGAAGCGCCCTTGAGCAGGGTCAAATTCAGCGGGAGCGAGGGAATGGGGCCCGAGGCGAATCCCACCACCAGATACCGGCCGCGCCAGGCAATGGAGCGGAAGGCGGGCTCTGCGAAATCGCCCCCGACCGGGTCATAGATCACGTCCGGGCCTTTGCCGTCGGTCGCGGCCTTGACCGCTTCCCGGAACGCGCCCGGCAGACCATGGGTGCTGTAGTTGATCGTCGCATCGGCGCCGATCGAGGTGCACAGCGCACATTTCTCGTCGGTGGATGCCGCAGCGATCACACGGGCGCCCGCTGCCTTCGCGATCTGGATCGCGGCGGTGCCCACACCGCCGGCGGCGCCCAGCACCAGCACCGTCTCGCCGGCCTTGAGCTGCGCACGATCGATCAGCGCATGCCAGGACGTGGCATAGATCATGATGAAGGCGGCCGCGTCCACGTACGAAAAACCGTCGGGCAGCGGCATGCACAGTGCGGCGGGGGCGAGCGTGTGCGTGCCGAATCCACCGGTGCCCGACAGGCAGGCCACGTTCTGGCCCGCATTCAGCTGCGTGACGCCTTCGCCCACGGCGCGCACGATGCCGGCGTATTCCGAACCCGGCACGAAGGGCAGGGGCGGCTTGATCTGGTACTTGTTCTGGACGATGAGCAGGTCGGGGAAGTTCAGGCTCGCGGCCTTGATCTCCACCAGGACTTGACCCGGTCCGGGCTCCGGCGTGGGCAGTTCCTTCCAGGTGAGCGCGTCCACGCCCACCGGATCCTCGCAAAGCCATGCATGCATCCGAAAGTCTCCGTCTGTGAAGCGGCGGATGATACGGGCCGGCTTCGCGAGCGCGATGTCCCTGGCGAGACCGCCGTCGGGTGAGGTGCGCGCGGCATGGATGGCGGCGCGCGCGGCCTAGAATCGCGCGTTCGCCCATGAAGATCCTCATTTCCAACGACGATGGCTACCAGGCGCCCGGCATCGTCGCATTGCACAAGGCGCTGGCCGAGATTGCCGACGTCGAGGTGATCGCGCCGGAGCACAACAACAGCGCCAAGTCCAACGCACTGACCTTGTCCGCGCCCCTGTACGTCCACCAGGCGCACAACGGCTTTCGCTATGTGACCGGCACCCCCGCGGATTGCGTCCACATCGCGCTCAAGGGCCTGCTGGACTACCGGCCTGACCTGGTGGTCTCGGGCATCAACAACGGCGCCAACATGGGCGACGACACCATCTATTCGGGCACCGTGGGTGCGGCGATGGAGGCCTACCTCTTCGGCATCCCGGCCATCGCCATTTCGCAGATCGAGAAGGGCTGGGCGCATGTGGACGCGGCTGCGCAGGTCGCGCAGCGCCTGGTGCAGCGCATCGAACGCGAACGCATGCTTGGCGGCGCGGCCTGGCTGCTCAATGTCAACGTGCCCAACCGGCCGGTCGACGAGCTCAAGCCCATCAAGGTCTGCCGCCTTGGCCGGCGGCACGCGGCCGAAAAGGTCATCACGCAAGACAGCCCGCGCGGCGACACCATGTACTGGATCGCCGGCGCCGGCGGTGCCAAGGACAGCGGCGAGGGCACGGACTTCCACGCCACCGCGTCCGGCCACGTGGCCCTCACGCCCTTGCAGATCGACCTGACCGATCACGCGCGCCTGGGCGAGTGGGGCGAGGCGGTGGCCCGCCTCGACGCGGCCGACTGAGCGCATGGCCCAGCAGCGCCCCTCGTTCCCGGTCAAGCTCACGCCCACCGCGTCGGCAGTCACGCGCGGCCGCGAGCCGGCCGTGCCGGCCAGGCCGGCGGTCAGCAGCACGCCTTCGATGGCGTCGGAGGCCATCCGCGCGCGCATGGTCCAGAAGCTGGCCCAGCAGGGCATCGCCGACGGTCGCGTGCTGCGCGCCATGGGCACGGTGGAGCGTCATCGCTTCGTCGACAGCGCACTCGTCAATCAGGCCTACGAAGACACCAGCCTGCCGATCGGGCTGGGGCAGACGATTTCCAAGCCGAACGTGGTCGCCCGCATGATCGAGTTGCTGCTCGGTGCACCGGCGCTGGCCGGCAAGCCGCAGGAGCGCCTCGGCCGCGTGCTGGAGATCGGCACCGGCTGCGGTTACCAGGCTGCCGTGCTCAGCCATGTCGCCAGCGAGGTCTACAGCATCGAGCGCCTGCGTGGGCTGCACGAGCGTGCCCGTTCCAACCTGCGGCCCTTTCGCCTGGCCAACGTGCACCTCATGCTGGCCGACGGGCGGCTGGGCTATGCGCGCGGCGCCCCTTACGCCGGCATCATCGCCGCCGCAGGCGGCGAGGACCTGCCGCAGGAATGGATCGAGCAGTTGGCGGTCGGCGGGCGGATCGTAGCTCCGACGGTTTCTGCAAATGGCGGCCAAACGCTTGTCGTCATTGATAAAAATGCCCGTGGGATCGAGCGGCGTGTTCTTGAGGCCGTTCACTTTGTCCCTCTAAAATCCGGGATTGCTTGAAGGAAAAACACATGCAGGGTTTAGGTAACCGGCGCTGGCTGGTCTGGTCGTCATTGGTGTTCGTGCTGGCGGTCGTGGGCTGCAGCACCGCCAAGCGCGGCCCGGCCCCCGTCGAGGACCGCGGCACCATGAGCCAGGCGCCAGCCGCGACGGGGCCGGTCATCGGCCCCAACGGCCTTCCGATCACCGATGCCAACGGCAAGCCGCTGCCGGGCGTCGAGAACCTGGGCAAGCCCGGCTACTACGCCGTGCGACCCGGGGACACCATTCGCCGCATCGCGTCGGAAACCAGCCAGAACTGGCGCGACCTGGTCCGCTGGAACAACCTCGACAACCCCGACCTCATCGAAGTGGGCCAGGTGCTGCGCGTGATTCCGCCGGCGGCCGCCGTGGTGGCCACCGCGCCCGCGACGACCACACCGGCGGCCAGCGCCTCGACCCCCGGCACGGCAAGTGCGCCCTCTGCGGCCACGGCGCCCGCAACCGCCGCCAGCGCGCCGGCCGCCAAGCCGACCCCACCGGTCACCACCTCGTCGGTGGCGCCCGCCGCCGCCGCGTCGGGCGACGAAGACGTGGGCTGGATCTGGCCCGCGCATGGCAGCCTGATCGCCGGTTTCGACGAGGTGAAGAACAAGGGTCTGGACATCAGCGGCAAGGCCGGCGATGCGGTGCTCGCCGCTGCCGATGGCCGCGTGGTCTACGCGGGCGCGGGCCTTCGCGGCTACGGCAACCTCATCATCCTCAAGCACAACAACACGTACCTCACCGCTTACGCCCACAACCAGACTTTGCTGGTGAAGGAAGACCAGTCGGTGCAGAAGGGCCAGAAGATCGCCGAGATGGGTAGCAGCGACGCTGACCGGGTCAAGCTGCACTTCGAGATCCGGCGCCAGGGCAAGCCGGTGGATCCGGCGCGCTACCTGCCGGCGCGCTGACAGCGCGCGGCTGCAACTGCAGCCCTGATCTTGCCGAGCCAGCAGCATGCCGGCTCGGCTTTTGTTTTCATGAGCTCGACGGGCCTGCAGCGCCCATACCGCTTGCGCACCGGTGCCGGCGGCTTCAGGCGACGGCCTCCAACGACAATCACCCGATGACGGTTTCGACCCCTAACGACAGCCCGGTGTTGCCCGCGACGCCTTCCCCTGACGACGGCTGGCTGAACGTCGAATCGATCGACCTCGACGCGCAGGGCGTCGCCCACCGGCCCGACGGCAAGGTGGTGTTTATCGACGGCGCGCTGCCGTTCGAGCAGGTGCGCGTGAATGTGCATCGCAAGAAGAACAACTGGGAGCAGGGCACGCTGTCTGCGCTGCGCCGCGAGTCGTCGCAGCGGGTGCGGCCGGGCTGCCCGCATTTCGGCCTGCACGCCGGTGCCTGTGGCGGTTGCAAGATGCAGCACCTGGACGCGGCGGCGCAGGTCGCGGTGAAGCAGCGCGCGCTGGAAGACAACCTGTGGCACCTGGGGAAGGTCAGGCCCGAGACGCTGCTGCGGCCGCTGGAAGGGCCGAGCTGGCACTACCGCTATCGCGCGCGGCTGTCGGTGCGCTACGTGGAGAAGAAGGGCACGACGCTGATCGGCTTCCACGAACGCAAGAGCCGTTATGTGGCCGACATGACGGTCTGCCCGGTGCTGCCGCGCGCGGTGAGCGACATGCTGGTGCCGCTGCGCCGGCTGATCGATTCGCTCGACGCCCGCCAGACCTGCCCGCAGATCGAGGTGGCCTGCGGCGACGCGCCGGGCAGCACGCAGCTCGGCGTGATCGCGCTCGTGCTGCGTCACCTGGAGCCGCTGAGTGGTGCCGACGTGCAGCGCCTGAAGGACTTCGCAGCCGCGCACGTCGGCGTGCAGTGGTGGCTGCAGCCGAAGGGGCCCGACACCGTGCATCGGCTGGACGAGGGTGGCCCGCAGCTCGCCTACGAACTGCCGGACTTCGGCATCACCATGCCCTTCAAGCCGACCGACTTCACGCAGGTCAACCCGCACATCAACCGCGTGCTGGTCTCACGCGCGCTGCGGCTGCTCGACGTGCAAGCCGGCGAGCGCGTGATCGACTGGTTCTGCGGCCTCGGCAACTTCACGCTCCCACTGGCGACGCAGGCGGCCCAGGTACTTGGCATCGAGGGCAGCGACGTGCTGGTCGCGCGCGCACAGCAGAATTTCGAGCGAAATCGGGTTGAAGCGCCCGTGGGGCGCGCGCTGGCAGCGACGACCTTTGTGGCACGCGACCTTTTCGAGATGACGCCTGCGATGCTGGTGGCCGATGGCCGCGCCGACCGCTGGCTGGTCGATCCGCCGCGCGAGGGCGCCTTCGCGTTGGCCAAGGCGCTGGCCGACCTGGAGCAGCAACCCGAATTGCGCACGGGCGGCTGGACGGCGCCGCGCCGCATCGTCTATGTGAGCTGCAACCCGTCGACTCTGGCACGGGATGCGGGGTTGCTGGTGCATCAGGCGGGCTACCGCTGCACCTTGGCCGGCGCGATCAACATGTTCCCGCACACGGCGCATGTCGAGTCGATTGCCGTGTTCGAACGCAGCGCCTGAGCGCGGCAGCCGAGCCGCCAAACGACAGAGGGGGCCCATGGCCCCCTCTGTCGTTTCATTGTGCCGAACTCAATCCCGCTCGCCGCCGAAGATGCCCAACAGCGCCAGGAGGCTCTGGAACACGTTGAAGAGGTCGAGGTAAAGCGCCAGCGTGGCGCTGATGTAGTTGGTCTCGCCGCCGTCGATGATCTGCTTCAGGTCATACAGCATGTAGGCGGAAAAGATGCCGATCGCCGCCACCGAGATCGCGAGCATGCCCGCCGTGGAGCCGACAAAGACATTGATGATCGAGCCGAAGAAGAGCACGAGCACACCGACGAACAGGAACTTGCCCATGCCCGACAGGTCGCGCTTGATGACCGTGGCCAGCGAGGCCATCACGAAGAACACGCCGGCCGTGCCACCGAAAGCGGTCATCACCAGCTCCGAGCCGTTCTTGAAGCCCAACACCATCGCGATCAGGCGCGAGAGCATCAGGCCCATGAAAAAGGTGAAGCCCAGCAGCACCGGCACGCCGGCGGCGGAATTCTTGGTCTTCTCGATGGCGAACATGAAGCCGAAGGCGCCCAGCATGAACACCACCAGGCCGAGGCCGCCGGTCAGCGACCGCGTGATGCCACTGGCCACGCCCAGCCAAGCACCCAGCACCGTGGGAATCAGGCTCAGGGCCAGCAGCCAGTAGGTGTTGCGCAGCACGCGCTGGCGCTCGGCCTGCGGCAGCGTCTGGCCATAGGCGACGGGAGATTCGAAGGTGTCGGCGCGATCGGTCATGGCAGGAACTCCTGGAAAAGGGTGAGCTGCGCAACGCGGGTGCGGAGGCACTGGGGACAGATGGGGCGGATTCTAGAAGGCTGCAAGAGGGCCGCCGGAGAAACCGCGCGCGCAGCAAGCCCACCCCTCAGCCGGACCGCCGTCGGCGCAAGGCCGGCGTCGGGCGCTATGCTCGCTGTTTTGCCCCTTAGCAGAACCGACACCATGAAGACCAAGCACTACCTCGAACTCGACGACGTCAAGCGCATCGCCGCCGCCGCGGAAGCCGAAGCACTGAAGAACAACTGGGCCGTCACCATCGCCATCAGCGACGACGCCGGCCACTTGCTGTGGCTGCAGCGTCTAGACGGGGCGGCCGCGCTGTCTTCGCACATCGCGCCGGCGAAGGCGCACACCGCCGCGCTCGGCCGCCGCGAGAGCAAGGGCTACGAAGACGTCATCAACGGCGGCCGCACGGCCTTCCTCACCGCGCCGGCTGTCAAGGGGATGCTCGAAGGCGGGGTGCCGATCGTCAAGGACGGCCAGGTCATCGGCGCCGTGGGCGTGAGCGGCGTCAAATCCAACGAGGACGCGCAGGTCGCCAAGGCGGGCATCGCCGCCCTCGGGCTCTGAGCACACGACTCATCGGCGCCTACGAAAAAGCCGGCCTTGCGGGCCGGCTTTGTTCTTTCTGGAAGCGTCGCAGCGTGGAAAAAAGGGCTTGGCTGGGAAAACCGTGGCTAGCCAAAAACGACCCTCGGAGAGTTGATCTCCTCGAGTCGCCCCACGATGAAACTTGCGAGGGGCGCCGATCCTTTACTTGGTGAGGATCAGCTTGCCGAGTTTGGTCGCCTGCAGGCGGTAGAGCGAGCCGTTGTGCATGATGCCGATGGTTTTCTGCCCCTTTAGCAACTCGTTGCTCTGCACCAGATGGGCAGGGTGGACGCTGGAGGCCGCGGCAGTGGCCGTGCCGCCGCCAGCTTGATCCAGCGACGGATGGCTCAGAACTTTGAAGGCGGTTGGTTTGGCTTGCATGGAGGAAGTCCTTCTGGGAGGCGATGATCAAATGATAATGATTCGCAATAAGAAGTCAATCGCCGCGATGCATTTTTTTGTGCGCAGCCGTCAGTTCTTCGTCGGGTCGTTGATGAAGCCGATCTTGTGCACGCCGGCGCGGGTTGCGGCAGCCATCGCACCTGCCACGCGCTCGTAGCGCACGTCCTTGTCGGCGCGGATGTGCAGTTCCGGCGGCTGCTGCAGCGTGCCCGCCGCGGCCAGGCGCGATGCGAGCGTGGCGTCGTCGATCTTTTCCTGGTTCCAGTAGTAGCTGCCGCTGGCGTCGACGCTCAGCGAGATCGTCTCGGGCTTGGTTTCTTCCCGCTGCGTGGTCTCGCGCGGCAGGTCGATGTTGACGGCATGTTTCATCACCGGCACGGTGATGATGAAGATGATGAGCAGCACGAGCATGACGTCGACCAGCGGCGTCATGTTGATCTCGTTCATCACGTCATCGGGTTCGTCCTGGGTACCGAAGGCCATGCGTCATGCCTCCCGAAGAGCCGCCTCGAGGGAGGCATGCGCCCCCTCGGGGGGCAGCGAACGGATGTGAGCCTGGGGGCGCATGTCTTATCCCTTCTTCAGCGCGACCACGGTCGAATCGCCACCCGCTTGCACGCGGGCCCCGGTCACGAAGTAGGCGTGGAGGTCGTGCGCGAAGCTGTTGAGCTTGGTCAATACGAACTTGTTGCCACGCACGAGCGCGTTGTAGCCCAGCACCGCAGGAATGGCGACGGCCAGGCCGAGCGCCGTCATGATCAGCGCCTCGCCGATCGGCCCCGCGACCTTGTCGATGGTCGCCTGGCCGGCCGAGCCGATGCTCATCAGCGCGTGATAGATGCCCCACACGGTACCGAAGAGGCCGATGAATGGCGCCGTGGAACCCACCGAAGCCAGGATCGCCAGCCCGGTCTGCAGCCGCGCCGTGAACTCGTCGATCGTGTTGCGCAGCGCGCGGGTGATCCAGTCGCTCACGTCGAGCGCATCGTGCAGGTGCGCCTTGGTGTTGCGGTGATGCGCGGCCGCCTCGCGGCCTTCCAGCGCCAGCACGCGGAAGGGGTTGGTGTCGTCCTTGCCCAGTTTGTCGAGCGCGGTGGCGAAGTCCTCGCTGTGCCAGAAGTCGCCCGAGCGCCGTGCCATGCGCTTGTAGCGCACGATGTCGAAGGCCTTCACGAGAATGACGATCCACGAGGCGAGCGACATGCCCACCAGCAGGATGGCCACCGCCTTGGTGACGAAGTCGCCCTGCTGCCAGACGTGCATCAAGCCGAATTGGGAATCCATAAATGCTCCAGGAAAAAAGTCAGTTCAGGACGAAAGCCAGCGGCGCGGTGTACGCGTACTCCGGCGATCGCGGTGTGCCCGCGGGCAGGTTGATCGCGATGCGCGAACGCAGCGCCGCGTCGCGGCCCGCGGCGTCGAGCCGCTCGTAGCCGCTCGAGGTGACCACCGTGGCACGCTTGGCGTTGCCCTCGGAATCGAAAATGATCCGCACGACGACCGTGCCGGACTCGCCGAGCCGTTTGCTCATCGCGGGGAACACGAGCGGCGGTTTCACCAGCCACTGCGCCTGCGCGCCTGTCAGTTCCTTCTGCGCCGGCGCGGCAGGCGGCGCTGGCGGCGGTGCCGGAGGTGCTGGCGGAGCGGGGGGCGTCTCGGGCGCCGGCGGCGCTGGCGGTGGCGGCTCCACCGCGCCCGTTGGCGCGTTGGGCGGCGGTGGCGTGGGCCGCGTCTCGCGCACGGCCTGGGGGCGTGGCGGCGGCTTGACGATTTCCTTCTTCGGCGGCGCGGGCGGCGGCGGGGGGGGAGGGGGCGGTGGCGGAGCCGGGCGAGGGGGCTCGATGATCTGCGCCAGCAGTTCCACCGGCACGACCACTTCGGCCGCTTTGCGCAACAGGCCGCTCTGCAGCGCCCACAGCGCGGCGGCATGGAACAGGATGACGCCGCCCGCGATCACCGCGGTGCGCGACAGGCCCAGGGGCGAGGAGGGGGGGGAAGACGAAAAACGACTGGACACGATCCACCAAGGTCAGGCCACCACGTGCGCATGCACGCGGGGCGCGGCGCAGGCCGCAGCGCGCTACTTACGAAATATCCACCAGGCAGAGCCTGCCACGAAGATCAGGCTGCCGGCGATGGCCGAGACGAATTCCATGCGTTGCTCTCCGTGATGGCGGTGGCAAGCTGGATCGCTCGTGGCTCGAAATCGCAGCTCAGGGCCGCGACCGGGTGCGATGCGCTGCATTGCGCCACCACATCGCGCGCACAACCTTCGCAGCGGCCACATTGGGTGGCAACGCCGAGTTCGAACTGAACTTCGTCGAAGGTCATGCCCGCCCGCGCGTGCCGTGCGATTTCGCGATCGGAGACTCGACGACACACGCAGACGATCATGGTGGGCAGCAGTTGGCTGGCTGTTGGACGATGTGCTGATTATAAATACGAATCTATCGCATTTGCAATCGCTATCGTCCTTGGGCGCGGGACGCCTCACACCTCGGACCACATGCGCAAGAGGTTGTGGTAGTGGCCCGTCAGGGCCACCGTCTCTTCGGTCTCGCCCAGCCGGCTGCGCAGACGCTGGAGCGTCTGGTCGAGCTCGAACAGCATCGTTCGCCGCGCGTCGTCCCGCACCATGCTCTGGACCCAGAAGAAGGAGCAGACCCGCGCCCCCCGCGTCACCGGATGCACCTGGTGCAGGCTGCTGGAGGGGTAGAGGATCAGGTCGCCGGCCGGCAGCTTGACCTCGTGCGAACCGTAGGTGTCGACCACTTCGAGTTCGCCGCCGTCGTAGTCCTCCGGGTCGCTGAGGAAGAGCGTGCACGAGAGGTCGGTCCGCAGCTGGTAGTTGGTCCCGGGAACGTTGCGGATGCTGCCGTCGACGTGCAGGCCGTAGTGCTCGCCACCCTCGTAGCGGTTGAACAGCGGCGGCACGAAGCGGAAGGGCAGCGCGGCCGAGAAGAACTGCGGGTGTTGCAGCAGGATTTTCAGGATGTGGTCGCCCCAATGGCGGCCGAGGGGCGACAGCTCGGCGATCTGCCGGTTCTGCTTCACCCGAGCACCTTGTTCGCCGACGGTGGCCTTGCCGTCGACCCAGTCGGCCTGGTCCAGGGATGCGCGCAGCGTGCGCACCTCGTCGCGGGTCAGCACTTCGGGTACGTGCAGCATCATGGGGAGGCTCCTTGCTGGTCAACGGGGCGGCCGCCGGCGCGCCGCGGTATCGAGTGTCGCGGGCTTCGGCGAAGACGGGGCCGACCGGCGTCAATAGACATCGCGGCGGTAGCGGCCCGCGGCCGTCAGTGCGCCCAGGCGATCGGCGCCCAGGATCTGGCGCAGCGCGCCGTCCACGCCCGCGGCCATGCCCTGCAGGCTACCGCAGACATAGATGGAGGCGCCGCCTTCGACCCACGCGGCCACCTCCTCGGCCAGTTGAAGCAGGCGGTGCTGCACGTACCTGCGCTCGCCCTGTGTTGCCTCGGCGTCGCGGGAGAAGACCATGTCGAGCCGCGCCAGGGTACCGTCCGCGCGCCAGGCCTCGAGTTCGGCGCGGCACAGGAAATCCGTTGCCTCATGGCGTTCGCCGAAGACCAGCCAGTTGCGCCCCTTGTCGGAAGCCGCCCGTGCACGCAGGTGGGCGCGCAGTCCCGCCAGTCCCGTGCCGTTGCCGATGAGGATGAGGGGCCGCTCCTTGTTGCCGGCGAGCCTGAACCCCGGGTGTGGCTTCAGCCGCATCGCGACCGTGTCACCCAAGGCCAGGGTGGAAGTGAGCAGGCCCGACGCCGCTCCCAGGCTGCCGTCGGGATGGCGCTCCTGGCGAACGATGAGCTGCAGTTCGCCATCGTGCACCGTGGAGGCGATCGAATAGTCGCGCGGCCGGCCGGGGTCGGCGGCCACAGCGACCTGGACCAGGTCGCCGGCCTCCCACACCGGATCGGGGCCGGACGGCGGCATGAAGCCGAGCAGGAACACCGGGCCGCCGTCGCTGCCGGGGTTCAGGTGCTCGCGCGCCACGAGGCGCCAGGGCGCGAAATCCGCGCTCGGCGCGGCCTCGACCGGGTCCTGCTCGCTGGCGTCCGGCCGCAACCGTCGGCGCCATTCGGCCAGCGCGGCCGGCGCGCCGTTGTCGACCTCGACACGCGGAAAGGCAGGCTGGGCCCCCTGGGCGCGCAGCCAGTCGTCGAGGCGCCGGCCGAAGCCGCAGAAGTTGGCGTATTCGCGATCGCCCAGCGCCAACACCGCGTACGTGAGTTGCTTCAGCGCCGCTGGCACGGGACCTTCCATAAGCCGCTCGACGAACACGCTCGCGCCATCGGGCGCATCCCCTTCGCCGTAGGTGCTGGCGATGAAGTAGGCTTGCCGCGCCTGGCCCAGCATCGTGGCGTCGAGCGCGTTGAGCGCCACCACGCGCACGGGCGTACCGCCGGCATGCAGCCAGCGGGCGCTGTCCCACGCCAGCGACTCGGCTTGGCCGGTCTGGCTGGCGTGGACCATCAGGACGGCATCACCGTCGCCGGCCAGCGCGGCAGCATCGGCCGCCGCTGCGCCGACGCGTGTGCGCTCGCGCCACCAGATGCCGGCGCACAGCGCGCCGTAGGCGGCCACGGAGGCGCCAGCGGCTGCCCAGCGAAGCGGCTCACTCAGCACGCGACGCTCCGCGAAATGCAGTCACCATGGCGCATCACGCTGATGCCTGTGCCACCCAGGCGGCGCTGGGATGCAGCGCCAGCGTGCCATCCGACTCGCGTTGGGCAAACAGTGCCGCCACGCCGTGCCGGTCGGCAAAGGCCCGGCCGTCCTCGATGCCCATCACCGTGAGCACTGTCGCCAGCGCATCCGCATCCATGCACTGTTCGTGCAGCACGGTGACGGACGCCAGCGCATGGGCGACCGGCTCGCCGGTGCGCTGATCCAGCGTGTGCGACCAGCGTCGCCCAGCCCGCTCGTGCACCTGCCAGCGCTCACCCGAGGTCGCCACCGCGCGGTCGGCCAGCGCGATGCGCAGACCAGGTGCCGCACCGGGATCGACCTGCACCTGCCACGGAAGGCCGCCCGGCCGCCGCCCGACGCCGCGCAGTTCGCCGCCCACTTCGAGCAGAAAATCGGTCAGGCCCAAGCGCTGCAGCGCGGCCACGCCGACATCGACCCCATAGCCCTTGGCAATGCCCGACAGGTCCAGCGACAGTCCGCCTGGTTGCACGAGTTCGCGGCTCGCGGCGTTGTGCACGATGCGGTGCCGACCACAGCGCGCGCGCGCGGCGGCCAGCGCGACGGCGTCGGGCGGAAGACAGCTCTGCGCCGCCGCCTCGGGGCCGAAGCCCCAAAGTGCCACCAACGGACCCATGGCCGGATCGAACGCGCCGCCACTGGCCTCGGCCCAATGCAGGGCCCGGGCCAGCACGGTGTCGAATGCCTCGGGCAGCGTGTGCGTGCTGCCAGCCGGCGCGCGGTTGAAGCGGCCCAACGCCGAGTCGGGATCCCAATGGCTCATCTGCGCGACGACGTCGTCCAGCGACGACTGAACGGTGTGCCGCAGCGCGTCGAGCGGCAGCATGCGCGGGTTGTCGACACGCAGCGACCAGGTGGTGCCCATCGTCTCGCCCGCGAGCTGCTGCAGGCGGGCCGGATCGGCGGCGCGCGGCGCATCGGGCAGGCGGTAGCCCGAGACGCGCGCCGCGAACGAGGGGATGTCGGAGCCGGTTATGGCGCGACTTCCAGCGTCGCCGAATAGCTCACGCGCCGCTCCTTGGCCTGCGGCAGCGTGGTCTTGTTGTCTCGCGTGCTGGCTTCCAGCCAATACATGCCGGCGGCCGGCCAGGTCACGCTGAACTGGCCCTTGTCGTCGGTCTTGAGCTTGAGCTCCTCGAGCTTGTCGCGGTAGACGGTGCCGCCGGCGGTGATGCCGACTTCCAGGTCCTTCGCGGGCTGGCCGTCGAGCAGGAGCGTGAAGCTGGACTTCTCGCCCTTCACGTTGTCGGTCAGGCTGCCGGCGGCCACCAGCTCAAGGCCCACGCCGATCGGCTTGAGCGCCGAGGGCTTGCCCACCGTCACGAAGGTTTCGTTGCGGCCGACCGACTGGGTGACGTTGACGTCGATCGCGTCGGCGGGAATCTGGCCGGCAATGCCTTCCGCCGTGCCGCGCGCGCGCTTGGGCTGCCCGGTGGCCTTGTCCTTCCAGCTTGCGAACACGCCGGCGTTGACCACGGCGATTCGGTAGGTGCCCGGTTGCGGCAACTCGACATCGAACACGCTGCGCTGCCTGAGCTTGGCCTGCGTCTCGGCCTTCAACGCCGCGCCATCGGGGGCGGTGATCTGAAGGTTGTCGAGGTTCATCGCGGCGTGGTTGGCGACGAACAGGTCGTTGGAGATCGCCGCGTCGACCGTCACGCGGTCGGGCTTGGACAGCACGGTGGTCGAGGGCAGCAGCCAAGCGTTGTGGGCCTGGGCGGCGAGGGTGGCCAGCAGGGCGGTCGTGGCGACGGCGGCGGTGCGCAGGATCGGCTTCATGGCAAGGGCTCCGGAAGTGAAGGGGATGGTCTGGATGGGGGCGATCAGGGCTTGAGTTCGACCTTGACCTCGCCGAGCTCTTCCTTGCCGGCGGCCGTGGCACTGTCGGCCTTGGCGGGAGGCCACTGGAAGGGAACAGAGACGACCTCGCGGCCGCCGACTTCGCGCGCGGCCTCGACCACCAGCTTGTAGTTGCCCGGTGCGAGCTGGGCCAGCGGCTTGCTGCCTTCGGTGAAGCTCAGCGCATGCTTGCCGGCCGGCTTGGTCGCACCCGTCACCCCATCGATCGGTACGGCCAGCTCGCGGCCGCCGCGGCGCCACCACTGGCGCAGGTCCTTCAGCCACTTGGTGCCTTCGCCCTCGGGGTTGTTGGTCTTGGTGCGCACGTCGTACCAGACCGCGAGCGTGGTCGCCATCGAGCTGTCGGCGCGCTCGATCCAGGCGGCCACGTAGGGGCGGTGGTACTCCGAGACGTTCAGCCGCGGAATCTCGATGTTGACGCCCAGGCCGGCGGCGACAGCCGGGCCGGCAAACAGTGCCGACAGCGCGATGGGGGCGAGGGGATAGCGGAGCTGCACGGAAGGTCCTTTGCGGGATGCGATGGGAAAGATGAAAAGCGGGGTGTCAGTGAATCAGCAGCAGCGCCAGCAGCAGCGGCACCAAAAGGCCCATGCCGACCATCGGCCAGGTGAAGGGCCGGTTGCCGGCGTGCATTTTCAGAATCAGCAGGCCGGTGGCCGAGAACACCAGCGCGGCGGCCGCGAAGATATCGATGAACCAGCGCCAGGCTGCGCCGGTGTTGCGGCCCTTGTGCAGGTCGTTGAGGTAGGAGATCCAGCCGCGGTCAGTCAACTCGTACTCGGCAGCGCCATCGCCGAGGTTGATGCGCATCCAGGCGTCGCCACCAGGCCGGGGAAGCGAGAGGTAGACCTCGTCCTCGGACCATTCGGCGTCACGCTCGGCCGTCTCGATCTGCCATTGGCGGCTGGCCCACCGCTGCAATTCCACGGGCAGCGGCGCCTTGCCCTTGCGGGCCTGAAGCACCTCGGGCTGCATCTTCTCGAGTTGCGCGCGTAGGGCGGGTTCCAGCGTGGCGGTGCGTTGCGTGACAGCGGGCTTGGCTTCGATCTGCCCGGCATGGTTGAGCGTGATGCCGGTGATGCTGAACAGCAGCATGCCCACCAGGCACAGGGCGGAACTGACCCAGTGCCATTCGTGCAGGGTCTTGAGCCAGTAGGCGCGGCGGGGGGCGGTGGAAGAGGCAGACATCGGCGCGCCGCATTCTAACGATACAAATGAGAATCGATGTCATTTGTCGTGCTGCAGGTCGCGATCTGAATCGGCTCAGGCGCGCACCCCGTCTGCGCCAGCCGCTATGATTTTGGGAGCGGTGAAGTTTCGGTAAAGCGCGCCGGCCGACTGCCGGAATGAAAAGAGGCCCCGCAGGGCCTCGTAGTCAGGGGAGTGCCGCCGCGAGGGCGGCGCCCGGGCGCTCTCAGCTCACCTCGCCCATCTGCGACTGCAGGTAGTTCTGCAGACCGACCTTGCCGACCAGGTCGATCTGGGTCTCGAGGAAGTCGATGTGCTCCTCGGTGTCGTCGAGGATCTTCTGCAGCAGGTCGCGCGAGACATAGTCGCGCACGGTCTCGCAATGCGCGATGCCGGCCTTGATGGTGGCCTGTGCGCCGTACTCGGCCTTCAGGTCGCACTGCAGCAGTTCAGGCACGTCCTCGCCGACATTGAGCTTGGCCAGGTCCTGCAGATTTGGCAGGCCGTCGAGCATGAAGATGCGGTCCATGAGCCAGTCGGCATGCTTCATCTCGCCGATCGACTCCTCGTATTCCTTCTTCGCCAGCTTGTCCAGGCCCCAGTGCTTGAGCATGCGGTAGTGCAGGAAGTACTGGTTGATGGCAGTGAGTTCGTTCTTCAACTGCGCCTGCAGGTGGTCGATGACTTGGGGGTCGCCCTTCATGGCTTTTTTCCTTGGTATTGATCCGGATCAGGGCGCGATTCTGCGAGCATGGGCCGGCCGCTTCAAGCGAAGGCCCCGCGTTGACGGTCTGCATGCGTTTGATCGTGATAGGCGTTCGTATTGCCCTCTCGCGCACGCGGCCATGGGCTTGCGCCAACATGGAACGCATGTGACGACACGATGACTTTCACGCAGTTATCCCATAGCCCGGACACCCAGTATCAATAGCCTATTTCTATTGAAAGTGTTCGATTAATGCATATACTCATGGTTCGCCCATTTTTCTGACCAACCGACAGAGGAAATCAAATGTCCGTGATCAACACCGAAATCAAACCTTTCAAGGCCACCGCATACAAGGACGGCAAGTTCGTCGACGTGTCCGATGCCGACGTGAAGGGCAAGTGGGCCGTCTTCTTCTTCTACCCCGCCGACTTCACCTTCGTGTGCCCGACCGAACTGGGCGACGTGGCCGACCACTACGCCGAGTTCCAGAAGATGGGCGTGGAGATCTACTCCGTCTCGACCGACACCCACTTCACCCACAAGGCCTGGCACGACTCGTCCGAGACCATCGGCAAGATCAAGTACACGATGATCGGCGACCCCACGCTGGCCATCAGCCGCAACTTCGAAGTGCTGCGTGAAGACCAGGGCCTGGCCAACCGCGGCACCTACATCGTCGACCCGCATGGTGTGATCCAGGCGCTGGAAATCACCGCCGAAGGCATCGGCCGCGACGCCAAGGACCTGCTGCGCAAGGTCAAGGCCGCCCAGTACGTCGCCGCCCACCCCGGTGAAGTCTGCCCCGCCAAGTGGGAAGAAGGCGCCGCCACGCTCAAGCCCTCGTTCGACCTGGTCGGCAAGATCTAAGCACCCGCAATGACCGGCCTCCGGCTGGCTTTCGGGCCCGGCGCCCCCACCTTCGATGGAAGGTGGATGGCGCTCGCCTGAACGCACCAGCCCGGCGGCTTTCACCAGCCGCCCCGAGTCGAGCCCGGGGGCGCCACGCACCCGGGCTTTTTGTTTTTCAGGACATCGAAAGAGAGAGATCACCATGCTCGACGCCGCCACCAAGTCCCAACTCGCCAGTTACCTCGAACGCATCTCGCAGCCCATCGAGGTCGTCGCCTCGCTCGACGATTCGCAGGCGTCCATCGAGACGCAGGCGCTGCTCAAGGACATCGCCGAGACGTCGAAGCTGATCACGGTGATCGAGAGCCGGGACGACACCCAGCGCAAGCCGTCGTTCTCCATCAACCGCCCCGGCGAGAGCCACGGCCCGCGTTTCGCCGGCCTGCCGATGGGCCACGAATTCACGTCGCTGATCCTTGCGCTGCTGCAGGTTGGCGGTTACCCGCCCAAGGTGGAACAGGCCATCCTCGAGCAGATCAAGGCCCTGGACGGCGACTTCGAGTTCGAGGTCTACGTCTCGCTCACCTGCCACAACTGCCCAGACGTCGTGCAGGCGCTGAATCTCATGGCCGTGCAGAACCCGCGCATCAAGACCACCATGGTCGAGGGCGGCACTTTCCAGGACGAAGTCAAGGAGCGCCAGATCATGGGCGTACCGACAGTCTTCCTAAACGGCACGCAGTTCGGCTCGGGCCGGATGACGCTGGAGGAGATCCTCGCCAAGATCGACACCAGCGGCGTCGAGCGCGAGGCGAAGAAGATCTCCGCCAAGTCGCCCTTCGATGTGCTCATCGTTGGCGGCGGTCCGGCTGGCGCCGCGGCGGCCGTGTACGCGGCGCGCAAGGGCATCCGCACGGGCATCGCGTCGGAGCGCTTCGGCGGGCAGGTGCTCGATACGCTGGGCATCGAGAACTTCATCTCGGTCAAGGAAACCGAGGGGCCGAAGTTCGCCCTGGCACTGGAGGAGCACGTGCGCCACTACGACGTGGACATCATGAACCTGCAGCGTGCCAAGGCGCTGGTCCCCGGCGACGGCTTCATCGAGCTTCAGACCGAGAGCGGTGCGACGCTCAAGGCGCGCACGATCATCCTGGCCACCGGCGCCCGCTGGCGCAACATCAACGTGCCGGGTGAGAAGGAATTCAAGAACAAGGGCGTGGCCTACTGTCCGCATTGCGATGGGCCTCTGTTCAAGGGCAAGCGCGTGGCGGTGATCGGCGGCGGCAACTCGGGCGTCGAGGCGGCCATCGACCTGGCCGGCATCGTCGGCCATGTGACGCTGATCGAGTTCGACACCAAGCTGCGTGCCGACGAGGTGCTGCAGCGCAAGCTGCGCAGCCTGGCCAACGTCACCGTGGTGACCAACGCGCAGACGACCGAGATCACCGGCACCGACAAGGTGAACGGCCTGAACTACAAGGACCGGAGCACCGGCGAGGCGCACCGCGTCGAACTCGAGGGCGTGTTCGTGCAAATCGGCCTCGTGCCCAACACCGATTGGCTCAAGGGCACGCTCGAGCTGAGCCGGCACGGCGAGATCGTGGTCGACGACCGCGGCCAGACCTCGGTGCCGGGCGTGTTCGCGGCCGGGGATGCGACCACGGTGCCCTTCAAGCAGATCATCATCGCTGCCGGTGATGGCGCGAAGGCGGCGCTGGGGGCGTTCGACCACCTGATCCGCACCACGGCGCCGGTGGAAGAGAAGGAGGCGGTCGCGGCCTGACTCCAAAGGGCTCGACGCTTCAGCGCGGCGAGCCCTCGGACGACCGCTCGCCCCTCACAACCGTTCGCGCTGAGACTGTCGAAGCGCCGCACCGGGCTTCGACAGGCTCGGCCCGAACGGTTGTTTTTTATCGGGCTGCTCCACAACCGCGTGGGGCCGACTTGTGGCGGAGCGGCGCAGTATCCGCGCGCTTCGTCAGCGCTGCCAGATCCTGCATCAACAGCCGCATCGACGGCTGCACCCATGTAGCGCCGTGCGCACTCGACACTATCGTGCGCCGGTGGATGCGGCGCGCGCTCTCGTCGAACGGCGGCCCGCCTTCGAGTTGCGCCGCCGCCGCTTCGAGCGCGCCCGCCACGCCAGCGGCCAGCGCCGCGCAGTCCCCGTGAGGCTCGTCTTCGCGGCGCAGAGCCGCGTGGCGCGCAAAGGCGCCGGCATCATGCAGCGTGCGTGTGGCGATGCGCGCCATACGCACGGGTTCGCCCTGCGCCGGGCGGCGCCGCAGCCGGGCGGCGATGCGTGCCTCGCGTTGCGCACCGACGGCCAGCACGGCCAGGGCGCGCAACTCCGTGCGAAGCGAGTCCATGCGGCCTTCGCGTTCCTTGGCATCTTGCGGCGGCGCGGCGAAGTCCCGCCTCACCTGGTCGGCGATCTGCCTGAGTACCTGCGCGCAGGCCAAGTCGAAGCGCCGAGCGGTCGCCTGCCACAGGCTGGCGAAGGACAGCAGCAGCCCGACAGCGACGCCGATGCCCATCTCGACCGCGCGCAGGGCCGCGACCTGCAGCGCAGGGTGCTGCGCCATGCCGCTGCTGCCGAGCACGATCAGCGCCGTGAGCGGTGCGCTGCGTAGCCAGGGCACGAGCGCGCTTGCTGCCGCGAGCAGGCCGACGATGAGCAGGGTGGTGGCACTGTTGTCCAGGCCGTGCACGTGGCGCAGCGCCACGCCGGCCAGCCCGAGGAGCGTGCCGGCCAACGTGCCGCGGATGCGGTCCCAGCCTGCGCCCAGGGTGGCACCCGCCGTGGGACGCAGCACGATCAGCGCGCTCATCACGGCCCAGAAACCTTCGGGCAGGTGCAGCAGCGCCGACGCGCCCCAAGCCAGCCCCACGGCGGCGCCGAGCTGGGCGGCGTGCGTCCAGTTCGCGGCGTGTCGGGCGCTGTGGACGCTGGCTTGCATGGCGACGCTGCGCTCAGTGGGAGGCGGTCGCCGGCGCGTCGGCCAGCGCCTGTGCCAGCCGGTCGAGCAGGCTGCAGGCGGCACGAAGGCGCGCGCGTTCGGCATTTGTCAGACGGGTCGCGATGGCATCGGCCAGCGAGGCCTCGCGTCGGTGTGCCTCGTCGGTCAGGGCACGGACGCCGGCCGGTGCCAACCTGAGCAGGGTGCGGCGCGCATCGACGGGGTCCGGCTCGCGGGTGACGAGCGCCGCGGCTTCCATCTCGGCCAGCAGCCGGGTGAGGCTCTGCAGCTTGACCCGCTCGTGGCGTGCGACCCCCGAGGGCGGCAGTGGGCCGAGGCGGTGGAGCAGGGCGAGCACCGTGAGCTGGGAAGTCGACGGGCCATCGCCCGGTGCTCGGCTGCGCAGTTCGCGCTGGAGGCCGGACACGGCGGCCCGCAACTGAATGGCCGTGGGCAGCACGTCGGCGGGATGGCTCATGCCTGAATCATAAGATCAGGCTTAGTAAATCTCAAGACGATAAAACGCTGTAGGCGCTCAGGGAGCGGCCGTCGGATGCTATGAAATCTGTAGTCACGCGTCCGGGCCTCGCCGACGCGGTGACATGGGCTCAATAGCTCAATCGTTCCGGCCGAAGCTCCTGCAGGATCGTCGTGGCGATCTCTTCGATGCTCTTGGTGGTGGTCGACAGCCAGCGGATGCCGGCGCGGCGCATCATGGCCTCGGCCTCGCTCACTTCGTGGCGGCAGTTCTCGAGGCTGGCATAGCGCGAGTTGGGCCGGCGTTCGTTGCGGATCTCGGCCAGCCGGTCGGGCGCGATGGTCAGGCCGAAGATCTTCTTTCGGTGCGGCACCAGCGCGGGCGGCAACTGGCGCCGGTCGAAGTCCTCGGGAATGAGCGGGTAGTTGGCCGCCTTCAGGCCGTGCTGCATGGCGAGGTAGAGCGAGGTCGGTGTCTTGCCGCTGCGGCTCACGCCCACCAGGATGACGTCGGCGCCCTCCAGGTCGCGGTTGCTCTGGCCATCGTCGTGCTGCAGGCTGAAGTCGATCGCGGCGATGCGATCGTTGTATTCCTTGCTCTTGCTGACGTCGGAGAAGCGGCCGATGCGGTGGTTGGACTTCATCGCCAGCTCGATCTCCAGCGGCCGCACGAAGGTGCCGAACATGTCCAGCAGCATGCCCTTGCAGCCGGTTTCGATCACCTCCAGCACCTCCATGTCGGCCAGGGTGGTGAAGACGATGGGGCGCAGGCCCTCGACTTCGCCCGTATGGTTGATCTGCCGAACCGCCTGGTGGGCCTTGTCGACCGTGTCGGTGAAGGGCAGCCGCACGTGCCGCGGCTTGATCTCGAACTGGTTGAGGACGGCATTGCCGAAGGTCTCGGCCGTGATGCCGGTGCCGTCGGAGACATAGAAAACGGTGCGGGTGCGCATGGTGCGTGGGGTGCCTTCGCTGTAGTTCCAGTCCTGCGGCGCCGGTCCGGGGCGACGCCTACAATCCGCGCCATTATCGGGATCGCGCGCCGCCGCCGACCCGACCCACCTCACACCTCCATGCAGCCCGGCCGCGCACCCAGAGCAAGAAGAACGACCGTGCCCCACGCCCGCCTGCATGCGACCGCGCCGATTTCAACTTCCGGAGCTTTCCCATGTCTCAACTCTTCGAAGCGACCGCCCTGGTCGTACCGTTTGAAAACCTGAGGATGACCGACGTCGAGGCGGTCGGCGGCAAGAACGCCAGCCTCGGCGAAATGATCTCGCAACTGCCTCAGGGCGTGCGGGTGCCCACGGGCTTCGCCACCACCGCCCACGCGTTCCGCCAATTCCTCGCTCACGAGGGCCTCACCGAGCGCATCAGCCAGCGCCTGGCGACGCTCGACATCGAGGACGTGCGCGCGCTGGCCGCCGCCGGTGCCGAAATCCGAGGTTGGATCGAGGCGCAGCCCTTCCCGGCCGACCTGGAGAAGGGCGTGCGCGATGCCTTCGCCACGCTTTCGTCCGGCAACGACCAGGCCAGCTTCGCGGTGCGCTCGTCGGCCACGGCGGAAGACCTGCCCGATGCCTCTTTCGCCGGCCAGCAGGAGACCTTTCTGAACGTTGTCGGCATCGACGACGTGCTGCACAAGATGAAGGAGGTGTTCGCCTCCCTCTACAACGACCGCGCGATCAGCTACCGCGTGCACAAGGGCTTCGCGCACGACGTGGTCGCGCTCTCGGCCGGCGTGCAGCGCATGGTGCGTTCCGACCTGGGCGCCGCGGGCGTGATGTTCACCATCGATACCGAGTCGGGCTTCGACCAGGTCGTCTTCATCACGTCCAGCTACGGCCTCGGCGAGACGGTGGTGCAGGGCGCAGTGAACCCGGACGAGTTCTACGTCCACAAGCCGATGCTCGAGGCGGGCAACAAGGCCGTGATCCGCCGCAACCTCGGCTCCAAGCTGATCCAGATGGAGTTCGCCACGCCCGAGGAGAAGAAGGCCACGGGCAAGCTGGTCAAGACCACCGACGTGAAGGCCGAACTGCGCAACCGCTATTCGCTGACTGACGACGAGGTCGAGCAGCTCGCGAAGTACGCCATCGTCATCGAGAAACACTACGGCCGCCCGATGGACATCGAGTGGGGCAAGGACGGCACCGACGGCCAGCTCTACATCCTGCAGGCCCGCCCCGAGACGGTGAAGAGCCAGCAGGCCGGCAAGGCCGAGCAGCGCTTCAAGCTGCTGAGCAAGGGTGCCGTGCTGGCCGAAGGCCGTGCCATCGGCCAGAAGATCGGCACCGGCCCGGTGCGATTGGTCAACGACATCAGCCAGATGGACCTGGTGCAGCCCGGCGACATCCTCGTGACCGACATGACCGACCCCAACTGGGAGCCGGTGATGAAGCGCGCCTCCGCCATCGTGACCAACCGCGGCGGACGCACCTGCCACGCGGCCATCATCGCGCGCGAACTGGGCATCCCCGCCGTGGTGGGCTGCGGCGACGCCACCGAGCGCCTGAAGGACGGCACCCTGGTCACCGTGAGCTGCGCCGAGGGCGACACCGGCCACATCTACGACGGCCTGCTCGAGACCGAGGTCACCGAAGTGCAGCGCGGCGAGATGCCTCCGATCAAGACCAAGATCATGATGAACGTGGGCAACCCGCAGCTCGCCTTCGACTTCGCGCAACTGCCGAACGAAGGCGTGGGCCTGGCGCGGCTGGAGTTCATCATCAACAACAACATCGGCGTGCACCCCAAGGCCATCCTCGACTACCCGCAGGTCGATGCCGACCTGAAGAAGGCGGTCGAGTCGGTGGCGCGCGGCCATGCCTCGCCCAAGGCCTTCTACGTCGACAAGGTGGCGGAGGGCGTGGCCACCATCGCTGCCGCGTTCTGGCCCAAGCCGGTGATCGTGCGCCTGTCGGACTTCAAGTCCAACGAATACCGCAAGCTCATCGGCGGCAGCCGCTACGAGCCCGAGGAAGAAAACCCGATGCTGGGCTTCCGCGGTGCGGCGCGGTACATCAGTGCCGAGTTCGGCGAGGCCTTTGCGATGGAGTGCGAGGCGCTCAAGCGCGTGCGCAACGACATGGGCCTGACCAACGTGCAGATCATGGTGCCCTTCGTGCGCACCCTGAAGCAGGCCGAGCGCGTCACGCAACTGCTGGGTCAGCACGGCCTCAAGCGCGGTGAGAACACGCTCAAGCTGATCATGATGTGCGAAGTGCCGAGCAACGCCATCCTGGCCGACGAGTTCCTGCAGTTCTTCGACGGCTTCTCGATCGGTTCGAACGACCTCACGCAGCTCACGCTGGGCCTGGACCGCGACTCGGGCCTCGAACTGCTGGCCGCGGACTTCGACGAGCGCGACCCGGCCGTGCAGGCCATGCTCAGCCGCGCGATCAAGGCCTGCAAGGCGCAGGGCAAGTACGTCGGCATCTGCGGCCAGGGGCCCAGCGACCACCCCGACTTCGCGCAATGGCTGGCGGCCGAGGGCATCGAGTCGATTTCGCTGAACCCCGACAGCGTGATCGACACCTGGCAGCGGCTGGCACAAGGCTGACGTGCTGGGAAGCCGCGGGGCACACATCGCGCCCGGCGTCCAGTCACTCACTCTTGCAGCGCGACGACAAAAGGGCCGGGCGAATCCCGGCCTTTTTTCATGGTCATGACCCTGTCAGCCCGGCGTAATTGAAATAATTTGTGTATTTGGTGTCAAACTCCGCCTCGTTGCAAGACGGGGGTCACTCACTCCGACTGACGAAGAGGGACGACACGATGATTCTCTTGAAGACCGAAATCGGCCAGCAGGTCCTGAAGGACCGGTCGGTGCGGCTGACGCCGCGCCAGCGCTCTGCCTTCATCCTGTTCGACGGCAGACGTTCCGTGGCGGACGTGCTGGCCGCCGGGATGGGCGTCGTGCAGGAGGATGTGGATCAATTGCTTGACCTGGGCCTTCTCGGCCGTCCGGCGGCGTCGGCATCCGACGCGGGGCTGCCCACGGCGTCAGTGCCCGATACCGCAGCCTCGCTCCCTTCCGTCGCAGTCACGGACAGCCGAAGCGCCCAACAGCGTTACCAGGATGCCTACCCGGTGGCGACGAGGCTCACCGCTTCCCTGGGGCTGCGCGGCTTCCGGCTCAATCTCGCCGTCGAGGCCGCCACCACCTACGAGGAACTCGCCGCGCTCGCGCCGAAGATCAAGTCGGCCGTGGGCCCAGAGAAGGCGACACCGCTGGAGCTGGCACTCGGTAGCTGACGCGCCGTCTCCGGGTTGCTATAATCGTGGGCTTTGCCTTGCCACACTGCCAGGACGCGGTAGGTGGCTTTCCAGGCCTGGGCCGACCGATGCTTGATATTTGCATCGGGCGGTCGCGGGCTTCAACCCACAAGGAGTGCCATGCGTCACTACGAAATCATTCTGCTCATCCATCCGGACCAGAGCGAACAAGTTCCGGCCATGCTGGAACGCTACAAGGGCATGATCGCCGCCGGCAACGGCAAGGTGCATCGTGTCGAGGACTGGGGCCGCCGCCAGCTCGCCTACCAGATCAACAAGCTGAACAAGGCGCACTACCTGTGCGTGAACATCGAGGCTGACCAGGCCGTGATGTCCGAACTCGAACACGCCTTCAAGTTCAACGACGCCGTGCTGCGCCACCTGACCGTGGTGAAGAAGAAGGCCGACACCGGCCCGTCGTCGATGATGAAGACGGTCGAGCGCGAAGAGGCCCGCAAGGCCCAGCAGGCCGAGTACGCTGCCAACAACAGCAGCAACTGATTCGCTCACTGATGTGACGTCTGCCGCCGGTGCGGTCAACCAGCTCCTGCTGAGTGCCTGCATCGCCGAACTTGCCGCTTTGCGTTTCACCCCGGCTGGCCTGCCCGCCATCGATCTGCGACTCGAACACGAGTCCACGCTCGATGAAGCAGGACAAGCCCGACAGGTGAAGGCGGCGCTGAAGGCCGTGGCCTTCGGTTCGGTGGCCGAGCGGCTGGCCCGGCAAACGCTGGGCAGCGGATGGCGGTTCCAGGGGTTCCTGGCCAATCCGCGCAACGGCAAGCACCCTGTGCTTCACATCACGGATTTCCAGCAAGATTAATTTTCGATAGAGGGTCCCGAAATGGCCACGTTCAAGAAATTCAACAAGGACAAGCGTCCGAAGCGCAACACCCAGTCGCTGCTGTTCAAGCGCAAGCGCTTCTGCCGCTTCACCGTCGCCGGTGTCGAAGAGATCGACTACAAGGACATCGACACCCTGCGCGACTTCATCAGCGAAAACGGCAAGATCATTCCCGCACGCCTGACCGGCACGCGCGCGATCTACCAGCGCCAGCTCAACACCGCCATCAAGCGCGCGCGCTTCCTGGCCCTGGTCCCCTACAGCGACCAGCACCGCATCTAAGGAGCGCCCCACCATGCAAGTCATTCTTCTGGACAAGGTCGTCAACCTTGGCGCGCTGGGCGAGATCGTCAAGGTCAAGGACGGCTACGCACGCAATTTCCTGATTCCTTCGGGCCGCGCACGCCGTGCCACCGAAGCTGCCAAGGCCGAGTTCGAAGCCAAGCGCGCCGAGCTGGAAAAGGCTGCGGCCGCCAAGCTGGCCGAAGCGCAGAAGCAGGGCGAAAAGCTCGGCGGCACGACCGTCAAGCTGACGCAGAAGGCCGGCGTCGATGGCCGCCTGTTCGGTTCCGTCACCAACCACGATGTGGCCGACGAGCTGAAGAAGCAGGGCTACGACGTCGCCAAGGCGCAGGTTCGCCTGCCCAACGGCCCCATCAAGACCGTGGGCGACACCACGGTGGCCGTGCAGTTGCACACTGACGTGGTGGTCGAGATCACCGTGACGGTGTACGGCGAGACCGCGTAAGCGATCGCACCGGGCTTCTTCGCAAGCGCGCAAAAGGGCCGCCTTCGGGCGGCCTTTTTTCTTGGCGTTCCTGCTGTGCGGTGGCGATTCACAGCTTCACAAAAGCCTTGCACTGCCTGTCCCCAGCGTTGTCCACAGGACTGCGGCCCGTCGCCCTGTTTTTTGTAAGCAAGCGGCCGCCGAACCGATCGAGTGATGGACTCGGCCCGCCTGTCTGCCGACAATTTTCGGCTTCCCTTCCCGCGCCCCCATGTCTGCTGTTTTTTCCTTTCCCGACGACCCCCGCTCCGGCGACCGTGAGGTCGCACAGCTTCGCATCCCCCCTCACTCCCTCGAGGCCGAATCCAGCGTGCTCGGCGGCCTGCTGCTGGACAACGGCGCCTGGGACCGCGTGGGCGACCTGCTGGTCGACGGCGACTTCTACCGTCACGAGCACAAGCTGATCTACGCGGCCATCGGCGGTCTGATCAACGCCAACAAGCCGGCCGACGTCATCACCGTCTACGAGCAGTTGCAGAACCTCGGCAAGGCCGAGGAGGTGGGCGGCCTGCAATACCTGAATTCGCTCGCGCAGTACGTGCCGAGCGCGAGCAACATCCGCCGCTACGGCGAGATCGTTCGCGAGCGCTCGATCCTGCGCAAGCTGATCTCCGCCTCGGACGAGATCGCGACCAACGCCTTCAACACGCAGGGCAAGGCGGTCGACAAGATCCTCGACGAGGCCGAGCAGAAGATCTTCAACATCGGCGAGGAAGGCTCGCGGATGAAGCAGGGCTTCCAGAGCATGGATTCCCTGGTGGTCGAGTTGCTCGACCGCGTGACCGAGATGGCCGACAACCCGAACGACATCACGGGCGTGCCGACGGGTTTCTACGATTTCGACAAGATGACGTCCGGCATGCAGGCCGGCGACATGATCGTGCTGGCCGCACGCCCTTCCATGGGCAAGACCTCGCTGGCCATCAACATTGCCGAGCACGTGGCGCTCAACGAGGGGCTGCCGGTGGCGGTGTTCTCGATGGAAATGGGCGCCTCCCAGCTGGCTGTGCGTATCGTCGGCTCGATCGGTCGCATCGACCAGGGTCACCTGCGCACGGGCAAGCTCACCGACGAGGAATGGCCACGCCTGACCGAGGCGATCGAGAAGCTGCGCACCATCTCGCTGCACATCGACGAGACGCCGGGGCTCACCTCGAGCGAGCTGCGCGCCAACGCACGCCGCCTGGCGCGCCAGTGCGGGCAGCTCGGCCTCATCGTGGTCGACTACCTGCAGCTGATGAGCGTGTCGGGTGGCATGGCCGACGAGAACCGCGCGACCGCAGTCGGCGAAATCTCGCGCGGCCTGAAGATGCTGGCCAAGGAACTGAAGTGCCCGGTGATCGCGCTGTCGCAGCTCTCGCGCGGCGTGGAGTCGCGCACCGACAAGCGCCCGATGATGAGCGACCTGCGCGAATCCGGCGCCATCGAGCAGGATGCGGACGTGATCATGTTCATCTACCGCGACGACTACTACAACAAGGACTCCAAGGAGCCGGGTGTCGCCGAGGTCATCATCGCCAAGCAGCGTAACGGTCCGACCGGTACGGTCAAGCTGGCCTTCCTCAAGCCCCTCACCAAGTTCGAGAACCTGGCGCCCGGCATGGGTGGCGGCGACGACTTCTGAGCCTTCTTCGCACTGCCTCTTGCCTGGCCCGATTCAACGACGAAGAGGCTCGGGCATCCGTGCGGCGTGCGTTGGGACTTACGGCTTCTGCGGTGAGGGCGGTGCCAGGCGGTCGGCGCAGTTCGCGCGCACCTGCCGCAGCAGGTCGGCCAGGGTCTTGCCGGGCTCGTCGCGAAAGCGCTCGTCGAGTACCTGCAGCGCATCGATGCGGTCGGCGCGGAAGCCGCGGAAATCCTGCCGCAGTTCGCACCAGGCCGACAGCGTCCACACCTTGCCCCAATAGAAGCAGCCCAGTGGCCGTACGGTGCGTTCGCTCGGCGCGCCGCCTTCGTCGCGGTACGCCAGCCTGAGCTTGCGGCGCGCCTGCACCGCCTCGCGCAGCGCTTGCAGGTGGGTGCGCGTGCCGGCGTCCATGCCCATCGGCGGCGCATACAGCGCGACCGACTCGGCCGATGCGCGCGCGGCGGGCGGCAGCACCGACACGATCTTGCCGAGCGCGCTGTCGATGGTGGCGGCGAGCGCCGGATCGACCCAGCTCTGCGCCAGGCGCGCGGCCGCGGTCAACGCCGCCGCTTCGTCCTGCGTGAACATCAAGGGCGGCAGGTCGAAGCCGATGCCCAGCCGGTAGCCCACGCCCGCCTCGCCCTCGATCGGCACTCCCTGGTGCTGCAGGTCGGACACGTCGCGGTATACCGTCCGTTCCGACACCTCCAGCCGCTGCGCGAGGAAGGCCGCCGTGGTCAGGCGTCGCCCTCGGATGAGCTGGACGATCTGGAACAGTCGGTCGGCGCGGCGCATGGCGGATGAGGGCAGGCGAAAGACGGGTCTCGATCTTCGGAAGCGGGTGTCACAGGCCCAGTGCGCCCAGGTCGGCGCCCATGGCCCGTGCGATGCATTGCATGTCGGCATCGCCGATCGACACCAGGCCGAAGCGGAACTTCGAGGCCCAATGCGACGGATCGTCGATGAAGGCGAGGTGAGGAATCAGCGGGCCGATCGGCGCCTCGCGCGCGGACACGTAGCGTACATCGCGACGCCAAGGCACGAAGCCGCCACCCATGTCCACGGTGTACGGCTCGCCCGGCTGCACGGTGCCCAGCGATACGAAGGACTGCAGCCGGTCCTTGCTGCCCGGCGCCGTGGAAGGCGCGTAGTACGCGACGCGGTCTCCCGGCGCGATGCGCCGCAGCGGCGCTTCCTTGCCGTGGCCGACCTGCATGAAACCCGTCGGCGCGTGGTCACGGCCCCGGCGCGCGTGGGCTGCGCTCGCGACGGCGATCCAGTTGCGTGGTGCGCGATCGCCGCGATCGCCGCGGCCGGCGCCCGGGCCGGCCGCGGCGCCATCATCGGCCTGCAGGAACAGGCGCAGGGGGAGGCGCATCGGCATGTTCAGTCCGCCGCGTGCAGGCCGACGAGGTTGCCGTCCAGGTCCCGCACCTGGGCAAAGTAGCCGATGCCGGGTGCGATCAGGGTCCTGCCCACGACGACCTGGCCGCCCGCGGCCTGCGCACGAGCCAGCGCCGCGTCGACGCTGGGCGCGCAATCGAGGTAGACGACCGTACCGCCGCTGCCGCCCGCATGCGCCGGGCGATGGACGATGCAGCCGCCCGCGCCGGGCTTCTCGTGCGCGAAGACGGCCATGGTGTCGCCGCCGACGTCCTCGGTGCCGCGCATGGGGCGGTCGAGCAGCGCTTCGTAGAAGCGCTGCGACTTCGCGAGATCGGTGACAGGAATTTCGAACCAGGTGTTGGCGCTTTGCATGGAGCTTCTCCAGGGGGTTGAGGAAGGCTGCATGCTGCGCGGGGGCTCCTGACAGCGTGTTGTCAGGAGGCTGGCAGGCCTTGCCCTTCAATGGCGTCCCCGGCACAAAAAAGCCTGCGACGCCCAGGGGGCGTGCGCAGGCTGCTGCGAGATCTGGGCGGGCTCAGGTCAGAGCACGTCGCTCGCGAAGTCGGCCAGGCGCGAACGTTCGCCGCGCGCCAGCGTGATGTGACCGCTGTGCGGCCAGCCCTTGAACCGGTCGACCGCGAAGGTCAGGCCCGAGGAGCCTTCCGTGAGGTAGGGCGTGTCGATCTGCGCCAGGTTGCCCATGCAGATGATCTTGGTTCCGGGGCCTGCGCGCGTGACCAGCGTCTTCATCTGCTTGGGCGTGAGGTTCTGCGCCTCGTCGATGATCACGTACTTGTTCAGGAAGGTGCGGCCGCGCATGAAGTTCATGCTCTTGATCTTGATCTTCGATCGGATGAGTTCATTGGTCGCGGCGCGGCCCCATTCGCCGGCACCGGAGCCGTCGCCCTTGGCCAGGAATTCGAGGTTGTCGTCGAGTGCGCCCATCCACGGCCCCATCTTCTCCTCTTCGGTGCCGGGGAGGAAGCCGATGTCCTCGCCCACGCTCACCGTGGCGCGGGTCATGATGATTTCGGTGTAGCGGCGGTCGTCCAGCACCTGCGTCAGGCCGGAGGCCAGTGCCATCAGCGTCTTGCCGGTACCGGCCGTGCCGGTGAGCGTGACGAAGTCGATCTCCGGGTCCATGAGCAGGTTCATGGCGAAGTTCTGCTCGCGGTTGCGCGTGGTCACGCCCCACACGGCGTTCTTGCCCGATGCGTAGTCCTTCAGTGTCTTGAGCACGGCGGTCTTGTCGCGGATCTCGGTCACGCGCGCGTACATGCTCGGCTCGCCCGGCGCCTCGAAGTAGACGAACTGGTTGATGTACAGGCTGGGCACGATCGGCCCGCTGATGCGGTAGAAGGTGCTGCTGCCCGATTGCCAGCTTTCGACGGTCTTGCTCTGGCGCGTCCAGAAGTCGGCCGGCAGCGCGAAGGAGCCCGAGTACAGCAGGTCGCCGTCCTCCAGCGCCTTGTCGTTCTGGTAGTCGTCGGCGGCCAGGCCCAGTGCGCGCGCCTTGACGCGCATGTTGATGTCCTTGGACACCAGCACGACCTCGCGCCGGTCGGTGCCGGCCTTGCTCTTCTCGTGCACCTCGCGCAGCGCCTGCACCACGCCGAGGATCTGGTTGTCGGCCTTGCCCTGCGGCAGGCTGGTCGGCAGGGTGTAGTCCAGCGGCTCGGTCTGGAAGAAGAGCTTGCCGCCGGCCTCCTTGTGACCGGTCGCGTCGAGCTTCAGCCCCTTGGCGATGTCTGCGCCCTGGGCCGCAGCGAGGGCGTCGAGGGTGCGGCTGGCCTGGCGGCCGTTGCGCGCCACTTCGGTCGTGCCCTTCTTGTGGCCGTCCAGTTCCTCCAGCACGATCATCGGCAGGTAGATGTCGTGCTCCTCGAAGCGGAACAGGCTCATCGGGTCGTGCAGCAGCACGTTGGTGTCGAGCACGAAGAGCTTGGCCGGGCCGGTGCTCTTGGCCCGCTTCGGGCGGGCGGGCGGCTCGGCAGCAGGGCGCGGCGCGGGGGCCACGGCGGGGGCTTCGACCGGCACCTCGGCCGGAGCCGACCGGCCACGTGACGAGGGCGCGCGCAGGTCCTCGCTGCCGCCCGCGTCGACCACGCGCCGGTCGTCGAACAGTTCGAGCGCCTGGCCTCCCCGGGTCCGCGGGTCGTCCGAATGCCGCTCAGCGGCCGGTCGGCGCCCGTTTTTTGGCGCCGCACGCGCCGGAGCGTCGAGCGCTTCGGGCGAGAGCAAGGCGGCACGTCGGGTGGGGGCGGGAGGCAGGGGCATGGGCGGAGGTACTCGCGGGATGGTGCGCCGGCAGCGCGTGGGGCCTTAAAAACGAAAAAGCCGCCTGGAGACCAGAGCGGCTTTGTTCGGGGGATGCAGTCGTGAATCTCAACGGCATGGGGCCATTATGCACATCGCGCGTGGCAGGTCCTGCGTCCCGTTGCGCAGCGCCAACGCAGGCGCAGGACGCGTGGAAAAGTCCCGGGCGCGAGGCTCAGGCGGCCTTCTTGAGCGCCTTCACTTCCTTGAGCACCTCGTCGACGTGGCCCGGCACCTTCAGGCCGCGCCATTCGGCCTTCAGCACGCCGTCGGCGCCGATCAGGAAGGTGCTGCGCTCGATGCCCTTGACCTTCTTGCCGTACATGATCTTGTTCTTGACCACGCCGAACATGTGGCACATCTTCTCTTCGGTGTCGGCGATGAGTTCGAAGGGCAATTCGAGCTTGGCCTTGAACTCGTCGTGCGACTTCATGTTGTCGCGCGACACGCCGAACACCGTGGCACCGGCCTTCACGAAGTCCTTGTAGTGGTCGCGGAACTGCATGGCCTCGGTCGTGCAGCCGGGGGTGTTGTCCTTGGGGTAGAAGTACAGCACCAGCACGTGGCCCAAGTGCGAAGTGTTCGAGACCTTGAGGCCGCCGGTGGCGTTGGCTTCGAATTCGGGAATGGGTTTGTTGACAACGATCGCCATGAAAATTGTTTTCTCCGCTGAGGGTTCCCGAGTAAAAACGCGGAGCCGCCATGCTCGGCCGGCGCATGCCATACTGCGTTGATGCCGGGCAGGCTTTCTCAAGCCTGCAAGCGCCCATGCAGCGGGTCATGCATCGAGCCGACGCCACCGGTCCGCAGCGCCCGGCGGGGCGATGCGCAGTCGGCGGGCAGTCCGGTCTGCAACCCGCTATTTTACCCCGAATCGCTTATTGATCGCCACGTGCGGGCTCTTCGATGAGCAGCGCCGCGACGACGTGGCGCCCCTCACCCGCCAGGATGTTGTAGGTACGGCAGGCGGCTGCCGTGTCCATGGTCTCGACGCCGACGCCGCGCGCGACCAGAGGCGCGAGCCAGGCGGGGCGGGGAAAGCGGATGCGGTCCCCGCTGCCGAAGATGACGACCTCGGCATCCAGGGCCGCCAACTGCGCGAAGTGCTCTGCGCCCAGATCCTCGAAGCGACCGCAGGGCCATTCGAAGCGCTCCGCGCGCGCGCCGACGACGACGCTGTGGTCGATGCGCTCGCCGTTCACCGCCACCCAGCCGGGCCCGTGCGCCGTCACGGTCTGCACGTCGGGCCTGTCGGGTTGGAGCTTCATGGAAAAGGGGGAGTGGAGCGTGCGTGCGGAGCGGCCCGCAATGGCCGTGCACGGGGGTGAACTGTGGTCCAATTATAGGTTTTCCCCTGGTACAGGCGCCCCTCGGAGGGACTTTGAAAACGCTCAAGAAATCGGACAAGCTGGCCAATGTGCTCTACGACGTGCGCGGTCCCATCGTGGACGCGGCGCGGCAGATGGAGGACGAGGGACAGAAGATCATCAAGCTGAACATCGGCAACATGGCGCCGTTCGGCTTCGATGCCCCCGAAGAAATCCAGCAGGACATGATCCGCAACCTGCCGGACTCGGCCGGTTACTCCGACAGCAAGGGCATCTTCGCGGCGCGCAAGGCCGTCATGCACTACACGCAGCAGCTCGGCATCGAGGGCGTGACGCTGGACGACATCTACCTGGGCAACGGCGCCAGCGAACTGATCGTGATGGCCACCAACGCGCTCCTCAACGAGGGCGACGAACTCCTGGTGCCCATGCCCGACTACCCCTTGTGGACTGCGGCGACTTCCTTGTCGGGCGGCTCGCCGGTGCACTACCGGTGCGACGAGGACAACGGCTGGCTGCCCGACCTCGAGGACCTGCGCGCCAAGATCACGCCCCGCACGCGCGGCATCGTGGTCATCAACCCCAACAACCCGACCGGCGTGATCTACCCGGACGCGATGCTCAAGGGCATCGTGCAGATCGCCCGCGAGCACGGCCTGGTGCTGCTGGTCGACGAGGTCTACGACAAGGTGCTCTACGACGGCGTGAAGTTCACCGCCATGGGCAGCCTGTCGAACGACGTGCTCACGCTCACCTTCAACTCGCTGTCCAAGGCCTACCGCTCGTGCGGCTACCGGGCGGGCTGGATGGTGGTGTCGGGCCCCAAGCATGCGGCGGTCGACTACATCGAGGGCCTGAACATGCTGGCCAACCTCAAGCTCGGCTCCAACGTGCCGGGCCAATGGGCGATCCAGACGGCGCTGGGCGGCTACCAGAGCATCCACGACCTGGTGAAGGAGGGCGGCCGCCTGCGCCGCCAGCGCGATCTGGCGTACGAGCTGATCACCGCCATCCCGGGCGTGAGCTGCGTCAAGCCCTCGGCGGCGCTGTACATGTTCCCGAAGCTCGACCCCAAGGTCTACCCGATCGAGGACGACCGCCAGTTCTTCATGCAGGTGCTGCGCGAGACCCGCGTGATGCTGGTGCAGGGCTCGGGCTTCAACCACGCCGACAACCAGCACTTCCGCATCGTGTTCCTGCCGCACGAGGACGACCTGCGCGAGGCCATCGGCCGCATCGCGAAGTTCCTCGAGCGCTACCGCACCCGCTTCGCCTGACATCTCCCGGCAGGCCGACTCGGCCCGCCCCGTGTTTCCCGTGACTGAAAAGACTGCATCCATGAAACCCATCCAGGTCGGCCTTCTGGGCATCGGCACCGTCGGCAGCGGCACCTTCAAGGTGCTGGCCCGCAACCAGGAAGAGATCAAGCGCCGCGCGGGCCGCGGCATCGAGATCACCATGGTCGCCGACCTGGACACCGCACGCGCGCGGGCTGCGGTGGGCGAGGGCGTCAAGGTGGTGGGTGACGCGCGCGAGGTCATCTCCAACCCCGACATCGACATCGTGGTCGAACTCATCGGCGGCTACGGCATCGCCAAGGCGCTGGTGCTCGAGGCCATCGCCGCCGGCAAGCACGTGGTCACCGCCAACAAGGCGCTGCTGGCCGTGCATGGCACCGAGATCTTCGCGGCGGCGCATGCCAAGGGCGTGATGGTCGCCTTCGAGGCGGCGGTGGCCGGTGGCATCCCGATCATCAAGGCGCTGCGCGAAGGCCTCACGGCCAACAGCATCCAGTGGATTGCCGGCATCATCAACGGCACGACGAACTTCATCCTGTCCGAGATGCGCGACAAGGGCCTGGACTTCGACACCGTGCTCAAGGAGGCGCAGCGTCTGGGCTATGCCGAGGCCGACCCGACCTTCGACATCGAAGGCGTCGACGCCGCCCACAAGGCCACGCTGATGAGCGCGATCGCTTTCGGCATTCCGGTGCAGTTCGACAAGGCGCATGTCGAGGGCATCACCAAGCTGGCGTCGCAGGACATCAAATACGCCGAACAGTTGGGCTACCGCATCAAGCTGCTGGGCATCACCCGGCGCAGCCCCAAGGGCATCGAATTGCGCGTTCATCCCGCGCTGGTGCCGGCCAAGCGCCTGCTCGCCAATGTGGAAGGTGCGATGAACGCGGTGGTGGTGCACGGTGACGCCGTGGGCACCACGCTCTACTACGGCAAGGGTGCGGGCAGCGAGCCCACGGCCAGCGCCGTGATCGCCGACCTGGTCGACATCACCCGTCTGCACACCGCGGACGCCGCCCACCGCGTGCCCCACCTGGCCTTCCACCCCGATGCGATGAGCGACCTGCAGGTCGTGCCGATGAGCGAGGTCGTCACCAGCTACTACCTGCGCCTGCGCGTGGCCGACGAAGCCGGCGTGCTGGCCAAGGTCACCGGCCTGCTGGCGGGCGCGGGCATCAGCATCGATGCCGTGCTGCAGCGCGAGGCCGACGAGGTGGGCGGCGAAGGCTCGACCCAGACCGACCTCATCATCCTCACGCACGACACCCGCGAAGGCACGCTCGACGAGGTGCAGGCACACCTGCAGGGCCTGCCCAGCGTGCTCGCGCCGATCGTGCGCATCCGCAAGGAAGAACTGTCCTGATGCGCTATCTGTCCACCCGCGGCGACGCGACGCCGCGCCGCTTCTGCGAAATCCTGCTCGAAGGCCTTGCGCCCGACGGCGGCCTGTACCTGCCCGAGCGCTACCCCCAGGTCGACGCCGCCACGCTGTCGACGTGGCGCGGCCTGCCGTACCACCAGCTCGCCTTCGAGATCCTTTCGCTCTACATCGACGACATCCCTGCCGACGATTTGCGCGCGCTGTGCGCCAAGACGTACACGGCCGAGGTCTTCGGCAGCGACGACATCGTGCCGCTGCGCGAGCTGGAAGACGGCGTGTACCTCGAGGGCCTGTCGAACGGCCCCACGCTGGCCTTCAAGGACATGGCCATGCAACTGCTGGGCAACCTGTTCGAGTACGAGCTGGCGCGGCGCGGCGAAGAGCTCAACATCCTCGGCGCGACCAGCGGCGACACCGGCAGCGCGGCCGAGTACGCCATGCGTGGCAAGCAGGGCGTGCGCGTCTTCATGACATCGCCCGATGGCCGCATGAGCCCGTTCCAGCAGGCGCAGATGTTCAGCCTGCAGGACCCGAACATCCACAACATCGCCATCGCCGGTGTCTTCGACGACTGCCAGGACATCGTCAAGGCAGTCAGCAACGACCTGGCCTTCAAGCGCCAGTACCGGATCGGCACCGTCAACTCGATCAACTGGGCGCGGCTGCTGGCGCAGGTGGTCTACTACTTCGCGGGCTGGTTCCAGGCGACCGGGCCCGAAGGCGGCGAAGTGAGCTTCACCGTGCCCTCGGGCAACTTCGGCAACGTCTGCGCCGGCCATGTGGCGCGCATGATGGGCCTGCCGATCCGCAAACTCGTGGTGGCCACGAACGAGAACGACGTGCTCGACGAGTTCTTCCGCACCGGCGTCTACCGCGTGCGCGGCGCGGCCGACACGCATGAGACGTCGAGCCCGTCGATGGACATCAGCAAGGCCAGCAACTTCGAACGTTTCGTGTTCGACCTGCTGGGCCGCGACGCCGCGAAGACGCGCGGGCTGTTCCACGACCAGATCGCCAAGACCGGCCGCTTCGACCTCGGCGCCGACCCGGCCTTTGCCGGTGCGGCATCGACGTACGGCTTCGTGAGCGGGCGCAGCACGCATGCGGATCGCCTGGCGACCATCCGCGACACCGACAAGCGCTTCGCGGTGCTGGTCGACACCCACACGGCCGATGGCCTGAAGGTGGCGCGCGAGTACATCGAGCCCGGCGTGCCCATGGTGGTGCTGGAAACCGCGCTGCCCATCAAGTTTGCCGCCACCATCGTCGAGGCGCTGGGCCACGAGCCCGACCGCCCGGCGAAGTTCGAAGGCATCGAGTCGCTGCCCAAGCGCGTGGTCAAGTTGCCGGCGGATGCCGAAGCGGTGAAGCGCTACATCGCCGAGCATTGCGGCTGAGCTTCCAAGAAAATCCGCCTCCTGCGACCGTCCTGCCCCTGCCATCAGCGATCGAATGCTTAGCAACCCATGAAAGTCATCGCCTTCGCGGGCTATTCGGGCGCCGGCAAGACGACGCTGGTGGAGCGCCTGATTCCCGAACTCAAGCGCCACGGACTGCGCGTGTCGGTGGTCAAGCACGCGCACCACAAGTTCGACATCGACCACCCCGGCAAGGACACGTACCGCCATCGCGAGGCCGGCGCCTTCGAGGTGGTGGTTGCTTCGGACAAACGCCTCGCGCTCATGCGCGAGTTCGAGCGGCCCGCCGAGCTGAAGGTGCACCACCTCATCGCCGAGTTGTACGACGGCGTGGACTGGGTGCTGATCGAGGGCTTCAAGCACAGCGACCTGCACAAGATCGAGGTCATGCGTACGGTCGAGCCCGGGCAGGCCGCGCGGCCGGTGCTGTACCCCGATGACCCTTTCATCTGCGCCATTGCCACCGACAGCGCCGCCAAGCTGCCCGAGCCGACCGGCCTGCCGGTCTTCGACCTCGACGATGCCGCCGGCGTCGCGCAGTGGTTGATGGCCAACGGTGAACGATTCGACTACCACCCCGAAATCCATGAGTGACCCTGCCACTTCCGCTGCTCCTCGCGCCCGCGCGCCCCTGATGGCGTTGGACGACGCCGTGGCCCGGCTGCTGGCCGAGGCGGCGCCGCTGCAGGAGGTGGAGCAGGTCTCCACCTTCGAGGCCGATGGCCGCGTGCTGGCGCAGGACCTCGTGGCCGGCCTCACGGTGCCGCCGCGCGACAACAGCGCGATGGACGGCTACGCGGTGCGACTGGCCGAGTGCACCGGCGACGTCGTGCTGCCGGTGTCGCAGCGCATCCCGGCCGGCACCGTGGGCCAGCCGCTCGCAGCCGGCACCGTGGCGCGCATCTTCACCGGCGCACAGGTGCCCGATGGCGCCGACGCGGTCGTGATGCAGGAAGACACCGAGGCCATCGCCAGCGATGGCCTGGGCCAGGTGCGTATCCGCCCGGTGCCGCGCCCGGGTCAGAACATCCGCCGTGCGGGCGAAGACGTGCAGGCCGGCGCCACGGTGCTGGCGCGGGGCGAGCGCCTGACGCCCCAGGCGCTGGGCCTGGCGGCCAGCATCGGCTTCGCGAAGCTGCCGGTCGTGCGGCGACCGCGCGTGGCGCTGCTGTCCACCGGCGACGAGCTGGTCATGCCCGGCGAGGTGCCACCCGAGCAGATGCGCCCTGGTGCCATCTACAACTCCAACCGCTTCTTCATGCGGGGGCTGCTGCAGCGCCTGGGCTGCGAAGTGCAGGACCTGGGGCTGGTGCCCGACCGGCTCGATGCGACGATCGACGCGCTGCGCGCCGCCGCCGCACGCAACGACCTCATCATCACCACCGGCGGCGTGTCGGTGGGCGAGGAAGACCATGTGCGCGCTGCGGTGCAGGCCCTGGGCAAGCTCGATCTCTGGCTGGTGGCGATGAAGCCCGGCAAGCCGTTCGCATACGGCCGGATCGGCGACACCCACATCGCCGGCCTGCCGGGCAATCCCGTGTCCAGCTTCATGACCTTCCTGCTGCTGGTGCGCCCCTTCCTGCTGGCGCTGCAGGGCGCGTCGCGCACCGCGCCGCAGGCGGTCGGCATGCGGGCCGACTTCGACTGGCCGCGCCCCGACAAGCGGCGCGAATTCCTGCGTGTGCGCACCACCGCCGAAGGTGGCCTGGCGCTGTTCGCCAACCAGGGCTCGGGCGTGCTCACCTCCACCGTGTGGGGCGATGGCGTCGTCGACAACCCGGGCGGCCAGGCGATCGCGCGCGGCGACACGGTGCGCTTCCTTCCCTTCTCGGCCTGGCTCGCGTGATGGCGCACAAGACCGTCACCGTGCGCTATTTCGCGTCCGTGCGCGAGGCGCTGGGCCGTGGCAGCGAGCCGGTCCGGACGGCGGCCGACACGCTGGGCGCGCTGCGCGACGAACTCATCGCGCGCGGCGAGCCCTACGCCGGCGCGCTGGCGCGCGGCAAGGCCGTGCGCATGGCGCTCGACCAGCTCATGAGCGGTGAGGACGCCGTCTTGGCCGACGGGGCCGAGGTGGCCTTCTTTCCGCCCGTCACCGGCGGCTGATCAGCGTTCGACCGGCTCGATCGCGGCGTCGATCGCGCGCAGGCGCTCCAGCAGGCCAGGGGTCGCACCGGTCATCGGTGCACGCAGCTCGGCCGTCATTTCCCCGCTGGCGGCGAGGAGCGCCTTGACCGGGCCGGGATTCGGCTCGGCGAACAGCGCTTCTACCAGCGGCGCGAGCGGTTGCCACAGGGCACGCCCCTCCGTCAGTCGGCCCGACTTCAACGCGGCGACCAGCCGCACCCACCGAGGCGTGTGCACGTGCGCGCTGGCCGCAATGGCACCGGTGCCGCCTTCGGCCATCGTCGCCAGCACCTGGGCGTCTTCGCCCGCCAGCACCTGCAGGCGGCCGTCTGCGATCAGCGCGCGCACCTTGGCAGGATCGCCGCTGCAGTCCTTCACACCCACGATGCGCGGGTGCGCGGCGAGCGACAGCAGGGTCTCGCGCGCCAGCGTGCTGCCGGTGCGGTACGGGATGTCGTAGACCAGCAGCGGCACGTCGCTCGCATCGGCGATCGCGGTGAACCACTGCGCCAGGCCGGCCTGGGACGGCCGGATGTAGCTCGGTGCCGGTACCAGCAGGGCGGCGAGCCCGCGCCCGGCGAGCCGGCGCACCGAGTCCAGCGCGTGGGCCAGGTGTTCGCCACCCAGGCCCATCACACGCGGCACGCCGGGGGCGGCGGACCCCACGGTGTCGAGCACGGCCAGGCGCTCGTGTTCGTCCAGCGCGGCAGCTTCGCCTGTCGAACCGCAGACCACGAAGCCGGCAATGCCCTGGGCGGCCAGCCGTGTGGTGAGCGCCGCGAGGGCCGGGTGGTCGACAGCGCCGTTGCGCAAGGGCGTGACGAGCGGAATCCACAACCCCGAGAAGTCGGGGCGTGCGGGGCTGGAGGCGAGAGCAGACATTGAAAGGCTTCCTTGCAGACAGGGACACACGACCGAGGACAGCCGTCGGCGGAAGCGCGCATCGCGATGCAGGGAAGCCCGACCGGGAGAAGAGGGGTGGGGGCTGCAGGCTCCGTCGCTCATCCGACGACGGAACCGCAGCTCCGGTCAGACGAGCCGAGGTTTTTTGGCTTTGGCGACCGCTGCGCGCACGGCCGCGACGTCTTCGTTCGAAGACCGGCGCCGGGTGTTGCAGGGGAAGCTAACCATGGCGCCAAGTGTAAGTGCGGCGGTGCCACAATTTGCCGCATGAGTGCTTCTTCTCCCACGGCCCGCGTGCGGGTCCAGGCCGAGGACTTCGACCTTTCGGCCGAGGTGGCGGCGCTGCGCGCCGGCGACCCGCGCGTGGGCGCGGTCTGCGCCTTCGTCGGCACGGTGCGCGACCGCCACGTCGCCGAGGGCGGCGCCGCGGGCAGCGTGCGCGCGATGGAGCTGGAGCATTACCCCGGCATGACCGAGAAGGCCATCGAGGCCATGATCGACGAGGCGCATCGCCGTTTCGACATCCTCGGCGCCCGTGTGGTGCACCGCGTGGGCGCGCTGCAGCCGCAGGACCAGATCATGATGGTCGCCGTCACTTCCGCGCACCGAGGCCAGTCCTTCCAGGCCTGCGAATTCCTCATGGACTACCTCAAGACCCAGGCGCCTTTCTGGAAGAAGGAAGACACGCCCGAGGGCGGCCGCTGGGTCGATGCCCGGGTCGCCGATGACGAAGCGCTCGCGCGCTGGGGCATCGAGGCACGCAACGCCTGAGTTGCGTTTGCCCGCGAGTCGATCGGAACTCGCGCACGGCCCGACAGGCGCTGCGGAGCAGAGGCCGCGCGACGGTGCCTCATTCGGGAACCGCGATCTCGCGCCAGTTCAGCAGGCGCAGCGAGGTGCCGCTGACCAGGTTCGCATCGATCTTCTTCGTGTTGCCCTGGTTGTCGCCCACGATCAACTGCGGCTTGCCGTTCACGTTGACGAAGCGCACGTCCGTGAGCGCGGCGGTGAAATTCTCGTAGGCCGCGGCGGTGTTGAGCACCGTCTTGCCGGTCCCGTAGTTGATCACGTAGAGCCGGCTCTGCCCCGCGGGGCTGCAGGCATCGCCGGTGGTTAGCAGCGGGCTGAAGGCGACGATGCCGTTGAAGGCACTGGGGCTGGCGACGATCCGCCATGCCACGCCGGAGCCGCTGCCCAGGTCCATGTACCAGCCCTTGCTGGTCGTCGCGAGGTTGATGCCGGCCGTCGGGTCCGTCAGCGCCGTGAGCTGCGAGCGCGTGATCGGCGTCGACACGGCGCTGAAGGCGCCCGATGTGCCGTCGAGCAGCGCATAGAAGGTCTGGCCGGCACTCGTGTTCACGTCGCTGCTGTCCAGCAGCTTGCCGGTGCCCACCATCACGAAGCGGGCGCGGCTCACGGGGTGGATCTCGATCAGCGGCGCCGTCGTGACGGGCTGAATGTTGCCGCCGGCGTCGGTGAGCGTGGCGATGCGCGTGGGCGCCGGGTAGTTGCCCGTCGCGGCCGTCAGGTCGAAGCGCCACACGTTGCCGTCGAGGTCGCCGGCGTAGATGGCGTCGGCCGTGTAGTCGCCGAAGTCCTGCACGAAGGCGGACGCCTGCGTCAGACCGTGCGCCACCATGCCGGTCTTGACCTTCTCGAGGATCGTGCCGTTGCGCGGATCGACGAAGTAGAGGTAGCCGTAGCCGTCGGCATTGTTATAGCCCGAGGTCAGCACCACCACCCAGCCGTATTTGCGGGTCTTCACGATGATCGGGCTGCCGAAGCTGTAGCCCATCGTGGAATCGCTCACCTCCCACAGCACCTTGCCGGCGGTGGCCGTCTCGGAACTCATGGCGGCCGGGCTTGTCACGTCGATGCCGAACCAGCCCGTGCCACCCTTGCCCAGGCCCCCGACCAGCAGCGTGCGCCAGTTCGCGTTGGCCCCGGTACCGCTGGTCGTGAAAGCGCCGGCGGCCTTGTTGAAGTCCACGTCGGCCACGGTGGGGGTGGCGTCGACGTAGTCGTGGTGGACGTAGTTGGGATTGCCCAGCTGGCCGAGCAGCGAATCGGTGTCGGTGGTGCTGGCCTTCAGGTACATGCCGCTCGGGATGTACGCGAACTTCTCCTTGCCCGCCGTGCTGCCGGTGAGCGAGCCGTCGAAGGCGTGCAGCATGCCGTCGTTGGCGCCCACGTAGACCATGGTCGTGCGGCCCGTGTTGTTGGCCTTGAAGACCGTGTAGCCCAGATTGGACGATTCTGCGTAGGGGGCAGCCGGCGGCCCGACCGGCACCACCTTCGAGTCGACGATGTCGGCCAGAAGCAGAGAGCGTGTGCGATACGCCTTGCTGCTGCCGGCAGCGGTCGAGGAACTCTCCTGCGTGCGGTCGCCCCGCAGGTAGTTGAGGTAGTCGCTGCTGTCGTTTCCGCTGCGGTAGCTGGTGTCCAGCGCACCGATCTGCGCGCTGGTCAGGCCGGTCGCCGTGCCGCTGTTGGTGGTGCGAAAAGGCACACCCGCCGTGCCGTTCCAGGTGACGACCTGCCGCCCCGTGTTCCAGCCGGTGCCGGCGAGCTGGCTCTCCAGCGTCGTCGTGGTGTTCCACACGTCGGTGGACGAGGGGGTGCCGTCGGTCGCGTAGTTCACCTGCCGGGCCGTCACCACGCCGGTCCATCCCTTGGAGTCGTACTGCGACGCGTAGGCGGCGTCGCCCGACTGCACCGCCGCGCTGGCCAGCGAGTACGAGGTGGTGAAGGCCTTGATCGCGTTGGCGATGTTGGTGAAGGCCGCCTTCAGGCCGGCAACCATCAGCGCTGCGTTGCCGGCCAGGAAGTAGTTGTCGGGCCGCGGGCGCGTCGTGCCGTTCATGTTGATGGTGTCGCCCGAGCTGTTCCAGGCGCTCTGCGCCAGCGGCGTGGTCGTCGCGATGTCGTAGCCGGCGGGCACGCTGAAGCCGCCGTACTTGGTGGCCAGCCAGTACGGGTTGCGATCCAGGGCGTACTGGTACTCCATCACGTCCATCCAGTAGGTCGACAGGGTCTGCGTGCCCGTGAGGTCCGGGCGGATGTCCAGCACGTGTGCGCCGTAGGCCAGGCCGGCGATGTACTCCGAGCCCTGGTCGCCCCAGGCCCCGTTGCGTCCGGTCAGGCCTTCGAGCGTCTCGATCGCGCGGGTCCAGGTCTGCGACTGGTTGAAGCTGTCGCTGGCCACCAGCGGCGGCATGGTGCGTCCGGACTTGGTCAGGGTGCCGCCGCCGGTGTTGACGTCGAAGTGGGTGTTGTCGTCGCCGATGCCCAGCACGAAGTTCTTCTGGCAGGAGTAGGAGATCGGGTCCTTGCCGGCCCAGCTCGTGGGTGCGGGGAAGCCGTCGCGCTTGGTGGCGTCGAGGTTGGCCGTCCACTCGGGCACGTTGCCCAGGTTCTCGAAATAGCGCAGCACCGCGTAGTACAGCTCGCTCACGTTGTCGTAGGTCATGTATGCCTGCGCCGACTGGCCGAACTTGTTGAGGTAGTTCATCGCGCCGCTGTTGGTGACGGTGCTGTCGAGCGTGCTGTCCGGGTTGGCCGTCATGACGCCGGTGGTGGGGTCCCATTCGGCCTTGGGGTTGGTCACGACGGTGGTCGACAACGGCTGCGGGTAGGTCGGCCCGATGAAGCCCATGGCCGCGCGCATCACGCCGCCTTGCGTGTTTCCGTCGCTGGTGTAGAGGTACGAGAAGGCGCTGTAGCGGATCTTGTTGGCGTACTGCTGCATCAGGCCTTCGGGCTTGTAGTTGCTGCCGTACTTGACGCAGTTCGCCTCGACGCCGCCCGTGCCGTTCGACGGGTCGCAGACCTTGACGCGCACGTACACCTGGTAGACCGTGCCAGCGTCGTTCTGCGTGGTCGTGTCGACCCAGTCGGCGCCGTTCTTGCTCGTATCGCTGTATGCGCTGTTGGTGCCGCTGAACACCAGGCGGTTGCCACGCCTCCAGATGCTCATGTTGAACGCGCTCCACGAGAAGGGCGTCACCGACGCGATGAGCGCGCTTGCCAGCTTGTGCCCCGAACCCGCGGAGGTTCCGCGCAGCGGGAAGTTCGACTGCGAGCCCTGCGCGGAGCCCCAGGCCTTCTCGAGCACCGTCAGGCTCGCAGTGTCGACCGACCGGTAGCCGCCGGTGAGCGCCCAGCGGAAGGGGTCGATCGTCTGCATCGTTGCCCAGTTCATGAAGTTGCCACTCCACTGGCCGGAGCAGCTGTGGCCGTTGCTGCCGCTGGCGGCGCCCGCCGGCTGGAAGTAGCCCTGCGCCGGCGCGGCGGTGTTCGCCTGGTAGCTGTAGCACTTCTTCGGATCGAAGTAGCCCAGGTACTCGCTGGCGTCGGCGTAGTCGCCGAGGTTGGCCACGCTGATGGCCGTCGGGTACTCGACCGACAGCGCCAGCGCGAGGTTGCCCGGCACGTCGGACGAGGCGAACACCGGCTGGTCGGCCAGCGTGACCGCCAGCGCGGGCACCGCGGCCGCCAAGGCCAGCAGCAACGCAATGCCGGGCGCGAGGATGCGGCGCGCCGCGTGCGACGCCCGTCGCAGACAAAAAGAAGGCGGCATGGTGTCTCTCCCCCTGCGGACTCAGTCGGGTTTGGTGATGGACGATTGGACGAAGACCTGCGTGTTGCGCGGGCCGGTCACGCGCGCGCTCAGGCGGTAGACGGTGGCCGTCGGTGCACTGGGCCGCAGGGTGCCGGCCGTGCCGCCCGGCGGTGCGCCGACGGACTGCACGCAGCCGGTGGTCACGGCCGCGCCGGTGGTGGCGCACAGGCGGTCGACCACGTAGCGGATCGTCACGTCGGGTGTGGCACCGGGCAGGTCGGCGGCCGTGCCGACGGCGGAGAAGGTGCTGTCGTCGAGCAGCGCCGTGGGAATGCCCTGCGCATTGGCCGGCAGCATCGATGCCTTGTAGTTCAGCGCGGGCTGGTCGGTCGCCGTCGCGTTGGCCAGCGCGCCGCCGGGCCCGAACTGGGCGAGCACCGTCGACAGCGCCTGTTCGCCCTGGTTCACCAGGTCGCGCTTGAAGGCCAGGTTCCCCGCGGTGAAGAGCGAGGCGTTCATCGACCGGATGACCGCCACCCCCGCGGCCATGAGGATCACCAGCACCACCAGGCACAGCAGCAGCACCACGCCCCGTTGGCGGGCTCGCGGGGATCGAGGGCAACGGGGAGCGGTCATGGTGCGGTGAGGATCAGCATGTTGCGCAGCGGAATCGTGGTTTCGACCACGCGGTAGCGGTAGTGGCGCGCTTCGACGTCGACCGTGGGGTCGGTGGCCAGCGTCGTGGTGCCGGCGAGCGACGCGCCGGCCGAGTTCTTCAGGTCGGTGAAGTAGCTGAGGGTCATCGGCGCCACCATGCCCTTGTCGGATTGCGAGTCGCCCTTTTCGTACTGGGTGTCGCGCAGCACCAGCGCCAGGCGCACCGCGACGATGCGCTTCATCTTGGCGGGGTTGGCCATCACGGTGTCGATGTCATAGCCGGGCATGGCGGTCTCCGCGGGGTTGCCGGTCGCGTCGGGGCTGGCCCAGCTGTCCAGCCGGCCGTCGCCGTCGCTGTCGAGGCCGTAGACGGCATGCAGTTCCATGACGTCGTTGGCGAGTGCCTGCGACTCGTCGGCGGTGGTCGGGCGCGGGAGGTCGTAGGCGTACAGCGTGTTGTTGGCCCCGACGCCGAAGAGCTGGAAGGGCGCGCTGGCGGACCCGGTGTTGCCCAGGGGAGTGACGTAGCTGCTCAGGTCGGCCGCGAAGCTGGACAGGGGCGTGTTCGGGCCACTGGCGGTGTAGTAGGGGCCGCCCAGGTTCAGTGCGCCGGTGCCGACCGATGCGACCTGCTCGATGAGGCAGTCCCCCGTGCCCGCGCGGCTCACGAGCACCAGGTCGTTGGCATTGAAGGCCGTGGTCGCGTCGAGCTTGAGCGTGACCGCATCGCCGGGGCTGGTGATGCGGCGCGGCACGTCGCCGGCGGCACCGTTGCCGCGCATCACGACCAGCACGTCGGAGCCGGCGTCGGACTGGTTCTTCGCGATCAGCACCGGCGCGAGCCGCAGGCTCGACGTCTTGCCGGCCAGGAAGCTGTTCGTGAAGGGCGCCGGAAATGGCGTCGCCCGCGGCAGTTCGCCGGTCGCACTCAGCTGGCAGCCGAAGGCGCCCTGGTCGGCGGCCTGCACGAAGCCAGAGCCCGCGCTGCGCACGGCGAGGTCCAGCACCGATGCGGCGTAGGCGCCCGACTGGTTGGCGTCGTTGACTGCGGTCATTGATCGGCGGTGCGATTCGCTCACGACGACGATGCCGGTCACGGCCAGCGTGAGCACGAGGCCGATGGTGATGGCCACCAGCAGCTCGACCAGCGTCAGGCCACGGACTGCCAGCCGCGTCGGCGATCTCGACAACGCGCGCGTCATGGCAGCGTCACCCGCGTCGAGAAGCGGCTGCCGGCGTTGCCCGCATTGCCGGCGTCCGTCGTGTGGTTGGGCGCCAGCCAGGTGATGGTGATGTCGGCGCTGTTGCTGCTGCCCGGTACCGGTGTGACGGTGCCGCTGCCCGAAGGCAGTCCCCCGGCCGTGGGCGTGCCGACCTTGGTCTGCCACGCGGCCAGCAGGGTGGCCGGGATCGTCACCGAGCGGTACACCCACATGTCGGTGGCCACTTCGTTGGCCAGCAGCGCGGCGCGGTTGCGGTCCTCGGCGTCGACCGAGAAGTTGATGGCGCGCGCCTGCAACCCCACGATCCCGAGGATGCCGAAGGACAGCAGCAGGATGGAGACCAGGACCTCGAGCAGCGCGAAGCCTTGCGCAATGGAGGGACGGCGCTTCGTGTTCATGGGCATCCGTCCGGATGGGTGGACGAGAGGGCCTTGGCCGGGTCGCACATGCGCACCTGCCCGCCGAGGCTCACCAGCACGCGCAGCGGCCGCGCCTCCGGGCCATCGAGCTTGATGTCGTACTGGGCCGTGCCGCTCGCCGTGTCGCAACTGCCGCCGCTCACGCCCGGGGTCGTGTTCGTGACCATGCGTCCCAGGGCACTGAAGCAGATGGTGACGGGGCCGATGATCTGCACGTCCGAGGAGGTCCCGTTGAGCGTACCGCTGTCGATGAAGTCGGCCGCGTCGGTGTTGCCCGTGGCGAGCTTGACGGTCTTGGCCGCCCAGTAGCTGCCATTGACCACGGCCGTGAGGCTGGTGGCGGGCGTCGGGCTGTTGGTCAGCGCGAACACCACCTGCCGGCTGCGGCGCGTGGCCTCGGACTGCGCCACGCGCAGCCCGTTGTGCAGGGCATCGGCCACCGTGCGGACCTTGTTGTTGCGGATCCATGCGGCCATGCTGGGCATGGCCAGCATCACCAGCACGCCAAGGAGGCTGACCGTCACCATCAGCTCGATGAGCGAGAAGCCGCGCGGGCGGGCGGCCGGGCGCGAGCGCGTCAGCATCCGCCGGCCCTCGTCACCCAGTCGTTGGCGCAACTGCTCCAGCCGGATACGCCGCTCACGTCGGTGGAGCGAGTGTTCGTCTGATCGACGTAGAACGTGAACCCGGTGACGGGCCCTGAGCCGACGGCCTGCAACTTGTAGGTCGTGTCGGTCGGCTGGCCGCTGGTGCAACTGAGCTGAAAGTAGCCTAAGGTCGGGGCCGGCGTCGCAAGGCAGGGCGAGGTGAAGGCGCCTGTCGACTTGTAAGTCCGGTTGTCCTGGAAGTACCGCTCCATGTTGGCGCGCAGCGTGGCCAGCCCGGTGGTCGCGTCCACCAGCCGGCCGCGCATCACGTAGTCGCGGTACGACGGGTAGGCGATGGCGGCCAGGATGGCGACGATGGCCACCGTGACCATCACCTCGATGAGCGTGAAGCCGCCAGTGCGCTTCGGGCGGGGGCGTGCGTGGCGTACGGGCGTTCGGTCGGCGTTGTGCATGGGGGTCCTCGCAGGCTGCTTCTCCACCTGAAATCGGCTCGGAGGACGTAGGGTCTCGGCGGCGACTTGGCGCTACCTGACCTTTGCGACATTTATTGACAAACGGTCAGATTCGTCACGCGGACGGTGGGCGAAGCCCGGGGGGCCCATAAAAAAAGGGGTTCCGAAGAACCCCTTTGGCCAATGGGCACAGCGCCCGGAGGCGGCTCACTGCGGCTGGAAACCACTCGCCTTGATGATGCCCGCCCAGGTGTTCGTGTAGCTGCGCACGCGCCCGGCGAATTGGCCCTGCGGCTCGAAGGCGACGTTCAGGCCCAGGTCGGTGAGCTTCTTCTTCACGTCGGGCATGGCCAGCACCTTCTGCAGCGCTGCACCGAACTTGTCGACCACCGGTTGCGGCGTGCCGACCGGTGCGAATACGCCGTACCAGGGGTAGTCGGTCAGGTTCTCGAAGCCCAGTTCGGTGAAGGTGGGCACCTGCGGCAGCAGCGGGTCGCGCTTGGCGCCGATGGTGGCGACGATGCGCACCTTGCCGGTCTTCTGGTATTCGATGAAGTCGGGCACCGAGGCGATGCCGGCCGCGATCTGGTTGCCCAGCATGTCGGCCGTCATGGGCGCGCTGCCCCGGTAGGGCGCGGCCTGCACGTCGATGCCGTACTTCTTGGCGATCAGCTGCACGAGGAAGACCGGGATCGAGCCGGGGGCCGGCACGCCGATGGTGTCCTTGCCGCCCTTCTGGGTCTTCACCCAGTTGACGTACTCGGTCATGGTCTTGGCCGGCGTGGCGCCCGAGACGGCCAGCACGTTGGCGAAGGTGGCGAAGCCCGCCACCGGCGTGAAGTCGGTGGCCGGGTTGAAGCCCGGGTTCTTCGTGACCAGCGGCAGGATGGCGATGCTGTGGTCGTGCGTGAGGAACAGGGTGTGGCCGTCGGCCGGCGCCGCGCGCAGCGCCTGGGCGGCGATCTGTCCGCCCGCGCCGGCGCGGTTCTCGACCACCACCGCGGTGCCCAATTCGTCCTTGAGCTTCTCGGCCAGCGTGCGCGCGATGGCGTCGGTGCCCGCGCCCGCGGGAAAGCCCACCAGCAGGCGGATCGGTGCGCCCGTGGGCTGGGCCTGGGCCAGCCCGGCGGCGGCGAGCAGGGCGCCGACGGCGAAGGTCCGGCGCAGCAGGCGCGTGCCGCCGGCGAGGAAGAATTTCGGTGAGGAGAAAGGAGGCATGGAAGAAAAACTCCGATGGGAAAGCTGCGATGAGGCGCGACGCCATGCAGGAACTGCGCCCGCGACCGGCGGCCGGGCCGCATTGTGGGCCTTCGCCGCTGCCGCCGTCACGGCGACTGCCTTGGGCGGCCAGCGGCATCGTGCCTGATCCAGCGCAACCAAGCGCCCAAAAAAACGGCTTCGGCCGATAGGAACGCCTTGATTTCGGGGGTAGAACCCGCAGATGCGCGGCAGTCCGGAGGTTTATTTTCATGCGACAAGACAAACTCACCACCAAGTTCCAGGAAGCACTGGGCGACGCGCAATCGCTTGCCCTGGGACATGACAACGCCTACATCGAGCCGGTGCACCTGCTGCTCGCCATGCTGCGCCAGGACGATGGCCCGCGTGCGCTGCTCGAGCGCGCCGGCGTCAACGTGCAGGGCCTGGCCATCGCGGCCGAAGGCGCCATCAAGCGCCTGCCGCAGGTGCAGGGCCACGACGTGGTCCAGGTCGGCCCCGAGCTGGCCAAGCTGCTGCAGGCCACCGAGAAGGAAGCCATCAAGCGCAACGACCAGTTCATCGCCGGCGAGCTGTTCCTGCTCGCCGTGGCCGACAGTAAATCCGAGGTCGGCCAGCTCGCCAAGCAGCACGGGCTCACGCGCAAGAGCCTCGAGTCGGCGATCGACGCCGTGCGCGGCGGCCAGGGCGTGAACAGCGCCGACGCCGAGGGCCAGCGCGAGGCCCTCAAGAAGTACACGCTCGACCTCACCGAACGCGCCCGCCAGGGCAAGCTCGACCCGGTCATCGGCCGCGACGAGGAAATCCGCCGCGCCATCCAGATCCTGCAGCGCCGCTCCAAGAACAACCCGGTGCTCATCGGCGAACCCGGCGTGGGCAAGACCGCCATCGTCGAAGGCCTGGCCCAGCGCATCGTGGCCGGCGAGGTGCCCGACACGCTCAAGGACAAGCGGGTGCTCTCGCTCGACCTCGCGGCGTTGCTGGCCGGCGCCAAGTTCCGCGGCGAGTTCGAAGAACGCCTGAAGAACGTGCTCAACGAGCTGGCCAAGGAAGAAGGCCGCGTGATCGTCTTCATCGACGAACTGCACACCATGGTCGGCGCCGGCAAAGCCGAAGGCGCGATGGATGCCGGCAACATGCTCAAGCCGGCCCTGGCGCGCGGCGAGCTGCACTGCGTGGGCGCGACCACGCTGGACGAATACCGCAAGTACATCGAGAAGGACGCCGCCCTGGAGCGCCGCTTCCAGAAGGTGCTCGTGGGCGAGCCGAGCGTGGAGGCGACCATCGCCATCCTGCGCGGCCTGCAGGAGAAGTACGAGGTGCACCATGGCGTGGAAATCACCGACCCCGCCATCGTTGCTGCGGCGGAACTGAGCGACCGCTACATCACCGACCGCTTCCTGCCCGACAAGGCCATCGACCTGATCGACGAGGCCGCGGCCAAGATCAAGATCGAGATCGACTCCAAGCCCGAGGTCATGGATCGGCTCGACCGCCGCGTGATCCAGCTCAAGATCGAGCGCGAGGCCGTGAAGAAGGAGAAGGACGAGGCTTCGCAGCGCCGTCTGGCCCTGATCGAGGACGAGCTCGCCAAGGTCGAGCGCGAGTACGCCGACCTGGAGGAAATCTGGAAGGCCGAGAAGGCCGGTGCCCAGGGCACCGAGCAGATCCGCAAGGAGATCGACCAGCTCAAGACGCAGATCCAGCAGGCCACCCGAAGCGGCGACTTCAACAAGGTCGCCGAGCTGCAGTACGGCAAGCTGCCGGAACTGGAGAAGCGGCTGAAGGAAACGCTGGCCAAGGAAGAGGGCCTCGAGAAGAAGGGCGGCAACCAGCTGCTGCGCACGCAGGTCGGCGCCGAGGAGATCGCCGAGGTCGTCAGCCGCGCCACCGGCATCCCGGTCGCCAAGATGATGCAGGGCGAGAAGGAGAAGCTGCTGCAGATGGAAGACAAGCTGCACGAGCGCGTCGTGGGGCAGGACGAGGCCATCGCGGCCGTGTCCAACGCCATCCGCCGCTCGCGCTCGGGCCTGTCCGACCCCAACCGGCCGACCGGCTCCTTCCTGTTCCTCGGCCCCACGGGCGTGGGCAAGACCGAGCTGTGCAAGGCACTGGCGGGCTTCCTGTTCGACAGCGAAGACCACCTCATCCGCATCGACATGAGCGAGTTCATGGAGAAGCACTCGGTCGCGCGCCTCATCGGCGCGCCGCCCGGCTACGTGGGCTACGAAGAGGGCGGCTACCTCACCGAAGCCGTTCGCCGCAAGCCCTACAGCGTGGTGCTGCTCGACGAGGTCGAGAAGGCCCATCCCGACGTGTTCAACATCCTGCTGCAGGTGCTGGACGACGGCCGCCTGACCGATGGCCAGGGTCGCACCGTGGACTTCAAGAACACGGTGATCGTGATGACGAGCAACATCGGCTCGCCCATCATCCAGGCCATGGCCGGCCGGGACCAGCAGGACATCCGCGATGCGGTGTGGGACGAACTGAAGAACCACTTCCGCCCGGAGTTCCTGAACCGCATCGACGAGACGGTGGTCTTCCACGGCCTGGACGCCGAGAACATCGCGCAGATCGCGAAGATCCAGCTCAAGGTGCTGGAGAAGCGCCTGGCCAAGATGGACATCGGCTTCGAGGTGGCGCCCGGCGCGCTGGCGGAGATCGCCAAGGTGGGCTTCGACCCGGTCTTCGGTGCACGGCCCCTCAAGCGGGCGATCCAGCAGCGCATCGAGAACCCGCTGTCCAAGCTGCTGCTGGAGGGGGCCTTCGGGCCCAAGGACACCGTCAAGGTGACCAGCGACCCGATCCGCTCGCCGGGTACGTTCGGTTTCGAAAAATCGACGGAACCCGACGCCTCCGTCCTGGCCTAAGCGTTCATGTTCAGCTTTCTGATCCGCGTTTTCCTGTTCTTCATCGGCCTGCTGTTCGCGGCCAGCCTGGCCGTGGCGGCCCTGCTGCTGGTCGCGGTGTGGATGGCCCGCGCCGGGTGGGCCCGCCTCACCGGCCGGCCGCTCACGCCGTGGACCGTGATGTTCGGCAACCGCTTCGACCCGCGCGCCGGCTTCGAGCGCTTTCGCGCTTCTGCCGCGCGTCATGGCAGCGCTCCGGGCGCCGCGGACGTGGCTTCGGCCCGCGCCCGCGGCGAGGCGGCGGGCAGCGTCGGCAGCCGCCTGAGCGGCATCGGCCCGGCCGAGGACGTGACCGACGTCCCGAGCCGACGGGTGGGCCCTTCACGCTGACGGGCCTGTCGCGCCCCTTCGAAAGCCCGCCCTGCGGGCTTTTTTGTTGGCGTCGTGGCGGCGCTCGGACAGCCTTGTCGGACGGCGCCGCGACTTGGGGCCTGTCACCCTTCATGACGCAGGGCCGGTTGTGGTGCAGTGCAACAATTTTGCGACAATGGTAGGAAGAAGGTTCTAAAACATCCCGTGGTCATTTCTGTCGCGCCCCCCATCTCCCTTGAGGACACCGTTGCAACGATCGGGCTGGGCGACTGCCTCAGGCGCTGTTGCGGAGCCGAACCCGATCAGTTGGCCTACGCCTTTCTCGACGGCCAGGGGCGGGTGGTCTCCCGGGTGAGCCGGCGCGAGCTGGTTCAGCAGGTCGAGCGCCTGGCCGTGTGGCTGATGCGAACCACCCGCCACGGCGACCGCCTGCTGCTGGCCATGCCGCCCGGGCTGGACTTCGTGCGCGCTTTCTGGGCCTGCCTGCTGGCCGGGCGCGTGGCGGTGCCCATCCCCGCGCCCGATGCGGTGCGCCTTCGGCACGCGCTGCCGCGCATCCAGGGCATCCTCGAGGACTGCCGGGGCAGCAAGGTGCTGACCACGGCCGAACTCCAGCAGGCCGCCGCGGCGGCCATGGAGGGCACGTCCGCCGCCGGGGTGCCCTGGGAGGCGCTGCCCGACCCGCATGCCCTCGACGATGCGCCGGAGGGTGCAGCGTGGCCCGAACCGTCCGACGTCGCCTACCTCCAGTACACCTCCGGTTCGACCGGCGTCCCGCGCGGCGTGTGCCTGAGCCACGCCAACGTGCTGGCCAATGTGCAGGCCCTGAGCCGGGCGGGTGGGTTCGTCGCTGGCAGCCGCATGCTCAACTGGCTGCCCCAGTTCCATGATTACGGGCTGGTCTGCGGCGTGCTGCTGCCGGTGCTGTCGGGCGGCTGCAGCCACCTGATGTCGCCGCTGAGCTTCGTGCGGCGGCCGCTTCTTTGGCTGCAACTGGTCGAGGCGCTCGGAATCACCCACACCGGGGCGCCGGACTCGGCGCTGCGGCTGTGCCTGAGCGCCCTGGGCGACGGTACGGCGCCTTCGTTCCGACTCGACAGCCTGGTCAGCCTCAGCTGCGGCGCCGAGCCCATCCGTGCCGAGACGGTCGAGGCGCTGCTGGAGGCGCTGCAGCCGGCCGGCCTGCGTCCCGAAGCCTTCATGCCCTTCTACGGGATGGCCGAATCGGTGTTGGGCGTGAGCGGCCCGTCGCGGCCCTCGGCGCCGCGCATCTTCGATGTCGACGCCGCCCACCTGCGCGCAGGCCGGGTCGCGCCGTCCACCGGTGCGCCGGCCCAGCGCCTGGTCGGCTGCGGGCAGGCCCTGGGCGAGTCGCTGTGCCTGGTGGTCGATCCCGATCGCCGCGTGGAGCTGCCGGCGGGCGAGGTGGGCGAGTTGTGGGTCCGCGGCCCGAGCGTCGGCCTCGGCTACTGGCGGCAGCCCGAAGCCACGGAAGCGACCTTCGGCGCCCGCCTGGCCAATGGGCGCGGCCCGTTCCTGCGCACCGGCGACCTGGGCGCCGTGCATCAGGGGCAGATCGTCGTCACCGGCCGCCTCAAGGACCTGATCATCATCCAGGGGGCCAACCACTATCCGCAGGATCTGGAGTGGGCGGCCGAGCAGGCCCATGCGCAGCTGCGCGTGGGCCACAGCGCGGCCTTCGCGGTCGACACCGAATGGGGCGAGGGCGCCGTGCTGGTGCTGGAGCTCGAACGCCGGCACCGCGAGCCGGACACCGATGCCATCTTCGAATCCGTGCGCCGTGCGGTGGCGCGCGAACACGGCGTCGCGCTGCAGGCGCTCGCGCTCGTGCGCGCCGGCACGCTGGCCCGCACGTCCAGCGGGAAGATCCAGCGCAGCCGCGCACGCGAGGCCTACCTCGCGGGTACGCTGGACTGGATCGGTCACACACGCCTCGAAGCGGATGCTGCCGAAGCAAAGCTCGCCGCCGACGAAGCGGGTGCTGTCGAGCGCACCGCCCCGCGCGACGCGACCGAATCGGCCATCCACGCGCTGTGGGCCCAGGTGCTGGGCCACGGCGCCTTCGGGGTGCTGGACGACTTCTTCGAACTCGGCGGGAACTCGCTGCGCATGACGCAGGTGTTCTCGCGCATCCGCGACCGCTTCGGCGCCCAGCCGCCGCTGGGCGAGGTGTTCGAACTCGGCACCGTGGCGGCCCAGGCCGCGTGGGTCGCGCAATGGCAGGCCGAGCAGGGGGCCGGCACGCCGGACGCCGCGCCGCCGATGGCCAAGGTGCCGCGCGGCGCGGACCTGCCGGCGTCGCTGTCGCAGCGGCGCATGTGGATCATTCAGCGCTTCGAGCCCGATTCGACCGGCTACAACGTGCCGATCGCCCTGCATCTTCGCGGGGCGCTCGATCGCTCGCTGTGCCAGGGCGCCGTCGATGCGATGGTCCGGCGCCACGAAGGCCTGCGCACCGCGCTCGTGGCCGAGGCGGCCGAGCCGATGCAGCGCATCCTGCCCGCGCTGTCGGTGCCGGTCGAATGGATCGATCTCGCCGCGCTGCCGCTAGCCGCGCGGCTGGAGAAGGCCCGCGCGGTGATTGCCGAGCGCGCCGTGCACGTCTTCGACCTTGCCCAGGCGCCCTTGCACCGGTTCACCGTGGTGCGCCTGGCGCCGCAGGAGCACGTGCTGGTGTGGGTCGCGCACCATGCCATCACCGACAACTGGGCCGTCTCGCTGCTGATGCGCGAGCTGCTGGCCGCCTACGAAGCGCTGCGCGCCGGCCGCGTCCCGCACGGCACGCCGCCCGCCATCCAGTACGGCGACTACGCCGCCTGGCAGCGCAGCGCGCAGGCCATCGAGGCCCGGCACGCGCACCTGGCCTACTGGCGGGAACGGCTGCAGGGCCTGCCGGACCTGGACCTGCCCACCGATTTCGTGCGGCCGGCCCTGGCCAGCCACCGCGGCGCACGCGTCTCCGCGGCCTTGCCGCAGCGGCTGCGGGAGGCGGCCGCGCGCTTCGGCGGCCGGGCGTCTGCTTCGCCATTCGTGCTGTACCTGTCGGTGTTCTCGGCGCTGCTCTCGCGCATCGCGGGCAGCGGGGACATCGGCGTGGGCGTGCCGATCGCCAACCGCCAACGCACCGAGGCGGAGGCCCTCGTGGGCACGCTGGTCAACACGCTGGTGCTGCGCACCGACCTGTCGGGCGATCCCAGCTTCGAGGCGCTGGTGAAACGCGTGCGGGGCGAGGCGATGGCCGCATTCGCCCACCAGGAGGCGCCCTACGACGAGGTGATCGACGCGCTCGGCCACGACCGCACCGACCGGCCCGAGGGTCCGGTGCGCGTGCTCTTCAACGTGCTCAACGCGCCGGTGGGCGACCTGTCCTTCACGGAACTGCAGATCGAGGAGTTCGGCTTCGCGCGGCGCGCCGTGCAGTTCGACCTGTCGATGCACATCGACACCGAGTTCTCGCACCGCGTGCATCTGGACTACGCCAGCGACCTCTACACCGAAGCCACCGCTTCGCGCCTGCTCGACAGCTTCCTCAGCCTGGCCGAGCGGCTGCTGCTGCGGCCTGCCCAAGCGCTGTCGACGCACGAGCTCGCATCGCCTGCGCAGATCGCGCAGCTGCACGCGTGGAACGGCGCGCGTGCAGCGCTGCCGGCCGAGACGGTGGTGCCGCGCTACCTCGCGCTGGACGACGCCGCCATCGCCTCGCGCGAGGCGGTGGTCGATGCCGGCGGACGCAGCTACAGCTTTGCCGATATCGACGGCCTGTCGAACGCCCTGGCGCGCCGCCTGCGCGAGCGTGGCATCGCCCGCGGCGCGCGGGTGGGCCTGTGCATCGGCCGCAGTCCGCAGATGCTGCTGGCGCAACTGGGGGTGCTCAAGGCGGGCGCCGCCTATGTGCCGCTCGATCCAGCCTATCCGCTCGAACGGCTGCGGATGATGGCCGAGGACGCCGGCCTGGCCCTGGCGCTGTCGGGCGAGGAGGGCGAAGGCATCGTCGACGGCCTGGGCGTGCCCTCCCAGCGGGTCGACGATTGGCTGCAGGCCACCGGCGGACCGGGGGCGCCCGCCCGTGCACCGTTGCCGCCCGACGCCGCGCTGGATGCCGGCGAGCACGACGAGGCCTACCTGATCTACACCTCCGGTTCGACCGGCCGGCCCAAGGGCGTCATGGTGCCGCACCGCGGCGTGGTGAACTTCCTCGAGGGCATGTTGCGCGAGCCCGGCCTGACGCCTGGGGACTGCCTGGTCGCCGTGACCAGTCCGTCCTTCGATCCCTCCGTGCTCGACCTGCTGCTGCCGCTGCGCGCACGCGCCCGGCTGGTGATCGCCTCGTGGGCGCAGACGCAGGACGCCACGGCGCTGCGCGCCCTGCTCGAAAGCTCGGGCGCCACCCTGCTGCAGGCCACGCCCTCGGCATGGCGCCAACTGCTGGAGGCAGGCTGGCAAGGCGGCCCGCACTTCCGCGGCCTGATCGGCGGCGAGGCACTGCCGCCCGTGCTGGCCGAACAGCTCACCGCGCGCATGGCCGAGCTGTGGAACATCTACGGGCCGACGGAGACCACGGTGTGGACCACCGCCTGGCGCGTGCACGACCCGCGGCAGGGCATCGCCATCGGCCGGCCCATTGCCAATACCACCGTCTGGGCGCTCGACCCGCACGGGCATCCCTGTCCGATCGGCGTGCCGGGTGAGCTGTACGTGGGCGGCGAGGGCGTCACCGCGGGTTATCTGGGACGGCCCGAGCTCAACGCCGAACGCTTCCTGCCCGACCCCTTCGGCGACCGGCCCGGTGCGCGCATGTACCGCAGCGGCGACCTCGGGCGCTGGCGCCACGACGGCCAGCTCGAGCATCTCGGGCGGGCCGACCACCAGGTCAAGCTGCGAGGCCACCGGATCGAGCTCGGGGAGATCGAATCCGCCCTGCTCGACCATCCGGCCCTCGCGCATTGCGTCGCCGTGACGCGCGCGCTCAGCGAGGCGGACGTGCGCCTGGTCGCCTACTACGTGCGGCACGAGGGCAGCCCGGCCAGCGCGGCCGACCTGCGCGAGCACCTGCGCGCGCGGTTGCCCGACTACATGGTGCCGCAGCATTTCGTCGCACTGGACCGGTTGCCGCAACTGCCCAACGGCAAGGTGAACCGCGCGGCCCTGCCGGCGCTGGAGCCCGAGAACCTCGTGGCCGAGGCGCGCGAGGCCTCACCGCTGCAGACGCCGCAGGAAGAGACCGTTGCCGCCGTGTGGCGTGAACTGCTCGGTGTGGACGAGATACACCGCGACGACAACTTCTTCGACCTCGGCGGGCATTCGCTGCTGGCCGCGCGGGCCGTGGCCATGATCGAGCGGGAACTCGGCCTGCGCGTCGCGCCGCGCCGTCTGATCTTCGAGTCGCTGCAGCAGATCGCCAATCCGCACATCGCCGAATGAGGGGCGCCCCTGCGGGGGCGTGGGCCCGGCGGCGTCGCGCCAGTCCCTGACGGGACGGGCGCTGCAAGCCGAAGCGCCTGCAGCGCGGTAGAGTGCGCCGTTCCCGCCCGTCACTTGCGTCGGCGGCCAGCGGTCGCCGGCGCGTTTCACCCAGGAGTTCCCATGTCGCTTCCTCGCGAAATCCTCGTGGTCGGCACCGCCCGCACCGCCATCGGCACCTTCGGCGGTTCGCTCAAGGACGTGCCCAACACCCAGCTCGCCACCACGGCCGTCAAGGCGGCCATCGAACGCGCCGGCGTGGCGCCCGCCGAAGTCGGCCATGTGGTGATGGGCAACGTCATCCCCACCGACACCAAGGACGCCTACCTGAGCCGCGTGGCCGCCATCGATGCCGGCTGCCCGATCGAGACGCCGGCCTTCAACGTCAACCGCCTGTGCGGTTCGGGCCTGCAGGCCGTGGTGTCGGCGGCGCAGGCCATCGCGCTGGGCGATTGCGAGGTGGCGATCGGTGCCGGCTCCGAGTCGATGAGCCGCGGCCCGTACTTCGACACCGCGGCACGCTACGGCGCGCGCATGGGCGACGTGCAGCTGGTCGACTACATGCTGGGCATCCTGCACGACCCCTGGCAGAAGATCCACATGGGCATCACCGCCGAGAACGTGGCCGCGCGCCACGGCATCACGCGCGAACAGCAGGATGCGCTGGCCGCCGAAAGCCACCGCCGCGCCGCGGCCGCCATCGCCGCAGGCCGCTTCAAGGAGCAGATCGTTCCCGTCGAGATCAAGACGCGCAAGGGTGTGGTCGTGTTCGACACCGACGAGCATGTGAAGGCTTCGACCACCGTCGAGGTGCTGGCCGGCATGAAGCCCGCCTTCAAGAAGGAGAACGGCACCGTCACCGCCGGCAATGCCTCGGGCATCAACGACGGCGCGGGCGCCGTGGTGCTGGCCGAGGCCGCGCGTGCCAAGGCGCTGGGCCTCAAGCCCCTGGCGCGCCTGGTGGGCTATGCGCATGCGGGCGTCGAGCCGGCCTACATGGGCATCGGCCCGGTGCCCGCCACGCGCAAGGTGCTGGCGCGCACGGGGCTCAAGGTGAGCGACCTCGACGTGATCGAGTCGAACGAGGCCTTTGCCGCGCAGGCCTGCGCCGTGATGAAGGAATTGGACTTCGACCCGGCCAAGGTCAACGTGAACGGCTCCGGCATTTCGCTCGGCCATCCCGTGGGCGCGACCGGCGCGATCATCACCGTGAAGGCGATCGCCGAGCTGCATCGCGTGCAGGGCCGCTACGCGCTGGTCACGATGTGCATCGGCGGCGGGCAGGGGATCGCGGCGATCTTCGAGCGCGTTTGAAGCGGGATCGGACATCCGGACGCAGAGGACGCAAAGGTTTCGCAGAGGTCGCAAAAGAGACATCCAAAATGTTCTTGAATCCTTCTGCGTCCTCTGCGTGACTTTGGTTCTCTTTCTGCGTCCGGTAGTCCGCATTCCATGACCCTCACCGTGATCGACGAGCGCGACGTCGAGTTCACCGCCATCCGGGCCCAGGGCGCGGGCGGGCAGAACGTGAACAAGGTGTCGAGCGCCATGCACCTGCGCTTCGACGTGGCGGCCAGTTCGTTGCCGGAGGCGGTGAAGGCGCGGCTGCTGGCGCTGAGCGACGCGCGGCTGACGCAGGAGGGCGTGGTCGTCATCAAGGCGCAGCGTCACCGCACGCAGGAGCTCAACCGGGCCGATGCGCTGGCCCGGCTGCAGGCCCTGGTCGACAGCGTGTCCGTGCCGCCCCGCGCGCGGCGCGCCACGAAGCCCACCCGCGCGTCCGTGCGGCGGCGGCTCGAGGGCAAGACGCAGCGCGCCGAGGTCAAGAAGCTGCGCGGGCGCGTGCAGGACTGAGCGCAGGGCGCCTCAGCGGGGCCGGCCCGAGAGCGCCGCGAGCCGCTGCCGCGCGCGCTCCAGCAGTCCGCGTGGCGCCGTCCCGGCATCGGGCTGGGCCTTGTCGGGCGCGATCAGCTCGATGCAGCCGTCGCCCGCCAGCCGGCTCGCGAGCGGCTCCATCTGCCGCTGCCTGCGGAACGCGGCCTCCGACAGCACCTGCACCTCCAGGTGCATGCGCATGCGGCCCGACTTCAGCAGCTTGCGCAGCGCGGCGTCGAGTTCGGCCGCATCGGGCATCTGCTCGCCGTGGACGATCAGCACCGAGACCGTGCCGGCGCCGACGTTCTCGCCCAGGATCCACGCCTGCCGCACCGCGCGGCGGAACTTGGCCCGCAGCATCTGGCGCAGCGGCTCCGCGGCCGCGAAGGACTTCAGCGCCATGCGGCGCAGTTCCGTATAGAACACGAAGCCGGTGTTGGCCAGGTACGTGACCGGCCGGGCATCGCCGTCGGCGCCGTCCGCTGGCGCCGGGCCCGGCAGGAGGATGCGGTGGGCGAGCAAATGCTGCAGGGCCAGCTCGAAGGCGGCCGGATCGGCGCGGCCAGCCTTGGCCACGTCACTCGCCATGAAGGGCTCGGCGGGCCGGGCGTAGGCCGTCTTGAGGAGCTCCTGGACCTCGAGGGACAACAGGAAGTCGGCGGTGCCCATGCGCTCAGTCCGCGGCGCGGCGGCGCAGCGCCGCCAGCGCTTCCGAATCGGTGCGGTAGGTGAACAGCAGCGGCCCGGGCTGCAGCAGTCCGGCGCGCTCCAGCACCTGCATCGCCGGCAGCTTCAGGCCCGACACGTGCAGGCGGATGCCCTGGTTCTCGAGCGCGCGGCGGATGCTGCCGAACACCTCGGCGCCCGTGAGGTCCACGCGGTTGATCGGATGCGCGAAGAGGCACACGTCGGTCAGGCCCGGCCGCTCGGCCACGGCGGAGGTGATGGCGCGCTCCAGCGTGCTGGCGGAGGCGAAGTCCAGTTCCGCATCCATGCGCAGCGCGTACAGGTTCGGTGCCAGCGCGGGCAGGCTCAGCAGGTGGCGGTCGCGCAGGCTGCCGTCGGGGTGCAGGCCCACCTCGACGATGCGTGGGTGCAGGTGCCGGTACATGTAGTGCGCCAGCGCCGCCAGCAGGCCGCCCAGCACGCCCCAGTAGATCGACGGCGCCGTGGCGATGGTCAGCACGAAGGTGCCGAAGGCGATGGCCGCCTCGATGCGCGAGATGCGCCACAGCGCCACGAAGGCCGAGGGCTTGAGCAGCCCGAGCGTGGCCGTGGCCACGATGGCCGCCAGCACCGCCTGCGGCACGTGGTACAGCAGCGGCATGGCCCACAGCAGCGCGGCCGCGACCACCGCCACGCTGAACAGCGTCGACCACTGCGACTTGGCGCCTGCGTACAGCGTGATCGCCGAGCGCGAGAAGGACGAGCTGGTGGGGAAGGACTCCGTGAGGCCCGAGGCGATCTTGCCCAGGCCCTGGCCGATCAGGTCCTGGTTCTCGTTCCAGAGCTTGCCGGCGCGCGCGTTGTCGACCTTGGCGCTCGACGCGGTCTCCAGGAAGCTCACCAGCGTGACCAGGAAGGCCGGCAGCAGCAGTGCGCCCAGTTCGTTCCAGCTCAAGCCCATCGGCAGGTAGAAGGACGGCAGGCCCGAGGGCAGGGCGCCGATCACCGCGCCGCCGCGCAGTGCATAGCGCGCGGCGTAGCTCAGCGCCGCCGCCAGGGCGACCAGCGCCATCGTGGTCGGAAAGCGCGGCGTGAAGCGCTTGCCGGCCCACAGCACCGCCATGCTGCCCAGGCCGAAGGCGATGGCGACGAAGTCGGGCGCGGGCCCGTGAAGCGCCTGCGCGAAACTGCGGCCCGTGAAGCCCAGCAGGGCGGGCAGTTGCGATAGCGTGATCAACACCGCCGCGCCCTGGGTGAAGCCCATCAGCACCGGCGAGTTCACCAGCCGCAGCAGCCAGCCGAAGCGCGCCGCGCCCAGCAGCACCTGCATCGCGCCCGACAGCAGCGTGAGCCACACCGCCAGCGACACCCACTCGCGGCTGCCCGGCACCGCCAGCGGCGCCAGCGACGCGCCCACCAGCAGGCTGGTCAGCGCCGTGGGCCCGACCGAGAGACGGGCCGAGGAACTGAACAGCACGGCGATCAGGGCCGGGAACAACGCCGCATAGATGCCGGTGATCAGCGGCATGCCCGCCAGCGCCGCGTAGGCCACGCCTTGCGGGATCACCATCAGCGCAACGGTGATGCCGGCCGAGGCTTCGTTGACGAGCAGTGCGCGGTCGGGGCGAGGCCAGCCCAGGAAGGGAAACCAGCGCGCGAGGCGCTCGCGGCGGGCGGTGTCGGTGGCGATCGAATTCATAGCTGTCCGCGCCCGGTGGACAGGCGCTGCAGGCACTTCTTGCCCAAGGCGTAGGTGTGGCGGCGTGTGGAGGGTCCGGCCGCGCGGTGTCGCCGATTGTGCGGGATGGGCCGGGCCCGGCGAGGCGCGGAGGCGGTCGGCACTTACCATCGCCGATTCATAACCGGAGACAAAAGAACCATGTTCAGCCATGTGATGGTGGGGTCCAACGACATCGAGCGCTCCAAGCGCTTCTACGACGCGGTGCTCGCCGTGATCGGCGCCGGCGAGCCGGTGCGCAACCAGAACCTCACCGGCCAGACGCGCCTTTTCTACCGCCACGAGGGCGCCAGCTTCTGCATCAGCGAGCCGCTGAATGGCGAATCGGCCTGCGGGGCCAACGGCGGCACCATCGGCTTCAAATGCAGCTCGCCCGAGCAGGTCACCGAGTTCCACGACGTGGCGGTCGCGCATGGCGGCACCTCCATCGAGGAGCCGCCCGGCCTGCGCGAGGGCAAGCTCGGCGCGATGTACCTGTCCTACGTGCGCGATCCGGACGGCAACAAGCTTTGCGCGCTGCACCGGCCGAAGACGCCGAGCTGAGGTCGGCGGCGAGCGGAAGGCCGGCGCTCAGCCGTCGTCCTCCAGCCGGTCCAGTGCCGGCCTCACCAGCCGGTAGCTCAGCCGATCGGCCACCCGCCGCGCGCCCAAGCTCTCGTAGAAGGCGATGCCGCGCAGGTTCGTCGCCTTCACCGGCCAGTCGATGCGGTGGCATCCGTGATCGGCGGCGTGCCGTGCAAGCCAGGCCATCAAGGCGCGCCCGACGCCGGTGCTGCGGTGGCCGGCCCTCACGTAGAGCTCCTTGAGCTGGCAGTGCTGCCGCAGCGCGGGGTCAAAGTCGACCAGCGAATGGACGAAGCCGAATGCGGCCAGGCCGACGACGTCACCGCCGTCCATCGAGGCGACGGCCAGCTGCTGCGGCGATCCCGGCGCGAGCAGCCGGTCGACCAGGTGCGACTGCACGGCTTCGCGCGTCACCGCGGCGCCCAGGTTGTAGAACGCGTGCAATTCGACCAGCAGGTCGACAAGCGACTCGTGCTGGCTCCCGGACACCAGGTCGACGTGCATGCCAGCACCCGCGGGTCGCATCAGAGCAGCGAGCTCGCCTTCTTCAGCACGTAGTCGCAGGCCTTCTCCTTCAGCTTGCCCGACAGGCCCTTCAGGTTGAGCGACTGGCCGTCGCTGCCCATCAGCAGGCCCTTGGCGCCGTTGGCGTAGCCGGTCTGCTGCGGCTTCTGGCCGGTGACCATGCCCAGGAGCTTGTCCTTGATGCCGTTGGCGCTGGCGGCGTTCAGGTAGTTGTTCTTCACGCAGTACTGGATCACGCCGGCCGCGTTGCCGGCGGTGTTGGCGCCGATGGCGGGCAGCGAATTGCCGATGCCCGAGTTGGCGAGCTGGTCCTTCATCGCGTCCATGAGCTTGTTGGCATGGGCCGGGGTGGCGAGCGCCGCGGCGAGCGCGAGGGCGGCGGCTGCGGGAATTCGCAGGGATGGGCGAAGCGAGCGGGGCATCGGGGACTCCTTCAGGCGTGGCGACAGATCGGTTTGCTATGAAAAATGTAGCTGCCCGCGAAAGCGGGACGAGCGCTATGGCTTCTTTTTATGTTGAAAGGCCGTGGGCGATTGCCCGGTCGCCGCCTTGAACATGGCACAGAAGGCGCTGTCGGTCGCGTAGCCGCTGGCCGACGCGACCTGGCTCACCGCCATGCCGCGCGCCAGCAGCGGCAACGCGTGCGCCAGCACGGCCTGCTGGCGCCATTGCTGCCAGCTCATGCCCAACTGGTCGCGGAAGAGGCGCGCCACCGTGCGCTCGCTCGCGCCGATGGTGGCGGCGCGCTCGGCCAGGGTGGCTCGGTCGGCCGGGTTGCGCAGCAGCGCCTCGCACAGCTGGCGCAGGCGCTTGTCGGCGGGCAGCGGCACGTCGATGCGGATCTGCGTGGCACGCTCCAGCTCGTCGACCAGCAGCGGTGCGATCCAGCGCTCGCGCTGAGCGGCGTGCGCGTCGGCCGGCGGCAGGCCGTCGGGGGTGGTGTCCAGCGCCAGCATCAGCGCGCGCAGCAGGGGGCTGATCTCCAGCACCTCGCAGCGCTCCCACGCCGGGCCCAGCCAGCTGTGCAGGTAGACGGTGCGCAACTCGGCATCCTCGATCAGCGTGATGCTGTGCGGCACATCGGCCGGCACCCACAGCGCGCGCGAGGGCGGCACGATGTAGCTGCCGTCGGCGGTGCTCAGGCGGATCACGCCGCGGGTCGAGAAGGTAAGCTGCGGCCAAGGGTGCTGGTGCAGCTCGACGAAGGTGTCGGCCCGCAGGAAATGCTCCTTGGCACGCAGGGGCCGCATGGCGTCAGGCGCATACAGGTGCGGCGTGAGTGGACCGACGCTGGTGGTCGGGGCCTGAAGGCTGCCGGGCGAGGCGCCGCGGCGCGCGCGGCCGGATTCGGGCGGGGCCGCCGGCGCGTCGGCATCCGCGGCGGCAGGGAAATGATCGAGCGCAGTCGGCATGTGCGGGCTCCGTGATTCGCCCTGCCGGGGCGGCGTGGCTGGTTTCCGGCAAATGTTGGCAAGGTGTCGCTATTCTGACGCAGACGGGCCGTCTAGCATCGGTACAGCTTCTTCCGACGACCGCCCATGTCCGCTTCATCCGACACCTCCGCACCCGCCTCGTCCACCTTCCGCTCCGATGCTTCGCTGATCGGGCTGGTCGGGCTGGCCCACGGCATCAGCCACTTCAGCCAGCTGATCCTCGCCCCGCTCTTCCCGTGGCTGAAGGACGCTTTCAACGTCAGCTACACCGAGCTGGGCGCGGTGCTCACGGTGTTCTTCGTCGTCTCGTGCGCGGTGCAGGCGGCGTCGGGCTTCATCGTCGACAAGATGGGGCCTCGGCCCGTGCTCTTCGTCGGCCTGGGCTGCCTGGGGCTGGCCGCTTTCGGTTACGCGATGGCGCCCAACTACTGGGCGATGCTGCCTTGCGCGGTGCTGGCGGGCGTGGGCAACGGGGTGTTCCACCCGGTCGACTACACGCTCTTCAACCGCAAGGTGGCGCCGACGCGCCTGGGCCATGCCTACAGCGTGCACGGCATCACCGGCAGCCTGGGCTGGGCGTTGGCGCCGGCCTTCGTGGTGCCGATCGCCATCGCCTACGGCTGGCGCGTGGCGCTGGCTTCGGCGGGCGTGCTGGCCTTGGCGGTGCTGGTGGTGCTGTGGTTCAACCGCGGTGCGCTGGCCCTGGACGTGAAGGCGGTGCAGAAGGCGACCGGGCAGGGCGCCGCGGCACCGGCGGGCGGCGAGTTCGACTTCCTGCGCATCCCGGCGGTGTGGATGTGCTTCGGTTTCTTCTTCTTCTACGCCATGGTCATCAGCGTCGTGCAGACCTTCGCGCCGGTGGCGGCCGGCAAGCTGCATGCGGTGCCGGTGGCGCTGGTGGCGATCTGCCTCACCGTCTACATGGTGGCCAGCTCGGTCGGCATGGTGGTGGGCGGCTTCCTGGCGTCGGACCCGTCGCGCTGCGAGCGCATCGTGGGCATCGGCTTCGGCATCGCTGCCGCGTTCGCGCTGGTGATGGCGCTGGCCGACTTCCCGCCCATGGTGGTGCCGGTGCTCTTCGGCGCCATGGGCTTCGCCTCCGGCATCGCGGGCCCATCGCGCGACCTGCTGGTCAAGCGCTCGACGCCGGCCAATGCCACCGGGCGCGTCTATGGCGTGGTGTATGCCGGGCTGGACATCGGCCAGGCGGTGGCGCCGCTGATCTTCGGCCGCCTGATGGACGCCGGCCAGTACACCAGCGTGATCGTCGGCCTGGCGCTGGTGCAGGGCGTGCTGATCGCCAGTGCCTTCAACGTGCGCCGTGCCCGGCGCGAGGCCTTGCCGGCGGTGCCGGCTTGATGCGCGGCTGCGGTCGGTCGCATCGCCGTCACGCCGAGGTGGCCGGCGTGGCTCGCCGCAACGGCAGAAGTGGCCCGCGTTGGCATGGCATCCACCGCCGGGTGCCGCCGGGCTGACGCGTGGCGGAGGGCCTCCCCGTCTATCTGCTGGTGGCGGTCGGCGCCGGCGTGGCCGGCTTCGTGCAGGGGCTGTCGGGCTTCGCCTTCGGTCTGGTCGCGATGTCCTTCTGGGCATGGGGGCTGGAGCCCAAGCTCGCGGCCGTGCTCTCCACCTTCGGCGCGCTCACCGGCCAGGTGATCGCCGCGGCCACCGTGCGGCGCGGGTTCGACGGGCGGGCGCTCATGCCCTTCGTGTTCGGCGGCGTGCTCGGCGTGCCGCTGGGGGTGTGGCTGCTGCCGCGGCTGGACATCGTGCTCTTCAAGGCCTGCCTAGGCGGCATGCTCGTGCCCTGGTGCCTGGCGATGCTCTTCGCGCGCAACCTGTCGCAGGTGCGTTGGGGTGGCCGCATCGCCGATGCGGTGTCGGGCCTGCTGGGCGGCATCTGTGGCGGCGTCGGCGGCTTCACCGGGCCGATCCCCACGCTGTGGTGCACCTTGCGCGGCATGGCGCGCGACGCGCAGCGTTCGGTGATCCAGAACTTCAACCTGTCGATGCTGGCGGTGGCCTTCACGCTGCAGGCCGGCGCCGGCAACGTGACGGTGGCGATGCTGCCGATGCTCGCGCTGGTGGCCGTCTGCGTGCTGGTGCCGGTGCTGCTGGGTGCGCGGCTGTACATCGGCCTGAGCGAACTGGCCTTCCGCCGCATCGTGCTGGGGCTGCTCACCGTGTCGGGGCTGGCGCTGCTGGTGTCGTCGGTGCCGGTGCTGCTGCAACGCGCGTGACGCGGCTCGCCCGCACAATTCGGGCATGACCGCGAAGCAGTACTGGCTGATGAAGTCCGAGCCCGACGAATGCTCGATCGACGACGCGATGGCCGCGCCCGAGCGCACCGTCCCCTGGACCGGCGTGCGCAACTACCAGGCGCGCAACTTCATGCGCGACGCCATGCGGGTGGGCGACGGCGTGCTGTTCTACCACTCGAGCTGCCCCGAACCGGGCATTGCCGGCATCGCGCGCGTGGCCAGCGGCGTGAAGCCCGACCCCACGCAGTTCGAGCCGGGCTCACCGTACTTCGACCCGAAGTCGAAACCCGACGATCCACGCTGGCTCCTGCTCGACGTGCAGGCCCTGCGCAAGACACGCCTGCTGGGCCTGCCCGAGCTGCGCGCCGTTCCCGCGCTGGCCGACATGCGGCTGCTGCAGCGGGGAAACCGGCTGTCGATCACGCCGGTGACGGCCGAGGAATGGGAAGTGATCGAGGATTTGCTGCGCTGACTTCGGCGCGTTGAGAGGCGGGCGGCAGGGCCCGCACGAACGCTCAGCGGCCGCGGCCCGCCACCAGTTTCATGCCGGGCATCAGTTCGGCCGCCAGCTCCGGGCGTTCGAGCGCGTAGTCGAGGTTCATGCGGGCGATCTCCACATGCTCCTCGCCGAGGGCCTGGGCCCGCGAGCCCTGGCCCCGTTCGATCGCCTGCACCAGCGCGTGGTGGGTGCGATGGGCCTGCTGCATCCACTGCTGGCCTTCGCGCATCGACGACTGCATGGGCAGCATGGCGCTGGGCGCCGCGAAGGGCTGGCTGTCGAGCATCTCCATGATGCGCCGGACGGACGCGTTGCCGCAGCCCTGGATGATGAGGGCATGGAAGCGGTCGTTCATCTCCACATAGCCGGCGTAATCGTCCAACTCCATCGTGGGCTTGTTCACGACCTTGTCGCCTTCATCCAGGCACTCGTGCAGTTCGCGCAGCAGTTGGCGGGGCGCGCCGTCTTCCGCCAGCAGGCGGGCCGCAAAGCCTTCGATGACGCCTCGTGCGCGAATCGCATCCGCAATCTCCTGCGAGGTGAAGCGCCGCATCTGGTAGCCGCCGGCGGGCGAGGGCTCGATCAGGCCCTCGTGCTCCAGGCTCGTGAGTGCGAGACGCACGGGCGTGCGTGAAGCGCCCAGCTTCTCGGCCAGGGGGATTTCTGCAAGCCGCTCGCCGGGGCCGAACTCGCCCTTGAGGATGAGGTCGCGCAGTCGAACCAGGACACGAGACTGTTGGGAATCCATGGCTCTCCTTGTATGCAATGAGCGGAAGAAATTCTAGGTGCGTCGAAGTATGCACGCATGATGTTTCTGCTGGCCTGGATCATGCATGCATCAATAGGTGAAAACCACGGTGACTTTGGAATTCTGGCCGTTTCAGTGCGCCATGTATCGAAATAGTGCATTGATCTCCCGCAAAAATCGTTTGACGCAGAATCACTTTTCGCGACAATGCATCCCATTGCATACAACTGAATGCATTGACTGAAAGGCTTGGAGCTTCACGATGATCAGCGCCGAACAGAACGATCTCATCACCCGCGTCGGACGCGGCACGCCGGCTGGCACCCTGCTGCGCCGCTACTGGCAGCCCGTGGCCCTGTCCGAGGAGTTGCGCGGGCCGCGCCCGCTGCGCCCGGTGCAACTCATGGGCCAGCATTTCGTCCTGTTCCGTGACGAGTCCGGCCGTCTCGGCCTGCTCGACCGCGACTGCCCCCACCGCGGCGCCGACCTGGCCTATGGCCGGCTCGAGAACGGCGGACTGCGCTGCGCATTCCACGGCTGGCTGTTCGATGCGACCGGCCAATGCCTGGAGACGCCGGCCGAGCCCGCGGGCAGCAAGCTGTGCACGCGCATCCGCCAGGGCGCCTACCCGGTGGTGGAGCGAAGCGGCATCGTCTTCGCGTACATCGGCGAGGGTGAGCCGCCGGCCTTTCCCGAGTTCGATTGCTTCGTCGCGCCCGACAGCCACACCTTCGCGTTCAAGGGCCTGTGGGAGTGCAACTGGCTGCAGGCGCTCGAGGTGGGCATGGACCCGGCGCACGCGTCCTTCCTGCATCGCTTCTACGAGGACGAGGACACCTCCGAAAGCTACGGCAAGCAGTTCCGCGGCGCCTCGGCCGACTCCGACCTGGCCATCACCCAGGTGCTGCGCGAATACGACCGGCCCGACATCGCCGCCGAGCCCGCGCCTTACGGCATGAAGCTGACCACGCTGCGCAAGCTCTCCGAAGCGCAGACGCACGTGCGGGTGACGAACGTCGTCTTCCCGCAGGCCTTCGTGATCCCGATGAGTTCGGAGATGACGATCTCGCAGTGGCATGTGCCCGTGGACGACACGCATTGCTACTGGTATGCGATCTTCACCAGCTTCACCGGCCCGGTGGACAAGGCGCAGATGCGCGAGCAGCGCCTGAAGACCATCGAGCTGCCGCTGTACACCTCGCGCAAGAACAAGCGCAACGAGTACGGCTACAGCGTCGAGGAGCAACTGAAGCAGACCTACACCGGCATGGGCGAGGACATCAACGTGCACGACCAGTGGGCCTGCGAATCGATGGGGCCGATCCAGGACCGCACGCGCGAGCACCTCGGCACCACCGACAAGGGCATCATGCTGTACCGCCGGATGCTGGTGAAGGCCATCGAGGCGGCGCAGGCGGGCGAGGCGCTGCCCATGCAGCCCACCGCGCATGACGCCGGCACGCTGACGGGGCCGCCGTCCATCGACGGCGTCGCGGCGGCCGACAAGGCCGCCAGCTACTGCGAAGAGGCCGACCTGGCCCGCCGGCAGGCATCGGACTGGGCCTCGGCCCGCCTGGCGGTCTGAGATGAGCACCTTCGCCGAACGCTTCGGTCTCTGGAGCGACGAACAGCAGGCCCAGGCGAGCGAGATCGTCGGGCGCATCGACGCGGGCGAGCTCGACGTGCTGCGCTTCGCGTGGGCCGACCAGCACGGTGTGCTGCGCGGCAAGACCCTGGTCGCCGAAGCCGCCCGGGGCGCGCTGGCGCGGGGCGTGAACCTCACGACCACGCTGCTGGCCAAGGACACCTCGCACCGCTCGGTGTTTCCCGTGTTCTCGGCCGGCGGGGGCTTCGCGCTGGAGGGGCTGCAGGGCGGCGCCGATTTCACCGTGCTGGCCGACCCGTCCACCTTCCGCATGCTGCCCTGGGCGCCGCGCACCGGCTGGGTGCTGTGCGATGCGTTCATGAAGGACGGCCGGCACTGCCCTTTCGACACGCGGCGGATCCTGCGGCGCTCGATCGACCGGCTGGCCGCGCGCGGCCTCGAATTCGTGGCCGGTCTGGAGGTCGAGTTCCACGTCTTCAAGCTCGACGATGCGCAGATGCGCCTGGCCGACGCGGGCCAGCCGGGCACGCCACCGGCCGTCTCGCTGCTCACCCACGGCCACCAGTACCTGACCGAGCTGCGCTACGACCGCGTCGACGCGCTCATGGAGTTGCTGCGCACCCAGCTCCAGGCGCTGGGGTTGCCGCTGCACTCGCTGGAGATCGAGTTCGGCCCGAGCCAGTTCGAGCTGGTGTTCGGCCCCACGGCGGGCATGGCGCCTGCCGACACGATGGTGCTGCTGCGCAGTGCGATCAAGCAGATCTGCCAGCGCCATGGCTACCACGCCACCTTCATGTGCCGCCCGCGCATTCCGAGCGTCATGTCCAGCGGCTGGCACCTGCACCAGTCGCTGCGCCACGCGAAGGGCGGCGACAACGCCTTCATGCCCGAGGCCACCGGCGACGAGACAGCCGCGCTGAGTCCGCTGGGGATGCACTACCTGGCCGGCCTGAAGGCCCACGCCCGCGGTGCCGCCGCGCTGGCGAGCCCGACGCTCAACGGCTACCGGCGCTACCGGCCGTTCTCGCTCGCGCCCGACCGCGCCATCTGGGCGCAGGACAACCGCGGGGCCATGCTGCGGGTGCTCGGGGCGCCGGGCGACGAGGCGTCGCGCATCGAGAACCGGATCGGCGAGCCGACGGCCAATCCCTACCTGTACCTCGCGTCGCAGCTCATCTCGGGCCTGGACGGTGTCGAGCGCGGGCTGGATCCCGGCCCGTCGGCGGACGCGCCCTACGAGACGCCGGCCGAGGAACTGCCCCGCACGCTCGATGCCGCGCTGGCCGCCCTGCAGGCGGACGCCGCGCTCGTCGACGGGCTGGGACAGGACTTCGTCGACTACTACTGCCACATCAAGCAGGCCGAGATCGCGCGCTTCAACCTCGAAGTCACCGAGTGGGAGCACCGCGAGTACTTCGACATGTTCTGACCGCCGACAAGGTCCGAGATTCCCATGCCCACGATCCACTACATCCTCAAGGACGGCAGCACGCGCAGCGTCGAGGCCAAGACCGGCGCCAGCGTGATGGAAACCGCCATCCAGCACAACATCCGCGGCATCGACGCCGAGTGCGGCGGCAGTTGCTCCTGCGCGACCTGCCATGTCTACGTCGACGAGGCCTTCCTGGGCCGGCTCACACCGCCGGACGAGATGGAGGACGAACTGCTGGACGGCACGGCCAGCGAGCGCGCGCCCAACAGCCGGCTCAGCTGCCAGATCCCCGTGACGGCGGAGCTCGACGGCCTCACGGTGCGCGTGCCGGAGACGCAGGTCTGATGGCCGACGCCCTGGTCATCGTCGGCGCCTCCTATGCGGGAGTGCAGCTCGCGGCGTCCGCCCGCGAGCTGGGCTTCGAGGCGCCGATCATGCTGCTCGGAGACGAGCACCACGCGCCGTACCAGCGCCCGCCGCTGTCCAAGGGCCTGCTGGCCGGCAAGACTGCCGCCGACCAGCTCGCGCTGCGCGGTCCGGACTTCTATGCCCAGCAGGGCATCGACCTGCGCCTGGGCACGCGCGTCACCAACGTCGATCTGTCGTCGCAGCGCGTGCAACTGGCCGACGGCCGCGCGCTGGACTACGGCTGGCTCGCCTTCGCCACCGGCGCGCGCTGCCGGCCGCTGCCCGTGCCCGGTGCCGATCTCGATGGCGTGCACCAGCTGCGCACGCTGGACGATGCCGTTGCCGTGCAGGCGGCGCTGGGCCGCAGCCGGCGGGCCTGCGTCATCGGCGGCGGCTTCATCGGGCTGGAGGTGGCGGCCGCGCTCACGGGCGCCGGGGCCAGCGTCACCGTGGTCGAAGGCCAGCCGCGCCTGCTCGCGCGCAGCTTCCCCGCGTTCATGTCCGACTACGTGGCGGATGCGCATCGCGCACGCGGCGTCACGCTGGAACTCGGGCGGGGCGTCGTGGCCCTCGTGGGCGACGCGCAGGGCCATGTGGCGGCGGTGCGCCTCGACGACGGACGCCAGCTCGAATGCGACCTCGTGGTGCTGGGCATCGGTGTGCTGCCCAATGTGGAGCTGGCCGAGGCGGCGGGCATCGCATGCGAGGGCGGCATCCTGGTCGATGCGCTGGGCCGCACCAGCGCACCGGGGGTGCTGGCAGCCGGCGACGTCGCCAACATGGCGCTGCCGTCCGCCGCAGCACCGGGCACGGTGCGCATGCGGCTCGAATCCATCCAGGCTGCCAACGACGGCGCGCGCGCCGCGGCGTCGGTGCTGGTCGGCCAGCCGCAGCCGCTGACGGCCGTGCCCTGGTTCTGGAGCGACCAGCACGATCTGAAGTTCCAGATGGCGGGGCTGCCTGCGCCGGGCGACCAAGCCGTGCTGCGCGGCACGCCCGCCGACCACCGCTTCACCCTGTTCTACCTGCGCGAGGGCCGCGTCTCCGCGGCCCATTCGGTCAACCGTCCGGCCGAGCACATGCTGGCCCGCAAGCTGATCGCCCAGGGTGCTCCCATCCCCGTCGAGGTGCTGGCCGATCCGGCCAGCGACCTCAAGCCTTTTTCCATTCCCCGGCCTGCGGGCTGAGTTCTTCCCACGGAGTTCCACGATGAAGATGACCAAACGTACTCTCCTGGCCGTCGCGGCGCTGGCCTGCGTTGCCGGCGCGGCGCACGCCCAGGACGCCCTCAAGATCGGCCTGATCGGCACCTATTCCGGCCCCTACGCCGACTACGGGCGCCAGTTCGACGCCGGCGTCGCGCTGTACCTCAAGGAGCACGGCAACAAGATCGCCGGCCGGCCCGTCGAGGTCATCAAGAAGGACACGGCCGGGCCCGCCCCGGACGCTGCGAAGCGCATCGCGCAGGAACTGGTCGTGCGCGACAAGGTGCAGATCCTGACCGGCCTGGACTTCAGCCCCAACGCGTACGCGGTCGCTGCGGTGGCGACGCAGGCCAAGATTCCCACGGTGGTCATGAACGCCTCGTCCTCGGCCATCACGACCAGCTCGCCCTATGTCGCGCGGCTGTCGTTCACGGTGCAGCAGGTGTCCGACCCGATGGCCCGCTGGATGCTGCGCAACGGCACCAAGGAAGCCTATGTGGTGGTGGCCGACTACGCCTCGGGCACGGACTCGCTCACGGCCTTCAAGAAGGCCTTCGAGGGCGGCGGCGGCAAGGTGGTCGGCGAATTGCGCACGCCGATGAACAACCCGGACTTCTCGGCCTACGTGCAGCGCATCAAGGACGCCAAGCCGCAGTCCGTGTTCTTCTTCTTCCCCTCGGGCGTGATGCCGCCCGCCTTCCTGAAGGTGTGGAAGGAGCGCGGCATGGACGAGGCCGGCATCAAGCTCTACGCCACCGGCGAAGCCACCGACGACAGCTACCTCGACGCCACCGGCGACGTCGCCCTGGGCCTGGTGACCAGCCACCACTATTCCTATGCCCATCCCTCGGCCAAGAACCAGAAGTTCGTGAAGGACTTCGAGGCGCAGTTCGGCACGAGCCTGCGTCCGAGCTACTTCGCCGTGACGGCCTACGACGCCATGGCCGCGATCGACCTGGCCCTCAAGAAGACCGGCGGCAATGCGGATGGCGACAAGGTGATGGACGCTCTCAAGGGCCTGGCCTTCGAGAGCCCGCGCGGCCCGATCGAGATCGATGCCGCCACGCGCGACATCGTGCAGACGGTCTACATCCGCAAGACCGAGAAGGTCAACGGCAAGCTGGTCAACGTGGAGTTCGACAAGTTCGACCGCGTCAAGGACCCGGCCAAGGAAGCCAAGTGACGCTTGCGCCCACCGGGCGCTGACTCCGGCACGGGGCGCACGCAGGGCGCCCCTCGCCTCGCATCGGGAATCCAATGGGAATCGTCCTTTTCGACGGGGTGGCCTACGGCATGCTCCTGTTCCTCATGGCGGTGGGCCTGTCCATCACCATGGGCTTGATGAACTTCGTCAACCTCGCGCACGGCAGCTTCGCGGTCGTGGGCGGGTACGCGGCGGCGGTGCTCATGAATCGGCTGGGCGTGCCCTACGGGCTGGCCCTGGTGGCGGCCTTCGTGGCCGCGGCGCTGCTGGGCGCCGTGCTCGAGGTCGTGTTCTACCGCCGGCTGTACCGTGCGCACCCGTTGGACCAGGTGCTGCTGTCGATCGGCGTGGTGTTCGTGTCGATCGCCGCGCTGACCTACTTCTTCGGGCCGACCATGCTGCCCTTCCACCTGCCGCCTGCGCTTCAGGGGCAGTTCTCCTTCGCGGGCGTTGAACTGGGCCGCTACAGGCTGTTCCTCATCGTCTGCGGCGTGGCGACGCTGGTCCTGCTGCTGCAGCTGATGAACCGCACGCGCTACGGCGCGATGGTGCGCGCGGCCGTCGACAACCAGCGCGTGGCCGGCGGCACGGGCATCCACGTGCAGCGGCTGTTCTTCCTGACCTTCTCGCTGGGCTGCGGGCTGGCGGGCCTGGGCGGCGCGCTGAGCCTGGGCATGCTGGGCCTGGAGCCCTCCTTCCCGCTCAAGTACCTGGTGTACTTCCTGATCGTGGTCTGCGTGGGCGGGGCCGGCACCGTGACCGGGCCCTTCATCGCCGCGCTGCTGGTCGGCGTGGTCGACGTGGCAGGCAAGTACTACCTGCCCGAGGCGGGCGTCTTCCTGATCTACGTCTTCATGATCGGAATGCTGCTGCTGCGCCCGAACGGCATCGTTCCCAAGAAGGGGCTCGCATGAAAGCCATCACCCTCTCGCCGGGCCAGTTGCGCGCGGCCGAAATCGCGTTCTGGCTGTTGCTGGCCGCGAGCTACTTCATCGCGCCCAACCACCTCACGCTGCTCAGCCAGATCCTGATCTTCGGGCTCTTCGCCGTGGCGCTGGACATGGCGCTGGGCTATGCGGGCATCCTCACCGTGGGCCACGCGGCCTTCTTCGGCGCGGGCGCGTACACCGCAGGGCTGCTGGCCAAGCACGGCTGGGGCGAGCCCTTCAGCGGCCTCCTGGCCGCACTGGTCGTGGCGGGCGTGCTCGGCTACCTGCTGAGCTACCTGATCGTGCGCGGTGCCGACCTCACGCGGCTGATGATCACGATCGGCGTGTGCGTGCTGCTGGCCGAGCTGGCCAACCGGCTCTCGGGCATCACGGGCGGCACCGACGGCCTGCAGGGCATGGAGGTGAAGCCGGTCCTCGGCGTGTTCGCGTTCGACCTCTTCGGCAAGACCGCTTTCGTCTACGCCTTCGCCGTCGTGCTGGCGATGTTCATGCTGGTGCGGCTGGTGCTGCGCTCGCCCTTCGGCCTGGCGCTGCGCGGCATCCATGACAACCGCAAGCGCATGCTGGCCATCGGCACGCCGGTGGAGGCACGGCTGCGCATGGCCTACGCCTTCTCGGCAGCGGTGGCCGGCGTGGCGGGCGCGCTGCTGGCGCAGACCACGCAGTTCGTGGGCATCGAGTCCATCGGCTTCAACCGCTCGGCCGAGATCCTGATCATCCTGGTGCTCGGCGGCACGGGCCGGCTGTATGGCGGCCTGGTCGGCGCGATCGTCTACATGCTCGTGCACGACTGGTTCGCCGACATGAATCCGGAGTACTGGATGTTCTGGCTCGGCATCTTCCTGATCGCGGCCGTGATGCTGGGCCGCGGCGGCATCATGGGCGCGCTGTCGCGCCGCATCCGCACGAGGGAGCAGGCACGATGAGCGCCGTGACCCAACACGGCGTGCGCAGCGCATGCCGCAGGGCGGGGAGGGCGCCATGACCGCATTGCAGACGCAGGGCCTGGGCATCAGCTTTGGCGCATTCCAGGCCGTGGCCGACGTCGGCCTGTCGCTGGAGCCCGGCGCACGCCAGGCCCTGATCGGGCCCAACGGCGCCGGCAAGACCACGCTGATCAACCTGCTGACGGGCATCTATCGGCCCAGCGCCGGCAGCATTCGCATGAACGGCGAGGACATCACCGGCTGGCCCGCGGACCGGCGCGCACGCGGCGGCCTGGCGCGCACCTTCCAGATCAACACGCTGTTCCCCAGCCTCACGCCGCTGCTCTCGGTGGTGTTGGCCATCCACGAGCGCGAAGGGCAGGGGGCGACCTGGTGGCGGCCCTTCGGCCGCAGCAAGGCGGCGTTCGACGAAGCCCATGCATTGCTGGACCGGCTGCGCCTGGGCGCACTGGCCAACGTGCCGGTGGCCGAGCTGGCCTACGGCAAGCAGCGGCTGCTCGAGATCGCCCTGGCGCTGGCCGCGCGGCCGCGCATCCTGCTGCTGGACGAGCCGGCGGCCGGCGTGCCGGTGGACGAGAGCGGCGAGCTCTTCGAGGCCATCGCCGAACTGCCCCAGGACATCAGCGTCCTCTTCATCGAGCACGACATGAACCTCGTGTTCCGCTTCGCGCGGCGCATCTCGGTGCTGGTGGCCGGACGCATCCTGACCGAGGGAACGCCGGCCGAGATCGGCCGCGATCCGCGCGTGCGCGAGGTCTACCTCGGCAAGACCCACGTCAACATCCGAAAGGACGCCACCGATGCCTGAACTGCTGGCCTTCGATGCCGTCACCGCCGGCTACGGCAACGCGGTCGTGCTCGACCGCCTCGGCTTCGCGCTGCAGGCCGGCGAAAGCCTGGCCATCCTCGGGCGCAACGGCGTGGGCAAGACCACCACGCTCGAGACGCTGATGGGCAACACCCGCGTCACGGGCGGCACGGTCCGCTGGCGCGGGCAGGACATCACCCGCCTGCCTGCACACCAGCGCGTGCGCGCCGGGCTGGGCTGGGTGCCGCAGGAGCGTGAGGTGTTTCCCTCGCTGACGGTGGAAGAGAACCTGGGCGTGGTCGCCCGGCCGGGGGCGTGGGGCCTCGACCGTGTCTACGGCCTGTTCCCGCGCCTGAAGGAACGCCGCGCCAACTACGGCAACCAGCTCTCGGGCGGCGAACAGCAGATGCTGGCCATCGGCCGCGCCCTGATGACCAACCCCACGCTGCTGCTGCTCGACGAGCCCATGGAGGGCCTGGCGCCCATCATCGTGGAAGAGCTCGCGCGGGCCATTCGCCGCCTGTGCGAGAGCGAAGGCCTGGCCTCCATCGTCGTGGAGCAGCATCCCGTGCTGGCGCTGGAGATGACGCATCAGGCGATCGTGCTCGAACGCGGCACGGTGGTGCACGCCGGGCCCAGTGCGGCGCTGGCCGCGGATCCGGAGCGACTCGACCGGCTGCTCGGCGTGGGCATGCCTGCCTGAGCAGGCCACGGCCGGGCTGGCGCTCGCCGCAGCGCCTGCTGGATTCACGACACGATTTCGGGCCCTTCAGGCCGTTCAGGGCAGGTATCGCCTCATCCAAAAAGGACACAACCAACATGAAAACCCAAGCCTCTTCCCAATCCGGTCGCCCGGGCGATGCCACGGGCACCCGTGGCCGCCACCTTGCAATCAGCTCCCTGGCGATCGCCGCCGCCGTGCTGGCGGTGGGCTGTGCGCATCGCCCTGCCGCTCAGCCCGACGTGGCTTATGTCAACGGCAGGATCATCACCGCCGACAAGAACTTCTCGATCGCACAGGCCGTCGCGATCAAGGACGGCGCCTTCGTGGCGGTCGGCACCGACGAGCGCATCCGTGAACTGATCGCCCCGCAGACCCGGGTCGTCGATCTGCAGGGACGCACGGTCGTGCCGGGCCTGATGGATGCACACACGCACATGGACGGCGCGGGCACCGTCGAGACCACGGCCCAGGTGATCCGCGCGCGGACCGTGGCCGAGGCGCAGGCCATCATCGGCGACTTCATTCGCACCAAGTCCATCCCCGCGGGCCAGTGGGTGCAGACGAGCCGCTGGCACCCGCCATCGCAGCTGAAGGAACAGCGCTACCTGACGCGCCAGGAACTCGACGCGGTGGCGCCGGACCACCCGGTCTACGTGCAGACGGTCGGCCACTTCGCGATGGCCAACAGCAAGGCGCTCGCCGCCGCGGGCATCACGCGGGACACACCCGACCCCGTGGGCGGCAAGATCCACCGCGACGCCAATGGCGAGCCGACCGGCGTCGTCGAATCGAGCGCGCTGCAGCTCGTCGAGAAGATCATTCCGCCACCCAGCTTTGAACAGCGCGTGGCGCAGAACATCGCGGGCCAGCGCGTGTACAACCGCTCGGGCATCACCAGCACGGTGGTCGCCGGTCTGAACGAAGAGCAGATCAAGGCGTACTACGCCGCGGCCGAGCGCGGCCAGGCCACGGTCCGGGCCGGCATGTTCTGGCTGTTCCCCGCGGCGGCAGCGCCCGACTTCGAGGCCAGGCTGAAGGCGGCGCCGTTCAAGGACGGGCAGGGCAACGACTGGGCCCGGCTGGCGGGCATCAAGCTGGTGTCCGACGGTGGCATGACCCTCAAATCCGCGTACATCCGCGGCAACTATGCCAACGAACCCAACAACCACGGGATGGTTGCCGTCGATCCCGAGGCCTACGTGCGCATGGTGCGGGCCGCCAACAGGAACGGCTGGCGCGTCCACACGCACGCCGTGGGTGACGCGGCGGTGGACCTCACGCTGAAGGCCTATGCGGCCGCCAATGCCGACAGCTCCATCGCGGGCCGGCGCTTCAGCGTCGTGCATGGCAGCCTGGTCGCAGCCGACCAGATCGAGACCGCACGCAGCCTCGACGTGCGCATCGATGCCCAGAACGCGTTCCTGTGGGACAAGGCGGGCACCGTCGAGCGCTACATGGGACCGCTGCTCGCCAACCGTGCGGTGCCCACGCGGCGCCTGCTCGACGTCCTGGGCATGGAGCGCACCTCCGCCGGCACCGACAACGAGGTCAACCTGCTCAACCCCTTCATCGGCATGTACCTCATGGTGACGCGCAAGGACCCGCGCGGCGTGGTCTATGGTGCAGACCAGAAGATCTCGCGGGAGGAGGCGCTTCGCCTGTACACGAACGCGGGGCCCTACCTGACCTTCGAGGAAAAGCGCAAGGGATCGATCGAGGTCGGCAAGCTGGCCGACATGGTGGTCCTGTCGGCGGACTACCTCAGCGTGCCGGAAGAAAAGATCAAGGACATCGTCGCGATGGAAACGATCGTCGGCGGCCGCTCGGTGTACCGCGCTGCGCCCTGAGGTCCTGGCTGGCCAGGGCGGTCGCTCCAGCCTCGAGCCGTGTTTTCCAAAGCCATCCGATTCCCATGCCCCACATCGTCATCGAGTACACCCCCAACCTGAAGGGCCTGCCGCTGGACGCCATGCTGGCCGCCGTGACGCGGCGGCTGGCCGGCAGCACGGAAGTCACCGACGAGGCGGACCTGAAGGCGAGGGTGGTCTGCGTCGAGGCCTTTCGGGTCGGCCTGGCCGAGTCGGGGCGGGCGTTCATTCACGTCACCGTGCGCATCCTGGCCGGCCGCGACGAGCAGGCGAAGAAGGACTTCAGCGATCGGGTCACCGAAGGGATGCTCGAGCACATGCCGCCGCTGCCGCCGGGCCTGCAGGCCCACCTGAGCGTCGAGGTCGTCGACATGGACCGCGCCAGCTACCGCAAGACGCGCCTGGCCTGAAGCGGCGCCACGGCGCGCTCATGGCCGGTGCGACTGCGCCTGCAGCAAGGTCGCGAAAGCCTGTGCCGCGGGCGACAGTGCCAGGCTGCGGCGCTGGTACACGAAGAACTCCCGGTTCAGGGCCGGCGAGCGCAGCGCGAGGAAGCGGATGCCGAAGTTGCCGGCGAAGGTGCGCGCGTAGTCCGGCACCATCGCCACGCCCAGCCCGGCGCCGACCAGCGCCAGCGCGGTGGTGAGGTAACGCACCTCGGTCGCGGTCTGCATCGACAGCGACGCGTCGTGTTCGTGCAGCCGCTGCTCGACGTAGCGGCTGAAGTCGCCGGAGTACACGACCCAGCGCTCGTCGCGCAGATCGCGCCACGAGACGGTCTGCCGCCCCGCCAGCGGGTGGCTCGTCGCGCACACCAGCCGCATGGGCACATGCATGAGGAAGCTGCGCGTCACGTCCTCGCCCGTCACGCGCTCGGGGCCGATGCCCAGTTCGGCGTCGCCGCGCCGCACCGCGCCCACGATGTCGTCGGCCGAGCCGTCGACGATGCGCAGGCCCACGGTGGGGTGTGCCTGCTCGAAGCGCGCCAGCGCGCCGGCCACCCAGGTGCAGGCCATCAGCTGCGGCGCGACGACGCGCAGCACGCCGCTCTTGAGCAGCCGCAGGTCGCTGGCGCCCTCCTCGATTTGGCGCAGATCGTCCAGCATGCGACGCGCCAGCGGCAGCAGCTGCTGCCCGCCCTCGGTCAGGGTGACGGCATGGCGCGTGCGGTCGAACAGCTTCAGGCCGAGTTCCTCTTCCAGTTGCTGCACGAGCATGCTGACGGCCGACTGGGTGAGGTTCAGCTGTTTGGCAGCGAGCGTGAAGCTCGCGGTGCGTGCCACGACGGAGAACGCACGCATCTGGCGGAGGGTGAGGTTCATGTCTGCACCATTGTGGCGCCGGCGGGACGAGTGAATCAGAAATCCTCATGCATCAATCAAATGAATTCGTTGGATTGATGCTGCCGGCATGCCCACAATGCGCACCCTATGCATGTCGCCGTCATCGGGACCGGCATCGTCGGCACCTGCACCGCTTCATGGCTGCAGCGCGACGGTCACCGGGTCAGCTTCTTCGATCCCCTGCCGCCGGGCGAGGCCTGCTCGTTCGGCAACGCCGGCTCGCTGTCGCCCAGCGCCTGCCTGCCGGTGGGCATGCCGGGCATGGTCAAGCGCGTGCCGCAGTGGCTGCTCGACCCACTGGGGCCGCTCACGGTGCGAGGGCGCTATGCGCCTGCCGTGCTGCCCTGGCTGGTGCGCATGCTGCGCCATTCCACACGCGAGGAAGTCACCCGCATCGCGACGGCTTTGCGCAGCCTGCTGGAGCCCATCTTCGAGTGCTACGACCCGCTGCTCGAGCAGGCCGGTGCGCAGCAGCTGGTGCGCCGCTCGGGCTGCCTGTACGTCTACTCGTCGCGCGAGAAGGCGGCGCAATGGAACTGGGGCATGAACCTGCGGCGCTCGCTGGGCGTCGAGATGGTCGACGTGGGCCAGGACGAACTCGAGGCGCTGGAGCCCGACCTCAAGGGCCGCTTTCGCTTCGGCATCCGCGCGCCCGAGAACGGCTCCACGCTCGACCCGTCGGCGCTGGTCAAGGCGCTCCACGCGCATTGCGTGGCCCAGGGCGCGGCATCGGTGCGGCAGGCCGTGACGGGCTTCGAGCGCGAAGGCCGCGGGGCGCGCCAGGTCACGGCGGTGCGCACCGCCGACGGGCAGCGCACGCCGGTGGACGGCGTGGTGGTGGCGGCCGGCGCGTGGTCGGCCCGGCTCGCGGCGCAGCTGGGCTCGCGCGTGCCGCTGGAAACGCAGCGTGGCTACCACGTCACGGTGCGCAGCTCCAACCTGCAACTGCGCCACACCGTGATGGCGGTGGAGAACAACCTGATGGTCAACCCCATGGCGATGGGCCTGCGGCTCGCGGGGACGGTGGAGTTCGCGGGACTGAAGGCACCGCCGCGCTACGAACGCGCCCAGGCCCTGCTGCGCCTGGGCCAGCAGCTCTTCCCGCACCTGGACACGAGCGACACCACGCAGTGGATGGGCCATCGGCCCTGCCTGCCGGACAGCCTGCCCGTCATCGGCCGCGCGGGTGCGGCCGACAACGCCTGGCTCGCCTTCGGGCACGGCCACATGGGCATGTGCATGGGCGCGAGCACGGGGCGCGAAGTGGCGCACCTGGTGGCAGGGCGCGCCACGCAGGTCGATCTCGCCCCCTTCAGCCCGGCCCGGTTCTGATGCACAGCCTGCCCCACCCGATGAGGGACCACCGGCCTGCGCGGGCGGGGAGGCGCTCGTGAGCGACATCGCGCTGGTCTGCACCCGGGGCTTCGCCGACGTGCTGACGCTGGCGCGCCAGAACCGGGCCGACCCCTACGCGCTGCACGTGCCGGCCTCGCCCTGGCCGATGTTGCTGCCGGCAGCCTGGCGCATCGAGGCCCGCGGGCGCATCGATGCCGCAGGCGCCGAGGTCGAAGCGCTCGACGCGGCGGACGTGCTGCGTGCACTGGCGGCCCTGCCGCGCCCGCCGCGCGGCGTTGCCATCGCGCTCCTGTTCGCGCAGCGCAACCCGGCACACGAATTCGCGCTGGCCCGGGCCATTCGTGCGCGCTGGCCCGACCTGCGGGTGGCGTGCTCGCACGCGGTGCTGCCCCAGGACGGCGAGTACGAACGCACGCTGGCCACGGTGCAAGCCCTGGGCCTGCAGGTGCCGCCCGTGCCCGAGGCGCAACGTGGACGGGAGGACGAGGACCTGCTGCCGCTGCAGCTGGAGCAGTTGGCCGACCGGATGCAGCAGCGGCTGGTGGCCGAGGCCGTCTCCAGCGTGGTGCGCGAGGCCATGGACTGCGCGGCGGCCGTGTTCCTGCCCGACGGCCGCCTGGTGGCCCAGGCGCGCACGCTGCCGCTGCTGCTGGGCAGCCTGTCGCCGGCCGTGGCCGGACTGCTGGCCCTGTACCCGGCGTCCGGCATGAAGGCGGGCGACGGCTTCGTGCTGAACGACCCCTGGCACGGCGGCACGCACCTGCCCGACCTCACGCTGGTGCGCCCTGTGTGCGTGGACGGGCAGGTCGTCGCGCTGGTGGCCTGCGTGCTGCACCACCAGGACGTCGGCGGCATCGCACCGGGCTCGGTGCCCACCCACGCCACCAGCATCCAGCAGGAAGGCCTGCGCATCCCGCCCACGCCGCTGTACCACGCCGGCCAGGTCGATGCGGCGCTGCTGCGCCTGCTGCGTGCCAACAGCCGCATGCCTGACAACCTGCAGGGCGACCTTGCGGCGCAATGGCAATGCCTGGCGCAGGGGGCTTCGGAGCTGGCCCGGATGTGGCAGGCCACGCCCGGCATGTCTGCGCGCTGTGCCGCTGCGCTGGCCGCGTCCGAAGCGGCGGCACGCGCCGCCCTGGCGGCCGCGCCCGATGGCGACTACGTGTTCGACGATGCACTGAACGGCGATGGCATTCATGCGGACCCGGTGCGGGTGTCGGTCTGCATCCGCAAGCGCGGCGGCAGCGCCGAGCTGGACCTGACCGGCTGCGCCGACCAGACCACCGGCCCCGTCAACGCATCGCGCGGCGCCGTGCAGGCGGCCGTGGCCTACTTCGCACGCATGCTGGCGCCGCAGGCCGCCTGCAACGACGGCAGCCTGGCGCCGCTCACGGTGCTCACGCGGCCCGGCAGCATCGTGGACCCGGCCTTCCCGGCAGCGGTCAACGCGCGCACCAACCTCGTGAAGCTGCTGGCCAACGCGCTGCTGGGCGCATGGTCGCGCGCCGTGCCCGCGCAGATGCCGGCGCCGAACGCCGGCGAGGCGGTGGTGCTCTCGCTGGGCGGCGTGCGCGCCGACGGCACGCCCTGGTTGCTGACCGAGATCATTGCCTCGGCGGCCGGCGGCGCGCCGTGGGCGGCCGGCGGCAGCGGCGTGTCCACCGACGTGGGCAACGCACGCAGCACGCCCGCCGAAGCCATCGAAGCCCAGGCCCCGCTGCGCGTGGAGCGCGTGGCGGTGCGCGAGGGTTCGGGCGGCGCCGGCCGCCACCGCGGCGGCGACGGCGTGGTGCGCGCGTACCGGCTGCTGCACGGCAGCGGCACGATTTCCTACCGCGGCGAGCGCCACGAAACGGCGCCGCAGGGCGCCGCCGGCGGAAGCCCGGGTGCATGTGCCGCCGCACGCATCGAGCGGGCCGATGGCCGCATCGACGTCCTGCCCGCCAAGGCGCGCGCGCAGTGGCAGGCCGGCGACCTTCTCATCATCGAAACCGCGGGAGGCGGTGGCTGGGGACAGCCTGCCGACCTGGAGACAGCCGCATGACGCTGCGCAGCGCACGCACCACGCCCCGACCGGCACGCCTCGTGCGGGTCGGCCCTGTTTCCCCTTTCCCTCCCTTCGCGACTGCCCCATGAAAACCTCCCTGTCCCGTCGTCAGTCGATCCGCCGCGTGGCGATCGGCGCCTCGTCCCTGCTGGCCGCGTCGTGGCTCGCGCCCCTGGCGGCGCATGCCCAGGCGGGCGCCAAGACCGTCCGCATCGTCGTGCCGTTTCCTCCAGGCGGCAGCACCGACCTGCTGGCACGCCGTGTCGCCGAGAAGCTGTCGGCCGCCTGGGGACAGCCGGTGATCGTCGAGAACCGCGCCGGTGCGGGCGGCACGGTCGGCGCCGACTTCGTGGCCAAGTCGGCACCCGACGGCACCACCCTGCTGATGGGCGTCACCGGCAGCAATGCGATCGCCCAGGCGCTGTACCCCCGCCTGCCGTACGACGTGCTGAAGGACTTCGCGCCGGTGTCGATGGTCGTCAGTTCGCCGCTGGTCGTGACCGTGAACCCGGCCGTGAAGGCCAACACGCTGGCCGAGTTCGTCGCGCTCGCGAAGGCCAAGCCCGGATCGATCAGCTACGGCTCCGCAGGCAACGGGACCTCGATGCACCTGACCGGCGAGATGTTCAAGCAGGCGACCAAGACCTCGATGGTGCACATCCCGTACCGCGGCAGCGCCGGCATGCTGACCGACCTGATGGCGGGCCAGATCGAAGCCACCTTCGGCGACCTGCTGGTGGTGATGCCGCAGCTGGAGGCCGGCAAGCTGCGCCCGCTGGCCGTCACCTCGAAGCAGCGCCATCCGCAGCTGCCCAACGTGCCCACGGTCGCGGAAAGCGGCTACCCGGGCTTCGAGGCGCTGTCGTGGCAGGGCGTGTTCGCGCCCTCAGGCACGCCGCCCGAGGTGGTCGAACGCCTGAGCGCCGATGTGAACAAGGCGGTGCGGACGGCCGATGTGCGGGACTATTTCGCCGCGCGCGGCTTCCTCGTCGAAGGCACGACCCCGTCGGCGTTCCGGACCTTCCTGGAGGCGGAGGTGAAGAAGTGGTCGGCCATCGTCAAGGTGTCCGGCGCCAAGGCCGACTGATGGCGCAGCGTCGACAGGACCTGGAACGGCTCGGCCTGGTGGTCCGGGCGGGGCAGCGCCAACCCATCTCGGCCGCGGTGGCGTGGGAGCGGCTGGTGTTCGTCTCGGGCCAGGTGCCCATGCGCGCCGGCGCGCCGAGCGCACCCGACATCGCCGGGCAGACGCACGCCGTGCTGGACGGCATCGCTGCCACGCTGGCGGAGGCCGGATGCACGCTGGCCGACGTCGTGAAGACCACAGTGTGGCTCACCGATGCGGCGGACTATCCGGCCTTCAACGCGGCTTACGGGGAGCGCTTCGGTGTCGACGCCGCGCCGGCGCGCTCGACCGTGATCGCCGGGCTCATCGCGCCCGTCAAGGTGGAGATCGAAGCCATGGCCGTGCGGCCGGCGCCGGCCTGAGCCTGCGCGCCGCGCCAGAGCACGCGTCGGGTGCCACGGCGACGCTCATGCGGCAAGCCCGCCGGGCGTGCGCTCCGCGTCCAGGTCGAAGTTGAGCTCGACCTTCAGGCCCAGCGGGTCCTGCAGGAAGACCTGGTGCAGCCGCGTGCCCTTGAGCGGCGTTTCGCTGAACGGCACTTCGGCATCGGCCAAGGCCTGCCGCGTCGCCGCCAGTCCGTGCGCCTTGAGCGCGATGTGGTCGACCGCGCCGGCCTGGGGCTTCGGCGACTGCGGCAGCAGTGCGTTGAGGTGCAGCACCGCGTGCCCGCCGGCGTAGAGCCAGTGGCCGGGATAGCGCAGCGCCGGCCGAAAGCCGTCCTGCAGGCCCAGCGTGCCCGCATAGAAGGCCAGCAGCACCGGCAGGTCCTCACGCGCGCAGCCGATGGTGACGTGGTGCAGGGCGGAAACGTCGATGCTCATGCCGTGCTCCCGGAGCGCGCAGCGCCGCGGCACAGCACTTGCGCGAGGGCGGCCTGCAGCGCCTGCGCCGCGTCGGCGACGCCGGTGCGCGAGCGCCAGGCGACGTGGCCGTCGGGCCGCACCAGCACCGCGCCCTCGTCCGCGAGCCCATAGAGCCGCTGCCAGGCGTCGTCGGCCGGTGCGATGCCGCCATCGCCGACCGAGGTGACGGCGATCCCGGGGGCCGTGACGTGGCGCGCGGCGTCGTGCCAGGCCCGGCCCTGCGCGCCGGTGAGCAGCACGAAGCCGCGGCCGAAGAGGTCGAGCGTGGAAAAGCGGCGATCGCCGTCCTGGAGCCAGGCGTGCGGTGCGCGGCAGCCCGGCTGCGCGCTCGGGATGTATTCCTGCACCTCGTCGGCCGGCGACGCCGACTGGCCGTCCTCGGGCACCACCGCGGCCGACCGGTAGCTTGCGCCGAAGACCAGTCCGATCTCGTTGAGGAACTCCTTGCGCGGCAGCACCGGCTCGTCCTGGCGGGCGGTGCGGCCCATCGACAGGGCATTGAGCAGGCTGCTGTGGGTCACCGCCTGTCCCACCGGCCGGCGCTCGGCGTCGTAGGTGTCGAGCAGTTCGTCGCCGGCCTCGCCGTGCAGCACGGCGGCCAGCTTCCAGGCGAGGTTCTGCGCGTCCTGCACGCCGGTGTTCAGGCCGAAGCCGCCGGTGGGCGGCATCTCGTGCGCGGCATCGCCGGCCAGGAAGACGGCGCCGCTGCGGTAGGTCTCCGCGACCAGGGCCGAGGCCTTCCACGCGCTCACGCCCAGCACCTTCACCGGCAGCTCGCCCACGCCCACCGCGCGGCGGATGACCTCGGTGCAGAACTCCGGCGTGAACTGCTCGGGGGTGAAGCCGTAGTGCGACAGCGAGGTGACGAGGAAGCCCCAGCGGTCGGTGCCGTTGATGGTGAGGAAGGTGCCGCGCAGTTCGGGCTGCTCGATCAGGTAGAGCGCCGCCGGCCGCTCCCGGACCCATGGCGTGAGTTCGGCGTTGAAGTGGATGTTGACGCTGTCGTACACGTCGCGCTCGCCGCGCCGGCCGATGCCCAGCTGCGTGCGGATGCGGCTTTGCGAGCCATCGGCCGCAACGAGATAGCGCGCGCGCACCTCTTCACGTCGGCCGTCGGCGTCCTGGAGCGTGGCGTGAATGCCCTGTGGGGTGCAGTTGAGTTCTGCCAGTTCGGTATGGAAGCGCACCCGTGTGGCCCCGGCCGCTTCGGCGGCCCGGCGAAGCACGGGCTCGAGCAGGTCCTGCGAGCAGCCGCAGTTGCCGGCCACCGACAGGCCCTGGTTGGCGCCGGTGCCGCGGCCCGGGTTGAGCCGCTTGATCTCGGCGCCGGCCAGGCTCTCCGACCACAGGATCATCTCGCCGAAGCGGGCCGGCATCGCGACCGCGCGGATGTCGTCCTCCAGGCCGATCTGGCGGTACATCTCCATGGTGCGCGCGTTCAGGGCCCGCGCCTTGGGCAGGATCGCGGTGCCGGGATGGCGCTCGACCAGCAGGGAGTCGACACCGAAGCGCGACAGGAAGATGGAGGCGGTGAGGCCGACCGGGCCACCGCCCACGATCAGCACGGGTACATCGATCATCGGAACACTCCAGGCGCCATCGGGCGCACCACATGGAAAGAAGGAAGAGCCGGCATCGGCTCAGGCACAGAACGCGTGCACATGGCCGGCCACCACCTCGGGCACCTGCGCCAGGCTGAGGTGACCGACCCCGGGCAGCACCACCGCGCGGCTGTCGCGCAGTGGCTCGGCCAGCGACAGCGTCAGCGCCATCGGCACCACGCGGTCGAGCTCGCCGGCAATCAGCAGCGTGGGCTGCGTGACTGTCGCGATGTCGAGCGCGGGCCGGTCCTCGACCGCCGCGGCGCGCCGTTCGGAGCGTGCCGAGCGCGCCGGTGCCGACTTGAAATGCGCGCGGGCGGCGGGGTGCGCGGCGAGGAAGGCCGGCGGATGGAACAGCGCGGCCAGGGCCTCGGCGCTGGCGGGCAGCTCGGCGCGCAGGCGTGCGATCTCGGCCGCCACCTCGGGGTTGGCCTCGCCGATCGACACCGCGAGCGGCCAGGTGTGGGCCAGCACCAGGCGCCGCACGCGTGCCGGATGGCGCACCGCCAGCGCCTGCGCCACCCGCCCCCCGAAGGAGGTGCCGAAGACGAAGGCCGAGCCATGGCCCAGCGCCTCGAGCAGCGCCGCGGCGTCGTCGGCCAGTTCGGTCAGCGTCGCGGGTTGCAGCGCGCCCGTGGTGTCGCCGCAGTCGCGCTGGTCGTAGGTGATGACGGTGAAGCGGTCGGCCAGGTGCGCCCTCACCGCCTCGAACTGCCGCCGGCTGCCTTCGGCGCCGTGCAGCATCAGCAGGGGCGGGCCGTCGCCGGCGGCCTCGAAGGCCGTGCGGATGCCACCCAGGTCGATGAAATCGGGCATGGCGCGCCTCTCAGCTCATCTGGATGCCCAGCGGCGGCAGGACCTTGCGATAGCGCTCGATCTCGCCGACGACATAGGAGCCGAACTGTTCGGGCGGCATGACTGCCACTTCGCCGCCGTTCTCGCGCACGAAGTCCTTCACCGGCTGCGTCTGGGCGGCGCGCGCCAGCGTGTCGTACAGCCCACGGACCACCTCGGGGCTCATCCGTGCCGGCCCGAAGATGCCCGACCAGGCGGGAATGTCCTGCACCTTCAGGCCCAGCTCGGCGAAGGTGGGCACCTCGGGCAGGATCGGCGAGCGCGTCAACCCCGAGATGCCCAGGGCGCGGAGCTGGCCCGCGCGAATCTGCGGCCCCGCCACCGAGGGCGACAGAAAGGCCAGGTCGACGGTGCCGCCGATGAGTTCGGTGGTCGGCGTGCCCTTGAAGGGCACGTGCAGCAGGTCCAGGCCGACGCCGTTGGCGAAGAAGACGCCCATCACGTGCGTGGTGTTGCCGACGCCCGAGGAGCCGAAGCTGAGCCGGCCCGGCTGCTTGCGGGCTGCGGCGATGAGCTGGTCGAGCGACTTGTAGGGCGACTTCTCGCTCACCAGCAGCGCGAAGCCCGACGAGCGCAGCACCATGGTGATCGGCGTGAAGTCCGTGACCGGGTCATAGGGCAGGTTCTTCATCAGCGCGGCGTTGGTCGTGTGTCCGCCGGTGGTGTAGAGCAGGGTGCTGCCGTCCGGCCGCGAGCGCACCACCTCCAGCGAGCCGATGACGCTGCCGGCACCGGGCTTGTTGTCGACGATGACCGTGCGGCCCGTGGTCTTGTTGACGGCCTGGGCCAGGACGCGGCCGCCGAGGTCGGTGCCGCTGCCGGCGCTGAAGGGCACGACGATGCGCAGGACCGGGTCCTGCGCGCGGACGGTGAGCGGCCCTGCAGCTGCCAGGGCGGCAGCGCCGAGAAAGCTTCTTCGATGCAACATGTTTTTTGTCTCCTGCGTGGCGGCGTGCCGGCGCGCCGTGCGTCCTGGCAGCCCTCTGGGGGTGTCGTCCGGCCGGAGCGCGAGCGCTGCCGTGTCGGACGTCCGCAAGATTAGGGAGCGCCCGCCGCCAGGTCCAAGAGAATTTGCTGACCGATCCGATAACGGCAGGTCATCGGCGGCCGGCCTGTGCCGTCACGCCAGCTGCGCGTTGGGCCAGTGCCCGTCGCGCACATGGCGCTCGACCACCGTGCGCAGCACCCCCATCACGCCCTCGGTGGCCCGCGAGACGGGGCGGTCGGCGGCGCGCGCCAGCACGCGGTGCAGGTACAGGCCCTCGATGGGCACGGCACGCAGCCGGCCGGCTTCGACATCGTCCTTGATGGCGGCGGCGAAATGCGCGGTGAGGCCGACGCCCTCGAGCACGAGCCGGCGCGCGACTTCGGCGGTCTCGACCTCCACCACATGGTCCAGCGCGATGCGCGCGCTGGCGGCCGCGGCTTCCAGCTCCAGGCGCACGCCCGACTTGACCAGGCCGGTCATGACCAGCGGTACGCCGGCCAGGTCGCGCACGTCGACCCGTGCCGCGCGCAGCCGGCGGTCGCCGGGCGGGCCGATCAGGCAGATCTGCTCCTTGAGCAAGGGCACGGCCTGCAGGTTGGAGCGTTCGAACGGTTCGATGAGCAGGGCGATGTCGACTTCGCCCTGCGCCAGCATCGACTGCAGGGAGGGCGCGAAGCCTTCGATGAACCGCAGGCGCACCTCGGGCAGCTGCTGCAGCACGGCCCGGGTGAGCAGCACGGTGAGCTGCTGGGCCAGGCCCGGCGACATGCCGATGGCCACGGGCCCGCGCGGCTCGCGCTGCATGGCCAGCAGGTCCGCCTTGGCCTGCTCGGCATAGCGCAGCAGGAAGAGCGCGCGCTCCAGCAGCAGGCGTGCCTCGTCCGTCGGCGCGGCGCCGCGCGCATGGCGCTCGAAGAGCTTCACGCCCAGCTCCTCTTCCAGCAGCAGGATCTGGCGGCTGAGCGCCGGCTGTGTCACGTGCAGCACCTCCGCCGCCTTGCCGTAGTGCTGCTGCGTGGCGAGGGCGACGAAGTAGCGCAGCTGACGCAGGTCCATCGGCGGAATGTTAGCCGGGCAGCACCTCGAGCACCTTCTCCTTGGGCCGGCCCAGTCGCGTGCCGAGCGGCGTGACCAGCACGGGCCGCTCCATGAGCACGGGGTGCTGCACCATGAAGTCCAGCAGCTGCTCGTCGGTCCACTTCGGATCGGCCAGGCCCAGCTCCTCGTAGGGCGCGGCCTTGGTGCGCAGCAGCGCGCGCACCGAGCCGCCCATGGCATCGACCAGCTCGCGCAGCCGCGCCTTGCCCGGCGGGGTCTTGAGGTACTCGACGATGGTGGGCTCGATGCCGCGCTCTCGCAGCATGGCGAGCACGTTGCGGGAGGTGCTGCAGGCCGGGTTGTGGTACAGGACGATGGCGGGGTCGGCAGTGGTCATGGCGGCATTATTGGCCGGCCTCGTGCGCGCGGCGACGGGCCGCCCCGGGCCCGCGCCGGCACGATGCGGCCTCACACGCCGGTGTCTTCCCAGCCTTCGTCGAAAGGAAAGCGCGCGGCCCAGAACGCCGCCAGGCGCGGATCGGCATCGACGCGGCGCACCACCTCGGCCATGCGCGGCGCGTCGCGGTAGAAGCGGCGGCGGCGCGGCGTCCAGCGCGAGGCGACGGCGACGTACAGGTCGAGCACGCCGATGTCGTCGCCGAACAGGTAGGGCGTGCCCTGCGGGAGCTGCTCGCGCACCTGGGCGTCCATCGTGCGCCAGCACTCGGCGATGCGTTCGGCGGTGCGCTCGCGCATGAGCGCGATGCCCGCGTCGCCGGCCACCAGGCGCGTGGGCACGTCGCGCACCCAGAACATCGAGTAGATCGAGGCCGGGATGAAGCACATCCAGCGCAGGAACTGCGCGCGCAGCGGTGCGTCCGGCGTGGGCGCAAGGCGGGCTTCGGGATGGCGGTCGGCCAGCCAGATCAGCATGGCCGCACTCTCCGTCATCGTCTGGCCGTCGGGCAGCCGCAGCACCGGCACCTGGCGCATCGGGTTCACGTCGCGCAGGCGCTCGCGCTCGTCCTCGCTTTCCCAGGGCGAGACGTCGACCACCTGCACCGGCGCGCCGATGAGCGTCAGCGCGGCGTGGACCGGCACGGCGTCCGAGCCGGGCGCGCCATGGAGCACATAGGAAGCTGCGTCGTTCATGCTGCCAGTGTGGGCGCGCCGCTGCCGCGCCGCAAGTCGGACGGCGGCGCGTGCGCAGCCACCGGCCGGGCAGGGCCGACTGCTACGCCGCCACCAGCGCGTCGACGCGCTTGAGCCCTTCGATGGTCTTGACGCAGGCCTCGGCCGCCTCGGTGCCCTTGACGGCGAAATGGCGCTGGAAGTACTTGCGGTGCTCGATGTGCTCGTGGAAGTGGTGCGGCGTGAGCACGGCCGAGATCATCGGCACGCCGGTCTCCAGCTGCAGGCTCATGAGCGTGCTGACGACGGTGTTGGCGACGAACTCGTGGCGGTAGATGCCACCGTCGACCACCAGCGCGCAGCACACCACCGCGGCGTACTGGCCCGACTGCGCGAGGCGCTTGGCGTGCAGCGGGATCTCGAAGGCACCGGGCACGTCGAGGATGTCGATGCGCGAGGCCGGCACGCCCAGGCGCTCCATCTCGGCGATGAAGGCGTCGCGTGCCTGGTGGACGATGTCGGCGTGCCACTGCGCCTCGACCAGCGCGATGCGCCGGTCGTCGGCGGCACCGAGACTGGAGACGGGAAGGTCATTAAGCTGACTCATGGTGATTCCTCAAGAAAGAAGAAGGACGGACATGAATCAGGGCGCACGAGCGCATGGCCGCCGCGCGCCCCCCGCAGGAAGACGCACGCCGGCCCCGGCGATCGCGCTCTCTTTCATCCGGACTGTGACCGTCGGCCCCGGGATCGCACCGGGTCTGCTGACCCTTCCACCCCGTTGCGGAGCGAAAGGCGCTCGCGGGCTTGTGCGCCGCGTGTCGCCACGCATCGCCATCACCGCCGGTGGGGAGTTTCACCCCGCCCTGAGAACGCTTTGCGGCATCGCCCGAGGGCGGTGCCGCGCGGCGATTCTAGGCAGCGTGGCGGCGGCGCGCTGTCACGCAGGCGGCGTACCCGGCGCGCATGTGGGGGCACGGCGCGCACGCTCGCTGTGCGCGGCGTACAGGCCCGAGCCCACCAGCAGCGCGATGCCGGCCCAGGCCCAGGCGTTGGGCCACTGGCCCCAGAGCGCATAGCCCAGCACCACGGCAAACAGCAGTGCGGTGTAGCGAAAGGGCGCGGTGAGCGAGATGTCGCCGGTGCGCAGGCTGGCGATGAGCAGCAGGTAGGCGGTGGCGAGGAAGCCCGCCGCCACGGTGAGCATCAGCAGGTGCCGCGGCGCGACCGGCGCCCAGCCCTGCGCGAGCGTCATCGCGCCGGCAACCACGGCCAGGAAGGCGGTGGTCGACAGCGCGATCACCATCGACGGCAGCGTGGGATCGATGCCGCGCGTGAGCAGGTCGCGCAGCGCCTGCAGCAGCGTGCCGCCGACGCACAGCAGTGCCCAGGCGTTGAAGCCGTCACCGGTCGGCTGCACCACCGCAAGAACGCCCGCGAAGCCCAGGGCCACCGCGGTCCAGCGGGCGGGCGAGGCCCGCTCGCCGAGGAAGACCACGGCGAACAGCGTCATGAACACGGGTGCCGCCAGGTTGATGGCCGTCGCGTTCGCCAGCGGCAGCTGGAAGAGCGAGAGCAGGTACATCACGGTGCCGAAGGCGTCGCAGGCACTGCGTGCCAGCACCCGCGGCTGCAGCGCGCCGGCGAGCCGGGGCACTGCGCCCTGGCGCACGATCATCCACAGGAAGAAGCCGGCAGCGATGAGGCTGCGCAGGAAGATGAGCTGCGGGCCCGGCAGCGACTGGCTCGCGAACTTGACGATCGCGTCGTTGGCCGCGAAGCAGCCGGACGCGCCGATCATGAGAAGAATGCTGCGCCGGGCGGCCGCGCCGGCAGGCGCGGAAAGAAGAGATGCGGTCATGGGCGCGGCGAGCGTACCCGATGGGGTGTGGCATCCCCCCGCTCGGACCAAGCTGCGATCAACCCGGCCCGTTCGGGCTGAGCTTGTCGAAGCCGTGCGCAGCGCTTCGACCCTTCGACAGGCTCAGGGCAGGCCAAGCTCAGCGTGAACGGTTGGGTGCCTTTCAATGCCGTCCGCCGTCAGACCGAACTGCGGTGGCGTTCGATGCAGGTGTCGAGCACTTCGCCGCCGTCTCGCTGCCACCAGCCCAGCTGCGAGAAGATCTCGACCTCGCTGTAGCCCTCGAAGCCCGCGGCCTCGACCCACCCGCGGATCTTCTTCAACTCGACCACGCCGTCGCCCATCATCCCGCGGTCGGACAGCAGGTCGCGCGTGGGCGTGAGCCAGTCGCAGACGTGGTAGGCCAGCAGCCGCTCCGTGCCGGCGCGCGCGATCTGCTGCTGCAGCTTCGGGTCCCACCACACGTGGTAGATGTCGAGCGCCACGCCGAGCATGCCGCTCTTGCCGGGGTCGAGTTCGTCGCACAGGTCCAGCGCATGCTCCAGCGTGTTGATGCAGGCGCGGTCGGCCGCCTGCATGGGATGCAGCGGCTCGATGGCCAGCGGCATGCCGACTTCGCGCGCGTACTCCAGCGACGCGGCGATGCCGTCGCGCACCTCGCCGCGCGCGCGGGCGATGTCCTTGTACGCGGCCCGGCCGTCGAGCGCGCCGGGCAGGGCACCGACGACGAGCACGAGGCAGGGCGCATCGAGGGTCTTCGCTTCGTCGATGGCACGGCGGTTGTCGTCCAGCGCGGTGCGCAGGCCGGCCGCGTCGGCCGCGGGAAAGAAGCCGCCACGGCAGTAACCCGACAGGCCGATGCCATGGGCCTTCAGCTGCTTCGCCACCGTGTCGATGCCGATCGCGGCCACCTGGTCACGCCAGGGGCTGATGGCCCGGACGCCGCGCTCGGCGCACTGGTCGATGATGCGCGTGAGCGGCACCTCGGCACCGCTTTGCTTGCGCACCGTGGCGGTGTTGATCGAGAGCCAGTCGTGGTCCTGCGAGAAGTCGCGCATCGTCATTCCACGCCGTGCGTGGCCAGCAGCGTCTTCATGCGGCGCACCGCCAGTTCGGGGTGCTCCAGCAGGTCGGCCGCGTCGGCCAGGCGGAACAGCTCGGCCAGGTGCTGCAACGAGCGCGTGCTCTGCTGGCCGCCCACCATCGTGAAGTGCGACTGGTGGCCGTTGAGCCAGGCCATGAAGACCACGCCCGTCTTGTAGAAGCGGGTGGGCGCCTGGAAGATGTGGCGCGACAGCGGCACCGTGGGGCCGAGGATGGCGTGGAAGCGTTGCAGGTTGCCCTGGGCCAGCTCGCCCAGCGCGGCGCTGGCGGCGGGGGCGATGGCGTCGAAGATGCCCAGCAGCGCGTCGCTCCTGCCGTGCGTGGGCTCGCTGCCGTGGCCGTCGCCCGCGATCAGCTCCGCGTAGTTGAAGTCGTCGCCCGTGTACATGCGCACACCCGGCGCGAGGCGCCGGCGCATGGCGATCTCCTTGTCCTTGTCGAGCAGCGAGATCTTGATGCCGTCCACCTTGTCGGGATGCGCGGCGATGATGCCCAGTGCGGTGTCCATCGCGGCGTCGATGTCGGCGGTGCCCCCGGCTCCGACTTGGTCGGAGCCTCTCCAATAGCCCTTGAGCGCCGGGTCGAACATGTCGCCCAGCCAGTGAAGCACCACGGGCTGCTTCGCCTGGCTCAGCACGCGGTCGTACACGCGCTCGTAGTCGGCCGGGCTCTTCGCGACACGGGCCAGCGCGCGGCTGGCCATCACGATGAGCTTGCCGCCCAGCGCCTCGATGGCGGCCATCTGCTCCTCGTAGCCGCGGATCACGTCGTCCACGCTCCTCACGGCATCGATGTCGAGGTGGTCGGTGCCGCAGCCGCTGGCGACCAGCGCGCCGGGCACGTCCCGGGCCGCGTCGAGCGAGCGGCGGATGAGTTCGAGCGAGGTCGGCCAGTCCAGGCCCATGCCGCGCTGCGCGGTGTCCATGGCCTCGGCCACGCCCAGGCCGAGCGACCAGAGGTGGCGGCGGTAGGCGATGGTGGCATCCCAGTCGAGCGCAGCCGCGAGCCAGGGGTCGACGGCCGCGAGCGGATCGGCGACGACGTGCGCGGCGGAGTAGGCAATGCGGTCGAAGCGGACGCCCGGCGCGGGCTTGACCGGCGGGCGGCCGTGCAAGGTGTACGGCGCGAGCGCACGGTTCGCGGTGGGGAGAGTGAGGGTCAGGGCCATGGGGGGCATCCGGGAAAAAGGGGGCCGAATCGGGTTGCAGAGCCCGCGGACCGGGCGCTGCCAGCGGTCAGATCTGCAGGGGTGACACGTCGACCCAGCGGCGCTCGCCCCAGCTCTCGAGCGCGGCCTCGACCAGCTGCACGCCCTTGGCGCCCTCGGGCAGCGTCCACTTGTACGGCGCGTTCTCGACCACGTGGCGGATGAAGTGTTCCCACTGGATCTTGAAGCCGTTGTCGTACACCTGCGAGTCCGGGATCTCCTGCCACTGGTCGAAGAAGTTCATGGTCTGCTTGATGTCGGGGTTCCACACCGGGCGCGGCGTGGCGACGCGCGACTGGGCGCGGCAGCTCTGCAGGCCGGCGACGGCCGAGCCGTCGGTGCCGTCGACATGGAAGGTCACCAGGTCGTCGCGCCGCACGCGCGTGACCCAGCTCATGTTGATCTGCGCGATCACCGGCTCGCCGTTGTGGCCCGTGAGTTCCACGGTGGCGTAGGCGGCGTCGTCGGCCGTGGCCTCGTAGGGCTGGCCGGCCTCGTCCCAGCGCTTCGGAATGTGCGTGGTGCCCAGGCAGCTGACCGACTTCACCTCGCCGAAGAGGTTGTCCAGCACGTAGCGCCAGTGGCACATCATGTCCAGGATCATCCCGCCGCCGTCTTCCTTGCGGTAGTTCCAGCTCGGGCGCTGGATGGGCTGCAGGTCGCCTTCGAAGACCCAGTAGCCGAACTCCAGGCGCACGCTGAGCATGCGGCCGAAGAAGCCGGCGCGGCGCAGCATGTCGAGCTTGCGCAGGCCGGGCAGGAAGAGCTTGTCCTGCACGGCGCCGTGCTTCAGGCCCGAGCCATGCGCCAGGCGCGCGATCTCCACCGCCTCGTTGAGGTTGGTGGCGATGGGCTTCTCGCAGTAGACGTGCTTGCCCGCACGAATGGCCTTGGCCAGCAGGGTGGGGCGCATCTGCGTGGTGCCGGCGTCGAAGAAGATGGTGTCGTCGTTGTTGGCCAGTGCGGCGTCCAGGTCGGTGCCCCAGCGCTCGATGCCGTGGGCCTGGGCCAGCGCCGCGATCTTCTCGGCGTTGCGGCCGATGAGGATCGGGTCGGGCATCACCTTGTCGCCGTTGGACAGCGTGACGCCGCCCTCGGCGCGGATCGCGCAGATGGAGCGGATGAGGTGCTGGTTCATGCCCATGCGCCCGGTGACGCCGTGCATGATGATTCCGAGCCGTTGTTGTGCCATGGTGTTCCTCCGGAAAAACAGGTGGCGGTCGCGCGCTAGACCAGTTCGGCGGCGCGCTCGAGGGGTTGAAGGTGGTCGAAGTCGAGGTCGGCCGCATGCGCGAAGCCGGTGGCCGCCAGCAGGCTGCCGAGTTGCAGCCGGCCCCCGGCGATGGTCAGGCGCACGCGCCCGCCTTCGTGGCGGTACAGGTCGGGATGCGCGTCGGCGAAGCGCTCGGCCTCGGCCTGCGGCGCCGGGCCGAAGCCGTCGACGTAGTGGTGGCCGTTGCGCTCGCAGTGGGTCAGGCCCAGCAGCGCGGCAATGGCCAGGTCCTGCTGCACGGCAAGGCCGGCCTGGCAGGTGAGGTCCTCGGCCGACATGAAGAGGGTGCCGCCGCTGCGCTCGCAGCGCGCGCGGTTGATGAAGGCCTTGTAGATGCCCTTGCAGCCCTTGCTCGACACGCCCTGCCAGCCCAGCGCCACGGCGCGTGGGAAGGCGTCGAGGGTGCCGTCGCCTTCGTCCAGCAGGAGCGGCGCCGGGGCGTCGAGCGCACGCAGCGGCGCATCGGGCTCGGCATCGCGCGCCAGCGGCTGCTCGATGTACAGCAGCGCGTCGGGACGCGCCGCGAGGCGGGGCAGGGCGCGCAGGCGGCGGCAGAGTTCGGCCAGCGCACCGGCTGAGCCGTACTGCTCGTTCCCGTCGAGGCTGAAACGGTGGCCGGGCGCGATGCCATCGAGCACGGCCAGCACCGCGTCGACCCGCTCGATGTCGGCCACGGGGTTGCCGCCCAGCTTGATCTTGAAGCTGCGATGCCCGTAGCGGGAGACCACGTCGGGCAGGCGCACGGGCAGCGCCGCAGGATCGGCATCGGGGTCGGAAGTGAGCGCGTCCAGCATGCCCACGGTGTGGCGGGCTTCGATGCTCGGCGCCGGTCGGCGGGCCGCGAGCCAGGCGGGCCAGTCGAAACCGGCGAGGTCCGGCGCGAGCGGCGTGGGGGCCAGGCCGGCGATGTTGCGGCGCAGACCGGCGGCAACGCTGCAGCCGGCGGCGCGGCACAGGGCGTCGAGCACCGCGCGGTCGAGCACCGCCTGGCCATAGGCCGAGGACAGGGCCGTCTCTGCGCGCGCGTGCCCTTCGTGCATCAGCGCCGCATAGTGGCGCTCGAAGAGCCCGAAGGCGGTGGCCGGCGCATCGCCGCGGTAGGCGTCGATGGCGCGCACCAGGCTGGCCAGCAGGTCGCGCACGTTGTCGGCCTGGCTGCGCGTGTCGCGTTTGTCGAACCAGCGCGGCACCATCATCTCGGCACTGAAGCCCTCGGCCGTGCCCAGGCCGGGCACCTCGACCGTCGCTCGCACGAACAGCTGCGGGCAGCGCGTGAGGACGACGGCGCCGAACTTGAACGGCAGCCGCAGGTGCATGTCGCGCACGCCGGCCTCGACGGCGCGGACGCGCAGCAGGGGCGTGGGGGCAACGGTGGCGGTGGCCATCACGGGGCGAGGAAAGCCGGGGCGGCGCGTCAGTGCGCGTCGAGGTGGCCCTGGGCGAAGAAGTGCGCGCGCAGGGTGCGGGTGTAGGCGGCGAAGCGTTCGTGGCCCATCACGTCGAGCGGGCGCGGGCGCGGCAGGTCGATGTCGTAGGTGGCGGCGATCTGGCCGGGGCGTTCGCTCATCACCAGCACGCGGTCGGACAGGAACACCGCCTCGGGGATGCTGTGGGTGATCAGCAGCACCGTCTTGCCGGCGCTCATCCAGATGCGCTGCAGCTCGAGGTTCATGCGCTCGCGCGTCATGGCATCGAGGGCGCCGAAGGGCTCGTCCATCAGCAGCACCGGCGGGTCGTGCAGCAGGGCGCGCAGGATGGCCACGCGCTGCTGCATGCCGCCCGAGAGCTGCCAGGGGTACTTGTGCTCGAAGCCCTGCAGGCCGGCCATGGCCATCAGCTCCTCGGCACGCCGACGTGCCGCGGGCATGGGCATGCGGCGGATCTCGGCCTGCAGCAGGATGTTGTCGATCACCCGCCGCCAGGGCAGCAGCAGCGCGTTCTGGAACACGATGCCGACGTCGGTCTGCGGCCCCTTCACCGTGTGCCCCGACAGGCGCAGGTCGCCGCCGGTGATGGGCAGCAGCCCGGCCACCATCTTCATCAGCGTGCTCTTGCCGCAGCCCGAGGGGCCGACGATCGAGACGAATTCGCCGTCGCGGATGTCGAAGTCCAGCGGCTTGAGGGTCTCGACCTCGCCCTCGCGGGTGCGGTAGGTCTTGCTGACGCCGCGGCCCTGGATGAGCACCTCGCGCAGGGAGCGGTCGCCCGCGCGGGCGGCGCCGGGCGCATCGAAGGGAACGACGTTGGTGGGCACGGCACTCATCGGATGGACTTGGCTGTCGGAAAGAGGAAAGGGCGGCTTACTGCGGCAGGAAGTCGTTCGTGACCCAGTCGTCGGCCTTGCCGCGCAGCGAGGCGTCGAGGCCGCCGTACTGCACCAGCAGGTCGAGCGAGGCGTCGACGTCCTTCATCGAGGCACGCAGGGGGCGCAGGTTCTTGGTCTCGGCCGTGTGGTACAGCGGCGTGGTCAGCTTGATGCCGATGATCAGCGTGTCGCGCTGGCCGGCCTTGGCGTTGGCCTTGAGCATGGCGTCGATCGCGCCCTCGGGGTCCTTCTCGGTCGCTTCGAAGGCCTTGGTCGTGGCGCGCATGAAGCGCTTGACCAGGTCCCCCTTGTTGGCGAGCGTGTCCTTGTTGGCGACGATGCCGGAGCTGACCATCTCGATGCCGTAGTCGGCGAAGCGGATCACCTGCACCGGCTTCTTGGTCGCGTCCTGCACCTTGATGTTCTGGTCCATCAGGTAGCCCAGCAGCAGATCGGCCTGGCCGTTGATGACGGCGTTGAGCTTGGTCTGCGCGTCGCCCGAGACGACCTTGTAGTCGCCTTCCTTGAGCCCGGTCTTCTTGAGGAACAGCGGCCAGATCTGGCTCATCGAGTCGCCGGGCGTCATGGCCACCGTCTTGCCGACGATGTCCTTGGGCGTCTTGATGTTCTTCTCGGCCAGGCCCATCACCGACATCGGGCTGACCTGCAGCGCGACGCCCACGGCCTTGACCGGCGCGCCCTTCGTGGCGGCGCGGATCATGGTGGGCACGTCGACATAGCCGAAGGTGGCCGAGTTGGCGGCCACGGCCTGGATCGACACCGCCGAGCCGCGGCCCTCCTGGATGTCGAGGTCGATGCCCTCGGCCTCGTAGAAGCCCTTGGCCTTGCCCATGAAGAAGGGCGCGTGCTCGCTGTAGACGTACCAGTTCAAGAGCAGCGTGACCTTCTCGCGCGCCTGCGCCATGGCATTGCCGGCCAGGCCCAGGGCGAGGGCGGCGGCGCAGGTGGCGCCGATGAGTTTGCGTCGTTGCATGCGTGTCTCCGTGTGGTTGTGGTGCGGGAAAGGGGAAGCGTCAGGCGGTGGCTTGCAGGTCGTGGCGCTGCGAGGCGTGCCAGGGCATGAGCCAGCGCTCCACCAGCTCGACGATGAGGAACAGGATCACGCCCATCATCGACAGCACCACCAGCGCCGCGAACATCAGCGGCAGGTCGAAGGTGCCGGTGGCGCGCTGCAGCACGAAGCCCAGGCCGGAGTTGGAGCCGACGAATTCGCCGACCACCGCGCCGACCACCGCGAGGGTGACCGAGACCTTCAGCCCGCTGAAGATCGCGGGCAGGGCCTGGGGCAGGCGGAACTTGAGAAAGATCTTCATCGGCCCGGCGCCCATCGAGCGCGCCAGGTCGATCACGTCGGGCTCGACCGACTTGAAGCCCTGCACCGTCGACACCACCACCGGGAAGAAGCCCAGCAGGAAGGCGGCGATGACCTTGGGCACGATGCCGAAGCCGAACCAGACGACGAACAGCGGCGCGATCGCGACCTTGGGGATGGACTGCGAGAACACGAGCAGCGGGTAGACGAAGCTCTCGACGGTGCGCGAGTAGGCGATCCACATCGCGATGGGGACACCGATGAGGGCCGAGGCGACGAAACCGCCGAGCGTCGCGTACAGCGTCGGCAGGCTCTGCTGCAGCAGCATGGACCAGTCCGCGCCGAGCTGCTTGATGACCGCCATCGGCGGCGGGATGAGGTAGGGCGGAATCTTGAAGATGCGCACCAGCAGGTCCCACAGGACCAGCAGGACCAGCAGCAGCCAGAAGGGCCGCGCGGCGGGGTGGGTGATCCAACGCGTCATGTCAGGAGACCTGGAACTTCAGGGAGTGGTCGTACGGCAGCGCGGGGTTGTCGAAGCTGTTGGCGTTGCTGACGAAGTGCAGTGCGCAGGCGCGGCGCCACTTGCTGCTGTGGTTGGGCCCCGAATGGTGGAAGGTGTTGCCGTGGTGGAAGCTCACGCCGCCCTTGCGCACGGGGGCCGGCGTCATCGGCTGCTTGTCGAGGATCTCCGGCGGGATCTGCAGGTTGTAGGGCTCGTTGTCGGGCGCGAAATGCGTATAGACGGGGCCGAGGTTGGTGCCGTCGCCGAAGTAGAGGCAGCCGTTCTCGAGCGTGGCGTCGTCCAGCGCGATCCAGGCGGTGACCATGCCCTCCGGGTCGGCCGGGCCGAAGTAGAAGTTGTCCTGGTGCGCGGGCTTCGGGCCGCCGCCTTCGGGCGGCTTGAAGAAGATCTGGCTGAAGTACACCGACACGCCGGGGCCGATCAGGGTCTCGACATGGTCCAGCAGCCGCCGGTCCCGCGCCAGCGCCTGCACGGCGCTGCGGTGGAAGTGCGGGTTGTCGAGCTTGCGCAGCACGGTGCGCGCCTGCACGCCGCCGTCGACGTACCAGGCGCGCTGTTCCTCGGGCAGGCCCGCCAGGAAGCTCTCGCCCCACTGCTCGATGTCGTGCACGACGGCATCCATCTCGCCGGGCTCGAAGACGCGGTTCACGGTGAGGTGGCCGTGATGGCGGTAGTAGGCGACGTCATAGGCATCCATGGCGCGTTGCTCCTGGGGCGGCTACTGCTGGGCGGCGAGGCCGGCGGCCTTCACCACGTCGGCGTTGCTGGCGATCTCTTCCTTGATGTAGGCGTCGAACTGGCGCGGCTTGAGGGTCCACGGGTCGGCGCCGAGCTTGGCGAAGCGCTCCTTGACCTCGGGCGACGCGAGCGCCTTCTCGACTTCGGCATGCAGCCGGTCGACGATCTCGCGCGGCGTCTTGGCGGGCGCCATCATCCCGATCCAGAAGTTGAATTCGGAGCCGGGCACGCCGGCCTCGGCCGTGGTGGGCACGTCGGGCAGGGCGCTGGCGCGCTTGGGCGAGCCCACGGCCAGCGCGAGCAGCTGGCCGTCCTTGATCTGGCCGATGACCGGCGCGATGGGCGAGAAGTAGTAGTCGACGCGGCCGGCCAGCACTTCGGTCACCGCTTCGGCCGAGCCCTTGAACGGAATGTTGGTGGCCTGGATCTTCGCGGCAAGCTTGAACTTCTCGGCGTTCAGGTGCGTGGCGCTGCCCTGGCCGGCCGAGGCGAAGTTCAGGCTGCCGGGCTTGGCGCGCGCAGCGGCCAGCAGCTCCTGCAGCGACTTGATGTTTTTGGACGGCGAGATGACCAGCGCGTTCGACAGCGAGGAGATCGGTGTGACCCCGGCGAAGTCGTTCGCGGTGTCGAAGGGCAGCTTGGCGAAGGTCGACGGGCTGACCGTGTGCGAGGACGAGTGGATGAGGAGGGTGTAGCCGTCGGGCGCGGCGGTGGCGACGGCCTGCTGCCCGATCGTGCCGCTGGCGCCGCCCCGGTTGTCGACCACGAGCGTCTGGCCCATGCTCTGGCCCATCTTGTCGGTGATGGCGCGGGCAATGATGTCGGTGGTGCTGCCCGCGGCGAAGGGCACGACCACGCGGATCGGCTTGGCGGGGTAGGCATTCTGGGCCTGCACGCCCAGGGTGCTCAGGCTCACGAAGGCCGCGGTGGCGGCCAGTGCGGCGATGCGCATGCTCTTGTCTCCTGTTCTTTATTCACCAGAAAGTGAATTAAAGAATTCTAGGGAGACCGCTGCCGCGCCGTCAACGCGGCATGTCTTGGTAGATACCCGGGTCAGCGCATCACGTAGCCGAGCACCAGCTCGGTCATGTGCGAGAGGCGCTGCGCCATCGCCTTGGGCGCGCGCAGGTCACGGCCGAAGATGGCCGACAGGGTGGGGTTGTTGGAAAGATAGAAGTAGCACAGCGACGCGATCGAGATGTAGAGCTGGATCGGGTCGATGCCGGCGTGGAAGAGGTGTTCGCGCCGGCCGCGCTCCAGGATGCCGTCGAGCAGTTGCACCAGCGGCGAGTTCATCTCCTGGATGCGGTCGGAGCGCTTCAGGTGCACGGCCCTGTGCAGGTTCTCGCTGTTAAGCAGCGTGATGAACTCGGGATGCTCCAGGTAGTAGTGCCAAGTGAAGGAGATCAGCTGGCGGATGGCCTCGACCGGCTCGACCTCGTCGAGGTGCAACCGCTGCTCGGCTTCGCGGATGTCGGCGTAGGTGCGCTCGAGCACCGCGAGGAAGAGGTCGTCCTTGCTGCCGAAGTAGTAGTAGATGAGGCGCTTGTTGACGTCGGCGCGCTCGGCGATGCGGTCGACGCGCGCGCCGGCCAGGCCGTGGCTGGCGAACTCGTCGCGCGCGGCGAGCAGGATCGCCGCCTGCGAGCGGTCGGCATCGCGCAGGCGGGTTTCGACGACGGGGGCGGCGGCTGACATGGCGTGGGCTTCAATTCACTATATGGTTAATTGTCGTGGGCCGCAATCGGCACTGCCGATAATCGCCGAACTCTGCAGCACCACTTTCTCCAATGAGCACCCAGATCGCCGGCCACCTTCTCGTCGAATGCCTGATCGCCCAGGGCGTGACCCATGTGTTCGGCGTGCCGGGCGAGAGCTACCTGGCGGCGCTGGACGGCTTCCACGACCATGCGGACGCGATCCGCTTCGTGATATGCCGGCAGGAAGGCGGCGCCGCCTTCATGGCCGAGGCGCACGGCAAGCTGACCGGGCGGCCCGGCGTGTGCTTCGTCACCCGCGGTCCGGGCGCCACGAACGCTTCCATCGGGGTGCACACGGCGTTCCAGGACTCGACGCCGATGGTGCTGTTGGTGGGCGATGTCGGCAGCGACTTTCGTGACCGCGAGGCATTTCAGGAAGTCGATTTCCAGAGTTTCTTCGGGCCGAGCACCAAGGGCTTCGCCAAGCGGGTGGAACGCGTCGACGAGGCCGCCCGCCTGCCCGAGTACGTCGCGCGTGCCTTCGCCACCGCGATGAACGGGCGCCCCGGCCCGGTGGTGCTCGTGCTGCCCGAGGACATGCTGCGCAGCGCCGTGAGCGCGAAGCCGCTGCCGCGCGTCGAGCCGGCGCTGGCCTGGGCCGACCCGGGCGGGCTGCGCGCGTTGCGCCAACTGTTGCTGGCGGCCCGGCGGCCCTTCGTGATCGCCGGCGGCGGCGGCTGGACGCCGCAGGCGGCCCAGGCGCTGCAACGCTTCGCGGAGAACTGGCAGTTGCCCGTGGGCAATGCCTTCCGCTTCCAGGACACCTTCGACAACCACCATCCGCTGTATGCGGGGGACGTGGGCATCGGCATCAATCCGAGGCTTGCTGCCCGGGTGCGCGAAGCCGACCTGGTGATCGCGATCGGGCCGCGTCTGGGCGAGATGACCACCGGCGGCTATGCCCTGCTGGAGGCGCCGCGTCCTGCGCAGAAGCTGGTGCACTTCCATGCCAGTGCCGAGGAGCTGCATCGCGTGTACCAGGCCGATCTGGTGTTCAACACGACGATGAATGCCGCGGCGAGGGCCCTGGAGGTGCTCACGGCGCCGCCCGAGCTGCCCTGGAGCGACTGGGCGCAGGCCGCGCATGCCGACTACGAAACCAACCTCGTGCCGCAAGAACTGCCCGGGCCCATCGACATGCCGGCCATCGTGCAGTGCCTGCAGAAGCATCTGCCGGCCGATGCGGTGTTGACCAACGGCGCCGGCAATTTCGCGAGCTGGGTGCACCGCTTCTTCCGCCACCACGGGCTGGCCAAGGGCTTCAAGACGCAACTGGCGCCCACCAGCGGTGCCATGGGCTACGGCGTGCCGGCGGGCATTGCCGCCAGCATCGCGACCGGGCGCGTGGCCTTCACGATCGCGGGCGACGGCGACTTCCTGATGAACGGCCAGGAGCTCGCCACGGCCGTGCAGCATGGCGGCAAGAGCATCGTCGTGCTGCTCAACAACGGCATGTACGGCACGATCCGCATGCACCAGGAGCGCGAGTACCCCGTGCGCGTCAGCGGCACGGCGCTGCACAACCCCGACTTCTGCGCGCTGGCCCGTGCCTATGGCTATGCGGCCGAGCGCGTGACGGAGACGGCCGGCTTCGAGGCCGCGTTGCTGCGGGCCCTGGCGCACGACGGCGGCACACTGATCGAGATTCCGCTGGATCCGGAGGTCATCACGACACGCGGGACGCTGAGCGCCATCACGCAGGCGGCCCTGGACAAGCGCTGAGGGCGCCGTCCGGCGCCATCTCGCAGGGGCAAAGAAAAAGCCGGCTTGCGCCGGCTTTTTCATGGGGCTGTGCCGTCTTACTTGACGTGCTTGCCGATCAGCGAGGCCAGCTCGAACATCGAGACCTGCGCCTTGCCGAAGATTTCCTTCAGCTTGGCGTCGGCGTTGATGTTGCGCTTGTTCGCCTTGTCCTGCAGGCCGTTCTTCTTGATGTAGTCCCACAGCTTGGACACGATGGCGGTGCGCGGCAGCGGGGTCGAGCCCACCACGGCGGCCAGCGCGGGGCTGGGGGTCAGGGCCTTCATGAATGCGGCGTTGGGCGTGCGCTTCTTGGCGGGGGCCTTCTTTGCAGCAGCCTTCTTCGCGGGAGCTGCCTTCTTCGCCGGTGCGGCCTTCTTCGCAGGAGCCGCCTTCTTGGCCGGTGCGGCCTTCTTCGCGGGTGCTGCAGCCTTCTTGGCCGGAGCCGCCTTCTTCGCCGGCGCTTTCTTCGCCGGTGCTTTCTTTGCAGTTGCCATGGTTGATTTCCTTGTGATTTCGATAGAACGTTCTACCAATGAGAAACAGCGTCTCCACTGGCATTGCGGATGCTAAAGGAGAAAAAACGCGTTTCCAAGGGAGAAAGCGAATTTTTCATTGGGAGCTGTTGTTTTTTTCGAGGGGTGTTTTCCCTCTGAAAACGGCCTCTGGCGGAGCTCTTCTTCAAGCCGATGGCACCGGCGATGCACGACGCGATGGCCAGGTCGCGAGCACGACCCCAAGCAAGGCGATGCCGAAGGCCGCGACCTGCGTGGTGGACAGGGGCTCGCCGAGGACCAGCACGCCGACCAGCGCGGCGCTCACCGGCAGCATCACGGTGAACACACCGGCCTGCGCGGCCGGCACGCTGCGCAGGCCCGTCATCCACAGCCACACGGTCCAGATGCTCGCCGCCATGGCGTAGAGCACCAGCAGCAGCCACAGGCCCGTGGAGACGCTGCCGAAATCGAAGCGCAGGGCAAGCCATACGCCGAAGGGTGTCGACAGCGCGAAGCCCCAGAGGTTGATGAGCGAGGAGATCCGCTTGGGGCCGAGCCGCCCGGTCAACGACTTGCCGATGACGGCGTAGGCGGCCTCGCACAGCACCGCGCAGAAGACCAGCAGGTTGCCCAGCCAGGGCGCCGATGTCCCGGCCGCGCCACTGCCGCCGGCGCCGTGGTGCGGCGTCAGCGCGAGCAGTCCGATGCCCAGCGCGGCGCAGCCGATGGCCGCGGCAATGCGGCGCGTGATGCGCTCGCGCAGGAACAGCCAGCTTGCGATGGCCACGACCGCGGGGATGGACGCCATGATGACCCCGGCCGAGACCGCGCTGGTCAGGCTCACGCCGAAGAGCATGCAGATCGAGAACAGGAAGTTGCCGAGGAAGGATTCGAGGAACACCAGGCCGCGGGTCTTGCGGGTCATCGGGGGCTCGTCGGCCGGGCGCCGCAGCCAATGCGGCATGGCGAGGGCTGCGATGCCGAAGCGCAGCCAGGCCAGCAGCAGCACCGGAAAGGCCGCCGCGAGCGGCTTGGACAGGGCGACGTAGCTGCCCACGAGCGACATGCTCAGCGCGAGGCAGCCGTAGGCGAGGAGGCGGGGTGGGGCGGCGGAGGTCAATAGACTGCGGGCATTTGGAACGACACAGGCGCCGGATCATGCCCGACCCAGAACCTTCGACTGCATGTCACGTCTTCGTCTACGGCACCCTGCGTGCGGGCGGCAGCAACGACATCCGGCGTTTCCGGCCCGTGCCGCAGTGGGTGGGGCAGGGGGCCGTCAACGGCACTCTCTACGACCTGGGCGCGTATCCGGGCATGGCGCTCAGGGGCGAGGGGCGGGTGGTCGGCGAGGTCTACCTCGTCTGCGCCGAGGTCGAGGCGGCGCTCGACCGCCTGGAGGAGGTGCGCGACGACGACACCGGTGAATACCGGCGGCGCATGGTGCGCGTGCCTGTCGCGGGCGTGGGGGACGTGGATTGCCTGGTCTACGAGATCCACCCCGAGCGGGTGCGCGAGGCCGCAGTGATCCTCAGCGGAGACTGGGTGGACCATCGGCCGCCGCGCCCATGAGCATGTGGCCCGCCCGTCTTTCATCCACGGGAAATGCTTTTCTTATGGTGGGAAATGGGCGTGTTGCGCCGCCGCATATTTTCTCAATGCAAGAAATACGATCCCGTATTGAGAAAATTGCTCGATAAGTGCTTGATTTTCAAAGGATAAAAATATGTCTTATATAAGACATAAGAGTCGAGGCCTGAGCTACAGTCGATGCAACGGTTTCGCGCCGCCTCCCCTTTTCAATCACCGCACCCTGGAGTGAACATGCCTCAGACCATCACCGAACAACTCAGCCGTGAACAGCAGATCGCCGCCCTCGAGAAGGACTGGGCGACCAACCCCCGCTGGAAGGGCGTCAAGCGCGGCTACAGCGCCGCCGACGTCGTGCGCCTGCGCGGCTCGCTGCCGATCGAGCACACGCTGGCCAAGCGCGGTGCCGAGAAACTGTGGGAGAAGATCAACGGCGGTGCCAAGAAGGGTTACGTCAACGCCTTCGGCGCCATCACCGCGGGTCAAGCCATGCAGCAGGCCAAGGCCGGCCTGGAAGCCGTGTACCTGTCGGGCTGGCAGGTGGCCGCAGACGGAAACACCTCCGAAACCATGTACCCCGACCAGTCGCTGTATGCGTACGACTCGGTGCCGACCATGGTCCGCCGCATCAACAACACCTTCAAGCGCGCCGACGAGATCCAGTGGTCGCGTGGCGTGAATCCCGGCGACAAGGAATTCGTCGACTACTTCCTGCCGATCGTGGCGGATGCCGAGGCGGGCTTCGGCGGCGTCCTGAACGCCTTCGAGCTGATGAAGAACATGATTGCCTCGGGCGCTGCCGGGGTGCACTTCGAGGACCAGCTCGCAGCCGTGAAGAAGTGCGGCCACATGGGCGGCAAGGTGCTCGTGCCGACGCAGGAAGCCTGCGAGAAGCTGATTTCGGCACGCTTCGCGGCGGACGTGATGGGCGTCTCGACCATCGTGCTGGCCCGCACCGACGCTGAAGCGGCCAACCTGATCACCTCCGACCACGATGCGAACGACAAGCCCTTCCTGACGGGCGAGCGCACGCAGGAAGGCTTCTACCGCGTGAAGAACGGCCTGGAGCAGGCCATCAGCCGCGGCGTTGCCTACGCGCCCTACGCCGACCTCGTGTGGTGCGAGACCGGCACGCCCGACCTCGGCTTCGCCCGTGAGTTCGCGCAGGCCGTGCACGCCGCGTCGCCCGGTAAGCTGCTGTCGTACAACTGCTCGCCGTCGTTCAACTGGAGGAAGAACCTGGACGACAAGACCATCGCCCGCTTCCAGGAAGAGCTCTCGGCACTGGGCTACAAGTACCAGTTCATCACGCTGGCCGGCATCCACGTCAACTGGTACAACACCTTCAAGTTCGCCCATGCCTATGCCAACGGCGAAGGCATGAAGCACTACGTCGAAATGGTGCAGGAACCCGAGTTCGCTGCTCGCGAGCAGGGCTACACCTTCGTGTCGCACCAGCAGGAAGTCGGCGCGGGCTACTTCGACGACGTGACCACCGTGATCCAGGGCGGGTCGTCGAGCGTGAAGGCGCTGACCGGCTCGACCGAGGAAGAGCAGTTCCACTGAGCCACGCGGCCGTCGGGCCGGCCTGTGACCAGAGAGCCCGGCCCTGGCCGGGCTTTTTCATGTTCCAGCCGCTGTCGCCGAGCCTGCGACGCGCCGAGGGCGCGCGTTAGAATCGAAGGCTCCGACCGTCATCCCACCAACAAGGGCGAGAAAGGCACTCTGGTTATGACACCGCGAACTACCGGCACCGCATCGAGCGGCCTCTTTCCGAAGGGAATGGGCCGGTAGTCCGCGCACGCTGGTTGGCACCAGCCCATGAACCACAGCTAAGCGCGGCTCCCGGCCGCGCTTTTTGTTTTTCCGAACCAGGTTTTCACATGATCCAGATCACGCTTCCCGACAACTCGCGCCGCGAGTTCCCCGGCCCCGTCACGGTGGCCGACGTGGCCCAGTCCATCGGCCCCGGGCTCGCCAAGATGACGGTCGCCGGCAAGGTGGACGGCCGGCTCGTCGATGCCAGCGACATCATCGACCACGATGCCAGGCTCCAGATCATCACGCCCAAGGACGACGAGGGCCTGGAGATCATTCGCCACTCCACGGCCCACCTGGTCGGGCACGCGGTGAAGCAGCTCTATCCCACGGCCAAGATGGTGATCGGCCCGGTGATCGACGAGGGCTTCTACTACGACATCGCCTACGAGCGGCCCTTCACGCCCGAGGACATGGCGGCCATCGAGCAGCGCATGAAGGAACTCATCGCGCAGGACTACGACGTCATCAAGAAGGTGACGCCGCGGGCCGAGGTGATCGAGGTCTTCAAGGCGCGCGGGGAAGACTACAAGCTGCGCCTGGTGGAGGACATGCCCGACGAGCAGGCGATGGGCCTGTATTACCACCAGGAATACGTCGACATGTGCCGCGGCCCGCACGTGCCGAACACGCGCTTCCTGAAGGTGTTCAAGCTCACGAAGCTGGCAGGCGCCTATTGGCGCGGCGATGCCAAGAACGAGCAGCTGCAGCGGATCTACGGCACGGCCTGGGCCGACAAGAAGCAGCTGGACGCGTACATCCAGCGCATCGAGGAGGCCGAAAAGCGCGACCACCGCAGGCTGGGCAAGGAACTGGACCTGTACCACATCGACGAAGTGGCGCCGGGCCTGGTGTTCTGGCACCCCAAGGGCTGGGCGCTGTGGCAGGCGGTGGAGCAGTACATGCGGCAGGTGTACCGCGACACGGGCTACCAGGAAGTGAAGGGGCCGCAGATCCTGGACAAGAGCCTGTGGGAGAAGACGGGCCACTGGCAGAACTACCGCGAGAACATGTTCACGACGGAGTCGGAGAAGCGCGACTACGCGCTCAAGCCGATGAACTGCCCGGGCCACGTGATCATCTTCAAGAACGACTTGCGCAGCTACCGCGACCTGCCGATCCGCTACGGCGAATTCGGCCAATGCCACCGCAACGAGCCCAGCGGCGCGCTGCACGGCATCATGCGCGTGCGGGGCTTCACGCAGGACGACGGCCACATCTTCTGCACGGAGGACCAGATCCTCGACGAATGCGTGGCGTACACGGCCCAGTTGCAGAAGGTGTACGCGGACTTCGGCTTTACGGACATCCTCTACAAGGTCGCGACGCGGCCGGACAACCGCGTCGGTTCCGACGAACTGTGGGACAAGGCCGAGCATGCGGTCATGGAGGCGCTGCGCCGTTCGGGCGTGGACTTCGTCATCGCGCCCGGCGACGGTGCCTTCTACGGGCCGAAGATCGAGTACACGCTGCGCGACGCCATCGGCCGCCAGTGGCAGTGCGGCACGATGCAGGTCGACTTCAACACGGCGGAGCGTCTCGGGGCCGACTACGTGACGGAGTCGAGCGGCCGTGCGCACCCGGTGATGCTGCACCGCGCGATCGTCGGCAGCCTCGAGCGTTTCATCGGCATGCTGGTCGAGCATCATGCGGGCGCCTTGCCGGCCTGGCTGGCGCCGGTGCACGTCGCGGTGCTCAACATCAGCGAAGGTCAGGCCGACTACGCCGCGGAAGTGGCGAAAACGCTGCGGAATCAAGGGTTTAGGGTGGCGCTTGACCTGCACAACGAGAAGATCACGTATAAAATACGCAAGCATTCGTTGCAAAAGCTGCCTTACATCGTTGTCGTAGGCGACAAGGAAAAGGAAGCCGGCGCCGTCGCAGTGCGCGCCCGGGGCAATATCGACCTCGGTGCAATGTCGGTGGAGGCGTTCTCCCAAAAGATCGCCGACGACATCTCTCACAAGCGTTGACCGGAGACGACCCGGGCCTCGGCCTGGGTTCCGAATCGCCGTTTGTGCGCGTGCCTGCTGCGGCATTCGCTACGTTTTTTGTAGCAAACAGACCAAAGGATCGAAGCCATCGCTACTGCATTTCGCGACCGCCGCCAGCGCGAGGAACGCCAACACCGCCTGAACCGGGAAATCATGGCCCCGGAAGTCCGCCTTTTCGGCCCCGACAACGAAGCGCTGGGCGTTGTCAGCCTGCAGGAGGCCTTGCGCCTCGCGGGTGAACACGACGTGGACCTGGTCGAGACAGTGGCCGCGGCCAATCCGCCGGTCTGTCGGCTGATCGAATACGGCAAGTTCAAGTTTCTCGAGCAGAAGAAGGCCGCCGAAGCGAAGTCGAAGCAGAAGGTCATCGAGGTCAAGGAAATCAAGTTCCGGCCCGGGACCGACGACGGCGACTACAACATCAAGATGCGCAATATCCGGCGCTTCCTGGACGAAGGCGACAAGTGCAAGATCACCTTGCGCTTTCGCGGGCGTGAGATCACGCACCAGGAGCTGGGTCTGGCGCTTCTGCAACGCATCCGCGACGAACTGGGCGACGCAATCGTGGTCGAGCAGTTCCCCAAGCTCGAAGGCCGGCAGATGATCATGATGATCGCGCCGGGCCGCAAGAAGGCGGGCGGAGCGGCCAAGTCGGCCACGGAGCCTGCGGCCGCCTGATGCACGGTCGGGCCTGCTCCTCGGAGCGGGCCATGGAATGAAGAAGGGATTTCGCGCCAGCCGGCCTTCGGGCGGGCTGCTGCGAGATGAAGAAGTGCCTCGAGGGCCAACAAGTTCGTGGAGCATCCACGGCGCCTTGCGAGCACAACGAAAAGGAGCATGCACATGCCCAAAATGAAGACCAAGAGCAGCGCGAAGAAGCGTTTTCGCGTTCGTCCCGGTGGCACCGTCAAGCGCGGTCAAGCCTTCAAGCGTCACATCCTGACCAAGAAGACCACCAAGAACAAGCGCCACCTGCGCGGTGCGGTGACGGTTCACGAGACCAACATGGTTTCGATGGCCGCCATGCTGCCCGGCCAAGGCATTTGATCAACCGACGAACTAGGAAGGATTCAATATGCCTCGCGTCAAACGTGGTGTAACCGCTCGCGCCCGCCACAAGAAGGTTCTCGCCCTTGCCAAGGGCTTCCGCGGCCGTCGCGGCAATGTCTTCCGCATCGCCAAGCAGGCGGTGATGAAGGCGGGCCAGTACGCCTACCGGGACCGCCGTGCCAAGAAGCGCGTCTTCCGTCGTCTTTGGATTGCGCGTATCAACGCCGCCTCGCGTGAACTGGGCCTGACCTACAGCCAGTTCGCCAACGGCATCCGCAAGGCTGGCATCGAGATCGACCGCAAGGTCCTTGCCGATATCGCCGTGCACGACAAGGCCGCATTTGCCGGCATCGTGGAGCAGGTCAAGGCCAAGCTGGCTGCTTGATCCTGTTGCGGGTTGCTATCGTTTCGATAGCTTCTCGCGCCCACGGTACAAGGGCTGGCGCTTCAAGCACCAGCCCTTTTTTATTTCCCTTTCGCATCCCGATCCCATGAACGAGCTGGACACCCTGGTCGCCAACGCCCGTGCCGCCTTCGCCGACGCCAAAGCGCCCGCGGAACTCGAAAACGCCAAGGCGCAGTTCCTTGGCAAGTCCGGCCGTATCACCGAGCTGATGAAGGGCATGGCCCAGCTCGGCGTCGAGGAAAAGAAATCGCGCGGCGCCGCCATCAACGTCGCCAAGCAGGCCATCGAAGCCGCGCTGACCGAACGCCGCCAGCAACTCGCCGACGAGGAACTCGCCGTGCAGCTGCGCGCCGAGGCGCTCGACGTGACGCTGCCGGGGCGCCGTCGCGCCGACGGCGGCCTGCATCCGGTCAGCCGCACCCTGGAGCGCATCGAGGCGATCTTCGGCAGCATGGGCTTCGACGTGGCCGACGGCCCGGAGATCGAAAGCGACTGGCATTCGTTCACCTCGCTGAACAACCCGCCGAACCACCCGGCGCGCTCGATGCAGGACACCTTCTACGTCGACATCCAGGGCGACGACGGCATCCCCTACAACCTGCGGCCGCACACCAGCCCGATGCAGGTGCGCTACGCCCATCAACAGGTGAAGAAGCACGCCGCGCTGTTCGAGGCGGCGGCCAAGGACCCCAGCGTGACCGCGCCCGAGATCCGGGTGATCGCTCCGGGCCGCACCTACCGCGTGGACAGCGACGCCACCCATTCGCCGATGTTCCACCAGTGCGAAGGCCTGTGGCTGGGCGCGAACGTGAGTTTCAAGGACCTGAAGGTCGTCTTCACCGACTTCTGCCGCACCTTCTTCGAGAGCGATGACCTGGTGCTGCGCTTTCGCCCCAGCTTCTTCCCGTTCACCGAGCCCAGCGCCGAGATCGACATCCAGTTCCAGAGCGGCCCGCTCGCCGGTCGCTGGCTCGAAGTGGCGGGCTCCGGGCAGGTGCATCCCAACGTCGTGCGCAACATGGGGCTGGACCCCGAACGCTACATCGGCTTCGCCTTCGGCATGGGACCGGACCGCCTCACGATGCTGCGCTACGGCGTGAACGACCTGCGCCTGTTCTTCGATGGCGACCTGCGCTTCCTGTCGCAGTTCCAGTGATTCCCGCGCGCATTACCGAATAGATTCAAAGAGACCGAAGCAATGCAATTCCCCGAGTCCTGGTTGCGCGAGTTCTGCAACCCGCCGCTCACGAGCGAGGAACTGGCCGACACGCTGACCATGGGCGGCTTCGAGGTCGAGGAGCGCGGTCCCGCCGCGCCGCCCTTCACGAAGATCGTGGTCGGCGAGATCAAGGAAGCCGTGCAGCACCCCAATGCCGACCGTCTGCGTGTGTGCCAGGTGGACGTGGGGCAGGGCGCCTTGCTCAACATCGTCTGCGGCGCGCCCAACGCGCGCGTCGGCATCAAGGTGCCCACCGCCCTGGTCGGCGCCGAGCTGCCGCCGGGCGACGACGGCAAACCCTTCCACATCAAGCTGGGCAAGCTGCGCGGCGTCGAGAGCCAGGGCATGCTGTGCTCGGCGCGCGAACTGCAACTCAGCGAAGACCACGGCGGGCTGCTCGAGCTCGCCGTCGAGGCGCCCATCGGCACCGATATCCGCGAGTGGCTGCGCCTGGACGACACGCTGCTCACGCTCAAGCTCACGCCCAACCTGGCCCATGGCCTGTCGGTCTACGGCATCGCGCGCGAGCTGTCGGCGCTCACCGGCGCGCCGTTGCGCACACCCGCCATCCAGCCCGTGGCGCCACAGCACGACGACAAGCTTGCCGTGAAGGTCGAGGCGCCCGATTTGTGCGGGCGCTTCTCCGGCCGCATCGTCCGCGGCGTGAACACGAAGGCGACCACGCCGGCGTGGATGGTTGACCGCCTCGCCCGCAGCGGGCAGCGCAGCGTCACGGCATTGGTCGACATCTCGAACTACGTGATGTTCGAGTACGGCCAGCCCTCGCACATCTTCGACTTCGACAAGATCCACGGTGGCCTGACGGTGCGCTGGGGCCGTCCGGGAGAGCAACTCAAGCTGCTCAATGGCAACACCGTCACCGTCGACGAGCAGGTCGGCGTCATTGCCGATGACAAGGAAGTCGAATCGCTGGCCGGCATCATGGGCGGCGATGCGACCTCGGTGTCCGACGACACGCGCAACATCTACGTCGAGGCGGCGTTCTGGTGGCCCGAGGCGGTGCAGGGCCGTTCGCGCCGCTTCAACTTCTCGACCGACGCCGGCCACCGCTATGAACGTGGCGTGGACCCGAGCCGCACCGTGGAAGTGATCGAGCGCATCACGCAGCTCATCCAGGAGGTCTGCGGCGGCCAGCCCGGCCCGATCGACGACCAGACGCTCAAACTGCCGGAACGTGCCCCCGTCACCCTGCGCGTGGCGCGCGCGGCGCGCGTCATCGGCATGCCGGTCACGCAGGCCCAGTGTGCCGACGCACTCCGGCGCCTCGGCTTCGAACTGCAGGAAGGCGACGGCGCCATCACGGTCACGCCGCCGCCGCACCGCTTCGACCTCACGATCGAGGAAGACCTGATCGAGGAAGTGGCTCGCCTGGTGGGCTACAACAACCTGCCCACCACGCCGCCACTCGCGCCGATCGTTGCGCGGGTCAAGCCGGAGAGCCAGCGCAGCCGATTCGCGGTGCGTCACCGTGTTGCGGCCCTGGGCTACCAGGAGACCATCAATTTCAGCTTCGTCGAAGCCGAGTGGGAACGCGACCTGGCCGGCAATCCCGACCCGGTGAAGCTGCTCAATCCCATCGCCAGCCAGATGAGCGCGATGCGTTCGTCGCTCATCGGCTCGCTGCTGCAGGTGCTCAAGTTCAATCTGGACCGAAAGGCGCCGCGGGTGCGCGTGTTCGAGCTCGGTCGCGTCTTCCTGCGCGATGCGAGCGTGGCCACCACCGACAGCACGGTCAAGGGTGTGCGTCAGCCGATGCGCGTGGCCGGGCTGGCCTGGGGTGATGCGCAGGCGGCACGCTGGGACGGCAAGCCGCAGCGTGCCGACTTCTACGACGCCAAGGGCGATGTGGAGGCGTTGCTGGCACCTGCCGTGCCGACCTTCGAGCGCACCGAGCATCCCGCACTGCATCCGGGCCGTGCCGCGCGTGTGCTGCTCGACGGCCGCGAGATCGGCGTCGTCGGCGAATTGCACCCGCGCTGGCGCCAACAGTGGGATTTCGCCCAGGCACCGGTGCTGTTCGAACTGGACCTCGACGCCGTGACGGCGCGCACCGTGCCCGTGGCCCGACCCGTCGCTAAGCATCAGGCTGTGGAACGCGATGTCGCGCTCGTCGTCGCCGAGTCGGTCGCTGCGGGGGCCGTGCTGGACGCGGCCCGCGCTGCCGCCACGCAGGGCCTGCTGCGCGATGCGGTGCTGTTCGACATCTACCGTCCGCAGCCGGGCGCCGCGTCGACGGGCGGCCTGGCCGAAGGCGAGAAAAGCCTGGCCGTGCGCCTGAGCTTCCAGAGCGACGCGGGCTCGCTCACCGACGAACAGGTCGACGCGGCCGTGCAGGCCGTGCTGGCGCAGGCTGCGGCGACCGTCGGCGCGCGCCTGCGTGCCTGAGCAGGAGACATCGGCCATGGAATTCACGATCGAAGCCCTCGAAACGCCGGCGTTGACCAAGGCGCAACTGGCCGACCTGCTGTTCGAGCAGATCGGCTTGAACAAGCGCGAGGCGAAGGACATGGTCGAGGCCTTCTTCGACCTCATCGCGGCACGCTTGATCGAGGGCGATGACGTCAAGATTTCGGGCTTCGGGAATTTCCAGATTCGCACCAAGGCGCCGCGCCCCGGCCGCAACCCACGTACCGGCGAGCACATTCCGATCGGTGCGCGTCGGGTCGCGACCTTCCATGCGAGCGCCAAACTCAAGGAACAGATTCACGGTTTGCCCACGGGCGAGGGCGGCACGAGCGTCGAATGGAGCGTCGAGGGCGAATAAGCGCTTGGCGCTCCCGAGGTGCGTGGAGTAACCTCTGAGGTTTACCCCGCACCGTGTTGATTTCAATCGAGAAAATGGCCGAGAAGCAGGCCGGCGTTCATGCCGGGGGATCGCTCCCACCCATCCCCGTCAAACGCTACTTCACGATCGGTGAAGTTGGCGAACTGTGCGGCGTGAAGCCGCACGTGCTGCGCTACTGGGAGCAGGAATTCACGCAGCTCCGGCCGATGAAGCGCCGGGGCAATCGTCGCTACTACCAGCACCACGAAGTGCTGATGATCCGCCGCATCCGCGATCTGCTCTACGACCAGGGCTTCACCATCAGCGGCGCGCGCAACAAGTTGCAGGAACTGGTGCAGATCGAACGGGGTCGCCGCAAGGCAGGCGAAGACGGCGAGGCGGCCACCGCGGTTGATGCAGCTGGAGATGCAGATGCAGATGCCGGGGTCGACGTGTCCTTCGAGCAGGACGACGCCGGCGTGCACGAAGAGCGCGCAGCCTGGTACGCGACCACGTCGATGCCTTTCGTGGTCCTCGATCGCACGCAGCTTGCGCAGTTGCGCAGCGAGCTGGTCGAGATTCGCCAGCTTTTGGCGGCAACTTACTGATCGCGCTCCTCGAAGCAGCCATTCCCGGCATATAATCGAGGGCTTCGGTGTGTGGCGCAGCCTGGTAGCGCACTTGCATGGGGTGCAAGGGGTCGAAGGTTCGAATCCTTTCACACCGACCAGAGACAGTAGGTAGATCAACGGGTTAGGTCCACAAGGCCTAACCCGTTTTTCGTTCTCGTCGCTGGGACTAACGGGGGCCGAGGCGAGTGGGCCTGTGACCGGACGCATGACTTGCACTTTGCCAAGTTATCGGGAAGAGAGGGGAAGTAGGCGGAAGTGAGCGGAAATTCCAAAGAAATCAACCACTTGCCGACTGTCTCACTAACTTGGCGGCCCGGGAGCTAAGTCGGACGCGGACGCGTGGATCGACGTGCCGTCCGACTTCACCTGCACAGTGCGCTGAGCGTCCGAAAACAGCCGCGAAAGAGCCGTTGACACTGGGGAAACAGGGTGTCACGCCGACCTGAGCAGCGTGTAGCGTCAGGCGACCGACATTGGGCGAAGTCGGACGGGTCAGTGACGGATAGCGCTCACGTTGGCGGCCTCAAAATCGTCGAATTTGTAACACTGATGCGCGGCAGCGGCGTCTCAGGGTCTGCCGAAGCAATCTGCCACCGTGCGGGGTCTAAAAGTCCGCCCCGGCGTCGAACTTTTCCCTCAACCGGTCGCTCAACTCCTTCGCGAAGGCGTCCACTTTGAGGCTGAGATCGACAATTTCCGCATCGCTCACTGATATCGGCTTACCGTTCTTGTCATGGCCGCTTCGGTGCACGATGTCATGACGCTTTTCGACTGCGGCGGTAAACGGCTTGAAGCTGGGCGGGGACACCCCCATTGCCAACTTAAAGAGCACCGCCACCTTGTCCCAACGATGCCAGACGAGGTTCTGAAGATAGCCGTTGACCTCCTTCTCGATAGCGTTGTGGCGCTCGAAAATGGAACCGAGAGGCAACTGCTGCTCAGCTAAGGCGGGGACATTAGTGACCACCGCCTGCAACACGTCTCTCCGCGTGCCGACCCAGAACTGCACGGTCTCCCACAGAAAAGACTCCAGCACGCCGATCACCGCACTAAACACCATGTGCCGCGCAAGCAATTCTGCGGAAGCATTTCCGCTAAGCTGAAGTACGCTCAAGCATCCAGACAGTCTCCCCTGCAACTGCTGGTAGGGGGCCGACAGATCCGGGACTTCAAGGGTAAATCGCTCATCGAAGTAATCGTCAGGCTCCGACCGGATTCGGGCCCAGTCATCTCCGACCATCATGCGCAGCTCATGGGCGGCCTTCTCGATCACCTTGCTCTCGACAACCCCGCCAAAGCGTGTTTGCAATTCGTCTCCCGGGTGATACGGGCCGCCGTCGAAGTACATATAGCCCCCTTCGGCACTGTTGTACGGTGTCGCGTTGGCAGGGTCCCAAAACCGAGCTTGAAACCACTCCTTCAGAGCTATCAACTGGTCATCTTTATGCGCTCTGCGGAGCCACCGATCATCTGGATCGAAGGGGCCGTCCACATCGGCGACGTTGCCCCATGCCTCTTGCGGTAGATTGCTCAGTTCGCTGTCATTCCAATGGTCGTAGTGGCTCATGGTCTTCGTTCGCATACTTGTCGCGGAAATGTAGCCCTCGGGCGAGCCAGAGCAACACGCCATACTTGCACATTTAGACGACTGCGGTGGCCCAAATGGCAAACAGGGAAGAGGACGTACCCGGCTGGGTACCAGCAATTGGGGCAGTGGCACTCACGCTGCTTCTTGCGTCTTTTGGGTTAATTGCTGCAGGCGGATGGAACTGGTTTGCCAAGTTCCTCGAATCCTCGGCACCGAACTGGATTCAAGCGATTGGCTCGATCGCCGCCATCGTTTCGGCCGGCCTCTTTGTCCAATGGCAGTTGCGCCGTCAAGGTGACCTGGCAGAACGCAATCGCGTCGATGCGGAAGTCCATCGGCTCCAGCTTATCGGGGCGGCGCTATTCCACTGCCGCGTTGCGGCCTACCGAGTGCAAAACCCAATCATTCATGCGCCGGTAGATGAAGAGCTACACGATCTCCGAGTCCAATTGCATGCTCTGCGTGCAACTCCGCTAGTTGACCATCCAGATTGGCGATCACTGCATGGGGTTGCCTATGCTGCCGGCACTTTGGACGGGGTTTACGAGCGAGTGTTGGAAGCGAGCCGACGGTTGTCCCCGTCGGGACCTCAAGACTTGCGGAGGCATATGAACTCGGTGGTGCACTCACTGGAGCTTGCTGAGGAGCTTGTGCAAGACGCACTCAAAGATCGGGGCAGCGACCTTCATCCGATAGGCATGTCGATTGACGGAGAGCGCCTTGTGTCTCGCAGCTACCCCGTACGATGACGCGATGCGCTCATTTCAAGAGCGTAGCAGCCACCTAGCGCAGACTCCGAACTGAGCGGTGACCGGCCTATTGCGGAAGATCGGGGACGCACTATCATCGAGGGGTCTCTAAAGAGATGCGGGCTTGGCGGCCCGGTAGCAAAGGCGCAGCAAGCCGCGCGCCTCCTGGTGTCAGCGGCTTTTTCTTTTTGTCCGCGCTGCGCGGACCACGGTTTCCAGTTTGGCGGCCGTGCGGGACTCCCCGAAAGGGGGGTGCCGGCTCCTTTGCCCGGTCCGCCAACCCGCACGGTTGCCTCCCTTCTCTTGGCGGGGAAGTGAGGCAGGTCCACCACCTGTCGCAAAGGAGCCATCATGGCTGACACCCTCCCGTCTGGCGAGCGCGATTCGCGCCGCACTACCTCTACTCGCTCTCCTCAAGCCTGGGTGCGGCGCCGCGCGCGCCGACTCGTGCGGGCCTACAACTTGAGCCCCCGCGAAGCAATCCGGACCGCCCTGATCGACTGGACGCACTTTCGCGCCGGTCGCAACGCTTGAGGAGGCGCCATGCTCACTTCATCGCAAGCGAAGCGCCCCGACATAGCAGCAACCGCGGCGGCCATACACGCTCTTTCATCCGACGTTGTGCGCCAGCTCCACCAGATGGGCGCCGTGCTGTCTGCCTTCCAAGCCGCCGCCGAGCGAGAAGCCAATTGCTCTGGAGGGTCGGTGCAGTTGTACTGGCCTGATCTGCTCGACGTGCTCGAGCAGCAGATGCCCGATCCGCAAGAGATCGAACGACGCCTGCGCTCCATCGCCGGCGAGTTTGAGCATGCAGTACGTGCCGGCATCTGAACTGGCCGGGCTGCCAGGGTTCCCGGGCTCGGCAAGGCGGGCCCGGGAGGCGGCCGCACGCATGGGCTTGCCCTCCCGCCCGCGTGGGGGCCGGGGTGGCGGCCTGGAGTACGCGATCGACGCGCTCCCACCCGCCGCCCGCCTGGCGCTCGCCGCCCGGCTGACCGCTGCTAACGATGCGCAGCCCATTCGCACCGCTTCGGTGACCGAGTCGCGCGCCAACGGGACTGCCCGCTCAGCCCACGCCACCGGCTGGCAGAAGGAATGGCAGGACTCGGTCGCCCGAGTGCTCGTCCTGTTCCAACGCTTCTGGCAAGCCTATGGCGGACCGCTCACCCCCGCGCTGACTGCCTTCTGCCACGTCTGGGCCGGCGGCCTCAGCCCTATCAACGTCACGGTGCCGGACGATCTTCGCCGCACCTTCCCCCGGCTGAACTACAAGAGCTTGCGCACCTGGCACCTCGGCGTGCAAGAACGCGGTCTGGCCGCCATCACGCCTCGCGAGCATCACCGCAAAGGCAAATTTGCGGCGCTGGCTGGCGACGTTGGCGCCGCGGTGCTGGCCTTGCTGGTCGACAAGCCGCATTTGAGCGCCACGGCTATCTATTCCGCCGTCGCCACCCAGTTCCCCGACATCCCGAGCGAGCGTGCATTCCGCCGCGCCCTGGCGCATTGGAAGGACAAAAACGCCCAGCTCTTCGAGGCCGTCACCAACCCCGACAGCTGGCGCAACAAGTACCTGAGCGCCGCAGGCAGCGCCAGCGAGGGCATCACCCGCCCGAACCAGCTCTGGCAGATGGACAGCACGACGGGCGACGTAATGCTGGCCGACGGGCGCCGGCACGCGGTGGTGGGCGTGATCGACGTCTTCACCCGCCGCCGCCTGTTCCTGGTCACCCGCACCAGCCGCAGCGGCGCCATCATGAGCCTGATCCGCCGGGCGATCGCCGCCTGGGGCGTGCCGGCTGCGATCAAGACCGACAACGGGCAGGACTACGTCGCGGCGCAGCTCGACGCGGCACTCCTCGGCCTCGGCATTGAGCACCCGCTCTGCCAGCCCTTCAGCCCGCAGCAGAAGCCGCACATCGAGCGCGCGATCGGCGCCCTGATGCAGGAGTACTTCGAGCTGCTCGAAGGCTACGTCGGCCACAGCGTCGCCGACCGCAAGGCGATCGAGGCCCGCCGGGCGTTCAGCGACCGCCTCTTCGACAAGGAGGAGCCGCTCGATCTGCGCATGACCCCCGAGCAGCTGCAGGCCGGCATCGACGCCTACTGCGCCAAGCTGCACGCCAGCACCCGCCCCGAGCTGGGCGGCCGTACGCCCGAGCAGATGGCCCTCAGGCATCCCATCGCCACAGTGCCGGAGCGCGCCCTGGACGTCCTGCTCGCCCCCAGCGCCGAGGGCGGAATCCGCACGGTCGGCAAGAAGGGCATCCGCATCGGCGGCGGCTTCTACAACCACGCCCACCTCGGCGGGTTGGAAGGCCGCCAAGTGCAGGTCAAGGTCGACGAGGCCAACCTGGGCCGCTGCTGGGTGTTCGACCTGGACGGTGCCTACGTGTGCGAGGCTCTCGACTACGAGCGCCTGGGCTTCAGCAGCGCCGAGGTGGCGGCCGAGCGCAAGGCGCACCAGGCCAAGGCGCTGCGGGAGTCCAAGCGCGAGCTCAAGGCCGTCACGCGCAAGTTCGACACCCGCGCGGCCATCCAGGCCATCCATGCGACGCGCACCGAAGAAGCGGTCGCCGCCTCGCCCAACGTGGTGCCGCTGCGGCGCACGGCCGCGCACAGCAGCACGGGCATCGATTCGATCACCACCGCTGACACGCCAAAGGTCAGCGACGAGCAGCTCGCCGCCGCCCAGGCCGCACTGGCCGCGCGCGCCGAGAAGCCGGCCCCCGTCATCACCCTCCACGCCACGCCGCAGGAGCGCTACGCGCGCTGGCTGCAGCTGGAGGCGCGTGTGCAGGCCGGCGAGGCATTGGCGGCAGAGGAGCGCAACTGGTTTGAAGGCTATGCGAACGGCCCCGAGTGGGGTGCGCAGAAGCGGTTTTTCGAGGTCTTCGGGCTGACCCCCGAGCAGGTGTTGGGAACGCAAGCGGCTGGCGCCGCCTGACCCGTAGGAGAAGAAGATGGCAAGAACTCTCACCGCCGTAGGCGGCCACGTCGCCCCGACCAGCAACATCGGGCTCGCGCATACGGTCATGGACGCTCTCACCACCAGGGCCGAGGGCCTGCCGGGAATCGGCGCCTTCTACGGCCCCAGCGGCGTCGGCAAGAGCTTCGGCGCCATGTACGCGAGCCACCCGGGCGGCTTCAACGGCGTGTATGTGAGCTGCCGCAGCTTCGAGACGCGCCGCAGTTTCGCCGAGCAGGTGTGCAAGGCGTTCAGCATCGTGCCAAAGGGGAACATCCCCCGCCTGGTGGACGAAATCATCCAGGCCCTGGCGCTGAGCGGTCGGCCGCTGGTGGTGGACGAGGTCGACCACATCGTGGAGAGTCGCACGTTGGAAGTCATCCGCGATCTGCATGATGCATCAGGCGCCGCCGTGCTGCTGATCGGCGAGGAGCATCTGCCCGGCAAGCTGCGCCGGCACGAGCGCTTCGACAACCGGGTGCTGGTGTGGCAGCCGGCCGTGCGCTGCACAGCCGCTGACTTCGATCTGCTGGCAAAGCAGTATGCGGGGGCAATCTCCATCGACGCCGGCCTCAAAGCCCGGGTACTGAGCGAGACGGCGGGTATCACGCGCCGCGTCGTGGTGAACCTGGAAAACATCAAGCGCTGGTGCGACCGACACGGGGTGAAGGTCGCTTCCGAAGGCGCCGATTTGGAGCTGTACACCGGCAAGGCGCCGGGCCGCTGGGCAGTGGCTTGATGGCACGCAGTCCCATCGAGAAGGAGATGGCCGGCAACATGACGCCGCGCGATCGTATCTGGCGTGCCATCCGCACGCTGCGCACCTTCACCACGATGCAGGTTCAGGACCACACAGAGCCGTTGGTCCCGATGCGCGCCTGCCTGTCCTATGTGCAGTGGCTGGTCAACGCCGGGCATCTGAGCGTGGTCGAGGCCCATCGAACGAAGGGCGACAACGGCAAGTATGTCGAGCAGACCTATCGACTCGTCCGGGATGCCTTCCAGGCGCCGCGCGTCAACCGGCAGGGCGAGCGTGTCTCGCAGGGCATCGCAACGCTCGCAATGTGGCGGGCCATGAAGGTGTTGCGTGAGTTCGATTGGCACGAAGTGCAGCGCGCGGCCAGCACCGATGCCCACCCCATCGCACCGCTGACCGCAGCTACCTATGTGCGCGCCCTCGCTCGCGCCGGCTACTTCCGTGCGGTGATCGCTCCGAAGCCTGGGAAGGCCGGCCGGTACCGACTCGTGCGCGACACCGGCGCCCACGCGCCCGCTATCACGCGGCACAAACAGGTATTCGATCGCAACACGGGCGCGCCAGCCGATTGAGGTCGGCGGCCAACGGCCGCAGGCCCACCCTCGGCACGCTATGATCCGCGCATCAAATGAACGGACGGAACGATGCGCGGCCTGCTGACGATTGGCTATGAGGGTGCCAGCCTGCAGGATTTCATCGAGACGCTCAAAGCGGCCTCGGTGACCACATTGCTGGATGTGCGCGAGTTGCCCATCTCTCGCCGCAAGGGCTTCTCCAAGCGCGCGCTGGCCGAGGCTCTGGAAGCCGAAGGCATTGAGTACCGCCATGAGCGCGACCTCGGCTCGCCAAAGGCCATCCGTCACCAACTGCACGAAGACCGGGACTACGACCAGTTCTTCGATGCCTTCACCACCTATCTCAAGTCACAGCGCCCGCTGCTGCGAAAGCTCGCCGCGGAACTCGACGGCCGCGTGGCGCTGATGTGTTTCGAACGCGATCCAGCTACCTGCCACCGGAGCATTGTGGCCAAGCAGCTGGAGTCGCTCACACAACTCAAGACGAGACATCTGGGGGTGAAGGATGGCATTGCCGGTCAAAGAGCGCGCGCTGGTGCTGGTGAAGGCGTACCCGCAGCCTAGTCAGAAGTACGACGAGACGGTGTGCTGCGCTGGCATCACGACCAGCGGCGAGTTCCTGAGGCTTTATCCGATCCGATATCGGCACCTGCCTGCCAGCAAGCAGTTCAACCGCTGGGACGTCATCGAGTTCGAAGGCAAGCGCTCCCCAGACGATCACCGGCCGGAAAGCCGGCACATCAACGAGGACACCATCTGCATCGTGCAAGGGCGCGCCCAGACCGACGAGGCGCAGCGCGTCCGGATGTGGGCGCCGCACGTGGCGCAGTCGCTGGTCGCACTCAGGCAAGAAAACCAAGGCAGCAGCCGTAGCCTCGGCATCATCAGGCCCGACCCCGGTTCGGTGAAGTTCCGAGCGCGCAAGCTGTCGCAGGCCTCCGCCGACGATACCGCCCTGAAGGCGCTCTTTCAGCAGGTGTCGCTGATCGAGCAAGCAGCGTTGCCGGCCCTCACCATCGAGTACGAGTTCAGCTACAAGTTCACGTGCGCCGGCGTTGCCCACGACATGAAGATCCACGACTGGGAGGTGCAGGCAGCCTACTTCGCCTACCGGCTGCGATACGGCGCTCAGGCGCTCGACGTGCTGCAGCAGGAGTACGAGCAGCACATCCCCACGCGAAACCTCCACTTCGTGATGGGTACGATGAAGGCGCACCCGCGCACCTTCATCATCATCGGTCTGCTCCGGTCCGCCACGGCGCCGGAGGACGTGATGCGTCAAGCCTCGCTCATCTAGCCCACTCGGCTTTACTGGACTTTCGATAGCGAGGGGGCACACGCGTAGGAAGCCCTGGACTGGCGTGTTTTGGCCCTGATCGTCGCCGCGTCGACGCTCGCGCCCGTCCGGACGTGCCTCGCTGGGGCGTTTTGAGGCCTTAGGTGTTTCTTCAAACATCGTGACCCAGGGGTGGGTAGCGGTCGGGCCGAAAAACGGCCCAAAACCCCGATTTCCCGACCGCGACCGGCTCATTGCCTGACAGGTCGACGCGTAGATGCCGATTCCAGGCGATTTGACGGGTTAAGTGCTTCTTCAAACATTCAGGCCGGGCCGTACCCCTCCTCTCGGGGCAAAAACGCCTACAGGGCTGAATTTCCAGCCTGGCGCTCTTGCCCAGCCTTCGCACTGCATGCTGGGGCAGCCGCACCTTGCGTGCAGCGGCCATTTCGTGACCGCCGTCATGCTGTTCTTTGGCGTGAGAAGTGAAGAAAGTCACCCTGGTCGGGCGGCACTTCGCTGTGCTTGGCGGCTGAGGAGCTGCAACTCCTAAGAGGCCAGTCGCCGGAGCGCCACGCGAGCGCCAGCGCAGCGATGGTCGTCGCCCGACACCTTCTTTTGGTTGCACACAAGGTGACGCTTGAGACTCCACGAAATCCCGCTAGACAACTTGACCGCAGAGGAATGCGCCCTCGGCGGCACCGCTTTTGGCGAGCTCATCGGTGTAGTGGAGGTTGAAGAAGCCGTTGCCTTGTGCACTGCCTTCCCAGGTCTGGAGCTGGAAATCCCTGCGATGGAGTCCGAGGGCCGTTCGCTGGCGCGGCCCTATAAAGAGACGCATCTGCGTAGCCGCTTGCGCGATCTGCTCAGCGGCCCCAGCTACGACCGCTTCCTGCAGAGGTACCACGACACCCGGGCCTATTTCCCCAGCCTCAAGAACATCCGCATTCGGCGCCGCGACAAGCTGCTTCAGAGCAAGGCTGACTCGCTCTACGTCGAGTTGTCAGCAGGTCGCGGTCAGCGGGAGGGAGCACTCAGGAATGAGGTAGCCACTTTGCTCGCAATGGAGTTCGGCGTCAGCCGCTCCTACGCGTATCGCCTCATGAAGAAGGAGGCCTGACAGTGTCGGCTGATCTTTCCCGCAGTCGCTTCGCGGTCCTGGCCGCCGGGCAACCTCATGCCACCGCGGACGCGCTGGCGTTCGGCGCTGTGGCGCCGGTGCGCCGCGCGCTCTGCGCCGGTGGGCGGTTCGAAGCAAAAGAGATCGCCTCCAAAGCCATCACAGCGGAGATCGACCGGCTCCTGACTCTCGCCTACGAGTTGCAACCTTCAATGAGCGCTCCCAGGCGAGGTGTGCTCAGCCTCGCCATGCTGGCATACAGCTCGGTGGCCAACTCCTGTCACCTCCGCCGCTGATTCAGATGCTGATCGACGCAACCGCCTTCCTTCCCCTTCCGCCCGCGGATGAATCGGCCACTGCACACGCGATGGGCTGCGCCGGCAACGTGGTCACGCTGGACGCTGCCCTGCGCGCCAAGCGGCCCACCCGCGTCTTCGATAGCAACAGCCTCATCGAGCGCCAGCTCGACGTGCTCCATCGACTGTCGAAGTACCACGATCTGCGGGACCATGTGGCCGCGGTGCACGCCAAGGTGGCAAAGCAGCACGCCGATGTAATGGAGCAGTGTGCCCAAGCCCTGAGCGGTTTGGATGCCGCGCGCGATGTGCGCGCGGCCGCGCTGGCCAACCTCGCCGACGTGGAAGGCCGCATTGATGAGCTGCGGCTCAAGCTCCAGCTCGATCTGACCGAGCACGATGCGGCGGTCCAGGCCGCGCGCTCTGCTCTGGAGAAGGCCGTGGCCGAGGGCGCCACCTTTTCCGAGCAGATGGCGGCCTCCGAAAGGATGTGGCGGGGGATCGAAGAGCGTGACGCGGCCGTTTCCAACCATCGACAGGGGGCCCTCGGACCTGGCGACTTGCTCATGGTCGAGCTGCGCCGCCTGGAAGCGAAGGCCAGCGAAGCTGTCGTACGGGCCACCGAACACGCGCAGGAAGCCCAGGAAGAACTCCGGCATCTGCGGGCGGAACTCGCGCTGATCGAATACGACGCCGCGATCAACGCAGCGATCTGCGCCCACCTGCGCGCGACGCAGGCGATTCGCCAGTGCGAACGCCGCTCGTGGCCGTGGCGCTTTGAGGAGGCCGAGTTCTACACGAGCTGCGGCGAGCGAGCCCTCAAGCGCAGCAACATCATCAGCGGCATGGGGGATCGAGGCCCCGTGGTCCTGGGCGGCCTCGCCCGCGCTGACATGGTCCAGGCGGTCTGCCTGCCCGAGCTGGCCCTCCTCGATGCGGCCGCCCCCGCCACGGCGCCGACGAACCCGGCCGCTGCCCCGACTTCAACCCCGTGCACTTCCACCACCTGCTGAGTCCCCAATGACGTACCAAACCATCTTCAAACTCGCCCCGCTCGTGATTCCCGAGGGCCTTTCGGGCGATCTGTTGGAGGCGACTCGCTCCACCTCCGAGGCCGAAGCCCTGCTCACCAGGCTGCAGGCACACAGTGACGGCGCAGGACCAGGCGCGGAGCGGCGCGAGGCGAAGGCTCTGTTTTCGCTGGCTTCCGCCTTCTACTATCACATGATCCTGCGCGACCAGGTCATGCAAGCTGACACAGCGATCGAGCGCAGCAAGGCGGCTGGCGCAGCCATGCTGAAGGCAGCAAAGGCCGCCCGCAAGGCCGCTGAGGACTCCGCTGCGCAGGCAGAGGCGGCGCTCGCTGCAGCACGTACCAAGTCGGCCGGGCTGGCAGAGCAGCTCGCGGCCGTTGCGTCGCCGGACGGCGCTGCGCTCGCGCATGCGCAGGCCGAGTTCGACGCGTCGATGCTGGGCAGCGACGCTGAACTGCAACGCAAGGCGGCGCGCCAACTCATCGACGCGCGCCGCTCGGATGCCCAGGCGCGTGCGTTGGCCCAGGAAGAGCGCGCCCCGCTGGTGCTTATGCAGGAGGCACAGCAGGCGATCGTGGCCGACCTGGCCGACCGGTCCATGCAGGCGGCGCAGGCCCTGCGCGACGCCGAGCAGCAAGAGCGCAAGGCAGAAGCCACCGTCGCGGCCGTGGCCCACGACGCGAGCCAGGTGGATGCGCTGGGCAGCTACGTGGAGACGCTGAGTGTTTCCATCGGCGCCGGTGCAACCGAGAAATACCTGCCGGTGCTCGGCCAGTCCTTCCATTTCGTGGACGCCGCCCATGCGCTGCGCGGTCAGGCCGCCGCCGGTCGGGGCATGGTCATGTCGGGTGAGATGGTGCGGATGGCGATGAACGAAGCCATCCAGCCCGACCTGTCGCCTTTCGTCGGCTTCGAGTTCGCCTGAGGATCGCCATGAACAGCATTTCCACTCCTACGCCCGCAGGCACCGGCCTCGCTCCAGCCGTGTCGCTCACAGAGACCGGTCGCCTGTCTATCGGAATCGTGATCGATGGCGTGCGCCATCAAGACTTCGAACTGCGCCCGGCGACGGTGCGCGACAACGTCGAGGCCTCGCTGGAGGTGGGCTCGGCCAGCGCGATCGAGCTGCTGTGCGCCACCTTTGCCCGCCAGCTGGTGCGCTTTGGTACGTTGCCCGCGTCGGCGATTACGACCGGTCTGCTGCTGGACCTCAATCCGAACGACTGGAACGCGATCGAGGCGGCGAACACCGAGCTCGAAAAAAAATTGCGGCGCGATGGGCAGCCCTGGAATGGTGGGCAGCCTGTCGCGCCGTCCTCGCCCGCCACGGCATAAGCGCTGCTGAGGCGCTGGCGATGAGCGTGCCCGAGCTCACCACCTTGCTCAGCGCGCTCACCGGCAAAAAGACCTCCGACGCCCCCACCACCTACGTGTCGATGCGCCGCAAGTCCAACGCCCGCCGCCGCGCGCTCGGTCGCGGCAGGAACCCCCGATGAGTGACGATCTGCGCGTTGCGCTGGTAGCCAGTTTCAAGGATCAGCTCGTCGGGCCGCTGCGCCGGGCGCTGGACGAGACCGAGAAGCGGCTCGGATCACTGGAGAAGACCACCGCCAAGGTGGGCGCCACGGCTGACCAGGGCACCGGGAAGGTGACCGGGCTCGCCCGCGCGGCCGACGCTCTGGGCCGCACCTCAGGCACCGGCAAGCTGCAGACCGACCTCGCCAACATCGGCAGGGAGGCCGACAACGCGGCCAAGCGCACGCGCGGGCTGCGCGACGTGCTGGCACAGATTCCGAACCTCGCCCGGAACGTCGGATCAGCCTTCGCTGGCTTCCAGGCGGCCAAGATGGTGATGGCGCAGCCGCTGCAGCGCGCGGCCGACTACGAGGTCGACCTGGCGCGGCTGTCCAACATCGCGTACAGCGAGCGCAACACAGTTGAGGGCCGGCAGGCCGGCCAGCGCGAGATGGACATGGCGATTCGCGCCGCGACGCTGCAGGGCGTGAAGCGCGACGACGCACTGCTGGGCCTGAAAACGGTGATCGCAGCCGGCACCGACCGCAAAGATGCGATGGCGATGCTGCCGGCGATGGCCAAGTTCAGCATAGCCGGCGAGGCCCAGATGCAGGATGTGGCGAACATCGCCATCAAGGCCCAGCAGACCTTCGGCATCGCACCCTCTCAGATGCCAGGCGCTCTGCAGATGGCACTCAACGCCGGCAAGCTCGGACAGTTCGAGTTCAAGGACATGGCCCACTGGCTGCCCGAGCAGATGGCGCTTGCCAAGAATATGCTCGGTATGCAGGGGCTGGGCGATCTGTCCACGCTGCTGACGGCCAACCAGTTTGCGGCGAAGACCGCAGGCAGCAACAACGGCGCCGGCAACAACCTGGTGAACTTCCTCGCGAAGATCAACAGCACCGACACCGCGCAGGATGCCAAGAAGCTCGGCATCGACCTGTCGGGTTCGCTGGCGAAGGCGAGAGAGAGCGGCACCAGCCCGATCGACGCGTTCATCAACCTCATGCGGCAGACCGCCGATAGGGACCCCCAATACAAGGCGCTGCAAAAGCGCCTTCAGGCAGCTCAAGACGGGGGCGACAAGGGCGGCCAGGTCGCCACGCTGACAGCGATGAGCGACCTGATGATGGGCAAGAGCGTGGGCAAGCTGGTGCAGGACCGCCAGGCGCTGCTCGGGCTGCTAGGCATCCTGAACGACCCCGAGGGCTTCAAACGGATGCGCGACGACATCCGCAACACCAAGGACGGGGTGGACGTCGATCAGGCGACGCTCATGGCCACGACGTCCATGAAGAATCAGCAGGGCGAGAACGCGATGCTCAATCGCCAGTTCGACGCCCTGCAAGGTTTCGGCGGTGCGCTGGGCGACGCCCAGGTGAAGATCGCGGAGCTGTCGGGCGAGTATCCGAAAGCCTCTGCCGCACTGGAGGCCCTGAAGCTGGCGGCGATGGCTGCAGCCGCGTCGCTGGCGGCAATGAGCTTCCTCAACCTGCTCAAGCCCAAAGGAGTGCCTGGTGGTCCCGGCACCGGAGCGCCGGGGACCGGGGCTCCAGGTGGTCCCGGCGCTGCGCCCGCGGGCGCGGCTGGTGGCACGGCGCTGCTCGGCGCCACGGGCGCTGCCATCGCCGTTGGCGGCTCCGCCGCGACTGGCTTCGCCGCCGGCATCGTGGCGAACAACAAGGAAGCCTTCGCTCCGAAGAGCGACGTGTCGATGCTGTCTGCCATGAGCGGCGACACCGGGCTGGCGGCGGCCATCATGTCGGCCGCCGATTCTGGGCCGGCCACCGCGCAGCCGGCCAACTGGCGCGGCAAGGGATTCGCCGACCCGCGTCTGCTCGGCATCGGCGAAGGGCCGGAGCGCCTTCAAAAGGCCACCCAGGACAAGCAGGTCGAGGTGATCACGCAGATGACGCAGAAGATGGACCAGGCCATGACCGAACTCAAGGCCGTCGCGGCGCGGCCCATCGTCGTGCAACTCGACGGCAGGGAAATCGCATCTGCCATCAATGCGCAGAACGGCTTTGAGGGGCGACGCCAATGAGCACGCCGGCACCTTCTGCGCGCACCGCCCGGGCGCCGCTGCTGTCGGGCCGGCCCAGCATGGGGTATGTGCTGATCGGTCGAGTCGAGCCTGCTGGCGAGCTGAGCGCGGCGATGCTGCGTGGGGCGGCCCATGCTTACGACTCGCAAGGCTACGCGGCGCCGCTGAAGCTTAAGGGTGCGCCCGACGATGGGCCAGCGCTCGGCCGAGTGTCGCGGCTGCAGTGGCGGCAAGCGGCCGAAGAGTTGGTGGTGTGGGCTAGCGAGCTGGACGCTGCTCTGCAAGCCGCCTTTCTGGCCGGCCGTTACGAGCTCGCCAATGCCCGCTTCTACTGGCCGAAGTTCGGCGGTGGCGTCGGCTGCCGATTGCTCCAAGCCAGCTTCCAGGAAGCGCCCAGGCGCCTGGGGACGGCCTCCCGCGCTTGACTTCAATGATTTTCACGAAAGCCCTCGAATGCGAAACCAGCTCTTGACCAAGGTCGCCACGTGCGAGTCGGCGATTCCCCCCTACCGCATCTGCAAGCCTGGTGCGAGCGACGGCGCCGTGTTGCTGGCCAGCGCCGGGACCGACAAGCTGATGGCCGTCAACGACCGGATCGCGTTCGCAGTTGCCGGTGATCGTGGCGACGTGGTCCGCCTGGGCATTGCCGAGGTCGAGTACGGCGCCACCGTCGCTGCTGGTGATGCCCTCACCGCCGACGCCAGTGGCCGCGCAGTCGTCGCGGCCCCGGCAGCGGGCGCCAACGTCCGAATCATCGGCTTCGCGGAGGTGGCCGGGGTGGTCGGCGATATTGGATCGATGATGCTGCGCCCCTCGCTGATGCAGGGGTAGCGGCAGCAGATGCGTGGGCGGATGCAAGGGGGGGAGTGGTGGCCGGCAAGACGGTCCCGCCGTCTCTAGCCCTCATCGCACCTGGCGGTGCGGGGTCGGAAGGTGTTCCGACGCCGGCCGGGATGAATCCTACTCAAGAGCGGCGCCCCTGAATGGCTCGGGCATACACTGAAGTTGGTTTGAAGCCGGTTTTCATGGCATTCAGGGCGCCGCGAAGCACTTGAGCGAGTTACATCTTTGTTGCTCGTTCCCAACGTGTTTCGTGCGAGAAGTCGGACGCATGCGACCGAAAAGTGCATTCCATGCGACCGATTACAGGGCCGCAATGGCTCCCTACGTCGGCGCTCCATCGCTTTGTGACGCGTGGCTAGCACCGAGGCCGCAACTGGCGCTGATCATGCAAACGTGAAATTCGTCACACAATCGAATTTGATAGTACGTTAGTTCACATTTGTCGCAATTTGTGGCGAGAATGGCAAATATGAACCAAAGTATTCAAGACAGCTGGTGGCACGAGCGGGAAACTCGCCCCGCCGAGCTTTCGCAAAGACCTGCGCTGGAGCTCTACAGGCGCCCGGTGGGTCATGAGGTGTGGATCAAGGCTGGCCTCGTGGTCGGGGTCATGCTGGCCCTCATCCTGACTGTCATCAGCGCAGTCGCACGATGAGCCTGGGCGGGCGACGACGGCCGGGGTCGATTCGGCTGCCGTCTTGTTCGTCCGGCACGGGCTTTGCCCTGAAGCCCGAAAAAAGAAACCCGGCCACGCTTTCGCGTGCCGGGTCCTGCATTCAGACGCCTCCCAGGCCCGTTCCTGGACCTCTTTCAGGCGGCGCCCGCCTGAGTGCGCGGTACGTGCCCCACTGGGGGCACAGCGGGCCTCAGAGCCCTGCGCTGCGGGTAGCTGCGCGACGCACGGCCAGGCTGCCCTGGGTGTACTGCGAGGGGATCGTGCTGTTCACGAACGCCTTGCGGTCCAGGTTCCAGGTCGGGTCGTGGGCGGCGGCGACGGCACCGGCACGCACTGCGTTGCGGTCGGCCTGCGACACCAGCGCGGCGGGCACGCCGGCGTTGGCACCGGTGGCATACGGGTTGGCCGAGTGCGCGGCCACGACGGCTTGGCTGTTCACTTCGGCACGGCTGGCCACCGAGTTGACGGTGGTCACGCCCTGGTATTCCTCGGCCTGTGCGACGCCAGCGGCGGCGACGAGGGAGAGTGCGGCGATGGTAATGATCTTCGAGGTCTTCATGATGTGCTCCTTGCTTGGATAGCGTTTGAACAGAGCGGCAGGGCACCTGCCCGGGTCCGCTTCGGGTCTGCGTTCAATCGCTGGCCCGTGGGATCAATTGTGGACCTGGAAGATAAGTAGAAACCCGCACGAATCAGAACGGACCGTTCACGCCATCGAAACAATCGCGCGAAGTCGGCCGACATTTGTGCTGCTGTTGATCACGGCGAGGCAGTCCGGTGGCCGCGCCGGCTAGGGCCGCTGAAGGCGGCAGATCGGACTCGCCCGAAGGACGCGACGCGCCGACCGGCCTTGCCGATTCAGCCGCGCTGCAGGCGCCACCAGCCGCCGTGCTCGGTCGGCAGCGGTGCCGGATCGAGCTGCTGCCAGGCGCTTTGCACGACGCGACGCCGCTGCTCGGCTTCCAGTGCACGCGCCATGCGGGCCGCCTGCCAGCTGCCGGTGAGCGCCTCGCGCCGCCATGTCTGCGCAAGGGTCTGCAGTTCGGTGTCGTCCAAGGCTTGCGGGGAGTCCATCACGGCCGTCGCTCCGGGCTGGGGGGGTGGACGCAGCTTAGGCGCCACGCCGCCGCCGGTCACTACGCCAAATGCCGCAGGCCAGGTGGCCGATGCGCCGGCAGCAACTGCCGCTTCGACGGCCTCAGCGGGCCTTCCCGTCCAGGTAGGGCTGCGGATCGACGGCCACGCCTTGTTTGCGTACTTCGAAGTGCAGTTTCACGCGATCGGTGCCGCTCCTGCCCATCTCCGCGATCTGCTGCCCCTGGCGCACGGCGTCCTTTTCCTTGACGAGGATCTTCTGGTTGTGGGCATAGGCGGTCAGGAAGGTGTCGTTGTGCTTGACGATGACCATGTTGCCGTAGCCGCGCAGCTGGCCGCCGACAAAGACGACCCGGCCATCCGCCGAGGCCAGCACCGGGTCGCCGGCCTTGCCGCCGATGTCCAGGCCCTTGTTGGCCTTGCCGTCGAAGCGGGCCAGTGTCGGGCCCTCGGCGGGGCGCATGAAGGCGGCCGGCTGCGTCGGTGCCGGTGGCGCTGGGGCCTGCGTGGGTGCAGGCGAAGGGGAGGGCGGCGGGCGGACGGCCGCTGGCTTGGGGGCGGGCGCGGGCGGCGGCGTGCTGGCGCAGCCAGCCAGGACGGCTGCGGCAGCGAGCAAAAGGAAAGGGCGCAGGGTTGCGGAAGTCATTGTTCTGTGTGTCCCGTCGGCCGCGCGCAATCGGCGCGGGTGGATGAAGCAGGTGCGCAGGGGCGGCCCAAGGAGCCGGGCCGTCGAGCCGCACGATCGCAAGGAGCGGATAGCTATGAAAATGATAGCTTCTCGCGCAGGGGCGGCAGGCGGCGACTGCGAATCTGTCTTGTAAAGGTCTGCAGCCCTCAGCGCGGGGTGCCGCGCGCATGCACCTGGGTTGCGAGGTGTGGGTGCCTCGCCAGCACTTCGTCGCGGGGGCCGCAATCTGCCACCCGCCCGGCTTCCAGGATGACGACCATGTCGAAGCGCTCCAGCAGGCCGAGCCGGTGCACAGACGCGATCAGGCAGGCGTGGGGGAAGGCGCCGGCCATGCGTTCGAACACCCGGCCCTCGGTTTGCGGATCGAGGGCGCTGGTCGGCTCGTCCAGCAGCAGCAGCGAGCTGCCATGGGCCGCCAGCGCGCCGCGCGCCAGGGCGAGGCGCTGCCTCTGGCCGCCGGACAGGTTGAAGCCGCGTTCGGTCAGCGGGCTGGCCAGCCCGTCGGGCAGGCGAGCCAGCACGTCGTCGAAAGCGCTGGCGTGGACCGACCGCTCCAGCACCGCCTCGTCCGCCGGTTCGCCGAACGTGAGGTTCTCGCGCACGCTGGCCTCGAAGACCTCGGCCTCCTGCGGAATCAGCGTCGCCAGGGCGCGCAGCCGCATCCAGGGCTGGGGCTGGCCATCGATCGTCAGCGTGCCCTGTTGCGGCACGTAGAGCCCGGCCAGCGCGCGCAGCAGCGTGCTCTTGCCGCCGCCGCTCGGGCCGATCAGCGCCACCCGCTCGCCGCGGCGCAGCGTGAGGCCGAGGTCGTGCAGGCCGCCGCCGCGGCTGCTGTCGGCATAGCCCCAGTGCACGCCGTGCACCGCCAGCGTCTGCCAGGACGCATCGGCATCCACGGTCGGCGGCGCAACGGCCGGATCGCCCGGCGCGGCCCAGATCGGCTCGGCGCTGCCGTAGTCGGTGTGCATGCGCGCGAAGTTCTGGAAATTGGCGGCCATGGAACTGACGACCGAGGCTGCCTGCTGCGCGTACTGGTAGATCATGAACACCGTGCCCAGCATCACCGCCGATGCCGTGCCGCCGGTCGAAATGGCCTGCCAGACGTAGATGGATACGAGCAGCCAGGTCAGCCCCAGGCCCAGCATGTCGACCGCGAACCACTTCCCTTCGTTGACCACCACTGCGCGCTTGAGCGGTGCGGACACCGCTTCCATGCGTCGGCGCAGCAGCTTGGCAGAAGCCGCCTGCAGCCGCAGGCCGATCACCGTCGAGGCGTTGCCGACGAAGTCCAGCAGCGCCGCAGCGTACCGGCGGTCGGCGTCGTTCTCCTGCCGGGCCAGCACCATCAGCGCCTTGTCGAAGCGCAGGATCGCCGCGCCGATGACGACGTAGCCCACCAGCGCGATCAGCCCGCTGGTGTGCGAAAGCAGCGCGAGGGCCACCAGCGGCCCGGCGAAGCTCAGCGCGCTCTGCACATAGACGAACTGGTTCTGCGCGAAGTCCGACAGCGCGCGGCTCGCCTGGTGGACCCGGTGCTGCAGCTCGCCCGAGTGGTGACCGTCGCGCCAGGCCAGCGGGGCGGCGGTGATGCGCCCGTACAGCTGGTCGCTCAGCCGTTCGCGCACCCGCACACCGACGTTGCGTTCGAGCACGCGGCCGGGCCCGTGCAGCAGCCACGACACCAGGTACACCACCATCAGCACGCCGATCCAGCGCCCGGCGATCGGTACCTGGCCCTTCTGCAGCGCGTTGATCGCCTGCGCCGCGAGCCACGGCATGGCCAGGCGCACGAGCTGCGAGCCGCCCAGCAACGCCGCCGCGCCCACGAGCTGGCCGCGCACGCCCTCGGCGTGCCGCCAGAGTGCGCGGTAGAGCGTGCGGATGGCGCTGCCTGGGGTGGTCATGCGGGAGGGAGCACGGGCATCCAAAGCCGAACAGCCGAACGCAGAGGGCGTGGAGATTCCGCAGAGGGCGCAGAAGAATTCAATGAAATTTTCGATGCCTCACTTCTGCGCCCTTTGCGAATCCTCGGCGCCCTCTGCGTTCGGCTGTCCGATTTCATTTGACGGGGATGGGAGTGCCGCGATCGACCGGCACCGCCGTCACCGCGTTCTGCGGCGAGCCGTCGACCAGCTTGTCGGAATAGGTGAGGTAGATGAGCGTGTTGCGCTTGGCGTCGACCATGCGAACCACGCGAAGGCGCTTGAACAGGATGGACTGCCGCTCGGCATACACCTCCTCGCGCTTGGGCAGCGGCCCGGTGAAGCTGACCGGCCCGACCTGGCGGCAGGCGATCGAGGCCTCGGCCTTGTCCTCCGCCAGCCCTAGGGCACCCGAAACGCCGCCCGTCTTGGCGCGCGAGACATAGCAGGTCACGCCATTCACGCGCGGATCGTCGTACGCGTCGACCACGATCTTGTGGTCCGGCCCGATGAGCTTGAAGGCGGTGTCGACGTCACCGACCGTCTCGGCGCCGGCTGCGGCGCTCGCGGTGGCGAGCAGGATGGACGACATCAGCGTCAAGAGCTTGTTCATGGCGTTCGCAAATCCTCGGCAGTGGCCTGCCATGCTGTGGGTTCGATGGCCGCTCGCACCGGGGAGGCTGGCGCTGCAGGCCGGTCCGGCTTGCAGGCGCCGCGCCTGCGCCGGCTCAGACGATGTCGACCGTGTGGATGCGGTACTCGCCCTGGCGGCGGTCCTCGAAGAAGCGCTCCAGCGTCTCGCGCACGGTGCGGAAGGCAATCTCGTCCCAGGGGATCTCTTCCTCGGTGAAGAGCTTCGCCTCGATGGTCTCGTGCCCTGGCGCGAAGATGTCGCTGAGCAATTTGGCGCGGTAGAAGAGGTGCACCTGCCCGACGCGCACCACGTTCATCAGGGCGAAGAGGCCGCCCAGTTCGTACTGGGCGCCGGCCTCCTCGTCGGTTTCGCGCGCGGCGCCTTCGGCGGTGGTCTCGCCCAGTTCCATGAAGCCGGCCGGCAGCGTCCACTTGCCCCAGCGCGGCTCGATGTTGCGCTTGCACAGCAGCACCTTGTCGCCCAGCACGGGGATGGTGCCGACGACGTTGAGCGGGTTCTCGTAATGGATCGTGCCGCAGGCCGGGCAGACGGCGCGCTCCTTGACGTCGCCGTCGTCGGGCACGCGGTACACCACCGCGGTGCCGCAGTTCTTGCAGTGCTTGATCAGGGGGCGGGTGAACATCGCGAGGGTGCGGGCCTTGTGCTCAAGGGTGCGCTCAGGCGACCTTCACCGTCAGCGCAGGCAGGCCGGCCACCTGGCCGACCAGGGTGTCGCCCGACACCACGGCCGCCACGCCTTCGGGCGTGCCGGAGTAGATCAGGTCGCCGGGCTGCAGCTCCCAGGCGGCCGACAGGTGCTCGATCGTCTCGGCCACGTTCCAGATCAGCTTGGCGACGTTGCTGCGCTGGCGGTCGCTGCCGTTGACCTGCAACGAGATCTCGGCATTCTCGACGTCGCCGGCCTCGGCCTTGGGCACGATCGGGCCGATCGGCGCGCTCTGCTCGAAGCCCTTGCCGATGTCCCAGGGGCGGCCCTGCTTCTTCATGTCGTTCTGCAGGTCGCGGCGCGTCATGTCCAGGCCCACGGCCCAGCCGAAGATGTGCTTGTGCGCGTCGGCCGCCGCGATGTTCTTGCCGCCGGTCCCGATGGCCACCACGAGCTCGATTTCGTGGTGCAGGTTCTTGGTCAGCGAGGGGTAGGCCATGGTGCCGGTGCTGCCGGCATCGACCACCACCAGCGCGTCGGCCGGCTTCATGAAGAAGAAGGGCGGCTCGCGGCCGGTGAAGCCCATCTCCTTGGCATGCTCCTCGTAGTTGCGGCCTACGCAGTAGATGCGGTGGACAGGGAAGCGGGCGGTGCTGCCCGCCACCGGGACCGACACCACGGGTGCCGGGCTGAAGACATAGTCGGTGGCCATCGAAATGCTCTTTCTGGTGAAGGGAAAAGGCGCAAGGCGGCCAGTGTGCCAGAGCCAGCGCCGTGCGCGCTGGCGGGCGGCCACGGCGGCGGGGGCGGGCGTATCCTCGGGCGCATGATGAAGCTGCACAACTACTTCCGCTCCTCGGCCTCATACCGCGTGCGCATTGCCCTGAACCTCAAGGGCATGGCCTACGACTACATCCCGGTCCACATCGCGCGCGGCGAGCACAAGACCGGCTCCTTCGCCAGCCTGTCGGCCGACCGCCTCGTGCCCTTGCTGGAAGACGAGGGCGAGCGCTTCTCGCAGTCGATGGCGATCATCGAGTACCTCGACGAGATCCAGCCCGAGCCGCCGTTGCTGCCGGCGGACCCGGTCGGCCGCGCGCACGTCCGGGCGCTGGCGCAGTCGATCGCCTGCGAGATTCATCCCGTCAACAACCTGCGCGTGCTGAAGTACCTGGTGAGCGAGCTCAAGCTGGACGAGGCGGCCAAGAACGCCTGGTACCGCCACTGGGTGCGCGAGGGCCTGCTGGCCTTCGAACGGCAGCTCGCCCAGCACCCGGCGAGCGTCTATTGCTGGGGCGACACGCCGACGATGGCGGACTGCTGTCTGGTGCCGCAGGTGTTCAACGGCCAGCGTTTCGACTGCGATTTCAGCGGCCTGCCGCGCACCATGGCGGCCTACGAAGCCTGCATGCGGCTGGACGCCTTCCAGCGCGCCCAGCCTTCGCAGTGTCCGGATGCCGAAGCCTGAGGCCGCTATGGCGGGCATCCAAGCCTGGCCGGCCGACTGGATCGTGCCAGACTGGCCGGCGCCGCCCGGCGTGCGCGCACTGTGCACCACGCGTGCCGGCGGCGTCTCGGAAGGCGGCTACGCCAGCCTGAACCTGGGCGACCACGTGGGCGACCGGCCCGGGCCCGTCGCCGAGAACCGGCGCCGCCTGCGCGAGGCCATCGGCGCCGAACCCGTCTTCCTGCGCCAGGTGCATGGCACCGACTGCGCGGCACTGGTCACGCCGGGCCCCGGCGCGCTGACCGCGGACGCTGCGCTGGCCGACGCGGCCGGCGTCGCTGCGACGGTCATGGTCGCCGACTGCCTTCCCGTCCTGCTCTGCAGCGAGGACGGCCGTCGAGTGGCCGCGGTCCACTGCGGCTGGCGCGGCCTCGCGGCCGGGGTGCTGGAGCGGGCTTGTGCGTCGTTTCGGCCGCCGGCGGCCGAGGCCGCCGCGCCAGACGCTCCAAGGATCATGGCGTGGCTGGGCCCCTGCATCGGCCCGGAGACGTTCGAGGTGGGCGAGGAGGTCCGGGCGGCATTCGTGGCCCATGCGGCCGAGGCCGCCGCGTGTTTTCGCCCGGGCGCTCGGCCGGGCAAGTGGCTGGCCGACCTCCCGGCGCTTGCACGCCAGCGCCTGCGTGCGCTGGGCGTCGGCGCAGTGCACGGCAACGACGGCAGCCCGCCGTGGTGCACCGTGGGCAATCCGTCAAGGTTCTTTTCGTACAGGCGCGACGGCGCCGGCAGTGGGCGCTTCGCCGCCCTGGTCTGGCGCGTCTGAAACGACCGCCTCGGCCGCGGCCCGCGCCGCGGCCTGGGCCTGTGCTTCGCGCTCCTTCGCGGCGCGCCGCCGCGCCGGCGTGGCCAGCAGGTACACCACCAGCGCCACCGGGAGCAGCCCGTAGAGCAGGAAGGTGAAGACGGCGCCCAGCACCGTGCCGTTGGTGGCGGTGGCTTCGGCGACGGCCATCATCACGGCCACGTACAGCCAGGCGATCACGACGAGATGGATGAACACGGTTTCAGATCGGGTGGCGCACCGCCGCTGTGGGGCATGCCAAAAAGTGCCTTGGAAATGCAGGATACTCAATCACGCGCCACGCTTCGCAGTGGTTGCAACCACCAGGCGAGGAACACAGGAGACACCATGACACAGGACCAGGCCATGGCGAGCGAGATGATGGGCTCGTTCCAGAAGGCGCTGAGCGAAGGCTGGCAGAGGGCGCTCTCGTCCTTCGGCGAACTCGGCCAGGGCGGTGCCTTCGGCGGCGGGCAGCAATGGAGCCTGCCGAGCTTCAAGTTCGCGCCCGACAAGCTGGTGGGCATCCAGCGCGACTACGTCGAGGAAGCCAGCGCCCTGTGGCGCCAGGGCATGATGGTGCAGCCCGAAGGCGACAAGCGCTTCGCCGCCGAGCCGTGGCACCAGAACCCCATGGCCGCGTTTTCGGCCGCGGTCTACCTGCTGAATGCACGCACCCTGATGTCGATGGCCGAGGCGGTCGAGGCCGACGCCAAGACCAAGGCCCGCCTGCGCTTCGCGGTCGAGCAGTGGATGGCGGCGTCGGCCCCCAGCAACTACATGGCCTTCAACGCCGAGGCCCAGCAGCAGGCACTGAAGACCCAGGGCGAGAGCATCGCCAAGGGCATCCGCAACCTGGTGCACGACATCCAGCAGGGCCACGTCAGCATGACCGACGAGAGCGCCTTCGAGGTCGGCCGCAACGTGGCGACCACCGAAGGCGCGGTGGTGTACGAGAACGAGCTGTTCCAACTGCTCGAGTACAAGCCGCTCACGCCCAAGGTGCACGAGCGTCCGCTGTTGCTGGTGCCCCCGTGCATCAACAAGTTCTACATCCTCGACCTGCAGCCGGAGAACTCGCTGATCCGCCACGCGGTCACCCAGGGGCATCGCACCTTCGTGGTCAGCTGGCGCAATCCCGACGAGTCGATGGGCCAGGCCACCTGGGACGACTACATCGAGAAGGGCGCGATCCAGGCCATCCAGGCGGTGCGCGAGATCACCGGCCAGGACAAGAGAGGCGGCCAGATCAACACGCTGGGCTTCTGCGTCGGCGGCACCATCCTCGGCACCGCGCTGGCGGTGCTGGCAGCGCGCGGCGAGCATCCCGCCGCCTCGGTCACCTTCCTGACCACGCTGCTGCGCTTCAAGGACACGGGCATCCTCGACATCTTCATCGACGAGAACTTCGTGCGCTTTCGCGAGATGCAGATGGGCAAGGGCGGCCTGCTGCCCGGCGGCGACCTTGCATCGACCTTCAGCTTCCTGCGGCCCAACGACCTGGTGTGGAACTACGTCGTCGGCAACTACCTGAAGGGGGAGACGCCACCGCCCTTCGACCTGCTCTACTGGAACAGCGACGCGACCAACCTGCCGGGGCCGATGTACTGCTGGTACCTGCGCAACACCTACCTCGAGGACAAGCTGGCCGAGCCGCAGGCCGTCACCGTCTGCGGCGAGAAGATCGACCTGCGCGCCATCCAGGCACCGGTCTACATATACGGCTCGCGCGAGGACCACATCGTGCCCATCGGCGGTGCCTACGCGTCCACGCAGATCCTGACCGGCAAGAAGCGCTTCGTCATGGGCGCATCGGGCCACATCGCCGGGGTGATCAACCCGCCTGCCAAGAAGAAGCGCAGCTTCTGGACCCGCGAGGACGGCAAGCTGCCCGCGACCCACGCCCAATGGCTCGAAGGCGCCACCGAGCACCCGGGCAGCTGGTGGACCGACTGGGACGCCTGGCTCAAGCCCCACGGCGGCAAACAGATCCCGGCCCCCAAGGCCTTCGGCAAGGGCACGGCCTACAAGGCTGTCGAACCCGCGCCCGGGCGCTACGTCAAGGCCAAGGCCTGAACGACGCGCCCAATTTACCCGACCCCGCATCCACGTTCGCATTCATCCGGAGAGGACCATCATGGAAGACATCGTCATCGTTTCGGCCGCCCGCACCGCCGTCGGCAAGTTCGGCGGCTCGCTGGCCAAGGTCGCGGCCACCGAGCTGGGCAGCATCGCCATCCAGGCTGCACTCGAGCGCGCCAAGCTCAACGGCGAGCAGGTGGGTGAAGTCATCATGGGCCAGGTGCTCGCCGCTGGCGCGGGCCAGAACCCCGCGCGGCAGGCCCTGCTCAAGGCCGGGCTCCCCAAGGCCATCCCGGGGCTGACCATCAATGCCGTGTGCGGCTCCGGCCTGAAGGCCGTCATGCTCGCGCACCAGGCCGTGGTGACCGGCGACAGCGAGATCGTCGTCGCCGGCGGGCAGGAGAACATGAGCGCCAGCCCGCACGTGCTGTTGAACAGCCGCGACGGCCAACGCATGGGCGACTGGAAGATGGTCGATTCGATGATCGTCGACGGCCTGTGGGACGTCTACAACCAGTACCACATGGGCATCACGGCGGAGAACGTGGCCAAGCAGGAAGGCATCACGCGCGAGCAGCAGGACACGCTGGCCCTGACCAGCCAGCAGCGTGCGGCCGCCGCGCAGGCTGCTGGCAAGTTCAAGGACGAGATCACTGCCGTCACGATCCCCCAGCGCAAGGGCGACCCGATCGTGTTCGACACCGACGAGTTCATCAACAAGAAGACCAACGCCGAAGCGCTGGCCGGCCTGAAGCCGGCCTTCGACAAGGCCGGCTCGGTCACGGCCGGCAACGCCTCGGGCCTGAACGACGGCGCCGCCGCCGTGGTGGTGATGAGCGCCAAGAAGGCCGCGGCCCTGGGCCTCACGCCGCTGGCCCGCATCGCCAGCTACGCGACGGTCGGCCTCGACCCGGCCACCATGGGCCTGGGCCCGGTGGGTGCCACGCAGAAGGCGCTGCAGCGCGCCGGCTGGAAGGTGGGCGATGTCGACCTGTTCGAGCTGAACGAGGCTTTCGCCGCGCAGGCCTGCGCCGTCAACAAGCTGCTCGGCGCCGATCCGGCGAAGGTCAACGTGAACGGCGGCGCCATCGCCATCGGCCACCCGATCGGTGCATCCGGCTGCCGCATCCTGGTCACGCTGCTGCACGAGATGCAGCGCAGCGGCGCCAGGAAGGGCGTGGCGGGCCTGTGCATCGGTGGCGGCATGGGCGTGGCGCTGGCGGTCGAGCGCTGAACTTGGTGGCCGGGCGCTGGCGCCAGGCCGCTTCGCCGACAAGGCCGCGCAACGCGCGGCCTTTTTCATGCGGACGATGCAGGACTACTTCTCGCTCCAACTGGCGGTGGCGGCGCGCTACGCGGGCCTCGCCGGCGTACCGCTGGACGTCGCGGTCGCGCGTTGCACGAACCTGCGGCGCCGCTTCAACCTCGCCGCGCCCGACGGCGAGCCGCGCTGGGCCGCGTTCCTTGCCGACATCCGGGCGGCACGAGGGAGCGATCAGGACCTGCTGCTCCTGTGCATGCAGCGCTTCGAAGCCGGCGGTGCGCCGCCCCGTTCGACCCCCTTCGGTCCCTTCTCCTTCGATCCACCGGGGCCGGATGGCGCCGTGCGCCTGCACTTCATGCCCTCGGAACAACCTGCTGTGTCGCCGCTGGCGCGCGCGGCCATCGACGACCGGCTCGGCGAGTTGCGGGCGCTGGTCGATGCGGTGCGCCGCAAGCACGGCGGCGCGGTGTCGGTGCGAGGCCACTCCTGGCTCTACCACCGGCCGGCCTACCTGCGCCTGTTCCCGCCGGCCTACCGGCGTTCGGTTCGCTCTCCAGCAGTCGCGCCACATCTCGCGGGGAGTTCGGTCTGGGGCCAGGTCCTGGACTGGCGGCAGCAGGTCAAGCCTGCCATGCGCGACGCGCTGATTTCACGTCTTCCGGAGATGGATGCGGGAGCGCCATGGCGCATCTTCCCACTGCAGCCGCTCACGGCCGAATGTTCGATCGGCGAATTCGACGCGTGGCTGCCACGGTCGCAGTGACACGCGCGCTCAACGGCCCCCCGGCTTGCTCTGCAGGCGCCGTGCCAGTTGTTGCAGGGCGGCCTCGGCCGAGTCTTCCAGCGGCGTGGAGCGGGTGAGCATCAGGTTCAAGCGCTGGCCCAGGCCTTCGACCATCGCGCCGTTGGCCGCCTCGCGAAGGTGGCCGTCGGCCGCCCGGGCGCAGGGCAGGGCGGCACCCACGCGATCCGCATAACTGCCGGGCGCCACGCCGTAGCCCACCACCGGCTTGCCCAGCGCCACCGCGTAGCCGACCTCGAACACCGTGCCCGGGTCCGGCTCCAGCCCGCGGAAGGCGCACAGATTGGCGATGACGCCGTCGCACGCGTGGATCAGGCGCACGTTGCCCTCGTAGATGCGCTGCGCGAGTTCGTCGTCGGTGGCGCCCAGCGCGCCGGATTCGGCCAGGCCGCCATCGGAGGGTTCGACGCCCTCGAGGCCCAGGCGTGCACACGCGGCGCGCAGGCGCTCGAAGACGTGCCGACTGTCGGGGAGAAACACGTCCGGCCCGGCCAGGTAGACCCGGGGGCGCGCAGGATTCGAATTCATCACGGCCATTGTCGGCCAGCGCGCAGGCGATACCTCCCGGCCATAAGCGATCGTGATGGCCATTGCGCGAGCTTCGATGCCCGCCGCTCTGCGAGCGTCCTAGCATGGGCGCATGCCTTCCACCGCGCATGCCTTCGATCTTTTGCCTCCGGCCTTCGGCGACGCGCATGCGCCCGTCGGCGTGCTCGGCGGCATGGGGCCGCTGGCCACGGTCGACTTCATGCACAAGCTGTGGGCGGCCACCCCGGCCCGCCGCGACCAGGACCACCTGCCGCTGTTGGTCAGTTCCATCCCGCAGGTGCCCGATCGCACCGCCGCTTACTTGGGCAAAGGCGAGTCGCCGCTGCCGGCCCTGATCGCGAGCGGGCGTCGACTGGTCGAAGGCGGCGCGGCGCTGGTCGTGATGCCGTGCAACACCGCACACCTGTGGTTCGATCCGCTGCAGGCGGCCCTCGGCGTGCCGATGCTGCATCTCGTGGACGCCGCGCTGGCCGAGGCGGTCGAGGTGGTACGCGCCGCGCCGTTGGGCCTGCTGGCAACCGAAGCGACCCTGGCATCGGGCCTGTACACCGCGCGCGCGCCGCAGGTCGACTGGCGGTTGCCCACGGCGGCGCAGATCAGCGAATGCGTCTCGCCCGGCATCGCGGCCATCAAGGCCGGCGATCTCGCGCTGGGACGTACGTGCTTGCGCGCCGTCGCGTGCGCGCTGGTCGAACGCGGCGCACGAGCGCTGGTGCTGGGCTGCACCGAGATTCCGTTGGTGCTCGATGCCGCATCCGCGCCGGTCCCGCTGATCGACGCCACGGCGGCCCTCGCGCGGCGCACCGTGGCCTGGGCGGCAGGCCGCGCGCGCTCGCAAGCGGGCGGGCGTCCAGCCGCTTGCTGACCGGATCGGCAAGTGCCGGTCGACAATGCGGCCGGCGTTGCCGTCACCTTCGGCGGCGCGGCACGGCGGAACACGCAGGAGGTGAGCGATGGCGGACAGGATGGCGCTGGTGTTGGGGGCTTCGGGCTCGGTCGGGCAGGCGCTGGTCGACGAACTCGTCCGCAGCAGGGCTTTCGCGCGCATCGTCGTGGTCGTGCGTCGGCTCCCCGAGCCGGCCTGGGGGCCGCCCGTGCTGCCCTTGCTGGTGCCCGACATGCGTCCTGGCCTGCTCGCATCGGCTGTCGAGGAGGCCGCCCGGGCGTGGCAGGGCGAGGTCACGGGTTTCAGCGTGCTGGGTGTGGGCGCAGGCACCGCGCGAATGAGCATCGAGGAACATCGCGCCGTCGACGTGGAGCTCAACGCCGCCTTTGCCCGTGGCCTTCGGGCTTCGGGCCAGGTCGGCCACTTGGCGTTCATGTCGGCCATCGGCGCGGATGCCACGGCCCGCGCCACCGGCTCGGGCGCTGCAGGCATGCCACGCTATGCGCGCGTCAAGGGCGAGGCCGAGGCCGCCGTGCTGCGAGAGGGGCCGCCCGTGGTGAGCATCTTCAGGCCCGCGATGATCCTCGGGTCCCGCCATACGCCGGCCCTGCTCGCCACGCTGCTGCCGGTGTTCGCGCCGCTCACGCCCGCGCGCTTCCGTTCGATCCGCACCACCGAGATTGCGCAGGCGATGGTCGCGGCGTCGCTGCGGCCGCCGCTGCAAAGCGCCGTCCATGCCTATCCGGAAATGATGCGCCTGATCGCGGGCGATTGAGCGCGCCGAGGCGCGGTCAGCCGGGCCGCCCGTCCGATTCGGCCGCCACCGCCTTGAGCGCCTTGATGAAATCCACGACCGGCCGCGGCGAGCGCGTGCCCTGCGGCAGCAAAGCGCGCACCTCGACGCCGATCTCGGGCAGCAGGGTGCGCACGTGCAGCGCCGCATCCTGGCGCGCCTGGGCGGTGAACGAGTCGACGATGGCCGGGCCGAAGCCCTGCTCGGCCAGCACGAGCGCGATGTGGTGCGTCTGCACGGTGATGCCGCCGGTCGGTGCCACGCCCAGGCGCGACCACTGTTCGGCCAGCATGGTGCCGATGGGGTCGTGCTCGTCGATGCGGATGATGGGGCTGCGCAGCACCTCGTCCAGCGCCACCGTGGTGCGGCGGTCGGCGCCGCGTTCGTCGACGCGGGACACGCACACCAGCCGGCCCCGCGCGACGGCTTCCTCGTGCAGCGCGGGGTGCGGCGTGCTGCCGTAGACGATGCCGATGTCGCCTTCCTGCAGCACCATGGCCTGCGCGATCTCGCGCGAATGCAGCGTGCGGATGGTCACCGGCATGTCCGGGTGCTTCAGGCGAAAGCGCCGCAGCGCGTCGGGCAGGGCGCGCACGGCCAGCGAGGGCACGATCAGGATGCGCAGCGGGCGGTCCTCGTCGCGGCCCAGCGCGATGGCCAGGCGCCGCACGCGCTCGAGCTGGCTCATCAGCGGCTGCACCTCGGCATAGAGCGCAACGGCCTCGTGCGTGGGCACGAGCCGGTTGCGCTCCCGGGTGAACAGCGCGTAGCCCAGTTGCAGTTCCGCATGCTGCAAGGTCTGCGTGGCGGCGGGCTGCGTCACGTGCAGCAGGCGCGCCGCGGCGCTGACGCTGCCGGTGAGCATGATGGCGTGGAAGACCTCGAGATGCTTGAGCTTCATGGCCCGCGAAGTGTGCCCGAGGCCCCGCCGCGCCGGCCGCCCGGCGCGGGCGCCAGGAAGGCCGGCTGGACGCACCGTGGCCGTGCGGCGCTTCGCGACGGCGCGCGCGCCGGGAATACCTCCTGTCACACACGCCGCAGGCGCGTTGCGCAAGATGGCGGCTCGCGCGCGGATCGCCCGGCAACCTCAGTGTTTTCCTGAGACGGGCGCATGGAAAAATGTCGCTAAAGTGACCGAGTCCGGCCAGCGGGTCCGGGCCTCAATCAAGGAAACATTCATGAGCAAAAAAGTCGCATACGTCACCGGTGGCATGGGAGGCATCGGAACCGCCATTTGCCAGCGCCTCCACAAGGACGGCTTCACGGTGATCGCGGGCTGCGGACCCACGCGGGACTATGGCAAATGGCTGGCCGAGCAAAAGGAACAGGGCTACACCTTCCACGCATCGGTGGGCAACGTCGGCGCCTGGGATTCCACCGTCGAGGCCTTCGGCAAGGCCAAGGCCGAGCACGGCAGCATCGACGTGCTGGTGAACAACGCCGGCATCACGCGCGACCGCATGTTCGTGAAGATGACGCCCGACGACTGGAACGCCGTCATCGAGACCAACCTCAACAGCATGTTCAACGTCACCAAGCAGGTGGTGGGCGACATGGTCGAGAAGGGCTGGGGCCGCATCGTCAACATCAGCTCGGTCAACGGCGCCAAGGGCCAGGCCGGACAGACCAACTATTCGGCCGCCAAGGCCGGCATGCACGGTTTCACGATGGCGCTGGCGCAGGAACTGGCCGCCAAGGGCGTGACCGTGAACACCGTGAGCCCCGGCTACATCGGCACCGACATGGTCCGGGCGATCCGCCAGGAAGTGCTCGACAAGATCGTCGGCACCATCCCGGTCAAGCGCCTGGGCGATCCGTCCGAGATCGCCTCGATCATCTCGTGGCTGGCCTCCGACGAGGGTGGCTACTCCACGGGTGCGGACTTCCCGGTCAACGGCGGCCTGCACATGCACTGACACACCGTCGCGCTGACCTTCGGCTGACTCGGCCGAGCGTTCTCAAAGCCCGCTTCGGCGGGCTTTGTCGTTGTTGCATTCCGTTGCCAATGGATGTGGATTCCCACATTTCGGCGCTGCTGCGGCGGCGCTAGAGTGCCGGCGTCACACCCGAGTCCTATTCCAACAAGGAGACAGTCCATGTCCGCACCCGCCGGCGCCCGCGTCAAGCAGCCGCTGTACCGCTCCCTCTACGTCCAGGTCATCTTCGCCGTCATCGTCGGCGTGCTTCTGGGCTACTTCTACCCGTCGCTGGGCGAGCAGATGAAGCCCCTGGGCGACGGCTTCATCAAGCTGATCAAGATGATGATCGCGCCGATCATCTTCTGCACCGTGGTGGTCGGCATCGCCGGGATGGAGGACATGAAGAAGGTTGGCAAGACCGGCGGGCTGGCCCTGCTGTACTTCGAGATCGTCAGCTCCATCGCGTTGATCGTCGGCCTGGTGCTGGTCAATGTGCTCAAGCCCGGCGTGGGCATGAACGTCGACGCGGCCAGCATCGACACCAAGGCCATCGCCGCCTACACCGGGCCGGGCAAGATGGAAGGCACGGTCGACTTCCTGCTGCACATCATCCCCAACACCCTGGTCGACGCCTTCGCCAAGGGCGAGATCCTGCAGGTGCTGCTCATCGCCGTGCTCTTCGGCTTTGCACTGCACCGCTTCGGCGGGCGCGGCACGCTCGTCTTCGATGTGATCGAGAAGGGCTCGCACGTGCTTTTCGTGATCATCGGCTACATCATGAAGCTCGCGCCCATCGGCGCCTTCGGTGCCATGGCCTTCACCATCGGCAAGTACGGCGTGGGCAGCCTCTTCTCGCTGGGCAAGCTGATGGCCACCTTCTATGCCACCTGCCTGCTGTTCGTCTTCGTGGTGCTGGGGCTGATCGCGCGCTTCCACGGCTTCTCGATCTGGAAGTTCGTCAAGTACATCAAGGAGGAGCTGCTGATCGTGCTGGGCACCAGCTCCAGCGAGTCGGTGCTGCCGCGCATGATGGAGAAGATGGAGAACCTGGGCGCCAACAAGACCACCGTGGGCCTGGTGATCCCCACCGGCTACTCCTTCAACCTGGATGGCACCTCGATCTACCTGACGATGGCGGCCGTATTCATCGCCCAGGCCACCAACACGCCGATGACGCTGATCCAGGAGCTCACGCTGCTGGCTGTGCTGCTGCTGACTTCCAAGGGCGCGGCGGGCGTGACCGGCAGCGGCTTCATCGTGCTGGCGGCCACGCTGTCGGCGGTGGGGCACGTGCCGGTGGCCGGGCTGGCACTGATCCTGGGGATCGACCGCTTCATGTCGGAGGCGCGCGCGCTGACCAACCTGGTGGGCAACGGCGTCGCCACGATCGTCGTGGCGAAGTGGACGGGCGACCTGGACACCGCGCGGTTGCAGGCCGCCCTGAACGGCGAGACTTGGGTCGAGGCCAACGAGCCGGAAGAGCTGGTCAACGCACGCGAAAGCAAGATGGCAGGCTGACGCACGCTGGCGAGGGCCGACGCCGAGAACGCCCGCAAGGACGCCGCCGCGCCCTGGGGTCTGCGCGACGACCCGGCCTCGACGCCCAACACGGACTGGCGCGCCCGCCGACGGCGCATGGTCGGCCTGGCGCCGGGTGCGGGCGCCTTCTTGCACAATGGTCGCCATGCACCAAGGCGCCTCCCTGATCAACACCATCGCTGCCGCCCTGGGGCTTGCGCTCATCCTGGGGTTCGCGGCAGCGCGGCTGCGCCTGCCCGCGCTCGTCGGCTACCTGCTGGCCGGCGTCATCATCGGGCCGTTCACGCCTGGCTTCGTCGCCGATGCCGACATTGCCGCCCAGCTCGCCGAAATCGGCGTCATGCTGCTGATGTTCGGCGTCGGCCTGCATTTCTCGCTCGACGACCTGCTGGCCGTGCGCAAGATCGCATTGCCGGGCGCGCTGGTGCAGATCGTGGCGGCAACCTTGATGGGGGCCGGGCTGGCCACCTGGTGGGGCTGGAACATGGGCGCGGCGCTGGTGTTCGGGCTCGCGCTCTCGGTGGCCAGCACGGTGGTGCTGCTGCGCGCGTTGGAGAACCTGGGCCTGCTCGAATCGCACACCGGGCGCATCGCGGTCGGGTGGCTGGTTGTGGAAGACCTCGCGATGGTTCTGGTGCTGGTGCTGCTGCCGCCGCTGGCGAGCCTGCTGGGCGGTCGCGCCGACGGGGGCGACGCGGCAGACGCCTCTTCGCTGTGGCGCACGCTGGGCATCACGATGCTCCAGGTTGGCGGCTTCGTCACGCTCATGCTGGTGGTGGGGCGGCGCGTGTTCCCCTGGCTGCTGTGGCAGGTCGCGCGCACCGGATCGCGCGAGTTGTTCACCCTGTGCGTGGTTGCGGCCGCGGTGAGCATCGCCTTCGCATCCGCGGCGCTCTTCGGCGTGTCCTTCGCGCTGGGTGCGTTCTTCGCCGGCATGGTGATGCGCGAATCGGAGTTCAGCCACCGCGCGGCCGAGGAATCCCTGCCCCTGCGGGATGCGTTCGCCGTGCTGTTTTTCGTCTCGGTGGGCATGCTCTTCGACCCGGTGGTGCTGTGGCAGCGGCCGCTGCAGGTGCTGGCGGTGGTGCTGGTCATCGTGGTGGGCAAGTCGGTGGCGGCGTGCGCACTGGTGCTGGTCTTCCGGTACCCGCTCGCTACGGCGCTCACGGTGAGCGCGAGCCTGGCGCAGATCGGTGAGTTCTCGTTCATCCTCATCGCCCTCGGCCTCAAGCACCAGATGCTGCCGCCCGAGGCGCAGAGCCTGGTGCTCGCCGGGGCGCTGATCTCCATCGCCACGAATCCGGTGTGGTTCAGCGCCATCGGCCCGATCCAGCGCTGGCTGCAGGCGCACTCGCCCCTGGCCCGGCGGCTCGAGGCGCGCGACGATCCGCTGGCCGAATTGCCGATGAGCACCGAGGCGCGCTATCTCTCGCGCCAGGTGGTGCTGGTCGGCTACGGCCGCGTCGGTCGCCGCATCGCGGCCGCGTTGCGCGCCCAGGACATTCCCTTCGTGGTGGCCGACCAGAACCGCGAACTGGTCGAACGGCTGCGCGACGAAGGCGTGGCCGCCGTGTGGGGGGATGCGGCAGAACCCGCCGTGCTCATCCAGGCGCATATCGCGCGTGCGCGGGTGCTGGTGGTGGCGACACCCGACGCCCTCAACGTGCGACAGATGATCGAGACGGCTCGTACGCTGAATCCCGCCATTCAGACGGTGGTGCGCAGCCACAACGAGGCCGAGGCGAAGCTGCTCACGCAGGAAGCCGAGGCGACCGTGTTCCTCGGCGAGCACGAACTGGCTCAGGCCATGGCGCGCGACGTGCTGCGCCGCGCCGCGATGGCCTGACGCTCAGAGGTCTTCGATCACCAGTCGGCGGTAGCGCTGGGCGATGGCATAGGGCGTCGAGCCCACGGCCTCCATCAGCCGGTCCCGCGCCTCGTCCTCTTCGGTGCGAACCAGAAGGCCGGCATGGCCTTCCCGGGCCAGTTTGGTGAAGGCGCGCACCGTGGCGCCATCGGTGCCGGCGGACGGCAACGGGTTGTCGGCATCGGCGACGGTGGGCGAGATCTGCGCCAGCACCACGTTGGCAGGCACGAAGTAGATCTCGTCGCGCGTGAAGCCATGGTCCAGGAGCCGCTGGCCCACTTCCTTGGCCAGATCGTCGGTCTCGAACATGAGCATTGAATGCCCGGTGGGGTAGAACGCCCCGCCGATGGGGGCAAGCATGCTGCTGTCGACGGCCAGATTTCTCATGATTGGATCTCCTCGTATCGAGCCCGTTGCCGGGACGTGCACGGACCATAGGTGCGCGGTGCCGGACTCGGATGTAGGAGGAGCCCGGTCCGCCGCGCACGGCACGGGCGCCATTGCGTGAACGACTTGCTTTTTTTCGCGAAAGAGCGCCAAAATTGCTTGAAACTCGTCACATTTGTAGCAAAACGTGAATTTATCGCTTCAGCCCATGAAGTCCTTCGACCTACGATCCAGCGACACATCGGGTGCCAGTGCGCCCTTCATCGCCAAGGCATGGTCACACCACGTTTTCGAAATATCGCGCTCACCGTCCACGAACTCGAGGACGGGGAATTCCACTGGGTCCTGATGGAAGCCGTGGACGGAGCCGTGGACGATGTGCTGCCCTACATGGTGCTCGAGACGGCCGCGCATCCGCAGCCGAACTACTCCAGCGCCCTGGTGGCCGGCGTCGCGGCGATGCGGCGCCTTTTCGGGGGCGAAGGTCCTCGCCGCGACGGCTTCGGCCCGACGCTTTTTTAAGGGCAACCGTTGCGCGGCAGCCCGATGAACCGTCTCGTTCCGGTCGCCGCCGTGCTCGTGCTCGGCTTCGGCCTGGTGCTGTGGTTCGCGCGGCCGCAGAGTTCGTTCGAATGGGCGGCCTGGATCCAGGCCATCGGTGTCCTGATGGCGCTGCTCTGGGGCGCGCAGCTCCAGCGCGAAGCTGCCAACCGCACCACACGGCAGGCACAGCATGTCGCGGCGTTGTTCGCAGCCAACATGCACTGGGTGTTCCGCGAACTGGCCGATGCCTGCGGCAAGGCAAGCTGGGCCGACTTCGTCGTGCACCGCCGCATCCTCGAGGAGATCCTTGCCCAGGGCCGCGAGGCCAGCCTGCAGCAGCTCGACGGCCGCGGCCTGGCCATGGTGACGAGCTTGCGGACCATCGCCGTCGAGGCGCTGGAGATCATGGTCCCGCACACGTCCGAGGGCGACTGGTTCGCGCTGCACGGTCACTTCGACCGGCGGCTGCCCAGCATCACCGGCTGGCTCTCCGCAGCCGGCCATCCGCCGGCCGCCAGCGGGCCCACCGACTACCAGGGCCTGCGCACCTCCTTCGGGCAACTCGGCAACCCCTGAGGGACAATCCCGGGGCGGCGCAGTTGCCGCTTTTCCCGATGTCCGACGCTCCCGCCTTTTCCGCCGACCGCCTCTCCGTCGCACCGATGATGGATTGGACCGACCGGCACTGCCGCTTCTTCCACCGTCTGCTCACGCGCCAGGCGCTGCTCTACACCGAGATGGTGACGACCGGCGCGCTCATCCATGGCGACGTGCCGCGGCATCTGCGCTTCCACGACACCGAGCACCCCGTGGCGCTGCAATTGGGTGGCAGCGAGCCGGCCGACCTCGCGCATGGCGCGAAGCTGGGCGAGCAGTGGGGCTACGACGAGATCAACCTCAACTGCGGCTGCCCCAGCGAGCGCGTCCAGCGCGGCGCCTTCGGTGCCTGCCTGATGGCCGAACCGCAACTGGTCGCCGATTGCGTGAAGGCCATGGTCGACGTGGTCCATGTGCCGGTGACGGTGAAGCACCGGATCGGCATCGACAAGGTGGAGAGCTACGAGTTCGTGCGCGACTTCGTCGGCACCGTGAGCGAAGCAGGCTGCCGCACCTTCATCGTCCATGCTCGCAATGCCTGGCTCAAGGGCCTGAGTCCCAAGCAGAACCGCGAGATCCCGCCCCTGCGCTATGCGCTGGTGCACCGGCTCAAGCACGACTTCCCGACGCTGCGCTTCTCGGTCAACGGCGGCATCCAGACCGATGCCCAGGTGCACGAGCACCTGCGCCTGCTCGACGGCGTGATGGTCGGACGCGAGGCGTACCACAACCCCTGGTGGCTGGCGGGCTGGGACGCGGCCTTCTTCGACGCTGCGCCGAACGCACTGACGCGCGAGGACGTGGAGGCGCGCATGTGCGACTACATGGCCCATGAGGCGGCCGAGCACGGCACACCCTGGTCGAACGTGGCGCGCCACATGCTGGGCCTGCGCAACGGGTTGCCGGGCGCGCGCCGCTGGCGGCAGGTGTGGAGCGACCACCGCCTCAAGGCCTTGCCGCCGCACGAGGTGATGGCGCGCGCGCACGCCGTGGCGGTGGCCGATCCCGCCTGAACTTCTCGCGCCAGGCCGGACTGCAGCCCGCGTCCTGCTTGCGCGGGCGGCTGCGGCGTCACGCGCCATCGACGCTCAGCCGGCAGCTTCCAGCCCGTTGCGGAAGTGCGCCTGCATGCGCGCCATGGCCGCGGCCGGATCGCGCGCTTCGATGGCAGCCATGACGGCCCGGTGCTCGGCCAGCGATTCGGCAATGCGGCCCGCCTTCAGCAGGGAGTTGTGGCGGTTGAGCTTCATCACCTTGCGCAGGTCGGAGACCATCTGGTCGCGCCAGCGGTTGTCGGCGATGGCCAGCACCCGCATGTGGAAGCGCTCGTTGATCGCGAAGAAATGTTCCCGGTCGACGCGGCCGGGCCTGCCCGCTGCCTCCAGCTCGGCGTGCAGGGCCTTCAGCTCGGCCACCTGCGCATCGCTCGCGCGTTCGGCCACCACGGCGACCGCATCGCTCTCGAGCAGGGCGAGCAGGTGGTACACGTCGGCCAGGTCGCGCTCGGACACCTCGGTCACGTAGGCGCCGCGGCGCACCTTCATCGTCACCAGGCCTTCGGCAGCGAGCACCTTCAGCGCCTCGCGCAGGGGCGTGCGGCTGATGCCGAACTCCTCGGCGATCTTCAGTTCGTCGATCCAGCTGCCCGGCTCGAGTTCGCGCCGGAAGATGCGCTGGCGCAGCAGCTCGGCCACCTCCTCATAGAGGGCGCGCGGGGTGAGCGTGAGGGCAGACATGGCCGCGACTGTAGCGCAGAAATCGGGTTTGAATTAATAATTACGGATGGGTTAGACTCGTCAGCGGCTCTTCGGTCAGGTGCGGCGTGCAAGCTCGCCGGCTGGCTGCGGCAGGCTGCCGGTGGCGTCACCGGCGTGCCTCGTACGAGGGCCACGCCCGACTTTCCATCACACCGCCACCGCACGCGCCGCCATGAGCACACCCGAACCCACCTTCCAACCCGCGACGCTAGAGGCCTGGACGAAGGCTGCTGCCAAGTCGGCGCCCGGCGGCGACGTGAACGCGCTGAACTGGCTCACGCCCGACGGCATCACCGTCAAGCCGCTCTACACGGCCGCAGACCTCAAGGGCCTGAAGTACAGCGACACGCTGCCCGGCTTCGAACCCTACCTGCGCGGCCCGCAGGCCACCATGTACGCGGTGCGCCCCTGGACCATCCGCCAGTACGCCGGCTTCTCCACCGCCGAGGAATCGAACGCCTTCTACCGCAAGGCGCTGGCGGCGGGCGGGCAGGGCGTGTCGGTCGCCTTCGACCTCGCCACGCACCGTGGCTACGACAGCGACCACCCGCGCGTGACCGGCGACGTGGGCAAGGCGGGCGTGGCGATCGATTCGGTGGAGGACATGAAGATCCTGTTCGACGGCATTCCGCTCGACAAGGTCAGCGTGTCGATGACGATGAACGGCGCCGTGCTGCCGGTACTGGCCGGCTACGTGATCGCGGCGGAAGAGCAGGGCGTGCCGCAGGACCAGCTCAGCGGAACCATCCAGAACGACATCCTCAAGGAGTTCATGGTCCGCAACACGTACATCTATCCGCCCGAGCCGAGCATGCGGATCATCGGCGACATCATCGAGTACACGGCGCAGAAGATGCCGAAGTTCAACTCGATCAGCATCAGCGGCTACCACATGCAGGAAGCCGGTGCCAATCAGGCACTGGAGCTGGCCTTCACCCTGGCCGACGGGAAGGAGTACGTGAAGACGGCCATCGCCAAGGGCATGGACGTGGATGCGTTCGCGGGCCGCCTGTCCTTCTTCTGGGCGATCGGCATGAACTTCTACCTGGAAGTCGCCAAGATGCGCGCCGCGCGCCTGCTGTGGTGCCGCATCATGAAGGGCTTCGATGCCAGGAACCCCAAGAGTCTGATGTTGCGCACGCACTGCCAGACCTCGGGCTGGTCGCTCACCGAACAGGACCCGTACAACAACGTGGTGCGCACCACCATCGAGGCGATGGCCGCCGTGTTCGGCGGCACGCAGTCGCTGCACACCAACGCGCTGGACGAAGCCATCGCCTTGCCCACCGAGTTCAGCGCCCGCATCGCGCGCAACACCCAGCTCATCATCCAGGAAGAGACGCACATCACGAACGTGATCGACCCCTGGGCCGGCAGCTACATGATGGAGAAGCTCACCCAGGACATGGCCGATGCCGCCTGGGCCATCATCGAAGAGGTCGAGGCGATGGGCGGCATGACCAAGGCCGTCGACAGCGGCTGGGCCAAGCTCAAGATCGAGGCCGCGGCGGCCGAGAAGCAGGCGCGCATCGATTCGGGCAAGGACGTGATCGTCGGCGTCAACAAGTACAAGCTCAAGAACGAGGACCCGGTCGAGATCCTCTCGATCGACAACATGAAGGTGCGCGACGGCCAGATCGCGCGGCTGAACAAATTGCGCGCCGAGCGCGATGCCGTCAAGGTGCAGGCCGCGCTCGATGCGCTCACGGCAGCGGCCGAATCGGGCCAGGGCAACCTGCTCGACCTCAGCATCCAGGCCGTGCGCCTTCGGGCCACGGTGGGCGAGATTTCCGACGCGCTGGAGAAGGCCTTCGGCCGCCACCGCGCCGACACGCAAAAGGTGACCGGTGTGTACGCTGCCGCTTACGACTCCGCCGAAGGCTGGGACACCCTGAAGCAGGAAATCGCCGAGTTCGCCGAGGCCCAGGGCCGCCGGCCGCGGGTGATGATCTCCAAGCTGGGCCAGGACGGCCACGACCGCGGCGCCAAGGTGGTGGCCACGGCCTTTGCCGACCTCGGCTTCGACGTCGACATGGGCCCGCTCTTCCAGACGCCGGAGGAGTGCGCGCGGCAGGCGATCGAGAACGACGTGCACGCGGTCGGCGTCAGCACTCTCGCCGCCGGCCACAAGACGCTGGTGCCGGCGATCATCGACGAGCTGAAGAAGCAGGGCGCCGACGACATCATCGTGTTCGTCGGTGGCGTGATTCCGCGGCAGGACTACGAGTTCTTGTACGAGGCGGGCGTGAAGGGCATCTACGGGCCGGGTACGCCGATCCCCGCGAGCGCGAAGGACGTGCTGGAGCAGATCCGCGCGGCGGTGTCGGCCTGACACAGCCTTCCGATCACCACCAGCCATTTCCACCGTTCGGGCTGAGCTTGTCGAAGCCCTTCTGCTTCAGTCGCTTGAAACCCTTTTTTGTCTATCTGCTGCGCTGTTCGGACGGCTCGTACTACGTGGGCCAGACCGACGACTTGGGCGTGCGCATGCGGCAGCACGGCGATGGTTTGATCGGCTACACCGCGACGCGCAAGCCGGTCGAATTCCTGTGGCAGGGCGAGTTCGAGACGCGTGAGGGCGCGATTGCTTTCGAGCAGCGGGTCAAGGGTTGGTCGCGGGCGAAGAAGGAAGCCCTGGTTCGTGGCGATTGGCCGGCGATTCAAGAACTGGCACGTTCTCGCACGGGCCCGAACTCCCGAGCCGCTCGCCCTGAGCTTGTCGAAGGGCTGGATGCACCGCAGGCAGGGACCGCGCCCCGGCTTCGACAAGCTCAGCCCGAACGGTTGGGAGATAGCCAGCCATTGCGGGAGGTGCCATGACTGCGGCGCAGATCGGCTACCTCGACGGCATCCTGCACGCCGCCACCCCCATGGCCCAGCGCCGCGCCATCGCCAAGACCATCACCCTGCTCGAATCCACCCGCGCCGACCACCGCGCGCAGGCCGATGAACTGCTCACGGCCTTGCTGCCGCACACCGGGCACAGCTTCCGCCTGGGCATCTCGGGCGTTCCCGGCGTGGGCAAGTCCACCTTCATCGAAGCGCTGGGCCTGTTCTTGATCGGGCAGGGGCGCCGCGTGGCGGTGCTCACCATCGACCCGTCCTCCACCGTTTCGGGCGGCTCGATCCTGGGCGACAAGACGCGCATGGAGAAGCTCTCGGTGCACGAGGGCGCCTACATCCGCCCCAGCCCGTCGTCGGGCACGCTGGGCGGGGTGGCCGAGAAGACGCGCGAGGCGATGCTGGTGTGCGAGGCCGCCGGCTACGACGTCGTGATCGTCGAGACCGTGGGCGTGGGCCAGTCCGAGACGGCCGTGGCAGGCATGACCGACATGTTCGTGCTGCTGCAGCTGCCCAACGCGGGCGATGACCTGCAGGCCATCAAGAAGGGCGTGATGGAGATTGCCGACCTGGTGGTCATCAACAAGGCCGACCTCGACAAGGACGCCGCCACGCGCGCGCAGGCGCAGATCACCTCGGCGCTGCGCCTCTTCGGGCACCAGGGCAACCCGGACCATGTGCATGCGATGCACGATGCGCATGCCGGCACCGAGGTGCGCTTCTGGTTGCCGAAGGTGATGCAGCTCAGCGCACTCACCGGCGCCGGCGTCGACCGCTTCTGGGCGCTGGTGAGCGAATTCCGCGCACTGCAGACCGCCAACGGCCGCCTTGCCGTGCGGCGCGAGAAGCAGGCGCTGGCCTGGATGTGGGAGCGCATCGAGGCCGGCTTGCGCCAGGCCTTCCGCCAGCACCCGGCCGTGCGCGAGCAACTGCCGCGCCTGACCGACGAGGTGCGCAGCGGGCGGCTGCCGGCCTCCACCGCAGCGCGCCAACTGCTGGAAGCTTCAACGCAGATCGTGCCGCAGAGCCCGGTAGGCGGGCACGAGCAGCTGTCGCATCCATAGCATTTCGCCGAAGCGAACAAAAACCTCAACCGAGTCGAAACTCCATGAAAGAAATCCTCGAAGACCTCGAACGCCGCCGCGAGCAGGCGCGCCAGGGTGGCGGCCAGAAGCGCATCGACGCGCAGCACAAGAAGGGCAAGCTCACGGCGCGCGAGCGCATCGAGCTGCTGCTGGACGACGACACCTTCGAGGAATGGGACATGTTCGTCGAGCACCGCTCGACCGACTTCGGCATGGCCGAGCAGAAGATCCCCGGCGATGGCGTGGTCACCGGCTACGGGATGATCAACGGCCGCCTGGTCTTCGTCTTCAGCCAGGACTTCACCGTCTTCGGCGGTGCGCTGAGCGAAGCGCATGCCGAGAAGATCTGCAAGGTGATGGACCAGGCCATGAAGGTCGGCGCGCCGGTGATCGGCCTGAACGACTCCGGCGGCGCGCGCATCCAGGAGGGCGTGGCCTCGCTCGGCGGGTACGCCGACGTGTTCCAGCGCAATGTGATGGCCTCGGGCGTGGTGCCGCAGATCAGCATGATCATGGGCCCCTGCGCCGGCGGGGCGGTGTACTCGCCGGCCATGACCGACTTCATCTTCATGGTGAAGGACTCCAGCTACATGTTCGTCACCGGCCCCGAGGTGGTGAAGACCGTGACGCACGAGTCCGTCACCGCCGAGGAGCTGGGCGGCGCGGTCACCCACACCACCCGCAGCGGCGTGGCCGACATGGCCTTCGAGAACGACGTCGAGGCGCTGATGATGCTGCGGCGCCTGTACAACTACCTGCCGCTGAATAACCGCGAAAAGCCGCCCGTGCGCCTGGGCAACGACGGCAAAGGCGACCCGGCCGACCGCGCCGATCCCTCGCTCGACACGCTGGTGCCCGACAACCCGAACAAGCCCTACGACATGAAGGAGCTGATCGTGAAGGTGGTCGACGACGGCGACTTCTTCGAGCTGCAGCCCGACTACGCGAAGAACATCGTCATCGGTTTCGCGCGCATGGAGGGGCAGACCGTCGGCATCGTCGCCAACCAGCCTTTGGTGCTGGCGGGTTGCCTGGACATTCGGTCGAGCATCAAGGCGGCGCGCTTCGTGCGCTTCTGCGATGCCTTCAACATCCCGGTCGTCACCTTCGTCGACGTGCCCGGCTTCATGCCCGGAACCAGCCAGGAGTACGGCGGCATCATCAAGCACGGCGCCAAGCTGCTGTACGCGTATGCCGAGTGCACCGTGCCCAAGATCACCGTCATCACCCGCAAGGCCTACGGCGGCGCCTACGACGTGATGGCCTCCAAGCATTTGCGCGGCGACGTCAACCTCGCCTGGCCGCGCGCCGAGATCGCGGTGATGGGCGCCAAGGGCGCGGTGGAGATCATCTTCCGCGAGGACAAGAACGACCCCGAGAAGCTGGCCGCACGCGAAGCTGAATACAAGGCCCGCTTCGCCAACCCCTTCGTGGCCGGTGCGCGCGGCTACATCGACGACGTCATTTTGCCCAGCGAGACGCGCAAGCGCATCTGCCGCAGCCTGGTGATGCTGCGCGAGAAGAAGCTCGAGAACCCGTGGCGCAAGCACGGGAACATCCCCCTTTGAAGGCCTGCCGCACAGGAGCACGACACCATGTCGCTCAGCCTCTGCTACCACCCGTACTCGCGCGCCGCGGGCACGCTCTGGGCGCTGGAAGAAGCCGGCGTCGACTACGACCTGAAGGTCGTCGACATCATGAAGGGCGAACAGAAAGGCCCCGAGTTGATCGCGAAAAACCCGATGGGCAAGCTGCCGACGCTGGTGGATGGCGACATCGTCGTCACGGAAGCCGCGGCCATCGCGCTGTACCTGGCCGACCGCTACGCACCCGCGCTGGCGCCCGCGCGAGGCGACCCGCAGCGCGGCGCCTACCTGCGCTGGTCGTTCTTCGCCCCGAGCGTGATCGAGCCGGCCGTCATGGCCAAGCACGCGGGCTGGGACGTCAAGGACGTGTCGGCGGGCTGGGGCACCTTCGCGGCCATGCTCGCCGCTGCCGAGAGTGCCATCACCGGCAGGGCCTTTGTGCTCGGCGATGCGTTCTCCATGGCCGACGTGGTGTTCGGCGGCACGCTGCGCTTCATGATCGGCTTCAAGCAGATCGAGCCGGCGCCCGTGTTCGAGGACTACGTCAAACGTCTCGAGGCGCGGCCCGCCCTGCTGCGCGCCGAGGCGAAGAACGCCGCCATGCGCAAACAACTGGGTCTGCAGTGAGCGGCGCCCGGTCGAAACACCCTACATCGGAGCAGATGTGTTCAAGAAAATCCTGATCGCCAACCGCGGCGAAATCGCCTGCCGGGTCATCAAGACGGCCCGCAAGATGGGCATCCTGACGGTGGCCGTGTATTCGGACGCCGACAAGGACGCCCGCCACGTCGAACTGGCCGACGAGGCCGTGCACATCGGCGCCGCGCCCTCGCGCGAGTCCTACCTGCAGGCCGACCGCATCATCGAGGCCTGCAAGAAGACCGGTGCCGAGGCGGTGCACCCGGGCTACGGCTTCCTGTCGGAGAACGAGGCCTTCGCCAGGAAGGTCGAGGAAGAGGGGATCGCCTTCATCGGTCCCAAGCACTACTCGATCGCGGCCATGGGCGACAAGATCGCCTCGAAGAAGCTCGCGAACGAGGCCAAGGTCAACACCATCCCGGGCTGGAACGATGCCATCGAGTCGGCCGAGCGCGCGGTGCAGATCGCGAAGGACATCGGCTACCCGGTGATGATCAAGGCCAGCGCCGGTGGCGGCGGCAAGGGCCTGCGCGTGGCCTACAACGACAAGGAAGCGCTCGAGGGCTTCACCGCCTGCCAGAACGAGGCGCGCAACTCCTTCGGCGACGACCGCATCTTCATCGAGAAGTTCGTGCAGGAACCGCGCCACATCGAGATCCAGGTGCTGGGCGATTCGCACGGCAACGTGATCTACCTGAACGAGCGCGAATGCTCCATCCAGCGCCGCCACCAGAAGGTGATCGAAGAGGCGCCTTCGCCCTTCATCAGCGACGCAACGCGCAAGGCGATGGGCGAACAGGCCGTGGCGTTGGCCAAGGCGGTGAAATACCAGTCCGCCGGCACGGTGGAGTTCGTCGTCGGCAAGGACCAGGACTTCTACTTCCTGGAGATGAACACGCGGCTGCAGGTCGAGCACCCGGTCACCGAATGCATCACGGGGCTGGATCTGGTGGAACTCATGATCCGCGTGGCGGCCGGCGAGAAGCTGCCCTTGGCGCAGGCCGACGTGAAGCGCGACGGCTGGGCGATCGAGTGCCGCATCAACGCCGAGGACCCGTTCCGCAACTTCCTGCCCTCCACGGGCCGGCTGGTGAAGTTCCAGCCGCCGGTGGAGTCGCTCTCGGCCTCGAGGCCCAACGCCGCCGACGACTACGGCGTGCGCGTGGACACCGGCGTGTACGAGGGTGGCGAGATCCCGATGTACTACGACTCGATGATCGCCAAGCTCATCGTGCACGGGCGCGACCGGCAGCACGCCATCGCGCTGATGCGCGAGGCGCTCAACGGCTTCGTGATCCGCGGCATCCACAGCAACATTCCCTTCCAGGCGGCGCTGCTCGCGCACCCCAAGTTCGTCGCGGGCGACTTCAACACCGGCTTCATCGCCGAGCACTACGGCCAGGGTTTTCGCGCGGAAGACGTGCCGCACGGCGACCCGGACTTCCTTGTCGCGCTGGCGGCCTACGTGCATCGCCGCTACCGCGCGCGGGCCTCGGGCATCAGCGGGCAGTTGGAAGGCCACGGCGTGAAGGTCGGCGAGAAGTTCGTCGTCGTCACGCTGGCGACCGACGGCCAGCATGTGCACACGCCGGTGTCGGTCACCGATTTCCAAGGGAAAACGGGCTCCAGCGCTGTTACCGTGGGCACGAACAGCTACCAGATCGACAGCCGATCGCCGCTGGGCAGCATCCGCTTCGAGGGCCGTGTCGACAAGGGGCAGGGCAGCGCGCCCTTCACCGCCCAGGTGGAGCGCGGCGCGGGCAAGAACCCGCTGGCCCTGCGCGTGCAGCACAACGGCACGCAGATCGAGGCGATGGTGCTGTCGCCGCTGGGCGCGCGCCTGCTGGGCCTCATGCCCTACAAGGCGCCCCCGGACCTGAGCAAATTCCTCATGTCGCCCATGCCCGGCCTGCTCGTCGACGTGGCGGTCAAGGAAGGCCAGCAGGTGCAGGCCGGCGAGAAGCTGGCCGTGATCGAAGCGATGAAGATGGAGAACGTGCTCTTCGCCGCGCAGGACGGCGTGGTGGGCAAGATCTCGGCCGCCAAGGGCGAGTCGCTGGCCGTGGACCAGATCATCCTGGAGTTCGCATGAGCGTCCGCCCGACCGCTCCGAAGGACGCTCGCACCGAAGGCGAAGCCGGAGGTACCGCGGCGCACCGCCCGTTCAAGGTGCTGGGCGTCCAGCAGATCGCCATCGGCGGTCCCGACAAGCTGCGCCTGCAGAAGCTGTGGGTCGACATGCTGGGCCTGTCGGTCACCGGCACGTTCCGAAGCGAGCGCGAGAATGTGGACGAAGACATCTGCGCCATCGGCGACGGTCCCTTCAAGGTCGAGGTCGACCTGATGCAACCGCTGGACCCCGAGAAGAAGCCGGCGGTCCACACCACGCCGCTCAACCACATCGGCCTGTGGATCGACGACCTACCCCGGGCCGTCGAGTGGCTCACGGCGCAGGGCGTGCGCTTCGCGCCCGGTGGCATCCGCCAGGGCGCGGCGGGCTTCGACATCTGCTTCCTGCACCCCAAGGCCAGCGACGAATTCCCGATTGCGGGGGAGGGCGTGTTGATCGAGCTGGTGCAGGCGCCGCCGGAGGTGGTGCGCGCGTTCGCCGCGCTGGCGACCTCGCACTGACTCGCTGCGCGGCAGGGGAGACCGGCCGGCAGTCATGGGCGCGCCCGGCTTCGTGCCGAGTGGCGCCGCGCGCTTCAGGCGTTGAGCACCTTGCGGATCGGCGGCTTCACGTCCTCCCGCTGCGGCGGCAGCATCGGCTGATGTTCGCGCGCGGGGTTGAGGATGATCGAGGTCGCCGTTTCGGTGAGGATGCAGAACTTGGTGACCACGGCGTCGAGGTGCGCCACGTCGATGACGGCGATCTCGAGGATCCAGCTGTCGTCGCCGGTCACGTTGTACGCATTCACGCATTCCGGTGTCTGCTGGATAAGCTTCACCACGCGTGCATAGTCCGCACGACCCACGCGGATGATGGCGCGGATGCCATAGCCCAGGCGCCCCAGGTCGACGGTGGCGCGGTAGCCGCTGATGACGCCGGCGGTTTCCAGCTTCTTCACGCGCTCGGTTACGGCCGGCTGGCTCAGGTGCACGCGCCGGCCCAGCTCGGCCATCGAGAGCCGTGCATCGGCCTGCAGCTCGGCCAGGATGCGGGTGTCGTAGGCATCCAGCGGAGGGTTCAAGGTCGGGTTCATCAAAGTCCTTCGATTCGACGGCCAAACGGCGTCATGACGATGAGATGCGCATGGTTCGGCGCGAGGAGCCTTCATACCATGGTGTGGACCCCTCTGTGAACCCGATCCGGAAGCCGCGCCCATGTCCAGCCTCGTTTCACCCGTTTCGCAAGGACCTGTCCGCGCACGACGCGGTCTGCCCCCGCTGATCCTGCTGTGCCTGGCCGCCACCTGGCTGGTCTGGGGGTCGACCTACCTGGCGATCAAGTACGCGTTGATCAGCTTTCCGCCCTTCCTGCAGATGGGCTCGCGCTTCCTCTTCGCTGGCCTGGTGCTGGCGTTGTGGATGCGCTGGCGCGGCGCGGCGTGGCCCACGCGCCGGCAGTGGTGCCATGCGCTGGTCGTGGGCGCGTTGATGCTGGGTGGCGGCATGGGCGGCACGGCACAGGCCGAGGTGTCCGTCGGGTCGGGGCTGGTGGTGGCGTTCATCGCCGTGGTGCCGCTCATGATCGCGCTGCTCAACCTGCTGTGGGGCATCCGGCCCGCGCCGCTCGAGTGGCTGGGCATCGCGCTGGGGCTCGTGGGGGTGCTCCTGCTGACGCAGGGCAGCGGGTTCCGGTCGTCGCCCGCCGGACTGGCGGCAATCGCGATCGCGTGCGTCTGCTGGTCGCTGGGCAGCGTGCTCAGCCAGCGCGCGTTGCCGCTGGCGCCGGGTGCGATGGGCTTCGCGAGCGAGATGGTGTGCGGCGGCCTGGTGCTGATGGGCCTGGCGGCGCTGTCCGGCGAGCGAGCGCCGTGGCCGCCGCAACCGTTGGCCGTGGGCGCGTGGGCCTACCTGGTGGTGTTCGGTTCGCTGGTCGCCTTCAACGCGTACATGCTGCTGCTGGCGAGGGCGCCTGCGGCGCTCGCGTCGAGCTACACCTTCGTCAATCCGGTGATCGCGATGCTGCTGGGCGTGTGGATCGCGCAGGAGACGGTGACGCGCTTCGAGTGGTACGCCGTCGGGGTGGTGCTCGCGGGCGTTCTGTTGCTGCTGGTCCAGCACGGCAGCGGCCGGCGTTGAGGGGCCGGGCACGCCGTGGGGCGGCGTTCGGCGCGCGGCCGGCTACGGTTTGCCGGTGGTCCGTGCGGCGGCCGCCTGGCGGGCGCGAGCGAGCGCGGCTTCGACCACGCTGCGCTTGCGTTCGCCGGCATCGGCCCCGGACTGCGCCGTGCCATCGGGCGCCATCTGCGCTTCGTGTTCGTCCGGCCAGCGCCGGGCTTTGTGGACTTCGTAGCGTCGCCGCGCGGCGGCAGCCTGGTCTGCCGACCAGGCGTCCCAGCCGGCGCGGCCGGGCGTGGCGGACTCCAGCGCGATGCAGTCGACCGGGCACACCGGAACGCACAGCTCGCACCCCGTGCAGTGAGGCTCGATGACGGTGTGCATGCGCTTGTTCACGCCGACGATGGCGTCGGTGGGGCAGGCGTCCAGGCACAGCGTGCAGCCGATGCACCAGGCCTCGTCGATCACGGCCAGCATGCGCGGGCCCTCGGTGCCGAACTCGGGATTCAGAGGTGCGGCCGGCCGGCCGGTGAGCGCCGCGAGGCGGCGCACGCCTTCGTGGCCGCCCGGCGGGCACTGGTCGATGCCGGCCTCGCCCGCGGCAATGGCCTGGGCATACCCCGCGCAGTCGGGGTAGCCGCAGCGCGTGCACTGCGTCTGCGGCAGGGCGTCGAGCAGTCGGGCAGCGAGGGGAGACATGGAGAAGGGAGGAGGGCGATGAAAAACGCCGGCAGGCGCCGGCGTGATTCTCGGGGCTGGCAGCCGCTCAGGCGCGTGGCTTGCGTGAAGTGGCGGAAGCCTTGCGCGAAGCGGTGGGCGCCAGTTTGGGCGAAGCGGTGGCCTTGCGGGCCGGCGCCGCGCTCGGGCGCGCAGCGGCCGAGGGCGTGGCCTTGCGAGCGGCGGTGCGCGGGCGCGCGGCGGACGGCGCGGCCTTGACCGTGTCCTCCGCCGTGAGGTCCGCAGGCGTGGCGGCGCGGCGTGCGCGAACCTGCTGCTCGTCGTGCGCCGTGATGAAGGCCTGCACGCGCGGATACACCAGGTCACGCCAGCGGCGGCCGCTGAAGATGCCGTAGTGGCCGGCACCCTTGACCTCGTAGTGCTCGCCTGCCGGGATGCTGGTGCACAGCTCGTGCGCGGCCTGGGTCTGGCCCGATCCGGAGATGTCGTCCAGCTCGCCCTCGACGGTGAGCAGGGCGGTGGTGCGGATGTCCTGCGGACGCACGCGCTCGACCTGGCCTTCGGGGTTCTTCACGTCCCAGGTGCCGTTGACGAGGTCGAATTCCTGGAACACCGTCTTGATGGTTTCGAGGTAGTAGTCGGCGTCCATGTCGAGCACGGCGTTGTACTCGTCGTAGAACTTGCGGTGGGCCTCGGCGCTCGCATCGTCGCCCTTGATGAGGTCCTTGAAGTAGTCGTAGTGGCTGCTGGCGTGCCGGTCCGGGTTCATGGCCACGAAACCGGTGTGCTGCAGGAAGCCCGGGTACACCCGGCGCCCCTCACCGGGGAAGCCCTGCGGCACGCGGTAGATGACGTTGTTCTCGAACCACTCGAAGCTCTTGTTCATCGCCAGGTTGTTCACCGCGGTGGGCGACTTGCGGGCGTCGATGGGGCCGCCCATCATGGTCATCGACAGCGGCGTGGTCTCGCCGCGGCTGGCCATGAGCGAGATGGCCGCCAGCACGGGCACGGTGGGCTGGCACACGCTCATCACGTGGCAATTGCCGTACTCGGCCTGCAGGTGGCGGATGAAGTCCTGCACATCGTTGATGTAGTCGTCGAGGTGGAACTGGCCGTCCGACAGGGGCACCAGGCGCGCGTTCTTCCAGTCGGTGATGTAGACCTTGTGGCCCTGCAGCATGGTGCGCACGGTGTCGCGCAGCAGCGTGGCGTAGTGGCCCGACAGCGGTGCCACGATCAGCACCACGGGCTGGGCCTTCAGCGTCTCGAGCACCTGTTCATCGTCGGTGAAGCGCTTGAATCGGCGCAACTGGCAGAAGGGCTTGTCGATCTCGACGATCTCGTGGATGACGACGTCGCTGCCGTTGACCTTCACGGTCTTGATGTCGAACTCGGGCTTCTCGTAGTCCTTGCCCAGCCGGTAGATCAGGTCGTAGCTGGCCGCCACGCGCTGCGACATCGGCATCTGGCTGAACATCGCGCCGGAGCTGAAGAGTTTGGAGGCAGCCTGCGCGAAGTCGGCGAACGGCTCCATGAGGGAGCGTTGCGCTTCGTAGAGTTGGTACAGCATGGGGACCGCGGGAGTTTTGCTGCGGTGCAATATAGCAGTGGGACGGTGACGGTTCCATCCGCAAAACTACCGTGCCATGGGCACAAGCGCACATCCGGACGGGCCAGATGGCGTGCGGAGTCGCGCAGGTGACCCTCCCGCGGCTGCTCAGGTGCCGGCGTAGCGGCCCGGCTTGTGGTTGATCCAGAGAAAGCCGCCCATGACGATCGCGCCCAGGATCGACCAGCCCACCCGGGCCGGCTCGACCACGAACAGCGCCAGCACCACCACCGAGCAGTCGATGGCCAACTGCACCTTGCCGGCCCGCCAGCCGCGCCGCTCCTGCAGGTACAGCGCGAGGATGGTCGCACCGCCCAGGCTCGCGCGGTGGCGTGCCAGGAACAGGCAGCCCGTGCCCAGCATCAGGCCGCCGAAGACGGCCGCGAAGGCCGGGTGCAGCGACTGGATCGCAATGAAGCGCGGCGCCAGCGTGGTCATGAGCGACAGCAGCGCGATGGCGGCGAAGGTCTTGAGCGTGAATTCCCGCCCCATCTGGCGCCAGGCGAACCAATAGAAGGGGAGGTTGACCACGAAGAACAGGGGCCCGAACCCGATGCCGGTGGCGTAGTGCAGCAGGAAGGCGGCCCCGGCCGTGCCGCCCGTCAGCAGCCCGGCCTGGCCGAACACGACCATCGCCATGGCGACGAAGAGCGTGCCGGCCAGCACGGCCTGCACGTCTTCGAAGCGACTGTGGCTCAGCGTGGGGCGCACGGTGGGGTGGGGGGTGTCCATCGCCACCGAGGAATGCAAGAGCCGCGCCACGCGTGGGGCGTGATCGAGACGTCGGCCGCTATCGAATCGATAGCGGCTGGCCTGCGTCCAGCGCACGCTGCAGGTCGATTCGATGCGCGAGCAAAGGGCGTGGGGGCGCCTGGCTCTCGGTGTCGAGCACGGTGAGCCAGGGCCAGCGGCGGCGGTAGTCGGCCGCCTTGGCGGCGTACAGGCGGGGATCGGGGCTGCGACGGTTGGGCCGCAGCACCCCGCCCATCAGCCCGGCGAGGCCGTCGGGCGCATACAGCGTGAGCCCGTCGGCACGCGCCTGGAGGCCGACGCAGGTGCCTTCGACCAGGAAGCGGTCGATGCCGTCCATCGAGTTCTGCAAAGGGCTGTAGGGCGCGCCGAAGTGCGCCTCGTACCAGGTGTGGACCCGGGCCTGGTTCTTGACTTCCAGCGTAACGGGCAGGTCGGCACAGGCCGCCTCGACGCGTCGGGCCACGGCATCCTCGGCCTCGGCCGAGAGGTCGCCGGCGTCGAAATAGAAAAGGTCGTAGTCGCGGATTCCGTCCATGGCCGGGCGGCCGGTGCGCAGGTTCCACACGGTCTGGAACAGGCAGCCGGCGACCAGCCAGGCATCGGGCAGGCCCAGCGCAGGCAGGCGCTCGAGGATGGCGCGGTTGGCAGGATTGGCCAGCACCTGCCCGACAAAAAGCCGGGCCGGCGCTTGGGCGGCGCTGCCCGGCTCTTCGAACGACGGCGTCGGCTCAGACAACCTTGGCGATGGCCTGGCAGACGTAATCGATGTTCTTGCTGTTCAGCGCCGCCACGCACATGCGGCCGGTGTCGGTACCGTACACGCCGAATTCGTTGCGCAGGCGGACCATCTGGTCCTTGGAGAGGCCCGAATAGCTGAACATGCCGATCTGGCTGGTGATGAAGCCCATGTCCTGCTTCACGCCGGCGGCCTTCAGGCCGTCGACCAGCTTCTGGCGCATGGCCTTGATGCGCACGCGCATGTCGCCCAGTTCCTTCTCCCACAGGGCGCGCAGCTCGGCGTTGCCCAGCACGGCCGCGACCACCGCGCCGCCATGGGTCGGCGGGTTGCTGTAGTTGGTGCGGATCATGATCTTGAGCTGCGAGAGCACGCGCGCCGCCTCGTCCTTGTCGGCGCACAGCACCGACAGGGCGCCCACGCGCTCGCCGTAGAGGCTGAAGCTCTTGGAGAATGAGGTGGCGACGAAGAAGTTCAGGCCCGCGGCAACGAATTTGCCGATCACGGCGCCGTCTTCCTGAATGCCGTTGCCGAAGCCCTGGTAGGCCATGTCGAGGAAAGGCGTGAGGTTCCTGGCCTTGACGGCGGCGACGACCTGGTCCCACTGGGCCGGGGTGATGTCGTACCCGGTCGGGTTGTGGCAGCAGGCGTGCAGCACGACGATGGTGCCGGCGGGCGCGGCGTTCAGCGCGGCCAGCATGCCCTCGAAGTTCACGCCGCGTTTCTCGGCGTCGTAGTAGGGGTGCGTCTCGACGGTGAAGCCGGCCTGGGTGAACAGGGCGCGGTGGTTTTCCCAGCTCGGGTCGCTGATGAGCACCTTGGCGCCAGGGCTGAGCTTCTTGAGGAAGTCGGCGCCGATCTTCAGGCCGCCGGTGCCGCCCAGGCCCTGGACGGTGGCGACGCGGCCGGACTGGACGGGCTCGCTGTCGGCACCGAAGACCAGCGACTTGACGGCCGCGTCATAGGCGGCGATGCCGTCGATGGGCAGGTAGCCGCGGGCGCTGGGCGCCTTCATCATGTCGGCCTCGGCCTTTTTCACGCACTCCAGCAGGGGCAGCTTGCCGTTGTCGTCGTAATACACGCCCACGCCCAGGTTGACCTTGTTGGGGTTGGTGTCGGCGGCAAATTGTTCGTTGAGACCCAGGATGGGGTCGCGCGGCGCCATTTCGACGGCGGTGAACAGAGACATTTGGAGAAAGTCCTTCGGATGGTGGGCTGCCCGGCGCCGGAGGCGGGGCTTTCGGCGTTCCCGCGGCTGCGCTAGCCTTGCGGGTTGGCTTGAATTTTACCGGCCCGGTCTGCAGCTGTACCGGAACACCGTCTTTCGACAAACGTCCCCTTCTGTAGCGCACGATGCCTTCTGCCCCCGATACCCCCGAAGCCGTCCTGGACACGCCCCCCCAGGGCGAGTTCGTCAGCTTCCCCGATTCCCCCTTCCAGCTGTTCCAGCCCTACCCGCCGGCCGGCGACCAGCCTACGGCCATCGCCAAGCTGGTCGAGGGCGTGAACGACGGCGAGGTTTTCCAGACCCTCCTGGGCGTGACCGGATCGGGCAAGACCTTCACCATGGCCAACGTGATCGCGCGGCTTGGCAAGCCGGCGATCGTGTTCGCGCCCAACAAGACGCTGGCCGCCCAGCTGTACAGCGAGTTCCGCGAGTTCTTCCCAAAGAATGCCGTGGAGTACTTCGTCAGCTACTACGACTACTACCAGCCCGAGGCCTATGTGCCGCAGCGCGACCTGTTTATCGAGAAGGACTCCTCGATCAACGAACACATCGAGCAGATGCGCCTGTCGGCCACCAAGAGCGTGCTGGAGCGGCGCGACGTGGTGATCGTGGCGACGGTGAGCGCGATCTACGGCATCGGAACGCCCGAGGACTACATGGAGATGCGGCTGATCATGCGCGTGGGCGACAAGGTCGGCCAGCGCGACCTGATCGGGCGGCTGATCCGCATGCAGTACACCCGCAACGAGCAGGATTTCGCGCGCGGCACCTTCCGGGTGCGCGGCGACACCATCGACGTGTTCCCGGCCGAGCACAGCGAGCTGGCGGTCCGCATCGAGCTCTTCGACGACGAGATCGAGACGCTGTCGCTGTTCGACCCTCTGACCGGACGCATCCGGCAGAAGGTGCCGCGCTTCACCATCTACCCCTCGAGCCACTACGTCACGCCGCGCGACAAGACGCTGCGCGCCGTCGACACCATCAAGGCGGAGCTGGCCGACCGCCTCAAGGAACTGGTCGGCGCCGGCAAGCTGGTCGAGGCGCAGCGCCTGGAGCAACGCACGCGCTTCGACCTGGAGATGCTGGCCGAGATCGGCCACTGCAAGGGCATCGAGAACTACACGCGCCACCTCTCCGGTGCGGCGCCCGGGCAGCCGCCCGCCACGCTGACCGACTACATGCCCAAGGACGCGATCATGTTCCTGGACGAGAGCCACCAGATGATCGGCCAGCTCGGCGCCATGTACAACGGCGACCGGGCACGCAAGACCACGCTGGTGGAGTACGGCTTCCGGCTGCCTTCGGCCCTGGACAACCGGCCCCTGAAGTTCGAGGAGTTCGAAACGCGCATGCGCCAGTGCATCTTCGTGTCCGCCACGCCGGCCGATTACGAGAAGACGCACACCGGGCAGGTGGTGGAGCAACTGGTGCGGCCGACGGGCCTCATCGATCCCGAGGTGGAGGTGCGGCCGGCAACGCACCAGGTCGACGACGTGCTGCAGGAGATCCGCATCCGCGTCGAGAAGAACGAGCGCGTCCTGATCACCACGCTGACCAAGCGCATGGCCGAGCAGCTCACCGACTACCTGGGCGACAACGGCGTGAAGGTGCGCTACCTGCACAGCGACGTCGATACGGTGGAGCGGGTGGAGATCCTGCGCGACCTGCGCCTGGGCACCTTCGACGTGCTGGTGGGCATCAACCTGTTGCGCGAGGGCCTGGACATTCCGGAGGTGTCGCTCGTGGCCATCCTCGATGCCGACAAGGAAGGCTTCCTGCGGGCCGAGCGCAGCCTGATCCAGACCATCGGCCGGGCGGCGCGCAACCTGCACGGCAAGGCCATCCTATACGCAGACAACATGACGGCGTCGATGAAGAAGGCGATCGGCGAGACCGAGCGCCGGCGCGCCAAGCAGATCGCCTTCAACGAGGCCAACGGCATCGTGCCGCGCAGCATCGTCAAGCAGGTGCGCGAGCTGATCGACGGCGTCTACAGCGAGAAGTCGGGCAAGGAGGCCGCCAAGCGCGACCTGGAGCGGGCCAAGGTCGAGGACATGTCCGAGAAGGACATCGCCCGCGAGATCAAGCGCCTGGAAAAGCAGATGCTCGAGCACGCCCGCAACCTCGAATTCGAGAAGGCGGCGCGGGTGCGCGACCAGCTGGCACTGCTGCGCGAGCAGGCCTTCGGCGCGGCGGGAGGCGACAACATTGCCGTGCTCCCCACGGGTGGCTCCTGAGGCCGCGTCGGACGAGCCGTCGACATCCGTCGGCTTCGCCCGGGTTGCAACCGGTTTCAGCGGGTTTACCCGAGCAGAACCCAGGGCTTTCTGTTAAACTTGAGCGAAACACTCAAGAAAAGTCTGAACTTCGCGATGAAGGGCCGCCTCTGATCCCTGGATGGGCACGAGGCGGGCAGGGGCGGAGACGACGCCACCCGGGCTCGGTCCAGGTGTCATTTCAACGGTAAGCACTTCGAAGGAGCTTGCGATGCGTCTCACAACCAAAGGCCGGTTTGCGGTCACGGCCATGATCGATCTGGCACTGCGCCAGAACACCGGCCCGGTCACGCTGGCGGCCATCAGCCAGCGGCAGCAGATCTCGCTGTCTTACCTCGAGCAGCTGTTCGGCAAGCTGCGCCGCCACGAACTTGTCGAGTCGACCCGGGGTCCCGGTGGCGGCTATTCGCTGGGCCGCAAGGCCTCCGACATCACCGTGGCCGACATCATCGTGTCGGTCGACGAGCCGATCGACGCCACCCAGTGCGGCGGCAAGGAAAATTGCCTCGGCGAAGCCGGCCGCTGCATGACGCACGAGCTGTGGGCCTCGCTGAATCAGAAGATGGTGGAGTTCCTGGATTCGGTCACGCTGCAGAAGCTGGTCGACGACCAGATCGCCAAGGGCGTGCAGATCGAGAACAAGCCGGCCGTCAAGCGGGCCATCTCGAGCCAGCCGGTGGTCAAGCCGATCCGCGTGAACGCACCGAATTCGGTGTTCGCCCTTGGCAATGCCTTTGCCAAGTCGTGATGTTCTGCAACGCCTTCGCCAAATCCTGATTCGACCGGGCCATTGCCGGCGGTTGCGGCCCCGGCCGGCCCACGCGCATTGATTGACCCACGCCAGCACGAGCAAGCCATGGATGTGACTCCCCATTTCCCGATCTACCTGGACTACGGCGCCACCACGCCGGTCGACCCGCGCGTGGTCGACGCGATGATCCCCTGGCTGCGCGAGCATTTCGGCAACCCGGCGTCGCGCAGCCACGCCTGGGGCTGGGAGGCCGAGGAGGCGGTCGAGAAGGCGCGCACCCAGGTGGCCGACCTGATCGGCGCCGACCCGCGCGAGATCGTCTGGACCTCCGGTGCCACCGAATCCAACAACCTGGCCATCAAGGGTGCCGCGCACTTCTACAAGGGCAAGGGCAAGCACCTGATCACCGTCAAGACCGAGCACAAGGCCGTGCTGGACGTGATGCGGGAACTGGAACGCCAGGGCTTCGAGGTGACCTACCTGGACGTTGAGGAAAATGGCCTGCTCGATCTGGAGAAGTTCAAGGCGGCGATCCGCCCCGACACCATCCTCGCGAGCGTCATGTACGTGAACAACGAGATCGGCGTCGTTCAGGACGTGGTCGCGCTGGGCAGCCTGTGCCGCGAGAAGGGCGTGATCTTCCACGTCGACGCCGCGCAGGCCACCGGCAAGCTCGAGATCGACGTCAAGACGCTGCCCATCGACCTGATGAGCCTGGCTTCGCACAAGACCTACGGTCCCAAGGGCATCGGTGCGCTGTACGTCCGCCGCAAGCCACGCGTGCGGCTGGAGGCGCAGATGCACGGCGGTGGCCACGAGCGTGGCATGCGTTCGGGCACGCTGCCGACGCACCAGATCGTCGGCATGGGCGAGGCCTTCCGCATCGCCAAGGAAGAGATGAAGGACGACATCGCCAAGGCGCAGCGCCTGCAGAAGCGCCTGCTGGACGGGCTGAAGGACGTCGAGCAGGTCTTCATCAACGGCGACCTCGAGCACCGCGTGCCGCACAACCTGAACATGAGCTTCAACTTCGTCGAGGGCGAGTCGCTGATCATGGGCATCAAGGGCCTGGCGGTGTCGTCGGGGTCCGCCTGCACCTCGGCCAGCCTGGAGCCGAGCTACGTGCTGCGCGCCCTCGGCCGCAGCGACGAGCTGGCCCACAGCAGCCTGCGCATGACGATCGGCCGTTTCACGACCGAGAAAGAAATCGACTACGCCGTCGCCACCATCAAGCACAACGTGAGCAAGCTGCGCGAGCTCAGCCCGTTGTGGGAGATGTACCAGGACGGCGTCGACCTGAGCACCATCCAGTGGGCGGCGCACTGAACGCCGCGCTCCGTAGAACACCACGATTGAAGAGGTAACACCATGGCTTATTCCGAGAAGGTCATCGACCACTACGAGAACCCGCGCAACGTCGGCTCCTTCGACAAGGGCGACGACTCGGTCGGCACCGGCATGGTCGGCGCACCGGCCTGCGGCGACGTGATGAAGCTGCAGATCAAGGTCAATGCCGAAACCGGCGTGATCGAGGATGCGCGCTTCAAGACCTACGGTTGCGGTTCGGCGATCGCCTCGTCGTCGCTGGTGACCGAATGGGTCAAGGGCAAGACGCTGGACGAGGCGGCCGCGCTCAAGAACGCGCAGATCGCCGAGGAGCTGGCGCTGCCCCCCGTGAAGATCCATTGCTCGATCCTGGCAGAGGACGCGATCAAGGCCGCCGTGAACGACTACAAGGCCAAGCACGGCGCCAAGGCGCCGGCCGGCGAAGAAGCCGTTCACTGATCCTTTTTTTTCGTTCGTTTGTTCGTCTGCTCCCGCACCATGTCCGTCACCCTGACCGAAGCCGCTGCACGCCACGTGAACCGCTACCTGACCAAGCGGGGTAAGGGGGTGGGCGTGCGGCTGGGCGTCAAGACGACGGGGTGCTCCGGCCTGGCCTACAAGCTGGAGTACGTGGACGAGATGGCACCCGAGGACGTGGTCTTCGAAGACCACGGCGTGAAGGTCCTGGTGGACCCGAAAAGCCTGGCCTACATCGACGGCACGCAACTGGACTTCGTGCGCGAGGGTCTGAACGAAGGCTTCAGATTCAACAATCCGAACGAACGCGACCGCTGCGGTTGCGGCGAGAGCTTCCGGATCTAGAGCCACTCGCTTTGGCGAGGGCGATTGCAAGAGCCGCCGCCCGAGGCGGCTTTTTGTCGCCGGGCCGCCCCCAGACAAAAAGCACCCCCTCGGGGGGCAGCGAACCACGCTGCGGCGGGGAGCGTGGGGGCCTTTTTTGTTGGCCGTCCTGCGATCGACATGAACCTCAACGACACCGACTTCGAACTCTTCGCCGTGCCGCCGACCTTCGCGCAGGACCGCGCCGCGCTCGATGCGCGCTGGAAGGAATTGCAGCGCGAAGCCCACCCGGACCGTTTCGCGGCCCAGGGCGCAGCCGCGCAACGCGTGGCGATGCAGTGGTCGGTGCGCATCAACGAGGCCTACCAGCGCCTGAAAGACCCGCTCAAGCGGGCCAGCTACCTGTGCGAGCTGAACGGGGCGCCGGTGCAGGCCGAGACCAACACCGCCATGCCGTCCGAGTTCCTCATGCAGCAGATGGCGTGGCGCGAGGCACTCGACGAGGCGACCGACGAGGCCGCGCTCGCTGCGCTGCAGGACGAGGTGGATGCGGCGCGCGCGCGTGCCCTGTCCTCGCTCGACTGGCTCATCGACGAGAAGGGCGACTTTCCGGCCGCGGCAGCGCAGGTCAGAGCCCTCATGTTCATCGAGCGCTTTGCGGCCGAGGTCGACCAGCGTTTCGACCGGCTGGGACAATAGATCTCCGCTCTTCAGTTCCCATGGCACTCCTTCAGATTTCCGAACCCGGCCAGGCGCCCGATCCGCACCAGCGCCGCATCGCCGTCGGCATCGACCTCGGCACCACGCACTCCCTCGTCGCTGCCGTGCGCCACGGCGTGGCCGAGTGCCTGCCCGACGACCAGGGCCGGGTCATCCTGCCCTCTGCCGTGCGCTACCTCGACAAGGACCGGCGCCAGATCGGTTTCGAAGCCCTGGCTGCGCGCGCGCAGGACCCGGCCAACACCATCACTTCCGTCAAGCGCCTCATGGGCCGAGGCCTGGCCGACGTGGCGAATCGCGACGCGATGTCCTATGGCTTGGTCGACGAGGGCGGCATGGTGCAGGTGCAGACCGCGGCAGGGTTGAAGTCGCCGGTCGAAGTGAGCGCCGAGATCCTGGCGACACTGCGCTACCGCGCCGAGGACACCTTCGACGACGAACTCTACGGCGCCGTGATCACCGTGCCCGCGTACTTCGACGAGGGCCAGCGCCAGGCCACCAAGGACGCGGCCCAGCTCGCGGGCCTGAACGTGCTGCGCCTGATCAGCGAGCCCACTGCCGCCGCCATCGCCTACGGCCTGGACAACGCCTCCGAGGGCGTCTACGCGGTGTACGACCTGGGTGGCGGCACCTTCGACATCTCCATCCTGCGGCTCACGCAGGGCGTGTTCGAGGTCATCGCCACCGGCGGCGATTCGGCGCTGGGCGGCGACGACTACGACCACGCGCTGGCCGACCTCGTGGTCGCACGCACCGGCATCCGGCCGAAGAGTGACATCGACCGTGCCACGCTCCTCGTGGCCGCGCGGGCGGCCAAGGAGGCGCTGACTGCCGCGGAATCGACAGCGTTCAATGTGGACCTGGCGGGCGCTGCGGTCCGATTCGACCTGAAGCGCAGCGATTTCGATGCCGCGACGCGGCACCTGACCGACCGCACGCTGGCGGCCGTGCGCAAGGCCTTGCGCGACGCCAGGCTCAAGCCCGACGACCTGCAGGGGATCGTGCTCGTCGGCGGCTCGACGCGCATGCCGCAGGTGCGCCTTGCGGTGGCCGAGTTCTTCGGGCGCGAGCCGCTGACCAACCTCAACCCGGACGAGGTGGTGGCGCTGGGCGCCGCCATCCAGGCCAACCAGCTGGCCGGAAACGACGGTGTCGGCGAGCTGCTGCTGCTGGACGTGATCCCGCTGTCGCTGGGGCTCGAGACCATGGGCGGCCTGGTGGAACGCATCGTGCCGCGCAACCAGACCATCCCGACGGCCATGGCGCAGGACTTCACCACCTACCAGGACGGCCAGACCGCGCTGGCATTGCATGTGGTGCAGGGCGAGCGCGACCTGGTGGCGGACTGCCGCAGCCTCGCGCGCTTCACGCTTCGCGGCATCCCGCCGATGGCCGCCGGCGCGGCGCGCATCCGGGTCACCTTCACCGTCGATGCCGACGGGCTGCTGTCGGTCAGTGCGAAGGAGCAGACCAGCGGCGTGGAGGCGAGCGTCGCGGTGAAGCCCTCGTACGGCCTCTCGGACGACCAGATCGCGACCATGCTGCAGGAGAGCTTTTCGACCGCACAGCAGGACATGCAGTCGCGCGCGCTCATCGAGGCGCGGGTCGACGCCGAGCGCATGCTGCTCGCGACCCGCAGCGCATTGGAGGCCGACGGCGCGCTCCTTGGCGCCGAAGAGCGTGCCACCATCGATCGCCTCATGGCCGAACTCGACGCTGCACGTTCGCTGCAGGACGCGGCCGTGGTCGAGGCCGCCACGAAGGCGCTGGCCGACGGCACCGAGGCATTTGCCGCGCAACGCATGAACCAGGGCATCGCCAGGGCGCTGGCCGGCCGCAAGCTCGAATCCATCTAGAACGACGACGCCACGATGCCTGTCATCAAGATCCTTCCCCACGCCGAGTACTGCCCGACGGGCGCCGAGATCACCGCGCCGGCCGGCACCTCGATCTGCGAGGCGCTGCTCGACCACCACATCAACATCGAGCATGCCTGCGACATGAGCTGTGCCTGCACGACCTGCCACGTCATCGTGCGCGAGGGCTACGCCTCGCTGAACGAAGCCGACGAGGCCGAGGAAGACCTGCTCGACCGGGCCTGGGGTCTGGAGCCGCAGTCGCGTCTGTCCTGCCAGGCGATCCTGGCGCAGCAGGACGTGACGGTCGAGATCCCCAAGTACTCGATCAACCACGCCAAGGAAAATCATTGAGATGAGTCGACAGATCGTCCTCGACACCGAAACCACCGGCCTCTCGGCCGAGAACGGCGACCGCATCATCGAGCTGGGCTGCGTGGAGCTTTTCAACCGCAAGCTCACCGGCAACGACCTTCACATCTATTTCAACCCCGAGCGCGAGAGCCATGAAGACGCGCTGCGCGTGCACGGGTTGACGACCGAATTCCTCAGCGACAAGCCGAAGTTCGCCACCATGGCGCAGGAGATCGTCGAGTACCTGCGTGGTGCCGAGCTCATCATCCACAACGCAGCCTTCGACGTCGGCTTCCTCAACAAGGAGTTCGAGCTGGCGGGCATGGCGCCGCTGCGCGACTTCGTGGCCGAGGTGACCGACACCCTGGCCATGGCCAAGCAGGTCTATCCGGGCAAGCGCAACTCGCTCGACGCGCTGTGCGACCGCTTCGGCGTCGACCGTTCCAACCGCACCTTCCACGGCGCGAAGCTCGACGCACAGCTGCTGGCCGACGTCTACATCAACCTCACGCGCGGCCAGGACGCGCTGCTCATCGAGGTGGAAAGCCGCAGCGATCAACAGGGCACCGTGGTGGCCGTCGATTTGCGCAGCTTCACGCTGCCGGTGTTGCTGGCGTCGCACGACGAGGTCGCTGCGCACGACAGAGTCCTGGCCGACCTGGACAAGGCCAGTGGCGGCAAGACGCTTTTCAAGCTGTTGACCGAAAAAGCTGTGGCATAATCGTGGGCTTCGCAGCGCACGTCAGAGCCTTGCGAAGCACCCAACCAGGGCGGTTAGCTCAGGGGTAGAGCACAGCATTCACACTGCTGGGGTCGGGGGTTCAAAGCCCTCACCGCCCACCAAACACCTCACGATCGCGGCACCTTCGGGTGCCGTTTTCGTTGGTGCATCGAAATGGCTGATGCCGTCGTGTCGGTCGCTGCCGACGCCCGGCCCGCCTGTGCGCCGGTAGGCGGCGTCACCGGCGCGCGTAGAACTCTGCTCCATCAGGACTCAACCCGGAGGTTGACCATGCAGCCGATGTCTTCCGAACTCCCTACGCCGATCACGCCTTCGGGGCCGGATCTTCCTGTCGCGCCCGACCGCGGTCCGGCGGCGCCCACGTTGCCGCCGTCTGACGCGGCGATGCCGGCGCCTGGCAAGTCGCCCCATCCGCCGACGTTGCTCGCGTGGCAGGCGCGGGCGAACCGGCACTTCATGCGCGCAGCGGCTTTTCGCTGGCGCGGCTTCTGAACACGGCTTCTTCGCACAGCCTGCCGCTAAGCTCGCGGCATGGACGAATTCGATTGCGCCGTGATCGGTGCGGGTGTGGTGGGACTTGCCGTGGCCCGCGCCATGGCGATGGCGGGGCGTGAGGTCGTGGTGCTGGAGTCCGAGGGTGCGATCGGGTCCGGTATCAGTTCGCGTAACAGCGAGGTCATCCATGCCGGCATTTACTACCCCGCAGGCTCGCTCAAGGCGCGGCTCTGTGTGGAGGGAAAGCGCTTGCTGTATGCCTATGCGCAGGAGCGTGGCGTGCCCCATCGCCGATGCGGCAAGCTGATCGTCGCGACCTCGCCCGGCGAAGCAGCCGAGTTGGATGCCATCATGGCAAAGGGCAGAGCCAACGGGGTCGACGACCTGGTTCTGCTGGATGCCTCGCAAGCCAGGGCGCTCGAACCTGCGCTGGAATGCGTCGCCGCTATTCATTCGCCTTCCACGGGCATCGTCGACAGCCATGCCTTGATGTTGAGCCTGCAGGGCGACATGGAGCATGCCGGCGGCGTGCTCGCGCTCAAGTCGGCAGTTCGCGCCGCGCGCTGCGCGGCAGCGGGCATCGACCTGGAGATGGTCGACGGCAGCGCGCTGCGTTGCCGGACCGTCATCAATGCGGCAGGTCTTTACGCCCCTGTGCTAGCGAAGCGCTTCGAAGGCCTGGATCCCTCTCACGTGCCGGACGTGCACTGGGCCAAGGGCAGCTATTTCGTGCTCGGCGGTCGCGCCCCTTTCAGCCGCCTGATCTATCCCGTGCCGGAGCCGGGCGGTCTGGGTGTGCACCTGACGCTGGATCTGGGTGGGCAGGCCAAGTTCGGCCCCGATGTGGAATGGGTCGCGAGCCCCACGGACCTGGAAGTCGATCCCCGGCGTGGCGACGGTTTTTATGCCGAGGTCCGCAGGTACTGGCCGGGCCTGCCCGATGGCGCATTGCAGCCAGGCTATGCAGGCATCCGTCCCAAGATTTCGGGTCCTGGCGAAGCCGCCAGGGACTTCCTGATCCAGGGCCCGGAGGTCCACGGCGTGCCGGGTCTCGTCAATCTCTTCGGCATCGAATCGCCTGGTCTGACAAGCAGTCTGGCCATTGGCCGACATGTATGTGAATTGCCCGGAATTGCGGCGTGATTGCGCTTCATGACGCTGTAATATGAACGTTACGCCAGTGTTCTGGCGTATCCATCGCCGGCGCTTTTGCCGGTGCCCAGACTCCACTGAGGGAAGGTTTTCCTATGTCCGTATCCAACAATCTCGAAGCGGCTGCCAATGCGGTGGTCGAGGATCTCGCCAACGACGTGAAGGGCGTGCTCTCGAACAAGGACCTCGAATCGGTGCCCCAGATCAAGGCGCTGAAGCAGCGCGTCGAAGCCAAGCTGGCCATCGCGCGTGAACTCGCCTCCGAGAAGAGCAAGATCGCGGCGAAGAAGGCCAAGGATGCGGCGCAGACGGCCAACGCCTACGCGCACGACGAGCCCTGGCAGATCGCCGGTGCGGCGCTGGCTGTGGGAGTGCTGGTGGGCCTGCTTCTTGGCAGCCGTCGCTGATCGCGTGCGCGCCCGATTCTTGCCGGCGAGCCGGCGTCAGGGGTGGGCCGACAGGGGGAGGTCGGCATGATGCGCCTGCTCTCCCTGTTCGGCATCGATGCACGCATTCGCCGCGTACGCGCGGCCTTGAGTGAAGGCGCCCGAGCCGCGGAAGACCGGGCGCAACTGCTCGGGATGGCCTGGGACGAAGAGAAAGGCCATCTCAAGCGCCTGACGGTGCTCGTCGTGGCCCTGATCGGGCTGACCATCGTGATGGCGTCGCTGCTGTCGGTCGCGGTGGTGGTGAACTTCTGGGACACACCGCATCGGACCACGGCCGCCTGGTTGGTCGCGGCGCTGTGGGTCGCCCTGTGGGTCGCGGCACTGCTCGGCCTGCTGTCGAGCCTGCGCGGCGCCTCCGCCGCGATGGAGCCAGCGCGGCGTGAACTGGAACGCGACTGGGCCTACCTCCAGACGCGCTTTGGCGACGACGACGACAAGCCGCGGGAGCCGCGTCCTGCCTCGCGTCAGGCGCTGCTGGACCGCATCGAACGCCAGCGTCAGCGGCTGATGCTCGAAGAGCGCATGGAAGCAGCCGCCGAAGCTGCCGCTGCACAAGAAGCTGCGGCCTACGAGCCGCCGACCGACCGGGCGATGCGGCTGGCGCGTGAGCATCCGATCGCGACGGGCGCCGCGGCGGCCGTGGTGATGGCGGTGGTCGGTCCGCGTCGCCTGCTGCGGGTCACAGGCTGGCTCTTTCCGATCCTCTGGAAGCTGCGCTGAGTCCGCACGCGCTCGCGCTCCAAATGCCGCCGCAGCCCCGCGCTCCGGCGGCTTTTTTTCGAGGTCGTTGTATTCAGCGCTTGCTCAGGGCGTGCGCCAGCTCACGCACCAGCGACGGCCCACGGTAGATGAGCCCTGTGTAGACCTGCACCACGTCGGCACCCGCCGCCAGCTTGGCGCGCGCATCGTCGCCGTTCAGCACGCCCCCCGCGCCCACGATGGGAAAGCCCGGTCCCAGGGCGGCGCGCAGCTGCGCGATCACGCGGTTGCTGGCTTCACGCACCGGGGCGCCGGACAGCCCGCCGGTCTCGCTGCCGTGCGGCAAGCCGGCGACCGCTTCGCGCGCCAGGGTGGTGTTGGTGGCGATCACGCCGTCCAGGCCGTGGCGCTGCAGCGTCGCTGCGATGACGGCAACCTGCGCCTCGTCCAGGTCGGGCGCGATCTTGAGGAACACCGGCACCCGCCGCTGCTGCGTGGCCGCGAGCAGCTCGCGGCGTTCGGCGACGGCGCCGAGCAAGGCGTCCAGGGCCTCGTCACTCTGCAGGCTGCGCAAGTTCGCGGTGTTGGGGCTGGAGATGTTGACCGTGACGTAGTCGGCGTAGGGGTACACGCCTTCCAGGCCGATCAGGTAGTCGTCGACCGCACGTTCGATCGGGGTGCTGGCGTTCTTGCCGATGTTCAGGCCCAGCAGCATCGGCTTGCGACCGGCCGCGGCCGCCTGCTGGCGAAAGCGTGCCCGCTGCACATTGGCGATGAAGGCGTCGAGCCCCTCGTTGTTGAAGCCCAGGCGGTTGATGAGCGCTTGCGCCTTGGGCAGCCGGAACATGCGCGGCTTGGGATTGCCCGGCTGTGCCTTCGGCGTGACGGTGCCGACCTCGACGAAACCGAAGCCCATGGCCGAGAAGGCATCGATGCAACGCGCGTTCTTGTCCAGCCCGGCGGCCAGGCCCACGCGGTTCGGGAAGGGCAGGCCGGCCAGGATCAGCGGGTCTTCCACGCGCGGCGAGGCATACAGGCAGGCCAGCGGCGTGTTCTGCGTGCGGGCCAGGCTCTCGAGCGTGAGGTCGTGGGCGGCCTCCGGGTCCATGCCGAAGAGGAAGGGGCGGGCGAGGCCGTACAGCGCGGGGAGCGAGGCGAGCATTGGATAATTTGCAGCGTGTGTTTCTTCAGACGAACCAAGGATTTTCCGCGATGAGCGCCCCAGCATCCGCCGTACCCACCCAGGACGAACTCAAGACCCTCGTGGGCCGCGCCGCGCTCGAGTACGTGGTGCGCGGCGAAGTCGTCGGGGTGGGAACCGGTTCGACGGTGAACAAGTTCATCGACGCCCTGGCGACCATCAAGGACGAGATCAAGGGCGCGGTCTCCAGCTCGGTCGCCTCGACCGAGCGGCTGCGCGCGCTGGGCATCGAGGTGTTCGACAGCAATGCGGTTGACGAGCTGGCGGTCTACATCGACGGCGCCGACGAGATCGACGGCCGCGGCCACATGATCAAGGGCGGCGGCGCGGCCCTCACGCGCGAGAAGATCGTGGCCGCGCAGTCCCGGCGCTTCGTGTGCATCGCCGACGCCTCCAAGCGTGTCGAGGTGCTCGGCGCCTTCCCACTGCCGGTGGAGATCATTCCGATGGCGGCGCGGCGCCTCATGCGCCAGTTCGCGGCGCTCGGCGGCCTGGCGCAGGTCCGCGAGAAGGACGGCCTGCCACTGGTGACCGACAACGGGCAGCACATCCTCGACGTGACCGGCCTGAAGATCGCGGACCCGCTCGCCTTCGAGAGCGAGGTGAACCAGTGGCCCGGCGTGGTGACGGTCGGCGTGTTCGCGCACCAGAAGGCGCAGGTCTGCCTGCTGGCCACGCCCGAGGGCGTGCAGACCCTGCGCTACGACTGAGCTTCGGCTCGGCGCCTCGGGCCGATGGTGCTGCAACGATCGCGCTGCTGGCTCGGAACGCCAGCGAATCGGTATTCGGTCGACTGCCGTGCGGGCGCGCTCAGAAGCGGATGCCTGCCGGGTTCGACGGCGTGGGGGCATCGGACACCGGTGCCGCGGGCGGGGCGGCCTGCACCGCCGGCCGTGCGGGCGCCGGCGCGGCCGGCTGCTGCGCCACCAGCGGCTGCGGCGGCGGGTTGCGGTAACCCGCGGGCAACTGCACGCTCTTGGGGTAACCGGCGGCATCGAGGTACTGCGACCACTCCGCATCGGAGAAGCCCTTGAGCTGCTGGCTCCCGATGGTCAGCAGCGGCAGTCCGTTGCGGCCGCTCAGGCGCTCCAACGCGGCGATGTCCTCGTTGCTCTTGACCGTGCGTTCGTCGAAAGGAACGCCGCGCGTCTGCAGCAGTTGGCGCCCGGTGGTACACGGCGCACAGTCGTCGCCGGTGTACAGCGTCACCGGGTAGCGCTGCACGATCTGCCGCAGTTCGAAGGGCAACTGGGCGCTCGACGACGCACTGCCGCCGCTTCCGCCCACCGGCGCGGGCTGTGCGTTCGCAGCCGGCGGCCGGTCGGTGTAGGTCACGCGGCCGTTGGCGTCGACGTTGCGGTACAGGCCCTGGGCCGAGGCCGCACCGGCGGCGAGGAGCAGGGCGCAGGAGCAGAGGCGAGCGGTGGGCGTCATGGCGATGCGGCGGTTGAACGGCGCGCGGCACCGCCGCGGGCGAAGGCCCGAGCGTACCGCAGCCGGGCACGACGGCGGCCGGGCGCGTTCACGCCCTCAGGCCGGCTGCGCCTCCTGGGCCATGCCCTGGTGGCGCAGCAAGGCGTCGAGTTGCGGCTCGCGACCGCGGAAGGCCTTGAACGATTCCATCGCCGTGCGGCTGCCGCCGGCCTCGAGGATGGCCTGACGGTAGCGCCGGCCGGTGTCCACGCTCGGCTCGCCGTTCGCACCCGCGCTTTCCTCGAAGGCCGCGTACGCGTCGGCCGACAGCACCTCGGCCCACTTGTAGCTGTAGTAGCCCGCGGCATAGCCGCCCGAGAAGATGTGCGTGAAGGTGTTGGGCGTGCGGCTGAAGGGCGGGGCGGGGAGCACGGCCACTTCGTCGCGCACGCGCCCCAGCAGCGCCATCACCGCGCCGGGCGCTGCGGTGGCGGCCTGGAATTCGGTGTGCAGCAGCATGTCGAAGAGCGAGAACTCGATCTGCCGCAAGGTCTGCATGCCGCTCTGGAAGTTCTTGGCTGCGGTCATCTTGTCGAAAAGCTGGCGCGGCAGCGGCTCACCGGTGTCGGCATGGGCCGTCATGTGCTTGAGCACGTCCCACTCCCAGCAGAAGTTCTCCATGAACTGGCTGGGCAGTTCGACCGCGTCCCATTCGACGCCGCTGATGCCGGAGACGTCGCGCTCGTTCACCTGCGTGAGCATGTGGTGCAGCCCATGGCCGAACTCGTGGAAGAGGGTGATGACGTCGTCGTGCGTGAGCAGCGGCGGCTTGCCGTCCACACCTTCGGCGAAGTTGCACACCAGTTGGGCGACCGGCGTCTGCAGCGTGCCGGTGTCCGGGCGCAGCCAGCGCGCGCGCACGTCGTCCATCCAGGCGCCGCCGCGCTTGCCGACGCGGGCCGAGGGGTCGAGGTAGAACTGGCCGACCTTCTGGCCGTTTCGCTCGATGCGGTAGAACTCGACGGTCGGGTGCCACACCGGCGCGCTGTCGCGGCGGATGTTCACCTCGAACAGCGTCTCGACGATCTTGAACAGGCCGGCCAGCACCTTGGGCGCCGGGAAGTACTGCTTGACCTCCTGCTCGCTGAAGGCATAGCGCGCTTCCTTGAGCTTCTCGCCGACGTAGCTCCAGTCCCAGGGCTGCGGATCGGCCAGGCCCAGTTCCTTGGCCGCGAATTCGCGCAGCTCGGCCACATCGCGTTCGCCGTACGGCCGGGCCTTGGTGGCCAGGTCGCGCAGGAACTTCACGACCTGCTCGGGTGACTCCGCCATCTTGGGCACGACCGACAGTTCGCCGAAGTTGGCATAGCCCAGCAGCTTGGCTTCTTCCTCGCGCAGCGCGAGGATCTCGGTGATAAGGGCGGTGTTGTCGAAGGCCGGGTCGCCGAACTCGCTGGCGCGCGTGACGTAGGCACGGTACAGGCGCTCGCGCAGGGCGCTGCTCTTGGCGAACTGCATCACCGGCAGGTAGCACGGCATCTTGAGCGTGAGCTTGTAGCCGTCCTTGCCCTCGGCCTCGGCAGCGGCACGGGCAGCGCCGATCACGTCCTCGGGCAGGCCGTCGAGGTCGGCCAGCTCGGCATACCAGGCGAAGGCGTCGGTCGCGTCCAGGGCGTGCTCGCTGAACTTCTGGCTCAGCTCGGCCTGGCGCTCCTGGATCTCGGCATAGCGTGCTTTGGCCCCGCCCTGGAGTTCGGCGCCACCCAGCACGAAGTTGCGCACGGCGTTCTTGTGGGCCTGCGCCTGCTCGGGATTCAGCGTGGCCGGGTCGATGGCCTTGTACTTGGCGTACAGCCGCTCGTCGGAGCCCAGCTGAGTCCAGAACGCCGTCACGCGCGGCATCGCCTCGTTGTAGGCGGCACGCAGCTCCGGCGTGTCGGCCACGGCGTTGAGGTGGCCGACGGCGCCCCAGGCGCGCGAGAAGCGCTCGGTGGCGACGTCGAGCACCTTGGCGATGGCCTCCCATCGGGCCGGGAACTCGGGCGCGGTGACTTCCTCCAGCGCGACCTCGGCCTGCTTGAGCAGCACGTCGACCGCCGGCGCGACATGCTCGGGTCGGATGCGGTCGAAAAGGGGCAGGTCGTCGAAGTCGAGCAGAGGATTGGTCATGGGTGGCATTTTGTGGCGGGGCCGGTGGCTTCAAGCCACCGTCGTTTGCATGGCGCCGATGAAGGCTCGCTATGGGGGCCCGTTGGAGCGCGTCAGGCGGCCGAGCGTTCCGCGGCTTCGAGGGTGTTGACCAGCAGCATGGCGCGTGTCATCGGCCCCACGCCGCCGGGCACGGGCGTGATCCAGCCCGCCACCTCCTTCACACCGGCAAAGTCCACGTCGCCGCAGAGCTTGCCTTCGGCGGTGCGGTTCATGCCCACGTCGATCACCACGGCGCCAGGCTTGACCATGTCGGCCGTCAGCAGATTCGCCTTGCCGACGGCCGCCACGATCACGTCGGCCTGCCGCGTCATGGCGCCGAGGTCGGCCGTGGCGCTGTGGCAGATGGTGACGGTGGCGTTCTGTGCCAGAAGCATCATGGCCATGGGCTTGCCCACGATGTTGCTGCGGCCGATGACCACGGCGTGCTTGCCGCGCAGGCTGTAGCCGATCGATTCGAGCATCTTCATGCAGCCGTGCGGCGTGCAGGGCCAGAAGCCGGGCTGGCCCACCATCAGTGCGCCGGCGCTGGCGACGTGAAAGCCGTCGACGTCCTTGGCGGGGGAGATGGCTTCGATCACCTTGTGGCTGTCCATGTGCCTGGGCAGCGGCAACTGCACCAGGATGCCGTGCACGGCCGGGTCCTCGTTCAGCGCGTGGATGCGGGCCAGCAGATCGGCCTCGGCCATCTCGACCGGATGGCGTTCGAGATTCGCGACCAGGCCGGTCTCGCTGCTGTCGTTGACCTTGTGCTTCACGTAGACCTGGCTGGCCGGATCGTCGCCCACGAGGACGATGGCCAGCGTGGGCTGGATGCCGCGCGCCTTGAGGGCGGCGGTGCGGCCGGAGACGTCGGCGCGGATCTGGCGGGCGAGGGCGTTGCCGTCGATGAGCTGGGCGGTCATGGCGGAGGGCTTTCCGGGGGATGCAAATGAAAACGGCAAATGAAAACGCCCGCTCACGCAGGTGGGGCGGGCGCTGGCAGCTATGAATCCGTGGCGTCAGGGCGTGGCAGCCTTGGCGGCAGGCGCGGGCGTCTGGCCCAGCGCGATCTTCAGCAGGTCGGCCACGGTGTTGGCGTTGAGCTTTTCCATGATGTTGGCGCGGTGCGCCTCCACCGTCTTGATGCTGATGCCGAGGTCGTCGGCGATCTGCTTGTTCAGCCGCCCGGCGACGATGCGTTCGAGCACCTGCGCCTCGCGGCCCGTCAGCTTGGACAGCAGCGCATCGCGGCTGGCCGACTGCTGGTGCTGCGCGAAGGCGCTGCGGGCATGGTCGAGCATGCGTTCGACCAGCGTGACCAGCGCCTCGTCGTTGAAGGGCTTCTGGATGAAGTCCATCGCGCCCTTCTTCATCGAATCGACCGCCATCGGCACGTCGCCGTGGCCGGTGATGACCACGATCGGCAGCGGGGACTTGCGCTCGATGAGCTTGTCCTGCAGCTCCAGGCCGGTCATGCCGCCCATGCGGATGTCGACGATCAGGCAGGCGACTTCGCGCGGGTCGTAGCGGGAGAGGAAGGACTCGGCCGAATCGAAGCAGCGGACGCGGTAGTCCTTGCCTTCGAGCAGCCACTGCAGCGAGTCGCGCACCGCTTCGTCGTCATCCACCACATAGACCGTGCCTTTCTTGGGGATCAAACTCATGCAGGTACCTTTGCCTCGTCGCTTGCTATGGAATCGATAGCGCCAGACACCGGAATCCAGAAGGAAAAACGGCATCCGACCACATCCGGACCATTGTAGAGGTTCTCCGCCTGCATCCGGCCGCGGTGGGATTCGACGATCGTCCGGCACAGGTTCAGGCCGATCCCCATGCCCTCGGGCTTGGTGGAGAAGAAGGCTTCGTACAGCCGCTCCATCACTTCCGGCGCCAGCCCCATGCCGGTGTCCTGGACCGAGAACTCGACCGCGTTGTGGCCATCGACCACCTTCGGTACCACGCGCAGTTCCACGCTGCGCCGTGCCACCGGCCGGTCGGCCAGGTCGATCGACTCGGCCGCGTTCTTCATCAGGTTGACCAGCACCTGCTCGATCAGGATGCGGTCCACGCGCAGGATGGGCAGGCGCGCTGCGACGTAGTGGTTGAGGCGCACGTTGCGCCGGCGCAGCTCGATGCCGGCCAGTTCGACGGCCTCGCTGACCATCGTCGACACCTCGGCCGGCGTGCGGTTGGGCTCGCTGCGCTTCACGAAGGTGCGGATGCGCTGGATGATCTGGCCCGCGCGCTGCGCCTGCTTGGAGGTCTTGTCGAGCGCGGCGAGCAGCGCCTCCTCGTCGATCTGCTGGCTGCGGATGCGCGAGGCCATCCCGTTGCAGTAGTTGGTGATGGCCGTCAGCGGCTGGTTGAGCTCGTGCGCGACGCTGGAGGCCATCTCGCCCATCGTGATCAGGCGGCTCGCGGCCTGGGCCTTGTCGGCCTGGGCGGCGGCCTGCTCCTCGGCGTCGCGGCGCGGCGTGATGTCGGTGGCGATGACCAACTGCGCCAGCCGGCCGTCGACCCAGGTAAGGTAGCGCGAGCGCACCTCCAGCCACTTGCCCAGCTCGGGCAGGAAGATCTCGTTGTTGGCGGCCTGCGCGGCGGTGAGCGTATCCACCGGCAGGCCGGCCAGCGCATCCACGTCGTCGAAGGCGGAGTCCTGCGCCGGCGTGCTGGGCACGCCGGCCTGGGCCACCATGTCGAGGTGGCCCTCGGTGTCGGAGCCGAACCAGGAGCGGTACATCTTGTTGGCGAACAGCAGTTCCTGGCTGCCCAGGGGCGCCACCGACACGGACGCATCGAGCGCCTCCAGCACCGTGGTGAAGCGCTCGTACGAGGCCGACAGCTGCTCTCGGATGCGCGTGGGCTCCGTGATGTCGGTCATCGAGGTCATCCAGCCGGCCTGGTGGCCGTGCGCGTCGATCAGCGGCGAGACGTAGAGGCGGGCGTTGAAGACGCTGCCGTTCTTGCGCTTGACCCGCACCTGGAAGCCGCCGGGGAGCGACCGCCCGTGGATCTCTTCCTCGAGCCGCTCGCTCATGATCTCGTGGTCGGCCTCGAGCCAGTAGGGGAAGGGCGGTGTCTGGCCGACCAGTTCCTGCTCGCTCCAGCCGGTCATGGCGCAGAACGCGGCGTTGACGTAGGTGATGCGGCCCGAGAGGTCGAGCACCCGCATGCCCGTGAGCATCGAGTTCTCCATGGCGCGGCGGAAGTTGGTCTCGGCCACCAGCGCCTGCTGCGCCGCCAGCCGCCGGCGGGTGTGGCCCCACATGCCGATCAGCGTCCAGCTCGTGAGCACGCTGAGCGCCGCGACCAGCCAGAACAGGCCGTTGCCCACCAGGCCCTGCGAGGTCCGGTAGGCCTGTGCGCGCAGGACCAGGCCATTGCCCACCGGCGATACGGGCACTTCGAACTGGTTGGTGTGTTCCGCCCACGGCAGCAGGCGCACCGCCGCACCGTCGCGCGGGTTCACGGTGTTGCCGGCCAGCAGGCCCTCTTTGCCGTCAAGCAGAGCCACCGCATAGCGGGCCGACACCTCGGGCGGCACACCGTAGCGCAGCAGGCCGTCGATGGAGAACTCGCCGAGCACCACCCCCGCGAACAGGCCCTGGTCGTACAGGGGGATGTGCAACTGGAGCATGGAGGGCGGCTCGCGGCCGGCGCCGGGTTGCGAGAACACCGGTTGGCGAAGCTCGCGTGCGAGCGCGTAGTTGCTCTCGATCTCGCCGGGCCGCAGGACCTCGCCCTGCGGATGCTGCTGGGACGGATGCACGCTGGGCGCGGCGTAGCTGGCACGCACGGAGCGCCGGTCGTCGATCCAGCTGATGACCTGCAGTTCGGGGTACTGGCTCACCAGCGATTCGGCGCGGCTGGCGAATTCGCCGGGATCGATCTCCCGGTTGCCGGCGTCGCGCGCCAGCCGCATCAACTGCTCCTGGCGCTCGAGCAGGCGCAGGCGCAGGCGCTGCTGGGCGTATTCGACATCGCGCTTGACCGACTCCTGCTCGCGCTCCATTTCCTCCGCGCGCAGGTAATAGAAAGCAGCCACCAGCGCCGCCAGGAAGAGCAGCACCGCCACCAGCGGCATCAGCATGGCAACGCTGTCCTGGATCACCGGCGTCTGCCGGCGCCACCACCGGCGCCACCACGACAAGGGCGATGCGGGGACCGCAGCGCGGGTGGCGGACGGGCTGGGAACGGACATCGGCGCAGTGTAGAGGGTCGGCTTCGCCGACGTGGAACGAGCCTTCTCTCGGGAGGGTCCGAAATAATGTGATTTCACATAAAGAAATCAGCATGCACCATTTGGAATGCGCAAATTTTTGTGAGACACTGCCGCGGCCGCAGGAAGCGGCACTAAATTACTGCCCACACACATCGAATCAAGGAGACACAGGATGTCGGCGAATCCCGAGAACCACTTTGGCGCGGCCGCGAACGACGCGGACACGCAGGAAACCAAGGAGTGGAGGGATGCCCTCTCCGCCGTCATCCAGGCCGAAGGCCCAGAGCGTGCGCACTTCCTGCTCGAGGAACTGCTCGAGCACGCCCGCCAGAACAGCGTGGACATGCCGTTCTCGGCCAACACCGGCTACGTCAACACCATCGAGCCCGAGGCAGAAGCCCGCAGCCCGGGCAACCTCGAGATCGAACAGCGCCTGCGCGCCTACATGCGCTGGAACGCCATGGCCATGGTGGTCAAGGCCAACCGCCACCACCCGCCCGAAGGCGGCGACCTGGGCGGCCACATCGGTTCCTTCGCCTCGCTGGCCAGCATGTTCGGCGCCGGCTTCAACCACTTCTGGCATGCCGAGAGCGAGAAGCACGGCGGCGACCTGCTCTACATCCAGGGCCACGTCTCGCCCGGCATCTATGCCCGCGCCTACCTGGAAGGCCGCCTGACCGAGGAGCAACTGTTGAACTTCCGCCAGGAAGTCGACGGCAAGGGCCTGTCCAGCTACCCGCATCCGAAGCTGATGCCCGAGTTCTGGCAGTTCCCGACGGTGTCCATGGGCCTCGGACCGCTGATGGCCATCTACCAGGCGCGCTTCCTGAAATACCTGCATGCCCGCGGCATCGCCGACACCGCCAACCGCAAGGTGTGGGTGTTCTGCGGCGACGGCGAGATGGACGAGGTGGAATCGCTCGGCGCCATCGGCCTGGCGGCGCGCGAGAACCTCGACAACCTGATCTTCGTCATCAACTGCAACCTGCAGCGCCTGGACGGCCCGGTGCGCGGCAACGGCAAGATCATCCAGGAGCTGGAAGGCGAATTCCGCGGCTCGGGCTGGAATGTCGTCAAGCTCATCTGGGGCAAGGGCTGGGACGCGCTGCTCGCCAAGGACCATGACGGCGCCCTGCGCGAGCTGATGATGAAGACCAACGACGGCGACTACCAGGCCATGAAGGCCAACGACGGCGCCTACGTCCGCAAGCACTTCTTCGGCCGCGACCCGCGCACCGCGAAGATGGTCGAGAACATGACGGACGACGAGATCTGGAACCTGCAGCGCGGCGGCCACGACTCGCAGAAGGTGTACGCCGCCTTCCACGCCGCGCAGAACCACGCCGGCCAGCCCACCGTGCTGCTCGTGAAGACCGTCAAGGGCTTCGGCATGGGCAAGATCGGCGAGGGCAAGAACACCGTCCACCAGACCAAGAAGCTCAGCGACGAGGACATCAAGGCCTTCCGCGACCGCTTCAACATCCCGATCCCCGACAGCCAGATCGCCGAACTGCCGTTCTACAAGCCGGCCGACGACACGCCGGAGATGAAATACCTGCACGAGCGCCGCAAGGCGCTGGGCGGCTACTTGCCGCACCGCCGGGTGAAGGCCGACGAGAGTTTCACCGTGCCCGCGCTCGAGACCTTCAAGGCGGTGCTCGAACCCACGGCCGAAGGCCGCGAGATCAGCACCACGCAGGCCTACGTGCGCTTCCTCACGCAGCTGCTGCGCGACCAGGCGCTGGGCCCGCGCGTCGTGCCCATCCTCGTGGACGAAGCGCGCACCTTCGGCATGGAAGGGCTGTTCCGCCAGGTCGGCATCTACAACCCGCACGGCCAGCAGTACACCCCGGTCGACAAGGACCAGGTCATGTACTACAAGGAAGACAAGGCCGGCCAGATCCTGCAGGAAGGCATCAACGAGGCCGGCGGCATGTCCAGCTGGATCGCCGCGGCCACCTCGTACAGCACGAACAACCGCATCATGGTGCCGTTCTACGTGTACTACTCGATGTTCGGCTTCCAGCGCATCGGCGACCTGGCCTGGGCGGCCGGCGACATGCAGGCCCGCGGCTTCCTGCTGGGCGGCACCTCCGGGCGCACCACGCTCAATGGCGAAGGCCTGCAGCACGAGGACGGCCACAGCCACATCCTCGCGGGCACGATCCCGAACTGCGTGAGCTACGACCCCACCTTCGCGCACGAGGTCGGCGTCATCCTGCACCACGGCCTCAAGCGCATGGTCGAGAAGCAGGAAAACGTCTACTACTACCTGACGCTGCTCAACGAGAACTACGCGATGCCGGGCCTGCAGCCCGGTACCGAGGAACAGATCATCAAGGGCATGTATCTGTCGAAGCAGGCGCCGGCCATCAAGGGCAAGAACGTGCCCACGGTGCAGCTGCTGGGCAGCGGCACCATCCTGCGCGAATCCTTCTTCGCGCAGGAACTGCTCGAGAAGGACTGGGGCGTGGCCGCGAGCGTTTGGAGCTGCCCGAGCTTCAACGAGCTGGCACGCGACGGCCAGGACGTCGACCGCTGGAACCTGCTGCACCCGACGGACGAGCAGCGCGTGCCCTTCGTGGCCAAGCAACTGGGCGGCACGAGCGGCCCGGTGGTCGCCTCGACCGACTACATGAAGGCCTACGCCGAGCAGATCCGTCCGTTCATCCCCAAGGGACGCAGCTACCGCGTGCTGGGCACCGACGGCTTCGGCCGCAGCGACTTCCGCAGCAAGCTGCGCGAACACTTCGAGATCAACCGTCATTACATCGTGGTCGCTGCGCTGCGTGCGCTGGCCGACGACGGCGCGGTGCCCGCGGCCAAGGTGGCCGAAGCGATCAAGAAGTACGCCATCAAGGCCGACAAGATCAACCCGCTCTACGCGTAATCAACAACCAGAACACACACGCCTTTCTGGCGGGAGACACGGAACATGGCAGCCATTGAAGTGAAGGTGCCGGACATCGGCGATTTCGACGAAGTCGCGGTGATCGAGGTGCTGGTGAAGGTGGGCGATACGGTCAAGGCCGAGCAGTCGCTGATCACGGTCGAGTCGGACAAGGCATCGATGGAGATCCCGTCGTCGGCCGCCGGCGTGGTGAAGGAACTGAAGGTCGATGTCGGTGCGAAGGTGAGCGAAGGCTCCGTGGTGCTGGTCCTCGAAGCGGAGGGTGCGGGCGCTGCCGCCCCGTCGCCTGCGCCGGCCCCTGCGGCCGCGCCGGCTCCGGCACCCAAGGAGGCTCCGGCGCCCGCTGCGCCTGCGCAGGGTGCGACGAGCGCGGGAGCGAGCGCCTCGTCGGGCCCGGTCGAGGTCAAGGTGCCCGATATCGGCGACTTCAAGGACGTCGCCGTCATCGAGGTGCTGGTCAAGCCCGGCGATACCATCAAGGAAGAGCAGTCGCTCATCACCGTCGAGTCCGACAAGGCGTCGATGGAAATTCCGTCGTCCGCGGCGGGCACGCTCAAGGAACTGAAGGTCAAGGTCGGCGACACGGTCAACATCGGCGACCTGATCGCGGTGCTGGAGGGGGCAGGGGGCTCCGCCGCGCCCGCGCCGGCCGCCGCCACGCCCGCGCCCGCGCCCGCCGCATCGGCGTCGTCGCCCGCACCTGCGCCTGCACCCGCGCCCGCTGCTGCTGCCCCTGTGGCGGCCGCACCGGCGCACGACCCCACCAAGGCACCCACCGGCAGCCTGCCGCATGCCTCGCCCTCGGTGCGCAAGTTCGCGCGCGAACTCGGCGTGCCGCTGGACGAAGTCAAGGGTTCCGGCCCCAAGGGCCGCATCACCGAAGCCGACGTCCAGGCCTTCACCCAGGCCGTGATGAGCGGTGCCACGCAGACCAAGGCGTCGGCCGCCAAGGCACCCGCCGGCGGTGGCGGGGCCGACGGCGCGGCGCTGGGTCTCATCCCCTGGCCGAAGGTGGACTTCACCAAGTTCGGCGCGGTGGAGCGCAAGGACCTCTCGCGCATCAAGAAGCTCAGCGGCGCCAACCTGCACCGCAACTGGGTGATGATCCCGCACGTCACCAACAACGACGAGGCCGACATCACCGAGCTCGAAGCCTTCCGCGTCTCCACCAACAAAGAGAACGAGAAGTCGGGCGTCAAGGTGACCATGCTGGCCTTCGTCATCAAGGCGGTGGTCGCGGCGCTGAAGAAGTTTCCCGAGTTCAACACCAGCCTGGACGGCGACACGCTGGTCTACAAGCAGTACTTCAACATCGGCTTCGCGGCGGACACGCCCAACGGCCTGGTGGTGCCGGTGCTCAAGGACGCCGACAAGAAGGGCATCATCCAGATCAGCCAGGAGATGGGCGATCTGGCCAAGAAGGCGCGCGACGGCAAGCTGGGCTCGGCCGACATGCAGGGCGGCTGCTTCTCGATCAGCTCGCTCGGCGGCATCGGCGGCACGCACTTCACGCCGATCATCAACGCGCCCGAGGTCGCCATCCTGGGCCTGTCGAAGGGCCAGATGAAGCCGGTGTGGGACGGCAAGCAGTTCGTGCCGCGTCTGGTGCTGCCGCTGTCGCTGTCGTACGACCATCGCGTGATCGACGGCGCCGCCGCGGCGCGCTTCAACGCGCACCTGGGCCAGCTGCTGGCGGACTACCGCCGCATCGTCCTCTGACGCGAGGCCGGCAGAAGCCATGACAACCGTGGTGGCCGTTCGCAAGGGCGGCCAGGTGGCGATCGGTGCCGACACGCTCGTGACCTTCGGGGACACGCGGCTGTCGCACCGATCGGAGGACAACCGCAAGCTGTTCACCATCGATGGTGCGAATGGCCGCAACGTGTTCGCTGCCTCCGGCTCGATCGCGCACTTCCCGGTGCTGCGGCATGCGCTGGCGGCGATGCCCAAGGCCGACATCCGCCTGGGCAGCAAGGACGAGGTGTTCCTCACCTTCACCAAGCTGCACCCGGTGCTCAAGGAGACGTTCTTCCTCCAGACCAAGGAGGAGGACCACGACCCCTACGAGTCCAGCCAGTTCAGCCTGCTGCTGGCCAACGCGAGCGGCATCTATGGTGTCTACAGCTACCGCGAGGTCTTCGAGTTCAAGGAATTCTGGAGCATCGGCTCGGGCCGCAGCTTCGCGCTCGGCGCGATGCATGCCGCGTACGGTCGCGCCAAGGGCGCGCGTGAAGTGGCCGAGGCGGGCCTGGCGGCGGGTTGCGAGTTCGACCGCAGCACGGCGGGCCCGCTCGAAATCATCACTCTCAAACTCAAGGGTGGCTGAACCGCGAGTTCGGCACCCGCATACGGAACACTGATAGGGGACAGCACATGAGCGAACAACAGGTCAAGGTGCCGGACATCGGCGATTTCAGCGAAGTCGCCGTGATCGAGGTGCTGGTCAAGCCCGGCGATACGGTCAAGGTCGAGCAGTCGCTCATCACCGTCGAGTCCGACAAGGCCTCGATGGAGATTCCGTCGAGCCATGCCGGCGTGGTGAAGTCGGTGGCCGTGAAGGTCGGCGACAAGGTGAGCGAAGGCTCGGTGGTGCTCACGGTCGAGGCGACCGAGGGTGCGTCGGCCCCTGCGCCTGCACCGGCGGCGGCTCCGGCTCCGGCAGGGTCTGCGCCCAAGGCGGCTCCGGCGCCCGCCCCATCGGCCGCGCCGGCCGTCCAATCCGCCGCATCCACCTACACCGGCAAGGTCGACATCGAGTGCGACACGCTGGTGCTCGGCGCTGGGCCCGGCGGTTATTCGGCCGCCTTCCGCTCGGCCGACCTGGGCATGAAGACGGTGCTGGTCGAACGCTACGCCACGCTCGGCGGCGTGTGCCTGAACGTGGGCTGCATCCCTTCCAAGGCGCTGCTGCACGTCGCGGCCGTGATGGACGAGGTCAAGCACTTCGCCGACCTGGGCATCGACTACGCCGCGCCCAAGATCGACCGTGCCAAGCTGCTGGCCCACAAGAACAAGGTGGTGGGCAAGCTCACGGGCGGCCTCACCGCGATGGCGAAGATGCGCAAGGTGACCACCGTGCGCGGCCTGGGCACCTTCCTCGATGCCTACCATCTGGAGGTGGACGAGACCACGGGCAGCGGCTCGGAAACGACCGGCAGCAAGAAGGTCGTCAAGTTCCGCAACGCCATCATCGCGGCAGGCTCGCAGGCGGTGAGCCTGCCCTTCATGCCGAAGGACGACCCGCGCGTGGTCGACTCGACCGGCGCGCTGGAGATGGGCACCGACCCCAAGCGCATGCTGATCCTGGGCGGCGGCATCATCGGCCTGGAAATGGGCACGGTGTACTCCACGCTGGGCGCGCGCCTCGATGTGGTCGAGATGCTCGATGGCCTCATGCAGGGCGCGGACCGCGACCTGGTGAAGGTCTGGCAGAAGATGAACGCGCCGCGTTTCGACAACATCATGACCGGCACCAAGACCGTCGGCGCCGAGGCGACGAAGGACGGCATCAGGGTCATGTTCGAGGGCGCCAACGCGCCCAAGGAGCCGCAGGTCTACGACCTCGTGCTTCAGGCCGTGGGCCGCAGCCCGAACGGCAAGAAGATCGGCGCCGACAAGGCCGGCGTGACGGTGAGCGACCGCGGCTTCATCCCGGTCGACATCCAGATGCGCACCAACGTGCAGAACATCTTCGCCATTGGCGACATCGTCGGCCAGCCGATGCTGGCCCACAAGGCGGTGCACGAGGCGCACGTCGCCGCCGAGGTCATCGCCGGCGAGCAGCAGGGCAACAAGGAACTGGCCGCGGCCGCCTTCAACGCCCGCGTGATCCCGAGCGTCGCTTACACCGACCCCGAAGTGGCCTGGGTGGGCCTGACCGAGGACCAGGCCAAGGCCGAGGGGATCAAGGTCAAGAAGGGCCACTTCCCATGGACCGCGTCGGGCCGGGCCATCGCCAACACGCGCGACGAAGGCTTCACCAAGCTGTTGTTCGACGCCGAGACGCATCGCATCCTCGGTGGCGGCATCGTCGGTACGCACGCCGGCGACATGATCGGCGAGATTGCGCTGGCTATCGAGATGGGCGCCGACGAGATCGACATCGGCAAGACCATCCACCCGCACCCCACGCTGGGCGAATCGATCGGCATGGCGGCCGAGGTGGCGCACGGCACCTGCACCGACCTGCCGCCGCAGAAGAAGGCCGGCTGAAGGCCCCGGATCGCAATCCGTTCGACCCGCGGCCGCGCAATCCCGATGTGGGTTGCGCGGCCTTGTCCATTCCAGACATTCACATGCAGCCCCTGCTCGATGCCATCGCGCGCATGGACCGACCGACCGAGGCCGCGCGCCTGTTCCACGGCCGCGGCGGCCTGCACCCGGGCTGCGAGCACTGGTCCCTCGACGCGTACCCGCCCGTGCTGTTGCTCACCAGCTTCCGCACGATGGCACAGGCCGAGATCGACGCCGTCGGCGAAGCGCTGGCCGAGCGTTGGCGGCAGCTCGATGCCGGGCCGCTGAACTGGGTGCTGCAGGTGCGCGAAGGCGGCGGCCGCAGCGAGACGCGGCTCATGGCTGGCTCGGTGCCCGATCCGCACGACGTGATCGAGGACGGGCTGCGCTACCGCGTGCACGTGCTGCGCGGCCAGAACCACGGCCTCTTCCTCGACATGGCGGCGGGCCGGCGCTGGGTACGAGACCACATCGCGGCGCGCGTGGCCACCGATGCCGGGGCACGCGCCAGCGGCGGCTGGGCGCCGCGTCTGAAGGTGCTGAACCTTTTCGCCTACACCTGTGCGTTCTCGGTGGCGGCGCTGCACGCCGGCGCCGATCAGGTGCTGAACATGGACATGAGCAGCGGTGCCCTGGCCATCGGGCAGCAGAACCACCGGCTCAACGGTCTCGAGGGCGGCGCCAGCTTCCTGGGGCACGACATCTTCAAATCCTGGGGGCGCATCGGCCGCGAGGGGCCCTATGCGCTCGCCATCGTCGATCCGCCGAGCTTCCAGAAAGGCAGCTTCGTCGCCACCAAGGACTACGCGCGCATCGTGCGGCGCCTGCCCGATTTGCTGGCGCCTGGCGGGCACGCGATGCTGTGCCTCAACGCGCCGGAACTGGGCCCGGAGTTTCTGCAGGCGCTGGTGCAGGCCGAGGCACCGGCGCTGCGCTTCGCCCTGCGTCTGGCCAATCCGCCGGCCTTTGCGGATGCGGCTCCCGAACGGGCGCTAAAGGTGCTGATCTACCGGATGGACTGACGCGCGCGGCGGACGAAAAAAATCCCGCGGCGTGCGGGATTCGTCTGGCGTCGGGTGGGCGCTTATTCGCCGGCCGTTTTGTTGTCCTCGATGACGCGGCGGGCGCCATTGAAACGGCGCTGCCAGTAGCTGCCGTTCATGTCTTCGACACGGACTTCCGAGCCGGAGCGCGGGGAATGGATGAACTTGCCGTCGCCGATGTAGATGCCGACATGGCTGAAGGCGCGGCGCATGGTGTTGAAGAAGACCAGGTCGCCGGGCTTGAGGTCGCTGCGATCGATTTTCTCGGTGGCCGCCGCCTGTTCTTCGGCGCGTCGGGGCAGCAGGAGGCCCACCGACTTGTTGTACATGGCGCGAACGAAGCCGCTGCAGTCGAAGCCCGTTTCGGCACTGTTGCCGCCACGGCGGTAGGGAACGCCCAGGAAGCCCATCGCGCTGACCACCAACTCGGACGTGCGGTCGCTCACTGCATGGCGCACGTTGTCGATGTGGCCCATAAAGCCTCGATCGGCCAGGGTCTTGTCCATGTCATCGGCCTGGTTCGGCTGCGGGGCTGCATACGCAGAGGCGGCAAGGGCGAGGGCCAGAACGGAAAGGACAATTTGACGCATGGGCGCGTAGGATATTGATGACACAGAACGATGTCAATTTGGAATATTGATTCAAAACGTATTGTAACCCGTTGATTTTATTGAATTTATTGCACTGCAACAAAATTAAAGTTGTAACAGGAGCGTTTTTCATTGCCTGGGGTCATTCATCGCTCGATACGCACTTGCCCGTAAGTTAACGACAAAGTTTTCTTTTTGCGGCAAAGGATGTGCATATGAGGGCAAGACACGCCATTTGGGTCGGACTGATCATGGGAGCGGTCGGTGCAGCGCAGGCGCAGGTGAACCCCGAGGTCGTTGCTTCCGGGCTTGAAAGCCCCTGGGCGTTGGCCTTCCTGCCCGGTGGACGCTTTCTGGTGACGGAGAAGGCGGGCCGCATGCGCGTCCTCGAGCCCGACGGACGGGCGAACCCCCCCGTCCAAGGCTTGCCGGCAATCGCTGCGGGCGGGCAGGGCGGCTTGCTGGACGTCGTTACCGATTCGGCCTTCGCCAGCAACCGCACTGTTTATTTCTGTTTCTCCGAGCCCGACGCCGGCGGCAGCGCCAACAGCACGGCCTTGGCCAAGGCGCAACTGTCTGCCGACCGGACGCGGCTCGAGAACCTGCAACTGCTCTTCAGCCAGAAGCCCAAGGTGGCCAGCCGCGCCCACTTCGGCTGCCGCATCGTCGAGATGCCCGACGGCACGCTGTTCATGACCCTGGGGGACCGCTTCAGCCGGAAGGAGGACGCCCAGACGCTGGACAACCATCTCGGCAAGGTGATCCGCCTCCAGAAGGACGGCAGGCCACCAGCGGACAACCCCTTTACGAACCGTGCCGGCGCGCTGCCCGAGATCTGGAGCTACGGCCATCGCAACGGGCAGGGTGCGACCCTCGGCCCGGACGGGAGGTTCTGGATGCACGAGCACGGCCCGCAAGGCGGTGACGAGATCAACGTGCCGCAGGCCGGTCGCAACTACGGCTGGCCGGTGATCACCTACGGCGAAAACTACGGCGGCGGCAAGATCGGGGAGGGCATCACGGCCAAGGCCGGCATGGAGCAGCCGCTCAAGTACTGGGTGCCGTCCATCGCACCCTCGGGCATGGCTTTCCTGACCAGCGACCGCTACGGTGCCGCATGGAAGGGCAACCTGTTCGTCGGCTCGCTCAAGTTCGGCTACCTCGATCGGATTGAACTCAAGGACGGCAAAGTGGTGGCCGAGCACAAGCTGCTGGAAGACGGCCGCGCGCGCATCCGTGACGTCCGCCAGGGGACCGACGGCCTGCTCTATGTGCTGACCGACGCACAGGACGGCAAGCTGATCCGGCTTCAGCCGCGCTGAAACGTCGCATCCCGGGTCGGGCGCGCGCATCCGCTGACGTCTCGCCCGCAGCCATGCATTCGATGCCGCCTGCGCTAGGGCGCGCAGCGTGGCAGCGGCGCCGCGTCCAGCAGGCGCTGCCAGAGTCCCAGCCAAGGATTCCAGTCGTGACCGCCCGGGGCTGTGAATACCTGCGTCGGCGGCAGCGCCTGTGCCAGCAGCGTGTGGCTCGGGGCCAAGCGGTCCTGCAGTCCGTAGCCCAGGAACAGTGGCGAAGGCCGGATGCCTTGCGGGCGGAGCCGGCCCTGCAGGCTGCGCCACAGCCGCAGGTCGAGGGCCCCGTCCGGCAGTGCGCCCCGGGGCGCGTCCCAGCGCATCAGGCCGCCCTCGGCGGCAATGGCCTGGGTCGCCTCGGGCTCGCCGAGGTAGGGCGCCAGCAGCAAGGTGCCCGCAACGTCGCCTGGGTGTTCATCGGCGTAGATCAGCGCGCCCAGTCCGCCCAGTGAGATGCCGGCCAACCACACCTGCCGGTAGCCCTCGGCACGTGCCGGTGCCACCACGTCGTCGTGCAGGCGCTGCACCACCGTCCTGTTCTTGTAATAGGCCAGGTGGGCGTCGGCCAGCACGAGGTCGACGGCCAGCTGACGTGCCCGGACGGCCTCGACGAAGCCTTCCCGCTCGAGTTCGCCCAAGCCCATGCCCCGGCCGGGCAGCAGCACCAGCAGCGTGTCGACGCGGCGGCCGCAGGCGGAGGCGAAGCGCCGCACCGGCATCGGCGCCACGGGCTCGCGCGGCAGCCAGCCGCAGCCCGGCACGCCCGCCGCGGCGAGCGCAGCGGTGGCGGCGGAAATCAGTCCGAATCGGCGGCGATGCGGCATCGGCGCAGTATGCCGGCCTGCCGGGCGGCGACCGTCAGCGCGGGGCGCGACCCGGCGCAGGGAGGTCCACCATCACCGGCTGGCCCGGCGGCGCGCAGCCCGCGTCGCAGCAGCGGCCGGGTTGGCGGTTGCGCGTGATGGCGCGGGCGGGGTCGTGCGGCGCAGCGGCAGCCGAGCCGTCGCCGGCGATACCGCGCTCCAGCAGCCGTTCCACCAGCTCGACCTTGGAGCCGACCGGGTAGTGGCGCCAGATCTCCTGCTTCATCGCCGCGGGCGATCCGCCGCCGTGCAGGCTGATGGTGCTGTACCAGCCGCCCTGGTAGCCGGCCGTGAGGTCCTCGATGAAGCGCGCGGTCTCGATGCGCTGCTCGTACGGCACGTCGGGATTGGCGCGCAGCAGGTCCGCGAGGCGCCCGGCGGTTTCGGGGTTGTGGTCCTCGTCGGGGCCGGGCAGGGTGACGATGAGCCCGCCGCTCACGTAGTGCGCGATGCGGTGCATGTCGTAGATCTTCGTGGCCAGCAGCAGCTTGCCGATGTTCGCGAACACCGGTTCCGGCATGAAGACGGCGCAGTGCGGGTCGGCCTTGGCATACACGCTGGCGGCCACGCCGCAGGCGAAGAAGCTCTCGGTGATGGTGATGAGCTCGACCATCTGCTCGCGCAGGTGCGTCTCCTGGCCGGGGTCGAATCCGTTGGCCTCGCACATCAGCGCGCCGGCACCGATGAGCAGGTCGCCGAAGCCGGCCCTCGCGCCGATGCAGCTGTGGCGGTGGTGCGTGGCGTAGCTGTAGGTGAGGTGGCTGCTGTGCTCCCAACTGCCGCCGCTGCCGTCGTAGAAGACGCGGTCCTCGGGCACGAAGACGCGGTCGAAGATGCACACGCCGGTGCTCTGGCCATAGCGGCGGCTGAAGAGCGCATCGCCGTGCTCGAGCTTCTCGCCGGGCCGGCCGGCGGGGCGGGCCACGATGGTCAGACCTGGCGCGTCCAGCGGCACGGCGCAGCAGACGGCGAACTCGGCGTCTTCCCGGCCCATCGCGCGGCAGGGCATCACCAGCAGCTCGTGCACGTAGGGCGCCCCGGTCACGATGGCCTTGGTGCCGCTGATGACGATGCCGCGTTGCCCGTTGTGCACGGCATTGCGCTCGACCACGTGCACGTAGCTGTCCACGTTGGCCTGCTGGTGCGGGCGGCGGCTGCGGTCGCCCTTGGCATCGGTCATGGCCACGCCCAGCGTCAGGTCCTGATCCTGCACGCGGTGCAGGTACTCGGTGAAGCGCTCTGTGTGGGCGCTGCTCCCGGCGGCATCGTCGAGCCGGGCCGACACCTGTGCGATGGCGTTGAGCGCGTCGTGCGTGAGGTAGCGCTGGGCGCAGCCCGTTTCGTGGCAGATGAGCCGCACCGCCTCGAGCTTGTTGAGCAGGTCGCCGCTGCCGGTGTCGATGTGGGTCATGCGGTTGACCCGGCGGCCGCTGGTGTGCTGCACGGCCGTCATCAGGGGCGCGTACTCGGGCCGGTGCGCAAAGTCGTAGGTGAGGGCGATGGCGTTGATGCCGGGCTGCAGCGCAGGCGCGTCGGCGATGGAGTCGATCAGCCGGCCGTCGACGTAGACGGTGGGGTTCAGGCGCCGCAGCGATTCGCGGTAGTCATCGCCCGTCATGAGCGCGGCCGTGGCGTGGGGAGCGTTCAAACGTGTCTCCTGCTGTTGTCGGGGCATTTCAGCATCGAAGTGCGTTCGCTCCAAGTCCGCCGGGCGCGGCGCCGGTTCGGTGGTAGGGTGCCGGCTTCGCTTCGCCTTTGCCTGATTCCATGCTGCTCGACGCCTCCCAATCCCAACTCGTGCTGGTCGACTACCAGTCCCGCCTCATGCCAGCCATCTTCGACGCCGAGCCGGTGCTGCGCAACGCGATCCGGCTGGCCCAACTCGCGAAGCTGCTGGAGGTGCCGGCCTGGGGCACGGAACAGAACCCCTCCAAGCTCGGGGAAAACCCGGCCGAGATCCGCGGCCTGTGCCGCAAGACCCTGGCCAAGATGCACTTCAGCGGCGTGGAAGAGGGCCTGGGCGAGTGGCTGCGCCCGCCGGCGGCGCCGCAGGCGCCACGCGGCAACGCGCGCAGCCTGCCCAAGCACCTGCAGAAACCCGCAGCCCCGGCCGAGGAGCGCAACACCGTCGTCGTGGCCGGCTGCGAGGCGCATGTCTGTCTGCTCCAGACGGCGCTCGATCTGCTCGAGGACGAGTTCGAGGTGTGGGTCGTGACCGACGCCTGCAGCTCGCGCACCGAGCGCAACCGCGACGCCGCCTTCGACCGCCTGGCCGGTGCCGGCGCCGAGCTGGTGACGACCGAGATGGTGGGCTTCGAGTGGCTGCGCACGGCCGAGCATCCGGCGTTCAGGGACTGGCAGGCCCTGATCCGCTGAGCGCAACGGTCGTGGCCGGCCCGCCAGCGTGCCGGTTGAGCGAGATCAAGAAAAGGCTTGGAATGCCGTCCTGACGGCGAAAGGCGTCAGCGCGGTGCAAGTCGGCCGGGCGAACCTTCGCCGCCAGAACAAGGAGACACGACCGATGAGCCGCTACGAGGATTTCTATCGCCGTTCCACGGACCAGCCCGAGGCCTTCTGGGCCGAGCAGGCTCGCCTCATCGACTGGCACCAGGCGCCCACGCAGATCCTGGACGCCAGCCGGCCGCCGTTCTACCGCTGGTACGTGGGCGGTCAGACCAACCTGTGCCACAACGCGATCGACCGGCACCTGGCCGAACGCGCCGACCAGCCGGCGCTCATCGCCATTTCGACCGAGACTGGCAGCGAGCGCAGCTACAGCTTTCGCGAACTGCATGCCGAGGTGCAGCGCACGGCGGCCGTCCTGCTGGAGCTTGGCGTGCAGCGCGGCGACCGCGTGCTCATCTACATGCCCATGGTTGCCGAGGCCGCGTTCGCCATGCTGGCCTGCGCGCGCATCGGCGCCATCCACTGCGTGGTGTTCGGCGGCTTCGCCAGTGGATCGCTGGCCTCGCGCATCGAGGACGCGGAGCCCAAGGTCGTCGTCAGCGCCGATGCCGGTTCGCGCGGCGGCAAGGTGGTGCCGTACAAGCCACTGCTGGACGAGGCGATCCGGCTGTCCAGGCACAAGCCCTCGGCCGTGCTGCTGCACGACCGGGGTCTGGCTCCGATGGAATTGACAGCGGGCCGCGACCATCTGGCAAGCGCCGCCAGCCAGAAACACGCCCAGGCGGTGGTGCCCTGCACCTGGCTGGATGCCACCGACATCAGCTACACCATCTACACCAGCGGCACCACCGGCAAGCCCAAGGGCGTGCAGCGCGACGTGGGCGGCTACGCGGTCGCGTTGGCGGCCAGCATGAAGCACATCTTCGACGGCAGGGCTGGCGAAACCTATTTCTCCACCAGCGACATCGGCTGGGTGGTGGGCCACAGCTACATCGTCTACGGGCCGCTGATCGCCGGCATGGCGACGATCATGTACGAGGGCCTGCCGACCCAGGGCATGGACCGCCAGCCCGACGGCGGCATCTGGTGGCACTTAGTCGAGAAATACAAGGTGACGGTGATGTTCAGCGCGCCCACGGCCGTGCGCGTGCTCAAGAAGCAGGACCCGGCGCTGCTCAAGAAATACGACCTGTCGAGCCTGCGGGCGCTCTTCCTGGCCGGCGAGCCGCTGGACGAGCCCACGGCGCGCTGGATCAGCGACGGCCTGGGCGTACCGATCATCGACAACTACTGGCAGACCGAATCGGGCTGGCCCATCATCACGCTGCCGGGCGGCGTGGAGGGCCGGCCGGCAAAGTTCGGCAGCCCGGGCATCGCGATGTACGGCTACAAGGTGAAGATCGTGCACGAGACCACGGGCGAGGAGCTCACCGCGCCCAACGAGAAGGGCGTGGTCGTGATCGAGGGCCCGACGCCGCCGGGCTTCATGCAGACCGTGTGGCGCGACGACGAGCGCTTCGTCAACACCTACTGGAAGAGCATCCCCGGCAAGCTCGTGTACTCCACCTTCGACTGGGGCATCCGCGACGAGGACGGCTACTACTACATCCTGGGGCGCACCGACGACGTGATCAACGTGGCCGGGCATCGCCTGGGCACGCGCGAGATCGAGGAGGCCATCTCCGGCCATGCCAACGTGGCCGAGGTGGCGGTGGTGGGCGTGGCCGACGCGCTCAAGGGGCAGGTCGCCATGGCCTTCGTGGTACCCAAGACAGGCAACGCAGCGACCGACAGCGCCGAGGCGCTGAAGCTCGAAGGCGAGATCATGAAGCGCGTGGCCGACGACCTCGGCGCGCTGGCCCGGCCGGCGCGCGTGCGCTTCGTGCCCGGCCTGCCCAAGACGCGCAGCGGCAAGCTGCTGCGCCGTGCGATCCAGGCGGTGTGCGAGCAGCGCGACCCGGGCGACCTGACCACGCTCGACGATCCGGCCACCTTGCAGGCCGTGCGCGCCGCCGTGGCGGCGGGCTGAGTTCGGGCCGGGTCATCCCGGTTGCCGCCGTGCGCCCGAGTGCCAAGAATTGCCGACTCCTGCGCGCGGATGACTGCGCTGCCGACGCTTGTATTGGGCGCCGTCCGGCGTCATATGCTTGACGTGGCACAATGCGAAGGTACTCGGCCCTTCCCCAGCCACAGTCGCATCCGCCAATCGGTTCAGCCGTGTCGCGGAAGGTTTTCAAACCAGCTAATGCTTCCTCCAGGGAAGCGGAGGTCAGCGGAACATGAGCGATTCTTCGTCTCCATCCACGGTCTACACTGCCTATCAGGGCAACTCCTACCTCTTCGGCGGCAACGCGCCCTATGTCGAAGAGATGTACGAGAACTACCTCGCCAACCCGGGCAGCGTGCCCGACAACTGGCGCTCCTACTTCGACGCACTCCAGCACGTGCCTGCCACCGACGGCAGCAACACGAAGGACGTGCCTCACCTCCCGGTCATCAACGCATTCGCCGAGCGTGCCAAGCAGGGCACCACCAAGGTCGTACAGGCCAGCGGCGCCGATTCCGAACTGGGCCGCCAGCGCACCGCCGTCCAGCAGCTGATCGCCGCCTACCGCAACGTCGGCGCCCGCTGGGCCGACCTCGATCCGCTCAAGCGCACCGAGCGCCCGGCCATTCCGGAACTCGAGCCGTCCTTCTACGGCTTCTCGGACGCCGACCTCGAAACAGTCTTCAACACCAGCAACACCTTCTTCGGCAAGGACACCATGTCCCTGCGCGAGCTGCTGAACGCGCTGCGTGAAACGTACTGCGGCACCATCGGGTCCGAGTACATGTACATCACCGACCAGGCGCAGAAGCGCTGGTGGCAGCAGAAGCTCGAGAGCGCCCGCACCAATCCCAAGCTCACGAACGAGCAGAAGAAGCGCGTGCTCGACCGCCTCACGGCCGCGGAAGGCCTGGAGCGCTTCCTGCACACCAAGTACGTCGGCCAGAAGCGCTTTTCGCTCGAGGGCGGCGAGAGCTTCATCGTCTCGATGGACGAACTCATCAACCGCGCCGGCGAGAAGGGCGTGCAGGAGATCGTGATCGGCATGGCCCACCGTGGCCGCCTGAACGTGCTGGTGAACACCCTGGGCAAGATGCCCAAGGACCTGTTCGCCGAGTTCGACCACACCGCGCCCGAAGACCTGCCCAGCGGCGACGTGAAGTACCACCAGGGCTTCAGCTCCGACGTCAGCACCTCCGGCGGCCCGGTGCACCTGTCGCTGGCCTTCAACCCGTCGCACCTCGAGATCGTGAACCCGGTCGTCGAAGGTTCCGTGCGCGCCCGCATGGACCGCCGTGGCGACAAGGAAGGCGACCAGGTCCTGCCCGTGCTGGTGCACGGCGACGCGGCCTTCGCCGGCCAGGGCGTCGTGATGGAAACCCTGGCCCTGGCCGAGACCCGTGGCTACTACACCGGCGGCACGGTCCACATCGTCATCAACAACCAGATCGGTTTCACCACCAGCGACCCGCGCGACAGCCGCTCGACGCTGTACTGCACCGACGTGGTCAAGATGATCGACGCGCCGGTCCTGCACGTGAACGGCGACGATCCCGAGGCCGTGGTGCTGTGCACGCAGCTCGCACTCGAGTACCGCCAGGAGTTCAACAAGGACGTGGTGGTCGACATCGTCTGCTTCCGCAAGCTGGGCCACAACGAGCAGGACACCCCCTCGCTCACCCAGCCGCTGATGTACAAGAAGATCGCGGCCCACCCCGGCACGCGCAAGCTGTACGCCGACAAGCTGGCTGCGCAGGGCCTGGGCGACACGCTCGGCGACGACATGGTCAAGGCGCAGCGCGCTGCCTTCGACGCCGGCAAGAACACCTCCGACCCGGTGCTGACCAACTTCAAGAGCAAGTACGCGGTCGACTGGAGCCCCTACCTCAACAAGAAGTGGACCGACGCCGCCGACACGGCGATCCCGCTGGCCGAGTGGAAGCGCCTGGCCGACAAGATCACCACGGTGCCGGCCGGCTTCACCGTGCATCCGCTGGTCAAGAAGGTGCTGGACGACCGCGCCGCCATGGGCCGCGGCGACGTCAACGTCGATTGGGGCATGGGCGAGCACATGGCCTTCGCCTCGCTGGTGGCCAGCGGCTACCCGGTGCGCCTGTCGGGCGAGGATTCCGGCCGTGGCACCTTCACGCACCGCCACGCGGTGCTGCACGACCAGAACCGCGAGAAGTTCGACGAAGGTACCTACGTGCCGCTGCAGAACGTGGCCGAGAACCAGGCGCCGTTCGTCGTCATCGATTCGATCCTGTCCGAAGAGGCCGTGCTGGCCTTCGAGTACGGCTATGCCTCGAACGACCCGAGCACGCTCGTGGTCTGGGAAGCGCAGTTCGGCGACTTCGTCAACGGCGCCCAGGTGGTGATCGACCAGTTCATCGCATCGGGTGAAGTGAAGTGGGGCCGCGTGAACGGCCTGACGCTGATGCTGCCGCACGGCTACGAAGGGCAGGGCCCCGAGCACAGCTCGGCCCGCCTGGAGCGCTTCATGCAGCTCGCGGCCGACACCAACATGCAGGTGGTGCAGCCGACCACGGCCAGCCAGATCTTCCATGTGCTGCGCCGCCAGCAGATCCGCAACCTGCGCAAGCCGCTGGTCATCATGACGCCGAAGTCGCTGCTGCGGAACAAGGACGCGACCTCGCCGCTGTCGGAGTTCATCAAGGGCGGTTTCCAGACCGTCATCCCCGACACCAAGGAGCTCAAGGCCGACAAGGTCAAGCGCATCGTCGCCTGCTCGGGCAAGGTGTACTACGACCTGGCCAAGAAGCGCGAGGAGAAGGGCATCGACGACGTGGCCGTGCTGCGCGTCGAGCAGCTCTATCCCTTCCCCCACAAGGCCTTCGCGGCCGAGATCAAGAAGTACGCCAACGCGACCGAGATCGTCTGGTGCCAGGACGAGCCGCAGAACCAGGGTGCCTGGTTCTTCGTGCAGCACTACATCCACGAGAACATGCTCGATGGGCAGAAGCTGGGCTACGCCGGCCGTGCCGCGTCGGCCTCGCCGGCGGTCGGCTACTCGCACCTGCATCAGGAACAGCAGAAGGCGCTGGTCGACGGCGCCTTCGGCAAGCTGAAGGGTTTCGTGCTGACCAAGTAAGACGGGCAGCGGGCCGGTGCGTCGTGCGCCGGCCCGCGTCCAGTTGCGCCGAGCCCCGCGCCGGTACCGCTCCCCAGAACATGAACAGACAGAGATAAAAAATGTCCATCGTTGAAGTCAAGGTTCCCCAGTTGTCCGAATCCGTGGCCGAGGCCACGATGCTCCAGTGGAAGAAGAAGGCCGGCGAGGCCGTTGCCGTCGATGAGATCCTGATCGAGATCGAGACCGACAAGGTCGTGCTCGAAGTGCCGGCGCCTGCGGCCGGGGTGCTCTCCGAGATCGTCCAGGGCGACGGCGCCACCGTGGTGGCCGATCAACTGATCGCGAAGATCGATACCGAGGCCAAGGCCGGTGCCGCCGCGCCCGCACCGGCCGCTGCGCCGGCCCCGGCTGCCGCGGCGCCTGCGCCGGCCGCTGCCGCCCCCGCTGCCACGGGCGGCGCCAAGTCCGACGTCGCCATGCCGGCAGCCGCCAAGCTGCTGGCCGACAACAACCTCAGCACCGGCGACGTTGCTGGCACCGGCAAGGACGGCCGCGTGACCAAGGGCGACGTGCTGGGCGCCGTGGCCGGTGGCGCTGCCGCCAAGGCCCCCGCGGTGCAGGCCCCGGCCAGCGCGCCGAAGGCCGCACTGCCGCAGGTCGCTGCACCCAAGGGCCAGGACCTGGGCGATCGCCCCGAGGAGCGCGTGCCGATGAGCCGCCTGCGCGCCCGCATCGCAGAGCGCCTGCTGCAGTCGCAATCGACCAACGCCATCCTGACCACCTTCAACGAGGTCAACATGGCCCCGGTGATGGACCTGCGCAAGAAGTTCCAGGACGCCTTCACCAAGGAGCACGGCACCAAGCTGGGCTTCATGAGCTTCTTCGTCAAGGCGGCGGTGCACGCTCTCAAGAAGTACCCGGTGCTCAACGCCTCGGTCGACGGCAACGACATCGTCTACCACGGCTACTTCGACATCGGCATCGCTGTCGGTTCGCCGCGCGGCCTGGTGGTGCCGATCCTGCGCAATGCCGACCAGATGAGCTTCGCCGACATCGAGAAGAAGATCGCCGAGTTCGGCAAGAAGGCGCAGGAAGGCAAGCTCGGCATCGAAGAGATGACCGGCGGCACCTTCTCCATCTCCAATGGCGGCACCTTCGGTTCGATGCTGTCGACCCCGATCATCAACCCGCCGCAGTCGGCCATCCTGGGCGTGCACGCGACCAAGGACCGCGCCGTGGTCGAGAACGGCCAGATCGTCATCCGCCCGATGAACTACCTGGCGATGAGCTACGACCACCGCATCATCGACGGCCGCGAAGCCGTGCTGGGCCTGGTGGCGATGAAGGATGCGCTGGAAGATCCGTCGCGCCTGCTCTTCGACATCTGAGGACGAGGCTAATGGCTGATACCAAGCAATTCGACGTCATCGTCATCGGCGGCGGCCCTGGCGGCTACATCGCCGCCATCCGCGCCGCGCAGTTGGGCTTCAACGTCGCCTGCATCGACGAGTGGAAGAACAAGGACGGCAAGCCCGCGCCGGGCGGCACCTGCACGAACGTGGGCTGCATCCCCTCGAAGGCGTTGTTGCAGTCCTCCGAGCATTACGAGCACGCGGGCAAGCACTTCGCCGAGCACGGCATCGAGGTCAAGGGCCTCGGCCTGGACGTGGCCAAGATGCTGGCGCGCAAGGACGCGGTCGTGAAGCAGAACAACGACGGCATCCTGTACCTGTTCAAGAAGAACAAGATCACCTTCTTCCACGGACGCGGCGCCTTCGTGAAGGCGTCCGATGCGGGTTACGAGATCAAGGTGACCGGTGCGGCCGAGGAATCCATCGTCGGCAAGCAGATCATCCTGGCTACGGGCTCCAATGCACGTGCGCTGCCCGGCGCGCCCTTCGACGAGGAGAACATCCTGTCGAACGACGGCGCGCTGCGCATCGGCGCCGTGCCCAAGAAGCTGGCGTTGATCGGCTCCGGCGTGATCGGCCTGGAAATGGGCTCGGTGTGGCGCCGCCTTGGCGCCGAGGTGACGGTGCTCGAGGCGTTGCCCACCTTCCTCGGTGCCGTCGACGAGCAGATCGCGAAGGAAGCCAAGAAGGCCTTCGACAAGCAGGGCCTGAAGATCGAGCTCGGTGTGAAGGTCGGCGAAATCAAGTCGGGCAAGAAGGGCGTGTCGATCGCCTGGACCAACGCCAAGGGCGAAGCGCAGACGCTGGAGGTCGACAAGCTGATCGTCTCCATCGGCCGCGTGCCCAACACCATCGGCCTCGACGCCGAAGCGGTGGGCCTGAAGCTTGACGACCGCGGCGCGATCGTGGTCGACGACGAGTGCAAGACCAACCTGCCGGGCGTCTGGGCGATCGGCGACGTGGTGCGCGGCCCGATGCTGGCCCACAAGGCCGAGGAAGAGGGCGTGGCCGTGGCCGAGCGCATGGCCGGCCAGCACGGGCACGTCAACTTCAACACCATTCCCTGGGTCATCTACACCAGCCCCGAGATCGCGTGGGTCGGCCAGACCGAGCAGCAGCTCAAGGCCAGCGGACGCGCCTACAAGGCCGGCACCTTCCCTTTCCTGGCGAACGGCCGCGCTCGTGCGCTGGGCGACACGACGGGCATGGTCAAGTTCCTGGCCGATGCGGCGACGGACGAGATCCTCGGCGTGCACATGGTCGGTCCGCAGGTCAGCGAGCTGATCTCGGAAGCCGTCGTGGCGATGGAGTTCAAGGCGAGCAGCGAGGACATCGCACGCATCTGCCATGCGCACCCCTCGCTGTCGGAGGCGACCAAGGAAGCGGCGCTGGCCGTGGACAAGCGCACGCTGAACTTCTGATCGGACCGTCGGCGAAGTTCGGATGAAGTCGGGCTGCAGTGCCCGCCCGGTGCGGGCGAGCAGCCAGGGGCTTCATGGCAGCTTCGCCGCGCCCGCGCCCCGGTGATTTCCGTCAAGCAAGCCTACGAAGCCGAGCTCAAGCAGCGCGGCTACCAGAGCGACCCCGCGCAACTGCGCGCGGTCGAGGCGCTGGACCGCTGCGCCCGCGAATGGGCCGAGTACAAGACGCAGCGCTCCAACGCGTTCAAGAAGCTGATCCACCGGCCGGAGATCCCGCGCGGGGTCTACATGTACGGCGGGGTGGGCCGCGGCAAGAGCTTCCTGATGGACTGCTTCTTCAATGCCGTGCCGCTGAACCGCAAGACGCGCCTGCACTTCCACGAGTTCATGCGCGAGGTGCACCGCGAACTCGCGGAGCTGCAGGGCATCCAGAACCCGCTCGACGAGTTGGGCAGGCGCATTGCCAAGCGCTTCAAGCTGATCTGCTTCGACGAGTTCCACGTCGCGGACATCACGGACGCGATGATCCTGCACCGTCTGCTGGTGGCGCTGTTCGACAACGGGGTGGGCTTCGTCACCACGTCCAACTTCAAGCCGGACGACCTCTACCCGGGCGGCCTGCACCGCGACCGCATCCTGCCGGCCATCGAACTGCTCAATCGCAAGCTGGAAGTCATCAACGTCGACAACGGCACCGACTACCGGCGCCGCACGCTGGAGCAGGCGCGGCTGTACCTCACGCCCAACGACGCAGCCGCCGAGAAGGAGTTGCGCCACCTGTTCGACAAGCTGGCGGAGAAGGGCGACGACAGCCCGATCCTGCACATCGAGCAGAGAGAGATCCGCGCCCGCCGGCGCGCCGGCGGCGTCGTGTGGTTCGACTTCAAGACCCTGTGCGGCGGCCCGCGCTCGATGAACGACTACCTCGAGATCGCGAGCCAGTTCCACACCGTGCTGCTGTCCGACGTGCCTCACATGCCGGTGCGCATGGCCTCGGAGGCGCGGCGTTTCACCTGGCTGGTGGACGTGTTCTACGATCGGCGTGTGAAGCTCATCATGTCGGCCGCGGTCCCGCCCGAGGCGTTGTACACCGAAGGCCCGCTGTCCCACGAGTTTCCGCGCACCGTGTCGCGCCTGAACGAGATGCAGTCGACCGAATTCCTGGCGCTGGAGCGCCGCACCGTCGATACCCGCCTCACATGATCCTGCGTTCTTCCCTGGCCTTCTTGCTGGTGCTCGCGCTGGGCCTCGGCCTGGCCCATGCCCAGCCCGCCCCTGCCGCCACGCCCGGCGGGACGCCGGCGCCGAAGAACTACCAGTCCGAACGCGATCGCATCGCCGCCGAGCGCAAGGCCGTCGAAGCGCGCTTTCAGCAGGAGCAGGCGGCCTGCTACCAGCGTTTTGCCGTCGACAACTGCCTGCGCGACCTGCGGGCCCGCCGCCGTGCGCAGACCGACGACCTGAAGCGCCAGGAAACGGCCATCAACGACATCGAGCGCAAGCGCCGCGGTGCCGAGCAGCTCAAGCGGCTGGACGAGAAGCAGGCCACCCCGCGCACGCAGGACCGCCCCGAGCAGCAGGAGCAGGCGCGCCGCGCCCAGAGCGACCGCGAGCAGCGTGCAGCCGACCATGCCCAGAGCCGCGCCAACACCGCGGCGCAGGTGCAGCAGCGCGAGCAGGCCTTCGAGAACAAGCAGCAGCACCACGGACAGGACGAGGCCAAGGCGGCCACCCGGGCGGCCCAGGCCCCCGCGCAACTCGACCGCTACCAGCGCAAGCAGGCCGCGGCGGAACGCCGCCGTGCCGAGCGCGACCGCCGAAACGCCAACCAGACCAAGCCGCCTGCCGCGCCGCTGCCGGCGCCCTGAGCGGGATCAGGCGGAGGGGCTGGGCAGCGCCTCGAGCTTGAGCAGGGCCAGCGAGAGGTTGTCGCCCGTGCCGTGCGCCCGTCGGCGGGCTTCCGACACCAGCAGCGCCACGGCCTCGCGCGGCGACTGTTCGGCGATCACGGCCCCCAATTCTTCAGGCGTGAAGTAGTGCCACAGGCCATCGCTGCAGGCCAGCAGCGCGTCGCCGGCGCCGAGGGCCTCCATCTCGTGCACGTCGATGGGCGGCGGCGTCGCGCGCATACCCAGGCAGCCGACCAGGATGTTGGCCTGCGGGTGGCGCGTCGCTTCTTCCTCGCTCAGTTCGCCACGCTCGACCAGCACTTCCACGTAGGAATGATCACGCGTGCGCTGCACCAGGCGGCCCTTGCGGAACAGGTAGATGCGCGAGTCGCCGGCGTGGATCCACGCGCCGTTACCCCGCGGATTGATCAGGAAGGCCGCCACCGTGCTGTGCGGCTCCTGCTCGCTCGAGATCGCCGTGAGCTTGATGACCGTGTGCGCGTCCTCCACGGTCTGGCGCAGCAGTGCCGACGCCGGCTGCAGGTCGGGCGCATAGCGCTCGAAGAGTTGCCGCGCGGTGAGCAGCACCTGGTCCGACGCCTTGCGGCCCCCGCTGCGCCCACCCATGCCATCGGCCACCACGGCCAGGACACAGCCTGGCACGCGCGGGTGGGCGATCAGCATGACCTGGTCCTGCTGGTAGGGCCGGTCGCCTTGATGAAGGCCGGTGGCCGCGGTGAGTCGAAAGCCTCGGGGCATCGGGGAGGAAGAGGGCGGTGAGGGCGCACGGCACGCGCGCGCACAGGGCCGGAGCAGGGCGGAGGAGCGCGTATTATCAGTTGAACGTCGGTGGTCTCTTTGCACGCCGACGACCCCCTTTGGATTCCGATCTTCATTCCCTGTCGCGCCGGCTGATCGAGTTGCGCATCGAGCATGCCGACCTCGATGCCAGCATCGACCGCCTGGGCGAAGCGCGTCCGCAAGACGAACTGCTGCTGCGCCGGCTGAAGAAGCGCCGCCTCGCGCTGCGCGACGAGATCCAGAAGACCCAGCGACTGCTGGTACCGCCCGAGCCCGCCTGATGCCGCTGCGCGACGAGGTCGAGGGCGCTTTTGCCGAGGACGGCGTGCTTTCGCGCGCGGCCGAGCGCTTCCGCGTGCGCGGCGGCCAGACGCAGATGGCGCTGGCGGTGGCCGACACCATCGACCAAGGCGGCGTGCTCGTGGTCGAGGCCGGCACCGGTGTGGGCAAGACCTTTTCCTACCTCGTGCCGGCGCTGCTCAGCGGCGAGCGCGTGCTGCTGTCGACGGCCACCAAAGCCCTGCAGGACCAGCTCTTCGGCCGCGACCTGCCGCGCCTGGTCGAGGCGCTCGGGCTGCCGCTGAAGACCGCCCTGCTCAAGGGACGCGCGAGCTACCTGTGCCTGCACCGCCTCGGGCTGGCCCGGCACGACGCCGGTGTGGAGCGCGGCATGGCCCGCACCCTGGGCAAGATCGAGCAGTGGTCGTTGGGCACCCGCACGGGCGACCTGGCCGAGCTGCCTGGCCTGGACGAGCGCTCGCCGGTCATCCCGCTGGTGACCTCCACGCGCGACAACTGCCTCGGCGCGCAGTGCCCGCAGTTCAAGGCCTGCCATGTGAACCTCGCGCGGCGCGAGGCGCTGGCCGCCGACGTGGTGGTCATCAACCACCATCTCTTCTTCGCGGACCTCGCCGTGCGCGAGTCGGGCATGGCCGAGCTGCTGCCCAGCGTGCGCGTGGTGGTCTTCGACGAGGCGCACCAGCTCAACGAGACCGGCGTGCAGTTCCTCGGACTGCAACTGGGCACGGGCCAGGTGCTCGACTTCGCGCGCGACGTGTTGGCCGCGGGGCTGCAGCACGCGCGCGGCCTGGTCGACTGGCAGCAGGTGGTGGGGGACCTGGACCGTGCCGCGCGCGAGTTGCGCCTGTCCGTCGGCAAGTCCTGGCCGGGCGCCAAGCTGCGCTGGGCCGGGCCGGCGCCCGAAGGCGTCGCCGCCACGCCGTGGCAGGAGAGCCTGGAGGCAGTGCGCCGCAGCATCAAAGGGGCGATCGACGCCCTGGACACGGTCAGCGAGATCGCCCCGGACTTCGTGCGGTTGTACGAGCGCGCCGCCCAGATGCTCGAGCGCGCGGAGCGCCTTGCCCAGCCTTGCGCGCCGGAGGCGGTGCGCTGGGTGGACGTGGGCACGCAGCTGCGCCTGGTCGAGTCGCCCCTGGACATCGCCGAGGCGGTACGCAAGCGGGTCCTCAAGACCGACCGCACACCGCAGGAGGGCGATGCGCCTGCCGACGGACGCGCGTGGATCTTCACCTCCGCCACGCTGGGCGACGACCCGCGCCTGCGCTGGTTCACCGAGCCCTGCGGGCTGAGCGAGGCGCAGATCCTGCGCGTGAGCAGCCCCTTCGACTATGGCGAACAGGCCGCGCTCTACGTGCCGCGCAGCTTTCCGAAGCCCAACGATCCCTCGCACAGTGCCGAGGTGGCCCGCCTCGCGGCGCATGGCGCCGAACGACTCGGCGGCCGCACCCTCGTGCTCACCACCACCTTGCGCGCGCTGCGCTCCATCGGCGAGCTGATGCGCCAGCATGCGCAGACCGGCGGCGCCGACCTGGAGGTGCTGGTGCAGGGCGAGCTGCCCAAGCGGGTGCTCATGGAACGCTTCCGCGAGGGCGCCTCGGGCGGCCGCAGGGGTTGCGTGCTGGTGGCCTCGGCCTCGTTCTGGGAGGGCTTCGATGCGCCGGGCGATGCGCTGCAGTTCGTGGTGATCGACAAGCTGCCCTTTCCACCGCCCAACGACCCGCTGGTCGAGGCGCGCACGCGGCGGCTGGAGTCACAGGGCCGCAGCGGGTTCAACGACTATTTCGTGCCCGAGGCGGCGGTGGCGCTCAAGCAGGGTGCCGGGCGCCTCATCCGGCGCGAGAGCGACCGGGGCGTGCTCGCCGTGTGCGACACGCGGCTCACCGCGATGGGCTATGGCCGGCGCCTGCTGCAGGCGCTGCCGCCGATGCGCCGGCTGGACGATGCCCAGGCGCTCGACGCGGCGCTCGACGACCTGCTCGTACCGGCCCCCTGAAAAAGGCCCCCGCGCTCCCTCGCTTTGCGAGGTCCGCTGCCCCCCAAGGGGGCCTTTTCATCTTTGGGGGCGGCCCGGCGATGAAAAAGCACGACGGCCGCACAGGGCGGCCGTCGGAGTCAGGTGGTGCGCCGGGCGGGCGCGCTCACCAGAGCTTCCACCACGGATCGTCCTTGCGCTTGAAGCCGCTCACCAGATATTCGCTGTTGGGGTAGTTGGTCGTCAGCACGCGCTTGGTGTCGTCGCGCAGCTGGGTCATGCCCAGCGCGTCGTAGGACTGCACCATGATGTAGAGCGCCTCTTCCAGGGCGGGCACCTCGCGGTAGTCGGCCAGCGCGATCTGCGCGCGGTTGATGGCCGCCAGGTAGGCGCCGCGCGAGTAGTAGTAGCGTGCCACGTGCACCTCGTACTGCGCCAGCGAGTTGACGATGTAGCGCATGCGGTCGCGGGCATCCTTGGCATAGCGCGAATCGGGGAAGCGCTCCACCAGCTCCTTGAACGCGAGGAACGATTCCTTGGCAGCCTTCTGGTCGCGCTCCGACAGGTCCTGGCGCGTGAGCCACGAGAACATGCCCAGGTCGTCGTTGAAGTTCACCACGCCCTTGAGGTACAGCGCATAGTCCAGTGCCGCGCTGGCCGGGTGCAGCTTCATGAAGCGATCGAGCGTCGCAACGGCCTGGGTGCGGTCGCCGGCCTTGTACTGGGCGTAGGCCTTGTCCAGCTGCGCCTGCTGGGCGAGCGGCGTTCCGGCGGCCCGGCCCTCGAGCTTTTCGTACAGCGGCACGGCCTTGTCGTAGGAGCCGCCGTCGGCTTCTTCCTTGGCCTCGGAATAGAGTCGGTTGGGACTCCAGTTCGCCGTCCGGTCTTCCTTGGTCGACGAGCACCCGGCCGTCAGGGCGACCCCTGCTGCAAGGGCGAGCCAGACGGGGACGGCCGATAATTGGGTGCGAAACATCTGAGGCAGCTTTCTTGAAACAGGTCCTTCCAATTATATCGGCGCCCCCTCTGGACCCCGAGGGCGCGGCGATGGAAGGGGACGAGGGCGCCGACGCCGCCGAAGGCAGCGAGGTTCGGCCCTTCGCCATCGCCGTGGCGCTGCACGGCCAGCGGCTGGACCGGGCCCTGGCGCTGCTGGTTCCGGAGTTCTCGCGCAGCTACCTGCAGCAGCTCATCGAGGATGGCGCGGTGCAATTGCAGGGCCGCGCCGTGCGCAAGCCCTCCACGACCGTGCGCGTCGGAGACGCCGGCCAGGTGGAACTGCGCCCGACGCCGCAGAGCCAGGCCTTCCGGCCCGAACCGATGCCGCTGGTGGTGGTGCACGAGGACGAGCATCTGTGCGTGATCGACAAGCCCGCCGGGCTCGTGGTGCATCCGGCGCCGGGCCACTGGAGCGGCACGCTGCTCAACGGTCTCCTGGCGCGCGACCCGCGCGCCGCGCAGTTGCCGCGCGCCGGCATCGTCCACCGGCTCGACCGCGACACCAGCGGCCTGATGGTGGTTGCGCGCAGCCGGATGGCCATGGAGGCCCTGGTGCGCATGATCGCGGCGCGCGAGGTCACCCGCCAATACGTGGCGTTGGCGCATCGCCGCTGGGAGGGCGCGCCCGCTCGTCAGGTCGACGCGGCGATCGGCCGGGATCTGCGCAACCGCCTGCGCATGGCGGTCGTCGACCTGCGGCAGCACCCTGGCAAACCGGCGCGCACGCTGATCGAGTCCCTGGGCAGCCACGACGTCGGCTGCCTGGTCCGCTGCACGCTCGAGACGGGCCGGACGCACCAGATCCGCGTGCACATGGCGTCCATCGGCCACCCGCTGGTCGGCGACGAGACCTACGGCGGCACGCCCGCGAACGGGCTGGCGCGCCAGGGCCTGCATGCCTACCGGCTGGCCTTCGTCCATCCCGTCACGCAGCAGGCGCTGGACTTGCGTTCGCCCGTGCCGGACGACCTGGCCGACGCGGCCCGCGCCTGGGGGCTGGACTACAATCCCGGCTGACGGTGTCCTGCCGTCCCGGCGCCCCTCGGGCCCGGACCGCGTTGCTTCGCCGGCTCTGGCCCGCAACGCCTCGCCGATCCCCTCTGTTCTGAACGTGCGCCTCTGGCGGCGCCTCTTCCCGGACACCGCGAACCATGAATACGGCGGATGCGAAGCGCATTCTTGAAACCGCCTTGATCTGTTCGGCCCAGCCGTTGCCCCTGCGCGAACTGCGCGTGCTGTTCAACGACGAGCTCGGCGCCGACACCATCAAGTCGCTGCTGCAGGAGATGCAGGACGACTGGTCGCAGCGCGGCCTGGAACTGGTCAACGTCGCCACCGGCTGGCGCTTTCAGAGCCGGCCGGAGATGCGCGATCACCTCGATCGCCTGCACCCCGAAAAGCCTCCGCGCTATACACGGGCCGCCCTCGAGACGCTGGCCATCATTGCCTACCGCCAGCCCGTCACGCGCGGCGACATGGAAGACATCCGCGGCGTAACCATCAATTCGATGATCCTCAAGCAGCTCGAGGACCGCGGGTGGGTCGAGGTCATCGGCCACCGCGAGACCGTGGGCCGCCCCGCGCTCTATGCCACCACGCGCCAATTCCTCGACGACCTGGGCCTCGGGTCGCTCGACCAGCTGCCGATGATCGAGGCGCCCCAGCATGCGCAGGCCATGGCGGCCGCGCTGGCACGCGGCGGCGATGCCGACCAGCCCGGCCTGCCGATCGGCGAGCCCGACCAGGCCGAGACCGGCGGGCAGGGTGCCGACCCGACAGCGCCTGCGCAGGCCGACGCGGCCGCCGAGGCCGCGTCGCACGATGAAGCGGCCGTGGCGGTTGCCGTCGACGCGCAAGGCCATGCGCCTGCGCCGTCGGCACAGGTCGACGCCACGCCGGCACCCGGTCTTGCCGCCGACGAGCCGCCACTTTCCTCCTCCCCCATCGACTCCTCTTCCGGAACCCCCTCATGAGCGCCCCCGACCACGACGACGTCCCCCCCTCCGGTGCGCCTGCTGAATCAGAAGACAAAGTGGCCGCAACGCCTGCCCGGTCTGCGCAGACAGCGGCGGAGTCGACGGCGGATGTCCCGGCAGAGCCGGTGCGCAAGCGCCGCCCGCGCAAACCCAAGGCGGAGGTCGTCGAAGCCCCGGAGGCCATTGCCGACGCACAGGCTGCGGGCCTGCCCGAACCGGTCGTTGCGGCTGACGACGCTTCGGATGCGCCGCCGGCTCCTGCAGCGCCCGAGCCTCTTGACGACAGCGACGATCGGGACGGCGACGACGAGGACGAGGACGAGGAGGACGACGAAGACGACGACGAGTTCGACCGCGCCCGCCGCGCCGCCGAGCGCGAGCAGCGCGACGCGCCGCCGCCGGAGCCCATCCAGTTCGCCGACGTGGTGTCGGGCCAGTTCGACGCCGACGAGACCAGCCCCGAGGTGGCGCCGCTCAAGCGCGTGCTGCTGCCGCAGGCCGATGCGCCCAAACTGCACAAGGTGCTGGCGCAGGCCGGCCTCGGCTCGCGCCTGGAGATGGAACGCCTGATCCTCGAGGGCCGCATCTCCGTCAACAACGAACCGGCCCACATCGGCCAGCGCATCCAGTACGGCGACCAGGTCAAGGTCAACGGCAAGCCGATCCGCTACCGCATCGCTCCGCCGCCCCCGCGGGTGATCGCGTACCACAAGCCGGTGGGCGAGGTCGTCACGCACGACGACCCGCAGAACCGCCCCACGGTGTTCCGCAAGCTGCCGCGGCTGATGCAGGGCAAGTGGCAGTCGGTCGGCCGGCTGGACCTGAACACCGAAGGCCTGCTGCTCTTCACCAGCTCGGGCGAGCTGGCCAACCGGCTGATGCATCCGCGCTTCGGACTGGAACGCGAGTACGCGGTGCGCGTGCTCGGCGCGCTGAGCAACGAAGAGAAGCAGCGCCTGCTCGACGGTGTGCGGCTCGACGACGGGCTGGCGCAGTTCGGCACCATCGAGGACGGCGGGGGCGAGGGCTCGAACCAGTGGTACCGCGTGACCATCTCCGAAGGCCGCAACCGCGAAGTGCGCCGCCTGTTCGAGGCCGTGGGCCATGCCGTGAGCCGTCTCATCCGCATCCGTTACGGCGCCATGGTGCTGCCGCGCGGTCTGCGGCGTGGTGCCTGGCTGGAACTGGACGATCGCGACATCCGTGCCCTCACGCACGCCGCCGGTGCCGACATGCCGGCGCCGCGCCAGCGTGATGACGGCCCCGGCCGGGGCGCCAGCGACCGCGGCAAGAAGCGCCGCCGCGGCGGCGCAGGCAAGGGCGCCGGCGGCGGGGGTGGTGGCGGTGGCGGTGGTGGCGGCAACGGGCCGCGCCAGCCCAATCCGCTGGCCACGCGCGGCAACCCGCAGGGCGGCAACGCCGGCCCCGGCGGCAGGAAGAAGCGCGGCGGTGAACGCGGGCCCAAGGCCGGCGGTGGAAGCGGGGCAGGGGGCGGACAGCCCGACCCGATGAAGACCTCGTTCGGCTACATCGGTGCCGACAGCTTCTCGCGCCAGCGCAAGGATCCCCGTCGCGGCGGCTCCGGCGGTGGCGGCGGTGGCGGCGGCACCCCGGGTGGCGGCGGCGGTGGCCGCGGCCGGCGTCCACGCCCACGCTGACGACCGGCGCGGGCAAGCCATGGGGCTGCCTGCGGTTTTTGCACCGGGATGGCGCGAATCGGTCATTCGCCCCGGTTAAAATACAAGGCTTTGTCAAGACCGGCACGGGCATCGTCTGCGGCGATGCAACTTCGTGCCGGTGCGGCAGCTCCATTCCAGATCAACATCCGCTCAGAAAGCATCTCATGGCCATCGAACGCACCCTCTCCATCATCAAGCCCGACGCCGTCGCCAAGAACGTCATCGGCAAGATCGTCTCCCGCTTCGAAGCCGCTGGCCTGAAGATCGTCGCTGCACAGTACATGCAGCTGTCGCAGGCCCAGGCCGAGCAGTTCTATGCCGTGCACAAGGAGCGTCCCTTCTTCAAGGACCTGGTGGGCTTCATGGTCTCCGGCCCGGTCTTCGTGCAGGCGCTCGAAGGCGACAACGCCATCGCCAAGAACCGCGACCTGATGGGCGCCACCGACCCCAAGAAGGCCGCGCCCGGCACCATCCGCGCCGATTTCGCCGACAGCATCGACGCCAACGCCGTGCACGGCTCGGACGCCCCCGAGACGGCCAAGGCCGAGATCGCGTTCTTCTTCCCCAACCTGAAGTAAGCCCGCCCCAGCGCCGGGCCGCCGCATGAACGCACGCACCAACCTGCTCGAATTCGACCTCGAGGGGCTGGCCGCGTTCTGCGAGGCGCTCGGCGAGAAGCGCTTTCGCGCCACGCAGCTGTTCCGCTGGATCCACCAGCGCGGCGCGAGCGACTTCGAGCAGATGACCGATCTGGCGAAGTCGCTGCGCGGCAAGCTCGCCGGCGCGGCGCACGTGACGGCGCTGCCGGTCATCTCGCAGCAGCTGTCCGCCGACGGCACCATCAAGTGGCTGTTCGACGTCGGCGACGGCAATGCCGTCGAGGCCGTCTTCATTCCCGAGGACGACCGGGGCACGCTGTGCGTGTCGTCCCAGGCCGGGTGCGCGGTGGGCTGCCGCTTCTGCTCCACCGGCCACCAGGGTTTCAGCCGCAACCTGAGCACCGGCGAAATCGTTGCCCAGCTGTGGTTCGCCGAGCACTTCCTGCGCAAGCACCTGCAGCGTGACGAACGCATCATTTCCAATGTCGTGATGATGGGCATGGGCGAGCCGCTGCAGAACTACGCGGCGCTCGTGCCCGCGCTGCGCACCATGCTCGACGACAACGCCTACGGCCTGTCGCGCCGCCGGGTGACGGTGTCGACCTCCGGCGTGGTGCCGATGATCGACCGGCTCGGCCAGGACTGCCCGGTCGCGCTGGCGGTGTCGCTGCACGCGCCCAACGATGCGCTGCGCGACGACCTCGTGCCGTTGAACCGCAAGTACCCGCTCGAGGAACTGCTCGCGGCCTGCAAGCGCTACCTGGCGCATGCGCCGCGCGACTTCATCACCTTCGAGTACTGCATGCTCGACGGCGTGAACGACCAGCCCGAACATGCGCAACAGCTCGTCGACCTGGTGCGGTCGCAGGGCGTGTCGTGCAAGTTCAACCTGATCCCCTTCAATCCGTTCCCGGCCTCGGGCCTGCTGCGCTCGCCCCAAGCCCGCGTGCAGGCCTTCGCCCGTGCGCTGGGCGATGCCGGCATCGTCACCACGGTGCGCAAGACGCGCGGCGACGACATCGACGCCGCCTGCGGCCAGCTCGCCGGCGACGTGAAGGACCGCACCCGCGCGGCCGAGCGCATGGCGCAGCGGCGCACCGTGATGCTGCACCAGGTGCGCCCGGACGTGGCGGCCGATGCGACGCAGGAGCATTGAACCGATGACAGAACACGCCCCGGCCGCGTCACGGCCCTTGCAGCGCTGGCTGCCGGGCTGCGCCGCGGTGGCCGCACTGGTGCTCGCCGGCTGCACGACGACCACCACGACCACCACCTCCTTCGCCGACATGAAGAACAGCCCGCCCACGGCGGTGGCGCCCGAGTCGGCCCAGGCCCAGGCGCAACGCCGTGCGGAGCTGCGCCTGCAGCTCGCGGTGGGCTACTTCCAGCACGGCCAGACCGAGGTGGCGATGCAGGAGATCAACCAGGCGCTCGCGGCCGATCCCAACTACGCCGATGCCTACAACCTGCGCGGCCTGATCTACATGCGCCAGGACGAGGCGGCGCAGGCCGAGGACAGCTTCCGCCGCGCGATCGCGCTCAAGCCGCGCGACCCGGACACCCGCCACAACTACGGCTGGCTGCTGTGCCAGCAGAAGCGTTATGCCGACGCGATGGGCCAGTTCGGTGCCGCGCTGGCCTTGCCCACCTACCAGGACGCGGCCAAGACCCTGATGACGCAGGGCGTGTGCCAGATCCAGGCCGGCGACCGGGCCGCTGCCGAGAAGAGCCTCACCCAGGCCTACGAGCTCGACGCCGGCAACCCGGTGATCGGCTACAACCTGGCGTCGCTGCTGTACCAGCGCGAGGACTACACGCGGGCCCAGTTCTACATCCGCCGCATCAACAACGGCCAGCAGGCCAACGCCGAGTCGCTCTGGCTCGGCGTGAAGACCGAGCGCCGCATGGGCAACCGCGAGGCCATGGCGCAATTGGCCAGCCAGCTCCAGCGCCGCTTCCCCCAATCGCGCGAGGCGCTGGCGTACGAGCGCGGCAACTTCAATGATTGAGCGGGCCAGTGAATTCGGTGCGTCGGCGGCAGCGCCGCTGACGCCGGGCGACACGACGCACATGAGTGCGGGCGACATGCTGCGTCAGGCCCGCGAGGCGCATGGCCTGCATGTCGAAGTGGTGGCCGCGGCCCTCAAGGTACCGACGCAGAAGCTCGAGGCCCTGGAGGCCGACGACATCGACGCGCTGCCCGACCCGGTGTTCGCGCGTGCCCTGGCCGCCAGCGTGGCGCGGGCGTTGCGCATCGACCCGGCACCGGTGCTCGCCAAGCTGCCGGGTGCGCCGCGGGCTGCCCTGGCCGAAGCCGACCGCAGCATGAGCGGCAACATCCGTCAGCACCCGCACCGCGGCGCCGGCCGTCAGCCGCAGGGGCGCCTGCTCCCCAGGCCGCTGCTGGCGCTGGTGGCCGTGCTGCTGATCGGCGCCGCTGCGGTGTTCTGGCTGCCGCAGTCGGTCTTCGACGGCGCGGGCGCCTGGTTGGCGAAGCTCACGGATCACCAGGACACGTCCTCGGCCGCCACGGCCGCCGACGGTGCCCCGGCTCCTGCCTCGCCACCGGGCACGGTGGTCGAGCCCGTCGTGGCTGGCGGCGTGCCGTCGACCGGCGTCGCGCCTGCGGCAGAGGCGGCGCCTCCCGCCCCTGCGGCGGCACCGGAGCCTGCCGCGACGGTGCCCGGCGACGCGCTGGTGCTGACCGCGGCACGCGGCGAATCCTGGATCACCGTCACCGAGGCGGGCGGCAAGGTGCTGCTGCGCCGGCTGGTGGCCTCGGGCGAGACCGTCAAGCTCTCGGGCAGCCTGCCGCTGTCGGTGGTGGTCGGTCGCGCGAGCAACGTCGATGTGCTCGTGCGCGGCAAGACCTTCGACCTGGCGCCGCTCGCCAAGTCGGGCGGCGTGGCACGCTTCGAGGTCAAATCTTGAGGCGGTGCGCCTGCGCGCTGCCAAGGAGCTGCAGATGAGCGATCGCATGGACAGTGTGGCGCACGGCCCCATCGCGGCGGCAGCGCCTGCGGCGCGCCGCTCGCGCCAGGCGCGCGTGGTGTGGGGACCGCGCGTGGTCACCGTGGGCGGCGACGCACCGGTGCGTGTGCAGTCGATGACGAACACCGACACGGTCGACGCGATCGGCACCGCCATCCAGGTCAAGGAGCTGGCCCAGGCCGGCTCCGAGATGGTGCGCATCACCGTCAACACACCAGAGGCCGCGGCGCAGGTGCCCTACATCCGCGAGCAGCTCGACCGCATGGGCGTCGACGTGCCGCTGGTGGGCGACTTTCATTACAACGGCCACCGGCTCCTGACCGAGTTTCCGGCCTGTGCCGAGGCGCTGTCCAAATACCGCATCAACCCCGGCAATGTGGGCAAGGGCGACAAAAAGGACAAGCAGTTCGGCCAGATGATCGAGGCCGCGATGCGCTGGAACAAGGTCGTGCGCATCGGCGTCAACTGGGGCAGCCTGGACCAGGAACTGCTGGCCAGCCTCATGGACATCAACAGCCGCCGCGCCCAGCCCTGGGAGGCCAAGAGCGTGATGTACGAGGCACTGGTCAGCTCCGCCATCGATTCCGCGAAGCTCGCCGAATCCATGGGCATGGACGGCAACCAGATCATCCTGAGCTGCAAGGTCAGCGGCGTGCAGGACCTGATCTCGGTCTACCGCGAGCTGGCGCGCCGCTGCGACTATGCGCTGCACCTGGGCCTGACCGAGGCCGGCATGGGCACCAAGGGCACGGTGGCGTCGGCAACGGCATTGTCGATCCTGCTGCAGGAGGGTATCGGCGACACCATCCGCGTGTCGCTCACGCCGCAGCCGGGCGAATCGCGCACGCAGGAAGTCGTGATCGCCTCGGAGATCCTGCAGGCGCTCGGCCTGCGCGTGTTCGTGCCCAGCGTCACGGCCTGCCCCGGCTGTGGCCGCACGACCAGCACCACCTTCCAGGAGCTGGCCAAGCAGATCGACGACTACCTGCGCATGCAGATGCCGGTGTGGCGCCACAAGTACCCCGGCGTGGAGGCCATGAAGGTGGCCGTGATGGGCTGCATCGTCAACGGCCCGGGCGAGAGCAAGCACGCCGACATCGGCATCAGCCTGCCCGGCACCGGCGAGGCGCCGGCCGCGCCCGTCTTCATCGACGGCGAGAAGGCACTGACGCTGCGCGGCGAGAACATCGCCACCGAATTCCACCAGATCGTCGAAAACTACATCGAGAAGCGCTTCGGCCAGCCCCAGGCCGCCGATGCCGCCTGAGTCCCCCTTCCATGGCTGACAAGATCAATGCCGTCAAAGGCATGAACGACATCCTGCCGGCGAGCGTGCCGCGCACGGACAAGCTCCCCGACTCCGCCCTGTGGCACTGGTTCGAGTCCACGGTGCGCACCGTGCTCGCGCGCTACGGCTACCAGTACATCCTCACGCCGGTGGTCGAGCCGACGGCGCTCTTCGTGCGCGGCCTGGGCGAGGTGACCGACATCGTCGAGAAGGAGATGTACTCCTTCACCGACTCGATGAACGGCGACAGGCTCACCCTGCGGCCCGAGGCCACGGCCGGCATCGTGCGTGCGATGGTCGAGCACAACGCCCTGTACAACGGGCCGTTGCGGCTGTGGACGATGGGACCGATGTTCCGCCACGAGAAGCCGCAGAAAGGCCGTTACCGGCAGTTCCACCAGCTCGACGTCGAGGCCCTGGGCTTCGCCGGCCCGGACGTGGACGCGGAGCTGATCTTGCTGGTACGCGCGCTGTGGCGCGAGCTGGGCCTCGTCGAAGGGCAGCATGTGCGGCTGGAGATCAACAGCCTCGGCCAGCCGGACGAGCGGCAGGCGCACCGCGAGGCGCTGATCCGCCACTTCGAGGCGCATGCCGATGCGCTCGATGCCGACGCCCAGCGCCGTCTGCACAGCAACCCGCTGCGCATCCTCGACACCAAGAACCCGGCGATGCAGGCCATGGTCGAGGCCGCGCCGCAGCTCATGGACTTCCTCGGCGAGGAATCGCGCGCGCACTTCGACGCGGTGCGCGCCGTGCTCGACGCCGCGGGCCTGGCCTATCGCGTCAATCCGCGCCTGGTGCGCGGCATGGACTACTACAACCTCACCGTGTTCGAGTGGGTCACCGACCAGCTCGGCTCGCAGGGGACCGTGTGCGGTGGCGGTCGCTACGACGGCCTCATCGGCCAGATGGGCGGCAAGCCGGCACCGGCCGTGGGCTTCGGCCTGGGCATCGAGCGGCTGCTGCTGCTGGTGCAGGAGCTGCGCCTGGCAGTGCCGCCGGCCGCGCCGGCTGCCTACGCCATCGTGCCGTCGGCGCCCGCGCTGCCGCGCGCCATGGTGGCCCTGGAGCAGCTGCGCGCCGCCGGGGTGGCCGTGGTGCAGCACGCCGGTGGCGGCGGCATGAAGGCCCAGTTCAAGAAGGCCGACGCCAGCGGTGCGCGCTTCGCGCTCATCTTCGGCGACGACGAGATGGCACGCGGCGAGGTCACCGTGAAGTCGCTGCGCGACGGCAGCGGCGCCCAGGTCGCCCGGCCGCTGGCCGATGTGGCCGGCTGGGCCGCCACCCTACAATCCGCGGCTGCCCAGGGCGCCGCGTCCTGAGCCTTTTTTTTATAACGACAACGCATGGCGACCCATCTCGACCTCGAAGAACAAGAACAGCTCGACCGGCTCAAGCATTTCTGGAATGTCTACGGCACGCTGATCACCTGGGCCGTGCTGCTCGTCGCCGGCGCCGTGGTGGCGTGGAACGGCTGGCAGTACTACCAGCGCAACCAGGCGGCGCAGGCGGCGGCGCTGTACGACACGCTGGACCAGGCGGTACAGGCCGGTGATGCAGACCGCGTCGAACGTGCCTTCAGCGACCTCCGAAGCCGGTTCGCACGCACGGCCTATGCCCAGCAGGGCGGCCTGCTGGCCGCCAAGGCGCTGGCCGACAAGGGCAAGGGCGACGCCTCGCGCGCCGCACTGGCCTGGGTGGCCGACGATGCGGTCGATCCCGGCTACCAGGCCATCGCGCGCCTGCGGCTGGCCGCCGAACTCATGGACGCCAAGGCCTGGGACGAGGCGCTCAAGCAGCTGTCGGCTGGCGTGCCCGCGCCCTTCGAGGGTCTGGTCGCCGATCGCCGCGGCGACATCTATGCCGCGCAGGGCAAGCGCGATGAGGCGCGGGCCGAGTACGAGAAGGCCTGGAAGGCCCTCGGAACCGGTTCCGAATACCGCCGGCTGGTGGAGATCAAGCTCAACGCCGTGGGTCTGGACCCGAAGACACTCGAAGCAAGCGCCGCTCCGGCCAAGACCAATCCCTGATCGCACGCACCATGAATCTCAAGCGTTTTAGTGCTCCGGCGCCCGTCCTCCGTGCGGGAGCCGCCATGGTTTTGATTGCTGCTGCCGCCGGTATCGCGGCCTGCTCGGGCACGCCCAAGGCGAAGCCGGCCGAGCTGCCGCCCAACAACGCCTTGATGGGTGTGCGCCAGGCCTGGACGGCCAAGCTGCCGTCGGTCGCCTTCCCGCTGCAGACCGCGGTCAGCGGCGACACCGTGACGGTGGCTGCCGCCGACGGCACCGTGGTGGCGATCGACGCGCGCACCGGCGCCGAGCAGTGGCGCGGCAACGCGGGAGCACCCCTGATCGCCGGCGTCGGCAGCGACGGCTCGATGGCCGCGGTGGTGACCACCAACAACGAACTGGTGGCGCTGCAGGGCGGCAAGGTGATCTGGAAAGAGCGCCTGCCCGCCGAAACCTACACCCCGCCCCTGGTGGCCGGCCGCCGCGTGTTCGCGCAGACTGCCGATCGCGCCACCACCGCCTTCGACGGCCAGAGCGGCCGCCGCCTCTGGACCCAGACCCGCGCGGCCGGCGATGCGCTGGTGCTGCGCAAGCCCGGCGTGATGTTCCCGATCGGCGACACGCTGGTCGCGGGCGTCGGCGCCCGCATGGTGGGCATGAACCCGAACAACGGCGTGTCGCGCTGGGAAGTCCCCATCTCGTCGCCGCGCGGCACCAACGACGTCGAGCGCCTGGTCGACCTGACCGGCACCGTGAGCCGCGTCGGCGAGACCGTCTGCGCGCGTGCCTACTACGCGGCCGTCGGCTGCGTCGACACCACCCGCGGCACGCTGCTGTGGAACAAGCCCTCGGTCGGCGCCGAAGGCGTGGGCGGGGACGAGCGCGCGGTGTACGGCACCGATTCGAACGGCAGCGTGGTCGCCTGGCGCCGCACCGATGGCAACGTCATGTGGACTTCCGACCGCCTGCGCCTGCGCACGCTCACGGCACCGCTGGCCGTGGGCCGCACGCTGGTGATCGGCGAAGACACCGGCACGGTGCACTTCCTGTCGCGCGAGGACGGCTCGCCGCTCAATCGCCTGGCGCCCGACGGATCGGCCATCGCGGCCGCGCCGGTGCTGGCGGCCAACACCGTGGTGATCGTGACCCGCAACGGCGGCGTCTTCGGTTACCGGCCCGAGTAGGGTTGGCCCGCGGCGGCAAGGCCGCATCGTCACTGCCGCGCCGGCTGCCAAGCCGCCCCCCCAACGACGCCGCAACCCTGCGGCGTCTTTTTTCTTCCGGCCACGCCGTGCGCGGCCGCGGGATACAGTTAGCCCATGAAACCCGTCATCGCCCTGGTCGGCCGCCCGAACGTGGGCAAGTCGACCCTGTTCAACCGCCTCACGCAGACGCGTGACGCGATCGTGGCCGACTTCGCCGGCCTGACGCGCGACCGCCACTACGGCACCGGGCACATCGGGCCGCGCGAGTTCATCGTCATCGACACCGGCGGCTTCGAGCCCGATGCCGGCAGCGGCATCTACCGCGAGATGGCCAAGCAGACGCGCCAGGCGGTGGCCGAGGCCGACGTCGTCGTGTTCGTGCTCGATGGCCGGGAGGGCCTGTCGGCACAGGACCACGACATCGCCAACGAACTCCGGCGCCTGGGCAAGCCCTGCCTGCTGGCGGTCAACAAGGCCGAGGGCATGAAGGACAGCAGCCGGCTGGCCGAGTTCTACGAACTCGGTTTCGGCGATGTGCACCCGATTTCCTCCGCGCACGGGCAGGGCGTGCGCGCGCTCGTCGAGTTGGCGCTCGAGACCCTTCCGCCGCCGCCCGACGAGCCGGAGGAGGGCGAGGCCGACGACCCGGCCAGCCGCCCGATCCGGCTGGCCGTCGCCGGCCGACCGAACGTGGGCAAGTCCACGCTGATCAACACCTGGCTGGGCGAGGAACGGCTGGTGGCCTTCGACCTGCCCGGCACCACGCGCGATGCCATCAGCGTGCCCCTGGAACGCAACGGGCAACGCTTCGAACTCATCGACACGGCGGGCCTGCGCCGCAAGGGGCGCGTGTTCGAGGCCATCGAGAAGTTCTCGGTCGTCAAGACACTGCAGGCGATCGAATCGGCCAACGTGGTGCTGCTGCTGATCGATGCCACCGAGGGCGTGACCGACCAGGACGCGCACATCGCCGGCTTCGTCCTCGAGGCCGGGCGCGCGGTGGTGGTCGCGATCAACAAGTGGGACGCTGTCGACAGCTACCAGCGCGAGCAGATCCAGCGCCAGCTCGAGAACCGGCTGCCCTTCCTGAAGTTCGCTGCCGTGCATTTCATCTCGGCCAGGAAGCGGCTCGGGCTCGGGCCGGTCTGGCAGTCGATCGTGCAGGCGCACCGTTCGGCCATGCGCAAGATGTCCACGCCGGTGCTTACGCGCCTGCTGCTGGAGTCGGTGCAGTTCCAGGCGCCCAAGAAGAGCGGCATGTTCCGCCCCAAGCTGCGCTATGCCCACCAGGGCGGCATGAACCCGCCCGTGATCGTGGTGCACGGCAATTCGCTGGAGCACGTGAGCGAAAGCTACCGGCGCTTCCTGGAGGCACGCTTTCGCAAGGAATTCGATCTGGTCGGCACGCCGTTGCGCATCGAATTCAAGACCTCGCACAACCCCTACGCCGACAAGCCGGGGGCTTGAAAGCAGGCCATCACCGCCCATCTGAAGGCCTCGACCTGATGCCCTGTCGGTCGCAACCGTTAATTTTTGAAGGCCATTCGGAAACCTTGCTGCAGCGCGGAAACGCTGTGTTAAGGTGACCGGTCCAACAACTTCTTTTTGAACACGGAGAATATCGTGAGCAACAAAGGGCAACTCCTACAAGACCCGTTTCTGAACACGCTGCGTCGCGAGCACGTGCCGGTCTCGATCTATCTGGTCAACGGCATCAAGCTGCAGGGCCAGATCGAATCGTTCGACCAGTACGTCGTCCTGCTTCGCAACACAGTGACGCAAATGGTCTACAAGCACGCCATTTCCACCATCGTGCCGGGCCGCGCGGTCAACTTCTCGGTCACCGAGAACGACGACGCAGGCGGCTGAACGGCGCAGGGCAGGGCGGCTTCGGCCGCCCCGCCTTTTTCTGAAGTCCGTTCCGATTGTCTGAACCCATTCCCCGCCAGGACGGCGCCGTCATTCTCGTCGGCGTCGATTTCGGCCACCCCCATTTCGACAGCGAACTCGAGGAGCTCGGCCTGCTCGCGCAGACCGCCGGCCTCGAACCGGTCGCGCGCCTCATCTGCAAACGCAAGGCGCCCGATGCGGCACTTTTCGTCGGCAGCGGCAAGGCCGACGAGATCCGCGAACTGGCCGAACTGCAGCGCGCCAGCGAAGTCATCTTCGACCAGGCCATCTCGCCGGCCCAGCAGCGCAACCTCGAGCGTGCGCTCGGCGTGGCCGTCTACGACCGCACCTTCCTGATCCTTGAGATCTTCGCCCAGCGTGCGCGCAGCCACGAGGGCAAGCTGCAGGTCGAGCTCGCTCGCCTGCAGTACCTCAGCACGCGGCTCGTGCGTCGATGGTCCCACCTGGAGCGCCAGACCGGCGGCGCCGGCGTGCGCGGCGGCCCGGGCGAAAAGCAGATCGAACTCGACCGACGCATGATCGACGCGTCGATCAAGCGCACGCGCGAGCGCCTGTCCAAGGTGCAGAAGCAGCGCGGCACCCAGCGGCGCCAGCGCGAGCGCCGAGACACCTTCAACATCTCGCTGGTGGGCTACACCAACGCCGGCAAGTCCTCGCTGTTCAATGCCCTGGTCAAGGCCCGTGCCTATGCGGCCGACCAGCTCTTCGCCACCTTGGACACCACGACGCGCCACCTGTACCTGGGCGACGTGGGACGGCGCGTGTCGATCTCCGACACGGTGGGATTCATCCGCGAGCTGCCGCACGGCCTGGTGGACGCCTTCAAGGCCACGCTGCAGGAGGCCGTCGATGCCGACCTGCTGCTGCATGTGGTGGATGCCTCCAATCCGCACCACCCCGAGCAGATCGCCGAGGTCCAGCAGGTGCTGCAGGACATCGGTGCCGGCGACGTGCCGCAGCTGCTGGTCTTCAACAAGCTCGATGCCCTCGATGCGGACCGCCGGCCGCACGCGCTGGCCGACGAGATGGAGATCGACGGCCAGCGTGTGCCGAGGCTCTTCCTGAGCGCCCATTCCGGCGAGGGCCTGCCGGCGCTGCGCGAGCTGCTGGCTCAGCGCGCGGCGCAGGCCGGCGCGCAGGACGAGGGCATGTCCCCAGGCGAGCCGGCCGAATTGCAGGGCGCCACGCACTGATTGGGCACAATAGCTGCCTTCTATAAGAAGCGAAACGAATGACGTCCATGCCAGAGAGCGCGCCCCGATCCGGATTGCTTCCGGCGCAGCCCCCGAGGAAGACAGAACGACGGGGAGCGGTGCGGCGTTTTCTCGCCAGCCGGTTTCCGGGCATGTTCAGCCTGAACGACGGCCGCTGGGGCCGCAGCGACGAGCCGGCCTCCTCCGAAGGGGAGCGCCCGGCACCGAGCCGCCCGCCCGAGAACGATCCCCCGCCGCCGTCGGGCAACAACGGCAACCGTCCGCGCGGCCAGGGCCCCAACCAGGGCCCCCCCGACTTGGACGAGCTGTGGCGCGACTTCAACCGCAAGCTCGGCGGCATGTTCGGCGGCGGACGGGGCGGCGGCCCGCGACCCAACGGCAACGGCGGCGGTGGCAACAACTACAAGCCCGACATGAAGAACGCCGGCTTCGGCATCGGCCTGATCGCCGCGGTGGCGGTGCTGATCTGGCTGGGCACGGGCTTCTTCATCGTCAACGAAGGCCAGCAGGCCGTGATCACCCAGTTCGGCCGCTACAAGGAAACCGTGGGCGCCGGCTTCAATTGGCGGCTGCCGTACCCGATCCAGCGCCACGAGCTGGTGGTGGTGACGCAGATCCGCTCCACCGACGTGGGCCGCGACAGCATCGTGCGCTCCACCGGCCTGCGCGAGTCGGCCATGCTGACCGAGGACGAGAACATCGTCGAGATCAAGTTTGCCGTGCAGTACCGCCTGAACGACGCGCGTGCCTGGCTCTTCGAGAGCAAGAGCCCGAGCGAGACCGTGGTCCAGGTGGCCGAGACCGCCGTGCGCGAGGTCGTCGGCAAGATGCGGATGGACGCCGCGCTGGCCGAGGAGCGCGACCAGATCGCCCCCCGCGTGCGCCAGCTCATGCAGAGCATCCTCGACCGCTACAAGGTCGGCGTCGAAGTCGTCGGCATCAACCTGCAGCAGGGCGGCGTGCGCCCGCCGGAGCAGGTGCAGGCCGCCTTCGACGACGTGCTCAAGGCCGGCCAGGAGCGCGAGCGGGCGAAGAACGAAGCCCAGGCCTATGCCAACGACGTGATCCCGCGCGCCGTGGGTACCGCCTCGCGGCTGAAGGAAGAGTCCGAAGCCTACAAGGCCCGCGTGGTGGCCCAGGCCCAGGGTGATGCACAGCGCTTCGCGCAGGTGCTGACCGAATACCAGAAGGCGCCGCAGGTGACGCGCGACCGCATGTACACCGACGCCATGCAACAGATCTACAACAACACCACCAAGGTGCTGGTGGAGACGAAGCAGGGCTCCAACCTTCTGTACCTGCCGCTCGACAAGTTGATGCAGTCTTCCGGCGCCGCAGCGGCCGCGCCGGCCGACGGTGCGCCGCCCAGCGTGGCCGGCACGGCCCCGCCACAGTCCTCGTCCATTCCCGTCGCCCCGAGCGATTCGCGCGCCCGCGACAGCGGCCGTTCGCGCGACCGCGACGCACGCTGAGCCGGGAGATTCGAACCATGAACAGAATCGGATTCATCGGCGCCTCGCTGCTCGTGCTGCTCGTGCTGGCCAGTTCCATGCTCTTCGTCGTCGACCAGCGCCAGTTCGGCGTGGTCTACGCGCTGGGGCAGATCAAGGAAGTCATCACCGAGCCGGGCCTCAAGTTCAAGCTGCCGCCCCCGTTCCAGAACGTGTCGTACATCGACAAGCGCCTGCTGACGCTCTCCAGCCTCGACACCGAGCCCATGCTCACGGCCGAAAAGCAGCGCGTGGTCATCGACTGGTACGTGCGCTGGCGCATCGTCGATCCCCAGGCCTACATCCGCAACGTGGGCCTGGACGAGAACGCCGGCGCGGTGCAGCTCAACCGCGTGGTGCGCAACGCCTTCCAGGAGAACATCAACAAGCGCACCGTGCGCGAGCTGATCTCCACGCGCCGCGACGACGTCATGAACGACGTCAAGCGCGAGGTGCTCAGCGTGGTGAAGGGCGGCAACCCGTGGGGCGTCGACATCGTCGACGTGCGCGTAACCCGCATCGACTACGTCGAAGCCATCACCGAATCGGTCTATCGCCGCATGGAGGCCGAGCGCAAGCGCGTGGCCAACGAGCTGCGCTCCACCGGCCAGGCCGAGGGCGAGAAGATCCGCGCCGACGCCGACCGCCAGCGCGAAGTGACGGTGGCCAACGCCTACCGCGATGCGCAGAAGATCAAGGGCGAGGGCGACGCCCAGGCCGCCGCCGCGTACGCCGATGCCTTCGGCAAGGACGCGCAGTTCGCGCAGTTCTACCGAAGTCTCGAGGCCTACAAGCAGAGCTTCAACAAGAAGAGCGACGTGCTGGTGCTCGACCCCTCGCAGTCGGACTTCTTCCGCGCCATGCAGGGACCGGGTGCGGCCAGCAGCCCGCCGCCGCGGCGCTGAGTCGCGGCGCTGGGCCTGGCCGTGAGCAGTGATGCATTCTGGAGCGCCGTGGCGCTGGTCCTGGTGATCGAGGGCGTCCTGCCCTTCGTGTCGCCCGGCAGCTGGCGGCGCGGCTTCAGCCAGCTCATGGCGTTGCGCGATGGGCAACTGCGCTTCTTCGGGCTGTGCAGCATCGTCGCCGGGCTGGTCCTGCTCTGGCTCGCCAGCTGATCCGCGTCCAGGCCGTCTGAAGGGTCTGCGGTCACCCGCGCCCGTTAGAATCCGTTTTTAACCACGGCCCCGTTTCCCATGTCCGCCTGGGTCCTCCCGGATCACATCGCCGATGTGCTGCCTTCCGAGGCGCGCCACATCGAAGAGCTGCGACGCCAACTGCTCGACACCGCCCGTGGCTACGGCTACGAGCTCGTCATGCCGCCGCTGCTCGAGCACCTCGAATCGCTGCTGTCGGGCACCGGCGAAGCCCTCGATCTCCAGACCTTCAAGCTGGTCGACCAGCTCTCCGGGCGCAGCATGGGCCTGCGTGCCGACACCACGCCGCAGGTCGCGCGCATCGACGCCCACCTGCTCAACCGCAGCGGGGTGGCGCGCCTGTGCTACTGCGGTCCGGTGCTCCATACCCGGCCCGACCGGCCCCATGCCACGCGCGAACCGCTCCAGTTCGGCGCCGAGATCTACGGCCATGCCGGCCGCGAAGCCGACCTTGAGGCGCTGCTGCTGGCGCTCGACTGCCTGCGCGCCGCGGGCATCGAACGCCCGCTCGTCGACCTGGCCGACGTGCGCATCGTCCGCTCGCTGTTCGGCGGCGTCATGGTGTCGCCCGATGTCATCGAGGACGTCCATGCGGCCCTCGCCGCCAAGGATGCGAGCACGCTGGCCGAGCTCACCCGCAGCTTCCCGGCGGCGGCCCGCGAAGGCCTGCAGGCGCTGCTGCACCTGTACGGCGACGTGAAGGTGCTGGACGAGGCCGCGCGCGCCCTGAAGGGCACGCCGGCGGTTCAGGCCGCACTCGACCACCTGCGCTGGCTGGCGGCCCAGCTCGGCGACGCAACGGTGAGCTTCGACCTGGCCGACCTGCGCGGCTATGCGTACTACAGCGGCGTGCGCTTCGGCATCTACGCCGAGGGCGCGGCCGACTCGCTGGCCCGTGGCGGGCGCTACGACGAGGTGGGCGCCGTGTTCGGACGCAACCGCCCGGCCGTGGGCTTCAGCCTCGATGTGCGCGAGCTGGTTGGCGTGCTGCCGGCACGGCCGCTGCGCGCGGCCATCCGTGCGCCCTGGAGCGACGCCGATGCGGGCCTGCGTGCCGCCATCGCCGCGTTGCGTGCACAGGGCGAGACCGTCGTCTGCATGCTGCCGGGTCACGGCAGCGAGATCGACGAGTTCCATTGCGACCGCCAGCTCGTGCAGCGCGGCAACGCCTGGGCCGTCCAGCCCATCTGATTCCTGTTTTTTTGAGCGATACATCATGAGCGTGACTACCGGACGTAACGTCGTCGTCGTCGGCACCCAATGGGGCGACGAGGGCAAGGGCAAGCTGGTCGACTGGCTGACGGAGAGCGCGCAAGGCGTGGTCCGGTTCCAGGGCGGCCACAACGCGGGCCACACGCTGGTCATCAACGGCGTGAAGACCGCGCTGCACCTGATTCCCAGCGGCATCATGCGACCCGGCGTCACCTGCTACATCGGCAACGGCGTGGTGCTTTCGGCGGCCAAGCTCTTCGAGGAGATCGAGGGGCTGGAGAAGGCCGGCGTGGAGGTGCGCTCGCGCCTGCGCGTGTCCGAGGCCTGCCCGCTGATCCTGCCCTTCCATGCCGCGCTCGACGTGGCACGCGAGGCCTACCGCGAGAAGGGCGGCATCGAGAAGATCGGCACCACCGGCCGCGGTATCGGCCCGGCCTACGAGGACAAGATCGCGCGGCGCGCGCTTCGCGTGCAGGACCTGAAGCACCCCAAGCGCTTCGGCGAGAAGCTGCGGGTGCTGCTGGACCTGCACAACCACGTGCTGACGCAGGTGCTGAGCGCGCCGGCCATCGACTACGACATGGTCTACGACGAGGCGATGAAGCATGCCGAGCTGCTCAAGCCGATGATCGCCGACGTCTCGCGCGAGCTGAACGAGGCACACCGCAACGGCGCCAACCTGCTGTTCGAAGGCGCGCAAGGCACGCTGCTCGACGTCGACCACGGCACCTACCCCTACGTCACCTCGAGCAACTGCGTCGCCGGCAACGCGGCCGCCGGCTCGGGCGTGGGCCCGGGCATGCTGCACTACGTGCTGGGCATCACCAAGGCCTACTGCACGCGGGTGGGTGGCGGTCCGTTCCCCACCGAACTCGACTGGGAAACGCCCGGCACGCCCGGCTACCACATGAGCACCGTGGGCGCCGAGAAGGGCGTCACCACCGGCCGCTCGCGCCGCTGCGGCTGGTTCGACGCCGCGCTGCTCAAGCGCTCGGCGCAGGTCAATGGCCTGTCGGGCCTGTGCATCACCAAGCTGGACGTGCTCGACGGCCTCGACAAGCTCGAACTGTGCACGGGCTACGAAATCGACGGTGAGCACATCGACATCCTCCCCCTGGGCGCCGACGAGATCGAACGCTGCGTGCCGGTCTACGAGACCATGGAAGGCTGGAGCGACAGCACGGTTGGCGTGACGCAGTACGACAAGCTGCCGGTCAATGCCCGCCTGTACCTGCAGCGCATTGAGCAGGTCACCGGTGTGCCGATCGCCATGATCTCCACCAGCCCGGACCGCGACCACACGATCATGATGCGGCATCCTTACCTGGCCGATTGACGCGTCAGGACGCCAGACAGCCCCACCCCATTTGCGCCCCAGCCATCCAATCAGGAGCAAACGCCCCATGTTGACCGAAGACGGCAAGCACCTCTACGTGAGCTATGACGAATACCACAACCTGATCGAGAAGCTCGCGATCAAGGTGCACCAGTCGGGCTGGGAGTTCGACAACATCCTGTGCCTGGCGCGCGGCGGCATGCGGCCCGGCGACGTGCTCTCGCGCATCTTCGACAAGCCGCTGGCCATCATGTCGACCAGCTCCTACCGTGCCGAGGCCGGCACGGTGCAGGGGCACCTCGACATCGCCCACTACATCACCACGCCCAAGGGCGAGATCGCGGGCAAGGTGCTGCTGGTCGACGACCTGGCGGACTCGGGCCACACGCTCAACGCCGTGGTCGAACTGCTCAAGACCAAGTACGCGCCCATCACCGAACTGCGCAGCGCGGTGCTGTGGACCAAGGGCCTGTCGAGCTTCACGCCCGACTACTCGGTGGAGTTCCTGCCGACCAACCCGTGGATTCACCAGCCGTTCGAGGGCTACGACAACATGACGCCGGCCAGGCTGCTGGCGAAGTGGTCGGTCTGACATCTCTTCGCCGACGATGAAAAAAGCCGCTTCTCCGAGCGGCTTTTCTTTTTGGCTCCGTGGCGCCAGAGGGCCTAGGGAGCGGCGCCCTCCGCCATCCGTCGCACCGCTGCGCACAGCGGGCTCGCCGCGTCCTCGAAGCCATGGATCGCGCTCAGGTGATCGGCGCCCGGCTGCGGCATCAACTCCCCCGCGTTGCCCATGGCGTGCCAGGCCTGGAGCATGCGCGTGGACTGCTGCTCGAAGGCCGGCTGCTCGCGCTCGCCCCAGGTCAGCACCACCGGCGTGCGGCAAGGCCGCACGACATTCAGCGGCGTGTTGCGCAGCACGATGCCGTCGTCCAGCTGGATGGCCGGCTGCAGATAGCTGTAGCGCAGCGGCGCGATGTCGTACAGCCCGCTGACCAGCACCGCGCCGGCGAAGGGATCGTCCGGCAGTCCGTACTGCGCCTGCCACGGCGTGTTCAGCAGCATCGCGCCCAGGTGGCCGCCCGCCGAGTGGCCGCCGATCACCACGCGGCGCGGGTCGCCCCCGTGCTCGCCGATGTGGCGCAGCACCCAGGCGGCCGCGGCGCGCACCTGGCGCACGATCTCGTCGAGCGTGACGGCGGGGCACAGCCCATAGTCGACCAGCACGGTGGTGAAATCCATCGCATGCGGCCCGAAGGCCACCTGCGCGAAATCGCGTGCGGCGTTGGCGCGCCAGTAGCCGCCGTGGATGAAGAAGAAGACCGGTGCGCCGGGCTGCCGTGCCGGCACGATGTCGACGGTCTCGGCCAGCGTGGGGCCATACGGCACGTTGGCGCGGTAGGGCAGTTCGGCCTGCGCCTGCGCGCTGCGCTGCGTCTGGCGCCGCGCGGCGGCATCGACGTCTGCGACGCACAGGCGGGGGTTGTAGGCTTCGTCGATCGCCTGCAGGCTCTCGAAACCATGGGGCAAGGGCAGGGGCATGCACCCATTGTGCCGCGCGGCATGCGGGCGGCGGCCGGGCCGCGCCACGCATCCGGGCTAGGATCGCCGCATGACGAAGCCCGCGACCGACCTGATCCATCACCCCTACACCCCGCCCGACACCTTCGATGCCCCGCAGCCCGGCGTCTTCAAGGCGTCCACCGTCTTCTTCAAGGACGTGGCGGCGATGCGCGCGCGGGACTGGCGTTCCAAGGTGGGCTACACCTACGGCCTGCACGGCACGCCCACCACCTTCACGCTGGAGGAGCGCCTTGCGACGCTGGAAGGCGGCAGCGAATGCCTGCTGGTGCCCAGCGGTCTCGCCTCGATCGCGCTGACGGACTTCGCGCTGCTCAAGCGCGGCGACGAGGTGCTCATTCCCGACAACGCCTACGGCCCCAATAAGGCACTGGCCACCGGCGAACTGGCCAACTTCGGCGTCACGCACCGGCTCTACGACGCGATGAATGCGGCCGACCTGGCGGCCAAGATCTCCGAGCGCACGCGCTTGGTCTGGGTGGAGGCGCCCGGCTCCGTGACCATGGAGTTCCCGGACCTGCGCGCGCTGGTCGCCGCCTGCCGTGCGCGCGGTGTGCTGGTGGCGCTGGACAACACATGGGGCGCAGGCCTGGCCTTCGACCCCTTCGACCTGGCGCGCAGCGGCGAGGGCGTCGACGTCTCGGTGCATGCGTTGACCAAGTACCCCAGCGGCGGCGGCGACGTGCTGATGGGCAGCGTGGTCACGCGCGATCCCGCGCTGCACCTGAAGCTCAAGCTCAGCCACATGCGGATGGGCTACGGCGTCGGCGTGAACGACGTCGAATCGGTCCTTCGCTCGCTGCCCAGCCTGCCGCTGCGCTACGCGGCGCACGACCGGGCGTCGCGGGACCTGGCGCACTGGCTGGGCGAGCGCGAGGAGGTCGCGAAGGTGCTGCACCCGGCGCTGGAAGGTTCGCCGGGCCATGCGCACTGGAAGGCGCTGTGCGGCGCGACCGACCTGGCGGCCGGGCTGTTCTCCATCGTCTTCCACGAGCGCTACGGCACCGAATCGGTCGACCGGTTCTGCGACAGCCTGCGGCTGTTCCGGCTGGGCTATTCCTGGGGCGGCCCGACCAGCCTCGTGGTGCCCTACGACATCGGCCTGATGCGCGACGCCTCGGTCGCCCGCTGGCCGCACAAGGGCACGCTGGTGCGCTTTTCCGTCGGCCTGGAGGACGTGGACGACCTGCGCGCCGACCTCGCACAGGCGCTGGCGCGGCTCTGAACGCGGGCGCGGCGCCGCGTAGGCGGGGCCGGTTTTATCGCTTACATTGCACCGCAGGGCGGCCCCGACCCCGGGGCACATCGACACAGGAGCCAACGTGGCCACACCCAACTACGGATATGAGAAGCGCCAGAAGGAGCTCGCCAAGAAAAAGAAGAAGGAAGACAAGCTGCGGGCCAAGGCCGAGCGCAAGCTCAATCCGGGCAGCACCGATGGTGCGGACAGTGAGCCGGCGTCGCTCGAGCAGGACGCGCCCGCCACCCCGGGGACGCCGCCCAAGGACGACTGAGCGCCGCCTGGCCGCCCGGCTCCGGGGCGGCCGACACACACGAACAACCGCTGCCGGCCTTGCCGGCAGCGGTTTTTTGCATTCGGACCGTGCCGGCGGGTCGCTTGGCCGTGTGGAGGACGCGGACCGCTCAGCGGACGTTCTGGATCAACTTGCGCAGCTCGGGCCACACGTTGTCCAGCATGCGCGGCTGTGCCACCGCCAGCGGATGGATGCGGTCGGCCTGGAACAACGTCGCGGCGTCGGGCGCGTCGGCCACGTTCTTGAGCAGGAAGGGCACCAGCGCCGACTTCGTGGCCGCCGCCACCTTCGGGAACACCTCGCCGAAGCGGCGGGTGTAGTCGTTGCCGTAGTTGGGCGGCACCTGGATGCCCACCAGCAGCACCTTCGCACCTGCCGCCTGCGCGGCCCGCGTCATCTGCGTCAGGTTGTCCTCGGTGCTGGGCAGGGGCAGGCCGCGCAGCGCATCGTTGGCGCCCAATTCGAGCACCACGATGTCGGGCTTGTGCTGCGCCAGCAGGCCCGGCAGCCGGGCGCGGCCGCCCGAGGTGGTGTCGCCGCTGATGCTGGCGTTGACCACGCCGGCCGTCACCTTCTGCTCGGCCAGGCGCTTCTGCAGCAGCGGCACCCAGCCGTCGCCGCGCCGAAGCCCGTATTCGGCCGACAGCGAGTCGCCCACCACCAGCACCAGCGGCCGGACCGGCGAGGGCGCCGCCGGGGCCTGCGCCCAGGCGGAAGACCCCACGGCGCCGGCCGCCAATGCGGCGAGCACGCTGCGCAGGCTAAAGTCACGTCGATTCATCCAGCCGATCACTTGCATCCTTTCATGTCTTCGAGCCCCGCTTCCGCATCGCCGATCGTCAGCGTCGAGCATGTGTTCAAGTCCGTCACCGATTCGGCGGGCACGCTGGACATTTTGCGCGACATCGATTTCACCCTCGGCGCGCGGGAGACCGCCGCCATCGTCGGCGCCTCGGGCTCGGGCAAGAGCACGCTGCTGTCCATCGTGGCCGGGCTGGACGTGCCCTCCCGCGGCACCGTGCGCATCGCGGGCGACGACCTCTTCGCCATCGACGAGGACGAACGCGCCGCCCTGCGTGCCAGACAGATCGGTTTCGTGTTCCAGAGTTTCCAGTTGCTGGGCAACCTGACCGCGCTCGAGAACGTGATGCTGCCGTTGGAGCTCTCTGACCGCTCCGACGTGCAGCGGACGGCCCGCAAGGCCGCCACCGAGATGCTGGGCCGCGTCGGCCTGGGCCAGCGCCTGTCGCATTACCCCAAGGTGCTATCGGGTGGCGAGCAGCAGCGCGTGGCGCTGGCGCGCGCCTTCGTCGTCCAGCCGCAGCTGCTGCTGGCCGACGAACCCACGGGCAGCCTGGACTTCGCGACCGGCGAGCAGGTTATGCGGCTGATGTTCGACCTCAACCGCGAACTGGGCACCACGCTCGTGCTGGTCACGCACGACCGCGGCATCGCGGCCCAGTGCGAACGCCGCATCACCATCGAGGCGGGGCGCGTGGCCAGCAACGAGATTGCCACGCCGGACGGGCCCGAAGCGCGCGTGGATGCGGCCCAGGCGGCGATCAACGCCATGGCGCCCTGAACGACGAGGCACGGCACGCGCCATGCCCCGACTGCCCGCCGAAGCCATCGCCGCCCTGGAGCGCGGCGACCTCATCGATGCCATCAAGCGCACCCGCGAGGCGACCGGCCTGGGCCTCAAGGAGTCGAAGGACCTGGTCGAGCGCTACGCGAACGGCGAGACCGGCGTCGACGCCGCCGAAGGCAAGGACGACGTCGAGAACCTGCTGCAGGGACATCCCACACCCGCGTCGGCGCTGCCCGCGGCCGCACGCGCGGCGCTGCAGCGCGGCCAGGTGCTCGAGGCCATCAAGCTCACGCGCGAAGCCACGGGCCTCGGCCTCAAGGAGGCCAAGGACCTGGTCGACGCGGCACGCGCAGCCGACGGGTCCGTGCCCGGCCTAGCCGCGGCGGGTGCCACCTTCGACCCCATGCACGAGCCGGGCCGCGTGCGCGGCGGCGGCAGCCGCGCGGCGCTGGTCGTCGTGCTGCTGCTCGGCCTGCTGCTGGCCTGGTGGTTGTTCGGCCGGTGATCGTTCCCGCCTACCGGGCCGAAGGCCGCGACGAAGGCCAGGCGTCCGCGTGCCGGTCCGGGAGCGGGCTGCCCATCGCCTGACACCGGCGCCGGCAGCCTACAGGGAGCGGCCGGGCGCAGCCTCGATAATCGGCCGCGATATGGCTTCCTCCCCCAAAGTGATCTTCGGCTTCCACGCCGTCGGCGTGCGGCTCAAGACCGCACCGGCCTCGGTGATCGAGGTGCTCTTCGATGCGAGCCGGCGCGATGCGCGTATGAAGCAGTTCATCGCCCGTGCGCAGGAGGCTGGCGTGAGGCTCATCGAAGCCGACGGCATCCGCCTGGCCAAGCTGGCCGGCAGCCATGGCCACCAGGGCGTGGCCGCGCGCGTGGAGGCCGTCGCCCAGACCCATTCGCTCGACGACCTGCTCGATGGCCTCGAGGCCGCGGGCACGGTGCCGCTGCTGCTGGTGCTCGACGGCGTGACCGACCCGCACAACCTCGGCGCCTGCCTGCGCGTGGCCGACGGTGCCGGTGCGCATGCCGTCATCGCCCCGAAGGACCACGCCGCCGGCATCAACGCCACCGTGGCCAAGGTGGCCAGCGGCGCTGCCGAGACGGTGCCGTACTTCATGGTCACCAACCTGGCGCGCACGCTCAATGAACTGAAAGAGCGCAACATCTGGTGCGTGGGCACCAGCGACGACGCACCGGGCACGCTGTACCAGTGCGACTTCAGGCGCCCGCTGGCTCTGGTGCTCGGTGCCGAAGGGCAGGGCATGCGCCAGCTCACGCGCAAGACCTGCGACGAGTTGGTCAGCATTCCCATGGCCGGCGCGGTCGAGAGCCTGAACGTCTCCGTCGCCAGCGGCGTGTGCCTATACGAAGCCCTGCGGCAGCGTCAGCCCATGGCCGGCTGAGCGTCATGCCGACGCACTAACATCCAAATCCACATCCAGCAGCGGGAGCATTGAGAACCATGGAGCACGATCCCATCGACGGCCTGAAGATCACCGACAAGCTGGTCTTCGATCTGCAACTGGCGCTGTACCTCGACCTCATCGCCGTGCTCGAGCGCGCGGGCGCCGTGAGCTACCGGCAGATGGCCGCGCGCGTGCTCAACCTCAGCCTGATCGCGCAGAACGACGGCGACCAGCCGCTGGCCAACGTGCTCGAAGGCATTGCCGGCGGCTTCGCGAGCCAGGAGAACGGGTTGTCGCTAGGCGTGCTCAAGGCCGCGAGCGAACTGCGCAACGACGAGGCGCTGGGCGACATCCCTTCGCGGCCCGAAGGGCTCTGAGCAACTCGCGTGGGCGCAAGCGGCGCTTGCCGCCCAGCGTGCGCGCCCGCCGCTAACCCGCGGCGCCCGAGCCGAACAGCGCCATCACGGTCGTCCTCAGCCACCGATTGGCCGCGTCCTGGTGGTAGCGGGCATGCCAGTGCTGCCGTACCGCGAAGCCCTCGACCGCCACGGGGCAGCGGAACACCGACAGGCCGTTGGCCTGCGCCAGGGTCTCCCCGATGTGGCGCGGCAGCGTGGCAACCAGGTCGGTGCTGCGGATGATCGCGCCCAGGCCGAGAAAACCCGGCAGTTCCAGCACCACGTCGCGCTCGATGCGCGCGCGCGCCAGCGCCTGCTCCAGCAACTGCGCGCCGGTCCCTGCCGCGATGGTGATGTGGCCCTCGGCCCGGTACTGCCGGATGCCCAGCCGGCCCCGCAGCCGGGGATGGTGCGCGTTGGCCAGGCAGACCCAGTCCTGTTCGTAGAGCTGCTGCTGGTACACGCCGTTGCCCAGCCATGGCACGTAGCCGATGGCCAGGTCCGCCTCACCCGACTCCAGCGCCCGTTCGGTGTTCCCGTCGATGCGGGCCGCCTCCAGGCGCACGCCCGGCGCCTGGGCGCGCACGTTCGCCAGCAGGCGGGGCAGCAGGGCCACATGGCTGGCGTCGGTCATGCAGATGCGAAAGCGCCGGCGGGCGGTCGCCGGGTTGAAGTCGGGCTCCCATGAGCTCAGCCGGCGCACCGACTCCAGCACGTCGCGGCAGGGGCCGATGAGTGCGTCGGCCTGCGGGGTGGGCGCCATGCCGCCCGGCGTGCGGACGAACAGCGGGTCCTTCAGGTGCGCGCGCAGGCGGTTGAGCCAGATGCTGACCGTCGGCTGGCTCTGCCCCAGCTGCTCGGCCACGCGCGTGACGCTGCGCGCGGCGTAGAGCAGGTCGAAGAGCTGCAGCAGCTTGAGCTCGGGGAGGTCGAGGGTGCCCATGCGCCGATATTGCACCAGGCAATGAAGCTATTGCAATCATTGCATTGCGGGCCGGGGTGGCGCTGCCTATCGTCACGGCTCCTGAAGGAGACATTGTGAAGATTGCGATCCTGGGTGCGGGCGCACTCGGCTGTGCCATCGGCGCCGCGCTGACCGAGGCGGGCCACGAAACCTGGTTGATCAACCGCTCCGCCGTCCATGTCGAGGCCATGCAGCGCGCCGGCCTGCGCGTGGATGATGCCGCCGGCACGCGCCGCGTGGCGGTGAAGGCATCCACGACGGCCGCAGACTCCGGCGTGGTGGACCTGGTGGTCGTGCTGGTCAAGTCCTTCCACACCGACGCCGCCATGCGCGGTGCGCTGAGCCTGGTGGGACCGCAGACGGTGGTCCTGTCTCTTCAGAACGGCTTGGGGCACGAAGACCTGCTGGCCGACATCGTGGGGCGCGAGCGCCTGCTGGCCGGAAAAACCTACGTCGGCGGAGTGATGCGCGGGCCGGGCCACATCCAGTCGGGCGTCGCGGGCAAGGCGACCTACATCGGCGAGCTGGACGGCCGGCGGACCGCGCGCGTGGAGGCGATCGCCGCCGCCTTCGAGGCCGCGGGCCTGCACACCGTCGTCAGCGACAACATCCTCGGCACCATGTGGGACAAGCTGCTGGTGAACGTGGCCACCGGCGCCATCACCGGCATCACCCGGCTCACCTACGGCCAGCTCTACGACGAGCCGCTGCTCAAGGCCACGGCCCTGGCCGCGGTGCAGGAGGCCATGGATGCCGCGCGGGCGGCCGGCGTGCGGCTCTCGATGACCGAGCCCGAGCAGGCGTGGGCCCTGGCGTCCGCAGGCCTGCCTCCGGCCTTCAAGACCTCGATGCTGCAGAGCCTGGAAAAAGGCTCGGTGACCGAGGTCGACTTCATCAACGGCTCGGTCGTGCGCTGGGGCCGGCGCCACGGCGTGCCCACGCCGGTCAACGCCACGCTGGTGGCCTGCATCAAGGGCATCGAGCGAGCCATGACCGACAAGACAACCAAGGAGACCCCTGCATGATCCATCCCAAGAAAGCCTACCTGGAGCACGTTGCCATCTGGGTCAAGGACATCCACTGGCACATCGACTTCTTCCGGCAGGTGTTCGGCATGGGCATGCGGGAAGTCGACGGGCCCGCCGAGGCGCCACGCCAGTACTGGACGCTGGGCGGCCTGCAGTTCATCCACGACCCGGACCATCAGGCGCCCGAAGGCCGCCTGGCCCACCTGGGCGTGATGTGCGAGGACCAGGAGGCAGCGCTCGCCGCGGCCCGCGCCTTCGGCGTGACCGAGATGCCGCAGGGCAGCAACTGGCTGCGCCTGCCCGACGGGCTCGCGATCGAATTCATCCAGGCCCGGCCGGCTGCGTGCGTCGCACAGGCCCTTTCCATCGACCCGCGCGCAGAGGCCTGACCATGAGCACCACCGAAAGATACTGGGACGACGCCCGCGAAGGCGACGAGTGCGTCAGCCCGAGCTACACCGTCACCAGGCAGCGCATCCTGGCGTACGCCGACCTCACCGGCGACCACACGCCGGTGCACGTGGACGAGGCCTATGCCAACGCCAGCCACTTCGGCTCGATCGTCGCGCACGGCCTGTTCGGCCTGTCGATCGCCGATGGGCTGAAGACGCAGAGCGACTACCGTTTCCTGCCCGGCATGTCCCTGGGCTGGACGTGGGACTTCCTGCTGCCGATCAAGGTCGACGACGTGCTGCACGTGAAGTTCCGCGTCGGCAGCATGCGTGCCAGCAAGAGCAAGCCGGGCTGGGGCATCGTGGTGCTGCCGTCGGAGCTGATCAACCAGCAGGGCCAGGTCGTGCAGCGTGGCGAGCACCGACTCATGGTGCCGCGTCGCCCGGGAGCGCAATGATGCAGGCGCGCCCCCTCGAAGGCATCCGCGTCGTCGACTACAGCCACTTCCTGGCCGGGCCCTATGTGGGCCGCTGCCTGGCGGCGCTGGGCGCGGAGGTGATCAAGGTCGAACGGCCGGGCAGCGGCGACGCCGGCCGGCAGCACGCCACCGTGCTCGACGACCAGCAGAGCGGCTACTTCCTGCAGCTCAACATGGGCAAACAGGGCGTCAGCGTGAACATGAAGGACCCGCGCGGCAAGGACTTCATGCAGCGCCTGTGCGACTCGGCCGACGTGTTCATCGAAAACTACCGACCCGGTGCACTGGACCGGCTCGGGCTGGGCTATGCCGAGCTGTCGGCACGCAACCCGGGCCTCGTGTATTGCTCCATCTCGGCCTATGGCCACACCGGTCCCGATGCGCACCGCGCAGGCTTCGGCCTCATTGCCGAAGCCAAGAGCGGGATCATGCAGATGGTGGGCACGCCGGGCGAGGCGCCGCCGTTGCTGCGCATCTCGCTGGGCGACATGTACACCGGCATCCATGCCGTCGCGGCCATCAACGCCGCGCTGCTGGGCCGGGTGAAAAGCGGCAAGGGCCAGCACATCGACATGGCGCTGTACGACACGCTGGTGTCGATGCACGAGTATGCGGTGCAGTGCTTCACGCTGGGCGGCGTGCTGCCGGCGCAGACGGGGCACGACATGCCCACCTCCACGCTCTACGGCGTGTTCCGGGCGGCCGATGGCGACCTGGTGATTGCCGCACAGGTGGACGATGCCTGGAAGCGCTTTGCCGCGCTGGTCGAGCAGCAGGGCGGTCCGGCGGGCTTCGGCAGCGACCCGCGCTTGCACGACAGCGGCGGCCGCAACGCGCATCGCGAAGCCATCCTGGCCGTGGTCAAGCCCTGGGTGGCGGCGCGGCCGGTGGCCGAAGTGCTGCGCCTGCTGGACGGCATCGACGTGCCCAGCGCCAAGGTGCAGCGCATCGACGAAGTGATGGCCGATCCGCAGATCCAGGCCCGCGGCATGGTGGTGGAACAGCAGCATCCGCGCCTGGGCACGCTGCGCCTGCCGAACCTGCCTTTCCGCTTTTCCGACTGCGACACCACCATCCATCAGGTGGCCCCCGACCTGGGCCAGCACAACGCCCCGGTGGCGCAGGCCCTGGGCTTCTCGCCCGCCGAGATCGATGCCATGCAGACCGATGGCGTGCTCTTTTCCCGCTGAGGACCTCCGATGACCGACAGCTATGCCGTGATCGGCAACCCGATCAGCCACACCAAGTCGCCCCTCATCCACGGGCAGTTCGCGCAGCAGACCGCGCAGGACCTGCGCTACACCGCGATCGAGGGGCCGCTCGAGCCCGAGGGCGCGTTCGCCGGTGTGGTCCGGTCCTTCATCGCCGAGGGTGGCAAGGGCCTGAACGTCACCGCCCCCTTCAAGCTGCGGGCCTTCGCGATGGCCGATGCGTCGAGCGAGCGGGCCCGCATGGCGGGCGCAGTGAACGCCCTGAAATTCGTGGACGGCCGCATCCTGGCGGAGAGCTTCGACGGCATCGGCCTGCTGCGCGACATCGCCGTGAACCTGAACCGGCCGCTGGCGGGGCGCCGTGTGCTGCTGCTGGGCGCCGGCGGCGCGGCGCGTGGTGCACTGTTGCCCTTCGTGGAAGCGGGCCCCGAGGAACTGGTGATTGCCAACCGCAGCGTCGCGAAGGCCGAGGCCCTGGCCGGGCAGGTCGAGGAAAAGGGCAGGGCAGTGCGTGCCTGCAGCTACACCGACCTTGCGGCGGAAGGTGCCTTCGACCTGGTGGTGAACGCCACCTCGGCCAGCCTCACGGGCGCCTTGCCGCCCGTGCCCGCGACCGTCTTCCAGGCGGATGGACTGGCTTACGAGCTGGCCTATGGCAAGGGCCTGACGCCCTTCCTGCAACTGGCCCGCGACGCCGGCGTGCGCCAACTGGCCGACGGCGTGGGCATGCTGGTCGAGCAGGCGGCCGAGGCCTTCGAATGGTGGCGCGGCGTGCGTCCGCAGACCCGCGCCGTGATCGAACAACTGACGGTCCCACTCCGATGAGCACCGCCGCGTCGTCCGTCGCCACCGGGCAGCCCCGAAAGAAGGTGCTGATGCTGCACGGCATCAACCACAACATGTTCGGCAAGCGCGACCCGGTGCAGTACGGCACCGTCACGCTGGCGGACATCGACGCGCGCTTGCAGCGGCTGGCGCGGGAACTCGGCGTCGAGGTCGATTCGTACCAGACCAACAGCGAAGCGCAGATGTGCGAGCGCATCCACCAGGGCTTCGAGGACCGGCAGGACGCGGTGCTCATCAACGCCGGCGCCTGGACGCACTACAGCTACGGCATCCGCGATGCGCTGGCCATCCTGACCTGCCCGGTGGTCGAGCTGCACATGTCCAACATCCATGCGCGGGAGGCCTTCAGGCACCACTCCGTGTTCGCGGACATCGTGACGGGGCAGATCTGCGGCTTCGGGGTAGACAGTTACGAGCTGGCGCTGCGGGCCGCGGTGCTGCGGCTGAGCGCTGCCGGGGTGTGATCCTGGCTCGCCGGGCGCAGCGCCGGCGACGCCCTCCATCTCAGTCCGCCTTGAAGCCCGTCGCCCTCACCGCCTTGCCCCAGGTCACCGTGTCGCTGTCGATGATGCGGGCGAACTCCTGCGCGGTGGTGCCCGTCACCCCGAAGCCGGCGTCTTCCATCCTGGCCTTGCCGTCGGCCGACTGCATGGCCTTGCGGATGTCGGCCTCGAGCCTGGCGACGATGTCCGGGGGCGTCTTGGCGGGCGCGACGATGCCGAACCAGGAGTTGAAGACCAGCTGCGGGTAGCCGTGCTCGCGGAAGGTGGGCACGTCGGGAAGGCCGGCGCTGCGGGCTTCGCCGCTGGAGGCGAGGGCGACCAGCTTGCCGGCCTTCACGTTCGGCGTGGCCAGGCCCACGCTGGCGAAGGCGCCCGAGACGTCGCCGCTCATGAGGCCGGCCAGCGCGTCGCCGGTGTTCTTGTAGTGCACAGGTTCGGGCTTGAGGCCGATGGCGTCGCCGAACAGGTAGGCGCCGAAATGGCCGGGCGTGCCGGCGCCGAAGGTGCCCATGAACAGGCCCTTCTGCTGCTTCGTCCAGTCGACGAACTCCTTGACGTTCCTGGCCGGCACCTTGGCCGGGTTGACCACCAGCATGAAGTTGCTGGTGACGACTTGGCTGACGGGCACGAAGTCCTTCTTGGGGTCGTAGGGCAGCTTGCCGTAGCTGCTGGGCGCGATGGCGAGCTGGCCGGTTTCGCCGAGCATGAGGGTGTAGCCGTCGGGCTGCGCCCGCACGGTTTCGTTGGCGGCGATGAGGCCGCCGGCACCGGGCTTGTTGTCGACGATCACACCCAGGTTGCCCCAGCCTTCGGACAGCTTCTGCGCCAGCAGGCGGGCGACGATGTCGGGCCCCGTGCCGGCCGGGAAGCCGACGATGATGCGCACGGGCCGGTTGGGGTAGGGCGCGTTCTGCGCCGTGGCCTGCGACGCGGCCAGGGCGCCGGCCAGGCTCAGCGTGGCGCTGGCGATGAGCGTGAGCGCGCGGCGGCGCGCGCCCGTCGTGGGGGCGTTCGTCATGGTTGTCTCCTCTTGGGGGCTGGAAAAAAAAGGGTACCGGGCGCTACAGCACGGTGAAGAAGCGCATCACCACCTGCGCCGGGTGGCGGACCCCCACGCCGACGAACAGGCGCTCGGTGATCCACCGAAGCGCGGGCGAGCTGGTCTCGAAACTCGGGCTGCAGCGGAAGTAGATCTGTGCCGGCTCAACCGGCTCGCCGCGCAGCAGCTTGGCCATGACCTCGGCCGGCGCGGTGCGCACGGCGCGGTTCTGGACGTAGATGCGATCGCCGGCGTCGGTCTCGAGGCCGTAGCGCGCGTCGAGCTCCGAGGCGGTGTCGCTGGTGATGCGCTGGAAGTCCGCTCCCCCGGGCAGCACGCGCGCGCGCCAGCCTTCGCCGTGGGCGCTGCCGCCGACGATGGGCACCACCCGGCGCAGGCCACCGGGGCCTTGGCCCAGCACCAGCGGTTCACCCACGTCGACGGCCACGTCCGCGAACCAGGCCAGGGCAGGGGTGGCGAGCGGGTCGGTGTCGGCATGGGCGGAAGGCATGGCGCTAGCGTAAGTCCGGTGGCCGGACGACGCTGTCATCCGCGAAGATGACGGGTTCACCCGCAGCGACTTCCATGCGTACCTGGACCCCCGAACCCGCGACCGAAGGCGCCGAAGCGCTGCTGGCGCGGCGCATGCCGCAGGTGGTGCCGGCCCTGGGCGAGCCCGGCTTCGGCGCCTGCCTGCTCGACGCCATGGCGCAGGCGCTGCCGGTGGGATCGTTCTCGGTCTACCGCACCGGCCCGCGTCCGGCCATCTTCGTCAGCGGCAGCCGAGGCGTGCCGGACACCACCCGGGACTGCTGGCGCGCCTACCTGTCCGGGCCGATCCGCCATGACCGCACGCTGCGCGACACCGGCGCGCCGCCGCTGCGCGTGTGCCACATCACCGCCGGCGAAGTGCCGCCGGAGCACCGCGCCAAGGTGTACGAGGCGCACGGCGTGCTCGAGCGCGTCTCGGTGGTCGAGGACGAGGTGGCGGACGAGGGCGCCCTGTTCGCGGTCAACTTCTACCGCCACACGCACCAGCGCGCCCTGAGTGACGGGCAGATCGCCGATTTCGGCGCCGCCGGCCGCCTTTTGATGGCGCTGGCGCGCAAGCACGTGGCGCTCATGCGGGTGGACGATGGGGCCAGCCTGCGCGCGCGCCTCCTGGCCCGGTGTCCGGCCCTGACCGCGCGCGAGCAGGAGGTCTGTCTGCGCTTGCTGCGCGGCATGACGCAGGAGGGCATTGCCGCCGACCTGGGCGTTGCAATGCCCACGGTCAAGACCTACCGCAACCGCGCTTTCGGCAGGCTGGGCATTCACTTCCGCAGCGAACTCTTCGCGCTGATGATGCCCGGCGCGGCGCCCAGTTCCGATCTGCTATCGGGCTGAGGCGCTCACGCGCCCCTGGGGCGCGCGCTGCTGCATCTGGGGGCGCGATGCCCGCAAAGGCTCAGGAGGGGTCCTTGCTGCGCGTGCGACCCACCGCGCTGAAGATGCCGATGCCCAGCAGGATCAGCGCGCCGATGCCGATGTAGACCGTGGGAACGCCCGCGACGGACGCACCCCAGATGCATCCGGCCAGGAAGATGAGGAAGCCGATCATGTAGAGGGCGAAGGACATGGATCTCTCTCCGTTGAGTCGAAACGGGAGCGAGCTTGCCCTGCGGACGAGGCGGCCGTCGTGCAGCGCGCGCCGCCTTTGCCTGTCGGCCGGTGCCTACCGGCGGGCAGGCTTCAATCTTCGGCGCTTGCCGCGTCGAGGCGGGCGATGGTCTCGGCGTCGAGCTTCAGCTTGGCGGCCTTCTCCAGTTCGGCCAGTTGGGCCAGCGAGGTGGCGCTGGCGATGGGCGCCGTGATCGACGGGCGGGCGATCTGCCAGGCGATGGCGATCTGGCCCGGCGTGGCACCGTGGGCTTCGGCCGCGGCGTCGAGCGCGTCGAGGATGCGCAGCCCGCGCGCGTTGAGGTACTTGCCGGTGGTGCTGGCGCCGCGCTTGCTCTTGGACGCGTCCTCGGCCGTACGGTACTTGCCGGTGAGGAAGCCCGCGGCCAGCGCGTAGAAGTTGATCACGCCCACGCCGCGTTCCAGGCACAGCGGTTCCAGCGCCTCCTCGTACACCTTGCGGTCGTACAGGTTGTACAGCGGCTGCAGCGACTCGTAGCGCGGCAAGCCCGCGCGTTCGGCCACGTCGAGCGCCTCGGCCAGCCGCGGCGCCGTGTAGTTGGAGGCGCCGATGGCCCGCACCTTGCCCGCGCGGATCAGGTCGGCGAAGGCGCCGAGCGACTCCTCCAGCGGCGTGTCGGCGTCGTCGTCGTGCGACTGGTACAGGTCGATGTGGTCGGTCTGCAGGCGCTTGAGCGAGGCGTCGACCGCCTCCTTGATATAGGCGGCGCGCAGGCCCTTCTTGCCTTCGCCCATCGGCTTGCCGACCTTGGTGGCGAGCACGATGCGGTCGCGCTTGCCGCTCTGGCGCAGCCACTTGCCGATGATGGTTTCCGACTCGCCGCCCACGTGGCCCGGCACCCAGGCCGAGTAGACGTCCGCCGTATCGATGAAGTTGAAGCCGGCGTCGAGCCAGGCGTCGAGCAGGCTGAAGGACGTGGCCTCGTCCACCGTCCAGCCGAACACGTTGCCGCCGAAGGCGAGCGGGGAGACTTGCAGGCCGGAACGGCCGAGGGGCTTGAGTTGCATGGGGTGTCGTCCTGGATGAGAGCCCGCCAGTGTGCGCCCGCGCCGCCGGGCTTGAGGCCGGCCCCGCCGAAGCCCCCGCGCCGCGTTCGGGCGTCGGCAGCGTCGCCTGCCCTCAGACGAAGCCCAGCACCCCCAGCAGCGCGCCAGCGCCCAGCAGCCACAGCAGGTGGATGCGCGTGCGCCAGACGATGAGGCCGGCCATGGCCGTGAGCAGCCACACGTGCCAGGCCGGCCGATCGGGCGACTGGTTGCTGTTCGAGAGCACCCAGCCCGTGGCCACCAGCAGGCCCACCACCACCGGTGCCATGCCTTGCTTGAAGGCGCGCACCTCGCGCCGCGTGCGGTTGTGGTGGGCCCAGCGCGTGGCCAGGTAGGTCAGCGCGGTGCTCGGCAGCATGATGCCGACCATGGTCACGGCCAGGCCCAGCAGGCCCATCGCCCAGGCGTGCGGGCCGGCGCCGATGCCGCCGCTGGCATTCAGGCCCACGTTCCAGCCCATCAGCGCGACGAAGAGCACGTTGGGCCCCGGCGCCGCCTGCGCGATGGCCACCGACGAATTCAGCTGCGCGGCCGTGAGCCAGTGCTTCTGGTCGACCAGGTAGCGGTGCATGTCGGGCACGGTGGTGATCGCGCCGCTGATCGACATCATCGACAGCAGCATGTACTGCGCCAGCAGGGCCAGCCAGTCGTGCCAGTGCATCGAGATCGTCATGCCGACAGCCGCGTCCACGTCCACACGCAGGCTGCACCGCCAACGCACAGCAGCACCCAGCCCAGCGGCACCTGCACCACGCCGATGAGCACGAACACCAGCGCGACGATGCCCAGGCAGGCAACGAAGCCCAGCGGATGACGGCGCAGCGGCGCGATCAGCTTGACGCCGGTGGCCGCGATCAGCCCGCCCGACACGGCGCCCATGCCGCGCAGCGCGGCCGCCACCTGCGGGTTGCCGGCGTAGTGGGCGTACAGCACGGCGAGCGCCAGGATGACGACCAGCGGCACCGTCAGCATGCCGGCCACGGCTGCCGCCGCGCCGCGCAGGCCGAAGTGGCGGTCGCCGATCATCAGCGCGAGGTTGATGACGTTGGGGCCGGGCATCACCTGCGCGACGGCCCAGTCCTCCAGGAACTCGTCGGCCGTGAGCCACTTCTTCTTCTCGACCAGCTCGCGCTGCACGATGGCCAGCACGCCGCCGAAGCCCTGCAGCGCCAGGAAGGTGAACGACACGAAGAGGTCGCGGGGGGAACTGGGTCGGGGGCGGCCCGCATCGGATGGAAGGGGGGCGTGATCGGGGGCCGGCAGCATGGTCGGCCGATTATGTCGGCGCCGCCCGGTGCGCCGGCTGACTGCTCCGTGCCGCAGCGTCAGTGCGCGGGCACGGGCTCGGCCGCGCCGGGCGCCTGCAGCCGCGTGCGCAGCAGCAGGCCGCCGAGCAAGGCGGCAGCGGCCGCGAACAGCGCCCCGACGAAGAAGGCCGTCTGGTAACCGCCATTGAGCGCCACGACCGGCGCCGCACCCGCGGCGCCCAGCGCGGCCGTGCGCGCCGCGGCCAGGCTGGCCAGCACCGCGAGGCCCAGCGAGCCACCCATCATGAAGGCCGTGTTCACCACGCCCGAGGCCAGCCCCGCATCGGCCGGGGAGACGTCGCTCATGGCCGCCAGCAGCATCGGGTTGAAGGCAATGCCCGCGCCCAGGCCCAGCAGCAGCATGCCCGGCAACACGTCGATCGCGAAGCTGCCGCCGACCGGCGCGCGGGCGAAAAGCAGCAGCCCGACCATCGCGAGCCCGAGCCCCGCGGCCAGCGGGCGGCGGATGCCGAAGCGCATCACCAGCCGCGCCGACAGGCCCAGCGACAGCACCGCCATGATGAGGTTGGCCGGCAGGAAGGCCAGGCCGACCTGCATCGGGCTGTAGCCCAGCACCAGCTGCAGGTACAGCGCCGACATGAAGAACCAAGCGAACATGCCGGCCGACCACAGCACCCCGGTGATGTTCGACACCGCGACGTTGCGCAGCCGGAACAGCGACAGCGGCACCAGCGGATGCGCGACGCGCGACTCGATGAGCACGAACACGCCCATCAGCACCACGGCGGCACCGAGCAGGCCCAGGGTGTGCGCGGAGGTCCATCCGGCCTCGTTGCCGTTGACCACGCCATACACCGCCAGCATGAGCGACAGCGTCACCGTGACCGCGCCGCCGACATCGAGCCGGCCCGGCGCATCGTTGGCACGCGATGCGGGCAGCAGCGCCACGCACAGCGCGTACACCGCCACGCCGATGGGCAGGTTGACCAGGAAGATCCAGTGCCAGCTCAGCGTGCTCGTGAGCAGCCCGCCCAGCAGGACGCCGATGCTGCCGCCGCCCGCGCAGACAAAGCCGTACACGCCCATGGCCTTGGCGCGCTCGGCCGGTTCGCGGAACAGGTTCATGATCAGCGAAAGCGACACGGCCGACACCACCGCGCCGCCCAGCCCCTGCACGGCGCGCGCGGCGATCAACAGCCATTGCGACCGGGACAGCCCGCAGGCCAGCGAAGCCAGCGTGAACAGCACCAGCCCGGCCAGGAACAGGCGCCGGTGCCCGTACAGATCGCCCAGCCGGCCGCCCAGCAGCAGGAAGCCGCCGAAGGTGAGCATGTAGGCGTTGACCACCCACACCAGCGAGGTCTCGGTGAAGCCGAAGTCGGCGCGGATCGAGGGCAGGGCGACGTTCACGATCGTGGTGTCGAGGACGATCATGAGCACGCCCAGGCACAGCACCATCAGGGCCAGCCAGCGGCGGCGCGAATCGGAGTGGGCGGTCATTGGCAATCGTGGAACGAGCGAGGGTTGTCGGAAAAGGCGGGGGCACCCACGGAACTGGCTTTGCCAGGCCGTCGGGTGCGCCCCCCTCGCGCAGCAGAGGGGGGAGCCGCGAAGCGGCTTGGGGGGTGGATCACTGTACTTCGGTGATCACCATCCAGTTGACGCCGAAGCGGTCGGCCAGCATGCCGAAGGACGAGGAGAAGAAGGTGCGCATGAGCGGCTGCTGCACCGTGCCGCCGTCGCTCAGCGCGTCGAAGACCTTCTTCGTCTCGGCATCGCTCGGGTAGCTCAGCGACAGGGACACGCCCTTGAACTCCGGCTTGCCGGAATTCATGCCGTCGGAACACATGATCCGCGCCCCGCCCACGAGCAGGCTGGCGTGCATCACCTTCTCGGGATCGGCCTGCATGGGGCCGCAGCCCTCCGGGGCGCCGGCGCCGGCGTTGGGATCGGGCGGCGCATCCTTGAAGCGCATCAGCATCTCGACTTCGGCACCGAGCGCCTTCTTGTAGAACGCGATGGCTTCCTCGGTGCGGCCTTCGAGGAAGAGGTAGGGCTGGATCAGCATGGGGGCTCCTTGGACGGGCGGGTTGCGGATCGGCGATGTCTTGTGTACGCCGTCCACAAACGATAGCAGGATCGATGCGCGGCGTCCATCGCATGGCCGTAACGATGGGAAAAAGCGTGTGGAATGCCTCCTGCCGCGCACCGGCCCGCGGCCGGGCACTGAACCGTGGCAGCGCGCTCGTGTCCAATGCGCCCATGACCGTCTCCCGCCGCACCCGCGCAGCGCGCGCGCCGCTCGCTCCCACGCCCGTTCCCGCCACGCCGCTCGCGGCGCCCCGGCCCGTCGTCGCCTCGCCGGACGAGGCCGCCGCCTCCGCCACCAAGGCGCTGGTGCTGCAGGGCGGCGGTGCGCTCGGGGCCTACCAGGCCGGCGTGTACGAGGCGCTGTTCGAGCGCCACAAGGACATGGACTGGGTGGCCGGCGTGTCGATCGGCGCCATCAACGCCGCCCTCATCGCCGGCAACGCGCCCGAGCATCGCGTGGCACGGCTGCGGGAGTTCTGGAACCTCGTGTCCTCGGCGCCGGGGCAGATGCTGCCGGGCTGGGCCGGCGAGCGCAGCTGGCTCAACCAGTGGAGCGCCGGCGCGGCCGTGGCGCTGGGCATCCCGGGCTTCTTCGAGCCGCGCATGACGCCGGCACTGATGATGGGCGCGGCGGCGCCCATGCTGAGCTACTACGACACCAGCCCGCTCAAGGCCACGCTGGAGCGGCTGGTCGACTTCGACCGCATCAACCGCCGCGAAATGCGCTTCTCGGTCGGGGCCGTGAACGTGCGCACCGGCAACATCGTGTACTTCGACAACGGCACGACCACGATCCGCCCCGAGCACATCATGGCCAGCGGCGCGCTGCCACCGGGCTTCCCGCCGGTGCACATCGACGGCGACGACTACTGGGACGGCGGCATCGTCTCGAACACGCCGCTGCAGTACGTGCTCGACGAGCACGTGCGCAGCCGGCGGCTGCTGGTGCTGCAGGTCGACCTGTTCAGTGCCCGCGGCGTGATGCCCCGCACGCTGGGCGAGGTGGCGGCGCGGCAGAAGGACATCCAGTACTCCAGCCGCACCCGCATGAACACCGATGCCCTGGCCGCCAACGTGAACCTGCAGCAGGCGCTGGCAGCCCTGCTGGAGCGCCTGCCCGCGCACCTGCGCCGCGAGCCCGATGTGGCCGCCCTGTGCGAACACCTCAAGAGCGAGCCGATCGACATCGTCCACCTCATCTACCGCCACAAGCCCTACGAGCTCGACTCGAAGGACTTCGAGTTCTCGCGCATCACCGTCGACGAGCACTGGGAGAGCGGCGCGCGCGACATGCGCATCACGCTGCAGCACCCGGAATGGCTGCGTCCCACGGCGCAGGCCGGCGGCGTGACCACCTACGACCTGAGCGAGCCGGAGGTGGCGCGGGTGCGCCATCCGGGCACGACGGTCTGACCGACGGTGCAGGGCGCCGGCCGGCCGTTCAGTTTCCCCTAAGGCGCGGCGATGAAGCTGGAGGCTCGTTGTCACACCGCCTGCACCCTCGGCCTCCACCCTGCTGCCCATGAAAGCCTCCGACCTGCGCGAGCGCGCCTTCGCCATGCCCTTCACCAGCCCGGCATTCCCGCCCGGGCCGTACCGCTTCGTCGACCGCGAGTTCCTGATCGTCACCTACCGCACCGACCCCGACGCGCTGCGCGCCGTGGTGCCCGAGCCGCTGGAGGTTGCCGAGCCGCTGGTGAAGTACGAGTTCATCCGCATGCCCGATTCGACGGGCTTCGGCGACTACACCGAGTCCGGCCAGGTCATCCCGGTGCAGCTGCGCACCGAACGCGGGCTGGAGCAGGGCGCCTACGTGCATGCCATGTACCTGAACGACCACCCGCCGATCGCCGGCGGCCGCGAGCTCTGGGGCTTCCCGAAGAAGCTGGCCTCGCCCGCCTTCGCCTACGAAACCGACACCATCGTCGGCACGCTCGACTACGGGCAGGTGCGCGTTGCCACCGCCACCATGGGCTTCAAGCACCGCACCCTGGAGCCCGGCCCCATTCTTGCGGGCATCGCGCAGCCCAACTTCCTGCTCAAGATCATTCCCCATGTCGACGGCACGCCCCGCATCTGCGAACTGGTGCGCTACCACATGGTCGACGTGCAGCTCAAGGGCGCGTGGAGCGGCCCGGCCTCGCTCGAACTGCACCCTCATGCGCTGGCGCCGGTGGCACAGTTGCCGGTGCTCGAGGTGCTGTCGGCCGTGCACTACATCGCCGACATGACCCTGGCGCTGGGGACGGTCGAGCGCGACTACCTGGCCTGAATGCGGACTTCCGGACGCAGAGGACGCGAAGGTTTCGCAGAGCGCGCAGAAGGAATTCAAGAAATATTTCTTCTGAATTTTTTGCGTCCTCTGCGTGACTTCTGCGTCTTCTGCGTCCGGAAGCCCGATCCCGATTTCTCTCTCACCCTCTCAAGGAAACCACCATGCAACTCAAGGACAAGGTCGCCTACATCACCGGCTCGGCCAGCGGCATCGGCAAGGAGATCGCTATCGTCTACGCCCGCGAAGGCGCCAAGATCGTCATTGCCGACCTGAACAAGGAGGCTGCCGACGCGACGGCCGCCGAGCTGAAGGCCACGGGCGCGCAGGCCATCGGCGTCGGCGTGGACGTGACCAACGAGGACCAGGTCAACGCCTCGGTCGAGGAGGCCGTGAAGGCCTTCGGCGGTATCGACATCCTGGTGAGCAACGCCGGCATCCAGATCGTCCACCCGGTGGAGGAATTCGCCTTCGCCGACTGGAAGAAGATGCTCGCCATCCACCTCGACGGCGCCTTCCTCACGACCAAGGCCTGCCTCAAGCACATGTATGCGCAGGGCCGCGGTGGGCGCGTGATCTACATGGGCTCGGTGCACTCCAAGGAAGCCTCGTTGCTCAAGGCGCCTTACGTCACGGCCAAGCACGGCCTGATCGGCCTGGCCAAGACGGTCGCCAAGGAAGGCGCCAAGCATGGGGTGGCCGCCAACGTGATCTGCCCCGGCTTCGTGCGCACGCCCCTGGTCGAGAAGCAGATCCCCGAGCAGGCCAAGACCCTGGGCATCACCGAGGACGAGGTGGTCAAGAACGTGATGCTCAAGGAGACGGTGGACGGCGAGTTCACCACCACCGACGACGTGGCCCAGGTGGCGCTGCTGTTCGCCGCCTTCCCGACCAATGCGCTCACCGGCCAGTCGATGGTCGTGAGCCACGGCTGGTTCATGCAGTGACCGTGAGTGCGTGCGGCCTCCACCTACACGGGGAGGCGGCGCGCGCCGAGCGCGGCGATGGCGAAATCGTCGTTCGGCAGTGATAAGGTGGCGGCCATGCCTGCCCACCTGAACCCCCCTCGTTTTCCCTCGTTCATGACGGCATGCCGCGGTGCGGGTGCCGGCGCGCTGGCCGCGGTCGTCCTCGCCGGCTGTACCTCGGTGTCGCTGGACGAGCCGCAGCGCCGGCCGCCACCGCCGATGCCGTACCCGCAGCAGGTGCCGCCGCCCCAGTCCATGCCTCCCCAGGCCACGCCGACCCCCGCGCCGGCGCCGCCGGTGGCGCGCGAACCGCAGCTGGCCGCCTTCAGCACCCGCCTGGACGGGCGCAACGAGGTCCCGCCGGTCTACAGCATGGGCACGGGCACGCTCGATGCGGTCCTCGATCGCGAGAGCGGCCTGTTCCGCTTCCGCCTCACCTTTTCCAACCTGAGCGGCCCCGTCACCGCGGCGCATTTCCACGGCCCGGCCGACGTGGGCGGCAATGCGCCGCCGGTGGTCTCGCTCAACGGTCCCTACAACGTGCCCTACGAAGGCCGGCTCACGCTGACGCCCGCGCAGCGGGCCGACCTGCTGGCCGGCCGCTGGTACATCAACGTCCACACCGAGCGCAACCCGGCGGGCGAATTGCGCGGCCAGATCATCGAGCGGCGCTGAGCGGCCCGTGCCTGCGCATCACAGCCGCAGCGACCAGGTCTCGCCCACCAACTGCTGGCCGAAGCCCTCGTAGGCCTCGGACTTGTCGAGCACGAAGCCGCGCCTGGCATAGATGGCGCGCGCGGCCGTGAGGCAGCTGTTGGTCCACAGCACCATCTTGCGGTAGCCCTTGGCGCGGGCGAAGGCGATGGCGTCGTCGGTCAGCCGGGCGCCCAGGCCCAGGCCACGGGCCTGCGGTGCCAAAATCAGCATGCGCAGCTGCGCCACCGTGGCCGACTTGCGCACCACGAAGATCGCGCCGACGCGCTCACCGTCGAGTTCGGCGATCCAGCATTTCTCCCACAGGGGCTGGAACTTGCGCACGAACTGCGCCGCGATGTCGGCGACCAGCGCTTCGAACTCCAGGTTCCAGCCGTACTCGCGCGCATAGACCTCGCCATGCTGCTGCACCACCCAGCCGATGTCGCCGGCCGCGGGGTCGCGCAGCAGCACCGTGCGGGTGGCGGGGCGCGGCGCGTCGAGCAGCGACTCGAGGCGCGCCATGGCCGCCACCGCCTCGGCGCGCTGCGAAGGCGCCAGGGGCGCCAGCAGCGCGGCCGCCTCGTCGCGGGACTTCTGCTGAAGCGGCGCGAAGGCCGCATGGCCCGCCTCGGTGAGCTGCAGCAGGCTCTGGCGGGCGTCGACCGGGTTGGGCGCGCGCCGCAGCCAGCCCGCGCTTTCGAAGCGTTTGAGAATGCGGCTGAGGTATCCGGCGTCCACACCCAGTTCGCGCTGCAGCAGGGCGGCGCTCAGGCCTTCGCGGTGGGCGAGCTCGTACAGCACGCGCACGTCTGTCAGCGAGAGTTCGCTGCCGAGGTAGGGGTCGAGCACCCCGATGCGGCGGGTGAAGAAGCGGTTGAAGCGGCGCACGGCCTTGACTTGCGGGGTCGGGACGGAAAAGGCAGGCATATTGCCATTGTCAACTTGAAAGATTGACAGAAGCAAGTAAATGCCGGGTTCGCCCCGTCTTGCCGGCGGGAGCGGCCGCCGGCCACGGCCCGGCCTTGGACCCCGTGGGGCCTTCGCCCCCTTCGGTAAAATGCGCGATTCCCACGCGTAGCAGACAACCGGGCCCCGCCGCCGCCCGGACCGCGTCTGCCCATTCCTTTCCACGATGAACGCCCCCGTCGACGTCTCCTTCTTCGCGCGCGCCGCGAAGCCGATCACCAGCTACCGCAAGTACTGGGCGCATCGCTTCGGCACCGCGAAGTTCCTGCCGACCTCGCGCGAGGAGATGGCGGCGCTGGGCTGGGACAGCTGCGACGTCATCGTGGTGACGGGCGACGCGTACGTCGACCACCCGAGCTTCGGCATGGCCGTGATCGGCCGCGTGCTCGAGGCGCAGGGCTTTCGCGTGGGCATCATCGCCCAGCCCGACTGGCAGAGCGCCGAGCCCTTCAAGGCGCTGGGCAAGCCCAACCTCTTCTGGGGCGTGACGGCGGGCAACATGGATTCGATGATCAACCGGTACACCGCCGACCGGAAGATCCGCAGCGACGATGCCTACACGCCCGGCGACGTGGGCGGCGCGCGGCCCGACCGCGCGGCCATCGTGTACTCGCAGCGCTGCCGCGAGGCCTTCAACGACGTGCCGATCGTGCTCGGCGGCATCGAGGGCAGCCTGCGCCGCATCGCCCACTACGACTACTGGAGCGACAAGGTGCGCCGCAGCATCGTGGTCGACAGCAAGTGCGATTTGTTGCTGTACGGCAATGCCGAGCGCGCCATCGTCGAGATCGCGCACCGCCTGGCGGCCCGCGAGCCGGTGCAGCAGATCACCGACGTGCGCGGCACGGCCTTCGTGCGGCGCGAGACGCCGCCAGGGTATTTCGAGTTGGACTCCACCGAGGTCGACCAGCCCGGCCGCGTGGATGCGCACCTCAACCCGTACCTGATGGTGTCGGAGCAGGCGAAGGCCCAGGGCCAGAGCTGTGCGCGCGAGGACGAGGCGAATGCGGTGGCCGCGGATGCCAATGCGCGGGCCGGGCAGGGTGTTTCCCAGTCAGTTCAGGCTGAGCCCCAATCCGTTCAGGCTGAGCCTGTCGAAGCCCGGGCCGGCGCTTCGACAGGCTCAGCGCGAACGGTTGTGGCGGCGCAAACGGCGGGTGCAGTGCGGGTCACCGGCAGCGCCGCCCTCGGCGCAACCGAAACAGCCGCCCAGCCCATCCACTTCGTCGCCAACCCGGCGGTGCGCCTCAAGCCCCCGCCGCGCGAGAAGACCGTGATCCGCCTGCCGAGCTTCGAGCAGGTCAAGGCCGACCCGATCCTCTACGCGCATGCCAACCGCGTGCTGCACCTGGAGACCAACCCCGGCAACGCGCGGGCCCTGGTGCAGGCGCACGGCGAGGGTGCCACCGCGCGCGACGTGTGGATCAACCCGCCGCCCATCCCGCTCACCACGGCCGAGATGGATTTCGTCTTCGACCTGCCGTATGCGCGCAGCCCGCACCCGCGCTATGCCGACGAGCAGGGCAGCCACGACGGCGCGACCAAGATCCCGGCTTGGGAGATGATCCGCTTCAGCGTGAACATCATGCGCGGCTGCTTCGGCGGCTGCACCTTCTGCTCCATCACCGAGCACGAGGGCCGCATCATCCAGAGCCGCAGCGAGGATTCGATCATCCGCGAGGTCGAGGAGATCCGCGACAAGGTGCAGGGCTTCACCGGCACCATCTCCGACCTGGGCGGGCCGACGGCCAACATGTACCGGCTGGGCTGCCGCTCGCCCGAGATCGAGGCCGCCTGCCGCAAGCCCAGCTGCGTGTACCCCGGCATCTGCCCGAACCTGCACACCGACCACGCGCCGCTGGTCAAGATCTACCGCCGCGCACGCGCCCTCAAGGGCATCCGCAAGATCCTCATCGGCTCGGGCCTGCGCTACGACCTGGCCGTGAAGTCGCCCGAGTATGTGAAGGAACTGGTGCAGCACCACGTGGGCGGCTACCTGAAGATCGCGCCCGAGCACACCGAGCAGGGCCCGCTGTCGAAGATGATGAAGCCGGGCATCGGCAGCTACGACCGCTTCAAGCGCATGTTCGAGCAGTACTCGGAAGAGGCGGGCAAGAAGCAGTACCTCATCCCGTACTTCATCGCCGCGCACCCGGGCACGCGCGACGAGGACATGATGAACCTCGCCGTCTGGCTCAAGAAGAACGGCTTCCGTGCCGACCAGGTGCAGACCTTCTACCCGAGCCCGATGGCCACCGCCACGGCGATGTACCACTCCGGCCGCAATCCCCTGACCCGGGTGCGGCGCGAAATGCGCGACGCGGCCGAGGAGTCGGTCGACATCGTGCGCGGCGAGAAGCGGCGCCGCCTGCACAAGGCCTTCCTGCGCTACCACGACCCGAACAACTGGCCGATGCTGCGCGAGGCGCTCAAGGCCATGGGCCGCGCCGACCTCATCGGCAACGGCAAGCACCACCTGATCCCGAGCTTCCAGCCGGTGACCGACGGCGGCTACCAGAGCGCGCGGCGCAAGAACTCGACGCCGGTCAATGCCAAGGCGACACCCGCCAGGCCGGGCACGCCGCCGAAGGGCCGCCTGCTGACGCAGCACACGGGCCTGCCGCCGCGCGACACCGGAGCCGGCAAGCCCAGGCCGGCTTTCAAGAGCGCGCGCAAGCCGCGCTGAGCTGGTCCTGCGCCGGCTCGGCGCACGTCGCCGGGTGCCGGACGCGCACAGCCGTCGATCCGAACGGCCACCCGTGCACGCGCGACGCGCGCTACGATCGCGCCATGCATTTCCACCGTTCTCCTCCCCCGCCGGCCACCCGCTGAGCGCTGGGCGCACCGCGCCTGTCGCCTCGGCTCTCACAGGGTGGCCGCCGCCGAGCCGCACCGACGCATCGGTCGCGGGCCTCGCGTGCGGCTGAAGCATCGTCGGTCCGACGCCCGCCGTGCGTGCATGCGCGGCGCATCGGCGCGGGCCTGTGGAGAACGGACCTTTCATGAAAGAGAAGAAGTCCGCCGCCCTCGCATGGGGTGGCGTGTGGATGGCTGGCGCCCTGTGGGGCGGCGGCGCATTGGTGGCGCAGGCGCTCATCGAAGCGGGCCTGTCGCCGTGGAACCTGGCGCTCGCACGCTTCGGGCTCGGCCTGCCGCTGTTGTGGCTCTGGCACTGGCGTGGCGCACCGCGCGGGCTCTGGGGCCGCTTGCCGGCGCGGCAGCGGCTGCATGTGGCGGCAACGGGCGCGCTCATGGCGCTCAACGTGGGCTGCTGGTTCGCCGGCATCTCGCACCTGGGCGCGGCCTTGCCGACGGTGATCTCGATCTGCTGCGCGCCGGTGCTGGTGGCGCTGATCGCCACGCTGCGCGGGTACGAGCGCGCCGATGGTGCACTGGCCGCCGGCCTCGCGCTGGCCGTGCTCGGCGTCGGCCTGCTGGTGCTACCGGCGGGCGGCCTGGGCGCCTGGCCGGCCGGCCATGCGGCGGGACTGGCCTGGTCGCTCGGTTCGGCGCTGTGCTACGCGCTGGTGGTGCTGGGCAACGCGCGCATGCCGGCGCAGCTGCCCGCGGCGACGGCCTCGGCGTGGAGCATGACGGTCGCGGCCCTGTGCATGGCCGCCGTCGTGGCGGCGACCGGTCTGCGATGGCCTGCGGGTGGCTGGCAGTGGGCGGGGGTGGCCTACACCGGCGTGGTCACCACCTCGGTGGCGTACCTGGCTTTTGCGTGGGGCGCGCGCCGGCTGTCGCCCACTGCCGCCGTGGTCGGCACGCTGGTCGAGCCGCTGGTGGCGGCCGTGCTCGCCGCATGGTGGCTGGGCGAGGCGATGACATGGCGCCAGGGCGCGGGCGCGGCGTTGCTGGCCGTGGCAATGGCGGTGCTGGTGCGGCGCCCGCGCACGGCCGGCGTGGCAGCCGCCTCCCACTGAACACGGCAGGCGCGCAGGGCAGGGCACTGTCGCGCGGAGCGTGTATGGTGGCGCCATGACCGCGTCGTGCCTCCACGCTTCCTGCCGCGCCTGGCTGGCGGTCTGCGCGCTGGGGCTGGCGCTCCTGGGCGGCAACGCGGTGGCGGGCGAATCCGCAGGTGGCCAGGCCCTGCTCGACAGCTTCGCGCAGATCAACCCGCGCATGGCCAGGAGCGGCCTGGGCCGGCCGATGGTGCTCGAATCGGCCGAGACGCCGGGCGGCCTCAAGGGCGACGTCTTCGCCGTGGTCGACCACCGGCTCGAGGAACTGCGCGAATCGCTGGAGAAGCCCGAGCAGTGGTGCGAACTGCTCACCCTGCACATCAACAACCGCCGCTGCCGCGTGGGCCAGGCCGCGGGGGGCGGTGCCATGCTCACGCTGAGCGTGGTGCGCCGCTACGACAAGCCGGTGGACGAGGCCTTCGAGCTGCCGTTCGGCTACCGCGTGCTGTCTTCCACGCCGGACTTCCTCGCGGTGGACATGCGCACCGCCGAAGGGCCCTTCGGCACCAGCAACTACCGCGTGCTGCTGGAGGCGGTGCGGCTCGACGACGAACGCACCTTCCTGCATTTCGGCTACGGCTACGAGCACAACATGATGGTCAAGCTCGCGACCCAGGCCTACCTGGCGACCTTCGGCGCCAACAAGGTGGGCTTCACCGTCACGGGCCGCGACGAGAACGGCCAGCCCGTGCACATCACCGGCCTGCGCGGACTGGTGGAACGCAACGCGATGCGCTACTTTCTTACGCTCGATGCCTACCTGGCGGGCCTGGACGTGCCGCCGGCCGAGCGGCGCGAACGCCGTCAACGCCTGTGGTTCGCGTCCACCGAACGCTATCCGCGCCAGCTCAAGGAGGTCGAGCTCGCGACCTACCTGGCGCAGAAACGGGCCGACCGCGAACGTGACGGCGGCCGCTGAGCCGCTCCCGTCGGTCCGACCAAAGAGCAGCGCCTGGAGTGCCCGCCGTGCATGTGCGAACTGCCATGGATCCGGCAGCAACCGTCCGGCGACTCAACGCCTGACCAGCGGACACTTCGACTCGGTGAGCGGCGCGAAGGCCTTGTCGCCCGGCACGGTCTGCAGCACCTTGTAGAGGTCCCAGGTGCTCTTCGATTCGGCGGGGGTCTTCACCTGCACCAGCAGCATGTCGTGGACCATCTTGCCGTCGGCACGCAGCTGGCCGTTGCGGATCACGGCGTCGTCGAACTTCATCGTGCGCAGCTTGGCGACCACGGCATCGACGTCGTCGGTGCCCGTGGCCTCGATGGCCTTGAGGTAGTTGAGCACCGCCGAGTACACGGCCGCCTGCATCATGGTCGGCATCTTCTTGTGCACGGCGAAGAAGCGCTGGCCGAAAGCGCGGGCGCGCTCGTCCATGTCCCAGTAGAAGCCGTTGGTGAGCACCATGCCCTGGGCATTCGCGAGGCCCATCGCCTGCACCTCGGTGATCAGGGAGAGCAGCGGCGTGAAGGTCTGCTTGCCGCCGCGCACCATGCCGAACTGCGCCGCCTGCTTGACGGTGTTGAGCGTGTCCAGGCCCGAGTTGGCCAGCGCGATGACCTGCGCGCCCGAGCCCTGCGCGGTGACCAGGTAGGACGATTGGTCGGACGAGTTGATCGGGTGCTTGGAACTGCCCACCACGCGGCCGCCGGACCTGGCGATGATGGCCGAGGCATCCTTTTCCAGCGCGTTGCCGAAGGCGTAGTCGGCGGTGATGAAGTACCAGCTCGTCAGGCCCTTGGCGATGAGCGCCGGCACGGTGGTGTTGGCCAGCGAATAGGTGTCGTACATCCAGTGCACGCCTTGGGCGGTGCACTGGTCGTCGCTGATGGTCGAGGCGCCCGCGCCGGTGACCATGGCGAAGCGCTTCTTCTCGTCGGCGATGCGCGTCACCGCCAGCGCCACGTTGGAATAGGTCAGGTCCGTGATCATGTCGACCTGCTGCTGGTCGAACCACTCGCGCGCCCGGGTGGCGCCGATGTCGGTCTTGCCCTGCGAGTCGGCCGAGACCAGCTCGATGGGCATGCCCAGCACCTTGCGGTCCTTGCTGAACTCGTCGATGGCCAGCTGCGCCGCCACGATCGAGCCCTTGCCCGCGTTCTCGCTCGACACGCCCGACAGGTCGGTGAGCACGCCGATCTTGACCACGTTGTCGGAGATGCGCGGCGGCGAGGCCGGCTGGGCGAGGGCGGCGGATGACAGGGCGAGCAGGGCGGCGGACGCGAGCGCGTGCCGCAGCCGCAGGGGAATGCACGGCATGGGAAATGTCTCCTTCGTTGTCGTTGGAAAAAAGCGCGCGGCCAGTCTACGGGAGCACCTGGGCGCGGCGCTGTCGCGCGCTGGGCAGCCTGCGCTTTCTGCGCCGCAGCGCCCGTCGCAAGGGAAAGGCGCCGCCAGCGCCCGCCGCATGGGCGCAAGTCGCCTTCAAAAGCAGAATGCTCAGCTCGCCAGACCGGACGGCCGTGCCAAGGGCGGTGTGCGCAGGTGCCGCGTGGCGCCGGCCGTGCGCACCACGGCCGAGAGCAGCGACCGGAACCAGATGTGGCCCGGCGCGTGCTGTGTGCGACCGTGCCACAGCTGATAGAAGCGCATCGGCGGGAAGTCGATGGGCGAGGGGACGATGGTCAGGGGCAGCATCGCCGCGTAGTGCTGCGCGAAGTGCCGGCTGGTGGTGAAGATCAGGTCGGTGCCCGGCAGCAGGTGCGGCGCCATGCCGAAGTAGGGCACCGTGACCGAGGCGGTGCGGGCCATGCGCTGGGCGGCCAGCGAGGTCTCGACCACGCCGCGTTGCGTCATGCTGTAGAGCAGGGGCACGACGTGCGCGCCCTGCAGGTAGTCGGCCACCTTCATGCCGCCGGCCAGCGGATGGTCGCGGTCGAGCAGGCAGACGATTTCGTCCTCCAGCAGCAGCGTGGTGCGCAGGTGCTCCGGCGGCTGCGGCCAGTTGCCGATGACGACGTCGAGCTCGCCTTCGGCCAGCGCCTCCTCGAAGTCGTAGTCGGGTCCCAGCGGCTGCAGCAGCAGGCGGGCATTGGGTGCGGTGCCGCGCATGTAGTTGACGACGGCGGCCATCAGCGGTGGCGCGAGGTAGTCGGGCGTGCCGATGCGAAAGACCTGCTTGGTCGTCGCCGGCTCGAAGGCCGTGCCGGGCGTGAGCAGCACGTCGATCTCGCCCAGCACCACGCGCACCGAGACCTCGAGCTGCAGCGCGCGCTCGGTCGGCACCATGCGCTGCTTGTCCTTGACGAGCAGCGGGTCGCCGAAGATCTCGCGCAGGCGCTTGAGCGCGGTACTGATCGCCGGCTGGGACTGGTTCAGGCGCGTGGCCGTGCGCGAGACGCTGCGCTCGCGCATCAGGATGCTGAAGACGCGCAGCAGGTAGGTGTCGAAGGGATCGTCGGGACGGGACATGGATCGGTCTGGGGGTGCACAGCTTTGGTGCCGATGCGGCCGGAAACGAATGCCAAAGGCCTCGCACCCGGCCCGTTCTGCTATGCCGTTCATTCGGCTTGGGCAATTGGCGTGCCCGTGCGCGCTTTCGACAATCGCAGGCATCGCCCTTGCTCTGGTTCCGCCATGCCCTCGCTCACCACCACTTCGCTGTCACTTTCGCGCCGCGGCGCCCTGCGCCTGCTCGGCGCGGGCGGCCTGGCCACCCTCGGCCTGCCCGCCTTCGCGCAGTGGCCCGACAAGCCGATCAAGATCGTCGTCACCTTTCCCCCCGGCGGCTCCAGCGACATCCTGGCGCGCATCGTGGGCGAGCAGCTGTCCCGCAAGCTCGGCCAGCCGGTGGTCATCGACAACCGGCCCGGCGCGGGCGGCACCATCGGCGGACAGATCGTGGCCACGGCACCGGCCGACGGCTACACCCTGATGCTGTCGAACACCACGCCGATCGCGCTCGGGCCGTTCACGCTGGAGAAGGCGCCCTACGACCCGGTGGTGGCCTTCACGCACGTCGCCTACCTGGGCTCGGCGCCGCTGGTCGTCATGGCCAGCAAGGAGTCGGGCATCAAGAGCTTCGGCGAGTTGCTGGGCAAGGCGCAGAAGGAGCGCGTGGACTTCGGCTCCGGCGGCCCCGGCTCGGTCGGCCACATCCACGGCGAGCTGACGCGCAAGGTCACGGGCGCCAATCTGGTGCACGTGCCCTACCGCGGCGGTGCCCCGATGACCACCGACCTGCTGGCCGGCATCATCCCGGTCGGTATCGACGTCATCACCGCCTACGTGCAGTACTTCAAGACGGGCCAGCTCGTGCCGCTGGCGGTGACGAGCACGGCGCGCTCGCCGCTGATGCCCGAGGTGCCGACGGTGGTCGAGCTGGGCCAGCCCAAGCTGGTCCTGGAGAACTTCTTCGGCCTCTCCGGCCCGGCGAAGCTGCCGGCCGACATGGTCGCCAAGCTCAATGCGGCCTGCAACGAGGTGCTGGTCATGCCCGAGGTGCAGAAGAAGATGGTGGACCTGGGCATCGTCGGCAAGCCCGAGACCACCGCCAGGTTCGACAGCTTCGTGAAGGAGCAGGTCGCGGTGCTCGGGCCGACGGTCAAGGGCGCCGGCATCAAGCTTTGAGCGAGCACTCAGGGCCGGGCGGCGTCCGGCTCGCGTCCGAGGGCGCAGAACAAGGCGGCGCGGTCCGGCGTCTTCCTGGCGCTCCTAGGCGTCGTCGGCGCACTCCATGGCGTAGAGCGGCACCTCGCAATCGCGGCTGAGCCAGACGCCGCCGCCTGCGTGCCGGAAGTGCGGCGCGAGGCCTCGCCGGTACGCCTCGGCGCGGTGGCGGAACAGGCGCGGGTCGGTCAGCGTGTCGTCCACGATGTCGTTCTCGTAGTCCTCGCGCGTGACCACCTCCAGGTACAGGGCGCCGCGGGTCAGGCTGCCCAGGTTGCGCAGCGCGCGCTTGAGGTCGGCCGGGCTGAGGTACGCCAGCACGCCCTGGCAGACCACGAGGTCGAAGGGCTCGCGCGCCGTGAAGTCCACCACCGAGCCCTGCGTCCAGCCGTAGCGCTGGCACAGGTAGTCGCTGATCTCCACGCCGTGGAACTGCGCCTGCGGAAAGTGCCGTGTCACGATGTCGCGCCACAGCCCGATGCCGCAGCCGACGTCGAGCACGCGCCGCACGGGCACCCGCAGGTACTGCAGGTAGCTGCACACGAAGGTGCCCAGGCGCTCGACGTGCTGCGGGTCCGAGACCCGTGTCTTATGGTCGAAGTAGAAGCGCTCGTAGTAGGCCGCGTCGAAGAGCGCGGCGTCGGCCGATTGCATGCCTGTGTTCCTTTCGATGACGAAGGCCGGCGGTGTCAGGGCGCGGCGAGGTGCCCGCCAGCGGCACCCGTGGCGGCTGTGCGCCGCAGCGGCTGCGGTGCGGCCAGCACCCTTGCGCGCAGCTGCCCGCAGCCGCCGTCGATGTCCTGGCCGGCCGAGTCGCGCAGCTTGGTGAGGATGCCGCGCTCGTGCAAGGTCCGTGCGAAGGCGCGGCAGCGCTCCCAATTCGGCCGGCCGAAGCCCGCACCCTCGACCTCGTTGAAGGGAATGACGTTGAGCACGCCGTACTTGCCTTGGAGCAGTTGCACGAGCCCGTCGAGTTCTTCCTCGCTGTCGTTGACACCGTCCAGCAGCGTCCACTGGTACTGGACCGGGTAGCCGGTGGCGCGTGCGTAGCCTTCCGCGGCAGCGACCAGTTCCTCGGGGCTGAGATCGGGCGCACGCGGCAGCAATTCGCGGCGCAGCCCGGCGCGCGTGGTGTGCAGCGACAGCGCGAGGGCCGGTCGCACCTGCTGGCGATGCAGCCGCTCGAAGGCACGCGGATCGCCGACGGTCGAGAAGACGAGGTTCTTGTGGCCCACGTTGCCCACCGTGCCGAGGAAGTCGATCGCCTCGAGCACGTTGTCCAGGTTGTGGGCCGGCTCGCCCATGCCCATGAACACGACCTTGCGCACCGGCCGGCGCGCCCTTGCCAGCGCGACCTGGGCCACGATCTCGGCGCTGCCCACCTGGCGCAGCAGGCCGTCGCGGCCGGTCATGCAGAAGCGGCAGCCGACCGCGCAGCCGACCTGCGTCGACACGCACAGCCCGTCGCGCGGCAGCAGCACGCTCTCCACCGCCTGCCCGTCGGCCAGGGCCACCAGCAGGCGCTCCGAGCCGTCTGCACCGGCATGGGCGGTGCGCAGCCGTGCCAGCTGCGCAAGCTCGGCCTCGATGGCGGGCAGGGCGGCCAGCAGCGGGGCCGGGAAGAAGGTCGAGGGCCGACGCCGGCCGCTCTCGCGCGCCAGGGCGTGCGACCAGTTGCGCAGGATGCGCTGCTCGTGGGCGGCGCCGGCGCCCGCGTCGCGCAGGCGCTGCCGCAGTTGTTGGAGCTTCATGGATCGTGGATGGCGCACCGGACCCTGCGCGCGGTCGGTGCCTGCGGCACGGCCGGCGGTGCGGTGCGTGTGCGGCGATTGTCCATGCAAGCGCAAATCCAAGGGTTTGTCCGACGCGAGACCGCTTGCGCCCGCACCGAGCGCTTTCCATAATTATCGGTAATTACAGACGCCTACCGTCCCACCATGCGCATCGTCCCGCATTCGCTGCACGACCAGGTCGCCGCCACGCTGCGCGAAGAGATCTTCGCGGGCACGCTGGTGCCGGGCAGCTTTCTCGACGAGGCGGCATTGTGCGAGCGGCTCGAGATCTCGCGCACGCCGCTGCGCGAGGCCCTGAAGGTGCTCACCGCCGAGGGCCTGCTGCGGCATGAGCCGCGCCGGGGCTGCTTCGTGGCCGAGGTGACGCAGAAGGACCTGGACGAGATCTTCCCGGTGATCGCGCTGCTGGAAGGCCGCTGCGCCTGGGAAGCCGCGCGCAACGCCACCGACGCCGAACTCGAAGCGCTGGAGTCGATGCACGACAAGCTGGCGCGCCACGCCAAGGCCAATCGCATCAACGAGTACTACGCCACCAACTACGCCATTCATGAAGCCATCATCTCCCTGGCCGACAACCGCTGGCTGGCGCAGGTGATCGGCGACCTGCGCAAGATCCTCAAGCTCGCACGCCTGCAGCAGTTGCGTGCGCCGGGCCGGCTGGACCAGAGCCTGTCGGAGCACCTGGCCGTGTTCGCCGCCCTCAAGGCACGCGACAGCGACGGCGCCGAGGCCGCGATGCGCACCCACCTGAACCGCCAGCGCGAGGCCCTGCGGGTCGTGGCGCAGCAACAGAAAGCGAGGTTTTCCGCATGACCATCCACCGTACCGCCTGGCCGCTGCGAAGGCGCCTGCATCCGGAGCGCGCAGCGTGGAGGGCCTTCCCATGAGCGCGTCCGAATGGTTGCAGCGCAGCGTGTCCTTGCTGCGCGCCACCTCGTCCGAGGACAAAGCGGGCGTGGCGCCGGCCGCGCCTGCGCAGGCCGCCGGCAAGAAGGGGGCTCCCGACGGCCGGCCGCCGCGCACCCTGGCCGAACGGCTGGAGGCCACGCTGCGGCGCCACGGCGAGGCCATGGCCCCGCGCGCCCTGCGCAAGATGCTCGAGGATCTGCAGGCGGTGGTCGACGCGCGCGTCAGCGAGGTCGAGGCCGGCCGGCGCGCACACGCCGTGGCCCAGGCCTATGCAGTCCTGCCGCCGGCGGAGCGCCGCGACGTGTGGCTGCTGATGAGCGAGTGCTTCGCACCCGACGCGCAGAAGATCAAGGTGGCCCGCGAGCAGTACGAGGCCACCCCGGTCGGTGCGCCAGAGCACAGCCAGGCCGAGCTCAAGCTGCGCCGGGCGCTGGTGTCGCCCCGGTCGCGGCTGCTGCAGCGCTTTGCCGTCGATGCCGGCGGCCTGGGCTTCCTCGTCGACCTGCGCGCGGAACTGTTGCCCGAGCTGAAGAAGGACCGCCGCCTGCTGGCGCTCGATGCCGAACTGGAGCAACTGTTCTCGACCTGGTTCGACGTCGCCTTCCTCGAGCTGCAGCGCATCAGCTGGGATTCGCCCGCTTCGCTGATCGAGAAGCTGATCCGCTACGAGGCGGTGCACGACATCAAGAGCTGGTCCGACGTGAAGAACCGGCTCGACGAGCAGGACCGCCGCTGCTACGGCTTCTTCCATCCGCGCATGCCGGGCGTGCCGCTGATCTTCGTGGAAGTGGCGCTGACCGACGCCATCAGCGACAGCATCACGCCGCTGCTGGACGAATCGGCGCTGCCCGGGGTGGAGAAGGCCACCACCGCGATCTTCTATTCCATCAGCAACACGCAGGCGGGCCTGCGTGGCGTCAGCTTCGGCGACTCGCTGATCAAGCGGGTGGTCGAGACGCTGCGCGCCGAATTTCCCAAACTCAAGACCTTCGCGACCCTGTCGCCGATCCCGGGCCTGCGGCAGTGGATGGGCCACAACGCCGCCGGCCTGCTGGCGCGGCTGCCCGAGAAGCAGGCCGAGGCGCTGGGGCGGCTGCTGGGCTCGATGCCGCCGACGGCCGAGCGCCTCCTGCCCGCACTGGACGACGCGCTCACGCTGGGCCCGAAGTCGCCGCTGCGCCAGGTGCTGCTGCAGTGCGCAGCCGAGTACCTGGGGCGCGGCCTCAAGGACGACAAGCCGCTGGATGCCGTCGCGCGCTTCCACCTGGGCAACGGCGCGCGCGTCGAGCGCCTGGACTGGGCGGCCGACCCCTCGGCCAAAGGCATGAAGCAGTCCTGGGGCCTGATGGTGAACTATCTTTACGATCTCAAGCGCCTGGACAAGCATCGCGCGCTGCTGGCGCAAGGCAAGGTGCCCGTTTCGGGCGACATCGAGGACCTGTTCCTCAAGACCTGATTCTCTCGGGCCGTATCACACACAAACGATGCCGAAGGCCCCGGCATCCCACCAGACCGGAGACAACAGATGGCAGAACAGTTTCAGCGGCGCGACATGTTGCGCCTGGCCGCCGCGGGTGCGGCGTTGGCGTGCGGCGGCGCGCGGGCCCAGGGCAGCGGCTGGCCGACCAAGCCGGTGACGATGGTCGTGCCCTTTCCGGCCGGCGGCGGCACCGACGCCTTCGCGCGGCCGCTCTCGGCGCAGTTCGGCAAGGTGGCGGGCCAGACCCTGGTGATCGACAACCGCGGTGGCGCCGGCGGCACGGTGGGCGCCAGCATCGCGGCCAAGGGGGCACCCGACGGCTACGTGCTCTTCATGGGCGCCGTGCACCACGCGATCGCGCCTTCGATCTACCCCAGGCTCGACTACGACATCGAGAAGGACTTCGTGCCGATCATGCTGCTGGCCAACGTGCCGCAGGTGGTGGTGGTCAATCCACGACGCGTCACGCAGCCGACCATCCAGGAATTCATCGCTTACGCCAAGAAGAACCCCGGCAAGCTCAACTACGCCTCGGCCGGCGCAGGCACCTCGCACCATCTGGCGGGCGAATTGTTCAAGCTGCAGACCGGCACCTTCATCACCCACATCCCGTACCGGGGCGCCGGCCCGATGCTGCAGGACCTGATCGCCGGCAACGTGGACTGCGGCTTCGACGGCCTGGGCTCCTCGGCGCAACACATCAAGGCCGGCCGCATCAAGGCGCTCATGGTGGCCGGTGCCAAGCGCAACCCCGCGTTCCCCGACGTACCCTGCGCCGCCGAGGTGGGCCTGCCCGACTACACGGTGACCACCTGGTACGGCCTGTGGGCGCCCAAGGGCACGCCGGCCGACACGGTGGCCCGCATCACCGACGACATGCGCAAGGCCCTGGCCACCGAGGAGCTCAAGACCATCTGGGCGCAGAACGGCTCGGAGATCCCGAACCTCGTCGGCGCGCCCTACGGCCAGTTCGTGAATGGCGAGGTCAAGCGCTGGGCGGCGGTGGTCAAGGCCTCGGGCGCAAAACTGGAGTGACAACCCCCATGCCGCTTCGCGGCTCCCCCTTCCGCTGCGCGAAGGGGGCGCACCCAGCGGCCTGGCAAAGCCAGTTCCGCGGGTGCCCTGATAGGGGCCCGTCCCGGCTCGGTGGCCGATACAGCATCATTTGTCGCCAGAATGCATGCCATGAATGATGTGCCCGCCGTCCTCCTGCAACGCGACGCCGCGGTCGCCACGCTCACGCTCCGAAATCCCGGCCGGCTGAATGCCATGACGCGCGCGATGTGGCGCGAGCTGCGGTCGGCCGCCGAGTCGTTGTCGGCCGACGCGTCGCTGCGCTGCTTGGTCGTGCGGGGGGAGGGCGGGGCGTTCTGCGCCGGTGGCGACATTTCGGAGTACCCGGATTTCCGCTACGACGAGGTGCGCCTGCGCGCCTTCCATGAGGACGAGGTCTGGGGCGCGCTGGCGGCGCTGCTGGCCTGCCCCGTGCCGCTGGTCGCCCAGATCGAGGGCGCGTGCATGGGCGCGGGCCTGGAGATCGCCAGCTGCTGCGACATCCGCCTGGCGGGCAGCGGTGCCAAGTTCGGCGCGCCGATCGCGAAGCTCGGCTTTCCGATGGCACCGCGCGAGGCCGCCCTGGTACGCGGCGCCGTCGGTGACGTGCTGGCTCGCGACATGCTGCTGGCCGCCGGCGTGCACGATGCGCAGCGGCTGTACGACGCGGGCTTCCTGCTGCGCGTGCTGCCCGACGAGGCCGTGGCGGATGCGTGCTTGCAGCATGCTCGTCGCGTCGCCACACTCGCACCCCAGGCCGCACGGTTGAACAAAGCCACGTTTTTGGCGTTGAATCAGGCGCTGGCGACCATGGGTAGGGAATCAGGTGCTCTCGATCCGATAGCAAGCCTGCTGCCCGACGCCTACCGCTACGCCGATTCGGCCGAGCACCGCGAGGGCATCGGCGCCTTCCTGGCCAAGCGCAGCCCGAAGTTCTGAACCCGTTCCTTTTCCTTTTTCTTCTTCTTCCGCCCTTCGTTCAACCGCCATGAGCCCGATCCAGAACGCCAACCTGTTCGCCCACCTGCGCGCCGCCTTCCCGCATGACCTCGACGCCGTCGCGGTGGAGACGGACGAGGGCCTGGTCTATTCGTGGCGCGACCTCGACCGGGCGAGCGCAATGATCGCCAACCTGTTCGAGGCACTGAAGCTCAAGGCGGGCGCGCGCATCGCCGTGCAGGTGGAGAAGTCGGTCGAGGCCATGATGCTGTACCTGGCGACCCTGCGCGCCGGCTACGTCTTCCTGCCGCTCAACACCGCCTACCAGAGCGCGGAGATCGAGTACTTCCTCGACAACGCCGAGCCTTCGGTTGTGGTCTGCGCCAGCCGCAACGCAGCGTGGGTCGGGCCGATCGCCCAGAAGCTGCAGAAGAAGCTGGGCAAGAAGGGCGGCCCGGTGCACGTCTTCACCCTCGACGACGACCGCACCGGCACGCTGCTGGAACTGGCCACCCAATGCAGCGACGAGCACACCGTCGTCGCGCGGCAGGACGACGACCTGGCCGCCATCCTCTACACCAGCGGCACCACCGGCCGCAGCAAGGGCGCGATGCTCACGCACCGCAACCTGCGCTCCAACGCAGAAGTGCTCAAGGACTACTGGGGCTGGACGCACGGCGACGTGCTGCTGCACGCGCTGCCCATCTTCCACGTGCACGGCCTGTTCGTCGCCATCCATGGCGCGCTGCTCAACGGCAGCAAGATGATCTGGTTCTCCAAGTTCGACCCAAAGCGGGTGGTGGCGCGGCTGCCCGACGCGACCGTGTTCATGGGCGTGCCGACGCTGTACGTGCGGATGCTCGCGGAGCCGCTGCTGGGCAAGAAGCAGTGCGAGGACATGCGGCTGTTCATCGCCGGCTCCGCGCCGCTGCTGATCGAGACCTTCAGCGAGTGGCAGGAGCGCACGGGCCACACCATCCTCGAGCGCTACGGCATGAGCGAGACCATCATGCTCACGTCCAACCCCTACACCTCGGTGCAGGGGGCCAGGCGCGGGGGCACCGTGGGCTTCCCGCTGCCCGGCGTGAGCCTGCGTGTGCGCGCTTACGACGACAAGGGCGAGGCGCGCGACTGCGCCACCGACGAGATCGGCAACATCGAGGTCAGCGGCCCCAACGTGTTCGCCGGGTACTGGCGCATGCCCGAGAAGACGAAGGAAGAGTTCACCCCCGACGGCTACTTCAAGACCGGTGACGTGGGCAAGGTCGACGGCCTGGGCTACGTCACCATCGTCGGCCGCAGCAAGGACCTGATCATCAGCGGCGGCTACAACGTCTACCCGGCTGAGATCGAGGGCTACATCAACGAAATGCCCGGCGTGGCCGAGAGCGCCGTGGTCGGCGTGCCCCATGCCGACTTCGGCGAGGTGGGCGTGGCGATCGTCATCGCCAAGCCCGGCGCCAGCATCGACGCCGACGGCGTCGTGGCCGAGCTCAAGGCCAAGCTGGCGAACTTCAAGATCCCCAAGCGCTGCTTCGTGGTGCCCGAACTGCCGCGCAACACCATGGGCAAGGTGCAGAAGGCCTTGCTGCGCGACCAGTACAAGGCGCTGTTCGCCGGACATTGATCACGTTTGCGCCCTTCGATATGGCTCGGCGTCTCACCGCCACCCGCGCATGCTCCATAGAATTTGCGCACTAAAGTGTGAGGGGCTGCGGATGGATTGGGATATGACGGTGATGCTCTTCTGTGCCGTGGGCATCGTGTGGATGGCAATTGCTATGCCTTATTCGCGCGGATGGCGCTACCTGAACGTCCGCATGGAGGACAGCCTGTCGCGCTCCAACGCGCTGCTGGAGGCGCACGACACGCTCCTGGAGGGCGAACTCGCCGATCACGAGGCCCTCACCCTCACCGGGCCGGCCACACGCTGATCGGCATCGCTGCGATCGCCCCGGTCCTCGCCGCTCCCCGCGGTGCGTGGCCGAAGGTGCCTCGCTCCCGACCTCCCGCACCATCCTCAGCGCAGAACCAGCACCGGCACCTCGGAGTGCGTGAGCACGTTGAGCGTCTCGCTGCCCATCAGCACGCGCTTGAGGCCCTTGCGCCCGTGCGACGCCATCACGATCAGGTCGGCCTGGTGCTTGGTGGCCGCCGCGACGATGGATTCCGCCACCAGGTCTGACTTCACCACCACGGCGCGCGCCCGGATGCCGCGCGCCTGCGCCTGCTTGGCCACCCGGTTCACGAGGGTGCGCGCCTGCTCGGCCCACTGCTTCTCGACCCGCGCGACGTCCTCGGCCTCGAAGACCATCGCGCCCTCGAGGTAGCTCGTGGGATAGCGCGGCATCACGTTCAGCACCACCAGCTCGGCGCCTTGTTCGGCGGCCAGCGTCAGTGCGTGCGTCACGGCCTTCCTCGACAGCGGCGTGGCGTCGGTGGGAACGAGGATGCGCTGGTACATGGCGGGGCTCCGGTGCGGGGATGGCAGCCAGCTTAGGTGCGGCGCAGGCCGTGCACCTTGACCTCGATCAAGGCGAGGCCGGCGCGGCCGCAGCACCATGCACCCACCATGGTGGATGCTGCGCTCGAACCTCCTGGCCCGTTGGCGGCCGCGGGCCTGTCGGCGCGTGCGCCGGCGCACGAGACGCTGCAGCCGGGCATCGACGACCCGGCCGAGTGGCCGGCATTCGGCCGGCCGCTGGGCGGCGGCGACCCGCGCTGGGAGTCGTGGGTCGCCGTGGAGGGCATGCACTGCGCCACCTGCGCGCTCACCATCGAAGATGCACTGTGCGCCGTGCCCGGTGTCGGTGCGGCCGCGGTGCAGTCCGGTGGCCGGCGCGCGCGCGTGGTGTGGTCACCCCAGGCCACGGTGCCCTCGCGCTGGTTCGAGGCCGTGCGAGCAGCGGGCTACCGGCTGTCCCCGGTGGGGGCCGATGGCCGCCAGGCGGTGCGCCGGCGCGAGTCGCGCCGTGCGCTCTTCCGCTGGCTGGTGTCGGGCCTGTGCATGATGCAGGTGATGATGTACGCCGTGCCGGCGTACGTGGCGGGCCCCGGCGAGATGACCCGCGACATCGAACTGCTGCTGCGCTGGGCCTCGTGGGTGCTGTCGCTGCCCGTATTGCTGCTGGCCTGCGGCCCGTTCTTCCGCGGCGCCTGGCAGGACCTGCGGCGCCTGCGCGTGGGCATGGACACACCGGTGGCGCTGGGCATCGCCATCGCCTTCCTGGTGAGCACGGCCGGCACCTTCGACCCCGACGGCGCGCTGGGCCAAGAGGTCTATTTCGATTCGCTCACGATGTTCGTTTTCTTCCTGCTCACCGGGCGGTGGCTGGAGTCGCGCCTGCGCGACCGCACCGCCGGTGCGCTGGACGCGCTGCTCGAACGGCTGCCCGACAACGTCGAGCGGCTGCGGCCCGACGGCAGCGCGGAGCGCGTCGGCGCCCACCGGCTGCGCGTGGGCAATGTGCTGCGCGTGCGGCCGGGCGAGGCCTTCGCGGCCGACGGCAGCGTCGTCGAGGGCGACACCAGCGCCGACGAGGCGCTCGTGACCGGCGAGGCGCATCCGGTGCCGCGGCCTTGCGGCTCGCGCGTGCTCGCGGGCAGCCACAACGTCGGCGCGCAGGTGCTGGTGCGCGTCGATGCGCTGGGTGGCGACACGCGCTTCGGCCGCATCGTGGCGCTGATGGAGGCCGCATCGGTCGAAAAGCCGCGCCTGGCCCGCGCCGCCGACCGCGTGGCGCGGCCGTTCCTCCTCTTGGTGATGCTGGCTGCGCTGGGGGCGGCCGTGTGGTGGTGGCCGTCGGGACCGGGGCATGCGCTGATGGTGGCGGCGTCGGTGCTGATCGTGACCTGCCCGTGCGCGCTGTCGCTGGCCACGCCCGCCGCCATGCTGGCGTGCGCGGGGGAGCGGGCCGGGCAGGGGGTGCTGGTGGCCCATCTGCAGGCGCTGGAAGCGCTGGCCGCGGTCGACACCGTCGTCTTCGACAAGACCGGCACGTTGACGCGGCCGCTGCCCCGGCTCGACCGCATCTACAGCCGGCGCGGCGTGCCGCCGGGCGATGCGCTGGGGCTGGCCGCGGCGATGGCCTCGGGCTCGGTGCATCCGGCCTCGCGCGCGCTGGTCGCGGCCTGGACGCGGCATGCGGGCGAGCGCAGCGACTGGACGCTCGCTGAACTGGTCGAGGTTGCCGGCCGCGGGGTCGAGGGCCGTCTGCTGCCCAGGCGAAGCGCGGGCGCCGCGGGCCGTCGCCTTCGCCTCGGCTCGGCGGTGCATTGCGGCGCCCCGGCGCTGGAAGTGCCCGCGATGCAGGTGCACCTGAGCGATGACGACGGCTGGCTCGCCAGCTTCGTCCTCGACGAGGACCTGCGTCCGGACGCACGCACCGCGGTCGGTGCCCTGCGCGAAGGCGGCATCGACGTGCGCCTGCTGTCGGGCGACCGCAGCGAAGCGGCCCACCGCCTCGCGGCCGCGGCCGGCATCGGCCATGCGCGCGGAGACTGCCAGCCCGAAGACAAGCTCGAGGCGGTGCGCCGCCTGCAATCCGAAGGCCGGCACGTGGCCATGGTGGGCGACGGCCTGAACGACGGACCGGGCATCGCCCAGGCCGATGTGGCCTTCGCCTTCGGGCAGGCGGTGGGCCGCACGCGCGCCGGGGCCGACTTCGTCGTGCTGGGCGATGCGCTCACGGCCATTCCCGCCACATGGCGGCAGGCACGGCGCACGATGCGCGTGGTGCGGCAGAACATCGCCTGGTCGGTGGCCTACAACGCCGCCTGCGTGCCGCTGGCCCTGGCCGGGTGGATGCCGGCCTGGCTGGCAGGCCTGGGCATGGCGGCCAGTTCGCTGCTGGTGGTGCTCAACAGTGCGCGGCTCGCGCGCACCCCCGCTGCGCCCGCTGGGGCACCAGGAGCCTGAGGTGGACATCCTCTTCGTCCTCGTGCCGCTGTCGGTGCTGATGGCGCTGGCCATCATCTTCGGCCTGTGGTGGGCCGTGGAGCGCGGCCAGTTCGACGACATCGAGCGTGAAGGTTCACGCATTCTCGGCAACGATTGATCCGGATCAAGCGTCGCGGCGCGACCGCGCTCGACACTGCAGGCATCCCCACGGACGACTGCGACCATGCCGACCCACGATGCCTCTCCCGCGACCTACACCGACACGGTCGTCCGACAGTTCTCGCTGATGGCGGTGGTGTGGGGCGTGGTCGGCATGCTGGTGGGCGTCGTCATCGCCGCGCAGCTGGCCTGGCCCGATCTCAACATGGGCATCCCGTGGCTGAGCTACGGCCGGCTGCGCCCGCTGCACACCAATGCGGTGATCTTCGCCTTCGGCGGCTGCGCGCTGTTTGCCACCAGCTACCACGTGGTGCAGCGCACCTGCCAGGTGCCGCTCTTCGCGCCGAAGCTCGCGGCCTTCACCTTCTGGGGCTGGCAGGCCGTCATCGTCGCGGCCGCCATCTCGCTGCCGCTGGGCTACACCACGGGCAAGGAATACGCCGAGCTCGAATGGCCGATCGATATCCTGATCACGCTGGTGTGGGTGTCGTATGCCGTCGTGTTCTTCGGCACGGTGGGCACGCGCAAGGTGCGGCACATCTACGTGGCCAACTGGTTCTACGGCGCCTTCATCATCGCGGTAGCGCTGCTGCACGTGGTCAACAGCGCCGAGGTGCCTGCGGGCTGGATGAAGAGCTACTCCGCCTACGCCGGCGTGCAGGACGCGATGGTGCAGTGGTGGTACGGCCACAACGCGGTGGGCTTCTTCCTCACGGCGGGTTTCCTGGGAATGATGTACTACTACATCCCCAAGCAGGCAGGCCGGCCCGTGTACAGCTACCGGCTGTCGATCGTGCACTTCTGGGCGCTGATCTTCACTTACATGTGGGCCGGTCCGCACCACCTGCACTACACCGCGCTGCCGGACTGGACGCAGTCGCTGGGCATGCTGTTCTCGCTGATCCTGCTGGCGCCCAGCTGGGGCGGGATGATCAACGGGATCATGACCCTCTCGGGGGCCTGGCACAAGCTGCGCACCGACCCGATCCTGCGCTTCCTGATCGTGGCGCTGTCCTTCTACGGCATGTCGACCTTCGAGGGCCCGATGATGTCGATCAAGACGGTCAACGCGCTCAGCCACTACACCGACTGGACCATCGGCCACGTGCATTCCGGCGCGCTGGGCTGGGTGGGCCTGATCTCGATGGGTTTGCTGTACTACCTGATCCCGCGCATGTGGGGCCGCACCACCATGTACAGCACGCGGGCCATCGAGCTGCATTTCTGGATGTCGACCATCGGCATCGTGCTGTACATCGCGGCCATGTGGATCGCCGGCGTGATGCAGGGCCTGATGTGGCGCGCCATCAACCCCGACGGCACGCTCACCTACACCTTCGCCGAAGGCGTGAAGGCGACGTACCCCTTCTACGTCGTGCGCCTCGTGGGTGGCCTGCTGTACCTCGCGGGCATGCTGGTGATGGCCTGGAACGTCTGGATGACGGTCGCCTCCGGCCGCGTGCAGCGCGCCACCGTGCCGGCCCTGTCCACAGCCTCCGCCGCCTCCGCCTGACGCCCCCGATCCGCCGACACCATGAGCACCTCCGACACCGAACACACCGGCTTCTCGCACGAGAAGGTCGAGACCAACAACTTCCTGATGATCGTGCTGATCCTGCTGGTGGTCGCCGTGGGCGGCCTGGTGGAGATCGTGCCGCTGTTCTTCCAGAAGTCGACCACCGAGCCGATCACCGGGCTCAAGCCCTACACCGCGCTGCAGCTCGCGGGCCGCGACATCTACCTGCGCGAGGGTTGCTACAACTGCCACTCGCAGATGATCCGCCCCTTCCGTGCCGAGACGCTGCGCTACGGCCACTACTCGGTGGCCGGCGAGTTCGTCTACGACCACCCCTTCCAGTGGGGCAGCAAGCGCACCGGCCCGGACCTGCAGCGCGTGGGCGGCAAGTACAGCGACGAGTGGCACCGCGTGCACCTGAACAACCCGCGCGACGTGGTCCCGGAATCGAACATGCCGGCCTACCGCTGGCTCGAGAAGACGCCGGCCGATGCCGCGGCGATGCCGGCCCACATGCGGGCGCTGCGCCGCGTCGGCGTGCCCTACACCGACGAGGAGATCGGCACCGCCGTCGCCGACGTCGACGGCAAGACCGAGATGGACGCACTCGTGGCGTACCTGCAGTCGCTCGGCCGCAGCCTCAAGTGAAAGCCGCACCGGGAGCCGCACCATGAACCTCACCGTCCTGCGCGAAGCCGCCACCGTCGTGTGCTTCCTGCTCTTCATCGGCATCGTCTGCTGGGCCTGGGCGCGCAGCAACCGCGCGCGTTTCGACGAAGCCGCGCGCCTGCCTTTCGAGCAGGACTGAGCCCGCGCCTTCCCCCTTTCGCAAAGCCAAGCCATGAGCGACTTCGTCAGCAACTTCTGGTCCCACTACGTGGCGGCCGCCTCGATCCTGAGCATCGTCGGCTGCCTGCTGCTGCTGTGGCTCACGGCGCGCAAGCGCGTGGTCGCCGATGGCGACAACACCACCGGCCACGTCTGGGACGAGGACCTGCGCGAGGCGAACAATCCGCTGCCGCTGTGGTGGGTCGGGCTGTTCGTCATCACCATCGTGTTCGCCTTCGCCTACCTGGCGTTCTATCCCGGGCTGGGCCGCATGGCCGGGCAACTGGGCTGGAGCTCGGCCGGCGAATACGCCGACGAGGTGAAGAAGGCCGAGGCCGACCTGGCGCCGGTCTACGGCCGCTTCGCATCGATGACGACCGAGCAGATGGCGGCCGACCCCGCGGCCCATGCCATCGGCGAGCGCCTGTTCATGAACAACTGCGCCCAGTGCCACGGCTCCGATGCGCGCGGCAGCAGGGGTTTTCCCAACCTCACCGACGACGACTGGCTGTACGGCGGCACGCCGGAGAAGATCGTCGAGACCATCACCAAGGGGCGCTCCGGCACGATGCCGCCGATGGCCGCGGCCGTGGGCAGTGCCGACGATGTCAAGAACCTCGCGAACTACGTGCTCAGCCTCTCGGGCAGCCCGCACGATTCGGTGCGTGCCGGCCTGGGCAAGACGCACTTCACCGCCTGCGCGGCCTGCCACGGCATCGGCGGCGTGGGCAACCAGGCGCTCGGCGCGCCGCGCCTGTCGGACAACATCTGGCTGCACGGTTACGGCGAGGCGGCCATCATGACGGCCATCACGCAGGGCCGCCATGGCGAGATGCCGGCGCAGGAAGGCCGCTTGACCGATGCGCAGATCAAGGTGCTGGCCTCGTACGTCTGGGGCTTCTCCAACGGGGCCGCCGCAGCGCGTTGACATGGACCGTGCCGACGACGTCGCCGTCCCACCCCGTGGATCGCCTGCACGGGTGATCCCCATCGCCGCCGAGGGCACGGCGCTCTACGCGGCGTCGAAGAAGGTCTACCCGCGCACCATCGACGGGCGCTTCGCCCGCTGGCGCTGGGCCATCGTGTTCCTCACGCAGGCCGTGTTCTACGGACTGCCGTGGATGGAATGGGGCAGCCGGCAGTCGGTGCTTTTCGACCTGGCGGCGCGCCGCTTCTACCTCTTCGGCTGGGTGCTGTACCCGCAGGACCTGATCTACCTGGCCGGGCTGCTGGTCATCTCGGCGCTGTCGCTCTTCCTTTTCCACCGCGGTGGCGGGGCGCTTGTGGTGCGGCTTCAGCTGCCCGCAGACCGTCTACACCGAGATCTTCCTCTGGGTCGAGCAGAAGATCGAGGGCAACCGCGGGGCCCGCATCCGCCTCGACGGCGACCGCCTGTCGATGGAGAAGCTGGTCAAGAAGTGGTTCAAGCACCTGGTGTGGATCGGCATCGCCGCCTGGACGGGCTTCACCTTCGTGGGCTACTTCACGCCGATCCGCGAACTGGGCCTGGCCTTCCTGCAGACGCGCATGGGCTCGTGGGAGGTCTTCTGGGTCTTCTTCTACGGTTTCGCGACCTACGGCAATGCGGGCTTCATGCGCGAGCAGGTGTGCAAGTACATGTGCCCCTACGCGCGCTTCCAGAGCGCGATGTTCGACCGCGACACGCTGATCGTGAGCTACGACGCGCACCGTGGCGAACGCCGCGGGCCGCGTCGCAAGGACATGGATGCGCGCGCCGCCGGCCTGGGCGACTGCATCGATTGCGCGCTGTGCGTGCAGGTCTGCCCGACCGGCATCGACATCCGCAACGGGCTGCAGTACGAGTGCATCGGCTGCGGGCTGTGCGTGGATGCATGCAACTCGGTCATGGACAAGGTGCGCCTGCCGCGCGGCCTGATCCGCTACGACACGCAGAACGGGCTGGCCGGGCGCTGGTCGCCCGCGCAGGTGATGCGGCGCGTGTTCCGCCCGCGCGTGCTGGTCTACGCCAGCGTGCTGGCGCTGCTCGTGGTGGGCCTGCTGGCCAGCCTGGTGACGCGCACGCCGCTCAAGGTCGACGTGGTGCGCGACCGTGCCTCGCTGGCGCGGCTGGTGGAAGGCGGCCGGCTGGAGAACGTGTACCGGCTGCAGGTGATGAACGCCACCGAGTCCGTGCAGCGCTACCGCATCGAGGCCCGCGGGCTCGACGGCCTCACCCTGGCCGGCGAAGGCTCGGTCGAGGTGGGCCCGGCCGAGTCCCGCTGGGTGCCGGTGCGGCTGCAGATCATGGACGGGACCGCGTCGCCGGGTTCCCATCCCATTCATTTCGACGTGCGGCAGGAGCAGGGCGGGGCGCAGGTCTCGGAGAAATCCGTGTTCCTCGTGCCGCGCTGACGCACTGGCCTAAGGAGAACGCCCCATGACGAACCAGAAACTGCCCCGGCCCGACGCGCCCTGGTGGCGCCATCCGCTCATGTGGATGGTGGTCGGCGGCCCCGCCATCGTGGTGGTGGCCGCCGTGTACACGGCGTGGCTGGCGATGCGCTCGCCCGACCCCGTGGTCGAGGCCGACTACTACCGGCGCGGCATCGAGATCAACCGCACGCTGCCCGGCGGCACGGCCCTGCTGCCGGCCCAGACCGGCCGCAACCATGCGATGACGCCGGCGGACGACCTGCCGCACGCGCGCAGGGAGGCGCGATGAAGGGCGTGCTGCGGCTGATGTGCGTGCTCTGGCCCTCGTTCCTGGCGGCCTGCGCGCTCGAGATGCTGGTGTTCGGGCTGGTCGACCCCGGCGACCTGCACTGGCCGGTTGCGGGCGGGGCGGTGTCGCGGCAGGCGGTCTATGCCCTGGGATTCTTCGCGTTCTGGGCCGCCGCGGCGGCGTCGAGCGCGCTGACGGCGATGCTCATCCGGACGCCGCCGCTGCCGGAGGAACTCAGGCGCACACCGTCGGATTGACCAGGCGGCGCAGGGCGTCCGCATCGAGGATGCGCACGTGCCGCTGGTTGACCTCGACCAGGCCTTCCTCGGCGAACTTCGACATCGTGCGGCTCACCGTCTCGAGCTTCAGGCCCAGGTAGCTGCCGATCTCCTCGCGCGTCATGCGCAGCACCAGCTCGGACGCAGAGAAGCCGCGCGCATGCAGGCGCTGCAGCAGGTTCAGCAGGAAGGCCGCGAGCCGCTCCTCGGCGCGCATGCTGCTCAGCAGCAGCATCACGCCGTGCTCGCGCACGATCTCGCGGCTCATGATCTGGTGCACGTGGCGCTGCAGGGCCGTCACTTCGCGCGACAGCTCCTCGATGCGCTCGAAGGGCATCACGCACACCTCGGCGTCTTCCAGCGCCACGGCGTCGCAGGTGTGGTGGTCGTTCACGATGCCGTCCAGGCCCATGATCTCGCCGGCCATCTGGAAGCCCGTCACCTGCTCGCGGCCGTCCTCGGCCGTGACCTGGGTCTTGAAGACGCCGATGCGGATGGCGTAGAGGGCGGTGAAGCGCTCGCCGCTGGCGAAGAGGGTCTCCTTGCGGCGGACCTTGCGCCGCGTGGCGACGATGTCGTCGATGCGCTGGAGTTCCTGCGGCTGCAGTCCCACGGGCATGCACAGCTCGCGCAGGTTGCAGTTGGAGCAGGCGACTTTGATCGTGTCGGCGTTGAGCGTCATGAGGAGGGCCGGTTGGTGCACCTTCGGCGACGGTGCGGTCATGGCGCCTGAATTGTGCGCCTCCGATCGCGCGCGGGTTTGATCCACATCAAGCAAGGCCGAGCCGCTTGCCGCCACAGTGCACGGATGCACCGCGCCACCCGGGCCGGTGTGTCCCCTTCCATGACTCTGCCCCTGTCCACCCTCGCGCAGGCGGCACCGGCCGCCCGGCCCGGTGCCGTCTCGCCGTCGCTGCTGCGCCGCTTCGACGTCGCCGGGCCGCGCTACACCTCCTACCCGACCGCCGACCGCTTCGTCGACGCCTTCGACGCCGAGGCCTATGCGCAGGCGCTCGCGCAGCGGCGCCAGGCCGGGCTGGCGGCGCGGCTGCCGCTGTCGCTGTATGTCCACATTCCGTTCTGCGAATCGCTGTGCTACTACTGCGCCTGCAACAAGATCGTGACGCGGCGGCGCGACAAGGGGAAGGACTACCTGGCGTACCTCGCGCGCGAGGTCGAGCTGCAGGTGGCGCACCTGGGGCCCAACGCACCGGTCGGCCAGTTGCACCTCGGCGGCGGGACGCCCACCTTCCTGGACGACGCCGCCATCACCGCGCTGGTCGCGATGCTGCGGCGTTCCTTCAGCTTCACGGCCGACGGCGAGTGGTCGATCGAGGTCGACCCGCGCACGGTGGACGCCAGGCGCCTGGCTCACCTGGCCACGCTGGGCTTCAACCGCATCAGCTTCGGCGTGCAGGATTTCGACGCGCAGGTGCAGAAGGCGGTGCACCGCGTCCAGCCGGCGCACGAGGTCTTCGCGCTGGTGCAGGCGGCGCGGGCGCTCGGCTTCCGCTCCATCAACACCGACCTGATCTACGGCCTGCCGCGGCAGAACCCCACCTCGTTCCAGCGCACGCTCGACCAGGTGGCCGAGTTGCGGCCGGACCGCATTGCGCTCTACGCCTATGCCCACCTGCCCGAGCGCTTCAAGCCGCAGCGGCGCATCGTCGCCGAGGAGCTGCCGTCGGCCGATGCGAAGCTGGAGATGCTGTCGCAGGCCATCGCGCGGCTCACGCAGGCGGGCTACAGCTACATCGGCATGGACCATTTCGCGCTGCCCGAAGACCCGCTGGCCATCGCGCGCCGCCAGGGCCGGATGCACCGCAACTTCCAGGGTTACAGCACGCAGCCGGACTGCGACATCGTGGGGCTGGGCGTGTCGGCGATCGGCCGCGTCGGCGCCAGCTACAGCCAGAACGCCAAGACGCTGGACGAGTACTACGACCTGATCGACCAGGGGCGCGTGCCGGTGGTGCGCGGGCTGGCCCTGTCGCGCGACGACGTGCTGCGCCGCGCGGTGATCATGGCGATCATGTGCCAGGGGCGCGTCGACTTCGAGACCATCGATGCCTCGCACCTGATCGACTTCCGGCGCCATTTCGCGGCCGAGCTGCAGGCGCTCGCCGCGCTGCAGGCCGACGGCCTCGTGCGACTGAGCGCGCGCGAGATCGAGGTGACCGAGACCGGCTGGTTCTTCGTGCGCGCCGTGGCGATGGTGTTCGACCGCCACCTGCAGGCCGACCGCGCTCGCACGCGCTTCTCGCGCATCATCTGAAGGCCGCCGCCGATGAAGCTCGCCCTGGCCATGACCTGCGGGCTGATGGGCCTGGCCGGCGGCGCACACTGCCTGGGCATGTGCAGCGCGCCCTGTGCCGGCGTCGTGCAGGCGGCCGGCGGCACGCGGCGGGCGCTCTGGCAGTTCCACCTCGGGCGGCTGGGCGGCTACGCGGCGCTGGGCGCGCTGGCGGCGGTCAGCCTGCAGGCGCTGGGCTGGCTCGGCACGCAGGTCGCCGCGCTGCGCCCCTTCTGGACCCTGCTGCACGTTGCCGCGCTCGGGCTCGGCGTCGTGCTGCTGTGGCAGGCGCGGCAACCGCTGTGGCTCGACGGGCTGGCGCGCAGTGCCTGGGCGCGCGTGCGAGGCGCAGGCGCGGCCTACCGATGGCCCTGGCTGATCGGCGCCCTGTGGGCGCTGCTGCCGTGCAGCCTGCTGTACTCGGCGATGGTGGTGGCGGCGCTGGCCGGCGACGCTGCCGCCGGCGCGCTGTGCATGGCGGCCTTCGCCGCGGGCAGCGCCGCCTGGTTGCTCGGTGGGACCTGGCTGGGCCTGTGGACCTGGGGCGCGGCGCGCGGCCGGACGGCGATCGGCGGTCGCGGAGAGCTCGCCGTGCGGCTGTCGGGTCTGGCGCTCGCCGTCGCCTCCGCCTGGGCGCTGTGGCATGACGCCCGGGCCGCCTTCCTCGCCTGGTGCGCGGTCCTCTGAAACCGGGGGCGACCGAGGCGACGGCTGCGTGCGCGGGCGGGGCGGGCGTTGGCAGCCGATCTGGCCTTGCAGTGCGTGCTGCCAGCCCCTCAGCCGTCCAGCCGTTCATGGGCGCGTCATCTGTACGGCGTAGCCTGGGCGCATGTCCGACTGGAACCGCTGGCTCTTCAGCCGCCTTGCCGCTGGCCACCAAGTCGATGCGCCGCTCATTCCTGCCGCGCGCTGGATCGCCGAGAACGGGGCCGCCATCGGCATCCTGATGCTGCTGGCGCTGTGGTGGCTGCGGCCGACCCGGCGCGCCGGCGTGCTGGGGGTGGCGCTGCTCGCGGCGCTGGCGGCTGCGGTGGCGCATGCGCTGGCCGACGCGATCGCCATGCCGCGGCCCTTCGTCACGGGCGACAGCGCGCCCTGGATCGCGCACGGTGGTCGCGGCGCCTTTCCGAGCGCGCACGCCACCGTCATGTTCGCGGCCGCGCTGGGCCTGTGGCAGTTGCAGGGAATGCGCGCAGCCGCGCTGGCGATGGGCGTGCTCGGGCTGGCGACCGCCTGGGCGCGCGTTCACGGCGGGCTGCACTATCCGATGGACATCGCCGGCGGTGCGGCGCTGGCGGCCGTGCTGGTCTGCGGCCTTCGCCTCATGGCGCTGTGGGGGCATGCGCGTTGGGTCGCGCCGCGCGGGCGTCGGGTGCGCCGGCAGTTGATGCGGCGCTGGCGCGGCGCCGTGGCGGGCCGGCTGCCATAGCGCCGCAGGCCGGCGCGGCGTTCAGCCGTGCAGGCCCTTCCACAGCATGTAGGCCGCCAGCAGGTAGAGCACGCTGGCGAACACACGCTTGAGCCTGCCCACCGGCAGCGCATGCGCGGCCCGCGCGCCCAGCGGCGCCATGAACACGCTGCAGGCGGCGATCACCACGAGCGCCGGCAGCCAGATGTAGCCGAAGGCGCCGGCCGGCAGGCCCTGGAGCGAGAAGCCCGCCGCGATGTAGCCCGTCACGTTGGCAACCGCGATCGGGAAGCCCAGCGCGGCGCTGGTCGCGACCGCGTTGTGGATGGCGACGTTGCACCAGGTCATGAAAGGCACGCTGATGAAGCCGCCGCCAGCACCCACCAGGCCCGAGACGAAGCCGATCACGCCACCGGCGCCCAACTGGCCCGCGGTGCCCGGCATCTGCCGCGTGGGCTTGGGCTTCTTGTCGAGGAACATCTGCGTGGCCGAGAAGCTCACGAAGAGCGCGAAGAAGATCGCCAGCGCCGTGCCCTTGAGCAGCGAGAACACGCCCAGGCTGCCGATCAGGCTGCCGATGACGATGCCCGGCGCCAGGCGCTTGACGATGTCCCAGCGCACCGCGCCGCGCTTGTGGTGCGCCCGCACGCTCGAGATGGAGGTGAAGATGATGGTGGCCATCGAGGTCGCGATGGCCATCTTCACGGCCAGGTCGGCCGGCACGCCGCGGTTGCCCAGGATGATGGTGAGGAAGGGCACCATCAGCATGCCGCCGCCGATGCCCAGCAGCCCTGCCAGGAAGCCGGTGCCGATGCCCAGCACGGCGAGTTCGAGGACGAGCAGGGGTTCGATCGGCATGCGGCTGTCTCAGGCTTGTTGTTCGGGATGCCCACAAGAAAACGGCCCGCTGGAAAGCGGGCCGTCGGAAAAGGTGTCTGCAGGTGCCACCGGACCGTCATCCTGAACGCAGGGTTCAGGTGGGCGAGGGCAGCAAGGCATTGGGTTCATCTGACGCGAGATGATCACGCTTGCCAAGCGATGTACCAAGCCCGGGCTCCATAGAGCATTGGTTCAAGGAAATATAAAGCCCGGCATGCACCGCAGACGCTGTCGATTTTACGCGCTGCGTCCGCCGCGTACAGACTTGACAACGCAAAGCCGGCGCCGTCCGACAGGGCAAAAAAGATCAGAGCAGCAGGCCGTCGCCTGCCAGCGCCTGGTCCAGGCGCTGCACGAGCTGCGCGGCGCGCGCATCGTCGTCCGTGGCGTTGGAGGCCGGCACGCTCGCCGACTCGGCCGGCTGCGCCGACGCGGGCGCCGGGGCTGGAGCGGCCTCGCGCTGCACCAGGTCGAAGGCGAGGTTGAGCGAGGCCAGCACCGCGATGCGGTCGCGCGCCTTGACCTTGCCCGCATCCCGGATCTTGCACATGGCCGCATCGACCCGGTCCACCGCCTCGCGCAGCTGCGCCTCGCCGTCTTCGGGGCAGCCGAGCAGGTAGCTCTGGCCCATGATCTGCACTTCGATTTGTTTCACGTCGCGTTGGAGGGGGAGTCGTTGGACGGTTCGGCGGGCAGCCGTTCCAGCATGGCGTCGATGCGGGTGCGCGCGGCCGTCAGGCGCGCCTTGAGCGCGTCGCGTTCACGGGCGAGTGCCTCGACCTGCTGCTGCAGCAGCGCATTGGTGCGCTGGGTTTCCTCGTAGCGCACGAGCAGACGTTCAACGCGCTCGGCGATCTGGTCGAAGTGGCTCGGTGCGGGCATGGCCGCGGATTGTAGGTTCCAGCGGTACACGGGTCGTTTCAAATTAAACTCGCCGACTGTTGGTGCTCGCGCCGCGGTTCGCGCGTCGCAGTTCAACGGGAAGCAGGAGCCGATGCACCCACGGTGCCGAAGCCAGCCTGCGCTGCCCCCGCAACGGTCAAGCAGCCGGCGTCCAGGCAAATTGTCTGGTCGCCACACCTTCCACATCAGCCACTGGGCGCCGCCGACACACGGCACCTGGGAAGGCGGCAGGTGCGCGCTGTCAGCCCGGATACCGGCCAACAAGGCGGTCGCCGCGTTCGATGCCCCTGGGCTCGTCGCAGCGGCCATGGCGCCCAGGCGCCGGCGGGGAAGCCGGCCAGGGCATTGCTGCTGGAATCCTTTTCGTCCCATGACCTCCCGTGCCTCGATCACGCGCGCGCTGCCGCGTGCCTCCCTGCTGTCCGTCGCGCTCGCGGCTGCGCTGCCCATCCTTGCCGCGGCCCAGACGCCGCCTTCGCTCGGCGAGACCGTCGTCACCGCCACGCGTGTCGAGCAGCCGATCTCGGACCTGGTCGCCGATGTGTCGGTGATCGACCGCGCCACCATCGAACGCAGCGGCGCATCGGGCGTGGCCGACCTGCTGGCGCGCCTGCCCGGCGTGGAGCTGTCGCGCAACGGCGGCGTGGGCAACACCACGAGCCTCTTCATTCGCGGGGCCGAGACGCGCTTCACCGCCGTGTACCTCGACGGCGTGCGCATCGACTCGCAGTCCACCGGAGGCGCGCCCTGGGAATCGATCCCGCTGGCGCAGATCGAGCGCATCGAGGTGCTGCGCGGACCGGCCGCGGCCGTCTACGGCTCCGACGCCATCGGCGGCGTGGTGCAGCTGTTCACCAAGAAAGGCGAGGGCCAGCCGACACCCTTCGTGAGCTGGGGCGTGGGCAGCCGGCGCACGCAGAACACGCAGCTGGGCATCAGCGGCTCGGCCGGCGCCTTCGACTATTCGGTCGGCGCCTCGTACGAGCAGAGTGCGGGCTTCGACGTGCGCACGCCCAACGTCAGGCACAACCCGGACAAGGACTACTACAAGACCAGCGCCGGCAACGTGCGGCTGGGTTGGCAGATCGGCGAGAAGCACCGCCTGGACCTCACGGCGCTCGAGAGCGAAATGGACTCGGGCTACGACGGCTTCACCTACAACCCGCGCCGCCCGGTCGACGATCGCAACAAGTACCACCTGCGCACCGCCGGCCTGACCTGGACCGCGCAGTGGACGCCCGAGTACAAGACGAAGCTCTCGGTCACCGACTCGAACCAGCGCTACGAGACCAGCGTCAAGCCCTCGCCGCCCGACTACATCACGCAGACGCGCCTGCGCGGCTACCTGTTCCAGAACGAGTACCGGCTGGGCGCGAATCTGTTCACCGCCGCGCTCGAGCGCCGCGAGGACAAGCTCTTCAACCCGGCGCTCGACGAATACAGCACCACGCTGTTCCGCAAGCGCTCGCAGGACGCGCTGGCGCTGGGCTACGGCTTCGTGCAGGGCCCGCATTCGCTGCAGGTCAACCTGCGGCACGACCAGGACAGCGAGTTCGGCGGCAAGAACACCGGCAGCCTCGCCTATGGCTACGAGTTCGTGAAGAACTGGCGGGTCACGGCCTCGGCCGGCACGGCCTTCCGAGCGCCCACGCTGTACCAGCGCTTCAGCGAGTACGGCGACGCCGCGCTGCGCCCGGAGACCAGCCGCAACGCCGAGGTCGGCCTGCGCTATGGCGACGGCACCACCAGCGCGAGCGTCGTCGCGTACCGCAACCGTGTGCGCAACCTCATCACCTTCGACTACAGCAGCACGGCCTGCGAGAGCTTCTTCGGCTGCTACGCGAACGTGAACCGCGCCAAGTACGAAGGCGTGACGCTCGCCGCGAGCCACCGCTTCGGCGACCTGACGCTGCGCGGATCGCTGGACTACCAGAACCCGCGAGACGTCGAGACGAACCACATGCTGCCCCTGCGCGCGCAGGTGCACGGCACCGTCGGCGCGGACTGGCGCGTCGGCGGCTGGACGCTCGGCGCCGAGCTGCAAGCCTCGGGCCGGCGCTGGGCCGATGCAGCCAACACGCAGCGCCTGGGCGGCTACGGCATCGTGAACCTGAGCGCCAGCGGCGAGATCGCTCGCGACCTCACGCTCGTGGCCCGCGTGGACAATGTGGCCGACAAGAACTACCAGCTCGTCAAGGACTACGCCACCGCAGGCCGCACGGCCTATGTCGGCCTGAAGTGGAGTCCTCGATAACCCCCTCGTTTCTTGCTCACTTCGTGTAGCCGAATCCTCCCCCAAGGGAGCAACACCAGCGGCCCGGCAAAGCCGGTTCCGCGGTGTTCCGCGCAGCAGAGGGCTGCGGAAGGTTGCACCGAAGTGTCGAAAAGTGAGTCTTGCACCATGAACGCACCGGTCGCAGCGCCAGCCATCGACATCGCCGCCAGCGAGTTCATCCTCGGCGGCCAGAAGAGCGGCAAGTCGCGCCGCGGCGAGTCGCTGGCCGCCGCGTGGCTCGCGCACTCGCCTGCGCACAAGGCCGTGATGATCGCCACCGCGCAGGCCTGGGACGACGAGATGCACCAGCGCATCGCGCTGCACCAGTTCGAGCGTGCCGCGCGCGTGCCGGCGCTGGAGACCATCGAGGAGCCGTGGCGCGTGCCCGAGGCCATCATGGCAGCGAGTACGCCGCAGACACTGGTGCTGGTGGACTGCCTCACGCTGTGGCTCACCAACCTCATGATGCCGGCCGAGCTGGCGCCCGAACGCGCGTCCGCACCCGAATGGCAGGACGGCGTCGCTCTGCTGCCCGAAGCGCTGGCGACGGCGCAGGGGCCGGTGGTGCTGGTGAGCAACGAGATCGGGCTGGGCGTGATCCCCCTGGGCGCCGAGACGCGCGCCTTCGTCGACGTGCTGGGTCGCCTGAACCAGCTGGCGGCGGCGGCCTGCGAGCGGGTCACGCTGATGGCCGCGGGCCTGCCCCTGCGGCTGAAGGGCGGCGGATGAGTGCGCCCAGGGCCGAGCTGCACTCCGCTTGCGCCCCGATGGGGCCAAAACAACTCGGGACGGCCCGGCGTTTTCTCCCGGGGCGCTGGCTCATATCTGCATTGGCTGCGCTTTGCGTGGGCATGGCCGGCGCGGCGCCGGTCCAGGTGACGGACGAGCGCGGCATTGCGGTGCAATTGCCCGCGCCCCCGCAGCGCATCGTCTCGCTGCTGCCCTCGCTCACCGAGACGGTGTGCGCGCTCGACGCCTGCGGCCGGCTGGTCGGCGTCGACCGCTACTCCAACTGGCCCGATGCCGTGAAGGCGTTGCCGCAGGTCGGCGGCGGCATCGACCCGAACGTCGAGGCGATCGCCGCGCTCAAGCCCGACCTGGTGCTGGCGGCGAAGTCCTCGCGCGTCTCGCAGCGGCTGGAGGCGTTGGGCCTGAAAGTGGCCGTGCTGGAACCGAAGAACCATGCCGACGTGCGGCGCGTGCTGGACCAGGTCGCGCAACTGCTCGCCGTGCCCGGCGCCGACGGGGTGTGGCGCGCCATCGACGCCAGTGTGGACGCGGCCGCGCAGTCGCTGCCCGCATCGGCCAGGGGCACGCGGGTGTACTTCGAGGTCAATGCCGCGCCCTATGCGGCCGGCGAGAGCTCCTTCATCGGCGAGACGCTCACGCGCCTGCATGCACGCAACATCGTGCCGGCTTCGATGGGCCCGTTCCCCAAGCTCAACCCCGAGTTCGTGGTGCGCGCCGATCCTGCGCTGATCATGGTGAGCGAGCGCAGCGCGCAAGGGCTGGAGCAACGGCCCGGGTGGGCGTCGATCCGCGCCGTCAGGACGGGCCGCATCTGCCGCTTCAGCGCCCACCAGGCCGACATCCTGGTGCGACCGGGCCCGCGCATGGGCGAGGCGGCACGCCTGATGGCCGGCTGCCTGGCCGGCACGGGCGGGCGCTAGCCATGCACGCCCGTCGAGCGCGCTGGATCGCCCTTTCGCTGCTGCTGGCCGGCGCGGCGCTGCTGGCGCTGGGGGCGGCCGTGGGCAGCACCGGGCTCGACACGCTGTGGTCGATGCGTGACGACGCCGTCGCCTGGCAGATCGTGTGGGACATCCGGCTGCCCCGCACCCTCGGCGCCTGGCTGGCGGGCGCGCTGCTCGGGCTGGCCGGGGCGGTGGCGCAGGGCCTGTTCCGCAATCCGCTGGCCGACCCTTACCTGCTGGGCAGCGCCTCGGGCGCCTCGCTGGGCGTGGCGGCGGCGCTGTCGCTGTTCGGCGTGTCCGTCAACTCGACGGCATGGGTGGTGCGACTGGGCCTCACCGGCGCGGCCTTCGTGGGCGCGGTGGCGGCGGTGCTGCTCACCCTGGCGCTCGCGCGTGGCGTGCAGCAGACGCTGCGCCTGCTGCTGGCCGGCGTGATCGTCGGCGTGGTGCTGGGCGCGGTGAAGGACCTGATCAGCATCGCCTCGGCCGACATCCTGCAGGCGCTGCAGGCCTTCATGCTCGGCAGCACCGGGCTGGTGGGCTGGGGCGCCTGCGGCGTGATGGTCGGCGTGCTCGCGCTGTGCCTGCTGGCGGGCGCCGCGCTGGCGCCGGTGCTCGACGGCCTGGCGCTGGGCGAGGCCACGGCCACGAGCCTGGGCCTGCCGCTGCCCGCCATGCGGGTGGCGCTCGTGGCGGTGCTCGCGCTGGCCACCGGCGCCGCCGTGGCGCAGACGGGCCTGATCGCCTTTGTCGGCCTGGCGGCGCCGCACCTGGTGCGTTCGCTGGTCAAGACCACGCACGTGCGCCTGGTGCTGCTGTCGGCGCTGATGGGCGGCCTGCTGCTGATGGCGGCCGACCTGGGCGCGCGCTGGCTGATCGCGCCGCAGGAACTGCCGGTGGGCGTGCTCACCGCGGTCTTCGGCGGCGGCTACCTGCTGTGGCTGATGCACCGGCGCGCGCTGCGTGCGGCGGGGCAGGGCGCATGAATGCCATGACGGCCCGCGGTCTGCGCGTCGCGCTGGGCGGCGTCGAGGTGCTGCACGGCATCGACCTGGCGCTGCCGCGCGGCACCTGGACCAGCGTCGTCGGCCCCAACGGTGCCGGCAAGTCGACCCTGCTGCGCGCGCTCGCCGGGCTGCTGCCGCATGCCGGCGGGGTGGAGTTGCTGGGCAGGCCGTGGCCGCAGTGGCCGGCCCGCGAGCGCGCGCGGGCGCTGGCCTGGCTGGCGCAGAGCGGCGCGGGCGACGGCGCCGCCGACGACTTGACCAGCTACGACATCGCCATGCTCGGCCGCCTGCCGCACCAGCGCTGGCTGGCCGCACCCTCGGGCGCCGACCGCGCGGCCGTCGAGCGCGCGCTGCGCCGCACCCAGGCCTGGGACTGGCGCGACCGGCCGATCGGCCAGCTTTCGGGCGGCGAGCGGCAGCGCGTGCTGCTCGCCCGCGCGCTGGCGGTCGAAGCCGACGTGCTGCTCATGGACGAACCCCTGGCCAACCTCGACCCACCGCACCAGGCCGACTGGCTGGCCACCGCCCGCGAACTGGCCGCGGCCGGCTGCGCCGTGGTGAGCGTGCTGCACGAACTGCACGCGGCCCTGGCGGCCGATGCGCTGGTCGTGATGGCGGCCGGCCGCATCGCCCACCACGGCACGGCCCGCGACCCGGCCACCCATCGCGCCCTCGAAGCCGTCTTCGACCAGCGCGTCGCGGTGCACCAGGTGGCGGGCGAGTTCGTGGCCCTGGCACGCTGAGATGCGGGTCGCGAATACGGACATCCGGACGCAGAGGACGCAAAGGTTCCGCAGAGGACGCAAAAGACATCCCAAATCCTTCTTCGGTTTCTTCTGCGACTTCTGCGCAACTTTTGCGTCCTCTGCGTCCGGAAGTCCGAATTGAAAGACACCATGCACATCGAAACACCCCCCACCGACAAGCCCTACGACAAACCCGAGGGCGAGCGCCGCGGCCTGGTGCTGGTGAACACCGGCGACGGCAAGGGCAAGAGCACGGCGGCCTTCGGGCTGGCGCTGCGTGCGCATGGTCGCGGCAAGGCCGTGAAGATCTTCCAGTTCATGAAGGTACCGACGGCGCGCTTTGGAGAGCACCGCATGTTCGAGCAGATCGGCATCCCGATCGAAGGGTTGGGCGATGGATTCAGCTGGAAGAGCCAGGATCTGGAATGCTCGGCGCAACTCGCCCGCGACGGCTGGGAGAAGGCGAGGGCGGCCATCCTCTCGGGCGAATTCTTCCTCGTGGTGCTCGACGAGGTCACCTACCCGCTGATCTACGGCTGGCTGCCGCTCGACGCGGTGCTGCAGACCCTGCGCGATCGGCCCAGGGACGTCCACGTGGTGCTCACTGGCCGCCGTTGCCCGCCCGAGATCGTCGAACTGGCCGACACGGTCACCGAGATGCAGATGGTCAAGCACGCGTTCAAGGCGGGCATCCCCGCACAGCGCGGGATCGAGGACTGATGGCGTCGGGCTCCCTCGTCGCCATCGGTGCGCTGTGGCTCGCGCTGGCGATCGACCGGTGGCTCGGCGAACCGCCTGCGCGCTGGCACCCGGTCGTGTGGATGGGCGCCTGGCTCGGTTGGGCCGGCGAGCGGATCGCGCCATCGGCCGAAGCGCCCCGGCCTGCAGTTTTCAAACCCTTCGTCCTGGGAATGCTCGCCTGGTGGGCGGGCGCAGCCGTCGTGGTCGCCGTGGCGTGGGTGGTGCAGTGGCATGTGTTGCGCCACCTGCCGTGGCCGGTGGCGGCGCTCACGCTGGCGCTGGCGCTCAAGCCGCTTCTGGCCTGCCGCATGCTGCGCGACGAGGTGCTGGCGGTGGAGGTGGCGTTGGCACAGTCGCTCGAAGCCGGCCGGGCGCGACTGGCGCATCTGGTGAGCCGCGATACGCAGGTGCTCGACGCCGATGCGGTGCGCGAGAGCGCGATCGAATCGCTGGCCGAGAACCTCAACGACTCGGTGGTGGCGCCGCTGTTCTGGTTCGTGTTCTTCGGCCTGCCGGGGGCGGCGCTCTACCGGTTCGCGAACACCGCCGATGCGATGTGGGGCTACCCCGGCGAGCGCGGCGGCCGTCGCTGGGCCTGGGCAGGCAAGTGGGCGGCGCGGGTGGACGATGTGCTGTCGTGGATGCCGGCCCGGCTCAGTGCGCTGCTGATCGCCCTGGCCGCGTGGCGTTGGCCAGCGGGTCTGGCGGCCGAGGCGGCGCGTACCCCGTCGCCCAACAGCGGCTGGCCGATGGCGGCGATGGCGCTGGTGCTGGGCGTGCGGCTGCGCAAGCCGGGCGTCTACACCTTGCACGCGGCTGGCCGGGCGCCATCGTCGGTGGACGTGCATCGATGCGCGCGACTGGGCGGCCGCGCGGTGCTGGCCGCCGCGGTGTCGGGCACGGCCGCCCTCGCCGCGGTGCAAGGACTCGGCGTCCTGCGCATCGGGTGACGGCATGACAGACCTCGGCATGCACGGCGGGCCGGACGCGCGGGGCACTCCGGCGCACGACTTCTCGACCAATGCCAACGCCTGCGGGCCCTGCCCGCCGGTGCTGGAGGGGGTGCGTGCCGCGGATGCCAGCCGCTATCCCGATCCGCAGTACACGGCGTTGCGCGAACGGCTCGCGGCCTTCCACGGCGTGGGCCGCGAGCGGGTGGTCGTGGCCGCCAGCGCCAGCGAGTTCATCGTGCGGATCACGGCGGCGGCAGCTGCCGAGGGTCCAGGAGCCGTGTGGGTGCCTGCGCTGGCCTACGGCGACTACGCCCGCGCCGCGAGGGCGCGCGGCTTGGCCGTCCAGGTGGCCGAGTTGGCCGCCCCCGAGCCGGCGGTGTGCCTCGCCTGGGGCTGCGAGCCGTCGACGCCGCTCGGCCAGGACGACCCCGGCCTGGCAGCGCAGGTCGATGCCTGGACGGCCGATCGGCCCTTCGTGCTCGACCGGGCCTATGCGCCGCTGCGCCTGGACCGGTCGTCGGCCGCAAGCCTGGGCCCCGATCGACTGGCGCGCGTGTGGCAGCTGTGCTCACCCAACAAGGCGCTGGGCCTGACGGGCGTGCGCGGCGGCTATGCGATCGCGCCCCGCGACGCGTCGCTGGCCCTGCTGGCGCGCGTGCAGGCCCTGGCGCCGTCCTGGCCGCTCGGCGCCCACGCGGTGGCCATGCTCCAGGCATGGACCGAGGCGCCGGCGCGCGACTGGCTCGCGGCCTGCCTCCCGGTGCTGTCGGCGTGGAAGCGCCGCCAGGAGGCGCTGTGCGCCTCGCTCGGCTGGGTGCCGATGCCCAGCGTCGCCAATTTCTTCTGTGCGCGCTGGCCGGCCGATGTGCCGATGGACGCCGGGCTGGAGCACCTGCGCGCTGCGGGCATCAAGCTGCGCGACTGCGCTTCCTTCGGCCTGGCGGGATGCGTGCGGGTCGGCGTTCTGCCGCCGGCCAGCCAGGATGCCCTGGCAGCGGCGTGGCGTGCCCTGCGCGGGCGCAGGGCGGGCGCCTAGAGCGGCAGCGGCGCCGCCAGCGCACGCTCGAACACGTCGGCATCCATCGCGTCGATGCTGTAGTGGCGCACGATCACGTCGCGGTCGAGCAGCTTGCCCTTGTCGCCCGGCTCGATGGTGGGCTTGAGGTAGTCGGCTCCTGCGAAGGCCTTGATGCTGTCCAGCGAATCCCAGAGCGACGCGACGACGACCTCGGTCGTACCGTCGCCCAGGTCGCGGAAGATGGCGGCCGTGCGCAGGTTGCCGGGCACCGCACGCAGTTCGGGGAGCTTGGTGTTCTCCAGGTGTTCCCGGCATTCGTCGCGGAGTTCGGCGCGGATCCAGAACGTCCAGGCGCGCATCACGTGATTCATCAAGGGCCCCGATTGGCCGGGCCCGAAGCGGCCCGCTGGGGGCGGAATGTAACCTGAAGGTTCGCTATTCAGGGCACCTCAGGCGCGAGCAAGCTGCGGATCGCGGGCAAATACCTCAGCCGCCCAGTCCACGAAGGCCCGGACCTTGGCGCTGAGGTGCCGGTTCGGCGGGTAGACCACGTGCACCGGCAGCGAGTCGCGCGTCCACTCGGGCATGAGCTGCACCAGGTCGCCGCTGGCCAGGTAGGGCGCGGCGATGAAGCTCACCATCTGCGACACGCCGAAACCGGCCAGCACCGCGGTGGTGTGGGCGTTGCTCTCGTTCACCGACACGCGGTAGGGGCCGCCGATCTCGACGGTTTCTCCGCCCTTGTTGAATTCCAGCGGGTAGATGCGCCGCGTGTTGCCGGCGAAGAAGTTCACCACGTGGTGGCGGCCGCGCTCCAGTTCGCGCGGGTGGGCCGGCGTGCCGTACTTCTTCAGGTAGCCGTGCGAGGCCACGGTGATGAAGGGCAGGTTGCCGATGCGCCGGGCCACCAGCGACTGGTCGGTGATGTCGCCGGCACGGATCACCACGTCGACGTTGTCGCTGATCAGGTCCACCGGCCGGTCGCTCACCCCCAGGTCGACCTGGATGTCGGGGTACTTGTCGCAGAAGGACGCCAGCGCCGGGATGACCACCAGGCGCGCGGTCGAGGTGCCCACGTCGATGCGCAGCCGGCCGGTGGGCGCCGCCTGTGCGTTCGCCATGCTGGCCTCGAGCTCGTCGAAATCGTTCAGCAGGCGCGCCGCGCGCTCGAAGTAGGCAGCGCCGTCGGGCGTGACCGTGACGCGCCGCGTCGTGCGGTTGAGCAGCTTCACGTGCAGCCGGGCCTCCAGGGCCTGGATCTGCTTGGTGACGGTGCCCTTGGGCAGGTCGAGCGAATCGGCGGCGCGGGTGAAGTTGCCGGCCTCGACGACCCGCACGAACACGCGCATGGCTTGGATCTGGTCCATAGGTGCAAAGGGATGGTTGCTGACGTCGCAGGCGCTCGCGAGCGCGCATTCTTCTGGATGCGCAATGACCTGTTCCGGGGAAGGGGTCGGATTCTGGGGCCTGGAAACGCCACGATTGTTATCGTGCGGGAAACAGAGTGGGGCGCGCGAGCCGGTTTCATGCGTTGCCGGCGACCCTTATATTTCATCCATCGTTGATCCGGAAGGTCCGCCCCATGTCATCCCGTCCCACCCCGCAGCAGCCAGTGGCCCAAGCCCCGGCCGGGCGTGCCGTGGCCGAGAAGGACATCCGCATCGAGCTGCCGCAGGGCGAGGGCGTCGACGCCCGCACTTACGGCGAGAAGGCCGGCGGCGCGGGCCAGCCGGTGGTGCTGCACTTCCACGGTGGCACCTTCGTGTGCGGCGACCTCGACAACGGCCGGACCGTGGGCCGGCTGCTGGCGCGTGCCGGCGCCTTCGTGGTCTCGCTGGCCTATCCGCTGGCGCCCGAGTTTCCGTTTCCCAAGCCCATCGAGGTGGGCTACGCGGTGCTGGAGTGGCTCTACAAGCAGCGCACCAAGCTGGTCGGCAAGGGCGCGCGCATCTTCCTGGCGGGCGAAGAGGCTGGCGGCAACCTGGCAGCGGCCGTGGCCCTGGTGGCCCGTGACCGCGCGCACCCGCCCCTCGCGGGCCAGGTGCTGCTGTCGCCGATGCTCGACCCCTGTGCCGGCACCGCATCGCTGCGCGAGGCGAGCTGCGCGGAAGCGACGGTGAGTTGCAAGTGGGCCGAGGGCTGGCAAAAGTACCTGCACCGGCCGATGGATGCCCTGCACCCTTACGCGGTGCCCGGCTCGTCGCTTCGGCTGGCCGACATCGCACCGACGTTGGTGCTGGTGGGGCAGGACGACCCGATGCGCGACGAGGCGCTGGCCTATGCCAAGCGCCTGAGCGATGCCGGCATCCCGGTGACCAGCCAGGTGCTGCCCGGCGCATCCAACTGGCCCGAAGCGCTGTACGAACCCGACAGCAATGCCTGTTCGACCTGCGAGCAGAGCGTGGAAGAGCAGTTCCGCGCCTTCTTCCAGGCCGCGACGCCACCGCCTCACTAGGCGCTGCGGCACGGCTTCCCGCTAGGGGCCGGACCCCCATCACAACAAGGCACGAGACGGCGCGGAGACCGCCGTCCGGAGGGAGTTTTCGCCTGAAGAACGCCGACGGGGCCCGTGCGCCCCGAGCCGGCGCGCTGGCGACGAACCCGAATCGATCCGTTCCCACGGGCGCCACACGCGCCCGGAGGGTTGTTGCATCCCCGAGTACCCACAAGGACGAACCATGTCGAACCCGACCAACAACAACACGCCCGACCGCTCCCAAGGTGCCGGGGCGCCATCCACCCCTGAAACCAACGCCCGGGCCTCATTCGCACGCCGCAGCGTGTGGCCCACCGTCACCGGCGTCACGGCCGTGCTGGCCGTCGCCGCAGGGGTCTTCGGCATGCACAGCTTCAAGGCCGAGGCCAGCAACCCGCCGGCGCAGAACCAGCCGCAGGCCACGCCGGTGTCGGTCGCGACCGTGACCGAGACGCAGGTCAACGCCTGGGACGAGTTCTCGGGCCGGCTGGAAGCGGTGGAGCGCGTCGACGTGCGCTCGCGCGTCGCCGGCGCCGTGCAGAGCGTGCACTTCCGCGAGGGTACGCTGGTGAAGCAGGGCGACCTGCTCGTGACCATCGACCCGGCGCCCTACAAGGCCGAGGTGGACCGCGCCGAGGCGCAGGTCGCGTCGGCCAAGGCGCGCGCGGCCTACACCCGCAGCGAACAGGAACGTGCCCGCCGCCTGTATGCCGAGCAGGCCATCGCCCAGCGCGAGCTGGACGAGCGCCTGAACGCCGGCAACGAGGCCGACGCCAACCTGCGCGCGGCCCAGGCCTCGCTGCAGAGCGCGAAGCTCAACCTGTCGTACACGCAGGTGCGCGCGCCGGTGGCGGGCCGCATCGGCAAGCTGGAAGTCACGGTGGGCAACCTGGTCGCGGCCGGCCCCGGTGCGCCGGTGCTGACCACGCTGGTGTCGGTGAGCCCGATCTACGCCAGCTTCGATGCCGACGAACAGGTCATCGGCCGCGCCCTGCGCGACATGCCCGGCGGCGCGAGCGCCCGTTCGCTCATCGGCCAGATCCCCGTGCAGATGGGCACCGCCGCCACGGACGGCACGCCTTTCGAAGGGAAGCTCCAGCTCATCGACAACCAGGTCGACGCCAAGAACGGCACGGTGCGCGTGCGCGCCACCTTCGAGAACAAGGACGGCGCGCTCATCCCCGGCCAGTTCGCCCGCATCCGCATGGGCCAGGCCCAGGAGAGCAAGGCGCTGCTGGTGGCCGAACGCGCCGTGGGCACCGACCAGAACAAGAAGTTCGTGATGGTCGTCAATGCCGACAACAAGGCCGAGTACCGCGAGGTGACGCTCGGCGCGCCCATCAACGGCCTGCGCGTGGTGGCCACCGGCCTGAAGCCGGGCGAGCGCATCGTGGTCAACGGCCTGCAGCACGTGCGCCCCGGCGTGCTGGTCGATCCCAAGGTCGTGCCCATGGACGCCACGGCGCAAGGCGGCAGCGCCAAGGCCGGCAAGCTGGCCTCGAACCCCTGAACGCGCGCGAGCGCTTCGCTGAAAGTTCGTCATGAACCTCTCCAAATTCTTCATCGACCGGCCGATCTTTGCCGGCGTGCTGTCGCTGCTCATGCTGATCGCCGGCCTGATCGCGCTGCGCGGGCTGCCGATCTCGGAATACCCCGAGGTCGCGCCGCCGCAGGTGGTGGTGCGCGCCCAGTACCCGGGCGCCAACCCGAAGGTCATCGCCGAGACGGTGGCCACGCCGCTCGAAGAGCAGATCAACGGCGTCGAGGGCATGCTCTACATGGGCAGCCAGGCGACGACCGATGGCGTGATGACCCTCACCGTCACCTTCCGGCTGGGCACCGACCCCGACAAGGCCCAGCAGCTGGTGCAGAACCGCGTCTCGCAGGCCGAGCCGCGCCTGCCCGAGGAAGTGCGTCGACTGGGCGTGACCACGGTCAAGAGCGCACCCGACCTCACGATGGTGGTGCACCTGGTGTCGCCCAACGGGCGCTACGGCATCGACTACCTGCGCAACTACGCGGTGCTCAACGTGAAGGACCAGCTCGCCCGCATCGAGGGCGTGGGCCAGGTCCAGGTCTTCGGCGGTGGCGACTACTCGATGCGCATCTGGCTCGACCCGCAGAAGGTCGCGCAGCGCGGGCTCTCGGCCGCCGACGTGGTGGCGGCCATCCGCGGCCAGAACGTGCAGGCCGCGGCAGGCGTGATCGGCGCCTCGCCGGGGCTCTCGGGCATCGACGTGCAGCTGTCGGTCAACGCCCAGGGGCGCTTGACGACCGAGGAGGAGTTCGGCGACATCATCGTCAAGAGCGGTGCCGACGGCCAGGTCGTGCGCCTGCGCGACGTGTCGCGCATCGAACTCGGTGCGGCCGACTACTCGCTGCGCTCGCTGCTCAACAACAACCCGGCAGTGGGCATGGGCGTGTTCCAGGCCCCGGGCTCGAACGCGCTGGACATCTCGTCCAACGTGCGCAAGACCATGGTCGAGCTCAACAAGAACATGCCCGAGGGGCTGGAATACCGGATCGCCTACGACCCGACGCAGTTCGTGCGCGCATCGATCGAGTCGGTCATCCACACGCTGCTCGAGGCCATCATGCTGGTGGTGCTGGTGGTGATCCTGTTCCTGCAGACCTGGCGCGCGTCGATCATCCCGCTGCTGGCCGTGCCGGTGTCGGTGATCGGCACCTTCGCGGTGCTGCACCTGCTGGGCTTCTCGATCAACGCGCTGTCGCTCTTCGGCCTGGTGCTGGCCATCGGCATCGTGGTGGACGACGCGATCGTGGTGGTCGAGAACGTGGAGCGCAATATCGAGGCCGGGCTGACCCCGCGTGAGGCCACCTACCGCGCCATGCGCGAGGTCTCGGGCCCGATCATCGCGATCGCGCTGGTGCTGGTGGCGGTGTTTGTGCCGCTGGCCTTCATCAGCGGGCTCACGGGCCAGTTCTACCGCCAGTTCGCGGTCACGATCGCCATCTCGACGGTGATCTCGGCCATCAACTCGCTGACGCTGTCGCCGGCGCTCGCGGCCCTGCTGCTGCGCGGCCACGATGCGCCCAAGGACGCGCTCACGCGCGGCATGGACAAGGCGCTGGGCTGGCTGTTCCGCGGCTTCAACCGCGTGTTCCAGCGCGGCTCCGAGGCCTACAGCGGCGGCGTGCGGAGCGTCATCTCGCGCAAGACGATCATGTTCGTGATCTACCTCGCGCTGGTGGGCGTGACCTTCGGGCTCTTCAAGGCCGTGCCCAGCGGCTTCGTGCCGACGCAGGACAAGCAGTACCTGATCGGCTTCGCGCAGCTGCCCGACGGCGCCACGCTCGACCGCACCGACGACGTGATCCGCCGCATGGGCGAGATCATGAAGAAGAACCCGAACGTCGAGGAGACGCTCGCCTTCCCGGGCCTGTCGATCAACGGCTTCACCAACAGCTCGAACTCGGGCATCGTCTTTGCGACGCTCAAGCCCTTCGATCAGCGCAAGCGCGCCGACCAGTCCGGCGGCGCCGTGGCCGGCCAGCTCAACCAGGCCTTCGCCGGCATCCAGGACGCGTTCATCGTGATGTTCCCGCCGCCGCCGGTGGCGGGCCTGGGCACGACGGGCGGCTTCAAGCTGCAGCTGGAAGACCGCGCCTCGGTCGGCTACGACCAGATGGACGCCGCAGTGAAGGCCTTCATGGCCAAGGCCTACCAGGCGCCGGAGCTCACGGGCATGTTCACCAGCTGGCAGGTCAACGTGCCGCAGCTGTACGCCGACGTCGACCGCACCAAGGCGCGCCAGCTCGGCGTGCCGGTGACGGACATCTTCGACACCATGCAGATCTACCTGGGCAGCCTGTACGCGAACGACTTCAACAAGTTCGGCCGCACCTACAGCGTGCGCGTGCAGGCCGATGCGCCGTACCGTGCGCGGGCCGAGGACATCGGCATGCTCAAGGTGCGCTCCTCGTCGGGCGAGATGATCCCGCTGTCGGCCCTGCTGAAGGTGCAGTCCAGCTTCGGCCCGGAGCGCGCCATGCGCTACAACGGCTACCTGACGGCCGACATCAACGGCGGCGCCGCGCCGGGCTTCTCGTCGGGCCAGGCGCAGGACGCGATCAAGCGCATCGCGGCCGAGACGCTGCCCAAGGGCGTGAGCTTCGAGTGGACCGACCTGACCTACCAGGAAATCCTGGCCGGCAACTCCGCGGTGGTCGTGTTCCCGCTGGCCATCCTGCTGGTGTTCCTGGTGCTCGCTGCCCAGTACGAGAGCCTGACGCTGCCGTTGTCGATCATCCTGATCGTGCCCATGGGCCTGCTGGCCGCCATGACGGGGGTGTGGATCTCGGGGGGTGACAACAACGTCTTCACCCAGATCGGGTTGATCGTGCTCGTGGGGCTCAGTGCGAAGAACGCGATCCTGATCGTGGAGTTCGCCCGCGAGCTGGAGTTCGCCGGCCGCACGCCGGTGCAGGCCGCGATCGAGGCCAGCCGCCTGCGGCTGCGCCCGATCCTGATGACCTCGCTGGCCTTCGTGATGGGCGTGCTGCCCCTGGTGCTGGCCACGGGCGCCGGCGCCGAGATGCGCACGGCCATGGGCGTGGCGGTGTTCGCCGGAATGATCGGGGTGACGGCCTTCGGCCTGTTCCTCACGCCGGTGTTCTACGTGGCGCTGCGCCGGCTCACGGGCAACCGGCCGCTCAAGCTGCACGGCGAGGTGCCGCACGGCGATGACTTCGTGTCCGCCAGCCATCCGGCGCCGGCCGCCGGTGGCGGGCACGGCGGTGGCCTCGCGCCGCAGCCCGCGGCCCCGGTGGGCCGCCATGAATGAATGAAACGAAGCGAAGGAGAAGAACCATGCATGCTTCGATAGCAACCCGACTCCGCCGGCCGCTGCGCGCGGCGCTGGCACCGCTGGTGGCCGCGCTCGTGCTGGCGGGCTGCGCGACCGCGCCTTCGGGCCTGCCCGATGTCGCCACGCCGGCCCAGTTCAAGGAGGCGCCCACGGCCCGGGCCGCGGCGCCCGGCGAGGGGCAGTGGACGCGCGCCGTTCCCGCCGAGTCGCAGCCGCGCGGCGAATGGTGGCGCGCCTTCCGCGATCCGATCCTCGACGGTCTGGTCGAGCGTGCGGTTCGTGACGAGGGCGGCAACACCGGCATCCAGCAGGCCGTGGCCCGCGTGCGCCAGGCGCGCGCCCTGGCACGAATCACCGACGCGGACCGCTCGCTGCAGCTCGGCGCCGGTGCCGGCGCCACGCGCCAGCAGGGGCTGGACCGCAACCAGAGCAACCGGCCGTCGACCCTCGTCAACGCCGGTCTCACGGCCTCGTACGAGCTCGACCTGTTCGGCCGCCTGTCGCGCACCAGCGAGGCCGCGCGGCTCGACGCGCAGCAGCGCGAGGCGCTGCTGCAGAGCACGCGCCTGCTGGTGCAGGCCGAGGTGGCGCAGACCTACCTGGCGCTGCGCGCGGTGGACGCCGAGCGCGTGCTGGTGCGCGACAACGTCGAAGCGTATCGCGACACGCTGCGCCTCACGCAACGCCGCCAGCAGGCGGGTGACGTGGCCGACCTCGACGTGGCGCGCGTGCAGACCGAGGTCTCGGCCACCGAATCGGATGCGATCGCACTCGACCGCCGCCGTGCGGAACTGGAGCACGCGCTGGCGGTGCTGACGGGCGAGGCGCCGGCCAGCTTCGGCATCCGGCCCGAGAACTGGACGACGGCGCTGCCGAGCATCCCGGCCGGCGTGCCGGCCACGGTGCTGACCCGCCGGCCGGACGTCGCGGCCTCGCAGGCGGCCGTGCTGGCAGCCCAGGCGCGGGTGGGTGCCGCGCAGGCGGCGTACTTCCCGGACATCGCGCTCACGGCCGGCGGCGGCTTCGCCTCGCCCGAGATCGGCGACCTGTTCAAGTGGTCGGCACGCTCGTGGGGCATCGGCGCTTTGCTGTCGCTGCCCATCCTCGATGGCGGTCGGCGCGAGGCCGGCGTGCAGAACGCCTCGGGCCAGCTCGACGAGGCGCTGGCCGACTACCGGGCACAGGTACTGAACGCCTTCAAGGACGTGGAGGACCAGCTCTCGGCCATCCGCCTGCTGCAGGAGCAGGCGCAGGTGCAGCAGACGGCGGTCGACTCGGCCCGCCGCGCCACGCAGTTGTCGGACACCCGCTACCGCAATGGCTACATCAGCCAGCTCGACCTGCTCGACGCGCGCCGCAGCGAGTTGCGCAACCAGCGGCAGGCGCTGCAGGTGAAGGCCGCCCAGTACCAGGCCGCCGTGGGGCTGGTCCGCGCCCTGGGCGGCGGTTGGGACACGCCCGCCAGGGTCGGAGCGGCAGCAACCGCCCCGGGCCATTCCTCGGCGTCGTGACGAACCGGCTCGCTGCGCTTGGCCGAAGGGCGCGGCGAGCCGAACGAACTCGCGCCGATCCCCGACGCACGGAAAAAAAGCGCCCGAGGCGCCTTGTGGTGTGAATCAGTAGCGCAGGCCGACCGCGCCGCCGGAGGCGCCCGAGGTGCGGCCCCAGAACTGCCACCAGCGCTTGCGCGAATGGATCGACGCGAGGTCCATCGGCGGCTCGAAGCTGCTGAAGGTGCCCGCCCGGCGACGCAACTCGCGCTCGAGCAGGTGGGCACGCCCGAAGGCACTGCGATCGCCGCGCAGTGCACGCTGGCGTTCGGCACTGGCCATTTCGGCCAGCGCGCCATCGGTCAGCAGGTCCAGATCGTCGGCGGTGGGCATGGGCATATCCTCGGTTCAACGCATTGTGTGGACCGAGCATGCCCCTGGCCATCTCCATTTCGTGGTAGGACGGCGCCGGGACCGCATCCCGTGATCTTGTTCCGCTCAAAACATGTGGCGGGGCTGCGACGCACCGCACCGTTGGCGCGCAAGACGCCTACGATGGCTGCTTACATCTCGACACAGGGCGTGCCCTGGGTCAGGTCGGCGGATCGCTCTTCGGCCCGGACCCTGGGTCACGCGAGCGGTGCGAGGCCCTCATTCACAAGATTGCTCACAGCATGCGGCTCATTCTTCTGTTGTTGGTCTCCCTGGCGCTGCCGGCGGGCCTGGTCTATGCCTTCGGCTGGTGGTCGCTCGTGGTCTGCGCGGCGCTGGTCGTGGGCCTGTGCGTGTTCTCCGTGCGCGCGGGCAGCGGCATCGAGGCCACGCGAAGCGGCGCGCTCACCCGCTACGACACCGGGATGGGCAGCTGAACCTGTTGCCGGCGTGAGCCCTGCGCGCTGGTCGGGCCCAACCGCCGGCGCTCAACGGGCGGCCATCAGCTCGCAGAAGCGGGCCAGGTCGACGTTGCCGCCGCTGATCAGCACCCCCACCCGCTGGCCGCGCAGTTGGTCCTTCATCGCGCGTGCGGCAGCGAAACCCAGGCAGCCGGTCGGCTCGGCGATCAGCTTCATGCGCCCGGCCAGGAAGCGCATCGCATCGACGAGTTGGGCGTCGGTGGCGGTGAGGATGTCATCCACGTCGCGGCGGATGATCGCGAAGGTGAGCTGACCGAGATACTGCGTCTGCGCGCCGTCGGCAATGGTCTTGGGTGTGTCGATGCGCACGACGGCGCCCTGGCGGAATGACTGCTGGCCGTCGTTGCCCGCCTCGGGCTCCACACCGTAGAGCTTGCATCCCGGCGACAGGGCCCGCGTTGCCAGCGCCGAGCCCGACAGCAGCCCGCCGCCGCCCAGGCAGACGAAGAAGGCATCGAGCGGGCCGACCTCCTCGAACAGTTCCTTGGCCGCCGTGCCCTGGCCGGCAATCACGTCGGCGTGGTCGTAGGGTGGGATGAGCGTGTAGCCGTGCTTTGCCGCCAGCTCGCGGCCGATCTGCTCGCGGTCGTCCTTGTAGCGGTCGTAGACCACCACCTGGGCGCCATAGCCGCGCGTGGCCGCCACCTTCATCTCGGGCGCATCGTGCGGCATCACGATGGTGGCCGGCATGCCCAGCAATTGCGCCGACAGCGCAACGGCCTGCGCGTGGTTGCCGGACGAGAACGCGACCACGCCGGCCCGGCGCTGCGCCGGCGTGAACTTCGACAGCGCATTGAAGGCGCCGCGGAACTTGAAGGCACCCATGCGCTGCAGGTTCTCGCACTTGAAGAACACCTCGGCGCCCAGTTCAGCATTCATGGTGCGCGATGTCATCACCGGCGTGCGGTGGGCATGGCCTTGCAGCCGTTGGGCCGCAGCGGCCACGTCGTCGTAGGTGGGCAGGGTGGGAGCGTTCATGCGGTCGAGCATGCCACGGCGCCAGCGTGGCCGGGAGACACAGAGTCGCCCCGTTGAATGCAGAACAGACGCGCGCAGGCGATACATGGCGCGCAGGGCGGACGAGTTTGCGCCATGGCCCCGGCTATGATTTTTCGATGCGCCTTGCTCCCCGCCATCCCGCCCCGTACGCCGGCCGCCGCCCGAGCCCGGTCCGCTGATGCCTGCCCGTTGCGTGATGGTCCTCGGCACGACCAGCGGCGCCGGCAAGAGCTGGCTGGCCACGGCCCTGTGCCGCTGGTACGCGCGCCAGGGCTTGAAGGTCGCGCCCTTCAAGGCGCAGAACATGAGCAACAACGCACGGGTGGTTGCAAGCACCTCGGACGACCGGGGCGGCGAGATCGGCAGCGCCCAGTATTTCCAGGCCCTGGCCGCGCGCGCCGTGCCGCAGGTGCGCATGAACCCGCTGCTGCTCAAGCCCGAGCGCGACACCGCCAGCCAGGTGGTGATGCTGGGCCAGGTCGACGAGGCCCTGTCGCGCATGCCCTGGCGCGCACGCAGCGCGGCTGTGTGGCCGCGCATCGCGCAGGCCCTGGACGAGCTGGTTGCCGAGAACGACGTCGTCGTGATCGAGGGCGCCGGCTCGCCGGCCGAGATCAACCTGCGCGAGAGTGACTTCGTGAACATGCGCACGGCGCAGCGTGCCCGGGCGCGCTGCCTGCTCGTGACCGACATCGATCGCGGCGGCGCCTTCGCGCACTTGTACGGCACCTGGGCCTTGCTGCCCGAGGAGGACCGGGCGCTGCTGGCCGGTTTCGTGCTCAACAAGTTCCGCGGCGACGCGTCGCTGCTCGCGCCGGGACCGCAGCAACTGCAGGCGCTCACCGGCGTACCGACGGTCGCCACGCTGCCCATGTGGTGGCAGCACGGCCTGCCTGAGGAGGACGGCGTCTTCGACGACGGTGCCTCACAGGGCCCGGGCGAAGTGCTGCGCACGGTGGGCGTGCTGGCCGGGCCGCGCATCAGCAACCTCGACGAGTTCCAGCCGCTCAAGCGCGTGCCGGGGCTTCGCCTTGTCTGGGTGCGCCATGCGAGGCAGCTGTCGGCGTTCGGCCCGCGGGACTGGATCATTCTTCCGGGCTCCAAGCACACGAGCAGCGACCTGCAATGGCTGCGCGCGCAGGGCCTGGACCGCGCCGTGGCCGCGCACGCGGCGGCGGGCGGTGCGGTGCTCGGCATCTGCGGCGGCCTGCAGATGCTGGGCGAGGCGCTGGTCGACCCGCACGGCATCGACGGCAACGCGCCGGGCCTGGGCCTCCTGCCGCTGGTGACCGTCTTCGCGCGCGACAAGACCGTGCGGCATCGCCAGGCGCGTTTCGCCGCGTTGCAGGGCGCCTGGTCGGCGCTCTCGGGCGTCGAGGTGACCGGCTACGAGATCCACCACGGCCAGACGGCCGAGCATCCGCAGCTCCAGGGCGATGGCGGCGCCGTCATGCCCGACGGCCTGGCCTGGCAGAACGGGCGCGGCAACGTGCTGGGCGTGTACCTGCACGGGCTGTTCGAGGACGCCGCGGTGCTGCGCGCGCTGTTCGGCGCCGAGGTGCCCACGCTGGACGCGACCTTCGACGCCCTGGCCGATTTCGTCGAGGCGCACTTTGCGCCCGGCGTGCTGCAAGGACTGATTCAGTGACGCACGCAGTGGAAGGCCAGCGTGGTGTACGGAAAGCGCACCGTGTCTTGGCCGCGCAGCGCCGGGTGTGTCGCGACCAGCGTTTCGATGTCGCGCCGCACGGCGTTGCGCTGCACCTCGGGCAGCGCGGCGATGAAGCTCACCGACATGAAGCGGTCCACGATCACCTGCTGCGGCGGCCCTCCATGTGCGTGGGCGAAGCGCTCCTCCAGCAGCGGCCCGAAGCCCGGATGCGGGAACGCGTGCCGCCAGTCGCCTTTGTGGAAGCGAGGCGCGTCGCCTTCGTGCGGCGTGATGATCGCGGTCAGCGCAGCGACCCAGTCCACCGACTCGTCGCGCAAGTTCCAGACCAGCGCCAGCCGGCCGCCGGGCCGCAGCACGCGGTGGAACTCGTCCAGCGCCTCGCGGCTGGCGAACCAGTGGAAGGCCTGCGCGCAGACCACCGCATCGAGCGCGCCGTCGGCGAAGGGCAGGGCCTGCGCCGTGCCGGGCAGGGCGCGCACGCCATCCAGTTGCAGCGCGGCGATCTGTGCACGCATCGCGTCCACCGGCTCCACCGCCGTGACCTGAGCGCCGGTGCGTGCCAGCAGGGCCGTGAATTTGCCGGTGCCGGCACCGACGTCGGCCACCTGCCGGCCGGGGCCCGCGCCCACGGGCGATTGCAGCCAGTCCGACAGGGCTTGCGGGTAGTCCGGCCGCCCGCGGGCGTAGGCCTGCGCTTCCTTTTCGAATCCTTGTTGCGCTGCCGGGTGCAGCGCGCCGTACTCGTTCAATGCCATGAATCACCTGTCCTTTCCTGCGCCGGTCGACGACCTGCATGATGCCGCGCTGGCGCAGCGCCTGCAGCACAGGCTCGACAACAAGACCAAGCCGGTCGGCGCGCTCGGCCGCCTGGAGGCGCTTGCGCTGCGTGTCGGCCTCATTCTCGGCAGCGAGGTGCCGGTGCTGGACCGGCCCCAGATGCTGGTGTGCGCGGCCGACCATGGCCTGACGGCACGGGGCGTTTCGGCCTATCCGGGCGATGTCACCTGGCAGATGGTGCAGAACTTCCTGGCCGGCGGCGCGGCAGTGAGCGTGCTGGCGCGCCAGCACGGCCTGGCGCTCACGGTGGTGGACTGCGGCGTGGCGCGCGAACTGGCGCCGCAGCCGGGCCTGCTCGTGCGCCGCCTCGGCCCGGGCACGGCCGACGCGCTCGACGGGCCTGCGATGAGCGCCGGCCAATGCGCCGAGGCGATCGCCAACGGCGGCGAGATCGTGCGCGATCTCCCCGGCAACGCGTTGCTGCTGGGCGAGATGGGCATCGGCAACAGCTCGTCGGCCGCCTTGCTGCTGGCGCGCCTGACCGGGCAGGACATCGATGCCTGCACCGGTGCGGGCACCGGCCTGGATGCGGCCGGGCAGGCCCGCAAGCGTGCCGTCCTGCGCGAAGTGCTGGCGCGGCATGAACAGGCCACCGCGCCGCTGGACGCGCTGGCGGCGCTGGGCGGCTTCGAGATCGCAACGCTCGTGGGCGCCGTGCTGCAGGCCGCCCGCGAGCGGCGCGTGATCGTGGTCGACGGCTTCATCGCGAGCGCGGCGGTGCTGGTGGCGCATGCGCTGCAGCCCGCGGTGGTGCAGCGCTGCGTGGCGGCGCATGGGTCGGCCGAACCGGGGCACGCGCTGATGCTGCGCGCCCTGGGCCTCACGCCGCTGCTGCAGCTCGACATGCGGCTGGGCGAGGGCAGTGGTGCGGCGCTGGCCTGGCCGCTGCTGGAGTCGGCCTGCCGCATCCTGCGCGAGATGGCGAGCTTCGAGTCGGCCGGCGTATCGCGCAAGGACGGCACCCCGTCGACGCCGGAAGGAGCCGGCGCGTGAAGACCTTCGCACGGGTCGTCGGTGGCGGCCTCGTGGTGCTGGGGCTGGCCCTGGGCGCGCTCTGGTTCAGCCTCGACCCGGACACGCGCGGCCTGCTCCGGGCCCTGCCCACGAACCGGGACGTGCTGTTCTGGAGCCAGGCACAGCGCGACGCGGCCTTTCGCGCGATGGACCGCATCCCGGTGCTGGTCCGCTGGCACACCATCACGCCTAGCGCCACGCCGCGCCCGCTGCCGCCGGGCCCGCCGCTGGCGCTGGACGTGGATGTGGACGCCTTCATGGCGGCCCAGCGCAGCGCGGCGCTGCTGATCGTGCAGGGCGGCCGGTTGCGGCTGGAACGCTACGGCCTGGGCTTCGGCGCGCAAGGCCGCTGGACCAGCTTTTCCGTCGCCAAGTCCTTCACCTCCACGCTGGTGGGTGCGGCTGTGCGTGATGGCGCCATCCGCAGCCTCGACGATAAGCTCACCCGCTACATCCCGGAGATGAAGGGCTCGGCCTACGACGAGGTGAGCGTGCGCCAATTGCTCACCATGACCTCGGGCGTACGCTGGAACGAGGACTACCGCGACCCGAATTCGGACGTGGCCCGCTTCAACGAGCACCAGCCCGAGCCGGGCTCGGATGCGCTGGTGAGCTACATGCGCACGCTGCCGCGCGAGGCGCCGGCCGGCACGCGCTGGCACTACAGCACCGGCGAGACAAATCTGGTCGGCATCCTCGTCTCGCGCGCCACCGGCAAGCCGCTGGCGCAGTACCTGCAGGAGAAGGTGTGGCAGCCCGCCGGTATGGAGCGCCCCGCCACCTGGCTGCTGAGCAAAACCGGCCAGGAAATCAGCGGCTGCTGCCTGCAGGCCGCGCCGCGCGACTTCGCGCGCTTCGGCCAGTTCATCCTCGACGGCGCGCGCGTGAACGGCCAGCCCGTCGTGCCCGACGACTGGCTGGCGAACGCCACCACCAGGCAGGCAGACATCGGCCGACCCGGCAGCGGCTACGGCTACCAGTGGTGGACCCGCGACGATGGCAGCTTCGGTGCGCGCGGCATCTTCGGGCAGGGCATCTTCATCGACCCGAAGCGGCAGCTGGTGATCGTCTTCAATGCCGACTGGCCCTCCGCGCAGGACGCCCAGGCCGCGGCGGCGCGCGAGTCCTTCTTCCGCGCCGCGCAACGGGCGGTCGACGCGGAGACGGCGCCGCAGAGGCAATGAACGTGAACGCGCTGCGCCACTTCCTGCTTGCCCTGCAGTTCTTCACCCGTGTGCCGGTCACCGGGCGGCTGGCGGCATGGGTGGGCTACAGCCCGCAGATGTTGCGCGCCAGTGCGGCGCATTTCCCCGGCGTGGGCTGGATCGTCGGCGCCGTCGCCGCGGCGGTGTTCGCGGCAGCGTCGCAGGGATTGCCGCCGCTGGCGGCCGTGTTGCTGAGCACCGTCGCCACCGTGTGGCTCACCGGGGCTTTCCACGAGGACGGCTTGGCCGACGTCGTCGACGGGCTGGGGGGCAGTGCGCAGCGCGAGAGGGCGCTGGAGATCATGAAGGACTCGCGCATCGGCGCCTTCGGGGCGGTCGCGCTGGTGCTGGCGCTGGGGCTCAAGGTCGCACTGCTGGCGGCCATCGCGGCGCAGGGCGTGGCGGCGGCCGTGGCCGCGCTCCTCGGGGCGCACGTCCTGTCGCGCCTGGCGCCGCTCTTCCTGATCCGATGCCTGCCCTACGTCGGCGACAGCGGGGCGAGCAAGTCCAAGCCGCTGGCCGACGCCATCGACGGTGGTGCGCTCGCGGTCGGCGTTGTGTGGTCGCTTCCGGCCGCGGCGCTCGTCCTGCTGGCGCAAGGTGCCGTGAAGACCGCCGCCATGCTGCTGGCGCTGGCGGCCGCGGGTGCGTGGATGGCCCGCCTGTTCCGCCGCCGCCTGCAGGGTTTCACGGGCGATGGCCTGGGCGCCACGCAGCAGCTGTGCGAACTGGCGGTGTACGGGGTGCTGGCGTGGCGTCTCACCTGAGGCTCTGGCTGCAGCGCCACGCGCCGGTGCTCTGCGCGCCGGGCCTGTGCTACGGCGCGACCGACCATGCGGCCGACGACGCGGCGACGCTGGCTGCCGCGGCGGCGCTGGCGGCCGAACTGCCGCCCGGCGTGGCGCCCTGGACCTCGCCGCTGCGCCGCTGCCTGGGCCTGGCGCAGGCGCTGGCCGCCTTGCGTCCCGATCTGCCGCCGGCCCGCATCGATGCCCGCCTGGCCGAGATGGACTTCGGCGCCTGGGAGGGGCAAGCCTGGCAGGCGATCGTACGGACCGAGCTTGATGCATGGACGGCCGATTTCGCCGATGCGCGCGCCGGCGGCCACGGCGAGAGCACGCGCCGCTTCATGGCACGCGTGGGGGAGGCCTGGGACGACTGGCGAGCCGATGGCTGTGAGGCAGTGTGGATCACGCATTCCGGTGTAATGCGCGCGGTGGAATTGATCGCGCGCGGCGTGCGCGTGCCGGCCAGCGCAGCGGACTGGCCCTCGGCACCGATGGCCTTCGGTACGCTGCGGCGCATCGAGGCCGACCCGCCCTAGCGCCGAGGCCGCCCGCAAGCCTTCAGGCCGGCGCCGGCGTCTTGGGCTTGAAGCTGCACATGGTGTGTACGGCGCATTCCCAGCATCTGGGCTTGCGTGCCACGCACACGTAGCGGCCGTGCAGGATCAGCCAGTGATGGGCGTGCTGCACGAACTCCTTCGGCACGCGCTTCTCCAGCTTCAGTTCGACCTCCAGCGGGGTCTTGCCGGGCGCGAGACCGGTGCGGTTGCTCACGCGGAAGATGTGCGTGTCCACCGCGATGGTCGCTTCGCCGAAGGCGACATTCAGGACCACGTTGGCCGTCTTGCGGCCCACACCGGGCAGTGCCTCGAGCGCCTCGCGCGTGCGCGGCACCTCGCCGCCGTGCTGCTCGACCAGCATGCGGCAGGTCTCCATGAGGTGCTTGGCCTTGCTGCGATACAGGCCGATGGTCTTGATGTAGCCCTCCAGCCCTTCCAGGCCGAGGTCGAGGATGGCCTGGGGCGTGTTGGCCACCGGGTAGAGCTTGCGCGTGGCCTTGTTCACGCCCACATCGGTCGCCTGCGCCGACAGCAGCACCGCGGCCAGCAGTTCGAAGGGGGTGGTGTATTCGAGCTCGGTCTTGGGCGCGGGATTGGCGGCCTGCAGGGTGGCGAAGAAGGCGACGATGGTGTCTTTTTTCATCGGGGAAGGGGCGCAAGGAGCGTTGACCGGCGATTCTCTTCACGGAGGCGAAGGCAGGTGCAGGCGGCGCGCGCTGTCGCGCAGGCCTTGGAAGATCATGTCAGCCACCACCGAGGGAAACCCGGCCGGCAACGCACCTTGGATGCGGTCGATCACCTCGGGTGTGCGCTCGATCAATTCGTCGCGTAGCGCACCAGCGTGGCCCAGCCCGGCAAGTCTGGCGACGACGTCCCAGTGCCGCGGCAGGATGTCGACCAGTCGCCAGTGCGGATTCTTGCTGCGCACGGCCATCGCGAGCTTGGCCTTCTGGTGGACGATCTGGTTGGGGCCGCGGCCGATGATGGGCCAAGCTGAGAGCACGTCGTAGAACGGGGTCAGCCGGTAGCCGTCGCCGCGCTCCAGGAAGATCGAGAAGTTCTTGCCGTGCCCGTCGGTGGCGGCCAGCATCCAGAACAGCATCTGGGCCTTGACGAAGTTGCGTTTGTCTTCGTCGGCACGGGTGCTGGTGTCGAGCACGCGCAGGATGTCGCGCATGCCGGGGCCGCCGTCGGACTCGTACTTCATGGCGCCGGCCACGCCCAGCGCCTGGCAAAAGTCCTCCTGCGGCAGGCGCGCAAGCCACGGCGGCGCGTCCTTCGGTTGCACGGCCGTGCGGTCGAAGCGCTCGACGGCCAGCACCTTGCGCCGGCCGAAAGTGACGATCTCGCACTGGGCGACCGGCAGGCCGTAGGCGGCGAGCAGTTGCATGCAAAGCCACTCGTTTTCAACCGAACTGTGCATGTCGGCGCGCATGTTGCCGACGAGTCCCAGAGGCAACTTGAGGATGTGCGTTGTCGGCGTGGCGTGCAGGGGCCGAGCCCACGTGCCGTGCCATTTGAGGAGCGCTGTTTTCTCCTGGGCGCCGGCGATCGAGATGCGAAACTCGTCGTCGTCCTGTTGGCCCAGAACCCTTGCTGCGGAGAGAGATGCGTCGATCAGCTGTTCGACGCCGGCATCATCCAGCGGTTGGGCAGCGATGCGGTCGAACCCGATTGGCTCGGCGCCGGGCGGCAGGAGCTGGATGGCCCCGACGCAGTCGCGCCCGATGGCGCCCAGGAGCGAGAAAGGGTCGGTGCCTGCAGTCGCGAATCTGCCCTGCAGCCGGCGGCGGATGTTGTCGTTGTCCGGAAGCAGGTTTTCAAAGAAGTTCTCGACCACAACGCCACGGTGTACCGGGTTACCGGGCGCGATGGGCAGCGACAGGGAAAGCCGGCGCACCATCGGCGAGGCGAGCCATTCATCGGCATAGCGGAAACGGTGCTCGTTGCCGGCCGTCGACCATTCGCCTACGCGTTGGCCATTGGTCCACACCACGAGCGTCGCTTCCGAGGGCGTGCGGCGGCTCACCATGGTGGATCGGTGTCGTGAGCGGCCGGCGCAGGCTTGGGCAGTTCCTCGAGGACGAGCCTGCAGCCCATCAATGCCGCGACACGCGCGATCTGGTCGAAGCTGGTCACACCCGGGGACGCTTCGATGCGCGCCACGCGCTTCTGGTTGACGCCCAGGCGCTCCCCAAGCTCGGCCTGAGTGAGGCCGCGCGATCGGCGCAAGGCCTTCAGCACCGCGGCAAGCTGCTGGCTGGTTTCAAGGGGATAGTGCATGAAGTACCACTTTGAGGTAGTGCGTCGAATTTACTATTTAAAAATAGTGAATGCAAGATACTACCGAAGGATGGTGAGCATCACTTTGCCGCATTGGCCACAATGTCGGCCTGCTCCCCGCGCCTCGTCGCGCATCTCTCCGGACACCACCATGCAATTCGCCTCCCGTCTCGACAACGTCGAAACCTCCGCCATCCGCGAACTCTTCAAGCTGTTGGGCAAGCCCGGCATCATCAGCTTCGCGGGCGGCTTTCCCGACAGCGCGATGTTCGACGTCGAGGGGCTCAAGGAGGCGGCCGACAAGGCCCTGGACGAGGAGCCGGGAGGCGCGCTGCAGTACGGCGCCACCGAGGGCTACGACCCGCTGCGCCAGCAGCTGTCGGACTTCATGAAGACCAAGGGCGTGGCGGTCGACCCGTCGGGTCTGATCGTCACCACCGGCAGCCAGCAGGCGCTCGACCTGCTGGGCAAGACGCTGATCTCCCCCGGCGACAAGGTGATCGTCGAGGGCCCGACCTTCTTGGCCACCATCCAGTGCTTCCGCCTCTACGGCGCGCAACTGGTCAGTGCACCGGTCGATGCCCATGGCGTCGACACCGACCGGCTCGAGCAGCTCATCGCCGAACACAAGCCCAAATTCGTCTACCTGATCCCCACCTTCGGCAATCCCAGCGGCGCGATGCTGAGCCTGGAGCGCCGCAGGAAGGTGCTGGAGATGGCGGTCAGGCACAACACCGTGATCGTCGAGGACGATCCGTACGGCGACCTCTATTTCGGCGAGGCGCCGCCGCCGTCGATCATGGCCCTGAGCGACCAGGTCCCCGGCAGCCGCGAGCTGCTGGTGCACTGCGGCTCGCTCAGCAAGGTGCTCAGTCCGGGCCTGCGCATCGGCTGGATGATCGCGCCGGCCGAACTGCTGGCCAAGGCGACGATGTGCAAGCAGTTCAGCGATGCGCACACCAGCACTTTCGCACAGGCCACGGCCGCGCAGTACCTCAAGAGCGGCCGCATGCCGGCCACGCTGGCGCATGTGCGCGAGGTGTACGCGGGCCGCGCGCAGGCGATGGGCGAAGCACTGAAGAAGGAACTGGGCGACGCGATCGCGTTCACCCAGCCCCATGGCGGGCTGTTCTTCTGGGCCGCGCTCACGGGCGCGGGCGGCAAGGAGAAGGACGCCGGCGCCTTCGCTAAAAAGGCGATCGAGAAGGGCGTTGCCTTCGTCCCCGGCGCGCCGTTCTTCGCCGAAAAGCCCGATCTGGCGACGCTGCGCCTGAGCTTCGCGACGGCGAATGTAGACAAGATCCGCGAAGGCATCGCGCGGCTGGGCCAGGCGCTCTGAGCTGAGCGGGTCCGGGCGCTGCCTGCAGCGAGGGCGCAAGGCTTGCGCCCGCGGCAGCGCAATGCGGCGCAAGTTCAGGCGCCGCCGCGCGCCCTAAGTTCGACGTGGTGACGAAGGGGACGTGCGCTCGATCCACGCCCAGGCGCAGCCTGCGCCGAGGACGGCAAGCGCCGCGGCCGCACCCATCACCCAGCGGAAGCCTGCGATGTAGGCCTCGCCGATCGCACGATGCAGCCGCTCGGCCAGCGCCGCATCGAGCCCGGCGGGTATCGCCGCGCCGGCCAGCCGGCTCTCCTGAGCGAGCACGGCGTCCCTGAGGGTGACGGGCAGGGCGAGCGCATCCAGCGCGCTGCGCAGATGCTGGCCGAAGACCCAGGCCATCAGCAGGCCGAAGATCGCGATCGCCAGGACGCCTGCCACCCGCGACACCGCGTTGTTGACCCCTGAGGCCGTGCCTGCGTGTTCCACGTCGACCGCGTTCATCACCGTCGTCGTGAGCGGCGCGATCGTGATCGTCATCCCGATCCCGAGCAGCACCACGGCGGGCAGGTAGGTGCGCCAATAGGCGCCACCGACGCCGGGAACGGCGAAGAGCACGAAGGCGGCGGCAGCCACCAGCGGACCGACGACGAGTGGCCCGCGCGGACCGAAGCGGTCGACGACCCGGCCGGCGGGGCGGGAGAAGGCAAAAAGAATCAGCACGAAGGGAAGCAGTGCCGCGCCCGCCGCCGTGGCCGAGTAGCCCTGCACCTGGATCAGTGCGAGCGGGAAGAAGTACAGGCTTCCCCCGAGCGCGCTGTAGAGAAGAAGCGTGGCCAGATTCGCGCCCGTGAAGTTCCGATTGCGGAACAGGTGAAGCGGCATCATGGGCGCCTTCGCGCGCACCTCGGTGAACACGAAGGCAGCGCAGGCCACGAGGCCGCCGGCCAGGCTGCCCAGCACCGGCGCCGCGCGCCAGCCCTGCGTCGGCGCTTCGACGAATGCGTAGACGACGCCGCCCAGCGCGGCAGTGGCCCACACGGCGCCCCATCCGTCCAGCGGAGCGCCGCGCGCCGATGGGTCACGGCTTTCCGGAACGTGGCGCCACACGAGCCAGAGCACGCAGGCGGCCAGCGGCACGTTCAGCAGGAAGGCCCAGTGCCAGCTCCAGTGGTCGACCAGGTAGCCGCCCAACACCGGCCCGACGGCCGCTGTGATTCCGCTGAATCCGGACCAGGTGCCGATGGCCTGACCGCGCTCGTGCTCGCCGAAGTTCGCGCTGATCAGCGCGAGGCTGCCCGGCACCAGCAGGGCCGCACCGACGCCTTGAACGGCGCGCGCGGTGATCAGTTGCTGAATGCTGGCCGCGAGGCCGCACGCGACGGAAGCCAGTGCAAAGATCGCCACGCCGGTCGCAAAGACGCCACGGCGCCCGAGCCGGTCGCCCAGTGCCCCGCCGGCGAGCAGCAGCGCAGCCAGAAAGAGCGCATAGGACTCCACCACCCATTGGGCCTGGAAAGCGGTGGCCTGGAGGTCACGCTGGATGGCTGGCAGTGCGACGTTGACCACCGTGCCGTCGATGAACGCCATGCTCGAGCCGAGGATGGCCACGACGAGGACGGCGCGCTGGACGCGCGCCGGTTGCGCCGTCGCTGGCTCGGGCGAAGTCGCGTCCACGGGTGTGCAGTTCCAGGCAGCGGATGCGCGGATCAGGGCGAACGATGCAGCCTCGGCGCGGAAAGCAGGGCGAGGTTCTCTTCGATCGCCGCGTCCAGGTGGCGGTATTTGCCGGTCAGGCGCGAGAGCTTCATGATCGTCGCCAGGGCCTGCAGGTCTTTCACGCTGGGCGCGACCTTGATCTGCGCGATGGCCGCGGCGGTGTTGCCGCCATGGACCAGCGCCATCACCTTGCTTGCCCAGTCGTTTGCGCGCGCCATGTCCTGATCTCCTGCAATGTCGTCGAAGGGTCGACTTTACGCAGGTCTGCGGCTCTGCGCGAAGCGAAAGGGCAGCGCGATACGATCGCGCATGAGAAAAACCTATCCGCTGCAGATCGAGGGCCGGCATCCGGACCGTGTGCTCGATGCCATCCGCCACGACATCCGCAAGGCGCTCAAGCGTGACCGCCGCCATCCGCTGCCCGAAGGCGCGCACCACTGGGAGTTCGACTGCCGCTTCGGTCCCAGCGCCGAGGAGGCGCAGGCGGTGAACCTGGCGTCGCTCAATGCACTCATCGACGAGGCGGCGCGCACGCAGCAGGCGCAGATCTATGTGGAGTTCACGGCGCGGCCGGCGGCGCGGCATGCGGGGGAGGCCCCGGGCGGTGACGATGCTGGCGCCGAGGCCGACGACGAGATCTGAAACCGCGCGGGCTCCTATCCTTCTCGACCCTCAGGGAAGAACGACCTCCAGCAAGCGGTCCAGCCCGCCGTCGTCGATCGCCACCATCGCCTGCTCGCGCACCTTCGGCTTGGCGTGGTAGGCCACCGAGAGACCGGCTTCGCCCATCATCGGCAGGTCGTTCGCGCCATCGCCCACCGCGATGCATTCCGCCGGCGAGGCGCCCAGCAGCGAGGCGACCTCGAGCATCGTGCGGCGCTTCTCCGCACCGTCGCAAATGTCGCCCCACGACTGCGTGACCACCCGGCCGGTGAGCTGGCCGTCGGCTTCCTCGAGCAGGTTCGAGCGCGCGAAATCGATGGACAGGCGCGCCTTCACGCGGTCGGCGAAGAAGGTGAACCCGCCCGACACCAGCAGCACCTTCAGCCCTGCGGCCTTGCAGGCGGCCACCAGCGTCTCGGCCCCTGGGTTCAGGCGCAGGCGTTCGTCGTAGACCTGCTGAAGCGCCGTGACCGGCACGCCTTCGAGCAGCGCGACGCGCCGGCGCAGGCTTTCCTTGAAGTCCTTGATCTCCCCGCGCATCGTGGCTTCGGTGATGGCCGCGACCTCGGCCTTCTTGCCCACGGCGTCGGCGATCTCGTCGATGCACTCGATGTTGATCAACGTCGAGTCCATGTCGAAGGCGATGAGCTTGAAATCGCCGAGCTTCAGCGGCGGCGTGATGCGGCGGACAACAAGGCCCAGCGAGATGTCGTGCGTGGAGACGGCTGCGGTCATGGCGCCGATTTTCTCATCGCGCCCATCGGGCGGCGCGTGTTGCCGACGAAGACGCGGCGGCCCGGCGACAGAAGGGACCGCCTTACTGCGGCACCAATCCCGCCGCCTTCACCAGCTCCGCATGCAGCTTGATGTCGTCCGCGATGATTCGCTGCAGTTCTTCGGGCGAGCTCGGCGCGACCTCGATGCCGTTGGCCGCCAATTTGGCCTTGAGGTCCGCATCCAGCGCGGCGCGCACGGCGGCATTCAGCTGGTCGATGATGGGCCTGGGCGTCCTGGCCGGCGCAAGGATGCCGACCCAGGCCGAAAGGTTCAGGTTGCGGATGCCGCTTTCGGCCATGGTCGGCACGGCGGGCAGGACCGGTGAGCGTTGCGGGCTCATCACACCCAGTGCGAAGAGCTTGCCGGCCTGCACGTGCGGCATGGCTTCGGGCATGACGGCGAACATGCTGTCGACGCTGCCGGCCAGCGTATCGTTGATCGCAGGCGCGCCGCCCTTGTAGGGCACGTGCAGCATCTTCGCGCCGGTGCGGGTCTCGAACATGAGCGCACCCAGGTGCTGCGGGCTGCCGTCCCCCGAGGATGCGTAGGTGATCTTGCCCGGCTCGGCCTTGGCGGCAGCGAGGAAGGCGGCCACCGTGGGGTACTTGGCGCGGTCTTTCACGATCAGCACCATCGGCTGGTTCACCAGCCGCGAGATCGGGGCGAAGTCGGCCTCGGGGTCGTAGGGCAGGGTCTTGAAGACGCTCTTGTTGGTCGTGAGGAAGGACGCAGGCGAGACGGTGAGCGTGTAGCCGTCCGGCGCGGAACGGGCTGCCGCCGGCATGCCGATCTGCCCCGAGGCGCCGGCGCGGTTGTCGACGACAAAGGGCTGACCGAGCGCTGCGCTGAGCTTCTGGCTCACTTCGCGCGCAATCATGTCGGCACTGCCGCCGGCCGGAAGTCCGACGATGACCTTCACCGGACGGTCGGGGTACCGGCCTTGGGCGAAGGCCCGCCCGGCGGCCGACAACGCGCCGAGCGCGCCCGTGAACAGGATAGCTTGGCGTCGGGTCTGCATGCTTCTGTTCCGTCGTGGCTGTGGAGGCGAGGAATTTAGCAAGGGGCGTGCCGATGCCAGTCTCAGGCCGGCTCCGCCGCCTTGGGTTGCCCCAGCGATCGCAGCACGTCGCGCACCAGCTGGGCCCGGTCGCGCGGCTCCTTCAGTTCACGCTCGATGCGCAGCTTCTCGTTGCCCGCCAGCTTGATGTGCTTGTTCTTCTGGATGAGCTGGATGATGGCCATCGGGTCCACCGGCGGGTTCGGCCGGAAGCTGATGTTGATGATGCCCGGCGCCGCGTCGACCTTGGCCACCCCGTAGGGCCGCGCCAGCACGCGCAGGCGGTGCACGTCGATCAGGGTCTGCGCCTGCGGCGGCAGCTTGCCGAAACGGTCGACCAGCTCTTCAAGCAGGGTGTCGATCTGGTCGGAGGTCTTGGCGGTGGCCAGCTTCTTGTAGAAGGACAGGCGCAGGTGCACATCGCCGCAGTAGTCGTCGGGCAGCAGGGCGGGCGCGTGCAGGTTGATCTCGGTCGTGACCGACAGCGGCGAGAGCAGGTCGGGCTCCTTGCCCGCCTTGAGCGAGTTCACGGCCTCGGACAGCATCTCGTTGTAGAGCTGGAAGCCGATCTCCATCATGTTGCCGCTCTGGTTCTCGCCCAGCACCTCGCCGGCGCCGCGGATCTCCAGGTCGTGCATCGCGAGGTAGAAGCCGCTGCCCAGTTCTTCCATCTGCTGGATGGCGTCCAGGCGCTGCGCCGCCTGCTTGGTCAGGCCCTCGGTGTCGGGCACCATGAGGTAGGCGTACGCCTGGTGGTGGCTGCGGCCCACGCGGCCGCGCAGCTGGTGCAGCTGCGCGAGGCCGAACTTGTCGGCGCGGCTGATGACGATGGTGTTGGCCGAGGGCACGTCGATGCCGGTCTCGATGATGGTCGAGCACAGCAGCAGGTTGAAGCGCTGGGCCACGAAGTCGCGCATCACGCGTTCCAGCTCGCGCTCGGGCATCTGGCCGTGGGCCACGGCGATGCGCGCCTCGGGCAGGATCTCCTGCAGCTTCTGGCGCCGGTTCTCGATGGTCTCGACCTCGTTGTGCAGGAAGTAGACCTGCCCGCCGCGCTTGAGCTCGCGCAGCACGGCCTCGCGGATCACGCCGGTGCCCTCGTTGCGCACGAAGGTCTTGATGGCCAGTCGGCGCTGCGGCGCGGTGGCGATCACGCTGAGGTCGCGCAGGCCCTCGAGCGCCATGCCCAGCGTGCGCGGGATGGGCGTGGCGGTGAGCGTGAGCACGTCCACCTCGGCGCGCATGGCCTTCATTGCCTCCTTGTGGCGCACGCCGAAGCGGTGCTCCTCGTCGATGATGAGCAGGCCCAGGTTCTTGAACTTGACCGACTCGCTGAGCAGCTTGTGCGTGCCGACGACGATGTCCACGCTGCCGTCGGCCAGGCCCTTGCCGGCCGCGGTGATCTCCTTGGCCGAGCGGAAGCGGCTCATCTCGGCCACCTTGACCGGCCACTTGGAGAAGCGGTCGACCAGCGTCTGGTAGTGCTGCTCGGCCAGCAGCGTGGTCGGCGCCAGGAAGGCGACCTGCTTGCCGCCGGTCACGGCCACGAAGGCGGCGCGCAAGGCGACCTCGGTCTTGCCGAAGCCCACGTCGCCGCACACCAGCCGGTCCATGGGCCGCGGCGAGATCATGTCCTGGATCACCGCATGGATCGCGGCCTTCTGGTCGGCCGTCTCCTCGAAGCCGAAGTCGTTGGCGAAGACCTCGTAGTCGCTGGCCGAGAAGCGGAAGGCATGGCCCTCGCGTGCTGCGCGTCGCGCGTAGATGTTCAGCAGCTCGGCCGCGGCGTCGCGCACCTGCTCGGCAGCCTTGCGCTTGGCTTTTTCCCACTGGCCGGAGCCCAGTTTGTGCAGGGGTGCCTCGTCGGCGCTCACGCCGGTATAGCGACTGATGAGGTGCAGCTGCGACACGGGCACGTACAGCGTGGCCTTGTCGGCGTACTCCAGGTGCAGCATCTCCTGCAGGGCGGGCGTGCCGTCGGCGTTTTTCGAGCCGAGGTCCATGTTGATCAGCCCGCGGTAGCGGCCGATGCCGTGCGCGCTGTGCACCACCGGATCGCCGACGTTGAGCTCCGACAGGTCCTTGATCAGCGCGTCGACGTCGCTGGTCTGCTCCTGCCGCTTGCCGCGGCGCCGCGTGGTGGGCTGGGTGGCGAAGAGCTCGGTCTCGGTGACGAAGTCGATCCCGGTCTCGAGCCAGACGAAGCCGGCCGCCAGCGCCGCGGTGGCAATGCCGACCTTCTCGTCGGCCGCGCCTTCGAACTCGGCGAGCGAATCGAAGGCCGGCGGGTTGACGCCGCTGGCGCGCAGGAAGTCGAGCAGGCTCTCGCGCCGGCCTTCGCTCTCGGCCAGCACGAGAACGCGGTGCTGGGTGTTGCGCAGGTGCTCCTTCAGCCGCGTGAGCGGGTCCTCGGCGCCGCGCACGACGGCCAGCGGGGGGAGGGTGTCGAATTCGGCGTAGGTCGAGCTGCCCGATTCGCCCGCAACCGTTCGCGCTGAGCCTGTCGAAGCGCCGTCCCGGGCTTCGACAGGCTCAGCCTGAACGGTGGGACGTATCGCCAACTGCGGATGCGCCTTGGTCTTGCCGTAAAACTGCTCGGCGGAAAGAAACAGAGCATCGGGTGGCAGCGCCGGCCGCTCCGGGTCGCCCTGCACCAGGCGGAAGCGCTCGCGCGTGTCCTGCCAGAAGTGCTGGAAGGCGCCTTCCAGGTCACCGTGCAGCACCAGCGTCGCATCGGCCCCCAGGTAGTCGAACACCGTGGCCGTCTCGTCGAAAAACAGCGGCAGGTAGTACTCGATGCCGGCCGTTGCGACGCCGTTGCCCATGTCCTTGTAGATGCGGCTCTTGGTCGGGTCACCCTCGAGCAGCTCGCGCCAGCGGCTGCGAAAGCGGGCCCGCGCGTCGTCGTCCATCGGGAACTCGCGGCCCGGCAGCAGCCGCACTTCCGGCACCGGATACAGGCTGCGCTGGCTGTCGGGATCGAAGGTGCGGATGGAGTCGATCTCGTCGTCGAACAGGTCGACGCGGAAGGGCTGCGGCGAGCCCATGGGGAACAGGTCGATCAGCCCGCCGCGCACCGCGTACTCGCCCGGGCTCACGACCTGCGTGACGTGGCTGTAGCCCGCGAGCGTGAGCTGGGCCTTGAACTTGGCCTCGTCCAGCTTCTGGCCGGTCTTGAACTGGAAGGTGTAGCCGGCCATGAAGCTCGGCGGCGCCACGCGGTAGAGCGCCGTGGTGGCGGGCACCAGCACCACGTCCACGCCCTCGGTCCTGTCGCGCTGAAGGATGCGCCACAGCGTGGCCAGGCGCTCGCTGATGAGGTCCTGGTGCGGCGAGAAGGCGTCGTAGGGCAGCGTCTCCCAGTCGGGGAAGACGGCGGTGCGCAGTTCGGGCGCGAAGAAGGCCAGCTCGTCGACCAGGCGCTGGGTGTCGGTGGCATCTGCCGCGAACACGGCCGTCACGCGGCCGGCGGCCTTCTCGCGCTCGGCCAGCCGGGCGAGCAGCAGGGCGTCGCTCGACGCAGGCGGGCGCGGCAGCGTGAAGCGCTTGCCGGAGGGGAGGGTGGGGAGGTCCATGCAGGAAGCCAGGCAATGCGAAACACCCCGCGCCATGTGGCGAGGGGTGTCGAAGCACCCGATTTTAGAATGGCGCCCCTTTCTTCGCTGGCGCTGCCGCCGCAGCTTGCCGCCGCCTCCACGACCCATGCCGTCTCCGCGCTTTCACGTCCTCATTCCCTCGGCCGGCATCGGCAGCCGGGCGGGCGTTGCGGGGCCCAAGCAGTACGAGCCGCTGGCCGGACGGGCGCTGGTCGGGCACACGCTCGACGCCTTCCGGGCGCTCGGCGCGCGCTTCGCCACGATCGCGCTCGTGGTGGCGCCCGACGATGCCTTGTTGCAGCGCGTGCTGCCGGATTTCCCCCGTGCGGGCGAGCGGCTGCTGCGTGCCGGCGGTGCCACGCGCGCGGCCAGCGTGCGCAACGGGCTCGCCGCGCTGTTGGCCCAGGGCGCCGACGCCGGCGACTGGGTGCTGGTGCACGACGCCGCGCGCTGCCTGGTGACGCCGGCGCAGATCGAGGCGCTGATCGCCGCCTGCGAGGGCGACGCCGTGGGCGGACTGCTCGCGTTGCCCTTGCCCGACACGCTCAAGAGGGCGACACCGCAGGGGCGCGTGGCCGACACGCTGGACCGCAGCGACAAGTGGCTCGCGCAGACCCCGCAGATGTTTCGCATCGGCGCGTTGGCGTCGGCCATCGACCAGGTCGGCGAGCGCGTGACCGACGAGGCCAGCGCCATCGAGGCCACCGGCGCCGCGCCGCGCCTCGTGCCCGGCAGCGCCCAGAACTTCAAGGTCACCTATCCCGAAGACTTCGCGCTGGCTGCGGCGGTGATCGCCAGCCGGCTGCACCCACCATCATGAACACTTCATCCAGCGCCGGCGTCTTCCCCTTCCGCATCGGCGAGGGCTGGGATGTGCACCAGCTCGTGGCCGGGCGCCGGCTCGTGCTCGGCGGCATCGAGATACCACACACGACGGGCCTGCTCGGCCATTCCGATGCCGACGTGCTGCTGCATGCCATCACCGACGCGCTGCTGGGCGCGGCGGCGCTGGGTGACATCGGCCGCCACTTTCCCGACACCGACCCACGGTTCCGCGGCGCCGATTCGGGCGTGCTGCTGGCCGAGGCGGCGCGCCGGGTGCGCGCGGCGGGCTGGCAGGTCGGCAACGTCGACAGCACCATCGTCGCGCAGGCGCCCAAGCTCGCGCCGCACATCCCGGCCATGTGCGCGCACATCGCGCAATTGCTGGCGCTCGATGCGGCGCAGGTCAACGTGAAGGCGAAGACCGCAGAGAAGCTCGGGCCGGTTGGCGAGGGCCGCGCCATGGAGGCGCGCGCCGCGGTGCTGCTGCACCGCTGACCGGCCTCGGGGCCAACTGAGCAGCGGTGCCCGAGCCCCTCGCGCCGCCGGCCGCCTCGGCCCGGCGATCAGGCCGTCTCGGCCGACTCGTCCTTGCTGGCCGCCACGGCCTGGGTGGACGCGCGCTGCATGCGGATGTGCGCCGCGAAGCCGCGGCCGGGCGTGCTGGTGAGCGCGAAAGTGCCGCCCATGCGCTCGATGTTCTTCGCCACGATAGAGAGGCCGAGCCCGGCCCCGGCGGCCGAGGTGCGCGCGACGTCGCCACGGAAGAAGGGCTTGGTCAGCTGCGAGAGCAGCGCGGGCGCCACGCCGGCGCCGTGGTCGCGCACCTTGAGCAGCACCGCGTCGTTGTGCGCCTGGGCCTGGATGTTGATCTGCGCCACGTCCTTGCCCGGCGTCTTGCCATAGCGGCGCGCGTTCTCCAGCAGGTTGGAGATGACCCGCGTGAGCTCCACGTCGTCGGCCATCACGGCCAGGTCCTTGGCGACGTCGACCTTGATCTCGACGTCCTCGTAGTCCTGCACGGCGTAGGTGCAGGCGTCGATCACGTCGCGCAGCAGCACCGGCTTGAACTGCACATGGTCGGGCCGCGCATAGTCCAGGAACTTGTCGATGATGGCGTCGAGCTGCGAGATGTCGGCCGCCATGTGGGCGCGTGCGTCCTCGTCGGCCACGCTCATCTCGGTCTCCAGCCTCAGCCGGGCCAGCGGCGTGCGCAGGTCGTGCGAGATGCCGGCGAGCATCACGGCGCGGTCCTGCTCGATCTTGGCGAGCTGGTCCGCCATGCGGTTGAAGCCGATGTTCACCGCGCGGATCTCGGCCGTGCGGGCGTGCTCGTCGAGGCGGTTGGCCTCGTACTCGCCCTCGCGCACCTGCGACGTGGCGCGCGACAGCTGCTTGAGCGGCCGGTTGATGAAGCGCGCGATGATGGCCGAGCCGGCCAGCGACAGCGCCACGGCGGTGATCAGCCACGTGAGCCAGGTGCGCCCCCCGACACGCGAGAAGCGCGTCGGGTCCAGCAGCAGCCAGTAGTTGTCGGTGTCGATGGTGAAGCCGATCCACAGGCCCGGGTCGTCGTTCACGCGGCTGGCGATGGTGGTGCCTTCGCCCAGCCGATCCATCAGTTCCTCGGTCACTCGGCGGTCGAGCGTGCCGCTGGTGTAGGCCTCGAAGCGGTCGCCCGGCTCGCGTGGCAGGATGCGCACGCCTTCCTGGTCGGCCAGCGTCTTGATGAGCGACACGCGGGTGATGGCGTCGGAGTAGACCAGCGCCGCCCGTGTGAGGTTGACCAGCGAGGCGATCTGGTGCGCGGTCTGCACGGCGCGCGGTTCGTCCTCGAAGGCGCGGAAGGTCTGGAGCCATCCGAAGATGCAGACCATCAGCAGCAGCGACAGCAGGAAGAAGGTGCGCCAGAAGAGGCTGAAGCCCAGCCGGAGCCGGTTGCGACGGCGAACGCGTTCCGTCAGCTCCAGCGGGCTGGGCATCGTGACCGACGCACCCTCCTCGCCGAAAGGGCTCGGTTGCGTCGTGTCGCGCCCGGCGGTGGTGACCGCCACGGCTTCAGGCCGTGCCGTCCGGCACGAAGACGTAGCCCACGCCCCACACCGTCTGGATGTAGCGCGGTGCTGCGGCGTCGGACTCGATCAGCTTGCGAAGGCGCGAGATCTGCACGTCCAGGCTGCGGTCGAAAGGCTCGAATTCGCGGCCGCGCGCCAGCTGGGCCAGCTTCTCGCGCGACAGGGGCTGGCGCGGGTGGCGCACCAGCGCCTTGAGCATCGCGAATTCGCCGGTGGTGAGAGACAGTTCCTCGCCATCCTTCTTGAGCGTGCGCGAGCCCAGGTCGAACTCGAAGGGGCCGAAGCTCACGGTCTCGTTCTCGGTGGACGGTGCGCCCGGTGCCTCCTGAGGCGGGCGGCGGCGCAGCACGGCGTGCACGCGGGCCAGCAGTTCGCGCGGGTTGAATGGCTTGCCCAGGTAGTCGTCGGCACCGACTTCCAGGCCCACGATGCGGTCCACGTCCTCGCCCTTGGCCGTGAGCATGATGATCGGCGTGCGGTCGTTGGCGGCACGCAGGCGGCGGCAGACCGAGAGGCCGTCCTCGCCCGGCATCATCAGGTCGAGCACGATGAGGTCGACGGTGTCGCGCAGCAGGATCCGGTTCAGCGCCTTGCCGTCTTCCGCCACGATGACCTCGAAGCCCTCTTGCGTAAGGTAGCGGCGCAGGAGGTCACGGATGCGGGCGTCGTCATCGACGATGACGATCTTGTCAATGCGGGCGGGTGCTTGAGTCATTTGAGCAACAGTTCCCAGGGATGAATTTGTAACAGCGGCGATTCTGAAGGCGTTGCGTCGCTATCCCGGCCGAAATCGCCTTGGTCTGACACTAAGTTACAAAACTTGCCTGGGCTCGCGGACGCGACGCCGAGGCGATACGCAGCGGTGGCAAAGTGGGCACCTTGATGCACCCACACCCTTCGATGCCCCTGGCTTCCCGGCCCCTGTTCTCCCTCGTCCTGGCGCTGGGCGCCGCCTTGCCGCTGGCGGCATCGGCGGAGTTCCTCAAGGCCAGCGGGCCGCGACGCGACGAGGTGCGCGCCGCGGTGGATGCCCACCGCGCGGAGCAACGCGACGAGATCCGGCACGACGAAGCCGTCGCAGGGCGGCGGCTCACGCCGGCCGAACGCGCACAGTTGCGCGAGCAGGTCCGCAGCCAATGGCCCGCCAGGCCGGACGTGACGCAGACTGCCGAGTCGGCTACTGCGCCCGAGCCCCACGGCGCGGGACCGCAGAATTCGGGCGGCGGCTGGCGCTCGCTCCTGCCCTGGGTCGGCTCGCGGCAGTAGCGACGCGGCCCGCGCGCATCTGCGTCGGGTCGGCGCGACTTTTTTTATCTATTCCACGGGAGACTCTAGCCTTGAATGCTATTAAGTTGATAGCGGCTTGCGCGGCGTTGGCAGGCGCAAGCGCCGTATTCGCACAAACCGGCGGGGCCGTACAGCCGCAGAACGTGCTGCAGTTGTCCGCCAACGGCACGGTCGAGGTGCAGCAGGACCTGCTGAACATGACGCTGGTCACGACGCGCGACGGCGCCGACGCGGCGACCGTGCAAAGCCAGCTGCGGACGGCGATCGATGCCGCCCTCGCCGAAGCCAAGAAGGACGCACAAGCGGGCCAGATGGACGTACGCACCGGCAATTTCAGTCTGTCGCCGCGCTACACGCGCGACGGCAAGATCAACGGCTGGCAGGGCAGCGCCGAGCTGGTGCTGGAAGGGCGGGATTTCCCGCGCATCACGCGCGCCGCGGGCCGCATCAGCACGCTGAGCGTGGGCAACGTCGGCTTCGCGCTCAGCCGCGAGCAGCGGCAGAAGTCCGAAGGTGAGGCGCAGACGCAGGCCATCGACAACTTCAAGCGCAAGGCGGCCGAGCTGGCCAAGGACTTCGGCTTCGGCAGCTACACGCTGCGCGAGGTGTCGGTCAATGCGAACGAGGGCGGCCCGGTCCGTCCGCGCATGATGGCGGCAGAGGCGAAGTCCTTCTCGGCCGCCGACGCCCCGATCCCCGTCGAGGCCGGCAAGACCACGGTGGTGGTGAACGTCTCGGGGTCGGTGCAGCTCAAGTAGGCGCATGCAGGCGGCCTGCCGCGAGGCGACCGGCGACGCCCGCAGCCGCGCCTACTGCGCCGTCCAGCCGCCGTCCACCTGCCACGCCACGCCGCGCACCTGGTCGGCGGCTGCCGAGCACAGGAACACCGCGAGGCCGCCGAGCTGGTCGACGGTGGTGAACTGCAGCGACGGCTGCTTCTCGCCCAGCAAGTCGATCTGCGCCTGGGCGACGCTGATGCCTTCGCGCGCGGCGCGGTCGTCGATCTGCTTCTGCACCAGCGGCGTCAGCACCCAGCCGGGGCAGATGGCGTTGCAGGTGAGGCCCGTGGTCGCCGTCTCCAGCGCCACCGCCTTGGTCAGCCCGACGATGCCGTGCTTGGCTGCGACGTAGGCCGACTTCTGCGCCGATGCCACCAGGCCGTGGGCGGATGCGATGTTGATCACGCGGCCCCAGTTGGCCTCGCGCATGGCCGGGATCGCCAAACGCGTGGTGTGGAAGGCGCTGGTGAGGTTGATCGCGATGACCGCATCCCACTTCTCGACCGGGAAGTCCTCGACCTTCGCCACATGCTGGATGCCGGCGTTGTTGACCAGCACATCGACGCGGCCGAACTTGGACGCCGCGAACTTCATCATGTCCTCGATCTCGGCCGGCTTGCTCATGTCGGCGCCGTGGTAGGCGCTGGCCACCCCCAGCGATTCGATCTCGCTCTGCGGGCCCTTGGCATCGCCGAAGCCGTTGAGCACGATGTTGGCGCCCTGCTGCGCGAGCGCTTTGGCGATGCCGAGGCCGATGCCGCTGGTGGACCCTGTCACGAGGGCAGTTTTGCCTTTGAGCATGATGAGCGATCTCCGGATCAATTAGGATGAACCGCGCGATTATCCGCAGCAAGACGGACCCCAGGACATGACCCAACCGGCACTCGAATTCGTGGCTTGCGCCGACCCCGGAGGCAGCCATCGCATGGCCTATTGGCAATGGGGCGACCCGGCTGCGTCGCAGGTCGTGCTGTGCCTGCACGGGCTCACTCGCCAGGGGCGCGACTTCGACGTGCTCGCGCAGGCCTTGCTTGCGCATTCCGGGGGCGGGCTGCGCGTGGTGTGTCCTGACGTGGTCGGCCGCGGCCGCAGCGACTGGCTCGCCGACCCGATGGGCTACCAGGTGCCGCAGTACGCGGCGGACATGGTCGCACTTGTCGCCCAGCTGCATGCGGCGCATCCGATCGAGCGGTTCGATGTGGTCGGCACCAGCATGGGCGGGCTCATCGGCATGGTGCTCGCCGGCCATGCGGAACTGCCGCTCGCCGCGCCGGTGCACCGGCTGGTGCTCAACGACGTGGGGCCCGCCATCGAGCCTGCGGCGATCGCGCGGATCGCAAGCTACGTCGGGCAGGGAGGCCGCTACGACAACCTGCAGGCCGCGGCCGACGCGATGTGGCAGCTCTCCACGAGCTTCGGTCCGCACACGCCCGAACAGTGGCTGGCGCTGTCGGCGCCGATGGTGGTGCCGGCGGGGGCGCGCAGCGCCGACGGGCGCACCAAGGTCGACCCAGCGGCAACGGTGTCCGGCGACGGCGCGGTGGTGCTCCATTACGACCCCGCCATCGCCGCGCCGATCCGTGCCATCACCCCCGAGATCGCCGCGCAAGCCGAAACGGCGACGTGGGCCCTTTACGACGGCATCCGCGTCCCCACCTTGCTCACGCGAGGCGCCGAGTCGGACCTGCTGTCCGCGGCGACCGTCCGGCAGATGGGCGAGCGCGGACCGAAGGCCAGGCTCGTGGAGTTCCCGGGCGTCGGACATGCGCCGACCTTCGTCGATCCACGCCAGTCAGCCATCGTGGTGTCCTTTCTTCTGGATTGAGTGTTCGTTTGGTTTCCGAGAGTCTTTCCGTGTCCGAGCCTGCCGTTGCCGACCACGCCTTGTCGGCCGCCACCGCACAAGCGCCCGCGATCGCGAACATGCTGGAGCGTGCGCGCCTCTTCGCCGCTCCGCTGATCGCCGACGAGGTGCTCGACACCGGCGAGAACACGCTCGCGCATGCCGACGCGGTGGCCGCGATCGTGGCGTCGATGGGCGGGTCGGAGGCGATGCAGGCGGCCACCTACCTGGTGTATTCGTGCCAGCACCTGAACCGGCCGCAGGAGGTGATCGCCAAGGTCTTCGGCGACAACTTCGCGCTGCTGGCGGTGGAGACGACCAAGCTGGTGCAGGTGCAGAAGCAGACGCGCAGCGCGGTGCATTTGCACGAGGGCGCGGGCACGCAGACCGAGAACGTGCGCAAGATGCTGCTCGCCTTCTCGCGCGACCTGCGGGTGGTCATGTTGCGGCTGGCATCGCGGCTGCAGACGCTGCGCCACGCGGCTGCAACCCGGCAGCCCGTGCCCGAGAGCCTGGCACGCGAGTCGCTGCAGGTCTTCGCGCCACTGGCCAACCGCCTCGGCATCTGGCAGGTCAAGTGGGAGATCGAGGACCTCTCGTTCCGATTTCTCGAACCCGAGACCTACAAGCTGATCGCGCGCCTGCTGGACGAGAAGCGGATCGAGCGCGAAGGCTACGTGGCTCAGTTGCGCGAGCGGCTGGAGCAGGGGCTCAAGCGCGAGGGCATCCGCGCCACCGTGCAGGGGCGGCCCAAGAACATCTACAGCATCGTGAAGAAGATGCGCGGCAAGTCGCTGGACTTCGACCAGGTGTTCGACATCCTGGCGCTGCGCGTGATCGTGCCCGACGTGAAGGACTGCTACGCCGTGCTGGCGTGGGTGCATTCGCATTTCCAGCCCATCGTGGAAGAGTTCGACGACTACATCGCTCGGCCGAAGGCCAACGGCTACCAGTCGCTTCACACCGTGGTGCGGGATGCGTTGGGTGGCCGGGCCGACAAGCCGATCGAGATCCAGATCCGCACCGAGGAGATGCACGACCATGCCGAGCACGGCGTGGCTGCGCACTGGGCCTACAAGGAGGCCGGGCCGCGCGGCTACGCGGGCGTCTGGGCAGGGGGCGAATACGACGCCAAGATCGCCGTGCTGCGGCAGCTCCTGGCGTGGGAGCGCGACCTCAGCGGCCAGCAGGGCCAGGGCCTGTTCGACGATCGCATCTACGTGCTGACGCCCGATGCGGCCATCGTCGAGCTTCCACAGGGCGCGACCGCGGTCGACTTCGCCTACACCGTCCACACCACGCTCGGCCACCGCTGCCGCGGCGCGCGCATCGACGGTGCCATGGTGCCGCTGAACACGCCGCTGCAGAACGGCCAGACCGTCGAGATCATTGCGGCGAAGGAAGGCGGCCCGTCCCGCGACTGGTTGAACCCCGAGCTGGGCTACCTGGCCAGTCACCGTGCGCGCGCCAAGGTGCGCGCCTGGTTCAATGCACAGGCGACGCACGAGACGGTCGCACGCGGGCGCGAGGCGGTGGAGCGGCTGTTGCAGCGCGAGGGCAGGACGGCGCTCAAGCTCGAGGATCTGGCGTCCCAGCTGGGCTTTCGCTCGGCCGACCACCTCTTCGAAGTGGTGGGCAAGGACGAGTTCTCGCTGCGCAACATCGAGAACCTCCTGCGGCCGCAGGAGGCCACGCCGGCGGAGGAGGCGCCGCTCATTCGCAAGCCTCGCGTGAACGATGGCGGCAAGGGCGGCGTGCTGGTGGTGGGCGTGTCGTCGCTGATGACGCAGTTGGCCAAGTGCTGCCGGCCTGCGCCGCCCGACGCCATCCGCGGCTTCGTGACGCGCGGGCACGGGGTGAGCATCCATCGCGCCGACTGCAGCAACTTCCGCACGATGGCCGTGCGCGATGCGGAGCGCGTGATCGACGTCGAGTGGGGGCAGCCGAAAGCGGCGGGCGATTCGGTCTACGCGGTGGACGTGTCGGTGGAGGCGGCCGACCGGCAGGGCCTTCTGCGCGACATCTCCGACGTGTTCGCGCGCGAGAAGATGAATGTCATCGGTGTGCAGACCCAGTCCGTGAAGGGCACGGCCTGGATGACCTTCACCGTCGAGATCGCCGACACCGCGCGGCTTGCACATGTGCTGGGCATCGTCACGGGCGTGTCCGGCGTGCGTTCTGCGCGTCGGCGCTGAGATCGGCTGCGAATTCGCGCTATACTTGCGGTCTCGAATACAACCTAGGCGCGTAGCTCAGCTGGTTAGAGCACCACCTTGACATGGTGGGGGTCGTTGGTTCGAGTCCAATCGCGCCTACCAATTTCCCTTCGTCGTCCAAGCCGTCGCGGCGCTTCCTGCCGCGACGCCTCTGCCTTCAGGGTGCGTCTCGCACGCTGGGGTGGTCCGGCCGGCTTGCATAGCCAATCGGGTCGATGGCGGCGAGGAGGGCGATGTGGTACCTTGCCGTGGAGCCTGGCCGCAAGGGCCGGCGTCTTTGAAGTCCCCACGTGATCAGCCCGTCCGAAGTCCCCATCGACGCCACACGCACCGAGCAACGGCTTGCGGCCCTCTTGCGCCAAGCGCCGCTCGAGTTCGCCCGTGTGGTGTACGGCATCAACGACCGTGCAGCAGGCCGCCACCAATCCATGGCGGCCGAGGACGTGGCGCGCGCCGAGCGCCAGCACGGCATCACGGTGACGCGGGATCGCGCGGAGCAGCGCGCCCGGGGCTACCTGCCCGTCGCGGGCCACGAACATTGCCCGCGGTGCTGGGTGTTCAGCGGCACCAAGACCTTGCTGAGCTTCCACGACAGCGAGGACGGCAGCATCGAGACCGCCAAGTGCCGCAACTGCGGCGCGGAATACGCCAGCGCAAGCTTCTGAGCCTTCGCGTGGCCTGCTCGGCGGGGCCGTGAGGGTAAACCTTGGCGCGGTGCAGCAAAACGCCTTTCTAGAATGTCCCGAGCCCTTGTCGGGCGCGCCATCCGAAGGAGTCCGCAGTGCAGAGCAAGAAGGTTGCTTCCAAGTCGCCGCAGCGAGTGATCAAGAAGTATCCGAACCGCCGCCTGTACGACACCGACACCTCCGCCTACATCACGTTGGCAGAGGTCAAGCAACTCGTGATCGAAGGCGCCAGCTTCGTCGTGCGCGATGCCAAGAGCGGCGACGACCTGACGCGCAGCATCCTGCTGCAGATCATCCTCGAGGAGGAAGCGGGCGGTGCGCCGATGTTCACCGAACAGGTGCTGGCCAGCATCATCCGCTTCTATGGGCAGGCCGTGCAGGGCTTCATGGGCCCTTACCTCGAGAAGAACATCCAGGCGATGACGGAGGTGCAGGCGCAACTGGCCGAGAAGGCGCAGACACTGACGCCGGAGATGTGGTCGCACTTCATGACCATGCAGTCGCCCATGCTGCAGGGCCTCATGGGCAGCTACGTCGAGCAGTCGAAGAATGTCTTCGTGCAGATGCAGGAGCAGATGCAGAAGAACACCGAACAGGTCCTCGGCGCCTTCGGCCTGAAGCGCCCCTGAGCGCCGCTGCGCCCCGCGGCTGGCTGGCCGCAGAACTGGGACAATAGGCGCATGAGCGAAGTTGTCTCCCCCGAACGAAGCATGGCTGCCCCCAAGGTCGGTTTCGTCAGCCTGGGCTGCCCCAAGGCACTCACCGATTCAGAACTCATCCTCACGCAACTCAGCGCAGAGGGCTACGAGACCGCCAAGACCTTCGAGGGTGCCGATCTCGTGATCGTGAATACCTGCGGCTTCATCGACGACGCGGTGAGGGAAAGCCTGGACACCATCGGCGAGGCGCTGGCCGAGAACGGGCGCGTGATCGTCACCGGCTGCCTCGGCGCGAAGTCGGGCGACGACGGCGGCAACCTGGTTCGGCAGATGCATCCCAGCGTGCTCGCCGTCACCGGGCCGCATGCGACGCAGGAGGTCATGGATGCCGTGCATGCCAACCTGCCGAAGCCGCACGACCCCTTCGTCGATCTGGTGCCCCCCATGGGCATCAAGCTCACGCCCAAGCACTACGCCTATCTGAAGATCAGCGAAGGCTGCAATCACCGTTGCACCTTCTGCATCATCCCTTCCATGCGCGGCGACCTCGTGTCGCGGCCGGTCGGCGACGTGCTGAAGGAGGCGAGGGCGCTGTTCGAGGGGGGCGTGAAGGAACTGCTGGTGATCAGCCAGGACACCTCGGCGTACGGCGTCGACGTGAAGTACCGCACCGGCTTCTGGGACGGCAAGCCGGTGAAGACGCGCATGCTCGAACTGGTGCGCACACTCGGCGAGATCGCCGAGCCCTACGGCGCGTGGGTCCGGTTGCATTACGTGTACCCGTACCCCAGTGTGGACGAGATCATCCCGCTCATGGCCGAAGGCAAGGTGTTGCCCTACCTCGACGTGCCTTTGCAGCACAGCCACCCGGATGTGCTGCGCCGCATGAAGCGGCCGGCCAGCGGCGAGAAGAACCTCGAGCGCATCGCGCGCTGGCGCGAGATGTGCCCGCAGCTGGTGATCCGCAGCACCTTCATCGCCGGTTTTCCGGGCGAGACCGAGGAGGAGTTCGAGCACCTGCTCGACTTCATCCGGGAGGCCGGGATCGACCGCGCGGGTTGCTTTGCCTATAGCCCCGTCGATGGCGCCACGGCGAATGCGCTGCCCGGCATGTTGCCCGAGGCCGAGCGCGAGGCGCGCCGTGCGCGCTTCATGGAAGTGGCCGAGGCGGTGTCCACTGCGCGGCTCACGCGCCGCATCGGCGCCACCATGCAGGTGCTGGTCGATTCCGCGCCGTCGCTGGGCCGCAAGGGCGGCCTCGGCCGCAGCTATGCCGATGCGCCGGAGATCGATGGCATCGTGCGCTTGCTGCCGCCCGAGAAGATCAGCAAGCAGCTCAAGGTCGGTGAGTTCACGCGGGCCCGCATCGTCGGGACCGAAGGCCACGATCTGATCGGCGTGCCGATCTGAGGCTGCGACGTCCGCCGAGTGATTGCCGCCTTGCGATTCGACGATGCGATGGCTCTGCGTGCCAGGGCGCATCGTCGCAGCGCGGTCACCGAAGCTGCGTCCGCCCAAGAAAAAAGCCACCGGGTTGGCCGGTGGCTTCATCTGTTGTTGGTGCCCAGGAGAGGACTCGAACCTCCACGATGTTACTCGCTAGTACCTGAAACTAGTGCGTCTACCAATTCCGCCACCTGGGCCCTCATAACTGCTGTACCGTTCGGCGCTTCAGTTATGTTTTGAATTTCAGGAACGAAGGAGATCATATCAAAAATACAGGCCCCTCCGGCAGCTTGCTGGAAGAAATCGAAGGAACAGTTCAAGGCCATCGCGACGGACACGGCTTCGTGCAGCGCGACGATGGCGAAGCAGACATCTACCTGCCGCCCAACGAGATGCGTGCGGTGCTGCACAAGGACCGCGTCAAGGCGCGCATCGTGCGGCTCGACCGCCGCGGTCGTCCCGAAGGGCGCGTGGTGGAGATTGTCGAGCGACCGGAGCAACCCATCATCGGCCGGCTGCTGCACGAGGGCGGCATCTGGCTCGTCGCCCCCGAAGACAAGCGCTACGGCCAGGACGTGCTCATTCCGAAGGGCGCGACCGGCACTGCCAAGACCGGGCAGGTCGTGGTGGTTCAACTGACCGAGCCGCCCGCGCTCTTCGGCCAGCCCGTTGGTCGCGTGACCGAGGTGCTCGGCGAGATCGACGACCCGGGCATGGAGATCGAGATCGCCGTGCGCAAGTACGGCGTGCCCCACGTGTTTTCCGATGCCTGCCTGGCCGAGGCCAGGGCACTGCCCGACAAGGTGCGTGCCGCCGACAAGAAGGGACGCATCGACCTCACCGATGTGCCGCTGGTGACCATCGACGGCGAGGACGCGCGCGACTTCGACGACGCCGTGTACTGCGAGCCCGCGAAGATCGGTCGTTCGCGCGGCAACAACGGCTGGCGCCTGCTGGTGGCCATCGCCGATGTGAGCGCGTATGTGAAGACCGGCTCGGCCATCGACATCGATGCCTACGACCGCGCGACCAGCGTGTACTTTCCGCGCCGCGTGATCCCGATGCTGCCCGAGAAGCTGAGCAACGGCCTGTGCTCGCTCAACCCCGAGGTCGAGCGCCTGTGCATGGTGTGCGACATGCTCGTCACGGGCGAAGGCGAGATCTACGCCTACCAGTTCTACCCGGCGGTGATGTTCAGCCACGCACGCTTCACCTACACCGAGGTGGCGGCCATCCTCGCCAACACGCGTGGGCCCGAGGCCGCCAAGCGCAAGGAGCGCGTGACGGACCTCATCAACCTCGCCGACGTCTACCGCGCACTGCTCAAGCAGCGCGGCAAGCGCGGCGCGGTCGATTTCGAGACCACCGAGACGCAGATCATCTGCGACGACGCCGGCCGCATCGAGAAGATCGTGCCGCGCGTGCGCAACGAAGCACACCGCCTGATCGAGGAGGCCATGCTGGCCGCCAACGTGTGCAGTGCCGACTTCATCGCGCAGGGCAAGCACCCGGGCCTGTACCGCGTGCATGAAGGCCCCACGCCCGAGAAAAAAGAGATCCTGCGCAGCTACCTCAAGGCCATGGGCGTGGGCATGTCGATCAGCGACGAGCCGCATCCCTCGGAGTTCCAGGCGATCGCCGCGGCGACCAAGGAGCGCCCGGACGCGCAGCAGATCCACACCATGCTGCTGCGCTCGATGCAGCAGGCGATCTACACGCCGATCAACAGCGGCCACTTCGGCCTGGCCTACGAGGCCTACACCCACTTCACCAGCCCGATCCGGCGCTACCCCGACCTGCTGGTGCACCGCGTGATCAAGGCCATCCTCGGCAACACGAGGTACCAGCTGCCGCTGCTGCCGACGCCGGGCGAGGCGCAGGCCAAGCTGGCCAAGCGCCTGGCGGCACGGGTGAAGGCGCCCACCAGCAAGCCTGCCAAGGCCACGGTGGTGCCCAGCAAGGAACTGCAAGGCTGGGAAGCCGCCGGCCTGCATTGCAGCGCCAACGAACGCCGCGCCGACGAGGCCAGCCGCGACGTCGAGGCCTGGCTCAAGTGCAAGTACATGCGCGAGCACCTGGGCGAGGAGTACGGCGGCGTGGTCACGGCCGTCACCACCTTCGGCATCTTCGTCACGCTCGATGCGATGTACGTCGAGGGCCTGGTGCACATCACCGAGCTCGGCGGCGAGTACTTCAAGTTCGACGAGGCGCGGCAGGAACTGCGCGGCGAGCGCACCGGCATCCGCTACGCCATCGGCAGCCGGGTGCGGGTGCAGGTCAGCCGTGTCGACCTGGACGGCCGCAAGATCGACTTCCGCCTGGTGCGCGAAGGCGAGGAGCTGACGGCGCGTGCGCTCAAGGACAAGGGCATCGCGGGCGCCTCGGGCGTGCCGGCCAAGGCCTCCGACAAGCGTCAGTCGCGCAAGGCCGCAGCCAAGTCGGCCGAGCGGGGCGAACGCGCGGAGCGCGTGCCGTCGTCGCCGATGCAGGCGCTGAGGTCTGCCGTCAAGAAGGCGGCCGGCAAGATGAAGAAGAAACGAAAGGCGCCGCGGCCCTGAGGCACCTGCCCGGCCGTGCTCGCTTTACCTGGAGATTGGACCCATGACCGAGAAGACTTCGAAAGGCGTCGCCATCGTCACCGGCGCCGGCACCGGCATCGGCCGTGCAGCGGCGCTGGCGCTGTTGAACGACGGGTGGCGCGTGGCGCTGGCCGGCCGCCGGCCCGACCCGCTCGATGCGGTGGCCGACGAGTCCGGCGCCGGCGATCGCGCCTTCGCCGTGCCCACCGACGTGTCCAGCCCCGAGTCGGTGGCGGCGCTTTTTGCCGCCGTGGTCGAGCGCTTCGGCCGCGTCGACCTGCTGTTCAACAACGCCGGCGTGGGCAACCCGCCGGGCCCGTTCGAGGACTGGACGCCCGAGCAATGGAAGGGCGTTGTCGACATCAACCTCAACGGCATGTTCTATTGCCTGCAGCAGGCCTTCCGCACGATGAAGGCGCAGACGCCGAAGGGTGGGCGGATCATCAACAACGGCTCCATCTCGGCAACCACGCCGCGGCCCAACTCGGCAGCCTATACGTCCACCAAGCACGCGGTGCAGGGTTTGACCAAGACCGCTGCGCTCGATGGGCGCAAGTGGGACATCGCGGTCGGGCAGATCGACGTCGGGAACGCGTTGACCGAACTGGCCGCGCGATTCCAGAAAGGCGTGCCTCAGGCCAACGGCGAGATCGCGACCGAGCCGACGATGGACGTCGCGGTGGTGGGCCAATCGGTGCTGTACATGGCCAACCTGCCGCTGGAGGCCAACGTGCTCTTCCACACGGTGATGGCGACCAAGATGCCCTTCGTGGGCCGCGGCTGAACGCGCGATCCCGCCCGCGAACGCCATCTCGCCAATCGCCGTTCTCGCGAGCGGGAGGGGGCCTTCAGGCCCTTTTTTCAGGCGCCGCCGCGCGCCAGGGCGCCCGCCGTCAGCGGCTGGCCCGCTGGCCAGCGATCGGACAGGGCGCCGTGCCGCCAGACGGCCTCGATCGCTGCGTTGCGCGCCGTACGGCCTGCAGCGAGTGCTGCGCCGACCATGCCGGCCAGCACGTCGCCCGTGCCCGCCGTGGACAGCCGGGCATTGCCGGTCGGGTTGATCGAAGGTCGTGCACCCGGATGCGCGACCACGCTGCCCGAGCCCTTGAGCACCACCGTGCACGCATGCCGATCGGCCAGCGCCTGCGCCGCAGCCAGCCGGTCGGCCTGCACCTGGCGCGTGTCACTGCCGAGGAGGCGTGCGGCCTCGAGCGGGTGCGGCGTCATCACCGTGGCGGCCTGTCTCCCGGCGAGAAGGATCTGCAGCTGCGCATCGCCCGCCAGGGCGTTGAGCGCATCCGCGTCCAGCACCAGCGGTCCGTCGTGCGCCAGGGCGCGCGGCAGCACGGTGCGCACCGCCTCGCCGCCGCCGCAGCCACAGACCAGCGTCTGGCCGGTGGTCGGTAGCGAGCCGGCATCGCGGAACATCAGCTCGGGCTGTGCGCTGTCCCACGGCACCTCGGCGCCCAGCAGCCCGACGAACACCCGCCCGGCGCCCGAGTGCAAGGCTGCCGTGGCGGCCAGCACTGCGGCGCCCGCCATGCCGGGCGCGCCGCCGAGCACGGCGACGTCGCCATAGCTGCCCTTGTGCGAGGCGTGGGCGCGGGGTGCATCGGCCGGGATGGCGGCCAGTTCGGCATCGGCAGCGATGCCTGGGGCCGGTCCGCCCCCCAGGTCGTCGAACCAGACCTCGCCAGCCCAGTCGCGCCCCTCGGCCGTGAACAGGCCCGGCTTCAGGCTCAGAAGGCTCAGGCAAAAACGGGGCGCGACGGTCCCGGGACGAGAGCGATCGGGAACGAAATTCATGGCATGGCGCCCGGTGTCGGCATCCAGGCCCGAGGGCAGGTCGATCGCCAGCACCGGCGCTGCGCCCTGATGCATCTTATGCAGCCACTGAGCAATGCGGCCCTCGGGGGGGCGCGTGCTGCCCAGGCCGAGCAGGGCGTCGATGGCCAGGTCGGGCGCGGGGGGAGGCTCGTCGGCCATCGTGACGCCAGCCGCCCGTGCCCGGCGCAGCGAGGCCTGCGCGTCGGGCGGCAGGCGCGCCGGGTCGCCGATCCAGGTCACCGTCGGGGCGTAGCCCCGTTGCTGCAGGTGCAGCGCCGCCTCGAATCCATCGCCGCCGTTGTTGCCGGGGCCGCAGGCGACCCATACCGAGCGTGCGTGGGGCGAGATGGCCATCGCCAGCCGCGCTACGGCCAAGCCGGCGCGCTGCATCAGCGTGTGCGGGGGCAGGGCGGCCGCGGCGGCCTGTTCGAGTCGGCGCGTGGCCTGCGTGCCGAACAGCGGCAGCGGTGCAGGAATGCGGTCGGGATGGATGCGCTGCATGGGCCGATTCTGAGGCCGGCCGCACGCAGGCGGCATGCCGTGGCTCAAGCGCGCAGCAGCCGCTCCAGCCCCAGTCCGTCGAGGTCGATCTCGGCCGCGCGGCCGCCCACCATGTCGGCCAGCACGCGCGCGCTTCCGCAGGACAGCGCCCAGCCACTGGAGCCGTGGCCGAGGTTGAGCCACACGCCGGGCACGCCGCTGGGACCGATGACGGGCGGGCCGTCGGGCAGCATGGGGCGCGCGCCCTTCCACTGCTGCACGCCCGAGCCGAGCTGCGCCGCACCGGGAAACCAGTCGTGCAGGACCTTGTACAGCGTCTGCAGCGCGGCAGGATGGAGAGTGGCAGGGTCGCCACCCAGTTCGGCACTGCCGGCCACGCGCACGCGCAGGCCCAGCCGGCTGATCGCGACCTTGTAGCGTTCGTCCATCACGGCGCTGCGCGGCGCATTGAGCGGCTCGCGGATGGCGGCGCTGATGGAGTGGCCGTACACCGGCGCGATCGGGACACGCACGCCCAGCGGCTGGAGCAGCGTGGCCGAAGCCACGCCAGCGCACACCACCACGGTGTCGTAGGCAACCGCCTCGGAGCCGCCCGCCAACTGCAGCGAGCGCGGCGCGGCGCGCGACAGCGGCGCGATGTCGCAGTTGAAAAAGAACTGCACGCCGAGATCTTCGGCCTCGCGCTTGAGCAGCATGGCGAACTGGCGGCAGTTGCCGACCTCGTCCTCGGGCAGGTGGATGGCGCCGACCAGCCTGCTGTCGGTGGACAGCGCCGGCTCGATGCGCCGTGCCTCGTCGGCATCGACTTCGCGGAACACGCTGCCAGCCTCGCGAAGCACGTCCAGACCGGGCTGCACCAGCTTCTTCTCGCGCTTGCCCCGCAGCAGCACCAGGTAGCCATCGCTGCGTTCGTAGCTGAGCTCGCGCGTCTGGACGATCTCGTGAAGGCGAGTGCGGCTGTAAAAGGCCAGGCGCTGCATGCGCGCGCGGTTGGCGAGGTAGGTCTCGAGCGTGCAGGCGCGCTGCCACTGGCGCATCCAGCCGACGTCGCGCGCCCGGAGCGGCCAGCGCAGCTTGATGGCGCCGTGCGAAGACAGCAGCGAGCGCAGGACCTTCATGCGCATGCCCGGCGCGGCCCAGGGGGTGACGTAGCCCGGCGCGACCACGCCGGCATTGGCAAAACTGGATTCCTCGGCGGCGGCACCCCGGCGATCGAAGACGTGGACCTCGTGGCCGTCGCAGGCCAGCTCCCAGGCAGTGGTCACGCCGATGATGCCGGCGCCCACGATGGCGATTTTCATGGAACGAGAGAGTGCAGCAGGGCGCGTCAGCGGCGCGCCGGACGCCCGAGGATAGACCAGCCGTCGAGGCCTGCCGCGTCGCTTACACCTTCCCTGTCCTCGGGCGTTGCACAGGCGCCACCCCATGCGGCGGGGCAGGGATGCGGGAACGTCTGGCGGGCACGCAGCGCCTGCCTCTGCGACTCGCGCAGCTATCGATTTCGTAGCGCCTGTTCGGCTTGTGCTGCAATGGCGAGCACCGTGTCATCGTGCAGCGCGGCATGCCACAGCATCAGGCCCACCGGCAACTCGTCGGGTGCATGGCAGGGGATCGAAATGGCGCAGCCGTCGAGCATGTTCACCACAGAGGGATTGCGCAACAACAGCGCATTGACCCGGAAGAACTCGGCATCGCGCTCATCGCCGGGCGCCACGTCGGCCAGAGCGGGCGCGACGATGGGCACGGTGGGCGAGAGGATGGCGTCGTAGGGCGCCAGCGCCGACGCCATGCGGGTGACCCAGGCGGCGCGCGCGTGGACCAGATCGATGTACTCGTAGGCCTTCATGGTCGCGCCCTTGAGGATGCGCTGTGCCACCCGTGGGTCGTAGCCCGCCACGCTGCGCTCCATCAGCAGGCGGTGCCAGGCGTAGGCTTCGGCCGCCGAGAAACCGCCCGTCGCGTTGATTGCCGGCAGGTCGGCCAGCGGGGGCAGGGCGATCTCGTCGATCCGGGCACCGGCCGCGCGCAGGCTGCGCAAGGTGCGGTCGAACGCGTGGGCCACCGTGGCGTCGAGGCCATCGAGGAACAGGTCCTTCACCACAGCCAGGCGGCGCTGCGACAGCGATGCGGGGTCGGGCTGGACGCGGCGGTCGGCCAGGATTTCGTGGGCGACGACCGCATCGCGCACAGAGCGGGTCATCGCGCAGACCGTGTCGAGCGTGGTCGATAGCGGCACGGCGCCGGCCGTGGGCACCAGGCGCGCGGTGTTCTTGAAGCCCACGATGCCGTTCAGTGCGGCCGGGATGCGGATCGAGCCGCCGGTGTCCGAGCCCAGGCCGACGAAGGCCGCGCCGGTCGCGACCGACACCGCGGCGCCCGACGACGAGCCGCCCGGCACGCGCGGGGTCCGGGCATCGGCCACATTCACCGGCGTGCCGTAGTGCGGGTTCACGCCGAGGCCGGAAAAGGCGAACTCGGTCATGTTCGTGCGGCCGACCAGGGCACCGCCGGCTGCCAGCAGGCGCGCGACCGCGGGCGCGTGCGCAATGGCCTCGGGCGAATGGGCGAGCACCAGCGACCCAGCCGGCGTCGGCTGGCCCGCGACGTCGAACAGGTCCTTGACCGACACTGGCAGGCCGGCCAGGGGCTGGTCGGGGCGCACCGCCGCGGTCGCCGCGCGGGCGCCCTCGAAGTCGGTACGCAGGAAGCTATGGATGTTGGCGGGCGCTTCGGCGGCGGCAATGGCGCGCTCCAGTTCGGTGCGGGCGGTCGTGCGGCCGGCTTGCAGGGCTTCGCGGGTTGCGACGAGATCCGGAAGGGCGCTGGGTTGGGTCATGGGCGCGTGGCAGGCAGGGCAGGTTCAGGGATTGATGGCGGCCTGTGTGCCGCCCGAGCATGCAACCGGGTGTGAATCCACCCGGCTGAAATCGTCCCTGCATGCTATACTCTTCGGGTTCCGCTGCTGGCTCTTTTCCCGAGTGAAAGCCAGTGACGGGATGCATCCGCGAACCAGCCCTTTCAAGGTGTCCGGTGCATGGCCGGTCTGCAGCACACCAAGAGCATGCAGGCCCAGGCGATGCCCGGAAGCGGGCTGGATTCAAGACCCAACCTTTGGAGCAATTCAATGTCCACCACCATGCGTGAAATGCTGGAAGCAGGTGTCCACTTCGGTCACCAAACCCGCTTCTGGAACCCCAAGATGGCGCCGTTCATTTTCGGCAGCCGCAACAAGATCCACATCATCAACCTGGAAAAGTCGCTGCCGATGTTCCAGGAGGCGCAGAAGTACGCCAAGCAGCTGACCGCCAACCGCGGCACCATCCTGTTCGTGGGCACCAAGCGCCAAGCCCGTGAACTCGTCGCCGACGAAGCCCGTCGCGCCGGCATGCCCTACGTCGACACCCGCTGGCTCGGCGGCATGCTGACCAACTTCAAGACGGTCAAGACCTCGATCAAGCGCCTGAAGGACATGAAGGCCCAGCAGGAAGCCGGCCTCGACAGCATGTCGAAGAAGGAACAGCTGACCTTCACCCGCGAGATCGAGAAGCTCGAGAAGGACATCGGCGGCATCCAGGACATGGTCGCGCTGCCCGACGCCATCTTCGTGATCGACGTGGGCTTCCACAAGATCGCAGTGGCCGAAGCCAAGAAGCTCGGTATTCCGCTGATCGGCGTGGTCGACTCCAACCATTCGCCCGAAGGCATCGACTACGTGATCCCCGGCAATGACGACTCGTCCAAGGCCGTGGCGCTGTATGCCCGCGGCATGGCCGATGCCGTGATCGAGGGCCGCAACAACGCGGCAGCCGACGTGGTCAAGGCAGTGGCCGCCGAAGGCAGCGACGAATTCGTCGAAGTCGAAGAGGGCGCGTCCGCCTGAGCTGGCGCTGCGCGAGCCTGAAGAAGGGGCTTCGTTGCCCCTTTTTTTTAATCTGAATTTTGAGATAACGGACGGAGTAATCAAATGGCTGCAATCACCGCAAGCATGGTCGCCGAACTGCGCGCCAAGACCGACGCGCCGATGATGGAATGCAAGAAGGCCCTGACCGAGGCCGAAGGCAACATGGAGAAGGCCGAGGAAATTCTGCGCGTCAAGCTGGGCAACAAGGCCGGCAAGGCCGCTGCCCGCGTCACGGCCGAAGGCGTGGTTGCCGCGTACCTCGACGGCAAGACCGGCGCCATCGTCGAAGTCAACAGCGAAACCGACTTCGTGAGCAAGAACGATTCGTTCATTGCCCTGGCCCAGGCCGCTGCCGAACTGGTGGCCAAGCACAACCCGGCCGACCTGGCCGCGCTGGGCGCGCTGCCCTACAGCCAGGACAGCTTCGGCCCCACGCTGGAAGACGTGCGCAAGGGCCTGATCGGCAAGATCGGCGAGAACATGAGCTTCCGCCGTTTCAAACGCTTCGCGTCCGATGCCAAGCTGGCGTCGTACCTGCACGGCACGCGCATCGGCGTCGTGGTCGAGTTCGAAGGTGACGACACGGCCGCCAAGGACGTGGCCATGCACGTCGCCGCCATGAAGCCGGTCGCACTGACGTCCGCCGACGTGCCTGCCGAGCTGATCGAGAAGGAACGCTCGGTGGCTGCCGGCAAGGCCGAGGAAGACCGCAAGGCGGCCGAAGCCGCCGGCAAGCAGCCGCAGCCGGCGGAGATCGTCGCCAAGCGCATCGAGGGCGGCGTGCAGAAGTTCCTCAAGGAAGTCTCGCTGCACAACCAGGCTTTCGTGAAGAACGACAAGCAGACCGTCGAGCAGATGCTCAAGGAAAAGGGCACCACCATCAAGGGCTTCACGCTCTTCGTGGTCGGCGAAGGCATCGAGAAGAAGGTCGACGACTTCGCGGCCGAAGTGGCTGCCCAGGTCGCCGCCGCCAAGGCTGCCGCCTGATCCCGCCCGCCGGGGCGAGCGCTGTCGTGGCGCCGCCCCGTCCTGACATCTCCACGACTTACACTCCCACCGCCAACCTCCAGAGGACCTTGCCCATGCCCGACGCCCGCCCAGCCCACAAGCGAATCTTGTTGAAGCTGTCGGGTGAGGCGCTGATGGGGGACGACGCCTTCGGCATCAACCGCGCGACGATCGTTCGCATGGTGGGGGAGGTGGCGGAAGTCGTGAACCTCGGCGTCGAGGTGGCCGTGGTCATCGGCGGCGGCAACATCTTCCGCGGCGTCGCGGGTGGATCGGTCGGCATGGACCGCGCCACCGCCGACTACATGGGCATGCTGGCCACGGTGATGAACTCGCTGGCGCTGGCCGATGCCATGAACAAGCAGGGCCTCACGGCACGCGTCATGTCGGCCATCGCCATCGAGCAGGTGGTCGAGCCCTACGTGCGGCCCAAGGCGCTGCAGTACCTCGAGGAGGGCAAGGTGGTGGTCTTCGCGGCCGGCACCGGCAACCCCTTCTTCACCACCGACACCGCGGCCGCACTGCGTGGCGCCGAAATCGGGGCCGAACTGGTGCTCAAGGCCACCAAGGTCGACGGCGTCTACAGCGCCGATCCCAAGAAGGACCCGTCGGCCACGCGCTATTCGAAACTCAGTTTCGACGAGGCCATCGCACAGAATCTCGGCATCATGGACGCGACCGCGTTCGCGCTGTGCCGCGACCAGAACCTGCCGATCAAGGTGTTCTCGATCTTCAAGAACGGCGCCCTCAAGCGCGTCGTCATGGGCGAGGACGAGGGCACGCTGGTGCATGCCGCCCTGGAGACTCACTGATGACCATTGCAGATATCCGCAGCCAGGCCGAAGCGAAGATGAAACAGTCGATCGCGGCCTTCCAGAACAACCTGTCGAAGATCCGCACCGGCCGCGCCAACCCGGCGTTGCTCGATGCCGTGCACGTGGAGTACTACGGCTCGCAGGTGCCGCTGTCGCAGGTGGCGAACGTGGCCCTGATCGACGCACGCACGATCAGCGTGCAGCCTTGGGAAAAGGGCATGGGCGCCAAGATCGAGAAGGCCATCCGCGAAAGCGACCTGGGCCTGAACCCCGCCAGCATGGGCGACCTGATCCGCGTGCCGATGCCGCCGATGAGCGAGGAGCGCCGCAAGGAGATGACCAAGCTGGCGCGCAACGAGGGCGAGAATGCCAAGATCGCCACGCGCAACCTGCGCCGCGACGCCAACGAGGCGGTGAAGAAGCTGGTCAAGGACAAGCAGGCGTCCGAGGACGACCAGAAGCGCGCCGAGGCCGACATCCAGAAGGTCACCGACCGCTACATCGCCGAGATCGACAAGCTGGTCACCGCCAAAGAGGCGGAGATCATGGCGGTATGACCCTGGCCCCCACGCTCCGCCCGCCGCGCGTGGGTCGCCGTCCCCCGTGGGGGTGCTCGCGCCTTGGGGCGGCCCAGCGCTTCTCGGCGGTGCCCATCGCTTGCAACGACGTTCGATGAGTGCCCCGCGCACCGTTCCGCATCACATCGCCATCGTGATGGATGGCAATGGCCGCTGGGCCACCCGCCGCTTCCTGCCGCGAGTGGCTGGCCACAAGCAGGGCGTCGAGTCGCTGCGCCGTTGCGTCAAGGCCTGTGCCGACCGGGGGGTGGCGGTGCTGACCGTGTTCGCCTTCTCGTCCGAGAATTGGAACCGGCCCCAGGACGAGGTGTCGGGCCTGATGGAACTGCTGGTCCTGGCGCTGGGCCGTGAGGTGCCGCGCCTGCAGGCCGATGGCGTGCGTCTGCATTTCGTTGGCGAACGCCAGGGGCTGTCGGAGCGCATCCGCAGCGGCCTCGCCCAGGCGGAGGCCGCCACGGCGCACAACACCCGGCTGGTGCTCAACGTCTGCTTCAACTACGGCGGGCGTTGGGACGTCGCGCAGGCGGCCGCCAAGCTGGCCGCACAGGGCCTGCCGCCGACCGAGCTCAACCTCGACCGCGCCATGGCGCTGGCCCACGTGCCCGACCCGGACCTGTTCATCCGCACCGGCGGCGAGCAGCGGATGTCCAATTTCCTGCTGTGGCAGAGCGCCTATTCGGAACTGTTCTTCAGTGACCGCCTGTGGCCCGATTTCGACGAGGCCGCATTGGACGAGGCGATCGCCGCCTTCGGCCGGCGCGAGCGGCGTTTCGGCCAGACCTCGGCCCAGCTCGGCAACGAAGCCGCTCCGGCGGCTCCCCGACAACAGACAGCCTGACGGCGCGCATGCTCAAGCAACGCATCATCACCGCGCTCGTCCTGCTGGCAATCCTGCTGCCTGCACTGTTCTACCCCGGCTCCCACGTCCCCTTCGCCTGCATCATGCTGGCGATGATCGCGGCGGCAGGCTGGGAGTGGGGCCGGCTCAACGGATACGGCCCGCGCATGGCGCTGTTCATCGGCTTCGAGGCGCTCGCGCTGTGCGGGTTGTCCTGGGCGCTGGGGTTGCTTCAACTGCGGCTCACCGGGCTGTGGCTCGTCGCCGGTGCCGCGTGGGTGCTGGTCGGCGGCGCCCTGCTCAAGGTGGCCGTGCCGGGCTGGCCGCGGATTCCCAAGCCGCTGCGGCTCGTCGGCGGGCTGCTGGCGCTCTGGGTGGCGTGGCTGGCCGTCGTGCAGGCCCGCATGATCGGGGTCAATTTCCTGCTGTCGATCCTGGTCCTGGTGTGGGTGGCCGACGTGTTCGCGTATTTCGCCGGGCGTGCTTTCGGTCTGAAGTTCACGCGCAACAAGCTGGCGCCGGCCATCAGTCCCGGCAAGAGCTGGGAAGGCGTCTGGGGCGGGATGCTCGGGGTGCTGGTCCTCGCCTTTGCCTGGGTCTGGGCCGACCGCGCGGCGGGGGCGCTCGTTCCCAGCCTCTACTCGCACCTGGCGGGGCGTGGCTGGTGGCTGTTGGTGATCGGCGCGCTGTTCCTGTCCGCGATGAGCGTCGTGGGCGACCTGGTCGAGTCGCTCATCAAGCGCAGCGCCGGCGCCAAGGACAGCAGCCAGCTCCTGCCGGGCCACGGTGGCGTGCTCGACCGGGTGGATGCCCTGTTGCCGACGCTGCCGTTGGCGATGATGCTCGCCTCCCTGTGAAGAACCTTTCCGTTCCCCGCCAACGCGTCACCGTGCTGGGCTCGACCGGCTCGGTCGGTGTCAGTACGCTGGACGTGATCGCGCGGCACCCGGAGCGTTTCGAGGTCTTCGCGCTGTCGGCCGCCACCAAGGTGGACGAGCTGCTGGCGCAGTGCGCCCGTTTCCGGCCGCGGTTCGCGGCCATGGCGAGCGCCCCGCACGCCGCATTGCTGGCCGAGAAACTGAAGCAGAACGGGCTGGAAACGCGTGTGCTGACCGCACACGACGCGATCGAAACGATAGCGTCCGACGACGACGTCGATACCGTGATGGCCGCCATCGTCGGTGCCGCGGGCCTCGCACCCTGCCTGGCCGCGGCACGCGCCGGCAAGCGTCTGCTGCTGGCCAACAAGGAGGCGCTGGTGGTGGGCGGCGAGCTGTTCATGGACGCGGTGCGACGCGGTGGCGCCACCTTGCTGCCCATCGACAGCGAGCATTCGGCGATCTTCCAGTGCCTGCCGGAAGACCCGGCGGTCTGGCCGGACCGGATCGACAAGATCGTCCTGACGGCTTCGGGTGGCCCCTTCCGCCAACGCGAGGCCCACACGCTTGCCGCAGTCACGCCCGAGCAGGCCTGCGCCCACCCCAACTGGGTCATGGGTCGCAAGATCTCGGTGGACTCGGCGACCATGATGAACAAGGCGCTCGAGGTGATCGAGGCCCGCCACCTCTTCGGCGTGTCGCCCGACCAGATCGAGGTGGTGATCCACCCGCAAAGCGTGATTCACTCGATGGTGCAGTTCGTCGACGGCTCGATGCTCGCGCAGCTGGGCACGCCCGACATGCGCGTGCCGATCGCCTGTGGCCTCGCCTGGCCTGCGCGGGTCGAGAGTGGCACCGCCCGGCTGGACTTCCGCACGCTGGGCGCGCTGACCTTCGAGGTCCCGGACGCGGGCCGTTTTCCCGGCCTCGACCTGGCATGGCAGACCTTGCGCGCGCCGCCCGGAACCACGGCCGTCCTCAACGCGGCCAACGAGGTCGCGGTCGCTGCCTTCCTCGACCGGCGCCTGCGCTTCGATCGAATCCATGCCGTGAACCTGGAAACTTTGGAGGCGGTGGCGCCGTCCAATCCCGGATCGCTGGCGGACCTGCTGGCGCTCGACGCCAGCGCGCGCGCGGCCGCCAATGCCGCAGCGATCAGACTGGCGGCCTGAAGCCGCTCACAGGAGCCTTTCATGCTCACCGTCGTTGCCTTCCTCGTCGCCCTGGGCGTGCTCATCGCCGTCCACGAGTACGGTCACTACCGCGTGGCAGTGGCCTGCAATGTGCGGGTGCTGCGCTTCTCGATTGGGTTCGGCAAGACGCTGCTGCGCTGGAAGCCGCGGCGCCAGCATCCGGGGCAGGACACCGAGTTCGTCATCGGTGCGTTCCCGCTCGGCGGTTACGTGAAGATGCTCGACGAGCGCGAAGCACCGGTGCCGCCGGAAGAGCGCCACCGCGCCTTCAACACCCAGCCGCTTCGCGCGCGTGCAGCCATCGTCGCGGCAGGGCCGATCGCCAACCTGCTGCTGGCGGTCGTGCTGTACAGCGCCGTGAACTGGATCGGCGTGCAGGAGCCCCGCGCCGTGCTGGGTCCGCCCGTTGCCGGCTCGCTGGCGGCCGAGGCCGGTCTGCGCGGCGGCGAACTCGTGACGCAGGCCGGCTTCGATGGGGATCTGGAGCCGGTGCAGTCCTTCGAAGACCTGCGCTGGCGCATGACCCGCGCCGCCCTGGATGGGCGTGACCTGACGCTCGAGCTCGCCCAGGCCGACGGCTCCCGCGCCCACCAGCTCGTGCTGCCGCTCGGCCGCATGGGGGCCAAGGACGCCGACCCGCAGATGTTCCGCAAGATCGGCATCGTGGCGCCGTTCACCCGGCCGGAGATCGGCGAGGTCATGCCCGGCGGCGCGGCGGAGCGGGCGGGGCTGCAGCGCGGCGATGTGGTGCGGTCGATCGGCACGGTCGAGGTCGTCGACGGCCAGCAGTTGCGCGAACTCATCCGTGCCTCGGTCAATGGAAGCGCCGCGCGGACACAGCCCTGGCGCATCGAGCGCCAGGGGCAACCGCTGACGCTGGAGGTGACGCCCGAAGTGCGAGAGGAGGGCGCTGCGCGCGTCGGCCGCATCGCCGCCTACGTGGGCAGCGCGCCCGAGATGCTCACCGTGCGGCAGGGGGCCGTCGATGGCCTGTGGCGCGGCGTGGTCCGCACCTGGGAAGTGTCGGCGCTCACGGTGCGCATGATGGGCAAGATGCTGATCGGCGAAGCGTCGATCAAGAACATCAGCGGGCCGCTCACGATCGCCGACTATGCAGGCAAGTCGGCGAGCCTGGGACTGACGCAGTACCTGGTGTTTCTCGCCCTCATCAGCGTGAGCCTCGGGGTGTTGAACCTCATGCCTTTGCCGGTCCTCGATGGGGGTCACCTGATGTATTATCTTTGGGAGGGCCTGACCGGCAAAGGCGTTTCCGACGCCTGGATGGATCGGCTGCAACGCGGGGGCGTCGCGCTGCTGCTGGTCATGATGTCGATTGCACTCTTCAACGACGTGAACCGGCTCTTTGGTTAACTATCTGCCGGCCCCATGCGCGCCGGCCCAATTCTCAGATGAACACACACTTCAGTCGCTTTCGCCTGCGTAGCGTGGCAGCGGTGGTGGCCAGCGCGCTGGCTGCGACGGCTGCCTGGGCCGTCGAGCCTTTCACGGTGCGCGACATCCGCGTCGAAGGCCTTCAACGGGTGGAGCCGGGCACCATCTTCGCCTCGATGCCCCTGCGCGTGGGCGACACGTACACCGACGACCGCGGCTCGGCCGCGATCCGGTCGCTGTTCGATCTGGGCCTGTTCAAGGATGTGCGCATCGACGTGAACGGCAATGTGCTCGTGGTCATCGTCGAAGAGCGTCCGACCATCGCCAGCGTCGACTTCTCCGGCACCAAGGAGTTCGAGAAGGACGCGCTGCAGAAGGCGCTGCGCGAGATCGGCCTGGCCGATGGCCGCCCCTACGACAAGGCGCTGGCCGACCGCGCCGAGCAGGAGCTCAAGCGTCAGTACATCACGCGCAGCCTGTACAACGTCGACGTTGTCACCACCGTCACGCCGATCGAGCGCAACCGCGTCAACCTCACCTTCACCGTCACCGAAGGCGCTTCGGCACGCATCAAGGACATCCGCGTCGTCGGCAACCAGGCCTTCAGCGAATCGACGTTGCTGGGCCTGTTCGATCAGGACACGGGTGGCTGGCTGGCCTGGTACACCAAGTCGAACCAGTATTCGCGCACCAAGCTCAACGCCGACCTTGAGACGCTGCGCTCCTACTACATCACGCGCGGCTACATGGAGTTCCGGATCGACTCCACGCAGGTGGCGATCTCCCCCGATCGCCAAGATCTGTCGATCACGGTGAACATCACGGAAGGGCCCAAGTACGTTGTCTCCGGCGTCAAGCTCGAAGGCAACTTCCTGGGCCGCGAGGACGAGTTCAAGTCGCTCGTCACCATCAAGCCGGGCGAGCCCTACAACGGCGACGAGGTCACCGAGACCACCAAGGCCTTCAGCGATTACTTCGCAAGCTTCGGCTATGCCTTCGCCAAGGTGCAGTCCAGGCCCGAGATCGACCGCCAGAACAACCGCGTCACGCTGGTGCTTCAGGCCGAGCCGGTGCGCCGCGTCTACGTGCGCAAGGTCAACGTGGCCGGCAACAACAAAACGCGCGACGAAGTGATCCGCCGCGAGTTCCGCCAGTACGAGGCCTCGTGGTACGACGGCGACCGCATCAAGCTCTCCCGCGAGCGCGTCGATCGGCTGGGCTACTTCAAGGAAGTCAACGTCGAGACGCAGGAAGTGCCGGGTACGCCGGACCAGGTCGACCTGACCGTGCAGGTCGAGGAAAAGCCGACGGGCACGCTGCAGCTGGGTGCGGGCTTCTCGAGTGCGGAGAAGGTGTCGCTCAACTTCGGCATCACGCAGGAAAACGTGTTCGGCTCGGGCAACTACCTCGGCCTGAATGTCAACACCAGCAAGTACAACCGCACCATCTCGCTCACAACGACCGACCCTTACTTCACCAAGGACGGCATCTCGCGCACGCTGAGCGTCTTCCATCAGCGCACCACGCCTTACTACTCGCAGGATGGCGACTACACGCTCACCAGCGAGGGCGGCTCGATCCGTTTCGGCGTGCCGTTCAGCGAGATCGACACGGTCTTCTTCGGCGCTGGGGTGGAACGCTACAAGTTCCAGACCGGTGCGTCGTCGCTGCTCAATGCGGCAGACTTCTACGACCTGCTCAACCAGCCCACGACGGCGAACTACTACCGCTACATCTACGCGCGCTCGGTGCCTGGCGCCTACCTGAACTACTTCGGCTGCACCCGCGGCGGCTCCAACGGCGCCTACTTCAATGCCTTGAGCAACAGCTACGCGCTGAGCTGCAGCCAGGATTCGGTGTGGGGCATTCCGCTGACGGTGGGCTGGGCACGCGACGACCGCGACAGCGCACTCGTGCCGACGCGCGGCAGGCTGCAGCGCGCCAACGTCGAGGTCGGGGTCGGTGGCGACTTCAAGTACGTGAAGACGAGCTACCAGTACCAGCAGTTCATCCCGCTGTCCAAGCAGTACACGCTGGCGCTCAACGCGGACCTCGGCGCGGCCAAGGCCTACGGCGACAAGGCCTTCCCGATCTTCAAGAACTTCTACGCTGGCGGCCTGGGCTCGGTGCGTGGCTTCGAGCAGAACTCGCTCGGCCCGCGCGACTCGATCACGCAGGCAGCGCTGGGCGGTACCAAGAAGGCGGTTTTCAACATCGAGCTGAGCACGCCGTTCCCCGGCGCCGGCAACGACCGCACGCTTCGCCTGTACACCTTCCTGGACGCCGGCAACGTGTTCGGTGACAAGAGCTGTGCCGTGGCCAACCCGTTCGTCGGCCTGCCGGGCGAAACGACGGACCAGTGCGAGCGCCGCTACAAGGCCGAGCGCAAGTTCCGGGCGTCGGCGGGCATCGGCATCAGCTGGATCTCGCCGCTGGGCCCGCTGCGCCTGTCCTACGCGGTGCCGATCCGCCAGCAGAAGGAAGTCCTGAATCCGGACAACCCCTTCTACCCCCTCATCCCTGCGGACCGCGTGCAGCGCGTCCAGTTCCAGATCGGGACCTCTTTCTGATGAAGCAGTTGTATCAATGGGTCGCCGCTGCCGCCCTCGCAGGCGCGGCCGCCATCAACCCCGTGTGGGCCCAGGAGTCTTTCCGCTTCGGCGTCGTCAACCCCGACCGCGTGATGCGCGAGGCGCCGGCGGCCAAGGCCGCGCAGGCCCGCCTCGAGCAGGAATTCCTCAAGCGCGAGAAAGACCTCAAGGACCAGGAGGCGGCGCTGAAGACGGCCTCGGACAAGTTCGAACGCGAAGCCCCGACCCTGTCGGAGACGCAGCGCACGGGGCGCCAGCGCCAACTGGTGGACCAGGACCGTGACTTCCAACGCAAGCGCCGCGAGTTCCAGGAAGATCTGAACCTGCGCCGCAGCGAAGAGCTGCAGAAGGTGTACGAGAGCGCCCAGCGCGCCATCAAGCAGGTGGCCGAGGCCGAGAAGTACGACGTGATCCTGCAGGATGCGGTGTATGTCAACCCCAAGCACGACATCACCGAGAAGGTTCTCAAGGCGCTGAACGCAGCGCCGGCCGGCAACGGCAAGTGACGTCCTGGCTGGCGTGGCACTGCGACTCGGAGAGATCGTCGGCGCGCTCGGGGGCGAGCTGCAGGGCGACCAGGCATTCGAGGTGCAACGCCTCGCGCCCCTGGCCACCGCCGGGCCCGACGCGCTGAGCTTCCTCAGCCATCTCAAGTACCGCAAGGAACTGGCCGCCTCCCGGGCGGCCTGTGTCATTGTGTCGCCCGCGATGCGCGACGCCGCGGCCGAGCGCGGCGACTTCATCGTCGTCGACGACCCCTACCTGTACTTCGCCCGGCTCACCCAGTTGTGGAAGTTGCGGCATGCCCGGGACGATGGGCTGCGCATCCATCCCTCGGCGGTGATCGACCCCGACGCCCAAGTCGACGCCACCGCGCGCATCGGCGCGCTGTGCGTGATCGAGCGGGGCGCGCGCATCGGGCCCGGCACGGTGCTGAAGTCGCGCGTCACCCTCAGCGAGGATTGCGTGGTCGGCGCGCGCTGCCTGCTGCATCCCGGCGTGGTGATCGGCGCCGACGGCTTCGGCCTTGCGCCGCATCAGGGCGCCTGGGTCAAGATCGAGCAACTCGGCGCCGTGCGCATCGGCGACGACGTCGAGATCGGCGCCAACACCTGCATCGACCGCGGCGCGCTGGAAGACACCGTCATCGAGGACGGCGTCAAGCTCGACAACCTGATCCAGATCGGCCACAACGTGCGTGTCGGCCGCCACACCGCCATGGCCGGCTGCGTCGGCGTGGCGGGCAGCGCCGACATCGGTGCGCACTGCACCATCGGCGGCGGCGCGATCGTGCTCGGGCACCTCAGGCTGGCCGACGGCGTGCACATCTCCGCCGCGACGGTGGTCACACGCTCCATCCTGAAGCCGGGGCAATACACCGGCATGTTTCCCATCGACGACAATGCGGCGTGGGAGAAGAACGCTGCCACGCTGAAGCAGCTGCACACGCTGCGGGAACGACTCAAGGCCCTCGAAAAGTCGATGGGGCCGGACAACAAGACACCATGACGACGATGCTCGACATCCACCAGATCCTCAAGCTCCTGCCGCACCGCTACCCCTTCCTGCTGGTGGACCGCGTGCTGGACATGGAGAAGGGCAAGCGCATCACGGCGCTGAAGAACGTGACGATGAACGAGCCCTTCTTCAACGGGCATTTCCCGCATCGCCCGGTGATGCCCGGCGTGCTGATGCTCGAGGCCATGGCGCAGGCGGCGGCGCTGCTGTCCTTCAAGTCGCTGGACATCGTGCCGGACGACAACATGGTCTATTACTTCGCCGCCATCGACGGCGCACGCTTCAAGCGGCCGGTCGAGCCGGGCGACCAGCTCACGCTGGAGGTCGAGATCGACCGCATGAAGGCAGGCATCTCCAAGTTCAAGGGCCGTGCCCTGGTGGGAACCGAAGTGGCATGCGAGGCGCAGCTGATGTGCGCCATGCGCCGGATCGACGCCTGAGCCGGCGGCTGCATGACGCAGATCCATCCGACGGCGCTCGTCGACCCGAAGGCCGAGCTCGATGCGTCGGTGACGGTGGGGCCCTACGCGGTCATCGGGCCCAAGGTGCGCATCGGCGCCGGCACGCGCATCGGCCCGCATTGCGTGATCGAGGGCCGCACGACCCTCGGCCGCGACAACCGCATCTTCCAGTTCGCGTCGCTGGGCGCGGTCCCGCAGGACAAGAAGTACGACGGTGAAGACACCGAACTCGTGATCGGCGACCGCAACGTGGTCCGCGAGTTCTGCACCTTCAACCTCGGAACGGCGCAGGACGCCGGTGCCACGCGCATCGGCGACGACAACTGGATCATGGCCTACGTGCACATCGCGCACGACTGCCGGGTCGGCAACCAGACCACCATGGCCAACAACACCACCCTGGCCGGCCACGTGCAGGTGGGCGACTGGGCCACGATCGGCGGCCTGGTGGGGGTGTTGCAGCGCATGCGCATCGGCGCCCATGCGATGGTGGGCTTCGCAGGGCATGTCAACAAGGACGTCCCCCCCTTCATGGTGGTCGATGGCAATCCGCTCGCGGTGCGCGGCGTCAACCTGGTCGGTTTGCGTCGGCGCGAGTTCTCCGCCGAACGCCTGTCCGCCATCCGCGAAATGCACAAGCTGCTCTACCGCCAAGGCAAGACGCTCGACGAAGCACGGGCCGGCATCCTCGCGCTGGCAGCGCTCGGCGGCGGCATCGAGGCCGACGTCGCGCTGATGGACGGCTTCCTCGCCGCTGCCGCCAGCGGCATCGCGCGCTGATGCGAAGCGTCGGCGACGCCTTTTCGCACCGCCCGCCGTCGACTTCGAGGCGCGCGGCATCGGGGGGCATGCGATGACCGGCGAGGGCGCGCAGGCGCGGCAGTTCGCTCTGGTGGCCGGCGAGCCTTCGGGCGACCTGCTGGCGGGCCTGCTGCTGGACGGGCTGCAGCGCCGCTTTGCCGACGTGAAGACGGTCGGCATCGGCGGGCCGCAGATGCTCGCGCGCGGCTTCGAGAGCTGGTGGCCGCAGGAGAAGCTGGCGGTGCGCGGCTACATCGAGGTACTGCGCCACTATGCCGAGATCGCCGCCATCCGTCGCCAGCTCAAGGCGCGGCTGCTGCGCGAGTGGCCCGAACTCTTCATCGGCGTCGACGCGCCCGACTTCAACCTCGACCTCGAGGCCGGGCTGCGTGGGCGCGGCATCAAGACCGTGCACTTCGTCTGCCCCTCGATCTGGGCCTGGCGCGCGGACCGCATCGAGAAGATCCGCGCCGCGGCCGACCATGTGCTGTGCATCTTCCCCTTCGAACCGGCGCTGCTGGCGGAGCAGGGCGTGGCTGCGAGCTATGTCGGCCACCCGCTGGCCAACGTCATTCCGCTGCAGCCGGACCGCGCCGAGGCGCGGCGGGCGCTGGCCCTGTCTTCCGACGCGCCGGTCGTGGCGCTGCTGCCGGGCAGCCGGCGCTCCGAACTGCGCTACCTGGCTGCGCGGTTCTTCTCGGCGGCGGCGCTCATGCAGCGGGCGCTGCCGGCGATCGAATTCGTGGCGCCCGTGATTCCCAGCCTGCGCGCGGAGGCGGAGCAACTGCTGGCCGCCAGCCCCATGGCCGGGCGCATCAAGCTGGTCGACGGTCAGTCGCACGCCGCCCTCGCGGCCTGCGACGCGACGCTGATCGCCAGCGGCACCGCGACGCTGGAGGCCGCGCTGTTCAAGCGGCCCATGGTGATCGCCTACAACATGAACCGGGTGTCCTGGCACCTCATGCACCGGCAGCAGTTGCAGCCATGGGTGGGCCTGCCCAACATCCTGTGCGGCGAGTTCGTGGTGCCCGAACTCCTGCAGGACGCCGCCACGCCCGAGGCACTGGCCGAGGCCACGCTTGCCTGGCTGCAGGAGCCGGCCCGGGTTGAGGTGGTGGAACGGAAATTCACCGCCATGCACGTGCAACTGCAGCGCGATACGCCGACACTCTGCGCCGATGCGATCCAGAAAGTTCTTCAAGGCTGAGCAGGCACGCCTCGTCTGGGATGCGCCCGGACTTCTGGCGGGCGTCGACGAGGCGGGCCGTGGCCCGCTGGCCGGCCCGGTCGTGGCCGCCGCGGTGATCCTCGACGATCAGAAGCCGATTCGCGGCCTGGCCGACTCCAAGACGCTCACGGCCCTGCAACGCGAAAAGCTCCACGACCAGATCCTCGCCAAGGCGCTGTGCTGCTCGATCGCGCAGGCCAGCGTCGAAGAGATCGACACGCACAACATCCTGGGCGCGACGATGCTGGCCATGCGCCGTGCGGTGGATGGCCTGCGGCTCCGGCCGGCCAAGGTGCTGGTGGATGGCAACCGGCTGCCGACGCTCGACGTGCTGGCCGAGGCGGTGGTCAAGGGAGACGCGCTCGTCAAGGCGATCTCTGCCGCGTCGATTCTGGCGAAGGTGCATCGCGACCGCCTGTGCGAACAGTTGCATGCCGAATTCCCGGCCTACGGCTTCGCCGGCCACAAGGGCTACGGCACGCCCGAGCACCTGGCTGCCCTGCAGGTCCACGGCGCTTGCGTGCACCATCGGCGCTCCTTCTCGCCTGTGGCCGAGGCGCTGGCACGCGTGCCGGTGATGTCTGCTTCCATCACGGTGCAGGTCCAGACCGTCGAGGTCGTCATGGCGCAGCCCACCGCCTGAGCCCGCCGTGCCAGTGACTCCTCCCGAGCCGACGCGGATCCAGTCGCGCGACAACCCTTTGCTCAAGGAACTGCGCAAGCTGGCGCAGGAGCCCGGCGCCTACCGCAAGCTCGGGCGGGTGTGGCTCGAAGGCGACCACCTGTGCCGGGCCGCGCTGGCGCGTGGCCTGAGACCGGCCGTGGCCGTGTTCTCTGCGTCTTTCTGGCCGTGCGCGCCCGCGGAATGGGCGCAGGGCGCGGCGAAAACCGTCGTGGTCGACGACGCATTGCTGGCTGCCGGCAGCGGGTTGGAGTCGCCGGCGCCCGTGGGCTTCGTGATCGACCTGCCGGCGCCGGCTGCACTGTCGCCCGGCGTGCCGACGGTGCTGCTCGACCGGCTGCAGGACCCCGGCAACGTGGGCTCCATCCTGCGCAGCGCGGCTGCCTTCGGCTTCGGGCAGGTGGTGGCGCTCAAGGGCACGGCGGCGCTGTGGTCGCCCAAGGTGCTGCGTGCAGGCATGGGGGCGCATTTCGGGCTGCACCTGCTCGAAGGCGTGGCGCCCGAAGCGCTCGATGTCCTGCAGATGCCTTGGATCGCCACCAGTTCGCATCGCGGCGAGTGGCTGCACGAGGCCCGGCTGCCGATGCCCTGCGTCTGGCTGCTGGGCCACGAAGGGCAGGGGGTTTCGCCGGCGCTGGAAGCACGTGCGGCCCACCACATCCGCATCGCACAGCCCGGCGGCGAGGAGTCGCTGAACGTGGCAGCGGCCGCTGCCATCTGCCTGCATGCGAGCGCGGCGGGCCGGCTGTCCGCCAGCGCCTGAGACGCAACGCCGCCGCGTGCGCGGGCGACGCGCGGTGGATTCCCCAAATCGGTGCCGAAGTGCCGTTGCGTACAGGGAAAGTACCGAGACGTCGAGCTATAATCAGAGGCTTTCCCGCTCACACCCGCCCACAGCGCACGCAAGCCTCATCCCTGACGAAAGCCGCAACCCGTTTGCCCGACTGCCGGGCGCCTTGGGTCCGCTTTGGGCGTCATCCATCAACGGAGAACCCCAGTGCTTTCATCCCTTCAGGGATCCTTCCCGCCCGCCATCCTGGCGCTCGCAGACGGCACGGTCTTTCTCGGCAAGTCGATCGGTGCCACCGGCACCACCGTCGGGGAGGTGGTGTTCAACACCGCCATCACCGGCTACCAGGAAATCCTCACCGACCCCAGCTACTGCCAGCAGATCGTCACGCTGACGTATCCGCACATCGGCAACTACGGCGTGAACGAGGAAGACATCGAGGCTGACAAGATCCACGCCGCCGGTCTGATCATCAAGGATCTGCCGCGCATCGCGTCCAACTTCCGCAAGACCGCGACGCTGTCGGAATACCTGACGCAGGGCAAGACGGTCGCCATATCAGGCATCGACACCCGCAAGCTCACCCGCCACCTGCGCACGAAGGGCGCGCAGAACGGCGCGATCATCGGCCTCGCCGAGGGCGAATCGGTCACCCAAGCCGCCATCGACAAGGCGATTGGTGCCGCCCAGGCTGCGCCTAGCATGGCCGGCCTGGACCTGGCCAAGGTCGTGTCGGTCAAGCAGACCTACGAGTGGACGCAGACCGAGTGGAAGCTCGGTGCGGGTTACGGCGTGCAGATCACGCCGAAGTTCCACGTCGTCGCTTTCGACTATGGCGTGAAGAAGAACATCCTGCGCATGATCGCGCAGCGCGGTGCCCGCATCACCGTGGTGCCCGCCCAGACGCCCGCGGCCGACGTGCTCAAGCTCAAGCCCGATGGCATCTTCCTGGCCAACGGCCCCGGCGACCCGGAGCCCTGCGACTACGCGATCCAGGCGGTGGCGGAGCTGATCGAGACCGGCATCCCCACCTTCGGCATCTGCCTGGGCCACCAGATCATGGCCCTCGCATCGGGTGCCAAGACCTTCAAGATGAAGTTCGGCCACCATGGCGCGAACCACCCCGTGAAGGACCTGGACAACGGCCGCGTGAGCATCACCAGCCAGAACCACGGCTTCGCGGTGGACGAGAAGACCCTCCCGGCCCACCTGCGCCCCACGCACATCAGTCTGTTCGACAACACGCTGCAGGGCCTGGCCCGCACCGACAGGCCGGCCTTCTGCTTCCAGGGCCACCCGGAAGCCTCGCCCGGCCCGCACGACATCGGCTACCTGTTCGACCGGTTCACGGCACTCATGGAAAAACACAAGGCGGAGGCCGCGAATGCCTAAGCGCACAGACCTCAAGAGCATCCTCATCATCGGCGCCGGCCCGATCGTCATCGGCCAGGCCTGCGAGTTCGACTATTCCGGCGTGCAGGCCTGCAAGGCACTGCGCGAAGAGGGCTACAAGGTCATCCTGATCAACAGCAACCCGGCGACGATCATGACCGACCCGGCCACGGCCGACGTCACCTACATCGAGCCCATCACCTGGCCCACGGTCGAGAAGATCATCGCCAAGGAACGGCCCGACGCGATCCTGCCCACCATGGGCGGCCAGACAGCGCTGAACTGCGCGCTGGACCTGTGGCGCAACGGCGTGCTCGACAAGTACAAGGTCGAACTGATCGGCGCCACGCCCGAGGCCATCGACAAGGCCGAGGACCGCCTGAAGTTCAAGGACGCGATGACCAAGATCGGCCTGGGCTCGGCGCGCTCGGGCATTGCCCACAGCATGGAAGAGGCTTGGGGCGTCCAGAAGAACGTCGGCTTCCCGACCGTGATCCGCCCCAGCTTCACGCTGGGTGGCACCGGCGGCGGCATCGCCTACAACCCAGAAGAGTTCGAGACCATCTGCAAGCGCGGCCTGGAAGCCTCGCCCACCAACGAACTGCTGATCGAAGAGTCGCTGCTCGGCTGGAAGGAGTACGAGATGGAAGTGGTCCGCGACAAGGCGGACAACTGCATCATCGTGTGCTCCATCGAGAACCTCGACCCGATGGGCGTGCACACCGGCGACTCGATCACCGTCGCGCCCGCGCAGACGCTGACCGACAAGGAATACCAGATCATGCGCAACGCCTCGCTCGCGGTGCTGCGCGAGATCGGCGTCGACACGGGCGGCTCCAACGTGCAGTTCTCGGTCAATCCGAAGGACGGCCGGATGATCGTCATCGAGATGAACCCCCGCGTATCGCGCTCGTCGGCGCTGGCCTCCAAGGCCACGGGCTTTCCGATCGCCAAGGTCGCGGCCAAATTGGCCGTGGGCTACACGCTCGATGAACTGCGCAACGAGATCACGGGCGGCGCCACGCCGGCGTCCTTCGAGCCCTCGATCGATTACGTGGTCACCAAGATCCCGCGCTTCGCCTTCGAGAAGTTCCCGCAGGCCGACTCGCGCCTGACGACGCAGATGAAGTCGGTGGGCGAGGTGATGGCCATGGGCCGCACGTTCCAGGAATCGTTCCAGAAGGCGCTGCGCGGCCTGGAAGTGGGCGTGGACGGCATGAACGAGAAGACGCAGGACCGCGAAGTGCTCGAGAAGGAACTGGGCGAGCCCGGCCCCGAGCGCATCTGGTACGTGGGCGATGCCTTCGCCCAGGGCATGAGCGTCGATGAAGTCTTCGCGCTGACCAAGATCGACCCCTGGTTCCTCGTGCAGATCGAGGAGATCGTGAAGATCGAGCTCGAACTCGAAACGAAGAGCCTCGACGACATCGACGCCGACACCCTGCGCCTGCTCAAGCAGAAGGGCTTCTCCGACCGCCGGCTGGCCAGGCAGCTCAAGACCACCGACGCGGCCATCCGCGAGAAGCGCCGCGCGCTGGGCGTGCGCCCGGTCTACAAGCGCGTGGACACCTGCGCCGCCGAGTTCGCGACCAACACCGCCTACATGTACTCCACCTACGACGAGGAGTGCGAGGCCGAGCCGACCGACAAGAAGAAGATCATGGTGCTGGGCGGCGGTCCCAACCGCATCGGCCAGGGCATCGAATTCGACTACTGCTGCGTGCATGCGGCACTGGCGATGCGCGAGGACGGGTACGAGACCATCATGGTCAACTGCAACCCCGAGACCGTCTCGACCGATTACGACACCTCCGACCGCCTGTATTTCGAGCCGCTGACGCTGGAAGACGTGCTGGAGATCGTCGACAAGGAAAAGCCCACGGGCGTGATCGTGCAGTACGGCGGGCAGACGCCGCTCAAGCTCGCGCTCGACCTGGAGGCCAACGGCGTGCCGATCATCGGTACCAGCCCCGACATGATCGACGCCGCGGAAGACCGCGAGCGCTTCTCGGCGCTGCTGCGTGAACTGAACCTCAAGCAGCCGCCCAACGCCACCGCCCGCACCGAGGCCGAGGCACTGGAAAAAGCCTCTTCGCTGGGCTACCCGCTGGTGGTGCGCCCGAGCTACGTGCTGGGCGGCCGCGCCATGGAGATCGTGCACGAACAGCGCGACCTGGAACGCTACATGCGCGAGGCCGTCAAGGTGAGCAACGACTCGCCGGTGCTGCTGGACCGCTTCCTCAACGATGCGGTGGAATGCGACGTGGACTGTATCCGCGACGCCGACGGCGCCACGCTCATCGGCGGCGTGATGGAGCACATCGAGCAGGCCGGCGTGCACTCGGGCGACTCCGCGTGCTCGCTGCCGCCGTACAGCCTCAAGGCCGAGACCATCGCCGAACTCAAGCGCCAGAGCGCCGCCATGGCCAAGGCCCTGAACGTGGTCGGCCTGATGAACGTGCAGTTCGCCATCCAGGAGAAGGATGGCCAAGACGTGATCTACGTGCTGGAAGTCAACCCGCGCGCCTCCCGCACGGTGCCCTACGTGAGCAAGGCCACGGGCATCCAACTGGCCAAGGTCGCGGCCCGCTGCATGGCCGGCCAGTCGCTGGCCAGCCAGGGCGTCACGAAGGAAGTCACGCCGCCGTACTTCAGTGTCAAGGAAGCGGTGTTTCCCTTCGTCAAGTTCCCGGGCGTCGATCCGATCCTCGGGCCGGAGATGAAGTCCACGGGCGAGGTGATGGGCGTGGGCAAGACCTTCGGCGAAGCCTTCGTGAAAAGCCAGCTCGGCGCCGGCACCATCCTGCCGACCTCGGGCAAGGTCTTCATCTCGGTGAAGAACAACGACAAGGCGCGCGCGGTGCAATGCGCCCGCGGCCTGGTCGGCCTGGGCTTCGAACTGATCGCCACCAAGGGCACGGCGGCCGCCATCCAGGCCGCCGGCCTGCCGTGCGCGGTGGTCAACAAGGTGACCGAGGGCCGTCCGCACATCGTGGACATGATCAAGAACAACGAGATCGCCCTGGTCATCAACACGGTGGAGGAGCGCCGCAACGCCATCACCGATTCGCGCCAGATCCGCACCTCGGCGCTGCTCGCCCGCGTGACGACCATCACCACCATCTTCGGTGCCGAAGCGGCGGTGGAAGGCATGCAGCACCTGGGCAAGCTCGACGTGATCTCGGTGCAGGAAATGCACGCGCAGCTCGCGGCCTGACCCTCACCAGGGTTGTGGCGCCGGCCGCTTGATGTGGCCGGCTGCCACGGCATAATGGACCGCAATTCGACACCGCCAGGCGGCAACGCCCGGCGGTTTTGCTTTTGATGACGGCCTGCGGCACCCCGGCGTGCAGCGGCTGCAGAGACAACGGAGATTTCGACATGGGCACCACCCTCCCCATCACCAAGCGCGGCGCCGAGAAGCTGCGCGAGGAACTGCATCGCCTCAAGACCGTGGAGCGTCCCGCGGTAATCAATGCCATCGCCGAAGCGCGCGCCCAGGGCGACCTGAGCGAGAACGCCGACTACGACGCCGCCAAGGACCGCCAGGGCTTCATCGAGGGCCGCATCCAGGAGATCGAGGGCAAGCTGTCGGTGGCGCAGATCATCGACCCCACGTCGATCGACGGCGGCGGCAAGGTGGTCTTCGGCGCCACGGTCGAACTGGAAGAGGAAAGCTCCGGCGAGGCCGTGAAGTACCAGATCGTCGGCGAGGACGAGGCCGACCTGAAGCAGGGCCTGATCAACGTCTCCAGCCCGATCGCGCGCGCGCTGATCGGCAAGGAGGAGGGCGACACCGCGGTGGTGCAGGCGCCCGGTGGCGAGAAGCGCTACGAGATCGTGGCGGTCAGCTACCTCTGAGTACGACGGGGCGCGCGGTGCGGTTCAAGCAGGCCCTGGCGCTGTTCGCCATCGCGCTGTGGTGGGGCAGCCTCACGACCATCGGCTTCATCGTGGTGCCCATGCTGTTCGCGCATCTGGGCACGCCGGCGATTGCGGGCACCATGGCGGCGAAGCTGTTCACGGCGCAGAGCTGGGTGTCGATCGGCTGTGCGTTGGTGCTGCTGCTTTCCACGACGAACCGGGCTGCGACGGCCGCTGCGCCGGCACCGGCGGCCATCTTCTTCATCGTGACCGGGCTGCTGCTGGCGTTGCTGGGCGAGTACGCTGTGGCGCCGCGCATCGTTGCCCGTGAGAACCTCAAGCTCTGGCACGCGCTCGGCAGCGGAATGTACCTGCTGCAGTGGCTGTGCGCCGCGGCGCTGCTGTGGCGCCAGGCCGGGCTGCGCGCAGCGAGACAGGAGGCAGCATGACATCCGCAGAGGCCGAATCGCAGATCGTCGAGATCGACGCGTCCGCCTGGGAAGGCGGCCCCAGCCGGCCGGAATGGACGGCGGCGCTGGAGGCGGGCAAGGTGCTGTTCTTCCCGCAGCTGCGCTTCGACTTCTTGCCCGAGGAGCGGGCCTTCCTGCGGCCCGACATCCGCGACCCCAAGTCGCGCAACATCAGCCTTAACGTCGACGGCATGCTCAAGGGCGCGGCGGGCGACGCCGCCGCGCAGGCGGCGCTGGCCGCGATGATTGGCCGCTTCCGCGCGCAGGCGCAGGCGCTGATCGCCGGGCTGCTGCCGCACTACGTGCCCTCGCTGCGCCTGGCGCCGACCAGCTACCGGCCCACCCAGGTGGAAACGCGCAGCCAGTCCTGGCGCGCTGACGACCGTCGACTGCATGTCGATTCGTTTCCCTCGCGTCCCAACTATGGCGAGCGCATCCTGCGCGTCTTCACCAACGTGAATCCGGAAGGCGCGCCGCGCGTCTGGCGCGTGGGCGAGCCCTTCGAAACAGTGGCCCGCAACTTCCTGCCCAAGGCCAAACCCTATGTGCGCTGGCAGGCCAAGGCGCTGCAGGCGCTGCACGTGACCAAGTCCTTCCGCAGCGAGTACGACCACCTCATGCTGCAACTGCACGACGGCATGAAGGGCGACATGGACTACCAGCGCAGCTCGCCGCAGGAAGAGGTGCCTTTCCCTGCCGGGTCGACCTGGGTGTGCTTCTCCGACCAGACCTCGCACGCCGTCATGTCAGGCCAGTACATGATGGAGCAGACGCTCTACCTGCCGCCGGGGCGCGAGTACGACCCTTCGGCCAGCCCGCTGGCGATCCTGCAGAGGCTCACGGGGCGGGCGCTGGTGGACTGAAAAAAACGGACTTCCGGACGCAGAGGGCGCAAAGGTTTCGCAGAAGGCGCAGAAAGAATTCAGAAAAGGTTTCTTTTGCGTCCTCTGCGAAACCTTTGCGATTTCTGCGTCTGGAAGTCCGATTCCGCTTATTCCCGCCAGTGCTCCGCCACCCAGGTCGCCGGCTCGATGTGGGCGAAGCGCTTGTTGCGCTTGCCTTCCAGGGCGTCCGGCGGATTGACCTCACCGTGGAAGATCACGATGCGTGCGTCCTTGGGCACGAAGGGGGGCTTCCAGTGGTTGGTGGGCCAGACCGGGATGGCGTGGTATTTGAAGCTGGGACACCAGGCGGCGGGCCAGTACGAGAGCTTGCCCTGCGCATGCAGGAAGTGCGAGAGGTAGTCCTGCTCGTTGCGGTACTTGGCGCGCATCGCATCGGTGTGCGCGCGAAAGTTCGCCAGTACGTCGGCATGGGCGCCGATCTCGAAGCGGTAGACCGAGGAATTGCCCACGATCCGCTCGCCGAAGCGCCAGAAGCGCGGGTAGTCGTGGATGATGAGGAATTGGCCGGGCTGGGTGAAGAAGTCGTCCAGCGGGCCGACCACCACCACGTCCAGGTCCAGGAAGAGGGCGGTGCCCTTCAGGCCGTGCAGATCGGCCTCGAAGGTGGTCAGCTTCTTCCAGGCGCCGTCGCGCTGCCCGGGTGCCAGTTCGATCGCGAGCGGCGGGATCGGCAGGCATTCCACTTCGGCCCGCACACCGGCGGGGTCGTCGGTCAGGCACACGAACCTGAAGTCGCACGACAGGTGCCGGCGCACCATGGCATAAAGGCGGTTGACATAGTGGGGCCCGTACTTGGTGCCCCATTTCATGCACAGGATGTGGCGCTCGCCGCTCATCGCGCGCTCAATCGGCCTGGCGCTTCTTGATGGATTTCTGCTTGGGCTTGGCGCGCTTGACCGTGCCGCCCGGCGTCAGGCGCTGGTTGCCCAGCACACGCAGCATCTTCACCTCGGGGCGCTGGCCGGCTCGCTTGCTGTACTTGATCACCTTCACGTCCTTCGGGCCGGGCATGCGGTCCTCATCGACGCTGCGCTCCTTCTCGGGCATGGGCCGCCAGAGAACCAAAAGCTTGCCGATGTGCTGGATGGGTGCGGCGTCGAGTTCGTCGGCGAGTTCGGCCAGCATGGCATCGCGGGCCAGTCGGTCGTCCGAGAAAACGCGGATCTTGATCAGGCCGTGTGCCTTGAGGGCCGCATCGGCCTCCTTCTTGACGGCCGGGGTGAGCCCGTCGCCGCCGACCATGACGATCGGATCGAGGTGATGCGCATCGGCACGGTGGGCTTTGCGCTGGGCGGGGGTGAGTTGGATGGCGGGCATCCTCGTATTATCGAACCAGCATCGCGGTCTTCCGGGCGTGGCCGTCCTATGAATTCGGGTGCATGCTGCGGCCTTGCGCCCGATCAAACCGCCCGAGGCATCGCGCCGATCCATTTCCCATGACGACCCAGAGCAAGACCACCGGCAAGAAAGTCAACAAGGCGTGGCTGCACGACCACGTCAACGACCCCTATGTGAAGCAGGCCCAGAAGGACGGCTACCGCGCCAGGGCGGCCTACAAGCTCAAGGAGATCGACGAGGCGCTGGGCCTGATCAAGCCCGGGCAGGTGGTGGTGGACCTGGGCTCGACGCCGGGCGCCTGGAGCCAGTACGTGCGCCGCCGCCTGGCACCCGCCGGCGCTGCGGCGGGCACGCTCGACGGCACCATCGTCTCGCTGGACATGCTGCCGATGGAGCCCATCGAGGGCGTGACTTTCCTTCATGGCGATTTCCGGGAGGCGGAGGTGCTGGCCCGGCTCGAAGCGGCCGTCGGCGGGCGGCCTGTCGACGTGGTGGTCTCGGACATGGCCCCCAACCTGTCGGGCATCGGCTCGGCCGATGCGGCGCGGATTTCGCATCTGGTGGAACTCGCGGTCGAATTCGCGGTTCAGCACCTGCGTGCGGAGGGTGCGCTGGTCGCGAAGGTCTTCCATGGTGCGGGATATGACGACCTGGTGCGGCTCTTCCGCGACCAATTCCGCGTCGTGAAACCCTTCAAGCCCAAGGCATCGCGTGACCGGTCTTCCGAAACCTTCCTAGTCGGCATCGGTCTGAAAGTCCAGGCGGGAAGCTGACACAGCCGGACACGAATAGCCGGCCGTCCTGTCGGCTTCGGCCCATCGGCCGTGTGCGAAAGCCCCGCTGCTATCGGTCCCATAGGGAATTCACGGCTTTTCGCAGCTTGAAAAGCCTAAAATGGCTCGCAACTGACTGCCTACTGGGCGCGTCGCGTCACACGCCCGTCATCGACTGGAGCTTCGTTTGAACAATCAGTGGTTTTCCAAAGTGGCCGTCTGGCTCGTCATCGCGATGGTGTTGTTCACTGTGTTCAAGCAGTTCGACACCCGCGGCGGCGTCGGTTCGGGGACCGTGAGCTACTCCGAATTCCTCGAGCAGGTCCGCAACAACCAGATCAAGAGCGCCGTCATTCCCGAGGGCCTCTCCGGTGGCGAGATCACTGCCATCACCAACGACGACCGCAAGATCCGCACGAACGCCACCGTGCTCGACCGCGGCATGGTGGGCGACCTGATCGACCACAACGTCAAGTTCGACGTCAAGCCGCGCGAAGAGGGCTCGCTCCTCATGACGCTACTGGTCAGCTGGGGCCCGATGCTGCTGCTGATCGGCGTATGGGTGTATTTCATGCGCCAGATGCAGGGCGGCGGCAAGGGCGGGGCGTTCAGCTTCGGCAAGTCCAAGGCGCGCATGCTCGACGAGAACAACAACACTGTCACCTTCGCCGACGTCGCAGGCTGCGACGAGGCCAAGGAAGAGGTGAAGGAGGTCGTCGACTTCCTGAAGGACCCGCAGAAGTTCCAGAAGCTGGGTGGGCGCATTCCCCGTGGCCTGCTGCTGGTCGGCCCCCCGGGCACCGGCAAGACGCTCTTGGCCAAGTCGATCGCCGGTGAGGCGAAGGTGCCCTTCTTCAGCATCTCGGGCTCCGACTTCGTGGAAATGTTCGTCGGCGTGGGCGCGGCCCGCGTGCGCGACATGTTCGAGAACGCCAAGAAGAACGCGCCCTGCATCATCTTCATCGACGAAATCGACGCCGTGGGCCGCCAGCGTGGCGCCGGCCTGGGCGGCGGCAACGACGAACGCGAGCAGACGCTCAACCAGATGCTGGTCGAGATGGACGGCTTCGAGACCAACCTCGGCGTGATCGTGGTCGCCGCGACCAACCGCCCGGACATCCTGGATGCCGCACTGCTGCGCCCCGGCCGCTTCGACCGCCAGGTCTACGTCACGCTGCCCGACATCCGTGGCCGTGAGCAGATCCTGTCGGTGCACATGCGCAAGATCCCGGTCGGCCAGGACGTGAACCCGAGCATCATCGCCCGCGGTACGCCCGGCATGTCGGGCGCCGATCTGGCCAACCTGTGCAACGAGGCCGCGCTGATGGCCGCCCGCCGCAATGCGCGCGTGGTCGAGATGCAGGACTTCGAGAAGGCCAAGGACAAGATCTTCATGGGCCCCGAGCGCAAGAGCATGGTCATGCCCGAGGAAGAGCGTCGCAACACGGCGTACCACGAATCCGGCCACGCGCTCATCGGCAAGCTGCTGCCCAAGTGCGACCCGGTGCACAAGGTCACCATCATTCCGCGCGGCCGTGCGCTGGGTGTGACGATGAGCCTGCCGGAACAGGACCGCTACAGCTACGACCGCGAGTACATGCTCAACCAGATCAGCATGCTCTTCGGCGGCCGCATCGCCGAAGAGGTGTTCATGAACCAGATGACCACCGGGGCGAGCAACGACTTCGAGCGGGCCACCAACCTGGCGCGGGACATGGTCATGAAGTACGGCATGAGCGAGGCGCTGGGCCCCATGGTCTACGCCGAGAACGAGGGCGAGGTGTTCCTGGGCCGCTCGGTGACCAAGACCACCAACATGAGCGAGACGACCATGCAGAAGGTCGACGCCGAGGTGCGCCGCATCATCGACGACCAGTACAACCTGGCACGTCGCCTGATCGAGGAAAACAGCGACAAGATGCACGCCATGGCCAAGGCCCTGCTCGAATGGGAAACCATCGACACCGAGCAGCTCGACGACATCATGGCCGGTCGCGAGCCCCGTCCGCCGAAGGACTGGACGCCCCGCGTGCCGCCGACCGGCAGCGGCGGCAGTGGCGGTACGCCGGCCGTCAAGCCGGACCCCGCGCCCACCGCCGCATGAGCGTGGTGCTGCGCCAGCACGACGGGGCTTCGGCCCCGTTTTTCTTTGTTCCGCCGAGGACGGACGCATGACGGCAGGGCAGCCGGCCGCCTTCTGGCAGACCGCGCGCCATCGCATCGACTTGCGTCGGCCACGGGTGATGGGCATCGTCAACGTCACGCCCGATTCCTTTTCCGATGGCGGCGCACACGGGTCCACCTCGGCGGCCCTTCGCCATGGCGAGGAACTGCTCGCTGCCGGCGCCGACATCCTCGACATCGGTGGCGAATCGACGCGGCCCGGCAGCCCGGCGGTGCCGCTCGCGCAGGAGCTGGCGCGCGTGCTGCCGGTGGTGCGCGAGGCCGTGCGGCTCCAGGTGCCGATCTCCGTCGACACCTACAAGCCCGAGGTGATGCGCGCAGTGCTCGACCTGGGTGCCGACATCGTGAACGACATCTGGGCGCTGCGCCGTCCGGGCGCGGCGGAGGTGGTCGCCGCGCATCCGTCGTGCGGGGTGTGCCTGATGCACATGCACCGCGATCCGCAGACGATGCAGGTCGCGCCGATGCGGGGCGATGTGGTGCCTCAGGTGCTTTCATTCCTGGCGAACGCTGCCCGGGCCGCATGCGCCCAGGGCGTCGATCCGACCCGGATCGTGCTGGACCCCGGCATCGGCTTCGGCAAGACGGTGGCGCAGAATTTCGCCTTGCTGGCGCGGCAGCGCGAACTGGTCGCCGCGGGCTTCCCCCTTTTGGCCGGCTGGTCGCGAAAGTCCTCGCTCGGTGCCGTCACCGGCATCGAGTCGCCGGCAGAACGCCTCGTCCCCAGCGTGGCCGCAGCGCTGATGGCGGTGGAGCGGGGGGCGCGCATCGTCCGGGTGCATGATGTGCGGCTGACCGTCCAGGCTCTGGCGGTCTGGCAGGCCGCGGAAGATGCGGCGAGCGAAGACAGACCAGAACAAGAAGAGGAAAGGCAAGGACGATGACAAGACAGTATTTCGGCACCGATGGCATCCGCGGCACGGTGGGCAAGGCACCCATCACGCCGGACTTCGTGCTGCGCCTGGCGCACGCCGTGGGCCGCGTGCTCAAGCGCAGCGAAGCGCGACCCACGGTGCTGATCGGCAAGGACACGCGCATCTCGGGCTACATGCTCGAATCGGCCCTCGAATCGGGCTTCAATTCGGCTGGCGTCAACGTCGTGCTGCTCGGCCCGTTGCCCACGCCGGGCGTTGCGTACCTGACGCGGGCGCAGCGTGCGAGCCTGGGGGTGGTGATCAGCGCCAGCCACAACGCCTACCCCGACAACGGCATCAAGTTCTTCAGCGCCCAGGGCACCAAGCTCGGGGACGACTGGGAGGAGGCTGTGGAGGCCGCGCTGGCGGAGCCGCCCCTGTGGGTCGACTCGGCCGCCCTCGGCCGCGCGCGGCGGCTGGACGATGCGGCAGGCCGCTACATCGAGTTCTGCAAGAGCACCTTTCCCAACGACCTGAGCCTGCGTGGCCTGAAGCTGGTGGTCGACGCGGCCCACGGCGCGGCCTACCAGGTCGCACCCAACGTCTTCCACGAACTCGGCGCCGACGTGACCAGCATCGGCGTACAGCCCGACGGCCTGAACATCAACAAGGGCGTGGGCGCAACCCATCCCGAAGCGTTGATCGAGGCCGTGAAGGCCCAGGGCGCCGACTACGGCATCGCGCTCGACGGCGATGCCGACCGTCTGCAGCTGGTCGACGGCAGCGGGCGCCTCTTCAACGGCGACGAACTGCTCTACCTCATGGTTGCCGACCGTATCGCGCGGGGCGAGAAGCCGGTGGGCGTGGTCGGCACCCTGATGACCAACAAGGCGGTCGAAATGGCCTTTCGTCGCGCCGAGATCGAATTCGTGCGCGCCAAGGTCGGCGACCGCTACGTGCTGGAGGAGCTCGACCGGCGTGGCTGGCTGCTCGGGGGCGAAGGATCGGGACACCTGCTCGCGCTGGACCGCCACACCACCGGCGACGGACTCGTGAGCGCCCTGCAGGTGCTGCAGGCCGTCGTGCGCAGTGGCAAGGGCGTGGCCGATCTGCTGGGCGGGGTGCGGCTATTTCCCCAGACCCTCATCAACGTGCGCCTGGCCGATGGCCAGGACTGGAAGAGCAATCCGGCGTTGGCCCAGGCGACGGCGCAGGCCGAGGCCGAACTCGGCGATGCGGGCCGCGTGCTGATCCGCGCGAGCGGCACCGAGCCCCTGCTGCGCGTGATGGTCGAGGCGCGCGATGCCGAACTGGCCGAGGCCTGCGCGCGCCGCATCGCGGCCACCGTCCAGCCCGGTGCGTCCGCAAAGCCGGTGTGATGGCCGTGGTCACCACCCGAGACGAGGCCCGACCCCATGATGCCGTCGTGGTCGCGGTGCCTGTGCTGCAGCGCGCCCTGGAGTCGGTGTGATCGACGTCTGCCTGGCCGAGTACCGCAACCCCGTCCATGCACGCGCGCTGGTCGAACTGCTCGACCACTACGCGCGCGATCCCGCCGGCGGCGGCACGCCACTGTCCCCGGCGGTGAAGGCCGCGTTGCCCCAGGCGCTCGCCGAGCGGCCGCAAGCCTTCAGCGTGCTGGCTTTCGACGATGATCAGGCGATCGGTCTCGTCAATTGTATGGAGGGTTTCTCCACCTTCGCCTGCCGGCCCCTGGTCAATCTGCACGACGTGGTGGTGAAGGCAGGCCATCGCGGCCAGCGCGTGGCGCAGCGGATGCTGGCGCGCGTGGAAGAGGAGGCACGCCGCCGCGGCGCCTGCAAGCTCACGCTCGAGGTGCTTTCGGGCAACCGGCCCGCATTGCGGGCTTACGCGCGCGAGGGATTCGCCGGCTACCAGCTCGACCCGGCTTTCGGGCAGGCGCTCTTTCTGCAGAAGCCGTTGTGAACGATATCCGGGTAAGAAAAAAGTCCCTAACACGTTTGTGCGCGTCCGCGGCATAAATCCTGCTTGGTGGGTCGGACGATCCAGTTTTCCCTGAACGGAGCCTGAACGATTCTTTACACTTCGCGGCAACGAGCGCCCCCAGAACAACCGCTACACCGGCGTGCTCACCATGTTCAACAAGAGTTCAAGGGGCGCCGGTCGTGAAGATTCTGATCTACAGCTCGGTTTTCTATCCGGCCATCGGCGGCATCGAGAACCATACCCGCATGCTGGCGGGCGAGTTCATCCGGGCGGGCCACGACGTCAAGGTGGTGACCGAGCAGGCGCAGGGCGACGCGCCGCCCTTGTACGGCATCGAGATCGTGCATTCGAGCCGGCGCTGGAAGCAGCTGCAGCTGTTCTGCTGGGCCGACCTGGTCTACATGCCGAACATCACGCTCAAGGGCGCCTGGCTGTTTGCATTCAATCCTTTCAAGAAGTGGGTCGTGTCGCACAACGACTTCCACCTCACCCAGGGGAATGGCCTGAAGACCCGCATCAAGCGCCGCATGGTGCGCCATGCCACCCGCAACGTGGCGGTCAGCGCCAGCGTGTCGCGAGTGGTGGGGACCGATTCGGACGTCATCTACAACTGCTACGACGACTCGGTCTTCCGGGCGTATCCGGACGAGCGGCGCGATCGCGACTTCGTCTTCGTCGGCCGCCTGGTGCCGCAGAAGGGCTGCGACATGCTGATCGATGCCTGCCGGCTGATCCAGCGGCCCTTCACGCTCACCGTGGTGGGCGAAGGCGAGGACTACGACAGGCTGCGCGCCAAGGTCGAAACCTTGCGGCTGCAGGACCGCATCCGGTTCAGCGGCTACCTCCAAGGCGAAGCGCTGGCGCGCTGCCTGAACCGGCACCGCACGATGGTCGTTCCTTCGACCGGGCCCGAAGGTTTCGGCATCGTGGCCCTCGAGGGGCTGGCCTGCGGCTGCCGCATGATCGTGGCTGAAGCGGGCGGCCTGCCCGAGGCCGTCGCCGGCCATGCCGCCACCTTCGCGATGGGCGACCGGATCGGTCTGCACCGCCTGATGGAGCGTGCGCTCGACGAAGGCGAGCCCAGGACGGCGGAGCGCGGCCTGTTCCTCGATCGCCACATGCGGCCCCACGTGGCCAGCCAGTACCTGCGGGTGTTCGAGCGCGTCCTCGGCGCACGCGAGCAGGTAAGTCCGCAGGCCAGCCAGCCATGCTAGAGCGCGGCAGCATCGCGGGGCTGCGTCTTCCCGAGCGCACGCTGTGCCTGACCTATGACGACGGTCCGGGCCCGGACAGTGCCGCCATCGGCGCTTTCCTCGCCGAGCGCGGGGTACGCGCGACCTTCTTCGTTGTCGGCAAATATGCCGAGCAACACCCCGAAGTGCTGGCTGGCCTGCACGCGGCGGGCCACATCATCGGCAACCACACCTACGACCACCCCGACATGCCGTACTACGTGGCTGCCGGGGGCGACGTGCGCGAGCAGGTCATCCGCACGGACGGGCTCATCCGTCGCTACAGCCGCGACGGGCGGGTCTTCCTGCGCGCGACCTACGGCAAGTGGTCGCCCGAAGTGGCCGACGAACTCAACATCGACCTGCGCAGTTCGCTCGGGCACGTGGGCCCGGTGTACTGGGAAGTGCCCGGCATCGACTGCCATTGCTGGCGGCTGGGGCAGTCGGTGGAGGAGGCCGAGCAGCAGTATCTGGCGCAGATCGAGCGCCACGGCAGCGGCATCGTGGTCATGCACGACAGCGTGGCCGACATGGACGTCGTGGCCGAGCGCAGCCGCACGCTCGAACTCACCCGGTCGCTCGTGCCGCGGCTGCAAGGCATGGGCTACCGCTTCGTCGGCCTGGACGAGATCGACGACCCCCGCCTGACCACCGCGCTGGACGACAGCTTCGCGCTGCGCAGCCCGGCCGGCGCCTGGCTGTCTGGCACCGACGCGCCCGGCGAAGCGCTTCGCTGGGTGCGTGGTCCGGAGACGGCAGCATTGCAGCTCCGTCTGGAAGACCATGGACTCGGCCGTGTCGGGCTGCGCAGTCCGAAGGGGCACTCCCTGAGCGTCGATGCGCGGCAGGACGATGTGGTGCGGCTGGTTGAGCAGCCCGGGCCTGCTGCGCTGTTCCACAGCGTGCCCCTGCGGGACGGCCTCCTGATGCTGCGCTCCTACGACGGCAACTACCTGGCCGGCGAAAGCGGCCCGGGTACGCCCGTGCGGGCCAACGCCCCTTTCATGCGGCAGGCCTGGGCATTGCGCTACCGCCCGAGGCTCGGCGCCTACGAGCGGCCCGTGAGCCTGCGCGAGCGCCTGCGCCGCCTGCAGCGTGGCGCGCGCTTCATCCGCTCCAAATTGCTCCCGGCCTGACGGCCGCCGGTTTCAGGAAGAAAAGCCGCCGACCCTTGCGGGCCGGCGGCCGTTGCCATGAAAGATGGAGCGCGCCGAATAGGCTGGCTCAGAAGCGGGTGACCGGCGGCGCGCTCTCGCGCTTGTCCGTCGAGTACTTGCCCAGTTCCCACTTGGCGATCGCGTTGCGGTGCACCTCGTCCGGGCCGTCGGCAAAGCGCAGCGTGCGGGCGCCCGCATACGCGTAGGCGAGCGGGAAGTCGTCGCACATGCCACCGCCGCCGTGCACCTGCATGGCCCAGTCGATCACCTGGCAGGCCATGCTGGGCGCCACCACCTTGATCATCGCGATCTCGGTTTTGGCAACCTTGTTGCCAGCCACGTCCATCAGCCAGGCGGCCTTGAGCGTGAGCAGGCGGGCCATGTCGATCTTGCAGCGGGCCTCGGCGATGCGTTCCTGCGTCACCGTCTGCTGCGCCACCGTCTTGCCGAAGGCGACGCGCGACGATGCGCGGCGGCACATGAGTTCGAGCGCGCGCTCGGCCAGGCCGATCAGGCGCATGCAGTGGTGGATGCGCCCGGGGCCGAGGCGGCCCTGCGCGATCTCGAAGCCACGGCCCTCGCCCAGCAGGATGTCGGTCACGGGCACGCGCACGTTCTCGAAGTACATCTCGACGTGGCCGTGCGGTGCATCGTCGTAACCCAGCACGTTGAGCGGGCGCACGATGCGGATTCCCTTGGCATCGGCGGGCACCAGGACCATGCTCTGCTGCGAGTGCTTCGGGCCGTCCGGGTCGCTCTTGCCCATGGTGATGAACACCGAACAGCGCGGGTCGGCCGCGCCGGAAATCCACCACTTGTGGCCATTGATGACGTATTCGTCGCCCTGGCGCTCGATGCGCGTGCAGATGTTGGTCGCGTCGCTGGAGGCCACCTCGGGTTCGGTCATCGCGAAGGCCGAGCGGATCTTGCCGTCCAGCAGCGGCTGCAGCCAGCGCTCGCGGTGCTCGTCGGTGCCGTAACGGGCGATGGTTTCCATGTTGCCGGTGTCGGGCGCCGAGCAGTTGAAGACCTCCGAGGCCCATGGCACGCGGCCCATCAGTTCGGCCAGCGGCGCGTACTCCATGTTGGTCAGGCCGCCGCCCTTCTTCTTGGCGATCTCGGCCGTGTCGTTGGGCAGGAACAGGTTCCAGAGGTCCTGGGCGCGCGCCTTTTCCTTGAGCCCTTCGATGACCTGCAGCGCAGACCAGCGCTTGCCTGCCGCCGTGTTGGCGGCCAGCTCGGCCGTGTACTCGGCTTCGGCCGGGAAGATGTGCGCGTCCATGAAGTCGCTCACGCGCTTCTGGAGCTCCTTGGTTTTGGCCGAAAAGTCGAAGTCCATGGTGTCTCCTGGGGGTGGGGTAGGGAGGTGGGAAAGGGCCTTAGGCCTTTTGGGCGAACTGCCAGGCCATCGTGGCCATCGGCCGCGCGCCGCGGGCGGAGGCCACGGCCTGCTCGCTCGAGGCGGTGCCTGCCTCGACGCGCTTGGCAATGCCTTGCAGGATCGCGGCCATGCGGAACAGGTTGTAGGCCTGGTAGAAGTTCCAGTCGGGCGCGAGCGCCTCGGGTGTGCTGATGCGGGTGCGTTCGCAGTAGCGGCGGATGTACTCTGCCTCGGTCGGGATGCCGAGCGAGGCGACGTCGACGCCGCCGATGCCGCGGCCCGTCGTGGGCGGCATGTGCCACGACATGCAGTGGTAGCTGAAGTCGGCCAGCGGATGGCCCAGTGTCGACAGCTCCCAGTCGAGCACGGCGATGATGCGGGGCTCGGTGGCATGGAACATCACGTTGTCCAGCCGGTAGTCGCCATGCACGATCGAGACCTTGCTCTCGTCGCGCGCGCTGGCCGGCATGTGCGTGGGCAGCCAGTCGATCAGGCGCTCCATCTCCTCGATGGGCTGCGACAGCTCGCCGGCACCGTCGGCCGAGGCCTTGTACTGCTTGCTCCAGCGGCCGATCTGCCGCTCGAAATAGTTGCCGGGCTTGCCGTAGTCCGCCAGGCCGCGCGCGGCGAAGTCGACCGTATGCAGGGCCGCGATGACGCGGTTCATCTCGTCGTAGTACGCGGCCCGTTCGGCATTGCTGAAGCCGGGCAGGGACTGGTCCCAGAGCACGCGGCCTTCCATGCACTCCATGACGTAGAAGGCGCGGCCGATGACGGATTCGTCCTCGCACAGGCAGTACATCGCGGGCACGGGCACATCGGTACCGGCCAGGCCCTTCATGACCTTGTACTCGCGCTCGATGGCATGCGCGGACGGCAACAGCTTGGCGACCGGCCCCGGCTTGGCGCGCATCACGTAGCTGCGCTGCGGCGTGACGAGCTTGTAGGTGGGATTCGACTGCCCGCCCTTGAACATCTCGACCGTCAGCGGCCCCTGGAAGCGATCGAGGTGCGTAGCCAGCCAGCTCGACAGCGCGTCGGTGTCGAAGGCGTGCTGGGAGGAGACGGCGCGCGTGCCGATGAAGTTGCTGAAATCCTGCGTCATGTCTCGAAAGCTTGTTGTTCGTTCAGGTCGCCGCGTGCGTCAGTCGTCGGCCTGCGAAATGCGCATGAGCGCATCGCGATCGAGCACCACCAGGCCGGCCGGCTCGATGCGGATCGCACCTTCGCGCTCCATCGACTTCAGCTCCTGGTTGACGCGCTGGCGCGAGGCACCGAGCAACTGCGCGAGTTCTTCCTGCGCCAGTTGCAGACCGATGCGGGTCTGGCTGCCGTCGGCCAGGTTGGGCACGCCGTAGCTGCGCACCAGGTGCACCAGTTGCTTGGCCAGCCGTGCACGCAAGGGCAGGGTGTTGAGGTCTTCCACCAGGCCGAACAGCGTGCGGATGCGCCGCGCCTGCAGCCGCATCAACGCCTCGTACAGCTCGACGTGCGAGGACAAAATCTTCTGGAAGTCGGCGCGTGCCACGCACAGGATGGTGGTCTCGCCATGCGCATAGGCGTCGTGCGTGCGGCGGTCCCCGTCGAACATCGCGACGTCGCCGAACCAGATGCCGGGCTCCACATAGGTCAGTGTGACTTGCTTGCCCGACACGGCCGTCGAGCTCACGCGCACTGCACCCTTCGCGCAGGCGATCCACGAATCGGGTGGATCGCCGCGTGCGGCGATGAGTTCGCCGTCCTTGTAGCGTCTGACGAAAGCGCATCGGAGGATGTCGTGCCGCAGCGAGGGTGAAAGTGAAGTGAACCAGCGACCACCGTTGATCGCTTCTCTTTCATCGATGGTAAGAATGGGGTCGTCCATTGGTCTGTCTTTTCCGCGACTGGATGGGAAGGGGTTGTCGCACGAGCGACCTCGGCCGCTCGCGGTGCAGCGCCGCCGTGCGGCCTATTCGAACTGCGGCTTGCTTTTGGCGAGGAAGGCGGCGATGCCGATGCCGGCATTCGCATGATGCAGGTTGCGCACGAAGTGGTCGCGCTCGCTCGTGAGCTGCGTGTTCAACCCGCAGCCGCGCGCTTCGCTGATGAGCTCCTTGATGCTGGCGAGGGCATTCGGCGCGCGCTCGACCAGGCCGCGCGCCAGGTTCATCGCCGCGCTCAGCGCATGGCCGGCATCGGTCAGCTCGTTGACCAGCCCCAGCTCGTGCAGGCGCGTCGCCGCGATGCGCTCGCCCTTCATGAGCCACTCGCTGGCGAGCTGCCGCGGCAGCGCCCGTGCGAGGTGCCAGCTGAGTCCGCCGTCGGGCGACAGGGCCACGTTGCTGTACGAGGCGGCAAAGACCGCATCGCGCGCCGAGACCACGAAGTCGCAGGCCATCGCGAGCGAGAAGCCGGCACCCGCGGCAGCGCCTTCGACGGCGGCGATCACGGGCTTGGGGAAGGTGCGGATCGCGTCGATCCAGCTGTGCAGCGCCTCGATGCTCTCGGCCTGCACCTGCGGGTCGTGCTCGCGGTTGGCCTGCAGCCGCTGCAGCGAGCCGCCGGCGCAGAACCAGGCGCCCTCACCGACGATGACGACGCAGCGCACGTCCGGGTTGCTTTCGGCGCCGCCCAGGGCCTCGACGCCGGCGGCGTACATCTCGGGGCCCAGCGCGTTGCGCTGACTCGGGTTGGACAGCGTCAGCACCATGGTGCGGCCTTCGCTGGTGCTCTTGAGTTCTGCGGTCATCGTCTTGTCTCTGTCTCGCGTGTGCTGTCTGGCACGCTTGTCATTCTTCTTCGTGCTTCAGGCTCAGGCCCAGCGCGCCGCGGCGGCGCAGCCAGGGGCTGGGGCGATAGCGCGGATCGCCGTACACGGTCTGCAGGTTGAACAGCACCTCGAGCATGTTCGTCGGGCCGTACAGGTCGCCCATGGCCAGCGGCCCCTGGGGGTAGCCCAGCCCGAGCGTGACCGCGGTCTCCAGGTCGGCCGGCGTGCAGATGCGCTGCTGGCAGATGTCGGCGGCGATGTTGACGATGGTGGCGAGCACGCGTTGCGTCACGAAGCCGCCGCTGTCGCGGATCACGCTCACGGCCTTTCCGTCGCGCGCAAAGAGCGCGTGCGCGGCATCGCGCATGTCGCGCCGCGTGGCGGGGTTGGTGGCCAGCACGCGGCGCTTCGTCGCGGCGTCGTCCACCAGCATGTCGATGCCGACCGTCCGCGTGGCATCGAGCCGCTCGACGGCGGCGACGGTGGTGATGTCGAAGCCCAGCGGCGCGACGACGATCAGCGCCTGCGACGAGGGTGCGGCACCCGTTTCGAGCTGGGCCCCGAGCGTGTGGACCAGGCGCAGCAGTTCGGCGCGTCGCGTGGCGCGCGGCGGGACCCACACCGGCGGCAGCGCATCGACCGCCGGCACGGGTGCTTCTGCGGGCACGGTGGCTGCGCCGTCGTTGTAGCGGTAGAAGCCCTCGCCGGTCTTGCGGCCCAGTGCCCCGGCCGCCAGGCGCTGTGCGGTGATCACGCTCGGCCGAAAGCGCGGCTCGTCGTAGTACTGCCGGTAGATCGACTCCATCACCGGGTGCGAGACGTCCAGCGCCGTGAGGTCCATCAGTTCGAAGGGGCCAAGCTTGAAGCCGGCCTGGTCCTTGAGGATGCGGTCGATGGTCGCGAAATCGGCCACGCCCTCGCCGACGATTCGCAGTGCCTCGGTGCCGTAGCCCCGGCCCGCGTGATTGACGATGAAGCCCGGCGTGTCCTGGGCCAGCACGGCACTGTGGCCCATCTGCCGCGCGTACTCGCGCAGGCGATCGCAGACCGCCGCTTCGGTCTTGAAGCCGGCGACCACCTCGACCACCTTCATGAGCGGCACGGGGTTGAAGAAGTGAAAGCCGGCAAAGCGGCCCGGATGACGCAGGCCGGCTGCGATGGCGGTGACCGACAGCGAGGAGGTGTTGGTCGCCAGCACCGCGTCCGGCGAAACCACCTCCTCAATCTCCTTGAAGAGCTGGCGCTTCACGTCGAGCTTCTCGACGATGGCTTCGATGACGAGATCGCATCCCTTGAGCTCCGAAAGGGCCTCGACGGGGCGCAACTGTGTCGCATAGGCGTCACGTTGGGCCGGATCGAGCCGTCCTTTCTCGACCAGCCTGTCCCATTGGGCGACGATGGCGCCAACGGCCTTTTTTGCTGCTCCGTCCTGGGCATCGAGCAACCAGACGGTGCTGCCGGCCTGTGCGGCGATCTGAGCGATGCCCCGGCCCATGGCGCCAGTGCCTACGATGGCGGTCGACGAAAATTTCGCGTTCATCTTCTTAAATGTGTCCCAAAGATGTACTTTGTTGATGTTGGTGTCAAAATGTGTCTACTTTTGACCTCTACCTGGCAACCCACGATTGTGCGACTCCGTCACGCTGCGGCGACCCTGTTTGTACTCGGGTTCGTGCTTCCCGCGTCCGCGCTGACGATCGGCCGTCCGCAGGGAGCCGCGTGGATCGGCAAGCCACTCAACATCGTCATCCCGCTCACGCTCGACGGCAGCGAGGTCGGCGGCTCGATCTGTCCGCAGGTCGAGGTGCTGCAGGGAGACGCTTCCATGGACGAGCGTGGGGTGAGCGTATCGCTCGAGCCCGGTACGGCGCCCGATGCGCCCAGGCTGCGCGTGCGCACCAGCCGCGCGGTGGAGGAGCCCATCGTCACATTGACGGTCAAGGCCGGTTGTTCGGCGACCTCGACCCGCCAGGTCGTGCTGCTGGCGGATCCGCCACCCGTCGACGCGCCCCTGGCTTCCTTCGAGCCGCGAGTCGGATCGGCCGGCGGGCCCAACGCCGCGGCGCCGGCTTCTTCCTCCGTGCGGACTTCGCGCGCAGCGCGCACCGGTGGCGCTGGGGAGGGGAGTGCCGAGCGACGTCGCGCAAGCGCACCGGCCGCGGTTGCACGGACCGCCCGCAGCGTCACGCCCGAGCGTGAGAACGCCGAGCCTGCTGCGCGGCGGCGCGCTGCGCCCCCGGCACGCGCGAGCGGCGCCGCCGCGTCCTCGTCGGGCGGTCGTCTGCAGGTCGATGCGCTGGCGCCGCTTGCGCCACGCGTGCCGCAGGCTTCGGCGCCGACGGCTGCCGCCGCGGGCCAGCCGTCGTCGCCGGGCCAGGCGCCCGCCACGGCTGCAACAGCGCCCGCAGCGTCCGCGAGCGAGCCGGCGCGCAACGAGGGTGCCGCCGTGCCTGCGCAATCTGCCGCCAGCGCGCCTGCACCGGCGGTGGCACCGGCACCGACGCCCGAGGCGGTGCGTGACGCACAACGGACCCTGGCGCTGGAGCAGGCGCTGGCCTCCCTGCGCGAGCAGACGGCCCGCAACGAGCAGACGCTGCTCGAGATGCGTCGTGAACTGGCCGCCGCGCGGGAAAGCCGCTACAGCAACCCGCTGGTCTACGCGCTCATCGCGCTGTTGCTGCTCGCCCTCGCTGCGCTGGTCTGGATGTGGCTCGCATCGCGCCGTGCCGCGCAGTCGGTGTGGTGGCCCGAAGGTGGCGGGCCGTCGACGCCGGTCCGGCCGTCGCAGTTCGGCGGGCTCGACGATGCTCCCGATACCTTCCCTGGCGAGGACAGCGCAGGGGCCGCCCGCGCCCTGGCCGCCGGAGGCGCTGCCGGTGCCGTGGCGGCCGCCTCGTCGTTGCAGGGAACTCCCGCCGGGTTCATCGACCCGGATGCGCCTCGTGGTGCGGACCCGTCCGATACCGTGCCGGCGCACGCCGACTTCGATACGCCGACCGTCGCCGGGGAGGCGCCTGCAGTTTCCCGGTCGGTCAACACCGAAGAGCTGTTCGACGTGCAGCAGCAGGCCGAATTCTTCCTGTCGCTGGGGCAGCACGAGCAGGCCATCGCGGTGCTGTCGGAGTACGTGGCCGACCATCCGGACACCAGTGCCCTTGCATACCTCGAACTGCTGCGCATCTTCCACAGCCTGGGCCGGATGCTCGACTACGAGCGCGTGCGCCGGCAGTGCCAACAGGCGCTGAATGTGCGTGTGCCGTCCTTCGACGATTTCCACCAGGACGCGGGCCGGCCGCTGGACCACCACAACGAGGTGCTGCAGCGCATCGAGGAGCACTGGCCGGGCCCCGAGTCGCTGCCGGTCATCGAGGAACTGCTGTTCCGTCGGCCGGGCGAAGACGGCCAGCCGACCTTCGACCTCGCCGCCTACCGCGAACTGCTGATGCTTTATGCGATGGCCCAGGAACAGCCTGCCGGCGGCGACTCCCAGCGCCCGTCGCTGGCCGAGGTGCTGATGCGCCACCAGCAGCACGAGACGCTGCCCATGGCCCTGCCGACGTCTGCGGTCGAACTGCCGACCACGCCACAGTCGCTGGTGCGCGACACCGCGCTCGTGGAGCCGCGGCATCCGGACTTCCAGCCCACGCGCCCGCCGCACCCGCTCACGGCCTCGCTGGATTTCGACCTGAACGACCTGGACATGGCGGGTGTCGACACGATTCCGTCCGCGCTGCGGCGCGCCGCGGCCGAACAGGCGCCTGCGCTGCCGGTGATCGAGCCCTCGGCGCTGGACCAGCCGTCCACCGAACTCGCTGCCGTGCCACCGGACGCTCCGTCGGCGCAATTGCCCGACCTGGAACTCTTCGACCCCGAGATCGAGGAATCGATCAAGCCGGGTTCGCTCAAACGCTGACGCTGCGCGGCCCCATCGGAAGCGGGGCGGCGACGCCTCAGCGGCGAACTTGCAGCGCGCCCGGGTTGACGATGTTGGTCGGGTTGCCCCGGATGAAGCTCACGACGTTGTCGAAGGCCTGGCCGAAGTACATCTCGTAGCTCTCCTGCTCGACGTAGCCGATGTGAGGCGTGCAGATGCAGTTCTCCAGCCGCAGCAGCGCATGGCCCTGCAGCGGCGGCTCGCTCTCGAAGACATCGATCGCCGCCAGGCCCGGCCGGCCGCGGTTGAGCGCCGCGAGCAATGCGTCGGACTCGATCAGCTCCGCGCGCGAGGTGTTCACGAACAGGGCGGTGGGCTTCATCCGCATGAGGTCTTCCAACCGCACCAGCCCGCGGGTCTCGTCGTTCAGCCGCAGGTGGACCGACAGCACGTCGGACTGCTCGAACAGTGCTTCGCGGCTCGCCGCCACCTGGAAGCCGTCGGATCGCGCCTTGCTGCAACTGCCCTCGCGGCCCCAGATCACCACCTGCATGCCGAAGGCCTGCCCGTAGCGCGCCACGAGCTGGCCGATGCGCCCGTAGCCCCAGATGCCCAGGGTCTTGCCCTTGAGCACCGAGCCGAGCCCGAAGTTGGGCGGCATCGACGCGGACTTGAGCCCGGACTGTTGCCACGCGCCGTGCTTGAGGTTGCTGATGTACTGCGGCAGGCGCCGCATGGCCGCCATGATCAGCGCCCAGGTGAGCTCGGCGGGAGCGAGCGGCGAACCGCTGCCTTCGGCCACCGCCACGCCGAATTCGGTGCAGGCGTTGATGTCGATGTGCGAGCCGGCGCGGCCGGTCTGAGAAATCAGCTTGAGCTTGGGGAGCTTCTCGACAAGCTGCCGCGTGATCTGCGTGCGCTCGCGGATGAGCACGATCACGTCGGCGTCCTTGAGCCGGACGGAAAGCTGCCCGATGCCCTTGACGGTGTTGGTGTAGACCTTCGCCGCGTAGGCGTCGAGCTTGGCGGCGCAGCGCAGCTTACGCACAGCATCCTGGTAGTCGTCCAAGATCACAATGTTCATGGCTGCCCATTGTGCCTTGGGCTTGGGCGGCAGCTGGCCCGCGATGCACATGGCACAGCCTGGTGCTGCGCCATGTGGCACTCGCCTGCGCTGTGCCCTCAGCCCGGGCACGGCAGGCGAGGACGTCGCTCAGTGCAGTTGCTTGGACGCGGCTGCCGCACCCGCAGCCTCGAGCGCGGCAAGGCGCTCCAGTTCGGCGCACACGTCGGCCATGCGGCCCGAAATCACGACGCGCCCTTCGGCCTGCGCCGGCTGCCCACGCTCCACGATGCGTACGACGCGCACCACGCGCTGAGGCCGTGCCGCTGCAGGGTGGGCGGCAGCCCCGGCGCGTGCGCCGCAGGCGGGGTGGACGGTGACGTAGCGCAGCCCGGCGGAGGCCGCGCGGCGGCCGGCGCGCGCCGGCATCCAGCGGCTGGCAAGCGATTGAAGAGGGGTGAAGAGGTCGGCGATTGCGAGCAGTGCGATTCCCATGTGAACTCCTGAGATAAAGGGGTGGAACACAGGCAGGATTCGGCAAGCGGACAGCCGCAGCAGGGTGATGGCCGTTTCGCCATACGCCCGCCACCTGATACGGCTGTTGTGCGGCGTTACATCAGCATCGTGTTGCGGATGAGCCCGACGGCCAGGCCTTCGATCTCGAAGGGCTCGCCGGGCTCGACCACGATGGTGGGGTAGTCGGGGTTCTCGGCGTGGAGTTCAACCACGTCCTTGTTGCGCTTGAGGCGCTTGACGGTCACTTCCTCGCCGAGCCGGGCGACGATGATCTGGCCGTTGCGTGCTTCCTTGGTGGCTTGCACCGCGAGCAGGTCGCCGTCCATGATGCCGGCGTCGCGCATCGACATGCCGCGCACCTTCAACAGGTAGTCGGGCTTGCGCTGGAACAGCGTGTTCTCAACGTAGTAGGTCTGGTCCACATGTTCCTGGGCCAGGATGGGAGAGCCGGCGGCCACACGGCCGATCAGTGGCAAGGCCAGCTGGGCCATGCCGGGCAGGGCCAGCGAGAGCTGCCCGCCGTCGCGATGGCGGGACTCCTGCAGCGAGCGCAGCGCGTCGCCGCGCAGTCGGATGCCGCGCGAGGTGCCGCTCACGAGCTCGATGACGCCCTTGCGCGCCAGGGCCTGCAGGTGCTCCTCGGCGGCGTTGGCCGACTTGAAGCCGAGCTCGGCGGCAATCTCGGCACGCGTGGGCGGGGCGCCCGTGCGAGCGATGGCAGCCTGGATGAGGTCGAGGATCTGCTGCTGGCGGGCGGTAAGCTTCACGGCGAAAGGCGAGGCGGGCAGGTTGAGCATGCAAACGGCTCCTTGGGGTGTGACCGGGGCTCGGCGGCTCGCGGCCGCCGCTGGGTGCATCCACTGGCTGTTCATCCAGTAACTGTATTTTTAACCAGTTTCCAATCGATTGGCAAGCAAACGATGACGACCGGCGAAAAGAAGGAGCGCACCGCCCGTGTGGTGGTGCTGGGCACGGGCGGGACGATCGCGGGCCGCGCCCGTGGCGCCGGCGACAACGTGGGTTACACGGCGGGCGAGGTCAGCGTGTCCGACCTGATCGAGGGGCTGGAGGTCCCGGGTGTGGCGCTCTGCGCCGAGCAGGTGGCCAACATCGACAGCAAGGACATGGATGCGCGCGTGTGGCACGCGCTGGCCGCGCGCTGCGTCCATTGGCTGGCGCAGGACGAGGTGGCGGGCGTGGTCGTCACGCACGGGACCGACACACTCGAGGAAACGGCCTTCTTCCTTCATGAGGTGCTGGCGGCGTCCAAGCCCGTGGTGCTCACCTGTGCCATGCGGCCGGCGTCGGCACTGGTGCCGGACGGCCCGCAGAACCTGCGCGATGCCATCGCCCTGGCCGCGATGCCCGGCGTCCAGGGCGTCACCGTCGTGTGCGCGGGCACGGTCCATGGCGCTCCGGACGTGCAGAAGGTGCACCCTTACCGGGTCGACGCCTTTTCTTCGGGCGACATGGGGCCGGTCGGCTACATCGAGGAAGGGCGGCTGCGCCAGGCGCGAAGCTGGCCCACAACGCCCGCCGGGCAGGCACGCGAATCGATGCGGAAGGCGGCCTTGGCCGTTTCGTGGCCCCGCGTGGAGATCGTGACGAGCCACGCCGGTGCGGGCGCGGCGCTGGTCGATCTGCTGGTGCGCGAGCGCGAGGGGGGTGCCGTGGAGGCGGTGCAGGGACTGGTGGTCGCTGCCACCGGCAACGGCAGCGTGCATGCCACCCTGGAGCAGGCGCTGCTGCGCGCGGAGGCTGCGGGCATCAGCGTCGTGCGCGCCACGCGCTGCGCCTTCGGCCAGATCGTGCCGGGCGCCCGGCATGCGCTGCGGGACGCGGGCGCGTTGAGCCCGGTCAAGGCGCGCATCGCCCTGATGCTGTCGCTCATGCAGGGCTGAGCCCTGCCGCGGGCCGGGCGATCATAAAAAAAGCCACCGCATGCGGTGGCTTTTGGCGTGCGGGGAGGCCGCCTCAGCTCGACAGCGCCTCCAGTGCGCGGCGCGTGATCTCGTCGACCGTGCCCACACCGCTGATGGCGCGGTATTTGGGAGCGGTGGCCGGCTCCTTCCGGGCCCAGTCGGCGTAGTAGTCGACCAGTGGGCGCGTCTGCTGGCTGTAGACATCCAGCCGCTTGCGCACCGTCTCTTCCTTGTCGTCCTCGCGCTGGATCAGTTCCTCACCGGTGACGTCGTCCTTGCCCTCGACCTTGGGCGGATTGAAGCGCAGGTGGTAGATGCGGCCCGATGCGGGGTGCGAGCGGCGCCCGCTCATGCGCTCGATGATGTCGGTGAAGGGCACGTCGATCTCGAGCACGTAGTCGAGCTTGACGCCGGCCGCCTTCATGGCGTCGGCCTGCGGGATGGTGCGCGGAAAGCCGTCGAAGAGGAAACCGTTCGCGCAGTCGGGCTGCGCGATGCGGTCCTTCACCAGGTCGATGATGAGGTCGTCGCTGACCAGCGCGCCCGAAGCCATGACCGCCTTCGCCTGCAGGCCCAGCGGCGTGCCCGCCTTGACGGCGGCGCGCAGCATGTCGCCGGTGGAGATCTGGGGGATGCCGTATTTCTGGCAGATGAAGGCCGCTTGCGTGCCTTTGCCGGCACCAGGGGCGCCCAACAAAATCAGTCTCATGGTGTCCTCGGACGTTTCTTGGAATTCGTGCCGCAGCCCCAACAGCCGCGCGCGCCGCAGGGCGCCACTGCATCGAGGATAGCATGCGCCCCCCGCCTGACCGGGCGCTTGCGCCCCCGTGGGAGCACCGTTTTCAGGCGAGCAGAGCCCGTACCCGCGCGAGGTCTTGGGGCGTGTCGACGCCCGGTCCCGGCGCCTGCGTGCTCACGTGCACGGCAATGCGGTGGCCGTGCCACAGCACGCGCAGTTGCTCCAGAGCCTCGGTCCGTTCCAGCGGCGCGGGCGTCAGCGACGGAAAGCGGCGCACGAAGCCGGCGCGGTAGCCGTAGATGCCGATGTGGCGCAGCGGCGGCGGCTCGGGAAGCGCCGCCGGCGTGCCACGCACACTGTCGTCGCGTGGCCACGGGATGGGCGCACGGCTGAAATACAACGCGTGCCCCGCATCGTCGAGCACCGCTTTCACCACGTTGGGGTTGGTGAAGTCGTCCAGCGAGTCGATGGCGTGCACCGCCGTGCTCATCGGCACCTCGGGGCGCGCGGCCAGCGCGTGCGCCACGGCGTCGATCAGCGCCGGGTCGATCAGCGGCTCGTCCCCCTGCACGTTGACCACGATCTCGTCGTCGGGCAGGTCGAGCAGCGTGCAGGCCTCGGCCAGGCGGTCACTGCCGCTGGGATGGTCGACGCGCGTCAACAGCACGTCCACGCCGTGCTCGCGGCAGGCCTCGGCGATGCGTGCATGGTCGGCCGCCACCACCACGCGCGAGGCCGACGACTGCGCCGCGCGCTGCGCGACGCGCACCACCATCGGCAGCCCCGCGATGTCGGCTAGGGGCTTGTCGGGCAGGCGGGTCGACGCCAGCCGCGCAGGGATCAGGACGGTGAAGCCCATGCGGTCAAAGCCCGAGCTCGTCGTCGCTCAGCGTGCGCGCCTCGCTCTCCAGCAGGATGGGAATGCCGTCGCGCACCGGGTAGGCCAGCCGAGCGCTGCGCGAGGCCAATTCCTGCTTCTCGGGGTTCCAGGTCAGCGGCCCTTTGGTCACCGGACAGACCAGCAGTTCAAGCAGCTTGGCGTCCATGTCAGCCTCCGCGAAGTCGCCCCGAGAAGGCGTGCGCTCTGTCGGTGGCCAATGAAGATGCGAAGTGCGAAGCAGGGGGGCTCATGGCCCAAATGATAGTCGCGCGTCCAGTGCTGCGAAGAAGGCGGGCTCCGGGGTGAACACCAGCGGCACGGCCAGCGCATCGGGCGCCACCTGCCAGAGCTTCGCGGCGTCCTTCTCGGTGCAGATCAGCGTGAAAGGCCCGCCAGCCGGACGCGACCAGCGATCGAAGTCGTGGTGGTCGGGCAGTGCCACGCATCGTGCGGGCTCGATACCGCAAGCACGAAGCATGTCGAAGAAGCGCTGCGGCTGCGCAATGCCGGCCAGCGCGACCACGTTCGGCATGCGTGCCAGCGCTTCGAGCGGCACCTGCCGGCCGTCCTGCGTCAGCGCGTGGTCGGCAAGCGCGCGCCGTGCCGTGAAGCCGGCGAAGGCCGGGTGCTCGCCGGTGTGCAGCACCAGGTCGCACTCGCGTGGCCAGGGCTCGCGCAGCGGTCCGGCCGGCAGCAGCCAGCCATTGCCCACGCCGCGGTCGTCGAAGACGCAGATCTCCACAGCGCGCCGCAGCGCCAGGTGCTGCAGGCCGTCGTCGCTCACGATCACGTCCAGGTCGGGGTGGGCGGCCAGCAGCCGCTGTGCGGCGGCCACCCGGTCGCGGTCCACCACCACCGGCGCACCGGTGCTGCGATGCACCAGCAACGGCTCGTCGCCAACGTCGCGCGGGTCGCTGTCGGCATGCACCTCACGCGCGTCCTGCGTGCGGCGTCCGTAGCCGCGGGAAACCACGCCCGCGGCCAGGCCACGCGCCTGCAGATGGCGCACGACCGCCATCACCACGGGGGTCTTCCCGGCGCCGCCGGCCACGACATTGCCCACCACGACCAGGGGCACGCCAACGCCCTGCGATGGCTTCCAGCCGCGGCGGTAGGCCACGCGTCGCAGCGCAGCGATGGCACGGTAGGCGAGGGAGAGCGGCCACAGCAGACAGGCCACCGGCCCCCGGCGCAACCAGGCGTGCTGCAGCATGGCGGTCGGCCCTGCGGCGTGCGTCAGCGCGCGGCCTGCGCCGCGGTCTGCGTGGCGAAGGTGATCTGCATCAGGCCCGCCCGGCGGGCAGCCTCCATCACCGTGATCACCGACTGGTGCGCCGCGGTGGCATCGGCGCTGATGATGACGACGTTGTCCTTGTTGCCGCCGGCGACGGCGGCCAGCGCTGCGGTGACCGCATCGACGCTGCGCTCGGGCAACACGGTCCGGTTCACGGCGTAGCGGCCGTCGGCGCCCACGGCCACGACGATCTCCTTGGGCCGGTCGCGCTGGGCCTCGGCATCGGCCACGGGCAGGCGCACTTCCATCTCGGTGAACTTGCTGTAGGTGGTCGACAGCATCAGGAAGATGAGCACCACCAGCAGCACGTCGATGAACGGGATCAGGTTGATCTCCGGCTCTTCCTGCGAGCCATGGCGAAAGCGCATGCGGCTCATGGCGGCAACCTACTTGCGCACGGCGGTCAGGTGGCGCGCGAAGCGCTCGCCGGCCAGCTCGAGGTTCAGCAGGTACTCGTCCACGCGCGAACGGAAGTAGCGCCAGAAGATCAGCGTCGGGATGGCGACGATCAGGCCGAAGGCGGTGTTGTAAAGCGCGATCGAGATGCCGTGCGCCAGTTGCGCCGGGTTGCCCGATCCGGCGCCGCCGCTGGCCGGCGATTGCGAGCCGAAGATCTCGATCATGCCGATCACCGTGCCCAGCAGGCCTAGCAATGGTGCGGCGGAGGCGATCGTGGCCAGGGCGGGCAGATAGCGTTCGAGCTTGTGCGCCACCGCGCGGCCGGTCGATTCCATGGCCACCCGCACGTCTTCCTCGGTGCAGCGCGGGTTGGCGTTGACGGCGCGGAAGCCCGCTGCCAGCACCTCTCCCAACGCCGAGTTCTGCTCCAGCTTGGTGACCACGTCGGGCCCGGGGATGCCCACCTGCGACACGCTGATCGCCTCGCTCAGCAGCTTGGGCGGCAGCACCTTGGCGGTCTTGAGGTTCACGAAGCGTTCGATGACCAGCGCCAGTGCCAGCACCGAGCAGAGAAGCAGCGGCCAGATCGGCCAGCCTGCAGCAACTATGATCGAAAACAAGGGGGTCCCTCCGGGCCGGCGGCCACGCAAATGCGCGGCGATTATGACCGAGCCCACCCAGCGAAGACGGTCGCGCCCACTGTCAGACTTCGCTCACAGTTTCTGTGGACAACTTTGTGACTAACCCCCTTGGCAACTCTGCCAAAGCCACGCCAGCCGTGGCCTGCGCCAGATCGACCGAATTTTGAGCAGCACTTTTTTCAATCACATCAAGGACTTGCACGGCAACTCGTGGCTGCCGTGCCGGTCGGCGCACGGCCAGGTGGCCTGCGGCCGGCCTTGTGGACGACCCGGCGCCGCGACGGGGGCAGCGCGATGAGCGATTTCCAGCCCCTGCACCCCCCGCGTGCCGAAGCAGGTGCACGCGTCTGGGCCGTCGGCGCCTTGTGCCGCGCGGTGGCCGACGCCCTCGATGCGCGCTTCAATCCGGTGGCGGTGCAGGGCGAGATCTCCGGCTTCTCGCGCGCCGGCAGCGGTCACTGCTACTTCTCGCTCAAGGACGCTGCGGGCCAGCTGCGCTGCGCGATGTTCCGTCGCGCCGCGTCGCTGCTCGACTTCACGCCGCGCGATGGCGACCAGGTCGAGGTGCGGGGCCGGCTGGCGGTGTACGAGCCACGTGGCGACCTGCAGCTGGTTGTCGAAAGCCTGCGGCGCGCCGGGCAGGGCGCCCTGTTCGAGCAGTTCATGCAGCGCAAGGCCAAGCTCGAGGCGGAAGGCCTGTTCGACCCGGCGCGCAAGCGTGGCCTGCCGACCATGCCCCGGCGCATCGGCCTGGTCACCTCGCGTGGCGCGGCCGCGCTGCACGACGTGGTGACCGCTTTGCGTCGCCGCGTGCCGCACATCCCGGTGGTGTTTGCGCCGGCGGCGGTGCAGGGCGCGCAGGCGCCCGCCGAGCTGGTGCAGGCGCTGGAGTCGCTGTACGCCCTGTCGCCCCCCGTCGATCTGATCCTGCTCGTGCGGGGCGGGGGCTCGATCGAGGACCTCTGGGCCTTCAACGACGAATCGCTGGCACGCACCATCGTGCGCAGCCCGGTCCCGGTGGTGGCCGGCGTGGGCCACGAGACGGATTTCACCATCGCCGATTTCTGCGCCGACCTGCGCGCGCCCACGCCCACCGCCGCGGCGGAACTCGCGTCCGCGCCGCGGGAGCTGTGGCTCGGCGCCCTGGAACTGATCGAGGAACGCCTGCGCGACGCGGTCGGCGGCCGGCTCGATGTGCACGGCCAGCGCCTGGACCTGGCGGCGGGGCGTCTGGGGCGGCCGTCCACGATGGTGGCGCGCCAGCGCATGGAGCTCAGCCATGCAGCCCAGCGCATGCACCATGCGGCGCTATCCAAACTGGAGCGCGCCGCGCAGGTGCAGCGGGCGCTGCAGGCCGACTGGCCTGCGAGGTTCGAGGCGGCGTTGGCGCGCCGTCACGAACGGCTCGCGCGTGCGGCGTTGCGTCTGGACCTGCTCGACCCGGCCCTGGTGCTGCAACGCGGCTACGCCTGGCTGGCCGATGTGCACGGCGTGCCCGTCACGCGCGCCGCGCAACTGCAGCCAGGCCAGCCGGTGCGCGCCGAACTGTCCGACGGCGAGGCGTTCCTGACGGTCGACGCAGTGGCCACAAGCCCACGTCCGACGCGGTCCGCATGAATCCTTTCTAGAATCGTTCGTCCTTCAACCAACCCACGAGCAACAAGATGGAACACGTCCTGCCACCCCTCCCGTATGCCCTGGACGCGCTGGCGCCCGAGTACTCGAAGGAAACCATGGAGTACCACTACGGCAAGCATCACAACGCCTACGTGGTCAACCTGAACAACCTGCAGAAGGGCACCGAGTTCGAGAGCATGCCGCTCGAGGAGATCGTCAAGAAATCCAGCGGTGGCATCTACAACAACGCTGCCCAGATCTGGAACCACACCTTCTTCTGGAACTGCATGAAGCCGCAAGGCGGCGGCGCACCGACCGGCGCGCTGGCCAAGGCCATCGAGGCCAAGTGGGGCAGCTTCGATGCCTTCAAGGAAGCCTTCACGAAGTCGGCCGTGGGCAACTTCGGTTCGGGCTGGACCTGGCTGGTCAAGAAGCCCGATGGCTCCGTCGACATCGTGAACACCGGTGCCGCGGGCACGCCCCTGACGACCGACGACAAGGCGCTGCTGACGGTCGACGTCTGGGAGCACGCCTACTACATCGACTACCGCAACCTGCGTCCCAAGTTCGTCGAGACCTTCCTTGCGAAGCTCGCCAACTGGGACTTCGCGGCGAAGAACTTCGGCTGATCGCACCGCCTGCCGTCACGCAGAAGCCGACCTCCGGGTCGGCTTTTTCATGGGCGATCGCTGGACGTCAGCGACGTGTCTCGAACAGCGGGCCGCCGAGCTTGAAGCCCTTCTTGATGTTCTTCTTGGCGAACCAGCCCTGGTTCATCTCGAGCACATAACGCACCGGCTCGGCAGAGCAGTGGTTGTCGGTGGTCTGCGGCTTCATGTCCTCGATGTTCACGATGCGTCCGTCGTCGGCCACGAAGGCGGCCGACAGCGGGATCAGCGTGTTCTTCATCCAGAAGCACTGGGGCGAGGGTTGGTCGAAGACGAACACCATGCCCTCGGACTGCGGCATCTCCTTGCGGTACATGAGGCCGGTCTGGCGCTGTTCGGGGGTGGCAGCGACCTGGGCATCGATCTGGTACATGCCCGCCGAGATGCGGACGCGCTCGAGGTCCATCTGTGGCTGCTGGGCGAGTGCCGCGCCGGCCGACAGCAGGGACGCAGCGAGCAGGGCGGGGCGAAGGAAGTCAGGAAGCGAAAGGGACATGGCGATGATGGATCCTGCAGCGGGCGACGGTTTCGATGGCCGCCGAAGCGCCGATTGTGGCCGAGGCCTCGAGGGCGCCGAGCCTGCCGGCCAAAAGGCACAGGGGAAGCCGCCACGTCAGCCATGGGTCAGGAACGGGCCATACGGGCAGACAAAGAAAAAGGCGCCCGAAGGCGCCTTTTCGTGGATCAGACCGAAGTCAGGATCACTGGGGCGTGCCGCCCTGGGTGCTGCGGCGCTTCATGCTGCCGTCCTTGTTGCGGCGGCGCTGGTCGCGGCTCTCGGCGCGCTTTTCGCCCGACATGGCTGCCTTGTCGGTGCCGACGGCGCCGCCTTCGGGCGTCTTGTTGATGTCGCCACCGGCTTGCTTGACCTGGCCTTGGGGCTTGGCATCACGCTTGGCTTGCGCCTTGGCTTGGCCGGGCGTGTTGGTCACGGGGGCTTGCTCGGCCGAAGCGCCGGGCGGGTTCTGGGCGTAAGCGCCAGCGGCGAACAGGCCAGCGACCAAGGCAGCGAGAAGTTTGCTCATTACGGATTCCTCTGTGGAAGTGATTGGAAAACGCCTCCCGACCAGCAGAAGGTTTGCCAACAACGAGACGGACGTGCCGGTCGTTGACAAAACTCTCGCCTCCTCAGGGTGCCGCAAAATTCTACGGCCATTCATCGGGGCATTGCGGCAGGGATGTCGCGGAGCCGCCACTGGCCCGAGCGAATTCGGCGAGGATGCCGACACCTATTTTTTTATTTGCACCTTGCCCTGCCATCCGTCACCATGGCCGTGCCTTGAATTCCGGTGCCACGGCGCCAAATCCTGTGCCTGCGCCATGGCGTGGCGCCGCTCTATAGAATGAATTTCATGGCCACGAAAAAACCCTCCACGCCACCTCCGGCGCCCGTCCAGCCCCGGCGGGACGACGGCGACTCCGTGGTGCTGGAGCGCCGTCCGCAGAAGACGGCGCCGCCGAAGATGTACCAGGTCGTGATGCTCAATGACGATTACACCCCGATGGAATTCGTGGTCGTCGTCATTCAGGAGTTTTTCAACAAGGACCGCGAATCGGCCACCCAGATCATGTTGAAGATCCACCTGGACGGGCGCGGAGTTTGCGGTGTCTATCCGCGCGACGTCGCCGCCACCAAGGTCAATCAGGTGATGGAAGCCGCGGTGCAGGCGGGCCACCCGCTGCAGTGCGTCAGTGAACCGGTTGAATAAATCCGCTTCCAACCCATCTGAAGTCTCAGTCTCAATTCACAGCAAGGCAAAGGAAATCACATGATTGCCCAGGAACTGGAAGTCAGCTTGCACATGGCCTTCGTCGAGGCCCGTCAGCAGCGCCACGAGTTCATCACCGTGGAGCACCTGCTGCTCGCTTTGCTGGACAACCCGAGCGCCGCAGAGGTCCTGCGCGCCTGCTCGGCCAACATCGACGACCTGCGTGGCTCCCTGACGAATTTCATCAAGGACAACACGCCCCAGGTCGCCGGCACCGATGACGTGGACACCCAGCCGACGCTGGGCTTCCAGCGCGTCATCCAGCGCGCCATCATGCACGTGCAGTCCACCGGCAACGGCAAGAAGGAAGTCACCGGCGCGAACGTGCTGGTGGCGATCTTCGGCGAGAAGGATTCGCACGCCGTCTACTACCTGCACCAACAAGGGGTGACGCGCCTCGACGTGGTGAATTTCATCGCCCACGGCATCAAGAAGAGCGACCCGCCGGAAGCCGCCAAGGGCAGCGAGTCCTCGGCCAGCGAAGGCGAGGAGGGCGGTGCCGAGAAGAACGAGAAGTCGTCCCCGCTGGAGCAGTTCACGCAGAACCTCAACCAGATGGCTAAGGACGGCAAGATCGATCCGCTCATCGGCCGCGACTACGAGGTCGAGCGCACGATCCAGATCCTGTGCCGCCGGCGCAAGAACAACCCGCTGCTGGTGGGCGAGGCCGGCGTGGGCAAGACGGCCATCGCCGAGGGCCTGGCCTGGCGCATCACGCAGGGCGACGTGCCGGAAATCCTGGCCGAATCCAGCGTCTACTCGCTCGACATGGGCGCGCTGCTGGCCGGCACCAAGTACCGCGGTGACTTCGAACAGCGCCTGAAGGGCGTGCTGAAGTCGCTCAAGGACAAGCCCAACGCCATCCTCTTCATCGACGAGATCCACACCCTGATCGGCGCCGGTGCGGCCTCGGGCGGCACGCTGGACGCGTCCAACCTGCTCAAGCCGGCGCTTTCCAGCGGCCAGCTCAAGTGCATCGGTGCAACCACCTTCACCGAATACCGCGGCATCTTCGAGAAGGACGCGGCGCTGTCGCGTCGTTTCCAGAAGGTCGACGTGGTCGAGCCCTCGGTGCAGGAGACCGTCGACATCCTCAAGGGCCTGAAGTCGCGCTTCGAGGAACACCATGGCGTGAAGTACGCCGTGGCCGCCCTGCAGGCCGCCGCCGAGCTCAGCGCCAAGTACATCAATGACCGTCACCTGCCCGACAAGGCCATCGACGTCATCGACGAAGCGGGCGCGGCGCAGCGCATCCTGCCGGCGAGCAAGCGCAAGAAGACCATCAGCAAGAGCGAGGTCGAAGAGATCGTCGCGAAGATCGCGCGCATTCCCCCGGCCAACGTCAGCAACGATGACCGCGGCAAGCTGCAGACGCTCGAGCGCGACCTCAAGAGCGTGGTGTTCGGCCAGGACAAGGCGCTCGAAGTGCTGGCGGCCTCGGTCAAGATGGCGCGCTCCGGGCTGGGCAAGGGCGACAAGCCGATCGGCTCGTTCCTCTTCAGCGGCCCCACCGGCGTCGGCAAGACCGAAGCGGCCAAGCAGCTCGCCTACATCATGGGCATCGAGTTGATCCGCTTCGACATGTCCGAGTACATGGAGCGCCATGCCGTGAGCCGCCTGATCGGCGCGCCTCCGGGCTACGTCGGTTTCGACCAGGGTGGCCTGCTGACCGAAGCGATCACCAAGAAGCCGCACGCGGTGCTGCTGCTCGACGAGATCGAGAAGGCGCACCCGGACATCTTCAACGTGCTGCTGCAGGTCATGGACCACGGCACGCTGACGGACAACAACGGGCGCAAGGCCGACTTCCGCAACGTCATCATCATCATGACGACGAACGCGGGCGCCGAGACCATGAACAAGGCCACGATCGGCTTCACCAACCCGCGGCAGGCGGGCGACGAGATGGGCGACATCAAGCGCCTGTTCACGCCCGAGTTCCGCAACCGGCTGGATGCCATCGTGAACTTCAAGGCACTCGACGAGCAGATCATCCTGCGCGTGGTCGACAAGTTCCTGCTCCAGCTGGAAACGCAACTGGCCGAGAAGAAGGTCGAGGTCACCTTCAGCGACAAGCTGCGCAAGCACCTGGCGAAGAAGGGCTTCGATCCGCTGATGGGCGCGCGGCCGATGCAGCGCCTCATCCAGGACACGATCCGCCGCGCCCTGGCCGACGAGCTGCTCTTCGGTCGCCTGACCGAGGGCGGCCGCCTGGAGGTGGACCTGGACGACAAGGACGAGGTCGTGCTCGACATCCAGCCGCTGCCCAAGAAGGAAGGCAGGAACAAGCCCGAGGCCGAAGAGGCCGCCGCAGGCTGAGCGCCCCCGCCAAGCCGGACCCGCCCAGGTCCGGTTCCAGGCCACGAAAGGCCGGTAGCATCGCGCTGCCGGCCTTTTGTTTTGCCATCGGCTGGATAACTGGTCGCGCTCGATCCCTGGGCGCTGCAGGCACTTTTCGCTTGGAAGCCCTCACGTGATCCTGCCTGCCCTGCCGCCCGAGTGGAAGACCGCGCTGTCGCTGGCGTGGAGCCTCTACATCGCGGTGCTGTCGATCTGGATCGTCATGCAGAAGCGCGCGCCGGTGTCGACGCTGAGCTGGATCCTGTCGATGGCGCTGCTGCCTTACCTGGGCTTCGGCATCTATTACTTCTTCGGCCCGCAGCGGCTGAAGAAGCAGCGCATCAAGCGCTTGCGAAGCCGCGCCATCGCCCATGCGCCGGCCGACCTCGCGTTGGTGCGCGACCGCGCGGAGGAGGCGCCGCACACGCTGCGACAGATGGCCGCGCTCGGCACCGCGACCTGCGGCCTGCCCGTTTCCAGCGCGACCGGCGTGCAACTGCTTTCGGGCGGCGCCGCGGCCTTCGACGCCATCTTCGAGGCCGTTGCCGCCGCGCAGGACCACGTCCACCTCGAGTACTACATCTACGAGCCCGACCGCATCGGGACCCGCCTCGCGGAGCTGCTGATCGAGCGTGCGCGCGCCGGCGTCACGGTGCGCCTGCTCGTCGACGCGCTGGGTTCCAAGCGCATCGGCCGACGCTTCATGGCGCCGCTGCGCGAGGCCGGCGTGCATGTCGCGCTCTTCCACGACAGCCGCATCGGCCGCCGCCTGCGGCCCGTGACCAACTACCGCACCCACCGCAAGATCGTGGTGTGCGACGGCCACACCGGCTTCACCGGCGGCGTCAACATCACCGACGAGGAAGACGCGCGCACACGCCCCGATGCCTACCACGACGTGCACCTGCGCGTCGAAGGCAGCGCGGTGCGCTGGCTGCAGACCACCTTCCTCGAGGACTGGGCCTACGCCACCGGCGAGCAGCTGCGCGACATCGACGCCCAGCTGGTGCGCCTGCTGCCCGACATCGAGCCGGGACCGATCCCGGTGCAGATCGTCACCAGCGGCCCGGACAACCCGCTCGAGGCCATCCACCGAATGCACGTCTCGGCCATCCATGCGGCGCAGGAGCGCTGCTGGCTCACCACGCCGTATTTCGTGCCCGGCGAGCCCGCGCTGATGGCGCTCACCAGCGCCGCGCTGCGCGGCGTCGATACGCGCCTGCTGGTGCCCCGGCGCAGCGATTCGCTGATCGTCAGCGCGGCCGCGCGCTCCTACTTCGACGAGCTCATCGCCGCCGGGGTGAAGATCTGGGAATACAAGGCGCGCATGCTGCATTCGAAGACGCTCGTGGTCGACGACCACTGCGCCATGGTCGGCACCGCCAACTTCGACAACCGCAGTTTCCGCCTCAACTTCGAGGTCATGGCCGTGGTCTACGGGCCCGAGCTGGCCCGGCCGCTGGCCGCGCAGTTCGAGACCGACCTGCACAGCGCCGCGCCGGTGCGCGCGCATCGCAGGCAGCCCTTCTGGCGGCGCGTGGGCGAGGCGTTCGCCCGGCTGTCCTCTCCGCTGCTCTGACGCGCGGGCGGCGCCTCAGGCTTCGTAGCGGCGCCTGATCTCCCGTGCCGCGACCCGCTCCGGCACATTGCGCGACCCACCCAGCCACAGTTCGCTCACCTGGCCCTGGCCGTCACGCACCAGCCGCGCCGGCTCGCCGAAGCCCGCATAGCCGCTGGCCTGGGAGGTGAGGGCGCGGTCCTTGCCCTTCACCGTGAGTTCGGTCGCGTCGGTAAAAGGCGCCGCGAGCGAAGGCACGACCGCGAACACGCGGTCCTTCATCGGCACCAGGTCCACCGGCCCCCACAGGTTCCAGTAGCGGCCCGACCAGGCGCGCGTGGCCGCGCCGGGTGCGCCGTGCCGCGCGAAGGTCTGCAGGATCTGCAGCACGCCGTCCATCCAGGGCCAGGTGAAGGCGTCGATCGAGTTGGCGAGCAGCGAGATCGCGATGCCCTGCTGCGGCAGTGCCAGGCTGCGCGACAGAAAGCCCTGCAGGCTGCCCGTGTGGCCGATCCAGTCCCAGCCCTGGTAGCTGCCCTGCATGGTGCCCAGTCCGTAGCCGCTGGGCACCGTGCTGTGCGGCACGCTCCACTGGCGCCGCAGCATCTCGCGCCGGCTCGCGACGCTCAGCACGCTTTTCTTCGCATCCGGCAGCAGCTGCGCATAGAAGGCCGCGACGTCGGCCGCGGTGCTCACGAAGCCGCCCGCGGGTGCGATGGCGCGGGTGCACTGGTCGCCCGGAATGACCACGCGGTGCCCGAGCAGCAATCGGCCCGAATGGCCCGAGGCCAGTCGCGCCGTGCCCGGGCCGCCGTCGGGCTGTGTGTGGCGCAGGCCCGCGGCGTCGATGATCTCGCGCTGCATCCAGTCGGCGTAGGGCTCGTGCGTCACGGCCTCGATCACCAGGCCCAGCAGCGCGAAGCCGTGGTTCGAGTACTTGAATCGGGTGTTGGCCTCCAGCGGCGGGGCCTCGGCCAACTGGGCCCTCAGCTGCGCCTCGTCGAGAAAGGGGTGCCGGTCCATGAACTGGCCGGCGTCGGGGCCGTCGCGCGTCGTGCCGGCGCTGTGCGACAGCAGCTGCAGCAGCGTCGCCTGCGCCAGCCGCGGGTGCAGGCCGTGCACATGGCTGCCCACCGGGTCGTCCAGCTGCAGCTGCCCCGCCTCGCGCAGCTTCAGGATGCCGGCGGCGGTGAAGCTCTTCGAATGCGAGGCGATGCGAAAGCGGTGGCGCGTCGTCAGCTTCTGCCTGGTCTGCGCGTTGGCCACGCCGAAGGCCACATCGAGCACGGTTCGCTGCCCGTGGTCGATGGCCAGGGCCACGCCCGGGCGCTCGGTGGCGCGGATCTGGAACTCGAGCCAGCGCGGGATGTAGTCGAGGGCGGCCTGCAGCCAGCGGTCCATGGAACGTCCTTGCGGGGGAGGGTGGAGGGGTGGCCGAGAATACAGGCCGTTCACGGGCACTGCCGCCCGCCACCGCACACCCATGGCCGACACCCCCCGCACTTTCCTCTGGCACGACTACGAGACATTCGGCGCGAACCCGCGGCGCGACCGGCCGTCGCAGTTCGCCGCCATCCGCACCGACGCGCAGCTCAACGAGATCGGCGAGCCGCTGATGATCTATTGCCGGCCGGCGCCCGACTTCCTGCCCAGCCCGACCTCCTGCCTCATCACCGGCATCACGCCGCAGCTGTGCCTGGAGCGCGGCCTGCCCGAGCGCGAGTTCGCCGCGCAGATCGAGCGCGCGTTCTCGCAGCCGGGCACCATCGGCGTGGGCTACAACACCATCCGCTTCGACGACGAGGTCACCCGCTTCCTCTTCTGGCGCAACCTGATCGACCCCTACGCGCGTGAGTGGCAGAACGACTGCGGCCGCTGGGACCTGCTCGACGTCGTTCGCCTGACCTACGCCTTGCGCCCCGACGGCATCGCGTGGCCCACGCACCGCGAGGGCGAGCGCGCCGGCAAGCCGAGCTTCAGGCTCGAAGACCTCACGAAGGCCAACGGCCTCGCGCACGAGGCGGCGCACGATGCCCTGTCCGACGTGCGCGCCACCATCGCGCTGGCGCGCCTCATCCGCGACAAGCAGCCCAAGCTTTTCGACTTCGCGCTCGCGCTGCACCGCAAGGACCGCGTCGCCCAGGAGCTCGGCTTGCCCGCCACGCGGCAGACCGCCAAGCCCTTCCTGCACGTCTCGGGCATGTTCCCGCCCGAGCGCGGCTGCCTGGCGGTGATGTGGCCGCTGGCAAGCCACCCGACCAACAAGAACGAGCTGCTCGCCTGGGACCTGGCCCACGACCCGAGCGAGTTGGCCACGCTGGACGTGCCCACGCTGCGCCAGCGCCTCTTCACACGCAGCGCCGATCTGCCCGAGGGCGTGCAGCGCCTGCCCGTGAAGGGCATCCACCTCAACAAGTCGCCCATGGTGGTCGCCAGCCTGCGCACCCTGAGCGACGCCATGGCCGCGCGCTGGGCGGTCGACCTGCCGCAGGCGCTGCGCCACGCCGAGATCGCTGCCGGCCTGCCCGACATGAGCGCCATCTGGGGCGAGGTCTACGCCCGCGAGCCGCAGGGCCCTGCCGACGTGGACGAAGACCTCTACGGCGGCTTCGTCGGCAACAACGACCGGCGCCGGCTGAACGAACTGCGCGCGCTGTCGGGCGAGCGGCTCGCGGCCCAGCGCGCGTCCTTCGACGATCCGCGCCTGGAGGAACTGCTGTTCCGCTACCGCGCGCGCAATTTCCCCGAGACGCTGAACGAGGACGAGCAGGCGCGCTGGCTCGACCACCGCGTGGCCAAGCTCATCGACGGCGAGGGCGGGGCCTTCAACGTCGACCAGTACTTCGCCGAGATCGACTCGCTGTCCGAGACGGCCGACGCGCGGGCCGAGGACATCCTCGGCGCGCTCTACGAGTACGCCGAAATGGTGGCGCCCGAAGCCTGAGCTGCGCCGCCATGCCGCTGCGCCGCCTGAGCCCTGCCGATGCCTCCGCCTACCGGGCGCTGATGCTGGCGGCCTATGCACGCCATCCCGAGGCCTTCACCTCGACGGTGGCCGAACGCGGGCCGCTGCCGCTGGCCTGGTGGGAGGCGCGGCTGCCCGAGGGCGAGTCGCCCGACAGCCTGACCGTCGGTGCCTTCGATGCGCAGGGCGCGCTGGTCGGCGCGGCCGGTCTGCACTTCGAGGCGCGCGAGCGCTGGCGCCACAAGGCGACCCTGTTCGGCATGGTGGTCGAGCCCGGCTCGCGCGGCGCCGGGCGGGGCCGCGCACTGGTGGAGATGCTGCTGGCCGCCGCGCGCGCACGCCCCCAGCTGCGCACCGTGCAGCTCACGGTCACGCAGGGCAACGCCGCCGCACAGCGGCTCTATGAGGCGGCGGGTTTCCGCGTCTTCGGCGTCGAGCCGATGGCGGTGGGCCAGGGCGACGGCTTTCTCGACAAGCTGCACATGGCCTGCGACCTGTACGCGCCACCCACGGCGCCGGCCGGCGGGGCAGGGCTGGCGCGCATCCACCATGCGGCCATCATCTGCAGCGACTACGCGCGCTCTCGCCGCTTCTACACCGAGGTGCTGGGCCTCGCGGTCGTGGCCGAGCACCACCGCGCGGCGCGCGATTCCTGGAAGCTGGACCTCACGTTGCCCGACGGTTCGCAGATCGAGCTGTTCTCCTTTCCCGCCCCGCCGCCGCGCCCGTCGCGGCCGGAGGCGCAGGGGCTGCGTCACCTGGCCTTCGCTGTCGCCGACCTCGACGCCAGCCTGCGTGCCCTGCACGCCGCTGGCGTGGCGACCGAAGCGGTCCGGGTGGACGAGTACACCGGCCGGCGCTTCACCTTCTTTGCCGATCCGGACGGCCTCCCGCTCGAGCTCTACGAGGATGCGCCGCGCGGTTCGTAACGTCGGTAGCGCTCGCGGGCAGATCCGGCGGCGCCCACCTCGCGCGGCGCATCGAAGTGCAACGCTTTGTTCGCTCACCGACGGATTCGCCCACCGCCGCACGTTGAAGCAGGTGTGGCCCGTGTCCGGGCCGAAGGATCTGCCCATGTCCCTGTCTACCCGATTCATTCGCCCGGCCGCCGTGGCCGCCGCGCTGTGCGCGCTGGCGCTCGGCGGCTGCGTGGTCGCACCGGTGGCGCCTGCCTATGTGGCGCCTGCGGGCGTTGCCTACGTCGCGCCGACGTACCCCGCGCCCGGCGTCGGCTTCGTGTGGGCCTACCACGCGCGCTACGGATGGGGTTGGCACCACCCCGTGTACGGCTGGCACCGCGGCTGGCGCTGAGCCGGGTCCGGGTGCTGCCGAATCCATCGCTGACCGTGCAGGTGCAACGCTCGTACCTGGCGTCCTGTCTCCCAGGATGCCCGGCGCCGCGTTGGTGGGTACGGCGGCGACGGTTTGCCGCCTCCGGCCCGTTGAAGCTGCATGCCCCGGCGCCGCTGCGCCGGCCCGTTCTCCTGCTGGTGTCCATTGGCCGACTCCGATGATCCCGACGACGAATTGCTGTCCCGCCTCGGCCGGGGCGAGCCGCAGGCCGCCCGGGAGCTGGTCGCGCGCAAGCTGCCGCGCGTGCTGGCGCTGGCCCAGCGGCTGCTCGGCCAGCGCGCCGAGGCCGAGGAGGTGGCCCAGGAAAGCTTCCTGCGCGCCTGGAAGCAGGCGCCGCAGTGGCGCCGCGGCGAAGCCCGCTTCGACACCTGGCTGCATCGCGTGGTCCTCAACCTCTGCAACGACCGGCTGCGTGCGCCGCGTCGCCGCCACGAGCAGCCGACCGACGACCTGCCCGAAGCGCCCGACCCCGCCGCCACGCCCGAGCAACACTACGCCGAGCAGCGCACGTCGCAGCGCGTCGCCGCGGCGCTCGCCACACTGCCGCCGCGCCAGCGCGAGGCGCTGGTGCTCTTCCATTACCAGGAACTCTCGCAGGCCGAGGCGGCCGCCCTCATGGACGTCTCGGTCGACGCGCTCGAGAGCCTGCTGGCCCGCGCACGCCGCAGCCTGCGCACCCAACTGGCCGACGCAGGTCCGCCATGACGCCTGAACGCTTCGCCGACCTGGCCCAGGCCTGGGGCGCACGCATCGCGCGCTGGCCCGCGGCCGAGCGCGACGCCGCCGAGCAACTGCTGTGGCGCACGCCCATGCTGCAGGCCGTGCTCGACCGCGAGGCGGCGCTCGACCATGCGCTCGATGCGCACCTCGTGCCGGCGCCCGGCGCCGCGCTGGTGGCTGCGGTCGAGGCTGGCGTGCCCCGTCCCGCCCGTGCCCCGGTGCGTCGGCCCTGGGCGGGATGGTGGCCCTCGACCGGCTGGTTCGGCGCCGGGGCGGCCGGCCTCGGCCTGGCCGGCGCCGCCGCGGGCGCGCTGGCCGGCGCGCTGCTGGTGTCGGCCGCGCTCGATGCCGCGGGCCCCGCGCGGGCGGTGTCGGCCGAAGCCGGCTGGGCGCGCACGGCCTTCGACCCGGCGGGCGCGCCCGCAGAAGGAATCGACGAATGAACGACCAAGCCCACCAGCCCACCTTGCGGCGCTGGCTGCTGATGCTGTCGCTGGTGCTCAACCTGTTCCTGCTCGCCGCCATCGCCGGCGGCGCCTGGCGCTGGTGGGCCGTGCGCACGCACGACGCGCCGCCCGTCCACGCGAAGGCGACCGAGGGCGCCGCGCCCGCTGCGCCGCGCGGGCTGCGCTTCGCTGCGGACGGCCTCGCGCCCGAGCGGCGCCAGGCTTTCCGCGCCGCGCTGCGCGATGCCCGGCGCGACGTCGCCGAGCTGGTGCGCCAAGGGCGGGAAGGGCGGCGCGAGCTGGCGCAGCTGATGGCCGCGCCCGTCTTCGACCGCGCGGCCTTCGATGCCACCCTGTCGCTCACGCGCGCCGCCGACCTCGGCGTGCGCGAACGCACCGAACGCGCGGTGGCCGACTTCGGCGCCAGCCTGACGCCGGCCGAGCGCGCCACCTTCGCGCAGGCCCTGGCGTCGGCGCAGGGCAGCTTCCGCGTGCCGCCCGCCAACCCGGCTGCGCCGGCGGCACCGGCGGCCTCCGCAAACCCCCGGCCCTGAACGAGGGACCTCGCCATGATCACCTCCGACGCCCTGGCCCCGGCCATCGCCCTCAACCGCTTCGGCCTGGGCGCCCGGCCCGACGAAGCGCCGCCCGCCGACCCGCGGCGCGCGCTGCTCGACCAGTTCGCCCGCTTCGCGCCGAGGCCGGCCGCATGGATGCAGCAGCCTGCCACCGACGCGCTCCTGGCCGACTACCAGCAGCGCGAACGCGCCGTCCGCGACCTGCCCGAGGCCGACCGCCAGGCCGCACGGCAGGCGATCCGCAAGGACGCACGCGAGGGCTATCTGGCGGCCGTCAACGCGCGCGTGTCGAGCGCCCTCGACACGCCCGCGCCCTTCGTCGAGCGGCTGGTGCATTTCTGGGCCAACCACTTCGCCATCTCGGTCGAGAAACCGCAGGTGCTGGCGCTGGCGGGCGCCTACGAGGCCGAGGCGATCCGCCCGCACGTGCTGGGCCGCTTCGACCAGATGCTGCTGGCCGTCGTGCGCCATCCGGCCATGCTGGTCTACCTCGACCAGGCGCAGTCCATCGGCCCCGACAGCCCGGCGGCCCGCCGTGCGGCCGAGCGCAACCCCGAGCGCCCGCGCGGCCTCAACGAGAACCTGGCGCGCGAGATCATGGAACTGCACACCCTGGGTGCCCGCAGCGGCTACACCCAGGCCGACGTGACCGAGTTCGCCCGGGCGCTCACGGGCTGGAGCCTCACCGCCCCGAACGCGAACCCGGCCGGTGCCCCGATGGCGCAGGACATGGCCGCGGCCGGCGGCTTCCAGTTCCGCCCGCAGCAGCACGAGCCCGGCATGCGCACGGTGCTGGGTCGCGCCTATGCGGAGGGCGGCGAGGCGCAGGCCCTCGCCGTGCTGCGCGACATCGCCATCGCGCCCGCGACGGCGCGGCACGTGGCGACCAAGCTGGCGCGCCATTTCGTCGCCGACGATCCGCCGCCAGCGCTGGTCGAACGGCTCGCGGCGAGCTTCCAGCGCAGCGGCGGCGACCTGCCTGCCGTTTACCGCACCCTGGTCGAATCGCCCGAGGCCTGGCGGGCGGGCAGCGGCAAGTTCAAGACGCCGTGGGACTGGACGCTTTCGTCGCTGCGCGCCCTGCGCGCGCCCGAGGCGGCCCTGGGCAACGCCCGCGAGCCCAAGGGCCAGCGGCTGGCGCAACTGCTCGACCAACTGGGCCAGCCCGTCTGGCGGCCCGGTTCGCCCGCGGGCTTCGACGACATCGCCGGCAGCTGGGCCGCGCCCGATGCGCTGGTGCGCCGTGTCGAGCTGGCGCAACGCCTGGCGGCCCAGGCCGGCAATGCCATCGACCCGCGCGCCATCGCGCCCGCCGTGCTGCCCGGCGCGGCGCTCAGCGACGGCACGCGCACCGCCATCGCCCGCGCCGAGAGCGCCAGCACCGGGCTGGCGCTGCTGCTCGTGTCCCCCGACTTCCTCAGGAGATGAACGCCATGTCCGTCCGCACCCACCGATCCATGTCCGATCGCCGACGTTTCCTGCGTCTGGCCGCGGCCGGCGCCGGCCTGGCGCTGGTGGCGCCGCATCTGGCGTTGGCCCGCGCGGCCACCTCGCGCCGCTTCGTCTTCATCATTCAGCGCGGCGCGGCCGACGGGCTGGAGACGCTCGTGCCCTACGCCGACCCCGGCTATGCGCGCCTGCGTGGCGCCATCGCGCTCGACCCGGCGACCGCCACGAAGCTCGACGGCATGTTCGCCCTGCACCCGGCGCTGGCCGAGACCGCAAAGCTCTACGCCGCGAAAGAGGCGCTGTTCGTCCACGCCGCGGCCTCGCCGTATCGCGACCGTTCGCACTTCGACGGACAGAACGTGCTCGAGACCGGCGGCACCTCGCCCTACCAGGTCAAGGACGGCTGGCTCAACCGCCTGGTCGGCCTGCTGCCGCGCAACGACCGCGAGGCCATCGCCTTCGCGCCCACCGTGCCCCTGGCGCTGCGCGGCCGGGCCGAGGTGGCCTCGTACGCGCCCTCGGCGCTGCCGCAGCCGGCCGACGACCTGCTGCTGCGCGTGTCGCGGCTGTACGAGGAGGACCCGCAACTGCACGCGCTGTGGAGCTCGGCCATGGAAACCCGCGGCATCGCCATGAGCGGCATGAACGGCGAGGGCAGCGCCAAACCGCGGCAGGACGCGGCCGGCCTCGGCAAGCTCGCGGCCGGCTTTCTCGCGCGCCCCGACGGCCCGCGCATCGCCATGATCGAGACCGGCGGCTGGGACACCCACAGCGCCCAGAACGGCCGCCTCGCCGCACAGCTGCGCAACCTCGACGCCATGGTCGCGGCGCTGCGCGACGGCCTGGGCGCCGCCTGGGCCGACACCGTCGTCGTCGTCGCCACCGAGTTCGGCCGCACCGCCGCCGCCAACGGCACCGGCGGCACCGACCACGGCACCGGTGCCGTCGCCATGCTCCTGGGTGGCGCCGTGCAGGGCGGCCGCGTGATCGCCGACTGGCCGGGGCTGGAAGCCGGCCAGCTGTACGAAAACCGCGACCTGCGCGCCACCACCAGCGTCGATGCGCTCATCGCGAGCGCAGCCGGCGAGTGCTTCGGCATCGAGCCCGGCCAGGTGGCGCGCACCCTGTTCCCGCAGGGTGGCAGCCTGCCGGGCGGGGCGGCGGCGCGCCCAATGCCGCGGCTGCTGCGCGCCTGACGCGGCGAAATCGACAGCGGCTCGCGCCCGCCGCACGGGCGCTGCGGGCCGGCTTGGCAATTCCACGTCGGCGCGCGTAGGCTCTGCGCCTTTGTCCTCGCGACTTGGCCCGGACCGACACACGATGGCTGTTCCCGACACCGGCCCCTTCTTCCACGGCACCCGCGCCGACCTGCAGGTGGGCGACCTGCTCACCGCCGGCTTTCGCTCGAACTACGACGGCCGCGTGGTCATGAACCACATCTACTTCACCGCCTGGCCCAAAGGCGCCGGGCTGGCCGCCGAGATGGCGAAGGGCGAGGGCCGCGGCCGTGTCTACATCGTCGAGCCCACCGGCGAGTACGAGGACGACCCCAACGTCACCGACAAGAAATTCCCCGGCAACCCCACCCGGTCGTACCGCAGCCGCGAGCCGCTGCGCATCGTCGGCGAACTCGATGCGTGGGAGCCCTTCGACGAGGACTACATCCGCCAATTGAAGGAGCGGGTGAAGGTCGGCATGGGCGAGATCATCAACTGAGCGCATGCCGGCGCGCCACGATGGCGCATTGGCCGGTACATTCGCCGCACCCATTTCAATATCAACGGAGCAACCCGTGGCCAAAGGCGATCAGCGAAGCAACAAGATGGCGAAGAAACCCAAGAAGGACACCAGCCCCCCGCCCAACCCGTCCAGCACGTCCGACCGGCCTACGCCGCCGGTGACGACGGTGATGCCGAAGGGGAAGTTGAAGAACAAGTGAGATGGCACCGGCGAGGCGCCTACCGGTGCTGCCGCATCCTCTCGCCGATGTCTAGTACGCCTATAGGGCCTCCACCCTAGGAGCATCCTTTCTCCATAGAGACTCGGAGTGCATTAGTTGGCCCGGTGTAGTGAGAGAAAGCCGGCGGTATATGCAGAACTGCTGTTTGCCTGAAGCCTAGATTGACCTCGCAACTCGTAGACTTAGCAATGCTCACACCTGAAATACTTGATGCCTTCCGCGCAAGCTTGTTTGCGGGTCAATACAACCTGCTGCTCGGAAGTGGAGCTTCGCTCGATAGCTTCGACTCGAAGCGCGAGCACCTCCAATCCGCCAGTGCACTAACTAAGAAGCTCTGCGAACTAAAGGGTGTCGGCGCGACAACGCCTTTGTCTCGAGTTGCACTGCTTCTCAAGCCGGATGAGATAGAAGAGCACATCACTAGGCCGTACTCGTCATGTCGACCGGGTCAGACGGTCAAGAGAGTTACGGGATTTATTTGGCGTGCCATCTACAGCTTCAATATCGACGATGCCCTCGAAGCTGCCTACGAGACATCCACTCGCCGGCGTCAACGCGCTGTACCCCTCAATTACGACACTAATTACAGAACACCGTCGAATCAAAGCAAAGTTTCGATCATTCACCTTCATGGCTTCACGCGTGAGCCAGAGAAGGGCTACGTTTTTTCTGCCTCTGAGTACGCCCGCGTTACCAAGGGGCTCAATCCTTGGATGCACGTTCTCTCTGAACTACTTGCAACTGAACCATTCATCATCTCTGGAACGAGCCTTAACGAACCCGATCTTGAGTACTACTTAAGCGCGCGCTCAGATGCATCACTGCGTACTAATCGAGGTCCCTCACTTCTTGTTGAGCCTTATCCGGATGCAATCACTGAGAGTCTTTGCCAACGGCACGGCTTGGTACTAGTTAAGTCAACACTCTCGGACTTCTTGCACTGGACGACGGAAGCACTCGGGCACTCGCCGCATGTAAGTCAACTCAAAGTGCCTTCTATGGAAGGGCTGCTTGACCGAGCATATGGGCCAGATGCCCAGATAGAATTTTTTAGTTCTTTTGAACTTGTAAAACCTGCGCCACCGAATCCTTCGGGCGAAACCTCGCCATTTTTTTATGGCAAGGCTCCGCGATGGTCAGATTTAGAGTCAAGCCTGGACTTACCCACTGACGACGAGCGTCGAGTTAGCGCAAAGATTCGGAACTATCTTGAATCGCAAGAGAGCAAGACGCAGTTTTTTATGCTGCTCGCCGAATCGGGTAGTGGGAAGACGACCGTTATTCGGCGGGTAGCTTACGATCTGGCCAAAGAGGGGCGCACAGTCCTCAACCTGAGCGGCAAACTAGCGCTGGATCCTGAAAATACCCGTAAGGGGTTGGCATCGCTAACGAGGCCAACACTTGTTGTTATAGATAACCTTGCCGACCACGCATCAACAATCTTGTCGGCGTTAAGCGGCCTTGGCGTTAAGAAGCCCTTGGCAATTTTGTGCGCTGACCGCGACTACCGTCGCGATCACATTTTTCGGGTGCTTGGCGATTTCCCGACCGAAGAATTCTCGTTATCCCAGTGGACGTCCGATCAATTTGAGGATTTCATCGAGCTCTTCCGTGTAGCAGGACTTGTCGGCACTCCGGAAGCCGTGCGGATGCCAAAGAGATTCGCCGACATGCTCATCGGCGACCCTGTTGCCATTGCGGGCTGCAGAGTCTTGAACAACTTCAAGCCGCTCGACGTAATCGTCAAATCTCTATGGCATGACGCCGGCCAAGAAGCACGGAGCAGCTACGCCTTGGCAGCACTTTCTGAGTTTTGCTACTCCGGCGGCATTAGCTACCCAATATTGGAGCGCGCTCAACATAACGTCGGCCTCAAAGATCAACTTTCGTTGGCTGTTCCGCTGCCGCTTGCCTACTCCGAAGATGGGGACTTCGTCCTTCCCCTGCATCCCGCTGTGGGAGAACGACTCCTTGGCTACCTCTCGCGAGAGAAAAGGCCTTTGCTTGGCGCGCTTTTCCGGAACCTCGCACTTGCCTTGGCGCCCTACGTCAACCGGCAGACCATCATTGATCGAACACCGGAGGCACGTTTGGCCGGCCGCCTGTTCAATGCTGAGCGTGTTGTTCGCCCGTTATTGCGCGAAAAAGCACAGGATTTCTATCAGGCAGTTCAAGCTGCGTGGCAGTGGAACTCTCGCTATTGGGAACAGCGAGCCATCTTGACTCAAGACGAGAACCTTGATAACGCCATTCAGTTTGCGCGCCACGCAGTTGCGATTGAGGAGCACCCGTTTCCCAAGACGACTTTGGCCTCGCTGATTGTTCGCAAGATGGAAATGGGGCGCGGCCCGCACGAGCTACTCTTCGACGAGACTTACACGCTCCTTGAGACCGCACTTCGCGACGAAGCGTCCAGAGGCTGGCGTCCGACTCCTCACCCGTATTCAGTGCTCTTCCATGCAATCAGCATTTTCTTGAAAGCTGGCGGGCGGCTTTCTGCAAAACGGGAGAGCTGGACAAGAGATCGGATCGAGTACTGCAACCGTAGCTTTCCTCGCGATGCGGGCCTGGTTGGGGCGGGTCATCGAATTGTTAAGCGCCTCGACAAGTAGTTGACGCTAGCCGGTGCTAAGCGAGGTCTCACCCGTCGCTTGTACTGACCTGCTATCACTTCGGGGACGGTGAACTTTCAACTGGAAGATCCACGGATGTGTGTCCATGCCAATCAAGCCACGTACAGGCGGGCAAATCGCGCAGCCGGCGATTTTCCACAGGTGCTACGGCCCCTGGCGGGCTGAGGCTTCAATGCCAATCTTGAGCAGCTGATGCGACCCTTGTTCGAATGCGAGATTCCGTTGATGCGTTGGCTTATTTCCAAGGCTCAGCGGCATGATTCCTTTCGCGGCCTGACAGTTGGGCCAATGGACGACGGTCAGATGGGCAGTCTGCGCATTGGGCTTGCAGGAGAATCCCGTCGATTCGGACGCTCACTCGCCGAAGCGGAGTTCGAGGATCGTGACGGAACACTTGTCATTGCCACTCTTAACGCCGACTCTGAAGGCCAACTGTTTGAACTGGATGTGTGGCGAGTCGATTTTTCGCCACTGCAGCGATGGCCTGCTCATCCAGAAATTAGAGAAAGAGCCAGCTGACTCGAACGGCTGGATGGCTCCGGCCTGCCGCAGTTATCGGGCTGCGCCCCGAGAGTCGTTCAGCGCGCCCTTCACCCTAGGCCGCCGGTCCCACCACGCAAACACGGCCATCCCCACCAGCATCGCCACCACGAACACCAGTGCCGGTCTGACGCCCATTCCCACAGCAACCACAGCCGGCCCCGGGCAATAGCCTGCCAGGCCCCAGCCGATGCCGAAGACGACGCTGCCAGCCATGAGTCGGCGATCGATGGCTCGGCTGGTCGGCAATAGCAACGCCGCTCCGCGCCATGCCGCGTTGCGCATCCGCACCCAAGCGAAGACCGGCGCAGCGACGGCGATGGCACCGCCCAGGAGGAACGCGAGCGACGGGTCCCAGGTGCCGGCCAAATCGAGAAACCCGAGCACCTTGCCCGGATCGGCCATGCCCGAGAGCAACAGGCCTGCACCGAAGACGAGGCCGGCGATGAGGGCGGTCAATGCGTTCATGAACCGATGCTCCGTTCAGGCGGCGGCCAGCACATGGCGCACCAGGAAGAGGCGGCCTTCGTGGCCCGTCGCCAGGCGCGCGATGCAACCCTGGGTGCGCCGGTGCTGATCCTGCCCTCGCTGCAGGTCAACATCCGCGGCGGGCGGCTGCCGCAGCCGCAGACCAACGGGCTGGCCTATCTGCGCATTCCGCTCGATGCGATTGGCGCTGCGCCGGCCAAGGTCTGAGTCCTTGGCCCTGCGCCGACGCGGCGCGGGGAGGGACGCGCGCGCGAAACTTCAGCAGCTCACCTTCGGTCCGGGCGTGCCGTCGTGGTCCCCGCTCCAGACCACCATGCGGCGCAGTGGTCCACGGGATCGATCAAGGCTCGATCACCATTCTCCCGTTCACATACTGGTCGGTCGTGATTCCGTTGAGCGTGTGAACGAAGTGGGCGCGGAACGGGTAGGTGTCCGGTGGCATGCAGTCCCCATTGCCATAACAGCCCCACCATGAGAGCGAGACGGACAGCGTCTTGCTCCCTGGCAACATGCCGCCGTAGTCGTTCATACCGATCCAGCGATTCCTGAGTGTGGCAGGGATCGCAGCGTCTTGTGCCGCAGTGGTGAGGAACTCAACTTGCCGCAGGCGCATGGTGCCGTTCTGGACCCACGCGCCCATGGCACCGTTCTGAATGTTGCGGTCTCCGAATTTGGTTTTCAGGTTCAGCTCGGGCACGGAAAAAACGAAATCGACCGCCGGGTTCTCAGCGATGGTGTAGTTCACCGCGACGCTCTTGACCGGGACATAGGGTCCGTCTGCCGGTGATCTCGTGCTGAGGCTGAGTTCCGCCTTGTACTTGCCGGGCAAGCCCAGCCCACCGCTGACGTCGAGTGTTCCCGAACCGTCGGATGCTGACGCCGACACCGACGCGGCGACGATCGAACTCGCGGAGCTGACCGACATGTCCGCGATCGAGCGGCCTTCCGGCGGCGTCAGCGGGATCGACACAGTCTGTGATCTCGCTCCGAAAAGCGCGTTGAGTTCGACCGTGCTCACGGGAAGCTGCGCGTTGCGGCGGACCTTGACGTCGTAGGGCAGGACATGCGGTGTGTTGCCCAATCGCGTGGCGCAGTTGGTATCGAGGCACGCGTAGATCTGCAAGTTGCCGCGGTAGGTCCCGGGGTTGGCGATCTTGTTGCCACGCAGTTGGAGCTGCACGGCTGGGTTGGCCGAGTTGTCGAGCCGATAGATCTGAGCGTTGCGCTGGAACAGGCCGTCCGGGTCGACCACGATGATGTAGAGCGTCTTGCCGTTGAGGACGGTGAAATCACCGCTGGCAGTCCCCTTCACGAGAAGATCGGGCATCCATGTTTCCGCGTACAGGTCCGCTGTCACCACGGGCTGATCCGTGATGTTCACGCTCAGGTTGACCGTGGTGAAGCTACCGGCGAGGCCCGGGCCTTGCACGGCGCCCGGATTGGCACTGGCGCCTCCGGACGTCGGGCTTGTCCACGCGTAGTAGGCGATGCCTTCGTAGACGAAGTCGCGCAGACTGGCGATGACGGAATCCCTTTCGCCAGCCGATGACGTGTAGAAGTGGGTACCCGTCCTGTTGTTGAAGAACCGATAGACCGCCGCATCGCCATATCCTGGTGCTTTCGCTGCGTACCAGGCGGTTCCTTCGTAGTCGTAGGTGTCTCGCAGGTTCTGGCGCACCTGATCGCGCTCGTATTCGCTCGTCGTGAAGAAGTGGGTGCCCGTCTTCTTGTTGTAGAAGCGATAGACAGGGTCGGTGCCTGGGCTGGCGCTGATGAAAGCAAAGAAGCTCGTTCCCTCGTAGGCGAACTGCGGGAGCTTGGCAATGATCTCGTTTCGCTCGGTCTGAGAGATCGTGTAGAAGTGGGTGCCGGTCTTCGTGTTGAAGAAGCGATAGGTCGGGGACACGCCGGCTGTGGCCTTCTCTTGCGGCGCGGGCACGATCTTCAGCAACAGGAGCGCTGGATCGATCGCGGCAGGCGCGCTGGCCGCCTGCGCGGGCGCCGATGCGGCCGCCGCCGGTGCCGATGCGGCCGCCGCTGGTGCCGATGCCGCCGCCGCCGGTGCTTCAACGGCTTGAGCTTCGACCCGAAGATCCTTGGCCGAAGCGCCGAAGTCGCCTCCGCCGCTGGACCCGCCTCCGCCACCGCAGGCGACCAAGGCCCACACGCCGAGACTCATCAGGCACGGCCCGATCGCCCGCTTCACGCTGCGAGAAAACATGCTCCAACCCCTCTCCGATCTGTTCGAACCTGAATACTAGTTGTGTTTTGATGTACCAGAGCGCACGGTTCGACAGTGGGGCGTCAACGCTGCGACAGGAAATACCTCTTCTCAGGCACACAGGTTTCCCCGGCCGTGGCGCGACACGGCAGGTGGGGCCATTCGGGGGATCGATGCCTGGCTATTCCTCGACGGTCCACTCCACCCGCGCCCCCAGCCCCTGCAGGTTCTCCACGAATCGCGGATGCGCGCGCCGGATCGGCGTGGCGTGCTGGATCTCCGAGCGGCCCTCGATGCTGGCCGCGACCATGAAGAGCGCAATCGCCACGCGGATGATGTAGGGGCTCTCGACCACGGCCGGGGTGAGCGGGTGGCCGCCGAAGGTGACGATGCGGTGCGGGTCCGACGCGTAGACGTGGGCGCCGAACTTCGACAGCTCGCCGGTCCAGCCCAGGGCGCCGTCGTAGACCTTGTTCCAGAACATGGCGTTGCCCTGCGCGCTGACGCCGAGCGCGATGAAGATGGGCAGCAGGTCGACCGGGAAATAAGGCCAGGGCGCAGCCTCGACCTTGGTGAGGGTGTTGGGGGTGAAGGGCGTCTGCACCTGCAGCGGCCCCGCGCGGTGCGCGCGCGACCAGCCCTCGGCATGCTCGATGCGCACGCCGAACTTGGCGAAGGTGCGGTCGATGAGCGGGAAGTTGTCGGGCGCCGAGTTGCGCACGACCACGTCGCCGCCGGTGATGGCGCCCAGCGCGAGAAAAGTGGTGATCTCGTGGAAGTCTTCGTCGAAGCGGAATTCGCCGCCGTGCAGCGGTGCGCCGCCGTCGACCACCAGGCGAGAGGTGCCGATGCCCTCGATGCGCGCGCCCATCATGGCCATGAAGCGGCAGAACTCCTGCACGTGCGGCTCGCAGGCGGCGTTGGTCAAGGTCGACCGCCCGCCGGCCGCGGCGGCGCACAGCACGAAGTTCTCGGTGGTGGTGACGGACGCGTAGTCCAGCCAGTGCTGCACCGGCACCAGCGGCCCGGTGCGGCGCACGATGAGCGAGCCTTCCTCGCGATCGACCAGGCCGCCGAAGTGGCGGAAGACCTCGACGTGGGGGTCGATCTCGCGCACGCCCAGCGTGCAGCCCTTGACGTTGTCCTCCAGCCGCGCGACGCCGAAGCGCGCCAACAGCGGCGGCACCAGCATGATCGACGAGCGCATCTCTTCGGGCAGGCGGTGCAGGGCGGGGTCGAAGGCGGTGGCGCGGTGCTGCAGTTCGAGCACGCCGGCGGCCTGGTCCCAGCGCACCTCGCTGCCCAGGGTGCGGAAGATGTCGAGGATCTTGCGCACGTCGGTGATGTCGGGCACGCCCACCAGGCGCAGCGGGTCGGGCGTGAGCAGCGTGGCGCAGAGGATGGGCAGGACGGCGTTCTTGTTGGCCGACGGGACGATGCGGCCGGCGAGCGGCGTGCCGCCGTGGACGATGAGGTTGGACATGGGCGCCGACTGTACGCCCGGCCCGCGCCTGTGGCGTTCGAACACCCGTTCGGGCTGAGCCTGGCCTGTCCTGAGCTCGTCGAACGGGCGAAGCCTTGCGCGGCGCTTCGACAGGCTCAGCGTGAACGGTTTCGGATGCATTGAGCCGGGCGGAGCAATTCAGCGCTGGACCCCCGCAAGCTGACAACTTTGTCATCCTGCCGTCAGCGTGGCGTCTGGGCGTGCTTCCTACATTGGCTCGGACGGAACGAGTCACGCCATGCCTGCCATTCATCCACGGCCCGCCCAGCGGGTTTCACGCCGGCACCCGACTGCACGGCGCCTGCTGGCCGCCACGACGGCCGCCATGGCCCTGCTGGCCCTGGCCGGCTGCGCGGTCGGCCCCGACTACCAGCGCCCCGCGGTCGCGGCCGGCGCATCGCTGCCTGCCTTCAAGGAGGACGGTCCCTGGCGCCCGGCAGCGCCTGCGCTGCCCGACGCCCACACGCCCTGGTGGTCGCAGTTCGGCGACCCGCAGCTCGATGCCCTGGTCGGCCAGGCCCTGGCCGCCAACCAGACCCTGCAGCAGGCCGACGCGGCCTACCGCCAGGCGCAGGCGGTGGTGCAGGGTGCCTCGGCAGCCTTCTACCCGACGGTGGGCCTCGCAGCCTCGGGCGGGCGCGGACGCAGCAAGAGCAACGGCCAGTCGGTGCTGGGCGACACGCACGCCTGGTCGCTGCAGGCCGCGTGGGAGCCCGACCTGTGGGGCCGCGTGCGCCGCACGGTCGAGGCCGGCAGCGACAGCGCCCAGGCCAGTGCGGCCGACCTGGCCGCGGCGCGCCTGAGCATTCAGGCGGCGGTGGTCAACGACTACATCCAGCTGCGCATCGACGACCGGCAGAAGGCGTTGTACGCGCGCACGCTCGAGGGCTACCGCAAGTCTCTGCAGCTGACGCAGGCGCAGTACCGCGCCGGCACGGTGATGCGCTCCGACGTGGCGCTGGCCGAGAGCACGCTGGCCTCGGCCGAAGCGCAGGCGATCGACATCGACCTCACGCGGCGCCAGCTCGAGCATGCGCTGGCGGTGCTGCTGGGCAAGACGCCGGCCGAGTTCAGCCTGCCGCCCCTGGCCACCGATGCGCCGTTGGCGCTGAGCCTGCCGGTGGCGCCGCCGGGCCTGCCTTCGCAGTTGCTGGAGCGGCGGCCCGACATCGCCGGGGCCGAGCGGCGCGCGGCGGCGGCCAACGCGCAGATCGGCGTGGCCACGGCCGCGTACTACCCCGACTTCACGCTCAGCGCGAGCAGCGGCTTTGCCGGCGCGGGCCTCACGGCCTGGGCGCGCACGCCCGACAAGGTGTGGTCGCTCGGCTTCGCGGTGGCGCAGACGATCTTCGATGCCGGCGCGCGCAGCGCCAAGGTCGACCAGGCGCGTGCCGCCTTCGACGCTGCGGCAGCGAGCTACCGCCAGACGGTGCTGGCGGGCTTCCAGGACGTCGAGGACAACCTGGCCGCGCTGCACCAGCTGGCCGACGAGCAGCAGGCGCAGGACCGCGCCGTGGCGGCGTCCAACGATTCGGTGCGCGTGCTGCTGAGCCAGTACCGCGCCGGCACCACCAACTACACGGCGGTCATCACCGCGCAGGCGCTGGCCCTCACGGCCGAGCGCACGGCGCTGCAGCTGCAGGGCCGGCGCTATGCCGCCAGCGTGGCGCTGGTCAAGGCGCTGGGCGGCGGCTGGGATGCGGCGCAACTGCCCGCGATGGCGCGCGCTTCGGCCGAGGCCGTGCCCACCCCGACGGCCTCCACCGACCTTGCCGCCGCCAGCCCCGCGAAGTGACGCATCGCCTGCCGATGCCTCGGAGCCATTCCATGTCCAACAGCGATCAAGACCTTTCACCCATGTCGGCGCACGAACCATCAAGACCCGTTCACGCTGAGCCTGTCGAAGCGACGCGCGAGGCTTCGACAAGCTCAGCCCGAACGGAAGTCGAAGCGCCGCGCGAGGCTTCGCCCGTTCGACGAGCTCAGGACAGGCCAGGCTCAGCCCGAACGGAAGTGGGTACGACACGTCCTGTGAGCCGCCGGGGCCTCGCGCTTGGCGCGGTGGCCGTGGCCATCCTGGTGCTGGTCGCCTGGCCCGGCTGGCGTCATGGCGGCCTGGGCGGCGCGCAGGCCGCCGCGCCCGCCACCGCGGCCAAGGTGCCACCCGTGCCCGTGCACACGGCGGTGGCGAAGAAGCAGAACATGCCGGTCGCCGCGACCGGCGTCGGCAGCGTGCTGCCGGTGGCCTCGGTCACCGTGCGCACGCGGGTCGACGGACAGCTCGACCGCGTCGAGTTCAAGGAAGGGCAGGACGTGAAGGCCGGCCAGCTGCTGGCGCACCTGGACCCGCGCACCTTCCAGGCCCAGCTCCAGCAGGCCCAGGCGGTGCAGGCCAAGGACGAGGCGCAGCTCGCCAACGCGCGGGCCGACCTGCAGCGCTACACCGATCTCATCAAGGAAGACGCGGCCACGCGCCAGCAGCTCGACACCCAGACCGCGCTGGTGCGCCAGCTCACGGCCGCCGTGCAGAGCGACGCGGCCCAGGTCAACGCGGCGCGCGTGCAGCTGGGCTTCACCACCATCGCGGCGCCCATCTCGGGGCGCATCGGCGCACGGCTGGTGGACCCCGGCAACATCGTGCACGCGGCCGATGCCAACGGGCTCATCGTCATCAACCAGATCGATCCCATCGCGGTGCAGTTCACCCTGCCCGAGAGCGCCTTCCAGTCGGTCAACCGCGCGCTGAACGGCGGCGGCGCGCCGCTGCAGGTGCAGGCCATCGACCGCGCCACGCGCGAGGTGCTGGCCACCGGCAGCCTGACGCTGCTGAACAACCAAATCGACACCACGACCGGCACCATCGCCATGAAGGCCCACTTCCCCAACGCGGCGCACAAGCTGTGGCCCGGGCAGTCGATCGACGCGCGCCTGGTGCTCGGGGTGCAACAGGACGCGATCACCGTGCCCGATGCGGCCGTGCAGCGCGGGCAGGACGGCCTGTTCGCGTACGTGGTGGATGCCGACCACAAGGCACGGATGCAGCCCATCGAGGTCAGCAACAGCGAGAAGGGCGTTTCGGTCGTCACCAAAGGCTTGGCCGAAGGCGACCGCGTGGTCACCGACGGCCAGTACCGCCTGACGCCCGGCGCGCCGGTGGCCGACGCCAAGCCGCCGGCCGCAGCGGGCGGCACGCAGGACGCTCAGCGCGAGGCGCCCGCGACGGGGGCCGGCGGTGCAGGGGGCAGCAAGTCATGAGCATCTCCGCGCCCTTCATCCAGCGGCCCATCGGCACCTCGCTGCTCGGCGTGGCGCTGCTGCTCATCGGGCTGGTGGCCTGGCCGATGCTGCCGGTGGCGCCGCTGCCGCAGGTGGACTTTCCGACGCTGCAGGTCACGGGCAGGCTGCCCGGCGCCAGCCCCGAGACCATGGCCTCGAACGTGGCGCAGCCGCTGGAGCGGCAGTTCTCGCTCATCCCCGGCCTGTCGCAGATGACCTCGACCAGCTCGCTGGGGCTGACGCAGATCACGCTGCAGTTCGACCTGGACCGCAACATCGACGGCGCCGCGCTCGACACGCAGTCGGCCATCAACGCCGCCACCGGCCAGTTGCCCAAGAACCTGCCGAGCCCGCCGAGCTTTCGCAAGATCAACCCGGCCGATTCGCCGGTGCTGCTGTACGCGGTGCACTCCGACGTGCTGCCGATGACCGAGGTGGACGACTACGCCGAGAACATCCTGGCGCAGCAGATCTCGCGCATCGAGGGCGTGGGCCTGGTCAACGTGTTCGGCCAGCAGAAGCCCGCCGTGCGCATCCAGGTCGACCCGGCCAAGATCAAGGGCCTGGGCCTGAGCCTGGAGGACATCCGCGGCGTGATCGCCAACACCACCGTGAGCGCGCCCACCGGCACCATCGACGGCCGAAGCCAGGCCTTCAACGTCTACACCAACGACCAGATCCTGAAGGCCGGGCCGTGGAACGACATGGTGCTGGCCTGGCGCAACGGCGCGCCGATCCGCGTGCGCGACGTGGGCGTGGCGGTGGACGGGCCCGAGAACGCCAAGATCGCGGCCTGGGCCTACCCGGGTGCCGCAGTCCCGGCGGACAGCGGCATCAAGGGCGGCACGGCCATCACCCTGGCCATCACCAAGATGCCCGGCGCCAACGTGATCGAGACGGTCGACCGCGTGCAGGCTGCGCTGCCCAAGCTCAAGGCAGCCATTCCGCCGAGCGTGCAGGTCGACACCATCATCGACCGCACCCAGACCATCCGCGCGTCGGTGAAGGACGTGGAGTTCACGCTCATCCTGTCGATCGCCCTGGTGGTGGCGGTGATCTTCGTCTTCCTGCGCAACCTCACGGTGACGCTGATCCCCAGCGTGACCGTGCCGCTGGCCATCCTGGGCACGTCGGCCGTGATGTACGTGCTGGGGTATTCGCTGGACAACCTCTCGCTCATGGCGCTTACCATCGCGGTGGGCTTCGTGGTCGACGACGCGATCGTGATGCTGGAGAACATCTACCGCCACATCGAGGACGGCATGGAGCCGATGAAGGCGGCGCTGCAGGGCGCCAGCGAGATCGGCTTCACCATCGTGTCGATCTCGGTGTCGCTGGTGGCGGTGTTCATTCCGCTGCTGCTGATGGGCGGCATCGTGGGGCGGCTGTTCCGCGAGTTCGCGGTGACGGTCACGCTCACGATTCTGGTGTCGGTGCTGGTGTCGCTCACGCTCACGCCGATGCTGTGCGCCAAGTTCCTCAAGAACCACCCCAAGGACGCCGCCGGCCACAGCACCGAGAAGCACGGCCGCCTGTTCCAGCTCTTCGAGCGCGGCTTCGATGCCATGCTGGGCGGCTACCGGCGCGGGCTGGAGGCGGTGCTGCGCCACCCCTTTGCCACGCTGATGAGCTTCCTGGCCACGGTCGCGGCCACGGTGGTGCTGTTCATCGTCATCCCCAAGGGCTTCTTCCCGCAGCAGGACACGGGCTTCATCTTCGGCTCGGCCGTGGCCGGGCAGGACTCGTCGTCCGAGGCCATGCACGCGCGCATGCTGGCGCTGGCCGACATCGTGCGCGAGGACCCCGACGTCACCACCTTCGGCATGCAGGCCGGGGCCAGCACCTTCAACGCGGGCAACTTCTTCATCGCCCTCAAGCCCATCGACGAGGGCCGCACGGCCAACGCCGACCAGATCATCGCGCGCCTGAGGCCCAAGCTGGCGCGCGTACCGGGCATCACGCTGTACATGCAGGCGGGGCAGGACATCAACGTCGGCGGCCGGCTGGCGCGCACGCAGTACCAGTACACGCTGACGGACACCAACCTGTCGGAACTCAACGACTGGACGCCGCGCATCGTCGAGAAGCTGCAGGCCCTGCCGCAGCTGGCCGACGTCACCTCCGACCAGCAGAACGCCGCCCCGACGGCCAACGTGACCATCGACCGCGAGAAGGCGTCGAGCTACGGCATCACCCCCGCACTGGTGGACGCGACGCTGTACGACGCCATCGGCCAGCGCCAGGTGGCGCAGTACTTCACCCAGCTCAACAGCTACAACGTGGTGCTGGAGGTGACGCCCGCGCTGCAGAAGGACCCGCAGCTGTTCGACAAGCTCTTCCTGACCTCGCCGGCCACCGGCCAGCAGATCCCGCTGTCGACCTTCGTGAAGATCGACACCACCCGCACCGGCTACCTGGCGGTCAACCACCAGGGCCAGTTCCCGGCCGTGACCATTTCCTTCAACCTCAAGCCCGGCGTGTCGCTGGGCGACGCGGTGAACGCGATCCAGAAGACGCAGACCGAGATGGGCGTGCCGCCCACGCTCACGGGCACCTTCCAGGGCACGGCGCAGGCCTTCGGCGCATCGCTGCGCACGCAGCCCTACCTGATCGCCGCGGCGCTGGTGGCGGTGTACATCGTGCTGGGGCTGCTGTACGAGAGCTACATCCACCCGCTCACGATCCTGTCGACGCTGCCCTCGGCCGGCGTGGGTGCGTTGCTGATCCTGATGGCGGGCGGCTACGATCTGTCGGTGATCGCGCTCATCGGCATCATCCTGCTCATCGGCATCGTGAAGAAGAACGGCATCATGATGGTCGACTTCGCGCTGCATGCCGAGCGCGACCGGGGCATGAGCCCGCGCGACGCGATCTTCGAGGCCTGCCTGCTGCGCTTCCGCCCGATCATGATGACCACCATGTGCGCGCTGCTCTCCGGCCTGCCGCTGATGCTCGGCCACGGCGCCGGTTCGGAACTGCGCCGGCCGCTGGGCTACGCGATGGTGGGCGGGCTGATCCTGTCGCAGGTGCTGACGCTGTTCACCACGCCGGTGGTGTACCTCTACCTGGACCGCGCGCACCACTGGTACGTGCGCCGCAAGGAGGCCCGCGCGGCACGCCGCGGCAGGGCCGCGCCGCTGGCCCCGGAGGCGGCGGCCCACCCATGAGAGTGCTGATCGTCGAGGACGAGCCCAAGACGGCCGACTACCTGCGCCAGGGCCTGACGGAGCAGGGCTGCACCGTCGACGTGGCGCACGACGGCATCGACGGCCAGCACCTGGCCGTGCACTACGACTTCGACGTGATCGTGCTCGATGCCATGCTGCCCGGCCTGGACGGCTTCGAGGTGCTGCGCTCGCTGCGCGCCGTGAAGGGCACGCCGGTCATCATGCTCACCGCGCGCGACGGTGTCGAAGACCGTGTGAAGGGCCTGCAGGGCGGCGCCGACGACTACCTGGTCAAGCCCTTTTCCTTCATCGAGCTGCTGGCCCGGCTGCAGGCGCTCACGCGGCGCGGCCGCGCCCAGGAGCCCACGCTGCTGCGCGTGGGCGAGCTGCAGGTCGACCTGATCAGCCGCAAGGTGCATCGCGGCACCCAGCGCATCGACCTCACGGCCAAGGAGTTCGCGCTGGTGGCGCTGCTGGCGCGCCGCCAGGGCGAGATCCTGTCCAAGACCGCCATCGCCGAGCTGGTGTGGGACATGAATTTCGACAGCAACACCAACGTGGTCGAGGTGGCCATCAAGCGCCTGCGCGGCAAGATCGACGCGCCCTTCGCGCAGCCGCTGCTGCACACCATTCGCGGCATGGGCTACGTGCTGGAAGAGCGGGGCACGGGCTGAACACGGACAGCCGGCAGTCCGCACCCCGATGACTCCCCGCAACTCCATCGCCATCCGCCTCGCGCTCATGTACGCGGCGGTGGCGCTGGTCGTGTTTTCGCTGGTGGGCGTGGCGCTGCACCAGGTGCTCAGCCGCGAGCTGGCGCGCCACCAGCACGAGCAGGTGCAGGGCCGGCTCGAAGACGTGCGCTACCTGCTGGTGCACGGCCGCTCGCCCCAGCTGGCGATCCGCGCCAAGGACAAGATCGCCGCGCTGGTGAGCAACGGGGGCGAGACGCGCTTCTGGATGTGGAGCGACGACCCGGCCTTCCGCTGGGGCGAGGGCGCCGAGGCGATCGCCGCGCACATGCGCACCCACTCGGGCGTGGTCGACCTGCCGGTGGGGCCGGGTGGCAGCTCGATGGCGGTACTGTCGGTCGATGTGCCCGCCAACGACATCCGCGCCGGCCTGCAGCTCATCGCGGCGGTGAGCGAGGCGTCGTTCTCGCGCACCCTGCGCGCCTTCGAGACCGCGCTGGCCCTGCTCACGGTGGTCGGCGTCGTCAGCGTCGGCCTGCTCGGCTTCTGGATCGCGCGCCTGGGCCTGCGGCCGGTGCAGCAACTGTCGGAGGATGCCCAGCGCATCGGCCCGGACAACCGCGGCCAGCGGCTGGAGCTGCCCGACCTGCCGCTGGAGCTGTCGCAGCTGGGCGGCTCCTTCAACGCGGCGCTGGACCGGCTGGATGCGGCCTACCGCCAGCTCGAGACCTTCAACGCCGACGTGGCGCACGAGCTGCGCACACCGCTGGCCAACCTCATCGGTCAGACGCAGGTCACGCTGGCGCGCGAACGCGACGCGCCGGAGCTGCGCGAGGTGCTGCAGTCCAACCTCGAAGAGCTGGAGCGCCTGCGCGCTATCGTGGCCGACATGCTGTTCCTGGCCCGGGCGGAGCAGGGCGAACGGGCACACCGGCTGGCCGAGTCGTCTCTGGCCCAGGAGGTCGAGAAGACCGTGGAGTTCTTCGACGTGCTGCTCGAGGACGCCGGCATGCAGGTCGAGGTGACCGGCGACGCCGTGGCACCCATCGAGACCTCGCTCTTTCGCCGTGCGCTGAGCAACCTGCTGCAGAACGCCATCCAGCATTCGACCGGCGGCGGCACCATCGTCGCGCGCATCGAGCGGCAGGCCGACCGAGCCGAGGTGAGCTTCTCCAACCCCAGCGACCCCATCCCGCCCGAGCAGCTCGCTCGCCTGTTCGACCGCTTCTACCGGGTCGACGCCGCACGCCCCAACAGCGGCGAGAACCACGGCCTGGGCCTGGCGATCGTGAGGGCGGTCGCTGCCATGCATGGCGGCACGGTGTTCGCGCGCTCCGGGCAGGGCACGACGACGATCGGCTTTGCCGTGGGACTGCCGTCGAAACGGTAGCTGCCCGTGCGGCGAGGGCGCCAGCGCCCGGTCTGGCGCTCGACCGGCCTAACGCAGCTGCTGGTCGATGAAGCGGTCGATGGCTGCGGTGTATGCGCCTGCCGCGCCCAACTCCGCGTTGATCTGCCCATGGTCCAGCTGCAGCGGCAGCAGGTCCGCGTTGCCGCCCACGGCTCGCAGCGCCTGCGCGAAGCGTTGCGCCTGGCCGCAGGCGTCGTCGCGCCGGGGCGCGCTGCACACCAGCAGCATCGGCGGGCCGCCGGGCGACAGGCGCGCCGTGGGCGACACCTGCGCCCACAGGGCGGGGTCCGAACCGAAGGCGCGGTCGTACAGCGGAAGATGGCGCCGCTGCATCAGTGCCACGGTGTCGAGCGCGGCGCTGTCCAGGGCGATGGTGGCCCGCCAGGGCTGGGCGCCCTGTGCGCGGGCGAGCTGCGGCGCGGCACTCAGCAGCGCGACCAGGTGGGCGCCTGCGGAGTGGCCCATGAGCACCACCTGCCGCGGGTCGGCGCCCCACGCCGCGGCCTGCGACTGCACCAGGGCCAGCGCGCGGGCGATGTCTTCGGCCTGCTGCAATACGGTGACCTGCGGCACCAGGCGGTAGCCGACCGAGGCGAACACGAAGCCCCGTTCGCGCACCCAATGGTCGATCTTGGCGTCGACGACCGAGGCGGCGGCCTTGTCGCCGTACATCCATCCGCCGCCATGGATCATGACCAGGACGGGGGCCTGCTGCGCCTGTGCGGGCCGGTAGATGTCGAGGCGCTGGGCCGGGTCCGGGCCATAGGGCAGGCCGGCATGGCGCACCACGCCCGCGGGCACGACGGGCGTGCCGACGTCGAAGGTGCGGCCGCGCCAGCGCAGGGTCTCCTGCGCATGCGGGGCGGCGCACGCGCTGGCGAGAAGGCAGGCCAGCGTCGCGGTGCCGAGCCGGGCGCGCATGGGCATTCGCGTCTTCGGGGTCATGGTCTTGCTTCCTCGATGCGCATGGCAGCGGGTGCGGTTTTCTGCCGGCCGCCGGGTGGGCCGAAGACCAGCGCCAGCCGCGCGCGCCAGCCACGGGCCTGCCGCAGGTCACGGGCCAGGTTGAGCCATTCGTGGGTGGCGATCCGCAGGGGATTGTGGGTGACGAGCGGCCGTGTGAGCCCGTAGCGCGGCGGCACGTCGTCGCGCAGGTCCACGAAGGTGCCGAAGAGGCGGTCGAACACGATCAGCACGCCGCCGTAGTTGCAGTCCAGGTACTCGGCGTTCGATGCATGGTGCACCTTGTGGTGGGTGGGCGTGTTGAGCACCCATTCCAGCGGGCCGAGGCGCGGCAGCCAGGGCGCATGCAGCCAGAACTGGTAGAGCAGGTTGATGCCCAGCGCCGCGAACACCGCCATCGGCGGGAAGCCCAGCCACACCAGCGGCGCGAAGAACAGGCCGGTGCCGGTGAGCTTGCCGGTCCAGCCCAGGCGCAGCGCCGCCGGCAGGGTCAGTTCGTTGGGCGAATGGTGCACCGCGTGCGTGGCCCAGAACCAGCGCACGCGGTGCGCGGCGCGGTGGTACCAGTAGTAGAAGAACTCCAGCCCCACGAACAGCAGCAGGAAGGCCAGCGGCGACGACAGCGCCAGGTCCTGGATGCGATGGGCATGGGCCCAGGCGAGCACCGGCGCTGCGAGCGATATGCCCGCCAGCTCGACGGCATGCCGCCCCACGGCATCGGCCATCGAGGCCGCGAAGGCGCGCCAGTCGTAAGCCTGGCGGCGCACGAAGGTCTGCACCAGCCCCTCGGCCAGCGCCGCGGCCAGCACCAGCAGGGGCAGGGCGAGCAACCAGGGCGCGACGTCGGGGCCGAGCGTCTGGCGGAGCTTGTCGAACGGCATGGCAGCCCTTTCTCAGTGGCCGGCAGAACGTTGGCCGCGCTGGCTGGCGGCGTAGGCCTCGATCTGATCCATCGTCACGGCGCCGGTGTGCGCGCTGTCGATGGCGTCGAAGTTCCGGTAGACCCAGGGCATCTTGCCCTTGGCCTCGTCGCGGGTCAGACGGCCGTCGACGTTGGCATCGGCCGCGCCGAACCGCTTGTGCAGTTCGGTGCGCAGTTGCTCCCTGCGCGCCGGATCGGGGGCCTGGGCCTGCGCCTGTGCCGACAGCGCCGCGCCGGCCAGCATGGCCAGGAGGACAAATCGTGTGAATCGCATGGCGGCTCCTCAGCGGCAGGCGACCACGGCGCCGGCCGCGTTGTAGCAGGTCGCGCTGTGGCTCAGGCCGGTGGCGCTGTTGTAGGAGCTGCTGCTCTGCACGCTGTTGCCGGTGACGTTGCTGGTGGCGCTGGTGCTGCGGCTCTGGGTGAGGTTGCCGCTGGCATCGCGGGTCGCGCTGCCGCTGCTCTGCACGCTGCCGTTGGCATTGGCGGCGCTCAGGCCGCTCTTGTGGCTGGCCGAGCCGTCGGCGCTGACGCTGGTGGTGCCGGCACGTGCACCCGTGCCGCCGTTCGCGCCGGTGACCTGCGCGCCGCTGACGACGGCGCCGTTGCCCTGGCCGTCGGTGGTCGCTGCCCGGCCACGTGTCAGGCTGTTGCCGTTGGCGCCCTGGCGGTGGACGGCGGCGCCGGACGTCGTGCCACCGTCGGCGTTGGCGCCGTGGGCGCGCAGCGCGCCGGCCTGGGCGGTCAGCGTTGCCGTCGAAGCCGCGACGGCGATGGCGGCCGATGCGATGGCCAGCAGGGTGGAGCGAAGGGTGGGAGTGTGCATGGTTGGGCCCTGGTTGAAGGTGCGGCACGAGGTGTGCCGTGCATCCAATGTCGGTCCGAGGTGTGAGCCAGCGATGCCGGAACCGTCGCTGTTCATGGCAGTCGATGACTGCGCGCTGGGCGCTGTCATCGTTTGTCATGAATTCGCGCGCGGCCCGGCCGGCGCCGCCGGTGCCGCCGCTACGATCCTCGCCATGCCCGAGCCGCTTGCACGCATCCTGATCGCCGACGACGAGGCCGACCTGCGTGCGCTGCTGGAGCGCTATCTGGGCGACCAGGGCTACGCGGTGCGCACCGTGGAGGGCGCCGCGTCGCTCGACCGGCTGCTGGCGCGCGAGCGCTTCGACGTGCTGGTGCTCGACGTCATGATGCCCGGCGAGGACGGCCTGGCCGTGTGCCGGCGCCTGCGGGCCCAGGGCGAGACCATTCCCATCGTGATGCTGACGGCGCGCGGCGACCCGGTGGACCGCATCGTCGGGCTGGAGATGGGCGCCGACGACTACCTGCCCAAGCCCTTCAATCCGCGGGAGCTGCTGGCGCGCATCCAGGCGCTGGTGCGGCGCCAGCGCATCCTGGGCGCGCACGTCGGGCCGATGGCGGAAGACGGCGAACTGCACTTCGGCGAGCACGTGCTGCACCTGGGCCGGCGCATCTTGCGCAAGGGCGATGCCGACGTGCCGCTGACCACCGGCGAGTTCGGCCTGCTCGCCGCCTTCGCGCAGAACGCCGGCCGCCCCCTGGGGCGCGAACGCCTCATCGAGCTGGCGCGGGGGCGCGACCACGAGGCCACCGACCGCAGCATCGACGTGCAGGTCATGCGCCTGCGCAAGCTGATCGAGGCCGACCCCGCGCAGCCGCGCCACATCCGCACCGTGTGGGGGGTCGGCTACGTGTTCGTGCCCGAGCCGCAATGAACTGGCGTCCGCGCAGCCTCTTCGGGCGCAACGCGCTCTTCATCGTCGCCCTGATCGTGCTGGGCCAGCTCGGCGGCGCCTTGCTGCTGCGGCAGATGGTCGTCAAGCCGCGTCTGGACCTGGCGGCCGACAGCGTGGCGCGCAACGTGGCGGCGCTTCGCGCCGGACTGGTGACCGTGCCGCCGACGCAGCGGCAGGCCTTCGTCGACGCCTTCAACGCGCGGGCGCGGGCGGGCGGCGCAGGCTCCGAACCTTCGGCGCGGGCCACGCTGCGGCCGCTCCTCACGCCGCTGGAACGCGGCTTCGTGCAGCGCGTGTCGGCTCGTCTGGCGGGCGAGGGCGTGGACGTCATCTGGCGCCGCGACACGGGCGGAAGCCTGGCCCTGCGGCTGCCGATGGCGGGCGGCGAGCAATGGGTGGCCCTGCCCGGCGTGCTGCCGGAGCGGGAGTTCACCGGTGCCTGGCTGGCGGTCAGCACGGTCAGCGTGGTGCTGGCCATCGCGGGGGCGCTGTGGCTGCAGCGGCGGCTCGACCGGCCGCTGGCGCGGGTGGTGGACGCCGCCCGGACGCTGGCCGGTGGGCAGGTGCCCGCGCCGCTGCCGGAAGCCGGGCCCACCGAGATCGCCACGGTCAGCCGCAGCTTCAACCAACTGGTCGCCAGCCTGCAGCAGACCGAGCGCGAGCGGGCGCTGATGCTGGCAGGGCTGTCTCACGACCTGCGCACACCCCTCACGAAGCTGCGGCTGGGCGTGGAGATCCTGCACGGCCGCGGCGAACCCGAGCTGATGGCGAGCATGACGCGCAGCATCGAGGAGCTGGATGCCATCGTCGGGCAGTTCCTGGATTTCGCGCGCAGCGGGGAGGACGAGGCGCCGGGCCCCGTCGACCTGAACGCGCTCGCACTGGCCGTGCAGGCGGCGGCGGCCGACCACGGCCGGGTGCTGCGCGTCGAGGTGGCGCCTGGCCTGCCCCTTGTGCCCGCGCGCTCGAAGGCGTTGCGGCGCGTGGTCGACAACCTGGTCGAGAACGCCTTCCGCCACGGCCGGCCGCCGGTCGTGCTGCGCATCGCGTACGAGCCGCAGGGGTGCTCGATCGAGGTCGAGGACCAGGGTCCGGGCATCGACCCGGCGCAGGCCGAATTGCTGAAGCAGCCCTTCCGGCGTGCCGGCGACGCACGCAGCGGCGCCGCGGGCGCCGGGCTGGGCCTGGCGATCGCCGACCGCATCGTGCGGGGCCACGGTGGGCGCTTCGAGCTGCTGCCGGCGACGCAGGGCGGCCTGCGGGCGCGCGTCAGCCTGCCGCTGGGACGAGGCTGATCCGGTCTCAGGCGGGTTCGATGGCCAGCACGCGGCCGTCGCGCGTCACGGTGCACACCGCCTGCGCGCCATCGCTGCCGTTGGTGAGCTGCACTTCGTAGTGGCCGGTGAAAGTCTGGCGCGAGCCGCCGAGCACGATGGTCTGCCAGGGCCGGCGGAAGGCCTTGGCGCCGGCGCCGATGCATCCCATGTTGGCGACGGCCGGTGCCGTGCCGGCCGTGCCGGGGACCACCGTGTTCCCCAGCATCGGCGAGGCGCCGAAGCCGGTGCTGGCGTCGCACGCGGCAAGCGTCAGGGGGAGCAGGGCCAGGACCATCGAGCGCAGCATGGGCGGCAATCTACCCCCGGCGTATGACAGTCCGTGTCGGCGTTGACCCCGATCTGTCGCTTTTCTGCATCGCTTGTGCGATGCCGCTCTTTGCTCAGAGGGTGGCGCTAGACCAGGCCATGCGGCGCAGCATTTCGGCCTGGCGGGCGCTTTCCGCCTCGCGCAGGCTGCGGGCCGCGCGCGCGGCGGTGTAGGCCACGTAGCTCTCCTCGACGCGGTGCTCCCATTCGTCGAGGGGGGCGTGCGCCTGCGGGAGGACGACGCCGAGGCCCGCCTTGGAGAGGATCTGGGCTTTCTGAGCGATGGTGAGCATGGCGATGGACCTTCGAGGAGAGGAAGCGCGGAGGTGGTGCGAGCAACCTTGAAAAGCGATGGAAGGAAGATAGCCCGTCTTTGTGACAAGCGGTATCAGCCAGTCGGCGTACGGGCGGTCGGCGGATGCCTACCAGTTCCGGTTTTTTGGACTTTGTGCAGCCGGCCTTTGGGAGGACGCTTGTCCAGCCGTGCGACCGGAATCGCATGCACGTTCTATGCTGGGCGCATGAGTTCCCTCGACGCGCTGGAAGACTTCGTCCGCCGGCATCCCCGCCTTTTCGTCATCACCGGCGCCGGCTGCAGCACCGAATCGGGCATTCCCGACTACCGCGACGCCAACGGCGACTGGAAGCGCCCGTCGCCCGTGACCTACCAGGCCTTCATGGGCGAGGAGGCCACGCGCCGTCGCTACTGGGCCCGCAGCCTGGTCGGCTGGCGCACCATCGGCCAGGCCCACCCGGGGCCGGCGCACGCCGCGCTCGCGCGGCTGGAGGCGCAGGGCCGGATCGGCCTGCTGCTGACGCAGAACGTCGACGGACTGCACCAGGCCGGCGGCAGCCAGCATGTGATCGACCTGCACGGGCGCATCGACACCGTGCGCTGCATGGCCTGCGGCCATCGCTCGCCCCGTGCGGCGCTCCAGGCCCGGCTGCTCGAACTCAACCCGGCCTGGGCCGCGCTGGACGCATCGGCGGCGCCCGACGGCGACGCGGACCTGGACGGGCGCGACTTTTCGGGCTTCGAGGTGCCGGCGTGCCTGCTGTGCGGCGGGCTGCTCAAGCCCGACGTGGTCTTCTTCGGCGAAAGCGTGCCGCCCGAGCGGGTGGCGGCCGCGCGCGACGCCCTGGCGGCCGCCGATGCGGTGCTGGTGGCCGGGTCGTCGCTGATGGTCTATTCGGGCTTTCGCTTCGTGCAGGCGGCGGCCACCGCGGGCCAGCCGGTCGCGGCCGTCAACCTGGGGCGCACGCGGGCCGACGAGCTGCTCACGCTCAAGGCCGCGCTGCCGGTGGGCGCCGCGCTGTCCGCGCTGGCCGACCGGCTCGCCGCATGAGCGTTGCGGCGCCGCTCAGCGCAGCTGCGCGGTGTCGATGCGGAAGATGTACGGGAAGCGCGTGGCCCAGTGCAGGTACTTGCGGGTGCCCGATTCCGACAGGCCCCACAGCCGGCCCTGCGCATCGACCGTGAGGTCCTCGAGGCCGGCCACCATCGGGTATTCGGCCAGCACCTCGCCCCGCCGGCCGAGCCGGTACAGCTTGCCCCAGCGGCTGTTGCTGGCCGACACCCACAGCGTGCCGTCGCGGTCGAAGGCGGCGCCCTGCGCCTCCAGCGGGACGGGAATGGATTCCTGCGCGCGGTCCTCGGCGATGGTCTGGCCGTCGTGCGTGTCGAACAGGCGCAGGTCCAGCCGGAACATCCGGGCCTTGGCCTGCTCCTTGGTCCAGGTGCCGATCCACGCATCGCGGCCGTCGAAGGTGGCGTAGCTGCCGCGCAGCTCGCCCGCGATCTTCAGCGTCCGCGCCGCGCCCTGCGAGGTGCCCGCCGCCAGGGCGCGCGGCAGGTCGATGAGGAACAGCTGCCGCGTGTCGGCCAGCAGCAGCCGGTCCTGGCCCACGTAGGCCAGCCCGCCCGAATGGGTGCAGGTGCCGGGCGGCACGTCGAAGCCGCCGGTGATGCGGCCCGACGCCATGTCGATGCGGAACACGCGGCACGGGCCGGTGCTGGCCTTGAGGTCCGGCGTCGGCCGGTAGCTGCTGACGTACAGGGCGTCGCCCGCGCTGGTGAGGCCTTGCGGCACGAAGGCGTCGTCCAGCGCGGGCGTCCAGATGCGGTGGCGCAGCGCCGCGCCGTTGGGCACGTCGGGCGTCGGGCCGTTCGCGAGGTAGGTGGGCGCCTGGCCGAGCGCGGCATCCGGCACCGTGGTGGCGCAGCCTGCAAGCGCCGAGAGGACAAGCAGCAGGGCGAAGGGGGAGCGCATGCGGCGATTCTCCCGCCCGCGGTGCCTCGCCGCCGTCGGACGACGACGACGTCAGCGCACCGGCCGGGCGCCCTGGGCGGGCATCCACGACGTGGCCGTCGGCCGGCCGTCCAGGTGCAGGGCCGCCGTGGTGGCCGGGGTCTCGGCCAGCAGGCGGCCGCGGCGGAACACCATGAGCCGCGTCGCACGCAGGCGGATCGCCTCCACCGGGTCGCGCGCCTGCAGCAGCACGAAGCTGGCGTCGGCGCCGTCCTCGATGCCGTAGCGCGGCAGGTGCATCAGGCGCGCGGCATTCGTGGTCACGGCCTCGAAGCAGCGGCGGATGCCGGCCTGGCTGGTCATCTGCGCCACGTGCAGGCCCATGTGCGCCACTTCGAGCATGTCGCCCGACCCCATGCCGTACCACGGGTCCATCACGCAGTCGTGGCCGAAGGCGACGTTCACGCCCTGGTTCATCAGCTCGGGCACGCGGGTCATGCCGCGGCGCTTGGGGTAGGTGTCGTGCCGCCCCTGCAGCGTGATGTTGATGAGCGGGTTGGCAATGACGCTGACGCCGCTCTCGGCGATGAGCGGCAGCAGCTTGCTCACGTAGTAGTTGTCCATGCTGTGCATGGAGGTGCAGTGCGAACCGGTCACGCGGCCCTGCAGGCCCAGGCGCTGGGTCTCGAAGGCCAGCGTCTCGATGTGGCGCGAGAGCGGGTCGTCGGATTCGTCGCAGTGCATGTCGACCAATTGGCCGCGCTCGGCGGCGATCTCGCACAGCAGCTTCACGCTGGCCGCGCCGTCGGCCATCGTGCGCTCGAAGTGCGGAATGCCGCCGACGACGTCGACGCCCTTGTCGAGCGCGCGCTTCAGGCTGTCGACGCCGCCCTTCGTGCGCAGCACGCCGTCCTGCGGGAAGGCCACCAGCTGCAGGTCGAGGTAGGGCGCGACGCGGCGCTTGACCTCCAGCAGCGCATCCACGGCGAGCAGGCTGGGGTCGCTGGTGTCCACATGGGTGCGGACGGCCAGCAGGCCCTTGGCCACCGCCCAGTCGCAGTAGGCGAGGGCGCGCTCGACCAGCGCATCGGCCGTCAGCAGCGGCTTGAGCTCGCCCCACAGCGCGATGCCTTCCAGCAGGGTGCCGCTCTCGTTCACGCGGGGCAGGCCGTAGCTCAGCGTGGCGTCCATGTGGAAGTGCGGGTCGCAGAAGTGCGGCGAGAGCAACTGGCCGGCAGCGTCGACGGTGCGGGCGGCCGGGGCGGCGAGCCCCTGGGTGACTTCGACGATGCGGCCCTCCCGCACCGCGACCGACATGTCGGTGCGGCCATCGGGCAGGCTGGCATGGGTGATCAGCAGGTCGAGCATGGTGTCCTTGGTCGGCGCTGCCGGGGTGGTGGCCGTCGAGGATTCAAGGGCCGTGCCAGCGTGCGTCCGCTCCGATGCTAATCCCCGGCTCATGAATCTTTACGCGCGCGAAACGTCGCGGGGCCGCCGAGCGCGGATGCTCCCATCTTTGCCCCAGATCGCCGTCCATGATCGCCTCGACCCCCGGCTGCCGGCGCGCCGCACACCTCGCCCGGGCCCGGCGCCGTGAAGGACCGTATTCCCCATGAAGTCGTTGTCTCCCGCTGTCCTGGCCGAGCCGGACCTGTCCGACCTGCGCCGCGCGGCCGTGCCCCGTCCCGCCCAGGCAGCCTGCGTGGTCTGGCTCACCGGCCTGTCGGGCGCCGGCAAGTCCACGCTGGCCGAGGGCCTGCGCGCCCGGCTGGTGCGCTGCGGGGTGCCAGTCGCCGTGCTCGACGGCGACACGGTGCGGCAGGGCCTGAGCCGGGGCCTGGGCTTCAGCGAGCAGGACCGGCGCGAGAACGTGCGCCGCATCGCCGAGGTGGCGCGCCTGCTCAGCGCGCAGGGCGTGCTGGTGGTGGTGGCGGCCATTTCCCCACGCCACGCGCAGCGCACGATGGCGCGGCAGATCGTGGGCGCTGCCTACCGCGAGGTCCACGTGGACGCGCCCGTCGGCCTGTGCGAGCACCGCGACGTGAAGGGCCTGTACGCCCGCGTGCGGCGCGGCGAGCTTAGGCAGTTCACCGGCGTGTCCGACGCGTACGAGGCGCCGGCCACGCCCGACCTGCGCATCGACACCGCCGCGCTGGGCATTGCCGAGGCGGTGCAGCAGCTCACCGTCGCGCTCGTGGGCCGGTGGATGGCCGCGAGCCGGGCCGCGGCGCCGGACGCGGAGCTCGCCCGATGAGCGCGGTGCCCGAGCGCGTCGACGCACCGCCGTGCGATGCGCCCGGCCGGCGCCACCATCTGCTGATCGGCGGTACCGGCCGCGCCGGCACGAGCTTCCTCGTGCAGTACCTGGCGGCCTGCGGCCTCGACACCCACCTGGCACGGGGCCGGCCGGAGTACGACGAGGAGGCCAATGCGGGCCTGGAGGATGTGCCCCTGGGCGCCGCCGACGCGCCCTACGTGGTCAAGTCGCCCTGGCTCTACGAGTTCGCGGGGCGCCTGCTGGCCGACCCGCAGGTCGCCGTCGATGCCGTGATCGTCCCGATGCGCGACCTGGTCGACGCCGTGACCAGCCGCATCGTGAACGAGATGCGCGCCCGGCGCGCCCTGGCCACACTGCCGGAGGACTGCCAGCACTGGGCGTCGTGGGGCGTGGTGCCCGGCGGCGTGGTGTATTCGCTCAACCCGGTCGACCAGGCCCGGCTGCTGGCGCTGGGCTTCCATCAGTTGCTGTGCACGCTGGTGCAGCACCGCGTGCCGGTGGTGCTGCTGGACTTTCCGCGCTTCATCGACGACGCCGACTACCTCCATACCGCCCTGGCCCCGGTGCTGGGCGCACGGGTCACGCGCGAGCGGGCGTTGCAGGCGCACGCGGCCGTGGCCGTGGCGGACAAGGTGCGCGTGGGCCGCACCGAGCGCGCACCGGCGACGGGCCCCGCGCAGCCCGCCGGCCCGTCGCCAGGCTTGGCCTTCCCCCCGCAGGCCGCCATGGAGCAGGCTGCCCTGGTGCGTGAACTGGCGCGCACGCGCCGTCAGGTCGTCCAGTTGGAGCAACGCGTGGCGCAGCTCCAGCGGCCGTCCTGGCGACGCGCGGCGAGCCGGTTGCGCGCCGTACTGCGGCGGCTGTCGGGCACGGCAGCGCTGCCGGAGCTGCCGTCGCACGGCGGCGTGTGAGGGCCTCGGCAGCACCGGAAACGGCGGCGCCCGATGGCCGGGAGTCCGGGCGCGGCGCCCGTCGCCGTCATCGCTCGCCCTTGCGGTACGGCTTCATCAACGCCTGCGGATAGGCCGCCTTTCGCGCCACCAGCACCAGCGCCAGGATCGACAGCAGGTAGGGCAGCATCAGGTAGACCTGGTAGGGCAGCACGGCGTCGCCGGACTGCTGCAGCCGCAGCTGCAGGGCGTCGAAGAAGGCGAAGAGCAGGGCGCCCAGGAGCGCCTTGCCGGGCCGCCACGATGCGAACACGACCAGCGCCACGCAGATCCAGCCACGCCCGTTGACCATGTTGAAGAAAAAGGCGTTGAAGGCCGACAGCGTGAGGAAGCTCCCGGCCACGCCCATCAGCGCCGAGCCGGCCACGATGGCGGCCGTGCGCGTGGCCGCGACCGAGACGCCCTGGCCTTCGGCCGCCTGCGGGTTCTCGCCGACCATGCGCACGGCCAGCCCGGCCGGCGTGCGGTAGAGGAACCAGCCGAGCAGGGGCACCAACGCCAGGGCCAGCAGCGTCATCGGCGTCTGCTGCGACAGGATCGGAACGGGCAGCCAGTCCATCGGCGCGAAGGGTGCGATGGTCGGTGGCGTGTTCACCTTTGGGAAGCTCACGCGGTAGCCGTAGTAGCTCAGCGCCGTCGCCAGCAGCGTGATGCCCAGCCCCGAGACATGCTGCGACAGCGCCAGCCCGACGGTGAGGAAGGCGTGCAACAGCCCGAACAATGCGCCGGCCAGCGCCGCCACGCCCACGCCCACCCACAGCGGCGCGCCCGCGTACACGGCCAGCCACCCCCCGAAGGCACCGGCCACCATGATCCCCTCGATGCCGAGATTGAGCACCCCCGCGCGCTCGCACAGCAGCACGCCCAGCGTGCCCAGGATCAGCGGCGTCGCAATGCGCAGCAGCGCCACCCAGAAGGCGGGGTTGGCAAGAATGTCTAGGAGCTCGGTCATCGGGGAATGCCAAATGCGGACATCCGGACGCAGAGGCCGCAAAGACACGCAGAGGACGCAGAAGAACAGCCGATCAAGACATGTGGCTGTCCTTTTGCGTCCTCTGCGAAACCTTTGCGTCCTCTGCGTCCGGAGGTCCGATTTCCGCTGCTCATTTCCAGCGCACCCTGTACTGCGTCAGCAGCGTGGCCACCAGCACCGCGATGAGCGAGGTGGCGACGATCACGTCGGCGATGTAGGTGGGCACGCCCACGGCGCGGCTCATGGTGTCGGCACCGACCAGCACGCCGGCGACGAAGATGGCCGCGGCCAGCACGCCCAGCGGGTGCAGGCCGGCCAGCATCGCGATCACGATGCCGCTGTAGCCGTAGCCGGGTGACATGTCGAGCGTGACGTAGCTGGTGCGGCCCGCCACCTCGATCGCGCCGGCCAGCCCCGCGAGCGCGCCCGAGAGCAGGGCCGTGAGCACCACGGTGCGCGTGACGGGCACGCCGGCGAAGGCGGCCGCACGCGGGTTCGCGCCCAGGGCGCGGATGTCGAAGCCCAGCACCGTGTGGCGAAAGACCGCCCACACCATCACGGCCAGCGACACCGCCCACAGCAGGCCCGTGTGCACCCGCGTCTGCGGGATCAGCTTGGACAGTTCGAGCTCGGACTGCAGCGCCACGCTCTGCGGCCAGCCCATGGCCGTCGGGTCCTTCATGGCGCCGTCGAGCAACGCGCCGACGCCCAGCAGCACGATGAAGTTGAAGAGCAGGGTGGTGACCACCTCGTCCACGCCGAGCTTGTTCTTCATCAGCGCCGGGCCCAGCAGCAACAGCGCGCCGGCCAGCGCGGCGGCCAGCATCATCAGCGGGAAGAGCAGCCACACGGGCCACTCGAAGCCCGTGCCGCCGTGCATGCCGCCCACCGCGATGGCGGCCAGCGCACCGGCGTACAGCTGCCCCTCGGCGCCGATGTTGAACAGGCGCGCCTTGAAGGCCACCGTGGCCGACAGGCCGGTGAGGATCAGCGGGATGGCACGCGTGAGCGTCTCGCTCCATGCGAACACCGAGCCGAAGCCGCCCGACAGCAGCAGCGCGTAGGTGCGGCCCACCGGCGCGCCGGCCCACAGCACCAGCAGGGCGCTCACCGCCATCGTGAACAGCACGGCACCCACCGGGGCGACGGCCAGCGCGGCACGCGAGGTGCGGGGACGGCGTTCGAGCCTCATGCCGATCCCGCGCCGGCCGGATGCGTGCCCGCCATCGCCAGGCCGATGCTCTCGCGCGTCCATGCCTGGGCGGCGCGGGGCTCGGTCAGCTGGCCGCCATGCATCACCGCCACACGGTCGCCCAGCGCCAGGACTTCGTCCAGGTCGTCGGAAATCACGAGCACGGCCGCGCCCGCGTCGCGCGCGGCGACGAGCTGCTGCTGCACATAGGCCACGGCGCCGATGTCCAGGCCCCAGGTCGGCTGGTGCGCGACGATCAGGCGTGGCGTTCTGGCCTCGGTGTCCGGCGCCATCAGTGCGCGGCCCAGGATCAGCTTCTGCATGTTGCCGCCCGAGAGCGAGCGGGCCGGCGCGTCGAGGCCGCCGCCGCGCACGTCGTAGGCTTTCTCGATCCGCTGGGCATGCCGGCGTGCCGCGCGCTGGCGCACCCAGCGCAGGCCAGGCAGCAGGGGGCGCGAGAAGGCCGGGCCGCGCAGCCGCTCCGACACCGCGTTCTCCCACACCGGCAGGTCGCCGACCACGCCCACGGCATGGCGGTCTTCCGGGATGCGCGCCACGCCGCGCGCGACCAGGCGCGCGGGTTGCGGTGGCAACGGGCGCCCCATGAGTTCGACGGTGCCACCGGTGGCACGGCGCGTGCCGCACAGCAGCTCGGCCAGCGCGACCTGCCCGTTGCCCGACACGCCGGCGATGGCCGTGATCTCGCCGGCACGCAGCCGCAGCGACACATCGCGCAGCCGGTCGTGGCCGCCGCCTTCGGTGCTCACGCGCTCGAGCACGCAGACCGCGTCGCCCACGCGCGTGGCCGGGCGCCGGACGGTGCCCTCCACCGCGTGGCCCACCATCCACTGCGCGAGCTGTGCCTGGGTGGTGCCGGCGGTGGCGGCCTGCGCCACCAACTTGCCGCCGCGCAGCACGGCCACCCGCTGCGACACGCGCAGCACCTCGGGCAGCTTGTGGCTGATGAAAATGATCGACAGGCCCTGCGCCACCATCTGGCCCAGGGTGGCGAAAAGGGCCTCGCTCTCCTGCGGCGTGAGCACGGCGGTGGGCTCGTCGAGGATGAGGATGCGTGCGCCGCGGTACAGCGCCTTGAGGATCTCCACGCGCTGCCGCTCGCCGACCGAGAGGCTGCCGACGGCGGCGTCGGGCGTCACCGGCAGGCCGAAGCGCTGCGACACCTCGAGCAGGCGCGTGCGCGCGGCCGAACGGCGCGAGGAGGGCCGCCAGAACGGCTCGGTGCCCAGCAGCACGTTGTCCAGCACGCTCAGGTTGTCGGCGAGCGTGAAGTGCTGGTGCACCATGCCGATGCCGGCCGCCAGCGCCGCACGGGGGTTGCCCGGGGACAGCGGCCGGCCGAAGACCTCGATCGCACCTTCGTCGGCGACGTAGTGGCCGAAGAGGATGGACATGAGCGTGGACTTGCCCGCCCCGTTCTCGCCCAGCAGGGCCAGGACCTCGCCGGCCGCGAGTTCGAGCGTGATGGCGTCGTTCGCGACCAGCGGCCCGAAGCGCTTGGTGATGCCGTCCAGGCGCAGGACCGTCTGCGGCGCGTTGCTCACGGCTTCCAGCGTGCGAGGAAGGCCAGCAGTACCTTGGCCGAGTTGTCGGCCGCCAGCTTCATGAAGGTGCCCATCTCGTTGCCGCCCTCGCCGCCGCCGGCCAGGTCGCTCAGCGATCGAAAGGCGATGAAGGGCACGCCATTGCTGTGCGCCACCATGCCCACCGCGGCGGTCTCCATGTCGAGCACGTTGGCCTGGAAGCTGCGGAAGGTGTATTCGCGGAATGCGGCGTTGTCCATGAAGGCCGGGCCGGACACGCCGTTGCCGCCGACCACGAGCTTGGGCGTGTGCGACAGGCAGGTGGTCCCGCTGCAGGCGGCGAGCTGCACGGGCAGGTCGCGCGCCGCGGCCAACATCTTCGGGTCGGCCTCGAACCAGAACTTCTTCGTCATGCCCGGCTGCGTGGCCGAGCGGAACTCGACCGGGCGCGGAAACATCATCCCGAAGTTGGGGAACTGCTTCGCGTCGTCGATGAACGGGGGCACGGCGTAGCGGCCGGGCGAAGTCTCGCGTGCCATCAGCACTTCGAGGTACTGGCCCCATTGGGCCGGCACGGTGACATCGCCGATGTGCAACTGCGGGTTCACACCGCCGGCGATGCCGCTGAACACGATGTGGCTCACCTTGAAGCGGTCCAGCGCGAGCTGGGTGTTCATGGTGGCATTGGTCATGCTGATGCCCGAGAGGAACAGCAGCACCGGCCGGCCCTCCAGCGAGCCGGTGATGAACTCCACGCCGTTGATGCGCTGCGACTGCGCACCCTGCAGGCGCTGGCGCAGCATCACCAGCTCGGGCTCGAAGGCCGAGATGACGGCGATGCGCGCTGGGGGCGCCTCGGGCCGCGCGGTGGCGAAGGGCGGCGTGCTGCAGCCCGCCAGGGCGAGGCCGGCAAGGGCGGTGGCGATGAATCGACGGACGAAGTCCATGGCAGATCGGGTGGAAAGGCGACGCAGGGCTTCGGCAGGCTCAGCCCGAACGAGGAAAGAGGCCGCGGCGGAGGCGCCGGGCAGGGCGCCTCCCGGGAGGGACTACTTGCTGGACTTGGGCTGGCCGTCGTCCACCTTCACGGTGAACTTGCCGCCGAGGATTTCGGCCTCGCGCGCTTTGACCTTGGCCACGACGTCGGCCGGCACCTTCTTGTCGAAGGTGCCCAGCGGCGCGAGCTCCGAGCCCTTGTACTTCATCGTCGAGTAGATGCCGTAGTCCTCGGCCTTGAACTGGCCGTCCTTGACCAGCTTGAGCGCGCGGTCGATGCTCGGCTCCATGTTCCACAGCGCCGACGCCACCACCGTGTCGGGGTACTTGTCCTGCGTGTTGATCACGTTGCCGATGGCCAGCACCTTGCGCTCCTTGGCCGCATCGCTGACGCCGAAGCGCTCGGCGTAGAGGATGTCGGCGCCCTTGTCGACCATGGCGAAGGCGGCCTCCTTGGCCTTGGGCGGGTCGAACCAGCTGTTGATGAAGCTCACGCTGAACTCGACCTTGGGGTTCACTTCCTTGGCGCCGGCCATGAAGGCGTTCATGAGCCGGTTGACCTCGGGGATCGGGAAGCCGCCGACCATGCCGATCTTGTTCGACTTGGTCATGCCGCCGGCGATCATGCCCGTGAGGTAGGCCGGCTCCTGGATGTAGTTGTCGAAGACGCTGAAGTTCGGCGCCTGCGGCTTGCCCGAGCTGCCCATGAGGAACATGGTCTTGGGGAAGTCCTTGGCCACCTTGCGCGCCGCCGCCTCGACCGCGAAGGCCTCGCCCACGATGAGCTGGTTGCCGGCGGTGGCGTACTCGCGCAGCACGCGCTCGTAGTCGGCGTTGGCCACGTTCTCGGTGGCCTTGTACTCGATCTCGCCGCGCGCTTCGGCGGCCTTGAGCGCCTTGTGGATGCGGCCCACCCATTGCTGCTCGAAGGGCACCGTGTACACGGCAGCCACCTTGAGCTTGGCTTGCGCGAACGCGAACTGGGGCAGGCCCAGCGCCAGGGTGGCGGCCAGGGCGGCGGCGCCCAGGACCAGGGGACGGCGTTGAATCATAGTAATCACTCCTCGTTGGCTGACAGAATCGATCGCTGCTCGCGCAGGTCGGACGGGCGAAATCGCCTCTTTGCTCTTGAATCGGTTAAGGCAGACGCCGGTGCGTGCTGCAGATCGCCGGTCCGCCGGCCAGCTTGTCGCAACTGCAGGCCTCGCAGGACTCGGCCGGTGCGTCGGGCGCGGCGGCGGCGCAGGCCTGCTTGCAAGCTTGATGCCGCCCTTCGCCGATGCCCAGGCCGGCAGGCGCCGCGGACAGGCCGGCGCAGGCGACCAGGCTGCCGGTCAGCGCGACGAGCGAGCAGATCCGCAGCGCGGCCAGCGCCCGGCCCACGTCATTTCGTCCCGAAGATGCGGTCGCCCGCGTCGCCCAGGCCCGGCAGGATGTAGCCGTGCTCGTTGAGCTGGCGGTCGATGGCGGCGGTGTAGATCGGCACGTCGGGGTGCGCTTCCTGCAAGGTCTTGATGCCTTCGGGGCAGGCGAGCAGGCAGACGAACTTGATCGACTTCGGCGACAGCTCCTTGAGCCGCTCGACGGCGGCGGTGGCCGAGTTGCCGGTGGCCAGCATCGGGTCGACCACGATGATGTCGCGGCTGTCCATCTCGCTGGGCATCTTGAAGTAGTACTCGACCGCCGTGAGCGTCTTCGGGTCGCGGTACAAGCCGATGTGGCCCACGCGCGCGCCCGGCACCACGCTCAGCATGCCTTCGAGGATGCCGTTGCCGGCGCGCAGGATCGACACCAGCACCAGCTTCTTGCCGTCGATGACCTTGGTGGTCATGGTCTCCAGCGGGGTCTCGATCTCGATGTCCTGCATCGGCATGTCGCGCGTGACCTCATAGGCCATCAGCATGCTCAGCTCGTTGAGCAGGCGGCGAAAGCTGTTGGTCGATGCGTCCTTGCGGCGCATCAGCGACAGCTTGTGCTGGACGAGGGGGTGGTCGATGACGTGGACGTTGCTCATGGTGTCGGGGAAGAAATCGTTGTTCTGTGCAGTTGGGGGCGGAGTGTGACAGCGGTTCAGAACACGGTGCCGTCGCTTTCGATCTTCAGGGGCGGCGTACCCCCACGCAAGCGCTGGGCCAGCGCCCGGCCCGCGGCCCAGGTGCCGCCTTCGAGCACGCAGGCCAGGGGCATCTCGGCCTCGTCCTTCTGCAGGTTCTTGCGCACCAGCGGCGCCAGCTCGTCGAGCAGCGCCACGGTCAGGGCGCGCCACTCGACGATGAACTCGTCGCCCACGCGCCAGGTCTTGTCGAGGGCCGCCGGGTCCTGCGGCACCAGCACGCCGCTGTCGAGCAGCAGGCCGCCGTTGCGGTATTCGGGCAGGGCCGTGAGGCGGTCCAGGCCGCGCACCTGCACCCCGGCCCATTCGAAGGGTTCGATGAGCGAGTAGGTGAGCCACTGCGAGAGCTTGTGGAAGGGCATCCAGCCGTTGGTCAGGCCCGGGCCCTGCACGGCGCTGTGGCGCCAGCAGTCGCCCAGCGCGAGGGCCGGATCGCCGCCGCCGGGCAGCACGTCGCTCCCGTCGGCCGCCAGGCTGTCGACGCGGTTGGCCGCCGGCCAGATCGACGACAGCGACATCAGCAACTGCGTGAGGATGGCATGCGCCTGGATGTCGGCCGTGGGCGGGACGGCGGCGCCGTCGGGCGAGACCAGCATGTCGAACAGGCCGCCCGGGCGCTGCACCGTGGTGCCGAAGACCTCGGGCTGTTCCGACAGCACCTCGCCCAGCCGCCGCAGCAGGATGGTGCGGCCGGTCAGGCCCACCAGCGGGTTGGCCTCGCTGGCCTGGAAGGCCTGCGCCAGCCGGTCGCCCACCAAGGCGCGCAGGCCCGCCGCGTCGGCCTGCAGCGGCCGTTCGGGGTCGGAGGAGAACAGCCCGCTCGTGAAGGCATGGAAGCTGGCCACGCCCAGGCCTTCGGAGCGCGAGAAGCGCTGGCCGCTGGCGGACTCGGTGTAGTGCCAGTCGGGGCCGGCACCGGCATCCAGCAGCACGCTGACCACCACCAGGTCGATGTGCGCCCTGGCCCGCTCGCGCGGCGTGGCGCCTTCGAGCAGGGCGTCGAGCTGCGCGAGGCGGTCGACGCCGCCGGCCTCGAAATGGCGCCAGCGGCTGTGGTACGGAATGGGGCCCCAGTCGTAGCGGTCGCGCGTGACCTCGGCCACCTCGCGGGCCGCGTCTTCGAGCGCGTTGGCATCGCCGACGCGGAACCACGCCGACTCGCCGCGCCGGGCGCGTGCGAGCAGGGCGGCCGCACGCGTGCGGATGGCGCCGGTGGTGCGCAGGTAGGCGGCGGCCGCGGCCGGCCGGTGGGCATCGGGCACGAACTCGACGGCCGGGTCGACCTGGCCGTCGGGTGCGGCGGAGCGCACCGCCAGGTTGTGCGTGGGGCGGTCGGGGTCGATGCCGTAGTTCTCGGTGCTCATTCGCTCAGTCCCCGGCCCTTGGCCTTCTTCAACTCCTCGGCATCGGGCACCACGCCCGGGGTGAAGTAGCCGGCGGCGGTCTTGGCATCCATCTCGACCCGTGCATCCGCGGGGATCAGTTCGTCGGGGATGTTGACGCGCTCGCCGACCTCGATGCCCGAGCCGGTGATGGCGTCGAACTTCATGTTGCTCATCGACACGAGCCGGTGGATCTTCCGGATGCCCAGCCAGTGGAAGACGTCGGGCATCAGCTCCTGGAAGCGCATGTCCTGCACGCCGGCCACGCACTCGGTGCGGGCGAAGTACTGGTCGGCCGTGTCGCCGCCGACCTGCCGCTTGCGGGCGTTGTAGACCAGGAACTTGGTCACCTCGCCCAGCGCGCGGCCTTCCTTGCGCGAGTAGGCGATCAGGCCAACGCCACCGCGCTGCGCGCCGGCGATGCATTCCTCGATGGCGTGCGTCAGGTAGGGCCGGCAGGTGCAGATGTCGGAGCCGAACACGTCGGAGCCGTTGCACTCGTCGTGGATGCGGGCCGTGAGCTCGACCGAGGGGTCGGCCAGGTCGCGCGGCTTGCCGAAGATGTACAGCGTCTGCCCGCCGATGGGCGGCAGGAACACTTCCAGGTCGGAGCGCGTGACCAGCTCGGGGTACATGCCGCCGGTCTCCTCGAAGAGCACGCGGCGCAGGTCGGTCTCGGAGCAGCCGAAGCGGCGCGCGACCTCGGGCAGGTACCACACGGGCTCGACCGCGACCTTGGTCACCACGGCGGCGCCGCCTTCGGTGAGGAACTTGCCGTCGGCCTTCAGGCGGCCCTTCTGCAGTGCGTCGATCACCTCGGGCAGGATGACGTGCGCCTTGGTCACGGCGATGGTCGGGCGGATGTCGTAGCCGGCCGCCAGTTCGGTGGCGAAGGCGTCCTGCACCATGGCGCCCCAGGGGTCGAGCGAGACGATGCGCCCCGGGTCGCTCCATTGGGGGTAGGGGCCGATCGCGTCGGTGGGCGCGGTGTTGGTCAGGTCGGCCTTGTGCTCGCGCTTGAGGGCACCGGCGGCCACGGCCAGCGCGCGGTACACGCTGTAGCTGCCGCTGTGGGTGCCGATGACGTTGCGGTGCGCGCGCTTGGTGGTGGTGCCGACGACCGGCCCGCGTTCGGCCGGCGTGGACGCGCCCCAGTGGATGGGGATGGCGCCGAGCCCGCTGCTGTGCGAGGTCAGCCGGATGTGGCGCGGGGAACTGCTGGCGGGATAGATCGGCGAGATCGACGCGGCGGTCGGTGCCAGGGCGGGAGTCGGGGAAGGCTCGGCGAGGGGGGAGGGTGTGGCGGGGGAGGTGGGAGCGTTCGTTGTGCTATCGACGGACATTGCAGGCCCTCAAAAAACACAATGTAGCGAGTGCCCCCGGGGCTGGCAAGCCGCCCTTTTCGCCTTTCGGCGTAGGCGACCGAGGGGCGCCCCCGGGCACCCGCTGCCCGGGACGCGACCGGCCTGCAGCGCGCGCCCGGCGGGCACCGGGGCCGAAGCCGTCACGGGCGTGGCGATCAGCCGATGCGCAGCAGCCGGTCCATCGACAGCCGGCCGCCGCCGCGCCCGACCAGGTACAGCAGCAACCCGGCCCACGAGAGGTGGGTCGGCCAGGCGTCGGGGTACACGAAGACCTGGATTACCACCGTCATGCCCAGCAGCGCGAGCGCTGCGAAGCGCGTGAACAGGCCCAGCACCAGCAGGATCGGAAAGGCGTGCTCGGCGTAGGCGGCCAGATGCGCGGCGATCTCAGGGGGCAGCAGCGGCAGGTGGTATTCGGTGCGGAACAGCTCGACCGCGCCGTCGGTGACGTGCAGCCAACCATCGACCTTGGTACGGCCAGAGAGCCAGAAGATGGCGCCGATGGCGACGCGGTCGACCAGCGCGAGCAGGTCGTGCGGCACCAGCGCGCCGAGGCGCTCGGTGACGCGCTCCAAGGCGCCGGACGGGGGAGTGGTGGTGGCGGATTTCATGGTGGGCTCCCTGTTGAAGTGGTGAAGGTGCCGGCCTGCAGCAGCTGCGCGAGCAGGGCGGCGAGGTCGGTGTCGGGGCGGGCGTCGAGTGCCGCCGCGGCGGCAGCGTCCAGCCGCTCGCCGCGTGCGCAGGCGTCGAGGAAGACGCAGCCGCCCACGGGCAGCGGCTGCCAGATCACCTCGGCCACCGGCCGTGTGAGCAGCGTGCCTTCGCCGGCCCACTCGAGGGTCGCGAGCGCTGCCAGCGCGGCCGCCTCGCCGCTGCGGTTGGCCGACCAGATGCTGTGCAGCGGCAGGGCCTCGGACGCATGCCACCGCGTGGCCGGGTGCGGTGTCAGGGGCAGGGCGGCCAGCGCCTCGGGCGGCAGGGCGGCCAATGCGTCGTGCGGCAGCACGGGCGCGTCGGCGGCCGTGTGCGATGCGGTCCACAGGCGGTCGATTGTCGCGACGCCGGCCAGGTAGGGCAGATCGTCGCCGGCCAGTTCGGCCAGTGTCTCGGCGAAGCCTTCGCCGTAGTGCAGCAGGCACGGGTCGCGCGGCGGGTGCTCGGCCAGGTGCCGGGCGGCGGCCGCGCGCAGCCAGTCGCGGCCGACCAGCCGCGCGACGGCAGGGAAGTTGGCTTCCAGCGCGTCGATGCAGCCCTTGTGGACGGTGTTGCGATAGACCGCGAAGCCGGGCTGCGCGGCCCAGCCGGATGCATGGGCGCCATGCGCCTCGTCGGCGAACAACGCGCCGACGAACGCCTGCTCGAAGCAGCGAAGGGCCGTCATGCCGGGGTGTCCGCGGCCAGGCCTTCGGCGACCGCGGCGGCATGCTCGCGCTCGGCCATGAGTTCGTCGAAGGCGGGCACATTGCCATCGCGCTCGACCAGCGTCGGCCGCGGCCCGGCGCGTTCGACGAAGCGGGCATAGAGCGACCACACCGCCGGCGCCACCGGCGCGTCGTGCGAGTCGATCAGCAGCGTCTCGCCATGCACCGGGTCGGCCGTGTGGCCGGCCAGGTGGATCTCCATCACGGCGTCGGCCGGAAAGCGATCGAGGTAGTCCGCGGCATCGAAGCCGAGGTTGCGCGCCGAGACGTGCACGTTGTTGATGTCCAGCAGCAGCCCACAGCCGCTGCGACGCACCAGCTCGCGCAGGAAGTCGGTCTCTTCCCAGTCGTGGCCGGGCAGGTGCAGATAGTGCGAGGGGTTCTCGATGGCGATGCGCCGCCCGAGTGCCTGCTGGACCTGATCGACGTGGTCGACCAGGCGCCGCAGCAGCGCATGGCTGCGCGGGCAGGGCAGCAGGTCGGGCAGGTAGGCGCCCTCGAAGCGCGACCAGGCCAGGTGCTCCGACACCAGCGCGGGCTCGAAGCGCCGAACCAGCGCAGCGAGCCGTTGCAGCTGAAGTGCATCGGGCGGTGCCTCGCCCGCGAGCGAGAGCGACACGCCATGCAGCGACAGCGGATGCTGGCGGCGGATCGCCTCCAGCCAGGCCAGGCGCGGTCCGCCCGCCACGCTGTAGTTCTCCGGATGGACCTCGAACCAGAGTCCCGGCGCGCGCTCGGCGAGCGCGGCGTCGAAGTGCTCGGGCTTGAGGCCCAGGCCGGCGGTCAACGGCGCGGACATGGCGGACTCCGGGGCGATCAGGACTTGATCGGCGTCAGCGAGCCCGTGCCCTTGGGCGTCTTCATGGTCGTGCAGGTGCCGGTGGGGACGTTCTTCCAGGCATTGCCCTGGTAGTCGGTCTTCGAGGTGCCGGCGCAGGTCGTGCCGGGGCCGGCGGCGCAGTCGTTCTTGCCGGCCATGGAGACGCCGTAGCACTTCTCCATGCTGGCCATCTTGTCGGCCATGGGCTTGTCCTGGGCCATGGCGGCACCGCTGGCGAGGGCGGCGAGGGCGAGGGTGGTGATGGCGAGGCTGCGTTGGGTCATGGGAACTCCTTGAGAGCGTTGATAACGAAGGGATCGAAGAACCTGCCGGCCGGCGCGGTCCTCCCTAGTTCGGGCCCCGGCGCGGGCCGGGTTACAGCGCCGGGCACAATCGCGCCAAAAAATTCCAGCGCGGCCGCTGTAACCCGTCGGTGCCATGCCACGAACAACACTTACAAGCCAGTCCCCGATGAGCGAGGTCGAGACGCAGTTGCGTGGCCTGTTCGTGCGTGGACTCCAGGGAGATGCCGTCGCCTACCGCGAGTGCCTGCAGCAGATGGCGCGCCATCTGCGCGCCTTCCTCGCCAGGCGCCTGTTCGGCTGGCCCGATGATGTGGAAGACCTCGTCCAGGAATGCCTGCTCGCCATGCACAACCAGCGCCACACCTACCAGAGCGACCAGCCGCTGACGGCCTGGGCGCATGCGATCGCGCGCTACAAGCTCATCGACCTGCTGCGCGCGAAGTCGGTGCGCGAGGCGCTGCACGACCCGCTGGATGACGAGATGGAACTCTTCGCCGATTCGGCCACCGAGGCCAGCGACGCGCGGCGCGATGTCCAGGGCCTGCTGGCCGAACTGCCCGACCGGCATCGGCTGCCGATCGTCCATGTCAAGCTGCAGGGCCTGTCGGTCGCGGAGACCGCAAAACTCACGGGCATGTCGGAATCGGCCGTGAAGGTCGGCATCCACCGCGGCCTGAAGGCGCTGGCGGCGCGCATGCGCAAGGACGCGGCATGAAGACCGACGACCTCGTGGCCATGCTCGCCGCCGGGGCCGACCCCGTCCCGCGTCGCGCGGTGAGTCGCCGGCTGTGGTGGGCGCTGGGCCTGAGCCTGCCCGTGGCACTGGCCATCATGCAGGCCGATTACGGCATGCGCCGCGACCTGGTGCAGGCGATGTTCTGGCCGATGTTCTGGGTCAAGGTGCTGATGCCCGCGTGCATCGGCGTGGCCGGCTACGTCATGGTGCAGCGGCTGGCGCGCCCCGGTGTGCCGGTGCGCCGTGCATGGCTCGGCATCGCACTGCCCGTGGTCGCGGTCTGGGTGCTCGCCGCGGTGGCCTGGGCGACGATGCCCGACACCGCGCGCATGCCGGCCCTCATGGGGCGCACCTGGCGCACCTGCGTCTTCAACATCACGCTCATTTCTTTCCCGATGTTCGTGGCCTCCCTCCTGGCGCTGCAGGGCCTGGCGCCCACGCGGCCGGCCGCTGCAGGTGCCGCCGCCGGTGCACTGGCCGCGGGAGCGGGCGCGGCTGTGTATGCGCTGCATTGCCCGGAGCTCACGGCGCCGTTCCTGGCGGTGTGGTACGTGTTGGGGATGGCGGTGCCGGTGGCGGCAGGCGCACTGATCGGCCCTCGCGTTCTGCGCTGGTAGGCGCGGAGTTCAAGCCAGGGGGAGGCTGAGTTGGTCTGCTCGAGCGAGCGGCTATCGAGGAGATGGCGACTGCCGGCGTGGGGGCGATGCTCAGCGCTTCTTGGCCCCAAAAATCCCCCCCAGCACCCCGCGCAGGATCTCCTTGCCCACGCTGGTGCCCATCGTGCGCACAGCCGACTTGGCCATGGTCTGGACCAGGCCGTCCTTCTTCCCGCCGCGCGGGCCGGTGGTACCGAAGAGCAGATCGTTGAGGAATCCACCTTCCTCTTCGGTGCTCTTGCCGCCGGTCGCCACCTTGCCGCCTGATGCGGTCGCCGGTGCATCAGGCGCACTGTCGGCTCGCCCCTTGAGCTTCTCGTACGCGGACTCGCGGTCGACGGCCTTCTCGTACACGCCCGCCACCAGCGAGCCGGCGATCAGCGCCTGCCGCTGCTGCGGCGTGATGGGTCCGATCTGGCTGCCGGGCGGCACGACGTACACGCGCTGGGTGACGCCGGGCCGGCCCTTGTCGTCGAGCAGGCTGACCAGGGCCTCGCCAACGGCCAGTTCGGTGATGGCGGTCTCGATGTCCAGGCCGGGGTTCTGGCGCATGGTGGTGGCGGTCGCCTTCACGGCCTTCTGGTCGCGCGGGGTGAAGGCGCGCAACGCGTGCTGCACGCGGTTGCCCAGCTGGGCCAGCACCGAGTCGGGGATGTCCAGCGGGTTCTGCGTCACGAAGTACACGCCGACGCCCTTGGAGCGCACCAGCCGCACCACCAGCTCGATGCGCTCGACCAGCGCCTTGGGCGCTTCGTTGAAGAGCAGGTGGGCCTCGTCGAAGAAGAAGGCCAGCTTGGGCTGGTCGGGGTCGCCGATCTCGGGCAACTGCTCGAAGAGCTCCGACAGCATCCACAGCAGGAAGGTGGCGTACAGGCGCGGCGAGTTCATGAGCTTGTCGGCCGCAAGAACATTCACCACGCCCTTGCCGTCGACCGTTTGCATGAAGTCGCCGATGTTGAGCATCGGTTCGCCGAAGAACTTGTCGCCGCCCTGCGATTCGATCTGCAGCAAGCCGCGCTGGATGGCGCCCACGCTGGCGGCGCTGATGTTGCCGTACTCGGTGGTGAACTGGCTCGCGTTCTCGCCCACGTGCTGCAGCATGGCGCGCAGGTCCTTGAGGTCGAGGAGCAGCAGGCCGTTGTCGTCGGCGATCTTGAACACGAGGTTCAGCACGCCGGCCTGGGTGTCGTTGAGATTGAGCATGCGGCCCAGCAGCAGCGGGCCCATGTCGGAGATGGTGGCGCGCACCGGGTGGCCCTGTTCGCCGAACACGTCCCACAGGGTGACGGGGCAGGCGAGGGGCGTGGGCACCTCGATGCCGCGCTCCCTCAGCGTGGCGGCCATTTTGTCGCCGATTTTCCCCGGCTGGCTGATGCCGGTGAGGTCGCCCTTCACGTCGGCCATGAAGACCGGCACGCCGATGCCCGAGAGCTTCTCGGCCAGCGTCTGCAGCGTCACGGTCTTGCCGGTGCCGGTGGCGCCGGTGATGAGGCCGTGGCGGTTCGCCAGCGCGGGCAGGAGGAAGCACTCGGTGGTGCCGTGGCGTGCAAGCAGCAGGGGGTCGGCCATGGGGCGCTCCGGACGAATGGAAACGGCCAGTCTATCCAAGGGCGCCTTCTATAATTTCGACTCCTTTCGAGAATTAGTCAACGACCCGGAGTCCTGAGTGTCATCTGCCGCAAACCCTGCATCCGCTTCCGCCCAATCGCCCCTCGAAGCCGAACTGGCCGCGGTGCTCGTGAATGCGCTGAACCTCGAAATGACGCCGGAGTCGATCGACCCGACCATTCCGCTGTACGGCGACGGGCTGGGCCTGGACTCCATCGACATCCTCGAGGTGGCGCTGGAAATCTCGCGCCGCTACGGCTTCCAGCTGCGCTCGGACGACGAGCGCAACAAGCAGATCTTCGAGTCGCTGCGCAGCCTGGCCGCGCACGTCGAGCAGAACCGCACCACGGCCTGAGGCATGAGCGGTCGCCATGCGCCTCGCGCCGCCGGGCGCGACTGAGATGGCGGGATGGCGTCTGGCGCTCCTGCTGCTCGCAGGGGTCGCGTATGCGGGCCTGTCGCACTGGATGATGGTCTATCACGCGGCCGAGCCATGGGCGGTACTGGTTCTCCTCGGGCCGCTGTGGCTGTCCGGGCTGGGCCTGGCCGCAGGGCGCTTCGGGCGGCCGGGCGCGGTGGCCGTGCTGCTGGCGGCTGCCGTGTTCTGCGTGCTGGTCTGGCGCGGCGAGGCGGGCGATCCCAACCGGCTGTACGTGCTGCAGCACGTGGGCATCAACGCGCTGCTGTGCGGCTGGTTCGGCAGCACGCTGCGGCCCGACAGGTTGTCGCTCATCGGCCAGTTCGCGCAGCGCATCCATCCGTTGACGCCGGCGCACCGTGCCTACACGGCTGCGGTGACCCGGGTGTGGGCGGTGTATTTCGCGGCCGTCTCGGTGCTGTCGCTGGTGGTGTATGCCGCGTTGCCTTTTTCCACCTGGTCGCTGTTCTCGAACGTGCTGACGCCGATCGGCGTCGGCGCGCTCTTCATCGGCGAGTACCTGCTGCGCTACCGCCTGCATCCCGAATTCGAGCGCACACGGCTGGTCGATGCGGTGCGTGCCTTCTACAACAACGTGCCGGCCGAGCGGCCGGCGGCTCCCAAGCAATGACGCAGCGCACGGCATCCCTTCCCCTGCTCGGCGAGCGCGACCTGGACGCGCCGCTGGCCTGGCACCAGGGCCGGCCGGTCAGTGCCCGCACCTTCCTGGCCGACGTGGCGCGGCAGGCGGCGGTGCTGCCGGCCGAAGGCCCGGCCGTCAATGTCTGCGGCGACCGCTATGCCTTCGCGGTGTGCCTGGGTGCTGCGCTGCTGCGCGGCCATGCGAGCCTGCTACCGCCCGACGCGCGGCCCGACACCCTGGCGCGGGTGTGCGCGCCGCACGCCACGCCGTTCATCCTGACCGACCACCCGGCACTCGACACGCCCGGCCTGCCGCATGTGCCAGTGGTGTGCACGCGAGAAGCGGGCGAGGGCGAGCACGACGGGGCCGTGCCGCATTTCGACGGCGCCCGGCACGCCGTGAGCCTGCTCACCTCCGGCTCGACCGGCGTGCCGCAGCCGCACGCCAAGCGCTGGGACACCCTGGTCGGCGACGTCGAGGCGGCCGTGCCGAGCCTGTGCGCGCTGCTCGGCCTCGATTCGCTGCATGGCCTGACGCTGGTGGCCACGGTGCCGGTGCAGCACAGCTACGGCCTGGAGTCGACCCTGCTGCTGGCGCTGCACGGCGGTGCCGCGTTCGAGAGCGGCCGGCCCTTCTATCCGGCCGACATCGTGCAGGCGCTCGAATCGGTGCCGCGCCCGCGCGCGCTGGTGACGACGCCCTTCCACCTGAAGACGCTGCTGCAGTCGGGCCTGGCGCTGCCGCCGGTGGACCTGCTGCTCTCGGCCACGGCACCGCTGTCGCCCCAACTGGCCCAGCAGGCCGAGCAGGCAACGGGCGGCGTGCTGCTCGAGATCTACGGCAGCACCGAATCCGGCCAGGTGGCGGTGCGCCGCACCACCCGCAGCGAAGTGTGGGAGACCTTCGGCGCCATCGAGGTGCATGCCCGTACCGGCGCCGACGGCGTGGAGCGCTTCGTGTTCGAGGGCGATTTCGTCCCCGAGCCGACGCCGATGGCCGACGTGCTCGAACTGCTGGACGCACGGCGCTTTCGGCTCTTCGGCCGCGCCAACGACCTGATCCACGTGGCGGGCCGGCGCAGCTCGCTGGGCCACCTCAACTACCACCTCAACAGCGTCGCCGGGGTGCAGGACGGCGCCTTCTGGCTGCCCGACGACGTGGCCGACGGCGTGGTGCGTCCCATCGCCTTCGTGGTCGCGCCAGGCGTGGAGGCCCACGACATCGTGGCCGCGCTGCGCGATCGCATCGAAGCCGTCTTCGTGCCGCGCCGCGTGGTGCACGTGGCGTCGCTGCCGCGCGAGGGCACGGGCAAGCTCACGGTGCGCGCGCTGCGCGAGTTCGCGCTGGCGCAGCTGGCTGCCGAAGGTGCGCCGGTGCGACTGACGCACGAGGTGCCCGACGACCATCCCTGCTTCGCCGGCCATTTCCCGGGCCAGCCGCTGATGCCCGGCGCGCTGCTGCTGGCGGAGCTGCAGGAAGCGATGCAGCGGGTGCCGGCGCTGCACCGGCGCCTGGGCGATGCGCCGGTGCTGGCCGCGGCCAAGTTCCTGGCGCCGGTCAGGCCGGGCAGCACGCTGGTGTTCGACCTGCAGCCCGACGAGGGGGCAGGGCGGGGCGTGCGCTTCGACATCCGCTGCGGCGACACCGTGGCGGCCACCGGCCGCTGGACCCCCGGAGCTGCCGTCCCATGAGCGTGGTTGGGGAGGATGTGGGACCGGTGGAGAAGCGCCCGCCCGAGGCGCCGCCGGCCGCCAGCGCGACGGCGCCCTCCGACTGGGCGCAAGCGCCCGAGCGCAGCAACATGCTCGCGCTGCGCTTCATCTGCTGGGTGGCGCTGCGCCTGGGCCGGCCGGTGGCGCGGCTGATCCTGCATCCCATCACGCTGTACTTCCTGCTCTTCGCACCGACGCAGCGCCGCCACATCCGGCGCTACCTCGAGCGGTCCGTCGGGCCGCGCGCGGGCTGGGGCGACGGCTACCGCCTGCTGCACGGCTTCGCCTCCACGGTGCTGGACCGCGTGTACTTCCTGCGCGGGCGGCTCGACCTTTTCGATGTCAACGTCACCGGCGTGCCGGTGATCGAGGACGAGCTGCGCGCCGGGCGCGGCGCCTTCCTCATCGGCGCGCATGTGGGCAGCTTCGAGGCGCTCAGCGCCTGCCGGCAGCAGGGTTCGGGCGAGCTCGACCTGCAACTGGCCATGCTGATGTTCCCGGACAACGCGCGGCGCATCAACGCGGTGCTCGACGCCATCAGCCTGCCCGGACTCAAGCCCCGCGTGATTTCTCTCGGCCGGCCGAGCGCCATGCTGGAGCTGCGCGACTGGCTCGACGCCGGCCACATGGCCGGCATGCTCGGCGACCGCACCCTCACGCCGCAGGAAGAGGCGGCCGGCCAGCGCGGCAGCACCCTGCTGCTGCCTTTCCTCGGCAAGGAGGCGCCGTTCACCGACGGGCCTTTCAGGCTCGCGGCGCTGCTGCGGCGCAAGGTGCTGTTCATGGCCGGCATCTACCACGGCGGCTCGCACTACGAGGTGGTGTTCGAGCCGCTGGCCGACTTCTCCGCCCGCATCACCGACCCTTTGCTGCGGGAACAACGCATCCGCGCCGCCCTCGAAGCCTATGTACGGCGGCTCGAGGCCCTGTGCCGCGCCCACCCCCACAACTGGTTCAATTTCCATGATTTCTGGCAGGAAGATGCGCAGTAGCCGCTACCCACGGACGTGGTGCGCCGCCGCCTTGTTGGCCCTGGCCGCATGGGTGCCGGCGGCGAGCGCCTGGGCCTTCGAGGTGAAGGACCTGATGGGCCTGCTCGCCCAGCAGAAGAACGGCGAGGCCCGGTTCACCGAGCAGCGCTACGTGCGGGGCATCGACGGCCCGCTCGCCTCCAGCGGCACGCTGAGCTTCGTGCCGCCCGACAAGCTGGTGCGTCGCACGCTGAGCCCGCGGCCCGAATCGATGTCGGTGGAAGGCAATTCGCTGGTGCTGCAGCGTGGCGGCCGCACCCGCACGACCACCGTCGACAGCATGCCCGAGCTCGCCGGCCTGATCGAGGCGATGCGTGGCGCGCTCAGTGGCAACGCCACGCTCCTGCAGCGCTACTTCCGCACCGACCTGAAGGGCGACGCCAAGGACTGGACGCTCGACCTCGCGCCGCTCGATCCGGCGCTCGGCCGCCAGATCCGCAGCCTGCGACTGAGTGGCCGCGCGGGCGAGCTGCAGGGCGTGGAAATGGAATTCGTCGGCGGCGACCGTTCCGTGATGACCATCGTGCCGGGGCGCGCGGCGCCATGAGCGTGACGGCGGCAGGTCCGCGGCACCGGTGGCTGGCGCTGGGCGTCTGGCTGCTTCTGCTGCTGGCCGGCGTGGGCGTCATCGCGCGCTCGCAATTCAGCGCCGACCTGTCGGCCTTCCTGCCGGCCAGCCCCGACGCCAAGCAGCGCATGCTGATCGAGCAGCTGCAAAGCGGCATCGCGTCGCGCACGCTGTTCATCGGCATCGAGGGCGGGCAGGACGCGGCCGACCGCGCCCAGGTCTCGCGCGAGATGGGCCGCAAGCTGCGCGCCAGCGGCCTGTTCGACCAGGTGCAGAACGGCGACACCACCGACTGGAAGGACGCCGGCACCTGGGTCTTCGATCACCGCTACCAGCTGTCGCCCGACGTCACGCCCGCGCGCTTCACCACCGAGGGACTGCGCAACGCGATCCTCGACACGCTGTCGCTGCTGGGCACGCCCGCGGGCAATGCCTTCAAGCCGCTGCTCGATCGCGACCCGACCGGTGAGGCCGCGCGCATCGCCGAGGCGCTGATCCCACCCACCGCGCCGCGCACCGACGAGGGCGTGTGGGTGGCCCGCGAGGCGCCGCGCGCGCTGCTGCTGGCCAGCACCCGCGCGGCCGGTGGCGACCTCGACGCCCAGGCCGCCGCGATCGCGCGCGTGCACGGTGCTTTTGCCGAAGCCGCCGCCGCGGCGAAGGGGCAGGGTGCCCAGGCGCCGCGTCTGCTGATGAGCGGCACGGCGGTGTTCTCGGTGCAGAGCCGCGACAGCATCAAGGGCGAGGCGATCCACCTGGCCGTCGTCGGTGCGATCGTCATGAGCGGCCTGCTGCTGCTGGCCTTCGCGTCGCTGCGTGCGCTGGCGCTGGCCCTGCTGCCGGTGGCGACGGGCGTGGTCGCCGGCACCGCCAGCGTGAGCCTGGTCTTCGGCAACGTGCACGGCCTGACGATGGGCTTCGGCAGCACGCTCATCGGCGAGACGGTCGACTACGCCATCTACTACCTGATCCAGGCGCGCCAGGTCGCGACCGAACGCGCTGGCCTGGCCGGCTGGCAGCGCTGGCGCGACGTGCACTGGCCGACGGTGCGCCTCGGGCTGCTGACCTCGGTGTGCGGCTTCGCGGCGCTGGTCTTCTCGGGCTTCCCGGGCCTGGCGCAGCTGGGCGTCTTCTCCATCGCCGGGCTGGTCGCGGCGGCGCTGGCGACACGGTTCGTGCTGCCGGTGCTGGCGCCCAACGGCGCCACCGGCAAGGGTCTGCGCCGCTACATGGCGCAAGTGGCGGGCGCCATCGTCCATGGGCTGCCCCGGCTGCGCCTGCCGCTCATGGCGCTGGGCGTGGCGGCGGCGGCGCTGATCGTCTGGCAGGGCCAGGAGCTGTGGCGCGCCAAGCTCAGCTCGATGAGCCCGGTGCCGCGCTCGGCGCAGCTGCTGGACGAGAGCCTGCGCAACGACATCGGTGCCAGCGAGGCCGCGACGCTGGTGGTGGCCTACGGCGACACCATCGAGGCGGCACTGCGCAACGCCGAGGCGGCGGGCGCGCGGCTCGACAAGCTGGTCGACAGCGGCGAACTGCTGGGCTACGACACCGTCACGCGCTTCCTGCCCAGCCAGCAGACGCAAGCGCGCCGGCTGGAGGCACTGCCCGATGCGGACACCCTGCGTGCGCGCCTGGCCGAGGCCACGGCCGACCTGCCGCTGTCGGCCCAGCGCCTGGCGCCGTTCGTCGCCGAGGTCGAGAAAGCACGCACGCGCCAGCCCGTCGGGCTGAAGGACATGGCCACCGGCCCGCTCGAGGCGGTGACCAACGCGCTCCTGTTCGAGCGTCCCGGCGGCGGCTGGGCCGCCATGCTGTCGCTGCACACCGGGCCCAAGTTCGAGCATGCCAAGGTCGTCGCTGCGCTGGCCGGCCTGCCCGACGTGACGGTGGCCGACGTGGGCCAGGAACTGGGCGACCTCTACGACCGTTACCTGCACGACGCCTTCGTGCAGGTGGCGCTGGGCGCGCTCGCCGTGGTCGTGCTGCTGGGCCTCTGGCTGCGCTCGGCGCGTCGGCTCTTCGCCGTCTGTCTGCCGCTGGTGGTGGCGGTCGTGCTCACGCTGGGCGCCATGGCCGCGATGCACATGGCGCTGAGCATCCTGCACCTCGTGGGCCTGCTGCTGGTGGTGGCCGTGGGCTCGAACTACGCGCTCTTCTTCGACCAACTGCAGGTGACGGGCCATGCCGACGAGGACACGCTGGCCTCGCTCATGCTGGCCAACCTGACGACGGTGGTGTCCTTCACGCTGATCGCGATCTCGGCCATTCCGTCGCTCTCGGCGATCGGGCAGGTGGTCGCGCCGGGGGCGCTGCTGGCGCTGCTGCTCTCGGCGGCCTTCGCCCGCACGGGCAGGGCATCGACCGAGGCCGCGCAGGAGACGGCATGATCACCGCCGCCCGTTCTCCCGCGCCGTGGCGCCTGCCGCCTTTCGTGCGCGCCAGCGCCGTGCTTCACCTGGCGGCGCTGGCGGCCGTGGTCGTCGCGCCCTCGCTGTGGCCGTGGGCGCTGGCCGCGGTGGTGCTCAACCATGTGGCGATCACCGCGATCGGGCTCACCCCGCGCAGCCGCTGGCTGGGCGAGAACATCACGCGCCTGCCCCCTGTGGCCGTCGCCCGGCGGCAAGTCGCGCTGACCATCGACGACGGGCCCGAGCCGGCCGTGACGCCCGCTGTGCTCGACCTGCTCGATGCGGGCGGCCACAGGGCGACCTTCTTCTGCATCGCCGAACGCGTGCAGGCGCACCCTGATCTGGCGCGCGAGATCCTGGCGCGCGGCCACAGCATCCAGAACCACACGGCGCGGCACCGGCACGATTTCTCCTTCCTCGGCCCCCGCGGGTACGCGGCGGAGATCGAGCGCGCGCAGCAGATGCTGGAGGCCGTGACCGACCAGCGCCCGCGCTGCTTCCGCGCGCCGGCCGGACTGCGCAACCCCTTCCTCGCGCCGGTGCTGCACCGGCTCGGCCTCACGCTGGTGAGCTGGACCCGCCGCGGCTTCGACACGCGCGAGGGCGATGCGGCCAAGGTGCTGGCGCGCCTGACCCGGGGGCTGGCCGCGGGCGACATCCTGCTGCTGCACGACGGCAACGCAGCACGCACCGCCGCGGGCCGGCCCGTGGTGCTCGAGGTGCTGCCCGCGCTGCTCGCGAGGCTGGATGCCGACGGCCTGCGCTCGGTGACGTTGCCCGAGGCGCTGAGAGAGACTTCATGACCACCGCCACCTTCACCCCCGCCGCCGCCTGGCGCGAGCTGCACGACCAGGCCAGCGCCCCGTACAAGCAGGGCGGCAATTTCGCCTGGCATTTCGCGCGCGGCAAGCTGGGCTACGACCCGGCCTTCCGCGGCATCGTGTCGCGCGGGCTGATCGGCCCCGGGCGCCCGCGCATGCTCGACATCGGCTCGGGCCAGAGCCTGTTCGCCAACCTGCTGCACAGCATGGCCGGCATGCAGCGCGCGGGCCGCTGGCCGCAGGGCTGGGCCGCGACGCCGCCGGCGCCCCTGTACACCGGCATCGAACTCATGCCGCGCGACGTCGTGCGGGCGCAGAAGTCGGTCGGCCACATCGAGCCCCGGCCGACCATCGTCTGCGGCAACATGTGCACCGCCGAGTTCCCCGCATGCGACGTGGTGGTGATCCTCGACGTGCTGCACTACGTCGACCTCGCCGCGCAGGAGGGCGTGCTGCTGCGCGTGCGCGACGCGCTGATGCGCGGAGCCGGCGAGCGGAGCGTGCCCGGCCGCATGCTGCTGCGCGTGGGCGATGCGGCCAGCAAGCGCGGCTTCGCGATCAGCCAGTGGGTCGACCGCACGGTGACGCGCATCCGCGGCCATAAGGTGTCGCCGACCTGGGGCCGTACTTTGGACGAATGGATCGCGCTGCTCCAGTGCCTGGGCTTTTCCGTGCAACCCGTGCCGATGAGCGAAGGCACGCCCTTCGCCAACGTGCTGCTGGTGGCCGACATCGAGGCTTCGACGACATGACCCCTCCCCAGACCCTCGACCGCGCGGGCATCGCCGCGCGCATTCCGCACAGCGGCGACATGTGCCTGCTCGACCGGCTCGAACGCTGGGACGCGCAGTCCATCCACTGCACCACCGCGCGCCACACCGACCCGGCCAACCCGCTGCGCACCGCCAGCGGCTTGATGAGCGCGTGCGCTATCGAGTTCGCCGCGCAGGCGATGGCCCTGCACGGCGGGCTGCTCGCCGCCGAGGGCAGCGCGCCGTCGGCCGGCTTCCTGGCCAGTACCCGCAACGTGCGGCTGCACGGCGCCCGCTTCGACGACCGGCCGACGCCTCTGCACCTGCATGCCGAGCGCCTGTCGGGCGACGTGAACCAGGTGATGTACGCTTTCCGCGTCGAAGACGGCGCAGGCCGCCCCGTGGCCGACGGCCGCGCGGTGGTCGTCCTCAACACGCCGCTGCCCGCGGCATCCTGAACCTCTTCGGACCTGCCCCCATGACCTCACTCCAAGGCAAGCGTGCCCTCGTCACCGGCGCCAGCGGCGCCCTCGGCTCGGCCATCGCCGAGCGCCTCGCGCGCGATGGCGCCACCGTGCTGCTGCATGCCAATGGCCGGCGCGACGCCATCGAGGCGCTGGCCGCGCGCATCGTGGCATCAGGCGGCCAGGCCGAGTGCCATGTGTTCGACCTGACGAGCGACGAGGCCACGGCCGACGCCTGTGCGCGCATCCTTGAGGCGGGCCCGGTGCAGGTGCTGGTGAACAACGCCGGCGTGCACGACGACGCCGTGATGCCCGGCATGCGCGCCGAGCAGTGGCACAAGGTGATCGACGTGTCGCTCAACGGCTTCTTCCGCGTGACGCAGCCCTTGCTGCTGCCGATGCTGCGCACGCGATGGGGCCGCATCATCAACATCTCGTCGGTCGCGGCGATCACGGGCAACAAGGGCCAGGTGAACTATGCGGCCGCCAAGGGTGCGCTCAACAGCGCGACCAAGGCACTGTCGCTCGAAGTGGCGCCGCGCGGCGTGACGGTGAACGCCATCGCGCCGGGCATCATCGCGTCGCCGATGGCCGATGCGGTGTTCGACCCGGCGCTGATCCAGCAGCTGGTGCCGGTCAAGCGCGCGGGCACGCCGGAAGAGGTGGCGGCGCTGGCCGGGTTCCTCGCCGGGCCGGAGGCGGCTTACATCACGGGGCAGATCATTTCGATCAACGGCGGGATGGTCTGAGGGCTGAGGGCAGAGGGCTCGCTCGAGGTGGTCGCCGGCTAATGCTGCAATCTGCGCTTGGTTGGGCTGCGCCTGGTTGGCCGGCACGACGGGCGGGGGCGCTGACGGCGGCCGCGGGCCTGCGTTCTCCGGCGCAGGCTCGCGCTGACCGGCTTGTTGTGCTTGCTGGGTGCTCCCTGTCCATCGACGTGCTTGAGGGACTGCACGGCGCCGCGAATGGCGCCTGCGCCCGCAGGCCCACGACCACCGCCCTGAACCGTTGCGCTTCACTTTCCTGGCTGTTTGATGCCCCATCCCCGTTCGCGCTGAGCCTGTCGAAGCGCTGCGCAGGGCTTCGACAAGCTCAGCCCGAACGGGTGGGGGAGCACCACCGGTGGGGGGGAGGAACAGCGAGGAGCTGCCATCAAACCAAACGCGCCCGTCCCATGCCGGCCGCTCACCCCCACCGTCCAGGCCGGTGGTGCCGGTGTGCGGGCGCAGGCGCCATTCGCGGCGCCGTGCAGTCCCTCAAGCACGTCGATGCCAAGCGAGCACATCGACAGCACCGCACGCCAGTCAGCGCGAGCCTGCGCCGGAGAACGCATACCGGCACCGCCGGCCGGGTTCAGACCCACCACGTCCAAACGCAATGAAGATCTAGCACAGCAGCCAGCCAGCCAGCCAGTCAGTCCTGAAACGGCGGCTTCTTCAGCAACCGCCGGACCAGCAACCCCGGCAGCCGCAGCACGAACTCGACCATGAGCCGCGTGTGCATCCATGTGAGCAGCACGTTGTCGCGGCCATAGCGGAAGTGCGACACGCCGCCTTCCTCCGCGCTCAGGTACTTCACCGGTGCATCGATGTTCACCGGCTTCACCCCGCGCCAGGCCAGGCGCACCACGGCTTCGGTGTCGAAGTCGAAGCGGCGCATCCACGGCTGCCTCTCCATCACCGCCAGCAACTCGGCGATCGGGTACACACGAAAGCCGTACAGCGAATCGCCGATGCCCGCGAACAGCGTCTCCAGCTGCGTCCAGCCGTTGGACACCTTGCGCCCGCGCACCCGCAACAAGGGCGCGCTCGCGTCGAACACCGGCCGGCCCAGCACCATCGTCTCGGGCCGCGCCACCGATGCCCGCATGAAGGCCGGGATCAGGTCGGCCGGGTGCTGGCCGTCGGAGTCCATCGTCAGCGCGTGCGTGTAGCCCTCGGCCAGGGCCGTGCGCAGGCCATGCATCACCGCCGCGCCCTTGCCCTGGTTCTCGGGCAGGCACCACACCCGCAGGCCGGCATCGCCCTCGGCCTGCGCCGCCAGGCGCTCGCCGGTGCCGTCGGTGCTGCCGTCCACCACCACCCACACCGGCCCCCACTGCGCGCGCGCGCCGGCGACGGTGGAGAACAGGCGCTCGCCGGTGTTGTAGCTGGGGATCAGGACAAGGTGGGTGCGCGAGAGCTCTGGCATTCGGTGGCGGGCGCACTCCCTGTGCGCGCTTCCGTGTGGTGGCGGTAGTAGTTTTCGAGTTGCGCCAGCAGCGCGTCGCTGTCCTGCGAGGGCGCGAAGCGCTCGCCCAGCCGCAGGTTGAACACGATCGGCAACGGCGGCACGCGCCAGATGGGCCAGCCCTTGCCGAGGTAGGGCGAGTCGGTGTCGATGAACACGGTCTGGATCGGCGCCTGCGCCATCTTGGCGATCAGCGTCACGCCGGGCCGGAAGGGGTTGAGCGGGCCGCCTTCGGTGCGCGTGCCCTCGGGGAAGATCACCAACTGGCCGCCTTCGCGCAGATCGGCCACGGCCAGCTTGATCATGGTGCGCGCCGAGTCGTTGCGGATGTAGCGCGCCAGCCGCGCCCCGGCACCGAGAAAGACGTTCTTCATCAGCGACGCCTTCATGATGCAGGCGCTGCGCGGCAGGTGCGCCACGAGCAGCAGGGCGTCGAGCATCGTCGGATGGTTGGCCACGATCACCAGCCCGGCCTCGTCGCGCAGCGGCGCCAGGCAGCGTGCGTCGATGCGCATCATGCCCACGAGCGACGCGATGATCCAGAAGCCGCGATACCCGTAGGCGATGCCCGCCCGGCCCACGACACGCCCGCGGGCGGCAGGCAGCAGCGGATAGAGCACCATGGCGATCAGGTTCCAGGCCAGCGACGCCAGGCCCAGGCCCAGCAGCAGCACGTACAGCACCGGCGCGAGAAGGATGGCCTTGAGAAAGCCGGTCGCCCGCGTCATGACGCGATCAGGCTCCCGGCCGCCGTGCCGTGCGTTTCGATCTCGACCAGCAGGTCGGCCCGGCAGATGTCGGCTTCGAGGAACACCGCCTGCCGCATGAAGCGGGAGTCCTCGCCCAGCGCCTCGGCCAGCTGCGCGCGGATGCGCGGCGCATCGGCCGGGTGCCGCACATAGACGACCGGCTCCGTGTCCTTCAGCGTGAAGCGCGCGGTGGTGCGGGCAGCAGCCTCGCCGATCACGGTGTGCAGGTTGGTCAGCGTTTCGGCCACCTGGGCCTGCACGTCGCCGACGTGCACCGTCTCGTGGCCGACGATGCTGGCGGTGCCTGAGACGAACAGCGCGACGTCGCCGTCGCCCAGCGGCGCCAGCGCGGCGCGCGAGAAGGTCGGGGCGCGCGGGCCGTAGCGGTCGGGGTAGCGGTAGGCCGAAACCTGCCGCGGGTTCTCGATCGGCAGCGCCTTCACGCGGCCGGCCAGGAAGCGCACGCACAGGCCGCCGTCGCGCAGGCCCAGCGCACAGGCGGCCGGTGCACCGTCGAAGGCGGCCGCGCCGGCGTCCAGGAAGGCCTGTTGCCGCCCGGCGTTGAACTGCCGGTACCGCTCCAGCCCACCGCCATCGGCGTTGATGCGCGGCAGGTAGTTCCAGATGCGCAGCAGCTCGGTGCAGCCGGTCTGGCGCATGGCGTCGAACACGTTGCCGTAGGCGCGCCGTGCCAGCGGTTCCAGGCCACCGGCTTCGTCGGCCTCGCTGAGGTCGACGACGCCCAGCAGCCAGTCGCCGTCGGTGCGCCAGCGCACGACGCCCGTGGTGCCGGACTGCACGGCCGGCCCCGCATGCCACACGTCGGCCAGCGGCTCGTGCTCCAGCAGCACGTGAGCGGCAACGCCGGTCATCCACGGCTCGTGGCCGGCGACGCCGTAGGTCAGTGCCGCGAGCGGCGCGTGCGCGTGGTCGTGCCCGGCGCTGGCCAGTGTCTGCGCCAACGGCAGGCGCTGCACGCGCAGCGGGGCCACGGCGTGGGGGGAGGGCGCGGCCGTCACTTGGCGTCGACCACGTTTTCGCCGGCCAGCAGGCCGAGGTCGCGCACGTTGCGACGGCGGCGGCGCCAGGCGTTCCAGCTGCGGCGCGGATGCAGCGCGCAGGCCACGAAGTAGAAGCCCTTGAGCGCGCGCAGCGAGTTCCACAGCGGCGTCTTGCCGTGGATGTCGCCGGCCAGCAGGCCCATCAGGGCCTCCTTCACGCGCAGCGGGTTCTGCGGGTACATGAAGAACTCGCGCATGGTCGGGTTGGTCACGCGGAAGATGAACCACGAGAACTCGCGCGGGCCGAATCGCATGTACTTCTCGAAGGCCCGCCGGGCCGCGGGCGCCCTGGCGGGCGTGTCGAGGGTGGCGTCGACCACGGCCACGCCCTCGAAGGCGCTGTGCATGGCGAGGTACACGCCCGAGGAGAACACCGGGTCGATGAAGGTGAAGGCGTCGCCCAGCATCAGGTAGCGCTCGCCGCTGCAGTGGGTGCTGGTGTAGGAGTAGTTGCCCGTGGCGTAGACGGCATCGTCGACCAGCTCCGCACCCTTCAGGCGCTCGACCAGTGCCGGGCACAGCGCGATGGTGTCGGCGAAGAAGTCCTTGACCGGCTTGGTGCGCGACTTGAGGTAGTAGGGCCAGCACACGGCGCCGATGCTGGTGGTGCCGTCGGCCAGGGGGATGTACCAGAACCAGCCGTGCTGGAACCAGAAGATCGTGATGTTGCCCTCGAGCTTGCCCTCGCCGCGCTCGGCATTGCGGAAGTGGCCGAACAGGGCGGAGCTGTTGTGGCGCGGGTTCTTCTGCTTGGCCTTGAACTTGTTGGCCAGGAAGGTGTCGCGGCCGGAACAGTCGACCACGAAGCGGGCGCGCCAGCTGCGCTCGGCGCCATCGTCGAGCGTGGCGCGGATGGTGGCGCCCTGGTCGTCGAAGGCGACATCGCGCACGCGGCAGCCCTCGATGGCCTGCGCGCCGTCGGCCGCGGCGCGGCGAAAGAGGATCTCGTCCAGGTCCGAGCGCCGCACCTGCCAGGCATGCGTGAGCGACTTGTCCCAGCCGTCGGCGAACTCGAGCTGCACGCGGTGGTCATGGTCGGGCGAGACGAACTCGACGCCCCACTTGGCCATGCCGATCTTCTCGACCTCCTCGCGCACGCCCAGCCTGTCGAACAGCGCCACGTTGGCCGGCAGCAGCGATTCGCCGATGTGGAAGCGCGGGTGGTGCGCCTTCTCGGCCAGCACGACCTGGCGCCCCTGGCGCGCGAGCAGTGCCGCGATGGTTGCGCCGGCCGGGCCGCCGCCGATGACGAAGACGTCGCAGGTCTGGGGCGGGGACGGCTCGGTGGTGATGGGCAGGGTCATCGTGCGAAGGGCGGCAAAGGCGCCAAGTATGCCCAAGCACCATGGTGCTTCGGCGGTGGGTGGCGCGTGGCCGCAACGGTTTCGTGCGGGGCGCGATTATCGCGACGCGCTCGCGTGCCTCCCGTCGGACACCGGCGCTTGAGCCGCCTGCATCCGGGTAAAATCGCGCCCCTTCATCGACAGCAGAGAAACGCGAGCAGACTGCCATGGCCGGACACAGCAAGTGGGCGAACATTCAACACAGGAAGGGCCGGCAGGACGAGAAGCGCGGCAAGGTCTGGACCCGCGTCATCCGCGAGATCATGGTGGCGGCCCGCCAGGGCGGCGGTGACCTCAGCGCCAACCCGCGCCTGCGCCTGGCGGTCGACAAGGCCAAGGCCGCGAACATGCCGGCCGACACCATCAAGCGCAACATCGACAAGGCGACCGGCAACCTCGAAGGCGTGACCTACGAGGAAATCCGTTACGAAGGTTACGGCATCGGCGGCGCGGCGATCATCGTCGACACCATGACCGACAACCGCGTGCGCACGGTGGCCGAGGTGCGCCACGCCTTCGCCAAATACGGCGGCAACATGGGCACCGAAGGCTCGGTGGCCTTCCAGTTCAAGCATTGCGGCCAGATCATCCTGGCGCCCGGCACCAGCGAGGACAAGGTGATGGAGGTCGCCCTCGAAGCGGGGGCCGAGGACGTGGTCACCCACGAGGACGGCGCCATCGAGGTGCTGACCGGCCCGACCGAGTTCGAGGCCGTCAAGAACGCGCTCGAAGCCGCGGGCCTGAAGCCGGAGCTGGCCGAGGTGACGATGCGCGCCGAGAACAGCATCGAGTTGGCCGGCGAGGACGGCGCGAAGATGCAGAAGCTGCTGGACGTGCTCGAAGACCTGGACGATGTCCAGGAGGTCTTCCACAACGCCGAGATCGCCGAATGAAAGCAATCGGCCCCCACGCTCCCCACGCCGTGTGGTCGCTTCCCCCCCGGGGGGCGCGTTTTCATCTTGGGGCGGCCCGGCGATGAAAACCCTTGTCATTGGCGGCGGCGGCCGCGAGCATGCCCTGGCCTGGCGCCTAGCCCAGTCCGAGCGGGTGTCCAAGCTGTACGTGGCCCCCGGCAACGGCGGCACGGCCACCGACAGGCGTTTCATCAACGTCGACCTCAGCGAGCCCGTGGCGCTGCGCGAATGGGCGCAGAAGGAAAAGATCGCGCTGACCGTGGTCGGGCCCGAAGCGCCGCTGGCGGCCGGCGTGGTGGACGAGTTCCGCGCGCACGGCCTGCGCATCTTCGGCCCCACGCAGGCGGCGGCGCAGCTCGAGAGCTCCAAGGCCTTCTCCAAAGCCTTCATGAAGCGCCACAAGATCCCGACGGCCGAGTACGAGGCCTTCACCGACCCGGTGGCAGCGCATGCGTACATCGATGCCAAGGGCGCGCCCATCGTGGTCAAGGCCGACGGCCTGGCGGCCGGCAAGGGCGTGGTGGTCGCGACGACCCTGGCCGAGGCGCACGAGGCCGTGGACTTCATGCTGGTCGACAACAGGTTCGGCGTCGCCCACAACGAAGGCGGCGCACGCGTCGTCATCGAGGAATTCCTGCAGGGCGAGGAAGCCAGCTTCATCGTGATGTGCGACGGCAGGAACGTCACCGCCCTGGCCACCAGCCAGGACCACAAGCGCCTGCTCGACGGCGACGAAGGCCCCAACACCGGCGGCATGGGCGCCTATTCGCCCGCGCCCGTGGTGACGGCCGAGGTGCATGCCCGCGCCATGCGCGAGATCATCCTGCCGACCATCCGCGGCATGGAGAAGGACGGCATTCCCTACACCGGCTTCCTGTATGCCGGCCTGATGATCGACGCGCAGGGTCATCCCAAGACGCTCGAGTTCAACTGCCGCATGGGCGATCCCGAAACGCAGCCCATCATGATGCGGCTCAAGTCCGACCTGTTCGAGGTGTTCTGGCATGCCACCGACGGCACGCTGGACCAGGTCGAACTGCAGTGGGACCGCCGCGTGGCGCTGGGCGTCGTGCTGGCGGCGCATGGCTATCCGCTGTCGCCGCGCAAGGGCGACGCGATCACCAACGTCCCGGCCGAGACGGCCGATGCGGTGGTCTTCCATGCCGGCACCGCGCTCAAAGATGGGCAACTCGTCACCAGCGGCGGGCGCGTGCTGTGCGCCACGGTGCTGGCCGACAGCGTCAAGCTGGCCCAGCAGCGGGTGTACGAAGTCGCGGCGCAGGTGCGCTTCGACGGCGTGCAATACCGCAAGGACATCGGCCACCGCGCCCTGTCGCCGCGCGGGCAGGGCGGCTGAGTGGGCGTTCCGATGGGGCCGCAGGAGGTTGGCGCCTGGCTGCGCGACCTGCAGCAGCGGATCGTCGGCGCGGTCGAATCGCTCGACGGGGGCCGCTTCGTGCGCGACCCCTGGCGCAAGGCGGCCGACGAGCCCCTGCAGGGCGAAGGCCTGACCTGCATCCTCGAGGGCGGCGAGCTCTTCGAGCGTGCCGGCTGCGGCTTCTCCCAGGTGCGCGGCCCGAAGCTGCCGCCCTCGGCCACCCAGCACCGGCCCGAACTGAGCGGCGCGCCCTTCGAGGCGATGGGCGTGTCGCTGGTCTTCCACCCGCGCAGCCCCTATGTGCCCACGGTGCACATGAACGTCCGCATGCTGGCGGCCCTGCCGGCCGGAGGCGAGCCGGTGTGCTGGTTCGGCGGTGGCATGGACCTCACGCCCTGCTACGGCTTCGAGGAAGACGCCGTGCACTTCCACGCGACCTGTCGCGATGCGCTGGCGCCCTTCGGCGACGACAAGTACCCGCGCTTCAAGGCCTGGTGCGACGACTACTTCTTCCTCAAGCACCGCAACGAGCAGCGCGGCATCGGCGGCATCTTCTTCGACGATTTTTCGGAGCTGGGTTTCGCGCGCAGCTTCGAGATGCAGCGCGCCGTGGGCGAGGCTTTCCTGCCGGCCTATCTGCCGATCGTCGAGCGGCGCCGCGATCGGCCCTGGGGCGAGCGCGAGCGCGCCTTCCAGCTCTACCGGCGCGGACGCTACGTCGAGTTCAACCTGGTGTGGGACCGCGGCACGCACTTCGGCCTGCAGTCGGGCGGACGCACCGAGTCGATCCTGCTGTCGATGCCGCCGCAGGCCGGCTGGGCCTACCGGCAGCAGCCCGAGCCCGGCACACCCGAGGCGCGGCTGTACACCGATTTCCTGCCGCGGCGCGACTGGGTCTGATGGCTTCATCGCAATCCCAGGCCGCGCCGATGCGCCCGCGCATCGGCGTCTTCGGCGGTGCCTTCGACCCACCGCATCGCACGCACCTCGACCTGGCGCGCGCGGCGCTGGCGCAGGCCGACCTGGCCGAGCTGCGCATCTTCCCGACCGGCCAGGCCTGGCACAAGGCGCGCACGCTCAGCAGCGCACCCGAGCGCCTGGCCATGGCGCGCCTGGCCTTCGCCGAGGTGCCCGGCGCGGTGGTCGATGCGCGCGAGATCGAGCGCGACGGGCCGACCTACACCCTCGACACCCTGCGCGAACTGCAGGCCGAACGGCCCGACGCACAGCTGGTGCTCATGATGGGCACCGACCAGGCGCGCGCGCTTCCCAGCTGGCACGGCTGGCAGGAAATCCTCTCCATCGCTATTGTTCTGATAGCTGCCCGCGCCAATCCGGCGGGCGCTGCGGGGCAGTTCGACCCTCACTCGCTGCCGGGGCTGCCACCCGCCGCACGCTTCGAGTTCCTGCACGTGACGCCGGTGGACACCAGCGCCACCGACATCCGTACGCGCGCAAGCCGGGGCGAGGACATCTCCTCGCTGGTTCCCCTGCCGGTTGCGCGCTATATTGAACAACACCACCTCTACCGACCTGCCTGATGAGTTCTTCTCCCTCCGACGCCTCCGTCAAGAAAGACACCCAGAAACTCCAGCGAGCCATCGTCGATGGGCTCGAAGACGTCAAGGCGCAGGACATCCAGGTCTTCAACACCGAGCATCTGTCGCCGCTGTTCGAGCGGGTGATCGTCGCTTCGGGCACCTCCAACCGGCAGACCAAGGCACTGGCGGCCAGCGTGCGCGAATCGGTCAAGGAGGCGGGCTACGACAAGCCGCGCATGGAAGGCGAGGACAACGGCGAGTGGATCATCGTGGACTGCGGCGCTGCGGTGGTGCACATCATGCAGCCGGCCATCCGCCAGTACTACCACCTCGAGGACATCTGGGGCGAGAAGCCGGTGCGCCTGAAGTTCGGCGCGCCCAAGCCGGTCGCGCCGCCGCCCAAGGAGAAGCCGGCGCCGGCGAAGAAGACCGCCACGGCCAAGAAACCGGCGGCGCGCAAGCCCGCTGCCAAGGCCACCGCGGGCGCCAAGTCGGCGCCGCGTCGGGCGCCTGCCGCGAAGAAGGCCGCCGGCCCGGCGCGCAAGACCGCCGCGCGCAAGGCGCCGGCCAAGAAGGCGGCTGCCCGCAAGGCATGAAGCTGCTGGTCGTCGCCGTCGGGCAGCGCATGCCCGACTGGGCGCAGACGGCCTGGGACGACTACGCCAAGCGCTTCCCGCCCGAGCTCAAGCTCGAGCTGCGCGCCGTCAAGACCGAGCCGCGTGGCTCCAAGACGCTCGAGACCCTGTACGCCGCCGAGCGCGAGCGCATCGAAGCGGCGATCGCCAAGGGGGCAGGCAGGAACATCCGCATCGTCGCGCTGGACGAGCGCGGCACCGCACTCACCACCAAGGCACTGGCCGCACGCTTGACCGCATGGCAGGACGAGGGCGACGACGTGGCGCTGGTCATCGGCGGGCCCGACGGGCTGGACCCGGCCTTCAAGGCGGCCGCGCACGAGCGCATCCGGCTGTCCGACCTCACCTTGCCCCATGCCATGGCGCGCGTGCTGCTGGTCGAGCAGCTCTACCGTGCCTGGTCGCTCAACGCCGGGCATCCCTACCACCGCGAGTGAGCGGGGCGCCCGTCGCTTCACCATGCCCGATTTCATCTACCTCGCCTCCCAGAGTCCGCGCCGCGCCCAACTGCTGGGCCAACTCGGCGTGGAGCATGCGTTGCTGCTGGCCGAAGCCGACGAGGACGCCGAAGCGCTGGAGGCGGTGCTGCCCGCCGAGGCACCGGCCGCCTACGTGCAGCGCGTGACGGCGCTCAAGCTCGATGCCGCGGTGGCGCGCCTGCACCGGCGCAGCCTGGTCGATGCGCCCGTGCTGTGCGCCGACACCACCGTGGCGCTGGGGCGCACGATCCTGGGCAAGCCGGCCGATGCCGAGGATGCGGCCCGCATGTTGCGCCTGCTCTCGGGCAGCACGCATCGCGTTCTCACCGCCGTCGCGTTGCAGCATGGCGCGCAGCGGCACGCCGCGCTCAGCACGTCGCGCGTGCGTTTCGCACCGCTGACCGATGCGCAGATCGCGCGCTATGTGGACGGCGGCGAGCCCATGGGCAAGGCCGGTGCCTATGCCATCCAGGGCGCTGCCGCGGCCTTCGTCGAGCACCTCAGCGGCTCCTATTCGGGCATCATGGGCCTGCCGATGTTCGAGACAGCCGCGCTGTTGCGGGCCATCGGTTTTTCACTCTGACACCATGCAGGACATCCTCATCAACTGGGCGCCGCAGGAGACGCGCGTGGCCCTTGTCGAGCACGGCGCGGTGCAGGAGCTGCACGTCGAGCGCACGCTCGAGCGCGGCCTGGTGGGCAACGTGTACCTCGGCAAGGTCTCGCGCGTGCTGCCGGGCATGCAGTCAGCCTTCATCGACATCGGCCTGGAGCGCACGGCCTTCCTGCACGTGGCCGACATCGTTGCGCCTTTCGCGCCGGGTTCGCGCGCGGCCTTCCAGCCCGCGGCGGCCAACGGTGGCGAGCGCGACGCGCGCAACGCGCCGGCCGTGCCGATCGAGAAGCAGGTCTTCGAGGGGCAGTCCCTGCTGGTGCAGGTCATCAAGGACCCCATCGGCACCAAGGGCGCGCGGCTGTCGACGCAGATCAGCATTGCCGGTCGCATGCTGGTCTTCCTGCCGCAGGACAACCACATCGGCGTGTCGCAGAAGATTCCGGTCGAGCAGCGCGAGGCGCTGCGCGCCCGCCTGCTGGCGCTGGCCGAAGCCGCGGCGCAGGGCGAGGGCGGCACCGCGCCCGCAGGCGCCCATGGCGGCTTCATCCTGCGCACCAACGGCGAAGACGCGAGCGACGGCGAACTGGCCGACGACATCGCCTACCTGCGCAAGACCTGGTCGCGCATCCGGGACATGTCGACGCGGCTGCCGGCCGTGTCGCTGCTGCACCAGGACCTGAGCCTGCTGCAGCGGGTGCTGCGCGACCTGACCACCGAAGAGACGACCAGCATCCGCATCGATTCGCGCGAGCAGTACGAGGCGCTGCGCAAGTTCGGCCTGGAGTTCATGCCCCAGGCCGTGGGCAAGCTGCAGCACTACGCGGGCGAGCGGCCGATCTTCGACCTCTACAACATCGACGAGGAGATCGCGCGGGCGCTGGGGCGCCGCGTCGACCTCAAGTCGGGCGGCTACCTGGTCATCGACCAGACCGAGGCATTGACGACGGTGGACGTGAACACCGGCGGTTATGTCGGCGCGCGCAATTTCGACGACACGGTGTTCAAAACCAACCTGGAGGCCGCGCAGGCCATCGCGCGGCAACTGCGGCTGCGCAACCTGGGCGGCATCATCATTGTCGACTTCATCGACATGGCGCGCGACGAGCACCGCGAGCAGGTGCTGGCGGCCTTCCGCAAGGAGCTGGCGCGCGATCGCGTGAAGACCACCGCCGGCGGCTTCTCGCAGCTGGGCCTGGTCGAGATGACGCGCAAGCGCACGCGCGAATCGCTGGCGCACATGCTGTGCGAGCCCTGCGAGGCCTGCGGCGGGCAGGGCATCGTCAAGACGGCCCGCAGCGTGGCCTACGACGTGCTCCGGGAGATCCTGCGCGAGGCGCGCCAGTTCACGCCGCGCGAGATCCGCATCGTGTCCTCACCGCAGGTGATCGAGCTCTTCCTCGACGAGGAGAGCCAGCACCTGGCGGGCCTCTCCGACTTCATCGGCAAGCGCATCTCGCTGCAGGCGGAGCCGGCGATGGGGCAGGGCCAGTACGACATCGTCTTGATGTGACGCGCCACCGCGTGCCGTCGAAAAGACAGGCGCATGGCCCTTCAGCGGATGCCGCTGGACCGTCCGCGTACCAAGGCGTTCAGGCGTCCGCCGGCTCCGCATCGGCAGCCGGCACCGACGTGTGGGTCTGCAGCCGCGCATAGAGGCCGTCCGCCGCCATGAGCTGCCCATGGCTGCCCTGCTCGACGATGTGGCCGTGGTCCATCACGACGATGCGGTCGGCGTGCTGGATGGTGCTGAGCCGGTGCGCGACGATCAGGGTCGTGCGGCCCTGCATCAGGCGCTGCAGCGCGTCCTGCACCAGCCGTTCGGACTCGGTGTCGAGCGCCGAGGTGGCCTCATCGAGCAGCAGGACCGGCGCGTCGCGGTACAGGGCGCGCGCAATGGCCAGGCGCTGGCGCTGGCCGCCCGAAAGCTGCGTCGCGTTGTGGCCGAGCACCGTGTCGATGCCCTGAGGCAGCCCCGCGACGTGGGCCGCGAGGTTCGCGGCCGCCACGCAGCGCTGCACGCGCTCGCGGTCGACGGCCTGGCCCAGCGCCACGTTGGCGGCCAGCGTGTCGTTGAGCATCACGACGTCCTGGCTCACCAACGCGAACTGCGCGCGCAGGCTGGACAGCTTCCAGTCCGCCACGTCCTGCCCGTCGAGCAGCACCTGCCCCGACGACGGCAGAACGAAACGAGGCAGCAGGTTCACCAGGGTCGTCTTGCCCGAGCCCGAGGGGCCGACCAGCGCGACCACCTCGCCGGGGCGCACCGTCAGCGTCAGGCCGTCCAGCGCGGGTGCCGCATCGTCGCGGTAGGCCACGCGCACGTTGCGCAGTTCGATGTGGCCGTTGGCGCGTGCGATCTCGAAGCCGCCTTCGGTCTCCGACGCGGTGCCATCGATCAGGCCCAGCCCGCGCTCCAGGGCGGCCAGGCCGCGCGTGATCGGATTGGCCATGTCGGCCAGGCGGCGGATCGGCGCGATGAGCATCAGCATCGCCGTGATGTAGGCGACGAAGCCGCCCACGGTCAGGCCCTGCTCGCCGCTTTGCCAGAGCGCGATCATGACCACGATCGACAGCGCGACGGCAGCGAAAAGCTGCGTGAGCGGCGTCATCGCGGCCGAGGCGATGGTCGACTTCACGGCCAGGCGGTTCAGGCTGTGGCTCAACCGTTCGAAGCGCTCCGACTGGCCGGCCTGCGCGCCGTGCAGGCGCACCATGCGGTGGGCCAGCACGTTCTCTTCGACCACGTAGGCCAGCTCGTCGGTCGCTTCCTGGCCCAGGCGCGTGAGCCGGTACAGGCGCTTGGACAGCACCTTCATGATCCACGCCGTACCGGGCACCAGCAGCGCCACGACCAGCGTCAGCTTCCAGTTCAGGTAGAGCAGGTAGAAGAGCAGGGCGATGACCGTGAAGCCGTCGCGCGAGAGGCCCAGCAACGCCTGGACCAGCAGCACGCCGCCGGTCTGCACCTCGTACACCACCGTGTTCGACAGCGCACTGGCCGACTGGCGCGAGAAGAGGCCCAGCTCGGCCACCAGGAGCCGGTCGAACAGCACGCGCCGCAGCCGTTGCATGCCCTCGTTGGCGATGCGGGCCAGGGCGTACTGCGACACGAACTGGGCCACGCCGCGCACCGCGAAGAGGAGGATGATGAAGGCCGGCACCATCCACAGCGCCAGCTGGCCCTGAGTGAAGCCGCGGTCGAGCAGCGGCTTCATCAGTGCAGGCATCAAGGGTTCGGTCAGCGCGGCCACCATGGCGGTGCCGACACCAATGGCCCACCAGCGCCGCGAGCCGCCGAACCAGGCCATGAGCCGCTGGAGCCGGCGCGTCAGGGGTGCTCGCGCGGGTGCGTCGGCGGGGGAGGGCTGCATAGGCGGCGGATTCTACGGGGGCGGTCTCCCGGGCCCGACGATGGCGACGTGCTGTAGGACTGCGTCGAAACGTCGAACAGTTTGTGACGAGACGTGCAATGCAGTGTGTACCATTCACGTCTTTCCGCTTGACGGAAACTTCCTTCAGGGAAATTTCTCCGAACTGCATGAACAAGCCGTTGCCGCCGACGTTTCCTTCCACAGTTTCTTCCATCGCCCGCCGCAGCCTTCTTGCGGGCATCGCCCTGTCTCCCGCACTCACCGCATTGCCGGCACTGGCGCAGTTCCGCGTCGAGGTGTCAGGCGTCGGGCTGACGCAATTGCCGATCGCCCTCGTGCCCTTCAAGGGCGAGGACGCTTCTCCTCAGAAAATCTCGGAGATCGTCAAGGCCGACCTCGAGCGCAGCGGCCAGTTCCGTGGCGTCGATGCCTCGGGCCAGGCGATGGACGAGACCTCGCGGCCCGACCTGTCCGTGTGGCGGCAGCGCACGGCCGACTCGCTGGTCGCCGGCAGCGTGACGCGGCTGGCCGACGGCCGTTACGACGTGCGCTTCCGCCTGTGGGACGTCGTGCGCGGGCAGGACCTCGGCGGCCAGAGCTACACCGTGCCCCAGGCGGACCTGCGGCTTGCATCGCACCGCATTGCCGACTACGTGTACGAAAAGCTGACGGGCGACAAGGGCATCTTCTCGACCCGAATCGCCTACATCACCAAGGCTGGCGGCCGCTACACGCTGTGGGTGGCCGATGCCGACGGCGAAAACGCACAGGCCGCACTGGCCAGTCCCGAGCCGATCATCTCGCCCGTGTGGTCGCCCAACGGCGGCCAGCTGGCGTATGTGTCCTTCGAGTCGCGCAAGCCGGTGGTGTACGTGCACTCGGTGGCCAATGGCCAGCGCCGGCTGGTCGCCAACTTCAAGGGCTCGAACAGCGCGCCGGCCTGGTCGCCCGACGGCAACACGCTGGCCGTGACGCTCAGCCGCGACGGCGGCTCGCAGCTGTATTCGATCCCGGCCTCCGGCGGCGAGCCCCGCCGGTTGACGCAGAGCAGCGCCATCGACACCGAACCCACCTATTCGGCCGACGGCAGCACGATCTACTTCACGAGCGACCGCGGCGGTTCGCCCCAGATCTACAAGATGGGAGCGAGCGGCGGTGCGCCGGCCCGCGTGACATTCTCCGGCTCCTACAACATCTCGCCCTCGGTGAGTCCCGACGGACGGTGGTTGGCCTACATCTCGCGCGTCGGCGGGGCGTTCAAACTCCATGTGATGGAGTTGGCCAGCGGCACCGTAACGGCACTGACGGACACCTCCGCCGACGAGAGTCCCAGTTTCGCGCCCAACAGCAAGCTGATCGTCTATGCAACGCAGCTGCAGGGGCGCGAGGCCCTGATGACCACCACCCTCGATGGAAAGATCAAGGCGCGGCTGGCGGGGAAGGCGGGGGACATTCGTGAGCCGGACTGGGGTCCATTTCAGAAGCAATGATCATCGGATCAATTTGAGGAGTTCCATATGCTGAGTAGAAGTTCGATTTCGATTGCATCGCTGGCCATCGCCGCTTTGATCGCGGGTTGCTCGTCGGGCACCAAGCTCAACGACGCGCCGGTCGCCAATGCGGGTGCCGGCGCAGGGGGCACGGGTGGGTCGGCCAGCGGGGTCGCCCCGGTCACCATCGACCCCAACGCACAGACGCGCGAAGGCCCGGTCGGCGTGGCGCGCATCGTGTACTTCGATTTCGACAGCTACACCATCAAGCCCGAGTTCCAGTCGCTGGTCGACGGGCACGCCCGCTTCCTGAAGGCCAATCCCTCGCGTCGCATCTCGATCGAAGGCCACACCGACGATCGCGGCGGCCGCGAGTACAACCTGGCGCTCGGCCAGAAGCGCTCCGAAGCCGTGCGCCGTGCGCTCACGCTGCTGGGCGTGAGCGATGCTCAGATCGAGGCAGTGAGCTTCGGCAAGGAAAAGCCGGCCGCGCAGGGCACGGGTGAAGACGCATGGGCGCAAAACCGCCGCGCCGAGATCGTCTACCGCTGATGAGACTCCAGGCAACCTGGCGACAGGCGGCCTTGGCCGCCTTCGTGCTGTGTGGCGCAGCCACTTCGCACGCGGCGCTGTTCGAGGACGACGAGGCCCGCCGCGCCATCCTCGACCTGCGCCAGCGTGTCGAGGCCATCCGCACCCAGTCCGAGAACACGACGCAGCGCCTGTCCGACGAGAACGGGCAGCTGCGCCGCAGCCTGGTCGACCTGCAGCAGCAGATCGACAGCCTGCGCGGTGACATGGCGCGCATCACCGGCCAGAACGAGCAGCTGAGCAAGACGCTGAGCGACATGCAGCAGCGCCAGACCGACCTCGACACCAAGCTCAAGCAGAGCGAGCCGTCGCAGGTGCAGGTCGACGGCCGCGAGTTCACCGCCGATCCGAAAGAGAAGGCCGACTTCGATGCGGCGCTGGGCGTGTTCCGTGCCGGCCAGTTCGCACAGGCGCAGACGGCCTTCGCCGAGTTCGTCAAACGCTATCCGCGCAGCGGCTACAACCCGTCGGCGCTGTTCTGGCTGGGCAATGCGCAGTACGCCACGCGCAACTACACCGAGGCCATCGCGAACTTCCGTTCGATGCTCTCGATGGCTCCCGACCATGTGAAGGCCCCCGAAGCCGTGCTGTCGATCGCCAACTGCCAGATCGAACTCAAGGACACGCGCGCGGCGCGGCGCACCCTCGAAGACCTGGTGAAGGCCTACCCGCAGTCGGAAGCGGCGCAGGCCGGACGCGAGCGCCTGACGCGCCTGCGTTGAGCGCGCCGGGCTCCACCGCCGCAGGGCGCGCATCGTGATGCAGGCGGCGCAAGCGCTCGGTGCCGATGCCGCACGTCGGTTCGGCGGGCTCGAGCGCCTTTACGGCGTGCCTGGCGCGGCGCGCATCCGTGCCGCCCATGTCCTCGTCGCCGGCATCGGCGGCGTGGGTTCGTGGGCGGTCGAGGCGCTGGCCCGCAGCGGCGTCGGCGCTCTCACGCTGATCGACCTCGACCACATTGCCGAATCGAACATCAACCGGCAGATCCACGCGCTCGACAGCACGGTCGGGCAGGCCAAGGTCGAGGCCATGCGCGAGCGCGTTCTGCACATCAACCCGGACTGCCGCGTGCTGCCCCTGGATGAATTCGTCGAGCCCGGCAACTGGGATGCGTTGCGTGCGTCAGCCGAGCACGCCATGGGCTCCGTCGACGCCGTGATCGACGCCTGCGACCAGATGGCGGCCAAGGTCGCCATGGCGGCGTGGGCGCGGTCGCAGCGCGCTGCCGAATTCGTCACCGTGGGAGCCGCCGGCGGCAAGCGCCTGGCGCACCGCGTCGAGATCGACGACATCGCGCTGGCGACGCACGACCCCTTGCTGGCCCAACTGCGCCAGCGCTTGCGCAAGCAGCACGGCGCGCCGAAAGACGGCCGCAAGGTCGGCGTCGTCGGCGTGTTCAGCCGCGAGAGCGTGGCACCGCCCGATGCCTCGTGCGCCATCGATGGCGATGGCGATGGTTCACTCAACTGCCATGGGTATGGCTCGGTCGTCAGCGTGACGGCCACCTTCGGGCAGTGTGCGGCAGGGTGGGTGCTCGACCGTCTGGCACGAGGAAGCTGACGCTATAATCGCGGGCTTTGCCACACAGGCAAGAACACAAGAAATCGAGAGAAAAAACGCGATGGCCCGCTCGGGGCGATCGCCAGACATTCCGGGGGACGTTAGCTCAGTTGGTAGAGCAGCGGACTTTTAATCCGTTGGTCGCGTGTTCGAGTCACGCACGTCCTACCACCCTGCAAGGCGCGCCATCATCGATGAGCGCGCTTTCTTTTTGCAGCGGCAACCCTGAAGGTCAGCGGCGTACCGTGGTCATGCAACCATGGATGCAGCCGGCAACCCCGCACTCGCATCGGCCATCACTTCGAAGCCTCTCGACAATGCTTGAGAAGCGCTTTGGCCCGCCCCAAGTTCACATTCCGTTCAGGCCTGATGTTTCATTGGCTCTGGTCCTACATCGTGGCTCCCCTACGAGGGGGATGTTTTCGAAAGACATCGAGGACGCGTCATGGAAGACTCTCATCCTATGGGCGAGGACTTCGCCCGCTGGGTCGAACTCACCGATGACTATGGATCGCGGATCGCGCATGCGTGGGAAGAGGACAACTCGGACCGGAGCGACCTTGCCGAGTTGGCAAAGCGCGCCCGACAGCTGTCGGAGATGGCCGAGCTGTGGAACCCCGGCACGGCCGCTCATCGTTGAAAGTCGATCGCCCTGGACGCAGCCATGGCTTTCCTCACGCACGGTCCGGGGCTGAAGCTGTCCAAGGCGCCTCAGTTCGAGGCCCGCTACAGGCCCGGGCAGTCGGCACCGGTCACCGGCATCTACCAGTGCGTGGGTTGCGGCTTCGAGATCGTTCGCATCGCCACCAAGTTTCTGCAGGCTGGCGGCGACCGGGGGGTGCCTCGACATCCGGCCGAATGTCCAGGGATCTCCTGGCGCCTGGTCGCACAAGTCGAAGAACGCCCGTCGCTGCTGCCGCGCCGCCAGTAGCGAGCGTCGTTCGCGCCAGACGGCGCGCCGTCGCAGAATGCAGTCGCCACCCTTCAACGATGGAGACCAGATGGCGATTCATGCCCTTTATGCCTACCTGTGCGTGCGCGACGCCCGCGCCGCGATGGACTTCTACACCCGCGCCTTCGGCGCGTCGGAACTGTTCCGGCTGACGGAGCCCGATGGGCGGGTCGGCCATGCCGAGATGGACCTGGACGGGCACACGCTGATGCTGTCGGAGGAGTATCCCGAGATGGGGGTGCGCAGCCCCGAGGCGCTGGGCGCGACGCCGGTGACGCTGCACCTGCATGTCGACGACGCCGATGCGCTGGTGGCGCGGGCCGTCTCGGCCGGTGGCACGCTGGAGCGCGCGCCCGAAGACCACTTCTACGGCGAGCGCTCCGGCACCGTGCGCGACCCGTTCGGTCACCGCTGGCTGATCGGCCACGAGATCGAGAAGCTCAGTCCCGAGGAAATGCAGCGTCGCTACACGGCGTTGTTCGCCTAGCAGGCCGAAGACTTCGAAAGCGCAGCGCGGGCCTGGCTCAGTCGATCAGGTCGTCGCGCGAGCCGGGGCCCGCCTCGCGCGCGGCCGCGGTGACCGAGGCCACCACGCCATGCGCGTGCGCCCGCAGCAGTTCTTCCCTCAGAGCCGCTTCCAGTTGGATGCGGGCGTTCTGCGGCTTGTCGTGCTGGTACTCGTCGTCGAGTTCGCAGTGCAGGTAGTAGTCGACCCAGTTCATGAGCCGCTCCACGGACGCTGCCAGTTCGGCGTTGTTCATGCTTCGTTTCTCCCGGATTCCGAAGCGGAAACCCTCATTTCCTCTGCCCTCGGGCGCCGCATGATCGCGGCGACGGTGGTCGATGTCGGTGTGTCATTCCCCTCCATCACACTATGCCACGTGGCAAGCGTGGAGCAGAGTCTCATTTCATTCCGGCAAGTGAAATCGTGCCGCAGCCGCTCGCTTTGCCCACGCCGCCGGGCGGGGCATCACCGCCGTCGCGGGCCGATCGCGGATCAGCGCGCGCCGAGGCGCCGCCAGAAAGGCCGCGACGCTTCGGCGGGCAAGGGCGGCACAGTTCCCGACCCCGGTGCGGGCAGCACGAGCTGTGCGGCCTTGGCGACACGCACGCAATCCTTGATGTGCTGCTCGCCCATGGCGCGCAGCGCCGCATAGCCCAGCGCGGCCGACACGACCTGGCCGGCCAGCGGCACGAAGCGCGCCGCCTGCTTGGCGCTGAGCTTCATGCCGGCGTGCCGCGCGAGTGTCATGAGCAGGTCGCGCGTGACGAGCTTGCCCACCAGCACCGTGCCCAGGCTCCCGGCCATCTGCACGACACGTTCGCGCTGGTGCGGCGACAGGTGCGCGATCTGCGGCGCTGCCAGGCCGAACTCGGCGCTGATCTGCGGCACCAGCCGGGCCAGCAGGGCAGCGTCCGCCGCGAAGTCGATGCCCGGCACCGGCACGGCGCTGGCGGCCGCGGCCATCAGCGCCTTGCGGCCCAGAAGGCGCCGACTGCGGCGGATGGCGGCGAGCAGGGCAGGGTCGCCCTGGGCGAGTTCGGTGGCGGAGGGCATCGTTTCAGGCGGCGAGCGCCTCGATCTGTTCGGACAGCGTCATCCAGCGCTCTTCGAGGGCGTCGATCTCGTCGCCCAGCAGCTTGAGCTTGCGTCCGGCTTCGGCGATTTCGGGCGCCGGCAGCGGCTGCGCCAGCCGCGCCTCCAGCGCCGACTTCTCGGCGCCGGCGCTGGACAGGCGCGCGTCGATGCTCGCCAGCTCCTTGCGCAGCGGACGGGTCTGCTCGGCCCGCTGCTGGCGCTCCTGCGCATTGCGCTGGCGCTGGGCGCGGCCGTCTCCCTCCGACGCCTGGCGGGGCGATGCGGGGGCAGGGGCCGCCGCAACCGGCGCCGGTGCGGGTGCGGGCGGCTCGGCGGCCTGCTTCGCCAGTTCGCGCTGGCGCTTGGCCTCGTCGAGCAGGTAGCGCTGGTAGTCGTCCAGGTCGCCGTCGAAATCCTTGACGGCGCCGCGGCCCACCAGCCAGAACTCGTCGCACACCGAGCGCAGCAGCGCCCGGTCGTGGCTGACGAGCATCAGCGTGCCCTCGAACTCGTTGAGCGCGACGGCCAGCGCCTCGCGGGTGGCCAGGTCCAGGTGGTTGGTCGGCTCGTCCAGCAGCAGCAGGTTGGGACGCTGCCAGACCATCATCGCCAGCACCAGCCGGGCCTTCTCGCCGCCGCTCATGGTGCCCACGGGCTGCTTGACCATGTCGCCGCTGAAGTTGAAGCTGCCCAGGAAGCCGCGCAGGTCCTGCTCGGTGCTGCGTTCGCGCGACTGGGGCCCCAGGTCGCGCGCCAGCCGCACCATGTGCTCCAGCGGGTTGCTGCCGGGGTGCAGCACGTCGAGTTCCTGCTGCGCGAAGTAGCCGATGTTCAGGCCCTTGCCTTCGGTCACGGTGCCGGCCAGCGCGCCCATCTCGCGCGCGATGGTCTTGACCAGCGTCGACTTGCCCTGGCCGTTGGCGCCCAGGATGCCGATGCGCTGGCCCGCGAGCACCGAGCGGTTGACGTGCGCGAGGATCACTTTGGGTGGAGCATCTTCCTGCACATAGCCGAAGCTCGCATCACCGATGGTGAGCATCGGGTTGGGAATGTTCGCCGGCTCCTTGAACTCGAAGGTGAAGTCGGCCTCGGCCAGCAGCGGCGCCACGCGCTCCATGCGCTCCAGCGCCTTGACGCGGCTTTGCGCCTGCTTGGCCTTGCTGGCCTTGGCCTTGAAGCGGTCGATGAACTTCTGCAGGTGGGCGATCTTGTCCTGCTGCTTGGCGAAGGCGGCCTGCTGCTGCTCCAGCTGCAGGGCGCGCATGTCCTCGAACTTGCTGTAGTTGCCGCCGTAGCGCGTGAGCTTGGCGTGCTCGATGTGCAGCGTCACGTCGGTCACGGCGTCGAGGAACTCGCGGTCGTGGCTGATGACGATCATGGTGCCTGCGTAGCGCTGCAGCCAGGCCTCGAGCCAGACCAGCGCATCCAGGTCCAGGTGGTTCGTGGGTTCGTCCAGCAGCAGCAGGTCGCTCGGGCACATCAGCGCGCGCGCCAGTTGCAGGCGCATGCGCCAGCCGCCGGAGAAGCTGTCGACGGGCTGGTCCAGCTCGTGCACCTTGAAGCCTAGGCCCAGGATGAGCGCCTGCGCGCGCGGCACGGCATCGTGCTCGCCGGCATCGGCGAGGTCGGTGTAGGCATGCGCCAGGGCCATGCCGGCGTCGGCATCGTCGGGCTGGGCGGCATGTGCCGTTTCGGCGGCAAGCAGTTGCTCGCGCAGCTCGACCAGGCGCGTGTCGCCGGCCACCACGAAGTCGGTGGCCGACTCGCTGGTCTCGGGCATGTTCTGCGCGACCTGGGCCAGGCGCCATTGCCTGGGCATCGAGAAGTCGCCGCCGTCCTCGTGCAGGCCGCCGTTGAGCAGCGCGAACAGGGTGGATTTGCCGGCGCCGTTGCGCCCGACCAGGCCGACCTTCTCGCCGGGGTTGATGGTGACGGTGGCGCCGTCGAGCAGCACTTTGGCGCTGCGGCGCAGGATGACGTTCTTGAGGGTGATCATGGACTGGGGCCGATTATCCCGGCGCGGCCTGGTCCCGGCGCGCGGCAGGGGCGTGTGCACCGGGCGGAATTCCGAATGAAAGCCGACCGCAGCCGCCGTGGGCAGGCGCGGGCAGCTATGAAGTTGATAGCGTCTCGGCTGGCGTCAGGGCGGCGCCATGGCGGTCAGTGCGTCCCGCGTGACCAGCAGCACCTGGTCATCGCCCGCGCTGGTCTCGAGCCAGACCACCTCCAGGGACGCAAAGGCCGCCTCGAAGTGCGCGCGCTCGTTGCCGATCTCCAGCACCAGCACGGCGTCGGCACTCATCCTGGCGGGGGCGTCGGCGAAGAGCTTGCGCACGAAGTCCATGCCGTCCTCGCCGCCGGCCAGGGCCAGCTCGGGCTCGGCCCGGTACTCGGCCGGGAGCGCGGCCATGCTGCGGGCGTTGACGTAGGGCGGGTTGCACAGGATCAGGTCGTAGGGACCGGGCAGGGCAGCGAGGCCGTCGCTCTCGCGCAGCGCGATACGCGCATCGAGCCCATGGCGAGCCACGTTGATCGCGGCGACTTCGAGCGCGGGCGGCGAGATGTCTGCCGCATCGACCCGCACCTCGGGCCACGCCATGGCGGCGAGGACGGCCAGGCTGCCGTTGCCGGTGCACAGGTCCAGCACCGCCTGCGTGCGCTCGCTCAGCCACGGGTCGATGCTGCCGTCGGCGATCAGCTCGGCGATGAAGCTGCGCGGCACGATGGCGCGTTCGTCGACATAAAACGACACGCCCTGCAGCCAGGCTTCCTTCGTGAGATAGGCGGCCGGCTTGCGGCTCGCAATGCGTTCGTCGACCAGGGCCTCGACCTGCGCCTGCGCGCCGGGCGACACCTCGCGTTCGGCCACGGCGTCCAGGTCGTCCAGCGGCAGCCGCAGCCGCCACAGCACCAGCCACGCCGCTTCGTCGAAACCGTTGGTCGTTCCGTGGCCATAGCCCACGCCGGCCGCGTCGAGGCGGGCGGCGGATTGTTCGATCAGGTGGAGGACGGTGGGCATGGATGGAAGACGGACAGCCGAACGCAGAGGGCGCAAAGATTCCGCAAAGGGCGCAGAAAACTCAAAAAAATAGAAAAGCGGGGAATTGGACGGACGCCGAGGTCAAGCGTCGATGCACGCGCAGGCACCTTCAATGTCTTCTTCTGCGGCCTCTGCGGAACCTCTGCGCCCTCTGCGGAACCTCTGCGCCCTCTGCGTTCGGCTGTCCGCATTCAGCGCGCCAACGTCCCTTCCAGCGCCTCGATCGTCCGTCGGTAGATGTTCTTGAGCGTGTCGATCGCATCCACCTCGATGTGTTCGTCGATCTTGTGGATGCTGGCATTGACCGGTCCGAGTTCGACGACCTGCGCGCACACCTTGGCGATGAAGCGGGCATCGCTGGTGCCACCGCTGGTGGACAGCTCGGTCTCGATGCCGGTTTCGCTGCGGATCGCGCCCTGCACGGCCGCGACCAACTCGCCCGGTTGGGTGAGGAAGGGCAGGCCGCCGATGGTCCATGTCAGGTCGTGGTCGACGCCGTGGCGGTCCAGGACTTCCTTGACGCGGGCCTGCAGCGATTCGGGGGTGGACTCGGTCGAGAAGCGGAAATTGAAGTCGATCACCGCGCTGCCGGGGATGATGTTGCTCGCCCCCGTGCCGGCGTGGAAGTTGCTGATCTGCCAGCTCGTGGGCTGGAAGTACCGGTTGCCGGCGTCCCAGCCGGCCGCGGCATTGATGGCCACCAGTTCGGCCAGCGCGGGCGCAACGGCATGCACGGGGTTCTTGGCCAGGTGCGGGTAGGCGATGTGCCCCTGTACGCCGTGCACCGTGAGCTTGCCGCTCATCGTGCCGCGGCGTCCGTTCTTGATCATGTCGCCGCAGCGCTCGACCGAGGTCGGCTCGCCGACGATGCACCAGTCCAGCACCTCGCCACGCGCCGCGAGCGCGTTGCAGACCACCACCGTGCCGTCGACGGCCGGGCCTTCCTCGTCGCTGGTGAGCAGCAGGGCCAGCGTGATGGCCGGGTCGGGGTTCGTGGCCAGGAACTCCTCGATGGCAACCACGAAGGCCGCCAGCGAGGTCTTCATGTCGCAGGCGCCGCGGCCATACAGGCGGCCGTCGCGGTGCGTGGGCGTGAAGGGGTGGCTGGTCCACTGGTCGAGGGGGCCGGTGGGCACGACGTCGGTGTGGCCGGCGAAGACCAGGGTTCGGGTGGCGAGTGCGACGCTGGCGACGTCCTCGGTGGCTTCGTGGACCGGCGGGGCGGGCGCCGCAGCGCCCTGCGGCCTGGAACCCGCCGGCCGCCGCACCGCCCAGAGGTTGGTGACGCGGAAGCTCTCCGGCCCGCTCTCGATGGTCTCGAGCGCGAAGCCCAGCTTGGCCAGCCGATCGCCGAGGATCTGCTGGCAGCCGGCGTCCTCGGGCGTGACCGACGGCCGGGAGATGAGTTGTTCGGCGAGCTGGAGCGTGCGGGACATGCTGGGCGGTGGCGGCTGGATCAGTGGTGCACGTCCAGCGTGATTTCGGTGAAGGTGGGCGCCTCGACCTGGTCCATCAGCGGTCGGTCGGCATCGGGCCGGGCGGGCGGGGCGTTGTGGTTCTGCAGGCGCCACATCAGGTTGGTGGGCGAGTCGGCATGGGCGAGGCCTTCCTCGCGGCTGATGCGGCCGTCGAGGATGAGCTTGGCGATGGCTTCCTCGAAGGTTTGCGAGCCCTCGGCCATGGAGTTGTTCATCGCCTCCTTGATCCCCGAGAAGTCGCCCTTCTCGATCAGGTCGGCCACGAGCGCGGTGTTCAGCATCACCTCGACGGCCGGCAGGCGCGAACCGCGCGGCGTGCGCAGCAGGCGCTGTGCCACCACGGCGCGCAGCGCGCCGGCCAGGTCGCCCAGGAGGGTGGGGCGCACCTCGACCGGGTAGAAGCTCAGGATGCGGTTGAGCGCGCGGTAGGCGTTGTTGGCATGGAGCGTGGCCAGGCACAGGTGGCCCGATTGCGCGTAGGCGATGGCGGCGGTCATCGTCTCGCGGTCGCGGATCTCGCCGATCTGGATCACGTCGGGCGCCTGCCGCAGCGCGTTCTTCAGCGCCACCGAGAGCGACTGGGTGTCGCTGCCCACGTCGCGCTGGTTGATCAGCGACATCTTGTTCACGTAGGTGAACTCGATCGGCTCCTCCACCGTCAGGATGTGGCCCGAGGCGTTCTCGTTGCGGTAGTCGATCATCGACGCCAGCGTGGTCGTCTTGCCGGCCCCGGTGGCGCCGACCATCAGGATCAGCCCGCGCTTGTCCATGATGAGGGACTTGAGCACCTCCGGCAGGTTCAGCTCGTCCAGGGCCGGGATGATGTTGGCGATGTAGCGCACCACCACCGCATAGGTGCCGCGCTGGCGCATCGCGCTGATGCGGAAGTTGCCGACGCCCTCGATGGCCACCGCCATGTTCAGCTCGCCGGTGCGTTCCAGCTCGCCGATGCGCAGCGGGTCCACCACCTCGCGCAGCAGTTCGAGCGGCGCGTCGGGCGGCAGGATCTGGGAGTTGATCGGCACGCAGGCCCCGTTGATGCGGATCTGCGCCGGCGCGTGGGCCGACAGGTACACGTCCGAAGCCTTGCGCTCGGCCATCAGCCGAAGAATGCGGTCCATCGTTCCCATCGTGCCCTCCAGGGTGGTGGTGTGTCGCTAGCGAGAAGGCCGCCCGAAGGCGGCCTGATGCCGGCGGCCGAGCGCCGGGCCGCCCCAAGCCGGCCGCGCCTCCCCCTCGGGGGGTGGAGTTACACGCGCGCAGCGCGTGAAAAGCCGGGGGGCAGACATTTCAATCTCTGAGCAGGTCGTTCAGGCTGGTCTTGGAGCGCGTCTGCGCATCGACCGTCTTCACGATGACCGCGGCATAGGTGCTGTAGTCCTGGCCCGACTTGGTCTTCTTGGGCAGGCTGCCGCTGATGACCACGCTGCCCGAGGGCACGCGCCCGTAGCTGATCTCGCCGGTGTCGCGGTTGAAGATCGGCGTGCTCTGGCCGAGGTACACGCCCATGCCGAGCACCGAGTTCTCCTCGACGATCACGCCTTCGACCACCTCGGAGCGGGCGCCGATGAAGCAGTTGTCCTCGATGATGGTCGGGTTGGCCTGCAGGGGCTCCAGCACGCCGCCCAGGCCCACGCCGCCCGACAGGTGCACGTTGGCACCGACCTGCGCGCACGAGCCCACAGTGGCCCAGGTGTCGACCATCGAGCCCTCGCCCACGTAGGCGCCGATGTTCACGTAACTGGGCATCAGGATCGCGCCCTTGGCGATGAAGCTGCCGCGGCGCGCCACGGCCGGCGGCACGATGCGCACGCCCGATTCCTTGAGTTCGCCGGCCGACAGGTGCGAGAACTTGGTCGGCACCTTGTCGTAGAAGCCCAGCGAGCCCGCCTGGATCTGCTCGTTGTCCTTGAGGCGGAAGGACAGCAGCACGGCCTTCTTGATCCACTGGTGCACGGTCCACTGGCCGACCGATTCGCGCGTCGCCACGCGAAGGTGGCCGTTGTTGAGCTCGGCGATCACGTGCTCGACCGCATCGACCACCTCCTTGGGCGCCTGCGCGGGCGAGAGGTTGGCGCGGTTCTCCCACGCGGCGTCGATGGTCTGTTGCAGTTGTTGGGTCATGGCAAACGGGTCGGAGGAACAGAAAGGGCTTCAGGCGCCGGGATTCGACTGGCAGAAGCGGACGATGCGCCGGGCGGCTTCGGTGCACTCGGCCGTGTCGGCCACCAGGGCCATCCGGATGCGGCCGCGGCCGGGGTTCTGGCCCTGCCACTCGCGAGCGAGGTAGCTGCCCGGCAGCACCGTCACATTGTATTGAGCGTAGAGAGCGCGCGCGAAGGCGGCGTCGTCGCCATTCCAGCCCGGCGGCACGCCGGCCCAGAGGTAGAAGCTCGCGTCGGGCAGCCGCACGTCGAGCACCGCCTCGAGCAGCGGCGTGACGGCGGCGAACTTGGCGCGGTACTGCGCGCGGTTGTCCACCACATGCGTCTCGTCGCCCCAGGCCGCGATGCTCGCAGCCGCCACGGCGCCGCTCATCGCGCTGCCGTGGTAGGTGCGGTAGAGCAGGAAATTCTTGATGATCGATGCGTCGCCGGCCACGAAGCCGCTGCGCAGGCCCGGGACGTTGCTGCGCTTGGACAGGGAGGTGAGCGCGACCAGGCGCCGGAAATCGCCGCGGCCCAACCTGGACGCCGCCTCCAGCCCGCCCAGCGGCGGCTCGTCGCGGAAGTAGATCTCGCTGTAGCACTCGTCCGAGGCGATCACGAAGCCGTGCCGGTCCGACAGGGCGAAGAGCTTGTCCCACTCGTCCAGCGGCATGACGGCGCCGGTCGGGTTGCCGGGCGAGCAGACATACACCAGCTGGGTGCGTGCCCAGATGTCCTCGGGCACGCTGTCCCAGTCGACGGCGAAGTTGCGTGCCGGGTCGCTCGGCGCGTACCAGGTGTCGGCGCCGGCCAGCAGGGCCGCGCCTTCGTAGATCTGATAGAACGGGTTGGGTGAAACCACCACCGGCGCGGGCTGGACGCTGGCATCGACCACGGTCTGCGCCAGCGCGAACAGCGCCTCGCGCGAGCCGTTGACTGGTAGCACCTGCGTGGCCGGGTCGAGGTCGAGGTCATAGCGCGTCTTGAGCCAGCCGGTGAAGGCGGCGCGCAGCGCCGGTTCGCCGGCCGTGGCCGGGTAGCCCGCCAGCGCGCCGAGGCCCTGCACCAGGGCGTCCTTGATGAAGGGCGGGGTGGGGTGCTTGGGTTCGCCGATGCCCAGGCTGATGGGAGGGTGCGCGGCATCGGGCGTCACGCCGGCGAAGAGCTGTCGCAGCCGCTCGAAGGGGTAGGGCTGCAGCTTGGCGAGCAGGGGATTCATGGGGGCGAATTATCCGCGCGCCAGCGGGCGCACGCCGGCCCTCGGCGCAGGGCCGGAGCCGGCCCGGCCAAGCGGCGCAGTCGGCATCCGCCCGGGCTCCGGGCGCCGAGGGGACGGGCGCGGCACAATTTTCGGCACCATCGACATCGAAGCATAGGAACACACATGACATTGGCAATGAGCTGGGACGAATGGGCTGCGCAGGACGCGACGGCCCTGGCCGAGAAGGTGCGCCAGGGCGAGCTCACCGCCGCCGAACTCGCGCAGCAGGCCGCGGCCGGCATCGCGAAGACGAACCCCACGCTGTCGGCCGTGGTCGAGGTCTTCGAGGACGTGGTGGCCGACCCGCTCAAGGACGGGCTGAACCCGCAAGGCCCCTTCGCCGGCGTGCCCTTCCTCATGAAGGACCTGGGCCCCACGCTCAAGGGCCGGCTGCAGGAGCAGGGCTCGCTTTTCATGCGCGGCAACCGACCGACCGAGGACGCCTGGCTGACCAAGCAGATGCGCAAGGCCGGCCTCAATCTCATGGGCCGCACCACCACGCCGGAGTTCGGCGTCTGCAGCTCGGCCGAGAACCCGGCCGTGTACGTCACCCGCAACCCCTGGAACACCGACTTCACCACTTGCGGCTCCTCCGCGGGCACCTCGGCCATGGTGTCGGCGGGCGTGGTGCCCATGTCGCATGCGACCGACGGCGGCGGTTCGATCCGCATCCCGGCCGGCTTCAACGGCAACATCGGCCTCAAGCCCTCGCGCGGCGTGTTCAGCATCGGGCCCAACCTGTCGGACATCACCGGCTATGTCTCCATCCAGGGCTGCCACAGCCGCACGGTGCGCGACACGGCGGCCTTCGTCGACGCCTGCCGCGGCGGCGCGCCCGGCGAGTTCATGCCCTACTGGACAGCGTCCGAGCCCTACACCCAGCTCATCCGGAAAGACCCGGGCCGCCTGCGCATCGCGCTGTCGCACGAATGGGGCGACTACCGCGCCACGCCCGAGATCGTGGCCGAGCTGGAGAAGGCCGCGCGCTTTCTCGAAGGCCTGGGCCACCATGTCGAATGGGCGCTGCCGCAGGCCGACCTGCGCGAGGCCTTCCGGGCGCAGACCACCTGCTACATCAGCAACTTCGCCCAGGTCATTAACGGCCTGTTGGCCAGGAACGGGCTGGAGCACCCGCCAGCCGGACTGATCGAGCCGATCAACATCCGCATCTGGGAAGCCGGCAAGGACCTGTCGTACGCCGAGCGCTACAGGATGCAGGCCGTGTTCAACAGCACGGCCCGCGCCTTCGGCGCCTTTTTCGAGGACTGGGACATCATGCTCACGCCCATCACGGCGCTGCCCACGCCGCGTATCGGCACCACCGAGTACCTGACGACCAGCGACAACCCGGACGTGCTCGACTGGTTCGACCACCTCTGGAAGTTCTTCTCGTACACGCCGCTGTCCAACCTGTGCGGCATCCCGGCCATCTCGCTGCCGATGGCGCAGCAGGCCCACGGGCTGCCCTTTGGCATCCATGCCCAGGCCCGCCAGGCCAACGACGGCCTGCTGCTGCAGCTGGCAGCGCAGATCGAGCGTGCGCTCGGTGGCCGCTGGAACGACGGCCGCCGCCCGGCGGTGCACGTCGCCAGCGCCTGAGCACCCCACCAACGCCAATCGCGCCAATGACGCCGGCGGCGACGGCGCGGGTGCGTGGGCGTCGCTGGACGGCACCATGCGCGCTTTTCCGACGCGTGGGGCCGGCAGTGCGTGCGTTCATGTCGCCATGACTTCCGCACTCCAACTTTCTGCTTCCCAGGGCCGCGACCGGTTCCATGGCCGCGTCGTCATCGTCACCGGCGCCGGATCGGGCATCGGCGAGGCCATTGCCCGCCGCTTCTCGGCCGAAGGCGCCCATGTCGTGCTGGCCGGCGACCACGCCGACAAGCTCGACAAGGTGGCGGCCGACCTGCCGGCCGAACGCACACTCGTGCACCAGACCGACGTGGCCGAACTGTCGCAGGTCGAGGCGCTGGTCGACGCCGCCGTCCGGCGTTTCGGCGGCCTGCACGTGCTGATCAGCAACGCCGGCATCGCGCCGGAGGGCGATGCGACCGCCGCGTCCGCCGAGGATTTCCACCGGACCCTCGCCGTCAATGCCGGCGGCGTGTTCAACGGGGCCAAGGCAGCCATGCCGCACCTGGAGCGCAGCCGCGGCTGCATCGTCAACACCGCGTCCGTGTCGGGCCTCGGCGGCGACTGGGGGCTGGTCGCCTACAACGCGTCCAAGGGCGCCGTGGTGAACCTGACGCGCGCGATGGCGCTGGACCATGGCGGCAAGGGCGTGCGGGTCAACGCGGTTTGTCCCAGCCTGACCTTCACGCCCATGACGGCAGACATGCAGGACGATCCGGAGACGATGGCCCGCTTCAAGGACCGCATTCCGCTGGGGCGAGGCGCCGACCCGGCCGAGGTGGCTTCGGTCGTCGCCTTCCTGGCCAGCGACGATGCCAGCTTCGTCAATGGGGCGCTGGTGCCGGTGGACGGCGGCCTCACGGCGTCGAACGGCCAGCCGCGCATGTGAAGGACCGCGGCAGCGCCGGCGGTCTCAGCGCAGCTTCTTCACCAGGACCTGGCTCTTGCGGTCCCAGTTGTATTTCTTCTTGCGGGCTTCCGGCAGCCAGTCCGGATTGACCTGCTGGAAGCCGCGCTTGATGAACCAGTGCATGGTCCGCGTGGTCAGCACGAAAATGCTATCCAACTCCATCGCGCGGGCGCGGTGCTCGATGCGCTTGAGCAGCTTCTCGCCGTCGCCTTGGCCCTGCGACTGCGGGGACACCGTGAGCGCCGCCATCTCGGCGGTCTTCGCCTCGGGGTAAGGGTACAGCGCGGCACAGCCGAAGATCACGCCGTCGTGCTCCACCACCGTGTACTGGTGGATGTCGCGTTCGATCTCGGTGCGGCTGCGCTTGACCAGGGTGCCGTCGCGCTCGAAGGGCTCAATCAGCTGCAGGATGCCGCCGATGTCATCCACTTCGGCCTCGCGCACCGACTCCAGCTTCTCGTCGATCACCATCGTGCCGATCCCGTCGTGCACGTAGATCTCGAGCAGCAGCGAGCCGTCGACGGCGAAGGGCAGGATGTGGTTGCGCTCCACGCCGGCCTCGCAGGCCTTCACGCAGTGCTGTAGGTAGAAGGCCGTGTCGGTCGGCCGCTGGGCCGGCGAGAGCGTCGTGAGCAGCTGGCGCGCGGTGTCCAGCGGCAGCTCGGTGTCGATGGGGTTGTCTTCGCTCACCGGCTGGTTCACGTCGAGCGGAATGCCGGGGATCTCGGTCAGGAAGATCAGCTTGTCGGCCTGGATGGAAATGGCCACGCTGGTGGCGACTTCTTCCATCGTGAGGTTGAAGGCCTCGCCGGTCGGCGAGAAGCCGAAGGGCGACATCAGCACCATGGCGCCGAAGTCCAGCGTGCGGCGGATGCCGGCGACGTCGACCTTGCGCACCAGGCCCGAATGCTGGAAGTCCACGCCGTCCACCACGCCCACGGGCCGCGCGGTGATGAAGTTTCCCGAGATCATGCGCACCGTGGAGCCCGCCATCGGCGTGTTGGGCAGCCCCTGGCTGAAGGCGGCCTCGATCTCGTAGCGCAGCTGGCCGGCGGCCTCCTGGGCGCAGTCCAGCGCCACCTCGTCGGTGATGCGGATGCCGTGGGAGTACCGCGCCTCGTGGCCCTTGGCGCGCAGCTGCTCGTTCACCTGCGGGCGAAAGCCGTGCACCAGGACGATCTTCACGCCCATCGACTGGATCAGCGCCAGGTCCTGCGCGATCGACGGCAGCTTGCCCGCCGCGATGGCCTCGCCCGCCACCGCCACCACGAAGGTCTTGCCCCGGTGGGTGTGGATGTAGGGCGCCACCGAGCGGAACCAGGGGACGAAGGTGAAGTTGAAGACGGCGGACATGAGGGCTGACGGGGCTGGCAGGGACGGGACGGCGAAGCGAAGCGCGGATTGTCCATGAAGCGCCCCGGCCGCGTGGACCGGGCTGGGCGCCCGGGCGCAACGCGCAGAGCCCGTGCGCCCGGCCAAAGATAATCGCCGGTTCGCTTGCGGCCACGCCTGCCGCCCCCACCTGATCCCTCTCCGAATGCCCGCGCTCGACATCCAGTTCCCCGAATCGCTTCCCGTCAGCGCCAGGCGCGACGAGATCGCCGCCGCCATCGCCGCCCACCAGGTGGTGATCGTGTGCGGCGAGACGGGCTCGGGCAAGACGACGCAGCTGCCGAAGATCGCGCTGGCCCTCGGCCGGGGCAAGCTCAACGCCCCCGAGGGCCGCGGCCGGCTGATCGGCCACACGCAGCCGCGGCGCATCGCCGCGAGTTCGGTCGCCAAGCGCATCGCCGAGGAGCTGAAGACCCCGCTGGGCGAGGTGGTGGGCTACAAGGTGCGCTTCCAGGACCGCCTGTCGCGCGACGCCTCGGTCAAGCTGATGACCGACGGCATCCTGCTGGCCGAGACGCAGACCGACCCGCTGCTCAAGGCCTACGACACGCTGATCATCGACGAGGCGCACGAGCGCTCGTTGAACATCGATTTCCTGCTGGGCTACCTGAAGGAAATCCTCCCGCGCCGGCCGGACCTGAAGGTGATCGTGACCTCGGCGACCATCGATGCGGATCGGTTTGCCGAGCACTTTGCGTCGGCGAAGGAGAAGGCGCCGGTCATCTACGTGTCGGGCCGCACCTTCCCGGTCGAGATGCGCTGGCGGCCGTTCGAGGAATCGCGCGACTTCGACCTCAACGACGCGATCGCCGACGGCGTCGACGAGCTGTGGGCAGGCGGCGTGGGGGGCGACATCCTCGTGTTCCTGCCGGGCGAGCGCGAGATCCGCGAGGCCGCCGACCACCTGCGCAGGCACCTCGCGCACAGCCCGGTTCTGCGCAACGCCGAGGTGCTGCCGCTGTTCGCACGCCTGTCGCAGGCCGAGCAGGACCGCATCTTCGACGGCCACACCGGCCGGCGCATCGTGCTCGCGACCAACGTGGCCGAGACGTCGCTCACGGTGCCTGGCATCCGCTACGTGATCGACGCCGGCACGGCGCGCGTGAAGCGCTACGCCTTCCGCAGCAAGGTCGAGCAGCTGATGGTCGAGCCCATCAGCCAGGCGGCGGCCAACCAGCGCGCGGGTCGCTGCGGCCGGGTGGCCGACGGCATCTGCATCCGCCTGTACGACGAGAAGGATTTCAACAGCCGGCCGCGCTTCACCGACCCCGAGATCCTGCGTTCGTCGCTGGCCGGCGTGATCCTGCGCATGAAGGCGCTGCACCTGGGCGACGTGGGGCGCTTTCCTTTCCTCGAGTCGCCTTCGGGCCGGGCCATCGCCGACGGCTACCAGCTGCTCAACGAGCTGGGCGCAGTCGACGACGCCAACGAGCTCACCCCCATCGGTGCCGAGCTGGCCAAGCTGCCGCTGGACCCACGCGTGGGACGCATGATCCTGGAGGCTCGCAGCCGCGGCGCGCTCCAGGAGGTGCTGGTCATCGCCGCCGCGATGAGCGTGCAGGACGTGCGCGACCGCCCGTTGGAGGCCCAGCAGCAGGCCGACCAGGCTCATGCCAAGTTCGACGACGAGAAGAGCGAGTTCAGCGGCTACCTGACGCTGTGGAAGTGGCTGCACGACGCGCGCGGCGGCGTACCGGTGGCGCAGACGCGGCGCGAGATGCAGGCGAAGGTGCAGGGGCCGAAGAAGGCGAGTGCGGCGGTGCTGCCCGTGTGGCAGCGGCTGGCTGCGGCCGCGCCGGCACCGGCACCCGAGCTGGCCGCGCCCACCCACAAGTTGAGCAATCGCCAGTACGAGCAGCTGCTGCGGCAGAACTTCATCAGCGTGCGCCGCGTGCGCGAGTGGCGCGACATCCACTCGCAGCTGCTGACGGTGATCACCGAGCACAAATGGAAGTTGAATGCGGCCCCTGCGGGCTACGAGGCGGTGCACAAGTCGATGCTCGCCGGCCTGCTGGGCAACATCGGCTGGAAGATGGACGAGGAAGCGGGTTCGTCCTCGGGCGAGTACCTGGGCGCACGCGGCATCAAGTTCCACCGCCATCCCGGCGCGCACCTGCGAAAGCGGCCGGGCCGCTGGATCGTGTGCGCCGAGCTGGTCGAGACCACGCGCCTTTTCGGGCGCGGCATCGCCAACATCGAGCCCCAGTGGATCGAGGAGGTGGCCGGCCACCTGCTGAAGAAGCAGCTGCTCGACCCGCACTGGGAGAAGAAGGACGCGCGCGTGGCCGCCTTCGAGCGCGCCACGCTGTACGGCCTGGTGGTCTACAGCGGCCGTCGCGTGGACTTCGCCAAGGTCGACCTGCCCGCCGCGCGCGAGATCTTCCTGCGCGAGGCGCTGGTGGCGGGCGAGTGGGAGACGAAGCTGCCTTTCCTGGCCGCCAACCGCAAGCTGGTGCGCGAGGTCGAGGGCCTGGAACACAAGTCGCGCCGGCAGGACGTGCTGGTGGACGACGCGCTGATCTACGCCTTCTACGACGCGCATGTGCCGGCCGACCTCGCCAACGGCCAGGCCTTCGAGCACTGGTACCGCGAGGCCGCGAAGGCCGACCCGAGGCTGCTCTTCCTCACGCGCGAGGAGCTGATGCGCCACCAGGCGGCCGGCATCACCACGCAGGCCTTTCCGCACACGGTCAAGCTCGGGGGCGTGGACTGCGCCGCAAGCTACCTGCACGCGCCCGGCGATGCGAAGGACGGGCTCACGGTGACGGTGCCGCTCTTCGTGCTCAACCAGGTGAGCGAGGAGCGCTGCGAATGGCTGGTGCCCGGCATGCTCAAGGACAAGATCCAGGCGCTGCTCAAGAGCCTGCCGCAGAAGCCGCGCTCGCGCTTCGTGCCGCTGCCCGAGTCGGCAGCCCGTCTGAACGAGGCGCTCTCGACACCCGAGGCTTTCGGGCACGGTGCGCTGACCGACGCGCTGCTCAAGCGCGTGCGCGACGAGACCAGCCTCGACGTCAAGCGGGCCGACTTCAAGCTCGACATGCTGCCGCCGCACCTGTTCATGAACCTGCGCGTGGTCGACGAGCACGGCCGCCAGCTGGGCATGGGGCGCAACCTCGGCGCGCTGAAGGGCGAACTGGGCGCCCAGGCCCGCGGCGCGTTTCAGGCGCTGGCGGGCCTGCGCGCCCGCTCGCCCGAGGCCGCCCGTGACCCAGCCGCCGAACCGCTTGCGGCGCAGGCGTCGGCCGCGGTCAAGCGCCCGCCCAGCGAGGCGCCCGCGCAGGCCACGACGCAGCGCCACACCGGATGGACCTTCGGCGAACTGCCCGAGTTGATGGAGATGCGGCGCGGGGCGCAGACGCTGATCGGCTTCCCGGCGCTGATCGACGGCGGCGATGCCGTGACCATCGAGGTGTTCGACGAGCCGGAGGTGGCTGCGGCGAAGCACCGGGCCGGCCTGCGGCGCCTGGTGGCGCTGCAGCTCAAGGACGCGCTGAAATACCTCGAGAAGAACATCCCCGAGCTGCAGAAAATGGCGGTGGCGTACCTGCAGGTCGGCAAGGCGCCCGACGGGTCGGGCGGTGGCACGCTGGAGGAGCTGCGCGCGCAGATCATCGACGTCGCGCTGGACCGCGCCTTCCTCCAGGACCCGCTGCCCGCCGATGCGGCCGCCTTCCAGCGCCGCGTGGACGAAGGCCGCGGTCGCCTGACGCTGATTGCCAGCGAGGTGGCGCGGCTGGCGGGGACGATCCTGGCCGAGTACGCGGCGGCGGCGCGCAAGATCAAGGACACCAAGGTCCACCCGGAGGCGGTGAAGGACGCGGCCGAGCAGTTGCAGCGCCTCGTGGGCAAGCGCTTCCTGGCCGACACGCCGTGGGCCCAGCTGCAGCATTTCGCGCGCTACCTCAAGGCGATCGTGCTGCGGCTGGACAAGCTGCGCGCCGATCCGGCGCGCGACGCCTCGCGCCTGGCCGAGCTGAAGCCGCAGGAGCAGCGCTACTGGCGACTCGTGGCCGAACGCAAGGGCGCGACCGACGAGCGCATGCTGGAATTCCGCTGGCTGCTGGAAGAGTTGCGGGTGAGCTTCTTCGCGCAGGAGCTGCGCACGCCGCAGCCGGTCAGCCTCAAGCGCCTGGACAAGGCCTGGCTGCAGATCGCGCACTGAGCCGGCACGGCCGCCGCGGCGTCATCGCGCGCTGCATTGGACTGCGCTGCATTCGGAACGCAGCGTCTCCACCCGGTCGGCCAACTCGCGGCCCTGGCGGTCGCAGCGGGCCTGGGTGCCGGCCAGCGTCTCGTCGAGCGCCTGTTGCTGGCCGGGGAAGCGGCCGCTCGTGCCCTCGCGCTGCGCGCGCAGGGCCGACAACTCCTGCTCGCAGGCCTGCCGGTGAGCGGCCAGCGCCGACCGGGCGGCCGGCAGCAAGGTCGACTCGAGCTGCGTCTTGCGCAAGGCCCGGATGCTCGCCTCCTGGTTGCGTTGGATCTGCTGGGCGCGCTGCCCGTCGTCGGAGCCGCTCACCAGTGGGGGCGGCGTGCTCGCGCCGACCACCTGCTCCTTGCTGCCCTCGGGGCAGCGCTTGTCCTGGAAGCTGACCGTGCCGCCCGGTGCCTCGCAGCGGTACATGGCACCGGCGGGGCCGGCGAGCGCGGCACCGAGGAATGCGAACAGCAGGATGGCAGACTTCATCGATGACGGCGGCGGGCGAAAACGGGCACCCTAACCGATGTCGACCCATCCCGCTGCCCGCAAGCCGAAAAAAAGCCCGCCGGATGGCGGGCTGCGGGGTGGGGCGGCTTATATGCGTCCCATGAGGAGGAGCACGATCACGACGATGACCACCAGGCCCAGGCCACCGCTCGGACCGTAGCCCCAGCTCTTGCTGTAGCCCCAGCTCGGCAGGGCGCCGATCAGCAACAGGATCAAGACGATCAGCAGGACAGTCGACAACATTTTGCTTCTCCAGCAGTTCGAAGAGGCTCCATGTTGGGGTGCTCGGGGCGCCTGGGCGGCCGGTGCGCGACGACTTCTCGTGTCAGGGCGGTCCTGCGCCCGTGTCAGCGCACCCGCTGGCCATTGCAGGAGCGCACCCGGCGCTGCTGCTCAGAGGCGTGCCAGGCGCTCGAGCGCGGTCTGCAGCGTCTCGTCCTTCTTGGCGAAGCAGAAACGCACCACCCGCTGGTCGAAGCCGTCGCCGTAGAAGGCCGACAACGGGATCGCCGCGACGCCGATCTCGGTGGTGAGCCACTGGCAGAAGTCGGCCTCGCCCAGGTCGCTTACCGCGGAGATGTCCACGCACTGGAAATAGCTGCCCTCGCTGCGCAGCAGCTTGAATCGGGTCTTGGCCAGGCCGGCGGCGAAGAGGTCGCGCTTGCGCTGGTAGAACGCGGGCAGCTGCAGGTACGGTGCCGGGTCGGCCATGTAGGCGGCCAGGGCGTGCTGCATCGGCGTGTTGACCGTGAACACGTTGAACTGGTGCACCTTGCGGAACTCGGCCATCAGCGCGGCCGGCGCCGCGACGTAGCCGACCTTCCAGCCCGTGACGTGGTAGGTCTTGCCGAAGCTGCTGACGATGAAGCTGCGCGCCGCGAGGCCAGGGAAGCGCGCCACGCTCTCGTGCTGCGCGCCGTCGTACACCATGTGCTCGTAGACCTCGTCGGCGATGACGAAGACGTCGGTCGGGGCGAGCAGCGCCTCCAGCTGCCGCATCTCGGCCGCCGTCCACACCGTCGCGCTGGGGTTGTGCGGCGTGTTGACGATGATGGCGCGGGTCTTCGGCGTGATGGCGGCGGCGATCCGGTCGAAGTCGGGGCGGAATGTGCCGGGCACCAGCGGCACGCGCACGACGGTGCCGCCAGCCAGGTCGATGTTCGGCACATAGCTGTCGTAGCAGGGCTCCAGCACGATCACCTCGTCGCCGGGCCGCACGATGGCAAGGATGGCCGTGATGATGGCCTGCGTGGCGCCGGCCGTCACGGTGATCTCGGCGGCGGGGTCGTAGCGGCGGCCGTACATCGACGCCAGCTTGCCGGCGATGGCATCGCGCAGCGGCGCAATGCCGGGCATCGGCGGGTACTGGTTGTGGCCGGCGGCCATGGCGGCCGTCACGTCGCCGAGCAGCTTCGGGTCGCAGCCGAAGTCGGGGAAGCCCTGGCCGAGATTGACGGCGTTCTTCTCGGCGGCCAGCGCCGACATGACGGTGAAGATGGTGGTGCCGACGGCGGGCAGCTTGGTGCCGGGCAGGGGAGTGCGTGGAGCGGTCATGGGGCGCAGCAGCGATGCAGAGGGGTCAGAGTTCGTAGTCGTTGGCGTGGCCGGCCAGGGCCTTGGCGATCAGGTTGCGATCGAGCCGGTCGGAAAGCAGCTCGGCGAACTTGAAGACGAAATTGCGCAGGTAGGCGCTGCGCTTGAAGGCCACGCGCGCGATGTTCTGGCCGAACAGGTGGCCCATCGGCCGCACCACCAGGTCGGCGTTCGAGTCGTCGCGCACCGCCATCTCGGCCACGATGCCCACGCCCAGCCCGAGGCGCACGTAGGTCTTGATCACATCGGAGTCGATCGCCTCCAGCGCGATGCGGGGCGTCAGCTTCTTCTGCGCGAAGGCATGGTCGATGCGCGTGCGGCCGGTGAAGGACGGGTGGTAGGTGATGATGGGCTCGTGCGCCAGGTCGTCGAGCGACACCCGCTCCTTGGCTGCCAGCGGATGGTCCTTGGGCAGCACCAGCACGTGCTGCCATTCGTAGCAGGGCAGGGTGACGAGGTCGGCGTAGTCGGCCAGCGATTCGGTCGCGATGCCGATCTCGGCGATCTCGTCGAGCACCATGCGCGCCACCTGGTCGGGCGAGCCCTGGTGCAGGCTCACGTTGACCTTGGGGTAGGTTTCGCGCAGCTTCGCCACAGGCACCGGCAGCACGTAGCGCGCCTGGGTGTGGGTGGTGGCGATGGAGAGCGTGCCGCTGTCCTGGGCGCTGAACTGCTCGCCGATGCGCTTGAGGTTGCCCACCTCGCGCATGATGAGTTCGATGCTGGCGATGACGTGCTGGCCGGGCTCGGTCACGCGCTTGAGGCGCTTGCCGTGGCGCGCGAAGATCTCGACGCCCAGCTCCTCCTCCAGTTCGATGATGGCCTTGGACACGCCAGGCTGCGAGGTGTGCAGCGCCTTGGCCGCTTCGGTGAGGTTCAGGTTGCGACGGACGGCTTCCTGAACAAACTTGAACTGGTGCAGATTCATAACAAATTCCGTCTGATTCAGGAATTTATTATGCCTTCAATGTCTAAGGGTTGCGTGCCGCCGTGGCCGGCCGAAGCGCCAGTTCAGCCAGCAGGCCGATGACCTCGGGCGACTCGCCAACGGCGCCCGACACCTCGATCTGCAACCCGGAATGATTCGCCCGCGCGGCGTCGACCAGGCCGGGCAGATCCTCGCGGGCGTGCTTGCCCATGCCCAGGAACATCGGCACGACCCGCAACTGCTGCACACCGGCCTCGGCGAGTTCGTGCACCGCGCTCGCAAAGTCGGGCTCGGCCAGTTCCAGGTACGCGCAGCGCACCGCCGCGTGCGGCGCGCGAGCTTCCACGGCGCGGGCCACCGCCTCGATGGGCTCGCGCCAGCGCGGGTCCCTCGAGCCATGGCCGAAGAGGAGGATGCCCTGCTTCATGTCAACGTCGCAGCACGAGCCAGCCGAAGGCCCCGAGCGAAAGCAGCGAATAGATCATTCCAGGTGCCGCAGCCGTGATCCAGGGCCACCAGTTGCGCAGGTTGCCGATGTAGCCGAACACGTTGTTCAGCAGGAAGAAACTGATGCCGATCATCACGCCGCCGAACACGTAGCTGGTGATGCCGCTCTGACGGAAATGCAGGTAGGCGAAGGGCAGGGCCAGCACCACCATGACCAGGCACGACAGGGGGTAGAACACCTTGCGCCAGAACTCGATCTCATAGCGCTGCGACTGCTGGCCGTTGGCGTCCAGGTGGCGCGTGTACTCGAACAGATCCATCGTCCGCATCTTGTCGGGCTTGAGCAGCGCGACCGAGACCATGTCGCCGGTGAGCGTCGATGGCCAGGGCAGCAGCGAATGTTGCGTGGTCACGACCCTGGCCGAGCCATCTGCCTTGCGGGTGTCGAAATCCTGCTTCTGCGCGTTCTGCAGCACCCACACGCCGTTGGCGATGCGCGCGGACTCCGCGCTGGTCTGCGAAACCAGGAAGCCGCGATCGTCGAACTCGAAGATCCGTGGCTGCTTCAGCACACCGTCCTTGTCGATCGACAGCACGTTGGCGGCGTAGGAGTGGTCGTCGCGCCTTTCCTTCAGCCAGCCGCCGGTCAGGCCCGCAGTCGCCAGGTAACCCTGGTAGCGGGACTTGAGCAGCTGGGCCGCGCGGTCCGAGGCCGGTGCGATGTAGTCGCCGATGGCGAAGGTCAGCATCACGAAGGCCAGGCCGAGGATCAGCAGCGTGCGCAGCGCGCGCCAGGGCCCGAGGCCGCTGGTGCGAAGGATGGTGTACTCCGAGGTACGGGCCAGGTTGGCCATGACGAAGATGGTGCCGATCAGCACCGTGATGGGCAGCAGCTCGTACAGGTGGCTGGGCACCAGCAGCGCCACGTAAAGCAGCGCCTGTGGCAGGCCGTAGCCCAGGGCGTTGGCCTTGCCGACCGACTGCAGTTCGTCGACGAAATCGAAGAAGAAGAACAGGCACAGGAAGCCGAAGGTGACGAAGCCGACGGCCTTGAGCACCTCCAGGTAGATGAGACGGCGGATCGTTTTCACGGTTCAGGAAGCGGCAGGACGAAAGGCGCGGCGCAGCGTCCAGAGGGTATGTCGCTTGGCCAGCCAGGCCAGCACCAGAAGGAAGACCCCGCCGTGCAACGCGACCAGGAAGGCGCCCACGTTGAAGCGGCCCGAGCCCACCCAGTTCTGCCCCAGGTTGAGCAGGTTGTAGTAGAGGACGAAGCAGAAGAGCGCGAAGAGCAGGTTGCCGCTGCGTCCCACGCGCGGATTGACACCCGACACCACGAGCGCCAGCAGGACGAAGTTGACCGCGGCGAGCACCATGCCCAGCCGCCACCCGAACTCGCCAAGCGCCGGCGGCGACGGACTGGCGAGCAATTGCAGCGTGGACAGCGCGCGCGGCGGCGGTCCGTCGCCCAGCAGCGCGCTGCTTCCGCCCACCCGCGCGCCGTAGGTGTCGAACTCACTGATCTTCAGGCCCGACTTGTCGAAGGGGCTCTCCAGCCGCTGGCCATGGCGCAGCACCAGGTAGCGGGATCCGTACATCGGCTCGACCGTGCCGCTCTTGGCGGAGGTGACGATCTGCATGTTGCGCTCGAGCGAGGAGATGAAGACGTTCGACGCCGTCGTCGTGTCGGCCGACTCCTTGTCGATGTAGAAGACCCGGTTGCGCGCCGCCGATTCCTGGAACTGGCCCGGCGCCACGCGGTCGATGTCGCTGCGACGCTCGTACTGATCGCGCATGCCCTGGGTCTGCGAATTGGCCCAGGGCCAGCCCACGAAGGCCAGGGCGCCGATCAGGATCAGCACCGGCCAGGCGAACTGGAACAGCGGCCGCACCAGGTCGGCCAGGCCGCGGCCGGCGGAGAACCAGATCACCATTTCGCTGTCGCGGTACATGCGCGAGAGCGTGCCGACGATGGCGATGAACAGGCTCAGGCTGAGGATGGTCGGCATGTAGCCGAGCACCGTGTACGCCATCACCAGGAAGACGTCGGAAGGATTGACGCTGCCCTTGGACGCCAGGCCCAGGGTGCGGATCAGGATGATCGTCATGACGATCGTGACCAGCACCACCAGGGTCGCGCCGAAGCTGCGCGACAGCTCCTTGCGTAAAGAGGAATGGAATAACATCGTCGCGGAAAAAAGCGGATTATGGACTTTCAACTCAAGCCCCTCGGCCTCGCGCAGGCCACCACCGAAAAGGCCGATGCACTGGTCGTGCTCGTGCCTTCCGCCGGCGCCGACGGCAGCGACCGCATCGCCGCGCTGATTGCAGCCGCGCGCAAGTCGGGCGACCTCGGCGACAAGCCGGGCAAACAGCTCGCCACCTACCGGCCCGAGGGCATTGCCGCCACGCGTCTCGTGCTGTCGTCGATCGGGCAGGGCGATGCCGCTGCCGTGCGCGGTGCCGTGCTGGCGGCGGTGCAGGCGCTCAAGGGTGCCGGGCCGAAGCGGGTCGTCATCGTGTTCGCCGGGCCGGCGGATGCCGCGGGTGTCTCCGCAGCGGTGTCGGCGGCGGCCGACGCGAGCTACGTCTACACCACCACCAAGTCCAAGCCGGAGCCGCGCACCCTGCGCCAGTGCGTGATCGGCGTCGACAAGCCGGTACCGCTGAAGAAGGCCTTCGATACCGCCGTCGCGCTCGTGCACGGCGTCGAGTTCGCCAAGGAATGGGGCAACCGCCCGGGCAACCACTGCACGCCCACCCTGCTGGCCGAGGCGGCGCGCTCGCTGGCGAAGCTGCCGCGGCTGAAATGCGAAGTACTTGGCCCGAAGGAGGTCGCTGCACTGGGCATGGGCGCCTTCCTGGCGGTGGCCCAGGGGTCGGCCGAGCCGCTGCGCTTCGTCGTGCTGCGCTACCAGGGCGCCGCGAAGGGCGTGGCACCGCAGGTGCTCGTCGGCAAGGGCATCACCTTCGACACCGGCGGCGTGTCGCTCAAGCCCGCGGCCGAGATGGACGAGATGAAGTTCGACATGTGCGGCGCCGCCAGCGTGCTGGGCGTGTTCCGCGCGCTGGGCGAACTGCAGCCTGCGATCAACGTCGTCGGCCTGATCCCTGCCTGCGAGAACATGAACGACGGCCATGCGATCAAGCCGGGCGACGTCGTGACGAGCATGAGCGGCCAGACCATCGAGATCCTGAACACCGACGCCGAGGGCCGGCTGGTGCTGTGCGACGCGCTGGACTACGCCAAGCGCTTCGCGCCCGAGGCCGTGATCGACATCGCCACGCTGACCGGTGCCTGCGTCGTCGCTTTGGGTGGCGTGCGCAGCGGGCTCTTCTCGAGCGACGATGCATTGGCCGACGCGCTGCAGGCGGCCGGCGAAGCTTCGCAGGACCGTTGCTGGCGGCTTCCGCTGGACGACGAGTACGCCGAGGGCCTGAAGACCCAGTTCGCCGACGTGGCCAACGTGGCCGGCCGCGCGGGCGGGGCGATCACCGCGGCGAAGTTCCTGCAGCGCTTCACATCCGACTTTCCCTGGGCGCATCTCGACATCGCGGGAACGGCCTGGAAGAGTGGGGCGGCGAAGGGCTCGACGGGCCGGCCCGTGCCTTTGCTCCTGACCTACCTGCTCGGCCGGCAGGGCGCCGCGGCGTCGCCGGTGCCGTCGGGCAAGCGCGTGCGCAAGCCGTCGTGACGGAAATCGACGTCCATTTCAACGCACCGGACAAGGTGCACCATGCCTGCCGGCTGCTGCGCAAGGCGGTCGTGGCCGCGGGCGCGAAGGTCGCGGTCGCCGGCGACAAGGCCACCCTCGACAGCCTCGACGCGTCGCTCTGGCAGTTCTCTGCCACCGACTTCATTGCACACTGCCGTGGCGACGCGGATGCACAGGTGCTGGCACGCTCGCCGGTCGTGCTCCTCGACCAGCCTTCGCAGGGCGCACAGGCGCATCGCCAGGTGCTGGTCAATCTGGGCTGCGAACTGCCGGCGGGCTTCGAGCGCTTCGAGCGCCTGATCGATGTGGTCGGCACCGACGAGTCGGAACGGCAGTCCGGCCGCCAGCGCTGGCGCCACTATGCCGAGCGTGGCTACGCGATCACGCGGCACGACGTCGGAGGCGGGCGCTGAGGCGCCCCGTGGCTGCCCACGCATCGGACCTCATGAACTCCGGCCCGCGCACACCGCCCCGTTTCGTCCCGACCCTGACGACGGTGGTGGACCTGTCGCAGCCGCAGCCGGGCCTGCACTCCCCGCTGCCCGAGCCCGCGCAGACCACGCCCGAACCGGGTCTCCAGACCTCGGTGCCGGAAGCACCTGCCGGCACACCGCCCGCGCCCGATGTCCCCGCGCCCTCAGCGTTCGTCGCGCTCACCGATGCGGATGCCTTCCGGATCGAAGAGGACCTGCTGCACCGTGTTCTGCAGCGCGTGGACCTGTCGCTCGAGGAGCGCCTGACGGAGGTCGTGTCTGCCGCCGTGCAGCAGCAGCTCGATGCCATGGTGCCCCGATTGCGCAGCGAGATCGAGACCGTTTTGCGCTCTCTCGTCGTCGAAGCGCTGGCCCGCGAACTTTCGGAAAACACAGGGTCTGCGCCGGGTTCCGGTGCACCAGCCTTGGGCTAAACTGCGCCGCGGGTCGATGGCGCGAGGGTGCTGCGATCCGGGTGACGGCGCGGTTTTTGCTCCGCGGAGGCACCCGGATTCGAACGACCGGTTTATCAACTCTATTCCTCATGTTCTGGAGGTTTCCCATGCAATTGAAATGGACTGCGGTCGCACTGGCTGCTCTCTCGGTGGTGGCTTGCGGCAAGAAAGAAGAAGCCGCCGCCCCTGCTGCTGCTCCCGCGCCCACCGCCGCAGCACCTGCCCCTGCCGCGCCTCCTGCTGCCGACACCCTCGTCGTGAAGATCGGCCACGTCGGCCCGACCAGCGGCGCCATCGCCCACCTCGGCAAGGACAACGAGCTGGGTGCCAAGATGGCCATCGAGGACCTCAATGCCAAGCAGCTGAAGATCGGTGACAAGGTCGCCAAGTTCGAGCTGGTGGCGGAAGACGATGCCGGCGATCCGAAGCAGGGCACCGCCGTCGCACAGAAGCTCGTGGACGAGAAGGTCAACGGCGTGGTCGGCCACCTGAACTCGGGCACGACCATCCCGGCATCGAAGCTGTACAGCGATGCAGGCATTCCCCAGATCTCGCCCTCCGCCACCAACCCCAAGTACACCCGCCAGGGCTTCAAGACGGCCTTCCGCGTGGTGGCTGACGACACCCAACTGGGCGGCACCCTGGGCAAGTACGCCGTCGAGACCCTGAAGGGCAAGAACATCGCCGTCATCGACGACCGCACGGCCTACGGCCAGGGCGTCGCCGAGGAATTCGAGAAGGCGGCCAAGGCCGCTGGCGGCACGATCGTCGGCCACGAGTTCACGACCGACAAGTCGACCGACTTCAACGCCATCTTGACCAAGCTCAAGGGCGCCAAGCCCGATGTCCTGTTCTTCGGCGGCATGGATGCGGTCGGCGGCCCGATGCTCAAGCAGGTCAAGCAACTCGGCCTGAACGTCAAGTTCATGGGTGGCGACGGCCTGTGCACCGGCGAGCTGGCCAAGCTGGCCGGCGACGCCATCGGCGAAGACATGGTCGTGTGTGCCGAAGCCGGCGGTGTGGACGGCGACTTCAAGGCGCCTCTCGACAAGTTCAAGGCCGACTTCAAGACCAAGAACGGCGTCGACGTCCAGATCTACGCACCGTACGTCTACGACGCGGTCAACGTGCTGGCCGACTCGATGGTGCGTGCGGGCTCGTCCGATCCGGCCAAGTACCTGCCGGAAGTCGGCAAGACCAACTACAAGGGCGTCACCGGCCCCATCGCCTTCGACGAGAAGGGCGACATCAAGAACGGCGCGCTGACGCTGTACACCTACAAGGGTGGTCAGCGTACGCAGATCGCCGTGGTCCGTTGATCGACCGCGACGACTTCGTCAAAGGGACCTTCGGGTCCCTTTTTTCTTGGGTTTTCGGGGCGAAAAAGAGTTTGGGATTACCCGCGGAGGGAAAACCCGCTGAATACTTTTGGGGAATTGCGCCTCAGCCATGGGCTTCATATGCTGGACACACGTTCAACATCTCTGCCGTGCCATGCGATCCCTTCTGCTGATTTCCAGTGCCCTGTTGTCCCTCGGGATCCTTCTGAGCGTCGGTCCGCTGGGCCTGATGGTGTCTTTTGCGCTCTGCTTGCTGACGCTGGTCGTGTCGATCCAGGGGCCGAGCCTCGCGCACCAGGAAAGGCCGCTGCGCCCCGCGGTGGGCGCCGAGACGCTTTATTGATCGAGCGACTTCGCCGCCTGCGCGGCGCAACCCAGAAAAGAAAACGGGCCCGAGGGCCCGTTTTTCATGTGTGTCCTGGCGGAGCAGGCGGGATTCGAACCCGCGGTGGGCTGTTAACCCACACACGCTTTCCAGGCGTGCGACTTAAACCACTCATCCACCGCTCCAGGTGAGCCCGCTATTCTAGCCTGCCGAAGGACCTGTCTTGCCGGCCTGCACCATGCGCATGGCCGAGGCGATGAGCGAGGCGGTCTCGGTCATGGTGCTGGGCACGATGAGCGTGGTGGTGGCGTCGGCCGCCACCTTGCCGTAGGCGTCCACGGCGCGCTCGGCCACCTTGAGCTGCACCGCCTGCTCGCCGCCCGGCTGGCGAATGGCCGCAGCCACGCGTTCGATGGCGCCTGCCGTCGCCTCGGCCACCGCCGTGATCGCCGCCGCCTCGCCCTGCGCGTTGTTGATGGCGGCCTGCTTCTCGCCCTCGGAGCGTGCGATGAAGGCCTCGCGCTCGCCGGTGGCGATGTTGATCTGCTCCTGGCGGCGCCCTTCGGAGGCCGCGATCAGGGCGCGCTTCTCCCGCTCGGCGGTGATCTGGCGCTGCATGGCCTGCAGGATTTCCTTGGGCGGCGTCAGGTCCTTGATCTCGTAGCGCAGCACCTTCACGCCCCAGTTCAGCGCCGCCTCGTCGATCGCGGCCACCACCTGCGCGTTGATGATGTCGCGCTCCTCGAAGGTCTTGTCGAGCTCCAGCTTGCCGATCACGCTGCGCAGCGAGGTCTGGGCCAGCTGCGTCACGGCGACGATGTAGTTGGACGAGCCGTAGCTGGCGCGCATCGGGTCCGTGACCTGGAAGTAGAGGATGCCGTCGACCTGCAACTGCGTGTTGTCGCGCGTGATGCAGATCTGGCTCGGCACATCGAGCGGGATTTCCTTCAGGCTGTGCTTGTAGGCCACCTTGTCGATGAAGGGGATGAGGAAGTTGGGACCCGGCGTCATGGTGCCGTGGTACTTGCCCAGGCGCTCGCGCACCCAGGCGTTCTGCTGCGGCACGAACTTGATCGACTGCCAGATGAAGATGACCGCGATGACGAGGATGACGGCTGCGACTTCCATGACTCTTCCTTTGATTTCGTTGTTTCAGATTTTCTCGACGACGAGGCGGTTGCCCATCACCTCGACGATGCGGTTCAGGCCGGCGACTGGCGTTGCGCCGGGCCGGACGACCACCGTCCACTGGGCGCCGCGGTGGCGCACCGTAGCCGTTCCATCGGCGTTCCAGGCCTCCACGTGCACGCTTTCGCCCACGTCCAGGTTGAGGTCGCGGCTGGCCCCGCTGGGCACGACGGGCGCGCCACGGTGGGTGAGGTACCACGCCACCACGGCACCCACGCCGACGACGGCTGCCACCAGGAGCTGTACCGTGATGGCGAAGCCCAGGTGGGCCGACACCGCGGCTGCCGCGAAAGCGATGCCGATCAGCAGCAGGTAGACCGTGCCCGACAGCAGTTCGAGCGCCACGGCCGCACCAGCCAGCAGCCACCACAGGGTTGAATTCGCCATCTCATCTCCTCTCTCGCGGACGGGCCTCGATTCTGGGGCATGGGCACCACGCCCCGTTCATTTGAATTCCTTACACTTCGCGCCTTTATTCGCACGCCCCACCGGAGCCAGCGCCCATGAAATTCCGCTTCCCCATCGTCATCATCGACGAGGACTTCCGCTCCGAGAACACCTCGGGGCTGGGCATCCGTGCCCTGGCGCAGGCCATCGAGTCGGAGGGGTTCGAGGTCCTGGGCGTCACCAGCTACGGCGACCTGTCGCAGTTCGCCCAGCAGCAAAGCCGGGCCAGCGCCTTCATCCTGTCGATCGACGACGAGGAGTTCAGCGGCGGGCCGGACATGGACCCGGCGGTGCTCAACCTGCGCACCTTCATCGACGAGGTGCGCCGCAAGAACTCGGACGTTCCGATCTACATCTATGGCGAGACGAAGACCTCGCGCCATCTGCCCAACGACATCCTGCGCGAGCTGCACGGCTTCATCCACATGTTCGAGGACACGCCGGAGTTCGTGGCCCGCCACATCATCCGCGAGGCCAAGAGCTACCTCGAGGGCGTGCAGCCGCCGTTCTTCAAGGCCCTGCTGGACTATGCCGAGGACGGCTCCTATTCGTGGCATTGCCCTGGCCACTCGGGCGGCGTTGCATTCCTGAAAAGCCCCGTGGGCCAGATGTTCCACCAGTTCTTCGGCGAGAACATGCTGCGCGCCGACGTGTGCAATGCGGTGGAAGAACTCGGCCAGCTGCTCGACCACACCGGTCCGGTGGCTGAGAGCGAGCGCAACGCCGCCCGCATCTTCAATGCCGACCACTGCTTCTTCGTCACCAACGGCACCAGCACCAGCAACAAGATGGTGTGGCACCACACGGTGGCGCCAGGCGACGTGGTGGTCGTGGACCGCAACTGCCACAAGTCCAACCTGCACGCCATCATCATGACCGGCGCGATCCCGGTCTTCCTGAAGCCCACGCGCAACCACTTCGGCATCATCGGGCCCATACCGCGCCAGGAGTTCGACGTGGAGTCGATCAAGGCGAAGATCCGGGCCAACCCGCTGCTCAAGGGCGTCGACGCCGACACGGTGAAGCCGCGCATCCTCACGCTCACGCAGTCGACCTACGACGGCGTGGTCTACAACACCGAGACGATCAAGAAGGCCGTGGACGGGTACGTCGACACGCTGCACTTCGACGAAGCCTGGCTGCCGCACGCCGCGTTCCACCCCTTCTACGGCCCCTACCACGCCATGGGCAAGAAGCGGGCGCGGCCGCAGGAAACGCTGGTGTTCTCGACCCAGTCCACGCACAAGCTGCTGGCGGGCATCAGCCAGGCCAGCCATGTGCTGGTGCAGGACTCGCAGCACCGCAAGCTGGACCGGCACCTGTTCAACGAGGCCTTCCTGATGCACACCAGCACCTCGCCGCAGTACGCGATCATCGCCAGCTGCGACGTGGCGGCCGCGATGATGGAGCCGCCCGGCGGCACGGCCCTGGTCGAAGAGAGCATCCTGGAGGCGCTCGACTTCCGCCGTGCCATGCGCCAGGTCGAGGCCGAGTTCGGCGAGAACGACTGGTGGTTCAAGGTCTGGGGACCCGACAAGCTCGCGGACGAGGGCATCGGCCGGGCCGACGACTGGGTCATCAAGGGCGACGACCGCGATGCCAAATGGCACGGCTTCGGCGCGCTGGCGGACGGCTTCAACATGCTCGACCCCATCAAGTCGACCATCGTGACGCCCGGGCTGGACATGGACGGCAACTTCGCCGAGAGCGGCATTCCGGCCAGCATCGTCACCAAGTTCCTGGCCGAGCACGGCGTGATCGTGGAGAAGACGGGCCTGTACAGCTTCTTCATCATGTTCACCATCGGCATCACCAAGGGCCGCTGGAACACGCTGCTCACCGCCTTGCAGCAGTTCAAGGACGACTACGAGCGCAACCAGCCGATGTGGCGCATCCTTCCGGAGTTCTGCCAGCAGCACAAGCGCTACGAGCGCATGGGGCTGCGCGACCTGTGCCAGCACGTGCACAAGATGTACGCCGAGTACGACATCGCCCGGCTGACCACCGAGATGTACCTGTCGGACCTCACGCCCGCGATGAAGCCCAGCGACGCCTATGCGCACATCGCGCACCGCAAGACCGAGCGCGTCGAGATCGACCACCTCGAAGGCCGCATCACGACCAGCCTGATCACGCCGTACCCGCCGGGCATCCCGCTGCTGATTCCGGGCGAGGTGTTCAACAAGAAGATCGTCGACTACCTGAAGTTCTCGCGCGAGTTCAACACCAAGTGCCCGGGCTTCGAGACCGACATCCACGGGTTGGTCGAACTCGAGGACGAGGAGGGGAATGTGCGCTATTACGCCGACTGCGTGGCGAACGGCCGCGGCGAGCAGGAACCGCAACCGCTGGCGAGCGAGGACAACCTGGTCCAGGTCGGTGCCGACGGCCCCTTCGGCCGAACGGTCTGACGCACGGCCTCAGCCGAAGCGCAGCGCCATCACGCCCGCGACCACCACACCGGTGCCCAGCGCTCGCTGCAGGCCGAAGCGCTCCTTGAGCCACAGGGTGCCGATGAGCGCTGCGAAGAGCACCGAGGTCTCGCGCAGCGCAGCCACCACGGCCACGGGCGCACGCGTCATGGCCCACAGCGCGATGCCGTAGCTTCCCAGCGAGGCGACGGTGCCCAGGCAGGCGATGCGCCAGCGGCCCGCCATGTAGCGCCATGCGGCGGGGCGGCCCTGCGGTCCGCGCCGCCACAGCACCAGCAGAAGGTAGGGCACGCCATCGAAGAGAAAGAGCGCCGCCACGTAGGCCGCGGCATCGCCCGAAGCGCGCACACCCAGGCCGTCCACGACGGTGTAGACCGCGATGATGCCCGCGTTGCACAGCGCAAAGCGCAGCGCCTTGCCGCGGTGGCCGTCGGCCGCGTGCAGGCTGGCGGGCGACAGGCCCAGCAGCACCACGCCGGCGCACACCGCGGCCACGCCCGCCCAGGCCATCGGCGAGATCGATTCGCCGATCAGCGCATGGCTGCTCAAGGCGACCAGCAGCGGCGCACAGCCGCGCATCACGGGGTAGGTCAGGCCGAGCTCGCCATGCCGATAGGCGCCGGCCAGCGCGACGTAGTAGCCGATGTGCACCGCCATCGAGGCCAGCAGGTAGGGCCAGGACGCCGCCGCCGGCAGCCCGGTGAACAGCAGCAGCGGAAAGGCAAGGAAAAAACCGATGCTGTGGATCAGCGCCGTGTCCAGTTCCTTGTCGGTGGCCGACTTGATCAGCGCGTTCCAGCTGGCGTGCAGCAGCGCGCCGAAGAGCACCGCGAGCGCGACCGGCCCGGTCAGCGTCACGCCGGGGCGCCTGTGCCGCAGCGTCGGGCGCGCGCCAGGTAGTGGGCCAGCGGCGGCGTGGCCAGGCCGGCCTGTTTGGCCGCGTCGTCCCACAGCCGCACGCGCACGGCATCCCGGGCGTGGGGCCGGTCGAGGAAGGCGCGCGCGTCGGACGCGGAGAAGACGCCGCCTTGCAGGGCCAGGCTTCGCTTCGAATCCTCCGAGAGCGAGGCCTCGTAATCCGGCCGTGACGCGCACAGGTAGCGCTTGGCATCGACATGCCAGCGGATGGCATCGAGCACGCGGTCGGAGAACAGTCCGCGCAGGAAGGGCAGGGCGTAGAACTGGTGCAGGTCGTCGATGCCGCGCAGGGTTGGCGATTCGCCCTGTTGGTTGAGCAGGTGGCCCAGGTCGTGGAGCAGGGCGGCCGTGACCAGCTCGTCGTCGGCGCCGGCTTGCTCGGCGAGCAGCGCGCACTGGAGCGCATGCTCGAGTTGGGTGACCGGCTCGCCGCTGTACTGTGCGGCACCTTGCCGCTCGAAGAGCGCGGCGATGTCGTCCAGGGTCAGGGCCATGGCACCGTTCCCGTCAGGCCGCCACCGCGTGCGGCGCAGTGCCTGCGGCGTGCGCCGCATCCGCCTGCCGCGCTGCGTGGTTGCGAAGGGTGCGCTCCCGGCTGTTCATCACGTGCTGGTACATCGCCTGGCCGGCCGCCTCGGCGTCGCCGGCCGCGATGGCTTTCACGATCTGCCGATGCTCGCGCGAGTACACCGCCATCGATTCGCCGGTGAGGTTCTGGCGCCGGAACAGCGACAGTTCGTTGACCAGCTTGCGGTAGGTGGCCAGCAGCTTGGCGTTGCCGGCCAGTTCGAGCAGCCGGTCGTGGAACGAGAGATTGAAGCGGTGGTAGTCGCGCGCGTTGCCGGCCTTGACGGCCTGGTCCATCGCATCGACCAGTTGTCGCAATTCGCGCACCTGGGCCGCCGACGCGGACTGCGCGACCTTGCGGCCCACGTACAGGTCCATGGCGGCCCGCACTTCGAAGATCTCCAGCGCCTCTTCGATCGGCACATCGCGCACGAACACGCCGCGGTTCTTCTCGGTGCGGACCAGGCCGGCCTCTTCGAGCATGCGGAAGGCCTCGCGCACGGGACCCCGGGACACGCCCAACTGATCGGCCAGGGTGGATTCCGTGAGCTTGGCGCCCGAGGCCAGTTCGCCGTCCAGGATCATGCGCTCGATCTCCGTCTGCACCACGTTCGCCAGCGAATTGCACTGAAGCTGTGCGATGACCGGGTGGGGCGAGATCTTCTTGGCGGGCATGGGCGGATGCTAAGCGGCAGAGTGAAGATTGTCTACGATCTGCAAAAGACAATTGACGATCAACCCGAGCAGGCCCCGATTTTGCTTGGCGCGTGTGTCACGGGGATGTCTTGTCCCGCCGGCACATTCGCCTTTCATTTTTCGATGAGGAGTTGCTCATGCAGTACGCAAAACACATCGTGGCCGCATTCATCGGCCTGGCTTGCGCAACGTCGGCGCTGGCGCAGAAGACGCAGCTGACGGTCTACACCGCGCTGGAGACCGATCAGCTCAAGGCCTACCAGGAGGCCTTCAACAAGGTGAATCCCACGATCGACATCAAGTGGGTGCGCGATTCCACGGGCGTCATCACCGCCAAGCTGCTGGCCGAAAAGGCGAACCCGCAGGCCGACGCGATCTGGGGCGTGGCCGCCTCGAGCCTGGCCCTGTTCGACAAGAACGGCATGCTCGAACCCTATGCGCCGCTGAACCTCGACGCGATCATGCCGCAGTACCGCGACAAGAAGTCGCCGCCGGCCTGGTTCGGCATGGACGTGTTCGGCGCCGTGGTGTGCTTCAACACGGTCGAGGCCAAGAAGAAGAACATCGCCGTGCCGACCGCCTGGAAGGACCTGCTCAAGCCCGAGTTCAAGGGCCAGGTCGTGATGCCCAACCCGGCGTCCTCGGGCACCGGCTACTTCGATGTGGCGGCCTGGCTCCAGCTCTGGGGCGATGACAACGGCAAGGGCGGCGGCTGGAAGTACATGGACGCACTGCACGACAACATCGGGCAGTACACGCATTCCGGCTCCAAGCCCTGCAACATGGCGGCGGCCGGCGAGTACGTGGCCGGCATCTCCTTCGAGTACCGCGGCCACACCAACAAGGCCAAGGGTGCGCCGATCGAGCTGGTCTTCCCCAAGGAAGGCCTGGGCTGGGACCTGGAAGGCTTCGCCATCTACAAGGGCACCAAGAAGCTGGATGCGGCGAAGAAGCTGGCCGACTGGGCCTCGTCCAAGGACGCCATGCTGCTCTACGGCAAGAACTTCGCGACCACCGCACAGCCGGGCGTTGCGCCGAAGCTGGCGAACATCCCGGCCGACTACGAGTCGCGCCTGATCAAGATGAACTTCGAGCAGTCGGCGGTGAACCGCGAGCGCATCCTGGCCGAATGGTCGAAGCGCTACGACGCCAAGAGCGAGGCCAAGAAGTAATGTGGGCACGGCGCGGCCACGACGCGATGGACGCCGCTGTCTCCATGCCCACCGGCCTCGCGGCGCAGGAGGAGGGCTACCTGCGCCTGCAAGGCGTGGGCAAGCGCTTCGGCAGCTTCTCCGCGCTGTCGCAGATCGACCTGGCCATCGCACGCGGCGAGTTCGTGTGCTTCCTCGGCCCCTCGGGTTGCGGCAAGACCACGCTGCTTCGGATCATCGCGGGCCTGGAGACGCAGACGGCGGGGCGCATCCTGCAGGCCGGGCGCGACATCTCGGTGCTGCCGCCCGCGCAGCGCGACTACGGGATCGTGTTCCAGTCCTATGCGCTGTTCCCCAACCTGAGCATCGCCGACAACGTCGCCTATGGGCTCGTCAACCGCAGGCAGCCGCGCGCCCAGGTGGCCGCCCGCGTCGATGAACTGCTGACGCTGGTCGGCTTGCCGGGCAGCGGCGCCAAGTACCCGGCGCAGATGTCCGGGGGCCAGCAGCAGCGCGTCGCGCTGGCGCGCGCCCTGGCCACCTCGCCGGGATTGCTGCTGCTGGACGAGCCGCTGTCGGCCCTGGACGCCATCGTGCGCGTGCACCTGCGCAACGAGATTCGCGCCCTGCAGCGCAAGCTCGGCGTCACGACCATCATGGTCACGCACGACCAGGAAGAGGCCTTGTCGGTGGCCGACCGCATCGTGGTGATGAACCACGGCGTGATCGAGCAGGTCGGCACGCCGCGCGAGGTGTACCGGGCGCCGGCGTCGCCCTTCGTGGCCGATTTCGTGGGCAAGGTGAACCGCCTGCAGGCCGTGGCCGAGGGCGACCACTGGTTCCGCTGCGGCGAACTGCGGCTGCGCTGCGACGAAGGGCAGGGCGCCGACTTCCGCCCGGGCCGCCCCGTCATGCTCTACCTGCGGCCCGAGGACCGGCTGATGATCGACGTGCCCGACGACCATCCCGGGCGCTGTGAAGGCGCGGTTCGCCATATCGAGTTCCTCGGCGGCAACTGCCTGGCGCAGGTGCAGGTCGAAGCGCTGGGAGGCCAGTCGCTGCAACTGCAGTTCTCGCTCAACCAGATGGACGAGTTCTCGGTGCGCGAGGGGGCGCGCCTGCACTTCGCGCTGCGCACGGACCGGCTGCGCGTGTTCGCCGCGGGACAGGAATGAACGCCACCGCCGTCCTGTTGCCGCCGCCGCTGCGCCAGCGCGTGCCCTGGAGCGACCGCCTTGCGCATGCGGCGCTGCTCGGCATCCTGCTCTTCCTGGTGGTCGGCCTGGCCCTGCCGCTGGCCGCCATCCTCTCCCAGGCCGTGCGCAACGCGGAACAGGGCAGCGGCTGGGCCGCCTTCGCCGCCTACCTGCAGTCGCCCGCGCTGCTGCACAGCCTGTGGAACAGCGTCTGGGTGTCGGCGCTGGTCACCGTGATCGTGATCCCGCTGGCGTTCGCCTTCGCGTATGCGCTCACGCGCAGCTGCATGCCGGCCAGAGGCATTTTCCGCAGCATCACGCTGCTCCCGCTTCTGGCGCCATCGCTGCTGTCGGCCATCTCGCTCATCTACTGGTTCGGCAACCAGGGCGTGGCCAAGGATTTCTGGCTGGCGCTGGGTTTCGAGGGCATCTACGGCGCCCCGGGCATCGTGCTGGCCGAGTGCTTCGCCACGTTCCCCCATGCGCTGATGATCCTGGTCACCGCGCTGTCGCTGGCCGACGCGCGCCTGTACGAGGCGGCCGACGCCTTGGGCACCCGGCGCCTGCGCCGCTTCTTCACCATCACGCTGCCGGGGGCCAAGTACGGCCTGATCTCGGCAGCGCTCGTCACCTTCACGCTGGTGATCACCGATTTCGGCATCCCCAAAGTGGTCGGGGGCAACTTCAACGTCCTGGCGACCGACGTCTTCAAGCTCGTCATCGGCCAGCAGGACTTCCAGCGCGGCGCGGTGGTGGCGTTGCTGCTGCTCACGCCGGCGGCGCTCACCTTTGCCGTCGACCACGTCGTGCAGCGCCGTCAGACGGCGATGCTCACGGCACGCGCGGTCGCGCTGCAGCCTCAGCCGTCGCGGGGCTTCGATGCGGCAATGACCGCGTATTGCACGCTGATCGTGGCGCTGATGCTGGCCATGTTCGGCATGGCGGTGTTCGCCTCCTTCGCCACGCTGTGGCCCTACAACCTGGCGCCCAGCCTGAATCACTACGTGGCCGGCCTGGTCGATGCCGAACTGGGTGACGCGCTGCTCAACAGCCTGAAGCTGGCCGCAGGCACCGCGGTGTTCGGCACCGCCGTGGTCTTCGTCGGCGCCTACCTGCTCGAGAAGACGCGCGGGCTCGGCCCGGCCCGGCCGCTGGTGCGGCTGATGGCGATGCTGCCCATGGCGGTGCCGGGGCTGGTGCTGGGCCTGGGCTACATCTTCTTCTTCAACGCGCCGGGCAACCCGCTCAACCTGCTCTACCAGAGCATGGCGCTGCTGGTCCTGTGCACGGTGGTGCACTTCTACACCACGGGCCACCTGACGATGGTCACGGCGCTCAAGGCCATCGACGCCGAGTTCGAGTCCGTCTCGGCCTCGCTCAAGGTGCCGTTCTACAAGACCTTCTGGCGCGTCACGCTGCCGATCTGCCTGCCCACGCTCATCGACGTCTCGCGCTACTTCTTCATCAATGCCATGACCACCATCTCGGCCGTGGTGTTCCTGTACTCGCCCGACACCAAGCTCGCGTCCGTGGCCATCCTCAACCTCGACGAGGCCGGCGAGACCGGCGCGGCCGCGGCGATGGCCGTGCTCATCGCCGGCATCTCGGCCGTGGTCACGGTGCTCTACCTGCTGCTGGGCCGCGTGGTCGAGCGGCGGACGCAGGCGTGGCGGCGCCGATGAACGGGAGCGGACTTCCGGACGCAGAGGACGCAAAGGTTTCGCAGAGGTCGCAAAAGAGAAATCAATCAGTGGCAATCCTTCTGCGTCCTCTGCGTCACTTTGGTTTTCCTTCTGCGTCCGGATGTCCGTTTCCGTATTCGATCCTCGCTTCCACCGCGCACCCATGACCTCCAACGACCGCTTTGACCTCATCGTCGTCGGCGCCGGCATCGTCGGCCTGGCGCATGCCTACACGGCCGCGCGGCGCGGGCTGCGGGTGTGCGTGGTCGAGAAGGACGCGGCCTGCGTGGGCGCGTCGATCCGCAACTTCGGCTTCATCACGGTCACCGGCCAAGGCGCGGGCGACACCTGGCGGCGGGCGCGGCGCGCGCGCGAAGTGTGGGGCACGGTGGCGCCGCAGGCCGGCATCCCGGCGGTGCACCACGGGCTGTACCTCACCGCCTTCCGGCCGCAGTCGCTGAGCGTGTTGGAGGAATTCATGTCCACGGAGATGGCCGTCGGCTGCGAGCTGCTGTCCGCCGACGAGGCCGCGCGCCGTGCGCCCGCGCTGCGCCTCGAAGGAGCACACGGCGCGGCCCGGGGCGTGCTCTACAGCCCGCACGAGATGCGGGTCGAGTCGCGCACGGCCATCGGCCAACTCGCGCGCTGGCTGTCCGACGCACTGGGCGTGCATTTCCGCTTCGGCGAGGCGGTGCTCGAGGTGGCGACGCCGCGCGTGCGCACCTCGCGGGCCGTGCTGCATGCCGACCGGGTGGCCGTGTGCACGAACAGCGAGCTCAACGGCCTGTTCGCCGAGCGCCTCTCGCCACACGGCCTGCGCCTGTGCCAGTTGCACATGATGCGTGTGCGGCCGCAGCCGGGCTTCCGGCTGCCCGGTTCCGTCATGGCCGACCTGAGCCTGGTGCGCTACCACGGCTACAGCAAGCTGCCCGCCGCCCAGGTGCTGCGCACGCAGATCGAGGGGGAGGAGGGCGAATCCCTGGCCCACGGCATCCACCTGATCGTGGTGCAGAGCGCCGACGGCACGCTGGTCGTGGGCGACTCGCACCACTACGGCCCGGTGCTCGAACCCTTCGCCGACCAGCGGGTGGACGAGCTGATCCTGCGGCACCTGCGAGAGACCCTTCGGCTCACCGAGGCCACGGTGACCGAGCGCTGGGTCGGCACCTATCCCTCGTCCCAAGTGACGGACTGCCTGATCGACGCGCCCGACGACGCCACCCGGCTCGTGCTCGTCACCAGCGGCACCGGCGCCAGCACCGCCTTCGGCATCGCCGAGGACGTCCTGGCGGCCTGGTGAGCCGCATCCACCATCGAATTCCCGAATGAACACTCCCGACAAGCTCCAGGCCGTCGTCTTCGACTGGGCTGGCACCATCATCGACTTCGGCTCCTGTGCGCCCATGGGCGCCTTCGTGCGCCTGTTCGCGCGCTTCGGCGTCGACCTCAGCATCGCCGAGGCGCGCGGCCCGATGGGCATGGCCAAGTGGGACCACATCCAGGCCCTCAGCCGGCTGCCGCGCATCGCGGCGCAGTGGGAGGCGAAGCACGGCCATGCCTTCACCGATGCCGATATCGACCACCTCTACGAAGTCTTCACGCCCATGAACGCGGCCGTGGTGCCCGACTTCGCGGACTTCATTCCCGGCGCGCTCGACACCGTGGCCGCCGTGCGCGCGCGCGGGCTGAAGGTGGGGTCGACCACGGGCTACAACCGGCCGATCATGGAGGTCGTCACGGCCATCGCGGCCAAAGGCGGCTACGTGCCGGACAACCTCGTTTGCGCCGGGGACCTTGCCGCCGGGCGCCCGTCGCCGCTCATGATGTACCGCTGCTTTGCCGACCTCGGCGTGTGGCCGCCATGCACGGTGGTCAAGGTGGACGACACCGGTGTGGGCATCCAGGAAGGCCTGAACGCCGGCACCTGGACGGTGGGCCTGGCAATCAGCGGCAACGCGGCCGGCCTGACGCTGGCCGAGTGGCAGGCGCTCGATGCCGAGGCGCAGGCGTCCGTCCGCCAGCGCGCCGCGGCCGAACTGACGGCGGCCGGCGCGCACTATGTGATCGACAGCGTGGCCGACCTGCTGCCGGTGCTGGACGCGATCGACACGCGCCTGGCGGCCGGCGAGGCGCCCCCGAACTGAGACCGTCACGCTCACGACGCATCCGGCTGCAGCCCGGCGGGAGGCGCTGCCGCCGACTGCACTTGCGACAGCGCGCCTTCAGGGCTCCGGCCGGCGCCACAGCCACACGAGCACGATGGCCATGACCACGATCCCGCCCATCGCTGCGGCGCGCGGCCGCACCAGCCACAGCAGCAGTGCGGCGCATACCGTCATCGCGATCGCGGCGCTCCACTTGGCGCGACGGCTCACGCGGCCGCCGGTGCGCCAGTCGCGGATCAGTGGGCCGAAGAGGCGGTGCGATTCGAGCCAGGCCGCCAGGCGCGGCGAACTGCGCGCCGCCGCCCAGGCCGCCAGCAGCACGAAGGGCGTGGTCGGCAGGCCGGGCAACAGCACGCCGAGCACGGCGAGCGCGAGGCTCACGATGGCCAGCGCCATGAAGGCCCAGCGCAGCGGGCCGCGGGCGGGAGCCCGCGGGGGCGGCGGTGGCACATCGGCCAGCGCCTGCTTGTCGGGCGCGTCCGGCGTGCTCAGCCGTCGTCCCGCACGCGCACGAAGCGCGCAAAGCGCGGCACCCCGGACGCGCTGGTGCCGTTGAAGCGATAGGTCACGGTGCTGCCGACCGGCGGCGGGTCGGCCCGCTGCGCGTCGGTGAATCCACCGCCGAGCCGGAAGGTCACGCCCTCGGACGTTCGCACGAGCAGCGCACCCATGCGGCCCGCGTGCCGGCCCTGGCCCGGCAGATGCGCGACGACACGTGCTTCCGCGTCGTCGTGCGGCTTGACCTTGAGCAGGTCGGCGCTGCGCTCGCCGCGGTAGAGCGAAGCGCCCCGGTGCAGCATCAGCCCTTCGCCGCCCAGGCGCATCGTCCTGTCGAGCAGCGCCATGAGCTCGGCATGCGTGGTGGCGGGGGCCTGCGCGACGGGCACGACCCAGGGCGCCTCGGTGAGCGGCAGCAGCTTGCGCAGCGCCGCCAGCCGCGCATCGAAGTCGCCGGGCTGCGCGGGCAGGTCGAAGACCATGAAGCGGATCTCGCGCCAGGCCTTGTCGTCGGGCGTGCGGTTGCGCACCGTGGACACGGCCTGCTCGAATCGCCCGCGGCCCGCCCACAACTCGCCATCCATGGGCGTGGCGGGCAGCGGCGCGGTGAACCACGCCGGCGCGGCGATCGGCTCGCCCCCGCGCGTCCACAGGCGCTTGCCGTCCCAGTAGCCGCGCAGGCCGTCGTACTTCTCGCTGACCCACCAGCCTGCCAGCGGCAGGCCGGCGCGATAGCGCTCGGCCAGCATGAGCGCCGGGGCCGCCCAGCCCGCGGCCGGCCATGCCAGCAGCGCGGCCGGGGCGATCAGCAGGGCGCGGCGCGCGATCGTCATGCGATGGAATCGTTGAACCGCCTGCGTTCGCCGGACGGGCGTTGCGGGCGCTTTCGGCTCTGCAAACGTGGGGCTCAGGCCGCCGGCTCGTCGATGCCGCCCACCACGTTGCTGAAGCCGCCGTCGACGTACGTGATCTCGGCGGTCACGCCCGCCGCCAGGTCCGACAGCAGGAAGGCGGCGACGTTGCCCACGTCCTCGATGGTGATGTTGCGGCGGATGGGCGAGACCTCGGCCACGGTGCTCAGGATCTTGCCGAAGCCCTTGATGCCGCTGGCGGCCAGTGTCTTCACCGGGCCGGCGCTGATGCCGTTGACGCGCATGCCGCGCGGGCCGAGCGAGCCGGCCAGGTAGCGCACCGACGCCTCGAGGCTGGCCTTGGCCAGGCCCATGGTGTTGTAGTTGGGCAGGGCGCGCACGGCGCCCAGGTAGGTCAGCGTGAGCAGGGCCGACTTGTCGTTCAGGTAGGGCAGGGCCGCCTTGGCCATGGCCGGGAAGCTGTAGGCGCTGATGTCGTGCGCGATCTTGAAGCCTTCGCGCGAGAGGCCGTCGAGGAAGTCGCCCGCGATCGCCTCGCGCGGGGCGAAGCCGATGCTGTGCACGAAGCCGTCGAACTTCGGCCAGGCCTGCGACAGGTCGGCGAAGAGCTTGTCGATCTGCGCGTCGTCGCCCACGTCGCAATCGAACACGAGCTTGGAGTCGAAGTCGGCGGCGAACTCGGTGATGCGGCCCTTGAAGCGCTCGCCGACGTAGCTGAAGGCCAGTTCGGCACCCTGGGCGCGGCAGGCCTTGGCGATGCCGTAGGCGATGGAACGGTTGGAAAGGACGCCGGTGATCAGAAGTTTCTTGCCGCTGAGAAAGCCCATGGGTCTGCCTTGAGAAAAACTTGGGCAGAATTCTCGCATGCGACTCTGGCTGCTCCCGGCCCTTCTGGTTGCGGCGCTGCCCGCCTGGGGTGCGCACGCCTATGCCCAGTTCGGCGACATCAAGTATCCGCCGGGCTTCACGCATTTCGACTACGTGAATCCCGACGCGCCCAAGGGCGGCGAGATCCGGCTCGTGCCGCCCACGCGGCCCACCAACTTCGACAAGTTCAATCCCTTCACGCTCAAAGGCACCGCGCCGGCCGGCCTGGGCACGCTGATGTTCGAGAGCCTGCTCACCGGCAACAGCGAGGAGCCGACCACCGCCTACGGCCTGCTGGCCGAGGATGTCGAGGCGGCACCCGACGGTCTCTCGGCCACCTTCCGCCTCAACCCCAAGGCGCGCTTCAACGACGGTTCGCCGGTGCTCGCGGCCGACGTGGTGCACTCTTTCGACACCCTCATGAGCAAGGAGGCGGCGCCGCAGTTCCGCACCATCTACGCCGAGGTGAAGAAGGCCACCGCCACCGCCGAGCGCACTGTGCGCTTCGACTTCGCGACGCCCAATCCCGAACTGCCGCTGGTCGTGGGCGGCATGCCGGTCTTCAGCCGCGCCTGGGGCAAGGGCAAGCCCTTCGACCAGGTGACGACCGAACTGCCCATCGCCTCGGGCCCCTACAAGCTGCCGAGCGGCCGGCTCGGGCGCGACATCACCTACGTGCGCGACCCGAAGTACTGGGGTGCCGACCTTCCGGTGCGCAAGGGCCAGTTCAACTTCGACCGCGTCAGCTACAAGATCTACCTCGACGAAACCGGCCGCTTCGAGGGCCTGAAGGCGGGCGAGTACGACTTCATGCGCGAGTTCATCTCGCGCAACTGGGCCCGGCAGTACACGGGCCGCGTGTTCGACCGCGGCGAGGTCGTCAAGCGCGCGTTTCCCAACGGCAACCCGGGCGACTACCAGGGCTGGGTCTTCAACCTGCGCAAGGACAAATTCAAGGATGTGCGGGTGCGCCAGGCGATCGGCCTGGCTTTCGACTTCGAGTGGCTCAACCGCCAGATGTTCTACGGCCTGTACAAGCGGGTCGAGGGCTGGTTCCCCAACAGCGAGTTCCATGCCGAAGGCCTGCCCAAGGCCGACGAACTGGCGCTGATGGAGCCGTTGCGGGACAAGCTGCGGCCCGAGGTTTTCGGCCCGGCCGTGGTCTCGCCGGTGACCACGCCGCCGCACAGCCTGCGCGAGAACCTGCGCCAGGCGCAGAAGCTGCTGGCCGAGGCGGGCTGGACCTACCGCGACGGCGCACTGCGCAACGCCAAGGGAGAGGCCTTCACCATCGAGGTGCTCAACGACCAGCCGTCCAGCGTGCGGGTGATGGCGCCCATGCAGGGCGCGCTGCGCAAGCTGGGCATCGACATGAGCTTTCGCAGCGTGGACTTCTCGCTCGCGCAGCAGCGCATGGACAACTTCGACTTCGAGATGACCACCGTGCGGCTGCCCGGCAGCACGGCGCCGGGCGGCGAGCTGTTCGAGCGCTTCGGCTCCAAGGCCGCCGAGACCACGGGCTCGTCCAACATCTGGGGGATCGCCGATCCGGCCGTGGACGCGATCGTCGGCAAGGTGGTGTCCGCCCGCACGCGGCCCGAGCTGGTGACCGCCATGCGCGTGCTCGACCGGCTGCTCTCGCACGGCTACTACGGCGTGCCGCAGTACTATGGCGACGCTTTCCTGATCGGCTACCGGCCCGCGCCCTTCGTGCTGCCCAAGACGATCCCGCCGTACTACGACGCGCACGCCTGGGCGATCTCCACCTGGTGGGCATCGCCCGCCAACAAGTAGGCACACGATGGCGAGCTACATCCTCAAGCGCCTGCTGCTGATGGTCCCGACCCTGCTCGGGGTGCTGCTTCTGACCTTCACCGTCATCCAGTTCGTGCCGGGCGGACCGGTCGAACAGATGGTGGCGCAACTGCAGGGCCGCGATTCGGGCGGCGAGGGCGCGGCCAGCTCGGGCTCGGGCTACCGCGGCCGGCAGGGCCTGGACCCCAAGCGCATCGAGGAGATCAAGGCCTTCTACGGCTTCGACAAGCCGGCGCACGAGCGCTTCTGGCAGATGCTCAAGTCCTTCGCGAAGCTCGACCTGGGCCAGAGCTTCTACCAGCGCAAGGGCGTGTGGGAGCTGGTCAAGGAGAAGCTGCCGGTCTCCATCAGCCTGGGCCTGTGGACCTTCTTCATCAGCTACCTCATCGCGGTGCCGCTGGGCGTGGCCAAGGCAGTGCGGGCCGGCACGCGCTTCGACTTCGTCACCACGATGTTCGTGCTGGTGGGCTATGCCATCCCGGGCTTCGTGCTGGGCGTGGCGCTACTGGTCATCTTCGGCGGGCAACTGCAATGGTTCCCGTTGCGCGGGCTGACCTCCCCGAACTGGGAACAGCTGTCGTGGGGCGCGCGCATCGTCGACTACCTCTGGCACATCGCGCTGCCTGTCACGGCGATGGTGCTGGGCAGCTTCGCGGTGACGGCCATGCTGACGAAGAACGCCTTCCTCGAGGAGATCCGCAAGCAGTACGTGCTGACCGCGCGTGCCAAGGGCCTGAAGGAGAAGCAAGTGCTGTGGAAGCACGTGTTCCGCAATGCGCTCATTCCCATCATCACGGGCTTTCCGGCGGCGTTCATCGGCGCCTTCTTCGCCGGCTCGCTGCTGATCGAGACGCTGTTCTCGCTCGACGGGCTGGGCCTGCTGAGTTACGAGAGCGTGATCCGGCGCGACTACCCGGTGGTGCTGGGCACGCTGTACCTCTTCACGCTGATTGGCCTGGTGACCAAGCTGATCAGCGACCTGTGCTATGTCTGGGTCGATCCGAGGGTGAAATTTGACTGAGGCCGCCGTCCTGTCCGCACCGGCCACGCCAATGCCCGTGGGCGCGCCGGTCCATCTGTCGCCCGGCCGTCGCGCCTGGCGGCGTTTTCGCCGCAATCGCCTGGGCTTCTACAGCCTCGTGGTGTTCGTCGCGATCGTGGTGCTGAGCCTTTTCGCCGAGGTGCTCTCGACCGACAAGCCGCTGGTCGTGCGCTATCAGGGCCAGACCTACTTCCCGGTCTTCAAGGACTATTCCGAGAAAGTCTTCGGCGGCGACTTCGAGACGCCAGCCGACTACCTCGACCCCTTCATCCGCCAGCGCATCACCGAGGGGGCCAACTGGGCGGTCTACGCGCCCAACCCCTACGGCCCGCGAACGCTGAACTACTTCGCGAGCCAGCCCAATCCGGCGGCGCCCTCGCGCGAGAACCTCTTCGGTACCGACGACCGTGGCCGCGACCTGCTGGCGCAGCTCATCTACGGCTTCCGGGTGAGCGTGCTGTTCGCGCTGGCGCTCACGGCCATCGGCGTGGTGCTGGGCGTGATCACCGGTGCGATCCAGGGCTACTTCGGCGGCAAGACCGACCTCGCCTTCCAGCGCTTCATCGAGATCTGGGGGTCCATGCCCGAGCTGTACCTGCTCATCATCTTCAGCGCCATCTTCGCGCCCAGCGTGGCGCTGCTGCTGGTGCTGCTCTCGCTCTTCGGCTGGATGGGCCTGTCGGATTACGTGCGCGCCGAATTCCTGCGCAACCGGCAGATGGACTACGTGCGCGCCGCCCGTGCGCTGGGGGTGGGCAACCTGCAGATCATGTGGCGCCACATCCTGCCCAACAGCATGGTGCCGGTCGTCACATTCCTGCCGTTTCGCATGAGCGCCGCCATCCTGGCACTGACCTCGCTCGATTTCCTCGGCCTGGGCGTGCCGCCCGGCACGCCCTCGCTGGGCGAACTGCTCAACCAGGGCAAGGCCAACATCGATGCCTGGTGGATCTCCATGTCCACCTTCGGCGTGCTGGTCGTCACCCTGATGCTGCTGACCTTCATGGGCGATGCGCTGCGCGACGCCATGGACCCCAGAAAGACGGATTGATGACCCCACTCGTCCAAGTGCGCAATCTGCGCATCGGCTTCGACGGCAAGGAGGTGGTGCACGGCGTCGACTTCGACATCGCCGCGGGCGAGAAGCTCGCGCTGGTGGGCGAGTCGGGGTCGGGCAAGACGATCACCGCGTTGAGCCTGCTGCGGCTGGTGCCCAACGCCGAGCTGTCGGGCACTGCAAGCTTTTTCGGCCCGGAAGGACCGCCGGTCGCGCGCGACTTGCTGTCGATGCCGGAGCGCGAGCTGCGCGGCGTGCGAGGCCGCGAGATCGCGATGATCTTCCAGGAGCCGATGACGGCACTCAACCCGCTGTACCCGGTGGGCGACCAGATCGCCGAGGTGCTCGAACTGCACGAGGCGCTGGGCAAGCGCGAGGCGCAGGCGGCCGCCGTCCAACTGCTGGCCGACACCGGCGTGCCCGAGCCGGCGCGGCGGGCGAGGTCCTTCCCGCACCAGCTTTCCGGTGGACAGCGGCAGCGCGCCATGATCGCCATGGCCCTGGCTTGCAAGCCGCGCCTGCTGCTGGCCGACGAGCCCACTACCGCGCTGGACGTGACCTTGCGGGTGCAGATCCTCGATCTGCTCGACAAGCTGCAGCAGCAGCATGGCATGGCGGTGCTGCTGATCACCCACGACTTGAACCTGGTGCGCCGCTTCGCCGACCGGGTGGCGGTGATGGAGCAAGGCCGCCTGGTGGAGGAGGGCGCCGTCGCCACCGTCTTCGATGCGCCGCGGCACCCCTACACCCGCAAGCTGATCGACAGCCGGCCGGTGCGCGACGTCGTTGCCGTGCCGGCAGAAGGCGCCGGGCGCCAGCCCGTCCTGGCGGCGCGCGGCCTGCGCGTGAGCTATCCGGTGCCGCGGCCCGGCCTGCGCGGATGGTTCGGGCGTGACGCCTTCGTTGCGGTGCAGGGCGCCGACCTGGCGATCGCCCGCGGCGAGACGCTCGGCGTCGTCGGCGAATCCGGCTCGGGCAAGTCCACGCTGGCCCTGGCCGCGCTCGGCCTGTTGCCCGCACGGGGCGAACTGCGCATCGACGGGCGCGGCTGGACGCGCCGCACCGCGGCCGACCGGCCGCTGCGCCGGGTGGTGCAGGTGGTGTTCCAGGATCCGTTCTCGTCGCTGTCGCCGCGTTTGACGGTCGAGGCCATCGTCGGCGAAGGCCTCGGCGTGCATGGCGGTGCGCCCGACGGTGCCGCGCGGCGCGAGCGTGTGCTGGCAGCGCTGGCCGACGTCGGGCTCACCGAAGCCCAGTTCCCGTCGTTGTTGCAACGCTATCCGCACGAGTTCTCGGGCGGGCAGCGACAGCGGCTGGCCATCGCCCGGGCGCTGATCGTCGACCCCGAATTGCTGGTGCTGGACGAACCGACCAGCGCCCTCGACGTCACGATCCAGAAGCAGGTGCTGGGCCTGCTGCAGCGCCTGCAACGCGAGCGTGGCCTGAGCTACCTGCTCATCACGCACGACGTGGAAGTCATCCGCGCCATGGCGCACCGGGTGCTGGTGATGAAGGATGGCGCCGTCGTGGAACAGGGCGTCGTCGACCAGGTGCTCGATGCGCCGCAGCACCCCTACACGCGCCAGTTGGTGGCTGCCGCCTTGGCCGAATAAAAGAATCAGAAACGCCTGGATGTCGAATATCGGATACGAGCCGCGTGGCGGCTGGCGGGCCGCGTTGGCCTGCATGGTGGCGCTGGCCGTGGCCATGGGCCTCGGGCGCTTTGCGTTCACCCCCATGCTCCCCGTCATGCTGCACGAGGGCAAGCTCAACCTGGAATCAGGCGGGTTGCTGGCGTCGCTCAACTACCTCGGCTACTTCGTCGGTGCGCTGTCGTGTGCGGCGATCGGCGTGGCGGCGCCGCGCATGGTGCGCGCCGGGCTGGTGGCCACCGCGCTGCTGCTCCTGGGCATGGGCCTGCTGCACGGCTTCACGGCCTGGGGCGTGCTGCGCGCCGCCGCGGGCGTGATGAGCGCCTGGACCTTCGTCTTCGCCTCTGGCTGGGGCCTTCGACGGCTGGCCGAAACCGGCGCACCGGCGCTCGGCGGCGTGATCTACGCCGGGCCCGGGATCGGCATCGCCGCGACCGGCGTGCTGGGCGGGTTGGCGGGGCGCTGGGGGTCCGACGCGGCATGGATCGGCTTCGGCCTGGTGGCGCTGGTGCTCGTGGCGGCCATCTGGCGCATCTTCGACGACGGCGCGCATGCGGGGGCGCCGGGCAGCCCTGCGCCGGTGGCTGCACCCCGGCCGGTGCCGTCGGCGCACGAGCGCAGCGACGCGCGCTGGCTGGTGCTGCTCTACGGCTTGGCGGGCTTCGGCTACATCATCACGGCGACCTTCCTGCCCGTGATCGCTCGCCAGGCCCTGCCCGGGTCGCCCTGGCCGGACCTGTTCTGGCCCCTTTTCGGGCTGGCGGTGATCCCTGGCGCCCTCATCGGGGCCCGCGCGCCCACGCACTGGGACAACCGGCTGCTGCTGGCCGTGGCCTACGCGCTGCAGGCGCTGGGCGTGCTGTTGTCGGTCGCCTGGCCGACGATCGGCGGATTCGCCCTGGGCAGCCTGCTGCTGGGCATGCCGTTCACGGCCATCACCCTGTTCGCAGTGCGCGATGCACGGCGGCTGCGTGGCAATGCCGCGGCCGGGCTGATCGGCTACGCCACGGCGTCGTACGGGATCGGGCAGATCGTGGGCCCGCTGTTCGCGGCGCCGCTGGCGCACCGCACGGGCTCCTTTTCGGTGCCACTGCTGGCAGCGGCGGGCGCACTGGCGCTGGGCGCGGTCCTTTTTCTGGCCGTCTGGCGAAACGCACGGGCCCGCAGCCGCTGATTTTGTGAAGCGCGCAGGGCGGGGGGAGGACAAATTCCGCGCAGCTCGCTATAATCTGAGGCTCACGACCAAACGGGCGGGTACCAACCGCCCGTTTTTTTTGGTCGATCGTTTTCCCACCGCCTCGACCTCATAGTTCTTGTGCCGGGTGAGTCGCGCGGGCTTCAGGCCCCGTGGCGGCACCCGGTGCGGCACAGGCCTTGGCGGCTACCCGCAAGGACGCGCGCACACCGGTGGCATTGCAGCAGACAGTCGAAACAACCGTGGCCGGACTCGGCTATGACCTGGTCGAGATCGAACGCTCGGCCGGAGGACTGCTGCGCGTCACCATTGATCTGCCGTGGTCCGGCCCCACCTCCGAAGCAGCGCCCGGTGCGCCCGAACCCTTCGTGACGGTCGAGGACTGCGAGAAGGTCACACGCCAGCTGCAGTATGCACTGGAGGTCGAGAGCGCCGACTACAAGCGGCTCGAGGTGTCCTCGCCCGGCATCGATCGCCCGCTGCGCAACGAACAGGATTTCGAACGCTTTGCCGGCGAGGTGGTCGACATCACCCTCAAGGCGCCCATCGGCGAGGCCGCAGCCGGCCAGGTCAGCGCCAACCGCAAGAAGTTCCGCGGCACGCTGGAGCGTACCGAAGGCACGGACGGCCAGCGCGGCTGGCAGATCGTGTGGAGTGACGAGCCCGCCGCCAAGCCGGGCCAGAAGATCAGCAAGAAGCGCGCGCCGGCCCCGGTCCAGGCGCTCGGCTTCACCCTGGACGAGCTGCGCGAGGCGCGGCTCGCCCCCATCGTGGATTTCAAGGGGCGCAAGCCCAAGACCGGCGCGCCCTCGGCGGAATAAGGCCGGAGTCATCGGAAGGAGCCAAGTGGCATGAATCGCGAAATGTTGATGTTGGTGGATGCGATCTCGCGCGAGAAGAACGTCGAGCGCGACGTCGTCTTCGGCGCCGTGGAATCGGCGCTGGCGCAGGCCACCAAGAAGCTGTACGCCGGCGACGTGGACATCCGCGTCGCGATCGATCGCGACAGCGGCGCCTACGAGACCTTCCGCCGCTGGCACGTCGTGCCCGACGAGGCCGGCCTGCAGCTGCCCGACCAGGAAATCCTGCTGTTCGAAGCCAAGGAAGAAGTGCCGGACATCGAGGTCGACGAGTACATCGAGGAACCCATCGAGTCGCTGCCCATCGGCCGCATCGGCGCCATGGCCGCCAAGCAGGTGATCCTTCAGAAGATCCGCGACGCCGAGCGCGAGATGCTGCTCAACGACTTCATGTCGCGTGGCGAAAAGATCTTCACCGGCACCGTCAAGCGCCTGGACAAGGGCGACATCATCGTGGAAGCGGGGCGCGTCGAAGGGCGCCTGCGCCGCAGCGAGATGATCCCCAAGGAAAACCTGCGCAACGGCGACCGCGTGCGCGCCATGATCATGGAAGTGGACCTGACGCTGCGCGGCGCGCCGATCATCCTCTCGCGCTCGGCGCCGGAGTTCATGATCGAGCTGTTCCGCAACGAGGTGCCCGAGATCGAGCAGGGCCTGCTCGAGATCAAGAGCTGCGCCCGCGACCCCGGTTCGCGCGCCAAGATCGCCGTGCTCAGCCACGACAAGCGGGTCGACCCGATCGGCACCTGCGTCGGCGTGCGCGGCACCCGCGTCAATGCCGTGACCAATGAACTGGCCGGCGAACGCGTCGACATCGTGTTGTGGTCCGAAGACCCGGCGCAGTTCGTGATCGGCGCCCTGGCGCCGGCCAACGTCAGCTCCATCGTGGTCGACGAGGAGAAGCACGCCATGGACGTGGTGGTCGACGAGGAAAACCTCGCCATCGCCATCGGCCGCGGCGGCCAGAACGTGCGCCTGGCTTCCGACCTCACGGGCTGGAAGATCAACATCATGGACGCGAACGAATCGGCCCAGAAGCAGGCCGAGGAAACCAGTTCCATTCGCCAGCTCTTCATGGAGAAGCTGGACGTCGACGAGGAAATTGCCGACATCCTCATCCACGAGGGCTTCACCAGCCTGGAAGAGGTGGCCTATGTGCCGATCGCCGAAATGCTCGAGATCGAGTCCTTCGACGAAGACACGGTCAACGAGCTGCGCGCCCGTGCCAAGGACGCGCTGCTGACCATGGAAATCGCCAAGGAAGAGAGCGTCGAAGGCGTCTCGCAGGACTTGCGCGATCTCGAGGGGCTGACCCCCGAACTCATTGCCAAGCTGGCTGGCGCGGGTGTGAACACCCGTGACGACCTGGCCGACCTGGCTGTCGACGAACTCACCGAAATCACCGGCCAGAGTGCCGATGAAGCCAAGGCCCTGATCCTCAAGGCGCGCGAACATTGGTTCGCGGGCTCGCCAGAGTGATCGCCATGGAGGCACGAACCAGATATGTCCAGCACCACCGTTGCAGAGTTCGCTCAAGAACTCAAGAAGACACCCGAAACGCTGCTTGACCAGCTGCGCAGCGCGGGCGTGACCAAATCGGCTGCGTCCGATGCCCTGACCGAGGGCGACAAGCAGGCCTTGCTCGGCCACCTCAAGGCGAGCCACGGCACGGCCGCGCCCGAGCGCAAGAAGATCACCCTGACGAAGAAGTCCACCAGCGAGATCAAGCAGGCGGACGCGATGGGGCGTGCGCGCACGATCCAGGTGGAAGTGCGCAAGAAGCGCACCTTCATCCAGCGCGACGACGCACCCGCCGAGGCGCCCGCGCCGGCGCCTGCGCCGGCGGTGCCCCAGATCGACGAGGCCGAATTGGCGCGTCGGGAGGAAGAGGCACGTCGCAACGCCGAGCTCCTGCGCCGCCAGGAAGAAGAACTCGCCGCCAAGCGCAAGGAGCGCGAGGAGGCCGAGGCGCGCGAACGCGAAGCCGCCGATCGGGAGGAGCAGGCCGACAAGGCCCGCGAGGCCCAGGTCGAGAAGGCCCGTGCCGAAGCGGCCATGCTGAACGCTGCCGCCGAGAAGGCGCGCAACACCTCGCCGGGTGCCGAGGCCGCTGCCGCTGCGGCGGCTGCCCAGGCCGCGGCAGACAAGGCCGCCGCCGAGAAGGCCGCGGCCGAAAAGGCCAAGGAAGAAGCGAAGGCGAAGGCCGCGGCGGAATCCAAGGCGCGCGCCGACGACGAGGCTGCGCGGGCCAAGGACCTCGACGAGCGCCGCCGCAAGGCGCTGGCCGAAGCAGAAGCGATTCGCGCCATGATGAGCGCACCGGCTCGCGTTCTGGTGCCGCACAAGGCGCCCGAGAAAGAGGCGCCGAAGGCGGCCGTCAAGGGAACCCTGCACAAGCCGGCCACCGGCACGGGCACGGCGCGCCCCGCCGCAGGTGCGGGTGCACCGGCCGCGCCGGGTTCGGGCAAGGAAATCAAGTCCGCCAAGACTTCTTCCGCCTGGGCCGGCGATCCCGCCAAGAAGAAGGAAATCAAGACCCGCGGCGACGCCAGCGGTGGCGTGGGCCGTGGCAACTGGCGCGGAGGCCCGCGCGGCCGCCGTGGCGGTGACCGCGACCGCGACGATTCGCACCAGCAGGCCGCACCGGTCGAGCAGCGCGTGATCGAAGTGCACGTGCCGGAAACCATCACGGTGTCCGAACTCGCGCACAAGATGTCGATCAAGGCGTCCGAGGTGATCAAGCAGCTGATGAAGCTGGGCCAGATGGCGACCATCAACCAGTCGCTGGACCAGGACACGGCCATGATCCTCGTGGAAGAACTGGGCCACACCGCCGTCGTGGCGGCGCTGGACGACCCGGAAGCTTTCACCGAGGAAGAAGTGCAGGGCCAGCAGGCCGAGGCGCTGCCGCGTGCGCCGGTCGTGACCGTCATGGGCCACGTCGACCACGGCAAGACCTCGCTGCTGGACTACATCCGCCGCGCCAAGGTGGCGGCGGGCGAAGCGGGCGGCATCACGCAGCACATCGGCGCCTACCACGTCGAGACGCCGCGCGGCATGATCACCTTCCTCGACACCCCGGGCCACGAGGCGTTCACCGCCATGCGTGCCCGCGGCGCGCAGGCCACCGACATTGTCATCCTGGTGGTGGCGGCGGATGACGGCGTGATGCCGCAGACCAAGGAAGCCGTCAAGCACGCCAAGGCGGCCGGCGTTCCCATCGTGGTCGCGGTCAACAAGATCGACAAGCCCGACGCCAACCCCGAGCGCGTGAAGAGCGAACTGGTGGCCGAGGAGGTCGTGCCCGAAGAGTTCGGCGGCGATTCGCCTTTCGTCGAGGTTTCGGCCAAGACGGGCAAGGGCATCGACGACCTGCTCGAGCAGGTGCTGCTGCAGGCCGAAGTGCTGGAACTCAAGGCGCCGGTCGAAGCCGCCGCCAAGGGCCTGGTCATCGAAGCGCAGCTGGACAAGGGCCGCGGCCCGGTGGCCACGGTGCTGGTGCAGTCCGGCACGCTCAAGGTGGGCGACGTGGTGCTGGCCGGTTCGACCTACGGCCGCGTGCGCGCCATGATCGACGAGGACGGCAAGACCACCAAGTCGGCCGGCCCCTCGATCCCGGTCGAGATCCAGGGCCTGACGGAAGTGCCGCAGGCGGGCGACGAATTCATGGTGATGGCCGACGAGCGCCGCGCGCGCGAGATCGCCACCTACCGTGCCGGCAAGTTCCGCAACACGAAGCTGGCCAAGCAGCAGGCCGCCAAGCTCCAGAACATGTTCTCGGACATGACGGCCGGCGAGGTCAAGACCCTGCCGATCATCATCAAGGCGGACGTGCAAGGCTCGCAGGAAGCGCTGTCGCAGTCGCTGCTCAAGCTCTCGACCGACGAGGTCAAGGTGCAGGTGGTGTACGCGGGCGTGGGCGGCATCAGCGAATCCGACGTGAACCTGGCGATCGCCGCCAAGGGCATCGTGATCGGCTTCAACGTGCGCGCCGATGCCGGCGCGCGCAAGCTGGCCGAAGGCAACGACGTCGAGATCAAGTACTACAGCATCATCTACGACGCCGTGGACGAGCTGAAGACCGCGATGGCCGGCATGCTGGCGCCCGAGAAGCGCGAAGAGATCATCGGCCATGCCGAGATCCGCACGGTGTTCGTGGCGACCAAGATCGGCACGATTGCCGGCTCGTACGTGCTCGACGGCGTGGTCATGCGCAATGCGCACTTCCGCCTGCTGCGCGACAACATCGTGGTCTACACGGGCGAGATCGAGTCGGTCAAGCGCATGAAGGATGACGTGAAGGAAGTCCGCGAAGGCTTCGAGTGCGGTATCAAGCTGCGCAACTACAACGACATCAAGGAAGGCGACCAGCTCGAGATCTTCGAGATCAAGGAGATCGCGCGGACGCTGTAATCCGGACAGCCGAACGCAGAAACCGCAAAGAGCACGTAGAACGCGCAGAAAGGACCCAATGAAATCTTTATTGGATTCTTTTGCGCCCTCTGCGAAACCTTCGCGTCCTCTGCGTTCCGGAAGTCCGATCCCGCATTTCTGACGATGCCCAAACGCAAGACATCGGCCCCCAACCGCGGCTTCAAGGTCGCCGATCAGATCCAGCGCGATCTGACGGAGTTGATCGCGCGCGAGCTCAAGGACCCGCGCGTCGGCATGGTCACGCTGCAGGCGGTGGAAGTCACGCCCGACTACGCGCATGCGAAGGTGTTCTTCAGCGTGCTCGTGGGCGACCCGCTGGAAACCCAGGAGGCCCTGAACCAGGGCGCCGGCTTCCTGCGCAACGGGCTCTTCAAGCGCCTGCACATCCACACCGTGCCTACGCTGCACTTCGTGTTCGACCGCACCACCGAGCGCGCGGCCGACATGAACGCCTTGATCGCCAAGGCAGTTTCCTCCCGCTCAAAAGAAGACGACACGCCATGAGCCCGCCATCCCGTGTCAGGGTGCAGCGGCGCCCTGTGCATGGGGTGTTGCTGCTCGACAAGCCGCTGGGTCTTTCCAGCAACCAGGCCTTGCAGAAGGCCAAGTGGTTGTTGCGCGCCGAAAAGGCCGGCCACACCGGCACGCTCGACCCGCTCGCGACCGGCGTGCTGCCGCTGTGCTTCGGCGCGGCGACCAAGTTCAGCCAGTTGCACCTCGATGCCGACAAGACCTACGAGACCACGGTGCGCCTGGGCGTGGTCACGTCCACGGCGGATGCCGAGGGCGAGGTCGTCGCACGGCACCCGGTCGACTGCACGCCCGGCCAGGTGGTCGAGGTGCTCGACCGCTTCATGGGTCCGATCCAGCAGGTGCCGCCGATGCACAGCGCGCTCAAGAAGGACGGCAAGGCCCTCTACGAATATGCGCGCGAAGGCCAGACGGTCGAGCGCGCCCCGCGCGACGTCGTGATCCACGACCTGGAACTGCTCGACATGCAGCTGCACGGCGAGGCGCCGTCGCTGCGCCTGCGCGTGCGTTGCTCCAAGGGAACCTACATCCGCACGCTCGGCGAGGACATCGGTGCCGCGCTGGGCTGCGGGGGCCACCTCACCGCGCTGCGCCGTGTCGAGACCGGCGGTTTCGGTACCGCGGGCTGCGTCACGCTCGAGGCGCTCGAGGCCTTGCCCGAGGCGGAGCGCGCAAACCGCCTTGCGCCGGCCGAATGCCTGGTGGCCGGCCACGCGCGCGTCACGCTGGGGGCCGACGATGCCGGGCGTTTCCTGTCCGGCCTGCGCCGCCGGGGCGCCTGGGCCGATGCCGACCAGGTGGCCGTGTTCGGCGAACGGCCCTCGGCTTTCCTGGGCACGGCCCATGTGACGGCCGGCGAACTGATACCGGGGCGCTTGCTGAGCCCCATCGAAATCCAGCAAATCCTTTCGAATCCAGCGCCTTGCGAAGAGGCCCTCACACCATGACTGCAGCCAAGCAAATCCGAAACATCGCCATCATTGCGCACGTCGACCACGGCAAGACCACGATGGTCGACCAGTTGCTGCGCCAGTCCGGCACCTTTGCCGACCATGAGAAGGTGGTCGACACGGTGATGGACAACAACGCCATCGAAAAGGAACGTGGCATCACGATCCTGGCCAAGAACTGCGCCGTGACCTGGCAGGGCACGCACATCAACATCGTCGACACCCCCGGCCACGCGGACTTCGGCGGCGAGGTGGAACGCGCGCTGTCGATGGTCGACGGCGTGGTGCTGCTGATCGACGCCCAGGAAGGCCCGATGCCGCAGACCCGCTTCGTGACCAAGAAGGCGCTGGCCCTGGGCCTGAAGCCCATCCTGGTGGTGAACAAGGTCGACAAGCCCGGCGCCAACCCCGACAAGGTCGTGAATGCGGCCTTCGACTTGTTCGACAAGCTCGGCGCAACCGACGAGCAGCTCGACTTCCCGGTGGTGTATGCCTCGGGCATCAACGGCTGGTCGTCGCTGGAAGAGGGCGCGCCCGGCGAGCAGTGGGGCCCCGACATGTCGGCCCTGTTCGACACCATCCTGAAGCATGTTCCCTCGCAGAAGGGCGACCCGACGGCACCGCTGCAGCTGCAGATCTCGGCCCTCGACTTCTCCACCTTCGTGGGCCGCATCGGCGTGGGCCGCATCAGCCAGGGCACCATCAAGCCGATGATGGACGTCATGGTCATGGAAGGACCGGACGGCAAGGCCTTCAAGGGCCGCATCAACCAGGTGCTGACCTTCCAAGGCCTGGACCGCGTGCAGGCCACCGAGGCCGGCCCCGGCGAGATCGTGCTGATCAACGGCATTGCCGACATCGGCATCGGCGTGACGGTGACCGACGTCGCCAAGCCGGCGCCCCTGCCCATGCTCAAGGTCGACGAGCCGACGCTGACGATGAACTTCTGCGTCAACACCAGCCCGCTGGCCGGCCGCGAAGGCAAGTTCGTGACCAGCCGCCAGATCTGGGACCGCCTGCAGAAGGAGCTCCAGCACAACGTGGCGCTGCGCGTCAACGAGACCGACGAGGAAGGCGTGTTCGAAGTGATGGGCCGCGGTGAACTGCACCTCACCATCCTGCTGGAGAACATGCGCCGCGAAGGCTACGAGATGGCCGTGTCCAAGCCGCGCGTGGTGTTCCGCACCATCGACGGCGAACGCCACGAACCGATCGAGCTGGTGACGGCCGACATCGAGGAAGGCCACCAGGGTGGCGTGATGCAGGCGCTGGGCGAACGCAAGGGCGAGCTGGTCAACATGGAGCCGGACGGCCGCGGCCGCGTGCGCCTGGAATACCGCATCCCGGCGCGGGGCCTGATCGGCTTCACCAACGAGTTCCTGAACCTCACGCGCGGCTCGGGCCTCATCAGCAACATCTTCGATTCATACGAGCCGCACAAGGGCGACATCGGCGGGCGCAAGAACGGCGTGCTGATCTCGATGGACGACGGCGAGATCTTCACCTACGCCCTGGGCAAGCTGGACGACCGCGGCCGCATGTTCGTGCGCGCCAACGACCCGGTGTACGAAGGCATGATCGTCGGCATCCACAGCCGCGACAACGACCTGGTGGTCAACGCCACCCGCACCAAGCAGCTGACCAACTTCCGCGTCAGCGGCAAGGAAGACGCGATCAAGATCACGCCGCCGATCGACCTCACGCTCGAATACGGCGTGGAGTTCATCGAGGACGACGAGCTGGTCGAGATCACGCCCAAGAGCGTGCGCCTGCGCAAGCGCTTCCTGAAGGAGCACGAGCGCAAGCGGGCCAGCCGCGAGGCCTGATCGGCCGATGCGCGGCAGCGGCCTGGCTCGGTGGGCGGCGGCGTTCTGCACCGCCATCGCGGGCGCGCTGCCGCTGGCGGTGCACGCGCAGGACATGGCGTCGCACGTGGCGGCCGGCCAGGCCTTCGACGCATTGCGCGCGGCGCATCCGGAGCGCATGCCGCGGCTGGCGGAGCCCGAGGCGGGCGAGGCGCTGCGTACGCTGGCCGATTCGTCGAGTTTCCTGCCGGCCCAGTCCGGCGTCGACCTGCCCACCCTGTCGGACGCCTGCGACCGGGCACAGGCCGCGGCCGTGGCCTACCAGACCTTCGGGGCGCTGCAGAACGGCCAATTGGTCGCTTCGGTCGTGGTCGACAACGCCGCGGCGTACCAGGACGAGCTGGCGCTGCTGCAGCCCTTCGTGGCGCGTTGCATCGCCCGGCAGGTACCGCTGGCCGAGGCCATGCTGCGCCAGATGGACCCACGCACCGTGGCCCAGCTGCGCCTGGGCGGACTGCGGCGGGGCCAGGCCACCATTCTCCAGCTCTACGCGAGTCTGGCCACCGCACTGCCCGACGCCCGCATCCGCCCGGTCACCATCGACGTGCTGCTCGACGCGCTGGCCGAAACAGCGCCCGTCCACGTGCGCGCGCTGGCCGTGGCCGCACGTGCCGTGCCGCGCGAGCTCGCCGGCGCGCAGGTCCGGGAACGCGGGCCGAAGGAGCCGAAATGGCAGCGCATCGCCACCGCCATGGCCAATGCGCGTTGCGAAGCACTGTGCGAGCTGGCGGCGCGCAACGGACGCTGACCGTTTGGCGGAAGTCGGCCTGAATCCGGCACACGAAGCGCCTTGGGCCTGAATTGAAACTGCGCGCGCTGGCCGGGTCGGCGCTGGAGCGCGATCGATCGTCCAACCGGGCATGAAAAAGCCGACCCGCGGGTCGGCTTCTTCATCGGCTGGGCAGCGGGCTCAGGGGCGCGCGACCTTCCAGGCGCCTTGCAGCATGCCGTCGCCGGTGCGGTCTCCGGCCTTGGCGTCCTTGGCCCAGTAGTACAGCGGCTGGCCCTTGTAGGCCCACTGCTTCTTGCCGTCGTCACGCACCACGACCGAGTAACCGCCCATCGGCTTGGCCGCCTCGGGCGCCGCGAGCGGCGGCCAGTTGGTGGCGCACTGCGCGTTGCACACCGACTTGCCGCTGCCGGCCGTGTCGCGCGCGAAGGTGTAGAGCGTCATGCCGGTCGGCCCGATGAGGACGCCGTCGACGGTGCGGGTGGGCGTGTCGGGGGCGGGCGAGCCCGACATGCTGCCGCAGCCGGCGAGCAGGGCGGCCGCGAGGATCGAAGCACTGAGCAGTTTCATTGGATTTTCTCCTTGGTTGAACAAAGGGCAGGGGCAGTGTAGGCCGCCGGCGAAGGCGGTCCGCGTTCAGAGTTGGCGGTACACCTCGGTCGCGAGCGACAGCAGGGCTTCGCGCGCCAACGGCGCACTGAGCGCATAGCCGAAACCGCGGTCGACCCAGTAGAAGCTCGGCACCGCGTCCGAGGACGCGAAGCGGAAGGCGGTTTCCTGGCTCGGCCGTCCGGTCGCCGTGGCCTTGTCGTCCAGCGCCCCGAGGTACAGCGTCAGGCGCTGGCCGGCCGCGTTCTCGAACATGAACTGTGCCCGGGCCCCGTCGTCGCCCGGCAGCAGACGGCCGCCGACGAGCGCGTAGCCCTGGGCCGACAGATCCGGCACCTTCAGCGGGCGGTCGAGCCGGCGCGACAGCCACTGCACCAAGTGCTGCTGCTCGCTGGCCGCCACCTCCACCGGATGCCGCTTCTCGGGCGAATAGACCACGTAGGCCGCCGTGGCCTCGCGCACGAAGTTCTGCGCCGCCGGCGCTTTTGCCAGGGCGATCGCAGGACGCGCCTGCCATTGCCCATTGGCGATCCAGCCGACGCCGAAGGCCACCAGCACCGCGGCGGCCATGCCGCCCCACGTGGCCCAGCGGGCGCGCTGCTCCACCGCAGCACGGCGGCGGGCGAGGCGTTCGGCGGCCTGTTGCATGGCGGGCGGCACGGGTTCGGCCAGCACCTCGCGGTGCAGTGCGCGCAGCGCCTCGCGCTGGGCGGACCAGTCGTCGGGTTCGGCGGGCGTGTCGGGGGGGAGGGGAGGGGTGCGCATGGCAAACGGTCACTTCAGGCGCCGCAAAGGGGCGCGGGCAGGCGCCGGTGCGGCCGGGCCCACGCCTTCCATCAGCTGGCGCAGGCGGGTGCGGGCACGCGACAAGCGCGACATCACGGTGCCGGCCGGCACGCCGAGGATGCGCGCCACGTCGTCGTAGGACAGGTCTTCGAGCGCCACCAGCAGCAGCACCGCCCGCTGCTCGTCGGGCAACTGCAGCAGGCAGCGCTGCAGGTCGATCTGGCGCTCGGGCAGCGTTTCGGCGGCCGGCAGATGCTCGGCCAGCTCGTCGATGTCCACCGAGGCGCGTTGCGGCGGCGCGCGGCGCACCTGGTTGACGAAGAGGTTGTGCATCAGGGTGAAGAGCCAGGCGCGCAGGTCGGTGCCGGCGGTCCAGAGGCGCCACTTGTCGCAGGCGCGCTCGAGCGTGTCCTGCACCAGGTCGTCGGCCGTCCACGCGTCGCCGGTCAGCGCGCGTGCATAGCGGCGCAGGCTGGGGATGTGCGCCACCAGGGCGCCCGTGCCGTCGGTCATGCAGCGCCCGGGTCCGGCGCGGATGGCGGGTGGCTCCCGGCCAAGGGGGCGCGACAGCCCTGCGCCCCGGCCTCGACGGCCTGCGGTGCGCGCGCCGTGGCGGCATCGTGGGCCAGGAAGAGGCCGATGCCGTTGAGGTAGGCGATGGTGAGCAGTGCGGGCAGGCGCATCGAGGTCATGGCGATCCGGTGCAGCGGCGCGGGAATCGCGCCTTCCGACTGCATGAACACCGGGACGACGCGCTTTATTCCATGCCCGGCGAAAAAAATCAGCGCTGGCGGTTCTTCATGGCGCGCTCGACCTCGCGCTTGCCTTCGCGGTCCTTGATGACGTCGCGCTTGTCGTGCTCGGCCTTGCCCTTGGCCAGGGCGATGTCGCACTTCACCTTGCCGGCCTTCCAGTGCAGGTTGATCGGCACCAGCGTGTAGCCCTTCTGCTCGACTTTGCCCGTCAGGCGCTTGATCTGCTCCTTGTGCAGCAGCAGCTTCTTGGTCCGCACGGCATCGGGGTTGACGTGCGTGGAGGCGCTGCGCAGCGGGTTGATCTGGCAGCCGATGATGAACATCTCGCCGTCACGGATCACCACATAGCCGTCGGTGAGCTGCACCTTGCCTTCGCGCAGTGCCTTCACTTCCCAGCCCTCGAGCACCATGCCGGCCTCGAAGCGCTCTTCGAAGAAGTAGTTGAACGCCGCCTTCTTGTTGTCGGCGATGCGCGCGTTGCCTGGGGTGTCTGATTTCTTGGTGGCCATGTCAGTGACGCCCGGCCGCCCGAAGGCACTGACGCGCCCCCTCGGGGGGCAGCGATACGCGAAGCGATGAGCGTGGGGGATTCATATCTGTCAATGTTGGGGCGCATGGCCTCCCTACAATCGGCAGCCGCACACAGCGGCGATTCTATGAAAAGCGTCCACAAGTCCGTCCTCATCTGGTACAGCGCCGAAGAGATGTATGCGCTGGTCACGGATGTCGCCCGGTATCCCGAGTTCCTGCCCTGGTGCGACCGCGCCCGCGTGATCGAGCAGGACGAAGCCGGCATGACCGCGGAGGTCGGCCTGTCCATCGGCGGCATCCGCCAGAGCTTCACCACGCGAAACACGCACGTGCCCGGCCGCGAAGTGCAGCTCAAGCTGGTCGATGGCCCGTTCTCCAACCTCGACGGCGTGTGGAAGTTCAACCCTGTGGGCGAGGAGGGCGAGCGCGCCTGCCGCGTCGAACTCGACCTGCACTACGGCTTCAGCAATTTCGCGTTGCAGGCGCTCGTGGGCCCGGTGTTCGACAAGATCGCGTCGAGCCTGGTCGAGGCCTTCGTCAAGCGCGCCGAACAGATCTACGGCCAGCCTGCGTGATCGAGGTGACGGTCTGCTGCGCGCCCGCGCCGCGTGTGGTGTTCGAGCAGGTGCTGCACGTTCCTGTGGGCTGCACGCTGCGGGAGGCCGTCGAAGCCAGCCTGCTGCACCGGCAGCATCCGCAACTGGACTGGGCAGCCCTGCAGCCCGGCTTGTGGGGCCGCGCTGCGGCATGGGACCAGCCGCTCACCTCGGGTGACCGCGTGGAACTGTGCCGGCCGCTGGCTGTCGACCCCAAGGTGGCGAGGCGCGAACGCTTCCAGCGCCAGGGCCGGCGCACGGCCGGCCTGTTCTCACGACGGCGGGACGGCGGCAAGGCCGGCTACTGAGCGCTCGGCAGGATGCGGGCAGGCCATCGTTGCCGTTCCGCGGGCGTCGGCCCGGATCACTTGCAATCCGCGCTGATGATGTCCTGCAGACGGCGCTGCTCGGCCGCGCGGGCCTGGTCGTCCATGATCTCGCGTTCGCCCTTGTCGTTCATGCGCGCCACGCGCATGCCGCTGTCCATCGTCGCCTTGCCCTGACGGGCGCGGTTGCAGTTGTCGGCCTTGGCCTTGGCAACCTTCTGCTCCTCGGCGGCGCGCTTGGCCTTCTCGGCCTCCTCGGCCTTGCGGGCCTTCTCCTCGAGTTCCTTGTCGACCCCTGCCGGCTTGGGCGCGGGCGCGGGCGCAGGCGCGGCGGTGGCGTCCGCCTTGGGCGCATCGGCCACAGCGGTGGACGGCCGGCCCCCCGGCCGGCGCACGACGTTCTTCTCGGGCACGTCGGCAGGAGGCGGCTGGTCGCTGAAGACCTTCTTGCCCTGGTTGTCGATCCATTGCCATTGGGCGCTGGCGGCCAGGGGCAGCGCAAGCGCGCAGGCGAGCACACAGAGAGGAGCGAACTTCATCCGGGCAGTGTAGTCCCGCCTTACGTTTGGCAACACTCTGCAGGCCTCTGGAATCCTCGCCGCGCGTGCAAATGCCACCAAATCGCAACGCGGGCTGCCGGACGAGCGCCCGCCCCGGCGCGGGAAAACCCGCGCCGTCGTTACAATCCGTCTTTTGGAGCCTCACCCATGCGCCTTCTTGGCAAAGCGCTCACCTTCGACGACGTGTTGCTGGTGCCCGCCTTCTCCCAGGTCCTGCCCAAGGACACCTCGCTCGCCACTCCCTTTTCCCGGAACATCTCGCTCAATCTGCCCCTGGTCTCCGCGGCCATGGACACGGTGACCGAAGCGCGTCTGGCCATCGCCATCGCGCAGGAAGGCGGCATGGGCATCGTGCACAAGAACCTCACCGCCCAGCAGCAGGCGGCCGAGGTGTCCAAGGTGAAGCGCTACGAATCCGGCGTGCTGCGCGACCCGGTCGTCATCACCCCCCAGCACACCGTGCTGCAGGTGCTGCAACTGTCCGAAGAGCTGGGCATCTCGGGCTTTCCCGTCATCGACGGCGGCAAGGTGGTGGGGATCGTGACGGGCCGCGACCTGCGTTTCGAGACCCGCTACGACGTACCGGTGACCGAGATCATGACGCCGCGCGCCAAGCTCATCACCGTGCAGGAAGGCACCACCCCGGCCGAGGCCAAGGCCCTGCTCAACAAGCACAAGCTCGAGCGCCTGCTGGTCATCGACGGCGACTGGCGCCTCAAGGGCCTCATCACCGTCAAGGACATCACCAAGCAGACCACCTTCCCGAACGCCGCGCGCGACGCGTCGGGCCGGCTGCGCGTCGGTGCTGCGGTGGGCGTGGGTGACGGCACCGAGGAACGCGTCGAGGCGCTGGTCAAGGCCGGCGTGGACGCCATCGTGGTCGACACCGCGCACGGCCACAGCAAGGGCGTGATCGACCGCGTGCGCTGGGTGAAGCAGAACTACCCGCAGATCGACGTCGTGGGCGGCAACATCGCCACCGGCGCGGCGGCGCTGGCGCTGGTCGAGGCCGGTGCCGATGCGGTCAAGGTCGGCATCGGCCCGGGTTCCATCTGCACCACCCGCATCGTGGCCGGCGTGGGTGTGCCGCAGATCATGGCGGTGGACAGCGTTGCCACCGCGCTGCAGGGCTCGGGTGTGCCCCTCATTTCCGATGGCGGTGTGCGCTATTCGGGCGACATCGCCAAGGCCATCGCGGCCGGCGCCAGCACCGTGATGATGGGCAGCATGTTCGCCGGCACCGAAGAGGCGCCGGGCGAAATCGTGCTCTACCAGGGCCGCAGCTACAAGAGCTACCGCGGCATGGGTTCCATCGGCGCGATGCAGCAGGGCAGTGCTGACAGGTACTTCCAGGAATCGACCACCGGCAACCCCAACACCGACAAGCTGGTGCCCGAGGGCATCGAGGGCCGCGTGCCCTACAAGGGCTCGATCGTGTCGATCATCTACCAGATGGCCGGCGGCGTGCGCGCCAGCATGGGGTACTGCGGCTGCGCCACCATCGACGACATGAAGAACAAGGCCGAGTTCGTCGAGATCACCTCGGCCGGCATCCGCGAATCGCACGTGCACGACGTGCAGATCACCAAGGAAGCGCCCAACTACAGGGCGGAGTGATTCCACTCCGAGGACAGGGCCGGTGCTGTGCACCGGCCTTGTTGTTTCAGCGAAGCATCCATTCCATCGAAGCGCGCCCCATGACTCACGACAAGATCCTCATCCTCGATTTCGGCTCCCAGGTCACCCAGCTCATCGCGCGCCGCGTGCGCGAGGCGCATGTGCTCAGCGAAGTGCACCCCTGCGACGTCACCGACGACTGGGTGCGCGAGTACGCGGCCGATGGACACCTCCGTGGCGTGATCCTGTCGGGCAGCCACGCCAGCGTGTACGAGGAAACGACCGACAAGTGCCCGCCGGCGGTCTTCGAGCTTGGCGTGCCGGTGCTGGGCATCTGCTACGGCATGCAGACCATGGCGCACCAGCTCGGCGGCAAGGTCGAGGGTGGCCACAAGCGCGAGTTCGGCTTCGCGGCCGTGCGCGCCCATGGCCACACGTCGCTGCTCAAGGACATCGCCGACTTCACCACGGCCGAAGGCCACGGCATGCTGAACGTCTGGATGAGCCATGGCGACAAGGTGACCGAGCTGCCGCCCGGCTTCAAGCTCATGGCCAGCACCGAGAGCTGCCCCATCGCCGGCATGGCCGACGAGGCGCGCCGCTACTACGCCGTGCAGTTCCACCCCGAGGTCACCCACACCGTGCAGGGCAAGGCCATCCTCGAGCGCTTCGTGCTCAACATCTGCGAGGCGAAGCCCGACTGGGTCATGCGCGACCACATCGAAGAGGCGGTGCAGAAGATCCGTGAACAGGTGGGCGACGAAGAAGTCATCCTCGGCCTGTCGGGTGGCGTCGATTCCTCGGTGGCGGCGGCGCTGATCCACCGCGCCATCGGCGACCAGCTCACCTGCGTCTTCGTCGACCACGGCCTGCTGCGCCTCAACGAGGGCGACATGGTCATGGAGATGTTCGAGGGCAAGCTCCACGCGAAAGTGATTCGCGTCGATGCCAGTGAGCTCTTCCTGGGCAAGCTGGCCGGCGTGAGCGACCCCGAGGCCAAGCGCAAGATCATCGGCGGCGAGTTTGTCACCGTGTTCAAGCAGGAGGCCGCGAAGCTCAAGGCCGGCACGGGCGGCCACAAAGGTGCCACCTTCCTGGCCCAGGGCACCATCTACCCCGATGTGATCGAGAGCGGCGGCGCCAAGAGCAAGAAGGCCGTGACCATCAAGAGCCACCACAACGTCGGTGGCCTGCCCGAGCAACTGGGCCTGAAGCTGCTGGAGCCGCTGCGCGACCTGTTCAAGGACGAAGTGCGCGAGCTCGGCGTGGCGCTGGGCCTGCCGCCCGAGATGGTGTATCGCCACCCGTTCCCGGGCCCGGGCCTGGGCGTGCGCATCCTGGGCGAGGTCAAGAAAGAGTACGCCGACCTGCTGCGCCGGGCCGACGCCATCTTCATCGAGGAACTGCGCAACTTCCGCGATGAGTCGAGCGGCAAGAGCTGGTACGACCTCACCAGCCAGGCCTTCACCGTCTTCCTCCCCGTCAAGAGCGTCGGCGTGATGGGCGACGGCCGCACCTACGACTACGTGGTCGCCCTGCGCGCCGTGCAGACCAGCGACTTCATGACCGCCGACTGGGCCGAGCTGCCCTACGCGCTGCTCAAGAAAGTCTCGGGCCGCATCATCAATGAGGTGCGCGGCATCAACCGGGTGACCTACGACGTGTCGAGCAAGCCGCCGGCGACGATCGAGTGGGAGTGAACGGCATAGCTCGCGGTTTGTAGGCCCTCTGCGCGCTTCGGGCTGACGCCCGACGCGCATATGTGGACGGCCATCGAGTCGACGGCCGGTGTGCTTCGGCACAATCGCGCGCCATGGAACACGGTTGGCGATCGCGGGGTGCCTGGTGGCTGGCGTGGGCGCTGCTCACAGCCGCGGGGGGCGTGTGGCTCGCGCGCGCCGAGCTGGCCCGGCTGCACGAGGACTTCGACACCGACGGCCGGATCGTCCACCGCCTGCTGAGCCAGCAGGTGGTTCAGTACGACGCGGTGCTCGCCACGCTGGCGCTGCTCGCGCCAGCGGCCGATGGGCCGCGGCCCGAGCAGCGATTGCCAGCCATCAGTCCCGCCATCCTCAACGTCGTGCGGCGCGACCGCGACCGGCCCTGGCCCGATGGCCCGCACGCCGAGGCCCTGGCTCGGGCCGAGGCGCGTTCCCGCACGCTGCGCCGGGCCGAGGTCGCCGCGCCGGACCTGCCGCAGGGCCGCTACCTGCTGGTGCTGGCGGCCGAGCCGACGAGCTTCGCCCTCGCCATCGATCTGGCCGCGACCATCCCCTGGCGCGACTGGCCCATGGACCCGCGCCAGAGCCCGGTGCGCGTGCGCGTGGAGCAGGGCGATCGCGCCTACACCGTGCAACCCGGCCGCTCCGCCGACGGACCGCGGACCTTTGCCTTCCGCAAGACCCTGGCCGCGCAGAGCCAGCCCTTCGACGTGGTGGCCGAGCGGACCGTGGGATGGATCGAATTGCCCTGGGCGCGCATCGCCGGCTGGAGCATCGCCGTCGGCCTGGCGCTTGCCGCCCTGCAGGCCTGGCTGCGGCAGCGCGCGGCGCGGCGCCGGGCCGAGGAACTGCTGCGCCTGGGCCAGGCGGCACGCCTGAACACGCTGGGCGAACTTGGCGCCGGCCTGGCGCACGAACTCAACCAGCCGCTGACCGCGGTGTTGGCCAACGCCCAGGCCGCGCGTCGCCTGCTTGACGACCAGCCGCCAGAGATCGACGCCGCGCGCGATGCGATGACGCAGGCCGCGGCACAGGCCCGGCGCGCTGCCGAGGTGGTCGGGCGCCTGCGGCGCCTCGTCGACCAGCCGCGCGGGCCGGCGGACCTGCAGCCGGTGGCACTGCAGGAGGTGGTGCACGGTGCCCTCTACCTGCTGGAGCCCGAGCGCCAGCGACGCGGCGTGGCCGTGCACGAAGCAGCCGCGACCGTGCCCGTGAAGGTGCAGGCCGATCCGGTCGCGCTCGAGCAGATCGTGCACAACCTGCTGGTCAACGCGCTGCAGGCGCTGGAGGCGGCACCGGCCGACTGCCGCCGCCTCGCGGTCGAAACGGGCAGCGACGGTGCGAACGGCTGGCTGGCGGTGGACGACAGCGGCCCGGGCATCCCGCCCGAGGCGCTGCCGCGCGTCTTCGAGCCCTTCTTCAGCACACGCGAGGGCGGGCTCGGCCTGGGTCTGAGCCTGTGCGAGTCGCTGGCCGGGCAGATGGGTGGCACGCTGAGCGCGGGCCGCAGTGCCATGGGCGGCGCGCGCTTCGAGCTGCGCCTGCCGCTGGCCGCCGGGGGCGCTGCGTGAACGCACCGCAATCGCCGGTCATCCACCTTGTCGACGACGACGAGGCGGTGCGCGACAGTCTGGCGCTGCTGATCGGCACCATCGGCCTGCGCGTGCAGCCCTGGGCCCAGCCGCAGGCCTTCCTCGACCACTTCGACCGCCATGCCGTGGGTGCGATCGTGATGGACGTGCGCATGCCGGGCATCAGCGGGCTCGCGGTGTTGCAGCAGCTGGTGGCACAGGGGGTGGACCTGCCGGTCATCATGCTCACCGGCCATGGCACCGTCGAGATGTGCCGGCGCGCCTTCAAGGCCGGCGCGGCGGAGTTCCTGGAGAAGCCGGTCGACGACGAGCAACTGCTGGAGGCGGTGCAGCAGGCGGTGCGCCAGCATGTGGCCTCGCGCGAGCGCCAGCAGGCCGACCAGACGGCGCGCGAGCGCTTCGCGCAGCTCTCCGAGCGCGAGCGCGAGGTGCTGGGGCACATCGCCCGCGGCTTGACGAACAAGGAGATCGCGCGGGTGCTCGCCCTGTCGCCGCGCACGGTGGAGACGCACCGCGCCAACCTCTTCGCCAAGCTGGGCTGCGAGTCGCTGGTGCAGCTGATCCGGCGCTACGCGGCGCTGGCGGAAGAGGCGGGGACTCCGTAGCACTACGGAGCCCGCGGCGTAGGCGTACGAATGGCGCCTGGGCAGGGCGCTCCCTAAAGTTCGATGCGTGCCGGCATGGGCCGGCGCCAACGAACATTCCCAGGAGCCATCGCCATGAACCACCGTCTTTCGCTCGCCGCCGCCTCGCTCGCCCTGGCCGCCTGCAGCAGCTTCGCCCAGAGCCCGGCCAGCGCCGTGCTGGCGCAACGCAACATCTCGCTCGACCTGGCCAACCAGATTGCCGCCGGCGCCGTGGCCGCCTGCGCCGCCAACGGCTACGCGGTCGCGGCCACGGTGGTGGACCGCGCCGGCACCGTGCGTGCCGTGCAGCGGGCCGACAACGCCGGCCCCCACACGCTGGGCTCCAGCGAGCGCAAGGCCTGGACCTCGGCATCGGCGAAGAACACCACGCTGGCCATGATGGAGGGCGCGCAGAAGAACCCCGCCGGCGCCAACCTGGTCTACCTGCCGGGCGTGCTGCTGCTCGGCGGGGGCGTGCCGATCAAGGCCGGCAACGAGGTGATCGGTGCCGTGGGCGTCGGCGGTGCGCCGGGCGGCCACCTCGACGAGCAGTGCGCGAACGCCGGCATCGAGAAGGTGCGGGCCGCGCTGGGCGCGTGATGCCCAACGCGTCCGTGCGCAGGCGCTTCAACGCGGCGGCGCTGGCCGAGGCCATGCTGCTGGCCGCCGGCGGGCTGTTCGCCGGGCCGGCCGCGGCGCAGACGGCGCCGTCAGCGAGCGAGTCGGCCGCCTACCGCGGCCTGCATGCCGCGGCCCAACGTGGCGACACGGCCGAGATCGCGCGCTTGGCGGCAAACGGCGCCGGACTGGATGCGCGCGACGCGCACGGCCGCACCCCGCTGCACGTCGCCACCTTCGCGCACCAGCGTGCGGCGGTGCGCGCGCTGGCGCAGGCCGGTGCCGGGCTCGACCTGCTGGAGGAGGACCGCTACGACGCCGTGACCATCGCCGCCGTGGCGGACGACACCGAAACGCTGGCGTTGCTGCTGGCGCTGGGCGCCAGCGCGAAGCAGGTGACGAGCCGCTACGACGGTACGGCACTCATCGCCGCCGCGCACCTGGGCCACGACGAGGTCGTGCGCCAGCTGATCGCGGCCGGCGCGCCTCTGGACCACGTGAACAACCTGCACTGGACGGCGGTGATCGAGTCCGTCGTGCTGGGCGATGGCGGACCGCGGCACCGGCGCACGCTCGACGCGCTGGTGCGCGCCGGGGCCGACCTGCAACTGGCCGATCGCGAGGGCCGAACGCCCTTGGCCCTGGCCCGTGCGCGTGGCTATACGGCCATGGAGCAGCAATTGCTCAAGGCCGGCGCGCGTTGAACCCGTTGCACCGGACCACTTGGACCTGCGGCTTGCCCAACCCATGCGCCAGCGTGCAGCGGCCGACCGGTCGAGCCGGCGGCACGAACCCATAATCAGGGGCGCTTGACGGCGCCCTTGAAACTGGAGGCCTGCCATGACACCTGTGTCTCGCTATGCCGCTTCGTCCCGCTGGCTGCATTGGCTGACCGCACTGCTGCTGCTCGTCATCATTCCGCTCGGGATCTGGATCGCCTACTTCGAACCGGCTGACGAAGGCTTCAAGCTGCGGCTCTACAACGTGCATGAGAGCCTCGGCGTGCTGGTGTTCGTGCTGGTGCTGGCCCGCATCGTCAACCGCCTTGTGAACCCGCCGCCGCCCTTGCCGCCCGACATGCCGGCCTGGATGCGATGGGTCGCGCATGCGAACCACCTCGGGCTGTACCTGCTGTTGCTGCTGATGCCGTTGACGGGCTTCCTGGCCACCAATGCCTGGGGCTTTCCGCTCTCGGTCTTCGACGTGCTGCCGATCCCCTCGCCGGTGGGCAAGGACGAGGCGCTCGCCAAGGTCCTGTCCTTCCTGCATTGGTGCGGCGCGATCGCGATCGGCCTGCTGATCGTCGGCCATCTGGCGGGCGTCTTGCATCACAGCTTCGTACGCCGCGACGGGTTGTTGCGCCGCATGCTGTGAGCGCGCCGCCCCACCAGCCGTTGCACGCGGATGCCGGCCTGCGCTGGCGCCGCGCCGGCTTCGCCGTTGCCGTCGCCGCCACGGTGCTCGGCCTGATCGCCTTGATGGCCGCCACGCTCTTCGTCGCACAGGTCGACGCGATCGGGCTCGTGATGCTGCTCGCGTTTGCCGTGACGCTGCCGTGGACCGCCATCGGTTTCTGGAACGCGGCCATCGGCCTGGCGCTCATGGTCTGCAGCCGCGACGCGGCCAGCCTGGTGGCGCCGCATGTCGGGGCCGCCGACCTGCACGAGCGCATCGACACCTCCACCGCGCTGCTGGCCTGCATCCGCAACGAGGACACGGAGCGACTCTCGCACAACCTGGGCTGGATGCTCGACGGCCTTGTCGCGAGCGGCCAGGGCGGTGCCTTCCATCTCTACGTATTGAGTGACAGCGACGATGCGGACGTCATCGCCGCCGAGGCCCGCATGGTGGGCCACCTGCAGGCACGCTTCGGCGGGAGCATCGCGCTGCGCTACCGCCTGCGCGAGCGCGGCGAGGGCTTCAAGGCCGGCAACATCCGCGACTTCTGCGGGCGCTGGGGCGACAGGCACGACTTCGCCATCGTCCTGGACGCCGACAGCCTCATGACGGCGCCGGCGATGCTGCGGCTGGTGCGGCTGATGCAGGCGCGGCCTTCGATCGGCATCCTGCAGACGCTGGTGACGGGCCTGCCCAGCGCCAGCGCGTTCACGCGGATGTTCCAGTTCGGCATGCGGCTGGGCATGCGTTCCTACACCCTGGGGGCGGCCAGCTGGCAGGGCGACTGCGGGCCCTACTGGGGCCACAACGCCATCCTGCGCCTGCAGCCCTTCATCGCCCATTGCGAGCTGCCGGTGCTGCCGGGTTCGCCGCCGCTCGGCGGCCCGGTGCTGAGCCACGACCAGCTGGAGGCCGTGCTGATGCGGCGCGCGGGCTACGAGGTGCGGGTGCTGCCCGACGAGCTCGGCAGCTGGGAGGAAAACCCGCCCAACCTGCTCGAATTCATCCGCCGCGACCTGCGCTGGTGCCAGGGCAACATGCAGTACCTCCAGCTGCTCGGCCTGCCCGGGCTGCTGCCTGTCAGCCGCTGCCAGCTGCTGCTCGCGATCGCGATGTACGCCGGTGCTCCGGCCTGGCTCGCATTCATGCTGCTCGGTATGTGGCGCGAGCAGCCGATCCGGCCCGACTTCGGACTCGTGTTGTTCCTGTCGGTCATCGGCATGAGCCTGGCGCCCAAGCTGGCCACCCTGGTCGCCGTGTTGCTGCGGCGTGCATCGCGTCGGGCCTGGGGCGGCGTGCCGCGCATCGTGGGCAGCGCCTTGCTGGAATTCGCCTTCTGGCTGCTCACGGCGCCGGTGCTGGCCATGGCGGTCAGCGCGTTCCTGCTGGGCCTGCCCTTCGGTCGCCGCGTGGGCTGGGCCGCCCAGCAGCGCAATGTGCAGCGCATCGACTGGCAGGTCGCTGTGCGCGGCCTGTGGCTGCAGACCGCGCTGGGGCTGCTGCTGGCCGTCATGGTGTGGTGGCGGATGCCGGGCGCATTCTGGCTCTGGTCGCCGGTGCTGGCCGGCCTGATCGGATCGATTCCCTTTGCCTGGTTCAGCGCGCACCCGGCCGTGGGCCGGTGGTTCGTGCGCCGGGGGCTGTGCCGCATCCCGGAAGAAGCGCCGGCGGCCGCCGGGACCTCGCCCCTGCGCGGCTCACCGGCGCGCGGCTGACGGCACTCACTTGACCTGCTGCTTGCCCAGCTTGCGCGCCAGCGTGCGGCGGTGCATGCCCAGGCGCCGCGCGGTCTCGGAGATGTTGAAGCCGGTCTCGGCCAGCACCTGGTGGATGCGCTCCCACTCCAGGGTCTTGATCGAGGTCGAGCGGTTGGTCAGCTCGACCTCCGTCGTGCCCTCGGCGCGGCCGAACGCGGCCTCGATGTCGTCGGTGTTGGAGGGCTTGGCCAGGTAGTGGCAGGCGCCGAGCTTGATCGCCTCCACGGCGGTCGCGATGCTGGCGAAGCCGGTCAGCACGACGATGAGCATGTCCTCGTCGTGCGCGTGCAGGGCCTGCACGCAGGCCAGGCCCGAGGCGTCGCCCTGCAGCTTGAGGTCGACCACCGCGTAGCCGGGGGAGAAGGCGGGCAGCAGCGCCGTCACGTCCTCCAGGCTCGCCGCGACCTGCACCGCATAGCCGCGGCGCTCGAAGGAGCGCGCCAGCGTGCGCGCGAAGGCCGCGTCGTCCTCGACGATGAGCAGGCTGCGGGTGTCGTCGGTCGCCGGGTCAGGCAGCATCGTCATCTTCTTCCTCGGCCAGCGCGATGGCGGCCAGCGGCAGGGTGATCTTCACTTCGGCGCCGCCTTCCTGCCGGTTGCGGGCCGTGACGGTGCCGCCCACGGTCCGCGCGACATTCACCACCAGGAACAGGCCCAGCCCGCCGCCGGGCCGCCCCTTGCTCGAGCGGTAGGGCTTGCCCAGTTGCTCGAGCATGGCGGGCAGGAAACCCGGTCCCTGGTCGGTGACGGTCAGCACCAGCGCATCGCCTTCGCGTGCGGCGTCGAAGTGCAGGCCGTGTGGCGACGCCTCGAGCGCGTTGTCCAGCACGTTGCCGACCATCTGCTTGAGCGCGGAGTCGGACACGGCCGGCAGGTCCTGCCCGAAGCGGTTGCTGTAGGTGAAGGCGGCACCGGCGGAAGGCCGGCGCCGGCGCCAGTCTTCCACCAGCTCGTCGAGGAAGGTGCAGATGGTGGTCTCCTCGGACGATTCGCCCCGGGCCTCGCCGGCCGAGAGCAGGATGCCGCTGACGATCGCCTTGCAGCGCTGCACCTGCGCTTCCATCTCCGTGACCTCCTCGGCCAGTTCGGGGTCGGAGGTGAAGTGCGGCAGGTGCTGCCAATCGCCGAGGATCACGGCCAGGGTCGACAGCGGCGTGCCCAGTTCGTGGGCCGCGCCCGAGGCGAGCAGGCCCATGCGCACGATGTGCTCCTCTTCCGCCGCGCGCTGCTGCAGGCGCGCGAGGTTGGCGTCGCGGGCGCGCAGGTTGCCGGTGATGCGGCTGATGAAGGTGACCAGCAGCGCCGCGTTGAGCGCGAAGCACACCAGCATGCCGAGCATGTAGGGGCTGGCCAGGCCGCGGTAGTGGTCCAGCGGCAGCGGCAGCGGCCGTCCGAAGAGCGCGAGCCCGGCGAAGCACAGCACGGTGACGCCCACCACCGTCCAGGTCGACCAGGGCTGCAGCAGCACGGCACCCAGGATCACCTGCAGCAGATACAGGAAGACGAAGGGGTTGGTCGCGCCGCCGCTGAGGTAGAGCTGGGCGGTGAGCATGCCGATGTCCACCAGCAGCGCCACCATCAGTTCGGTGTTGGTGACCTCGCGGCGGGTGCGCCAGCGCAGCAGGCTCAGGACGTTGAAGGCCACCAGGCAGCCCAGCACGACCAGCATCTGCTCGATCGGGATGGGGATGCGGAAGCCGTAGTGGACGACCTCGATCGTGAAGACCTGGCCGAACACGGCGATCCAGCGCAGCTGGATGAGCTGCTGCAGGTTCTTCAGGCCCGTGGCCTTCTCGAAGCCGACGCTCGCGCCAGGGCCGAGCCGGTCCGGAACGGCACCGGCGAGCGTGTCAGGCGCGGCAGGAATCATGGGTGCGGGTCGGGCGAGTCGGAAGGGCCATTGTCGCCAGCGGCATGCCCGGCGCGGTCGACACGGCGCACATACCAGCCCGCAGCGGCGGCCATCAGGGCCAGGCCGTACCAGGTGATGGCGTAGACGAGGTGGTTGTTGCTGAAGCGGATGACCGTGAGGCCGGGCAACGGCCAGGCATCGAGCGGGGCGCCGGGCGCGGACTCGGCATCGACGAAGTAGGGCGCCACGCGGTCCGCGGGCAGGGCGCGGGCGGCCGCGATGGCTGCCACGTCGCGCGAATGCCAGCGTTCGGCGGCCGGGTCGTTGTGCCGCAGGAAGCCGCCGCCGGGCTCGGTGAGGCGCAGGAGGCCCTGCACATGGACCTCGCCCGTCGGCGCCGGCGACCGGCGGGCCGGGTCGCGCCGGTCGGGCGGCACGAAGCCGCGGTTCACCAGCACCAGGGTGCCGTCGGCCCGCTGCAGCGGCGTCAGCACCCAGAAGCCCGCGCCTCGCTCGGTGCTGGCCTGCACCAGCGCCTCCTTGTCGTGCAGGAAGCGGCCGTCGAGTGCGACGCGCAGGTACTCGTCGGCATCGCGGCCGATCGCCGGCCAGCGGGGCCGCGCAGGGGCCGCGACGGGCGACGCGTGCACCCGCGCATCCACGCGCGCGATGAGCGCCTGCTTCCAGCCCAGCCGCTGGACCTGCCACGTACCCAGCGCGACGAAGAGCACGAAGAAGAAGGCCGCCCCGGCCTGCATCGCCCACCTTGCGGCGCGGCTGCGGCGGGGGCGGCCCGTGGGTCCGGGGCCCTGCGGGGCGACCGGGACGGCCGGCGGCACCGTCAGCTGCCCATGCCCGAGGCCGGGTGCATCGGCATCATGTTGGTGTTCATGTGGAACATGACCCACAGCGTGCCGGCGATCGCGATCGCGACGAACACGATGGTGAAGATGGTGGAGAGCATGGTCCAGCCGCCCTCGACCTTGCCGTTCATGTGCAGGAAGAACACCATGTGCACGAGGATCTGCACCACGGCGAAGGCACCCAGTACCAGCACCGCCACCGTGCGGTCGGCGATGACGTTGTTCATCACCAGCCAGAAGGGGATGGCCGTGAGCACGATCGACAGCACGAAGCCGATCATGTAGCCGGAGAAGGTGCTGTGCGGCCCGTCGTCGTGACCGTGGTGGTCGTCGTGGTGGGCGCCTGCGTCGGCGGCGTGCGTGCGGTGGGCGCTCATCACAGCACTCCCATGAGGTAGACGAAGGTGAAGACGCCGATCCACACGACGTCCAGGAAGTGCCAGAACATCGACAGGCACATCAGCCGCCGCTTGTTCTCGTGGATCAGCCCATGCTTGGCGATCTGGATCATCAGCACCACCAGCCAGATGGTGCCGAAGGTCACGTGCAGGCCGTGCGTGCCGACCAGGGCGAAGAAGGCCGACAGGAAGGCGCTGCTCTGTGGCGTCGCGCCCTCCTTGATGAGGTGGTGGAACTCGTACAGCTCCAGCCCCAGGAAGCAAAGCCCGAACAGGCCCGTGACCACCAGCCAGCCCAGCGTCCCGCCGACCTTGTTCTGCTGCTTCTGCAGCATGGCGAAGCCGAAGGTGATGGACGACAGCAACAGGAAAGCGGTGTTGATGGCCACCAGCTTCAGATCGAACAGCTCGGCGCCGCCCGGTCCGCCCGCATAGTTGCGGCCGAGCACGCCGTAGGTCGCGAAGAGCGCCGCGAAGATCAGGCAGTCGCTCATCAGGTAGAGCCAGAAGCCCAGCGCGGTGCCGCTCGAAGGGTGCGGCTCGTCCGCGAGGTGGTAGGCGCGCACGGCGGCGCCGTCGGCGGTGGATGCGAGGTCAGACATGGCTAGCCAGGAGCTGGGTGCGCGCGTTCTCGGTGGCGACCACCTCGGTCGCCGGGATGTAGAAGTCGCGCTTGTAGTTGAAGGTGTGGATGATCGCGGCCAGGATGGTGGCGACGAAGGAGGCCGCGGCCAGCGGCCACATGTGCCAGATCAGCGCGAAGCCGCAGACCATCGACAGCACCGAGATCACCACGCCCGAGGCGGTGTTCTTCGGCATGTGGATCGGCTTGAAGCCATCCAGCGGCCGCCGGTAGCCGTTGCCCTTCATGTCCCACCAGGCGTCGAGGTCGTGCACCACGGGCGTGAAGGCGAAGTTGTACTGCGGCGGCGGCGAGGAGGTTGCCCATTCCAGCGTGCGGCCGTTCCACGGGTCGCCCGTGGTGTCGCGCAGCTGGTCGCGCCGGCGGAAGCTCACGTACAGCTGGATCAGGAAGCTGCCGATGCCGAATGCCACGAGCAGGGCACCGAAGGCCGCGATCTGGAACCAGATCTGCAGGGACGGGTCCTCGAAATGGTTGGCGCGGCGCGTGACGCCCATCAGGCCGAGCACGTACAGCGGCGTGAACGCGACCCAGAAGCCCACCAGCCAGAACCAGAACGAGCACTTGCCCCAGAACTCGTCGAGCTTGTATCCGAAGGCCTTGGGGAACCAGTAGTTGATGCCGGCAAACATGGCGAACACCACGCCGCCGATGATCACGTTGTGGAAGTGCGCGATCAGGAACAGGCTGTTGTGCAGCACGAAGTCGGCCGGCGGCACGGCCAGCAGCACGCCCGTCATCCCGCCGATGGCGAAGGTGCACATGAAGCCGATCGTCCACAGCATCGGCACCGTGAACCGAATGCGGCCGCGGTACATGGTGAAGAGCCAGTTGAAGATCTTCGCGCCGGTCGGGATCGAGATGATCATGGTCGTGATCCCGAAGAAGGAGTTCACGCTGGCACCCGAGCCCATGGTGAAGAAGTGGTGCAGCCACACCAGGTACGACAGGATGGTGATACACACCGTCGCGTACACCATCGAGGTGTAGCCGAAGAGCCGCTTGCCGCTGAAGGTGGCCACCACCTCGGAGAACACGCCGAAGGCCGGCAGCACCAGGATGTAGACCTCGGGGTGGCCCCAGATCCAGATCAGGTTCACGTACAGCATCGGGTTGCCGCCGAGGTGGTTCGTGAAGAAATTGGTACCCAGGTAGCGGTCCAGCGACATGAAGACCAGCGCGGCCGTGAGGATCGGGAACGAGGCCACGATCAGGGCGTTGGTGCACAGCGAGGTCCAGGTGAAGATGGGCATCTTCATCAGGTCCATGCCCGGCGCGCGCATCTTCACGATGGTCACCAGCAGGTTGATGCCCGAGAGCGTGGTGCCCACCCCCGCGATCTGCAGGGCCCATATGTAGTAATCGAGCCCGACCCCCGGGTTCTGGTTGCCCAGCATCGACAGTGCCAGCCAGCCGGCCGTGGAGAACTCGCCCAGGAACAGCGACATCATCACCAACACGGCGCCGGCGGTGGTCATCCAGAAGCTGAAGTTGTTCAGGAAGGGGAAGGCCACGTCGCGCGCACCGATCTGCAGCGGCACGAGGTAGTTCATCAGGCCCGTCACCAGCGGCATGGCCACGAAGAAGATCATGATCACGCCGTGGGCGGTGAACACCTGGTCGTAGTGGTGCGGCGGCAGGTAGCCCATGTTGTCGCCGAAGGCCATGGCCTGCTGCAGGCGCATCATGATGGCGTCCGAGAAGCCACGCAGCAGCATCACGATGCCCAGGACCATGTACATCACGCCGATCTTCTTGTGGTCGATGCTGCAGAACCAGTCGCGCCACAGCGTGCCCCAGAGCCGGAACTTCGTGATGAGCGCGAGCACGGCGATGCCGCCGAGCACGACGGCGATGAAGGTCCACAGCAGGATCGGCTCGTGCGCCATGGGAATCGACTCCCAGGTGATGCGTCCCAGGAGCCAGTGGGCGGGCGCGGCGGGCCCAGACGATTGTTCAGACATGACGGTTCACTCTTTCGGCGATGCGGGCGCAGGGGGCGCCCCTCTCTTCCGACGACAAAGAAGGTCGACTACTTGGCTGCCGCAGCGGGCATCGAATGTCCACCGTGGGCTTTTTCCGGCTGTGCGTCGCGCACCTGCTCGGGCGTGCGCCCGGACATCGCCGCGCGGTTGCCCTGGCGGGCGGCGTCCTGCGCCATCGTGGCGTGCATGCAGGGTTTGCCTTCTTCGACGCACATGTTCAGCACGCGCTCGTACAGGCCGGGCTCCACCGAGGCGAAGCGTGCCACCGGGTTGCGTTCGCTGGGCTTGGCGAGTTCAAGGTAGGTGGCGCGCGTGAGCGCCTTGCCTTCGGATTTGCCCTGGGCCACCCACTTGGCGAAGTCGTCCTGGCTCAGCCCGTGGAACTTGAAGGTCATGCCCGAGAAGCCCGAGCCGCTGTAGTGCGACGACAGGCCGTGGTACACGCCGGGCTTGTTGATGACCGCGTTGAGTTCGGTCTGCATGCCGGGCATGGTGTAGATCATGCCGGCGAGGTCGGGCACATAGAAGGCATTCATCGTCGTGCTCGACGTCAGCTTGAAGCGGATGGGTCGGTCGACCGGAGCGGCCAGCTCGTTGACCGTGGCAATGCCCTGCTCGGGGTAGAAGAAGAGCCACTTCCAGTCGAGCGAGACGACCTCGACCTCCAGCGGCTTGACGCCTTCGGGCACCGGCTTGCCGGCGGCGATGCGGTCCAGCGGCCGGTACGGGTCGAGCAGGTGGGTGCCGATCCAGGTGAGGGCGCCCAAGGCGATGACGATGACCAGCGGCGCGGCCCAGATCACGAGCTCGAGCTGGGTGGAATGGTCCCAGTCGGGCTGGTAGTCGGCTTCCTTGTTGGACGCGCGGTAGCGCCAGGCGAACAGCAGGATGAGCACGATCACCGGAACGATGATCAGCAGCATCAGCACAGTGGAGGCGACGACCAGGCGGCCCTGCTGGGCCGCGACGTCGCCGGCGGGGTTCAGCACCACGGCGTTGCAGCCCGCCAGCAGGGTGGCAAGCGCGAGGAGGGGCGCGGCGCGGAGGCTCTTCGGAAAAGGCATGCGGAGCGATCAGGTGTGGCCCCGCCAAGGGAAAGCGCGGGTTGCCGGAAAGCGCAAAATGTATGCCGAATGCGGTTTTCGGGCGATTGGACGTTTTGTCCTATGGCGTCCGAGGCCCGAAGGTGCGACTCTTCGGATGTTCGAATGCCCGCAATCTAGACCCGACTCACGCAAGATGTCCAGCATCAGCCACGCCATCACCGATTCTCCGGCGAAGCCCTCGAACCAGCATGGCGACCACCATGTCGCCCCAGGGGAGATCGCCGTCGGCGTCGTCATCGGGCGCGCGTCCGAGTACTTCGACTTCTTCGTCTACGGCATCGCCTCGGTGCTGGTGTTCCCGGCGCTGTTCTTTCCCTTCGAGCAGCGGCTGGAGGGCACCCTGTACGCCTTCGCGATCTTCGCGCTCGCCTTCGTCGCGCGGCCGTTCGGCACGGTGATCTCCATGGCCGTCCAGCGCCGGTGGGGCATGGCAACCAAGCTGACCATTGCGCTGTTCATGCTCGGGACCTCGACGGTGGGCATTGCCTTCCTGCCCAGCTACGAATCGATCGGCGTGACGGCCATCGTGCTGCTGTCGATCTTCCGCATCGGCCAGGGCCTGGCGCTCGGCGGCTCGTGGGACGGGCTGCCCTCGCTGCTGGCCCTCAGCGCGCCCGAGGGCCGCCGCGGCTGGTACGCGATGCTGGGCCAGCTCGGGGCGCCGGTCGGCTTCATTCTGGCGAGCGCGCTGTTCACCTTCCTGTATGGCAGCCTGTCGCTGGAGGACTTCCTCTCCTGGGGCTGGCGCTATCCCTTCTTCTGCGCCTTCGCCATCAACGTGGTGGCGCTGTTCGCCCGGCTGCGCCTGGTGGTGACGCCGGAATACCAGGAGCTGCTCACCGAGCGCGAACTGGTGCCGGTGGGTGTGGCCGAGCTGGTGCGCACGCGCGGCTTCAGCCTGGTGATCGGGGCCTTCGCGGCGCTGGCCAGCTATGCGCTGTTCCACCTGATCACGGTGTTCCCGCTGTCGTGGATCCGCCTGTACTCGGAGCAGTCGATCACCGCCTTCCTGGGCGTGCAGATCATCGGCGGGTTCCTCGTGGCGGGCGGCATCGTGGCGTCGGGCTGGATCGCCGACAAGTACGGCCGCCGCTACACGCTGGGCGCGCTGGCGGCGCTGATTGCCGTGTTCAGCGGCTTCGCGCCCACGCTGCTCAACGGCGGCACGCTGGGCCAGGACGTGTTCATTCTGCTGGGCTCCGTCGTGCTGGGCCTGTCCTACGGGCAGGCCGCGGGTGCGGTGACGTCCAACTTCGGCTCGCGATACCGCTACACCGGCGCCGCGCTCACGGCCGACTTCGCTTGGCTGATCGGCGCCGCCTTCGCACCGCTGGTGGCGCTGGGCCTGTCGGCCCACTTCGGCCTGGGCTACCTGAGCCTGTACCTGCTGTCGGGCGCGGTATGCACGCTGGGCGCGCTGCGGTTGAACAAGGCGCTGGAAGCGCGCGACTGAAATCGGCGCGCGTGGCTCAGGCCAGCCGCGCGTGCACTGCCTCGGCCAGCGCCGCGACGCTCAGCGGTGCCGAGCCTTCGGCCTTGTTGTTGATCGTCACATAGGCCGACTGTCCGGCGCCCACCGTGCCGGCGATGACGCGGGCCAACGCCTCGCGCGTGGCCACGTCCGGATCGACCAGGCGGTCGAAGGGCTCGTACAGGCCCTTCGCATCCTCGTAGCCGAAAGCGCCGTGCTTGCGGTTCAGGTTCCACCTGCACACCAGCGGTCCGGGCCACAACGCACGCAACACCGGAATCTGCTCACCGATGGGCGGAAGCTTCGGATGCAGGCCCAGGCAGTAGGTGGCGCTGGCGTCGCGCAGCACTTCGACGAACTCGGGCGTCAGCCATTCGGGGTTGCGCACCTCGACGGCCACCGTGGCGTCGGGCGCTGCGGGCCGCAGCCGGGGCAGGGCGCGCAACAGCACCGACAGGCGGTCCAGCAGTTCCGGCATTCGGGCGAGCAAGGCGGCGGGCAGGGGGCTGAGCTGGAACACCAGTGCGCCGATGCGGGTGCCCAGTCCTTCGATGGCTGGTGCAACGAACTGCTCCACGGCCAAGGTCGGATCGAGAAATACGGGATTCGGCTGCATGCCCCGTCCATCCTCACCGCGCACCAGGGCGTCGGCGACCAGGCTCGGTGCCTTGACCACGAAGCGGAAATCGTCGGGCACCTGTGCGGCGTAGGCTGCGAACTGGCTGGCGCTGAGCGGGCGGTAGAAGCTGCGGTCGAGGCTGACACCGCGCAGCAAGGGGTGCTGCGCATAGGCGGCCAGGCCATGACGCGAGAGCCATGGTTGCGCGTACTCGCGCTCCCAGACGAGCCCGGCCCAGCCCGGAAAGTGCCAGGACGATGTGCCCAGGTGCAGGGCACGGGGCAGGGCGGCCGCCAGGGCCTGCAGCGACTCGGGGACGGCGGCAGGCTGCACGCGCTCGGCTGGGGATTTGGCGCGTTGCCGCGCCCCGGCCGGCGCCGCCTCGGCGTCGGCGGGCGGCAAGGGCGTCGGCGCGTCGTCGAAGAGGGAATCCTGGAGGCCGGGCATCGGAGCCGCATTCTCATTCATCACCGAAAAGGCCTGCACCCCTTGCAGAGCGCTTGCGGGTAGCTATCGATTCGGGAGCGAGCAACGGGCACCCGCTGCACGACAATGGCGGCCCGACACGCCGCCGGAGATGCGCCGCCATGACGAAACCATTCACCCTGCACTGGCGCGCCCGGCGCCGCACCGAGGTCTGATCGCATGCGAACCCTCGGCCTCGTCGGGCTGGTCCTGGCACTTGTCATCGTCGGCTTCACGATGAAGAAGCACCTCGCCGCGGTGGCGCCGGCCCCGGTCGTGTTCCAGCCCTCCGGAGAAGGTTCGGCGGCCACCGTGCGCACACAGAGCCAGCAGATCCAGCAACAGGTCAGGCAGCAGTTGGACGCCGCCATGAGCCAGCCGCGCCCCGGGGCGGACGACAATTGACGGACCACCAGCGCAATCATCCTGCAGCGCCCGCCGGTCCTGCGCAGCCGGTGATCGACCACGCGGCGCCCGTGCCGCCCCAGGCGGACGATGCGCACTGGATGGCCGTGGCGCTCGCCCAGGCGCGCGAGGCCGCGGCGGCGGGGGAAGTGCCGGTGGGGGCGGTGGTGGTCAAGGACGGCGCACTGCTCGCCACCGGCCGCAACAGCCCGGTCGAAACCCACGACCCCAGCGCCCACGCCGAGGTCAACGCGCTGCGCGCCGCCGCGGCGGCGCTGGGCAACTACCGGCTGGACGGCTGCACGCTCTACGTGACCCTCGAACCCTGCGCGATGTGCAGCGGCGCGATGCTGCATGCGCGGCTGGCACGGGTGGTCTACGGCGCCGCGGACGCACGCACCGGGGCTGCTGGATCGGTGGTCGACCTGTTCGCACAGCCGCTGTTGAACCATCACACGCGCGTGACCGCCGGCGTCGCCGCCGACGCCTGCGGCGCGTTGCTGCAGGACTTCTTCCGCGGGCGTCGCCAGGCCGCACGCGACGTGGCCCAACCGCTGCGCGACGATGCCTTGCGCACGCCCGAACCGTGCTTCGATGCCTGGCGCGAGGCATGGCCGCCGACGGCCACCATCGCCGACCTTCCGAGCCTGGCCGGCTGGCGCATGGCCTACGTCGACACGCAACCCCCATCGGCCGAGGCGCCCGTGCTGCTGGCGCTCCACGGCTGGGGCGAGTGGGGTTTTCTCTTTCGCCATCTTCTGCCCTTGCTGCCCGGCTGGCGCGTGCTGGTGCCGGACCTGATCGGCTTCGGGCGCAGCGACAAACCCAAGCGCGCTGCGACCCACACACCGGCTTGGCATGCAGAGGTGTTGCGCGAGTGGCTGCAGCGCCTGGGCGTGCAGCAACTCGCCGTCGTCCACCACCCCGACACCGGCCCGCTGGTGCAGGCACTGCGGCAGCACGGGTCGCCACGGATCACTGCGGCGTGGCCCATCGACCTTGGTCAGGCCGATGCCGACACCACGCGCGCATGGCAGGCGCCCTTTCCGGACCGCGGCCACGAAGCGGCACCGCGCGCGCTGGGGGCCCGAGGGGTGTCGACGGACGACCTCGACACCGGCGCGGCCGCCCGCCTGGCGGCTCGGCTTGCCCAGGCGCGCCAAAGCCCGGTGGGATACTCCGGCGCGTGACGCGAAGCATCTACATCTACTCTCCCTCGAGCGCCGTGCGCGACAAGGCGGCTTTTCGCCGTGGCGTCGCGCGGCTCGAGGCCCTCGGCCTGACGGTCGAAGTCGACGAGGCCGCGCTGGCGAGTTCGCAACGATTCGCCGGCGACGACGCGACGCGGCTGGCCGCCATCTCCCGCGCAGCGGCCAGCGGTGCCGACGTCGCACTCATCTCGCGCGGCGGCTATGGGCTCACCCGCATCCTCGACAAGCTGCCCTACAAGGCCGTGGCCAAGGCCATCGAGCGCGGCACCGCCTTCGTGGGCCTGAGCGACTTCACCGCCTTCCAACTTGCGCTGCTGGCCAAGACCGGGGCCGTGAGCTGGCAGGGCCCCGCATTGGGCGAGGACTTCGGCACCGAAGGCACGCCGGACGAAATCATGGAGGCCTGCTTCGACGACCTGCTCAACGGACACGGCGAGGGCACCGGTTGGCGGCTGCCCGTGCGCGACGCGCAGGCCGTGTCGCTGAAACCCCTGCACGGCGCCACCTTGTGGGGCGGCAACCTCTGCGTGCTCACGAGCCTGCTGGGCACGCCCTACTTTCCATCGGTCGACAAGGGCGTGCTCTTCCTCGAGGACGTGGGCGAGCATCCGTACCGCATCGAGCGCATGCTCGACCAGTTGCGCCATGCCGGCGTGCTGGGCCGGCAGAAGGCCATCGTGCTGGGCCAATTCACCAACTACCGCACCGTGCCGCACGACCGAGGTTTCAAGCTGCAGACGGTGGTCGATCGCTTGCGCAGCCTGCTGAAGGTGCCGGTGCTGGCGGGCTTGCCTTTCGGACACGTGCCCACCAAGGTGCTGCTCCCGGTAGGCGCCCGTGTCGAGATGGCGATGGCCGAGCGCGACGTATTCCTGGTCTGGGGCCACGCGCAGGGCGGGGCGCGTCTGCCGGCCCGGCATGACCACGGGGCTGCGGGGCACGTTCATTGAGCCCATGAAAAAACGCCGCATGAGCGGCGCTTTTCTTGCAGCGTTAAGCGTTCAGTTCGCGAAGCGGTGATGCGGCCGGGCCACCATCGCCTGCGGCAGCAAACCCTTGAAGAGGTCGTTGATCGGGCGCATTTCGCGGCGCGCCCTGGCTTCGCCATAGACGTTGCTCAGCGCGGCGAGCATGTCCTGCCGCAGGTACCAAAGCGACTCCATTTCGTCGGCGTACTGGATGCGCAGGGCGACGCGGTGGAAGCTCTGGCCCTCGTGCCGCTGCAGCAACTTCAGCATCGCGTCACGCACATGCTGGATCCTGCGCGCGCTCGGCCGCGCCGGCGGACGCGCCGAGAAGGACAGAAGACGAAGCAGACTGCTGGGAGACACCATGGACGCTGAGCCGTGCGCAATGAGCAAGTGGCACCACAGTAAGCATGCCGCGCTTCACGATCAAGCAGGAAACACTTATTCATGTTTAAAAACAACAGTATTTCTCGCTTTGATGCAGTGAAGTCGCAAGAACTGGAACCAAAGTTCTACGGCAAAGTGATACTTGGATGCGCTTAAAAAACGCGCCAAGCACGATGTATGACGAAGTGCTAATTTCGGTCTCATGCAGCGTGCAGATGCTTGGGAGCGGTGATGCGCCGCACAAGGGAGCGCCGCCATCAACACCGAGAACACACAGACCGACACCATGGCCACCACCGTTGTCTTTGCGGACCTGACCGGAAGCACAAGGGCGTTCGAGGTCATGGGCAATGTCCGAGCCACCGAAACTGTGACGCGCCTGACCCAGTGGATCGGCAAAGTCTGCGAGGTCCATGAGGGCAGGGTGGTCAAGAAGCTGGGCGACGGCCTGCTGGCCATCTTTGCCGATGGCGTGACGGCGACCGCCGCGGTCCTCGAACTGCAGCGGGGACATCAGAAGCGGCTGCAGAACTGGCCCGCGGCCCTGCGCATGGAACTGCAGATCGGCGTCGCCAGCGGCGAGGTGGTGGAGGTCGACGGCGACAGCTACGGCGACGCGGTGAACGTGGCATCACGCCTGAGCGACCTGGCTGGGCCGGGACAGGTCTGGGCCACCGAGTCGGTGGTCGTGCAGCTCGGGAACGTCGACGTCCGGCACCGCAACCTCGGCCCGATCAACATCCGCGGGCGCAACGAGATGCCGGTCGTCTACCGCATCGACTGGCAGGAAGAGGTGACCGAGTTCCTGACCATGCCGTCGCCGCTGCCGCAGACGGCAAAGGGTGCCGATTCCACCTTCGGACAGATCGAGCTCACCTGGCTTGACGTGCGGACGATGTTCTCCGTCGAGCAGCTGCCGATCCACCTGGGCCGTGTCGACGAGGCCGAGTTCGTCGTCAACGACCCGCGCGTGTCACGGCTGCATGCCAGGCTGGAGTCGCGCAACGGCAGCTGCGTGCTGACCGACATCAGCACCTATGGCACCTGGGTCCGCTTCCACGGCCGCATCGGCGCGAGCGGCGAGATCGCGCTGCGGCGCGAGGAATGCGTGCTCCATGGCAGCGGCGAGATCGGCTTGGGCGCACCCCTGAGCGACTTCAGCGCGCCGACCATCTCCTTCAACACCGTGGGCGGCAACCTGATGCTGGCCGCGAGACGGCCGCAGAGCTGAGCCGAGCGCAGGAGGGAAGGCGGCGCTCGGCGGGCGCGCCGTCACCAACGGTCAAATGCACGCCTTAGTGATTTGACATAATACACATTGTATTTTCGAGAGGCGCAGCGGTGAGGGGGCCGGAGGCCGCCAGCCCGCGCGTCTCACCACTTGCCGTTGCTTGCCGGCAGAGGCGCCTTCGCGGCTGCGGCCGTCAGCATCTGAATCGCATCGGGCCGGTTGCCGCGCTTGGCGAAGTCCAGCGCCGTCATGCCTTGCTCGTTCTTCATCGCGATGTCCGCGCCTTCGTCGAGCAACAGTTTCACGGCCTCGGGACTGCCGTACATCGCGGCCATCATCAGCGGCGTGGTGCCGTTGGGCGACTGGGCGTCGATGAATGCGCTGGCCTCGAGCAACTGCTTCATGATCGTGATCTGTCCGGACGTGGCGGCGTAGTGCAACGGCGCCCAACCGGTCTTGTTCACCGCGGCATCGCGCTCAATCAGCATCGTCACGAACTCCTGCTGACCCTTGAGCGCGGCCATCATGAGCGGCGACTCGTCGCTGCCGTTGACCGCGCTGACGTCGGTCTTGGGCGATTCGATGAGCACCTTGGCCACTTTGGGAGACGGCTCGCGCAGGGCGAGGATGAGCCCGGTCTGCTTCTTTTCGTTGACGGTGTTCGGGTCGAAGCCTCGCTCGATGAGCGAGCGCACCGTGCCCGCGTTGTCGCTGATCACGGCGCGGAAGAAATCATCGTACGAGCCTGCAGTGGTCGCGCAGGAAATTGCAAACAGGGCAAAGAGATACAGTAGCTTTTTCATGTAATTTCTCAAGCGACAACGCCTTTGAACAGCGTTTCGAAATTGCGGCTCGTGGCCGCGGCGACGGCTTCCACGGGCAGCTGCCTCAGCGTCGCGATCTGTTGCGCCACGTAGGGCACGTAGGCCGGGCTGTTGGTCTTGCCCCGGTACGGCACCGGCGCGAGATAGGGGCTGTCGGTCTCGATCAGCATCCGGTCCAGCGGCACGAAGGCAGCCACCTGGCGCAGTTCCTCGGCCTTCTTGAAGGTCAGGATGCCCGAGAACGAAATGTAGAAACCCATATCCAGCGCCCCGCGCGCCACCTCGGCGGTTTCCGTGAAGCAATGGAACACGCCCCCTGCCGCCCTGCCCGACCCGTCTTCGCCCTCCTCCCGCAGGATGGCCAGCGTGTCGGCCGACGCTTCACGGGTGTGGATGACCAGCGGCTTGCGCACCTGCTGCGCCGCCCGGATGTGGACGCGGAAACGCTCGCGCTGCCAGTCGAGGTCGGCCACCGTCCGGCCGCCCTTGCGTTCGTCCATCTGGTAGTAGTCGAGCCCGGTTTCGCCGATGGCCACCACCTTCGGCCGCGCCGACAGCCGCACCAGTTCGCCGACGGTCGGCTCTTTCACGTTTTCGTTGTCCGGATGGACGCCTACGGAGGCCCAGAAGTTGTCGTAATCGGACGCCAGCCCCTGGACCGCATCGAATTCCTCGAGCGTGGTGCAGATGCACAGGGCCCGGTCGACGCGGGCCGCTGCCATGGCGGCGCGCACGTCCTGCAGATGCGGGAACAGGTCCGGATCGGTCAGATGGCAATGGGAGTCGGTGAACATGGAAAAAAAAGCAACGGCGGTGGAGCACACCGCCGTGGAGCAGGCCGCGCATCGCGCAGGCCGGAGGATGGATTCAGATCGTCTGCGTCGGCCGGTCGGACGCCATGGTGCCACCCAGCGCCTCTTCGATGCGGGCCTTGAGCTGGCGCGATTTCTCGTCGGACGGAAAACGCACGCCCACGCCCGGCGATCTCGTACCGGCGGCACGCTGCGGCGTGATCCAGGCGACCTTGCCGGCCACCGGGTAGCGCTGCGGGTCGTCCGGCAGGGTCAGCAGCACGTACACATCGTCACCCAGCCGGTACTCGCGCGTGGTGGGAATGAACACGCCGCCCTCGGCGAAGAGCGGGATGTAGGCCGCGTAGAGGGCGCCCTTTTCCTTGATCGCCAGCTGGATGACGCTGGGACGGGGCGTGGCAGGGGCGGCGGTTGTGTTCATGGGCGGCGGACGGCAGCCGAGTTTAGGGTGCTTTGCGCCTCGCTCACAAGCGCCTCCAGCATGAGGCCGGCATTGAAGGGGTGCTCGGCCGTGCGCGCCGCTTTCATGAGCGACTGCGCCCACCGGGCCAGCGGCATCGCCGGCGGAGCGGGCGGCAGGTCCGCGGCGTCGAAGAAGCGCGGAGCCGCGCCGTTGCGCACGGCCATCAGGTCGTGGCAGAGCTTCTGCAGCGCCTCGATGGCGGCCGGCGGCGCCTGGTCGGCCAGCGCACTCACGTCGCCGCGCTGCATGGCCTTGGGCAGCAGGCCCCACGCCTTGGGCGACGGGCCGTTGCGGGCCAGGCGCAAGGCGGCGTCGGGACGTCCGCCCGCCGCGCGCAGCAGCACGGCGGCCTCGGTCGCGGCAATGCCCTGCGCCACCAGCCACGCCTGTGCTTCCTCGGGGGGCGGCCAGGGCAGCGCATGGCCCAGGCAGCGGCTGCGAATGGTGGGCAGCAACTGCCAGGCGGCCTCGCTGGCGAGCACGAAGCGCATGTCGCCGGCGGGTTCCTCCAGTGTCTTGAGCAGTGCGTTGGCCGAGATCGCGTTCATGCGCTCCGCCGGGTAGACCAGCACCACCTTGCCGCGGCCGCGCGCGCTGGTGCGCTGGGCAAAGCCCACGGCGTCGCGCATCGCCTCGACGCGGATCTCGCGGCTGGGCTTGCGCTTCTTGTCGTCGATCTCGGCCTGGGCCTTCTCGTCCAGCGGCCAGCCCAGTTCGTGCATCGCCACCTCGGGCATCAGCACGCACAGATCGGCATGCGTACGCACCTTGATGGCATGGCAGCTGGCACAGTGGCCGCAGGCGCCCTGCGGGCCCGGCTCCTCGCACAGCCATGCGCTGGCCAGCGCGAGCGCCAGTTCGTACTGGCCCAGGCCCGACGGCCCCTGCAGCAGCCAGGCATGGCCGCGCTGGCGCAGCAGTGCGTCGCGTGCCCGCGCGAGCCACGGCGCCAGCGGCGGTGCTTGATCGCCCGGCCCGCTCACAGCAGGCCCCTGCGCCGCACGGCGGCGTCGACCTGTGCCCACACGTTCTCGCGCGTGGCGTCGGCATCGATGCGCTCGAAGCGCGCCGCGTCCGCGCCGGCACGGCGGGCATAGCCCTCGGCCACGCGGCGGAAGAAGTCGACCGGCTGCGCCTCGAAACGGTCGGGCAGCCGCGCGCCGGCCAGCCGCTCGGCCGCCGTCTCGGGCGCCAGGTCGAACCACAGCGTGAGCGCGGGCTGCAGCACGTCGGCCGATCCGTTCTGCCCGCCCTGGACCCAGGCTTCGAGCGTGCCGAGCACCCCCAGGTCGAAACCCCGTCCCGCGCCCTGGTAGGCGAAGGTGGCGTCGGTGAAACGGTCGCACAGCACCACGGCGCCGCGTGCCAGCGCCGGCGCGATCACGTTCAACACGTGGTCGCGCCGGGCCGCGAAGACGAGCAGCGACTCGGTCAGCGGGTCCATCGCCTCGCCCAGCACCAGGCCGCGCAGCGTCTCGGCCAGTGGCGTGCCGCCGGGCTCGCGCGTGCGCACCACCTCTCGGCCGGTCGCGCGGAACAGCGCCTCCAGCGCGTCGATGTGGCTGGACTTGCCGGCGCCGTCGATGCCCTCGAGCGTGATGAACAGACCCTCTGGCTGCGTCATGGCGTGTGGCTCACTGGCCCCGCTGGTACTTGTTGACGGCACGGTTGTGCGCGTCGAGCGATTCGCTGAATTGGCTGGTGCCGTCGCCGCGCGCCACGAAGTAGAGCGAGCGGCTGCGTGCCGGCTGCACCGCGGCCAGGAGCGCCGCCTTGCCGGGCATGGCGATCGGCGTCGGCGGCAGGCCGGCGCGCGTGTAGGTGTTCCAGGGCGTGTCGGCCTGCAGGTCGCGTTTGCGCAGGTTGCCGTCGAAGGCCGCGCCCAAGCCATAGATCACCGTCGGATCGGTCTGCAGCGGCATGCCGATGCGCAGCCGGTTGACGAACACGGCCGCCACCTCGGCCCGGTCGTTGGCCTTGCCGGTCTCTTTCTCGACGATGCTCGCCAGAATGAGCGCCTCGTCGGCCGACTTCAGCGGCAGGTCGCTGGCGCGTGCGGCCCATGCGGCCTCGAGCTTCTTGTCCATCGCGCGCATGGCGCGCTGGAGCAGGGCGACGTCGCTGGAGTTCTTCGAGTAGGTGTACGTGTCGGGGAAAAAGCGCCCTTCCGGATGCACGCCGGGCCGCCCGATGCGCTCCATCAGCTGCTCGTCGCTCAAGCCGGCGGAGTCGGGCTTGAGCATGTCGGCCTTGGCCAGCGCCGCGCGCACCTGGCGGATATTCCAGCCCTCGACGAGGACCACGCTGCGGGTGGCTTCCTCACCGCGCACCAGCACGGCCAGCAGGGTGCGTGGCGTCATGCCCCGGTCGAGCTCATAACTGCCCGCACGGATCTGCCTGTCCTGCCCCGAGAAGCGGAACCACCAGTACAGCAGCTGCGGGTTGACGGCCGTGCCGGTGTCGGCCACCGCCTGCGCCACGCCGCGCGGCGTGGTGCCGGGCTCGACCGAGAGGTCGACGCTGGGGGCGGGCAGCTTCAGCGGCTGGTGCAGCCACCACAGCGCCGCGGCGCCGGCACCGAGCACGCACAGCGCGGCAAGCAGGAAGATCGTGAGGAAGAAACGTCGCACGGCGGCAGGCGGTGTCGGGCGGGCAAAAAAGCGGGGTATCCGGCGGCCGGACGGGAAGCCCTGCAGGGCCTGTGGACCGGAGCGGCCCATGATAATTCAGCGATGACTGCGCCCCTTTCAAGTTCCCTGTTGCAGGGCGTGACGCCCATGCTCGAAACCCTTGGCGTCATCCGCGCCGAAGGCCCCGATGCCGCGGCCTTCCTGCACGGCCAGTTGACCCAGGATTTCGTGCTGATGGACGCCCACGATGCCCGGCTGGCGGCGCTGTGCACGCCCAAGGGCCGCATGATCGCCAGCTTCATCGGGCTGCGCGCCGCACCCGAGCTCATCCTGCTCGTGTGCAGCCGCGACCTGCTGGCCGCCACGCTCAAGCGGCTGTCCATGTACGTGCTGCGCGCCAAGGTCAAGCTGAGCGACGCCAGCGCCGAGGTCGCCGTGCGCGGCCTGGCCGGTGCGGCCCTGGCCGCCAACGACGTCGATGCCGGCGCCCTGCCCTGGCGCTGCACGGCGCTGGGCGAGGCCCACGCCGTCGCGCTCTACCCGGCCGATGGCGTGCCGCGCGCCCTGTGGATCGGTCCGGCCGCCGCGCCCGCACCGCAGGGCGAGCCGCTCGATACTGCGACCTGGGCCTGGTGCGAGGTGCGCAGCGGCGTCGTGACCATCAGCACGCCCGTGGTCGACGCGTTCGTCCCGCAGATGCTGAACTACGAATCGGTGGGCGGCGTGAACTTCAAGAAGGGCTGCTACCCCGGCCAGGAGGTGGTGGCACGCAGCCAGTTCCGGGGCACCCTCAAGCGCCGCGCCTACCTGGTACGGGCAGACGCGCCGCTGGCTGCCGGCCAGGAGGTGTTCGCAGCCGGGGACGCCGAGCAGCCCGTCGGCATCGTGGCGCAGGCGGCAGCTGCGCCTGGTGGCGGCTGGGCGGCGATGGTGTCGATGCAAATTGCCGCGCTCGAGTCGGGCAGCCTGCACGCCGGGGCTGCCGACGGGCCGGCGCTGACGATCGAACCCCTGCCCTACCCGCTGCGCGACGACATCTGAGCCCGTCGCGTAGGGCGCCGTTTTGCGGGCCAAGAGGGCCTGCAACGAGCGCCCTCACATGTGCGAGCAGTCATCAATTTCCCGGCGGCGAAATTTTTGATTGCGCCTGACCCCGTTCCTGCGGCTGCGCCGTAGAACGCGCATCGACCACCCGATGCAAGAGGACAGGACCATGAACCGCAGAACCTTCGACACCGCGCTAGCCGCATGCCTCGGCCTGGCGGCCCTGGCCACCAGCGCCGCCGGTGCGCACACCGTGCCGCCGCCACCCGACAGCCGGCTCGGCGCCCTGATCCAGGTGAGCATCGTGGACCGCAGCAGCGGCCGCGAGCTTCCTGTGTACCGGCACGGCGGCGAGTACTGGGTGGCCGGCATGCCCGGCGCGCGCTACGCCATCCGCGTGCGCAACACCCAGGGCGGGCGCCTCATGGCCGTGATGTCGGTCGACGGCGTCAATGTGGTGAGCGGCGAGACCGCCGCGCTGGCGCAGAACGGCTACGTGCTCGATGCCGGCGAGCGCGCCGACATCACCGGCTGGCGCAAGAGCGACGCGCAGGTGGCGGCCTTCGAGTTCACGGCCCAGGCCAATTCCTACGCCAGCCGCACCGGCCGCCCCGACGACGTCGGCGTGATCGGCGTCGCGGTGTTTCGCGAGCGCGCAGCACCCGTCCCGCAGTGGGCGCCGCCGGTGGCGCGCCGGCCCGGGTCAACCGACCACGCCGGTGACGAGCGCGAGCGACGTGCCGAGGCGGCGCCACCGGCGGCGGAGTCGCCGGCGCCCATGGGATCGGCGGATGCCGCTGCGAAGTCGGTGGCGCCCGCATCGCCCAGCCTGGGCACCGGGCATGGCCGGCGCGAGACCTCCTACGTCGGCCATACGCAGTTCGAGCGTGCCAGCCGTTCGCCCGACGAACTGGTGCGCATCCGCTACGACGGCCGCGAAAACCTCGTGGCGGCTGGCATCATCCCATCGCCGCCTCCGCGCCGGCCCTCACCCTTTCCGGGTTCCAGCTTCGGCTACGTCCCGGACCCGCCGAACCGCTACTGAGCCACACCGCCGAGTCCGCGCCAAGCAGGCGGGCGGCTCCCAGCCAGGAGCAACGCATCCTCAGCGCAGGGCGCGCTCCATCTCGATGTGCGGGATGCCCGCTTCCTCGAAGGGCTCGCCCACCGGCGCATAGCCGATGCGGGCGTAAAAACGCTCGGCGCTGCGCTGGGCATGCAGGGCGACGGCCCGGTCGCCGCGTGCGCGAGCCACGTCCTCCAGTGCACGCAGCACCGCCTCGCCATGGCCTTCGCCGCGCAGCACACGGTGCACGGCCATGCGGCCGATGCGGGCCACGCCGCCCTCGCCCGGCAGCAGGCGGCCGGTGGCGACGACCTGGCCAAGGCGGTTGCGGGCCACGGCGTGGGTCACCACGGCATCGTGCTCGTCCCATTCCAGTTCCTTCGGGATCTGCTGTTCCTCGATGAAGACCTGCCGACGCAGGGCGCTGGCGCCCTCGCCCAGGGCGTCCCAGCCGCCGGTCACGACCTCGATCATGGTCTCACCGGCCTCGTAGCCCGCCAGGATGTCGCGCAGCGCCTGCGGCACGGGCCGCGAGGTCTGCGTCGCCGGATCGGCGAACACGTAGACCAGCTCGCAGCCCACCAGGAACTCGTTCTGGCGGAACAGCCCGCCGGTGAAGGCCATCGACGAGTTGCCGATGCGGGTGCACTTCATGCCCACGTCGAGCAGGTCGTCCACCCGCGCCGAGGCCTGGAAGTCGACCGTCGCCTTGCGCACGTACAGGTCGCCCTCGAGGGCGTGCATCGCCTCTTCGTAGGGCAGCGCCAGCGCGCGCCAGTAGTCGGCGATCGCGGTGTCGAAGTACATGAGGTAGTGGGCGTTGAAGACGATCTTCTGCATGTCCACCTCGGCCCAGCGCACACGCAGGCGGTGGAAGAAGCGGAAGTCCGAGCGTTGCATGGCGGGCCTTTCTGAGGTCTTGTCTCTGGGGCGGAAGGAAGCGGGCGAGGATAGCCCGCGTGCGCCGCTGCCGTTGGCGCATGTGCGTCAGCCGGCCGGTCTGGACCGGCCGGGGTGCGCTCAGCGGCTGAAAGCCTCGCGCAGCGCCCGCGCCGCATCGGTCTGCGCGGCTTGGGCTTCGGGGATCGCGCGCCCCATTTTCAGGAACTCGTGCACCACGCCGCGGTAGATCTCCAGGTCGACCGGCACGCCCGCCAGACGCAGCTTGTCGGCATAGGCCACGCCGTCATCGACGGCAGGGTCGCATTCGGCGAGGCCGATCCAGGCGGGCGCGACGCCTTCCACGTCCTCGGCGTTGAGCGGCGCGAAGCGCCAGTCCTCGCGATCGGCCTCGTCGACGTAGTGCGAGAAGAACCAGCGCACCAAGGCCGCAGTGAGCACCGGGCCATCGGCGAAACGACGGTACGAGTCGGTGTCCTGCCGCGCGCTGGTGCCTGGGTAGAACAGCATCTGAAGCGCCACAGGCACACCCGCATCGCGCGCCAGGATGGCACACACCGCCGCCAGCGTGCCGCCAGCGCTGTCGCCGCCCAGCGCGAGGCGGCCGGTGTCGAGAGCGAGTTCTGCGGCCCCGCTCCGATGCAGGAATTGCACGGCGTCCCAGGCGTCGTGCACCGCGGTGGGAAAGCGATGCGCCGGCGCAAGCCGGTAGTCGAGCGACACGACCGCGCAGCCCGCTTGCGCTGCCAGCACGCGGCACAGCGTGTCATGCGTGGCGATGCTGCCGACCGTGAAGCCGCCGCCATGGAAGTACAGCAGCACGGGCAGCGCGTCGTGCGACGGCGCATACAGACGTGCCGCCAGCGCGGCCCCGTCGCGCGCGGGGACGGTGAAGTCTTGGACGCGCGCGAGCACGGGCTTGGGCACCTCCAGCACGCCGGCGCCCTTCTCGTAGGCCGCCTTCGCCGCCTCGGGCGTGAGCGCGTCCAGCGGGGGCTGCCTGGCGCGAGCCATGCGCTCGACCACGCCGGCCATGCGCGGGGTCAGGCCCGTGTGCGGCGCCATGCAAGGTTTCTCGGGATGGTCACAGCGTCGTCCTCTTTGTTAGGCTCCCCGCATCCTATCGTTGCCCTCTCCTGCTCCATGGCCCTCATCCAATACCTCACGCAGATCCAGTTCGATTTCGGCGCCGTCCGCCTCCTGGCCGACGAATGCGTGCGCATCGGCATCACGCGGCCACTGGTCGTGACCGACAAGGGCGTGCGCGCCGCCGGCATCCTGCAGAAGGCACTCGATGCGCTGGGCGACCTGGAATACACCGTGTTCGACGACACGCCTTCCAACCCCACTGAGGCGGCCGTGCGCGCCGCTGTCGCGCTGTACCGCAGCGGCCATTGCAATGGCCTGATCGCCGTCGGCGGCGGCTCGGCCATCGACTGCGCCAAGGGCGTGGCCATCGCCGCCACGCACGAGGGGCCGCTCAAGACCTACGCCACCATCGAGGGCGGCTCGCCGAAGATCACCGATGCCGTGGCGCCGCTGATTGCCGTGCCCACCACCGCCGGCACCGGCAGCGAAGTGGCACGCGGGGCCATCGTCATCGTCGACGACCACCGCAAGCTCGGCTTCCACAGCTGGTTCCTCATGCCCAAGGCCGCCATCTGCGACCCGGAGCTCACGCTCGGGCTGCCGCCCAGGCTCACGGCCGCGACCGGCATGGATGCGATCGCGCACTGCATGGAAACCTTCATGGCGGCCGCCTTCAACCCCCCCGCCGACGGCATCGCGCTCGACGGCCTGGAGCGCGCCTGGGGCCACATCGAGCGCGCCACCCAGGACGGCAGCGACCGCGAGGCGCGGTTGAACCTCATGAGCGCCTCGATGCAAGGCGCGATGGCTTTCCAGAAAGGGCTGGGCTGCGTACACAGCCTCAGCCACAGCCTGGGTGGCGTCGACCCGCGACTGCACCATGGCACGCTCAACGCCCTCTTCCTGCCGGCGGTGATCCGCTTCAATGCCGGCGCCGAGTCGGTGCAGAAGGAGCTGCGCCTGCAGCGCATGGCGCGCGCCATGCACCTCGACCAGCCCGGCGACATCGGAGAAGCGATTCGCGACATGAACGCCCGCCTGGGCCTGCCCAAGGGCCTGGCCGAGGTGGGCGTCACGCCCGCGATGTTCGACAAGATCATCGACGGCGCGATGGCCGACCACTGCCACAAGACCAACCCGCGCCTGGCCTCGCGCGAGGACTACCGGGAGATGCTGGAAAGCGCCATGTGAGCGCAGCGGCCAGCCCAGGCCCGGCAATTCACAGCGGCGCCACGCGAGCGGGATCGGGGCGGTGCAGCCATTCGGCCCACTCGTCGGCCAGCCGCCCCGCCTCGCCCACCGCGGTGGTCCAGGCCGCGATGCGCGCGTTGCCGTCGCCGGCGTAGCCGGTGAAATCGGTGCGGTCGGGCAGCTTGCCGCGCGGCAGCGTGCGCACCCAGTCGGGGTCGGGCGCAACGACGACCATCCGGTCCAGGAACGACGAGGCGCGGTGCCGCCACTTGAGTCCCTTGTCCAGCCAGCCCGGCACCACGGCCTTCTGGAAGTGCGGGTACAGCACGATGCCGTCGGCGTTGCTGTACTTCAGGTGCAGGTGGTAGTCGGTGATGCCGCCGTCCCAGTAGGCGCCGGGTGGGCCACCGGGAATGTCGTGCACCGCCTGCAGCACGAAGGGGATCGAGCACGACGCCTGCAGCGCGGGCTGGAAATTGCCTTCCACCAGCTCGACCCGGCGCGTGCGGAAATCCAGGGTGTCGAACGGCAGGACCGAACCCGGCGTGGAGAACACGCAGCGCTCCAGCCATGCGCCCAGGCTGCGGCGGCTCACGCTGTTGCTGGCGAACGCGCCCAGATAGCCCGCCACCGTGCGCGCACTGCCCTCGCGGCCCAGGATGTGGCGTCCGCGGGCGGTCACGATATGGAGCCGGTAGCGCGGGTGGGCCAGCACCTCGCCGGCTCGGCCACCGAAGAAGCCGTCGAGGCTGCGCGCGAAATTGGCGCTGACCTCGGCCGCGCCCATGCGCTTGCCGCCCTTCGGCGTGTCGAAGCGTTGCTGCACGTAGTCGCGCTCGAAGCGGGCGAAAGCCTCGGCGGGATCGTCGAGGCAAGCGGTGGCCAGGCGCCAGGCGCCGATCGATGCACCCACGAAGTCCACCGGCTGGCTGGACTGCGGCAGCCATTCGCCGAAGAGAAAGCGGTCGAGCGGGCCGAGGATTAGGCCCTTGGGCCCGCCTGCCGCGCCGGGGATGACCCGCACGTCGGCCGGCGACAGGCCGTGTTCGGCAATGTGGGCGCGCGCGGCAGGGCCGGCATAGAGGCGCAGGGCTTTCATGGCGGATCGGGATTGTGCAAGAGCAGTGCCCGCCGCGTTGCGGGCCGGCGTCATGCCCGATCCTGCAGGCGAGTCAGCGCGGCCGCGTGCTCGGCGCATACGGCACGGAAGGCATCGCCGATGCGCGCGTCGCCGGCGGCCTCGCGCCAGAACCCGAGCGCAGCGGTGCACGCCTCCAGCCAAGCCGCGCGCTGGGCCGGCGCGGGCAGCGCCAGTTCGACCCCGCGCGCGGGCAGTTCGCCACCGGGCAGCGGGGCGAAGCGCATGGGCAGCATGTCGTAGGCCGGCGCCAGCTGCAGCCGGCCGGCGACGGGCACGAAGGCCAGGTTGCCGGTATGCATGTCGGTGTTGGCGATCAGGCGGCCGAACCACCAGAGGCGCTGCACGGCTGCTTGCGTATCGTCGTCGACCAGGCCGAGGGCGCCCAGACGTGCCAGCAACAGAGGCCAGTCGGCGCTCGGACTGCCGATGAACGCGGCATTGGCGACGTCCAGCGCCACCAGCGGGCTGCGGCCGGCCTCACCGTGGCGGTCGAAACGCTCGACTTCGAGGAAGGTGCGCCCCCCCGCCTCCAGCACCCGGCTGCGGGCCGCGCGAAGGCCGGACAGCGTCCCGACATGAGCGAGCGCCAGGTGCTCGCAAACGAGCAGGTCGGACCAGCGCCGCACCGTGGCGGAATTCTCTGCGCCAGAGAACTTGACGATGACGTGTGGCGTCGCCGCGCCGTCGAGGTCGCGCCGCGCCGTGAACTTGGGGAACTCGCCCGCCGCGCTGGAACCGGCCACGCCGGCGGACACCGCGAGCTCCGCCTGGTCAAGGTAGTGCGCTGGCAGACTGCCCGGCGGTACCGGCTCGACGCCCGCCGCGCGCTCGGCGAGCCACAGCTCGGTGGCGGCCTCGCCGACGATGAGGTTGCCGCTGAGGTCGCTGCCGGCCTGGCTCATGGCAAAGAGCGCGTCGTCGTCGCTCCAGCGCGCCACATCGGCGGGCACCTGGAGGCGGCGATGCTCGGCGCGCGCGAACTGCCGGCCCATGTAGCCCTGCGGGCGCATCTGCTGCAGCGGATATGGCAGGCCGGGCCACCAGCCATCGGTCGCATCGTCGGGCACCGGCCAATCCGTGCCGGACAAGTCCAGCCAATGGCCTTCGGGCCGCAGCGGCTTCAGCGCGCTCAGGACCTGGAGGCGCCCGTCAGCGTCGACCGCATGGACAGGCAGGCGGGTCGGCCCGCCGCGCAGGGCCCGCGACAGGCCATAGCGGGTGCGACGTGCGCGCCCCGCCGTGACCAACTCGTCCGGCGCCAGCCGCCCCAGCAGGCGATGCACCGTCGGCACGCTGACGCCGAGCACTGAGGCCAGCTCGGCGGCACCGACGGGCGCCTGGACGCCCAGGCGCTGGCGAAGCGTGTCCACGGAAACGGTAGCGGCCGGCATGAGTCTGAAAAGATTATTGAGAAGATATTCTCCATCAAATCCCTTTTCTATCAACTACTTGCCGATCTTCATGAAATTTTCTTGAAAGGATAAATCGCTAGATTCCCGCGCCTTCTGACGCAGCCTATTTGCGCAGCCCCTGCAGCTTCGCAAATGCACTCGCCATCTGACCCGCCGGCTGCGGGGCGCTGTCGCGGCGCGAGCCGTAACCCTGCTGGCCGCGCCCTGCCCCTTCGAAGCGGTTCTCGCGCGGACTGTCTCTCCGCGCCGGTGCGGCGTCGAGCTTCATCGACAGGCCGATCCGCTTGCGCGCCACGTCGACCTCCATCACCTTCACCTTGACGATGTCGCCGGTCTTGACGACCTCGCGCGCATCGTTGACGAACTTGTGGCTCAGCTGGCTCACGTGGACCAGGCCGTCCTGGTGCACGCCCAGGTCGATGAAGGCGCCGAACTGAGCCACGTTGCTCACGGTACCCTCGAGAATCATGCCTTCCTGCAGGTCGGCGATGTCCTCCACGCCGTCGTTGAACCGAGCCACCTTGAAGTCGGGGCGCGGGTCGCGACCGGGCTTCTCGAGTTCGCCCAGGATGTCCTTGACGGTGATCACGCCGAACTTCTCGTTGGCGAAGAGCTCGGGCTTGAGCGTCTTCAGCATCTCCGCGCGGCCCATGAGTTCCGCCACCCGCTTGCCGGTGGTCTGGATGATCTTCTCGACCAGCGGGTAGGTCTCGGGGTGCACGCCGGTCATGTCCAGCGGGTCGGCGCCGCCGCGGATGCGCAGGAAACCTGCGCTCTGCTCGAAGGCCTTGGGGCCGAAACCGGTGACCTCCAGCAACTGCTTGCGGGTGGCGAAGGCGCCGTTCGCCTCGCGCCAGCGCACCACCGCCTTGGCCACGCTCGGCGTGAGGCCCGAGACGCGGCTGAGCAGCGGCACGCTGGCGGTGTTGAGGTCCACGCCCACCGAGTTCACGCAGTCCTCGACCACGGCCACCAGCGTGCGGGCGAGCTCGCTCTGGTTCACGTCGTGCTGGTACTGGCCCACGCCGATGCTCTTGGGATCGATCTTCACCAGCTCGGCCAGCGGATCCTGCAGGCGCCGCGCGATGCTCGCGGCGCCTCGCAGGCTCACGTCGACGTCGGGCATCTCCTGCGAGGCGAATTCGCTTGCGCTGTAGACGGACGCACCCGCCTCGCTCACCACCACCTTTTGAATCTCCGCCACGGTTTGCACGCCCCCACCCGTTTGCACCCCACCGCCCGTTCGCGCTGAGCCTGTCGAAGCGCCGCCCCGGGCTTCGACAGGCTCAGCCTGAACGGTTGCAGGGGCCTGAACGGATTGGGCGAGCTTGGCCACCAGCTTGATGACGTCTCCTGCAAGCTTATCGGTCTCGCGGCTGGCGGTGCCGTTGCCGATGGCGATGAGGTTCACGCCGTGCTTGGCGCACAGCTTGCCCAGCGTGTGCAGCGAGCCCTCCCAGTCCTTGCGCGGTTCGTGCGGGAACACGGTCGCCGTCTCGACCAGCTTGCCGGTCGCATCGACCACCGCCACCTTCACGCCGGTGCGGATGCCCGGGTCCAGGCCCATCACCACCCTCGGGCCCGCCGGCGCTGCCAGCAGCAGATCGCGCAGGTTGTCGGCAAAGACCTTGATGGCGACCTTCTCGGCCTCTTCGCGCAGCCGGGTGAACAGGTCGCGCTCGCTCGACAGGCTCAGCTTCACGCGCCAGGTCCAGGCGATGCACTTGCGGATCAGGTCGTCGGCCTTGCGGCCCGCGTGGCTCCAGCCCAGGTGCAGCGCGATGCGGCCTTCGGCGATGGTGGGCTTGCCCGGCTCCGGATCGACCGGCAGCACCAGCTTGGCATCGAGAACCTCCAGTTGCCGGCCCCGGAACACTGCCAGCGCGCGGTGCGAGGGCACCCGGCCGATGGGCTCGTCGTAGTCGAAGTAATCACGGAACTTGGCGACGTCGGGATGGTTCTCATCCTTGCCCGCCACCAGCGAAGACTTGAGCAGGCCCTCGGCCCACAGCCATTCGCGCAGCGACTGCACCAGCACCGGGTCCTCGGCCCAGCGTTCGGAGAGGATGTCGCGCACGCCGTCGAGCACGGCGGGCACGGTCGAGAAATCCGGGCCCGGCTTCCCGTCGTCCAGCGTCGTCGCCGGCTTGAGGAAGGCCTGCGCCTCCACGGCCGGGTCCAGTGTGGGATCGGCCAGCACCCTGTCGGCGAGCGGCTCGATCCCGAATTCCTTCGCGATCTGGCCCTTGGTGCGGCGCTTCTGCTTGAAGGGCAGGTAGATGTCTTCCAGCTCCTGCTTGGTCGGTGCGGTGGCAATCGCGATGCGCAACGCATCGGTCAGCTTGCCCTGCTCGTCGATGGCCTTGAGCACCGCGCCGCGGCGATCCTCCAGTTCGCGCAGGTAGGTCAGGCGCACCTCCAGCTCGCGCAACTGTGCGTCGTCCAGCCCGCCCGTGGCCTCCTTGCGGTAGCGCGCGATGAAGGGCACCGTGGCGCCGCCGTCGAGCAGGTCCGTCGCGGCCTGCACCTGGTGCTCGCCCACCTTCAGCTCGGTGGCGATCTGGCGAATGATCTTCTGCATGCTTTCTTCGGGTCTGCCCTGGGGAAAAGCGCGGAAGTTTGCCATAGGGCACCGTCCCGGCCTGCGGTTAGGCTCGGCGCCATGAAACGCCTTCTGCGCGCCATCGGCACAGCCCTGCTGATCCCGCTGCTGCTGTTCGAGGAATGGGGTTGGGAGCCGCTCGCCGCGCTGGTCGGGCGACTTGCCCGGCTGCCGCTGTGGGCGCGTCTGGAAGCCTGGGTGCGCGGGTTGCCGCCGTGGGCTGCATTGCTGGCCTTCGGCGTGCCGATGCTGGCGTTGGTGCCGGTCAAGCTGATCGCCCTCGCGCTCTTCGGCGGCGGCCACTACCTCACGGGACTGCTGCTGCTCGGCGGGGCCAAGCTGCTGGGCACGGCCGTGCTGGCACGGCTGTTTCAGCTGGTCCAGCCGACGCTCATGCGCCTAGCGTGGTTCGCCCGCTGGTATCCGCGCTGGAAGGCGTGGAAGGACGCCGTGCTGGCGCGCGTGCGGGACAGCGAGCCGTGGCGGCGCGTGCGCGCCTGGCGGCTCGGCGTGCGGCGCTGGTGGCGCCGCACGGGCTGAGCGACCGCCAGGAGGCCGACGCCCGCCGCCGTCGGTCGGCTCGGACCTTCGGCTTTTTCTCTCAGACCCTGCAGTCGGCCAGTGCGCCCGACTGCGCGGCGGCCACATGGCGAGCGATGGCCTCCGACGCCTTCGCCGTGAGGCGCTGGGCCGCCTGGGCCAACGCGTCGATGCCAGCCCCGGCAGGTTCGCTGGCCGACCACTGGCATGCCGCGCTGCGGTCGGCGTCGGTGCGCCGCAGGGTCCAGCTCAGGGCCGCATCGACGCGCGTGCCGTCGATGGCGTCGAACTGCCGCACCTGGACCGCGATGCGCCACGCCGGCTGGCCGGTCTGGCGGCCACCACGGGTGGAATCCGCCGCGCCCAGGCGTGCTGCGACGCCGCTGGCCAACGCATCGCGCAACTCGCTCTCGAAGGACGACGACCACCGGTGCTGCTCCAGCACGTCGACCTCGGTGCTGGCGGCACCGGCCTTGCGCACCACCATCTGTGGCCGCGCCAGCCGCTCGGGCAAGGCCAGCGGCGCGAGCTCGATGAACAGCGGCGTGGTGTTGCGTGGCGCGGTCACCGCGGCGGGGTCGGCCAGGGTGTAGTAACGCGTGACGGGCGCCGAGCAGGCGGACAGCAGCGCGACCATGGCACAGCCGGCGATGAGGAAAGGCTTCATTTCTTTGTGTCGTCCGGTTTGCCGCGAAGCAGCGATTCGGGGTGACGTTCCAGATAGTCCGTCAGCACGCGGATCGACCCGGCCGTGCGCGTGAGCTCCTGCAGCGTTTGCCGCAGGTCCTGCTGCAGCGGCGAGTCTTCCGCCAGCGTGCGGTCGGCGCTGTTGATGGTCTTGCGTGCGTCCTTCATGGCGGCGGCGATTTCCGGCGTCACGTCGTTGTTGATGCGGGTGACGGTGCTCTCGGCCGCGGTGAGGGTCTTGTCGAGCGTGCGCAGGGTCTTGCGCAGGTCGTTGGAGATCTCCTCGAAGGGAATCTTGTTGACCTTGGCCGCGATCTCCTGGACCTGGGACTGGATCTCGTCGAGGCTGTTCTGCACCGTGGGCAACTGGATCGGGTTGGCGGACGGGTCGAACTTCACCGGCTTCTCCTTGGGGAAGAAGTCCAGGGCCACGTACACCTGGCCGGTCAGCAGGTTGCCGGTGCGCAGCTGCGCGCGCAGGCCCTTGCCGATGAGGAAGCGCAGCCGTTCCTCCTGCGAATACTTCGACTCCGCCGGCGCCTGCCCGCTCGCCACCGCGGCGCGACGCAGGCGGTCGGGATAGATGGTGATGAGCACCGGCATCAGGAACTCGCGCCCGGTGCGGTCGAACTGCACACCGATGGACTTCACCTCGCCCAGAATGATGCCGCGGAAGTCGACCGGAGCGCCCGGCGCCAGGCCGCGCAGCGACTGGTTGAAGTACATCAGCATCGTCTGCGAGGGGCCGTCGGGCTCCTTCATGGCCGTGGTCTCGTCGTCGGCGAGTGCATAGGCCGTGTTCTCCTGCGCCACCGGGCCCATCGCGTCGTCGGGCGCCGCGAATGCGACGCCGCCGAGCAGGATGGTCGCCAGCGACTGCGTGCGCACCGTGAGCCCGCTGGCGCCCAGCTGCACGTTCAGGCCGCTGGCATGCCAGAAGCGCGTGTTCGCGCCGACGAACTTGTCGTAGGGTGCATTGACGAAGATGCGCATCGTCACGCCGCGGCCGTCGCCGTCGAGGTCGAAGGACGACACCTGCCCCACCTTGATGCGCCGGAAGTACACCGGCGAGCCGATGTCCAGCGAGCCGATGTCGCGCGCCCGCAGCGTGTACTGCCGGCCGCTGAGGTCGCGCGTGACGATGGGAGGCAGCTCCAGGCCCTCGAACTCGTCGGTGGTCTCGTCGACGGTCCCGGCGTCGGCACCGATGTAGGCGCCCGACAGCAGCGTCGTCAGGCCCGAGATGCCCGAGGTGTCCAGGCGCGGGCGCACCACCCAGTAGCGCGCGTCCTTGGCGGTGAAACCATCGGCTGCTTCCTTGTTGAGCTGCACCTGCACACGCACGTGGGAGCGGTCGCGCGCCAGGCGGATTGCCTGGACGGTGCCGATTTGCACGTCCTTGTACTTCACCGCGGTCTTGCCGGCCTCCAGGCCCTCGGCCGTCTTGAAACTCAGCACGATCTCGGGCCCGCGGTTCCAGAGGATCTTGGCCACCAGGGTGATGCCGACCAGCGCCGCGACGATCGGGATGAGCCAGATCAGCGAAGGCACCCAGTCGCGCCGGCGCGTCACGCGCGGGGCGGCGGGCTGGACGCCCGCGGGCGGAGGGGCTTCTTCGTTCATGCGATGGACTCTCGTGCAGCGATCGGCGCAGGGGGCGCCGCGTTGTCGGGTGAAGGGGCGGGCTCGGTGTCCCAGGTCAGGCGGGGGTCGAAGCTCAGCGAGGCCAGCATCGTCAGCACCACCACCGCGGCAAAGGCACCGATGCCCACGCCCGCCGTGATGACCGCGAAGCCCTTGATCTGCACCAGCCCCGCCAGCAGCGACACCACGAACACGTCGAGCATCGACCAGCGGCCGATGAACTCCAGCCCGTGGTACAGCCGGGCCCGTTCGTGCTGGCGCCACGTGCTGCGGCGCTGCGCCAGCACCACCAGCACGAACAGTGCCGCCAGCTTGAACAGCGGCACCAGGAAGCTCGCCGTGAAGATCAGGGCCGCCAGACCGTACGAACCCGAGACCCAGAAATAGATGACGCCGCTCAGGATGGTGTCCTGCTGCGTGCCGAACAGGCTTCTGGTGATCATCACCGGCAGCAGGTTCGCGGGCAGGTACATGATCGCCGCCGAGATGAGCAAGGCCCAGGTGCGGCGGATGCTGTCGGTCTTGCGATGGCGCAGGCGCGCGCCGCAGCGTTCGCAGTGCTCGCCGTCCTGCGCGTCCTGCCACACGGCGCCGCAGCGGTGGCATTCGCACAGGCCCAGTTGGCGAGCGGTTGCGATGTCGCCCTCGCCGTCGTGCACGCAGGTGTGCGGGGTGGCGCGTGCCGCCAGCGCAGCGGCCCGCGCCCGCAGAATGCTGGCGCGGCGTGCGGATGCGCCCGAAGCTTCGCGGCGAGCGGCATCGGACGGCGGGGTACCGTTCATGCAGCCGGCTCCGGCACGTCGTCGAAGCTCAGTTCCCACAGCGCGCGCGGGTCGAAGGAAACGACCACGGTCAGCAGCACCGTGAGGCCGACAAAGGCCCAGAGTGCAGGCCCCGCCACCACGGTGGCCATCCCGGAGAGCTTGATCACCGCCACCAGCACGCCGAGCAGGAACACCTCCACCATGCCCCAGGGCCGCAGGGACTGCAGCAGGCGCACCAGGCCCTGGAAGCCCCGCGGACGGCGCCCCCTGCGGCGCGGGCCGAGCAGGTACAGCAGGATGAGCAATTGCGTCAGCGGGAACAGCAGCGTGGTGGCCAGAACCAGCATCGCCACCAGCGACATGCCCTCCCCGCTCAGCGCGATCACGGCGCCGACCAGCGTGGTCTGGCTGGTCAGGCCCTGCAGCTCGATCTCCACGATGGGAAAAAGGTTGGCAATGGCGAACAGGATCAGGCAGGCCACGGTCAGCGGCACCATGCGTCTTTCCTGTGCGCCGCGATGGCGGGCCAGCTCGGTGCCGCAGCGCAGGCAGCGGGCCACCTCGCGTGGGCGCAGGTCCGGCCGGCGGTAGACCGCGTCGCAGCCCTCGCAGACGACAAGGCCCGTGAGCTGTTTCATCGACGCCCGCGCCCCGGATGGGCAGCACCGCCCCAAGGGACGGCGGGCCGTGGCAAGTGCGGGACGAAGCGAGGACAGCGCATGGCCGCGATTCTGCCCAAAGCCGAACGCCGCGCTGTCGGACAGGGCCGCTGCTATGGAATTCATAGCTGCACGCGCCCGTGCGCTGGGCGGCGAGCACCGATTTGGCGCAGAAATATGCAATTTTCACCCGGGTGTATTGCATTGATCATTTAAGCCCGGGTAGAATTTTCACCATGAGCTCCGACCCTCCTCCCGCCCCCACCCTCATTGCCTTCGTGGCGCACCGCCGCGTTGCGCGCGGTCGCCGCGACGAGGTGCTTGCCGCGCTGCGCGCGCGCGAGGACGTGGCGGGCGCCCTGGTGTTCGACGCCGAGACCGGTGAGCGCGTCGAATTCGACCCGCGCCCGGACGCCAAGCTCGCACCGAGCGTCGAGGATGCACCGGCGCGCGGCGTCGGACGTCCCAAGTTGGGCGTGGTTGCCCGCGAGGTCACCTTGCTGCCGCGGCACTGGGACTGGCTCAGCCGCCAACCTGGCGGTGCTTCCGTCGCGCTTCGGCGCCTGATCGACGAGGCCCGGCGCACCTATGCCGAGCGCGACCAGGTGCGCGCCGCACGCGAGGCGGCCTACCGCGTGATGAGCGTTCTGGGCAGCGAGCTGCCGGGCTTCGAGGAAGCGGCCCGCTCGCTCTTCGCCGGCGAGCGCGCGCGTTTCAACAGCTACGTGAGCGACTGGCCGGCCGACGTCGCCGAGTTCGTCCGCGGCCTGGCGGCCCCGGCGTGGAATGCGCCCGCCCCGGGCGCCGATGCCTGAATCTCTCTCTCCCTGATGCGCACCCTTCATCCGATCCACGGCCCCCAAGGGGCCGGCCGCCCGACGCTGGCCGGGCCACGCACATGCGCCGTCACCGCAGAGGCGGTGTCCGCATGAGCGCCGGACAACCGTTCCTGCCGCAACCCGAAGCCGCCCGCGTGGCGGGCGAGACCGTGGCGCCGCCCACCGCCGTGGCCGACCCCGTGCCGCCGGCTGCCACCGCGCCCGCCCCTGCAAGAGGCCGGCCGGTGGCCATCGCCGGCGACAAGCCGCTGTGGCAGACCTTCCTGTTCTTCCTGGCGCCGATGCTGCTGTCGAACATCCTGCAGTCGCTGTCGGGCACGCTCAACAACGTCTACATCGGCCAGATGATCGGCGTGCAGGCGCTGGCGGCGGTGTCCGGCTTCTTCCCGGTGATGTTCTTCTTCATCGCCTTCACCATCGGCCTGGGCGGCGGCGCCTCGGTGCTGATCGGCCAGGCCTGGGGCGCGCAGGACCGCGAAAAAGCGCGCGCCGTGGCCGGCACGGCGCTCACCGTGGTGGTGGCGCTCGGCCTCCTGGTCGCGCTCTTCGGTGGCATCTTCACGCAGCCCATGCTGAACGCGCTGGGCACGCCCGCCGACATCCTGCCCGATGCCACGCGCTACGCGCGCATCATCCTGATCGCGATGCCGGGCCTGTTCGTGTTCCTGCTCTCGACGGCCATGCTGCGCGGCGTGGGTGACACGGTCACGCCGCTGTTCACGCTGCTCATCTCCACCGCCGTGGGCCTGGTGCTCACGCCCGCGCTCATCCGCGGCTGGGGCGGTTTGCCGCAGATGGGTGTCGCCAGCGGCGCGTGCGCAACCGTGGTCGCCTTCGTCGTCGCCACGCTGTGGCTGGGCTGGTACCTGCGGCGCAAGAAGAGCCCGCTGGCGCCCGATGCCGACTTCGTGCGGCACCTGCGCATCCGGCCGCAACTGCTCAAGGCCATCCTCAAGGTGGGCGTGCCCACCGGCGTGCAGATGATCGTCGTCGCGCTGGCCGAGCTGGTGCTGCTGGGCCTGGTCAACGGCTTCGGCTCGCACGCCACGGCCGCCTACGGCGCGGTGAACCAGGTGGTGGCGTACGTGCAGTTCCCGGCCATCTCGATCGCGATCACCGCCTCGATCCTCGGCGCGCAGGCCATCGGTGCGGGCCGGGTCGACCGGCTGGGCGCCATCACGCGCACGGCGCTGATGATGAACCTCGTGCTCACCGGCGCACTGGTGCTGCTGGGCTACCTCTTCTCGCGGCCGCTGATGGGCTGGTTCATCACCGACCCGGCCGTCATCGACGTGGCGCAGCAGCTTCTGCACATCATGCTGTGGAGCCTGGTGGTCTTCGGCATGGCCTCCGCACTGTCGGGGATCATGCGGGCCAGCGGCACGGTGCTGGTGCCCACGGCCATCTCGATCTTCTGCGTGCTGTGCGTGTCGGTGCCGGTCGGCTGGTTCATGAGCCACCGCATCGGGCTGTCGGGCGTGTGGATCGCGTACCCGGCCTCCTTCGGCAGCATGCTGCTGCTGCAGGCGGCCTACTACCGCCTTGTATGGCGCAAGAAGGCGATCCGGCGGCTGGTGTGAGCGGCCTGCCGGTCCTCTATTCCTTCCGGCGCTGCCCCTACGCGATCCGGGCGCGCCTGGCGCTCGCGGCGAGCGACCAGCGCTGCGAGTTGCGCGAAGTGGTGCTGCGCGACAAGCCGCCCGAACTGCTGGCCGCTTCACCCAAGGCCACCGTGCCGGTGCTGGAGCTGCCTGGCGGCGAGGTGATCGAGCAAAGCCTGGACATCATGCGCTGGGCGCTGCACCGCCACGACCCCGAAGGGTGGCTGGACGGCGACGCCGGGCTGACGCAGGCGCTCGTCGCCCAGTGCGACGGGCCCTTCAAGATGGCGCTGGACGCCTACAAGTACCACGAACGCCATCCCGACCGGCCGGCCGGCAGCGCCCAAGCCGAAGCGGCCGCGGTGCTCGACGGACTCGAAGCGCGGCTGCGCGCCCAGGCCTTCCTGTGCGCCGACCGGCCTCGCCTCGCCGATGCCGCGTGGATGCCCTTCGTGCGCCAGTTCGCACAGGTCGATGCGGCTTGGTTCGCGGCCCGGCCCTGGCCCCGGCTGCAAGCCTGGCTCGACCGCTGGCTGCAGGGACCGTTGTGGCCACGGGTGATGCACAAGTACGCGCGCTGGCAGGCGCCGCAGCGCGGCGTGGACTTCCCGCCGGCGGGCTGAGCCACCGCCGCCGCGCCGGTGTGACGCCGCATGGCGCGCCGTTTCGCACGGGTCCTGATAATCGGCGCCTTCGCGTCGATCGAACTTCACCATGCCCATCAGCCAGCTCTCGGTCTATTTCTTCCTGCAGGCGGCCGTGATCCTGCTGGTGTGCCGTGCGGTCGGCAAGCTGGCGCAGCGCGTCGGCCAGCCCCAGGTGGTGGGCGAGATGATCGCGGGCGTGGCGCTCGGTCCCTCGCTCTTCGGGCTGTTCGTGCCCGAACTGCAGCAGGCGCTCTTTCCCAAGGCCACGCTGGGCATGCTGTACGTGTGCGGCCAGTTGGGCGTGGGCATGTACATGTTCCTGGTCGGCACCGAGTTCAATGCCGATCACTTCAAAAGCCGCGCGCGCAGCGCCGTGTCGGTGTCCCTGGCCGGCATCGCGGTGCCTTTTGCGCTGGCCTTCCTGCTTGTCCCATGGCTGCACGAGGTGCCCGGGCTGTTCTCGGCCAAGGCCAAGGAGTTGGAGGCCGCGCTCTTCCTCGGCGCGGCCATCGCCATCACCGCCTTCCCGATGCTGGCGCGCATCATTCACGAGCGCGGCATCGCCGGCACCTCGTTGGGCACGCTGGCCCTCACCGCGGGCGCGGTCGACGATGCGGCGGCCTGGTGCATCCTGGCCGTGGTGCTCGCCAGCTTCGGCGGCAGCTGGGGCGGCGCCTGGCTGGCGATCGGCGGCGGCGTCGGTTATGCGCTGTTCATGCTGCTGGTCGGCCGGCGCCTGCTGGCCCGGCTGGCCGATCACGCGAAGCCCGGCGAGCCGCTGAGCGCAACGCTGCTGGCCGTCGTGCTCGCCCTCTTCTGCCTGAGCGCCTGGGCCATGGATGCCATCGGCATCCATGCCGTGTTCGGCGGCTTCATCCTCGGCGCCTGCCTGCCGCGCGGCGAGTTCACCGCGAAGCTGCGCGCACAGTTGCAACCTTTCGTGGTGGTCTTCCTGCTGCCGATGTTCTTCACCTACTCGGGCCTGAACACGCAGCTCAGCATGGTCATGCAGCCGGCGCTGCTGCTGGCGGCGCTGGCCATCCTCGCGGCCTCTTTCGCCGGCAAGGGCATCGCCTGCTGGGCCGCGGCGCGGCTCACGGGCGAGGACAACCGCGATGCGATGGCGATCGGCGCGCTGATGAACGCACGCGGACTGATGGAGCTGATCATCATCAACATCGGCCTGCAGGCCGGCGTGATCGAGCCGGGCCTGTTCGCGATCCTGGTGCTGATGGCCATCGTCACCACGCTGATGGCCACGCCGCTGTTCAACCGGGTCGTGCGCGCCGGCGGCACCGGCGTGCCGGGCGCGCTCGGCCGCCCCGTCTAGCCGCAACAGTCTGGAACAAGTTTGTCGGCTTCCCCCTCCTTCGTGTGGTTCACATCCGCGGCACTCGTTCGTTATCCTCGACACAAGGTCTGCAGGAGAAGGAAGTGCTGAGCTTGAGAGACATGGCGCTCACCGTCGAGGAGCGAGGCGAAAACCAGTTCTACTGGGTGGTGCTGGAGGCGTCGGAGCCCGACGAGGGCGAGGTGATGATCTACCGCCGCATCGAGTCGGCGGCCCGTGCGCAATCGACGTATTCGAACGCACTGGCCATGGGCGTCGACGTGGTGCGCCGCCTGGCCGGCTGATGTGGCCGTTCTGTAGCTATTGAATCGACAGCGCGTCGCGCCCGATGCGCGGGCGCTCGAACGCATTTTCTTCGGGCGCTGCGCCCTCAATGACCCGCGCCGGCCGCCCGCATGCGCATCGTGCTGCACACGCCGGCCACGGCCGCGCACACGGCCGCCAGCGTCAACGCGATCACCGGCCCGCGCCCGTCGTGCGGGCTCCAGACGCTGAAGATCCCTGCCAGAAGCACGGCCGCCAGGGTCTGCCCCGTGAGCCGCGCCGTGCCCAGCATGCCGCTGGCAGCGCCACTGCGGTGCGGCGGCGGCGAGGTCACGATGGTGTGGTTGTTGGGCGACTGGAACAGCCCGAAACCCAGCCCGCACACCGCCATGCGCCAGGCGATGTCGGCATTCGAGGGCTGCGCGGGCAAAGCAGCCAGCAGCGCCAGCCCGGTGGCCATCAAGCCCAGGCCGATGCCGCCGAGCAGCCCGTCGGGCACGCGCCCGATCAGCCGGCCGACGATCGGACCCATCGCCACGATGGCCAGCGGCCAGGCGGTGATGAGCAGGCCCGCCTGCAGGTGGCTGCGGCCGTAGGTGTCGAGCAGCAGGAAAGGCAGCGCGATGTACGCCAGCATCTGTGCGCAGAAGGCCGTCACCGAGGTGCCCATCGATAGCGCGAACACCGGGATGCGCAGCAGGTCGACCGGAAACAGCGGCGCCACGCGCGCCCGCTGGCGGCGCACGTAGATCACCCCGATCAGCACGCCCGCGCCCAGCATGGCGAAGGCGTCCAGCGGCACCGCGCCCGCGCCGCCCTCGCGCACGCCCAGCCGGTCGGCGCCGATGAACACCAGCGCGAACATGAGGATGTTCAGCAGCACGTCCAGCGGCGAGATGCGCGCGCCGGCGGTCGGGCCCGAAGCGTTGCGTGGCAAGGCATACCAGCCCAGCACCAGCACGATCGCGCCCAGCGGCAGGTTGAGCGCGAAGAGCCATGGCCACGAGGCCACGGACAGGATCGCCGCGGCGACCGACGGGCCCGCCACCGACGCCGTCGCCACCACCATCGAATTGGTCGCCATGCCGCGCCCGAGTTGCGCGCGCGGGAAGATCAGCCGCACCAGTGCCGCGTTGACGGCCATGATGCCCGCCGCGCCCAGGCCCTGCACCGCGCGCGCCGCGATCAGCGCGCCAAGGGTGGGCGCCACCATGGCCCCGAGCGACGCCACGGCAAACAGCGCCATGCCCACGAGGTACACGCGCCGGTAGCCCACCAGGTCGCCCAGGGTGGCGAGCGGCAGCAGCATCACCAGCGTGGCGATCTGATAGGCGTTGATGACCCAGATGGCCTGGGAAGCCGTGGCGTTGAGTTCGCGTGCGATGCCCGGCAGCGCGAGATTCATGATCGTGCCGTCGAGCACCGCCACCGCGATGCCCAGGATGATGACGAGCATCGCGCGCCGGCGCTGCGGCGCGGGCAGGCCGTCGATGACCATCGGCTCGGGCGAAGCGGCCGCCGGCGCGGTGGCGACGCTGCTCATGCGGCCAGCCTCACCCGCCGGGCGCGCGTGGCCTGCGAAGTGGAGAGGCTGGCGGGGTGACGCGATGGCAGAGGCATCGAGCGATTGTCGTGCGCCGCCCCGCACCGCGTGCGCGGTGTGCGCGATATCCCCGGCGCGCGGGGTGTCGGGTGGCGGTCAGGCGCCCGCGCCGGGATCGGGCTGCGGCGGCAGCTCGGGCTGTGCCGCCGCCAACTGGCTGCGCAGTTCGGCGCTTGCGGCGGCCAATCGGCGAAGCGCACTCGCCATCGCGCCGCCCGAGGCGTCGTCGCGCGACTGGGCCGGCGCCAGGCGTGCCAGGCGTTCGCCGCGCAGCACCACGCCGTCGAGCATCTGCAGCAGCCGCTCGATGCCGGTGAGGCCGGCCCCGGAGGGCACGGGCGCCATCGCGCGTGCCAGGGATTCGGCCTGGGTCGCCGACGCGCCGACCTCGACGGCATCGCCGCGGTCCCAGTCGTAGACCACGTCGAGCATGGCCAGCAGCTGCAGGCTCGACCCGGCGAACTGCCACGCTGCCTCGAGATCGGCAGCGGCGCTGTACGGGACTGCCGGCTTGTCATCATCCATTCCCTCACCTCTTTTCTTGTTGCGCTTGTCGGGACCTGCGAACCCGTTGCGGGGCGGCGTGCCATTTCTCTCTGCCATGGCCCCAGCCCGAAGGTGTGGCCCGGGTCCGGGGCCAGGTCAGTGACTAGTTTGTGACAAAAGTTGGAAATATGTGAGTGATTCCGCAGTGCGCGATCGGTTCGCGACGGTCACGCTGAGGCTGTTTCGGCGGCCCGATGAACTCGTTGCGATGGACGTGACCCTCGGATTCCGAACGTCAGCCGCCAAACTCGAGCTCGATCGCTCGTTGTCCGTACGCCACATCCGCGTGCCTCCGGTGCGCCGCCGTGCCCACGAGGCCCTCCCCGCGTCGGCCCCTTGGGATAGAACCGCCGCATCTCCACCCACAACATCGCCGAGGAAGGGCAAGACGGTCATGGTCCTGTTCGAAAGTGCGCTGATCCTGATCACAGTGGCGATCGTGCTCCTGCACCTCACCCGGCGGCTGTCCATTCCCTACCCCACCGTGCTGGCCCTGGCCGGCGTGGCCGTGGCCGCCCTGCCCGGCGCGCCCGCCATCGGCATCGACCCGTCGCTGGCGCTGGCGCTGTTCATCGCGCCGGCCGTGTTCGACGCCGCCTTCGACTTCCCGCCGCGCGACGTGCGGCGTTACTGGCTCCCCCTGCTCTCGCTCGCGGCCATCGCGGTCGTTGTGACGACCGTGGTGGTGGCCGGGGTGGGCGTGTTCCTGGCCGGCATGCCACTGGCCGCGGCCGTCGCACTGGGCGCCATCGTCGCGCCGCCCGACGCGGCCGCAGCCACCGCGGTGCTGGGCCGCTTTTCGCAACTGCCACGCAGCACGGTGACCGTGCTCAAGGGCGAGAGCCTGCTCAACGACGCGGTGGCACTGCTGATCTTCAGCGCCGCGGTGGGCGTGACGCTGCACCCCGCGTCGCTGGGCTCGCTCGCTCCGCGGCTGGCGGTGGCCGCGCCCGGCGGCCTGCTGCTGGGCTACGCCCTGGGCCGGCTCGCCACCTGGGTCATGCCGCTGCTCTACGGGCGGCTGAGCGGCGCGGTCGCGAGCTTCGTGCTGGCCTTCGGCACGTGGATCGTGGCCGAGCGGCTGGAGTTTTCCTCGGTGCTGGCCATGGTCGCCTGCGGCATGGTCGTGGCGCGCTACGCGCCCGCACACACGCCGGCGCGCGACCGCATCCACGTGTACTCGGTCTGGAACACGGCGGTCTTCCTGCTCAACGTGCTGGCCTTCCTGCTGCTGGGCCTGCAGGCGCGCGCCGTGGTGCAGCGTCTTGCGCCCGACGCGCTCGACGAGGCGCTGCGCTTTGCCGGCGCCGTGCTGGTAGCGGTGATCGTCACGCGCATCGCGTGGGTCCTGCTGCACAACGTCGTGCTGCGCGGGCTGTACCGGCGGCGCGGCAAGCGCGGGCCCTCGGTGGCGCAGGGCGTGCTGGCGAGTTGGTGCGGCATGCGCGGGCTGGTCACGCTGGCCACCGCGCTGGCGCTGCCGGCGGGCTTTCCACAGCGCGACCTGATCGTGCTGAGTGCGCTGGCCGTGGTGCTGGGCACCCTGGTGCTGCAGGGCCTGACGCTCGGGCCGCTGATCCGCCTGCTCCGCTTCCCGCCCGACGACTCGCTGGCGCGCGAGGTCGCCCAGGGCCGCGCCGCGCTCATCGATGCCGGCCTGGCGTGCATCGCCGACCGCCGCGACGACGCGGCCGTGCGCCTGCGCGAGCTCTACAGCGCCGAGCGTGCAGCCGCGCTGCAGGGCCATCGGCCGCGCAGCACGCAGCCCATCGATGCCCTCAAGCGCGAGACCCTGATCGGCAAGCGCGCCCGGCTGGCCGAGCTGCGCGCCAGCGGCGCGATCGACGACGACGTGTTCCACACGCTCGAACACGAGCTGGACTGGGCCGACCTCGCGATGGCGCCGCCCGAACGGTTCGAGATGGACGAGGCCTGAGCGTCAGCTGCCGTCGACCCGAGCCTGCAGCGCTCAGGCGGCGCCGCAACCCACCACGCGGAAGTCGACCCGGCGGTCGGCCGCGTCGACCACGTCATCGGTGCCGGTGCCCACGATGTTCTCCTTCGAGCCCAGGCCCAGCACGCGAAGCCGCGGCTCGAGGGCCGGCGACAACGCCACCAGCCGGCCGCGGATGTTGGCTGCCCGGCGTGTGGACAAAGCCTCGTTGAAGGCCTCGGTGCCGGTGGCGCTGGTGTGGCCCTGCACGCGCACGCACAGCGACGAACGCGCCAGCTGTGCCGCGATCTGGCGCATCCACATCGCATAGGCGGCGGTGACCTTCGGGTCGGGCCAGAAATCGGTGCTGCCCGGTGCGAAGAGGAACTTGACGCTCACGCTGTTGGTCGACAGGCCCAGTGCCACGAGCTGGCCGAAAGCTTCCTCGGCCTCGGCCGGCGTGCCCGCCTTCACGCTCGACAGGTAGACACCCGTGAGCACGCGGATCTGGTCGCTGCCGCCGACCGCGGCCGCACGGTAGGCCGCCAGCGCCTCGCGGAACCGGCCCGCGGCGTACAGCGCCATCGGCTCCTGCGCCTGGGCCGAGCCGGCCAGCCGGTCGAGGTATGCGGCATCCGCGGGCTGCTTGGGCGCGGTCGATGCCGTCTTCACGTAACCGTCGAAGCCGCGGTCGCGCGGCAGCACCGGGCTGTCGCGGAACATGGCCAGCGGCGTCATGTCCACGCCGGTGGCCGAGGCGCGGGCCGAGGACTGGGCGACCACCAGGCGGCTGCCCAGGTCGACCAGCGCCAGGTTGAGCTGGTAGGCCTTGTCGGCGCGCGTCATGGTGCCCACGACCAGGTGGGTCGCCTTGCCCACGCCCTGGGCGTCGAAGCGAAGCGCCTCGGAGCCGCGCTCGCGCACCCGCTGCGCGACCACGCGATCCAGTGCCTGCGTGGCGGCGGTCTGCTGCCCGGTCAGGCCGTCGATGGTGGGATCGAGCACCAGCACCTTGGGCTTGGCACCGAACAGCCCTGCGCCCTCGTCGCCCTGGCGCAGCATTCCGTCCACGGCCGCCTGCGCCGCCTGCTCGAAGGGCATCACCTGCGCCTGCACCACCGGAGCCGGCGGCGCGGTCACGCAGCCGGCCAACGGCAGCGCGGTCATCACCAGGGCCAGGAGCCATCCGCAGCGGCGGGCGCCGCGGGTCGTCGTCATCGTCATTTGCATTGCTCGCGCAGGTAGGCAAGGTCTTGCTTGCCCAGGGGTTGCAGGGAGGACTGCAGCATCAGGTCGCTGCAGCGTGCGCCGCGCGGCGCGGGCCGGGCGGCAGCGGGTTCGATCGCGGCGGCATCGGCCTGCGCGAGCGCCGTGGGAATGACGCGCGGGCGCTCCCGCGCGACGGCGCGTTCCGTGGCTGCGCGCGAGCGCTCGGCGCTGCCGCTGCTGCGCGCAGCCGACATGGGCGCAGTGCGGCGCGGCGCCTCTGCGCCAAGCGCCGCAGGCGCATCGGCGACGGCGGCCGACGGCATCGTCGGAGTGGATGCCGCCATGCTCGGCGGAATATTGGCAGGAACCAGGGCGACGGCGGGCACCGCTTCGGGCGCCGGCACCACAACCGCCGTCGCAGCGGCCGGTGCGGCAACCGGCACCACCGCAGGCGCGACCGCAGCCGGGGGCGCCGCGGGCGCAGGCCGGTCGCGCGTCGTCCACAGCATTGCGGCGGCCACCACGGCCACGCCGACGGTCCCGGCGGCCCACCGCCAGCGGGACGAGGCGCGCGGAGCAGCCGGCGCGGTGTCCAGCGCCGAGAGCAGCGAGTCCGGCACAGTCGGTCCCGCCGGCTCGGCAGGCTGGGTGGTGCTGCGCGGCACGGGCGCCGGCGCTGCGTCCACCTGCAGGGTGCGGACTGCAGCGCTGGCTGCGTGGGCCTCCGGGCCTGCGACGGGCGCCGCCGCCGGCGCGGCGGCGGGCTGCGGCGTCGCTGTCTTCTTCACCGGTGCGCCCGCCAGACCCAGTTCTTGCCTGAACGCCGCCACCGACCGCGGCCGGCCTTCCGGCAGCACGGCCAGCGCCGCATCCACGGCGCCGAGCAGTTCGGCACTGTAGGTCGCACGCAATGCGGGCTGCGCGCTCAGCGGCAGCCAGGGGTCGTTGAGCACGCGCACGGTCGCGGGCGGGGGCGCACGGCCGGTGAGTGCGTAATGCACCACGCCGCCCAGGGCGTAAAGATCGGTCCACGGCCCCTGCGCGCCGGTCGATCCGTACTGCTCGATCGGCGCGAAGCTGGGCTTGAGCAGCGTCGTCAGCACCTGCGTGCGGTCGGCGATCACCCGCCGTGCGGCGCCGAAGTCCAGCAGCACCGGGCCATCGGCCGTGAGCAGGATGTTGTCGGGCGAGATGTCGCGGTGGAAGCAGTCGGCCGCGTGCAGGATCTCCAGCGCGTCGAGCAGCGGCGCCAGCCACTTGCGCACCAGCCGCTCCGACGGCGGGCGGCGCAGGGCGTCCAGCGCCGTCTTCAGCGTCGGCCCGCGGTAGAACGGCATCGCCATGTAGGCGGTGCCGTTGCCCTCCCAGAAGCGGAACACCTTCACCAGCGCCCGGTGGTCGAAACGCGCCAGCAGGCGCGCCTCGTTGACGAAGCTCGACAGGCCCACACCGAAGGCCTGCGTCGCCTCGCCGGGGTGCACCGTGAGGTGGAGCGAATCGTTCGCGCGCGTCACCAGCGCCGCCGGCAGGTATTCCTTGATCGCCACGTGGCGTTCGAGCGCCACGTCCCACGCGCGGTAGACGATGCCGAAACCGCCCTGCCCGACCACCTCTTCGATGTCGAAGCCCGCGATGTGGTGCCCCACCGGGAGCGCCAGGCGATCCAGCGGCAGCGTCTTTGCTGCGTTGCGCCCGACGTCCTGCACCGTGACCGCGAAGGCTTCGGCCGAGCGCTGGGGCAGCGGCGCCACGCAGCTGCGGCAGAACGTGGCGGCCGCCCGGTTCTCGGTCTTGCACTGCGGGCACGCGATGGTGGTCAGCACCGTACGTTCCGTGGCGGGCATCCGGAGGGTGCGTTCGTCGTGCAACCCGCCGTCCGCGAGCATCGCAACCGTGTGGCGCGTCGGCCTCACGCCGGCGCCGACTTGCGGTCGGCCAGGATCGACGCCGCGCGGTAGGCGCTGCGGCCTGCCGTCTTGGTGTACGTTTGCAGCGTCTTCCACTGCACCTCGCGTTCGGCCGGGGTGGCGTGCGCCGGCTGGGCCAGCAGCGCCTGGCTCACCTCGACCAGCGCGATCGCCGCCGTGATGCAGAAGTGGATCGCGGTTTCTTCCGGCGCGGCCTCGTAGGCAGCGCGTTCGGCCTGCGCGGCCCTCGCCTGGTCCATCTCGGTCATCGACGACAGGAGCGTGGGGCCGTAGAACGGCACGCCGCCGCGCTGCGCCGCGGTGCCGAGAAACCGGTCCAACTGCTCCAGAGCAGCATCCAGCTTGTGGGAATCGGCAAATCGAGTGCTCACGACATTTAATTAACAACTGTAACGAATTAAGTCTAATTGAGACAAAGTAAGTCTTCTGTAGGACATGGACGACGCGCGTAGGTGGCGTGAACTAGTTCCGGACCTTTCTGCAAGTGCTTGTCGCAACAAGCAAATCGCGTCCGAGGTTGTGGCGCCGCGTATCCACCAGAGCACGGTCACGCAAGTGCTGCGAACGGTCCTGTCGGGCAGAACCGCGCCACGATTGCGCCGTGCTCCTGCACCGCAGCTCGTCGCGAGCGCTTTTGATCTGGGGATGGAAAGCAGTTCTTGGTGGCGCGCTGCGCCTGTCTTCCGTTGAACAGCAAGGAGCCGCCCGCTTCGCCCGCTCCCAGCCCCGACGAGCCGGCCGCGGCCGTCCGGCGCTGGAGCGGCAAGGACACAGGTCCGCTGGGACCTCCCAACCTCGTGCGTTCGCAATGGCAGGCACTGGTGGAGTTGCGCGCGGGGCACCTGATCGCACGCACCGGGCTGCGGGGCCTGTCCGCCGATGACGGGCGGCGGTTCCGCACCTACCCCGCCCCCACCATCTCGGCGCTCCTGCGCTACGGCTTCATCCGCGAAGTCGACGGCGCCTACGACATCACCGACCATGGTCTGCACGCGCTGGAGGTGCTGCCCCGCCGCTGAACCCGGGCCCTGCTGACGGGCCAGTTGCCCGCGGTGGATGTGCAGCGCGTGGGCAGCCAGCGTGGCACCATGCCGGCCGTGCTCCCGCCCCCCACGCCCACCCGCCGCGTCCCCTACCGAACCTGGCCCGCCACGCTGGCCATCGCGGCGGCCATGGCGATTTACATCGGCGGCCTCAAGACTTGGGACCGCCACACCCCCGGCAGCCGCGAGTTACCCGTGGGCGAGACCCTTGTCGTCGGCCCGGCCCGCTTCGTTCCCGCGGCGGGCTGGCAGATGGACGTGGCGCGCTCGCGCACCGGCCAGTCGCTGACTCTGTTCAAGACCGGCCACACCTTCGTCGTCAAGGCCAACCGCTGGCTCGGCGACGAGGACGGCCCCATCGAGCGGCAGACGCGCTGGATGGAGCGCGTGGAGCACGTGCGCATCGAAGGCGACCTCACGGACTTCTTCACCCTCTGGGGCCTGCAGGGCGTCACCTTCGCGTACTACGGGCCGACCACCAACGGCCGCTTCTGGCAGGTGGTGGACACGCGCCGCCATTCGGCGGTGCAGGTCGACTTCTACGGCCCTGCCGAAGGCGAAGCCCAGGCCCTGCGCGACGCCCGCGACATGCTCGACTCGATGGACCTGGAAGGCGGCGCATCGTGAACGGCGCGCTCGACGCCGCCCTCGCCCACCCCGCCGCGCCGGACGCGCCCGACGATGCCGTCCTGCTCGGCCTGCGCGCCCCGCCCACCGATTCCGAAGCCGGCCCCGGCGCCCGGCCCGTCGGCACCGACTCCTTCTTCCAACCCAGGCGCGCCGCCTTCTGGCTGCTGGTGCTGCTCCTGGCCAACGGCGCGGTGTACATCGCCCAGCTGTACTGGATCGGCCTGCGCGCCGTGCCCGTCACCGCGCTGCTGGGCCTGGCCGCGTGGGCGCTCTACACCGTGGCCTTCGTCTACCTGTTTCGCGTGCTGGAGCTGCTCGAGCAACTGCCGACCGCCGCCTTCGTGCTCGCCTTCGCGTGGGGCGGGCTGGGCGCCCTCTACCTGTCCGCGCCGGCCAACGTCGCCATCCAGAGCCTGGCGGCCAAGCTCGTGTCGCCCGACTTCGTGGCCGTGTGGGGCCCCGCGCTCGCCGGGCCCATCACCGAGGAATTCTTCAAGCTGGCGGGCGTGATGCTCATCGTGCTGGTCGCGCGCAACCAGTTCCCGACCGAGCTGTCGGTGCTCGTCGTGGGCGCCATGGTCGGCCTGGGCTTCCAGGTCGTCGAGAACCTCAGCTACACCGTGCGCGCCGCCGCCAGCTTCCCGATCGAGAACCAGTGGCTGCCCGTGCTGCTGAACCTCGTCACCCGCGGCCTGCTCGGCGGCCTGTGGAGCCACGCGGCCTACACCACCGTCGCCAGCTTCGGTCTCGCCTGCGCCATGTTCCACACCGGCCGCCCACGCGTGCTGCGCGTTGCCATGGCCGTCGCCGGCTTCGCTGCCGCCTGGGCCATGCACTTCGCATGGAACTCGCCCTGGCTGGAAGACCGCTTTCCCGACACCCGCTGGGGCCTGGCCGCCCTGCTCGTCGTCAAGGGCCTGCCCGTGGCCGTGGCCGCCGCGCTGGTGTGGCGCGCCGCCCTGCGCGACGAAGGCCGCCACCTGCAGGCCCTGGCCGCCTACCTGGTGCCCGAGCGCGACCTGCTGCGCGACGACGAGTGGATGCGGCTGGGCTCGCCGCTGGAGCGCCTGCGCGTGCGGCGCGAGATCGGCCGGCGCTACGGCCGCAAGGCGCGGCGCCTGAAGGCACGGCTGCAGCGGGAGCAGCTGCGCCTGGTGATGAAGGCCGGCGTCTACGGACGAGGCGCGCGCACCCGGCGCCACGAATTCGCGATCCGACGCGCGCGCGCCCGGCTCGACGCACTGTCGGCCGCCACGGCCTGAGCCACGCTGGCGATCCATGGCGGCCGACGTGACCGCCGCCCAGACACTGCCAGAGCGCTCGGCCGAATGGCCAGCCACTTCCGTTCTATCGACCGACAGTTGACCTTTATTTACGATTCGCGCCCCCAGAACTTCCTGACCTGCGTCTGAGCGACCGATGACTTCCGCCCTGTCTCCCACCTTCTCGCCCGCCCGCACGGGCGCCCCGTCGGCCGCCGTGTGGACCGGCCGCGTCCTCAGCGCGCTGGTCGTGCTCGTGCTGCTGGCCGATGCGGCCGTCAGCCTGTTCGCCCCCGAAAAGCTGGCCGAGCCGATGGCCGCCACGGGTTTCAGCGCCGCGCTTGCGCCGCAACTCGCCACCCTTATGCTGGTCTGCGCCGCGCTGTACGCGATTCCGCGGACCAGCGTGCTCGGCGCCATCCTCACCACCGGCTTTCTGGGCGGCGCCATCTGCGCGCATTTCCGCATCGGCGAGATGGGGTCGGGGTCGCAGATCGTGTGCCTGCTGATCGGCGTCGCGGCTTGGCTCGGGCTGTACCTGCGGATGCCGGCGCTGAGGGCGCTGCTGCCACTCGGCCAGGGCTGAGCGCGGGCCGAGGCGCTCCCTCAGCCGCGCGCGCCGCGCCCCACCTTCGGCAACAGCGCCGCCACGACGCCCAGCAGCGGCAGGTACGCGATCACCTGGTAGACGTGGTCGATGCTCGTGCGGTCGGCCAGCACGCCCAGCACCGCGGCGCCCAGGCCGCCCATGCCGAAGGCGAAGCCGAAGAACAGGCCCGACACCATGCCCACCTTGCCGGGGATGAGTTCCTGCGCATAGACCAGGATCGCCGAGAAGGCCGAGGACAGGATCAGGCCGATGAGCAGCGTCAACGTCACCGTCCAGAACAGGTTGGCGTGCGGCAGCAGAAGCGCGAAGGGCGCGACGCCGAGGATCGAGGCCCAGATCACCGGCTTGCGGCCGATGCGGTCACCCAGCGGTCCGCCGGCCAGCGTGCCCAGCGCCGACGCGAACAGGAACACGAAGAGCAGCACCTGCGAGTTCTGCACCGAGACGTCGAAGTGGTGGATCAGGTAGAAGGTGTAGAAGCTCGAGATGCCCGCGATGTAGAAGTACTTCGAGAAGATCAGCACCAGCAGCACGGCAATGGCGCCCAGCACCGTGGCACGCGGCAGCGTCACTACCTCCTTGGGCGCAGCGCGCACCGTGCGGTGCTGTTCGGCATACCAGCGGCTCACGCGCGTCAGCAGCGCGATGCCCACCAGCGCTGCCAGCGCGAACCACGCCGCGCTGTGCTGCCCGAAGGGCACCACCACCGCCGCCGCCAGCAGCGGCCCGAGCGCGCTGCCCGTGTTGCCGCCCACCTGAAAGAGCGACTGCGCCAGCCCGTGCCGCCCGCCCGAGGCCATGCGCGCCACGCGCGACGACTCGGGGTGGAAGATCGACGAGCCCACGCCCACCAGCGCCGCCGCCAGCAGCACCATGCCGTAGCTCGACGCGAAGCCCAGCAGCACCAGCCCGACCAGCGTGAAGCACATACCCATCGGCAGCGAATACGGCACGCTGCGCCGGTCGGTGTACAGGCCCACGACGGGCTGGAAAATCGACGCCGTGAGCTGGTAGGTCAGCGTGATCAGGCCGATCTGCCCGAAGCTCAGGTGGAAGTTGCCCTGCAGCACCGGGTACATCGCCAGGATCAGCGACTGCATCATGTCGTTGATCAGGTGCGAGGCGCTGATGGCGCCCAGCACGCCGAAAGCCACGGTGGGCGCCTGGGCGCCAGAGGGGGACGAAGAAGCTGTGCCGGCCGGCACGGTGGGAGTGGAAGGAAGCGCGGTGGACATGGCGTTGGCCTGGGCTGGAAAGGTCTCTTCTTTCCCCGCCGCACACGCTGCACCATGGCAGGGCGACAGAGGTCAGGGGGCAGATCGTAGGCCGGTCACGCGCGCCCGTCTTGCGCCATACGGCCTATCATCTTCGCGAAAAAGACAGCCCCGCTGTTCGTCCTTGCCTCGCCATGGTGCCCACCGCCGCCCCGCCTCCCCTGCCCGCTTCGCCACTCCCGTCACCCTCGCTGGCCGAGATCGACCGAAGCACCCTGCCCGTCACCTGCAAGGCCACCGACTACGCGGCGGGCACCCGCACCGACCACCACGCGCACCCGCACCACCACCAGCTGATCTACGCCGTGCACGGCGTGATGGTGGTCCTGTCCGCGGGTGGCCAATGGATCGTCCCGCCCACGCGCGCCATCTGGATGCCCGCGGGCACGACGCACCAGGTGCGCCACCTGGGCGAGGTGCGCATGCGTAGCCTCTTCGTGCGCCCCGACGCTGCGCCGCTGCTGGCCGACCGCCCGCAGGTGGTCGGCATCTCGTCGCTGCTGCGCGAGCTGATCCAGGCCGCGATGGCCGTGCCGATCCCCTACGCCGCCGATTCGCGCGGCGGCCGCCTCATGCGCCTGCTGCTCGACGAACTGCACGCCCTGCCCGTGCTGCCCATGCACCTGCCCAACCCGACCGACGCGCGCCTGAAGCGCATCTGCACGCACATTGACCGCCACCCCGACGACGCGTCGACGCTGGACGACTGGGCGCGCCGGGTGGACGTGAACGTGAAGACTTTGCAGCGCCTGTTCGTGCGCGACACCGGCATGAACTTCGGCCGCTGGCGCCAGCAGGCGCGCCTGCTGCGCGCGCTGCAGCAATTGGCGCAGGGGGAGAAGGTGATCGATGTGGCGCTGGCGCTGGGCTATGACAGCCCGGGGGCGTTTGCGACGATGTTCAAGCGACAGTTCGGGCAGACGCCGAGTGGGTTTTTTCGGTGATGAACATCAAGCGGTGACCGCCGGCGCGCATGTTTGTAGCGCTGTTGTGCCTCGCCCTCGCGAGGGCTATGCACTCGATCAACGACCCTCGGCTCGATCTGGGAGCGGTTGCGCTCCTTCACGAATACGGAGTATCTGCACAGTGGCGGTGAACGTCTGGCTTGGACTCGCTACTTGGAGACTTTCAGCGGTGCCGGAGTCTTCATTCGGCGAAGGCCCACTGGTGCGTCGCTTGCGAGAGCTGGATCGGCCGAGTTTAATGGGGCCCAACTCTATTGTTTTGGAGGGGAGCTATGGAGCAACTTTTATCTACGTTGACTATTGGTGGAATCGGCTCAGTCCTCGGAATAATTTTGAGGGAAATATGGGTTCAATACGCGCAAAAAAGAAAACAAATTGAACTCGACCTGTGGAAAGTAAGAATCGAAAGTACCGAGCGCCGACTTCGCGAATTTTTGTGGCCAATTTATATTAGACTGCAGCGTGACAATACGGTTTGGACGCGAATCTTGGCCCGAGGAAGTGGTGACGAAGAGGCGAGCCGAGTCGCAAGACAAGTGGAATCCGACATAATTATCCCAAATCACGTGAAGATCATTGAACTCATCGAGAGAGGAATGCATTTCATCAAATCGGATTCGGATTTGGAGCGAGCGACATTGGCCTACATGAGGCATATTGATATATACCGGTCGCTTAGAGCGGCAGGAATTTTCGATAAAGACCCAATAATGTTTGACGAGCCTTATCCTCGGGAATTTTTCGAATTAATAAAACTACGCGTGAACGAGCTGCAAAAGAATTACGATGCTATTCTGGACGAAAAAATTCAAGCTTGAATTCGCCAACGCTAGCCGAACAACATCCCCTCCACGCCCGGCCCGCGCGCCCTCAATCCCCAACATCCTCACCTTGAGCGTTGGCCCCCGGCGCCGAAAACCCGCCCTACCGCCCTTTGGCGCCCAGCACCCGGTGGCACGGCACAATGGGTGCAAAGGAGTTGGCGCCCAATGCCTGCCCGACGCAAGGGCCGGGTCTTGTTGCCCAACCCTTCTGCGATCTCGCCATAGGTCTTCGTCCCGCCCGGCGGAATGCGGCGGGGCGATCGCATCCACGCGGCGGCGGTCGACGGCTGGCGTCGCCCAGGCGCTCCACTCACTCCCCTCGGCCCCCCGGGATTCACATCCTTCTCGAGCAACCACCCGACGCCGCACAGGCATGCCACCAGCAACGCCGTCCAGAGGATGCGCGGCGCCATGCCCATGTCGTCGGCATGCCACAAAAACACGCCGCATCCGGCAGCCGATGCGAGAAAAAGCACCACGGCCAGCGCGCGCGTGGTGCTGTTCGAGGGCGGGTCGTAAGTCTCGCGATACAGGTCGAAAGGCGGCTGCGGAAAGCGCTGCGCGACATCGTCCGGCCGCCAGCCGGGCGGCTTGAGGAAGACACGCCATTTGTCGCCCCAGCGTCGCGTGTGCCGTGCGTCGCGCCACAGGTGGGCGTAGACCTGCACCATCGCACGCAATGGATTGAAGCTGCGCACCGGTGAGCGCGTGCCGAAAACGCAGGGCTCGGTCTCGGGCATGTAGGTGCCGAACATCCGGTCCCACAGCACGAACACGCCGCCGTAGTTGCGGTCGAGGTAGCGGTCGTTCACGGCGTGGTGCACGCGGTGGTTGGAGGGCGTGGTGAGGATGCCGTCCAGCCAGCCCAGTCTGCCGATCTGCTCGGTGTGCGCCCAGATCTGGTAGTACTGCACGCCCAGCAGCACGAAGCCGAAGGTCACGGGCGGTACGCCGGCGATGGCCAACGGCAGGTAGAAGGGCCAGCCCAGCACGGGGTTGAAGCTTTCCTGCCGCAGCGCGGTGCACAGGTTCAACTCCTCGCTCTGGTGGTGGACGACGTGGGCCGCCCAGAAGACCGCGATCTCGTGACCGGCCCGGTGCAGCCAGTACTCGCAGAAGTCGAACATGATCACGGCCACGGCGATGCCTTGCCAGGTCCGCCAGAACGGCGGATGGGCCCGGTGGCCGAGTGCCTTGAACACCAGGGTGTAGATGCCGATCTGGAGCAACGGCGTGCAGGCTGCGACCAGTTGGCTGATGAGGCCCTGGCTGAGGCTGGCCAAGGTGTCGTTGATGCGATAGGTCTTGCGGCCACGCACCCTGCTGACGGTCATTTCCAGAAAGACGGCCAGCGCCAGGAAGGGAATCGTCCAGATGACCGCTTGTTCCATGAGGGGGGCTGAGGTGGGATGCAGGCCATGGCGGCGCCGGCTGAATCGCGACGCCGACGAGCCGATGCGGCCGGGCCATTCTGGCGAAGAAGGCTGACCTGAGCCTTGGCGCTCCGACGGCCCCGCCGATCCCTTCATACCGAATTGCGTTCAAAAACATCGATCCGTTCACGCTGAGCCTGTCGAAGCGCTGCGCAGGGCTTCGACCCTTCGACAGGCTCAGGACAGGCCAAGCTCAGCCCGAACGGATCTTTTGATCGCAAGTCGGCATCAGCGCTCGTCGAACAAAGAAGGCTGCCCGCCGGGCGCTGCCCCCTCGATGGCCAGCATGCGCAGCTTGAGCATTGGCCCGCCCGGCGCCGAGAAACCGCCCTGCCACCCCTTGGCGCCCAGCACGCGGTGGCACGGCACCACGGGCGCGAACGGGTTGGCGCCCAGGGCCTGGCCGACGGCGCGAGCGAGGGTCTTGTCGCCCAGCGCCTCTGCAATCTCGCCGTAGGTCTTCGTCTCGCCGGGCGGGATGCGGCGGACAAAGTCGTACACGCGGCGGTGGAACGGCGGCACGCCCTCCTCGTCCAGCACGATGGCGAGCACGGCGGCGTCCACGCCCGCGGGGTCGGTGGCGCTGCGGTCGGACAGCAGAGACACGATGGCGTCGACGGCAGCGCGCACGGCGGGCGGGCGCTGCGCCTCGGGCACTTCGGCCAGGTGCGGAAAGTCGCGAATCATGCGGGCGCGCTTGGCCTCGGCACTGCCGTCCACCTCGGGAAGTTGCACGCCGACGAGGCCGTGTGGGCCCCAGGCCAGGCTGCAATGGCCGATGGCAGTGTCGAAGACGGCGACGCCACGGGCGGCAGCCTCGGCGTCGTGCGCGTCAGTGGCGCTGGCGGCGGGGGCAGCAACGGCAACAGGCTCGGTCATCGCGGGCTTCTGCTCACATTCTTTAGGCTGTTCGCGCCCGTAAGGTGGGCGCTGCGGCCCGATTGGGCTTGAAATTTCCCCAATCCTCGTCCACCGGCGGGAGCTCGACGTGCTCGACCAGGAAGTCCAGCACGGCGCGGATGCGCGCGGGCAGCCGGCCCGACTTGCCCAGGTACACGGCGTGGATGGGCTCGGTGTCGCCGGGGTTGAAGGCCTCCATCACGGGCACCAGGGTGCCGGCCAGCAGGTCGGCATGGATGTGATAGACCGACAGCCGCGCCAGACCCACGCCTTCGAGCGCCAGGTGGCGCAGCGTCTCGCCGTCGGCGGCGCGCACGTTGCCGACGATGGGCAGGTCGATGGCCCTGCCGTCTGCATCTCTCAGGGGCCAGTCGGGCGTGAGGCGGCGGTAGTTGGTGCCCAGGCGGTTGTGGTGTTCGAGCTCATCGCGCGTGGTGGGCGTGCCGTGCCGCTGCAGGTATTCGGGAGAGCCCACGATGACCTGCCGCGTGTGGCCCAGCAGGCGGGCCACCAGGTCGGAGGACTGCAGCCGCCCCCAGCGGATGGCGATGTCGGCGCGTTCGTCCATGAGGTCGACCACGCGGTCGGTCAGGCCCAGGTCCAGTGTCAGGTCGGGGTACGCGGCCAGCAGGCGCGGCAGCAGCGGCACCAGCACGACATGGCCGAAGCTCACGCTGGCGCTGATGCCTACGCGCCCGCGCGGCGCGGCGGCAGCGGCGGCGCTGCGCTCGGCCTCGTCCAGGTCGGCCAGCACGCGCACGCTGCGCTCGTAGAAGGTCTGGCCCTCGGGGGTGAGCTGCAGCTTGCGGGTGGAGCGGTGCACCAGTTGCGTGGCCAGCCGCGCCTCGAGCCGGGCGACCAGCTTGCTGACGGCCGAGGGCGTCATGCCCAGCGCGCGTGCCGCCGCCGAGAAGCCGCCGCGGTCGACGACCTGCACGAAGGCTTCCATTTCGCCGGAGCGGTTGATGTCGAGGCGGGGCATGGATCGAAGCAGACGAGTAGCGTTCATTGTGAACTGAGCTCACAGATGCGTTTCCGAACCGCCGTCTAGTCACGATCAGGGATAACCCTCACAGTTCATCCCATCATGCCCATCGCACTCCTCGCCCTCACCGCCGGCGCCTTCGGCATCGGCACCACCGAGTTCGTCATCATGGGCCTGCTGCTGCAGGTTTCGGCGGATCTTCATGTCTCCATCGCGGCCGCGGGGCTGCTGATCTCGGGCTATGCGATCGGCGTGGCGGTCGGCGCGCCGGTGCTGACCATCGCCACGCGGCGGCTGCCGCGCAAGACGGTGCTGCTGGCGCTGATGGCGATCTTCACGCTGGGCAACATCGCCTGCGCCCTGGCGCCCAGCTACGAGGCGCTGATGGCCGCGCGGGTGATCACCTCGCTGGCGCACGGCACCTTCTTCGGCGTCGGCTCGGTGGTGGCCACCGGGCTGGTGCCGGCCGAGAAGCGCGCGTCGGCCATCGCGATCATGTTCACGGGCCTCACGGCGGCCACGCTGCTGGGCGTGCCGGCGGGCGCGTGGCTGGGCCTGCACTTCGGCTGGCGCGCGACCTTCTGGGCCGTGGCGGTGATCGGCGTGGCCGCACTCGCGGTGCTGGCGAGCTTCGTGCCGCGTGACGCCGCCAAGGTGGAGCCGGCACCGCTGCGCGACGAACTGGCCGTGCTGGCCCGCCCGCAGGTGTGGCTGGGCCTGGCGATGACGGTGCTGGGCTTTGCCGGCGTGTTCGCCTTCTACACCTATGTGCAGCCGGTGCTGACGCGGGTGACGGGCCTGACGGAAGCCGCGGTGTCGCCGGTGCTGCTGCTCTTCGGCGGCGGGCTGGCCATCGGCAACCTGCTTGGCGGCAAGCTGGCCGACAAGGCGCCGATGCGCGCCGTGATCGGCACGCTGGTGGCCCTGGCCGCGGTGCTGGCGGTGGCGCGCTGGGCCATGCCGCATGCGGTGGCGGCCATCGTCTTCATCGGGCTGTTGGGCATCGCTGCCTTCGCTACCGTGGCGCCGCTGCAGGTGCGGGTGCTGGAGAAGGCGGCTGGCGTGGGGCAGAACCTTGCGTCGAGCCTGAACATCGCGGCCTTCAACCTGGGCAATGCGCTGGGCGCGTGGGTCGGCGGCGTGGTCATCGAGCGCGGCGCCGGCACGCAGGGGCTGCAGAACCTGGGCATGGCCGCGGCCGCACTCACGGCGGCCGGGCTGCTGCTGGCGCTGTGGAGCCATGCGCTGGACCGGCGGCGGGCGCCGGCCGAGTGCGTGACGGCGGGGGCTTGAGCCTCCGGCCTCCGCCCGCTCGAGTTGTGACCCCCCCACCCGTTTTCAACCTTCCACCACCCGTTCAGCCTGAGCCTGTCGAAGGCCAGTACAGGGCTTCGACAGGCTCAGCCCGAACGGTTGGGGTTAGGCAGGTCGCAGTAAAGCGGTGGGGAAAGACGCGAAGCGCGTGCCCTCACCCCAGCCCTCTCCCAGAGGGGAGGGAGCAATACCGAAATCCGGTTCCTCATCAAAGGAGTCTTTTCATGGAACAACGACTACTCGGCCGCTCCGGCCTGCGTGTGCCCGCCCTCGGCTTCGGAGCCGGCACCTTCGGTGGGCAAGGCCCGCTCTTCAGCGCCTGGGGCCAGACGGACGTGCAGGGTGCACGGCGCCTGGTCGACATCTGCCTCGACGCGGGGGTGAACCTGTTCGACACGGCGGACGTGTACTCGTCCGGCGCGTCGGAAGAGATCCTCGGCGCGGCGCTGGAAGGCCGGCGCAATGCCGCGCTGATCTCGACCAAGGTCACGCTGCGCACGGGCGATGGGCCCAACGACGCGGGCTGGTCGCGCCACCACCTGCTCGACGCGACGCACGCCGCGCTCAGGCGCCTGAAGACCGAGCACATCGACATCCTGCAACTGCACGCCTTCGACGCGCACACGCCGGTGGAGCAGATGCTGCGCACGCTCGACGACCTGGTGCGCGCGGGCAAGGTGCGGGCCATCGGCGCATCCAACTTCGCCGGCTGGCAGCTGATGAAGGCGCTGGCCGCGGCCGACCGGCTGGGCACCGAGCGCTTCGTGGCCAACCAGACCTACTACTCGCTGATCGGGCGCGACTATGAGTGGGAGTTGATGCCGCTGGGCATCGACCAGGGCGTGGGCGCGCTGGTGTGGAGCCCGCTCGGTTGGGGACGCCTCACCGGCAAGATCCGCCGCGGCCAGCCGCTGCCCGAAGGCAGCCGCCTGCACGAGACGGCCGGCTTCGCGCCGCCGGTGGCCGACGAGCACCTGTACCGCGTGGTCGATGCGCTGCTGCAGGTGGCCGAGGAGACGGGCAAGACCGTGCCGCAGGTCGCCATCAACTGGCTGCTGCAGCGGCCTACGGTGGCCAGCGTGCTGGTCGGCGCGCGCGACGAGGCGCAACTGGTGCAGAACCTCGGCGCCGTGGGCTGGAACCTCACGCCCGCGCAGGTGGCCGTGCTCGACGCCGCCAGCGCCGTGACGCCGCCCTACCCCCACTACCCCTATTGGAACGGCCAGTTCACCGAGCTGGCGCCGCCGGCGGTGCCGCACTGAGCGGCGCGGCACCGTCGTCGTCCTCGCGCACCAGCCGCATGCCCACCAGCGTGTAGCGCGTGTCGGGCGTGTTCCAGTTGCGGTACGACGCGCGGGCGTAGAAGGGCCAGGTGTGCCAGGAACCGCCGCGGCGCACGCGCACTTCGCCCTCGGAGGGTCCTTGCGGGTCGTCGACAGGCGAGCGGGCGTAGTAGTCGTCGGCATGCCAGTCGGCCACCCATTCCCAGGCATTGCCGTGCATGTCGTACAGGCCCCAGGCGTTGGGCGCGAAGCTGCCGACCGGCGCGGTGAAGGCAAAGCCGTCGTCGGCCGGCAGGGCCATGGCTTGCCACTGTGGCCAGTGGCGGGCGCTGCTGGCGTCGAAGACGTTGGCGGTGCCCCGCAGCGAGGCCGGGTCGTCGCCGCTGCTGTAGCGCGTGCGGGTGCCAGCGCGGCAGGCGTACTCCCACTCCGCCTCGGTCGGCAGGCGGTAGCGCTTGCCCTCGGTGCGGCTGAGCCAGGCGGCCAGGGCCTGGGCATCGTTCCAGGTCACGTTGACCACCGGGTGGTCATCGCCCTGCGCGAAGCCGGGGTTGCGCCACGAGTAGCGCACATCGCGGCCCTCGAAGGCATCGCCGCGTGCGGTCTTGGCGGGGTCGTAGTCGGCCCGCCAGCCGTAGCCGCCCGTGCCGTCGGCGATGGACTCGGGCACGTAGCCCGAACGCTCGAGAAAACGCCGGAACTGCCCCACCGTGACCTCGTGCTGCCCCATCCAGAAGGCGTGCGTGATGCGCACGCGGTGCACCGGCGTCTCGTCGGCCAGTTGCGCAAAGCGCGCGGGCGGCATCTGCGGGTAGGCGCGGGCCAGGGCCTCGGGCGACTCGTCGCTGCCCATCATGAATTCGCCGGCCGGCAGTTTCACGAAGGCCATGCCGAGGCTGTTGCGCTCGACGCGCTGGGCCTGCGCGCTGCCCAGCGCGATGACCAGACAGACCGCCAGCGCAGATGTCCAGGGGCGTGAAGCCACGGTGCTCACCTTTCCTGTGCGTTGAGACCTCGCGAGTGTGGCGGCAAGCGCGACTTAAGGGATGCTTAATTGCAGGTGCCTCGCAGAACTTGCACGGCGCAGCGGGGTCCGACGCACAAGGCGGTGCGATGCCGCCTGCTCCCCTCATTCCGCTCACGAAAGGCCCTCATGACCCCCCAGGAAACCCAGTGGCTCGACGACCTGCTGCAACGCCTCGCCGCGGTGCAGGGGGTGCCGAAGGACCCGCAGGCCGTCGCGATGATCCGCGAGCGCCTGGCCGGCCAACCCGATGCAATCTACCTGCTGGTGCAGCGCGTGCTGCTGCTCGAACACGCATTGCAGGACGCGCAGGCGCAGATCGCCCAGCTTTCGCAGGCACAGCAGCAGCAGCCGGGTGGCGGCAGCTTCCTCGGCGGCGCACCCGGCATCGACTGGGGGCGCCAGCCGCAGGCGCCGTTCCAGCCGCAGCCCAGCGCGCAGCCGATGCCGGCCGAGCGCGGCTATGACGGTTCCGACCGCTACGCCCCCGGCGCACCGCCGGCGCGCACCGCAGCGCCCAGTTGGCGCGAACGCGTCTTCGGTGCACCGGCGGCGGCAGCAGCAGCGCCCACGGCATCGAACGGGCCTGGCCTGCTGGGAACCGCGGCTTCTGCTGCGGCGGGCGTCGCGGGCGGCATGTTCCTTTTCAACGGCATCGAGCACCTGCTCGGCGGCCATGGCGGAAGCGGCAGTGGCCTGTTCGGCGGCGGCCAGGGTGGCACGCCGGCGGTGACGGAGAACGTCACGCAGAACTTCTTCGGCGACGAGGGCGGTGGCCGTTCCGGCGCGGCCGACGGCACGCTGGCACGCGACGCCGGCGCCGACTGGGACGGCTTCGACGACGCGGGCAATTTCGACGACGGCGACAACTCGATCGTCTGATTCCGCGCGCGCGGCGCGGTGGCGGCTGCCTCCTGCGTGCCGGTCGGACCGTGCCCACACGCGGACCTCCGCTCCGCCGCCCCGGGCGCGTTCGCCAGGCCGCCATGGTCGATGCTTTCACTTCCACCGAAAGGTCGCTTCCCATGGCATTCATCACCACCCGCGACGGCGTCAAGCTCTACACCAAGGACTGGGGCCAGGGCCGCCCGGTCATCCTCATGCATGGCTGGCCGCTGTCGGCCGACAGCTTCGACGACCTGTCGCTGGCCATCGCGGAGGCGGGCATGCGTGCCATCGCGTACGACCGCCGCGGGTTCGGGCGCTCCGACCAGCCGTGGAGCGGCTATGACTACGACACCTTCGCCGACGACCTCGCGGCGGTGATCGAGCAGACCGGCGCCACCGACGCGGCGCTGGTGGGCTTCTCGATGGGCGGCGGCGAAGTGGCACGCTACATGTCGCGCCATGGGGGCCAGGGCGTGTCGCAGGCGGTGCTGATCGCCTCGGTGGTGCCGTACATGCTGAAGACGCCCGACAACCCCGAGGGCGTGCCCGAATCCACCTTCGACGAGATGACGCAGGGCATGCGGGAGGACCGGGCGAGCTTCTTCTCGACCTTCTTCAAGGACTTCTACGGCGTGGGCATGCTGTCCAAGCCGGTGACCGACGAAGTGCTCGAATGGTCGCGCCAGATGACGATGCAGGCCGGGCTGCGCCCGACGCTGGCCGCTGCGCAGGCCTTCGCGACGACCGACTTCCGCCCCGACCTCGCCGCCTTCAAGGTGCCGACGCTCGTGATCCACGGCACGGCCGACAAGACGGTGCCGATCGACACCGCAGGACGCGCCGCCGCCAAGGGCATCGCGGGCGCCACGCTCATCGAGTACGACGGGGCGCCCCACGGCCTGCTCGCCACGCACAAGCAGGACATCGTCAGGGACGTGCTGGCCTTCCTGGCCAACCGCTGAGGCGGCCAGGCGCGGGCAGGCGATCCGCCGCCGGGGTCGCTCAGCCCGCGGCGCCCGCCAGCCGCAGCAGCAGGCCGGCCAGTGCACACAGGCCCAGCACCGGCATCACGCCGAGCTTGAAGCGGAACAGCGCCACGCCCGCGGCCACCGCAATCCCGGCGGCCGCCACGTCGAAGCGCCCGCCGAAGCCTTCGGGCCACAGCACGTGCCAGGCGAAGAACAGCGCCAGGTTGACGATCACGCCCACCACCGCGGCCGTGATGGCCGCCAGCGGCGCCGTGAAGCCCAGGCGCCCGTGCGTGGCCTCGATCAGCGGCCCGCCAGCAAGGATGAAGAGGAAGGACGGCAGGAAGGTGAAGAAGGTGACCACCGCCGCCGCCAGCGCGCCCCCGAGGAAAGGCGCGCCGGCCCCGGCGACCTGCTGCAGCCAGCCACCTACGAAGCCGACGAAGGCCACCACCATGATCAACGGTCCGGGCGTGGTCTCGCCCAGGGCCAGGCCGTCCATCATCTGCGGCGCGCTGAGCCAGTGGAAATGGTCCACCGCGCCCTGGTAGACGTAGGGCAGCACGGCATACGCGCCGCCGAAGGTCAGCAGTGCCGCCTTGCTGAAGAACCAGGCCATCTGCGCCAGCGTGCCCTGCCAGCCGCCCTGTGCCACCAGCAGGCCCATCGGCAGCAGCCACAGCAGCGCGCCCACCACCAGCACGCGCGCGAGGCCGGCGCGCGAAAAGCGGGCATGGGGCGGCGTGGGGGTGTCGTCGTCGATGAGCGCGCGTCCGGCAGAGCGCTGCGCTGCGCCGTGTCCGGCGGTGGAAAAGAGCTGGGGCCGCCAGCGCGCGCCCAGCCACCCGAGCAGCGCCGCCACCGCGACGATGGCCGGAAACGGCACCTGGCCCCAGAAGATGGCGACGAAGGCCGCCACGGCCAGGCCGAGCATCCACCGGTTGCGGATCGCCCGGCTGCCGATGCGGTGCGCCGCGTGCAGCACGATCGCGGTGATGGCAGGCTTCAGGCCGTAGAAGATGCCGGCCACCACCGCGAGGTGCCCGTAGGCCATGTAGATCCACGACAGCGCGATGAGGATGGCCAGCGAAGGCAGCACGAACAGCGCGCCCGCCACGACGCCGCCCGCGGTGCGGTGCATGAGCCAGCCGATGTAGGTGGCGAGCTGCTGGGCCTCCGGGCCGGGCAGCAGCATGCAGTAGTTGAGCGCGTGCAGGAAGCGCCCTTCCGACAGCCAGCGCCGCCGCTCCACCAGCTCGGTGTGCATGATCGCGATCTGCCCGGCCGGCCCGCCGAAGCTGATGAAGCCCAGCTTGAGCCAGAAGCGCAGGGCTTCGAGGAAAGGCACCGCCGCGGGCGGTGCCGCGTCGTCGGTCAATGGAACAGCGGAAGAGGTCATGCGGGGCGTGGGCTGGCGGCGATCGGCGCCGGCCCGCGAGTGTGCCCCGCTTTGTCTAAGGCTGTCTGAACGGCCCGAGCGCGGCCAGCGCCTTTGCCATCGCTGCCGCGCCCAGCGCCATCATGGCGCCGATCGGGCCGGCGGCCTCGTGCGGCAGCACGTCGGTGATCCACACGAAGCGCGTACGCCCGTCGGGCTCGGCCAAGACCTGCGCGCTGGCATGGTGGTGCGCCGCCTTGCCGCCGACCACGGTGTAGGCCAGCCGGCGCGCCTGTTCGTCGATCCCGACCAGGCGCTCACGCACGTCGTAGCCGTTGGCGAAGGTGACGTGGCGCACCTCGTCGCCCTGCTCCATCTCGCAGCCGACGACGAAGCCGGGCGCCAGGCGCGTGTGCACCGCGCCGAAGTCGCGCAGCGCGTCCCACACGAGGGCCGGCGCGGCGTCGACGACGAACTCCTGGCGCAACGTCGCCATGGCGTACGCCCTTCAGATGGCCCGCAGCTGCTCGCGCAGCTTGGCGCCCACCGCGGGCGCCTCGATGAAGGGGTCGGCCGGGTTCTTCATGGCCACGATGTTCTCCATGCGGCTGGTGATGTTGCCCAGCGCCTTGGGGCTTTCGTGGCTGAACACGTAGAACTGGTTGTCGCTGATGGCCTTGAACACCTTGTGCGCCACCTCGCCGGCGGTGATCTTGCCGCTGCTCACCGCCTTGTTGCTCATGGCCTGGCCGATGAGCTGGCTCTTGGTGAGTTCGGTCTCCTTGGGCGCATTGGGGCGGTTGCGCTCGCTGCTCGTGATGCCGGTGGGCACGAAGTACGGGCACAGCAGGCTGGCGCCGATCTGGTCGGTCACGAGCTTCAGGTCCTGGTACATGGTCTCGGTCAGGCTCACCACGGCGGCCTTGGCCGCGTTGTAGATGCCCATGTTGGGCGGCGTGAGCAGCCCGGCCATGCTGGCGGTGTTGGTCACGTGGCCGCGGTACGACGGGTCCTTGGCGGCCGCCTCAAGCATCATGGGCACGAACAGGCGCACGCCGTGCACCACGCCCCACAGGTCGACCCCGAGCACCCATTCCCAGTCGGCCACGGTGTTCTCCCACACCAGGCCGCCAGCGCCGACACCGGCGTTGTTGAAGACGAAATGCGGCGCGCCGAAGCGCTCCTTCACGGCCGCGGCCAGCGCCTCCATCTCCTTGGCGCTCGACACGTCGACCTTCACCGCCAGCACCTGCGCGCCGGCGGCTTCCATCTCGGCCTTGGCCTTGTCCAGCGCGTCCTGCTGCACGTCGACCAGCACGAGGTTCATGCCTCGCGAGGCGCCGATGCGTGCGCATTCGAGGCCGAAGCCGGAGCCGGCGCCGGTGAGCACTGCGGTCTTGCCGTGGAAGTCCTGGATCATGGAAGGAAGCCTTTCGGGGATGTCTCTTGGAAAAAGTCGCGCCCCCGCAGGGGGCCGTCGGAATCCGCCATTGGAGCGCGAACCGGCGGGTGCTGTCTGTCCTTCGGGCGACGGCGCGTGGCCGTCCAACCAGGGCCCATGGTGCAGCCATGCACCGAAAGCCATCGGCGGACGCCCCGGCCAGGTGCAGACCAGACATGCCGGTTCTTGAATACCAGTTACGTCCTATCTGGCATCCCAGTGGCACGGATTCTGCATTCCTGCGCGCATGGCCAGTTCCCCGCAAATCGCCCAGCGCATCCTTCACGCCATCCTGGCCGGCAAGCTGGGGCCCGGCGACCGGCTTGGCGAGCAGCCGCTGGCCACCTTGTTCGAATGCAGCCGCACGGTGGTGCGCGAGGCGCTGACCGAACTGTCGGTGCGCGGGCTGGTCGCCTCCAGCGCGCGGCGCGGCTGGTACCTCGTCGAGCTGAGCCAGGACGAGGCACGCCAGGTGTTCGAAGCGCGCGATCTGATCGAAAGCGCGGTCCTGCGGCGCATCGGCACCGTGCCCGCCGCCGCGGTACGACGCCTTCGCGCCCACGTGCAGCGCCAGGAAGAGGCCATCCGGGATGGCGACGCGGGGCTGCGCAGCTTTCTGCTCGGCGACTTCCACGTCTGCCTGGTCGACTGCCTGGGCAACGGCCTGCTCACGGAGGTCGTGCGCGACCTCACCGCTCGAACGATGCTGGCGGCGCTGCGCCACCAGGCCACCCGACAGGCCGCGCGCTCGTGCGCTGAACACGCCGCGATCGTCCAGGCGCTCGAAGCTGCCGATATGGCCGGGGCCGAACGGCTGCTGACCGGGCAGTTGCGCAGTTGGCACGAGAAGCTGCATCTCCCGGACACACCGCTGGACGCCCTGGGGCAGCTGCGCCAGGCGCTCGAGCCCGTGCAGGCCCTGCCACCGGCCACCCCCGACGCGGTCGATGCGCCGCGCACCTCCAGTCAACGTTCCTCCCCACCCACCCAAGGACCCCGCCCATGACCACGATGCCCTCCCCGCGCCTGCGCACCCCCCTTCGCCTGGCGCCGCTGACCCTGGCCGCCGGCCTGGCCTTCTGCGCGATCACCGCCCAGGCGCAGACCGCACTGGCCGACATCCAGAAGAGCAAGGTCGTGCGCATCGCCGTGCCCACGGACTTCCCGCCCTACGGGTCGGTGGGTGTCGACATGCAGCCGCGGGGCCTGGACATCGACATGGCGCAGCTCATCGCCGGCAAGCTCGGCGCCAAGGCCGAGCTCGTGCCGGTGACCACGGCCAACCGCGTCCCCTACCTGCAAACGCGCAAGGTCGACCTGGTGATCTCCACGCTCGGCAAGAACCCCGAACGGGAGAAGGTCATCGATTTCAGCGCCGCCTATTCGCCCTTCTTCATCGGCGTGTTCGGCGCCAAGGCCACGCCATTGAAGGCGGCCGCCGACCTGCAGGGCAAGAGCATTGCCGTCACGCGCGGGTCGGTCGACGACCAGGAGCTGACCAAGGCCGCGCCCGCCGGCACCGACATCCGCCGCTTCGAGGACAACGCGGGCACCGTGTCGGCGTACACGTCGGGCCAGACCCCGTTCATCGCCACGAGCATCGCAACCGCCAGCAGCATCACGGCCCGCAACCCGCAGTTGAGCGTGGACTACAAGTTCGGCCTCAAGGATTCGCCGAACTACATCGGCATCGCCAAGGGCGAGGACGCGCTGCGACAGAAGGTCAACGACATCATCGCCGCCGCGCGCCAGAGCGGCGAACTGGACAAGCTCTCCGTGAAGTGGCTGGGCAAGCCGGCCGGCGACCTGCCGCAGTGAGTCCGAACGACGGGCAGCTGTGGCGCCTCGACGCCTGTGCGCTGGCGCGCGGCTATGCCGACGGCGCGTTCACGCCCCTGCAGGTCGCTGAAGCCAGCCTGGCGCGTATCGCGTGTTTCGAGCCGCAGCTGAACGCCATGGCCTGCGTCGACGCGCCGGGCGCGCGGGCGGCCGCCGTGGCCAGCACGGCGCGCTGGCAGGCCGGCCGGCCGCTCGGTCCGCTCGACGGCGTGCCGCTCACGCTCAAGGACAATCTGCACGCTGCCGGGCTGCCCACGCGCTGGGGCAGCAAGCTGGGGCCCGACGCCCCTTTGGCCGCCGACGAATTGCCCATCGAGCGGGCGCGCGCTGCCGGCCTTGTCGTGCTGGGCAAGACCTGCCTGCCGGAGTTCGCGCTCCAGGGTTGCACCGTCAGCCCGCTGACCGGCGTCACGCGCAACCCCTGGGACTGGCGCCTGACGCCCGGCGGGTCGTCGGGCGGCGCAGCGGCGTCGGTGGCTGCGGGCTATGCGCCGCTGGCCCTGGCCACCGATGGCGGCGGCTCGATCCGCCGGCCGGCCGCCTACACGGGTCTGATCGGCATCAAGCCGTCGCGCGGTCTCGTGCCCCGTTCGGGGGGCCTGCCCGACCTGTTCCTCGGCCACGAGGATGTCGGCGGCCTGGCCAGGACGGCCGGCGACCTGCGTCGGCTGCTCGAGGTGCTGTCAGGCCGCTCCGTGGCGGCGTTGCCTGCGCCTGCAATGCGCATCCTCGTGCTGTCGCGGCTCGGTCCGCGTCCCGTCGACAAGCGCCTTGTCGAGATGGTGCAGGCGGTGGCCGATTCGCTCGCGGCGCAGGGCCATCGCGTGACGAGGGAAGACCGGGCCGACTGGGCCGAAGACGTCCACGCCCTGTGGCCGCGCCTGTCTGCATCGGGCCTGGCCTGGCTCATCGACGGCCAGAACGCGTGGCCCGGCGCGGCCCTGCGAACGCCAGCCGCCCGGCTGGCGGCATGCGGCGATGCGACCCAGGCGCTGTACGAGGACGGGCGCCGCCTCGGCGCGGCCGACCTGTTCGCGCTTGGCCACGCAGTGCAACGGCTGCACGAGACGCTCGCAGGCGAGTTTTCACGGTTCGACGTGCTGCTCACGCCGGCGACGGCGTCCATGGCGTGGCCCGCGGACGAGCCCTTTCCGCGCGCCATCGACGGCAGGCCCGCGGGCCCCCGTGCCGACGCCGTCTTCACGCCCTTCGCCAATGCGGCAGGCCTGCCCGCGGTGTCGCTGCCCTGCACGATGATCGGCGGCCTGCCAGCCGGTTGCCAGCTTGCCGGGCCGCACGGTTCCGATGCGCGGCTCCTGGCCCTTGCCGAGCAGATCACCACCTTCCATCCCTGGGCGCCGCCCGGGGCCCGCATGCCCGTTCTGGAACGCCTCCAATGACCCATGACCTCGACCTGCTGGCCGACCGGCTTGCCGCTGCCCACGCGGGCGGCCCGCCGTTGCCGGCCATGCTGCTGCACTCGCTCGACCTGCGCGACGCCTACCGGCTGCAGGACGCCACGCTCGAACGCCTCGGGCCGGTGGGCGGATGGAAGGTCGGCAGCAAGGGGCCGGACGCGCAACCCCACTGCGCGCCGCTGCCGTTGGCGGCGCTGCACCGCTCGGGGGCGATGCTGCCGGCGTCCCGGTTTGCCTGGCGCATGGTCGAACTGGAGGTCGCAGTCCGCCTGCGCGTCGACCTGAGCGTGGGGCCGGCAGACCGGCCGACGCCGTCCGAACTGGCGCACGCGCTGGACGCCGTGCTGCCGGCGTTCGAGGCCGTCGAAAGTCGGCTGGAAGACGGGCAGAACGCACCGCCGATGGCCAAGCTCGCCGACTTGCAATGCCACGGCGCGCTGGTGCTCGGCACGCCGTCGTCGCTGGCCCCGGCCGATGTCGACCTGCGGAGTGTGCAGGCCACACTGTGGCTGGGCGAGACCTGTGCCGTCGATGCCGTCGGTGGCAACCCCGCGCAGGACCTCTGGGCCCTGCTGGGATGGCTGGCACGCCATTGCACGGAGCGCGGCATGCCGTTGCGCCAGGGCCAGGTCGTGACCACCGGGTCGTGCACGGGCTTGACGGCCGTGCCGCCGGCCTGCGTGGCGCGCGGCGCGCTGCGCGGCATCGGCACCGTCGAACTGCAGTACGACGCGGCGGCCTGAGTCGGCGGCGGCCGGCCCGCCTCAGCCCTCCGCCGCCTTCAGCACATAGCCGATGCGTGGGAAGTGCACGTGCACCGGGCCGGTGGCCTCGCTCTCGCGCGCCAGCGTGTAGTGCGTGCGCGTGGCGGCGACCAGCGTGCCAGGCGTCTCCTCCAGCCCGAAGCTCTCGGCGCGGATGGTCACGGCGCTGCCGAGCGGAATGCCGTGCTCGTCCTGGAAGGTGCTGTCGGTGAGCACGGTCTTGGGCGTGGCCGCCTTCGCCTCGGCGATGGCGTCGGCGGCAGTGATCTTCTCGAAGCTGCCGTGGCCGATGGCCTTCATGCGGTCCATCCAGTCGACCACAGCGGGCGTCAGGTCGAGGATGCCCTTCACCGCATGGATGCGGCTGGTGTACCAGAGCGGGTGGTAGGCCGAGAAGTCGGCGATACAGGGCACTTCGCCGAGCAGGAAGGGCTTGTCGTCCAGCATGTCCGACAGGCGCCGCAGGTACGACTTGTATGCTGCCGCGGCGTCGCCGGGACGCAGCCGCGCCATGTTGCCGGTGCTCATCTTCGCGCGGTCCTCGCCGAAGGCCTTGGCGGCATCGGGCGGCAAGGAGGCGAACAGCTCCGCGGCGCCCTTGGGCTGCAGGTTGTAGGCCATCGCGGCCCAGAACAGCGAGCTGTCGGCCCACTGGGCCAGGATGCGCGACAGGCCCTTCTCGGGCTCCGGGTAGATGGTCGGCTCCGGCTGCAGGTGCTCCAGCACGTCGGCGATGAGTGCGGTGTCGCAGTAGATGTCGGCGCCGAGCTGAAGCACCGGCGTGCGGCGGTAGCCGCCGGTCAGCAGCACCACGTCGGGCTTGGGCATGACGGGCGGGATGATGACCGACTTCCAGGCCAGCTTCTTGTGGCCGAGCAGGAGGCGCGTCTTCTCGGAGAAAGGGGACGCGGCGTAGTGGTGCAGGATCAGGTCGGGCATGGGGCGTGGGCGGGTGAATGGCGTGAAAAACGTCGTACCCGCACCCTACCTGCGCGCGGACCGCTTGTCCAAGCCCAGACGACAGCGGGCGCGACGCCGGGATGTCAGCCGTACGACAGCTTGGGGTACCAGTCGCTGCCCCGCCCCGCGGGCGTGAGGTCGAGGATGTTCCAAAGGGGCGTCGGGTCGGGGGCGCCGCGCGGGTCCTGGCCGGGGTCCTGCGTGCCGCCGAGTTCGGACGCCCAGAAATGGAGCACCGTGCCGTCGGGCGCCTTCGTCCACACGTCCAGGGCGGGCCATTCGCTGCCGTCCGGCGCCAGGCCGCGGTAGTCGCGCGCAAAGTCGTCGCCGACGGTCTGGAAGAAGCGCAGGTTCCGCCAGCCGCGCTCGCGGGCGAAGGCCAGTTGGCGCGCCACCGGCGAGCGGCCCAGGACGGTGAAGGCCACACGCTGCGACAGGTCGACCACCGGAATGTCCATGGCACCGAGGAAGGCGGTGCACATCGGGCACGGGCGTTCGCGCTGCGGGCCGTACATCCAGAAGTAGGTCACCAGCGTGTCGTGGCGGCCGAACAGGTCGGCCATGCCGAGCTCGCGTCCCTGCTCGTCGCGGAAGCGGTAGTCCTGGCCCGGCGCGCCGCCCGGCGGCAAAGCGCGGCGCAGGGCGGCCACGCGCTCGATGTGGCGGCGCAGCTCGATCTCTTCGGCCAGCAGCGCGATGCGTGCCTCGCGGTAGGCGGCACTGTCGTTGGGATAGGGCCGGGCGGCTTCGGCAGCCAGCGCGCCAGCGTTTTTCAAGGTGTCGGTCATGGGCGTCTCCGTCGGATGAGCCGAACATGCTGACGGGCCCGCGGCCGCAGGACAAGGGCTTGCACACGTGTCCACATGGGCTGCAGCAAGGTGCGATCGGCCCTGCAGCGACTGGCTGCTGCGCGCTGGCGCCAAGTTCGACCGAGGCGGATCTCGCGCGAGGGCGTGACGTGGCCTGCGCCTGGCTCAGGCGGCCGGCATGGCCCGCCGCACGATGGCGTCGAAATCCGTACCGGCACCCAGCGTGCCGAAGGCGTGGCCCCAGTCGCCGCCCAGGCGCGACGCGCAGAACGCCGCGTGCACGGCGGCCGGCGCGGTCTGCACCAGCAACGCGGCCTGCACCGCGAGCGCCACGTCCTGCGCGAGCCGGCGCGCCTCCATCTCGGTGGCCATGGCCTCGACGCGTGCGGGCAGCGCGTCGACCAGGCGATCGAGTGCCGCATGCTGGCCGCGCGCAGGCGCCAGCTCGTGCGCCAGCGCCTCGGCCGAGTCGCCCTTGCGCAGCCCGCGCAGGAGGTCGAGCGCCATGATGTTGCCGGCGCCCTCCCAGATGGAATTGAGCGGCATCTCGCGGTAGACGCGGGCCATCACGCCTTCGCCGCCCTCCTCCACGTAGCCGTTGCCGCCCAGGCACTCCATCGCTTCCTGCGCCAGGTGGCTGCCGCGCTTGCAGATCCAGAACTTGGCGACCGGCGTGAGCAGCCGCGCCATCAGCCGTTCATGCGGGTCGCCCTGCCGGTCGAAGGCGCGCGCCAGGCGGATGGCCAGGGCGGTGGCGGCCTCGCTCTCGAGCGCGATGTCGGCCAGCACGTTCTTCATCAGCGGCTGGTCGATGAGCAGCTTGCCGAACGCGCTGCGCTGCGAGGTGTGGTGGAGCGCCAGCGCCACGGCCTGGCGCATGAGGCCGCTGGTGCCCAGCGCGCAGTCGAGGCGCGTCATGGTGCCCATCTCGAGGATCTGCGGCACGCCGCGGCCTTCGTCGCCCACCAGCCACGCGCTGGCGCCGTGGAACTCGACCTCGGAGCTCGCATTGGCCTTGTTGCCCAGCTTGTCCTTCAGGCGCTGGATGCGGATGGCGTTGAGCGTGCCGTCGGGCAGCACGCGCGGCAGGAAGAAGCAGCTGAGGCCCGCCGGCGCCTGCGCCAATACCAGGAAGGCGTCGCACATCGGGGCCGAGAAGAACCACTTGTGGCCGGTGATGGCGTAGCGCTCGCCCCAGGCGTCGCTGCCATCGCGAACCGCCTGCGTGGTGTTGGCCCGAACGTCCGAACCGCCCTGCTTCTCGGTCATGCCCATGCCCATGGTGACGCCGGGCTTGTCGCGGTACACCGTGAGCCGCGGGTCGTAGGCACGGCTTTGCAGCAGCGGCGCCCATTCGCCATACATGGCGGCGTTGCCGCGCAGGCCGGGCGTGACGGCGTAGGTCATGGAAATGGGGCACAGCATCGATGGCTCCAGCTCGGTGAAGAGCATGAAACCGGCGGCGCGCTGCACATGCGGCGCCGCGCCCCCGCCGGCCCATGGCGTGCCGTGCAGGCCCGCGCCCACCGCGGCCGACATCAGCACGTGGTAGCTGGGATGGAACTCCACCTGATCGATGCGGCGGCCGAAGCGGTCGTGCGTGTGCAGCTCGGGCGTGTGGACGTTGGCCAGGCGTGCGTGGCTCTGCATCTCGGCCGTGCCGAGTGCCGCGCCCAGGCTGTGCAGCGGCGCTGCGTCCAGCTGCGGGGCGTTGAAGCGCAAGGCGTCGCGCAACGCCCGATTCGTGTCGAACAGGTTGTAGCCGGCCAGCGGGGCGGGCTGGTTGAAGACCTCGTGGGTGGCGATGCTCATGGTGTCCTGTCTCCGATCAAGGCGGCCAGCGGCCATTGTGCGAGAGTCGTGCCTGCGGATGGGCGTTCATCGGACCTTCAGCGCCCGAGGCGATGCTGCAACCCGTCCCGAACGCCAAGACACGCCCCGCGCCATGCCCCTGCCCGCACTCCCCCTCCCCCGGACGCGTTCGACGCCGCGCCTGCCATGAAGACCCGCACCGGCTACAGCGGCCTGCAGATCCTGCTGCACTGGGCGACGGCCCTGCTGGTGGTCTTCAACTGGTTCTACAGCGACGGCATGGGGCGCGCCTTGCGCGCGCACCTGGGTGGCGCCGCGTCGAACCGCCCGCTGGCCATGAATCCCGACATCCACGTCTGGACCGGCATGGCCGTGCTGGCGCTGGTGCTGCTGCGGCTGGTGCTGCGCGCCGTGCAGGGCACGCCGCCTGCGGTGGCCGACGGCTGGATGCGCCGCGCCGCCGTCTGGGGGCACCGCCTGCTCTACGCCCTGCTCCTGGCCACGCCCCTGCTGGGCGCCGCGGCCTGGTTCGGGGGCCTCAAGGCGTTCGGCGACCCGCACGAACTCGCGGCCAACGCGCTGCTGTGGGTGGCCGGTGCCCACGCGGCCGTCGCGCTCTGGCACCACTACGTGCTCCACGACCGCGTGCTGCTGCGGATGGTGCGGCCCGAATGAGCCGGCCGACGAGGGCGTGCCCGCTGGCGACAAGTCCACCCTCGGGCATCGGCCGCCCGATCGTCGCCTCGTCCCGCGGCGCCGCGAGCGGCTTGTTCAGACCAGCTTGACCAGCTGCTTGCCGAAGTTCCTGCCCTTGAGCAGGCCCAGGAAGGCTTCGGGCGCCGCTTCGATGCCCTGCGCGATCGACTCGCGCGGCTTGAGCTTGCCGGTGGCGACCAGCGTGCCCAGCTCCTTCAGGGCCTCCGGCCACACTTCCATGTGCTCGCTGACGATGAAGCCTTCGAGCTTCACGCGGTTGATCAGCAGCAGCGTGGGGTTGGTCAGCGGCAGCGGCTGGCCGTCGTAGCCGGCGATCATGCCGCACAGGGCGATGCGGGCGAAGGCGTTCAGGCGCAGCAGCACGGCGTCAAGGATGTAGCCGCCGACGTTCTCGAAGTAGCCGTCGATGCCGTCGGGGCAGGCTTCCTTGAGCGCCGCGCTCATGCTCTTGACGTCGGGGTGCTGGCGGTAGTCGATGCAGGCGTCGAAGCCCAGTTCGTCGGTCACATACTTGCACTTGTCCGGCCCGCCCGCGATGCCGACCACGCGGCAGCCGCGCGCCTTGGCCAGTGCGCCGAAGGCGCTGCCCACCGCGCCGCTGGCGGCGGTGATCACGAGCGTCTCGCCGGCCTTGGGCGCAATGATCTTCACCAGGCCGTACCAGGCCGTGACACCCGGCATGCCCACGGCGCCCAGGTAGTGCGACAGCGGGACGTGCGTGGTGTCGACCTTGCGCAGCGCGCCGGGCTGCGTGGCGTCGACCACGCTGTACTGCTGCCATCCGCCGAAGCCGACCACCTGGTCGCCCGCGGCATATTTGGGGTTCCGGCTCTCGACCACCTCGCCCACCGTGCCGCCCTGGAAGACCTGCCCCACGGGTTGGCTGGCGGCGTAGCTCTTGGACTCGTTCATGCGGCCGCGCATGTAGGGGTCCAGGCTCAGGTAGTGGTGGCGCACGAGCACCTGGCCGTCCTGGAGGGCCGGCGTCTCGGCCGTCACGAGCGCGAAGTTGGAAAGCTGGGCCTCGCCCTCGGGGCGGTTGGCCAGGTGGATCTGCTTGTTGGTGGGCATGGAAGCCTCCGGATGACTGGGATTTCGATGGCCGCTCGCGACCGTGTGACGGGCGCTGCAGGCCGACGGGTTGGAAGAATCAGTCGGTCGAGACCGGCTTGAGGTCGTGGATGGTCTTTCCGTCCACCGGCAGCCGCTTGACGTACTTGAAGGTGCCGGTCGCGTGGGTGCAGGCGCGTCCCTCGGCGTCGTAGATGGTGGCCTCGGTGAAGGCCATGGTCGCGGTGCGGTGCATGAGCCGGCCCTTGCCGACCAGCGGCCCCTTGGCGGGCAGCATGAAGCTGGTCTTCATCTCGATCGTGACCACGCCCATCTCGGGCTGCACGCTGCGTGCCGCGGCGGCCATGGTCACGTCCATCAGCGTCATGCAGGCCCCGCCGTGGGTGACGAAGAAGCTGTTCATGTGCTCGGGCCGCGCCGTGTAGCGCAGCTCCGACTCGCCGCCCTCGAAGCGCTCGAGGGTGAAGCCGAGGTGCGTGACGAAGGGGATTTCGACGCCGAAGGACAGGCTCATGGGGATTCTCTCAATACGGAAACGAACGCAGAAGTCGCAAAAACGTCGCACAAGGCGCGGAAGCAATCAGAAACTTCCGGCTGTTCTTCTGCGCCCTCTGCGACACCTCTGCGCCCTCTGCGTTCGGCTGTCCGAATTCAGGCCGCCCCAAGCACCACGCTCACCCCGCCGTCCACCGCCAGCCACTGGCCGGTGATGTGCTTGCCGGCGTCGCTCGCGTACAGCAGGGTGATGCCCTTGAGGTCTTCCTCGTCGCCCAGGCGGCGCAGGGGCGCGGCCGAGGCCATCTTGTCTTCGCCCAGCATGTCGATCAGGCCCGAGGCCATCTTGGTGCGGAAGAACCCCGGGCAGATGGCGTTGACGTTGATGCCGTACTTGCCCCACTCGGCCGCGAGCGTCTGCGTGAAGCCGATCACCGCGGTCTTGGAGGTGTTGTAGGCCAGGGTCTTCATGTCCGGCGGGTTGCCGTTCAGGCCGGCGATGGAGGCGATGTTGATGATGCGCCCGGCCTTCTTCGGGATCATGTAGCCGTTGGCCACCTGCTGCGCCAGGATGAAGTAGCCACGCACGTTGAGGTTCATCACCTTGTCCCAGGCGGCCACGGGATGCTCCTCGGCCGCGGCGCCCCAGCTCGCGCCGGCGTTGTTGACCAGGATGTCGATGGCGCCCATGCGTTCCAGCGTCTCGTCGGCCAGGCGGCGGGTGTCCTCTTCCTTGCTGCAGTCGGCGGCGATCCAGCGCGCGTCGATGCCGGCGGCCTGCAGCTCGGCGGCGGCCTGCTCCAGGTCCTCGGCCTTGCGCGAGCTGAGCATGATCTTTGCGCCCGCCTCGCCCAGCGCATGGGCCATCTGCAGGCCCAGGCCGCGCGAGCCGCCGGTGACCAGGGCGACCTTGCCGCTCAGGTCGAAGAGTTTCTGTGTGGTGCGTGGGGTCATGGTGTCTCCTTGATCAAGCGGGATGCGATGCAGCTCAGGGTTTCATGCGCGAACGCACGTAGATCAGCACGAAGCCGATGGCCGCAGCGACGCCGCCCGGCACGGCAATGGCCCAGCCGGTGGCCGCGTCGTTGCGGAGGGTGGCGATGCCCAGCACCATCGTCAGCAGGCCGCCGTAGATCAGCACCCAGGTCAGGTTCTCGATCCAGTGGCGCTTCTTCTTCGAGGCGGTGGGGACCGGAATGGGCTCCACCATCAGAAGGCCTCTTCGGGCAGTTCGGCACAGACGGGATCGCGGCTTTCGACGACGTTCAGCCAGGCGCCGATCTTCGGCAGTTCGTAATGGAAGAAATAGGTCATGGCGCCGATTTTGCCGGTGGCGGTGGCGCTGCCCTTCTGCAAGGCACACAGCGCCACGTCCAGCCACATCCAGGCGATGACCGTGTGGCCGAAAGCCTGCATGTAGGGCACGGCGTTGGCCAGCGCCTCGGCCGGATTGCCGGTCGACCATGCCGCGCGCGTGGCGGCGCCCACGTGGTCCAGCGCCGCGCCCAAGGCCTTCGCATGCGGCGCCAGCTCGGGCACCGCCGCGGCGCGGCCGATGGTGGCGGCGATGCGGTCCCCCAGCAGCTTCAAACCGCGGCCGCCTTCCATCAGCACCTTGCGGCCCAGCAGGTCGGCCGCCTGGATGCCGTGCGTGCCCTCGTGGATCATGTTCAGGCGGTTGTCGCGCCAGTACTGCTCCACCGGGAAGTCGCGCGTGTAGCCATAGCCGCCATGGATCTGAATGGCCAGCGAGTTGGCCTCCAGGCACCATTCGCTCGGGAAGCTCTTGGCGATGGGCGTGAGAACCTCCAGCAGCAGGCGCGCGTCGTCGGCGGCCTGCGGCGCGCCGGTCTTCTGCTCGTCGACCAGCTTGGCGCAGTACAGCTCCAGCGCCAGCGCGCCTTCGCAGTACGCCTTCTGCGCCAGCAGCATGCGGCGCACATCGGCATGCTCGATGATGCGCACCTGCGGCTTGGCCGAATCCTTTGCCACGGAGCCACCTGCGGCATTCAACGGCAGCCGGCCCTGCGGCCGGTTCTTCGCATACTCGAGCGACGCGTAGTAACCCGCCAGTCCCAGCATGACGGCCGCTGTGCCCACGCCGATGCGCGCCTCGTTCATCATGTGAAACATGCAGTGCAGGCCCTTGCCGGGCTCACCCACCAGGTAGCCCACGGCGCCCGCCTTGCCGCCGACCGGGTACTTGCCTTCGCCGAAGTTCAGCAGCGTGTTGGTGGTGCCGCGCCAGCCCAGCTTGTGGTTCAGGCCCGCGAGCGCCACGTCGTTGCGCTCGCCGGTGAGCTGGCCTTCGGTGTCGACCATGCGCTTGGGCACGATGAAGAGCGAGATGCCCCGCGTGCCCGGCACCAGCCTGCCCTCGGCGTCCGGGATCTTGGCCAGCACGATGTGCACGATGTTCTCGGTCAGCTCGTGGTCGCCGGACGAGATCCACATTTTGTTGCCCGTCAGCCGGTAGCGCGGGCCCAGCGGGTCATTCTGGAAGTCGGCGCCATCGGGCACGGCACGCGTGGCCACGTCCGACAGCGAGGAGCCGGCCTGCGGCTCCGACAGGCACATGGTGCCGGCCCAGCGGCCCGAGAACTCGTTCAGTGCGAACACCTCCTTCTGCTTCTCGGTGCCGTGCACCATGAGCAGGTTGGCGTTGCCGCTGGTCAGCATGTTCGAGCCGATGCTCACCGACGCCAGGCCGAAGAAGGCGTTGGCTGCCGCCTGCACCGTGTAGGGCAGCTGCATGCCGCCGATGTCGTAGTCCTGCGCGGCGGCCATCATGCCGCTCTCGACGAAGGCCGCATGCGCATCGTGCGTGGCCTGCGGCAGGATCACCTTCTCGCCGTCGAAATGCGGCTCCTGCGTGTCGACCAGCCGGTTGAAGGGCGCGTACTTCTCGCGCGCGATGCGCTCGCAGGTATCGAGCACGGCGTCGAAGGTTTCGCGCGAGTGGTCGGCGAAGCGCTCGCGCTCGTTGAGCGCCTGCGCGCCGAGCCAGTCGTAGAGCAGGAAGTCGAGGGTGGGACGAAGGCTCATGGCGTTTTTCGAATGCGGAGTCGGATACCGGACGCAGAGGACGCAAAGAGTCCGCAGAGGTCACAGAAGGGGGCGAAGAAGAACTGCCTCTTCTGCGTCCTCTGCGTGACCTTTGCGCCCTCTGCGTCCGGAAGGCCGCTTTTCAGCGGCTCGAAGAAATCAGAGCACCTCGAACACGCCCGCCGCGCCCATGCCGCCGCCGATGCACATCGTGACGACGACCTTCTTGGCACCGCGGCGCTTGCCTTCGATCAGCGCGTGGCCGGTCAGGCGCTGGCCGCTCACGCCGTAGGGATGGCCCACGGCAATGGCGCCCCCATTGACGTTCAGGCGGTCGTCGGGCAGGCCCAGCTTGTCGCGGCAGTAGATCACCTGCACGGCGAAGGCCTCGTTGAGTTCCCACAGGTCGATGTCGTTGACCGTGAGGCCCAGCTTCTTGAGCACCTTGGGGATGGCGAAGACAGGGCCGATGCCCATCTCGTCGGGCTCGCAGCCGGCGACCGCGAAGCCCAGGAAGCGGCCCAGGGGCTTCAGGCCCTTGCGCTCGGCGTACTGCTCGCTCACCACCACGCAGGCGCCGCCGCCATCGGAGAACTGGCTGGCGTTGCCGGCCGAGATCAGCCCGCCGGGAATGGCCGTGCGGATGCCGCTGATGCCTTCCTTGGTGGTGCCGGGGCGGATGCCCTCGTCGTTCTCGACGGTGACTTCCTTCGTGATCAGGCCCAGCTGGCCGTCGGCCACGCCGGCCAGCACGGTGATGGGAGCGATCTCGTCCTTGAACTTGCCGGCCTCGAGCGCGGCGGCGGCACGCTGCTGGCTGCGCGCACCGTACTCGTCCATGGCGTCGCGGCCGATGCTGTAGCGCTTGGCGACCTGCTCGGCCGTCTGCAGCATGTTCCAGTAGATTTCGGGCTTGTGCTTGACCAGCCAGGGGTCGGTCAGCATGTGCTTGTTGGCTTCGTTCTGCACGCAGGAGATGCTCTCGACGCCCCCTGCGACGTACACGTCGCCCTCGCCCGCGATGACGCGCTGCGCCGCCGTGGCGATGGTCTGCAGGCCCGACGAGCAGAAGCGGTTGATGGTCATGCCCGAGGTGGTGATGGGCAGGCCGGCGCGCAGCGCGATCTGGCGTGCGATGTTGGAGCCGGTGGCGCCTTCGGGCGTCGCGCAGCCCATGATCACGTCGTCGACCTCGGCGCCGTCGATGCCGGCGCGCTGCACGGCGTGCTGCACGGCATGGCCGCCGAGCGTGGCGCCGTGGGTCATGTTGAAGGCGCCCTTCCAGCTCTTCGCGAGCGGGGTGCGGGCGGTGGAAACGATCACGGCGCTGGTCATGGTGTCTTCCTTTGAAATGAAGCGGAAAAGCGGATTACTGGGGCTGCGCGGTGTTGCGCAGCAACTGGTGGTAGAAGCGGATCATGTCGCCATAACCGGCGATCGACAGTCGCTCATTGGTCCCGTGGAAGCGCGGGAGGTCCTCGCCGCTCACGCGGATGGGCGAAAAGCGGTAGACGGCATCGCTGACGAGGCTGAAGTGGCGCGAATCGGTGGCGGCCGTCATCAGGCCCGGCGCGACCACCGCGTCGGGGAACACCTGGCGCACCGTGTGCTCGATCGAGCGGTAGCCCGCAGCATCGGTCGGCGACACCGGCGACGGCTCCGAATTGCCCGGATAGCGCTTGACCTGGATCGCATCGTTGCCCAGCGCCTTCTTCAGGTGCGCCTCGACGCTGTCGACGGTGTCGCCGGGCAGGATGCGGAAGTTCACCGCCGCCTCGGCGCGGCCGGGCAGCACGTTGTCCTTGTTGCCGGCGCGCACGATGGTCAGCGCCGTGGTGGTGCGCAGCATGGCGTTGCTGCTGGGGCTCTTCTCGAGCTGGCCCTGCACCAGCGGGCCGGTGAGCCAGAGGTTGGACAGCATCACGCGATTGAAGCCGTTCATCTCCGGCGCGAGCGTGCCGAACATGTCGCCTGCAATGCCCTGGATGCCGCCCGGCATGGGCGTGGCCTCCAGGCGCGCGAGCGCCGCGCTCATCTGGCCGATGGCACTGTGGGCCGGCGGCATCGACGAATGGCCCGGTGCGGTGTCGAGCGAGAGGAAGAAGGTGCCGTAGCCCTTTTCAGCCAGGCCGATCAGGGCCGCGGGCTTGGCAAGGCCGGGCAGCACCCCGTCGAGCACCAGCAGCCCTTCGTCGAGCACCCAGTCGAGCCTGATGCCGCGCGACTTGAGCAGTTCGGCGACGGGCAGTGCGCCGCGCAGGCCGCTCACCTCCTCGTCGTCGCCCATCACGAAGTAGACGGTCTGCTTCGGCTGGAAACCCTGGCCGACGAGCAGTTCGACGGCCTCCATCTGCGCCAGCAGGTTGCCCTTGTTGTCGAGCGTGCCGCGGCCCCAGATGTAGCCGTCCTGGATGTCGCCGCCGAAGGGGTCGACGGACCAGGCCTTCTCGGTGCCGGGCGCGATGGGCACCATGTCCTGGTGCGCCATCAGCGCGACCGGCCTGGCCGCCGGGTCGCTGCCCTGCCAGGTGTAGAGCAAGGCATGCTGCCCCACCACCTCGCGCTTGAGCGCGGCATGCAGCTTCGGAAAATTCTGCTGCAGGTAGGCGTGCAGCTTGTCGAATTCGCTGTTGTTGGCCGCCGGGTCGTCCAGCGCCGACACAGTGCGGATGCGGATGGCGCCGGCCAGCCGCTGCGCGGCGGCCTGCGTGTCCAGTTGCAGCGGGGGCGCAGGTGCCACCGCCACCTGGCGCGACGGGTGTCGCCACGTGTTCACGGCCACGGCCGCGGCCAGTGCCAGCAGCACCAGCAGCAACCCGAGGAAGAGGCGCTTGATCACGTGGCGCGGCCCGCGGCTTTACGAGAAGGTCTTGCCTTCCGCCACCAGCTTCTGGATCAGCGGTGCCGGCTGCCAGAAGGCCGCGTCGTCGCGCGGGTTCTTCGCGAAGCGCTTCATCGTCTCGGCCACGTTGTACAGGCCCACCTGGCTGGCGTAGTGCATCGGCCCGCCGCGGTGCATCGGGAAGCCATAGCCCGTGAGATACACCATGTCGATGTCGCCGGACTTGCTCGCGATGCCGTCCTCCAGGATGTGCGCGCCTTCGTTCACCAGCGCGTACACCAGGCGCTGCACGATCTCCTCGTCGCTGATCTTGCGCGGGGTGATGCCCAGTTCCTTGCGGTGGTCCTCGATCATCTTGTTGACCAGATCGCTCGGGATGGCGTCGCGCTTGCCCGCCTGGTAGTCGTACCACCCGGCGCCCGTCTTCTGGCCGAAGCGGCCCAGCTCGCACAGCTTGTCGGCCGTGCGGCTGTACTTCATGTCGGCCCGCTCGGTGGCGCGGCGCTTGCGGATCGCCCAGCCGATGTCGTTACCCGCCAGGTCGCCCATGCGGAAGGGGCCCATGGCAAAGCCGAACTTCTCGATGGCCTTGTCCACCTGCTGCGGCGTGGCGCCTTCGTCGAGCAGGAAGCCGGCCTGGCGGGAATACTGCTCGATCATGCGGTTGCCGATGAAGCCGTCGCACACGCCCGAGACCACGGCCGTCTTCTTGATCTTCTTGGCCACGGCCATGACGGTGGCCAGCACGTCCTTGGCCGTTTGCTTGCCGCGCACGACCTCCAGCAGCTTCATGACGTTGGCCGGGCTGAAGAAGTGCATGCCGACCACGTCCTGCGGGCGCTTGGTGAAGGCGGCGATCTTGTCGACGTCCAGCGTGGAGGTGTTGGAGGCGAGGATGGCGCCCTGCTTGGCGATCTCGTCGAGCTGGGTGAAGACCTTCTCCTTGACGCCCAGTTCCTCGAACACGGCCTCGATGATGAGGTCGCAGTCCTTGAGGGCGGCGTAGTCGAGCGTGGTGCTCAGCAGCGCCATGCGCTGCTCGTACTTGTCGTGCTTGAGCTTGCCCTTCTTGACCTGGGCCTCGTAGTTCTTCTTGATGGTGGCGACGCCGCGGTCCAGGGCCTCCTGCTTCATCTCGAGCATCGTCACGGGGATGCCGGCGTTCAGGAAGTTCATGGTGATGCCGCCGCCCATGGTGCCGGCACCGATCACGCCCACGGTCTTGATCGGGCGCTGGGGCGTGTCTTCCGGAACGTCGGGGATCTTGCTGGCGGCACGCTCGGCCATGAACAGGTGGCGCAGCGCCGAGGATTCGGGCGTCGTCATCAGCGCGATGAAGATCTCGCGCTCCTTGGCCATGCCGGCGTCGAACTTCAGCTGCGTGGCAGCCTGCACGGCTTCCACGCACTTGAGCGGCGCGGGGAAGTTCTTCGACATGCCGCCCACCATGTTCTTCGCGAACTGGAAGTAGGCGTCGCCCTGCGGGTGCTTGCAAGGCAGGTTGCGCACCAGCGGCAGGTCGCCACCCTTGGCCGCCACCGACTTGGCGAACTCGACGGCTTCGTCGAACAGCGACTCGGGCGAGGCCGCCAGCTTGTCGAACAGCTTCTGGCCCGGGGCCGAGGCGAGCAGTTCGCTCTTCACGGCCTGGCCGCTCACGATCATGTTCAGTGCGGCTTCCACGCCCAGAACGCGGGGCAGCCGCTGCGTGCCGCCGGCGCCCGGGATCAGGCCCAGCTTGACCTCGGGCAGCGCGACGTTGGTGCCCGGCGCGACGACGCGGTAGTGGCAACCCAGCGCCAGTTCCAGCCCGCCGCCCATGCACACGGAATGGATGGCCGCGACGATCGGCTTGGTCGACGCCTCTAGCGCGAGGATGACGGACAGCAGGTTGGGGTCCTGCAGCGCCTTGGGCGTGCCGAATTCCTTGATGTCCGCACCGCCCGAGAAGGCCTTGCCCGCCCCGGTGAGCACGATGGCCTTCACGGCGTCGTCCGCCAGTGCCTTCGCCAGGCCATCGGTGATGCCGACACGCGTCGAATAGCCGAGCCCGTTGACAGGCGGGTTGGTCATGGTGATCACGGCGACGTCGCCGTGCACTTTGTATTCAGCCGTCATGCTGCGTTCCTTTGGAAGGTGGAGAAGAAGAGGCGGGACCGGAGAGCAGACCTGGCGCTCGCGGGCCGAGCGGCGCTGTCTCCCAAAAAAGCACGAGTGTTCTTTTTCGGCGATTCTAGGCAATTCGGGGCGTGCGTCCATCGCGCCCAGTCGCTGGCGGGACAAAGTGCCAGGCGGCCATTCTGCAAGCGACGGCGGCGCGCGCCAAGCATGGCACGCGCCGCCGAATTGCTATGAACAAGGTGGCAGCGCGCTCGTGCCGGAAAGGCCCTCCCGGCCGCTCGGGAAGGCAGGCGCACCCCGCATGCTCAGACCTCGAGCCATTCCTTGCGCGTGCCCGCGTCGGCGCGCAGGCTGTCGGGCGTGCCGTCGAAGACGATGCTGCCGTGGCCCATCACCAGCGCACGGTCGGAAATCTGCATCGCGATGGTCAGCTTCTGCTCGATCAGCAGCACCGAGATGCCCTTGTCCTTGAGCGTCTTGAGGTACTGCCCCACCAGCTCGACGATCTTGGGCGCGAGGCCCTCGGTCGGCTCGTCGATGATGATGAGGTCCGGGTCGCCCATGAGCGTGCGGCACAGCGTGAGCATCTGCTGCTCGCCGCCCGAGAGCACGCCGGCCTCGGTGTGCTGGCGCTCCTTCAGCCGGGGGAACATCTGGTACATGTCCTCGAAGGACCAGCGGCTGCCCTTGCCGCTGCCCTTTTGGCCCAAAAGCAGGTTCTGGTGCACCGTGAGCTTGGGAAAGATGTCGCGGTTCTCGGGCACGTAGCCGATGCCCATGTGTGCAATTTCGTAGGCCTTGCGGCGCAGGATGTCCTGGCCCTTCCAGTGCACGTCGCCTTCGGCATGCACCAGGCCCATGATGGCTTTGGCGGTGGTGGAACGCCCGGAGCCGTTGCGGCCCAGCAGCGCGACGATCTCGCCGGAGTTCACCGCGAACGAGACGCCGTGCAGCACGTGGCTCTTGCCGTAGTAGGCGTGCAGGTCTTGAATCTTCAACATGTCAGTGTCCAGCTCCTTGGGCATCTGCGACGGATGAGCCCAGGTACGCCTCCTGCACGCGCGCATTGGCGCGCACCGCCTCGGGCGTGTCGTAGGCGATGACCTCGCCGTACACCACCACCGCGATCTTGTCGGCCAGGCCGAACACCACGCCCATGTCATGCTCGACCGTGAGCAGCGTCTTGCCCACGGTGATCTCGCGGATCAGCGCGATGAAGTGCGCGGTCTCGGTCTTGCTCATGCCGGCCGTCGGTTCGTCCAGCAGGATGACGCTGGCACCGCCGGCGATGGTGATGCCAATCTCCAGCGCACGCTGCTCGGCGTAGGTCAGGTTGACGGCCAGCACGTCGCGCTTGCGCTCCAGGCCCACCTGGCGCAGCAGCAGCTCGGCGCGCTCGTTCGCGTCGTCCAGGTTCGAGAGGAAACGCAGGAAGGTGTAGCGGTAGCCCAGGCTCCACAGCACCCCACAGCGCAGGTTCTCGAACACGCTGAGCTTGGGGAAGATGTTGGTGATCTGGAAGCTGCGCGACAGGCCCTTGCGGTTGATCTCGTACGGCGGCAGGCCGTCGATGCGCTCGCCGTTGAGCAGCACCTCACCACTGGTGGGATGCAGGCGCCCGCTGATCAGGTTGAAGAGCGTCGACTTGCCCGCGCCGTTCGGCCCGATCACCGCAATGCGCTCGCCGGCCGTGACGGCCAGGTTCGCGCCCCGGATGATGGGCGTCTTGCCGAAGCTCTTGTGCAGGTCCCTCAGTTCGAGTGCATAGCTCATACGCCGGCCTCCGCGCGCTTGATCTGCGCCTCGATCTCTTCCTGTGCCGTGCCCCAGGTGCGCACGAACCGGCGCCGCACGACCTCCAGCAGGCCGCCACCGATCACCATGAGCGCGACCGCGCCGACCCAGTGGGTGGTGGACGAGGTGTCGAGTTCCGAGCCGAAGAAATGCACCTTCGGGCCCATCGCCGCGTTGAGCTGGATGTGATAGATCATCTCGACGATGGCGGCCGCGCCGACCACCATGAGCGCGCCGGTGACCAGCAGGCCCGCGTACAGGCCCCAGAAGCGGTTGAACTTGCCGAACTTGGCCACGCGCAGGTTCATCATGATCAGGCTGGCGATGCCGCCGGGCGCGAACATGACCATGAACAGGAAGGCCAGGCCCATGTACAGCAGCCAGGCCTTGCTCAGTTCCGACAGCAGGATCGACGCGAAGACCAGCAGCACGGCGCCGATGATCGGGCCGAAGAAGAAGGTCGCGCCGCCGAGGAAGGTGAACAGCAGGTAGCCGCCCGAACGGATGGTGCTCAGGCTGTCGGCCGCGTTCACGATCTCGAAGTTGATCGCCGCCAGGCCGCCGCCGATGCCGGCGAAGAAGCCCGCGATGATGAACGCGAAGTAGCGCACCCGCTGCGTGTTGTAGCCGATGAATTCGACGCGCTCCGGGTTGTCGCGCACCGCGTTCAGGATGCGGCCCAGCGGCGTGCCGGTGAAGGCGTACATCAGCGCGGTGCACACGAAGCAGTAGACGGCGATCAGGTAGTACACCTGGACCTGCGGGCCGAAGTTCCACATCAGGAACTTGCCGTAGGTGCGGTCGGTCGTGATGCCGCCCTCGCCGCCGAAGAAGCCCGGGAACATCAGCGCCATGGCGGCCACCAGTTCGCCCAGGCCCAGCGTGATCATCGCGAAGGTGGTGCCCGACTTCTTGGTGGTCACGTAGCCGAAGAGCACCGCAAAGAAGGCGCCCGCCAGGCCGGCGACGACCGGGATCAGCACCAGCGGCACCGGGATCTGGCCCTTGCTGGCCATGTTCATCGCGTGGATCGCGATGAACGAGCCCAGGCCGGTGTAGACGGCATGGCCGAAGCTGAGCATCCCGCCCTGCCCCAGCAGGATGTTGTACGACAGGCAGATGATGATCAGGTAGCCGATCTGCGAGAGCATCGTCAGCGCGAGGCTGCTGGTGAAGATCCACGGCGCGACGATGAGCGCGACCGCGAACAGCGACCAGATCACGATGCGCCCGAGGTTGAGCGGCTTGAACTTGTAATAGGCGGTCGATGGGGACATGGCGGTGGAGGTGCTGGTCATGGTCAGTCCTCCCGGGTTCCGAGCAGGCCCTTGGGCCGGAAGATGAGGATGAGCACCAGGAACAGGTACGGCAGGATCGGCGCCACCTGCGACAGGGTGAGCTTGAGCAGCGAGTAGCCGAAGGTCTGGTCGGTCACCGTCATGCCCAGCGCCTGCAGGCCCGTGGCCATCGACTGGTCGATGGCCACCGCGAAGGTCTGGATGACGCCGATCAGCAGCGACGCGAGGAAGGCACCGGCGAGGGAGCCCATGCCACCCACCACGACCACCACGAAGATGATCGAGCCCACCGATGCGGCCATCGCCGGCTCGGTGACGTAGGTGTTGCCGCCGATCACGCCCGCCAGCCCGGCCAGTGCGGCACCGCCGCCGAAGACCAGCATGAACACGCGCGGCACGTTGTGGCCCAGCGCCTCGACCATCTCCGGGTGCTTGAGCGCCGCCTGGATGACCAGGCCGATGCGCGTGCGCGTGAGCAGCAGCCACACCGAAATCAGCATCAGCACCGCCACCAGCATGATGAACGAGCGCGACTTGGGGAACTGCGTGCCGTACAGCGTGAAGAGCGGGCCCTGCAGCTGCGTCGGCAGGCCGTAGGGCACGGTGGAGCGGCCCCAGACGAGCTGCACCAGTTCGAGGATGAGGTACGACAGGCCGAAGGTGACCAGCAGCTCGGGCACGTGGCCGAACTTGTGGACCCGGCGCAGGCTGTAGCGCTCGAAGGCGGCGCCCAGCATGCCGACCAGCAGCGGCGCCAGCACCAGGGCGGGCCAGAAGCCGACGACGTTGGAGATGGCGTAGGCGAAGTACGCGCCCAGCATGTAGAAGCTCGCGTGCGCGAAGTTCAGCACGCCCATCATGCTGAAGATCAGCGTCAGCCCGGAGCTGAGCATGAACAGCAGCAGCCCGTAGCTCACGCCATTGAGCAGCGATATCAGAAAGAATTCCACGATCGAATCGACTCCCGGTCCCTCGGAGAACATGAAAAAAAGGCCCGCCTGAGGGCGGCGGGCCTTGCTTGGCTCGGAGCCTGGCTGCCCTTATGGCCGCTTCATCTGGCAGCTGGTGGGGGTGCTGGCCACGTAGGCGTCGTAGAACTTCACCGGAGCCAGCGTGTAGCCCGTGTTCTCCGGGCTGTAGGGGTACTTGGCGCTGGCCTTCTCCCACTTGGCGATGTACAGGCCCTGCTGCAGCTGGTGGTCGGCCTTGCGCAGTTCCACGTCGCCGTTGAAGCTCTTGAACTTCATGCCCTCCATCGTGGCGGCCACCTTCACCGGGTCGGTGGTCTTGGCCTTGGCCATGGCTTCGGACAGGGCCACGAACACGGTGTAGATGTCGGTGGTGTAGAGGTCGTCGTTGAAGCGCTTCTTGAATTCGTCGGCGTACTTCTGCATCTCGCCGCCCATGTTGTAGTGGGCGTAGCCGACCTGGTACACGCGGCCGTCGGACGCCGCGCCCATGGCCGTGGGCGTGCCGCTGGTCACGGCATAGTAGGTGTAGTACTTGACGTTCAAGCCCGCATCGTTGCCGGCCTTGATCAGCAGCGCCAGGTCGGAACCCCAGTTGCCGGTGATGACCGAGTCGGCGCCGGACGCCTTGATCTTGGCGATGTAAGGCGAGAAGTCGCGCACCTGCGCCAGCGGGTGCAGGTCGTCGCCGACGATCTGGATGTCCGGACGCTTGGTCTTGAGGTTTTCCTTGGCGAACTTGCTGACTTGCTGGCCGTGCGAGTAGTTCTGGCCAATGATGTAGACCTTCTTGATGTCCGCCTGGTCCTTCATGTAGGTGGTCAGGGCCTCCATCTTCATGGAGGTGTCGGCATCGAAGCGGTACTGCCAGTAGCTGCACTTGCTGTTGGTCAGGTCGGGGTCGACCGCCGCGTAGTTCAGGTACAGCATCTCCTTGCCGGGATTGCGCGAGTTGTTCTTTTCCAGCGCGTCGATGATCGCCAGCGCCGGGCCCGAGCCGTTGCCCTGCACGACGTAACGCGCGCCCTGGTCCATGGCCGAGCGCAGCGCGGCCGTCGTTTCCTGCGGGCTGAGCTTGTTGTCGATGCCGATGATCTCGAACTTCACGCCCGCCGGGTTCTTGGCGTTGAACTTCTCGGCGAAGAACTGGAAGGTCTTGAGCTGGTTGGTGCCGACGGCGGCCATGAGACCCGACAGCGGGTCGAGCCAGGCGATCTTGACGGTTTCACCCTGCTGCGCGAGGGCGCCGGTGGCAGTGGCTGCGACGATGGCGGCGGCGGTGAATTTCAGAGCGAATTTCAATCTGTGTCTCCTGGGTCGAACGGTGCAAATCGGGACGAGAGTACAAGTGTTTACGGGCACCCCGCTCAGGGAATGCCCGTAAGGTCGGCGCTGCTGCGGCGCTTTCTATCACTCGCGCGACAGGATGCACCGTGCTTGTGCTACCCATGGGTAGAAACGAGGCCGGTCGGGCCCCTTTTCCGGTGCGTCAGGGCCGCTTCATCTGGCAGCTGGTGGGCGTGCTCGCGACGTAGGGCTCGTAGTACTTGACCGGGGCGAAGGTGTATCCGGTGTTCTCGGCGTCGTAGGGGTACTTGCCGCCGGCCTTGTCCCAGCGCGTGATGAACAGGCCCTGCTGCAGCTGGTGGTCGGCCTTGCGCATCTCGACCTCGCCGTTGAAGCTCTTGATCTTCATGCCCTCGAGCGCGGCGGCGACCTTCACCGGGTCGGTCGACTTCGTCTTGACGAAGGCCGCGTCGAGCAGCGCGAAGGTGTGATAGATCGAGTTCTGCGTCATGTCGTCGTTCATGCGCTTCTTGAACTCGGCCATCAGCGGCTGGATCGGCGGGCCCATGTTGTAGTGGCCGTAGCCCACCACGTAGACCTTGCCCGCGGCGCCTGCGCCCATGGCCGTCGGCGCGCCCGAACCGAAGGCGTAGTAGGTGTAGAACTTGACGGTGTCGAGCAGGCCCGCGTCCTGCGCCGCCTTCAGCAGCAGCGCCAGGTCGGAACCCCAGTTGCCGGTGATCACCGTGTCGGCGCCCGACTGCTTGATCTTGGCGATGTAGGGCGCGAAGTCGCGCACCTGCGCCAGCGGGTGCAGGTCGTCGCCGACGATCTGCACGTCCGGCCGCTTGGCCTTGAGTCCTTCCTTGGCGTACTTGCTGACCTGCACGCCGTGCGCGTAGTTCTGGCCGAGGATGTAGACCTTCTTGATGTCGGCCTGGTCTTTCATGAAGGTGGTCAGCGCCTCCATCTTCATCGACGTGTCGGCGTCGAGCCGGAAGTGCCAGTAGCTGCACTTGCTGTTGGTCAAGTCGGGGTCGACCGCGGCGTAGTTGAAGTACACGACTTCCTTGCCGGGGTTGCGCGCGTTGTGCTTCTCGAGCGCGTCGATGATCGCCAGCGCCGGGCCGGAGCCGTTGCCCTGCGTCACGTAGCGGGCCCCCTGGTCCATCGCCGAGCGCAGGGCGGCCGTGGTCTCCTGCGGGCTGAGCTTGTTGTCCAGCGAGATCAGCTCGAACTTCACGCCCGAGGCGCTGGTCTTGTTGAAGTGCTCGACCATCAGCTGGTAGGTCTTGAGCTGATTCGTCCCGACGGCCGCCATGAGGCCCGAGAGCGGGTCCATCCAGGCGATCTTCACGGTCTCGCCCTTCTGGGCAAATGCGCCTGCGGCACCTGCTGCCATCGCGCAGGCAGCTACTATTTTGATAGCGAATTTCAAGGCTTGTCTCCTGTGTCGAATCGGTTGGCCGGTCGTTCGCGCGCAGCGTACAAGCGCCCTCCTTCGCCCCGCACAGGGAATGCCCGCAAGAAGGGCCGCAGCCGCGGCCCTCCTATCACGTTGGCGACAGCGCCGTCAGGCGCTCGCGAGCGAAGGGAGCTTGTAGTCCTTGAGCTGTTCGCGCAGCCTGGTCTTGAGAATCTTCCCGGTGGCGCCCAGCGGGATGGCCTCGACGAACACCACGTCGTCGGGGATCTGCCACTTGGCGGTCTTGCCTTCGTAGAACTTGAGCAGTTCCTCGCGGGTCACTTCGACGCCGGGCTTCTTCACCACGGCGACGATCGGGCGCTCGTCCCACTTGGGATGGAACACGCCGATGCAGGCCGCCATGGCGACGGACGGGTGCGCGACGGCGATGTTCTCGATGTCGATCGAGCTGATCCACTCGCCGCCGGACTTGATGACGTCCTTGCTGCGGTCGGTGATCTGCAGGTACCCCTCGGCGTCGATGGTGGCCACGTCGCCCGTGGGGAACCAGCCGTCGCCCCGGGCGTCCTTGACCAGCGGATCGCCGCCCTCGCCCTTGAAGTACTCCTTGACGATCCAGGGGCCCTTCACCAGCAGGTCGCCGTAGGCCTTGCCGTCCCACGGCAGTTCAGCGCCGTCGCCGTCGACGATCTTCATGTCGACGCCGAAGATCGCCCGGCCCTGCTTCATGCGGATGGCCAGGCGCGCCTCCTCGTCGAGCGCGTCATGCTTGTTCTTGAGCGTGCACAGCGTGCCCAGCGGGCTCATCTCGGTCATGCCCCAGGCGTGCAGCACCTCGACGCCGTACAGGTCCTGGAAGGCGCGGATCATGGCCGGCGGGCAGGCCGAGCCGCCGATCACCGTGCGGTTGAGCCTGGAGAACTTCAGGTCGCCGGCCTGCATGTGGCCCAGCAGCATCTGCCACACGGTGGGCACGCCAGCTGCGAAGGTGACCTTCTCGCCCTCGATGAGTTCGTAGACCGATTTGCCGTCCAGCGCCGGACCGGGGAAGACCACCTTGCAGCCCACCAGCGCCGCCGAATACGGGATGCCCCAGGCGTTGACGTGGAACATCGGCACCACCGGCAGCACCGAATCGCGCGCCGACAGGCGCATCACGTCGGGCAGCGCAGCGGCGTAGGCATGCAGCGTGGTCGAGCGGTGGCTGTAGAGCGCGGCCTTGGGGTTGCCCGTGGTGCCGCTCGTGTAGCACATGCTCGAGGCCGAGTTCTCGTCGAACACCGGCCAGTCGTAGGCGGTCGGCTGGCCGGCGATCCAGGCCTCGTAGCTCGTCAGGTTGGGGATGCCGGTGTCGGCCGGCAGCTTGTCGGCATCGCACAGCGCGATGTACTTGCGGATCGTCGGGCAGCGCGCATGCACCGCCTGCACCAGGGGCAGGAAGCTCAGGTCGAAGCACAGGATCTGGTCTTCGGCATGGTTGGCGATCCAGGCGATCTGGTCCGGGTGCAGCCGCGGATTGATGGTGTGCAGCACCCGGCCGGAGCCGCTCACGCCGTAGTACAGCTCCAGGTGGCGGTAGCCGTTCCAGGCCAGCGTGGCTACGCGGTCGGAGAAGAGCAGCTTCTCGCCGTCCAGCGCGTTGGCCACCTGGCGCGCGCGTGCGGCGCAGTCGCTCCACGTGTAGCGGTGGATGTCGCCTTCGACGCGGCGCGAGACGATCTCGGCATCGCCGTTGTTGCGGTCGACGAACTCGATCAGGTTGGAGATCAAGAGCGGGCGGTCTTGCATCAAACCCAGCATGGGGAAGGCTCCTCGGGTGATTGGTGGAATCGATGGGATGGAAATCGGTCGCGAGTATCACGCACCGCACCCCCTGCCTTCCAAGGGGATTGCCCGCACTGCGAGAGCGATCGCACCGCCGCCCAGCGTCCACCGGCCCGACTCACGGCGCGCTGTTCTGCAACTGGGTCTTGCTGGCGTCGAACACGATCCGGCGCGGCCAGTTCGGCCAGGTGACGCCCAGGCCCGGGTGGTTCGGGTCGCCCGTGCGGGCGAAGGCGGCGAGGCTTCCGACCATCGCATCCGACAGCGCCTCCCGCCCCGGCCGGTTGGCCGCGCCATAGGCGAACGAGAACACGTTGGTGCCGAAGTTGCGGAAGAAGAACACCGTGTCCAGCCCGTGCGTGGCACCGTACACGGTGTTGAAGGGCGCCGGTTCCTGGCTCCAGTCGAAGCGGTAGTACCAGGTCTTCGTCGGCAACTGGGCGGCGACCGAATCGATCTGCGCCGGCAGGCCGTTGAGGAAGATCGACTGGGTGACCACGTCCGACACGGCCTTCCACCCGGTCTGGGGCGTCGTCACCGGCAGGTAGGCCGAGTTGATCAGGTCGGCCTCGGTGAGGCTGGGCGCGGCATCGGGATCGAAGCCGAATTGCAGGCCGAAGCGGTCGTAGTCGCTCGGCTTGAAGCCCGGCACGCCGGTGCCGGTGTACAGCCCGAACAGGCCGCCGAACAGCGTGCCTTCGTCGCGCGTGTTGCCCACCAGCATCGGCACCTTGTTGAAGGTGCCTGCGGCAACGGCGGCGCGGGAATTGACCGGCAGCACGGTGCCGTCCTCGATGGGCGCCGGCGAATTGCCCAGCTGCGGGTTCGCCAGCATGACGCTCAGCAGCTTGGCGGCCGGCAGGCTGCGCAGGTAGCCCGCCACCTGCGCGTCGGTCTGGCTGGCGAGCCAGTTGGCGGCCGAGGTGGCGTCGGTGGCCTTGCCATCGGCGATCACGATGGCGTTGACCAGGGCCTTCGCGTAGGTCTGGGCGGTGGTGCGCGTCGAAAAGGCGATGCCGCCGCTCATGGGCACGGCCTTGTGCAGCAGGCCGGCCGCCAGGGGCGAGGTCACCAGCGCCCACGTGTTCACGGCCCCGGCCGACTGCCCCATCACCGTGACGTTGCCGGCGTCGCCGCCGAAGGCGCCGATGTTGCCCTGGACGAACTTCAGCGCCTGCATCTGGTCGAGCAGCGCGAAGTTGCCCGAATCGTTCTTCGGCTCGCCGGTCTTGAGCTGCGGCAGGTCGAGCCAGCCGAGGAGGCCGAGCCGGTAGTTGACGGTGACCACCACCGCGTTGGCGCGCCGGGCGAGCTGCGCCCCGTCGTAGCTCGGGTCGGCGGTGTAGCCCGAGATGTTGCTGCCGCCATAGATGAACACGATCACCGGCAGCTTGCCGTCGCTGTTCGCGGGGCGCCAGACGTTCAGCGTCAGGCAGTCCTCCTCGCCCACCGGCTTGCCGAATCCCTCGCGCACCGCGAGGCCATAGGGCGCACCGCCCGGTGCCGGGCTGAAGAAGCGCCCGCCCTGCGCACAGCTGGGGCCGAACTGCGAGGCGGCGCGCACGCCGTCCCACGGAGCGGGGTCCATCGGGGGCGCCCAGCGCAGGTCGCCGACGGGCGGCTTCGCGAAGGGCACGCCCTTCCAGGACCAGGTGCCGGTGCCCGCGCTGTCGTCCACGCCCTCGACCTTGCCGGCGGTGGTCTGCCGCACCATCGGGCCGTCCGGCGCGGGTGCGGGGGGCGGTGGCGGTGGGGGCGGTGGCGTGGGTGCCGGAGGAGGCGCCGGCGGCACCGGCAGGAACACGCCGGGGGAGCCCGACGACCCCCCGCCGCAGCCGGCCAGCGCGAGGCCGGTGGCCGCCATGGCCGCGACGGCCAGGCCGCGCACTGCGATGGCGATGGAATGGAAGGGCACCGCCGCGGGCCCCGTCGACGTTCTGCTGTCGTGCATGCGTTCTGTCTCCTTACCGGGTTAATCGGAATTCACGCATCGACGCCCTGCGCCCATGCTCGCTGCTTCGCCGGCAACCGCCGAATCCTAGGGTCCGCCCCCGGGCCGACCACTATCCGAAGCGCGCCAATCGAGTGACTTCCCCTGCCCTCCCGCCCCACCGGCCACGCCGCCGCACCGTCGGCCTGCCGCAACCCGAGGAGCGCACCAGTTCCGCCGCCTGGCTGATCGGCCTGCTGTCGATGTTCGAGGCCGAGGGCCTGGCGGTCGCCGCGCTGCTGCGCGACGCGGGCTTCGACCCCGACTCGCTGCAGCGGCAGAACACGCGCATCCCGGTGGACGAGATCACGGTGCTGTGGCAACTCGCGGTCGCGCGCGCGGGCCGGCCCACGCTGGGGCTGGAACGCGAACTGGCCGACACGCACAGCAACACCAGCACCGTGGGCCACGCCATGGCCTGCAGCGCCGACCTGCGCGGCGGCCTGGAGCGCCTGGTGCGCTACATGCCCGTGATCTCCGACTGCACCGCCTTCTCGATGCAGCCCGACCCGCGCGGCTGCTGGCTGGTCATGGAGCACACCGGCGGGCGGCTGCCTATCCCGCGCCAGCGGCTGGAGCACGCGCTGCTCACCGTGCTCATGCAGTGCCGCTGGCTCACGCGCCGCGCCGTTGAGCCGCTGGCGATCGAGTTCGTCTACCCGCCTCCGGCCGACGACCGCCCGCACCGCGACGCCTATGGCTGCGCGCTGCGCTTCAACGCGTCGGCCAACCGCATGCTGGTCTCCAGCGCGTGCCTGGCCCTGCCCCTGCCCACGCACCATCCCGAACTGGGCCGCATGCACGACGCGCTGCTCGACGCGCAGCTCGAACAACTCGGCCAGACCACCACCGCCACCCTGGTGTGTGCCGAAATCGCGCGCCGCCTGCCACACGGCGAACCGCGCCGGCAGGACGTGGCCGCGGGCCTGGGCCTGGCCGACCGCACGCTGCAGCGGCGGCTGCAGGAAGAGGCGGTGTCCTTCCAGTCGCTGCTCGAGCGCACGCGCCGCGAACTGGCGCAGCAGTACCTGGCTGAAGAGCGTCACAGCCTGGCCGACGTGGCCGACCGCCTGGGCTTCGTGGACACGAGCAATTTCTTCCTTGCCTGCAAGCGCTGGTTCGGCGTGCCGCCGGCCCAGTACCGCGCACGCATCTGGGCCGCCCCCGCCGCCGCTCGTTGAAACGCGGCCGGATGGCCCGCCCCGCGAGGGGTTACAGCGGCGGCCCGACAATCGCCGCATGAGCCTGACCGCCGAGGACACCCTGTCCGCCGACCTGGGCCTGCACTGGAAGCCCGGCTTCGAGTCGCTGGGCCCGGCCTTCTACACCCACCTGCACCCGACCCCGCTGCCCGCGCCGTACTGGGTCGGCCACAGCGACGCGGTGGCACAGTGGCTCGGTCTGCCCGCGGCGTGGCGCACGCCCGATGCGCTGCAGGCCCTGACGGGCAGCCTGCCCGTGGCGGGCACGCGGCCGCTGGCCACCGTCTACAGCGGCCACCAGTTCGGCGTGTGGGCCGGCCAGCTGGGCGACGGCCGCGCCATCCTGCTGGGCGAGACGGCCGGCGGGCTGGAAGTGCAGCTCAAGGGCGCCGGCCGCACCCCCTACTCGCGCGGGGGCGACGGGCGGGCGGTGCTGCGCTCCAGCATCCGCGAGTTCCTGGCCAGCGAGGCCATGCACGGACTGGGCATCCCGACCACGCGCGCGCTGTGCGTCACCGGCTCCGACGCGCCGGTGCGGCGCGAGACGCTCGAGACCGCCGCCGTGGTCGCTCGCGTCGCGCCCAGCTTCATCCGTTTCGGCCATTTCGAGCACTTCGCGGCCCGCGGCCAGCACGAGGAGCTGCGCGCGCTGGCCGACTTCGTTATCGACCGCTTCTATCCCGGCTGCCGCGACGACGCCCGCTTCGACGGCAACGCCTATGCCGCCCTGCTCAACGCCGTGAGCGAGCGCACCGCGGCGCTGATGGCGCAGTGGCAGGCGGCAGGCTTCTGCCACGGCGTGATGAACACGGACAACATGAGCATCCTGGGCCTGACCATCGACTACGGCCCCTTCCAGTTCCTCGACGCCTTCGCCCCCGGCCACATCTGCAACCACAGCGACACCTCCGGCCGCTATGCCTTCAACCAGCAGCCCAACGTGGCCTACTGGAACCTGTTCTGCCTGGCGCAGGCGCTGCTGCCGCTGATCGGCGAGGAAGAGCGCGCGATGGCCGCCCTGGCGTCGTACCGCACGGTCTTCCCGGCCGAGTTCGAGGCCCGCATGCGCGCCAAGCTGGGGCTGGGCGATGCCCGGCCCGACGACCTGGCGCTCGTCGAGGCACTGCTGCGCCTGCTGGCCGCGGGTGGCGTCGACTGGCCCATTTTCTGGCGCCGCCTGGCCGAGCACCGCGCCGGCCGCGAGCTCTCGCCGCTGCGCGACCTGTTTCTCGACAGTGCCGGTTTCGACGCCTGGATGCTATCGTTTTCGGAGCGAATCGCTCAGGAATCGCGCGCGCTGGAGCCCGATTCGGTGCTCAAGGCCAACCCGAAGTTCGTGCTGCGGAACCACCTGGCCCAGGAGGCCATCGAACAGGCCCAGCGCAAGGACTTCTCGGGCGTCGCGCGCTTGCTCGCGCTCATGCAGGCCCCATATGACGACCATCCGGGCATGGACGCCATGGCCGGCTTCCCGCCCGACTGGGCTTCCACGATCGAAATCAGCTGCTCCTCATGACCACTCCCAAGATCCAGAAGACCGACGCCGAATGGAAGGCCCTGCTGGCCGACAAGGGCGCCGAGCGCGCGGCCTTCGAGGTGACGCGCCATGCTGCCACCGAGCGTCCCTTCACGGGCAAGTACGAGGCCCATTGGGCCGACGGCAGCTACCACTGCATCTGCTGCGGCGCCAAGCTCTTCGACTCGGCGACCAAGTTCGACGCCGGCTGCGGCTGGCCCAGCTTTTCCGAGGCGGCCGAGCCCGGCGCGATCACCGAGATCGTCGACCGTTCGCACGGCATGGTGCGCACCGAGACGGTCTGTTCCAATTGCGGCGCGCACCTGGGGCATGTGTTCCCGGACGGTCCGGCGCCCACGGGCCTGCGCTACTGCATGAACTCCGCGTCGCTCGACTTTGAAGCCGACGACAAGACCTGATGAAACTGCTGCTCGACTTCTTCCCCATCCTGCTGTTCTTCGGGGCCTTCAAGCTCTACGGCATCTATGTCGCGACGGGGGTGCTGATGGCCGGCACGGTGGTGCAGATGGCCATCGTCTACGCCACCGAGAAGCGCCTGCAGCCGATGCAGAAGGCGACGCTGGCATTGATCCTCGTCTTCGGCACGCTCACGCTGGTGCTGCACGACGACCGCTTCATCAAGTGGAAGCCGACGGTGCTCTACGGTGCCATGGCCGTCGGGCTCGCGGTGGCGCTGTGGGCCCTGCGCAAGAACTTCCTGAAAATGCTGCTGGGCAGCCAGCTGCAACTGCCCGAGCGCATCTGGAACCAGCTCAACGTGGCCTGGATCGTGTACTGCGTGTTCATGGCCGCCATCAACGCCTACGTGGCGCTGTACTTCAGCACCGACGCGTGGGTGAACTTCAAGCTCTGGGGCTACGTGTTCCCGATCGCCTTCCTGGTGGCGCAGGGCCTGTACATCGCGCCGCACCTGAAGTCGGACGAGTCCGCCGCCAAATGATTGCCGCCGCGACGGGCCTGCCCAGGGCCGAAGAACTCGAAGCGGCGCTGCGCACCGCACTGGCACCCACCGTGCTCGAAGTGATCGACGAAAGCGCGGCCCACGCGGGCCATGCGGGGGCCGGCCCGGCAGGCTGGGGGACGCACTTCCGCGTGCGCGTGGCGTCCCCCCGGTTCACGGGACTGTCACGGGTCGCACGACATCGGCTTGTGTATGATCCACTGCAGGTTTTTGTCCCCCGTGGCCTCCACGCCATCGCCATCGAGACGCTCTGAGCCGTCCTGATCGCCGGATCCCACGGCGGCACTTCCCTCCCCCTCCCGCCGCTTCTTTCGTCCCTCCGTTCATCGCGTCGCACGTTCAACGCGCCTTCCTGTTCCCGAGGTCTGCCTTCATGAAAAAACAACTCCTGCAAGCTGTCGCGGCCGCCGCGCTGCTGGGTGCGGTGCCTGCCTTCGCGCAGAACGCCGCGATCGTCAACGGCAAGCCCGTGCCGAAGGCGCGCATGGACATGCTGGCGCAGCAGCTCGCCGCGGCCGGCCGGCCGGTGACGCCCGAGATGCAGAGCCAGCTGCGCGAGGAAGTCATCGCACGCGAAGTGTTCATGCAGGAAGCGCAGAAGAAGGGCCTGGACGCCACCGACGACTTCAAGGCCCAGATGGAACTGGCGCGCCAGGCCATCCTGATCCGCCAGCTCTTCGAGGACTACCGCAAGGCCAATCCCGTGAGCGACGCCGACATCAAGGCCGCCTACGACAAGCTGGTCGCCGCCAACAGCGGCAAGGAATACAAGGCGCGCCACATCCTCGTCGCCACCGAGGACGAGGCCAAGAAGGTCATCGCCGACCTCAAGAAGGGTGCGAAGTTCGAGGACCTGGCCAAGAAGCTGTCGAAGGACCCGGGCTCCGGCGCCAACGGCGGCGACCTCGACTGGACCAACCCGGCCGGCCTGGTGCCCGAGTTCTCGCAGGCCATGATCAAGCTCAAGAAGGGCGAGACCACGCAGGTGCCCGTGAAGTCGGAATTCGGCTGGCACGTGATCCGGCTGGACGACGTGCGCGAGCAGTCCTTCCCCAAGCTGGAAGAGATCAAGCCGCAGCTCGCCCAGCAGCTGCAGCAGCAGAAGCTACAGGAGTACCAGCAGTCGCTGCGCGAGAAGGCCAAGGTCGAGTAAGGCCGGCGCGCGCTGCGCGCCCACCACAAAAGAAGAAGCGGCCCGCGGGCCGCTTTTCTTTTTCAACTCAGCCCACCCAGCGCCGCGCGTTGCGCCACAGGCGCATCCAGGGGCTCGGCGCGCTCACGTCGCCCGAGGTCCAGCTCATCTGCACGTTGCGGAACACGCGCTCCGGGTGGGGCATCATGGCCGTGAAGCGGCCGTCGGCCGTGGTGACCGCCGTGAGGCCTGCCGGGCTGCCGTTGGGGTTGAACGGGTAGCGCTCGGTCGCAGCACCGGTGTTGTCGACGAAGCGCATGGCTGCGATGGCCTTGTCGGCATTGCCGCGGTACTTGAAGTTGGCGTAGCCCTCGCCATGCGCCACCGCGATCGGCAGTCGGCTGCCGGCCAGGCCCTGGAAGAACAGGCTGGGCGACTCGAGCACCTCGACCATCGACAGCCGCGCCTCGAAACGCTCGCTGCGGTTGGTGGTGAAGCGCGGCCAGTCCTGCGCGCCCAGGATGATGTCGGCCAGCTCGGCGAACATCTGGCAGCCGTTGCACACGCCCAGGCCGAAGGTGTCGGCGCGGCCGAAGAAGCGCGCGAACTGCTCGGCCAGCGCCGGGTTGAAGGTGATGCTGCGGGCCCAGCCGATGCCGGCGCCCAGCGTGTCGCCGTAGCTGAAGCCGCCGCAGGCGACCACGCCCTTGAAGTCGGCCAGGTCGGCGCGGCCGGCCTGCAGGTCGGTCATGTGCACGTCGTAGGCCTCGAAGCCGGCCTCGGTGAAGGCGTAGGCCATCTCGACATGCGAGTTGACGCCCTGCTCGCGCAGGATCGCGACCTTGGGCCGGGCCAGCCCGAGGAAAGGCGCCGCCACGTCGTCCGTCGCGCCCGGTGCCAGCAGGACGTGCGCCCCGGGGTCGTTCGGATCGCCGGCCGCGGCGTGCTCGGCGTCGGCGCATTCGGGGTTGTCGCGCTCGCGGCAGATCTTCCAGCTCACGCTGTCCCAGACCTGGTGCAGGTCGGCCAGCGTGACGCTGAACACGGCCTTGGTGTCGCGCCACACCTCGAGCTTGCCCTTGCCGACCTCGAGCGGCGAGCTCTGCGGGCGCGTCTTGCCGACGAAGTGGCTGAAGGCCGAGAGGCCGTGCGCGCGCAGCGTCTGCATGACGGCGTTGCGCTCGGCGGTGCGCACCTGCAGCACCATGCCCAGCTCCTCGCTGAACAGGGCCTTGAGGGTGAGTTCCTCGCGCCGCGCGCCGACCTGCTGTGCCCAGTTCTTGGCGTCGCCGGTCTCCATGCGGCTGTCAGAGATGCCGTCGCCCTCGGTGACCAGCAGGTCGACGTTCAGCGCCACGCCCACGTGGCCGGCGAAGGCCATCTCGGCGGCGGTGGCGAACAGGCCGCCGTCGCTGCGGTCGTGCATGGCGAGGATCTTGCCCTCGGCACGCAACTGGTTCACCGCGTCGACGAGCTTGACGAGCAACTGCGGGTCGTCCAGGTCGGGCACGCGGTCGCCGGTCTGGTTCAACGTCTGCGCAAGGATGCTGCCGCCCATGCGGTGCTGGCCGCGGCCGAGGTCGATGAGCACCAGGGTGGTGTCGTCCGCGGCGGCATCGAGCTGCGGCGTGAGCGTGCCCCGCACGTCGTCGAGGCTGGCGAAGGCCGTGACGATCAGGCTCACGGGGGAGCTGACCTTCCTCTTCTCGCCGCCCTCTTCCCATTGGGTGCGCATGGACAGCGAATCCTTGCCGACGGGAATGGACACACCCAGCGCCGGGCACAGTTCCATGCCGACGGCCTTCACGGTCTCGTACAGCGCCGCGTCCTCGCCGGGCTCGCCGCAGGCGGCCATCCAGTTGGCCGAGAGCTTCACGCGCTTCAGTTCGATCGGCGCGGCAAGCAAGTTGGTGATGGCCTCGGCGACGGCCATGCGGCCGGAGGCAGCCGCGTCCATCGCCGCGAGCGGCGTGCGTTCGCCCATGCTCATCGCCTCGCCGGCGAAGCCCTGGTAGTCGGCCAGCGTGACAGCGCAGTCGGCCACCGGCACCTGCCAGGGGCCGACCATCTGGTCGCGGTGGCTCAGGCCGCCCACGGTGCGGTCGCCGATGGTGACGAGGAAGCGCTTGGACGCGACGGTGGGGTGCGAGAGCACGTCGATGGCGGCCTTGCGCAGCTCGACGCCGGTGAGTTCGAGGGGCTCGAAGCGGCGGCGGATCGCCTTCACGTCGCGGTGCATCTTCGGCGGCTTGCCCAGCAGCACGTCCATCGGCATGTCGACCGGCTGGTCCGTGGCGCCTGCCGTCTCGTCGACCACTTTCAGTTGACGCTCCTCGGTCGCCACGCCGACCACCGCGAAGGGGCAGCGCTCGCGCTCGCAGAAGGCACGGAACTGCTCCAGCGATTCCGGCGCGATGGCCAGCACGTAGCGTTCCTGGCTCTCGTTGCTCCAGATCTCCTTGGGCGCGAGGCCCGTCTCTTCGAGCGGCACGGCGCGCAGGTCGAAGCGCGCGCCACGGCCGGCGTCGTTGGTCAGCTCGGGGAAGGCGTTGGACAGGCCGCCGGCACCGACGTCGTGGATCGCCAGGATCGGATTCGCCTCGCCCTGCTGCCAGCAGTGGTTGATGACCTCCTGCGCCCGGCGCTCGATCTCGGGATTGCCGCGCTGCACCGAGTCGAAGTCGAGTTCGGCCGCGTTGGCACCGGTGGCCATCGAGCTGGCCGCGCCGCCGCCCATGCCGATGCGCATGCCGGGACCCCCCAGCTGGATCAGAAGCGTGCCGGCGGGGAACGCGATCTTCTTCGTCTGGATGGCGTCGATCTGGCCCAGGCCGCCCGCGATCATGATGGGCTTGTGGTAGCCGCGCTGCAGCGTGTCGACGTCGCTGGCCACCGTCTGCTCGTACTCGCGGAAGTAGCCCAGCAGGTTGGGCCGGCCGAATTCGTTGTTGAAGGCCGCGCCGCCCAGCGGGCCCTCGGTCATGATCTGCAGCGGGCTGGCGATGTGCTCGGGCTTGCCGAAGCTGCCATCCCACATTTTGGACACCGTGAAACCGGTCAGCCCGGCCTTGGGCTTGGAGCCGCGGCCCGTGGCGCCCTCGTCGCGGATCTCGCCACCGGCGCCGGTGGACGCGCCCGGGAAGGGCGAGATCGCCGTCGGATGGTTGTGCGTCTCCACCTTCATCAGCACATGGTGCGTGGCGCTGTCCTTTTCGTAGCTCGGCGCCGCTGCCTCGCCCGCACCGGCCGCCGATCGCGCCATGAACCGCTCGATCGCGTGGCCTTCCATCACCGAGGCGTTGTCGGCGTAGGCGATGACGGTGTGCTGCGGGTTCGTGGCGTGCGTGTGACGGATCATGCCGAACAGGCTCTTGTCCTGGCGCACGCCATCGATGGTGAACTCGGCGTTGAAGATCTTGTGCCGGCAGTGCTCGCTGTTGGCCTGCGCGAACATCATCAGCTCGACGTCGGTCGGGTTGCGGCCCAGCTTGGTGAAGGCGTCGACCAGGTAGTCGATCTCGTCCTCGGCCAGCGCGAGGCCGAAACCGGTGTTGGCCGCCTCCAGCGCCGCCCGGCCGCCGGCCAGCACGTCGACGTGCGCCATCGGCTGCGGCGGCAGCTCGGCAAAGAGCGCCGCGGCGTTTTCCAGCGTCGGTAGCACCGACTCGGTCATGCGGTCGTGCAGCAGGCCGGCCACCGCGGCCAGCGCCTGGCCTTCGAGCACCGGCGCCTTGCCCAGCAGCGGCGCCTTGAGGTGGACGAAGTACTGCGTCACGCGCTCCACCCGGCGCACCGCCAGGCCGCAGTTGTGGGCGATGTCGGTGGCCTTCGAGGCCCAGGGCGAGACGGTGCCCAGGCGCGGCGTGACGACCAGGCTGGCACCGTCCGCGATGCCGGCGTCGAAGGGGTCGCCATAGGTCAGCAGCGCCGCGAACCGGTCGCGGGCCGCGGCGTCGAGCGCCATCTCGGTCAGCACCAGGTGCACGAAGCGCGCGTTCAAGCCCGTGATCCTGGGCTCGATGGCCTGCAGCCGGGGCAGCAACTGGCGCGCCCGGAAGTCGCTCAGCGCCGCGCCCCCCTCGAAAACAGTCACGACGGGGGTGGCGGTGTGGGCGGGCAGCGTCACGGTGTTGGGGCCTGGGGCCGGCAGAAGATGGAGATTTGCGCCGGACGACCGCTGACTGGGGCCATCCGGGAGAACCCGGCATTTTACGGGCCGAATGGGATAATCGCGGGATGAGCATCATCTACCACGATCCGGCCAGCCTGGGCGACATGCGCACGGCCTGCCGGCTCGCTTCCGAAGTGCTGGACTACCTCACGCCCTTCGTGAAGCCAGGCGTCACGACCAACGAGATCGACCGCCTTGCCGCCGAATACATGGTCAAGCAGGGCACCACCTCGGCCACGGTGGGCTACATGGGCGCCAGCAGCGTGCCCTTCCCGAAGTCGCTGTGCACGTCGGTCAACCATGTGGTGTGCCACGGCATCCCCGACGACAAGCCCCTGAAGAAGGGCGACATCATGAACATCGATGTCACCGTGATCTACAACGGCTGGTTCGGCGACAACAGCCGGATGTTCGTGGTGGGCGATGCGTCCATCGCGGCCAAGCGGCTGTGCCAGGTCACCTTCGAGGCCATGTGGCACGGCATCCTGCAGGTCAGGCCCGGCGCGCACCTGGGCGACGTGGGCCATGCGATCCAGAAGTTCGCCGAGGGCAACGGCTACTCGGTGGTGCGCGAGTTCTGCGGCCACGGCGTGGGCCGCACCTTCCATGCCGAGCCGCAGGTGCTGCACTACGGCCGTCCGGGCACGATGGAGGAACTCAAGCCCGGCATGATCTTCACCATCGAGCCCATGATCAACCTGGGCAAGCGCGACATCAAGGAAGACCACAAGGCCGGCAAGTACGACGGCTGGACCATCGTCACCCGCGACCGCTCGCTGTCGGCGCAATGGGAGCACACGGTGCTGGTCACCGACACCGGCTACGAGGTGCTCACGCTCTCGGCAGGCAGCCCGCCGCCGCCGGCCTTCGTGACCGCCGGCTGACCGTGCGCACGCCCATCGCTGCGCCGCGCCACGCGCCGGCCCACGGTCCGCGAGGCTGACGCATGGCCTTTTCCGTGGTTGTCGACCTGCCCGCCACGCTGCGCGACGAGTTGCGCACGCGCAAGAGCGCCCTGTTCGACCGGCTGCGCTCGCCCAACGGCGTGCGCAACATCCACAGCCTCCTGCGCGGCATGGCCGGCGCGGCCGACGAGGCGCTGCGCGCCCTGTGGCAGGACGCGGGCTTCGGCCAGTCCCTGGCGCTGGTGGCGGTGGGCGGCTACGGCCGGGGCGAGCTGTTTCCCTACTCCGATGTCGACGTGCTGCTGCTGCTGCCCTCGGCACCCGACGGTGCGGTCGATGGCGACACCGGCGGCATCGCCCCGCAACGCCTGGAAGCCTTCATCGGCTGCTGCTGGGACGCGGGCCTGGAGATCGGCTCCAGCGTGCGCAGCGTCGACGAGTGCCTGGCCGAGGCGGCCAAGGACGTGACCGTGCAGACCTCGCTGCTGGAGTCGCGCCTGATCACCGGCAACCGGCGCCTGTACGAGGAGTTCCGCCAGCGCTTCGACGGCAGCATCGACCCGCAGACCTTCTTCGCCGCCAAGTCCCAGGAGATGCGGCACCGCCATCACAAGTACGACGACACGCCCTACGCACTCGAGCCGAACTGCAAGGAGTCGCCGGGCGGCCTGCGCGACCTGCAGACCGTGCGCTGGGTGGCGCAGGCAGCGGGCTTCGGCCAGCGCTGGGACGACTACGCGAAGAACGGCCTGGCCACACCCTTCGAGGTGCTGCAGCTCAAGCGCAACGAGGCGACGCTGTCGCTGATCCGCGCACGGTTGCACGTGGTGGCCAATCGGCGCGAGGACCGGCTGGTGTTCGACCTGCAGACCGCCGTCGCCAGCACCTTCGGCTACGAGGGCGGCCAGCGCAAGTCCAGCGAGGCGCTGATGCGCCGCTACTACTGGGCGGCCAAGGCGGTGACGCAGCTCACCGAGATCCTGATGCTCAACATCGCCGAGCGGCTCAATCCGCAGTCGGCCGCGCTGACCCGCATCAACGACCGCTTCTTCGAGAAGGCCGGGACCATCGAGGTGGCGAGCGACGACCTGTACATCCGCGAGCCGCATGCGATCCTCGAAACCTTCCTGCTCTACCAGAAGACCGTGGGTGTCAACGGCCTGTCGGCCCGCACGCTGCGCGCGCTCTACAACGCGCGCCACGTCATGGACAGTCGCTTCAGCAACGACCACGTCAACCACGTGACCTTCATGCGCATGCTGGTGGAGCCGCGCGGCATCACGCATGCCATGCGGCTCATGAACCAGACCTCGGTGCTGGGCCGCTACCTGCGCGTGTTCCGCAAGATCGTGGGGCAGATGCAGCACGACCTGTTCCACGTCTATACCGTGGACCAGCACATCCTGATGGTGCTGCGCAACGTGCGGCGCTTCTTCATCGCCGAGCACGCGCACGAGTACCCGTTCTGCTCGCAGCTGGCGGCCGGCTGGGACAAGCCCTGGATCCTCTACGTCGCGGCGCTTTTCCACGACATCGCCAAAGGCCGCGGCGGCGACCACTCGGAGCTGGGCGCGCGCGACGTGCACCGCTTCTGCAGGCAGCACGGCATCGAGCGTGAAGACTCCAAGCTCATCGAGTTCCTGGTCTCCGAGCATTTGGTCATGAGCACCGTGGCGCAGAAGCAGGACCTGTCCGACCCCGAGGTGATCGCCGCCTTCGCGCGCCGCGTGGGCAACGAGCGCTACCTCACCGCCCTGTACCTGCTCACGGTGGCCGACATCCGCGGAACCTCGCCGCGGGTGTGGAACGCCTGGAAGGGCAAGCTGCTGGAAGACCTGTACCGCTTCACCTCGCGCGTGCTCGGCGGCCGCATGCCCGACCCCGACGCCGAGGTCGAGGCCCGCAAGCGCGAGGCGCTGGCCGAGATCAAGCTGAACGCCCTGCCCTTCGACGCGCACAAGGCGCTGTGGGACACGCTGGACGTGGGCTACTTCATGCGGCACGACGCGGGCGAGATCGCCTGGCACGCCAAGAAGCTGTCGCGCTTCGTGCCGCCCAAGAACGTGCCGGTCGACCCGCATGCGCCGGCCATCGTGCGCGCGCGGCTGTCGCCGCTGGGCGAGGGGCTGCAGGTGGTGGTCTACACGCCCGACCAGCCGGACCTCTTCGCGCGCATCTGCGGCTACTTCGACCAGGCGTCCTTCAGCATCCTGGACGCGCGCGTGCACACGGCCAGCAACGGTTACGCGCTCGACACCTTCCAGGTGGTGACCACCTTCCTGCCCGAGCACTACCGCGAGCTGATCAGCATGGTCGAGACCGACCTCTCCCTGACGCTCAACGCCGCCGGCGAGCTGCCGCCACCCAGCCGCGGGCGGGTGTCGCGACGGGTCAAGAGCTTCCCCATCCGCCCGCGCGTCAACCTCACGCCCGACGAGAAGGCGCAGCGCTGGCTGTTGAGCATCTCGGCCAGCGACCGGGTCGGGCTGCTCTACTCGGTGGCGCGCGTGCTCGCGCGGCACCACCTGAACCTGCAGCTGGCCAAGGTCAGCACGCTGGGCGAGCGGGTGGAGGACAGCTTCCTCATCAGCGGGCCCGAGCTGCAGGGGCAGAAGGCGCAGCTCGCGATCGAGACGGAGCTGCTCGAGGCGCTCGACGCCTAGTACCGGATTGCGTTCAAGGATAGAGATCCGTTCACGCTGAGCTTGTCGAGGCGCTGTGCAGGGGCTTCGACCCTTCGACTGGCTCAGGACAGGCCGAGCTCAGCCCGAACGGTACCTTTGATCGCAGCTTGGTCTGAACATCGCCTTCGAGCCGAATCGGGCTGCAGCGCCCGTCCCATGGGCGCGAGCAGCTATTGAATTAATAGCAAACGACCCTCTCAAGCGTCCAGCGTCTCCACGGGCAGCGCCTTGACCGGGCCTCGCACGCCGGGATGAGCGGCCAGCGCCCGCAGCGCGTCGTCCAGGATGGCCTGCACGAGGGGTTCCGTGAGGCACAGCGCCTCGGGCGCCGCGGCGGGCGTGTCGTCAGCCCACACCGCGCGCTGCAGCCACACGCCGTGCGCCGCCAGCGCGGCCTGCAGCGCTACCAGCTCCTGCCCGGCGACCAGCGGCACGCGCAGCCATCGCACACCGCGAGCCGCTGAGCGCGGCAGCACCGGCAGCGCCTCGGTGGCGTGCGGATGCACACCCAGGTGCGGCACCTGCTGGGCCGGGGGCACGCCATCGAGACGTGCCAGGTCCACCAGGTCGGCGATGACGGCCGAGGCGGTCTGCTCCGCGCCGGCCCCGGCGCCGTAGTACATCGTCACGCCTGCCGCGTCGCCCTTGACCATGACGCCGTTCATCGAGCCGTTCACCTGCGCCAGCAGCTGCGTTGCCAGCAGCAGTGTCGGCTGCACGCGCAGTTCCACGCCCTCGGGGGTGCGGCGCGCCACGCCCAGCAGCTTGATGCGAAACCCCATCTGCTCGGCGCCGCGCACGTCGGCCGCCTCCAGGCCATCGATGCCCTCGACGTGCACCTCGGCGAAGCGCAGCGGCATGCCGAAGGCGGTGGCCGCCAGCAGCGTGAGCTTGTGGGCGGCGTCGATGCCCTGCACGTCGAAGGCCGGGTCCGCCTCGGCGTAGCCCAGGGCCTGCGCCTCGCCCAGCGCCTCGGCGAAACCCACGCCCTCGTCGCGCATCTTGCTCAGGATGAAGTTGCTGGTGCCGTTGATGATGCCGGCCAGCCATTCGACGCGGTTGGCGGCCAGGCCCTCGCGCAGCGCCTTCACGATCGGGATGCTCACGGCCACCGCGCCTTCGTAGGCCACGGCCACGCCGCGAGCTCGCGCGGCGGCGAAGATCTCCTCGCCGTGCACCGCGAGCAGCGCCTTGTTGGCGGTCACCACATGCTTGCCGTGCGCGATGGCGCACAGCACCCAGTCGCGCGCTGCCCCCGTCCCGCCGGCCACCTCGACCACCACATCGACGCCGGGGTGGGTCGCGATCCCGAAGGGGTCGGACGTGACCGGCACCTCGGGGCCGACGATGCGCGCCGCCCGCTGGAGGTCGCGCGCGGCCACGGCCACGATCTCGATGCCGCGCCCGGCGCGTGCGGCGATCTGCCGCTGGTTGCGCGCCAGCACGCGGAAGGTGCCGCCGCCCACGGTGCCGATGCCGATCATGCCCACGCGCAACGCACGGGTGGCGGCTGGCAGCAGGCCGGTGGCTTCGAGGACGGGAACGGGATCGCGGTACATGGACTTCTCCTGACGACAAAAAACAAACCCGGCTGCCAGGCCGGGTGGGTCAGTCGTTCGGAGGAAGATCGATCACCAGGTGGCTGCCGGAACGGGCCACCTGCACGTGCTCAGGTGGCCGTGGTGGTAATCGAAATCATCATTCGTGCGTCCGGTGTCCGCCGCGCGGCGGACGGCATCGCACGGCCCGGACGGGCGGCGGATGCGGGGTGGAACGGGTGGCACGGCATGGAGCGGCGAGTATAGGCCGGGTTTCAGGGCGCACTCGCCAGGTGCCGCTCCAGCCAGGCGCTGTAGCGCGACAGCCCGAAGCACAGCACCCAATAGACGGCCGCGATGAAGAGGTAGCCCTCGAGGTAGAACGGCCGCCAGGTCGGATCGCCGCCGAGCGCCAGGCCCAGCGCGCCGGTCAGCTCGAACAGGCCGACGATGGTGACGAGCGAGGTGTCCTTGAGCGTGCCCACCACGTTGTTGGTCAGCGCCGGCACGACCAGGCGCAGCGCCTGTGGCAGCACGATGTCGCGCTGCACCGGCCAGCGGCCGAAGCCCAGCGCCATCGCCGCCTCGGTCTGGCCGTGCGGCACGGCCTGCAGGCCGCCGCGGATGATCTCGGCCAAGTAGGCCGCCACGAACAGGCTCAGGCCGGCCAGCACGCGCACCAGCACGTCGGGCTTCCAGCCCGCGGGCCACAGCAGCGGCAGCAGGTACGAGGCCATGAACAGCACCGAGATCAGCGGCACGCCGCGGATCAGTTCCACGTAGGTCGCCGCCAGGGCGCGCACCGCCGGCCAGGGTGCGCGCCGCGCGAGCGCGAGCACCAGCGCCAGCGGAAAGGCCAGCGCCAGCCCGACCACAGCCAGGCCGATGGTCAGCGGCAGGCCGCCCCACCGGCTGGTGGGCACCTGCGACAGCCCGGCCACGCCGCCGAACATCAGCAGCACCGCAACGGCCAGCGTGCCCAGCCACAGCGGCGCGAGCCACCAGCGCCAGCAGCGCGGCCAGGCGCTCAGCAGGGTCGCGGCCGACAGCAGCGCGACCGCGATGGCCGGCCGCCACTGTTCCTCGTAGGGATAGCGGCCAAAGAGCATCGGCCGCCACTTCTCGGCGATCACGCCCCAGCAGGCGCCGTGGTGCACCGCGCGGCAGGCCTGCGCGTCAGGCCGGAACACGGCGTTGAGCAGCGCCCAGTCGACGGCATGCCAGGCCGCCCAGCCCAGGGCGGCCAGCAGCAGCAGGCTCACGGCGGCACGCGCCGGCGAGCCGAAGAGCTCCGCGCGCCAGCCCGTCACGACGACCACCCGCGCAGCGCCACGCGGGCGTTGTAGACGTCCATCGCCGCCGAGATGAGCAGCGACAGCGCGAGGTACACGGCCATCACGATGGCGATGCACTCGAAGGCCTTGCCGGTCGAATTGAGCGAGGTGTTGGCCACCGACACCAGTTCGGGATAGCCCACCGCCACGGCCAGCGAGGAATTCTTTGTGAGGCTGAGCAGCTGGTTGGTCAGCGCCGGCACGATGACGCGCAGTGCCTGGGGCAGCACGACGAGCCGCAGTTCCTGCCCGGGCACGAGGCCCAGCGCGCGTGCCGCCAGTTTTTGCCCCGCCGACACCGACAGGATGCCCGCGCGCACGATCTCGGCCACGAAGGCGGCGGTGTAGAGGCCCAGGCCGAGCACGATCGCCAGGTATTCGGGGCTCAGCGCCGCGCCGCCGACCACGTTGAAGCTGGTCGCCTCCGGCCAGTCGAGCCGGCTGGGCCAGAAGGCGCCCTCCTCGGCCACCGGCCAGGGCATCGCGAGGCCGCCCTTGCTGAGCCACACGCCGGGCAGGATGCGCAGCGGCTCGGTCGAGTCGGGCAGCAGCTGCGTGAGCGCGAAGTACAGCATCAGCAACTGCACCAGCAGCGGCACGTTGCGCAGCGTCTCCACGTAGGCGGTGCAGATGCCGCGCACCAGCCGATGCGGCGCCAGGCGGCCGATGCCGATCAGCGTGCCCAGCAGCACCGCGAGCACGGCCGCTGGGACCGCCGCGCGCAGCGTGTTCACGAGCCCGGCGAGGAAGGCGCGCCAGAAGGGCTCGCCCGAATCGAAGGCGAGCCAGCCTTCCGACAGCCCGAAGCCGGCTGGCTGGGCAAGGAAGTCGAAATGGGCATGGGCCCAGCGCCAGAAGCCCGCCACGCCGGGCAGGCCGCGCGCCAGCCACAGCAGGCCGGCGACGAGCGCCACGCCCAGCAGGACCTGCAGGCCCGCGGGCAGCGCGTGGCCGGGTGCGGCGCCGCGCCGCGCCGCGCGGCTCATCGCACCGGCAGTGCGTACAGCAGGCCGCCCTTGTTCCAGAGGTTGTTGGCGCCGCGCGGCAGCTTCAGCACCGACTTGGGACCGACGTTGCGCTCGAAGATCTCACCGTAGTTGCCCACGGCCTTGATGGCGCGGTAGGACCATTCCTTGTCCAGGCCCAGCAGCTTGCCCAGGTCGTCGCCCGTGCCCAGCAGACGCTGCTGGGCCGGGTCCTTGCTTGCCCCCTTGAGCTCGTCGATGTTGGCCTGCGTGATGCCGACCTCCTCGGCTTCGATGAGCGCGTTGGGCACCCATTTGGCGATCGCGAACCACTCGTCGTCGCCGCGCTTGACGGCCGGCGCCAGCGGCTCCTTGGAGATCAGCTCGGGCAGGATGACGTAGTCGTCGGGGTTGGGGGCTTCCTTGTTGCGCAGGCCGGCCAGCGCCGAGGTGTCGGTGGTGAAGGCCTGGCAGCGCCCGGCGAAGAAGGCCTTGAACGAGGCCTCGAAGCTCTCGAACACCACCGTCTTGACGGGAATGCCCTGGGCCTTGGACCAGTCGGCCACGTTCTTCTCGTTGGTGGTGCCCGACTGCGTGCAGATCGTCGCGCCCTTGAGCTGCTTGGCGCTGGTCACCTTGATCTTCTTGGGCACCAGGAAGCCCTGGCCGTCGTAGTAGTTGATGGTGGTGAAGTTCAGACCCAGCGAGGCGTCGCGGGTGAGGTTCCAGGTGGTGTTGCGCGCCAGGATGTCGACCTCGCCGGCCTGCAGGGCCGCAAAGCGCTGCTGCGAATTGAGCGGCACGAACTCGACCTTCTTCGCGTCGCCCAGCACGGCCGCGGCAATGGCCCGGCAGCTGTCGACGTCCAGGCCCGACCAGTTGCCCTGCGTGTCGGGCGCCGAGAAGCCGGCGACGCCGTTGGTCACGCCGCATTTGACGGCGCCGCGCTGCTTGACGGCGTCGAGGGTCTTGCCGGCGTGCGCCGGGGCGGCAGCGAGGGTCGTCGCCAGCGCGATGGCGCCGGCTGCGAAGGCAATCAGGGGGCGTTGGGTCATGAGGCGTGCTTCCGGTGACTGTGGACCGCGGCAGTGTACGGGGCGCACATCGCGCCTGACAAAGACAGTCCGGTGCGTTGCTTATGCCTCGCCGTCGCCCGCATTCGCGGTATCGCCGCGCAGCGAGTTTCACTACCATTCGGCCCCGTGACCCACTAACGTTGACGAAAAACACATGACCAAATCCGACGACTTCGGCAAACTGATCCTGCGTGTCGCCCTGGGCGTACTCATCCTGCTGCACGGCATCGCCAAGCTGCACACGGGGGTGGGTGGCATCGGCGGCATGCTCGCCTCGCACGGGCTGCCGGCCGCTACCGCGTACCTGGTCTACATCGGCGAGATCGTGGCGCCCGTGCTGCTGATCGTCGGGCTGTTCACGCGGCCGGCCGCGTGGGTGGTGGTGATCAACATGCTGGTGGCCCTCTGGCTGGTGCACACCAAGGAGCTCGCGGCGCTCAACAACCAGGGCGGCTGGGCGCTGGAACTGCAGGGCATGTTCCTGTTCTCGGCGCTCGCGGTGGCCTTCCTCGGCGGCGGACGCATCGGCATCGGCGGACGCTTCAACTGAGCCCGGACGGCGCCTGCACATGACAACGGCCTGCATCGCAGGCCGTTCTTTCTTGCACTGCGCAGGAATCAGTCGTCGTCGCTGGCGTCGAGGCCCGGGAACAGGACTTCGGTGAAGCCGAAGCGGCTGAAGTCGCGCACCCGCATCGGGTACAGCTTGCCCAGCAGGTGGTCGACCTCGTGCTGGACGACGCGGGCATGGAAGCCGTCGACGGTGCGGTCGACCGGGTCGCCGTAGGGGTCGAAGCCGGTGTAGCGGATGTGTGCGAAGCGCGGCACCACGCCGCGCAGGCCGGGCACCGACAGGCAGCCTTCCCAGCCTTCCTCTTCCTCGTCGCCGATGGGCTCGATCACAGGATTGACGAGCACCGTGCGGGGCACCACGGGTGCATCGGGGTAGCGGGGGTTGGGCGCGTCGGTGCCGAAGATCACCACCTGCTGGTCGACGCCGATCTGCGGTGCGGCCAAACCCGCGCCGTTCACCGCATGCATGGTCTCGAACATGTCGCGCACCAGCAGGTGCAGTTCGTCGGTATCGAAGGCGGCCACGGGCTGCGCGATGCGCAGCAGGCGGGGGTCGCCCATCTTGAGAATGTCGCGAATGGTCACGCCGGCATTGTGGCGCAAGCCGCCGTCAAGGCTTGGTACCGTTGTCGGAACTCGGCGCCGGCACGCGCAGCTGGTTGGCGTGCGTCGGCGGCGCGATCATGGCCGGGCCGCGTGGCACCGGTCCCGCGCCTGCACCCGGACGCCCCGGATACCCCGGCCGCGGGGCTCCTGCATAGGGGCCACGGCCATAGCCAGGCCCGTAGGCCGGGTAGCCGGGCCTTGGCGCATAGCCCGGCCGCGGCGCGTAATAGGGCCGGCCACCGTAGTAGTAGTTGGGCCGCGAATAGACGTCGATGTCGACATAGCCCGGTGCCGGGTACACGGTGGGGCCGACCGCCGGGTAGACCGGGTAGTCGCCGTACACCGGCGGCCCGGAGGCCACGCAACCGCCCAGCAGCACCAGCGCACCGGCGCCGACGCTCAACGCAACCATACGGGATCGAACCATGCTCGTTTCTCCTTCGGGCGCTTCGGCCCTGTTATGCCTGTCTGACCGCCAGCTTGGCAGCCAATTCCCTGAGTGCGGGTAACCCCCGGTAAAAGTCAGGTAAAGCTCAGGCCTGGGCCAGTCGCGCCAGCAAGCCGGCTTCGTCGATGACCTCGACGCCGAGCTGGCGCGCCTTGTCGAGCTTGCTGCCTGCCTCCTCACCCGCCACGACGCAGGTCGTCTTCTTGCTGACGGAGCCGGCCACCTTGGCGCCCGCAGCCTCCAGTTTCTCCTTCGCCTCCTCGCGCGAAAGTGTCGGCAAGGTGCCCGTGATGACGAAGGTCTGGCCCGCCAGCGGCAGCGGGGCGCCGGCCACGGGTTCGCCCTCCTCCCAGTGCACGCCGGCAGCGCGCAATTGCTCGACCACCTCGCGGTTGTGCGGCTGCCGGAAGAAGGTGTGGATGCTCTGCGCCACCACCGGCCCGACATCGGTGACCTCCAGCAACTGGCCCTCGGTGGCGTCCATGATGCTGTCGAGCTTGCCGAAATGCCGGGCCAGGTCCTTGGCGGTGCTTTCGCCGACATGGCGGATGCCCAGGCCGAAGAGGAAGCGCGGCAGGGTCGTCGTCTTCGAGGCCTCCAGCGCCGCCACCAGGTTGGCGGCCGACTTGTCCGCCATGCGGTCCAGCGCGGCAAGCGCCGTCAGGCCGAGGCGGTACAGGTCGGGGAGCGAGCGCACGATGCCCCCGTCGACCAGTTGGTCCACCAGCTTGTCGCCCAGGCCCTCGATGTCCAGCGCACGGCGCTGCGCGTAGTGCAGGATGGCCTGCTTGCGCTGCGCCGCGCAGGCGATGCCGCCGGTGCAGCGGTGGTTGACCTCGCCCTTTTCCCGCACCACCGCACTGCCGCACACCGGGCACTGGCGCGGCATGCGGAAGTTGGGCACGTAGGGCACACGCGGCGCCAGCGCCGCGGGGTTGACCTGGGCGGCGGCGTCGACCACGGCCTCCTCGTCCTGCGAGGCGTCGGCCAGGGGCACGAGGGCGGGCGGCACGACGCCGACGACCTCGGGGATCACATCGCCGGCGCGGCGCACGATCACCCGGTCGCCGATGCGCGCCCGTTTGCGGCGCAGCTCGAAGAGGTTGTGCAGGGTGGCGTTCGACACCGTGGTGCCGCCGACGAACACCGGCTCCAGCTTGGCCACCGGCGTGAGCTTGCCGGTGCGGCCGACCTGGATGTCGATGCCATTGAGCCGCGTCACCTGCTCCTGCGCCGGGTACTTGTGGGCCACGGCCCAGCGCGGCTCGCGCGTCTTGAAGCCCAGCTGGCGCTGCAGTGCCAGGCTGTCCACCTTGTAGACCACGCCGTCGATGTCGAAGGGCAGCTGGTCGCGCTGGGCCGCAACGCGCTGGTGGAAGGCGACCAACGCGTCCGCGCCGGCACCCACGATGCGCTCGCTCGACACGGGCACGCCGAAGCGCTCCAGCGCGTCGAGCACGCCGCTGTGCGTCGGCGGCATGTCCCAGCCCTGCACCTCGCCCAGGCCGTACGCGAAGAAGCTCAGCTTGCGCGCCGCCACAAGCGCCGGATCGAGCTGGCGAATGGCGCCGGCCGCCGTGTTGCGCGGGTTGATGAAGGTCTTCTCGCCCTGCTCACGCTGGCGCTCGTTGAGGCGCTCGAAGTCGTCCCGGCGCATGTAGACCTCGCCCCGCACTTCGAGGACCGGCGGCGCGTCGCCCTGGAGCCGCAGCGGGATCTGGCCGATGGTGCGCAGGTTCTGCGTCACGTCCTCGCCCGTCTCGCCGTCGCCGCGCGTGCTGCCCAGCACGAGCACGCCGTCTTCGTAGCGCAGGTTGATCGCCAGCCCATCGAACTTCAGCTCGCCCGTGTACTCGACGGGCGGCGCGTCGGGCGCCAGGCCCAGCTCGCGGCGCACACGCGCGTCGAAGGCACGGGCGCCCGCCTCGGTGGTGTCGGTCTCTGTCTGGATCGACAGCATGGGCACCCGGTGCCGCACGGGCCGCAGGCCGTCGAGCACGCGGCCGCCGACGCGCTGCGTCGGCGAATCGGGCGTGAGCAGTTCGGGATGCGCCTGCTCCAGGGCCTGAAGGCGCTGGAACAGCCGGTCGTACTCGGCGTCGGGCACCTCCGGCGCATCGAGCACGTAGTAGAGGTGGGCGTGGCGGTTGAGCTGCGCGCGCAGCGCGGCGGCTTCCTGGGCGGCGTCCTGGGTCATGGGGGCCAATTCTTCCCTGCGCGGGCCGAAGCCGCCCACGCGATGTTTGTCGTGGCTGCCTGCGCAGGCTGCATGCGCACAGCGCGCCGGTTCGTCCTGGAGATGCTCAGCTGAACAGGCGCCGCGCCAGCGGCGACCCCGCTGCCAGGTCGCGCTCTTCCAGCGTGTCGTAGAGCTCTTCGAGGTCGGCGCCGATCGCGTCCATCGTCTCCTCGCGCAGCGGCTGGCCGTCGCTGTCGGTGATCACGCCGTCCATCTCGCGGCCCAGCGCATCGGCGATCTCGCGCATGCGCAGGAAGGGTTCGGCGCCGCGGTCCACCTGCGGCACGTCCAGGCTCAGCCCGAGTTCGCGGATCGCGGATTGGGCCGGGTCGTCGGCCAGTGCCGCCTGGGTGTCGAAACTCAGGCCGAGCACGGGCGGTGCGCCGACGTCGGCGTTGGGCAGCACCATGCGGCCGGGGATCATGCCCGGCACGAAACCCAGCCGCGCGGCGTTCTGCTGCACGTAGCCGGGGCTCCAGGCCGCATGGCGTGCGCGCAGCACGAAGGCGAGCTGTGCGTCGTGTCCGCTGGCGAACTGGTCGAGCTCGCGGGCACGCGCCACTTCGTCGAGCATTTCGGGAAACTCGGGCGCGCCGTTCACCGCATCGGCGAAGGCCTGTGCCTTGACCACGAACTCGGAATACTCGATCTCGTTGAGCGCGCCGGTGCGGTTGGCCAGCTGCACGCCGACCTGGAAGGCACGGTAGCGCTGGCCGGCCACGGGCTGCTCCCACTGGCCGCTGTGCTCGTTGAGGCCCTCCACGGCAATCGGCTTGCTGCCCGCGCGCCGCGTCGGCGGCATGGCGGCCAGCGCCGCGGCGCCCGACACCGGGGCGTCGAGCGACACGGGCGCGATCACGTCGATCAGCGGGTCGAGCCCGCCGCGCCGGTCGGCCAGCTGCGCGGCGGTCTGGGCGTTCGGCGGCGGCAGGTCGGGGTCGAAGAGCGGCTCGTGGCGCTCGGCGCTGGCCACCTCGTGCGGGTCGATGTGCAGCACCGGTTCCTCGTTGCCCGCCGGCAGTTCGATGCCGCCGTGGCCGGTCGGTGGCGGGTCGCCCTCCATCCGGTCGGGCTGGCGTGGCGCGTTGCGGCGCGACATCCAGGTGTTGTAGCCGATGACGGCGGCCAGCACGAGGCCGCCTAGGATGGCGAGGGCGACGGTGAGGTTGCTCATTCGAATTGTTGTGCGAGCGAAAAAATGACCCTTGGGCGCGCGGCGGTCAGCTTTCCGCCATCGTGACGGCGGACTCCATGTCCACCGCCACGATGCGCGAGACGCCCTGTTCCTGCATCGTCACGCCGATGAGCTGCTCGGCCATCTCCATCGCGATCTTGTTGTGGCTGATGAAGAGGAACTGCGTGCCCTGCCCGCTCATCTTGGTCACCAGCTTGGCGTAGCGCTCGGTGTTGGCGTCGTCCAGCGGCGCATCGACCTCGTCCAGCAGGCAGAACGGCGCCGGGTTCAGCTGGAAGATGGCGAACACGAGCGCGATGGCCGTGAGCGCCTTCTCGCCGCCCGAGAGCAGGTGGATGGTCTGATTCTTCTTGCCCGGCGGCTGCGCCAGCACCTGGACGCCGGCATCGAGGATCTCGTCGCCGGTCATGATCAGGCGCGCATTGCCGCCGCCGAACAGCTCGGGGAACATGCGGCTGAAGTGCTCGTTGACGATCTTGAAGGTGCCGCCGAGCAGTTCGCGCGTTTCGCCGTCGATCTTGCGGATCGCGTCCTCCAGCGTGGTGATGGCCTCGTTGAGGTCGGCCGACTGGGCATCGAGGAAGGTCTTGCGCTCGCGCGCGCTGGTCAGTTCGTCGAGCGCCGCCAGGTTGACCGGGCCGAGCGCCGCGACCTCGCGGTGCAGGCGGTCGATCTCGCCCTGCAGGCCCGTGAGGCGCACCTTGTCGTCGTCGATCGACTGCCTGACGGCGTCCAGGTCGGCCTGCGCATCGGCCAGCAGTTGCGCGTACTGCTCGAAGCCCAGGCGCGCGGCCTGTTCCTTGAGCTGGAACTCGGTGATGCGCTGGCGCATCGGGTCGAGTTCGCGCTCCAGCTGCAGGCGGCGCTCGTCGCTGGCGCGCAGCTTGAGCGTGAGGTCGTCGTACTGGCTGCGCATGGCCGCGAGGGACTGCTCGCGCTCGAGCTTCAGGCTCAGCGCGTCCTGCAGGCCGGCCTGGGCGGCGGCGTCGGACAGCCGCGCCAGCTCGCCCTGGGCGCGCTCGCGCTCGTCGGCGAGCGCCACGGCCTGCTGCGAGGCGGTCTCGATCGCGCGGTTGAGTTCGCCGCGGCGCGCCTCCAGCGAGCGCTGCGAGAAAGCGGCTTCCTGCAGCTGGCGCTCCAGGCTGCGGTGCTGCTCGCGGGCCGCCGTCAGCTGGCGCGCGGCCTCGATGACGCGCTCCTCCAGCTGGGCATGGCGCTCCTGGCTGTCGGCCAGCTGCATGTCGAGTTCCTCGAAGCGGCCCTCGGCGGCCACGCGGCGCTCCTGCAGTTCCTCGAGCTGGGCATCGACCTCGCCGAGGTCCGTCGCCAGCTGTTCGCTGCGCGCACGGGCCTGCTCGGCCAGCTGCGACAGGCGCAGCGTCTCGACCTGCAACTCGTGGGCGCGCGACTGCGTCTCCGCCGCCTCGCGCCGCACCGTGACCAAGCGGGACGCAGCGTCGGCGTACGCCGCTTCGGCGCGGACCAGCGCGGTGCGCGCCTCGTCGGCGATCAGGCCCTGGGCGCGCAGCTGGCGCTCGAGGTTCTCCATCTCCTGCTGGCGGGCCAGCAGGCCGGCCTGTTCGGAATCCTGGGCATAGAAGCTCACGCTGTGCGCGGTGACCGCATGGCCGCCGCGCACGTAGATCGCCTCGCCCGGCGCGAGCCGCTCGCGCAGGGCCATCGCCTCCTCCAGCGATTTGGCCGTGTGGCAGCCGTGCAGCCAATCCACCAGCAGGGCCTGCAGCCCGGCGTCGCTCAGGCGCAGCAGGTCGGACAGGCGCGGCAGCCCGGCCGAGCCGGCCGGCGTGGCCGCGCTCGGCGCGCTGTAGAAGGCGAGCTTGGCCGGCGGCGCGTCGTTGCCGAAGGCGCGCGCCATGTCCAGCCGCGAGATCTCGAGAGCGCCCATGCGCTCGCGCAGGGCCGCTTCGAGGGCGTTCTCCCACCCAGACTCGATGTGGATGCGGCTCCACAGCCCCTGCAGGCCGTCCAGGCCGTGCTTGGCGAGCCAGGGTGCGAGCTTGCCGTCGGTCTTGACCTTTTCCTGCAGCGCCTTGAGCGCTTCCAGCCTGGCCGACAGTTCGGCCAGGCGCGCGCCCTCGGTGTTGACCGCCTGCTGGCGGGTGCGGCGGTCGTCGTCGAGCTGGGGCACGCTCTCCTGCAGTTCGTGCAGGCGGGCGTCGGCCTCGGTGGCGGCCTCCTGGGCGGCGGCGAGCTGCTCCTGCAAGGCGGCCAGGCGCGCCTCGTCGGGGGCGGCCAGGGCGTTGCGGTCGGCGCGCAGGCGCTCGCTGCGCTGCGTGAGCTGGCGCGTCTGTTCCTCGATGTTGCGCTGGTCGGCGGCGAGCACCTGGATCTGCTGCTGGATCTGCACGACCGCGGCGCGCTGCGTGTTGGCCTCGTCCTGCGCGCGTTGCTGGGCGTCTTCCAGCTCGGGCAGACGCGCATCGTGTTCCTCGAGCTGGGCCGCGAGAATGGCGCCCTGCTCCTCGGCATCGACGCCCTGCCCGGCGAGCGTCTCGATCTCTGCCTCGGCGTCGGCCCGGCGCGTTTCCCACTGGCCGATCTGCTCGGCCAGTTGCACGAGGCGCTGCTCGACGCGCTGTCGGCCTTCGACCACGAAGCGGATCTCGCCTTCGAGGCGGCCCACTTCGGCGCTGGCCTCGTAGAGCTTGCCCTGCGCCTGGTTGACCTGGTCGCCCGCGCCGTAGTGGGCCTGGCGGATGGTCTCGAGTTCGGCCTCGACGTGGCGCAGGTCGGCGGTGCGCGATTCGAGGTCGTTCAGCGCCTTGTCGGCATCGGCCTTGACGCGCGCCTGGTCGGCCTCGCTCTCGCTGCGCTTCAGGAACCACAGCTGGTGCTGCTTGCGCGTGGCGTCGGCCTGCAGCGCGTTGTAGCGGGCCGCCACCTCGGCCTGCTTCTCCAGCCGCTCCAGGTTGGCGCCCAGCTCGCGCAGGATGTCCTCGACGCGCGTGAGGTTCTCGCGCGTATCGCCCAGCCGGTTCTCGGTCTCGCGGCGGCGTTCCTTGTACTTGGAGACGCCGGCAGCCTCTTCGAGGAACAGGCGCAGTTCCTCGGGCTTGGACTCGATGATCCGGCTGATCGTGCCCTGGCCGATGATGGCGTAGGCGCGCGGGCCGAGGCCGGTGCCCAGGAACACGTCCTGCACGTCGCGGCGGCGCACCGGCTGGTTGTTGATGTAGTAGCTGCTGGTGCCGTCGCGGGTCAGCACGCGCTTGACGGCGATCTCGGTGAACTGGCTCCACTGGCCGCCGGCACGGTGGTCGGCGTTGTCGAACACCAGCTCCACGCTGGAGCGGCTGGCCTGCTTGCGCGAGGTCGTGCCGTTGAAGATCACGTCCTGCATCGACTCGCCGCGCAACTCGCTGGCGCGCGATTCGCCCAGCACCCAGCGCACCGCGTCCATGATGTTCGATTTGCCGCATCCGTTGGGGCCCACCACGCCGACCAGTTGGCCGGGAAGCATGAAGTTGGTGGGTTCCGCGAAGGACTTGAAGCCCGAGAGCTTGATCGAGTTGAGGCGCACGGCGGATCGGCTTTGGAAGCCAAGGTATTGATTTGTAAGGAAAAATGCACGCGGCGATGCGCTGCCGCCCGGCCGGGCGATGATAACGTGCGAGGTATGCGCTCCCCGGCCTCCTCCCTCCCGTCCCGCGCTCGGTACCACGCCTGCCTGGCGCTGTCGCTGGCGATGGTGCTCGCGGGCTGCGCGAGCACCTTCACCGACACGCAGCGCGCCGAACCCTACGAAAGGCGCGAATGGCTCCAGTCGGGCACCAACCGCATCGCCAACCTGGCGCTGCGCGACAACCTGCAGTCGGTGCAGCGTGCGCAGCTGTCGCTGTACCGCCGCAACCCGCGCGAGTGGCGCAAATGGGCCACCAGCGCGGACGACGCCATCACCCGCACCTGGGATGCGATCCACAACGACAAGCCGCTGCCCGAACTGCGCGGTGCCACCAGCATCGATGCGGTGCGCATGGCCTTCGAGACCGGGCCGGCACCGGCCTACCAGGGCGACCGGGTCGCGGCGCTGGTGGTGGGGTGGGCCGCAATGATCAAGCAGGCCAATGGCGACACCTGGCAGCAGACCATGATCGACGGCGTGAGCGCCGAGAACGCCTACCGCGCTGCGCGCAACTTCGAGATCTCGCTCTGGCTGCTGAGCTCGCGCACCGGCCCCGACGGCCATCCCCTGCTGCTGTCGACCGAGATCAGCGACCGTGGGCGCAACCTGGTGGTCGATCGCGAGCTGTCGAAGGTGGTCGGCCGCCTGGACCTGCTGGCCGCGCAGGCCGACGAGAAATACCGCCGCGCGGCGCTGGACTTCAGCCAGAACTGGCTGATGGGCAGCCTGGGGCCCTTCCTGCAGATGGTGCAGCGCTGAGCCGCGTCTGCGCTGCCAGCTGACCCGGAACTTTGTTTCCTTTTTGCCCGATTGCGGTAATATGTTTCCGTGGACAAGAAGGACCTGCTCCAACGTCTGGCCCGCCAGCGCGCCGCCCTCGGCCTCACGGGTCAGCAGGTGGCCGAGCGCGCCGGCCTGACCGAGCGCTCCATCCGCAACGCGCTCGGGGCGCAGGGCAATCCGCAACTGTCGTCGCTGCTGGCGTTGGTCGATGCGCTGGACATGGAACTCCAGCTCGTGCCCAAGGGCTTCGGCGCCGCCGTTGTGCCGGCCGGCGATGCGGCGTACCGGCCGGTGGGCACGCGCATCGGCGACGCGCTGGCGACTGCACGCGCCGACACCCCGCCCGCGCCGTCGACGGTCCCGCGCCGGAGCCCGCGATGAACGTCAAGATCCTCGAGATCGCCCTCGCCGGGCACCGCTGGGGCAAGCTGTTCCAGTACGGCGACCTGTGCCGCTTCGTGGCCGAACCGGCCGTCGTCGCGAGCCCGCCCGAGGCGGTGCTGTCGCTGTCCATGCTCGCCAGCGACGTCGCCACGCAATCCGCGCTGTGGTCCGACCTGAAGAACCCGCTCTTCAACGCACAGGGCGGCCGCCTGCCGGCCTGGTTCCAGAACCTGCTGCCCGAAGGCGTGCTGCGCAGCCACATCGCGCAATTGCGCGGCTGTCGGGAGGACGACCACTTCGAGCTCCTGGCCGCCTGCGGCGGCGACCTGCCCGGCGCCGTGAGCGCCAGGCCGGTGGAGGTGGACCGCCCCACCCTGCAGCGCCTGGTCACCCAGGACCAGGACGCGCTGGAGATGTCGGTGGTGGCCAACCCGCTGCCGCAGGGCATCTCGGTGTCTGGCGTGCAGCCCAAGCTGGGCCTGGCCCGACAGGGCGGGCGCTACACCGCGCGCACGCGCGCCGGCGCCAGCACGCGGGTGATCGCCAAGCTGCCGCTGGTCGGCCGGCCGCACATGCCGCAACTGGAGATGCTGTCGCTCCAGATGGCCGCCGCAGCGGGCGTGACGGTCTGCCATGCCGAGCTGGCGCCGCTGTCGGCCATCCATGCGGAGCACAGCTACGCACTGCCGGACGAGCCCGAGTTCCTCGCCGTCACGCGCTTCGACCGCGACGGCGCGCGCCGCATCCATTTCGAGGACTTCGCGCAGGTGCTCGCCATCGATCCGCAAGACAAGTACGGCGCCAGCTACCTCGCGATGGCGCTGGCCATGCGGGCCTTCCCGTCGCTGGGCGACGAGGCCGCGCTGGAGCTGGTGCGCCGGCTGGTGGTCAACGAACTGCTCGGCAACCCCGACGCGCACCTGAAGAACTTCGGCGTGCTCTACCCGGATGGCACGGCGCCGCGACTCGCGCCCGCCTACGACATCGTGGCCTACGCCGCGATGCAGGGCGCCGAGGGCCATGCCCTGCCGCTGCTGCCGCCCGCACGCGGCACCGCGCCGGCCACGCGGCGCGGCACGCTGTTCACACCCACCAACGTGCGCGCCTTCTGCTTCTCGGCCGGCCTGCACGAGCCGCTCGTGCGCAAGACCATCACCGAGACGGCCCGCCTCGCCAAGGCACGCTGGCCGGAGATGCTCGAAGCCTCCACCCTGCCCGATGCCTGGAAGGCACGGCTGCAGGCCCGCTGGGCGGCACACACTTTGCTGCACAGCGTGTCACGGGCACGCTCCTAGAATCGGCGCGCTTTCCCCGACGCCGCGCACGCCCGCCGCGCCGTCGCCTTCCAACCCTTCGGACTTCCTCTCCCCCATCCATGAGCTCCCTCAATTTCATCGGCGGCGAAAAAGGCGGCGTCGGCAAGTCGGTCACCTCGCGCCTGCTGGCCCAGTACTTCATCGACCACAGCCGGCCCTTCGTGGGCTACGACACCGACCGTTCGCACAACTCCTTCACCCGCTTCTACGAAGGCTTTGCCTCGCCCGTGGCCGTGGACAGCTTCGAGGGCCTGGACAGCGTGGTCAACGGCTTCGAGACAAACCCGCAGCAGAGCGTGATCGTCGACATGGCGGCCCAGACGCTGGCGCCGCTGGCGCGCTGGATCGAGGAATCGCAGCTCTTCGACGTCTTCGCCGAGATCGGCGTCCACGTGAACTTCTGGCACGTCATGGACGACGGCCGCGATTCGAGCGACCTGCTTGGCAAGCTGGTCGACACCTTCGGCAGCCGCGCCAACTACGTCGTGGTGCAGAACTACGGCCGCGGCAGCGACTTCGCGCTCATGCTCGGCTCGCAGTCGCTGGCCAAGGCCACGGCCCAGGGCGCGCGCGTCATCTCGCTGCCGCGCCTGCAGGAGGCCAGCATGCGCAAGATCGACAACCGCAACACCAGCTTCTGGAAGGCCGTGAACGACAAGGAAGGACCCGATGCGCTGGGCCTTCTGGAGCGCCAGCGCGTCAAGAGCTGGCTGGCGCAGGCCTACGCGGCCTTCGACACGCTGCCGCTCTGACCGCCCACCTGGCACCAACGAAAACACCGCCCGAAGGCGGTGTTTTTCTTTTGGGCCGCGAGGCGACCGTCCGGCTCAGGCCGTCACGAAGCGCTTGGCCGGCTGGTTGCCACGGCCGACCAGCAGGCCCAGGATGACCAGTGCGAAGACCACGAAGCAGATGAAGGACCAATTGGCGATCGACAGGCCCAGGAAGGTCCAGTCCACCTTGCTGCAGTCCCCGCTGCCCTTGAAGATCATCGGGATGGCCCGCTGCAGCGGGAAGGTCTCGATCATCCCGTAGATGTCGCGGCCGCAGCTCGCGAACTCCGGCGGGTGCCATTGCAGCCAGGTCTGGCGGGCCGCCGTGTAGGCCCCGCCGATGGCGAACAGCAGGCCCAGCCCGCCCCAGGTCTTCTGCAGGCCGATGCGGTCCGTCGCGCCCGCCAGCGCGGCGAACACGGCGACCAGCACGAGGGCGTACCGCTGCACCACGCACATGGGGCACGGCTCCAGGCCGACGACATGCTGCAGGTACATGCCGAAGGCGAGCATCGCCACGCAGGCGATGCAGATCAGCCAGTAGGTGCGGCGCGGGGCGCCGAAAATCGATGTCATATCCCTGATCCTTGCTCGACGAAGACACGCGCCTTGCGCGGGCTGGCCACCACGGTGTCCCCTTCGCGCAGGCCCTGCTCCCGGAACTGCTGCGCAGAAATCTGCGCCTCGATGATGTTCCCGGAACCCGGATTGTCAGGATTCGGTTCGACCGGTTCGAGTTCCATGCGCGCGATCGGCCCGACCACGATGGCGCGGCCGATGGTAGCCACAATCCCCTGCGCATGCCCGCCGCCCGGCACGAAGCGGGTGATGTCGAAGTCGTGCGGACGCACATAGGCCAAGGCCTTGGCGTCCTCGGCGGTGTTCGCCTCGGCCGAGGCGATGCGCACGCCCTGCACCTCGACCTCACCCTGGTGGGCGCGGCCGTGGAAGAGGTTGACGTCGCCCAGGAAGCCGTAGACGAAGGGGCTGGCCGGGTGGTCCCAGACGTCCTGCGGGGAGCCGACCTGCTCGATGCGGCCCGCGTTCATCAGCACCACGCGGTCGGCCACCTCGAGCGCCTCCTCCTGGTCGTGCGTGACGAAGATCGAGGTGACGTGCAATTCGTCGTGCAGGCGGCGCAGCCAGCGGCGCAGTTCCTTGCGCACCTTGGCGTCGAGCGCGCCGAAGGGCTCGTCGAGCAGCAGCACCTTGGGCTCGACGGCCAGCGCGCGCGCCAGGGCGATGCGCTGGCGCTGCCCGCCCGACAGCTGCGAGGGGTAGCGGTCGGCCAGCCAGTCAAGCTGCACCAGCTTGAGCAAATCGAGCACCTTGGCCTTGATCTGTGCGTCGCTGGGACGCTGGCCGCGCGGCTTGATGCGCAGGCCGAAAGCGACGTTCTCGAACACCGTCATGTGGCGGAACAGCGCGTAGTGCTGGAACACGAAGCCGACCTGCCGCTCGCGCACGTGCACGTCGGTGGTGTCCTCGCCCGAGAACAGGATCGTGCCGCTGTCGGCCGTCTCCAGCCCCGCGATGATGCGCAGCAGCGTGGTCTTGCCGCAGCCCGATGGGCCGAGCAGCGCGAACAGCTCGCCCGAATCGATGTTCAGGCTCACGTCGCGCAGGGCGTGGAAGTCGCCGAAGCGCTTGTTGACGTTGCGAATTTCGATGCTCATGGGAATTCCTCAAATACGGACTTCCGGACGCAGAGGACGCGAAGGTTTCGCAGAGGACGCAAAAGAGACAAAGAAGAAATTTTCATGTCTTCTTCTGCGTCCTCTGCGCAACTTCTGCGACCTCTGCGTCCGGAAGTCCGATTTCCTCTCAGCCCGCCGCCGGCCGCTCCGGCGGCAGTTCGGCGATGGCTTTCATTTCACGGTCGTGGCGCCATTCGGCGACGGTCTTGATGACCAGGGTCACCAGCGCCAGGATGGCCAGCAGCGAGGCGACGGCGAAGGCGGCGACGGACTGGTACTCGTTGTAGAGCACTTCCACATGCAGCGGCATGGTGTTGGTCTGGCCGCGGATGTGGCCCGAGACGACCGACACGGCGCCGAACTCACCCATGGCGCGCGCATTGCACAGGATCACGCCGTACAGCAGCCCCCACTTGATGTTGGGCAGGGTCACGTGCCGGAAGGTCTGCCAGCCGCTCGCGCCGAGCACGATGGCGGCCTGCTCCTCGTCGGTGCCCTGCGCCTGCATCAGCGGGATCAGCTCGCGCGCGATGAAGGGGAAGGTGACGAAGATGGTCGCCAGCACGATGCCCGGCACCGCGAAGATGATCTTGATGTCGTGCGCCGCGAGCCACGGCCCGAGCCAGCCCTGCGCGCCGAAGACCAGCACGTAGATCAGGCCCGCGACCACCGGCGACACCGCGAACGGCAGGTCGACCAGTGTCGTGAGGAAGGCCTTGCCCTTGAACTCGAACTTGGCGATGGCCCAGGCCGCCGCGACGCCGAAGACGAGGTTCAGCGGCACCGAGATGGCGGCGACGATCAGCGTGAGCCGGATCGCCGACCACGCGTCGGGCTCCTTCAGGGCCTCCCAGTACGCGTCCCATCCCTTGCGCAGCGCTTCGGTGGCCACGGCCGCCAGCGGCAGCACGAGGAAGAAGAACATGAACAGCAGCGCCAGGCCGATCAGCGTCCGGCGCACCGCCGGCGATTCGGTGGTGCCTGCCTGCGCGCGACGCACCGGGGCCCGCATTCCCGTGCCGCCGCTCATGCCGATGCCCCCCGCCGGCGTTGCCAGCTCTGCAGCGCATTGATGACCAGCAGCATGAGGAAGGAGAAGACCAGCATCATGAGCGCCACCGCCGTGGCGCCGGCATAGTCGTACTGCTCCAGCTTGCCGATGATGATGAGCGGCGTGATTTCCGAGATCATGGGCATGTTGCCGGCGATGAAGATGACCGAACCGTACTCGCCGATGGCGCGTGCGAAGGCCATCGCGAAGCCGGTGAGCAGCGCGGGCGTGATCGACGGCAGGATGACCAGCCGGAAGGTCTGCCAGCGCGTTGCGCCCAGCGAGGTCGCGGCTTCTTCCAGTTCCTTCTCCGTGTCTTCCAGCACCGGCTGCACCGTGCGCACCACGAAGGGCAGCCCGATGAAGATCAGCGCGATCACCACGCCCGCGGGCGTGAAGGCCAGCTTGATGCCCAGCGGCTCGAGGTACTGGCCGATCCAGCCGTTGCCCGCCAGCAGCGCCGTGAGCGAGATGCCCGCCACCGCCGTAGGCAGCGCGAACGGCAGGTCGACCAGCGCATCGACGATCTTCTTGCCCGGGAACTTGTAGCGCACCAGCACCCAGGCCACCAGCAGCCCGGCGAAGAGATTCACCAGCGCAGCGAGGAAGGACGCGCCGAAGGTCAGCCGGTAGGAGGCCAGCACGCGCGGTGCCGTGACGGCGACCCAGAACTGCTCCCAGCTCATCGTGAAGGTCTTGAAGACCAGCGCCGACAGCGGGATGAGGACGATGAGGCACAGGTACAGCAGCGTGTACCCGAGCGTGAGGTGGAAGCCCGGCAGCACCCGCTTGGCACCGCCGGGCCTTCCACGCGAAATCGGCGCTGCCGCGGACGGCAGCGCCGATGGAACGGCACTGGTCATGGCGTTACCGGCCGGGCGTGTAGAGCTTGTCGAACTGGCCGCCATCGTTGAAGTGCACTTTCTGCGCTTCGCTCAGGCTGCCGAAGAGTTCCTGCACCGTGAACAGCTGCAAGGGCTTGAAGGTGGCGGCATTCTTCTTGAGCACGGCCTGCGAGCGTGGGCGCAGCGCGTGCTTGGCGGCAATCTCCTGCGCCTCGTCCGAATACAGCCAGTCCAGGTAGGCCTTGGCCAGTTCGCCCGTGCCCTTCTTGGCGGTCGTGCGCTCGACCACGGCCACCGGGTTCTCGGCCAGGATGCTGATGCTGGGGTACACGGCGTCGACCTTGCCGGCGCCGAACTCGCGGTCGATGGACACCACTTCCGATTCGAAGGTGATCAGCGCATCGCCGATGTTGCGTTGCAGGAACGCGGTGGTCGCGTCGCGGCCGCCACGCGCCAGCACCGGCACGTTCTTGAACAGCTTGCCCACGAACTCGGCGGCCTGCGCGTCGGTGCCGCCCTTCTTCTTCACGTAGCCCCAGGCGGCCAGGTAGGCGTAGCGGCCGTTGCCGCCGGTCTTCGGGTTGACGATGACGACCTGCACACCGGGCTTGACCAGGTCTTCCCAGTCCTTGATGCCCTTGGGGTTGCCGTTGCGCACCAGGAACAGCATGGTCGAGGTGGTCGGTGCCGCGTTGTCGGGGAACTTCTTCGCCCAGTCCTTGGCCACCACGCCCTTGTCGGCCAGGAACTCGATGTCGGTGCTGGTGTTCATCGTCACCACGTCCGCGTCCAGGCCGTCGGCCACCGCGCGGGCCTGGGCACTCGAGCCGGCATGCGACTGGTCGATCTTCACATCGACGCCCTTGGTCTTCTTGTAGTGCGCGACGAAGGCGGCGTTGTAGTCCTTGTAGAACTCGCGCGCCACGTCGTAGGAAACGTTCAGGAGCTGGTTCTGCGCCCAGGCGGCCCCGGCGAAGGCCGACGAGGCGACGATGAACGCGGCGGCGATGTTCTTGATTCTGGAGGTCATGTTGCTGTGAAGGTTTCGAAACTCTGGCGCCCGTCTCCCCGCTCCTCGAAAAGGCGGCTGGGCGCGTCCGTCAGGGATTCGAGCAGGGCCAGGCCCAGGGGCCAGTCGCCGTGTCCCGAATCGACGTTGATGTGGCCGGCATTTTGCATCCGGACGAATTCGCTGCCCCAGGCGCGGGCATAGGCACCCGCCAGGCGCACCGGGCAGAAGGGGTCGTTGCTGCTGGCGACCACGATGCTTCGGTAGGGCAGCCGGGCGTAGGGCACCGGCGCGAAGTCGTTGAGCACCGCGCGGCGCTCCGGATCGGCGGGCGCCACCAGCAGCGCGCCTGCGATGCGCGCCGATGCCGCCTCGCCCAGGTGAACGGTGGCGATGCAGCCCAGGCTGTGCGCGGCGATCACCACGGGCTGCTCCTGCGCCAGGATGAGACGTTCCAGCGCGCCCACCCAGGCCTCGCGCCGGGGCGACACCCAGTCGTCCTGCACCACGCGACGGGCGGACTGCATGCGCTCCGCCCACAGGCTCTGCCAGTGGCCGGGGCCGGAGTCGCGCCAGCCGGGGACGATGATGACCGGGGTCGTCACTGGCCTACTTGTTCGGCTGGGGGGTGAGGCGAAGGTACGGCCGCACCGCGTTCCAGCCCTTCGGGAAGCGCTCCTTCAGCTCGGCCGGGTCCTGCAGGCTGGGGATGATCACCACGTCGTCGCCGTCCTTCCAGTTGGCGGGCGTGGCGACCTTGTGGCTGTCGGTGAGCTGCAGCGAGTCGATCACCCGCAGAATCTCGTCGAAGTTGCGGCCGGTGCTCGCCGGGTAGGTGATGGTGGCGCGCACGACGTGCTTGGGGTCGATGATGAACACGCTGCGCACGGTGGCCGTGGCCGAGGCGTTCGGATGGATCAGGTCGTAGAGCTCGGCCACCTTGCGGTCCGCATCGGCGAGGATGGGGAAATTCACGGTGGTGTTCTGCGTCTCGTTGATGTCGCCGATCCATTCCTTGTGCTTGTCGACGGGGTCGACGCTGATGGCGATCGGCTTGACGCCCCGCTTGGCGAATTCACCACCCAGTGCGGCGGTCTTGCCCAGTTCGGTGGTGCACACGGGCGTGAAGTCGGCCGGGTGCGAGAACAGCACGACCCACGAATTGCCGGCCCATTCGTGGAAATGGATCGGGCCTTCGGACGAGTCCTGGGTGAAGTCGGGGGCGGTGTCGCCCAGTCGCAAGGTGGCCATGTCGCGCGCTCCTGTGGATCAGATGGGACCGGCGATTGTCGAAAGCGCGCCTACGATCTCAAACGAATATCTGCTTGTTTGAATATGCGGTTACGCGAATAAGCCGTTGCCGCCGCCAGCTTCGGCCGCCATCGAAGCAACGACGGCGGGCGACCGTCAGGCAGGCACCACCGCCAGATTCGACCCGACATTGAGTTCGTCGTTGCAGCGCTGCAGGTGCTCGGCGAAGAACTCCAGCAGCAGGCGTACCGCCGGCACCAGGGCCCGGCGCGGCGGGTACATCGCGTGGACGATGCCCGACGGTGGATGCCAGCCCGGCAGCGCCTCCACCAGCCGCCCGTCGCGCAGGTCGTCCTGGCACATGTAGTCGGGCATGAACCCGGCGCCCACGCCCTGCAGGATCGCGAAGCGCAAGGTCAGCAGGTCGTCGGCCAGGTAGCGCGGCACGGGCGTGTAGACGAAGCTGCGCCCCTCGGGGCCGACCAGCAAGGTGCCGGTGCGTGCGTCGGCCGCGGACATCGCCACCGCATCCAGCCCGGCCAGGTTTTCCGGCCCCTGCAGCGGCTGCCGGCGCGCCAACACCTCGGGCGCCGTCACGAGCAGCAGCCGGCTGCGGCTGAAACTGCGGGCCGCCAGCGTGGCGCTGTTCTCGATCTCGGCGCGCACGCGCAGGGCCATGTCCACGCCCTCCTCCACCGGGTCGACCGGGCGGTTGAGCACGCGCATCTCCACGGTGACGCCCGGGTGGCGCTTCATGAAGATGGGCAGGATCGGACCGACACTGCTCTGCGCCAGCGTCACGGGGCAGCTCAGCCGCACGGTGCCGCGCGGCTCCTTCTGCACCTGGGCCACCGCCTCGGCACCGGCCTCCGCCGTGTCGCGCACCGCGACGCAGTGCCGCAGGAAGATCTCGCCCGCGGGCGTGAGCGACAGGCGCCGCGTGCTGCGCTGCAGGAGCTGCACGCCCAGCGACGCCTCCAGCTCGGCCACCCTGCGTGACAGGCGCGACTTGGGCACGTTAAGGGCCTTGCTGGCCGCGGTGAAGCCGCCGCGCTCTGCCACTTCGGCGAAGAACAGCATGTCGTTCAGGTCTTGCATGGGCGCGATTGTTCTCGTGGCAGGACAAAGAATCGCCATTTTGACGTCTTATCGGGCGATTGGTGCGCCCATAGACTCATTGCCATGCCGCCGCCATCTCGATCGCCGGCGACGCCAACCCACCAACCAAAGAGGTTCCCCATGAAGCTGCTTCAAGTCGATTCCAGCGTCCTCGGCACGAATTCCGTTTCGCGCCAGCTCACGGCCGAGATCACCGCCCAGTGGCGCGCCGCCCACGCCGGCACCACCGTCGAATACCTCGACCTCGCGGTCGATACCCCCAATCACTTCAGCGCCGACGCGCTGGGCATCAAGGCCGGCCTGCAGGCCGAACCGACCGAAGCGCAGCGCCGCGAGAACACCGTCTCCGAACGCCTGGTGAGCCAGTTCCTGGCCGCCGACGTGATCGTGATCGGCGCCCCGCTCTACAACTTCTCGGTGCCCACCCAGCTCAAGGCCTGGATCGACCGCCTTGCCCAAGCCGGCCGCACCTTCAAGTACACCGAGAAGGGCCCGGTCGGCCTGGCCGCCGGCAAGACCGTGATCGTCGCTTCCACCCGCGGCGGCATGTACTCCACCAGCGACGCCGGCAATGCGATGGAACACCAGGAAAGCTACCTGAAGGCCATCTTCGGCTTCTTCGGCATCACCGACGTGCGCATCGTGCGCGCGGAAGGCCTGGCGATGGGCGATGCCGCCAAGGCTGCCGCGCTGGCGGCGGCGCGTGCCGAGATCCCCGCGGCCACGGCCCAGGCTGCCAACCAGGACCAGGCCGCCCTGGCCGCCTGAAGCGCCGCCGGCCCCAGGCCGGCCGGTGGAAGGACAACGCGCCGGCGACCCGCAAGGGTCGCCGGCGCGTTGCGTTTGGATGCCCTTGCTTCAGCCGTTGTGCGTCTTGACCCAGGCGACGTACTTGTCCATCCAACCCTGGAGGAATTTCTTCGTCGCTTCGTTGCCAACGTGGCCCTTGTCGTCGAACAGGTCTTCCTTGTTCTGGATGAAGGCCTCGGGCTGGCCCAGCGTGGGCACGTCGAGGTAGGCCAGCACGTTGCGCAGGTGCTGCTGGGCCAGCGCGGTGCCGATGGCGCCGACCGACACGCCGATCACGCCGGCGGGCTTGCCCGCCCAGGCGCTCTGGCCGTAGGGCCGCGACGCGTGGTCGATCGCGTTCTTCAGGACACCGGGAATCGAGCGGTTGTATTCCGGCGTGACGAACAGCAGCCCCTGCGCCGCCGCGATCTCGCTCTTGAGCTTCAGCACCTCCGGGGCCTGCTTGCCGTCGTCGTCCTGGTTGTACTGCGGCAGGTTGTCGATGCGCACGTGCTCGAAGGTGAAGTTCTCGGGCGCCAGGCGTGCCAGCGCGAGCGCCAGCTTGCGATTGAAGGAATCCTGTCGAATGCTGCCGACGACGACGGCGATCTTGTACTGGCTCATGCGGGCTCCTGGCGATGGGTAGGGGAGAAAAAGCGGACGACCATTATGGGAGCCCGAACATGACCGTGCAGCGGCGCCGCGGGCCGGTTCGGCGCATCATCGCCCTCCTCCTACATCCTCGACGGCAAGGCAATCCTCATGCGAATCCTGATGGTGGGCGCGGGCGCGCTCGGTGGCTATTTCGGCGGGCGGCTCCTGGCTGCCGGCCGCGACCTCACCTTCCTTGTGCGCGCCGGGCGCGCGGCGCAACTCGAGCGCGACGGGCTCGTCGTGCGCAGCCCCAAGGGCGATCTGCAGATCGACGCGCCGCCCCATGTGCTGGCCGAGCAGATCGACCGTCCCTACGACCTCGTGGTGGTCAGCTGCAAAGCCTTCGACCTCGATGCGACCATGGACGCGATCGCGCCCGCGGTCGGCACCGACACCGCGGTGCTGCCGCTGCTCAATGGCATGGCCCACTTCGACCGGCTCGCGCGGCGCTTCGGCAACGAGAAGGTGCTCGGCGGCCTGTGCATGATCTCCGCCTCGCTCGATGCGCAGGCGCATGTGGTCCACCACAACGACCTCGATGGCCTGACCTTCGGCGAGCGCAGCGGCGGCCGCTCGGCGCGCGCCGAGGCCATCGCCGCGCAGTTCCAGGGGGCGGGATTCACCGACCGGCTGAGCGAGGACATCCTGCAGGACCTGTGGGAGAAATGGCTCTTCATCGCCTCGGCCGCCGCACTGACCACGCTGATGCGCGCCAGCATCGGCGCGGTGCAGGCCGCGGGCGGCGCCGACGTGGCGTTGGCCCTCGTCGACGAATGCGCGGCCATCGCAACCCACAACGGCTTCGCGCCCCGCCCGGCCACCCTGGAGCGGGCCCGCGACTCGATCACGCAGGCCGGCTCGCCGCTCACAGCCTCGATGTACAAAGACATGGCGCGCGGTGCACGCGTCGAGGCCGACCAGATCCTGGGCGACCTGCTGGCGCGGGCGCCGGCCGGATTCGCGTCGCCGTCGATCCTGCGCGCCGCCTACGTCAACCTCAAGACCTACGAAGTGCAGCGCGCGGCCGACGCGAGCTGAGCCGCGCCGCGGCGGGCCTTCAGCAGTCGCCGGGCCGCAGGCCCTTGGCCTTCTGCAGGCTCGCCTGCGTCACGCTGGCGCCGGCCGGCACGTCGTCGGTGATCCACACGTTGCCGCCGATCGTGGCGCCCTTGCCGATCGTCACGCGCCCGAGGATGGTGGCGCCGGCGTAGATCACCACGTCGTCCTCCACCACCGGATGGCGCGGCAGGCCCTTCTGCAGGTTGCCTTCCGCATCGGTCGGAAAGCGCTTGGCGCCCAGCGTCACGGCCTGGTACAGGCGCACGCGCTGCCCGATCACCGCCGTCTCGCCGATCACGATGCCGGTGCCGTGGTCCATGAAGAAGCCCGGGCCGATGGTGGCACCGGGATGGATGTCGATGCCCGTCTGCGCATGCGCCCGCTCGGCCACGATGCGCGCCAGCAGCGTGAGGCCCATCTTGTACAGCGGGTGGGCGATGCGGTGGTGGATCATGGCCGTCACGCCCGGGTAGCACAGCAGCACCTCGTCCACGCTGCGCGCGGCGGGGTCGCCGTGGTAGGCGGCCATCACGTCGGTGTCCAGCAGCGCGCGGATGGCGGGCAGCTGCGTCGCGAAGTCGCGCGCACGCGCCATCGCATCGGCGCTCACGGCCGCCGCGTCGAAGGCCGTGTGGCGCAGCTCGTGCCGCAGCTCGAGCGTGGCCTGCGTGTGCAGCAGGTGCAGCGCGGCATCGAGGGTGTGGGCCACGTAGAAGTTCTCGCTCTCCTGCCGCAGGTCGGTCGGGCCCAGGCGCATCGGGAACAGCGCGCCGGTCAGCGCCTCGACCAGTTCGGCGACGACCTGGCGCGACGGCAGCTCGCGCTCGCCGCCCGCCTGGGAGCGCTGCTGGGATTCGCGCCAGTCGTGCCGCACGCGCTGCAGCGAGGCGACGATGTCTTCGATGGGGAATGCACTCATGGCAAGGCCTTGTGATGTGGGTGTCGGCTCCTGCGGCGAGCATCGCACGGCTGGGCCGACGCTGCAGGCGCCGCCGTGGATGGCGAGGCCGCAGGGCCGCCGCGGCGATGGCCAAAAGCATAGCTTCTTGCACCGGGCGCAGGCGCGTGGTGGCCCGACCCAGCCGCGGTGCGCGCCGTCGGCCGGCTCGCCCGCCCCCATGACCGCATCGCCGATGCCGCCGCATACTCGCCACCATGCAAGACCCGAAGAAGAGCTGGATGTGGGGCCGCGCCTTCCGCACCTACCCGCTGTCGATGTTCCCGCCCGCCTTGCGCCTCACGGTGGGCGCCGAACTGACCGGCGACGGGCCGGCGACCGAGGACGCGCAATGTGCACTGCGCCTGGCGGACGGCACGCAGGTGGGGCGCGTCAACCGCGACACCGGCGAAGTGTTGGTCGGCCGCCGCCTGAAGGAAGGCGACCTGCCCGGCAAGCCGCGCACCTGAGCTTCTGCGGCCCGACCGGCAACGCGGACTTCGGCCCCTGCGTGTGCACCGATGTGGTGCCTGTGGCAGGATCGCCGGCCGCATGCCCGCCGATCACGCTCCCACCGCCCACCCTGTCCGACCCACGGCCGCCTTGCCCATCCGCTCGGGCCCCAGCCTCCTGATGCTCGGCGTGGCGATCGTGCTGATCGCCTTCAACCTGCGGCCGGTGTTCTCGAGCCTGTCGGTGGTGCTGCCCGACATCGTGGCGGGCACCGGCATGTCGGCCGCCGCGGCGAGTGCATTGACCACGCTGCCGGTGATCTGCCTGGGTGCCTTCGCCATGGTCGCGCCCTGGCTGGGGCGCCGCGTCGGCATCGAGCGCACGCTGCTGGCCTGCATGGTGTTGATCACGGTCGGCACCGCACTGCGCGGCACGGCGCAGGTGCCGGTGCTGTTCCTGGCGTCGGCGCTGGCGGGGGCGGGCATCGCGGCGGCCAACGTGCTGCTGTCGGCGCTGGTCAAGCGCGACTTCGAACGCCGCCCGGCGCTGATGATGGGCCTGTACACCATGGCCGTGTGCGGCGGCGCGGCCAGCGGCGCGGGCCTGACGGTGCCCTTGCAGCATGCCCTGGGCACCGACTGGGCGGGCGCACTGGCCATGTGGGCGGTGCCAGCGGCCGTGGCACTGTTCCTCTGGGCGCCGTTCGCCCTGCCCGCCGGCCCGGAGCGCGGAGGTGCCGACTACCGCGTGCGCGGCCTGTGGACCGACCGGCTCGCCTGGCAGGTGACCTTGTTCATGGGCCTGCAGTCTGCGCTGGCGTACTCGGTGATGGGCTGGCTGGCACCCATCCTGCGCGAGCGCGGACTGGCGGCAGCGACGGCGGGCTTCGTGGTGTCGCTCTCGGTGCTCGTGCAGGTGCCGGTCTGCCTCGTCACGCCCGCGCTGGCGCAACGTCAGCGCCACCAGATCGGCCTGGCCGTCGGCTTGACGGCGCTCACCGTCGCGGCGCTGCTGGGCGCCATGTTCGCGCCGCTGCCCACGGTGTGGCTGTGGGCGGTGCTGCTCGGCGTGGCGCAAGGGGGCACTTTCGCGTTGGCGCTGACCCTGATCGTGATGCGCTCGCCCGATGCGCGCGTCGCGGCGCAGCTGTCGGGCATGGCGCAGGGTGTCGGCTACCTGGTCGCGGCCGCCGGCCCGATGCTGGTCGGCCTGATGCGCGCGTGGACCGGGAGCTTTCACGCCAGCGCCCTGCTCTTCGTCGCCATCGGCGTCGTGCTCGCCCTGGCCGGTGCCGGCGCCGGGCGCGCCCGGGTGGTGGGCGCGGCGGCGGTGCCGCGCTGAACCCGCCCGGCGCGCGCCTTCAGCGCTGCGCCTTGTCCTTCTGGTTCTGCGCCTCGATGCGTTCGCGCGCGGCCAGCCAGTCGGCGTCGCTCCACTGGCGCAGCTCGTAGAAGTTGCCGCCGGTGGCCAGCGCCTGGCCGCCGTCCATCATGATGCTCTGGCCGGTGAGCCAGTCGCACTGGCCCGGCGCCATGAGGAAGGTGGCGAGGTTCTGCAACTCGCGCATCTCGCCCACGCGGCCCTGCGGGTTGAGCTTCTTCGTCTGCGCGCCGGGCTCCTCGCCGGGGTTCAGGCGCTTGCTCATGCCCTCGGTCGGGATCTCGCCCGGGCCGATGCAGTTCAGCCGCACGCCCCAGCGGGCCCATTCCACCGCCAGCGACTTGGTCATGACCTCGATGCCGGCCTTGCTCATGGCCGAGGGCACGACGTAGGGGCCGCCGTTGTCGACCCAGGTCACGATGATGCTCATCACGCTGCGCATCGGGTCGCCGGCCTTCCACTTGCCGACGCGCGTATCGGCGATCCAGCGCTTGCCCACCGCCTGCGTGACGTAGAAGGTGCCGTGGAAGACGATGTTGGCCACGGCGTCGAAGCCGCGCGACGACAGCGCCTCCGTCGGCGACACGAAGTTGCCCGCCGCGTTGTTGATGAGCCCGGTGAGGCCGCCGCTTTGCCACAGCGACTCGACCATCTCCTCCACCGACTGCGCGATGCGGATATCGACGCCGAAGGTATCGATGCGCCGCCCCGGGAACTGCGTGCGCCATTGCGCGGCCGTCTCCTCGCACACCGACTGGCGGCGGCCGCAGATCGCGATGTCGGCGCCCAGCCCGAGCAGCCGCTCGGCCATGGCCTTGCCCAGGCCGGTGCCGCCGCCGGTGACGAGGATGCGCTGCCCGCGCATGAGTTGGGAATCGAACATGGTGTCTCCTGTGGGTTTGGGTGGGTCGGTACGCAGGCCATGCTAGCGGGCGCCCCGCCGCGGCGCTTGTCAAATCCGGCTCAATCCGGATCGCGCCGATGGCGACAATGGAGCGCCCGATGCCGGGCCGGATCGGCCCTAGCGCCGGCCGAACACACGCCCGCAGCCACGACGGCCACGACCACCGATGGAGACGCCCCGCATGTCCGCCACCCCGAAGCCATCGTTCCAGCCACTGGGCGGCGTGCGCGTGCTGAGCCTGGCGCTCAACCTGCCCGGTCCGGCGGCACTGATGCGCTGCCGCGCGATGGGCGCCGAGTGCCTCAAGTTCGAACCGCCGGCCGGTGACCCCATGCGGCACTACAACACCGCCGCCTATGCCGCGCTGCACGCCGGCATCGACGTGCGCACGGTGGACCTGAAGCGGGCCGACGGCCAGGCCGCGCTGCACCAGGCGCTCGCCGACACCGACGTGCTGCTGACGTCCTTCAGGCCTTCCGCGCTGGCCAAGCTCGGCCTCGACCCCGCAAGCCTTCGGCAGCGCCATCCGCAGCTGTCGCAGGTGGCCATCGTCGGCGCGGCCGGCGCGCGCGCCGAGGAGCCGGGCCACGACCTCACCTACCTGGCCGACGCCGGCCTCGTGACCGGCACCGCGCTGCCGCCCACGCTCTACGCCGACATGGGTGGCGCCCTGCTTGCGAGCGAGGCCGTGCTGCAGGCCGTGATCCAGGCGCGCGCCACGGGCCGTGGCGTGCACCACGAGGTGGCCCTCAACGATGCCGCCCAGTGGCTCGCCCTGCCGCGCACCTGGGGCCTGACGGTGCCCACCGGCGCCGTCGGCGGCGCGCATGCGGGCTACCGCGTCTATCCCTGCGCCGACGGCCGCGTGGCCGTGGCAGCGCTGGAGCCGCATTTCGCGGCACGGCTGTGCGAAGCGGCCGGCCTGCCGACGGCCGACATGGCAGACCCCGCGACGCACCGCGCCATCGCCGCCTGGCTCGCGGGCCAGTCGCGCGCCGCGCTCGATGCGCTGGCCACGGCGCGCGACATTCCGCTGCACACCCTCGCGCCGGAAATCGCCTGAGCCGAACCGGCATCCTGGGCGGGCCAGGCCGGTTCGCCGTGAGGGGGCGCCCGACCGCGGGCGCCGATTGGCACCACCGCGCATACGCCGATCGCGCCATCTCCCCGGCGCAGCGGGGTGATTGGGGGCGGCCGCATGGCGCCACTCGGCAGAATCCCGGCCCACATGGTCACCCTCCCCACCACCGGCCCGGCTGCCTCTTCCCGACGCTTCTGGCCCGCGCTCGGTGCGCTCGCGGCCCTGCTGGCCAGCGTGATCGTGCTGGGCCACGACGGGCGGCGCGTCGCGCAGTTGCTCGTTCTTGCGCTGCCGCTGCTGGCCTGGCTGTGCTGGCCGGTACGCAGCGCCGGCATGCACCGCCTGCGGCAGGCGGCGGTCATGGCCTGGGTGCTGGCCTTCGCGCTCGACGGGGTGGTGCGGGCCTACCTGCTCGACACCTACCGTTCGGCGCCCGACGGCGCGCTGGTGCTCGGCGCCGCCGCCAACACCAACCCGCGCGAGAGCGCCGAGTACCTGGCGATGCATTGGCGCACCGCGCTGCTGTGGCTGCTGGCCGTGCTGGCCGCCGGTGCATGCGCCTGGCAGCTTGCGGCACGCGGACGGCGCGGCCCCGCAGCGCCGCTGTCGCGCTGGGCCGCAGCCGGCGTCGCGCTGATGCTGCTGGTGGCGGGCGCAGCCTATGCGAGCAAGCCCTGGCGCCGACTGCACCCGGTGCTGTTCTGGAGCGGCTGGCAGTCGCAAGTCGACACCCTGCGCGCCGGCTGGGCCGACCAGCAGCGGGTGCGTGACGCGGCCCTCGCCCGTGCCCGCGCCGCGGCGCCGGTGATCGCGCGCGAGGGGCCGTCGACGGTGGTGCTGGTCATCACCGACAGCATCAACCGCGACAACCTGGGCCTGTACGGCTACCGGCGCGCCACCACGCCGCGGCTGCAGGCCCAGCAGCGGCAGCTGGGCGAGCAGCTCACGGTGCTGCGCAACGCCTGGTCGGTCGATGCCAGCACCCTGCCCGCGCTGCGCAACCTGTTCGCCTTCGGCGAGCCCGACGGCGCCGATCCGCAGCACCTGCTGGCCATGGCCCGCGCCGCCGGCTACAAGACTTGGTGGATGAGCAACCACGACGACGTGGCCATCGAGCAGCAGCACGCGCGCCTGGCCGACGTGGTCGACATCGTGAACCGCACGCCCGGCCGCGCCAGCGCCTCGCTCGACAGCGAGCTGCTCGATTGCGTGCAGGAAGCGCTGGAGGACCCGGCCGAGCGCAAGCTGATCGTCGTGCACCTGCTGGGCGCGCACCCGCACTACACGCTGCGTTTTCCGCCGGGCCAGAACCCTTTCGACGACGAGGTGGACGCCGTGGAATCCGACATGGCGAAGAGCGGCCGCTCCGCCTGGGTGCGGCGCTTCCGGCAGGAGTACGACGCCGCGCTGCTGTACCACGACTTCGTGGTGGCCGAGATGCTGCAGCTCACACGCACCGTGGGCCGCACCGACGGCTACCGCGCCTGGATGTACCTGTCGGACCATGGCCAGGAAGTGGGCCATGGCAGCGACCGCGCCGGCCACAGCCCCAGCACCGAGTCGGGCTACCGCATCCCGGCCGTGGTGTGGCGCAACCAGCCGCTGCCCGCCGGTGCGCCGCCGCCGGCCGAAGCGGCCTTGCGGCCCTTCCGCGCCGACTGGGCCGGCTGGACGCTGGCCGATCTGCTGGCACTGCGCTGGAGCGGCCTGCGCACCGAGCGCGACGTGCTGGCTCCCGATTACCGCTGGGAGGCGCCGAGCCTGCCGCTGGCGGTGCGCTCGTTCACCGACTGACCGGCGCGGCGGATCGGCCCGCCGTGCGGCTGCTGCCGCCGCATGCCGCACGGGCACGGCGGACCGGCGCCGCGCCGAAGGCTCACGGTGGCGAACGGCGTTGGGCGTCCAGTTCCACCAGCCGCGCCAGCAGGATCTCCACCTGCGCCGGCTTGGCGAAGTGGTCGTCGAAGCCGGCCTCCAGCGCCTTGCGTCGGTCGGCCTCGCGGCCGTAGCCGGTCAGCGCGATCAGGGCCATGCCGGCGGTCACGGCGTGGCTGCGCAGTTGGGTCGCCAGCGCATGGCCGCTCATGCCCGGCAGCCCGATGTCGACCACCGCACCGTCGGCCGGGGCTTCGGCCAGCGCCGCCAGCGCCTCCTCGGCCGAGTACGCGGTGCGCACCCGATGCCCCTCGAGTTCGAGCCAGCTGGCGAGCGCGTCGGCCGCATCGCGGTTGTCGTCGACCACCAGCAGCGCGAGCGTACGGCCCGACGCCGCCACCGGCGCGGCGGCGTCCACCGACACCGCGGCGCCCGCCTGCAGCGGCAGACGCAACTCGAAGGTACTGCCCTGCCCCACGCCGTCGCTGCGCACGCCGATGGCGCCGCCGTGCAGCCGCGCCAGGCTTTGCGCGATCGCCAGCCCCAGGCCCAGCCCGCCGGCCGCGCGCTGCAGCGGCTGCTGGCCCTGCACGAATCGTTCGAAGACCTGCGGCAGCAGATCGGGCGCGATGCCGATGCCCTCGTCGATCACCTGCAACACGGCCTGCGGCTCGCGCATCAAGGCGTCGACCGACAGCACCACGCGGATCGCGCGGCCGGGCTCGGTGAACTTGGCGGCGTTGTTCAGCAGGTTGCCCACGATCTGGGCCAGGCGCAGCGGATCGCCGTGCACCACGACCGGCTCGGCCGGCAGCTTCACCTCGGGCATCTCGCCACGCTGCTGCAGCGCCGGCAGGGTGAGTTCCAGCGCGCGCGCCACCACGTCGCGCAGGTCCACCGCCTCGGGCCGCAGCACGATCTTGCCGGAGACGATGCGCGAGACGTCCAGCAGGTCGTCCACCATGCGCGAGAGGTGGCGCACCTGCCGGTCGATGATCTGCCTCTCGCGCGGGAAGGCCTGCGCATCGCGCCGCTGCATCAGCTGCAGGGCCAGCGCCATCGGCGCCAGCGGGTTGCGCAGTTCATGGCCCAGCATGGCGAGGAACTCGTCCTTGGCCTGGTTGGCGTCCTCCGCCGCCTTCTGGGCGGTGCGCGCCTGCGCGAGCAGGCGCACGTTGTCCAGCGCCAGCGCGGCACGCTGCGCCACCTCCTGGATCAGCGTGCCGTCGTCGGCCGAGAAGCGCCGGCCGGATTCGGCCTGCAGCACGGCCATGGCGCCGATGGTGCGGCCGCGCGCCACCAGCGGCACGATGCAGCCGGCGGTGATGCCCAAGGCTCGCACGAACTCGCGCAGCTGCGGGTCGAGCGCGCCGGGCAGATCCGAATCGTCGATGTTGCGCAGGAAGGTCTGGCCGGTGGCGATGGCCCAGGGGAAGGAACCCGGCGCATCGGACGGCGCCTGGCGCATGGTCACCATATGGGCGATCGCGGCCGCGCGGGCCGGGTCGAAATGGTGCGTCAGCTTGCGCTGCAGCACCCCGTGCTCGTCGAGCAGGTCGATGCGGCACAGGTCGCCCACGTCGGGCACGATCACCTGGGCGATGGCGGCCAGCGTGGACTCCTCTTCCAGCGACTGCGACAGTGCCGCGCTGGCTCTGACCAGCCGCGCCAAGCGCTGCTCGGCCGCCTGCGCCATGCCGCGCGCGCGCCGTTCGGCGCGCAGCAGCTCCTCGCGCTCGGCCTCGTTGAGCCGGTGCTGCGCCGCGGCCGCGCCCAAGGCCTCGGCCACCGCATCCACTTCGGGCACGCCCGAGGGATCGAGCCCCAGCAGCGCCTGGCCGCGGCCCAGCGCGCCGGCCTGCTGGCCGAGCCGGGCGATGGGGCGGGTCACGCCGCGCGCGATCCACCAGGCCGCCAGAGCACCGAACAGCAGCGAGAACAGCAGCCCGCTCCCGTAGGCCAGCACGCTGCGGCGAAAGGCCGCCTCGGCCACCGACAGGGGCACACCGAGCACGACGAACCAGGGCGTCGACTCCATGCGCGCCACCGCGGTCTGGGAGCGCACACCCTCGACGTTCACCGAGCGGCCGACGGCGTTGCGGGCCTCGCCCATCTCGTTGAGGATCGCCTTCAGGCTGGCGCTCGGCGGACTGCCGCGCAGCCGTTCTTCATCGATATTGCGGGCCACGCGCCGCTCCCGCGAGTCGAACACCGAGACCGACCAGCCCTCGGGAATGCGCTGGCGCTGCAGCACGGCGCTGATCGCCTCGGGCCGCACGACGGCCGTCAGCACGCGCACAGTGGCACCTTCGCGCCGCACCGGAACACGCACGGCGAAGGCCACGCGGCCTTCATAAGGGCCCGGCACCATCGGTCCGACGGCGGGTTGCCCCGTGCGCAGCACCTGCTCCAGGCTGTCGCGCTCGACCACACGCTCCACCGCATCACCCGTGCCGCGCTCGGTGTTGAACAGCACGCGTCCGTCGGGCGCGGCCAGCAGCAGCGCGGCCCACTCCGGATGCGATCGGCGCACCGCGGCCGCCAGCTCGCGGGCCGCCTCCAGGCCCTCGGGCGCGGTGGCGCCCATGGGCTCGGTCAGGGCCAGGGCGTCGAGGGTGGCGATCGTCAGGCGCATTTCGCTGTCGACGGCGGTGGCGACGGCCCGCGCGACGCCCAGGGTGGAGGCCTGGGTCTGCGCGTACTGGGACTGCAGCAGCGCGTTCAGCGCGGCGCCGCACACCAGCGCCAGCGGCAGGATGGCCACCGATGCGATCAACATCAATCGACCCTGCATCGTGTTGATGCGGCGCATGCGTCTCCTCGGGCGGGGTTGGGCGTGGAAGCGTCGGGCAGCTCGCCTGGAAGGCAGCCCCGCGTCCCTTCTCCAACGATTGTGCAGCACCGCGGCCGGTGCCCCCGGTGCCGGGCGGCGCGCACTCGGCGCCTCGGCCTGCATGCGCGGCGGCCGGTGCGTGGCTCACTGGCCGCATGGACCTCGAACCCGCGCGCTTCACGCGCCTCATCCTGCTGTGCACCGATTGCGAGAAACGCGACAACGGCCCGAAGTCGCTGACCGCCAAGGCGGCGATGCGGGAGCTCAAGCACAAGGCGTCCGACGGTCCCGACAAGCTGAAACTGTTGCGTACACGCTGCATGGGCCTGTGCCCGCGCAAGGCGATGGCGGCGGTCGTCTGCGGCGACGGCGTGCCGCCCGCCACGGCCGCGCTGGCCAAGGACGACGACGTGCACGCGCTGGCCCTGGCCTCGGTGCCGAAGGCGCGCTAACGATCGGCAGCCATACCCGGCCAAGTCGCCCGTCTGACAAAAAGTTACATTCTTGTCTGACATCGGCGACGCTCGAATGCGCGTCCGATCGGTGGGATGCCATCCACCTCGTCGTCCTCGGACTTGCCACGTCGCCCTACATCCGCCGCAGCGCCGGCCCGGCCCCTACCCGCCCGCTCGACCGACGGCCCCAGCAGCGCGGATAGCCGCGACGTTCCCCGCCTGCGCCCCCTGCAGCGCGCCGCCCTCAACGCCCTGTCCGACGGCAGCCGGATCGCCATGGGCGGGCTGCGCGGCGTGGACGCCGCCCATGCCCAGCGCGTCGTTGCGTTCCCCACACCGACCGTGCAGGCCCTGCTGCGCTGGGGTTTCATCGAAGAGGAAGAGCGTGCGCGCGGCGTGTACCGCGTGACGGACCACGGCCGGCGTGCGCTGGCGGTGCTGCCCGCATGCTGATTCGCCGCCCGTCCACGATGCTCGGCTGCGCGATGCTGCTGGGCGCCGCCGCATGCACGCCCGAACGACCGCTCGCCGCGGCACCGATGGAGATCGCCATGTGCCCCGAGCCGTGGCGCCTGGAGGACTGCGGCAGCCGCGAGGGCCAGGGGCCGAGCTGCGCCTTCGTGCCCGCATCCGGCGGCCAGGTGGCAGGCCAGCCGCGGGCCTGGGTCTACGACGCCGAGGGCACGAAGATCACGGATTTCGCCCTGCCCCTGGTCCCCGGCGCCGAAGGTGCACCGCGACGCGTGCGGCTGGCGCTGGAGCACGCGACGCGCCCGGTGCATCGCATCGTGGTGTGCTCGGTCGACCCGCACTTGCCGGTGGTGCGCGAGCGCATCGTGCCGGTGGTCCAGCGCACCGCGTCAGCGGCGAATCCGTAGCGGCGCCGCACACCTGCGGCGGGCGGTGCAGCGCCGATTCGGCGCGAAGGCCGCGCTCAGGCCGGCTGCTCTGGGATGCCCGCCACCTCGTCCATCCACACGCGCGCCTCGGCATCGCTCGGTGCGCGCCAGTCGCCGCGTGGCGAGAGCGAGCCGCCCGAGCCGACCTTCGGAGAGTTGGGCACGCAGCTGCGCTTGAACTGGCTGATCTGGAAGAAGCGCCACACGAAGATGCCCAGCACCCGCTTGATCTCGGCCAGCGTGTACTGGTGCCGCGCACCCTCCAGCGCGTCGGGCCAGGGCCCGATGCCGCGGTCGTGCCAGGCGGCGTAGGCGAGGAAGGCGGTCTTCGAAGGCCGGTACCCGTAGCGCACCGTGTAATACAGGTTGAAATCCTGCAGCTCGTAGGGGCCCACCGTGTCTTCGGTGCGCTGGCCGGGCTGCTTTCCGTCGTCACCCTCGCCGGCCGGCACGAGCTCGGGGCTCACCTCCGTGGCCAGGATGTCGCGCAGCACGCGGCTGCCCTCGCCGTCCTTGCCGCCGAGCAGGCCCCCTTCGGCCACCCAGTGGACCAGGTGCTTGATGAGCGTCTTGGGCACGCTGGCGTTCACGTTGTAGTGCGACATGTGGTCGCCCACGCCGTAGGTGCACCAGCCCAGCGCCAGCTCGCTCAGGTCGCCAGTGCCCGCCACGATCGCGCCATGGTGGTTGGCCAGGCGGAACAGGTGGCTGGTGCGCTCGCCGGCCTGCACGTTCTCGAAGGTGATGTCGTACACCGGCTCGCCGCGCGCGAAGGGATGGTCCAGGTCGGCCAGCATCTGCCGGCAGCTGGGACGGATGTCGATCTCCTGCGCGTGGCAGCCCACCGCCTTCATCAGCCGGTGTGCCTGCTCCAGCGTGCGCCCGCTGGTCGCGAAGCCGGGCATGGTGTAGGCGAGGATGTGGCTGCGCGGGCGGCCCAGCCGGTCCATGGCCTGGGCCAGCACCAGCAGCGCATGGGTCGAGTCCAGGCCGCCGGAAATGCCGATCACCACCTTCTCGATGCGCGCCGCCTCCAGCCGCTGCACCAGCGACTGCACCTGGATGTTGAACACCTCGCGGCAGCGCTCGTCGCGCGAGGCCGCGTCGGCCGGCACGTAGGGGAAGCGTTCCACCACGCGCCGCAGGCCGCCCGGCACCTCGGCCGGCGGCGGCAGGTCGAAGTCGACCCGGTGCCAGCCGGCCAGGGCCGCCTTGTGCTTCGCGGCCGAGGCGCCGAAGCTGTTCTGCCGCATGCGCTCGTGCGCCAGCCGCTCGAGGTCGACGTCGGCGTAGATGGCGTGCGAACCGTTCGAGAAACGCTCGCTCTCGGCCAGGCACTCGCCCGCCTCGTAGATCAGCGCCTGGCCGTCCCAGGCCAGGTCGGTGGTCGACTCGCCGATGCCCGCCGACGAATACAGGTAGGCGGCCTGGCAGCGCGCCGACTGCAGGCTGACCAGCTGGTGCCGGTAGGCCGACTTGCCGATCGTGATGTTGGAGGCCGAAAGGTTGACCAGCACCGTCGCGCCCGCCAGCGCCGCGTAGCTCGACGGCGGGATGGGCACCCACACGTCCTCGCAGATCTCGACGTGGATCGCCAGCAGCGGCTGCTGGCGCGGGCGGAAGACCAGGTCGGTGCCGAAGGGCACGAGGCTGCCGTTGACGTTCACCGTGGTCGACACCGCCGTGTCGGCCCCGGCGAACTGCCGCGCCTCGTAGAACTCGGCGTAGTTGGGCAGGTAGGTCTTGGGCTGGATGCCCAGCACCTCGCCGCCGGCGCACACGGCCGCGCAGTTGTAGAGGCGATGGTCCACCCGCAGCGGCAAGCCCACGATGGCCACCGCGGTCTGTCCGCGCGTGGCCTCGGCCACCTGGGCCAGCGCGGCCAGGCAGGCGTCGAGCAGCGTGGACTGGTGGAACAGGTCGTCGCAGGTGTAGGCCGACAGGCCCAGCTCGGGAAAGGCCACCACGGCCGCACCCTGCGCCGCCGCCTCGCGGTACATGCGCACGGTCTCGGCCGCGTTGAATACCGGGTCGGCAACGCGGTTGCGCGGTACGGCCACGGCCACGCGCGCGAAGCCGTGGCGGTAGGGGTTGAGGAATGGCAGGTCGTTGCTCACGGGCGGAAATCCTTCATCGGCGGGCCGGAAGGCGGATGCGCGAACCGGGCGTGGTCGCCACGCGGAACACCGCCTGGAACTGCTCCAGCACCATCGCCTGGCGACGCGCCGTCTGCGTGGCGACGCAGTCGCGCGGCACCGTCACCTCCAGCGCATGCATCCGCGCGTCGGCCACGGTGGCCAGTATGCATTGGTCGCTGGCGACCCCGGTCACGATGATGCGCCGGGCCTGAAGGTGCTGCAGCAGCAGGGCCAATGGCGTGCCCGAGAAGCCCGAGAGGTGCGGCTTGAGGACGAAATAGTCCTCGGGCTCGGGCATCAGCGCCTGCGTGATGGCCGCGCCCGCCCCGCCCTGGGCCACTGACTGCTCGACCAGGGACGGGAAATCAGAGCGCCAGCGGCCCCGGTTGTCGTTGGCATAGATCACCGGCACGCGGGCCGCGCGCGCCCGCCGGCACAGCGCGGCCAGCGCTCGGGTGATGGCCTGCGCACCCGGCAGCAGCTTGTCGGCGTCGGGGAAGTCCCAGGCACTGATCATGTCGACCACCAGCAAGGCCCAGCCGCCCGGCGCCGGCCTGTCGGCCAGTGCCCCGTTGCGGCTGGAGGGTGCTGTGCGGCCCACGGCGCGCCCGCTCAGCCGATGCCCTCGCGCGCGGCCACGGAGCGCGCATCGCGCGACCACAGCTGCAGGACGAAATCGTCCTCCTCGTGGCGCAGCAGCCGCCGCAGGCCCAGGCCGTCGAGCGCGGCATGCACGGCCTGCGTGGACTGGCGACGCTCGGCGAAGTCGGGCCGCCAGTCGCAGGCCACCAGGTCGCCGTCCGGCGCGAGCGAGGCGAGGCTCGCCTGCGCCACCCGCGTCCATGCGTCGGGCTCGATGAAGTAGCCGATCTCGCCGAGCACGATGAGGTCGAAGGGCCCGTCGGCCTGCGGCCAGTCCTGCGGCAGCGCATGCCGCTCGACGCGCACCTGCGGCAGGTCCGCCGTGCGGCGCCGGGCGACGTCGACCGCCTGGGCATTGAAGTCGCTGGCCAGCACGTGATCGCAGCGCCCGGCCAGGGCGGCGGTGAGTTCCGCCGTACCGCAACCGGGCTCGTACGCGCTGCGGTAGCGCGGCCGCGTCAGGCTGGCCAGCAGCAGCGCGCGCTTGCGGGCCTCGTACCAGCGGCTGCGCACGCCGTACGGATCCTCGGCCGCGCCGTAGAGCGAGTCGAAGTAAGCGGGGAGAGAAGCCTGGGCGCTCACGCGAACATCAACTCGAACGGGCGTGCGGCCCGTGCCACCGAGCCCGGATCGAGGATCGGCGCCGCGCCGGTCGAGGCGTCGGGCCGCAACTGGCTCTCGAAGGCCTGCATCGCGGCGCACTTGCGCTGCACGGTCGCCTCGTCGAGCTCGAGCCGGCGGGCACGGTGCCAGGGCAGCCGCGGGTCGTCGGGGCGGGCCCAGTGCCAGCCCCACACGGGCACCTCGACCAGGCGCGCACCGGTGCGTGCCGCCGCCCAGGCGCAGGCATGGCCCACCGCCTCGTGGTCGGGGTGACCGTCCATGCGCCAGGTGGTGAAGACAACGTCGTCCTCGTCGAAGAGCTGCACCAGGCGCTCCGCCAGATCCAGGTACAGGCGCTGCACGCCGCCGTCGGGCAGCGCCAGGCGGTGGATCTCGGCGTCCATCACGCCCAGCCGCGACAGCGCCCGCGCCTGCTCGCGGGGCCGCTCCTGGCCCAGCCGGTCGGCGGGCCACAGGCGCGAGCCCGGGTGGCTGGCGGTGCCGTCGGTCACGGCCACCAGGGCCAGGCGCCGTCCGGCACGCGCCAGCTGCGACATCAACCCCCCGACGGCCAGCACCTCGTCGTCCGGATGCGGGGCGACCACCACGGCGCGCGAACGCATCGGCACCAGCTGGGCCGCGCTGGTGGGCGGCGCATCGCGCAGCGCGGCGCAGGCCATCCAGGCGTCCTCGGGCGTGCCCCGGCCGGGGTGGATGGTGCGATCGATCACAGCTGCCATGCGAAGTTCTCCTGTTGGGGGTCGGCGTCCAACGCCAGGGCACCGAGCGCGGCGAGGTCGCGCTCGGCATGGCTCTGGCGGATGAAGACGGGCAGGTCGGCCATGGCGCGCGCGAAGCGGGCGTCCCGGCACAGGGGCGCGGCCCCGAGGCCGCGCGCCGCATGGCGCATCACGGCGTCGGCGGCCTCCTCGACCGCCAGGCGCACGCGCAGGGCCCAGGCCTGGGCGTTGGCGTCGGGGTGGGCGTCGATCCATGCGGCGCATTCGCGCAGCAGCGCCGCGCTGGCGGCCAGCGCCGTGTCGATGCCGCCCACATGGGCCAGGCGGTGCGGATCGCTGCGGTTGCCGGCCTTCTCGCGCACCATGGCCCCGATACCGGCCGCCCCACCCCACCAGCAGGCGGCGATGCCCGCCCCGCCCTGCCAGAAGCCGGGGCGGCGCACGTAGTCGCCCGGCCGGCCGAGCGGCCGTGCCGGCGCGCCGTCGAAGCGCACATCGACGCTGGCGCTCCCGGCCATGCCCACCGCGTGCCAGCCGGTGTCGGTCACGGTCACGCCCGGGGCGTCCATCGCCACCGTGGCCAAGCACGGTTCGCCGTCGGCGTTCCAGCCGCTGACCACCGCATGCGTCACCTCGGCCGCGCCGGAGCACCAGGCCTTGGTGCCGCGCAGGCGATAGCCATTGCCGGCCACTTCGAACGCCAAGCGTGCATCGGGCGGTTCCGCGCACCACGTGGCCCACCGGCTGCCCGCGGGTGCCGGCGAGGCGCCCAGCTCATCCAAGATCGCCAGGGCGTCGGTGTGGCCTTCGAAGAGCTTGACCAGGGAGAGATCGTGGGCGGCCACCTGGGCGAGCCGTTGCCAGCGCGCGAGCGTGGCACCGCTGCCGGGCCGCCGCAGACGGTCCAGGCCGGCATCGACCAGGTCGGCCAGCGAGAGCGGGCGGCCTCGTGCAGCGCGCAACGCCGAGACCGGGTCGGCGGAAATAGAGGAAACCATCGCTGACATGGTGCGGCCCGACAGCGCAGCCGGCGGTCGGCCGGCGGAACCCGGGCTTGTAGGCGCTCGCCTGCCGTCCGATCTGCGGCATGAAAAAGAAAGGGCGCCCGATGGGGGCGCCCTCTCACGGCTGTCGATCATCCCCGGCGCGTTGCCGTGCGGGCACCGGTTTGCTGGCTTCGTGGCGGGCATCCCCTTCACGATGCGCGGAACCCGGTGCCGCCTTCGCATCACTGGAACCCGGGACGTCTCTTCGACCGCCATGCCAATCTAGGGCTCCGGCGTGCGCCGCTTGTAGGAAGTGCGGCATGGCAGACGTCTCCCGCCGCGTACGACCGTTGCAGGCACGGCCCATGCGCAGCGCAGGAAATCGCGCACACTGTCGGGCGCGACCGACCGAGGCCCCACGATGTACACCCCCGCCCATTTCGCCGAGACACGGCCCGACGCGCTGGCGCGCATCATGCGCGAGCATCCCCTGGGCATGCTCGTGCACCCGCACGACGGCCGCTTCGACGCCGACCACATCCCCTTCGAGTACGAGCCCGGCGAAGGTCCGCACGGCACCCTGCATGCCCACGTCGCGCGCGCCAATCCGCTGTGGCAGCGCTGCCCTACGGGCACCCCGGTGATGGTCGTGTTCAGGGGCGCCGAGGCCTACATCTCGCCCAGCTGGTACCCGAGCAAGCACGAGACGCACCGCCTAGTGCCGACCTGGAACTACGAGGTGGTGCACGCCCACGGCACGATCGCCATCGACGACGACGAGCGCTCGGTGCGGCGCATCGTGGCCCGGCTGACGCGGCGCCACGAGGCCGGCGAGCCGCGGCCGTGGAAGATGGGCGATTCGGCCCCGGAATTCATCGACGAGCTGCTGCGGCACATCGTCGCGATCCGCGTCCAGCTCACCGCCATCGAGGGCAAGGTCAAACTCAGCCAGAACCGCGAGGAGCGCGACCGGCTGGGCGCGGCCGACACGCTGGACGCACGGGGTGACGAAGCCATGGCGCGCGCGATGCGCGAGGCTGGTCCGACGCCTTGAGCCTCGGGGCGAAAGCCAGGAGCCGCAAAGCGCCCGGCCCTTTCCTCACAGCTTGGCGATCGACACCTCGGTCGACTTGACCAGTGCCACCACGTCGGAGCCGATCTTCAGCTGGAGCTCGTCCACCGAGCGCGTGGTGATGACGGAGGTGACGATGCCCCAGGGCGTTTCGACGTCGACTTCGGAGACGACGTCGCCGCGGATGATCTCGCGGACCTTGCCCTTGAACTGGTTGCGCACGTTGATGGCCTGGATGGTCATGATGGTTCCTTGGTGGGTGGGTGGTTTGCTATGGATTGGTGGGCCACGTGCTCACGTGGACGCCGCGTTCAGCGCCTGGTCGAGGTCGGCGATCAGGTCGTCGATGTGCTCGATGCCGACCGACAGGCGCACCGTGTCTTCCGTGACGCCGGCCTTGGCGAGCTCTTCCGGCGAGAGCTGGCGGTGCGTGGTCGAGGCCGGGTGCGTGGCCAGCGAACGGACGTCGCCGATGTTCACCAGCCGCGTGAAGAGCTTCAGCGCGTCGAGGAACTGCGCGCCCCCAGCCCGGCCGCTGCCGATGCCGAAGGTCAGCACGCCGCTGGACTTGCCGCCGAAGTACTTCTGCGCCAGCGCATGGTCCGGGTGGTCCTCCAGCGCCGCGTAGTTGACCCAGTTCACTGCCCTGCTCTTCTTCAGGTGCTGCGCGACGGCCAGCGCGTTGCTGCTGATGCGGTCCATGCGCAAGGCCAGCGTCTCGATGCCCTGCAGGATCTGGAAGGCATTGAAGGGCGAGATCGCCGCGCCCGTGTTGCGCAGCGGCACGACGCGCGCGCGGCCGATGTAGGCGGCCGGGCCCAGCGCCTCGGTGTAGACCACGCCGTGGTAGCTCACGTCGGGCTCGTTCAGGCGCTTGAAGCGTTCCTTGTGCTGCGCCCACGGGAATTTGCCCGAATCGACGATGGCACCGCCGATGCTGGTGCCGTGGCCGCCGAGGTACTTGGTGAGCGAGTGCACCACGATGTCGGCGCCGTGCTCGATGGGCCGGCTGAGGTAGGGCGACGGCACCGTGTTGTCGACGATGAGCGGCACGCCGTGCCTGTGCGCGATGGCGGCGATGGCTGCGATGTCGGTGACGTTGCCGGCCGGGTTGCCCAGCGACTCGACGAAGATGGCCTTGGTCTTCGCGTCGATCAGCGGCTCGAAGCTGGCCGGGTCGCGATGGTCGGCGAAGCGCGTGGTGATGCCGAACTGCGGCAGCGTGTGGGCGAACAGGTTGTAGGTGCCGCCGTAGAGCGCCGTGCTGCTGACGATGTTGTCGCCCGCCTCGGCGATGGTCTGGATGGCGTAGGTCACGGCCGCCTGGCCCGAGGCCAGCGCGAGCGCGGCGATGCCGCCTTCCAGCGCCGCGACGCGCTGTTCCAGCACGTCCTGCGTCGGGTTGTTGATGCGGGTGTAGATGTTGCCCGGCACCTTGAGGTCGAACAGGTCGGCGCCGTGCTGCGCCGAGTCGAAGGCGTAGGCCACTGTCTGGTAGATGGGCGGCGCCACGGCGCGCGTGGTCGGGTCGGGCGAATAGCCGGCGTGCACCGACAGGGTCTCGAATTTCCAGTTCTGGGACATGAGTGCTTCCTTGGAGTGGCTGACGTGGTCTCAGGAACCGTTCACGCTGAGCCCGTCGAAGCGCCGCGCGAGGCTTCGACAGGCTCAGCCCGAACGGCCAGGATGGATCGCATCACACGGCCCAGCGCAGCGTGTGCGCGGGGGAGTCGGGCCAGCGCGCATCGTTGGCGGGTTCGGCTTCGTCGGCCGCGGGCTTCTGAAGCACCCGGTCCAGGATGCGTTTCTCGATGGCCGCGAAGGCCGCGTCGCCCTGCGAGCGCGGCCGGGCCAGCGCGATGCGTTCGTCCAGCGCGATGCGGCCGTCCTCGATCAGGATCACGCGGTCGGCCAGCGCGACGGCCTCCTGCACGTCGTGCGTGACCAGCAGCGCCGTGAAGCGGTGCTGCTGCCACAGGCCCTCGATGAGGCGGTGCATCTCGATGCGGGTGAGCGCATCGAGTGCGCCCAGCGGCTCGTCGAGCAGCAGCAGTCGCGGGTGATGCACGAGCGCGCGCGCCAGGGCCACGCGCTGGCGCTGGCCGCCCGACAGGCGCGCCGGCCATTCGTCTTCGCGATCGGCCAGGCCGACCTGGGCCAGCACCTTGCGCCCGCGCCCCCGCGCCTCGGCCGGCAGGCCCAGGGTGACGTTGTCGAGCACGCGCTTCCAGGGCAGCAGGCGCGCCTCCTGGAACATGATGCGGGTGTCGTCGTGCAGCCCGTCGACGGGCTTGCCGTCGGTGGCGAGCTGGCCGCCGCTGGCCGCTTCCAGGCCCGCGATCAGGCGCAGCAGCGTGCTCTTGCCGCAGCCGCTGCGGCCGACGATGGCGATGAACTCGCCGGGTGCGATGGACAGCTGGGTGTCGCGCAGCACCTCGCGCTCGCCATAGCGCTTGACGAGGTGGCGCGCCTCCAGCTTCACGCCGCCGGCGATCGGCAAGGCGCTCGTGTCGGGGACGGCAGGGGTGTCGATGACAGCGCTCATGGGTTCGGGACTCCAGGTGGCCGCCGCCTCCCAGGCGCCGTACTCGGTGAAGAGCGACAGGGCGCGCAGGTGGCGGGTGGCGGGTTTCATGGCAATCAGGCCGGCGGCTTGAACAGGTCGATGTCGAGCGCGTCGACCTTCTTGGGCAACAGCTTCTCGGCAAAGAAGGCGTCGGCGATGCGCTGCTGCTCGCCGATCAGCTCGCGGGTGGCGGGCCGCACGGCGTAGCTGCGTCGGGCGTTGGCCTGCTCGACGATGGCCGCGTCCAGGCCCCAGAACGGGGCAAGCAGCGCTGCCGCTTCGCGCGGGTTCTGCTTGACCCAGCGGCCGGTCTTCTCGAGCTCGGCGTACAGCACGCCGAGCACCTGCGGCTGCAGGCGCGCGAAACGGGTGCTGGCCAGGTAGTAGCGCTGGTACGAGGCGAGGCCCGTGCCGTCGGCCAGCACGCGGGCACCCGACTGGCGCTCGGCGGCCGACAGGAAGGGGTCCCACACCACCCAGGCGTCGATGGCGCCGCGCTCGAAGGCGGCCCGGCCGTCGGCCGGCGTGAGATAGGCCGGCTCGATGTCCTTGAAAGACAGGCCGGCCTTCTCCAGCGCGGCCAGCAGCAGGTAATGCACGCCGGCCGCCTTGGCGAACCCCACCTTGCGGCCCTTCAGGTCGGCCAGTGTCTTCAGCGGCGAGTCGGCCTTGACCAGGATGGCCTGCGCCGTCGGCGACGGCGCCTCCTGCGCGACGAAGGTGAGCTTGGCGCCCGCGGCCTGTGCGAACACGGGCACGGTGTCGGCCACGTCGGCGCTGACGTCCACGTTGTCCAGGTTCAGGGCCTCCAGCAGCGGCAGGCCGCTGGTGAACTCGTGCCAGCTCGGCTTGACGCCCAGCGGTGCGAGCTGCTTCTCGAGCGTGCCCTGGATCTTGAGCACCGCGATCAGCGTGGACGACTTCTGGTAGCCGATGCGCACGGTCTGCGCGGCGGCGCCCTGCGCCCAGGCGGCTCCGGTGGCCAGCGCCGCGGCCATGCCGAGCGCCTCGCGGCGGGTGGGTCGAAGGATGTTCTTCATGGCTGCGCCCTCACTTCGCCTGGTAGCCCGGATGCCAGCGCAGCCACCAATGCTCCAGGGCACGGGCGAACACGTCGGCCAGCTTGCCCAGCAGCGCGTAGAGCAGGATGCCGACCAGCACCACGTCGGTCTGCAGGAACTCGCGGGCGTTCATCGTCAGGTAGCCGATGCCGGCCTGCGCCGAGATGGTTTCGGCCACGATCAGGATCACCCACATCAGCCCGAGCGAGAAGCGCAGGCCCACCAGGATGGACGACAGCGCGCCGGGCAGGATCACGTCGCGATACAGCTGCCAGCGCGTGAGGCCGTAGGTGCGGCCCATCTCGATGAGCTGCGGGTCGACGTTGCGGATGCCGTGGAAGGTGTTGAGGTAGATCGGGAAGAACACCGACACGCTGATGAGGAACAGCTTGGCCGTCTCATCGATGCCGAACCACAGGATCACCAGCGGGATGAGGGCCAGCGCCGGGATGTTGCGCACCATCTGGATGGTGGAGTCGAGCAGCGTCTCGAAGAACTTCACCGAGCCGGTAAGCAGGCCCAGCGTCAGCCCGGCGCCACCGCCGATGGCCAGGCCCAGCAGCGCACGGCCGGCACTGACCTTGACGTGGGTCCACAGCTCGCCCGACACGGTGAGCGACCACGCCGCCTTGACCACGTCGACGGGCGCCGGCAGAACACGGGTGGACAGCCAGCCGAGCGACGAGGCGATCTGCCAGGCGACGATGAGGCCGATGGGCACGAGCCAGGGCACGAGGCGGTGGCCGATCTGGGCCACGAAGGCCTTGGCCCCGCCGAGGGAGGGTGTGCTCAGGGGCACGGGTTGGACTTGTTCGGTCATGTGAAACGCGAAGGTGTTCAGGACGACAAGCCGTTCGGGCTGAGCTTGTCGAAGCCGGGGTGCGGCGCTTCGACAAGCTCAGCGCGAACGGCGGGGTATGGCCACGGGTGCTTCATCAACTTTGGGCGCGCAGGCGCGAAGGGGCGTCGACGTTGGCGACGACTTCGCCGAAGGGGCCAGTGAGCGAGCCGCCCGACAGGCGCTGCTGCACGCGTCGCGGCAGCAGCGGGAACACGAGCTCGGCGAAGCGGTAGGCCTCTTCCAGATGGGGGTAGCCCGAGAGGATGAAGGCGTCGATGCCCAGCTCGGCGTATTCCTCGATGCGGGCCGCGACCTGCTCGGGACTGCCGACCAGCGCCGTGCCGGCGCCGCCGCGCACCAGGCCCACGCCGGCCCACAGGTTGGGGCTGATCTCCAGCGCCTCGCGGCTGCGGTTGGCGCCCCCACGGTGCAGCGCGGCCATGCGGCGCTGTCCTTCGGAATCCATGTTGGCGAAGGCCGCTTGCGCGCGAATCACCGTGGAATCGTCGACCCGGCTGATGAGCGAATCGGCGGCCTGCCAGGCCTCCTGCTCGGTCTCGCGCACGATCACATGCAGGCGGATGCCGAACTCGACGCGACGGCCCTTGCCCTCCGCCCTCGCCCGCACGTCGGCGATCTTCTTGGCCACCTCGTCGGGCGTCTCGCCCCAGGTCAGGTAGCGGTCGACCTGCTCGGCCGCGAGGTCGTGCGCGGCCGCGGACGAACCGCCGAACCACACCGGCGGGTGCGGCTTCTGCACCGGCGGGAACAGCAGCTTCGCGCCCTTGACCTGCAGGTGCCGGCCGTCGTAATCGAAGGCCTGCCCGTCGTGGCTGCGCGCGATGACCTCGCGCCAGATGCGGATGAATTCGGCCGACTGCTCGTAGCGTGCCGCATGGTCGAGGAACACGCCGTCGCCCTCCAGCTCCGCGCGGTCGCCGCCGGTGACGAGGTTGACCAGCAGGCGTCCGCCCGACAGCCGGTCGAAGGTCGCGGCCATGCGCGCGGCCAGCGCCGGCTGGTGCAGGCCGGGCCGTACCGCGACCAGGAACTTGAGCCTGCGGGTCGCGGCGATCAGGCTGGACGCGATCACCCACGGGTCTTCGCAGGAGCGCCCCGTGGGGATCAGCACGCCCTCGTAGCCGAGCGTGTCGGCCGCGCCGGCCACCTGCTGCAGGTAGGCCAGATCGACCGGGCGCGCGCCCTCGGTGCTGCCGAGGTAGCGGCTGTCGCCGTGGGTGGGAAGAAACCAGAAGATCTGCATGGGAAGAAATCCTTTGCGCCTACCAGGAGTGCGCCAGAAAACGCGTCGGGGGCGCGATGGTGGTCGCCGCGCCGAGCCGGCGCAGCGCGCGCACCGGCACGTAGCCGTGCGGCGCTCGCCGGGCCACGGCATGGGCCGAGGGCAGCTTGATGCCCCAGGCGACCACGGTGACGCCCAGCACGCGCAGTGCCTGCTGGGCGGGCGAGGAAGGGACCACGAAACGGGAACCCACGCCGACCTCTCCTCAGGCCAGGCCGGGCGCTGCCGCCTCGAGCACGTTGATGCGCTTGGGAATCAGCTTGAGATCGAAGAAGGTCTCGGCGATCTGCTGCTGCTCGCCCAGGATGGCCCGGGTGATCGGGCCGGTGCCGAACTGCGAACGCCCGATCGTCAGGTCGACCACCGGCCTGGGCAGGCCCCAGATCTGCGCCAGCTCGCCCGCGAGTTCGCCGCGGTGGTCCTTGCCCCACTGGTCGATCTTGTCGAGCTCTTCGATCAGCACCTTGATCATGTCGGCGTTCCTGGACGCGTAGTCGAGCGACGAGAAGTAGTAGGCCCGGTTGCCGACCACGCCCGTGGCGTCGGCCAGCACCCTGGCGTCGAGCGACTTTTCGGCCGCGGCGAGGAACGGGTCCCAGATGACCCAGGCGTCGATCGAGCCCTTCTCGAAGGCGGCGCGCGCGTCGGCCGGCGGCAAAAAGACGGCGTTCACGTCGGCGTACTGCAAGCCATGCTTTTGCAGCAGCTTGACCAGGAAGTAGTGGACGTTGCTGCCCTTGTTGAAGGCGACCTTCTTGCCCTTCAGGTCAGCGACGCTGCGGATGGCCGACCCCTTGGGCACGAGCACCGCCTCGGACTGCGGGCGCGGCACCGTCGCGGCCACGTAGGCCAGCGGTGCGCCGGCGGCCTGCGCGAAGATCGGCGGCGCCTCGCCGACATCACCGAAGTCGATCGAACCGACGTTCAGCGCCTCCAGCTGCACCGGGCCGGCGGTGAACTCGGTCCATTTGACCGACACCTTCAGCGGGGCGAGGCGCTGCTCCAGCGTGCCGCGGCCTTTCAACAGGCTGAGGTAGCCCTTCTGGTTGCCGATGCGCAGCGTGCGCGCCGCGCCCTGGGCGAAGGCCGGGGCGCCTGCGATGACCGGAAGGGCCGCGGCCGCGCGCAGCAGGCGGCGGCGGGACAGCGAAGGGGTCGAGACCATGGCATGTACCTCGTTCATCGTCGGCTGGCCTTCAGGCCAATGCGCCCAGGGGGCCGACGAACGCGAGGACGGCGACGAACAGCAGGCCCGCCAGGGCATCGGCGGTCGCGTGCAGGCGGGACCGCGGCTGCGCGGCGGGAAGGTGGTCGGTGAGGATGGGAGGCATGACAGGTCCTGGCGTGTTTCGGGCAAGGCTCCGCCCGTCCCGCGCCTTGCGGCGGCGCGGTTGGGAAGAAAACGGCGGGTGGGAGGTTGGGTTTGGGCGACGGCGTCAGACGCTACATCGCACCTGCGAGAAGTGCACCGGCGCGAAGGCGCCTGCGCGCGGGCCGAGCGCCAGACCCTCCACGGCCAGCGTGTCGACGGCTTCGGCCAGGCGGTCGAACAGATCGACCTGCAGCTGGTAGGCCCCTTCGGGCGTGAGCGTGACCTGGGCATCGCTCGCGTAGACGCCGGGCAGGATGTGGCGCGCGCCCAGCGCATTGAGCACCGGCCGCAGCGCGTAATCGAGCGCCAGCATGTGGTGCGGGCTGCCGCCCGTGGCCAGTGGCAGCACCGCCTTGCCGCGCAGGGCGGTCTGCGGCAACAGGTCGAGGAAGACCTTCAGCAGCCCGCTGTAGGCCGCCTTGTAGACCGGCGTGGCCACCACGATGGCCTGCGCCTTCGCGATGCGGTCGACCGCCAGCTGCACGGTGTGGTGGCTGGTGTCGGCCGCCAGCAGGGCCGCGGCCGGCAGGTCGCGCACGGCCAGGACGTCGGTGCCCACGCCGCGGCGCGCCAGCCGGTCGGCCACGGCGTCGAGCAGCGCGGCGGACCGCGACGGCGAGGACGGGCTACCCGCCAGCAACAGCACAGACATCGGACGCTCTCAGGAAAATGGAAGAGGAGACCGGCTTGCAGCGCACGCCGTTCGGGCGCCACCCGCCATGGACAGGCCCCCGCGGAGGTCCCGGGGACCTCTGCGTGCCGAGGTTCACTTCTGCTTGTTGGTGTAGATCTGGTCGAAGCTGCCGCCGTCGGCGAAGTGCGCCTTGTCGGCCTGCGTCCAGCCGCCGAAGGCCTCGTCGATGGTGAAGAGCGCCAGCTTGGGGAACTGGTTGGCGTATTTCGCCTTGGCCTTGTCGGCGGTCGGGCGGTAATAGTTGCGGCCGGCGATGTCCTGGCCTTCGTCGGTGTACCAGTACTTGAGGTATTCCTCGGCCACGGCGCGGGTGCCGTGCTTGTCGGCGACCTTGTCGACCACCGTCACGGCCGGCTCGGCCAGGATGGAGATCGAGGGCACGACGATGTCGAACTTGTCCGGTCCGAATTCCTTGATCGCGAGGAAGGCCTCGTTCTCCCAGGCCAGCAGCACGTCGCCCACGCCACGCTGCACGAAGGTGATCGTGCTGCCGCGCGCGCCGGTGTCGAGCACCGGGACGTTCTTGTAGAGGTTGCCGACGAAGTCCTTCGCCTTGGCATCGCCGCCGTACTTGCGCTTGGCGAATTCCCAGGCGGCCAGGTAGTTCCAGCGCGCGCCGCCCGAGGTCTTGGGGTTGGGGGTGATGACCTGCACGCCCGGCTTGACCAGGTCGTCCCAGTCCTTCAGGCCCTTGGGGTTGCCCTTCTTCACCAGGAACACGATGGTCGAGGTGTAGGGCGAGCTGTTGTGCGGCAGGCGCTTCTGCCAGTCGGGCTTGACCAGGCCGCCGTGGCTGACCAGGGCATCGGTGTCGCCGGCCAGGGCCAGCGTGGCGACGTCGGCTTCCAGCCCGTCGATGATCGAGCGCGCCTGCTTGCCCGAGCCGCCGTGCGACTGCTTGACCACCACATCCTGGCCGGTCTTGCCCTTCCAGTACTTGGCGAAGGCCTTGTTGTAGTCGACGTAGAGCTCGCGCGTCGGGTCGTACGACACGTTGAGCAGGTTGACGGTATTGCCCTGCACCTGCGCCACGGCCGGCAACGACGCCGCCAGGGTCAGGCCCGAGGCCGCTGCGGCCACCAGGGAAAGCTTGATAAAGTCGCGGCGGAGGTTCATGTTTGTGCTCGAAAAAGGCATAACGTCGATGCCTTGCATTCTCAAGAACGCATAAAGAATCTGGAACGACCGAGTTTTCAGTTCTAAATAGCGAAATCAACTAAGGCGGCGGCCCAGCGCCCGCCGCGCCACCCACACCGAAGAGGCACCGCATGGCACGCATGGTCCACTGCATCAAGCTCGGCCGAGAGGCCGAAGGGCTCGATCTCCCCCCCTACCCGCCCCACACCGAGCTGGGCAAGCGCATCTGGGAAAACGTCAGCAAGGAAGCCTGGGCCGCCTGGCTCAAGCAGCAGACCATGCTGGTCAACGAGAACCGCCTGAACCTGGCGGACCAGCGCGCCCGCCAGTACCTGGCGCGGCAGATGGAGAAGCACTTCTTCGGCGAGGGCGCCGACGTGGCGCAGGGGTACGTGCCGCCGAGCGCCTGACGCCCGAGCCGGCGCGCGTTCTCTGTGCGCCGGCGCCTTGACGGCCGCGCCGCGAGCACTGCCGGCGCCTCGCCTCCTCCTCGTTCCGATGACCGAACCCGTCGAATGGCAGCCTGACGGACGCCCGTTCAGCGCCCGTTTCCAGGAGGGTTATCACTCCGAAGCCGGCGCCGTCGCGCAGGCACGGCATGTGTTCCTCGGTGGCTGCGGGCTGCCGGGCGCGTGGGCGAATGCGCCGCAATGGCGGATTCTCGAAACAGGGTTTGGCCTGGGCCTCAATTTCCTGACAAGCTGGCAGGCCTGGCGCGACGACCCCGCGCGGCCGGGCCTGCTGCACTTCGTCTCGATCGAGGCTTTCCCGGTCTCGGCGGCCGACCTCCTGCGCGCCGTTGCTGCGCAGGGACCGGCGCTGGCCGCCCTGGGCGCCGAGCTGGCCGCGCAGTGGCACGGGCTGCTGCCGGGCTGCCACCGGCTGGTGTTCGACCAAGGCCGGGTGATGCTCACGCTGTGCGTGGGCGAGGTGCAGCCGACCTTGCGCGCGATGCAGCCCTTCGACGCCGACAGCATCTTCCTCGACGGCTTCAGCCCGCAGAAGAATCCTCGGATGTGGACGCCCGAGGTGCTCAAGGCCGTCGCCCGGTTCGCGCGCCCGGGCACCGGCGTCGCCACCTGGACCATCGCGCGTGCCGTGCGCGATGCGCTGGCACCGCTGGGCTTCGTGGTCGAGAAGGCCCCCGGCCTGCCGCCGAAGCGCGACTGCCTGCGCGGCCGCTACGCGCCGGCCTGGCAGCCGCGCCGGCCGCCAGCCGATCCACACCGCGCGGCGGCGCCCGGTGAGTGCGTGGTGGTCGGCGCGGGCCTCGCCGGTGCGGCCGTGGCCGCCAGCCTGGCACGACGCGGCTGGCGCGTGACCGTGCTCGACGCGGCGGCGCATCCGGCCGCCGGCGCATCGGGCGCTCCCGCGGCCGTGCTGGCGCCGCATGTGTCGCCCGACGATGCCCTGCTCTCGCGCCTGACCCGTGCGGGCGCACGGCTGGGCTGGCAGCAGGTGCAGTCGCTGCTGGCCGACGGCGCCGGCACCGACTGGCAGTGCGAGGGCGTGCTGGAGCGTCGCGCCGGCGCCGCCGCGCTGCGCCTGCCGCCCGGTTGGCAGGCGGACGGCCCCAACGACTCGTGGACCGTCGATGGCGCGCAGTGCGCCCGCGCCGCCCTGCCCCCGGACACGCCCGCCCTCTGGCACACGCACGCCGGCTGGGTGCGCCCGGCCGCGCTGGTGGCGGCCTGGCTGGGAACACCGGGCGTGCGCTTCGTCGGCAACGCCGGCATCGCGCGGGTGGCCTCGACGGCGGCGGGCCGCTGGCAGGCCCTCGATGCGCAGGGCACCCTCCTGGCCGAGGGCGATCGCCTGGTGCTCGCGGGCGGCCACGGCACGCGCTCGCTGCTGGTCGGCACGCTGCCCCTGCAACCGGTGCGCGGCCAGCTCGTGCACGGACCGATGCCGGCGAGCGGCGACCGCGTCGGCCTGCCCACCGTGCCGCTCAACGGCGACGGCCACCTGGTACCCGACGTGCCGCTGCCCGGGGGCGGCCGGCGCTGGCTCAGCGGCTCGACCTTTTCGCCCGGCGACGAGGACCGCGCGCTGCGCCCGGACGACACCGAATTCAACCTCGAGCGCCTGGAGCGCCTGCATCCCGCCGTGGCCGCCCTGGCGCGCCAGCAGGCCGTGCGCGGCGAGCTGCAGGCCTGGGCCGGCGTGCGATGCGCCTCGGCCGACCGGCGCCCGCTGGTCGGTCCGGTGCCCGGCGCCGCCCCGGGCCTGTGGGTCAGCACCGCGATGGGCTCGCGCGGCCTGAGCTTCGCGGCGCTGTGCGCCGAACTGCTGGCCGCGCGCTGGCATGGCGAGCCGCTGCCGGTGGCCGCCAACCTGGCGCGCGCGCTCGACACCTCGCGCGTGCGCGCCTGAACAAAGCGGCGCTGCACGGCAGCCGACGACAATCCCTGCCATGGCGACCCACTACGACATCCTGCACACCACCACCTACCGCTATCGGGAGCCGGTGAGCTTCGGGCAGCACCGGGTGATGTTCCGCCCGCGTGACAGCCACGACCTGCGTGTGCTCGCCACCGACCTGCGGGTCAGTCCGCAGGCACACGTGCGCATGATCCAGGACCCGCACTCCAATTCGGTGGCGCTGGTGCAGCCGCAGGGCCAGGCCACCGAACTCACCATCGCCTGCTCGTTCACCATCGAGCACGTCCCTTCGCCCGAGGACGAACTGCAGCTCGACCCGGCCGCCGAGTTCCTGCCCTTCGCCTACTCGATGCAGGAACGGCTGGACCTGGAGCACTACCTGCGCCCGCACCACGACGACCCCGACGGCACCCTGATCCGCTGGGCGCACCAGTTCCTGCACAGCGACCAGCCCAACAGCACGCGCGAGACGCTCACGCGCATGAACGCCCACATCAACCAGAGCCTCACCTACCAGGCGCGCGACGAGGAAGGCACGCAGACACCGCTGGAAACCCTCGCCGTGGGCGGCGGCAGCTGCCGCGACTACGCGCTGCTGATGATGGAGGCCGCACGCCGGCTGGGCATCGCCACGCGCTTCGTGTCGGGCTACCTCTACGACGCGATGCTCGACACCGGTGTGCAGGAGCCGGGCGAGAGCATCGTCGGCGCCGGTGCCACGCATGCCTGGCTGCAGGCCTACCTGCCCGGCGCAGGCTGGGTCGCCTTCGATCCCACCAACAACCTCATGGGCAGCGGGCGCCTGATCCGCGTCGGCGTCGCGCGCGACCCGGCCTTCGCGCCACCGATCAGCGGCAGCTGGTTCGGCGAGGCCGACGCCTACGAGGGCATGCACGTGGTGGTGAAGGTCACGCGCCGCCGCCGCAAATGACCGGCGCCATGCACCGGCGCCCCCTCATCCACAAGGACACACCCATGACCATCCCCACCGAAGACCGCCACCAGTTCGTCAACGATGTCGGCCACGAGGCCTTCGAACTCATCGTCCACCGCATGGAGGCGCTGGGCGAGCTCCCGCTGCGCGAACTGCTGCCCTCGGTGGTCGGCGCGGTCAACGTCGCGCTGGCGAACGCACTGCGTCCGGCGATCGAGGGTGCGAGCGACCGCGCCGCGGCGGCGGACAGCCTGCTGAATGCGAGCCTGAAGCAGACGCGGCAGTTGCTCGACCCGCTGGTGCACCCGCCCAAGGGCTGACGTTCGCGGCGCGGCGCGCGCTCAGCGCTTGCCGCGCCTGGCAGGCCCGGCAACGGCCGGGGCCTCGACGACGCCGCCGGCACGCGCGGACAGCATCAGGTTGCTTTCGCTCGTGCACACCCCGATCACGCGGGCCAGCTGGCGGCTGACCGTGACATAGGCATGGCCGATGCGGCTGTCGAAGTACAGCATGTCGCCGCGCGCGAGGCGCACCACCTCGCCGTCCTCGAAGTGCACTTCCACCTCGCCGCCCAGCACGTAGACGAACTCCTCGCCGTCGTGGCGCGCGTAGTCCTCCGGCCCGTTGATGCTGCGGGCGTGCACCGTGCCCACGATCGGGCTCATCTGCTTGCCGATGGCCTGCGTGCCGAGGAACTGGTAGGAGAAGGCCAGGCCCCGGTAGGTCACGCCCTGCCCCGCCCGCGTGACGATCGGGCGGTCGAGCCGGTGCGCCTGCGTGCCGGCCTGGGCGAACATGGCGCCCATGTCCATGCGCAGCGTGCGGCCCAGCGCCGAGAACTTCTCGTAGCTCAGTGCCAGCTGGCCGCGCTCCGCGCGCGAGATCGTGGTGATCGACACGCCCGACTGCTCGGCCACCTGCGCCAGCGTCCAGCCGAACTGCTTTCTCGCCGCCCGCAGGCGCTTGCCGAAAGCCACGCGGTCCAGCGTGTTGGCGTCGGACGGCTCGGCGCCTGCCGCGGCTTTGGATGAGGTTTTCCGGGAGCTGGTCATGGTCGGCGCGTTTGCGCGGATTCTGCCAGCGGAAGTTGCGCGGCCGCGCTTCCGATGCGCCGGTCTGGCCCGGACTTTGCGTATCCGCAAATTGCAAAAACGCAAATGCACCAAAAGGAAGAGTGAAAACCCCGAATCGGGATGACGCGAAAGTTTTGCGTATCTGCAAATTCATGAATAGACTGCGCGGCGAACGCCAGCCCACGCACCGACACCGAGCCACGCAAGCACCATGACCAAGAACGTCGATTTCCTGATCATCGGGGCCGGCATCGCCGGCGCCTCGGTCGCCTACTGGCTGGCGCCCCACGGCCGCGTCGTCCTGCTGGAGCGCGAGAGCCAGCCGGGCTACCACTCCACCGGGCGCTCGGCGGCGCTCTTCATGGAAAGCTACGGCACCGCCCAGGTGCGCGCGCTCACGATGGCCAGCCGCGCCTTCCTGCAGGCCCCGCCCGAGGGCTTCAGCGAGCACCCCCTGCTCTCGCCGCGTGGCGCCGTGTTCGTCGGCACGCGCGGGCAGGAGGCCTTGCTGGACAAGCACTGGGACGTGCTGCGCAGCGTGACCGAGCGCGCGCAGCGCCTCAGCCCGCAGCAGACGCACGCGATGCTGCCGGTGCTGCGGCCGGAACTGCTGATCGGCGGCGTGTACGAGCCCGACGCAGCGGACATGGACGTGCACGCCATCCACCAGGGCTACCTGCGCGGCATGCGCCGCCACGGCGGGCGGCTCGTCTGCGATGCCGAGGTGCGTGCCATGGCGCGCACCCCCGCCGGATGGCGCGTCGACGCGGGCGACGCCACCTACGAGGCGCCGGTCGTCCTCAACGCCGCCGGCGCCTGGGTGGACACCATCGCCAAGCTCGCCGGCGCCGAGCCGCTGGGCATCGAGCCGCGCCGGCGCTCCGCCTTCGTCTTCGAGCCGCAGCCGGAGATCGGATCGGCCGGCTGGCCCATGGCCATCGGCGCCGACGAGGACTGGTACTTCAAGCCCGACGCCGGGATGATGCTCGGCTCGCCCGCCAACGCCGATCCCGTGCCGCCGCAGGACGTGCAGCCCGAGGAGCTCGACATCGCGATGGCGATCCACAAGCTCGAGGAAGTCAGCACCCTCGTCATCCGCCGACCCACGCGCACCTGGGCCGGCCTGCGCTCCTTCGTGGCCGACGGCGACCTGGTCGGCGGCTTCGACGACCGGCTGCCGGGCTTCTTCTGGGTCGCGGCCCAGGGCGGCTACGGCATCCAGACCTCCGCCGCCATGGGCGAGACCTGCGCCGCCCTGGCGCGCGGCCTGCCCGTGCCCCCGCACAGCGCCAGCTTCGGGCTCACGGCCGGGATGCTGTCGCCGGCGCGGCTGCGCACGCCGGCCGCGACGGCACCGGCCGATGCACAGCCCGCGCACTGACCCTCTTTCGAAACGCCCGCCTTCCGGCCCCCATACGGAGAACCCACGATGCGCGTCTTCAGCGGATCCCTCGCCACCGAGACCAACACCTTCGGCCCGATGCCCACAGGCATCGCGTCCTTCCGCGACCGCGGCTACTTCGCGGCCGGCCGGCACCCGGACAAGATGACCTTCTTCTCCGGACCGCTGTGGGCCGCGCGCCTGCGCGGCAAGGAGCACGGCTGGGACCTGGTCGAGGGCATGGTCGCCGGCGCGCAGCCCAGCGGCACCACCACGCGCCACGCCTACGAGACGCTGCGCGAGGAACTGCTGGCCGACCTGCGCGCCGCGCTGCCGGTGGACATGGTCGTGCTCGGCCTGCACGGCGCCATGGTGGCCGACGGCTACGACGACTGCGAGGGCGACCTGCTCGAGCGCGTGCGCGCCATCGTCGGGCCCGACGTGGTGGTGGGCGCCGAGCTCGACCCGCACAGCCACCTCACGCCGCTGATGGTCGGCCAGGCCGACATGCTGATCGCCTTCAAGGAGTACCCGCACACCGACGTGCTCGAGCGCGGGCTGGAGCTCGTGGACCTGTGCGCCGCGCAGGTCGAGAAGAAGGTGCGGCCGACCGTGGCCGTGGTCGACTGCGAGATGGTGGTGACCATGCACACCTCGCGCGCGCCGGCACGCGGCTTCGTCGACCGCATCCAGTCGCTGGAAGGCAGGGACGGGGTGCTGTCGATCTCCATCGCCCACGGCTTCCCGTGGGGCGACGTGCCCGAGATGGGCACCAAGCTGCTGGTCTACACCGACGGCAACCAGGCGCAGGCCGATGCGCTGGCGCGCCAGCTGGCCGACGAGCTCATCGCCATGCGCGAGGCGCTCACCGTGCGCTACCCCGACATCGACGCATCGCTGGACGAGGCGCTGGCCTTCGACGGCGGGCCCGTGGTACTGGCCGACGGCGCCGACAACCCCGGCGGCGGCGCGGCCAGCGACAGCACCTTCATCCTGCGCCGCATGGTCGAGCGCGGCATCCGCGACGCCGCCATCGGCCCGCTGTGGGACCCCATCGCGGTGCGCATCGCCTTCGAGGCCGGCGAAGGCGCACGCCTGCCCATGCGCATCGGCGGCAAGATCAGCCCGCTCTCGGGCCAGCCCATGGACCTGATGTGCCACGTGAAGGCCCTGCACCGCGACATGGTGATGACGGGCCTGGCCGACACGCCCGTGGCCCTGGGCGACTGCGCGCTGGTGGAAGCCCAGGGCATCGAGATGGTGCTGATCACGCTGCGCAACCAGGCCATGGGCACCGACGTCTTCACCCAGCTTGGCTGCGATCTTGCTAGCAGGAAGATCATCGTGGTCAAGTCGTCCCAGCACTTCTACGCCTCGTTCTCGAAGGTCGCCAAGCACGTCATCTACGCCGGCGCGCCGGGCGCCGTGACGCTGGATCTCGGCACCTTGCCCTACCGCAAGGCACGGCTGCCCAAATGGCCCATCGGGGCCACCGCGGGCGCCGCCGCCTGAACGCCGATCGCACCGCCCCCATCGCCACCCGCTCTTCCGGAGAACCGAAGATGACCCGACGCCTGCTCACCGCCCTCGCCCTGGGCACCCTCGCCGTCTCGGCAGCCCACCTGCCCGCGGCCGCACAGACCAAGACGCTGCGCGTCGTGGCGCATGCCGACGTGAAGATCCTCGACCCGACCTTCACCACCGCCTACATCTCGCGCAACTTCGGCTACATGGTCTACGACACGCTCTACGCGCAGGACGCGACGGGCAAGCCGCAGCCGCAGATGGTGGAGAAGCACACGAGCTCCAAGGACGGCAAGCAATGGACCATCACGCTGCGCCCCGGCCTCAAGTTCTCCGACGGCAGCCCGGTCACCGCGGCCGACGCGGTGGCGTCGCTGCAGCGCTGGGCCGCGCGCGACAGCCTGGGCCGTGCGATGACGGGTGCCGGCGCCGAGTGGAAGGCGGTGGACGCCCGCACCTTCTCGCTCACGCTCAACGAGCCCTTCGGCATGGTGCTGGATGCGCTGGCCAAGCCCTCCGGCTTCCCGCCCGTGGTGCTGCCCGAGCGCCTGGCCAAAATGCCCGCAACCGCCCCGCTGCCCGAGGTGCTGGGCTCCGGCCCCTTCGTCTTCAAGCGCGACGAATGGGTGCCCGGCAACAAGGCGGTGTTCGTGCGCAACCCGAACTACCTGCCGCGCAGCGAGCCGCCCAGCGGGCTGGCCGGCAGCAAGAAGAGCAACTTCGACCGCGTCGAATGGCTGTACCTGCCCGACTCGAACAGCGCGATCGCGGCGCTCAAGCGCGGCGAGGTCGACATCATCGAGCAGCTTCCGCCGGACTACATCGCACCGCTGCGCACCGACAGCAACATCAAGGTGGGGTCGGGCGGGGCCTACCAGGGCTTCCTGGTGCTCAACCACCTGTTCCCGCCCTTCAACAACGCGAAGGCGCGCCAGGCCCTGGCCATGGCCACGAGCCAGGACAAGTTCACCGCGGGCATGGGCTACCCGCTGGACATGCGCGTGACCTACTGCGCCACGTACTTCATCTGCGGCGGGCCGAACGAGACCGCCGCGGGCGCCGAGCCCTACCGCAAGCCCGACATCGCCAAGGCCAAGGCGCTGTTGGCCGAGTCGGGCTACAAGGGCGAGAAGGTGGTGCTTCTGGTGCCCACCGACGTGACCTACCTCAACGCCGAGGCGCTGGTGGCCGCGCAGACCATGCGCAGCATCGGCATCAACGTCGACATGCAGAACTCCGACTGGGCCTCCATCGGCGCTCGTCGCGCCAAGAAGGACGCGCCCGAGTCGGGCGGCTGGAACATGTACGTCACGGTGGCCGGCGAGTTCGACGTCAACTCCCCGATCAGCAATGCCTACCTGAGTGCCGCCTGCGGCAACAGCCTGCCCGGCTGGCCCTGCGACAAGCAACTCGACGAGTTGCGCACGGCCTGGATCAAGGAGACCAATCCCGCCAGGCGCAAGGAACTGCTCGACGCGTTCCAGACGCGGGCCTACGAGGCCATTCCCTACGTCAACGCCGGCCAGTACTCGGCCGCCTACGCCGCGCGTGCGAGCCTGAAGGGCCTGGACAAGCTGTGGTCGGGCATGCCGGTGGTCTGGGCGCTGGACAAGTAGCGCGCGGCCGGCCGGCAACGAGGTCCACGACGCCATGGGCTACCTCCTGCGACGACTGGCGGCCACGCTGCCCGTGATGGCCGTGGTGGCCGTGGTCGTCTTCCTGCTGATCCACCTTTCGCCCGGCGACCCGGCCGCGCTCATCGCCGGCGACCTGGCGACCGGCGAGGACATCGCCAGGCTGCGCATCGCGCTGGGCCTGGACAAACCCTTGTGGGAGCAGTTCATGCTCTGGCTGGGCCGCCTGGCGACGGGCGACCTGGGCACCTCGATCTTCACGCAGGTGCCGGTGTCGCAGCTGCTCGGCCAGCGCCTGGAGCCGACGGTGTCCATCGCCGCCCTCACGATGCTGCTGACGCTGCTGGTGGCAGTGCCGCTGGGCACCCTGGCGGCGTACCGCGCGGGCACCTGGGTCGACCGCCTGGTGATGCTCTTCGCGGTGCTCGCGTTCTCGATGCCGGTGTTCCTGGTCGGCTACCTGCTGGTCTACGCCTTCGCCATCCAGCTGCCCTGGTTCCCGGTGCAGGGCTACACCCGCTTCGCCGACGGCCCCGGCGCCTGGCTGCGGGGCCTGGTGCTGCCCTGCGTGAACCTGGCGCTGGTGTACATCGCCCTCGTGACACGCATGACCCGCGCCACGGTGCTCGAGGTGCTGAACGAGGACTACATCCGCACCGCGCGCGCCAAGGGCCTGGGCGTGCTGCCCGTGCTGGGCCACGCGCTGCGCAACGCCGCCATCCCCATCGCCACCACGGTGGGCGTCGGCATCGCGCTGCTGATCGGCGGCGTGGTGGTCACCGAAACGGTGTTCGCCATCCCCGGCGTCGGCCGGCTGGTGATCGATTCGGTGCAGCGGCACGACTACCCGGTCATCCAGAGCGTGCTGCTCATCTCGGCAGGCGTCTACGTGCTCATCAACCTACTGATCGACCTGAGCTACCGGCTCTTCGATCCCCGCATCCAGTACTGACCATGTCCGCCCTGCCCACGACGACGACGCCGGTGTCCGCGCCGCCGGACGACGTGCCCTTCGTGCTGCCGCGCTTTCGCTGGGCGCGCAAGCACCCGACGCTGATCGCCGGCGCACTGCTCCTGATCGCCGTGGCGGCGCTGTCGCTGCTCGCGCCCTGGATCGCCACCCACGACCCGCAGGACATGGACGTGCTCGCCCGCATGCAGCCGCCCTCCGCGGAGCACTGGTTCGGCACCGACGCGCTCGGCCGCGACGTGTTCAGCCGCGCCGTGTGGGGCGGGCGCGTGTCGATGATCGTCGGCCTGTCCGTCGGCGCGCTCGCGACCGCGCTGGGCATCCTCCTCGGGCTGTTCGCGGGCTTCGTGCGCCGGGCCGACGCCTTCGTGATGCGGATCATGGACGGCCTGATGGCGATCCCGGGCATCCTGCTGGCCATCGCCCTGATGGCGGTCACCCAGGCCAGCCTGACCACGGTGATCGTGGCGATCACGGTGCCGGAGATTCCGCGCGTGACGCGGCTGGTGCGCTCGCTGGCCCTCACCCTGCGCGAGCAGCTCTTCGTCGAGGCCGCGCATGCCGTGGGCACGCGGCTGCCGGTGATCCTCGTGCGGCATGTGCTGCCCAACATGGTGGCGCCGCTGATCGTGCAGGCCACCTTCGTCGCCGCGGCGGCCGTGCTGACCGAGGCCGCGCTCTCCTTCCTCGGGGTGGGCGTGCCCGCGCAGACGCCGAGCTGGGGCAACATGATGGCCGAGGGGCGCAACTTCGTGGCCGTGGCCTTCCACATCATCCTGTACCCCGGCATCCTGCTCGCGATCACCGTGCTGGCGATCAACATGCTCGGCGACGGGCTGCGCGACGCGCTCGACCCGCGCCTGGCGCGCCAGCTCTGAAAGCAGGAACGTGACGATGAGCACCCTGCCCCGCACCCTGCTGGCCCCCGGCGAGCCGCTGCTGGAGGTCGAGGACCTCCGCACCCACTTCGACACCCTCACCGGCCCCGCGCGCTCGGTCGACGGCGTGAGCTACACCGTGCGCGCCGGCCAGACGCTCGGCGTGGTGGGTGAATCCGGCTGCGGCAAGAGCGTCACGGCGCTGTCGATCCTGCGCCTGCTGCCCACGCCGCCGGCGCGCATCAGCGGCTCGGTCCGGCTGCGCGGCACCGAGCTGCTGGCCCTGAGCGAGCGCGAGATGCGGCAGGTCCGCGGCAACCGCATCTCGATGATCTTCCAGGAGCCGATGACCTCGCTCAATCCGGTGCTGACCGTGGGCCGGCAGATCGCCGAGACGGTGCAGCTGCACCAGCGGCTCGGCCGCGCCGAGGCGCTGGCGCGGGCCACCGAGATGCTGCGCGTGGTGCAGATCCCGGAGCCGGAACGCCGCGTGAACGAGTACCCGCACCAGCTGTCCGGCGGCATGCGCCAGCGCGTGATGATCGCGCTCGCCCTGGCCTGCAACCCCGAGGTGCTGATCGCCGACGAGCCGACCACGGCGCTGGACGTGACCATCCAGGCGCAGATCCTGGAGCTCATCCGCCGCTTGCAGAAGGAGCTCGGCATGGGCGTGGTGATGATCACGCACGACCTGGGCGTGGTGGCCGAGAGCTGCGACCGCGTGGTCGTCATGTATGCCGGCCGCAAGGTCGAGGAAGCCGGCGTGCTGGCGCTGTTCGACCGGCCGCTGCACCCCTACACCCGGGCGCTGATGGCATCGATGCCGTCCATGAACACGCACGGCGCGCGGCTGTCGGAGATTCCGGGCCTGGTGCCGTCGCCGCAGGAGCCGCGCCGCGGCTGCGCGTTCGCGGCCCGCTGCCCCCATGCCGACGCCCGCTGCCGCAGCGAGATCCCGCAGCTCGTCGCGCAGGGCGACGACCACGTCGTCGCCTGCTTCGCGGTCGAGGAAGGCCGGATCGCCGATACGCTGGCGGAGGTGGCGGCATGAACCCGTCCCAGAGCACGGCCCTGCCCGGCTCCGCCACGCTGCTCAAGGTGTCCAGCCTGCGCAAGCACTACACGGTGCCCAAGCGCTGGCTCGCGCCGGCCAGGCCGCCCATCCAGGCGGTGGACGACGTCTCCTTCGAGGTCGCACGCGGCGAGACGCTGTCCCTCGTGGGCGAGTCCGGCTGCGGCAAGACCACCACCGCGAAGTCGGTCATGCGCCTGATCGAGCCGACCTCGGGCTCGGTGCAGCTCGACGGCGAGGAGCTGACCACGCTGGGCGCCGAGCAGATGCGCCTGCGCCGGCGCGACGTGCAGATCATCTTCCAGGACCCGTACGCCTCGCTGAGCCCGCGCCTGCCGGCTGGCGAGATCGTGGCCGAGCCGCTGAAGAACTTCGGCATGAGTTCAGCGCGCGAGCGCCGCGAGCGCGTCGACTGGCTCTTCGGCAAGGTCGGCCTGCGGCCCGAGGCGACCCGCAAGTACCCGCACGAGTTCTCGGGCGGGCAGCGCCAGCGCCTGGGCATCGCCCGCGCGCTGGCCCTCAACCCAAAACTGATCGTGTGCGACGAGCCGGTCTCGGCGCTGGACGTGTCGGTGCAGGCGCAGGTGGTCAACCTGCTGATGGACCTGCAGGCCGAGTTCGGCATCGCCTACCTCTTCGTCGCGCACGACCTGGCGGTGGTGCGGCACATCAGCCACCGGGTGGCGGTGATGTACCTGGGCCGCATCGTCGAGGTTGCGGACCGCGACACGCTGTTCTCGGCGCCGCGCCATCCCTACACCGAGATCCTCCTGTCCGCGGTGCCGGTGCCCAACCCGCGCACGCCGTCGAAGCGGATGCTGCTGCAGGGCGACCCGCCCAGCCCGGCCAACCCGCCGAGCGGCTGCCGCTTCCACACGCGCTGCCCGCTGGCCCAGCCGGTGTGCAAGACCGAGGCGCCGGCCCTCTCGCCCCGGCCGTCCGATTCGCCCGCGGGCCATCAGGTCGCCTGCCATTTCCGCTGAGGCCGTCCGCCCATCCGCCACGAAGGAAGCCATGTCCGACACCCCCACATCCACCACCCACTACGACCTGCTGATCCGCGGCGGCACGGTCATCGACGGCAGCAAGGCGCCGCGCTTCGCGGCCGACGTCGGCATCGTGGGCGACCGCATCGCCGCCATCGGCGCGCTCGCGGGCCACACGGCCGAGCGCACCATCGACGCCACCGGCCGCATCGTCGCCCCCGGCTTCATCGACTCGCACACGCACGACGACCAAGCCGTGCTCTCGCAGGCGACCATGCCCTTCAAGGTGTCGCAGGGCGTCACCACCGTGGTGGCGGGCAACTGCGGCATCAGCGCCGCACCGCTGCGCGAGGACATGGACCTGCCCATGCCGCTGAGCCTCATCGACACGCCACCCAAGGGCCGCTTCACCACCTTCCGCGCCTACCTCGACGCCCTGCGCGCCACGCCGTCGTCGGTCAACGTCGCGGCGATGGTCGGCCACTCGACCTTGCGCGCTGTCACGATGCAGGACCTCGACCGCGTCGCGAACGACGACGAGATCGCCGCCATGCAGGCGCTGGTCGAGGAGGCCATGCAGGCCGGTGCGATCGGCCTGTCCACCGGCACCTTCTACCCGCCGGCCGTCAAGGCCACGACCGAGGAGATCATCGAGGTGTGCCGGCCGCTGAGCGCGCGCAAGGCCCTGTACGTCACCCACATGCGCGACGAGGCCGAGAAGGTCATGGACTCGCTGGAAGAGACCTTCCACATCGGCCGCGCGCTCGACGTGCCGGTGGTCGTGTCGCACCACAAGGTGCAGCGCGAGCCCAATTTCGGAAAGACCCGCATCACCCTGCCCTTCATCCGCGACGCGATGAAGCACCAGTGCATCGGCCTCGACTGCTACCCCTACACGGCCGGCTCGACCATGATCCGCACCGACCGCGGCATGCTCGATGGCCGGGTGCTCATCGCCGGCAGTGAGCCGCACCCCGAATGCGCCGGCCGCGACCTGGCCGACATCGCACGCGAATGGGGTGTCGACAAGGAAGAGGCGGCACGGCGGCTGCAGCCGGGCAGCGCCATCTACTTCCAGATGGACGAGGACGACGTGCAGCGCATCCTCGCCTTCGACGAGACCATGATCGGCTCCGACGGCATCCCCGTCGGCGAGAAGCCGCATCCGCGGCTGTGGGGCACCTTCCCGCGCGTGCTGGGCCACTACAGCCGCGATGTCGGGCTGTTCCCGCTCGAAACCGCGGTGTGGAAGATGACCGGGCTCACGGCCCGCAACTTCGGCCTGCACGAGCGCGGCACGCTGAAGGTCGGCCACCACGCGGACATCGTCGTCTTCGACGCCGGCACGGTGCGCGACGCGGCCGACTACGCGACGCCCACGCGCCCCGCGGAGGGCATCGACACCGTCATCGTCAACGGGGCCGTGACCTGGGAGCACGGCGCCCACAGCGGCGCCCGCAACGGGCAGGTCATCACCCGCAGGGCTGGCGCGGCGTGAGCGCGGACGGCCCCGCGGCCGGGCGCTGAACGCCCGCGCCGCGTCCGGGGCAGGAGGCGGACCGCCCTGCCCCGGCCCGGCAACTGGCGGGTGTCACGCAGCAGCGAGCCGCTCCCGGGCCAGCCGAGTGCCTTCGGCCAGCGCCTGCAGCTTGCGCCACGCGACGTCCCGGCCCATCGGGGCCAGGCCGCAATTCGTGCAGGGGAACAGCCGCTCCTTCGGCACGAACTCCAGCGCACGGCCGATGGTTGCCGCCACCTCTTCGGGCGTCTCGACCACGTCGCTGGCCACATCGATCACGCCGACCATCACGTCCTTGCCGGCCAGCAGCTTCATCAGGTCAGGCGGCACGTGCGAGTGGATGCACTCCAGGCTGACCTGGTCGATGCTGCTCTTCGCCAGCGCCGGGAACACCGCCTCGTACTGGCGCCATTCATCGCCCAGCGTCTGCTTCCAGTCGGTGTTGGCCTTGATGCCGTAGCCGTAGCAGATGTGCACGGCCGTCGTGCACGTGAGCCCCTCGGCCGCGCGCTCCAGGGCCTTCACGCCCCAATCGGCGGCCTCCTTCATGTAGACGTTGAAGGCCGGTTCGTCGAACTGGATGATGTCGACGCCGTCGGCCTGCAGCGCGAGCGCTTCCTGGTTGAGCAGCTCCGCGAAGGCGAACGCCATCTTGACCTTGTCGCCATAGAAGCGGTCGGCCACGGTGTCGACGATGGTCATGGGACCGGGCAAGGTGAACTTCAGCTTCTTCTTGGTGTGCGCGCGGGCCAGCTGGGCCTCGAAGGCGTGCACCCGGCCCTTCAGGCGCAGGGCCGAGACCACCTGCGGCACCATCGCGTCGTAGCGGTTGTCGCGGATGCCCATCTTCACCTTGTGCTCGAAGTCGATGCCCTCGACCTGCTCCAGGAAGCCGTGCACGAAGTGCTGGCGCGACTGCTCGCCGTCGCACACGATGTCCAGGCCCGCGTCTTCCTGGGCTTTGATCCACAGCAGGGTCGCGTCGGCCTTGGCCTGGCGCAGCGCCTCGCCTTCAGCCCGCCACTGCGGCCAGAGCTTGTGGGTTTCGGCGAGCCAGGCGGGCTTGGGCAGGCTGCCGGCGATGGAGGTTTCGAACATGGAGGGTTCCTATTTCTTCGGGCAAAGATCGATGGGGAGGCAGCAGCCGGGCGCTCAGGGCGCTGCGCCGGCCGCCCAGTGTTCGAGCATGCGCCCATACGGCTTGATCACGTGCTCTTCGGCGAATTTTCCCTGCGTCACGGCGAGCTGGCTGCGCTCGTGCCTGTCGTAGACGATCTGTGTCGACGAAAAGTCCTGGTTCTCCAGGCTCGGGCGAAAGACGCTGCCGGCCGCCGAATTGGCGTTGTAGATCTCGGGCCGGTAGATCTTCTGGAACGTCTCCATGGTGCTGATGGTGCCGATCAGTTCGAGGTGGGTGTAGTCGGCCAGCAGGTCACCGCAGAAGTAGAACGCCAGCGGTGCGACGCCACCGGGTGGCATGAAGAAGCGGACCTGCAGGCCCATCTTCGCGAAGTAGCGGTCGGTCGACGAGGGCTCGTCCTGCAGGTACTCCACACCCAGCACGGGATGGCGGTTGCCGTTGCGCTGGTAGGTCCTGCTGGTGGCCGCGCTGATGCAGATCACCGGCGCCTTGCCGAACTGCGCGCAGTAGAGGCGCGAGCCGACGAATTGCCTGAACAGCCTGCCATGCAGGTCGCCGAAGTCCTCGGGCATGCCGAATTCCGCGCGATTGGCGTTGTAGCCCGGCAGCAGGACGCTGAAGTCGTAGTCGCGCACGTAGGAGGAGAAGTTGTTCCCCACGATGCCGGCGATGCGCGTGTCGGCCTTCCGGTCGTGAATGCAGGTCTGGAGCATCTCGATCAGGGGCAGCGCGGGCGCGTCGTCCCCGCCGTCGATGCACATCCCGACGGAGACGATCTCGAGCTCGACGCCGTAGCGATCGCCCCTCGGGTTGTCCCAATGCGCCAGCGCGTTGAAGCGGTTGTCGATCATCTTCAGCGTGTTGCGCAGGTTCTGCTGCCGGCTGCGGCCCCGGGCCAGGTTGGCGAAGTTGGTGGTGATGCGCGTGCCGTCCGATGGCTGGTAGTTCTCATCGAAGCGGGTGCGCTGGAGGCTGAAGCGGGGTTCTCGGGTCATCGAGTCCGGAGGGCGAAGGGTTGGAAGGAAAAGCGTTCCGCATGGAAGCCGGAGGGCGAATGCTAGAGACCGATGACCATGAAGTAAAATGGTCATATCTCATCCATCCATGAATTTCCTTCACACCCGTGCTGGAGCGCATCCACCTCGCCATCGTTCGTGAAGTCGAACGCCAGGGCTCGCTGACCGCGGCGGCGACGGTGCTGCACGTGACGCAGTCCGCCTTGAGCCACAGCATGCGCAAACTCGAGCAGCAGCTGGGCACCGACATCTGGCTGCGCGACGGCCGCAGCCTGCGCCTCACGCAGGCGGGCCAGTACCTGCTGGCGGTGGCCAACCGGGTGATTCCGCAGCTGGACCTGGCGCAGGAGCGGCTGTTGCAGTTCGCGCAGGGCGAACGCGGCGCGCTGCGCATCGGCATGGAATGCCACCCCTGCTACCAGTGGCTGCTGAAGGTCGTCTCGCCCTACCTCGCGGCCTGGCCCGACGTGGACGTGGACGTGAAGCAGAAATTCCAGTTCGGCGGCATCGGCGCGCTCTTCGGCTACGAGATCGACCTGCTGGTCACGCCCGACCCGCTCCACAAGCCCGGCCTGGCTTTCGAGCCGGTGTTCGACTACGAACAGGTGCTCGTGGTGGCACGCGGCCACGCGCTGGCCAACGCCGCCCATGTGAAGCCCAAGGACCTGACGCGCGAGGTGCTGGTGACCTACCCGGTCGAGACCGACCGGCTCGACATCTACAACCAGTTCCTCATGCCTGCCGGCATCACGCCGAAACGCCACAAGACCATCGAGACCACGGACATCATGCTGCAGATGGTGGCCAGCGGCCGCGGCGTGGCCGCCCTGCCGCGCTGGCTGGTCGAGGAGTACGCAGGCCGGATGGATGTGGTGCCGGTGCGGCTCGGTGCCCGCGGCATCCACAAGCACATCTACCTGGGCGCCCGCGAGTCCGAGACGCACATCGACTATCTGAAGGCCTTCGTCGACCTGGCGCGGCGCGGGCCGGCGCCGCCGGCCGCTGCATGAGGCCCTCGCACCGCCACCGCCGTTCGGGCTGAGCTTGGCCTGTCCTGAGCCTGTCGAAGGGTCGAAGCCCAGTCAATCACAACCGTTCGGGCTGAGCCTGTCGAAGCCTAGTGCCGCGCTTCGACAGGCTCAGCGTGAACGGGTGGGGCAGGATCCGACTGCCGCCCGCCGAGCACTTCGTAGATCAGGAATAGCGCTTCTCCAGCGCATCCCACTCCGGCTTGCCCACCAGCCGCTGCCGCTCGGCGAAGGGCGTGACCAGCCCGCTCGACTCCTGCACCTCCTGCTCGTCGCGCAGCACCGTCAGCGCCTTCTGCATGCCGGCCACCGCACCCTGCAGGGCCGCGTTGGCATACAGCACGATGCCGTAGCCCAGCTCGCCCAGCTGTTTCGCATTGAAGATCGGCGTGCGCCCGCCGATGACCATGTTCATGAGCTGCGGCTTGGCCAGGCGCTGCGGCAGCGCGCGCACCTCGTCCTCCTTCGTGACCGCCTCGACGAAGAGGATGTCGGCACCGGCCTCGGCGAACTTCTGCGCGCGCTCGACGGCGGCCTCGAAGCCCTGCGTGGCGCACGCATCGGTGCGGGCCAGGATGAGCAGGTCCGGGTCCTGCCTCGCGTCGACGGCCGCCTTGATCTTGCTCACCGCCTCGTCGGTCGGGATGACGTCCTTGCCCGAAAAGTGGCCGCAGCGCTTGGGCGCGACCTGGTCCTCGAACTGGATGCAGTCGGCGCCGGCACGCTCCAGCGTGCGCACCGTGTGGCGAACGTTCAGGGCATTGCCGAAGCCCGTGTCGGCATCGACGATCAGCGGCACGCTCACGGCGTCGCGGATGCGCGCCGTGTGGTCGGCGATCTCGGCCAGGCCCATGAAGCCCTGGTCGGGCAGGCCGAACCACATGTTGGTCACGCCGGCACCGGTGATGTAGATGGCGGGGTAGCCCAGGTCTTCGATGACGCGGGCCGACAGGGCGTTGAAGGCGCCCGGCACGATGACGCCGCGGCGGGCTTCGACGAGGGCCTTGAGTTGCTGGCGGGTGGACATGGTTCGCTCTCGGGGAAAAGGGATCTCAGAAACTGTCGCCGGGCACGCGCACGAAGCCCTCCATCAGCACGCGCGCGCTGCGGCTCATCAGGGCCTTGGTCACCGTCCACCGGCCGCCGGACTGGATGGCCTCGGCGCCCACGCGCAGCGTGCCGGAAGGATGGCCGAAGCGCACCGATGTGCGCTCGCCGCCGCCGGCCGCCCGGTTGACGAGCGTACCCGGTACCGCGGCGGCCACGCCGATCGCGACTGCGGCGGTGCCCATCATCGCGTGGTGCAGCTGGCCCATCGACAGCGCGCGCACCAGCAGGTCCACGTCGGCCGCCTGCACCGACTTGCCGCTGGATGCCAGGTAGCCCTGCGGCGGCGCGACGAAGGCGATCTTGGGCGTGTGCTGGCGCCCTGCCGCTTCGGCCACTTCGCCGATGAGGCCCATTTTCACGGCGCCCCAGGCGCGGAGGGTCTCGAAGCGGGCCAGGGCCACCTTGTCGCCGTTGATGGCCGGCTGCAGCTCGGTGCCGGTGTAGCCGAGTTCGGCCGCATTCAAAAAGATCGTCGGGATGCCGGCGTTGATGAGCGTGGCGTTGAAGCTGCCGATGCCGGGCACGTCGAGCGTGTCGACCACGTTGCCCGTGGGGAACATGGCGCCGCCCCCCTCGCCCTCCCCGCCCTCTTCCGCCGGGTCCATGAATTCCAGCGGCACCTCGGCCGCGGGAAAGGTCACGCCGTCGAGTTCGAAGTCGCCCGTCTCCTGCACCGCGCCGTTCGTGATCGGCACGTGGGCCACGATGGTCTTGCCGATGTTGGCCTGCCAGATGCGCACGGTGCAGATGCCGTCGCGCGGGATGCGCTCCGGCGGCAGCAGGCCGTTGGTGATGGCGAAGGGGCCGACCGCGGCCGAGAGGTTGCCGCAGTTGCCGGACCAGTCCACGAAGGCCTTGTCGATCGCGACCTGGCCGAAGAGGTAGTCGACGTCGTGCCCGGGCCGCTCGCTGGCGCAGAGGATGACGGCCTTGCTGGTGCTCGAGGTGGCGCCGCCCATGCCGTCGGTCTGCTTGCCGTAGGGGTCGGGGCTGCCGATGACGCGCAGCAGCAGCCGGTCGCGCGCCGCACCGGGCCGGCGCGCGGCCTCGGGCAGGTCCTGCAGACGGAAGAACACCCCTTTGCTGGTGCCGCCGCGCATGTACGTGGCGGGAATGCGGATCTGCGGGGCGAAGGTGCGGGCGGTCATGTTGCTGTCGGTCTGATGCCTGTTGCGTGTTGCCTGTGGGCGCCCGTCAGACGGGCGCCGCGGCCGGGTTGGACGCGAGAAAATCCTGTGCGAAGCGCTGCAGCACGCCGCCCGCCTCGTACACCGACACCTCCTCGGCCGTGTCGAGCCGGCAGGTCACCGGCACGTGCAGCGCGCTGCCGTCGCGGCGGTGCACGACCAGCACCAGCGCGGCACCCGGCGTGCGTGCGCCCTCCACATCGTAGGTCTCGGTGCCATCCAGCTGCAGCGTGAGGCGATTCGTGCCCGGCCTGAACTCCAGCGGCAGCACGCCCATGCCGATCAGGTTGGTGCGGTGGATGCGCTCGAAGCCCTCGGCCACCACCGTCTCCACGCCCGCCAGGCGCACGCCCTTGGCCGCCCAGTCGCGGCTGGAGCCCTGGCCGTAGTCGGCGCCGGCGATGACGATGAGCGGCTGGCGGCGATCGAGGTAGGTCTCGATGGCCTCCCACATGCGCACCACCCGGCCCTCGGGCTCGATGCGCGCCAGGGAACCTTTCTTCACCACGCCGTCCACCACCGCCATCTCGTTCACGAGCTGGGGGTTGGCGAAGGTCGCACGCATGGCCGTGAGGTGGTCGCCGCGGTGCGTGGCGTAGGAGTTGAAGTCCTCCTCCGGCAGGCCCATGCGGTGCAGATATTCGCCGGCCGCCGAGTCCATGAGGATCGCGTTCGACGGCGACAGGTGGTCGGTCGTGATGTTGTCCGGCAGGATCGCCAGCGGGCGCATGCCGCGCAGGGTGCGCGGCGTGGCCGCCAGGGCGCCGACGCCCTCGGTGTCCCAGTACGGCGGCCGTCGGATGTAGGTGGACTGCGGGCGCCAGTCGTATTGCGGGCCGACTTGTTCGCCGTCGTCGGCGCGGATCGCGAACATCGGTTCGTACACGGCACGGAACTGCGCGGGCTTGACGCTGGCCGCGACGATGGCGTCGATCTCCTCGTCGCTCGGCCAGAGGTCCTTCAGGCGCACCTCGCGGCCTTCGCGGTCGATGCCCAGCACGTCCTGCTCGATGTCGAAGCGCACCGTGCCCGCGATGGCGTAGGCCACCACCAGCGGCGGCGAGGCGAGAAAGGCCTGCCTGGCATACGGATGGATGCGGCCGTCGAAGTTGCGGTTGCCCGAGAGCACCGCCGTGGCGTACAGGTCGCGCCGGGCGATCTCCTGCTGGATCGCCGGGTCGAGCGCGCCGCTCATGCCGTTGCAGGTGGTGCAGGCGAAGCCGACGATGCCGAAGCCCAGCCGTTCCAGCTCGCCCAGCAGTTGCGCCTCGCGCAGGTACAGCTCCACCGCGCGGGACCCCGGCGCCAGCGAGCTCTTGACCCAGGGCTTGCGCGCGAGGCCGCGCGCGTTGGCATTGCGCGCGAGCAGCGCTGCCGCGATCACGTTGCGCGGGTTGCTCGTGTTGGTGCAGCTGGTGATGGCGGCGATGATCACCGCGCCGTCGGGCAGCAGGCCTTGCGCCTCCTCGGCCCGGCCTGCGGCCAGCTTCGCCCGGTCGGCGATCCCGCGCTCGGCCAGCGCGCTCACCGGCAGGCGGCGGTGCGGGTTCGACGGGCCGGCCATGTTGCGCACGACGGTCGACAGGTCGAAGCGCAGCACGCGCTCGTACTGCGTCGCCGCCAGGTCGTCGGCCCACAGGCCCGCCGCCTTCGCGTAGGTCTCGACCAGCTTCACCTGCGCGTCGCTGCGGCCGGTGAGCCTCAGGTACTCGAGCGTCTGCGCGTCGATCGAGAACAGCGCCGCCGTGGCGCCGTATTCGGGGCACATGTTGGAGACGGTGGCGCGGTCGCCGATCGTGAGGCTGCGCGCGCCCTCGCCGAAGAACTCGACGTACGCACCGACCACCTTCTGCTGCCGCAGGAACTCGGTGAGCGCGAGCACGATGTCGGTGGCCGTGATGCCCGGCTGGCGGCGCCCCGCGAGTTCCACGCCCACGATGTCGGGCAGGCGCATCCACGAGGCGCGGCCGAGCATCACGTTCTCGGCCTCCAGGCCGCCAACGCCCACGGCGATCACGCCCAGCGCATCGACGTGCGGCGTGTGGCTGTCGGTGCCCACGCAGGTGTCGGGGAAGGCCACGCCCTCGCGCACGGCGACGACGGGCGACATCTTCTCCAGGTTGATCTGGTGCATGATCCCGTTGCCCGCGGGGATCACATCGACGTTGTCGAAGGCCTTCTTCGTCCACTCGATGAAGTGGAAGCGGTCCTCGTTGCGGCGGTCCTCGATGGCGCGGTTCTTCGCGAACGCGTCGGGGTCGAAGCCGCCGCACTCCACCGCCAGCGAATGGTCGACGATGAGCTGCACCGGCACCACCGGGTTCACGGCCGCCGGGTCGCCGCCTTCCTTGGCGATCGCGTCGCGCAGCCCGGCCAGGTCGACCAGCGCGGTCTGCCCCAGGATGTCGTGGCACACCACGCGCACCGGGTACCAGGGAAAGTCCAGGTCGCGGCGGCGCTCGACGATCTGGCGCAGGTAGTCCTCCAGGCGCGCCGGGTCGGCGCGCCGCACCAGGTTCTCGGCATGCACCCGCGCCGTGTAGGGCAGGCCGGCCCAGGCGCCGGGCTGCAGGGATTCCACGGCGGCGCGGGCATCGAAGTAGTCCAGGCCGGTGCCTGGCAGGGGGTGGCGGTACGAACGGTTCATCACGGGGTGCCGCCGCTCGCGCGGGCGGCGGCGCTCACTGGGTTTGAATGTGGTTGTCCTGCACGACCTTGGCGTAGCGCGGGATCTCGACGCGGATCAGCTGGCCGAACTGCTCGGGCGTGCCGCCGGCCGGCGAGACCCCGGTCGGCTCCAGCCTGGCGACCAGTTCGGGCGCCTTCAACCCGGTGTTGATCGCCGCGTTGATCTTCGCCAGCACCGGGGCCGGCAGGTTCTTCGGCGCGATCAGGCCGTGCCAGGCGACCACTTCGTAGTCGGGCAGCTTGCCCGCCTCGGCCACGGTCGGGATGTCCGGGTAGGCCGCCTGGCGCTGCGCCGTGGTCACCGCCAGCGCGCGCAGCTTGCCCGCCTTGACGTGCGGCATCAGGCCCTCGGTGCCGGCCACCAGCATGTCGACGTTGCCGGCGATCAGGTCGGTGATGGCCGGGCCGGTGCCCTTGTAGGGAATGTGCGTGGCCTTGACCTTGGCCATGCCGAACATGTATTCGGTCGCGATGTGCAGGTGGCTGCCGTTGCCCGCCGAGGCGAAGCTGAGCTTGCCGGGGTTGTTGCGGCCGTACTCCAGCAGCTCGGCCAGGTTCTTCGCCTGCACCTTGGCCGGATTGACGCACACCACGTAGGCGCCCTTGGACAGCTGGATCACCGGCGTCATGTCCTTGGCCGAGTCGAACTTGAGCTTGTACAGCGACGGGTTGACCGTGTAGCTGCCCGCCACCAGCAGCAGCGTGTAGCCGTCGGCCGGCTGGTGCAGCGCATAGTCGCTGCCCAGCGTGCCGCCCGCACCGGGGCGGTTGTCGACGATCACCGACTGCCCGATGTTCTTGCCCAGCAGGTCGGCACCGACGCGGGCGATGAAGTCCGACCCCCCGCCCGGCGCGAAGGGGCACACGATGCGGATCGGCTTGTTCGGAAAGTCGTCCTGCGCCGAGGCTGCGAAGGGCAGCGGCAGGCCGAGCGCGGCCAGGGCGGCGGAGAAGGTGCGGCGATCGAGGGTCATGGCGAGGCTCCTGGTGTTGTGGTTGAAAGGCCGCCTCTGCGTGCGGCCTCGCGGCGCATCCTAGCCCCGCGCACCAGCGCTTCCTGACCAATCGTTCAGCTTTGGCGCCCGCCCCTTTCGCGCCTCAGCACCGCGCATCGATCGGCACGAAAGCCAGGTCTTGCGGCCCGGTGTAGTTCGCGCTCGGCCGGATGATCTTGTTGTCGATGCGCTGCTCGATCACATGGGCGGCCCAGCCGCTGGTGCGCGCGATGACGAAGAGCGGCGTGAACATCGCCGTCGGCACGCCCATCAGGTGGTAGCTCACGGCGCTGAACCAGTCGAGGTTGGGGAACATCCGCTTGGCGTCCCACATGACCGACTCCAGCCGCTCGGCGATGTCGAACATGCGTGCCGAGCCCGCGTCCTGCGACAGGCGCTTGGCCACGCCCTTGATGACCACGTTGCGCGGATCGCTCACCGTGTACACCGGGTGGCCGAAGCCGATCACCACCTCCTTCGCCTCGATGCGGCGGCGAATGTCGGCCTCGGCCTCGTCGGGGTTGTCGTAGCGCTTCTGGATCTCTAAGGCCACCTCGTTGGCACCGCCGTGCTTGGGGCCGCGCAACGCGCCGATGGCGCCGGCGATGGACGAGTACATGTCGCTGCCCGTGCCGGCGATCACCCGCGCCGTGAAGGTCGATGCGTTGAACTCGTGTTCGGCATAGAGGTTCAGCGAGGTGTGCATCGCGCCCACCCAGGCCTGCGAAGGCCTGCGCCCGTGCAGCAGGTGCAGGAAGTGGCCGCCGATGCTGTCGTCGTCGGTCTCGACCTCGATGCGCCGGCCGGCGGTGCTCCAGTGGTACCAGTACAGCAGCATGGAGCCGAGCGAAGCCATCAGGCGGTCGGCGATGTCGCGCGCACCGGCGGTGTTGTGGTCGTCCTTCTCGGGCAGCACGCAGCCCAGGGCCGAGACGCCGGTGCGCATGACGTCCATGGGGTGGGCGCTCGCCGGCAGGCTCTCCAGCGCGTCCTTCACGCTCGCCGGCAGGCCGCGCATGGCTTTCAGGCGGGCCTTGTAGGCGCGCAGTTCGGCGCGCGTGGGCAGCTTGCCGTGCACCAGCAGGTGCGCAATCTCCTCGAACTCGCAGACCTCGGCGATGTCCAGGATGTCGTAGCCGCGGTAGTGCAGGTCGTTGCCGGTGCGCCCGACCGTGCACAGCGCGGTGTTGCCCGCCATGACGCCGGACAGCGCGACGGATTTCTTCGGCTTGAACGCGGGCGTTGCAATCGGTGTTGTCATGCTTCGCAATCTACGCAAAATGCGGGTCGCTGCCCATGGCTGAAATGGCGAATCGTTGCGAATGAATCAACTCGAAATTGCGAATCTTGCGAATCACGAGCGAGGCTCTCGCCCATGAAGAAGACCTTCATGGGCGTGCGCCTGCGCAAGCTGCGCGCCGAGCGCGGCATGACCCAGATCGCGCTGGCGCAGGCGCTGGGCCTGTCGCCGAGCTACCTCAACCAGTTGGAGCAGAACCAGCGCCCGCTCACCGTGCCGGTGCTGCTCAGGATCCATCGGGCGTTGGGCATCGACATCCAGCAGTTCTCGGAAGACGAGGAAGCGCGGCTGGTCGCGGGCATGCGCGAGGCCCTGGCCGACGCGCCCGACCCGGTAGCACTCCCGGAACTGCAGGAAGCGGCCAGCCAGATGCCCGCGCTGGGCCGCGCCCTGGTCGCGCTGCACCGGCGCAAGCTCGCCTTGCAGGACCAGCTCGAGACCATGGCGCTGCGCCTGGGCGACGACCGGGCCGAGGCCGCCACCGCGCCGGCCATGCCCTTCGAGGTGGTGCGCGACTTCTTCTTTGCGCATCGCAACCACTTCGACGAGGTCGACCGGCAGGCCGAGGCCCTGGCCGCCGAAGCGGCGGTCGAGGGCCCGCTGCTCGTCCACTGGCTCATCGACCGGCTGCACCGGCGCCACGGCGTGCGCGTCGAGACCGCATCCGACGCGCAGGACGGCAAGCGCCACTTTGACCCGGCGCGCCGCACGCTGCGGCTGTCGGCACGGCTGGGGCCTGCGCAGCAGGTCTTCCAGCTCGCCACGCAGCTGGCGCTGGTCGAACACGCCGCGCTCATCGATGCGCAGGTGGCCGCGCCGCCGCTGCAGGACGACGCGGCCTCGCGCCGGCTCGCGCGCATCGGCCTGGCCAACTACTTCGCCGGCGCCCTGCTGCTGCCCTACGGTCGCTTCCTGCAGGCGGCCGAAAGCCTGCACTACGACATCGACCGGCTCGGCGAGCGCTTCGGCGTCGGCTTCGAGACGGTCTGCCACCGCCTGAGCACGCTCCAGCGGGCGGACGCCCCGGGCGTGCCCTTCTTCTTCGTGCGGGTGGACCGCGCGGGCAACATCTCCAAGCGCCAATCGGCCACGCACTTCCACTTCAGCCGCACGGGCGGCACCTGCCCACTGTGGAACGTGTACGAGGCCTTCACGCAGCCGGGGCGCATCCTGCCGCAGCTGGCCCGCATGCCCGACGGCCGCTGCTACCTGTGGGTGGCCCGCACGGTGGCCAGCGGCCCGGCGGGCTACGGCGCGCCGCAGCGCGTGTTCTCCATCGGCCTGGGCTGCGACATCCGGCACGCGCCGCGCCTGGTCTATGCCAAGGGGCTCGATCTCGGCGACCCGGAGGCGGCCACGCCCATCGGCATGGGCTGCAAGGTCTGCGAACGTGCCGACTGCCCGCAGCGCGCCTTCCCCTTCGTCGGCCGGCCGCTGCAGGTCGACGAGCACCAGAGCCGATTCACGCCCTACGGCGCGGCACGCTGAGCCTTGCGGCGGCGGCCTTCACCGCATCGGCGAAGGCCAGCAGCACCGGCGGTCGTTCCATGCCGTCGCGCCGGAAGAACAGGCCGAAGGACGGCAGCGGCACCCTGGGCGCGACCTCGATCCGGTGCACGCCGCCGCGCGCGATCTCGTCCACGGCATGCTCCAGCCGCACCGCGCACAGCAGCGAGGCGTCCTGCCGCATGAGCGCCCCGATGGTGACGGACGAGATCGCCTCGATGACCGGCACCGGCGGCGTGGCGCCGTCGTTCAGGAAGGCCGTCATGAAGGCCTGGCGCACCAGCGTGTCCTTGGGCGGCAGCAGCCACGGTGCGGCACCCAGGTCGCGCCAGCGCAGGCGTTTCCGGGGGTGGCCGGCGCCCTGGGGCGGCGCCGAGGCCAGCACGCACAGCTCGTCCTTGAGCATCGCCACGGGCTCCAGCAGCGGCGTGATGTCGGCGGTGAGCAGCTCGGGCGTCACGGCGCCGTAGACGCAGTCGAGCTCGCCGGCCAGCAGGCGCTGGATGAGCTCCTGCACGCGCCCTTCGCGGATCTGCACCGCGGCGCCGGGCAGGCGCGTGCGCAGCCGCGCGATGGCCGCGGGCACGGTGGCCGTGACGGAAGGCGCGCCCACCCGCAGCACGGCTTGCGCCCCCTGCTGCATGGCGCCGACGTCTTCGGTGGCGCGCGCCAGCTGGTTCAGCACCGCCCTGGCGTGGAACACCGCGCCGGCGCCCAGTGCGTTCGGGTGGATGCCCTGGTGGCTGCGCTCGAAGAGGCGCGCACCGAAGCAGGCCTCGATCTCGCCGAGCATCTTGCTGATGGCCGGCTGGCTCAGGTGCAGCCGTGCGGACGCACTGCGCATCGTGTCCGCCTCGGCCAGCACGGCCAGCAGTTCGAGGTGGCGCAGCCGCAGCTTGCGCACGAGCCGGCCGGTCACGGCGTCCATCAGGGCCTCCTGCTTCGATATCCAATCGTGATCACTCCCTCACGATTATCGAATTTTCAAGAATCGCCGGACTGGCTATGGTTGCGTCCATGCGCTTTCAGAACGAAGAGACGACACCGAAGCCCGCCGCGCCCCTCGAAGGCGTGCGCGTGCTCGACCTGGGGCAGTACATCGCCGGCCCCGGTGCGGCGATGGTGCTGGCCGAACTCGGTGCCCGGGTCGTCAAGGTCGAGCCCCTGGCCGGCGACCAGGCCCGGCACATCGGCAGCTATGGCGAATCGATGATCCGCGCCTACAGCCGCGGCAAGCAGTCCATCGCCCTCGACCTCAAGAGCGGGGCCGGGCGCGAGATCGCCTGGCGGCTGATCGGCGAGAGCGACGTGCTGATCCAGAACCTGCGGCCCGGCGCCGTGGAGGCATTGGGCTTCGGGCCCGAGGCGGTGCGCGAGCGTTTTCCCGCCCTGGTGTACCTCTCGATCTCGGGCTTCGGCCACCAAGGCCCGTCGAGCGGGCGGCCGGGCTACGACATCGCGGCGCAGGCCGAGAGCGGCCTCATGTCGGTCACGGGCGAGGCGGATCGCCTGCCGCAGAAGGTGGGCGTGCCGATCATCGACGCCGCCGCCGCGCACCTGGGCGCGCAGGCCGTGCTGGCCGCGCTGTTCGGCCGCAGCCGCACCGGCCGCGGCGAGACGCTGCGCACCTCGCTGCTCGAGGTGGCAATGCACCTGCAGGCCACCACCTGGTGCGACTACCTGGGCGGCGCGCCCGAACCCTCGCGCATCGGCGACGGCCAGCCCAACAACGCACCCGCTGCCGAGGTGCTGCCCACGCGGGACGGCCACATCGTGCTGTCGGCATATGCCGAAGAACACTGGGCGCGCTTCTGCCGCGTCGTCGGGCGCGAGGACCTGATCGCCGACCCGCGCTTTTGCAGCAACGCGCTGCGCGTGCAGCACCGCACCGAATTGCGGGCCGTGCTGCGCGATTGCCTCTCGGCGATGACCAGCGAGGAATGCGTGTCGCTGCTCAGCCGCAACCAGATCGTGGTCGGGGCCGTGCGCAGCTATGCGCAGGTGCTGCAAAGCCCCGACGTGCAGGCCAGCGGCATGCTGATCGACGCCATTCGCGCTGACGGCGCCCGCCATGCGGCGCTGGCCCTGCCCTACACCCTCGGCGACGCGCCGCGTGCCACGCCGCCGGCGGCACCGTCCTGCGGCGCCGACACCGACGCGGTGCTCGCCGCGCTGGGCTTCGGCGCCGACGAGATCGCCCGGCTGCGCGAGCAGCGTGCCGTTGCCTGACGCGCTCTTGCGCAGCTGCCACCCCCGATGACCCTCGACACCCCCTCCCGCTCCGACACGACGGCCGCCGAAGCCGCCGTGGTCCAGACCCTGCCCCTGTTCGAGATGATGCGCATGCGCGCCGCCACCACGGCGCGCCGCCATCCGGCCCTGGGCTTCGCCTCCGACGAGCCCGGCTCGTCCTGGCGCTGGGTCAACCAGTTCACCCACACCCACCGCCGCCTCGGCCCGGAGGATCGCGAGGTCGTGAGCCCGAACAACGACACGGTCTACAGCAACGCATGGATCGACCTGTCCGAAGGCCCGGTGCTGATCGAGTCGCCGGACATGGGCGAGCGCTACTGGACGCTGGGCCTGCTCGATGCGTGGACCAACCCCTTCGCCTACGTCGGCCGGCGCACCACCGGCAACCGTCCGCAGCGCACGCTGGTCCACGGACCGGGCTGGCGCGGCGAGGTGCCGGCCGGCGTGACGCACACCATCGCGGCGCCCGGTCACGACGTGTGGCTGATCGGCCGCTTCCTGGTCGACGACGACGGCCCGGATGCCGAGCGGGTGCGCTCGCTGCAGCAGGCCCTGCGCATGCGGCGCCTTGATAGGCGCGACGCGGCGATGCGTGTGGACACGGCCCTCGACGGGCGCGACACGCGCGTCCCGTCGGCGCAGCTGTACCGCAGCACCGTGGACGCGGCGCTGCGCGGCAATCCACCGCCCGAGGGCGAGTCGCTCGCCTGGCCGCCGGACGACGATGCGCTGGCGGCGGCCCTCCCGGCGGTGTACGAACGCCTGCGCAACGCCGGGCAGCCGCATGCGCTCGGTGGTGGTTGGGCCATCCCGGTCATGGTGCGCACGCACTGGGGCGACGACCACCTCACGCGGGCCCGCATCGCGCGCAACTTCATCGGCGCACTGGGTGTGGACGAAGCGATGTATCCGACGGCGGAGGTCGATGCCGAGGGGCGGCCCCTGAACGGCTCCGGGCGCTACGAACTGCGCTTCGCGCCGGGCCGCGGCCCGCGCGTCGACGCCTTCTGGTCGCTCACGATGTACCGGCGCAGCGACTGCCTGTTCGTCGCCAACCCGATCGACCGCTACTCGATCGGCGACCGCACCCCGGGCCTGCGCACCGAAGCCGACGGCAGCCTGGTGATCCGGCTGCAGGCCGATGACCCCGGTCCGGACGCCAACTGGCTGCCCGCGCCGGCCGGCGAGCTGTTCTATGTGGTGCTTCGGCTGTACCAGCCGCGGGCCGAGCACCTCGAACTGCGATTCGACTACCCGCCGATCCGGCCGGTCTGAGGCACGATTTCAACAAGACGGAGACAAAAGACCATGCACATGAACCGACGCCACCTGCTTGCCTCGGCCGCCGCCGGGCTGGCCCTGCCCTGGGGCCTGCCCGCCTCGGCGCAGGCCTGGCCCGCGCGGCCGATCCGCCTCGTGTCGCCCTACGGCGCCGGGGGATCGAACGACATCCTCACCCGGGTGCTGGGCGACTTCCTCTCGCGCCGGCTGGGGCAGAGCGTGGTGGTGGAGAACAAGGCCGGCGCGGGCACGCGCATCGCCAACGACTACGTCGCCAAGGCCGCGCCCGACGGCTACACGCTGCTGCACGCGGCCGCGCCCATCGCCATCGGCGAGGCGCTGTACAAGGACCTGCCCTACGACGTGCACAAGAGCTTCGCGGCCATCGGCAGCACGGCCATCGCGCCGCTGTTCCTGGTGGTCAATGCGCAGGCGCCGTACAAGACGCTGGCCGAGTTCATCCAGTACGCCAAGGCCAGCGCCAAGGGCGCGACCTTCGGCTCGCCCGGGGCCGGGTCGGCGCCGCACCTCACGGCCGAGCTGCTGCTGCGCGCCGCCGGCGCCAAGGGCATCGTGGTGCAGTACCGGGGCGACGCGCCGGCCTACACCGAGCTGCTGGCCGGCCGCATCGACGCCACGCTGACGGCCATCTCGACGGCCGTGCCGCACATCCAGGCCGGCAAGCTGCGCGTGCTGGGCGTGGCGAACGAGGAGCGCACGCCGCTGTACCCCGAGGCCCCGACGCTGCGCGAACAGGGCCTGCCCACCGTGGTCGGCTACGGCTGGTACGGCATGCTGGCGCCGGCGGGCACGCCCCCCGAGGTGGTGGCGCGCATCCACACCGAGCTCCAGGCGGCCCTGGCCGACCTCGACGTGCGGCGCAAGGCCGAAGCCGCCGGACTGCAGCTGCGCGGCGGCACGCCGGCCGAGTTCAGCGCCTTCATTGCGAGCGAAACGCGCAAGTGGGCGCAGATCATCCAGGCCGCGCACATCTCGGCGGAATGATGGGCCCGCTCGACCGCAAGGGCCGCGCCTGGCCCGCCCTGTGTGCCGCGATGCTCACGCTCTGCCTGGCCGGCTGCGCGGCGCCCGGCGCGGGCGAGACGGCGATGCAGCGCCAGACCACCTGGGGGCCCGTGCTGGGCAGCGACGATGACGCATCCACCGGCACGTGGAGCTGGAAGGGCGTTCCGTACGCCCAGGCGCCGGTCGGCGATCTGCGCTGGCGCGCGCCGCGCGATCCGAAGCCCTGGTCCACGCCCCGCTCCGCGCGTGCCTTCGCGCCTGCCTGCGTGCAGACCCAGCGCCTGTACGGCCCGGGTCTGAACAACCGCTACGACGAAACGGTCGGCAGTTCGCTGGGCCGCACCGTGGGCGACGAGGACTGCCTGTACCTCAACATCTGGACCCCCGCCTCGCGACCCGCGGCGCCGCGGCCGGTGATCGTGTTCGTGCACGGCGGCAGCAACATCACGGGGTACACCGCCGATCCGGTCTACGACGGCGCGGCGCTCGCGAGGCACGAGGATGCGGTGGTCGTCACGGTGAACTACCGGCTCGGCATCTTCGGCTTCCTCGATGCCAAGGCGCTCAAGACCGGACAGCGCGAGGACGACTCCGGCAACTTCGCGCTGCTGGACATCGTGAAGGCGCTGGAGTTCGTGGCCGCCAACGCGCCCGCATTCGGCGGCGATCCGCAGCGGGTGACGCTGATGGGCCAGTCGGCCGGCGCGGTCAACGTGTACGCGCTGCTCAGCTCGCCGATGCTCGTGGCCCGCGACCGCCCGCTGTTCCAGCGGCTGGCCGCACTGAGCGGTGGGCTGTCGACCGCGGCAACCTTGCCGCCCGGCGGCATTCCGGCGGTGTTGCCCGCCGCGGTGTGGGCCGCCCGCGGCGAGGCGCTGGTGCACGAATCGCTGGTCGCCGCCCGCGAGGCTGTCGACGCCACGCAAGCCGCGCAGTGGGAGGCCGGTGCCGGACCCGGGCGCACCGCGGTCTGGCTGCGCAGCCAGCCGGCCAACGCCCTGCTGCAGGTGGTGCTCACCCGGCTCGCGGCACGGGGCATGGCGGCGAGCAACCCCATCCCCGACGGCTGGGTGCTCGCGCAGGACCCGATCGCCGCCGTGCGCGCAGGCCGCTACCTGCGCATGCCCGTGCTGGCCGGCCACACGCGCGACGAGACCAAGCTCTTTCCGCAGCTCTTCGCCCTGAGCCCCGCGCTGGGCGGCACCAGCGGTCGCCTGCTCGACGACGGGGCCGTGTTCTCGCTCGCGGCGCGCTACGACCCCGAGGCACCGCCGCAGACCACGCTCGCGCAGTGGATCCCGCCCGCCTACCTGCCGGTCGACACGCCCGGCACCGGCTTCGACGCGCGGGCCCGCCAGCTCGATGCGCTGTGGTTCTCGGCCATCCGCGACGACATGCTCGACGCGCTGCGCATGCGGCAGGACGCCGTCTGGGCCTACGAATTCGAGTGGGACCGGCTGCCACCGCCTCTGGACCGCATCTTCGGCGCCGCCCACACCTTCGACCTGCCCTTCGTCTTCGGCAACTTCGGGCCGTCGCTGTACGCGCGCTTCATGGTCACGCGTGCCAACGCGCCAGGCCGGCTGGCGCTGTCGGACGCCATGATGCGCAGCCTCGGCGCCTTCGCGCGGCGCGGCGACCCGAACGACGAGGGTCCGGGCAAGGCCTGGCCCGCCTGGCCCTCGCGGCGGGTCTTCGACGCCGACCTGCAGCGCACGGCGATCCGCGTGCGCTGAGCGTGCGGCGGCCCGGTCGCCGCGGCGGCGCCGCGAGACCGGCCTCGCGCTGGGGCATCCAGGGCGTGTAGCGAGGATCGCCCAACCGGCAGCAGTTCGCGCAGTGCGACCGGCTCGGAAGCCGAAGCTTGCGGATCACCCCGGCCTGCGCCGCAATGCGTCCAGCAGCCGCGCCCGCTGCGCCGGGTCGTCGAGCTGCTGCGCCAGCAGTTCGTGCAGATGCTGCGGCGAGCGCGCCTCGGCCAGCGCTTTCTTGAGCATGAACCTCGCAATGGGACCGAGTTCGCGCGAGAGGGTCAGGCGTGCATGCTCGACCACCTCCGCACCGATGGCGGCCTGCACGGCGACCGAGGCGACGGCCGCGCCGCCGGCGCCCGAACCCGCGCTTGCGCCGGTGGACCGGGCCGAGCTGCCGGCACCGCTGCCCGGCCCGCCGAGCAAGGTGATGAAGCGCGCCCGATCGGCCGCATCGGGAATGTGCTGGCTCAGCGCGTCCTGCAGGGCACCGAGGTCGGTGGCGGTGCGTGCCGCCTCGCGCACCAGCACACGCGCCAGCGGGCCCATGAATCGCGTGAGCGCCGCCTCCATCGGCGCGAGGCTGGCCGCGTCCCAGCGCGACGGCGCGGCCGAACCCGGCCGGCTGGCGGCGCCCGAAGGCGAATGGCCCTCCGCCCGCCGCAGCGGCAGGTGCAGCGAAGCGACCACCGTCGCGTCGTCAGCCGCCGTGCCGATGTGCAGCGCGCTGCGCTCGGCCAGCGCATCGCGGAACTCCTGCGCACTGGCGAAGCGCGACTGCGGCGCCTTGGCCAGCGCGCGCGCCACGATGGGGTCGAAGGACGCCGGCACCGACAGCCCCGGTATCTGCGACGGCAGCTCGGGCTCCTTGTTCAGCACCCGGTACATCACGGCTTCGGCCGACTCCGCCGCGAAGGGCGAGCGGCCGGTGAGCATGCGGTAGAGCAGCACACCGGCGGCGAAGAGGTCGATGCGGTGGTCGATGGCCTCGCCCAGGTACTGCTCCGGCGCCATGTAGCCGGGCGTACCGATGGTGGCGGCCACCTGCGTGAGCGCGGCGGATTCGATGCGCGCGATGCCGAAGTCCGTCACCTTGAGCAGCCCGTCGGTGGTGACGACCAGGTTGGCCGGCTTGATGTCACGGTGCCAAACGCCGGCGCGGTGCGCGCAGGTGAGCGCATCCAGCAGCTGCTGCATGAAGCGGATGGCGGTGCCCTCAGGCAGGCGCGGCGTGGCCCCCAGCACCTGTGCGAGGTCGCGGCCCTGCACGTACTCCATGGCGATGAAGGCGGTGGTCTCGTCCTCGCCGTATTCGTAGATGGCGACGATGCCGGGGTGCGACAGCCGCCCCACCGCCTTGGCCTCGTTGCGAAAGCGCGCCGCCAGGTCGATGCCGCCGTCGGACTGCAGCAGCGCCTTGCGGATGGTCTTGATCGCCACCGGCCGGTCGATGCCGGGGTCGTGGCCCTTGTAGACCACGCCCATGGCGCCCTCGCCCAGCACCTGGACGATGTCGTACTTGCCCAGGCGCTTCGGGTGCTCCATGGTGGCGATCGGAAAGACTCAGGCGTCCAGCAGCTTCATGGCATGCACGAGGCTCTTGCGCATGCGTGCGAAGGAGTCCGACAGCACGCCGATCTCGTCCTTCGTGCGGACGGTGAACTCCGGCGCATCGAGCTCGCCCATGCTCACCCGGTCGGTGAGGGCCGACAGCCGCGTCACGGGCTGGATCACGAGCTTCCATAGCATGAGGTTGAGCGTGAGCCCGATCAGCACGAACACGCCCGCGAGCGAGGCCATCACCACGCCGAAGGCCTTGTCGGCCCGATCGAAGGGCACCGACATGGGCACCGACACGACCTGCGCGCCCAGCACCTCGTTGAGCTTCCAGCCGAAGCCGTTGGACGGGCCGTACTTCTCGAGCATCGGCGCCGGGGCGGCGCCGGGCGTGCTGTGGCAGCTCAGGCAGACCGGGTTGCTGATGCGGATCGGGCGGGCGATGTACAGCGCGGGGCCGGACGCGGTGTCGCGCCGGCCGACGAACTCGGCCAGCTCCGCTTGCTGCGAGAACCGGGCGATCACGTCCTCCTCCCAGTCCTGCGCGCGGTCGCGCGGGTTGGTGGGATTGAGCATGGCCGGCTTGTACGAGTACTCGGGATGCTTGGTGCGCAGCGCGTTGATCATCTCGGTCGACGAATAGGCCGGCACCGACTGCGGCAGGAAGGTGTACTTCATCTGCGTCTGCAGCAGCGGCTGGATCTGCGTGGCCGTGTAGGTGCTGACGGCGGCGGCGCTTTCCATGAGGAGGCGGGCCCGGTCCAGTACCTCGTCGTGCGCACCCTGCTGCAGCATGTTGCGGGCGAGGTAGCCCGCACCCGCCAGCCCGAGCGCGAAGACCAGCAGGAAGACCAGGTTGAACTTGAGCAGCAGCTTCATCGGGAGGGCTCGATCTCAGGGGGTGGAGGTGGCGGGCCGCGGCGCGGCCGGGGGCGCGGCGGGCCGCCTGGGCAGGTACTTCTCGGGAAAGACGATGCGGTCCCACTCCGGGTGGCTGCGCATGTGGGCCACCAGGCCGGCGCGGAAGTCCGGCCGGAGCGCGAGCGGGCGCCAGCGCGTGGCGAAGTGGCTGCGCAGCGCGGGCTCGGCCGCCAGCCAGGCGGCCACGTCGTCGTAGGCCAGATCGGCCATGCGCTTGGGCGCCACCTCGCGGCCCTTGAACAGCGCCGCGCGCGAAGGCAGCGGGTCCAGGAAGCTGCGCGGCACGGCCTGGATGAAGGCCGGCCCGGGCCGCGGCTTCACGGCCGCCTTGTCGCTGCCCAGGCGCGAGAAGTACTCGCCGGCCTTCAGCCGCACCGGCGCGGGCGCCTTGGCGATGCGCTCCTGCAGCGTGGCCGCGCCGGCTTCGCAGAAAAGCTGCAGGCCCGCCGGCTCGCTGGACACGACCTGCTGGCCGCTGGGCTCCGACAGGGCATCGGTGGGCGTGAGGACGGTCGCCGCCGGCGCGGCCTTCTCGCCCGCCGGCGTGATGAGCTTGAACCAGCCTTGCAGCACGTAGAGGTGCGGCGCCTGGGCTGGCATGCCCTTGCCCGCGAGCCGCGGGGCCACCAGCGCGCGCGTGGCGGGCCCGAGGTCGACGATGGTGCCGTCGGCAAACTCCAGCCGCAGCAGCCGCAGCTGTGCGCCCGTCTCCACGATGTCGCCGCTGTCCAGGCGCACGCCTTCGGCGACGGCGAAACGGCCGCTGTCGCGCAGCAGCGTGGCCTCGCCGTCGAGGATGGACGCGAGCACGGGCACCTGCGCCGCATGGACGGCCAGGGCCCCGGCCAGCCCGCACAGGGCGGCCAGGAACTGTAGTACGCACTTCACCGCTGGGAACACTCCAGATCGCCAGACCCGGATCGTGCGCCGTCACGAAGTGCGATGGCATCGGCCTCACGGCCTATGCAACGCGGCCGATGCGGCCGCTGGCGGCGTGCCGCTCAGGCCGCGTGCGCGGGGCGCAGGCCGCCCGCCGCCGCGCCGGGCTGGCGGACGTAGCGGTCCATCGCCAGGCCGTCGGTGCGGATCTCCGGGCGCTGGCCGGTGACCAGGTCCGACACCAGCTTGCCGCTGCCGCAGGCCATGGTCCAGCCCAGCGTGCCGTGGCCGGTGTTGAGGAACAGGTTGGCCAGCGGCGTGGCGCCGACGATGGGCGTGCTGTCCGGCGTCATGGGGCGCAGCCCGGTCCAGAAGCTGGCGGCCGGCAGGTCGCCGCCCGGGAACAGCTCGCCCACCACCTTCTCGAGGGTGTCTCGTCGGGCCGGGTTCAGGCGCAGGTCGAAGCCGCCCAGTTCGGCCATGCCCCCGACGCGGATGCGGTCGTCGAATCGTGTGACAGCGATCTTGTAGGTTTCGTCCAGCACGGTGGACTGCGGTGCCAGCGAGGCGTCGACCAGCGGGACGGTGAGCGAGTAGCCCTTGACCGGGTACACCGGGATGTCGAGCCCGATGGCGGTCAGCGCGGCGCGCGAGTAGCTGCCGAAGGCCATCACGTAGCGGTCGGCGGTGAGCACCTCGCCGGCGCCGTCCTGGCCGACGCGCACGCCGCGCACGGCGCCGCCTTCGGTCAGCAGCTCGTCGACGCGCACGCCGAAGCGGAACTGCACGCCCAGGCCCTTGGCCATTTCCGCCAGGCGGCGGGTGAAAAGGTGGCAGTCGCCGGTTTCGTCATTGGGCAAACGCAGGCCGCCGACCAGGCCGCCGCCGGTGCGGGCCAGCGCGGGTTCGACATCGGCCAGGCCTTCGCGGTCGAGCAGTTCGAAGGGCACGCCGCATTCCTGCAGCACGGCGATGTCGCGCTGCACGCCCTCCATCTGCTGCTGCGTGCGAAAGACCTGCAGCGTGCCGCCGGTGCGCTGCTCGTAGTCCAGGCCGGTCTCGGCGCGCAGGGCGCGCAGGCAGTCGCGGCTGTACTCGGCCACGCGCATCATGCGTTCCTTGTTGACCGCATAGCGCTCGGGCGAGCAGTTGCGCAGCATCTGCGCCATCCAGCGCAGCTGGAACAGCGAGCCGTCGGCGCGGATGGCCAGGGGCGCGTGCTTCTGGAACATCCACTTCAGGGCCTTGAGCGGAATGCCGGGCGCGGCCCAGGGCGTGGAGTAGCCGGGCGACACCTGGCCCGCGTTGCCGAAGCTCGTTTCCTGGGCGGCACCGTCCTGGCGGTCGAGCACCGTGACGCTCGCACCGGACTTGGCCAGGTACCAGGCCGTGGTGACACCGATGACGCCGCCGCCGAGAACGATCACTTTCATGGCAAATCCGCTCCAAGGAAGGAATGTGCGGACTGTAGGCAGACTCGATCAGCAGATTTGCTGGTTCTTTTGGTGAATTGCAGCAAAATCCACTGGCCAAATCAGTGCACCCGGGCATCTGACCCGGAAGAACACCGCTTTTCAGGCCATGCCATGACCGCTGCCAGCCTCGACCGCACCGACCGCCGGATCCTCGACATCCTCCAGCGCGAGGGCCGCATCGCCATCACCGAGCTCGCGCAGCGCGTGGGCCTGTCGACGTCGCCCTGCTCCGAGCGCGTGAAGCGGCTGGAGAAGAGCGGCGTGATCACCGGCTACCACGCCCGCGTGTCGCCCGAGGCGGTGGGCAAGACGCTGCTGGTCTTCGTGGAGATCAAGCTCTCGGCCAAGTCGGGCGAGGTGTTCGACAAGGTGCGCAACGAGCTGCTGCACATGCCCGAAGTGCTCGAATGCCACCTGGTGTCGGGCGACTTCGACTACCTCGTGAAGGCCCGCCTGCGCGGCATGGGCGAATACCGCCACCTGCTGGGCAACATCCTGCAGAAGATGCCCGCCTCTGCCGCCGCCGACTCGCGCAGCTACGTGGTGATGGAGGAGATCAAGGAGACCCTGGCGCTGCCGCTGGACCGCTGAGCGGCGCGCTCAGGCCGGTGCCAGCGGCAGGTGCAGGTCGAAGCGCGCGCCGCCGCCGGGCTCGTTGCCGGCCGTGAGGCTGGCCCCGTGCGCCTGCATCACCGCCTGCGCCAGCGACAGGCCCAGCCCCAGGCCCGACGCCTGCTCGCGCGCCCGCGCGCCGCGGTAGAAGCGTTCGAACAGGTGCGGCAGCTCGCCCGCGTCGATGCCGGGGCCCGCATCGGCCACGCGCACGATGGCCTGCTGCGCCGGCAGGTCGGCCAGCAGGTTGACCGACACGGCGCCGCCGGCCGGCGAGTACTTGATGGCGTTGTCCAGCAGGTTGGTCAGCGCCAGTTGCACCGCGACGCGCGCCGACACCGCGACCACGCCCCGGTCGCCGGCGAGCGACAGGCTCACGCCGCGCTGCAGGGCCACCGGCTCCATCCGGCGCAGCGTTTCCTCCACCAGTTGGCGCAGCGGCAGGCGCTCGAGCTCGCCGCGCTCCTGGCCGGCATCCAGGCGCGCCAGCACCAGCAGCTCTTCCACCAGCAACGTGAGCGACTCGACCTCGTCGAGTGCCGAGCGCAGCGTGTCGACGTAGGCCGCGGCATCGCGCGGGCGGCGCAGCGCGATCTCCAGCTCGGCGCGCAGCCGCGACAGCGGCGAGCGCAGCTCGTGCGAGGCGTCGGCCGTGAAATGCCGCTGTGCCTCGATGCCGTGCTCGAGGCGGTCGAGCATGTCGTTGAGCGTGTCGACCAGCCGCCCGATCTCGTCCGGCGTGCCGGGGTGCGGCAGCCGCCCGGCGAGGTTGCGCTGGCCGATGCGCCGGGCCTGGTCGACGATGTCGTCGATGGCCCCGAAGACCCGGCGCGTCAGCAGTTCGCCCGCCACGCCCAGGGCCAGCATGAGCACCAGCGCGAGCAGCACCAGCATCACGCCCGCGCTGGTCACCGCATGGTTGACGTCGTCCAGCGACGCCGCGACCTGCACGGCCAGCACGTCGGGCCGGTTGGGCACCGACACCGACACCATGCGCGTGGGCTCGCCCGCATAGCGCTGCAGCAGCGTGAACACCGGGCCGCCGGCGGCCAGGCGCTCGCGCAGGTCGGCCGGCACCGGCAGCGAGCCGGTGCCCAGGTTGGCGCTGCGGGCGGCCACCGCGCCGTCGCTGTCGACGATCTGCACCAGCCGGTCGACCCGCGCGTAGGTCGGCGTGCGGGCGCGCGGCGTCTCGTGGACCACGAGCCCGGAGCCGGGTTCGGACATCGCCAGCAGGCCCGCCTCCACCTCGGCCAGCGCGAGCAGCGCATCGTCGAGTTCGCCGCGCAGGTTCTTCGAGAAGGCCCAGGTGCCCACCGCCACGGCCACGGCCATCACCAAGGCGACGACCAGGAAGTGCACCAGCGCCAGCCGGCGCCGGAAGCTGAGCACCTTCATTCGGCCGCGTCCGCCGACAGGCGGAAGCCCCGCCCGCGCACGGTCTGGATCCAGGGCGGCGAGGCCGGGTCGATCTTGCGGCGCAGGTTGCCCATGTGCACGTCGATGAGGTTGTCGATGGCCAGCAGGTCGTCCTTCCAGATCTGCTCGGCGATGCGGGCGCGGCTCACCACCTCGCCCGCATGGCGCATGAGGATGTGCAGCAGCGCGAACTCCTTCTGCGTGAGGTCGATCTTCACACCGCCCTGCGTCACGACATGGCTCACGGGATCGAGCGCCAGCGTGCCCACGCTCATCACCGTCGGCCGCGCGAGGTCGGAGCGCCGCAGCAGCGCCCGCACGCGGGCGATCAGTTCGTCGAAGGCGAAGGGCTTGGTGAGGTAGTCGTCGGCGCCGGTGTTCAGGCCCTCGACGCGGTCGCTGAGCGCATCGCGGGCGGTGAGCATGAGCACCGGGGTGGCACAGCCGCGGGCGCGCAGCGCCTTGCACCAGCTCAGGCCGTCCATGCCCGGCAGCATGCGGTCGAGCAGGATCACGCCGTAGTCGTTGACGAAAGCCTCCTCGTCGCCCTCTTCCGCCGAGTGCGCCACGTCGACCACGAAGCCCTCCTCCTGCAGGCCGCGCGCCAGCACGCGTGCCGCCTTGCGGTCGTCGTCGATGAGAAGGATGCGCATGGATGGAGGCCGCTGACCAGGGGGACGGGGCGGAAAGTATGCCTGTTCGACGGCTGTGCAGGCCTGAAGAACTCTTCAGGATTTCTTGGGGCTTTCTTCAGGCTCGGGCGGCTAAGGTGCGGGCTCCAACAGCTTCGTCCCCACGGTGCGGCACCCCTGGCCTCCATGATCGAAACGCCCTTCTCCGCCCCAGCGCGCCCCGCCCCCATGGGCGCGGTCCTCCTGCTGCCGGGCCTGTGCAGCACCGCCGACGAGCTGCTGCACCTGCAGTCCGCCCTGCGCCGCGCCGGCTGGGCCTTCAGCACGCCGCACATCGAGGGCTACTCCTTCGATGCCTCGCGCCAGCGCCAGGTCGCGGGCCGCTTCTCCGACTGGGTCGAGCATGTCTGCGAGGAGTTCCTGAAGCTGCGCCGGCAGTACGGCACCGTGCTGCTCGCGGGCATCTCGGCGGGCGCCTCGCTGGCCCTGGCCGCGGTGGCGCGGCTGGGCCTGCGTGCCGACGGCCTGGTGCTGATGTCGACCACGCTGCGCATGGACGGCTGGTCGGCCCGGCGCGGCGGCTGGCTGCTGCCGCTGGCGCTCTACACGCCGCTGGGCCGGCTGTGGCGCTACCGCGAACGCACGCCCTACGGCGTGAAGAACGAGCGCGTGCGCGCCTGGATCGAGCAGGAACTCAAGCAGCGCCGCATCTCGCGCGCCGGCTGTGCCGCCATCGGCGTGGGCCATCTGCGCGAGTACGACCGCCTGCGCCGCGCCGTGCGCCGCAGCCTCTCGCAGATCCGCTGCCCGGTGCTGGCCCTGCATGCGCGCCACGACGAGGTGGCCAGCCTGTCGAACGTCGACCTGCTGGCCCGCGGCCTCACGCAGGCGCCGCTCCACACCGTGGTGCTGGAGAACAGCTACCACATGATCTCGATCGACAACGACCGCCGCCAGGTGGCGCAGGAAACGATCGACTTCGCCCGCGCGGTGGCCGACGGCCATCGCCTTTCTTCCCCTGTCGAAAGCTGAGGCCATGTCCACACCCACCTTCGCCACCATCTCCCGCATCGTGCAGGAAGAGCATGCCTGCGATCCGGCCCTGATCCGCCGCGACGTGCCCCTGGCCGACCTGGGCCTGGACTCGCTGGCGCTCATGGAATTCATCTTCTCGGTGGAGGATGCCTTCCACCTGCGCCTGCCCGAGGACAGGCTGGACCCGCGCGAAGCCGGCATCACGCTCGGCGACCTGTGCGATGCGATCGATGCGCGCCTGGCCGAGGAGCAGGCCACGGACCCTGCCCGCCCCGCGCCGGCGCATGCCTGAGGCCCGCACCATGACCGGTGAACCGCTGGCCATCACCGGCCTCGGCGCGGTGACGCCGCTGGGCGCCAGTGTGCGTGCCCTGCACGACACACTGTCCGACAACCTGTGCGCCGTGGCGCCACGCGAGGTGGTGATCGAGGGCGTGGAACGCTTCACCTTCGGCGCCGCCGCCTGCGCCGGCTTCGAGGAGCGGCAGGTGCGCGGCCCCTCGGGCGTGGCCCTCGACCGCGGCACCGCGCTGGCGCTCATGGCCGCGCGCGAGGCCGCGACGCAGGCCGGCCTGGCTGCCGATGCTCGCCCCGTGGAGGCCGAGCGCCTGGGCGTGTACTGGGGCGCCGGCATGGGCGGCGCGTCCAGCTTCGACCAGAGCACCGAGCAGCTCTATGCCCGCCACCGGCGCCTGCGCCCCACCACTGTGCTGACCACGATGCCCAATGCGGCGGCGGCCGAGCTGTCGATGGCCTTCGGGGCGCGTGCCGCCTCGATGGGCTATGCCTGCGCCTGTGCCTCGTCGGCCGTGGCGATCGGTGAGGCCATGCGTGCGATCCGCGCCGGCTGGGTCGACATGGCCGTCGTCGGCGGCCACGAGGCGCTGCTGTCGCCGGGCGTGATCGCGAGTTGGCAGGCGATGAAGGTGCTGGCCCCGGCCGACCGCGACCCGCGCACGGTGTGCCGGCCGTTCGCCGACGACCGGGCCGGCTTCGCACTCGGCGAGGGCGCGGCGGCACTGGTCATCGAATCGGTGGCGTCCGCGCGCCGGCGCGGTGCGCCGGTGCTCGCGCTGCTCTCAGGCTACGGCACCAGCTGCGACGCCGCCCACATCAGCACGCCGGACAGCGCAGGCCAGGTGCGCGCCATGAAGGCGGCCCTGGCCGACGCCGGCCTGGCGCCGGGCGACATCGGGCACGTCAATGCGCACGGCACCGGCACGCTCGCCGGCGACGTCGCCGAAGCCGGCTCGCTGGCCGAGGTGTTCGGCGTGCGCGGCGTGCCGGTCAGCGCGACCAAGGCCCTGCACGGCCACCTGATGGGCGCGGGCGGCGCGGTGGAGCTGATCTGCGCACTGCATGCGATGCAGACGGCACGGATGCCGGCCTGCGCGGGCGCCCCGGCCGAAGCGCTGGGCATCGACCTGGTACACGGGCCGTCGCCGCGCGCGCTGCCGCCGCCGCGGCACGTGATGTCGAACTCCTTCGCCTTCGGCGGCACCAATGCCGTGCTGGTCGCGAGCCGGGCCGCGTGACCTTGCCCGACCCTGAACGCCACAGTCAGTCGATGTTCACGCGTCGCACCTAGCATCTGCGCATGTCCACCGCGCGCCTGCGTCGCCTGCTGTCCACCCGGTGCCTGGTCTGGTGGATCGGGGCGCTGCTGCTGTCGGCGCTGCAGCCCTTCATCGCGGTGCATTTCCGCAGCGACGGCTGGGAGGACGAGCCCGGTTTCCGCATCCGGCCGATGAGCCAGACGACCCAGTTCGAGCGGGACGACCGGCTCGAACACGCCCGCGACCACGAGACGACGCTCTTCGTGCCGCTGGGCGCCGGCGTGCAGGCCGCGCACGCGCTGGGCGATGCCCTCGGCGCCTTCGCTGCGCTGCTGGCACTGGCCCTGCCCCTTGCGGTGCTGAAGGCCGTGCCCGCACTGCGCCTTGCGACCACCCCTCCAAATCCGCGCCCGTGCATGCGCGGCGGGCCGCCACCGCCCTCGGCACCCTGGCGGGCGCACCCACCCGCGTTCGCCCCGCCCCCGGTCTCCTGCTGAACGCGGCGCGCTGCGCCGCCGGCCCCGTCGCGGCCTGCCGCGACGGACGATCGTTTCTGCCGGAGCCGACCATGAACCCTTTTTCTCCTTCACTCCCAGGGGTGATGCGCGATCGCCTTGCGCGAGGCCGCGCATGACGCACCCCGACACCGCCCTGTTTCTGCTGATGACCGCTGGCCCCTCACCTGCACCCTGGCTGTTGCCCGTCGCCTCTGCATTGGCCGAAGGCGGCGCCTGGCTGTGCGCCGTCCTGATGGGCTGGGCCGCCTGGCGCCAGCCGCGCGACCGCAGCTACCTGCTGGCGGCGCTGGCGATGGCTGGCGTCGCTTCCTTCCTGGCGCATGCGCTCGCCGAGAGGATCGGCCTGCCGCGCCCCTTCGTGCTGGGCCTGGCACCCGCCCACATCGCGCATGGCCCCAGTGCCGCCATGCCGAGCACCCACGCCACCGTGATGTTCTTCGTCGCGCTGGCCCTGGCCGCCCGACCCAGCCTGCGGCGCTGGGCACCGGCGGCGGCGCTGCTTGCGCTCGCCACCGGCTGGGCCCGGGTGTATGCCGGGATGCATTTCCCCTCCGACATCGCTGCGGGCCTGGTGCTTGCGTTGGCGGTCCAGGGCCTGTTCATGGCGCTGCAGTGGCTGGCCACGCGGCGCGTGGCGCCCGCCTTCGCACGCATCCAGCAGGGCACCGGTCCGACGCAGGGGCGCACGCGATGAGCCCTGCACAAGGCGCCATGCTCCGCCAGCGCCCTTCGACGATGGATACCCTGCCCGCGCCCGCGCCCTCGCCGCGCCTGGCCGCCGTCGCGGCCGACCCGGTGCCGCAGGCCGCACGCGCGCCCGACACGCCGAGCCTGTCCTGCGTGGTGCCCTGCTTCAACGAAGCGGCCAACCTGCGCCACCTCCTGCCGCTGCTGGAGAGCACGCTCGAGCAGAGCGGCCTGCGCTGGGAGGTGATCGTGGTCGACGACGGCAGCACCGACGCCACCGCCCAGGTGGCGCGCGAGTGGTGCCAGCTCGCGGGTTTCCGCTGCCTGAGCCTGTCGCGCAACTTCGGCAAGGAGGCGGCGCTGAGCGCCGGCCTGGCCGCGGCGCGGGGTGATGCGGTGGTCCTGCTGGACGGCGACCTGCAGCACGCGCCGCAGTTGATCCTGTCGATGGTGGGCCATTGGCGCGGGGGCGCCGAGGTGGTCTACGCGGTGCGCGAGAGCCGCGCCGACGAAGCCGCGCTCAAGCGCTGGGGCAGCCACCTCTTCTACCGCCTCGTGAACGCCGCGAGCCGGGTGCCGCTGCCCGAGGACGCGGGCGACTTCCGGCTGATGGACCGCAAGGTGGTCGATGCACTGCTCTCCCTGCCCGAGCGCAGCCGCTTCATGAAGGGCCTCTACGCCTGGGTGGGCTTCCGTGCCGTCGCCCTGCCCTATACGCCCGCGCCGCGCGCGCAGGGCCAGAGCCGATTCGGGGCGCTGCGCCTGCTCCATCTCGCGCTCGACGGACTGACCTCCTTCACCACCTGGCCCTTGCGGCTGATCAGCTTCCTGGGCCTGGTGATGGCGCTGCCGGCCCTGGGCTATGGCGCGTACCTGGTGCTCGACCACCTGGTGGCCGGCAACCCGGTGCCGGGCTGGACCACCATCGTCGTCAGCCTCATGTTCTTCATCGGCATCCAGATGCTGTCTCTGGGCGTGGTGGGCGAGTACGTCGGCCGCATCTTCGAGGAGGTCAAGGGCCGCCCGCTCTTCGTGGTGAGCGAAGAGAGCGGCCAGGGCCTCGAGGAGCCGGCGCCATGACCGCGGCACCGGTTCGACCGCGCAGCGTGCGCGGGGATGCGGTGTTCCTGCTCGCCGCGGCCATCTGGCTGATGCTGAGCATCGGCTGGCGCCCCCTGACTTCGCCCGACGAGGGACGCTACGCCGGTGTCGCCTACGCCATGCTGCAGTCGGGCGATTGGCTGGTGCCGCGGCTGAACGGCCTGCCCTTCTTCCACAAGCCGCCACTTTTCTACTGGATCGGTGCCGCGGCCATGGCGGTCGCAGGCCCGCATCCGTGGGTGGCGCGTCTGCCCTCGCTGGCGGGGGCCGGGCTGGCAGCCGGCGCGCTGTTCTGGTTCCTGTGCCGCCACGGCACGCGGGCGCAGGCGTGGCTCGCGACCGCGGTGCTGTGCAGCGCCCCGTTCTTCTACGTGGGCGCGCAGTTCGCCAACCTCGACATGCTGGTGGCCGGGTGCATCAGCGCCTGCGTGCTGGCCGCCGCCGACGCCGCCCTGGCCCATGAGCGCGGCCTGCCGTGGCGCGGCGCACTGGCCCTGGCCTTCGCCTTCGCCGCGCTGGGGCTGCTGGCCAAGGGACTGATCGGCGTGGTGCTGCCGGCCGGGGTGCTGCTGCTGTGGGCAGTCGCCAGCCGCCGGCCGCGCATGCTGCGGCTGGCGGGCTGGTGGCCGGGGTGGCTGCTGCTGCTGGCGATCGCGGGGCCGTGGTTCGTCGCCATGCAACGGACCTTTCCGGCCTTCTTCGACTACTTCGTCATCACGCAGCATTTCCGGCGCTTCGCGGCCAGCGGCTTCAACAACGAACACCCCTTCTGGTTCTACCTGCCGGTGCTGCTCGGACTGTGCCTGCCGTGGTCGGCCTGGCTGCTGGCCGCCGCGCGCCGCTCGCCGGGCGTGCCGGCTGCGGCGCGGCGACGGCTCGGCGACGTCGACCTGCTCATGCTGGCCTGGACCGCGGTGGTCGTGCTGTTCTTCTCGCTGCCGCGCTCCAAGCTGATCGGCTACGTGCTCCCGGCGCTGCCGCCCCTGGCCACCGGCATCGCGGAAGTGGCCCGCCGGGCCGCCACCGGGCCGGCCGGCCGCCGGCTGCTGGGTGCGACGGTGGGTGCTGCCGCCCTGGCCTGCCTGGGCACCGTGGTGCTGGCCGCTCGCCTGGGCACACCGCCCGATGCCGCGCTCCGGCTGCCCGCCGGCCAGGCTGTGGCGCCGGGCGACCGGGTGGTGATGCTCGACCAGTACTTCTACGAACTGCCCTTCTACTGGCACCTGTCGGCGCCGGTGGTGGTGGCTGCCGACTGGCGCCCGGAAGTGGCGCAGGCCAGCGACAACTGGCGCAAGGAGCTGGCCGACGCCGCCCGCTTCGACCCCGAGGCCGCGACGCGGTTGCTGCAGCCGGTCGAGGCCCAGCCGGCCCTGCTGTGTGGCGGCGGACGCACCTGGGTCATCGGCCCGTCGAACGCCCAGCTCCTGGCACCGTGGGTGCTGGGCATGGAGCTGGTCACTTTCAACGCCCACATCGCCGTCTGGCGCCACGACAGCGGGCCCGGTGAAGGGGCGGACTGCCTCTTGCACACCGGCACGCCCGGCGCCATTCCTCTTGCTGGAGCGCCTGCATGAGCGCGTCCGACATGCCCGGCGCCGGCGGCACCCGGACGCTGTGCGTGTGTGCCGACGACTTCGGGCTGTCGGAGGGCATCAACCAGGCGGTGCTCGCGCTCATGGAGCGCGGCGCCGTCACCGCGACGAGCTGCATGGTGCTGCGCGCGGCGTGGCTGCCGGGGGCGCGGCGGCTGCGCGTGCTGCCGCCGGCGCAGGCCGACGTGGGGCTGCACCTGGACCTCACGGCGGTGGACGCCTCTGCCGCGGAAGCCTCCCTGGGCGCCCTGGTGGCGCGCAGCTTCGCGCGCCAGCTCGACCTGGCGGCCGTGCGCGCCGCGATCGACGCGCAACTCGACACTTTCGAGCAGGCGATGGGCCGGGCACCCGCGCACGTCGACGGCCACCGCCACGTGCACCAGCTGCCCGGCGTGCGCGAGGTCCTGACCGATGCGCTGGCGGCGCGCTATCCCGGGGCGCCACCGTGGCTGCGGAGCACGCGGCCCACGCCCGCCCCGCTGGCGGTGCCGGCCAAGCAGCGGCTGATCCATGCGCTGGGCGGACGCGGCCTGGAGGCCCTCGCGCGCCGCCGCGGCCTGCCCATGAGCCGGCACCTGCTCGGCGTGTACGGCTTCGAAGGCGGGCCCACCGCCTACCTGCGCCGCCTGCTGGCCTGGCTGGTGCACGCGGGCGATGGCGACGTGCTCATGTGCCATCCGTCGGTGCGCACGGTCGACGGCGACGCGGTGGGCGAGGCGCGCATGCACGAGCTGTCGGCGCTCGCGCTGCTCAAGCCCGCGTTCCAGGTGGAGGACGTCCAGCTGCACCTGCGTCCGTTGTCGCAGACGCCTTTCATGCAGAACCTCGACCGGGTCGCACGCACGGCCGCCCGCTAGGCACGCGGCTCGCAGCGCACGGCGTCCCCCGCACGCAGCACGCCGCCGGCCAGCACGCGCGCGGTCATGCCGCCGTGGCCTCGCAGCGCGTTGTAGCCGCCCGGCCCCAACAGCTCTTCCATGCGCGAACAGGGCTCGCACGGGCCGCTGAGTTCGAGCACCACCGCATCGCCGATGCGCAGCACCATCGGCTGGTCGCGGAACAGCGCCCGCGCGGCCACCAGGTTCAGGCCCGCCACCACGAGGTTGCGCCGCAGGTCTGCCGACTCGACACCGGGTCGCGCTGCCAGCGCGGCGATGACGGGCAGATGCTCGGCCTGCAGCAGCGTGACCTGCCGCTTGCCGCCCGAGGCGGCGGACCGCGCGCTGCGGTCGCCGTCGAGGCCGCGTCCGGCGATGGCGGTCGCTTCGCGAACGGTGTGCACCGGGGCACGCCGCGCGGGTCGCAGGTGGATCGCCTCCAGCCGGCCCGGCTGGGCGAAGCGTCGGGTCAGCGTGCGCAGGTCGAGGTCCATGCGGCATTGTGGCGGGCTGCGCCGCAGCGGCTGCCGTGCTTCATTTTTGATAGCATTTCCCGCCCGTGCCGCGGGTGCTGCAGCCGGTGCTGCATCCACTTTTCTCCCCGTCCATGCCCATCGACCCCGCCCCGCCAAGCCCGCGCCGCCGATGGCCGTGGGTGCTTGCGCTGGCGGCGGCGGCCGTGGGCACGCTGCTGGGGCTGCGCGCAGCGGGCCTGCTCGTGCTGCCGCCGCGCCACGATCCCTTCGCGCCGCTCGATGTCGCCGAAGCCCCCAACTGGCTCACGCCGCTGAAGCTGCGGCGCACGCGCGACGACCCCGCCGCGTGCCTGTCGGCGCTGGAGGGCGCGGGCCTGCGTTTCGAGCCGGTGCCCGACCGGCCGCTGCAGCGCGGCTGCGGGCTCGACAACGCCGTGCGCCTGCGTGCGGGCCGCGAAGTGGCGCTGGGCACGCCGACGCTGCTGAGTTGCCGCGCCGCCCTGTCCTTCGCGATGTGGGAGCGGCACGAATTGCAGCCGCTGGCGCGCCAGCATTTCGGGCGGCCGGCCGTGTCGGTGCAGCACCTGGGGAGCTACGCCTGCCGCGACATCAACAGCGGCGACGGACGTGCGACGGGCCGCCGCAGCCGCCACGCCACCGCCGATGCGCTCGACGTCGCCGGCGTCACGCTCGAGGGCGGGCGCACGCTCGTCGTGCGGCGCGACGCTGCACGCCCCTGGTCCGACGGGCGTGGCGCCGCCGACCCGGCGCAGGCCTTCCTCTTCGACCTGCAGGCCGGCGCCTGCCGCAGCTTCGACGGCGTGCTGGGCCCGGGCTACAACGCCGTGCACGCCGACCACTTCCACCTCGAAGTCGGCGGCTGGCCGGTGTGTCGCTGAGCCGGCGTAGCATGCAGGCCCCGCTGCCCTCGACCTCCCGACCCGCCTTGCGCACTCCCAACGACTTCTCCCTGCACCATCCGCTGGCCTTCTGGGCCGGCTGCCTCGCGATCATCGGCGGCGTGCTCGCGCATGCGCCCATGTTCCTGATGGGCCGCCATACGGGCTACGAAATGGTGGGCATGGAGATGGACGCCCCCATGCTCGTCGGCATGGCGATGATTCCGCTGGGCGTGCTGCTGGCGGCCTACGGGCTGATGCCCCGCATCGCCCAGATGCGCGCCCGCCTGCACCCCGCACAGCCGCTTCACTTCCATCTGGCCGACGGCGTGCCGCTCAACGCCGAGCACTGGAAGCTGGTGGTCGTGCTGGTCGTGGCGCTGGCGGTGGACGTGCTCAAGCCGGCGACGCTGGGCTTCGTCATGCCCGGCATGACGCGCGAATACGCCATCAGCAAGGAGACGGCGGGCATCCTCGCGCTGGTGGCGCTCACCGGCACCACCGTCGGCTCGGTGCTCTGGGGCCGGCTGGCCGACGTCTTCGGCCGCCGCTCGGCGATCCTGCTGTCGGCGCTGATGTTCATCGGCACGGCCATCTGCGGCGCGATGCCGGCCTTCGGCTGGAACCTGGCGATGTGCTTCCTGATGGGCGCCTCGGCCGGCGGACTGCTGCCGATCGCCTTCACGCTGATGGCCGAGACGGTGCCCGCCGCACATCGCGGCTGGCTGCTCGTGGCGCTGGGCGGCATCGGCACCTCGGCCGGCTACCTCCTGGCGGCGGGCTCGGCCGACCTGCTGGTGCCCCTGTTCAGCTGGCGCGCACTCTGGCTGCTGGGCCTGCCCACGGGGCTGCTGATCATCTTCCTGGGGCGCTACATCCCCGAGTCGCCGCGCTTCCTGGCCAATGCGGGGCTGCCCGACGCGGCGCGGGCCGTGCTGGCGCGCTTCTCGGGTGCCGCGGCGGCCGCCTCGCAGGCCGAGGCGGCCGTCGTCGTGGAGCCCGAGCCGCCGGCCGGCGGCATGCGTGCCCTGCTGCGCGGGCCGCATGCGCGCATCACCTGGGGCCTGATCGTCTGCGGGCTGGCCTGGGGCCTGGCGAACTTCGGCTTCCTGCTGTGGCTGCCGACCAACCTGGGCGCGATGGGCATGGACCCCGGCGCGGCCAACGCGCTGCTCGCGCGCTCGGCGCTGCTGGCGCTGCCCGGCACGGCGCTCGTGATCTGGCTCTACCACCGCTGGAGCAGCGTGCGGGCCCTGGTGCTCTTCATCGCGCTCACCGCCGTCGCGCTGGCCCTGTTCGGCGCACTCGCCGTGCTGCGGGTGCAGTCGCCGGCGGCGGTGGTGGCCGCCACCGCGCTGCTGCTGCTCAGCGCCAGCGGCGTGATCGCGATGCTGATTCCCTACGCCGCCGAGATCTACCCGGTGCACCTGCGCGGCACCGGCTCGGGGTTGATCGCGGCAAGCTCCAAGGCCGGTGGCATCCTCGGCGCGGGCTTCGGGGTGCTGGGCGTGTTCGGCCACCTGGCGCTGTCGGCCGCGCTCATCGCCGTCCCGATGGCCGTGGCGGCACTGCTGCTGGGCCTCGCGGGGGTCGAGACGCGCGGGCGCCGGCTGGAAGAGATCCAGGCCGACCTCTCCGCCGGCGCGGGCACGCCTGCGGGGCGGGCCGGCACTTCCTAGAATCGAGGGGTCCGCGCCCCGCCGCCCTTTATCCGGCCAACGGCGTCCAAGGGCCTGCAAGCCGCATGGATGCTGGTGCATATGCTTATCCGCATAAGGCGCGAACCAGAAAATCGTTTGCTTTCATAAGCGCTGCCCCTAGAGTTCCGCCATCCTCCGAAGGCCGGCGCCTGCGGCCGCGCCGCCAACTCCCGACGGGCCTTCCGACCGCCACACGATGTACCAGTACACAGATTTCGACCGCCAGTTCGTGCGCCTGCGCGCCGCGCAATTCCGCGACCAGCTCGAGCGCTGGCAAGCCGGCAAGCTGCCCGAAGACGAGTTCCGCCCGCTGCGCCTGCAAAACGGCTGGTATGTTCAACGCTACGCCCCGATGCTGCGCGTGGCCGTGCCCTACGGCGAGCTGAGCAGCCGGCAGCTGCGCGTGCTCGCGAAGATCGCCCGCGAGTACGACGAGCCCGAGGCCGAGGTCTACAAGAACGCGATCGAGACCCAGGGCAAGCTGGGCTCGCACAGGCTTCCCACGCACTACGCCCACTTCACCACGCGCCAGAACGTGCAGTACAACTGGATCCCGCTGGCCAAGTCGGCCGACGTGATGGACCTGCTGGCCTCGGTCGACATGCACGGCATCCAGACCAGCGGCAACTGCATCCGCAACATCACGAGCGACGAGCGCGCCGGCGTGGCGGTCGACGAGGTGGTCGACCCCCGCCCCTATGCCGAGATCATGCGGCAGTGGAGCACGCTGCACCCCGAGTTCGCCTTCCTGCCGCGCAAGTTCAAGATCGCGATCACCGGTGCCGCCGAGGACCGCGCCGCCACCGGCTGGCACGACGTCGGCCTGAAGCTGCTCAAGCACGAGACCGGCGATGCATCGCAAAACATCGCCCCAGGCGATGTGGGCTTCCGCGTGCAGGTGGGCGGCGGCATGGGCCGCACGCCCATCGTGGGCACGGTGCTGCGCGAGTTCCTGCCCTGGCAGCAGATCATGAACTACCTGGAGGCCGTGATCCGCGTCTACAACCGCTACGGCCGCCGCGACAACATCTACAAGGCCCGCGTCAAGATCCTGGTGAAGGCCGAGGGCCAGCGCTACATCGACGACGTCGAGGCCGAGTACAAGCAGATCCTCGAGCACGACGGCGCGCCGCACACCATCACTCAGGCCGAGTTCGACCGCGTGGCCGCGTCCTTCGTGCCGCCTGCCCTGGCGCAGCGCGTGTACCAGAGCGCCGAAGCCACCGACGCCGCCCTGCGCGAGCAGGCCGCCGACGACGTGCAGTTCGCGCGCTGGCTGCAGCGCAACGTGGCGCCGCACAAGAACCCCGCGCTGCGTGCCGTCACGCTGTCCTTCAAGCGCCTGGGCCAGGCGCCGGGCGATGCGAACGCCGACCAGCTCGACACCGTCGCCGCGCTGGCCGACCGCTTCTCGGCCGGCGAGGTGCGCGTGACGCACGACCAGAACGTGCTCCTGCCCTGGGTGCATGCCGAAGACCTGCACGCGCTGTGGCTGGCCGCCCGCGCCGCGGGATTCGCCAGCGCCAACGTGCACCTGCTCACCGACATGATCGCCTGCCCCGGCGGCGACTTCTGCGCGCTGGCCAACGCACGCTCGATTCCCGTCGCCGAGGCGATCACCGAGCGCTACCAGGACCTGGACGAGCTCGACGACCTGGGCGAGATCGACCTGCACATCAGCGGCTGCATCAACAGCTGCGGGCACCACCACAGCGGCCACATCGGCATCCTCGGCGTCGACAAGGACGGCAAGGAGTGGTATCAGGTCACCCTGGCCGGCTCCGACGGCTCCGACCTCAGCGGCCCGGCGCAGGCCGGCAAGGTGGTCGGTCCCTCGTTCTCGGCGGCCGAGGTGCCGGACGTGATCGAGGCGGTGCTCAATACCTACCGCGACACCCGCAACACGGGCGAGACCTTCATTGACACGCTGCGCCGCGTCGGCCACGACCCGTTCAAGGCGGCCGCCAACGGTGCACGCTTCAAGGCCGAGGAGGCAGCGGCATGAACCGGACGTTGAAAATCCTCGCGGCCGAGGACCACGTCGACGACGGCGACCCGAAGGTGCTGCAGCTCGCCAACGACGCCGATCCGCTCGCGATCGAGAACTGCCTGCAGGACGTGGAGCGCATCGACCTCGTGTTCCCGAAATTCACCGACGGCCGCGCCTACAGCCAGGCCTTCCTGCTGCGCCGGCGCCTGGGCTTCACCGGTGACATCCGCGCCACCGGCGACGTGCTGATCGACCAGCTGGTGCAGATGCAGCGCACCGGCTTCTCGAGTGCGGTGCTCAAGGAAGGCGTCGACGCCTCGGCCGCACAGCGCCAGTTCGATCGCTTCGCCGCCTTCTACCAGGGCGACGCGCAGCAGCCGGAGCCGCTTTTCGCGCGCGACTGAAGCGCCCCGAGAAGCCGCCATCGGCCGCCATCGCCCGCCACACGGGCCTGGCGGCTGAATGCTTTCCGGGGCGTGGCGACGCGGCGCGTCGCCTTATCCGGATCCGCGGCCAGATCCCGCCGCAACCCGCATGGATGCTGGTGCATTTGCTTATCCGCATAACGCGCGAACTAAAAGATCGTTTGCTTTCATAAGGGCGCTCCCTAAAGTGCAGGCCTTGGGTGCCGGCGCCTGTCGCGCGGCGACCCGCTCCAACCGAACACTCGCCCATGAGCATCGACCTCGCACACATCAACGACCGCCTCGGCCGCAACGCCGAAGGCCTGGTCGACTGGGCCCTGGGCCTGGGCCAGCCCGCCATCGTCACGACCAACTTCCGGCCTTTCGAGGCCGTGATCCTGCACTTGGTCACACGAGTGCAGCCCGAGGTGCCGGTGGTGTGGATGGACAACGGCTACAACACCGAAGCCACCTACCGCTTCGCGGACGAGGTGACGAAGCAGCTCAGGCTCAACCTGAAGATCTACCTGCCGCGACGCTCCCGCGCGCACCGCGAGGCCGTCGACGGCCCGACGCCCGCACTGGACGACCCGCGCCATGCCGCCTTCACCGAGGAAGTGAAACTCGAGCCCTTCGCCCGCGCCCTGCGCGAGACGGCCCCCAAGGTCTGGTTCACGGCCCTGCGCGCCACCGACACCGCCGTGCGCGCGCAGATGGACCCGGTGAGCCTCAACCCCGACGGCCTGATCAAAGTCGCGCCACTGCTGCACTGGTCCTCCAAGGACCTGTACGACTACTGCGAGAAGCACGGCCTGCCCAACAACTTCGACTACGTGGACCCGACCAAGGGCGAAGACAACCGCGAGTGCGGTCTGCATCTGAGCCATTGAATTCGGACAGCCGGACGCAGAGGACGCAAAAGAGTCATTGCTCGGATCGGTTTCTTTTGCGACCTCTGCGAACCCTCTGCGTCCGGTAGTCCGTATCCGCACCCCGACCCCATGAACGCCCGCACCGAACCCGACCTGCTGCAAGCCGCTACGACGATGCATTCGCCTGCCCGCCTGTCCAACACGCACCTCGACGCGCTCGAGGAAGAAGCGATCTTCATCCTGCGCGAAGTCGCTGCCGCCTTCGAGCGCCCGACGCTGCTCTTCTCGGGCGGCAAGGACTCGCTGGTGCTGCTCAAGTGCGCCGAGAAGGCCTTCGGCGCTGGCCGCCTGCCCTACCCGCTGCTGATGATCGACACGGGCCACAACTTCCCCGAAGTGACGGCCTTCCGCGACCACCGTGCGAAAGAGCTGGGTGCCGAACTGATCGTGCGCAGCGTCGAGGATTCGATGGCGCGCGGCACGGTGCGCCTGGCGCATCCTGGCGAGTCGCGCAACGTGCACCAGTCGGTCACGCTGCTCGAAGCCATCGAGGAATTCCGCTTCGACGCACTGATCGGCGGCGCACGGCGCGACGAGGAAAAGGCGCGCGCCAAGGAGCGCATCTTTTCGCACCGCGATGCCTTCGGCCAGTGGCAGCCCAAGGACCAGCGCCCCGAGCTGTGGACGCTGTTCAACACGCGCCTCGCCCCGGGCGAGCATTTCCGCGTCTTCCCGATCAGCAACTGGACCGAGCTGGACGTGTGGCAGTACATCGAGCGTGAGCAGATCGAGCTGCCGTCGATCTACTACACGCACCAGCGCGAGGTGGTCGAGCGCAAGGGCCTGCTGATGCCGGTGACCGAGCTGACCCCGCCGCGCGACGGCGAGAAGGTCGAAGTGCGCAACGTGCGCTTCCGTACCGTGGGCGACATCACCTGCACCGCGCCCGTCGAGAGCCTGGCCGCCGATGCGGGCGATGTGGTGATCGAGACGCTGGCCGCCGACGTGAGCGAGCGCGGCGCCACGCGCATGGACGACAAGACATCCGAGGCTTCGATGGAGAAGCGCAAGAAGGACGGGTATTTCTGATGACTGCTACGAATTCGACCGCCGTTCCCGCAGGCGCCAGCGGCACCGCAGCCGCCTTGCGCCCCGAGTCCGACGCCCAGGGCGACACCGGCACCGCGCTGCGCTTCATCACCTGCGGCAGCGTGGACGACGGTAAGAGCACCCTCATCGGCCGCCTTCTGGTCGACAGCAAGACGGTGCTGCAGGACCAGCTCGCCGGCGTGCAGCGCAACGGCGAGACCGACCTCGCCCTGCTCACCGACGGCCTTTCGGCCGAGCGCGAACAGGGCATCACGATCGACGTGGCGTACCGCTACTTCTCGACCGCGAAGCGCAAATTCATCATCGGCGACGCCCCGGGCCACGAGCAGTACACGCGCAACATGGTCACGGCCGCGTCGAGCGCCGATGCCGCCGTGGTGCTGGTCGATGCGACCAAGCTCAAGTGGGCGGCCGAGGTGGGCGACGGCGAAGTGGTGGTGCGCGACCTGCTGCCGCAGACGCGCCGCCACACCCTGCTGGCGCACCTGCTGCGTGTGCAGTCGATCGTGGTTGCCGTGAACAAGCTCGACGCGATCGACGACGCCGAGCTGGCTTTCGAACGCATCAGCGGCGCACTCAACGCCTTCGCCGAGCAGGCGGGCGTGAAGCTCACGGCCATCGTGCCGGTGTCGGCCCTCAAGGGCTGGAACGTGACCTCGCGCCACCGCGAAGGCAGCACCGGCTGGGCCGGCTACGAAGGCCCGAGCCTGCTGGAGCTGCTCGAGGGCCTGCCGGTCACCGCGCAGGACGAGGCCGTGCCCTTCGCCTTCCCGGTGCAGTGGGTCGAGAAGTTCTCGGGCTCGGCCGACACCAGCCAGGGCCGCCGCATCTTCTGGGGCCGTGTTGCCAGCGGCCAGGTGGTGCCGGGCCAGCGCATCGCCATCCTGCCTAGCGGCCAGCATGCGACCGTGGCGCGCGTGCTCACGCACACGCGGCAGGAGCATGGCGTGCACGCCGGCCACAGCGCCGGCATCGTGCTCCACCGCGAGGTCGACGTGTCGCGTGGCGACTGGCTGCTCGAGCCCGACGCCTTCCAGCCCGTGCGCGAGATCACCGCCACCGTGGCCTGGCTCGACGACGAGCCGCTGGTGCCGGGCCGCGTGTACTGGGCGCTGCAGGGCCACCGCTGGGTCAAGGCCAAGGTGGCGCGCATCGCGCACCGGCTGAACGTCAACACGCTGGACGCCGAGGCCGCCACGCAGCTCGAACCCAACGCCATCGGCGAAGTGGTGCTCGCGCTGCAGCAACCGCTGGCCGTGCTGCCCTTCACGCAGTCGCGCGCGCTGGGGTCGATGGTACTGGTCGATACGGCCTCGCACCGCACTTCGGCGGCCGTGCTTGTCCGCGCGCCGGCACAGCCTGCGCCGAGCCCTTAAAATGCCGGGTTTTCCCCGACCCGCCTCACCAGCCCTAGCGCCATGACCCACGTCGTCTCCGAGAACTGCATCCGCTGCAAATACACCGATTGCGTCGACGTGTGTCCGGTGGACTGCTTCCGCGAGGGGCCGAACATGCTGGTGATCGATCCGGACGAGTGCATCGACTGCGCCGTGTGCATCCCCGAGTGCCCGGTCAACGCGATCTACGCCGAGGAAGACCTCCCGGCCGATCAGCTGGCCTTCATCAAGCTCAACGCCGAACTGGCCGTGGCCGACGGCTGGAAGAGCATCACCAAGCGCAAGCCCGCGCTGCCCGACGCCGACGAGTGGAAGGACAAGACGGGCAAGATCGCCGAGCTCGTCAAGTAAGCCGGCCCCGGTGAGCGGCACTTCAGCCCCGATCGAGACCGACGCGCTGATCGTCGGCGCCGGTCCGGTGGGGCTGTTCCAGGCCTTCCAGCTGGGCCTGCTCGAGATCGCCTGCCACGTCGTCGACGCCCTGCCCCATGCGGGCGGCCAGTGCGTCGAGCTGTACGGCGACAAACCCATCTACGACATTCCCGGCACGCCGGCCACCACCGGCCGCGGGCTGGCCGAATCGCTGCTCGCGCAACTTGCGCCCTTCAAGGTGCCGATGCACCTGGGCGAGCAGGTGTCGACCCTGGCGCGCGAACCCGACGGCCGCTGGCGCGCCGGCACCACCGGCGGCAAGACCTTCTTGACCAGAACCGTGTTCCTGGCGGCGGGCGTGGGCGCTTTCGTGCCCAAGAAGCTCGGCGTCGACGGGGCCGAGGCCTACGAGGGGCGCCAGCTCTTCTACCACCCGTCCGACTTCGGCCGCTTCGCAGGCCAGTCGGTGGTCGTGCATGGTGGCGAGGAGGCCGCGGTCGAGGCCGCACTGGCGTTGGTGGGCGTGGCGCGCGAGGTCATGCTGCTGCACCGTCGCGACGCCTTCCGCGGCGACGAGGCGGCGGTAGGCCGGCTGCGCGCGCGCATCGACGCCGGCGACATCCGCCTCGTGGTCGGCCAGCCGGGTGCCTTCGACGGGCGGCAGCTCGTCATCGCCACGCCCGAGGGGCAGACTGTCGTGCTGCGGCTCGACGCGCTGGTGGTCTGCCAGGGCATTTCCCCGCGCCTGGGGCCCATCGCCGAATGGGGCCTGGAGCTCGAGCGCAAGCAGGTGCCGGTCGACACCACGCGCTACGAAACCCGCGAGCGCGGCCTCTTCGCCGTGGGCGACATCAACACATACCCCGGCAAGCGCAAGCTCATCGTCTGCGGCTTCCACGAGGCCACGCTGGCCGCCTGGGCCGCGGCCGAGATCGTGTTCGACGGCCAGGTGCCGCCGCTGCAGTACACGACGACCAGCACGCGGCTGCACGAACTGCTGGGCGTTCCGCACCGCTGATCCTTCCGGCGCACTGCCACCGTCAGAGGCGCAGCGCGACAATCAGCACCAGCGTCGCAGCGCACATCACCGCATTGCACAGGTTGACCACCACCGCGCGCGACGGGCGTCGCCCGTTCTGCTCCCACAGCCACAGCGCCATGGTGGCGTTGGCGCCGGTCCAGGTGATCCAGGTGAAGAGGGAATGCTGCCGCGAGTCGCCGCTCTGCCAGAGCGCCCAGATCGTCGGCACGTAGGCCACGACCCGGGCCGAGCTGAACAGCGTGAAGGCCCAGGCAAGGATACGGGCATGAAGGCCGGCCGGGGCCAGCGGATCGCCGGCAACGCGCGCCACGGAGGTCGGGGAGATGGCCATCGTCGCCTCACTCGGCCAGTGCAGCCCACCGCCGCGTTTCCCGCTCGATGGTCGTGCGCAGCTCGGCGGCGGTGGAGCCCACCGGCTCGATGCCCAGGGCCTGGAGGCGGGCGCGCACGGCAGTCGACCCCACCGCCGCGCGGGCCGCGTGCTGCCAGCGCTCCAGCGCAACGGCCGGCGTGCTCCCCGGGGCGAGCAAGGCGAACCAGGCGGCGGATTCGAAGTCCGGCAGCCCGGCCTCCGACAAGGTCGGCAGTTCCGGCGCGATCGGCGAACGCTGCGCGGAGGCGACCCCCAGCGCAACCAGCCGGCCCTCGCGCACCAGCGGCATCGCCGTCGCCACGTTGGCGAAGAACAGGCTCACGCGGCCCGCCACGACGTCGGGCAAGGGGCTCTGCGTGTACGGCACGTGCACCAGCGCCACCCCCAGGCGCCGGGCCAGCAACTGCCCGCCACGGTGCGACGAGGTCCCCGCACCGACCGACGCATAGCTCACCGTGCCCGGCGGCTGCGACTTCACCCAGCCCATCAGGCCCGCGAGATCGTTCACACCCAGGCCGGTGCCCACCACCAGCACATTGGGCGTGGCGACCAGCCGCGAAATCGGCGCTAGGTCACGCACCGGGTCGTAGCGGCGCAGACCCTGCGGGTCGGGCATCACGAGCGCCGCGTCGCCCGACAGCACCACGGTGCGGCCGTCCGCCGGGGCGCGCGCTACCTGCGCCACCCCGACCATGCCGCCCGCACCGGGGAGGTTCTCCACCACCACCGGCGTGCCGAATTCGGCGGCCAGGGGCTCCACGAGCAGCCGCGCCACGGTGTCCGGCGCCGAGCCGGCCGCAAAGGGCACGACCAGGGTCGCGTGGGCCGGCTGTGCGGCCGCACGGAACGTGGAACCGGCGGCGCACAGCGCGCACAGCAGGACATGTCGACGGTGAAGGGATGGCATGGCGGGCTCCTGAGTTCAAGGGGTGCAGCCAGTGTGCGCGGCCGGTGCTGGACGGATCTTGGGCTTTTCTTAAGATTGGCCGCACCTTCGTCCGCCGACCACGCCGTGACACCCTCCCCTGACGAACCGCCGGAAGGCGGTCCGCATGCCACGCTGCGCATCGGCGAGTGGACGGTGCTCGCACTGGCCGACCGGATCGAGCGGGCCGGCAGCTCGCACAAGCTCGAGCCGCGTGCGATGCGGCTTCTGCTGGTGCTGGCACGCGCGGGCGGCGCGGTGGTGCCGGCCTCGTCGCTGCTGGCCACGGTCTGGGCTGGTGTGGTGGTCACTCCCAGCTCGCTGTACGAGAGCGTGTCGCGGCTGCGCAAGCTGTTGGGCCGGGATGCCGAGGGGCGCGAGGCGATCGAATCGGTGCCTCGCAAGGGCTACCGGCTGCGCTGGCCAGTGCACCACACGGCCGCGCCGCCGCTCGATGCCCATTCGATCGCCGTGCTGCCCTTCGAGGCCATCGGTGTCGAACCGGCGTTCGACTTCATCCCGCCCGCGCTCACCGACCGCCTGATCGGCGAGCTGTCGCGCCACGGCGAACTGAGCGTGCTGGCGCGCGGCACGATGCTGCGCTACGGCGAGCGCAGCCGGCCCGCCGCGGAGCTGGCCCGTGAATTGGGTGTGCGTTGCGTGGTCGACGCCCGGGTTCGCCAGGGGCTCGGCGAGCGCCTGTGGGTCGAAGTGGCACTCGTCGATGGGCCGAGCCAGCGCCAGACCTGGACCGAAACGATCGAGCTGCCGGTGCGCCACTGGATGCAGGCCGCGGACATCGTCGCCGGCAGACTGGCACGCTCCCTGACCTTCGAATTCCATGCACGCGCACCCCGCGCAGACCCGGGTGCTTTGCCCCAGCACGAGTCCGCACGCGACCTGGCCGCACGCGCCTGGGTCGAGCTGTTCGCCCGGCCCGAGTCGCAAGGCACCAACCAGCGGGCCCAGGCGTGGGCGCGGCAGGCCCTCGGTAGCGACCCCGGCTGTGGCCTGGCCGAGGTCTGCCTGGCCACCTGCGCCTGGCGTGCGGCGCAGTTCGGCTGGGAATCGCCGCCCGGCGCGGCGCTGGACGAGTCGACACTGCACGCGGCCATGGCCCACGCCGAGCGCGCGCTCGAACTCGCGCCGGACGAGCCCGACGCGCACTATGTGCTCGGCCTCATCGCCTACTCGCGCGGCGAGACGGTGCGTGCCGAAGAAGCCTTGCGCCACTGCCTGCGGCTGTCGGGCTCGTTCGCTCCGGCCTTCGGGCTGCTGGCGCTGGTGCGCACGCGCCTGGGGCACCCGGACGAAGCGCCCGCACTGTGCGACCGCGCCTTCGCGCTCAGCCCGCGCGAGCCGCTGCGCGCCGTGTGGCACCTCGCGTTGGGCTGGAGCGCCCTCGCCCGCCATGACGCGGCCGCCGCGCTCGATGCCGCACAGCGCGCCATGGCGGTGAATCCCGCCTTTCCCACGCCGTACGCGGTCGGTGCCGTGGCGGCCCGGATGCTAGGACAGGAGGCGTTGGCCGCCCAGTGGGTGGAGGTGCTGCGCGCGCGCTCGCCCTTTCGCAGCGTCGCGGAATTCCTGCGCCGCATGCCCGCCGCCACCGCGCCGGCCCATCGGCGCCAGATGCAAACCGCGGCCCGATGGCTCGCCGAGGCCGGCCTGCCCAAGGACTAGGCCCCGCCACCGACGGCCAAGCCGGAAGCGCTAACATGCGCCTTGCCCGGCACCGCCGGGCGTTCGCTGGGGGTGTTGGCACTGCCGCTGCAGGCGCCGACTGAGAGAGTCCCTTTGAACCTGATTGAGGTAATCCTCGCGCAGGGAAGCCGATCCGGCTGCCGACCTTCGGCAGGGACCCCGTCTCCATCGACCGTCCACCCCGGAAACCGCCCACCTGCCATGACTTTGCACGGAGCAAATCGATGGCAATCCACACGGACCCGGCCGCCGCGCCGGCCTTCAACGAGGCGCTGACGCCGCTGCCCGATGCGCAGCGCGTGTTCCGCTGGCACGACCACGGATCGCTGTGGTTCAGCCTCGGTGTCGGTCTGCTGGTCATGCAGATCGGCGCCTACCTGGTGCCTGCGGTCGGCACGCGCGAAGCCGCGCTCGCGATCGTGCTGGGCTCGGCGGTCGGTGCCGGGCTGCTGGCGTGGACGGCGCGTCTGGGCTGCCAGAGCGGGCTGGCCAGCGCGGGCCTGATGCACGCCACCTACGGCAGCGCCTTCGCACGCCTGCCGGTGCTGCTGAACATCGCGCAGCTCATCGGCTGGACCACCTTCGAACTGGTCGTGATGCGCGAGGGGACGCAGGCCATCGCGGCGCAAGCGACCGGATGGACGACCACCGGCTGGCTCGGCACGCTGCTGCCGACGCTGCTGTGGGGCGCGGTGCTGCTGGCGCTGCTGGGCGGCTCGATGGTGACGCTGGTGCGCCGCTTCGTGAGCCGCTTCGGCCTGCCGCTGGTGGTGCTGTCGCTGCTGTGGCTGAGCTGGCAGTTCGCGACCCGGCTGCATGCCCAGGGCTGGGGCGCCTTCTGGTCACGGCCGGGCGACGGCAGCCTGGGGCTGTTCGGCGCGATGGACCTGGTGATCGCGATGCCCGTGTCCTGGCTGCCGCTGGTGGCCGACTACGCGCGCCATGGCCGGCGCGCAAGCCGCGGCCTGGGCGGCGCCTTCGGCGGCACCTGGCTGGGCTATGCGGTGGCCAACATCTGGTGCTATGCGCTGGGCGTGATGGTGGTGAGCGTGGCCGAGCCCGGCACCGGCCTGGTCAGCGCGCTGCTGCTGGCGCAGGGCGGCCTGGTGGCGCTGGGCCTCATCCTCATCGACGAGCTGGACAACGCGTACGGCGACGTCTATTCGGGCGCGGTGTCGGCGCACAGCCTGCGGCCGCACTGGAGCGTCCGGCGCTGGAGCCTGGGCCTGGCGCTGCTGTGCACGGGGCTCGCGCTGGTGCTGCCCATGCACACGCTGGAGCCCTTCTTGCTGGTGCTGAGTTCGGTGTTCGTGCCGCTGTACGGCGTGATCCTCGGGCGGCTGGGTAACGGCGCCGCGCCCGCAAGCACGCGGCGCGTGGCGCCGGTGACGGCGGCGCTGTGGATCGGCGGAATCGCCCTGTACCACGGCCTGGCGGCCTGGGCGCCCCAGGCCGGCTCGGCGCTGCCGACGCTGGCGGCGACTTTCGTGCTGGCGCGCCTTACCCGCGCACGTCCAGCGGCACCAACTGCGCTGGCCGCGGCGCGAAGCCATGGTTGAGCGGACCATGGCCCTGCCCCGTGACGACCTGCGCACCGGCGCGCATGGCCGCCTGCACGTAGGCGTGGGCGGCCGCCACCGCCTGCGGCAGATCGTCGCCATGCGCCAGCCCGCAGGCAATGGCCGACGACAGCGTGCAGCCGGTGCCGTGCAGGTTGCGGCTCGCGATGCGCGGCGCGTGCCAGCGCAGCGGCGGTGCATCGTGCCGTGCGAGCAGGTCCACCACCTCCTCGCCCGGCAGGTGGCCGCCCTTGAGCAGCACGGCCTGCGCGCCCAGCGAGAGCAGTTCGGCCGCCGCGGCCTGCATGTCGCCCGCATCGCCAATCCCATGGCCCACCAGCAGCGCCGCCTCGTCGAGGTTGGGCGTGACGACGGTCGCACGCGGGAACAGCTCGCGCACGATGACCTGCACCGTCTCCTGGGCGATCAGCCGGTCGCCGCTGGTGGCGACCATCACAGGATCGAGCACCACGCGTTGCAGCGCATAGTGGTCGATGGCCCAGGCGACCACGTCCACCACCTTCGGCGCGTGCAGCATGCCGAGCTTGACGGCATCGACGCCGATGTCCTCGATCACGGCCTGCAGTTGCGCCTTCAGGAAGGCCGCCGGCACGGCGTGGATGCCGCTCACGCCGCACGTGTTCTGCGCCGTGAGTGCGGTGATCGCCGTCATCCCGTAGCAGCCCAGCGCGGCGAAGGTCTTGAGGTCGGCCTGGATGCCGGCGCCGCCGCCGCTGTCGGAGCCGGCGATGGACAGCACGCGGACGTAGCGCGACGCCGGTGCGGGGGACGTGGAAGGTGTGCTCACCGAAAAATTATCGGCCACGGCCGCCGGGGGCTCGCGTGAACAGCGCGCCGCTGCCTTTTCGCCAAGCCCACGTGCTCGGTGCCGGGCTGATGGGCCGGCTCGTCGCGCTGGCGCTGGCGCGCGCCGGCTGCGAGGTGTCGGTGCACGATGCGGGCGGCCCCGAGGCCGACCAGGCCGCGGCACGCGTGGCGGCCGCCATGCTGGCGCCGCTGGCCGAATCGGCCGTGGCACCGCCGGCACTGGTGCGCATGGGGCTGCACAGCCTCGCGCGCTGGCCGCAGTTGCTGGCGCCGCTGCCACGGCCGGTGTTCTTCCAGCAGGCGGGCACCCTCATCGTGTGGCACCGGCAGGACGCGGCCGAGGCCGAGCGCCTGGCCGGCACGCTGCGCCGCACGCAAGCCACGGTGGACGGCCTGGCGCCCATGCAGCCGCTCGACGCGCCCGCGCTCGCAGCCCTGGAACCCGCGCTGGCCGGGCGCTTCATGCGTGGCTGGTGGCTGCCGGGCGAGGGCCAGCTCGACAACCGCGGACTGCTGGATGCGCTGCGCGCGGGCCTCGAAGCCGACAGCCGGGTGACGCTGCACTGGCACAGCCCCCGCTCGCCGGACGACTTCGCGCCCGGGCCCGACGCCCGCGTGGTCGACTGCCGCGGCCTGGGCGCCCGCGCCGAGTGGCCGCAAGTGCGCGGCGTGCGCGGCGAGGTCATCCGCGTGCATGCGCCCGACGTCGAGCTGCACCGCCCGACGCGGCTGGTGCATCCGCGCTATCCGCTCTACATCGCGCCCAAGCCCGACCACCTGTTCGTGATCGGCGCGACCGAGATCGAATCGCAGGACATGTCGCCCGCCAGCGTGCGCTCGACCATGGAGCTGCTGAGCGCCGCCTACGCGGTGCACCCGGGCTTCGGCGAGGCGCGCATCGTGGAGATCGCCACCCAGTGCCGCCCCACCCTGCCCGACAACCGGCCCGCGCTGCGCTGGCACGCGCCGCGCGTGCTGCAGGTCAATGGCCTGTACCGCCACGGGTTCATGATTGCGCCGGCCCTGCTCGACGCGGTCTGGCAGTGCCTGGCCGGCGACGCGCCGACGCTGGCGCGCGAATTCGAGATCGACATCGAGACCGACGGTCGCTGCGGCGACGAGGAGACCCGGACGTGAACATCCTGCTCAACGGCGAGCCGCGCGAACTCGACGCGCCCGCCACCCTGGCCGAAGCCATCGCGCTGCTGGCGCCGCAGCCGCCCTTCGCCGCCGCGGTCAACCGCGAGTTCGTGCCGCGCTCGGCCTACGCACAGCGCAGGCTGAGCGATGGCGACGATGTCGAGGTCATCCGGCCGGTGACGGGAGGCTGATCCATGGCGATGCCCGACACGCCCCAAGAACCGATGGTCCTGTACGGCCAGCACTTCGACAGCCGGCTGCTGCTGGGCACGGCGCGCTACCCCTCACCCGATGTGCTGGAGGCGGCCGTGCGGCGCGCCCGGCCGGCCATGCTGACGGCCTCGCTGCGCCGCCAGGGCGCCACGGCCGAAGGCGCAGCCGCGGGCAGCGACTTCTGGGCCCTGCTCAGGCGGCTGGACGTGCCCGTGCTGCCCAACACCGCGGGCTGCCACACGATCCAGGAAGTGATCGCCACGGCACAGATGGCGCGCGAGGTGTTCGAGACGCCCTGGATCAAGCTCGAGCTGATCGGCGACGACTACACCCTGCAGCCCGACACGCTCAACCTGGTGGAGGCGGCGCGGCTGCTCATCGCCGACGGCTTCCAGGTGCTGCCCTACTGCACCGAGGACCTGGTGCTGTGCCAGCGGCTGGTCGACGTCGGCTGCCAGGCCGTGATGCCCTGGGCCGCGCCCATCGGCACCGGACGCGGGCCGGTCAACCCCTATGCGCTGCAGGTGCTGCGCGAGCGCCTCGACGTGCCGATGCTGGTCGACGCCGGGCTCGGCCTGCCTTCGCACGCCTGCCAGGTGATGGAATGGGGCTACGACGGCGTGCTGCTCAATACCGCGGTCGCGCTGGCGCAGGACCCGGTCGCGATGGCCGGCGCCTTCGCCGACGCCGTCCAGGCCGGCCGTGCCGCGCGGCGCGCCGGCGCGATGGCCGCCGCCGACAATGCGCAGCCCAGCACGCCGGTGCTGGGCACCCCCTTCTGGCACCACCACGGATGACGCGCATGAACACCCAAGACGCCAACAGCATTGCGATGGCCGTCCTCACGGCGCACCTGCCGCGCTTCGGCGCGCATCCGCCGGTGGTGCCGCAGCACTATGGCTCGGACGATCCGGTGTACCGCGGCGTGCGCCAGGCTGCGGCGCTGATGGGCTTCATCGAGGCCGACGCCGAGTGCCTGGCCCGCGCCTGGCAGGCGCAGAGCCGCCGGCTGGGCCTGTTCGAGGCGCAGCGCTGGCCCGCCGCGCCGGTGGATTTCGACCTGCGCGAGTTTCCGCCGCAGGCGCGCGACGACGCCTTCCGGCCCTGCCCCGAACAGCTCGGCCTGTATGCCGTGCTGCCCGACGCGGCCTGGGTGGGCCGCATGGCGCGCGCCGGCGTGCCGACCGTGCAGCTGCGCTTCAAGTCCGGCGACGCGAGGGCCGTGCAGGCCGAAGTGCGCGCCGCGGTCGCCGCGGTGCAGGGCACGCCGGCCTTGCTCTTCATCAACGACCACTGGCAGGCCGCCATCGAGGCCGGCGCCTACGGGGTGCACCTGGGGCAGGAAGACCTGGACGCACTCACCGAGGCCGACATCGACGCCATCCGCAACGCCGGGCTGCGCTTGGGCGTGAGCACCCATGGCTATGCGGAGATGCAGCGCGCCGATGCCGTCAGCCCGAGCTACATCGCGCTGGGCGCCGTGTTCCCCACCACGCTCAAGCAGATGGCGACGGCACCGCAGGGGCTCATGCGCCTGAAGTGCTATGCGCAGCTCATGCGCGGCTACCCGCTGGTCGCCATCGGCGGCTTCGACGTGGCGCGCGTGCCGGCGGCCATGGCGGCAGGCGTGGGCTCGGTGGCGGTGGTGCGTGCCCTCGTCGCGGCGGACGATCCGGAAAGTGCCGCGCGCGCGCTGACCGACGCCATCGCCCAGCACCCGCCAGCCGCGGGCCGCTAAACTCCACCCACCCCGGTGCAGCGCCTGTCGCCGCGCCGGGGCCGCTAGGGGTGTTCACCGCGAGGTGGACTGAGAGAGTCCCTTTGAACCTGATTGAGGTAATCCTCGCGCAGGGAAGCAGATCCGTCGGCCGCACAGCATCTCTCGGCCTGTGCATCGGGCCCTCGCATCCCGCCCACCTGCCATCGCGTCCTTGAAAGCGTCATGGCGATTTCGCACCGTTTCCCCCCAAGTTCCAGGCCCCACCGGCCTGCAGCGACCACGCCGCTCGCGCTGGCAGCCATGCTCGTCGCGGCGGGCGCCGTCCAGGCACAGGCGCCCACGGCAGACACGCTGCCGGCCGTCACCATCGACGAGCGCGGCACACCGCCCTCTGCCGACGTGAGCGGCTTCGGTGACCTGCCGCTCAAGGACGTGCCGATCTCGGCCACGGTGATCGACAGCACCGAGCTGCGGTCCAGCGGGGCGCGCCGGCTGGCCGACCTCACCCAGTTCGACGCCTCGGTCACCGACGCCTACAACTCCGCCGGCTACTGGGACTTCCTGAGCGTGCGCGGCTTCGTGCTCGACAACCGCTTCAACTACCGGCGCGAGGGCCTGCCGATCAGCGCCGAAACGGCCATTCCGCTGGACAACAAGGAGCGCGTCGAGATCCTGCGCGGCACCAGCGGCATCCAGGCCGGCACCAGCGCGCCCGGGGGGCTGGTGAACTACGTGGTCAAGCGCCCCACCGAGCAGGACCTGCGCGAGGTACGCACCGAGGTCTCGGGCCACGGCAGCCTGCTGGGCGCCGTCGACCTGGGCGGCCGCTTCGGCGCGGATCGGCAGTTCGGCTATCGCCTGAACGTGGTGAGCGAGAACCTGCGGCCACGCACCTTCGACCTGGATGGCAACCGGCACTTGCTTTCGCTCGCGGCCGACTGGCGCCTCACGCGCGACTCGCTGCTGGAGGCGGAGTTCGAATCCAGCCACAAGGCCCAGCCGAGCCAGAACGGCTTCAGCCTGCTGGGCAACCTGCTGCCGCGTGCGGGCGACCCACGACTGAACCTCAACAACCAGCCGTGGTCGCAGCCCTCGGTCTTCGATGCCACCACCGGCACGGTGCGCTTCACCCAGGCGCTCAACGCCGACTGGCGCTGGAGTGCACAGGTCGGGCAGCAGCGCCTGAAGAGCGACGACCGCCTGGCCTATGCCTTCGGCTGCAGCATGGAGGAGCGCTACGACCGCTACTGCTCCGACGGCAGCTTCGACTTCTACGATTTCCGCAGCGAGAACGAACGCCGGCGACAGAGCGCGGGCAACCTGGCCTTGAAGGGCCGCTTCGCCACCGGTGGCGTGCAGCACGACGTCAGTGTGGGCCTGCTGGCCAGCCGCGTGCGCAACCGCTTCCAGGACCAGGCCTACAACTATGTGGGCAGCGGCAACGTGTGGGGCACCGCGATCGTGCCGGCCGACCCGACGCTCACCTCGCCCAACACCAACCGCGACGAGCGTTCCACCGAGCTGTCGGTGCAGGACGCCATCCGCTGGACCGAGCGCTTGACCACTTGGGTGGGCGTGCGCCACACGCGCTTCGCGCGCGACAGCGTGCGCACCGACGGCACGCGCCCCACCGGCTACCGGGACGGCGTGACCACGCCCTGGGTCGCGCTCAGCTACGCCCTGCGGCCCGAGCTCATGGCGTACGCGAGCTGGGGCAAGGGCGTGGAATCGCAGCTCGTGCCGGCCAAGCCGCAGCAGTACACCAACGCGGGCGAGGCGCTGCCGCCGCTGGCCTCGCGCCAGTGGGAGCTGGGCCTCAAGGGCGGCAGCGGCAATCCGGCACAAGGCCTGAACTGGCAACTGGCGTACTTCGACATCGTGCGGCCGATGACCAACATCGACGCCTGCGAGAACACGGGGGCCGAGTGCACCGGCCGCTATGACGGTACGGCGCGCCACCGCGGGCTGGAGGCCAACGCGCAGTGGGCCAGCGGCCCCTGGCGCCTGGCCGGCGGCGCCACCTTCATCGACGCCAAGCGCCGCGGCAGCAGCTTCTCGCCCGAGGCCAACGGCCAGCGACCGGTGAACGTGCCCGAGCAGGTCTGGCGCCTGCGCGCCGCCTATCGCGTTGCCGCCGTGCCTGGGCTCGAGCTGCAGGCGCTGCTGTCGCGCGAGGGCCGCCGCAATGTGCTGGCCGACGGCAGCCTGCGCCTGCCGGCCTGGACCCGCGTGGACACCGCCCTGCGTTACGACACGAAGATCGGCCGCACCGCGACCACCTGGACGCTGGGCGTCGAAAACCTGTTCGACCGCCGGTACTGGAAGGAGTCGCCCACCCAGTACGGCCACGTGTACCTGTTCCCCGGTGCGCCGCGAATGCTGCGGCTGGGCCTGACGGCGTCGCTCTGAAGCCGGGCACATCGGGCCGCGGAAGCAGGCCGCCGCGCATTGGCGCCGAAGCCGGCGTGGCGGCCCGCCGTGACCGCAGGCGCGCAATGCTGCGCCGTTGTTCAAGCGGGAAAAAATACCGCTTTGGTCGACTTCGCGTGGCCCCCGGCGGCGGCTCGGGCAATACTTCGGCCCATGCCCATCGAACTGCTGCATCGCCTCGCGCGTGAACGGCTGCCGATCGCCGTGACCGACGGCGAAGACGTGGACTCCGTCCGTTTGCTGATCCTCGCCGGCCATGTGCGCGCCGAGATCCCGCGGCCGGTCCGCACCCTCTCCGGCCATCACCAGCCACCCGCCATGGTCACGGCGATCACTGCGCTGGGCCGCCAGATGCTGGAGCGCTTCCCGCGCACTGCCTGAGGCCAGTCGCCGGCACGGCCGGCTGCCGTGGGCATTCGCGCTGCCGGCCTTTGTTCTCCAGCCCGACGCGCGTGCCCAGGCCTGGCCCCGCGGCGTCGCAGGTTTAAGGCATGCCTAAGCGCTGCGCCCGACATTCCTTCGCATCGTGTTCCACACCCACACCGCGAAAGGAAACTCCATGAAGACGATCAATACCCCGCAGCGCCTCGTCCTCGCGCTCGCGGCAGCGGGCGTGCTCGGCGCCGCCGGCGCCGGGGCCTACACCAGCGCACGTGCCAGCGCCCAGCCCGCGCCCGTCACCACGCCGATGGTCGCCCCCATCGCAGCGCCTGACTTCTCTACCATCACCGCGCGCAACGGCCCGGCGGTGGTAAACATCAGCGTCACCGGGACCACCAAGACGGCGGCGGCGGACGGTGCCGCCGCCATCCCCGGCCTGGATCCCAACGACCCTCTCTACGAGTTCTTCCAGCAGTTCCGCGGCCCCAACATGCCCAAGGGGCAGCAACGCGAAGTGCCGACACGCGGACAAGGCTCGGGCTTCATCATCAGCCCCGACGGCACCATCCTCACCAACGCCCACGTCGTGAAGGACGCCAAGGAGGTCACCGTCAAGCTGACCGACCGCCGCGAGTTCCGCGCCAAGGTGCTCGGCTCCGACCCGAAGACCGACATCGCCGTGCTGAAGATCGACGCGAAGAACCTGCCCACGGTGCCGATCGGCAACGTGAAGGACCTGAAGGTCGGCGAATGGGTGCTGGCCATCGGCTCGCCCTTCGGCTTCGAGAACACCGTGACGGCCGGCGTGGTGAGCGCCAAGGGCCGCTCGCTGCCCGACGACAGCTACACGCCCTTCATCCAGACCGACGTGCCGATCAACCCCGGCAACTCGGGCGGCCCGCTGTTCAATGCGCGCGGCGAGGTGGTGGGCATCAACTCGCAGATCTACAGCCGCAGCGGCGGCTACCAAGGCGTGTCCTTCGCGATCCCGATCGACATCGCGACCAAGGTCAAGGACCAGATCGTGGCGACCGGCAAGGCCAGCCACGCCAAGCTGGGCGTCGCCGTGCAGGAGGTGAACCAGACCTTTGCCGATTCGTTCAAGCTCGACAAGCCCGAGGGCGCACTGGTCTCGAACGTCGAGAAGGGCAGTGCCGCCGAGAAGGCCGGACTGCAGAGCGGCGACGTGATCCTCAAGGTGGATGGCCAGCCCATCGTGAGTTCGGGTGACCTGCCGGCCATCATCGGACAGATGACGCCGGGCCAGAAGGTGTCGCTCGAGGTGTGGCGCAAGGGCGCGCCCGAGCAACTGAGCGCGAAGCTCGCCGATGCGAGCGACAAGGTGCAGACCGCGAAGGCCGACGATGCCGCAGGCCAGGGCAAGCTGGGCCTTGCGCTGCGGCCCCTGCAGCCGCAGGAGAAGCGCGAGACTTCGCTGGACAGCGGCCTGGTGGTCGAAGACGCGCAAGGCCCCTCGGCACTGGCCGGCATCCAGGCCGGCGACGTGCTGCTGGCAATCAACGGCACGCCGGCCAAGAGCATCGACCAGGTACGCCAAGCGGTGGCCAAGGCCGACAAGTCCGTCGCGCTGCTGATCCAGCGCGGTGACGACCGCATCTTCGTGCCGGTGCGCATCGGCTGAGGCCCACCCCGCCTTCGAACATCGGACCCGAGCCCATCATTTCTACAAATCGATGGGCCGCTTTCGAAGCCGGCATTTTTGACGCTATACTAGCGGGCTCATTCCCCGATAGCTCAGTCGGTAGAGCGCCGGACTGTTAATCCGTAGGTCCCTGGTTCGAGCCCAGGTCGGGGAGCCAAATGAAAGCCGCATGGCTCTTGAAAAGCCCGCTATCAAATCGATAGCGGGCTTTCTTTTTTGCCAGTGCGGGACGTCTCTCTTGTCACGATCCATGTCACGATCCAACTCTGGATGAAGTGAGTTCGATTGAGCACTCAGGATTGCGCTTTCGAGCAGATGAGGCAGATTGCACCAATCTACTTAATTGAGACGCCCGAAACTACTCGGTGAGCTTGTGGCGCCTCGCTTGGAGGCCTTCCTGGCAAATGCCAACGGAGTATCGGACTGGGCCGCCCGGCACGCTCATCGTGCGCACCGTGACCCGCTCCAATGCGGTAACCGAAAGGTATGTCAGGGCACCTACGCGACCGCTGGCAGATAAAACATCCCAACTGCGATACATTTAGATACGAGCGACTAGGTGGAAAGCCCTAGGTCGCCTTGGCGTGTATCGAAAGGGGCGAATGCAAGTTAGGCAGATCAGCGTCTCGAACTTCCGAGGCATCTCCGCTTTGGACTGGAAGCCAGGCTCACCCTTCTGCTGCCTGATCGGTTCGGGCGACTCTGGCAAGTCCACATTGCTCGACGCCGTGGAGGCCGCCCTCTCCTCGCGCTGGTTCTCGTTCACAGAACCTGACTTCCTAAACTGCGACACCTCGAACACCATCGTGATCCAGGTCACCGTCGGCGAGCTGTCCAGGGCCCTCAAATCCGATGAGCGTCTCGGCCTCTACATCCGGGGGTGGACGACGGCTGGCGAACTGCGCGACGAGCCGGAGCATGACGATGAGCCCGTCCTTACGGTCCGCCTCACCGTGGACGCCACGATGGAACCAGCGTGGGAGTTGGTATGCGACCGAGTCGAAGATCCGCGCACTCTGTCGAACCGCGATCGCGCCCTATTCGGCTTGGTCCGCCTTTCCGGCGAGGACGCGCGCCACCTTGCTTGGGGCCAGGGCTCGGTGTTAGCGCGGCTGACAGGCGATAACAAGGAAGCGGCGGCTCGCTTGGCGGAGGCCTACCGCGCAGCGCGGGCGAGCGCGAACCTGGGAGAAATCGAATCGCTGGCTAATGCGGCGGCTCTGGCCGAACGCTTCGCCAAGAGCCTTGGCGCTTACGTCGAAGGCTCATACGAGCCTGGGCTGGAGTTGGGTCGGTCGGGCCTGTCCTCCGGTTCAATCGCCCTGTATGACTGCGGCGTCCCGCTTCGACTGGCCGGGCTGGGCACCCGGCGCCTAGCGACGCTCGCGATCCAGAAGTCAGCGATCGCTGAGGGCGCCGTCGTGCTGATCGACGAGATCGAGCACGGGCTCGAACCGCACCGGATCATCGGAGCGATTGCCCGGCTCAAAGCCGACCAGGCAAAGGCGCTCGAAGAGCGTAAGCCCACCGGCCAGACTCTGATGACGACGCATTCGGATGTCGCATTGGGCGAAGCCGGCGCAGAAAGCCTGCGAGTGGTTCAAACCGCCCGGCCGGGCCGAGCAACCGCGATCGGCCAACCGACCTCCCCCGGTCCGATCCGGCCTTTGATGCGTTTCGCGCCGCGGGCGTTATTCGCCCGGCGCATCCTCGTGACAGAAGGCAATACAGAGCTGGGGTTGCTGCTGGGCTTACGCGAGGATTGGCCAGCACGCCATCAAGGCCGGCCCATGGAGCAGTTGGGAGCTGCGATCGCCGACGGCAACGGTGAGCAGGCTAGCTCGCTGGCGCTCGCGCTGGCAGAGCTTGGCTACCCGACTGCCATGTTTCGCGATTCCGACACCGTCCTCGCCCCGGCAACTGTCGCCGCCTTGCTTGTTGCAGGCATCCCCGTCTTCGAGTATGGCGGCGGCCTCAATACGGAGCGGGCAATCTTCACCGCCGCGACCGATGAACTCGTGCAGGCGCTGCTCGTCTATGCGCGGGAAGAGCGTGGCGACGCAGCCGTCGACGACAACCTGAACATTCGCATGCCGGATCTTGGCCTTGACCTCATTCGCGGCGATTTTGGGAACTGGTTTCTCATGTCCGAGCTGAATGACGCGCAGCTTCGCGAGGCCGTGGCCGAAGTCGCCGCCCGCAAGAAGTGGTTCAAGGATCAACGCATCGGACGAGGGCTTGCCCCGATGGTCGCTCGGGTCGCGGCGGCGAATGCCGCGTCCCCGCTGGCGACCACGCTGGCCCAGGTCGAGGCGTGGCTGTATGCCTGATGCGGCAGAGCTGTTTCGGTTGGGAAATGCCGCCGTCGTCGCCCCCGCGGGCCACGGGAAGACGGAGATCATTGCCAACGTGGCAGCGATGGGCTGCCGCGCCTTGATCCTGACGCACACGCACGCCGGCGTGCACGCGATTCGCTCGCGATTGAAGCGCCTTGGCATCCCTCATGCCCAGGTGGCCGTGGACACATTAGCCGGCTGGTGCATGCGGTACACCCATGCCTTCCCTGGCGTGGCCCAGCCGCCGGATGGAATGCCACAGACCGGCGAACAATGGAATCAGCTCTATCGCGGAGCGGCGTGGGCGTTGCGCGTCCCGGCGGTCCGCGAGGTTGTCTCGTCCTCCTACGATCGGATCCTGATCGACGAGTATCAAGATTGCCATGGGTTGCAGCACGAGCTCGCGATCGCGCTCTCCGGCATCGTCCCTACGTTGATCTTCGGCGACCCGATGCAGGGGATCTTCGAGTTCGCAGGAGCGACGCTGAGCTGGGACAACGAAATCCATTCAGGCTTCCCGCTCGCGGGAACGCTCGAAACTCCGCACCGCTGGGCAGGCAAGAACCCGGAGCTTGGGCAGTGGATTGCAGAAACACGCGAGAAGCTCATGCAGGGCGAGGTCATCGACTTAGCCGACCCTCGCATTACCTACCGCGAATCCGGCGACGCCTTCGACATGAGGGTTCTGTTCGAGGGCGTCGACGGCAAGGAGGGCAGTTTCGCCGCCATACATTGCAACAAGGGTCTTTGCTACCGCCTAGCCAGGGCCGCCAACGGCGGCTATCAGGCGATCGAAGAGATAGCGGCCAACCGTCTGAGAGAATTCGCATTTGCCTGGGATCGCGCCGCCGACGGCCGCGCTCGAGTTCAAGCCTTTCTTGCTCTAAGCGAGGACTGCTTTCACAAGAAGGCGGCCGCAGACGGCGAAGCCCCCGATCCGGAAGACGCCGCGATACAGCAAGCAATGAGGGAATTGGTCCCGGATGTCGGCGAAGGCAACGGCACCGAAGCCGTCACTCAGTTGTTCTCCTTGGCTCGCAAGCGTCCGAAGTGGAAGCTGTACCGCAACGAGCTCTGGCGGGACGCCGAGCATGCGGCCCGGCAGGTCGCTGCAGGGCGCGCCGAAACGATGGCAGCGGCCACTCTCAGCGTCCGCCAACGGGTCAGCAATTCGGGCCGGAAGATGCCTAAACGCACCGTCTCAACACCGCTGCTCTTGAAGGGCCTGGAATTCGACCATGTAGTCATCCCAGACGCAACGCACTTCGGCAACGAGCGGCAAGCCCAAGCGAAGCTCTTCTATGTCGCAATTTCCAGAGCCACGCGAACGCTGACGATCGCTTCATCGCAACGGTTCGTCCAGTTCAACGCGCCGGATTTGTGATTGGCCTGCGTATTCCGCAACCGACAATGTCAGTCTCAATCGAAGTTCGCGAGGATATATGCACTTGGGAGTCTGCGACAACACAGGACTCGTCTACGAGGGCTTAGGTAGGGCGGACATTCCAACGGTTCCGACCCCGAGCATCACGCAGGTGAAGCTGATTGCAGCGCAGGCTGACTGGCAGGACTTGCCAAGAGGCTTGTCGGTCGATCCCCTCAGATGGCTCTTTCGCGAGGACTCATTCGACCCGGTCACTCGGACTCGCCGAGGCAGGCTGTATGAACCGCAACCCGGGCAGCAGCAGCCAAACCAGCAGCGGGTTGGGCCGCACCCATACGAAGATCCCATGATGAGACAAGTCGGCGCCGGGGGCAGGGTCGCCAAAACCCTCTACACCTTCGCGGCGTGCCAACCTCTGTTGAACATGGCCAATCGCGGTGAGGGCATGACGCTGGCACTTGGTGATTCGAGAGCCGCATCTCCGTGGCGGATCATCCAGACCGAAGCACTCGCTAACGGGTCGGTGATGGTCACACTCAAATCACTCACTGCGTTCGCCATCATTCCGACGTTGGACTATATGCAAGTTGCGCCGGAGCATCGGCCAGCGGTTGCTGAAGCGATTGAGCGCGTCCTCAACTCCGCGTTTCGCGAGACTCCGACATCGGTGGTGGACCATTGCCGAGCCGCGCTCACGATCTTGTTGTCTAGATGGCTCGTCCAGGCCGGGCACGAAAGGGATAGCGTGTTCGGCCTGGACCTTGGCGACCTAGCCAAGAGAGTTGAGAAGCTCGAGCTTTACTGCGTGGCGAAGGCTGCCCAAATCGTTGCCCTACTCCATAGCCGAGGAAAGCCAAACGTACAGCACGCCAAGGGAGGCCGTCCACCGGAGAACGGCGACGATGAATTGGCTCTGCAGTCGATTGGCCTGATCATTAGGGAGTTCGGCTGGGCGGCATAAACCGGCGATTGGAGTACGCGCCGTCAACTACTGGAGATTTGCCTTTAGAAACGGCAGCCACACCGGTTGACCGATCTGCGGATCGCCAGAGTTGCCGCTCGTGTATCCCCAAGCCGTCGCACACTCCTCGACAGCCTTTGGCAACGCCACATTGAAGTCTGCATCAGCCGTCAGATGACCGGTCGTCAGGTTGGTCGTCCCCCCAACATCCACTACCAGATCGCACTTGCCCATGTGCTTGACCTTCGGCACCCACGCCGCCCGCTCGCGCGCATCGAACGCGTGATACGCGCCCTTTAATGTCGCCATGCTGGCATTGCCGCCGCGCTCGTTCATCCACGGCACCAACTGCTCGCACAGCTTGGCCGGTGTCATCTCGTCCCTGTCGCCATTGATGAACAGGATCGGCGTGCCGTCGAACCGGTCACGTAGCGCGTTGCGGTAGCCACAGAAGCCGTACATAGAGACTTGCGCGTCCAGCGGCTTGGCCACGAATGGCTGCTTGTAGTGGTACGCCATTGTCTTCTCGATGACCGTCCGTGCCCAGTCTTGCTGGACCGTGATCTGCGCGCCGCCACCGTAGGACGCGCCGAGCGCGCCGACCTTCGCAAAGCCACGATCCGACCTGAGCCAAGCAACCGCCGTGTAGATGTCGAAGGCCAAGTTCAGCTCGCTGGCGCCCTTGGCCGGCGCACCTTTCAGGTCACCGAGAACTTCGCCGATACCCCGCGATGCCCAGTGCTCCGGCACCAGCGCCGCGATGCCGACTTCGCGCAGCCGGTCCACTCGCTCGAAGATCCTGGCGTCGACGCCGACCGAGCCATGCGACAAGATGACCACGGCTTTGTCACCCGGCTGCGTGAACAGGTATCCCCTGACCTTCAGCGGCTCACATTTGCCAAGGCGGCAGACGATGCTGTCCCAGGTCACGGCCTCCGCGTTCTGGGGACTGGCAGTCTGGGCGTAGGCCGCCGAAGCAGCCACCACCGTCGCCACGGCCCATGCCAAGACCCTGGCGACCGATACGCAGGCGCTCCAGTTCATCATGACGCCTCCGCCTACCGGCTCATGAGGTTCTTGAGCATCTTCACCGCCAGCCAGCCGGCGCCGATGATGGTCACCGGTGACAGGATGAGGCCCCACGGTCCGAAGAAGACCATCGACATGAGCGCGGCGACGCAGCCGACGAAGGCGCCGAGCACGAAGACCAGCGTCTTGACCACCATGCCGGGGCCACTCCTTCGCACCGATGGTCGGGCTGCCGCGGGTTGGATCGGAGCGGCCGGCCTCGAGACCGGAGCCGGCGCCACGGTGGCCAGCGGTGCGACCGACGTGGCCGCCGCAGCGCCACCCCCCTGCCCTGCTCCAGCTGCTGGCAACGGCACGCTTGGCTTGGCATGGGCCGTGCCACCGTCCTTGCCCTGAAACGCCAGGGTATAGACCACCGCGACTCGCGTGGACTGAAGTTCTGCTAGCTCTCGCTCAATGGTCCCCCAACGTTCGCGCGCGGCCTGGCGCTCGTCGAAAGACTCGCCGCTCTCCACCTTGGGCCGCAGCGCCGCCAGTTCATCGGCGAGCTTGGAAGTCTTGGCGTCCAGTTCGCCCACGACACGCGGACCGTCTTCGACCATGGCGTTGATCCGGCGCACCACGGCTGTCGCCGCTTCGTACGCTTCTTCGGACGCCACCGACTCCGGGACCATTTCCAGCAAGGCTTGGACTTCGTCCGACTCAAGGTCGATCTGTACGGTCGTCGTGTCGCGGAAGAACAGCATGAGCGTCACGACCTCATCGCGGTCGAGCCCACCCCACCGGAGATCGGCAGCTGCGCCATGGCGCCCGTGAACCAGGCCGGTCAGCGCCACGCGGCCCAGCGTCTTGCCCAGCGACACCTTCTTGCGCGAGTCCATCGGCGCGACGGAAGCCAGTTCGGTGCGCAGGTCGTACGTGCGGCTGTAGCCGGAACACTTGAGTGCCAGGGTTGCGCGCCGCTCGCTGTATTGGAGCTTCCAACGCTCCAGCGGAACCAGCACGGGCTGGCCCTCGGCGTTGAACGCGACCACGCGCAAGAGTTGCAGATCAGAAGCCATGGCGTTTTCCCTCCGGATGAATGGTGTGTTTCTGGCTCATTGGGTTTCTCCTTCTGTAGGTGGTTGACCGCCCCCAGAAGCTACGAAACTCGTAGTATCCGAATCATACGGAAGTTACGAATCTCGTAGCCTTTTGCAGAGCTACGGATGTCGGAAGCTGATAAGCAATGGGGAGAGCGGCTGAGGCAGGCGCGAATGGCTGCAGGTCTTTCGCAGAAGCAGCTGGGTATTCGCGCTGGGATTGACGAATTCGTCGCCAGCACGCGAATCAACCGCTACGAACTCGGGGTGCACAAACCTGACTACCTCACGGCCCAGAACCTCGCAGCCGTTCTCGGTATCTCTGCCGCGTTCCTGTATGCACCAGAAGACGAAGTGGCGCTGCTGCTCTTTCGGTACGCGCACGCCACCAAGTCGGAACGGGCAGAGGTCCGCAAGCTGCTTGCCCATCTTCCGGCACCCCCTAAAGCCGAAGCTGCCTCAGGAACACGAGGTCGTTCGACGAGCGGCGGCTGACAATGCGGCACAAGTGGCAGCCAAGTCTCCCACTTCAGCCATCAGCCAGCCCAGCGCCTCCACCGAGTCCGCGCCGACCGTCCCGTCTTCGATGACCGGTGCGCCGTGCGCCAGCAGATGCCCGAGCGCCGCCAAGCCGTTCTGGCACACCGCCATGACAGTGGCCGCGTTCTCGCTGACGCGCTGGTGCAGCTCATGTTGCTGAGCACTGGTCAGCTCGTCCGCCGTTGCCGCGCCGAGCGCCCTCAGATCGGCCAGAAGTTGCCGCATCGGACGCTCGGCTTCGGTCCTGGATGGTCGCCGCGCCATGTCAATGCCTGCGCTTGGTCGGAAGTCTCGGCCGAACCGCCAAGCTGATCGCCGACATCAGCCGGACAGACTCCACGCCCTCGACAGTCTCGTAGACCCACCGCACCGACGTGCGCCGAGACTCGAAGTCCACGGTCCGCGCGGTCTTGAACTGACCGTTGCCGATGGCGAAGGGCAGCGCGTCCAACGACGGATCGAGCGTGAGCAGCGTGTCCACCTGGTGCTGCCTGCCGGCGGCGGTCCCGCCGCAGCCGATACCCAGCACCCAGTGCCGGTTGTGCTGGCTTCGCTCATACGCCAGCATCACCAGCCGACCGAGCATCAGCGCGTCGACGGCGAAGCGGTCCACACCCCGGTCGAAGCCATCGATCCAGTCCATGGCCAGCGGCAAGTCCAGCTGCTGGATCGCATAGACGACTTCAGCGGCATAGGCCCCATCCATCCAGTGGTCGGCCAGCGCGGCATACAGATCCGCGGCATGGCCGTACCGGCGGTGACTCATGTTGAGCACGGCGCTGCGTTTGACCAGGCCCATGGCAATCAACGCCATGGCCAGAACATGGTGGGCGCAAGCGCCATCGAGGTGGCTCTGACGCAGATGGACTTCCACGACTTCCTGGCGCTGGCAGTGGGTGGCGAGCACCCGGCCGATCTGCAGTGGAGCGAAGTACCGGGTGAACCGGTTGGACGGAGCGCCAGCATCTCGGGATCCCGCCACATCAGTAGTCCTCCGGCAGCAGCAAGGTGGTCACGCTGCGGTCGGCCTCGGTGATGATCCAGGCCTGAGGACTACGGCGGCGTTCGGCCGGCGTCATCCGCTCGAGCGCCGCGTCGTCCAAGAGCCGGTAGACGCTCAAGATGCGGTTGCCGTGTTGGATCGCCTGCTGGTTGTCTCGGATGCTGTCGGCGCCGACGTGGCCGAAGTCGCCGCTTTGGTGGCGCACCAGCAAGGTCGCGGCGCATGTACCGTGGCGTTCAAGCAGTGCCAGAGCGCCGGGCGTAGCGTAGATGCTGCCGAGTCGGAACAGAGCCTCAGCGGTCGACGGCGCGGCCGGCGTTGCGCGCTTGCGGGGCACGGTGGGGTCCAGAAGATCGCACATGGATCAGTCCTTTGTGAATGAAGAGATGAACGACAGGCACGGACGTGCGCCAGCCTCCGATTCATGTCGGATACGCCGGGGTGCAGCGATCAGTGCGCGGAAGAACGGCCGCCCAGAGTCGGACGGCCGCTAGAAGAAAACGGCGGGTCAGCCAGCCGAGGGCCAGCCAGTCCTACAGGCGTAGAGAACTTCGACCACGCCGGTACCCGGCCGGGGTGTCGAGAGCCAACTCGTTGAGCGCCGCCTGGATTGCCCGCGACAGCTCATCGGCGAAGAGCCACGGGAGCTTCGGATGACGCAGCAGATCTACGACCCTCGGCATCGAGGTGCTCGGACTAACTCACCCGTCGCAGGGCCTGCACCGGCTAGAGGTGGGTCGGAAGGCCAGGCGCCCTATCGGGTACAACGGCACGACCCCACGCATGTTGAAGGCAGCTCGAACCCTTGGGTCGACACCATCAGTTTGGGCATCGATGAAGCCCTCACAGGCCACACAGGGCTCGTTCGGGGGTCGGCAACGACTGGAAGGACCAGCCGAAAGACCGGCACATCTAGGCTACATGCGCCTTCAGCCAGGCACCGACGCTCGGGTTCGGGGCATCGCCGCGCCACTCCTCAAATGTGGGGCCCCGTGGCAAATCCTCGACACGAAGAAAGCGGCCGGAGACTCATCGGCGCGGCGTCGAATTTGCGAGGGATTCGAGCCGCGCTAGGCCAGCAAGCTCGGCAGCCGAAACCGCCAAAAAAACTCGATTTATCCGGCTAAAAATGCAGATTTTGCTTATATTTTAAGCAAATTCAGCGAATTACTGGACTTATATCCAGTATATCATAAAATCCGGACAAAAATAGACTGACGAGTCTCGCACCGGAAAATCACGCAATTTGCTGTTTTTTTAAGCAATTCAGACAAGATACCGCCGTCAACCGGATGAACGTGCTGGTGCACGACGACATTGCGATGGCCAGCGGCCAGACCGCTGCGCCAAGGTAAGGTCCTCTGCTCGACTTCGTACGCTCATGTAAGAAGTCGACCGGCCAAATGCCTCTCTTCCCGGCGCTCATCCAGCGGTGTCTTCTCGTTGAAGCCGCTCGGTCGATTCTCTAGCTTGTGCTTCCCGCAACCACCGCGCATTACCGCGCAGCCTACTGCATCTGGCTTTTATGCCGAGTATCGAGACGGCTTGCCAACCTTTCGCGGGTAGCCCTCCACCCGTTGGCTAACGCGCCCCGCCTAGGTGCCAAAGGCCGGCAGAGCCATGCAATCTAAACAAAACTGAGGAGTAGTCGGCAGGTCAGTCCGCCAGTTTTCGGACGCAAAAGACTACAAGTGTTAAACTTTGTAAGTCGAAAAGTTTCTTCCTACAAATGCGGCTGTTTAGCTTGACGGGTTTGGGGCGGACGGCCCTATTGATCCTGTGTTCTGCTCTGGTGGCACACGGCGCGAATGCACAAGTACCGACCGAAGTTGCGCTGGCAGGCATCGCTTATTCGGGCTCGGACAGCACTGTTGCCGCGCGCTTCCCATACTCGAAACGGTACGAGGAGGAACAACTCGCAGCCGGTTCGCCGATCGGCCAGCAGCTCTTCCGATCGCTGACATCCACCCCGTCAAGTCAATTGCGGGTCGTTCCCCACATCGACGAACTCAAGGGACGGACGCAAGCATTGGCTGTGGCTCTGGTGATCGGCTCGGAGACGGTTTCCGTCGAGCAGATTGGTCAGCACCAAAAGCTGACGGTCCTGATTCGAGGGCAGACCATGTTCTTCGATTTCAAGTCGATGAACGTCGTGCGAGCCTATCCCATCAGCTTCGCCTACATCGACGTCCTTGATCACGTACCGCAGCCCGACGAAATCATGGGTCGGGTTCGACTGGTTTTCCAGGGCGCCAATGGCAAGCCTGGGCTGACCAGCCGCTTTGTGAACAACGTCCTGAAAGCGGAAATCCCGGCCAACGTACCGAGATACCTCCAGGTTACCTCGGTCAAGCTGGCACCTGAGGCGCTGAACGCGTTGCCGGACTACCTCAAGAGCCAACCAGGCGCTGCGCAGACGTGGGCCGCGGATTTGGTCAGCGAGGCGATCTCCACGCGGGCGGCTGTGCCGATCGTTCCGTATGCGAAAGGGTATGCCGTCGGCAATGTGATGTCGATGCGTGTCTCGGACGGGACGGTCTGGGAGCTGAAGCTTCCCAAGCCGGACTACGAGATCGCAGTCGAGATCTCGGGCTTCAAAAAGCTCAAGTTCAACGAAGTACAGGGCGGCGCGACGAGTTTTATCTACGGCGCCTACCGCCCGAGACCGTGACAGGCTGCGCCAGTATGTGCTTGAGAACCTTGGCTGGAAGATTCATCGCATCTGGTCGACGGACTGGTGGTTGAATCCCGAGCGAGAGGTCGAAAAAATTGGTTTTTTGCTTGAGCGGCTCGTCGAGGAGAGCGCTTCTGACGAAGCGGTCTCTCTCGAAGCTCAAACGTCGGTGGCCGTTGAGGAGTCATTCGACGGCTCAGCACCGGAAGCCCTGTCATTTCCAACGCCCGACCCGGCGGCGGTAGAGCGAGAGACCCTGTTCGCCAGCGCGGTGACCCCGAGCGCGGTTGCTCCTAAGACCGCAATGGGCACAGGAGCTACTGTCTATGCGCTCGCTCAGTTGGAGTCGGGAACTCCGGTTGCGTTTTACGAAGCGCAGTCCTCGGACAGACTTACATCGCACCTTCAGCAGGTCATCGAGCTCGAAGGCCCCCTTCCCGAAAGAATCGCCTACCAACGAGTCGCCAGGGCTTGGGGGCTGGAGCGAACCGGAGCGCGAATCGTTGAGCGCCTGCGCGAGCTGATGCCGAGCGCCGTTGTGCAGACAGTCGAGGCGGATGACGTATTTCTGTGGCCAGCAGATGCTGACCGCTCGTCGCTCTTTGGCTTCCGAGTTGCCGACGAATCGGATGCCTCTCGTCGACGGACCGCGGATGTATGCAAGGAAGAACTGTCGGCCATGGTCTTCCACGTTCTGTCTGGGAGCTCAGAGGGCCTGCCACGCAGCGAGATTGCGCGCAGCGTTAGTCGCCTTATTGGCCAGGCACGCACGACGGCCGAGGCCGAGAAGCGCATCATGCTTTGTGTCGACGCTTTGCTGGGCAGCGGAGCAGCGAGTGAATCAGAAGAGGGGTTGATCTCCCGACGCAGCTGAGCATGTACTTGGTGGGTGCTTCAAAGCTCAGCTACACAACGCCGGGCAACAAACAAACTTGAAATCATCGGAGGGGTCATGGGCCTGAGCTTCGCGAGGAGCGTCCGGGTGGGCGCAGTTCGTTTCAACTTCTCCGGCTCGGGTATCGGCATTTCCGTCGGTATCCCCGGACTGCGAATTGGCGCCGGTCCACGCGGCGCCTATATTAGTGGCAGCGTCGCAGGGTTCCGTGCTCATCTCATCAGCCCGTCAGAGCGCCGGAAATCGAGCTACGACTTCACTGGCCGCACGCTCGTGCCGTTCTGAACCTCCTGCCGGCTTCGGCGGCCAATATCAGCGTCTGATAGCGGACGTCTGGAAATACTGGAATGAGTGACCAGTCTGTGGGTAATAGAACACCGTCCCTGTAGAAACCTCGAGACCTGCGCAGTTCCTTGCGCCACACATTAAGTGCGCCAGGGTTCGAGGCTGATCCTCAATCTTCACTCGCACCATCTGAGAGACTTGCGCTTGTCCCTGTCCAAGTCGTTGCAGCATTTCCTGGGCTGAACGTCGGCCCTTGCGCTCCAAATGGGCTAGGGTGAGAAGGAACGCACCTAGCAGAAGCAGACAGGCAAATACCGCCCGAGCCCTGCGCTTCATGTCCTGCTCAGCCCGCGAACCGCGCGAGCGGCTAGCAAAGAGATGTTTGATGGCCAGGATCCGACGCTTCTCGGTGACGCCTCGCTTGAGATATGGCCGGAGCAACCCGAACACGACGCTCGTGTAAAACCCGCAAAGAAGGAACGCGGTGCACAACATCCATGAGATTGGACCGAAAGCCACCAGCATTCCACTGTAGAGCACCTGATGGAAGTTCCTGTCGAGCACATCAGCATCCAGCTTGAGCATGCCGAGATAGCCTCCAATGTAGGCGGTGCTCGCGCTATACAGAAACGCTGTAGCTCCGGCAAGCAGGACGGCACTGCCGAGCAGCGGATGCTTTACCTCACTTACTGATGAATGGCGCCAATGTGTTGAGGTGAAGATCATGACAGCGCGAGTCGATGTAATGCTGGAGGTCGGTACCGATGCCTGCTTTTGGGCCGAATTCTGCCCACAGCGGATGAACAGGGGTGGTCGAGTACCGGCGGCTCGCATCTAGCTCGACCACTAGTCATGCCCTTACTCTTTGCCCCGGCGGCGCGGCAGCATGCAGCACTGCGGCCGCCGCATACGGCTCATGCCGTAAGCAGCGCCTGAATCTTTTCCAGCCCCTCGGGTTGGGCAGCAGCATCGCGTGGAGATCGTCCGCCCAGCAGCGGATGCGGACGAACTAGCCACTGCTCTGCATCGTCGCCGAAGACCGTACGCGCTTGCGCTTGGAGCTGAGGCAGCGGGCTTGTTGACATGCCGTCGACAGCTTGACGGCTGCTCGTGGAAGCTTGGCGGCATTTAGAACTCATCGACTTCTCGTACGGCCGCAGCGCCGCAATGCCTTCTCGGATCGACAGACTTGCGGCTTGCAACTTCCGTGCGTAAGCGTCGGCTAGCACCTTCAGCTCTTCCGCCTGCGCCCGCATCTTCTGCTCAACTAGTACGGCTCGCGTCGCTTCCAGCCGCCGGATCTCCGCGAGCACCTCTTCGCGGTTCTCGCCCAATGTAGGAATCACCTGTGACATCCGTTGATTGTCCATTTTTTGCTAGCTTCCAAGCCCTCGGCCAAGCGGTCGGCGAACTGCCCTGGCCCGGAAACACCTGCAGTGGGCCGCTTTGCGACAGAGGGCGGCGAGCCGTGGACTTCGGATTGACGTACTGATCCGCGTGCCTTGCAGAATTGGTGGGTCGAATTGGACACGACTTGACATCCGTGTGAAGCGCGGCCAGTCCGACAGGGCGAACTGGACAGGGCAGTTTTGTCCCCTCGGGCTCTCTCGGCTCCGTTCCGTGCAACTGGCCGACAAGCAGACGCCCGCAAGTACCGCGGCGCCGGTCCAGCCCGAAGCTCCACCAACTGCAAAACCACGATCGCGAGCTAGATCCATTCAGCCCCGCACCGTAGACACCACGGAAAGGTAACTGACGGGCCGCTCCAGGATCTGCTCGATCCCGTGCTGCGCCTGGCCATCAAAGAGCAAGGTGGCACCGGGCTCAAGTGACACCGTCTTGCCGCCATAGCGATACACCACTCGCCCGGTGAGCAGGTGGATGAACTTCACGCCGGGATGCTGGAACGCCGTGTACGGCTGCGCCTCGGGCTCCAGGGTCACAAGGTAGGGCTCGACAAAGATGTTGCCCGAGAGCTGGTGGCCCAGCAGTTCGTAGCGATAGTGCGCCACTGACCCCACCCGCTCGACTGGGATGCCCCGCCCTGCCGCAACGTGGCTGAATCCAGGCGCTGGGCCTGATCACCAACCAGGCGGGACACCGGCACACCCAGGCTCGCGGCCAGCCGCCCCAGCGTCTCAACGGACGGGCTGACCAAGCCGTTTTCGACGCGCGAAAGCATCGAGCGCGAGACGCCCGAATCCCGGGAAAGGGTACCGGCGCTAGCGCCGGCCGCCACCGGGAGCGCCCTCACCTGGGCGCCGATCTGCTGGGCCTCCGCGCTGCGAGTCGGAGCAACCGCTCGACGGCTCCCTCCTCTGCTCAGCAAAGATGCCGGCTCGCGCTTTGAGCGCGCACTCGGTAGCGGCGAAGGAGTTTTCTGGCCCGGCATAGAGATACCTGCAAAAACTTGAGCGGAACAGGTGTGCTGGCTGAATGGCCGAATCCTGCCATACGAGCGAAGCAGGTGCCAAAGTAACGTGCGCTGAAGCCGTCGCGCGGATCGAGAGATGTCTACGTAGAGCGCACATGGGCGCGCAGCGCGGATTCCCCCTACCGCCACCAGACAAAATCGTCCGAACTTCGGAGGGCCGGGGCGACAAAGCGAGAATTTTTCGGCCGCAATGGGGTCGATCGTGGCCATTCGGCGGTCGGTGACGCCACCACACCATTGGAGCAGCCAAAAACGCGCTGGTGGACCGATTTGGCAGCATGCGTGCCGCCTCTGAACGCCGAATTTTCTCCAGCCGGCGCCCTGCTTCGGCGGCGGCAGCAGAACAACCAGCGCGTCCAGCATGGCTGTACTTCAAATGGACATTTCGCCGGCCGGCCAAACGCGTCTAGCTAGGGTCGGTCCAGGAATTTATCGACAAATTCCAGAGGACCTCTTAGATTCTTTCCATACACACCTGATGATGGAGAGATCGACGATGACGAAGAAGCCGCAGCCCTCGGCGACGGGCCAAAAAATCGGATATGTCCGGGTATCGAGCGTCGACCAGAACGAAGCTCGTCAGCTCGAAGGGCTTGAGCTGGACAAAGTCTTCCTGGACAAGGCCAGCGGAAAAGACGTCCATCGGCCCCAGCTTCAAGCCATGCTCGGCCACGTGCGCGAGGGCGACCATGTGTATGTGCATTCGATGGACCGGCTTTCCCGATCGCTGCCGGATCTGGAACGTGTGGTGACGGCGCTGACTGGCAAAGGCATCGCGGTGACTTTCATCAAAGAGGCGCTGACGTTCCAGCGACCCGGGTCCGATGAAGACGCGCACAAGGCGGCGTACTCGATGTTGATGCTTCAGATGCTGGGAGCCGTCGGGCAGTTTGAGCGCGCGCTGATTCGCGAGCGTCAGCGCGAGGGAATTGCGATTGCCAAGGCCAAGGGGGTTTACAAGGGGCGCAAGCCGGCTCTGGATGAAGCTGGCAAAACAACGCTGCGCGATATGGCAGCTGCGGGGATGCCGAAGACGGACATCGCCGAGATCCTTGGGATTTCCCGCGCGAGCGTCTACGAGTACCTGAGGCATTGACGGGCCGCAATCCGCCCGACAAACATTCATCAAATCGGGTAGCCACTTCATGCGAACTCCGCCGCTTCTTGGAGTGGCGTCAGCTCTGGCTACTTGGCATGGGGTAGCCGGAGATCGACGATCGGCAGCAAAGCTCTGCCCCCGCTTGTCCGCCCTCCCCTGCTGCCACATGCTCCAACAGCCGCCCCGCCTATCATGCGTGCAAACGGATGGAGAGGACAGGTATGGCTCAGTTCGATGCAGGTGCGAACGCACGCGTGGCCGTGCTCGTCGATTGCGACAACACAACTCCCGAGATCCTGGAACACGCGCTGCGTGTGGTCGCGCAGTTTGGGCGCGTGGTACTGCGACGCGGCTATGGCAACCACACGACTCTCGCGAACAAGTGGCAGGAGGCGCTGGTTCGCCTCGCGTTCACGCCATGCCTGCAATACCAGTACGCGCCAGGCAAGAACACCGCTGACATCGCGCTGGCTCTCGATGCCATGGAGGCTATGTTCGACGGGCGCGCTGAGACGTTCTGCATTGTCACCAGCGATTCGGACTTCGCCTACCTCTGCCGCAAGCTCCGCGAGCGCGGCGCTACCGTGCACATCGTTGGTGAGGCGAAGACGCCAGACGCATTGCGCAACGCAAGCGATCAGTTCTTCGAGTGGAAGCCCTCCGAATCCGCGGCCAGCCCGACCAGTCCCACCCGGCCGGCTTCCCCAGCACCAGCGCCGAAGCCTAAGCTACGCCCCAAATCGGTCGTTAGCGCCGTGAGCCTGCTAGCCGCCGACACGCCAGATGGCCGCGTGCACGTCGGCGCACTCGGCTCGTACTTGCGACGCACCGATCCGGCGTTTTCACCTCAGACGTACGGGCATTCCGGGCTGCTCAGCATGCTCAAGACCTACGACTTGCTGGGGCTGCGCCAGGAAGTCGGCGGTCACTGGACTGTTGCGCTGATCGCCTCAAAGGATGCCAGCGGAGCCTCGGACAATTCTGGCTCCGACATACTACCGTCATGAGCGAAGTGCTTTTCTTGGCCGCCGAAGGGCTTGCTAGCATGCGCCGACGCGCTTGATGCTGATGCTCGCCCTCGATGCAGGCGTGACAAACAGCCTCGTGCATATCGATTGCAGTGTCGCGTCGCACGAGATCCAGTCCATGTCCAAGCCGAGCACAAACCGGAGTTGCTCCGCGAGGTCCTCGTCGTCCTGACCGGTCTCGACTCCAAAGCTGCCGGCGATGCGGATCGAGAGCGGCGATCCATGGCCGTGGTGGAGAAACGTGACAAGGACTGGCCCCGCTGCGCAGGTCGGCCTAGACACCTCGTAGCCGACGGATCCCAAATCCTCGCTGTCGCGAAGACGGCTCCATTGCTTTAACGAGAAGGCGCGCCGCTCGTACTGGTCAAGCACCGAACGCCGCGCCGCATCCGGACTCTGATGCCATGGCATGGTGTCGCCGGTCCCGCGCAGATCGGAGAAGCCGATTTCGAGTGTGATTGATCGCATTCCTGAAGTCCTTGTGTTGCGCGCAACGAGACGGGCATGGCCGAGGTCTGGCTTTAGCGCCCAAGGCCCGGCTTCTTCAGCCAACTGCTGTCAGCCGCGTCTGCGCGCGCTTGAGCAAGCATCTTGTGAACTCGCGGCAGCAGCGACATAGGAATGCGGACCACACGGGTTGGCTCCCCGTACGCGATTCGCTGAGAGGTTTTCGCGGAAGAGCGTGGAGCACGTAACGCTGGCGTATTAGCGTTACGTTGGTTGCGGCGTGCGTTCAAGTCGTCGAGCATGCGATTCTCCGAGCGTTACGGAGCTTCAAATTAGTCGCGCGACATCGCCGTGGTAGCACGCGAGTGCCGGATGGTTGAGCTTCCCCGCTCCTTAGCGTCCGGTGTACGCGGTCTCGCACAGCCAATGACTTGGCCGTTATGCAGCCGCCGTGGTCCTACTACGGCGCGTCACGCCCCCACCCCATCGAGCGTCCCGTCGGCCTTCTTCAACGCGCCAATCCCGACTGGCGTTCCGTCATTGAACAGGCTGACAGGACCAACATGTAGATCTCGTCGATGTGAGAGCGTCTCGCTCGGGCCAGCTAGGACCTTTCCTGACAGTTCAAGGGCGGAATCCGGCCACAACCGGACCTTTGTCTTGGCCCCTCAATTTTCTGTGGCTTGGCGAGAGCCGCCACAAAGCGCCTGGGCTACATCAGCTCAATAGATGCGACGCAGGCACGATGGCTTCGGGGTTAAGCTTCCCATCATGTACACCATTCCGCTCTGCGCGTGGTTTGATGATCACATTGCAGCTGAGGCCTCGTACCACCGAATGTTTTCGGCAAAGCGCATCAATGGCGAGTGGTTCAGTCTCGAAGAGCAAGATGTGGCGCTTGTACGAGCGCGGCAGTACCAAGCGTAAAAGCTTGTACTGCGTCGCAGGCAGCGCCGCTGCTGAACCGATCGCTCGAGTGGACCGTTACTGGGAACGCCACTTGGCGCCCAGGGGCCGGGCGACTCCGACCGTAGCAGCTTGCTGAGCTCCGACGTTCAATGGCTTTTTTGCGGCTTTGAAATCGCCAGAGGGCAGGAGCCGTTTATGCTCGTCGCGATCTTTGCGAGGCAAAGTTCGATGCTCTGAGGCAGTCACTCAAAAAGGAATGATCCGCACCGGCGAACCGAAAGAAGCCCACACTGCTCACTTGAACTTGCAGAGGGGCTAGTTTCTCTTAAGGCTATTTGAGACGTATTTTAAATAGAACAACCTAAAAAACTGCGCACTTGTGAAAGCGGCAAGTTGTTGCTTCACGTCTTTCTTCACTTTCTTGTCCTTGCCCGCGAAGTCGCAGATGCTCTTCGCCACAAGGACTTGCACCCGTTCACTGACGCCTGATTCAACGGCCCCAACGACAACGGCGTGCGCCTCCATATCGAAACCAATGATCGCGGTGTTTGTGGACTTATAAATCTTCACCTCTTCTGGGTCGGCAATCACTGTGCCCCCTGACCCAAAGGCACCGAGTTGAATGCGAGGGGGCGATTTCAGCTTGTTTGCTGGATTGTTCACGTTCCAACTTTCTTGGATGGCTTCACGAAGAACCAAATCATCCTTGGCCACCAAAAGTTGCGCGAAGTAGGGGAAGTGGTCCCGCACGTCTTTTTGGTAGGTTTTCGGCTTAAAAACGGACCACTTGCCTTCTCGTTCTAGTTTCCCCAGTGCGAGATCGAAAGTGTGAGTCGGCACAATGACGTCACCTACCGCCTGGTTTTTGGGATCGACTCCGGCAGAGATCCCCAGCATCACTACCAGATAAGGACGGTAGTGGTTTACGAGCTTCGTGGTCAGCACAGCGGCATTGGCCATTCCCATGTCATTTTGCGTGGCGGCGACGACAGACGCAGAGCCGCCAACAAGCTCGCCTTCAAAGCAAACCGCGTGGTTCGCGTTCATAAAGGGCGTCACGTTCTTGGGATCCCTGAGGATCTTGAGCACTTCGCGGTATTCGGGGTCGTCCATCGCGGTGACGATCAAGATGTCGAGCCGCGCTTTCGGTTGAGAAGGTGGGATGCTCCCTTCCGCGCTTTGTCTGTATGACGCAAGAAGTCGCTGAATCTCCTGCCGGGCTAAAACACCTCGTAGTTCCTGCGCCAAATTAGTGAACGCGCTCTCCAACTCAACTCCGACACTTTCCTCAGTTCCCCCAAATGCATCGAGGCGGACGCGTGAGCTGTCAAGAAAGTCGCAGAAAGTCAGGACGGACTGAAGAAATTCTGCCTCCTGCTTCACATCGTCGACCGACGCAATGTCTGAAAAGCGGAGATCTATCTGCGAAATGACTTCCGAGAGCACTGACTCTGACAGTTCATCGGTGGACGCGTCAAGCAACGAAACTAGGTGCTTACGAGACTCGGTGAGGATACGGTCGAGAAGCCGCCTCTCCTCAGCCAAAGCCCCAGTAAACCTCACAAACTTAGCGAACGTCTGGGAGGAACTCCCTTCCTCGACGCGCAGCCGTTTCCAACGCGGAAAGCTGGCGATTTCGTCCGCATCGAGTTTTGTCGCAGTCGCCCTAACTTCGTAAATTCTTTGGCGTTCTCTACCGTAGAGAACAACAAAGGCGCGTACTTGATTGATTGGCGGGAGGGACTTTAGGTACCGCTCAATTGTCCGAATGCCTCGCTCAAGGCTTTGATCATTTTGCCCGACCTCCCGCTTGAACTCGACTAGAGCCCGAATTGCAGAAGTGGCTGGGTCTAGAACCGCAAGGTCCGCTACCGCACCAGGCGCTACGAAAACTTCCGCCCGAATAGAACTAGCGGGGTAGCCAAGGTCATCCTTCAAATACGTGCTGAACTCGCGGACAGCATCCTTTTCCTCACTACGGTTCTTGTCCCCCAGCAGTTCTTCTAGTTTCATCTGGCCCCTCTGTGTCCATTGATACAAGGCTTGATTATTGGTGCTCGCCGACCGAGCCCGGAAGCTGTCGTCCTAGGGTGTCGTCTGCAGGCCGGATGCTGCCACACTCGGGACGTGGCCAGCTGAGCCGGCTTCACCCTCCCTCAGTGGATTTGTACACCTAGCGGCTTGGTCTTTCCACGGAAGCCTTAGTCGACTACAGCGAACCACGCCTCCGCTCATCGAGCGTTCCATCCGGCTTCTTTGACGCGCCGAGCGGTGTCGTTGTGTTGTACGTTTCGCAGTACCGGACCTGAGCCGCCCAGATCTTTCCGCATGGCTCGATTCCGGAGAAGCTGATCGTGCCCATCGCCACGGCCTTCAGGCTTGGACGGTAGAGCTCGCCGTAGGGTCGCGGATTGCCGTTGAGCGGTCCGTCCTTGATGTACAGAGCATCCCGGCCCAGGATCAACGTCCCGTACACCCATGGTTGCGTGCAGAACTGGCTGTCGGTCAGTTCCACGCCACCATTGAACCTTCGCCGCATCCGCACTTGCATACTGTCGTTTTATACAGTGTTTGCGGTTAGACTGCATGCCTGCAGTTGCCTTCGTGGGCGCTCCGGTCAGCACGTTCGTCGGGCGCCGGGCGCTCGCTTTTTTGCGCCGGCGCCGTCTACAGACCGACACGCAAGCCGCGGTGCACGCTTGCTGCCTGGGATCGACCATCGAGCCGAGTGAACAGCCACCACCGGTCAGCATGCGGGCGAAGCTGCCGGGGGTTGCTGCGTCCAATCAACGGCGCCGACGGCAGACCGGGGCCACGCGCTCCTCTTCTTCGTTGGCCGGCTGGCCGTCATCAGCGCGCTCATCGACCTCGAACGCCGCTGGCGGGAACAGACGCGTGGCGCGAACCGCATCGGGCACATGCGACCACAGCTCGTCGGGTTGCCACCAGCCGCACTGCCGGTCGTGCCAGAACTTGTGCACCGCACGCGCGCCCTGCGTGTTCTTGAACGCGGCCAACGCCGGCCTGAGCCCCAGCTGGTAGACCATCGAGATGAACGCCTGCAGAGTCAGCGTCGGCGCCTTTGCCGGATCACCGCCGAGCGCCACGAACTCGAAGCGTCCGAAGAAGTTCGTGAGGCCGTCCAGTTTGTGCAGCGGCATACCGTGCAGCTTGCGGCCCCTGACCTCGACACGGACCATCAGCGGCTCGCCGCGCAAAACCCTGAGCTGCTTGACCTTGTTGGCTTTCAGGGGAGCGCCGGCTTCGCGATCGCGCAGCATGCTCTTCGCCAGCTGGTGTAGGCGCTCGGTCCGCTTGTCGTAGACGGCGGTTTGGTAGTCGGACGGGACGCTGCCGAAGTTCATGGTTTCTACCAACGCAGACTTCTGGTTGACGACCTTAGACACCACGGTCATGCGATGGCCGTGCTTGTAGCGAACGATCGTGCGGGACAGGTTCAGGTTCTCGATGTCGACAGCAATGTGCAGCACATTGAGCAATGGCGCTTGCATCAAGCGGTTGTAGTAACTGCGGCCGACGATTCGGCGCAACGTGCGGTGCAGCAGCTCAACATCGCCGTTGCCGAGCTTGCGGGGGTTGACGGCAACGCGCATGCCGCCCTTCTGGCGGTCTTGGAGCGGACCGATCTGCACCAGCGCATCATTCTTGTCGCCATTGAGCTTGACCCAGAAATTGAGCTTGTACCGCTGGCCCTTGACGTAGGCTTTCTTGCAGCGGTCGTGCGCAATCGCCGACTTGAGCCGCTCGCCGACGTCGGACAACAACTGCTCGACGTCGTCTTCAGGGTCCATGCCCCAGGCCAGGAGATAGGCAATCTTGTCCACCACGGGCTGGTGAACGGTGGGTTTGAGTTTCATACCAAGAACAGGTTCAATGAAGTGCGGCAGACCGCCGTCGCGGAATGGGCTGCCGATGAAGCACCGCGCGCTACGCAGCCGCGCCCACGGCAAAGCTCCACCAATGACGTTGACCGTGACCGGTCCAGGTCAGAGACGAGAAATGCGGGATGGGCTCGCGGCGCCGATGCGGCTGGCGATGCGAAGTTATTTACACGGTCGCTGAGTGCGATCGATCACTGAGAAACCGGCAACCGAGGCGGCCGGCAAGAAGATGGCGCTGAGTGCAACTCGGCGCTGTGATGCAGCTCGACGATGCCCTGCATCTGACGCATGCAGTGAGCGCCGAGGTCGCTGCACTCTACTGTCTGTGCATGCTGTTGGTCATCAGATTCATCACCGGTAGGTAGTAGATGGTGATGGTCTATGTGGACCGGTAGATGTATGTTGATCATCCACCATCTATTTACATACTGATTAGAGCCATCGACCGACCGGCTGGAACACACGTCCCCGCCGGTCCACCGCGCATTCACACTGAGCGGCCCGGCACAGAGTGCCGCAGCCCGTTGCACATGTTGCGCCGATTGCAACGCCGGTTGCAACGCCGTTGGTGGCCGAACCGCCTCAATCGGTATCACGCCGCTTTGCATGCGAAAGCTCCTAGTTCTAGCTGCCATAGTGATCTTTCACCGCTTCGAGCCAGGCCGAGTTCTCCGCACCCGAGGGGATGCGGACCCCACGCAACCGGCGCAAGACCGTTGACTTGTCCATGCTCACGATCTTGCCGACTGCCTCATACGTGCGTCCAGCACCGCGCAGCCGTGCCATCACGCGAACGTCCAACTCCGAAGAAATGAACGGCTCGAACATGAAGCGCAGCCCAGTTGCCGTACCCAGAACCGAGCACATGACCTTGGCGGATGTGAACGGCGTGAATGGGCCGGCCGCCGCGCTCTCGAACGAGATACAGCGCCCGCGGAGCCCGTCCTCACACGCCTCGGCAGTTAGATACTCATCCGCCATCGACTGGAGGCCGCTGCAGTCCGTCGCATCGTCCGTGGACAGAATGACTAGCCCACGTGACTTCGCCTTCTGCAACTTGGCGCGCATGCGCTCCAGAGCCTTGAACAGATTCAGCGTGGGGGCTCCGCAGAGGGCATGCCGAACGACCCACCAGCGGGCGGTCTTCACTTCCTCCAGGTTCGGCAACCAGGCGGGCAGTAGCTCCAGGGCAATCGGTTCAGTGCCGATGCCTTCAGGCAGGCCGACGAACTCCAACCGATCGGTGTGCCCGATGCTCTGCAGTACTGTCTGCTTAGTGCGTGACACCACAGCTTGGCTACCACCGACTAAGAACCTCACACGGTCGATCTTCGGCATCTGGATGCCCAGATCGCCACGTGCCCCAGCAATCTGGTCGAGCATGATCATGCTCACCAGTGGCTCCACGTCGCTGGGTGTGCGCACGATGATCAGACCCTCCGCAGCGGTAGGAACCGAAGCGATCTTTGGTACTCCCCTTTTCATGCTGGCACCTCCTCGGCGACATCTTGAGTCGGGCCGCTCAGCACAGAGCTTTTGCCAGCTGCGTAGGCGTCTATCTGAGACAGGGGCCAGAAGTTGCGGCCCCCGCGCTTGGACGGCACGGGCAGCTCCTTGCCGAACTTGCGCTGGAGTGAGGCACGGCTTTCGCCGACATAGCTGACCATGAAGCGCAGACCCACTCTCGGGTCCATCCCAGCGGCTTGCAGTGCCCGCACCCGCACCATCTCTTTGCCGAACCAGTCCAACTGGCGACGTCGTGCGTCGTTGAGCGCCGGCACTGGCGTTACAGGAACTGGCGTTGGAGCCTGGCTGCTCGACGGCGCAACCTGCCCAATTTGACGCAGCACGGCCCATGCGACGGCGCGACTTGCCGGTAACAACGCTCCGACGAACAGCATCATGCGGCCAGTGGTCGCGCAGCGCACCATGAGGCCAGCTGCCGGTACCTTTAACGGCACAACGTTGGCGGCATCGGCATCAGCGGCTTCCGTCATGGTGCCGAAGCCGTAGAACGGCTGCCCCGCGTACCGGATCCTGGGCCAGCCCGTCTCGGGGTCATTGCCCCGCCAAACAGCTGCGACCGCCGTGAGTGGTTGTTTGCTCACTTTCAGCTTCATCACGATTCCTTTCAATCAAGTTAGAGGTCAAGTCGCCTCAACCACAACGATAGAGGCCGCTTCGTCCGAAACTAAAATCAAGAGGTATGAACGGAGGTACAGGTACTATGGCAACCAAGAAGAAGCAGCGGTCGAAGACCCCGAAGATCTGGGAATCAGAGTGGAATCAGCGCCAAGCCGTCCTCTACCTGTTGCTGAAGGGCGTTGGCACGGACCGGCAGCGTGCGCTCAAAGAAGCGGTGACGTCGTATCTGAAGCTCGGCCAGGGCGACATCCCCGGCGTTCACTTGCCTGAAGGCATGGATGCATCGGCGTTGCAAACCCAGTTGACTCGGCTGCGAGCCACCACGAAAGAGGTGCTCGTCGAACCAGATTCAAAGCTATGGCCAGTTCTCTGGATTCGCGTGTTTCAACAAGCTGACATACCCATTTGCGAGAAGGCAGTGACCAGTTTCGCGAGATGGCGCTGGAAAGCTTTCAAAGAGAAGAAGGTCTGGCTGATGCAGCAACAAAGCGCCAGCGGCGGATGGAGTGGCGGTAGCCGATGGGAGCTTTCGGCCCCGAAGTCCATTGCGCACGGACTCACCATGGAGCAGATGCTGCTCAAGCCGGGCAACGGCGGTTGGCCCTATCACTTCCAGTGGAGGCTCGAATGCTTCCCAAAGCCTTCGGCGTCCAGAAGCCGCGCACCCGTGCATGATGCCGAACGGGTATGCGGGAGGGGTGCTGCAGCAGCAGTCAGAGACAGCATCCATAGGGCGGCAGAAGACTTCCCGCACGAAGTTCGCAAGGCCGGCGACTTCTTCACGACAGCTCTTACCCTGGGCGAACTGACGAAAGTTCTTCGCAAGAAGTACAAATCAACGGCGGGCCGCTATAGCCAAAGCACCGTAGTACGGGCACTGCCCTCGTTTGTCGAAGCGCGGAAAGGCAGGCCGACGACAAAGTCAGGGATCAAGCAGCGGTGACTCAGCTTCGCGCATGCAGAGGTCGGCGATGAAGTCATTCCACAGGCGCAGGGCGTTGAGCTTGGCCTGTCGATGTTCGCCTTTGTCGTAGTGCTTGCGTTGGACGCCGCCTAGGCCGTGACTCAGAAGCTGGGCGCGGTCGTCCTGGCTGATGTGGAGCGTGTCGGCCATGATCGTCTCGGCCGTGCGGCGCAGGTCGCCAGCCCGGAACGGCTTGATGTCCGGGTGCGCCAGCGAGATGGCATCGGATATCTCGCGCACGACCCCTGAGATGGTTTCGGGCGCGACGACAGATTCACGGCTGGAGAACAGTGGGGTGTCGAGCCCCAGATCCTTCGTCTGCGGGTTGATCAGCTGAAGCCGGTCCACGACTTCTTGGATTTCCGGGATCATGGGCAGCAGATGCAAGCGGGGCGTCGACCGCTTGCCCTTGCCGTCGCGGATCACCATCGTCTGAGCATTGATGTCCCCGTGGTTCAGACGCAAAAGCTGCTGGATGCGCTGGCCGCCTGTGACCAACTGCAGCCACAGCACCAAGCTCGGCAGGTCTTGGTCGCGAGCGGACAGGTAGGCGAGGAACAGCCGCAGTTCGTCGGCCTTGAGGTTGCGGTCACCGGCACGGTTGAACTCTGTCGCCATCTGTGTGGTCGGCACCGCGGCTGCGGGGTTGAAGGTCAGAGCGAAATCATGAGCAGCGGTCGGCGCCATCGGATCGAGCCTCGCACCGATGAACAAGCGGAAGGCAGCTGCGGCATAGCTACGCAGCTTCAAGGCGGTACGCCCCTTCTTCTTCTCCACATGCGGGCCGACCAGGCGGGCGAGGATTGTTTTGATGTCCTCGGCTTTGATCTGCGCCGCGGGCATGGCCGCGAGCTTTGGAAACGGCTCCTCAATATGGTTGGCAAAGATGTTTTCGGCGTCGTACGCCGAGTCGGTCTTGCCTTTGGCCCGCAGATGGGCAACGTAGGCGGCTAGCAGCGCAGAAAAGCTCTGCGTCTTCGCTTTCTCGGCTTCCTCGGCCTTGCTCTTCTGCAAATCGACAGCGTCTTGGCGCTGGCGCTCCCGCACTTCTTTCGGACTCTGGCCCGCGCGGACCATGGCTTGAAGGCGACCAGCTTCGTGTCGGGCCTGGGCAAGCGTCAGGCCCACTGCGCCACTGGTTTCGGCAGTGGCGTAGCGGCCTAGGCTTTGGCGCACAGTCTTCTTGTCGTACTGGTACTCGAAAAGCCATTCGACGACCACGCCGGTGGAAGTCTGGCGCTTGCGGATTTTGAGGCTGCCGGCGCCGGGCCGGATGGCGCCATCGGCGAGCACTTGGCCGGTCTTCAGAGCGGCGATGCTGGCGGTGGTCAGCGGTTTGGTGACCCGCCGTTGGAGACTTGGCGACGCCGTCTTGACTTCGCCTTTGTTGTCATGATTCATGTCACGATACAGCTTGGATGCAATGAGACTGCCATGATACAGCCCGCATTCATTTGATCTATATAAATCAATAACTTACGTTGTTCCTCGGGACAGATATGCCAACTGAGGCACCTTGATTTCAGGCCAAAAACAGACTGTTAATCCGTAGGTCCCTGGTTCGAGCCCAGGTCGGGGAGCCAAACAAAAGCCTTCGGGCTTCTTGAAGCCCACCATCTCCCGATGGTGGGCTTTTTCTTTTTCCGCACATCTCGCACCGCTGGCGCAGTGCACGCTGGATGTGCCAGCATCGCACCCATGCGCAATGCGAGGCTCGCCGCCCTGACGCCCTCTGCTGCCCCGTCTCGCCTGGGCTGGCAACCGGCGATCGACCCTGCGCGATGTACCGGTTGCGGCTGGTGTGTGGCCTCGTGCGAGCCCCATGTGCTGGCCCTCGAGGCCGTCGAATGGCGCAAGCGTTCGGTGCTTCAGGATGCGGCCCGCTGCACCGGGTGCAGCGACTGCGCTGTCACCTGCCCCTTTCACGCCATCACGATGGTGCGTGCGCCTCGCGCGGGGCTCATGCCGCGCGATTGAACGACAGCGCAGGAAAAAGCACGACAGCGCGCAGACCACCCAGGCGAGACGACGCCTCGAGGCGCACGGTCGCGCCATGCAATTGAGCCACCGAGCGCACGATGGCCAGGCCGAGGCCGCTGCCCGGCGCCTGCGGTTCGCCCGACCGGTAGAAGCGGTCCAGCACACGCTCGCGCTCGGCTTCGGGCAGGCCGGGCCCGCTGTCTTCCACGTGCACTTCGATGCCGGCCGGCGTGGCCGCGATCTCCACGTCGACCCGGCCGCCTTCGGGCGTGTACTTGATCGCGTTGTCGGCCAGGTTGCGCACCATCATGCGCAGTGCCTCGGGATGGCCCTGCACGATCGCCGCATCGGCGCGGCCCAGGCCCACGTCGATGCGGCGCGCCTGCGCCGCGGGCACCACGTCGCCGATCGCCAGGCGAGCCACCTGCACCAGGTCGACCGACTCGCCCGGCGCACCTGCGGCCGCGCTGGCCTCCTGGCGCGCCAACGCGAGCAACTGTTCGACCAGGCGGGTCGCGCGGTCGATGCCGGCCCAGAGGCGCTGCACCGCCACGTCGCGGGCGCCGTCGTCCTGCGCCCGTCGCAGGCCCTGCACCTGCAGCTTGAGCGCGGCCAGGGGCGAGCGCAGTTCGTGGGCTGCATCGGCCACGAAGTGCTTCTGCGCCTCGAAGGCATGGCGCACGCGGTCGAAGAGCAGGTTGAGCTCGTGGACCAGCGGACGCACCTCCTCCGGCAGGCCGTCCTCGCTCACCGGCGACAGGTCGTCGGCTTGCCGCGTTGCCACCTGCCGGCGCACACGCGCCACCGGCGCCAGCGAACCGCTCACCACCCACCAGACCACCAGCATGAGCATCGGTGCCATCAGCACCACGGGCCCGACGGTGCGCAGGGCCAGCGTGCCGGCCATCTGGCGGCGGGCGGCCATGTCCTGCGCGACCTGGATCACGAGGCCCCGCGCCTGCAGCGAGAAGACGCGGTACGTGGTCCCGCGCGCATTGACGTCGGAGAAACCCAGCACGGCACGCTGGGGCAGCGCGGCCTCTTCCGCCGACTCGAAGATGCGCTCGCCGTCCGCAGTCCATACCTGCACGACGAACTCGAAATTCTGCTCGCCGCCCCGAAGGCCGCTGACGGCCGCGCTGGGCGGCAGTCCCGAGCGCAGCGACATCGCCATCTGCTGCATGTGGTAGTCGAAGATCTCGTCGGCCTCGCGCAGCACCGTGCGGTAGGTGACCAGGGCCTGCACGGCACCCGCCAGCACGATCGCCGCCAGCAGGAACCACAGCAGCCGGGCGCGCAGCGAGCCCGCGCGGCGCGAGGCCGGTGCCAGGCCGGCAGGCGTCGGCCCGCTCATTCCTTGGGCACCATGTAGCCCACGCCGCGCACGTTGCGGATCAGGTCGGCGCCGAGTTTCTTGCGCAGGCCGTGGATGTAGACCTCCACCGCATTGCTGCTGATCTCGTCCTTCCAGCTGTAGAGCTTCTCCTCGAGCTGCTGGCGCGACAGCAGCATGCCCGGGCGGGCGATCAGCGGCTCCAGCACGGCCCACTCGCGCGCGGAGAGCACGACGGGCCGGCCCTCGACCGTCACCTCGCGCGTGCTCGGGTTGATGGCCACGCCCATGTGCTCGTACACCGGCTCCGCCCGGCCGGAGGCGCGGCGCAGCAGCGCGCGGATGCGTGCCAGCAATTCATCGAGGTCGTAGGGCTTGAGCACGTAGTCGTCGGCACCGGCATCGAGCCCCTCGATGCGCTGCTGCACCGAATCGCGCGCCGTGGCGATCAGCACCGGCATGCGCTGCTTGCGCGACCGCAGGCCGCGCAGGACCTCCAGGCCGTCCTTGCGGGGCAGGCCGAGGTCGAGCAGGACCAGGTCGTACTGTTGCGTGCGCAGCGCGGATTCGGCGGTCTCGCCGTCCTTGACCCAGTCGACGGCGTACTGCTCGGCCCGCAGCAGATCGAGCACGGCTTCACCGATCATCACGTCGTCTTCGAGCAGCAGCAGGCGCATGGCGGTTCTCTTGGAGAAAGGACGGTTCGAGCGCGTCGTAACGGTCGAAGTTCAGCGAAGGTCAAAGTATGGCGCGCACCTCGCGCGCCGCCTCGAAGAGCAGCGGCAGCATGTCGCGCTGCAGCGCCTCCTCGGAATGACGCGCGCCGGACAGCACCACGTTCAGCGCCGCGACCGTCCGCCCGCGCATGTCGCGCAACGGCACGGCCAGGGCCTGGACGCCGAGTTCGTGTTCCTCGCTGGCGAAACAGTGATCCTGCCTGCGCACGCGAGCCAGCGTCTGGCGCAGCAACCGGGCCTGGGTGATGGTGTGCGGCGTGAGCCTGGCCAGCGTCCGGCCCTTGAGCCAGTGCGTGAGCTGTGGCGCCGTCAGCGACGCCAGCAGCACATGGCCAGTGGACGTGGCGTGCGCCGGCAGCCGCGCTCCCAGGTGCAGGCCATAGGCCAGCACACGGGTGGGCGCACCGTAGGCGCCGCTGCGTGCCACGATGACGACCTCCTCGCCGTCGAGCACGACCGCCGAGAAGGACTCGCCCGTCTGCGCAGCGAGCCGGTTCAGCGTGGGTTGCAAGGCCCGCGGCAACCGCGACGACGACAGATAGCTGCCCGAGAAGCGCAGCACCTTGGGCGCCATCCAGAAGTAGCTGCCGTCCGTCTCGAGATAGCCCAGATGCGCCAGCGTGAGCAGGTGGCGCCGGGCCGCGGCGCGGGTGATGCCGGCCCGCTCGGCCGCGAGGGTGGCGTTGAGGCGCTGGCGTTCGGTGTCGAAGCTCTCCAGCACGGCCATGCCCTTGGCGATGCCTTCGATGAAATCGGCCTTGGCGATGGTCATGGAAGCAGCAATCGAAAGTCGGTGGACAGCAGCGCTTGCGCGATGATCGCGCAGCCGGTTCCATGATCGCACACTCGGCCCATGGGGCGCATGCCGTGCCGGGGCCGGGCGCCCTACGCTTGGCGCATCCCACCCAGGAGACACCAGAACATGCGTACCCAAGTCGCGATCATCGGCGCGGGCCCCTCGGGCCTTCTGCTGGGCCAGTTGCTGCACGCCGCCGGCATCGACAACATCGTCGTCGAACGCCAGAGCGGCGACTACGTGCTCGGGCGCATCCGCGCCGGCGTGCTGGAGCAGGTCACGATGGACCTGCTGGCCCAGGCCGGTGTCGACGCCCGCGCGAAGGCCGAGGGCCTGCCGCACGACGGCATCGAACTGCTCTTCAAGGGGGCGCGGCACCGCATCGACATGCATGCACTCACGGGCGGCAAGCGCGTGACGGTGTACGGCCAGACCGAAGTGACGCGCGACCTGATGGAAGCGCGCGCGGCCAAGGGGTTGACCACCGTGTACAGCGCCGCCAACGTGAGCCTGCACGACTTCGATGGCCAGCACCCGCGCGTGCGCTACGAGAAGGACGGGGCCACGCACGAGATCGAGTGCGACTACATCGCCGGCTGCGACGGCTACCACGGGGTGAGCCGCGCCAGCGTGCCGCCGGGCGCCATCCGCCTCTACGAGAAGGTGTACCCCTTCGGCTGGCTGGGCGTGCTGGCCGACGTGCCACCGGTCTCGCACGAACTGATCTACGCCAACACCTCGCGCGGCTTCGCGCTGTGCAGCATGCGCAGCGCGACGCGCAGCCGCTACTACGTGCAGGTTCCGGTCGAGGAGAAGGTCGAACGCTGGAGCGACGAGGCCTTCTGGGACGAACTGCGGGCCCGGCTCGACCCCGAGGCCCGCGAGCACCTGGTGACCGGCCCCTCGCTGGAGAAGAGCATCGCGCCGCTGCGCAGCTTCGTTGCCGAGCCGATGCGTTTCGGCCGCCTGTTCCTGGCCGGCGACGCTGCCCACATCGTGCCGCCCACTGGCGCCAAGGGGTTGAACCTCGCGGCCGCCGACGTGGGCTACCTGTCGCAGGCCTTCATCCACCACTACCGGGACCACAGCCCGTCGGCGCTGGACCGCTACTCCGACCTGTGCCTGCGCCGGGTCTGGAAGGCCGAGCGCTTCTCGTGGTGGTTCACCTCGCTCATGCATCGCTTTCCCGACACAGGCGAATTCGGCCAGAAGATCCAGGAAGCCGAACTGGATTACCTCGCGCATTCGCAGGCCGCCGCCACGTCGCTGGCCGAGAACTACGTGGGGCTGCCGCTCGAGAGCTTCTGAGAGCGCGCGCCGAGGCGGTGGCTCGCAGGCAGACCGGCCTGCAGCGCGCGCCCCGTCGCGCGCGAGCGGCCATCGTCTGGATGGCTGACGGCGACGGGTGCATGCCGCCATTCACCCGGTCCGGGAAGCGATGCTCGGAGAAAATGGCCGTTCCTTCGCCGACCTGCTCTTGACCGCCCATCCCCGCCCCCTGCCCTGGCTCGAACCGGGCCAGCCCTTTCCGCTGGTCACGGCGGCATGGGGCGCCGACGATCCGGCGCCCGGCCTGCTGGCCGGCGGCGGCGCGCTGGACGTGGCAACGCTGGTGGACAGCTACAGCCACGGCATCTTCCCCTGGTTCAGCGACGACCAGCCGATCCTCTGGTGGAGCCCGGACCCACGCATGGTGCTGCCGACGGCCGAGTTCCGGCTGCACCGGTCGCTGCGCAAGACGCTGCAGGCCTTTCGGGCCGACGCCGGCCGCTTCGAGGTCCGCATCGACCATGCCTTCGACCGGGTGATCGCCGCCTGCGCGCAGGCGCCGCGCGAGGGGCAGTCGGGCACCTGGATCGTGCCGGAGATGGTGGAGGCCTACACCCGGCTGCATCGCGCCGGCCATGCCCACAGCGTGGAGACCTGGGTCGACGGCGAACTGGTGGGCGGCCTGTACGGGGTGGCGATCGGGCGCGCGATGTTCGGCGAATCGATGTTCGCGCACCGCACCGACGCCTCGAAGATCGCGTTGGCCGCACTGGTGTGCTTCTGTCGCCGACACGGCATCGGGCTGATCGACTGCCAGCAGAACACGCGGCACCTCGCGAGCCTTGGAGCGCGCGAGTGGCCGCGCAGCCGCTTCCTGGCGCATGTGGAAGCGGCCCGGCTGCTGCCGCCGCCCGCCGCTTGGGATTTCGAGCCCGTATACTGGAACGAACTCCTGCCGCCTCGACCCGAGTGATCCCGCGCGACGCCTTCCCGGTCTCCCCGTGACGCACCTCAAGGACCTTCCGCTCCAGACGCTGCAGTTCTACGCGACAGCGCCCTATCCGTGCAGCTACCTGCCGGACCGGCAGGCACGCTCGCAGGTGGCCACGCCCAGCCACCTCATCAACAACGACGCCTATTCGGACCTGGTGCTCGGCGGTTTCCGCCGCAGCGGCATGTTCACCTACCGGCCCTACTGCGACGGTTGCCGGGCCTGCGTGCCACTGCGCGTGCTCGTCGATCGCTTCCGGCCCACGCGCAGCCAGCGCCGCGCAGCCAAGCAGCACGCGAGCCTGCAGGCCCGCGTGCTCAAGCTGTGCTTCGTGCCCGAGCACTATCAGCTGTACCTGCGCTACCAGAATGGCCGCCACGCGGGCGGCGGGATGGACCACGACAGCATCGACCAGTACACCCAGTTCCTGCTGCAAAGTCGCGTCAACTCGCGCCTGGTCGAGTTCCGCGAGACCCTGGCCGACGGCAGCGCGGGCGCATTGAAGATGGTGTCCATCCTCGACGTGCTCAATGACGGCATCTCGGCGGTCTACACCTTCTACGAGCCGGAGGACGGGGCGGCCTACGGCACCTATGGCGTGCTGTGGCAAGTCGCGCAGGCCAGGCAGCTCGGTCTGCCCCACGTGTATCTCGGCTACTGGATCGGCGACAGTGCCAAGATGGACTACAAGGCGCGCTTCGTGCCGCACGAACTGCTGCTGGACGGGCAGTGGCAAGCACCGGAAAATTTCACGAGATAAAATGGCGCGTGTCTCATTCCGCGCCATCCCATGAGAAAAGCCAACGCTGACGTCCCCGCCACCCCCGTCATCCAGGTGATCGAGCGGATGTTCTCGCTGATCGACGTGCTGGCCTCGCGCGAGGAGGCCATCTCCCTCAAGGAGATCAGCGAGAAGACCGGCCTGCACCCCTCCACCACGCACCGCATCCTCAACGACCTGGCCGTCGGCCGTTTCGTCGACCGACCCGAGGCGGGCAGCTACCGGCTGGGCATGCGGCTGCTGGAACTGGGCAACCTCGTGAAGGCGCGGCTGAATGTGCGCGATGCGGCGCTGTCACCCATGCGGGAGCTGCACAAGCTCACGCAGCAGCCGGTCAACCTGAGCATGCGCCAGGGCGACGAGATCGTGTACATCGAACGCGCCTACAGCGAACGCTCGGGCATGCAGGTGGTTCGCGCCATCGGTGGTCGGGCACCGCTGCACCTCACCTCCACCGGCAAGCTCTTTCTGGCGGCCGACGACCCGCAGCGCGTGCGCAGCTATGCCACCCGTACCGGCCTCGCCGGCCACACCCGCAACAGCATCACGCAGTTGCCGACGCTGGAGCGCGAGCTCTCCAAGGCGCGCCAGTACGGCATCGCGCGCGACAACGAGGAGCTCGAACTGGGCGTGCGCTGCATGGCCGCCGGCATTTATGACGACCAGGGCAAGCTGGTGGCCGGCCTGTCCATTTCGGCGCCTGCCGACCGCCTCGACGACGGCTGGCTGCCCAAGCTGCAGGCGACGGCCAATGAGATTTCCAGTGCCCTGGGCCATGTCGGAGGCGCGGGCGATGGCGCGTCGGGCAGCGGGGCCGACGCGACGTCCTCGCGGACGATGGCCTGACGCGGCACGAATCGAGGGCGGGGCCCAGGACGCCCGCGTTCCGCACCAACAGCAAAAAGGGGCCCTCGGGCCCCTTCGTTCGTCCGGCGAACGCGGCTTTCAGTCGCCGGCGATCTGGGCGCTGGCCGTGTGCATCATGTGGCCGTTCTCGACCCAGCGACGCACGCGCTCGGCGTCGGCGATGCGGCTGAACTTGCCGGCCGAATCGAGGAACACCATGATCAGCTTGCGGCCCGCCACCTTCGCCTGCATCACCAGGCACTGGCCGGCTTCGGAGATGTATCCCGTCTTCTGCAGGCCGATGTCCCATTCGGGGCTGCGCACGAGCCGGTTGGTGGTGTTGTACTGCAGGACGCGGTTGCCGACTTCCACCTGGTGTTCCGGCGAGGTGGAAAGCTGGCGCACTAGCGAGTCGGCCGAAGCGGCACTGACCAGCACGGCCAGGTCCTGCGCCGTGGACTGGTTGTGGAAGGACAGCCCGGTCGGCTCGACATAGCGGGTATCGCGCATGCCCAGCATCTTGGCCTTGGCGTTCATGACGCTGACGAAGGTCGACAGGCCGCCGGGGTAGGTGCGGCCCAGCGCATGCGCAGCCCGGTTCTCGCTCGACATGAGCGCCAGGTGCAGCAGTTCACCGCGCGAAAGGGTCGTGCCCACGGTCAGGCGCGAACGGCTGCCCTTCTCGGTATCGACGTCGTCCTGCGTGATGGTGATGAGTTCATCCATCGGCAGTTGCGCTTCGCTGATCAGCAGGCCCGTCATCAGCTTGGTGAGCGACGCAATGGGCAGCACGGCGTGGTCGTTCTTGCTGAAGAGCACTTCGCGCGTGTCCTGGTCGATCACGAGGGCGGCGCTGGACTTCAGGTCGAGGGCGTCCTCGGTCGTGTGCAGGCCGGCTATCTGGCCGAAGGACAGGCGCGGCGGCGCCTCGGCCACGCGCACCACAGAGCGCCGCTGCACGGCGACCACGGTCTTGCCGTTCTTCTTGTGGATGGAAGCGACGACGTTGCGGCCGCCGCGGACCACGCGCTCGGCCGGCTCCGCCTTGGTGGTGCGCTTGGAAGACGCGACCCGGCTGCTCTTGGCTTCCGCCTTGGCCGCGTGGGCGGCCTTGCCGGAACGCTTGCCCTCTCCGGCGGCGACGGTGGCCTTCTTGCCGGCCGCCGGCACCGCCTTCTTGGCTGCGGCATGGGCACCGGGCAGCAAAAACGCCGTGGCGCACAGCGCGACGGCGATCAGCTTGAGGGGGGTGTGGAAACGCCGGGAGGAAGCGAGTTGCACAGGGGCTTCGGGCATCAAAAATCTCCAGCGGCGATGGACGTGAGGGCCGCAGTCTATCGAAATCAAAAAAGGCACGCAATATCAGTTACTTGCGTCCTCTTCTTCAATCGAAAGCAAAGGACCCCGTAAAACCTATCCCTGCGCTGCCACTCTCTCAGCTTGGCTCTGTAACTTGTTGAGGGCGCTGAGATATGCCTTGGCGGATGCGACCACGATGTCGGGATCGGCACCCACGCCGTTGACCACCCGGCCAGCGTTCTGCAGCCGCACGGTCACCTCTCCCTGGCTCTCGGTCGAACCGCTGATCGCGTTGACCGAATACAACACCATCTCGGCGCCGCTCTTCACATGCGACTCGATCGCCTTCAAGGAAGCATCGACCGGGCCATTGCCGTCCGACTCGCCGGTCACCTCCCTGCCCTGGACGGTGAAAACCACCCGGGCATGAGGCCGCTCGCCGGTTTCGCTGTGCTGCGAGAGCGACACGAAGCCAAACTGCTCACCAACGTTCGAGCCCTCCTCCGCGCTGACGAGCGCGAGGATGTCCTCGTCGAAAATTTCGGCCTTGCGGTCGGCCAGCTCCTTGAAGCGCAGGAAGGCCGCATTGATGTCGGCTTCGCTCTCCATGGTCACGCCCAACTCCTGCAGGCGCTGCTTGAAGGCATTGCGGCCCGAGAGCTTGCCCAGCACGATCTTGTTGGCCGTCCAGCCCACGTCCTCGGCCCGCATGATCTCGTAGGTGTCGCGCGCTTTGAGCACGCCGTCCTGATGGATGCCCGAGGCATGGGCGAAGGCGTTGGCGCCGACCACGGCCTTGTTGGGCTGCACGACGAAGCCGGTGGTCTGGCTGACCATGCGGCTGGCCGCCACGATGTGCTGGGTGTCGATGCCCAGTTCCAGCCCGAAGTAGTCCTTGCGGGTCTTCACCGCCATCACGATCTCTTCGAGCGAGCAGTTGCCGGCACGCTCGCCCAGGCCGTTGATCGTGCACTCGACCTGGCGCGCGCCGCCGATCTTCACGCCGGCCAGCGAGTTGGCCACCGCCATGCCCAGGTCGTTGTGGCAATGCACCGACCAGATCGCCTTGTCGCTGTTGGGAATGCGCTCGCGCAGCGTCCGGATGAAGTTGCCGTAGAGCTCGGGGATGGCGTAGCCCACGGTGTCGGGCACGTTGATGGTGGTCGCACCCTCGGCGATCACCGTCTCGAGCACACGGCAGAGGAAGTCCACGTCGCTGCGGTAGCCGTCTTCCGGGCTGAACTCCACGTCGGCGACCTTGTTGCGCGCGAACCGCACCGCCAGCTTGGCCTGCTCGTGCACCTCGTCGGGCGTCATGCGAAGCTTCTTTTCCATGTGCAGCGGCGACGTCGCGATGAAGGTGTGGATGCGGCCTTGGACCGCGCCCTTCAGGGCCTCCGCCGCACGGGAGATGTCGCGGTCGTTGGCACGCGACAGGCCGCACACCGTCGATTCCTTGATCGCATTGGCGATCGCCTGGACGGCCTCGAAGTCGCCGTTCGAGCTGGCCGGAAAGCCCGCTTCGATGACGTCGACCTTCAGTCGCTCCAGTTGCCTGGCGATACGCAGCTTCTCGTCGCGCGTCATCGAGGCGCCGGGCGACTGTTCGCCGTCGCGCAGGGTGGTGTCGAAAATGATCAGCTTGTCGGTCATCGTGTTCTCCTGGATTCGGTGCACTGCCCTGCCCGGTGGCTCAGGCGGCTGTCACCTCGGATTGTGCCGCGGGCGCACCGTGCGCCCGGCCCTGCCCGAGGGCACGCTCGACGCCCGAGACGATGGCGCGCAGCGACGCCGCCGTCGTGTCGGCATCGATGCCCACGCCGAAGACCGTCTGCGAGTCGTCCACGCACAGCTCGATGTAGGCCACCGAGCGGGCGTCCGCACCGGCGCCGATGGCATGCTGGTGGTAGTCGATCACGCGGACCGTGTGGCCGGTCGCTTCGGCCATGGCGCGGCTGAAGGCGTCGATGGGTCCGTTACCGCGGCCGTCGACGCGGCGAATTTCGCCACCCCACTGCAGGTCGCCGCGCAGGCGCACGACCGCGTTCGCGCCCTCGCCTTCGGCTTCCATCACGCGATGCTGGAGTCCCTGGGCCGAATCCATCCTGTACTCGTCGCGGAAGATCTGCCAGAGCCGGGCCGCCGAGAGCTCCTTACCCTCCACGTCCATGACGCGCTGGACAGCCTGGCTGAACTCGATCTGCAGGCGGCGCGGCAATTCCAGGCCGTACTCGCTCTCGAGCAAATACGAGATGCCGCCCTTGCCGGACTGGCTGTTGACGCGGATGACCGCTTCGTAGCTGCGGCCCACGTCCTTCGGGTCGATGGGCAGATAGGGAATGTCCCAGAACTCGCCATCGCGACGCGCGGAGAACGCCTTCTTGATCGCATCCTGGTGCGAGCCCGAAAACGACGTGTAGACCAGGTCGCCCACGTACGGATGGCGCGGGTGGACCGGGATCTGGTTGCAGTGCTCGACCGTGGCGCGGATCTCGTCGATGTTCGAGAAATCGAGCCCGGGTGCCACGCCCTGCGTGTAGAGGTTGAGCGCGACGTTCACCAGATCGAGGTTGCCCGTGCGCTCGCCGTTGCCGAACAGGCAGCCTTCGAGGCGATCGGCGCCCGCCATGACGGCGAACTCGGCAGCCGCCGTGCCGGTGCCACGGTCGTTGTGCGGATGGACCGACAGCACGATCGCATCGCGCCGCGCCAGGTTGCGGTGCATCCACTCGATCATGTCCGCGAAGATGTTCGGCGTCGAATGTTCGACGGTCGAGGGCAGGTTCACGATGCACTTGCGTTCGCTCGTCGGCGCCCACACTTCGGTGACCGCATCGACCACGCGCTTGGAGAACGCCAGGTCGGTGCCCGAGAACATCTCCGGCGAGTACTGGAAGGTCCAGTGCGTGTGCGGCTGTCGGGCGGCATGCTCGTTGAACTGGCGCGCATGGCTGGCGGCGAGTTCGACGATGCCGTCCTCGTCCATCCCGAGCACGACGCGCCGCATGATCGGTGCGACGGCGTTGTAGAGATGGACGATGGCGCGCGGCGCACCCTGCAGGGCCTCGAAGGTGCGTTCGATGAGGTGGTCGCGGGCCTGCGTGAGCACCTGGATCGTCACGTCGTCGGGGATGCGGTCTTCTTCGATCAGGCGGCGCACGAAATCGAATTCGACCTGCGAGGCCGACGGGAAGCCGACCTCGATCTCCTTGAAGCCGATCTTCACCAGCATCTCGAACATGCGCATCTTGCGCTCGATGTCCATGGGCTCGACCAGCGCCTGGTTCCCATCGCGCAGGTCGGTCGACAGCCAGATCGGGGCCTTCGTCAGCACGGCATCGGGCCAGGTGCGTTCCGTGAGGCCGATCGGTGCGAAGGCGCGGTACTTGGTCTGAGGTTGCTTCAACATGTCGATTTCTCTGTGATGGGTGGGAATCGACCAGCAACCCCAAAAGCAGAACGGCCCGTTGCTGGTGCGAACGGGCCGTGGTGATGGGATGCGCGCGCGCTCTACCGTCTCCGCCCGTGGGGGATGATTAGTAGGGCCAGCGCGATCTGCTTCATGGAGCCGCGGACTTTAACACAGGGCCCGCTCAGTTGTGCAAGCCCCGCTCGTCGGGCTCGTCGGTCGACACGCTGATCACGCTCACCGGCTGCCCCTTGGCCTTGCGCCAGGCGTAGATCACATAGCCACTGAAGCCGTAAGCCACGAAGAGGCCGAACAGCACCGTGGGCGGATGGATGTTGATCACGGCGATGCCCAGCGCGATGAGCACGATGGTCGCGAAAGGCACGCTCTTCTTCACCTGCATGTCCTTGAAGCTGTAGAAGGGGGCGTTGGTCACCATCGTCAGGCCCGCATAGAGCGTGAAGAAGAAGGTGATCCAGGTGATCTGCTGCCACGAGAGGTACCAGACATCGCTGCCGCGCTTGCCCCACTCCGTCATGAGCCAGATGAAGCCGGCCACGAGCGCCGCAGCCGCCGGCGACGGCAACCCCTGGAACCAGCGCTTGTCGACCACGCCCGTGTTGACGTTGAAGCGGGCGAGCCGCAGCGCCGCGCAGGCGCAATACACGAAGGCCGCGATCCAGCCCCAGCGGCCCAGTCCCTTGAGCGACCATTCGTAGGCGATGAGCGCGGGCGCAGCGCCGAAGGACACCATGTCCGACAGCGAATCCATCTGCTCGCCGAACGCGCTCTGCGTGTTCGTCATGCGTGCGACGCGGCCGTCCAGGCTGTCGAGGATCATGGCCGAGAACACGCCGATGGTGGCCAGGTCGAAGCGCGCGTTCATCGCCATCACGATGGCGTAGAAGCCGCCGAACAGTGCCGCCAGCGTGAACAGGTTCGGCAGAATGTAGATGCCCTTGCGGCGCTTGCGCGGCAGGGGCTCGCCGAGCGGCGTGTCGTGATGCATCAAATTGGCCTCCAGCGCCCGTGGATCGTGCGGGAGCAGCTATCGAATTCATGGTGTCGCGAGCGCCTCGCGACGAAACGGGCAGTGTAGTCAATGAAAAAGGGCCATCGCCTGCGCGATGGCCCTTGTCGTCGGGGTGAATGGCCCGATCAGTTCCGCGTCTGGTCGACCAGCTTGTTCTTGGCGATCCAGGGCATCATGGCGCGCAGCTTGCCGCCCACCACTTCGATGCTGTGATCGGCCGTGTTGCGGCGGCGGGCCGTCATGCTCGGATAGTTGAGGCGCCCTTCCTGGATGAACATCTTGGCGTAGTCGCCATTCTGGATGCGCTTCAGGGCGTTCTTCATCGCGGCGCGCGACTGCTCGTTGATGACTTCGGGGCCCGTCACGTACTCACCGAACTCCGCGTTGTTGGAGATCGAGTAGTTCATGTTGGCGATGCCGCCCTCGTAGATCAGGTCGACGATCAGCTTGAGCTCGTGCAGGCACTCGAAGTAGGCCATCTCGGGTGCGTAGCCGGCTTCGACCAGCGTCTCGTAGCCCATCTTGATCAGTTCGACGGCGCCGCCGCACAACACGGCCTGTTCGCCGAACAGGTCGGTCTCGGTCTCTTCCTTGAAGTTGGTCTCGATGATGCCGGCCTTGCCGCCGCCGTTGGCCATGGCGTACGAGAGGGCCAGGTCACGCGCCTTGCCCGACTTGTCCTGGTGGACCGCGACCAGGTGGGGCACGCCGCCGCCTTGCGCGTAGGTGCTGCGCACGGTGTGGCCGGGAGCCTTGGGTGCGACCATCCACACGTCGAGGTCGGCACGCGGCACGACCTGGTTGTAGTGCACGTTGAAGCCGTGCGCGAAAGCCAGCGAAGCGCCCTGCTTGATGTTGGGCTCGACGTTGTTCTTGTAGACCTCGGCGATCTGCTCGTCAGGCAGCAGGATCATCACGACGTCAGCCGACTTCACGGCCTCGTTCACTTCCAGGACGTTCAGGCCGGCCTTGCCGACCTTATCCCACGAGGCGCCGCCCTTGCGCAGGCCGACTACGACCTTCACGCCGCTGTCGTTGAGGTTCTGCGCATGCGCATGGCCTTGCGAGCCGTAGCCGATGATGGCGACGGTCTTGCCCTTGATAAGGCTCAGGTCGCAGTCCTTGTCGTAAAAAACCTTCATGTCTTCTCTCCGGTTGAATGCAGTGTTGTTGCGGGGTGCCGTCCGTGCTGAGCCTGTCGAAGGGCTCGCTGCAGTCCTGGTGCCTCTCGGCGTCCAGGGCTTCGACAGGCTCGGTCCGGACGGGCAGCGACCGAGCCCCGATCCGTTCAGACGCGCAGGATGCGCTCGCCCCGGCCGATGCCGCTCGGTCCCGTGCGCACCGTCTCCAGGATGGCCGCGCGGTCGATGGCGTCCAGGAACGCGTCGTTCTTGCCATGGTCGCCGGTGAGCTCGATGGTGTAGCTCTTGTCGGTCACGTCGATGATGCGGCCGCGGAAGATGTCGGCCATGCGCTTCATCTCCTCGCGCTCCTTGCCCACGGCGCGCACCTTGACCATCATGAGTTCGCGCTCGGTGTAAGCGCCTTCGGTCAGGTCGACCACCTTCACGACCTCGATCAGGCGGTTCAGGTGCTTGGTGATCTGCTCGATCACGTCGTCCGAGCCGGTGGTCTGGATAGTCATGCGCGACAGGCTCGGGTCCTCGGTCGGCGCGACGGTCAGCGATTCGATGTTGTAGCCACGGGCCGAGAACAGGCCCACCACGCGGGAGAGTGCGCCAGGTTCGTTCTCCAGCAGCACGGCAATGATGTGTTTCATGTCTTGACTGCGACTCCTCTTCTCGCCGCCCTCCCCCACGCACGGCAATGCGCGGGCTCGGCGGGCAATAGATTCGTCGACGCTTAGGTTGTTGAAATCGGGAGCGGACCACCGGACGCAGAAGTCGCAGAAGTCACGCAGAGGTCGCAAAAGAAGACATTCATCAGGTCTTGTCTCTTTTGTGTCTTCTGCGAAATCTTTGCGTCCTCTGCGTCCTGAAGTCCGTCTTCAAAGGTCTTCCGACCCCAGCAGCATCTCCGTGATGCCCTTGCCGGCCTGGACCATCGGGAACACGTTCTCGGTGGGGTCGGTGCGGAAGTCCATGAACACGGTACGGTCCTTGAGCTTGCGCGCCTCGCGCAGCGCGGGCTCGACGTCCTGCGGGCGCTCGATCAGCATGCCGACATGCCCGTACGCCTCGGCCAGCTTCACGAAGTTGGGCAGCGCGTCCATGTAGCTGTGGCTGTAGCGGCCGGAATACTCGATCTCCTGCCACTGGCGCACCATGCCCAGGTAGCGATTGTTGAGCGAGCAGATCTTGATCGGCGTGTTGTACTGCAGGCAGGTCGACAGTTCCTGGATGCACATCTGCACCGAGCCTTCGCCGGTGATCGTGAACACCTCGGCCTCGGGCTTGGCGAGCTTGATGCCCATCGCGTAGGGGATGCCCACGCCCATGGTGCCCAGGCCGCCCGAGTTGACCCAGCGGCGCGGCTCGTCGAAACGGTAGTACTGCGCGGCCCACATCTGGTGCTGGCCCACGTCCGACGTGATGTACGTCTCCGTGTCCTTGGTCATGTTCCAGAGCGTCTCGACCACGTACTGCGGCTTGATCACCTCGGTGTTGCCACGGTCGTACTTGAGGCAGTCGCGACTGCGCCAGGCTTCGATGGTCTTCCACCAGTCGGCCAGCGCACCGGCGTCGGGCTTGGTGCTGCTCTCGCGAATCATCGAGATCAGTTCGGTCAGCACGTCCTTCACGTCGCCGACGATCGGCACGTCGACCTTCACGCGCTTGGAGATGCTCGACGGATCGATGTCGATGTGGATGATCTTGCGTTCGTTCTGCGCGAAATGCTTGGGATTGCCGATCACGCGGTCATCGAAACGCGCGCCCACGGCCAGCAGCACGTCGCAGTTCTGCATCGCGTTGTTGGCCTCGATGGTGCCGTGCATGCCCAGCATGCCGAGGAACTTGCGGTCGCTCGCCGGGTAGGCGCCCAGGCCCATCAGCGTATTGGTGACCGGATAGCCCAGCATGTCGACCAGCGTGCGCAGCTCGTGGGTCGCGTTGCCCAGCAGCACGCCGCCGCCGGTGTAGATGTAGGGTCGCTTTGCGTTCAGCAGCAGTTGGAGCGCCTTGCGGATCTGTCCGCCATGGCCCTTCCTGACCGGGTTGTACGAGCGCATCTCGACCTTGTCGGGATAGCCGGCGTACGGCGTCTTCTTGAAAGAAACATCCTTCGGGATGTCCACCACCACCGGGCCGGGTCGGCCGCTGCGGGCGATGTGGAAGGCCTTCTTCATCGTCAGCGCGATGTCCTTCGCGTCCTTGACGAGGAAGTTGTGCTTGACGATGGGGCGGGTGATGCCCACCGTGTCGCACTCCTGGAACGCGTCCAGCCCGATCGCCGGCGTCGGCACCTGTCCCGAGATGATCACCATCGGGATCGAATCCATGTACGCCGTTGCGATGCCCGTGACGGCATTCGTGAGGCCGGGCCCCGAGGTGACGAGGGCCACGCCGACATCGCCGGTGGCGCGGGCGTAGCCGTCTGCGGCGTGGACAGCCGCCTGCTCGTGGCGCACCAGCACGTGCTGGATGGTGTCCTGCTTGTAGAGCGCGTCGTAGATGTAGAGCACGGCGCCACCGGGATAGCCCCAGATGTATTTCGTGCCTTCGGCCTGCAGTGCCTTGATCAGCACTTCGGCGCCCATGAGATCTTGAGTCTGGCTGCCGGTGACAGCGGCAGCGCTGGCGAGTTCCGCCTTGGAGATTTCCATTTTGAGATGAACCTTTCGAGTTTTCGGGAACGAAAAACCTTGGGTGCCCCTTGCCAGCCCTTGTGGGACCGCGTCGGGACTTAGGACCAAAACCATGGGCGGACGAGGATGTTCCGCCGGGCAGTGACCCGTTTGCCGTTTGACTTGCAACCCGTGATTATGGCACCGCGACGGGCCATCGAAACGCGCCGCCGCACGAAAAAGGGGCCGATGCCATAATCGCCGCCGCCCAAAACAAGGCATCCCGCCGCCCCACCCCACCACGCGCCTGACCCGCGCGGCCTCTCGCTTGGCATCCGAACAAGAACTCTCCGATTTCCTCAAGAGCGTCGAGAAACGGGCCTTCAAGCGCTCGGTCTACCACGTGCGCGACGAGGAAGCCGCCCTGGACATCGTGCAGGACAGCATGATGAAGCTCGCGGAGCACTATGGGGACAAGCCGGCCAACGAACTGCCGATGCTGTTCCAGCGCATCCTGTCGAACTGCACGCTGGACTGGTTCCGCCGCCAGAAGACGCGGCGGGCATTGTTTTCCAACCTCAGCGACTTCGAGAGCGCCGCCGACGACGGCGGCGATTTCGACCTGCTTGAGAACCTCGCGTCCGATCCGGACACGCGAGAAACCGAAAGCGCCGAGGACACGACCCGCCGGGCACAGATCTTCCATGAGATCGAGGAGCAGATCGCCGCCCTGCCGGCCCGTCAACGCGAGGCTTTTCTGATGCGTTACTGGGAGGAAATGGACGTTTCCGAGACGGCTGCCGCCATGGGCTGCTCCGAAGGCAGCGTCAAGACGCACTGTTCGCGGGCCGTCCACGCCTTGAGCAAGGCCCTCAAGGCCAGGGGAATCCAGCTATGACCAAAACCAGTACCGCCACCGCCACCGCTCAGCAGGAGCGATTCGGCCGCGCCGTGGCCGCCCGCCTGTCGGCCGGCAGCCACGACCTGCCCCACGACATTGCCGAGCGCCTGCGAGCAGGACGCATGCAGGCGCTCGCCCGCCGCAAGGTGGTGCAGGCCCGCACCGCGCCGGCGAGCGCAGTGGTCGGCATGACGGGCGGCGCCGCCCTGCTCGGCGGCGGAGACGGTGGATGGTGGACGCGCGTGGCCAGCGTGCTGCCGCTGGTGGCTCTGGTCGCCGGCCTGGTCACCATTTCCGTCTGGCAGGAGGAAGACCGCACGGCCGAAGTCGCCGATGTCGACGCCGCCCTGCTGACCGACGAGTTGCCGCCCGCCGCCTACACCGATCCCGGTTTCGCCCAGTTCCTCAAGCGCGAGGCGTCGGCGCGCTGACGCCAGCAGCAACTCCGTTCTTTTTACCGCACATGCCCCTCCTGTCCGCCACCCCCAGCGAGCAGCGTCCCACCCCCGGACTGCGCGCCGTCGTGCGCGCGATCGGGGCGGTCGGCGCCTTGGCGCTGGCAGTCGGCGGGTGGGTCGCACTCGAGGCCCAGGCGCAGGGCCAGCCGCCGCAATCGGCGTCTGCGCAGGCTGCGCCCCCCGCCGCGAGCGGCGGCACGAATGCCGCCAAGACAGCGGCGCCCAGCCCCAAGCCGCGGCCCGCAGCGGCCAAGCCGCTCTGGACGGACTTGAACGCTGAGCAACAGGCCGCCCTGCGGCCGCTCGCACAGCACTGGAACGGACTGAGCGAGGCGCACAAGCGCAAGTGGCTGGTGCTTTCGCGCAACTACAACAAGCTCAGTGCCGACGAGCAGTCCACCCTGCACGGCCGGATGGCCGACTGGGCCAGCCTGAGCGCGCGCGACCGGGCCGAGGCGCGACTGAACTTCGCCGAGGTCAAGCGGCTCGCGCCCGCCGACGAGCGCAAGGCCAAGTGGGAGGCCTACCAGGCCCTCAGCGAAGAAGAGCGCCGCAAGCTCGCCGCCAGCGCGGCGGTGCCGACCACGGCCGCGCTGCCTCTGCGCCCGGTGCCGGAGCGCAAGCTGGCGCCCATTCCCGACAGCGCCCTCCAGGGTCATGGCGGCCCACGCATCCAGCTCGCCCCGCCGCGTGCCGAGGGGCCGCTGCTCGCGCCCGTGCCGCCCTCGGCCGAGGCGATGTATCCGCAGCCATCGGCGGCACCCGCCGCTGGCGCCGCCGTTTCCACGCCCGCTGCCACGGCCCCGGCCGCTGCCTCCGACCCTGCGCCTGCGGCGCAGTGACCTTGCCGGTGCGGGACAATGCGGGCATGCCCCCGCAGCCGACTTCGCCTCCGTCCCCCATGCCCATCGCGGCTGCAGCACCCCCCGACAGGTCGCAGGCAGCTCCGGAACTGACAGCCCCCGGCCTCTGGCGCCGCATGGCCTGCTGGCTCTACGAGGGCATGCTGATGTTCGCCGTAGTGTTCGTGGCCGGCTGGCTGTTCAGCACGCTGGGCCAGATGCGAGACGCCATGGACTCGCGCCGCCACCTGCTGCAGGCCTTCCTGTTCGTGGTGTTCGGCATCTACTTCACCTGGTTCTGGTCGCGCGGCCAGACCCTGGCGATGAAGACCTGGGGCCTGCGCCTGGTCGATCGCCATGGCGCGCCTGTCACACAGCTGCGCGCGCTCGGCCGTTATCTGCTCAGCTGGATCTGGTTCCTGCCGCCGCTGGCCGCGCTGTCACTGCTGCCCTTCAAGGTGTCGGGCGGCGAGTCCGTCGTCCTGATCGCCGGCTGGGTCGTGGTCTGGGCGCTGCTGGCCCGCTTCCACCCGCAACGCCAGTTCTGGCATGACGCCTGGGCCGGCACCCGGCTTGTCGCGTCCCGACCCCTGAGCCGATGAGCACCACCCCCACCGATCCCGCGCTCGTGAACCCGCAGAAGGCGCGCAAGGGCCTGAACCGGCTGTGGCACGCCGCGGGCTACTCGCTCAACGGCCTGCGCGCCGGCTGGGGCGAGCCCGCTTTCCGCATGGAAGCGATGATGGCCGTGGTGATGCTGCCGCTGGCCTTCTGGCTCGGCCGCAGCTGGGTCGAGGTCGCCCTGCTGGCGGGCAGCGTGGTGATCGTGATGGTCGTGGAACTGCTCAACACCGCCGTCGAGGCGGCCATCGACCGCATCGGTCCGGAGTGGCACGACCTCTCCAAGCGCGCCAAGGACATGGGCAGTGCTGCCGTGCTGCTGGCGAGCCTGCTGGCCGGCGGCATTTGGCTGGCCGCACTCTGGCAACGCATCTTCGTCGCCTGACGGTCACGGCCGGCCGGCATCCTTCTTCGCATGACCACTTCCTCTCCCTCCTTTTCCCTTTGCGTCTACTGCGGCTCGCGCCCCGGCGAAGGCGAGCTCTACCTCGACGCCGCCAAGGCGGTCGGACACTGGATCGGCCAGCAGGGCGGCCAACTGGTCTACGGCGGCGGTCGAACGGGCCTGATGGGCGCGGTGGCGGAGGCCACACGGCTGGCCGGCGGCCGGGTCGTCGGCATCATCCCCAAGGCGCTGGTCGACAGGGAGCTGGCCAACACTCTGTGCGACGAGCTGCACGTGGTCGACACCATGCACGAGCGCAAGGCCATGATGGGCGCGCGCGCCGACGCCTTCGTGGCGCTGGCCGGCGGCATCGGCACGTATGAGGAACTGTTCGAGATCTGGACCTGGCGCCAGCTGGGTTACCACGACAAACCCACCGGCATACTCAACACCGCCGGTTATTACGACGGGCTGCTGCACTTCCTCGGCCACAGCGTGCGCGAGGGCTTCATGGGCGACTGGCAGATGAACCTGGTGCGCACCGGCACCGAGCCGGTCGGGCTGCTGCAGGCCCTGCGCGAGGAGGCGACGCGCCATCCGGGCGGCGACCGCCTGGCGCAAGTGGTTTGATGGCGAACTGAATCCGGTTCGGCCGGCGGCCGCCGGCCTCAGCGCGTCAGACCGCGCTCTCGTTCTCTTCGCCGGTGCGGATGCGCACGATGCGCTCCACGTTGGTCACGAAGATCTTGCCGTCGCCGATCTTGCCGGTGCGCGCGGCCGAGACGATAGCCTCGACGCAACGGTCCACGTCGGCCGAGTTGACCACCACCTCGATCTTCATCTTGGGCAGGAAATCGACGACGTACTCCGCACCACGGTAGAGCTCGGTGTGCCCTTTCTGGCGTCCGAATCCCTTGACTTCGGTGACCGTCAGCCCCGAGACGCCGACCTGGGCCAGCGCCTCGCGCACGTCGTCGAGCTTGAAGGGTTTGACGATGGCGGTGATCTGCTTCATGGGGTCTCTCTCGCGTTGGTTCGGCCGAGGATAGCGTAATCGCCAAATCCCCCGGCCGGGGGGCGGCGTATCGGCCCGGTCGCGATGCAACTATCGCGCCACGCCCGACGGATGACCGCCGCCGCACGCCGGCGGGGCGCCGCTGGTACGCTTGCCGGGTCATGCGATCCCCTCTCCCGGCCGCCCCGCGGTCGCCCCTGCTGGCGCTCTACCGGTGGTTCAACGGCCAGGCCTGGCTGCTGCTGGTCTTCACCACCCTGATCTGGGGCTGCAACGCCGTCGCGGCGCGGCTGGCGGTGGGCGAGATCTCGCCGATGATGCTGACGACGGCGCGCTGGTCGATCTGCTGCGTGGCGTTGTACGTCACGGCGCGCCGCGAGATAGCCGCCCACTGGCACACGCTGCGCCCGCACTGGCCCTACCTCGCCATCATGGGCACGGCCGGCTTTGCCGCCTTCAACGCCCTCTTCTATGCCGCCGCGCACCACACCACGGCGATCAACCTCGCGATCATCCAGGGCACCATCCCCGTGTTGGTGCTGCTGGGCGGCGTGCTCTTCATGGGGCTGCGGGTGACGGCGCTGCAGATGCTCGGCGTGGCCGTCACGCTGGCGGGCATCGTCGTCGTCGCCTCGCGCGGCCAGCTCGCGGTACTCACCGGGCTGGCCTTCAACGAGGGCGACGTCTGGATGGTGATTGCCTCGGTGCTGTACGCGGGCTACATGCTCGGGCTGCGCCGGCGGCCGGCGGTGCCGCCGATCGTCTTCTTCGCCGCGGTCGCGGGCGTGGCGGCGGTCGCCTCGCTGCCGCTGCTGGCCGCGGAAGTGGCCGCGGGCCGCTTCTTCGCGCCCACCCCCACGGGCTGGCTGCTCATGCTCTTCGTCGGGCTGCTGCCCTCCTTCGTCTCGCAGGTCACGTTCATTCAGGCCGTCTCGCTGATCGGCCCGGCGCGCGCGGGCGTGTTTCTCAACCTCACCCCGGTGTTCGGGCCGCTGCTCGCGGTGCTGATCCTGGGCGAGCCGCTGGCCCTCTTCCACGCCGTCGCGCTGGCGCTGGTGCTCGGTGGCATCTGGATCGCCGAACAGTTCGGCGCATCGAAGGCGGCGAGGCCCTCATGAGCCGCGAGCCCGTGCTGCGGGTCCACACCGACCCCTCGGAGATCGACGCCGCCGCCTGGGACGCGCTGCTCGACGCCCAGGCCGAGCCCAGCCCTTTCATGCGCCACGCCTACCTGGTTGCCCTGCACGCCAGCGGCAGCGCGACGCCCGAGACCGGCTGGGCGCCCGCCTTCGCCACGCTGTGGCGCGGCAAGGTGTTGAAGGCAGCCTGCCCGCTCTATGCCAAGGACCACTCCTACGGCGAGTACGTCTTCGACTGGGCCTGGGCCAACGCCTACGAACAGAACGGGCTGGCCTACTACCCCAAGGCCGTGTGCGCCGTGCCCTTCACGCCCGTACCCGGCGCACGACTGCTGGCCGTCGACGCCGACCACCGCGCGCTGCTGGTGCAGGGCCTGGTGCAGTGGTGCAGGCAGATGGAGCTGTCCTCGCTGCACCTGCTCTTCGGCGCCGAGGAAGACATCGCCGCCTGCGCCTCGGCCGGCCTCATGCTGCGCCACACCGTCCAATTTCACTGGAAGAACGTGGCCCCCACGCTCCCCGCTGCGCGAGGTTCGCTGCCCCCCGAGGGGGTGCTCGCGCTTGGCCCCGGCAAAGCCGGGGCGGGCGATCCTCCGGATCGCGCGCTCGGTGCCGCGGGTTACGCAGATTTCGACGCCTTCCTCACCACCCTCTCGCAGGACAAGCGCAAGAAGATCCGCCAGGAGCGCCGCAAGGTGCGCGATGCCGGCGTCACCTTCCGCTGGGCGCGCGGGGCGGACATCACCGAGGCGGATTGGGACTTCTTCTACCGTTGCTACGCACGCACCTACCGCGAGCACGGCAACCCGCCCTACCTCACGCGCGACTTCTTCCGCCGGCAGGCGCAGACCATGCCGCAGGCCTGGCTGCTTTTCACGGCCGAGCGCGCAGGCCAACCGATCGCGACGAGTTTGATCGCGCTTCGCGCAGACGCGGCGACGCCCGGCGGCGTCGCCGCCAAATCGGGGTCCGTGGCCTATGGCCGCTACTGGGGTGCGCTGGAGCGTGTGGACTGCCTGCACTTCGAGGCCTGTTACTACCAGCCCATCGAATGGTGCATCGCGCATGGCGTGTCGCGCTTCGAAGGCGGCGCGCAGGGGGAGCACAAGATGGCCCGCGCCCTGATGCCGGTCAAGACGACCAGCGCCCATTGGCTGGCGCACCCGTCCTTCGCCGACGCGGTGGAGCGCTTCCTCGAGCGCGAAGGGGCCGGCATCGACAATTACATGGAGCACCTCGAAGCGCGCAGCCCCTTCCGCGCGCCGGCGGCCTGAATCCTTCGTCAGGCCGCCGCAGCAGCAGCGGAAGCGCGCCACCGCAGCGTGGCGCTCATTCCGTGGATTCCAGCCGTGCCGCGAGACCGCTGCGATCGGCCCGGTTGCGCAGGCTCAAGCGCAGGCCGCAGCGCCGGGCCGCAGCCTGCGCGATCGGCAGGCCCAGCCCGCTGCCTTCGGCCTGGCTGCCCGGCACCCGGTAGAAGCGGTCGAGCACCCTGGCCAGGTATTGAGGCGGAATGCCCGGCCCGGTGTCGACCACCTCGACCACGACGCGCGCATCTTCCCGCTTGAGGTGCACGTCGACCACGCCCCCTTCGGGCGTGTAGCGCACGGCGTTCTCGATGAGGTTGTCCAGCGCACTGCGCAGGTCGGCCGGCGTGCAGTGCAGCGTCGCCGGCTCATCACCCTCCTGCGCGACGAGGCCGAGGTCGACTTGCCGGCGGTCCGCCAGCGCAATCAGCCCGTGGATGCTGTCGCGCACCTGCGCCTCCACGTCGACGGGGCCGGGAGGCTCGGTGGGCGCCGCCTCCTGGCGCGACATGCGCAGCAGCTGGTCGACCAGCCGCTGCGCGCGCTGCAGGCCCGCTTCGAGTTGCGCCAGCTGTCGATTGCCGGCGCTGCCCGCCAGCTCGTCGCGCAGGTTCTCCAGTTGCACGCGCACGGCCGCGATCGGCGTGCGCAGCTCGTGTGCCGCGTCCTGCACGAAGCGGCGCTGCGCGACGAAGGAGTCCCGCAGCCGCCCCAGCAGGTCATTGAAAGAGGCCACGAGGGGCCGGATCTCATCGGGCACATGCGCCAGCGGCAGTTCCTCGATGCTGTGCGCGTCCTGGCGTGCAGCCTGCTGCCCGATGGCTCGAAGCGATCGGGAGATGCCCCGCGCCACGCCGAGCATCACGAGCATGAGCAGGGGCACCAGCACCAGCACCGGCACCGCCGCCATGCCCGCACGCTCGACAGCCAGGCCCGACCGGAAGTCGCTGCTCTGGAAGACCTGGATCGTCCGCCCGCCCGCCCCCGCGGCGGCATACACGCGCCACGCCCGCCCGCCGGCCCGCACGTCGTGCAGGCCGGGCCGCAGCGGTTGGCCCGGGGGCAGGCCGCTCCACGACGTGGCCACGGGGCGACCGTCGGGCTCGAAGACCTGGACCACGTAGTCGCCCTTCGCGATCGCCCCGTCGTCGACCTGCGCCGATGGCGCCGTCGGCTGGCCGTAGCGCGCGATCGAGTCGCCCAGCTGCACCATCTGCCCGTCCAGGAAGTCGGCCACCATGTGGGTGAACGTGCCGTATGACAGCGCGGCAGTCACCACGGCCACCGCCAGGAAGGTCGGGACGAGCCACCACAGCAGCCTTCGCCAGATCGAGAAGGTGCGCGGCACACCCGCGTGCAGGCGGCCTTCTTTCACGCCGTCCCGCCCGCCGAGCGGGGCTCGACGCGCCAGCCCAGGCCGCGCACGTTGCGGATGGCCTGCGCACCGAGCTTGCGTCGCATGCCGTGGATGAGCACGTCCAGGGCGTTGGGGCCCACCTCTTCGCCCCAGCCGTAGATGCGGTTCTCGAGCTGCTCGCGCGACAGGATCGTGCCCGGTCGCTCCATGAGGGCATGCAGCAGCGCGAACTCCCGCGCCGAGAGCTGCGAGCGCACGCCCTGGATCAGCACCTCGCGCGTGCCCAGGTCCAGCTGCAGCGCGCCGTCCTCGCCGATCACCGACTGCGCCGCGCCGTCGCGCCGGCGGATCACGGCACGCATGCGTGCCAGCAGTTCGCTCAGCGCATAAGGCTTGACTAGGTAGTCGTCGGCGCCCAGGTCCAGCCCGTCGATGCGCTGGTCGAGCGCATCGCGCGCCGTCAGCACCAGCAGCGGCGTCTTGTTGCCGCCCTGCCGCACGCGGCGCAGCACCTCGATGCCGTCCATGCCCGGCAACCCCAGGTCGAGCAGCACGCAGGCGTAGTCGCCATCGGCGATCGCGCTCAGGGCCAACGCGCCCTCCTTGACCCAGTCGACCGACCAGCCCTTGCGCGAAAGCGCCTCGTGCAGGCCCTGTCCGAGCATTTCATCGTCTTCGACGAGCAGTACGCGCATGGTGGAAAGCGAAAGAGAGGGATCGGCTGCGTCTTGCCGGTCCTTCGCTGCGCATTCAGGCGCTGCGCGAAGCCCTGCGCCCGGCGTACACGCTCCACATTTGAACGCAAAGCCCGACGACGAAGAGCGCGACCCATCCGAGCAGCGCACCACGGACTGCCGGCGACTCGATACCGCTGCCGATCGGATGGCCGGGCGGCAGGCGGCTGAGCGTCTCGTTGATGCCCGGCACGAGCAGCAGGAAGAAGCTGAACGACAGGCCGACGGCAGAGAGGTACGGCCGCAAGCGCCCGAGGAAGCCCAGGCGGTTGACGATCACGCCGCCCAGGGCCGAGGCGAGCGCCAGCAGGCCCAGCGCATGGCCGGCGTTGAACTTGCCCGTGCTCGACAGGCCGAAGGAGGTGACGACGGACAGGAAGAGGCTCGCCAGGTAGATCCTGCCGGCTCGCGTCGATGCATCGATCCCGCGCGTGCGGGCGTAGCCGTACAGCCCCGCGGCGACGGGCAACAGGCTGATGGCGGTGTGAAGGGCCCCGAGGGACGAGATGGGATGTGGCATGGCGCGGTGGAATGGGTCGATGGGAGGCCCGCGGCAACCGGCGCAGCGCCGGCTCCCTGGGCGATGGGGCCGCCAGCGCCGGGCGCCGTCGGTGAAGGCACTGTAGAAAGTCGCGCTTTGCCGTGGCTAAGGACCGACTTAGCCGGGCCTTAGTCGCCCGGTGCACGCCGGGCGGCGCACAGGCTTCGCGTCGGTCAGGCGGCCCGCCGCGCGCGCCCGAGCTTGCGCCGCGCCACCGCGTTCACCGTGGCCACCATGTGCTGCACGAAGGCGCGCGCCAGGGGCGACAGCGTTCGGCCCTCCAGCGACAGCGCCTGCAGGCGCCGCTGCGCCAGCATCGGGTCCGCAAAGGGCCGCGCCACGGCCGTGCCGGCCTCGATCAGATGCGCCACGGTGAGATGGCCCGACAGCAGGATGTCCGGGCTGCGCAGCAACGGCAGCATCACCGACGAGAAATTGCTCACGAACACCGGCCGGTACTGCAGGCCCTGCGCGCTGCAGGCCAGATCCAGGAGCTGGCGCGCCGTCACGCCACGGCTGCCGACCAGCAGCGGGTAACGCACGACCTCGGCCAGGTCGACCGTGCGTCGGCGCGCGAGCGGATGGTCGGGGCTCAGCACCGCCAGCACCGGAGCGGGCGCGGCATGCTCCACACGCAGGCCGGACTCCGGTGCCACGACGTACTTCAGGCCGATGTCCGCCTCGCCGCGCAGCAGCAACTGGCCCACTTCGTCGGGCGAGCCGACGTGCAGCTCGATCTGGCTGGCCGGCTGGGCGGCCTGGAACGCACGCATCAGCGTCGGCATGAAGCCACCCGCAAAGCCCTCGGTGCAGCACACGCGCACACGCCCCGCCGCCTGGCCACCGAGGTGCCTTACCTGCTCCAGGACCTGCTCGCCGTCGAGCACGGTGTTGCGCAGGTGCCCGGCCAGCCGCTCGCCAGCGGCCGTGAGCACCATGCCGCTGCGCTGGCGTTCGAACAGGGGCGTGCCCAGCCCGTCCTCGAGCTTGGCGATCTGGCGGCTCACCGCTGAAGCGGCGACGTACAGGCGCGCCGCGGCCTGGTTGACGGAGCCGGCCTGCGCCACCTCCATGAAGTAGCGCATGGGCATGCTCAGCAGCGAAGGGGTCATCGGCCGTTCCTCGTCGGGTATTGCTTCTATGGCAATGCCAGTGTGCCAAAACAATCATGGCGGCAACGCCATTCTGGCCTTCCACTTGCATGCAACGACGACCAGGAACCCACCATGCACCGAGACGACGCTCTTGCGCAGGCCCGCGCCTACTTCGATGACGGCCGCTTCTTCAACGACCTGCAGCGGCGCATTGCGCTGCGCACCGAAAGCGACACCAGCACCGTGCCGTCCGCGTTGGATGCCTACCTGCGCGACGAACTGGTGCCGCGGCTCGCGCCGCTGGGCTTCGATTGCCGCGTCGTGCCGAACCCGGTACCCACCGGCGGCCCCTTCCTCATCGCCCGCCGCGTGGAAGACCCGGCCCTGCCGACCGTGCTGAGCTACGGCCACGGCGACGTGGTGAGCGGCCAGGACGCACACTGGCGGGATGGCCTGGCACCCTGGACACTGGTGGCCGAAGGCGAACGCCTGTACGGCCGGGGCACGGCCGACAACAAGGGGCAGCACACCATCGCCCTGGGCGCGCTGGAGGCGGTGCTCGCGGCCCGGGGCGGGCGCCTGGGCTACAACCTCACCTGGCTGGTCGAGATGGGCGAAGAGGCCGCTTCTCCGGGCCTGCAGGCCGTGTGCGAGCAGGAACGCCCCGCATTGGCCGCGAATCTTTTCCTGGCCAGCGACGGCCCGCGCGTGCGCGCCGAGCGGCCGACCCTCTTCCTCGGCTCCCGTGGCGCCGTCAACTTCACGCTGCGCTGGCGCGCGCGCGAGCGGGCCTATCACTCCGGCAACTGGGGCGGCGTGCTGAGCAATCCGGCGACGGTGATTGCCAACGCGGTCGCCACACTGGTCGATGCGCGCGGCCGGCTGATGGTGGATGCGCTGCGGCCGCCACCGCTGTCCGAGGCGATGCGTGCCGCGCTGGCGGGCCTGCAGATTGGCGGCGGCAACGACGATCCGGCCCTGAGTGCCGACTGGGGCGAACCGGGCCTCGATGCGGCCGAACGGCTGGTGGGCTGGAACACGCTCGAGGTCCTCGCGTTGGGCGCCGGCTCACCGCAACGGCCGGTCAACGCGATCCCCGCCGAAGCGGTGGCGCACTGCCAGCTGCGCTTCGTGGTCGGCACGCCCTGGGAACAGCTGGAGGAGATCGTGCGAGCTCACCTCGCGGCACACGGCTTCGGGCAGGTGGAGGTGGGCGTCACGCTCAGCGGCGCCGCGACCCGGCTGCCGCTGGACAACCCCTGGGTCGGCTGGGCGATGCGTTCCATCGCGGCCAGCGCCGGCCAGCCGCCCGACCTGCTGCCCAACCTGGCCGGCTCGCTGCCCAACGACATCTTCGCGCGCACCCTCGGTCTGCCGACGCTGTGGGTACCGCATTCCTACCCCGCATGTGCGCAGCACGCACCCAACGAGCACCTGTTGGCGCCGGTTGCCCGCGAGGGCCTGCAGATCATGGCAGGCCTGTACTGGGACCTGGGCGAGCCCGCGGGCGTGCCCTGGCGCGAGGGCGCCGTGCACTGAACTGCGAACCCGGACCGGCCAGCAACGTCCGCGCCGAGCGCGACGGTTGCCGTGCATTCGATAGCCAACCCACCCATCCAACGATGAACAAGCGATACCTCCTGGGCGGCCTGCTGGCCGCCGCCGCCCTCCTTTCCCTGGCCCCGGCCCGCGCCGACAACGCTTGGCCCGCCAAGGCGATCCGCCTCGTCGTCCCCTTCCCACCCGGCGGTGGCACCGACCTCGTCGCCCGCGCGCTGGGACAGAAGCTGTCGGAGCGGCTCGGGCAGCCGGTCGTCATCGACAACAAGCCTGGCGCTTCCACCATCATCGGCACCGACGCCGTGGCCAAGGCGCCGCCCGACGGCTACACGCTGCTGCTTTCGGGCTCGACCAGCTACAGCGTCAACCCTGCGTTGCGCGCGAAGCTGCCCTACGACCCGGTGCGCGACCTGGCGCCGATCGCCATCGTGGCGCGCACACCGCTGGTGCTGGTGGTGGCCCAGGGCGCACCCTGGCAGTCGGTCGACCAGCTGGTCGCCGCTGCGAGGGCCAAGCCGCAAGGCATCCGCTACGCCACCTTCGGCGCTGGCTCCGGGCCGCACCTGGCCGGCGAGCTGTTCGCACTCGCCGCCGGGGTGAAGTTGCAGGACGTGCCGTACAAGGGCAGCGCGCAGGCCACGCTGGCCGTCATCGGCGGTGAGATCGAGATGGGCATCGACACGGTGGCTGCCGTTGCGCCCCATGTGAAGGCCGGCAAGCTGCGCGCCCTGGGCATCGTGGGTGCCACGCGTGCCAGCCTGCTGCCCGAGGTGAAGACGCTGGCCGAGCAAAGGCTGCCGGAGGCCACCTTCGACGCCTGGTACGGCTTCGCGGCACCGGCCAGGACGCCGCCAGCCGTCGTCGCTCGCCTCAGCCATGAAGTGATCGCCACGATGGCCGACGCCGCGCTGCAGGCCCAGCTGCGGGCACAGGGCATGGAGCCGGCCGCGATCGGTGCCGCCGCCTTCCGCACGCAGATGGAAGGCGAGATCGCGCGCTACCGGGCCCTGGCCCATCGCGCCGGCATCGCCCCCGAATAAACCGGCCCGAAAGGGACGCAAATGCGTCCGTTAGTTAACAATATTTGGAGCCGCATGACGGTTTTGCGACGATCAAGGCCCTGGTTTGGAGTGGAGGAAAACCGCCATGGCAAGAGTGATCGTTCTGCAGGCGACGGGCACGGCCCGACAGGTGCATCTGAGCAAACTGCCCTTCAGCGTCGGGCGAGCCCATGGTTGCGACCTCGTGCTCGACAACCCGCAGGTCAGCCGTCTGCATGCGTGCTTCCATGCGACCGGCGACGGCATCGAGGTGGTCGATGCGGGAAGCAACAACGGCACCTGGGTCAATGGGCGCCGTGTCAAGCGCAGCCCCCTGTTCAGCGGCGACGAACTGCGCCTGGGCAGCTGCATGCTGCGATTCCTGGCCGACGGTGGTGACCTCAGCGACACGCAGGCCCTGCGGTTGGTGACGGCGCCGGGGCGGCTCGACGAACTCGACCTGCGCAAGCTGGCCCCTCGCCAGAGCGCCTGAAGACGCCCCCGTTCCGCAAAAAATAACGCCCGCCCCGTCTGCACGGTGCGGGCGTTGCGGTCGGCCGCAGCGGCGCACTGGCGCCGCGTGCCGGCGGCCTACTTGCCGTAGGCCGCGATGCCGTCGACGATTTCCTTGTGCGCGGCTTCCACGCCTTCCCAGCCGAGCACCTTGACCCACTTGCCAGCCTCGAGGTCCTTGTAGTGCTCGAAGAAGTGGCTGATGGCCTTCAGGCGCATCGGGTTGACGTCGTCGACCTTCTTCCAATGGCTGTAGATGGGCAGGATCTTGTCGGTGGGCACGGCTAGCACCTTGCCGTCGACGCCGGCTTCGTCTTCCATCTTCAGGATGCCCAGCGCACGGCAGGTCACGACCACGCCCGGGTGCAGCGGGTAGGGCGTGACGACCAGCACGTCGACCGGGTCGCCGTCGCCCGACAGGGTCTGCGGCACGTAGCCATAGTTGGTCGGGTAGTACATGGCGGTGGTCATGAAGCGGTCGACGAAGATCGCGCCGGACTCCTTGTCTACCTCGTACTTGATCGGGTCCGAGTTCATCGGGATCTCGATCACCACGTTGAACTCTTCGGGGGCTTTCTTGCCAGGGGAGACTTTGTCGAAGGACATGTGTTGTCTTTGGTTGGAATGAGCGGCTGCCCCGGATTGGGACAAACCCGGAGTTTAGCGAGCGTGTCACGCAGCCATCACACGGCCCGTGACTTTTGCCTGTAAATTGACCCCGTTGGCCAATCGGCCTTTCTCCCCCAGGGCCTTCGCGGCGGGTGGAAGAAAGTCATCGAGGAAGCAACGCGACGGCAGCACGGCCTTCTCGCGTTGCAGACCTGCAGCGTTGGCCCGTGCTGGCGTCTCCGTCACTTTCAAACTGGAGACCGATGCATGACAGGTAACACCCCTCTCGTCCTCGCCATCGTCTGCGGCCTGGTGGCCGTGGCCTACGGCATCTGGGCGCGCAGCTGGATCCTTTCCAAGGACCCCGGCAACGCGCGAATGCAGGAAATCGCCGCGGCCATCCAGGCCGGCGCCTCGGCCTACCTGGCCAAGCAGTACACCACCATCGCCGTCGTCGGCGTGGTGCTGGCGGTGCTGATCGCGCTCTTCCTCGACCTCACCACGGCCATCGGCTTCGTGGTGGGCGCGGTGCTCTCGGGCGCCTGCGGCTTCATCGGCATGAACGTCTCGGTGCGGGCCAACGTGCGCACGGCGCAGGCGGCCACGCAGGGCATCGGCCCGGCGCTCGACGTCGCGTTCCGCGGCGGCGCCATCACCGGCATGCTGGTGGTGGGCCTGGGCCTGCTGGGCGTCGCGGCCTTCTACTGGTTCCTGGGCGGCACCGCAGCGGTCACCTCGCACGCGCTCAACCCGCTGATCGGCTTCGCCTTCGGCTCCTCGCTGATCTCGATCTTCGCGCGGCTCGGCGGCGGCATCTTCACCAAGGGCGCCGACGTGGGCGCCGACCTGGTGGGCAAGGTCGAGGCCGGCATCCCCGAGGACGACCCGCGCAACCCCGCCGTGATCGCCGACAACGTGGGCGACAACGTGGGCGACTGCGCCGGCATGGCGGCCGACCTGTTCGAGACCTACGCCGTGACGCTGATCGCGACCATGGTGCTGGGCGCGCTGATGGTCACGGCCGCACCGGTCAACGCGGTGCTGTACCCGCTGGCGCTGGGTGGCGTGTCGATCATCGCGTCGATCATCGGCTGCTTCTTCGTCAAGGCCTCGCCGGGCATGACCAACGTGATGCCGGCGCTCTACAAGGGGCTGGCGGTGGCGGGCGTGCTGTCGCTCATCGCCTTCTGGTTCGTCACGGCCTGGCTGATTCCCGACAACGCGATCCGCGAGAGCGGCAGCCAGATGCGCCTCTTCGGCGCCTGCGCCGTGGGCCTCGTGCTGACGGCCGCGCTGGTGTGGATCACCGAGTACTACACCGGCACGCAATACAAGCCGGTGCGCCACATCGCGCAGGCCTCGACCACGGGCCACGGCACCAACATCATCGCGGGCCTGGGCGTGTCGATGCGCTCCACCGCCTGGCCGGTGATCTTCGTTTGCATTGCCATCATCGCGTCGTACATGCTGGCGGGCCTCTTCGGCATCGCGGTCGCTGCCACGGCCATGCTGAGCATGGCAGGCATCGTGGTCGCGCTCGACGCCTACGGGCCCATCACCGACAACGCCGGCGGCATCGCCGAGATGAGCGAACTGCCCTCCTCCGTGCGCGACATCACCGACCCGCTCGACGCCGTGGGCAACACCACCAAGGCGGTGACCAAGGGCTACGCGATCGGCTCGGCGGGCCTGGCATCGCTGGTGCTCTTTGCCGACTACACGCACAAGCTCGAGAGCTACGGCCGCGCGATCGACTTCAACCTGTCGGACCCGATGGTGATCGTCGGCCTGTTCATCGGTGGTCTCATCCCCTACCTCTTCGGCGCCATGGCCATGGAGGCCGTGGGCCGCGCTGCGGGTGCCGTCGTGGAGGAAGTGCGCCGCCAGTTCCGCGACATCAAGGGCATCATGGATGGCACCGGCAAGCCCGAGTACGGCAAGGCCGTCGGCATGCTGACCGGCGCAGCCATCAAGGAAATGATGGTCCCCTCGCTGCTGCCGGTGGTGGTGCCGGTGCTGGTCGGCCTGCTGCTGGGCCCCAAGGCATTGGGCGGCCTGCTGATGGGCACCATCGTCACCGGCCTGTTCGTCGCCATCAGCATGTGCACCGGCGGCGGCGCCTGGGACAACGCCAAGAAGTACATCGAGGACGGCCACCACGGCGGCAAGGGCAGCGAGGCCCACAAGGCGGCCGTGACCGGCGACACCGTGGGCGACCCCTACAAGGACACGGCCGGCCCGGCGGTGAATCCGCTGATCAAGATCATCAACATCGTGGCGCTGCTCATCGTGCCGCTGGTGGTGAAGTTCCACACGGGCGACGTGGCAGCCGCACCGGCGGCCGTGACCACGCCCGGCGCGGTGGTTGCCGGTGCCGCCCTCGGCGCGGCCGAGGCGGCCTCGGTCAAGGTCGAGAACGGCATCGTCAAGTTCTACTTCGAGAGTGGCAAGGCCGAGGTGGCGCCGAACGCCGGTGCCGCGCTGGCCGACGTGGTGAAGGCCGTGCAGAGCGGCAGCACCGTGCTGGTGAGCGGCTACCACGACGCCACCGGCGACCCGGCGAAGAACGCCGAACTCGCCAGGCAGCGGGCCGTGAACGTGGCCGCCGCGCTCAAGATGGCCGGCGTGCCCGAGGACAAGGTCGAACTCGCCAAGCCGGCGCAGACGCAGGCCGGCGGCCCGGCCGCGGAAGCGCGCCGTGTCGAGGTGAAGGCCAAATAACGCGACGTGCGCGACCCGGCTGGAGACGCCGGGTGCGACGCGCTCAGTTGAGCACGCGCTGGGCCGCCACGGCGCCGATCGGGTCGGGGTGGCGCAGCGGCACGGGCGAGCCGGGCAGGGTGTCGAAGTCGGTCACCGCCTCGTGCGCATGCGGCGCGTCGCCCAGGTGCAGCGATGCCGCCCAGCGGCCGGCCGAGGAATTGGCCGGCTCGTCGTTGGTGAAGATGCCGTTGCGCAGGAAAAAGACCTCGCCGTCCGCACGCTCGGCATGCAGTTCGATGAGCCGCGCGATCGGGAACGTGTAGGTCACGAGCTTCTCGCGCGAGCCGCGCTTCTTGCCGCCGCAGTTGAAGAACCCCTCGGCGGCAATGACGATCGAGGAGCCGTCCACCTCGGTGGCGGCTTCGCCCGCACCATCGCAGCGCCAGATCGCCGAGGGCAGGCGCACCCGCACCTTGTCGATCACCAAGTCGCGATTCCGATTGAGGCCGTTCAGCGGCGGGACCAGCGTGCGCAATTGCCGCAGCCGCTCCGCAAAGCTGTCGTCGAGCGTGAACTCGACATGGTTCCATTCCTCACCCGCCCGGGTCAGGACCTGCATCACCACCTGTCGTGTCTTGCTCACCACATTCACCCCTGAAAACAAAATGGCACCTTGGTTGCCAACTGTTTCCTACTTTAGGCATGATTTGTGGCAATAGCTAGACAGCCAAAGGTTTGCATTCGGGCTTGCAAACGAATGCTCAAACGACGAAATGTGGACCTTCGTTTGCGGCGTGCGCCGAATTTACAGACCAGGGCATATGCAGCGGCCCCGTGGCACTGCGCCTAGAGCAACATCTCCGGAACAACCGGCGCCACCAGCGTGTTGTAGAAGCGCTGCCAGAACCCTGCTTCCGGCTCGGTGGTCAGCACCATCTCCTTCTCGCCGTCGCTGGTCAGCCACTCGAGCGTCCCGCCGGGCTGCGCGAGGCGCAGGCGGTATGAGTTCTGCAGCTTGCTCAAGTTGATGACGCGCAGCATCTCGCGCGCCAGTTGCGGGCTGTCGACCACCACGCCCATCTCGGTGTTTTGCGTCGCCGAGCGTGGGTCGAGGTTCATCGAGCCGATGAAGATGCGCCGCCGGTCGATGGCCGCGGTCTTGGCATGCAGCCGGCCCAGCGACGCCCCGAAGGCGCCGAAGCGCTTGTTGGCCATGGTGCGCTCGGGACTCAGTTCATAGAGATCGGCGCCGCCCTTGAGCAGGCGCTCGCGGTAGCGCACATAGCCGGTGTGGACCAGCGGCTCGTCGTTCGCGGCCAGCGAGTTGGTCAACAGGGTGAGCTTGACCTTGCGCCGCGCCAGGTCGTCGAAGGCGGCCATGCCCTTCTCGCCGGGCACGAGGTAGGGCGAGGTCAGATCGACCTCGCTCTTCGCGTCCATCAGCAAGCCCCAGACCTTCATCGTCACGCTGGTGGCCAGCGCCTCGTCGGCGCTCATGGTCGCCGGCTTGGTCGGCGGGTCGGCGATGGCCTGTGCCTCGCCCCACAGCAGGCCGAGGCGGCCCTCGTCGAGCTCCTCGCCGATGGGGCCGTAGCCCAGCACGTCGACCGGCGGCAGCACGATCTGCGGCGGCGGCGCGGCCATGCCCACCCAATCGTCGAACTGTGCGGCCATCGGGCGAACGCCGCGCTCGCCGGTGACCACGTCTTCCACCGGACGCACCTGCTCGCTGTTCCAGTAGGCGTCGAAGATGCGCTCCAGCTGCGGCACGACCTTGCCGACCACCAGTGCATCCATGTCGATGAAGTTCTGCGACGGGCTCAGCACGAAGTACTCGTCGGCAATATTGCGCCCGCCCACCACGGCCATCGTGCCGTCGGCGACGAACAGCTTGTTGTGCATGCGATGGTTCAGCCGCGGGATCTCGTGCGGCGAGGCCGCGAAGCGCGTCAGCAAACCGCCTCGGCCGCAGCAGAAGGGGTTGAACAGGCGCACCTGCAGATTGGGCGTATCGGCGAGCGCCAGCAGCAACTGCTGGCTGTGGACGGTGTACAGGTCGTCGACCAGCAACCGCACCTTGACGCCACGCAGCGCCGCCTCGCGCAGGGTGCGCATCAGCAGGCGGCCGGTGGCGTCGTTCTCGAGCTGGTAGTACTGCACCACCAGGGAATGCTGCGCGCGCCGCGCAAGCTGGATGCGTGCGTCGAGCGAGTACACGCCCAGCGGCATGAGGCGGAAGCCGGAGTGCTCGCCCGGCGGCGTCGACGCGGCGCCGATGCGCGCCAGCGGGCTCGCCGGATCGGGCACGGCCGCGTGCTCGGCCGGGCGTTCCCTGGGCGGCGGCAAGGTGCCGCAGGCGGCAAGCAGTGCGCCCGCGACCAGCAGCACCAGCCAGCGGAACAGGCGGCGGGTGCGTGGCGGGAAGGCGGTCATCGGTCGGTCCTCCATTCGTTCTTCTCCTCGGATGGGCCGGGGTGGCTCATCATGGATCAAATACGGACGGCGCGGCCGCAAGGTTTCAACCCGTCTTCGGCCGGCCGCCCGTCGGCCCCCGGATCGGCCGCGCAGCGGCAGGCCTCCCTAGAATCCCGGTCCCCACCCAGGAGCTTGCGCATGGCCTTCGTCCCACCCTCATGGCGCCTTGCGGCCACGCTGTCGATCGCGCTGGCCGGCGGCAGCGCGCAGGCTGCGCTCGACATCGGCGACCCCGCGCCGGCCTTCACCGCGCAGGCGGCCTTGGGCGGGCAGGTCTTCCGCTACTCGCTCAAGGACGAACTGGCCAAGGGGCCGGTGGTGTTGTACTTCTTCCCGGCCGCCGACTCGGCGGACTGCTCCCTCGAGGCGCACGCTTTCGCCGAGGCGATCGACCAGTTCAAGGCGCTGGGCGCCTCGGTCATCGGCGTCTCGGCCGACGACATCGGCACCCTCACCAAGTTCTCGGTCAAGTCCTGCCAGAGCCGCTTTCCCGTGGCGTCGGACGAAGGCAAGGGCGTGATCCGCAGCTTCGACGCGCTGATGCAGACGCGGCCCGATTTCGCCAACCGGCTCTCGTACGTGATCGCGCCCGACGGCAAGGTCGCGGCTTACTACCAGAACCTCAATCCCGGCCGGCATGTGGAACGCATGCTCGGCGCCTTGCGCAGCCTGCCTGCGGCGGCCAAAGCGCCATCACGCTGAGGGCGAACGCTGTCGATCCGTGGACTTCGGCCGCCAGACCGCCGGGCGTCGAGGGCGCCTCGGCGTGACGACTCAGCGGGTGGCGGCCGCTGCCACGGCGTAGACCAGTTGCGTTGCGGGCGCGACCAGGGCGCGCAGATCGGCTTCGCGGCCCTGCTCCACCGCCTCGAGCACCAGTTCGTTGATGCCGCCCACCACCGTCAACGCCAGCGCTCTCGACAGCACCGGCGGCTGAGCGACATCGCCTGCAGGCCCCGCATGCAGGGTGCCGCGGATGAAGGTCGCGATCTCGTCGTTGACGCGCCGCCGCGCAGCCAGGCCGGGCAGGCCCAGGCCCAGGATTTCGACGAAGAGCGTGCGCAGCAGCACCGGGTTCTGGGCCAGGCAGTCGAAGTACGCCGTGACCGCCCGCTCCACCTGGGCCCGCCAGGGTTGGGCCGGGTCGACCGCGTCGGCCAGCACCTTCAGCGCCTCCCGGCTGGCCGCCTCGTAGAGGGCGATCAGGCACTCCTCCTTGGTCGAGAAGTGCTCGTAGAAGGTGCGCCGGGAGACGGCCGCCTCGCGCACGATGTCGGCGATGGAGGTCTGGGCATAGCCCTTGGCGGCGACGGCCTGCGCCATGCCTTCGAGCAAGCGGCTGCGATGCTCGCGCGCAGCGGGGCTCAGGTCGGCCAGGGAGGCATCGGGAGACATGCGAAAGAGATACTGGGACGGAACGACCGCGCGGCCGGAGCTGCGAGCGTAGCGCGTCGCGGTTCACGCGCGCCCCAACGGTTGCTCACGATTTGGTACTTGACAGTACCAACTGCCACAGCGACGATGGCGCAAACGGTACGCATCCGTACCAAAGTACGCCCACAGGATCGCCATGTCCCAACTCGTCGTCCGTCGCCTCCTCATCGACCTCGAAACGCCTTTCGCCCGCGACTGGTGCGCAGGCGATGCATTCCGCACCGCCTTCTTCAACGCCCTGTCGATGAGCTTCCCCTTCGGGGAACAGTTCTTCATCGACGCCGTACGCGCCGCGCTGCCCTTGCTGCCGGCGGATGAGCAGGCGCGCCGGCAGGCCGAGGTGCGCGGCTTCATCGGCCAGGAGGCGACGCACCGGCGCATCCACGCCCTCTTCAACGCCCAGTTGGAGAAGCAGGGCCTGGTCGACCGCTGGACGCCGCGCGCCATGAAGCGCATGGAACTGTTGAAAGACGCCGACCCGCGCCATGCGCTCGCGATCACCGCCGCCACCGAGCATTTCACCGCCATGTTCGCGCATTGGCTGCTGGCGCACCCCGAGGTGCTGGCGGGTGCCGAGCAGCGCTTGCAGACCCTCTGGCTGTGGCACAGCGCCGAGGAATCGGAGCACAAGACCACGGCCTTCGACCTGTATCGCGCAACCGAAGGTTCCGAGGCCTGGCGCGCCCGCTGGATGCGCCGCGTGACCACCCTTTTCCTCGGCGACCTGGCGCGCCAGACGGTCGCCAACCTGCGCCACGAAGGCCAGTTGTGGAAATGGTCGACCTGGAAGAGCGCCTGGCGCATCCTGGGCGCGCGCGGTGGCCTGCTGCGCGGCAACTGGGCGGCCTGGCGGCGCTACTTCCGCGCCGACTTCCATCCCTCGCAGGACGACAGTCGCCTCGCCGAGCAATGGCTGGCCAGCCATTCAGACCGCTTCGTTCCGGTCGGCGGCTGAGAAGGCACCTAAAGGTTTTTTCAGCCCGGCGCGTGCGAGCGCGCCCAGCGCACGATGTCCGCGGCGCCCATGGCGCCCGGCTGGCGCGCCACCTCCCGCCCGCCCGCGAACAGGGCCAGCGTGGGGATGCTGCGGATGTTGAAGCGCGCACCGAGGCGCTGCTGTGCCTCGGTGTCCACCTTGACGAGCTGGAACTGCGGCTCCAGCGTCTTCGCGGCCTGGGCGAAGTGCGGTGCCATCTGCAGGCAGGGGCCGCACCAGGGTGCCCAGAAATCCACCAGCACAGGGACGTCGCTGCGCGCGACATGGCGGTCGAACTGGGCCTCGTCGAGCGCCACGGGGGCGCCCGCGAAGAGCGGCTGGTGGCAGTTCCCGCAATCCGGCGCGCTCGACAGGTCGGCGGCCTTCACACGGTTGGTGGTGTGGCAGTGCGGGCACACCACATGGAGCGATGCCGGGGCCTCGCCGCTCATGACCTACCTCATCCCTTGAGCGATTCGTCCAGTTCCTTGCAGGACGGCGCGCAGACGGGCTGGGCCTTGCCCAGCACGCGCTTGGTCTGCATCAGCGAACGCGGCCGATGCTTGCCGCACAGGAAGCAGGACATCGTGGCACCGCTGAACGAGGACGAGGCCTTGAAGGGCGAACCCGGCGTCTTGGACTTGTAGCGCAGGCCGCCTTCGTTGACGGTGGTTTTGACATCGGCGTTGGACATCGGTCCCTTTCTTCAGATTCAGACAATCGATCCGGGCGGCGTGGCGCTGCCGGCGCGGGCGCGCTCGATCGCTTGGCGCGCCGCCAGTTCGGCGCTCATGGCCGGTTCCAGCGCGCTGCGGCACAGGCCCGCGTGCTGGTAGTGCAGGTTCTCGTAGAGCTCGGCGGCCGCGGGGAAGCGGTCCAGCAGGGGCCCGAGCTCGGCGCCGGCGGCGACGTCCTCGAACTCGTGCACCAGGTGCAGCACGACGGAGCGGTATTGCTCTGCGCCGATAGGGGTGGGGCTGTGTTCGAGCCGCTCGAGCAACTGTGCCAGCGTCGCCGTCACGGCCAGGTCGCGCCCGGCTTGGGGTGTGGAGGTGGCTTTCATGCGTGGCATATGGCGATTTTCGGCGTTTTTTCCAGTGCCGACGCCCAAAGGGCCTTCGCGTACCGCAAATGGGGGTCGAAACAGCCGCCAGCCGCCCTCGCGAGGGCCGCCTGCAGCGGCGGTCCGGCTCACGCACAATCCGGGCCCATGCAGCTCAACTTCATCGCCAACACCAACGTTCCCTCGGCCTCGGGCCGCCTCCTGCCGGTCCTCGATCCCTCCGACGGGCAGGTCTTCGACGAGCTGCAGCGCAGCAATGCGGACGACATCGACGCAGCGGTGCGTGCGGCGCGCGACTGCTTCGACAACGTGTGGCACAAGGTGAGCGCAGCCGAGCGCGGGCGGCTCCTGTACAAGCTGTCACAAAAAATCGCGGAGCATGCCGACGAATTGACGGCCTTGGAGCAGCGCGATTGCGGCAAGCCCACCAAACAGGCCCGCGCCGACGCGCTGGCGCTGGTGCGCTACTTCGAGTTCTACGCCGGTGCCTGCGACAAGTTCCACGGCGAGACCATTCCCTACCAGGACGGCTACAGCGTCTTCACCTGGCGCGAGCCGCACGGCGTGACGGGCCACGTCATCCCCTGGAACTACCCGATGCAGATTTTCGGGCGCAGCGTGGGGGGTGCGCTGGCCGCGGGCAACGTGTGCGTGGTCAAGCCGGCCGAGGACGCCTGCCTGTCGCTGATCCGCGTGGCGCAACTGGCGGCCGAGGTCGGCTTTCCGCCCGGCGCCATCAACATCGTGACCGGCTACGGCCACGAGGTGGGCGACGCGCTGGCGCGCCACCCTGGCATCGACCACATCAGCTTCACCGGCAGCCCCAAGGTCGGCACGCTCATCCAGCAGGTGGCGGCCGAACGGCACTGCCCGGTCACCCTGGAACTGGGCGGCAAGAGCCCGCAGATCATCTTCGCCGACGCCGACCTGGGCGCGGCCGTGCCGGTGATCATCAACGCCATCGTGCAGAACGCCGGCCAGACCTGCTCGGCCGGCTCGCGCGTGCTGATCGAGCGCGAGATCTACGAACTGCTGCTCGAGCGCCTGGGCCATGCCTTCGAGGCCCTGCGCGTCGGCCCCGCGGCGATGGACCTCGACGTCGGCCCGCTGATCCGCCAGTCGCAGCAGCAGCGCGTGTGGGATTTCCTGTCCGACGCCCATGCCGCCGACATCCCGATGGTGGCGCAGGGCCAGATCGTCGAGGAGGCGCCCGACACCGGCTTCTACCAGGCCCCCACCCTGCTGCGCGATGTGCCGGTGCACCACCGGCTGGCGCAGGAGGAAGTGTTCGGCCCGGTCCTGTGCGCCATGCCCTTCGCCGACGAAGACGAGGCCGTCGCCCTGGCCAACGCCACGCAGTTCGGGCTGGTGGCAGGCGTCTGGACGAGCAACGGCGCACGCCAGTTCCGCATGGCCAAGCGCGTGCGAAGCGGCCAGGTCTTCATCAACAACTACGGCGCCGGCGGCGGCGTGGAGCTGCCCTTCGGCGGCGTGAAGTCCTCGGGCTACGGCCGCGAAAAGGGCTTCGAGGCGATGTACGGCTTCACCACGCTCAAAACGGTCGCGGTGCGCCACGGCTGAAGCGGCGTTTTCGAACGGGACAACCCCACCGACCGCCGGGCGCGGAAGCGGTCGATAAACTGCACTCTCACCCCCTCGACACCGCCCCGACGATGAGCGTACGCGTGATTCCCCTGGTCGACGAACGCCATGCGTTCGCCGCGCCTGTGCATGCGCCACCGGTCGACGCGACCGGCACGCTGCTCGACCGCCTGGGCCGCCCGCTCACCGACCTGCGCATCAGCGTGACCGACCGCTGCAACTTCCGCTGCAGCTATTGCATGCCCAAGGAGGTGTTCGACAAGGACTACCGGTACCTGCCGCATGCCGACCTGCTGAGCTTCGAGGAGATCGCGCGCGTCGCCCGCCTGTTCGTGCAGCACGGCGTGCGCAAGATCCGGCTCACGGGCGGCGAGCCGCTGCTGCGCAAGAACATCGAAGGATTGATCGAGCAACTCGCGCAGCTGCGCACGCCGGATGGCGAGGCGCTGGACCTCACGCTCACCACCAACGGCTCGCTGCTCGCACGCAAGGCCAAGGCGCTGAAATCCGCCGGCCTGCAGCGCGTAACGGTGAGCCTCGACGGGCTGGACGACGCGGTGTTCCGCGCCATGAACGACGTCGACTTCCCGGTCGCCGAAGTGCTGGCCGGCATCGAGGCGGCACAGGCGGCAGGCCTCGGGCCCATCAAGGTCAACATGGTGGTCAAGCGCGGCACCAACGAGCAGGAAATCCTGCCGATGGCGCGACGCTTTCGAGGCACCGGTGTCGTGCTTCGCTTCATCGAATACATGGACGTGGGCGCCACCAACGGCTGGCGCATGGACGAGGTGTTGCCCTCGGCCGAGGTGGTGGCGCGCATCACGGCCGAATTCCCCTTGCTCCCCCTCGAAGCCAGCGCGCCCGGCGAGACGGCGCAGCGCTGGGCGTATGCCGACGGCGGCGGCGAGATCGGCGTCATCAGCAGCGTGACGCAGGCCTTCTGCCAGGACTGCAGCCGCGCGCGCCTGTCGACCGAGGGGCAGCTGTACCTGTGCCTCTTCGCCAGCCGCGGCCACGATCTCAAGCCGCTGTTGCGCGGCGAAGCCGACGACGCGCAGATCCTCTCGGCCATCGGCCACATCTGGCAGGGCCGCGCCGACCGCTACTCGGAATTGCGCGCGCTGCGCGAGCCCGATGTCGGCGACCACGGCCCGCGCCGGGTCGAGATGAGCTACATCGGCGGATGACGCCGGTCCGCCCCGACCTCGACATCACCGGCCTCGTGCTGGCCGGCGGTCGTGGCAGCCGCATGGGCGGACTCGACAAGGGCCTGCAGGACTTTGCCGGCGAGCCCTTGGCGCTGCGCGCGCTGCAGCGGCTCGCGCCCCAGGTGCACCGCGTGATGCTGAGCGCCAACCGCAACCTGCTGAGCTACGAGTTCTTCGGCGCGCCTGTGGTGACCGATGCGCAACCCGACCATCCAGGGCCCCTGGCAGGCTTCCTGGCCGGCCTGCAGCACTGCGAGACGCCGTGTCTGCTCACCGTGCCCTGCGATGCGCCGAACTTCCCGCTCGACCTCGCACAGCGGCTGGCCGAGGCGATGAATGCCCAGGGCGCGGACATCGCCATGGCCAGTGCGCCAGAGGGGCAGCCCGACGGCACCAGCCGCCTGCGCCCGCAGCCGGTGTTCTGCCTGCTGCGCAGCACGCTGCAAGGGAGCCTGGCGGACTTTCTTGAGGCCGGCGGGCGCAAGGTCTCGGCCTGGACGGCGCAGCACGCGGTGGCGGTGATGCCCTTCGACCGGCCGGGCGACGCGCCCGGGGCCTTCTTCAACGCCAACACGCTGGCCGAGCTTCAGTCCGTCGCGCCCTCGCGCTGATCGCTCTTTTCGAGCGGCCGGCGCCGGGCGCTCGCCCGAGGCCGGCAGCTACCGCAGGAAGGACAGCAGACCGGCCGCAGCTCTCAGAGCCGCCCCTGCGCACGCAGCACGCCCTTGTTGGCCAGTGCATCGGCCCGCTCGTTGCCGGGGTCGCCCGAGTGGCCCTTCACCCAGCGCCACTCGATCTGGTGGCCGCCGTTCTGCACCAGCGCGTCGAGCCGCTTCCAGAGTTCGACGTTCTTCACCGGCTGCTTGGTCGAGGTCACCCAGCCCTTGGCCTTCCAGCCGCGAATCCATTCGGTGATGCCCTGGCGCACATACTGGCTGTCCAGGTACAGCACGACCTTGCAGGGCCGCTTGAGCGCGGCCAACCCCTCGATCACGGCCGTGAGCTCCATGCGGTTGTTGGTGGTGTTCAGCTCTCCGCCGAACAGTTCCTTCTCGCTCGTGCCGGACTTCAGCCAGGCACCCCAGCCGCCCGGGCCGGGGTTGCCTTTGCAGGCGCCGTCCGTGTAGATCGTGACTTCGTTCAATCTCTTTTCTTTCTTTCGGAATGGGCAGCACGCACCGGCCCGCCCTCGCGGCGCATGCGGCCCGCGACCGGCATCGGCGCGGTGGCGATGGCCGGACGGCGCTTCCAGTCCGCCGGCAGCAGGCGCATGCCGCGCACGCGCTTGACGGCAACGATGAAGTACACCGCGCCGAAGATCGGCCACCAGCGCTCGCCCACGGCATCGAACCACCGGCAACGCTCGAGCCAGGCCTCGCTGCGCACCGCGGGCCGGTAAAGGCCGAAGCGGCCCGACTCGACCTCGAAGCCCAGCAGCCGCAGCCAGTCGCGCATGCGCCAGTAATTGATGAATTCGCCCTCGGCGGGCAGGTAGAGCTCGCCGAAGCCCAGGCGCCTGTACAGCCGCGCCCGACGCTGCCGCATGCCCCACAGGCTGACCGGGTTGAGGCCGCAGACGACCACCCGGCCCTCCGGCACCAGCACGCGCTCCACCTCGCGCAAGGTGGCGTGCGGGTCGGGGCTCAGCTCGAGCGCGTGCGGCAGCGCAAGCAGATCGAGGCTGTTGGCCGCAAACGGAAGCGCCGCGAAATCGGTGACCAGCGCCGCCGATGCACCGCCGCAGTGCGGCGATGCCACCCAGCGGTGCGGCATGCGGTTGGCGCGCAAGGCATCGATCGACGGCAGCCCAAGCTGCAGCGCGTGGTAGCCGAACAGGTCGGCCACCGCATCGTCGAACTGCGCCTGTTCCCAGTGGTGCAGGTAACGCCCGGCCGGGGTCTCGAACCAATCCTGCAAACCTATAATTTGACCGGTCATGACCCTCGTTCCGTTGCCCGCTTTCGCCGACAACTACATCTGGATGTTGCAGGTCGGGGCGCATGCGGTCGTGGTCGATCCGGGCGATGCGAGGCCGGTGCTCGACGCGCTGGCGACGAGGCCCGACCTGACGCTGGCGGCGATTCTAGTCACGCACCACCACGCCGATCACACCGGCGGCGTGGCCGTGCTGCGCGAGGCCACCGGCGCCCGGGTCTACGGGCCGGCGCGCGAGACGATTCCCGAACCCTTCACGCCGCTGTCGCAAGGCGACCGCGTGCAGGTGCTCGGCCTTGAGTTCACCGTCATCGACGTGCCGGGCCACACCGCCGGGCACATCGCCTACTTCCTGCCGGCCCAGCCGGGCGAGGCGCCGCTGCTCTTCTGTGGCGACACCCTGTTCTCGGGCGGGTGCGGACGCCTCTTCGAAGGCACGCCGGGGCAGATGCTGCACTCGCTCGATGCGCTGGCCGCGCTGCCCGACGACGCCCGCGTGTGCTGCGCCCATGAATACACGCTGTCGAACCTGCGTTTCGCGCGCGCCGTCGAACCGGCCAATGCGAGACTGATCGAATACACCGCGCAGTGCGAGTCGCTGCGCGCCCAGGGGCAGCCCACGCTGCCCGCCCGCCTGGCCACCGAGCGCCAGGTCAACCCCTTCCTTCGCAGCCGCGAAGCCACTGTCACCGCCGCCGTGCAAGAGCACGCAGGCCTGTCCGCCGATGCGGGCGAGGTCGACGTCTTCGCCGCGCTGCGCCAATGGAAAAACGACTTCCGATGAAGATCCTCCTAGCTGCCGTCGTGGCCAGCGCCCTGCTGCTCGCAGGCTGCGCCACCGGCACCGGTCCCAACGGTTCCTCCTCCTCCCCCTCCTCGTCTTCGTCAGCCTCCGGCGGCAGCGCGTCGCCGATCTATCCCGATGGCTCGCTCTCGCCGATCGCACCGGGCCGCACCGGCGGCAGCCAGCGCAGCGTGGTCACGCTCGCACCGCCGGTCGACATGTGGGACCGCATCCGCCGCGGCTTCAAGATGCCCAACCTCGAGAGCGACCTGGTGCGCGACCGCGAGCAGTGGTATGCCACCCGGCCCGACTACATCCAGCGCATGACGGAGCGCTCGAACAAGTACATCTTCCACATCGTCGAGGAGCTCGAGCGCCGCAACATGCCGACCGAGCTGGCGCTGCTGCCCTACATCGAGAGCGCGTTCAACCCGCAGGCCGTCTCCAGCGCGCGCGCTGCCGGCATGTGGCAGTTCATGCCCGCCACCGGCACCGACTACGACCTCAAGCAGAACATCTTCCGCGACGACCGGCGCGACGTCATCGCGTCCACGCGCGCCGCGCTCGACTACCTGCAGCGCCTCTACACCATGTTCGGCGACTGGCAGCTCGCGCTGGCCGCCTACAACTGGGGCGAAGGCAACGTGGGCCGCGCGGTCGCGCGCAACCAGAAGGCAGGCCTGCCGGCGGGCTACACCGACATCAACATGCCGGCCGAGACGCGCCTGTACGTGCCCAAGCTGCAGGCCGTGAAGAACATCGTGGCCAATCCGCAGCAGTTCAACGTCGACCTGCCGGTGATCGCCAACCACCCCTATTTCCAGACCGTCACGCTCACGCGCGACCTGGACGTGACGCTGGCCGCCAAGCTGGCCGACGTGCGCATCGAGGACTTCCGTGCACTCAATCCTGCGGCCCACAAGCCGGTGCTGCTGGCCGCTGCCGGCAACACGCAGATCCTGCTGCCCTGGGACAACGCGGCCGTCTTCCAGCGCAACTTCGAGGCCTACAGCCAGGGCCAGTACGCCAGCTGGACGGCCTGGACCGTGCCCGGCACCATGACCGTGGCCGATGCCGCGCAGCGCTCGGGCATGAGCGAGGCCGACCTGCGCGCGATGAACAACATCCCACCGCGCATGCTCATCAAGGCCGGCTCGACGCTGATCGTGCCCCGCAGCGCGCGGGTGCAGGAAGACGTGGCCGCCGCCGTGGCCGACACCGGCCACCTGAGCTTCGAGCCCGAGATCGTCACGCGCCGCACCGTCGTCAAGGCCGGCCGCAACGACAACGTGGCCAGCATCGCGCGCCGCTACAAGCTCAGCCCCGCCAGCGTCGCACAGTGGAACGACGTCGGTGCCGGCCACACCTTCAAGCGCGGCTACCAGGTGGTGGTGTACCTGCCGGTGCGCGCTGCGGCCGCGGCGCGGGTGGGCACGGGCGTGCGCGAACCGGCTGCCGGCGGCAAGCACGCCGTGGTGACCAGCAAGCGCGGCGGTGGCGTCGTGAAGACCAGCACGGCACCGGTGCGCGCGGCGGCGCCGGCCAAGGCCGCTGCCTCCAGCAAGCAGGTGGTGAAGGAAAAGCGCGGCGGCACGCCCGCCAAGAAAAAGCGCTGATCGATGGCGCCCGACGGCGCCCATCACGGAACCAAGCCCGGCCGCCGACGGGGCGCAGGGCGTGCACGGCGCGCGAGACGCCTTCAACCCATACACGGAGGATGTCGGCCATGGCGGCAGAAGGCAGCGCGGGGGACCTGATCAAGGTCGTGACCCTGCTCGGGGCGGCGGTGGTGGCCGTGCCCCTGTTCAAGCGCATCGGGCTCGGCTCGGTGCTGGGCTACCTGGCGGCGGGTCTGGCCATCGGGCCCTTCGGCCTCGAGCTCTTCAGCGACCCGCAGGCCATCCTCCACACGGCCGAGCTGGGCGTCGTGATGTTCCTGTTCGTCATCGGGCTGGAGATGCGTCCCTCGCACCTGTGGAGCCTGCGGCGCGAGATCTTCGGCCTGGGCAGCCTGCAGGTCGTGGTGTGCGGCCTGCTGCTCACCGGCGTGGGCGTGGCCTTCGGCTTTTCGCTGGCCGTCTCCTTCGTGAGCGCGATGGGCTTCGTGCTCACGTCCACGGCCATCGTCATGCAGTTGCTGGGCGAGCGCGGCGACCTCGCGGCGCCGCGCGGGCAGAAGATCGTGGCCATCCTGCTCTTCGAGGACCTCCTCATCGTGCCGCTGCTGGCCATCGTGGCCTTCATGGCGCCGGTCGATGCGAGTGCGCCCGTCGCCCACGGGGCGGCCGAATCGCGCTGGCTCGGGGTCGCGGTGGCTGTGGGCGCACTGGCCGCGCTGGTGGCCGCCGGACTGTGGCTGCTCAACCCGCTCTTCCGCGTCCTCGCCAACGCCAAGGCGCGCGAGGTGATGACGGCGGCGGCCCTGCTGGTGGTGCTCGGCGCCGCGCTGCTGATGCAACTGGGCGGCCTGTCGATGGCGATGGGCGCCTTCCTGGCCGGCGTGCTGTTGTCCGAATCGACCTTCCGCCACCAGCTCGAGGCCGACGTCGAACCCTTCCGCGGGCTGCTGCTGGGCCTGTTCTTCCTCGGCGTCGGCATGTCGCTGGACCTGGCCGTGGTGGCGCAGAACTGGCCGATCATCGTCGCCGGCGTGCTGTCGATGATGGTGGTCAAGGCGCTGTGCATCTACGGCGTCGCACGCCTGGCCAGGAGTTCGCACGCCGACGCGCTGGACCGCGCGGTGCTCATGGCGCAGGGGGGCGAGTTCGCCTTCGTGCTCTTCTCGGCCGCGCTGGGCGCGAAGGTGATCGATCCGGTGGTCAATGCCAACATGACGGCGATCGTGGTGCTGTCGATGGCGCTCACGCCGCTGGTGGTGCTGGCGCACGGCCGCCTCGCGCCCAAAACGAAGGCCTCGATGGAAGGCATCGAGACGGCCCACGACCTCATGGGCAGCGTGCTCGTCATCGGCTTCGGCCGCTTCGGCCAGATCGCCAGCCAAGGCGTGCTGGCACGCGGTGCCAGCATCTCGATCATCGACAGCGACACCGAGGTCATCCGCACCGCCGGCTCCTTCGGCTTCAAGGTCTACTACGGCGACGGCGGACGCGTCGACGTGCTCCACGCCGCGGGCGCCCACCGGGCGCGGGCAATCCTGGTGTGCATCGACGACCGGGCTGCCGCCACGCGCATCGCCGAACTGGTGAAAGCCGAGTTCCCGCATGCGCAACTGCTGGTGCGTGCCTACGACCGCGAGCATGCGATGGCACTGCTCAAGGCCAACGTGGACTACCAGATCCGCGAAACCTTCGAATCCGCCATGCTCTTCAGCCGGGAGGCGATCCTGGCGCTGGGCGCCACGCCCGACGAGGCGGACGAGGCCGTCGCCGAAGTCCGCCGCCGCGACACCGAGCGCTTCAGCCTCGAAGCGGCAGGCGGCCTGTTCGCCGGCACGGCGGTGCTGTTCAGCAACGCCGGCAGGAAGGACGACGCATGACCCGCGCGGCCTGGGACGACGTCGTCCACTTCTGGCGCGATGCCGGACCGTCGGCCTGGTTCAAGAAGAATCCGGAGTTCGACCGTCGTTTTGGCGACCGCTTCCGCGACGCGCACTTCGCCGCGGCCCGGCGCGAGCACGATGCGTGGGTCACGCAGGAGCCGCACAGCGCGCTGGCGCTCGTGCTGCTGCTCGACCAGTACCCGCGCAACGCCTTTCGTGGCACCGGCCACATGTACGCCACCGACCCCCTCGCCCGCCATTACGCCGACCGCCTGGTCGCGCAGGGCTTCGACCAACGGATCGAGGAGTCGCTGCGCCAGTTCTGCTACCTGCCCTTCGCGCACGCCGAAGACATGGCCGACCAGCAGCGGTCGCTCGCACTGAACCGCGCCCTGAGCGCCGAGTCGGGCAAGCATGCACAGGGCCACCTCGACATCATCCGCCGCTTCGGCCGCTTCCCGCACCGCAACCACCTGCTCGGCCGTGCAACCACGCCCGAGGAACAGGCCTTCCTGGACGCGGGCGGCTTCGCCGGCTGAGCCCGCTCCGCGCGCTCAGTGGGCGACCGGGTGGGTCGCGTGCTGGCGGCGTCGCGCCACCGAGTCCCAGAGGGCAACGACGATCACCACCACCGTCGTGCAGGTGCCAGCAACCGCGATGCTCATGTGCCCGACCACGGGAATGAACAACGCCAACAGCAGCATGCCCACCCCGTGCGAGGCCGGGAAGCGACCGTGCACCACCCGTTTGAACAGCGCGTTGCCCAGCAGGTAGATCGCCGGGCCGCCGAGCAGCACGGCAAGGTACTTGGGCTCGACATGATGGCCGCCGTGGCCGATCACGAGGTCGTCGGCCACCGCCGAGGCGATGATCCCCGCGATGAGGATCACATGGATGTAGTGGAACTGCGCGCCGATGCGGCCCGGGTCCTCGGCATGTTCGATCACATGGCTGGCGGCCTTGCTGCTGGTGTGGAAGTAGATCCACCACATCGCGATGCTGCCGAGGAAGGTCACGGCCATCTCGAAGACTGCCCCCACGTCCCATTCCTTGGCCAGGGCAAACGACGCGCCGCTGGCCAGCACCGATTCGCCCAGCGCGACGATCACGAAGAGCTGGCAGCGCTCCGCCAGGTGTCCGCCATCGATGGTCCATTCGCTGGTCGACGAACGACCCAGCCCGGGAAAGGCGAAGCCCGTCATCGGCGAGAAGTACTCGCAGGCCACCGCGACGGCCCACAGGCCCAGGCGCAGCATGCCGTCGGTGGCCAGGCCGCCCGCGATCCAGGACGCCGCCGAGACGCACAGCCAGGCCAGCATGCGCCGGAAGTTGGGCGCCATGGGACTGCCGTGCTCCAGGGCCAGCAGCACCCACGCCGTCCGGCCGACCTGGATCAGCGCATAGCAGGCGGCGAAGACGAGGCCCCGGTCCGCAAAGGCCTGCGGCAGCGCGGCCGACATCACCAGGGCGACCGCCATGATGGCGAACAGCACCAGCCGGATCGGCAGCGCGCCCGGGTTGAACCAGTTCGTCATCCACGACGTGTACTGCCAGCCGAGCCAGACCGCGAACCACATGAGCAGCGTCTGCGCCGCGCCGAGCACGGTGAGGTGCTCGAGCAGGTAGTGGGACAGCTGCGTGACGGCGAAGACGTAGACCAGGTCGAAGAAGAGCTCTTCGTTGAGGACCTTCGCCTCGTGGGTCCGCGAACGCAGCAGCGGCTGCCGTGGAAGGCTGTTGTTGTGCATCTGTGCCCCTTCGCGCTCCCTTGGCGCGCGGCGCGATCATCGCATGGGGGCACGGTGGAACCGGCCGCTGCAAGCCTCTCGAATGCGGGCTCCTCGACGCGGCCTCAGAGCTTCTCGGTCTCGCTGCTGCGCGGCTGCCACTTCATGAGGCGGCGCTCGATCACGCCGACCAGGCCATCGAGCACCAGCGCGAAGGCGGTGAGCACGACGATGCCGGCGAACACGGTGTTCACGTCGAAGGTGCCTTCGGCCTGCAGGATGAGGTAGCCCACCCCGCGCGCGGACCCCAGGTACTCGCCCACCACGGCGCCGACGAAGGCGAGGCCCACCGAGGTGTGCAGGCTCGAGAAGACCCAGCTCGTGGCGCTGGGCAGGTACACCGTGCGCAGCAACTGCCGCTGGTTGGCACCCAGCATGCGCGCATTGGCCAGCACCACCGGGCTGACTTCGCGCACGCCCTGGTAGACGTTGAAGAAGACGATGAAGAACACCAGCGTGACGGCCAGCGCCACCTTGCTCCAGATGCCCAGCCCGAACCACAGGGCGAAGATGGGCGCGAGGATCACGCGGGGCATCGAATTGGCCGCCTTGATGTAGGGATCGAGGATGAGGCTGGCCGTGGGCGCCAATGCCAGCCACAGGCCACAGGCCAGGCCGAGCACGGTGCCGATGGCGAAGGCCAGCACGGTCTCGAGCAAGGTCACGCCCAGGTGCACATAGATGTCGGCGTTGCCCTTGAGGCCGTCGGGAAAGAGCGCGTTGGCCGGCACGTCCGCCGGCAGGAACCAGCTCCAGATGCGACCCGCCACCTGGATCGGCTCGCCGAGGAAAAAGGCGATCTTTTGGTCGCGCGAAGCCACGTGCCAGAGCACCAGCAGCAGGACGAGCAGCGCGAGCTGCCAGGCACGCGCATTGCGTTCGTTGGGGCGCAGCATCAGGCGGCCTTCTTCAGCTGCTGCGCGTAACCCTTGAGGACTTCCTCGCGCAGCACGTCCCAGATCTGCGTGTGCAGTTCGACGAAGCGCGGCTGCATGCGGACCTCGGCCACGTCGCGTGGCCGCGGCAGGTCGACCACGAACTCACCGATCGGATGGGTGGCCGGTCCCGCCGACAGCACCACCACGCGGTCGCTCATGGCAATGGCCTCGTCGAGGTCGTGGGTGATGAAGAGCACGGCCTTTCGGCGGGCTGCCCACAGCTCGAGCACCTCGTTCTCCATGAGTTGCCGCGTCTGGATGTCGAGCGCGCTGAAAGGCTCGTCCATGAGGATGATGTCCGGGTCCAGCGCCAGCGTTTGCGCGAGGGCCGTGCGCTTGCGCATGCCGCCGGACAGCTGGTGCGGGTAGCGGTCGCCGAAGCCCGCAAGGCCCACGCGTGCCAGCCACTGCTCGGCCTGCGCCCTCGCCTCGCCGTCGGGCACGCCCCGGTACTGCAGGCCGACCATCACGTTGTCGACCGCGCTGCGCCAGGGCATCAGCGCCTCGGTCTGGAACATGTAGCCGGCCCGCGCGTTGATGCCGGCCAGCGGTTGCCCGAAGACGCGCACCGTGCCCGACGAGGGCGCCAGCAGCCCCGCCGCGACGTTCAGCAACGTGGACTTGCCGCAGCCGGTGGGCCCGACGACCGAGACGAATTCACCGGCGCCGATGCGCAGCGTGGTGTCGGCGACCGCGGTGTAGCGCTGGCGCGCGTCGTCCTTGGCGCGGAAGGTGCAGGTGATGTCGAGCAGTTCGAGGGCGTGGTCGGACATGTCAGTGGCGCCCGGCCGCCCGAAGGCACTGACGCACCCCCTCGGGGGGCAGCGGACCGCGCGCAGCGGGGAAGCGTGGGGGCATCTTCATTTCTCAGAAAAGGAAATCCCGGCACGGAGGCCGGGACGCAGCGGAGCGACGGGCGGCCTCAGGCCTTGAAGCGGTCCTTGGCGCGCCGGGCGAAGTCGTTGGTGTAGATCTTGTCCAGATCGATCCGGTCGCCCTTGACCGTGGTGTCGAAGCTGCTGATTGCGGCCAGCGCGGTCTTCGGTCCTTCGGCAGGCACGATGCCATCCGGCGAGATCGACTCGCGCACCTTGTCGAACGACGCCAGGTACAGCGCGCGGTCGCCGAGCAGGTAGGTCTCGGGCACGGTCTTGATGATGTCGCCGGGGCCGGCCGTCTGCAGCCACTTGAGCCCATGCACGATCGCATTGGCCAGCGCCTGGCAGGTGTTGGGGTTCTTCTGCACGAACTCGGCCGGCGCGTAGAGGCAGGCCGCTGGCATGGGGCCGCCGAAGACCTCCTGCGTGCCCTTGAGCGTTCGGGTGTCGCTGATGATCTTCACGTCGCCCTTCTGCTCGAGCATGGTCATCACCGGGTCGGTGTTGCTGATGGCGTCGATCTGGCCCGAGCGCAGCGCGGTGAGCGCGCCGGCCGCCACGCCCACGCCGATGTAGCTCACGTCGCTGGCCTTGAGACCCCCGCGCGAGAGCACGAGGTTGGCCACCATGTTGGTGGACGAGCCCGGCGCCGAGACGCCGATCTTCTTGCCCTTGAGGTCGGCGATGCCGCGGTAGCTCGCCAGGTTCTTGGTCGACACGCCCACCGCGATCTGCGGTGCGCGGCCCTGCAGCACGAAGGCCTGGAAGAACTGGTTCTTGGCCTGCAGGTTGATGGTGTGCTCGAAGGCGCCCGAGCACACGTCGGCCGAGCCGCCCACCACCGCCTGCAGCGCCCGCGCGCCGCCGGCGAAATCGGAGATCTCGACCTCCAGCCCCTCCGCCTTGAAATAACCGAGCTGCTCGGAGATGGTGAGCGGCAGGTAGTAGAACGCGGCCTTGCCGCCGACGGCGATCGAGACCTTCGACTTCTCGAGCTTGGGCTGCGCACGCAGCGCGGGCGCGGCGATCAATGCGGCGCCGGCCATGGCCAGCGAATGGAAGGAGCGTCGGTTGAGCATGACAGGCGGGCGAATCGTTCTTGGAAGACCCGATCGAGCTTAGGTGGCACCCCTGCCGAAGGCATCCGGAACATCCCGACGCGGGTTTCCACGGTAAGCCGAAAACGCTCAGCGCCCGGCCACGCCGCGTCTCAGGCAGGCGTCAGCGCGCGACGAAGAAGATCGCGATGTTGACCAGCATCGCCGCGGCCCACACCAGGCTGCGCAGCGTGCTTTTGCCACGCACGTACAGCGAGATGTAGGTGACGCGCAGCAGCACGTAGGCCAGGGCCAATGCATCGAGCCGGCCCTGTGCGGCGCCGAACTGATGCGCCGCCACCACAGCGCCGATGAAAAACGGCAGGCCTTCGAAGCTGTTGGCCTGGGCCGCGTTGGCGCGTGCGCGCCAGCCGCCCTGGCGCGCCGCCCAGTCGCGCGGCGCATCGTTGTCGCCTGGGCCGAAGGCGCCGGCCTTGGCCAGCCAGGCCGCAACGTAGGGCAGCGCCGCGGCCACGAGGACGCACCAGTAGGCCAGGGTCAGGTGGCTGAAACTCATCGTGTCTCCGAATGAAATGAATGATCGACTCGGGCTGCGACGCCTATCAGACGGCGCCGGCCAGCTGTTAAAAAAAGTGGTATCGGCGTGCTTCGGGCTCAGCGCCGGTCGACCAGTGCGTGGGCGATGGTGCCGAGATCCACGTACTCCAGCTCGCTGCCCGCGGGCACGCCGCGCGCAAGGCGCGTCACGGTGAGGCCGCGCGCGCGCAGGGCCTCGCCGATCACATGCGCCGTGGCCTCGCCCTCTGCCGTGAAGTTGGTGGCAAGGATGACCTCGCTCACCTGCCCGTCGAGCGCACGCTCCATCAACCGGTGCAGGCCGATGTCGCGCACGCCGATGCCGTCGAGCGGGCTAAGCTTGCCCATGAGCACGAAGTAATAGCCGCGGAAGGCGTTGGTGCGTTCCAGTGCGGCCTGGTCGGCCGGCGTCTCGACCACCGCGAGCTTGCTCGCATCGCGGCGCGGATCGCGGCACACGTTGCAGATCTCGGCCTCGGTGAAGGTGTTGCAGCGATCGCAGTGGCGCACCGTGCCGGCAGCGGTCTGCAGGGCGCGGGCCAGCAGCTGCGCGCCCTCGCGGTCGTGCTGCAGCATGTGGAAGGCCATGCGCGAGGCCGACTTGGCGCCCACGCCCGGCAGGCGGCGCAGTGCGTCGACCAGGGCATCGAGCGAACTCGCGTCGGACACCTCAGCGCTCCTTCTCGACCCGTGCGCGGTACAGCGGCAGCCAGTCGCCCGGCGCACCCGCGCAGCGGCGCTGGTAGTCGTAGCTCGCGGGCACGAAGGCCTTGCCATCGAACGCCCACTGCACCGCATAACCGCAGTCGCCCACGCCGCGCCCCTTGGACGCGCTGGAGAGGATGGCCGTGTCGGGCGCGTAATCGCCTTCGGACACGACGGCTGCATCGTCCGCGCGTTCCGGAGCCGGTGCGCCGGGCGCACGCGGCAGCGCCACCGGCACGGCACGGGCCGGGGCGTTGCGCGGCACCCGCAGGACGATCTGGCCCTGCTGGTAGGCGCCGCGCCAGCAGCTCAGCAGCACCAGCGCCTCGTCGGCCGTGAGCGGGTCGGCCTCGTCGCCATCGAAGTCCTTGAGCTGCGGGTCGCAACGCTGCTTGAGCAGAGGGCCCTGCGCCGCGCGCACCGCCTTGGCCAGCGCCGCGGCATCGGCCAGCGGCGGCGGCGTGGGCGCGGCGCGCACCACCGGCGCCATGGGCCCGTTGGGCACCGCACCGGCACCACCGCCACCGGCCTTGCCGAGCGCCGTGCTGTTGCCCACGCGCCCCTGCACGTCGTCGACGAACAGCAGCGCGGCCGCCAGGCCGTCGAGCGGCACCGACGGCCCCTTCGCATCGCCCGTGAGCTGGAGCACGCGGCCGTTGGCGATCGTGCGCACGAAACGCAGCGCATCGTCCTGCTTGAGCCCATGGCTCTCGCCATCGGCCTTGCCGGCCCAGGCGGCCTTGAGTGCCAAAGGCTTGCCGTCCAGGCGCATCTGCGCGGGGTCGAAGTCGGAGGCCAGCCAGAGCGTGGCCTGCAGCTCGCCCGTGCCACCGGACTCGCGCCAGATCTCGAGCGTGGCCGGGGCCTCGCCTTCCTTTTCCGGCGCGGACTTGGCGGTGCAGGCGCGCACGTTGTCGCAGCCGACGATCCAGTCCTTGAACTCGCGGTAGGCCGGCACCCCGGGCGCGGCCGTGGCCGTGCCGAAGGCCAGAGCGCCGCAGGCAGCTGCGATCCAGCGCCAGGCGGTGCGCATCAGAACGGCAGCTTCATGCCCGGGGGCAGGCCCGGCATGCCGGAGGCGATCTTTCCCATCTTCTGCTCGCTCGTTTCCTCGGCCTTGCGCACGGCAGCGTTGAAGGCCGCGGCCACCAGGTCTTCGAGCATGTCCTTGTCGTCGGCCAGCAGGCTGGGGTCGATGGTGACGCGCTTGACGTCGTGCTTGCAGGTCATGACGACCTTCACCAGGCCGGCACCGGACTCGCCCTCGACTTCGATCGTGGCGAGCTCTTCCTGGGCCTTCTTGAGGTTGTCCTGCATCGCCTGCGCCTGCTTCATGAGGCCGGCGAGTTGTCCTTTGTTGAACATGCTTGGGTTTCCTTGTGGTCGAAAAGTAGGAGGGATAGGTCGTCGGCTTCAGGCCGGCTTGAGCGTGCCGGGCACGATGCGCGCGTCCCACTGGCGCATGAGCGACTGCACCTCGGGGTCGTTGTGGATCGCCTCCTCGGCGGCTCGCTGGCGCGCCTCGGCGGCCAGCCGATTGCGTCGCGCCGGGCTGTCGCTCACGGCGCCGATCTCGATGGCGATGCGCACCGCGTGACCGACACCCGCGAGCGCATTCTGCAGCTTCTCGCGGCTGGCGGGCTGGTTCAGGGTCTCGCGCTCCACGCGCAGCAGCCACTGGTCGACGTCGCGCGCCACGAGCTGCGACTGCAGCGCCAGTTCGCGCGCCAGCGCACCGATGGCCTCGGCCAGCACGAGCTGGGTGACCGTCGCGTGCCAGAAGTCGCCGTCTTCGCTGGGCGGGATGGGCGCCAGGGCCGTCTCGCGCGGCAGCTCGCGCGCGCCGGGGGGTGGCTGCACGCGCAGCGGCACCGCGAGCACCTCGTCGCGCGGTGGTGCGTCGCCGGCGGGCCCAGCGTCGGCTGCGGGCCGGCGCAGCGGCGCATCGACCACGGGCACCCGCTGGCCGGGACGGGCCTGCAATGCAGGGGCGTGGTCCGGCATGCGCACCGGCGCTGGCGCCGCGGACTGGGGGGCGCGCGAGGCTTCGGTGGCTGGAGAGGGTTGCGGCGCGGCCGCCCGCTCGGGCACGGGCCCGGGTGCAGACGCCGACGCCGTGCGGGCGGTGGCGCGGGCCGCCGGCTCCTCAGCCGGCGCTTTCAGCGGACTTTTTTTTTCCGCGGTGGCGCCCTCGCCTGCGGGCTTGAACGCCAGCAGCCGCAGCAGCACCATCGTGAGGCCAGCGTACTCGTCGGGCGCCAGGCCCAGTTCGCCACGGCCGTGCAGGCACAGGCTGTAGAGCAGTTGCGTCTCGTCGGGCGGCATCAGCGACGCCAGGCGTGCAACCTCGGCGGCGTCGGGGTCGGTGCCGTCGGCCCCGGCCGCGCGCGAAGGCACGGCTTGCACCACGGCCATGGCCTGCAGCACGCTGGTCATTTCTTCCAGCGTCGAGGCGGCCGAGAGGCCATCGCGCCGCAGTGCCTCGGCCGTCTCGACCACCGTGCGGCCGTCGCCCAGCGCGAGCGCCTCGATGAGCGCATGCACATGGCCACGGTCGGCACTGCCCAGCATCTGGCGCACGCCGCCTTCGACCAGTTCGCCGTTGCCGTACGCGATGGCCTGGTCGGTGAGCGACAGCGCATCGCGCATCGAGCCGCGCGCGGCGCGCGCCAGCAGGCGCAGCGCGCCGTGCTCGGCGGCCACCTGCTCGGCGCCGAGCACGCGCGTGAGGTGATCGAGCACCGTCTCGGGCGCCATCGGCCGCAGGTTGAACTGCAGGCAGCGCGACAGCACCGTGACCGGCACCTTCTGCGGGTCGGTCGTGGCCAGCACGAACTTGAGGTACTCGGGCGGCTCTTCCAGCGTCTTGAGCATCGCGTTGAACGCGGTGTTCGTGAGCATGTGCACTTCGTCGATCATGAAGACCTTGAAGCGGCCCTGCACCGGCTTGTAGACGGCCTGCTCGAGCAGGCCCTGCACTTCGTCGACGCCGCGGTTGGACGCGGCGTCGAGCTCGGTGTAGTCGACGAAGCGCCCGCCATCGATGTCGGTGCAGGCCTGGCACACGCCGCAGGGCGTGGCGGTGATGCCGCCCTGCCCATCGGGCCCCTGGCAGTTGAGCGACTTGGCCAGGATGCGCGACACCGTGGTCTTGCCCACCCCGCGCGTGCCGGTGAACAGGTAGGCGTGGTGCAGCCGCTGCTGCGTCAACGCGTTCGTGAGGGCCTGCACCACGTGCTCCTGGCCCACCATCTCCCCGAAATTGCGTGGGCGGTACTTGCGGGCGAGCACGAGATAAGACATTGCGCCCATTCTAGAAGCGCCCCGCTGCACGACCCGGCGCACCGAGGGTGCATTCCGGGCACGGGTAGAATCGTTCGTGACGGGCCTCCCCGCATGGTGAAGCGGCCAACCGGGTCAGGTGGGGAACCAAGCAGCCCTAACTGTGTAGCCAGTGCCGGGGGTAAGGCTCGTCACCTTTTTCTTCCCCCTCTTCGATGTTCGTCCGCAGACCGCCATGGTCTGCGGCGCAAGCCTGTTCGCGCCTTCGCCACCGGCGGGTCCGCAGTGCTCACGATGACGCCAATACTGGATAAATAACCAGTATGATGCCTCGTCCACTCCTTCAACCGAGGCACACAGCATGGACCACCCGGCCGCGCGACCGATGTCGGCAAGCGCCCAGATCCTTCGTTTTCCCGCACGATCGCCGGCCCCGCTGCGTCGCTGGACAGCATCGAGCTGGCCCTTCGGCCGCGCCGTGGTGCCAACGTCGATCGACCTGAGGCTGCAGGCCGCCCGGGTGCTGGCCACCACGGCCCGCTACTGGTTCGCGCGCGACTGAGCCGTTGCGCCGCTCTGCTCGGGGTGCACGTCCTGGGCGAACAGCGCGGCGTAGTGCGCCAGCCGGTCGGCCAGGCCCGCCAGCCGCCGGGCCGCACCGGGCTCTTCATGCAGCAGCGCCTCGAGGCCCGCTGCATAGGCGTCGGTCAATGCCTGCCACTCGCTGAAGCTCTGTCCCAGTTCATCGTTCAGGGGCATGTCGAGTCTCCTGGCCTTGCGGTATCGGACGACCGCGCTGTCCACGGACAGCGCTGCACAAGGCTAGGGCCCCGCGCTTCCGGCGACCACCCCGGCATCTCCTGTGAATCCGATCGCCCGATCCGCGCGTACAGACCAGTCCACGTTTTTCAGCAGCGCCATGGACCTCTGGAAACCCTACCGCCTGTGCTTTCAGCTGGACGCCGGCCCGCCCGCGGCGGCAGCGATCGCACGCGTGCGCGAATGCGCCTCGCCGACGCGCCTGCAGCGGGTGCTCGCTGCGGGCACCGCCGCAGGCCTGCTGGGCGGGTTGGCGCCTATCGTCGCCTCGCAGGCCAACTGGGGCTGGGCGCTGCTCCAGGCCTTGCTGCTGGCGACCGCCATCGCGCTGCCGATCTTCTACTGGGTGCGCATCGCCGATCTGCTTGCGACAGCCGCCCATCCGCTCGGGCCGGCGGAAGCGCGCGTGTTCGCGGCGTGGGCCGAGCGCGACGAAGCCGTGGGCCGTTACTGGGTGGCGCTGATCCGGCAGCGTCGCTCTGCGGTGTACGGCGACTATGCGGCGCTGGTGGCGCACGCGGCGCGCGTGGCTGGCCGAGCGCCGGACTCGAACAGCGATCTGCATCGGATGGCTGCCGTGCGGAACCCACCTCGCCACCATCGGCACGCCGACTGAGCCCCCGACGGCAACGGCCCCCTCATCGCAGGCATCAGCGGCCGCGCCGGTCGCCCTTGCCTGCCAAGTACCGCACGACACCGCGCGCCGCCACCACGCCGCTGGCCAGCGTGGCCGTGAGCAGGTAGCCGCCGGTCGGTGCCTCCCAGTCGAGCATCTCACCGGCCACGAACAGGCCCGGCACCGCTTGCGCCATGAGGTCGGCCTGCAACGCCTCGAAACGCACGCCGCCGGCGGTGCTGATGGCCTCGGCAACGGGGCGCGCGGCCGTGACGGTGATCAGCGCCGCCTTGAGCGTGGCGGCCACGCGCTGCGCGTCGTGGAGCGCCTCCCGCGGCAGCACCTCGTGCAGCAGCGCCGACTTGATCGCATCCAGGTTCAGCCGACTTTTCAGGTGGCTGCCCAGCGAGCGTGCGCCGCGCTGCTGCACCGCTGCCAGCACCTGGGCCGCACTGCGGTCGGGCAGCAGGTCGATGTGCAGGGTGGCCTGGCCGCGCGCGGCGATCTCGTCGCGCAGCAGCGCCGACACGGCGTAGACCAGGCTTCCCTCGATGCCGGTGGCCGTGGCCACGAACTCGCCCTTGCGCGAAAAGCGCCGGCCGTGGCCGTCCTCGAAGGCGATCGCCACCGACTTGAAGGGCTGGCCCGCGAAGCGTTCGGCGAAGAAAGGCGTCCAGCCCGCCGGCCCGACGTCGAAGCCGCAGTTGGCCGGCTGCAGCGGTGCGATGTCGATGCCACGTTCGCGCAGCAGCGGCACCCACGCGCCGTCGGAGCCCAGCCGCGGCCAACTCGCGCCGCCCAGCGCCAGCACGGCGGCCTCGGCCGCCACCGACACCTCGCCGTCCGGCGTGGCGAAGCGCAACGCAGCGCCCTCGCCGCCCCAGCCGATCCAGCGATGGCGCATGTGGAAACGCACGCCCGCCGTGCGCAGGCGATGCAGCCAGGCCCGCAGCAGCGGGGCCGCCTTCATGTCGGTCGGGAACACGCGCTTGGACGTGCCGACGAAGGTCTCGATGCCCAAGCCCTGCGCCCAGTCGCGCAGCGCCTGCGCATTGAAGACCTCAAGCATCGGCTCGATCTGCGCACGCCGTTCGCCGAAGCGGCCGGCAAAGGCCTCGAAGGGCTCGGCATGCGTGAGGTTGAGGCCGCCGCGCCCTGCAAGAAGGAACTTGCGGCCCACCGAGGGCATGGCGTCGTACAGGTCCACCTGCACGCCGGCGGCCGACAGCTGCTCGGCGGCCATGAGGCCGGCCGGGCCGCCGCCGACGATCGCGACAGTGGCAACCGGGGTCTGCGTCATTCGACCTCCACCAGTTCGCCCTGCCCGGTGAGGAAGGCCGCGCGCACCGTGTCGCCCGGGTAGGCGTCGCGCACCGCGTCGCGGTAGCGCTGCAACTGGGCGATGAGGCTGTCGTCGCGTTCGGGATGGCCGGCGGACTTGTAGTCGAGCACCCACCACCCTTCGCCTCGGCGACGCACCAGCCGGTCGATGCGCAGCACCGCGCCACCATGCGTCAGCGTGACTTCGTTGCCGTGCCAATCGATCGCTTCGGCGTCCCAGGCCCATGCGCCGGCGCCGGCGCGGATGCGCTCGGCCAGTACAGCGGCGCCCCGTGCCTGCGACAGCGGCAAGCCGAACTCGCGCGCTGCCGCTCGCACATGCACACCCGGCACCGGCTGCCCGGGCTGCGCCCATTCGAGCAGTCGATGCACCGCCTGGCCGAAAGCAGCCGAGACGGTGCCCGCAGGCGCCGTCGTGTCGGCACCCGATCGCGCGGACGAAGCGGGCGTCTCGGGCATTTTCTTCATGAAGAATCCGTCATCGGGCGCATTGGCGGGCCCCTGCCCGGCCAGGCCGCCGGCGGACACCGCGTCCACCGGCGTGGCCAGCGCTTCGAGCCGCATCCACCAGCTCTGCGCATTGGCACGCGCAGCCGCGACGGCCGACACGACCAGCTCCTCCCGCGCTCGCGTGGTCGCTACGTACAGGGCGTTGATCTCTTCGCGCTGCCGCTCCGCCTGTTCGCGGGCCAGCAGTTCGGCAGCACATGCAGGCGGGCGCTTCTCGCTGGCCAGGAAGACGAAGCGCTGCGGCGCCGCTGCCTCGCCCGGCCAGTCGACCAGCACGCCCATGGTCTGCGCGCGCTGGGCCTGCGCGTCGGTGTCGAGCAGCAGCACCAATTCGGCCTCCAGGCCCTTGGCACCGTGCACGGTGAGCAGCTGTACCGCATCGGCGGCCGCCACCGAGGGCGCTCGCAGCCGCCCCGCACGCAGCGCGCGCACGAAGGCATACGGGGTGGCGAAGCGGGCTCCGTCGAGCTCCAGCGAGGCGGCCAGCAGGCCGCGCAGGTTGGCCAGCACGCCGGCGCGCAGTGCGGCGGGCACGGCGGCGGCGAAGCGCGCCAGCACGTCGGCCTGGTGGTAGATGGCGTTCAGCGCGTCGTGCGGCGGCAGCATGTCGACCAGGCGTTGCCACTGCAGCAGGCGCTCGCCGATGCCGGCCAGCGCGGGCGGCAGGTCGGTGGCCCGCGTGAGCAATGCGAACCAGCCGGGCCTCGCCAGGGCATCGGCCTGGCGCTGGCGAACGGCCAGGTCGACCAGGGCCGCATCGTCGAGCCCGAAGATCGGCGACTTGAGCGCGCGCGCCAGCGACAGCGTGTGGCGCGGCGAGACCAGCGCATCGAGCAGCGCGGCCACGTCCTGCACCTCGGGCGCGGCATGCAGGTCGTTCTTCTCGGGCTGCTGCACCGGGATCTGCAGGCGGCGCAGCTCGTCCTGCAGCAGCGCCAGCCGGCTGCGCTTGCGCGCCAGCACCATGATGTCGCCCGGCGCGAGGCCGCCGGCGATGCGCTCGGCGATCCAGCGCGCGGCCTGCCGGCTCTCGAGTTGCAGCAGACGCTCCTCGGGCAGCACGCGCGGTGTCGCGAGGCTGTTGCGCCAGGCGGGCGCGGGCTCGACCCCGGCGCCGTTGGCCACGGCCTTGTCGGGCCGCTCGACCCGCGGCAGCCGCATGACCGCACCTGCCACCGACGACTCGGTGGTGTGAGCGCGAAAGCCCTGGGTCTCGCCGGCCTGCTGGGCGGCATCCATCGCCGCGTTGACGGCCGCGATCACGCCCTGCGCATTGCGGCGCGTGTGGTCGCACTGGAGCAGGTCACCACCGAGCCCTTCGCGCACGTACTGCTGGGCCGCCACGAACACCTGCGGCTCGGCGCGCCGGAAGCGGTAGATGCTCTGCTTCGGATCGCCCACGATGAACACGCTGGGCCGGCGGCCGCCGGCGCCTGCATAGCTGCCCAGCCACCCGTACAGCGCTTGCCATTGCAGCGGGTTGGTGTCCTGGAACTCGTCGATGAGCAGGTGCCGCACGCCGGCATCGAGCCGCTCCAGCACCCAGCCCCACAGCTCGGGCTCACCGAGCAGCAGGCGCGCGGCGCGTTCGACATCGTTCATGTCGACCCACGCATGGGCATGCTTGACCTCGCCGTAGGTGGCGATCAGGACGCGTGCAAGCCGCGCCAGGCGCTGCTGGTAGAGCCAGGCCTCGTGCTGCGACTGGGCAGCGCACAGCAGCTGCAGTTCCTCTTCGGCGGCCTGGGCGGCCGGGAACTTCTGCAGGTTCTTCGTGAGCCGGTCCTCGTCGGCGACGAAGAAGGCCTTGCGCAGGCGGGCCAGGGCCTGTTCGGCCAGCGCCCCGTCCACCGGCGCCAGGCCCAGCACGTCGATCACCGACTCGGCGGCTTTCTGCGGCGTCTTGTTCGATTCCCGGCCCAGCTCGCGCGCCCAGCCGATCCAGCGCTGGCGCACCGCGTCGTCGCACAGGCGGGCTGCGGGCGCGTGCGGGCCTGCCAGCGCGGGCCAGCGTTCGGCCACCGGCTGCACGCCGGTATCCACCGCGCCCGCCGCATCGGCCAGCACGAACTCGGTGCGGCGATTGAGCGCCTCGTCGAGCGCCTTTGCGGTCTGCGAGCGGCCATGGCTCGCGACCAGGGCCTCGTAGTCGGCACGCGCCGCCGGGTCGGCCACCAGCGCGGCCTGGAAAGGCCGCCACGTGCGTGCGCGCGCCTCGGCGTCGTCTTCCAGCAATTGGTAGCTCGCAGGCAGCTGCAGCCGTTGCAGCACGGCCAGCGGGGCGTTGCGCAGCAGGCCCGCGAACCAGGCGTGGAAGGTGCGGAACTGCACCGCCCGGCCCTGCGCGAGCAACTGCGTATAGAGCCCCGCCAGGCGCGGCGCGGCGGCCTCGGCCTGGGCCGCCGACATGCCGCGCGCGACGAGCTCGGGCACCAGCTCGGCCGGCGGGCGGTGCGCGAAGTCCTCCAGCCATTCGTCCAGGCGCTGCCGCATCTCGCCGGCCGCCTTCTTGGTGAAGGTGATGGCGAGGATCTCCTGCGGCAGACAGGCCGCGTCGCCCTCTTCGAGCAGGGCGCGCAGGATGCGCGAGACCAGCATCCAGGTCTTGCCGGCACCGGCGCAGGCTTCCACGGCCACCGAGCGCAGCGGGTCGCAGGCCACGGCGTAGAAGGCGGCGCGCGGGACGAGTTCGCCGTTGTGGCGGTAGGCGGCCATCGCACCGGTCATGGGGTGTCGTCCATCCAGAAGTCCTTGCGGCACAGGCCGCGGGCGGCGCAGAACTCGCACACGGCGCCCTCCCCCAATGCCGGCATTGCGGCACCCTCGCCGATGCGGCGCAGGTCGTGCAGGATGCCCTCGACCAGCGCATCGCGCGCCGCCACCACCTCGGTCTGCTCCACGGTCTGCGTCCCCGAGGCCTTCTCGCCCACGTTGACGTAGGCGGCGCGCAGCGTGTCCTCGTCCAGCAGCGCGGCGTAGAAGGCGAGCTGCGTGTCCTCGAAGGGCTCCTTCACTCGCTGCTTCGAGCTGTCGAGCGACTCGGTCTTGTAGTCGATCACGTAGGCGCGGCCATCGGCCTGCAGGCGGTCGATGCGGTCGAGGCGGCCGACGAGGCGCACCTCGCCCAGGGGTTGCTCCAGGCGGGGCTCGGCCTGGTCGAACACGGCCCCTTCGCCGGCCTCGTGCGCGCCCAGCCAGTCGAGATAGCCTTCGCGAACCGCGGGCCAGGCCGCGGCAAAGGGCAGGAAGTCCGCCTCGGACAGGCCCATGGCCTGCGTGGCTTGCGCGGACGCCACCGACAGCATGGCTGCGCGCGCCGGCCGGTCGGACGTCGGGGCCGCCTTCAGGGCTGCGTGGAAGTGGTTCAACACCTCGTGCAGCCAGTTGCCGAAATCGCGTTTGTCGACCTCGCCTTCGAGTTCGTCGCTGCGTGCCAGGCCAAGCTGCCGCAGCGCAAAAAAGCGGTAGGGGCAATGCCTCAGGTCGTCGTAGGCGCTGGCCGAGAGCTGCGTCACCGGCAGCGCGTCGCCGCGCGGCAGCGGTGGGCGCGTCGGCTGCGGCGCGACGGGCACGAGCGAGCGCGGATCGTCGGCTGGCTGCGCCGCACCGCCCAGACGCAGGGCCTGCACGAAGGGACTGGGCCGCACGGGCTCGCCGCTGGCATCGAACTGGCGCCACACCAGGTCGATGGCCGGCGCCTGCAAGGCGAGCGACCATGCGGCGCGCTGCGCCTGCGCAAGCGTGTCACGCGGTGGCAGGCCGAGGGCGGCGCGTTGGGCTTCGGTCCAGTCGCCCGGCGGCTCGGGACTGGCAGGCAGGCGTTGGTCATCGCAGCCGGGGATGACGACCGCCGCGAAGGCGCGGCCCAGCAGTTGCGCCAGTGGCAGCACCGTGACCGTGGGCTCGCCCATGCCCGGCACGGCCAGCACGACGCTGGCCGCTTCGAGCACGTCGCGGGCCCAGGCGCTGAACTCGACCAGGCTGCTGCGCCCGCCGCTGCGCAATTCGCCCGGCGCCTCGTCGAGGTAGAGCGCGCCGACGACCTCGATGCCGGCCGCATCGGCCATCAGCGCGTCCCACTGGTCCGCGGCCTGCAGCAGCTCGCGCATGGCACTCAGCCACTCGTCCTGCACGCGCGGCCGGGCCAGGGTGGCGCGACAGGCCTCGACCTCGGCCGTGAGTCCGGCCAGCGCGGCGTCGCCCGCGCGTGCGCTTTCGCCCTGCGCCACCTGCGCGATGAAGTGGCACCAGGCGCTCCAGTCGCGCAGGCCGCGGTCGCGCAGGCGCACCTCCAGCGCATCGAGCGTGGACCCACGCCAGCGCGGTGCGTTCTTGAGCCAGTCGAGCACCTCGTCGCTGCGCGCGTCGTAGGCGCAGGCGCGCAGGGCGCTCATGGCCTGCGCCGCAGCGCGCGTGGTCGAGAGCTTCCAGCCCGTTTCGTCCTGCACCGCGACGCCATGTGCCGTGAGCTGCGCGCCGATGCGGCGCGTGAGAGCACGGTCGGTGGCCACCAGTGCCACCGGCACCTGGCCCGCCGCGACCCGCTGCACGACGCACGCCGCGGCGCGTTCGGCCTCGTCCTCGGGATCGTCGGCGGCATGCAGCGCGGCCGGTGCCCGGTCCGTCGGCAACGCGCCGGCGATCGGCAGCCGCAGCACATGCGGTCCGAACAGCGCGGCGAGCGATTGGGTGAGCGGGTCAGCCTGCAGGCCTTCGAGCACGACCAACGCGTCGGCCTGTGCGAGCGCCGCGCCGTCGAGCAGCACGTCGGTGGCATACGACGAGCTGGCCACCCAGGCCAGCGCGATGCCGTTGAGTGCACTCTCGGTGTCGAACCAGGCCGAGCCGCGGCCCGCATCGATCGCGGGCCGCACGGATTGCGCCCAGGCCGCACGCTGTTGCGGCGCCTGCGCGGCCGCCAGGGGTGCGAGTTGCTGCGCGATGTCGACCAGCCGGCCGGCCAATGCGTGACGCAGGCCGCCCTGGCCGGCACGCGTCAGCAGCGACTGGGCGGTGAGCAGGTCGCGCGCCATGTCGAAGGCGATGTCGTCCTCGGCCGGCGCGAAGCCGCCCGCGCTGCGCGCCCAGTTGCGCGTGGTCTCGAAGCGCGGCGCGAAACCGGCCGGGCTGGCGTGCGCCCACATGGCGCGGCCGATCGCTATCAGCTGGCCGTAGGGCACCAGCACGACCGTGCGCGCAGGATGCAGCGCATGCTGCTCGATGTGCGCGGCGATGCGTGCGACCAGGCCCTGCGCCGGGTCGCACCACAGCGCACGCGCGGGCTCGTTCAAGGCAGCGTTCATGGGGTGCGTCGCAGGGCGCGACGAGGGGGAAAGCTATCGCCGCCATAGCCTGCCCACAGGGCACGGCGGCTCTTGGTTTCTGTCACAATGGCCCGCACTGTAGCTGCACCGCAACCACACACAGCGCTAAGGAACAGCCCATGGCCAGCGAACTCATCAAGCACGTTTCCGATTCTTCTTTCGAAGCCGACGTCCTGCAATCCGACAAGCCCGTGCTCGTGGACTACTGGGCCGAATGGTGCGGCCCCTGCAAGATGATCGCGCCCATCCTGGACGACGTCTCGTCCACCTACGAGGGCAAGCTGCAGATCGCCAAGATGAACGTCGACGAGAACCGCGACATCCCGGCCAAGTTCGGCATCCGCGGCATCCCGACGCTGATGGTCTTCAAGAACGGCCAGCTCGCGGCCACCAAGGTCGGCGCGATGAGCAAGGCGCAACTCACGGCCTTCATCGACCAGCAACTGGCCTGAGGTCTTCCAGGCCCCGACGAGCGGCCGGCGCGCAATGCCCGGCCGTTCTTTTTTCCTGTCATAATCTCTCGCACTCACCGGCCTGACCCAAGCCCGGTCGAAATCCAAGGTTTGCAGGGCACCTGTCTCGCCCCGCCGCAAACCCCTCCCCTCCCGCAGACATTCCAGAATTCCCCCCACGGGGTCATTCCATGCACCTGAACGAACTCAAGGCACTGCACGTGTCGGAACTCCTGAAGCAGGCCGAAGCACTCGAGATCGAGAACGTCGGCCGCATGCGCAAGCAGGAACTGATGTTCGCGATCATCAAGAAGCGCGCGAAGGCTGGCGAGCAGGTGTTCGCCGACGGCGTTCTGGAGATCCTGCCCGACGGCTTCGGCTTCCTGCGCAGCCCGGACACGAGCTTCACCGCGAGCACCGACGACATCTACATCAGCCCGAGCCAGGTGCGTCGCTTCAACCTGCACACCGGCGACATGATCGAGGGCGAGGTGCGCATTCCCAAGGACGGCGAACGCTACTTCGCGCTGACCAAGCTGGACAAGGTCAACGACGGCGCGCCCGAGGCGAACAAGCACAAGGTGATGTTCGAGAACCTGACGCCGCTGTTCCCCAAGGAACAGATGAAGCTCGAGCGCGACAACTTCAAAGGCGAAGAGAACATCACCGGCCGCGTGATCGACATCATCGCCCCCATCGGCAAGGGCCAGCGCGCACTGCTCGTCGCACCGCCCAAGAGCGGCAAGACGGTGATGATGCAGCACATCGCCCACGCCATCGCGGCCAACTACCCCGAGACGCACATGATGGTGCTGCTCGTGGACGAACGCCCCGAGGAGGTGACCGAAATGCAGCGCAGCGTGCGCGCCGAGGTCATTGCCTCCACCTTCGACGAGCCGGCCGCACGCCACGTGCACGTGGCCGAGATGGTGATCGAGCGCGCCAAGCGCCTGGTCGAACTCAAGAAGGACGTGGTGATCCTGCTCGACTCCATCACCCGCCTGGCCCGCGCCTACAACAACGTGGTGCCCTCGTCGGGCAAGGTGCTCACGGGCGGTGTGGATGCCAACGCACTGCAGCGGCCCAAGCGCTTTCTGGGCGCAGCGCGCAACGTCGAGGAAGGCGGCTCGCTGACCATCATCGGCACTGCGCTGATCGACACCGGCAGCCGCATGGACGAAGTGATCTTCGAAGAGTTCAAGGGCACCGGCAACAGCGAAATCCACCTGGACCGCCGCCTGTACGAGAAGCGCGTGTTCCCCTCCATCCAGCTCAACCGCAGCGGCACGCGCCGCGAAGAGCTGCTGCTGGCCCCCGAGGTGCTGCAGAAGACCCGCATCCTTCGCCAGTTCATGTACAACATGGACGAGATCGAGTCGATGGAGATGGTCCTGAAGAGCATGAAGGCCACCAAGACCAACGTCGAGTTCTTCGACATGATGCGCCGGGGCGGCTGACGGGCCGCACGCACTCCCGAAATTTCCCGACCCCCGATCGAAACGCCGCGCTTGCGCGGCGTTTTTGTTTTTGCGCGCCGGAAAACGAGCCCAGCCCGTCGTATCGCCGTGCCTGCCCTTGGCGCCACTCGGCGGTGCGCGGGCGCACGTTCCAGTGCACGCCGCCGCTTCACAGGGCGCGACGCTGCCCGTGTAGCGCGAATTCAAGGCGTGAGGCCCTGGCACGCATCGTGCTGAATGTCGTCTGTCGACAGTTGACGACAAGCAGCAACAATCCATGCCGGTACAGACCATGCGCCCCTCTTCCCCCTCCCCTGCCGAGCGCCAGATGCGCCGGGACCTGGCCGCCGCCTACCGGCTCGTGGCCCTGTACGGGATGGACGACAGCATCTACACGCACATCTCGGCCCGCGTCCCCGACACGGACGACCAGTTCCTGATCAATCCCTTCGGCATGCTGTTCCGCGACATCACGGCGTCGTCGCTCGTGAAGATCGACCTGGACGGCAACATCGTCGAACCCAGCGATCACGACGTGAACCCGGCCGGCTTCACGATCCACAGCGCGGTGCACGCGGCGCGGCACGACGCCGTCTGCGTGTTGCACACCCACACCGTGGCGGGCGTGGCCGTGTCGTCCCTGGCCGGCGGACTGCAGCCCTGCAACCAGTGGGCGCTGCAGTTCCACAACCGCGTGAACTACCACGCGTTCGAGGGCATCGCGCTCGACCACGCCGAGCGTGAGCGGCTGGTGGCCGACCTGGGCCCGAGCGCGCGTGCGCTGATCCTGCGCAACCACGGGTTGGTGACGCTGGGCCGCAGCGTGGCCGAAGCCTTCATCCTCATGCACAACCTGGAGCGCGCCTGCCGCGTGCAGGTGGCCATTCAGAGCACGGGGCAGCGCGTCAATCCGGTACCCGAGGAGGTCCGCGAACTCACCGCTCGCCAGTACGAGAGCGGCGATACGAACCGTCTGGCCGCCGCCCCCACCGACCCCTACGCCCGTGAATGGCGCGCCCTGCTGCAGCGGCTCGAGCCGGCCAGCCCCGTTCCCTTCCGCGACTGAGTCTCGTCACCGAATTTCCCCAGCCGCCTTCCTGCCCCACCTGACACCGAAAGGTCCGCACCGATGAAACGCCGCCACCTGATCCAAGCCGTCCCCGCAGCCCTGGGCCTGTCCATTGCCGGGGTACCCCTTCACAGCCTGGCCCAGGCCAGGAAGGGCGTCGTCAACGTGCTGGTCCAGCCCGAGCCGCCGGGCCTGATGATGGGCATCGTGCAGAACGGCCCCACGCAGCTGATCTCGGGCAACATCTACGAAGGCCTGCTGCGCTACGACGAGAAGCTGCAACCACAGCCGCAGCTGGCCACCTCGTGGACCGTGAGCCCGGACGCCAGGACCTACGTCTTCAAGCTCAAGCCCAACGTCAAATGGCACGACGGCAAGCCATTCACGGCCGACGATGTGGTGTTCTCCTGCGACGTGTTCCTGCGCAAGACGCACGCGCGCTTCCGCGCCAGCCTGGCGCAGGTGGAATCGATCAAGGCACTCGACCCGCTCACCGTGGAGTTCAAGCTCAAGCAGCCCTTCGGCCCCTTCATGGGCATCTTCGAGAACGGCACCATGCCCATGGTGCCCAAGCACATCTACGAAGGCACCGACTTCGCGACCAACCCGGCCAATGCCACGCCCATCGGCACCGGCCCGCTCAAGTTCAAGGAATGGGTCAGGGGCTCGTACATCCAGCTCGTGGCCAACGAGAACTACCACCAGGCCGGCGCGGTCAGCGTCGAAAGCGTTTATTTCCACGTCATCCCGGATGCCGCTGCGCGCGCCGCCTCCTTCGAGTCGGGCAAGGTCGACATCGCGCCGGGCGGCACGGTGGAGTACTTCGACGTGGACCGTCTGTCCAAGCTGCCGGGCGCGGCCGTTACCACCAAGGGCTGGGAGTTCTTCGCGCCACACAGTTGGCTGTGGATCAACAACCGAACCAAGCCGATGGACAACGTGAAGTTCCGCCAGGCCGTGTGGACTGCCATCGACCGCGAGGCCATGGCCAAGATCGCCTGGTACGGCTTCGCCAAGCCGGCCACGGGCCCGTTCAACAGCCATATCGCCTTTGCCAGCAACGACGTGGCCAAGTACCCGCGCGACCTCGCCAAGGCCAAGGCCCTGCTGGCCGAGTCGGGCTACAAGGGCGAGACCCTGCGCCTGCTGCCCCTGCCCTACGGCGAATCCTGGCAGCGCCAGGCCGAGATCGTCCGCCAGAACCTCACGCAGGCCGGCATCAAGATCGAAATGGTTGCCACCGACGTGGCCGGCTGGAACCAGCGCTGCAACGAGTGGGATTTCGACCTGGCGTTCACCTACGTCTACCAGTACGGCGACCCTGCCCTGGGCGTCGGCCGCAACTACACCAGCGACAACATCGCCAAGGGTTCGCCCTTCAACAACGTGGCCGGCTACGCGAACCCGAAGGTCGACGCGCTGTTCGCCGCCGGCGCCAAGGAGGGCGACCCGGCCAAGCGCAAGGCGATCTACCTCGAGGTGCAGAAGCTGCTCGTGGATGAGGTGCCCGTCGCCTGGCTGCACGAGATCAACTTCCCGACGCTGTACCGCTCCAAGATCCAGAACGTCGTGAGCTCGGGCATCGGCCTGAACGACAGCCTGGGCCGTGTGAAGCTCGCCTGACCCGCCCGTGCGCGACAGCCCGCTTCCGCGGGCTGCGCCCGGCCATGCCCACAAGCTCTTTCCTGTTCGGCGACCGGCCTTGGCGACGGCCTGGCGCGCCTGGGTCACCTGAAGCGCCTGCCGCCATCCTCCTGGGCTCACGATGAAACGTCTGCAATTCATGTCCGTGCGCATCCTCCAGGGCCTGTTGGCCCTGCTGGTGATCGCGAGCGCCAATTTCATGCTGGTGCATTCCGCGCCTGGCGACCCGGTCTCCGTCATGGCCGGCGAAGCCGGGGGGTCCGACCCGCAATTCGTCGCCCAGCTGCGCGAACAGTTCGGTCTGGACAAGCCGCTGCTCGAACAGTTCGGCACCTACATCAAGCACGTGGCGCAGCTCGACCTGGGCTACTCCTACCGCCAACAGCAGCCGGTCGTTCGGCTCATCGTCGACCGCCTGCCCGCGACCCTGCTGCTGACCGGCTCCGCCTTCGCGCTGTCGCTGGCCATGGGCATCGGCCTGGGCGCGCTGGCCAGCCGCCATGTGGGCGGCTGGATCGACAGCGCCATCACCATGGTGGCGCTGGTGTTCTACGCCACCCCGCTGTACTGGCTCGCGATGATGGCCGTGCTGCTGTTCACCGTGCAGATGGACCTGCTGCCGGCCTTCGGCTTCTTCACCGTCGGCGCCGACCTCACCGGCATGGCCAAGGCGCTGGACATCGCCAGGCATCTGGTGCTGCCCGCACTCACGCTGGCGCTTTTCTACATGGCCGTCTACGCCCGCATGACGCGCGCCTCGATGCTGGAGGTCGCGCAGATGGATTTCGTCAAGACCGCACGCGCCAAGGGCGTGCACCCGGGCCGCATCCAGCGCAAGCACATCCTGCGCAATGCGCTGCTGCCCGTGGTCACGCTGGCCGGCATCCAGGCGGGCGGCATGATCGGTGGCGCCGTGCTGACCGAAACCGTGTTCGCCTGGCCAGGCATCGGTCGCCTGATGTTCGATGCGCTGCTGCAGCGCGACTACAACCTGCTGCTGGGCTGCTTCCTGTTCACCGCGGCCATGGCCGTGCTGTTCAACCTGATCACCGACTTCGTCTACACGCTGGTCGATCCCCGCATCGAACTGGGCTGAAGAGGTTCACATGAAGAGCAAATTCTGGCGGCGCTTCTGCCGCAACAAGGGGGCGGTCTTCGGCCTCATCGTGCTGATGCTGGTGGCGCTGGTCACGGCCCTCGGCCCCTTCTTCGCACAGAACAACCCTTGGGACATGGTCGGCATGCCCTTCGCGCGGCCAGGCGCCGAGCAGGGCCTGCCGCTGGGCACCGACACCATGGGCCGCGACATCCTCGCAGGCATCGTGGCCGGCGCGCGCGTCTCACTGCTGATCGGTGTCGTCTCCACCGTGGTGTCGCTGCTGATCGGCGTGTCGATCGGCGCCATCGCGGGCTACTTCGGCGGCTGGGTCGACGCGACGCTGATGCGTTTCACCGAGCTCTTTCAGGCCGTGCCGAGCTTCGCCCTGGCCATCGTGCTGGTGGCGATCTTCGAGCCCTCGGTCGGCTCCATCGTGGCAGCCATCGCGGTGGTCTCCTGGCCCCCGGTGGCGCGCCTGGTGCGCAGCGAGTTCCTCACGCTGCGCCAGCGCGACTTCGTGGCCGCGGCGCAGCTCGCAGGGCAGTCCACGCCGCGCATCATCCTCACGCAGATCCTGCCCAACGCGGCCTCGCCCATCGTCGTGATGGCCTCGCTGATGGTGGCAACCGCCATCCTGCTCGAATCGTCCCTGAGCTTCCTGGGCCTGGGCGACCCGAACCAGATGAGCTGGGGCTACATGGTCGGCTCGGCCCGCACGGTCCTGCGCCAGGCGTGGTGGATGGCCGTGTTCCCGGGCGTGGCCATCCTGCTCACGGTGCTGGCACTGAACCTGGTCGGCGAGGGCCTGAACGACGGACTCAATGCACGTGCGGACGGGAGAGGGAAATGAAGATGGAGAAGATCGACCCGCCCGTGCTGGACATCCAGGGCCTGGACATCCGCCTGCCCCGGGGCGGTGATCGGGCGCTCGCCGTGCAGGGCGCCTCGCTGCACCTGCTGCCGGGCCAGACCCTGTGCGTGGTGGGCGAGTCCGGCTCGGGCAAGTCCATGATCGCCAACGCCATCATGGGCCTCTTGCCGCGGCCGCATGTGGAGCCCGTGGCCGGCAGGATCCTGTTCGACGGCCAGGACCTGCTGCAGCTGAGCGAAGCCCGATTGCGCGAGCTGCGCGGCCGGCGCATCGGCATGGTGTTCCAGGAACCGATGACGGCACTCAACCCCGTCATGCGCATCGGCGAGCAGATCGCGGAGGTGCTCGATGCGCACGCGAGGCTGCCGGCGGCCGAGAAGCGCCGTCGCATCCTCGCGGCGCTGGCCGACGTGGGCCTGCCCGAGCCGGAGGTGCTGATCGACAGCTACCCCTTCCGCCTTTCGGGCGGCCAGCGGCAGCGCGTGATGATCGCCTGCGCGCTGATCCTGGAGCCGGCGCTGCTGATCTGCGACGAACCCACGACCGCGCTGGATGTGACCACGCAGGCGCAGATCCTGAAGCTCATCCGCGAACTGCAGCAGCGCAAGGGCACGGCCGTGCTGTTCATCACGCATGACTTCGGCGTGGTCGCCGAGATCGCCGACCAGGTCGTCGTGATGCAGACCGGCCAGGTGGTCGAGGCCGGACCGGCCGCCGCCGTGCTGGCCCGCCCCCGGCACGCCTACACCCGCAAGCTGATCGCCGCGATTCCGAACGGGCAGGTGCGGCAGCGGACGGACGAACGCCCGGTCGACCGGGTGCTGCAGGTGCAGGACCTGCGCAAGACCTACGTCACGGGCGGCAGCCTGTTCAAGAAGGGGCGGCGCGTGGAGGCGGCCAAGGGCCTGTCCTTCGACCTGCGCCGCGGCGAGACGCTGGGTCTGGTGGGTGAGTCCGGCTCGGGCAAGTCGACCGTGGGCCGCTGCATCGTGGGTCTGGCGCCCTTCGACAGCGGGCGCGTGCTGTTCAAGGGGCGCGCGCTGCAGTCGGGCGCACAGTTTCGCCAGCAGACGCAGGGCAAGATCCAGATGGTGTTCCAGGACCCCTACGCCTCGCTCAACCCGCGCCACCGCATCGGCTCGGCCATCGCCCAGGGGCCGATTGCCCAAGGGCTGTCGAAAGAGAAGGCCATGGCCCGGGCCATGGAGCTGCTCGAACTGGTGGGCCTCCAGCCCGATGCGGCCGACCGCTTCCCGCACGAGTTCTCCGGCGGCCAGCGCCAGCGTGTCGGGATCGCGCGTGCGCTGGCCATGGAGCCCGAGCTGCTGGTGGCGGACGAGCCCGTCTCGGCGCTGGACGTGTCGGTGCAGGCCCAGGTCCTGAAGCTGTTCGCGCAGGTGCGCGAGCGCTTCCAGCTGGCGATGGTCTTCATCACCCACGACCTGCGCGTGGCCGGCGAGATGTGCGACCACATCGCCGTGATGCAGCGCGGGCAGATCGTCGAGTACGGCGAGACGGCCAAGGTGCTGGCTGACCCGAGGCACATCTACACACGCACGCTGATCGAGGCGCAGCCGCGCCTGTCGGCTGCCGCACACGAGGCTGCCACCGCATGACGCTGAACATCGCCCTGGTCTCCGACCAGATCGCCATGGACTACCTGCGCCCCGCATTCAGCGCGCGTTTCCCGCAGGCCAGGCTCCACCGCATCGATACCGAGGTGCAGGAGCTCGACGCGCTGGCCGACATCGACGCCGTCGTCTGCTGGTCGCCCCCCATCGGCCTGCTGGCCCGCATGCCCCGGCTTCGCCTGATCCAGTCGGTGGGCGCCGGCACCGACCACATCACGCGCGACACCACGTTGCCCAACGTGCCGATCTGCCGCATCGTCGATCCCGACATGGCGGCCGGCATGAACGCCTACGTGGCCTGGGCCGTGGTGCACGGCCAGCGCCACATGGCCCGTTACATCGAGAACCAGCGTCGCTGCGCATGGGAAGAAGCGCCCGTGGTGCCCCCGGGCCGCCACCGCGTGGGCATCGCCGGCCTGGGCGTGCTCGGCCAGTCGGCCGCGCGCGCGCTCACGGCCATCGGCTACAGGGTGCGCGGCTGGAGCCGCAGCCCCAAGACCGGTCTGCCCGACGGCGTGGAAGCCTTCCATGGCGACGCAGCGCGCGCCGAGTTCCTGGCCGGCTGCGACACCCTGGTCTGCCTGCTGCCGCTCACCGAAGACACCCACGGCATCCTGAACGCCGCACTCTTCGCGCAACTGCCGCGCGGCGCCCACCTTGTCAACGCGGGCCGTGGCGCCCAGCTCGTGCAGCACGACCTGCTCGCCGCGCTGGAGAGCGGCCAGCTCGACTCGGCCGTGCTGGACGCCTTTGTCGAGGAACCGCTGCACGCCGCGCACCCGTTCTGGCAGCACCCGCGCATCACCGTCACGCCGCACATCGCCACGCGCACGGGCCCCGAGGCCATCGCGCGGCAGACCGAAGACAACCTGAAGCGCCTTTGAGCGCCCTTCAGGCCTGAAACCCCAGAAAGCGTATCCATGGCCAAAGACATGCTGAGCACCGGCGAGAAGGACATCGCCACCCACCTGCACTCCTACACCAACCTGGCCGCGCTGCCGCAGACGCCGCCGCTGGTGATCGTGGGGGGCGACGGCATCCACGTCGTCGACGACCAGGGCAAGCGTTACGTCGAGGGCATGTCCGGCCTGTGGTGCGCCTCGCTGGGCTTTTCGAACAAGCGCCTGGCCGCGGCCGGCGCCAAGGCGCTGGGCACCCTGCCCTACTACCACACCTTCAACCAGCGCACCAACGTGGCGGTGGCGGACCTGGCCGAGAAGCTGCTGGCGCTGGCGCCAGTGCCCATGGCCCGCGTGTTCTTTGCCAACTCGGGCTCCGAGGCCAACGACAGCGCCGTCAAGATGGTCTGGTACTACCACAACGCCATTGGGCAGCCCGCGAAGAAGAAGATCATCGCGCGCCGCAATGCCTACCACGGCGTGACCGTGGCCGCGGCCAGCCTGGGCGGTCTGGACGGCAACCACCGCGACTTCGACCTGCCCATCGCCACGGCACCCGCTGCGCGCTTCCTGCATGTGGACTGCCCGCACCACTACCGCTACGCGCAGGACGGCGAGACCGAGCAGGACTTCTCCGCCCGCCTGGCGCAGCAGCTGGAACAGACCATCCTGGCGGAAGGCCCGGAGACCGTGGCCGCCTTCATCGCCGAGCCCGTGATGGGCGCGGGCGGCGTGCTGGTGCCACCGGCCGGCTACTTCGAGAAGGTGCAGGCCGTGCTGCGCAAGTACGACGTGCTCATGATCGCCGACGAGGTGATCTGCGGCTTCGGCCGCACCGGCAACATGTTCGGCTCCACCACCTTCGGCATCAGGCCCGACATCCTCACCTGCGCCAAGGCGCTGTCCTCGGGCTACGTGCCGATCTCGGCGGTCATGGTCAACGACAAGGTGCACAGCGCCATCGCGGCCCACAGCGGCAAGCTCGGCAGCTTCGGCCATGGCTACACCTATTCGGGCCACCCGGTCGCCTGCGCCGTGGCCCTGGAGACGCTGCAGGTCTACGAGGACGAGAAGCTCATCGACCATGTGCAGGCGTTGGCACCGGCCTTCCAGGCCGGGCTCAGGGGCTTCGCGAACCGCCGCTGGGTCGGCGACGTGCGGGGCGTGGGCCTGATCGGCGCCATCGAGCTCATGACCGACAAGGCGGCGCGCACGCCGTTCGCGGCCGAGCGCAAGGCCGGGTACCGCTTCGCCGCGCTGGCGCTCGAAGAAGGCCTGATCGTGCGCGCGATGGGCGACAGCATCGGCCTGTGCCCGCCGCTGATCATCACCGTGGCCGAGCTGGCCGACCTGTTCGCGCGGCTCACGCGGGCCATGGACCGTTTCGAAGCCGAACTGGAGGCCTGAGCATGCAAGCCTTCTTCTCCGACGACCAGTTGCTCCACGACCCGCAGCAATACATGCGCGTGGGCCGAATCTGCAAGCCCGCCGACCTGCCCACGCGCGCCGAGGCACTGATGGGCACCTTGGCCGCGCGCGGCATCACGGTGAGCGCCCCCCCGGAGGCGGGCCGCCAGGCGCTGGAGCTCGTCCACGCCACCGACTACCTGGACTACCTGGAAACGGCGTTCGAGCGCTGGCAGAAGATCGAGTCCTTCGGCCTGCAGCCCGGCATCGAGGTCCTGCCCAACATGTCGCCGCACGGCCCCCGCGACGGCATCTGCCCGTCGCCCGCCGTGCTCGCGCAGACGGGCTGGTACGTGGGCGACCTGTCCTGCCCCATCGGCCCGAACACCTGGCGTTCGGTGCTGCGCTCGGCCCACGCTGCACTGGCCGCGGCCGAAAACGTGCGCGATGCGGGCGGCGTGGCCTATGCCCTGTGCCGCCCGTCGGGCCACCACGCCCAGCGCGCCCGCGCGGCCGGCTTCTGCTACGTCAACAACAGCGCCATCGCAGCGGCTACGCTGCGCCGGACGCACGCCCGCGTGGCCGTGCTCGACATCGACGCCCACCACGGCGACGGCACGCAGCAGATCTTCTACGGCCGCGGCGACGTGCTGACCATCTCCACGCACGCCGACCCGTCCAACTACTACCCCTGGTACACCGGCTACGCGCACGAGCGAGGCACCGGCGACGGCGAGGGCCGCAACCTGAACCTGCCGCTGCCCCACGGCAGCGGCAACGCCGAGTTCGCCCATGCGCTGGATCAGGCGGTGGCCGCCATCGAGCGCTTCCAGCCCCAGGCCCTGGTGCTGCCCCTGGGCTTCGATACCTACAAGGACGACCCGATCAGTGTGCTCAAGTTCGACATGGAGGCCTTCCGCCTGGCCGGCGCGCGCGTGCGCGCCCTGGGCCTGCCCACGGTCGTGGTGCAGGAAGGCGGCTACATGGTCGAGGCCATCGGCGCGGCGCTGGATGCCTTCCTGGAAGGGCTGAAGGCGTGACGCGGGCGGTGGGCGACGAGCGGCCCTGGCTGGGCCACACCCGATGAGCGCCGTGGCGGTCCCCACATCCCGGCCGCACGGCGACGCCGCGGCCGCCGGCATCGCGCTGTTCCTCGGCGCACTGGTGCTGTTTGCGGCCTACGACGCCTTCGCCAAGCAGATGGTGGCCCATTACCCACCGGCCGTCGTCAACCTGGGACGCTACGCCTCCATCAGCATGCTGGCCCTGGTGCTGCTGCTGCGCCACGGCGACCTGCGCCTGTGGCGCCAGCCTCACCAGAAGCTGCTCCTGGCGCGCAGCGTGGCGCTGGCCGTCGTGGCCACCTGCTTCATGACGGCGCTGGTCACCATGCCGCTGGCCGAGGCCACGGCCATCTACTTCACGGCGCCCCTGCTCATGGTGGCGCTGTCGCCCTGGCTGCTTGGCGAACGTGTCGTGCGCGCGCAATGGACCGCCGTGCTGCTGGGCTTCGCGGGCATGCTGTGCATCGTGCGGCCGGGCGGCGGCCTGCCCCTGGCGGGCACGCTGCTGATGGCGGTGTCGGCCGTGTGCTACGCGCTGTTCCAGGTCCTGACGCGCCGGCTCGCCGGCCTCGTGGCCGGACCGGTGCAGTTCGCCCATGCGGCGCTGGCGTGCCTCGTCATCACCAACCTGCCCGCGCTGTTCATGCCGCACGTCGCGCTGCCGCCCTGGCCCGAGATGGCGCAGCTGGTCGCCGGCGGCGCCCTGAGCGGCAGCGCCCAGTTGCTGCTGCTCGCAGCGTTCCGGCGCGTGAGCGCGTCCACGCTGGCACCGCTGAACTACGTGCAACTGCTGCTGGCCGTGCTGATCAGCGCGCTGTGGTTCCGGCGCCCGCCGGACGCACCGGCCCTGGCCGGCATGGCCCTGATCGCGGTGGCCGGCGCCTACCTGGCGCGGGCACGGCGCCCGGCATGATGCAAGTGCACACCCAACAACGATGGAGATCACCATGAGCACGAGCCGGGCCGAAGCGGCCGCCGCACCGTCCTTTTCCTCGATCCAGGTCCCCGACCTGGTCGGCGTGGTCGAGGCGCAGCTGCAGCAGGCCATCCTGTCCGGACGCATCGCGCCCGGCGAGCGCATCGTCGAAGCCGAGCTGGCACGCCAGATGGGCGTGAGCCGCGCACCCGTGCGCGAGGCGGCGCGCCGGCTGGAGAGCCTGGGCCTGCTGGTCTCGCGCCCCCGCCACGGCTTCGCGGTGCGCACGGTGTCGCCCAAGCAGGTCAACGACCTGTACGAGGTGCGCATCCAGCTCGAACTGCTGGGCGCCGCGCTGGCATGCCGCCACGCCAGCGATGCCGACCTGGCCGCACTGGATGCGCGCGTCGACGACATGGTGGCGCGCGCCGAAACGCTGGCGACGGCCGAGCGCGTGGCGCTGGACCTGGACTTCCACTTCGCGATCAGCGCACTGTCGGGCAACGACTACCTGCACCGGCTGTTCGACAACCTGCGCACCGAGGTCCGCATGTTCCTGGCGCTCAGCGAAGACAGCTACGGTGACCTGAAGACCCTGGCCGAGACGCACCGCCCCATCGCCCAGGCCATGGCGCGGCGCGATGTGGATGCCGCGCAGCGCGCGCTGCGTTTCCACCTCGAAGACGCCAAGGCCCATGCCTGCAGCCTGTTCAGGACTTGAAGCTCGCCAGCCCATGAAAGTCATCTACAGCGACCGGCACACCGGACACGACCCGCAACAGTTCATCGTGCGCGGCAAGTTCAAGCGCAGCAACGAGCAGCCCGAGCGCGCCCACCTGCTGCTGCAGGCCGCCCGGGAGCGGGGCCACGACGTCGTGGCGCCCGAGGACCACGGCGCCGGCCCGCGCGCCGCCATCCACACACCGCAGTACCTGCGCTTCCTGGAGACGGCGTGGGCGCGCTGGCAGCAGCTCGACGATCCCTCCTTCGAGGTGATCCCCAACGTGCACCCTTTCCCGGGCCAGCCCTTCACCTATCCCGACAGCCTGGTCGGCCAGGCCGGCTACCACCTGGGCGACATGGCCTGCGCCATCGGCCCCCAGACCTGGGAGGCGGCCATCTGGTCGGCGCACACGGCCACGCATGCGGCCCAACTGGTGCTCGACGGCGAGCGCGCCGCCTATGCCCTGTGCCGCCCGCCCGGCCACCATGCCTACGCCGACCGGGCCAATGGCTTCACCTACCTCAACAACGCGGCCATCGCTGCGCAACACTTGCGCCAGCGCTTCGACCGCGTGGCCATCGTGGACGTGGACGTGCACCACGGCAACGGTACGCAGGGCATCTTCTGGCGACGGCGCGACGTGCTCACGGTCTCCCTGCACGGCGACCCGCACTTCTGCACCCCCTTCTTCACCGGCCATGCCCACGAGCACGGCGAAGGCGACGGCCTGGGCTACAACCTGAACCTGCCGCTGGCCCGCGGCACCGACACCGAGGGCTACCTCGCGGCGCTGCGGCGCGCCCTGGAGGCCGTGCGTACCTACGCCCCCGGCGCCCTGGTGGTGGCTCTGGGCCTCGATGCCCACGAGCACGATCCCTACCAGGCCCTGGCCGTGAGCACCGAGGGCTTCGCGCGCATCACCGCCGAACTGGCCCGGCTGGGCCTGCCCACCGTGCTGGTGCAGGAGGGTGGCTACCTCTCGCCCGAGCTCGGGCCCAACCTCGGCAGCGCGCTGGGCGGCTTCGAGCAGACGGCATGACCGAGGCCGGCTTCGAAGACCTGCCCGAGGCGGCCGTGCTGAGCGCTCCGCCGGCGCCGGTGTCGCTCACCGAGGCGAGCCGCCTGCTTGCCAAGCACTACGGCCTCGAGGGCCACCTCGCACCGCTCGGTGGCGAGCGCGACGCCAACTTCCTGCTGCACCCGGCCGACGGCAGTGCCCCCAGCATGCTGAAGGTGTCGCACCCAGCAGAAAGCGCCACCGTCGCCGACTTCCAGACGCAGGCGCTGCTGCATTTGGCTGCCACCGCGCCCGAACTGCCCGTGCAGCGCCTGCGGCCCACCCGCGACGGCGGCACGGCGGTGCTGGATGTCGCGGGCGACGACCGGCCGCGGGTGGTGCGCCTGTTCAGCTACCTGGACGGCCTGCCGCTGCCCAAGGCGCCGCGCACCGAGGGCCGCGCCGCCCACATGGGCGCGCTGCTTGCCCGCCTGGATCTGGCCCTGGCCGACCTGCGGCATCCGGCCGGCGACCTGCCCCTGCCCTGGGACCTCCAGCGTGCCATCGGCACCCGCAGCCTGCTGTTGCATCTGCCCGATGCGGCCCGGCGCGCCATGGCGGCCGCGGCGCTCGACCACTTCGCCGCCCAGGCGCTGCCCCGATTGCAGGCGCTCCCGCGACAGCCCATCCACAACGACTTCAACCCCTCCAACCTGCTGGTCGATCCGCAGGCGCCCGAGCGGTTGGTGGGCATCCTCGACTTCGGCGACATGGTGGCGGCACCGCGCGTCGTCGACCTGGCGGTCGCCGCCTCCTACCAGCTCGACGCCGAGGCGCCCGCCGCCAGCATTGCCGCCTTCGCCGGCGCGTACCACGCGGTCGCGCCGCTGGCGGCGGCCGAACGCGAACTGCTGCCCGCGCTGGTCGCCACCCGCCTGGCCATGGTGGTGGCCATCAGCGGCTGGCGCGCCGCGCGCGAGCCCGCCAATGCGTCCTACCTGCTGCGCAACAACGGCGCCTCCTGGGCCCGGCTTGAGGCGCTGTTCGCGCTGCCGGCGGGCGCGCTGGACGACGCGCTGCGCAGCGCCTGTCCCTGAGAACCCTGGCCTCGCACGCTCCTCCATGCCCACCACCGCCGAACTGATCGAACGCCGCGCCCGCCTGCTCGGCCCCAGCTACCGCCTGTTCTACGACGAGCCGCTGCACCTGGTGCGCGGCGCAGGCGTCTGGCTGCACGACGCCGCCGGCCGCCGCTACCTGGACGCCTACAACAACGTCGCCTGCGTCGGCCATGCCCATCCGCAGGTGGTGGAAGCCATCGCCCGCCAGGCCGCCACGCTCAACACCCACACGCGCTACCTGCACGAGGGCGTGCTCGACTATGCCGAGCGCCTGCTGGCGACGCTGCCGCCCGAACTGGGCCATGCCGTCTTCACCTGCACCGGCAGCGAGGCCAACGACCTGGCGTTGCGCATTGCGCGCACGCACACCGGCGCACAGGGCGTGATCATCACGCGCTTCGCCTACCACGGCGTCACTGCCAGCCTGGCCGAGGCCTCGCCCTCCTTGGGCCGCTATGTTCAGTTGGGCGACGCGGTGCGCACCGTGGCCGCCCCGGACGGCGACGACCTGAGCGCCGAAGAACTCGGCCGCCGCTTCGCCGACGGCGTGCGCAGCGCCATTGCCGAGCTGCGCGCCGCCGGCATTCAGCCGGCCGCCCTGCTGGTGGACACCGTGTTCTCCAGCGACGGCATCTTCACCGGCCCACGCGGCTTCCTGCAGCCGGCGGTCGACGCGATTCACGAGGCGGGCGGGCTGTTCATCGCCGACGAGGTGCAGCCCGGCTTCGCCCGCACCGGCGAGGCTTTCTGGGGCTTTGCGCGTCACGGCGTGGTGCCCGACATCGTGACCATGGGCAAGCCCATGGGCAACGGCCATCCGGTGGCCGGCCTGGTCGTCCGACCGGAGGCGATGGCCGCCTTCGGCCGGCAGTGCCGCTACTTCAACACCTTCGGCGGCAATCCGGTGTCCATGGCGGCGGCCGGCGCGGTGCTCGACGTGATCCAGGGGCAGGCGCTGCAGGCCAACGCCTTGGCGGTGGGCGAATACCTGATGGCCAGCTTGCGACAACGGGGCGAAAAACATGCGTTGATCGGCCAGGTGCGCGGCGCCGGACTCTTCGTGGGCGTCGAACTGGTCACCGACCGCGCGCAACGCACGCCTGCCACCGCCGAGGCGGCTCGCGTGGTCAACGGCCTGCGGGAGGCCGGGGTGCTGCTCAGCGCCACCGGCGAGGCCGGCCACATCCTCAAGCTGCGGCCGCCACTGGTCTTCGAGCGCCAGCACGCGGACCTGCTGGTGCAGACGCTGGACGAGGTCCTGCGCCGGTTGTGAGCGTCCGTCAGAGGGCCAGGGCGCGGCCTTCTTCCGCGCTGCGGCGGCCCAGGTCGAGCCAGGCCATCAGCTCGACGGCCCCCTCCAGGGTCACGGGTGCCGGGGCGGTACCGCGGACGGCGTCGCGCACCTGGGCGTAGTAGCGTGCATAGTCGCCCTGCAAGTTGGGCACGGGCCCGCGGTCGACCGTGCCATCGTCGCGCGGCAGCACGAGCACGCCCTCGAGTGGATCGACGCCCCAGCCGGCGCCACCGGGACGGCCGCCCGCGCGCAGGGCGTCTTCCTGCGGATCGACGCCCTCCTTCACGTAACTGCCCAGCGAGCCGTGCATCACGTAGCGCGGCGCCGCATGAGCAGCCAGGGTGGTCGCATGCAACACGACGCGCAGCGGCGCGCACGGGCCGGATTCATAGCGCAACACGGCGTGGAAGCAGTCCTCGACCTGCGCACCGTCGCGCAGCGTCGCGGTATCCAGCTGCAGCGTGTCAGGCGACCCGAAAAGCTGCAGCGCCTGGTCCAGCAGGTGCGATCCCAGGTCCACCCACAGGCCGGCACCCGGCACCGCCTGTTCGCGCCAGCGGTCGCGCACCTGCGGACGGAAACGGTCGATGTGCGACTCGAAGTACACCGGCCGGCCGACGGCGCCCTCGGCGAGCAACGCCCGCAGGGTGAGGAAGTCGGCATCCCAGCGCCGGTTCTGGTAGACCGTCAGGACGCGGCCCTTCGCAGTCGCCACCGCGGCCAGGTCGCGCGCCTGCGCCGCGTCGAGCGTGAAGGGCTTGTCGACCACCACATGCTTGCCGGCCTGGAGCGCGGCCCGGGCCACGGAATGGTGCTGCGCGTTCGGTGTGGCCACCACCACCAGGTCGATGTCCGGCCGGGTGACCAGCGCCTCGACGTCGGGCACGACGGCCGCGCCGGGCCAGTCGTGGCGCACCTTGTGCGGCTGCGAGCTGGCCACGGCCGACAGCACCATCCCGGGCACGCTGGACAGCACCGGGGCATGGAAGGTCTGGCCGGCGAACCCATAGCCCACGAGGCCGACACGGACAGGGGGGGAGGCAGGCGGGGTGGACGTCGGCGGCTGGCTTGGCATGCGCGAGAGATTGACGGGGAGAGCTGCCAGTATGCGATAATCGAAGGCTTCCCGCGAAAAGTGCACCCGGCACACCGCCGGCATGCCAGCTGCCTCACGACATTGCGTCCGGCGCTTCTGGCAGATGTGGCTCTCGCATCGACCCTCAAGGAAAAGACCATGGCCAAAGAAGGCATCCACCCCAACTACCGCGAAGTCCTGTTCGTGGACCTCTCCAACGGTTTCAAGTTCGTGACCCGCTCGTGCGCGAACACCAAGGAAACCGGCAAGACCGACGACGGCCGCGAACTGCCGCTGTTCAAGCTCGACACCTCGAGCGAGTCGCACCCCTTCTACACCGGCACCCAGAAGTCGGTCGACAACATGGGCGGCCGCGTCGAGCGCTTCCGCAACAAGTTCGGCAAGACCGCGCTGTCGAAGTAAGCTTCTTCGCCGACCACCTGCACGCCGGCCGCCGGATGTGCAACGGGCAGCCCGGGTGACCGCGCTGCCCTTTTTCATGGTTTTTCCCACCGTCGTCCGCGACAACGCCCGGTCCCGTTGAATCAGCCCACGCCTGCCATCGTCGCCCAGAGCGCCGTGCGACGCCTCCCGCGCATCGCGCTGCTGATGCTGTGCGCGGCCTACCTGATGCCGGGCCTGCTGGGGCGCGGTCCGTGGAAGAGCGCCGACGTCACGGCCTTCGGCTACATGGCCGCGCTGGCGCAGAACACCGCGGGCATCGGCCGCTGGTTCGACCCGCTGCTGCTGGGGCTGCGGCCCGAGACGCCGGCCCTGCTGCCCTACTGGCTGGGCGCCTGGGCGATCCAGCTGGCACCCTGGCTGCGGCCCGACCTGGCCGTGCGCATCGTGTTCGCCCTGATGCTGTGGGGCACCTTCACGGCGACCTGGTACGCCGTGTACTACCTGGCGCGCACACCGCGCGCGCAGCCCGTGGCCTTCGCCTTCGGCGGCGAGGCGCGTCCGACGGACTACGCGCGCGCCATGGCCGACGGCGGCCTGCTCGCCCTCATCGCCAGCCTGGGTCTGGCCCAGCTGGGCCACGAGACCACGCCAGCCCTGGCGCAGCTCTTCTTCGTCGCCTGCCTTTTCTACGGCGTTGCCGCCCTGCCCTACCGCCGCACCGGGCCGCTGCTCGGGCTGGCGGTCGGCAGCCTGGGCCTGGCGCTGAGCGGGGCCCCGTCGCTCGGGCTGGCTCTGGGCCTGGGTGCGCTCTGGCTGGCGGTCCGCGAGCGGCGCGCTGCAGCGCACGACGACAGCGCCGAGCCCGCGCCGACATTCGGCTGGCCCGCCGTGGCCGGCATCGCCCTCGCGACGGCCCTCGCGCTGGCGGTGGCCGTCGCGCTCAAGCAGGTCCACTGGCGCATCGCCCTGCCCGGTTCGCACGCCGGCGTGTCGGCCTGGCTGGACTGGCGCAGCCTCATCAAGCTCTTCATCTGGTTCACCTGGCCGACCTGGCCCCTGGCCGTGTGGACGCTGTGGCGCTGGCGCCGCCAGCTCGGTTCGCGGCATGTCGCATTGCCGCTGTGGTTCATGCTGGTGCCGGTGGCGGCCACGCTGCTCACCGACTTCGCGGACCGCTCGCTGCTGCTGGCCCTGCCGGCCCTGGCGACGCTGGCCGCCTTCGCGCTGCCCACCTTCCGCCGCAGCGTGTCGGCGCTGATCGACTGGTTCACGCTGCTGTTCTTCAGCGGCTCGGCGGTGCTGATCTGGCTGTACTGGATCGCCATGCAGACCGGCACCCCGCCCAAGATGGCGGCCAGCATCGCCCGGCTGGCGCCCGGCTATGTGGCCGAGTTCTCGCCCCTGGTGTTCGTGCTGGCCGTGCTCGCGACGCTGGTGTGGTGCTGGCTCGTGCGCTGGCGCACCGGCCGCCACCGCGCCGCGCTGTGGAAGACGCTGGTGTTGCCGGCCGGCGGCGTGACGCTGTGCTGGATGCTGCTGATGACGCTGTGGCTGCCCGCGCTCGACTACGCACTGAGCTACGCGCCCCAGGTGCGCGCGATCGCCCAGCGCACCGGCCCCACGCGCTGCGTGGCCGAGCTGGGCGTGGGCCGGGCGCAGATCGCCGCGCTGCGCCACCACGCGGGCTTCGACCTGCAGCCGATCAACTCGCACACCTCCTGCGACTGGCTGGTCGTCAAGCCCGAGGTGGTGAGCCTGCTGCACCACATCGTGAGCCTGGAGGACTGGCGCCTCATCGGCACCTTCCGCCGCACGACCAACCCCAACGACGACCTGCTGCTGTACCAGCGCGCGCCGGCGAGCCCGTGAGGTCGCCGTGAACGTGTTGCGTCGCGGTGCGGGCGAGCGCGCCACCATCGCCCGTCACGCGGGCACGGTGCTGGTCGGGCAGCTCGCCGTGATGGCCTTCGGTGTCACCGACACCATCGTCGCCGGCCGCTTTGCGGAGAACGCCCTGGCCGCCCTGTCGGTCGGGGCGGCCATCTTCATCAGCGTGTTCGTCTCGCTGATGGGTGCGCTGCAGGCGCTGCTGCCGATCTGGGCCGAGCTGCACGGCGCGGGCCGCGGCCACGACATGGGACGTTCGGTGCGCCAGTCGCTGTACCTGTGCGGGGCGGCGATCGTCGTGGGCATGGCGGTGCTGCTTGTCCCGCAGCCGCTGCTGCGCTGGACGCAGGTGCCCGACGCGATGCAGGCCGACGTCGCGCGCTACCTCGGCGTGCTGGCCTTCGCCCTGCCGCCTGCCCTGCTGTTTCGCCTGTACAGCACGCTCAACCAGGCCCTGGGCCGTCCGCAGCTCGTGACCTGGCTGCAGCTCGGCTCGCTGGCCGTCAAGTTGCCGCTGTCGATCCTGCTGACCTTCGGTGGCCTGGGCGTGCCGCCGCTCGGGCTGCTGGGCTGCGGCCTCGCGACGCTGGCCGTCAACTGGCTGATGCTCGGCATGGCGGTGTGGCTGCTGCGCACCCAGCCCCTGTACCGCGACTTCGCGCTCTGGCAGCGCCCCGAAAGGCCGAACTGGGCGCAGTTGCGGCAGTTCGCCCGGCTGGGCGTGCCCGGCGGGCTGTCGGTGCTGGTGGAGGTCACCTCCTTCACGCTGATGGCCCTCTTCATCGCGCGCCTGGGCACCACCGCGGCGGCCGCGCACCAGATCGCCTCCAACCTCACCGCCGTGGCCTACATGGCGCCACTGTCGCTGGGCCTGGCGACCAGTGCGCGCGTGAGCTACTGGCTGGGTGCCGGCGATGCGGCCAAGGCGCGGCACGCCTGCCGCCTGGGCTTCGAGCTGGCGCTGGGCTGTGCCCTTGTTGCGGCCGGCACCATGGCGGCGGCGCGCTTTTCGCTGGCCGGCCTGTATTCAGCGAACCCCGACGTGGTCGCCCTGGCCGCGACGCTGCTGCTCGCCACGGCCGCCTACCACCTCGCCGACGCCACGCAGACGATGTGCGTCTTCGTGCTGCGCTGCTACCGCGTCACGGTGCTCCCGCTGGCGATCTATTGCGCGCTGCTGTGGGGACTGGGCCTGGCCGGCAGCTACCTGCTGGCCTACCACGGGCTCGGCCCGGTGGCGGCCATGCGATCGCCGCTGGCCTTCTGGGTCATGAGCGCGGCGGCGCTTGCGCTCACCGCCCTGATCTTCGTCCTGCTGCTGGCCTGGGTGCTCAGGCGTGCACGCTCACCGGCCGCGCTGGGCGCAGCCGGGTGACGGGGAACAGCAGCACGAAACGCGAGCCCTGCCCCGGCGTGCTCTCGATGCGAAGTTGCGCGCCATGGCGCTGTGCGATGTGCTTGACGATCGCCAGCCCCAGGCCGGTGCCCCCCGTCTCGCGCGATCGGCTGCGGTCGACGCGGTAGAAGCGTTCGGTCAGCCGCGGGATGTGCTCGGCCGCGATGCCGGGCCCCGTGTCGCGCACGGCGAACTCGCCGCGGCCATCGGGCAGCAGGCGCCAGGTGGCGGTGACCTCACCGCCCGGCGGCGTATAGCGCACGGCGTTGCTCACCAGGTTGGACATGGCACTTTGCAGCTCGGTGGCCGCGCCGGAGATCTCCGAATCGGACTCGATGGCGAAGAAGAGCCGATGGCCCTGCGCCGACAGCCGCTCCGACAGGCCACGCGCCTCGTCCTCGCAGTGCGCCAGCAGCGCACGCACCCGCGTCCACTGGTTCGTCGGCGGCGCGGCACTGCCTTCCAGGCGCGACAGCGTCAGCAGGTCCTGCACCAGCGTGCCCATCCGCTGCGCCTGCTGGCCCATGAGGCCGAGGTAGCGGCTGCGCTCGTCGGCCTCCAGCGGCAGGCTCTGCAGCGTCTCGACGAAGCCTGTCAACACGGTGAGCGGCGTGCGGATCTCGTGCGACACGTTGGCGACGAAGTCGCGCCGCATGGCGTCGGCCTGCTCCAGCGCGGTGATGTCGCGGGTCAGCAGCAGCCGCCGGCTGCCGGCGTAGGGATGCACCTGCACCGACAGGCGCATGAGCTTGCCGTGCGGTCCGGTCTGCATCGACGGCGCATCGATGCTCACGTCGCGGCTGTAGTTCCACGAGGCGAGGTAGGCCACGAAGGCCGGGTCCCGCACCAGGTTGGCCAGGTGTTGCTGCAGGTCGCGCTCCGCGTCGATGCCCAACTGCAGGGCCGCCGTCTGGTTGCACCACTCGATGCGGCCCTGCTCGTCGATGAGGACCACGCCGTGGGGCGAGGCCTGGATCGCTTCGAGGAACTCGTGCAGCCGGTCCTCGGCCTGCCGCGTCTGCTGCTCGCGCGCGCGCAGCAGCTTGCGGATGCGCTCGGCCAACTCGCCCCAGACGCCCGGCGCCCGCGAGGGCAAGCCGGCCGCGTCGTCGCGCAGCGCCATCAGCAGCCGCTGTGCTCGCCAGGCGTCGAGCAGCAGCCAGGCCAGTGCACCGGCCCAGGCGCCGATCCACAGGAACCGCCACCCCACCAATGCCCCCACGCCCACCCCGCCCACGCAGGAGGCGATCAAGAACGTAGCAATTCGGAAGGGCATGGAAGTCGATTATCCGTACCGGCCAGCTGCCGGGAAACGGCCATGGAAGGCCGTGCGCCCGGCCGCGAGGGCGGGCGCACGGCGGCGACTCAGACGGTCGCCTGGGCGGTGAAGCGGTAGCCCGCGCCGCGCACGGTCTCGACCATGGCGGCGGCGGCGCCCAGCGATTCGCGCAAGCGCTTGACGTGCACGTCGACCGTGCGTTCCTCGATGAAGACATGGTCGCCCCACACCTTGTCGAGCAACTGGGAGCGGCTGTGCACGCGCTCGGCGTTCTGCATCAGGTAGGCCAGCAGCTTGAACTCGGTCGGGCCCATCTTCAGCGGTGCGCCCTGCCAGGTGACGCGGTGCGTCGCGGTGTCGAGCGCCAGCTCGCCCACCTCCACGCGCTCGGCCGCCACTTCGGGCGCGCGGCGGCGCAGCACGGCGCGGATGCGCGCGAGCATCTCCTGCGTCGAGAAGGGCTTGGTGATGTAGTCGTCGGCACCGGCATCGAGGCCGGCCACCTTGTCGGGCTCGTCGCCGCGTGCCGTGAGCATCAGGATCGGCACGGCCTTCGTGCGCGCGTCCTTGCGCCACTGGCGTGCCAGTTGCAGACCGCTCTGGCCGGGTAGCATCCAGTCCAGCAGGATGAGATCGGGCAGCACGGCGTCGATCTCGCGCTGGGCCGAGATGCCGTCTTCCGACCAGATCGGCTCGAAGCCGTTGTGCCGCAGGTTCACGGCCAGCAGCTCGGCGATGGCGGATTCGTCTTCGACGATCAGTACGCGCGGTTTCTTCATGTCAATACGGGATCGGGTACCGGACGCAGAGGACGCGAAGGTTTCGCAGAGGACGCAAAAGACTCAAAGAAACATGGCTTCTTTGGCTGCTTCTTCTGCGAAATCTTTGCGTCCTCTGCGTCCGGAAGTCCGCTTTCACTGCAATGCCGACTCGATCTCTTCCATCGACGTGTGCCGCACATCGGCACCCTTGACGATGTAGATGATGAACTCGGCGATGTTCTTGGCGTGGTCACCGATGCGTTCGATGGCCTTGGCCAGGAACAGCAGGTCCAGGCTGGGCGAGATGGTACGCGGGTCTTCCATCATGTAGGTGACCAGCTTGCGCACGAAGCCGTCGAACTCCTGGTCGATCAGGTCGTCGTCCTTGAGGATCGACAGCGCCGCCGCGGTGTCCAGGCGCGCGAAGGCGTCCAGTGCCTTGCGCAGCAGGCTCGACGCCAGGTCGGCCGCCACGCGCAGCTCGGTGGCCGGCAGCTGCCGGGCCGAGCCGCTCTCGATGATGGACTTGACCATGCGCGCGATCTTGTTCGCCTCGTCGCCCACCCGCTCGAGGTTGGCCGTGGTCTTGCTGATCGCGATGAGAAGGCGCAGGTCGCGCGCCGTGGGCTGGCGGCGGGCGATGATCGACGACAGCTCGCGGTCGATCTCCATTTCCATCGCGTTGACCTTGTTCTCGGTCGCCATCACGCGCTCGGCGGTCTCGACGTCGAACTGCAGCAGCGCATGGATCGCCAGCCGGATCTGCGACTCGGCCATGCCGCCGAGCTCCATCACGCGCGAGGAGACGCCGTTGAGTTCGCTGTCGAACTGGCTGGAAAGGTGTTTTTCAGACATAGCGTTTCCTTGTGGATTCGAATACGGACAGCCGGACGCAGAGGACGCAAAGGATTCGCAGAGGACGCAAAAGGAACATCAAAAAAACTTGATTCTTTGGCTGTTTCTTCTGCGGAACCTTTGCGTCCTCTGCGTCCGGAACTCCGCTTTCAGCCAAACCGTCCGGTGATGTAGTCCTCGGTCTCCTTGCGCTGCGGCTTGAAGAACATCTGCTCGGTCGGCCCGAATTCGATCAGGTCGCCCAGGTACATGTAGGCCGTGTAGTCGCTGCAACGGGCGGCCTGCTGCATGTTGTGCGTCACGATCACCACCGTGTACTCGTTCTTCAGCTCCGCGATCAGTTCCTCGATCTTCGCGGTCGAGATCGGGTCCAGCGCCGAGCAGGGCTCATCGAGCAGCAGCACCTCGGGCTTGATCGCGATGCCGCGGGCGATGCACAGGCGCTGCTGCTGGCCACCCGAGAGGCCCGAACCGCTTTGCTGCAGCTTGTCGCGCACCTCGGTCCACAGCGCGGCCTTCTTCAGGGCCCATTCCACGCGGTCGTCCATTTCACTGGAAGAGAGGTTCTCGAACAGCTTCACGCCGAAGGCGATGTTGTCGTAGATCGACATCGGGAAGGGCGTGGGCTTCTGGAACACCATGCCGACCTTGGCGCGGATCAGCGCCACGTCCTGCTTGCTGGTCAGCAGGTTCTCGCCGTCCAGCGCGATCGTGCCCTCGGCACGCTGTTCCGGATACAGCTCGAACATGCGGTTGAAGGTGCGCAGCAGCGTGGACTTGCCGCAGCCCGAGGGGCCGATGAAGGCCGTGACCTTGTTCTCGGGAATCTCGAGGTTGATGCCCTTGAGGGCGTGGAACTTGCCGTAGTAGAAGTTCAGGTCCTTCACGGCGATCTTGGCGCGCGGCGCCGGAGAGGCAACGGTGGCGGGCATGTCTTTTTTCTCTCTCTCGTTCAGTTCTTGCCGCGCGTCAGCACGCGGGCGAGGATGTTCAGCGCCAGCACGGCGACGGTGATCAGGAACACGCCGGCCCAGGCCAGCTTCTGCAGGTTGGGATCGATGTTCATCGCGAACTTGAAGATCGTCACCGGCAGGCTCGCCATCGGCGAGCTCACGTCGGATGTCCAGAACTGGTTGTTCAGGGCCGTGAACAGCAGCGGCGCGGTTTCGCCGGCGATGCGGGCCACCGCCAGCAGGATGCCGGTGACCACGCCGGCGCGGGCCGCGCGCAGCGTGATCGACAGGATCACCTTCCACTTCGGCGTGCCCAGCGCATAGGCGGCTTCGCGCAGGCCGGGCGGCACGAGCTGCAGCATGTTCTCGGTGGTGCGGATCACCACCGGGATGGTGATCAGCGACAGGGCCAGCGCACCGGCCAGGCCCGAGTAGCTCTTGAACTGCGCCACCACGATGGCGTAGACGAACAGACCGATCACGATCGAGGGCGCCGACAGCAGGATGTCGTTGACGAAGCGCACCAGCGCCGACAGCCAGCCCTTCGGGTTGTACTCGGCCAGGTAGATGCCGGCCATGATGCCGATCGGCGTGCCGATGAAGGTGGCCAGGCCGACCATCACCAGCGAACCGACGATGGCGTTGAGCAGGCCGCCCTCGTCGCCCGGTGCGGGCGTCATCTCGGTGAAGATCGACAGCGACAGGCCGCCCAGGCCCAGGCGCAGCGTCTCCCACAGGATCCAGACGAGCCAGAACACGCCGAAGGCCATCGCGGCCAGCGACAGGGTCAGCGCGATCTTGTTGACGCGGTCGCGCGACGCGAACTTGGCCTGGCGCTTCTCGGCCAGCGTCTTGGCGTTGATCAATGCTTCGGCTGTCGTCATGACTTCTTCCCTTCGCTCTTCTTCATGCGGGCCAGCAGCAGCTTGGACAGCGTCAGCACGACGAAGGTGATGAAGAACAGGACCAGCGCCAGGTACAGCAGCGCGGCGCGGTGCATGTCGCTGCTGGCTTCGGCGAACTCGTTGGCGAGCACCGAGGTGATGCTGTTGGCGGCCTCGAAGACCGACAGCGACGCGAGTTGGTTGGCGTTGCCGATCACGAAGGTGACGGCCATGGTCTCGCCCAGTGCGCGGCCCAGGCCGAGCATGATGCCGCCGATGACGCCCGCCTTGGTGTACGGGAGCACCACCTTGCTCACCACTTCCCAGGTCGTCGAACCCAGGCCGTAGGCCGATTCCTTCAGCAGCGGCGGCGTCACCTCGAACACGTCGCGCATCACCGAGGCGATGAAGGGAATGATCATGATCGCCAGGATGATCCCGGCCGACAGGATGCCGATGCCCACCGGCGGGCCCGACACCAGCGCGCCCAGGTAGGGCACGCCGGTCAGCAGCTTCTGCAGCGGCTGCTGGACCCAGGTCGACAGGATGGGCCCGAAGACCAGCAGGCCCCACATGCCGTACACGATCGACGGCACGGCTGCGAGCAGCTCGATGGCGGTGCCAAGCGGGCGCTTGAGCCAGGCGGGCGAGAGTTCGGTGAGGAAGAGCGCGATGCCGAAGCTCACCGGCACCGCAATGACCAGGGCGATGATCGAGGTGGCCAGCGTGCCGTAGATCATCACCAGGCCGCCGAACTCGTTGGCGACGGGGTCCCAGGTGCTGCTGGCCAGGAAGCCCAGGCCGTACTTGGCGATCGCGGGCCAGGCGCCGGCGATCAGCGACAGCAGGATGCCGATGAGCAGCGCGAGCGTGAGCAGCGCGGCGCCCTTGGCGGCCCAGCCGAAAAGCCGGTCGGCCATGGGGCCGGACCGCGCCTTCTTGGCAGGCGGGGGGGTGGCCGAGCGCGCGTGCGACCGGTCGGCGGTCAGGTCCAGCGTGTTGGCGCCGGCGGTGAGGGTGGATGACACAGGTCGCTCCGTGGCGGGCGCGCGGTCCAGGCTGGCTCCTTCCACCGCGCGCCCTGTTCTGGTTCTTCTGTTACTGCTGCGAATGACCGGTCAGGCGATCAGTCCGGGCTCACGACCTTGCCGTCGGCGGCCTTGATCTGCGTCCACGACTTGGCGATGGCCGTTTTCACGGGAGCGGGCATCGGCACGTAATCGAGGTTGTCGGCGGTCTGGTCGCCGTTCTTGTAGGCCCAGTTGAAGAACTTCAGCACCGTCGCGGCCTGCGCGGGCTTGTCCTGCGCCTTGTGCATCAGGATGAAGGTCGCGCCGGTGATGGGCCACGAGGCGTCGCCCGGCTGGTTCGTCAGGATCTGGTAGAAGCTCTTGTCCCACTCGGCGCCAGCGGCGGCGGCCTTGAAGGCCGTGTCTTCCGGCGAGACGAACTTGCCCGCGGCGTTCTGCATCTGGGCGTAGACCATCTTGTTCTGCTTCACGTAGGCGTACTCGACGTAGCCGATCGAGTTGGGCAGGCGGCCCACGAAGGCGGCCACGCCCTCGTTGCCCTTGCCGCCGGCGCCGGTGGGCCAGTTGACGGCGGTGCCCTCGCCCACCTTGGTCTTCCACTCGGCGTTCACCTTCGAGAGGTAGTTGGTGAACAGGAAGCTGGTGCCCGAGCCGTCGGCGCGGCGCACGGGGGCGATCGCGGCGTCAGGCAGGTTCAGCGATGGGTTCAGGGCCTTGATGGCGGGGTCGTTCCACTTGGCGATCTTGCCGAGGTAGATGTCGCCCAGCACGGCGCCGCTGAGCTTGAGCTCGCCGGGCTTGATGCCCTGGATGTTCACGACCGGGATCACGCCGCCGATGACGGTGGGGAACTGCAGCAGGCCCTTGGCCTGGAGTTCGTCGTCCTTCAGGGGCGCATCGGAGGCGCCGAAGTCGACCGTCTTGGCCTCGATCTGCTTGATGCCGGCGCCGGAACCGACCGACTGGTAGTTGATCTTGATGCCGGTGGCCTTGTTGAAGTCGGCCGCCCACTTGCTGTAGAGCGGTGCCGGGAAGCTGGCGCCGGCGCCGGTGGCTTCCTGGGCAAAGGCGGGGATCTGGGCGAAAGCCGCGACGGCCAGGCCGGCGACTGCAATTTGAAACGACGTTTTCATGCTCTTCCTTTCCGAAGGATCGATGGGTCCCGTTGGGGGTTGGGCGGACTGTAGGAAGCTTGTGTGACAACGCCGTGACATCGCCCTCCAGAGGGAAACGCCTGCCCTGGAGCGGGCGGAACATGACAGCTGTCACCGTTTCGTCATCTGTCGCGCGCACCATCTGCGCCCCTGCAGCGCCGTTACCATGCGGGCTCACCTCCGGCTTTCCTCTCCCCATGCAAAACGGCACCCGCCTGGCGGCGATCGACATCGGTTCCAACAGCTTCCGGCTCGAGATCGGGCGTGTCGACCACGGGCAGATCCACCGCAGCGAATACCTCAAGGAGACCGTGCGCCTGGGCAACGGCCTGGACAGCGCGCGCAACCTGACCCCCGAGGCCATGCAGCGCGGCTGGGACGCCCTGGCCCGCTTCGGCGAGCGCCTGGCGGGCTTCGAGCGCTCGCAGGTGCGCGCGGTCGCCACCCAGACGCTGCGCGAGGCGCGCAACCGCGACGAGTTCCTGCTGCGCGCCCGCACCGCGCTGGGTTTCGGCATCGATGTCATTCCGGGCCGCGAAGAGGCGCGCCTGATCTACCAGGGCGTGGCCCACCTGCTGCCCCAGGGCGAGAGCAGCGACGCCGAGCGCCGCCTGGTCATCGACATCGGCGGCCGCTCGACCGAACTCATCCTCGGCCAGAAGCTCAAGGCGCTGGTGACCGAGTCCTACCGCGTGGGCAGCGTCGCCTGGTCGATGAAGTACTTCCCGCAGGGCCAGTTCACGGCCGGCGCCTTCCGCACCGCCGAGGTCGCCGCCCAGGCGCTGCTCGACGACGCGCTGGGCAGCTACACGCGCGACCGCTGGGACGTGGCCTACGGCGCCTCGGGCACCATCGGCGCGGTGGGCGACGTGCTGGCCGCCGCCGGCGGTGCGCCGGGCGTGGTCACGCGCGAGGGGCTGGACTGGCTGCTCGACCGCCTGCTCAAGGCCGGCAGCGCCGACAAGCTGCGCATGGAAGGCATGCGCGAGGACCGCAAGGCCGTGATCGGCGGCGGCGTGAGCGTGCTGCGTGCGCTGTTCGATCTGCTGCGCATCGACCACATGAAGGTCGCGGCCGGCGCGCTGCGCCACGGCGTGCTGTACGAACTGCTGGAGCGCGACGAGGCCGTGGCCGACCTGCGCACCACCACGGTGGAGCGCCTGGCCGCACGCTTCGACACCGACGCCGCCCAGTCGGCCCGCGTGGAAGACGCCGCGAGTGCCCTCTTCGTCCAACTCGTCCCCGAGGCACGCGGCGGTGCCACGACCAGCCGCTCCGGCCGCTCGCTGCGCAAGCTGCAATGGGCTGCGCGGCTGCACGAGATCGGCATGCAGATCTCGCACAGCGACTACCACAAGCACGGCGCCTACATCCTCGACCATGCGGATGCGCCGGGCTTTGCGGTCAACGAGATGCACGTGCTGAGCCAGCTGGTCCTGGGCCACCGCGGCAAGCTGCGCAAGATCGAACCGGCGCTGGACGAGCCGAGCTTCGCGGCCCAGCTGCTGGCGCTGCGGCTGGCGGTGATCCTCTGCCACGCCCACCGCGAGCCCGAGCCCGCCGCGCTCAGCGTCGAATCGGCGGGGCCGCGCGCCTTCGCCGTGCGCTGCAGCGCGGACTGGTGCGAGCGCTTCCCGCAGTCGGCGCACCTGCTGCGCGAGGAGGTGCTGGCCTGGCAGAAGACGCCCTGGCGCCTCACGCTCGCGGTCGGCTGAGCGCCCTCTTCCTGGCGGCTGCCTGCGTCCGCAGCGCGGGCGTTCCAGGCCTGCGCGGTGTGGTCGACGAGCCGCCGGCGCTCAGAGCAGCTCGGGCGCCTGGACGGTCACCATCACCGTCTGCACTTCGCCATCGCGCTCGCGCGTGCGCAGCCACCACACGGCGCCCTTGCGCACGGCGCAGCTGTCCTGCTTCAGGCCGAGCAGCCGGGCCACGACCTGGCCCAGCGCAGGCTGGTGCCCCACCAGCAGCACCACCGACTTGCCATTGGGCCAGCCGGCGGCCTCGAGCAGGGCCTCCGCACCGGCGTCAGGCTTGAGTTCGTCACGCAGCTTGTACTTGCGGCCCAGCGCGAGCACGGTCTGCTCGCAACGACGCGCCGGGCTGCTCAGGACGCGTGTGCCCTCGGGCAGTTGGCGGTCGAGCCAGGCCGCCATGCGCTTGGCCTGTTTCTCGCCCCGGCCGGTGAGCGAGCGCTGGAGGTCGTCGCAGCCTTCGGTCCAGTCATCGGCTTCGGCGTGGCGCCAGAGGATCAGGTCCATGTCCGTGTTCGCTTTCTCGTCGGCGGGCAGCTTCAATCGCGGCGCGCCTCGCGGGTGCGCCCGCGCGCGCCGTAGCGCGCCATGAGCGCCTGCTGGGCGCCATGGGCTTCGATGGCGCGCGAGGCGCCCTCCTCGCCGGCGTGGGTGTCACTGTTCACGCGCTCGTAGCTGCCGTCGGCGCGCAGCTCCCAGGCGTCGCGGCCGTCGTGCAGGTAGGCGACCAGGCACTCGTCGATCAGGCGCTGGCGCAGCACCGGGTCGGTCACCGGCCAGGCCAGTTCGACGCGACGCATCATGTTGCGGTTCATCCAGTCGGCGCTGGAGAGGTAGAGCGACTCGTCCTCGCCGTCGCGGAAGTAGAAGACGCGAGAGTGCTCGAGGAAGCGCCCGATGATCGAGCGCACGCGGATGTTGTCGCTGTGCCCCGGTACCTGCGCGGCCAGCGTGCAGGCGCCGCGCACGATCAGGTCGATCTTCACGCCGCGCTGGCCCGCGCGCAGCAGGGCGGCGATCAGCGCCTCGTCGGTCAGTGCGTTCATCTTGGCCACCACGCGCGTGGGCCGGCCCTGCCCGGCTGCCAGGCCGAGCGCATCGATCTGCGCGATCAGGTGGCTGTGCAGATCGAAGGGCGCGAGCCACATGCGGTTGAGCTTGGGCAGCCGGCTCTGGCTGGCCAGGTGCACGAACACGGCCTCCATGTCGGCCGTCAGCAGCGGGTCCGCGGTGAGGTGGCTGATGTCGGTGTACAGGCTCGCGGTGCGCGGGTTGTAGTTGCCGGTCGACAGGTGGCCGTAATGGCAGAGCCGCTTGCCCTCGCGCCGCGTGACCAGCAGCATCTTGGCGTGGGTCTTGAGCCCGACGACGCCGTACACCACCTGGGCGCCGATCGCCTCCAGCACCTCGGCCCAGTTGATGTTCGCCTCTTCGTCGAAGCGGGCCTTGAGCTCGACCACCACCGTCACTTCCTTGCCGCGGCGAACGGCCTCGCGCAGCAGGTCCATGAGTTCCGAATCGGCGCCGGTGCGATAGATGGTCTGCTTGATCGCCAACACGGCCGGATCGACCACGGCCTCGCGCAGGAAGGCCAACACGCCGTCGAAACTCTCGAAGGGCTGGTGGATCAGCACGTCGCCGCGCTTGAGGCGCTCGAAGAAGGACTGGCTCGGCGACAGGTTGATCGGGTAGGAGGCCTGGTACGGCGGAAAGCGCAGTCTTCGGAATTCCGGCGCATCGATCAAGTCGATCATCTGCGAGAAACGCGCGAGGTTCACCGGGCCGTGCACGCGGTACAGCGCGCCGGCCGGCAGGTTGAACTGCGCCAGCAGGAAGCTCGCGAGCGCCTCGGCGCAGCTGGACGAGACCTCCAGGCGCACGGCCTGCCCGTAGTGGCGGTGCTGCAGGCCCTGGCGCAGCGCGGTGCGCAGGTTGGTCACGTCCTCCTCGTCCACGGCGAGGTCGGAATGCCGCGTGACGCGGAACTGCGAGAACTCGCCGACCACGCGCCCCGGGAACATGGACTGCAGGTGCGCCCGCACGATGCTCGACAGCGCCACCACCAGGGTCTTGCCGCCCGACACCTTGGCCGGCATGCGGATCAGGCGGGGCAGCACGCGCGGTACCTTGAGGATGGCGATCGGGTTCTCGCGGCCGAAAGCATCCTTGCCCGCCAGGCGCACGATGAAATTGAGCGACTTGTTGGCCACCTGCGGGAAGGGGTGGGCCGGGTCGAGTCCCACCGGGATCAGCAGCGGACGCACCTCGCGCTCGAAGTACTCCTGCACCCACTTGCGCTGGGCCGCGTCGCGCTTGCCGTGCGAGATGATCTGGATACCGTCGCTGGCGAACGCCGGCATCAGCTCGTCGTTGTAGAGGGTGTACTGGCGCTCGACCAGCGCGTGCGCGGCCTGCGACAGGGCCTCGAAGGAGTCGACCGTGTAGTTGCCCTTCTGCTCGCCGGCGGCATGGGCCTGCAGGTGCGGCGCTGCGCGCACCTCGAAAAACTCGTCCAGGTTGGACGACACGATGCACAGGTAGCGCAGGCGCTCGAGCAGCGGCACCTCGGGCCGCTCGGCCCAGTTGAGCACCCGGCGGTTGAAGGCCAGGATGCTGTGGTCACGGTCCAGCAATGTGACGGGCTGGATGGCGGGCACGGGCACCGCCTCGGGCAACGCTGCGTCGTCGGGGAGTGCGGGAGACAAAGGCATGAAACTTGATTCTGCGGCAAAGATGACAGCCGTCACGGAAGTGTCATCACGCCACATGACAGCCCCGTGACAGCGTTTGTCGCCACTTGGCGTGGGCGCCGTGCGTCAGTCGCCGAGGAAGTGCCGGCGGTAGCGGGGCGGCAGGTCGGCGATGCGCATCAGCATGGGCAGGTCGGCCGTGTTGAAGTCCGGGTCCCAGGCCGGCGCGCCGAGCACCTTGGCGCCCAGGCGCAGGTAGCCCTTGATGAGCGCCGGCGGCTCGATGGCCAGTGAGTCGTCCAGCCGCTCCACCGGCAGCGGCAGGCGCGGCTGCACGTGGTACTGGATCGGCGCCATGTGCGTCTGCGACACCTGCCGCCAGATGCTGGCGGCCGCATCGCCGGTGGTCACGCCGTTGTGCCACATGGGAATGCTCGCGCAGCCGATCATGGTGTCGAGCTGGTTGCGGTGCATGAAGGCCGCGAGCGCGCCCCACAGCGCCATGATCACTCCCCCCTGGCGGTGGTCGCGGTGCACGCAGCTGCGGCCCAGCTCGACCATGCGCTCGCGCAGGCCGCGCAGCCGTGTCAGGTCGAACTCGGTGTCGCTGTAGGTGCCGCCCACGCGGCGCGCCTGGGCGGGAGTGAGCACGCGGTAGGTACCGATCACCTGGCCCGTGACCTCCTCGCGCACCAGCAGGTGTTCGCAGAAGTCGTCGAACAGGTCGACGTCGTGGCCCGGCAGCGGCGTGCTCAAGCGCGCGCCCATCTCGCCGGCGAAGACGTCGTGGCGCAGGCGCTGGGCCGCCCGCACCTCGTCCTGGTGGCGGGCCCAGCCGACCACGATGCCGCGCTGCGCAGGGGCGGCCGGAGGCTCGGCGGCCAGGCCGGGGGCGCGCGGCACGGTCGGCGCTGTCGACACGGTGGCAGGCCACAGCGTGCGGCGCAGGTCCAGCCCGGCCAGGGCGAGGGTGGGAATGGGCAGATCTTTCATGGAGGGTCTGTGGATGTCGCCGCGCAGTCTGGTGGCGCGGCATGAAGCCGGGATGACATGGCCATGGCAGTTGGATGACGGCGGCGGCTGGCGTCTAATGGCGCGACCGCCCTCTCACCCGAACGACCAGGAGTGCCCATGGCCCAGACCGGCCCCACCGACATGGACAGCCGTCGCCACCAGATGTTTCCCGTGCTCGGCGACGCCGACCTGGCGCGCGTCTCGCGCTTCGGCTCGGTGGAGCACTACCCCGACGGCACGCGCATCTTCACTGCCGGCGAGGTGGGGCCCGGCATGCTGGTGGTCCTGCACGGCGTGATCGCCGTGAGCCAGCGCGACGGCCTGGGCCATGTGGTGCCCATCGTGCGCCAGGGGCCGGGCGAGTTCACGGCCGAGGTCGGCCAGCTCTCCGGCCGGCCGGCCCTGGTCGACGGCTACGCCGAAGGCGATGTCGAGGCCCTGGTCGTGCCGCCTGCCGCGCTGCGCGCGCTGCTGATTGCCGAGGCCGACCTGGGCGAGCGCATCACCCGGGCACTGATCCTGCGCCGCGTGGCATTGATCGAATCGGGCCACAGCGGCCCGGTGCTGCTGGGCGATCCCGACGCGGCCGACATGGCGCGGCTGCAGAACTTCCTGCGGCGCAACGGCCACCCCTACCACCTGGTCGATGCCAGCCAGGACCCCGACGCCGCCGCCGTGCTCGAGCGCTACGGCCGCTGCCAGGTGCTGGTGGTGTGCCCGGACGGCTCGGTGCTGCCCAACCCCGGCGAGGACGCACTGGCGCGCTGCCTGGGCATGTTCGACAGCACGCCGCTGGAGACGTTGTACGACGTGGCCATCGTGGGCGCCGGGCCCGCAGGCCTGGCGGCAGCCGTGTACGCGGCTTCGGAAGGCCTGCGCGTGGCGGTGCTGGACTGCCGCGCGTTCGGCGGCCAGGCCGGCGCCAGCGCGCGCATCGAGAACTACCTGGGTTTCCCGACCGGCATCTCGGGCCAGGCGCTGGCCGGCCGCGCCTTCGTGCAGGCGCAGAAGTTCGGCGCCGACATGCTGATCCCGGTCGAGGTCGTCGGGCTGGACTGCGCCCGCGACAACCCCGAAGGCGCCCTGCGCCTTCGCCTGGCCGACGGGCGCGTACTGCGCTCCCGCACCGTGGTGGCCGCCAGCGGCGCGCGCTACCGACGCCCGGCCGTGCCGCGCCTGGCCGAGTTCGAGGGCCGCGGCGTCTGGTACTGGGCCTCGGCCATCGAGGCCAAGCTGTGCAGCCAGCAGGAGGTCGCCCTGGTCGGCGGCGGCAACTCGGCCGGCCAGGCGGCGGTGTTCCTGTCGCAGCATGCGGCCAAGGTGTCGGTGCTGATCCGCGGGCCGTCGCTGGCGGCCAGCATGTCGCGCTACCTCATTGCGCGCATCGAGGCCACGCCCAACATCGAACTGCATCCGCACACCGAGCTGTTGCGGCTCGACGGCGACCCCGCCACCGGGCTGGCCGGCGCCTTCTGGCACAACCGCCAGAGCGGCGAGGACTACCGCTGCGACACGCGCAACGTGTTCCTCTTCATCGGTGCCGATCCCGAGACCGGCTGGCTGCATGACTGTGGCGTGGAGGTCGACCATGCCGGCTTCGTGTGCACGGGGAGGAACGGCGCCTCCGCGCTGGAAACGAGCGTTGCCGGCGTGTTCGCCATCGGCGACGTGCGCTCCGGCTCGGTCAAGCGCGTGGGCGGCGCCATCGGCGAGGGTGCGGCCGCGGTGGCGCAGATCCACCAGCACATGGCGCCGACGGCCTGAGGGCGCGCCGCTCAAGTCCACGCACCCGGCGGGGCGGCGCCAACGGCGCCGGCAGGCCGGCGGGGCCACCGCTATGCTGGCCGGCCCCTTCACCCACTTCAATCCGACGGAAGCCGAGCCCCATGCCCCAAGCGCCCATCGACGTCTACAGCTGGCCCACGCCCAACGGCCACAAGGTCCACATCCTGCTCGAAGAGACCGGGCTGCCCTACCGGGTGCACCCCGTCAACATCGGCCAGGGCGACCAGTTCCGCGACGAGTTCCTGGCCATCAGCCCCAACAACAAGATCCCGGCCATCACCGACCCCGACGGGCCGGACGGCCAGCCCATCTCACTCTTTGAATCGGGTGCCATCCTCGTCTACCTGGCCGGCAAGACCGGCCAGTTCCTGCCCGAGGGCGACCGCGCGCGCTACGAGGTGCTGCAATGGCTCATGTTCCAGATGGGCGGCGTCGGCCCCATGCTGGGCCAGGCACACCACTTCCGCATGTACGCGCCCGAGAAGATCGGCTACGCCATCGACCGCTACACCAACGAGGCCAGGCGCCTCTACGGCGTGATCGACAAACGCCTGTCGAAAAGCGCCTTCATCGCGGGCGACGCGTACACCATCGCCGACATCGCCATCTTCCCGTGGCTGCGCAGCTGGGAGAACCAGGGCATCGTGCTCGCCGAGTACCCGCATCTGAAGGCCTGGTTCGACGGCATCGCCGCCCGCCCCGCCGTGCAGCGCGGCGTCAAGGTGCTGGCCGACCTGCGCAAGCCCATCACCGACGACAAGGCGCGCGACATCCTCTTCGGCAAGTCGCAGTACGAACGGCGCTGACGAGCCGGCCGGTCGGGCACGGGTCTTTCTGTGGGTAGAATGCGCAGTTCGTCGGAGCGTAGCGCAGCCTGGTAGCGCATCTGCTTTGGGAGCAGAGGGTCGCGAGTTCGAATCCCGCCGCTCCGACCACCTTTTTTCCTTCTTCCCGTCCTGCCTGCACCGCATTCCTGCAACAGGAATCTGCCCGTAGCTCAACTGGATAGAGCAGCTGCCTTCTAAGCAGCAGGTCGGGGGTTCGAGCCCCTCCGGGCAGGCCAAATCCCTCGTTCTCTCGATTCACGCCCGGTCTTGCCGGGCTTGATCTTTTTTGCAGCCAAATACCTCGCGCCCGAGTCAAACACCGAAAACGGTGGAAGTGTGCGCAAAGGCGGCGTCTATTGGAATTTGCACGCCGGACACCGTCGGTCGAAGCTGGAGAATGTGAGCCAATTTGTAGGACGAGTCCTGCATCCCTGACAGACCGTCGGCACAAGCGCTCCTATATCGGCCGCTGCGGCGCAAACTTGAGCCTGATGTGTGTCCAATAATTCACACACCGCGCCATCCGCTGGTGTCACGCAGACGCGAAGAATGTACATTCTGAAACAACCATTTTGTTCGCAGTCATTTCAGTGTAAACAAAAGTTTTCTTAGCAATTGGAGGCGTATCTTGGTCGCGTGGAAAAAAGTCGCAGCAATCTTTCGAATGGGCGGCTCTCGATACAGGGCGACAACGGCGCATCACCATCAGCGGTTGGTGGAGGCGCACTGGGCCGTCTTGTCCAAGTCAGGAGTGTCGGCCGCCAAGATGATCGAATTCCTACAACCTTTTGCTGACGCGGAAGGTTTGTCTGTTTATGAATTGCCGGTGACTCAAATCAACGGCACAGCAACCACTTTTGGGCTTGCCGGAAAATCAGCGCGCGGCAACCGCTGAACCTGTCGGAATTTCAGCAGCTGACCTTATCAAACAATTCCTGCAGGGCGACATCGTTTCTTTTTCCTTCGGCAAGACAACTGCTGATTACCAATGCGATGGATCGGGTCGCGACCTCGGCGGCGCGCATCTATGAGGCAGGTTGCAGCTCCGCGAGACCGGATCGACACTCGCGCCTCCAGGAGCAATGAATGCATGGTGCTTTACGAAAGCTGGCAGTGACCGTCGGCGAGAAGGAGCCGGACGCGTTCCGTTGGGAGGTGGTCGAGCTGCTGCCCGACGGAACATGGGACGTGGTCGAGGCCGGCAGGCGAAGGCTGCAGAGCTATCAGCTGGCCATGGCAGAGGGCCTGCTCGCATTGCAGAACCTGGTGCCTGATCTGGACCTCGGCCCACGCGAGCCGGTCCAGGAGGCCGAGGGCAAGGCCCGTGCTCCAGGAAAGGTCTTCGGCTTCGGATTCGGTCTGCCCAAGTACGGCCACCGCGACGACGGCTGACCGGGCCGACGTGGGGTGAGCAGTCGCCCTGGACCTCCCGGGACGCCGAATGGCCCGTTCAGCTCGCTTCGCGCGGGCTTTTTCATTCTTGCGGCGCAGCTAACATGCGTCGCCGCCCGTCCCCAACTCCCCCGTCTCATGAAGCTCCCCCGTCTTTTCGTTGCCTGCCTGGCCGCCCTCGCGGCCTTGCTCACCGGGTGCGCCATGCCGCCGACTTCGGGCGTGGTACGGCTCTACGATGGCGTGTTCAAGGCGCGCGACGAGGCGCAGGCGATGGCTTTCTGCCGCATCGACGGGGCACCGATCCGTTTCCTGACCGAGCCCCGCGGCGACGCACTGCCGGGAGACGGCGTGCTGTTCCGCTGCGACTGACGACGACAGACAGCCCAGCCGCGTACGCGCCGTTTCAGGCCCCGCCCTGCAGACGGAATTCCCGCGGCGTGCGGCCGGTCGCGCGGCGGAATGCTTTGGAGAAGCTCGCGGGCGTGGAAAAGCCCGCCGCATAGGCGACCTCCTCGATGGGGCACTGGCGCTCGCGCAGCCAGGCCTTGGCCCGCGCGATGCGCCGCTCGGCAACGAAGGCATGCGGCGGCTGGCCCGTCGCGGCGCGGAAGCTGCGGGTGAAGTGGCCGACGCTCATGCAGGCGATCTCGGCCAGTTCGGCCACGCCGAGCTCCAGGTCCAGCCTCGCCTCGATGGCGTCGAGCACCCGGGCCAGCCGTCGGCTGTCCATCGGGCGCGCCGCCTTCTCGACCAGCGGCCGGGCCGGCCCCTGCTCGGCATAGTGGCGCAGCAGATGGGCACTGAGCGCCACCGACAGGCTTTCGACCAGCAGCCGGCCGGCACCGGACTCCTGGTCCAGCTCGGCCACGATCTGCTGCGCGACGGCGGCCACGAAGGGATCGTGCTCGATGGTCTGGTAGCGCAGCACGGCGCGCGATGGGTCGATGTCGAACTCGCGCTGCACGGTGTCGGCGAAGGGCCGGGCCGGCAGGAACAGGTGCAGGCAGTCGGCCATCGGCTCGACCACGTTGATGTATTCCTCTTCGATGTCGGCGGGGCACAGCCAGATGGTGCCGGGCCGCCCCACGGTGTTCTCGCGCCGGCCGCCGCCCCGGCGGTCCACGCGGGTGTGGCCGCCGAGCTGGATGGCGACCTCGGTGTCGCGCGGCACCAGCCGCGGCAGCTCGCCGGCCGCATGGCTCCAGCGCTCGGCCAGGATATGGCGCCAGCCCTGCGCATTGGAGGTCTGGTGCATCGTGCTGTTGACGTACTTGTCGACCGAATGTCCCAACATGGTGCTGGCAGGTTGTCGATGCGCCGCGACCGCGGATGTGGTGCGCGTCTCGCAGATTCCATGCCAATCGTCGAAGCAGCAGACGAGGACAAGAACAGAGCAAACCCGGACAAGGGATTCGGGGCCCCGGCTCGCCAGACTCGATGCATCCCACCGATGCGCCGACGAGCGAAAGGAATCCCCATGACCCGCACCACCGTGATGGGCGCCTGCCCGCATGACTGCCCCGACACCTGCTCCCTCATCACCACGGTCGAAGACGGCAAGGCCATTGCCGTGCGCGGCAATCCCGACCATCCCTTCACCCGCGGCCGGCTGTGCGTGAAGGTCAACAACTACCAGGACCGCGTCTACAGCGACCAGCGCCTGCTCTACCCGATGCGGCGCACCGGGCCCAAGGGCAGCGGCCAGTTCGAGCGCATCGGCTGGGACGAGGCCGTGGCCGAGATCGCCGCACGCTTCAAGGACGTGATCGCGCAGGATGGGCCGCAGGCCATCCTGCCCTACAGCTACCTGGGCACGCAGGGCATCCTCAACGGCCTGAACGTGGGCGATCCGCTGTTCAACAAGCTGGGCGCCACCGTGTGCGAGCGCACCTTCTGCGACTCGGGCTCGTGCACCGCCTACATGATGACCATCGGCCACACGCCGGGCGTGGACCCCGAGAGCTTCGTGCATGCGCGCTACATCATCCTGTGGGCCTGCAACACGCTCAGCACCAACTCGCACCACTGGCCCTTCATCGAGCAGGCCAAGAAGAACGGCGCCAAGCTGGTGGTGATCGACCCGGTGCGCACGCGCACCGCGCGGCTGGCCGACTGGCACATCCCCATCCGGCCCGGCACCGACGGCGCGCTGGCGCTGGCCATGGCGCACATCCTGATCAAGGAAGGCCGGCTGGACCGCGACTACATCGCGCAGCACACCGTCGGCTTCGACGAGCTGGCCGAGCGCGTGGCGCAGTACACGCCCGAGTTCGCGGCCGAGGAGACGGGCATTCCGGTCGAGGACATCCTCAAGCTCACCCGCGAATACGCCAGCACGCCGCCGGCGGTGATCCGCATCGGCGTGGCGGTGGAGCGCCATGCGGGCGGCGGCCAGACGGTGCGGGCCATCTCCTGCCTGCCAGCGCTGATCGGCGCCTGGAAGCATGTGGGCGGCGGCCTGCTGCAGCTGCCCATCTGGGCCTTTCCGGTCAACTGGCCCGGCCTGATGCGGCCGGACCTGCAGCCGGCCTCGATGCGCGTGATCAACAGCTGGCGGCTGGGCCCGGCGCTCAACGGCGAGCTGCCGTCGGGGCCGCCCATCCGCGCCCTCTTCGTCTACAACGCCAACCCCATGGCCATGGTGTGCGAGCAGGACAAGATCGCCCAGGGCCTCATGCGCGATGACCTGTTCACCGTGGTCAGCGAGCACTTCATGACCGACACGGCGCGCTATGCCGACATCGTGCTGCCCGCCACCACGCAGCTGGAGCAGGAGGACATCATGTTCTCCTGGGGGCACCTCTACCTCACCTACAACAACGCGGCCATCGCGCCGCTGGGCGAGGCGGTGCCCAACACCGAACTCTTCCGCCGCCTGGCGAAGGCGATGGGCATCGACGACCCCTTCTTCCATCGCAGCGACGCGCAGATGATCGCGGAGTCGATGGACTGGACGAGCCCGGTGATGCAGGGCATCACGCTGGACGAGCTCAAGGTGCGCGGCTACATGCGCCTTTCCTTGCCCGCCGCGGCCGACTGGGCGCCGCACCGCGAGGGCAACTTTCCGACGCCTTCGGGGAAGTGCGAGTTCAAGTCCTCATTGGCCGAAGGCGGCAACTTCGTCGCCCCGCTGTTCCGCCAGGGCTACGGCGCCGACCAGTCCGGCGAGCCCGTGGACCCGCTGCCGCACTACATCCGTCCCAACGAAACGCCGGCCACGGCGCCGGCACTGGCCGAGCGCTACCCGCTGAGCCTGATCTCGCCCAAGAGCCATGCCTTCCTCAACTCCAACTTCGGCAACCTGCCGGCGCAGCAGATGCAGGCCGGCGAGGAGCAACTGGTGCTGCTGCATCCGGAAGACGCCAGCCGCCGCGGCATCGAGGCCGGCACGCCCATCCGCGTGTTCAACGACCGCGGCGCCTTCGAGGCCAAGGCCACGCTGTCGGCCGATGTGATGCCCGGCCTGGTGGTGGCGCCCTCGGGCTACTGGCACCGCAGCAGCCGCGGCACCGGCAACGTGCATGCGATCACGCCGGCCGTGTTCGCCGACCTGGGGCGGGCGCCCACCTTCTCGGACACGCTGGTCCAGGTCACGGCACTCTGAATCGGGAGACCGACACCCCCATGGCCTACGTCGTCACCGACCTGTGCAGCGGCTGCCGCTACACCGAATGCGTCACCGTCTGTCCCGTGGAGTGCTTCCACGTCGACGAACGCATGACCTACATCGACCCCGACAACTGCATCGACTGCGGCGGCTGCGCGCCCATCTGTCCGGTCAGCGCCATCCAGGCGGACTTCCTGCTGCCGGCGGACAAGAAGGAGTGGATCGGCATCAACCGCGAGCGCGCCGCGCTGACGCCGGTGCTCACGCAGCGCCTGCCGCCGCTGCCGGGCGCGCCGGCGCTGCCGCAGGGTGCAGGCGCATGAGTGCCCTGCCCCTCGTTCTCCGCATCGCCATCGTCGGCGCCGGCCCCAGCGGCTTCTACACCGCCGAGGCACTGCTGCGCGCGGGCATCCCCGGCCTTCAGGTGGACCTGATCGAGCGCCTGCCCGTGCCGCACGGTCTGGTGCGCTACGGCGTGGCGCCGGACCATCCCAAGCTCAAGCAGGTGAGCGCCGTGTTCGAACGCATCGCGGCCATGCCCGGCCTGCGCTTCCTGGGCGGTGTGGCGCTGGGGCAGGACGTGACCCTGGACGATCTGCGCCGCAGCTACCACGCGGTGGTGCTGGCCACCGGCGCGGCGCAGAGCCGGCGGCTCGGCATTCCCGGCGAGGATCTGCCCGGCTGCCATGCGGCCGGCGACTTCGTCGGCTGGTACAACGGCCATCCGGACCAGCGCGACTGCCGCTTCGACCTCTCGGCCGAACGCGCGGTGGTGGTGGGCCACGGCAACGTGGCGCTGGACGTCGCGCGCATCCTGCTGCGGCCGGTGGACGAGCTGCGCCGCACCGACATCGCCGCCCATGCCCTCGATGCCCTGGCCGACAGCCGCGTGCGCGAGGTGGTGGTGGTGGGCCGCCGCGGCCCGGCGCAGACGCGCTTCTCGCCCAAGGAACTGCACGAGTTCGACACCCTGGCCAGCTGCGATGCGCTGCTGGACGACGGCGACTGGACGGCGCACAGCTTCGACCCGCTGCCGGACGCAGATGCGGAAGCCCGCGCGGCGATTCAACTCCTGCAAGGCTTCTCGACGCATGCGCCCGCACAGCCGCGGCGCTGCGTGTTCCGCTTCCACCTGGCGCCGGCCGCCATCAGCGGCCACGGCCGGGTACAGGCCGTGCACTTCGTCCGTCCGCCGGAAGCCCCGGCCGGCGGCGAGTTGACGCTGGATTGCGGCCTGGTCTTCGCCAGCGTGGGTCGACGCGCGCTGCCGCTGCCGGGGGTGCCCTACGACCCGGCGCGCGGCGTGCATGCCAATGCGCGCGGACGCATCACCGAAGCCGGCCGCGCCGTCGCCGGCCTGTACGTCTGCGGCTGGGCCAAGCGCGGTCCGCAGGGCACCATCGGCAGCAACCGCGCCTGCGGCGTGCAGACGGCTGAAGCGGTGCTGGCCGACCTGCCCCTGCTGCGCGAGCGGCCGGTGGCACCCGCCCCCGCCGTGCTGGCGGCCTGCGAACGCGCCGTGGACCATGGCGCCTGGCAGCGCATCGACCGCGCCGAGCTGGCCCGCGGCACCGCCCTGGGCAAGCCGCGCGAGAAGTTCGTCGACCTGGACGCGATGCGGGCCGCCGCCCGCCTGGAGGCCGCCGCATGCTGATGGACACCCGCAGCCGCGGCGTGCTGCCGCCGCTGGTCGACCCCTTCGGCCGCGCCGTGCGCTACCTGCGCCTGTCGGTCACCGACCGCTGCAACCTGCGCTGCGTCTACTGCATGCCGCAGCACATGCAGTTCCAGCCCAGCCCGGATCTGCTGTCGCTGGAAGAGCTGGAGCGCGTGGCGCGTGTCTTCATGCGCCAGGGCGTGCGCAAGCTGCGCATCACCGGCGGCGAGCCGCTGGTGCGCCGCGGCATCCTCTCGCTGTTCGAGGGCCTCGCCCCCTGCCTGCGCGACGGCTCGCTGGACGAGCTGACGCTCACCACCAACGGCACCCGCCTGCCGCAACTGGCCGAAGGTCTGGCCGCTGCCGGCGTGCGGCGCATCAACATCTCGCTCGACACGCTCGATGCAGATCGCTTTGCGCAGCTCACGCGCGGCGGCTCGCTGCAGGCGGTGCTGGACGGCATCGACGCCGCGCTGGCCGCGGGCCTTGCCGTCAAGCTCAACGCCGTCGCGCTGCGCGGCAGCACCGAGCACGAGATCCACGACCTGATCGCCTTCGCGCATGGCCGCGGCATGGCGCTGACGCTGATCGAGACCATGCCGCTGGGCGACACAGGCATGGACCGGGCGGACGGCTTCCTGAGCCTGGCGGCGCTGCGCCGGCAGATCGAGCAACGCTGGTCGCTCGCCGACGTGGCCGGACGCAGCGGCGGCCCGGCCCGCTATGCGTGGGTGACGCAGACCGGCGGCCTGCTGGGCTTCATCACGCCGCTCACGCAGCACTTCTGCGGCGACTGCAACCGCGTGCGCGTCACCGCCATGGGCATGCTCCACACCTGCCTGGGCCACGAGGACGGCACCGACCTGCGAAGCGCACTGCGTGCCTCGGCCAGCGACGATGCGCTGCACGCTGCCATCGACGGGGCCATCGCGCGCAAGCCGCAGGGCCACGACTTCCGGATCACCGGCCGCGAGCAGCCGGTGAAGCTGGTGCGGCACATGTCGGTGACGGGCGGATAGCGGCAGATGGCGCGGAACGCCATGGTCTCGCGGCCGGCGGGCATGTGCGGACCGTCCAAACGCGCCGGCACCGCGCTCGCTACAGTGGCGCATGTCCACCCCTCTCCTGACTGTCCGCGAAGCGGTTCACAGCCGCCTGTCGGTACGCGCCTTCCTGCCCGACCCCGTGCCCACCGACGTGCTGCGCGAGGTGCTGCAGGCCGCCTCCCGGGCCCCCTCCGGCGGCAACCTGCAGCCCTGGCACGTGGACGTGCTGACCGGCCAGCGGCTCGCGGACTTCAAGGCGCTGATGCAGGCCCGCCTGGCACCCGGTGCCGAGCCCGAAGCGCCGGCCTACGACGTGTACCCGCCCTCCCTGCCCGCGCCCTGGCGCGACCGGCGCTTCCGCGTCGGCGAAGACATGTATGCGCTGCTGGGCATCGGCCGGGAGGACAAGGCGGCGCGGCGCCGCTGGTTCGCCAACAACTACGCCTTCTTCGGTGCGCCGGCGGCGCTGATGTGCTCGGTCGACCGGCTGATGGGGCCGCCCCAATGGAGCGACCTGGGAATGTTCCTGCAGACGGTGATGCTGCTGCTGCGCGAGCGCGGCCTCGACAGCTGCCCGCAGGAGTGCTGGGCCTTCTACCCGCAGACGATCGGCCGCTTCCTCGACTGGCCCGACAGCCGGATGGTGTTCTGCGGCATGGCGATCGGGCAGCGCGACCCGGCGCACCCGGTCAACGCGCTGGTGTCGGAGCGCGCGCCGCTGGACGAGTGGGTGCGCTTCCACGGCGATTGAGCATCGGTGGCGCTACGACGGTGGCACTGCGAATCGGCCACGCTCATGCCGCAGGCGCGGCGAGCCGATCCGGCTGGCGCCGGGGCAATGCTCAGGCCGGGTCTGCAAATCGCGGCGGACGCTTTTCCATGTTGGCGCGCACCGCCTCGGTCTGGTTGGGGCTGCCGATCAGCGCCTGCTGCTCCTTCGATTCGGCCAGCAGCAGCTCGGCGTCGCTCACGCCGGGGTTCGCCATGGCATTGAGCAGGCGCTTGCCGCCGCGGATGGCGTCGGGGCTGCGCGCCGCGATCTCGTGCGCGAGGCGCTGCGCCTCGGCCAGCGGGTCGGCCACCACGCGCGTGGCCAGGCCCAGCGCCACGGCCTCCTCGCCGGCGACGATGCGGCCGGTGTAGGTCAGCTCGCGCGCGACGTCGTCCCGCACCAGCGCTCGCAGCAGCGGCGTGCCGCCCATGTCGGGCACCAGGCCCCACTTGATCTCCATGACCGACATCCGCGTGTCGGCCGTGACCAGTCGCAGGTCGGCGCCCAGCGCCACCTGCAGCCCGCCGCCGAAGGCCACGCCGTGCACGGCCGCGATCACCGGCACCGGCACCTCGCGCCAGGCGATGGCGACGTACTGCGCGGCGTTGGAGATGCCGTGCGTGCGCTCGATCAGGTCGGCGCGGCCGCCCTGCCCCAGCACGCCGGCGCCCGCGGCCTCGTCGCCCATGCGCGCGAAGGACTCCATGTCGAGCCCCGCGCAGAAGGCCTTGCCGCGGCCGGTGATCACCACGGCGCGCGCCGTGCGGTCATCCTGCAGGCGCTCGCCGGCGGCGACCAGCGCATCGAACATCGCCGGGTCGAGCGCGTTCATCTTGTCGGGTCGGTTCAGGTGCAGTTCGACGACGCCGTCGTCGTGGCGGATCCATTGGACACGTTCGTTCATGGGTGGGTCTCCTTCGCCAGCAGTATCCCGGCCGGCGCCCGGGCCGCCTATCGCCCAGGCAACAGGCGCTCGGCTTGACAGAATCTGTTCAGATATTTTTCAAGACGTTACATTTGTTTCTTGAAAAGCCGTCGCAACGGCTCCCGCGTTCCGCCGCGCTCTCTGCCATCCGCCATCCCCCGATCGGAGCTCCTCATGGTTCATGCATTGACCTTATCGCCGCGCGCCGCGTGGATGGCCGCTCGGCCGGCATTTCGTGCACGGCTTTCCGCCCTGCTCCTGCTGGTCGCGGTATTGACCGCATGCGGCGGTGGCGGATCGGGCGGCTTCTCGGTCGCAGGACTGGGACCAGGCACGAACCCGCTCCCGGCAGCTCCGGCAGGCCTGAGCTACGCGATGAACGCGGCCGTCTACGAAGTCGCGCAACCGATCGTGCCGAATCGCCCCACCATCGAGGGCGGCACGGTGGATCGATACACCATCAGCCCGGCGTTGCCCAAGGGCCTGGCGATCGACACGGCGACGGGTGTCATCAGCGGCACGCCCGCCGCCGTCGTTGCAGCCACGGCCTACACGGTCACTGCAGCGAATGCCGGGGGCAGCACCACCGCGCGCTTGCAGATCGAAGTGCGCCAGACGCCAGCGGCGCCTGCGGGGCTCGCCTACCGCGACCTCGCGCCCGTCTACACGGTGGGCGAAGCCATCGCGCCGAACACGCCAACCAGCGGCGGCGGACCGATCGAACGCTACGAGGTCACCCCGCCGCTGCCCGCCGGGCTTGCGCTCAACCCGCAGACAGGGGTGATCGAGGGAACGCCCACAGCCACGGCGGCTGCGGCCGACCATGTGGTCACCGGCAGCAACGCGACGGGCAGCGTCGCGGTCACGCTGCGCGTGGCGGTCCAGGCCGCGGTTGCGGCGCCCCTCGGGCTGGCTTACACGACCACGGCCGCGCTGTACGTGACGACCGAAGCCATCGCGCCCAACACGGCGCAGACCACGGGCGGGCCGGCCACCAGCTTCTCGGTCGTGCCCGCATTGCCCGCGGGCCTGACCCTCAATGCGACCAACGGCACCATCAGCGGAACGCCGACCGCGCTCCAGGCGCAAGCCACCTACACCTTGACCGCCAGCAACAGTGCCGGATCGGCGCAGGCACAGCTTCGCATCGGCGTCACGAGCCGCGGGAGCTGGTCGCCAGCGCCGGACCTTGCTGTCGCCCGTCACTACGCCACCTCGGTGAAGCTGGCCAGCGGCAAGGTGCTCTTGATCGGCGGCTTCGCCAGTGGCGGCCCCACGAACCTGGTGTCCGTCTACGACGCCGCAAGCGACAACTGGTCCGCGGCCGCACCGATGTTGTCCGCGCGCGCGGACGCATCCGCAACGCTGCTGCTCGATGGCCGAGTCCTGGTCGCCGGCGGTGACGCCTTGGCCTTCACGACGGTGGCGAGTGCCGAGATTTACGATCCGGTGGCGAACACCTGGACCGCCACGGGCAGCATGGCCGAGGCACGCACGCGCCATTCGGCCACCCTCCTGCCGGACGGCACCCTGATGGTCATCGGCGGCTACCGCCAGAGCGGCGGCATCACCTTCTCCCAGAGTGCCGAGCGCTATGACGTCGCCACCGGGACGTGGGCAATGCTGACCACACCGCTGTCCGAACCGCGGGGCCAGCACGGCGCGCAGTTGCTGCCGGGCGGAAGCGCGGTGCTTCTGATCGGCGGCGTCAACCGCTCCGGCTTCGTGACCTCGGCAGAACTGTTCCCCGTGAACGACAGCGGGAGCACCACCACCCTTTCGTCGCCGCTGCCTGCCGGCAACGTCTGCAATGCGGTGGCGCTGGCCGACGGCAGCGTCCTGGCAATGACCGATGGCGGCACGCTCACCGCACGCTTCCACCCGGCGACATCGAGCTGGACGACCGCTGTCCTCGCAGGAGGCGCTCCTCGCACGCTGCCTACCATGAACACCCTGAGCGACGGACGGGTGCTCCTGGCGGGCGGCGGCAATCTGGCCACGGCCGAGGTCTACAACCCCGATGCGGATGTCTGGACGCTGGCCGCGCCGATGTCGACTGCGCGCCGGGCCGCCACTGCGAGCCTGATGGACGATGGGAGCGTGCTGGTCATCGGAGGCTTCTCCAACGCGGGCGAGGTGGCGTCGGTCGAGAGATACATGCCATAGGCAAGCGGGGCGGCGAGGCGCGGTCCTCGGCCTGCCGTTCGGCGATGATCCGGTCATCGCCTTCCGCCCTGCCCCGCACCATGCCTGCTGACCGCCCCGACCGCCCCGACCGCCGCCTTTTTCTGCACGCGGGGGGAGCCGCCGCGGTGGTGTCGCTGCTGGCCCAGGGCTGCGCCCACGGCGCCACCGACGCGAGTCTGCCTGCCTTTCCCAGCGTGGCCGCCTCCCTGGCCGACGCCGTGCGCGTGCCAGCGGGCTACGACTGGCAGCTGCTCTACCCCTGGGGATCGCCCACGGGCGTGGCCGGCCGCATGCCGGCCTTCGCGCCCGACGCGTCGAACAGCGCCGACGACCAGGCCGTGCAGGCGGGCATGCACCATGACGGCATGCACTTCTTTCCGTTCGACGGCAGCAGCGATCACGGCCTGCTGGTGATGAACCACGAGTACACCGACGAGCAGCTGCTGCACACCGACGGCATGCCCGATGCGGGCGCCTGGACCGCCGAGAAGGTGCGCAAATCGCAGTACGCGATGGGCGTGTCGGTGATCGAGGTGCGGCGCAACGCGCAGGGCTGGCAGCAGGTGCTGCCCTCGCGCTTCGCGCGGCGCGTCCATGCCGCCACGCCGATGCGCATCGCCGGCCCGGCCGCGGGCACGGCGCGCATGCGCACCGCGGCCGATCCGGCGGGCGTACGCGTGCTGGGCACCTTTGCCAACTGCGCGATGGGCGTCACGCCCTGGGGCACGTACCTGACCTGCGAAGAGAACTTCTACGGCTACTTCGGCGGCCCGAAGGAAGCGGCACGTGCCGTCACGCCGGCGCAGCAGCGCTACGGCACCGTGCCCGGCAGCCAGTGGGTGGAGTACTGGCGGCACGACGAGCGCTTCGACCTCACGCGCCATCCCAACGAGCCGCACCGCTTCGGCTGGGTGGTGGAAATCGACCCCTTCGACCCGGAGTCGGTGCCGGTCAAGCGCACCGCGCTGGGCCGCAAGCGCCAGGAAAGCGCCACCTGCACGCTCACCCGCGACGGCCGGCTGGCGGTGTACATGGGCGACGACGCGCGCTTCGAGTACATCTACAAGTTCGTGAGCCGCCGGCGCGTGCAGCCGGGGCAGAATGCCGCGGCGCGCGCCGCCAACCGCGACCTGCTGGACGACGGCACCCTGTACGTCGCGCGCTACGACGAAGGCGGACGCGGCCGCTGGCTGCCGCTGGTGCATGGGCAGAACGGCGTCGACGCGGCCGCGGGTTTTGCCGATGCGGCCGACGTGATGATCCATGCCCGGCTGGCCGGCGACATCGTCGGCGGCACGAAGATGGACCGGCCCGAATGGATCGCGGTGCACCCGCAGTCGGGCGAGGTGTATGTCACCCTCACCAACAACAGCCAGCGCGGCGAAGCGGGCAGGCCCGCGGCCGACCCGGCCAACCCGCGGGCCAACAACCTCTTCGGCGGCATCCTGCGCTGGCGCGAAGACGGCGGCGACGCGGGCGCCACCGCCTTCGCCTGGGACCATTACGTGCTCGCCGGCGACACCGCCCTGCCGCAGGCGGGTGCGCGCTACCCCGTCGGCCCGGCGGGCGAGAAGGCCGACCTCTTCGGCAGCCCCGACGGCCTGCACTTCGACAGCGCCGGCCTGCTGTGGATCCAGACCGACATGAGCGGCCAGACCATCGGCAAGCCGCCCTACACCGCCCTGGGCAACAACCAGCTGCTGTGCGCCAACCCGGCCACGGGACGCATCCGCCGCTTCCTCACCGGACCGAAGGGCTGCGAGATCACGGGCTGCGTGCTGACGCCGGACCGCCGCACGCTGTTCGTGAACGTGCAGCACCCCGGCGAGACGCGCGACGACGGCAGCGCCTCGCCCAACAGCGCCTGGCCCGACGGCCAAGCCGTCGGCAGCGCCCGGCCGCGCTCGGCCACGGTGGTCGTGCGCCGGCGTGACGGCGGCATCGTCGGGACCTGAGATGCAAGCCACCGGGAGGAGCACACCATGAGCATCCGCATCGTTCGCCTCGGCACTCCCCGCGCATCCGGCGAGGGCCTGCGCATCGGCACCGTGCGCCGCCCGCCGCGCGGCGTGCCCAAGGCCGAGTTCGCTGCCCAGGACTGGTACGACGTCTGGTACCCCAACCTCGCGCCTTCGGCCGAGACGATGAAGCTGGGCCAGGAGGCGAAAACGCCCGCCGAATGGAACGCTTTCGTGCGCAGGTACAAGGCCGAGATGGCCGAAGCCGACGCCAGCCGCAGCCTGGACCTTCTGGCCGCCCTGTCGCACCGGTCGGCACTCGCTGTCGGCTGCTACTGCGAGGACGAGGCGCACTGCCACCGCTCGGTGCTGCGTGCGCTGCTGGCCGAGCGCGGGGCGGATATTGCGGCCTGAGGCCAAACATCCCAGTGCCCTCCCGTTCCCGCAGTGCCAGGAGCACCCGCCGCGCCAGCCAGCCGCGTCCGCTGCCGATGCGCGACGGCCTCGGCGCGAGCTGCGTGGCGCTGCCGCCCGGCGACTGGCCGACGGTGCTCGACTGGTTGGTCGAACGCTTTCCGATGGTGCCGCGGGAGGCGTGGGTCGCGCGCATGCAGGCCGGGCGTGTGGTCGAGGGCGACGGCACGCCGCTGGTGCCGGAGCGGCCCTACGCGAAGGACCTGCGCGTCTGGTACTACCGCGAACTGCCGCAGGAGCCCGCGGTGCCTTTCGAGGCGCAGGTGCTGTACCGCGACGACTGGCTGGTGGTGGCCGACAAGCCGCATTTCCTGCCGGTGATTCCGAGCGGCAAGTATGTGCAGGAGACGCTGCTGGTGCGCCTGAGGCGCGAGCTGGGCATCGAGTCGCTGGTGCCCATCCACCGCATCGACCGCGGCACCGCCGGGCTGGTGGTGTTCGCGGTGCAGGCCCACACGCGCAACGCCTACCAGCGCCTCTTCGAGCAGCGCGAAGTGCACAAGACCTACGAGGCGATCGTGCACTGGCCGCCGCCCCGGGCGCTTCCCGCCGTGCATCGCAGTCGCCTTGCGTCGAGCTTCATGCGCTCGGACGAAGTGCCGGGCGAACCGAACTCGGAAACCGGCATCGAGCTGCTGGACGTCCAGGGCCCCTGGGCACATCTGCGCCTGACGCCGCTGACGGGCCGCAAGCACCAGCTGCGCGCGCATTGCGCGGCGCTGGGCGTGCCGATCGCCAACGACACCATCTACCCGGTGTTCTGGCCCGAGGGCAGCGACGACTTCGCGCGGCCGATGCAACTGCTGGCCAGGTCGCTGGCCTTCACCGACCCGGTGACCGGCGCCGAACGCCGCTTCGAGAGCGCACGCAGGTTGGCCATGCCACCGCCCGGCGCCTGAGCCGTCGTCAGCTCAGCAGCGAGCCGCCCTGCGTGATCAGCGCCGCGAGCCCGCCCGCGCTGATGGCCAATCCGAGTACCTGCCGTGCATGTGAAGCGATCGAGTTCATGCCCCGAGTGTGGGGGCGCGCGCGCGGCCTGTGAAATTGAACGATGCGATGGCGGCGATAGCCGGCGGCGCCGGCCCTCTATGCGCTCAGGGCGTCGCCCGCACCGGCGGCTGGCCACCCGCTGCCGTGCGCGGACGCTCCGGGGCCGTGAGGTAGAGCACGATGCCGGCCAGGATCATCGGCACGCACAGCCACTGCCCCATGCTCATGTTGAGCGCCAGGAGGCCGAGGAAGTCGTCCGGCTCGCGGAAGTACTCGGCAATGAAGCGCATCACGCCATAGCCGATCAGGAACACGGCCGACACGCGGCGCTCGCGCCGCTCCTTGCGCGCGTAGAGCCAGAGGATGACGAAGAGCAGCAGCCCCTCGAGCAGGAACTGGTAGACCTGCGACGGGTGGCGCGGCAGCATCGAGCCGCTCTGCGGGAACACCATGCCCCAGGGCAGGTCCGGGCTGGAGAAGCGGCCCCACAGCTCGCCGTTGATGAAGTTGCCGACGCGGCCCGCGGCCAGGCCGGTGGGCACGCAGGGCGCGACGAAATCCAGCACCTGCCACACCGGCCGTTGGCGCGAGTGCGCGTACCAGAACATCGCCGCGATCACGCCGAGCAGGCCACCATGGAAGCTCATGCCGCCCTGCCAGACCATGAAGATCTCCAGCGGATGCGTCAGGTAGTAGCCGGGCTTGTAGAAGAGGCAGTAGCCCAGCCGGCCGCCGACGATCACGCCCATGACGCCGAGGAAGAGGATGTCCTCCACGTCCTTGCGGCTCCAGGCGGCGGGCCCGGTGAGCGAGCGGAAGGGCTCGTGCCGCAGCCGGCGCGTGCCCAGGAAATAGAACAGGCCGAAGGCCGCGAGGTAGGTCAGGCCATACCAGTGAATCGCCACCGGGCCGATCTGCAGGGCCACGGGGTTGAGCTGCGGGTACATGAGCATGGCGGCGATTGTCGCGCAGCCGCCCGGCCCGCCCGACGATGCAGGCGTCGCCGGGCCGGGCCGTAGTTGCTCCTGATTCGATAGCCGACTGCGCAGGACCGACGGGCGCTGCGGCCCGATTCGACGCTGAACCCCGGGCGGCTCAGCGGGTGGTGTAGCCGCCGTTGGCGAAGATCGTCTGGCCGGTGATCCACCAGCCATCGGTGACCAGGAACTTGACGATCGGGGCGATGTCCTCGATGTCGGTCAGGCCCTTCTTCGAGTACTTGCTCAGCGCAGCGGCGCTGCTGTGATAGGCCACCGCCTCCTTGCTCTCCTGGCCGTAGAAGAAAGAGGTGTCCATGGGGCCGGGGCCGATCGCGTTGACCGAGATGCCGCGCTCGCCGAACTCCTTCGATGCGGCGCGCGTGTAATGCTCCACCGCCGCCTTGCTGCCCGGGTAGATCGCGTAGAACGGCGTGTACGCCGCCAGCAGCGAACTCACGATGGTGACGATGCTGCCCCGCTCCTCCAGCACGCGGCCGGCCTGCTGCATGAAGAAGAAGGCCGCCTTGGCGTTGGCATCGAAGCTCTTGTCGTAGTCGGCCTCCGTGATCTCGGCGATGGGCTTCTTGATGACGACGCCCGCGGTGTTGATGGCGACGTGGACCTTGCCGAACTTCGCCTTCACCTGGTCGAACAGCTTGGCGTTGTTGGCCACCACAGCCAAATTGCCCTGGAATGTGATGACATCCGCGCCCTTCTCCCGCAGTTCGCCCGCCGTCCTCTCGGCCTCGGCCTTGGAGCCGTCGCTGTTGTAGTGGAGCGCGAACCCCTTGGCACCTGCGTCGGCGAACTGATGGGCGATCAGCGCCCCCAGGTTCTTGCCGCCGCCGGCGATGACGACGGCCTTGCCGTCGAGGGTGGGTGCTGCCATGAATGACCTCCTTGGTGTGAACAGAAAATTCGGCGCGCCGCATGCGCGCCATGGGGAAATCTATGGACCGTCCTGCCGGGCCGCCTTCAAAATCCTCACGGACTGTCGAAATCCCGCGTTTTGTTGCCATCCGACATGAACATTCATCCAGCACCCGGACTTTTCCGGCATGACTCAGCCGGGCCCGCCTCCGAGCGGGTGATCGTCCGGCGCCAGCGGGTCGCCTCCGACGATCTGTCGGCGCAACTGGTCACCGAGGACGTGAGCGCGCCGACGGACTGGAGCTTCGTCGAGGATGCGCACACGCTCGTCGTGCACCTGGCCGGCCGGCTGAGCAGCATGGAATCCGTCTTTTCCGCTGGTCCGTCCACCGACCTGCTGCCCCAGGTCGGCGACATCTGGACCATTCCCGCCGGCTGCCGGTACGCCGCGAAGGCACAGGGCGCCACCGTGCGCTTTGCCGAATTCCGCGTGCCCGCCGAACTGCTCGGCGGCGGCGGCATGGCGGCGCGCGTCGGCCACCGCGATGGCTTCCTGCATCACGCCAGTGCCCGCGTCATGCGACTCGCCCAGCGCGACGATGACCTGGGCCGAATGGCGCTGCAGTCGCTGCTGGCGGCGATCCGCCTGCACATCGCAGACGCCTACCTGCGACCGCGCGCGAATGCGGCGCCCGGTCGGCGCGTGAACCGTGCGCGCCGCTTCTCGGACCGGCAGCGCCAGCGCCTGGTGCAGTACATCGAGGCGTCGATCCACGAGGCCATCCGCGTGGAGGCGCTCGCGCAGGTGGCCGGCGTGTCGGTTGCGCACCTGATGGACGGGTTCAAAGCCAGTTTCGGCACGACGCCATGGCAGTACGTGCTGCGCGCGCGCGTCGCAGAGGGCCGGCGACTGCTCGAAGTCACCGACCTGAGCATCACGTCGATCGCCGTTGCGGTGGGCTTTTCGAGCCCGAGCCATTTCGCCTCGGCCTTCGGCCGGCACGTGGGCGCCAGCCCGGGGGCCTACCGGCGCGAACGGCGCGGCGCCTGAGCGGCGCATGGCTCCAGGGCCGAGCGCGCGACGACAGGGACGGGATGGCCGACCGGCGTCACCAGAATTGCCACCAGCGCCGGCGCGGCTTCGGTTCGGCGAAGCGCAGCGGCGCGCCGTACTCGCTGATGATGCCGGCGCGATGGCGCAGCTCCTTCTCAAGCGCCTGCCCCTCCTGGTCCATGTAGCCGCTGCCGCGCAGGGCGGCGCGGCGGTGGCGCTGGATCGCCACCGCCAGTTCGGCGTCGGACATGTCGGCGGGGTCGACCGGATCTGGACTGCGACGGTTCACGAGGCCGATTCTCGCGGCAGCCGGCGCGCGCCGCCAAGCCCGCGCGGCACCTTTGCGCACGCCGGACGCATCAGCGGCTGCGCCCGCGCACGAATTCGACGAAGCGCACCAGCGCCGGCGCGATGTCGCCGGCCGGCCAGACCAGGCTGGTTTCGCAGGCCGGGAAATCGATGCTCGAGGACGCCCGTCGCCGGGCCGTGCCCGCCGTGTCGGCAACGAAGTCTGCGGCCGGGCGGTACACCACCCCGGCCCGGCGAAAGCTCGTCACGCTCTGCGGTACCCAGGCCATGCCCAGTCCACCCCAGACGAGATTGACGATGGTCTGCATCTGGATCGCCTCCTGCGCGATGCGGGGCACCCGCCCGTGTCGCTGGTACAGCGCGAGCACCGCGTCGTGCAGCGAAGGGAGGATGCGGCGCGGAAACATCACCAGGGGCTGCTCCAGAAGCTGGCCGAGCGCCGGTGCACGCGCCCGGGCCAGCGGGTGCTGGGCCGGCATGGCCAGGACCAGGGGCTCGACACTCACCGCCAGGCTCGCGAGGGACGCGGGGGCCTGGCCGGGCGAATGGAGCATCAAGCCGGCATCGATCTCACCGCGCGCGAAGGCCTCCAACTGCACGTCGCCCGTCGCCTCGACCAGTTCCAGCGCGACGCCCGGCTGCTCTGCGTGGAACTCGCGCACCCAGGTTGGCAGGCGCTCGAAGCCCACCGTGGACACGAAGGCCAGGCGCACCCGCCCGACCTCGCCCGCGGCGGCGGCCCGTGCGCGCGCCGGCAGGGCCTGGGCGCGTGCCAGCAGTTCGCGCACGTCGGGCAGCAAGGCCTCGCCGGCAGGCGTCATGGCGACGCGGCGGCGGGTGCGGTCGAAAAGTCTCACGCCCAGCGCGCGCTCGATCTGCGCGATGGCCTGGGTCACGGGCGGCTGGGTCATGTGCAGGCGCTGGGCGGCGCGGCCGAAATGCAGTTCCTCGGCCACGGCGACGAACTGGCGCCACGCCCGCAATTCGATGGGGGGCGAAGCAGCGGCGGCGGCAGGCGGGCTCGTAGTCATTGCTGCAGCATATCAATAGCGCAGGAAAATAGGATTGGAGGCAATCAATGCGCCGGCCGACAATCGGCGCTCCCACGAATGCCGCCCCGCGACGGGGCCAGAGAGACACCCACATGGACACCAAGACCCTGCAGATCAACCGCCGCAGCGCGAACATCACCGAAGGCAAGGCGCGCGCATCGAACCGCTCGATGTACTACGCCATGGGCTACCAGGAAGGCGACTTCAAGAAGCCGATGGTCGGCGTGGCCAACGGCCACAGCACCATCACGCCCTGCAACTCGGGCCTGCAGAAGCTGGCCGATGCGGCCATCGCGGGCATCGAGGAATCGGGCGGCAACGCGCAGGTGTTCGGCACGCCCACCATCTCGGACGGCATGGCCATGGGCACCGAGGGCATGAAGTACTCGCTCGTGAGCCGCGAGGTCATCAGCGACTGCATCGAGACCTGCGTCGGCGGCCAGTGGATGGACGGCGTGGTGGTGGTGGGTGGCTGCGACAAGAACATGCCCGGCGGCATGATGGGCATGCTGCGCGCCAACGTGCCGGCCATCTATGTGTACGGCGGCACCATCCTGCCGGGCAAGTGGCGCGGCCAGGACCTGAACATCGTCAGCGTGTTCGAGGCCGTGGGCCAGAACGCCGCCGGGAAGCTCTCCGACGAAGATCTGAAGGAGATCGAGCAGCGCGCCATTCCGGGCACGGGCTCCTGCGGAGGCATGTACACGGCCAACACCATGTCCTCGGCCTTCGAGGCGCTGGGCATGAGCCTGCCCTACTCGTCCACCATGGCCAACCCGCACGACGAGAAACAGAACTCGGCCAAGGAATCGGCCAAGGTGCTGATCGAGGCGATCAAGAAGGACCTGAAGCCGCGCGACATCGTGACCAAGGAAGCGATCGAGAACGCGGTCGCGGTGATCATGGCCACGGGCGGCTCGACCAACGCGGTGCTGCATTTCATGGCGATCGCGCACGCGGCCGAGGTGGAATGGACCATCGACGACTTCGAGCGCATGCGCAAGAAGATTCCGGTGATCTGCGACCTCAAGCCCAGTGGCAAGTACCTCGCCGTGGACCTGCACCAGGCCGGCGGCATCCCGCAGGTGATGAAGGTGCTGCTCGATGCCGGCCTGCTGCACGGCGACTGCATGACCATCACCGGCAAGACCATCGCCGAGACCCTGGCCGACGTGCCGCCGCTGCGCGCCGACCAGGACGTGATCCGCCCCATCGACAAGCCCATGTACGCCGAGGGCCACCTCGCGATCCTGAAGGGCAACCTCTCGCCCGAAGGCTCGGTGGCCAAGATCACGGGCCTGAAGAACCCGGTCATCACCGGCCCGGCGCGCGTGTTCGACGATGAGCAGTCGGCGCTGCAGGCCATCCTCGACGGCAAGATCGTGGCGGGCGACGTGATGGTGCTGCGCTACCTGGGCCCCAAGGGCGGCCCCGGCATGCCCGAGATGCTCGCCCCCACGGGCGCGCTGATCGGCGCCGGCCTGGGTGAATCGGTGGGCCTCATCACCGACGGCCGCTTCTCGGGGGGCACCTGGGGCATGGTGGTCGGCCACGTGGCGCCCGAAGCCTACGCAGGTGGCCTGATCGCCTTCGTGAAGGAAGGCGACTCGATCACGATCGACGCGCACCAGCTCAAGCTGGAACTGAACGTGCCCGAGGCCGAGATCGCCGAGCGCAAGAAGGGCTGGAAGGCGCCGGCGCCGCGCTACACGCGCGGCGTGCTCGCCAAGTTCGCCTTCAATGCGTCGAGCGCAAGCTCCGGCGCCGTGCTCGACAACTTCGAAGCCTGATCGCCCTGCGGCACCCGTCCGGCCTGCGCAGGCCGCCATCGTTTCGATGGCTGGCCGCGCAGGCTTCTTCTTTTCAGCGCCGCTTGCCGCGGCCCGAGCGGCTGCTCAGCATGCCCATCTGGCTGCGCTGGCGGTCGATGCGCTCCTGCTTGCGCCGGTCCTCGCGCTCCATGGCCTTGCGCTTGGTGTAGCCGGACGCATCGGCCCAGGCCCACCAGGCCATCGCCAGGCCGAAGGGGATCAGCACAATCCACCAACTGAGCGTGGCAACGAAGCCCACCTCGAAATACTTGAGGAGGACGCCCAGGACGCCCAGCATCAGAAACCACATGGAAAGACCCCTTCGGACGTCGAGCTCGTGGTGGGGGAAACGGGCCGCCCGGGTGCACGCCGCTTCCTACAATCGCGTGGAAACGAATGTAACGCAGCCCACGCACCGTCCCACCATGAGTTTGTCCATCCTCCGCCCCCTGCCCGCCTTCGCGTTGATGCTGTCGCTGGGCGGCGTCGCCGCGCCGGCCGCGGCCGATCTCGCGTTGGCCACCTCGAAGAACTGCATGAGCTGCCACGCAGTCGACCGCAAGGTGCTCGGCCCGTCGTTCAAGGACGTGGCCGCCAAGTACAAGGACAACAAGGGCGCCGCCGATCTGCTGGCGACCAAGATCGTGAAGGGCGGCGCCGGCGTGTGGGGCCCGGTGCCGATGCCGGCCAACACGCAGGTCAGCGAAGCCGACGCGAAGAAGCTGGCCGCCTGGGTGCTGTCGACCAAGTAGGCCGCGACCGGCGCGGCGTCCGCGTCACAGCGGAGTCGTCAGGACTGGGCGATCGAGCGGGTCGAGGGGGTCGCGCGGACGATCGCTCACGCGCCGGTCGAGCCGGTCCTCGAGCTGGCCGATGTGCGCGGCCAGCGTGTTGTCGGCCTGCTCGGCGCGCGCGCGCAACGTGTTCTCCAGCTGCTCGATGCGCGCCAGCAGCGCGGCATGGCGGTCGCCGTTGCGGGCCATGTGGTTGTTCTCCTGTGCCTCGAGGAAGTTGCGCAGCTCGGTGAAGCGCGAGGCCTCGGCCTTGTCGGCCAGTTCGCGCTGGGCCTGGAGCTCCTTGGTGTGGCGGCGCGCGTCCACCAGGACGGTGCTCTGCATGTAGAGCACGTACACCAGGAAGAACAGGCCCAGCAGCACGGTGAGCCCGAACATGATCAGGCCCAGCGGCGCCGTGACCTGCATGAAGCCCAGCGACATCACGGTGGGGGTGGCGATCGTGCCCCAGTTGAGCGCGGCGAGCGCGGCGATCACCAGCACGATGAAAAACAGGATACCCGTACGAACGCCCATGGCGGCCTCTCCTTGAATGTCTCAAAGCGGCGTTTGTAACGCAGCACCCTCATGCGCCGTGTAGTCCACGGTGTGAGGCCGGAATAGGAAATGTCCGTTCAACTCCGGGAGGCTTATCAGCGGGGCCACCATCGAATTCCGGCGGCGCATCGACCCGCGCCTGGACCTCGGTGCCTCGGCCGCGAGAGCGCTGGTGATGGCCCCCAGCCCGGTAAGGCGCACAATCGAAGGCTCATCGGGGAAGAAAGCCGTGAGCTTGAAAGTCAGGGAAGCGCCGTTTCTGCGGTACGGCTGGTTGTTGCGCACTTGGGAGCCAACCCAAGGCACTCTTTGCGAGGTAGAAGGCGTTGCGCTTTCGCTCGACCGCGCGCCGCCACCCTTGCCCAAAGGGAGCACGCCAGCGCCACCAAAGGCCGCCGCTGCCCCATTGAAAAAGCCCGACGAACACAAGTTTGCGTGGGCTGCGTTCAAAGGCGTGTTGGCCGTTGGCGCCGCCATCGACGCGATGGTCAATCCCTCTTTGCGAGCGCAGGCCGCTCCTGCGGTGACGCCACCGCCACCCCCACCCCCACCGCCACCCCCGCCACCAGCGCGCCCACCGGCGGTCGTCGTGCCGCCCTTCGATATTCAGGACATTCCGGGCGCGATGAGGAAGATGAACATGCCCATGTCCGCGAAGCTGATGGAGCGCTGGTTTGCGGGGCGGCTCAACTATTCGATGACCGCCGCTGACGAGGACAAGGAATTGGACCAGACTGGCCAGCCCTATCCACCGAGCATGATTGACACCACCACGATCAAGATGGACTGGGTGTTGAGCTTTCAGCGTGCCAAGAATGCCTTCGACACGCTGACCGAATCTCTCATGTTGGTAACGCCGAGGGCCCTTGATGCGCTGGCAACGCTCCTGAGGCCCTACAACGGTCGTAGTACAACGCTTTGGCCTTGGCGTCAGCCCAATATGGATGAGCAGCGCAGGCACAAGGAATTTCAATTCCAGCACATTGACTGCAACGCCAGTTGGGCTGACCGTATCGCCGCTCAGATGTACGAGCACGTCACCAACAACCGCGTTCCCGATGACCTGACTGGCGCTCTGGGCGCCTTCACCCTCTACGCGGCGGTGGCCGAGGCCGATTTCAACCCGCGGACCGGCACAGCCACGGTCTACCGGGTAGAGATCTACGTGAAAGATCACTACACCTTCGGCACGTCGCCGGGCAAGGCCTCGCAATACCTGGGGCACTGGAACAAGAACAAGGTCTCGATTCAGTACCCCCATGCAGCAGCCATGGCGCTGAACGAAGAACTGTCGAACAACCCGGTGATGCTCGACAAGAAGATCAGTGACGTTGTCTACCCGGTGCGCAACCGCGACTTCCGCAACTGGCAGATGAAGCACCAGCGCGGGGGCGATTTCATCATCTACTCGGACTCCAGATTCATCACCCTGCGTCGACCTATCAGGGTGCAGCTATGAGCCGGCTCAAGTGGAGTCTGCTGCTGGTCTTTGTCTTTGTCTTGTGGGGCGGATACCAGATCGATTCGTATCGCGACGCGGCGAGGTGGCGAAGGGACATTGCAGTTTGGGATCACTTCGAGTCACCCGACGGGGTCTATGTGCTTGAGATCGGCTATGCGGATGAACATTGGAAATGGGCACGCCTGTCCCGCAAGGGCAGCACTGAGGTGATCGCCGATCGGTGGTTCAACGCAGCAGAGCAGATAAGAGTGGGTTGGCATTCGGATCGCGTTCATTGCAACCTCAACAACACCGACACGATCCGCCTGCCGCCCTACTGGTTCGAAAGATGGCTAGCTCGCGCCCCATGAAAGCGCCGGCCCTGCAGCGCGTAGTGCCGGGAGCTGGCGTGCAACGGGTGCACCCCTGGGGCCCTCAGCTCCACGCGCTTGCGCCAGCGTCAGCATCAGTTGGTCTGGGCCAACTGTTCCAGGATCGCCGGATTCTCTAAAGTGGACGTGTCCTGCGTGATCGCCTCGCCCTTCGCGATCGAACGCAGCAGCCTCCGCATGATCTTGCCGCTGCGCGTCTTGGGCAGGTTGTCGCCGAAGCGGATGTCCTTGGGCTTGGCGATGGGGCCGATCTCCTTGGCCACCCAGTTGCGCAGTTCGTTGGCGATGGCCTTGGCCTCGTCGCCCGTGGGGCGCGAACGCTTCAGCACGACGAAGGCGCACACCGCCTCGCCCGTCACGTCGTCGGGGCGGCCGACCACCGCGGCCTCGGCGACCAGGTCGGTCTTGGCCACGAGCGCGGATTCGATCTCCATCGTGCCCAGCCGGTGGCCCGACACGTTGAGCACGTCGTCGATGCGGCCGGTGATGCGAAAGTAGCCGCGGTCGGCGCTGCGCACGGCGCCGTCGCCGGCCAGGTAGATGGTGCCGCCCATCTCCTCGGGGAAGTAGCTCTTCTTGAAGCGCTCGGGGTCGTTCCAGATGGTGCGGATCATCGAGGGCCAGGGCCGCTTGATGACCAGCATGCCTCCCGAGCCGTTGGGAATGTCCTTGCCCGTCTCGTCCACGATGGCGGCCATGATCCCCGGCAGCGGCAGCGTGCACGAGCCCGGCACCAGCGGCGTGGCGCCCGGCAGCGGCGTGATGACGTGGCCGCCGGTCTCGGTCTGCCAGAAGGTGTCGACGATGGGGCAACGCTCGTGGCCCACGTTCCGGTGGTACCACATCCAGGCCTCGGGGTTGATGGGTTCGCCCACCGAGCCGAGGATGCGCAGGCTGTCGAGGTTCCAGTTCTTGGGGTGCACCTTCTCGTCGGAATCCGCGGCCTTGATGAGCGAGCGGATCGCCGTGGGCGCCGTGTAGAAGATCGAGACCTGGTGCTTCTCGATCATCTGCCAGAAGCGGCCCGCGTGCGGGAAGGTGGGGATGCCCTCGAACACCACCTGCGTGGCGCCCGCGGCCAGCGGGCCGTAGGCGACGTAGGTGTGGCCGGTGATCCAGCCGATGTCGGCCGTGCACCAGAAGACGTCCTCGGGGCGGATGTCGAAGGTCCACTCCATCGTCATCTTGGCCCACAGCAGGTAGCCGCCGGTGGCGTGCTGCACGCCCTTGGGCTTGCCGGTGGAGCCGGAGGTGTAGAGGATGAAGAGTGGGTGCTCGGCGTCCACCGGCACGGGCGCGCAGTCGCTGCTCTGGCCCTGCAGCGCTTCGGTGAAGGTCTTGTCGCGGCCTTCGACCTTGTTCCAGGGCGAGGGCGTGCGCTCGTACACCAGCACGGTCTTCAGCGTTCCCCCATCGTCGATGCCGCAGCCGCCCAGCGCGATGGCGTCGTCGACGATGGCCTTGAGCGGCAGCTCCTTGCCGCCGCGCAGCTGGAAGTTGGCCGTGATCACCGCCTTGGCGCCCGCATCGATGATGCGTTCCTGCAGCGCCTTGGCCGAGAAGCCGCCGAACACCACGCTGTGCGTGGCGCCGATGCGCGCGCAGGCCTGCATCGCGACCACGCCCTCGATGGTCATGGGCATGTAGACGATGACGCGGTCGCCCTTGGCGATGCCCTGCGCCTTGAGCGCATTGGCGAACTGGCTCACGCGCGCGAGCAGTTCCTTGTACGTGACCTTGGTGACGGTGCCGTCGTCGGCCTCGAAGACGATCGCGGTCTTGTTCTCGACCGGGGTGCCGATGTGGCGGTCCAGGCAGTTGGCGCTGGCGTTGAGTTCCCCGTCGTCGAACCAGGTGTAGAAGGGCGCCTTCGACTCGTCGAGCGTGCGCGTGAAGGGCTTCGTCCACTGCAGGTGGGCGCGGGCCTGTTTCGCCCAGAAGCCTTCGAAATCGGCTTCGGCCTCCTTGCACAGGGCGTCGTAGGCGGCCATGCCGGCGACGCGGGCGCCCTGCCTCGCGCGCGCATCGGGCTCGAAAACGCGGTTCTCGATCAGGACGGATTCGATGGTGGACGTGCTGCTGCTCACGGGCTGTCTCCTGAGGCTGTTTGTTGCGGCCGTAATGTCACGGCGGTGTCTTACGGTGCACTGACGCTGCGCGGTGGGAATGCCCATGGTAGCCCGCCCTCCTCCTAGAATCCCGCCTCGCTTCCTGCCGGCCCCGAAACCGGGGCACCCTTCCGATGTCCGACCGCGACCCTGCCGAATTCCGCCCGTCCTCCGCCATGCGCCCGCTGCCGAAGCTGATCTTCGCCAGCCGCTGGCTGCAGTTGCCGCTCTACCTGGGGCTCATCGTGGCCCAGGCGGTGTACGTGGTGCACTTCCTGGTCGAGCTCACGCACCTGGTCGAGGCCGCCTTCGGCAGCCAGACCGCGCTGCAGGCCCTGGTCACCAGCATCGGCTACAAGACCGACGCGCCGCCCACCTCGCTCAACGAGACGGTCATCATGCTGGTGGTGCTGGCCCTGATCGACGTGGTGATGATCTCCAACCTGCTGATCATGGTCATCGTGGGCGGCTACGAGACCTTCGTCAGCCGCATGGACCTGGACGGCCACCGCGACCAGCCCGAGTGGCTGAGCCACGTGAACGCCTCCGTTCTCAAGGTCAAGCTGGGCCTGTCGATCATCGGGATCAGCTCGATCCACCTGCTCAAGACTTTCATCAACGCCGACAACTACACCGACAAGGTGCTGATCGCGCAGACCGTGATCCACATCGCCTTCCTGCTGTCGGCCATGGCGATCGCGTACACCGACAAGCTGATGTCGGCCTCGGCCAACCATAACCACTGAGCCCCTCGCCCTGCCTGGCGACGCGCTCAACCCGCGCGCGCGGTCGGCCAGCGGCCCCAGGCCGGGTCACCGGCGAAGCGCTCGACCAGGAAGTCGAGCAGCGCGCGCAAAGCCGGAAGCATGTGGCGGCGAGAGGCGTACACGGCGTACACGCCGGCGAGCTGCGGCGTCCAGCCCTCGAGCAAGGGCACCAGCTCGCCAGCCGCCAGCGCGGGCGCGGCCAGCACCACCGGGAGCATCGCGATGCCCGCGCCGGCGCGCGCCGCGGCCAGCAGCGTCATCGCATCGTTGGCCGAGAGGTTGCCGCCGACGGCCACGGCCTGCGGCGCGTCGTCGGGCCCATGGAAGCGCCAGACGCTCTTGCCGAAATACGAATGCGTGAGGCAGTTGCGCCCCGCCAGCTCGGCCGGATGCCGCGGCATGCCCTGCGCCGCCAGCCAGGCCGGCGAGGCGCACACGATCGAATGGCAGTCGCAGAGCCGGCGAGCGATCAGGTTCGGGTCGAGCTCCACGGCAATACGGATCGCCAGGTCGATGCGCTCCTCGACCAGGTTCACGGTGCGGTCGGCCATCACCAGGTCGACCGAGACGCCGGGATGCCGCTCCACGAAGGCCGCGACCGCCGGCGCGAGCTGGGTCTGACCCAGCGAATGGCTGGCGGTCAGGCGGATCTGGCCCGACAGCGCCGCGCCCGGCGCCGCAACGGCCGCGTGCATGCCGTCGGCCAGCTCGATCATCCGGCGGCAGGCGGGCAGCAGCGCTTCGCCGGCCGCAGCCAGCGTGAGGCGGCGCGTGCTGCGGTGCAGGAGCCGCGCCCCGGTCCAGGCCTCGAGTTCGGCCACGCAACGCGTGACCACGGGGCGGGACAGGTCCATGGCCGCAGCCGCGGCGCTGAGGCTGCCGCCTTCGACCACAGCCACGAAGACCTGCATGGCCTTCAGCCGATCCATCTGCGCTCCATGCTGGCCATCATCTGCACGATTTTGGCAACAAAGCTGGCCGGTCTTCGCGGTTTATCCGAACGAATCAGGAAATTACGATGAAGCCATCCAATTTCATGACCGACAAGGAACATCCATGAGTCAGATTGCCATCATCGGCGCCACCGGCCGCGCCGGCAGCCAGTTGCTCGACGAAGCGTTGCGCCGCGGGCACCAGGTCACCGCCATCGCCCGGCACGCCAGCACCAAGCTCGCCGGTCGCCCCGGTGTCAAGGCGGTGGACCTCGACGTTCTCGACGGCGAGGCGCTCACGTCCGTGCTCAAGGGCCACGACGCGGTGTTCAGCGCGGCCCATTTCGCCACCGTGCCGCCGGCGGCCGTCATCGGGCCGGTGAAGGCCGCTGGCGTGCCGCGCCTGCTGGTGGTCGGCGGAGCCGGCAGCCTGTTCGCCGCGCCGGGCCTGAAGGTCATCGATGCCCCGGGCTTCCCCGACGCCTACCGCCAGGAGGCCGCCGCCGGCGGCGTGTTCCTGGACGCACTGCGTGCCGAGCCCACTCTGGACTGGACCTTCCTTTCGCCCTCGGCCGAATTCGTGGAAGGCGAGCGCACCTGCCGATTCCGCCTGGGCGGCGACGACCTGCTGGTGAGCGCCGAAGGCCGCAGCTGGATCACGTTCGCCGACTTCGCGATCGCGCTGCTGGACGAGTTCGAGCAGCCGAAGCATTCGCGCCAGCGCTTCACGATCGGCTACTGAACCGGTCGAACCCGCGGCGCCGCGGCCGCGACGGGCGCGGAAGGGACTGAAAAGGGGCTGCCTACAATCGCGCCCTTTTTCGCCCAGCCTCCTTCCTCGCGCCCCATGGACATCGTCGTCGACCCCGACCTGCAAGCCTACATCGACCCCCTCACGCCCGACGAGTACGAGGCCCTCGAACGCAGCCTGCTGGCCGAAGGCTGCCGCGATGCCCTGGTGCTGTGGGGCAACGTGCTGGTGGACGGCCACAACCGCTACGGCATCTGCCGAAAGCACGAACTGCCCTTCCAGACGGTGCAGAACACGCGCTTTCGCTCGATGGAGGACGTGCACCTGTGGATGATCGACCAGCACCTGGGCCGGCGCAGCCTGTCGGACTTCCAGCGCGGCGTGCTGGCGCTGCGCAAGCGCGAGATCGTGGCCGAACGGCGGCGCCAGCCCGCGCCCGAGGCGACGTCCACCGGCGCTGCGGCCGACGCCACCGTCGATGCCGCGCCGCCGACGCCCCAGCCGCTGTCCGACCCCATCGACACCCGCGAGGCCCTGGCGCGCGCGGCCAAGCTGTCGAGCAGCCAGGTGGGCATGATCGAACGCATCCAGAAGCAGGCGACGCCCGAACTGGTCGCGGCCGTGAAGTCCGGCGCCGTCTCGCTCAGCGCAGCCGCCGCCGTGGCAAGCCTGTCGGCCGAAGAACAGATCGCGGCCGCCAGCGGCGGTGCGGACGAGCTCAAGCAGGCCGCGAAGCGCGTGCGCGAGGCCAAGCGCAAGCCGCGGGAAGAAGCGGCGGCGCCCGCCTCGACGCCGTCCGAAGCCACCGCCGCCGACGAAGCCACCGACTCGGCGGCGTTGATCGCCTCGCTGCGCCAGCGCATCGCCGAACTCACGGCGGAGAACGCGTCGCTGCGCGAGCAGCTCGCCGCGCAGCAGGCGGGCGGCCCGCCCTTCTAAGGCTCGTTTCACCCCATCCGTTCAGGCTGAGCCTGTCGAAGCCCGGGCGGCACTTCGACCCTTCGACAGGCTCAGGACAGGCCAAGCTCAGTGCGAACGGCCAAGGTGGCACTCAGCGCCCCGTCATGTTTTCGGGCACCACCCACGCATCGAACTGCTCCCCCGTGAGGTGCCCCGAGGCGATGGCCGCCTCGCGCAGGCTGGTGCCTTCCTTGTGCGCCTTCTTGGCGATGTAGGCGGCCTTGTCATAGCCGATGTGGGTGTTCAGTGCCGTCACCAGCATCAGCGAACGGCTCACCAGCTCGGCGATACGCTCGCGGTTGGGCTCGATGCCCACGGCGCAGTGGTCGTTGAAGCTCACCATGCCGTCGGCCAGCAGCCGCACGCTCTGCAGGAAGTTGTGGGCCACCATCGGCCGGAACACGTTGAGCTCGAAGTTGCCCGACATGCCGCCGATGTTGATGGCGACGTCGTTGCCCATCACTTGCGCGGCCAGCATGGTCACCGCTTCGCTCTGCGTCGGGTTAACCTTGCCGGGCATGATCGACGAGCCGGGCTCGTTCTCGGGGATCGACAGCTCGCCGATGCCGCTGCGCGGGCCGCTCGCCAGCCAACGCACGTCGTTGGCGATCTTGTTCATGCTGGCGGCCAGGGTCTTGAGCGCGCCGTGGGCGTGCACGAAAGCATCGGTGGCAGCCATCACTTCGAACTTGCTCGGCGCGGTGACGAAGGGCAGCCCGGTCAGGCGCGCCAGTTCCGCCGCCACGGCTTCGGCATAGCCCTTGGGTGCGTTCAGGCCCGTGCCCACGGCCGTGCCGCCCAGGGCCAGTTCGCACAAGTGCGGCAGCGCGGCGCGCACGTGCTTCTCGTTCTGGTCCAGCTGCGCGACCCAGCCCGAGATCTCCTGCCCCAGCGTGAGCGGCGTGGCGTCCTGGAGGTGGGTGCGGCCGATCTTCACGATGTCCATGAAGTCCTCGGATTTCTTGGCCAGCGTGGCGCGCAGCTTGGCGATGGCGGGCAGCACCTTGTGCACGAGGCCCTGCACCGCGGCCACGTGCATCGCGGTGGGGAAGACGTCGTTGCTCGACTGGCTGCGGTTCACGTCGTCGTTGGGGTGCACCAGGCGCCCCTCGCCGCGCGCGCCGCCGAGCAGTTCGCTCGCGCGGTTGGCCAGCACCTCGTTGACGTTCATGTTCGATTGCGTGCCCGAGCCGGTCTGCCACACGACGAGCGGGAACTCGCCCTCGTGCTTGCCGGCCAGCACCTCGTCGGCGGCGGCGACGATGGCGTCGGTCTTCTTCTGGTCCTGCAGGCCGAGCTGCTGGTTGACCACCGCCGAGGCGCGCTTGACCAGCGCCAGTGCATGGATCACCTCGCGCGACTGGCGCTCGCCCGAAATGTCGAAGTTCTGCAGCGAACGCTGCGTCTGCGCGCCCCACAGCTTGTCGGCGGGGACTTCGATGGGGCCGAAGGTGTCCTTCTCGGTGCGGGTGGCGGTCGTCATGGCGTTCGTTGCTCGGTGGTCGAAAGCGCCAGTATCGGCCGAACGAGAGCAGTTCTCATCTTCATGGTCTTCCGAGCGGCACCGTGGGGCGTCGGGCCCGCCGATAATCGCGGGCTGCCCTGCCACGCCGGGCCCGCGTTCCCCACCCTCCTCCCCCACGACACCACCATGACGACGATCCAGCAGGCGGACCTCATCGAATCGATCGCGGCCGCGCTCCAGTACATCAGCTACTACCACCCGACCGACTACATCGCCCATCTGGCCAAGGCCTACGAGCGCGAGCAGAGCCCGGCGGCCAAGGACGCGATGGCGCAGATCCTCACCAACAGCAAGATGAGCGCCACCGGCCACCGCCCGATCTGCCAGGACACCGGCATCGTCAACGTGTTCCTCAAGGTGGGCATGGACGTGCGCTGGGGTGGCTTCACCGGCAGCCTCGACGACGCGATCAACGAAGGTGTGCGGCGCGGCTACAACCACCCCGACAACACGCTGCGCGCCTCGGTCGTGGCCGACCCGCAGTTCGAGCGCAAGAACACCAAGGACAACACGCCTGCAGTGATCTTCACAGAGATCGTGCCGGGCGATCAGGTCGAGGTGACGGTGGCCGCCAAGGGCGGCGGCAGCGAGAACAAGAGCAAGATGGTCATGCTCAACCCGGGCGACAGCGTGGTCGACTGGGTGCTCAAGACCGTGCCGACCATGGGTGCCGGCTGGTGCCCGCCGGGCATGCTGGGCATCGGCATCGGCGGCACGGCCGAGAAGGCCGCGCTGATGGCCAAGGAAAGCCTGATGGACGACCTCGACATGCACGAACTGCAGGCCAAGGCCGCGCGCAAGGAGGCGCTCACCAAGGTCGAGGAACTGCGCCTGGAGCTGTACGAGAAGGTCAACGCGCTGGGCATCGGCGCGCAGGGCCTGGGCGGCCTGTCCACGGTGCTCGACGTGAAGATCAAGATGTACCCCACGCACGCGGCCAGCAAGCCGGTGGCGATGATCCCCAACTGCGCCGCGACCCGTCACGCGCATTTCGTGCTCGACGGCTCGGGCCCGGTGTACCTGGAGGCGCCCTCGCTCGACCTGTGGCCCAAGATCGACTGGGCGCCGGACTACAACAAGAGCAAGCGCGTGGACCTGAACACGCTCACGGCCGAGGAAGTCGCGAGCTGGAAGCCCGGCGACACGCTGCTGCTCAACGGCAAGATGCTCACCGGCCGCGACGCCGCGCACAAGCGCATCCAGGGCATGCTGGCCAAGGGCGAGAAGCTGCCGGTCGACTTCACCAACCGCGTCATCTACTACGTCGGCCCGGTCGACCCGGTGGGCGACGAGGCCGTCGGCCCCGCCGGCCCCACCACCGCCACGCGCATGGACGGCTTCACCGAGATGATGCTGGCCCAGACGGGCCTGATCGCCATGATCGGCAAGGCCGAGCGTGGCCCGGTCGCCATCGAGGCGATCAAGAAGCACAAGTCGGCCTACCTGATGGCCGTGGGCGGCGCCGCCTACCTGGTCAGCAAGGCCATCAAGACCGCCAAGGTGGTGGGCTTCGAGGACCTGGGCATGGAAGCGATCTACGAGTTCGACGTGGTCGACATGCCCGTCACCGTGGCCGTGGACGCCGGCGGCACCAGCGCGCACATCACCGGCCCGGCCGAGTGGAGCAAGCGCATCGCCACGGGCGAGTTCAAGGGCATCGCGCTGGAAACGGCTTGAGCCTGCGGAACGTTTTCGCGGTGCATGCCGACCGGTCGATCGGCAGCACCCCGAACGCCGCACGATCGATCGGCGAGATGTCGAACGCTGCTTGGTCGATCGGCGTGTTCGACAGCGGCGTCGGCGGCCTGAGCGTGCTGCGCGCGCTGCAGGCCGAACTGCCGCACGAGCGCTTCGTCTATTTCGCCGACACGGCCCACGCTCCCTACGGCGAGCGCGGCGATGCCTACGTGGCGGAGCGCACGCTGGCCGTGGTGAACGAACTGGTCGACACGCATGGCATCAAGGCGCTGGTCGTGGCCTGCAACACGGCGACTGCGGCGGCGGTCCACCTGCTGCGGGCGCAGTGGCCAGCGTTGCCGGTGATCGGGCTCGAACCGGCACTCAAGCCCGCGGTGGCTGCCAGCCGGACGGGTCACATCGCCGTGCTGGCCACACGTGGCACGCTCGCCAGTGCCAAATTCGGCCGGCTGCACGCCGCACTGGCGGGGCAGGCACAGTTCAGGCTGGTGCCCTGCGATGGCCTGGCGGACGCCATCGAGCGCGACGATGCGGTCAAGACCGAAGCGCTCTGCCACCGGTACATGGAGGCGGCGGGCCCGTTCGGTGCAGAGGCCGGCCAGGTGGACACGGTGGTGCTGGGCTGCACGCACTACCCCTTCGCCGCGCCACTGCTGCATGCGCAGGCACCGGCAGGCGTGCGCTTCATCGAGACCGGCGTACCGGTCGCATTGCATGCACGGCGGCTGCTCGCCGCCCAAGGCCTGCTGGCCGACGCACCGGCGTCCGCGCCCGGCCTGACGCTGCACAGCAGCGCCGACCTGGCGCTGCTGCAGTCGGCGGTGGCGCGCTGGCTTGCGCCGCCGTCTTTGCCGAAAGTTTCCGCTTCCGCGCCATGGCCTGCGCGCGGCGACGTCGCCAGTCGCTGAGTGCGCGCCGACAATCGCCGGATGCGCATCCGGCGTCTTTCCTGCCTTCTCGTTGTCGCCCTGGCGGTCTTGGCCGGCACCCCTGCCCTCGCGGCCTGCGAGAGCGGCCTGGCCGAACGCATGCACGCCAAGTTGCATCCCAAGCGCAAGCTCGAAGAATCGCTCGCAGCATGCAAGCCCTGGCCCGCCTATCCGGGGCGCAGCATCGTGGTGCTGCCACTGGTGAGCGGCACGGCCACGGCACGCGGCAAGGTCCTCGACCTGGAGGTGCTGGTGATCCAGCGCCCGGACAACGGCAACACCGAGCGCGACACGGTGCTGGCTCGCCTGTTCCAGCCCGAGGCGCTGCAGGAGGATGCGATCCGCATCCAGGACATCCGCATCGACACCGGGCGCTATGTGCTTTCGGCCGATGCGCGCGCCTTCGGCCTGCGGGTGCGCTACAGCAGCAGCTCGCGCACCAACCCGCTATCGAGCGAAACGCTGCGGCTGTACGTGCCGCAGGGCAGCCGGCTGCGTGAAGTGCTCGACGAGGTGGAGGTCGAGCGCGATGGTGGCGAGTGGGACATGCGCTGCAATGGCCGGTTCGAGCAATTGCGCACGATGCTGTCTGTCGGCAAGGCCCGGACCGACGGCTACGCCGACCTGACGCTGGCGCGCAGCCTGACGCAGAGCCGCGCCCAGGTGCAGGACGACGGCGAGTGCCACGACCGCGCGCAATCCGCGCGCTACAGCACCGAGGTGCTGCACTACGACGGCGAGCGCTACCGCGTGCCGAAGTCGCTGCGCGCACCCTGAATCACGGGGCGGCGCCCTGCTGCGCCGCCGCCCGGCCGCGCCGCATGTCGATCGGTGCGAGCAGCGCCAGTCCGGCGACGAACAGCCCCGCCGTTGCCACGATGGCCACGCGCTGGTTGCCGCCGCTGGCCCAGGTGATGGCACCATAGGACAGCGGGCCCACGATGCTCGCCAGGCGTGTGGCGAAGGTCCACAGGCCGAAGAACTCGGCCAGTTGCGTCGGCGGGGCGAGCACACCGGTCATGGCGCGACCCGCAGATTGGCTGGACCCCATCGCCAGGCCGGCGATGGTGGCCGCGACCCAGAAGCCGCCCTTGGTGGTGGCGGCCGCCGCCACGATGCACACCACCACCCAGGCCACCAGCGTGGCGCCGAGCGACAGGCGATGGCCGACGCGGTCCTGCACGTAGCCGAAGCCGAAAGCGCCGGCTGCGGCTGCGAGGTTGAGCACGAAGATGAGCACCATCGTCTCGTGCGGCACGAAGCCGATCACCTGCTCGGCATAGATCGCCGCCAGCGTGATCGCGACCGCCACGCCGCCCTGGTAGCACACCGTGCAGGCCAGCAGCCACATGAAGTCGCGGTAGCGGCGCGCTTCGCGCAGGGTGTGCAGCAATTGCCGCATGGCGCCTCCCGCGCGACCCGGCTGCGGCGCCGAACGCTCGGGCAGCAGGGCGAAGGTCACGCACGCCGCCAGCCCGTACACGGCCGCCGTGACGAGCATGGTGACCGGCACGAAATGCGAAGCCGGCAACCCGCGCGCCTGGGCCCACAGCACGTAGGCCAGGCACAGCCCGAGGGTGAGCATGCCGCCCACGTAGCCGAAGGCCCAGCCCCAGCCGCTGACCTTGCCCATGCCCTCGGCCGTCGAGAGTTCCGGCAGGAAGGCGCCGGTCAGCGATTCGCCGTACGAGTAGAAGGTGTTGGACACGATGACCAGCGCCATGGCCACCCCCACGCCCGCGAGCGGTGCGCTGCCCGAGGCGAAGCGCGGCGTGAGCGCCAGCGCGGCCGTGGCCAGCACGCAGCCCGCCGTGGCCAGCACCAGCACACGCTTCTTGGCCGCGCGGCGGTCGGCCCAGGCGCCGATGGCCGGCATCGTGACCATGACGAGCGCGTACGAGATGCTCAGCGCCAGTGTCCAGGCGAAGGTCGCCCAGGGCGCCGACCCGGCGATGCCGCCGACGAAGTAGGCGGCGAACACCGCCGTGATGACCACGGTGGTGTAGCCGGAGTTCGCGAAGTCGTACATCGCCCAGCCGAAGACTTCGCGCTTGCGCACGCCCGGCTGCAACACGGAGGAAGGAAAGAGCGCCACGTGCAGGCCTTTGAGGTCAGGACGGCGCGAGCATAGCGGAGCCCCATGGCAGCAGCGCCAAAGAAAATGCCCGCCGAAGCGGGCACCGTCGTGGCCTGTGGCGAAGGGCTCAGTGGAGGTGGCGGGGCCGACGGCCGCCGCCATGGCCGCCCGCGCCGGGCCCGCCCGTGCCGCCGCCACGTGGGCGCTTGCCGATCTCCAGCGAGTTCACGAGCGCATCGAAGCGGTCGCTGAAGAGCTTGTCGATCTCCGCCACGACGCCGCCGAGTTCGGCGCCGTCGAAGTGACGTTCCATGAGGTTGACCACGTCCTCGACCAGCAGGTCGCGTTGCACCTGCATGATCGCGGCGGGATTGGGGCCGACGAAGAGCATGACGAAGTCGTCGCGCGACTCCTCTTCGGGGTCGCCGTCTTCCTCTTCGTCGAACTCGGTGTCGTAGAAGGTGACCTCGATGGCCGCACCCTGCTCCGCCAGTTCATTGACGCCCATGCACATCTCGTCGAGTGCCTGCCGGAAGTCCTCGTCGCCAGCGACGGTCCAGCAGATCTGCAGCATGCTGTCCTTCTGCTCGTAGCGGATGCCGGGCTCTTCTTCGTAGGACGAGGTGGCGCCGTCGGCCAGCGACTTGGCGCCAGCATAGGTCCACAGCGGTTTGAGCGCCTCCTGGATCTGGTCGTAGGTCACGTCCGAGCGCAGCGGCACGTCGCCGTGGACATGGATCTCGAATGGAGCGTTGTAGCGAGGCATGAGCAGCTCCCTTGTACTCGTGGATGTGGTGCCCGGAACCGGGGTCGAACCGGTACGCCCCTTCACAGGAAAGCGGCGGATTTTAAGTCCGCTGTGTCTACCAATTTCACCATCCGGGCGCCGGGAATTGAACGACGATAACCCAAAACAAAGCGGCCTCTTTTCACGCCGTCATCAACGTCGTTGAACAGAGGCCGCTCCGTGTGGGTGGAGGCGCGAACCAGAGTCGAACTGGTCTAACCGGATTTGCAATCCGGGGCATAACCGCTTTGCTATCGCGCCGTTCAGGCGGCCTGAGGCACACCTGAAAAAAAGGGAAGCAGATGCTTCCCTTTCTTGAAAACTGGAGCGGGAAAACGGTCTCGAACCGTCGACCTCAACCTTGGCAAGGTTGCGCTCTACCAACTGAGCTATTCCCGCACATTTCAGACAGGCGAAAGAAAACTGGAGCGGGAAAACGGTCTCGAACCGTCGACCTCAACCTTGGCAAGGTTGCGCTCTACCAACTGAGCTATTCCCGCGTTTCCAGCCGATGCGACAAGGCACTGGCTGTTGTTTTCTTCCGTCGCCGGAAGCCTTGCAGTATATACCGTTTTCGGCCGTATCGGCAACGCTCGCGCGCCGAATCAGTGCTTCACCGACCCATCCGACGCAGGCGCCGGCGAGGACGCACGCTGCTTGGCCAGTTCGGCCATCGCTGCCTGCGAAGCCGCGACTTCCTCGTCGGACAGCGGCACGGGCTGCTTCTCCAGCGCGATCTCCAGCACCTTGTCGATCCAGCGCACCGGGACGATCTCGAGGCCGTTCTTCACGTTCTCGGGGATGTCCTGCAGATCCTTGGCGTTCTCTTCGGGAATCAGCACCGTCTTGATGCCGCCGCGCAGAGCCGCCAGCAGCTTCTCCTTCAGGCCGCCGATCGCCGTCACTTCGCCGCGCAGCGTGATCTCGCCGGTCATGGCGACGTCGCCGCGCACGGGGATGCCGGTCAGCGCCGACACGAAGGCCGTCGTCATCGCGGCGCCGGCGCTCGGGCCGTCCTTGGGCGTTGCACCGTCGGGCACGTGGATGTGGATGTCCTTCTTCTCGAACATCTCGTCCTTGATGCCCAGGCGGCGCGAGCGGCTGCGCACCACGGTGCGCGCGGCCTCGACCGATTCCTTCATCACGTCGCCCAGCGAACCGGTGCGGCTGATGACGCCCTTGCCGGGCATGGTCACGGCCTCGATGGTCAGCAGGTCGCCGCCCACCTCGGTCCAGGCCAGGCCGACCACCTGGCCCACCTGGTTCTGCTGCTCGGCCCGGCCGAAGGTGAACTTGCGAACGCCCAGGTAGTCGTGCAGGTTCTCGCTCGTGACGGTGACCTTGGGCTCCAGCTTCTTGAGCTGCAGTCCCTTGACCACCTTGCGGCAGATCTTGGAGAGCTCGCGCTCCAGCGAGCGCACGCCGGCCTCGCGGGTGTAGTAGCGCACGATGTCGCGCACAGCGTCTTCGGTGACGAGAAGTTCCTCGGCCTTCACGCCGTTGTTCTCCATCTGCTTGGGCAGCAGGTACTTCAGCGCGATGCTGGTCTTCTCGTCCTCGGTGTAACCCGACAGGCGGATGACCTCCATCCGATCAAGCAGCGCCGGCGGGATGTTCATCGAGTTCGAGGTGGCCACGAACATCACGTCCGACAGGTCGAAGTCGACCTCGACGTAGTGGTCGCCGAAGGTGTGGTTCTGCTCGGGATCGAGCACTTCGAGCAGGGCCGACGACGGGTCACCGCGGAAGTCCGTGCCCAGCTTGTCGATCTCGTCCAGCAGGAACAGCGGATTGCGCGTGCCGATCTTGTTCAGGCTCTGCAGCACCTTGCCCGGCAGCGCGCCGATGTAGGTGCGCCGATGGCCGCGGATCTCGGCCTCGTCGCGCATGCCGCCCAGCGCCATGCGCACGTACTTGCGCCCGGTCGCCTTGGCGATCGACTGCCCCAGCGAGGTCTTGCCCACGCCCGGCGGGCCGACGAGGCACAGGATCGGCGCCTTGACCTTGTCCACACGCTGCTGCACCGCGAGGTACTCGAGGATGCGGTCCTTGACCTTCTCCAGGCCGTAATGGTCCTCGTTGAGCACCGTCTCGGCGTTGGCCAGGTCGTGCTTGATCTTGGTCTTCTTGCTCCAGGGAAGGCCGACCAGCACGTCGATGTAGTTGCGCACCACCGTGGCCTCGGCCGACATGGGCGACATCAGCTTGAGCTTCTTGAGCTCGCCCTCGGCCTTCTTGCGCGCGTCCTTGGGCATCTTGGCCGCGATGATCTTCTTCTCGATCTCCTCGATGTCGGCGCCCTCTTCGCCCTCGCCGAGTTCCTTCTGGATCGCCTTGACCTGCTCGTTGAGGTAGAAGTCGCGCTGGTTCTTCTCCATCTGCCGCTTCACGCGGCCGCGGATCTTCTTGTCGACGTTGAGGATGTCGACCTCGCGCTCGAGCTGGCCGAAGAGGTTCTCCAGCCGCTCCTTGACGTCCGACAGGTCGAGCACCGCCTGCTTGTTGTCGAGCTTGAGCGGCAGGTGCGCGGCGATGGTGTCGGCCAGGCGGCCCGCGTCGTCGATGCTCGAGATAGACGTGAGGATCTCGGGCGGGATCTTCTTGTTCAGCTTGACGTACTGGTCGAACTGCTGCATCACCGCGCGGCGCAGGGCCTCGACTTCGTTGCCCGCGGTGGCGGCGAGATCGAGCGGCACCACGTTGGCCGTGAAATGGGTCTGGCTGTCGTCGATGCGCGCGACGCGGGCGCGCTGCTGGCCCTCGACCAGCACCTTCACGGTGCCGTCGGGCAGCTTCAGCATCTGCAGGATGGTCGACACGCAGCCGACCTCGAACATGTCCTCGACCGAGGGCTCGTCTTTGGCGGCGGCTTTCTGGGCCACCAGCATGATGCGGCGCTCGGCCTCCATCGCCAGCTCCAGCGCCTTGATGCTCTTGGGCCGGCCCACGAACAGCGGGATGACCATGTGGGGGAACACGACGACGTCGCGCAGCGGCAGCAGCGGCAGGTCGATCGGATCAGAAGGCAGGGGCGTATGACCGGACATGGAGATCCTCGAAAAGGGATAGGTCAAAGATGGTCGATCCGGCGCGATTTTCAAGATCGCGCCGGCGCACCGTCAGGACGCGCGCAGTACGCGCGCCGGTCGTAAGGTCAAGGCCTGCGGGCGGCACTCAGGCCTTTTTCGCCGCCTCGCGGTACACGAGCAGCGGCGGCTTGCTCTCGTCGATGGTCGATTCGTCGACGACCACCTTTTCCACGTTGGTGGCGTTGGGCAGTTCGAACATGGTGTCGATCAGCGACTGCTCCAGGATGGAGCGCAGCCCCCGGGCACCCGTCTTGCGGGCCAGCGCCTTGCGGGCCACCGCGCGCAGCGCAGCGGGGCGCACCTCGAGCTCGACCCCCTCCATCTGCAGCAGTTTGGCGAACTGCTTGACCACGGCATTGCGCGGCTCGGTCAGGATCTGGATCAGGGCGTCTTCGCTCAGCTCGGCCAGCGAGGCGACCACCGGCAGGCGGCCCACCAGCTCGGGGATGAGGCCGAACTTGATCAGGTCCTCCGGCTCCACTTCGCGGAACACCTCGGTGATGCTGCGCTGCTGCTTGCTGCGCACCACGGCGCCGAAACCGATGCCGGAGGCCTCGGTGCGGGCCTCGATGACCTTTTCGAGGCCGGCGAAGGCGCCGCCGCAGATGAACAGGATGTTGGTCGTGTCGATCTGCAGGAAATCCTGGTTCGGGTGCTTGCGCCCGCCCTGGGGCGGCACGCTGGCCATGGTGCCTTCGATCAGCTTGAGCAGCGCCTGCTGCACGCCCTCGCCCGACACGTCGCGCGTGATGCTGGGGTTGTCGGACTTGCGGCTGATCTTGTCGATCTCGTCGATGTAGACGATGCCGCGCTGGGCCCGCTCGACCTCGTAGTTGCAGCTCTGCAGCAGCTTCTGGATGATGTTCTCGACGTCCTCGCCCACGTAGCCGGCCTCGGTGAGCGTGGTCGCGTCGGCCATCACGAAGGGCACGTCGAGCTGGCGCGCCAGCGTCTGGGCCAGGAGCGTCTTGCCCGAGCCCGTGGGGCCGATCAACAGGATGTTGCTCTTGCTGAGCTCCACTTCGTCCGCGCCCTTGCCCTTGTCGGCGCGCTCCTTGTGGCGCAGGCGCTTGTAGTGGTTGTACACGGCCACCGACAGCATGCGCTTGGCCACTTCCTGGCCGATGACGTAGTTGTCGAGGTTGGTCTTGATCTCGGCGGGCGTCGGCAGGTCGCCGCGGCCTTCGCGGCTTTCCTCGCCGGCCGGCAACTCGTCACGGATGATCTCGTTGCACAGGTCGATGCACTCGTCGCAGATGAAGACCGAGGGGCCCGCGATCAGCTTCTTGACCTCGTGCTGGCTCTTGCCGCAGAACGAGCAATAAAGCGTCTTTTCGCTGGATGAGCCTTTTTTATCGGCCATGTAACAGTGCCTCGCTGGGGGAAGTGACCAATGATAACGAAAGAAAAAACGGCGTTTCCCGGAGGGAAAACGCCGTCGTGATGCCCTCGCGGGCGGCCTGGACGCCCGGGATCAGCTGCGCTGGGCGATGACCTGGTCGACGATGCCGTAGTCCTTGGCTTCGTCGGCGGTCATGTAGTAGTCCCGCTCGGTGTCGGCCTTGACCTTCTCCAGGGGCTGGCCGGTGCGCTCGGCCAGGATGCGGTTCATCTGGTCCTTGGTACGCAGGATGTCGCGCGCCTGGATCTCGATGTCGGTCGCCTGGCCCCGGGCGCCGCCCAGGACCTGGTGGATCATGACCTTGGAATTCGGCAGCGAGTAGCGCTTGCCCTTGGCACCGGCCGCCAGCAGGAAGGCGCCCATGCTGGCCGCGAAGCCCAGGCACATGGTCGACACGTCCGGCTTGACGAACTGCATGGTGTCGTAGATCGACATGCCGGCCGTGACGCTGCCGCCGGGCGAGTTGATGTACAGGGAAATGTCCTTGTCGGGGTTCTCGCTCTCCAGGAAGAGCATCTGCGCCACGACGAGGTTGGCGGTCTGGTCGTTCACTTCGCCGACCAGGAAGATCACGCGCTCCTTGAGCAGGCGCGAATAGATGTCGAAGGAGCGTTCGCCGCGCCCCGACTGCTCGATGACCATCGGGATCAGCCCGAGGGCCTGGGTTTCGTGTGCACTCATGTTTCTCTCCGGAAGAAGTCCTACTGTACGCGCCCCAGGGTCGGGCAAGCCCCGACCCGCCCCCCGAGGGGGACAAGAAAACTTGGGGCGGCCCGGCGTTTTCTTGGAAGCCCAACGCCAGAATGAAATGGGGCCTGTGCCGCCAAGCACAAGCCCCATGGCGAAACGGCCCCCGGGCCGGCCGATCAGCCCTGCTGGGCCATCAGCTCATCGAAGGAGACGGCCTTGTCGTTCACCTTGGCCTTGCCCAGGACGAACTCGGTCACATTGTTCTCGATCACCACGGCCTCGACCTCGGCCAGGCGGCGGTTGTCGCCGTAGTACCAGCGCACCACGTCGGCGGGCTTCTCGTAGCTGGCGGCCAGCTCGTCGATGTGGGCCTTGATCTGCTCGGGCTTGGCCTGCAGGTCGTTGGCGCGCACCACCTCGGCCACCACCAGGCCCAGGCGCACGCGGCGCTCGGCCTGCTCACGGAAGATGTCGGCCGGGATCGGCGCCTTGTCGGCGTCCTTGATGCCGCGCTGCTTGAGCTCGGCGCGGGCGCCCTCGACCATGCGGTCGATTTCGGCCTGCACCGTCGACTTGGGCAGGTCCAGTTCGGCGTTGGCGATCAGCGCGTCCATCACGGCCGTCTTGTTGCGCGCCAGGAGGCGGAACTTGACTTCGCGCTCGAGGTTCTTGCGGATGTCGGCGCGCAGGCCTTCGACCGTCGCGTCGGCGATGCCCAGCGACTTGGCGAGCTGCTCGTTCACTTCGGGCAGGTGCGAGGCCTCGATCTTCTTCACGGTGACCATGAAGTCGGCCTGCTTGCCGGCCACGTCCTTGCCGTGGTAGTCGGCCGGGAAGGCGAGCGGGAAGGTGCGGCTGTCGCCGGCCTTCATGCCGCGAACGGCATCCTCGAACTCCTTGAGCATCTGGCCTTCGCCGACCACGAACTGGAAGTCGGCCGCCTTGCCGCCCTCGAAGGGCTCGCCCTCGATCTTGCCTTCGAAGTCGACGGTCACGCGGTCGCCGTCCTCGGCCGCCGCGTCCTGAGCGCGCTGGGCGAAAGTGCGGCGCTGCTTGCGCAGGATGTCCAGCGTGCGGTCGATGGCCTCGTCGTTGACTTCGGCCGACAGACGCTCGACTTCGGCGCCCGACAGGTCGTTGACCTTCACTTCGGGGAAGACTTCGAACACCGCGTCGAAGGCGAGCTGGCCTTCGGGCGCGCCGTCCTTCTCGGTGATCGTGGGCTGGCCGGCCACGCGCAGCTTGGCCTCGTTGGCCGCCTGCGAGAAGGCCTCGCCGACCTTGTCGTTCATGACCTCGTACTGCACCGAATAGCCGTAGCGCTGGGCCACGACGTTCATCGGCACCTTGCCGGGGCGGAAGCCGTCCATCTTCACGGTGCGGGCCAGGCGCTTGAGGCGCGAGTCCACCTCGGACTTGATGGTGTCGACCGGGAGGGTCAGGGTGATCTTCCGTTCGAGCTTCTCGAGGGTTTCAACGTTCACGGTCATTGGAGTCTTCCTTGGAAAGAGGCTGGTGCGCGGGGCCGGACTCGAACCGGCACGCCATTGCTGGCGTCAGGACCTAAACCTGGTGCGTCTACCAATTTCGCCACCCGCGCCAGTCCAGCTGCACCGCCGCGGGGCGGGCGCCCCCGAGGGGTCGCTGCTGGAGGATGTGAAAAGCGGGCGGCCTCTTGGCGAAGACCGCCCGCTGAAATCGGTCAACCGCGTATTTTAAGCCGTAAATGTGGGCCTCCCGGCTCTGCATGCCGCTTCGCGGCAAGTCATTCGCCACCTCCCGAGGAGGAGGCGCGGACCGCCTTGGGAGCGGCCCGGCGGCGCCCGCCATGGGCCTCCCGGCTCTGCATGCCGCTTCGCGGCAAGTCATTCGCCACCTCCCGAGGAGGAGGCGCGGACCGCCTTGGGAGCGGCCCGGCGGCGCCCGCTAGGCCGCGTCCGGCTCCCGGTGGATCCGGAACCACGCGGCATACATGGCCGGCAGCGCCAGCAGGGTCAGCACCGTCGCGACGATCAGGCCGCCCATGATGGCCACCGCCATCGGCCCCCAGAACACGCTGCGCGAGAGCGGGATCATGGCCAGCACGGCGGCTGCGGCCGTCAGGACGATGGGACGCAGCCGCCGCACCGCCGATTCGACGATCGCGTTCCAGGCCGGCACGCCGGACGCACGGTCGAGCTCGATCTGGTCGATCAGGATGACCGAGTTGCGCTGGATCATGCCCATCAGCGCGATCACCCCCAGCAGCGCGACGAAGCCGAAAGGCCGGTTCAGCACCAGCAAGGCCCCGGCCACCCCCGCGATGCCCAGCGGGCCCGTGATGAACACGAGCAGCGAACGGCTGAAGCTGTGCAGCTGCAGCATGAGCAGGGTGAAGACGATGAACAGCATGATCGGCACGCCCGCGACGATCGAGGCCGAACCCTTGCTGCTCTCCTCCACCGCGCCGGCCACCTCGATGCGCACGGCGCCGTCGCCCTGGGTGTTCCATTTTGCCTCCAGCGCACGCAGCCGGGGCAGCACCTGCTCGGTCACGGTGGCGCCCTGCAGTCCCTCGACGATGTCGCCCTGCACCGTGATGGCGTAGTCGCGGTTCCAGCGCCACATCACGCCCGGCTCCCAGGTGAACACCGGCTTGGCGATCTGCGCCAGCGGGATGGAGCGGCCCGACGTCGTCGGCAGGTAGGCGTTGCCGATATCCGAAATCGCTTCGCGCTCGTCGGGCAACTGCCGCAGCACGATGTCGATCAGCTTGTCGTTCTCGCGGTACTGGCCCACGGTGGTGCCGCTGAACATGGTGCGCGAGGCCTGCGCGATGGCCTGGCTGGTCACGCCCAGCGCCCGCGCCTTCGCCTGGTCGACCTCTAGCCGGATGACCTTGACCGACTCGTTCCAGTTGTCGTTCACGCCCAGCAGGTTGGCGTTCTCGCGCATCACGGCCTTGACCTCGTCGGCGCGCAGGCGCAGCTTGGCGGGGTCGGCGCCGATCACGCGGAACTGCACCGGGTACGGCACCGGCGGGCCGTTGGGCAACAGCTTCACGCGTCCGCGCACCTCGGGAAACTCCGCCGCCAGCAGCTTCGGAAGCCGCAGGCGGATGGCCTCGCGCTCGTGCAACGACTTGGCCAGCACGATGAACTGCGAGACGTTGGATTGCGGGAACACCTGGTCCAGCGGCAGGTAGAAGCGCGGCGTGCCCGAGCCGATCCAGGTCGCGACCGACGACACGCCCTCCTCCCGCATCAGCCGCGCCTCCAGGCGCTTGGCCACCGCCTCGTTGGCGGAGAAGGCCGTGCCCTCGGGGAACCAGATGTCCACCATGATCTCGGGCCGGCTCGAATCGGGAAAGAACTGCTGCTGCACCTTGCCCATGCCCACGATGCCGAGCGCGAAGATGCCCACCGTCGCCGCGATGGTGATCCACCGGTGGTCCACGCACCAGCCCACCGTGCGCCGGAAGCGGCTGTAGAACGGCGTGTCGAACAACTCGTGCGGCGGCGCGTCGGGATCGTGCGGCTTGACCTTGAGCAGCAGCGTGCCCAGGTAAGGCACGAAGTACACCGACACCAGCCACGACAGCACCAGCGCGGTCACCGTCACCGCGAAGATGGCGAAGGTGTATTCGCCCGTCACCGACTTGGCGATGCCGATGGGCAGGAAGCCCGCCGCCGTGATGAGCGTGCCGGTGAGCATGGGCTTGGCCGTCACGTCGTAGGCGAAGGTGGCGGCGCGCACCTTGTCGTAGCCCTCCTCCATCTTCCGCACCATCATCTCCACCGCGATGATGGCGTCGTCCACCAGCAGGCCCAGCGCGATGATGAGCGAGCCCAGCGAGATCTTGTGCAGCCCGATGCCGAAGTAGTTCATGGCCAGGAAGGTCACGGCCAGCACGAGCGGGATGGTGATGCCCACCACCAGCCCCGGCCGGTAGTCGATGTGCCAGCCGAAGCGCCCCCCCTTGTGGAGCCCCAGCGAAATGAAGCTCACGGCCAGCACGATGACCACGGCCTCGATCAGCACGTGCACGAATTCGCCCACCGAGCTGGCGACGGCGGCCGGCTGGTCCTGCACCTGCGCCAGCGTCACGCCCACCGGCAGCGATTTCTGGATGTGCTCGGTCGCGGTGCGCAGCGACTGGCCCAGGGCGATGATGTCGCCGCCCTTGGCCATCGAGATGCCCAGGCCGATCACTTCCCTGCCCTGGAAGCGCACCTTGACCGAGGGCGGATCGATGTAGCCGCGCCGCACTTCCGCGATGTCCGAGAGCCGCAACTGGTTGCCCGAACTGCCGCGGATCGGCATGGCGCGCAGCTGCTCCACGTCCGTGAACTGGCCGCCCACCCGCACCTGCACCACGTCCTGCGTCGACTGGATCGTGCCGGCGCTCTCCACCGCGTTCTGCGCGCCCAGCTGCTGCAGCACCTGGTTGAAGTCCAGGCCCAGCTGCGCCAGGCGCTTCTGCGAGACCTCGATCCAGACCTTCTGGTCCTGCACGCCGAACTGGTCGACCTTGGCCACGTCCTTCACACGCAGCAACTGCTGGCGCACGTCGTCGGCGAAGTCCTTGAGTTCCGCATAGCTAAAGCCGTCGCTCTGCAAGGCGTAGATCACGCCGTACACGTCGCCGAACTCGTCATTGAAGAAAGGCCCCTGCACGTTGCCCGGCAGCGTGCTGCGCATGTCGCCGATCTTCTTGCGCACCGTGTACCAGACGTTGGCCACCTCGGTGGGCTTCGAGGAGTCCTTGATCTCGAAGATGATCTGCGACTCGCCGGGCTTGCTGTAGCTGCGGATCTTGTCGGCGTAGGGCACTTCCTGCAGCGTGCGCTCGAGCTTGTCGGTCACCTGCTCGGCCACCTGCTGCGCAGTGGCGCCGGGCCAATAGGTGCGCACCACCATCGCGCGGAAGGTGAAGGGCGGGTCCTCGTCCTGGCCGAGCTGGAAGTACGCGGCGAAGCCCAGCAGCATCAGCACCACCATCAGGTAGCGCGTCAGCGGCGCATGGTCGAGCGCCCATTTCGACAGGTTGAAGCCGGTCTTGCCGGGCTCGGGCGCCGCCTGCATCACTTCGCCCCCGGCGCAGCGGGCGCGACGTCGTTCGTGGCGCCCGGCGCGGGCGCGGCGGGCGCCGCAGCCCCTTTTTCCTGGTAGATCGCGACCTTCTGGCCGGGCGAAAGCACGTGCACGCCAGCCGTCACGACCAGCGTGCCAGGCGCCACGCCGCTCGCGATCACAGCCTCGTTGCCGTCGGCCGTGGCCACCTGCACCGGCTGCGATTTCACTGTCATCGAGCCCTTGTCGAGCACCCACACGGCCGTGCCGCCGCCCTCCTGCCGCAACGCGCTGGTCGGCAGCTTGAGCACCGGCGCACCGCTGTGCGACAACGCCTGCGGGCGGGCATACACCGTGGCGCCCAGCGGCGGCGAACTCGCCGCGTCGATGCTCACCTTCACCGTGTAGGTCCGGGTCACCGCATCGGCGCTGGCGGCCACCTCGCGCACGCGGCCCTCGATCTCGCGGTCGCTGGCCCAGCCGCGCACCTTCACGGCCGAGCCGGGCGTGACCTGGCCGGCCCGGTCTTCGGGCACCGAGAACACCACGTCGCGCGCGCCGTCCTGGGCGATGCGCACGACCGGCGTGCCGGCCGAGACGACCTGGCCCGGCTCGGCCTCGATGCCGGTGACCACGCCGGCCGCGTCGGCCACCAGCGTGGCGTAGCTGGCCTGGTTGCCCTGCGCCGCGACCTGCGCCTGCGCCTGCTCGTACTGCGCCTGGGCCGACTTGAAGGTGGCCTCGCGCCGGTCGAGTTCGGCGCCGCTGATGAAGTTCTGCGCCCGCAACTCTCGATAGCGCTTCAGGTCCGCGGCGGCCAGGTCGCGGTTGGTCTGGGCCGCGACCGACTGGGCCCGCGCTGCCTCGGCCGCCAGCCGCAGGTCCTGCGGATCGAGTTGCGCCAGGACCTGCCCGGCCTTCACCGCCTGGCCCAGTTCGGCCTGCCGGCGCACGATCTTGCCGGCGACACGGAAGCCCAGCCGCGATTCGATCCGCGCCCGAACCTCGGCCGCGAATTCCGGCTCGCTGCCATACGGGCTGGTGCCGACCGCCATCACCTTCACGGCGCGCACCGGCTCTTCCTGCGGCGGCGGCTTCGAACAGCCGGCGGCGAGCGCAGCGACCAGCACGGGCAGGAACAGCGCCCGCCCGGAGCGGCGCCATGGAGCAGGCAGGAAAAGGTCAGCGGCCATGGCGTTGCACCGGTCGTGGAAGAAACAAGGGGGACGCGCGGCCACTACTGACCGCGCGGTTAGTAATCTAGGGGATACCCCCTGCGGTGTCAATTGCCGCGGCGCGGCAACGCTACACGCGCTGGCCCATCTCCACCAGCCGGTTGTCGGGCAGCTGGAAGTAGTCGGACGCGCGCCCCGCGTTGCGCTGGAGCCAGCCGAACAAGGCGAGCCGCAGAGGGTTCATGCCGGGCAGCTGATGCCGCCCGATCGCAGCGCGGGAAGTGAAATACGAGGTCGTCATCGACTCCACGGCCAGGCCCTTCTGGTAGGCCAGCACGCGCAGGAACTCGGGCACGTCGGGCCGCTCCATGAAGCCGTAGCGCACCGTGACGGCCCAGATGCCGTGGCCCATCGGCTCGGCCTCGATGCGCTCGCGCGCATGCACGCGGGGCGTGTCGACGGTGTGCATCGCGAGGATGAATACCTGCTCGTGCAGGACCTGGTTGTGCTCCAGGTTGTGCAGCAGCGCATGCGGCACGACTTGCGCGTCGGGCGCCAGGAAGACCGCCGTGCCGCGCACGCGGTGCGGCATGTCCAGCGCCAGCGACTCGATGAACGGCGCCAGCGGCACGCGATGCCGCGCCTGCACCGCCAGCCCCAGGCGCCGGCCCTTGAACCAGGTCGTGAAGATCAGCAGCGCGAAACCTGCGACCGCCAGCGTGAGCCAGCCGCCCTCGGCGATCTTGAGGCTGTTGGCCAGCACGAAGGTCAGGTCGATCACCGCGAACAGCAGCACCGCCACTGCCGCCGCCCAGCGGTTCCAGTGCCACAGCCGCCATGCCACGATGCCGGCCAGCAGCGTGGTCGTGACCATGGTGATCGACACCGCGATGCCGTAGGCCGCCGACAGCGCGCTGGAGCTGCGAAAGCCCAGCACCAGCAGCAGCACGCCGACCATCAGCATCCAGTTCATCGCCGGCACGTAGACCTGGCCGATCGCGTCGCTGGAGGTCTGCACGATGCGCATGCGCGGCAGGTAGCCCATGCGCATGGCCTGCGCCGTCAGCGAGAAGGCGCCCGAGATCACCGCCTGCGAGGCGATCACCGTCGCCAGCGCCGCCAGCACCACCATCGGCACCACCGCCCACGAGGGAAAGAGGCGGAAGAAGGGGTTGTCGACCGCGGCCGGGTCGCGCAACACCAGCGCGCCCTGGCCGAAGTAGTTCAGCACCAGACCCGGCAGCGCGATGAACAGCCAGGCCAGCCGGATCGGGCGTGCGCCGAAGTGCCCCATGTCGGCGTACAGCGCCTCGCCGCCGGTGAAGGCAAGAAACACCGCCCCCAGCACCGCCAGCGACTGCGCGCGGTAGGTCAGCAGGAAGCCAACCGCGTGCCGTGGGTCGAGCGCCGCCAGCACCTGCGGGTTCTGCACCACCTGCCAGGCGCCGGCCACCGCGATCACGCCGAACCACAGCAGCATCACCGGCCCGAACACCCGGCCGACCACGCCCGTGCCCCGCCGCTGAACGATGAAGAGCACCACCAGGATCGCCAGCGTGAGCGGGATGACGAAGCGCTGCATTGCCGGCGCCTGCACCTCCAGACCCTCGACCGCCGACAGCACGGAGATGGCGGGCGTGATGAGGCTGTCGCCGTAGAACATCGCGGCGCCGACCAGCCCCATCCAGACCACCGCGCCGCCCAGCCAGGGCCGGCGCCGCCCGCCTTCCACCGCGTGGCGCGCCAGCGCCTGCAATGCCAGGATGCCGCCCTCGCCGTCGTGGTCGGCGCGCAGCACGAAGACGACGTACTTGAGCGTGACCACCACAATGAGGCCCCAGACCACCAGCGACAGCAGTCCCAACACCGCCTCGGCCGCGAAGGGCACGCCGTGGTCGGGGTTCAGCGTTTCCTTGAAGGCGTACAGCGGCGACGTGCCGATGTCGCCGAACACCACCCCCAGCGCCGCCAGCATGAGGGCCGGTCCGGCGGGGTGGGCGTGGCTCGGGCCCATCGACGGGGCGGTGGAGGGGGCGCTGGCGACGGACATGCGGTGCGGTGGGAAATCGCGGGGCCGCCAGCATAGCCCCGCCGCGCTGACACGCACCCACCTTGCGATGCCACGGCGGCATATGACAATGCCGCGTGTCCCCGCCCTCCCCGTCCGCCCTGCCCGCCGTCGCCGCGCCGATCGACCACTACGAGAACTTCCCGGTCGCCTCGTGGCTGTGTCCCCCGAGGCTGCGGCCGCCCATCGCCGCCATCTACCACTTCGCGCGCACGGCCGATGACATCGCGGACGAGGGCGACGCGAGTGCCGACGCGCGCATCGCCGAGTTGCAGGCCTACCGCGCCGACCTGGCCGCCATCGCATCGGGGGGCACGCCGTCGGCCCGCTGGCCGCACGTCTTCGGCCCGCTGGCCCGCGCGCTGGCCGACTTCCAGTTGCCCGAAGCGTTGCTGGCCGACCTGCTCGACGCCTTCATGCAGGACATCGCCTGGACCCGCGACGCCCGTGCGTATGCCGACCGCGCCGAGCTGCTCGATTACTGCCGCCGCTCGGCCAACCCCGTGGGGCGCCTGCTGCTGCACCTGTACGGCGAGCGCCGCGCCGAAGCGCTGGCGCAGGGCGACGCCATCTGCAGCGCGCTGCAGCTCGTCAACTTCTGGCAGGACGTGTCGGTCGACCTGCCCCGTGGTCGCTTCTACCTGCCGCTGGCCGACTGCGCCGCGCGCGGCCTGGGCCGTCAGGACTTCGAGGCTTTTAGGCCTGGGGCGCCTGCCCCGCCTCCACAGGCCGCCATCGACCTGATGGCGGACGAAGTCCACTGGGCGCGGGCGCTGATGCGCGAGGGCGCGCCGCTCGTGCACGCGCTTCGCGGCCGTATCGGTTGGGAATTGCGCCTGGTCGTCCAGGGCGGCCTCGCGATCCTCGACAAGATCGAGTCGCAGGGCTTCGACAGCTTCTCGCGCCGGCCAATCGTAGGCAAGACCGATGCGCCGCGGCTCGCATGGCGGGCGCTGTGGATGTAAGCATTGCGCACTGGGGCCCGAACTTCCCCGCCGTCTTGGCCGTCTTCGGGGCAGCACCCTTCCCCATGTGCCGTGCCCAGCCGGGCCCCATCGACAGGACCGCCCTCCACGATCCGCGCATGAACGGGCATCTGCGGTCCATGGACGACCGGTCATCCCCGACAATCGCCGGCGCATGAGCCTCGCCCCGCCCACTTTCTCGCGACCCTTCCCGCGCCCCCTCCCGCCCCGATGAGCACCCCCGAGCAGTACGTCCAGGACAAGGCCGCCGCGTCGGGCAGCAGCTTCTACTACGCCTTCCTCTTCCTGCCCAAGGACCGCCGCGCGGCGATCACGGCCTTCTACGCCTTCTGCCGCGAGGTCGACGACGTGGTGGACGAGGTGTCGGACCCCGGCGTCGCCGCCACCAAGCTGGCCTGGTGGCGCACCGAGGTCGCGAGCGCCTTCGCCGGCGAGCCGCGCCACCCCGTGACGAAGGCGCTGATGCCGCACGTGGCCGCCTTCGGCATCGAGGCGCGGCAACTGCAAGAGATCATCGACGGCTGCGAGATGGACCTCACGCAGACGCGTTATCTCGACTTCGCCGGACTCGAGCGCTACTGCCACCTGGTGGCCGGCGTGGTGGGCGAGGTGTCGGCGCGCATCTTCGGCCAGACGCAGCCGCAGACCACCGCCTACGCGCACAAGCTCGGCCTGGCGCTGCAACTGACGAACATCATCCGCGACGTGGGCGAGGATGCACTGCGCGGACGCATCTACCTGCCGGTCAACGAGTTGCAGCAGTTCGACGTCAAGGCCCACGAGTTGCTCAGCCGCACGTACTCGGATCGCTTCGTCGCCCTGATGCAGTTCCAGGCCGCGCGCGCGCAGGCCCTCTACGACGAGGCCCTGGCCCTGCTGCCCGCGGCCGACCGCCGTGCCCAGAAGCCGGGACTGATGATGGCCAACATCTACCGCACGCTGCTTGCCGAGATCGAGGCCGATCGCTTCCAGGTGCTGAACCAGCGCGTGAGCCTCACGCCGCTGCGCAAGCTGTGGCTCGCGTGGAAGGTGCAGGCGCTGGGGCGCATGTGAGCCGGCCTGCCGACGATGCCGCGATCGCCCGCGCCGTACCGCGGGCGCGACAGGCCGCCCCGGTCTTCGGCCTGACAACGTGGCAATGAGCCTCGCCATCGTCGGCGGTGGCTGGGCCGGCCTGGCCGCTGCCGTCGAGGCCACACGAACGGGCCACCGCGTCACCGTGATCGAAGCGGCTCGCACCCTGGGCGGGCGCGCGCGCCGCGTGGTGGCCGACGACGGCCTGGTGCTCGACAACGGCCAGCACATCCTCATCGGCGCCTACCGCGCCACGCTGGCGCTGATGCGCGAGCTCGGCGTCGACCTCGATGCCGCCCTGCTGCGGCTGCCGCTGGCCTTGCGCTTTCCCGATGGCGGCGGCCTGTCGGTCCCGGCCGGCGTGCGTCCGCCGCTGGATCTGCTGGCCGGCATCGCGGGCGCGCAGGGCTGGTCGCTGCGCGACAAGTTCGCGCTCGTGCGCATCTCGCTGCGCTGGCGCGCGCGGGGCTTTCGCTGCGCGCCCGGCGACAGCGTGGCCGCCCTGTGCGCGGGCCTCACGCCGCGCGTGATGGACGAACTGATCGCGCCGCTGTGCGTCTCCGCGCTCAACGTGCCGGTCGAGCGCGCCAGCGGTGCCGTCTTCCTGCGCGTGCTGCACGACGCCCTCTTTGCCGAGCGTGGCGGCGCCGACCTGCTGCTGCCGCGCGTGGACCTGGGTGCGCTGCTGCCCGAGCCCGCCGCGCGGTGGCTGGGTGCGCACGGCGCATCGATCCGCACCGGCCGGCGGGTGCAGGCCATCGCACCGGGCGCCTCGGGCTGGACGGTCGACGGCGAGCCCTTCGACCGCGTACTGCTGGCCGCACCGCCGTGGGAATCGGCACGGCTGGCGCGCGGCACCGCGTTGCCGCAGGCCGTCGCCTGGGCCGAAGAGGCCGACGCGCTGGACCACGAAGCGATTGCCACCGTCTACCTGCGTGGCACGCCCGGATTGCCGGGCGCCCCGCTGCGCGCGCTGCGCCACGGCCCGGGCGCGCCGGCGCAGTTCGTGTTCGACCGCGGCGCCCTCGGCGGGCCGGCCGGCTTGGCGGCGCTGGTCGTCAGCGCCAGCGAGGGCACGCGCGAGGCGATCGAAGCCCAGGTTCTCGCACAAGCCCGCGCACAACTCGGCTGGCACGGCGCCGTGCCGCTGCGGACCATCGTGGAGAAGCGCGCCACCTTCGCCTGCACGCCCGGCGTTCGGCGGCCGCCCACCCACGTTGCACCTGGCTTGGCGGCCTGCGGCGACTACGTCGACGGGCCGTACCCGGCGACGCTGGAAGGCGCGGTGCTCAGTGGCCAGGCCGCGGCAGCCGCCATGGCCGCGCCCTGAGCCTCACCAGCCCCACACCAGCTTGCGCGACACCCAGCCCACGCGTCCCGCACCGGTGCGCACCTTGAGCCAGTCGCCGCGCCGCTCGATCGTGCGCAGCACGTCGCCATAGCCGGCCTTGGCCACGATGCGTGCGCGCGTGCTGGGCGTGCTGCGCAGGTTCAGCGCACTGGCCGTCGACACCACATGCGCCTGCCGGCTGGTGCGCGAGCTGCGCACCCAGGCGCGGTCGTTCTCGAAGTCGCGCACGCGCAGCCACGAGCCCTTGCGACCCAGCACCTCGAGCGGATAGCCGCGGTCGACCGACCAGGTGGCGGCTGCGCGCGGGCTCGGCCCCGTGCGCAGCATGACCCCATCCCGGGCCGCGCTCACCATCTCCCTGGCCTGCACCGCCGTGGCGGCGAGCAGGAGCATCAACATCGCGAGGAAGACAGCGGGCAGGCGGCGGGAAAACTGGGTCATGCGAACGAATCCTTCTCTTGAAAAACAAAGACGAAAAAAGGCCGGGCTCGCCCCTCGGCGCGCCGGTCCGCCCCGTCTGTTTCAAGGATGAGGGATTGGTTCCCCGATGTTGCATCGCGCGCGCCGACGGCGCTCAGCGCCCGTCCAGCGCCATGCACAGCGCGTGCAGGTTCGGCACGATGAGCTGCGGCCGCGCGCCTGCCTCCCAGGGACGTTCGTCGCGCACGAGCCAGGCGGCCTGCATGCCGGCATCGAGGGCGCCGGCCACGTCGAGCGCCGCGTCGTCGCCCACGTGCAGCACGTCGCGCGGCAGCAGTCCGACCGAGGCCGCCGCGGCACGAAAAATCGGCGCATGCGGCTTGCCGCTGCCGAAGGCGCGGGCGCTGAAGCCGGCACGGAACCAGCGCGCCACGCCCGTGCGCTCGAGGTCGGCGTTGCCGTTCGAGATCGCGACCAGCGGGTAGCGCTCGCTGAGCCAGCGCAGCGCCGGCAGGGCATCGTCATACAGCGTCACGCGCTGACGCTCCGCAAAGAAGACCTCGAAGGCCGGCTCGGCCAGGGCCTCGTCGTCGCCGGCCCGGCGCAGTGCCCCGCGGATCGATTCGCGCCGCAGCGCGCTCAGGTCGTGGGCCAGGTCGGAGCGCTCCTTGGCGGTGGCTTCGCGCAGCTCGCGCAGCACCTTCGGGTCGGTCACGAGGTCGGCAGTGCGCGGGGCGTTGCGCTGCAACCAGTCGTGCAGCACGCGCTCGGCGCGCTCGATGGTGGGCCACACGGGCCAGAGGGTGTCGTCCAGGTCCAGAGAGACGGCCTGGATGCGCTTCACGTCGAGGAGCGCGGCGCCCGGGGCGGCAGAGGTCATGCCGCAGAATATCGCATGCCCCGCTTCCGCCCCGAGCCGCTCGCGACCCAGAGCCCGCCCCTTGCCGCCTCGCGCACCGCCGTGCTGTGGTGCAACCTCGGCTCGCCCGCCGCGCCGACCGCCGCCGCCGTGCGGCCCTACCTGGCCGAGTTCCTCGGCGACCCGCGCGTCGTGGAGATCCCCCGCGCACTGTGGGCGCCCATCCTGCAGGGCATCATCCTTCGGGTGCGTCCTGCGAAGTCCGCGGCCAAGTACGCAAGCATCTGGACGCCCGACGGTTCGCCGCTCACCGCCGGCACGCTGAAGCAGGCGACGCTGCTGCAGGGCTGGCTGGGCGAGCGCGGCCACCGGGTGGCGGTGCGGCCTGCCATGCGCTACGGCCAACCCGCACTGGCCGCCCAGCTCGAGGCACTGAAGGCCGGCGGCATCGACCGCGTGCTGGTGCTGCAGGCCTATCCGCAGTATTCGGCCACCACCACCGCCAGCGTGATCGACGCGGTGAACGACTGGACGCGCGGCACGCGCCGCCTGCCGGAACTGCGCTTCGTCAACGAGTACCACGACGATGCAGGCTACATCGACGCCCTGGCGCGCAGCGTCGAGTCGCACTGGAAGGCCCATGGCCGGCCCGAGCGGCTGGTGATGAGCTTCCACGGCATCCCGGAGCGCAACATCCGGCTGGGCGACCCGTACCAGAAGCAATGCCTGCGCACCGGCGAGCTGCTGGCCGCGCGCCTGCAGTTGCCGGAATCGATGTGGCGGCTGACCTTCCAGTCGCGCTTTGGCCGTGCCAAGTGGCTCGAGCCCTACACCGAACCGACGCTGCGCGAGCTCGGCGCGGCCGGCGTGGGCCGCGTGGACGTGATGTGTCCCGGCTTCCCGGCCGACTGCCTGGAGACCCTGGAAGAGATCGCGATGGAAGGCCGCGAAGCCTTCCTGGAGAGCGGCGGCAAGGAATTCCACTACATCCCCGCGCTCAACGATGACGCGGCCTGGATCACCGCGCTGGCGGGCATCGCCGAGCGCCATCTGGCCGGCTGGCCGACGCGCGAGTCCTTGTCCTGACCCCGATTCCACACCCCCGAGGAAGCCCCACGTGTCCACCGTCGCCGCCCAGGCCGTCACCGCCAAGCTCACGCACGCCGCCATCTTCCTGGTCTTCACGCTGAACCCCGGGCCCGAAGCCCGGCAGCCCGTGCGCCAGCTGTGCGGTGACATGTCGTCGCTGCTGCGCGGCATCGGGTTTCGGCATGCCAGCCGTCGGCTGTCGTGCGTGATGGGCTTCGGCTCCGAGGCCTGGGACCGCCTGTTCGGCGACCCTCGGCCTGCCTCGCTGCATCCCTTCCGCGAGATCAAGGGCGTGCACCACGCGGTGTCGACGCCGGGCGACCTGCTGTTCCACATCCGCGCGACCGACATGGACCTGTGCTTCGAACTGGCGGCGCAGATCACCGAGCGCATCGGGGGCGTGGCCACGGTGGTCGACGAGACGCACGGCTTCAAGTACTTCGACGAGCGCGACCTGCTCGGCTTCGTCGACGGCACCGAGAACCCCTCGGGCCAGGCCGCCGCCGATGCCGCGCTGGTCGGCGACGAGGACCCCGCCTTCGCCGGCGGCAGCTACGTCATCGTGCAGAAGTACCTGCACGACATGAAGGCCTGGAACGCCGTGCCGATCGAACAGCAGGAGGCCATCATCGGACGCAGAAAGCTCTCCGACATCGAGCTGGCCGACAGCGCGAAGACCGCCTACGCCCACAACGTGCTCACGAACATCGAGGAGAACGGCGAGCAGTTGCAGATCGTGCGCGACAACATGCCCTTCGGCCAGGTGGGCAAGGGCGAGTACGGCACCTATTTCATCGGCTATGCGCGATCGCCCGCACGCACCGAGCGCATGCTCGAGAACATGTTCGTCGGGCTGCCGCCGGGCAACCACGACCGGTTGCTGGACTTCAGCCGTGCGGTGACCGGCACGCTCTTCTTCGTGCCCACGGCGACTTTCCTCGACGACGTGGACGCCGACGCGGCGCCGGCCCCCTAGAAGGCCCGCGCTGCGCGGCGGATCAGCCGTTGGCGAACAGGCCGGCGTACGCGCTGAGCGCCGGCACACCGCCCAGGTGTGCATACAGCACCCGCGAGCCGGCCGGGAACTCGCCCAGGCGCACCTTCTCGATCATGCCGTGCATGGACTTGCCCTCGTACACCGGGTCGGTCAGCATGCCCTCGGTGCGCGCGCACAGGCGGATCGCCTCCAGCGTGCCTTCGCTGGGCAGGCCGTACTCGGGGCCGCCGAAGCGGGTGTCGAGGACGACGTCCTGCTCGGTGATGTCGCGCCCGAGTTCCACCAGGCCGGCGGTGTTCTTCGCAATGCGCAGGATCTGCTCGAAGGTCTGCTGCGACTTGGCCGAGGCGTCGATGCCGATCACCCGGTCGGCCCGCCCGTCGGCCGCGAAGCCCACCACCATGCCGGCCTGCGTGCTGCCGGTGACCGAGCAGACCACGATGTAGTCGAACTGGAAGCCCAGTTCCTTCTCCTGCTGGCGCACCTCCTCGGCGAAGCCGACGAAGCCGAGCCCGCCCTTCGGGTGTTCGGAACAGCCGGCGGGAATCGGGAAAGGCTTGCCGCCGGCGCGGCGCACACCGTCCATGGCCTCTTCCCAGCTCTTGCGGATGCCGATGTCGAAGCCGGCGGCATCGAGCCGCACGTCGGCGCCCAGGATGCGTGAGAGCTCGATGTTGCCCACGCGGTCGTAGACCGGGTCGTCGTAGTTGACCCAATGCTCCTGCACCAGCACGCACTTCATGCCCAGGTGCGCGGCCACGGCGGCCACCTGGCGGGTCTGGTTCGACTGCACGCCGCCGATGGACACGAGCGTGTCGTAGCCGCCCTCGATCGCCTCGGGGATCAGGTACTCCAGCTTGCGCGTCTTGTTGCCGCCGAAGGCCAGGCCGCTGTTGCAGTCCTCGCGCTTGGCATAAAGCTCGACCTCGCCGCCCAGATGGGCGCTCAGGCGCTTGAGCGGGTGGATCGGCGTCGGCCCGAAGGTCAGCGAGTGGCGGGGGAATTTCTGCAGGTTCATGGCGGCGGGCTCCAGGTTCGTTGGCGTGAACGAATCGTAGGAAGGAAGCCACCTCACAGGGTTGCAAAATGATGGCGATTCAAGAAATCATCATGGCCTTCGAACCCAACTCGACGCCATTCATTCCATGAAAACCGCCAGGCACGCAACAAAATTTCCTGCGTCGAGCGAACTCGATCGCACCGACCGCGCCATCCTCCGCGCGCTGCAGCGCGATGCCTCGGTGTCGAACGTGGCGCTGGCTGCCAAGGTGAACCTCAGCGCCCCGGCCTGCCTGCGGCGCGTGGAGCGCCTCAAGACGCTCGGCTTCATCCGCGGCACCGTCGCGCTGCTGTCGCCCAAGGCGCTGGACTGCGGCATGCTGGTGATGATCGGCGTGGTGCTGGACCGCTCCACGCCCGAGTCCTTCGCCGAGTTCGAGAAGGCGGTGCAGAAGGTGTCGGGCTGCCTCGAATGCCACGTGGTGACGGGCGAGTTCGACTACTTCATGCTCGTGCGCACGCGCGACAACGAGAGCTACAACCGGCTGCACGCCGAGCAGTTGCTGTACCTGCCCGGCGTGCGCCAGGTGCGCACCTTCATGGTCCTGAAGGAAGTGCTGTCGACGACGCAGCTGCCGCTGTGACAGGTGCCCAGCCTGCCGCCCGCACGCCGACGGCCGTCACGCTGCGCTTTCAGCCCGCAGCCAGCAGGGTCTGGATCGCGGCGTCCATCCGCGCGTACTCGCCTTCGCCGAAGTGCTTGCGCCGCACGCGCCCGGCGCGGTCGACCAGGTAGAAGGCCGGCCAGTACTGGTTTCGCCAGGCCTGCCAGGTGGCGAAGCGGTTGTCCTGTGCCACCGGAAAGCGGATGCCCAGGCGGTCGCGGGCCGACTCCACGTTGGCGGTCACGCGCTCGAAGGCGAACTCCGGCGTGTGCACGCCCACCACGACGAAGCCGCGGTCGCGGTAGCGCTCGTACCACCGCACCACGTGCGGCATGGTGTTGAGGCAGTTGACGCAGGCGAAGGTCCAGAAATAGACCAGCGTCACCTTGCCGTTCAGCCCCTGCATCGTGAGCGGCTCGCTGCCCAGCCAGCGGTCGATGCCGGTGAATTCGACCGCCGGCCCGAGATCGGGCAAGGGCACGGCGGGCTCGGCCGCATGCGCACCGGCCAGCCACCCGAGAGTGGCCACGGTGGCGGCGCGGCGCGTGAAACGGGGGGTGGCGGAGTCGTTCATGGTCACAGTCCTTGCGAGAGGGAAGGAAGAAATCGCGAAAGCCAGCTGATGGCCAGCGTGTCGACCTGGAAAGCCATGGCCAGCGCCACGGCGATGACCAGCACGCCGGCCACGCGCTGCAGCGTCGGCAGGTGGGCGGCCACCGCGCGCACGCGCCGCACCGCCCACTGGCCGCCATAGCCGATGACCAGCATCGGAACGCCGGCCCCGACCGCATAGCTCAGCAACAGGGCCGCGGCCGCTTCACCGCTCGGCGCGGTGGCCAGCAGCGTGAGGATGGCGCCGAGCACCGGGCCGGCGCAGGGCGTCCACACCACCCCCAGCGAGGCGCCGAGCAGCAGCGCGCCGGCGGCGCCGTGGCCCGCCCCGCCCCACCGCGCGGCCACGCCGCCGAACGCGCCGCCGAGTGCGCCGCCCTGGCGCGCCAGCACCCGCATCGGTGCGCGCCAGACCATCAGCACGCCGAACACCAGCAGTCCGGCGATGGCCGCCTGCCGCAGGCCCTCGGGCGTCAGCCCCAGCCACGAGGCCGAGGCGCCGAAGGCCAGCGTGAAGCCCGCGAATGCCGCCACGAAGCCGGCCACGATCCACAGTGGCCGGGTGCCCGAGCGCGCACCGCCGACCGAGCCGCCCAGCACCACCGGCAGCAGCGGCAGCACGCAGGGCGCGGCGACGGTGAGCAGGCCGGCGGCAAAGGCCAACGCGACTTCGGTCGGCAGGTGGACGGGGGACATGTCCGTCAATTCGGCGCAGGCACCGCCCGGGTTTCACGCAGGCGAAAAAAAAGCGCCCCGCAGGGCGCTTGCGTGGGCGCATGCGCAGCCGGTCAGCGGCCCAGGTAGTCGCGCTTGCCCACCGGCACGCCCACGTGGCGCAGCACGTCGTACGCCGTGGTCACATGGAAGAAGAAGTTGGGAATCGCGAACTGCAACAGGTAGCGCTGCGCGTCGAACACCATCTCGCCGTCGCCGACCTTGAGGCGCACCTCGCGCGACTCCTGGCCGTCGATGGCGGCGCGGTCGACGCCGGCAAGGAAGTCCCGCGTCTTCGCCACGCGCGCGAGCAATTCGTCGTAGGTGGTCTCGGTGTCGGGAAAGCTCGGCGCCGTCATACCGCCGAGGCGTGCCGCGGCGAGCTTCGACGCATCGCTCGCACGCTGCACCTGGCCGGCCAGCGTGAGCATGTCGGGTGCCAGTCGCGCCTGCACCAGGGTGGCCGGGTCCAGGCCCTGCGCCTGCGCATGTGCGAGACCCTTGCCCAGCACATGCGTGAGCTGGTCGAGGCCGCGGATGAAGACGGACACGGATGCGTCGTAGAGCGAGATGGCCATGGCGGGCGTTCTCCGGATGTTGTTGTGGGCGGCGGATTCTCGCCAAAAACACGTTGCCACGCTTCGACGGCCGCCGGCGCCCGGCGCGTGGGCGCTTCGGGCGCTTCCGGCACGCAACCTCAGGCCGCTGCCCGGATGAAGGCTTCCACCGCGTTCAGCTGATTGGGCACGTTCAGGGCCGGCGCATGGCCGCAGCCGGGCACCTCGACCACCTGCAGGCGACCGGCGGCACCGGGACCGCGCGCCTTCATGCGCTCCACCACCTCGAGCAGAACCAGATCGGACTCGGCGCCGCGCAGCAGCAGCACGGGCACATCGAGTGCGTCGTAGTGGTCCCAGATCAGGTAGTCGTTCTCGTGCGCGGTGAACTGCCGCACCATGGCCGGGTCGTAGTGCGGCGTCACGCGTCCGTCCGGCAGGCGGCGCGTGGACGTCTCGGTGAGACGGCGCCATTGCGCATCGCTGAGCCAGCCGTAGGGCTTGTAGACGGTGCGGAAGAAGGCTTCCAGTTCCTGCACCGTGTTGAAGGCCGGCGGCGTGCCGGCGTAGGCCTTGATGCGCTCCAGCGCGGGTGCAGCCAGTTCGGGCGCGTTGTCGTTGAGCACCAGGCTGGCGATGCGGCCCTTCATGGCCGGCACGAACAGGCCCGAGGCGCACACGGTGCCGATGGCCGCGCCCATCGAAGTGCCGACCCAGTGCACGCGCGCCAGGCCCAGGTGCTCGCACAGCGCATCGGCCAGGCGGGCGTAGAACGCCAGCTTGTATTCGTCGTCGGGGCGCGGGCTCCACTGGCTCAGGCCGCGGCCGATGGTGTCGGGGCAGATCACGCGGTAGCCGGCCGCCACCAGGTGGCGCGCCAGCTCGTCCATGTCACGGCCCGTGCGCGCCAGGCCGTGCCAGGCGATCACGGCCGGCGCGTCGGCGCCGCCCCACTCCACCCAGTGGATCTCGCGCCCGCAGAGCGTGGCGTAGTGCGAAGCGGGTATGGGGGACGTCATCGTGCGCTCCTGGCCCTGAGTTTTCCGACGATGCCCGTCGGGAAGTAATACACCGACAGCACGAAGAGCACGCCCAGCCACAGCAGCCAGCGATCGGGCGACAGCAGCGCCGCCAGCCAGGGCAGCCCGCTCACGGCCTCGTTGCCCAGGCGCAGCAGGTCCTGCAGGTAGCTCTGCGCCACCACGAAGAGCACGGCACCGATGGCCGCGCCGTAGATCGTGCCCATGCCGCCGATGACGACGATGAGCAGCACGTCGATCATGATCTCGAAGGACAGCGAGGTGTCCGGCCCGTTGTAGCGCAGCCAGATCGCGAGCATCGCGCCGGCCAGCGTGGCGAACAGCGCCGACAGCACCGCCGAGAGCGTGCGGTACACCACCACGCGGTAGCCGATCGCCTCGGCGCGGAACTCGTTCTCGCGGATGGCCTGCAGCACGCGCCCGAAGGGCGAGTTGACGATGCGCAACAGCATCAGCACCAGCACCACCGCGGCCACGAAGAGCAGGTAGTAGCACAGCAGCCGGCCGTCGAGGGACACGCCCAGGAAGGGCTCCTCGGCGAACTCGAAGCTCGGCGAGATGAGCTCGGGCAGCTTGAAGGTCAGGCCGTCCTCCCCGCCGGTGAACTCCGACAGCTGCGAGGCCAGCGTCTGGAAGGCCGAGGCCACGGCCAGCGTGATCATGGCGAAGAAGATCGCCCGCACCCGCAGCGAGAACAGGCCGATGGCCAGCGCCAGCACCAGCGACACCGCCAGCGAGCACACCAGTCCCACCGCGATCGCGCCCCAGCTCGGTCCGAGGCGCGTGGCCGCGATCGCGATGCCGTAGGCGCCGATGCCGAAGAACATCGTGTGCGCGAAGCTCACGATGCCGGTGTAGCCCAGCAGCAGGTCGAAGCTCGCCACGAGCACGATGAACACCAGGATCTTCGCCGCCACGTTCAGCGCCTTCACCCCCGGAAAGATGAAGGGTGCGAAGGCCAGCCCCAGCAGCACCGCCACGAGCAGCACCGCCAGCACCTTGTTGCGCGGCAGGTCGTTGGAAAGAAGACGGGTCAGCATGGCTTTGAAATCGGGAACGGGGACCGGACGCAGAGGACGCAAAGGTTTCGCAGAAGTCGCAAAAGAAGACATTCAAGAATTTCTCTTTGAGTCTTTTGCGTCCTCTGCGAGATCTCTGCGTCCTCTGCGTCCGGAAGTCCGCATTCGGTGCTCATCGGCTCCCCGCCACCGGGTACACCCCCTGCGGGCGCCACAGCAGGATGGCGACCATGAGGGCGATGTTGGAGAACAGCGCCACCTTGGGCGCGATGAAGCCGGTGTAGTTGGCCATCAGGCCCACCAGCAGCGCGCCGATGAGTGCGCCCGTGGTCGAGCCCAGGCCGCCGATGATGATGACGATGAAGATCAGCACGTTGACCTGCGCGCCCATCTGCGGGATGACGTTCTGCTGGTACAGGCCCCACATCACGCCGCCCAGGCCCGCCAGCGCGCTGCCGGCGACGAAGATGCCGATGAAGAGCACGCGGATGCGGTAGCCCAGCGACTCGACCATCTCGCGGTCCTGCACGCCGGCGCGGATCAGGAGCCCGATCTTGGTACGCGCCAGCGTCCACGCCAGCAGCGCGAAGACCACGGCCCCGACGATCACCGCCAGCACGCGGTACTTCTCGATCGCCGCGTCGCCCAGCAGCCAGGAACCGCGCAGGCCCTCGGGCAGCGGCAGCGGGATCTGCGCCGGACCCCAGATCACCTTGATTATTTCCTCGCCGATGATCATCCCGCCCATGGTGATGAGAATCTGCTTGAGGTGCTGGCCGTACACGGGGCGCACGATGAAGCGCTCGAAGGCCAGGCCCACCGCACCGGCCACGAGCATGGCAACGAGCATCGCGGGCAGCACGGCCACGAGGTTGGTGAGGATGGACTGCGACTGCGTCCAGTCCCCCATCGCTGCGAGCACGCTGGTGGCGACGAAGGCACCCAGCGCGATGAACACGCCATGCCCGAAGTTCAGCACGTCCATCAGCCCGAACACCAGGGTGAGGCCCGAGGCGATGATGAACACGATCATGCCCATCGCCAGCCCCGCCACGGTGAGCGTGAGCCAGGTGGAGGTGGAACCCACCAGCGGCAATGCCAGCAACGCCAGCACGGGCACCAGCAGCAGCGGCTTCCAGTCGAAATCGAGGGTCTTCATTCGGCACGTTCTCGCGGTTGGTCTGCCATGGCGATCCACGCGCCGCTCACAGCGCCAGCCCCAGCAGCGACTGCTGCAGTTGAGGGTCGGCCGAGAACGCGGCCATGGTGCCGGCGTGCACCACGCGGCCGTTGTCCATCACCGCCACGTGGTCGCCCAGGCGCTGTGCGAAGTGGATGTTCTGCTCGACCAGCAGGATCGTGACGCCGCTGGCCTTGAGCTCGGCGAAGGCGTCGATCATGTTGTTGATGATGGCGGGCGCCAGACCCTTGCTGGGCTCGTCGACGATCAGTAGCTGACGCGGCTCGACGATGGCGCGCGAGACGGCCAGCATCTGCTTCTGCCCGCCCGAGAGCTTGCCGGCCGGATGGTTCCAGAACTTCTCCACGGCCGGGAACAGCTTGAAGATCCACTTCAACCGCGCGTCGTCCATGTCCTGGGCGCGGCGTGCGGCGCGAGCCGCCAGCAGCATGTTCTCCTTCACGGTCAGGTCCGCGAAGATGCCCATGGTCTCGGGCACGTAGGCGATGCCGAGGTCGGCGATCTGCGGGGTCGTGAGCTTCGTGATGTCCTGGCCCGCGAAGTGCACACGCCCCTGCGAGGCATGCCACAGGCCCATGACGGTGCGCAGCGTGGTCGTCTTGCCGGCGCCGTTGCGGCCCAGCAGCATGGTGAGTCGACCCTTCGGCACAGCGAGGTCCACGCCGTGGAGGATGTGGTACGCGCCGATGTGCGTGTGCACGCCTCCGAGCGTCAGAAGCGCGTCGTTCATGCCGCCTCCTTCGCCACGCCCAGGTAGGCTTCTTGAACGACGGGCGAGGCGATGACTTCGGCCGGCTCCCCATCGGCCACCAGCGTGCCGTTGTGCAGCACGATGATGCGGTCGGCCAGCTCGCGCACCACGTCCATCTTGTGCTCCACCAGCAGGATGGTCTTGCTGCGGTCCTTCTTGAGTCGGCGAATGAGGTCGAGGATGACGGGCGCTTCGGCCGCGTTCATGCCGGCCGTCGGTTCGTCGAACATGAAGACCTGCGGCTCCAGCGCCATCAGCAGCGCGACCTCGAGCTTGCGCTGGTCGCCATGCGGCAGGCTGGCCACCACGTCGTGCTCGCGCGCCTTGAGGTTGGTGTCGGCCAGCAGCGCATCGGCACGCTGGGTGAGCGCCTGGTGGTCGCTCCAGATGCTCCAGAGGTTGAGGCCGCGGCGGTGCGGGCCCTCGTGCGCGGCCTGCACCGCCAGGCGCACGTTCTCCAGCACCGTGAGGTTGGGGAACAGGTTGGTGAGCTGGAAGGCGCGGCCCAGTCCGGCGCGCGTGCGGGCCGACGCTGGCAGGCCCGTCAGGTCGCGGCCATCGAGCCGCACCGAACCCGACGTGGCCTTGAGCTGCCCCGAGATGAGGTTGAAGTACGTCGTCTTGCCCGCGCCGTTCGGACCCACGATGGCCGTGAGCGTGCCGGGCGCGAAGGTGCAGCTCACGGCATTCACCGCGACGTGCCCGCCGAAGCGGATGGTGAGGTCTTGGGTCTGGAGCATGTCAGGAGTCGGGAACGGGAGCGGATACCGGACGCAGAGGACGCGAAGGTTTCGCAGAGGACGCAAAAGATTCAAGGAAGAAATCTTTGATGTCTTCTTCTGCGACCTCTGCGAAACCTCTGCGACTTCTGCGTTCGGAAGTCCGATCCCGGATCAGCGCTTGTTGCGGATCGGCACGTCCATCTCGGACGCCTTGATCTCGTGCACCAGCTCCGGCACGCCCCAGGCGAAGGCCGGGTCGACCTTGATCTTGAAGTGGTACATGCTCTGCATGGCCTGGTGGTCTTCCTTGCGGAAGGTCATGGTGCCCTTGGGCGTGTCGAAGCTCATGCCTTCCATCGCGCCGATGAGCTTGTTGGTGCCGGTGTCGCCGCCGGTCTTCTTGAGCGCGGTGACCACGGCCATCGCGGCCGAGAAGCCACCCGCGGTGAAGAAGTCCGGCGGGGTCTTGTACTGCTTGTAGTGCATCGATACCAGGGCGTCGTTGACCGGGTTCTTCGGGATGCCGAAGTAGTAGTAGGTCGCGCCCTCCATGCCCGGGAACTGCTTGTAGCTCGCCATCGCGGGCAGGATGTTGCCGCCGGTGGCGATCTCTATGCCGTAGCGCTTGAGGTCGAGGTCGGCGATCTTGAAGGGGTTGCCGGCGCCGGCCCACACGATCCAGATCACCTTGCGGCCGGGCTGGTCCTTGAGCTTGTCGATCAGGCGCTGCGCACCGGCGGTGAAGTCGGTGGTGTTCTGCGGCAGGTATTCCTCATGGACGATCTTGGCCTTCTTGACCGCATCCTTGAAGGCCTTCACGCCGTCGCGGCCGAACGCATAGTCCTGGGCGAGCGTGGCGATGGTGGTGCCGGGCTTGTCGAGCGCGACGGCGTTGCTGATCGCGTCCTGGCTGGAGTTGCGGCCGGTGCGGAAGATGTACTTGTTCCACTTGTCGCCGGTGATCGAATCGGCCACGGCGGGCTCGACGACGAGGACCTTCTTGTATTCCTCGGCCACCGGCAGCATGGCCAGTGCCACGCCCGACGAGGTGGGGCCGACGGCCAGCGCGGCCTTGTCGTCGGAGTACGCGGCGGCCAGCAGCGACTTGCCCAGGTCGGGCTTGCCCTGGTCGTCCTTCTCGATGACGACGATCTTCTTGCCGTTGACGGTCATGGTGCCGCCGGTGGCGTATTCCAGGCCCATCAGCAGGCCGGCCTGGGTCTGCTTGCCGTAGGCTTCCAGCGGGCCGGTCTTGCTGTAGACGTGGGCGATGCGGATTTCGTTGGACTGGGCCCAGGCCGGCACGCCGGCGGCGGTGGCGATGGCGGCCAAGGCGGCCAGGGCAACGAGTTGGCGACGGTGCATGAATGTCTCCTTGGATGAATGCCTGAACTTTGCACAGTTCGTGCCAGCCATCCAACGAGCGGTTACACCGACGTTGGCGGCCCGTTCGGGAGTGAAATGACCAGGATTTGGTCGATCGAGGCATGCAGACTCGTCTGACTTTCAGACACATGTCCATTTATCGATCAGGGAAAACACCAGCCGTAGCGGCGCACCGGCACGCGGGCGTCAGGGGCCACTCAGCGCAGGGCGTCCATGCTCCGGCGATGACCGAACGCACCTCTCAACGTCGCCCGGCGGGCGACCGCCCGCCCGGCCGCCCCTCTGCCGCCTGGCGCCGCCTCACCGGCTGGCTGCTGGTGCTGGCCGGTACGGGCATGGTGCTGTCGGGCCTGAGCGCCGTCCTGCATCACTGACCGACCGGGCCCGCGCCCGGGCGCTTCAGCCCTCGCCCATGCGGTCGTAGAGCGTGGCGCGCGAAATGCCCAGGCGCCGCGCCGCCGCGAGCTTGTTGCCGCCCGTGACGGCGAGCGTGGCCGCGATGGCACGACGTTCCAGCTCCGCCACCTGCTCGGCCAGCGGCCGCAGCAGGGCTTCGGCGTCGTCGTCCCCGCCCGCCGCGGGCGCCGCCGCCAAAGGCTCGGGCGCGGCGATGCTCTCGACGCCGGTCTCGGCCAGCACGCGTGCGACTTCGGCGGCATCAACGCGCTGGGAGTCGCTGCGCATCGCCAGCTGCTCCAGCACGTTGCGCAGTTCGCGCGTGTTGCCCCGCCAGTGCTGGCCGGCCAGCAGGGCCAGCGCATCGGGCAGCAGTTCGGGCGGCGCCTCGCCGGTGCGCTGCGCGATGTCCTCGCCCAGCGCCTCGACCAGTGCCGGAATGTCCGAGCGGCGTTCGCGCAGCGGCGGCACGCGCAGCGGCAGCACGTTGAGGCGGTAGAACAGGTCTTCGCGGAACTTGCCCTCGCGCACCAGCGCCGGCAGGTCGCGCGAGGTGGCGGCGATCACGCGGGCGTCGAAGGGCACCAGCTTGTTCGAGCCCAGCGGCTCGATCTCGCCCTCCTGCAGCGCGCGCAGCAGCTTGGCCTGCAGCGACAGCGGCATGTCGCCGATCTCGTCGAGGAAGAGCGTGCCTCCGTCGGCGAACTTGAACTTGCCCTCGCGCCCGCGCCGGTCGGCCCCGGTGAAGGCGCCGGGCGCGAAGCCGAAGAACTCGGCCTCCAGCAGCGTGTCGGGCACGGCCGCGATGTTCACCGTCACGAAGGGGCCGGCCGCGCGGGCCGACGCGCCGTGGATGGCATGGGCCAGCAGCTCCTTGCCGGTGCCCGTCTCGCCCAGCAGCAGCACCGGGCTGGTCGACTGCGCGGCACGGCGCGCGTGGCGCTTGACCTCCACGGCCGCCGGGCTGCTGCCGATGAAGCTCGCGAAGCTGTACTTGGCCTGGCGCGGCAGTTCGCCGGTGCGTGCCGCGCGGCCGCGCTGGCTGGCCAGTTCGCGCCGCGCCTCGTCGAGGTCGCGCTGCAGCAGGGCGAACTTGCTCACCAGCGGCTGCAGCGTGGTCTGCGGGTGGTCGAAGAGCACGATGCCGATCGCACCAATGACCTCGCCGATGACGCCGCCCTGCCCGTCCGGCCGCTCCTCGCGCAGCGGCAGCCGGCTCACGACGAAGGTGCCGGCCTTGTTGGTCAGCAGGTCCACCAGCACCGGCTCGCCGGTTTCCAGCACGCGGCGCATCTGCGTGTTGGGGATCACGTCCTCCACCATGTGGCCCTGGAACTGGTCGAGGTCGCTGAAGCCCAGCGCCGGCAGGAAGCGCCTGTAGCCCTCGTTCACCCACACGATGCGCCCGCTGCGGTCGATGAGGAACATGCCCTGGCTCATGCTCGAGAAGAGCTGGAACATGGAGCGCGCGGCCAGCGCGAGGATGCCTTCGGCGTCCAGGGGCAGCGCAGTCGATGGGGAGGCGGCGGGCATGGGGCGGGATCGTAGCGCCTGCGCCCCGGCCGCCGAGGCCTGCGCACGGGCCGCTCGGACGGCTCTGAATCCAGCAACGCCGCACGGCCGTATGGACTGGCAGCTGCAGCGCATCCTCGCTGCGGCGCATCCAATCCGAAGGAACCTCCATGCAGATCAAGTTCAATCGCATCGCTGCCGCCACCCTGGCCGTCGCGCTCACCGCGGGTGCATTCAGCGCCATGGCTGCCGACGTCATGGTGGGCGGGGCACCGATGTCGCCGACCAAGGACATCATCGACAACGCCGTCAATTCCAAGGACCACACCACGCTGGTCGCGGCCGTCAAGGCGGCCGGCCTGGTCGACACGCTCAAGGGCCCGGGCCCCTTCACCGTGTTCGCACCGACCAACAAGGCCTTCGCGGCACTGCCCGCAGGCACGGTCGACACGCTGCTCAAGCCCGAAAACAAGGACACGCTGACCGGCGTGCTGACCTACCACGTGGTGCCGGGCAAGCTCGATGCGGCCGAGCTGAAGAAGGAGATCAAGGCCGGCAAGGGTTCCGCCGAACTCAAGACCGTCGCCGGTGGCACGCTGATCGCCAAGACCAAGGGCAACACGATCACGCTGACGGACGCCAAGGGCGGCGTCGCGACGGTGACCATCCCCAACGTGTACCAGTCCAACGGCGTGATCCACGTGGTCGACAAGGTGCTGCTGCCGAAGTGAGCGGCGACGGGCGCCCGCTGCTCAGGGGCGCCCGTCCGAAAAATCGGCCGCCGCACGCGTGCAGCGTGCGCGGCCAGGGTCGCGTTCCACAACGCACACGGCCCGCCCGCGCGCAAGGTTAATTCAATCAAACGATTGAACTGCGTGCTCTAATGGGCGCGCCATGTCCTCCCCCAAGAATCAAGCCGCCGCGTCGCGGGCTTCCCGATCCGACGGCGCGGAGGCACGCTCGCGCCTTCTGCACGCGGCGCTGGCGCTGTTCGCCGAGAAGGGCTTCGCGAAAACCTCCACGCGCGAGATCGCGGCTGCGGCCGGCACCAACATCGCGTCGATCAGCTACTACTTCGGCGACAAGGGCGGGCTGTACGCGGCGACCTTCACCGAGCCGATGGGCGGCGCGATGCCCGATCTCATCGCCATGTACGAGGCGCCCGAGCTGCCGATCGCCGAGGCGCTGCGCATCTTCATGGCCGGCTACCTGGAACCGCTGAAGCACGGGGACATCGTGCGCCAGTGCATGCGCCTGCACCTGCGGGAGTTGCTGGAGCCGACCGGCCAGTGGGCCACGGAACTGGACCGCGACGTGCAGGCGCCCCACGAGGCGCTGGTGCGGGTGCTGTGCCGCCACCTGCAGCTGGCCGAGCCCGACGACGACGTGCAGCGCCTGGCCTTCGCGATCAGCGGGCTGGCCACGCAGCTTTTCGTGATGCGCGACGTGGTCGAGCTGATGCAGCCGCAGCTGCTCGGCGCCGATGCGCGCATCGACACCTGGGCCGATCGCCTGAGCGCCTATGCGCTCGCCCTCGTGGCCGACGAGGCACGACGCCGCCAGACGTCGATGCCACGCGCCGCGCGTCCCGCGCGCTCGCGCCGTGCCGCGGCAAAAACCTCCCTGCTCCCATGATTCGACTGCCCCATCTCGGCGCCCTGTGCGCGCTGTCCCTCGCGCTGGCCGGCTGCGGCCTCACCCGCCCGCCCGCTTCGGTGCCAACGCCGGCGCCCGCGCACTGGAACGCCCCGCTGCCCGATGCCGCCCTGCCCCATGCCGGCTCGCTGCCATCGCTGGCCACCTGGTGGCGCGATGCGGGCGACCCGGTGCTGGCGGAGCTGATCGAGGCTGCACAAGCCGCCAGCCCCGACATCGCGAGCGCCGCCACGCGCATCGCCGAAGCACGCGCCACCCGTGTGCAGACGGGCGCCGCGCTGGCACCCAGCCTCGATGGCGTGCTCTCCGCCACCCGCAGCAACTCGCCGACCAGCGGTATCGGCGGCGGCGTCGGTGCCGCAGGCGGAACGGGCGCAACGGGTGCGACCGGCAGCTCGACCTCGATCCCGCCCGTCACGATCGGCCAGGCCGGCCTGCAGTCGAGCTGGGAGATCGACCTGTTCGGCGGCCTGCGCGCCGGCCGCGACGCCGCGGCCTCGCGCCTGGACGCGAGCAGCGCCCAGTGGCACCAAGCGCGCGTGTCCGTGGCGGCCGAGACCGCCAACACCTATTTCGCCGAACGCGCCTGCGCACGCCAGCTCGCGGTGGCCGAATCCGACACCCGCTCGCGACTGGAAAGCGCGCGCCTGACCGACCTCTCGGCGCAGGCGGGCTTCACCGCACCGGCCGATGCGGCCCTGGCACGCGCCGGTGCGGCCGATGCCTCGGGCCGGCTCAAGCAGCAACGCGCGCAATGCCAGGTGCTGCGCCAGGGCCTGGTCGCGATGACGGGCCTGGATGCCACCGAACTCGCGCGCAAGCTCGACGCGCAGCCAGGCGACCTCGCGCTGCCCGCGATGCACCCGGTCGACCAGGTGCCGGCGCGCACCCTGGCCCAACGGCCCGACGTGTACGCCGCCGAGCAGGCGGTGGCCGCCGCGAGTGCCGACGTCGGCGTCGCGCAGGCGCAGCGCTACCCGCGGCTGTCCCTCACGGGCAACGTCGGCCGCCTGCAACTGCGCACCGGCGGCTTCCGCGAGACGCTGGACAGCTGGAGCATCGGCCCCGTGCAGCTCACGGTGCCGATCTTCGACGGCGGCACCCGCGCCGCCAACGCCGAGTCGGCGAAGGCCCGCTACGAGGAGTCGGTGGTGCAGTACCGCGCCAGCGTGCGCAACGCCGTCAAGGAGGTCGAGGAGGCGCTCGTGAACCTGCAGAGCACCGACGCGCGCTCGACCGACGCCGACAGTGCGGTGCGCAACTACCAGTCCTCCTTCGACGCCACCGAGGCGCGCTACCGCAGCGGCCTGGCCAGCCAGTTCGAGCTCGAGGACGCGCGGCGCACGCTCTTCGCCGCGCAGACGGCGCGCGTGGGCCTGCAGCGCGAACGCGCCACGGCCTGGGTGTCGCTCTACCGCGCGCTGGGCGGCGGCTGGACGCGCCCGGAGGCGCAGGCCGCCGCCACACCCGAACCCCAGGCCACACCCGTCGCCCGCCCCTGAGCGCACACACCGTCTTTCGCAAGCCCTGCCCATGACAACTTCAAAACGCACCCTCTTCATCGTCCTGGCGCTGGTCGTGGTGGCCGCCATCGGCGCAGCCATCGCGCTGCGCGGCAAGGGCGAGGCGACGCCCGCCAAGAACGCCAAGGCCGACGGCACCACCGCGCGGCCTGCCGTGACCGTGACCGTGGCCACGCCCGAGCCCGCCGAGCTGGACATCACGCTCGGCGCCAACGGCAACATCGCCGCCTGGCAGGAGGCCAGCGTGGGCTCCGAATCGAGCGGCCTGCGCCTGGCCGATGTGCGTGTGAACGTGGGCGACCGGGTGCGCAAGGGCCAGGTGCTCGCCACCTTCTCGGGCGAAACGGTCGCGGCCGACGTGGCCCAGGCCAAGGCCGCCCTGGCCGAGGCCCGCGCCACGGCCGCCGACGCGGCCGGCAACGCCGCGCGCGCACGCACCCTGTCGCAGACCGGGGCGCTGAGCCAGCAGCAGATCAACCAGTACCAGACCGCCGAGCAGACGGCCAAGGCACGCGTCGAGGCCGCCGAGGCATCGCTCGCCGCGCAGCAGGTGCGCAACCGCAACACGCAGGTGCTCGCGCCCGACGACGGCGTGATCTCGTCGCGCACCGCCACCGTGGGCAGCGTGGTCGGCGCAGGCACCGAACTGTTCAAGCTGATCCGCCAGGGACGCCTGGAATGGCGCGCCGAAGTGGGTGCCGCCGAACTCGGCAAGCTGTCGGTCGGCATGCCGGCCACCATCACCGCACCGGGCGGCACGCGCGTCACGGGCAAGGTGCGCAGCATCGCGCCGACGGTGGACGCGCAGACGCGCAATGCGCTGGTGTACGTCGACATTCCGGACGTCCAGGCCAACACCGGCGTGAAGGCGGGGATGTTCTCCAGGGGCGAATTCCTGCTGGGCAAGAGCGAGGCACTGACGGTGCCGCAGGTGGCCGTGGTGCCGCGCGACGGCTTCAACACCGTGATGGTGGTGCAGCCCGACCAGCACGTGCGCCAGGTGCGTGTGGAAGCCGGCCGCCGCGTCGGCGACCGCATCGAGGTGCGCGGCGAGCTGGCGAAAGACGCCCGCGTGGCGGTGGCCGGTGCCGGCTTCTTGAACGATGGCGACCTGGTCCGCGTGGGCGATGCAGCGGCTTCGAACGCACCGTCCGGCACCGCGCCGGCGGCCGCCAAGTGAGCCGCCGGCCCACCCCACCCTTCACCGCATCGAGAGGGCACCGCCCATGAATGTCTCTTCCTGGTCGATCCGCAACCCGATTCCGGCGGCCATGATCTTCGTGCTGCTGACGCTGGCCGGGCTGTTCTCCTTCAAGCAGATGAAGGTGCAGAACTTCCCCGACATGGACCTGCCGGTGGTCATCGTCACCGCCGTGCTGCCCGGCGCCTCGCCGTCCCAGCTCGAGAACGACGTGGCGCGCAAGATCGAGAACGCCATCGCCACGCTGCAGGGCCTCAAGCACGTGACGACCACGCTCACCGACGGCTCGGCCACGGTGGCGGCCGAGTTCGTGCTCGAGAAGCCGATCCAGGAAGCCGTGGACGACGTGCGCTCGGCCGTGAGCCGCGTGCGATCGGACATGCCGACCGACCTGCGCGACCCGATCGTCACCAAGCTGGACCTGGCCGCACAGCCGGTGCTGGCCTTTGCCATCGCGTCCGACCGCATGGACGACCAGGCGCTCTCGTGGTTCGTCGACGACACGGTGGCGCGCCGGCTGATGGCCGTGCCGGGCGTGGGCGCGGTCAATCGCGTCGGCGGCGTGACGCGCGAGGTCCGCGTGGCGCTCGACCCGGCACGCCTGCAGGCACTCAATGCCACGGCGGCCGACGTGTCGCGGCGCCTGCGCCAGGTGCAGCAGGAAAGCGCCGGGGGCCGCACCGACCTGGGCGGCACCGAGCAGCCGGTGCGCACCATCGCCACCGTGGCCTCGGCCGACGAGCTGCGGCGCATGCAGATCCCGCTGTCCGACGGCCGGCGCATCGCGCTGCAGGACGTGGCCACCATCGAGGACACGGTGGCCGAACCGCGCGCCGCGGCGGTGCTCAACGGCAAGCAGGTCGTCGGTTTCGAGGTGGCGCGCAGCCGCGGCGCCAGCGAGGTCGAGGTCGGCGCCGGGGTCGAGAAGGCACTCGCGCAACTGCAGAAGGACTTTCCGCACATCCGGCTCACCCGCACGCTGGACTTCGTGAAGATCGCCGCCGAGGAGTACGACGCCTCGATCAAGCTGCTGATCGAAGGCGCCTTCCTGGCGGTGCTCGTGGTGTGGCTGTTCCTGCGCGACTGGCGGGCGACCATCGTCTCGGCGGTGGCGCTGCCGCTGTCGGTGATCCCGGCCTTCATCGGCATGTACCTGCTGGGCTTCTCGATCAACATCATCACGCTGCTGGCGCTGTCGCTGGTGATCGGCATCCTGGTGGACGACGCGATCGTGGAGGTCGAGAACATCGTGCGCCACCTGCGCATGGGCAAGACGCCCTACCAGGCCGCGATGGAAGCCGCCGACGAGATCGGGCTGGCCGTGATCGCGACCACCTTCACGCTGATCGCGGTGTTCCTGCCCACGGCCTTCATGAGCGGCGTGGTGGGCAAGTTCTTCAAGCAGTTCGGCTGGACGGCCTCGCTCGCGGTGTTCGCCTCGCTGGTGGTGGCGCGGATGCTCACGCCGATGATGGCGGCCTACATCCTCAAGCCCATCGTCGGCAAGAGCGAGCGCGACCCGGGCTGGCTGTCCACCTACATGCGCTGGGTGCAGGCCTGCCTGCGCCACCGCTTCCTGACGATGGTGGGCGCCACCGTGTTCTTCTTCGCCTCGCTGGCGATGATCCCGCTGCTGCCCTCGGGCTTCATCCCGCCCGACGACAACGTGCAGACCCAGGTGCGCGTCGAGCTGCCGCCCGGCACCAAGCTCGAACAGACATTGGCCGCCGCCGAACAGGTGCGCCAGCGCCTGCTCAAGATCGACCACATCCACGACATCTACACCGCCGTCGGCGCGGGCAGCGCGGGGGCCGACCCGTTCTCGGGCAACTTCGTCGAAGCGCGCAAGGCCACGCTCACGCTGCAGCTCTCGCCGCGCGGCGAGCGGCCGAAGAAGCAGGTGATCGAGGCGCAGATCCGCGCTGCCCTGCAGGACCTGCCCGGCATGCGCTACGGCGTGGGCCTGGGCGGCTCGAACGACAAGTACGTGCTGGCGCTGTCCAGCCAGGACCCGCATGCCCTGCGCGAGGCGGCCACGGCCGTGGAGCGCGAACTGCGCACCATCCCCGGCATCGGCAACGTCACCTCGCTGGCCAGCCTGGTGCGGCCCGAGATCGTGGTGCGGCCCGACTTCGCACGCGCCGCCGACCTGGGCGTGACCAGCGCCGCCATCGCCGACACGCTGCGCGTGGCGACCATGGGCGACTACGACAACCAGCTCGCCAAGCTCAACCTGTCGGAGCGGCAGGTGCCGATCATGGTCCGGCTGCGCGACGACGCGCGGCAGGACCTGTCGCTGCTCGAACGCCTGGCCGTGCCCGGTGCGCACGGCCCGGTGCGCCTGGGCGAGGTCGCGAAGCTCGAACTGGCGGGTGGGCCGGCCGTGATCAGCCGCTACGACCGCGCGCGCAACATGAACTTCGAGATCGAGCTGGGAACGCGCGGCCTGAACGACGTGACCGAGGCGGTGCGCCAGTTGCCGGCGGTGAAGAACCTGCCGGCCAGCGTGCGCATCATCGACATCGGCGACGCCGAGGCCATGGGCGAGCTCTTCACCGGATTCGGCCTGGCGATGCTCACCGGCATCCTGTGCATCTACATCGTGCTGGTGCTGCTGTTCAAGGACTTCCTGCAGCCCGCGACCATCCTGGCCGCGCTGCCGCTGTCGCTGGGCGGCGCCTTCGTCGGCCTGCTGATCGCCAACAAGAGCTTCTCGATGCCCTCGCTGATCGGCCTGATCATGCTGATGGGCGTGGCGACGAAGAACTCGATCCTGCTGGTGGAGTACGCCATCGTGGCGCGCCGCGACCACGGCATGAGCCGCTGGGAGGCGCTGCTCGACGCCTGCCACAAGCGCGCACGGCCGATCATCATGACCACGCTGGCCATGGGCGCGGGCATGCTGCCCATTGCCTTGGGTTGGGGTGCGGCGGACTCGAGCTTCCGCTCGCCGATGGCCACCGCGGTGATCGGCGGCCTCATCACCTCCACGGTGCTGAGCCTGCTGGTGGTACCGGCCGTGTTCACCTACGTCGACGACTTCGAGCACTGGGTGCGCCGCCAGCTGCGCCGGCTGCGGCGCCAGCCGCCCGACCCGCATGGGGACGACGACCTGCGCGGCGCGGGTGAGCCCCGGCCCAGCGCGTAGCGGCGGCTGCGCCCGGGCAGCGGCCGCGGCGTGCGCTGCGCCCTGCGCCTACTGCCGAAGCGGACCGGCGCGGACAGGCGCCGCGCGGCGGCCGCGGCATGCTTGGTGCACCATGCCCGGCCTCACCCACCTTCGTCCCACGCCACTGCGTCTCCTGGCCTGCCTGGCGCTCGCAGCATCGGGCACGGTGGCCGCGCAAGGCGCGGGCAACGCGCAGCAGCGCTACGAAGACCAGATCGCCCGATGCAACGATGGCCGCCCTGCGCCGCAGCGCGAGGCCTGCGTGCGCGGCGCCGGGCAGCTGCTCGACCGTGCGAACGGGGGCGCCCCGCCCGTGCAGACGCCTCAGGAATCGTCCGACGGCCGCGCCGTCGTCATGACGCCGCAAGGCGCGCCACCGCCGTCGAGCGGCTCGGACTACGTGACCTCGCCCGACGGCCGCTCGGTGACGGCCGTGCCGCCGCCCGGCGACCGCATCGTCCGGCCCTGAACGCCGGACGGCTGTCGCGACGCCGGGCCGGCGCTCATCGCCGGGTGGCGGCGAGCTTTTCCGCGCGTGCGACCGCCGCTTCGAGCACGTGCAGGTCCATCGGGCTGGAATGCATGCGCTGGGCCTCCTGGCGCACGATGCCTTCGCTGTTGGGGCCCGCGAGGTCCTGAAGGCGCGATTGCAGCTCGCGACGCCGCCGCACCAATGCGACGGTCGGCGTCTCCCTCGGTGTGCGTCGGCGCCGCCACCAGGTCCATGCGCCTGCCAGCACCAGGGCGGCCACCACGGCGGCGGCCACCATCATCCAATCGGTCATGGGGTTCTCTTTGTCGTCCGGCCCCTGGGCGGCGAAGCACGGCAGACGATGCGACGCCAGGGCCGGAAAGGGGCGATGCGTCCGGTTTTAACTTGCACGCCGCCATCGATCAACCCGACAAGGTGTGCAAATGCATTCGGCGACAGGAGCCGTCGCGGTACCGGGGTGTTCAGGCAGCCTCGGTCGAGACCGCCACCATCGTGCCCCGGCATCGGTGCGAGCCGCAGCGGCAGGGATAGTCGCCCGGCCCCTCCGCCGCGTCGACCGTGAGTGCATAGTCGAGGAAGAGCTCCTCGCCCGCGCGCACCTCGCGCAGCGTGTGGATGCCGAGTTCCAGCCGGCCGCGCGCGCCGTGCTCCTCGCGCGCCTCGCAGTTCGGCTCGCACGCGTGGTTGAGGTGGCGCATCTCGTTGCCGCCCCGGCCGCCGTCGATCAGTGTGCCGTCCGACAGGCCGAAGAGGTAGGTCAGCGTGCTGTCCCAGTCCATGGCGGCGACCTGCACCGCGTTGAAGCGGCGTCCCGTGTAGCGACCGAGCTTCGTGCCGGCGGGCAGGTCGACGGCCGCGAACGCACCGAGGCCGTGCACCCCGCTGGGACGCACGTGGAGCAAGGGGGTTCGTGGGGCGCGAATCGGGGCGGCGGTCATGTCGGGGGACGGTGAAGTGGGGGCTGGGCTTGCCTTGCAGCAAGAAGCCCGCCCACTTCAGGCCGCCGCCTCGAGCCGGCGCTTGCGCTCCGACATGCGCTTGGCCACGCGCGGCAGGATCAGCACGGCCAGCACGATGACGATGAGGGTGATCGACATGGGCCGCTGCAGGAAGACCATGGGGCTTCCCTCGCCGATCGACAGCGCGTTGCGCAGGTTGGCCTCGGCCAGCGGGCCGAGGATCATGCCGACGACCACGGGCGCGGTCGGGAAGTCGAAGCGCCGCATGATCACGCCCAGCACGCCGATGGCATAGAGCAGGAAGAGATCGAAGGCGCTCTGCCGCATGCCGTAGGCACCCACGGTCGCGAAGATCAGGATGCCCGCGTAGAGCTGCGGCTTGGGGATCTTCAGCAGCTTGACCCACAGGCCCACCATCGGCAGGTTGAGCACCAGCAGCATCACGTTGCCGATGTACAGCGACGCGATCAGCGCCCACACCAGCGCCGCGCTGGTCGTGAAGAGCTGCGGGCCCGGCTGGATGCCGTAGTTCTGGAAGGCACCCAGCAGGATGGCCGTGGTGTTGCTGGTCGGGATGCCCAGCGTGAGCAGCGGGATCAGCGCGGCGGTCACGGTGGCGTTGTTGGCGGCCTCGGGGCCGGCCACACCCTCGATGGCGCCGGTGGTGCCGAACTCGGCGCGGTCGGCCGGGTCCTTGGTCAGCTTCTTCTCGGTGGCGTAGCTCAGGAAGGTCGGGATCTCGGTGCCGCCCGCGGGAATGCAGCCGAAGGGCGCGCCGATGGCGGTGCCGCGCAGCCAGGCGGGAATCGACCGCTTCCAGTCGCGCGCGCTCATGTGCACCCGGCTCATGCGGTTCTGGCTCTCGACGACGCGGCCTTCGTACAGCGCGGCGTACAGCACCTCGGCCACCGCGAACAGGCCGACGGCCACGAGCACGATCTCGATGCCGTCGAGCAGCTCGGGCACGCCGCCGACGTAGCGGCCCTGACCCGAGATCTGGTCCATGCCCACGCAGCCCGCGGCCAGGCCGATGAACAGCGCCGTCATGCCGCGCAGCGTGCTCTTGCCCAGCACCGCGCTCACGGTGGTGAAGGCCAGCACCATGAGCAGGAAGTACTCGGGGGCGGCCAGCTTCACCGCGTAGTCGGCCACGTAGGGCGCAAAGAGCGTGACGATGACGGTGGCGATGGTGCCCGCCACGAAGGAGCCGATGGCCGAGGTCGCCAGCGCCGCGCCGGCGCGGCCGCTCTTGGCCATCTTGTTGCCCTCCATGGCCGTGACCATGGAAGCCGTTTCACCCGGCGTGTTCAGCAGGATCGAGGTGGTCGAGCCACCGTACATGGCGCCGTAGTAGATGCCGGCGAAGAAGATCATCGAGGCCGTGACGTCGACCTTGCCGGTGATGGGCAGCAGCATGGCGACGGCCACCGCCGGGCCGATGCCGGGCAGCACGCCCACGGCCGTGCCCAGCGCGCAGCCGACGAGGCACCACAGCAGGTTGGTGACGGTGACGGCCTGCGCGAAGCCCTGGAGAAGTGCGTTGAAGATGTCCATGGCGCGGGCTCCCTCAAATCCAGCCGGTGGCGGTCAGGCCCGGCAGGTTGATCGCCAGGAACTTGGTGAAGGCCCAGAACACGGGCGCGGAGATCGCCAGGCCCACCAGCAGGTCCTTGATCCAGGTGGCCGGCGCATTGGCGATCGGCTGGCCGCTGGCGCGGCGCAGGCCCTGCACCGCCAGCAGGTAGCACAGGGTGCAGCTGAGCACGAAGCCGATGGTGGTGATCAGCCCGGCATTGAGCAGCAGCCCGGCCGAGACCCAGACGAAGCCGGTCCAGTAGGGGGGCGCCGTCGGGCCCTCCTCGTCCATCTCGCGGAAGCCCCCGGTACGCGCTTCCCAGATGATCCAGGCGCCGCAGATCGTGAGCACGATCGACACCAGCCAGGGCAGGAAGTTGGGGCCGACGCCGCTGTAGCCGGCCTCGGACGAGATGCCCGTGGCGCCCCAGGCCATGCCCAGGCCGGTGAGCAGCACGCCCGCGCCCACCAGGGTCTGCGGCCAGGTGGCGCCGCTGGGCGGCGAGGTGTCCGTGTTTGTCATCGTTGGAATCTCCGGATGGAAGGCGGCCCGCTGCCGGCCGAAAAAAGGCACGGGACCCGCGAGGGACGCCGTGCCGAAGGACATGGCCCGTGGGCCGATCCGTGTGACAGCGTGGCTGGTTGTCGGTAGAAGACGCGAGCGGTGCGCCCCGTCAGACCATGCCCGACTTGGTCATGGTGGCGCGCAGGCTGGCGAACTCGTCGTCGACGAACTTGTCGAAGGCCGGGCCGCTCAGCACGGCGGGGGTCCAGTCGTTCTTCTTCATCGCATCGGCCCACGACGGCGTCTTGATCGCGGCCAGCACCAGGTCGGTCAAGGCCTTGCGCTGCTCGGCGCTGATGCCGGGGGCGCCGTAGACGCCGCGCCAGTTGCCGATCTCGACGTCGATGCCCTGCTCCTTGAGCGTGGGCACGTCGATGCCCGGCAGGCGCTGCGCGGACGTCACGGCGATGGCCTTCATCTTGCCGTCGGCGATGTAGGGCGCGAATTCGCTGTAGCCGCTGCCGCCCACGGTGACGTTGCCACCCAGGACGGCCGCGGTCGCCTCGCCGCCCCCGCGGAAGGCCACGTAGTTGATCTTCGACGGGTCGGCACCGACCTTCTGCGCGATCATGGCCGCGGCGATGTGCTCGGTGGAGCCGCGCGAGCCGCCGCCCCACTTGACGCTGCCCGGGTCCTTCTTGAGCTGGGCGACGACGTCGGCCATGGTCTTCAGCGGCGAGTTGGCGGGCAGCACGAAGACGTTGTATTCGCTGGTCAGGCGCGCGATGGGCGTGGCCTGCGACAGGTTCACCGGCGGCTTGCCGGTGATGATGCCGCCGAGCATCACGGCGCCCATGACCATCAGCGCGTTGGCGTCGCCCTTGGAGCCGTTGACGAACTGCGCCAGGCCCAGCGCGCCGGCGGCGCCGCCCTTGTTGTCGTAGGTGACGGTGTCGGCCAGCTTGCCGTCGGTCAGGGCCTTGCCCAGTGCGCGGCCCGTGGTGTCCCAGCCGCCGCCCGGGTTGGCGGGGATCATCATCTTGATGTTGGCCGCGGCATGCGCCGACAGCGGCAGCGCGCCGGTGGCGGCCAGGGCGGCGAGGGATTTCAGGAAGGTGTCGCGACGCATGTCGATGTCTCCTAGGGGGTCGTTGGGATCGGATCGCTGGAACGGAACCTGAGCGGAACCTGAGCGCCGCTATGATGCGCCGCCCCGCTGTCAGTTGGCTGTCGCCCGCCTCGGGGTAATCACTGAGGGCCTGCGCGGGCCGCATCCCGTCGCCCGGCCGCAGGATGCTGAAACTCCCGGCGCCCCCGCGCCCTGCCCCGCCCATGAAGCTGCTCCTCGTCGAAGACGACCCTACCATGCAGACGACCCTGCAGCGCACGCTGGGGCGTCGCCAGATCGACGTGCGGGTGTGCGGCGACGGCGCCCAGGCCCTGGCCCAGTGGCGAGCGCTCGATCCCGACGTCGTGGCGCTCGACCTGAGCCTGCCCAACCTCGACGGCCTGCAGGTGCTGGCCCAGGCCCGTGCGGCCGGCCTGCGCGCCCCGGTGCTGCTGCTCACCGCGCGCGGCACCGTGGGCGACCGCGTGATGGGCCTGAACGCCGGCGCCGACGACTACCTGCCCAAGCCCTTCGACCTGGACGAGCTGGAGGCGCGCCTGCGGGCACTGCGCCGGCGGCGCCAGGATGCACCGGCCGACGAGGGCGTGCCGACGCCCCTGGAAGTGGGGGCGCTGCGCTTCGAGCCCGACAGCGGCGCCATCTACCGCGGCGCCGAGGTGCTGGAGCTCACGCCGCGCGAACTCGCCCTGATGCAGGCGCTGATGGCCAAGCCCGGCCATGCCGTGAGCAAGGAACGGCTCTTCGAGCTGGTCTTTCCCGGCGCGGCCGAGGTGCAGTACGAGGCGATCGAGGTGGTGGTGTACCGGTTGCGCAAGAAGCTGGCCGGCACCGGCACCACGCTGGTCACGCTGCGCGGGCTGGGCTACCTGCTCAAGGCCGCGCCGGACGCCGGCTGAGCATGCGCCGCACCTCGCTGCGCTTCCGGCTGCTGCTGGGCCTGTTGGCCCCGGTGGCGCTTTTCATCATCATCAACAGCGTGAGCGTGTACCGCCAGGCGCTGGCGGCCGCCACCACGGCCTACGACCGCACGCTGCTGGCCTCGGCCAAGACCATCGGCGAGCAGCTCGACGTCGACGGCTACGACGACACCGCCTCGATCCGCGCCACGGTGCCCTACTCGGCGCTCGAGGCCTTCGAGGCCGACAACAAAAGCCGCATGTACTACCGCGTGTCGACCCAGGCCGGCGAAATGGTGTCGGGTTTTGCCGAGCTGCCGTTCTGGCGCGGCAAGCTGCCCGCCCGCCCGCCCTACGCGGCCCTGGTCGACTTCTACGACGACGACTTCCGCGACCAGCCCGTCCGCGTGGCCGTGCTGCTGCAGCCGGTGGCCAGCGCGCGTGGCCGCGGCATGGCCGTGGTGCAGGTGGCCGAGACGCTGGAGCTGCGCGAGACGCTGGCGCGCCGCCTGCTGGTCGACATGCTGTGGCGCCAGCTGCTGCTGCTGGCGGTGGTGGCGGCCGTCACGGTGGCGGTCGTCCAGCGCGCCACCCGGCCGGTGCGTGCGCTGGGCGAGGCGATCGAGGCCCGCGCGGTGGACGACCTCTCGCCCATCGACGCGCCGCACGCCCCGCGCGAGCTGCTGCCGCTGGTCGATGCGATGACCGGCGTCATGGGCCGGCTGCAGCGCCTGCTGGCGCACCAGAAACGCTTCGTGCGCGATGCCGCGCACCAGCTGCGCACGCCGCTGGCGGTGCTCAAGGCGCAGGTGCAGTCGGCGCAGCGCGGCGACGTGCCGCCGGCTCAGGCGTTGGGCGAGATCCGCGAGACGGTCGAGCGCGCCACGGCCCTGGCCAACCAGATGCTGTCGCTGGCCAAGATCGAGCAGCTGCGCCAGCAGCCCGAGTCGGAATCGCTGGACCTGGGCGAGATGGTGCGGCAGGTGGCGCTGGACCTGTCGCCGCTGATCGCCGACCGGTCGCTCGACTTCGAACTCGACGTGACGCCCGCGCGCGTCGACGCCCACCGCTGGATGCTGCTGGAGCTCGCCCGCAACCTGTTGCACAACGCGATCAAGCACAGCCCGCCGGGCGGCGCGCTGGCGCTGCGGGTGGCGCCGCAGGGGCGCGAGGCGGTGCTGCGCGTGCGCGATGCCGGGCCGGGCATTTCCACCGAGCTGCGCCAGCGCCTGTTCGCGCCCTTTGCCGCCGGCGACGTGGCCAAGGGCTCCGGCCTGGGCCTGGCCATCTGCCTGGAGATCGTGCAGACCCTGGGGGGCACGATCTCGCTCGACAATCGCCTCGGCGCCGACGGCCGGGTGCTCGGGCTGGACGCGGTGGTGCGGCTGCCCTTGCCGCCCGATCGCGACGGCATGCCTTGAGCCGGCCGCCGACGCCCCCACCTACGTCGACCGAACCCTCCCGCCTTCACCGGCACATCCCGTTTCGTCGCAGATTCCGAATTCATGGAGCGCATGCGCATCGACAAGTGGCTCTGGGCCGCCCGCTTCTACAAGACCCGCTCCCTCGCCGTGGACGAGATCGGCAAGAACCGGGTGCAGGTCAACGGCGACACCGCCAAACCTGCCCGCGAGATCAAGCCCGGCGACACCGTGGCCCTGCGCCAGGGCCCGGTGATGCGCACGGTGCGCGTGCTGGGCCTGAGCCTGCAGCGCGGCCCGGCCCCCGTCGCCCAGCAGCTCTACGAGGAAACGCCCGAGAGCATCGCCGCCCAAGCCGCGGCGCGGGACGCGAGGCGCGTCTCGCGCGAGCCGGCGCTGAGCATCGAGCAGGGCCGCCCCACCAAGCGCGAGCGGCGACACCTCGACACGGCGCGCCAGCACGGCTGGGGCGACCGCTGGAGCGCCAGCGTGGACGACGAGCCGGGCGGCGGCGGCCGCTGAAGCATCCCGCCGCATCGGGTAGGCTGCCGGCTTTGCACCTCCGCCCATTGCCATGAGCAGCCTCAAGCACTACCGCGTTTCGACCGACGGCCGTTTCAAGCTCTCGCACATCGATCCCGGCGACACCCCCTTCCAGCTCGACGACGAGGCCACCGAACGCGTGCGCCTCGACAGCCTGGCCGAGGAACTGGACGAGTTGCAGAACCTGCTGCACGCCGAAGGCCGCCGCAAGCTGCTGCTGGTGCTGCAGGGCATGGACACCAGCGGCAAGGACGGCACCATCCGCTGGGTGTTCTCACGCACCTCGCCCCTGGGCGTGCGCGTGGCCGCCTTCAAGGCGCCCACCGAGGAGGAGAAGGCGCGCGACTTCCTCTGGCGCTGCCACGCCGTGGTGCCGCGGGCCGGCGAGATCGCGGTGTGGAACCGCAGCCACTACGAGGACGTGCTGGTGCCCGTGGTGGAGGGCTGGATCGACAAGGCCGAGACGCAGCGGCGCTATGCGCAGATCAACGACTTCGAGCGCCTGCTCGCCGAGACCGGCACCACGCTGGTCAAGTGCATGCTGCACATCAGCAAGAACGAGCAGCGCGGGCGGCTGCAGGCGCGCATCGACACGCCGGGCAAGCAGTGGAAGTTCAGCATGGGCGACCTGGCCGTGCGCGAGAAATGGGACGACTACCAGCGCGCCTACGGCAAGGCGCTGGCCGCCACCTCGACGGCACATGCACCCTGGCACGTCATTCCGGCCGACAGCAAGCGCCAGCGCAACCTCATGGTCGCGCGCCTGCTGGTCAAGACGCTCAAGGACATGAAGATCGCCACGCCGCCGGGCGATCCTGCCCTCAAGGGCCTGAAGGTCGTGTGACGACGATGCGGCGGCCCGGCCTTCGCTGACGGCGGGCGCCCGCCCGCGCCGACGGCGCGCCGCGCGGGGCACGGCGATCATCGCCGCTTGCCGATGAACCGCCTGCGCCAACTCCTTGCCACCGTGCGTCGCTTCGCCCTGGCCGTCCCGGGGGTCGCTGTGCTGGTATCGGCCATCCGCCACTACATCCTGCACCAGAGCGCCAACCAGGCCGGCAGCCTGGCCTTCTCGCTGGTGCTGGCGATGTTTCCCATGCTGATCCTGCTGTCCTCGGGCGCGGGCTTCGTCGGCGAGCCCGGCGACGCCGCCTCGGTCGCCCGCCGGATGCTCGAGTACGCGCCCGGCGTGGTCCAGCACGCCCTGCTGCCGGTGGTCGACCAGGTGCTGGCGCAGCGCAACCAGGCCCTGCTGACCATCGGCGTGGTGGCCACCGTCTGGACCGCATCGTCGGGCCTGCAGGCGGTGCGCTCGGCCCTCAACCGCGCCTACGGCATCGAGCGCGGCCTGCCCTTCTGGAAGGCGCGCATCAAGGTCACCCTCTTCACGGTCGTCGTGGGCTTCGGCGCCTGGTTCATCTTCAGCTCGGTGATCGTGATGCCCTATGTGTGGGAATTCCTGGCGCGCAACTTCGGCCGCACGCGCGAGGTGCTGTGGCTGCATTTCGGGGTGCGCTATGCGCTGGCGTACGCGGTGCTCGTGGCGCTGTATGCGCTGCTCTACGGCTGGCTGCCCGACCGCCGGCAGTACCTGAGCACCGTGCTGCCGGGCGCGCTGCTGGGGGCGGCGATGTGGGTGGCGGCGGCCATCGGCCTGTCGAAGACGCTGGCCACCGCAGGCAAGCTGGCGCTGGTGTACGGCAGCTTCGCCGGCGTGGTCGCGACGCTGGTCTTCCTGTACGTGAGCGCCACCACCCTCATCTTCGGCGCGGAGGTGAACGGCGTGCTGCACCGGCGGCGCACCGGGGCCGATGAACGCGACGAGCAGGACGACGGTGGCACCGGCAGGGTGCGCGGCGATGCCGAAGCGAGCGCCTGAGCCAGCGAGCGGCGCCCTGCCCTTTGCCGCGGCCGGCCTGCCGCCGATGCTGGCACGCACGCTCGACACCCTGCCCGAGGGCGAGCCCGGCAGCTGGCTCTTCGAACCCAAGTGGGACGGCTTCCGCGCGATCGCCCTGCGCAGCGCCGAGGACCTGCTACTGCAAAGCCGCGATCTCAAGGCGCTGAATCGCTACTTCCCTGAGCTGGAGGCCGCGCTCCAGGACCTGCTGCCGGCCGGCTGCGCGCTCGACGGCGAGATCGTCATCGCCGGCCCGCACGGGCTGGATTTCGACGCGCTGCTACAGCGCATCCACCCGGCGGACTCGCGCGTGCAGCGGCTGGCGCGCGAAACGCCGGCCTCCTTCGTCGCCTTCGACCTGCTCGCGCTCGACGGCGAAGACCTGCGTGAACGGCCGCAGGCCGAACGGCGCCTGCTGCTGCAGGCCCTGCTGGCCGACAGCCCACCGCCGCTGCACCTCACGCCGATGACGCTCGACCCGGCCGTGGCGCAGGCTTGGCATTCGCGCTTCGAGGGGGCCGGGCTCGACGGCGTGATGGCCAAGGCCGCCGACGCGCCCTACCTGGCCGGCGAGCGGGCAATGTTCAAGATCAAGCATGTGCGCACCGCCGATTGCGTGGTCGGCGGCCTGCGCTGGCGCGCCGGTGCGCCGCAGCCGGAGGTCGCTTCGCTGCTGCTGGGCCTGCACGATGCGGCCGGCGTGCTGCAGCACGTGGGCTCGGCCAGCGGCTTCTCGCAAGAGGTCCGGCAGCGCTTCGCCGAGTTGCTGGCGCCGCTCGCGTTGCCCGATGGCGTGCCGCACCCCTGGCGCGGCGAGGGCCCGGCGGGCCAGCGCCGCCCCGGCGCGCCGAGCCGCTGGAGCAGCGCCAAGGACCTGGCCTGGGTGGCCCTGAAGCCAGAGCGGGTGTGCGAGGTGCGCTACGACCACCTGCAGGGCGACCGCTTCCGCCACGTCACGCGCTTCGAACGCTGGCGGCCCGACAAGCCGCCGGCCCACTGCGGCTACGACCAGCTCGCGACCACCCCGCCCTACGAGTTGCAGCGGGTCTTCGGCAGCACCTCGGCGGGCTGACCATTCCCGATCAAGCGCTCACGGCCGCGCCGCGACTGCCGCGTGCGCGCGCCGCGCGCACGAACTGCGGCTGGAAGCTGCGCTCGCTGCCGTCCGGAAATCGCAGCGTGATCGACAGGCTGTCGGCCGCCAGCACCTCGCCCACGCCGTAACGCGGCACCTTGGCCCGGTGGCCGGGCGTCGGCAGCGCAATGGTTTGCGCCCCCGACGAGGGCGGCGAAGGCGGGCCCGCTTGCGGCGACGGCGCGGCAGCCGCCTGGGCGGCCGCGATGCGCAGGCAGTTGTCGCACTGCCCGCAGGGCTCTGGATGCCCGTCGCTCTGCAAGGCCTGGCGCAGCATCTGCCAGCGGCAGCCGCCCGACAGCGCATAGGCGGTCATCTGCTCCAGCGCCGCCTGCTGGGCCGCATGGTGCGCGTCCTGGGTGCTTGCCAGGGCCGCCAGCGCTTCGGGCGACAGCGGCGCAGTGCCGGTCCAGCGCAGCGCCGACGCAGTGCCGCGCACCAGCTCCGCGCGCCGCAGCGGCGCCAGCAGCGCGCGAAGACGCGCGGCCGCCCAACCGAGGTGCTGCTGCAGCGCTGGCGCGGACCAGCCGCCCTCGGGCGGCTCCACCAGCGCGTCCTGCAGGCGGGCGAGGTCCTGCACCTGCGCCGGTGCCGAAGCCAAGAAGAACTGCTGCACCGCCCGGTCGCGCTGCACGAAGAACAGCCGGCACTCGGCCGGCTCGCCATCGCGGCCGGCACGGCCCGCCTCCTGGTAGTAGGCGGCGGGACTGCCGGGCATCTGCGCGTGGACGACGAAGCGGATGTCGGGCTTGTCGACGCCGAGCCCGAATGCGTTGGTGGCGACCATCACACGCCGCTCGCCGGCCATGAATGCATCCTGTGCCGCGCGCCGCTCGTGGGCGCTCAGCCGCCCGTGGTACAGGCCGGCGTCTTCGCCCGCATCGCGCAGCGCATGCACCACCTCCTCGGCCGCGCGTACGGTGGCGGTGTAGACGATGCCGCAGCCGGCGGTGTCGCGCACGAAGGCCAGCAGCTTCGCCATCCGGTCCTTCTCGGAGCCGACCACCTCGACGCCCAGCCGCAGGTTAGGACGGAAGGCGCCCGTCTGCAGGCAGCCGTCGCGCGGGATGCCCAGGCGCTCCATGATCTCGCGCATCGCATCGGTGTCGGCGGTCGCGGTCAGCGCCAGCATGGGCGGTTTGCCGAGCGATTCGGCTGCGGCGCGCAGTTCCAGGTATGCCGGCCGGAAGTCGTGGCCCCACTGCACGATGCAGTGCGCCTCGTCGACCACGAAGAGCGACACCCTCGCCCGGCGCAGGCGCTCGACGAACTCGGCCTGGCCCAGCCTCTCGGGCGTGCAATACACCAGCCGCACCGAACCGGAATCGATCGCCGCCAGCGCGGCATCGATGTCCTCGGCGCTGCGGTGGCTGTGCAGCGCGACCGCCTGCACACCGGCCTCCTCCAGCTTGGCGCACTGGTCGTCCATCAGCGCGATCAGCGGCGACACGACGAGCACCGGGCCGTCGAGCAGCATCGCGGGCAGCTGGTAGCACAGCGACTTGCCGGCGCCGGTGGGCATGACGACGAGCGTCGAGCGCCCGGCAAGGACCCGGTCGATGGCCTTCCGCTGGCCGGTCCTCAACCGGCTGTGGCCGAACACCTGGCTCAGCACGCGTTGAACAGAACGTGTCGCGGAGCCAGGCGTACCGGCGGCGCGACGTGTGCGGGATGGCGACGATGACGGAGAAGAGGAAGCGGTGGCGGACATGCACTGCAGCGTCCACGGGGCCGGGTGAAGCTCCCGTGAGCCGGCGGCGCACCGGTCTGTCAGCAACGGCGCTACGCAGCGTGCGCCATCGGTGCGCGGGGTTTCAGGGTGGGACAGAGATTGCCGGCGGAAGGTGCACCGACCGTGTGCCGCAGCACCGGATAAAGAAAACCCCGCGAGTCTTTCGACGGGCGGGGTTGTCTGGCGGAAACGGAGGGATTCGAACCCTCGATGAGGCTCTACACCCCATACTCCCTTAGCAGGGGAGCACCTTCGGCCACTCGGTCACGTTTCCTGAAGCAAGCTCGCATTATGCCAGCTTCCGATGCGTCTCAAGCCGCGGGCTGGTCCAGATCGAAGGCCTTGTGCAGGGCGCGCACGGCCAGTTCCATGTACTTCTCGTCGATCACGACGGAAGTCTTGATCTCGCTGGTGGAGATCATCTGGATGTTGATGCCCTCCTCGCTCAGAACGCGGAACATCTTGCTGGCCACGCCCACGTGGCTGCGCATGCCGATGCCCACGATGCTGACCTTGCAGATCTTGGTGTCGCCGACGATGTCGGTCGCGCCCAGCGAAGGCAGCACCTTGGCCTTGAGCAGGTCGACGGTGCGCGCATACTCGTTGCGGTTGACGGTGAAGCTGAAGTCGGTCTTCCCGTCCTTGGACAGGTTCTGGATGATGACGTCGACCTCGATGTTGGCGTCGGCCACCGCACCCAGGATGTGGTACGCGATGCCCGGCTTGTCGGGCACGCCGAGCACCGAGATCTTGGCCTCGTCGCGGTTGAAAGCGATGCCGGAGACAACGGCTTGTTCCATGGTTTCGTCTTCCTCGAATGTGATCAGGGTGCCCGACTTGGCTTCTTCGTTGATGTCGATGTCCCAGGGCGTGAAGCTGGACAGCACGCGCAGTGGCACCTTGTACTTGCCGGCGAATTCCACCGAACGGATCTGCAGGACCTTGGAGCCCAGGCTGGCCATTTCCAGCATTTCCTCGAAGCTGATCTTCGAGAGGCGGCGGGCATCGGGCTCGACGCGCGGGTCGGTGGTGTAGACGCCGTCGACGTCGGTGTAGATCAGGCACTCGTCGGCCTTCATCGCGGCCGCCACGGCCACGGCCGAGGTGTCGCTGCCGCCGCGGCCGAGCGTGGTGATGTTGCCTTCGTCGTCCACGCCCTGGAAGCCGGTGATGACGACCACGCGGCCCTGGGCGAGGTCGGCGCGCACGCGCTTGTCGTCGATGCTCTCGATGCGGGCCTTGGTGTAGCTGCTGTCGGTGCGGATGCCGACCTGCCAGCCGGCGTAGCTCACGGACTCGACGCCCTCGGTCTGCAGCGCGATGGCCAGCAGGGCCGACGAGGCCTGCTCGCCGGTGGAGGCGAGCATGTCGAGCTCGCGCCGGTAGTCGTCGCCGGGCTGGCTGGGCGCCAGCTCCTTGGCCAGGCCGAGGAGGCGGTTGGTCTCGCCGCTCATGGCGCTGGGGACGATCACCATCTGGTGGCCCGCGCGCGCCCACTTGGCGACGCGCTTGGCGACATTGCGGATGCGCTCGGTCGAGCCCATCGACGTGCCGCCGTACTTGTGAACGATCAATGCCATGGGTGAAATGGGAAGAAGGAAGCCGCTGCAGTTGCCGGCAGGTGCAGCAGACGCTGCGGGCCGGCATGCCCTTCAGGAACCGATCAGCGCATGGCCTTCGGCGAGGGCGGGCAATTGTAGCAACGCAGTTCGTCGCCCTCGCGGCGCACCGCGCCCCGCCCGACCTTGAGGTGGATGCCATGGCCGCGCGTGGTGCAGGCAGCGATCTGGTCGAGCAGCGCGTCGAGCTGCACCGCGCTGGGCGCACCGCCTTGCTCGCGCACCAGCCAATGCCGCAGCACGTTGGCCTGGCGGGCGCGGGACAGCGCCCGCAGCCCAGCGATGCGGGGCGGCTCGCCCACCGCCGCCAGGTCCTGCGCCGCCAGTTCGGCCAGCAGGGCCTGCGCCTGCGCGGCATGTGCGGCGCTGCGTGCGAAGGTCGTGCGGAATTGCGGAAAGGTGCGCTCCAGGGCCGGCAGCAGGTCCGCCCGGATGCGGTTGCGGGTGAAGCGCGTGTCGGCGTTCGTGGGGTCGTCGATCCACGGCAGGCCACGCGCCACCAGCCAGGCGCGGATGTCGGCGCCAGGCACGCCCAGCAGCGGCCGGTGCAGCGTCACGCCGCCGCGCGCCGCCTGCCGTGGCATGGCGGCCAGCCCGGGCAGGCCGGCGCCGCGCGACAGCGCCAGCAGCAGCGTCTCGGCCTGATCGTCGGCATGATGGCCCAGCGCCACGGACGGGATGGCACCCTGCAGCCGCTGCGGCTGTGCCAGGGTCGAAAAAGCCTCGTAGCGCGCACGCCGCGCGGCGTCTTCCGGGCTGTCTCCCGGCGCATGCCGCGCATCCACCCGCAGCACCTCCAGCGGCACGCCCAGCCGTTCGCACAGCGCGCGGCAATGCTGCTCGAAACCATCCGCCGCGGGCTGCAGCCCATGGTGCACGTGCACGGCCTGCACCCGGCCCGGCCACTTCCCGGCGCAGGCCACCAGCAGGGCCGTGGAGTCGGCGCCGCCGCTGAAGCCCACGGCGAGCGGCAATGCGGGATCGAAGGCCGCAATCGCCGACTCGAAAGCCGCACTCACCCGCCGCTCCCCAGATCGCGGAACGTCGAAGGGAACCGCTGGGCGCCAGCGCGTCCCGCGGGTGATGATTCGCGCTGCATGCCACCATTTTTGCCGCGATCGGGTCCTGCAGGCCTTGTCATCGCGCGAGGGCGCCCCACGTTGAGCACATCGGCCGCGCCAACCGGCGCACCCACCGGAAGGGACTTCTTCACCATGTGGAAACTCGGACGCCTGTGGCTGCTGATGCGCAGGGAACTCGCGCTGGTCTGGGCGATGCTGCGCGACCCGCGCGCGCCGCGTGCTGCCAAGCTCACGGCCCTGCTGGCGGTGCTGTATGTGCTGAGCCCGGTGGACCTGATCCCGGACGTGGTGCCGCTGCTCGGCTGGCTCGACGATGGTGTGGTCGCCATGCTGTTGCTGCGCCTGGCGGTGCAGTTCCTGCCACCGGAACTGCACGGCGCGCTCCGGGCGCAGGTCGAGCAGCGGGCCGCACGCCGCGCGCATTGAGGCGCGCTGCGCTGCGCCCTACTTGCCCGTGTCCTTGGTGTCGGCGTAGCGGCCGTAGCTCTGCAGCCGCTCGTAGCGGCGATCCAGCAGTTCGCGCGGCTTGAGGTCGCTGACCTGGCGCAGCGCATCGTTGAGCGCCCGCTTGAGAAAGGCGGCCATCTGGCGATGGTCGCGGTGCGCGCCGCCCACCGGCTCATTGACGATCTTGTCGATCAGGCCCAGCGCCTTCAGGCGGTGCGCCGTGATACCCAGCGCGTCGGCCGCGTCCTGGGCCTTCTCGCTGGTCTTCCACAGGATCGAGGCGCAGCCCTCGGGGCTGATGACCGAATACACCGAGTACTGCAGCATCAGCACCTGGTCGGCCACCGAGATGGCCAGCGCGCCGCCGGAGCCGCCCTCGCCGATGATGGTGGTGATGATGGGCACTTCGAGCTGCGCCATCTCGTAGATGTTGCGGCCGATGGCCTCGGACTGGCCACGTTCCTCGGCATCGATGCCAGGATAAGCGCCCGGGGTATCGACGAAGGTGAAGACCGGCAGCTTGAATTTCTCGGCCGTCTTCATGAGGCGCAGCGCCTTGCGGTAGCCCTCCGGCTTGCTCATGCCGAAGTTGCGCGCGGTGCGCTCCTTGGTGTCGCGGCCCTTCTGGTGGCCGAGCACCATGCAGGGCGTGCCGTTGAAGCGGGCCAGCCCGCCGACGATCGAGAGGTCGTCCGAGAAATGGCGGTCACCGTGCAGCTCGACGAAATCCGTGAAGATCTCGCGCACGTAGTCGAGGGTGTACGGGCGTTCGGCGTGACGCGCGATCTTGGTGATCTGCCAGGGCGTCAGGTCGCTGTAGATGTCCTTGGTGAGCTGCAGGCTCTTCTTGCCGAGCTGGTCGATCTCTTCCGAGATGTCGACCGCCGATTCGCTCTGCACGTAGCGCAGTTCTTCGATCTTGCCTTCGAGCTCCGCGATGGGCTGTTCGAAGTCGAGAAAAGTTCGTTTCGCCAACGTCGTTTCTCCTTTTTGTGTCTTAGTACGCAACCGGGACCGGTTCGAGCGACCGCCAAATATACCAAGTGGCCACGCTGCAGTAGGGCGCCCAGGCCACCGCCACCTCGCGCGCGTCGCTGCGGCTCACCGGGTCGCCCGAGAAGTAATTGGTGCTGATGCCGTTGATCAGGCCGATGTCGTCCAGCGGCAGGATGTTCGGGCGCAGCAGGTGGAACATCAAAAACATCTCGGCCGTCCAGCGGCCGATGCCGCGGATGGCGACCAATTCCTCGATGATGAGTTCGTCGGCCATGTCCTGCCACGCATCGACATGGACGGCACCCGAGTCGAAGTGCAGCGCCAGGTCCACCAGGTATTCGACCTTGCGCGCGGACAGGCCCGCGCCCCGCATGTCGTCGACCTTGAGCTTGAGCACGCTGGCCGGCGTCAGCTTGCGAGGCAGCTTCTCGAAGCGCTCCCACACCGACTGCGCCGCCTTGACCGAGATCTGCTGGCCCACGATGCTGCGCGCCAGCGTGGTGAAGGCGTCGCCGCGCGACTGCAGCCGGGCGTCGCCGAACCGGGGGATGAGCCGGCGCATCACGCGGTCTTTCTTGACCAGATGCTTGCAGGCGTCCTCCCAGTAATCGGGCGTGACGAATTCGATCTCGGTGGGCGCAGCGGACTTGCGGGCAGGCGACATGGGCGGCGGAACGGGAGCAATTACTGGGCCGCGGCCCATGTCGTGCCGCTGGGGCCGTCCTTGAGGACGACGCCTTGGGCGAGCAGTTCGGCCCGGATGCGGTCGGCCTCGGCGAAATCCTTCGCCGCCTTGGCGGCGGCGCGGTCGGCGATGCGGGCGAGGATGGTCGTTTCGTCGAGCGAGGAGCCGGCCTGCAGAAAGGCCTTGGGATCGCCCTGGAGCAGACCGAGCGTGCCGCCCAGCGCCTTCAGGAGCCCTGCCGCCTCGGCGCTGCGCGTGCGGTTGACCTCGCCGGCCAGATCGAATAGCACGGCCACGGCCTCGGGCGTACCGAAGTCCTCGTCCATCGCGGCCTTGAAGCGCGCGGCATGCGCGCCGGTCCAGTCGATGGCCACGTCGATCGGCGGCACGGCGTCGAGCGCGGTGTAGAGGCGCCGCAGCGAGTTGCGCGCATCATCGAGGTGCGCGTCGCTGTAGTTCAGCGCGCTGCGGTAGTGCGTGCGCACGAGGAAGAAACGCAGGCTCTCCGCATCGTATTTCTGCAGCACCTCGCGGATGGTGAAGAAGTTGCCCAGACTCTTGGACATCTTCTCGTTGTCGACGCGCACGAAGCCGTTGTGGACCCAGAAGCGCGCCAGCGGCTTGCCGTGGGCACCCTCGCTCTGCGCGATCTCGTTCTCGTGGTGCGGGAACTGCAGGTCCGCGCCGCCGCCATGGATGTCGAAGGTCTCGCCCAGCGTGGCGCAACTCATGGCCGAGCACTCGATGTGCCAGCCCGGCCGGCCCGTGCCGAAAGGGCTCTCCCACTTCGCGTCTACCGGCTCGGTCGGCTTCGCGGCCTTCCACAGCACGAAGTCGAGCGGATCCTCCTTGCCATCGAGCACCGCGACGCGCTCGCCCGCATGCAGCTCGTCGAGCGACTTGCCCGACAGCTTGCCGTAGCCCGGGAACTTGCGCACCGCGTAGTTCACGTCGCCATCGGGCGAGCGGTAGGCCAGGCCCTTGTCTTCCAGCGTGCGGATGATCCCGAGCATCTGCGGAACGTACTCGGTGGCGCGCGGCTCGACGGTTGGTGGCTCGATGCCGAGCGCGCCGATGTCCTGGTGCATGGCGGCGACGGTCTCTTCGGTCAGCGCGCGGATGGCGATACCACGCTCCAGAGCACGGCGGATGATCTTGTCGTCGATGTCCGTGATGTTGCGAACGTAGGTGACACGCAAGCCGCTCGCACGCAGCCAGCGCTGCACCACGTCGAAGGCCATCATCATCCGTGCATGCCCGATGTGGCACAGGTCGTACACCGTCATCCCGCACACGTACATGCGCACGTGCCCCGCTTCCAGCGGCGAAAATTCTTCCAATGCACGCGTGAGCGTGTTGTAGATGCGCAAGGTCATGGGATTCGGGCCGGCACCGACGCGCGAGCCAAAAAGCAAAACGCCGTCCAGTGAACGGCGCTGCATTGTGCAGCCAAATGTGCGGGCCGGCACTGCGCTCCGTCGGGGGATTGCAGGGATGCCGGAGGAAGGCCCGCGGCTACAATCCGGCGAGTATAAGCGGCCCCCTGGGCCGACTTCGGGCGACCGGCGCGGGCACATCCCGGCGCAGCGGCCGCCCCCATCACGAGACTCTCCGAGGCTCCATGACGCACCCCGCCCTTCCCTCCCGCTCCACCCGATTCGGCTCCCCGTTGCGCGCCTTCGCCGCCAGCACTCTCTTTGCCTGCGCATTGCTGGGCATGAATCTGGCGCATGCCGACGACTACGGCGACGTGAACGCGCTGCTGCGTTCGGGCAAGTCCGCCGAGGCGCTGGCCAAGGCCGATGCGTACATCAAGGCCAACCCGCGCGACCCGCAGATGCGCTTCCTGCGCGGCGTGATCCTGTCAGAGCAGAACAAGCCGACGGATGCGATCGACACCTTCACCAAGCTCACGCAGGATTTCCCCGAACTGCCCGAGCCCTACAACAACCTGGCCGCGCTCTACGCCAACCGCGGCGAGCTCGACAAGGCGCGCGCCGCACTCGAATCGGCGATCCGCCTGAACCCGAACTACGCCACCGCGCACGAGAACCTCGGCGACGTGTACGCACGCCTGGCCGCGCAGCAGTACGCCAGGGCGCAGCAGTTCGCGACCGCCAATGCGAGCGTGCAGCCGAAGTTGACGCTCATCCGGCAGATCTTCAGCACGCCGGGCACGCCGGAAGCGGGCGCCCTGCCCGCCGCTGCCGGCACGCCGCCGCGCGTGGTGCGCAACAAGTGACGGCCGCCGCCGGCGCCGTTCGCGGTGCCGGCGCGTGCAAGGCTTTTCCTCATCCATCCTTCGTTACCCGAAAGCGAGTTCCGACGTGACCTTTCCCTCGTTCTCCCGCCGCGCTGCCTGCGCCGCCATGCTGGCCCTGGGCCTCGCGCACCTGCCCGCGATGGCGCAGGGCACGCCGCGCGTGAAGCTGGCCACCTCGCTCGGCGACATCGTGCTCGAGCTCGATCCGGCCAAGGCGCCGAAGACGGTCGACAACTTCCTGCAGTACGTGAAGGACAAGCACTACGACGGCACGGTGTTCCACCGCGTCATCGATGGCTTCATGATCCAGGGCGGCGGCTACTCGGCCCAGCTCAAGGAAAAGGGCACGCGCGCGCCGATCCCGCTCGAGGCATCCAACGGCCTGAAGAACGACCGCGGCACCATCGCCATGGCCCGCACCAGCGACCCGAACTCGGCCGCCTCGCAGTTCTTCATCAACGTGAAGAACAACGACATGCTCAACGCACCCAACCCCGACGGCCACGGCTACACGGTGTTCGGCAAGGTGGTCTCGGGCATGGACGTGGTCGACAAGATCCGCGCCGTCGCCACCGGCGTGCAGGGCGGCATGCGCGACGTGCCCACCGTTCCGGTCGAGATCCGCTCGGCCACCGTGGTGAAGTAAGAGCCTGCCCCGCAGCGCAGACCACGGCATTTCCACCCACGCATCCTAGGAGTCCATTCCATGAGCAACCCGCAAGTCGAACTGAACATCAAGGGCCACGGGCCCCTCGTCCTCGAACTCGATCGCGAGAAGGCCCCCAAGTCGGTCGATAACTTCCTCGCCTACGTCAAGAGCGGCCACTACGACGGCACCGTGTTCCACCGCGTGATCGACGGCTTCATGATCCAGGGCGGCGGCTTCGAGCCCGGCATGAAGCAGAAGCCCACGCAGGCCGAGATCACCAACGAGGCCAACAACGGCCTGAAGAACGACATGTACACCGTCGCCATGGCGCGCACCAGCGCGCCGCATTCGGCCACGGCACAGTTCTTCATCAACGTGGCCAAGAACGACTTCCTGAACCACACCGCGCCCACGGCCCAGGGCTGGGGCTATGCCGTGTTCGGCAAGGTCGTCTCGGGCACCGAGATCGTCGACGCGCTGCGCAAGGTCAAGACCGGCCGCAAGGGCTTCCACGACGACGTGCCGGTCGACGATGTGCTGATCGAGAAGGCCACGGTCCTCTCGGAATAAGCGCAGTGCCGAGGCAGGCGCGGCCATGACGGGGCACGAGGCGGTCGACTTCGCGGAGCTGGTCGCCCCGCCGTCCTGGCGCACGGTCGACGTCGTGTCCGACCTGCATCTGCAGGACGGCGAGCCCGCCACGCTCGAGGCATGGCGCGGCTACCTGCAGACCACGCCGGCCGACGCCCTCTTCATCCTGGGCGACCTGTTCGAGGTCTGGGTCGGCGACGACGCGGCCGAGGCCGAGGGTTTCGAACACCGGATGGCGCAGTGGCTGCGCGATGCGTCGCGGCGCCTGCCGGTCCATTTCCTGCACGGCAACCGCGACTTCCTCGTCGGTCGGGCGCTGGCCGATGCGGCCGGCGTGCTGCTCATTGCCGACCCGACGGTGCTGAGCTTCCAGGGCCGGCGCTGGCTGCTGAGCCACGGCGACCTGCTGTGCCTGGCCGACACCGACTACCTTGCCTTCCGCGCCCAGGTACGCACGCCCGCGTGGCAGCAGGCCTTCTTGGCGCGGCCGCTGGCCGAGCGCCGCGCGCTCGCGCGCGAGATCCGCAACCAGAGCGAGGCCCGCAAGGCCGACCCGCGCAACCCATGGGCCGACGTGGACGCCGCCGCCGCTGCGCAGTGGCTGCGCGCGGCCCGTGCCGACACCTTGATCCACGGCCACACGCACCGGCCGATGGACCACGACCTCGGCAACGGCCTGTCGCGCATCGTGCTCAGCGACTGGGATGCCGCCGCCCACCCGCCGCGTGCGCAACTGCTCTGCCTGTCGGCCGCCGGCGCGCAGCGCGTCGACCTGCGCTGAGCGCCGACGATGCTTCGATGGCTGCGCGGCCTGCGGCCGGCCCCCGAAATCCCCGAGCCCGACTGGCAGGCCACGCTGGCGGCCTACCCCTTTCTCGCACGCCGCGATGGGCATGATCTGCAGCGCCTGCGCGAACTCACGGCCCGCTTTCTGCAGGACAAGGAATTCCACGGCGCCCTGGGCTTCGCCATCACCGACGAGGTGGCCCTCGCGATCGCTGCGCAGGCGGTCTTGCCGGTGCTCCACCTCGATGCGCCGATGAAGGGCCTGGCGTGGTACGACGATTTCGTCGGCATCGTGGTCGTGCCCGAGGAGGTGACGACGCCACGCGTGGCCATCGACGACGCCGGCGTGGTGCACGAGTACGAGGAAGCCATCATCGGCGAGGCGCGCGAGCATGGCCCCGTGATGCTGAGCTGGCCGCACGTGCAGGAAGGCGGCGGCCGGGCGACGGGGCCGATCCTCAACGTGGTGATCCACGAATTCGCCCACAAGATCGACATGCGCGGCGGGGGCGTCGACGGCTGCCCGCCCCTGCCCGCCGGCTTCGGCGGGCACGCAAGCGCGCGCGAGGCGCATGCCCACTGGCTGGCGACGATGCAGGCGGCGTACGACGCCTTCCGAGAGCGGGCCATCGTGGCCGAGCGCTTCGGCGGCGAGCCGCCGTGGCTGGACGGCTATGCCGCCTCGTCGATGGGTGAGTTCTTCGCCGTCGCCTGCGAGGCCTACTTCGTCGACCCGGTCCGTTTCGCCACGGAGATGCCGACGCTGCGGCCGCTGTTTGATGCCTTCTTCCTGGGCCAGGCCGAAGAGGGCACCGACCGCACCTGAGGCCGGGTGGCAGCCGCGGGCGTTGCGCAGGCCCGGCCTGGCAGATCCGCAAGAAAAAAACTGGTGGCGCCCGTTGGCCGAGCACCACCAGCAGATCGATTCCACAGCAAGGCGGCCGAGAGGCCGCCCCCGGGCTCAGCCCTTGCGCAGCAGCGTGCGCAGTGCGCTCTGCAGGCGCCGCGCGTTGCCCGCGTCGTGCGCCGTCGCCAGCACGCGACCGGCGTCCTGCGCCCAGGTCTCGGCCGGGCCGGGCTGATTGCGCTGGGTCAGCAGCTTGAGCTGCAGCGCGCGGCGGGCGTCAAGCTGGTCGGCCGGCGTCGGCACGTCGGCCGCCATCTCCAGACGCAGCAGCGCCTCGCCGGCATCGCCGCCGGGCGCGCCGCCGAGGGCCTGTGCCCATTGCGAGCGCACCGACGCCGACACGCCGCGGCCCAGGTCGTGCGGACTGGGCAGTGCCGCGCCGTCGCGCTGTTCCCAGGCACCGAGCAGTTGGGTGACGACCTCGCCCTGCGCCTGCGCGGCGAGCTTGCGCAGGGCCGCCTGGGCATGCTCGAGCGCGTCGCGCTGTGCGCGGAAGGCGGTATCGCCCAGGCGCGGGCCGCGGTCTTCACGCGGCGGGCGGTCGCCGAAGCGGCCTCCCCGATCGGCGCCGAAGCGATCGGCGCCGCCTCGGCGGTCGTCGGTGCGGGGGCCGCCACGGTCGTTGCCGCGGCCCGCCGGGGCACCACGCGCGTCCCGCCGGTCGCCCGGTCGGCCACGGCCGCCCTGGACGGCGGCCGTGCCCGGGCGCTGGGCGCCTGGCCGGTCGTCGCCGCGCACGGCAACCACGGGACGTGCTGCCGGCTTGGGAGCCGCTGCGGGTGCGGCGGCATCGCGGGCTTCCTCGGCGTCGGCGCGCGCCGAGGGGTCGGCGCCATCGGCCGGCGCGACGAGGTCCGCGGGCGCCGGGGCGGGCGACGCGCTGCCGGCATCGGCCGTGCCCTCGTCGCTGAGCTGCGCGCTTTCCGCGAACTCGGCTGCGGCCTGGCCGGGCGCCACCACGTCCGTAGCGCCTTGCGCCGGACCGTCGGACGTCGCGGCCGCCGTGGTCTCGGGCACGGGGGCCGACTGCGCAGCACGTTGGCCGCGCAGCGCCGCTTCGAGCGCGGCCATGGCCGCCCGGATCTTCTGCCCGTCGCCGGTGCCGTTGGCCGCCTCGAGCGCCTTGGAGGCCTCGAGCACGGCACGGTCGTGCTCCCCCAGCGCGGCGGCGGCGCGCTCGCGGTCGGCCGTCTTGCGCTGGAAGGCGTCGTCGATCGGCTTGCGGAACGCGTCCCACAGTTTCTGCTCGTGGCGACGCTCCAGCGGCACCGCCTGGGCCTCGGCCTGCCAACGCTGCTGCAGCGCCTTGACGGCGTCGATGCGCAGCTGCGGCGCGGCGCCGAGTTCGGTGGCCTCGGCGATCATCTGTTGGCGGCGCTCGACGCTGGCCTTCTGCGCCGCCTCGAGCGGGCCGCGGGCGGCGGCCATGGCCTCGTTCCACAGCGGCTGCAGTTCGGCGAAGACCTTCTCGCTCACGTGGCCCGCATCGCGCCAGCGGTCGGCGAACTGGTGCAGGCTGCGGTTGCGCGCCTTGAGGTCGTCATCGGCATGGGCCGCCACCCAAGCCTTGAGTTCCTCGATCAGCGCCAGGCGCTGGGCGCGGTGCTCGGCGGCGTCGGCGCGCACCTTCTCCAACCAGGCCTCGACCACCTTGTGGGCCTGGTTGCAGGCTTCATCGAAACGCTTCCACAACGCATGGTTGGGGGCGCCGCCCTGGTCGGCCTGCTTCCACTGCTCGCGCAGGGCGCGTAGCTGTTCCTGCATCTTCCGGCCACCCAGCGCCTGGCCCTCGGGCCGATGGAGCAGCGCCTCGGCCTTGACGACCAGCTCCTCGCGCACCTTGTCGGCGCTCCAGCGCTGCCAGCCTTCGAGTTCGCCGGCGGCCACCAGCGCGGCATGCACGCGCGCCTCGAGTTCGTTGCCGACCAGACGGCCGTGTTCCTTGAGCACGGCGCGCAGCGCGGCTGCGGCGCCCTGGCTGGCCTTGCCGTGGCCTTCGGCGGTTTCCTGCTCGAGCTTGGCCAGCGCCGCCTGCACGGCCTGCTCCGCCGCGGTGCGTGCGGCCGGGTCGACCTTGGGCGCGGCGGGCTTGGCCGGCGCGGGCGGCGCCGATTCGAGCGGCTGCCCGCGCGCAGCGCGGATCTCGTCGGCCCACACGGGCACCGGCGGCAGCGGTGCGGCGGCATCGGCCGCAGCGGCCACGGTCTGGGCCAGTGCGCTGTGAAAAGCGTCCGACACCACCTGCAACTGCGCCTTCGAGGCGTCGAGCTGCGGGGCGAAGCGGGCGTCGAGGCTGCCCCAGTTGGCGTCCTGCGTGATCTCCTGCGCCTGGGCCAGCCAGTGCTGCACGTCGCCGCGCAGGCCCTCCTCGGCAGCCTGGGCATCCTGCCAGCCCTTGGTGGACAACACCTCGAAGCGCTGCGCCAGCAGCACGGCCGCCTCGCGGTGCACCTGCGCGCGGTGCTGCAGGTCCTCGATGCCCTTGACGCGCTCGGCCAGCTGCGTCTTGAAGCCGGCCAGGGGTTCGCGCGAGAGCGGCGCGCCGGCCTTGGCCGCATCGCGCTGCCAGGCCATCGCATCGGCGATATTCAGGCGCGGCTGCTCGAGCAGCGCGCGCGCCTTGTCGGACCACTCGGCGGAGATGGCCTCCTGGCCCTTGGCGCGCTTGATCTCGTCCAGGCGCTCGCGCAGCGCACGGGCGGCGCCCTTGTCGCGCCCGCTGAGCTCCTTGAAGACCTCCTGCATCAGCTCGGTCGCCGGATCGGTGGCGAGCCAGTCGCGGATGCGCTGCGCTCGCTCGCCCGAGGTGGGCGCGGTGAAGGCGCCGCCCGTGAGCTGGTCGAGGGACGAAAGGTCGTGTTTGGGGGTAGCTTGGGTCACTGCGCGTGAGAAGGTGTCGTGTGGCTGAAGGCCCGGCGCCGGTGCATCCGGTGCGCAAGCGAAGGCGCCGGCAAGGCCGGCGCGAACTGCGTATTGTCTCCGAGCTTGGGGGCCGCGTCAGCCGGGGCCGCGGGCGCCCCACCGGCGCTCAGCGGGTATCGAGCCTGAGTTCGGCGCCGGGCTTCCAGTCGGCACCGCCCCCGTCGGTGCGCACGGCACCGAGGAAGAGCCTCTCCGACGGCAGCTTGCGCTCCAGCAGGTAGTCGCGCACGGCCGCGCCGCGCGCCACGGCCAATTCGCGGATCGCCTGCTCGCCGACCGGGATGCTGGCCAGCAGCAGCTTTTCCATTTCCTCGGTGGGCAGGTCCTTGGCCAGGCCGACCATGTTGCGCGGCTTGGTGATGTCGGCGCGCTTGTAGACCGCCTCGAGCAGTTGCGGGTATTCGGCGTCGCTCACGGGGGTGACCTGGGCCGGGTCCTGCCCGGCGCGCACGGCGACGCGGCGCTTCTCGGACAGCGCGAGCTGCCGCAGGCGCTGGCGCTTGTAGGCCTCGCGCTCCTTCTCGAAGCTGGAGACGCCCACCACGGTCATGCGCAGTGCCGGGCGGTCGTTCAGGGCCTTGACGACCTTGTCCAGGGCCTGCGTGGCGGTGGGCGTCAGGGCCGAACTGCCCGGATCGAAGGGCACGGTGCTGGAGTCACCGCCCCCGCCGCCCAGGCCGCCTGTCAACAGGCTGAAGGGCGCCGTGACCGCCTTGGCGATGAGGTTGAGCACCGCCTTCCAGATCAGCGGGCCGACGCTGAACTGCGGGTCGTTGAGCGAGCCGGACAGCGGCAGGTCGACGTCGATCACGCCGTTGCGGTCGGCCAGCAGCGCCACCGCCAGCCGCACCGGCAGGCTGTTGGGGGCGCCCTTCACTTCCTCGCCGAACTGCAATTGGTTGAGCACGAGGTTGTTGGTGGCCGTCAGGCGGCCGTCCGGCGCCACCTTGTAGTTCACGTCCAGGCTGAGCTTGCCGCGCTCGATCCCGTGGCCGGCATAGCGCACCGAGTAAGGCGACAGCGGCGGCAGGTCGAGGTCGCGCATCTTGGCGGTGATGTCCAGCTCCAGCGGCTTGGCCAGCGGGTTGAGCTTGCCGGTGATCTCCAGCGACGCGGTCTGCTGCGCCTTGCCGCGCAACTCCAGGTCCGCCAGCGCGGGCTGGCCGTCCCTGGGCCGGGACGAAAAGGCGCTGAGCTTGCCGGTGAGCTCGCTCAGGTCGGCCGAATAGTTGGGCTTGATGAACAGGTCGGTGAAGTCGACCTTGCCGTTGACCACGCTCACCGGCCCGAAGTTGATGACCGGCGCCATCGGGTCGGGCGCTGCCTCGGCGCGCGCAACCGTGGCCGCGGGCGCTGCGGGCGCCGCACCGCCCACCATTTCCTCGGCCGACACCGGCCTGGCCGGCGCGGCCGCCGGCTCGTTGGTGGTCACCGTGGCGCCGCCGCGCTGGCGCCGGGTTGCGGGGTCCTGCCTGGACGCATCGGCCGCCGCCGATTCTTCGGCGCCCTTCTTGGTCAGGCCCTGGAGATTGAGCCGGCCGCTCTCCTCGACGATGATCCGCGCGAACACGTCCGTGAGCGTGGTCTCGCGCACATCCACCTTGAGCGGCGCGCCCGGCGACAGGTCGACCTGCAGGCCGCGCAGGCTCAGCGCCTTCCAGCCCAGCAGTTGCTGGTTGCCGTCGCCGAAGCTGCCCTTCTGCGTGAGCGTGGCGCTGTTGGCGCGGAAGTCCTCGATGGCCGTGTCGCCGGCCAGCTTGAGGCTGATGCCGGCCGGCAGCTGGGCGAAGCGCACGGTGCCGCGGTAATTGGTGTACGAGCGGCGGATGTCGACGTTGAGCGTGTCGGCGTAGTAGGCCTTGAAGGCATGCGAGGGAATGGCCGAAGTCTCCAGCCGCCCCTCGGCCGACAGCGGCTTGAGCACCACCTGGCCCTTGAAGTCGAAACGGCCAGGATCGGCTCGGCGCCCCGCGCCGAGCCGGCCCGACAGCTCGACGGGCGACACCGTCGCCGTGTCCGGCGCCAGCTTGTTGACCTTCAGCTTGAGCGCGGTGAGCTCGACCTCGACCGGGGTGCTGGCGTTGGCCTTGTCGGCGTAGCTGACCGCGCCGTTGTCCACGGCCAGCGTGGCGATGCTGAGTTGCCAGGGCTTGGCGCTGCCCGGCGCCGCCTCGGCGGCCGGCGCCTTGGGCGCGGCCACGGGGGCGGCGCCGCCGCCCGCGGGCGTGCGCATCCAGCGCTCGAACATCCAGCGCTTTTCGCCATCGCGCTCGATGCGGACCTTGGGGTTGGTCGCGGTGAAGCTGGCGATCGCCAGCGTGTGGGCCGTCAGGTCGGCCTTCGCGTCGGCAATCTCGAAGCGCCCGGCACTCGCCAGGGCGGTCTTGCCCTGCGTCAGCGCCAGGTTGTCGACCGAGACCTTGCGGGCATGAAGCTGCAGGTTGGGCGCCGCCCAGGCCACATCGACCTGGCCGCCCAGCCTGCCATCGAGCGTGGGCTCGAGGCTCTTGGCCAGGTAGGGAGCAGCCAGCGAGAGCGGCAGCGCCTCGACCTCGGTCCGGACCTGCGCCGCCTGGTCGGTCCCCTCGCCCTGGAACTTGAAGGGCGCGCCCGCCAGGTTGAGCGAGCCGCCGAAGCGCGCCGGTTTCGCCATGGGCCAGACGATGTCGCTCGCCTCGACCTGCATGTCCTTGATCTGCACGGCCGCGGCGGGCTGCGTGGTCTCGTCGCGCCAGGTCACGCTGCCGCCCTGGAGCGCCACCTTGTCGACCTGCACTGCCCAGCCAGCAGGTTGCGGCGCATTCTGGGCGGGAGCGCTCGCCGCTGCTGCGGGAGGCGCGACCTTTTCCGTCGCACCGGTGGCCGGGTTGGTGGCCAACAGGTTGAGCTTGCCGGCGGCGTCGCGGGCCACGGCCAATTGCGGGTCGGCCAGCGCCACGCTGCCCAGGTGGACCTTGCGGTCCAGCGGGCGGACGTCGGCCAGGCCGATCTTGAGCGAACCGAAGCCGAGCAGATCGCGGCCCTGCGCGTCGGCCACCTTGATGTTGCGGGCCTCGACGGTGCCGCTGATGCTCAACGCCGCCGCGTTGGCGCGCTCGAAGTCCACCTTCAGGTCGGCACCCAGCGTGCCGGCCAGCACCTTCACGGGCAGGCTGCTCGGGACATAGCCCAGGTAGGGCGCGAGGTCCAGGTCGGCGAAGCGCAGTTGCGCGTCGGTCTTGCGGTTGTCGGCAAAGGGAGTGCTGAAGGCGGACGAGTCGAAGCGTGAGCCGTTGAGCACGAACGCCAGCTTGGGCTCGACCTTGACCTCGCGCTTGGACGCCAGGTTGCTGATAAACGGGACCTTGAGTTCGAGGTCGCGCAATTCGTGCTTGCGCTTGACGGGCTGGTCGTCGAAATCGACCGCGGCGCCGGTGATGGCAATGTTGTAGATGGCGAAGCGCTGCGGCTCACCCGGTGGCGGATCGCCGGGCTTGGGCGCGAAACGGGACAGGATGTCGTCGATGTCGTACCTGCCGTCGGCCAAATGGGCAAGCCGCACGGTCGGCCCCTCGATGCTGACGGCATCGATCACCGGCGCCAGTCGCAGCACGGATTGCAACTCGGCATCGGCATACAGGCGGCGGACTTCGACCTGCGGCGGTGCGCCCGCCTGCGCGGACGCGATGCGCAACTCGTCGATGGTGAGCTCGAGGCTCCAGGGCTTGAAGTCGACCTTGCCGACGGTGACCGTGCGGCCGAGCTTTTCGCTGGCGATCTTCTGCAATTGGCTCTTGGCGATGGGCGGGACAGCCAGCCAGAGCACCGCCCACAACGCCAGGATCGACGCCAACGCGACGATCCCGCGCCGCCCCCATTTGTTCTGTGTCAGCCAAGCAGCGTTCTTCATCACGGCTGAGTGTGCCCGAAGTGCATGGCTGTTCCCCCCAAATGAAAAAGCCCGGCGGCTCGACCGTGAAGTCTTGCCACCGGGCTTGATGGCCGGCTCAAGTCCGCTGCCATCTCTTTGCTCGGACGGAAGGTCAATGGTTCCGCCCTTGCAGGTGGCAAGAGATTGCCACCGTTGGGGGCCTCGGCTGGCAGACCGGTTGGGCGGAAACGCCACGTCGATCCTTGGGCCTTGGCAAGCGCCTGAATGCACAGGCAACGCCAGATTAGGCCTTGGCACAGGACGGCGCAAGTCGATTTCTTTATCGCGCCGCGCCGGCCCATGGGGATCTTCGAACATGCCCTATTAGCATAAAGAGTGAATTCTTAAGTATTGACCAGGTATTAAGCGGTTTTTAGAATGCGCGGTGCCCCAGGACTTCGCTTGTGTCCTTTTCGGGCCCCCACCGCCGCCGGACTCCCCGGCGAGACCGGCACAGTGCGCAAACCTCCGCAGCACCCGCCGGTTCCTACCAATCCAAGCGACGTATCGATGCAAGGCCGGACGCCACCTCACGGCGCCTGTCCCCGCTCGACACCGCACCGAAAGGAAGAGCGAAGAATGAGACAGGCCCTGCAAGCCGGCGCCCGAAGTCTGCGGACTGTGGCCGGCGACATCGCCGACGGCTTTTTCGAGATCACGCACAACGGCTTCGCCCTCATCGGCCTGGCCCTGGTGTTCGTCGTCGTCGCGCTGATCGCCCGCCCCGACCTGCAGCACGCCGGCGAGCAACGGCTCGTGGCCTGGGTGGAGTCGCGCAAGCCCGTGCCGGAGCCGACCGACCTCCAGCCCAACGCGATCGAGCGGACCACGGCAGCGAGCCCGGCCGAACTGCCGAAGCAGCAGGCCGCCGTGGCCTACTGGCTCAGCAAGAAGTACCGCGTCGCGGTGGAACCGCTGAGCGTGCTGGTGGCCGAGGCGTACGAGATCGGCGGCAAGACCAAGCTCGACCCGACCCTCATCCTGGCCATCATGGCCGTCGAATCGAGCTTCAACCCGTTCGCACAGAGCCACGTCGGCGCCCAGGGCCTGATGCAGGTCATGACCCGCGTCCACGGCGACAAATACGAAAGCGCCGGCGGCATCCTCACCGCCTTCGACCCGGTCACGAACATGCGCGTCGGCGTGAAGGTCCTGCAGGAATGCATCGCCCGCGCCGGCTCGCTCGAAGGCGGCCTGCGCTACTACGTGGGCGCCGCGAATCTCGAGGACGACGGGGGCTATGCCGGCAAGGTGCTCGCCGAGCACGCGCGCCTGCAGCAGGTGGCCGGCGGCCGCGCGGTCCCGACGCTGCCCCCCAATGTGAGGCCGCAGCCCCTGCCCGTGGTGGCCCCTGCCAAGCCGGAAGGCGCCGAGCAGAAGGTGGCCCTGTTGTCGGCCTCCTGAGGCGCCTGCGGCCTGCGGGATGCAGGCTCTCGGCTACACTCCTGACGTGCGCGACTGGCGATAGGCGCAGCGCCCTCACCCACGGTGACGGCCGCCTGCTCTGACGTGGAATGACCACTGGGAAGCGCACCGCCTGCTCCGCAGGCGTTCAGCCGTTCGCCTGGGCAGCCCTTGTCTGGTTTGAACCCGCAAGGACCATCTTCATCGAAGGACTGCCATGTACCACCGCGACATCCTGGTCGAACAGACCGACCCCGAGATCTGGGCCACCATCCAGCAGGAAAACGCCCGCCAGGAACACCACATCGAGCTGATCGCCAGCGAGAACTACGCCTCGCCGGCCGTCATGGCCGCGCAGGGTTCCCAGCTCACCAACAAGTACGCCGAGGGCTATCCCGGCAAGCGCTACTACGGCGGCTGCGAGTTCGTCGACATCGCCGAGCAGCTGGCCATCGACCGCGTCAAGCAACTGTTCGGCGCCGATGCCGCCAACGTGCAAGCCCACTGCGGCGCCTCGGCCAACGAAGCCGTGATGCTGGCCTTCCTCAAGCCCGGCGACACCATCATGGGCATGAGCCTGGCCGAAGGCGGCCACCTAACCCACGGCATGCCGCTGAACATGAGCGGCAAGTGGTTCAACGTGGTGAGCTATGGCCTCGACGCCAACGAGGTGCTCGACTACGACGAGATGGAGCGCAAGGCACACGAGCACCACCCCAAGCTCATCATCGCTGGCGCCTCCGCGTATTCCCTGCACATCGATTTCGAGCGTTTCGCCAAGGTGGCGAAGGATGTGGGCGCGATCTTCATGGTCGACATGGCCCACTATGCCGGCCTCATCGCGGCGGGTGTCTACCCCAACCCGGTTCCGCACGCGGACGTGGTCACGTCCACCACGCACAAGAGCCTGCGCGGTCCGCGCGGCGGCATCATCCTGATGAAGTCGCAGCACGAAAAGGCGATCAACAGCGCCATCTTCCCTGGCCTGCAGGGCGGTCCGCTGATGCACGTGATCGCGGCCAAGGCCGTGGCCTTCAAGGAAGCGCTGGCGCCAGAGTTCAAGAGCTACCAGCAACAGGTGGTCAGGAACGCGGACATCGTGGCCAGGACCTTGACCGAGCGCGGCCTGCGCATCGTGAGCGGCGGCACGCAGAGCCACGTGATGCTGGTCGACCTGCGCGCCAAGGGCATCACCGGCAAGGAAGCCGAGGCCGTGCTGGGCAGCGCCCACATGACCATCAACAAGAACGCGATCCCCAAGGACCCCGAGAAGCCGATGGTCACCAGCGGCGTGCGGGTCGGGACGCCGGCCATGACCACGCGCGGCTTCAAGGACGAGGAGGCCCGCATCACCGCGAACCTGATCGCGGACGTGCTGGACAACCCGCGCGACGCCGCCAACATCGAGTCGGTGCGCGCCAAGGTGCACGCCTTGACCAGCCGCTTCCCGGTCTACCGTTGAGCACGAGAGTGGCCGCAGCGGTATGAAGTGCCCCTTCTGCGGCCACCCCGAGACGCAGGTCGTCGAGACCCGCGTCTCGGAAGACGGCGACTTCGTGCGCCGCCGCCGCCAGTGCGGCGCCTGCGACAAGCGCTTCACCACCTACGAGCGGCCGGATGTCAACTACCCGGTGGTCGTCAAGAAGGACGGCAGCCGCGCCGACTTCGACGCCGGCAAGGTACGTGCGTCGATGATGCTGGCCTTGCGCAAGCGGCCCGTGAGCATCGAACAGATCGACGACGCCCTGCTTCGCATCGAACAGAAGCTGCTCGCCAGCGCAGACCGGGAAATCGCCTCGCACAGGCTCGGGGAGCTGGTGATGCGCGAGTTGAAGAAGCTGGACAAGGTCGCTTACGTCCGCTTCGCATCGGTGTACCGCAGCTTCGAGGATGTCGAAGAGTTCAGGCAGCTCTTGAAGGACATCTGAGCGCGCTGGGGTGAAAGGGCTGTGGCGGCAGAACCCGGCGCGGGGCCGCAAGGTAGCGGGATCTGCCCCGTTTGGCAGAGCACCGCGCCATTCGTCGTGCATTCGACGCCGCCTGTCTGAAGCCGGCTTCTTTTTTTGGTGGCGCGCCGTAGCATCGCCGCCATGTTGCATCGATACGCTCGTATCGCGGTGCAGCGCAGGGAGGAATACGGGCCGCAACGCGGCTTCACGGCCATCGAATTGATGGTCGTGGTGGCCATTCTGGCCGTCTTGACTGCGCTCGCGCTGCCGTCGTTCACCGACATGGTCAGACGCTACCGCGTCAGGCGGGCCGTCGAAGACTTGGTTGCCACCATCTACCTCGCACGTGTCGAGGGCATCAAGCGCGGCGGCAACGTCACACTCCGGAAATCCACGGCCACCGGTTGCACCACGAGCGCGGGCAACCCGGACTGGAGTTGTGGCTGGGAGCTGTTCGTCGATGCCAATGGCGACGGCGCACGCAATGCAGGAGACACGCTTCTCCAGACCTCCCCCGTGCCCAAGGGCGTCAACGTCACTCTCAGCGTGCAGAAAGCATCCCTGAGCTTCAACCGCTGGGGCGAGGCGAACAATTTGGGGGCGTTCGGCGTCACGCTGAGGGCCACCGACCCGCCCGGCGACACCGCCACCTACATCTGCGTGAGCGGTGGGGGCCGGATCCGTCAATCCAGCGAGGCGTGTTCATGAGTCTCCGGCGGCAATCCGCGCGCACTCGCGCCGGCTCCTTTCGAGACCAGCAGGGCATGACGCTGCTGGAGTCTCTGGTGGCCCTCGTGATCCTGGCGGTCGGCGTGCTGGGCATGCTCGGCGCCCAGTTGCGCACGTTGGCCGACACGCAGACCGGTGTCCGCCGCGCGCAAGCCGTTCGCCTTGTCGAAGACCTTACCGAGCGGATCAAGACCAACCCCGGGGGCTACTCCCAGCTCACGGCCTATGTGTCGGACTGGACGGACCTGCCGGCCACGGGCGACTGCAGGAGCTCCGCGTGCGCACCCGGCGAGCTCGCGCGGTGGGACCTGCGGCAGTGGAAGCTCACCGTCGCCCAGGTGCTTCCTTCAGGTGAAGCCAGGATCTTCGAGGCCATCGACGAGGCGCTGGCCAACAAGCGCCAGCTCGGCGTGATGGTCGGCTGGCGCGCCAACGAAAAATCCGACGCGAACGCCCATGCCGCCGACTACGCATACGCGTTCGTGCCGGCCAACTCGCCGGCCGCGGTCAAGTGCAATGCCGGAAAGATCTGCCACCTGGTCTATGTGCAGCCCTGAACCCGGCGCATGCCATCGCCGGGCGCGCCCGGTGCGACAGGCGTCGCGCGGCGTCACGCTGATCGAGTTGCTGGCCGGCATGACGCTGGGTCTTCTGGTCATCCTGGCTGCCGTCGGCACGCTCGTGGTGGCTCGCGGCGCTTCGGCCTCGGTCGGCGACATCAGCCAACTCCAGCAACAGGCGTCGTATGCGCTGCGGGTGATCGGCCTGCAGCTGCGCCAGGCCGGTGCCATCGACCCCACGATGGATGCCGCGACACAGCTGTTTTCATTTGCGAGCACCTACACGGGTTACGGTGTCACCTTCGCGGCGGTGCACGGCGGCGACGATGTCCAGGGCGCCAGGTTGTCGACGTCGACCACGGTCGCCCCGCTGCTGCCCAACACCCAGAACCGCGACTGCATCGGCAACAGGCCCACCACGGACAAGATCGAAGCCACCTTCTGGCTCGAGAAAGGTGAACTCCGGTGCGCGCCCACGCCATCCACGGTCCAGTCCTTGATCCAGAACGTCGCGGGCTTCCAGGTCAACTACCGCGTCCTGAACGGCGCCGACAGCCAGATCCTGAACGCGAAACAGGTCGAGGCCGCACAGCTCTGGGCCTCCGTCAAGGCCGTCGAGATCTGCCTGGACATGCAAGGCACGGAGAAGATGCCCGACGCGGGCAGCAGCTACCCGGACTGCCAGGGCGTCCCCCGGCTTCGCAACGGCTTCGTGCATCTGGTCTATCGCAACGTGTTCGACCTGCGGGTCGCGGGGCCGCTCGAGTGATGCGGGGCCAAACGTTCTCGCGCCAGCGCGGCGTCGCCGTGTTTGTCGTCCTTGTGCTCGTCCTCCTCACCACCCTGCTCGTCCTGTGGGCCTCCCGTTCGGCCTTGCTCAATGAAGTGGTGGTCGGCAACGACAGCGACTACCAGCGGGCGCTGGAAGCCGCCCATGCCCTGCTGCGCGATGCGGAAATGGACATCCAGGGCATCCGCGCGGACGGCACGCCCTGCACGGCCGATGCCACGGCCAACTGCCGCGCGTGGGGCCAGTTCGACAAGGCGACCCGCAAGAGCTTCTATCCCGAGAGCGAATCCGAAGTGCACGACCTGCAAGCCGTGCTCGGCGGGAGTTCGCCGCCCTGCGTTGCCGGCATCTGCGCGCCCATCACGACGCTGTCCAGGGATGCCGCCTCGGCGTCGGTGCCCACCACGGAATTCTGGATGGACAAGGCCCAGCTCGCCCTCATGAAGACCCAGGCGGCGCGCTATGGCGACTACACCGGCGCGAAAGCCGGCACGGTGGGCAATCCCTTGCTCGTCAGGTCCGCAGACAAGGCCTGGTACTGGGTGGAACTGCTGCCGTACGACCTATCGGCCGCGCTGCGCAACGGCGGAGCCGCCCGCAGTTTCGCGCCGGATGCCACCAGCCCCTGCGTCTATCGCATCACGGCGGTCGCATCGGGCCTGAAGTCGGGAACACAGGCCGTGCTCCAGTCGACCGTGGTCTGGCGCCGCACCAGCTCCTAGGCAAGCGCGCCGCAAAGAATGAATCAGCTACTTGGGGAGGGCACGAGACATGAATTTCCTGCGACGCTGGCGCGCCTCGCGGTCGGTGGTGGCACAGGCGGCGGTGTGGTCACTGGCAGTGCACGCCGCGGCCGCGCCTGTCGCGCTCAGCACGGCACCAGCCGGCACGGTCGCCAAGCCGCCGGCACCGAATGTGATCGTGACGCTCGACGACTCGGGAAGCATGGCCGGCGATTCCATGGCCACGCTGAAGGCGGCATTGAACGCGGCATTCACCGCTTCCAACCTGCCCGACGGCGCCATCCGCCTGGGCTGGAATGCAATGAACCGCTGCACGACCATTCCCAGCAGCACGGGCGGCTGCAATGGACTGAACGGCGTCAGGGTGCTGGACAGCACCCACCGATCCAATTTTCTCGATTGGGTGAACCGCAACGAAGGGACCTTCCCCGTCGGCCTGCATGCCAGCGGCAACACGCCGACCCACCAGGCCTACATCGCAGCGGCGGACCACTACCGCCTGAGCTCGGTCAAGGATGTCCTCGGACCCTGGGCCAGCATTCCCGGCTCGACACTGCAACCCGTGCTGAGTTGCAGGAAGTCGTACAGCCTGCTGATGACCGATGGGGGCTGGAACCATGGCGTGGTGGGCGACGCCGTCACGCGCGGTGGCGGCAACGCAGACGGCGCGGTCCTGACGCTGCCGGACGGCACGGTCTACGACACATCCAGCCCCTCCACCCGCATCTTCCGGGACGCCTGGGGAGGCGCCCTCGTCAATGGCGGAACGCTCAGCACGATGGCCGACCTGGCCTTCTACTACTGGGCCACCGACCTGACCGGGCTGGCGAAGAAGGTGTCGCCCCGCATCCGCCACAGCGGTGCGGAAACGTTCACGAGCGGAAGCACCTCGGTCAGTCTTCCCGAGTACTGGAATCCCAGGAACGACCCGGCCACCTGGCAGCACATGACGACCTACACCATCGGCTTCCGCGATGCGGCAGCCTGGCCGACCACGGGGACGGACTACGGCAGCTACCCGGCGTGGGGCGGCGACACCTACGCGGGCTCCTTTCCGGCGCTCGTGACCGGCACCCAGGGCTGGCCCGACCCGGTGGGGCCGAGTCCCTTCATCGGCGGCGTTTACAACCAGAGCCGCAAGACCGAGTTGTGGCACATGGCGATCAACAGCCGGGGAAAGTTCATCCCGGCGCGGACCTCGCAGGATCTGGTGAATGCCTTCAAGGACATCATCGACGACATCCTGCAGGACCCGGCCACGCCGACGACATCGCTGGCGGGCAGTTCCCGCTCGACCCGGCAAGGCTCCGCAGCCTTCAGCGCCGGTTTCCGGGCCAAGGACTGGAGCGGCCATGTGCGTCGGGACGAACTCCAGCCAGGCATGGCGGCTGTCGGCACCCAGGCCTCCCAATGGAAGTGGGGCGCCATCACGGACGGCACACCCCCCACCACCCGGTCGAAGACCACGGCCGACCTGATGGACGAGCAGGATGCCGCCTGGCCCGAGCATCGACTCGTGCTCTCGCACAAGACCGAGCCGACCGCAGGCGGCGCTCCCGTGTCCAGCGCAATCCCCTGGGTGTGGTCGAGCCTCTCCGCAGCGCAGAAGACGGCGTTGAGGACGGTCGGCGGCATCCTCGACACCAGCACGACTGCCGACGCCACCGCGCAGGATCGCATGGCCTATGTGAGAGGCGACCGCCGCAGGGAACAGTCCGCGGCAACGCCGGGGCCGTTCCGCAACCGCGGCTCGCGCCAGGGCGACATCGTGAACTCGAGGCTCTGGTACCTCGACGGACAGCCGGCCAGCGGCTACACCCACAACGACTACGCGGCGTTCCGATCCTCCCGCAGTGCGCGGCCACCCATGCTGTACGTCGGCGGCAACGACGGCATGCTCCACGCCTTCGATGCCGCAAGCGGCGTCGAGAGGCTGGCCTACATTCCGGAAGGCCTGCATGCCGCGTTGCCGGAGCTGACGCAGCCGGCCTACGTCCATCGCTACTACGTCGACGGCTCGCCCTTGTCCGGTGACTGGTGGAACGGCTCGGCCTGGAAGACCGCCTTGGCCGGCAGCCTGGGCGCTGGTGGAAAAGGCTACTTCGTGCTGGACGTGACCGACCCGGCGCAGTTTTCGGTGGCCAATGCATCGGCCATCGTGTGGATGGACAAGACGGGCGCAGTGGACGCCGACGTCGGCCACATCATGAGCGAGCCGGTCACGGAGCGCTCCGACCCCGGCATCTCCCGGCAGATCACACGCATGAACGACGGGCGCTGGGCGCTGGTGATGGGCAACGGCTACAACAGCAGCTCCGAAAAGGCCATGCTCCTGATCCAGTACCTCGATGGCGCCAGGGAACTGCTCAAGATCGCGGCGGACAACGCCGGCAACAACGGCAACGGCCTGTCGGCGCCCAGGCTCGTCGACCTCAACGGCGACAACGTGCCGGACGTCGCCTATGCCGGCGACTTGCGCGGCAACCTCTGGAAGTTCGACCTCAGTTCGGCCACGGCCGGCAACTGGAAGGTCGCGCTCTCGGGCAGCCCCCTCTATGCGGCAATGGACGCGGCCGAAACGCCAGCGCGCCAACCCATCACGTCCGCGCCGGTCTACGTCGCGCATCCGAAGGGTGGCCTCATGGTCGTTTTCGGAACAGGGCGCACGCTGAGCGATGCCGACCGGGCGTCGACCCAGACCCAGACCGTCTACGGCATCCACGACAACACGGCGATTGCCGTGAAGGAGGGCCCCACGCTGGGCGCGGTGTCGCTGGCAACGGGCGCCGGCGCAGCGGTGTCGGACGGCCGCGCATCGCTGGTTCGGCAGACCATCGGCACCGCTGCCGTGGGAAGAACGACCGACACGGCGTCGGCCGTCTACGGCGTGTCGTCCAACCCTATCGAGAACGGTGACGGCACGCCCCGGCGAGGCTGGTACCTCGACCTGCCGGTGTCGCGCGAACGCGTGACCGACAACCTCCGCTGGTTCGATGGCGATCTGGTCGACATCCGCAGCACCATCCCGGCCATCGGTACCGACCCGAACGTCGAGACCTGCGAGGCATCGACCGCCGGCGGCCAGGCCTACCTGACCACCCTCAATGCGATCAACGGCAACGCGCCCAACTCGCAGATCTATGCCTACGACGCCGGAGCGGGCGGAACCGCCAACGGCTCCCGGGTCCTGACGGGCCTGGACCTGCGGCTGAGGGACGACGCCAGGGAGCAGCCCTATGCCGCGCCCGGCACGCCCAAGCCGCCCGCCCGACGTCTGCTGGGCAAACTCTTCTTGCGACCGTCCTGGAGGCAGGTGCAATGACGACACCGTCCCCGTGCGCTCGGGCAGCCCATGCCGTCGCGGGCTTCACACTCATCGAGGCGATGATCGTCGTCGCCGTGGTCGCCATCCTCACGGCCATCGCCGTGCCGGGCTACCAGGACTACGTTCGCCGCGGCAACCGCGCCGAGGCGCGTGCGGCCCTGCTCCAGGCGGCGCAATGGCTGGAACGCGTGGCCACGTCGACAGGCAGCTACCTGCCCACGGCGAGCGTCGGCAACTTCCCCGCCGAGCTGAGGACCGTGCCTTCGGCCACCTACGACATCAGCCTGGGCAACACCGACGCCGCCGGCTCGGCCTTCCTTCTCTCGGCCACACCCCGGGGTTCCCAGGCTGCCGACAAGTGCGGCGCCTTGACCCTCAGCCACACGGGCGAGCGCGGCGCCGGCGCCCCGGGCTCGTCGGACGATCTCAAGGCAGAGTGCTGGACGCGATGATCTAATGATGGCTTCTCCTCGCGCCGAGCCGCAGCCTTGTTGATCGACCTAGCATTGACCCATGCGCGGCAAGCCACCCCGCTTTCCGACCCCAACCCCCGTGTGGGCTGCGTGATTGCCGATGCCGAGGGCCGCATCCTCGGCCAGGGCCACACCCAGCAGCGGGGCGGCCCGCACGCCGAAATCATGGCGTTGCGCGACGCCGCGGCGCGCGGCCATGCCACCGCGGGCGCGATCGCCTACGTCACCCTCGAGCCCTGCTCGCACCACGGCCGCACCGGGCCCTGCTGCGACGCGCTCGTCGCAGCCAGCATCCGCAAGGTCGTCGCCTCGATCGCCGACCCCAATCCGCTCGTCGCCGGCCAGGGCTTCGAGCGGCTGCGGGCTGCGGGCGTCGAGGTGGAGGTGGGCCCGGGCGCCATGCAGTCGCGTGAACTGAACATCGGCTTTTTCAGCCGCATGGTGCGCAAGACCCCCTGGGTGCGGCTCAAGGCCGCGGCTTCGCTGGACGGCAAGACCGCCTTGCCCAACGGCGTCAGCCAGTGGATCACCGGCGAGGCCGCGCGTGCCGACGGCCACGCCTGGCGTGCCCGCGCGAGCGCCATCCTGACCGGCGTCGGCACGGTGCTCGACGACGACCCCCGCCTGGACGTCCGGCATGCGGAAACGGCCCGCCAACCCCAGCTCGTGGTGGTCGACAGTCAGTTGCAGACGCCGCCGGCGGCCCAACTCTTCATGGCGCCTCGCGCCGTCTGGATCTACGCCGCCACCCGAAACGACGCCAAGGCCGCGGCGCTGGAGGCGCGCGGCGCGACGGTCACCTACCTGCCGAACGCGCAAGGCAAGGTCGACCTGCCCGCCCTGATGGCCGACCTGGCACGCCGCGAGGTGAACGAGCTGCACGTCGAGGCCGGGCACAAGCTCAACGGCTCCCTGATGCGCGAGGGCCTGCTCGACGAACTGCTGCTGTACCTCGCCCCGAAGCTGCTCGGCGACGGTATGGGCATCGCCACCCACGCCTTCGCGGGCGGGCCGCTGAGCTCGCTCTCGGACGCGCTCCCGCTCGAATTCCGGTCGGCGGACCGCCTGGGCGACGACCTGCGCATCGTCGCCCGTGTGACGGGCCGGGACGCCTTCTAGGGTTTGCCCGAAGCGCTTTCCCGCTTCTCTGCGAAAATGCCGGGTTATGTTCACCGGCATCATCACCGGCGTGGGGCGCATCGCCGCCGTCCACGACCTCGGCTCCTCCTCCGCCCACGGCAAGCGCCTGGCCATCTCGGCACCGCCGGGCTACCTGGACGACGTGGGGCTCGGTGACAGCATCGCGCTGAACGGCGCGTGCATGACGGTCACCAGTTTCGATCCCGCGGCCGGCCAGTTCACCATCGACATCTCGGCCGAATCGCTGGACAAGACCGCCGGCCTGGCCGATGCCGGCACCGCCGTCAATCTCGAGAAGGCGCTGCGCGCCCACGACCGGCTCGGCGGGCACATCGTCTCGGGCCACGTCGACGGCATCGGTACCGTCAGCCACTTCGCGCCGCAGGGCGAAAGCTGGGAACTGCGAATCGTGGCCCCGCCGGCCCTTGCCCGCTTCCTGGCCTACAAGGGCTCCATCACCGTCAACGGCGTGAGCCTCACGGTCAACAGCGTCAAGGACGCGGCCGAGGGCACCGAGATCAGCATCAACCTCATCCCCCACACCGTCGAACACACCGGCCTGGGGCAATTGCGCGCCGGCAGCCACGTCAACCTCGAAATCGACACGGTCGCCCGCTACGTGGAGCGCATGCTCCAGGCCGGCGCCCTGCCCACCAACGGTTCGCAGCCATGAACGCCTCCGTCACCTCCCTGAACCCCGCCGCCGGCCGCAAGGCCCCGATCGAAGCCGCGCCCATCTCCTCCATCGAGGAGATCGTGGCCGACATGCGGGCCGGCCGCATGGTCATCCTGGTCGACGAGGAAGACCGCGAGAACGAGGGCGACATCGTCCTCGCCGCCGACCACGTCACGCCGCAGGCCATCAACTTCATGGCCCGCCACGCCCGCGGGCTGATCTGCCTGACGCTCTCGCGCGAGATGTGCGAGCGCCTGAACCTGCCGCCCATGGTGACGCGCAACGGGGCCAAGCACTCGACCGCCTTCACCGTGTCCATCGAGGCGGCCGAAGGCGTGACCACCGGCATCTCCGCCGCCGACCGTGCGCGCACCGTGCAGGCCGCCGTCGCGCCGGATGCCGTCGCGGCCGACCTGGTGCAGCCCGGCCACATCTTCCCCCTGCAGGCGGTCGATGGCGGCGTGCTCATGCGCGCCGGCCACACCGAAGCCGGCTGCGACCTCGCCGCCATGGCCGGCTGCTCGCCCGCCTCGGTCATCTGCGAAGTGATGAACGAGGACGGGACCATGGCCCGCCTGCCCGACCTGCAGCTGTTCGCAGCCGAGCACGGGCTGAAGATCGGCACCATCGCCGCGCTCATCGAATACCGCAGCCGAACCGAAACGCTGGTGGAGCGCGTCGGCAGCCGCGAGATCCGCACCACGCACGGCTGGTTCACCCTCCATGCCTTCGAGGACAAGCCCAGCCACGGCGTGCATCTCGCGCTGGTGCGCGGCCAGTGGGGCGCGGACGAGGTGATCCCGGTGCGCGTGCACGAGCCGCTCTCGGTGCTCGACGCGCTTGAACTCGAGCGCCCCATGCACTCCTGGAGCCTGGATGCCAGCCTGGCCCACATCGCGGCCGAGGGCAAGGGCGTGGCCGTGCTGCTCAACTGCGGCGAGAGCGCCGCCGAACTGCTCGCCCAGTTCGAGGGCACCGCGCGGCCGGCGCAGGCCCCCGAACGCGGCCGCATGGACCTGCGAAGCTACGGCGTCGGCGCCCAGGTGCTGCGCGAGTGCGGCGTGCAGAAGATGCAACTCATGGGCACACCGCGTCGCATGCCCAGCATGGCGGCGGGCTACGGCCTGGAGATCGCCGGCTACATCACCAAAGAATAGACCCAAGAAAATGTTCAACGCCAACAAGGGAGCGGCCGGCCCGCTCGACGGCAGCAGCCTGCGGATCGGCATCGTGCAGGCCCGTTTCAACGAAGACATCACGAACGCGCTGGCCTCGGCCTGCGTGGCCGAACTGGCCCGGCTCGGCGTGAAGGCCGAGCGCATCGACCACCATCTGGTGCCGGGTGCGCTCGAAGTGCCGCTGGCGCTGCAGGCGATGGCCCGGCGCGGCGGCTACGACGCGCTCGTCGCGCTGGGCTGCATCATCCGTGGCGAGACCTACCATTTCGAACTCGTGGCCAACGAATCCGGCGCCGGCGTGACCCGCATCGGACTCGACCATCACCTGCCGATCGCCAACGCCATCCTGACCACCGAGAACCTGCAGCAGGCCGTGGCGCGCCAGACCGACAAGGGCCGCGACGCCGCCCAGGTCGCCGTCGAGATGGCGCTGCTGGTCAAGAACATGGCGGCCGCGGCATGAGCGAGACCACGCCGCCCCCGCGCGCCGGCGCGCCGCGCAAGGCCTCGTCCCGCTCCGCCCGCACGCGGGCGCGCGAGTTCGCCGTCCAGGCGCTGTACCAGCACCTCGTCGGCCGCAATGAGCCCGAGTCCATCGACGCCTTCACGCGCGACCTGTCGGGCTTCCACAAGGCCGACTCGGCCCATTACGACGCGCTGCTGCACGGGTCGATCCGCGAGTCGGCGGAACTCGATGGCCTCATCGCGCCGCTGCTCGACCGCAAGCTCGAGGAGATCTCGCCCATCGAGCATGCGGTGATGTGGATCGGTGTCTACGAGTTCCGCCACTGCGCCGACGTGCCCTGGCGCGTGGTCATCAACGAGTGCGTCGAGCTGGCCAAGGAGTTCGGCGGCACCGACGGCCACAAGTACGTGAACGGCGTGCTCAACGGCCTGGCGCCCCAGCTGCGCGCCCCCGAGGTCGACGCCGACCGCGCCGCCGGCAAGCTGCGCGGCTGAAGGCGGCACGCACCATGCGGATCGCGTCCCGCGCCCAGCGCATCGAGCCCTTCTACGTGATGGAGGTCGCCAAGGCCGCCGGCGTGCTGGCGCGCGAGGTGGCCCACACCGAGCGGCCGATGATCTTCTTGAACATCGGCGAGCCGGACTTCACCGCGCCGCCGCTGGTGCAGGAAGCGGCCGCCCGCGCCGTGCGCGCCGGCGCCACCCAGTACACGCAGGCGACCGGCCTGGAGGCCCTGCGCGAACGCATCAGCGCCTGGTACGCCCAGCGCTTCGGCCTCTCGGTGCCGGCGCGCCGCATCGTGGTCACGGCCGGGGCTTCGGCCGCGCTGCAGCTGGCCTGCCTGGCCTTGATCGAGGCCGGCGACGAGATCCTGATGCCGGACCCGAGTTACCCCTGCAACCGCCACTTCGTGAGCGCCGCCGAAGGCACCGCCGTGCTGGTGCCCACCACGGCCGCCGAGCGCTACCAGCTCAGCGCCGACAAGGTGGAATCGGCGTGGACCGAGAAGACGCGCGGCGTGCTGCTGGCCTCGCCCTCGAACCCCACCGGCACCTCGATCGCACCCGACGAACTGCGCCGCATCCACGAGGTCGTGCGCCACCGCGGCGGCATCACCCTGATCGACGAGATCTACCTGGGGCTGTCCCACGACGATGCGTTCGGCCAGAGCGCGCTGGCCCTCGACGACCAGATCATCAGCATCAACAGCTTCAGCAAGTACTTCAACATGACAGGCTGGCGCCTCGGCTGGCTGGTCGTGCCGGAGGCGCTGGTGCCGGTGCTGGAGCGTCTGGCGCAGAACCTGTTCATCTGCCCGAGCACCGTCTCGCAGTACGCCGCCCTCGCCTGCTTCGAACCCGAAAGCATCGCCGAGTACGAACGCCGCCGTGCCGAGTTCAAGGCGCGCCGCGACTGGTTCATCCCGCAGTTGCAGGCGGCCGGGCTGGAGGTGCCCGTCATGCCCGATGGCGCCTTCTATGCCTGGGCCGACTGCAGCGCGCTCGCCGAGCGCCTGGGCATCGCGGGCACGGACACGAGTTGGGATTTCGCCTTCGAACTCATGAAGCGCGCCCACGTCGCGATCACGCCGGGGCGCGACTTCGGCACGGCCGAGACGCGGCGCTTCGTGCGCTTCTCCACCGCCAGCTCGATGGCCCACCTGCAAGAGGCCGCGGCGCGCCTGAAGGCCTTGGCGGGATGAGCGCCGACACCTTCGCGCTGCCGCTGCGCGTGTACTGGGAAGACACCGACGCCGGAGGCATCGTCTTCTACGCCAACTACCTGAAGTTCATGGAGCGCGCCCGCACCGAATGGCTGCGCGCCATGGGCATCGAGCAGCGCACGCTGCGCGAGCGCAGCGGCGGCATGTTCGTCGTGAGCGAAACCCAGCTCAAGTACCATCGCCCCGCGCGGCTCGACGACGAACTGCTGGTCACGGCCACGCTGCAGCAGGTCGGCCCGGCCTCGATGATCATCGGCCAGCGCGTGCTATCAAAAACAGAGCACAATACCGTCCTTTGCGAGGGATCCATCCGCATCGGCTGGGTGGATGCGGGCCGCATGCGGCCCGCACGCATGCCCGCCGAACTGGCGGGAACCCTCGAACGTTTTCTCGGCTCCATGTCTCCCAGGGATGCGCAGCGCCCGGCCCGTGTGAGCCTGCTGTCCTGAGCGCCACCTTGCCGGCCCGCTTCGCGTCCGACCCTTTCATGCCATGAATCAAGACCTGTCGATCACCACCCTCCTCCTGCATGCCAGCCTCGCGGTGCAGCTCGTCGTGCTGCTGCTGGTCGTGATCTCGGTGGCCAGCTGGGCCGCGATCATCCGCAAGTTCTTCGCGCTCAAGCGCATGCGCGCGCTGAACGAGGACTTCGAGCGCGAGTTCTGGTCCGGCACCAGCCTGAACGAACTCTTCTCGTCCGCCGCGCAGAACGCCAAGTTCGCCGGTCCGATGGAACGCATCTTCGCCTCCGGCATGCGCGAGTACCAGAAGCTGCGCGAACGCCACATCAGCGATGCCGGCACCCTGCTCGACGGCGCGCGCCGCGCCATGCGAGCGAGCTTCCAGCGCGAGATGGACGCCGCCGAGTCCAACCTCTCCTTCCTGGCCACGGTCGGCTCCGTGTCGCCGTACGTGGGCCTCTTCGGCACGGTGTGGGGGATCATGCATGCCTTCACGGGCCTGGCCGCACTGGCGCAGGTGACGCTCTCGACCGTCGCACCCGGCATCGCCGAGGCGCTGGTGGCCACCGCCATCGGCCTGTTCGCCGCCATCCCGGCCGTCGTGGGCTACAACCGCTTCGCCCGCGAGATCGACAAGATCGCCATCGCCCTGGAGACCTTCATCGAGGAGTTCTCCAACATCCTGCAGCGCAACCTGTCGGCCGCCAGCGCCCATGCGACGCAGAGCAGCGCGGCCTCGGGCCACTGAGCCCCGGAGACTCCGCCCATGCCCGCCGTTTCATCCCGCGGCCGCGGTCGCCGCACGATCAACGAGATCAACATGGTCCCGTTCATCGATGTGATGCTGGTGCTGCTGATCATCTTCATGGTGACGGCGCCGCTCATCACGCCGAGCGTGATCAACCTGCCCAGCGTCGACCGCGCCAACAAGCAGCCCGACAAGCCGCTGGAGATCGTGGTCAAGAACGACGACGTGATCGAGTTCAAGAAGGACTCGACCGGCGCCATGCCCGCGCAGCAGATCCCGATGAACCAGATCGGCCAGGCCGTGAAGGCCGCGCAGGGTGGCGACGACCAGCGGCCGGTCGTCATCAGTGCCGACAAGTCGGTGAAATACGAAACCGTCGTCGCCGCCATGAACCAGCTCAAGCGCGCCGGCATCGAGCGCGTGGGCCTGTCGGTGCAGACCACCGGCGCACGCCGCTGAGCCCGGGAGCCGCACGCACGCATGTCGCTCGTCGCCGACCGCCCCGAATTCGCCCCGCCGCCCCAGCGCGGCACGATGCGCGCCCTGGTGCTGGCGCTGATCGCGCACGCGCTGCTCATCGCTGCCCTGACCTGGGGCGTGCGCTGGAAGCGCGAGGGCGACGACGACGCGATCGAGGCCGAGATCTGGTCGTCCACGACCCAGCAGGCGGCGCAGCGCACGGCCGTGGCACCGCCGCCGCCCCCTGCGCCGGCGCCCCAGCCCGCGCCCCCACCGCCGCCACCCCCGCCGCCACCGCCGCCCGAGGCGGTGAGGCCACCGCCCGCGCCCCCGCCGCCGAAGGACCCGGACATCGCCCTGGAGCGCGAACGCCGCCTGCGTGAGCAGCAGCAACAGCGCGAACGGGAGCAGCAGCAGCAGCGCCAGCAGGAACTCAAGCGCCAGCAGGCCGAGAAGGCCGCGCAGGAGAAGAAGGAACGCGAGGCCCGCGAGCGCGAAGAGGAGCGCAAGGAGCAGCTCGAAGCGCAGCGCAAGCAGGACCAGCAGCAGAAGCTGGCTGAGCAGCGCAAGCGCGAGGCGGCCGAGAAGGCGGCGCAGGACAAGGCCGCCCAGGAGAAGGCCGCGCAACAGAAGGCGGCCCAGCAGAAGGCCGCGGCCGCGGCGGCCGAGAAGGAGCGCCAGGCCAACATCGCCCGCATGATGGGGCAGGCCGCCGGCTCCGCCGGCGGCACGGCCGACCAGAACAGCGGACCGCGTTCGGGCCGCGGCAATGGCAGCGGCGGCGTCTCGGCCGGCTACTTCGGCCGGGTGGCCGCGCTGATCAAGCGCAACGTCGTGTTCGACCCGACTTCGGTACCGGGCAACCCGGAAGTCATCGTGAAGATCGAGACCTCGCCCGACGGCACCATCGTCGGCACGCCGCGCATCGTCAAGTCCAGCGGCAACCCGGCGTGGGACGACGCGGCCATCCGCGCCATCCAGCGCACGGAAGTGATGCCCCGCGACACCGACGGCCGCGTGCCCTCGCCCTTCCCCGAGATTTCGCTGCGGCCGAAGTCCTGAGGCGCCGGCGTGCTCGCCCAGGGCGTGAACGCCAGGGCGCCGTTGGCCCGTAGCGCCCGCTGGCCGCGCGATGCGGCCGAATCCGTCGCAACGTGACGATCTCCACTGCGGCGCTTCAGCCCAGCCCGGCGAAGCGATCCGTGCTGCGAATCAGCGCATCCAGAATGCCCGGCTCCGAATAGGCGTGGCCGGCGCCCTCGACGAGGTGGAAGTCGGCCTCGGGCCAGGCCTGGTGCAGTTCCCAGGCGTAGCGCAGCGGGCAAGGCATGTCGTAGCGGCCGTGCACGATGGCGCCGGGGATTCCGCGCAGCCGGTGCGCCTCGCGCAGCAGTTGGCCTTCTTCGAGCCAGGCGCCGTGCGTGAAGAAGTGGTTCTCGATGCGCGCGAAGGCCAATGCGAAATGCGGGTCGCGGAACGGCGCCGAGAAGGCCGCGTCGGGCAGCAGGGTGATCGTCTCGCCCTCCCAGATCGTCCAGGCCTGGGCGCACTGCAGGCGCGCCGCCTCGTCATCGCCCGTCAGGCGCCGGCGGTAGGCGGCGACCATGTCGTGCCGCTCCTCGGGCGGGATCGGCGCCTGGAAGCCTGCCCACTTGTCCGGAAACATCTCCGAGACGCCGAACTGGTAGTACCACTGCAGCTCGGCGCGCGTCACGGTGTAGATGCCGCGCAGCACCAGCGCACTCACGCGCTCGGGGTGCGCCTGCGCATAGGCCAGCGCCAGCGTCGAGCCCCAGGAGCCGCCCAAGACCAGCCAGCACTCGACGCCAGCCAGCACCCGCAGGCGCTCCATGTCGGCCACCAGGTGCCAGGTCGTGTTGGCCTCCAGGTTCGCATGCGGCGTGGAGCGGCCGCAGCCGCGCTGGTCGAACAGCAGCACGTCGTAGCGCGCAGGATCGAACAGGCCGCGCTGCGCGGGCGAAATGCCGCCGCCGGGGCCGCCGTGCAGGAACACGGCCGGCGTGCCGCCGGGCGTGCCGCAGCGCTCGTAATACAGGACATGGCCATCGCCCACGTCCAGCGTGCCGGTGGCGTAGGGCTCGACGACGGGATAGAGGGTGCGCAGCGCGGTCATGCGGCCATTGTGGCCGCGCCCGCGAACGTTAGGCGACGGCGCCGCGCTTGAGGCGGCTGGCCAGGCTGAAGGCGCTGCTCTTGATCGAATCGCGCCACGCGTGCACGGCCACCGGTGCCGGCTGCATGCCCACGCGCCCGAGCAGCTTGCGCGCCCGGTGGTTGAAGGCCAGCGCATGGCGCCAGCGCACCGACTCGTCGGTGTTGAAGATGATCGACATCGAGATGGAGACGTCGCCGGTTCCGTTGCGCACATGGTGCCCGGCCGCGAAGGGGATGTGCAGCGCCTCGCCCGGGCTGAATTCGTACGGCTTCCCGAAGGCGTTGCGCTCGTCGGACCAGGGCAGGCGCGTGTTGGCGTAGGCCATGTAGGCCTCGGTGTGCGGCAGGCTCACCACCCGCTCGTCCCACTGCGGGAAGACCGTCACGGTCTTGCTGCCGCGGAACTGCATCAGGAACGTGGAATAGCGGTCGATGTGGAAAGGCGTGACGCTGCCCGGCGAGGCGATGAACAGGTAGAGCTGCGGGTCGACGGCATGGTCACCCACGCCCTGCGCGCGCATCACCGATTCCACGTCGGCCATCAGCTCACGGTGCAGAGGCGCGAAGGACGGGTGCACCTCGGGCCCGCTGACCATGATGTACGAGTCGCTGGTGCGGATCTGCTCGATGGTGGCTTCGATGCCTTGCTCGGCCGGCCGCTTGGCGAAGGTGCTCTCGAAGTCGTCGCCGTTCTGCAGCTTGCGCATCGAGTACATGACGCGCTCCTTGGGCAGGGCCGGCAGCACCTGCGCGAGGTTCTCCAGGCTCAGGGCCGGGTGGCCGAGCAGCTTGTGCCGAAACTTGAACGCGTCGCGATCGAGGGACGCGAAGGCCCCTGAATTCTCGAAGCACTGCATGTGTGTGGTTCTCCATCTCGCAGCGCCGCGCCGATGCGCGGTGAAGACAGAAATGTAACTACTTTTTATTACTTCGACAATTGGTGCCTGGCTCTATTCGTACACGATCGCGGCCCTGCCCGCCTCGGCCTGCGCCATCCAGCTGGCCAGCGCCGCGTCGACCGGGAAGAAGCGTGCCGCCTCGCCCAGCTGCAGCTCGACCTGGGCACCCGAACGCGCCATGGCCAGGCGCACGCCGAGCCCCTGCTGCACCTCGCCATGCTCGGTCGTCTCCTTGCGCGGCGGGAAGTCGCGCACGATGCGCGCGATGTCCGGCAGCTTGCCGTTGACCGCCACGCGCAGGAACTTGCCGAAGCGGCAACGCGCCGCCGCCAGGTCCCACACCTGCTGCACGTTGAAGCGCGCCTCGAAGCCGCCCCGGCCCGGTTGCAGCCGGCCGCTGACGATGACCAGTTCGTCCTCCTTGAGCTGATTGCGCGCGGCATCGAACACCGCCTCGTCGGCCACGGCCTCGATGGTGTCGGTCTTGTCGTCGAGCACGAAGATGGCCAGCCGCCCGCGGTTGCCGTTGATGACGCGCAGACCGCTCACGATGCCGGCAATCACCTGCGTCTCGCGGCTGTCGAGCAGTTCATCGATCTGCCGCCGCGCGAACTGGCGCACCTCGCGCGCCACCTCGTCGAACAAGTGACCCGAGAGGTAAAAGCCGATCGCAGTCTTCTCGAGCGTGAGGCGCTCCTTCACACCCCAGGGCGTGGTCTCGACCAGGTCGGGCTCCTGCTTGCTCGAGCCGTGCACGTCGTCGCCCATGTCGAACAGGCCACCCTGGTTGGCATGGGCCTCCTGCGCGGCGGCGTACTCGAAGGCGCGGTCCAGCGAAGCGGCCAGCGCCGCGCGGTTGGGCTGCAGCGCGTCGAAGGCGCCGGCCTTGATCAGCGCCTCCACGGTGCGCTTGTTGATGCGCTGGCGGTCGACGCGGGCGCAGAAGTCGTACAGGCTCTTGAAGGGCCCGCCCTCCTCGCGTGCCTTGACGATGGCCTCGATCGCGAGCTGGCCCGTGCCCTTGACGGCGCCCAGACCATAGCGGATCACCTTGTCGCTCACCGGCTCGAAACGGTAGAAGCCGCGGTTCACGTCCGGCGGCTCGAAGCTCATGCCGAAGTTCTTGGTCGCGTCCTCGAACAGCACCTTCAGCTTGTCGGTGTTGTCCATTTCCACCGTCATGTTGGCGCAGTAGAACTCGGCCGTGTAGTGCACCTTCAGCCAGCCCGTGTGGTAGGCCAGCAGCGAGTAGGCGGCCGCGTGCGACTTGTTGAAGCCGTAGCCCGCGAACTTCTCCATCAGGTCGAAGATCTCGTCGGCCTTCTGCTGCGGGATGCCGTGCGTGGCCAGGGCACCGGCGCGGAACTTCTCGCGGTGCTCGGCCATTTCCTCGGCCTTCTTCTTGCCCATCGCGCGGCGCAGCAGGTCGGCGCCGCCCAGGCTGTAGCCGCCCAGGATCTGCGCGGTCTGCATCACCTGCTCCTGGTAGACCATGATCCCGTAGGTCTCGCTGAGCATCTCGGCCACCGCCGGGTGCGGGTACTCCACGTCTTCGCGCCCGTGCTTGCGCGCCACGAAGCTGGGGATCAGGTCCATCGGGCCCGGCCGGTACAGCGCGTTCAGCGCGATCAGGTCTTCCAGCCGCGTCGGCCGCGCGTCCTTGAGCATGCCCTGCATGCCGCGCGATTCGAACTGGAACACGGCCTCGGTCTTGCCGTCGGAGAAGAGCTTGTAGGTGGCCCGGTCGTCCAGCGGGATGTTCTCGTAGACGAAGCCTTCCTGCCCCTTGTGCCGCTTGACGATGAACTCGCGCGCGATCTCCAGGATCGTGAGCGTCGCCAGGCCCAGAAAGTCGAACTTGACGAGGCCGATGGCCTCCACGTCGTCCTTGTCGTACTGGCTCACGGCCGAGTCGCTGCCCGGCTGCTGGTAGAGCGGGCAGAAATCGGTCAGCTTGCCCGGTGCGATCAGCACGCCGCCGGCGTGCATGCCGATGTTGCGCGTCATGCCCTCGAGCTTCTGCGCCATCTCGACCAGCGACTTGACCTCTTCCTCGCGCTCGATGCGCTCGGCCAGTTGCGGCTCGGCAGCGATGGCGTACTTCTCCTTGTCCTCCTCGGAGAGGTTCGCGGGCGGGTACTGCAGCGTGACCGGCTTGCCCGGCTTGTTCGGGATCAGCTTGCTGATGCCGTCGCAAAAGCCGTAGCTCATGTCCATCACGCGCCCCACGTCGCGAATCGCGGCGCGCGCGGCCATGGTGCCGAAGGTGGCGATCTGGCTCACAGCGTTGCGGCCGTACTTGTCCTTCACGTAGTCGATGACGCGGTCGCGGTTGCCCTGGCAGAAGTCGATGTCGAAGTCGGGCATCGACACGCGCTCCGGGTTCAGGAAGCGCTCGAAGAGCAGGTTGTATTCGAGCGGGTCGAGGTCGGTGATCTTCAGCGCATAGGCCACCAGCGAGCCTGCACCCGAGCCGCGGCCGGGGCCGACCGGGCAGCCGTTGTTCTTGGCCCAGTTGATGAAGTCGCCCACGATCAGGAAGTAGCCGGGGAAACCCATCTTCAGGATGGTGCCGATCTCGAACTCCAGCCGCTCGACGTAGCGCGGACGCTGCGCATCGCGCTTGGCCGGGTCGGGGTACAGGTGCGCGAGCCGCTCCTCCAGCCCCTCGAACGAGAGCACGCGGAAGTACTTCTCGATCGGCATCGGCACGCCGTCTTCCAGCGGCGTCGGGAAGTTGGGCAGTTGCGGCTTGCCCAGCACCAGCGTGAGGTTGCAGCGCTTGGCGATCTCGACCGTGTTGGCGATGGCGCTGGGCACATCGGCAAAGAGCTGCTCCATCTCGGCCGCCGACTTGAAGTACTGCTCGCGCGTGAACTTGCGCACGCGGCGCTGGTTGCCCAGGATCTCGCCTTCGGAGATGCACACGCGCGCCTCGTGCGCCTCGAACTCGTCGGGCTGCAGGAACTGCACCGGGTGCGTCGCCACCACCGGCAGGTTCAGCCGTGCGGCCAGTTGCACCGCCGCCACCACGTGCGGCTCGTCGTCGGCACGGCCGGCACGCTGCAGCTCGATGTAGAAGCGGTGCGTGAACAGGCCCGCCAGCTGCAGCGCGATCTCGCGCGCGCGCTCGGCGTTGCCGGCCATCAGCGGCGCCCCCAGCGGACCCGCCTGCGCGCCGGCCAGGCAGATCAGCCCGCCGTTGAGTTCCTGCAGCCAGTCCCACTTCGCGATGGCCTGCGTCTGGCCGCGGCCCACGTTCTGCGTCCAGGCGCGCGCGAGGATTTCGCACAGATTGAGGTAACCCTCGAAGCTCTGCACCAGCAGCACGATGCGGCTGGGCGCGGCGTCGGCGTCCAGCCCTTCGATCATCACTTCGCAGCCCATCACGGGCTTCACGCCCTTGCCGCGCGCCTGCTTGTAGAACTTGACGCCGCCGAAAAGGTTGTTCAGGTCGGTGATGGCCAGCGCCGGCTGGCCGTCTTGGGCCGCGGCCTTGACGACCTCGTCGATGCGGGTGGTGCCGTCGACGACGGAGAACTCGGTGTGCAGGCGCAGGTGGACAAACATGGCCGCATTGTAAAAACCGGCCGGCCTTCGGTCGGGTTTCCGGCCGGCATGCCGCAGGCCGCACCTGCCTAAGATCGAGTTTTCGCCCGAACTCCCCTTCCCACATGCCGGATCCACGTTCCTTCAAGGGCAACAAGTCGGCCCTGCCGAGCAAGCCGTGCGCCGTCTGCGGCCGTCCGATGAGCTGGCGCAAGGCCTGGGCCCGCCATTGGGACGAGGTCCGCTACTGTTCAGACGCGTGCCGGCGCCGTCGCTCCGAAGCGCGGTCCGGGCCGGCGGACGGGGCATGAGCCGCACCGTCCTCGTCACCGGCGCCACCGGCTTCGTCGGCGGCCACCTGGTCGCCGCGCTGCTGGCCGACGGCCACCAGGTGATCGCGGCCACCCGCGACGCGACCCGGGCCCGACGCCGGCTCGGGCAGCAGGTGCAATGCGTGACACGCCTGGCCGACCTCGCGTCGGACAGCCGCATCGACGCCTGCGTCCAGCTCGCGGGTGCGCGCGTGCTGGGCCCGCCGTGGACCCGCGCCCGGCGCGAGACGCTGCTGCGCAGCCGTGCCGAACCCGCGGCCCAGTTGCTGGCCCTGATGCGTCGCCTGGACCGGCCACCCGCCGTGCTCGTGGTCGCTTCGGCCATCGGGTGGTATGGCCGCGTGGACAACGCCGCCGACGCCCCCTGCGACGAGAGCGAGCCCCCTCGTCCCGGGCAGTTCCAGTCCGAACTGTGCATGGCGATCGAGCGCGACGCCCGGCAGGCCGAGGCCCTGGGCGTGCGGGTGGTGTGCCTGCGCCTGGGCGTGGTGCTCGGCCACGATGGCGGCGCCTACCCGCCCCAGGCGCTGGCGGCCCGCCTGGGACTGGGCGCGGTGCTGGGAGATGGCCGCCACCCCGCGCCCTGGGTGCACGTGGACGACGTCGTCGCGCTCACGCGCCTGGCGCTCGCGCGCGAAGACATGGCGGGCCCGGTGAACGTCGTGGCACCGCACGTGCCCTCGCAGGCCGAGTTCGTGCACGCCATGGCGGCCTCGTACGGCCGCGGCGTGCACCTGCGCATGCCGGCGCCGGCCCTGCGCCTGGCCCTGGGCGAGATGGGCGACCTGCTGCTGGCCGGCCGCCACGTGGTGCCCGCCGTCGCCACCCTGGCCGGTTACGGCTTTGCCTTTCCTGCACTCGCCCCGGCCCTCGAGGACCTGGCCGCGCGCACGCGCCGCCGCCGCTGACGTCCGCCCGCCAGGTACGCGGCCGGCCGGTTTTTACAATCGCCGGGTGTCCGACATCCTTAACATCTCCGCCTACCTCTTCGTCCCGCTTCACGACCGCGAGACGCTGCGGCCACGGCTGCTCGAATCGGCGCGCGCACGCCGGTTGATGGGCACCGTGCTGCTTGCCGAGGAGGGCATCAACCTGTTCCTGGCGGGCGTCGCCGACGACGTGCGCGGTTTCCTCGCCGAATTGCGGGCCGACCCGCGTTTCGCGCCGCTCGAGGCCAAGGAGAGCTGGTCGGCGCAGCAGCCCTTCCGGCGCCTGCTGGTCAAGCTCAAGCGCGAGATCATCCGCATGGACCACCCGGCGATCCAGCCGGCCGCCGGCCGCGCGCCCGGCGTGGACGCGCGCACGCTCAAGCGCTGGCTCGACCAGGGCCACGACGATGCCGGCCAGCCGGTGGTGCTGCTGGACACGCGCAACGCCTTCGAAGTCGACTACGGCACCTTCGAGAACGCGATCGACTGGCGCATCACCCGATTCACGGAATTTCCGCAAGCGGTGATGGACCACCGCGCCGAGCTCGAAGGCAAGACGGTGGTGAGCTTCTGCACCGGCGGCATCCGCTGCGAGAAGGCCGCGATCTACATGCACGAGGCGGGGTTGCCGAACGTGTTGCAGCTCGATGGCGGCATCCTCAAGTATTTCGAGGAAGTGGGCGGCGCGCACTACCGCGGCGACTGCTTCGTGTTCGACGGCCGGGAGGCGCTGGCGCCGGACCTGAGCGCCCGCTCGCAGCATGCCAGCGCGCGGCGCAGCGAAGACCCGGACATCGCCATCAAGCGGTGAGTTGCATGCGCCCGTGGGGGCGGCGTGTCGGGTCGCGCCCGGCCGCGTGGGCGCGCGCCGTCGCCGTGTCAGGCCGGCGTGCTGCCGGTGTCCGGCGTCGGCGACTGCACCTGGAAGGGATGCCCCGGCAGCGGAATGAATTCGCTCTCGCCGGGGACGTGGCCCATGCGCTGCGCGGCCCAGTCCTCGCCGGCCTGCAGGATGCGCTCGCGACGGCTCGAGACGAAGTTCCAGGTGATGTAGCGCGGCCCGTCGAGCGGCTCGCCGCCGACCACGACGAGGCGCACCGCCTGCGCGGCCGTGAGCACCACCGCGCGGCCCGCGGGCAGCGCCGCCATGGTGTGCGCCGGCACGGCTTCGCCGTCGAGCTGCACATCGCCGTCGACCGCGTAGATCGCCAGCTCCGGCGCCAGCGCGGGCAACTCGAAGCGGCCGCCAGCGGGCAGTTCGATGTCCAGATACAGCGTCTGCATGACGGTCGGCACCGGCGAGCGGGCCCCGAAGGCCTCGCCCACCAGCACGCGCACCGGCACGCCCTGCACCGTCAGCGCGGGAACGTCGGCCGCAGCGGTGTGCGAGAAGCTGGGCTCGTCCTCCTCGTGCGCCTGCGGCAGCGCGCACCACAGCTGCAGGCCGTGGTTGACGTAGGTCTTGGTCTTGAGCGGCTCGGGCTTGCGCTCCGAATGGACGATGCCTCGGCCGGCGGTCATCCAGTTGACGGCACCGGGTCGGATCTCCTGCACGGTGCCCAGGCTGTCGCGGTGCATCATCGCGCCCTCGAACAGGTAGGTCACCGTCGCCAGCCCGATGTGCGGGTGCGGCCGCACGTCATGCTGGTCGCCGGGCTTCTCGGTCGCCGGGCCGAAGTGGTCGAAGAACACGAAGGGCCCGACGGCCCGCTTCTGCGCCGCCGGCAGCAGGCGGCGCACATGGAAGCCGCCCCCCAGGTCCTTGTCGTGCGGCTTCAGCAGCAGGGTGTCGCTCATGCGGGCTCCTTCGTGGTCGTGGGGACGAGGCGGCAGTATCCCGCCTTTGCCGCCTGATGGCTCAGCCGCGCGCGGCCGTGACTTCGGCGATGCGTGCGCCGAAGGCCTGCGCGGTGTCGAGGTCGCCCTGGGGCACCTCGGCCGCGCTTGCGTCCGACGGCGAGGTCGTCAGCAGACCGCCATAGCCGCCCACGTAGTTCGGCGCATGCCGCGTCGCCGCCTTGTCGTTGCTCGGCTTGATGCCCAGGCTGAGCCACAGGCCGCTGTGCTGCATGGCAAGCTGCCACAGATAGGTCAGCGTCGAGAACTTGTCGCCGTTCATGGTCGCGCTGTTGGTGAAGCCGGCAAAGAGCTTGTCCTTCCAGCCCTGGGCGTACCAGACCTTCGACGACGCATCTGCGAACTTCTTGAACTGCCAGCTCGCACCGCCCATGTAGGTGGGCGAACCGAACACGATGGTCTTGGCGCCGGCCAGCAGCTCCCAGCCGCCCTCGGGCAGGTTGCCGTCGGCGTCGATGGCCAGCACGTCGGCCTGGGCGCCCTGCGCGACGGCCTGCGCCACGCGCTGGGTGTGGCCGTAGCCGGAGTGGTAGACGATGACGATGTCGCTCACGTTGCGTGTCCTCGGGTTCGGATTACTTCTTGTCGATGCTGAAGCGGCCCGGGCCGAAGGCGAAGAAGGCAAGCAGGCCGCCGGTGATCGCGAGGTTCTTGAAGAAGTTGATCTTCTGGGCCATCAGCATTTCAGGCGGCGCGTTCCAGAAGGCGTGGCCGAGGAAGGCGGTCGCCACCGTGAAGACGGCCAGGATGATCGCCATCAGCCGGGTCTTGAAGCCCACCAGGAACAGCAGGGCCACCAGCAGTTCGCACACGATGGCCACCACCACCGCGACCTCCGGCAGCGGCACGCCGATCTTGGTGAAGTAGCCCGCCGTGCCGGCGAAGCCCATCAGCTTGTTCCATCCCGCGGGAACGAAGAGCAGCGCGATGAGGACGCGTCCGATGAGGGCCGCGCCGTCTTGCGTGGGGGTGGTGGACGAGGTGTTGGTGATGGCCATGGAAGACTCCTGTTGAAAAAGAAAAACGAGGAAGAAAAAGAACAGTCGAACACGGAAAAGGGCCGGCACCGCGTTTCGGCGGCACCGGCCCGGCGGAACTCAGGCAGCCAGGTCGAAGACCAGCACCTCGGCGTCCTTGCCGCCGGCCAGGTGCAGGGTACGCTCGTCGGCGATCATCGCTGCGTCGCCGCCGCTGAGCTTCTGGCCGTTGACCTCCAGCTCGCCGCGCACCAGGTGCACATAGCTCTTGCGCTTCGGGTCCAGCGCCAGCTCGGCCGATTCGGCCCCGTCGAGCAGGCCGGCATAGAGTTTCGCATCGGCATGCACCGTCACCGAACCGTCGGCACCGTCGGGCGAGGCCACCAGGCGCAGCTTGCCGCGCTTGTCGGCCGCACCGAACTTCTTCTGTTCGTAGCCGGGCGTGATGCCCCGCTGGTTCGGTTCGATCCAGATCTGCAGGAAGTGCGTGGTCGAGTCCTTCTTGTGGTTGAACTCGCTGTGCATCACGCCGCGGCCGGCGCTCATGCGCTGCACCTCGCCGGGCGGGATCGACTCCACGTTGCCCATGCTGTCCTTGTGCGCCAGCTCGCCGTCGAGCACGTAGCTGATGATTTCCATGTCCTTGTGGCCGTGGGTGCCGAAGCCGGCCCCGCCCGCCACGCGGTCCTCGTTGATCACACGCAGGTTGCCCCAGCCCATGAAGTTCGGGTCGTAGTAGCCGGCGAAGGAAAAGCTGTGGAAGGACTTGAGCCAGCCGTGATCGGCGTAGCCCCGCTCCTGGGATTTGCGGACTTGCAACATCGTTGAACTCCTTGCTTGCATCGGGGCGGGCCTGGCCTCGCCCCTCTCGTGAGCAGCGCCGGATGCGCCGCGATGGAATGAACTTTAGGCCGCCGGCCGCGGCATGAAAGCGCACTGCATTGAAGACATCGTTCAATTCTTTTGAATGAAAATCCACCGATGCCGAATCCGCCCCGCGCCGCCGGCGCGCCCCCGCCACCCAGCCCGCGCGACGTGCTCACCCCCGATGCACTCGCCATGCTGCAGACCATCGTGCAGGCCGGCAGCTTCGCCGGCGCCGCGCGCGCACTCGACCTCGTGCCCAGCGCGCTGAGCTACCGCGTGCGCCAGATCGAGGACGCGCTCGACGTCCTGCTCTTCGACCGCAGCGCGCGCCAGGCGCGCCTCACGCAGGCCGGGGCCGAGCTGCTGCGCGAAGCCGGCCGGCTGCTGGGCGAGATCGATGCGGTGGCCAACCGCGTGCGCCGCGTGGCCACCGGCTGGGAGCCGCAGTTCACCATCGCCATCGACAGCGTGATCGCGCGCGATCCGCTGTTCGACCTGGTGGGCGCCTTCTACGCCGAAGAGCCGCCCACGCGGCTGAAGCTGCGCGACGAAACGCTGCTGGGCACCATCGAGGCGCTGACCCGCGGCGAGGCCGACCTGGCCATCGGCACCGTGCTCGACGCCGCCAGCCTGTCCTTCACCGCCACCGGCATCCGCAGCCGGCCGCTGGGCGAGATCCGCTTCGTCTATGCCGTCGCGCCGCACCACCCGCTGGCCCGTGCCGCCGAGCCGCTGAGCGACGCCACCATCCGCACCCACCGGGGCGTGGCGGCGGCCGACTCGGCGCGTCAGGGCCAGAGCATGAACGTCAACCTGGTGGGCGGGCAGGACATCCTCACCGTGCCGACCATGCAGGCCAAGCTGCACGCGCAGCTGCACGGGCTGGGCGGCGGCTTCCTGCCCGAGCCGATGGCGCGGCCCTATGTGGAGGCCGGCCACCTCGTCGTGCGCGCCACCGAACGCGTGCCGCCGGCCGGCGCCCTGCACTGCGCCTGGCGGGTGCGCGCGGCGGGCAGCCCGGGGCTGGCACTGCAGTGGTGGCTGCAGCGCTTCGACCACGAGGGCACGCGCGAGGCACTGCTGCACCGGCACCGCGGACGCTGATCGGCGGGGCCGGCGCGGGAAGCGGTAGAGTCGGCCGGCATCCATCCCTGTCCCCGCCTCCTGCACAACAACCATGACAACTCGCCGCCCTCGCTCCTCCCGCCGCCCCGCCCCGGCCCCGCGCCGCATCGCCATCGTCGGCGCCGGACTGGCCGGACTGACGGCCGCACGCACCCTGGTGCAGGCCGGGCACGAGGTCACGGTCTTCGAGCGCGCGGCCCAGGTCGGCGGCCGCATGGCCAGCGAGGACACGCCCTTCGGCAGCTTCGACACCGGCGCGCAGTACTTCACCGTGCGCGACGCGCGCTTCCAGGAGGCGCTGGACGCCACCGGCGCGCCCTGCAAGCGCTGGAGCGCCAACGCCGTGCGCGTGCTCGACGCCCACGGCCGCGTGGCCGAAGCGGCGCTGCCCCGCCGTGAATCGCACTGGGTCGCGGCGCCGCGCATGGACGCCCTCGCCACGCACTGGGCCGCGCCGCTGGGCACGCGCGTGCGCACAGGCTGCGGCGTGACCGCGATCGAACGCGACCCGCTGACCGAGCGCGGCTGGCAACTGCGCACCGCCGAAGCCGAAGGCGCGCAGTCGGTGCAGCCCGGCTTCGACGCGGTGCTGCTGGCCGTCACCCCCGGCGCAGCGCGGGTGCTGCTGCGCGGCGCGGCGCCGGCGCTGGTCGAGGCGCTCGACGGTGTGACCATCGCACCGTGCTGGTCGCTGAACCTGGCCTACCCGCAGGCCAACCAGCCGGCGCTGTGGTCGCTCGGCCCGCAGTGGAACGCGGCGCTCTCCACCCACCACCGCGTGGCCTGGCTGGCCCGCGAGTCGTCCAAGCCGGGCCGCACGCAGGTCGAGCGCTGGACCGTGCAGGCCAGCCCCGCGTGGTCGCAGGAACACCTGCGCGACGACGCGCCGCGCGTCGAGGCCAAGCTGCAGCGCGCCTTCGCCGAGATCACCGGCATCCTCGCCACGCCCTCCTTCGCCGAGGCCCGCCTGTGGACCGAAGCCAAGACGCAGACGCCGCTCGGCAAGACGCACCTGTGGGACGCCGCCACCGGCCTCGGCGTGGCCGGCGACTGGTGCATCGGGCACCGGGTCGAGGACGCGTTCGTCTCGGGCCTTTCGCTCGCGCTCGACCTCGCCTGAAGCGCGAGCCGCCGATTGCTGCTGCCGTGCAGGGCTATATCGGCCGCTTCGCCCCATCGCCGACCGGGCCGCTGCATGCGGGCTCGCTGGTGGCTGCGCTGGCCAGCTGGCTCGATGCGCGTGCTGCCGGCGGCCGCTGGCTGGTGCGCATCGAGGACGCCGACACCGAGCGCTGCCTGCCCGGCCTGGGCGAGCACATCCTCGGGCAGCTCGCCGCCTGCGGTCTGATAGCCGACGAAGCGCCCGTGTGGCAAAGCCGCCGCAGCGCGCGCTACGACGCCGCGCTGCAACGCCTCGTGGCCGCCGGTCTGGCCTACCCCTGCGGCTGCACGCGTCGCGAGATCGACGCCGCGCTCAGCGCACAGGGCGTGGCCCATGAGCGCCATGGCGAGCGCGTCTACCCCGGCACCTGCCGAGGCGGACTGCACGGCAAGCCCGCGCGGGCGTGGCGCTTCGCCACCTGGAAATTCGAGCAGAACCTGGCCGTGGCGCCCGCCCCGCCCGCACAGGCTGCCACCACGACGCGAGGCGACGAAGTGCGCTGGACGGACCGCCGGCTGGGCCCGCAGCGGCAATCGGTGGCCAGCGAGGTCGGCGACTTCGTCCTGCGCCGTGCCGATGGCCCCTGGGCCTACCAGCTGGCGGTGGTGGTGGACGATGCGGCCCAGCGCATCACGGACGTCGTTCGCGGCGAAGACCTGGCCGACAACACGCCGCGCCAGATCCTGCTGCAGCAGGCGCTGGACCTGCCCACGCCGCGCTACCTGCACACGCCGCTGGTGATGGGCGCCGACGGGCAGAAGCTCTCGAAGCAGAACGGTGCGACCGCGCTGGCTACCGGAACGCCTGGCGAGGCCCTGGCCGCGCTGCAGGCAGCAGCGTCCGCGCTCGGGCTGCCGCCTTCGGTTGCGGCCACGCCTGGTGAGGCGCTGAGCTCGTGGATCGGCCCCTGGGCCGCTCTCTACAATCCGCGCCCGTGATCGACACCCCTGCCTCGCCCCCAACGCCCGACGGCTCCGACAACGACGACGCCGCCACGCCGGAAGGCTTACCGCACCGGCGCCTGAAAAGCTTCGTGCGCCGCGCCGGCCGCACCACGGGGGGCCAGGCGAAGGCCTTCGAGACCTGGGGGCCCGAATTCCTGCTGCCCTACCGCGAGGAGCGACTGGACCTCGACGCCGCCTTCGGCCGGCATGCGCCCACCATCCTGGAGATCGGCTTCGGCATGGGCGAGGCCACGGCCCACATTGCCCGCGTGCGGCCCGACGACAACTTCCTGTGCTGCGAGGTGCACGAGCCCGGCGTCGGCGCGCTGCTCAAGCGCATCGGCGAGCAGCAGATCACCAACATCCGCATCTGCGCGCACGATGCGGTGGACGTGCTGGAGCACATGCTGGCGCCCGGCTCGCTGGCCGGCATCCACATTTTCTTTCCCGACCCGTGGCACAAGAAGCGCCACAACAAGCGGCGCCTCATCCAGCCGCCTTTCGTGCGCCAGCTCGCCGAGCACCTGCAGCCCGGCGGCTACCTGCACTGCGCGACCGACTGGCAACCGTACGCCGAGCAGATGCGCGAGGTGCTGGGCGCCGAGCCGCTGCTGGCCAACACCGCCGACGCCGCCCTGAGTCCCGAGGGCTGGGCCGCCAAGCCCGACTACCGGCCGCTGACCAAGTTCGAGAACCGCGGCATCAAGCTGGGCCACGGCGTCTGGGACGTGGTGTTCCGCCGGCTCTGAACCCCAGGCCGGGGATCCCGTCCGGCCGTCAGTCCTCCATCCGGAAGCGGAAGACCTGGCGCACCGACGCAGCCACCGCCTGGCCGGCCGCATCGCGCGCCGGCCGGAAGCGCCAGCGCGGCAGCACCTCGCGCACCGCCTGTGCGAAGGCCGCATGCGAGGCCTGCGCTTCCACATCCCGCGCCCGGCCCTCGGCGTCGACGACGAAGGTCGCCACCACCCGGCCCTCGACGCCACTCCCTCGCAATGCCGCCGGGTAGCGCGGCGCCAGCTGCGCGATCGGCCGCGGTGCTTCGGCGACCACACCCAGCGCGGGCCGTGTGCGGGCTGCGCGCGATAGCGATGCCACGGGCGGGCCATTGATGGGCCCAGGCAGCGGTTCGGCCTCGATCCCGGACGTCGGTGACGGCGGCTCGATCACCGCCACAGCGCCCCTCCCACCCCCGCTCGCCGAGTCCACCGAGGGTCGCGCCTGGATGTCCTCCCACCGTCGCTCGGGAAGGCAGCCCGCCAGCGCGACCAGGGCGGCCAGCAGCAGGCCCCGCGACACGGAACATGCATCCCGCGATGCGGGGCATTCATACCGCCGCGGTACAAATGTTGCTAATATGAATGAATTGTTACTAACTGTCATTCCGCCATGAAGTTAAGTCGACGCGCGTTGATCCAATGCGCCGCTGCCGCGGCCGTCTCCCCTGCCGCCTGGGCGGCTCCGCCCGCCAGCGGCCGGCCGGTGGTCATTCTTGGCCAGTCGGCACCGCTGACCGGCGCGGTCAGCGAGATCGGCCTGCCCTTCGCGGCCGGCGCCAAACTGTACGTGGACGGCTTCAACCAGCGGCCCGACGCGCCGGTGCGCGTGGAACTGCGCCAGCTTGACGACGGCTATGTCGCCGAGAAGGCCGGCGCCAATGCGCGCCAGTTGCTGGCCGAGGGGGCGGACGCCCTGTTCGGTTTCGTGGGCACCGCCAGCGCGCTCGCTGCCGCCACGGTCGCCAAGGCCCAGGGCGCCGTGCTCTTCGCGCCCTTCGCGGCCCCCGACTCGCTGCGCGATGCGGCGCATCCAAACGTCTTCCTGGTTCGCCCGAGCATGGCCGACGAGGCGTTCAAGATGGTGCAGCACTGCGCCACGCTCGGGCTTACGCGCATCGCCGTGGTGGGCGAGGACGACGCCATGGGCCGTGCCGGCGTGGAGGCCGTCGATCGTGCGATGAAGGAGCTCAAGCTGCCGGCGCCGGTGGCGACGGCCTTCATGCCCAGCCAGTCGAAGCAGGTCGATGCGGCCGTGGCCACCGTGCAGGCAGCCCAGCCGCAGGCGGTGATCCAGGCGGCGCTGTTCCAGAGCACGGCCGCCTTCATCCAGAGGATGCGCAAGACCGGCTACGCAGGCGCCTTCCTCAACTTTTCGGCAGTGGGCATCGACCCCCTGTACATCGCGCTGGACAAGGACATCGGCGGCGTCGTGGTGTCGCAGGTCGTACCTTCGCCGCGCAGCCGGGCCACGCCGATCGTGCGCGAATACCTGGCCGCGATCGAGCAGTCCGACCTCAGCCCCGGCTACGAGGGCCTGGAGGGCTTCATCGCCGCCAAGGCCATCTGCGAGGCGGCGCGCCGCGGCGGCCGCGGGCCGACGCTGGCGCGCACGCTGGCGGGCATGACGACCTACGACGTGGGCGGCTTCCGCCTGAACCTGCGCGCCGGCGTGCGCGAAGCCACCTCGGCCATCGACCTGGTGTCGATCACGGCCGACGGGCGCGTGATCCGCTGAGCGGGCACCGCAGCGGCCGTCGCTAGCGCGCGCGCTGCGCCAGCGCTTCGGCATCGAGGATGTCCACGCGCCGGTAGCCCAGGCGGATCACGCCCTCGCCGGCCAGCGCGTTCAGTTGCAGCGACAGGGTCTGCCGCGTGACGCCGAGCATCATGGCCAACGCCTCCTGCGGCAGCGTCACGCGCGGCCGCGCGCGCGGCGATTGGGTGGCGTCGCCCCGCGCGAGCGTCAGCAACCGGCGCGCAACGCGTGCGCGCAGGTCGCGCAGGGTGTTGTCCTCGGCCAGGCCGTAGAGCACGCGCACACGCCCCGCAAGGAGGCGCGCCATCGCATTGGCGAAGGCCGCATCGCGCATCAACTGGATGAAGGCGGCCGGCGGCACCACCAGCACGTCCACCGCCGACAAGGCCGTCGCATCGTGGGTGCGCGGCTCGCCGTCGATGAGCGTGATCTCGCCGAACCAGTTGCCGGGCTCCAGCACGGCCAGGATCGCCTCGCGCCCATCGCCGCGCAGCGTGGACGCCTTCAGCAAGCCCGCTGCCAGGCCGTAGAAGCCGCTGCCGGCTGCACCCACCGGGTCGCCCTGGCGGAACAGCATTTCGCCGCGGCGCAGGTGCAGCACCTCGGCCGCGCCGAGCAGCGCGTCGCGCTGCGCGCGCGTGAGCGACGCGAACCACGGGTTGGCGAGGAAGGCGCTGCGCTGGGCAGCCCGGAGGTAGGAGGCGGAGGCCATGCAGCGAGGGCGAATGCGCGCGGCGGGCCGGGTAAACGCGGGCGCCGGATTGTCCGATTCCGGACAGTTTGCCACCCCCGAGCGGCCTACAGTGGGCCGATTCCCACGACACCGGAGACAACGATGAACGCAAGGGCGAATTTCGTGCGCATGCAGGACAGCACGCGCGAGGATTGGCAGGCCATCGGCGGCGAGTTCATGCACTTCACCCGCGGCCTGCCCGACCGCGTGATGGCGCACCTGAAGATCCTCGAGGGCGACTACGGCGGCTTCCCGGTCGACCGCTACACCCACTCGCTGCAAACCGCGACGCGCGCACTGCGCGACGGCCGCGACGAGGAGTACGTGGCGTGCGCCCTGCTGCACGACATCGGCGACACGCTGGGCAGCTTCAACCACCCGGACATCGCCGCGGCCATCCTCAAACCCTTCGTGAGCGAGGCCAACCACTGGATGGTGCAGAACCACGGCATCTTCCAGGGCCACTACTTCTTCCACCACATCGGGCTGGACCGCGACATGCGCGAGCAGTTCAAGGCCCACCCGCACTACGAACGCACGGCCGAGTTCTGCGAGCTCTACGACAACCCGGCCTTCGACCCGCGCGCCGAGACCTTGCCCATGAGCGAATTCGAGCCCATGCTGCGCCGGCTGATGGCCCAGCCGAAGCAGAGCATCTACAAGGCCGCGCTGCAGGAGCCGGCAGCGGCCTGAAATTTCGAAGTCGGACTTCCGGACGCAGAGGCCGCAAAGATCACGCAGAGGACGCAGAAGGAGAAAGCCCTATGTTCCCTTTTGCGACCTCTGCAAAACCTTTGCGACCTCTGCGTCCGGAAGTCCGCGTTCCACACCCTCACAAGGAGACCCACCCATGAACGCCACCACCGCCTCCGAAATCCAGAAGCTCGTCTCGGCCGAGGAATGGCAGCTGCGCGTCGACCTCGCCGCCTGCTACCGCCTCGTCGCCCTGTACGGCTGGAGCGATCTCGTCTTCACGCACATCACGGCGCGCATCCCCGGGCCGGAACACCACTTCCTCATCAATCCCTACGGGTTGATGTTCGACGAGATCACGGCGTCGAGCCTGGTCAAGGTCGACATGCAGTGCAACAAGCTGATCGACTCGCCCTACCCGGTCAACCCCGCGGGCTTCGTCATCCACAGCTGCATCCACGCCGCGCGGGACGACGTGCAGTGCGTGCTGCACACCCACAGCCGGGCCGGCGTGGGCGTGAGCGCGCAGAAGTGCGGCGTGCTGCCGATCAGCCAGCAGAGCACCTTCGTGCTGTCCTCGCTCGCCTACCACGACTACGAGGGCGTGGCGCTGCGCGACGACGAGAAGCCGCGCCTGCAGCGCGACCTGGGCAGCAAGAACTTCCTGATGCTGCGCAACCATGGCCTGCTCACCGTGGGCAAGACGGTGGCCGACGCCTTCCTCAACATGTACACCTTCGAGAACACCTGCCGCATCCAGGTCGATGCCCAGGCCGGCGGCGAGCTGGTGCAGGTCGACCCGCGCATCCTCGACGGCATGGCGCAGGTCATGAAGACCGTGACCAGCGGCCAGGGCGCGAACATCGCCTGGCCGGCCCTGTTGCGCAAGCTGGACCGCGAGAACCCCGGCTACAAGGACTGAGCTCGACCGAGCGTCCGGCCATACGCATCGGCCGCCAGCGCCCGCCCGGCGGGACTGGCGGCCGATGGCGTTTTCAGGCGTGCGATCGCCTGTCGCGGCGCTGCCGCGTCACCGCGTCGCCGGGCGTCATGCGCCATCCTGCGCTCCGGTGTACGCCTGTTCGATCAGGCGCACCAGGTCCAGCGCCGCCGGGCTCGTGGTGCGGGTGCTGCGCGCCACCAGGCCGATATCGCGGAAGAAGGCCTGCTCGCCCAGCGGCAGCGCGACCACGCCGTCAGGCCATCCCTCGCGCCCGAAGGCCTGCGGCACCAGTGCCACGCCCATGCCGCAGGCCACCATGCGCACCATGGCGTCGAGATCGTCGATCTCCACGCAGTCCTGCACGGCGATGCGCGACTCGCGCAGGAAGCGCTCCACCAGCCGCCCGCCGAAGGAGGTGCGGTCATAGCGGATGAAGGGTTGCGTGCCCAGCAGCGCGCCCCAGTCGCGCGGCGCGGGCAGGCTGGCCGGCACCACCAGCCGGAAAGGCTCATGGGACAACGTCGTCCAGTGCAGGTCGGCCTGCAGGTCGAACACGGGCCGGATCATGATGGCCGCATCCAGCTCGCCGGCGTCCACCTGGTGGAGCAGTTGGAAGGACACCCCCGGCACCACGCGCACATGCACGCCCGGGTGCCGCACGCGGAAACGCGCCAGCACCCCGGGCAGCACGATGGCCTGCGCGGAGGCGATGGCGCCCAGCACCACCCGGCCGCCCAGTGGGCGGCTGCGGCGCTGTGCGGCCATTTCCTCGAAGAGGCGCACCACCTCGCGCGCCTGGATCAGCGCATCCAGGCCTTGCGCATTCAGCCGTGCATTGCGGCCGACCCGATCGAACAGGGCATGGCCCAGTTGCTCTTCCAGCCGCTGCATCTGCGCGCTCACGGCGGCCTGGGTCAGTCCGATCCGGTGACCGGCCCCGGCGAAGGTGCCCTCCTCCGAAACGGCAATGAAGGTCTTGAGTTCGCGGATCATGATCTATCAATTTTAATGATCATTACTCCAAAAATATATTGATTTTATTTTTCCAAGCAGCTTTCTAGACTTCATCTCGATCCGCAACCCAGGTACCCCCATGATCGACGTGACCGCCAATCCCACCCTGATGTCTCCCTTCCACCTGGCCTTCCCGGTGGATGACCTGGCCAAGGCCCGCAGCTTCTATGGCGATCTGCTGGGCTGCCCCGAGGGCCGCAGTTCCGACGAGTGGGTGGACTTCAACTTCTACGGCCACCAGATCGTGGCGCATCTGGCACCCGGCGAGTGCGGTGCCGCCCAGCGCAATGCGGTGGACGGCCACGGCGTTCCGGTGCGGCACTTCGGCATCGTTCTGCCCATGGCCCAGTGGCAGGACATGGCCGACCGGCTGCGTGGCGCAGGCGTCGAATTCGTGATCGAACCGTATGTCCGGTTCAAGGGCGAAGTCGGCGAACAGGCCACCATGTTTTTTATGGACCCGGCAGGCAACGCAATGGAAATCAAGGCCTTCAAGGACATCGCGCGACTCTTCGCGAAATAAGCTCTGACGCCCCGGCAGTCCGAAGGACTGCGGAAATAAAAGCACCTGCCATTCGGGCGGGTGTTTTTATTTCAACGATATTCATTTCAGCCGAAAGCCTTCGGCAATTCGCGAGCGAGCCATTGGTCCGCCGCTTTTGCGTGCGCGTAAGTACCTGATATCAAACAAGAAATTTCGGATTCTTCGATATCTTTTTAGTGCGCCACGCCGGATCTATTTCGACTTCCAACTGGTGCATCCGCACCCATCGCAGGCTGTCGGCGACGCAGATCGGGCATGTTCTGGTGCACGATCTTCAAATTAGACCACGCGATGAATTGGCACGGATCATGCGTAATTGAAACCGTCCCTGATCCACGTCAATCTTCGAATCAATTCCCATGAAGCGCCGCTTCTGCATGGCCACCGCAATACGCGCGGCGAAACCCAAAAGGCTCTTCAGGCTATTTGCCGGCGCCCAGGGTTCCGTCGCCCAGTTGCCGTGCATACACGGCCAGCACGATGCGCTCCGAATGCACCAGGTAGTCGTTCAGCGCCGAGGACGCCCGGGCAAAGTCGCCGGACTCGGCCAGTTCCAGGATGCTCCGGTTCATGTCCACGTAGGGCGCGTGCAGAAACTCCGGGTCGCGCAGCAGCCCGAAGGCCAGACGCAGTTCGGCCAGCACCTGCTCGAACAGCAGGTTCAGCCTCTCGCTGTCCGCCAACTGCACGATGCCCATGTGGAAGGCCATGTTGGCCGTGCCCACGCCCAGCCAGTCGCCGGCCTCCCGCGCGCGCAACGCCGCGTCGACCGCTTCGCGCATGCGCTTCTTGGCCGGGTGCCGCGGGTAGGCCTGGGCCAGGGCCTGGCACTCGATCAGACGCCGCACCCGGTAGATGTCGATGATGGCCGCGATGCTCGGCACCGACACGAACACGCCCCGGTTGGGTTCGTGGCGCAGCAGGCCGTCCTTGGTCAGCACGCGGAACACCTCGCGCAGCGTATTGCGCGAGATGCCCAGGTGATCGCTCAGCGCCTGTTCCGACAGCCGCTGGCCGGGCTGGAATTCGCCCGCGGTGATCTTCTGGCGCAGTTGTTCGGCCACGCGTTCACTCAGCGGCGGGGCGGGCAGGTCGGCAGGGGCAGCAGTCATGGAGGGTCCGTGTCGCCGGTTTGTAGCAGATTGCCTGCCGCGGGTCCGATGCACCACGGCGACCCGAATGCGCACCGGTGCAGGGCAAACCCCAAGCGTTCATGCGCCAATGTTGTTCAACAATTCATTGTTCTTTGTTGATCTGAACAACTTTTTTTGTTGATTCATGGCATGCGTTTTGCATGACCAAAACGTCCGACCTGTCGCCGCCGACGCGGCGCCGTCACCCCGATACCGATCCACTTTTGAGGAGTTGCTGATGAACCGCAGAGAAATCCTGATGCAGATGGCCAGCCTGAGCGCGCTGGCGATGGCCGCGTCGCCCAGCTGGGCCGCCGATGACGACATCGTGGTGGGGGCCATCTACCCCATGAGCGGGCCCAACGCCCAGGTGGGCGTGGATGCGCGCCACGCCATCGACACGGCGCTGCAGATCATCAACACCCCCACGCAGGTCGATCTGCCGGGTGCCGCCGCTGCCGGCATCGCCAGCCTGGGCAACCGCAAGCTGCGCGTCGTCTATGCCGACCACCAGGCCGACCCGCAGAAGGGCCGCGCCGAGGCCGAGCGCCTTATCACGCAGGAGAAGGCCGTGGCCATCATCGGCTGCTTCCACTCCTCGGTGGCCGCCACCGTCGGCACCACCTGCGAGCGCTACGGCGTGCCCTTCGTGTGCGCGGACTCCTCCTCGCCCAGCCTGCACCGCCGCAACCTCAAGACCTTCTTCCGCCCGGCCGCGCACGACGAGATGTTCTCCGAGGCGATGTTCGACTTCATGGACCTGCAGAAGAAGCAGGGCAAGAAGGTCGAGACCGTGGCCCTGTTCTTCGAAGACACCATCTTCGGTACCGACTCGTCCACCGTGCAGCGCAAGCTGGCCGCCGAGCGCGGCTACAAGGTGGCGGCGGACGTCAAGTTCCGCGCCAACTCGCCTTCGCTGTCGGCCGAGGTGCAGCAGCTCAAGTCCGCCAATGCCGACGTGCTGCTGCCCTCGTGCTACACCACCGACGTCATCCTGCTGATGAACACCTGCACGCAGTTGGGCTACAAGCCGCGCAACGTCGTTGCGCAGGCCGCCGGCTTCGTCGAGAAGGCCGCGCTCGACGTGGTGGGCGACAAGCTGCAGGGCATGATCACCCGCGCCAGCTTCGCGCTGGACACCGCCGGCAAGCGCCCCTCCATCGCCTTCGTCGACGCGGCCTTCAAGGCCCGCGCGGGCCGCGACCTCAACGATGCCAGCTCGCGCCAGTTCATGGCCGCCATCGTGCTGGCCGACGCACTGCAGCGCGCCGGCTCCACCGACGGCGAGAAGCTGCGTGCGGCACTCGCAGCGACCGACATCCCGGGCGAGAAGACCATCATGCCCTGGGCGCGCGTCAAGTTCGATGCCAGCGGCCAGAACACCTTTGCCAGCCCCGTGCTGCAGCAGTTCAAGGGCACGGGCTTCGTCACCGTCTTCCCCACGGCGGTGGCCATGGCCCAGCCCGTGTGGCCGATGAACGGCTGAGCCGGGACGACGCCATGAACGCGCAAGCAATCGCGCAGGTGCTCGCCAGCGGCGTGCTGATGGGGCTCATGTATGCGCTCATCGCCGTCGGCCTGTCGCTCATCTTCGGGCTGATGGACGTCGTGAACTTCGCCCACGGCGAGTTCCTGATGATGGGCATGTACCTCACCTTCGGCCTGGCCGTGGGCCTGCACCTGGACCCGCTCATCGGCATGCCGCTGGTGGGCGCGGTGCTGTTCATGGCCGGCGTGCTGGTGTACCTGCTGATCGTGCGCCATGCCATGCGGGCCAAGGCCAACGTGGGCATGGTGCAGATCTTCTCCACCTTCGGCCTCGGCACCCTGATGCAGGGCCTGGCCCAGTACTTCTTCACGCCCGACTACCGCCAGATCAGCAACAGCTGGCTGGCCAACAAGACGGTGGAGATCGGCGGCGTCTTCCTGCCGCAGCCGCAGATCGCCGGCGCGGTGGTTTCGCTGCTGGCCTTCGGCGGGCTGTACCTGCTGATGTCGCGCACCGATTTCGGCCGCGCGCTGGAAGCCACGCGCGAGGACCAGGGCGCCGTGGCGCTGGTGGGCATCGACCGCAACCGCGTCTTCGCCCTCGGCTGGGGCCTGGGCCTGGCGATGGTGGGCGTGGCGGGCGCCATGCTGGCCAACTTCTATTACATCCATCCGCAGGTGGGCGGCGCCTTCAGCGGCATCGCCTATGTCGTGGTCGCCCTGGGCGGCTTCGGCAGCGTGTTCGGCGCGCTGGTGGGCGGCGTGGTGGTGGGCCTGATCGAGGCCATGACCACCCTGGTGCTGCCCGCATCGCTCAAGACCGTGGGCGTGTATGCCCTGTACCTGCTGGTGGTGCTGCTGCGACCCAGCGGCCTTTTCGGGAGACTCTGATGACCGACGCAGCGATTGCTGTTCCGGCCGGCGATGCGCCGGCCTCGGGTGCGCTGCAGGCCCATGCCGCGCAGCGGCGCCGTCAGCTGCTGACGGGTGCCGTCGTGCTGGCGCTGCTGGCCGCCGTGCCGCTGCTGGTGGGCGACGCCTACCTGCGCAACATCCTGATCCTCACCCTCATGTACGCCGCGCTGGCGCAGGCCTGGAACATCCTGGGCGGCTACTGCGGCCAGATCTCGTTGGGCCACGCGCTGTACTTCGGTGCCGGGGCCTACACCACCAGCGTGCTGTTCGTGAACTTCGGCGTGCTGCCCTGGTTCGGCATGGTGGCCGGCGCGGTGCTCGCCGCGGTGCTGGCACTGCTGCTGGGCTGGCTGTGCTTTCGCCTGAAGGGCCACTACTTCGCCATCGCCACGCTGGTGATCGCCGAGATCGGGCTGCTGCTGGTGCACAACTGGGACTACGTGGGCGCCGCCATGGGCATCCAGTGGCCGCTGGGCCCTGACAGCTGGGCCACGCTGCAGTTCGCGCGCGACAAGGCGCCGTACTTCTACTTCGTGCTGGGCCTGTTCGCGCTCACCTGGCTGATCACCTTCTGGGTCGAGGGCTCGCGCTGGGGCTACTGGTGGCGCGCCGTCAAGGACAACCCCGAAGCCAGCGAGAGCCTGGGCGTGACGGTGTTCCGCTCCAAGATGGCGGCCGCCGCCCTGTCGGCCAGCCTGACGGCGATCGCGGGCGGCTTCTATGCGGCCTTCGTGGCCTACATCGACCCCGACAGCGTCATGCACTTCCGCTTCTCGCTGCTGATGGTCCTGCCCGTCGTGCTGGGCGGCATCGGCACCCTGTGGGGGCCGCTCCTCGGCGCGGTGATCCTGATCCCGCTGACCGAGGCCATCCGCAGCTACATGGGCGGCTCGGGCACCGGCACCGACCTGATCGTCTACGGCGCGCTCGTCATGGGTGTGGCGGTGCTCAAGCCCGAAGGCCTGATCGGCCTGTTCGGCGGCCTGCGCCGCAAGGCAGGTGCCGCATGAACGCCGCCAACGACGCCCGGCAGGCGGTTGCGCCGGCCACCGAGGCGCCCATTCTTCAGCTGACCGACATCTGGCAGCGCTTCGGAGGCCTGGTGGCCAACGCCGAGGTCACCTTCGACGTGCCCCGCGGCCAGATCCTGGGCCTCATCGGCCCCAACGGCGCGGGCAAGTCCACGCTGTTCGGCATCATCGCCGGCGCGCGTGCGCCGGTGCAGGGCCGGGTCGTGTTCGAGGGCCGCGACGTCACGCGGCTGGACGCGCCGGCACGCTGTGCCCTGGGCATCGCCCGCACCTACCAGGTGCCGCGCTCCTTCGACAGCATGAGCGTGCTGGACAACGTGATGGTGGGCAGCTTCACGCGCCACGCCCGCGCCGCCGCCGCCCGCGAGGCCGCGCTCGAGGTGCTGGAGTTCACCGGCATCATCGGCCGCGCCGCGGCCCCGGCCGGCGACCTCACGCCGCCCGAGAAGCGCCGGCTCGAAGTGGCGCGCGCGCTGGCCACCGAGCCGCGCTTGCTGCTGCTGGACGAGGTGATGACCGGCCTCACGCCCAGCGAGGCCCGCAAGGGCGTCGAGCTCATCCGCCGCATCCGCGACCGCGGCATCACCGTCATCATGGTCGAGCACGTGATGGAGATCGTCATGCCCCTGGTCGACCGGGCCATCGTGCTCAACCTCGGGCGCGTGCTCAGCCAGGGCGCGCCGCGCGACGTGGTGCGCGATCCGGCCGTCGTGGCCGCCTACCTCGGAGACCGCCACCGTGCTGCTTGAAGTGTCCAACCTCACCACGGCCTACAACGGGCTGATCGCCATCTCGGACATTTCGATGAACGTGGCCGAGGGCGAGATCGTGGTGGTGGCCGGCGCCAACGGCGCGGGCAAGTCCACCCTGCTGAAGTCCATCGCCGGCATGGAGCGGCCGCAGTCGGGCAGCGTGCGTTTCGACGCCACGCCCATCGATGCCATGCCCGCCCACCAGATCCCGCAGCGCGGCCTGGCCTACGTGCCCGAGAACCGGCGGCTCTTTCCGCGCCTGTCGGTGGCCGACAACCTGCGCCTGGGCAGCTACCTCTACCGCAAGCAGGCCGACCGCGAGGCGCCGCTGGAGCAGGTCTTCACGCTGTTCCCGCGCCTCAAGGAGCGGCTGGCCCAGCGGGCCGAGACGCTTTCGGGCGGCGAGCAGCAGATGCTGGCCATCGGCCGTGCGCTGATGACGCGCCCGCGCCTGCTGATGCTCGACGAGCCCTCGCAGGGCATCATGCCCAAGCTGGTCGACGAGATCTTCGAGGCCGTCAAGACCATCCGCGCCGGCGGCGTGACGGTGCTGCTGGTGGAGCAGCGCCTGGTCGAGAGCCTGGAGATCGCCGACCGCGCCTATGTGCTGCAGACCGGCCGCGTCATGCTCAGCGGCACCGCCGCGCAGATCAGCGCCGACCCGGACGTGCGGCGCGCCTACCTCGGCATGTGAGGACGGCCATGTCGCTTCCCCACATCTGGCAAGAGCCCGGCGACCTGCGCCGGGCCATCCGCCGCAAGGAATTCCGCGGCCACACGGCCGGCCAAGCGCCCGGCTACGCCCAGGGCAACCTGGCCATCCTGCCGCGCGCCTATGCCGACGAGTTCCTGCGCTTCTGCCGCCTGAACCCCAAGGCCTGCCCCGTCATCGGCATGACCGAGCCGGGCGACCCGCGCGTGCCCGAACTCGGGGCCGACATCGACCTGCGGCACGACGTGCCCGCCTACTGCGTCTTCCGCGACGGCGAACTGGTGGAGGAAGTGGCCGACCTGCGCACGCTCTGGCAGGACGACCTGGTCGGCTTCGTGCTGGGCTGCTCGCTGTCCTTCGAGGCGGCGCTGCTCGATGCCCGCGTGCCGGTGCGCCACATCGAGCACGACCACCCGGTGCCCATGTACGACACCCGCCTGCCCAACGGCCGCGCCGGCCGCTTCGGCGGCACCATGGTGGTCAGCATGCGGCCGATGACGCCGGCGCAGGCCATCCGCGCCATCCAGGTCACCTCGCGCTTTCCGGCGGTGCACGGCGCGCCGGTGCACTTCGGCGACCCGGCCGCCATCGGCGTCGCCGACCTCGCGCGGCCCGACTACGGCACGCCGTCCGAAGTGCGCGAGGGCGAGATCCCCGTCTTCTGGGCCTGCGGCGTGACGCCGCAGCAGGCCATCCGCGTGGCGCGGCCGCCGCTGGCCATCACGCACAAGCCGGGCTACATGCTCGTGGCCGACGTGCGCAACAGCGAACTCGCGGCCTTCTGACCGCGCACCTGCCATGAACATCGACCTCAACAGCGACCTCGGCGAAAGCCTGGGCGCCTGGCGCATGGGCGACGACGACGCCATGCTCGACATCGTGACCAGCGCCAACGTGGCCTGCGGCTTCCACGCGGGCGACCCGGCCGGCATCCTCGCCACGCTGAAGGCGGCGGCCGCGCGCGGCGTGGCCGTCGGCGCGCACGTGGCCTACCCCGACCTGGTCGGCTTCGGGCGGCGCGCGATGGACATCGCCAGCGCCGACCTCGTGGCCGGCGTGATCTACCAGATCGGCGCCCTGCGCGGCCTGGCCGCCACCACCGGTGCACGCGTGCGCTACGTCAAGCCGCACGGTGCGCTCTACAACACCATCGCGCACGATGCGCGGCAGGCGCGCGACGTGATCGCCGCCATCCGCGCCGCCGACCCCGAGCTGGCGCTGGTCGCGCTGGCCGGCTCGCCGCTGGTCGGCTGGGCCCGCGAGGCGGGCCTGCGCGTGGTGTCCGAAGCCTTTGCCGACCGCGCCTACACGGCCCAGGGCACGCTGGTGCCGCGCGGCCAACCCGGCGCGGTGCTGCACGACCCGGCGCAGGTGGCCGCGCGCATGCTGCGCCTGGTGCGCGAGGGCGTGGTCGAGGCCATCGACGGCAGCCTCACGCGGGTCGAGGCCGAGTCGATCTGCGTGCACGGCGACAGCGCCGGCGCCGTTGCGATGGCGGCCGAACTGCGGCGCGTGCTGCACGACGCCGGCGTCGGGCTGCGTGCCTTCGCCTGAACCTGCGGGTGCGCGCCGGCCCGAATCCGTTTTCCGAGGAATCCGTTCCATGAGCTTCCCGCTTTCCACCGCCGCGGCGCGCACGCACGCGGTCCAGGCCGCCCGCGCCGCGCGCGAGGCCTACCGCGCCGGCCGCGCCGAACCCACCGCCGGCGTGGCACCGGGCATGACGCAGGCCAACATGATCGCGCTGCCGCGCGACTGGGCCTGGGACTTCCTGCTCTATGCACAGCGCAACCCCAAGCCCTGCCCGGTGCTCGACGTGATCGAGGCCGGCCAGCACCGCACCGTGCTGGCCGAGGGCGCGGACGTGCGCACCGACATCCCGCGCTACCGCGTCTGGCGCGACGGCCGGCTGGCCGAGGAAGTGGCCGACGCCACCGCGCTGTGGGCCGAGCATCCCGACCTGGTCACTTTCCTCATCGGCTGCAGCTTCACCTTCGAGACGCCGCTGCAGGAGGCCGGCATCGAGGTGCGCCACATCACGCAAGGCTGCAACGTGCCCATGTATCGCACCGCGCGCGCCTGCCGGCCGGCGGGCCGCCTGCACGGCGAGCTGGTGGTGTCGATGCGGCCGATCCCCGCCCACCGCGTGGCCGACGCGGTCGCCATCTCGGCGCGCTTTCCGTCGGTGCACGGCGCGCCGGTGCACGTGGGCGACCCGCAGGCGCTGGGCATCGCCGACCTGGGCCGGCCCGACTTCGGCGACCCGGTGCGCATCGAGCCCGGCGAGGTGCCGGTGTTCTGGGCCTGCGGCGTCACGCCGCAGGCCGCGGTGATGGCCTCGGGCGTGCCCTTCGCCGTGACCCACGCGCCGGGCTACATGTTCATCACCGACGTGCCCGACAGCACGTACCACGTATGAGCGCCCGCCCCGCGGCCCCGCAGGCGGCGCCCACCGAAGTCGCGCCGGCGCGCGCCGGCGCCACCATGCGCGTGCTGCCCGCCGGCCGGTCCACCGTGCTGGTCGAACTCGAGGACCTGCCCCAGACGCTGGGCCTGCTGGCCTCGCTGCAGGAGCGCTCGATCCCGGGCGTGGTCGAGATCGTGCCCGGCGCGCGCACCCTGCTGATCGATTTCGACCCGTTGCGCACCGACCGCGCAGCCCTGGCCGCCGAGCTGGCCACGCGCCCGCTCGCCCTGCGCCAGTCCGAGGCCGGCGCGCGCGTGGAGCTGCCGGTGTACTACGACGGCGAGGACCTCGCCGAAGTCGCCGAGCTGCTGCAGATCACGACGCAGGAGGTGGTGCGCCGCCACACCGGCACCGACTGGTTTGTGGCCTTCTCCGGCTTCGCGCCCGGCTTCGCCTACCTGACGGGCGGCGACGAAGGGCTGCACCGGGTGCCGCGCCGCACCTCGCCGCGCACGCGCATCCCGCCCGGCGCGGTGGCGGTGGCCGGCGGCTTCAGCGGCGTCTATCCCAAGGCCAGCCCCGGCGGCTGGCAGATCCTGGGCCAGACGCCCGTGGCCATGTGGGACCTCGACCGGGACCCGCCCGCCCTGCTGCAGCCCGGCCAGCGCGTGCGCTTCGTCGACGCCGGCGCGCGCCCCGCCCTCGCCCCGGCCACCGCAGCGCCTGCTGCCGAAGCCGCCACGCCGCAGGTCCATGGTCCGGCCCTGGCGGTCCGCAGGCCCGGCCTGCAGGGCCTGCTGCAGGACATGGGCCGCCCCGGCCAGGCCGGCCAGGGCGTGTCGATGTCCGGCGCCATGGTCCGCAGCGCGCTGCGCGCCGCCAATCGGCTGGTGGGCAACTCCGCCGACTGCGCCTGCATCGAGGTGGCCCAGGGCGGCTTCGAACTGCAGAGCCTGGGCGACACGGTGGTGGCGGTGACCGGCGCCGCCGGCGCGCTGACGCTCACCGCCCCCGACGGGCGCAGCTGGCCCGTGCCCCGCCACGCGCCCGTGGCGCTGGGCGATGGCGACCGCCTGCACATCGGCGAGCCCGAGGCCGGCGTACGCAGCTACATCGCGCTGCGCGGCGGCATCGACCGTGCACCGGTCATGGGCAGCCTCGCTTTCGACACGCTGGCCCAGGTCGGCCCCGCGCCGCTGGCCGCGGGCGACGTGCTGCCCGTGCGCGCGGCCCGGGGCCTGTGCGCCGTGGGCGAACCCGATGCGCCGCCGGCCGAGTTGCCGCGGCCCGGCGATCTCGTCGCGCTCGACGTCCTGCTCGGCCCGCGCACCGACTGGTTCACGCCCGAGGCAGTGGCGCTGCTCGGCGCGCAGGAATGGACCGTGACGCCACAGTCCAACCGCGTCGGCCTGCGCGTGCAGGGCGCCGAACCCCTCGTCCGGGCCGTCACGCGCGAACTGCCCAGCGAAGGCACGGCCCTGGGCGCGATCCAGGTGCCGGCCAACGGCCAGCCGGTGCTCTTCCTGGCCGACCACCCGCTCACCGGCGGCTACCCCGTCATCGGCTGCATCGCGCCGTGGCATCTGGACCTGGCGGGGCAGATCCCCGTCGGCGCCCGCATCCGCTTCCAGGTCGTGGCGGGCTTCGAGCCCATCGATCTCTCACGCTGAACACATCATGAAGAAAGTCCTGATCGCCAACCGCGGCGAGATCGCCGTGCGCATCGCCCGTGCCTGCGCCGACTACGGCGTGCAGTCGGTGGCCGTGTATGCCGACCCCGACATCGATGCCCTGCACGCACGCGTGGCCGACGAGGCCTGGGGGCTGCAGGGCCACCGCCCCGCCGATACCTACCTGGCCATCGACAAGCTGCTCGATGTGGCCCGCCGCAGCGGCGCCGATGCGGTGCACCCCGGCTACGGCTTCCTGTCCGAGAACGCCGGCTTCGCCCAGGCCGTGATCGACGCCGGCCTCACCTGGATCGGCCCGCCGCCTTCGGCCATCGCGCGACTGGGCGACAAGGTCGAGGCGCGGCGCATCGCACTGAAGGTGGGCGCGCCGTTGGTCGAGGGCACCGCCGACCCGGTGAAGAACGCCGCCGAGGTCGAGGCCTTCGCGCGGCAGCATGGCCTGCCCATCATCATCAAGGCGGCCTTCGGCGGCGGCGGGCGCGGCATGAAGATCGCATGGCGGATGGACGAGGTGGCCGAACTCTACGAATCGGCGGTGCGCGAGGCAGTCACCGCCTTCGGCCGCGGCGAATGCTTCGTCGAGCAGTTCCTCGACAAGCCGCGCCACATCGAGGCGCAGGTGATCGCCGACACGCACGGCCAGGTGCTGGTGCTGGGCACGCGCGACTGCTCGCTGCAGCGGCGCAACCAGAAGCTGGTGGAGGAGGCCCCGGCCGCGTTCCTCGGCGACGACCAGCGCGCGCGCATCCACACCGCCGCGCGCGACATCTGCGCCGAGGCCGGCTACGTCGGCGCCGGCACGGTCGAGTTCCTGCTCAGCGCCTCGGGCGCGATCTCGTTCCTGGAAGTGAACACGCGGCTGCAGGTCGAGCACCCGGTGACCGAGGAAACCTGCGGGCTCGACCTCGTGATCGAGCAGTTGCGCGTGGCCGACGGCCTGCCGCTCACGCTGCGCGAAACGCCGGTGCCGCGCGGCCATGCGATCGAGTTCCGCATCAATGCCGAGGACGTGGGCCGCGGCTTCCTGCCCGCGCCCGGGCCGGTCGACCTGTTCGAGCCCCCGGCCGGCCCCGGCGTGCGCGTGGACAGCGGCGTGTACGCGGGTGCCGTGGTACCGGGCAGCTTCGACTCGCTCATGGCCAAGCTGATCGTGACCGGCGCCACCCGCGAACAGGCGCTGGCCCGGGCGCGGCGCGCGCTGGCGGAGTTCCGCATCGAGGGCCTGCCCACGGTGCTGCCCTTCCACCGCGCCGTGCTCCAGCAGCCGGACTTCGTCGGTGCCGACGCCTTCAGGGTCCACACCCGCTGGATCGAGACCGACTTCGCCGAGCCGCTGGCCGCCGCCATGCGGGCCGAGCCGGCGGCTGCCGAGCCGCTGCAGCGCACGGCCATCGAGATCGACGGCCGGCGCGTCGCGCTGGGCCTGCCGGCGGTGCTGTTGCGCGGCCTGGCCGCCGGCGCACCGGGCGCTGCCGCGCCGGCGCAGGACGCGCCGGCCGCCGACCCCGCGGCCGTTACGGCACCGATCGCCGGCACGCTGCAGGCCTGGAAGGTGGACGACGGCGCCGAGGTGGCCGAGGGCGAGACCATCGCGGTCATGGAGGCCATGAAGATGGAGATGCAGGTGCCGGCGCACCGCAGCGGGCGCCTCACGCGCCAGGCCGAGGCCGGACAGCACGCGGCGTCGGGCAGCGTGATCGCGCGCATCGGCTGACGGCAGGGGCGCCGCCCCGTCCGGCGGTCGCCCGCGCTATGTTTTTCATAGCGCCTTGCGCCGGCCGAGCGAATGCCGCGGTTCGGCCGGGCTCCGAAATCCGACCGCGGCCCTGCGACGACCGGTCGGACGGACACGGCCGCGACAGCAGCGCGGCATACTTCACGGTTGCCGCCGCCGGCCCCGCGCGCCGGCCCGCGCCGCATTCGGCGCGACAATGCCCGCCGGCCCGTTCCGTTCACCATCTTCCCAAGGACATCCAGCGCCATGAGCACGACGCCTCCGACCATCATCTACACCCTGACCGACGAGGCGCCCGCGCTGGCCACCGCGTCCCTGCTGCCGATCGTGCGCACCTTCGCCCAGGCCGCGGGCATCAACGTCGAGACCAGCGACATCTCGGTGGCCGGCCGCATCCTGGGCCAGTTCCCCGAAGCGCTGACCGAAGCGCAGCGCGTGACGGACAACCTGAGCGAGCTGGGCAAGCTCACGCTCAAGCCCGAAGCCAACATCATCAAGCTGCCCAACATCAGCGCCTCGGTGTCGCAGCTCAAGGCCGCGATCAAGGAACTGCAGGACAAGGGCTACAAGGTCCCCGACTTCCCCGAGAACCCGAAGACGGACGAGGAAAAGGACATTCGCGCCCGCTACAACAAGTGCATCGGCTCGGCCGTCAACCCGGTGCTGCGCGAAGGCAACTCCGACCGCCGCGCGCCCAAGGCGGTGAAGGAATTCGCCCGCAAGCACCCGCACAGCATGGCCGAGTGGAGCCAGGCCTCGCGCTCGCACGTGTCGCACATGCACGCCGGCGACTTCTACCACGGCGAGAAGTCGATGACGCTCGACCGCGCCCGCGACGTGAAGATGGAGCTCATCACCAAGAGCGGCAAGACCATCGTGCTCAAGCCCAAGGTCGCCCTGAAGGACCGCGAGGTGATCGACTCGATGTTCATGAGCAAGAAGGCCCTGCTCGAGTTCTACGAGAAGGAGATCGAGGACGCGCACACGACGGGCGTGATGTTCTCGCTGCACGTCAAGGCCACGATGATGAAGGTCTCGCACCCGATCGTGTTCGGCCACTGCGTGCGCATCTTCTACAAGGACGCGTTCGAGAAACACGCCAAGCTCTTCGAGGAGCTGGGCGTGAACGTCAACAACGGCATGGTCGACCTCTACACCAAGATCGCCACGCTGCCCCAGAGCAAGCAGGACGAGATCAAGCGCGACCTGCACGCCTGCCACGAGCACCGCCCCGAGCTCGCCATGGTCGACTCGGCCAAGGGCATCACCAACTTCCACTCGCCCAACGACGTCATCGTCGATGCGTCCATGCCCGCCATGATCCGCAACGGCGGCAAGATGTGGGACGCCAACGGCCGCCTGAAGGACGTCAAGGCCGTCATGCCCGAGTCGACCTTCGCCCGCATCTACCAGGAGATCATCAACTTCTGCAAGTGGCACGGCGCCTTCGACCCCAAGACCATGGGCACGGTGCCCAACGTCGGCCTCATGGCCCAGCAGGCCGAGGAGTACGGCTCGCACGACAAGACCTTCGAGATCCCCGAGGACGGCGTCGCCAACATCACCGACCTGGCCACCGGCGAGGTGCTGATGAGCCAGAACGTCGAGCAGGGCGACATCTGGCGCATGTGCCAGACCAAGGACGCGGCGATCCGCGACTGGGTCAAGCTGGCCGTGAACCGCGCACGCAACTCGGGCATGCCGGTGGTCTTCTGGCTCGACGCCTATCGCCCGCACGAGAAGGAACTCATCACCAAGGTGAAGATGTACCTGCACGAGCACGACACCACCGGCCTGGACATCCAGATCATGAGCCAGGTGCGCGCCATGCGCTACACGCTGGAGCGCGTCATCCGCGGCCTGGACACCATCAGCGCCACCGGCAACATCCTGCGCGACTACCTCACCGACCTGTTCCCCATCATGGAACTGGGCACCTCGGCCAAGATGCTGTCGATCGTGCCCCTCATGGCCGGCGGCGGCATGTACGAGACGGGTGCCGGCGGCTCGGCGCCCAAGCATGTGCAGCAGCTGGTGGAAGAGAACCACCTGCGCTGGGATTCGCTGGGCGAGTTCCTCGCGCTGGCCGTGAGCCTGGAAGACCTGGGCCTGAAGAACAACAACGCGAAGGCCAAGCTGCTGTCCAAGACCCTGGACGCCGCCACCGGCAAGCTGCTGGACAACAACAAGGGCCCCTCGCCCAAGACCGGCCAGCTCGACAACCGCGGCAGCCACTTCTACCTCGCGCTGTACTGGGCCCAGGCCCTCGCCGAGCAGACCGAGGACGCCGACCTGGCCAAGCAGTTCAAGCCGCTGGCCGAAACGCTGGCCGCCAACGAGAAGAAGATCGTGGGCGAACTGGCCGACGTGCAGGGCAAGCCGGCCGACATCGGCGGCTACTACAAGACCGACGAGAAGAAGACCGAGGCTGTGATGCGCCCGAGCAAGACCTTCAACGACGCGCTTGCGGCCGTGAAGGCCTGAGTCCCGTCCGCCGCGCGTCGCGCGCGAACACCAAGCCGTCCTTCGGGACGGCTTTTTTCATGGTGCCCGTGTTCTCGATGGAAGCAGCGCCTCAGGCACCCCCGCCCAGCACGTGCGGAAGCTCCTCCAGGCTGCGCACCCGTGCCCAGCCGCCGGGGCCGAAGATGCGCGCCGCGGCGCTGCCATCGTCGTCGGCACAGACCAGCGCACGCATGCCGATGCCCTGCTGCTGCGCCGCCTGCACCGCGTGGCGCGCGTCGGCGGCAAGGTAGCCGGGCTCGTGGATGTCGATGTCGTGCGCATCGGCATCCCCCAGCAGCCACAGCATGCGCCGTGACGCCGGACACTGCGCCAGCAGGTCGATGGCATGGCGCAAGGCCGCGCCCAGCCGCGTGGAGTGCGCCGCGCGCAGCGCGTGCAGGCGGCCCCGCGCGTGATCGTCCCAACGCTCGCCGGCATCGAGCACCCGCCACAGCGTCACGGCACGGCGGCCCTCCGACTCGAAGCCCTGCACCGTCACGCACCAGCCCGCGTCGCCGAGCGCTTGCGCCAACGCCTCGGCGGCGGCCAGGGCCAGCGGCAGGCTGGCCTCGCTCGAGGCCGAGGTGTCGATCAGCAGGAAGGCGGCACCGCCACCGGGCGCCGTGGCCGGGCGACGGTGCACGCGGGGATCGAAGGGCAGCCGATGCCGACGCGCAGCCGCGGCATCGATGGCCGCGTCGAGGTCGAAGCCCTCGCCGTCCATCGCTCGCAGACCCGCCCGGCGCGACGGCGCGCGGGCCAGGCGGCGCAGCATGGCGACCAGGGCTGCCTGCAGCCCCGCGGGCTGTGCCGCAGGCGCACGCGCAGCGGCCGGCGGCGGCCGGCGCTCGCGCACCTCGCACCACGACGCCCGGAGCCGGCCGATGCGCGCATCCCACTCGGGGTACACGCGCTCGGGCGGCACGAGCCCGGCATCCGGCGCACGTTCGTCCCGGGCCGATGGCGACGCTCCGGGGGGCCGCGCCGCCTGCTCCTGCTCCGGCGCCAGCCACAGCCAGCGGTTGTCGTCGCGGTACGAGGGCACGATGCGGTGCGTGCGCGGGTCGAAGGCCATGCGCATCTGCCCGAGGTCGTGCCCGAGCGCGGAGGCCATGCGCCGCAGCGCCAGCCCCTGCGCCGGCGAGACGACCTCGCCCGCCGAATCGAGGAAGAAGAGCGACCGCCCCTTGCGCACCCAGGGGTGCGGGTCGTCGTAGCCGGGGTCGGCCAGCGCGCGCGCCAGCCGCGCCAGCAGGGCCGCGAAGCCCTGGCCGTCGGCAGGCGATGCGGTGTGCCAGCGCATCCACAGCCCACGCAGCCCCGGCAGCGCGCGCCGCGCCAGGGCCTCGACGCGCGCATCCTCCAGCACGTCGACCAGCGCCTGTGTGACGGGCGCCACGCCGGCGCGCCCGAACAGGCGCCGCGAGAACACCAGATGCGCGGCCGCATGCGCCGCGGCGGCGCGCTGCCACGCGGCGGCGTCGGCGCCCTCGAGCCCGGGCGGCGGCGGCGGCAGGTGCAGCCCCTGTTCGCTCAGGAAGGGCGCCGCATCGGCATCCATACCGAGCACCGGCGCATGGATCGGTGGCGCGATGTTCCACAGCAGCCGCAGGTAAGGCGCCAGGACCGCGTGGCCCGGCGCGGCAGCCAGCACGTCAGAAGGAGGCATCGATGGCCGCGGCCAGCGCCTCGGACAGCGTGGCGTCGTCGGTCAGCGGCGCCACCAGCGCCATGCGGCAGGCCTCGCGCGGCGCCATGCCGGCGCGCACCAGTTCCGCCGCGCGCACCAGCATGCGTGTCGACGCGCCCTCCTCCAGCCCCTGCCCCGCCAGCCGGCGCGAGCGCCGCCCCAATGCGACCAGGGCGCTGGCCAGCTCGACGTCGATGCCCACCTCGTGCATGAGGATCTGCGCCTCGTCCTCGGCCTGCGGGTGGTCGAAGGCGAGGCCGCAGAAGCGCTGGCGCGTCGCACTGCGCAGCAGGCGGCTGCCGTGGCCGGGGTTGAAGGACACCACCAGCATGAAGTCCGGATGCGCCCGCAGCAGCTCGCCCCGCCGCTCCAGCGGCAGCATGCGCCGGGTGTCGGTGAGCGGGTGGATGGCGACGGCCGTCTCCGGTCGCGCCTCGGCCAGTTCGTCGAGGTAGCAGATGGCACCGTGCCGGGCGGCCAGGGCCAGCGGCCCGTCCTGCCAGCGCGTGCCGTCGGCGTCGAGCAGCCAGCGGCCCACCAGGTCGCCGGCGCCGGTGTCCTCGTGGCAGGCCACGGTGACCAGGGGCCGGCCCAGCCGCCAGGCCATGTGCTCGACGAAACGGGTCTTGCCGCAGCCGGTCGGGCCCTTCAGCAGCAGTGGCAGGCGCCGCGACCACGCGGCCTCGAAGCGGGCGCATTCGTCGCCCACGGCCCGGTAGAACGGCTCCTGCGCGATGCGCCAGGCATGCAACGGGTCGTGGGCGTCCATGCCGGCGCTCTGTCAGCGGTGCGGGTCAGCGGTGCAGGTTGGCCGTCTCTTCGTTCGGGATGCCCTCGATCGGCGCCTCGGCCGTGCCCACGGTGCTGCGCGTGAAGGACTCGACCATCTCCCGCGTGCCCTCCGGGTCGGACACCCACTTGCCATAGAAGGAATAGGGACAGTCGGCCACGCCCTTGTCGCCTTCGCGCGAATTGATGACGCCGGTGTAGCCGCGGTGCAGCAGCTTGAAGAGGTGGTTCTCGCTCTGCCCGTTCTTGCGGAAGTCGCGGATCAGGCTCTTGGACAGGGCGGCGTACTGCACGCCCATTTCCTCCTCGCCGCATTCGCCCAGCGTGCGGCCGTCGAAGCCGATCAGCGCCGAGTGGCCGAAGTACGAGTACACGCCGTCGAAGCCGCTCGCATTGGCCACCGCCACGTACACGTTGTTGGCGAAGGCCATGGCCTTGCTGATGAGGATCTGCTGTTCCTTGGCCGGGTACATGTAGCCCTGGCAGCGCACGATCAGCTCGGCGCCCTTCATCGCGCAGTCGCGCCAGATCTCGGGGTAGTTGCCGTCATCGCAGATGATGAGGCTGATTTTCAGGCCCTTGGGGCCCTCGCTCACGTAGGTGCAGTTGCCCGGATACCAGCCCTCGATCGGCACCCAGGGCATGATCTTGCGGTACTTCTGGACGATCTCGCCCTGGTCGTTCATGAGGATCAGGGTGTTGTACGGCGCCTTGTTCGGGTGCTCCTCGTGGCGCTCGCCGGTGAGCGAGAACACGCCCCACACCTTGGCCTTGCGGCAGGCCTGCGCGAAGATCTCCGTCTCGAAGCCCGGCACGCTGGCCGCGTTCTCGTACATCTCGGCGCTGTCGTACATGATCCCGTGCGTGCTGTACTCGGGAAAGATCACCAGGTCCAGCCCCGGCAGGCCGGACTTCATGCCGACCACCATGTCGGCGATCTGCTTCGCGTTGGCCAGCACCTCGGCGCGCGTGTGCAGGCGCGGCATCTTGTAGTTGACGACGGCGACGCCGACGGTGTCCTTGCTGCTTGAAATGTCGCCGTGGATCATGGCTGCGCTCCGGGGGAATGTCGATGCCGGCATTCTGGAAACCGCCACGTGGCCGGCCCATACGTTGATTGACGTAGGGACCGGCGCCTGTCGCGCGCAGCCGCTCAGACCTTGTGTGCGACCAGCGTCGTGCGCAGGGTGCGGATGAAGCTCTGGCTCGCCGCCGACAGGGACCGCCCGCGGCGCGTGACGACCGACACGTCGCGCGACACACGCGGCGCGACCAGAGGCAGGATCGCCAGCGAGGCATCGCCCGCTGCCCGCGCGAAGGCCGAGGGCATGATCGCGGCGCCCATGCCGCTGGCCGTCATCCACAGCGCCGTGGACAGGAACGACACCTCGTGCACCACGTCCAGCGTGACCCCTGCGCGCGCCGCCGCCGCCTCGATCTGCGGTCGGATGCCATAGCCCGGCCGCACGGTGGTGAGCGGCTCGCCGGCCAGGGCGCGCCAGCGCACCGAACGCCGTGCGGCCAGCGGATGGGTGCGCGGACACACCAGCGCCAGGTGATCGCGCAGCAGCATCTGCGTGTCGACCTCGGCGCCCGGCCGCTCGGGCGTGCCGATGCCGAAATCCACGTGCTCGCCGATGACGCGCGAGACGAACTGGTCGGGCGCGCAGTCGTCCACCAGCACCCGCACCTGCGGATGGCTGCGTGCAAACGCGCGGATGGCCTCGGGCAGCAGGAACGAAGCCAGCGTGGGCGTGATGGCGACGCTCACGCGCCCGCGCTCCAGCTGGGCCAGCTCGCGAAAGCCGGTGGACAACGCGTCGACGTCGCGCAGGATGCGTTCGGCCACCGGCAGCATCTCGGAGGCGGCCGCCGTGGGCTGGAGCGAACGCGTGGTGCGGTCGAAGAGGCGCGCGTCCAGGCCCTCCTCCAACTGCCGGATCAGCATGCTCACGGCCGATTGCGTGACGAACAGCTGCTCGGCCGCGGCGCCGAGCTTGCCGAGGCGGTGCACCTGCACGAAGGCACGCAGTTGCCGGATCGTCGGCGCAAAGGTCGTATTCATCAGCTCATCTTCAGAATGGTTTCGAATTTATTGATTTACGAATGAATGCTTCGCGGTTTCAATGTGGAAAACACCGAAACCGGAGACACGCATGCATCCTTCTTCAGGCCGCGCCAGCGCGCGGCCCTGCCTGGCCCGCCGCCGCGCGCTGGGCACCCTGGCCGCAGGCGCGATCGCGCTGGCCGCACCGCTGCATTCGCAGGCCCAGGCCGACTACCCCAACAAGCCGATCCGCGTGGTGGTCACCTTTCCGCCCGGCGGCAGCTCGGACGCCGTGTTCCGGATGCTGGTGCCCCGGTTGAACGAGCACCTCGGCCAGCCGGTGGTGGTGGACAACCGTCCGGGTGCGGGCGGCAACGTCGGGCTCACGCTGGTAGCCCGCGCTGCGCCCGACGGCTACACCCTGGGGCTGGGTGCAGCCGGCGCGCTGTCGGCCAACGCGAGCCTCTATGCCCAGATGCCCTTCGACCCGGCGCGCGACCTCAAGCCGGTGGCGATGGTCGCGGCGATCCCCTTCGTGCTGATCGGGCACCCGTCGCTGCAGCCCCGCACGCTCAAGGCACTGATCGAGCAGGCCAGGGCCGAGCCGCGCAAGCTGGCGGTGGCGCACGGCGGCAACGGCACGGCCATGCACCTGTCGGCGGCCCTGTTCTCGCAGATGGCCGGCGTGCAGCTGGTCGAAGTGGCCTACCGCGGCTCCGGCCCCGCCGCGCTCGACGTGCTGGGCGGCCAGGTGCCGCTGGGCATCGTCGACCTGCCCTCGGCGCTGCAGCAGATCCGCGCCGGCAAGCTGATCGCCTATGCCGTCACGAGTCCGAACCGCCTGCCCATGCTGCCGGACGTGCCCAGCCTGTCCGAGGCCGGCGTGCCCGGCTACGACTCCACCGGCTGGTTCGGCATCGTCGCGCCGGCGGGCACGCCCGATGCCATCGTCACCCGGCTGAATGCCGAGATCAACGCCGGCCTGGGCGACGAGGCGACGCGCGCCGCCATGCGCAACCTGGGCGTCGAGCCGGCGCCGCAAAGCCCGGCCGCCTTCGCGCGCTACATCGGCAGCGAAAGCACCAAGTGGGCCCAGGTCATCCAGCGCGCCGGCATCAGGCTCGACTGAACCCCTCTCCTCGACATCCGCAGCCCATGAGCCTCGAGACAATCACCACCGACGTCCTGATCGTCGGCGCCGGCCCGGTCGGCCTCACCCTCGCGATGGACCTCGCCTCGCGCGGGGTGCGCGTCACCCTGGCCGAGACCCGCCGCCGGGGCGAGCCGCCCAACGTCAAGTGCAACCACGTGGCGGCCCGCACGATGGAGCAGTTCCGCCGCCTCGGCGTCGCCGCCCAGGTACGCGCGGCCGGACTGCCCGCGGACCACCCCAACGACGTCGTCTTCCGCACCACCTTCACCGGGCAGGAACTCACGCGCATCCCGATCCCGAGCCGGCGCGAGCGCTACACCGCCACCGGCGGCCCCGACACCTGGTGGCCGACGCCCGAGCCGCCCCACCGCATCAACCAGATCTACCTGGAGCCGATCCTGCTGGAACATGCCGCGAGCCGGCCGGGCGTGACGCTGCTCAGCCGCACGCAGGTGACGGGCTTCGCGCAGGACGCCGGCGGCGTGACCGCGACCGCGCTCGACCTGGACGACGGCAGCACCCGCACCCTGCGCGCGCGCTACCTGGTCGGCTGCGACGGCGGCAGCTCGATGGTGCGCAAGGCCATGGGCGCGCAGCTGGCCGGCACGCCGGTGATCCAGCGCGTGCAGTCCACCTACATCCGCGCCCCGGGGCTGCGCGAGCGGACCCAGGGCAACGACGCCTGGTGCTGCTACGCCGTCAATCCGCGGCGCTGCGGCACCGTGTTCACCATCGACGGCGGCGACCACTGGCTGGTGCACAACCACCTCAACCCGCACGAGCCGGAGTTCGACTCGGTCGACCGCGACGCGTCGATCCGCGAGATCCTGGGCGTGGAGGCCGACTTCCCCTACGAGGTCATCAGCAAGGAGGACTGGGTGGGCCGGCGACTGGTGGCCGACCGCTTCCGCGCCGGCCGCGTGTTCATCGCGGGCGACGCGGCGCACCTGTGGGTGCCCTATGCCGGCTACGGCATGAACGCCGGCATCGCCGACGCCGTCAACCTCGGCTGGCTGCTCGGCGCCTGCCTGCAGGGCTGGGCCGACGAGGCGATCCTCGATGCCTACCAGGCCGAGCGCCAGCCCATCACGGAGCAGGTGTCGCAGTTCGCGATGGAGCATGCGCAGAAGATGATCCGGGCGCGCGGCGCGGTGCCCCCCGACCTGGAAGCGCCGGGGCCCGAGGGCGAGGCCCTGCGCGAGGCCGTGGGCCGCGAGGCCTACGAGCTCAACGTGCAGCAGTTCTGCTGCGCCGGCCTGAACTTCGGCTACTTCTACGATGCCTCGCCGATCATCGCCGCCGACGGCGAAGCGCCTCCTCCGTACAGCATGGGCGGCTTCACGTCGTCGACGGTGCCTGGCTGCCGGGCGCCGCATGTGTGGCTGGCCGACGGGCGTTCGCTCTACGACGCCTTCGGCCCCGGCTACACGCTGCTGCGGCGCGACCGGTCGGTCGACATCGCGCCGCTGCAGGCCGCCGCACAGGCTGCCGGCATGCCGCTGGCGCTGATCGACGCCCCGGCCGACGAACTGCCTGCCGAGGCCGGCTACCGCCATGCGCTGGTGCTGTGCCGCGCCGACCAGCACGTGGCCTGGCGTGGCGACCGGCTGCCGGCGGACGCCGGCGCCCTGGTCGCGCGGCTGTGCGGGCGGGCCGAGGCCCGCGTGCCGGCCCTCAGTGACTGATCATCCAGGGCCGCTTCGAAGGGAAAGCCTTGGCGCCGTTGGGCGCGGTCACCGTCGCCTTGCTGCGGCCCGGGCTGCAGCAGCCGCAGCCGGCCGGGTGGCGCAGCCGCTGGTAGTCGCGCGAGCTCTTCGGCTCGTGCCGCGCGCGTTCGTTGACGTCCATCGCGCGCCGCGTGCCGCCGTCGAGCAGCGCCAGCCGGGGCGCGCTCGCCAGCACCCGCGGCGAGGGCGTGGCGCACACCGGGCAGGCCGCGGGCTCGTTGCGCTGGCTCATGCTGCGGAAGGCATCGAAGCCCCCGCAGCCGGCGCATTCGTACTCGTAGGCCGGCATGTCAGAGCAGATCCTGAGAGAGCGGCATGTCGATGCTGCCGTCCAGGAACTTCGTCGGCCCGGCGGCGCTCGGGTTGATGTCGAAGTCGAAGATCTGCGTCGGCAGCCACAGCGTGGCGCAGGCGTTGGGCACGTCGACCACGCCGCTGATGTGGCCCTGCACGGGCGCCGTGCCGAGGATCGAGTAGGCCTGCGCGCCCGAGTAGCCGAACTTCTTCAGGTACTCGATGGCGTTGAGGCAGGCCTGGCGGTAGGCGACGTTCACGTCGAGGTAGTACTGCTTGCCGCTCTCGTCGACGCTGATGCCCTCGAAGATCACGTAGTCGTCGTAGACGGGCTTGATCGGGCTGGGCTTGAAGATCGGGTTCTTGATGCCGTACTTGGCCATGCCGCCCTTGATGATCGACACCTTCATGTGCACCCAGCCGGCCATCTCGATGGCGCCGCAGAAGGTGATCTCGCCATCGCCCTGGCTGAAGTGCAGGTCGCCCACCGACAGGCCGGCGCCCTCGACGTAGACCGGGAAGAAGATCTTCGAGCCGCGCGAGAGGTCCTTGATGTCGCAGTTGCCGCCGTGCTCGCGCGGGGGCACGGTGCGCGCGCCGGTGGCCGCTGCCTTGGCCTTGGCCTCGCCGGTGAGCTTGCCCATGTGCGCGGTGCCGGCGAAGGGCGGGTTGGCCAGGCCGCTGGTGGCCGGGTCGGAATCGATCAGCGCCTGCTCGCGCGTGTTCCACACCTCCAGCATCTTGGGGTCGGGCAGGCAGCCGATCAGGCCCGGGTGGATCAGGCCCGCGTACTTCACGCCCGGCACGTGGCGCGAGGTGGTGAACATGCCGTGGAAGTCCCAGATGGACTTCTGCGCCAGCGGGAAATGCTCCGTCAGGAAGCCGCCGCCGTTCTTCTTGCTGAAGAAGCCGTTGAAGCCCCAGAGGCTGTCGTCCTTGGCACCGATGTCCAGCAGGTCGACCACCAGCAGGTCGCCGGGCTGGGCACCCTTCACGCCCACCGGGCCGCTCAGGTAATGCACCGTCGTCAGGTCGATGTCGCGCACGTCGTCGGCGCTGTCGTTGTTCTTGATGAAGCCGCCGGTCCAGTCGTAGGTCTCCAGCTTGAAGTCGTCGCCCGGGTTCACCCAGCAGGCCATCGGGATGTCCGGGTGCCAGCGGTTGTGCACCATCTCGTTGCTGGGCGCAGGCTGCGAAAGGTCGACCTTGATCAGGGTGTCGGGCATTTGGGAAGGCTCCTGGTTGAAATGGCGGGAGGGAAAGGCGGGGCGCTCAGACCGAGAGGTAGGCCTTGATGCGGGCCTCGTCGGTCTTGTCGCGGGCGGTCTCGTGCACGAGGCGGCCGCCCTCGATGACGAAGAGGCGGTCGGCCACGTCCATGGCGAAGGAGAGCACCTGCTCCGACACCACGATCGTGATGCCCTTCATCCGGCGGATCTCGTTGAGGGCGCGCGCGATGTCCTTGATGATCGAAGGCTGGATGCCCTCGGTCGGCTCGTCCAGCAGCAGCACCTTGGGCTCGGTGACCAGGGCGCGCGCGATGGCCAGCTGCTGCTGCTGCCCGCCCGAGAGGTTGCCGCCCTTGCGCCGCTTCATGTCGAAGAGCACCGGGAAGAGCGCGTAGATCTCCTCCGGGATGCGGCGGGTCCTCCTGTTCTCCAGGCCGGTCTGGATGTTCTCCTCCACCGTCAGCGTCGGGAAGATCATGCGGCCCTGCGGCACGTAGGCGATGCCCTTGGCCACGCGGCGGAAGCTCTCGTCCTTCGTCACGTCCTGGCCCGCCACCTCGATGCGGCCGCTCTTGACCGGCAGCACGCCCATCAGCGACTTGAACAGCGTGGTCTTGCCCATGCCGTTGCGGCCCATGATGGCCACCGTCTCGTTGGCCATGCCCTCGAAGGACACGCCGTGCAGCGCCTCGCTCTGGCCGTAGGCGACATGCAGGTCCTCGACCTTCAACATCACGTTGCTCATGTCAGTGCCCCAGGTAGACGTCGATGACTTTGGGATCTGCCTGGACCTTCTCCATCGGCCCCTCGGCGAGGATCTTTCCCTGGTGCATCACGGTGACCTTGTGCGCGATCTGCTTGACGAAGTCCATGTCGTGCTCGATCACGATCACGGCCCGGTTCTGGCAGATGCGCTTGAGCAGCTGCGCCGTCAGCTCGCGCTCCTTGGCGCTCATGCCGGCGATGGGCTCGTCCAGCATCAGCAACTCGGGCTCCTGCATCAGCAGCATGCCGATCTCCAGCCACTGCTTCTGGCCGTGGCTGAGCAGGCCGGCCTCGGTCTCCAGCCGGTCGGCCAGGCCGATCTCTTCGGCCACCACCTGCACGCGGGCCTTCACCTCGTCGGTGCAGCGGAAGGCCAGCGCGCCCAGCACTGAGCGGCCCGCGGGGTACGACACCTCCAGGTTCTTGAACACCGAGAGGTTCTCGTAGATGGAGGGCGTCTGGAACTTGCGGCCGATGCCCAGGCGCACGCGCTTGTGCTCGGCCATGCCGGTCAGCTCGGTGTTCTTGAACTTGATGCTGCCCGCGCTGGCCTTGGTCTTGCCGCAGATCAGGTCCAGCAGCGTGGTCTTGCCGGCGCCGTTGGGGCCGATGATCACGCGCAGCTCGTTGCGGTCGATGTAGAGGGTCAGGGTGTCGATGGCCTTGAAGCCGTCGAAGGAGACTGTGAGGTCTTCCACGGCGAGGGCGAAGTCGGTGTTGCTCATGGGTGTGGTCTCCTCAGGCGCCCTGCCCGCTCATGCCTTCGGGCAGCTCGGATGGGGACTTCTTGCCCTCGCGCGGCGGCAGCGCTTCGGGGTAGGCGGCATGGGCAGCGGCCACACGCGCGGCATCGGCCTGGCGTTCCATGCGGCTGCGCTTCCACCAGGGCCTGATCTTCTCGTCCCACAGGCCGGCCAGGCCCATGGGGAAGGCCATGGTCACGCCGATGAAGAGGCCCGCCATGAGGAAGAGCCACAGGTCCGGAAAGCTCTCCGAGAACAGCGTCTTGCCGGCGTTGACCAGCAGCGTGCCGTACACCGCGCCCACCAGGCTCATGCGCCCGCCCACGGCGGCGAAGATGACCATCTCGATCGAGGGCACGATGCCCACGAAACTGGGCGACATGAAGCCCACCTGCAGCGCGAACATCGCGCCGCCGATGCCCGACAGGCCGGCCGCCAGGCAGAAGGTGAAGACCTTGAAGTTCGACACGTCGTAGCCCGAGAAGCGCACGCGGTCCTCCTTGTCGCGCATGGCCAGCAGCAGCGTGCCCAGCTTGCTGGTCTGGATCCAGCGGCACAGCACGATCGAGCCGATCAGCAGCGCCACGCAGACGAAGTAGAGGATGTACTTGGCGCTGTCCGTGCGCGTGTCCCAACCCAGCAGCGTCTTCAGGTCGGTCATGCCGTTGACGCCGCCGGTGTAGCCCTGCTGGCCGATGATGAGCACGGTGCAGATCAGCGCCACCGCCTGCGTGATGATGGCGAAGTACACACCGCCCACGCGCCGCTTGAACATCGCGAAGCTGATCAGCCAGGCCAGCGCCATCGGCACCAGCACCACCGCCAGCAGCGCCAGCGGCAGGCTCTTGAAAGGCACCCAGAAGGCCGGCAGCGAGGTGATCTGGTTCCAGTCCATGAAGTCGGGGATGCCCGGCGTGGACTGGATCTTGGTGCTCTCGGGGTCGGAGGCCTCGAGCTTGAGGAACATCGCCATCGCGTAGCCGCCCAGGCCGAAGAACACGCCCTGCCCCAGGCTCAGCACGCCGCCGTAGCCCCACACCATCACCAGCCCGACGGCGACGAAGGCGTAGCACAGGTACTTGCCCACCAGGTTGAGGCGGAAGATGTCCAGCGTGAGCGGCAGCACCACCGCGAGCAGCAGGGTGAGCAGCAGCAGACTGCCGAGCTGGTAGCGCTTGATCAGGGCCTTGAGGGAGTCCATGGCGTCGTTTCGGGAGGAAGTGGAATCAGCGGCGGACCTTGGAGGCGAACAGGCCTTGCGGCCGCATCATCAGGATCAGCACGATCAGCGAGAGCGTCAGCACCTTGGCCATCGAGCCGGTCATGAAGAATTCCGAGATCGACTGCGTCTGGGCGATGCCGAAGGCCGAGACCACGGTGCCCAGCAGGCTGGCGGCGCCGCCGAAGGTGACGACCAGGAAGGAATCGACGATGTACAGCTGCCCCGAGGTCGGCCCGGTGGAGCCGATGGTGGTGAAGGCCGCGCCCGCCACGCCGGCGATGCCGCAGCCCATGGCGAAGGTCAGGCGGTCGGTCTTCCTGGTGTCGATGCCGGTGGCGTTGGCCATGGTGCGGTTGGCCACGGTGGCGCGCACCCGCAGGCCCCAGCGGCTCTTGTGCAGGGCGATCAGCACGCCGACGGTCACCACGGCCGTGAGGCCGAGCACGAACAGGCCGTTGATCGGGATGTCGACGCCCTCCATGGGCGTCCACGAGCCCATCAGCCACTCGGGCAGCGTCGGGCTCACTTCCTTGGGATTGATGAAGGTGCGGAAGCACTGCTGCAGCCCCAGGCTCACGCCCCAGGTGGCCAGCAGCGTGTCGAGCGGCCGGCTGTACAGGTGGCGGATCAGCGCCCATTCCATGAGCCAGCCCAGCGCGAAGGCCACGCCGAAGCCCAGCACGATGGCAACGGGAAAGTAGTACGCCATGGCCCCCGGCGCCGTGCGCTCGGTGAACAGGGCCGACATGTACACGGTGTACGCCCCGATGGCCATGAACTCGCCATGCGCCATGTTGATGACGCCCATCTGGCCGAAGATGATCGCCAGGCCCAGGCCCATCAGCAGCAGCACCGCGAAGAGCGAAAGCCCCGCGAAGCCCTGCATGAGGCCGATGTTGAGCATGTCGGAGAGGGTCATGGATCAGCTTTCAGAACGCGAGCCGGAGGAAGCGGGAGCCAGCGCCTCGACCGCGGCCAGCGCAGCGAGGCCCGCCCGGGGACACCCACGGAACCGGCTTTGCCGGGCCGTAGGGTGTGCCCCCTTGAGGGGGTATCGGCTCGCCGCGAGGCGAGCCAAACGGGGGTGGGCTTACTGATAACCCTTGGGGAACGGATCGGGCTTGATCAGGTCCGGCGACTCGGCCACCACCTTGAAGGTGCCGTCGGGCTGGCCCTGCGCGATGCGCGACTTGCTCCACAGGTGGTGGTTGGCGTCCAGCTTCACGTAGCCCTCGGGCGCGGTCTTCAGTTCGATGCCGGGCGAGGCGGCCACCACCTTGTCGACGTCGAAGCTGCCGGCCTTCTCCACCGCGGCCTTCCACAGCCAGGGGCCCAGGTAGCCGGCCTGCGTCACGTCGCCGATCACGGCGTCCTTGCCGTACTTGGCCTTGAAGGCCTCGACGAACTTCTTGTTGTTGTCGTTCTGCAGCGTCTGGAAGTACTTCATCGACGAGTAGAAGCCGGCGAAGTTCTCGCCGCCCACGCCGGTCATCTCGTCCTCGGTGACCGACAGCGTCAGCAGGAACTGCTTGTCGCCGGTGATGCCGGCGGCCTTGAGCTGCTTGTAGAAGGCCACGTTGGAGCCGCCCACCACCGCCGCGAAGATGCAGTCGGGCTTGGCGACCTTGATCTTGTTGATCAGCGAATTGAAGTTGGTGTGGCCCAGCGGGTAGTACTCCTCGCCCTTCACGCTGCCGAGCTTGCCCACCGTCTCGATGTGCTTGCGCGCGATCTTCATCGAGGTGCGCGGCCAGATGTAGTCGGAGCCCACCAGGAAGAAGGTCTTCGCCTTCTTCTCCTTCGCGCCCCAGTCCAGGCCGTAGATGATCTGCTGCGTGGCCTCCTGGCCCGTGTAGATCACGTTCTTGCTCTGCTCCAGGCCCTCGTAGAAGGTGGGGTAGTACAGCAGGCCGTTCTCCTTCTCGAAGACCGGCAGCACCGCCTTGCGCGAGGCGCTGGTCCAGCAGCCGAAGACGCAGGCCACCTTGTCGTTGACCAGCAGCTTCTTGCTCTTCTCGGCGAAGGTGGGCCAGTCGGAGGCGCCGTCCTCCTTGATGACCTTGATCTTTCGGCCCAGGATGCCGCCCATGGCGTTGATCTGGTCGATCGCGAGCTGCTCGGCCTGGATCGAGCCGGTCTCCGAGATGGCCATGGTGCCCGAGGACGAATGCAGCTGGCCCACCGTCACTTCCGTGTCGGTCACCGCCAGCTTGGTGGTGTTGACCTTGGCGGTCGGCGGCGTCTGGCCGAAGGCGAGGCCGCCCAGGCCCATCACGGGCAGGGCCGCCGCGCCCTGCAGCAGCCGGCGGCGGCGCAGGGCGAGGACGTCGGAAGGATCTTGGGGTCGGGACATCGAAGGCTCCAGGTTGAGTGGCGAAGGGGCCTCGCCGCACCATCGGGGTGCAGCGGGAGGTGCCGCGAAGCACCATGGCCGCCACTGTAGGAACGGCCCTACGCACGGCGAATACGTCATTCAACGTAGCGGCATGCGCCGGCCGCGGCGGCAGACTGCGCGGGCGTGCTGCGGTGTCTGCGCCCGCCCCGCGGATCGCTTCTTGCAAGACGGCTCGCCTGCCCCGCTTTCGCGAGACCCTTCGATGCAACCCCTCTCCGGCCAGAAGATCTTTCGCATCCGGCGCGACTACAACACCTGGGTCGCGAACGAGACGCTGGAGGACTACGCCCTGCGCTACACGCCGCGCAGCTTTCGCAAGTGGTCGGAGTTCCGCGTGGCCAACGCCGCCTTCGGCGCCACCTCCTTCCTGGCGCTTGAGGCGATCGGCGGCGCCATCGCGCTGTCGTACGGCTTCTCGAACGCGGTGTGGGCCATCCTGGTCGTGGGCCTGATCACCTTCCTCACCGGCCTGCCGATCTCGTACTACGCGGCGCGGCACGGCGTCGACATGGACCTGCTCACCCGCGGCGCCGGCTTCGGCTACCTGGGCTCGACCATCACCTCGTTGATTTACGCGAGCTTCACCTTCATCTTCTTCGCGCTGGAGGCGGCCATCCTCGCGCTGGCGCTGCAGATGTACCTGAACTGGCCGCTGCCGGTGCTGTACCTGGCCTCCTCGCTCGTCATCATCCCGCTGGTGATGCGCGGCATCACGCTGATCTCGGGGCTGCAGCTGTGGAGCCAGCCGATCTGGATCGTGCTGTTCTTCCTGCCCTTCCTCGCGGTGCTGGCGAAGAACCCGCAGCTGTACGCCGACTTCACCAGCCTCGTGGGGCGCGTGTCGGGCAGCAGCGGCTTCGACCCGCTGATGTTCGGCGCCGGCGCCACCGTGGCCTTCGCGCTGGTGGTGCAGATCGGCGAGCAGGTCGACTACCTGCGCTTCCTGCCCGAGAAGACGGCCGCCAACCGCGGCCGCTGGTGGGCCGCGGTGCTCATCGCCGGGCCGGGCTGGATCGTGCCGGGCATGCTCAAGATGCTGGGCGGCGCCTTCCTGGCCTTCCTCGCGCTGCAGCACGAGATCCCGGCCGAGCACGCGGTGGAGCCCACCCGCATGTACCTGGCCGGCTTCGCCTACGTGCTGCAGGACCCGGCCACGGTCATGGCGGTGACGACGCTCTTCGTGGTCGTATCGCAGATGAAGATCAACCTGACCAACGCCTACGCGGGCTCGCTGGCCTGGTCCAACTTCTTCGCCCGCCTGACGCACAGCCACCCGGGGCGCGTGGTGTGGCTGGTCTTCAACGTGCTGATCGCCGTGCTGCTGATGACGCTGGGCGTCTTCGGCGCGCTGGAGAAGGTGCTGGGGCTGTACAGCAACATCGCCATCGCCTGGGTCGGCGCGCTGGTGGCCGACCTGGTCATCAACAAGCCGCTGGGCTTCAGCCCGAAGGTGATCGAGTTCAAGCGGGCGCACCTGTACGACATCAACCCGGTCGGCCTGGTGGCCACGTTGGTGGCGGCCGGACTGGCGATGGTGGCCTATGCGGGGGTTCTGGGGCAATGGGCCGCCGCCTTCTCGCCCTTCATCGCGCTGGCCACCGCGCTGGTGGTCTCGCCGCTGCTGGCCTGGCGCACGCGCGGGCGCTACTACCTGGCGCGGCAGGACCTGCAGCACTGGACCCCCGGCCAGAGCGTGACCTGCCATGTGTGCGACAACCGCTTCGAGTCCGAGGACATGGCCTTCTGCCCGGCCTACAGCGCGCCGATCTGCTCGCTGTGCTGCACGCTGGAGTCGCGCTGCCACGACCGCTGCAAGACCGACTCGCGCGCCGCCGAGCAGATCAGCGGCTGGCTGCAGGCGCTGCTGCCGGCCCGGCTGTCGGCGCGCCTGAACTTCCGCGTGGCCCACTACCTGGTGGTGGCCTTCTCGCTGGTCGCGCTGCTGGCCACCATCATGGGCATCGTCTACGCGCAGGAGCTGATCGGCACCGGCGGCATGCCGCACGAGGCGCTGCGCACGCCCTTCCTCAAGGTCTTCGCGCTGCTGTCGCTGGTGGCGGCGGTGGCGGCCTGGTGGGTGGTGCTGGGCAGCGAGAGCCGCCACATGGCGCAGGAGGAATCCAACCGCCACAACCACCTGCTGACGGTGGAGATCGAGGCCCACCAGCGCACCGACGCCGCGCTGCAGGCCGCCAAGGAGGCGGCCGAGGCAGCCAACCAGGCCAAGACGCGCTACGTGGCCGGCATGACGCACGAGCTGCGCACGCCGCTCAACAGCATCCTGGGCTACTCGCAGATCCTGCTCAAGTCGGAGCCGGCCGCCGCCACGCCGGCCTCGGTGCACGGCGCGGTGCAGACCATCCACCGCAGCGGCGAGCACATGCTGGGCCTGATCGACGGGCTGCTCGACCTGGCGCGCATCGAGGCCGGCCGCCTGCAGCTGGAGCCGGCGCCGCTGGCGCTGCCGGCCTTCCTCGACGAGCTGGTGCGCATGGTGCGGCCGCAGGCCGAGAACAAGGGCCTGGCCTTCGTCTACACCCACCTGGGCCGGCTGCCGGACTGGGTGCAGGCCGACGCCAAGCGCCTGCGGCAGATCCTCATCAACCTGCTGGCCAACGCGGTGCGCTTCACCGAGGCCGGCACCGTCACGCTGCAGGTGGACGCGCGGCGCGAGGTGCTGCGCTTCGACGTCATCGACACCGGCCCTGGCGTCGCGCCGCAGGACCGCCAGCGCATCTTCCTGCCCTTCGAGCGCGGCAGCGTCGGCCGGCGCGCGGGCGAGCCGGGCACCGGCCTGGGCCTGACGATCACCGGCCTGCTCACCTCGCTGATGGGCGGCGAGCTGGCGCTGGCCGACAGCTCCAGCCGGGGCAGCACCTTCAGCGTGCGCATCTACCTGCGCGAGGTGGCCGACCCCGGCCCGCAGGCCGAGCCGCAGCGGCCGATCTCGGGCTACTTCGGCCCGCGCCGCACGCTGCTGGTGGTGGACGACCAGCCGGTGCAGCGCCAGATGCTGGCCGGCCTGCTCATGCCCCTGGGCTTCGACGTGCGCGAGGCTGCCAGCGGCACCGAGTGCCTGGACAGCCTGCGCGACCACCAGCCCTCGGCCATCCTGCTGGACCTGAGCATGGACGACATGGACGGCTGGGACACGGCCCGCCACGTGCGCGCCGCGGGCTTCGACCAAGTGCCGATCATCATCGTCTCGGCCAACGTGTTCGAGAACCAGGCCGACCGGCTGCGCGAGGCCGGCTGCCAGGGCTTCGTGGGCAAGCCGGTGATCGAGTCCGAACTCATCGCCGCGCTCGAGCGGCACCTGGGCCTCGAATGGCTGGTGCACACGCCGGCGCCCGCAGTGCGCATGGACGCGCCGCCGACGCCTGGCACCATCGCGCTGCCCGAAGACGCCCGCGCCGAGCTGCTGCACCTGGCGCAGATCGGCCACGTGCGCGGGCTGCAGCAGGCGCTGGACCGCATCGCGGCCGAGCGGCCCGACCTGGCCGCGGCCTGCACGCAACTGCGCGGCCTGGTGTCGCGCTTCGAACTCGACCAACTCAGGAAAGTGATCGCCGATGACGCTGTCGCCCTCGACCTCTGACGCCGAACGCCCGGTCGTCCTCGTGGTGGACGATGCGCCCAGCAGCCTGGGCATGCTGTGCGACACGCTCGAATCCAGCGGCTACACGGTGCTGGTGGCCGGCGACGGCGAGAGCGCGCTGGAGCGGCTGGAACTGGTCGTGCCCGATGCCATCCTGCTCGACGGCATGCTGCCCGGCCTCTCGGGCTTCGACACCTGCCGGCGCATCAAGGCCAATGCAGCGCTGGCCCACATCCCAGTGCTGTTCATGACCGGCCTGTCCGAAACGCCGCACGTGGTGGAAGGCTTCGAGTCGGGCGGCGTGGACTACGTGGTCAAGCCCATCCGTGCGCAGGAGGTGCTGGCCCGCCTGCACACCCACACGCGCAACGCGCGAATCACCCGCATGGCGCGCGACGCGGTCGACGTGGCGGGCATGGGCGTGGTCTTCGTCGATGCGCAGGGCCGCATCGCCTGGCTGTCGCCGCAGGCCGCCGCCTGGCTGCAGGGCCTGCCGCAGGCCGCGCTGCCCGGCCACCTGCCGCCCGCCCTCGCGCCGGTGCTGCAGGGCGGAACCGAGCGGCTGACCACCGCCACGGGCCAGCGCCTGTCGGCCCGCAACCTCGGCACCGCGACCCTGGGCGAGACCATGCTCCTGCTGGCCCAGGACCGCGGGCCCAGCGGCGCCTCTCGCCTGGGCGAAGCGGCGCTCACGCCGCGCGAGACCGAGGTGCTGTCCTGGCTGGCCAAGGGCAAGACCAACCGCGACATCGCCGAGATCCTGGGCATGAGCCCGCGCACGGTGAACAAGCACCTTGAGCACATCTTCGAGAAGCTGGGTGTGGAGACGCGTGCCGCGGCCGCGGCACTGGCCAGTGGCCACCTCGACTGACGCAGACGGCCGCCTGGACGGGCGAACGCGCAGGGCTTGAGCCGTACACTGGCCCGCACCTTCGTCCTTGCCACCGCACCATGACCGCACCGTCCCCTGCCCTCCTCCAGGCATTCGCGCCGACCGGCATGCTGCGCGCCTCCATCAACCTCGGCAATCCCATCCTGGCCGGGCGCGACGCCACCGGCGAAGCGGCCGGCGTCTCCGTCGACCTGGCCCGTGCGCTCGGCGCACGCCTGGGCGTGCCGGTCGAGCTGGTGGTGTTCGACAAGGCCGCGCAGTCGGTCGAGGCGGTGCGCGGCGAGCAGGCCGACGTCGGCTTCTTCGCCATCGACCCGGCGCGCAGCGAAGGCCTGCGCTTCACCGCGCCCTACGTGCTCATCGAAGGCAGCTACCTCGTGCCGGCCGCCTCGGCGTTGCAGGACAACGCCGAGGTCGACCGCGCCGGCACGCGCGTGGGCGTCGGTGCGGGCAGCGCCTACGACCTCTTCCTCGCGCGCGAGTTGAAGGCCGCCACCATCGAGCGCCTGCCCAACGCCGGTGCCGTCCGCGAAGCGGTGAAGGCCGGCGGCGTCGAGGTGGCGGCGGGCATCCGCCAGCTGCTCGAAGGCTGGGCGCGCGACGATGCGTCGCTGCGCATGCTGCCCGGCCACTTCATGGTGATCCAGCAGGCGATGGGCCTGCCGGCGGGCCGCGGTGCCGAAGCGGCGGCCTTCCTGGCGGCCTTCGTCGAGGACATGAAGGCCAGCGGCCTCGTGGCCGACGCGCTGGCGCGGCACCGCATCGAAGGCGCCTCCGTCGCGCCCGCCGCCACGGCCTGACGCCCAGCGACGGCCGACCGACGGCCGGGGCCACCGGCGCGGCTTCTCAGTAGGTCTTGTAGGGCAGGAACTTGCCCGACAGCACCACGTTCACGCGGTCGCCCTTGGGGTCGGGCTCGCGCACGATGTCCATCTTGAAGTCGATGGCGCTCATGATCCCGTCGCCGAACTCCTCGTGGATCAGTTCCTTGATCGTGGTGCCGTAGACGCTGACGATCTCGTACCAGCGGTAGATCAGCGGGTCGGTGGGCACGGCCGTGGGCAGCGAGCCCTTGTACGGCACCACCTGCAGCCATTTCTGCTCCTCGGCGTCGAGGCCGAAGATCTCGCCGACCACCTGGGCCTGCTCGGCGTCGAGCGTCATCTGGCCCAGGCAGGCCGCGGTGACCCACTCCTTGGACAGGCCGACCTTCGTGGCCACGTCGGCCCACTGGATGCCCTTGGCCACCTTGGTGCCGATGATCTTTTCTGTCACGTCGTTGCGGTTCATGGATATCACTCCTTGATGTGTTGGGGGAAACGGAAGACCTCAGGCGGCGTGCGCCCGGGTGACGAGGAAGTCGACGATGTGGTTGCGCAGCTCGTAGTAGCCGGGCATGTGGTGCAGCGTGCCGCGCGTGCGTTCGCGCGGCAGCTCGATGCGAAGCGTCTCGGCGATGCCGCCGGGCCGCCAGCCGCCGTCGGGCAGCACCACGCCGTTGCGCATCATCAGCACGCGGTCGGCCAGGAGGATGGCCTCGTCCACGTCGTGCGTGATCATGAAGACGGTCTGCTGCGTGCGCCGCACGATGGCCACCAGTTCGTCCTGGATGGTGCCGCGGGTGAGCGCGTCCAGCGCACCGAAGGGCTCGTCGAGCAGCAGCATCTTCGGTTCGATGGCGAAGGCCCGCGCGATGCCCACGCGCTGCTTCATGCCGCCCGAGAGCTCGGACGGCTTCTTGTCCAGCGCCGCGGACAGGCCGACCATCGCCACGTACTTCTCGACATGCGCGTCCACCTCGGCGCGGCGCCAGTCGGGCCGGCGCGATTCGACGGCGAAGGCGATGTTGCGGCGCACGGTGAGCCAGGGCAGCAGCGCGTGGCTTTGGAACACCACGCCCCGCTCCAGGCTGGGGCCGGCCACCTCGCGCCCGTCCATGAACACATGGCCGGCGCTGGCACGGTCGAGGCCGGCCAGCACGTTGAGGATGGTCGTCTTGCCGCAGCCGGAGTGGCCGATGATGCAGACGAACTCGCCGCGCGAGACGTCGAAGTCGACCTCGGCGAACACCGGGCGCTGCGCCTGGAAGGACCGCGCCAGGCCCTGGACGCGAAGGAATTCCGGCGATGGGTTCGTTGCTGTCGTCGGTGCCGTCGTGGTGGCCGTCATCGTTGCCTCGGGCGCTGCGTGGCCATGGTCACTCCACATAGGTCACGGCCTTCTGCAGGCGGCCGAACGCCAGGTCCAGCAGCATGCCGACCACGCCGATCAGCAGGATGGCGAAGATCACGTTGGTCAGCGACAGGTTGTTCCACTCGTTCCAGACGAAGTAGCCGATGCCCGTGCCGCCGACCAGCATCTCGGCCGCGACGATCACCAGCCATGCGATGCCCATGCTGATGCGCATGCCCGTGAGGATGGTCGGCGCGGCCGCCGGCAGGATCACCCGGAAGGCCTTGCGCAAGGGGCTGACCTCCAGCGTGCGTGCCACGTTGAGCCAGTCGCGCCGCACCGAGGCGACGCCGAAGGCCGTGTTGACCAGCATCGGCCAGACCGAGCAGATGAAGATCACGAAGATGCCGCTGATGCCCGAATCCTTGATGGTGTAGAGGGCCAGCGGCATCCACGCCAGCGGGCTGATCGGCTTGAGCACCTGGATGAAGGGGTCGAGCGCCCGGTAGGCCAGCGGCGACATGCCGATCAGGAAGCCCAGCGGGATCGCCACCAGGCACGCGAGACCGAAGCCCAGCCCGACGCGCGCGAGCGAATGGCCCAGCTGGATCGCGATGCCCTTGTCATTGGGCCCGTTGTCGTAGAACGGGTGCGACAGGTGCTTCCAGGCCGTGCGGCCCATCTCCAGCGGCGTGGGAAAGCCCCCGGCCTTCGCCGCGCCGGGGTCTTTGCCCATCATCTTGGCGTACTCGACCTCCTCGGCCGTCATGCCGGCGGCGCTGCCGCCGGCCGCGCCCGTGGCGGTGGCCAGGTGCCAGATGCCCAGCACCACCAGCAGCAGCAGCAGCGACAGCAGCGCCGCCTTGGCGTTGAGCGACTTCATGCCTTGTAGATCGCGAAGCTCTTGGCGTAGGCCGCGGCCTTGTCGGGATCGAACTCCTTGCCCATGACCTTGAACGAGGGGTACGCGCCCTGCGGCACCGGCTGGCCCAGCTCCTTCATGTACTTCTTGGCGTCGGTCAGCAGGAACACCTTCTCGGCGATCTGCTTGTAGTTGACCTCGCCCTTGACGTAGCCCCAGCGCTGCATCTGCGTGAGCATCCACACGGCCATGCTCTGCCAGGGGATGGGGTCGAAGTCGGCCCGGTCCGGCACGGTCTGGATCTTGCCCAGGCCGTCGGCGAAGCGGCCGGTCAGCACCTGGGCGATGACGGTCTCGGGCTGGTTCAGGTACTGCGCCGGCGAGATGACCTTGGCGATCAGCTCGCGGTTCTTGGCCTCGCGCGCCATCGCTGAGGCGGTGAGCACCGCGCGGTACAGCGCCGCGAAGGTGTTGGGGTTCTTCTGGATGAACTCGGTGCTGGTGCCGAAGGCGCAGCACGGGTGGCCGTTCCACAGCTCCTTGGTCAGCAGGTGGATGAAGCCCACCTCTTCATAGACCGCGCGCTGGTTGAAGGGGTCCGGGCCCAGGTAGCCGTCGATGTTCCCGGCGCGCAGGTTGGCCACCATCTCGGGCGGCGGCACCACGCGGATCTGGATGTCGGTGTCGGGGTTGAGCCCGTGTTCGGCCACGTAGTAGCGCAGCAGGAAGTTGTGCATGCTGAACTCGAAGGGCACCGCGAACTTGAAGCCCTTCCACAGCTTCGGGTCGCGCTTGTCCTTGTGCTTCACCGACAGCGTGATGGCCTGACCGTTGGTGTTCTGGATGGTGGCCACGTTCATCGGCACCGGGTTGGAGCCCACGCCCATCGACATGGCCAGCGGCATGGGGCTGAGGAAGTGCGTGGCGTCGTACTCCCGGTTCATCATCTTGTCGCGGATCAGCGCCCAGCCGGCCGTCTTGACGACGTCCACGTTCAGGCCCTCGTTGCGGTAGAAGCCCAGCGGGTGCGCCATGATCAGCGGCGTGGCGCAGGTGATCGGGATGAAGCCGATCTTCAGGTCCTTCTTCTCCGGCGCCTTCTTCTCCTGCGCCATGGCCTGCAGCGAGGCGACCGGCAGCAGCGAGGCGATGGCGGCGCGTGCCGTGCCCGCACCCACCGCCTGCAGGAAGCGCCGGCGCAGCGGCTCGTGCGGGAACAGCGCCTTGACCAGCGCGGCCTCGACGAAGTCGCGCGAGGCCTCTTCCACCGACACGGCGGCCACCGCCTGCGCCGCGCCGTGGGCCTGCGGTGCATGGTCCTGCCCGCAGGCACAGCGCATCAGCAGCGGGCGGTCGGCGTCGTAGGGGTCGGCGCGGAGGGTGGTGGGCAGTCGCGGCATGGTTCACCTCGTGCAGTGGAAGTGCCTGGTCCCATGCAACGTGCGGGCCCGTTCGGCGCCACAGCGACGCCCGCACGAAAAATCGTGCCTCGCCCGTCGAGGCCTTGTAGTGCTGCCCCTACAAGCGGGGCCTCGCGACGGGCCGAATCAGCCCGCCGGAGGGCGCCGGCCCTGCCGCTCGGCGTACAGCGCCAGCTCCACGTCGTTCTTGGTGCCCGTCTTTTCGAGGATGCGCGCCCGGTAGGTGCTGACGGTGTTGGGCGCCAGGCCGAGGCTTGCACCAATCTCGCTCACGCTGTGCCCCGCCGTGAGCAGGCGGAACACCTGGTGTTCGCGGTGCGACAGCGCCTCGGTGGCCGAGCCGCTGCGGCCCACCGCGCCGGCCAGCGCCTCGGCCGTGGCCGGCGTGACGTAGATGCCGCCGCCGGCCGCCTTGCGCACCGCGGCCACCATCTCCTCGGCGTCGGCGCTCTTGTTGAGGTAGCCGGCCGCGCCCAGGCGGATGCAGCGTACGGCGTACTGCCGCTCGGGATAGGTCGACAGCATCAGCACCGGCAGGCCGGGCCAGCCCGCCCGCAGGTCCTGCAGCACGTCCAGCCCGTCGCGGCCGGGCAGCGCGATGTCCAGCAGCACGACGTCGACCCCCTGCGTGCCGCCGAGCTGCGTCACCCGCTCGATGACCTCGGGCCCGGTCGCCGCTTCGGCCGCCACTGCGATCTCCGGGCTGCCGTTGGCCGGGTCGCCCAGCATCTGGCGCAGGCCCTCGCGCACGATGCGGTGGTCGTCGCCCAGCAGGACGCGGATCGGTGTCGCCACGATGCCGCTACTCATGGGAGACCGGCATCCGCAGGCACAGCAGGCTTCCGCGGCCGACCTGGCTCGAAATCTCGACGCTGCCGCCGAAGTGCAGCGCGCGCTCCCGCATGCCCCGCACGCCATAGGACGCCGGCGCATGGAAGGCCTGGGCCGGCGCCCCGACGCCGTCGTCGCGCACATGCAGGTACAGCGCCTCGCCCTCGAGGTGGATGTCGACCTCCACCCGCCTGGCGCGCGCGTGGCGGCCGACGTTGCTCAGCATCTCCTGGAAGATGCGGAACACGGCCATGGCGGCCGGCCCGGGCAACTCCAGCGAATCGTCCACCGCCATGCGCCAATCCATCTCGAGTTCGGCCGCGCGCGCGAACTCGTGGGCCTGCCACTCCAGCGCCGCCCACAGGCCTTGGTGGTCGAGGATGCTCGGCCGCAGGTCGGTGATGATGCGGCCCACGTTGTCCACCGCGCGCTCGATCAGCCCGCTCATGTTGCTGCACTTGCCGCGCATCTGCAGGCGCATGTCCTCGGCGGCCTCGGGCGTGCGCGCCCCCTGTTCGCCCAAACGCTTGCCGATCCAGTCGACGTCCATCTTCAGGGCCACCAGCAGGCTGCCCAGCTCGTCGTGCACCTCGCGCGCGATGCGGGTGCGTTCGTCCTCGCGCACCGACTCCATCCAGGCCGAGAGCTCGCGCACCTGCTGGAGGGCGGCGCTGAGTTCCGAGGTGCGCTCGGCCACGCGCCGCTCCAGCTCGTCGCGCGACTGCTGCAGCGCGTGCGCGGCCCGCCGGCGCTCGGTGATGTCGACGAAGGTGATGACGGCACCGCGCACGACCTCGCCGTCGAGGATCGGGTGGCTCGAATACTCCACCGCGAAGGCGCTGCCGTCGCGGCGCCAGAACACCTCCGTGTCGATGCGGCACGGCAGGCCGCGCCGGAAGGCGTTGAAGATCGGGCAGTCGGTGTCCGGGTAGGGCGAGCCGTCGGCGTGGGAATGATGGGTCAGCTCGTGCATGTTGCGGCCGATCACCGCCGCCGCATCGTGGCCGAGCAGGCGGGCGCCCGCCCGGTTGATGAAGGTGCAATGGCCGTCCAGGTCGATGCCGAACACGCCCTCGCCCGTGGATTCCAACAGCAGGCTGAGCGGGTGGCCCCACAGCGGATCGACGCCGGCATCGGCGTGGCGGGGCGGGTTCAGCGCTTGGGACATGGGTTGAGAGCATGCAACCGACATGCCATGGCGTTCACAGCAGGTCTTCCGGCAGGAAGCGCAGCAGCAGCCAGTCGCGGAAGCTGCCGAGCCAGTGGGCGCCCGGCTCGTCGGTGATGACCTGGCTCGTCCCGTCGGGGTTGTGCTCGATCCATTCCACGCCGTTGCCGCCGGCACCGAGCTGCAGCTGGTAGGCGCCCAGCGCGCGCAGCGGCATGAAACGGCCGAACTGCGCCGCCAGCGCCGGGCTGTCGATCAGCACGCCGATCTCGGTGTTCAGGCGCGCCGAGCGGCCGTCGAGGTTCATCGAGCCGATGAACATGCGCCGCCGGTCGACGATGGCCAGCTTGGAGTGCAGGCGCCCGGTCGAGCTCTTGAAGTCGCCCAGCTGGTGGTCGCGCGGGGCCAGCTTCGCGCCCAGCTCGTAGACATGGATGCCCGCCTTGAGCATGGCCATGCGGTAGCGCGCGTAGCCGGCGTACACCAGCGACTCGTCGGTGGCGTCGAGCGAGTTGGTCAGCACGATCATCTCCACGCCGTGCTTGACGCCGTCCTCCAGCATCTCGAGGCCGCGCTCGCCCGGGATGAAGTACGGCGACACCATCACCACCTGTTCGCGCGCGCCGTAGAGCATGGCGACGGTGCGCTGGGTCACGCTGTCGGCATAGCTGGCCTCGGGGTCCCGGATGGTGATCTTCTCGGGAATGTCGGCCACCGCGCGGCCGTCGCCCGGCGTCTGCTCGAGACGGCCGGCCGCGAGCTGGGCCGCGATGGTGGGATGGCCCAGCACGTCGGCGTAGCGCTCGGGCAGGGGCTCGCGCTTGCCGACGAGGTGCGCCTGCAGCCACTCGCGGGTGCCCTCGCCGTCGATGGGCAGTTGCACCAGCGAGCCGATCGGCCGAATCTGGGCGCTGTTCCAGTAGTCGTCGAAGGAGGCCGACAGCTCCGGCACCACGGGCCCGGTGGCCAGCACGTCCATGTCGATGAAGTTGGCCACGTCGCTGCGCATGAAGTACTCGTCGGCGATGTTGCGCCCGCCCGTGATGGCGACGCTGTTGTCGGCCACGAAGAGCTTGTTGTGCATGCGCCGGTTGATGCGCCGCACGTCGCCCAGCGAGAGCGCGAGCCGCAGCGTCAGCGGGCCGGTGCGCACCGCCAGCGGGTTGAACAGGCGCAGCTCGAAGTTCGGCTGCGAGGCCAGCGCGGCGAAGAGCTCGTCCTTGCCCGCGGTGTAGAGGTCGTCGACCAGCAGCCGCACCCGCACGCCGCGCCGCGCGGCCTGCAGCAGCTCGTGCAGGAAGAGCAGGCCCGAGCCGTCGGCCTGCAGGATGTAGTACTGCGCGTCGATGCTCTTCTGGGCCTGGCGCGCGAGCGCCACGCGCGCGTTCAGCGCCGTCGGCCCCTCGGGCATGAGCTGGAAGCCCGAGAGCGCGTCCGGCCCGGTGCCGGGCGGCGTGCTGGCCCTGGCGACCTGCGCCAGGCGGGTGCCCGCGACATCGGTCGGCGCGGTGGAGCGCGGCGCTGGCTGGGGCGGCGGCAGGCTCGCGCAGCCGGCCAGCGCCAGTGCGGCCACGGCGAGCAGGAGGCGGACGAGCGGCGGGGGCGTCATGCCGGCAATGTAGCGCTCCTTGCCGGCCCGGCCACGGCGCTTCAGAGGCCCAGTTCTTCCAGCCCGGGATGGTCGTCGGGCCGGCGGCCGAGCGGCCAGTGGAACAGGCGGTCGCCCGCCGCGATGGGCAGGTCGTTGATGCTGGCGAAGCGCCGCTGCATCAGGCCCTGGGCATTGAACTCCCAGTTCTCGTTGCCGTAGCTGCGGAACCACTGGCCCGAGTCGTCGTGCCACTCGTAGGCGAAGCGCACCGCGATGCGGTGCTCGGTGAAGGCCCACAGGCCCTTGATGAGCCGGTAGTCCAGCTCGCGCGCCCACTTGCGCTGCAGGAAGGCGCGCGCCGCCTCGCGGCCCCTCGGGAACTCGGCCCGGTTGCGCCACACGGTGTCGTGCGTATAGACCTGGGCCACGCGGTCGGGGTCGCGCGAGTTCCAGGCGTCCTCGGCGCCGCGCACCTTCTGGGTGGCGGTGGCCAGCGTGAACGGCGGCACGGGCGGGCGGGTTTCGGGATGGGTGTCGGACATGCGAGGGCTCCTTCGGCGGGTGGGTTGATGTAGACAGACCTGTCTACTCCAGGCGCCGACGATAACGCAGGTAGACAGACTTGTCTACAATCGTGGCAATGCCTGCCAAGCCCTCCCCTGCCGCCGACCTTTCCGCACGCGAGCGCATCCTCGCGACCGCGCACGACCTGTTCTACCGCGACGGCATCCGCGCCACCGGCGTGGACCGGCTCATCGCCGAGTCCGGCGTGGCCAAGCTCACCTTCTACCGGCACTTTGCAAGCAAGGACGCGCTGGTGCGCGAGTTCCTGGACTTCCGCCATTGCCGCTGGATGGCGTGGTTCATCGACGCGCTGGGCCGTCGCGGCGCGGCCTCGCCGGCCGAAGGCCATGCGCGCCTGCTCCTGCTGGCCGACGTGCTGCAGGAATGGACCGAGCAGCCCGACTTCCGCGGCTGCGCCTTCATCAACTCGGTGGTCGAGATCGCGCAGGCGCTGCCCGAGGCGGTGGACATCGCGCGCGACCACAAGGCCGAGATGACGCAGGTGATCGCCGAGCTGCTGCCCGACGGCGCGACGCGGATGCTGCTGGCCGATGCCGCGGCCCTGGTCTTCGACGGTGCGATCGTGCGTGCCCAGATGGCCGGCGATGCGTCCGGGCGCGCGGCGGCGGTGGCCACGCTGCGCACGGTGCTGGGCACCCTGGTGGCCCGGCGCTGAGCCGCCGAGCGCGCGCGGTCCGTCGAGGGCGGGCGCGCAGCCCCGCCGAGGGCTAGAGCCCGAGCGAGCGCTGCAGCGCCGCCGAATCGAGGCGCGCCGGCGCCTTGGGCCAGCCGCCGTCGAGCAGTTCGACCATCTTCGCGTTGCGCGGCGCTGCCAGGCCATGCGCCTGCGCCAGCCGCACCACCTCGCCGCTGAGCGCATCGACCTCGGTGCGCCGGCCCAGCGCCAGGTCGTCGGCCATGCTGGAGCGCGCCTTGGCATCCACCCGCAGCATGGGCGCGGCAACGCGGCGGAACAGCCAGTCGGGCAGGCGCAGCAGCATCGGCAGGCGGCGCGGCGACACGGCGGTCATCTGCGCCGGGTCGATGCCGGCGGCGTCCAGGGCGGCCAGGGCCTCGTCGATCAGCGCGGCGAAGCAGCGGCGGTAGCCGCGGTCCAGCAGTTGCTCGCGCAGGGGCAGGCCCGACAGCGCATTGACCGGGTTGTTGAGGTTGAGCAGCAGCTTGCCCCACTGGATGGCCTGCAGGTCGGTGCGCAGGTCGATCGGCACGCCCGCGGCTTCGAAGACCGGCCCCCACGGCAGCAGCGCCGGATGGGCGACGCTGGCCAATCGGCCGGCAGTGCCGCGGTGGTAGGCGCCGGGCGCGAGTTCGGCCACGTTGTAGGGCACCATGCCCGGCAGCGTCTTGAGCGATGGGGCGGCGCGCTGCGCCAGCCCGGCGTTGCCGATGCCGTTCTGCAGCGACACGACGGGCGTGCCGGCCGGCAGCGCGGCCGCCAGTTCGGCCGCTGCCGCGGCGGTGGCACCGCTCTTGACCGACAGCAGCACCAGCGACGGCCGCGCGCCCGCGGGCACGGCCGTCGTCAGCCGCAGGTCGGCGGCCGCCACTCGGCGGCAGGCGCCGTCGCGGTCGGTGAGCGTGAGCCCATGCTGCCCCAGCGCGTCGAGCACCCGCGGCCGGCCGACGAAGGTGACGGGCACGCCCGCGGCAGCGAGGCAGCCGCCGACGTAGCAGCCGACGGCACCCGCGCCCATGACCAGCACGTCGCCGGGGGTTCCAATTTCACTCGCGGCCAAATCGTCCTCCAGGGCCCGTCCGCTCCGCGCGGGCCGCCATCGAATCCATGGCCACGGGCAGTTCGGGTGCGGCCAGCGGGTCTTCGTCGAGCACACGCCAGACGCCGCCGGCGTGGCCCAGCACCAGCTTCTGGCAGTTGAGCACCGGCGAGCGCTGCTCGAAGGGCCAGAACTGGACCATCTTGTCGCCGTCGCTTTCGCCCGCGAGGCCCACGCTCTGGCGCACCGCCTGCATGAACTGGCCGTGGCTGAAGAGGAAGACCTCCGCGTCCTCGGGCAGCGCGGCCAGGCGGGCCAGCGCCGACTCGGCACGGCGCAGTACCTGCGAGAAGCTCTCGGCGCCCTCGCCGTCCAGGTACGCCGGGTCGCCACGCTGCCAGTAGGCCTCGACCGAGGGCCGGCGCTGCGCGCGCGTGGTGTCGGCCCAGTTGGCGGGGCACAGGTAGGTGAACTCGTGGATCGGCCAGATCGCCATCGGCACGCCGGGAAAGCGCACGCAGGTGGGCTCGGCCGTCTGGCGAGCGCGCAGGAAGGGCGAACTCACGATGTGCGTCGGCTCGCAGCGCCAGCTGCAGGCCACCTCGCGCGCCTGCGACACGCCCAGCGGCGTGAGCGGCATCGCCACCAGGTCGCGGGTCGGCTGGCCGGCGTTGCCGGTGCTCTGGCCGTGGCGAACGAAAGTCGCACGCATGGCGCGGGCCGTGTTGCAGCGCCTCAGGCGCGTTCGGCCACCCAGCCCTGCACCGACGCCAGCGCCTTGGGCAGCCCGGCCGCATCGGTGCCGCCGGCCATCGCCATGTCGGGCTTGCCGCCGCCCTTGCCGCCGACCTGGCTGGCGACGAAGTTGACCAGTTCGCCGGCCTTCATCTTCGCCATGGCGTCGGGCGTGACGCCGGCCGCGATCTGCACCTTCGCGCCGTCGACGGCGGCCAGCACGATGGCTGCGCTCTTGAGCTTGTTCTTGAGCTGGTCCATGGTGTCGCGCAGCTGCTTGGCGTCGGCCCCCTCGAGCCGGGCGGCCAGCACCTTGATGCCCTTGACGTCGACGGCCTGGTTGACGAGCTCGTCGCCCTGGCTGGACGCCAGCTTGCCCTTGAGCGTGCCGATCTCCTTCTCGAGCGCACGCACCTGCTCCAGCACCTGCGCCAGGCGCGGCTGCACCTCGGCCGGGGGCGCCTTGAGCGTGGCGGCCACGCTGTGCACGGTCGATTCGAGCTGCTGCAGGTAGGCCAGCGCGTTGGCGCCGGTGATGGCCTCGATGCGGCGCACGCCCGCGGCCACGCCGCCCTCGCTCACCACCTTGAAGAGGCCGATGTCGCCGGTGCGGTGCACGTGCGTGCCGCCGCACAGCTCGCGGCTGCTGCCGATGTCGAGCACGCGCACGGTCTCGCCGTACTTCTCGCCGAACAGCATCATGGCGCCGGTCTTCTGCGCGTCCTCCATGCCCATCACGCGCGCCTGCGTGGACGTGTTGGCCAGGATCTCGGCGTTGACGAGGCGCTCGATCTCGAGGATCTGGTCGTGCGTGACGGCCGCGTTGTGCGCGAAGTCGAAGCGCGTCTTGTCGGCATCGACCAGCGAGCCCTTCTGCTGCACGTGCGTGCCCAGCACCTCGCGCAGGGCCTTGTGCATCAGGTGGGTGACCGAGTGGTTGCGCATGGTGGCGGCGCGGCGCTCGCCATCCACCGCGGCCTTCACCGCGTCGCCGACCTTGAGCGTGCCCTGGGTCTGAACGCCGTGGTGGCCATACACGTCGGCCTTGATCTTCTGCGTGTCCTCGACGCCGAAGGTGACGCCCTCGGCGCTGATCGTGCCCTGGTCGCCGACCTGGCCGCCGCTCTCGCTGTAGAAGGGCGTGGTGTCGAGCACCACGATGCCGGGCTGGCCTTCCTTCAGCTCGGGCACCGAGGCGCCCTCGTGGTAGAGCGCCACGACCTTGGCAGCCTCTTCGAGGTGCTCGTAGCCGGTGAAGGTGTTGGCGGCGCCGGCGTACTCCACGGCGCGCTCCATCTTGAACTTGCCCGCGGCACGGCCGGCGGCCTTCTGCCGGTCCATGGCGGCGTCGAAGCCGGCCTCGTCCACCGTCACGTTGCGCTCGCGGGCCACGTCCTGCGTGAGGTCGAGCGGGAAGCCGTAGGTGTCGTGCAGCTTGAAGGCGACGTCGCCCGGCAGCGTGGTCTTGCCGCCCTCGAGCGCGCTGTCGAGGATTTCCATGCCGTTGGCCAGCGTCTCGTAGAAGCGCTCTTCCTCGGCCTTGAGCGTGTCGGTGATGTGCTGTTCCTGCGCCTGCAGGCGCGGGTACGCGGCACCCATCAGCGCGACCAGGTCCTTCACCAGCTTGTGGAAGAAGGGCTTCTTGCGGCCCAGCTTGTAGCCATGGCGGATGGCGCGGCGGATGATGCGGCGCTGCACGTAGCCGCGGCCCTCATTGCTCGGGATGACGCCGTCGCTGACCAGGAAGGAGGTCGCGCGCACGTGGTCGGCGATCACCTTGAGCGACGGGTTGGCGAGGTCGGTGGTGCCGGTCTCGCGTGCAGCGGCCTTGATCAGCGCATCGAAGATGTCGATCTCGTAGTTGCTGTGCACGTGCTGCAGGATGGCCGCGAGGCGCTCCAGGCCCATGCCGGTGTCGACGCAGGGCGCCGGCAGCTTGACCACGCTGCCGTCGGGCTGCATGTCGAACTGCATGAACACGTGGTTCCAGATCTCGATGAAGCGGTCGCCGTCCTCGTCCGGGCTGCCGGGCGGGCCGCCGGGGATGTGCGGGCCGTGGTCGTAGAAGATCTCCGAGCAGGGGCCGCAGGGACCGGTGTCGGCCATCATCCAGAAGTTGTCGGACTTGTACTTGCCGCCCTTGTTGTCGCCGATGCGGATCACGCGCTCGGGCGGCAGGCCGATCTCCTTGGTCCAGATGTCGTAGGCCTCGTCGTCCTCGTGGTAGACGGTGGCCAGCAGCTTGTCGGCCGGCAGCTTGTAGACCTTCGTCAGCAGTTCCCAGCCCCAGGTGATCGACTCGCGCTTGAAGTAGTCGCCGAAGCTCCAGTTACCCAGCATCTCGAAGAAGGTGTGGTGCCGCGCGGTGTAGCCCACGTTCTCCAGGTCGTTGTGCTTGCCGCCGGCGCGCAGGCAGGCCTGCACCGAGGCCGCGCGCACGTAGGGGCGCTTGTCGGTGCCCAGGAACACGTCCTTGAACTGCACCATGCCCGAGTTGGTGAACATCAGCGTCGGGTCGTTGCCCGGCACCAGCGGGCTCGACGGCACGACCGTGTGGCCCTTGGATTCGAAGAATTCGAGGAAGGTCTTGCGGATGTCCGCGACCGTGAACGTGGGCTGGCTCATGGGATGTGGGGGCTGGGGCACCGGCGGCCGGCCGTCCCTCCCGTCGACTGGGGTGGCACGGCCGCTAACTGCTTGATTCGATTGAACATTCGATTATAGGTTTGGCCCCTCCCGGCGGCCGGGGGCGCCGGGCCGTCCATGCGGAGCCTGCGGGCAAGCGGCGCGTCGGCGTCGCGCCGCGGCCGGATCGCCCTCGTCCGAGGGCCTGCCGTCGTCCCGGGCTTGCGGCCGGTCAGTCCCGCGACTGCACAATGCGCGTAAGGTGCAGGTCGACGCGGCCCACAGGCCGCGCCTGGCCCGCGAGCGCCGCCCCGCGGCGCCCGCACCCTGTCACAAGGAGTTTCTGCATGGCTGGCTACGAAGCCGCGCACTGGACCATCGACGACCTCGACTTCTCGCGCATCGAGCTCGACCGCATCCGCGACGACGACACCCTGTTCTACCTGGCCTGCTCGGCGTCCTTCATCGAGAGCGGCTCCGACCTCTACACCCACAACCTGGTCGATTTCTTCGCCGGCGACGAGGAGGTCACGGCCTGGCTGCGCGACCACTGGGAGCACGAGGAGCTGCAGCACGGCCGCGCCCTGCGCGCCTACGTCAACCACGTCTGGCCCGAGTTCGACTGGGAGCCGGCCTTCCGGAACTTCCTCACCGAGTACGCGACCTACTGCAAGGTGGACCTGCTCGCGCCCACGCGCGGGCTGGAGATGTCGGCCCGCTGCGTGGTCGAGACCGGCACCGCCACCTACTACCGGGCGCTGGCCAAGGCGGCGAGCGAGCCGGTCTTCGTCGACCTGTGCACCCGCATCGCGACCGACGAGGTCAACCACTACAAGCACTTCTACAAGTTCTTCCGCCGCTACCGCGGCGAGGAGCGGCTGGGCCGGCTGCGCGTGCTGGGCACGGTGGCGCGCCGCACCTGGGAATTGAAGAGCGAGGATGCCGACTGCGCCCTGCGCCACATCGCCCGCGGCCGCCATCCCGCGCAGGCCGACGACCGCGCCTGGCAGCGCGGCCTGAGCAGCCGCGTGAACCGCACCGTCAGCCGCAACCTCAACCCCGGCATGACACTCAAGATGCTGATGCGCCCGCTGGAGCTGCCGGCGCCGGTGCAGACTGCGCTGCAGGTGCCGATCGAGCTGTTCATGCAGCGCGTGTTCCTGCGCTGAAGCCGCGCGCGCGGCGCGGGGCTTCGACAGGCTCAGCCCGAACGGGTGGGCCGGCTCGAAGCACGCGAACTCCCTAGAATTCGCGCCCCTTCCCCCGAACGCCTTCTCGACCCGGCCCGCGACAGCGGCCCGCCGGGCGCCCGTGCCATGACCCGCTCCGCCCTGCCCTTCTGCGCCATCGACTTCGGCACCTCCAACTCGGCCATCGCGTTGTCGGCGGCCGACGGGCGCATGGCGCTGGTCGAGCTGGAACCGGGCCAGCACACCATGCCCACCGCCGTGTTCTACGGCGTCGAGGGGCTGGCGGCGCACGAGGAGCCGCAGCGCCTGTACGGCCGGCGCGCACTGGCCGCCTACGTCGAGGGGCACGAGGGCCGCCTGATGCGCTCGATGAAGAGCATCCTCGGCTCGACGCTGGCGGAGCAGAGCACCGAGGTCGGCGCCGGGCATGCGGTGCGCTACCTCGACGTGGTGGCCTCGTACCTGCGGCACCTGAAGGACATGGCCGAGCGGCAGGCGGGCAGGCCCATCGAACGGGCGGTGCTGGGCCGGCCGGTGTACTTCGTCGACGGCGACCCGGCACGCGACGCCCAGGCACAGGCCACGCTCGAGGCCGCGGCGCGTTCGGTCGGCCTGCAGGCATTGAGCTTCCAGTACGAGCCCATCGCCGCCGCGCTCGACTACGAGCAGCGCACCGAGCGCGAGGAACTGGTTCTGGTGGCCGACATCGGGGGCGGCACCTCCGACTTCTCGCTGGTGCGCGTGGGCCCGCAGCGGCGCGGCCGGCTCGAACGCAAGGACGACATCCTCGCCAACCACGGCGTGCACGTCGCCGGCACCGACTTCGACCGCCACGTCGAGCTCGCCAGCATCCTGCCGCTGTGCGGCTACCGCGGCTTGGGCCCGGCGCGGGCCGGACAGACCCCGCGCGAAGTGCCCAGCCGCGTGTACTTCGACCTGGCGACCTGGCACCTCATCAACACCGTCTACACCGCGCCCCGCGTGGCCGAACTGCGCCGCATGCGCGACTTCTACGGCGACCCGGCGCACTACCGGCGCCTGATGACCGTCGTGGACGAGCACCTCGGCCATGCCCTCATCGGCCAGGCCGAGGCCGCGAAGATCGCCGTGGCCGAAGGCGGCGAAACGCGCATCGACCTCGGCCGCATCGAACCCGGCCTGCATGCCGGACTGGACGAGGCGCAGGCCGTGCAGGCGCTCGACGCCGACCTGCAGCGCATCGTCGATGCGGCCGACGAGACCCTGCGCGCGGCCGGTGTGCAGGCAGCGGACGTCGCCGCGCTGTACTTCACCGGCGGCTCGACCGGCTTCAGGCCCCTCACCGACCGCATCGCCGCGCGGCTGCCCGCGGCGCGCGCGGTGCATGGCGACCGCAACGCCAGCGTGGCGCAGGGGCTGGGCGTGCACGCGCAGCGGCTGTTCGGCTGACGCGCCCGGGGCGCGCGAGGCTCAGGCGCGCCGCGCCGTGCCGGTGTCGCGCGATGCCGGATCGCTGCCGTCGCCGGGCCGGAAGCCGTCCAGGCCCGGCAGGTCGAGCACGGTGAGCCCGCGCCGCTCCAGCCGGATCAGGCCGAGCGCCTGCAGACGCTGCAGCGCCACGTTCACCCGCTGGCGCGAGACGTTGGCGAGCAACCCCACCTCGGTCTGCCCGACCTGCAGGTGGCGCGGCGCATCGGGGTACAGCTCGGGGTTGAACAGGCTCGCCAGGCAATGCGCGACGCGGGCATCGGTGTCGAGCAGCCGCTCGTGCGCGAGCGCGCCGATGAACAGGCTCAGCCGCGCGTTGAGCAGTTCCTGCAGGTAGTGGTTGAAGGCGATGCTGGTCTCGCGCAGCCACTCGAAGGTGCGGCGCGGCATCAGCGCGACGCGCGTGGGCCGCAGCGCGAACACGTCGTAGCGGCGGGCCTCGTGCTTGATGAGCGAGCCCTCGCCGAACCACACCCCGGCGGACACGCCCGTCAACGTCGACACGCGGCCCCCTTCCGAGGTCACCGACATCTTGGCGAAGCCGTCGATCAGCGCCATCCAGTGCTCGACCTGCTGGCCCGCGCCCGCGATGCAGGCACCGCGCGCGAAGCGCCGCTCCTGCATGCCGCCGAGCACGTGTTCGAGGTCGGAAGAAGAAAGCCGGACCGCCCACCGCGAGCGCCGCACCATCGCCTCCAGGCAGGGCACGGCCTGCGGGGCATCAGGGATTACCTGTAGCAATTCATCTCTCATCTGTCATCGCAACGACCGTGGTGTCAGTCGGCGCTCCGTACGCTGGGCGAAGAACACGGACCGACACCAGGAGACAGCATGTTCACTCTCACACCTTCATCGCGCCAGCGGGTTTGTCCGCGGCCGGCCGTTCGTGCCGGGGCGGCCCTCATGGTCGCCAGCGCGGCCCTCCTCGCCAGTTGCGGCGGTGGCGGGTCGGGCGGCGGCTTCTTCTTTCCGGCGCCCGCCCCGGCCCCCGCGCCAGCGCCAGCGCCAGCGCCCGCACCGGCCCCGGCGCCGGCCGCCTTCGACGTACGCACCCTGTCCTCGCGGCCCGACATGGTCAGCGGCGGCGACACGCTGCTGGAGATCCGGGCGCCCGAAGGCGTGTCGCCCTCGAGCGTGCGCGTGAGCCTCAACGGCAAGGACGTCACCGCGCAGGTCCCGGTGCGCGACGCCGCCGCACGCGTGCTGCGCGGCAAGGTCAGCGGCCTGGCCGAGGACCCGTCCTCGCCCACCGGCAAGGACAACCTCATTGTGGTGAGCAACGCCGACAACGCCGAGCAGCGCACCGAGCTGAAGCTGACCAACTACCCCATCACCGGGCCGATCCTGTCGGGGCCGCACATCACGCCCTACGAGTGCCGCACGGTGCAGAACGGGCTGGGCGCGCCACTCGACGCGGACTGCTCGGCCACCACCCAGGTGGTCTGGTACTACCGCACGACCGGCGGCCTCTTCAAGCCGCTGACCGACCCGACCGGCCCGCGGCCGTCGGACCTGGCGCAGACCACCACCAACGACGGCGCCACCGTGCCCTACATCGTGCGCGTGGAGTCCGGCACCATCAACCGCGGCGTGTACCGCCTCGCCGTGCTCGACAACCCGTCGGCCGGCGCGCCTGCCACCTGGACGCCCGGCCCGGGCTGGAACCGCAAGCTGGTCGTGTACTTCGACTGCTGCGGCTCGGCCCAGTACAACCAGGGCGTGCATCCCATCGACTCGATCCTCGGCGACGCGGGGCACATCCAGCTCTCGCGCGGGTTCGCGTTCATCAACTCCACCGAGCTGTGGAACAACCAGCACGCCAACCCGCACCTGCAGGGCGAGACCCTCATGATGCTCAAGGAGCACGTGATCGAGGAATTCGGCAGCGTGCCGAAGTGGACCGCGGGCTTCGGCGGCTCCGGCGGCGCCATCCAGCAGTACCTCATCGCGCAGCTGTACCCGGGCCTGCTCGACGGCATCCAGCCCATCGTGTCCTTCCCCGAGACGCTGATGCCCGAGGTCATGGAATGCCGGCTGCTCAACAAGGTCTACAACCTCGACCCGGTGACCTGGAGCACCACCAAGCAGAACGCGGTCAACGGCTTCAACACCAACACTTGCCTGGCCTGGGACCTGTCCTTTGCCAGCATCGTCAAGTCCGACAACGCGCCGGGCTGCGGCTTCCTGGAGCCCGGCAACGTGGCCAACGTGTTCAACCGCAGCACCAACCCCAACGGCGTGCGCTGCGACCTCTTCCAGACCAACGTCAACCTGCTCGGCAAGCGCCCCGGCACGCAGGAGGCGCGGCGTGCCTTGGACAACACCGGCGTGCAGTACGGGCTGGCGGCGCTCAACCAGGGCGCGATCACGGTCCGGGAATTCCTCGACCTCAACGAGAACGTGGGCGGGTACGACGGCGACGGCAACCTGCAGGCCGCCCGCACCGTGGCCGACAGCGGCGCGCTGGAGGCCACCTACGGCGGCGGCTTCAAGAACAGCTTCACCGGCCCGGGCCTGGCCAACATCCCCATCATCACCCAGCGCGGCAACGCCGACGCCGTCGGCGACATCCACGACACCATGCAGGACCTCATCATCCGCGCCCGCCTGCAACGCGCCAACGGCCGCAGCGACAACCAGATCATCTGGACCCTCGGCTCCACCTCCGGCGTGAACTACATGGCCGCGTCCATCGACCTGCTCAACCGGTGGCTCGACAACATGGCCGCCGACACCGCACCCGCGTCCATCGACAAGGTCGTGCGCAACAAGCCCGCAGGCGCCAACGACGCCTGCTGGGACCGCACCGGCCGGCGCATCGACGAGCCCGCATCGCAGGACCCGGCCGCGGCGTGCAACGTCGTCTACCCCCGCTTCAGCACCCCGCGCCTCGTCGCCGGATCGCCCCTGGTCAACGACGTGCTCAAGTGCCAGCTCAAGCCCGTGAACGTGACCGACTACGCCGTGCCCTTCAGCGGCGCCGAGGAGACGCGGCTGAGGACCATCTTCCCGAACGGCGTGTGCGATTGGAGCAAGGCGGGGGTGGGGCAGCAGCCGCTGAGGGGGACGTATTTGCGGTTGCCGTTGAGTTGAGGCGCCTGCGGAGCGGAATGGAAGGGGCTCTGCGGAGCCCCTTCTTCGTGCTCGGTCGTCGATGGCGTGGCAACGGCCAGGATGGGGTTCGGGCGAACCGAGCCGCGCGCTAGAGCCTGCGGCTGCTGTGGGTGCAGTTCAATGGCAGAACTGAGCCCTCCTTTACAGTTTGGCCTTATCTCAAAAAAGCTACGCCAAAAGCTACGCCTCCGGTCATACGTGCAACGTGCGTGCCGAAGCGCTAGGGCCTCAACCTCGGCTCTTCTCGCTGCCGATGCCAGCGGCTACATTCGGCCAATAGCTGCCGCTCGACTTTATGGCGTCCACGTCCTTGAGAACATCAAATGCAGCGTGTTAGGACCTCTGCCGAACTGTTGAACTTCCTGTCGGTGGTCATCGTCACTGCCCCAGACTTTCGACGACATGATTTTCTGGAGGAGGCCGACCAGATGACATTGCCGAAAGCATTCGCCGAGCTTCGACACGGTGTCGAACTGCTGGAGGCGGCAGGTTATGCGGGAGGCAGCGCGCTCCGAACACTGCTCGCGTCAGCGCAGGATGCGTATGCCGACGGTGACCGTCGGAAAGGTGCGCACCTCTTGCAAGACTTCGAGGACCTCGCGTTCCCTAATAGCTTCGCTTGAGCCGGCCAAGCGGGCGGCGTCGCTGCATCTGGGGGTCTGCTTCGGGCCCTAAGGCGCCGGTCGGCCCTGACATTCCTGTTCGACAGTTGTCGATCACGTAGAGTCGACCCGTCATGTCCTATAGCCACTTCGTCCGTTGCCCAAAGTGTCACCGCCTGAGCATCACGGAGAACGACACTCCGCTTGACCTCTTAGCTGAAGGCCGCGCCAATGTCACCATCGATTGCGAACAATGCGGCTTCTTCAACGAGTACTTAGGTATCTCGGCCGAGGAGTTCGAGGCACTGGCTGTCTCTGACGAGGTCGCTGAGCAGGAACTTCGGCAGTAGCACGGCGAGTCTGTTAAGAAACGGGCGCAGCGATTAGCTGCCCTACCGACTGGCTGCTTCTGGCCGAAGTCAGTCACCGAGAGGAAGCCTCGATTCTGTCGGCGTCAGGCCACCATATCCGAGTTGCGACGAAGTGCACAATCAAGAAAGGAAAAGGTAGTAGGTAGTACGTCCAATTGCTTCGGCCGAGTTGGAGCAGAAAGAACTCGGACCTTCCCGCGGCGACTGCATCTCCCGTCAGGGGAAGTGCATAGAAGGTGTAAGTCGCCAAGAACTTGAGTGCGGCCAGGCCGCCATTCAGTCCGAGGATGTACATCGCCGGCAGCCGGCGTTCTCCGGCGATGGCTCCAAACACAAGGCTGTAGCCGGAATAAAGAACCAAACCGACCGAGAAGATGATGGGCCACCAACCACGAGCGTCCACGCTGTGCGCGTAGCCGATTGCTGCCTCGGCGACTGCCAGTACGGAAAGGATCCCCAGCGGGAGGCAGACGTTCATAGTCCTCATAGAGCGCATGGCGGAAGTCGGGGTGCGTGGATACTGCCACATGCGTTGTCAAGTCCTCGCCCAGCCGTTGTGACGCATTCGTTATTCCCGTCGCAGCTGAAGGACTGAATATTCCGTAAAAGTCGGTAATAAATCAGGTGAGTGGAACCGCCGGCCGTCCAAGGATCGGCGCGCGTCTCCTGGTGATCGACTTCTCGGAAAAATCGCTACCTGAAGCACGCGGGCTCGGTGGGGGCTAAACCGCGCGCTGGCGGGTGGGGGCACGCTGGCGGCCGCGGGCTGGTGCCCGACGCACGCGTGCGGGCACGCCAAGGCCACCAGCGGGGCGCAGGCGAGCCCGTAGCGGGGTCACGAAGGGTTGCGGAGTGGCGGGGCAGGAAATCGCCCCAGAGGCTGCGTGGAAAGCTAGACCTTCAGCGGTTGCCGGACGCGCGCATGTCGCGCTCGGCCCGGACGAGAGTGGCCACTTGGATAGGCACGCACCACCACACTTGATCGCACGGCTCCCCCTTCGACTTGGTGCCGCGGTACACCATGCGCTGCCCGCGGACGAACAGCGCGCCGCCCCGCACGCTGTCGATGTGGGCGCGATGCAGCCGCATCAGTTCGTGGCCAGCCGTCAGGTCGTACAGGATGGCGTGCTTCTCGTTCATCCCCTCAACCCAGTCGTGAAGACACCGCGCGGGAGCTAATGCGTGTTCCCCGCCTGCGAGAGATGGCACCCGCTGATGCAGCAGCGAACTGGCTGCGACCTATCGAGAGCTGATGGAGGTTATGACGCAAGCCGCGATCGCCATCCTCGGCGCGCTGGTCGGGGGGCCCTCTCAGGACGGCCGGCCGTGATGACGATCATCGCCGAGCGACCACTGCCGACCGACCGTCAAGACACCCGCTAGAATCCGCGCCGCTGCGGGTGTAGTTCAATGGCAGAACGGCAGCTTCCCAAGCTTCATACGAGGGTTCGATTCCCTTCACCCGCTCCAGCAGCCTCCCCCGATCCGGCGGGACGGCCTCGCTCCCCTCTCCTGACCCTCTGCGCACATCGGCGCCCTCGGCCTACGCGGGCCGGCGCGGCGCATGCCTACGATGGTTCTTCATCCAAAGAACGAGGAGTCGACATGACGAACACCTTCCGCACGCTTGCGGCCGGCGCCCTTGCGCTGGCCTGCGCCGCGGCCTTCGCGCAGCCGGGCCACGGCGGCCCCGACCGGCGCGGGCCGGGTGGGCCGCATGCAGGTCGCCCGGGCGGGCCGCCGCACATGCAGGGCCCGGGGCCGGGCATGCACCGGCCGGGGCCGCCGCGGCATTACCGCGGACCGCAGGGCGGGCCGCCGCCGATGGCCTACCCGGAATACCGCCGCTTCAACCGCGGCGAACGGCTGCCGCCGCAGTACCGGCGTCCGCAGTACGTGGTGCAGGACTGGCGCGGCCACGGGCTGCGCCAGCCGCCGCGCGGCTACTACTGGGTGCAGAACGGCTCGGACTATGTGCTGGCGGCGATCGCCACCGGCGTGATCTCGGCGGTGGTGATCAATGCGATGACGCGCTGATCACCGAGGCGCACCGCGCCAAAGAACGAACCCGGCCTCGGCCGGGTTCTTTCGTGGGGCACGGCACCTGGGCGCCCGCTTCATGCAACGCGCCGGGCGGGCTCGTCGGCCGCCAGCTTCTGGCGTTGGTATTCCTGCACCAAGTGATCGGCCAGGGCCTCGGGCTGGGCGCGCAGGCGCATGACCATGTGCTCGCCCACGCAGAGGCCCTGGTAGCGCACGTACACGCGCGTGAAGTAAGGGCTGAAGGCCTCGGCGGCATCCGACAGGCAGTCCGCCAGACTGCCGAAGCCGCCGTCCACGTAGCACGACGCCGGCAGCACACCGCCCGAGCTCGGTGCGCGCACGCTGTATGTGTAGGAAGTGGCGTGGCGCTTGAGGAGTTCGAGCACAGGCTGCATGAATTCGGGGTTCCGGGGTCCGTTGGCAAAAGTTGATTTTGTTTTCGTTCGGTGCCTTCGTCCACGCCGTCCGTCGCGCAGCGAGCAGGCCGCCGAGCGCTCAGGCCAGGGCCGTCAACAGGTCCTGCGTCTGCTCGTCGAAGCCGGCCACGGGCTGTGCCTTGGCGAGTGCCATCCACACGCCGAAGGGCAGGCGCTGCACGGGCCGGTGGGTCGCGGCACGCGCCACGACGAGGCGCGTGCCCTCCTGGACCAGCACGCCGCAACCCTCGGGGATTTCCTCGGGCCCGGCGATGGGCCGGCCACGCGCATCGCGTCCCAGCACGTACCAGCACTCGCCGCCCAGGTCGAGGTACGCGGCGCGCTTGTCGGGCTTGCGCAGGTCGCCCAGCAGGTCGGCACGGCTGACCTTGACCTCGTGCACCACGGGCTGCACATAGGCCTCGACGCTGGTGTTGCGGATGGAGAAGACGTCGGGCCGCGCGATGCACCAGCGCGGCTTGCCGCCCTCCTGCGTCGGCGCCAGTCGAGCGCGCAGGCCGAGGCCGCGCCAGGCGATGCGGCCGTTGCGCGTCATCTCGCGCGCGACCTGCTCGACGAGCGCCTCGTGCGCCGAGAGCGCACCGCGGTTGACGAGCAGCGACGACGCGATGTGCGCGATGCCGCTGTCGCTCACGCGCAGGGTCTCGTGGCCCTGCGCCGAACGCTGGCGCTCGAGCAGGCCGGCGGCGAGCAGGTCGACCTCGATCGCGTCGCAGCAGGGCCAGCCCGCCGAGCGGTACACCTCGCGCAGGCGCCGCGCATGCACGCGCCCGAGCACGACGGCGGCCGGGGGCGGATCGGCCACGGGCGGCGGTGCGCCGGGGTCGGTGAAAGGCGGGTCGGCCGGGGGCGGGTCGCCCGCGGGCGGCGGCGGTACGACGATGGGCGGGGACGATGGCGGCTGGGGCACGTCGGGCGCGGGCGGGGGTGGGCCGATGGGGGTTTCGGCGGCCAGGGAACCCCAGGCCATGTGGCGGGCGGTCGATGTCGCGTTCATGGTTCAGCGTAGCCCAAGTGGCGGCGCGGACCAAAGGCGGTCCGGCAGCCCCTGGGCGGCACAGGGGTTCGATTCGGCGGGTCCGGCTGAAGCGCCGGCCAGCGGATAGCACCGCAGGACTTCGTGCCGCGAGGCACGTGGACGGATCCACGATCGCACCAGCCAGAACGCCTCGACGGGCCAGCGCAGCGGCTCGATCAACTCGGCGCCGGCACCGAGCGCATTGCGCGCCAAGGTCACGTGAGGCAGCCAGGCACTCGATCGAAGAGACGAACCGAGTGCACTGGCGCAGGCGTCATGAAGCTGCGCCAGCGCAGCATCCGGCCGAGCGCACGCCACGGCGATACGGTTGCGCGTCCAGACGCCCGTCCAGTCGAGCTCGAACTGGAACGCAGGCAGCCGTACCCACTGCAGCGCTTCGGCCACGGCCTGGGTCTGGCCCTCGTCCAGCACGCCGAGCGGATGCAGCGTCATGTGCAGCCGATGCGCTGGGGGCAGCCTGGCGCCACACGGCCACCACCATCGATGGCGATGGGCATCGAGTGCGCGGCTCACGTTCAGGGGTGGCCGCAACCACACGTAGGTCTGGGGCAATGCGTCGGACATGGATGTGAAGCCCTTCAATGGAAATCCCGGCTGCGCTGCCCCTGCGCGAGGCGGCCCAGCCAGGGCGTGAGGTCGCGAAAGCGCTGGGCCACCAGGTGCTGCACGTGGCCGCCGCTCTCGGTGTCGCGCTGCCAGGTGCCCTGCACGGCCAGCAGTTGCGACTTGAGCAGCGGCTCGCGCCAGGCCTCGACCACATGGCTCCAGACGATGACGTTGACCGCGCCGGTCTCGTCCTCCAGGGTGACGAAGATGGTGCCCTTGGCGGTGCCGGGCCGCTGGCGCACGGTGACGATGCCGCAGGCGCGCACGGTGGCGCCGTGCGGCGCGTCGCGCAGCGCCTGCGCGCTCTGCAGTTTGAGCCGCGCCAGCCGGGGGCGCAGCAACGCGAGCGGGTGGCGGCGCAGGGTCAGGCCCAGCGAGGCGTAGTCGCCCACGATCTCTTCGCCCTCGGCGGCAGCCGGCAGCGCCAGGAAAGGCTCCTGGATGGGAACGCCCTTGAGCAGGCCCTTGGCCCGACCCGCCAGCCCGCGCGTGGCCGTGGCCTCCCACACCTGTTGCCGGCGGTGGCCCGACAGGGCGGCCAGCGCTTCGGCGCCGGCCAGGGCGGCCATGTCGCGCGGGTCGAGTTCGGCCCGCAGGGCGAGGTCTTCGACGCTCGCGAAGGGCTGTTGCGCACGGGCTTCCACCAGCCGCTTGGCACCGGCCTGGCTCAGCCCGACGATGCGCGAGAGCCCCAGGCGCACGGCCGGCTGGCCGGGCCGGCCCTGACGCTGGGCATGGCGCGGGTCGAGGTGCGGCGTCGGCGCATCGGCCGTGCGCGGCTCCAGGCTGCAATCGATGCCGCTGACCATCACGTCCACCGGCCGCACCTGAACGCCATGGCGACGCGCGTCCTGCACGAGCTGCGATGGCGAGTAGAAGCCCATGGGCTGCGAATCGAGCAGCGCCGCGAGAAAGCAGGCCGGCTCGTGCAGCTTGAGCCAGGCACTCACCGTGACCAGCTTGGCGAAGCTGGCCGCATGGCTTTCGGGAAAGCCGTATTCGCCGAAGCCCTGGCACTGCTTGAAGATGCCTTCGGCGAAGTCGCGGTCGTAGCCGTGCAGCACCATGCCGTCCACCAGCTGGTCGTGGAACTTGTCGATGCCGCCCTTGCGCTTCCAGGCGGCCATGGCGCGGCGCAGGCGGTCGGCCTCGTCGGCGCTGAAGCCGGCGGCGATCATCGCGATCTGCATCACCTGCTCCTGGAAGATGGGCACGCCCAGGGTGCGGCCCAGGGCCTCGTCGAGTGCCGGGTAGGGGTTGGGAATCGGAAGCTTGCGGCGCCGCCGTTCGCGGTTCTTCAGGTACGGATGCACCATGCCGCCCTGGATGGGGCCGGGCCGCACGATGGCGACCTCGATCACCAGGTCGTAGTAGCAGCGCGGCTTCAGGCGCGGCAGCATCGACATCTGCGCCCGGCTCTCGATCTGGAACACGCCGACGGTGTCGGCTTCGCAGAGCATGTCGTAGGTGGGCTCGTCGTCGATGGGCAGCTGGTGCATCTCCAGCGGCTGGTACGTCGAAGGCTGCAGCGTGCCGCGCCACTGGTTCATGAAGTCGAGCCCGCGCCGGATGGCGCTGAGCATGCCCAGCGCGAGCACGTCGACCTTGAGCATGCCCATGTCCTCCAGGTCGTCCTTGTCCCACTGGATGACGGAGCGATCGGGCATGGAGGCGTTCTCGATCGGCACCAGGCGGCTGACCTTGTGCTCGGCCAGCACGAAGCCGCCCACGTGCTGCGAGAGGTGGCGCGGAAAGCCCTTGAGCGTGCGCGTGAGCTCGATCCACAGCCTGAGGCGGTGCAGGCCCTCGCGCACGCCGGCCCTTTCCATCGCTTCTTCCAGCCGCTGGTCGAGGATGGGGTCGTCGAACCAGTAGTGGTCTTTGGCGAAGGCGTCGATGAGGCGCTCGTCGATGGCCAGCGCCTTGCCCACGTCGCGGATGGCGCTGCGCGAGCGGTAGCTGATGACCACGGCCGCGATGGCCGCGCGGTGGCGGCCGTACTTCTCGTAGATGTACTGGATGACTTTTTCGCGGCGCTGGTGCTCGAAGTCGACGTCGATGTCGGGCGGCTCGTCGCGTGCGCGGCTGAGAAAGCGTTCGAAGAGCAGGTTGCCGTCGTCGGGATTCACGGCCGTGATGCCCAGGCAATAGCAGACGGCCGAGTTGGCCGAGGAGCCGCGGCCTTGGCAGAGGATCTTCTGTTCCCTGGCGAAGCGCACCACGTCCTCGACGGTGAGGAAGAACATCTCGTACTTCTTCTCGGCGATGAGTGCGAGTTCGTTGAGCACCTGCTGCCGCACCTTGGGCGGAACGCCCTGCGGGTAGCGCTCCTTCGCACCGGCCCAGGTCTTGCGCGCCAGGGTTTCGGTGGGCGTCTCGTGCGGCCCCACCACCTCCAGCGGGTACTGGTAGTGCGCGCGCAATTCCTCCAGCGAGAAGCCGCAGCGCGAACGCACCACCATCGTGTTGGCCAGCAGCTCGGGCGGGTAGGTCTGCGTCAGCCGCAGGCGCGAGCGCAGATGGCGCTCGGCATTGGCACGGCGTGCGAAGCCGCACTCGGCCACGGGCCGGCCCTCGCGCACGGCGGTGACGACGTCGAGCAGCGGCTTGCGCGAACGCACGTGCATGTGCACGTCGCCGGCCGCCACCAGGGGCACGCCGGTGTGCTCGCCCACCTCGCGCATCGCCGCCAGCCAGAGGTCGTCGTCCAGTTCGTTGAAGAGCTCGACCGCGAGCCAGAGATTCGAAGAGAACACGGCTGCAACGCTCGCCACATCTGCACAGAGGGCCGTGGAATCGATCGCAGCGCCGGGCTGCCGGTGCGGCACGACCAGCAGCTCGCAGCATTGCAGCGCGGCCAGGCGCGCCGGCTCCCAGGGCAGCCGGTAGTGGCCCTTGTCGGCGGCCATGCGGGCGCCGGTGATCAGCTCGCACAGCTGGCCCCAGCCCTCGAGGTCGCGCGCCAGCGCTACCAGCGTGAAGCGCTCGAAGACGAACTCGCTGCCGTAGAGCAGGCGGAAGTCGGGGTTGCGCGGCGTCTTCGGCAGGGTCAGGTCGCGCTGCTCCTTCTCGTCGAGGTCTTCGATGAACTCCTTCAGCCCCGACAGCGCCCGCACCACGCCGGCCACCGAGCATTCGTCGGTGATGGCCAGGCCCCGGTAACCCAGCGACCAGGCGCGTGCCGCCAGTTCCCACGGGTGCGAGGCGCCGCGCTGGAAGCTGAAGTTGGACAGGCAGTGCAGCTCGGTGTAGTCGGGCAGGCCATCGGCCACAGGCACCGCCCCCGGCTCCGGCGGCGCCATCGGCTCGTTGGCCGCCGCCCGCGCCAGCCGCAACCGGCGGCGCCGGGCGTGTTCGTCCTTGTCGCTGAGTTCAGGCATGACGCTCAGGCATACAGGCCCTGCAGGAACCAGCGCGGCGCACGATCGGCATGCTGCGCGCCGGGCCGTTCGCGAAAGATCCACACCAGCCCGGCGCCCGGGCTCTCGGCCACGTAGTAGTCGCGCTCGGCAGGTGCGCCCCCCAGCTCACCCCCTGCCTCGACCTGCTCCCACCAGCCGTCGCCCTCGATGCGCTGGGGGCCGACCAGCGAGCGCAGCGCGCCCTGGTAGTGGGGCTGTTCGCCGTGCATCTCGAGTTCGAGCGGCGCGCCCATCACCCAGTGCGGCAGCAGGTCGGCGCCCGGGTCGCCGGCCAGGCGCGACGGCAGGGCCTGCGCCAACGCCGGCCCGGCCTTTGCCAGGCCCGGAGCCTGCCGCCGTACCGCCGGCTCCCACGCCTGCATGCGTTCGGGCCGATGGTCGGCCTGCGGGCGCGCCACCAGCACCTGCTGCGGACCCAGGCGGGCGCTGAGCTTCTCGACCAGCTCGTGCAGCGGCTCGCCGGGGCGGTTGTCCTCGGGCAGGAAGCTGCGTGCGGCGCCGCCCCAGGGCACGGTCTCGAGGGAGCGCAGGCGCAGCCAGCCGGTGGGCGCCGCCAGCTGGGTCACGGCCAGCCGCTCGGCCAGCAGGCGACGCAGGTGGGCCATGTCCTGGGTGGGCTCGGCGGTGCGCACGCGCAGTTGCTGCTGGGACGGCAGGTCGACGCCGTTCAGGCGCTTGAGGTCCAGCGTCCATTCGAGCTCCAAGGCCAGCACGCCGCGCTGGCGTGCCTGCAGCCAGATGCGCAGCGCCGCCAGCAGCCGCTGGGCCGCCCACAGCAGCTCCGGCGCGGTGGTGGCCAGGGCCGGCAGCTCGGCCTTCTGGTCGAAGACCTCGGGCAGCGTGAGCCAGGCGTGGCGTTCGGGCCGCTGGCCCCAGGCGATGTCCAGCGCCTCGCGCAGGCCGGCGCCGAAGCGCCGCACGAACCCGCCGCGCGGCAGCGCCGCCGCCTGCCCCCAGGTGCGGCAGCCCATGCGCGCCAGCACGTCCAGGTGCGGCCCGGCGGCGCCGAGCACGGACAGGGGCAGCGCCGCCGGCGTCTGGCGGCCCTCCGCGGGGGGCGGACGCTGGCCGGCGGCGTACATGCGCAGCCGGGCCAGCGCGATCAGGCTGGTGGCCCCCTGCGCTTGCTGGACGGGCGTCGGGGCCGGATTCGTGTGCTGAAGCTGGCGCATGAGCGAACGCCGCCCGCCCCACAGCCGTTCGCAGGCCGAGACTTCCAGCAGCAGGGCCTCGTCCTGCCAGGTGACGTGCGGCGTGAAGCCCAGCGCCCACCAGCCCAGGGCCTCGGGCGAAACGGGCAGGCGCACCGGCGCGGCCTCGGCCTGCGCCGCCAGGGCCGCGGCAGCCGCCAGCGCGTCGCCGGGCGGCGCGCCCGCAGGCGACGCGCTGGCGGCCGGGGCCTCGGCCGCCGGCTCAGGCAACCACTGCAGCGCCAGCCAGTGCATCGGGAACTCCTGCCGCCGTCGATGCGCTGCCGGCCGGGCGCGACAACCGGTGCTCGGCCAGCCGCACCACGATGGCACCGGCCATGGCCTCGGGCCCGGCCGCGCGCCAGGCCTGCCGCTCGCGGCGGCGCAGCCGTGCGGCCGCCAGCAGGGCCGCCATGCGCTCGCTGCGCGCCGGCAGGGTGACCGGTGCTGCCAGCGGCGGACCGCGGCGCTTGAGGATGTGCACGTCCATCGCGCCGGGATCGGGCGTGCACTCGACCTGCAGGCGCAGGCGCGCGGGCGAGGCACCCTGCGCCGCCGACAGCGGCCGGAACACGAAGAGCAACCCCTCGTGCCGCGCCGCGGCCAGCTGCAGCCGGCGCAACTCGCCCACCCGCGCCTGGGGCAGCCAGGCCAGCACCGCGGACACGTCGGCGCAGCGCAGGGCCTGCTCGCAGCTCCACAGCCGCGCTGCCGCAGCCTCCGCCCGCACCCACAGCAGCGCCTCGACCGGCACGCCGGCAGCGGCCAGGGCCGGGCCGAAGGGCTCGTGCGGTGCGCCGACCAGCACGACCGGCGCGCGCGCACGGGGATGCCGGGCCACCGCCTGGGCCAGCGCGGGCAGCAGCAGCGGCCAGACGTGGGCTTCGGGCCTCGCCTGCAGCACCTCGGTGAGGGCGCCGACCGGCCAGCCCCCGCCCGGCAGTTGCGCGTCGAGGGCGGCGTGGCCCGTGGGCAGGGCCGGGGCGTCGGCCGCGCCCAGTTCGTCGGCGCGCCACACCCCCGCCTCTGCCGGCAGCAGAAGGGAGGAGAAAGGGTCGGGAGAAGGCTGGCCCATGATGGATCGATGACTGTATTTTTATACAGTATTTCACCTTTGATGCCCAGCCCGAGCGCGCGACCCGGGCATTCGGCCGACACGGGCCCCGAAAATGCAACGAAACTTTGCACTTCGTTCACACAACCGGCTTACGCTTGCAACTTTCGCGTGCAGTCAGGTTCTCCTCATCTGGCCGTGATGAGTGCCCGACCGGGGCGTTCCGCGGCACGCGACGACCCCCGCACGCCACCGACTCCCGAGAAGGCGACCCCTTGAGTTCTTCCAGATTCCTGGGCCTCGTGCCCCTGTGCGCCCTGCTGCTGCTGGGCGCCTGCCGCGAACAGCCGAAAGCGGCCCCGCCCGCCGTGCCCGAAGTGACGGTCCGCACGCTGCAGAGCCAGAACGTGCCGCTGCGCACCGAGTTGCCGGGGCGCACTGCCGCCTTCATGGTGGCCGAGGTGCGCCCGCAGGTGGGCGGCATCATCCGCAACCGGCCCTTCACCGAGGGTGCCGCCGTCAAGGCGGGGCAGGTGCTCTACGAGATCGACCCCGCGCCCTTCCAGGCCGCGGTACAGCAGCAGGAAGGCGCGCTGGCCAACGCGCGTGCCACCGTCAGCTCCACCCGCGCGCTGGCCGAGCGCTACAAGGCGCTGCTGCCGCAGAACGCGGTGAGCAAGCAGGAGCACGACAACGCCCAGGCCGCCCACGAGCAGGCCCAGGCGGCGGTGAAGGTGCAGACGGCGCTGCTCAACACCGCGCGCATCAACCTGCAGTACACCAAGGTGACGGCACCCATCTCCGGGCGCACCAGCCGCAGCAGCGTCACGCCGGGCGCCCTGGTGAGCGCCTCGCAGGCCACGCCGCTTTTGACCATCTCGCAGCTCGATCCGATCTACGTCGACATCACGCAGTCCAGCGCCGAGCTGGTGCGCATGCGCCAGGCGCTGATGGCCGGCAGGATCAACCGCCAGGACGAATCCCAGCGCGTGTCGCTGGTGATGGAGGACGGCACGCCCTACCCGGCCGAGGGCCGCGTGCAGCTCACCGAAGTCACGGTGGACCCGAGCAGCGGCTCGGTCACGCTGCGCGCACGCTTTCCCAACCCCGACGGGCTGCTGCTGCCCGGCATGTACGTGCGCGCGGTGGTGACCGAAGGCGCCACGCCCGACGGCATCCTGGTGCCGCAGGCCGCCATCATCCGTGACCGCCGCGGCACGCCGCAGGCGCGCCTGGTGACGGCCGAGAACAAGCTCGACCTGCGCAACGTGGTGATCGCGCGTTCGGTGGGCCAGAACTGGCTGGTGACCGAAGGCCTGAAAGCCGGCGACCGGCTGGTGATGGCCGGCGGCCAGAACGTGCAGCCGGGCACGACGGTCAAGCCGGTCGACGAGCCGCCCGCGGCCGCCGCCGCGCCGCAGAACGGGACCCCCGTGGCCCCCACGGCATCGAGCGCTGCCACCGGCACCGCCGCCGAAGCCGCACGCAAGCCCTGACCCGCCCCGATGATCTCCCGCTACTTCATCGACCGGCCCATCTTCGCCTGGGTCATCGCGATCACGATCATGCTGGCCGGCGCGCTGGCCATCCACCTGCTGCCGCTCACGCGCTACCCGACGGTGGCGCCGCCCTCGGTCAGCATCAATTCCTACTACCCGGGCGCCAACGCGCAGACGCTGGAGAACAGCGTCACGCAGGTCATCGAGCAGCAGCTCACCGGGCTGGACGGCTACCTCTACATGACGGCGCGCAGCGATTCGTCCGGCCGCGTGCAGATCCTGGTGAGCTTCCAGCCCGGCACCAACCCCGACACCGCCCAGGTGCAGGTGCAGAACCGCGTGCAGCAGGCCATCCCGCGCCTGCCGCAGCAGGTGCAGGACCAGGGCATCACGGTGCGCAAGGCCGGCGTGGCCACCGACCTGTTCGTGACGCTCTACGACAAGAGCGGCCGCATGTCGCCCGGCGACGTGGCCGACTACCTGGTGAGCGACCTGCAGGACCCGATCAGCCGCGTCGACGGCGTGGGCGAGGTGCAGGTCATCGGCGGCCAGTACGCGATGCGCATCTGGCTCGACCCGTTCCGCCTGCGCAGCTATTCGCTCACGCCGGCCGACGTGCAGACGGCCATCCAGTCGCAGAACGTGCAACTGGCCGCCGGCCAGATCGGCGACCAGCCGGCGCCGCCGGGGCAGCAGCTCAACGCGGTGGTCAACGCCCAGTCGCGCCTGCGCACGGCCGAGGAATTCCGCGCCATCCTGGTACGCAGCAACCCGGACGGCTCCACCGTGCTGCTCAAGGACGTGGCGCGCGTCGAGCTGGGCTCGGCCAACTACACCTTCAGCGGCAACTTCAACGGCTTCCCGGCCTCGGGCATCGCGGTGCGGCTGGCGCCCGACGCCAACGCGCTGCAGTCCATCGCGGCCGTCAAGGCCACGGTCGAGCAGCTGCGCGGCGCCTTCCCGGCCGGCGTCGATGTCTCGTACCCCGTGGACACCACGCCCTTCGTCGAGCAGGCCATCCACGACGTGGTCAAGACGCTGATCGAGGGCATCGTGCTGGTGGTGCTGGTGATGTTCCTGTTCCTGCAGAACTGGCGCGCCACGCTCATTCCGGCGATCGCGGTGCCGGTGGTGCTGCTGGGCACCTTCGGCGTGCTGTCGGTGTTCGGCTATTCGATCAACATGCTCACCATGTTCGGCATGGTGCTGGCGATCGGCCTGCTGGTGGACGACGCCATCGTGGTGGTCGAGAACGTCGAGCGCCTGATGTCCGAGGAGCACCTCTCTCCCAAGGAGGCCACGCGCAAGTCGATGGGCGAGATCACCGGCGCGCTGATCGGCATCGGCGTGGTGCTGTCGGCGGTGTTCCTGCCGATGGCCTTCTTCGGCGGCGCCACCGGCATCATCTACCGCCAGTTCTCGATCACCATCGTCTCGGCCATGGTGCTGTCGGTGCTGGTGGCGCTGATCCTCACGCCCGCGCTGTGCGGCCAGTTGCTCAAGCAGCACACGGCCGACCAGAAAAAGACCACCGGCTTCTTCGGCTGGTTCAACCGCTTCTTCGACCGCCAGGTGGACCGCTACGAGGGCAGCCTGCGCAAGCGGCTGCCCCGGCGCGTGCTGTTCATGGGCATCTACGCCCTCATCGTCGCCGGCATGGTGGCGATGTTCATGAAGACGCCCACCGGCTTCCTGCCCGACGAGGACCAGGGCTCGCTGATCGTCAACTACACGCTGCCCGAAGGCGCGACGCTGGAGCAGACGCGCGCGGTGGCACAGCGCATCAGCGCGCACTTCCGCGAGAAGGACGCGGCCAACGTCGAGGGCGTGTTCACCTCGCCGGGCTTCAGCAACGCCGGCTCGGGCCAGAACCAGGGCCAGGCCTTCGTCAAGCTCAAGGACTGGAGCGAGCGCAAGGGCGCCGAGAACAGCGTCTTCGCCATCCGCGAGCGTGCGCGCCAGGCGCTGGGCAACGACCCGGTGGCGCGGCTGATCGTGGTGATCGTGCCGCCCTCGGTGTCGGGCCTGGGCAACTCGGCCGGCTTCGACCTGCAGCTGCAGAACATCGCCAGCATGCCGCGCGACCAGTTCCTCGGGCTGCGCGACAAGCTGCTGGCCACGGCCCGCAAGGACCCCGACCTGCGCCAGGTGCGCTTCCAGGGCCTGGAAGACCAGCCGCAGCTGCAGGTCGACATCGACCGCGCCAAGGCCGGCGCACTGGGCATCGGGCAGGCGCAGATCAACACCCTGCTCACCTCCACCATCGGCAGCATCTACATCGGCGACTTCATCGACCGCAACCGGGTCAAGAACGTCTACCTGCAGGCCGACGCGCCCTACCGCATGAACCCGGAGGACATCGGCCTGTGGAGCCTGCGCAGCAGCAGCGGCGCGATGGCGCCCTTCTCCACCATCGCCACCTCGCGCTGGACCTACGGCCCGTCGGCGCTGTACCGCTACAACGGCATGCCGTCCTTCAACATCCAGGGCGAGGCGGCGCCGGGCGTCAGCTCGGGCGAGGCGCTCACCCGCATGGAGCGCTACGTCGACGAGCTGCAGGGCGGCGTGCGCGGCGCCTGGACGGGCCTGTCGTACCAGGAAAAGCTCGCCTCCGGGCAGGCGCTGTCGCTGTACCTGATCTCGCTGCTCGTCGTGTTCCTGGCGCTCGCGGCCCTGTACGAGAGCTGGAGCATCCCGGTGTCGGTGCTGCTGGTGGTGCCGCTGGGCATCGTGGGCGCGCTGGTGGCGGCCAACCTGCGCGGCATGAACAACGACATCTTCTTCCAGGTCGGGCTGCTCACCACCATGGGCCTGGCGGCCAAGAACGCGATCCTGATCGTCGAGTTCGCAGCCGACGGCGAGCGGCGCGGCCTGCCGGTGTGGGACGCCGTGCTGGAGGCCGCGCGCCTGCGGCTGCGGCCGATCCTGATGACCTCGCTGGCCTTCGTGGCCGGCGTCATCCCGCTGGCCGTGGCCACCGGCGCCGGCTCGGGCAGCCAGCACGCCATCGGCACCGGCGTGATCGGCGGCATGGTCACCGGCACCATCCTGGCGATCTTCTTCGTGCCGCTGTTCTACCTGATCGTTCGCACCGTCGGCCGTCGGCCCGCGACCGTCGACACGGCGCCGCAGGGAGGCACGGCGGCGCGGCTGCAGGGCGAGGGATGAACGCGGCGCGCGGCGGCCTCACCCGTGCGCAATGGCTGCGCGGGGCCGGGGCCGCCGCGGTGCTGGCCGGTGCGGCCGGCCTGGGGATCGCCCCCGCGCGTGCACGCGCGGCCACTCGCGCGCAGACTGGCGCCATGCACACCCGACCCATCCCCTCCTCCGGCGAAACGCTGCCCGTCATCGGCTGCGGCACCTGGCTCGGTTTCGACCATGCCCCGGGCAGCGCCGACTACCAGCGCCTGCCCGGCGTGCTGGCTGCGCTCTTCGCCGCGGGCGGCCGCGTGATCGACAGCTCGCCGATGTACGGGCGCGCCGAGGAAAACACCGGCACGCTGCTCGCTGCGGCTGCCGGCGGCGCGACGCCCTTCCTCGCCACCAAGGTGTGGACGCGCGGGCGCGAGGCGGGCATCGCGCAGATGGAGGAGTCGATGCGGCGCCTGCGCACGCAGCGCATCGACCTCATGCAGATCCACAACCTGGTCGACTGGAAGGTGCATCTCGCGACGCTGCGCGACTGGAAGGCCAAGGGGCGCATCCGCTACCTCGGCATCACGCACTACACGCCGAGCGCGCACGACGAGGTCGAGGCCGTGCTGCGCACCGAGACCCTGGACTTCCTGCAGATCAACTATGCCCTGGACGACCGCGCCGTCGAGCAACGTCTGCTGCCGCTGGCGGCCGAACGCGGCGTGGCGGTGATCGTCAACCAGCCCTTCGGCGGTGGCGGCCTGCTGCGCCGCCTGCGCGACCGGCCGCTGCCGCCGTGGGCCGCCGAGATCGGCTGCAGCAGCTGGGCACAGGTGCTGCTCAAGTTCGTGCTGAGCCACCCGGCCGTGACCTGCGCGATTCCGGGCACCAGCCGGCCCGAGCACATGGCGGACAACGCCGCCGCAGGCACCGGCACGCTGCCCGACGCGGCGTTCTGGCAGCGCCACGCCGCCGGCGTGCTGGGCTGATTGCCAGCGGCTTCGCGGCCGGTGCGCCTGGCCTGCGGGTGCTGCAGGTCCTATTCGAACTTGACGTTGTGCTCGCGCACGGTGGCGCCGAAGGCGTCGTACTGCGTGCGGAAGAACTCGGCGAACTTCGCGGGGCTCATGCCGTAGCCTTCGAAGCCCTGCTGCACCAGCTGCGCGTGCACCTCGGGGCGCTTGAGCGTGTTCTGCAGCTCCTGCGAGAGCCTGTCGGTGATCGCCTGCGGCAGCCCCGGCGGCCCGAAGAAGCCGGCCCAGGGCGTGATGGTGAGCTTGCCCAGCCCCAGCTCGCCGCCGGTGGGCACGTCGGGCAGCAGCGCGCTGCGCTGCGGCTGCAGTGTCACCAGCGCGCGGATGCGCCCGTCCTTGACGTAGCTCGGCGCCAGCGTGCCGGTGGTGAACATCATCTGCACCTGCCCGCCGAGCAGGTCGGTCATGGCCTGCATGTCGCCCTTGTAGCGCGCGTTGACCACCTTGCCCTCGCCCAGAAGCTGCAGCATCGCGAGCTCGGAGGCGCTGTTGCTCGACGCCGAGTTCAGCGTGCCGGGTTTCGACGCGACCAGCGCGAGCAGCTCCTTCACGCTCTTGACCGGCAGGCTCGCAGGCACCACCAGGAACATCGAGAACTGCCCGGCCGAGCTGATCGGCGTGAAGGCCTTGAAGGGGTCGTAGGGAGGCGTGGGCCGCAGCGTGGGCGCGGCCACCATCGCGGTGTTGGTGCCCATCAGCAGCGTGTAGCCGTCGGGCCTGGCCGACGCGGCAGCCTGCGCGGCGAGCACGCCGTCGGCACCGGGGCGGTTCTCCACGATCACCTGCTGGCCGAGCTGCTTGGCCAGGCCCTCCGCGATGATCCGTGTCAGCGCGTCGGCGCCGCCGCCGGGCGCGAAGCCCACGATCAGCTTGACCGGCTTGTTCGGGTAGGCGTCGGCGCTCCAGGCCGCCGCGCCGGGCAAGGTGGCGGCGGCCGCCAGGGTCGCCAGTGTGAATGTCCTGCGTCGCATGATGAAGGCCTCCGGTTCAGAAGAGATGGCGCACGCCGAATTCGGTGCCGCTCGAGCGACGCCCGGCCGCCGGCGCCACGCCGCCGCTGACCACGTAGCGCGCCTGGGCGCTGTTCGTCAGCCGCGCGTAGGTGCCGTAGAGCGCGGTGCGTTTGGACAGGTTGTGCACGTAACCGATGCCGAACTGCCGCGCGTCGTCGCGGTTGCGCGGCAGGCCCGCGGCGTTGCGCAGGCCCTCGTCGCTGCGGTCGTCCAGGTAGGCGTAGCTGATGCGGATGCGCCCGACCTCGAAGGCCGGGATGTGCGCACCGACCTCGGCCGTGTTCTTGCGCACCGTGCCTGCCGCCAGCTTCACCGTCACCTTGTTGTAGAGCGCGAAGAACTTGGCGAAGCCCGCGTCCCAGGAGCCGCCGATGTTGGCGTGCGTGTAGTTGCCGATGGCGGCCGTGGACCTGAACTTCGAGCGCGTGACGGCCGCCGCCACGTCGAACGCGCCCGATGCGAACCCGAAGCGCGCGCCGGCGAAATTGCCATCGTCACGGTTCGCGGCGGTGGAGACGTTCTCGCCGGTGCCGATCATCGCCATGCCGTAGAAGCCGCCGAGCTTGGGCGGCAGCCAGTAGCTCACGGTGTTGCTGCCCGTGATGGCCGTGGGCAGCGGGCCGGTGCCCACGCCTGCGAAGGTGAGGTTGCCCGCGCGCGCCACGCCGTTGGCGTTGAAGGGGTCGAAGTAGATGCTGTTGTAGTGCGTGGGAATGAAGTCGCGGCCCAGCCGCAGTTCGCCCAGCGTGTCGGAGGACAGGCTCACGTACGACATGCGGTCGAAGCTGATCGCGCCGGCCGGGCCCGCCCCGCTCGCCTGGTTGTTGCTGTTGCTCGGACGACCTTCGCCCGTGTCGGGGTTCAGGCTGCCTTCGAGCCAGATGCCCGCGCGCAGGCCGCCGCCCAGGTCCTCGGTGCCGCGAAAGCCGATCCGGCTGGTGGACAGGCCGCCGTTGGACAGCGCCCTCACCGAGCCGCCGCCGGGCCCGGCGCCGTTCGTGTACTGGACGCCGAGGTCCATCACCCCGAACACGGTGACGCTGGATTGCGCCTGAGCCACGCCGCTGCCGACCAGCCCCAGCGCCGACCACATCAAGACTCTCTTCATGGTTTGCTTGTCTCCTGCTTCTTCTCTTGGGTTGAAAACGCCGCCGAACGAACGAAGGCGCGCAGGGCTGCGCCACCGGGTGCGCAGGGGGGTGCGCACCGGTTGGCGGGAGCCGGTTGGAAAAAAGGTCTAGCCCGGGGGCGCGCCGCGCTCGGTGCGCACGAGCACCGCGCCCTTCGACAGCGGCCCCACGTTGCGGCGGTACTGCTGCAGCCAGCCGGTGTCGTTCACCGGCGCCGGCGCCTGCCAGCCGTTGCGCCGCGCCTGCAGTTCGGCGTCCGTGAGGTCGATATCGAGGCGGCGCGCATCGAGGTCGATGGTGATGACGTCGCCGTCGCGCACCAGCCCGAGCGGCCCGCCGAGCGCGGCCTCGGGCGATACCTCGGCCACCACCAGGCCTTTGCAGACCAGCCCCGACAGGTGGCCGTCGGTCAGCAGCGCGACCTGGTCGCCGAGGCCCGCGCCGTCGACCGCGAAGACGACGCGCGATGCGCCGCCGCCCATCGCGGGCCCGCCGCAGGCGCCGGCGCCGCGCATCACGACCACCTGGCCGGGCACGATCTCGCCCTTCTTCAGCGCGGCGATGGCCGCGTCCGCGGCCCAGAAGCACACCGCCGGGCCGGTGAAGCGGCGCACCTTGCGTTCGGCGATGCCGGTCTTGATGAGCCCCGACTCCGGCGCGAGGTTGCCGCGCAGCAGCACGATGGCCGGCAGCGGCGCCACCGGGCGGCCGATGGGGCGGATCACTTCGGCGTTCGCCACCTCGGCATCGCGCAGGTTGTCGGCGACTGTGCCACCGGTGACGGTGCGCGCGGCGGTGTCGAGCAGCGGCTCCAGTTGCTTCATCAGCGCGCGGCAACCGCCCGCCGCCTCGAAGGCCTCGATCGAGTCGTTGCCGATGGGCCGCACGCTGGCCAGCACGGGCGTCTCGGGCCCCAGGCGCTCGAACATGTCGTACACGTCGATGCCGGTCTCGCCCTCGGTCGCCACCGCCTGCAGGTGCTTGGCGGTGTTGAGCGAGCCGCCGATGGACAGCACCGCGCGCACCGCGTTGGCAAAGGCGCCGGGCGAGAGGATGTCGCGCGGCTTCAGGTCGTCCCACACCATCTGCACGATGCGTGTGCCGGCGGCGCGCACGTCGGCCATCATCTTCGGGCTCAGCGCCGCCACCGGCGCGCTGCCGGGCAAGGCCATGCCCAGCGCCTCGCAGACGATGTGCATCGAATTGGCCGTGCCCAGGCCCGAGCACACGCCGGGGCCGCGGATGGCCTCGCGGCTCATGCCCACGAGTTCTTCCACCGGCAGGTTGCCGGTGACGGCATGCATCGCGCCGATGAACACCTCCTCGATGTCCATGTGATGGCCCTTGTACTCGCCGCTGGGCTGGTAGCCGCAGGGCACGAGCAGCGTCGGGATGTTCAAGCGCGCGGCCGCCATGAGTTGGCCCGGCACGGTCTTGTCGCAGGAGGTGAGGCAGACCATGCCGTCCAGCTGCGCGCCTTCGACGGCCACCTCGATGTCGTTGGTGACCAGGTCGCGCGCCGCCAGCATGTAGGCGCCGCGCGCGCCGGCACCGGTGATGAAGTCGCTGGGCGCCGCGGTACGGATCTCGAAAGGCACGCCGCCCGCCGCGCGGATGGCTTCCTTGATCTCCGCCGCCACGCGATCGAGGTGGCTGAAGCAGGCCGCCAGTTCGGAGGAACTGTTGACGATGGCGATCTTGGGCTTCTCGCAATCCTCCTCCGGGATGCCGAGCGCGCGCCAGTGCGCGTTGCGCACCGACCAGAGGTAGGAGCCGCGCGGAAAGTTGCTGCGTAGGGCTCGGGTCATGCGGCACCTTCCTGTTTCTTCTTGGTGATCTCGACCACGCCGCGATCGGCGTCCACGCGCACCCAGTCGCCGGTCTCGATGCATTCGAGCGGGTCGCGCTCGAAGTCGGTCATCGCGGGCGAGTGCGTCACCACGGCGCCCAGTGCCATCTTGGTGGTCATCTCGTTGAACAGGAAGGCGGCAGGCGCCGAGTTCAGGAGCCGCGTCATGTGGAACATGGCGGACCAGCCCGAGGAACCCTTGGCCCCCGGAAACACCAGCACCTTGCCCGCGAAGCTCTGGCCGCGCAGCGCGTGCCGCGTCTCGACGACGGTGCCGGTGCGCGGATCGATGCCGCCCCAGCCCGAGATGCGGTCGCGCGTGACCAGCGCCTCGCCCTCGGCGACGCCGCCCACCACCTTGCGGCCGCGGATGACGATGGCGTGTTCAGTGATAACTGCGGCGCTCAATGCAATACCTCCGTGCTTCGCACTGCGGTGCGAGCTTGCTTGGGGCGGCCCGGCGCGTCGCTCATGCGAAAGCTCCGTTCCAGCGGCCGGTGCAGGCCGCATCGATGCATTCGGCCGTGCTGCCGAACCAGGCCTGCACGCCCAGGATGGCCGGCAGGTAGTGGGCCTGCTTGGCCGAGTCGAGCGCGACGGTCTTCGTGCCCTTGGGCACGGCGCGGCTCATGGCGGAGCAGCTGTCGCCCATGATGATGCCGCCGGCGTCCTCGATGATCTTCGTGTAGCCGTTGCGGTCGGCCAGCGCCTTGATGGCGCGCGGCGTGAAGATCCACAGCGCGCAGTCCGGATGCACCTTGCGCCCCTCGATCAACTGCGCGGCCTCCCAGATCTGCTCGATGGTGTAGTGCGGGCAGCCCAGCATCACGTACTGCACCTCGGCATCCTTGGCCGTGATGTTGATCTTCTCGTAGGTGGCGCGGCGTTCGGCCTCGCCGTAGCGCAGCACCTCCACCGGCGCCCTGCCGCCGAGCGCCTGCTCGAGCGTCAGCGCCTCGGGCGTGACGCCGGCGATGTGGTACATCTCCACGCCGCCCGAGGACGACGCCGCGGCGCCGAAGTGCTTGAGCCGAGGCAGGTTCGGCACGCGCGAGATGCCGCGCCGGCTGTGCACCACCGGCACACGCTCCTGCACCTGCTCGCCGATGTAGTAGCCCAGCAGGCCCCAGTCCTGCACCGACTCGACCTCGACGTCGAGCTCGACGACGTGCGTGGCATGGCGGTTCTCGTCGAGGTGGTAGCCCCAGTAGGGAATGCGGCCGGTGAGCATCGCCGCGCCCGTGCTCTCGCGGCCTTCGGTGTTGGTGCGCGCGCCGAGCACCGAATTGCAGTACACGACCGCCGAGGACTCCATCCACGCGCAGTGCTCGCCGCGCGTGGGAATGTTGCCGACCTGGTAGGGGGTGCAGGTGTTCATGATCTGCGCGCCGAGGCCGGCGGCATGGCGCTCGCTCTTCTCGTAGAAGCGCACGATCTCCTCGCTCACGCCCATGCGCTCGGGCTGGCCGGGGTCGAAGCCCAGCTGCAGGTGGCTGGTGAAGACCTTGAACTTCGGGATCTCGACGGTCTCCTGGCTGTCGAGGCTGAATTCGGAGAACACGGCGTCCATGCCGCCGCCCTTGGCGAGCGCGAAGTCGCGCTGGAAGGGCGTGGTCGAGGTGATGGTGGCGCAGACGTTGCGCGTCTCGACCAGGCGCTCGGCGCCAAGGGCTTCGCCGTAGCGCACCAGGAGGTCCATCGCCTTCTGCACGGCCGGTCCGTCGCGGCCGTCGTACATGGCTTTTTCTTCATCGCTCAGGTGCATGACCTGTGTCTCCGTTCTTCTGTGTCGTGGGGACGAACCCCGGCCGGGGCTGCTATCCCGGCGAGGGCGTGGGTACGTGGCCGCCGATGTCGCGGGCGATGCTCAGCGCGATGTCGTGCAGGCGCGGCGCGAGTTCGTTGCGCAGGCGTTCCTCGGTGAAGACGAAGGCCGCCCCGCCGCCATTGAGCGCCATCACCTCGCCGTCGGGCCCGATGAGGGGCACCGACACCGAATTGATCTCGCGATGGAACTCGCCCAGCGACAGGCAGTAGCCCAGCCGCTTCGACTCGCCGATGGCGCGGTTCATGCCGGGCGCGATGGAGTCCCATTCGGGACCGCGCAAGAGGCGCATCGAATCGACGAGCTGGTTGCGCTGCGCCTCGGGCAGCGCCGAGAGGTAGGCGCGGCCGAGCGCCGAGTTGGCCAGCGGCGCGCGCGAGCCGACGTCCAGGCGCGCCGACAGCATCGACGAGCGCGGGCGGCAGGCTTCGATCAGCACCATCTCCATGCCGTCGCGCACGGCCAGGTAGACCGAGGCGCCGACCTCCTCCGCCATCGCCTGCATGCTCGGCCGCGCGGCGGCGCGCACGTCCAGGCTGCCGAGGAACACGCGCGCCAGCGACACCACGCCCGGGCCGAGCATGAAGCGGTCGGGCGCCTGCGCCGGCTTGAGCATGCCCAGCGAGAGCAGCGTGGCGACCAGCCGGTTGATGGTGGCGCGCGGAATGCCGGTCATGCGCGCCAGGTCGGCATGGCCGAGCACCGGCCGGTCCTCGCTGAAGCAGCGCAGGACCGAGATGCCGCGCTCCAGCGCACTGACGGTGTCGGAGCGCTCGCCGCGCGCGTCGGCCTGCGCTTCGGCAGGAGGGAAAGAGGTGTCGTTCTTTTCGGTGGACATGGCGGAACCCTTCGCAAGACTCTCAGGATCGGGATGGCCGAATGTAGAGGCTTGCGGACGGAGGGTTGCCGGGGTCATGGCCGTGCAGTGTCATCAGGCGCCGGCTTCGGCCGTGGCGGGCGAGGCCACCGCGGGCTGGCCCGTTTCAGCGGCGGCACGCAGGTACACGCCCTGGCTCAGCAGCTCGGACTGCAGCGCGCCCACGTCGACGGAGCGAGGCGCGACGCTGGCGCGAGAGGCGAGCGCCGCGGCCGCGCCGGCGGCCTGGCCGGTGATCCAGCACTGCGGTATCTCGCGCATGAAGCCGTGCGAATTTCGGTCGCACGAGATGTGGCGCCCACAGGCCAGCAGGCCGTCGAGCTCTTTGGGCACCAGCGCGCCGTAGGGAATGGAGATGTTCGGGAACTTGGGCGAGACGGCGGGCGACACGCCGATCTCGTCCGCCAGCGCCACGCCGTCGGGCCATTGGCTGCGCAGCACCGCGCCCACGCCGACGAGGCGCCGCGCATGGCGCACGCCGATCTGCGGCGCGCTCAGCATGAGGTAGGCATTCTCGAAGCCCGGCGCATGCGCGCGGAAGTAGTCGAGGTGTGCGGCCATGGCGCGGTGCGAGCGCACTTCCACGGCGGTCAGGTCGTCCACGTCGAGCGCCGAGTAGCCCGACTGGCGCGGTCCCATGAAGAGCGCCACGTCGTTGCGCCAGGAGACGAAGGGCCGCTCGAACAGGCCGCACTGTTCGCGACCGCCCGCCATGAAGGCGCTGAAGGCCTCGGGCTGGCCGGCCTTGAACTCGATCCAGCGGTTCATGTCCACGCCGCCGAAGAGCCAGGAGGTGTTCATGCAGTGGTGCACGTCGGCCTCCTCGATGTCGTTCACGTACTCGGCGCCGGCGCGGGCGAACAGGTCGCCGTCGCCGGTGGCGTCGACCACCACGTCGGCCATGATGGCCATGCGCCCTTCCTTGCTCTCGAACACCACGCCCTTGACGGCGCCGTCCTCCACGATCGGGATGGCAGCCCACGAGTGGTAGATGAGCTTGACCTGGCGCTCCAGCACGATCTCCTGCGAGAGCAGCTTGAGCCGCTCGGGGTCGATGGTGGGCGACCAGGTGACGATGCCGTGGTAGGCCGCGGTGCGCTGCGACCAGTGTGCGGCCTTGCCTGCGTCCTGCGAGCCCCAGTCCTCGCGCACCGGGCCGGCGATGGCCTCTGGCGGCAGGCGGTCGAACAATTCTTCGGCGAAGCCCCGGATGACCAGCTTGCCTTCCCAGTCGGTCATGCGGTCGATCCAGATGACGAGGCCGCCGGTCGACAGGCCGCCCAGGTGGTTGTAGCGCTCCAGCAGCGCCACGTCGGCGCCCGCACGCGCGGCGGCGGCGGCGGCGGCCGTGCCCGAGGGCCCGCCGCCCACCACCAGCACCCCGCAGCGGTGATAGACCGGAATGCGCTTGCCAGGCTCGGCCCAACTGCCGTGGTCGGGACGCTTGACGCGGCTGTCCCGGTCGAAGATGTCGGAGGTCAGGATGCGCTCGTCGGTGCGGACGACAGTTTTCATGAAGACGTTTAGGTTGGACTGTTTCGTCTTATTTTGGTTTCACTTTCCATTTTGTCAAACATTAATAGGCTATTTCCGGGTAATCCCTAGCATATGTAGCTTTTTATGGGCGTTCATATCATTATCTGAGCATCAGCCGAACGGAGACATTGATGAACAAACCCCACGGCACCCGCCGTGCCTTCGGCGCGGCCCTCGGCGGCGCCGTCCTTCTGGGCCTGGCGCCCGTGGCCATGGCGCAGGACTTCCCGGCGCGCGGCAAGACCATCCGCATCGTGGTGGGCTTCACCCCCGGCGGGGGCACCGACGCGCAGGCGCGCATCGTGGCGCAGAAGCTCGGCGAGGTGCTGAACACCAGCGTGATCGTCGACAACCGGCCCGGGGCCAGCACCATGATGGCCGCCAACGAGGTGTCGCGCGCCCAGCCGGACGGCTACACGCTGCTGTACGCGCCTTCGTCCACCATGGCGCAGAACCCTCACACCTTCGCGCAGGTGCCCTATGACCCGTTCAAGGACTTCACCGCCATCTCGATGGGCGGCCGCGGGCCGCTGGTGCTGTCGCTGAGCACCACCGTGCCGGCAAGCAACGTGAAGGAACTCGTGGCCTACGTGAAGTCGCATCCGGGGCAGGTGAGCTACGCCTCGTTCGGCGCGGGCACGTCTTCGCACATCTACGGCGAGGCCTTCGTGAAGAAGACCGGCATCGACGCCACGCACATTCCGTACAAGGGCGGCTCCGACGCGGCGAAGGACCTGATCGGCGGACGCGTGCAGTACATGTTCGACTCGGCCTCCTCGGCCATCATCACCGCCTCGACCGGCAAGGTGAAGATCCTCGCGGTGGCCTCCAACGCGCGCATCGCGGCACTGCCCGACGTGCCCACCTTCGCCGAGCAGGGCTACGCCGGGCTCGACCTGCCGAGCTGGCTGGGCTTCTACGGCCCGGCGCGCATGCCGGCGCCGGTGGTGGACAAGCTCAACGCGGCGCTCGCCAAGGTGCTGGCGATGCCGCAGGTGCAGGAGTTCTATCGCAACGGCGGCTACGAAGCCGGCTCGACCACGCCGGCCGAGTTCGCGAGCATCACGCGCTCGACCTACGAGCGCTGGGGCGCGATGGTGCAACAGGTGGGACTGGCGAAGCAATGAACGGCAGACCTCGCTCTCTTGGCCGGCGCCGCGTTGCCGCCTGCCTCGCGCTCGGCGCGGCCGCGCCCGCACTGCTGGCGCATGCCGCCGCCCCCTTTCCGGACAAGGGCCGCACCATCCGCATCGTGCTGGGCCTGGCGGCCGGCGGCGCCTCGGACGCGCAGGCACGGTTCGTCGCCACCAAGCTCGGCGAGGTGTTGCAGACGCCGGTGATCGTGGAGAACAAGCCGGGCGCCAGCTTCATCCTCGCGACCGAGGAAGTGATCCGCTCCGCGCCCGACGGCTACACCTTCATGTATGCGCCCTCCTCCGTGGTGGCGCAGAACCCGCAGACGCTGGCGCAGGTGCGCTACGACCCGTTCAAGGACCTCACGCCGATCTCGCTCGGCGCGCGCGGGCCGCTGGTGCTGACCGTGCACACGAGCGTGCCGGCGCGCACGGTGCAGGAACTGGTGGCGTACATCAAGGCCAACCCGGGAAAGATGAGCTATGCCTCCTTCGGCACCGGCACCTCGTCGCACATCTACGGCGAGGCCTTCGCGCGCCAGGCCGGGCTGGACGTGGTGCACGTGCCTTACAAGGGCGGCGCCGACGCGGCCAAGGACTTCCTCGCCGGCCGGGTGCAGTACTACTTCGACGCGGCGCCGAACGCCATCCAGAACACGGCCACCGGCAAGGTGCGCATGCTGGCGGTGGCTGCGCCCAAGCGCAGCCCGATGCTGCCCGACGTGCCCACCATGGGCGAACAGGGCGTCAGCGGCGTCGACATGCCGAGCTGGCTGGGCTTCTACGGCCCGCCCCGCATGGCGGCACCGGTGGTCGAGAAGCTGAACGCCGCGCTGGCGCAGGTGCTGGCGATGCCCGCCACGCGCGAATTCTTCCGCCAGGGCGCCTACGAGGCCGAGTCGTCGAGCCCGAAGCAGCTGGCCGACCTGACGCGCTCGACCTACGACCGGTGGGGCGACATCATCCGCAGGCTGGGACTGGTGAAGCAGCCGCAATAGCGGCGGCAGCCAGCCTCAGCCGAAGAACCGCACGAGCCGCGTGTTGACCTCGTCGGCGCGCTCGTACTGCGCCCAGTGCCCGGCGCCGTCGATCACCACGCCTTCACGCTCCGGGCCTTCGGCAACGAGCCGTGCCACCAGTGGGCGCGGGTCGGCCGTGACGTCGAACTCGCCCCACAGCAGCAGCGTCGGCACACCCATCGTGGCGAGCGCCTGCTGCAGCCCGCCCGACTGCGACACCTCCTTGCTGCGAAAGCGCGTGCCGTGGCAGGAGATGTCGTGGATGACGAAGGCCAGCTCGTCGATGGCGGATGCATCGTGCAGCATCAGCGCCGCCAGGTTGTGCCGCAGCGCCGCCCGTTCGGCGTCCCGGTCGGGGGCGGCGCGCCAGTTGACCATCTGCACCGTCATGCGCCGCAGCGTGCCGTGGCCGCCACTGCCGATCAGCGCGAGCCGGCGGACCGCACCGCGACCCGCTCCGAAGCGCGCAGCCGTCAGCCCGCCGAAGGAAAAGCCGCCAAGATCGATCACGGTGCCTGTGCCGACGAGCTGATCGAGCGTGCCGCCGAGCGCGGCGAGCAGCGGCTGCAGCGGGTCTTCGGCGGGAGCCGATCGTGGGAGTGCGTCGGATTCGTTGAAGCCCGGCATGTCGGGCAGCCATAGCGTGCGTCCTTCCGAGAGTGCCTCGGCATTGCGCAGCCAGTGCATCCAGCTGCCGTGCCCACCGTGCAGCAGCACGAGCGGCGGCCGGCGCGTGTCGGTGCCGAAGCGGCGCCAGCGCACCCGGACGCCCGCGTGCTCACGGTCGAACACCGCGGCCAGCCCCTCGATGCGGGCGATCTGTGCGCGCGCCTGCGGGTCGGCGTCGGCGGGGGACCAGGAGAAGGGATCGGAGGGCAACGAGGACATGGCCGCGATTGTGGCCACCCGATCGCGGCGGGCACGGCCAAGGGGCATCGGCCTTGTCCGACGGCCGCCGCGGCCCGCCGTCATCGCTTTCCGGGACAATCGCCGGGCCCGGGGGGTAGCCCCGCGGGCACCTGGCCCGACTATTCCGTTCCCTCTCCCGCCGATCGATGACGCAAGACCATCCGGACCACCGCCACCCCACCCTGGCCGACCTTGAGGCACGCATCCAGAAGCTCAGCCGGGCCCGCGATGCACTTGCCGAACAGCGCGTCACGGCGCGTGAAGAGGAGCTCAAGGTCCTGGCCGACGCCTTTGCGCGCAAGCTGCAGGCGGGCGGCTTTTCCATCCAGGAAGGCATCGCCGCGCTGCGGCCCTACGCCCGCAGCCGGCTGCGGGACGCCCCGGCGCCGGCGCCCGCCAGCCGGCCCGCGGCACCCGGCCGCGAACCGTCGAAGGGTGCAAGCGGCGACGACCTGCGCGAGCACGCGCGGCGTGTGCTGGGCAGCGAGGCCTCCTCCTGGCTGCGCCGTCCGCACCCGCTGCTGGGCGGCCAGACGCCGCAGCAGATGGCCGGCACGCCGCAGGGCCTGGACAAGGTGCACGCGCTGCTCGCGGCCTACGCCCGCGGGGCATGAAGGGGCGGCGCGCCGCCCGAGCGTGAGCGCATGACCGCCGAGTTGTCCCCGGTGCCCGCCGAGCTGCAGGCCTGCGCAAGCGTTGCGCGGCGCATCGTCGTGCTGACGGGCGCCGGCATGTCGAGCGAGAGCGGCATCCCCACCTTCCGCGACAAGGTATCGGGGTTGTGGGCGCACTTCCGGCCCGAAGACCTGGCCACGCCCGAGGCCTTCGCCCGCCAGCCCGCGGTGGTGTGGGCCTGGTACGAGGCGCGGCGCCGGCAGGTGGCGCGTGCGCAGCCCAACGCCGGGCACCATGCGCTGCACGAACTGGCGGCGCTGCCGCAACTCGAGGCGCTGGTCATCGTCACGCAGAACGTGGACGACCTGCACGAACGCGCCGGCTCGGCCGAGGTCGTGCACCTGCACGGCAGCCTGTTCGCGCCGCGCTGCTTCGATTGCGGCCATCCGCACACACTGCCGGCCGACGACGATGCCCGCGCGCCCGAGCTGGCCTCGCTGCCGCCGCCGCGCTGCATCCGCTGCGGCGGGCCGGTGCGGCCCGGCGTCGTGTGGTTCGGCGAGGCGTTGCCCGAGGCGCCGTGGCGCGCCGCGCTGGCGCGGGTTGCCGTTGCCGACCTGGTGCTGGTGGTCGGCACTTCCGGGCTGGTCTATCCGGCAGCCGGCCTGCCGGCGACCGCACGCCAGCAAGGCGCGCGCGTGGCCGTCATCAACCCCGATGCCCAGGCACAGGCCGAGCCGGGCGACATCGTGTGGCGGACCACCGCGGCGCGCGGCCTGCCGGCGCTCGTGGCGGCGCTTCGCGCCGGCTGAACGGCCGCGCCGGCGTGCTTCAGCGCGCGTCGCCCGCCGCGGCGCCGAAGCGGTAGCTCGACACCGTCAGGCCGCCCATGAAGGCGTTCTCGTGATAGACGAGCGTACCGGCCTCGCCCTCGGCCGCGCCCACCGCCACCATGAGCGGGATCAGGTGTTCCTCGCGCGGATGGGCGATGCGCGCCGCCGGCGCGGCGGCCCAGTCCGCCAGCCCTTGCGAGCGGACCTCGCCGGTGCGGCCGGTCACCGTGTCGCCCAGCCAGTCGTCGAAGGCCTTCGACGGGGCGGCGGCTTGCGGGCCGAAGGCACGCAGGTTGTGGTAGCTCAGGCCGCTGCCGACGATGAGCACGTCCTCGTCGCGCAGCGGCGCCAGCGCGCGGCCCAGCGCCAGGTGCTCGGCCGGACTCAGCCCACGCTTGAGCGACAGCTGCACCACGGGCACGTCGGCCTCGGGATAGATGGCCTTCATGGGCGAGAACATGCCATGGTCGTAGCCTCGCTCGGGGTCAATGGCGCTCGGCAGGCCGGCGGCCTCGAGCAATTGCTGCACACGCTGCGCCAGTTCCGGCGAGCCCGGGGCGTCGTAGTGCACCGTGTAGGTGTGGGGCGGGAAGCCGCCGTAGTCGTAGATCATGGGCGGGCGCGGGTTGGCCTGCACGGTGAACACCGGCGCTTCCCAGTGCGCAGACACCATCAGGATGGCCTTGGGCGTGCGGCCGAGCTGGCGCGGCATGTCGGCCAGCGCGGCCTCCAGCCTGGCATAGGTATCGCCCATCTCGGCCTTCATCCAGGGCCAGGGACCGCCGCCGTGCGAGATGAAGTAGGTCGGCAGCCGCGTGCCGCCGCCGGAAATCGTGGATGTGGTCATGGAATGCTCCTTGTCCAGAATGTAGGGATTTCCTCCTTGGAATTCGAGAGCGCTACATTCAATGATCGATTTCTCCGGAGGAAAGCATGGACCGACTCACCAGCCTGCGCGTGTTTCGCGAAGTGGTCGAGGCCGGCAGCTTCGCCCAGGCGGCGCAGGTGCTGGGCATCTCGGCACCGATGGCCACCAAGCACGTGGCCCAGTTGGAGAAATCGCTCGGCGCCCGTCTGCTGCACCGATCCAGCCGGCACCTGAGCCTGACCGAGACCGGCACGGCCTGGTACGAGCAGAGTGCGCGCGCGCTCGACCTGCTCGATGCCGCCGAAAGCGCCATCGGCAACCGCGACGCGACGCCGCGCGGCCAGCTCAAGGTGAGCGCGCCCGTGTGGTGCGCCACGCCGCGCATCGCGCGCGTGCTGGCCGATTACCGCGCGCACTACCCGGAGGTGCTCGTCGACATGCACCTGGCCAACCGCAAGGTGGACCTGGCCGCCGACGGCTACGACCTGGCGCTGCGCGCCACGCAGGAGCCCTCGCCCGCGCTGATCGCGCGGCCACTGTGCCCGGTGGCTTTTCACCTCGTCGCATCGCCCGCCTATCTGCAGCGCGCGGGCGTGCCGCTGGAGCCTGCCGACCTGGCCCGCATGGCGGCGATCGTGCCGAGCTATGTCCGCCTGGAAGGCCTGAGCTTGCGTGGACCGGGCGGGCGCCAGGTGCCGCTGCGTCTGGCGCCCGCGATGCGCTCGGACGACACCAACCTCACGCTGCACACGGTGCGTGCCGGCCTGGGCTTCGCCTACCTGCCCGGCTGGCTGGTCGAGGACGATCTGGCCAGCGGGGCGCTGGTGCGCCTGGTGCCGACGTACACGGCGCCGGTGAACACGCTCTATGCGGTCTACACCAGCCGCCAATACATGGCGCCCAAGCTGCGCAGCTTCATCGATTTCCTCGTCGCGAGGCTCGCGCACTGAAACATCGATCGTTCAGGGGCCAGCCGCTCACCACCTCAGGGCCTTGAACATGTTGTTGTACCGGTCGGTCCACAGCGGCGCATTCGGGCGGTTCGGGATGGCGTTACCGACCGCCTGCAGGGGTGCAGGAATGCTGCGGCCCACCAGCACCCAGCGAGAAATGCGCTGGTGAGGTTCGCTGGGGGTGTGATCGATCTGCCAGTTCTCCAAACCCCGGGACCGGGCCAGTTCCGCCACCACCGGCGACAGGTCCAGATAGCGGTTGGAGATGTGGAAAGCCACCAGCCCGTCGGGATGGAGGTGGTCCAGGTACACGCCCAACGCCTCGCGCGTAAGCAGGTGCACGGGAATGGCATCGCTGGAGAAGGCGTCGACGGCGATCACGTCGTAGCGTCCCGGCTGGTGGTCGGCCAGTTCCCGCTCCATCGACAGGCGCGCGTCGCCCAGCCGCACCTGAGGCTCGACGGGGGCGTCGGCGATGTAGCGAAACCAGCGCCGCGCGGCCGACACCACCTGGCCATCGAGCTCGTAGAAGACATACGTGTCGCCTTCGCGCGCGTAACTGAGCAGCGTGCCCGTGCCCAGACCCACCGCGCCCACACGCAAGGGACCCGTTGTGCCCTTGTGTTCCAGCAGGCGCCCGATGCCGCTGGCTTCGCCGTAGTAGCTGGAAGGCCGGCGCCGCAGGTCCTCGGCCACGCTTTGCTCGCCGTGCATGATGGTGCCGTGCAGGAGTTGGCGCGCGGCCTGCGGGCCCTGGCCCGTCTGCGTCACGCGCAACACGCCATAGGTGTTGCGCTCCCTCGAAATCGCACCGTTGTTCTGCGCGCCCAGGTAGTCCAGGCCATACGCGCTGACGCCGATCACGACCACGATCGCGGTGGCCAGCGGTACGAAGCGCAGCGTCCAGCGGCCGGCGCCCGCGCGCCACGCGGCGCCCGCGCCGACCAGCGCGACCGCCAGCAGCAGCCCTGGCAGTTCCCAATAGCCTGTCAGCACGCGCGGCGCCACCATGCCGACCCCCAGACCGCCGATGGCTCCGCCGAGCGCCATGCACAGGTAGAAGCGCGTCAGGTGCCGGGGCGCAGGACGCAATGCGGCCATCTCGCCGTGGCACACCACGCACACCAGAAAAAGCCCACCGGCAAACAGCGGAATGGCGATCGCGATGGGGTGCATGCCGCTGTTGACCGAGAGCGCCCACGCCATCCCCAGGGTCAGCACCAGCATCGGCAGCAACCACAGCCAGCGTGCAACCAGGCCGACGTACCAGCCACGCCCTTCGAACACCAGCATGAAGGACAGGAGGTACAGCGCCAGGGGAACGATCCACAGGAAGGGAATGGATGCCACGTTCTGCGTCAGGTGCGTGGTCACGGCGAGCAGCAAGGCCGACGGCACCATGGCCAGCACGGCCCACACCACGTGCCGGCCCAGGCCAGGCACCGGCTCGACGGCGGGCGGGCTCGACGCCGGCGAGGTCGTCGCCCTGCTCGCTGCCGTGCCTGTCGCTCGCCACGCCACACCCGCACAGCCGAGCGCACACACGGCATAGGCCACGCTCCATGCGTGCGATTGCACGTCGCTGTCGAACCAGGGTTCGACCAGAAAGGGATAGGCCAGCAAAGCGGCCAGGGAGCCGGCATTCGACCAGGCGAACAGCCTGTAGACCTGCTTCTGTTGCACCGGCTCCAGCGCCTGGCTGAGCCAGCGCTGCAACAGCGGCGACGTCGCGGCCAGGGACAGGTACGGCAGGCCCACCGTCACCACCAGCAGCCCCAGGATGCCGCGCGCGGCATCTTCCTCGCCAACGGGCTTGTGCGCCACGTCCGGGACGATGGGCAACGTGAACAGCGCCGCTGCCAGAAGGGTCAGATGCACCACGCGCTGCACCCGAGGCGGACGCCCCTGAAGCCAGTGCGCATAGACGTAGCCTGCCAGCAAGGTGCACTGAAAGAACACCATGCTGACGGTCCAGACCGCGGAACTGCCGCCGAACCACGGCAGGATCTGCTTGGCCAGGATGGGCTGCACCAGGAACAGCAGAAAGCTCGAAAGGACGATGGTGGCGCCACTGGCAAGGGTGATGAGCATCGGGGGTGAAGTAGGAATCGCCGCGGAATCCAGGTCGCACCGGGCAGGTGGGAGCGACCCTGTCCGCAATGCAACGGCCTGCAAGCCCAGGTGTGCACCAACGCGCACGACCTTCGGGAGGGGCACGCCCAAGCCCACAGGGTAGTCGACCCGCCTGGCAGGAACTGATACGGCCGACGCCCAGGCTGGAAGAAAACGCTGCGCCACAACGCCGCACGCGCGCGGCAAGGCCTGCCGCCCTGCGAAGGCAATGCCAGGGCGAGGCAGCGACCACTGAGGCCGGCCCCTAAGATGGCGCCGGCTGTGTCAACCCGCCGTCCACCCAGGAGCCCCGCATGAGCATGCCGATCCATTACTTCGCTTCCGAAGGCCGCTTCAAGACCCCGCCGCTGTCGGCCGCAGCGCGCATCGGCGACCTGGTCTTCGTCTCCGGCACCCCGGGCTACCACGACGACGGCAGCATCGACGAGGGCGACTTCGGCAAGCAGTTCGACCAGGCCGTCGTGGCACTGCGCCGCACGCTGGAAACGGCCGGCTCGGGCATGCGCTCGCTGGTGAAGGTCAACATGCTGCTCACGCGCCAGAGCGACGTGGCCGAGATGAACCGCCGCTATGCCGAGGCCTTCGGCCCCGCGCCCTACCCGGCCCGCACCACCTGCGTGGTCGCCTCGCTGCCCGATCCGCGCATGCTGCTGGAGATCGAGTGCGTCGCCGCGGTGAGCGCGGGCTGAGCGCGTCGTTCCGGGCCAAGAGACTGAAGCGACCGCCACCAAGCGCTGGTCGCTATCGATCCGATAGCGGAACATCCCTGCTGCGTCATGGGCCGCGCCGCGCCGCTACAGTGACGGCCCGGCGTCACGAGCGCCGCCCGTGCAGCCCACAAAGAGACCCCGCGCCTTGCTGTTCCGCTTCTTCGAAAAGCTTCTTTCCCCTTACCCGCCTGCCGAGCCGGCGTTGCCGCCCAAGGGCTTCTTTGCCTTCCTGTGGGCCTGCACCGATGGCGTGCGCGGCAAGATCGGGTGGCTGGCCGCCCTCACGGCCACCATGTCGGCCTTCGAGGCGCTGCTGTTCGCCATGCTCGGCCGCCTGGTCGACTGGCTCGGCGGCATCCAGCCCGGCCAGCTGTGGGCCGCGCGCGGCAGCACGCTGATGTGGCTGGCCGCAGCGCTGGTGGCGAGCATCTTCGTCGTGGCGCTGCAGACCATCGTGAAGCACCAGACGCTGGCCATCAACCTGCCGATGCGGCTGCGCTGGAACTTCCACCGACTGATGCTGGGCCAGAGCATGGCCTTCTACCAGGACGAGTTCGCCGGCCGCATCACGACCAAGGTGATGCAGACGGCGCTGGCCGTGCGCGACACCCTGTTCGTGCTGGCCGACGTGCTGGTGGCCATGGGCACCTACGTGGCGACGATCCTGATCCTGTCGAGCGTGTTCGCGGGCGGGCTGGTGCTGCCCTTCGTGGTGTGGCTGGCGCTGTACTTGGTGGCGATGTGGTACTTCGTGCCGCGGCTGGGGCGCATCGGCAAGGCGCAGGCCGACGCGCGCTCGGTGATGGTCGGCCGGGTGACCGACGCGTACACCAACATCGCCACGGTCAAGCTCTTCTCGCACACGCACCGAGAGGCGCAGTTCGCCCGCGCCGCGATGCAGGACTTTGCCCGCACCGGCTACGCGCAGATGCGGCTGGTGAGCGCCTTCGAGATCGTCAACCACACGCTGTCGATGGGCCTGGTGGGCGGCATGGCCGGCGTCGGCCTGTGGATGTGGTCGCAGGGCCAGGTCGGCATCGGCGCGGTGGCGGCCGCCACGGCGATGGCGCTGCGCCTTCAGGGCATGTCGCACTGGATCATGTGGGAAACGACCAGCCTCTTCGAGAGCGTGGGCACGGTGCAGGACGGCATCAACACGCTGAGCCGGCCGCGCACGGTGCTCGATGCGCCGGGCGCCGTGGCGCTGCAGGTGCCGCGCGGCGAGGTGCGCTTCGACGATGTGTCGTTCTCGTACGGCGAAGGCAAGCGCCGCGTCATCGAGCACCTGAACCTCACGGTGAAGCCCGGCGAGAAGATCGGCCTGGTGGGCCGCTCGGGCGCGGGCAAGTCCACGCTGGTGAACCTGCTGCTGCGCTTCCACGACATCTCGGCCGGCCGGGTGCTGATCGACGGCCAGGACATCGCACAGGTCACGCAGGATTCGCTGCGTGCCCACATCGGCATGGTGACGCAGGACACCAGCCTGCTTCACCGCTCGCTGGCCGACAACATCGCCTACGGTCAGCCGGATGCGACCGAGGCGCAGATCCGCGCCGCCGCCGAGCGGGCCGAGGCCTCGGGCTTCGTCGACCAGCTCACCGACCCGCAGGGCCGCACGGGCCTGGCCGCGCATGTGGGCGAGCGCGGCGTGAAGCTCTCGGGCGGCCAGCGCCAGCGCATCGCCATCGCGCGGGTGATGCTCAAGGATGCGCCGATCCTGCTGCTGGACGAGGCCACCAGCGCGCTCGACTCCGAGGTCGAGGCCGCCATCCAGCAGAGCCTGAACACGCTGATGCAGGGCAAGACCGTGATCGCCATCGCGCACCGGCTGTCGACCATCGCTGCGATGGACCGCCTCATCGTGCTCGATGGCGGCCGGGTGGTGGAAGAAGGCACGCACCGCGAACTGCTGGCGCGCGACGGGCTCTATGCGCGGTTGTGGGCGCACCAGAGCGGCGGGTTTCTCGGCGAGGAGTAAGAGCCCGCCCTTCGAGGTCTGCTTCGGCACCCAGGCCACAGCGCGCTGCCACGGCTGGCTACTGCGACAATCTCGGGTTTTTTCGCCGCGCCGCGCCATGGCCTACGCCGTCAAGGAAATCTTCTACACCCTCCAGGGCGAGGGCGCCCAGGCCGGGCGCCCGGCCGTCTTCTGCCGCTTCGCCGGCTGCAACCTGTGGTCCGGCCGCGAGGAAGACAGGGCCCGTGCCCAGTGCCGCTTCTGCGACACCGACTTCGTGGGCACCGATGGCACGCTCGGCGGGAAGTTCGCCACCGCCGCGTCGCTCGCGGACCAGGTCGCCGCCTGCTGGCCCGCGCCCGCACACGACCACCGCTTCGTGGTGCTCACCGGCGGCGAGCCGTTGCTGCAGGTGGACGACGCCCTGGTTGCCGCGCTGCACGAGCGCGGCTTCACCATCGCCATCGAAACCAACGGCACGCTGCCCGCCCCCAGCGGCATCGACTGGATCTGCGTCAGCCCGAAGGCCGGCACGCCGCTGGTGCAGCGCAGCGGCGCCGAACTCAAGCTGGTCTGGCCCCAGGCCGGCATCGAGCTCGCCGAGCTGGAAGCCCTGGACTTCGGGCGCAAGTACCTCCAGCCGCTGGATGACGACCGGCGCGACGCCCACACCCGCGAATGCATTGCCACCTGCCTGGAGCGCCCGCAGTGGCGCCTGAGCACGCAGACGCACAAGATGCTGGGCATCCGGTGAACACGGCCATGGACGTCGAATTCGAGCTGTCGCAGCGTTTCTTCTTCGACGCCGCCCACACGCTGCGGCGCGAGTACGAAACGGCCGGCAGCCTGCGCGTGCACGGCCACACCTACCAGGCCGAGGTCAGCGTGCGCGGCCCCCGGCAGGCCGACAGCGGCATGGTGATCGACCTGGCGGTTCTGCGCGCCGGGGTCGAGGCGGTGCGGCAGACGCTGGACCACCACCTGCTGGACGAGGTGCCCGGCCTGGGCGCGCCCACGCTGGAGAACCTGTGCACCTACATCGCCACCGCGCTGCGTGACCGCGGCCTGCCGTTGTCGGCCGTTCGGGTGTGGCGCGAGGCCAGCGGCGACAGCTGCCGCCTCCTGCTGGCCCGCTGAATCGATTCGCACGCCCCTATGGTCCAATCGAGGGTTCGCGGTGCAGGCCGCAACCGCCAAGACGCTTTCTTCCGACGCACATGAGCACCATCCTCCAATCCCTCCCCACCGGCCAGAAGGTCGGCATCGCCTTCTCCGGCGGCCTGGACACCAGCGCCGCGCTGCTGTGGATGAAGAAGAAGGGCGCGCAGCCCTACGCCTACACCGCCAACCTGGGCCAGCCTGACGAACCCGACTACGACGAAATCCCGCGCAAGGCGATGGCCTATGGGGCCGAGAAGGCGCGCCTGGTCGACTGCCGCCAGCAACTGGTGGCCGAAGGCCTCGCCGCGCTGCAGGCCAACGCCTTCCACATCTCCACGGGTGGCGTGACCTACTTCAACACCACGCCGCTGGGCCGCGCCGTGACCGGCACCATGCTGGTGGCCGCGATGCGCGAGGACGACGTCAACATCTGGGGCGACGGCTCCACCTTCAAGGGCAACGACATCGAGCGCTTCTACCGCTACGGCCTGCTGACCAACCCGTCCCTCAAGATCTACAAGCCCTGGCTGGACCAGACCTTCATCGACGAGCTGGGCGGGCGCAAGGAGATGAGCGAGTTCCTCATCGCCAACGGCTTCGACTACAAGATGTCGGTCGAGAAGGCCTACAGCACCGACTCGAACATGCTCGGCGCCACGCACGAGGCCAAGGACCTGGAAGAGCTCTCGAGCGGCATCCGCATCGTGAACCCGATCATGGGCGTGGCCTTCTGGAAGCCCGAGGTCGAGGTCAAGCCCGAGGAAGTCACGGTGCGCTTCGAGGAAGGCCGCCCCGTGGCGCTGAACGGCCAGGGCTTCGACGACCTGGTGGCGCTGATGGAAGAGGCCAACCGCATCGGCGGGCGCCACGGCCTGGGCATGAGCGACCAGATCGAGAACCGCATCATCGAGGCCAAGAGCCGCGGCATCTACGAAGCCCCCGGCATGGCCCTGCTGCACATCGCCTACGAGCGCCTGGTGACCGGCATCCACAACGAGGACACCATCGAGCAGTACCGCATCAACGGGCTGCGCCTGGGCCGCCTGCTCTACCAGGGCCGCTGGTTCGACCCGCAGGCCATCATGCTGCGCGAGACGGCGCAGCGCTGGGTGGCGCGCGCCATCACCGGCGAGGTGACGCTGGAGCTGCGCCGCGGCAACGACTACTCGCTGCTGAACACCGAGTCGCCCAACCTCACCTACGCGCCCGAGCGGCTGTCGATGGAGAAGGTGGAAGACGCGCCCTTCTCGCCCGCCGACCGCATCGGCCAGCTGACGATGCGCAACCTCGACATCGTCGACACGCGCGCCAAGCTCGCCACCTACGTGCAGACCGGCCTGCTGGCCAAGCCCGAGGGGACGGAGCTGCCGCAGATCCGCGACGGCAAGGCGCAGTGAGTGCTGTGGCTGCTGGCAGCGCGGCGTCATGACGAAGCGGCCTGAGGGCCGCTTTTTTTTGGACCGGCCGGCGTGCAATCGGCGTTGCCAGAGGCACGATGCCGTCCATCCCGTGGGGTCGGGAGCACCGGGCCGAACCAGCCCCCAGCGGCCGTCCCCATTACCTGTGCAGCTATCAACTCCATAGCATCGCCGAGATCGGCACCGCCCCCGGCGGCATAATTTCGGCGCCGCCCGGCCGGGTGGCGCCATGGCCCGCGGACCCACCGCGAAAGGACACGTTGAGCCCCCCATTGCGCACATTGACCCTGTCGGAAGCGACGCTGACCGAAGCGGTCCGCCTGCTCGAAGGCAGCGGGCCGCTCGAGGACGGACAGGCCATGCGCACGGGCCTGGGCGCCGAGGGCGGGCCGATAGCCCAGGCCGCGGCGCGTGCCGCCGTGCTGGGCGAACGGCTGGGGCTGCAGGCGCGCCTGCGCCATGCGGTGGCAGCGGCGCCCTGGGTGCTGCTCGGGCTGGCTGCCGTGGTGGTGCTGGCCGGGCTGGCGCTGGCCGGCGCCGTCATCGACGGGCAGGACCGGCGCATCAACGTCATGGCTGCGCTGGTGGCGCTGCTGGGGGTGCATGCGCTGACCTTGGTGCTCTGGCTGGTGGCCCTGCTGTGGCCGGGCGCGGCGGGCCTTGGTGCCGTGGTCGGGCGGCTGTGGATCGGCCTCACGGCGCGGCTGACGCTGGGCCGCGGCGCCGAGGGCGCGGCCCTCCTGCAGGGCGGGATGCGCCTGCTCGAACGGGCCCGTCTGCTGCCCTGGGTGCTCGGCTTGGCCAGCCACGCGGTGTGGGCGCTGAGCTTCGTCGCGGCCGTGGTGGCGCTGCTCTTCGCACTGGCCTTTCGCCAGTACACGCTGGGCTGGGAGACGACCATCCTCGCGCCCGAGGTCTTCGCACGCTGGATCGACGTCCTGGGCGTGCTGCCCGGCTGGATGGGCTTTCCGGTGCCGGCCGCGGCCGACCTGCGCGCCGCGCCGGGCGGCGCACTGCCGGCGACGGCCAACGGCGTGCTGGCCTGGTGGCTGGTCGGCTGCGTCGTGGTCTATGGCCTCCTGCCCCGCGCCGCCGCCGCACTGGTCTGCCTGCTGGTGTGGCGCGCCCGCCGTGGCCGCCTGCAGCCCGACGCCTCGGCCCCCTACTACCGCAAGCTCTTCGCCCGCTTCGACACTTTGGCGCCGGCGCTGGTGGTCGACCCCGACACCCACGGCGCCGACTGGCACATGGCACGCGCCAGCCTGGCAGGCCAGACGCAGCCGACGCTGGCCGTCATCGGTTTCGAACTGCCGCCGGAACTGCCCTGGCCGCCGCAGCCGCTGCCACGCGCTGCCTCGCTGGTGCGGCGCATCGATGGCAGCGCCGGCGAGCGGCAGGAACTGATGCAGGCCCTGATGCACGTGCGCCCGCGCGTGCTGATCCTCGCCTGCCACGGCGGGTCCAGCCCCGACCGCGGCACCGAACGCCTGCTGCGCGAGGCGCTGCCGCTGTGTGGCGAATGCCGGCTCTGGCTGGCCGCCCTGCCCGATGCCGCCGAAGCGCCCGGGCTGCCGCCCGGCGACGCGCCGGGTGCCGCGCGCTGGCGGCAATGGCTGTCGGCCACCGGCCTGGCCGAGGTGCACGCCTTCACCGACTGGACGCGCGCCACGACCGGGCTGGAGGCGCTGGCCGACGCATCGCCGGCGCCGGGGCGCCAGGAGGCGACATGAACCCGGTACACAGCCCCGCGCCGGAAGCGGACGCACCCCTGCGCATCGCCGTCGTCGGCCACACCAACGTCGGCAAGACCTCGCTGCTGCGCACGCTCACGCGCCGCATCGACTTCGGCGAGGTGTCCGAACGCCCGGGCACCACACGGCATGTCGAACGGGTGGACCTGCGCATCGACGGCCGCCCGGCGGTGCGCTTCTTCGACACGCCCGGCCTGGAAGACGCCGTGACCCTGCTCGCGCACGTCGCCACGCTCGAGGGCGCGAGCCGGCCGGACCGGATCCGCCGCTTCCTGGGCGGCCCCGAGGCGCACGGCGCGTTCGAGCAGGAGGCCAAGGTGCTGCGCACGCTGCTGGAGGTCGACGCCGCCTTCCTCGTCATCGACACGCGCGAAAGCCCGCTGCCCAAGTACCGCGACGAGATCGAGCTGCTGAACTCGTGTGCCCGCCCGGTGATGCCGGTGCTCAACTTCGTCGGCAGCCCGCAGGCCGCGGGCCGCGAAGGCGCGTGGCGCGAGCTGCTGGCCGCGGCCGGGCTGCATGCGGTGGTGCGCTTCGACGCCGCGGCGCCCTTCACCGGCGCCGAGCGCGACCTGTACCACGACCTCGGCGCGCTGCTGCCCGCGCATCGCGAGGCGCTGCGCGGCGTGGCCGCGCACTTGGCGCACGAAGCGGCCGCACGGCGCACTGCCGCCTGCCGCGTCATCGCGGAAGGCATCGTCGACGGCGCCGCACTGCGGCGCGAGGTGCCCAGCGAGACGATGGCCGACCCGAAGGCGCGCCAGGCCGAGGTCGACGCCCTGCGCCGCAGCGTGTTCGAGCGCGCGCAGCGCGGCATCGACGACCTGCTGGCGCTGCACGGCTTTCGCGAGGGCGACGCGGCCGAGGCCCCGCTGCCGCAGCTGCAGGGCCGATGGACGCTCGATCTCTTCCACCCCGAGACGCTCAGGCAGGCCGGCGTGCGACTCGGCCAGGGCGCGGCCGTGGGCGCCGCCATCGGTGTGGTGGCCGACCTCGCGGTGGCGGGAATCTCGCTGGGTGCCGGTGCCGCCGTGGGGGGCGCCATCGGCGGCGCGCTGGCGCAGGGCTGGGGACCCTTCGGGCGGCGGCTGATGGGCCGGCTGCGCGGCGTGCAGGAACTCACGGTGGAGGACGGCGTGCTCTTCGTCATGGCCGACTGGCAGCTGCGCGTGCTGCAGGGCCTGGAACGGCGCGGCCACGGCGCGACGACGCGCATCGCCGGCGCGACGACGCGCATCGCCGACGCGGCGGCCCCGCTGCCGCCCGGCCGGGCGCAGGCGCTCACGGCGGCGATCAAGGCGGCGCAGCCGGCACGCGCGCATCCCGAATGGGCGGAACCCAGGCGCCGCTTCGGCCGCGCCTTGACCGACGCCGCGCGCGAGGCCGTGGTCGACGCCGTCGCCCGGTCGGTCGGCGGTGCCGCGGCCGGTCCGTCTGACTGAGCACGACCGCGCCTGCGCAAGAGCTCCCGGGGCGTCCTACATGCGGCGCCAGTCGTCTCCGACGGGCCGTGTACCGGGCGGCGGCAGACACTGCGTGCACGTCTTATCCGGAGAACCTCACCGTGAACACCATCATCTACGTCGTCGGCCTGATCGTTGTCATCGCTGCCGTGCTGTCTTTCTTCGGGCTTCGCTGAACGCGCCTCGCGCGCCGCGCGAGCGCCGTCTCTGCCCTTTCTTCTGATCATCCCGGGGCCGACCGTTCCGGCGACCTGTTCATGCAGGCCGCCGAGCGGTCGGCCCGGCTGTTTGGCAGGCCGCAGTGGCCACGTCGGCCGGTGCGGCATGATCGGGGCATGGACACGACTCCCCTCGACCGCCCACTCGTGATCGTCAAGGCCGGCGATACGCATGCCAGCCTCGTGGAAGCACAGGGCAACTTCGAACACTGGATCGCGCGCGGCCTGGGCGACACGACCCTCCCCGTGGTGGTGTTGGACCCGCGCCGCGGCGACACGCTGCCCCCGCCCGAGGCCATGGCAGCGGCGGTCGTCACCGGTTCGCACGCGATGGTGTCGCACCGCGATACGTGGAGCGAGGCCACCGGCCGGTGGCTTGCAGCGGCCGCGCAGGCCGGCACGCCGCTGCTGGGCATCTGCTACGGCCACCAGTTGCTGGCCGATGCGCTCGGCGGCCGTGCCGACGACCATCCGCAGGGCCTGGAGCTCGGCACGGTCATGGTCGACCTGTCGGCCGAGGCCGCCGACGACCCGCTGTTCAGTGGCCTGCCGGCTCGGTTCCCGGCCCATGTGGTGCATCGCCAGAGCGCACTGCAGTTGCCCGCGGGCGCCGTGCGCCTGGCCTCCAATGCGTGGGAGCCGAACCAGGCCTTTCGCATCGGAGACAGCGCCTGGGGCGTGCAGTTCCATCCCGAATTCGACGATGACGCGATGCGCGGCTATGTCGATGTCGTGGCCGCCGGGCAAGCCGATGCGCAGGCGCTGCGCGCGCAGGTCAGGCCCACACCGGAAGCATCCAGCCTGCTGCGGCGCTTCGCCGAACTGGTCGAGCGCCGCGAGGCCGCCGGCGCGTGACGCTCGCCCGCCCCGCGTTCGCGCAGGGGCGGCCTGCGACTACAGCCGCCGCCCGGCCCGCGCGCTAGTTTCGGCACCGCAAGCAGCACGCAGCGCCACAGCCATCCATTCCCTCCGCGGAGACGCCCATGCCCCTGCCCCACCCGCCCCAGGCCGCCGCCGACAAGCTGCCGCGCCGGCATTTCTCGATGATCCGGGAGTTCCACCTTGCCGACGTCTTCACCCTCGGCAACGCCGCCTGCGGCGTGGGTGTGGTGTTCCTTGCGATGGCCTTCATCGCCAGCGGCTCGATGGCGCAGTTCTACTGGGCCGCAGCGCTCGCGCCCGCGGCCTTCGTCTTCGACGTGTTCGACGGCCGCATCGCGCGCTGGCGCCAGACCCAGTCGGCCCTGGGCCGCGAGCTCGACTCGCTGGCCGATGTGATCTCCTTCGGCGTGGCGCCCGCCGCGCTGGGCTTCGCGGCCGGGCTGCGCGGCGGCTGGGACTGCCTGGTGCTCGCGTACTTCGTCTGCTGCGGCGTGAGCAGGCTGGCGCGCTACAACGTGACGGCCGAGCAGCTCTCCGAGGGCGGCGCCAAGGTCAAGTACTTCGAGGGCACCCCGATCCCGACCAGCGTGGTGCTGGTCGGCGTGCTGGCCTGGGCGGCATCGCAGGGCCGGATCGGCGAGGCACTGTGGGGCGGCGCGTGGCAGCTCGGCCCCTGGACGCTGCACGGGATGACGCTGCTCTTCGCGCTTTCGGGCACGCTGATGATCAGCAAGACGCTGCGCATCCCGAAGCTCTGAGCCTTCATCCGCGCGTGCGCATCGCCGGCGTCGTCACGGTGGCCCCAGCCCCTTCGTCCACGGCGAGCATCGGCTCGCCGGCATCATCACCCGGTCGGACCCGGTGCGCCTGCCCCCTCGGGCGGCGCGGCCCGGCCGACGCATCCAGGAGCCCAGGCTGAATGTCCACAACCCCCTACGTCAACAACATGGCCAGCCAGACGCGCGGCGTGAAGGAACTGGTGGCCCTGGCGGGCGCGCATCCGCTCTCGCCGGAGTGCGACCGCTTCTACTTCCTGCGCCATGGCCAGACGCCGCGCAACGCGCTGCGCATCTTCCAGGGCTACGACGAGCCGCTGTCCGAGCTGGGACTGGAGCAGGCGGCGCTGGCAGCCACCGTGCTGGCGGGCGAGCCGATCCGCACCATCGTCACCAGCGACGCCCGGCGGGCCTTCGACACCGCCCACGCGGTCGCAGCGCCGCACAGGCTGTCCCCGATCGCGCGCGAGGTGCTGCGCGAGCGCAACTTCGGCGGGCTGGTCGGCACCTCCTCGGCCGACCTCGACTGGACCTGCACCCCCGAGGGCGGCGAGACGCTGGAAACCTTCATCATGCGCACCCGCTCGGCCTTGGCCGACGCGCTGGCCGAGCCGGCGCCCGTGCTGGTGGTGGCACACGGCGGCACCCTCTACGTGCTGGCGGCCCTGCTGGGCGTGCCCATCGACGTCGGCGTGCTCGGCAACGCGCAGCCCCTTCGTTTCTGGCGCCAGGGCCCCATATGGCGGGTAGAGGCCTTGCAGGCCGCGGGCGATCCGGCGCAAGCTGCGATCGCCTGACCCCTTCCCTCCCCTTTTTTCTGCCGCACCATGGACTTCAAGGACTACTACAGCGCCCTGGGCGTGGAGCGAACGGCCTCCGAGGACGAGATCCGCAAGGCCTACCGCAAGCTCGCCCGCAAATACCACCCCGACGTCAGCAAGGAACCCGACGCCGAGACACGCATGCGCGACGTGAACGAGGCCTGGGACGTGCTCGGCAGCAAGGAAAAGCGCGCCGCCTACGATGCGCTGGCCGAGCGCGCGCGCAGCGGCCGCAGCGCCGGGCCCGACTTCGGGGGCAGCGGCGCAGGCGGTGGCTTCCAGCCCCCGCCCGGCTGGGACGAAGGCTTCGAATTCCACCGCGGCGCCGGCCATGCCGGCCCGGCCGACCACGCGGACTTCAGCGACTTCTTCTCTTCGGTGTTCGGCGCCGCCGAGCGGCGCAATGCGGCGCGCCAGAAGTACCGGGCCAAGGGCGACGACCACCATGCCGCGATCGAGGTGCCGCTGGAGTTCGCGCTGCAGGGCGGCGAGCGCGAGATCACCCTGCGTGCGATGGAGTTGAACGACCAGGGCGAGCCCGAGTTCGTCACCCGCACCCTGCGGGTGAACATTCCGCGCGCCGTGCGGCCGGGGCAGTACATCCGCATTGCCGGCCAGGGCCTGCCCGGGCATGGCGGCGAGCCAGCCGGCGACCTGTACCTGGAGGTGCGCATCGCGCCGCACCCGCTCTACCGCGTGGAAGGGCAGGACCTGTCGATGGATCTGCCGGTCACGCCCTCCGAAGCCGCGCTGGGCGCGGAGGTCGAGGTGCCCCTGCCAGGTGGCGGCACCGGCGCCGTGCGCGTGCCGCCCAATGCGCGCGCCGGACTCAAGCTGCGCCTGAAGGGACGCGGCCTGGGCGGCGACCTGTACCTGGTGCTGGCGATCGCCCTGCCGCCGGCCGACAGCGATACCGCACGCACCGCGTATGAACAGCTGGCCAAGGCCACGGCCGGCTTCGATCCCCGCCGCCAGCTCGCCGCAGCAGGAGCCTTTGCATGAGCACGCGAACCACCACCGTCACCATCACCCACTGCACCACCGTCGGCCCGGCCGACCCACTGGCGGCCCTGCAGCTCGCGCACGCCTGCGGCGCGCCGATCGAATGGGTGGCCGAACTGGCCGAGGCCGGCATCCTCCAGCCGCAGGCCCTGCGGCTGGAGGACTGGCGATTCGACGGCAGCGATCTGCGCCGCGCCCTCGATGCGCGGCGGCTGCAACGCGACTTCGACGTCGGGCTCGACGCCGCCGCGTTGATCCTCGACCTGCAGCAGGAGGTGCGGCGGCTCAAGGCCCTGCTGGGCTGAGGGGCGCGCGCCCTACGCGCGGGACGGCCGGGGCGGCGCCATCAGCACGTCGCCCGGGGGCGCCATCAGCGCCTGGATCTCACGCGCCAGGCGGGCCGCGTCGGCCCCTGCGCCGGGTTCGCCCTGCTGCAGGGCGGTAAGTTTTCGGGCGTAGGCATCGGTGAGTTCGGCCCACTGCGCAAACCGCGGGCCGATGACCTGCACGCTTGTCTCTTGCATTGGCTTGTCTCCTCGGTGGCCGCACGGGGCCGGCGCATCGTGACTGCCGGCATCCTTGCGAACAGCACCCCCCTGCGGCTCAAAGTCTGCCCCAGGACCGCCCCACCCTGCGAGTGGGAGGGACGCCGGCCCACCAGGCAGTTTGCAATAGTTCACATTCTTTCGGGGTGCCTGGCCCGAACTGCAGGCACGGACGGCCCGGGGCGGAAGGTTCCGCCCCCGGTTCAATCCTCCCGCATGCCGGTGGCCTTGACCACGGCCCCCAGGCGGGTCCGTTCCTCGTCCACGAACTTGGTGAACGAGGCGCGCGTGCCGCCGACGGGCTCGATCCCGACGGCCTTCAGCCGCTCGATCGTCGCCGGGTCCTTCATGGCCTTGTCCACGGCCGCGGCCATCTTGTCGAGGATGGCCGGCGGCGTGCCCGCCGGCGCGTGCACGCCCGCCCAGTGCGCGATGCGGATGTCGTCGAAGCCCTGCTCCACCGCGGTCGACAGCTGCGGGTAGGCCGAGATGCGCTGCGTCCAGGTCGTGGCCAGCGCCTTGAGCTTGCCGCTCTTGATGTAGGGCAGCACCACGATGCTGGCCTCCGAAGTCGCATCGACCTGGCTGCCCAGCACCGCCGTGATCGATTCGGAGCCGCTCTTGTACGGCACGACGTCGAGCTTGGCGCCGTGGTTCTTCTCCAGCAGGCCCTCGACGAAATGCGGCGTGCTGCCCGTGCCGGCCGTCGCGAAGTGCAAGCCCTTGCCCTGCTTGGACGCGGCGACGAACTCCTTGAGGTCCTTGTAGGGCGCGTTGGCCGGCGCCACGACCACCGAGGGTGCCAGGCCGATCATGGCCACCGGCACGAGGTCGCTGTCCTTGTAGGGCACCTGCTTGCGGATCATGCTGTTCGACACCACCCCGGCGGCGCTCACCAGGAAGGTGTAGCCGTCAGGCGCACTCTTGGCCACGACATCGGTGCCCAGCATCGCGCCCGCGCCGGGCTTGTTGTCGACCACCACCGGCTGGCCCAGCGCCTTGCCGGCGCCTTCGGCGGCGGCACGCGCCATGAGGTCGTTGGCACCGCCGGCCGAGAACGGCACGACGAAGCGGATCGGTTTGGTGGGCCAGGCGGGCTGGGCCTGGACGGCGACGGTGCCGAGCGTTCCGGCAAGGCCCAGCAGCAGCGTGGGCATGGCAATGCGGGTGAAGGTCATTTAGAGGGTCTCCTGGGTGTTGGATGAAGTGTTCAGGAACCGGCGCAGCCGGCGAACCATGATGCCACCAAGCCAGGCCGGCGCCAGCGACGCGCCAACTTCATCACGAAAACCCCGACCGATTGGCCGCGGGCCCACGCGCGCTGGCCGAAGCGCGCACTTGTGCCTGTGCCTTGCGCGCGGCACCTCCTACAGTGCCCGGCCGACCGCGCGGACGACCGGCCGCAGGCCTGCATCACCGTTCGCGCACCGACCCCGGCGCTCCCTGCCCCTTTGCCACCGACCCCCATGCCCGCACCACATCGCCGTTCCCACGCGTTGCCGATCGTCCTGTGCTCGACGCTGTGGGCGCTGCAAGGCAGCGCGCTCGCCGCCGACCCGTCGTCCGACACCCATGCCGGCCTGCTCAAGACCGTGCGCGGGGAGGTCCAGCTGCAGGACGCGCAAGGCGCCACCGCGCCGGCCCGCGTGGGCGACGCGGTGAACGCGCGGCAGCGCATCGTCACCGGCGCGGAGTCCGGCGCCAGCCTGGTGCTGCGCGACGGCACGACCTTCGTGATCGGCCCCCAGTCGAGCTTCGACCTCCAGACCTTCCGCTACGACTCGCAAACGCACGATGGCAGCGTGGTCGGCCGGCTCGCGCGCGGCACCCTGCGCATGGTCACCGGGCTCATCGGCAAGGCCACGCCGGAGGCCATTCGCATCGACACGCCCACCGCCACCATCGGCATCCGCGGCACGGACTTCATCGTCTCTGCCGGCGAGACGCTCTGAGCGCCGCGGCGAGGGCCGATAAAAAACGCGCCCTCGGGCGCGTTTTTTTATTGGCGAGGCCGGACGGCGTTCACTGCAGGAAGCTCGGCTTCGCGTAGCCCTGGAACTTCGCATCGACCACGGCCTTGAAGTCGTTCGAGCGGTAGACCTCGACGAGGTCCTTCGCCCAGGGCGTGTCCTTGTCGGCCCGCTTGACGGCCACCACATTGAGGTAATGGTCGGGCGTCTTCTCCAGCGCCACGGCTTCGGTCAGCTTCAGGCCCGAGGAGATCGCGAAGTTGCCATTGATGATGGCGTACTCGGTGTCGCCCAGCGAGCGCGGCAGCTGCGCCGCCTCGAGCGGGATGAATTTCAGCTTGCGCGGGTTGTCGGCCAGGTCTTTCTCGGTCGCGCGCAGGGGGTCGATGCCGGGCTTGAGCACCACCAGCTTGTTCTGCTCGAGCAGCACGAGGGCGCGCGCCAGGTTGCTGGGGTCGTTGGGCAGGGTCACACGGTCGCCTTCCTTGGCCTCGGCGAGCGACTTGCGGTTCTTCGAATAGACGCCCAAGGGCGCGATCGGGCCCTGCACCAGTTCGACGATGTCCAGTTTCTGGTCGGCCGCGAACTTCTTCAGGTACACGAGGTGCTGGAAGAAATTCGCGTCGAGCGAACCCTGCGCCAGGGCCAGGTTGGGTTGCACGTAGTCGTTGAATTCGACCAGCTTGACCTTGTAGCCCTTCTTCTCGAGCAGCGGGACGACGCCGAACTTCAGCTGGTCGTAGTTGGAACCGGCGGTGGCGCCGATCACGAGGTCTTTCTTGGCAGCCTGCGCCTGGGCCTGCAGCGGCAGCACGGCGGCGACGGCCAGGGTCAGCGAGAGGGCAAGGGCGGAACGACGAAGCATGCGGGATGTCCTGAGAATCGAGATATGAAAGGGGAACGAGGGAAGTTCAACGCTTGTCGAGGCGACGTGCGAGGTGGTTGCCGACGAACTGGATGATCTGCACCAGCACCACCAGCAGCGCCACGGTGAGCACCATCACGTCGGTCTGGAAGCGGTAGTAGCCGTAGCGGATGGCCAGGTCGCCGATGCCGCCGCCGCCCACCACGCCGGCGATGGCCGAATAGGACAGGAAGCTCACCGCCAGCACCGTGAGCGCCAGGATCAGGCCCGAGCGGGCCTCGCGCACCAGCACGCGCCAGACGATCTGCAGCTCCGAGGCGCCCATGGCGTGGGCCGCCTCGATGACGCCGCGCGGCACCTCGCGCAGGCATTGGTCCACCAGCCGCGCGAAGTACGGGATGGCCGCGAAGGACAGCGGCACCGCCGCCGCCAGGGGACCGATCGAGGTGCCCGCGATGATGCGCGTGAACGGCACGAGCGCGACCAGCAGGATGATGAAGGGGAAGGACCGGATCGTGTTCACGATCCAGTTCAGCGTGACGAACGCCGGCCTGTTCTCCAGCGACTGGCCGGGCCCGAGCAGGAAAAGCAGCACGCCGAGCGGCCCGCCGATGACGATGGCGGCCGAGAGGCCGATGGCCAGCATGAGGAAGGTCTGCCCGGTGGCCGTCCATAGCTCGGGGAGGATGGCGAGGATGTTCTCAGACATAGGCCACTCCCACGTCGCCCGCGCGCCGAAGTGCGTCCGGCGCCTGCACGCGCGGTGTCCCGGCCGGCGGCAGGGCCGCATCGAACAGCGCATCGCGCTCGCGCCGGCGCACCAGTGCGTCGAGCTCGCGGCCGAGCACCGAGGCGCGCCCGTCGTTCTGCGCAGCGACGGCGAACTGCTCGATCAGCTGCCCCTGCTCCAGCACCGCAACATGCCTGCACAGCAGTTCGACCACCGGCAACTCGTGCGTGACGATGACGATGGTCACGCCGATCTTGTGGTTGATGTCGCGCAGCGTCTCGAGCAACGAACGCGTCGTCTCGGCGTCGAGCGCGGAGGTGGGTTCGTCGCACAGCAGCACCTGCGGCCGCGGTGCCAGCGCGCGCGCAATGGCCACCCTCTGCTTCTGCCCGCCCGACAGTTGCGCCGGGTAGCTGTCGATCTTCTCGTCCAGGCCCACCAGCGCCAGGCACTCCCGCACGCGCGCATCGATGTCGGCACGGCTGTGGCGGCCGTGGATGCGCAGCGGGAAGGCCACGTTGTCGAACACGGTGGCGTTCTGCAGCAGGTTGAACTGCTGGAAGATCATGCCGATGTTCTGCCGCGTCTCGCGCAGCTCCCGGCGCGAGAGCGTCGTGAGGTCCCGGCCGGCCACGAACACGCGGCCCGCGTCGGGCCGTTCCAGCAGGTTGATGAGCCGCAGCAGCGTGGATTTGCCCGCGCCGCTCTTGCCGATCAGGCCGAAGACGTCGCCCTCGGCGATGTCGAGCGACACCGATCGCACGGCGTCGAAACGCTCGCCATTCGGCAGTTGGAAGGACTTCTGCACCGCTTCGAGCCGGATCACCGGCGCGGCGGCTGCAGCGCCTGCAGTCTGTGAGGTCATTGGGAAGCGGGGGAATGGAGCGGCGCTGCTTCGAAGCGCTCGAGAGCCGGTGCGCCGCAAGGGGCCGGAGTATCGATTCGCAGGCTCGGAAAGCAAACGAACCATTCGTTGTCTGCTTATGCCGCATAAGCAAATGCGGCGATTCGGCACGCATGTCGATCCGACGATTGCTTCGTTGGCACCCGTGGCGGGCACTGGCACATTCGCGTTCCCTTTTTTCATCGTGCCAAGCACCGCGTTCCCGTCATGTTGTTCTCCTCCCCGATCCGACGCCGCGCCGTCGCGCCCCTCCTCGCCGCCCTGTTCGCCCTGGGCAGCGCCACCGGCCAGGCTCAGGACAAGTCCTCCATCAAGGTCGGCATCTCCGTCGGCAACGCCGAGAAGATCTTCGAGGTCGTGAAGAAGGTGGCGGCGCGCGACGGCCTCGACGTGCAGGTCATCGTCTTCAACGACTACCAGTTGCCCAACGCCGCGCTGGCGGCGGGTGACCTGGATGCCAACGCATTCCAGCACAAGCATTTCCTAGACAACCAGGTCAAGGCGCGCGGCTTCGACATCGTGCCCGTGGGCCTGACGATCACCGCGCCGCTGGGCTTCTACTCGCGCAAGATCAAGAGCGTGGGCGAGCTGCCTGACGGGGCCTCGGTCGGCATCCAGAACGACCCGTCCAACGGCAACCGTGCGCTGCTGCTGCTGGAATCGGCCGGGTTGATCACGCTCAAACCCGAGGCGGTGCGAACCAACACCGCCACGCCGCTGGACGTGACAGGCAACCCCAAGAAGCTCAAGCTGGTGCCGCTCGATGCGGCGCAGTTGCCGCGCTCGCTGGACGACCTCACCATCGCCTCCATCAACAATGACTACGCCGAGAAGGCGGGCCTGTCCTTCTCGAAGGACAGCGTGATCAAGGAATCGCCCAAGGGCCCGTATGCGAACCTCATCGCCGTGCGCCGCGCCGACCAGGACAAGCCATGGGCGAAAAAGCTGGTCGCCGCCTACCAGTCACCCGAGGTGAAGCAGTTCATCGAGAAGCAGTTCAATGGCTCGCTGATCCCGGCGTTCTGACACCGCAGGGCGGCTCGGCGGGACGCCAGGTGCGCTTCTCGCGCGTGCGTCACTGCATCTGCGGCAGGTTGCCGATGCGCACCAGCATTTCGGTGAACATCTGCAGGTCGGCGTCGAGGTCGGCGACTTCCTTGTATTCCTTGGCGTTGTGCGCGGTGTACTTCTTGCCCGGCATCGCCGGGCCGAAGTTGATGGCATTGGGCATCAGCTTGGCCGTGGTGCTGCCGGCCGTGGGCACCGGCTTCGCCTCCAGCCCGGTGGTGTCGCCGAAGATGTTCAGCAGTGTCGACAGCCAGGCCCCCTTGGGATCGCGCGCCATCCAGTCGCCCTGGTCGTGCGCGACCTGCAGGCGAATGCCCTTGCCGCTCGCCCAGCCGCCGATGCGCGCGGCGAGCGCCTTCTTCAGCCCGTCGGGCGAGTTGCCGCGTGGCATGCGCACGTTGGTCGTCACGTCGAGCTGGCCGTCGGCCACGCGCAGCAGGGTCGGCGAGAGGGTCAACGGGCCCATGAAGTCGTCGCTGTAGGCCACGCCCATCGTCCGGCCCAGGTAGTCGGTGCCATAAAGCTCGGCGATGTACGCGGCCGCCTTGGTGAAGTGGTTTGGCGCCAGTGCGACGCCGGACTCGCCGACGAACAGAGCCAGGCGCGGCACCGGGTTCACGCCCTCTTCGGGCCGCGACCCGTGGGCCGAGCTGCCCGTGACCTTGATGTCCACACCGTCCACGCCGTCGGCGGAACGCCGCACGATGTCGATGGTGAACGGACCGCCCTGCGTGGCGTAACGGGCGACAAAGGCCGCCCTGGCGGCTTCGAACTGCTGCGCCACCGCCGCCACGTCGCCGCCCTGCACCCGGGCGGTCGCGGTCTGCGGGATCGCGTTGGCCGATGTGGAGCCGGCCATGGCCGTCACGCTGGCCTTCGCAGGATCGATTTCCTCGACGGGGAACGACACCTTCAGCGCACCCGAGCCCTTCTCCGCGACCACGGCCGGGTACTTGCTGTCGAGCACGATGTTGTAGGCCGGCAATGCGGTCTTCTCGCGGTAGTACTTCATCGCATCGCCGCCGGTCTCTTCGGTGGTCTCGACCATCAGGCGGATGGTGCGTGCCATGGGCAGGCCGCTCTGCTTCACGGCCTTCATGGCGTAGAGCACGGCGGCGATCGAGCCCTTGTCGTCGATGGTGCCGCGGCCGTACATCAGGTCGCCGACGCGCGTGAGCCTGAAGGGGTCGAGCCGCGTGCCGTCGTCGAGCACCCATTCGTCGATGTTGGCCGGCACCACGTCGGCATGCGTGAGGATGCCGAACTCCTCGCCGCCCGAGCCGGGCAGCTTGACCTCGAAGATGCGGTTGTCGACGTTGCGGAACGCGAGGCCGAATTCCTTGGCCATCGATTCGATCAGCGTCCCGGTTTCGACGATGGCCGGGCTCTCGTGCGGCGGTACGCGCGGGTTGCGCACCGTCGGCAGCGCGACCATCTTCTCGATGCTGGCGATCACCGCGCCCTGGTTCTGGAGCCGGTTGTACAGCCCGAGCAGGCGTGCGACGTCGACGAGCTCGTCGCCGGTCAACGGACGCCCCGCGGCATGGGCGTCGACGGCGCTGCGCACCGCAGGTTCCTGCTGCGCGGCGAGCGCGGCGAAGCGCCGGAACTCCAGGCCGGGCGCGCGCAATGCGGGCTGCGCCGCCAGCCGGTCGAGCGCCGGCTTCTTCAGCGTGTCGGCGGGGGCACCTGCGGCCATCGAGAGCAAGGCGGCCAGCAGCGTGGGGGCGAGGAAGCGTGAGGTCATCGACGGATTGTGCGCCGGGGCTGCGGTGGGCTGCGCAGGGCTTCGACAAGCTCAGCCCGAACGGGTAGGGAACGACCAAGGGGAAGGGGTGAGGAGGAGCTACGGCCAGGCCGGACGCGCCCGCCTCATGCCAGCCGATCACTCCCACCGTTCAGGCCGGTGGTGCCGGTGTGCGGGCGCAGGCGCATTCGCGGCGCCGTGCAGTGCCGGAAGCACGTCGATGGCAAGCGAGCACATCGACCGCACCGCACGACAGTCAGCGCGAGCCTGCGCCGGAGAACGCATACCGGCGCCGCCGGCCGGGTTCAGACCCCCAGCGCTCGTGCCGACACGCCAAGAGCCCCCACACCAAACCAGCCCCACAGCACAAAAAATCGGAGCGCTGTGGTCCCCTGAGCGCACGTCGTCCTGGCGCACACGCCCGTGCACCGCCCCGCTTTCACGCCGCGTCGCCCGACCGCTTGCGTCCCAACTGAAGCACGCCCTTGCGCTCGAGCCGCAGCAGGATCTGCGCGATCGTCGAGGGCGGCAGGTCGAGGCCCTGGCGCAGCAGCTCGGCCACGGCGGCGGATGGCGTGCGGCTCTCTTCAGGCAAGGACGCCACGGCATCGAGCACGCGCTGCTCGCGCCCGCGCAGGGGTCGTGCACCGCCGGACATGGCCGCAGCAGGGCTTGCGGTCGCGGCGGAGGTACTGGAGCGTCGGATGGGTGCCATCGGGGCTTGCAGGTCGGCTGGGGCCGCATGCTGTCACAGCCCGCCGTGCTCGCGAGAAACAGCAACGATTCCGTTTTTCATCGCGGGTGCATTCAGGGCCGCTTCAGGAGCCTCGGACTGCCCTGCAAGAACAAATGCCCCGAACGCCCATGGGACAGGCGCCGGTGGCCATGTGCTCGACAGCCAACCGGGCGCTCCGCGCCCGCGATCAGCCCGGCTTCTGCACCAGCTTGATGACGCTGGAGAAATCGAGCGCACCGTGCCCCGCGAGGCTGTGCGCGGCATAGAGGCTGCGCGCCAGGCCGCCCAGCGGGGTGGCGGCCTTCACCGCCGTCGCGTTCTCTAGCGCCAGGCCCAGGTCCTTGAGCATGAGGTCGGTGCCGAAGCCGCCGGCGTAGCCCTTGGAAGCCGGCGCGTTCTCCATCACGCCCGGCAAGGGGTTGTACTTCTCCAGCGCCCAGTTGCCGCCCGAGCTGCGGCGCATGATCTCCGACAGCACCTTCGGGTCGAGCCCGTTGGCCACGCCCAGCGCAATCGCTTCGGAGGTGCCGATCATCAGGATGCCCAGCAGCATGTTGTTGCAGATCTTGGCCGTCTGCCCAGCGCCGGCCGCGCCGGCGTGGAAGATGTTGGCGCCCATCTTCTCGAGCACCGGGCGCGCGCGCTCGAGGTCCGCCTCGCTGCCGCCCACCATGAAGGTCAGGGTGCCCGCGATGGCGCCGCCCGTGCCACCCGACACCGGCGCGTCGATCACCGCGATGCCGCGTGCGGCGCCCGCCTCGGCCACCTTGCGCGAGGTCGCGGCGGCGATGGTGCTCGAATCGATGACCAGGGTGCCGGGTGCGATCTTCGCGAGCAGGCCCTGTTCGCCCAGGTAGAGCGATTCGACATGCTGGCTGGCCGGCAGCATGCTGACGACGACCTCCGCGCCCTGCACCGATTCCGCCGCCGATGCGGCAATCGCCACACCCTGCGCGCGCAATGCGTCGCAGGCCGCGGCGGACAGGTCGAAGGCGGCGACGGCGTGGCCGGCCTTGTGCAGGTTCAGGGCCATCGGGCCGCCCATGTTGCCCAGGCCGATGAATGCGATCTTCATGGTGTGTGTCTCCGGGAGGGTTGTTGGAACACGGGAGCGGACAGCCGAACACAGAGGAGGCCGAGATTTCGCAAAGGGCGCAGAAGGAATATCAAATTTGTGTTTCGTTTCTTCTGCGACCTCTGCGTGACCTTTGCGCCCCCTGCGTTCGGTGGTCCGAATCTGATTTCAGCGAAGGCCGACCAACTCAGGCGCCATCTCGCCGCGCTCGCGCAGATGGTCGTCCACGAAGGCAGGCGTGATCTCCTCAAGGGTCGCCGGCTGCCACTTGGGGTTGCGGTCCTTGTCGACCAGCACCGCGCGGATGCCTTCGGCGAAATCGTGGTGCGCGCAGAAGCCCAGCGAGGCCCAGTACTCCAGGCGGAACACCTCGGCCAGCGACATGTGCGGCACGCGCTGCCACAGTGCCCAGGTCAACGCGATGGAACTCGGGGCGCCCTTCGTGAATGCCTTGGCAGCGCCCTGCAGCCAGGCGTCGTCGCTCTGCAGCGCACGCAGGCGCTTCGCGATGTCCAGCAGGTCCTCGCCGGCCATCAGCGATTCGATCGTGTCGTAGTGCTCCCGCAGCTTCGAGGCCGGCCGCTCGGTGCCTTCGGCCGCCGTGGCGAGGATGCGCGAGAGCAGCGCCCGGTCGGCGCCGCCATCGCCGCGCCATGCCGTGGCGCCGATGGCTTCGATCACCTGCGCCTTGCGCGCGTGCGGCACCAGCACGTCGGCCAGCCCGGCGAAGATGGCGTCGCTGCCGTTGACCTGCGCGGCGGTGAAGGCCAGGAACAGGCCGGTGCGCCCCGGCGCGCGGCGCAGGAACCAGCTGCCACCCACGTCCGGGTAGAGGCCGATGTTGATCTCGGGCATCGCCACGCGGCTGCCTTCGGTGACGACGCGGTGCGACGCGCCCACCATCAGCCCCACGCCGCCGCCCATCACGATGCCGTGGCCCCAGCACAGGAAGGGTTTGGGAAAGGTGTGGATGAGGTGGTCGAGCTCGTATTCCTCGCCGAAGAAGCGCTCGGCGTACGCGTTGCGCGACTCGCCGCAATCGCGCAGCGTCTGGTAGAGCTGTCGCAGGTCGCCACCGGCGCAGAAAGCCTTGTCGCCCGCGGCCTGCAGCAGCACGCCGACGACCTGCGGGTCGGCGGCCCATGCGCGCAGTTGCGGCGTGAGCAGCCGCACCATGTCGACCGAGAGTGAATTGAGCGAGGCCGGTGCGTTGAGCGTGGCAACGCCGAAGCGCTTGCCGTTGGCGGTGGGCAGGGTATCGAAAAGGACGACGGGTTCGGTCATGGTGAGGATGAAGTGAATGCGGGATCGGGCAGCCGAACGCAGAGGGCGCAGAGGCTTCGCGGAGGGCGCAGAAAATCAGTTCGAAATTCTGTCTTCCTTCTGCGCCCTTTGCGTAACCTTCGCGACCTCGTCGTTCGGCCGTCCGACTTTCATCGGATGTCCGCGTCCCCCTCGAGCAGCTTGCGCGACACGATGACGCGCATGATCTCGTTGGTGCCTTCGAGGATCTGGTGCACGCGGGCGTCGCGCACCAGCCGCTCCAGCGGGAACTCGCCCAGGTAGCCGTAGCCACCGTGCAGTTGCAGCGCCTCGTTGCAGACGTTGAAGCCGGCGTCGGTGGCGAAGCGCTTGGCCATGGCGCAGTAGGTGCTGGCGTCGGGGTGCTGCGCGTCGAGCTTGCTGGCGGCCAGCCGCACCATCTGGCGCGCGGCGACCAGCTCGGTCGCCATGTCGGCCAGCTTGAACTGCAGGGCCTGGAAGCTCGCAAGCGGCTTGCCGAACTGCTGGCGCTCGTGCAGGTAGCGGCGCGCGGCATCCAGGGCGCCCTGCGCCGCCCCGACCGAGCAGGTGGCGATGTTGATGCGGCCACCGTCCAGCCCCTTCATCGCGATGCGGAAGCCCTCGCCTTCCTGCCCCAGCAGGTGATCGGCGGGAACGCGCACGTTGTCGAAGGCGATGGTGCGCGTGGGCTGGCTGTTCCAGCCCATCTTGTGCTCCTTCTTGCCGTAGCTGATGCCCGGTGCGTCGGCCGGCACCGCGAAGGCCGAGACGCCGCTGGCACCCGCCCCGCCCGTGCGGGCCATGAGCACCAGCACGTCGGTCGAGCCGGCGCCGGATATGAAGGCCTTGCCGCCGTTGATGACGTAGTCGGCGCCCTGCAGTTCCGCACGCGTCTTGAGCGAGCCGGCGTCGGAGCCCGCGCCCGGCTCGGTCAGGCAATACGAGGCGAGCTTGCGGCCGCTGGTGAGGTCTTCGCCCCATCGAGCGCAGACGGCGTCGGTGCCCCAGGTGCCGAGCATCCAGGTCGCCATGTTGTGGATGGTGATGAAGGCGGTCGTCGACGGATCGACCGCCGCCATCTCCTCGAACACCAGCGCCGCATCGAGCCGCGGCAGGCCCAAGCCGCCGATGCGCTCGGGCGCATACAGGCCGCAGAAGCCCAGTTCGCCGGCCTGGGCGATCGCCTCGCGCGGAAAGATCGCGTCGCGGTCCCACTGCGCGGCGTGCGGCGCGAATTCGCTGGCGGCGAACGCGCGGGCCGTGTCGGCGAAGGCGCGCTGGTCTTCGGTCAGTTCAAAGTCCATGGGGTTGGGTCGGTGTGGATTCGAAGGCCTGGGCCTGGGCCGAGGGCCCGGGGCCTGGGCGCGCCCTCAAAATCGGACGCCAGCGCGGTCACTTCAACGAAATGGTCGTGTTGACCCCGTGCGCCACGGTGCTGTCGTCGAACCACCGCGCCGTCACCGTCTTGGTCTGCGTGTAGAACAGCACCACCTGCTTGCCGTACGGCCCCAGGTCGCCCAGCTTGGAACCGCGCGACCCGGTGAAGGAGAACAGCGGCACCGGCACCGGGATCGGCACGTTGATGCCCACCTGGCCGACGTCGATCTCTTCCTGGAACTTGCGCGCCGCCGCGCCCGACTGCGTGAAGATCGCCGTGCCGTTGCCGTTCGGGTTGGCGTTGATCATCTCGATCGCCTCGTCGATGTCGGCCGCGCCGGCCACGCACAGCACGGGCCCGAAGATCTCCTGGTCGTAGATCGTCATGCCCGGCTTCACGCCCGAGAAGATCGTCGGGCCGACGAAGTTGCCCTTCTCGTAGCCCGGCACCGTGGGCTTGCGGCCATCGAGTTCCAGCGTCGCGCCGTCGGCCGTGCCGCGTTCGATCAGGCCGGTCACGCGCTCGTAGGCCGCGCACGAGACCAGCGGCCCCACGTCCACGCCCTTCTCGGTGCCGGCGCCCACCTTGAGCGTCTTCGCCTTGGCCACCAGGTCCGGGACCCACAGCCGCGCCTCGCCCACCAGCACCGCCACCGACACGGCCATGCAGCGTTGCCCTGCGGCACCGAAGGCCGCGCCGGCCAGCGCGTTGAGCGTCTGCTCCTTGTTGGCGTCGGGCATCACGATGGCGTGGTTCTTCGCGCCCATCATGCATTGCACGCGCTTGCCGCTGGCGATGCCGCGGTGGTACACGTGCGTGCCGACCTTGGTCGAGCCGACGAAGCTGATCGCCTTGATGTCCTGGTGGTCGCAGATCGCGTTGACCACCGCCTCGCCGCCGTGCACCACGTTCAGCACGCCGGGCGGGATGCCGGCCTCGAGCGCCAGCTCGCACAGGCGCATGGTCACCATCGGGTCCTGCTCGCTGGGCTTGAGCACGAAGGTGTTGCCCGTGGCGATGGCCATCGGGAACATCCACAGCGGAATCATGGCCGGGAAGTTGAAGGGCGTGATGCCCGCGCACACGCCCAGCGGCTGCAGCAGCGTGTAGGTATCGACACCACCGGCCACGTTGTTGGCCAGCTCGCCGAGCTGCAGCGTGCCGATGTTGGCGGCATGCTCCACCACCTCCAGCCCGCGGAACACGTCGCCCTCGGCGTCGGGCAGCGTCTTGCCCTGCTCGGCCGTCAGCAACGCCGCGAGTTCACCCATGTGCTCGCGGATCAGCTGCTGCAACTTCAGGAAGATGCGCGCCCGCGCGCCGATGGCGGTCTTCCTCCAGGTCTTGAAGGCTTCCTTGGCCGAGGCCACGGCGGCGTCGACCTCGGCCTGGGTGGCGAAAGGCACGCGGGCCAGCACCTCCTGGGTGGCCGGATTGACGACGTCGCGCCATTCGGTGGTTTTCGATTCGACGAACTGGCCGCCGATGAGCAGCTTGACGGTCGCGACCTGGGTGGCCGGCGCGGTGGTGGCGTCCATGGGATGTCTCCTGGTGAATATCGAGCGAACCGGCGCATGCTAGCTTTGCAAAATTGCGTGCGCAATGGAGAAAAATGCGTTTCGGTTTTGCAGAAATGCAGAATGCGGGAGCGGACTGCCGGACGCAGAGGGCGCAGAGATTTCGCAGAGAGCGCAAAAGAACACCCAACAGAAAGTTTTGCTTTTGCGTCTTCTGCGGAACCTTTGCGTCCTCTGCGTCCGGAAGTCCGCATTCGACACCCTTCGATTCGCCATGGACTGGAACAACCTGCGCTATTTCCTGGAGCTGTCGCGCGCCGGCACGCTGATGGCCGCGGCGCGCCGGCTGGCGGTGGACCACACCACCGTGGCGCGGCGCATCCAGGCGCTCGAGAAGGAACTGGGCAGCCCGCTCTTCGCCCGCGAGGCCGGCGGCCACCGCCTGACCGAAGCCGGGCGTCGGCTGCAACCCCAGGTGGAGGCGATGGAGCGCGCCTTCCGCACGCTGGAGAAAAGCGCCACGCCCGCCCCCGACGAAGGCCTGTCGGGCCTGGTGCGCGTCGGCGCGACGGAGGGCTTCGGCACCGTCGTGCTCGCGCCCGCGCTGGCCGGCTTCGCACGCGAGCACCCGCGGCTGGTGATCGACCTGCTCGCCATGCCACGGCTGGTGCACCTGTCGCGGCGCGAAGCCGACATCGTCATCTCGCTCGAACGACCGGCGCGCGGGCCGGTGGTGGTGACCAAGCTCACCGACTACAGCCTGCACCTCTACGCGAGCCGGGCCTACCTGCGTGCCCATCCGCCGATCCGCCAGCGCGAGGACCTGAAGGGACACACCTTCGTCAGCTATGTCGACGACCTGCTCTTCTCCAAGGAGCTGCAGTACCTGGACGAGCTGTACCGTCCCGACGCCTTCTCGCTGCGCAGCACCAGCGTGCTGGCGCAGCACCGGGCCGTGGCCGCCGACGCCGGCATCGGCGTGCTGCCGGCCTTCGTGGCCGCCGGCGACGCGCGGCTGCAGCGCGTGCTGCCGGCGCAGGCCAGCTTCACCCGCACCTTCTGGATGTCGATGCCGGCCGAGGCCAAGCAGGTCGGCCGCATGCAGGCGGTCTGGACCTTCCTGCGCTCGGTGGCGGAGAGCCGGCGCGATGCGCTGCTGTCCACGCCGGTCACGACGGCCTGAGCAACGGGCTCGCTGCGCCCCTGGGGCGGGCCCGCGCCTCTGCCGAAAGTGAGGAAGCGGTCCTCAGGACCAGGCCGGCGGATGGCTGCCCGGCGGCATGGACGGCCGGTCCGTGCCTGCCGGCGTGCGGGCCAATTGCGCACTGGGCCGCACGGCACGCAACTCGCCGAAGCCGGAATGCGAGAGCTCGACAAAGGCGTGCCCCTCCGGCCGCGGTTGGGCCAGCCCGCCCGGCACCCGCCCCAGGCCGCGCAGCCACTGGCCGGTCTGTGCCAGCGAAAGCTGCACATGCCAGCTGCCGCCCTCGCGACGCTGGCGCCACAGCGCGGCGGCCGCGCCGAACGCCATCAGGTGCCCGGTCGCCTGGTCGAGGATCTGCATCGGCAGCGCACGCGGCGACACGGCGCCATCCACCGGGCCGGCAGCTTCGCCTTCCGCGGCATTGAAGCCCATCGCGGTCTGCACCAGCGAGTCGAAGCCCCGCCGCTGTGCCCACGGGCCATCGGTGCCGTAGGCGCTGAGCGACACGCACACGATGCCCGGGCGCCGCCGGGCCAGCGCCTCGGGCGAGAAGCCCAGGGCCGCCAGGCCGCCGGGCCGGTAGCCCTGCACGAAGAGATGCGCCTCGTCGACCAGCCCCCAGAGTGCTTGCGCTCCCTCCGCCGTCTTCAGGTCGATGTGGGTGGAGCGCTTGCCGCGGCTGGTGTCCGCGATTGCCTCGATGTTGGGCAGGTGCGGCGAATTCACCAGCAATACGTCGGCGCCGTACAAGGCCAGCGCCCGGCCGGCCACCGGGCCGGCGAGGATGCGCGTGAGATCGAGCACCCGCACGCCGCTCAGCGGCCGCTGCTCCGGCTCCAGTTGCGCAAGCGCACGCGGCGGTGCGTCGCCGATGCGGTCGATGCGGAACAAAGGCAGCGCCGCCACGGCGCGGCCCTGCGGGCTGGCGTCCCACTGCGCGAAGCTGCGCAGCGCGGTGGCGACGAGGCCGCGCTGTGCGGCGGCGTCCTCGAATTCCATGGCGCGCCACCCCAGCAGCGCCGCCTGCGCCTGCTCGCGCGTGGCCGTGTCCGGGTCCAGGCCCAGCAGGCGCAATGCGCCGTCGCGGTGATGCCGGAAGTTGGCGTGAATGCGCACATGGCCGTCGGCACAGCGGTACAGGCCTGAAAAAGCGTCCCACAGGTCGGGCACGCGGCCATCCAGGCTGAACCAGCCGGTGGTCTCCATCGCGGCATGCAGCATGTCCACCGCCACGCCCTGGCGCGGCGTGCCACGGGCATGGCCCAGTTCGCACGCAGCCAGGGCGCCGGCCGCGATGCTGCTCTGCGCGGCAGCGCCGACGGCGAACGAGGACGGGAACACCGGGTCGGCACCGGTGAGCGTGAGCTGCGCCAGGGCCTCGGCCGGCAGGCCGGCCTGCGTCCACAGGTCGCCGAGGGCCTGCCGGGCCGGCAGCGCCGTGCTGGGGGTCGTCGTCATGCTGCTCTCCGTGCGCGCAGGGCCGCGCCATGGGGAGCCTACCGCAGGCCGGCGCCCGGCACGCGGCCTGCCGGCATCACCCCTTGGTGCCCATTGCCGTGAGCACGGCCGTGGTCATGGCCTGCACGCCGATCTTGATCGAGGGCTCGGGCACCGGCGCGAAGTACGGCGAGTGGTTGAAGGGCAGCGGCTTGCCGCCCTTCTTCATCGATTCGGCCACGTCCTTTGGGTCCGTCACGCCGACGAAGAAGAACATCGACGGAATGCCCGCATCGGTGAACACCGAGAAGTCCTCGCTGGCGGTGATAGGCTGGACCTGCACCACCTTCGGGTCGCCGAACTGCGCCTTGAGGGAGGCCACGGTGCGCTGCACCACGGCCTCGTTGTTGTTCACCGCGGCGGTGCTGGTGTCGGCACCCAGGCGCACGTCGGGCTCCGGCGCGCCGGCCATTGCGGCCGAGGCCAGCGCGGTGCGGCGGATGCCGTCGAGCAGCTTCGTGCGCACCTCCGGCTTGTAGCTGCGGATGGTGCCGCTGAGCTTCGCCGCGTCGGGGATGATGTTGCCCGCCGTGCCGGCCTGGAAGGCGCCGATGGTCACCACGCCGAACTCGGCCGGGTCCTTCTCGCGGCTGACCACGGTCTGCACGTCGGTCACGAAGTGCGCGCCGATCGCGATCGGGTCGATGGTGACGTGCGGTGCCGAGCCGTGGCCGCCGCGGCCCTTGAAGGTGATCTCCAGGCTGTCCGACGCCGAGGTGACCGGCCCGGCGCGGTAGCCGACGAAGCCGAAGGGCGACGGGCTGGTGTGCAGCGCGAAGGCGTAGTCGGGCTTGGGGAAGCGCTTGAAGAGGCCGTCCTCGACCATCGCCTTGGCGCCCGACACGGTTTCTTCCGAGGGCTGCGCGATGAACATCAGCGTGCCCTGCCACTGGTCCTTGAGCGCCAGCAGCGTGCGTGCCGTGCCGACCCAGCTGGCCATGTGGATGTCGTGGCCGCAGCTGTGGGCGACGAAGGTCTCGCGGCCGTTCCATTGCGCCTTGGCCTTGCTGGCGTAGGGCAGCCCGGTCTTCTCCTCCATGGGCAGCGCGTCGAGTTCGGTGCGCACCATGACCGTCGGGCCGGTGCCGTTGCGGTACAGCGCGACCACGCCGGTGCGGCCCACGCCCTCGGTCACCTCGAAGCCCAGGGCGCGCAGCTCGGCGGCCAGCTTGGCGGCGGTGCGGGTCTCCTGGAAGCCCAGTTCCGGGTTGGCGTGGATGTCCTTGTAGATCGACTCGAGCTGTGGGTACATGCCGTCGACCAGCGGCGCGATGCGCGACGAAGGCGCGGCCGATTGGGCCAGGACGGAGGATGCAGCGCATGCGGCGAGCACGGCCAGGGACAGGGTGCGCAGGGAGATCATGGACAGCTTGCGAAGTGAAAGGTTGGAGGGCTCAGGGGGAAACGCCGTGCGCCGCCTGGCGCCCGCGGCCCGAATCTAGGCAAGTTGCCGCTTCGCGTCCAATGCATTGTTCTATGCTTCCGGATGAGTTCGACTCATCGTTTCGCACGTCATGACCCTGGTTCAGCTGCGGCACTTCATTTCGATCGCCGAAACGGCGTCCTTCACCCGCTCCGCCCGCGCCACGCATCTCACGCAGTCGGCACTCAGCCGCAGCCTGCGCGCGCTCGAGGGCGAACTGGGCCAGCCGCTGTTCGACCGCATCGGACGCCGCAGCGAGCTCACGCCCTTCGGGCGCAGCCTGCTCGAACGCGCCCGCCAGTTGGTGCACGACGCCGACGCGCTGGCCGCGGCAGGCCATCGCAAGGGCGGGCCCGCGCCCGAGCGGCTGCGCGTGGGAATGGGTTCGGGACCGGGCGCCCTTCTCACCCCGGCCTTGCTCGATCGCGCGGCGCGGCCGGACGCCGAGCTGAAGATCGACGTGCAACACGGCGACGTGCCCCGGCTGGTCGAGGCGCTGCGCCGGCGCGAGCTCGATGCCCTGGTGGTCGAGGTGCGCTCCTTCCCCCCGTTGCCGGGCCTGCGCATCGAACCCGCCGTGCAGTTGCGTGGCGCCATCATGTGCCGCCGGGGGCACCCCTTGACGCGGCGGCGCCGCGCGCTGCGTTTCGAGGACCTGCTGGCCTATCCGATCGCGTCGACGCCGCTGGGCGACCACGTGGTGCGTGCGATGGTCGATGCCTACGGGCCCTCGGCGCACCCCGACCTGTGCCTGAGCCTGCGCTGCACCGAACTGGCGCCCCTGGTCGAGGCCACGCGCCGCAGCGATGCGGTGCTGATCGCCATCCGCGCCGCCGCACCCGACCTGGCGGAACTGCGCATCGGGCAGGGTGGCACGGGCGGTGCCCATTTCGGGCTGGTCACGCTGGCCCGGCGCACCGAGCCGGCGGGACTCGCCCAACTGCGCGAAGTGATCGCGCAGCACCTGCGGGACGACCCCCCGTCTACTTCAGCTCGAAGCCCTGCGACTTGACGTTCTCCGAATCGAGGCCGACCTGCACGTTGAACTGGCCGGCCTCGGCCACGTGCTGGAGCTTCGCGTTGTAGAACTTGAGCTTGTCCTCGCCGATGGTGAAGCGCACCTCCTTCTTCTCGCCGGGCTGCAGCATCAGCTTGCGGAAGTCCTTGAGTTCCTTGACGGGCCGCACCACGGAGGCGGCCACGTCCTGGATGTACAGCTGCACCACCGTCTCGCCCGCACGGTCGCCGGTGTTGGCCACCGTGACCGTGGCTTCCACCTTGCCGCCGCGCGCCAGGGTGGGCGCGGACAGCGTGACGTCGGACACGCTGAAGTCGGTGTAGCTCAGGCCGTAGCCGAAGGGGTACAGCGCGCCTTGCGGTTCGTCGAAGTACTGCGAGGTGTAGTTGCCCGGCTTGCCCGGCGTGAAGGGGCGGCCGAGGCGCGGGTGGTTGTAGTACGTGGGCACCTGGCCCACCGAACGCGGCAGCGAGATCGGCAGCTTGCCCGACGGGTTGGCGTCGCCGAAGAGCACGTCGGCAATCGCGTTGCCGCCCTCGGTGCCGGCGAACCAGGTCTCGAGCATCGCGTCGGCGTTGGCCTTCTCCCAGCCCAGCGTGAGCGGGCGCCCGTTCATCAGCACCAGCACCAGCGGCTTGCCGGTGGCCTTGAGCGCCTTGAGCAGCGCCTGCTGGCTCTCGGGCAGATCCAGGCGCGTGCGGCTCGACGATTCGTGCGACATGCCGCGCGACTCGCCCACCGCGGCCACCACCACGTCGGCCTGCTTCGCGGCGGCCACGGCCTCGTCGATCATCTCCTGCGGCGAGCGCTTGTCCTGCACCACCTCGGGCTCGTCCCAGTTGAGGAAGTTGAGGTACTCGACGACGGCCTTGTCCTCGCTCACGTTGGCGCCGCGCGCATACGCGAGCGTGCCCTTCTGGCCGGCGAGCGCCTGCTCCATCCCCTTGCGCAGGGTGACCGACTGCTTCCACACCGCCTGGGCCGACCACACGCCCATGATGTCGATCGGCGCATCGGCCAGCGGCCCGGTGAGCAGCACCTTGGCGCCCTTGGCGATGGGCAGCGTGCGGTTCCTGTTCTCCAGCAGCACGAGCGAACGACGGGCCACGTCGCGCGCGGGCTCGCGATGCAGGCGCGAATCGGCCTTGAGGTCGGCCGGGTCGTCCTCGGCCTTGCCGATGCGAAGGAACGGGTCGTGGAACAGGCCCAGGTCGTACTTGGCACCCAGCACCTCGCGCACCGCGTTGTCCAGCACCTTCATCGGCACCGTGCCGGACTTCACCAGCCCCGGCAGCTCCTTGAGGTAGACCTGGTCGGCCATGCTCATGTCGACGCCGGCGGTGATGGCCAGCCGGGCCGCCTCGCGTTCGTCGCGTGCCACGCCGTGGCGCATCAGCTCGGTGATGGCGCCGTGGTCGGAGAAGGTCACGCCCTTGAAGCCCCACTGCTTGCGCAGCAGGTCCTGCAGCAGCCAGGTGTTGGAGGTGGCGGGCTGGCCGTTGACGGTGTTGAGCGCGATCATCACGCCGCCCGATCCGGCCTCGATCGCGGCCTTGTAGGGCGGCAGGTAGTCGTTGTACATGCGCATGGGGCTCATGTCGACGATGTTGTAGTCGCGCCCGCCCTCCACCGCACCGTACAGCGCGAAGTGCTTGACCGAGGCCATGATCGCGTCGCGCTTGAGCACGCTGTTGGCCTTGGCGAAGTTCTCGCCGTTCTGGAAGCCCTGCACCATGCTGCGCGCGATCTGCGACACCAGGTACGGGTCCTCGCCGAAGCCTTCGGAGGTGCGGCCCCAGCGCGGGTCGCGCGAGATGTCGACGGTGGGCGCGAAGGTCACGTCCACGCCGTCGGCCGCGGCCTCGACGGCGGCGGTGCGCGCGGTGAGCCGGACGGCGTCCATGTCCCAGCTCGATGCCAGGCCGAGCCCGATCGGGAACGAGGTGCGGTGCCCGTGCAGCACGTCGTAGGCGAACAGGATCGGGATCCTCAGCCGGCTCTGGCGCACCGCGGCTTCCTGCAGCGGGCGCTGCTCCTTGTGGTTGATCGAGTTGAAGGTGCCGCCCACGCGGCCGGCCGCGACCTCCTGCGCCAGCTGCGGTGCCGGCATCTCGGGGCCGATGCTGATCAGGCGCAGCTGACCCACCTTCTCTTCCAGGGTCATCTGGCGCAGCAGGTCGGCCACGAAGGCGGGCTTGTTGTTCAGCAGCGCGGGCTTGGGCTGCGCGAAGGCGAGCGGGGCGGCCACGGCGGTGGTCGCGGCGACCAACACGGCAATGCGTTTCATCGGCAAGCGGATCCTCGGGTCGAAGAGCGGAGCCGGGCATCTTAAGGGGCCCGCAGCACCGCACGATCCGCATCGACCCCACGCACGACACGCTCCTACACCCGGGCTGGCATGGGCGATGCTAAGCTTCACCGCGCTGTCTGCCCCGGTCCCGCCCATGCTGCGGGTCTGCACCGGTGTGCAGATGTTTCCATCCTTGTGCATCGACGACCTTCGCCACGGCCCATGATCGACAGGCTCGCCCACACTTTCCGTTCCTCCCTCCTCATCGGCTGCATCAGCCTGCTGACGGCCTGCGCCGTGCCGACCACGCAGAGCGCACCGGCCGCTCCGCCCGCAACCGGCAAGGTGTTCTCGCTCGACGACGTGACGCAGCGTGCGCGCGAGCTGGCCGCCCGCCCCTACGTCGCGCCCGCGAGCAACCTGCCGCCCTTCTTCGGCACGATGCAGTTCGCCGACTACATGCAGATCCAGCCGCGCTCGGACCGCTTCGAGTGGCGCGACCTGCAGACCCCGTTCCGGCTGAACTTCTACCACCAGGGGATGCAGTTCAACTTCCCGGTGAGGATCAACGAGATCACCGACGCCGGCGTGAAAGAGATCCGCTACGAGGCCGACCGCTTCGATTTCGGCAAGCTCAACTTCGACCGCGAGGCGACGCGCCAGCTCGGCTACGCAGGCTTTCGCGTGCTCTATCCGGTCAACCAGGCCGGCAAGTACGACGAGGTCATGAGCCTGCTGGGCGCGAGCTACTTCCGCGTGATCGGCAAGGGGCAGGTCTACGGCCTGTCGGGCCGCGGCCTGTCCATCGACACCACCTCGGTGGGCAAGGAGGAGTTTCCGAACTTCCGCGAGTACTGGATCCAGCGGCCCGGCGCGAACGACAAGCAGCTCGTCATCTACGCCCTGCTCGACTCGCCCAGCGCCAGCGGCGCCTACCAGTTCATCCTGCAGCCCGGCAGCGATGCCGTGCTCGACGTGCAGGCCAATATCGTGATGCGCCAGGATGTGGCCACCCTGGGCATCGCGCCGCTCACGAGCATGTTCCTCTACGGGCCCAACCAGCGTTGGCCCGAGTTCCTACGCAACTTCCGCCCGGCCATCCACGACTCCAACGGCCTCGCGATCCACGCCGGCAACGAGGAATGGATCTGGCGCCCGCTGAACAACCCCAAGGGCGCGGTCGCCGTGAGCAGCTTCCAGGTCGAGAACCCGCGCGGCTTCGGGCTGCTGCAGCGCGGCCACGCCTTCCAGGACTTCCAGGACCTGAAGGACCGCTACGACCTGCGGCCCAGCGCCTGGATCGAGCCGCAGGGCAACTGGGGCAAGGGCAAGGTCACGCTGATGGAGATTCCCACGGCCGACGAGACCAACGACAACATCGTCGCCTTCTGGAACCCCGACACCCCGGCGCGCAAGGGCCAGACGATGCAGTTCGCCTACCGCATGCACTGGACCATGGATGAGCCTGCCCTGCATGCGCAGAACAATGCGTGGGTGCGGCAGACCTTCCAGACCGAGGGCGAGCGCTACCAGCCCAACCTGATCCGCCAGAGCGACGGCACCACCGCGCTGATGGTCGATTTCGTCGGCCCGGCGGTGGCCAACCTGCCGGCCGGCACCGCGCTGGAGACCCAACTGAGCGGCAACGCCAATGCCGAGATCCTCGAAAGCAATTTGCTGCGCAACGACGCCATCAAGGGTTGGCGCCTGTCGCTGCGCGTGAAGGTGAAGGACCCGGCGCAGGTGACCGAGCTGCGTGCCGCGCTGACCCAGGGCGGCAAGGCGTTGAGCGAGACCTGGAGCTTCCAGATCCCGCCGGTGCCGGCGCCGCCGCCCCCCGCCGCTCCCGCGCAGCAACCAGCGGCTGCCGCGCCCCAGCCGGCCGCCCCCAGATAAGAAAGGGGCGGATCGTCCGCCCCTTTTCTTGCGCTGCCGGCCAGCCGGAAGACGGCCGGCCGTGCCGGCCGCTCAACGGATCAGCGTCACGCCCGTCTTCGACTGCACGTCGTCGAAGCTCACGCCGTCGGCCAGCTCGACCAGCTTCAGGCCCTCGGGCGTGACGTCGAGCACGGCCAGGTCGGTGATGATGCGGTCGACCACGCCCACGCCCGTCAGCGGCAGCGTGCAGGCCGGCAGGATCTTCATGTCGGTGGTGCCGTCCTTCTTCTTGGCGACGTGTTCCATCAGCACGATCACGCGCTTGACGCCGGCCACCAGGTCCATGGCGCCGCCCATGCCCTTGACCATCTTGCCCGGGATCATCCAGTTGGCGAGATCGCCCTTCTCGCTCACCTGCATGGCGCCGAGGATCGACAGGTTGATCTTGCCGCCGCGAATCATCGCGAAGCTCTGGTCGCTGCCGAAGATGGCGCTGCCCGGCAGCGTCGTCACGGTCTGCTTGCCGGCGTTGATGAGGTCGGCATCGACCTGGTCCTCGGTCGGGAAGGGGCCGATGCCGAGCATGCCGTTCTCGCTCTGCAGCCACACCTCCTTGGTGCCGGTGTGGTTGGCCACCAGCGTCGGGATGCCGATGCCGAGGTTCACATAGAAGCCGTCTTCCAGCTCCTGCGCCGCGCGTGCGGCCATCTGGTCTTGGGTCCAGGGCATCTCAGGCTCCTTCTTTCTTGTTGGCGGGCACCGTGGGCACGGGCACATCGGTGCCGGCAGCAGCCTGGGCGATCACGGCCTGGGCTTCGACCTTGGCGGCCACGGGATCCACGGGCGCCGAAGCGCTCACGGTGCGCTTCTCGATGCGCTTCTCGGGATTCGAATTGAGCACGATGCGGTGCACGTAGATGCCCGGCAGGTGGATGTCGTCGGGTGCCAGTTCGCCCACCTCGACGATCTTCTCGACCTCGACGATGCAGACCTTGCCCGCCGTCGCTGCGGCCGGGTTGAAGTTGCGCGCCGTGAGGTTGAAGCGCAGGTTGCCCGACTTGTCGGCCACGGCCGCCTTGACCAGCGCCACGTCGGGCACCAGGGCGCGTTCCATCACGTAGGTCTCGCCGTCGAACTCGCGCAGTTCCTTGCCCTCGGCCACCTGCGTGCCCACGCCGGTCTTGGTGAAGAAGGCCGGGATGCCGGCGCCGCCGGCGCGCAGCTTCTCGGCCAGCGTGCCCTGCGGGGTGAATTCCAGCTCCAATTCACCGGCCAGGTACTGGCGCTCGAACTCCTTGTTCTCGCCCACGTAGCTGGCGATCATCTTCTTGATCTGGCGCGTCTCCAGCAGCTTGCCCAGGCCGAAGCCGTCGACGCCGGCGTTGTTGGAGATGCAGGTGATGTTCTTGACGCCGCTTTCCTTCAGCGCCTCGATCAGCGCCTCCGGGATGCCGCACAGGCCGAAGCCGCCCACGGCCAGCATCTGGTTGTCGGCCACCACGCCGGCCAGCGCCGACTTGGCGTCGGGATAGATCTTGTTCGCCATGCTTCCTCGCTTGTGGAACAGTGGAAAGAAAAAAGGGGGACGGATGGGTGCGAAAACGCCGTGAACGATACTACGTACAGACATACGTAGTATTACGTCATGGAGACCCCCGAGCATCGCCGCGCCGCACGCCGTGCGCAAGCCGATCCCCCTGCGGATCCGGCGCTGGCCATCGACTACCGGCTCGCCTTCGAGCATGCGCCGGTGGGCATGGTGCTGTCGCGCCAGCGCATCATGGTCGACTGCAACGCGCGCCTGGCCGAGATGTTCGGCGCCACGCGCGAGCAGCTCGTGGGCCGCTCCTTCGCGCTGCTCTACCCCAGCGTGGCCGAGTACGAGCGCATCGGCCAGCGCATGCTCCCCATCCTCAATGCCAGCGGGCGCTATGCCGACCACCGCATGATGCGGCGCGTGGGCGGCCTGCACGGCGCCCTGGCCGGCGAGACCTTCTGGTGCCACGTGACCGGCCGCGCCCTGAACCGCGAAGCGCCGCACGAGGCCGGCATCTGGACCTTCGAGGACCTGGGCGCGCGACGCAGCACCGGCACCAAGGCACACCTCACGCCGCGCGAGCGCGAGGTGGCGGCGCAGCTGATGCAGGGGCTCACCAGCAAGGAGATCGGCAAGCAGTTGGGCATCAGCCACCGCACGGTGGAGCTGCATCGCGCGCGGCTCATGCGCAAGTACGCGGCGGCAACGACGGCGGAGCTGGTGCAGAAGTTGATGGCGGGTTAGGAACTCGGCCACGGCCGCGAGCGCTCTCGCAATCCGCGGATCGCCAGCGACATGCCCGCCGCTCAGCCGGCAGCCGGCGAGCGCTCGCCGGCAAACTCCTCGGCGCTCGCCGAGTGCGAGAGCGTGTACATGCCGCTGACGGCGCCCTCGGCAACCCCCGCATCGCGCAGCGCTCCTTCCGCGAGATCGGCATCGCGCACGCGCTCGAGCACGTCGCCCGCATAGCCCAGAACGACCAGCACCCGGTCCGCGAAACGGTCGGCGGAATTGCGGATGCGCTGCTCGGTCGTTTCCGCCATGGCGGGCGTCTGGTGCTGCAGCAGATGCGCGCCCACGATCCCCGGCCGCCGCGCCAGGCCCTCGCACACGGTGCGAAGCGAGGCGAGCAGGTCGTCGCCCCTGCCCGGCTGCGGCGAGAGGCGCACCGTCAACGCGTGCCGCGCCACCGCGCTGCCGGCTGAGGCAAGGACGTGGCACTGGCTGCGCACCATGTTTTTGTGATGCGGCATCATCTTCGTCGACCAGGGGGTGGGCCTGTTCAGGTGGTCCACATAGGCACCCGACGACAGCACCGCATGGGACGCGAGCTCGTACATCACGAAGACGCCCTCGCCCCCGCTGGCGCTGGTCCAGCGCGACGCCCGGCGAAATCCCGGCACGCCCAGCCTTTCCGGAAAGTGCTCGTGCGAATGCCAGTCCTCGAACTCGGCCTTCATGTCCGGCGCCATGTCCCACCACATGGCCAGCGCTGCGGTTCCGCGAAGCGGCATCTTGTCGACCTTCGATGGAACGGAACGCTCAGTGCGCGTCGAGCACCAGCGCCATCTGGGAGACGCACTCCTCGACGTGCGTGACCAGGATCCGCTGCGCCTGCTCCCAGTCGCGCGCGATGGCGCTTTCCAGCAGCACACGATGCTCCGAAGCAGCCAGCTCGCCCCTGAACACGGCGGCGATCATCTGGTAGCGCAGGTACTTGTCGCAGATCGAGTTGTAGGTCTCGAGCAACAGCTCGGAGCCGCAGGCGGAAATCAGCGCGACGTGGAAGGCCCAGTCGTACTGGCGCCAGATCTCGGCCGGATAGGGATCGTTCGCGGCCATCTTCTTTTCCATCGTGGCGAGCTTGTGATGGGCTGCGACCACGCGGCCTTCCCATTCGAGATCGCCGCGCTGGAACGACTCCTTGATGCCGTGCCCCTCCAGCAGCAGGCGCATCGACGCCACCTCACGCAGGTTGGCCGAAGACACCTCGCTGACCTGGAAGCCGCGCGAGCCCTCGGCCACGAGCAGCCCTTCGGTGGCCAGCCGGTTGAACAGTTCGCGCAGCGTGCTGACGCTCGCGCCGTAGGCCTCCTTCATGCGTTCGAGCGGAAGGCGACGACCGGGCGACAGCCGGCCCAAAACGATGTCGGACCGGATGCGCCGGTAAGCCAGTTCGCCCGCGGTCGCCGAGTCCGAAGGCGTCTGGGACAGGTCGGCCGCGGACGGCTCGGAAATCACACCGGGTTTCATGGCTACTTTCTACGACAAAACTCCACCAGGGAGATAAGAGAATACCCCAATGCTCATACGCATTGCCGATCATCAGATGATTCCATAACATTCAGATGCTGATCGAGTGGTCGATCGCCAGGGCCGGACGCATCGGCACCCACAACAGGAGACCTTCATGGCATCGAAACTCTTCAAGCTCGCCGGCACGCTGGCGCTGGTCGCGGCCGCGGCCGTCGCGCACGCGCAGGACATCCAGCAGCGCACCATCCGCATCGGGCACCTGAACAACACGGACCACCCCACGAGCTGGGGCGTCAAGAAATTCGCCGAGATCGTGGCCGGCAAGAGCGGCGGAAAAATCACGGTGAAGGAATTCGCGAGCAGCCAGCTCGGCAACGAGCTGCAGCAGCAATCCGCGCTGCAGGGCGGCGTGCAGGAGATGCTGGTCGCCTCCACGACCTCGCTGACCGGCGTGGTCAAGGAGTTCGGGCTGTTCGACTTCCCCTTCCTCTTCGGCAACGGCCAGCAGGCCGACGCGATGGTCGACGGCCCGCTGGGCAAGATGCTCAGCGGCAAGCTGGCCGACAAGGGCATCGTGGTGCTCGGCTTCTTCGACCTGGGCTTTCGCAACGTCACCAACAGCAAGCGCCCCATCACCAAGGGCGAGGACCTGGACGGCCTCAAGCTGCGCGTGATTCCCAACCCGGTGTTCCTGGACACCTTCAAGACCTTCAAGGCGAACCCGCTGCCGATGCCCTTCGCCGAGCTGTACAACGCGCTCGAGAGCAAGGCGGTCGATGGCCAGGAGAACCCGTACTCGGTGATCCTGTCGAGCAAGTTCTACGAGGTGCAGAAGTTCGTCAGCGGCACCAACCACGTGTACGCCACCAACCCCGTCCAGGTCAGCAAGCGCTTCTGGGACAAGCTGTCGGCCACCGAACAGAAGCTGCTGCAGGAAGCCGCCATCGAGGCGCAGAACTACCAGCGCACCGCGAGCCGCGACGCCGCCGGCAAGGCGCTGGTCGAGCTCCAGGCCAAGGGCATGACCTACAACGCCGTCGCACCCGCCGAGGTCGCTCGCATGCGCGCCGAAGCCAAGCCCATCTACGACAAGTTCTCGGCGTCGTACGACCCGGCCGTGATGAGCCTGTTCAAGACCGAGCTGGAACGCGTTTCCAAGCTCTGATCGACCACTGAGCCGACCCCCGGGCCCCGCCCGGGTTCACAACGACACGTCTGGCCGACACGCGTGGCCGAGGAATGGGCATGGTGAAACTGATCAACGGGTTCTGTCGCGCGGTCACGGTGCTCATGGCCGTGGCGCTCATGGTCATGGTGGCGCTCGTCTTCGGCAACGTGGTGCTGCGCTACGTCTTCAATTCGTCGATCACGCAGTCGGAAGAGATCTCGCGCTGGCTCTTCGTGTGGATCACGTTCATGGGCTGCGTGGTCGCGCTGCGCGAGCACACCCACCTGGGCACCGACGCCCTGGTGTCGCGGCTCCCGCCCGTGGGCAAGAAGATCTGCCTGGTGCTGGGCCACCTGACCATGCTGTACGTGTGCTACCTGGTCTTCAACGGCGCCTGGGAACAGACGCGCATCAACATGGACGTGCTGGCCCCTTCCACGCAGTTGCCGATGGCCGTGCTGCATTCGGCCGGCGTGGCCTTCGCCGCCTGCGCGAGCGTCGTCCTGCTGCTGGACCTGTGGCTGCTGTTCACCGGCCACATGGGCGACGCCGACCTGGTGACGGTGCAGGAGTCCGAAGACCTGGCGGCCCTGAAGCTGCCGGACGGCGAGGCCGCAGGCACCGCGAAGAAGCATTGACACGGGCGATCACATGACTCTCACCATCTTCGTCGGATCGCTGCTGCTCGCGATGGCGATCGGCATCCCCATCTCGTTCGCGCTGCTGGTCAGCGGCGTGGCCCTGATGTGGCACCTGGACATGTTCGAGGCGCAGATCCTCGCGCAGAACCTGCTGGGGGGCGCGGACAACTACCCGCTGCTGGCCGTGCCTTTCTTCCTGCTGGCCGGCGAGATCATGAACGAGGGCGGCCTGTCCAGGCGCATCGTCGACTTCGCGATGGCCCTGGTGGGGCACATCCGCGGCGGCCTGGGCTACGTCACCATCGTGGCGTCGATCATGCTGTCGGCGCTGTCGGGCAGCGCGGTGGCCGACGCCGCCGCGCTCACCACGATGCTGCTGCCGATGATGGTGGCGGCCGGCCACGCGCCGCACCGCGCCGCGGGGCTGATCGCCGCGTCCGGCGTCATCGCGCCGGTGCTGCCGCCGTCGATCGGCCTGGTGATCTTCGGCGTGACGGCGAACGTCTCGATCTCCAAGCTCTTCATGGCCGGCATCGCGCCCGGCCTGCTGATGGGGCTGGCGCTGTGGGTCACCTGGGCCTATGTGGCCCGCAACGAAGGCGCGGTGCCGCCGCCTCGCAAGCCGTTGAAGGATCTCCTGGTGACCCTGCGGCGCTGCGGCTGGGCACTGATGCTGCCGGTGATCATCCTGGTCGGTCTGCGGATGGGCGTCTTCACGCCGACCGAAGCGGGCGTCGTGGCCGCCGTGTACGCCCTCTTCGTCTCCACGGTCATCTACCGCGGCCTGAGGCTGTCGCAGCTGTACGGGATCTTCGAGAAGGCGGCCAAGACGACCGCGGTGGTGATGTTCCTCGTGGCGGCCGCCATGGTCTCGGCCTGGCTCATCACCGTGGCCGACCTGCCCGGCAAGGTCGTGGGCATGCTCGAACCCTTCCTCGGCAGCCCCATCCTGCTGATGATCGCGATCATGGTGCTGGTCATGGTCGTCGGCACGGCGATGGACATGACGCCCACCATCCTCATCCTGACGCCGGTGCTGATGCCCGTCATCGTGGCGGCCAAGATCGACCCGGTCTACTTCGGCGTCCTGTTCATCATGAACAACGCGATCGGGCTGGTGACACCGCCGGTGGGCGTGGTGCTCAACGTGGTGGCCGGCGTCGGCCGGATGTCGATGGACACGGTCACCAAGGGCGTCATGCCGTTCATGATCGCGCAGTTTCTCATCATGTTCCTGATGGTGCTGTTCCCGTGGCTGGTCACCGGGCCGGCGAAGCTCTTCCACGGCGGGCCGTGATCAGCGCGTCCTTGCTTTGACACCCCATCCAACGACGAAGGCACGCATGTCGAACATCCTGATCCTGAACGGGCCGAACCTGAACCTGCTCGGTGAGCGGGAGCCGCACATCTACGGCCACACCACGCTGGCGCAGATCGAGGCGCAGTGCCATGAAGCGGGCAGGCGCCTCGGCTTGGAGGTGACCTTCAGGCAGTCCAATTCCGAAGGCCAGTTGGTGGACTGGATCCACGAGGCGCGTACGACGATGGCGGGCATCGTCATCAACCCAGCCGCCTATTCCTTCACCTCGATCGCCATCCTCGACGCGCTGAAGGCCTCGCAACTGCCCATCGTCGAGGTCCACATCTCCAACATCCATCGGCGCGAGCAGATGTACCACAAGAGCTACGTGTCGCTGGCCGCGACGGGCGTCATCTGCGGACTGGGGCCGCTGGGGTACGAAGCGGCCTTGCTGTACCTCGCGAAGCATCTGGCGAAGTAGCCCCGGGGGGGCGGCACAGCGTGGCCGCAGCCTCACGCCCCGAAGGCGCCGTCGATCGTGTGCATCGCGCCGGTCACGAAGCCGGCTTCGGGCCCCGCCAGCCAGGCCACCATGCCCGCCACCTCTTCCGGCCGGCCGTGGCGCTTGATTGCCATGAAGCTGTGCATCAGCTCGCGCATCGGGCCGTCTTCCGGGTTCGCGTCGGTGTCGATGGGGCCGGGCTGGACGATGTTGATCGTGATGCCGCGCGGCCCGAAGTCGCGCGCCAGGCCCCGCGCCATCCCCTGCAGCGCCGACTTGCTGAGGGCGTAAGACGCCATGCCCGGCACGGGCATGCGGTCGCCGTTCACCGAGCCGATCACGATGATCCGGCCGCCCGGCGGCATCTTGCGCGCGGCCTCGACCGAGGCGTGATACGGCGATTGCACATTGATGCGGAACAGGCGGTCGACCGCGTCCGGGTCCTGCTCCAGGGCATCGCCAAAGATCGCGATGCCCGCGTTCACCACCAGCACGTCGAGCGGGCCGCTGTCGCGCACCCGGGCGATGACCGCGTCGCGGTCGGAGCTGTCCGTCTGCAGTGCGGTGGCGCCGGTCTCCGCGGCCAGCGCCTTGGCGGCGTCGGGCGAGCCCGAGTAGGTGAACGTGACCCGGGCGCCGTCGGCGACGAAGCGCCGGACAATGGCCGCGCCGATGCCCCGGCTGCCGCCGAGCACAAGAACAGACTTTCCTTCGAACATGGGCATGGATGCTCCTGATTAAATTTGTAGTGCATCGTACATAATTAAGCCCACCTTCTGTCAAGAATTTTGTAGTGATGACTAAGGAAATTTCGCGTGGGCGTGGACGGCCGCGCCGTTTCGATGCCGACGAGGCCGTGGCGACCGCCCAGCGCCTGTTTCATGCCAGGGGCTACGACGCCGTGAGCGTGGCCGACCTCACGAACGCCCTGGGCATCAACCCGCCCAGCTTCTATGCGGCCTTCGGCAGCAAGGCGGCGCTGTACGCACGCATCCTCGATCGCTACGCCCAGGAGGGCGCCGTGCCGCTGGATCGGCTCCTGCGCCCCGACCGCCCCGTGGCCGAATGCCTGGCCCGGGTGCTGGAAGAAGCTGCCCGGGCCTACGCCGCCGACCCGGGCGCGACGGGCTGCCTGGTGCTCGAGGGGACCCGGTGCAACGACGAGCAGGCCCGCGCTGCGGCAGGCACCTTCCACGTGGCTGCGCAGCAGCAGATCCGCGACTTCATCGCGCAGCGCCACGCCGAGGATGCGGACCGCCTGGCCGACTTCGTCAGCACGACGATGGCGGGGCTGTCGGCCAGCGCACGGCACGGGCAGTCGCTGGATCGGCTCCTCGCCACGGCACGGCTTGCGGGCCTTGCCTGCGTGCAGGCGATGCCTGCCGAGAAGCCTCGAAGAAGGCCCACGAGCCGGCCGGCCGCGCCGCGGTTCAACCCGCGCAGCGAAACGTCAGGTTGATCCGGCACGCCCCCATGAACGGGTGCTCGCCGTCGGCCAGTCGCGTCACGCCATGGAAGCGCAACCGCGCCGGCCCGCCCCACACCACGACGTCGCCATGCGCCAAGGGCACGCGCCGCGTGCGGTCTGCGCGTTGCGCGCCGCCCCACAGGAAAACTGCCGGCAGGCCGAGCGAGACCGACACGATGGGCTGGCCCATCTGGCGTTCGTCGCGGTCCTGGTGCAGGGTGAGCCGCGCGCCGGGCACGTAGCGGTTGACCAGGCACGCGTCGGGCGCGAAGCCCTCGAAGCCGGCGCGCGCGGCGGCCGCCACGGCCAGCGCGCGAAAGCTCGCGGGCATCGCGGGCCACGGGCGGTCGCTCAAAGGATCGCACGCGGTGTAGCGGTAGCCGCTGCGGTCGCTGACCCAGCCCAGCGCGCCGCAGTTGGTCATCGCCACCGACATGGTCTTGCCGCCTGGCGTGACGAGGTGGCGCAGGGGCGCCGCGGCGAGAACCGCATCGAGGTCGCGGCGCAAGGCGTCCACCTCTGGCAATGCGAAGCCGCGCAGCACCGATGCGCCCGGCTCCAGCACCAGCGGTTCGGCCGCCGAGGGGTCGGCGTCGGCATCGAAGAGATCGAAGGTGCTCACAGATTCATTGCGCGTCGTGGAAGATCAGCCCCAGCGTGTGGCGCCCGCCGCTGCGCACGCGGCTCACGCCGTGGCGCAGGTTCACACGGTACACGCCCCGCATGCCCTGCACCGGGCGATGGTGAACGGCGAACACCGCTGCATCGCCCTGGCACAGCGGCAGCACCATGGGCCGCGACTGCATGCGCGGACGCTGCTCGGTCATGACGAACTCGCCGCCCTCGAAATCACGGCCGGGCGCGGACAGCAGCACCACCACCTGCAGCGGGAACACGTGCTCGCCATACAGGTCCTGATGCAGGCAGTTGAAGTCGCCCTCGCCATAGCGCAGCAGCAGCGGCGTCGGGCGCTGCTGGCCGGCGGCGTGGCAGCGGGCCAGGAATTCCTCGTGCCCGGCCGGAAAGCGCGCCGGCAGCCCCATTGCCGCCTGCCAGCGGTTCGCGATGGGCGCCAGGTGCGGGTAGAAGGCGGCGCGCAAGGCTGCAACGGCGGGCGGCAGCGGGTACGCGAAGTACTGGTACTCGCCGCGGCCGAAGCCGTGGCGCGCCATGACCACGCGGCTGCGGAATCGTTCCGGCTGGTCGTAGAGGGCCGCAGCGGCTTCGCACTCCGACGGCGTCAGCAGGCCGGGCAGCACGGCCGCGCCGTCGGTGTCGAGGGCCGCGCCGGCCGCAACCCAATCGAGCGCGTCGACGCGGGAGGCGCAGCGCCGGGCCGCCGTGTCGAACGGCTTCGCGCTCACGCGGCGGGGCCGGCAGGCACCGGGGCGCCCTCGCGGGCCAGCAGGCTGCGCTTGCGCTCCACGCCCCAGCGGTAGCCCGACAGGCCGCCGTCGCGCCGCACCACCCGGTGGCAGGGAATGGCCACGGCCAGCGGGTTGGCGCCGCAGGCCTGCGCCACGGCGCGCGTGGCGGCAGGCGCGCCGATGCGCTCGGCGATCTCGGCGTAGCTGGCCGTCGTCCCGGGCGGGATGGCGCGCAGCGCCTGCCACACGCGCTGCTGGAAGGCCGTGCCGCGCACGTCCAGCGGCAGGTCGCCCCCCTGCCCCGGCGCCTCGACCAGGCCGACCACCTGCGCGACCAGGCGCTCGAAGTCCGCATCGCCGCCGACGAGGCGCGCCCGCGGGAAGCGGTCCTGCAGCTCGCGTGCGAGCCGCTCGGGGTCGTCGCCCAGGCTGATGGCGCAGACGCCGCGCCCACTGCGCGCCACCAGGATCGCGCCCAGCGAGCACTGGCCGATGGCGAAGCGGATGTCGGTGTCGGCGCCGCCGGCCCGCCAGGCGGTGGGCGTCATGCCGAGCACCTCGCCCGCCTCCTCGTAGAAGCGGCTGGCCGCGCCATAGCCCGCATCGTAGATGGCGTCGGTCACGCGGGCGCCGGGGTCATCGAGCGCGGCGCGCAATCGCTGCGCCCGGTGCGCCGCGGCCCAGGCGCGCGGCGTGAGCCCCGTCACGGCCTTGAAGGTGCGGTGCAGGTGCGACACGCTGAGCCCGGCGCGCTCGGCCAGCGCATCGAGCGAGGGCGGCTCGTCGGCCGCTTCGATGGCGCGGCAGATCTCGGCCACCAGCGCGGCCTGGCGCTGCGCGAGCGGCGGCGCGTCGGGACGGCAGCGCTGGCAGGGGCGAAAGCCCGCGCGCTCGGCCTCGGCCGGCGTGGCGTGAAAGGCGACGTTCTCGGGGCGGGCCGGGCGGGCGCCGCAGGAGGGACGGCAGTACACGCCGGTGGTCTTCACGGAATAGACGAAGCGGCCGTCGGCGGCGGCATCGCGGGCCTGCACCGCGGCCCAGCGCGGGTCGGCGACGGTGGCGGCGGCGCGCAGGGCGCGGGCTTCGGTGCGGGTGCTCATGTTCATGGGGTCCTTGCTGTCGGTGTCGGTGCGAAGGACTGTAGGGAGCATGCCCCGAAGCGGCACCCCGCGTCTTGCTTTCGAATTCGTCCGCATGCGCGTCGTGGGGGCCCATTGTTGGCGGTCAGGAAACACTCTTCTGGTCCGCCGCGCCTTGGTCGCCCAGGGCGCGGCGTCCAGACTCGGGCGTTCGCTGTCCCGGCAGCCTGCCCTTGCTTTTTTCCTCGACAGGAACCCGATGTCCGCCACCTGCTCCACCTGCGACGACGCCCTGCTGGCCCCGGCCGGCGCACCCGCGGCCACCACCGCCACCGCCACCGCCACTACCTCCGGCCCGGTGCCGGCCTCTGCCGCCGCTGCCTGGCCCGCCGTCGCCGCCGTCTCGGTCGGCACCTTCGTCATGGTGTCGACCGAGTTCATGCCCATCGGGCTGCTCACCGACATCGCACGCGGCCTGCAGGTCACCGACGGCGTGGCCGGCCTCATGGTCACCATGCCCGGGGTGCTGGCGGCCTTCGCAGCGCCGGGGCTGGGCGTGGCGGCCGGGCGGCTCGACCGCCGCACGGTGATGGTCGGGCTGACGGCGCTGCTGCTGGTGTCCAACCTCATGGCCGCGCTGGCGCCCAATTTCGCGACCATGCTCGTGGCCCGTCTGCTGCTGGGGCTGTGCGTGGGCGGGTTCTGGACCTTCGCCCCCGGCGTGGCGACGCAGCTGGTGCCGCCCGAGGCGCAGGCGCGCGCCGTGTCGATGGTGCTGGCGGGCGTGTCGGTCAGCACCGTGTTCGGCGTGCCGGCCGGCTCGCTGCTGGGCAGCTTCGCAGGGTGGCGCTTCGCGTTCTTCGCTTCGGCCGCGCTCACCGCCATCGTGCTGCTCGCACAGTGGCGCCTGCTGCCGGCGCTGCCGCCCTCGCGCGCCATCCGTGCGCGCGACCTGCTCGCTCCGCTCACGGCCCGGCTGTCGCGCGCCGGGCTGATCGCGGTGGTGCTGATGGTGATGGGCCATTTCGCCGCCTACACCTACCTCAAGCCACTGCTGCTGCAGGTGTTCGGCCTGTCGGCCACGCACGTCACCGCGCTGCTGCTGGCCTATGGCGCGGCGGGCTTCTTCGGCAACTTCCTGATCGGGACGGTCGTGGCGCGCAGCGCACGGCTGGGCCTCGTCGCCACCACCGGGCTGCTGGCGGTGGCGCTGCTGATGTCGACACTGGCCGGCGAAGGCCTGGTGGCCGGTGCGGCAGTGGTGCTGGCCTGGGGCGTGGCCTTCGGCATGGTGCCGGGCGCCGCGACGGGCTGGATGCTCAACGCCCTGCCCGAGGCGCCCGAGGCCGGGCAGGCGATGCTGGTGACGGCCTTCCAGGTCGCCATCGCCAGCGGCGCCACGCTGGGCGGCCGCGTGGTCGACGGCAGCGGCATCACGAGCGCGATGCTGGTGGGCGCCGCGCTGGTGGCGGCTGCGATGCTCGCGGCGGCCACGCTGGGACGCGGGCCCCGCGCCCGGGACGCGGTCAGCGCCCCTTGATCGCGATCAGCTCGACCTCGAAGTTCAGCGTGGCGTTGGGCGGGATCACCCCGCCCGCGCCGCGCGCGCCGTAGGCGATGCCGGGCGGGCACACCAGCTTGGCCTTGCCGCCGACCTTCATCTTCTGCACGCCCTCGGTCCAGCAGGGAATCACGCGGTTGAGCGGGAACTCGGTCGGCTCACCGCGCGAATAGGAGCTGTCGAACTCCTTGCCGCTGTCGGGGAAGGTGCCGCGGTAGTGCACGCGCACGGTGTCGGTGGCGGCCGGGCTGGGGCCGGTGCCCTCCTTCACGCTCTGGTAGACCAGGCCGCTGGGCAGGGTCTGCGCTGCGGCGGGGGCCTGGGCCTGCGCCAGGGACGTCATGCACAGGGCGGCGAGCGCGGCGCAAAGGGAAAGTCGCACGGAAGAAGTCCTTGTTCGAATCGGAAGGGGCCATTATGGATTCACCCCTGGACCCGGCGGAATCCCTGGCACCGGTCTTGCTGCTGATGACAGGCACCCCGCGTCGGGGCCATCATCACCCCAGGGAGCCCCGCCCATGTCGAGCCTCACGCCCACCCCCCACACGCCCGCCCTCAAGAAGGTGCTCGGCCCCCTGCAGCTCTGGGGCATCGCCGTCGGGCTGGTGATCTCGGGCGAGTACTTCGGCTGGAGCTACGGCTGGAACACCGCCGGCACGCTGGGCTTCCTGGTCGCCACGGTGCTCGTGGCGGCGATGTACACCACCTTCATCTTCAGCTTCACCGAGCTGTCGACCGCCATCCCGCATGCGGGCGGGCCCTTCGCCTATGCGCGCCGCGCCTTCGGACCCACGGGCGGCTTCATTGCCGGCTTCGCGACTTTGATCGAGTTCGTGTTCGCGCCTCCGGCGATCGCGCTGGCCATCGGCGCCTACCTGAACGTGCAGTTCCCCGGCATCAACGCGAAGTACATCGCGCTGGGCGCCTACGTGGTGTTCATCGGCTTGAACTGGCTGGGCGTGGGCATCGCGGCCACCTTCGAACTCTTCGTCACCGTGCTGGCGATCGTGGAACTGCTGGTCTTCATGGGCGTGGTGGCACCGGGCTGGTCGTGGGGCAACTTCGTCGCCCACGGCTGGGCCGGCGGCGACGTGCTCAATGGCGCGGCACTCTCGGGCATCTTCGCCTCCATTCCCTTCGCGATCTGGTTCTTCCTGGCCATCGAGGGCGCCGCCATGGCGGCGGAGGAGGCGCGCGACCCGCACCGCACCATCCCCGTCGCGTACATCGCCGGCATCCTCACGCTGGTGCTGCTGGCCTTCGGCGTGATGCTGTTCGCCGGCGGCGTGGGCGACTGGCGCCAGCTCGCCAACATCAACGACCCGCTGCCGCAGGCGATGAAGGCGGTGGTCGGCGCGAGCAGCGGCTGGCTGCACATGCTGGTGTGGATCGGGCTCTTCGGCCTGGTCGCGAGCTTCCACGGGATCATCATGGGCTACTCGCGGCAGATCTTCGCCCTGGCCCGCGCCGGCTACCTGCCGCGCTATTTCGCGGCACTGAGCCCGCGCTTCGACACGCCGCACCGCGCGCTCATCGCCGGCGGCGTGATCGGTGTGCTGGCGATCTTCAGCGACGAGTGGGTGCAGTTCGGCGGACAGACGCTGACGGCCAACATCGTGACGATGGCGGTGCTCGGGGCCATCGTGATGTACCTGGTGTCGATGGCCGCGCTGTTTCGCCTGCGCCGCAGCGAGCCCCTGCTGCCTCGCCCCTACCGTGCGCCCTTCTATCCGGTGTTCCCGGCCATCGCGCTGTGCCTGGGCCTCGTGTGCCTGGGCGCGATGGTGTGGTTCAACGGCACGCTGACGTTGCTGTTCGCCGTGTTGATGGCGCTGGCCTACGCGTATTTCCGAAGCACGGCCGCCCAGCGGGCCGCCGCCGCGCCCGACGATCTGCTCTCCACTCCCCGCTGAGCCGATGCGCTACCGCACCACCATCGACAGCCACGTCTTCGCCTTCGAGGACCTGAAGCAGGTCATGGCCTGTGCCAGCCCCGCGCGCTCGGGCGACTACCTGGCCGGCATCGGCGCCGCCACCGCGCAACAGCGCATGGCGGCGCGCCACGTGCTGGCCGAGACGCCGCTGGCGCAGTTCCTCACCGAGACGCTGGTGCCCTACGAAAGCGACAACATCACGCGGCTCGTGATCGATACGCACGATGCGGCGGCGTTCGCGCCGGTGGCGCACCTCACGGTGGGCGACTTCCGCAACTGGCTGCTGTCCGAGCGGGCGACGCCGGCCGTGCTTGCGGCGCTGGCCCCGGGCCTCACGCCGGAGATGGCCGCGGCGGTGTCCAAGCTCATGCGCAATCAGGACCTGATCGCGGTGGCGAAGAAGTGCCACGTGGTCTCGCGCTTTCGCAACACACTGGGGCTGCCGGGGCACCTGGCGGTGCGGCTGCAGCCCAACCACCCGACCGACGATCTGCGCGGCATCGCGGCCTCGACCCTCGATGGCCTGCTCTACGGTGCCGGCGATGCAGTGATCGGCATCAATCCCGCCTCCGACAGCCTGCCGGTGCTCGACCGGCTGTTGCGCATGCTCGACGAGCTGATCGCGCGCTTCGAAATCCCGACGCAGAGCTGCATGCTGACCCATGTGACCAACGCCCTGCGGCTGATGAACGCGGGCGCGCCGGTCGACCTGGTGTTCCAGTCCATCGGCGGGACCGAGAAGACCAACCGCTCCTTCGGCGTCACCCCCGAACTGCTCGACGAGGCCCACGCCGCGGCGCAGGCCCTCGGTCGCGGCACCGTGGGCGACAACTGCATGTACTTCGAGACCGGCCAGGGCAGCGCCCTGTCGGCCGATGCGAACTTCGGCGTCGACCAGCAGACCTGCGAAGCGCGCGCCTACGGGCTGGCGCGGCGCTACCGGCCGCTGCTGGTCAACACCGTGGTCGGCTTCATCGGGCCCGAGTACCTGTTCGACGGCAAGCAGATCGTCCGCGCCGGGCTCGAGGACCATTTCTGCGGCAAGCTGCTGGGCCTGCCGATGGGATGCGACGTCTGCTACACCAACCATGCCGAGGCCGACCAGGACGACATGGACACCCTGCTCGTGCTGCTGGGCACGGCGGGCCTGAACTTCATCATGGGCGTGCCTGGCGCCGACGACGTGATGCTCAACTACCAGAGCACCTCCTTCCACGACGCGCTCTTCGTGCGCGAGACCCTGGGGCTGAAGCGAGCGCCCGAATTCGAGGCCTGGCTGCAGCGCATGAAGATCACAGGGGGCGGCGGCCAGCTGCTGCCGCCGGGCGCCAACCGCCTGCCCAACGACATGCGTGCGCTGTCGGCCCTGGCTGCACCGTGACCGACGCCGCGCCCATGGCCGATGCCGACCCGCCCATCGTCACGCCCAGTCCCTGGCAGGACTGGCGCCAGGCCACGCCCGCACGGCTTGCGCTGGGCCGCGCCGGTGCCGGCATGCCGACCGACGAGACGCTTCGCTTCGGCTGGGCGCATGCGATGGCGCGTGATGCGATCCACGCGGCCCTCGATGCCGACGCGCTGGCGGCACAACTCGGCGAGGACGGCTGGGCCGTCGCGCACGCCCGCAGCCGGGCGGCCGACCGCGCCACCTACCTGCGCCGCCCCGACCTCGGCCGGCAGCTCGACCCGCAGGACGCCGACGCCCTGCGGGCCATGCCGCGCGATGCCGCCTGCGACCTGGCCGTGGTGGTGGGCGATGGCCTGTCCTCGCTGGCCATCGAGCGGCAGGCGCGCCCGCTTCTGCGAGCACTGAAACCGCTGCTGCCCGCCGATCTGATGCTGGCACCTGTCGTGGTTGCCACGCAGGCCCGCGTGGCGTTGGCCGACGAGGTGGGCGAGATCTTCGGCGCGCGCCTGGCCGTGATCCTCATCGGCGAGCGGCCGGGCCTGAGCTCGCCCGACAGCCTGGGCATCTACCTCACGCACGCGCCCCGGCGCGGCCGGCACGACGCCGAGCGCAACTGCATCTCGAACGTGCGGCCGGAGGGACTGGCGCCGACGCTCGCCGCGGCCAAGCTGGCGTGGCTGGTGCGCGAGGCGCTGCGCCGCGGGCTCACCGGGGTGGACCTCAAGGACGAGAGCGACCTGGCCGTGCTCGACAGCGGCGCCAGCGCCCCGCCGCGCGTCAGTACTTGATCTGCACCCCGGCCTTCACGCCGTGCTTGTCCTTGCCATCGGACTCGGCACCGGCCGAGAAGGAGACGTTGCCGCCCGTGCTGCCGCCCACGGAATAGGTGGGACGGGTGGTGGAGGTGTCCATGCCGCCGTAGAGGCTGCTGCCGTCCTTGCGCTGCACGCCGACGGTCGCGCCGTGGCTTTCGACCGAGGTCTCGGTGGGCGACAGCTTGGGGGCGACGTAGACGGAACCCTTGTCGTCGTTGTCGATGGGCAGCTTGGGCTCGTCCGCGTGGGCCAGCGGAGCCGCCATGGCCAGCCACAGCATCGCGAGGGTGAACGGAGAGGGTGAGAAATTGGACATGGAGATGGCGCCGGCAGGCTGGCGCCTGCGCGGCCGTGCATCGATGCAGGAACTGTTCCAGAGCCTCGCCTGCGCGCATGTCGGACGGCATCCTGTCAAGCCGCGGTGCGGCAGCGAAGGCCTGCCTATGATGGCACCGATCGATCGACGTCCAGGAGACAAGCCATGGCCACCCGCTACCCGCTCGCCCCGCTGCAGGACCTGCCCGAAGACATCCGCGCCAAGGTGCTGGAAGTCCAGGAGAAGGCGGGCTTCGTGCCCAACGTGTTCCTCGCCCTCGCCCGCCGCCCGGCCGAATGGCGCGCCTTCTTCGCCTACCACGACGCGTTGATGGAGCCCGAAAGCGTGGGCCGCACGAGTTCGCTCACCAAGGGCGACCGCGAGATGATCGTCACCACCACCAGCGCCGCCAACCAGTGCCTGTACTGCGTGGTGGCGCATGGCGCGCTGCTGCGCATCTACGAGAAGAAGCCGCTGGTGGCCGACCAGGTGGCGGTGAACTGGCGCAAGGCCGACATCACGCCGCGCCAGCACGCGATGCTCGCCTTCGCCATGAAGGTGTGCGAGCGCTCGCAGGAGGTCGACGACGCCGACTTCGACGCCCTGCACGCCCACGGCTTCGACGACGAGGACATCTGGGACATCGCCGCCATCACGGCCTTCTTCGGGCTGTCCAACCGCATGGCCAGCTTCAGCGGCATGCAGCCGAACCCCGAGTTCTTCCTCATGGGCCGCGTGCCGCGCGAGAAGAAGAACTGAGCCTCGTCCGGCGATCGAGGTCTGCCCGATAGCGGGCGGTGCCGGCGCCGGCACCGCACCGCGCTTCGCCTCGAGGTCAGCCGGCCGGCGCGGGGCGGCAGCGGGCGAAGGCGTCGAGCGCCGGCTTGTAGGTGGGCGTCGTCACGTCCATCAGGCCGAGCACCGTGGGGTACAGGTTGTCGTGCGTCAGCTCGGCGTCCTTCGCGCTGCGCAGGCACGCGTCGGCGATCTCGCGGCGCCGGCCCAGCCCGCCGTCGAGCCAGGTCACCAGGGGCACATGCTTCTGCACCTCCGGCGCCAGGTTGTAGGGCATGCCGTGCAGGTACAGGCCGTACTCGCCCAGCGACTCGCCATGGTCGCTCATGTAGACCATGCCGGTCTGGTAGCGGCCGGATCGGGACTTGAGCCAATCGATGGTGCCGGCCAGGAAATGGTCGGTGTAGGCGATGGTGTTGTCGAAGGCATTCATCAGCTCGGCGTGGCTGCACTCCGACAGGGTGTTGGTGCGGCACTCGGGCTGGAAGCGCTTGAGCGCCTCGCTCGAGCGCTTGTAGTACGCCGGGCCGTGGCTGCCGAGCTGGTGCATCACCAGCACCACGCCCTTGGCCGTGCGCTCGGGCGGCAGTGCGGCGATGCGCTCGTCCAGGCCCTTGAGCATGACCTCGTCCAGGCACTCGTCGCCGCTGCACAGCGAGGGGTAGGCCGCCTGCTGCTTGGCATCGTTGGCCTGCACGTTCGGCACGCGCGCACACACACCCTTGCAGCCGGCCTGGTTGTCGATCCACAGCACCGCCAGCCCGGCGGCCTGCAGGACGTCGAGCAGGTTCTCGTACTCGTTCTTGCGCGACTCGTAGCCCTGCTTGCCCAGGTGCGAGAACATGCAGGGCACCGAGGCCAGCGTGTTGGTGCCGCAGGAATGCACGTTGGCGAAGCTCACCACCTGGCGGGCGGCCAGCTCGGGATTGGTGTCGCGCGCGTAGCCGTTGAGCGAGAAGTGGTCGGCGCGGGCCGTCTCGCCGACCACCAGCACCAGCAGCGGCGGCTTCGCCTGGCCGGCATAGCTCGCGCCCAGGGCGGTGCCGCCGGTGATGGGCACCAGCTTGTGGCTGCGTTGGAACATCGGGCGCGCCAGGGCAGCACCGGCCGAATACACGCTGGCCAGCGGGTTCATCATGTAGCGCACGTGGGTCTCGTTGCGCATCAGGGGCGCCAGGGTGCGCGACATCGCCACGCCGCCCGCCACCGCGGCCGCGATGGCGGCGACGAAGAGCACCGCGTTGCGCCACAGCCGCGACCACCAGCGCTCGGCGATGACGGGCACCCGCCACAGCCACACCACCGCGGGCACCGACACGAGCAGCACGCTGCCGAGCATGGACAGGCTCATCAGGTCGCGCGCCTCGGCCGGGTCGGTCTGCATCACGTTGGCCGCCATCGACGGGTCCATCACCATGCGGTAGGCGAACATGTAGTACTGCACCAGCGCGGCCACCACCACCAGCAGCATCCACAAGGGCTTCATCCAGCGCGACCAGGCGGTCAGGGCCAGCAGCGCCACCGTGCCGGCCAGCAGCAGCCAGGCCATGCCGACGATGGAGACCAGGTACACGCTGGGCGCGCGGCCGATGCGCGCCAGGTCGAGCCACAGCGGCCAGTTGGCGGCCAGCAGCAGGTACACCGACAGGGCCAGGACGATCGCGCGGATCGAGCGCGGCCGGGTCATCCAGGCATCGAGGGAAGCGAAGACGGAACGGGGATTCGGGGAGAGAGCAACTGCATCGATGCGCGAGGGCGGCAGCTGCACGGGGGGCAAGGCAGACATCCGTCGAGCGTAGGCAGAGGCACTGAAACCTCCCTGAATGCCTTCGTCAGGTTTCGTTCAGGTTGACGCGAGCGCGCAGCATCGTCTCGGCGCGGGCGCTTCGCCGGGCCTTCCAGGCCTGCACCGTCGCGTCGATGGCGCCGCCGACCACCCAGCAGATCCAGGCCGTCCACAGGGTGTGGCTCAGGTAATGGGCGCCACGAAGCTGCTGGCCCAGGCCGAAGACCACGCCCGCCAGCAGCGTCAGCACCAGCCAGACCGTGGCCGCCCGGGGGGCCCGGCGTCGCAGCACGAACCAGCCGCCCAGGAAGGCGAAGGCGGCCGAGGCGTGGCCGGCCGGGAAGCAGCCACCCGGCCCGCCGTCGCGCGCGCCCCAGTCCCAGTGCGACACGTAGGTCGCGACGCCGCCGAAGGCCTGGATGTCCCAGGGGCAACTGGTGTGGTTGCCATGCTTGAGCAGGGTGATCGCGGCCACCGAAGCCAGCACGCTCAGCACGAGCTGCCAGCGCTCGCCGCGCGACAGGCGGCGCAGCACGCCCACCGGCCACCACACGGCGACCAGCAAGGCGATGACGAAGACCCAGCTGAGGTTCTTGCCGCCCTGGTGCACGACCGCGGTGAGCCACCAGTTCTCGCGCAGCGGGAAGCCGAAGCGCGTGCCGAACAGACCGGCCGCCCAGAGGTCGCCGCCGGTCGCATCCCAGGCGAGCAGCAGGACCAGGGCCACGAATGCGACAGCGAGGAAGGGCAGGAGCAGGGAATTGCGAAAGCGCATCGAAAGCAGGAAAAAGCGTGCGCGGCACGCCGCAGCCGAGGCGCAACCCGGCCCCGAGCGGCGACGATAGGGGCCGGCCATGAACCCAGCCTGAAAAGCCGCCGCACCGACGTAGACTCGCGCCCAGACCCCCCGCCGCCAAGGACCCCACCCGTGCGCATCCTCCTCGTCGAAGACGACACCACGCTCTCCGATGCCGTGTGCAGCTACCTGCGTGCCAAGGCCTTCGTGGTCGATGCGGTGCCGAGCCTGGCGCACGCCCGCGGTTCGCTGTTGTCGGCGCAGTACGCGGCGATCCTGCTGGACCTGCACCTGGGCGACGGCGACGGGCTGCAGCTGCTGCCCGACATCCGCGCGCTGCGCGAGAAGCCCATCGTCATCGTGCTCACCGCGCGCGACCAGGTGACCGACCGCATCCGCGGCCTGGACGCCGGGGCCGACGACTACCTCATCAAGCCCTACGACCCGGCGGAGCTGCTGGCGCGGCTGCGCGCCGTGGAGCGGCGCCGCAGCACCAGCCAGTCGGCCGTGGTGAAGCTCGGCGCGCTGGAGATCGACCTGAGCAACGACCTGGTGCGCAAGCGCGGCGTGTCGGTGCCCCTGACCCAGAAGGAATGGGCGCTGCTGCGCGTGATGGCGACCCGGCCGGAGCGCATCCACACGCGCGAGGCGCTGCAGGACGCGCTCTACGGCTACGACGACGAGACCGACAGCAACACGCTGGAGGTCTTCATCAGCCGCCTGCGCCGCAAGCTCGGCCGCGCCCACATCCAGACGCTGCGCGGGCTGGGCTACCGGCTGGCCTTCTCGGAGGTCGACGAGGAATGAGGCGCGTCGCGCCCGCCCGCGAGGCCGCGCGCTGATGGGCCTGCTCTCGCACGCGCGCGCGCTGCCGGCCGCGGTCGATTCGCTGGCCGGCCGGCTGGCGCGCACGCTGATCCTGTCGGTCGGCAGTGTCTGGCTGGTGTGCGTGCTCGCGGTCGTCTGGTACATCGACCGCGAGATCAACTACAACTTCGACAACGAACTGGTGGAAGTGGCGCACCGCATGTTCGACATCGCGATCGAGCAGTACGACGCCATGTCCAAGGGCCAGGAGCCGGCGCAGCCGCTGATCGCACCGCCGCCGCTGTTCATCGAGGACGAGGTGATCTACCAGGTGATCAACCCCGGCACCCGCGTGCTGCTTCACTCGTCGAACGCCCGGCCTGAGATCTTCGACGTGCCGCTGGCGCCGGGCTTCGCCAACAACCGGCCCGACTGGCGCATCTACACGGTGCGCCATCCCACGCGCGACCTTTACATGCAGGTGGCCGACCCGATGGAGGAACGCCGGCACGCCGTGAACCGCACGTTGCTCGGCCTGATCGTGGCCATGGGCGCGGTGCTGCCGCTGCTGGCGATGGTGCTGCGCCAGATCGCCAAGCGCGAGCTGCGCGTGCTGCAGCGCCTGGCCGGCGAGATCAGCGTGCGCAGCAGCGCCGACCTGCGGCCCATCGCCCTGCCCGGCCTGCCGCACGAGCTGCGCTCGGTGGCCGACGACGTGAACCGCCTGCTCGAGCGCCTGTCGCACGCGCTCGACGTGGAACGGGCGCTGGCCGCCAACGCCGCCCACGAGCTACGCACACCGCTGGCGGCCGCGCGGCTGCGTCTGCAGACCGCGCTGGAACACGACCTGGCGCGCAGCGACGTCGAGGGCGCGCTGGACGCCTTGCGGACGCTGAGCCACCGCACCGAGAAGCTGCTGCAGCTCTCGCGCGCCGAATCCGGCGCCTCGCTCGCCCGCACGCCGGTCGACCTGGTGCGCCTGGCCGGCACCGTGGCCGAGGAGTTCTGGCAGGACGCCCGCAGCGCGAACCGGCTGCACCTGAGCGTGCCCGACGAGGCGGTGCCGCTGGCGCGCGGCGACGTCGACGCGCTGGCGATCGCCCTGCGCAACCTGATCGAGAACGCCCTGCGCTATGGCCAGGGCGGGCGGGTGGAACTGGCGGTCGAACTGCCCTGCACGCTGGTCGTGCGCGACAACGGGCCGGGCGTCGCGGCCGACCAGCTGCAGACGCTCAGGCAGCGCCACGTGCGGCACAGCGACGACCGGGCCGGGTACGGCTTGGGCCTGTCCATCGTGTCGACCATCGTGCAGCAGCACGAGGCGGCCCTCGAACTGCGCTCGCCGCCGGCGGGCGCGCGTTCCGGCCTGGAAGCGCGGATCGTGCTGCAGCCGGCCTGATCGCGTTCCCGCTGCGGCTCCCGCTCAGGCCGGGACGGACACGATCTCGCGCAGCCAGGCGGGCAGATCCTTCGCCTTCTGCTTCGGGAAGTCGACCCAGATGGTGGTCGCGCCACCCGCGGCGCAGACCACGTCGGGCGCATCGCGCCGGGCCATCGTGGCCCAGCTCTCGAACGTGGTGCGGCCCGGATCGCTCACGTACATCTTGAGCAGCACGTCGCCGGGGTATTCGATCTGGCGGTAGAAGTTGCAGAAGGCATTGACGATCACCATGCCTTCGCCGCCCGGGTCGGGCTGGAAGCCGATCGAATGCATCCAGTCGATGCGCGCGGTCTCCATGTAGCGGAAGTAGGTGCCGTTGTTCAGGTGGCCCATCGCGTCCATGTCGCCCCAGCGAATGGGAATGACCGTCTCGTAGACCAGCTTCTTCGTCTCGGGGATCTCGATCTTCATGGGTGTGCGCGAACGAGGCCGGCACGCCTGGCGCAGTCGCGCCGGGGACGGGCGGACCCCGGGAGGGTGCCGAATAGAATGCGCGAGGCCGCCGACGGGGCGGCCTGCGCCTGCCTCGAACCATTATCAGCGACACCCCCGATGACCCAAGACGAAATCCTCGCCCAGTTCGGTCCCCGCGAAGCCATGGAATACGACGTGGTGATCGTCGGTGCAGGCCCCGGCGGCCTGGCCACCGCGATCCGCCTCAAGCAACTGGCCGAGCAGGAAGGCAAGGAGATCTCGGTCGTCGTGCTCGAGAAGGGCTCCGAGCCCGGCGCGCACATCCTGTCGGGCGCCATCATGGACCCGCGCGCGCTCACCGAGCTCATCCCCGACTGGAAGCAGAAGGGCGCGCCGCTGAACCAGCCGGTCACCGCCGACACCTTCCTGTTCCTCACCGAGAAGGGCGCCATGCGCACGCCCAACTTCATGCTGCCGGGCAACTTTCAGAACCACGGCAACTACATCATCAGCCTGGGCAACGTGGTGCGCTGGCTGGCGCAGCAGGCCGAGGCGCTGGGCGTGGAGATCTTCCCGGGTTTCCCGGCCGCCGAGGTGCTCTACAACGACGACGGCTCGGTCAAGGGCGTGGCCACCGGCAACATGGGCGTGGGCAAGGACGGCGAGCCGACCGAGAACTTCCAGCTCGGCATGGAGCTGCATGCCAAGTACACGATCTTTGCCGAGGGCGCGCGCGGCAACCTGGGCCGCCAGCTCATCAGCCGTTTCAAACTCGACGCGGACAGCGACCCCGCCAGCTACGGCATCGGCATCAAGGAGCTGTGGGAGATCGACCCGGCCCGCCACGAGCCCGGCCTGGTGCTGCACGCGGCCGGCTGGCCGCTGGACCCGAACACCTACGGCGGCGCCTTCCTGTACCACGCCGAGAACAACCAGGTCATCGTCGGCTACGTGGTCGGCCTCGACTACCAGAACCCCTACATCAGCCCCTTCGAGGAGTTCCAGCGTTTCAAGACGCACCCGAACATCCGCTACTACTTCGAAGGCCAGGACCAGGGCCTCAAGCCCGCCAAGCGCCTGAGCTACGGCGCGCGTGCCATCAACGCCGGCGGGCTGCTGGCGCTGCCCAAGACCGTGTTCCCGGGCGGCGCGCTGGTGGGCTGCGACGCGGGCTACCTCAACGTGAGCCGCATCAAGGGCAGCCACGCCGCCATCAAGACCGGCATGCTCGCTGCCGAAGCCGCCTTCGACGCCGTGACCTCCGGCCGCCAGCACGACGAGCTCAGCGCCTACCCCGCCGCCTTCGAGAAGAGCTGGCTGCACGCCGAGCTGTACAAGGACCGCAACTTCAAGACCTGGTTCAAGAAGGGCCTGTACACGGCCACCGTGATGAACGGCATCGAGCAGTTCCTGCTGCGCGGCCACATCCCGTGGACCATCCACCGCAAGGAGCCCGACTACGCGCGCCTGAAGCCGGCCGCGCAGTACAAGAAGATCGACTACCCCAAGCCCGACGGCAAGCTCACCTTCGACCGCCTGGGCTCGGTGTTCATCAGCAACACCAACCACGAAGAGAACCAGCCGGCGCACCTGACGCTCAAGGACCCGACGGTGCCCACGCGCATCAACCTGCCAGAGTACGCCGGGCCCGAGTCGCGCTACTGCCCCGCGGGCGTGTACGAGTTCGTGCCCGACGAGGCCAATGCCGGCAAGGAGCGCCTTCAGATCAATGCTCAGAACTGCGTGCACTGCAAGACCTGCGACATCAAGGACCCGACGCAGAACATCGTGTGGGTCACGCCCGAAGGCGGCGGCGGTCCCAACTACGTCGGCATGTGAGCCGGCGGTGACCAGCAAGGGCGCCTCGGGCGCCCTTGTCGTTTGCGGCCCTCAGACGCGGGCCGGCTCGCCCGCCTGTTCGCCGCGCGGGTCGTGCCCCACGACCAGCACCAGCACGAAGCCGAGCACCGACAGCAGCGCCAGGAACATCACGGCATAGATGTCGTTGCCCATGCGGTCGCGCAACACGCCGAACAGGGTCGGCCCGATGTAGCCGCCGAGGTTGCCGATGGAGTTGATCCAGGCGATGCCGGCCGCCGCCGCGGTGCCGCTGAGGATGGCGGTGGGCAGCGTCCAGAACACCGGCAACGCGCTGAAGATGCCGAAGGCGGCCAGCGTCACCGCCGCCATCTTGGGCACCGGCGCGCTGATCTCGGCGGCCGCCATGAGGCCGAGGAAGATGCAGGCCAGCGGCACCAGCAGGAAGCCCTTGCGCTCGCGCCGCGCGTCGGACCAGCGCGTCCACAGCAGCATGGTGATCGCGCCGACGAGGTACGGGAAGGCATTGATGAAGCCGACCTCCACGTTGCCCAGCCCGCCGAAGCCCTTGATGATCTGCGGCAGGAAGAAGCCCAGGCCGTACAACGGCACCGTGATGCCCATGTAGATGACGCCCATCGCGATCACGCGCCAGTTGAGCAGCGACTGCTTCCACGACATGGCGTGCAGCGATTCGCGGTTGCGGCGCTCGGCCTGGAGCGTTCCCTGCAGCCACTGGCGCTCGTCGGCCGTCAGCCACTTCGCGTCTTTGGGCCCGTCGGGCAGGTACAGCAGCACGAAGACGGTGAGGATCACCGCCGGAATGGCCTCGAGGATGAAGAGCCACTGCCAGCCGTGCATGCCCGCCAGGCCCTCCATGTTCAGGATGTAGCCGGAGATGGGCGAGCCGATCACGCTCGAGATGGGCACCGCGAACATGAACCAGCCGACGATGCGCGCGCGGTACGCCGCAGGGAACCAGAGCGTGAGATAGAAGATGACGCCCGGGAAGAAGCCCGCCTCGGCCGCGCCGAGCAGGAAGCGCACGATGTTGAAGCTGGTCGCGCCGCCGACCCAGGCCTGGGCGGCGGAGATCAAGCCCCAGCTGAGCATGATGCGGGCGATCCACCGCCGCGCGCCGAAGCGCTCCAGCGCCAGGTTGCTCGGCACCTCGAGCAGGAAGTAGGCGATGAAGAAGATGCCCGCCGCGTTGCCGAACACGGTGCTGGTGAAGCCCAGGTCCTTCGACATCGCCGCGCCGGCGAAGCCGAGGTTGACGCGGTCGAGGTAGGCGATGAAGTAGCTGACCATCAAGAGCGGCAGCAGCCGCCAGCTGATCTTGGACACGGTGCGTTGCGCGATGCCATCCATGCGGAGTCTCCTGTTGTGTTCTGCAACAGCCGCCTGTGCCGACGGCCGGTGCGGCCAAGTATGTGCCTTTGCACCGATTCGTGCAGGCTCAGCCACCGGTCAGCTTCGACGCTAGACTGGCCGAGAAGGAGACACGTCCACCATGCACATCGTCATCACCGGCGGCGCCGGCTTCATCGGCGCGCGGCTTGCGCGCAGCCTCCTCCAGCGCGGCACGCTGGCGCTCGCGGGCGGCACGGCGCAGCCCCTGACCCGCATCACCCTGGTCGACCGGGCGCCGGCGCCGGCCGACCTGGCCGCCGACCCGCGCATCGTCGCCGTCACCGGCGACCTGAATGCGCAGCTGGCAGACCCGGATGCCAGCTTCTGGTCGCAGGCCGACGTCGTGTTCCACCTGGCGGCCGCGGTCAGCGGCGAGTGCGAGGCCGACTTCGACCTCGGCATGCGCAGCAACTTCGCCGCCACGCATGCCCTGCTGGAGCGGCTGCGTGCGGCCGGGACCCGGCCGGTGGTCGTGTTCTCCAGCTCGCTTGCCGTGTTCGGCGATTCGCCTGAGCAGCCGCTGCCGCCGGTCATCGGCGACGGCACGCTGCCCACGCCGCAGACCAGCTACGGCATCCAGAAGTTCATCGGCGAGCAACTCGTGGCCGACTACACGCGCAAGGGCTTCGTGCGCGGCCGCAGCGTGCGGCTCATGACGGTGAGCGTGCGCCCCGGCAAGCCCAATGGTGCGGCCTCCAGCTTCTTCAGCGGCATGTTCCGCGAGCCATTGGCCGGCGTGCGCGCGCCCTGCCCCGTGCCCGACGACACCCCCGTCGCGCTCGCGTCGCCGGCGCGCACCATCGAAGGCATCGTGCGTGCCGCACAAGCCAGCGACGGCGAATGGGGCCCGCGCACCGCGCTCAACCTGCCGGCGCTGGGCACCACGGTCGGCGACATGGTGGCCGCGCTCGGCCGCGTGGCCGGACCGGAGGCGCTGGCGCTGCTGGACCGCACGCCGGACCCCGCCATCATGCGCATCGTCAAGACCTGGCCGGGCCGCTTCGAGACACCGCGGGCCCATGCGCTCGGGCTGGGCTGCGACGCGAGCGTCGACGACGTGATCCGCGATTACGTCCGTGAAAATCCCGACGCTGTGAAGCTGGCAATCAGGGCATAGTCAGCGTCCTGCCTGCCGCGACCCGTTCTGGACCGCGCGCACTTTCCACCGAGGAGACACCCCATGAAGTTGAACCGCTTGGCCGTCGGCCTGGTTCTCGGCTTTGGCATGGCCTGCGCCGCCATCGCGCAGACCACGATGAAGATCAGCATCTCGACCGCGCAGAACTCGCACCAGGGCGTCGCCATCGACACCTTCGCCAAGGAAGTCGACAAGCGCACCGGCGGCCGCTACAAGGTCCAGACCTTCTACAACGGCTCGCTCGGCGGCGAACGCGAATCGATCGAGGCGGTCCAGCTCGGCACCCAGGAGCTGGCCTTCTCGTCGACCGGCCCGGTGCCGAACTTCGTGCCCGAGACCAAGATCCTCGACGTGCCCTTCCTGTTTCGCGACAAGGCGCATGCGCGCGCGGTGCTCGACGGCCCCATCGGCCAGGACCTGCTCAAGAAGTTCGATGCCAAGGGCTTCAAGGCGCTGGCCTGGGCCGAGAACGGCTTCCGCCACATGACCAACAGCAAGCGCGACGTGAAGGACCCTGCCGACCTCAAGGGCCTGAAGATGCGCACGATGGAGAACCCGGTGCACATCGCGGCCTACAAGGGCTTCGGCATCATCACCACGCCGATGGCCTTCCCCGAGGTGTTCACCGCCCTGCAGCAGGGTACCGTGGACGGCCAGGAGAACCCGCTGCCCGTGATCATCTCGGCCAAGTTCGACCAGGTGCAGAAGCACCTCACGCTCACCGGCCACGTGTACTCGCCCTGCATCTTCGTGATGAACAAGGGCGTGTTCGACAAGCTCGCGCCGGCCGACCAGCAGGCCTTCCTCGATGCCGCCAAGGAAGCCACCAAGGCCAACCGCGCGCGGGTGGACGAAGACGACGCCAAGGGCGTGGCCGACCTGCGCGCCAAGGGCATGACGGTGATCGACAACGTCGACAAGGCCAAGTTCGTCGCCGCACTGGCGCCGGTCAATGCCCAGTTCGAGAAGGACTTCGGCAAGGCCAACCTCGACCGCATCCGCGACTACAAGTAAGCACCGCACCTGTCCGTTCGGTCAGGCTGCTCGCGCCCGCCCAGCACGGCCTGGCGGGCTTTTTCGTTTAGAACGACTGGGTTGCAGATGAAAGAGATGTTTCTCGGGCTGGAGCGCCGCACCACCGCGCTCTCGATGGCCCTGGCCTGCCTGATGCTGGTGATCGCGTCGTCGCTGGGCATGTTCCAGATCGTCACGCGCTTCGTGCTCGAGCAGCCGGCCGAGTGGAGCGAGATCCTGATCCGCGTGAGCCTGATCTGGATGGTCTTCCTCGGCATCCCGATGGCCTTCCGCCAGGGTGCCATGGTGAGCGTGGACATGCTCTACCGCTGGAGCCCGCCGAGGATCAAGCGCCTGCTCGACGCGGTCGTGAGCATCGCGGCCCTGGCGCTGATGCTCGTCGTGCTGTGGTGGGGCTTCGACTACGCCATGCGCGGGCGCGTGCAATCGATGGCCGGGCTGGAGAGCATCTCGATGGTGTGGGCCTACCTGGCGCTGCCCGTGGGCGCCGTGTTCTCGCTCATCGGCATCGTGGGCAACTACCTCGACCCCAAGCGCATGGAACTGGAGACTGCGCAATGAGCGCCGCGCGGAGCCGCCTCAAGCAAGCTCGGCGCCCCCTTGGGGAGTGGCGAGGACACGAAGTGCCGAGCTGGGGGGCGACGGTATGACCCCCGTGATGGTCGCCACGATGGTGCTGTGCTTCGCACTGTCGATCTCCGTCGCCGTCTCGATCGGCCTGGCCTCGGTGCTGGGCATGCAGGTCAGCGGCGCACCCATGCTGATCTCCGCCAAGGAGATGTTCAACTCGATCAACAAGTTTCCGCTGGCCGCCATTCCCTTCTTCATCCTGGCCGGCAACCTGATGGAAACCGGCGGCATCTCGCGCCGGCTGGTGGAGTTCGCCAAGAGCATCGTCGGCGGCGTGCAGGGCGGCCTGCCCATGACCTGCGTGCTGACCTGCATGATCTTCGCGGCGGTGTCGGGCTCGTCGGTGGCCACCACCTTCGCCATCGGCGCCATCCTGATTCCGGCGTTGATCAAGCACGGCTACCCCACCCCCTACGCGGCCGCGCTGCAGGCCACCAGCGCGGAGCTGGGCGTGATCATCCCGCCCTCGATCCCGATGATCCTGTATGGCGTGAGCGCGGAGGTGTCGATCGGCGAGCTGTTCATCGCCGGCTTCGGCCCGGGCATCCTCATCAGCGCCGCGCTGATGCTCTTCGTCTGGGTCTACTGCAAGTGGAAGGGCTGGGGCAAGAACGACGGCGAAGGCCGCATGCCCTTCGGCAAGGCGCTCTGGCAGGCGGGCTGGGCGCTGCTCATGCCGGTCATCATCCTCGGCGGGATCTACGGCGGCATCTTCACGCCGACCGAGGCGTCGGCCGTGGCGGTGTTCTACGCGTTGGTCGTCGGCATGGTGATCTACCGCGAGATCAGGCTGCCCGACCTGTACCAGATCCTGCGCAAGTCGGTGATCTCGTCCTCGGTGATCATGTTCATCATCGCCAACGCGGGCCTGTTCGCCTTCCTCATCACCCGCGCGGGCGTGCCCGAGGCGATCGGGCTGTGGCTGCAGGAGGTGCTCAAGTCGCCAGCGATGTTCCTGCTGGGCGTCAACGCCGCGCTGTTCGTGATCGGCATGTTCATCGAGACCAGCGCCGCGATCATCGTGCTGGCGCCCATCCTCGCGCCCGTGGCGCAGCACTTCGGCATCGATCCGGTGCACTTCGGGCTGATCATGGTGGTCAACCTGGCGCTGGGCATGATCACACCGCCCTTCGGCGTGAACCTGTTCGCCGCCTGCACGGTGGCGCGCATCTCGCTGGACCGCATCGTCACCCAGCTCATCCCGTTCGTGCTGGTGGTGCTGGCCTGCCTGATGGTCATCACCTACGTACCCGGCATCTCACTGGGACTGCGCGACCTGGTCTACGCGCGATAGCGGCCTCGCCGAACCCGCGATCCACTACACTCCGCCGGGTCAGGAGAGAGCCCCGCGCGCAGTGCGCAGCAGGGCCGCCGAAGGCGCAGGATCCAACGTTCCGAACGCTCAGGCAAAAGGACTGACGACACGCCGGCCCAGCGCCGGCGTTCCCGGCTGGAGAGCGGGGCCCGACGCGGTGTCGATGGCCCCCACCGAAGGAGCAAACCCCGATCGCTGGGGCGAATCTCTCAGGTACCAGGGACAGCAGGGGTGGCCCGCGATTTGCGTCGCGGATGATGACTGCCCTCGTTCCCGGAGACCTGCACCATGGCCTCTTCCGCCGATACCGCCGCCGCCACCGAACTGCGCCACACGCCGCTGCACGCCCTGCACCTCGAACTGGGCGCGCGCATGGTGCCCTTCGCCGGCTATTCGATGCCCGTGCAGTACCCCGCCGGCCTGATGGCCGAGCACCGCCATACGCGCAACGCCGCCGGACTGTTCGACATCTCGCACATGGGCCAGTTGCGGCTGGTCGGCCCCGACGCCGCGGCAGCCTTCGAGACGCTCATGCCGGTCGACGTGATCGGCCTGGCGCCGGGCAAGCAGCGCTACGGCCTGCTGCTCAACGACGACGGCGGGATCGTGGACGACCTGATGTTCTTCAACGAAGGACACGATTCGCTTTTCGTCATCGTCAACGGCGCATGCAAGGAAGGCGACCTCGCGCTCATCCAGCAGAAGATCGGCAGCCGCTGCGAAGTTCAGCCCCTGCCCGACCACGCCCTGCTTGCGCTGCAGGGCCCGCAGGCTGCCGCGGTGCTGGCCCGCCTGTCGCCCGGCGTCGAGCGCTTCGTGTTCATGACCGGCGGTGCGGTGAAGATCGGCGACGTGCCGGCCTTCGCCACCCGCAGCGGCTACACCGGTGAGGACGGCTTCGAAATTTCCGTCGCCGCGGCCGATGCCGATCGCCTGGCCCGCCTGCTGCTCGCGCAGCCCGAGGTGCAGCCCATCGGCCTGGGCGCGCGCAACTCGCTGCGGCTCGAGGCCGGCCTGTGCCTGTACGGCAACGACCTCGACCCCACGACCACGCCGGTCGAGGCCTCGCTCACCTGGGCCATTCAGAAGGTGCGTCGCGCCGGCGGTGCGCGCGAGGGCGGCTTTCCCGGCGCCGCGAAGGTGCTGGCGCAGCTCGCCGCGTCGACGGGCGCGGCAGGACATCTGGACCACCAGACCCTGAAGCGCAGGCGCGTCGGCCTGGTGGCGCTGGAGCGCGTGCCCGTGCGCGACGGCACGGTGCTGCGCAACGCCGAAGGCACGGACATCGGCATCGTCACCAGCGGCCTGCTCGGCCCCACGGTGGACCGCCCGATCGCCATGGCCTACCTCGCCACCGCCTACGCCGAGCCCGGCACCCGCATCGACGCCATCGTGCGCGGCAAGGCCGTGCCGATGGAGGTCACGCAGATGCCTTTCGTGCCGGCGCGCTACTTCCGAGGCTGAGCGTCCTTTCCTTTTTCTCTCCCTCATCTTTTCCATCCCATCCACGAGGAGTCTTCATGAGCAACGTCAAGTACACCAAGGACCACGAGTGGGTCCAGACCGACGACAACGCCGCCGCCACAGTCGGCATCACGGTGCATGCGCAGGACGCGCTGGGCGACGTGGTCTTCGTCGACCTGCCCGAGGTGGGCAAGGCCTTCACGCAGGGCGAGGTGGCCGGCGTGGTGGAGTCGGTCAAGGCCGCTGCCGACGTGTACATGCCCGTGACCGGCGAGATCACCGAGGTCAACGAGGCGCTGCGCGCCGATCCCTCGCTCGCCAACAGCGACCCCACCGGCGCCGGCTGGTTCTTCAAGGTGCGCCTGTCGGAGCCGGCCCAGCTCGACGCGCTGCTCGACGCGACGGCCTACGAGAAGTTCTCGGCCGAATCCTGAATGCGGACTTCCGGACGCAGAGGACGCGAAGGTTTCGCAGAGGACGCAAAAGAACAGCCAGAGAAATGGATCTGACTTTTTTGCGTCCTCTGCGGAATCTCTGCGTCCTCTGCGTCCGGCTGTCCGCTCCCGCATCCCGACCCTGTCCATCGCCATGACCTCCCCCGCCGACTTCCCGCCCCTTGCCGCCCTCGAACATGCCGACGCTTTCGCCGGTCGCCACATCGGTCTCACGCCAGAGGACGAGGCGGCGATGCTGCGGGCGGTGCAGGCGCGTTCGCGCACCGAGCTGATCGACGGCATCGTCCCGACCGCGATCCGGCGCAGCCGGGCGATGAAGCTGCCCGCGCCGGCCACCGAGGCCGAGGCGCTGGCGGAGCTCAAGGCCATCGCGGCGAAGAACAAGGTGGCGAAGAACTTCATCGGCCAGGGCTACTACGGCACGCACACGCCGGGCGTGATCCTGCGCAACGTCCTCGAGAACCCGGCCTGGTACACCGCCTACACGCCCTACCAGGCCGAGATCTCGCAAGGCCGCATGGAGGCGCTGGTCAACTTCCAGACCATGGTGACGGACCTCACCGGCATGGCGATCGCCAACGCCTCGATGCTCGACGAGGCCACCGCGGCGGCCGAGGCGATGACGCTGGCCAAACGCAGCGTCAAGAGCCGCAGCAACGTGTTCATCGTGGCCGGCGACTGCCATCCGCAGACCATCGAGGTGATCCGCACGCGCGCCGCGCCGCTGGGCATCGAGCTCAAGGTGAGCACGGCCACCGAGACGCTGCCGCACCTCATGGCCGGCGGCGACTTCTTCGGCGTGCTGGCGCAGTACCCCGGCACCACCGGGCAGGTGCACGACCTGCGCCCGCTCGTCGGCGTGGCGCACGAGAGAGGCGCGGCCTTCTGCGTCGCGGCCGACCTGCTGGCGCTGACCCTGCTCACGCCGCCCGGTGAATGGGACGCCGACATCGTCTGCGGCAGCACGCAGCGCTTCGGCATGCCGATGGGCGCGGGCGGGCCGCATGCCGCGTACCTGGCCTGCCGCGATGCCTTCAAGCGATCGCTGCCGGGCCGCCTGGTGGGCGTGAGCGTCGATGCGCACGGTGCGCCGGCCTACCGCCTCGCGCTGCAGACGCGCGAGCAGCACATCCGCCGCGAGAAGGCGACTTCCAACATCTGCACGGCGCAGGTGCTGCCGGCGGTGGTGGCAAGCATGTACGCGGTCTACCACGGGCCGCTGGGCCTCACGCGCATCGCCCAACGCGTGGCGCTGCTCACCGCCGTGCTGGCGCGCGGGCTCGAGCAGATGGGCCGCGAGCTGGTGCACGACACGGCCTTCGACTCGATCACCGTCAGGACGGGCGACGACACGCCCGCCATCCTGGCGCGCGCCACGGCCGCCGGCATCAACCTGCGCTGCCGCCTGCAGCAGCACCTGGGCATCTCGCTGGACGAGACCCACACCCGCAGCGACATCGAGGCGCTGTGGGCGCTGTTCGTGCCTTACGAGTCGGGGGTCAGCACGCCGATGCCGCGCTTCGAGCAGCTCGCCGCCGACACCGCACCGCGCCTGCCGCCCGACCTGCGCCGCACCAGCGCCTTCCTCACGCACCCGGTGTTCAACACCCACCGCAGCGAGACCGCCATGCTGCGCTACATCCGCAGCCTGTCCGACAAGGACCTCGCGCTGGACCGCAGCATGATCCCCCTGGGCAGCTGCACCATGAAGCTCAACGCAACCAGCGAGATGATCCCCATCACCTGGCCCGAGTTCGCGAACGTGCACCCCTTCGCGCCGGCCGAGCAGCTCGCCGGCTACCGGCAGCTCGACGAGCAGTTGCGCGCGTGGCTGTGCGAGGCGACGGGCTATGCCGGCATCAGCCTGCAGCCCAACGCCGGCTCGCAGGGCGAGTACGCGGGCCTGCTGGCCATCCAGGCCTGGCACGCGAGCCGCGGCGAGGCGCACCGCAAGGTCTGCCTGATCCCCTCGTCGGCCCACGGCACCAACCCGGCCAGTGCGCAGATGGCCGGCATGCAGGTGGTGGTGACGGCCTGCGACAGCCAGGGCAACGTCGACATCGACGACCTGAAGCGCGCCTGTGAACAACACGCGGCCGACCTGGCCTGCGTGATGATCACCTACCCCAGCACGCACGGCGTGTTCGAGACGCGCGTCAAGGAGCTGTGCGAGATCGTGCATGCGCACGGCGGTCGTGTGTACGTCGACGGCGCCAACATGAACGCGCTGGTGGGCGTGGCCGCGCCCGGCGAATTCGGCGGCGACGTGAGCCACCTGAACCTGCACAAGACCTTCTGCATCCCGCACGGCGGCGGCGGCCCCGGCGTCGGGCCGGTGTGCGTGGTCGAAGACCTGGTGCCCTTCTTGCCCGGGCACGCGACGGCGGGCGAGCAGGCGACGGTCGGCGCGGTGTCCGCGGCGCCCTTGGGCAACGCCGCGGTGCTGCCGATCAGCTGGATGTACATCCGCATGATGGGCGCCTCGGGCCTCACGGCGGCCACCGAAACCGCCATCCTCAGCGCCAACTACATCAGCGCCCGCGTGTCATCGCACTACCCCACGCTGTACGCCAGCCAAACCGCGGAAGGCAAGGGGCACGTGGCGCACGAGTGCATCCTGGACCTGCGCCCGCTCAAGGACACGAGCGGCGTCACGGCCGAGGACGTGGCCAAGCGCCTCATCGACTACGGCTTCCATGCACCCACGTTGAGCTTCCCGGTCGCCGGCACGCTGATGGTCGAACCGACCGAAAGCGAGCCCCTGGCCGAACTGGACCGCTTCATCGACGCCATGGTCGCGATCCGCGGCGAGATCCGCCGCATCGAGGAAGGCGTCTGGCCCAAGGACGACAACCCGCTCAAGAACGCGCCGCACACGGCCCCCACGCTGGCCGCCACCGAGTGGAAGCATCCCTACTCGCGCGAGATCGCCGCCTTCCCGCTGGCCGCCCTGCGGCACGCCAAGTACTGGTCGCCCGTGGGCCGCGTCGACAACGTGTACGGCGACCGCAACCTGTTCTGCAGCTGCGTGCCGCTGTCCGAGTACGAGAAGGCCTGACACGGCACCCGCCGCCCCGGCGGCGTCAGCGGCCGATGGTGCGGTCCAGGAAGCCCACGATCCGCGCCGTGACCTCGTCGCGGTTCGTCTCGTTCAGCAGTTCGTGCCGCGCCTGCGGGTACAGGGTGAGTTCGACATCGCGCACGCCCGCATCGCGGTAGCGCTGCGCCACCACCTGCAGCGCCGCGCCGCCGCCGGCGATCGGGTCGGCATCGCCGGAAAGGATGAGGATCGGCAGGTCGGCGCGGATGCCGGCCAGCACCGCGGGGTCGGCGGCGCGCGCCAGCGTCTCGATGCCCACGAAGGGCTCGGGCACGAAGCCGCAGGCGGGGTCGGCACAGTAGGCGTCGACCTCCGCGGCATCGCGGCTGAGCCACTCGAAGCCGGTGCGGTGCTCGAAGCCCTGGTTCAGCGCGCTCAGGTCCACCGGCCCCGGCGCCGTCATCATCGCCACGATGCCCGAGACCTCCGTCGAGCCCAGCAGCACCGCCGCGTCGACCTCGGACGAATGGTCGAGCAGGAACTGCTGCGTGGCGAAGCTCCCCATGCTGTGGCCGACCAGCGCCAGCTTCGACCCCGGATGCTCCTGCCGGATGCGTTGATCGAGCTGCACGAGGTCGTCGACCCAGCCCGGCCAGCCGTCGCGGCCCCAGTGCCCGTAGCGGCCCTCGGCCGTGCGGCCCGAGCCTCGGCCGTCGGGGGCATAGACGACATAGCCTGCGGCGGTCAGTGCCTCGCCGAAACGGCGGTAGCGCCCTCCGTGCTCGCCCAGGCCGTGCTGCACCTGCACCACGCCGCGCGGCGTGCCCTCGGGCGCCCAGCGCCAGGCCTGGATGCGGATGCCGTCGCGCGATTCGAATTCGATGCTGTCTTCCTTCATGGCGGTCTCCTGGTTCGGTGTGGGGGGATTGCGCGGGGCGCGGGCGCCGCATTCTAGGAAGGCCGCGCCGACCACGGCACGAGGTGTTGTCTGCTCCTACGTGCCCGCACGGGACCGGCCGACCACATGGGCATCGCACAGGCGCAGACTGATCGTTCGGCGGGGCGCTGGGACGGTCGATCTCACCGACGAAGCGCCATGACGGCATCCCCGCGCGCAGCCATGGCGCCACCGCACGCCCTGCCCTTCGCCCCTCTCCATTCTTTCCTCTCCAACCCCAAGGGACACACCATGCCATCCAAGACACTGCAGGACCTCAAGGTCGCCATCCTCGTCACCGACGGCTTCGAACAGGTCGAACTGACCGGGCCGCGCCGCGCGCTCGACGCTGCCGGCGCCACCACCCACATCGTCTCGCCCGCCGGCGCCAAGGTGCAAGGCTGGAACCATCACGACAAGGCCGACACCTTCGCGGTCGAGGCGCAGCTGGACGGTGCGAAACCCGGCGACTACGACGCCCTGCTGCTGCCCGGCGGCGTCGTCAACCCCGACGCGCTGCGCCTGGAACCCAAGGCGATCGCCTTCGTGCGCGCCTTCGTCGAGGCGGGCAAGCCCGTCGCCGCCATCTGCCACGGCCCGTGGACCCTGATCGATGCCGGCGGCGCGAAGGACCGCCGCATGACCTCGTGGCCCTCGCTGCGCGTCGACCTCACGAACGCCGGTGCGCAATGGGTCGACGAACAGGTCGTGGTCGACGGGCCGCTGGTCACCAGCCGCAAGCCCGACGACATTCCGGCCTTCAACAAGGCGATGGTCGAGCTGTTCGCGAGCGCCAGCGCGCACGCCTGAGCGCTTGGGTTCGCGCCCGCACACCCGCACGCTTGGGAGGCGCGCGGTGTTCTGCCTGGCTTTCCAGGCCCGCCCTTGGAGGCTCCTCGGCAACAGCCGCTGCGGTGGCCTTCAACGCCCTGCGACGGGCAGCGGCGAGAACTCAGCGGGCACCCATGCATAAGCGCCACCTTCGGCGCGCACGTGACCCAGCCCAGGAAACGGCAAGTGCGCTCCCGCCACCCACCAGCCCGCACGCGCGGCCTGCGCCAGCAACTGCCGGCGCGAAGCGATCGCACGCGCACGGTCCACGTCCGCCTCGAAACTGGCCGATGGCCGCGCGAACTGCACCACGCGGTAGTGCACCACGTCGCCCCACACCAGCAGCTTCTGTGCATCGCCGCCATCGATCAGGTACGAGGTGTGGCCCGGCGTGTGCCCCGGCGACCGCAGTGCCCGGATGCCGGCGGGCAGTCCCGCATCGCCCGGCTTGAAACTGCGCACCCGGCCGGCCGCCTGGTAGGGCGCGAGCGCGCGCCTTGCCTGCCCGACCACGAAGCGCAGCGCCGGCGGCGTGCGCGCCTCGGCCTCGGGCCCTTCCCAGTAGCGCAGCTCGGTGTCGTCCAGCCACAGCGTGGCGTTGGGAAAGGCGCGCGCGCCGTCGGCACCCAGCACGCCGCACAGATGATCGGGGTGGGCATGCGTGAGCAGCACGTCGTCCACCTGCGCGGGCGACACGCCCGCCGCCTGCAGGTTGGCGGTCACCTGCCCCAAGCCCGGCCCAAAGCAATCGGCCGTGCCCGCATCCACGAGCACACGCCGCCCGCCGATGTGGACCAGGTAGGCGTTGACCGCTGTCTGCAGCCCCTGCGGCGACTCGGGCACGTAACGTCGCTGCAGCAGCGCGTCGATGGCGGTAGGCGTGAGGCCCTGGATCTGCGAGCGCGGCAACTGCACCACGCCGTCGAAGAGCGCCGTGACACGCAGCGAACCGATGGCCTGGTGGTAGTAGCCGGGGACCTGCTGGAGCGCTGAGGGTGCAGAGGATGCAGCTGCGGGCGCGGACGAAGCGGGTTGCGCCAAGGCGCCGGCGCTCAAGGCCAGCGTGATGGCACCAAAGGTGGCGCCGCACAGGGCACGCCGCAGGCGGCCGGGAAAAGAAACGATGGGCAAGGCGGGCTCCGAAATGAGGATGTCGCGGCGCCATCCCGCGACCCCCTCATGGTGCGGGTGCAGCGCGATGCGGGTTGCTCAGTTCGGTGCGCGATTCGCTCAAGGCCGTGCGGCGTCGGATCGCTGTGTACGGGGGCGGCGAGAGCTGTCGTCTTCCTTCCAGCGCCCTCGAAATCGCTATCGACGCTCGTAGACAACGCCCTGGATCAAGACCTGATCCGGCTCCGGCTTGTCGTCAAAACGTTGACGCGCGTCGGCAATGGCGGCCTGGTTGTCGTTCGCCCAGTTGACCAGTGCCATCACAGGCGTCAGCAGCGTTTGCCCCATGTCGGTGAGTTCGTAGTCGACGCGAGGAGGAATGGTCGGATACATCGTTCGCGTGACCAGTCCGTCGCGTTCCAGGCCGCGCAAGGTCAGCGTGAGCATCCGCTGGGAAATGCCGTCGATGCCGCGCTTGAGTTCATTGAAGCGACGTGGGCCGTGGGCCAGCATCGCGACGATGTAGAGGCTCCATTTGTCGCCGATGCGGTCCAGGATCTGCCGGGTGGCCAGACAGCCGCCCGTCTCGGGGGCGGGCATATCGGCAGGCAGCGCGATGTGACCAGGTGACATGGATGTGCCTTCTTGTGGGGACGCGGTGGGAACCATACCATCCTTCGTATGAATTGATAAGTCAGGATATCTTTCCGACTTGGTTCTTTTTTAATACCTAGGAGCCTTCATGGGCCACACCTTGCTAATCACTTCCAGCCCGCGCGGTGCCGACAGCCTGTCCACCCGCTTTGCCAACGAAATCGCGGAGGGCATCCAGGCCCGCACCGGCGGCACTCTGACCGTGCGCGACCTCGCCGCGAATCCGCCGCCGCACATCACGGCGGCCTACATCCAGGGCCGGATCACGGCGCCCGAAGATCGCACCCTGGAACAGGCGGAAGCGGTGAAGGTCGCCCAAGACCTGGTCGATGAACTGAAGGCCGCCGACGTGATCGTGCTCGGGTCGGGCATGATCAACTTCGGCTTGCCCTCACAGCTCAAGGCGTGGTTCGATCACGTCACTTGGCCGCGCGTCACTTTCGGCTATGGCGACACGGGGCCGAAAGGGCTGCTCACCGGCAAGAAGGTCTACCTCGTGACCGCTGCGGGCGGCGTGTTCTCGGAGGGTGCCTGGGCACCGTTCGACTTCCAGACCCACTATCTGCTGCACCTGCTCGGCTTCATCGGCCTGACCGACGTTGAAGTGGTGCGTGTCGAAGGCACGGTTCTCGGCGCCGATGCGGTGAAGGCCGCCATCGCCAACGCCGAAACGGCCATCGAAGCCTTGCTGGCGAAGGCCGCGTGACCTCATGGCCGCGACAAAGACCATCGCGCTGTTCGGTGCAACCGGGCCGACCGGAAGGCACATCATCGAGGAAGCCTTGAAACAGGGCTACACGCTGTCGGTCTATACGCGCGACGCCAGGAAACTCGCGTCGTTCGCGGGAAGGGTGGAAATCGTCGTCGGCGACCTGCAAGACCAGAGTGCCATTGCAAAGTGCATCCAGGGTGCCGACGCAGTCATCAGCGCCCTGGGTCCCAACAGTCTCAAGGTGCAGGGCGACAAGCCGGTCATGCACGGCTTGACCCACGTCATCGCCGCGATGAAGCACGCAGGCGTGCGCCGCCTCATCCAGATTTCGACGGCTGCCTATCGTGATCCAGAAGATGGCTTTGCCTTCAGCACCCATGCGTCCGCACTGCTGTTCAAGGTGATTGCGCGCAAGGGGTATGAGGACATCGTGGCGACTGGCAATTTGATCGCCAAGTCGGACTTGGACTGGACGCTGGTACGTATCCCGAATCTCAAGGATGGTCCTGCCGATGGCAGTGTGGATGTGGGCTGGTATGGAAAGACCCGACTCGGCATGAATCTCTCCAGAGGCAATCTCGCGAGGTTTCTGGTCGATCAAGTGACCGCCAGGCAGTTCGTTCGTGCTGCGCCAGGGATCGCCAACCATTGACGCGTGAACGACGCGAGAACGGTCTGGAGGACGCTCCAAATTTGTCCTCCACGCCAACAGCCAACGCGGATGAGAACATGGCCATGCAAATCGACCTCTACACCGAAATCACATGCCCGTGGTGCATCGTGGGGCACCACCGTCTCGACAAAGTGCTGGCGGAGCGCTTCCCTCACCTGCCGGTTGACATTCGGCAGCATCCCGTCCTGCTGCTGCCCGATGCGCCTGCAGGTGGCCTCTACATTCCCGACTTGCTGCGCTCACGCTACGGCATCACCGATCCGAAAATCGCCTTCGCCCGTCCCGAAGGAGAAGCCCGCGCTTCGGGCTTCGAACTGGATCTCGGCCGCCAGCTCTGGACCTTTCCGACCCAGGCCGCCCATGCGGTGATTCTGGCGGCTGCTGGGTTGAACGCGCAGCACCGGCTTGCAGTTGCAATCACCGATGCGTACTTCCTCGCAGCGAAGAACATCGCCGACGCGGACGTGCTGGCCGACATCGCCGCCGACCACGGATTCGACCGCGATCGGGCGCGTGCCATCGCCCTCGACCCCGAACAGCATCGTCGCGTAGAAGCGGAAGCGTTGAAGGCCGCGCAGGCCGGCGTTCGTTCCGTTCCCCATTTCATCTTCGGGGGGCACACGGCCATCCAGGGAGGGCGCAGCGAAGACGAGATCGCCGCGGCCCTACAGACTGCTTCCGGCGCGCTCTCTCTCTGACGAACGCCCACCCTCACGCGTTGCCGATCGCCCCCGCCTCCACCCCGTAGCGCTGCGCGAACCTTCGCGAGAACGTGGCCACCGACCGGTACCCCACGCGCGCGGCGACGGTCTTCACGGGCCAGCGGGTGGTGTAGAGCAGATGCAGGGCGCAGGCCAGGCGCGCTTCGGCGATGGCATCGACCAGCGAGCCGCCTTCGGCCGCCAGGCGACGCCGCAGGGTGGCGCCGCTCAGGCCCAGTTCGGCCTCGAAGTCGGCCGAGCGCCAGGCGCGTTGCGGCTGTTCGGCAACCAACGCGCGGATGCGCGCCGACAGGCTGGGCGGCGGGGGCGCGAGCATAGCGGTGTGGCCCAGCGCGCACAGGCGCACGAGCAGGGTCGCCAGCGCCGCGCGGGCCGGGCCGTATTCGGCGCGGCGCAGGGCATCGGCCCAGGCGCCGAGGGGCACGGCCAAGCGCTCGGCCGGCATGGCGATGACGTCGGGGCCGGCCTGCGGCAGCACCGGCTGCGCCCAGAGGGTGCGGGCGGCCGTGAGCACCTCGTCGCACAGCGGCAGCATGAGGGTCAGGTACACGCCCTCGGCATCGGGCCAGTTGAAGGCATCGAGCCGGCCGGGCCGCGCCACGACGAACAGGTCGCCCGCCTCCAGGTCCACGGTGTCGGCGCCCATGTGCAGGCGCTTGCGGCCGCGCAGGACGATGGCGAGCGTGGGACGGTCGATGGGCGCCGACCGCACGCCGTGCTCGCGCCGCGCGGTGACGCAGACGTACTCGGTCGCGCGCGGGCATTCGGCCAGGGTGAGCAGGTCGGCCACCAAGGCGTGGGCGGAAGGGGCCAGGGCCAGGTCGTTCATGGGCGGGCGCAGGTGGGGCGTGGGATCGGACGGCAGGCCTGCCATCGTACGGCGCGCCCGCGCCGCGCGCTCGGGCGCCGCGCTCAGCCGGCCTGGCGCTTCTTCGACCGCCGCGACAGCATGTTCAACACCTCGACCAGGGTCGAGAAGGCCATCGCCGCGTAGATATACCCCTTGGGCACGTGCACGCCGAAGCCGTCGGCAATGAGCACGGCGCCGATCATGAGCAGGAAGCCCAGCGCCAGCATCACGACGGTGGGGTTGCGGTTGATGAAGTTGGCCAGCGGGTCGGCAGCCACCAGCATCACGCCCACGGCCACCAGCACGGCGATCACCATCACGGCCAGGTTGTCGGTCATGCCCACGGCGGTGAGGATCGAGTCGACCGAGAACACCATGTCGAGCAGGATGATCTGCACGATCACAGCCGAGAAGCCGATGGTCACGGCGGGCTTCCTGGTGTCGAACACGCCCTCGTCGGGCACCGGGTCGATGTGGTGGTGGATCTCCTTGGTGGCCTTCCAGATGAGGAACAGGCCCCCGGCGATGAGGATCAGGTCGCGCCAGGAGAACTGGGTCTCGAAGCTGGGCTTGCCGTCGACCAGCGGGCCGGTCCAACCCAGGTCGATGACCGGTGCCGTGAGGCCGACCAGCCACGCGATCATCGACAGCAGCGCCAGCCGCATGACGAGGGCCAGGCCGATGCCGATGCGCCTTGCCCGCGCGCGCTGCGACTCGGGCAGCTTGTTCGACAGGATCGAGATGAAGATCAGGTTGTCGATGCCCAGCACCACCTCCATGATCACCAGGGCGAGCAGGGCCGCCCAGGCGGTGGGATCGGAGAAGAGTGCTTGGAGACTGGCCATGGCGGGGCGTCGGAGTGGAAGGTGCCGCGCATCATGCGTGCGCGGCACGTCGGCACCGCGCAAATCCCCGACGGCCCTGCGGGATTGCGGCGCCGGCCGGTCCGATGCCGCCCTGGGGCGAGCCGGCCTGCGGCCTCCCGGCGCTACCAGCCCGCCGGCCCACCCTCGATCGCCCGCTGCGCCAGCAGGAAGGTCGCCGCGTTCCAGCTCTGCCCCACCATGCCCATGGGCACCAGCGTGCGGCCGTGGAACCACTCGGTGAAGCGCCAGCCGCCGTGCGCATTGGCCCGGGCCAGCCGCTCCAGCGCGGCCTGCGCCTCCGCGCGCAGGCCCAGGCGTGCCAGCGCCATGACCCAGAAGCCGCCGACGAAGGGCCACAGCCCGCCGTTGTGGTACTGGTGCACCAGGTTCTGCTGGTGCCGGCCCATGTAGGCGCGCCACAGCGCGTGGGTGGGCGCCATGGGATGCAGCGTGACCCGCACGGGCCAGGGCTCGGCCGCGCGTGCCGCATCGATCGTGTGAACGATGCGGTGCGCCATCGACTCGTCGGCCAGGCCCGCGAGCACCGCCAGCACGTTGCCGAACACGTCGCCCTCGTCGCCCACGAACGCCAGGTTGACGAAACTCAGGTACAGCCCCGGATCGCGCCGGCCGCGCCGCGCATAGTGGCGCAGCAGGCGGGCGCGGTGGTATTCGGGCAGGTCGCGCTGGAAGGGGTTGAAGAGGTGGTTGAAGTGGTGGTGCGTCTCGTCGGCATGGGCGAGCGCGAAGCGGCGCTTGACCTCGGCCCACAGCGCGTTGGTGTACAGCACGTAGCCCGAGCGCGGCATGATGTCGGCCCAGTCGCTGGCCTCGTTCTGCTGCAGCAGCCGGAAATGCTGGTGCTCCTGCCCCAGCAGCCACTGAATGGCCAGCGCCACCTCGCGCGACCAGTGCGTCGCACCCACGGTGCCGTGCGTGCGCACGTGGTCCACCGCGACGAGCCACCACAGGGTCGCGTCGATGCAGCCGAGGTACCAGAAGTCGGCGTCCTGCCCTTCGGGATCGACGTACTTCGGTATCTGCCCGTTGGCCGCCTGCTGCGCCGCCAGCGCGTCGAGGCTGGCCACCGCGCCCTGCTCCAGCGCCGCCACGCCGCTGCCGCACATGGCCATCACGCAGATCGCCGCATCGCGCCCGAAGATGCGCGTGTAGCGCCGCGCCACCGCCGCCTCGGTGCGGCTGGCGGCGAGGATGCCGTGGGGCGTGAGGTTGGCTTCGAGCAGCGCGAGCGAGGCGCGCGTGGCGTCGGCCAGGAGGGACGAGGGTGAATGGGCAGAGGGCGTCATACGGCGAGCAGGAACGGGGGTCCGTGCGGTGGCGCGCATTGTCGCGGCGCTATGCTGGCACCCCCGCCCTCCCGCCCGCGCCATGCCCTCGCGACCCGCCACCGCCCCGACCGCCCCGCTCCCGCCTCGGCGGCCTGTGCCCGCGGGCCGGCCGGCGTAGCAGCCGCACGATGTCCGCCGTGGACCTGCGAAGCCTGCGCTACTTCATCGCCGTGCTCGAGGCGGGCAGCCTGTCGCGCGCTGCCGGGACGCTCTACATCGCGCAGCCGGCGCTGACGGCGCAGGTCAAGAAGCTGGAGGCGGAACTGGGCACGCAGCTGTTCGAACGCTCGCACGCCGGCGTGACGCCCACGCCGGCGGGCTTGCAGCTGTACGAAGACGCACGCCGGCTGCTCAGCGACGCCGACGCGATGCGCGAACGCATCCAACGGCTGCCGCAAGGGCCCGAAGGGTCGGTCACGGTGGCCCTGCCCTTCCTGCTCGCCTCCTTGCTGATCGGGCCGGTGCTCGCCCGGCTCAAGGCCTCGCACCCGCGCATCCGCGTCTTCGTGCTCGACGACCTGAGCCTGCTGGTCAAAAAGGCGATGCTCGACCGCCGTGCCGACGTCGGCCTGCTGGTCGATTCGCCGCAGGTCGACGGGCTGAGCTGCCAGCCGCTGGCCCGCGAGCCCATGTTCTTCTGCGGCAGCGATAGCACGGGCGAGGTGGCCCGTCTTCTGCAGGCGCCGGGCGCCAAAAGGAGGAAGACCCGCCAGCCCGCCGACACGATCCCGGAGATCGACTTCGCACTGGCCGCTGCCCAGCCCCTCGTGCTGCAGTCGCGGCGCTTCGCCATCCGCCGCAGCGTGGAGGATGCCGCCGCCGCGCTGGGCGTGCCGCTGGACATCGTGCACGAGCACGATTCGACGCGCGTCATCCGCTCGCTCTACACCAGCGGTGCCGGCTTCACCTTCACGCCGGCCTGCGCGCTGCCCGAGGCGTCGGCACCGGCCCGGCCGGGATGGATCGTGGCGCGCGTCGTGCGCCCCGACCTGTCGCGCACCTACACGCTGGCCACGCCGGCCGGCCGCGCGCCCGATGGCGCCACCCAGGTGGTGATCGACGCGCTGGCCGACGAGGCACGGCGGATGATCGAGGCGGGCGCGTGGAACGCGCAGTGGCTGGGCCGACGCTGACGGGCGGCGCCGGCCATCACTTCCGGTGATCGCCCCGCATCAGCAAACCGTATTTCCGCGATAGCCGCTCTTCTGGAACAGTGCCTCCGAGGTGCCGCGCGCCACGCAGCCGGCGCGACTTCCAGGAGACAGCCATCATTTCCCATCCCGCACATCCTTCGCTGGCCGCCCGCCCCGTGGCGAACGTCGGCATGCTCGTCGCCCGCAGTGCGCGCGCGCACGGCCGCCGCATCGCGGTGCTGAGCCCGGCCCGCACCCTGAGCTACGCCGAGCTCGAGCAGCGCAGCAACCGCCTCGCCAACGCGCTGCTGGGCCTGGGCCTGGCGCGCGGCGACCGCGTGGGCATCTACCTGCCCAACTGCGCCGAGATCGTCGAGATCGAGATCGCCTGCTACAAGGCCGGCCTGGTCAAGGCACCCTTCAACGCGCGCCTGTCGCCGGCCGAGGTGGGCGAGATCGCGGCCAACAGCGAGGCGTCGATCATCGTCACCACGCGCGAGCGGGCCGAGCAGTTCCGCCCGCACATCCGCGGCGCGATGCCGCGCCTGCTGCTGCTCGACGGCGACGCCGCGACGAACTACGACGCCGCCCTGGCCCGCGCCAGCGATGCCTTCACCCCGGTGCAGGTCCGTGCCGACGAGGTGGCGGTGCTGCACTACACCTCGGGCTCCTCGGGCGTGCTCAAGGCCGCCATGCAGACCTTCGGCAACCGCCTGGCGCAGCTGCGCAAGTTCCTCATCCGCTCGGAGGGCATGCGCGAGGGGCACATCCTCGGGCTGGTCGGCCCGATCACGCACGCCTCGGGCATGCAGATCGTGCCCGCGCTGTGCAACGGCGTGACGATCCGCCTCTTCTCGGGCTTCGAGCCGGCGCGCTTCCTGGCCGACATGCGCACCGACCGCGTGACCCACACCTTCATGGTGCCGACCATGATCAACATGCTGCTGGGCGAGCTGCAGGGCCGGTACCGGCCGCTGCCCGACCTGCAGCGGCTCGGCTACGGCGCGGCACCGATGGCGCCGGCGCGCATCCTGCAGGCCATGGACGTGTTCGGCCCGGTGCTGTCGCAGGGCTACGGCGCCGGCGAGACGACCTCGGGCGTGTGCGGCCTCTCGGCCGACGACCACCTGTACGCCCGCGCCGCGCGGCCGGAGCGCCTGGCCTCCTGCGGCCGGCCCTACCTGGAATGCGACGTGCAGATCCTCGACGACGCGGGCCAGCCGGTGGCGCAGGGCGAGATCGGCGAGATCGTGGTGGGCGGCGAAGACATCTTCGCCGGCTACTGGCGCGCCCCCGAGCTGACGGCCGAGGTGCTGAAGGACGGCCGCTACCACACGGGCGACCTGGCCCGCATGGACGAGGAGGGCTACGTCTACATCGTCGACCGCAAGAAGGACATGGTCATCAGCGGCGGCTTCAACGTCTACCCGTCCGAGGTGGAGGCGGTGCTGTTCCAGCACGAGGCGGTGCAGGAGGCCTGCGTGTTCGCCATCCCCGACGACAAATGGGGCGAGTCGGTGGCGGCGCACGTGGTGCTCAAGCCGGGGCGCCCGGCCGACGCGGCCCTGATCGATGCCTTCTGTGCGGAGCGGCTGGCCGGCTTCAAGCGCCCGCGGCGGCTGGAGTTCGTCGACACGCTGCCCAAGAACCCCAACGGCAAGGTCATGCGCAAGGCGGTGCAGGCGCCGTACTGGGCCGGCCAGACACGCATGGTGAACTGATGGACGCCACGACCACCCCCGCCCCGTCCGCGCCGGCCGCCACCGGCAACGAGCGCTTCTTCGCCGGCCCCTTCGAAGGCTCCGGGCGCGCGGCCCAGGTGATCGCGCAGGTCACGGCCTTCCTCGATGGCGAGCTGGCCGATCTGGCGCGCGAGCACGGCATCGACCACGAGCACGGCGCCGACCGTGCGCTGCTGCAGCAGGTGTGGAAGCGCTCGCGCGCGCTGGGCTTCTACGGCATGACCCTGCCCGAGAAGATGGGCGGCCTGGGCCTCACGGTGCTCGACCACGTGCTGGTCAAGGAGGCGATCTACGCGACCGGCTCGCCCTTCGCGCCGCACGTCTTCGGCGAGCTGAGCGGCCCGCCGCGCGTGGGCGCGCTGGCCCGCTTCGCCACGCCGCTGCAGATGCAGCGCTTCATCCTGCCGGTGGCCCAGGCCGAGAAGGCGATCTGCTTCGCACTCACCGAGGCCGAGGCCGGCTCCGACGCCGGCAACGTGCAGACGCATGCGGTGCGCGACGGCGACGACTACGTCATCGACGGGCGCAAGCGCTTCATCTCGGGCTCGCCCTTCGCCGACTTCGCGGTGCTCGTGGCCTCGACCGCCACCGACCCGGCGCAGCGCGAGGTCTCGGCATTCTTCGTCGACCTGCATGCACCGGGCGTGCGCGTGGAGTCGGGCTACAAGACCATGGCGGGCCAGTCGAGCACCGGCGACATCGTGTTCGACCACCACCGTGTGCCGGCCACGCAATTGATCGGCGAGCCCGGCCGCGGCCTGGCGCTGGCGCTCGGGCGCATCACCGTCAACCGCCTGCTGCACTGCCCGGCGATGATCGGCCTGGCCACAGTGGCGCTGCGCGATGCACGCGACCATGCGCTGCGGCGCCGGCAGTTCGGCCGCGCCATCGGACAGTTCCAGGCCATCCAGCACATGCTGGCCAAGATGGCCACCGAGCTGGCCGCGGCGCGCGCACTGATGCTGCACACCGCGCGCCAGCTCGACGCCGGCATCGACGGCCGCGCCGAAAGCTCGATGGCCAAGCTCTGCTGTTCCGAGACGGCCTTTCGCGTTGCCGACCGCGCGGTCCAGATCCACGGCGGCGAAGGCATCGTGCAGGGCCGGCGCGTGGAGTTCCTGTTCCGAATGCTGCGCATGTACCGCGTGCTCACCGGCACCAGCGAGATCCAGAAGAACACGATCGCCAGGGAACTGCTGGGCGACGCGCGCTGACGCACCGACGGCCCTGGGCCGGACCCGAACGGAAATAGGAGACAAGAGACATGCATTCACTCACCCGCCGCACCCTGCTGGGCCAGGCCCTGGCCGCTGCCGTGGCGCCCGCCTTTGCCGCGTCGCCCGCGCGCGCCGACACCTACCCGAGCCGCCCCATCAAGTGGGTGGTGCCCTTCCTGGCCGGCACCGGCCCGGACATCACCGCCCGCGTGGTGGCCGAAGCCGTGGGCCCGCTGCTGGGCCAGCCCGTGATCATCGAGAACAAGGGCGGCGCCGCCGGCAACCTGGGCGCGCGCATCGTGGCCAACGCGCCGGCCGACGGCTACACCTGGATCTACTCCAGCGCCCCCATGGCGGCCAACATGCGCATGTACAAGGAGCCGGGCTTCGACGCCCTGAAGGACTTCCGCCACGTGATGCGGCTGTCGAGTTCCGACATCGTGGTGGTGGTCAATGGCACGAGCGACATCCGCACGCTCGACGACCTGCTGGCCCGTGCGCGCGCGCAGCCCGGCGTGCTGAACTACGCTTCCGGTGGCGTGGGCACGCCGTCGCACCTGGGCGTGGAACTGATGCTGTCGGAAGGCAAGGCGAGCGCCACGCATGTGCCCTACAAGGGCGCATCGGAACTGGTCAATGCCGTGCTCGGCGGCCAGGTCGGTTTCGGTGCACCGATCTTCTCGGTCGCCTATCCGCAGATCAAGGCCGGCAAGCTGCGGCCGCTCGCGGTCGCGGGCACGCGGCGCAACGCACTGCTGCCGCAGGTGCCGACGCTGGCCGAACTCGGCATGAAGGACCTCGTGCTCACCTCGTGGGGCGGCATCTCGGTGCCACGCGGCACGCCCGACACGGTGGTGGCACGCATCCAGGCCGCCTTCTCCGAGGCCATGAAGCAGCCCAAGGTCATCGCAGGCCTGACGGAACTCGGCGGGCAGGTCGACATGCAGGACGGCGCCACCTACACCCGCGGCTTCGCGCAGGAGATGGCACTGACCGAAACCATGATGAAGAAGGCCGGGCTGGAGGCAATGTAGGCGCCGCGCCGCAGCGTCGCATCGCCGCGCGGCAAGGCGTGCGCATGCGCCCTCGCTGAGTTGAAGCTGACCGCGAACGGGCGCAGAGTTGGAGTCGTCCTACAGGGCCGTGCCGCTCGGCCGGCGCATTCTCGAAGCCCGCACCACAACAACACCGGTGCCTCGCGGGCACCCCGAAGAATGCGATGAATGAGCCGTCCCGTCCGGCGCGGCGCAGCTTCCTGCGCCAGTCTGTCGTCCTCGTCCCTGCCACCGTCACGCTCGCCGGCGTGGGCACGGTGGTCGCCCAGAACGCGGTGGCTCCGGCCGCCGGCACCGCGCCCGCGGCCACCGCCGCACCCTACACACCCACGTACTTCCATGCCGACGAATGGGCCTTCGTGCGTGCGGCCGTCGCGCGGCTGATTCCTTCGGACGATACCGGGCCCGGCGCCATCGAGGCCGGCGTGCCCGAGTTCATCGATCGGCAGATGGAAAGCGCCTGGGGCCATGGCGCGCTCTGGTACATGCAGGGCCCCTTCGCCGCGGCCGCGTCGCCGCTCTTCGGGTACCAGGGCCGCATGCCGCCGCGCGAGCTGTACCGCGCGGCGATCGCGGCCATCGACACGCACTGCCGCAACCAGTTCGGCGGCAAGCGCTTTGCCGAGCTCGATGCCGCCGCACAGGACGAGCTGCTCACCGCCATGAGCAAGGGCACCGTGCAGTTCGAAGGCTTCGGCGCGCAGGACTTCTTCGGCTTCCTGCTGCAGAACACCAAGGAAGGCTACTTCAGCGACCCGATCCACGGCGGCAACAAGAACACGGCGGCGTGGGCCATGATCGGATTCCCGGGTGCCCGCGCCGACTTCCTCGACTGGGTGCAGCGCCCCGGCGTGCGCTACCCGCTGCCGCCGGTCAGCATTGCCGGGCCGCAGGGCTGAGGAGCGAGCGCATGGCCACGGAGAAGAAGCCCTCGGTCGACGCGGTGCTGGTCGGCTTCGGCTGGACCGGCGCCATCATGGGCACCGAACTGACCGCCGCCGGCCTGAAGGTCGTGGCGCTGGAGCGCGGCGAGCCGCGCGACACCAACCCCGACTTCGCCTACCCGCGCATCACCGACGAGCTGAGCTACGGCATCCGCGGCAAGCTGTTCCAGCACCTGGCGCGCGAGACGGTCACCATCCGCCACACGCCGGCCGACACCGCCCTGCCCTACCGCCAGCACGGCTCGTTCCTGCTGGGCACCGGCGTCGGTGGCGCCGGCGTGCACTGGAACGGCCACCACTGGCGCCCACTGCCGGCCGACCTGCGGCTGCGCAGCACCTACGAAGAGCGCTACGGCAAGAACTTCATCCCCGAGGGCATGACGATCCAGGACTGGGGCGTGAGCTACGAGGAGCTGGAGCCGCACTTCGAGCAGTTCGAGAAGATCTGCGGCACCTCGGGCAAGGCCGGCAACCTCGGCGGCCAGGTCCAGGCCGGCGGCAACCCGTTCGAGGGCGCGCGCCGCAGCGACTTTCCGCTGCCGCCGCTGGCCTCGCCCAACAGCGCCCTGCTGTTCGCCAAGGCGGCGGCCGAACTCGGCTACCACCCCTTCCCGCAGGCCGCCGCCAACGCCTCGCGCTCGTATACCAACCCGCACGGCGTGCAGCTCGGGCCCTGCAACTTCTGCGGCTTCTGCGAGCGCTACGGCTGCTACACCTATGCCAAGGCCTCGCCGCAGACCACACTGCTGCCGGTGCTCCTGAAACGGCCCAACTTCGAGTTGCGCACGCGCTCGCACGTGGTCCGCGTGAACATGTCGCCCGACGGCAAGCGGGCCACCGGCGTGACCTACATCGACGCCCAGGGCAACGAGATCGAGCAGCCGGCCGACCTGGTGGTGCTGTGCGCCTACCAGATGCACAACGTGCGCCTGCTGCTGCTGTCGAAGATCGGCCGGCCCTACGACCCGGCATCGGGCCAGGGCGTGGTCGGACGCAACTACGCCTACCAGCTCAACGGCGGCGCGACGCTCATCTTCGACAAGGACCAGCCGATGAACCCCTTCGTGGGCGCCGGCGCGAGCGGCCACGTCATCGACGACTTCGACGGCGACAACTTCGACCACGGCCCGCTGGGCTTCGTTGGCGGCGCCAGCATCAACTGCATCAACACAGGAGGACGACCGATCCAGCAGCTGGCCACGCCGCCCGGCGCGCCCACCTGGGGCGCAGGGTGGAAGAAGGCGGTGAAGGAGAGCTACCTCTTCCAGGCCAGCGTGGGCAGCCAGGGCTCGGTCATGGCCTACCGCGACAACTACCTGGACCTGGACCCGACCTACAAGGACGCCTACGGCCAGCCCCTGCTGCGCATGACCTTCGACTGGAAGCCCAACGACATCGCGATGACCCAGTTCATCGGCACCAAGGTCGAGCAGATCGCCAAGGCCATGGGGCCCAGGCAGATGTCGCTGAACTTCATGAAGCCCGGCGCGCACTACGACACGCGGCCCTACCAGTCGACCCACAACACCGGCGGCGCGGTGATGGGCACCGACCCGTCGACCAGCGTGGTGAACCGCTACGCCCAGGTGTGGGACGTGCCGAACGTGTTCGTCATGGGCGCCTGCCTGTTTCCGCAGAACTTCGGCTACAACCCCACGGCCATGGTCGCGGGCATCGCCTACTGGGCCGCAGCAGCCATCCGCGAGCGCTACCTCAAGCAACCGGGAGCGCTGGCATGAGGCGGCCGCTCGCGACTGCGTCCAGGCGCGTGCCCCTTCGCACGGCGGCGAGCGCGGCGGTGCTGGTCGGTCTCGGCCTGGTGAGTGCCTGGACCTTCGCACAGCGCACGGAAGGCGCGGCGGCTGCGGTGGCAGCCCCGGCCGCACCGGCGCCCGCCGGCACCGCGGCCGGCCCGGCCAATGATCCGCTGGTGGAACGCGGCCGCTACCTCGCCCGTGTGGCCGACTGCGTGAGCTGCCACACGGCCCCCGGCGGTGCGCCCTTCGCGGGCGGCCTGCCGATGAAGACGCCCTTCGGCACCATCGTCTCCACCAACATCACGCCCGACAAGGACGCCGGCATCGGTGCCTACAGCCAGGCCGATTTCGCGCGCGCACTGCGCCAGGGCGTGGCGGCCGACGGCCACCACCTCTACCCGGCGATGCCGTACCCGTCCTTCGCGCGCGCGAGCGACGAGGACGTGCAGGCCCTGTATGCCTACTTCCAGAAGGCGGTGAAACCCGTCGCCGCGCGACCGCCGGCTACCGACCTGCCCTTCCCGTTCAGCATGCGCGGGCTGATGGTGTTCTGGAACTGGATCTACCTCGACGACACGCGCTATACGCCGCAGCCCCAGCAGAGCGCCGAATGGAACCGCGGCGCGTATCTTGTGCAGGGCTTCGGCCACTGCGGCGACTGCCACACGCCGCGCAGCCGCCTGGGCGGCGTCAAGGCCGCCAGCGAACGCGATGGCGACCGCTTCCTCGCCGGTGCGCTGGTCGACGGCTGGTACGCCCAGCCGCTGCGCCACACCGACCGGCAGAGCGCCGCGCAGTGGAGCACGCAGGACATCGTCGAGTACCTGCAGGCCGGCCGCACCGCCCACTCCGCCGCCTTCGGCCCCATGGTGCAGGTGGTGGAGAACAGCACGCAGCACATGACGGCCGAGGACCTGAAGGCCGTCGCGGTCTACCTGCAGTCGGTCGGCGCCCCGTCAGCGGGCGCTCCGCCAGGCCCGGCCACGCCCACAGCCTTGCGCGCCGCAGCCGCGGACACGCCCGAGGCCCGCAAGCTGCGCGACGGCCAGGTCGACGGCCTGCCGGGTTCGATGGTCTACCTCAACAACTGCAGTGCCTGCCACCGCTCGAGCGGCGCCGGTTGGGACAACACCTTCCCCGCCCTGGCCGGCAACAGCGTGGTGAATGCGAAGGACCCGAGCTCGCTGATCCGCCTGGTGCTGGGCGGCTCGGCCATGCCGAGCACCGTCCGCTCGCCGGCGGCCATCGCCATGCCCGCCTTCGGCTGGCGCCTGAGCGACGCCGAGGTGGCCGAGGTGCTGAGCTTCGCGCGCCGCAGCTGGGGCAACCGCGCCGATGCGGTGACGGCCGCGCAGGTGGCGGACGTGCGCCGGCAGTTGCCGGCGCCGACGGCGGCCACCGCCCCACCGACCGCCGCGCGCTAGACGACGGACCGCTTCGGCGGCTTGGCGCCGGGCGCGTCCTCGCCCTCGGCGATCAGCTTCTCGTAGTTGCGCCGAAGGATGAGGCCGGCGTAGTACACATGCTCGCGCATGAGCTGCTCGGCACGCACGGCGTCGCGCGCGATCACGGCTTCGATGATGCGGTGGTGGTCGCCATGCGAGCGCAGGATGATGGGGTGGTCGTCCCACAGGATGATGCGGTCCGACGCGAAGGGGATGTTCTGCGCCTGCTCCGCGAAGCGGTTCACCCAGGGGTTGCCCGAGGCCTGCAGCAGCGTGTCGTGGATCGTCACGTTCATCTGCTGGTAGGGCGCGTGGTCCTCCGGGCGCAGTTCGCCTCGCGCCAGGATGCGATCGCCCTCCGCCAGCGCGTCCTGCAGCCGCTGTGACTGCACGTCGGTCAGCCCGCGCGTGGCCGCATTGCGGCAGGCCAACCCCTCGAGCACCGCACGCACGTCGTAGGCGGCCGCGATGGCCTCCATGTCGAAGCCACGCACCAGGTAGCCCCGCTTGGGCTGGTGGTCGACCAGCCCGTCGTTGGCCAGCGTCGCCAGCGCCGCACGCACGGGCGTGCGCGACACGCCCAGCTTCTCGGCCAGGGGGATCTCTTCGAGCCGTTCGCCGGGCTGGATCTGGCCGTGAAGGATCCAGTCGCGCAGCGTCTCGGTGACGTCCTGGGCCAGCGTTCTCATCCCTTGCTTCTCCGTCGTGACAGGCTTTCAAGTATACATATAGGCGGCCATGACGCCGTATTAAGGGTTAGTACCACCTTAATACGATGTACATGTATACATAATCGCCGCCTCACGCATTGGGCGTGATTCATACAGACAAGGACGAAGCGTGCATATGGCAGAAGCCACCCCCCAAGTCGGCGGCGACTGGCTGGGCTTGACCGACCGCGTGTGCGTGGTCACCGGCGCCGGCGGCGGGATCGGCTCCGAGTTGGCGGCGCAGCTGCTGTCGGCCGGCGCGCGCGTCGCGCTGCTGGACCGCGACACCGCGCGGCTGGCGCAGATCGCCGACAGCCTGGGCGACCGGGCCGGGCGGGTGATGACCCTGCACTGCGACGTGACCGAGGCGGCCAGCATCGAGTCCGCGGCCACGCAGGTCGAGCAGGCCTGGGGGCCGGTGGCGCTGCTGGTGAACAACGCCGCCTCCCTGTACGCCGATGCGCTGATGGACATCGCGCTCGACAAGTGGAACCAGCTGCTGTCGGTCAACCTCACCGGCTATTTGCGCTGCGCCCAGACCTTCGGGCGCCGCATGGTCGCCCACGGCGGCGGCTCGATGGTGCACATCGCCTCCATCTCCGCCACCATTCCCCAGCCCTACAGCGGTGCCTACAGCGTGAGCAAGGCCGGCGTGAAGATGCTGTCGCAGCTGCTGGCGGTCGAGCTGGGCGAGCACGGCGTGCGCAGCAACGTCGTCAGCCCCGCCATGATCCGCACGCCCATGAGCGAGGGCATCTACCAGGACCCCGCCGTGCGCCAGCGCCGCGAGCAGATCGTGCCCGCGGGCCGCATCAGCACGCCGGCCGACATCGCGGGCGCCGTGCTCTTCCTGGCCAGCGACCGCGCCAGCTACATCAGCGGCCAGGAGTTCCTCGTCGACGGCGGCCTCACGCAGGCCTGGCTCGGCCTCATCCCCCGCCCCGGCTTCGAGAAGAGCGACACCGCCGCGCAGCCCGCGTCCTGACCTCTTCCGTGTTCCCCGTTCCCATCCCGCATCCAAAAAAGGAGACCGCCTTGAAAACAGCCAAGTCCTTGCTCGTGGCCGCCGTGGCCGCGCTGTCCACCCTCGCCGCGCACGCGCAGAACGACCCCGGCCTGACCGACAAGACCATCAAGCTCGGCCTCTTCGGCCCGCTCTCGGGCAACTCGATGGCCTACGGCTTCGACGTCATGAACGCGGCCAAGATGTACTACGACAAGGTCAACAAGGAAGGCGGCATCCACGGCCGCAAGATCGAACTCGTGGTCGAGGACGACCGTTGCAACGCCAACGACCTGCTGGCCGCCGTGAAGAAGCTGACGGAGCAGGACAAGGTCTTCGCGCTCAACGGCGGCTCGTGTTCCGCCGCGGTGGTGGGCGCACGCGAGTACGTCGAGCGTTCGCAGATCCCGCTGGTGATGCTCAACGCCTCGGGCGACGGCGCGCTGTATCCGCCCTCGAAGTACATCTACGGCGCCTTCTCCATCTCGCAGCGCGCGGTCGGCGGCTCGATGGTGCAGTTCGCGGCCGAACACCTCAAGGCCAAGAAGATCGGCTACATCAACCACGACGACGCCTACGGCGGCTGGAACCTCGAGGCCGCCGAGTTCCAGGCCAAGAAGCTGGGCGTGGACCTGCAGGTGCAATCGGTGGCGCCCAACCTCACGGACGTGACGGCGCCGATGCTCAAGATCCGCGCCTCGAACCCCGACGTGCTGCTCATCACCACCTACGCCCGCCCCGTGAGCCTGCTGGTCAAGAAGGCGCAGGAGCTGGGCTGGACCAAGCCGATCGTGATCGCCGTGAACGGCACGGCCGACCTGAAGCAGCTGGTCGAGAACGTCGGCAACAAGGACGCGTTCAAGAACGTGTACCTGCAGGAAGTGATGACCGACGTGGCCGGCGGCCCCAAGCTCAAGTGGGTGTACGACATGTACAAGGCCTACTACCCCGAGCTGGCCGCCAAGCCCGGCTACCCGCAGACCTACATGCCCTACGGCATCCCGTCGGCGATGACGGTGGTCAATGCGCTGAAGGCCGCCGGCCCGCAGCTCACGCGCGAGAAGTTCCTCACGGCCCTGTCGCAGACCAAGTTCGAGTCGAACGTCATGGCCGGCCCGATCGAGCTCACGCCCACCGACCACGCCGGCCAGAAGTCGGCCATCTACCTGAAGTTCGACGGCGAGAAGATGGCGGTGGTGCCCGGCGCCTACCGCAGCCTCTGGACCTACCAGCCCAAGTAACCCAACCGGAGGGACGGGGCCGGACCGCCGACGCGCGGCCGGCCCCCGCAACGCTATGAGTTTCAGTGAGATCTGGCTGTTCCTGCAGCAGGGCCTGCTTTCAGGGCTGGTGACCGGCAGCGTCTATGCGCTGCTGGCCATCGCCATCGTCGCCATCTTCAAGACCACCGACGTGCCGAACTTCGCCCAGGGCGAGATCTTCATGATCGCCGGCTACGTGGCGCTGTCGCTGCTGCTGATCGCCGGCTGGTCGTACGCCCTGGTCATCCCGGTCACCGTGGTCGCCGTGGCCGTGGGCGCAGCGCTCTTCCAGCGCGTGGTGATGGAACGCGTGACGCATTCCAAGGGCGTGGGCCCGCAGCTGGTCATCGCCACGCTGGGCCTGGCCTACGCCCTTAAGGGCCTGGTGCGACAGACCGGCCTGGGCGACACGCCGCGCTCGCTGCCCTCGCTGGTGTCGAACGACCCGGTGATCATCGGCGACGCCTTCCTCACGCGGCTGGACGTGGCGATCTTCCTCACGTCGATCGCCGCCATGGTCCTGATCTACCTGATGTTCAGCCACACGCGCATCGGCAAGGCCATGCGCGCCGTGGGCATGAACCCGCGCGCCGCGCAGATCGTGGGCATCCGCCTGTCGCGCATCCGCATGCTCGTGTGGGCCATGGCGGGCCTGATCTCCGCGCTCGCCGCGCTGCTCATCACGCCCAAGATCCTGATCACGCCGGACATCGCGCACATCGCGATCCTGGCCTACGCGGCGGCCATCGTGGGCGGCTTCACCAGCCTGCCCGGCGCCGTGCTGGGCGGGCTGATCATCGGCATCGTCGAGAACCTGGTGGGCCTGTTCATCTCCACCAACGCCATCGTCGTCGCGCCCTTCCTGGCCATCCTCGTCACGCTGATCGTGCGGCCGCAAGGCATCCTGGGCGGCAAGCCGCAGGTGAAGAAAGTATGAGAACCATGACCCTCGACCGCTGGGCCCTGCTGGCCGCCGCGCTGGTGCTGATCGCCCTGCCCTTCACCGTGTCCGGCTACGTGCTGTACGTGGTCAACCTCCTGATGGTCTTCGTCGTGCTGGCCCTGGGCATGCACGTGGTGATCGGCGAGTCGGGCCAGTTCGCGCTCGCGCATGCCGCCTTCTTCGGCATCGGCATCTACACCGCCGGCATCATCAACACCGCCTGGCACCCGCCCTTCGTGCTGTCGATCCTCGCCAGCGGCCTGCTGTCGGCGGTGCTGGGCTACCTCATCGGCTACCTCGCGCTGCGCATGCGCGACATCTACCTGGCGCTGGCCACCTTCGCCTTCGGCGAGGCGATGCAGTGGGTGTTCCTGAGCTGGGAGAAAGTCACCGGCGGCTCCAACGGCATGAAGATGGACCCGGCCGAGCTGTTCGGCCTGCGGCTGACCAACGACCTGCAGGCCTATCCCTTCGTGATCGTGCTGGCGGCGCTGATGCTGTGGCTCACGGTGGCGCTGGCGCGCTCGCAGTACGGCTCGGCGCTGCGGGCCGTGCGCGAGAGCGACGTCGCCGCCATGGCCATGGGCATCAACGTCAAGGCCATGAAGCAGAGCGCCTTCGCGATCTCGGCGGCCTTCGCCGGCATCGCGGGCGGCATGTACACGCTGTTCACGTCCTTCATCCATCCCGAGAGCCTGGGCTTCCAGACCACCATCCTGGTGCTGACCATGGTCGTGGTGGGCGGCATGGGCTCGGTGCGCGGCGCCGTGGCCGGCGCCATCGCCTTCGGACTCATCTCCGAACTGCTGCGCCAGCTCATGTCGGTGCAGGAGATCATCTACGGCCTGATCCTCATGGGCTTCATGATGTTCAAGCCCAAGGGCCTGTTCGCAGACCGCAACCGCCGCGCCGCGCGTCCGGCCGCGCCGCGGGAGGTGCAGGCATGAGCGGCGTACGCCCCTTCCTGGAGGTGTCGGGCATCACCGTGCGCTTCGGCGGCCTGGTGGCGGTGAGCGACCTGTCCTTCGAGGTGGCGCGCGGTTCCATCCACGCGCTCATCGGGCCGAACGGCGCCGGCAAGTCGACCACCTTCAACTGCATCTCGCGCTACTACCAGCCGAGCGCGGGCCACATCGTGGTCGACGGCGAGGACGTGACGCGCCATGCGCCCACGCGCATGGCCGGCATGGGCATCGCGCGCACCTTCCAGAACCTCGAACTCTTCGGCGACCTGAGCGTGGCCGAGAACGTGCTGCTGGGCTGCCATTCGCACAGCGCCAACACCCTGGGCCGCCTGCTGCGCCGCCCGAGCGGCGAGGTGCGCGACCTGGTCGACAGCCTGATCGAGCGCGTCGGCCTGACGCACGACCGGAACACGCGCGCCAAGGAACTCGACTTCGGCCACCAGAAGCTGCTGGAGATCGCCCGCGCGCTGGCGCTCAAGCCGCGCCTGCTGCTGCTCGACGAGCCGGCCGCGGGCCTGCGCAACCGCGACATCGAGCACCTGGACCACCTGCTCACCGGGCTGGCCGAGAAGGACGGCATCACCGTGCTGCTGGTCGAGCACGTGATGCAGCTCGTCATGTCCATCTCGGACCGCATCACCGTGATGTCCTTCGGCCAGAAGATCGCCGAAGGCACGCCCGCCGAGATCAGCGAGAACCCCACCGTGATCGAAGCCTACCTCGGCAAGGGAGCCGCGCATGCCTGAATCGTCCAAGAGCCCGCTGCTCGAAGTGCGCGGCCTCAGCGCTTCCTACGGCGCCATCCAGGCCCTCTCGGGCGTGAGCCTGGCCGTGCCCGAGGGCGCCATCGTCGCGCTGCTGGGCAGCAATGGCGCGGGCAAGAGCAGCACGCTCAACGCCGTCTCGCACCTCATCAACCCCACGGCCGGCGAGGTGCATTTCGCCGGCGAGGCGATCCACCGCCTACCCTCGGACGAGATCGTGCGCCGCGGGCTGGTGCAGGTGCCCGAGGGCCGCGAGGTCTTCAAGGACATGAGCGTGCGCGAGAACCTCGAGCTCGGCGCCTTCCTGCGCCGCGACCGCGCCGCGATGGCCGAGGACCTGGACAAGGTCTACACGCTGTTCCCGCGCCTGAAGGAACGCTCGGAGCAGCGCGCCGCCACCCTGTCGGGCGGCGAACAGCAGATGCTGGCGATCGGCCGCGCACTGATGTCGCGCCCGCGGCTCATCATGTTCGACGAACCGTCGATGGGCCTGTCGCCGCTGCTGGTGGAGCAGATCTTCGAGGCCATCCAGCGCCTGAACCGCGAGCAGGGCCTCACGATCCTGCTGGTGGAGCAGGACGTGCGGCTGGCCCTCACCGTCGCCAGCCATGCCTACATCCTGGAGAACGGCGAGATCTCGCTGCAGGGCGACTCGGCCCGACTCATGAACGACCCGGCCGTGCGCCGGGCCTACCTGGGCGTCTAGGCACGCCCTCACCTCGTCAGGAGCATTTCGGATGGATCTGTTGAAGGACAAGCTGGCGCTGGTGACCGGCGCGGGCGGCGGGCTGGGGTCGGCCATCTCGCTGGGCTTTGCGCGCGAAGGCGCCCGCGTGATCGTGGCCGACGTCGACACGGCGCGTGCCGAAGCCACCGCCGCGCGCATCACCGCTGAGGGCGGCCAGGCCTGGAGCGTGGCGATCGACGTGCGCGACCGCGCCGCGGTGCAGGCCTGCGCGGCCGACCTGGAGGCCCGGCTGGGCCCGATCGACCTGCTGGTCAACAACGCCGGCATTTCGGGCCGTGCGCGCATCGACGACCCGAACGCCACCGAGGTGTGGGACCGCCTCATCGAGGTCAACCTGCAGGGCCTGTTCAACGTCACGCACGCCTTCGTGCCGGCCCTCAAGAAGACGCGCGGGTGCATCGTCAACCTCTCGTCCATCGTCGCCTTCGTCAGCGGCATCTCGTCGGCGGGCTACATCGCGTCCAAGGGCGCGGTGCGCTCGCTGACCCAGGCGCTGGCGCGCGACCTGGCGCCCTTCGGCGTGCGCACCAATGCCGTGGCGCCGGGCCTGATGCTGACCGAGATGGTCGCGCCCCAGCTGGCCGTGCCCGGCGGCACCGACTGGTACATGAAGCGCGTGCCGATGGCGCGCGGCGGCGAGGTCGACGAGATCGTCGGCCCCGTGGTCTTCCTCTGCTCGCCCATGGCCAGCTATGTCAACGGGGTGGTGCTGCCGGTGGACGGCGGCTTCCTCTCGGCCTGAAAACGGAGTCATCGGACACATGGACAACAACACCCACAGCAACAGCCGACCGATCGCCCTCGTCACCGGAGGCGCCGGCGGCATGGGCCTGGCCACCGTCGAGCGCCTGGCGCGCGACGGCTACACCGTGGTCATGGTCGACCGCGACGAGGCCCTGGCCACGCGCGAGACCGCACGCCTCCAGGCCCTGGGCCTGGACGTGCAGTGCCGCGTGCTCGACCTCACCGACGAGGCCGCCGTGCGCGCGCTGGTGCAGTCGCTGCCGCCCGTGCGGGCCCTGGTCAACAACGCGGGCATCTTCGACGAACGCAAGTTCATGGAGGTGAGCAACGCCGACTTCCGCCGCGCCTACGAAGTCAACCTCATCGCCGTCGCGACGCTGACGCAGGAGGTGGCGAAGACCATGCCCGAGGGCGGGCGCATCGTGAACATCGCCTCGCGCGCCTACCTGGGTGCGAAGAACCATCCGCACTACGTGGCGTCGAAGGCGGCCGTGGTCGGCTACACGCGTGCGAGCGCGATGGAGCTGGCCCACCGCGGCATCCTCGTGAACGCCATCGCGCCCGGGCTGATCGACACCCCGATCCTGCGCGCGCTCACGCCCGAACGGCTGGCCGCGCAGCTCGCGCTGCAGCCCACGGGCCAGGCCGGCCGGCCCGAAGACATCGCGCAGGCCGTTGCCTTCCTGGTGTCGCCGCAGACCGGCTTCATCACCGGACAGGTGCTGTTCGTCGACGGCGGCAAATCGCTGGGCGGGTCCGGCGCATGACGGCCGGCACCTGGGACGCCGAGTACGACGTCGTCGTGGTCGGCGCGGGCGCGGGCGGCATGGCCGCGGCGCTCACCGCGAAGATCGAGGGCTGCAGCGTGCTGCTGGTCGAGAAGACCGAGCGCGTGGGCGGCTCCACCGCCGTGTCGGGCGGCGCCGTGTGGGCGCCGCTCAACGCGCAGTCCGCCAAGGTCGGCCACCCGGACAGCTTCGAGAAGGCATGGACGTACATGCGCAACACCGTGGGCGATGCCGCCCCGGCCGCGCTGCAGCAGGCCTTCCTGCGCGAGGGCGCGGGCATGGTCGACTACTTCGAGAAGCACACGGCCGTGCGCCTCGTGGCGCGCAGCTTCTCGCCCGACTACCACCCCGACCGGGAGGGCGCCGCGATGGGCGGCCGCTCGCTCGACCCGGCCATGTTCGACGGCCGCGAACTCGGCCCGAAGTTCAAGGAACTGCGTGACCCGCTGCCCGAGTTCATGGTGCTCGGCGGCATGATGATCACGATGACCGACGCCAAGCACCTGCTGGCCGTCACGAAGTCCTTCAAGTCCTGGCGCGAAGGCATGAAGCTGGTGCTGCGCTACTTCGCCGACCGGCTGCGCGGCTACCACCGCGGCACCCGCGTCGTGCTGGGTAACGCGCTGGCGGCACGCCTCTTCAAGAGCGTGCTGGACCGCAAGATCGACTACTGGCTGGGCACGCCGCTGCAACAGCTCGAACGCGAGGACGGCGCCGTGACCGGCGTCACCGTGGTGCGTCGGGGCCGCCCCATGCGCATCAGGGCACGCCGTGGCGTGGTCATCGCGACCGGCGGCTTCCCGTGGAGCGAGGCACTGCGCGGCGAACAGTATCCGCAGCCCACCGGCCCCTGGTCGATGTCGCCCGAGGGCAACCGCGGCGAGGGCATCGCGCTGGCGCGCGACGCCGGCGCCGTGCTGGGCCGGGGCCACACCAACCCGGCCTTCTGGGCGCCAGTGTCGGTGCTGCAGCGCCCCGACGGCAGCGTGACCCGCTACCCGCACCTCGTGTGGGACCGGGCCAAGCCGGGCCTGATGGCCGTCAACGGTGCGGCGCAGCGCTTCGTCAACGAGTCGACCTCGTACCACGAGTTCGTGCGCGCCATGTACCGCTCGCACGAGGCCGTGCCCACGCTGCCGGCGTACCTGGTGTGCGACCACGACTTCATGGAGAAGTGGGGCATGGGCCTGGCGCTGCCCGGTGGCCGGCCGCGCGAACATCTCGTGAAGGCCGGCTACCTCCACAAGGCGCCCACGCTGCGCGCGCTGGGCGAGGCGCTGGGCCTGGACGGCGCGGCCCTCGAAGCCACGGCCGCGCGCTTCAATGCGCTGGCCGAGCAGGGCCGCGACGACGATTTCGGCAAGGGCGGCACCGCCTACAACCGCTACCTGGGTGACGCCGATCACCAGCCCAACCCCTGCCTCGGGCCACTGCGGCGCGGGCCGTTCTACGCCGTCGAGGTCTATGCGGGCGACATCGGCACCGCCGTCGGCATCGCCTGCAACGAGAACGCCCAGGCGCTCGATGCGGCCGGCCGGCCGATCCCCGGCCTGTACGCCGCCGGCAACGACATGCACTCGGTGATGGGCGGCGAGTACCCCGCGCCGGGCATCACGCTCGGCCCGGCATTGACCTTCGGCTGGATCGCCGGCCGCCACCTCGCGCAAGCGCCCGACCGATGAGCCGCTGAAATACAGAAGCACAGAAACACCATGCACATCTACTTCTCCCCCTTCTCGCCCTACGTCCGCAAGTGCCTGGTCACCGCCCACGAACTGGGCCTGAACGACCGCGTGCAGCTGCTGCCGTCGAACGCGAACCCGGTCACGCGCGACCGCGCGATCATCGAAAAGAACCCGCTGGGCAAGGTGCCGACCTTCGTCACCGACGAGGGCGCGGTGCTCTACGACAGCCGCGTGGTGTGCGAGTACCTCAACGACCTGGCGAAGGGCTCGCTCTTCCCGGCCGGTGGCGACGCGCGCTGGGCGACGCTGACCCTGCAGGCCCTGGGCGACGGCATCCTCGACGGCGCGCTGATCGCCCGCTACGAGGACGTGGCGCGCCCCGAGCCGCTGCGCTGGCCCGAATGGCGCGCGGCGCAGCTCGACAAGGCAGAGACCTCGCTCGCGCACCTGTCGGCCCATCCCGAGCTGATCGCGCCGGGGCGTGTCGACATCGGCACCCTCACCGTGGCCTGCGCGCTCTGGTACCTGGACCTGCGCTTCGCGGACCTCGGCTGGCGGGAGCGGCATCCGGCCGTCGCCGCGTGGTATGCCGAGTTCTCGGCGCGGCCCTCGCTGTCGGCGACCTGGTCGCTCTGAGCGCGGGCCCCGGGGCCCGCGACACGCCTCAGCCCAGCCAAGCCGGCACGCCGCGCACCGTGGCCTCGCTGAGCAGGCCCTGCGCGGTCGCGATGTGCCAGAGCAGCGCCACGTTGTCGAGCGTGGCCCGCGCGCGCGGCCCGAGGTGGCCAGACGCCGAGCGCGCCACCAGGTAGACGCCCACCACCGCCAGCACCGCCAGGTGGAAGCCCTGGTAGGCCAGCAGCACGCCCACCGCCGCGCTCCAGCCGTCGGCCGTGGGCTGCAGGCCGACCGCCGCATGCCCGGCCAGCGCCGATGCGAACGCCCCGGCAGCGCACGACAGCGCCAGCGCCGTGCGCAGGCGCACGCCGCGCTGCGCACGGGCGCCCTCGCCGAGCCGGGCACGCGTGCTCCAGGCCATGAGCAGCGAGCCGGCGACCAGCAGCGCCGCGTTGGCGCCCGAAGCCATGGCCGGCGCGAGTGACGCGCCGGGCGGCGGGCACACGTCCAGCGCCATCGCGAGGTGCACGTAGGTGTAAAGGAAGGAGGCCAGGATGGCGAAGTCCACCACCCCCAGCACCACCACCGCCCACCAGGAGTGGGTGCCCCGGCCGGTCGCGCCGACGGGCACGAAGACGCCGGTCGCCACTTCGGCACGGTCGGCCGGCGCCGCCCGGTCCGAGCCCCACAGCCAGACCACCATCGACGCGATGGCGCCGGCGCCGAAGACGAAGGCCGGCACCATCCACTCCACCGTGAGCAGCAGGAAGAAGCCGGCCGTGCCGACCGCCGCGAGGAAGGGCGGCCAGCCGTCGGTGGGCAGGCGCAGCAGGTGCAGCGGCCGGGCCGCGCGCACGCTGGTCACCAGCGTCTCGCGGCCGCCGAAGACGGTGCCGGGCAACCAGTGGCGGCCGGCCTCGACCTCCTCGGCCAGCGTGGGCCGGTCCCACAGCGGCTCGGTGCTGCCCACCTGCGGGATGCTGCGCACGCCGTAGTCGCGCGGCGGCAGCCATTCGAGCGTGCCGGCCCGCCACGGGTTGCCATGATCGCGCTCGGGCCGGCGCAGCGCGCGCACCGCATCGACGAAGCACAGCAGCACGCCGATCGCGAAGACGAAAGCGCCCACCGTCGAGAGCAGGTTCAGCAGGTTCCAGCCCAGCCCGTCGGCATAGGTGTACACGCGCCGCGGCATGCCCAGCAGCCCCGCGATGTGCATCGGGAAGAAGGCCAGGTTGAACCCACCGAACATCAGTGCAAAGACCCAACGCCCCAGCCGCTCCGATAGCCGCGCGCCGTTGAACACCGGCAGCCAGTAGTAGATGGCCGCGAAGACCGGGAACACCATGCCGCCGATGAGCACGTAATGCAGGTGCGCGACGATGAAGTAGCTGTCGTGCGCCTGCCAGTCGAAGGGCAGCACCGCCACCATGACGCCCGTGAGGCCGCCCAGCACGAAGATGAAGTGGAAGCCCAGCAGGAAGAGCGTGGGCGACTGCGCGCGCACCCGCCCGCGCCAGAAGGTGGCGATCCACGCGAAGACCTGCAGCCCGCTCGGAATGGCCACCACGAAGCTGGCCATCGAGGTCAGCACCAGCGCAGTGATGCCGATGCCCGTGGCGAACATGTGGTGGATCCACAGCAGGAAGCTCACCACGCCCACGCCCACCAGCGCCCACACGACCGCGCGCTGCCCCACCAGCGGCGTGCCGGCCATCGTCGGCACCATCATCGACACCATGCCCGCGGCCGGCAGGAAGATGATGTAGACCTCGGGGTGCCCGAAGAACCAGAACAGGTGCTGCCACAGCACCGGGTCGCCGCCGCGCTGCGGCAGGAAGAAGGGCCAGTCGAAAGCCCGCTCCAGCTCCAGCAGCGTGGTGGCGGCGATCACGGCCGGGAAGGCGAAGACGATCATCACCGCGCTCACCAGCACCGCCCAGGCGAACACCGGCATGCGGCCCAGCGTCATGCCCGGCGCGCGGGTGAAGAGGATGCCGATGATCAGCTCGATCGCACCGGCGATGGCCGAGATCTCGATGAAGCCGATGCCCAGCAGCCAGAAGTCCGCGCCGACGCCCGGCGAATACTGCTTGCTGGTCAGCGGCGGGTACATGAACCAGCCGCCGTCGGGCGAGGCGCCGAAGAACACCGTGCAGAAGAAGGCGAGCCCGCCGATCGCGTAGGCCCAGAAGGCATAGGCCGACAGCCGCGGGAACGGCAGGTCGCGCGCGCCCAGCATGCCCGGCAGCAGGTAGACCGCGATCGCCTCGACGATGGGCACCGCGAACAGGAACATCATCACCGTGCCGTGCATGGTGAAGAGCTGGTTGTAGGTGGCCGCGCCCACCAGGTCGTTGCCCGGCACCGCCAGCTGCGCGCGCATCAGCAGCGCGAGGATGCCGCCGAGCACGAAGAACACCATCGCCGCGACGATGTAGTACGCGCCGATGTGCGTGTTGTTGACCGCCGTGAAGCGCCGCCAGCCGCGCGGGCTTTCCCACGCGCGCTCCAGCGCCTCGCGCTCGCCGGGCGGGCGCGGCAGGCTGCTGGGGAAGCGGTCGGCGTGTTCCTGCATCACTTCAATGCGCCGAGCCAGGCGGCGATGTCCTCGATGGCCGCGGGCGGCAGGCGGCCCTCGCCGGCCGGCATGCGCACGCCCGGCTTGAGCTGCTGCGTGTGGGCGACCCACTCGCGCATCGCCTCGGGCGTGTTGGGCACGGTGGCGGCGCCCAGCGACAGCCGGCCGCCCACGTGCGTGAGGTCGGGGCCGCGGCGCCCGTCGCGCCCGTCCGGGTCCGGCGAGGTCAGGCCGCGAACGGCGTGGCAGGCGTCGCAGCGGTGGGCCAGGAAGGCCGCGCGGCCGGCGTGCACGTTGCGCGCATCCTGCGGCGGCACGGGTCGCGCCTGCGCATCGGCCCAGGCCTCGAAGTCGGCCGGCGCCAGCGCCACCACGTCGAGCGCCATGCGCGCATGCTGCTCGCCGCAATATTCGGCGCACTGGCCGCGCCAGCGGCCGGGCGCGTCGGCCTGCAGCAGCAGGTGCTGCATGCGGCCGGGCACCATGTCCATCTTGCCGCCGAGCGCCGGCACCCAGAAGCTGTGGATCACGTCCTCGCTGGCAAGTGCGAAGTACACCGGCCGCCCGGCCGGCAGGCGGATTTCGTTGGCCGTCGCGAAGCGCCGGCCGGTGCGCGGGTCGTCGTAGCGCACCTCCCACCACCACATGCGTCCGGTGACGGAGACAACGAGTGCATCGGCCGGCGGCACAGGCCGCCAGGCGGGACGGTGGCGCTCGCCGTAGACGAAGAGCGTCGACAGCACGGCGACCGGGAACGCGATGCCGCCGCCCAGCAGCCACCAGCGTGCCCGCACCGGGCGCGGCCCACCGTGCAGCGACATCGCCAGCAGCAGCATCACGCCGCCGAAGATCAGCACCGCGCCGACGGTCAGCACCGTCGTCACGTCGAGCAGGGTGTCGGCCACCGGGCCGCCCACGTGCAGCGCCGACTGCGCCGGCCGGGACATGCCTTCGCTCATTCCAGGGCGTTCAGGTAGGTCGCCATGGCCAGCGCATCGTCCGCCGAGGCGCCCATCGACGGCATGGTGGTCGTGGGCACCAGCGCGCGCGGGTCGGCGATCCAGGCCGCCAGCACCGGCAGCTCGTTGGGCAGCCGCCCCGCGATGTAGCTGCGCGCCCCGAAGCCGTCCAGCGTGCCCGCCTGCCGACCGCGAGCATCGGCCACACCCGGGATGGTGTGGCAGCTGCCGCACTGGTACTGGGCCAGCAGCACGCGGCCCCGCTCGATCTGCGGTGCCCGGTCGGCGGCCTGCGCCGCGAAGGGCCTGCCGCCGTCGCAGCCGCCGAGCACCAGCAGCCCGACGAGCGCGCCCACGCCGCGCAGCATGACGCGCGCACCCGCGCCGCGCTGCGAAACGACAGGGCGCGAAGGTGCAGCAAGCGTCGAGGACATGGCCCATTGTTGCGGGCCGTCGGCGGCATCGGCCGACACGATCGCAACGCCTCGCGTCGGACAATGGCTTGAACCGATGGGCACCCTCAAGACCGTCACGCTCACCCTCGCCGTCGCGGCCGCGCTGGGCGCGGCCGTGGGCGCGGTGGTGCTTCAGGCCGGGCTGTACGACGTCGGGGCGACGAAGCAGCACTTCCAGTCGGTCTACGCCCTGCTCGAACATGCGATGCACCGATCGGTGCGGCTGCGGGCGCGCGGCGTCGAGGCGCCCGCGATGGACGACCCGGCCCGCATCGCACGCGGCGCGGCCTGCTACCAGCAGAAGTGCGTGCAGTGCCACGGCGGCCCCGGCGTCGCCCAGGGCGAGATCGGCCGCAGCATGCAGCCCCTGCCCGGGCCGCTGGTGGATGCCCGCCGCCGCTGGGAGCCGCGCGAGCTGTACTGGATCACGCGCCACGGCATCAAGATGAGCGGCATGCCGGCCTGGGAGCATCGGCTGTCGGACGCCGAACTCTGGGCGGTGGTGGCCTTCGTCGACACGCTGCCCACGCTCACGCCCGAGCGCTATGCCGCGATGACGGGCGGCCGGTGGGCCGTCACCTCCGACGACGGCCAGCCCGGCGCGGCGCCGGGTGCCTGCGGCCCCGCGGCCGATGCGCCGCTGCGGGTGGCCGACGCGGCGCGCGGGCAGCGGGCCCTGACGCAGTACGCCTGCAATGCCTGCCACACCATCCCCGGGGTGACGGGCTCGCAGGTGCAGGTCGGCCCGCCACTGGCCGGCATGGGCCGCCGCACGCGCATCGCGGGCGTGCTCGACCACACGCCGGAAGGCATGGTGCGCTGGCTGCGCGAGACCCGGGCCGTGAAGCCGGGCACGGCGATGCCCCAGATGGGCGTGACCGAGCAGGACGCACGCGACATCGCGGCCTACCTGCAGACGCTGCGCTGAGCGCAGCCGCCTTCAGGTGGAACGGGGCAGCAGCGCCGGCACCAGCGGGCGCTTCAAGCGATCGCGCCACCACTGCAGCGCCTTGCCCTCCGCACCGGTCTTCCATGCGAGCCAGAAGGATTCGGGCGCACGGTCTTCTTCGGTCTTCAATGCCACCAGGCTGCCGCGCGCGAGGTCGGCCTCGATGCAGGCGCGCGGCAGGAAGCCATGGCCCAGGCCGCTGCGCTGGCAGGCGATCTTGGCGGCCATGGTGGGCACGGTGATGCGCGACTGGCCCGCCAGCAGGCCCACGGTGCGCTCCGACAGGGCGCGCGCGGTGTCGCCGACCACGATCGCGTTGTGCTCCATGAGGTCGCTGCGTCGCAGCGCGCGGCGCGTGCGGGCCAGCGGGTGCTGCGGCGCCACGCAGAACACGAACTCCAGCGTGCCGGCCATGAAGGTCTGGTAGCCGCCGCCGACCGGCCCCTCGCCCGCGGCGAGCACGATGTCGGCGCGGCCATCGCGCAGCGCCTCCCAGGTGCCGGTGAGCGCCTCGCAGCCGATGCGCAGGCGTGTGCCGCAGCGCAGGGCCTCGAACGCAGCGATGTCGTCCATCAGCGCGTCGGTGGGCACGAGCGAGTCGTGCACCAGCCGCAGCTCGGCCTCGTAGCCGGTCGCGACCTGGCGCATGCGCGATTCCAGCGCGCCGGCCGCACTGAGCAACCAGCGCCCCTCGTCCAGCATCTCGCGCCCCGCCGCGGTCAGCGAGACGCGCGGCCCGTGGCGCTCGAACAGGCGCAGGCCCAGTTGCTCCTCGAGCTTGGCCACGGCGTAAGAGACGGTCGAGGGCACCCGGTTCAGCCGCGCCGCCGCAGCGGCAAAGGAGCCATGCAGGGCGATGGCATCGACCAGTTCGATGGCATCGAGGGTCAGCTTGAGCATGTGCGATTGCCTCATTTTTGATCATCGACTTTTTCGATGATAAGCACGCCAACATTTCGTTCATCGGCGCCGTCCGCCCAGCGAAGATTCGCACCGATTCATCGAAATCCATAGAGAACAGCGCCGGGCCATCCGCCTGGACGGGATTGTGAATGAATTCGATGAATCACAGCCCCACTGGCACCCGCCGCCGCTGCTGCAGCGGCAAATGTGCAAAGCGGCCGACCAATCGACAAGACAAACCGCCCTGCTCTTTCGCAGCATCCACGGCCACCGCCACCCGCCCCAACAAGGAGTCCTCGCCATGTCCATCCAAGCCACCCCCGTCCCCGGCGCGACCCTGCTCAAGCCGCAGGACCACACGCTCGTCATGATCGACTTCCAGTCGCAGATGGCCTTCGCGACCAAGTCGATCGACGCCACCCTGCTGCGCAACAACGCGGCGCTGGTCGCGCAGTCGGCCGCGGGCTTCGGCGTGTCCACGATCCTCACGACCGTGGCGGAGAAGAGCTTCTCGGGCCCCATGTTCGGCGAGATCACCGAGGCATTCCCCGGCCAGGCGATGCTCGACCGCACCTCGATGAACACCTGGGAGGACGCCGCCGTCATCGCCCGCATCAACGAGATCGGCAAGCCGCGCATCGTGCTGGCGGGCCTATGGACGGGCGTGTGCATCGTCGGCCCGGCCCTGTCGGCGATCGACCAGGGCTTCGAGGTGTACGTGATCGCCGACGCCTGCGGCGACATCTCCACCGAAGCACACGACCGCGCCATGGACCGCATGGTGCAGGCCGGCGCGCGGCCGATGACCTCGCTGCAGTACCTGCTCGAGTTGCAGCGCGACTGGGCGCGCGCCGAGACCTACGAGCTCACCACCGGCATCGCGCGCCGCTGGGGTGGCGCCTACGGCCTGGGTGTGACCTACGCCAAGACGATGTTCAACGCCCATGAAGGCTGAGACGGGCGACGCGCACATGAAGCCCTACGTCCTGGCACTCGCGCTCGGCCTCCTGGTCGGCGTGATCTACGGCCTGTTCCAGGTGCGCTCGCCGGCACCGCCGGTGATCGCGCTGGTCGGGTTGCTCGGCATCCTGGCCGGCGAGCAGATCCCGCCACTGGTGAAGCAATGGTTGCGGCCCGACACGCACGCCACTTCGTGGCTGCACGAGCAGGTCAAGCCGCATGTGTTCGGCGAGTTGCCGCAGTGCGCGAAGAAGCCGTCCACCCGCGCGAACGCAGCACCGGGGCAGGACGCATGAACACCACGATCGACGACGGCCGCCGCCGCCTGGTCCTCGGCGCCCTGGGCGCCGCGGCCGGTGCCGCCACGGCCCAGACCCACCCCACCCGGAGCGCCCCGATGGCCGACACCGCCACCCCCGAGCTGATCCTGCACAACGGCCGGTTCACCACGCTGGACCGCAGCAACCCCCTGGCCACTGCCGTCGCGATTGCCGATGGCCGCTTCCTGAAGGTGGGCCGCAGCGAGGACATCCTGCCGCTGGCCGGCACCCGCACCCGCGTGGTCGACCTGCAGGGCCGCAGCGTGCTGCCGGGCCTGATCGACAACCACCTGCACATCATCCGCGGCGGGCTGAACTTCAACCTCGAACTGCGCTGGGACGGCGTGCGCAGCCTGGCCGATGCGATGGCCATGCTGCGCCAGCAGGTGGCGATCACGCCCGCGCCGCAATGGGTGCGCGTGGTGGGCGGCTTCACCGAGCACCAGTTCGTGGAGAAGCGGCTGCCCACCATCGAGGAGCTCAACGCCGTCGCGCCCGACACGCCGGTCTTCATCCTGCACCTGTACGACCGCGCGCTGCTCAACGGCGCCGCGCTGCGCGCCGTGGGCTACGGCAAGGACACGCCGGCCCCGCCCGGCGGCGAGATCGTGCGCGACAGCGCAGGCAACCCGACCGGCCTGCTGCTGGCCAAGCCCAACGCGGCCATCCTGTATGCCACGCTGGCCAAGGGGCCGAAGCTGCCGCCCCAGTACCAGCTCAACTCCACGCGACACTTCATGCGCGAGCTCAACCGACTGGGCGTCACCGGCGCCATCGATGCCGGCGGCGGCTTCCAGAACTACCCGGAGGACTACCAGGTCATCCAGCAGCTCGCGGACGCGGGCCAGCTGACAATCCGCCTGGCCTACAACCTCTTCACGCAGAAGCCCAAGCAGGAGAAGCAGGACTTCCTGAACTGGACCGCCTCCTCGAAGTACAAGCAGGGCGACGACTACTTCCGACACAACGGCGCGGGCGAGATGCTCGTCTTCTCGGCCGCCGACTTCGAGGACTTCCGCCAGCCGCGGCCCGACATGCCGGCCGAGATGGAAGGCGAGCTGGAAGAGGTCGTGCGCGTGCTGGCGCAGAACCGCTGGCCGTGGCGCATGCACGCGACCTACGACGAGACCATCAGCCGCTCGCTCGACGTGTTCGAGAAGGTGAACCGCGACACGCCGCTGGCGGGCTTGAACTGGTTCTTCGACCATGCGGAGACGATCTCGGAGCGCTCGATCGACCGCATCGCGGCGCTGGGTGGCGGCGTGGCGGTGCAGCACCGCATGGCCTACCAGGGCGAGTACTTCGTCGAGCGCTACGGCCCGGCCGCGGCCGAGGCGACGCCGCCGGTCAAGCGCATGCTCGACAAGGGCATCCACGTGTCGGCCGGGACCGATGCCACGCGCGTGGCCTCGTACAACCCGTGGGTGTCGCTGTCGTGGCTGGTCACGGGCAAGACGGTGGGTGGGCTGCAGATCACGCCGGAGCGCAACCTGCTCGACCGCGACACGGCCCTGCGCATGTGGACCGAGAAGGTGACCTGGTTCTCCAACGAGGAGGGCCGCAAGGGCCGCATCGAGGCCGGCCAGCTGGCCGACCTGATCGTGCCCGACCGCGACTTCTTCTCGTGCCCCGAATCCGAGATCGCCGACACCACCTCGCTGCTCACGATGGTCGGCGGCAAGGTGGTCTACGGTGTCGGCCCCTTCGCGCCGCTGGATGCCGGCGGGCCGCCGCCGGCCATGCCCGACTGGTCGCCCGTGCGCCGCTACGGCGGCTACGGCGCCTGGGGCCGCGAAGGCGCGCCGCTGCAGACCACGCTGCGCCGCGCCGCCCAGGCCTGCGCCTGCGCGACGAGCTGCAACGTGCATGGCCACGCGCACGCCAGCGCCTGGGGCAGCCGGTTGCCGGTGGCCGATCTCAAGAGCTTCTGGGGCGCGCTGGGCTGCGCCTGCTGGGCGGTCTGATGGCCTGGACGCGATCGCCCTGGGTCTACCGCGCGACCCTGCTGCTGCTGTGCGCGGCCTACCTGCAGGGTGGCCTGGTCAAGGCCTTCGACTTCGACGGCGCCATCGCCGAGATGACGCACTTCGGCCTCGCGCCGGCCGCGCCGCTGGCAGCGGCGGTGATCGTGCTGGAGCTGGGCGCGTCGGCGCTGATCCTCAGCGGGCGGCTGCGCTGGCTGGGCGCGCTTCTGCTGGCCGCCTTCACGCTGGGCGCCACCTTCCTGGCGCTGCGCTTCTGGGAGATGCCGCAGCCGCAGCGCTTCGGCGCGGCCAATGCCTTCTTCGAGCACCTGGGGCTGGTGGGCGGCTTCATCCTCGTGGCCTGGCTCGACCGGAAGGAACGCACGCATGGCTGAAGCCGCACCTAAAAGCAGTTTCGCGCCCCTGCGGCTCCCGGTGTTCGCGGTGCTGTGGGGCGCCACGGTGCTGGGCAACATCGGCAGCTTCATGCGCGACGTGGCCAGCGCCTGGCTGGTCACCGACCTGTCGCCCAGCCCCACCGCGGTCGCGCTCATCCAGACGGCGGCGACGCTGCCGGTGTTCCTGCTGGCCATCCCGGCCGGGGTGCTGTCGGACATCCTCGACCGGCGGCGCTTCCTCATCGTGGTGCAGGTCCTGCTTGCGGCGGTGAGCACCGCCCTGCTGCTGCTCTCGCGCTCCGGCGCGCTCACCGTCGAGTACCTCATCGCGCTGACCTTCATCGGCGGCGTGGGTGCGGCACTGATGGGGCCGACCTGGCAGTCCATCGTGCCGGAGCTGGTGCCGCGCGAGGAGCTGAAGAACGCGGTGGCGCTCAACTCGCTGGGCATCAACATCGCACGCGCCATCGGCCCGGCCCTGGGGGGGCTGATCCTCGCGAGCTTCGGCACCGCGATGACCTACGGCGCCGATGTGGCGAGCTACGTCTTCGTGATCGCCGCGCTGCTGTGGTGGAAGCGGCCCGCGGCCACCGACGCCGAAGGCCTGTCGGAGAACTTCGGCGGCGCCTTCCGGGCCGGCCTGCGCTATGCGCGTGCCAGCCGCGAACTGCACATCGTGCTGCTGCGTGCGGCCGTGTTCTTCCTCTTCGCCAGTGCGGCCTGGGCGCTGCTGCCGCTGGTGGCGCGGCAGATGCTCAAGGGCACGGCAGGGTTCTACGGCGTGCTGATGGGCGCCGTGGGCGCGGGTGCGATCGTGGGTGCGCTGGTGATGCCGCGGCTGCGCGCCAAGCTCGACGCCGACGGCCTGATTCTTCTGGCCTCGGTGCTCACCGTGGCGGTGCTGGGCGCGCTGGTGCTCGCGCCGCCGCAATGGCTGGCCGTCCTGCTGCTGCTGGTGCTGGGCGTGGGCTGGATCACGGCGCTGACCACGCTCAACGGCGTGGCACAGGCTGTGCTGCCGAACTGGGTGCGCGGACGTGGCCTCGCGGTCTATCTCACGGTGTTCAATGGCGCGATGGCCGCGGGCAGCCTGGGCTGGGGCCTGGTGGCACAGCAGATCGGCGTGCGTGGCGCGCTGGTGGGCGCGGCGGCCGGGCTGCTGCTCGTGGCCCTGCTCTTCCACCGCGTGCGCCTGCCTGCCGGCGAGGCCGACCTGCAGGCCTCGCGCCACTGGCCCGAGCCGCTGCTGGCCGAGCCGGTGGCGCACGACCGCGGCCCGGTGATGGTGCAGGTGGAGTACCGGGTGCGCAAGGAAGACCGCCCGGCCTTCCTGGAGGCGGTGCGCCGCCTGGCGCCCGAGCGCCGCCGCGACGGCGCCTATGCCTGGGGCCTGCACGAACACACGGCCGACCCGGAGCGCATCGTCGAGTGGTTCATGGTCGAGTCCTGGGCCGAGCACCTGCGCCAGCACCATCGCGTGTCGCATGCCGATGCCGACCTGCAGGACGAGGTGGTGCGCTGGCACATCGGACCGCAGCGGCCGGAGGTGCATCACTTCCTGGCGCTTTGAACCTGCGCGCGCAACGGCACGTCACGCCTCGTTGCGATCAGGAAAGATCCGTTCGGGCTGAGCCTGTCGAAGCCCTGCGCGGCGCTTCGACAGGCTCAGCATGAACGGCCCTTCGTTCTCGAACGTCGTCCGATCTCAGACGTAACGCGGAATCGGCCCGTTCTGCGGCGTGGTGTCGGTGCCCAGGTCGACCACCACCTTGTCCACGAAGCACCAGCCCCAGCCCTCGGGCGGGTCGTAGCCTTCGATGATCGGGTGGCCGGTGGCCTTGAAGTGCGCGCGCGCATGGCGGTGGGGCGAGTCGTCGCAGCAGCCCACGTGGCCGCAGCTGCGGCACAGGCGCAGGTGCACCCAGCGGCTGCCGGTCTTGAGGCATTCCTCGCAGCCCAGCGAGCCGGGCGTGACGGTGTGGATGCTGTCGGCGTGGGTGCAGGCACGCGGCATGGCGGCGCTCTCCTCGAAGGGTTCAGTGGCGGTAGGTGCGCCGCCAGCGGCCGGGCGGCAGGCCCATGTGCTGCGTGAAGACGCGGCTGAAATGGCTCTGGTCGGCAAAGCCGCAGGTGGCCGCGATGTCTGCCAGCGTCAGCGTGGGTTTGGCGAGCAGCGCACGTGCGCGTGCCAGGCGCTGCGCGACCAGCCACTGGTGCGGTGTCTGGCCGGTGGTCTCGCGGAAGGCATGGATGAAGTAGCTGCGCGACATGCCGCAGGCGTCGGCGATCTCCTGCGCCGACAGCTCACCGTCGAGCCGCGCCGCCAGCATCTCCTTGGCCCGCAGCTCCAGCGTGCGCGGCAGCAGCCGGCGGCGGCGCGGCGGGTCGGTGCGCTGGCCCTCGCAGCGTGCCAGCACGTGGGCCGCCATGGCGCCCGTGACATGGTCGAGGAAGAGCCGGCTCGCCGCCTGGGGATGGGCGAGCGCGGGCAGCAGCGCCAGGGCCAGGTGGTGCAGCACCTCGTCGCGCACGCCGGTCAGGCGGTTGGGCGCGCCCAGGCCCAGCGGCACGGCGCGGTCGGCGTCCTGCTCGAGCGCGGCATAGGGGAACTCCACCAGCAGGAAATCGAAGCCGCTCTTCATGTCGGCCCGGTAGCGCTCGTTGAAGTCGCGCACGTAGATGCTGCCGCAGCCGAAGTGGTGCGTGGTCGCGTGGTGGGCGTGGACGATGCGCCGGCTGTGGCCGTCGGCCAGCGACACACCCAGCAGGATGCCGCGGCCCGAGGGCGGTGTCTCGACGCTGCCGGCCTGTTCGTCGGACACGGTCTTGCGGTAGAGCTGCAGGCCGCCGTCGAGCGAGATCTGCTCGTTGCGCAGCAATCGGTCGGCGGTGCAGCCCAGCGCGTCGCGAAGATCGGCCGGGGTGGCGTGTGAGGCGGCAGCAGGCATGTGCATGGGTCGCGATGTCGGGCCGGAACGGAACCCCGAGTGTGACCGAGCGCCATGCATCCTGCATGACCCAGTACGCGCATCCCTTCGCCGCCAGGCCGCGCCGGCCCCGGCCGTCGTCAGGGCCGCGTCGCGGCGCCGCCCGGCGCTGCCGTGGCGACCTGGGCGCGCAGCTCGCGCAGGCGGGCCTTGAGCCGGCGCTCGTTGTCCGGGCCCATCCGCACCATCAGCTTCTGGCCGGCCGACAGCGACTCGAGCTTCGGGTCGGCGTATTCGTAGCGCACCCACGGCTTCTGCGCGGGCACCTCGCCCTTGACCTCGACCACGCGGATGGCGACCGGCCCCTGCGGCTCGGGCGCGGCCAGCAGGTGGTCGATGACGGCCACCAGGCGATCGTTGAAGTACTTGCCCGGGTAGCCGAGTTCCTCGTAGGCCTGCTGGAACAGCGGGTACAGCCGGGCATAGAGCGCGGCGGCCTGCTTCGCATCGACCGATTCGGCGAAGCGCACGAACGGCGTGTAGCGCGCCGCGTTGTTCGGGTCGACCGTGCGCCGATCGCCCTCGCCCGCAAGCGCGAAGGCCCCGGCCGTGGGCCGCGCGGGCCACACCTGCACCGGCGCATGCTCGCGCGGCAGGTTGTCGATGGTGGCGACGAAACGCCGCACGAAGCCGTCCATCTGCAGGAAGGCGGCGACGTTCTTGCCGCCGAGCAGTTCGGTGAGGGCCGAGCGCACGCGCCCATCGGCGTCGGCCAGCGGCGGCAGGGCCTGGTCGGGTTTCGCGATCTCCTCCACCGGGTTCTGCGGCCCCTGGGCCACGGGCGGCGGGGGTGGTGCGTCGTCGGGCGTGGCGGGGGGTGCCAGGACGGTGGCCGCCGGCGTCGCGGCCGATTCGGCCTGGCGCTGCTGCCACCAGCGCCAGCCGAAGAAGCCGGCGGCCAGCAGGGCCAGGACGATGACGAGGATCAGCCCGAGCGGGCGTTCGGCGGCAGGTCGGTAATCGGGTTCGCGGTCGGTCATGGCAAGTCTTCCTCGGTCGGGCACGGCTGGCGCGCGTCGGGCCATTGGACCCGGGCAAGGGCTTGCGCCGGTAACCTGCTGTGAAGCTGCGGCGACCCCTCGCGGCCTGAAGGAGTCGACCGGAGAAGCCCGGGTTCCACCCGGCCTGCCTCTGCGACCATTTGCTACAAAAAAGATAGCTTGCCGTGCCCGACGCACGAGCGCAGCGGTCTCTCTTCCTCAGGCCGGGGGCGCTGCGCCCCCTTCGATCGCCTCGCCGGCATGGGCGCAGGCGCGGTTGCGGCCCTGCGCCTTGGCGCGGTAGAGCGCCTCGTCGGCCTGCCGCATCAGGGCCCAGGCGACGGGCTCGCCGGGCGGCGCCGCGGCAACGCCGATGCTCACCGTGACCCGGCCGTAGGTCGCGTGGCGCCGCGCCGCCACTGCGGCCACGAGGGCCTGTGCCACGGCCATGGCATCGGCCTGGGAGGCATCAGGCAGCAACGCCACGAACTCCTCGCCGCCGTAGCGCGCCAGCAGGTCGCTCTCGCGCAGCCGGGCGCGCAGCACGCCGGCCAGCATGACCAGCACATCGTCGCCGACGGGGTGGCCGTGCAGGTCGTTGATGCGCTTGAAATGGTCGGCGTCGATCATCAGCACCGCCACCGGCCGGGCGCTGCGTCGCGCGGCGGCCAGCGCGTGGTCCAGCTGCAGGTCGAAGGTGCGCCGGTTGGGCAGGCCGGTCAGCGGATCGGTGCCGGCCTGCCGGCCGAGTTCGGCGTTGGCGGCCTCCAGCTCGGCGGTGCGCTCGCGCACCTGGCGCTCCAGGTCGTCCTGCGTGGCCATGAGCCGCGTGGTCATGCGGCCCAGGGCCTCCGACAGCGAGCGTAGCTCGGCGCTGCTGGCCGCAGGCGGCAGATGCGCGCCCGGCACGCCCAGCTCGATGTCGCGCGCCGCCTTCGACAGGCGCCGCACGTCGGCGCCCAGCCGCACCGCGGCGAAGCGCACCATCAGCGCCCCCACCAGCGCAGCGAGCACGCCGGCCAGCAGCACGTGGCGGCTGGCATCGCGCACGTCGCCGAAGACGGTCGCGGCCGGCTCGCGCGCCACGATGGTCCAGCCCAGGTCGCCCAGTTCGCGCGACGCCGGCAGCCGGGTGGCGGCCGTCAGCCACTCGGCGCCGTCGTGCCAGGTCGCCACCGCCGGCGCGGCGCCGGGCAAGGCCGGCATGCGCACGTCGGCGGCCGCGAGCTTCTGGCTCTGTCCGCCCGGGGCGAAGATCACGCGCCCGTCGCGGTCGAAGATGAAGATCTCGACGCCGCTGCCGCCCACCTGCGTCGACAGCACGGCATCCACCACCTCGCCGACCCAGTCCCAGCTCGCATGGACGCCAAGCACGCCCACGCGCTGGCCGTCGCGCACCACCGGCGCCGCATAGTCGACGAAGCGCTGCGGCTCGCCGTCGCGGTCGGCCGGCAGCAGCGTGGCGAGCAGCTTGGCCGGATGCACGTCGCCCACGAAGGGCCCGGCCTGGCCGTGCTGGAACCAGGGGCGCTGGGCCACGCTCTGCCCGCGCAGCAGGCCGCCGGTGGCGGCGCGCACGGTGCCATCGGCATCGGCCACGCCCACCCACAGGTGGGTGCGCGGCGCGGTGGCCTGGATCAGCTCGAGCATCCGCTGCGCCTCGGGGCTGTCGAGCCCCGCCGCCCACACGTCGGCGCGGCGCGCCAGCAGGTCGACCATGTCGGCGTTGGTGGCCAGGTTGTCGGCCAGGACATGCGCCGCATTGCCCGACAGCAGCATCAGCACCCGGCCGGCATCGGCGCGCACCCGCTCGCGCAGCATCTCGCCCAGCACCCAGGTGAGCACGACCGCCGCCAGCACCACCAGGGCGCCGAACACCAGCGTCAGCTGGAGCTTGATGGTCAGCGGCGTCGACGGGCGCAAAGGCATTCGGCGGGACGTCTCCATCAGGCGAGCGATTGCAGCCAGTCCATGCTGTCGCGCAGCTCCTGTGCGGCGATGGTGTGCGCCACTGGGTAATCGCGCCCCGCCACGGCCAGCGGCAGCGTGGCCGCGAACTCGCGCGTGGCCTGCGCCGCCGCGGGCGGGATCACGTTGTCGACGCTGCCGTGGCTGACCCACAGCGCCTTGCCGGCGAAGGCCTCGGCCGGCGCCACGTCGGGCAGCACCTCGGGCAGCAGGCGGCTGTGCCAGACCATGGCGCCGTGCAGCAGCGCCGGCCGGGTGAGCAGCAGCGACAGCGCCATGATGCCGCCCTGGCTGAAGCCGCCGGCCACCACGCGCTCGGCCGGCACGCCCAGTTGCTGCGCCGCCGACGCCAGCAGCTCGCCGACGAGGAAGCGGCTCTCGCGCTCCTGCTCGCGGTCGATGCGGCGCTGCCCGTCGGCGCCCACCGCGAACTGGAACCAGGCATAGGCACCGGGCACCAGCACGTTGGGCGCCCGCAGGCTCAGCACGTGGAACTGCGGCGGCACGAAGCGGGCGAGGCCGAACAGGTCTTCCTCGTGGCTGTTCACGCCATGCATGAGCAGCAGCAGCCAGGGCCGAGGCGTGTCTGCGGCGGCGGGACGGTGCAGGAAGGTGAGCGGAAGCTGGAGGTCGGCCATCGTCGGTCGGGTACGCAGAGCGAGCGCAGTTGGATTCAAAGCGCCGCCGCGAAGCCGCGGGCGAGCGCATGCGTGAGTTCGGCCGCGGGAAGCGCGCGGCAGCCGCTCGCATTCTGGCCCGACCACAGCGGCGTGAAGTCGCCGCTGCCGGCGGCCTCGGCCCGGGCCCGCAGCGGCGCGATGGCCGAGGTGGCGAGCGGGAACTCGGGCGCGGCGGCGCTCAGCGGGCCCAACTCGCGCATCACCCGATTGACGATGCCGCGCGCCGGGCGGCCCGTGAACAGGTTGGTCAGCGCCGTGTGGCGCGCCGCGTCGCTCTGCAGCGCGGCGCGATGGATGACGCTGGTCGTCGCCTCGGGGCACAGCAGGTAGGCCGTGCCCACCTGCACGCCCGCGGCACCGAGCGCCAACGCGGCCGCCACGCCCTGCGCATCGGCGATGCCGCCGGCGGCGATCACCGGCACGTCGAGAGCAGCCACCAGTTGCGGCAGCAGCGCGAAGAGGCCCGGCTGCCGCGTGAGCTCGTGCGACAGGAAATGCCCGCGGTGGCCGCCGGCCTCGAGCCCTTGCGCGATGACGGCATCGACGCCGTGCGCCTGCAGCCATCGGCCTTCGTCGACCGTGGTGGCCGAGGCCAGCACCTTCGCGCCCCAGCCGCGCACGCGCTCCAGCAGCGCCTCGTCGGGCAGGCCGAAATGGAAGCTCACGACGGGCGGGCGCAAGGGCTCGAGCAGCCCGGCCGTCTCGGCCGTGAAGGGGTTGCGGCCCGGACCCAGCGCAATCGTCGCGGCATCGATGTCGTGCTCGCGGTAATAAGGCGCCAGGGCGTCGCGCCATGAGGCCTCGCGCGCGGCATCGGGCACCGGCGGCGTATGGCAGAAGAAGTTGACGTTGTAGGGCCGGCCGCCGACGGCGGCGCGGATGGCCTCGATCTCGCCGCGCAGCGCGTCGGCACCGAGCATGGCGCCGGGCAGCGAGCCGAGGGCGCCGGCCTGGCTCACCGCGATGGCGAGCGCGCTGCCCTGCACGCCGGCCATGGGCGCCTGGATCAGGGGCAGTTCGGTGCCCAGCAGCTGGGCGAGGGGAAAGTCGGCCATGGTCGTTCCTCGAATCTCGACGGGCTGCATTGTGCGGCGCGAGGTGCCCCGTGCCGGACGCGGGGGCATCGGCGCGGCCGGCGCGTGGGCCATCGCACAATGCCCGGATGCGCCCTCTTCCCCTTGTCGGCTGCGGTGCCGCCCTCGGCCTGGCGTTGCTGCTGGCCGCCTGCTCGCGCGAGGAAGCGTCGCCGCCCACGGCCGCCGCCGCGGGCCAGGCCGCGGCAGCAGCAACGGCGACCGCGACCGCGCCGGCGCGCAGCCCCTCGCTGCGCCGCCAGGACCTGATGCCGCTGGCCTTTCCCGGCTGGCAGGACAGCGACACCGCCCGTGTGGGACAGCCTGCGCTGCCCGGGCTCGGCGACGACAGCCGGCCCGTGGCGGGCAGCGCGAAGCCCACCGCGGCCCGCGTGACGCCGCGCGAGGTGGTGCGCCTGTCGGACAGCCGCGCGGTGCTGCTGACCGAGACGTTGCCGCTGGACGACCGGGGCCATCCGCTCGATGCGCACGTGGCCGGCGCCTGGCTGGGCGCCTATGTCTTCGAACGCCAGGGCGAGGGCTGGGTGCTCGCGCAGCGGCAGGACGCGGTGGACTACCTCGGCGTCATGGGCAGCTTCGGCGACACCGCGGTGCACCGCGTGGCACCGACGCGGCTGGTGCTCGGCGCCACCTACGGCAGCTGCTGGCAGGGGTACTGCGGCACCTGGCTGTCGGCCTGGGAACTGCAGCGCGACGGCGTGCGCCGCGTGCTCGACGGCGTGGCGCTCTCGGCGTCCAACACCGGCGCGCAGGCGGCCTGCGAAGCCATCCTCGCCGGCGGCCGGCGTGCACGCGCCGCCGCCGGGCCGCGCGATGCCTGCTTCGACATCGAAGGCACGGCGCGCTTCGCCCAGGGCCTGCGCGACGACGCGCCCGGCACGCTGACGCTGAGCTTCCGCGGCGCGCGCACGAGCGAGGGACGGCCCGCCGCACGCGGCCGCGTCAGCCGTGTCGACGAGCAGGCCGTCTACGCCTGGCAGGACGGTGGCTACGTGCTCACGCGCGGGCGCAATCCGGTGCCGGGCTTCTAGGGCGCCCGGCCGTAGCGAGGCTCTCAAGGCTTTCAGGTCGTGCGCGCGTCGCTCGGCTCGTACCACCGGTCCTTGCCCAGCATGACCCGGTGGTGCCCCTGCCCCGCCGGCATCATGGGGAAGCAGTTCTCCTGCGCTGCCACCTGCACGTCGAGGAAGAACGGGCCGGGCGATGCGAGGCATTCGGCCAGGCCATCGCCGAGGTCGGCCGGCTCGCTCACGCGCCGCGCGCCCCAGCAGAAGGCGCGCGCCAGGGCCACGAAGTCGGGCAGCGCCTCGTTCCAGCTGTGGCTCAGGCGGTTGCCGTGGTTGAGCTCCTGCCACTGGCGCACCATGCCCATGTAGCCGTTGTTCGACAGCACCAGCTTGACCGGGGCGCGGTGCTGCACCGCGGTCGAGAGCTCCTGGATGTTCATCAGCACCGAGGCATCGCCGCTCACGCAGACGACGAGCGCTTCGGGGTGGGCGATCTGCGCGCCGATGGCCGCCGGCAGCCCGTAGCCCATGGTGCCGGCGCCGCCCGAGGTGAGCCAGCGGCGCGGCCGCTCGAAGCGCAGGTACTGCGCGGCCCACATCTGGTGCTGGCCGACGTCGGTGGAGACGATGGCGTCGCGTCCCGCGAGCTGCGCCTGCAGCGCCGCCATGAGCTGCTGCGGCAGGATCTCGTCCGCCCGCGGCGTGAAGTCCAGGCAGCGCGCGGCGCGCCATCGGTCCACGCGCGCCCACCACGGCGCGAGGCGTGCGACAGGCAGGTCCTCCAGGTCGGGCAGGGCGAGCAGCGCGTCGAGCACCTGGCCGCAGTCGCCGACGATGGGCACGTCGACCTTCACCGTCTTGTGGATGCTGCTGGGGTCGATGTCGACGTGGATCTTGCGCGCGTGGGGGCAGAACTCGTCCAGCTTGCCGGTCACGCGGTCGTCGAAGCGCGCGCCGACATTCACGACCAGGTCGGCCTCGTGCATCGCGAGGTTGGCCTCCAGCGTGCCGTGCATGCCCAGCATGCCGACGAACTGCGGGTCGGAGGCCGGGAAGGCGCCCAGCCCCATCAGCGTGAGCGTGCACGGCGCGCCCACCTGCCGCACGAGGCGCGTGAAGGCCTCGCAGGCGGCCGGCCCGGCGTTGACGAGCCCGCCGCCTCCGTAGAACACCGGGCGGCGCGCCGAGGCGATGAGGTCGGCCGCGCGCTGCAGGCTGGCGCGCACGGGCGGGCGCAAAGTTCCGGGCACGCGCTCGGCCGCGGGCGCGGCGGCGGCGTCGAAGCGGGCCAGCTGCACGTCCTTGGGCACGTCGATCAGCACCGGGCCGGGCCGGCCGCCGGCTGCGATGGCCAGCGCCCGGCGCACCACGCCTGGCAGTTCCGCCGCGCGACGCGGCTGCACGTTCCACTTGGTCACCGGACGCGACATGCCCAGTGCATCGCTTTCCTGGAAGGCGTTGGTGCCGATGACAGCCGTCGCGACCTGCCCGCTGATGCACAGCACCGGCACCGAATCGCTCATCGCGTCGAGCAGGCCGGTGATGGTGTTGCCCACGCCGGGACCCGAGGTGACGAGCACCACGCCCACGCGGCCGGTGCTGCGCGCATAGCCCTCGGCCGCGTGCACGGCCGCCTGCTCGTGGCGCACCAGCACATGGCGAAGCCGCGGCTCGCCGTGCAGCGCGTCGTACAGCGGCAGCGCCGCGCCGCCCGGGTAGCCGAACAGGGTGTCGACGCCGCAGGCCACGAGCGTATCGAGCAGGGCCTCGGCACCGTTGCGCGGCACGCGCGCGGCGGGCGCCGCCAGGGCGGGCGCTGCGGTGGACGACGACGGCGACGCGGGCAGGTCGAGGAGCACTTCGGTGTTCATGCCACCGATTTTTCAGAACTCAGCGCAGAATGTGCTTCGTAAATTCGAAGAATCGGGCCCGATCCATGAAGAACCATCGGAAATCATCCGCGTCGGTCGAAGGAAATTTCGACAAGACCGACATGGCCATCCTGCGCATCCTGCTGGCCGACTCGCGCCGCACCCTGCAGGAGATCGGCACCGAGGTCGGCCTCTCGGCCACCACCTGCTGGGGCCGCATCAAGCGGCTCGAGGCGGAGGGCGTCATCAAGCGCTACACGGTCGACGTCGACGCCGGCAAGCTGGGGTATCAGGATTCGGTGATCGTGCAGGTCACGCTCGAGAGCCACACCGACGAGACGCTGTACGACTTCGGCCGCGTGCTGGCGACCATCCCGGAGATCCAGGAGGCCTACCTCGTCTCGGGCGACTACGACTACTACATCCGCATCGCCGTGCGCGACACGCGCGACTACGAGCGGCTGCTGCGCGAGAAGCTCTACAAGATCCCCGGTATCCGCCATAGCAAGTCGCACTTCGTGCTGCGCGTGCTGAAAGAGGCGACCGTGCCGATCGCCAGTCTGGGCGTGAGCGCAGCCCGCTAACGCTTGCCGGTGCGGCGGCGCGTTCGGCGCCGGCCGTGCGCCGTCTTCGCGGCCTTGCGGAAGGCGCCGCGGGCCGGCGCGCCCTTCTCGCCCGGCTTGCGCATGTGTTCGCCGCTGCCGCGCGCGATGCGGCGGCGCTTGGCCTGGATGTTGGCGTACAGGCCGCGGCGGCGCTTGCGCATGCTCATGGTGCAGTTCCCATCTTTTGTGTCAGCAGGCGCAACAGCCTAGGAACCGCTGCGCGCCACCGCCGTCGAACCTCGCGGCAAGCGCCGGTAGGACCGCGCCCCGCCTGCCCACCCGCAGCCGCCGATGCCGCATGGCCCACGTGGTCATGGAGCGCCGACCGACATCCCGTCAGGTTTCCGCCGATAGAGTCCCTTGCGATGAAAGCCCCCAGCCCATGAGCGACACCGCCCTGCCTCCGCCGCGCCGCTACTGGGAGATCGACGCAGTGCGCGGGCTGATGCTCGTGCTGATGACCATCACGCACGTGCCGACGCGCTTCACCGATCCGCTGGGCCAGCCCTTCGGTTTCGTGTCGGCGGCGGAAGGCTTCGTGCTGCTGTCGGCCTTCGTCTCGGGTCTGGTGTACGGCCGGATGGGTTACACGCAGGGCGTTGCACCCATGCGCCGCGGGTTCTGGAAGCGCGCGGTGCGCATCTACATGAGCCAGGCGGCGCTGCTGCTGTTCCTCTTCACGGTGATCACCGCGCTGGCCATCGGCCTGCACATCGAGGAGCCGCAGGTCAAGGACCTGCTGAAGTACTACCTCGCGCATCCGCACGAGGGCTTCCTGTACTCGCTGCTGCTGGTGTACCAGCCGGCGCTGCTGGACATCCTGCCGCTGTACATCCTGTTCATGCTGCTGAGCCCGTGGGTCATGGCCTATGCGCTGCGCCACGGCTGGCAGGTGCCGATGCTGCTGAGCGCGCTGCTGTGGGCCGGCGCGCAGTTCGGCATGACGCCCTGGCTGCACGAGCACCTGATGATGGGCGTGCTCGGCATCCCGATCCCCTTCAACGAAACGGGCTCCTTCGACACCTTCGCCTGGCAGTTCCTGTGGTTCTTCGGCCTGTGGATGGGGGCGAGCCGCAACGCCCCTGGCGCGCAGCCGATCGTGATCCCGCGCCGCGTGGTGCAGATCGCCGTGGTGGTGGCCGTGGGCTGCCTGGCCTGGCGACACCTGAGCCCGTGGGGCCAGGCGCCCTTCGGCGACGACGCCGCGCTCAACCTGCTGTTCGACAAATGGCGGCTCGGCCCGCTGCGCCTGCTCGACCTGGCCGCCATCGGCATCGTCGCCTTCCGCTTCGGCCCCGGCTGGTTGTCGCACCTGCCTCGGCCGCGCTGGCTCGAGACCATGGGCTCGGCCTCGCTGGCGGTGTTCTGCGCCCACCTGGTGGCGGTGCTGATCGTGGTCGCACTCTTCGGCCACCGTGCCCGGCCGCTGTGGGCCGACCTGGCGCTGCTGGGCAGCGTGTTCGTGTGGCTCTATGCCGTGGCCTCGGCCGTGGCGCGCTTCGAGGCCCGCGATCGGGCCGGCAAGCGGGTCGCACGGGCGCTCGCCGACGCCGGCCGCCGCGCCTGAGCTGCCGTCGGCGTCACGGCTGCGAGCGCCGGCCGCACAGGCGCTGCAGCGGCTTCCCGGCCGACGACAGCGCGCCGCTCAGGCACTCGCCACGGCCGAAGGCTGCGCGCCGGCGATCTGGCGCAGCGCGCGCTCGAAGACTTCCGGCGGCTGGCCGCCCGAGATCAGGTGCTGGTTGTTGATGACGATGGCCGGCACCGAGTGGATGCCCGCGTCGGTGTAGAGCCGCTCGCGCTCGCGCACCTCGTCGGCGTACTCGTCGCCGGCCAGGATGGCGCGGGCGCGCGATGCGTCGAGCCCCGCGTCGACCGCCAGTCGCACCAGCAGCTCGTGGTCGGCCGGGCTGAGGCCGTCGAGGAAGTAGGCCTTGAACAGCGACTTCTTCAGGGCCAGCTGCTGCGCCTCGCCTTCCAGCTCGGCCCAGTGCAGCAGGCGGTGCGCGTCGAAGGTGTTCCACACGCGCTTGCGCTTGTCCAGGTCGAAGGGAAAACCCACCGCCAGGCCGCGCTGGCGCAGGTGCTCGCCATTGGCCCGCACCTGCTCTTCGCTGATGCCGTACTTGCGCTGCAGGTGCTCGACAGAGTCCTCGCCCTCGGCCACCATCTGCGGGTTGAGCTCGAAGGGCTGGAAGCGCAGGCGCACGCCGATCTCGGGGCCGACGCGTGCCAGCGCCTGTTCCAGCGAGGCCAGGCCGACGGCGCACCAGGGGCACGAGACGTCGGACACGAAGTCGATCTGCAGGGAGGTGGGGGCGGGGGTGCTGCTGCTCATGCGCCGGATTGTCCGCGCGCACCCCGACCCCGTCGGTCGCGGGGCTTTGGCGGCTCGGCGCACGGGCTGGCGTCCGTCAGGGCCGGCGCATCGCCGTCGCGCATACTCCGCTCGCCTTTCACACCCTCGTTCCGCCCTGCCCCTCATTCCCATGCGCTCCCTGAGGCTGCAACTCGCCGTGTTCTGGGCCCTGCTGCTCGCGGTGTGCCTGCTGCTGGGCGTGGTGGTGCTCGGGCTGTATCGGCTGAGTCCGGCGATGCAGCTGGAGCTGGGCCGTGCGCGCGTCGAAGGCAGCTGCGAGCAGCTCGCGCAGCGCTATGCGCAGTCGGCGCCCGACACGAAGGCGCTGCGGCTGGACCTCGCGCGCGTGCTGCTGCAACTGGTGCTGACCGAGGCGCCGTATGTCGAAGGCGGCGTCTGGCGGACCGAGGGCGGCATCGGCGCGTATGCCTACCCGACCTACGAAGGCAGCAGCGTGAAGACCGACGTGCCCGCGGCCGAGCAGGCGCTGATCGAGCAGACCGCGCAGCAGGCGGTGGGCACCCAGCGCCTGCGCACGCAGCAGGTGCGCGGCAGCCGCGAACTGCTGATCGTCGCGGCCTGCCCGCTCGCCGCGCCGGGCGCCGCCGCCTGGACGATGACGCGCACCCAGCTCGGCGCCGCGGCGGCCGAAGGCAGCCTGCGCCTGGGCCTGGGCGCGCTGGCGGCGGCGATCGTGTGCTCGGCGCTGTGGCTCGCGGTGCTGCTGTACCGCGGCCGGGCGCGCCTGCGCGGGCTCGAAGCCGCCCTGGCCGCCGCGCCCGCCGACACCATGCCGACGCTGGCGCGCACCGGCCTGGACGAGCTGGACCGCATCGTCGCCAGTTACAACGGGTATGCCGCCCGCTTCGCGCAGGCGCAGGCCGCCGCCCGCGACGCGCTGGCCCAGCGCAGCCGCGACCTGCGGCTGGCGGCGCTGGGCCGCATGACCTCCGCCGTGGCGCACGAGATCCGCAACCCCATCGCCGCCATGCGCCTGAAGGCCGAGAACGCGCTGGCGGCCGACCCCGGCACGCAGGCCTCGGCCCTGCGCACCATCGTCGGCCAGATCGACCGGCTGGACGCGGTGGTGCGCAGCCTGCTCGCGCTGGTCCAGCCGCTGGACCTGAACCCGAAGCCCGTGCCGCTGCAGCCGTGGCTGCAGGAGCGCCTGGCCACGGCCGCGGCGGCGGCCGCGCAGCGCCAGGTGGCGCTGGTGCTGGCCGAAGGCGCCCCGCCCTGCGCCGTGTTCGACCCCATGCACCTGGCGCGCGCCGTCGACAACCTGCTCGACAACGCGGTGCGCCATGCCCGCAGCCCTGGCGGCAGCGTGCGGCTGTGGGCCGAGGCCGACGCGGCGCGCGGCCTGCTCGTGCTGGGCGTCGCCGACGACGGCGAGGGCGTGCCCGACACCCTGCGCGGCCGCCTGTTCGAGCCCTTCGGCACCGGCCGCGCCGACGGCACCGGCCTGGGCCTGGCGCTGGCGCGCGAGGTCGCCATCGCCCATGGCGGCGAACTGCGCCACGAGGCCGGCACGCCGGGTGCGCGCTTCATCCTGGAGATGCCATGGCAGACCTGCTGATCGTCGACGACGACACGGATTTCGCCGATTCGCTGCGCGAGACGCTCGAAGGGCTGGGCCATGCCGTGGCCGTCGAGCACCGCGGCGAGGACGGCCTGGCGCGCCTGTCCGCGCAGCGCTTCGACCTGGTCTTCCTCGACCACCGCATGCCCGGCATGGACGGCCTGCAGACGCTCGCCGCGATGAAGGCCACCCTGCCGCGCCTGCCTGCGGTGGTCGTGCTGACCGCGCACGCGGGCAGCGCCGGCACGATCGAGGCGATGCGCCTGGGCGCCTTCGACCACCTCACCAAGCCGGTGAGCCGCGACGGCGTGATCGAGGTGGTGCGGCGCGCGCTGGCGGCCGCGGCACCGCCGCCCACGGCGCCCGTGCGCGCACCCGCGCCGGACGACGGCGAGATGATCGGCATCAGCGAGGCCATGCGCGAGGTGCACAAGCGCATCGGCCTGGCCGCCGGCAGCCGCGCGCCGGTGCTGGTGGTCGGCGAGACGGGCACCGGCAAGGAGCTGGTGGCGCGCGCGCTGCACCGCCATTCGGACCGCGCGGCGCGGCCCTTCGTTGCCGTCAATTGCGCGGCCATCCCGCGCGACCTGCTCGAGAGCGAGCTCTTCGGCCATGTGAAGGGCGCCTTCACCGGTGCGGTGGCCGACCGGCCCGGCTGCTTCAAGGCGGCCGACGGCGGCGTGCTGCTGCTCGACGAGATCGGCGACATGCCGCTGGACGTGCAGGCCAAGCTGCTGCGCGTGCTGCAGGAGGGCGAGGTGACGCCCGTGGGCAGCCACCGCCCGCAGAAGGTGGACGTGCGCGTGGTGGCGGCCACGCATCGCGACCTGGCGCAGGCCGTGGCCGACGGGCGCTTTCGCGAAGACCTGCGCTACCGCCTCGACGTGCTGGCGATCCACCTGCCGCCACTGCGCGAGCGCCTGGCCGACATCGTGCCGCTGGCCGAGCATTTCCTGCGGCTGGCGGCGGCGCCGGGCCCGGCCAAGCGCCTGTCGCCCGAAGCCGCGGCCGCGCTGCTGGCCCACCGCTGGCCCGGCAACGTGCGCGAGCTGCGCAATGCGATGGAGCGCTGCCAGGCGTTGCAGCGCGGCGCGGTGATCCACCAGCTGGACCTCGCCGATCCCTCGCCGGCGCCCGGCGGCGCGGCCACCGGCGCCCTGCCGGCCGACTGGTATGCCGGCACATTGCCCGAGGCGATGGACCGCCTGGAGAAGCTGCTGCTGCGCCACGCCCTGGCCGAGGCCGGCGGCAACCGGTCGTCGGCGGCCCGACGGCTCGGCATCCACCGGCAGCTGCTGTATTCGAAGCTGACGCAGCACGGGCTGGACTGAAGAAGCGGTGAGCCGCTGTCGTGTTTCCGGACATCCACTGTCCGGCGATCATCCGACCGGCCACCCGTGCGGCAACGCAAGTCCTTGATTTCAAAGGACTTCGCTACTGGCACGCGTCTTGGAAGCCATGGCACATCCCTTCAAGGAGCACACCATGGCCACTTCCCTTCCTTCTTCCTTCCGCGCCAGCCTGCTGGCCGGCCTGATGGCGGCCTGCGCGATCGCCGTCGCCCAGCCCGCACCGCAGCCCGCCCCGCCGGGGGGGCCGATGCCACCGCCTGCCGGCATGGCCGGGGCACTGCCGCCGCCTCCCGGCGGGCCGATGGCACCGGGCGGCCCGATGGCCCCGGCGCCGATGGCGACGGCCAGCGTCAGCGGCCAGGTGGCGCGCTGGCTCATCAACCCCAACGGCGAGGCCGACGGCCTGCTGCTGGACAACGGCACGCAGATCGCGTTCGCGCCGCATCTGTCGGCCAGCGTGACGGCGCTCGCGAAGGTCGGTGACCGCATCGACGCCACCGGCTGGCGCGCGGGCGACGCTGGCGCGCTGCGGGCGCAGGAGATCCGTGCCAACGGCCGCGCCGTGACCGACCAGCCGCCCTCGCCCGGCGCCATGCCCCCGCCGCCCCGTCCCATGGCTGCGCTGGCCTCGATGAGCGCCGGCGGCCGCATCGCGCGCGTGCTGTTCAACGACCGCGGCGACGCGCACGGCGCGCTGCTCGACGACGGCACGGTGGTGCGCTTCCCGCCGCACGTGGGCCGGATGATCGGCGGGCTGCTGCAGCCCGGCGCGCCGCTCTACGTCCAGGGCTGGGGCACGCGCGGCCCCCTGGGCACCGGCATCGAGGCGACCCGCCTGGGCGCCACGCAGCAGGCGCTGCAGGACGTGCTCTCGGGCCCGGTCGACCCGGCCCGCCCCGGCCCGCGCCGCCGCCCGGCCTGATCCGTCGGGCCCCCCCGCGGCCCCCCTCCTTTCCATCCCATTCTTTCCTCACGAGATTCATTCATGTCCCACGACACACTCATCGACGTCTGGTCGGTCGAAGGCCGCTTCCTGCACCTGATCTACAGCCCGCGCGGCGAGCACGAGGGCGTGCTGATCGACACCGACGGCGTGCCCACGCAATTCGTCTTCGACAAGCACGACACCGGCGCCGCAGCCGCCTTCGCGCAACTCGAGCCCGGTCAGCGCATCACGGTCGAGGGCAGCGAGCGCCCGGCCTCGCCCAAGGGCGAAGGCGCGCACGTGGTGTACGACTTCCACCGCCTGAGCGAGGTCGACGGCGAGCCCCTCGCCCCAACCCATGACGACGCACCGATCGAAGGCCGCGTGCTGCGCATCAACCACGCCAAGCACGGCGCCCCCAACGGCGTGGTGCTCGACAGCGGCGACTTCGTGCACCTCAAGCCCGAAGGCTTCGCGCAGCTGGGCCTGCAGCCCGGCGACCGCGTGCGCGCCGAGGGCCTCTCGCAGCCGCTGGCCGACGGCCGGGGCCGCGTGATCGAGGCGCACACCGTCAACGGCACCGAACTCGCCGCCCACTGACCCTGCCGAGAAAGGGCGCCGACCATGTCCACCACGCTCGCCATGCCCCTGGAGGCCGGCCCCCGCGCCAGCGCAACGGCGACCGCCACCTCGCTCACGGCCCTGGCCTGGACGGCCTTCTTCCTGGCCGACGTGCGCGACGGCCTCGGCCCCTTTCTCGCCACCTACCTGCAGAGCCAGCGGGTCGACCAGACGCTGATCGGCCTCACGATGACGGCCGGCGGGCTGGCGGCCGTGCTCATGACCCCATTCGCCGGCGCCTGGGCCGACCGCTGGACCGCCAAGCGTGCGCTGATGGCCATCGCCGTGGTGGCGGTACTGCTCGGCAGCGGCGGCGCCTTCCTCACGACATCGCCATGGCTGCTTGTCGGCTCGCAGGTGGTGGCGGGCGCGGCCGGCGCGCTGCTGGCCGCCGTGCTGGCCGCCCTCACGCTGGGCCTGGCGCGCCGCCAGGGCCTGCGCCGGCAGACCGGTCGCAACGAGGCCTGGAGCCACGCCGGCAACATCGTGTCGGCGCTGGGCGCGGGCATCGTGGCGCAGCAGTTCGGTGCGCCCTGGATGATGTCGGTGATGATGGTCATGGCCGTGGGCAGCCTGCTGTGCCTGGCGACCATCCGCGCCGGCGACATCGACCATGCCGCGGCGCGCGGCGTCGAGGCGGGCGCCGGCGACGCGCAGGCCGTGGGCCCGGGCGGCTTCGGCGAGCTGGTGCGGCACCGGGCGCTGTGGCTCTTCGCGCTGGCCTGCGCCTTCTTCCACCTCGGCAACGCGGCCATGCTGCCGCTGCTGAACCAGCGCCTGGCGGCGACGCAGCCCGACGCCGCGCCGCTGCTGTGGACGGGCGTCGCCATCGTGGTCGCGCAGCTGACGATGGTGCCGGTGGCGCTGTGGGTGGCGCGCAGCCGGCGGCTGGACCTGTCGGCCTTCGTCTACATCGCGATCCTGATCCTGCCGGTGCGCGGCCTGCTCGCCTGGGGCTTTCCCAGCGTGTGGGCCAACATCCCAGTGCAGGTGCTCGACGGCATCGCGGCCGGCGCGCTGGGCGTGGCCACGCCGCTGATGGTGGAGCGCTACGCGCGCGGCACCGGCCGCTACAACCTGGCGCTGGGCCTCGTGCTCACGCTGCAGGGCGTGGGCGCGGCCCTGAGTGCGGGCGTGGCCAACGCGGTGGTGGGAGCGCGCGGACATTTCGGCCTGGCCTTCGCGGTGCTGGCGGGCTGCGCGCTGCTGGCGATGCCGGTGTTCATGCTGGCGCAGCGCGCCAATGCACGCGAGCCGTCCTCCGCCGCTTGAGCCTTCGGCCAGGCGCCGCTGTCAAACGCCTGTCGTGGGCGGGACGTAGAACCGGCCCATCGGCCCTCGGGGGTCGCCCACGAGCGTCCACCATGGCCCTGAGCTCTTCGCTGCGTCGCACGGCGGCACACACCCTCCGCCCGCGCCTGTCGCGCTGGAAGCACCCGTCGCACCCGGCGCGCGCACCGCGCTTGCGGCGCCGGCCAGGGTCGGACGTCGGCGCCACGCTGGGCGCCGTCGTGGCCATCGTGCTGTGCCTCGCCACTGCGCGCTGGTGGTCGCCGCTGGTCAGCGTCCCGCTGGGCGTGGCGACGGCGCTGCTGATCCGGCACGCGCCCCTGCGCGGCCGGCGCTCCCGCTACTGACCGACGCGTGCAGGCACGCGCGCCGGCGCCACGCGCGGCAGCCAGCCGAAGGCGATCGCCATGAGTGCCGTGCCCGCGGCGACCATGGGCAGCACCATCGGCCAGGCGCCATGGCTCATGCTGTTGTCGACGAAGCGGGCCGCGAACTGCCCCAGGCAGAAGGCGGCGAACATCATCGCGAAGCCCGACCACGACACCGCGCGGCCGGCCAGGTGCGGCAGGTCGCCCACCGCGCCGGCCTGGCCGCAGGGCTGGTGGATGCCGTGGCCCAGCACGTACACCGCATGCCCGAGCAGCAGGGGCACGACGGAGTGCGGCCACAGCGCGCAGCCCAGCATCTGGATGCAGGCGCCGGTGAGGCTCAGCGAGGCGCCCAGCTTCACCGTGCGCACGGCGCCCCAGCGCCGCAGCAGCCGCCGGCACATCGTGGTGCTGAAGATGTAGACCAGCGAGCCGCCTGCCGGAATCCAGCCGTACAGCGCCGGCGACAGGCCCAGCAGGTCGATGTAGACCATCGGCGAGAGCAGCAGGAAGCAGAAGATCCCTGCATAGGTCGCGGCCGCCAGCGACGCCCAGGCGCGAAAACTCCGGCTCGCGAACACCTCGCGCGCGCTGCCGCGGGCCACCGGCGTGGCGGCCTCGCCGGGCGCCAGCGGCGCATGCGTCTCGGCGAAGTCGCGCCAGCACAGCGCGAAGAGCACGCCCGCGTACACCGCCATCGCGCCCAGCACCCAGCGCCACCCCAGCCCCTGGACCAGCCAGGCCCCGAGCACCGGGGCGAACAGCGCGACCACGCCCAGCCCCGTGAGGCCGCGCGCCATGATGTGCGGCCCCTCGTGCGCCGGGTACAGGTCGCGCACCGCGGCGCGCGCGCACACGAGGATCGCCGCCATCGAGAAGCCCTGCACCGCCCGCCACCCCACCAGCGAGCCCACGCTGCCGGCCAGCGCGCAGCCCACGGCCGCGACGGCGTAGCAGCCCAGGCCCGCGAGCAGCACCGGCCGGCGACCGAAGCGGTCGGCCAACGGGCCGCACAGCAGCTGGGCCAGGCCGAAGGCCAGCACGAAGACGGTGAGGCTGCTGCTGGCCGAACCCAGCTCGCGCGCGATGGCCGGCAGCGCCGGCAGGTAGCTGTCGGTCGCCACCGGCTGCGCGGCCAGCAGCAGCGGCAGCAGCAGCGCGAAGGACAGGGGCCGGCGCCGAGGCGGGCCACCGGGGGGCTGCGAAGACGGGTGGCCCGGCGCCGCGCTCAGCATGCGCCGGCCTTGCGGCGGCAGCACGGGGCCTGCGTATCGGTGCGGGGAGGGATATCTGCGAAAGGACTCATGAAGGCGTCCGCGACATGGCGGATCTGGACGATGGCGGGCCGCTGCGGCCATACCGGCGGCGCTGGCAGCTATGAAATCGGTAGCAACAAACGCGCCACGCCCGCCGTGCGTGCAGCACGGCGGGCGTGGCAGGCAGGCCGCTCGCGGGCACCGCTACTTGCGCACCTTGGCAATCTCGGCCATCAGTTCCTTGACGGTGGACTCGCCCACGCTCGCGGTGTATTTGTCGATCACCGGCTTGACCTTCTCGCGCAGCTTCGCGACCTCGGCCGGCGGCAGCTCGGTCACCGTCATGCCGGCCTGCCTGAGTGCGGCCAGCGCCGAGTCGGCCGCGCCGCGCGACACCTGCCGCTGGAAGGTGGTGGCCTCGGCGGCCGAATCGGTGAGCAGCTTCTTCTCGTCGGCCGACAGGGTGTCCCAGAACTTCCGGCTGATGATCAGTGCCTGGGGGTTGTAGATGTGGCGCGTCTGCGTGATGTGCTTCTGCACCTCGGCGAACTTCGAGGACAGGATCACCGTGTTGGGGTTCTCCTGCCCGTCGACCACGCGCTGCTCCAGCGCCGGGAACAGCTCCGGGAAAGGCAGCGGGGTGGCGTTGGCACCCAGCGTGTTGAACAGGTCGATGTAGATCGGCGACTGGATCACCCGCACCTTCAGGCCCGCGATGTCCTCGGCCTTGGCCACGGGGCGGCGGCTGTTGGTGAGGTTGCGAAAGCCCAGGTCCCAGTAGCCCAGGCCGTGCATCTGCTTCTCGTCGAGGCGTGCGAGCAGCTTCTGGCCGAAGGGGCCGTCGGTCACGGCGTCGGCCTCCTGCGCGTTGCCGAACAGAAAGGGGAAGTCGTAGACCGCGAACTCCTTGACCTGCGCCGCCAGGATGCCGGCGTTGAGCACGGTCATCTCCACCGTGCCGCCCTGCAGGGCCGAGACGGTCTGCAGGTCGCCGCCGAGCGCGCCGCCCGGGAAGAGCTTCACGGTCATCTTGCCGCCCGACTTCTGCGCCACCAGGTCGGCGAATTTCTGCGCGCCCTGGGCCTGGGGGTGGCCGGTCTGGTTCTGGAAGGCGAACTTGATCGCGCGCTCCTTCACCTGCGCCAGCGCCGGGCCCGCCGCCAGAACGCCGATGGCCACCAGGGCGGTGGCCAGCAGTTGTCTCTTCTTCATCTCGCTGTCTCCTTCTTCGTCGTGGAACCGTCTCGAAGCGCCGCGCGCGGCGCGTCCCGTCAATAGCGCAGTGTCGCGACCTCCCGCAAAGCTTCGGGCGTGGTGCTGCCGAAGCCGAAGAATTCCAGGTAGGCGGGGATCTGCTCGAACAGCATGTCGGTGCCGACCTGCACCGCGCAGCCGCGCGCCTTGGCGGCCTGCAGCAGCGGCGTGTATTCGGACTTCATGACGACCTCGCCCACGAAAGTAGTGGGCGCGATGCGCTCGATGTCGAAGGGCAGCGGGTCGCCCTCCTTCATGCCCAGCGGCGTGGCGTTGACGACCACGTCGAAGCCGGCCGGGTCCTTCGAACCGGTGCGCACGACGAGCTGCGGGTAGTGCGCCCGCAGGCGCCCGGCCAGCGCCTCGGCCGACGCGGGATTCGTGTCGAAGAGCATCAGCTCGGCCGCGCCGGCGGCGGCGATGGAGGCCGCGATGGCCGAACCCACGCCGCCCGAACCCGACACGAGCACGCGCGTGCCCCTGAACGGACGCCCCTTGCGCTCCACGCCGCGCACGAACCCGGCGCCGTCGAACATGTCGCCCAGCAGGCTGCCGTCGGGGCGCTTGAGGATCGCGTTGCAGGCGCCGGCGATGCGCGCCGTGGGCGTCACCTCGTCGACCAGCGACAGCGTCGAGATCTTGTGCGGCATCGTGACCAGCGCGCCGCGCAGGTTCGAGAACCGCATGATCTGCGGCAGCGCGATGGCGTAATCCTCGGCCTTGACGCCCATGGGCACGACCACCGCGTCGATGCCCTGCTGGTCGAACCAGGGGTTGTAGATCATCGGCGCCTTGAAGGTCTCGGTCGGGTAGCCGATGTGGGCGATGAGGGTGGTCTTGCCGGAAATCATGGGAGGTCGATTGGTCGGATGCGCAGTGTCAGGCGGCGGCGTTCTGCAGCCGGCCGCCGTCCAGGGCCTGTTCTCGCAGGCGATCGTATTCGGCCTGCGGCACGGGCACGGCGTCGGCGTTGCCCAGGTCCTTCATGTGGACGCGGTAGGTCTCGCGGGCACTCAGCGCGGCCAGGGCGGAGATGACGGTGATGCCGAAGGCGATGGCGCCGACGGTGAGCCAGATGTTGGCCGCACCGGGAGGCGCGACGGCGGTGAACAACGCGGGCAGCATGGCCGTGATGGCGGTGCCGATGTTCTGCGAGATGGCCATGGCCGAGACGCGGGTGCGGGTCGGGAACAGCTCGGGGTAGAACGAGGGGAACACGGCGTTGTAGCCCTGGTAGACCACGCCCCACATCAGCAGCGACATGCAGATCGCCAGCGGCACGCTCCGGATGCTGATGGCATACAGGTAGCCGAAGGCCAGCAGGCCCGAGAGCAGCGCGCCGACGATGATGGGCGGGCGGCGGCCGATCTTGTCCGACAGGTTGCCCACGTAGGGAATCACCAGCACCGCGAGGATGTTGCCCAGCACCGGGATCCACAGGTAGATGTCCTTGGCGAAGCCGATGCCGTAGGCCGGCTGCACCGCGTAGGCGGCGCCGAAGATGGTGGCGACCACCGGGATCACGTTCATCAGCGCCATGCACACCACGCGCAGCATGTCGGGCGTGCTGTGCTTGAAGGCGTCGACGATGGGCGAACGGGCGCGCTGCGTCGCTTCGGACTTGTCGGTGAAGGCGGGCGTCTCTTCCACTTCGCGGCGGATGATCCAGCCCGCGATGATGACGACGAAGCTCAGCAGGAAGGGAATGCGCCAGCCCCAGCTGTTGAACTGCTCGGCAGGCATGTAGTGCGCCAGCGGCAGGAACACGGCGGCGGCCAGGATCTGGCCGGCCTGCACGCCCTGCAGCGTGAAGCTGGCGAAGAAGCCGCGGCGGCCGAAGGGTGCGTGCTCCAGGATCATCGAGCTCGCGCCGGAAATCTCACCGGCCACGGCGAAGCCCTGGATCAGCCGCATCAGCACCAGCAGCGCGGGCGCCCACAGGCCGATCTGGTCGTAGGTGGGCAGCAGGCCGACGGCGATGGTCGAGAAGCCCATGAGGAACATGCACCACACCAGCACCTGCTTGCGCCCGTGCGTGTCGCCCAGGTGGCCGAGCACGAAGGCGCCGATGGGGCGGGCCACGTAGCCCACGCCGTAGGTGGCGAGCGACGCAATGATCGCGATCGCCGGGTCGCCCTTGGGAAAGAAGATCTGCGGAAAGATCAGCGCCGCGGCGGTGGCGTAGATGAAGAAGTCGTAGTACTCGAGCGCGGAGCCGATCCAGCCGCTGGCGGCGGCCTTCTTCGACTGGTGCTTGCCCTGCGGCTCGTGGGCGGTGGCTGTGGACATGGTTTTGTCTCCGGGTGGAAGGGTCGGTGTGTGTGGAGGGAACGAAAGGAAACGGGTTGCTCAGGACTGCTGCGCCTGCGCCGCCATGCGGGCCGCCGCGTTGGCAGCGCCGTAGGCGTCGTAGCCGCCGATGCGCTGCACGATCTCGAAGAAGAAGCCCTGCTCGCCGCCTTCGGTGTAGATGTGCAGGAAGTCGCCGGCGCTCGAGCGGTCGAAGAGCACGCCCGCGGTACGCAGGCGTTCGACGAACTCGTCGGCCAGGTCCAGCCGGGTCGGCAGGTCGTCGTGGTAGTTGGGCGAGATGGGCAGGAAGCGCACGCCCGCCGCGCGCAGGCGCTCCACCGTCGCAAAGAGGTCCTCGCAGGCCAGCGCGATGTGGTGCACCGCGCCACCGCCGGTGCGGGTGAGCGTGCGCGCGGTGCGGGTGCGCTGGCTCATCGAGGCGTTGAGCACCAGCCGCACGCTGCGCTGCGCATTGGCCACGCCACGGCTGCGAACGAGCCCGAAGGGATCGGCCAGCTCCAGGCTCTCGCCCGGCATGAGGCCCAGCACGGCGCGCGAGAACAGCACCCAGGTGTCCTGCTGGTCGACGGCCAGGCCCAGCGCGACGTGGTCGATGCCGCGCAGGCCGGCCCCGACGCAGCCGGCGCCGCCGTCGATCACGAAGTCGGCCTCGAACAGCGCGCCGGTCGACATCTCGCCGGGAATGAAGTGGATCAGGTTGCCGCCCGGCGCCACGATGGCCGGCACGGCCACCTCGCCGGGACCACGCGGGCTGTCGTGCCGCACCGAGCACATCGCGACCGCGCGCTCGGCCGCCTGCTGCGCGTCGCCGGCATGCAGGCCCAGCGCGCAGACCGAGGTGCCGTGCAGCTCGAAGCGCTCGCGGGCGAAGGAATCCGGCTGCGCGTTGACGATGAAATGGATGTCGCCCTGGCGGTAGAGCGTGACCGCCTTGGAGCGGTGGCGGCCGATGCGGCGAAAACCCAGCTGCTCGAACTGCGCGCCGAGCGCCGGCGCCGAAGCCTCGTCGGCGGCGAACTCGATGAAGCCGATGTCGGACAGCGTGGGCACAGGCGGGGGATCGAACAGTTCGACCTTTCCCCCATCCGTTCGGGCTGAGCCTGTCGAAGCCTCGCGCAGCGCTCGCACCCCTCCCCCCGTTCGGGCTGAGCTTGTCGAAGCCTCGCGCAGCGCTTCGACAGGCTCAGCGTGAACGGGTGTGGTGTGCTGCAGCGCTTCGACAGGCTCCGCGCGAACGGCCGGATGCAGAGCGTCGTCCTTGCCCAACCGCCCGCGCACCTCGCTCTCCAGCCACAGCAGCGAGCGCATCGCATCGACCGCGGTACGCCGGTTCGGCGTCTCGCGGAACACGTCGTTGAAGATCTCCAGCGACAGCGGCCCGGTGTAGCCGGCCTGCAAAGTCTTTTCAAGGAAGCTCACGCAGTCGAAATCGCCCTGCCCCGGAAAGCTGCGGTGGTGGCGCGCCCACTGCACCACGTCGATGGCCATGAGCGGTGCATCAGCCATCTGCAGGAAAAAGATCTTGTCGCCCGGGAGCTCGGCGATGCCGGCCGGATCGTCCTTCAGCGACAGGGTGTGGAAGCTGTCGAGGATCAGCCCCAGCGCCGGGTGGTCGGCGCGGCGCACGATCTCCCAGGCTTGGCCGTACAGCGAGGTGATGCGGCCCCAGGCCAGTGCCTCGAAGCCGACGCGCAGGCCGCGCCGGGCGGCGCGTTCGGCCAGTTCGCGCAGCTGCGCGGCCGCCAGCTCCGGGTCGTCCTTGACCAGCGGCGAGGTGTTGGAGCAGCACAGCATGAGCGACGCGCCCATGGCCTGCATGACGTCGAACTTGCGCTCGGCGCGTTCGAGGCTGCGGCGGAACTGCGCCTCGGGCATGCCCTCGAAGTCGCGGAAAGGCTGGTACAGATCGACCGTCAGGCCCAGGTCGGCCGCGATGCGCCCGAGCTCGGCGGCCGAGCCGTTGAAGTTGATGAAGTCCGCCTCGAACAGCTCGAAGCCGTCGAAGCCCGCGGCGGCGATGGCCTCGAGCTTCTGGCGCAGCGTGCCGCTGAGGGAAACGGTGGCAATGGAACGGTGCATGTGCGGGCTCTCAGCCGGCCGTCGCCACGCGCCGACCGGCCGCTGCACGGGACAGCGGGCGGGCGGCGGTGGGTGGGCAGCGGTGCGACAGCATGGGCAGGACTGTAGAAATGCAGCCTCCCGGCCGACAATGGCCGCACCCGTCGTCGCGTTCGATCATCGATCACCAAGCGGCGATGATCGAACGCATACCGGGTTTGCCCTAGTCCGGTGCAGACTGCCCCGAGGTGGTGAATGGCCGTGCCCGGCGACCTCGCGCGCGCATCGGGCCGGTCGGTCTGCCCGGCCGGCGCTCAGGTGCCCGGATGCCGCACCGGCAGCCGGATCTCGGCCGCCAGCGCTGGCGGGTAGATCAGTTCGCGGATGAAATCCGCGTCCTCGCGCACCACTTCGGCCGCCTCGTGCAGGCCGAAGTAGTCCATGTAGTGCGACATCTGCTGGATCAGCATCTCGAAGCCCGGCTGCGCCTGCAGCCCGCGGGCGCGGGCCGCCTGCACCAGCGGCGTGGGCTGGTTGCGCAGCAGGATGTCGAACAGGGCCGCATGCGGCGCCATGCGCGCCACGTCGCAAGGCAGCGGGTCGTCGGGCTTCAGGCCCAGCGAGGTGGCGTTGATGACCAGGTCGTAGCCCGACGGATCGGCGTCCGGCGCGGCCACCACCGTGGCGTCGAAGGCGGCATCGATGCGCGCCGCCACGCCGGCCGACTTGCCCGGCGCCGGGTCGTGGAAGGCGATGTGGCGGGCGCCGTCCTCGCCGCCGCCCTCGGCCAGCGACACGCCCACGGCCGCCGCGCTCACGCCCGCCCCGAGGATCAGCACGCGCTGGCCGCGAAAGGGGATGCCGAAGCGGTCGAGCGCCCCGACGATGCCTTCGCCGTCGAACAGGTCGCCCTCCAGGTCGCCCGTGTGCGTGCGCCGCACCACGTTCACCGACCCCGCGATGCGCGCGAACAGGCCGCAGCCGTCGAGCAGGTCCACGGCCAGCGGCTTGTGCGGCGGCGCGATCACCATGCCCTTGACGTTGCGCGCCAGGAAGCTCGCCTTGAGCCAGACCGCGAAGTCGCGCGCACGCACCTGCACCGGCACCATCACCGCGTCGATGCCGCAGCGCTCGAAGACCGCGTTGAACATGCGCGGCAGCCGGACGTTGGTGACCGGGTCGCCGGGAATCAGGTAGAGGTCGGTGTTGCCGTGGATGTCCGCCATGAAGTGCCTTGGGTTGCCGGTGGCGGCGTTCGGGTGCACGCCGCGTTGCGTTCGAGGAGGTTCGCCGCGCTGCCGCACCGCGGCGGCATCGCGGTACGCACTGTACGCGGCGCGGGCCCGGCCGGCAGGCCCGGCGCCGCATGCCCCGTGCGCGCGATGATCGTGCATCATCGAACGAACGACGACCATTCGCTCACGAACGACCGCCATGCCCTCCCCTGCGCGCGCCCGGCGCGCCCCCCCCGCCGACGACGACGCCGACGCCGACGAAGTCGATGCAGCCCCCGCCGGCCTCGACCGGCGCGACTGGATCGCCGGCCTGGAGCGCGGCGTCGGCATCATCGAGGCCTTCGACGACGCCCACCCGCGCATGACCGCCAGCGAGGCCGGCCAGCGCACCGGCATGACGCGCACCGCCGCGCGGCGCTACCTGCTCACCTTGCAGCACATGGGCTACGTGGCCAGCGACGGCAAGCTGTTCTGGCTCACGCCGCGGGTGCTGCGCCTGGGCCAGTCGTACCTCGAATCGGCGCGGCTGCCGCGCATCGTGCAGCCCTTCCTGCAGCGCGTGGCCGCTGGCACGCACGAGACCGCCTACCTCAGCGTGCTCGACGGCGACGAGGTCGTCTACATCGCGCGCAACGGCCCCAACCGCAGCATGAACACCGGCTACGTGCTGGGCGCGCGCGTGCCCGCGCAGGTCACTGCCTCGGGCATGCTGATGCTGGCGCTGCGGCCCGACGACGCGCTGGCGCACTGGCTGGCGACCCACGAGCCGAAGGTCTTCACCTCGCACACCATCGCGAGCAAGGAGCAGATGAAGCTCGAATTCGCCCGCATCCGCGCGCAGGGCTGGGCGCTGTCGGAACAGCAGCTGGACCTGAATTCGCGCGGCATCGCCGTGCCGCTGCGCGACCGCCACGGCGAACTGGTCGGCGCGCTGAACATCACCATGCCGATCGGGAACGAAGGCAGCGCGGAGGCGGTGGCGCGGGTGCTGCCGGTGCTGCGCGAGACGGCGCAGGCGATGCGCAATCTGATCTGAGGACCTGCGCGCAGGCGCGGCGACAAATTGCCCTGCAGCGCCAGCCGCGGTTCTGGAGAGCGTACACGGCGGGCGGCGACGAGCCTTATGTCAGGCCTTCGCCCGAGGCCTCGGGCAGCGCCCCGACGTAGTTGGCCCTGGGCCGCACGTACTCCCGTTCGAAGAACTGCTCCATGGCGTGGGCCATCCAGCCCACCAGGCGTCCGATGGCGCTGACCGCCAGCTCCTCGCCCTGCAGACCGAGCTTGTGGCCCACGAAGAGCGCGGGCAGGATGAAGTCCATGTGCCGCCCGGATGTGTCGAGGGCGCACTGCTGGGCCTCGGCGAGCCGACGCAGGTCGCCGTCGCTCTTGAGGTGCCGCCGCAGGGCCTCCATCAACGGTTCGGTACGTGCATCGGGCAGGCCCACGCCGGCCGAAAAGCCCGGCAGGTCCTCGCCATGGCGCATCCGTGCGACGACGGGCGCATCCCCGCGCCTGGCCGAAAGCACCTCGAGCAGGAAGCGCGAGACCGCGCCGAAGCGCTGGGACTGGAAGCGCAGGCCGTGGCGCATGATCAGGCCGGTCGTCGCCACCATGTAGGGCGTCACGCCGGTGTTGGCGATCGCCCGCACGGCATAGGTCACCGGGTCGAACTCGTGATCGGCCGACAGCACAAGCGTCGTTCGAATCACCTCCTCCATGCCCTTGGGCGCCGCCAACGCCTTCGACAGCAGGACATGGACGGGCGTCGCGTGCAATGCGCGCGAGCGGGTCACGATCGCCGTGTACCACCGCAGCACGTCGCGTGCGGTCCGGACGTAACCCGGCCGGCTCAGGTCGTAGGCGCGGGGGTCTGCCCGTTCCGCCGCGGGGAGCAGCGCGATCGCGCGGTCGCGGCTCGACAGTTCCATCTGCGTGCCGAGCAGGCCCGCCCATCCCGCTGGGGACGACTTCGCGCCGATGTCGCCGTCCTTCCATTCGTCGGCGCGCCACAGGAGTGCCGCCACCTCCTCCAGCGTCGCATGGCGCGCCAGCTCGATCGCGTTCACGCCGCGGAAGTACAGCCCGCCGTCCAGCAGGAGCGTGAGTTCGGTGTCGAGCGCCAAGGCCGACGGCCGGGCCGAGGCAGGGCTTGCGGCGGCACCCTTGGCAAGCCGCTCGATGTCGGAGCGCCAGTATTTCCGCGACTTTGAGCCAGGCACGCGCTCGGAACGGATCAGCCCGCGACTGACGTACGCATAGAGCGTGGGAATGGCGACGCCCAGGGCCGCTGCTGCGGCCTGGGCGCTCAGGTAGAGCTGATGGTCGCGGTTCATATGTACTGGAATGCTCAAGATTGACGATCTTATCCGTCTGCTCCTAAAGTCCAGCTGCTGAATCAATGTTGATTCACATTGATTTTCGAATCGACCTGGCAGTGGTGTGCGGTGCGCCTCGGCCCGCAAGTTCAGTGGAGACAACAGCTTGACGACAGACATCCTCATTCCCACCGGCGCGCTGGGCGCCGGCATTCAGGAGGCGCACGTCCGCCTCGGGCTGCAGGCGGGCGTCCACGCGATCGCCTGCGATGCGGGCTCCACGGACAGCGGCCCCTACTACCTCTCGACGGGCCGCTCGAAGTACGCCCGTGCAGCGGTGAAGGCGGATCTGCGCATCCTCATGCGTGCCCAGGCGGAGGCGAACATCCCCTTGCTCATCGGTTCCTGCGGAACCTCCGGCGCAGACGACGCGGTGGCGTGGACCGAGGCGATCGCACTGGAGATCGCCCACGAAGAAGGGCTGCATCCCAGGATCGCCATCCTGCATTCCGAGTTGGACAAGCCCCTCGTCCTGCAGCGTGCCGCGGACCGTCGCATCGATCCCCTGGCGCCCGTCGGGCCGATCACGCCAGCGTCGATCGATGCCTGCGACCGCATCGTCGCGCTGATGGGACCCGAGCCCTACATCGGCGCCCTGCGGTCGGGCGCGGACATCGTGCTGGGCGGCCGCACCTCCGATGCGGCCGTGTTGGCGGCGGTTGCGCTGATGCACGGACAGGACGCCGGCGCCGCGTGGCATGCCGGGAAGGTGGGTGAATGCGGAGGCCTGTGCACCTGCGATCCGCGCGCAGGTGGCGTGATCCTGCGCGTGGGGCAGGACGGTTTCGAGATCGAACCGCTGGACCCCGACAACCGCTGCACGCCCGAGTCGGTCTCGGCGCACATGCTCTACGAGAGCACCGACCCTTTCCAGGTGCTGGAGCCCGGCGGCATGCTGGACGTCCGCGATGCGGTGTACGAAGCGCTGGATCCGCGGCGGGTCCGGGTGAGCGGTGCGAAGTTCGTGACCGGCCCCTACACCATGAAGCTCGAAGGCGCGGGGGCCGGCGCCTTCCAAACGATCATGATCGTCGGCATCCGCGATCCCCGCGTGCTCGCCGAGCTGCCCCGCTTCCTGGACCAGATGCAGGCGGCGCTCGGAACGCGGGTCGCCCAGACCCTGGGCGACGCGGCGGGCGAATTCGACCTGTCGCTGCGCCCGTACGGATGGAATGCGGTGAGCGGCATGGCGGCGCCCATGGCCGCGCCGCCCCAGGAGATCGGTCTGATGCTGGTGGTCACGGCCGCCACCCAGGAGCTCGCGACCCAGATCGCCAAGGCCTGCAACCCGGTGTTCTTCCACATGCCGCTGAACCGGTTCGAGCCGCTGCCCAGCTACGGCTTTCCGTTTTCACCGGCGGAGATCGAGCGCGGCCAGGTCCATCGCTTCCTGCTGAACCACGTCGTCCATGTCGACCACCCCGGCGAGCTGGTCCGCACCCGACACACCCGTCTCTGAAGGAGCGCCCATGCCTACGGTCGCAGAAGTCTGCCAACACATTCGCTCCAAGAATGCCGGCCCGTTCTGGATCACCATCGATCTGTTCTTTCCGGATCGCGAGCGCTTCGACGCCTACAGCGAATCGCCAGCGCTGCAGGCCGCCGCGCTGGCCCGCCTCTTCGGCGTCGAGGAGCGCCATGTCAAGCGCCATGCCGTGCCGCGCCTCGCGGTGCTGAAGATCTCGTACCCGCGCCAGGTGCCGCAGGGCGGCGCGCTGGAGCGCGACATGCACGGCGGCCAGCAGTTCGTGCCATTGCTCGACGTCAAGCTCTAGCCCAAGTACCCGCCAAGGAGACAACAATGAATGCATCGCTCAACCGTCGCGCCGCCACGCAGCTGCTCATCGCAGGCGCATTCGCCCCCCTCGAGGTCATGGCCCAGCTCCCTGCGGGGCGGCCCATCCGCATCCTGGTGGGCGTCGCGCCCGGCAATGCGACCGACGCGGCGGCCCGCCAGCTCGCGTTGCGGCTGGCGCCCCTGCTCAAGCAGACCCTCTTCGTCGAGAACAAACCCGGCGGCCATGGCGCCATCGTGGCCGACGCCGTGCGCAGCGCGCCCAAGGACGGGACCACCCTGTTGTTCTCTTCCGGCGGCCAGCTGGCCATCAATCCCTCCCTCTATCCCCACCTGAACTACGACCCGCAGCGGGACTTCGAGCCCGTATCGATGGTGGGACGCGGCTACCTCTACCTCGCGGTGCGCCCCGAGTCGCCCTTTCATTCGGTGAAGGACCTGATCGATCACGTGAAGGCGCACGCCGGTCGCGTGAGCTATGGCTCGGGCGGCAACGGCACCACGCAGCACCTCGCCATGGAGCTGCTCAAGAAAAAGAACGGGCTGGACATGGCCCACATTCCCTACCGCGGCTCGCCCATGGCGCTGCAGGATCTGATCGGTGGGCAGATCCTGTGCCTGTTCGACGCCGGCGCCTCGATCCTGCCGCAGGCCCGCCAGGGCCGGGTGCGCCTTCTGGGTGTGACCGCCGCCCAGCGCGACCCGCTGGCACCGGAGACCCCGACCCTGCGCGAGCAGGGTTTCGACATCGGCGAGGTGATGGTGTGGTCGGGACTCCTGGCGCCATCGGGGACACCCAAGCCGGTGATCGACCAACTCAGCGAAGCCGTCCGCGCCGCCGTGCGGCAGCCCGACTACATCGAATACGCCAGAGCGACCGGCGGATCGCTCGCGGGCTCCACCAGCGAGGAGTTCAAGTCGCTCCTGGCCGAGGAGATCGCAACCTGGGGACCGCTGGTCAAACAAAGCGGCGCACGCGTTGAATGACGGCCGTCGCCCCGAAACCCTGACACCAACCCAACCCAACCCAACCCAACCATCACAAGGATCTCACGCAACATGGGCCTCGCAGAGCAACTCGCCACCTACGTCGACACCTTGCGCTTTGGCGACCTGTCGGAAGAGGTCGTGCACACCGCCAGGCAGCGCATCGTCGACAGCATGGGCTGCGCGCTCGGCGGCATGGCGAGCGCCCCGTCGGCAAGCATCCGCGCCTATGCGACGACGCTGCCCGACGCGAACGCCGGCATCTTCTTCGAGCGCAAGAAGGTGTCGCCAGACATGGCGGCTTTCCTGAACGCCACGATGGTCCGTTACCTCGACTTCAACGACGGGTACTTCGCGCTCGAACCCGGCCACCCGAGCGACAACATCGCGGCCTGCCTCGCCGTGGCCGAGGCCGAGAACCTGGGCGGCGAGGATGTCATCCTGGCCATGGTGATCGCCTACGAACTGCAGATGCGGTTTCAGGATGCCGCCACGCTGTTTCGCAGGGGCTGGGACCACGTCAATTTCGTCACCATCGGTGCCACCCTGGCCGTCGGCAAGCTCCTGAAGCTGTCTCCGCCGCAACTGGTGCACGCCCTGGGCATGGCGCTCAACGGGCACATCGCCATGCGGCAGGTGCGCTCCGGCCAGCTGTCCGGCTGGAAGGGCGCCTCCGCGGCCAACGCAACGCGCAACGCCGTGTTCTGCGCCTACCTCGCCCGGCACGGCATGACCGGCCCTTCCGACATCTTCGAGGGGGAGATGGGCTTCTTCGCGCAGGTCACCGGGCCCATCGAGATCGACCCCGCCGAGTTCGGCCACCGGGCCAGCCAGGATTTCCGCATCCGGCTCGCCAAGACCAAGCTGTATCCCACCAACGGCGAGATGCAGACCGCCGTTCTGGCCGCGCTGGCGCTGCGCAAGGAGATCGCCGATATCGACGCCATCCAGGCGATCCGCGTCGACACCACGGACGTGGGCTTCAAGTTCCTCGCGAAGGACAAGGCCAAATGGCGGCCCACGACCCGCGAGACCGCGGACCACAGCCTGCCCTATACCGTCGCGCGCGCCCTGCTCGACGGGACCATCACGCGGGCCACCTACGACACGTCGAAGCTCGACGATCCCCGCGTGCTCGCCGTCATCGACAAGATCACGGTGCACGAAGATCCGGTGCTCGCTGCGCAGATGCCCTCCCTGGCCAACCGCGTGACGCTCACGCTCGCCGACGGCCGCACGCTGACGCGGGAGTTCGGCACCACGGAGAATCCGCGCATCAATCTGGCGGATGCCGACATCGAATCGAAATTCCGCGACTTCGCAAGCGATCATTTCGACGAGGAACAGACCGCCGCAGCACTTGCCGCCTGCTGGCGCTTCGGCGAGACGACCCGAGTTGCGGACTTCCTGTCGAAGTTCGTGATGGACGCAAGGGCATGAACGAGCGCGCGCAGCGGAAAGCCTGCACGCGGCGTGCGCCCCCGCTCACTTCACGTTCATGTCCTTGAGCGTCGGCCCGGCCCCTTCCAGCAGCGCCAGCCAGGCGCGGAACATCGGGGCGCAGGTGGCGGGATCGATGTCCCGCAGCTTCAGACGCGCATCCGGCGAGAAGATGCGGAAGATCGCCTCGGTGTCGGCGTTCCACTGCAGGTGCGCCATGCGCCACTGGCCGAACAGGCGACGCGGGATGGCGCGGCGCTCCAGCACTTTCAGGTCGGAGTGCCGCGGATCGACCAGGAGCTTGCGCAGCAATGCTTCCACCGATTGCGGCGTGCCCTCCAGGTACTGGAAGAAATCGTCTTCGAGGGTGGCCAGTGCCCCGGTGAGGCCCGCGGCTTCGTTGTGGCGCGCGGCCTGCGCGACGAGCGCGGGCACGTCGACGCCCGCGGACCGCCGGCTGGCGTAGATCAAACGTTCAAGAGACACCGAGAGCCTTCGTGCGCAGCCGTCTCGGACCGAGGACCAGCTGCTCCATGCTGTTGCCGGTCCGACGATGTGGCGGACCCCGCCTCAGTCTAGATGGTGAAGGCCAAGGCGCGAACGCCGTTCGTCCTGCGCACGCAGGCGCAGCTGCCCACACCGGCGGCGGGCCGTGCCGCCCACCCCGAGAGGACGGCACGGTCCGACCCGTCGGGCCAAGCGGCTCCTACAGCCTCGGTGGGGCAGTCGCGCAAACGTCGGTTTCTGCAGAGACCCCCCTATCCGATGAAAACGCCCGACGACACCGGACTGCCCCATGGCCTGCAGGAAGCGCACCTGCGGCCCAGGTGGTACGACCGCCATGCGAGCCCGCTGTCCGTCGTCGTGCTGGGGCTGTTGATGGTGCTGGGCCTCACGGGCTGGTTGGGCCACGCCGGCCTGGAAAGCCGATCTGCGGAAGGGCCCGGTGCGTCGTTTCGCGTGGAGATGCCGGCGGTCATCCGAACCGGCGACTTCTTCGAGATGCTGGTGCACGTGCACGCCAGGCAGGACATCCGGCGTCTCGAACTGGAGATCGAGCCTTCGCTGTGGCAGAACATCACGGTGAACGGCATGGTGCCCGCGCCCGACAAGGAATCGGGCGAGGACGGGACGTTCAACTTCCAGTTCGGTGCCCTCAAGCCCGGACAGGACGCGCTGATCAAGGTGTCGGCGCAGATCAATCCTCGCCTTCTGGGCCGCGTGGAGGGCGACATCCGGCTCAAGGACTCCGGCCAGCCGCTGGCCACGCTGCACCGCTCGATGAAAGTGCTGTTCTGATGGAAATCGTCCTGCGCGCCACCGTGATGTTCGCGATCGTGTACCTGCTGGTGCGGGTGCTGGGCAAGCGCGAGCTGGGGCAGATGACGCCCTTCGAGTTCATCGTCATGGTGGTGGTCGGCGACCTCATCCAGCAGGGCATCACCCAGAACGATTTCAGCATCACGGGTGCCACCCTCGCCATCTGCACCTTCGCGTTCTGGGGGCTGGTGCTGAGCTGGTTCTCGTACCTGTCGCCGCGCGCAGCGCGGCTGCTGGAGGGCGAGCCCCGGGTCATCGTGCGGCATGGCGAAGTGCTGCAGCACAGCCTCAAGCGCGACCGACTGACGCTCGGCGAAATCCAGTCGGAGATGCGCCTTGCCGGCATTGCACGCCTCACGGACGTCGAATGGGCCGTGCTGGAACCGAACGGCAAGATCAGCTTCATCAAGGCGGAGGGATCCTCGGACCCCTCGGCGCAGCAGGACGAAGCCAGCGCAGCATGACCGTCGCGCGGGCCGAGCGGTTGAGTACCGGCGCCGCGCCTTGGTCGATGCGAACTCAGGAACGCTGGGCGGCCTGGACAGCAAAGTCCAGCTGGCCCGCCTGGAAGGCCGCGCCCACCTTGTGGAAGTCGATGGCATGGCCGACACCGGGCACGATGCGCGACTGCGCGTTCGGCGAGCGGGTGAAAGCGGCTTCGAATTGTGCGACCTGCTCGGGCGTGCTGATCCAGAGCGAGTCCAGCTCGGCCTGCCGGCTGTACACCGGCACCGTGATGCGGGCTGCGACGTCGCGCACGCGCGCGGTCCACGTCGTGCCGATGTCGACCAGCTCGGCACGCGGCACCGGCGCCATCGCCACATGGCAGGCCTGCGGCATGTCTGCGGCAAAGGAGCCGGCCGGGCCGAACATCCCGTGATCGATCGCCTCGGGCGGCAGCGCGATCATCGGGATGTCGGGCAGTGGCCCGCCGTCGGTGGTCTTGAGCAGGCAGCCCGAGATCGCGATGCCCAGCAGCGGCCAGGCGGGCTGCAGGCCGGCGATGTCGGTGACGACGGCGCCGCCGATCGAATGCCCGATCAGGAACACCCCTGCGGCCTTGTGCGACCACTGCGCCCACAGCTCGCCGATGACCTGGTTGAACACGGCCGCATTGGCCGCGATGATCTGCGCGGTGGGTGCCAGCGGCGTGCTGCCACCGGAGCCGGGGCGGTCCAGCGCGATCGCCGGAATGCCGCGTTGCTCGGCCGCCTCCAGCAGCGAGTAGCCGGGAATGTCGAAATACAGCGACTTGAAGCCACCGCCGTGCAGTGCGATCACCAGCGGCGGCTTGGTCGCCCCCGAGCCCCGGCGCGATCGGGCGGCCTGGTTCTGCAGGCCGGTGATCGTGAGGCCGGCGGCCGGCCCGGTCTTGGCAATGGGCAGTTTGATGGCCCGCGTTGGCGCGCCAGACGGTGCGCCGCTCGACCCACCGTTGCCTGCAGCAAGCGCAGGGCCCGTTGCCAGCGAGGCCAGTGTCGTGAGGCCGAAAGCACGGCGTGAGAGGGGGGTGAATGTCATTTTTTCTTTCTCCTTGGTGTGTGACTGAGTGGGATGCGTGAGGCTCGAGCGTTTGGCTTCGAACAGCTGGACCGTGGTGCGTGCGCTCATGACGAAGAAAGCGACGTGGCCTTCGGTGCTTGGCCTTTGGGCGCGGCGCGCTTGATGCGCGGCCCGAGCTTGTCCAGCACGTCGGCCGTGACGAAGGTCTTGTCGTCCGCGCTCTCGAGGTTCGGCCGCAGTTCGATGAGGATGCTTCGGTCCGGCAGCGGCGCCGGTACGTAGCCGGGCGTGTAGATGTAGACGGGCGGCTGGTACGCGGGCGGTGCCGGCGGTGGCATGCGAAAGACGGGCATGGCGCCGGCCGTGCGCTGCATGCCGCCAGCCAGTTCCGCCGAGCCCACGACGACGTCGCCTTGCCGATGCGGCTGGCTTGACGCCGGGGACACCGCCACGGCCCCCTCGAGATCGACCGCCAAATGGCCATACACATCCGTGCCAGCGAGCACCGAGGTGTCGACGTCGCCCTCGACGATCTTGAAGGCCGGGGCTTGGGCCTCCTTCGCCACTTCGGCAGCGCGGTAGAGGATGAAGGCATCGACCCAGCGCATCGGCGTACGCCCATTGCCCTGGAAACGCACGCGGTACAGCTGCCCGGTCAGCTTGCTGCTGGTGTAGCCAAACCGGACGCCCTCGGAGTCGGCCGCGCGGTAGGGCGTGGGCGCCACGCACGCTGCAAGGCTGGCGGTCAGGGCCGCCAGCACGAATGCCGCAGTTCTGGACATGAGGAACTCCCTTTTCTTGTTGTCGATGCGCTTGCCGCATCGCGGATCAGACTGTCGATTCAGTCCGGGTAGCGGACCATGCGGAGGGAAGGCTTGCTTCCTGCGATGTTCTGCACCAATCCCGCGGTGTCGAAGCCGATGTCGATCGGGGTGTCGTCGATGGCGCTCCAGTAGTGCCATGTGTTCGCAGCCAGGTTCGGCGTGTCGGCGGGCGAGGGGTAACCAAGCGCCATCTTCACCTGCTCGCGCGTCATGCCCGGCGTCACCTTGCCGCTGCGGATGGCCGCCTGCGTACGCGCCGGCCAGGTCGCCAGCTCGATGCGTGGGTCCTTGTCGACGATGATCTTGCGCACCCAGCGCATGGTGTCTTCGGAAGACCTGGCGTTGTCGTCCCGCAGAGAGATGTACTGGCCCCCCACCGTGCCGTACACGTAGTAGCCGCGCTTGATCGAGTCATAGGCCGCCGGCTCGCCTGCCTCGATGAATTGCGAACTCAGCACGTTGTTGCTGGACACCCAGTCGTAGTAGGGATGCAGGTTGCAGCAGGTGTATCCGGTGACCGGCGGTTTGATCGAGACCGCACACGCGCTCACGCTCAGCGTGGCGGCCAGAAGGGCGAGCCGCGTCAGGCGAGCGCGGGAGGTTCTTGAAGTTGTCATCGTGAAAGCCTTTCAACATTCAATGGGGGAACTGAGGGATTCGTCGTCGAGCACGTGACGCAACAGCAGCACGCGCGACCGCTCCAGCACGGCGGCCAAGGCGTCGAAGTCGAAGTGCTGCGGCTTCCCGGCCGGATGCAGTTCGAACTTGATCTCGTGGGCCTGGGTGACGATCAGTTGGAGGATGAAGCGTTCGGTGCCTGCCGCGCCCTCGGCAGTGAACACAACGCCCTCTCGCACCAGCTCACCGGGCGCCGCTGCTTGGCGGACGAAAGCCACATGCGCCGCTGGACGATCGGCAGGCACGGTGCGACCGGCGCTCGACGCTGTTTCGTGGTCCGCCGTGGGGCGGTTCTTCTCTGGGTCTGGGGAATGCATGAGCGCCTAGAAGCTGTGGTTCAGGTTGAACCCCGCCGTCACCCTGGCCGTGCGATAGCCCTGGGGCTTCCACACCGGGGCGCCGACGAAGAGGTCGTAGTTCAGGTTCTTCCAGGCCCCCCGCACGCCCATCACGGCACCGGCCAGGTGGTTGCCTAGCAGGTACTTCGTGCTGGGGCCGCCCACGTGGCCGTAGTCCAGGCCGGTATACAGCTCGGCGCCGCTTTGGCCGACGCCCCAGCCGATGTCGTTGCGGACCAGCCAGCCGCGCTCGGCCATCAGGCTCGTCTCGCCATCGAAGCCGCGCACGGTATAGCGGCCACCGATGGCGAAGCGGTCCTGCGGCGTGAGCGGCGTGCGGTTCCACTGGGCGCGGATCAGGCCGCTGTAGCGGAGCTTCTCTTCGCCGAGCTTGAAGGGCACGTTGGCGCTGAGCTCGGCGGTGTACAGCTTCATGCGAGATGTGCCTTCGTCGTATTGCTCTTCCGGGGCCGGCCGGGCGCCGAAGCCACCGGTGCCGCGCTTGTAGGCCAGCGTGCCCTCCAGGGTCGCGGTGCCGGCCTGGGTCTCGATGAATTCCTTGTGGTTGACGGCCAGCTCCCAGCCGCCGGTGACGCGGTGCTGCACGCCGACTTCGGCGTCGTCCACGAAGTTGCGCGATTCGCGGCGCCAGGCCTTGAGGCTCGCGCTGGTCTTGCGGTGCTGGTCGCGCCAGAGCATGCGGGTGAGCTTGAGCTCGGCGTTGTTGGTCTTGCCGGCGTAGACGTAGCTCTGGTTCAGGCCGGCGATGGTCTGGAAGTACTGGCTGTTGGAGGCGGTGAAGCCCAGCAGCCACCAGCCGTAGGGCACGGAGTAGTGCAGGGTCTGGCCTTCGGTGCCGCGATCGGCATCGCGGATGAAGCGCCGGCCGATGTTGTGGTTGGCGTTGACGTAGAAGAGGTCGTTCAGGCCCAGGGGGTTGTCCAGCGAGGCGGTGATGCCGCCCTGGTAGCGGCCGGTGGTTTCGGTGCCGCTGTCGTCCAGGTTCATGGACAGGCGCCACTTCTTGGACTGGACGTACTTGACGACCAGGTCGCTCTCGCCGGGCTTGGCGTTGGGCGCGGCGGACGGCTCGATCTGGATGTCGGCCTCGGCGGTGGGGGATCGCTTGAGGTTTTCCAGGCCCTGCTCGATGGCGCGCAGGTTCAGCAGGTCGCCCACCGACGCGGGGATGGCGGTGGCGAGCAAGGCGCCCTGCCCCAGCAAGGGCACGGTGGAATCGGCAGACAGGCGGATGGCGGCGATGCGGCCGGGGACGAGGGTCAGGGTGAGCGTGCCGGTGGTCAGGTCCTGCGGGGCGGCGAGGACGCGGGTGGTGGTCCAGCCGCGGGCGATGACTTCGGCCTGTGCGCGGGCGAGGACGACGTTGACGCCGGAGGTGCCGAGGCAGCGGTCCAGGGGGGAGTCGTCACCGGAGGTGCCGGACAGCACCGAGGACGAGACGGCCCACTGGAAGGAGTCGGAGGCGTCGCCCGCGAGCAGCACGCGGTCGATGCGGAAGCATGGAGTCTCGGTATCGGGGATGCGAGAGACGGGGCGAGCGGCGGGTGCGGGCAGGCGCTCGTTGATCTGGCGCTCGTTGGCCTCGCGCAGCGCGCGTTCGCGCTCTTGTTGGCGCTGTTGTTCGATGAAGGGTTGGGGGGTTGCCCGCGCTTGCACCGATGCTGCCGGCGTTGCGCACGCCCAGACCGGCCTCTGTCCCGATGAGCGTGATCTTCCTGGCGTACATGCCACCCAGCGCGGAGACGTCGAGCGCGAAGGTGGGCGCTGCACCGGTGCCGGCCACCGGCGTGACCTGCGCATGGTCGGCACTGATCTGGTTGGCACCGGTGACGACCTTGAGTTCACTGGCGTAGATGGCGGCGTTGACCTGCAGCGCACGGCTGAGGATGGCCGCGTAGTCGGTGGTGCTCAGGTCCAGACCGTTGCCGTTGATGGTGACGGTGCCGCCCTGCACGAGGAACGCGTCCAGCGTGCCCAGGGCACCGTACTGCGGGGTGCCGGTGGTGAGGGTCGCCCTCGAAGTGTTGATGAACCCGGCGCCATTGGCCTGAATGCCCGACGGGTTCGCGATGATGACCTCGGCGCGCTGGCCGGCGACTTCGATGTAGCCGTTGAGGTAGCTCGGGTTGGAGCTGCTGACCTGGTTGACGATGATGCGCGCCGGGCCAGTGGCGAGCCACGGGTTTCCCTGAACCAGGCCGCCGAGTTGGGTCGAGGCCGTCGTGCGGCTGTTGTTGAGGATCGCACCGGCGGCGTTGACGTCGAACTGGTTGTACTGGTTGACGCTCACGCCGGCTGCGCTGGGCGTGGTGATGTTCACCAGGGGCACGCCGTTGGGCGCCACCAGCACCTGGGGCTTCTGGCCTGCTGCGCCGAAGGGGTTGGGGACGATCTGGGCTTGTGCATCGACCGCGAAACCCACGACTGCCATGGCGGCCAATGCCGTCCATCCGATGGCGAACATCCCGGCGCGCCAGGTCGATGTGCTCGTGGCTCCCGCTGCCGCAATGTTGCCGTCGTTATGGCCCTTGCCCGTGGTGGTGGCCGTCTCTGCCACCGCCATGCGCAGCCCGCGCACCGCGTTGAAGACGACTCGGTGGAGCCCCTGATTCATGAATGCCGTCCCTGAAAATGCAAGCGGCGCAACGATGTGGCCGCACAACGATCACGCTACAAAACGTGTATCGAGGGATTGTCCGGAGCTTGGCTGGCAATGACGAGGAACTATTGCCAAAAGGAGAATTGATGAGAATTCGGCACGGGGTGGATCAGGCGAACGGCATTGGGCCAGTTGCCCAATGCGTTGCAGCTGCTCGCAAACAGTGAGACCCGGTGCCTGCGCTCGATCGGGACATCACACCTGGCGCACGCTGTCCGACCACGCCTGCTCGAACGCATCACAGAAGCTCTGCTGCAGGACGGACAGGGGCCGGTACGCATTGCGCAGGATGCGGACGTCGAGCGACTCCCTGCTTCGGAACGGCCGCACCACCAGGTCGCCGAACGAGTGCCCGGCCACGGCCGCCCGGTCGACGATCGCGATGCCCGCCCCCGCCTGCGCGAACCAGCAGGCGCTGGCGGCCGAGCGCACTTCCACGTCGAGCTTGGCGGAGCGTGCCGCGCTGCCGTAGGCGCGGCGCAGGCTCTGACCGTAGGGCGTGGCAGCGGGGGAGGAGATGACCCGTTCGCCACTCAGGTCGCGTGCGACGATCTCGCGCTTCGCGGCCAGGCGGTGGTCCTTGCGCATCGCGCAGGCGAGGCCGCAGGCATAGCTGCGCACCGCCGACAGGTTGGGATGGTCGATGGGCTGCATGGCGACGCCCAGGTGCGCGCTGCGGTCCAGCAGCGCCTCCACCATGATGGGCGCGATGAGGATCTCCATGCTGACCTTGACGTTCTCGTGCCGCTGGTAGAGCAAGGCCACCGCGCGCGGCACCAGGTGCGTGCCCAGGCTGGCGGACACGGCGAGCCGCAGCACGCCCGAATCGGGGTCGCCCAGGCCGCGCGTGACATCGCGCACGCGCTCGACGCCGCGCCAGAGCTTCTCCACCTCCTCGTACAGCTGCTGCGCTTCGGGCGTGGGCACCAGCCGACCCTTGATGCGCTCGAAGAGCACCAGCTTGCTCTGACGCGCGGCATGCGCCAGCAGCTTGCTCACCGCAGGTTGGGAGACATGCAGGATCTCCGCCGCGCCGCTGATGCTGCCGGTGAGCATCACGGCCCGGAACACTTCCATGTGCCTCAGGTTCATCGGTCGACCACCTTCTTCCGTATAACCAAAGGTTAAGGGATACGGTGTTCTTTTCAATTGATCGGGAGTCTTCCGCAGCGAAGAATTTCATCCGTTCGACCGCACAAGACCCAGGAGACATCCATGAACGCGAACTGTCGCGCGGCGCTGCCATCGCGTCGGCTTGCCCTGCAGGCCCTCGGCCTTGCCAGCCTCGCACCGGCCTTGAATGCTTGGGGGCAGAGCTACCCCACCCGCACCGTGCACATGATCGTGCCGCAGACGGCCGGCGGCGCGGCGGACCGGCTGGCGCGCGTCCTGGCCGAGCGCCTGGAGGCGCAATGGAAACGTTCGGTCATCGTCGAGAACCGGCCGGGCGGAGGCGTGGTGATCGGCAGCACCGCGCTGGCCCGCGCCAACGCCGACGGCCACACCATCGGGCTGCTGGGCAGTTCGCTGAGCATCAATGCCGTGCAGCGCAACGACCTGCCCTACGACGCCGCCAAGGACTTCACCCCGCTGGCGCGGCTGGGCTACTACACCACGGTTCTCGTGGGAGCGAAGTCGCTGCCGGCGAACAACGTCCCGGAACTGGCTGCGCTCGCGAAGAGCCAGCCGGGCAAGCTCTCGTTCGGGTCGAACGGCATCGGCACGGCGGCGCAGCTCGCCGGCGAGCTGCTGTGCAATGCAGCGGGCATCGATATGCTGCACGTGCCCTACAACGGCGCCGCGAAGCTGTACACCGACATGGTGGGCGGGCTGATTCCGATGGGTTTCGCGGTGGCCAGCTCGGCCGAGCCTTTCGTGAAGGCGGGGCAGTTGAAGGTGCTGGGCGTGACCAGCGCCAGGAGGAGCCCGCTCTATCCCGACTGGCCTGCCATCGCCGAGACCTACACCGGCTACGAGGTCGTCAACTGGGCGGGCCTGTGCGGCCCTGCCGGCATTCCGCCCGCGGTGGCCGCCAAGATCGCCTCGGACGTCGTGGCGCTGCTGAAGGACGAGCAGGTCGCCCGCCTGATGGCCGACATGGGGTTCGAGGTGGCGACCCTGCCGCCGCCGGACTTCGGCCGCTTCATCCGCGACGAGATCCAGCGCTTCGCCAAGGTCACGCAGCCCGTGTCCGCGAAGTAGCCGCCGCCAACCATCCCTTCAGCCCCACGATCCTATGAGCACGTTCAGCTACCAACGAAGCATCCGCGCCGGCGCCGCCTACGACCTGGTGGTGGCCGGGGGCGGCCCCGCCGGCAGCGCTGCCGCCATCTGCGGCGCGCGCCTGGGCCTGCGCACCCTGCTGGTCGAAGCCACCGGCTGCCTCGGCGGCATGGGCACCTCGGGCCTGGTCGCCTCCTTCGGCCCGGTGTCGGACGGCGAACGCATGCTGGCGGGCGGCTTCATGCGCGAGCTGCTCGAGCGCATGTGGCAGGAGAAGGCCTTCGGCCCGCAGGTGGTGCCCGAGTTCCTGAACGCGCAGCTCAACCGCTGGGTGCCCTTCAAGCCCGAGGCCCTCAAGCGCATCCTGGATGACTTCGCGATCCAGGCCGGGGTGGAACTGCGCTTCTTCTCGCGCGTGGCCGATGCGGAGCTCGTCGACGGCCGGGTCGAGGGCGTGATCCTGTCCAGCGTCGAAGGCCTGGAGTACATCCAGGCCAGGGCCTTCATCGATGCCACCGGCGACGCCGCCCTGGCGGCCATGACCGGCGCGCAGTGCAAGGTGGTGCTGCGCGACACGGATTCGGTGGCGCCCTCCACCTTGTGCTCCCTCGTCGGTGCGATGAACTGGGACGATCCCGCCTACGGCGATGATTGGCGCGGCGTGGATGCGGTCAAGGAACGGGTGCGCAAGGAGCTCGTGCCGCAGGGCATCGAGGACGGCTTCTTCTCGCAGGAGGACCGCTTCTTCCCGGGCATGAACAAGATCGGCCCGCGCACCGCGACGCTGAACGCGGGCCATGTGTTCGGGCTCGACCCGCTGTCGGTGCGCAGCCTGAGCGACGGCATGGTGCACGGCCGCAAGCTCGCGGTGGAGTACGCCGAGTTCTATCGCCGCTATGTGCCGGGGTGCGAGGACATCGAGCTGCTCACCACGGCGCCCGTGATGGGCGTGCGCGACTCGCGCCGCATCGTCGGCGAGTTCGAGCTGACCATCGAGGACTTCCGCCAGCGTCGGCAGTTCCCGGACCAGATCGCGGTCTACAACCGGCCGACCGACGTGCACCCCACCAACACGTCGCGGGCGGAGTACGAGCGCTTCCTGCAGGACTTCCACGGCAAGGACAACCTCGGGCGTGGCGGCAGCGTCGGCATCCCTTACAGCATCCTCGTGCCCCGGGGATCGCAGAACCTCTGGGTCGCGGGCCGCTGCCATTCGAGCGACACCAAGGTGCACGGATCGATCCGCGCGCAGTCGGCCGCGTACCTGATGGGCCAGGCGGCCGCCACGGCAGCCGCGCAGTCGGTCGCGACCGGGCAACCGGCCTGCGACCTCGACACCGAAGCCCTCGTCACGCGCCTGCGCGAGGCCGGCGCCTACCTGCCGCAGGAGAAGCTGTCGCGCCATATGACGCGCTGACTGCCCGCCCCACTCTTTCCGAACCGCCCAGCCAACCAGCGATGCTCACGCTCAATACCCACCCCACGGGCAACCACTTCCTGCAGATCCCCGGGCCGAGCCCGGTGCCCGACCGGCTGCTGCGCGCGATGAGCCTGCCGACGATCGACCACCGTGGCCCCGAGTTCGCGCAACTCGGTCGGCAGGTGATCGAAGGCATGCAGCGGATCTTCCGGACCCGGCAGCCCGTCGTCATCTACCCCGCATCGGGCACGGGCGCGTGGGAAGCGGCCCTGTGCAACACGCTCAGCCCCGGCGACAAGGTGCTCATGTACGAGACGGGCCACTTCGCGTCGCTCTGGCACCGCATGGCCACCCACCTCGGACTCGACGCCGAATTGATCGCCGCGCCCCGCACCGATGCGCTCCTGCCCGAGGCCGGCCACTGGCGCCACGGGGTGGATGCCGCGCACATCGAAGCCCGGCTGCGCGCCGACACCCGCGGCGAGATTCGCGCGGTGTGCGTGGTCCACAACGAGACCTCGACCGGCGTGACCTCCGACGTCCGCGCCGTGCGCGAGGCCATCGATGCCGCACGCCATCCGGCGCTGCTGATCGTGGACACCATCTCGGGCCTGGCCTGCGCCGACTACAGGCACGACGAGTGGGGCGTGGACGTCACGGTGAGCGGCTCGCAGAAGGGGCTGATGCTGCCGCCGGGCATCAGCTTCAATGCGCTGTCCCAAAGAGCCCTGGAGGCCGCACGACGCGCCCGCCTGCCGCGTGCGTACTGGGACTGGGAAGAGATCGTGGCCATGAATGCCACCGGCTACTGGCCGTCCACGCCCAACACCAACCTGCTCTATGCATTGGCCGAGGCCATCGGGATGCTCGAGGCCGAAGGGCTGGAAAGTGTGTTCGCGCGCCATCGGCGCTGGGCCGCCGGCGTGCGCGCAGCCGTCGAGGCCTGGGGCCTCCCCATCCAGTGCGCCGATGCGCGCTATCACTCGCCGGTGCTGACGGGCGTGATCACGCCGCCCGGCGTCGATGCCGACGCGCTGCGCCGCGTGATCCACACCCGCTTCGACCTGTCCCTGGGCACGGGCCTGGGCAAGCTCAAGGGCCGCATGTTCCGCATGGGGCACCTGGGCAACAGCAACGACCTCACCTTGATCGCCATGATCGCCGGCGTGGAGATGGGCCTTCGGCTGCAAGGGGTTGCACTGTCGGGCAGCGGCGTGGAGGCTGCCATGCGCTTCTTCGGCGACGCGCCGTGAAGGACGGCCGCCCAGGCGATCAGGCAAGCGGTCGCCATGCCGGCTTGCCCGACGCACGCGGCACCAGCACCGGCTCGTAGCGCCCCGGCGTGAGCGACATGCGAACCTGCTCGGTCACGCCCTGGTAGCTGCCCAGGCCCGTCTCCGCATGGAACACTTCGGGGTCGAGGTAAGCGTGCGCGGGGCTGCTGTTGGCAGTGGCATGGGCGTACCCCTTGTCGAACAGCCCCAGCGTGTAGAGCCACAGCGACAGCCGCGTGAGCGAGACATGCACGCGCCAGCTGCCGCCCTCCGTGGCGCGGCGCATCAGCGCGGCCACGATGCCGGTGGTCAGCAGCCAGGCGCCCAGGTAGTCGTTGACGACCATGATGCTCGGCAGCTGCGGCGCGCGCGGCGTGCCTTCGAGCGTCATGACTCCGGTGACGCAACCGGCCGTCTGGTCGAAGCCCGGGCGGTCGGCCCAGGGGCCGGTCTGGCCGTGCAGGCTGACGGTCGCGTGCACGATGCCGGGCCGCACAGCGGCCGCCTGCTCGGGCGAGAGGCCGTGGAGGTCGAGGAAGCCGTGGCGCCGGTTGGCGTAGAACACATCCGCGCCGGCCAGCAATTGCTGCATGTACGCATGGCCCGCGGGGCCGGCCACGTCGAGCAGCGCGGAGCGCACGCCGACGTTGGCGGTGGCGTACAGCAGGTCGCTCTCGAAGTCGCTCGGCCGCCAGATGTTGAGCACGTCGGCGCCGTGCAGCGCCAGCGCGCGGCCGGTGCCGGCCCCGGCGATGACGCGCGCCATGCCGAGCGCGCGGATGCCGCTCAGAGGCAGTGCCGGGTTGGGCGTGAAGGGCTCGGGTGGTGCATCGCCGATGCGCTCGATCTCGATCAGCGGCAGGTCGCGCAGCGCGTCGTTGTAGGCCGCCTCGGCCATGAACTCCTCCACCGAGCGCAGCATGGGCATGACGACGCCGGCGCGCGCGCACGCGTCCTCCAGCTCCGCCGCCTTCCAGCCGCGAATCGCCTGGGCGACCGCCTGTTCGCTGTCGCTGCAGCCCAGCAGGCGCAGCGCCGAAGACTTGAGCCGCGGGTACAGGTTGAGCGGCATCACCCAGCGGCCGTCGCCCGCCTCGTAGAACTTGAGCGTGAAGGGCGAGTCCGGGTCGGCCGTGTTGCGTGGCGGGTGGCCGTTGAGCCGCTCCCACTTGCGGTCGTAGAAGGGGCACAGGCGGTGCGGCGCGCGGTGCAGGTCGACGGCGATGTCCTGCCCTGCCCCGCCGCGCGCCTGCCACAGCGCCGCCATGGCCACCGACTTGGCTGCCAGGCCGATGCCGGCGGCCGAGGCGATGCGGAACACGCTGGGCAGGATCGGATCGCGGCCCAGGAACTCGATGCGGCCGCCACTGTCTTCGGGTGCGAGGCGCACGCCCTGCAGCACGCTGCGCAGGTGGGTGTGGGGGTCGAAGCCCTCGGCGTGCGAGGCCGGGGATGCGAGGGCGCGCAGGATGGCGTCGGTGGTGGGGTGGCTGACGGGGTCCATGGCTTCGTCCTCCCAGGGGAGAGGGTCAAGCGTTGGCCTTCTGCGCGGCCAGGGCCTGCAGGATCGCGATCTGCCGCGCGTCGCGCGCGCCTTCGAGCTCGGCGCGCGTGTGGCGGCCGTACGAGGCGTCGGCCTGCTCGAAGATCAGCGCCGTCGTCGCCTCGTCGAAGCGCACCTCGCGCTGCATCGAAGCCCAGCGCTTCTCCATCCCGGGGCCGAACTGCTGCACGAAGCTGCGCAGCCCGCCATCGCCGCCGCCCAGGTGGAAGGAGGCAAAGGGCCCGTCCACCGCCCAGCGCAGGCCGACCGAGTGGGTCACGATGTCGTCCAGCTCGTCGATGGTGACCACACCTGCGGCCACCAGCGCCACGCACTCTCGGAAGATGGCCGACTGCAGCCGGTTGGCGACGAAGCCGCTCACTTCCTTGCGCAGCACCTTGGGCACCTTGCCCACGGCGCGGTAGAACGCCACGGCCTCGCCGACCGCTGCGGCCGAGGTCGCTTCGCCGGGGACCACTTCGACCAGAGGAATGATGTGCGGCGGGTTGAAGGGGTGGCCGATCAGCAGGCGCTGCGGCGTGGCCATCTCGCGCGCCTGCTCGGTGGCGGGCAAGGCGGAGCTGGACGAGAGGAACAGCGCCTTGGCAGGCGCCGCCTCTTCGATGCGGCGCCACAGTGCACGCTTGAAGTCCATGCGCTCGGGGCCGTTCTCCTGCACCAGGTCGGCCCCGGCGACGGCGCGTTCCAGATCGGGCTCGAAGCGCAGGCGCTCGCCGAAGCCGGCCGTCGCGAGTGGCGCGCCCAGTTGCGCCAGCGTGGGCATGGCACGTGCCACGTAGTCGCGCACCTCGGCCTCGACGCCGTCACGGGGATCACTCACCACCACCGTGAGGCCGTGCGCAAGGAACACCGCGACCCACGAGGCGCCGATCACACCGGCCCCCACCACGGCCACCGTGCGGTAGCGCTGCAGCACGCTCTGGTCGTCGTCGCTCATGGTCGGTTCGCCAGGTAGTCGTGCACCACGGTCGGTGGGGTCAATGAAAGGTCCGCCAAGATGTGGCTGGCCGCCACGATCTCGCGCACCGGGAAGTCGGCCATCGGCGCCAGCACGTGTTCGAAGAGCTGCAGCCGCGCCGGGCCCTTGAAGGCGAACTTGATCTCGATGTCCTCGATCTGCGTGCGCACCAGCTCGCAGATGCGCATCTGCCGGTCGTAGCCGCGCATGAGCTTGAGCATGAAGGTCGGCACGCAGATCTCGGCCTTCGCGTCCTCCACCGCCAGCGGCTGGTGCTTGTAGCCCATGGTGGCCTGGGCGATGCGCAGGCTGCCATAGTCGAGCGTGCCGACCAGCGTGTCGGAATCGACGAACAGCTTGGGCGCACCCAGCTTCTTGGGGAAGGCGCTGACCTCGCGCCCGCTGGCGATGGCCGGGTGGTTGTCGACGTACATGGCGTGCAGGTACTCACCCTTCTCCTGGCCCAGGCGCACGACGACGGCCTGCCCGCATTCGGTGTAGTTGCCCAGCCCGGTGGTGTCGGGCATGCGCATGACCTCGAAACGCACCAGCGGGTCGTCGATTTCCAGCGGCTCGGGCACCACCTTGCGCAGCGCCTCGAGGTCGGTGCGGTAGGTGATGTTGAGGTATTCGCGGTTGTGGAAGCGGTACGGCCCGCGCGGGAAGGCCGGCGCACCCAGCGGCGTGCTGACCTGCTTGAACAGTTCTTCGATCTTCATGGTCCGGCCAAGCCTTGTCTCTTGTCGTATGCGGGATTCTGCGAGTGACGCCGGGGCGGGCGACAGGTTTTCGGCGGCTAAGATGGGGTGAGTTCCGGACAGCCGGCTGCACCGCACCGCCCTGCCCGCTGCACCTTCCCGTTGCCACGCCTTGGACCGCGCCACACCAACCATGCAGGGTGTTCCCGATTCCGTGACACGCAGCGCGTCGCCGCTCCCGCTGGCCGACGAGCGCGTCTACCCGCCCTACAAGATCGCCACGCTGGTCCAGACGCTGGCCGAAGCGGGCGTGGACGCCGAAGCGGCGCTCGCCCGCACGGGCCTGCAGGCCGGCGAGCTGCACAGCACCAGCGCGCGCACCTCGATCCGCCAGTTCCTCACCGTGTGCCGCAATGGCATGGCGGCCACGGCCGACCCCGAGCTGCCCTTTCGCGCCGGAGCGCGGATGCGGGTGTCGAGCTACGGCATGTACGGCTACGCGCTGCTGTGCTGCGGCACGCTGCGCGAGGTGACGCAGATGGCGACGCGCTTCCACCGCCTGGCCACGCCCACGGTGTCGCTGCAGTTCCGCGAGGAGGCCGAGGCCGGCCGCAGCGAAGGCGTCTGGCGCTTCGACGAGGTATCGGGCCTGGACGTGGACGACCCGCTGTACCGCTTCCTGGTCGAGTTCCAGTTCGGCATCCACCAGACGCTGGCGCGCGACATGCTCGGGCCCGACTTCGCGCTGAGCCGGCTGCGCATGCGCTTTCCCAGGCCGCCGCACCATGCGCTGTACCGCCGCCACTTCGGCGTCGACGGCGACTTCGACCAGCCCTGCAACGAGCTGCGCTATCCGGCCGCCGAACTGGACCGGCCCGCGGCCTACCGCAACCCGATCACGGTCGCCATGGCGGCCGAAGTGTGCGAACGCCTGCTGGTCGAGGCCAAGACCGCGAGCGGCGTGACGCGGCGCGTCTACAACCTGCTGATGCAGACGCCGGGCCAGTTCGACGACATGGAGGCGCTGGCGCACAAGCTCAACACCAGCTCGCGCACGCTGCGCCGCCACCTCACGCTGCAGGGCACCTCGTACAAGGAGATCCTGGACGACGTGCGCAGCCACCTGGCCAAGGAATACCTGCGCAACACGCGCATGAGCATCGACGACATCGCGGGCACGCTGGGCTTCAGCGATGCGGCCAACTTCCGCCACGCCTTCCGGCGCTGGACGCAGCGCAGCCCCAGCGACTTCCGCAGGTAACGGCCACGCGGCCCCGTGTTTTCCCGGGGGCCGCTGGCCGGTGGGCACCGGTTTGTGACCGCGCTTCGTCTTGGTCGGCGCGCGCCCCGCCTGAACAATGGCCGCTCGCACCCACGCCGCGCGAAGCGGCCATCGATCCAGGAGACATCTCGTGAAGCGTTCCACCTTCATCGCCGCCGGCGCGCTCGGCGCCGCCGGCCTGCTCGCCTTCGGCGCCGCCCAGGCCGCCGGCTATCCCGACCGACCGATCCGCATGGTCGTGCCCTATGCGGCGGGCGGCGGCGTCGATGCCATCGCGCGCCAGGTGGGCCGCAAGCTCGGCGATGCGCTCGGCCAGCAGGTGATCATCGACAACAGGCCCGGCGCGGGCGCCATCATCGGGCTCGACGCGGTGGCCAAGGCCACGCCCGACGGCTACACGATCCTCTTCACCGCGGGCTCGTCGATGAACATCAACCCGCACGTCTACAAGAAGCTGCCGTACAACCCCGCCAAGGACTTCCAGCCGGTCGCGCAGGCGGGCAACACGCCTTTGCTGCTGCTGGTCAACGCCAGCAGTGCGTCGAAGAACCTGGCCGAGTTCAACGCCGCCGCCAAGGCCAAGCCGGGCACCGCGAGCTTCGGCTCCTACGGCAACGCGACCACCGGCCACCTGATGGGCGTGGCCTATGCCAAGGACGCGAAGATCGAACTGCTGCACGTGCCCTTCAAGGGCGCCGCGCCGGCGCTGACCGACCTGATGGCCGGGCAGATCACGGCGGTGATCGCCGACCTCGGCTCCTCGGCCGGCCTTATCAAGGGCGGCAAGGTGCGCGCACTGGCGCAGACCGGCGCGAAGCGCAACCCGGCCCTGCCCGACGTGCCCACCTTCACCGAGGCGGGCTTTCCGGGCATGGCCGGCATGACGGGCTGGCTCGGCATCTTCGCGCCGGCCAAGGCACCCCGGGAAACGGTCGACAAGCTCGCGTCGACCTTGAACAAGGTGCTGCAGGAAGCCGACCTGAAGGCCAGCATGGCCGAGCTGGGCTACGAGGCGACGGGCCTGACCGGCGCCAAGTTCGATGAGCTGGTGCGCGCCGACACCGAGCGCTGGGGCAAGGTGGTCAAGGACATGGGCGGCATCACGCTGGACTGAAGAGCAAGGCTGTCACACATCGCCCCGCACCCGCGTGCGGGGCGCTTTGCAAGGCGCCTCCGGCCCCTCGGGCCGGGGCGCCCTTTTTTGCTGCGAAGCGATGGCAGCCTTTGGCGCCGCCCCACGGACGCTGCAAGCCGATGGGGCCTGAACTCTCAGCGGACGAAGGTGCAGCGCGCCTCGAGCGGCGCATAGGCCGCCGCGATCTGCTCGCGCATCTGCGTGGCCGGCTGTGCCCAGGGCTTCGCGAGCGCGAACCAGCCGCCCAGGCCCGCCGGCACGAAGGTGCCCAGCACGCGGTTGCGCGAGCGCTCCAGCCACTCGCCGGCCATCAGCCCGCCGGTCACCCACCGCGGCACCCACGGTCCCAGCAGTGCGGACGTCCGCGCCGTGGCGCCCAGCTCGAGCGTGCAATCGGGCTGCGCCGCGACGCCGCCCTGCAAGGCCGCCGCGAGCGCGTCGCCGATGCGGTCGAGCGCATCGCGCGCGGCGCGCAGCACGGCGTCGAAGTTGAGGAAGCCGTGGAACTGGCCGGCGTAGTGCAGCAGTTGCACGGGCACCCCGTCGGCACGCAGCCGCGCGGCGTAGGCCAGGCCGTCGTCCCGGATCGGGTCGAAGCCGGCGGTCAGCACCAGCGCGGGCGGCAGCCCGGCCAGGCTCGCCGCCAGGGCCGGCGACAGGCGCGGGTCGTCCAGGTCGTGCGCATGGGTGCCGACCTGCGCGTCGAACCAGCGGATGGAGTCTTCGGTGAGCAGGTAGCCCTGCGCGTTCTGCGCGCGCGAGGGATAGGCGTCGCGCAGGTTGGTGGCGGGATAGACCAGCACCTGCAGCCGCGGCGGCACCATGTCGCCGCGCTCGGCCACACGCTGGGCCAGCGCGGCCGCGATGTTGCCGCCGGCCGAATCGCCGCCCAATGCAATGCGGTCGGCGTCGAGGCCGAGCCGCGCGGCATGCGCACGCAGCCAGTCGAGCGCGGCCAGCGCGTCGTCGCGGCCGGCGTGCAGGTCGTGCTCGGGCGCGAGCCGGTAGCGCACCGTGGCGACGACGGCGCCGCTGCGCTCGGCGATGTGGCGGCAGATCGCGTCGGCCGTGGCCAGGTTGCCGACCGTGAAGCCACCCCCGTGCAGCCAGAGGAAGAGCGGCCGGGCCGCGCCGGCTGTCGTCGCCGCCGGGCGGAACAGCCGCAGCGCCAGCGTGCCGCCCGGGCCGGGAATGCGGTGGTGGTCCACCTGCGGCAGCGGCACGCGCCTGGCCATCAGCGTCGACATAAGGTGCCAGCGACGGCGCATCGCGGCGACGCTCGGCACCTGGCCGGCCGAGCGGCGTGCGACGAGGTTCAGGCTGCGCAGCAGCGCCTGGGCCTCGGGATCGGGTTGGGGTGCACGCAGCGTGCGCGGCAACCCCGGCGTGTCGGGCAGCATGCGCACGGTGCTCACAGCGACGACACCAGGTGCCCGCCATCGACCGCGATGACCGAGCCGGTCATCCATGACGAGGCCTCGGTGGCCAGCAGCAGCCAGGCGCCGTCGAGCTCGTCGGCCCGGCCCAGCCGGCGCATGGGCACACGCTTGATCATGGCCTGCCCCGCCTCGGTGGCGAAGTAGGCATCGTTGATGTCGGTGAGGATGTAGCCCGGCGCGATCGCGTTCACGCGGATGCCGTAGCGCGCCCATTCGAGCGCCAGGCCCTTGGTCATCTGGATCACGGCGGCCTTGGTGGCGGCGTAGGGCACCACGTGGTGCATGACGCGTTCGCCGAGGATGGAGGCGATGTTGATGATCGCGCCGCCGCGCTTGGCGTCGCGCCAGCGCCGCGCCGCCTCGGTGGCGGTGAGCCACACGCCACGCAGGTTGATCTGGACGGTGCTGTCGAAGTCGGCCGGGCTCATGTCGATGGCCGCGCCGTCGCCACCCACGCCGGCGTTGTTGACCACCACGTCGACCGGGCCCCCGTCGGCATCGATGGCCTCGAACCCCGCCCGGATGGCCGCGTCGTCGCCGACGTCCATCTCCAGCACCAACACGCCCGCGGCGCCCAGCGCTTTCAGCTCGGTGGCCAACGCCTCGAGCTTCGCCTTGCGCCGCGCCGCGATCACGACGCGCGCGCCGTTGCGTGCCGCCAGCCGCGCGAAATGCGCGCCCAGCCCGCTCGATGCGCCCGTGACGAGCACGCCCTTTCCCTTGAGCATTGCGCCCAGATCCATGCTGTTGTCTCCTTGGAATGGTTGTCGAATGCGGGGGCGGGCAGCCGAACGCAGAGGGCGCAGAGGGCGCAGAGGGCGCAGAGGGCGCAGAAGGAAAACCAAATTTTCTGGCTGTTCTTCTGCGCCCTTAGCGCGATCTCTGCGCCCTCTGCGTTCGGCTGTCCGCTTTTCCTAGGTCTCGCCGACGCCGTAGGCCAGCAAGCGCGCCGCGACCTCGGCCACGTGGTGGCTCAGCACGACCACGTCGTGCGTGCTGCCGTCGCGGCCGCGCACATGGCCCGCCAGCAGCGCCTCGGGCCGGAAGCCCAGGCTCTCGAACATGGCGATGGCGCGGGTCTGGTCGGTGGTCATCTGCGCCGTGAGCTTTTCCAGGCCCAGCGCGAGAGCCTGCGCGAAGCAGTCCTGGATCAGTTGCCGGCCCAGGCCGAGGCCACGCGCGGCCGGCCCGACCACCACGCGCAGTTCGCCCACGTGCGGCGACCACGACAGGTCGTCGTGGATCAGCGCGGTGCAGCCGACGATCTGCCCGTCCAGCCGCGCCACGAGGCTGGGCATGCGCTGCCGCTCCACCGCCTCGCGCAGCCAGGCCTTGATCACGCGCGGCTGGCTGATGTCGCGGTAGGTGAAGAGCAGGTCGTGCGCGGGCAGGGCCTGTGCGAAGGCGAGCAGCGCCGCCTCGTCGCCGGCGCGCAGTTCGTCGATCGCCACGGCCTGGCCTTCGAGGTCCAGCGATCGCGGGTAGGGGCGCGCGGAGGGTTGCGGGGTGGTCATAGCGATCGTTCTCCGAGCCATTGGTCGAGCTTGGGCCACATGCGCTTGACGGCATTGGGCCCGGCCACGAGGCTGACGTGCCCGCCCTTGAGCATCACCTCTTCCTTGTCGGTGGACCCGACCTTGTCCATCAGCGGATGCGCGGCGGCGTAGGGCACGATGTGGTCGTGCTCGGCCACCACCGACAGCAGCGGCACCCGGATGCGGCCGAGGTCGACCTTCCTGCCGCCGATCTTCAGGCTGCCCTTGTGAAGCGCGTTCTCCCACATCAGCAGCTCGGTGGTCTGCCTGAAGTAGGCACCGGCCAGCGGCAGCGTCTCGGTGCCCCAGCGGTCCATCATGCGGTACTGCCTGACGTACTCGTCGTTCCACATGTTGTCCCACAGGCGCAGCGCGCCGGTCACGCGGCCGGTGGGGCGCAGCGCGTCGAAGCCGCCCGTGATGACCTGCGCCGGCACGATGCCGTTGGCGTCGACGACGCGGTCGACATCGAAGTGCTTGCGGTCCGCCCAGGCCTGGAAGAGCGCCATCTGGCTGAAGTCGACGGGCGTGGTGAAGCACACCAGGTTGGCCAGCGGCCCGTCGGCGTGCAGTGCGGCATAGATGAGCGACAGCACACCGCCGAAGCAGTAGCCGACGATGTTCACGTCCTGCTCGCCCGAGCGCTCCTGCACCCGCCGCACGCAGTCGGGGATGAAGCGCTGCGTGTAGTCCTCCAGCCGCAGTCCGGCCTCGTCGGCGCGCGGCGGGTTCCAGTCCATCACGTAGACGTCGTAGCCGCGCTGCAGCAGGTGTTCGACCAGGCTCTGTCCGGGCGCGAGGTCGAAGATGTAGGCGCGGTTGGTGGTGGCCATCACCAGCAGCAACGGCACGCGGTAGATCTCGTCGGCCATCGGCCGGTAGTGGTAGAGGCTCAGCGTGCCTTCGCTGTGGACCAGTTCCTTGGGCGTGGTGCCGACGGTGGCGGCACCGGCACCCAGGTAGTTCACGCCCTTGATGCTGCGCTGCACCGCGTGGTCGATCTCGTCGCGCACACGGGCGACCCAGTCGAGGTCGGGCGCGGCGGGCTTGTCGGGCCGGGTCTTCGTCTCGGCGGCCATGTTCAGCGCCCCTTGCGTGCGGGTGGGCGGCGGGCAGCGGCCTGCTTCTTCGTGGCTGGGCGGCGGCCCGCGGACGGCGGCGGCGCCGCAGCTTCTGGCGACGCAGGCGTTGGCGGCGGTGCCGGTCGGCGCGTGCGCGGCGGCATCGCGGGCGCATCCGCCTTGGCCGCGGGGTTCTGTGCGCCCAGCAGGCGCGCGATCTGCCCGAGCTGGTCCTCGATGCGCTGGAGCCGCTCGCCGAGCTCGAGCAACTCGCCGCGGCTGGGCAGGTTCAGCTCCTTGAGCAGCGCGGTGTTGGCCTTGCCCAGCGCCTGCTGCAGGCCCAGCGACATGCCCAGCAATGCGTTGGTGGCGCGGGCGAAGTCCTCGGACTTCATCTCCTGGTTGGCCACCTGGTTGGCGCGGTTCTCCCACTGGCCGAGCGCATCGCGCCACAGGTTCAGGGGGTCGAGCATCGAGAGTCCGCTTGTAGCCATGGCTTCACCCTTGGCCCGGGCTGCGCGGGTCGCGCCCGGGTCGTGTTGTCTCCTGCGGCGCATGGTAGCCAGCCGGGCGCGCGCCGCACAGGTGTCCTGCGGCCATGGACGCGGGGCAGCCGGCCACCGCCCGGGCGCCGATTCTTCGAGCCCCGGGAAAACCCCTGATTGAGCGTATCGGTCGACCCCCTAAACTTTATTCAACTTGAATTAATTAATAGGCGGCACGCCCGCCTGTCCGGAGACAACCTTGCCATCCACCGGTCCGGGCCGAGGTACCAACTCGGTCAACCTTCGCCAGTACAACGAGCGCTCGCTGCTGCAGCGGCTGCGCCGTGCGGGCGAGGCGTCCAAGGCCGACCTGGCACGCTGGGCGCAACTCACCAACACCGCGGCCGGCAGCATCGTCCAGGCGCTGGAGGAATCGGGGCTGATCGAAGGCGCCGGCCGCCGCCACGAGGGCCAGCGCGGCCAGCCCGCAGGCCTCTACCGCATCAATCCCCAGGGCGCCTACGGCGTGGGCGTGCGGCTGGACCGCACCAGCATCGAGACGGTGCTGATCGACCTGGGCGGCCGCATCCTCGCCCGCGAGGTGCACGACCAGCTGCTGCCCCACCCCGACGAGGCGCTCGCGCTGGTGCAGGCCGACGTGGCGCGCATGCTGTCCGAGCTGTCGCCCCAGCAGCGCCGCCGGCTGGCGGGCGTGGGCCTCGCCCAGCCATACAACCTCGGCAGCTGGTTGCGCCAGCTCGACCTGGAGGCCGACTTCCGCATCTGGGACGAAGTGGATTTCGGCCAACGGCTGGCCGAAGCGGTGGACCTGCCGGTGTTCAAGGAGAACGACGGCAACGCCGCAGCCATCGCCGAACTGTTCTTCGGCGTGGGGCGCAAGGAGAACGACTTTCTCTACGTCTACCTCGGTGCCGCCCTGGGCGCAGGCGCCGTGCTGGGCGGCGAGAGCCTGCGCGGCCATTCGGGCAACGCGGCCGACCTGGGCCTGATGCCGGTGCCGCCGAGCGCCCTGCCCTCGGCCCCCGTGCCCGAGGGCGGCAAGTGGGACATCCTGCTGTCGCGCGCGTCGCTCAACGCGCTGACGCGCCATCTGCGCCACGGTGGCACCGCTGTCGTCGGCCACGCGCAGCTGGAGTCCCTGGTCGCCTCGGGCCGAACCGAAGTGGCCGAGTGGCTCGACGACTGCGTCGACGCGCTGGTGCCGGCCGTGCGCGCGACGCTCGCCGTGCTCGACCTGCCGGCGGTGGTGATCGACTGCGACATCGACGCCGGCCTGATCGACGCGCTGATCGCCCGCACCGAGCAGGGCCTGCGCGCCATCGCACCCGAATCGCGCCAGGTGCCGCGCCTGCTGCGCGGCAGCTTCGGCACCGACGCCGGCGCCATCGGCGCGGCCAGCCTGCCGATGTTCTTCAGCTTCTCGCCGCGCGCCGACGTGCTGCGCGGCCATTCCACCGCGCGGGTGCCCGCGCAACGACCCAGGGAGTCCGTCCATGCATGAAACCCCGGCGGCGCCGCTGCTCGAGCTGCGCGGCATCTCCAAGACCTTCCCCGGCGTGAAGGCGCTGCAGAACGTGCGGCTGACCGCCCATGCCGGCCATGTCCATGCGCTGATGGGCGAGAACGGCGCCGGCAAGTCGACGCTGATGAAGATCCTGTCGGGCGCCTACCTGCCCGACGCGGGTGCCGAGATCCGCATCGGCGGCCAGCCGGCGCGCATCGAAGGCCCGATCGACGCCAAGAACCTCGGCGTGTCGGTGATCTACCAGGAACTGAGCCTGGCACCGAACCTCAGCGTGGCCGAGAACATCTTCATGGGCCGGCCGATGACCAAGGGCCCGACGGTGGACCGCGCCGGCATGGCGGCCGCCTGTGCCGGCACGCTGGAGCGCCTGGGCGCCGACTTCGGCCCGAACACCAACGTGGCGCAGCTGTCCATCGCGCAGCGCCAGCTGGTGGAGATCGCCCGAGCGGTGCAGTTCGACTGCCGCATCCTCGTCATGGACGAGCCGACCACGCCGCTGTCGACGCACGAGACGGAGCGCCTGTTCGCGCTGATCCGCCGCCTGCGCGCCGAGGGCCTGGCGATTCTCTACATCAGCCACCGCATGGACGAGATCGACGAGCTGGCCGACGAGGTGACAGTGTTGCGCGACGGCACCTACGTCGGCACCCTGAGCCGCGCCGAACTCTCGCGCGACAAGCTGGTGAAGATGATGGTGGGCCGCGACCTCTCGGGCTTCTACCGCAAGGAACACCACGGCCAGCACACGGGCGACGTGGCGCTCACGGTCACCGACCTGGCCGACGGCCGCCGCGTGCGCGGCTGCAGCTTCCAGCTGCATGCGGGCGAGGTGCTGGGCCTGGCCGGCCTGGTCGGCGCCGGCCGCACCGAACTCGCGCGCCTGGTCTTCGGCGCCGACCCGCGCACGGCCGGCCAGGTGCGGCTCAACGGCGCCGGCCCCAAGCTCGACATCCGCCAGCCCGGCGACGCGATCCGCAACGGCATCCTCTACCTCACCGAGGACCGCAAGGGCAACGGGCTCTTCCTCGACCTCTCGGTGCGCGACAACATCAACGTGATGGTGAGCCCGCGCGACGCCAAGGCCGGCGGCGTGATGGACGGCCGGCGCGCCGTCAAGCGCGCCATCGACGCCATCCGCCAGCTGTCGATCCGCGTCGCCTCGCCGCGCGTGAACGTCGGCTCGCTGTCCGGCGGCAACCAGCAGAAGGTGCTGCTCGCACGATTGCTCGAACTGGGCCCGCGCGTGCTGATCCTGGACGAGCCCACGCGCGGCGTGGACATCGGCGCCAAGAGCGAGATCTACCGCCTGATCGACGAGCTGGCGCGCCGCGGCATGGCGGTGCTGGTCATCTCCAGCGAACTGCCCGAGATCGTCGGCGTGTGCGACCGCGTGCTGGTGATGCGGGAAGGCCGCCTGGTCGGCGAGGTGGGCGGCGCGAGCGGCCGGGCCATCACGCAGGAAAACATCGTCGCCTTCGCCACCGGCGCTGCCATCCCCGAGCCGGCGCCGATGCTGCACTGAACACTTCACGAACGAACTCCGAGACACGCCATGAACGTCCCCGCCACGGCCTCCGCGCCTCCATCGATCGGCCCCGCCGCCAGCGCCCGCGGCAAGGAAATCCTGCGCGCACTGGGCATGCTGCCCGTGCTGGTGCTGCTGTCCATCGGCTTCGGGCTGGGCACCGAGAACTTCGCCAGCCTGCAGAACCTGTCGATCATCGCGCAGCAGGCGTCGATCAACATCGTGCTGGCCGCCGGCATGACCTACGTCATCCTCACCGGCGGCATCGACCTGTCGGTCGGCTCCATGCTTGCGGCATCGGCCGTGGTCGCCATGATCGTGTCCAACATCCCGGGCCTGGGCATGCTCGGCATCGCCGGCGGCCTGGCCTGCGGGCTCGCGTTCGGCCTGATCAACGGCTTCCTCATCTCCGTGGTCAAGCTGCAACCCTTCATCGTGACGCTCGGTTCGTTGACCGCGGTGCGCGGCATGGCAAGGCTGCTGGCCGGCGACAACACGGTGTTCAACCCGCAGCTGCCCTTCGCCTTCATCGGCAATGGCGACCTCTTCGGCATCCCGTGCCTGGTGGTGATCGCCTTCGCCGTCATCGCGATCTCGTGGTTCGTCCTGCGCCGCACCGTGCTGGGCCTGAACATCTACTCGGTCGGCGGCAACGCCGAGGCCGCGCGCCTGGCCGGCATCAAGGTGTGGGCGGTGCTGCTCTTCGTGTATGCCATCTCGGGGCTGCTGGCCGGCCTCGGCGGCGTGATGGCATCGGCGCGCCTGTACGCGGCCAATGGCACCACGCTCGGGGTGTCGTACGAACTCGACGCCATCGCGGCCGTGGTGCTCGGCGGCACCAGCCTGGTGGGCGGCACCGGCTCCATCCTGGGCACGCTGATCGGCGCATTGATCATCGCGGTGCTGACCAACGGCCTGATCCTGATGGGGGTCTCGGACATCTGGCAGTACATCGTCAAGGGCCTGGTGATCATCGGCGCCGTCGCGCTCGACCGTTACCGCCGCAAGGACGCTGCAAGGACCTGACGGTCCGCGCCCCTCCGCTTTTCTTCCCGTCCCCCCAGAAGCGCTCAATCAAGGAGACATTCCATGCGCAAACACCTCGTCGCCCTGGCCGTCGTGGCCGCTTCCGCCACCCTGCCGCTCGCGGCCCAGGCACAGCAGCAGATCAAGAGCGTGGGCATCACGCTCGGCTCGATGGGCAACCCCTTCTTCGTCGCGCTCGCCCGGGGCGCCGAGGCCAAGGTGAAGCAGCTCAACCCGAATGCCAAGATCACCGCGCTGTCGGCGGACTACGACCTGAACAAGCAGTTCTCGCAGATCGACGGCTTCATCGCCGCGGGCGTGAACCTGATCCTGGTGAATGCCGTGGATGCGAAGGCCATCGAACCGGCGCTGCTGAAGGCCAAGAAGGCCGGCATCGCCGTGGTCGGCGTGGACGTGGCGGCCAACGGCGCCGACGCCACGGTGCAGACCAACAACGTGCAGGCTGGCGAGATCGCCTGCCAGTACATCGTCGAGAAGCTCGGCGGCAAGGGCAACGTGATCATCCAGAACGGCCCGCAGGTCTCGGCGGTGATCGATCGCGTCAACGGCTGCAAGTCGGTGCTGAAGAAGTCGCCCGACATCAAGATCCTCTCGGACGACCAGGACGCCAAGGGCTCGCGCGAAGGTGGCCTGAACGTCATGCAGAGCCACCTGACGCGCTTCCCCAAGATCGACGCCGTGTTCGCGATCAACGACCCGCAGGCCGTGGGCACCGACCTGGCGGCCAAGCAGCTCAACCGCAAGAACATCATCATCACCTCGGTCGACGGCGCGCCCGACATCGAGACCGCGCTCAAGAGCGACACCCAGGTGCAGGCCTCGGCCAGCCAGGACCCGTACATGATCGCGCAGAAGGCGGTGGAGATCGGCCAGGACGTGCTCAACGGCAAGAAGCCCGCGCAGCCGATGACGCTGCTGCCCTCCACGCTCGTGACGCGCGCGAACGTGAAGGACTACAAGGGCTGGTCGGCACCGCGCTGAGAATGTTTGCCCCCCGGCTTTTCCAGCGCTTCGCGCTGTGAACTCCACCCCCGGGTGGAAGCCGGCATCCGACTCGACCACAGGAAGCTTTTCGATGTTCGTCGTCTGCGGTGAAGCGCTGATGGATGTCTACGTGCGCGACAGCACGCCCACCGGGCTGCTGCTGGACGCGCGCGTGGGCGGCTCGCCGTTCAACGTCGCCGTGGGACTGGCCCGGCTGGCCCAGCCGGTGCAGTTCCTGGCCGGCCTGTCGCAGGACGTGCCGGGCGAGCGGCTGATGCAGGCACTGCGCGACGAGGGCGTGGGCACCGCGCTGGTGGCGCGCAGCACCGCGCCCACCACGCTGAGCGTGGTCACCGTCGGCCACACCGGCGTGCCCAGCTACGCCTTCCACGGGCACGGCGCCGCCGACCGCGTGCTCGATGCCGCGGCCCTGCCTGCCCTGCCCGATGAGGCGCAGGTGCTGCAGTTCGGCTCGTACACGATGGTGGTGGAGCCGGTCGGCCCGGCCCTGCGTGCGCTGGCTGCCCGCGAGCGTACGCGCCGGCTCATCGCCTACGACCCCAACGTGCGCCTGAACGTGGAGCCCGACCTGGCCCGCTGGCGCACGGTGGTGCAGGAGATGGCGGCGCTCGCGCACGTGGTCAAGGTGAGCGACGAGGACCTGGGCCTGCTCTACCCCGACGAGGCGCCCGCCCAGGTGGCACTGCGCTGGCTCGACGCCGGCGCGCGCCTGGTGGTGGTCACGCGCGGCGCCACCGGCAGCGAGGCCTGGAACCGCAACGGGCATGCGACGGCGCAGTCGCTGCTGGTGGACGTCATCGACACCGTCGGTGCCGGCGACACCTTCCAGGCGGCCCTGCTCGCCTGGCTGGCCGAGCACGAGGCGCTGTCGGCCGAGGCGCTCGATGCGCTGGACGTGCCGCGCATGGCGGCGCTGCTGCGCTTCGCGGCGCGGGCGGCATCGATCACCTGCTCACGCCGCGGTGCAGACATGCCGCGGCGCACCGAACTGGATTGACCATCCGCCCGGGCCGACGCCCTGGCGCTGTTGTCACACGTGCCCGAGGATCGGGTGCGGGCGGTACGGCGCTTCGAGCTGCGCGATCTCGTCGGCCGACAGTGCGACGTCGAGCGCCGCCACCGCCTGGTCGAGCTGCCAGGTCTTGCTCGCACCCACGATCGGGCCGGTGATGCCCTTGTGCAGCAGCCAGGCGTAGGCCAGCGTCGCGTTCGACACGCCCTTGGCCGCAGCCAGGCGCGACAGCACCTCGACCACCTCGAAGTCGCCCTCGTTGTAGTAGTACTTCTGCGCGATGTCGTCGGTCTGCGCGCGGCTCGTCTGGCCGGCCGTCTTGTCGTCGGCCTTGCGGTTGCCCGCCAGGAAGCCGCGGGCGAGCGGGCTCCAGGGAATGAGGCCCACGCCCTGGTCCTGGCACAGCGGGATCATCTCGCGCTCTTCTTCGCGGTAGACGAGGTTGTAGTGGTTCTGCATCGAGACGAAGCGCGTCCAGCCGTTCTCCCTGGCCACCTGCTGCGCCTTGGCGAACTGCCAGGCGAACATGCTGCTGCCGCCGATGTAGCGCACCTTGCCGCTCTTGACGATGTCGTGCAGCGCTTCCATCGTCTCTTCGATCGGCGTGCCGTGGTCCAAGCGGTGGATCTGCCAGAGGTCGATGTAGTCGGTGCCCAGGCGCTGCAGCGACGCGTCCACCGCATGGAACAGGCGCTTGCGCGAGAGGCCGTCCATGTTGGGCAGCCGGTCGGGTTTGGCCGCCGCGCTGTTGCCGCCCTTGAAGTCGAGCGAGACGGGGTAGTAGACCTTGGTGGCGATCACCACCTCCTCGCGGCGGCAGAACTCGCGCACGAACTTCCCGGTGAGCACCTCCGACTCGCCGGCCGAGTACATGTCGGCGGTGTCGAAGAAGTTGATGCCCAGGTCGACGGCGTGCTTGACCACCTCGCGCGAGGGGCCCTCCTCCATCACCCAGGGCCGCCAGGCCGGCGTGCCGTAGGTCATCATGCCCAGCGCGATGCGCGAGACGGTGAGGCCGGTGCGGCCCAGGCGGGTGTAGTGCATGGCGAGATCCTCGAACGAAACGGTTCAGCGGCGCGGGAACGGCGGCTGGCCGCGCCAGTAGCGGATGAGCAGCCACCCAGCAGCCAGCCCGCCCAGGTGGGCGAAGTGCGCGACGCCCGCGAAGCTGCCGGTCACGCCGAAGAACAGCTCCAGCCCGCCGTACAGCGCCACGAACACGGGCGCCGGCATCGGGATCGGCGGGATCAGCGGCACGATCTTGCGCGTCGGGAACATCATCGCGAAACCGACCAGGATGCCGAACAGGCCGCCCGATGCCCCCACCGTCGGGTACATGCCGCCGGTGGCTGCGGCCACCGCCAGTTGCGCCACCGCCGCGCCGAGCACGCTCACCACGTAGAACACGAGCAGCCGGCGAGAGCCCCAGACGCGCTCCAGGTCGGCGCCGAACATCCACAGGCCGAGCATGTTGAACAGCAGGTGCGTGAGGCCGCCGTGCAGGAAGGCGTAGCTCAGCAGTTGCCAGGGCGCGAATTCGCCCGAGCCGATGGGCCACAGCGCCAGCGCCGGCGTGAGGCCGGGCACCATGCCCTGCGCGAAATACAGGATGACGTTGGAGAGGATCAGGGCCTGGATGGCCGGTGGGAGGGAGAACATCCGTTCGGGCTTTCGTGGAGGAGCGGTCTCAGGCAGCGGAGGGCGCGGGCGTGGGCGTGTCCAGGCGCAGTGTGCGCCAGGCGCACAGGGTGGCGACCAGCGCCAGGGCGGTGGCGGCGCCGAACATCGCCACGAAGCCGAAGCGCTGGGCCGCGGCGCCGCCGGCCAGCACGCCGATCACGCCCCCGAAACCATAGCCGATCACCGTGAAGAGCGCCTGACCCCGCCCCCGCAGTTGGCCGGGGAAATGCCGCGACACCAGCGCCACGCAGGTCGTGTGGTGCGCCGCGAAGGACAGCGCGTGCACCAGTTGCGCCACCACCAGCGCCCACAGCCAGTGGGCGGCCCACGCCGTCATGCCCAGCCGCAGCACCGCCGCCATGCCGCACAGCAGCAGCCACTGCGGCATCGACAGCCGGCCGATGACGCGGCCCTGCAGGCCGAACCACGCGATCTCGGCCACCACCGAGACGGCCCACAGCACGCCGATGGTGCCCTTGCTGTATCCCAGCGCATCGAGGTACAGCGAGATGAAGCCGTAGACCGAGAAATGCGCCATCACATGGAAGAACAGCGACACGAAGAACCAGCGCACTGCCGGCTGCCCGAGCACGGGCAGCACCGGCACGCGCGGCACGCCGCGCGCGGCCGGCGGCTCCCGCATCTCGGGCAGGCGCAGCGTGGCGACGAGCACCAGTGCCAGCGTGATCGACGCCCAACCCGGAAAATGGCCCATGCCGAAGCGGTCGAACCACTCGCCCGCCACGAACACCGTGACCAGAAAACCCGCCGAGCCGCACAGCCGGATGCGCCCGTAGCGGCCCCAGTCGCCGGCCACCAGCTGCGCCAGCGCCGCCTCGGTGAGCGACATCATCGAGCCGGTGTGCACGAACATCACCAGCAGCACGACGAACACCCACCACGCACCGCCGTTCCACAGCAGCCCGAGCGACGCCACCAGGGCAACGGCCGCGCTGATGCGCAGCAGCTTCACCCGGTCGCCCAGGTGGTCGCTCAGCGCGCCCCAGGCATAGGGCGCGAACACCCGGGTGAACGACTGCACCGAGGTCAGCAGGCTGATCGTGAAGATCGGCAGCCCCAGGCTCTGCAGCCACAGCGGCAGGTACGGGTTGAAGAAGCCGATGTGCGCGAAGTAGCTGGCCGACAGGCCCGCGAACGCGAGGAGCGGACTGCGCCCGGCCGGCGCAGACGCCGCCGGGCCGGACACTACAGGAAGGACGACTGCGGGCCCTCGACCTCGTCGGAGGTCCCCGCGTCGGCCCGACGGCGGCGGCCCGCCACGTCACCGTTCTGTGCGCGCTGGCGCAGCGCGTGTTCCATGACCACCAGCGCCAGCATGGCCTCGGCGATGGGCGTGGCACGGATGCCCACGCAAGGGTCGTGGCGGCCCTTGGTGACGACTTCGACCGGGTTGTCGTGCACGTCGACCGACTGGCGCGGGCTGATGATCGAGCTGGTGGGCTTGATGGCGATGCTCACCTCCAGGTCCTGCCCGGTGCTGATGCCGCCGAGCACGCCGCCCGCGTTGTTGCTCTCGAAGCGGCCGCCCGGGCCGATGCCATCGCCGTGCGTGGTGCCGCGCTGCGTCACGCTCGCGAAGCCGGCGCCGATCTCGACGCCCTTCACGGCGTTGATGCCCATCATCGCGTAGGCGATGTCGGCATCGAGCTTGTCGAACAGCGGTTCGCCCAGGCCCACGGGCACGCCACTGGCCGTGACGCGGATCTTCGCACCGCACGAATCGCCGGCCTTGCGCAGCGCATCCATGTACGACTCCAGCGGGGCGACGTCGGCAATCGGGGCGAAGAAGGGATTGTTCGGCACGTGCTCCCACGCGGCGAACGGGATCTCGATGTCGCCGATCTGCGCCATGCAGCCGCGGAACACGGTGCCGTACTGCTCGAACAGCCACTTCTTGGCCACCGCGCCGGCCGCCACCATGGGGGCGGTGAGCCGCGCCGACGAACGCCCGCCGCCCCGCGGGTCGCGGATGCCGTACTTCTTCCAGTAGGTGTAGTCGGCGTGGCCGGGGCGGAACTGCTGCGCGATGGCGCCGTAGTCCTTGCTGCGCTGGTCGGTGTTCTGAATCAGCAGCGCGATCGGCGTGCCGGTGGTCTTGCCCTCGTACACGCCCGAGAGGATCTGCACGGCGTCGGGCTCGTTGCGCTGGGTGACGTGGCGGCTGGTGCCGGGGCGGCGGCGGTCCAGGTCGCCCTGGATGTCGGCCTCCGACAGCGCCATGCCGGGCGGGCAACCATCGATCACGCAGCCGATGGCGGGCCCGTGCGACTCGCCGAAGTTGGTGACGGCGAAGAGGGTGCCGAAGGTGTTGCCGCTCATCGTGGGGTTCCGCAGGCTGGGGGGGCGTCGCTCATGGCGGCGGATTATCCCAACAAAGTCGCCATCGCCTCGGCGGCACTGGGCCTTGGTCTTCAGCGGCCGCTCACCGAGGCCGCCTCGACGTCAATGCGCGGGCTTGCTGGCCGGTATGAAGTAACTCAGCGCCGGCACGATCAGCAGCAAGCAGGCCACAGCAACCGACACGTAAGCCATCGGGATCGCAATGAGCGGCAGCAGCACCGAGGCGGCGCTCATCATGTTCTGCCGGCGCAGTGCCGCAGCCGACAAGCCGAAGTTCCCGTTGCGCCGGCCCAGATCGGCCGCCAACGCGATGTATGCCAGCGCCGTCACGGCCGCCAGTGCGCCGTAACAGGCGATGGCCAGCGGCGTGCCCTGCGTGTCGCTCACATAGCTGGTCACGAAGGGGTAGAGCGACAGCCAGAACAGCCAATGGATGTTGAGCCACAGCGTCGATGCGCTCACGCGCCGAGCGGCGTGCATCATGTGGTGGTGGTTGACCCAGAAGATGGCCACGAAGACGAAGCTGGCCGCATAGGCGGCAAAAATATGCCAGCGCGCGAGGAGCTCCCCGATGCCGGGCGACGCGGGCGCCTTCAACTCCAACACCATGATGGTGATGATGACGGCGATCACGCCATCGCTGAAGGCCTCCAGCCTTGCTGTACCCATCACCGACTCGGACGTCGGCACCGTGACGGGTCGACTTTCGATCGGCTGGGCGTTGAGATTGGAATCCATACTCGGGAGCCTGAGAGCGCGATGCATGCGAGCAACGATCACGCTACTGAATGTTTTTGCTCCGGGATTCTGCGATGCCTCCATCGGGCAGGCGAGGCATTTGTTCACGCCGAGAACGTCGTGCTGCGCTTGCCGGCCGGGCCGTCCAACCCACGCGTCATGACCGTGACGATCTGCGCTCAGCCCGCCTCGACCGCATGCCGGTTGCCCAGCCCCAGGTAGGTGTCGATGATGCGGCGGTCGTTGAGCAGGTCCTGCGCGGGCCCCTGCAATGCGACGCTGCCGGTCTCGAGCACATAGCCGCGGTCGGCGACCTGCAGCGCAGCGCGTGCGTTCTGCTCCACCAGCAGCACCGACACGCCATGCGTGCGCAACGCGCCGACCACCTGCAGCACCTCGCGCACGACCAGGGGCGCCAGACCCAGCGAGGGTTCGTCGAGCATGAGCAGGCGCGGACGCGCCATCAGTGCCCGGCCGATGGCGAGCATCTGCCGCTCGCCGCCCGACAGGGTGGACGCCAGCTGCGTGCGCCGCTCCTTGAGCCGCGGGAAGATGGCGAAGACCTCGTCCATGCGCGCCCGCTGGTCGCGCCGGCCGGTGCGCCAGCGGTAGAAGCCGCCCAGCAGCAGGTTGTCCTCGACCGGCATCTCGCCGAAGAGCTCGCGGCGCTCGGGCACCAGCGCCACGCCGCGCGCCACCATCGCCTCGACGCTGGGGCGCGCGATGCGCTCGCCGTCGAAGGTGACTGCGCCGCGCGAGGGCAGCAAGCCCATCGCGGCGTTGAGCAGCGTGCTCTTGCCGGCGCCGTTGGGGCCGATCACCGTGACGACTTCGCCCTCGTCGATGTGCAGGCCGACGCCGTGCACCGCCTCCACCGTGCCGTAGGCGACGTGGAAGTCCTCGAGTGTGAAGAGGCGCTTGGCCGGCGCCGCGGAGGATGCGGCGCTCATGCCGCCGCTCCTAGGATCGGCACCGGGCCGGCTGGCACCGGCGCCGGCAGCTCGTCGCCCCCGCCCAGGTAGGCGTCGAGCACGCGCGGGTTGCGCTGGATCGCCTCGGGCGTGCCCTCGGCGATCACGCTGCCGAACTCCAGGACAGTGACGCGGTCGGCCAGGTTCATGACGAACTCCATGTCGTGCTCCACCACCAAAATGCCCAGGCCCTCGGCCCGCAGCTGTGACAGCAGCCGGGCCAGCGCCTGCTTCTCCAGGTGCCGCAGGCCGGCGGCCGGCTCGTCGAGCAGCAGCGCCGCCGGCTGGCCGGCCAGTGCACGGGCGATCTCGACCACCCGCTGCTGCCCCAATGCCAGCGAGGCCGCGGGCAGGTCGGCGTACTCGCCCAGGCCGCAGCGCTCGATCTGGCGCCGCGCCTCGGCCAGCAGGTCCGTCTCCTCGGCACGGTCCAGGCGCAGCATGGCCGCGAGCCAGCCCTTGCGGCCGCGCAGGTGCGCACCGAGCGCGACGTTCTCGAGCACGCTGCGGTCGCCCAGCAGGCGCACGTGCTGGAAGGTGCGGCCCAGGCCGAGTGCGGCGAACTCGCGCGAAGGACGTCCGTTCATGGGCGTGCCCAGCAGCCGGACCTGGCCCTCGGTCGGGTCGTCCACGCCCGAGATCATGTTGAAGAAGGTGCTCTTGCCGGCGCCGTTGGGACCGATCAGCGCGTGCACTTCGCCGGCGCGCAAGGTCATGTTGACGCTGCTGTTGGCCACCAGGCCGCCGAAGCGCTTGGTGACGCCGGCCGCTTCCAGCAGCAGTTCGCCGGCCGCGGGCAGGGGCCGTGCGGGCAGCGGCTGCGCAGCGCGCGGCGCCTTCTCCACCTCGGCCTTGAGCACCCGGCCGCTCCAGCGTGCCAGCGTGGGCCACAGGCCTTCGGCGAAGCGCTGCAGCACCAGCACCATGAGCAGGCCGAACACGATCTGCTCGAAGTTGCCGCTCGCGCCCAGCAGGCGCGGCAGCCAGTCCTGCAGCTGTTCCTTGAGCAGCGTGATGAGCGTCGCACCCAGCACCGCGCCCCACAGGTGGCCGGCACCGCCCACCACCGCCATGAAGAGGTACTCGATGCCGATGTTCAGGCCGAAGGGCGTCGGGTTCACGAAGCGCTGCATGTGCGCGTACAGCCAGCCCGACAGCGCGGCCAGCAGCGCGGCAAGCACGAAGACCTTGACGCGGTGGCGGGCCGTATCCACGCCCATCGACTCGGCCATCAGCTGGCCGGACTTGAGCGCACGGATGGCCCGGCCCTCGCGCGAATCGAGCAGGTTGTGCAGCGCCCACAACGCGAGCAGCAGCACCGCCCAGATCACCGGCCCCAGCACCCGCGGAGACGCCAGCGAGAAGCCGAAGACGCTGAGCGCCGGCAGCCCGGTGATGCCGGTCTGCCCGCCCAGGAACCGCAGGTTGCCGAACAGGTAGTACAGGCTCAGGCCCCATGCGATGGTGCACAGCGGGAGGTAATGCCCCGAGAGCTTGACCGTGATGGCACCCAGGCTCCACGCGACCAGGAAGGTCAGCGCCAGGCCCAGCACCAGACCCAGCCAGGGCACGAGCGCCGGTGGCAGGGCGGCGAGCGCGGTGGCCGTCGTGGGCGAGGTGCAGACCCAGGCCGTCGCATAGGCGCCGATGGCGACGAAGGCCGCCTGGCCGAAGGAGGTCATGCCGCCGACGCCGGTGAGCATCACCAGCCCCGCAGCCACCAGCGAGTAGAGCGCGATGTAGCTGAAGACGGTGGTGCTGAAGTCCGACAGGAAGGACCAGACCACGGCCAGCGCGACGACGAAGACGAGCGTGAGATGGCGGCGGGTCATGCGAGGCCCCCGGTGCGGCTCGACGTGGACGGCGCGCTCATTCCTCGTCCTCCACATGGCGGCTGTGCAGCGAGCGCCACCACAGCACCGGGATGATCAGCGTGAAGACCAGCACCTCCTTGAAGGCGCTGGCCCAGAAGGACGAGAAGGATTCGAGCTGGCCGACCACCAGCGCGCCCAGCAGCGCCACCGGGTAGCTCGCGAGGCCGCCGACGATGGCGGCGACGAAGCCCTTCAGGCCGATGAGGAAGCCGGTGTCGTAGTACACGGTGGTGATGGGCGCCACCAGCAGCCCCGCCACCGCGCCGATCAGCGCCGCCAGCGCAAAACTCAGGTCGCCCGACAGGTCGGTGGGAATGCCCATGAGCCGCGCGCCGACGCGGTTCATCGCCACCGCACGCAGCGCCTTGCCGACGATCGAGCGCTCGAAGAACACGAACATCAGCACCACCAGCAGCACCGTGACACCGACCACGACCAGCGACTGCCCGGCGACCGGGATGCCGCCGATGTCCAGCCGCGCATCGGAGAACGCCGGCGTGCGCGAGCCTTCGGCGCCGAAGAAGAACAGGCCGAGGCCCACGAGCACGCCATGCAGCGCCACCGACACGATCAGCAGGATCAGCACCTTGGCATGGGCCAGCGGGCGATAGGCCAGGCGGTACAGCAGCGGGCCGAGCGGCGTGACCAGCAGCAGCGTGACCAGCGACTGGGCCCAGATCGAGCTCGGCCGACCCAGCAGCACCGCGGCGGCCGCGATCGCGGGGAACAGCACCGCCCAGGCCAGCGTGGACTTCCACTCGATCATCACGCCGCGGCGCGCCCGCCACAGCTCCACCACCAGCACCAGGGCGGCCAGCGCCACCAGCAGCCACAGCGTGCCGGGCACCTTGCCCGCGCCGAGCGCCGCCATCGACAAGGCGCCGAAGGCCACCAACTCGCCCTGCGGGATGAAGATCACCCGCGTGACCGAGAACACCAGCACCAGCGCCAGCGCCATCAGCGCGTAGATCGCGCCGTTGACGATGCCGTCCTGCCCGAGCAGCAGGGCGATCTGTAGATCCATATCAGCGGTCCATCAAGAGGCCGAAAAGCGGGCCATACCAGCGACACCCGCGGAACCGGCTTTGCCGGGCCGCTGGGTGTGCCCCCTCGAAGGGGGTTGGCGGAGCGGAACGAAGTCCGCGAAGACTGGGGGTGGGCCTAATTCGGCAGGTACTTCCAGGCGCCGTTCTGGATGGTGACCATCACACGGGCCCGGGTGTCCAGGCCGAGGTGGTCGGTCGGCGTCATGCTGAACACGCCGTGCGCACCGGCGACTTCCTTGACCTGTTCCAGCGCATCGCGCAGGGCGGCGCGGAACTCGGGCGTGCCGGGCTGCGCCTTCTTCAGCGCCTCGGGCACGGCCGCCTGCAGCACGAGGCCCGCGTCCCAGGCGTGGCCGCCGAAGGTGGCCGCCGACCCCTTGCCGTTCGCGCCTTCGTAGGCGGCCACATAGGCCAGCGCCGACTTCTTCACCGGGTTGTTGTCGGGCAGCTGCTCGGCCACCAGCATCGGGCCGGCCGGCAGGATGGTGCCCTCGACGTCCTTGCCGCCCACGCGCAGGAAGTCGTTGTTGGCGACGCCGTGCGTCTGGTAGATCTTGCCCTTGTAGCCGCGCTCGACCAGCGTCTTCTGCGGCAGCGCCGCCGGGGTGCCCGAGCCGGCGACCAGCACCGCATCGGGGTTGGCCGACATGATCTTCAAGGCCTGGCCCGTGACCGAGGTGTCGGTGCGCGAATAGCGCTCGTTGGCCACCAGCTTGATGTTCTTGGCCGCCGCGGCCTTGGAGAAGACGTCATACCAGCCTTCGCCGTAGGCGTCGGAGAAGCCCACGAAGGCCACCGACTTCACGCCCTTGGCGGCCATGTAGTCGACGATGGCCTGGGCCATCATGCCGTCGTTCTGCGGCGTCTTGAAGACCCACTTCTTCTTGTCGTCCATGGGCTCGATGATCCGGGCCGAGGCGGCCAGGGTGATCATGGGCGTCTTGCTTTCGGCCACCACGTCGATCATCGCCAGCGAGTTGGGCGTCACGCTCGAGCCGATGACCACGTCGGCCTTGCTCTCGGTGATGAGCTTGCGGGTGTTGTTGACTGCCGTGGTGGTGTCGCTCGCGTCGTCGAGCACCACGTAGTTGACCTTCTGTCCGCCGATGGTCTTGGGCATCAGCGCGATGGTGTTCTTCTGCGGGATGCCCAGCGAGGCGGCCGGGCCGGTGGTCGACAGCGTGACGCCGACGGTGAGGTCGGCCCAGGACAGGCCGGCCGCACAGGCCAGCGCCACGGCGGCCACGGCTTGGATCTTGAACTTCATGGTTGTGTCTCCTTGGGTTGAGCGGAAGCGGACAATAATTTAATAAGTTAAATATCTGCCTGGAATAGATTGAAACACCTAGGCAGCGGCGCCCGATGGCGGCCCGGGCACCTTGACGGCCGGCAGGCCGCCCAGGAACAGGTCCGCCACCACCGGCGCCATGTCCTCGTAGTCCAGAGGCCCGTCCGGCTTCATCCAGGTGAACATCCAGTTGATCATTCCGAAGAGCAGCATGGTCAGCGGCATGCCCATCACGGTGCTGGCCAGGTCGGGCCGCAGCGCGACCACCGCCTGCGCGAAGCCCCTCACCACGGCGCGCTCCCGGTCCAGCACGCGCTGGCGGTCCTCGGGTTCGAGAAACTTCACGTCCTCGGTCAGCACGCGGTGCGCGCTCTGCGCGGTGGCGTATTCGCGCACCAGGCTGAGGATCAGCTCGCGCATGCGGGCCTCGGGACCGAGCCCGCGCGCGGCAACCTCCTCCACGATGGCCGCGAGCCGGGTGACGTGCGCCTCGGCGATGTTCACCAGCAGCGTGTACTTGTCCTTGTAGTAGTGGTAGAGCGTGGCCTTCGACAGGCCGCAGGCCTCCGCCACCTGGTTCATGGACGTGGCCGGGTAGCCGCGCCGCGCGAACAGCAGGCCCGCCTGCTCCAGGATCATTTCGCGCTGGTCGTCGTAGCCTGCCGCCCGCCCTCTGGCCATCCGTGCGCTCCTTCAGCGTTCGTCGAAGGACAGCACCACGCGCTCGGTGGTCGGATGCGCCTGGCAGGTGAGCACGAAGCCGGCCGCTACCTCGGCCTTGTCGAGCGCGAAGTTGCGCTCCATGCGCACGTCGCCCTCGATGACCTTGGCGCGGCAGGTGCCGCACACGCCCGAGGTGCACGAGTACGGCACCTCCAGGCCTGCCGCCGAGGCGCAGTCCAGGATGCTCGGCTGGTCGCGCAGGAACTCGATCTCGCGGCGCAGGCCGTCGCGCACGATGACCACCCTGGCGCGCTCGGCGTCGCCCGGCCGCGCCTCGTGCATCACGGCGCCCACCGGCGCCGCGGCCGGCTGCGCGATGCCGAAGCGCTCGATGTGGATCGCCGACTCGGGCACGCCTGCCGCGCGCAGGGCCGCTTCCGCCTCGTCGTTCATCTGGAACGGGCCGCAGATGTAGGCATGGTCGATGCGCCATGCCGGCACCAGCGTGGACAGGAACTCGCCCAGCTTGGCGCGATCGAGGAAGCCCATGTTGATCGGCGCATCGGTGTGCTCGTCCGAGAACACGTGGTGCAGCACCAGCCGCGTCAGGTAGCGGTTCTTCAGGTCTTCGAGCTCCTCCTTGAACATGGTGGAGCGCAGCTGGCGGTTGCCGTAGATGAGCATGAAGCGGCTGCCCGGCTCGCGCGCCAGCACGGTCTTCATGATCGACAGGATGGGCGTGATGCCGCTGCCGCCCGCGATGCCCAGGTGGTGCCGCCGCTCCTCCGGCGCCAGCGGCACGTGGAAGCGCCCCTGCGGCGCCATGACGCTGAGCTCGTCGCCGGGCCGCAGCGCCTCGTTGATCCAGTTCGAGAACACGCCGCCGCGCACCTTGCGCACGCCCACGCGCAGCACGCCGTCGTCGACGCCGGCGCAGATCGAGTAGGAGCGCCGCAGGTCCTGCCCGCCGATCTGCTTGCGCAGCGTGAGGTACTGGCCCTGGGTGAAGCCGAAGGTGTCGCGCAGTTCGGGCGGCACCTCGAAGCTCACGATGACGGCTTCCTGGGTGTCGGGCTCGACGGACCGGACCTTGAGCGAGTGGAACAGGGTGCTCATAGCGGCTTGAAATATTCGAAGGGCTCGCGGCAGGCGACGCAGCGGTACAGCGACTTGCAGGCGGTGGAGCCGAAGGCCGACAGGCGCTCGGTGCGCTCGCTGCCGCAGCGCGGGCAAGGCACGACGGGCGCCGCCGCGCGGCGGCCGACGATGCGGATGGGCACGCCCTCGCCCACCGCTGCCGCACCCGGCGGCGCAATGCCGTACTCGCGCAGCTTGCGGCGGCCCTCGGCGCTGATCCAGTCGGTGGTCCAGGCCGGTGCACGCTGCAGCGTGGCCCGGGCCGGCCCCAGTCCGGCGGCGGCCAGCGCATCGAGCACGCTCTGTTCGATCACCTCGGTCGCGGGGCAGCCGGAGTAGGTCGGCGTCAGCACCACCTCGAGCGCATCGCCGTATTCGCGCACCTGACGCACGATGCCCAGGTCGCACACCGACAGCGCCGGCACCTCGGGGTCGGGCACCTCGGCCAGCACCGCCCAGGCGCGTTCGACCCGCGCCGAGGCCTGCTCGGCCGGCACCGCCGTCACCACACGCCTCCCGGGTAGGCGCGCTGCAGGTGCTGCATCTCGGCCAGGATGTAGCCCATGTGCTCGCTGTGCACGCCGCGCTTGCCGCTGCTCAGGAACTTCGAGCCGGCGGGCACCGGCAGGTCCGCTTCGGCCAGCACCTCGGCCATCTGCGAATCCCAGTCGGCGCGCAGCTCGCTCCAGCGCGGCCCGAGCCCGCTGGCCGCCGCGGCCTCGTCCACGCCGTCGTCGGCAAAGAGCTCGGCCGCATAGGGCCAGGCGGTATCGAGTGCGGCCAGCATGCGGCGGCGCGACTCGGCCGTGCCGTCGCCCAGGCGCACCACCCAGTCGGCCGCATGCTGCTGGTGGTAGCGCGCCTCCTTCACGGCCTTGGCGGCGATGGCGGCCAGCTCGGCGTCCGACGAGGCCTGCAGCCGCGCCCACAGCAGGCGGAAGAAGGTCGCGGCCATCGCATTGCGCAGCACGGTGAAGGCGAAGTCGCCGCGCGGCAACTCCACCAGCGTGGCATTGCGGTAGTCGCGCTCCTCGCGCAGGAAGGCGAGCTGGTCCTCGTCATGGCCCGCGCCTTCCATGGCGCCGGCATGCGAGAGCACGGCACGCGCCTGCCCCACGAGGTCGAGCGCCATGTTGGCCAGGGCGATGTCTTCCTCCAGCACCGGTGCGTGACCGGTCCATTCGCCCAGGCGCTGCGCGAGGATCAGCGCGGTGTCGCCGATGCGCAGCAGGTACTGCGTGGCGAGGTCGTCGGCGACGGCGATCGATGGCTGCATGTCCGCCTCCTCCTCACATGTGGTCGACCGCACCGGGCAGCCGGTAGAAGGTCGGGTGGCGGTACACCTTGTCCTCCATCGGGTCGAAGTACATGTCCTTGTCGCCCGGGTCGCTGGCAACGATCTGGTCGGCACGCACCACCCACACGCTGGTGCCTTCCTGCCGGCGCGTGTACACGTCGCGCGCCAGCTGGATCGCCATCTTGGGGTCGGCCGCATGGAGGCTGCCGCAATGCTTGTGGTCCAGGCCCGCCTTGGTCCGGACGAACACTTCCCACAAGGGCCACTCCGTGCCCTCGGGCTTCGCTTGCTCGCTCATGCGGCCTCCTTGAATCGTTGCTGCTGCTTCTCGGCGTGGGCCAGCGCGGCCTCGCGCACCCACGCGCCGTCGTCCCAGGCCTTCACGCGGGCGGCAATGCGCTCGCGGTTGCAGGGGCCGTTGCCGGCGATGACGTTCCAGAACTCGTCCCAGTCGATGGCGCCGAAGTCGTGGTGCTGGCGCTCCTCGTTCCACTTCAGGTCGGGGTCGGGCAGCGTCACGCCCAGCACCTTGGCCTGCTCCACCGCGGCGTCGACGAACTTCTGGCGCAGCTCGTCGTTCGAGATGCGCTTGATGCCCCAGCGCATCGATTGCGCCGAGTTGGGCGACTGGTCGTCGGGCGGGCCGAACATCATCACCGAGGGCCACCACCAGCGGTCGACGGCGTCCTGCACCATCGCCTTCTGCGCCTCGGTGCCGTGCTGCATCATGGTCAGCAGACTCTCGAAGCCCTGGCGCTGGTGGAAGCTCTCCTCGCGGCAGATGCGCACCATGGCGCGCGCATAGGGCGCGTAGGAGCAGCGGCAGATGGGCACCTGGTTCATGATGGCCGCGCCATCCACCAGCCAGCCGATGGCCCCCACGTCGGCCCAGGTCAGCGTGGGGTAGTTGAAGATCGAGCTGTACTTGGCCTTGCCGGTGTGCAGCGCGTACAGCATCTCGTCGCGCGAGGTGCCCAGCGTCTCGGCCGCGGCGTAGAGGTACAGGCCGTGGCCGCCCTCGTCCTGCACCTTGGCCAGCAGGATCGCCTTGCGCTTGAGCGTGGGTGCGCGGCTGATCCAGTTGCCCTCGGGCAGCATGCCGACGATCTCGGAATGCGCGTGCTGGCTGATCTGCCGCACCAGCGTCTTGCGGTAGTGGTCGGGCATCCAGTCCTTGGCCTCGATGAAGGCGCCGTCGTCGATGCGCGCGTCGAAGCGCGCCTCCAGCATCGCCTGCTCGGCCGAGCGCACCGGCTTGCGGTCCTCGGCGTCCTTGCCGAGCGTGTCCATGGCTTGGGTGTACATCGTCTGCTCCTTGAAGGTTCAGCGCGACTTCGCACGCTGGTCGAACACGCGGCGGGCCTTGCCGGTCAGCGTGCGCTCGATGGCATCGGGCGGCAGCACGTTGACCACGGTGCTGATGCCGACCAGGGTCTTGATGCGCTGCTGCACCCAGGCGGCGATCTCGCTCACCGGCGCGGCGGCCGCGCCCTCGGGCTGCAGCTCGCAGCGCACCTCGACCTCGTCCAGGTGGCCCTCGCGGCGCACCTGCAGCTGGTACTGGCCCGAGAGTTGCGGGTGCGCCAGCACGATCTCCTCGATCTGCGTGGGAAACACGTTCACGCCGCGGATGATGAGCATGTCGTCGCTGCGGCCGACGATCTTGCCCATGCGCCGGAAGGCGCGCGAGGTGGGCGGCAGCAGCCGCGTGAGGTCGCGCGTGCGGTAGCGCACGATGGGCAGCGCTTCCTTGGTGAGGGTGGTGAAGACCAGTTCGCCCTCCTCGCCGTCGGGCAGCACCTCGCCGGTGTCGGGGTCGATGATCTCGGGATAGAAATGGTCTTCCCAGACCACCGGGCCGTCCTTGGACTCGACGCATTCGCTGGCCACGCCCGGCCCCATCACTTCCGAGAGGCCGTAGATGTCGACGGCGTCGATGCCGGCCCTGGCCTCGATCTCGCGCCGCATGGCCTCGGTCCAGGGCTCGGCGCCGAAGATGCCCACCTTGAGCGAGGACTCGCGCGCATCGAGGCCCTGTCGCGCGAACTCCTCGACGATCACCTGCATGTAGCTCGGCGTGACCATGATGATCGAGGGCTGCAGGTCGCGGATGAGCTGCACCTGCTTCTCGGTCTGGCCGCCCGACATCGGGATGACGGTGCAGCCCAGCCGCTCGGCGCCGTAGTGCGCACCCAGGCCGCCGGTGAAGAGGCCGTAACCGTAGGAGACATGGATGAGGTCACCCGCGCGCCCGCCCGCCGCGCGGATGGAGCGCGCCACCAGGTCGGCCCAGCGGTCGATGTCGCCCTGCGTGTAGCCCACCACCGTCGGCTTGCCCGTGGTGCCCGACGACGCGTGGATGCGCGCCAGCTGCTCGCGCGGCACGGCCAACAGGCCGAAGGGGTAGTTGTCGCGCAGGTCGCTCTTGACGGTGAAGGGGAACTTCGAGAGGTCCGACAGCTGCTTCAGGTCGGACGGGTGCACGCCCTTCGCATCGAAGGCGCGGCGGTAGTGCGGCACGTTCTCGTAGGCATGCGCGAGCGTGGCGCGCAGCCGCGTGAGCTGCAGGGCAGTGATCTCGTCGCGGCTGGCGGTCTCGATGGGTTCCAGATCGCCGGGGGCAGGACGCTGGACGGGCATGGGTGTGGCTCCTTGGTCTCTTCGTGATCAGCGCGGCACCGCGGGGCGGCCCTTGGCGGTGTACGACCGCCCGCGGAAGACGGCGATGCGCTCGCCGCGCTGGTTCGTCACCTCGACGTCGTACACGCCGGTGCGGCCTGCCTTCGACACCTCGACGCAACGCGCGGTGAGCAGGTCGCCGAGCCGACCGGGCGCGACGAAGTCGACCGCGAAGCCGGAAGCCACGGTCAGCTCGTCGTAGGAATTGCAGGCATAGGCGAAGGCCGAATCGGCCAGCGTCGAGATCAGGCCGCCGTGGCAGATGTCGTGGCCGTTGAGCATGTCCTCACGCACGGCCATCGTCACGCTGGCGCGGCCGGGCGCGATCTCCGTCACGGCCATGCCCAGCGCCTTGAGCGCGCGGTCGTTGGCGAACATGCCGGTGCGCACGTGCTCGGCAATCCGCTGGGCGTCATGCGTGTCCATGCCTCAACGGTCCTTGAAGACGGGCGCGCGGCGCGCACCGAAGGCAGCCACGCCTTCCTGGTAGTCGTGGGCGCGGCCCAACTGGCTCTGCAGGCGCGCCTCGGCGTCGAGGGCGTCCTCGAGCGCCAGCGAGGGCGCGGCGTCGAGTGCGGCACGGGTCGCGGCCAGCGCAGCCACCGGCATGCCGGCCAGGCGCATGGCCAGCGCGGCGGCCTCGTCGGGCAGGGCCGCATCGTCCACGCAGCGCCAGATCAGGCCGATGCGCTCGGCCTCCTCGGCGGGCAGCTTGTCGCCCAGCATCGCGAGGCCCAGGGCGCGTGCGCGCCCCACCAGCCGCGGCAGCAGCCAGGTGCCGGCGGTGTCGGGCACCAGCCCGATCCTGGAGAAGGCCTGGATGAAGCTGGCCGAACGCGCGGCCAGCACCAAGTCGCAGCACAGGGCCAGATTGGCGCCGGCGCCGGCCGCCACGCCGTTGACGGCTGCCACCACCGGCACCGGGAAGGTCTTCAGGCGCAGCACCAGCGGCCGGTAGAAGCGGGCCACCGTGTCGCCCAGGTCCTTCGGGGCACCGCCGGGCTCGGGCGCCACCGCGGGGTCGGCCAGGTCCTGCCCGGCGCAGAAGCCGCGGCCGGCGCCGGTCAGCACCAGGGCGCGCACCTGCGGGTCGCCGGCGGCCGCCTCGAGCGCGGCCATCAGCTCGGCGTGCATGGCCTGCGTGAAGCTGTTGAGCGCCGAGGGGCGGTTCAGCGTCAGCGTGCGCACGGGGCCGTTCGTGCTCTGCAGCACCAGGGCATCGGACATTCGGGCGTCTCCGGGTGGTGGGGGTCGGGCACCGGGCCTTGTCGATGAAAATACTTTCGACCGACCGGTCGGCAGATCATAGAATCGAGGCCGGGGTTGACGCAAGTCAAGCTCCACGGTGAAAACCCCAGGGCCCGCCGCCGCCGCGCACTGCGGCCGGCGCGCCCGCTTCAGGAGACATCGATCCCATGCCCTGCTACGCCATCGACGGTGTGGTCCCGGTGGTGGACCCGAGCGCCTATGTGCATCCCACCGCCGTGCTGATCGGCGACGTCATCGTGGGTCCCGGCTGCTATGTCGGGCCGGGAGCCTGCCTGCGCGGCGACTTCGGCCGCATCGTGCTGGAGGCCGGCTCCAATGTGCAGGACACCTGCGTGGTGCACGGCTTCCCGGCCCACGACACGGTGGTGCGCGAGAACGGCCACATCGGCCACGGCGCGGTGCTGCACAGTTGCACCGTGGGCCGCGATGCGCTGGTGGGCATGAACGCGGTGATCATGGACGACGCGGTCATCGGCGACCGCGCCATCGTCGCCGCCTGCGCCTTCGTGCCGGCCGGTACGCAGGTGCCGCCCGAGGTGCTGGTGGCCGGCGTGCCGGCGAAGGTCAAGCGCCCCCTGACCGAGCAGGAGATGGCCTGGAAGCTCGAGGGCACCCTCACCTACCAGGACCTCACGCGCCGCAGTCTCGCGAGCCTGCGCGAAGTGGCCCCGCTGGCGCAGGCCGAGGCCGACCGGCCGCGCCTGCAGGCGCCGGACGTGAAGCCGCTCATCGCGACCCGGCGCGGCTGAGCGCCACCGAAATCCCCCAACCGCAAGGAGACTCCGATGATCCGTTTCAGTGTCATGTACCCGCACACCCCCGGTGCGCGTTTCGACCACGACTATTACCGGGAAAAGCACATGCCCATGCTGAAGGCGCGCCTGGGCGACGTCTGCCGCAGCTACCAGATCGACAAGGGGCTGGCCGGCGGCGCGCCGGGATCGACGCCGGTGTACGAGGCGATGTGCCACATCCTGTGCGATTCGGTGGAGGCGTTCGAGGCGGCCTTCGGCCCGCATGCCAAGGAAATCCGCGGCGACATCAAGAACTACACCGACATCGCGCCGGTGATGCAGGTCAGCGAGGTCGTCGCCTGAACCACCTCGGGGCACCCGGGCGGGAATGCTTTATGCGTGCTGCGACGCAGCATCCCCCTCATTGCCAAGGAGTGCCCCATGTTGGATCGGACGGCGACGAAGTTCTCCCATGTGAAGCCCGGCGACACCGACTACGTCGGCGGCGGGCTGCGCGACTTCTTCCTCTACCGTGACCTCGGCATCGCCGACGCCACCCACGGCAAGGTGATCGCGCATCTGGTCAAGGCCAACATGGCCCCCGAAAAGGGCACGGGCTGGCACCGCCACGAGGCGGACTTCCAGATCGTGATCATGGTCAAGGGCTGGGCCCGCTTCATGTACGAGGACAAGGAGACGCTGGTGGAGGCCGGCGACGTGGTGCACCAGCGCCCCGGCATCCGGCACTACCTCTTCGACTACTCGCCCGACATGGAGTACCTGGAGATCGTGTCGCCGGCGGACTTCAAGAGCGTCGACGTCGAGCCGGCGGCCGAGGTCCCCGAGCCCACGCCCTGGAAGTGAGGCGCGCGGCCTGGCCGCGCGCTTGAGGCGGGACGCTTCAGAGCGCCAGGCGGCGGCGCGCGGCGGCGTACTCGCGCTTGAGCTTCTCGATGTACGCGGCCGCCGTGGCCACCTCGGTGATGGCGCCAATGCCCTGTCCCGAGCCCCAGATGTCCTTCCAGGCCTTGGCCTTGCTGCCGTCGCCGGTCGCGAAGTTCATGGTCTTCAGGTCGCCCTGCGGCAGGTTCGTCGGGTCCATGCCTGCGGCCACGATGCTCGGCGCCAGGTAGTTGCCGTGCACGCCGGTAAAGAGGTTCGAGTACACGATGTCGTCGGAGCTGCCGTCGACGATCGCCTGCTTGTAGGCGTCGCTGGCACGCGCTTCCTCGGTCGCGATGAAGGCGGTGCCGATGTAGGCGAAGTCGGCGCCCAGGGCCTGCGCGGCGAGCACCGCGTCGCCGGTGGAAATGGAGCCCGACAGCGCCAGCGGGCCGTCGAACCATTGGCGGATTTCCTGCACCAGCGCAAAGGGGCTCTTGGTGCCCGCATGGCCACCCGCACCGGCCGCCACGGCGATCAGGCCGTCGGCGCCCTTCTCGATCGCCTTCTTCGCGAACTTGTTGTCGATGATGTCGTGCAGCGTCACGCCGCCGTAGCTGTGGACCGCGTCATTCACGTCGGTGCGAGCGCCCAGCGAGGTGATGACGATCGGCACCTTGTACTTCACGACCATCTCCATGTCGTGCTCCAGCCGGTCGTTGCTCTTGTGCACGATCTGGTTGATCGCGAAGGGCGCGGCGGGCGCGTCGGGGTGCGCCTTGTCGTGGGCCGCCAGTTCCTCGGTGATCTCGGCCAGCCAGTCTTCGAGCTGCGCGGCGGGCCGCGCGTTGAGCGCAGGCATCGAGCCGACCACGCCGGCCTTGCACTGCGCAACGACGAGCTTCGGGTTGCTGATGATGAACAGCGGCGAACCGATGATGGGCAGCGGCAGGTTCGCGAGGGCACCGGGGAGCTTGGACATGCGGGGTCTCGTTGAGGTTGGGGATACGGGAACGGGCAGCCGAACGCAGAGGCCGCAAAAGTCGCGCAGAGGACGCAGAGAAACAGCCGAGAACTTTTTGGAGTTCTTCTGCGCCCTCTGCGAAATCTCTGCGTCCTCTGCGTTCGGCTGTCCGAATTTCAGAAGGCTTCGAGCGCCAGCGCCGTCACGCTCTCGGCGCCGTCGACGATGCTGTCGCGCAGGCCGGGCGCCTTGGCCAGGATGTGGTCGGCGTAGAAGCGCGCGGTGGTGACCTTGGCGTTCATGAAGGCGGCGTCTTCGCCCTTTCCGGCCAGGGTCTGCGCCACCAGCAGCGAGCGGGCCAGTTGCCAGCCGGCGACCAGGTTGCCGGCCAGCATCAGGTAGGGCACGCTGCCCGCGAAGACGGCGTTGGGCGAGGCCTTGGTCTGGCCGGCCACGAAATCGACCACATCGAGGAAGGCCTCGCGCGCGGCCTTCAGGCGCTTCAGCACCGCCTGCGCATCGGCGCTGCCGCTTGCCGCGAGCTCGGCCTCGGTCGTCTCGATCTGTGCGGCGATGGCCTTGGCGGTCTGGCCGCCGTCACGGGCGGTCTTGCGGCCCACGAGGTCGTTGGCCTGGATGGCGGTCGTGCCTTCGTAGATGGTGAGGATCTTGGCGTCGCGGTAGTACTGCGCCGCACCGGTCTCCTCGATGAAGCCCATGCCGCCGTGCACCTGCACGCCCAGCGAGGTGACCTCCAGGCTCATCTCGGTGCTGTAGCCCTTCACCAGCGGCACGAGGAACTCGTAGACGGCCTGGTTCTGCTTGCGGGCCTCGGCGTCCGCGCCGTTGTGCGCAGCGTCGTAGGCGGCGGCGGCCACCGTGGCCATCGCGCGGCAGCCTTCGGTGTAGGCACGCATGGTCATCAGCATGCGCTTGACGTCGGGGTGGTGGATGATCGGCGCGCTCTTGTTCATGGAGCCATCGACCGGGCGGCTCTGCACGCGCTCCCGCGCATACGCTACCGCATGCTGGTACGCACGTTCGGCCACCGCGATGCCTTGCACACCCACGGCATAGCGGGCCGCGTTCATCATGATGAACATGTACTCGAGGCCGCGGTTCTCCTCGCCCACGAGGTAGCCGATCGCACCCCCGTGGTCGCCGTACTGCAGAACGGCCGTCGGGCTGGCCTTGATGCCCAGCTTGTGCTCGATGCTCACGCAGTGCACGTCGTTGCGCGCGCCCAGCGAGCCGTCCGGGTTCACCATGAACTTGGGCACGACGAAGAGGCTGATGCCCTTCACACCCTCGGGCGCACCGGCCACGCGCGCCAGCACCAGGTGCACGATGTTCTCCACCATGTCGTGCTCGCCATAGGTGATGAAGATCTTGGTGCCGAAGACCTTGTACGTGCCGTCGGGCAGAGGTTCGGCACGCGTGCGCACCAGGGCCAGGTCGCTGCCGGCCTGCGGCTCGGTGAGGTTCATGGTGCCGGTCCACTCGCCGCTCACCAGCTTCTCCAGGTAGGTGGCCTTGAGTTCGTCGGAGCCGGCGGTGAGCAACGCCTCGATGGCGCCGTCGGTCAGCAGCGGGCACAGCGCGAAGCTGAGGTTGGCGCTGTTGAGCATCTCGCCGCAGGCCGCGCCGATGGTCTTGGGCAGGCCCTGGCCGCCGAAGTCGGCCGGGTGCTGCAACCCCTGCCAGCCGCCCGAGGCGTACTGCGCGAAGGCGTCCTTGAAGCCCGGCGTGGTGGTGACCGCGCCGTCCTTGAACGACGAGGGCTCGCGGTCGCCCGCCACGTTCAGCGGCGCCACGACGTCCTGCGTGAACTTCGCGCATTCCTCCAGCACGGCCTGGGCCGTCTCGAGGCCGGCGTCCTCGAAGCCCGGCAGCTTGGCGATCTCGTCGATGCGGGCCAGGTGTTCGATGTCGAACAGCATGTCCTTCAGGGGGGCGGTGTAGCTCATGGTGTCTCCTTGGGTCCGCGGCGCGGACAAAAAAAGGGCATCGCGAACGATGCCCCTTCGATGGCGGATCGCTGTGGCGACGACCTCAGAGGGCCTTCACCAGTTCCGGCACGGCCGTGAACAGGTCCGCCTCGAGGCCGTAGTCGGCCACGCTGAAGATCGGCGCCTCGGGGTCCTTGTTGATCGCCACGATCACCTTGGAGTCCTTCATGCCGGCCAAGTGCTGGATCGCGCCCGAGATGCCGGCAGCGATGTACAACTGCGGCGCGACGATCTTGCCCGTCTGGCCCACCTGCCAGTCGTTGGGGGCGTAGCCCGCGTCCACGGCGGCACGGCTCGCGCCCAGCGCGGCGCCCAGCTTGTCGGCCAGGGGCGTCATCACCTCGTTGAACTTCTCCGAGCTGCCCAGCGCGCGGCCACCCGAGACGATGATCTTGGCGGCCGTCAGTTCGGGGCGGTCGCTCTTGGTGACCTCGCGGCCCACGAAGCTGCTCTTGCCGCTGTCGGCCACCGCATCGACCGTCTCGACGGCGGCGCTGCCACCGGTGGCAGCCGCTGCATCGAAGCCGGTGGTGCGCACGGTGATCACCTTGGTGGCGTCGCTCGATTGCACGGTGGCGATGGCGTTGCCGGCGTAGATCGGGCGCTCGAAGGTGTCGGGGCTGTCCACCTTGGTGATGTCGGAAATCTGGGCCACGTCGAGCTTGGCAGCCACGCGCGGCGCCACGTTCTTGCCCGCGGCGGTGGCCGGGAACAGGATGTGGCTGTAGTTGGAAGCGATCGCGAGCACCTGCGCGGCGACGTTCTCGGCCAGGCCTTCGGTGAGGCTGGCACCATCGGCCACGATGACCTTGGCGACGCCGGCGATCTGCGCGGCGGCCTTGCCGGCTTCGGCGGCGTTGGCCCCGGCCACCAGCACGTGCACGTCGCCGCCGCAGGCGATGGCGGCGGTGACGGTGTTCAGGGTGGCGGGCTTGACGGTGGCGTGGTCGTGTTCGGCAATAACGAGTGCGGTCATGGTCTCAAAACTCCTCAGATCACCTTGGCTTCGTTCTTCAGCTTGTCGACCAGGGCGGCCACGTCGGCCACCTTGACGCCGGCGCCGCGCTTGGGCGGCTCGGCGACCTTGAGGGTCTTCAGGCGCGGCTTGACGTCCACGCCCAGGTCCTCGGGCTTGACGGTGTCCAGCTGCTTCTTCTTGGCCTTCATGATGTTGGGCAGCGTGACGTAGCGCGGCTCATTGAGGCGCAGGTCGGTGGTGACCACGGCCGGCAGGCTCAGGCTGATGGTTTCCAGGCCGCCGTCGACCTCACGTGTGACGCTGACCTTCTCGCCGGCGACTTCGACCTTGGAGGCGAAGGTGGCTTGCGGCAGCTCGGCCAGGGCGGCGAGCATCTGGCCCGTCTGGTTGGCGTCGTCGTCGATGGCCTGCTTGCCCAGGATGATCAGGCCGGGCTGTTCCTTGTCGACCAGGGCCTTGAGCAGCTTGGCGACGGCCAGGGGCTGCAACTCTTCGGTGGTCTCGACCAGGATGCCGCGGTCGGCGCCGATGGCCATCGCGGTGCGCAGCGTTTCCTGGCACTTGGCGTCGCCGCAGCTGACGGCGATGACTTCGGTGACCACGCCCTTTTCCTTCAGACGCACCGCCTCTTCCACGGCGATCTCGTCGAAGGGGTTCATGCTCATCTTCACGTTGGCGATGTCCACGCCCGATTGATCGGACTTGACGCGAACCTTGACGTTGTAGTCGACGACCCGTTTGACGGGGACCAGAACTTTCATTGGTTGGACTCCATGGATTTGCGAAAACGGCAGCCGCGGGCGCTAGGGCCGGGCAACAAATCATTCTAGGGTGGCACTTGCGGGCAGGCTGTCCATTTCAATCAGGACGCCCACCGGCTCGCCTCAAAAAAAGAACGATCGTGCTTTTTTCTGATTATAGGCCAGCGCCCTGCCCCGTGGCCGATGGCCGACCTTCGGGCAGGGATTCGACCCGCAGCACGCGCTGCGGATAGGGAATGTCGATGTTCGCGGCGCGCAGCCCTTCGAGGATCGCGATGTTGATGGCCGAGCGCAGGTTGTCCTTGCCCTTGTCGGGATCGCGCACCCAGAAGTGCAGCGTGAACTCCAGCCCGTCCGGCGCGAAGTTGGTGAGGAAGGCCACCGGCGCCGGCTCGCCCATCACGCGCGGCTGCGCCTTCGCCGCTTCGCACAGGATGGACTGCACCTGGCCGACGTCGCTGTCGTAGCCCACCACGATGCTGGTCGTGATGTTGAACTTGAGGTCGGCCAGCGAGAGGTTCTCGACCCGGCTCGTGATGATCGACTCGTTCGGCACGATCGCCTGCCGCCCATTGCCGGCGCGGATGAGCGTGTAGCGCGTCTTGATGTCGGTGATGCGGCCCTCGAAGGTGTCGATCTTGACGTTGTCGCCGATGCGGATCGAGCGCTCCAGCAGGATGACGAAGCCGCTCACATAGTTGGCCGCCAGCTTCTGCAGGCCGAAGCCCAGGCCGACGCCGAGCGCGCCGCCCAGCACCGACAGTGCCGTGAGGTCCACCCCCACCGCCGACAGCGCGAACAGCAGGCCGATGAGGAGCAGGAAGGCACGCACCGCGTTCGACGCCACCTTGCGCATCGACAGGTCCGACACCGCCTCGCTGAGGATGCGCTTCTCGATCGTGGCCGCGATCCACAGCGCGATGACCAGCACCACGCCGGCCGAGAGCGTGCCCTCGAACACCGTGCGCAAGCTCACGCGCGTCTTGCCGAAACCCAGCGTGATCTCGTCCAGTTCCGCCAGCACCGGCGGCAGCAGCCCGACGATCCAGAGCACGGCGCCGATCCAGGCCAGCCAGGAGATCGTGCGCTCAAGCAAGCGCACCAGTGCCGAATTGGGGAAGACCGCACGAAGCACCCGCGCGAACAGCCGGATCGCCACCAGCGCGACGAACACCGACACCGCGATGCGCAGCACCAGCACGGGCTGGAAGCTCAGCACGCCGCGGCGCGCCAGGTCGGTCAGCACGAGCGCCAGCAGCGGGAACAGCAGGCCGTCGAAGGTGCGCTCGCCGAACCAGACCGAGTCCTTGGGCTGGTCGCGGCCGAACCAGCAGCTCACGCCCCAGGCCGCCGCCACGCACGCCACCAGCACGGCGATCTCGATCCAGAAGCTGCGGGCATCGATCTGCTGCAGGCGCAGCAAAAAGCCGTCCCAGTCCGTCATCGCGTCAGGCCGCCCCGTCGCTCACAGGTCGGCCAGCACGCGCACATGCGCTTCCACGCTGCGCGCCAGCGCATCGAGGTGGTAGCCGCCTTCGAGCAGGGACACGATGCGGCCCTTGGCATGGCGCTGGGCCACGTCGCGGATGCGGCTGGTGATCCAGGTGAAGTCGTTCTCGTTGAGGCCCAGTTGGCCGAGCTCGTCCTCGCGATGGGCATCGAAGCCGGCGCTGACGAACAGCATCTGCGGCTTGAATTCTTCCAGCCGGGGCATCCAGATGCACTCGATCATCTCGCGCACATCCATGCCCTTGGTGTAGGCCGGGATGGGCACGTTCACCATGTTGGCGGCCGGGTGCTCGGTGCCGCTGAAGGGGTAGAAAGGGTGCTGGAAGATGCCGACCATCAGCACGCGCGGGTCGTTCGAGAGGATGTTCTCGGTGCCGTTGCCGTGGTGCACGTCGAAGTCGACCACCGCCACGCGCGTCAGGCCATGCTGCTCCAGCGCGTGCCTGGCCGCAATCGCCACGTTGTTGAGGAAGCAGAAGCCCATGGCCTGCTCGCGGCAGGCATGGTGGCCGGGCGGCCGCACGGCGCAGAAGGCGTTGGCGAGTTCGCCACGCATCACCGCGTCGGTCGCCGCGATGGCCGCGCCGGCCGCACGGCGTGCCGCCAGCAGCGTGCCGCGGCTCAAGGCGGTGTCGGGGTCGAGCTGCGCATAGGCCGGGCCGCCGACGGACTCGTCCGCCACCAGGCGCTGGTTCAGCGACTCGAGGTGCTCGAGGTGTTCGGCCGTGTGGGCGCGGGTGATCTGCGCCAGGCTGGCCAGCGGGATGTCGTCGTGCCGTTCGAGCGCGTCGGCCACGCCGGTGAGGAGAAGGCGGTCCTCGATCGCATCGAGCCGCTCCGGGCACTCCGGATGCCCCCGGCCCATCTCGTGCTTCCAGAAATCGCGATGGATGTAGTAACCGGTGGGTGCCATGTCTCGGAGGCGGTGCATGACCTCACTCGGCACGGGGGCCGCAGGCCATGCGGTATCGTTTGCATATGGATACAAAAATGGACGTCGCTGCGAAGCTCGCCAGTCTGCTGGGCCAGCTTAACACGGTGATCGTGGGCAAGGAGGCGCAGGTGCGCGACTGCGTGGCCTGCCTGCTCGCCGGTGGCCACCTGCTGATCGAGGACGTGCCCGGCGTCGGCAAGACCACGCTGGCGCATGCGCTGTCGCACACCTTCGGGCTGCAGTTCTCGCGGGTGCAGTTCACCTCGGACCTGATGCCCGGCGACCTGTCGGGCGTGGCGATCTACGACCGGGGGCAGCAGGCCTTCGTGTTCCATCCCGGGCCGCTGTTCACGCAGGTGCTGCTGGCCGACGAGATCAACCGCGCCAGCCCCAAGACGCAGAGCGCCCTGCTCGAGGCGATGGAGGAGAAGCAGGTCACGGTCGAGGGCGAGACCCGCCCCCTGCCCTCGCCCTTCTTCGTCATCGCCACACAGAACCCGCACGACCAGCTGGGCACCTTCGCGCTGCCCGAATCGCAGCTGGACCGCTTCCTGATGCGCATCTCGCTGGGCTACCCCGACCGCGCCGCCGAACGCCAGCTGCTGGCCGGCGCTGACCGGCGCGAGATGCTGACCCGCCTGCCGGCGCTGCTCACGGCCGGCGAGCTGAACGCGCTGCAGCAGCGCGTGCTGCAGGTGCATGCGGCCGAGCCGCTGCTGGAGTACCTGCAGGACCTGGTCGCGGCCACGCGCTCGGGCCGCTGGTTCCTGCAGGGCCTGTCGCCGCGCGCCGCCATCGCGGTGCTGCGCGCTGCCAAGGCGCAGGCGCTGCTGGCCAACCGCGACTACGTGGCGCCCGACGACGTGCAGGCCGTGCTGCCGCAGACCATCGCGCACCGCCTCACGCCCGTGGGCGATGCAGGCCGCGGCGCGGTGGAGCAGGTGCGCGCCATGCTGGCCGCGGTGCCGCTGCCCTGAGCACGTCGATGAACCCCGCGGCTGCGCTGCGCCATCGCGTCGAGGGCTGGTTCCTCTCGCGCCGGCCGCCTTCGGACCAGATCGCGCTCACGCAGCGCAACGTCTACATCGTGCCCACGGCGGCGGGCTGGATGCTGGGCGCGACGCTGCTGGTGCTGCTGGTCGCATCGATCAACTACCAGCTCAACCTCGGCTACCTGCTGACCTTCCTGCTGGCCGGCAGCGTGGCCGTGGGCATGCATGTGTGCCATGCCACCCTGCGTGGCCTGGCCATGCACCTGATGGCGCCGGAAGCGCAGTACGCGGGCGCCGCGGCCGTCTTCCGGGTGGTACTGCACAACGAGCGCCGCGGCGCCCGCTACGGCATCGGGCTAGCGGTGCGCGGCAGCGGCCACTGGGCCTGGACCGACGTGCCGGCCCAGGGGACGGCCACGGTGGAGATCGCCTTCCAACCGCCGCGCCGCGGCCTGCACCCGGTGCCGGTGCTGACGGCCGAAACGCGCTTTCCCCTCGGCACCTTCCGGGTTTGGACCGTCTGGCGGCCGGCCGCGAAGATGCTGGTCTACCCCGTTCCCGAAGCCCATGCACCGCCGCTGCCGCCCGGCGAGCCGCGCGAAGGCGACGCCATGGCCGCCGCGACCACGCAGGGCGCGGGCGAATACGACGGCGTGCGCCCCTACCGTCGCGGCGATCCCCTCAAGCTCATCGTGTGGAAGAAGGCCGCCCGCGCCCAGGCCGCCGGCTCCGACGAGCTCGTGAGCCGCGATGCCGAGCAGGCCCAGCGCCACGAGTTGTGGCTCGACGCGCAGGCCACCGGCCTGGCGGACCTGGAAGGCCGCATCTCGCGCCTCACGGCCTGGGTGCTGCAGGCCGACCGGCTCGGGCTGGACTACGGCCTGCGCATCGGAACGCGCAAGGTCGCGCCCGCGCAGGGCGAAGCCCACCGCCGCGCCTGCCTGGAGGTGCTGGCCACATGCTGACGCCCCCGGCCGCGCTGCGGCGCGAGATGCCGCGCGACACGCGCGACACGCTCTTCCTGCTGGGCGTGATCGCGCTCATCGTGCTGCCGCAGACACCCAACCTGCCGCCCTGGTGCGTCGGCCTCACGGCGGTGGTGCTGTTCTGGCGCGGCGTGCTGGCCGTGCAGGCGCGGCCGCTGCCCAACCGCTGGTGGCGCGCGGCGCTGCTGGCGCTCGCGCTGGCCGGCACCTTCGTCAGCTACCGCACGCTGCTGGGCAAGGACGCGGGGGTGACGCTGGTGGTGGTGCTGCTGGCGCTCAAGACGCTGGAGCTGCGCGCGCGGCGCGACGCCTTCGTCGTCTTCTTCCTGGGCTTCTTCGCGATGCTCACGAACTTCTTCTACTCCCAGTCGCTCGCCACCGCGTTCGCCATGCTGCTGGCGCTGCTCGGACTGCTGACGGCGCTGGTCAACGCGCACATGCCGGTGGGCCGGCCGCCGCTGTCGCAAGCCGCGCGCACCGCGGGCTGGATGGCGCTGGCCGGCGCGCCGATCATGCTGGCCCTGTTCATGCTCTTCCCGCGGCTGGCGCCGCTGTGGGGCACGCCCAACGACAACATGACCGGGCGCACCGGCCTGTCGAACACCATGCGCGTGGGCGCCATCGCGCAGCTCGCGCTCGACGACGGCATCGCCGCGCGCATCCGCTTCGACGGCGACATCCCGCCACCGCGCGACCGCCTGTACTTCCGCGGCCCGGTGCTGTCGAACTTCGACGGCCGCGAATGGACCGCGCCGCCGCCATGGGAACGTGGCTTCCTGCCCATCAACCTGCGCGTGCGCGGCGAGCCGGTGCGCTACGCGGTGACGATGGAGCCCAGCAACCGCCCCTGGCTGCTCACGCTCGACGCGGCACGCGACGCGCCCGAGGTGCCCGGCCTGCGCGTCTCGCAGACGCCCGACCTGCAGTGGTTCACCAGCCGCCCCGTCGGCGACCTGCTGCGCTACCGCGTCGAGAGCTACCTCGACTTCGACAGCGGCCCGACGCGCCGCCTGCCGGGCCTGCAGGCCTACACCGCCCTGCCGCCGGGCAGCAACCCGCGCACCGTCGAGCTCGCCGCACAGATGGCTGCCGAGGTCCGCGCCGCAGCCGCGGGCGCGGGCTTCGTCCCGGCGCTGGTGCGGGCCGCCCAGCAGCGCCTGCGCACCGGCGGCTACAGCTACACGCTGGAGCCCGGCGTGTACGGCGACCAGACCGCCGACGAATTCTGGTTCGACCGCAAGGCGGGCTTCTGCGAGCACATCGCCTCGGGCTTCGTGGTGCTGATGCGGGCCGCCGGCGTGCCCTCACGCGTCGTCACCGGCTTCCAGGGCGGCGAGCTCAACGGCGTCGACAACTACTGGACGGTGCGCAACAGCGATGCCCATGCCTGGGCCGAGGTGTGGGAAGAGGGCCGCGGCTGGGTGCGCGTCGATCCCACGGCCTCGATCTCGCCCGATCGCATCGGCCAGTTCCGGCGCCTGGCGCCCGCACCGGGCTTCTTCGCCGGCGCCGTCGGTGCGATGAGCCCCACGCTCGTGCAGGACCTGCGTGCCGCCTGGGAGGCCGTCAACAACGGCTGGAACCAGTGGGTGCTGAACTACACACAGAGCCGCCAGCTCGACCTGCTGAAGAACCTCGGTTTCGACAGCCCCAGCCTGGCCGACCTGGCGTACGTGCTGCTGCTCTTGCTGGTGGCCGCCAGCCTGGGCGGCGCGGCATGGACGCTGTGGGAGCGCAGCCGCGTCGACCCCTGGCTGCGCCTGCTGGGCGAGGCGCGCAAGCGGCTCGCGCGCGCCGACGTCGCCGTGGCCCCGAACGCGGCGCCACGCCAGATGGCCGAGCAGCTTGCGGCCCGCATCGGTGTCGAAGCCAGTGCACCGGCGCGCGACTGGCTGCTGCGCCTGGAGGCCCAGCGCTATGCGCCCCACCCCGCCGCCGGACTGCCGGCGCTGCGTGCCGAGTTCCGCCGCCTGCGCTGGCCGGCCGCTTCGGCGCCACCGGGCGTGGTTTAGTCGGCAGCTTGAGCAGGCGCGACGGCGGGCAGGCCGCACGCGCGGGCACAATCCGCGCATGCCTCGCCTGCGCCCGCTCCAGCCCCTGCCGATTGCTCTTCTCCTCCTGGCCCTTTGCACCCACCTGGCACCGGCCGCGGCCCAGAAGGCACCCAAGGCCAAGGCCTCGAACACGGCACGCGGCAGCGTCTCGTACGCCACGCGCGAGGACGCGATGCAGTTCGCCGACGAGATCGCCAAACGCCGCAACCTCGACCCCGCCTGGGTGCGCGCCACCATCGGCAGCGCGCGCATGCTGGGCAACGTGCCGCGCCTGATGCTGCCGGCGCCCGGCGGCACGCGCAAGAACTGGGCGGTGTACCGCAGCCGTTTCATCGACCCGGTGCGCATCGCGGCCGGCCAGCGCTTCTGGCGCGACAACGCCGACACGCTGGCGCGCGCCGAACGCGACTTCGGCGTGCCGCCCGAAATCGTCGTCGGCATCATCGGCGTGGAAACCATCTATGGCCGCAACATGGGCAGCTTCCGCGTGCTCGATGCGCTGGCCACCTTGAGCTTCGACTTCCCCGACGCACACCCGCGCGCCGAGCAGCGCCGCGCCTTCTTCCGCGACGAACTGGAAAGTTTTCTTTCCACCGAAAGTCGCACCCACGAGGACCCGACGCGCCCGCTGGGCAGCTACGCCGGCGCGATGGGCATGCCGCAGTTCATGCCCAGCAGCATCGCGAAATATGCGGTCGACTACGACGGCGACGGCCGCATCGACCTGGTGAACAACCCCGCGGACGTGATCGGCTCGGTGGCCAACTACTTCAAGTCCTTCGGCTGGCAGCGCGGCATGGCGGCGACCTACCCGGTGCGGCTGGCCGCCGACGCGCGCATGCCGCTGCTGCTCGAGAAGGACATCCTGCCGAGCTTCAGCGCCGACAGCTTCGTGGCCGCCGGCGCCCAGCTCGATGCCGAGGGCGTCCGTCACCCCGGCCTGCTGGCGCTGATCGAACTGCAGAACGGCGCCGACGCGCCCGCGCAGTACGTGGCCGGCACGCAGAACTTCTACGTCATCACCCGCTACAACTGGAGCAGCTACTACGCCATGTCGGTGCTCGACCTGGGCAACGAGGTCAAGGCCGCGATGGCGCAGTGAGCCGGCCATGGGCGTGCCGCTTCACCTCACCACCGTGCTGCGCCCGCCCTGGGACGCCGCCTGGCACGCGCTCGGGCAGCAACCGTCGCCGGGCCTCTTCGAAGCGCTGATGCGGCGCTACGCCGAACCTCACCGCCACTACCACGCGCTGCAGCACCTGTCCGAATGCCTCGACGCGTTCGAGCAGGAACGCGCGCATGCCGAGCGGCCGGCCGAGGTCGCGCTGGCGATCTTCTTCCACGACGCCGTGTACGACCTGCAGGCGAGCGACAACGAGGCCCGCAGCGCCGACTGGGCGCGCGACGCCCTGCGGGCAGCCGGCGTGGCCGACGAGGTGGCCTCGCGCGTGCATGCCCTGGTCATGGCCACGCTGCACGACGCGCAGCCCACCGAGCCCGACGCGCAACTGCTCGTCGACATCGACCTGTCGATCCTCGGCGCGCCGACCGAACGCTTCGCCGAGTACGAGCAGCAGATCCGCCGCGAATACGCCCATGTGCCGCCCGAGGTCTTCGAGCCGCGGCGCAAGCTGATCCTCGGCCGCTTCCTGGCGCGCGACCCGCTCTACCAGACGCCCGGCGTGCGGGCGCGTTGCGAGGCGCAGGCCCGCATGAACCTGCGCCGGGCCATCGGCGCCTGACGCCCGCCCGGTTTCAGCCCCCGCGGCGGGCCTGCCAGCGCGCCAGAACGCGCGCCTGCGCGCCGACGACCAGCCCCTCGCCCATCGCCGGCCCCTCGCCGGTGAGCGCGGTGATGTTGACCTGGTGCGTGACCCACACCTCGAAGCGGCCGGGCGCGATGCCGGCGAGCGCACCGCGCAATGCCTGCGTGGCCGAGGCCGACAAGGACGGCGAATCGAAGGTGGAGTCGAGCGGCGGCCACGGCACCGACGCGCCGAAGGCCAACTGCGCCGTGTCGATGCAACGGCACCATGCACTGCTGCGCACGGCCTGCGGGCGCATCCGGGCTGCCGCGAACCAGCGGCCCACCGCGCGCGCGTCCGCGCGGCCGGCCTCGCTCAGGTTGCGCTGCGTGCTGCACACGCCCAGCCGGAAGCCCGGCGGGTCACCGACGCCCGGATCGGTGCGGGCGTGCCGCAGCAGCAGCGCGCAGCCGCCCTGGCGCAGCGCCTGCTCGGCCGGGTCGGGTTCGGCCGCCAGCGGCGTGCCACCTGCGCCGGCCAGCGCCAGGCCCAGGAGAAAAGGTCGACGTTGCATGCAGCACCCTCGTGATCGGGTCGACTGTCGCCGCAAAACCGCACCGCTCGCCGCTTGACCCGATCGTCGCCAGGGCCAAGCCAAGCGCGACCCATCGATCGGCCGTGCTCCCGCGCGGCACCAGCGCGCGCTCAGCCCCGCGGCGCGTGCGCGTCCATCCAGGCACCCACCTTCTCGCGCTGCGCCAGCGACAGGCGCAGGCCGAGCTTGGACCGGCGCCACAGCACGTCGTCCGCGGTGCGCGCCCACTCGGAGTCGATGAGGAATTGCAGTTCCTGCTCGTGCAGACCGGGCGCGACCTCGGTGCCGAGGTCGGCCAGGTGCTGCGCACGGCCGAGCAGTTCCGACACCCGCGAGCCGTAGGCCCGCGCAAGGCGCCGGGCCAGCGGCGCCGGCAGCCAGGGGTATTTGCGCTGCACCGCCGCCACGAAGCGCTCGAAGCGCTCCTGGGGCAGTTCGCCCGCGCGCGGCTTGCCGACCCAGGCCGACAGGTCGCCGCCGGCCATCAGCGCGGCGTGGGTCCAGGCCGGCCGGCGCTCGCCCAGCATCTGGCCGATGTCGTCGGCCGCGTCTTCCGCCAGCTTGCGGAAGGTGGTGATCTTGCCGCCCCACACCGTCAGCAGCGGCGCGCCGTCGGTGTGCTTCTCGAGCAGGTAGTCGCGCGTCACGGCGGAGGGGTCGCCCGAGGCGTCGTCCAGCAGCGGGCGCACGCCGGAATAGGTCCATACCACGTCGGCCGGCACGATCGGCTTGGCGAAGTAGCGGCTGGCCTGCTCGCACAGGTAGGCGATCTCGCCCTCGTCGATGCGCGCGGTGCCGGGCTCGCCCTGGACTTCGACGTCGGTGGTGCCGATCAGCGTGAAGTCGTCCTGGTAGGGAATGGCGAAGATGATGCGCTTGTCAGGGTTCTGGAAGATGTAAGCGTGGTCGTGCTCGAACACGCGCGGCACCACGATGTGGCTGCCCTTGACCAGGCGCAGGCTTTTGGTGGCGAGCTTCTCGCCCGCGGCCGCGTATGCCGCCCCGCGCAGGAAGGACTCGGCCCAGGGGCCGGCCGCGTTGACCAGCGCACGGGCGCGCAGCGTGCGCTGCACGCCGTCGGTACCTTCGAGCCTGACGGTCCAGCCCGCCGCGTCGCGCTGCGCGCCCACGCAGCGGGTGCGCGTGAGGATCTGCGCGCCGCGCGCCTGGGCGTCAAGCGCGTTGAGCACCACCAGCCGGGCGTCGTCGACCCAGCCGTCGGAATACACGAAACCGCGCCGGTAGTCCGACTTGAGGGGCGCGCCGGCCGGGTGCTCGCGCAGGTCGATGCCGCGCGAGCCGGGAAGCACCTCGCGCTTGGCCAGGTGGTCGTACAGGAACAGGCCCAGGCGCACCATCCACGCGGGGCGCATCGAGGCGTCGTGCGGCATCACGAAGCGCAGCGGCCACATGATGTGCGGGGCGCTGCGCAGCAGCACCTCGCGCTCCTGCAGCGCCTTGCGCACCAGCGAGAACTCGTAGTACTCCAGGTAGCGCAGGCCGCCGTGGATCAGCTTGGTCGAGGACGACGAGGTGTGCGCCGCCAGGTCGTCCTTCTCGGCCAGCACCACGCGCCAGCCGCGGCCGGCGAGGTCGCGCGCGATGCCGCAGCCGTTGATGCCCCCGCCCACCACGAACACATCGCAGTCGAAGCCGGCGGCGTCGGTGGGAGGGAGAGTGGTGGACGTGGAAGAACTGCTCATGGGCTGCGCCTGGGTCGTGGGGTGTCGGCTCTTTTGGAGCCGCGCCGCCGCGTTTTTGTTCCTATCGATTCGATAAAGTGCGATTTTCCTCCTTGTTATCCCTGAAGTCCATTCGTTTTTTTTCGGTTTAAAGTGCGAGGCGTGAACAACTCCAACCCGCGCCAGCTCAACCTGCTCGACACGGTGCGCGAGCGCGGCGCCATGACGGTGGAGCAGTTGGCCGAACTGCTGGGCGTCACGCTGCAGACCGTGCGGCGCGACGTGCAGCGGCTGGCCGACGCGGGGCTGCTGGTGCGCTTCCACGGCGGGGTGCGTGCGCCGGCTTCCACCACCGAGAACATCGCCCACCCGCAGCGCGAGACGCTGAACGCCGGCGGCAAGGCCCGCATCGCGCGAGCGGTGGCCGAGCGGGTGCCCAACGACTGCTCGCTGATCCTGAACATCGGCACCACGGCCGAGGCCATTGCCCGGGCGCTGCTGCGCCACCGCGGCCTGCGCGTGATCACCAACAACCTGCACGTGGCCCACATCCTGGCCGGCAACGAGGCCTGCGAGGTCATCGTGGCCGGCGGCACCGTGCGCGCCCGCGACCGCGCCGTGGTCGGCGAGGCGACCATCGACTTCATGCGCCAGTTCAAGGTCGACATCGCGCTCGTCGGCTGCTCGGGCATCGAGGCCGAGGGCGGCGAGGCCACGCTGCGCGACTTCGACCTGCGCGAGGTCAAGGTGGCGCAGACCATCCTGGCCCAGGGCCGGGAGGTCTGGCTGGCGGCCGACGCCAGCAAGTTCCACCGGCCGGCCATGGTGCAGATCGCGCCGCTGTCACGCATCGACTGCCTCTTCACCGACGCGCCGCCGCCCGCGCCCTTCCCCGACCTGCTCGACGCGGCCGGGGTGCGCTGCGTGGTGGCCGCCGACCCCGCCACCGGATCCTCCGCTTCATCCTCGCCAACGCCATGACCGACAAGACCTACCTGCTCGCCCTCGACCAGGGCACCTCCAGCTCGCGCAGCATCGTGTTCGACCGCGGCGGGCGCATCGTCGCCATGGCGCAGCGCGAGCTCACGCAGCACTACCCGCAGCCCGGCTGGGTGGAGCACGACCCGATGGAGATCTGGCAGGGCCAACTGGCCACCGCGCGCGAGGTGCTGGCCCAGGCCGGCCTGCGGGCCGCCGACATGGCCGGCATCGGCATCACCAACCAGCGCGAGACCACGCTGCTGTGGAACCGCCAGACCGGCCAGCCCGTGCACCCCGCCATCGTGTGGCAGGACCGGCGCGCCGAGCCGCTGTGCGCCCGCCTGCGCCAGGACGGCATGGAAGCGACCATCCGCGAGAAGACGGGCCTCGTGATCGACGCCTACTTCTCGGCCACCAAGCTGCGCTGGCTGCTGGACAACGTGCCCGGCGCGCGCGCCCAGGCCGACCGCGGCGAGCTGGCCTTCGGCACGGTCGACAGCTGGCTGATCTGGCAGCTGACCGGCGGCAAGGTGCATGTGACGGACGTGAGCAACGCCTCGCGCACCATGCTCTTCAACGTGCACCGCAACGACTGGGACGCCGAACTGCTGGCGGCGCTGGACATCCCCGCGTCGGTACTGCCCGAGGTGCGGCCCTCGAGCTGCCACTTCGCCGATGCCGATGCGGCCTGGCTGGGCCACGCGCTGCCCATCGGCGGCGTGGCCGGCGACCAGCAGGCCGCCCTGTTCGGCCAGGCCTGCTTCGACGCCGGCATGGCCAAGAACACCTATGGCACGGGCTGCTTCCTGCTCATGCACACGGGCGAGAAGTTTCAGCCGTCGGGCAACGGCCTGCTCGTCACCAGCGCTGCGCAGATCGAGGCCCCCACGCTTCCCGAGGGGGCCGTGCCCGGCTTGGGGCGGCCCGGCGCCGGGCACGTCTCGGCGCAAGCCCGCTACGCCATGGAAGGCAGCGTCTTCGTCGGCGGCGCCGTGGTGCAGTGGCTGCGCGACGGCCTCAAGGCCATCAAGGGCAGCGCCGAGGTGCAGTCGCTGGCCGAGAGCGTGCCCGATGCGGGCGGCGTGATGATGGTGCCGGCCTTCACCGGCCTGGGCGCGCCCTACTGGAACGCCGACGCGCGCGGCACCATCACCGGCCTCACGCGCGGCACCACCGTCGCGCACATCGCGCGCGCCGCGCTGGAGAGCATCGCCTACCAGAGTGCCGCCCTGCTGCAGGCCATGAGCCGCGACGTGGTCGCCGCCGGCGGCCAGCCGGTGACCGAACTGCGCGTGGACGGCGGCGCCAGCGTCAACGACCTGCTGATGCAGTTCCAGGCCGACCTGCTCGGCATCCCGGTCGTGCGGCCCGAGGTGACCGAGACCACCGCGCTGGGCGCGGCCTACCTGGCCGGCCTGTCGTGCGGCGTGTATGCGGGCACCGACGAGCTGTCCAAACTCTGGCGCGTGGAACGCCGCTTCGTGCCCACGCTCGGCCGCACGCAGGCGCAGGAGGCCATGGCGCGCTGGGAGCACGCGGTGAGGCAGGCGACGGCCGGCTGAGGTCGCACGCCTTCTCGATCGCGGGTTGCGCCCGACCCGCGGACGCTCCAGCGCTTCCGGCTCGATCCCCGCCGCGCAAGCTCAACGGCTGAGCGCCCGCCACACCAGCTCGATGCCCGTCGACCACAGGTCCAGCGTGCCCTCGCGCCGCTCCTTGTCTTCCTCGCGCAGGGCGCGCTGCCGGTCTCGCTCGATGGCCACCAGTGCGTCGGCCAGGTCGACCTGGCCCGTCGCCGGTGCCACCGGCCCACGTGCTGCCTGGGCGGCATTCGCACCATGGCGCTGCAACGCCTGCTCCACCGCCTGCGGGTCCAGCAGCGAGAACGGCGCGAGGCAATGCGGGCAGGCATGCTCGCGCCGGATGTCGACCGGCGCGCCGCAGCCGGTGCAGTAGATGGCGGCCACGCGGCGCGCCAGGTCCTCGATCTCGGGCCTGGTCATCTGGCGCACGAAGCCCTTCTCGACCATGAAGGACGAGAAGCTCGCGAAGCGGCCGTGGCGCTGCGGGCAGCGGTAGGTGACGTAGCGGCCGCTGCGTACCACGTCGAAGCTCTTGCTCAGCGTGCGCCGGCAATGGGGGCAGGCCAGCGATGCGTGCAGCGGGCCATGCGCATCGTCGCGGTGCCGATGCAGCAGCTCGAACAGTTCCAGCACGGCGGCCGGCGACAGGCGGGCGCTTTCCTGCGGATCGAACCACAGGCCCTGGCAGGCGAAGCAGATGTCCAGTTCGGTCGCCACGCCGGTGTGGGTGGCGAGGCGGCGCACCTCCATGGGCTGGCGGCAGGAAGGGCAGGCGGGCATGCTGGACATGTGCCAATGCTAGGGCCAGTTCACGCCACGAAAAGCCTAGCGCCCGCGCCGCGGCAGGGGCTCGAGGGCCGCCACCACCTGCTCGCGCAGCCAGCGGTGGGCCGGGTCGCGGTGCACGCGCTCGTGCCAGAGCATCGACATCTCGTAGCCGGCCACCTCCACCGGCGGCCGCAGCACGCGCAGGCCCGACACGCCGGCCAGCACGCGCGCGGGCAGCATGCCGACCAGGTCGCTGCCGGCGATGACCGAGCGCGCGAAGATGAAATGCGGCACCGACAGCACCACGCGGCGCTCCATGCCCAGGGCGCGCAGCGCGGCATCCGTCGGCCCTTCGAAGCCGCCGCCATCGGGCGAGACGATCAGGTGCTCCAGCCGGCAGAACTGCGCCAGCGTCGGGCGCCGGCGCAGGGCCGGGTGGTCGGCGCGGCCGGCCAGCAGGTAGTCCTCGGTGAAGAGCGGCCGCCGGTGCAGCGATGCGGGCGCGCCCTCGGAGGTGTGCAAGGCCAGGTCCACCTCGCCCTGCTCGGCCAGCGCTGCCAGCCGCGACGACGGCACCTGCCGCACCGCGAGGCGCGTGTTCGGCGCCGCGGCGCGCAGGCGCATCAGCAGGGGCTGCACGATGGCCGCTTCACCGTAATCGGCGGCGGCGATGCGCCAGGTGGCGGTGGCCTGTGCCGGATCGAAGGCCGCCGCTGGCGCGACCGCCTGGGCCAGCGATTCGAGCGCCTGCCGCAGCGGCGCCTGCAGTTGCAGCGCCCGCGCCGTGGGGCGCATGCCGCGCGGGCCGGGCAGCAGCAGCGGATCGCCCAGCGCCGCGCGCAGGCGCGCCAGCTGCGCGCTCACCGAGGGCTGCGAGAGGTGCAGCCGCGCGGCGGCACGGCTCACGTGGCTCTCGGCCAGCAGCACGTCCAGCGTGAGCAGCAGGTTCAGGTCGAGACGGCGCAGCCGGTCGGTATCGTGCAGGGGCATATCGACTATCCGAGGAATCGATTTCCAATATAGCGCCGGTCTGCCTACGCTGGGCCCTTGTCCACAGCAAGACCGACCCATGAACATCCTCCTCGTCCACGCCCACCCGGAAGCCCGGTCGCTTAACGGCACGCTCGCGCGCTTCATGCGCGAGCACCTCGAAGCGGCCGGCCACACGGTCCAGGTCTCCGACCTGCACGCCATGCGCTGGAAGGCGACGCTCGACGCCGACGACTTTCCGGCCCGCGACCGTGCGACGCCCTTCCGCCCCGCAGGCGATTCGCAACAGGCATACGCGAGCGGCCAGCAGACGCGAGACGTGGCCGCAGAGCAGGCCAAGCTCCTATGGGCCGACACCGTGATCTTGCAGTTTCCGATATGGTGGTTCTCAATGCCGGCGATCCTCAAGGGCTGGGTCGACCGCGTGTATGCCTACGGCTTCGCCTACGGGGTCGGCGAGCATTCCGAGCGCCGCTGGGGCGACCGCTACGGCGAGGGCACACTGGCCGGCAAACGCGCCATGCTGGTCGTCACGGCCGGCGGTTGGGCGTCTCACTATGCCCCTCGCGGCATCAACGGGCCGATCGACGACCTGCTCTTTCCGATCCAGCACGGCATCCTGTACTACCCCGGCTTCACGGTGCTGCCGCCCTTCGTCGTCTACCGCAGCGATCGCATGGACGCGGCGCGGCTGGCGCAGGTGCAGGCCGAACTCGCCGCCCGGCTCGACACGCTGGCCACGGTGGCGCCCGTGCCCTTCAGACCGCAGAACGCCGGCGACTACGACATCCCCGCCATGACGCTACGCGAGCCCATCGCGCCCGGGCGCACGGGCTTCGGCATCCATCAGGTCGAAGGCGGCGCCTGAACCAGCGCGCTGGCGCCCCGAAAGCGTGAAAAAGAACAGGCCGCTATCTTCTGATAGCGGCCCGCTCGCACAGGCTCGGCGCTGTGGCCCGATTTCTTTTGAACCGACGGTCAGTGCGCAGGCACCAGGAAGTCCTGGCTGATGCGCCCGCCCAGTTCGTTCACGCGGTCGAGGAACTGCGTGAGGTAGGCATGCAGCCCGGTGGCGAGGATCTCGTCGACGCGGCCGTACTGCAGCTCGGCCAGCAGCTTGCCGGCGCGGCGCTGCGTCTCGGCGCTCTGGTCGTTGGCGACCTTGGCCAGGTTGGCGACGACCTCGTGGAGGCTGTGGTGCAGCGAGCGCGGCATGTCGGCACGCAGCACCAGCAGTTCGGCCACGCGCTCGGGCTTGATCACGTCGCGATACACCTTGCGGTAGACCTCGAAGGCCGAGACGCTGCGCAGGATCGCGCTCCAGTGGTAGAAGTCGTACTCCTGGTCGCCTTCGGTCGCGGCGCCGAAGAATTCGCTGCCCATGGCGTGGAACTTCACGTCGACCAGGCGCGCCGTGTTGTCGGCCCGCTCGAGGAAGGTGCCCAGGCGCGAGAAATACAGCGACTCGTCCTGCAGCATGGTGCCCAGCGTGACGCCGCGCGAGAGGTGCGAGCGGAACTTGACCCATTCGAAGAAAGCCCCCGGATCGCGCTCGAAGCCGCCCGAGCGCAGCATGCGGTTGACGTCGAGCCACGTGCTGTTCTGCGTCTCCCACGATTCGGTGGTCAGCGCACCGCGCACGGCACGCGCGTTCTCGCGCGCTGCGCGCAGGCAGGAGATGATCGACGAGGGGTTGCTCTCGTCCTTGACCATGAACTCCATGACGCCTTCGGGGGTCACGGTGTCGTGCTTGGCGAAGTAGGCGGGGCGCAGTTCGCTGATCGACAGGATGCCCTGCCAGCCCGACTGCGCCATCTCGGCCGACTGCGGCAGCAGGGAGGTCTGGTAGTTGATGTCCAGCATGCGGGCGGTGTTCTCCGCGCGCTCGGTATAGCGGGACATCCAGTAGAGGTGGTCGGCGGTGCGTGAAAGCATGTGTGTCCTCCTCGTCTTCAGGATGCCTGCGTCTGCGTCTGGGACTGCCCGCCCTGGCTCTGCGACTGCGTGCCGAAGCGCTTGTCGGACTCCATGATCCAGGTGTCCTTGGTGCCGCCGCCCTGCGAGGAGTTGACCACCAGCGATCCCTCCTTGAGCGCCACCCGCGTGAGGCCGCCGGGCACCATCTGCACCTCCTTGGCCGACAGCACGAAGGGCCGCAGGTCGATGTGGCGCGGAGCGATGCCGGATTCGACGAAGGTCGGCGAGGTCGACAGACTCAGCGTGGGCTGGGCGATGTAGCCGTCGGGCTTGGCGATCACGGCCTGGCGGAATTCCTCGATCTCGGCCTGCGTCGCGGCCGGGCCGATCAGCATGCCGTAGCCGCCGGCGCCGTGCACTTCCTTGACGACCAGGTCCTTGAGGTTGGCCAGCACGTAGCCCAGGTCGTCCTTGTTGCGGCACATCCAGGTCGGCACGTTCTTGAGGATCGGCTTCTCGCCGAGGTAGAACTCGATCATCTTGGGCACGTAGGGGTAGATCGACTTGTCGTCGGCCACGCCGGTGCCCACGCCGTTGCAGATCACCACGTTGCCCGCCTTGTAGGCGCGCATCAGGCCGGCGCAGCCCAGCGTGGAGTTGGGGCGGAACACCTCGGGGTCGAGGAAGTCGTCGTCCACCCGGCGGTAGATCACGTCGACCCGCTTCGGGCCGCGGGTGGTGCGCATGTAGACGAAGTCGTCCTTGACGAACAGGTCCTGGCCCTCGACCAGCTCGACGCCCATCTGCTGGGCCAGGAAGGCATGCTCGAAGTAGGCGCTGTTGTACATGCCGGGCGTGAGCACCACCACCGTGGGCTCGGCCGTGGCCGGCGGTGCGCTGGCGCGCAGCGTCTCGAGCAGCAGGTCGGGGTAGTGGGCCACCGGCGCGACGCGGTTCTGCGCGAAAAGCTCGGGGAAGAGCCGCATCATCATCTTGCGGTTCTCGAGCATGTAGCTCACGCCGCTGGGCACGCGCAGGTTGTCTTCCAGCACGTAGTACTCGCCCTTGCCCTCGGCGTCGGGCGCGCGGACGATGTCGATGCCCGAGATGTTGGAGTACACGTCGTTCGGCACGTTGACGCCGATCATCTCGGGCCGGAACTGCGCGTTGTTGTTGATCTGCTCCGAGGGGATGATCCCCGCCTTGACGATCTCCTGGTCGTGGTAGACGTCATGGATGAAGCGGTTGAGGGCATTGACGCGCTGCGCCAGCCCCTTCTGCATGCTTTCCCACTCGTGGGCCGGGATGATGCGCGGCAGCAGGTCGAAGGGGATGAGCCGCTCGGTGCCCGAGCCGTCCTCGTCCTTGGCGCCGTACACCGCGAAGGTGATGCCGACGCGGCGGAAGATCATTTCCGCCTCCTCGCGCCGCGAATTCATCACCTCTTGAGGTTGCTTCGCGAGCCACTGGTCGTAACGTTGGTAGTGCTGACGGATCGCGGCCCCTGCATAGGGCAGCCGCTCATACATTTCGTCGAATTTGTGCATGGACGACCAATCTCCTTCGGCCATAGCTTAGCAAGTTCAGGACCACCTCCCTTGAGCGGAAGCTGACTTTGGTCACGGCAATGGCGCCGGCCGGTGCTGCCAGTAGCGCTCGGCCATCTCGCGCTCGCAATCGACGGCCGAGGGCGCCTGGCTGCGCCAGCGCAGGGCGCCGCAGTGGGGCGAATCCACCACCTGGACGCCGCGCTCGCGGTAGCGGTCGACCACCTCCGCGGCCGGGTGGCCGAAGCGGTTGCGCCAGCCGCTCTGCACGACCACCAGGCGCGGCATGACCGTGTCGAGGAAGCCCGGGCTGGACGAGGTCTTGCTCCCGTGGTGCGGCGCCAGCAGCAGGTCGGCGTGCAGGGTGTCGCTCGCCCGTGCGACCAGGGCGGCCTCCTGCGGCCTCTCGACGTCGCCGCCGAGCAGCGCCCATGCCCCGGCGTGGCCGATGCGCAGCACGCAGGACAGGGCGTTGGGCCGGGTGACGGTGGCGTAGTCGCCCGGCAGCGGGTGCAGGACCTCGAAGCGCACGCCGTCCCATTCCCAGTGCTGGCCCGCCTCGCAGCGCACCGCGGGCCGCAGCGCCTGCAGCGGGTGGCCGGCCTCGATCGAGCTCAGCAGCGCCGCCTGCGGCTGCATGGCCAGGACGGCGGCCGCGCCGCCCGTGTGGTCGATGTCGCGGTGGCTCAGCACCACGGTGTCGAGCGCCACGCCCTCGGCCCTCAGCAGCGGCACCAGCACGCGGTGCCCGGCATCGCTTTCGAGGCTGTAGCGCGGCCCGGCGTCGTACAGCAGGCCGTGCGTCGCGGTGCGCACGATGACGGCGTTGCCCTGCCCCACGTCGGCGGCCAGCAACTCGAACTCACCCACCGGCGGCCGCGCGGGCGGCCACAGCAGGACCGGCGCGATGAGCGGCAGCCCGAGCAGCCGCATGGGCAGTGGCAGGCGCATCGCGATCAGCAGGCCGCCGACGACGCCGGCGACCGCGGCCCACAGGGCCGGCGCGGGCGTCGACACCGTGGCGCCAGGCAGCGCCGCCAGCGCCTGCAGCATCCAGCCCAGCCCCTGCACCGCCCAGGCGGCCGCCTGCCACAGCGGCGGGCAGAGGATGCCCAGCATGGCCAGCGGCGTGACCACCAGCGTCACCCACGGGATGGCGACCGCGTTGGCCAGCAGTCCGACCAGCGACAGCTGCTGGAAGAGCAGCAGCGACAGGGGCGCGAGGGCCAGCGTGACGATCAGCTGCTCGCGCATCAGGTGCCACAGCCTCGAGCCGAGCCGGGCTGCGGCGCCTGACCCGCCTGCGCGCGGCGCTCCCGGATCCGTGGCGAACAGCACGCCGACGGCCACGAAGCTGAGCCAGAAGCCGGCCTGCATGAGCGCCCAGGGGTCGACCGCCACCACGCCCGCGCAAACGGCCAGCCAGGCGAAGGGCCAGGGCCAGCGCCGGGCCGACAGGCGCAGCAGCCCGCCCAGCGCCAGCATCCACACCGTGCGCTGCGAGGGAACGCCCCAGCCGCTGAAGAGCGCGTAGAGCGCCGCCAGGCCCACGCCGCCCACGAGCGCGGCATGGGGTGCCGGCCAGCGCAGCAGCAGGCGCGGACTGCGCCGCCAGAGCCAGCCGACGACCGCCGCCGCGAGCCAGGCGAACATCGTCACGTGCAGGCCCGAGATGCTCATCAGGTGCGCCACGCCGGTGGCGCGGAAGACGTCCCAGTCGGCCCGTTCGATCGCGGCCTGGTCGCCGGTGACCAGCGCCGCGATCACGCCGGCCAGCCGCCGGTCGGCCACCTGCGCGTCGATGCCGTCGCGCACCGCCTCGCGTGCCCGCTCCACCGGATGGGCCCAGTCGCGGCCCAGCAGCTCGGGCGCCGCGTCTCGAGCGCCGGTGCGCACGTAGCCCGTGGCCTGCAGGCCCTGCTCCCACAGCCACAGTTCGTAGTCGAAGCCGTGCGGGTTGCGGTTGCCATGCGGCGCCTTCAGCCGCACGGTGAACACCCAGCGCTGGCCCGCGCGGACCTGCGGCAGCTCCACCGCGCGCGCCGCGCCGCCTTCGACGGCACCCCGCGACCAGGCCCCGGTGTCCGCGGCATACCAGCCCAGTGCGAGCCGGGGCGGCACCTGCGGCGGCGGACCCGACGCGCCGGCGGCGCGCCGCACCGCCTCGACATCGAAGCGGAAGCGCACGCCGGTCTCGTTGCGCTGGGGCATCTGGGCCACGACACCGACCACGCGCACGTCCTCGCCCTCGAGGGCCGGGTCGAGCGCATCGGCGAGGTAGGCGAGGGCCCGGCCGCCGGTGGCGCCAACGCCCAGCGCCAGCCCGGCCACCAGCCCCATCGCCGCCAGGCCGATGCGGCCGCGCCGCCGCACGGGCACCGTCGCCGCCAGCACGCCTGCCAGCACGGCCGCGGCATAGACCGGCCAGCCCCACAACGCCGGCTGCCGAAGCTGCAGCGCAGCCCCCGCCACGCTGCCGGCCAGCAAGGCAAACCCGCGCCAGGCCGCCCTCCGGCCTTCCATGGGCAGCCCCTCGGCCACGTCGACCTGCGGCGCCGTCGGCGCCCCCTCCCATTGCTCTCGATCCATCCCTTGAACCTTCCGCGCCAGGCACGGCACCATGACGCTGTCGTGGCGCATTCCTTGCTTGGCTTGTCGGCTAGTATGGCGCCGGTCGGTCGTGCCATCGCGCGGACCGTACCCATAACAAGCACCCAGCCCAACCCATGTCGATCCACGCCGCCCTTCATCACGTCACTCACTACAAGTACGACCGGCCGGTGCAGCTCGGCCCGCAGGTGGTCCGCCTGCGTCCTGCGCCCCACTGCCGCAGCAACGTGGTCTCGTACTCGCTGCGGGTCGAGCCGGCCGAGCACTTCGTCAACTGGCAGCAGGACCCGTTCTCCAACTACCTGGCGCGACTGGTCTTCCCGAAGAAGACGACCGAGTTCAAGGTGACCGTCGACCTCGTGGTCGAGATGGCGGTCTACAACCCCTTCGACTTCTTCCTCGAGCCGCACGCGGAGAACTTCCCCTTCAAGTACTCGAAGGAACAGGCCGAGGAACTCGCGCCCTACCTGGTGGCCGACCCCGCGACGCCGCTGGTGCAGGCCTACCTCGACAAGATCGACCGCACCGAGAAGCGCACCATCGACTTCCTCGTGCAGATCAACCAGCAGGTGCAGAGCGACGTCAAGTACCTCATCCGCATGGAGCCCGGCGTGCAGACGCCCGAGCAGACGCTGCAGAACGCATCCGGCTCCTGCCGCGACTCGGGCTGGCTGCTGGTGCAGCTGCTGCGCCACATGGGCCTGGCGGCGCGTTTCGTCTCGGGCTACCTGATCCAGCTCACGCCCGACGTGAAGGCGCTGGACGGCCCGAGCGGCACCACGGTCGACTTCACCGACCTGCACGCCTGGTGCGAGGTGTACCTGCCCGGCGCCGGCTGGATCGGGCTGGACGCCACCTCGGGCCTGCTGGCCGGCGAGGGCCACATCCCGCTGGCCTGCACGCCCACGCCGTCGAGCGCCGCGCCCATCGAAGGACTGATGGACGAGGCCGAGGTCGACTTCAACCACGAGATGAGCGTCTCGCGCGTGTACGAGTCGCCGCGCGTGACCAAGCCCTACACCGAGGACCAGTGGGCCGACGTGCTGGCGCTGGGCGACGCGGTCGACGCGCGCCTGGCCGCCGGCGACGTGCGCCTGACCATGGGCGGCGAGCCGACCTACGTCGCCACCTCCGACCGCGACGCGGCCGAATGGAACACCGACGCGCTCGGCCCCACCAAGCGCGGCTACGCCACCGAGCTGGTCGACCGCCTGCGCAGCGAATACGGCCACGGCGGCTTCCTGCACTTCGGCCAGGGCAAGTGGTACCCCGGCGAACAGCTGCCGCGCTGGGCGCTGTCGATCTTCTGGCGCGCCGACGGCCAGCCGATCTGGCACAACCCGGCGCTCTTCGCCGACGAGCGCCAGCCCTCGCACTACACCAGCGAGGACGCGCGACGCTTCACCTACAAGCTGGCCGAGAAGCTCGGCCTGGCCGAACGCTTCATCCAGCCCGGCTACGAGGACGTCTACTACTACCTCTGGCGCGAACGTCGCCTGCCGGTCAACGTCGACCCCTTCGAATCCAAGCTCGACGACGAACTCGAGCGCGCGCGCCTGCGCCGCGTCTTCACGCAGAAGCTCGATGCGGTGATCGGCTACGTGCTGCCGCTGGAGCCGGCCTCGGCCGGCGGCAATCCGGCACTGGCCGGCGGCGGCTGGAAGACCGGCCCCTGGTTCCTGCGCGACGACCGCATGTACCTCATCCCCGGCGATTCGCCGATGGGCTATCGGCTGCCGCTCGATTCGCAGCCCTGGGCCAGCAAGGGCGACTACCCCTACCTGGTCGACCGCGACCCGAACGCGCCGAGCGTGCCCCTGCCCTCGCCCGGCGACTTCCGCAGCCGCTACACCGGCATGGCTGGCCTGGCCGCCGGCGACCGCGGCACCGTGCCCTACGCCCACGGCACGCCGCAGCAGGCGCCGAGCACCTACCGCATGCAGTTCGGCACCGGCCCGCACGGCCAGAGCACGGGCCCGGGCGACGCGGGCCCGGCATCGGACCGCACGCACACGGCCGAGGGCGCGAACGTGCGCTTTCCGCTGCGCAACGAGTCGGCGCACTGGATCACCCGCACGGCGCTGTGCATCGAGGCACGCGACCCGCGCCGCGCCAACGGCCCCGCTGCCGAGAAGGTGGGCAAGGCCTCGGGCATCCTGTACGTGTTCATGCCGCCGCTGGCCTGGCTGGAGGACTACCTCGACCTGCTCGCCGCCGTCGAGGCCACGGCCGAGGAGCTGGGCGTGAAGATCGTGCTCGAAGGCTACCCGCCCCCCCGCGATCCGCGCCTGAAGCTGCTGCAGGTCACGCCCGACCCGGGCGTGATCGAGGTCAACATCCACCCGGCCCACAGTTGGGGCGAACTGGTGCAGCACACCGAGTTCCTCTACGACGCGGCCTTCCAGACGCGCCTGTCGGCCGAGAAGTTCATGACCGACGGCCGCCACACCGGCACCGGCGGCGGCAACCACTTCGTGCTCGGCGGCGCCACGCCGTCCGACAGCCCCTTCCTGCGCAAGCCCGAGCTGCTGGCCAGCCTGCTGCTGTACTGGCACAACCACCCCTCGCTGTCGTACCTGTTCTCGGGCATGTTCATCGGCCCGACCAGCCAGGCGCCGCGGGTGGACGAAGCGCGCAACGACCAGGTCTATGAGCTGGAGATCGCCATCAAGGAGATCGCGAAGAACCGCGAGATCTACGGCCAGGGCATGCCGCCCTGGCTGGTCGACCGCACGCTGCGCAACATCCTCATCGACGTCACCGGCAACACGCACCGCAGCGAGTTCTGCATCGACAAGCTCTACTCGCCCGACGGTCCCACCGGCCGCCTGGGCCTGCTGGAACTGCGCGCCTTCGAAATGCCGCCGCATGCGCGCATGAGCATCGTGCAGCAGCTGCTGCTGCGCGCGCTGGTGGCCCGCTTCTGGGACACGCCCTACGCGGCGCCCGCCACGCGCTGGGGCACCGAGTTGCACGACCGCTTCCTGCTGCCGACCTTCGTCAAGATGGACTTCGACGACGTCATCAGCGAGATGCGCCAGGCCGGCTTCGCCTTCGAGGCCGAATGGTTCGCGCCGCACTTCGAGTTCCGCTTCCCGCTGGTGGGCGAGGTGCAGGCCATGGGCATGCAGCTGTCGCTGCGCAACGCGCTGGAGCCGTGGCACGTGATGGGCGAGGAAGGCGCGCCCGGCGGCACCGTGCGCTACGTCGACTCCTCGCTCGAACGCATCGAGGTGCGGGTCACGGGCCTGAACCAGAGCCGCTACGTCGTCACTGTCAACGGCCAGGTGCTGCCGCTGCAGCCCACCGGCGTCGCGGGCGAGTACGTGGCCGGCGTGCGCTACAAGGCATGGAACCCGCCCTCGTCGCTGCACCCGACGATCCAGCCGCATGCGCCGCTGACCGTCGATCTGGTCGACACCTGGATGAAGCGCTCGATCGGCGGCTGCCAGTACCACGTCGCCCACCCGGGCGGGCGCAACTACACGACCTTCCCGGTCAACGCCTACGAGGCCGAGAGCCGGCGCATGGCGCGCTTCTCGCGCATGGGCCACACGCCGGGCGTGCTGCGCACGCCGCCGGCCAACATCGAGGTCACGGGCAGCCGCGAATTCCCGTTCACCCTCGACCTGCGGCGATGAGAAGCACGCGACGGCCGCGTGCTTTTGTCACGCAGCCCTCGCGTGCCTGCTCCACGATGGGCCGCACGTCGTCATTCGCCGTGACAGGGGTGTGACAATGGTCCGGCTGTGGATTCGCTGAACGACTCTCTCTTCGACGCGCAGGCGCTGGAATCTCCGGCCGCCTTCGCGTCCGCGCTCGCCCCGCCGGCACAGCCCGGCCATTTCGACGAACTGCGCGGCGCCGTCACGCCGGTGGCCGAGGCACCGGCCGCGCGGCCGGCGCCGGCCGTGCCCCCGCTGCACGATGCCCTGGAGCCTCCGCCGCCGGAGGCGGCCGAGGAACGCGCCGAAGCCGCCGCCCCCAAGACCCCGCTCACGCCCGCCTGGAGCCAGTTCTTCGAGGCGCTCGGCCCCGCCGGCTTCGCCGACCTGCCCCGCCGCGCGGTGAGCCTGGAACGCCAGATCCGCGACAACGGCGTGACCTACAACGTCTACGCCGACAGCGACGGCCCCCAGCGCCCCTGGTCGCTCGACCTCTTCCCGCTCATCGTGCCGCCGCAGAGCTGGGCCCAGATCGAGGCCGGCGTGCTGCAGCGCACGCGCGTGCTCGACCGCGTGCTGGCCGATGTGTACGGCCCGCAGAAGCTGCTGTCCGAAGGCCTGCTGCCCGCCGCCCTGGTGCGCGGCCACCCGGGCTACCTGCGCGCCATGCACGGCGTGCGGCCGCCGGGCGACACCTGGCTGCGCATCGCCGCCTTCGACCTCGCGCGCGGCCCCGACGGCAACTGGTGGGTCGTGTCGCAGCGCACCCAGGCCCCCTCCGGCCTGGGCTACCTGCTGGAAAACCGGCTGGCCATCTCGCGGCAGTTCCCGCAGGCCTTCGAGTCGCTGCAGGTGCAGCGCCTGGCCGCGACCTACAGCGCGATGATGGAAGGCCTGCAGACCATGTGTCCGGCCGGCGCGCCGCCGCACATCGCCCTGCTCACGCCCGGCCCCTACAACGAGACCTACTTCGAGCATGCGTACCTGGCCCGCTACCTGGGCGTGACGCTGGTCGAGGGCAGCGACCTCACCGTGCGCGACGAGCGCCTCTACCTCAAGACGCTGCAGGGCCTGCGGCCGGTGCACGGCCTGATCAAGCGGCTCGATGACCAGTACCTCGACCCGCTGGAGCTGCGGCCCGACTCCACCCTGGGCGTGCCCGGCCTGCTGCAGGCCATCCGCGCCGGCAACGTGCTGGTGGCCAACACGCCGGGCTCGGCCTTCCTCGAATCGCCGGCCATGCTGGGCTTCCTGCCCGCGCTGGCGCAGCACCTGATCGGCGAGAAGCTCAGCCTGCCGGCCCTGCCCACGTGGTGGTGCGGCGAGCGCGCGGCCATGGAGTCGGTGCTGCCGCAGCTGGCCGACTGCGCCATCAAGCCGACCTTCCCCGGCTCCGATGCGCACCCGGCCTTCGACGCCGTGCTGGGCACGCAGCTCGGCCGGCGCGAACTCGACGAATGGGCCGGCCGCATCATCCGCGAAGGCGACGCCCACACCGTGCAGCGCTACATGCCCCTGTCGCAGATGCCGACCTGGGCGCAGGACCTCGGCCCCGGCCACATCGCGCCCAAGGCGGTGCTGCTGCGCGTGTTCGCGGTCAACGACGGCCCGCAGTCCTGGCGCGTGCTGCCCGGCGGGCTGGCACGGCTGGCGGGGCCGGATGCGCAGATCGCCTCGATGCAGCGCGGCGGCAGCAGCGCCGACGTGTGGGTGCAGACCGACGGCGAGGTCGACCGCACCACCCTGCTGACGCCGCATGCCACGCCGGCATCGCTCGCACGCCACCGCGCCCCGGTCACCAGCCGCGCGGCCGAGAACATGTTCTGGCTCGGCCGCTATACCGAGCGGGCCGAGAACACGCTGCGCCTGGCCCGCCTGGGCCTGGACCTGCTCAGCGGCGAGGACCAGTCCTCGCGCCCGCTGGTCGGCTGGCTGCGCGAACTCTGCCAGCGCAACGCCCTGGTGCCGCGCGAGCTGCCCACCGTGCAGCACCTGCCCGACGGACCGCGCGCCGCGCAATCGCGCCGCGTGTTCGAGCGCGCGCTGATCGCCGAGCTGGGCGACGCGCAGCGCGGCCGCAGCCTGGGCTTCAACCTGCGCTGCCTGCGCGATGCGGCGGCCGCCGTGCGCGAACGCCTGTCGCAGGAGCACTGGAACCACATCGTGCGCGCCGAGACGGAGTTCCTGCGCCGCATGGCCGACCAGGCCGGCGAGCCGGGCGAAGGCCGCTACGCGATCGGCGCCACCCAGCGCTCGCTCGAGGCGGCCAGCGCGATGCTGTCGGCCATCACCGGCGCGCAGACCGACCGCATGACGCGCGACGACGCCTGGCGGCTGCTGTCCATCGGCCGGCACATCGAGCGCCTGGGCTTCCTGTCCAGCGCGCTCACGGCCGGTTTCGAGCAGGGCACCGTGCACGACGTTGCCGGCTTCGAGGCCATGGTCGCGCTCTTCGACAGCACCATCACCTTCCATGCACGCTACCAGCAGCGCCGCGACGTCGCGACGCTGGTCGACCTGCTGGTGCTCGACGGCGACAACCCGCGCTCGCTGGCGTGGGTGGCGCAGACGCTGCGGGGGCGCATCGCGCGCCTGGCCGGCAGCGCGCCGGGCAAGCTCACCGCGCTGTCGCACGAACTGCCCGACCCGGCCGCCTGGACGCTGGAGCGGCTGTGCCATGCCGGCCCCGACGCGCGCTACGGCGCGCTGCTGGACGTGCTGGAGGACTGCGAGAACGCGGCCTACCACGTGTCCGACGCCATCGGCGTGCGCTACTTCACCCTGACTTCCGACACCGTTCGCTCCGTCGGCGCGTGACCATGCTGCTCCACGTCACCCACGAAACGCGCTACGACTATGCACCGGCCGTCGAGACGGCCCAGCACATGGCGCACCTCAAGCCGCTCACGCGGGCGTGCCAGCGCCTGGTGAACCACCGCCTGTCGGTCAGCCCGCAACCGACGCAGCGCAGCGAATCGATCGACGTGTACGGCAACACGCGTGCCTTCTTCGCCCTGGAGTCGACGCACGACCAGCTCGTCGTCACGGCCGAGAGCCTGGTCGAGACCAGCGCGCCGCGGCTGGCGCCCGAGGCCGCGCCCGAACTGCCCTGGGAAGCCGTGCGCGAGCGCTTCCGCTATCGCAAGGGCGTGCACGACGACCCGGCCTCGGAGTTCGTCTTCCCGTCGCGCTATGCACCGCTGCACGACGACTTCCTCGCCTATGCGCGCCAGAGCTTCACGGCAGGCCGGCCGATCTTCGAGGCGGCGATGGACCTCACGCTGCGCATCTACCGCGACTTCGACTACGACAGCGACAGCACCGAGATCAACACGCCGGCGGTCGAGGCCCTGGCCCAGCGGCGCGGCGTGTGCCAGGACTTCGCCCACATCATGATCGCCTGCTGCCGCGGCCTGGGCCTGCCCGCGCGCTACGTCAGCGGCTACCTGCTCACGCAGCCGCCGCCGGGCCAGCCGCGCCTGGTCGGCGCCGATGCCTCGCACGCCTGGGTCGAGGTCTACCTGCCCGGCCGCGCCGCCGAGGACGACGACGAGGGCGACACCACCGCCATCGCCGTGGGCGACTGGGCCGGCTTCGATCCGACCAACGGCCGCCAGCCCGGCGAGGACTACGTCGTGCTGGCCATCGGCCGCGACTACGCCGACGTCTCGCCCATGCGCGGCGTGCTGCACGGCGGGGCGCGCCACGTGCTGGACGTGGGCGTCACGGTCCGCCCGTACGAGGAGATCGCCGGGCAGGACCCGGCGCCGGCGACGCCGGGCGGATCGCAGTCGCAGTCCCAGTCGCAGTTCCAGACGCAGACGCAGCCCCCCTCACCGCAGAATCCATAGCGATTCACGCCCGCCCCACGGGCGGCGCGGGCCGATTTTTGTTCCCAACCCCTGCAAGGAGTCCTCCCATGAGCGTCCACGACAAGCTCGCCGCACTCGGCATCGAACTGCCCCCCGTGTCCGTGCCGGCCGCGGCCTATGTGCCCTTCGCGCGCACCGGCAACCTCGTCTTCCTGTCGGGCCACATCGCGCGCAAGGACGGCAAGCCCTGGGTCGGCCAGCTCGGCGTGAACATGGGCACCGACGAAGGCAAGGCCGCCGCGCGGGCCATCGCCATCGACCTGCTCGGCACGCTCAAGGCGGCGGTGGGCGACCTGGACAAGATCACGCGCATCGTCAAGGTGATGAGCCTGGTCAACTCCGCGCCCACCTTCACCGAGCAGCACCTCGTCACCAACGGCGCCAGCGAGCTCCTCGCCGAGGTCTTCGGCGACAAGGGCGCGCATGCGCGCAGCGCCTTCGGCGTGGCGCAGATCCCGATGGGCGCCTGCGTCGAGATCGAACTCATCGCCGAAGTCGGATGAGGCCGGACCCCGTCCGCGTCGCGCTCGTCACCGCGGGCGGCAGCGGCATGGGCGCGGCGGCGGCGCGTGCGCTGCACGCCGCGGGCTTCCAGGTCGCGGTGCTGTCCTCGTCGGGCAAGGGCGAGGTCCTGGCGCAGGAGCTCGGCGGCGTCGGCATCACCGGCTCGAACCGCGAAGACGCCGACCTGCAGCGCCTGGTCGACGCCGCGATGGGGCGCTGGGGCCGCATCGATGCGGTCGTCAACAGCGCCGGCCACGGCCCCAAGGGCGAGCTGCTTGCGATCAGCGACGCCGACTGGCACCTGGGCATGGAGTTCTACCTCATGAACGTGGTGCGCATCGCGCGCCTGGTCACGCCGGTCATGCAGGCGCAGCAGTCGGGCGCCATCGTCAACATCTCCACCTACGCCACCTTCGAGCCCGAGGCGGCCTTCCCCACCTCGGGCGTGTTCCGCGCCGGCCTGGCCTCCTTCGCCAAGCTGTACGCCGACCGCTATGCGGCCGACAACATCCGCATGAACAACGTGCTGCCGGGCTTCATCGACAGCCTGCCCGAGAAGGACGAGCGCCGCGCGCGCATCCCGATGGGCCGCTATGGCAGCTCGGCCGAGGTGGGCGAGCTGATCGCCTTCCTCGCGTCGGACAAGGCGGCCTACATCACGGGCCAGAACATCCGGATCGACGGCGGCATCACGCGCTCGGTGTGAGGCCTGCGGCAGCCCATGGAACTGCGCCAACTGCGCTACTTCGTGAAGGTGTGCGAGCTGCGCAGCATGGGCCGCGCCGCGCTCGAGCTGGGGGTGGTCACGTCGGCACTGAGCCAGCAGATCAGCCGCCTCGAGGGTGAGCTGAGCACCCGGCTGCTCCGCCGCAGCAGCACCGGCGTCGCGCCGACCGACGCCGGGCTGGCCTTCCTGCAGCAGGCCCAGCTCACCCTGCGCCACGCCGACGAGGCGATGCGTGCGGCGCAGCAGGCCCGCCTGTCCGGCCATGTGAGCGTGGGCCTGGCGCCCACCACGGCCGCGGTGCTCGGCATCCCGCTGATGCAGGCGATGCAGGCGCGCTACCCCGACGTGCGGCTGCACCTGGTGGAGTCGCTGTCGGGCAACCTCGCCGCCATGCTGCAGTCGCGCCAGCTCGACCTCGCCGTGCTGTTCAAGACCGACACCCCGAACCGCTGGAGCATCCAGCCGCTGCTGGACGAAAGCCTGTTCGTTCTTGCCGCGAGCCAACTGCCCCAGCGGCCGGCGACGGCGAAGGTCCGGCTCGCGCAGCTGGCCGAGCTGCCCCTCATCATGCCCAGCGCCGGCCACGGCCTGCGCGCCACGCTCTCGGCGGCCTTCGAGCGCGCGCGCATCGTTCCGAAGGTGGTCGCCGAGATCGACGGCCTCGCGCTGCTGATGGACGCCGTGCGTGCGGGCTTCGGCGCCACCATCCAGCCCGGCGCCGCACTGGCGCGCCAGCAGCACGACGACGTGTGCAGCAGCCGCATCGCGGACGCCCACGTCGGCCGCCGCAACCTGCTGGCGAGCCTGTCCGACGACGAGCTCTCGCCCGCCGCGCTGGCGGCCCGCGTGGTGCTGGCCGACACGGCGCGCACGCTCGTCAAGGAAGGCCGCTGGGCCGGCGCCACCCTTCTCGAAAACTGAAGACCCGTTGACGGATCCGGCCTGTCGCCCCGGCGGCGGCCTGCCTACAGTCTCCCGCACCCCACAAGGAGACAGGTAGTGAGCGATCCCCAGGCCGACGTGCTGGTCGTCGGCGGCGGCAATGCCGCCCTCTGCGCCGCCCTCATGGCACGCGAGGCCGGCGCCAGCGTGCTGCTGCTCGAGGCCGCGCCCAAGGCATGGCGCGGCGGCAACTCCCAGCACACGCGCAACCTGCGCTGCATGCACGACGCGCCGCAGGACGTGCTGGTCGAGGCCTACCCGGAGGAGGAGTACTGGCAGGACCTGCTCAAGGTCACCGGCGGCCTGACCGACGAGCACCTGGCGCGCCTGGTGATCCGGGCCTCGTCGAACTGCCGCGACTGGATGCGCCGCCACGGCGTGCACTTCCAGCCGCCGCTGTCCGGCGCGCTGCACGTGGCACGCACCAACGCCTTCTTCATGGGCGGCGGCAAGGCGCTGGTCAACGCCTACTACCGCAGCGCCGAACGGCTCGGCGTGCGCATCCGCTACGAGGTGCCGGTCGCCTCGGTCGAGCTCGACGGCGACCGCTTCGTGGCGGTGCGTACCGAGGCTGGCGAGCGCATCGCGGCCAAGAGTTGCGTGCTGGCCGCCGGCGGCTTCGAGTCCAACCGCGAATGGCTGCGCGAAGCCTGGGGCCGCAACGAGCGCGGCGAGTGGCCGGCCGACAACTTCCTCATCCGCGGCACCCGCTTCAACCAGGGCGTGCTGCTGCGGCACATGATCGACGCGGGGGCCGACGCGATCGGCGATCCGTCGCAAGGCCACATGGTCGCGATCGACGCCCGCGCGCCGCTGTACGACGGCGGCATCTGCACCCGCATCGACTGCGTGTCGCTGGGCGTGGTGGTCAACCGCGAGGCCCGGCGCTTCTACGACGAGGGCGAGGACTTCTGGCCCAAGCGCTACGCGATCTGGGGGCGGCTGGTGGCGCAGCAGCCGGGCCAGCTGGCCTATTCGGTCATCGACCAGAAGGCGGTCGGTCGCTTCATGCCGCCGGTGTTTCCCGGCACCGTGGCCGACACGCTGCCCGAACTGGCACGCCGGCTCGGGCTGGACGAGGCCACCTTCCAGCGCACCATCGACGACTACAACGCGGCCTGCCGCGTCGGCCACTTCGACCACACGGCCCTGGACGACTGCCACACCGAGGGCGTCTCGCCCGCCAAGACGCACTGGGCGCGCCCCATCGACACGGCGCCCTTCCACGCCTACCCGCTGCGCCCCGGCATCACCTTCACCTACCTGGGCCTGAAGGTGGACGACACCGCCGCCGTGCGCTTCGGCGGCCGCCCGAGCCCCAACCTCTTCGTGGCCGGGGAGATGATGGCCGGCAACGTGCTCGGCAAGGGCTACACCGCCGGGGTGGGCATGAGCATCGGCACGGCCTTCGGCCGCATCGCCGGCACGCGCGCGGCGAGCGCCGCGCTGAAGAACCGGGAGGCTGCGCATGTCCACGCTTGAGGCGCTGACGCGCGAAGCCGTCGCCCTGGCCGATGGGCCGCAGCAGGTCATTCCCATCCTTTCGGCCACCGAGGCGGAGGTCGACCGGCAGATGCACATCTGCAACGCCTGCCGCTACTGCGAGGGCTTCTGTGCCGTCTTCCCGGCCATGACACGCCGGCTCGAATTCGGCCGGGCCGACATCCATTACCTGGCGAACCTGTGCCACAACTGCGGCGCCTGCCTGCATGCCTGCCAGTACGCGCCGCCGCACGAGTTCGCGGTGAACGTGCCGAAGGCCATGGCCGAGGTGCGGGGCCAGACCTATGCCGACTACGCCTGGCCACCGGCGCTGGGCGCGCTGTACCGGCGCAACGGCCTGACCCTGTCGCTGGCACTGGTGGCCGCGCTGACGCTGTTCCTGCTGCTCGGCGCCGCCACCACGGGCAGCCTCTGGGGCGCGGCGGCCGGCGGCAACTTCTACCGCATCTTTCCGCACAACCTGCTGGTCGGCCTGTTCGCGCCGGTGTTCCTGTTCGCGGCGCTGGCCCTCGCCATGGGGGTGCGGCGCTTCTGGCGCGACGTCACGCCCGCCACCGGCAGCGCGCGGCCAAGCGCGCCGGCCACCGCCGAAGCCGCGGACGCGGTGCTGCGCCTGAAGTACCTCGACGGCGGCCACGGCGACGGCTGCCCCAACGACGACGACGCCTACACGCTGTCGCGCCGGCGCTTCCACCACCTCACCTTCTACGGCTTCATGCTGTGCTTCGCCGCCACCAGCGTGGCGACGCTCTACCACTACGCCTTCGGCTGGCCGGCGCCCTATGCGCTGCCCAGCCTGCCCAAGCTGCTGGGCGTCGTCGGCGGCGTGAGCCTGATGGTCGGCACGGCGGGACTGTGGCGCCTCAACCTGCGGCGGCATCCGCTGCACGGCGACGCGACGCAGAAGCCCATGGATCTGGGCTTCATCGCCCTGCTCTTCCTCACCAGCGCCAGCGGCCTGGCACTGTGGCTCGGCCGGGGCACGCCGGCCCTGGCGCTGCTGCTGTGCCTGCACCTGGGCGCCGTGATGGCGCTGTTCGCCACGCTGCCCTACGGCAAGTTCGCCCACGGCGTGTTCCGCAGCGCCGCCCTGCTGCGCCACGCCGTCGAGAAGCGCCTGCCCAACCCGGTCGGCCTCGGTGCCGATTGACGGACCGGACACCCATTCATTCCAGGAGACCCACGATGAACAAGCGCCGATTCCTGCATGCCACCGCCCTCGCCTGCGCGCTCTGCCTGGCCGGGGCCGGCCACGCGCAGGACTTTCCCCCGAAGAAGGCGGTGACCCTGGTCGTCGGCTTCGCGCCCGGTGGCGCGGCCGACGCCGCGGCGCGCCTGATCGCGAAGAAGCTCGACGAGGACCTGGGCCAGACGGTCATCGTCGACAACCGCGCCGGAGCCGGCGGCAACATCGCGCACCAGTACGTGGCCAACGGGCCGGCGGACGGTTCGATGCTGCTCTTCGGCTCGATCGGTCCGCTGACCATCGCGCCGCACGTCATGAAGGTGAACTACGACCCCTTCAAGGACCTGGCACCGGTCTCGGGCGGCGTGAACTTTCCGAACGTCCTCGTCGTGCACAAGGGCGTGGGCGTGAAGACGCTGGGCGAGTTCGTCGCGCTGGCGAAGAAGAAGCCGGGCAGCATCGACTTCGCCTCGACCGGCGCGGGCTCCGCGTCGCACCTGGCCGGCGAGCTCTTCAACCAGCGCGCCGGCATCGACATGGTCCACGTGCCCTACAAGGGCGGTGCGCCCGCGCTGCAGGACCTGCTGGGCCAGCGCATCGCGTCCTACTTCTCGGCGCCGCCGACGGCCTTGCCGCAGGTCGAGGCCGGCCACCTGATTCCCCTGGCCACGACCGGCCTCACACGGCCCGCCTACATGCCCAACATCCCGACCGTCGCGGAATCGGGCTACCCCGGCTTCGAAGCGCTCAACTGGTACGCCTTCGTGGCCCCCGGCAAGACGCCGGCGCCCCTGCTGGACCGGTGGAACCAGGCCATCGTCAAGGTCCTGGCCGACCCGGGCGTGAAGGACGCGCTGAACAAGCACGGCCTGACGCCGCAGCCCACCACCCGCGCCGAACTGGCCGCCTTCATGAAGCAGGAAGACGCGAAGTGGAGCGCCATCGTGCGCGACCGGAAGATCACGGCCAACTGAGCGCGGGCCACGCGCGCGATCAGCCTCCCAGGATCGCTGCCGCGCCCTTCTCCCCGATCACGATCGCCGCCGCATTGGTGTTGGCCGACGTCATGGTCGGCATCACCGAGGCATCGACCACCCGCAGGCCGCGCACGCCCTGCACCCGCAGCGCCGGGTCGACCACGGCGCGTGCATCGCTGCCCATGCGGCAGGTACCTACCTGGTGGAAGACCGTGCCGCCTTTCTCGCGCGCGAAGCTGGCGAGGTCCTCGTCGGTTCGCAGCGCGTTGCCGGGCATGTACTCCACCCCGGTGGTCAGCCCGCGGAATGCGGGCTGGTCGTAGATCTCGCGCAGTATCTTCAGGCCTTCGACCAGCACGCGGATGTCGTGTGGTTCGGTGAGGTAGTTCGACACGATACGCGGCGGTGCGAGCGGGTCGGCCGATCGCAGTTCGACGGTGCCGCGCGACTCGGGCCGGCACTGCGCCGCCGAGGCCGAGAAGCCCGAGAAGGCATGCAGCGCATCGCCGGGCTTGTCGACCGAGAGGGGCATGACGTTGAAGAGCACGTCGGCCCGCGCGTCCCTGGCCACGGCGCTGCGCACCATGCCGCCTACCTGCCCCGCACCCACGGTGAGCGGCCCTCGCTGCTGCAGCAGCCACTGCGCCCCCATGCGCGCCAGGCCAATGGGGCTGCGCACCTGGTCGTTGAGCGACATCTTCTCGCGCAGCTTGACGATCACGCGCGCCTGGTAGTGGTCCTGAAGGTTGGCGCCGACCTCGGGGGCGTCGACCTGCACGGGAATGCCATGGCGGCGCAACAGCGCGGCCGGACCGACGCCCGAGAGTTGCAGCAGCTGCGGGCTCTGCAACGCGCCTGCCGCCAGCAGTACCTCCGAATCGGCCAGCGCGTGCCGCGGCTGGCCGTCCTCGATCCACTCGACGCCGCATGCCCGGCCCTGCTCGATGCGCACCCGGGTCACGTGCACGCCGGTGCGCACCGTGAGGTTGGGCCGCTGCATCACCGGGCGCAGGAAGGCCGTGGCCGCATCGCAGCGCCAATGGCCGCGCAGCGTGAGCTGGTAGGTGCCCAGGCCTTCGTCCTGCGCGCCGTTGAAGTCATCGCTCGCCGGATAGCCGGCCTGCGCGCCCGCCGCCAGCCACGCCTCGCAGTAAGGATGGTCGTTGCGCAGGTCCGACACGCCCAGCTCGCCGGAGCCGCCGTGGTACGCGTTCTCGCCGCCCGCATAGCACTCCGACTTCTTGAACAGCGGCAGCAGTTCGCGGTAGCTCCAGCCGGTGGCGCCGGCCGCCGCCCAGTCGTCGAAATCGGCCCGCTGCCCTCGGATGTAGATCAGGCCGTTGATCGCGCTGGAGCCGCCCAGCACGCGCCCACGCGGCCACACGATGCTGCGGTGGCCGGTCTCGGCCTGCGGCTCGACCTCGAACTGCCAGGAGAAACGCCGGTCGTAGATCGAGCGGAAGTAGCCCACCGGCAGCCGCAGCCAGAAGTGCCGCTGGGCACCACCCGCCTCCAGCAGCAGGACGCGGCGCTTCGGGTCGGCGCTCAACCGGTTGGCGAGCACGCAGCCGGCGGAACCCGCGCCGACGATGATGACGTCGTAAGCCGCTTCGACTGAGGTCATCTCGTGCCCAATGGGCCCAGGCACGCGGCGTGCAATCCAGCTTTGCGGGCCACGGTGCTCACGCCTTGACCAGACCCGTGAACAGCGACGGATCGAAGTACTGCTGCGCCTTCAGCGCGTTCGGGATGTTGGCGCTTTGCACGAAGAAGTCCGTCACCTGCTGCAGCCACTGCGTCACCGTGCCGTCGGCGTACTTGGAACGCCACTCGGCCGCGGAGTAGTACTTGGACGCCTTGAACTGCTCCTTGAATTCGGCCAGCGGCACCTCCTTGTACTGGGTCTTCTGCAACTGCTCGGCCGCCGCCTCGGGGTTGGCCACGATCTGCTCATTGGCAGGCAGCCAGCCCGCGATGAGCTTGCCCAGGACGGCCTTGTTCTTCTCGTAGTAGTCGTTGCGCGCGGCCCAGCCGCCCACGATGGCCGCCTGCGGGAAGAAGGCCGAGGCATCGACGATCTTGCGGGCACCGGGCAGCTTGCCGCGCACCACCGAGTCGAAGGGGGCCCAGAGCGCCACCGCGGGCACCGCGCCGGAGATGAGCGAGGTCACGGCCTCGGACATGCGCTGGTTGACCAGCCGCACGTCCTTGGCCGGGTCCAGGCCCGCGGAACGCAGCGCACGGTCGAGGAACACGTGCGCCGTGGTGCCGGTGGTGGTCGAGATCTGCTTGCCCTTGAGGTCGGCGACGCTCTTCACGCCCGAGTCCTCGCGCACCCACAGTTGCGCGGTGGCGTACTCCACGTCGTTGATGAGGAAGACCTTGCCCTGTCCGCGGGCCGGAAAGTTGGACAGCACCGCCCCCGTGGCCAGCACATCCAGGCTGCCGCCGATCATGGCCTGGAACAGTTCCAGCCCGGTGGTGAACAGCACCGGCTCCAGGTCCAGCCCCTGCTTGGCGAAGCTGCCGCTCTGCAAACCCAGCCAGATCTGCCCATCCACGGCCGGCGTGTGCAGGTAGCCGACCTTGACCTTGGTGCGCGATTGGGCGAAGGCGGGGAACCCCAGGCCCGACACGGCGGACGCCGCGACGGCGGTACGAATGAAGTCTCGGCGCTGCAAGGCCATGGGGTGTCTCCTGTTGGCAGTGGAAATAAAGGGGGCGACGGTCAGTCCGACAGGCGCACGCCCTGGCGCGCCTGCGCGGCGTATTCCTGCATCACCAGTTCGCGGATCTGCGCGCGCAGTTCGACGAAGCGCGGGTCCTCGTGCACGTTCTCGCCGCGCGGGTAGCCGAAGGGCACGTCGATCACGGTGCGGATGCGCGCCGGCCGTGCCGTCACGACGACGATGCGCGACGAGAGGTAGATCGCCTCCTCGACCGAGTGGGTGATCAGCATCACCGTCTTGCCCTCGGTCTGCAGCACCTCGAGCAGCAGGTCCTGCATGGCGCTGCGGGTCTGTGCGTCGAGCGCGCCGAAGGGCTCGTCCATCAGCAGGAACTGCGGCCGCACCGCATAGGCGCGCGCGATCGCCAGGCGCTGGCGCATGCCGCCCGACAGGTGCTTCGGGAAGTGGTCGGCGAAATCCGTCAAGCCCATGAGGCCCATGTAGCGCTCGACGATGGTCGCGTGTTCCGCCTTCGACACCTTGTTGCCCGCCAGCTTGAGGCCGAAGGCGATGTTCTGTCGCACCGTGAGCCAGGGAAAGACGCCGTACTCCTGGAAGATCACGCCGCGGTCAGGCCCTGGCCCCTTCACGGGCTCGCCGTCGAGCAGCACCTGCCCGCCGGTGGGCTGCACGAAGCCGCCCAGGATGTTCATCAGCGTGGTCTTGCCGCAGCCGGAAGGGCCGATGATCGACACGAACTCGCCTTGGCGGATGTCGAGCGACACACCATCGAGCACCCGCATCGGCCCTTGCGAAGTGGGGAACTCGACCGATACGTCCCTGAAGGCGACGCGCACCGGTGCGTCGGTTTCCGAAACGCTCATGCCAATCGGTCCTGCCAGGCCACCAGGCGCCGGCTCACGGCACGCAGCACCAGGTCCATCGCGAGCGCGATGAAGCCGATGCAGATGATGCCCACGTAGATGATGTCGAGCTGGAAGAAGGCCGAGGCGTTCTGGATCAGCGCACCCAGCCCCTGCTGGGCCGCGATGAGTTCCGAAGCCACCAGCGTGGCCCAGGCCACACCCAGCGCGACACGGATGGCCGTGAGGATGTGCGGCACCGTGAGCGGCACGATCACCTTGGCGAAGATCTCGAAGTCGTTGGCGCCCAGGGTGCGGGCGACGCGCACGAAGATCGGGCTGATCTGCGCGATGCCCTCGTACATCACGATCACCCCGGCGAAAAAGGAGGCGTAGAAGAGGATCACCGTCTTGGCCGCCTCGCCGATGCCGAAGTACACGATCACCAGCGGGATCAGCGCGATCGGCGGCAGCGCGCGGAAGAAGTTGATCACCGGGTCGATGAAGCTGCGCAGGCCCCGGTACCAGCCCAGGCAGAAGCCCACTGGCACCGCCAGCAGCGTCCCCAGCGCCACGCCGACGAAGACGCGCTGCGTGGACATCCAGAGGTCCATCGGCAGGCGGTCCTGCATCAGCTCGACGAACTTGGCCGCGACCTGGTGCGGCGCCGGCACCAGTGCCGGGTTGACGAGGCCGCTGGCCCGCACGCCGTACCACAGCAGCAGCAACAGCACCCAGGGGGCGAGGATGAGGGCGGCGCGCACGGGCACCGGGCGATGGGGCATCGGCTGGGTCTCCTGGCAGGCGTCGAAGCGACCCGGGGGGCGGCTCCTGCTCTGCTATATTGGCTCGAACTCGATTGGTCGTTCTATAGACCATACCTTTGATTGTTCCGCCATGGCAAGTGCGTCGAACCCTGAGAGCGCTCCCGCGGCCCGCTTTTCGGACAGCCCGATCCCGCGCTACCTGCAGGTGGCCGACGTGCTGCGCCAGCGCATCGCGCGGGGCACCTGGCCGCAGGGCCACCGCCTGCCCTCGCTCGAGGCGCTGATGGCCGAGTTCGGCGTCGCCCGCGTCACGCTGCGCCAGGCCATCGAGTTGCTGGCGCGCGATGGGCTCGTGTCGCCGCAGCAGGGCCGTGGCACCTTCGTCACCGGGCGGCCCGCCAACGAGCGCTGGCTCAGCGTGGTCACCACGCTCGACGAACTGGCGCGCATGTACCGCGACACCGAGCCGCAGATCGTCACCATCGGCGAGTCGACCGACACGCCTGCGCTGCGCCCCGACGAGGGCATGCCCGCCGAGCGCTACGTCTACATGCGCCGCGTGCATTCGCGCGACGGACAGCCTTACTGCGTGATCCACATCCACATCGACGAGCGCGTGTTCCGCAAGGCGCCGAAGCGCTTTCGCGAGGAGACCATCATCCCGGTGCTGATCTCGCTCAAGGGCCTCACCATCGCCCGTGCACACCAGGTGCTGACCATCGGCACGGCGGACATGGAGGTCGCGCGCCTGATCGGCATCCCGGTCAATTCGCCGGTGGCCGAGGTGCGCCGCATCTTCCATGACGAGAACGGGCGCGTCATCTACGTCGCCGAAGTCACCTACCGCGGCGACGCCATCCACGTCGAGATGAACCTCAAGCCATGAACGCTCCCACGCTGCCCGCCTCACACCTGGCCATCGCACGCATCGACGCGCGCGTGTTCCGCTACCCGATCAAGGTGCCGGTGCGCACGTCCTTCGGCACCATGCACGACCGGCCGGCCCTCTTCGTGCGCGTGGAAGACAGCGACGGCGCATTCGGCTGGGGCGAGGTGTGGTGCAACTTCCCCGGCTGCGGCGCCGAACACCGGGCGCGGCTCATCGACACCGTGTTGGCGCCGCTGCTGCTGAACGCACGCTTCGACGGCCCCGTCGCGGCCTTCGATCACCTGTCGCAGCGCACGGCGGTGCTGGCGATCCAGTCGGGCGAGCCGGGTCCGATCGCGCAGGCCATCGCGGGCATCGACCTCGCGCTGTGGGACCTGAGTGCACGCCGCGCCGGCCAGCCGCTGTGGCGCCACCTGGGCGGCTCGCGCAGCCGCATCCCGGTGTACGCGAGCGGCATCAACCCCGACGCGCCCGAGCAGACGGCCCTGCGCTGCCGCGCCGAGGGATACCGGGCCTTCAAACTCAAGATCGGCTTCGGCGAGGCGCGCGATCTGGCCAATCTCGACGCCATGCGCGGTGCGCTGGGCGATGCGACACCGCTGATGGCCGACGCCAACCAGGGCTGGACGCTCGACGAAGCCCGGCGCATGGCGCCCCGCCTCGCGCCCTACGGCCTGCACTGGCTCGAGGAGCCGTTGCGTGCCGACCGCCCCTGGTCCGAATGGCAGGCACTGCAGGCCGACACGCCGATTCCGCTGGCCGCGGGCGAGAACATCGCGGGCGACACGGCCTTCGACGCGGCGCTCCAGGCGCGCGTGCTGTCGGTGCTTCAGCCCGACGCGGCCAAGTGGGGCGGCATTTCGGCGAACTGGCCGGTGATCCATCGCGCGCGCGCAGCCGGGCTGCGCTACTGCCCGCACTACCTGGGCGCGGGGGTGGGACTGCTCGCCTCGGGCCACCTGCTCGCCGCCGCCGGTGGCGACGGCATGCTCGAAGTCGATGCCAACGAGAACCCGCTGCGCACCGCACTCGCGCCCGCGCTCGCACACCTCGACGGCACGGGCTGCATCGATCTGGGCGAGGCGCCCGGCATCGGCATCGTGCCCGATCCGGGCCGGATCGCCGAGGCGGTGCGGCAGGCCTGATGTGGTGTCTGGGCCCCGCTGGCGCCAGGGCGCTCAGCGCCGTGCGAGCAACTCGACCAGCTCCGGCACATAGCGCTGCGCGCCGCCGGCCTGCACCGCCTGGGCGAAGGTGCCGAGCACCGCATCGGCGATGCCCTGCGCGGCGCCGATGTCGTGCGCCATCTCGGTGTAGTAGCCCAGGTCCTTCTGTGCATTGCTCATGGCGAAGCGCAGCGTGTTCGGGTCGCGATCGGTGATGAAGGGCTTCAGGCGCTCCAGCGCCACGCCGCCCCCGCCGCCCTTGGCCAGCACGTCGACGAAGACCTGCGGGTCGACGCCCGAGCGCTGCGCAGAGGCGGCTGCCTCGGCGATGAGCGCCACGGTGCCCAGGGACACGTAGTTGTGCAGCAGCTTCATGCTGTGGCCCGTGCCCACGCCGCCGGTGTGGGTGATGTTCTCGGCGAAGCAGGCCAGCAGCGGGCGGCACTCGGCGAACAGCGCCGCATCGCCGCCCACCAGCAGGTTGAGCCGGCCTTCGGCGGCCTCCTTGGGCGTGCGGGTCATCGGCGCATCGAGAAAGCGCACGCCGGCCGCCCGCACCGCCTCGGCCACGCGCAGCGTCGAGGAGGGAATGGCCGTCGAACAGTCGATGACCACCGCGCCACGCCTGAGCGACTTCAGCAGACCGGCCTCGCCGAGCAGCACCGCTTCGACCTGGGGCGAGCCGGTCACGCAGAGGATCACGATGTCGGCGGCGGCACCCAGTTCGGCCGCACCGGCCACGCTCTTCGCCCCCGCGGCCTTGAGTGCATCGAGCGGCTGGTTGCCCGGATGTTCGAGCACGGTGAGCGCGTAGCCGTGCTTGACGATGTTGGTGGCGATGCCGTGGCCCATCAGGCCGATGCCGACCATGCCGATGGAAGGTTTGCTGCTGCTGCTCATGCGTCTGGCTCCTGGTTCAGGTTCTGGATGGCTTGCGCGATTGTCGTGCCGCCACGCGCGGCACGCCGGCACCGGGTCGCCGCGTCGTCTTGCGCGCAGGCGCCGCGGCGGCCGGCGACGGGAGCGCGGCGACCATCGCCTCGCAGCGCTGCCGCAGCAGCGCGTGCAGCTGCTGCACGGCGGCCGAGTACTGGCCGCGGTGCGGGCACACGAGGTGCAGCGGTGCGGCCTCGCCGCGCAGTTGCGGCAGCAGCTGCACGAGGCGCCCCGCCCGCACGTCCTCGCCGACGTCGAGCCAGGACTTGTAGGCGATGCCCTCGCCGTCCAGCGCCAGCCGGTGGATGAGTTCGCCGTCGTCGCTCTGGATCGGTCCGCGCACGTTCGCCACCACGCGCTCGTCGCCCTCGAAGAAGGTCCAGCGGTCGTGGATGCGGCTGCTCAGCGCGTAGGTCAGGCAGGCGTGGCCGGCCAGCTCGTCGACCGACGCCGGCTGGCCGCAGCGCTGCACGTAGCCGGGCGAGGCCACCAGCACGCGCCGGTTCAGCGTCGCGAGCGGCAGTGCGACGAAGCTCGCGTCGGGCGGCGGCCCGTAGCGCACCGCGACGTCGATCGGCTCCTTGAAGACGTCCGACACCCGGTCGGACATGAACAGGCGCAGCACCAGCTTCGGGTGCTGCCGCCGGAAGGCCGCGAGCCAAGGCAGCAGCACGTTGCGGCCGAGGTCGGAGGGCGTGGCCACCTGCAGCACGCCGCGCAGTTCCGGGTCTTCGGCGCGCAGCTCGTCCTGCCCGGCGCGCAGGCTGTCGAGCGCGGCGCGCGCGTGCGGCAGGTAGCGCTCGCCCTCGGCCGTCAGGCGCAGGCTGCGCGTGGAGCGGGCGAAGAGCCGGATGCCCAGCTCGCGCTCGAGCCGCTGGATGGCGGCGCTGACCTGGCCGGGCAGCAGGCCGGCCTCGCGCGCCGCATCGGAAAAGCTGCCCAGCGCCGCCGCGCGGTCGAACAGGGCCAGGTCGTCGAAGCGGACCATCTTCACTCCGGCAATGAAAGTGTTGTCCGATTTTGCCGCTTCCAGAACAGGCGACGAAGCCGCACCATTCGCCCATCGCCCGCCACTTCTCTTCGGAGCCTCCCATGAAAGCCATCGCCTACACCCAGCACGGTCTGTCCATCGACGACCCGGCCGCGCTCGTCGACATCGACCTGGCCATGCCGCTGCCCGGCCCGCGCGACCTGCTGGTGCAGGTGCAGGCGGTGTCGGTGAACCCGGTCGACACCAAGGTGCGCATGAACTCGCCCGTGACGGCCCCGCGCGTGCTGGGCTGGGACGCGGTGGGCACGGTGCATGCCGTGGGCGCCGAGGTGACGCTGTTCAAGCCGGGCGACGAGGTGTTCTATGCCGGCGCCATCGACCGACCCGGCAGCAACAGCGAGTACCACCTGGTGGACGAGCGCATCGTCGGCCACAAGCCACGCAGCCTGGGCGCCGCCGAGGCCGCGGCCCTGCCGCTCACGGCCATCACGGCCTGGGAACTGCTCTTCGACCGCCTCGGCGTGCCCGAGGGCGGCGGCGCGGGCCAGAGCCTGCTCGTCGTCGGCGCGGCCGGTGGGGTGGGCTCGGTGCTGGTGCAGCTGGCGCGGCAGCTCACGCAGCTGACCGTGATCGGCACCGCGTCACGCTCCGACACCGCGCACTGGGTGAAGTCGCTCGGCGCGCACCATGTGCTCAACCACAGCCGGCCGCTCGCCGCCGAGCTGGAGAGCGCGGGCCTGCCGAAGGTGTCGATGGTGGCCAGCCTCACCCACACCGACCAGCACTACCTGCAGATCGTTGCCGCGCTGCAGCCGCAGGGCCGGATCGCGCTCATCGACGACCCTGCCACGCTGGACGCCCTGCCGCTGAAGTCCAAGAGCATCTCGCTGCACTGGGAGCTGATGTTCACCCGCTCGCTCTACCACACGCCCGACATGCAGCGCCAGCACGAGCTGCTGGAGCGCGTGTCGGCGCTGGTCGACGCCGGCACGCTGCGCAGCACCGCGAACGAGCACTTCGGCGCCATCAACGCCGCCAACCTGCGCCGCGCGCATGCGCTGGTGCAGAGCCACCGTTCGCGCGGCAAGGTGGTGCTGGCCGGCTTCTGAGCGCCTCCAAGGGCCAGGCCGCGCCCTGCCTGTGCCCGCATGGGCGGGAAATTTCGGGGGCCGGCCTTTCCCCCAAGAGGGGCACCGGCTCACACGGCGCTGGCGGCGATCTCCAGCTGCGTCAGCCGGCGCGCCAGACGGCCGACGAAGTTCTGGGTGACGTGCGGCAGCACGCGCTGCGTCGGCACCACGATGCCCACCTGCAGCTCGTCAACCGCGGGCAGGTCGAAGGGCCGCCAGACCAGATCGCCGCGCTTGAGGTCCTCGAGGAAGGCGATCTTCGAGAAGCAGGAAATGCCCTTGCCCGCACGGATCAAGCGCTTAAGCATCGGCGTGGAATTGCAGGTGGCCGCGGGCTCCATGTCGTCCCAGAAGGCCGCGAACTCCGGCGACAGCGCCGCACTGATGACGGGGTGCGAGCTCGACCGCAGGAACGGGTAGCGCGCGCACTCCTTGAGCGTGACGCTGGCATGGCCGGCCAGCGGGTGGCCGGGCGGCATCACCAGCCCGATAGGCAGCCGCGCCAACGCCACGGCGGCCACACCGCCGGGCAGCCGGCTCACGAAGCTCAGGCCCACGTCGACCTGGCCGGACATCACCATCTGCGGCACGTCCATCGGCTGCACCGCGGTGATGGTGTATGTCACCGCGGGAAAGACCTGCAGGAAGTCCTCCACCGCCGAAGGCAGCAGCTCCTCGAAGAAGGAGTCCATGGCCGCGACCTTCACATGGCCGGTGCGCTCTCCCTTGAGTGCGTCGAGTTCGGTCCGCATGACCTGGTATTGGTGCAACGTCTCCTGGGCATGCTTGAGCAGGCGCTCGCCGGCGACATTGAGGCGCAGGCCGTTGGGCATGCGGTCGAACAACTCCACGCCGAGTTCGTCCTCCAATTTGTGGATCTGGCGGTTGACGGCGCTCGCGGCGACGTACAGGCGCTCCGAGGCCTTGCGCACCGAGCCGCAGCTCGCGACCTCGATGAAGTACTTGAGGATGCTGGCATGCATCAACTGGCCTCCCGACGCGCCGCAGCCCGGCCCGCACTAGCCGGCAATGGCACGCCCGATGGCCGGGTGGTCGCAGGCCACCGGCCCGACGTCGGCGGCCCCGCCGGGCGAGCCCAGTCCGCTGACCGCCGCGTCGAAGAACTCGCGGTTGATCGTTGTGAAATGCGCCATTCCGGGCGGCAGCCGGAACTCCTCGTAGATCGCCTGTGTCGGGCAAGCCGAGACACAGACACCGCAGTCGATGCATTCATCGGGGTGAATGTACAGAGTGCGCGCGCCTTCGTAGATGCAGTCGACCGGGCAGCACTGGACGCAGGCGCCGTCCTTGACATCGATGCAGGCAGCGGTGATGACGTGGGCCATGGCGCGCGCCTAGCGGCCTTGCCACTGCGGCCTGCGCTTCTGCTGGAAGGCCAGCACCCCCTCTTCCGAATCCTCCGACTGCAACGCCGCCACCAGCGCAGGCAGGCGCATGCGATGCGCCTCGGCGGGCGCCAGCGTGCCGGTACGCCGCACCACCTGCTTGATCGCCTTGAGCGACAGGGGCGCGCACGCCAGCACCTGCTGCACCCAGCGCTCCACGGCGCCATCGAGCCCGGTGCGCGGAACCACCTCGTTGACCAGCCCCATGTCCAGCGCGCGCTGCGCCGTGACGCGCTGACCGGTCAGCATCATGCCCATGGCGAGCCGGTAGGGGATCTGCCGCTGCAGCAGCAGCATTCCGCCGTCCAGCGGCAGCCGTCCGACCAACGGCTCGGGCAGGCCGAAGCTGGCTTCCGCACATGCCACGACGATGTCGCAGCCCAGCACCATCTCGAAGCCGCCGCCCAGTGCCAGGCCATTGACGCGGGCGATCACGGGCACATCCAGCGTTTCGCGCAATGCGATGCCGCCGAAGCCGCCCGGGCGTGCCGCCGCCCAGTAGTCCATGCCCTTGAGCTTCGAGGTGTTCTTCAGGTCGGCGCCGGCGCAGAACGCGCGCTCTCCGGCACCGGTCAGCACCACGGCCCGCACGTCGTCGCGCGATTCGATCTCTCGCCAGATGCGCTGCAACTCGGCCTCGGTCGGCAGATCGACCGCGTTGAGCACCTCGGGCCGGTCGAGGGTGACGGTCGCGACATGGCCGGTGACTTCGAGGGTGACGCTCATGCGCCGGCCTCCTCGATCAACGCCCGCGCCTGCGCCAGCACCTCGTCGGTGTGCTGGCCGAGCCGCGGCGGGCCGCGGCGCAGGCCGGTCTGCACGGCCGACATGCGGATCGGGCTGGCGATGAATTTCAGCGGCCGGCCCGAGGCCGAGCGCCCTTCGAGGATCATGGCGTTGTGCAGCGTCTGCGGATCGACCAGCGCCTCGCGCATGTCGCGCACCGGGGCGCAGAGCAGGTCCTGCTCCTCCAGCCTGGCCAGCCAGTGCTCGCGGCTGCCGCTGGCAAACCGCTCGCGGAATATCTCGTGCAGCGCGGCCTTGTGGGCGAACTGCGCGGACAACGTGGCATAGCGCACGTCTGCGGAGAGGTCCTCGATGCCCAGCGCGGTGCAGATGTCGCGCAGCGGGTTCGCCTTGAAGGCGCCCACCAGCACCAACGGCCCGGTCTGCGTATCGAACGCGCCCGACAGCGGCATGGCCGCCCAGTTCACCTCGGAGTCTTCCATCATCACCATGGCCGCCTCCTGCATCTGCATCGCAAGCATGGAGTTGTAGAGCGACACGGCGATCTTCTGGCCTTCGCCGGTCTTCTCGCGCTGCAACAGGGCCAGGAGGATGCCTTGGACCATGTGCATGCCCGCCGTGTAGTCGGCCAGCGCCGTCGGGTAGATCGACACCGGTATCGAGGCATCGGCACGGCGGGCCATCACCCCCGTCAGCGCCTGCGCCAGGACGTCCTGGCCGCCCTTGTGGGCATACGGACCCGTCTCGCCGAAGCCGGTGCCCACCGCATAGACGATGCGCGGGTTCAGGCGCCGGCAGTCCTCGTAGCCCAGGCCGAGCCGCTCCATGACGCCCGCGCGGAAATTGTTGGTGACCACGTCGGCGCCCGCGATGAGCGCCTTCACCAGATCCATCTGCGCCGCATCGCGCAGATCGATCTCGACGCTGCGCTTGTTGCGGTTGAGGCTGCAGAAAATGGGGTTGTCCTCGCCATGCACCGGCGCAAAGGTGGAGCGGCTGAGGTCGCCCGCCCCCTTGCGCTCGATCTTGATCACGTCGGCCCCGTGGTCGGCCAGCATCTGCGTGCAGACCGGCCCCATCATGACCTGGGTGAAGTCGATCACGCGGATGCCGTCCAGCGGCAGCGCGGTCGTGCTCGTGCCCACCGCGGCACTTTCGCCTGCGGCTGCGGCGCGGGCGCCTGCGGGCGGCCGGGCGGCGCTCATGCGGCCTCCTTCGAGAACGAACGCGCGATGGCCGGCACGTCGGCGTTGGGGCCCGCCTGGTCGCCGGGGTCGGCGCCCTGCGCCCGCAGCGTCCTCTGCAGCTTCGCGATGTCGACCGAGCGCACCGGCACGCCGGCATCCAGGGCCAGCGCCGCGGCGGTACCGGTGGCCTCGCCCATGGCCATGCACGGCGGGATCTCGCGCGAAATCTTCTGCGCTGCCGAAGTGGCCGAGTAGTGGCGTCCCGCCACCAGCAGGTTCTCCACGCTGCGCGGCAGCAGGGCCCGGAACGGGTAGTAGTAGTCGCGCCCGCGCGCCACGCTGTCGGCGAAACGCGTGCGCTGGGCCACGTCCTCCTTGCTCATCACGTAGGCGCCTTCGAGCAACCGGGTCTGTCGGATGCCGGTCTGCGGCGCCATGTCGATCAGCACGCATTTCGAGAAGCCCGGCAGCCGGGCGCGCACGAAGTCGATCACCTTGTGGATGGTGGCACGGCCTTGCACCTCGGCGCGCGTCAGGTCGCTGACCTTCAGGCCGTCCAGCCCCGGCATGTGCGGGCAGTTGCACCACACCACGCCGGGCAGCGGCGTCTTGAGCCACCAGGCCTCCCAGGCACCACCCAGCATGTGCTTGATCTCGCGGTCCAGCGCCTGCCAGGCCGCGGGCTCGTCGCGCTCGAAGCGCTCGGCCTCCTCGGTGTCGACGCCGCCCAGGCGGAACACCGTGGTCACGATGTAGCTGCCGCTGATGTGCGGGGCGCCCGCCGAGGCCGCCACGTCGAGGTCGCCGGTGGTGTCGATCACCACCTTGCCCAGGACAGCTTCGCGTCCCCCTTTGGTCTCGCAGACCACCCCGCGCACCTGACCGTCTTCCACCAACGCGCGCGAGAACCACGAATGCAGGCGCAGGTCGATGCCGGCCTGCAGCACCATCTCCAGCGCGCTGCGCTTCCAGGCATCGGGGTCGAAGGCGGCGGCAAAGCAGATGGGGTGTGGCTTCTCCTTGCTGTGGAAGTCGTAGGTGCCCCAGCGCTTCCAACGTCGCACCGACTCGGGCAACGTGCCCCAATCCTGCTGCCGCGGGTACTCGGCCAGGCCCAGCGCGGACATGCGCTCGATCATCTCCAGGCAGATGCCGCGCACCGAGATCTCCTGCTGGTGGCTGTCCCACATGTCGTCCAGCACCAGCACCATGCCGCCCGAGGCCAGACCGCCCAGGTGGTTGTAGCGCTCCAGCAGCGTGACGCTCGCACCGTTGCGGGCCGCGGCCAGCGCGGCCGCCTGCCCGGCCGGGCCGCCCCCGACCACCACCACGTCCGACTCGGCCGCCACGCGCACGTCGTGGGCGGGCTCCTGCATCCAATCGCCGATACGGCTCATAGAAATCTCCTGTTGAATTTGTGCTTGGCGTGTTCGGGTCGGCCGCTCAATGCGCAGCCTCGGGTTGCCAGCGGATCACCCATCGCTCGGCCAGCGTGACGAGCAGAAAGAACAGCCCCGAGAGCGAGGCGCTCATGACGATCGCGGCGTACAGCAGCGGCGAGTCGAAGTTGAAGGTCGCCTGCAGGATCATGGCGCCGATGCCCACCGTGGACCCGACCCACTCGCCCACCACGGCGCCGATCACGCACATCGACGCGGCGATGCGCAGGGCCGAGAACAGGTAGGGCAAGGCGTTGAGCAGCCGAAGGCGGAAGAAGATCTCCGTCTTGCTGGCCGACAGCACGCGCATCAGCTCCATGGCCTGCGGGTTGACCGATTCGAGGCCGCGCACCATGTTCACCAGGGTGGGAAAGAAGCACACCAGCGCGGCGATGGTGATCTTCGGCTCCACGCCGTTGCCCATGATCAGCACCAGCACCGGGGCCTTGGCGACCAGCGGCACGGCGTTGAACATGAGCACCACGGGAAAGAAGATGTCCTGCAGCGTCCGGTTGTGCACGAAGACCGTGGCGACCAGGATGGCGGCCAGGTTGCCCAGCACGAAGCCGCCCGCGGCCTCGAACGCTGTCGGCAGCAGGTTGTCGAGCAACACGGCCCGCTTGGCGTAGAGCGTCTCGATCACCGCCCAGGGCGTGGGCGCGATGAAGGGCTTGATGCCGAAGACCGCGATGACGGCCCACCACAGCAGCACCAGTCCGACGATGCCTGTGGCGGGCAGCACCCGGCGGCGCCAGAGGCGCTTGCGGCGCGCAGCGGCCCAGGCCGCGTATTCGGCATCGGCCGGGGGGCTCGCGGCAGCGAAGGCGCCAGGTGCCGCCGAGTCGAGGGAACGGGTGTCCATGGCGGCGTCCTCAGCAGGTTTCCAGCACGCGCCGCAGATGGCCCGTGAGGCGCACGAATTCGGGGGTCTCGCGCAGGTCCAGCGTGCGTTCGGCGGGCAGGTCCACCGGCACGATCTCGCGCACGCGCCCCGGGTTCGCGGCGAGCATCAGCACGCGCTGGCCCAGGAAGGCCGCCTCGTGGATGCTGTGGGTGACGAACAGGACCGTCACGCCCGTCTCGCGCCAGACGCGCAGGATCTCCTCGTTGAGACGGTCGCGCGTGATCTCGTCGAGCGCACCGAAGGGCTCGTCCATGAGCAGGATCCTGGGGTCGCTGGCCAGCGCGCGCGCGATCGACACGCGCTGCCGCTGTCCGCCCGACATCTCGTGCGGGAAGGCGTGCATGCGGTCCTTCAGGCCGACGAGTTCCAGCAGTTCGGCCGGCGAGCGCCGCCCCTTGCGGCTGGCGCCGCCGCCCACCACGAGCGGCAGCTCCACGTTCTGGAGCGCCGTACGCCACGGCAGCAGCGCGGCGTCCTGGAAGACGAAACCGATGTCGCGGTTGCGGCGCGCCGCCTCGGGCGTGGAGGACAGCACCTCGATGCGGCCACGGCTGGGCGGCAGCAGGTCGGCCACCACGCGCAGGAAGGTGGACTTGCCGCAACCGGAGGGCCCAAGCAGCGTCAGGAACTCACCCTGTGCCACGTCCAGGTCCAGGCTCTTGAGGGCAGTGACGTCGCGCCGCTCGGTGAAGAACCGCACGCCGACGTCACGGCAGGAGATCGCGGGCCCGGTGCCCAGGACGGCGGCCATGGCCTCAGACCTTCCCCATGCGCTGCGCGGCCGTGGCCTTGAGGCCGTCGAGCCAGACCACGTCCTCCACCCTGGGCGTGCGGGCGGAGAACTGGCCCAGCTCGGCGTAGGCGTTGATCTGCTCCTGCCACACGGCCGGGTCCATCGCACCCCATCCCTGCGTCCGTGCCAGGCCGCCGAAGCTGTATTCCAGCATCACGTCGACCGCAACGCGTTCGTCCTCGCGCTGGAGGTTCGGGTACTCCTTGACCAGCAGGTCCACGGCCTGGTCGCGGTGGGCCTGCACGTACTGCCAGCCGCGCACGGTCGCGCGCAGGAAAGCCTCGATCATCCTGGGTTGCGATTCGAGGGTCTTGGTGGTGGCGTAGTAGGGCAAGGCATAGAGCTGCACCCCGCCGTCCCACAGGGTCAGGTCCACGCGATCCGGGCCCAGCGCCTTCAGCGCCGTGGTGCTGGTCAGCCAGCCGGTCACGACGTCGACCTGCCCCGTCAGCAGCGGGCTCATGTCGGCACCGACGGTGACGAACTTGACGTCCTTCTCGGCGATCTTGTTCTTGGCCAGCAGCGCGCGCAGCAGCACGGCCGCCGTCGAGGGCAGACCCACCTTCTTGCCGACCAGGTCGGCCGGCTTGCGCACCGGGTTCTTGGCCAGCGAGAAGAAGGTGAAGGGATGCTTCTGGGCGCCCACGGCGAAGCACTTGATGGGCAGGCCCTGCGAGACGGCCAGCATCACCGACGGGCTGGAGGACACCTGCCCGATTTCGTGGCGGCCCGATGCCACGATCGCAACGCCGTCGATGTTGGGACCGCCGGGCTGGATCGCGAAATCGATGCCCTCCTGCTCGTAGAAGCCCAGGCGCTTGGCAACGACCTCGCCGATCTGGTTGACGCCGACAATCCAACCCAACTGCATGTTGACGCGTGCCTTGCCCTGCGCGAACGCATCGACGCTGAGCAGTCCGCCAGCGGACAGGCCGCTGGCGAGCAGGGAGGTCTGGAGAAGACGTCGGCGACCGGGATCCCGGAGTGTGGCCATGGCGGATTCCTTGAGTTTGAGCGCGTAGGTGGAAGGCATTCGGCAGTGGGCCGACCCGTGCGGGGCTTGCACACCCCTGGCTGGCGAGGCGAATGCTAGGAGCGCGCCGCGGTCGCACCAAGCATCGTTTTTCGCAACGGGCGACCTAAAAAATAGCTCTCCGTGCCGCCGTTCCCAAAGACGGTGCCCCAGAACGCACGCTGCGCGGCGCGCCGACACCCAGCCTGCGGGCCATGAACCACGATGGGGCAACTTCTTGCGAAGGCCCTGCAACGCGAACGGGAATGGGGGACGGGACGGGGACGGCCCTGGCGCGGACCGCGGTCGTCAGCGAGCAGGCTCGGCCGCCGCCGACGACCCGCGCACCTGCAGCTGCCCCGGCAGCAGCATTTCGCGCGCCGGCCCTTCCAGGCCGTGCAGCCGCTCGATGAGGCAGCCGGCTGCCGCGCGGCCGATCTCGTCGGTGGGCTGCGCGAGGGTCGACAGGCCGGGCCCGATCAGCGAGGCCCACTCGGGATCGTCGAAGCCGACGAAGCCCAGTTCCTGCCCGAACTGCCAGCCCAGCCGGCTCATGGCCTGCGCGACGCGCAGCGTGACGACCGCATTGCCCGCGACCACCGCCGCACGACGGCTGCGGCCGGCCCTGCGGCGCAGCGCGCGCAGGGCCTGCATCAGGCCATCGTCCTCGCCCTCGGCGCTCTCGAAGATCTCGCCGCGCAGCGCCGTCGGGTGGGCGGCCACGCAGGCGCTGAAGGCCGCTGCGCGCTCGCGCCGCGTGCTCACGCCCTGCTGCGGCTCCGTCACGTAGAGCAGCTCGCGCCAGCCGTTGCCCAGCAGGTGGCCGCAGGCCTGGCCCATCGCCCCGGCGTTGTCGAGCGAGACGAAGTCGGCCGTCATGCCGGCGTGCCGGCGGTCGACCAGCACCGCCGGCTTGCCGTGCGTGGCGACCGCGTCGACCACGCCCGCGCCGCGGCCCAGCGTGTTGAGGATGAAGCCGTCGACCTGGTAGCCGGCCAGGGCATCGATGGCCTCGCGCTCGCGGCCGGTCTCGTTGCCCATGTTGAAGAGCATGACGAGGTAGCCGGCGTCCTGGCAGGCCTTCTCGGCGCCGCGCAGCACGGCCACCGAGTAGGGGTTGGTGATGTCGGCCACGATGAGGCCGATGAGCCGCGAGCGGCCCCGGCTGAGCGCCTGCGCCATCGGGCTGGGCGTGTAGCCGAGCTGTGCGATGGCGGCCTCGACCCGGGCGGCGATGTCGTCGGACAGCAGGCGCTCGCGGTGGTTGAAGAAGCGCGAGACGGTGGCCTTGGACACGCCTGCGGCTTCGGCGACGTCGGCGATGGTGGCGCGGCGAGGTGTGTTCATGGGGTCATGCGCTGCGGCCGGTCGGGTTCGGTCTTGACGAGGCTGGCGCTGGGCCTCTTCCGAGGCAGGGGCCGGGATTTCGCCCCGGCGGGCGACCTACTTTCTTTTGCTTCGCCAAAAGAAAGTAGGCAAAGAAAAGGCGACCCCACTGTCTGCGTCCCTCCGCTTCGCTGCGGGCAACCTGCGGTGCTCGCGGCTGGCGGGGTCCGCGCAAACTCGCTTCGCTCAAACATGCGCGGCCCTTTGTCCGCCAGCCGCTGCGCTCCTCGGCGCACACAGAGGGGACCCGGGGCCCGGGTCAACAAGGCTGCTGCGCAGCCTTGTCCTTCGGCTTGGAGTTGCTCCCTCTCCCTCTGGGAGAGGGAGTAACAGCCAGCCGCGCAGCGGCTCATGCTCCAGGGGGCCGAGCGCAGCGATGGCCCGTTCTGATGGGTCCCTTCTGGATGCGCCTGCGACGTGGCGCTGGCGGGGTGGCAGCTGTGCCGCGTGCGGCAACAGCTGCTTCGTCATCTGACTCGCTGCAGCTGTCTGAGCGCAGCGCGTAGCGCGTAGC